>NZ_LELF01000099.1:0-218 GCF_001029205.1 Paenibacillus sp. VT-400 | reverse complement strand
GCAATGCATGGAGCTGACCAGTACTAATCGGTCGAGGGCTTATCCAATAGCAAGTTGTAATTCGCGTGTTTCGTTTCGAATCTAGTTTTCAGAGAACGATCTCTGAAGCATATTCCCTGATAGCTCAGTTGGTAGAGCACTCGACTGTTAATCGAGTTGTCACAGGTTCGAGCCCTGTTCGGGGAGCCATATGGAGAGGTGTCCGAGCTGGCCGAAGG
>NZ_LELF01000098.1:0-385 GCF_001029205.1 Paenibacillus sp. VT-400 | reverse complement strand
CGGGTAATTTTTTCCACGTTCTCTTGCGCTTTTTGAGCATCCAGAACCCAGGTTTTGTAGAAGTCGAATGGACAGTCCGCAACGCCTTTATCGCCGTCACCATTGTTATAGACACCGGTATAGCCGCGGTGCAGTAATTTAAATAAATGGTTTTGTGACTGGTCGTATTTACGTGCATCACGAATTTCATGCAGTGACAATTGCGCGTATTGGATGCCGTTTTCTTCTGTACCACATTCACCCAAGGTACGGCCGTCGAAGCCGACTACTGCTGAGTGACCGAAGTAGGTGTAGACCCCATCAAAACCGGTACAGTTGGCAACAGCAACATAAACGTTATTTGCCCATGCCATGCATTTCGCCATATTGATCTGCTGATCTGCAG
>NZ_LELF01000097.1:0-372 GCF_001029205.1 Paenibacillus sp. VT-400 | reverse complement strand
TTTCATAATGTTGCTGCTTATCCATAATCCCTCCACCGAAACGAGCCTGATCATTCAATAGGAATAATCCGCCTTCCTCTCAATGAAAAATCGTCCATCTTCAACTTGGTCCGCACTTCCCATAACTGCACCTATGCTTCTAACCACCCCTGGTAAAAACCACAACTTGATGCTACTACGCATGTTACCCGAATCATACGTCTGTTTCTCATCCGGATTCACACCCGTATTCAATCGAATAAGCGCCAGCATTCTGGACCTTTTTCGTTCATTGTTGCTATGCATCAATAGCAACAATGGGAGATGGTCCCTGTACGTAAGTTTGACTTTGATATACTTGGCAAATTCCACACTGCCCTCTTTTGCTAGTTT
>NZ_LELF01000096.1:0-373 GCF_001029205.1 Paenibacillus sp. VT-400 | reverse complement strand
TATAATGTTATTGATATAACCATCGAGATCTTCATTCCCAAATATATCTGAATAATCAATAGTTAATTCCAATTGTTCTGTAATGCAATCTTTAAAATTCCCTGTCGATATTCGCACATGATCAAACATAACAGCTGTCATATTCGATTTAATAAATGATATTTCTTTGGCAGACAGAAACTCTGCTCTGGTGAAGTGCGAAGCGTAAAGATAACAATTATCGAAGTTTGAATTTCTAATCTGACATTCGCGAAAATTACTCTGAGTAAGTTGACTCTGCGAGAAGTCAACTGTATCAAGAATATTTTTGCTGAAATCGACACATTCACCACTCGCTTTGATAAAAATCACATTGTGTAAACGTCGACATCTA
>NZ_LELF01000095.1:0-374 GCF_001029205.1 Paenibacillus sp. VT-400 | reverse complement strand
GTACACGCTGTGCCATGATATTTTCCGACATGCTGCTTTTACCACTGGAATGATTAATACAGTTCAACGCACTGCTTAAATCCACTCCCTGCCCTTTCAGTACAGTCAAGCCTTCAGCCAGTGCCCATACATGCGTCGCCATCAAAGTATTATTAACAGCTTTCACTGCAAAACCAGAACCGCTTTCTCCCACATATTCAATCAAGCCAGCAAAAGCAGCAATGATCGGTTTAGCTTGTTCAAAGGCAGCTTCATTTCCTCCCACCATCACGGTTAAAGTCCCTTTTTCTGCCCCAACAGTCTGACCGGATACCGGAGCATCCAGGTAATAGCTTCCCTGTTGCTCCAATCGTTTTGCCAGTTTTTGTGCCGAT
>NZ_LELF01000094.1:0-377 GCF_001029205.1 Paenibacillus sp. VT-400 | reverse complement strand
TCCAGGCTGTTTATCCATTGGTGATAATTCACCTCGCTGCAGTTTAAGGGAGTCTCCAAGTCTATAATGCTCGTTTTCCGAAAGTCTATGATCAATATCGAGCTTATCGGACATCAGTTGGGAACGTAGAAATGGCAGTTGTTTGTTAGTAAAATGTGACATGATTTTCCCCTTTCTGCTTTCATGCTGGAATCCGGATTTTGACTCTATTGTAGGTTGTGCCATTGAGGGCAAGATTACAGAAGGGAAATGTTATCGTTTTTGCCATAAGCATTGCGATGTAGCGCGTCGTGGACGATTTCCAATTAGCTGTTCTACAATAAACAAGTCTGGCGTAAGCGTGGTATCGTTTGGAAAAGACAAGAACGGAGTGACAA
>NZ_LELF01000093.1:0-381 GCF_001029205.1 Paenibacillus sp. VT-400 | reverse complement strand
CTGTATTGAAGTAGTCTATGACTTAAATATAGAGCAGTTTCAGGCTAAGTCACGAGAATACAAAGGGAAATATATTTTAGGTATTTATAACAAAATACTTTTAGCTAATTCAAAAATAAATATAGGGTTAAATGTTCCTACTGAAACAGAAGTGAAAGTTGAAAATAATCATGAGTTATTGATTTTAAATAATATTTTTTATGATGGATATGAGATAAAACAATATGAAAATGCAAGAATTGAAGTTTATAAGGATGGTGAAAAACAACCATCAGCTACAGAAATTTTGTGACAGATAGCACTCCCTTTAAATGTCTCTTTAAATAATTCAGCTGGTAATCCTAAAAATACTCAGCAATTGGGTGATCATGTGATCAAGGC
>NZ_LELF01000092.1:0-375 GCF_001029205.1 Paenibacillus sp. VT-400 | reverse complement strand
ACCGATGTCCCCGAGATCAGCGGTCTCGAGGAGATCTTCGAGGAGATTTCGCCCATCGAGGACCTGAGCGAGACGATGCAGCTCTCGTTCACGAACCCCTACCTCGAGCCCGAGAAGTACTCGATCGAAGAGTGCAAGGAGCGCGGCAAGACCTACGCCGCCCCGCTGTACGTCGAGGCCGAGTTCATGAACCACCAGACCGGTGAGATCAAGACCCAGACGGTCTTCATGGGCGACTTCCCGCTCCAGACCGACAAGGGCACGTTCATCATCAACGGCACCGAGCGTGTCGTGGTGTCGCAGCTCGTGCGTTCGCCCGGTGTCTACTTCGACAAGACGCCCGACAAGACCTCCGACAAGGACATCGTGTCGGCT
>NZ_LELF01000091.1:0-516 GCF_001029205.1 Paenibacillus sp. VT-400 | reverse complement strand
GGCTCGCACGCCCTTGGCCGAGCGCGTCGCGATCGCGCGCCGCTTTGCCGAGATCCTGCGCGATGAAGCCGAGGATCTCGCCATCCTGATCTCGCGCGAGACCGGCAAGCTGCTGTGGGACAGTCGGGGCGAAGTGGCTGCCATGATCGGCAAGGTCGAGATATCGATCGCCGCCCAGGCGCAACGCGCCGGCCTCGACGAGGCCGCCATGCCGTTCGGCCGCTCGGTCCTGCGGCACCGTCCCCATGGCGTGATGGCGGTGCTCGGCCCCTATAATTTCCCCGGCCATCTGCCCAACGGGCACATCGTCCCCGCGCTGCTGGCGGGGAATTGCGTGGTTTTCAAGCCGTCCGAGGAAACGCCCGCGATCGGCGAGCGCATGGATGATTGGGGTGAAGTCGTAACAAGGTAGCCGTATCGGAAGGTGCGGCTGGATCACCTCCTTTCTATGGAGAATCGTTTCCTGCAACGGAAACATTCAAATATGCAGCTTAGCTGCAAAACACTCACTCGTTG
>NZ_LELF01000090.1:0-385 GCF_001029205.1 Paenibacillus sp. VT-400 | reverse complement strand
CTCAACACCATGCTCAAAGGCCCATTGATCCAGTGCACGGCAAGTGAACTCCGGCCCCTGGTCAGTTCTTATCGTCGCCGGATAGCCTCGAAACAGTGCAATGCTGTCCAGAATACGCGTGACCTGAACGCCTGAAATCCCAAAGGCAACAGTGACCGTCAGGCATTCCTTTGTGAAATCATCGACGCAGGTAAGACACTTGATCCTGCGACCGGTGGAAAGTGCGTCCATGACGAAATCCATCGACCAGGTCAGATTGGGCGCCGCCGGACGGAGCAGCGGCAGACGTTCTGTTGCCAGCCCTTTACGACGTCTTCTGCGTTTTACGCCCAGGCCACTGAGGTGATAAAGCCGGTACACGCGCTTATGATTAACATGAAGCCCT
>NZ_LELF01000009.1:0-509 GCF_001029205.1 Paenibacillus sp. VT-400 | reverse complement strand
TTAACAGGTTCTCATCAGCGTTTGGTAGCTAACTATACAGGTGAACTCTCGGAGAGCGAATTACGTCCATATGAAGCCAGAATGTACCGTATCCATGATTAAAGCATAATACGTTATATAATGTTCAGTTCTCAAGAAAGAAGGATTGTATTCAATGAAAAGAGTATGGCGGAAAGAAGCAGTAGCTTCTCAAATCTATCCGAGAAGTTTTATGGATTCCAACGGGGATGGCATTGGCGACATTAAGGGGATCATTTCACAACTGGATTATATTCCAGATCTCGGTATTGATCTGATATGGATCTGTCCGATGTATAATTCACCTAACGACGATAATGGGTATGACGTCAGCGATCACTGTCAATTTAACTACCTTTATACACTTGACTTGTTTGCACAAGTTCAGCTTAAAGGAATGTTCTAATTCGCGTTTGTTTCGTTTCGATATCTAGTTTTCAAAGAACAAGCTCCATGCAAAAGCAAGCTGTTTGAGAGTTTGAGCTCTCAAA
>NZ_LELF01000089.1:0-622 GCF_001029205.1 Paenibacillus sp. VT-400 | reverse complement strand
ATATAAAATAAAAAAGAAAATTCATGAAAATTGCCCTTGGTTTTCGCTTCGCTCAAACTCTATTGAATCTCGCTTTCGCTCGATTCGTCGGGGCAATTTTTGGTTCATATTTTCGTGAATTTGAGAAAAAGCAAAAGCAAGATCAAAAGCAGCTCGGAATTCGCTTCGCTCATGAGCTTTTTTTCTCGCTACGCTCGATTTAAGAATCAAACTTGGAAAGTTCGCACCCATGCGGGATGCTCTGTAGGGTAGGTGATTAATGGATAGGGAGCTTGTAATCAGGGAAAGGGATGGGCAAATTTTTTCAGTTCGCTCGTAGACACTCGCTCTGTTTAGCGACTCATGCCACTAGATTTCATTTTAGGCGCATGTTGCTGTGCTTTGAGCTGTTGTTCCTGTCTGAGTTTCATCTGTTGTTCTGCTTTGATCTCATCCACACATTTTTTAATGACTTGATAGGATGGGTATAGAGTCTGGTATTGCTTGGCTTTGGCTGGATGTTGTTGTTGGTACTGCTTCCAGGCATGTTCTTTAAACTTTTCATTTTCCAATAAATCCTTCACACCATGTTTTTTCTGGTGTTCATGCTGACCTTTCAGCTTTTTGTGCTCCTGGTAAATCG
>NZ_LELF01000088.1:0-389 GCF_001029205.1 Paenibacillus sp. VT-400 | reverse complement strand
GCATACAACGAGCAGGGGCTGGCAAACCGCGTCACGCCGGACAGCCTGCCGCCGGTGGAGTGGCTGACGTATGGCAGCGGTTACCTGGCGGGGATGAAGCTGGGCGGGACGCCGCTGGTCGAGTATACGCGGGACAGGCTGCACCGTGAGACGGTGCGCAGCTTCGGCAGCATGGCAGGCAGTAATGCCGCATACGAACTGACCAGCACATACACCCCCGCAGGCCAGTTACAGAGCCAGCACCTGAACAGCCTGGTATATGACCGTGACTACGGGTGGAGTGACAACGGCGACCTGGTGCGCATCAGCGGCCCGCGACAGACGCGGGAATACGGCTACAGCGCCACGGGCAGGCTGGAGAGTGTGCGCACCCTCGCACCAGACCTGGA
>NZ_LELF01000087.1:0-229 GCF_001029205.1 Paenibacillus sp. VT-400 | reverse complement strand
ATAGATGATTGGGGTGAAGTCGTAACAAGGTAGCCGTATCGGAAGGTGCGGCTGGATCACCTCCTTTCTATGGAGAATCGTTTCCTGCAACGGAAACATTCAAATATGTAGCTTAGCTACAAACTCACTCGTTGTTCGGTTTTGAGAGCTCAAACTCTCAAACGTTTGGTGGCGATAGCGAAGGGGTTCCACACGTTCCCATCCCGAACACGACCGTTAAGCCCTTCAG
>NZ_LELF01000086.1:0-207 GCF_001029205.1 Paenibacillus sp. VT-400 | reverse complement strand
CCAGGACCCTGCGGTCCAAGTACCATCGGCGCTAGAGGGCTTAACGGTCGTGTTCGGGATGGGTACGTGTGGAACCCCTCCGCCATCGCCACCAAACGCGTAGCTTAGCTTACATTTCAGAGATCGTTCTCTGAAAACTAGATTCGAAACGAAACATGCGAATTATCACTTGCTATTGGATAAGCCCTCGACCGATTAGTACTGGTC
>NZ_LELF01000085.1:0-391 GCF_001029205.1 Paenibacillus sp. VT-400 | reverse complement strand
ATAACCAATTTCCTGCGAAGCAACGACTTCCATCTGGGCACGTGCATATTGCTCGGTCTGTTGCTGGCTGGCAGCACCTGCTGCAAAAACACGGCCTAATGTACTCCCTTGCAGGGATTTATCCATATTTAGTTTTTGCATCACCTGATTGGCATTTTGTCCGGGACCCATCAAAAGCGCTTTAGGTAATATCAGGCTCTTTTTTAGGCGAATAAATCGCTCTAATGAGATGGCCACCATGAAAATCGAACATAATACGAGGGGTAGCATCAGCCACCCACCTGCTTTTACCAATTCCCACATCTGATTTATCCCCAATCAAGAATCAAGTTTTATTCGTCATCCAGGATCGAAAGAATACCGTCTAGCTCTTCCAGTGAATGATAGCTAA
>NZ_LELF01000084.1:0-599 GCF_001029205.1 Paenibacillus sp. VT-400 | reverse complement strand
AAAAATTCTTCGGCCTGCTCGTAGCGTCGATCATGGTCTTTCAGACCATTTTCACCGATCAGGCGCTGGGCACTGTCCAGATAACCAGTGACCATATTCCAGCCGATACGGCCATGGGTCAGATGATCCAGACTGGCGAAGCGACGGGCGAACTGATAAGGCGATTCATAGCTGAGATTGACTGTAACGCCAAAACCAAGATGCTGGGTCACGGCTGCCATGGCAGACACAAGGGTGCTTGGATCATGACTCGGTAATTGAATCGATTCTTTTAACGTCAGGTCAATCCCATTCTGGTAGACATCATAGACACCGGTGATGTCGGCAATAAACAGACCATCAAACAATCCTAGTTCTAAGGTTTTTGCCAGATCGGTCCAGTAGCTGAGCTCATTAAAGCGATGCGATTCATCCCGTGGATGAGTCCACAAGCCATGATTGATATGACCCACGCAGTTCATATCAAAAGCATTGAGCAGGATTTTTTTAGCTTTTGGATTAGTCGTTGTAATTGTCATTACAATGTCCCCCGGCGTGGAGGCAGAACCCCATTCAGCAAATAATTGGCGATAAAATAGTATTTCCAGCGTGAGGCATCA
>NZ_LELF01000083.1:0-488 GCF_001029205.1 Paenibacillus sp. VT-400 | reverse complement strand
CAGGGCTCGAACCTGGCTTCTATTATTATCATCGTTATTTTTGTTTTATAACTCCACTAACATCAGAATAATGGAGGATAGACACAGACATATGCTGACTAGATACAGCACACCCACCACCTGATTTTGATTCAATCCGGCACGCAGCAACCGATAATGAGCTTGACTTGCATCGACCTGATATATCGCTTTACCTTGAATGAAACTTTTGATAACGACAAATATGTTGTCGAAGATCGGTACACCGAGCGCCAGAATCGGAATGAAGATGGACAACATGGTTGCTTGTTTGAATGCACCATCCAGAGCCAAATCCGCCAGAATGAAGCCAAGGAACGTAGCGCCTGCATCACCCATTAACACAACTGAATACATAGGTTGTGCAGAGGCATACCAGGGGAACTGAAACATCTAAGTACCCTGAGGAAGAGAAAACAATAGTGATTCCGTCAGTAGCGGCGAGCGAACGCGGAGAAGCCCAAACCAGA
>NZ_LELF01000082.1:0-392 GCF_001029205.1 Paenibacillus sp. VT-400 | reverse complement strand
TATTGCGTTGTATAAAGTGTGAGAAAATATTTCATATTTTTTCTTTAATTCTCAAAATTTACTTATTTTTTGATCTAAAAAGCATTAGTTTAAATATAGTTATGTGCTTTGTTGAACTATGTAAATTTATAAGTTTACCTATCTTAATACTGTCTCATGAAGAAAATTAAATTTTTAAAAAGATCAAAATTTGGTAAATTTAAATCTATGTTATCAAACAATATTATATTTTAATTTTGATAAAAATTAAGAAATATAATATTATTTCATTAGATTCAATAACTTACTGTCTATCTTATAAGTTAATTCATACTTAAAGCTTTAATATTTTTATTCTGGCAAGATTTCAAGAGATAAAACAGTAAAATTCAACAAAAATATCAATATTATTA
>NZ_LELF01000081.1:0-370 GCF_001029205.1 Paenibacillus sp. VT-400 | reverse complement strand
GAAATTCGCTTCAATTGCTTCTTTCAACGTTTCTATAGTTGCCTGAGGAGCCACCCCATCTTGTATTGCCGCTTGCGCAACTCTTAATGCAATCACCTTGGAAATTTGCTGAATCTGATCCAATTCAGGCAACAAATCGGCTTTGGGATCTTTCAATTTTGGTGAGCATTCAGCTAATGCATTGCTTGAGGCCATTAACATATTATTGGTCACTCGCTTCGCTCCAGATGCAATTACACCCAATCCAATCCCAGGGAAAATATAGGAGTTATTACATTGCGAAATGTTATAAATCTCTCCCTGATAATTGACGGGTGTAAATGGGCTACCTGTGGCAATTAATGCTTTCCCATCTGTCCACTGGATAATA
>NZ_LELF01000080.1:0-223 GCF_001029205.1 Paenibacillus sp. VT-400 | reverse complement strand
AAACAAGTCAAGTGTATAAAGGTAGTTAAATTGCTTTTGTGATGGTATCGGGTGAGAGCGACTTTTGGCTTTGCGCAAGCAAAACAAGGGAAGCGAGCGACCGAAACCGGAACAAAATGGTTAAGCTACTAAGAGCACACGGAGGATGCCTAGGCGCTAGGAGCCGATGAAGGACGTGGCGAACAACGAAACTGCCTCGGGGAGCTGTAAGCAAGCTTTGATC
>NZ_LELF01000008.1:0-369 GCF_001029205.1 Paenibacillus sp. VT-400 | reverse complement strand
TATTGAAAAACATCAGGCTGAGTTCAGCATCAAAGCAATGTGCCGCGTGCTCCGGGTGGCCCGCAGCGGCTGGTATACGTGGTGTCAGCGGCGGACAAGGATAAGCACGCGTCAGCAGTTCCGCCAACACTGCGACAGCGTTGTCCTCGCGGCTTTTACCCGGTCAAAACAGCGTTACGGTGCCCCACGCCTGACGGATGAACTGCGTGCTCAGGGTTACCCCTTTAACGTAAAAACCGTGGCGGCAAGCCTGCGCCGTCAGGGACTGAGGGCAAAGGCCTCCCGGAAGTTCAGCCCGGTCAGCTACCGCGCACACGGCCTGCCTGTGTCAGAAAATCTGTTGGAGCAGGATTTGTACGCCAGTGGCCC
>NZ_LELF01000079.1:0-393 GCF_001029205.1 Paenibacillus sp. VT-400 | reverse complement strand
CTTATGGCTTTTTTAAATAATCGCGTTGTACCGTATCAACTGGTCATTTTTGATATAGATGGTACTCTGGTTGATTCCTTTGAACAGTTTATCGAATTGCTGAATTGCTTTGCCGGTAAATATCGCTATGCATTGATGCATAAAGATCAGGTCGAGCATTTAAGAGCTTTACCACCACGACAGATCCGTCAGGCACTCAACCTGTCAATATTTCAGACCTTTCGCTTAATGTATGACTGTAAACGGGAGATGCGTCGTAGTGGCAAGACTCCAGAATTATTTGAAGGCATTGCGGATCTACTTCACCATCTCAAACAGCAGGGAGTTCGCCTGGCAATTGTCACCTCAAATACTCCGAATAATTGCCGAAAGTATCTAGGTGCGGAACTGTTT
>NZ_LELF01000078.1:0-370 GCF_001029205.1 Paenibacillus sp. VT-400 | reverse complement strand
CGCGCGTCCCTTTTCCCCATAAGAAATCGGCTTTTTCCAGGCTAACTTTGTCATCTTTAATCTTCAGCCATACCGGTGATTTCGCCTTCCCTTCGATAATAATGACGTCGTATCCAGCGAATTTCATTTGCGCTGCAAAAAAGCCACCCATATGGGCATCGACGACTAAATTTCCTTTGGTAAAAGTAGAAAGTGAGGTGATATTTACGCGAGAACTACAGGGGGCACCAGATCCAGTTAATGGGCCGGTAGCAAAGACTAATTTATTCGCTTCATCGAAAGGTTTCGTGCCTGGCGGTACTTCGTCATACATAATTTTGTAGCCGAAGCCCATGCCACCGACAAAACTTTTAAACTTACTGGAATCTTC
>NZ_LELF01000077.1:0-386 GCF_001029205.1 Paenibacillus sp. VT-400 | reverse complement strand
GAAACTGAGTACCACAAGCGCCAGAATATATCCCACACAGAGGATTTGCATCGGCTGCAATTTTTCTTTTTTATTATTTATGCTAGTTTTCTGTTTAGCCGTCAACGCCTTGATCTGGGCAGCTTTGAGATAAGTCACCTGCTGAGCACGATAACGGCCCTGATCATCCAGAATCACGGCATAATCCAAGGCACAACCAACAATCGGGCGCGGACCAGGGCGTGCAAAGTCCTTAATGTGCAGAAACACACGTTCCTTGCCTGCATCATTCGGTTGAATAAATCCATAGCCTTTTTCATCAAACCATTCCACCAAACGCCCTTGATCACGCATATTGTTGTTCCTGTTGGTTAAGCGGTGACAAACTTAAGTCGTTCGATCAACAT
>NZ_LELF01000076.1:0-242 GCF_001029205.1 Paenibacillus sp. VT-400 | reverse complement strand
TGCTGGCAACTAAATATAAGGGTTGCGCTCGTTGCGGGACTTAACCCAACATCTCACGACACGAGCTGACGACAACCATGCACCACCTGTCTTGAATGTTCCGAAGAAAAGGTACATCTCTGCACCGGTCATTCAGATGTCAAGACCTGGTAAGGTTCTTCGCGTTGCTTCGAATTAAACCACATACTCCACTGCTTGTGCGGGTCCCCGTCAATTCCTTTGAGTTTCAGTCTTGCGACCGT
>NZ_LELF01000075.1:0-393 GCF_001029205.1 Paenibacillus sp. VT-400 | reverse complement strand
TGAAAAAGTTAACAGTGGCGGCTTTGGCAGTAACAACTCTTCTCTCTGGCAGTGCCTTTGCGCATGAAGCAGGCGAATTTTTTATGCGTGCAGGTTCTGCAACCGTACGTCCAACAGAAGGTGCTGGTGGTACGTTAGGAAGTCTGGGTGGATTCAGCGTGACCAATAACACGCAACTGGGCCTTACGTTTACTTATATGGCGACCGACAACATTGGTGTGGAATTACTGGCAGCGACGCCGTTCCGCCATAAAATCGGCACCCGGGCGACCGGCGATATTGCAACCGTTCATCATCCGCCACCAACACTGATGGCGCAGTGGTATTTTGGTGATGCCAGCAGCAAATTCCGTCCTTACGTTGGGGCAGGTATTAACTACACCACCTTCTTTG
>NZ_LELF01000074.1:0-528 GCF_001029205.1 Paenibacillus sp. VT-400 | reverse complement strand
GTAAGCAGTGATAAAATCAAAGCAAAGGATCAGTCAAAATCTTTTGAGCAGCGTTCCATTCAGATCAGTTACCTGAATCAGCATGGTCATCTGGTGACTTTTATATTCAAAACTGCTCATCAGCCTAGACGTGCAGCACAGCCACAATCTCATACTGAATACGTCAATCTGGACCTTAAGCAAAAGAAACGTCTGGCTCTTTATCAAATTATGCTGGGCAATACTGAAGAAAAGTTAAAACAAAGCTTGTATCAAGAAAACAAAGACTGGTTGGATCGTGCCCAAGTAACATCAAAGCAATTGGAATTAAGTGATAATTATTATTTTGACAGTCAAGGCTTGGTACTGATTTATCCAGCAGGTGAGTTGAGCAAGTCCACAAGTGTGATGGTAGAATTAAAAGTACCTTATACGGCATTAAACGGGATCATCCGACCTGAATATTTATCCATTTTGCCAAAAACAACCCCTTAAATATTGTGCTAATAAGGCGCAGCCATTCACCAGGTCACTGTATTTTTTGCCGTT
>NZ_LELF01000073.1:0-683 GCF_001029205.1 Paenibacillus sp. VT-400 | reverse complement strand
TACTTTAGGATTAGAAATTGCTGTTAAAAAACCTTTTATAGGTAATCTATATATATTATGAGTATCATCTTTATGTTCAGAAATACTGTTTTCTGATTTCCATATCATATACGCGATAAAAATTAAGTAGAAAAATCCTAGAGTTTTTATTACCTCAAAAATTATAGGAAAATCATCAATTATTTGTTTTAGTCCAAAACCAATAGCACAAATAATCAGAAAATCAGCTATCGCTGCTCCAATACTAGCTAGAAAAACAGCTTTTATAGAATTATTAAGACCTAGATTTAAGGCCAATAAAGATGTAGGGCCAGGTAAAATGGCCCCTATAAAGCAAAAAAAACTATACAAAATAATTGTATAAAGTTCCATATTATTTTCTACTGTGTAGATGTTTTAGGTATTCATAAGTACTTGGTAAACTTTCCAAGAGATTATCCTCACGTTTCTTTAACTCTTGCATATATTCTCGAGCTTTATCATATTTATTATCATAAAGTATTTTTGGATATACTGAGTTTGGATAGGATTTAAACCCTGTAAACATGCAGTAGTAATTGCTATTTGTCCAGAAATTAGAAAACTCTATATCAAAGTCTCCATAATAATCTTCTTCATTTGTAGTAATTGGAGGAAAATAAAGTAAAACTTTTCAAAGAACAAGCCAAATAAAAAAATAGCCT
>NZ_LELF01000072.1:0-548 GCF_001029205.1 Paenibacillus sp. VT-400 | reverse complement strand
ATATGGATTCACCTGTAGGGCAATTGCGATTGGTCGCCAGTACTGAGGCACTGGTTGCGGTGCTCTGGGATTGTGAAACGCCGAACCGGGTAAAGCTGGCAACTTTAGTGGAAGATCCTGAGCATCCTGTTCTGGTTGCGACTAAAGTGCAGTTGGAACAATATTTTGCTGGTCAACGTAGCTGTTTTGATGTGCCACTCGATTTTGCTGGTACACCATTTCAGAAAAGTGTCTGGCAGGCCTTGCTGAATATTCCTTATGGAGAAACTCGAACCTATCGTGATATTGCCCTGGAAATTGGCAATCCGAAAGCGGTTCGTGCCGTGGGGGCTGCCAACGGTCGCAATCCGATTTCGATTATTGCTCCATGCCATCGTGTGATTGGAGCCAATGGCGCTTTGGTGGGTTTTGCAGGTGGACTGGACCGCAAGGAAATCCTGTTAAATATTGAACAAAATAAGTAAGATATATTCTATCCTAATAAAAATCTGACCCAACAAAATGAATCCATTTTTCGCCCCAGTGATTGAAAATTTCTGGTGGCTGTT
>NZ_LELF01000071.1:0-399 GCF_001029205.1 Paenibacillus sp. VT-400 | reverse complement strand
TACTTAAACCACCTTTACTGCGTCCGATTGCCTGTTCTTTTTTTTTCCGGCGCTGTGTTGATGAGCACGCACAATGGTTGAGTCTAGCATGGCATATTCATTATCACTTTCATGTGATAGCACTTCAAAAACTTTCTGCCATACGCCTGCTTTAGCCCAACGGCTAAAGCGAGTGTGCACAACTCTAAAATCCCCAAAGCGTTCGGGTAAGTCTCGCCATGGAATACCTGAACGATACCGATACAATACTGCTTCAACAAATAGCCTGTTATCTTTGGCAGTTACTCCAACAGTACTCGCTCGTCCAGGTAACAGATCCTTAATCTGCTCCCACTGATCATCTCTTAATGCATAGCGTTTAGTCATGAAAAAATAATGAGGACAGGTTAGATTTTCTCA
>NZ_LELF01000070.1:0-392 GCF_001029205.1 Paenibacillus sp. VT-400 | reverse complement strand
CAATTTTTAATTTTGTTGTAATGCTCATGTGAACCTCAAACTCTTACACGTTTTGTAACATGAGTGAAGAATAAACTTATTCTTTATGCATAAAAAATAATTAAAAACGAATTTTATATGAAAATAAAAGATAAGTGGATAAGTAAGTATATGAAACAAGAATGGCCTTATTAAATAAGGCCATTAACGCTGCATTTATAAGACTTTATTTTGCACTGTTCGCTTTTACGATCTGGTCAAAGATACCGCCATTGTCACAGTGTTGCTTCTGCACCTTAGTCCAGCCTCCAACTTCTTTATCAATCGTAACCAGTTTTAGTGATTTAAATACATGACTGTATTGCTTTAAGACGGCTGCATTACGAGGACGATAGAAGTTCTTTGCTGCAACG
>NZ_LELF01000007.1:0-386 GCF_001029205.1 Paenibacillus sp. VT-400 | reverse complement strand
AACCTGTAGCAACGCTGGTTACTCAGGTCGAAGTCGACGCTAACGATCCGGCATTCCTCAACCCGACCAAGCCGATCGGTTCGTTCTTTACCGAGCAAGAAGCAGAGCAACTGACAAAACAGGGTTACACTCTGAAAGAAGATGCTGGTCGCGGCTATCGCCGTGTTGTTGCCTCGCCAAAACCGGTTGATATCATTGAAAAAGAAACGGTTAAAGCTCTGGTAGATGCAGGTCAGGTGGTGATCACCGTTGGCGGTGGTGGTATCCCTGTTATTCGTGAAGGTAACCATCTGCGTGGTGCCAGCGCGGTTATCGATAAAGACTGGGCCAGCGCCCGTTTAGCAGAAATGATTGATGCCGATATGCTGATCATTCTGACTGCGGTA
>NZ_LELF01000069.1:0-69063 GCF_001029205.1 Paenibacillus sp. VT-400 | reverse complement strand
ATGGCGGAGGGGTTCCACACGTACCCATCCCGAACACGACCGTTAAGCCCTCTAGCGCCGATGGTACTTGGACCGCAGGGTCCTGGGAGAGTAGGACGCCGCCAAGCAAAGAACCACTGCCGATGTTATTCGGTGGTGGTTTTTATTTGTTTATAAGGATTAAATATGATAAGTGGAAGCTCTGACATGATCGATACTGGAAGGTAACATTTTTGTTACGGATAACAGCGGCAAAACCAGTATAATAGGACTATGTTAAATATGCTAAAAGTACCTGACCACAGAGCTGGAATGTGCAGCTGTGAAAAGGAGGGTGTGTGTGTTAAGTTGGCGGAGACTTGGACTACAATCATTTCTGTTGCTTTGTCTGACCGTTGTTCTAGCAGGATGCGGTGAAGCTTCAGGATCTGTATGGACTTCATATGAAGGTGCGGTGAACGAGAAGAGTTTTCCGGTGCCGAAAGTAGCGAATAAATCTGACCAGTCTGAAAATAATTCGGATATGGATTATGTTCGATATACGCTATCTGGTATTAGTGAGAGTACTAGCTTGCCTGAGGTATATCTAGACGAGATTAAAAGCTGGGGTTGGACAGAGAGGCAAGCCAAGGGTACATCCAATGAATCCAGTACCTTGCGTGTATTTGCAAAGGAAGGACATACTGTGCATTTAGCAGTACATGATGGTTCCTTTACACTAATGGTTCCTAGAAATGATGCTACTCAAACAACAGTTAAATCATTGGCTGAAGATGATTGAGCTGGTTCAGGTATGGTTTGGTATGATTAATTAACGCTGTGATGTTCCTTATATATAGTAAGCTCCCGTGTACTTGATCGGGGGCTTTTTGTTATTTGGCGAATTAGGTTTTAGTAATGATCGGAGAAGCTATCACGTATGGTGGATCAGAGGTCATACAGGTTCAGAAGGAATGGAGCAGCTTCTTATGTTCACGTATAGGTGGTATTTGTGCTTGAAGCATAGGGGAGTGTAGAGCGCTAAAAGTAGAGGGGGAGAGATATAAGTTGCATAAAGGTATTGAGGTAATGAAAGGCTGATGGAAGCGACCATAAGGGGGATAGAGCTGAGACTGAGTGAGAGATCGCTTAAAGGTGTAAGATCTACGAGATATCTGGGGTTATGAGGATATGGAGCAGCGGGAGGAAAAGAGGAGAAGAACGGAGCCACGAGTGGGGATAACTCATTTAACTATGCCCATGCTGTGGATAATGGATGAGAAGGGAACAATAAATAAAGGTTATCCACAGTGGATAACCTTTATTTGCGCATATGAGGAACGATACACGATTATGTTTTTGCATCAGATTATTCGAAGGGCTCAGCGGTTATGTATTACAAGTAAGTAAGGTACATTGAGTATTGCATAAATGAGGGAGTGTTATTGCAGATAATATGAGACATCTTGTTCATTCAATTTGATGAGTCCGTCTTTGCGCTCACGGGAGAGTACCATTACAACATACAAGCGAGGACCCAGCAACCACAAATGCCAGAAGATCAGCGAGAGGGTGAAGGACAATGGCGACCATATCAAACATACTGTAATGATACATAGTCCAATCCAGCTCATGTTAAGGTGTACCCGGACAAACATACGGAAGCTAAAATGCTGATCAGGGATATAACCTAACCAGGGCATACGCATATTCCAGCGCCAGCGTTTGGCGTAAGAGGTACGGACCAGAAGCAATATGGTTCTGGCGATGACATAATGAATCCAGATGGTGATTGGACCTGCCAGTACAAAAAAGAAGAGGCCAGTCCAGGAGAATGCGAGTAGATTGAATAAGAGCATGATGACCGGCAGACACAGATAGCTGTAAATGACACTGCGGGCGATAGCCTTTTTTTTCAGAAGCCGGTATTGATAAAATGTTGCTTTATTCTCCGGTTCGGCGATCATACGATTATATATCCTCCTTCGGATTCACGTTTGTGTGGTTAGGTATTCGTTTTTCTTACACGAGTAAAAGGGAATGAATCATACATGTATGTATATATGAACCTTGTATCTCACGCCATAACGATTGTACAAGATATTGAGATTCGACGGAGCTTATCTCAGTATACTCCCGAATACAAGGACTGTCAGGCTTTGATATCGTTATCATGTATTATATATCGGCTGGGATTCCAAGTTTTTTTAAGGAAATTAAATATAAGTTTGAGTCAGGCCAAGGGATACGTGATGTAGAGGTAAATGCGATGGAATGTAGGATAACTGTATATACATAAGCAGGTGAATGTTCTTGTAGGGAGAATGAATGTATTTTTCGGTACAGACACCCAAGAGGGGGTGGGCGAATATATATATTTTATAGAAAGAAAGCACTATGAAAATGTTTAAAATAATAGAAACTGTGCAATACTGATAGTAAACGTAAAACAAGGTGGGATGGTTCATGGAAGAACATGCCGAACACACATGTATTATCTGCGAGCAAAGAAAAAGAGAAGGCATTTTTATTGTATCTGAATTCATATGTGACACTTGTGAAGCAGAAATGGTTCATACTGACGCGCAGGATGCCAAGTACAATTATTTTATTCATCAAATGAAGCAAATTTGGGTACAAAAAAACGCATAATAAATGTTGCTAATAGAAGTAGAAGCGAAACATCACATTGTAACGATGCTGATGTGTATAGAGGCCCAATGGGCCTTTTTCTGTTTTTAAGAGGAGAGATTGTCTTGTATGCCATCTTGGGAAGGCGTATGCTGATATAATGGTATAGATCATTTGCAGTAGAGCGTGTGGAGATGGGGAAGAAATGCTTTCCTTGGATTAGGAAGAATTTTGGAGCGCATAGGGCGCACATTATATATGTACAGGATGGTTATTTCATGGATCATAAAAATAAATCAAGTAGAGCCCCTTTATATGAAGCGTTGCTTGAGTATCGTGATTCGAAGCAGCGTTCTTTTCATGTGCCTGGGCATAAGAATGGACAAGCTTATCAACATTTGGTAGAACAAGCAGAAGCAGGGCAACCTCCAGTTAAGGATATCGTCAATGAGGAATACCCGCATAACAGAGAGATCCAGAATGATGGAGGAAAGAGTTTTAACCAAAAGGTAGAGCGTTTCAGTTCGGTGGATGAACATGGGGCTGATCTGGAGAGCGTGGAACGACTCAGCGTTGAAGGGGCTCACTCGGAATTAGAACTGGTACCGGTGCGTTCATTTCTGGAGATGATGGAGATGGATGTTACGGAGATTACGGGCACCGATGATTTGCACCATCCGGAAGGTGTAATCCAGGAAGCACAGAAGCTTGCGGCAGATTGTTTTGGAGCGGAGGAGAGTTTCTTCCTTGTGGGAGGAAGTACAGCAGGTAATTTGTCTCTATTGCTAACTGTGTGTGATGAGCCAAACAGTATTGTGCTGGTGCAACGGAATGTGCACAAATCCGTTATTCACGGGTTAATGCTGGCAGGAGCAAGAGCTGTATTTCTGGAGCCGTGGGTCGATCCTGCGTCTGGACTTGCGGTCATGCCGTCTGTGGAGACGGTGCAGGCTGCTGTCCAGTCCTATCCTGAGGCAAAGGGTGTATTAGTCACTTTGCCCAATTATTACGGCATGGGCGCTGATCTTACGCCCATAGCCGAGGTATGCCACGCCGCTGGCATGCCATTGCTCGTGGATGAAGCGCATGGCGCGCATTATGGGCAGCATCCGGAGCTGCCTGTCTCTGCACTGTCATGCGGAGCAGACGGTGTCGTGCAGTCGACACATAAGATGCTGACGGCCTTCACCATGGGTGCCATGCTGCACATTCAGGGACCACGGTTAAACCGGTCCCTGTTAAGGCAGCGCCTGGCCATGGTGCAAAGCTCAAGCCCATCATACCCGGTGATGGCTTCGCTTGATCTGGCGCGCCGGCTGCTGCATGTGCAGGGCGCGAACACATTCACGGCGGGGCTCGCCGCCGTGAATGCCTTTAAGCGCGGCCTCGCGGAGCTGCCGCGCTTCCAGTTGCTGCAGCCTGCACAGCCGCTGCAGCCAGAACCGCCAGCCGGAACAGCGAAGCCGGCTGGCATGTCCGTGTCCGCTGCGCAGCAGACACGGGAGGGCTTGACCGCGGCGGCGATGCCATCTGCCGCGGGGTATACCGCTCAGGACCCATTCAAGGCCGTCATCTATGACGGCACAGGGGTGCTGAGCGGTTATGGGCTACAGCAGCAGCTGGAAGCGTGCGGCTGTGTGCCTGAGATGAGCGACGAACGGTACGTCGTCTTGCTCTTCAGCCTGGGCTCAACGGTGCAAGATGCTCAGCACCTGTTGCAGGCTTTACACCATATCAGCTCTGCCGTTGGGCATGAGCAGATCCAATCCAATGCAGAGTCATCTCATCGGCTTGCGAAAGATTCGGCGCATTATATTTCCACGTGGAACAATTTACAAGAAAAAACTCGCTACTCGGAACCGATTTCCTTTACACTGCAACCGATTGTGGAGACGGATACGATCAATGTCCCGATAGAAGAAAGCGCGGGTTGTCGATCAGCTGAGATGGTAGTTCCGTATCCTCCAGGGATTCCGCTTGTATATCTGGGTGAACGTATTAGTCTATCGATGGTGGCACGTATACAACTCCTGCGGGATGAGGGTGCAAAGTTTCATGGGGTATCCGATGCATCTCTACAGTCATTGAAGGTTATGAAGGAATGAAGGGAACACATGAAGATCTGAATTGCATTCACCAATAGGTAGGCAATATGACCAATAAGGATAGCGATACCGGACCCTACACATGTGAGGGTCTCTTGGTCATTAATCTAGTTGCTAGGGTGTGTCTTCAAACTCAGGCATGCAATACGTTGAAGGATATAAGGGTCCAACAGCTTGAAGTCAGGGATTGCTGATCCTGACGAATTGTCCAGACGACTTTCCAAGGAACCGATGACGTCTTATTTAGCCTTCGAGTCCTCCTTTTATTTTGTAAGGAACCTGAGACACGTTATTAACCAAATTCACCTAACAAACACGCTGTAAACGGATGGTTATTCCAATATAGCGTGTTACAGATTCCTTAGATTGCTGCGGGCGCTTCAAATCGCTGAATAAGACGTCACAGGGTCGTTAGCGCTCCCGCTCCGTGCCCTGCTCCAGACACGTTCAGTTTGAAGACACGCTCTAGTTCAACTTATACAGATAGACATAAGAAAGAAGGGAACACTTTGGGTATTCCGCTAAAAAAATATACAGGAATAGTCCTGCAAGTTTTGTTGATGTACGGTTTTTATTGGATTGGAAACTTGATTCAAGCTGTACTACATCTGCCGTTAACAGGAAGTATTGTGGGCATGCTGGTATTGTTTGTCGCCATTCAACTGGGATGGATCAAAATGAGCTGGGGAGAAGAAGGGTCGACGTGGCTTCAATCTCATCTGCAATTGTTGTTCATCCCGCCAACTGTGGGCATTATTAATCATTTTGATTTTTTTAGAGCGAACACCTTGTTATTGGTTCTGGGTTTGATCGTTAGCACATTAATCACATGTCTGATATCTGCCAAATTAAGTGAGTGGCTTATGACATGGAGATCGTCTCATTCAGGCAAAAAGGAGGCGATCACTTGTCAGCATTCATCCTCGGAATTGGAATGATCGCGCTAACCATCGCTGTATATATTCCAGCCAATCGTCTATATAAAAGGCTGAAATGGCCGATACTTATGCCTGTACTCACAACGACTGCCATACTGATCCTGATTTTGGTGATCTCCGGTATAAAGCTGGATACGTACATGCTGGGTGGCAAATGGATACAGGAGCTCTTGGGTCCAGCAGTTGTATCTCTCGCTTTTCCCTTGTCCAGACATCTGCATGTGCTGAAGCAAAATATCATTCCAATTGTGGGTGGAACAATCGGAGGCAGTATTACAGGTGTCTCCACAGGTGCTTTAATCGCCATTCTGCTTGGTTATCCTCAAGAGATGGTCATCGCTTTATTGCCAAAATCAGTGACAACTCCTGTGGCTATTCAACTCGCTAATCAGGTTGGAGGGAATGCCTCATTTACATCGCTGTTTGTGATGATTGCAGGATTCTCAGGGATATTATTGGGGCCGATGCTCTTGAAATGGGCCAAAGTCCGCAGTAAACATGCCTATGGGATTGGACTGGGTTTAGCATCTCATGCCCTCGGCATGGCAAGGTCTTTTGAATATGGAGAGAATGCGGTAGCCCTCAGTTCAGTTTCCATGATTGTCAGTGCCATTGCCGGATCAATTATGCTTCCATTATGGGTATGGATTATCTACGGTTGAACGCTTTACTTTGTTGTTCATGTTGGAGTAACCGCTGACCTATAGTATGATAGAAAGAAACAAGCTTGTATGATCTTGGTGTTATTAATACGTACCGATATAGCTGTAGCTATACACCTCTGGGCGGGAGATATCATATCTTGTAGCAAGAGGGTCTAAGCATATTCAATTACAGCAGCAATAGATGCAATTATCGACATAGAAAGCAGGGAAGCATATGCAGGGCAGAGGTAAATTCATTACGCTGGAAGGGGGAGAGGGTTCCGGTAAAACAACGATGATCGGTAGAATAGGTTCTTATTTTGAAGAACGGGGTATACCTTACGTAGTTACGCGAGAGCCTGGTGGAATTGAGATTGCGGAGAAAATACGTTCAATTATTCTGGACCCTCTCCATACGGCAATGGATGCTCGAACCGAAGCGCTATTGTATGCAGCTGCACGCAGCCAGCATCTGGCGGAGAAAGTAGAGCCTGCGCTGAGAGCTGGAAAAGCAGTCATCTGTGACCGATTTGTCGATAGCAGTCTGGTCTATCAAGGCTACGCCCGTGGACTCGGGATAGAGAATGTATGGGCCATTAACCGTTTTGCGATTGGTGATCTCATGCCGGATGTGACCTTATATCTGGACATTGAGCCTGAAGTGGGGCTTGCCCGGATCGATGCTCATGATGGCCGCGAAGTAAACCGTCTGGATCTGGAAAATCTGGAGTTTCACCGTAAAGTGCGAGAGGGTTACTTCCTATTAAAAGAGCAGTTCCCGGAACGAATCAGAGTTATCGATGCTTCCATGAAGCAGGAGGATGTCTTGGCAGCAATGATTTTGTCGCTGGAGACAGGGATTTTGAAGGATTTTGACGAGTAATTGTCTAATATATAGACAGGGCATTTGATAAAGGTGCTTATTCTAAAGGAGGTTATGCAGGATGAAACTGATTGTTGCGATTATACAGGATAAAGACAGCAACCGATTATCCAGCGCATTGGTCAAAGCAAACTTTCGGGCAACGAAGCTTGCCAGTACGGGCGGATTTTTGAAGGCAGGCAACACGACGTTTATGATCGGTGTCGATGATGGTCAAGTCGAATCTGTAATGAACGTCATTCGCAGCAGCTGTAAGGTTCGTGAACAGCTCGTGACTCCGGTCACACCGATGAGTGGAACAACCGACTCTTACCTGCCGCTACCTGTTGAAGTTCAAGTAGGCGGAGCTACTGTATTTGTTCTCCCGGTAGATCGCTTCGAACATTTCTAATTAAACCTATTGCATGGATCTCATGAGGGTCCTTCATGATTGATAGCATGTTGGAAACGATGGATGCAAGAAGAGTTAACAGAGTTCGTGCGTGCCACTTACGGAACGCCTTTCTTGATGAGAAGAATCAGCATACTCTTTCCGGATGAGCATTTCCCAGCTGGGGAATGGTTCATTTCGGAAAGAGGTTGACTACAAAGAACAAGTCCTTGATGGTGATGTATATCTACCATTATATATAGAGTGTGATCAGCATATATAAAAGCCTCATTCTCACGCACAGGCGCAACGCGCACTGTGCTGATGGGCGATTGGCTAACTAAGATAGAAAGCGGGCGTATCCATGAAAATCAATCCTGGATTCAGACCGATTCAGAGCGGGATCAGTTCTACTGATTCAGGTTCCAAACCGGTTCAATCCAAAAATTTCTCTGATATGATGAATCACCAGGGAGAACGGGCCTCACAAGCTGAACTGAATCGCCGGTTTAGTGAAATCCAGCTTCAGGGAGATCGCTTGGCACGCTCCATGACGATTCGTGAACTGAAGGCGTATAAGCAACTTGTTAAAAGGTTCCTGGAAGAGACCGTTCGTCGCGGTGTATCCATGAAAGAGACAAGGGGTTGGGATCGTCGTGGCAGAGGCAAGCGGTATAAGCTGATTGATGAAATTGACTCCGCTCTGTTATCCATGGCTGATGAATTGCTGGATACAGAAGAAGGAAAAATCTCTCTATTACAACAAGTAGGCGAAATTCGGGGGATGCTTATTAATTTAAGCTTCTGAGGAGGAAGTATGTCCTTTCAACAAATTATGGGTCAACAAGCGGCCAAGCAAATGTTACAAAACAGTTTGAGACGTAAGGCAATAAGCCATGCGTATTTGTTTAGCGGTCCAGCCGGTAGCGGGCAACGGAAGACGGCAATTACCTTTGCCAAGGCAATATTCTGTACAGAGCTTGAAGATGACGCTTGTGGGCAGTGTCTTGAATGTCGTAAGGTGGATCACGGTAACCATCCGGATCTAACCATGCTTGCACCAGATGGAAACAACATTAAAATAGATCAAATCCGGGATCTGCAGCGTATTTTTTCATACCGATCCGAGGCTGGACATCCCAAAGTATATATTATAGAACAAGCCGAGAAAATGACGGTGCAGGCAGCAAACAGTTTGCTCAAATTTCTGGAGGAACCGCAGGTACCAGCAGTCGGCATCCTGATTACAGATAATGGACAGGCCATGTTGCCAACAATCCGCTCACGCTCCCAATTGGTGCCCTTCAGCGCACTGAATCCGGAAGAGATGCTGCAATCTCTGATCGAGGAAGGGCACCCTGCCAATCTGGCTCGCTCTGCCGTCCATTTAGCGTCAGGATTGGAAGCATGTAGAGAAATTCTCCAGCAGAATTGGTTTGCAGAAATTAGAAACGTAATGTTACAATTAGGGAAGGAGTCCCTGGGTAGAGGAAGTACATCATTGATCTCTGCACAGCAGAAGCTTTTTAAAACCGGATTCTCTGAACACCTGGACATGTTACTCAGTTTGTTCCATCTATGGTTTAGGGACATGCTGTATGTTCAGTACGATAGGCATGAACATATCGTTTTTATAGATCAGTTAGACATGTTATCTCAGTTGGCACATACCCGCAGCACAGAGCAGTGGGTCTCCTATATGGATATGGCCGCAGCATGCAGAAAAAAATTGCGTTTCAACGTCAATGGCCAGCTTTGTCTGGAGCAATTTTTGATCGGTTTGGCATAAGACTGGGAGAGGGCAAAGTTAGCTCCAATCATATGCAAACGGTTATAACTTCGGCCGGTTCCCTAAGAAGACGGGGCTTCAGACGAAGTGGGGTTGGCTTACAAGGGGGTTAATTTTTTGTACAGTGTAGTGGGTGTCCGTTTCAAAAAAGCGGGCAAAATTTATTACTTCGATCCCCTGGACCTTCCCATTGAGAAAGAAAACTGCGTTATCGTGGAGACAGCGCGGGGGGTTGAGTACGGTAAGGTTGTCGTAGGTAAGAAGGAAGTGGGCGAGTCCGATGTGGTGTTGCCGCTGAAGAAAGTCATCCGCGTTGCGGGCGATACAGATGCCCGTGTGGTTGATGAGAACAAGCGTGCAGCGAAGGAAGCATTCGGTACTTGTTTAAATAAAATCAAAGACCATGGCCTCAAAATGAAGCTGGTCGATGTGGAATTTACGTTTGATCGCAATAAAATTATATTTTATTTTACAGCTGAAGGAAGAGTTGATTTCCGGGAGCTGGTCAAGGATCTGGCAAGCATATTCCGGACACGAATCGAGCTGAGACAGATTGGTGTACGTGATGAAGCGAAGATGCTTGGCGGAATCGGACCTTGCGGCCGTGTGTTGTGTTGTTCTTCCTGGCTGGGAGACTTTGAGCCGGTATCAATCAAGATGGCTAAAGATCAGAGCCTGTCACTGAATCCGACGAAAATTTCAGGGTTGTGCGGAAGACTCATGTGCTGTCTGAAATTTGAGCATGATAACTATGAAAGTGTGAGAGAAGAACTGCCAGCTGTAGGCAAATTGGTCGTCACCTCATTGGGTGAAGGAAAAGTTGTCGGAATTAATGCCGGTAGCCGCACAGTCCATGTTCAACTGTTCGACATCAGTAAAGTCAAAGAACTTCCGCTGGATGACGTCGTTATCAAGTAAACCATAAAGGTTGCTTCGGGGTGGAAACTTGGAAAAGAAAAATCTGTTTACGCACATTCATGAAATGGAAACCCAACTGGGTCAGTTGCACGGTGATTTAGGAGAGTTAAAAATGATTGTGAAGGAGCTGCTTGAGGATAATCAGCGGCTTACCATCGAGAATGAGCAGTTACGCAAACTGCTCAAACGTGAGGCTCCGGCAGATCTGCCGATCTCCTCAGCACTCGCTCCTGTAGCAAGACCAGCAGGTCCGGCTACAGGCGAGGATGTTGTGGGTGAAGGGTATGATAATCTGGCTCGGTTGTATCACGAAGGCTTCCATATCTGCAACGTCTATTATGGACATTTGCGGACGGAGGGCGATTGTCTGTTCTGCCTGTCTTTTTTGAATAAATGAAGTGACCGTAGGGATCCCCTACGGTTTTTTTTCAAGGTTATAAACCTAAACTAAACGAACATGAGATATAGAGTACCGGAGGATGAGCGTAACATATGAAAGCAAATGAAGTTGTTTTACATGAGTCAGAGCGGATTGATGATCTGCTCTCTCATGATCTGAGAATCATTCAAAGTGATGAAGTGTTTAGTTTTTCGATGGATGCCGTATTATTAGCCCGGTTTGCTTCCGTACCTAAACGGGGTCGTGTACTTGATTTGTGTACCGGTAACGGGGTGGTTCCCATTTTGCTTACAACGCGTACGCAGGCTAGTCTGGAAGGGATCGAGATTCAGCCACGTTTGGCTGATATGGCGCGTCGCAGTGTGCAATTAAATACATTGGATGAATCGATTATGATTCGTGAAGGTGATTTGCGAGAACTCGTGAAAGAAACAGGACATGCTGTATACGATGCAATAACGGTTAATCCTCCATACATGCCTCTGAATGGCAGTGATCTCAAGATGAACACACATCAGGCAATGGCACGTCATGAGATCGGATGTACCCTGGAAGAAGTGATTCAGGCGTGCAGTCGACTTGTACGTAATGGCGGCAAAGTATCGATGGTTCATCGTCCACAGCGCCTTGCAGAGATTATCTCACTCATGCGCGAATATAAGCTGGAACCAAAACGGATTCGGATGGTACATCCCCGTGCTCATCTGGAAGCCAACATGGTGTTAATTGAAGGAATGAAAGATGGTAAACCGGAAGTTAGGATGCTTCCTCCACTCATTGTCTACAATGAAGAGGGGAAATACTGCGAAGAGATTATGGATATTTACTATGGTCAGCAATATGCTGAGCGTACTACGAAAGGAGGGCTTTAGATGACTTTGCATATTCAAAAAAGCTATGCGGAGCAGCCTGAAGGATCAGGCAAGCTCTATCTGGTTGGAACACCCATTGGTAATCTGGAGGATATGACCTTCCGTGCCATCAAGACATTGCAGAGTTGTGACATCATTGCAGCAGAAGATACACGCCAGACCCGAAAGCTGCTTACCCATTTTGAAATTACACCTTCGATGCTGTTTAGTTATCATGAGCATAATAAGGGGGCGAGTGGACCTGAACTGATACGCTATATAATAGAAGGAAAAAATTTGGCACTTGTCAGCGATGCCGGTTTGCCAGCCATTTCGGACCCTGGTTCTGACCTTGTACAGCTTGCACTGGAAGCCGGAATAACGGTCATTCCCATCCCGGGGCCCAATGCTGCGTTGTCTGCTCTGATCGTGTCCGGATTACCGACGGAGCGTTTTACATTCGGCGGTTTTTTGCCGCGGGAGAAAAAGGACATGCGAAAAGTGCTGGAGGCTTTTGACGAATCCAACGGGACTTTGTTATTTTATGAATCGCCTCACCGTATTCGGAAAACATTAGTCCACCTCGAAGAAATTCTGGGTGATCGCTCGATTGTCCTGGCACGTGAACTAACCAAGCGTCATGAGGAATTCGCAAGGGGTACTGTGAGGGAATGCATAGACTGGCTTGAAGAACATCCACCTCTTGGCGAGTACTGCTTGCTGGTAGAAGGCATTAAGGAAGAGGAGCGTAAGGCTGAGCGCGAAGCATGGTGGCAGCTCATGTCACTCGCGGATCATGTCAGCCATTATGAGGGTGAAGGACATAACCGCAAAGATGCAATGAAAAAAACGGCTACCGATCGCGGTCTGGCGAAGCGTGATGTATATAATGCATTAATCGAGTAGTAATCTAACCAAATATCTTCTGTTGTGGGGAACATAACCTGAAAAGAAGCTTATATCCAACCTTAGTGGAATATTAAAAAGAGCAGAGTGGCTAAAAAAAATTCCGTACAAATTTCATCGTTCTCTCCCAGTTCGCGTGTGACAGAATCATTTTGGGTAATGGAACCCATAACATGGCAAAAAAAATACCTTCCGCGGTGGGGTTCACACCGGGAAGGTCATTAAGGAATATTAAAAAAGGTTAGAAATAACAATTTAGATAAGTCCAGTATACCTGGTTTTTCTTATTTTGTCACAGGTGCAGGGATTTCGGAAATACATTCGTTACAAACAATTTTACCTTTGAAGTAAGTAACGTTCTCTGCATTACCACAGAAGATACAAGCAGGCTCGTATTTTTTCAACATGATGCGCTCGCCGTCAACGTAGATTTCCAGAGCATCTTTTTCACCAATACCGAGCGTACGGCGCAATTCAATTGGAATAACTACCCGTCCCAGTTCGTCCACTTTTCTTACAATACCTGTTGATTTCATCATTATAATCAGTGCTCCTCTCAGCTAACTATCTTTGTCATTATTCGACATTATTTTATGTTTTATGATACTCATCATACCAACGATTCCCAAATCAGTCAACCTTAAAATTAGCTTAAAATTAAGGCTGTTTTTCACAAGGTTACTGGTGGTAAGGGATTGGAAGCTGTTTTTCGCATTTAAACCTCAATGTCAGCTTTGTCGATTTGGAAAACGACAAAACTACTTCATTCGACAAAATTCGTCATACGGTGTCGAATCTTAGGTGAATCGCAGAGCTCAAAGCGTTAATATAAAAGAAATTAAAGGAGTGAGTCGACATGGAACAACGTTTAACGGAAGAGAAAGTATTCAAAGATCCGGTACATAATTATATCCACGTGCAAGATCCGGTTATATGGCAGTTAATTAACACCCCGGAATTTCAGCGTTTACGCCGGATTCGTCAGCTGGGTACTTCTTACCTTACCTTTCACGGAGCAGAGCATAGTCGGTTCTCACATTCACTAGGTGTTTATGAGATCACACGCAAGATCATCTCTCAATTTGAAAGAAGTCATTATTCGGATTGGCCGAAGGAAGAAAAGATTGTAGCTCTGTGTGCAGCTCTGCTTCATGATCTCGGGCATGGGCCATTCTCTCACTCCATCGAGGAAGCTTTTGACATGAATCACGAAGATTGGACTTGCCGCATTATTACAGGTGATACCGAAGTAGGGGCGATCTTAAGACGGTATGCTCCTGATTTTCCTGAGAAAGTAGCGTCTGTCATTCAAAAAACGTATGAAAAGCCGATTGTGGTGAACTTGGTGACCAGTCCGCTTGATGCAGACCGAATGGATTATTTGCTCAGGGATGCCTATTTTACAGGTGTAAATTATGGCACGATTGACCTTGATCGTATCCTTCGGATGCTGCGTCCTTATCATGGGCGGATTGTAGTCAAGGAGTCAGGCATGCATGCTGTGGAGGATTACCTAATGTCTCGGTATCAGATGTATTGGCAGATTTACTTCCATCCGGTAACTCGTAGTTCTGAAATTATATTGCGGCAAATATTCAAGCGAGCGAAAACACTCCTACAACATGGTTTTCAATTCCGCTTCATGATTGATCCACTCCCTCAATTATTTGAAGGAGAATTATCCGTGGATGAATATTTGCAGTTGGATGAAGCATTAATTCAGACGGCATTTACGCAGTGGCGCAAGGAGGACGATACTGTTCTAAGTGAGTTATGCGAACGTTTTATGGATCGCAAGTTATATAAGTATGTAGAGCTTGAACAGGTCGACTTGACAATGATGGAAGAGATTCGGGAAGCTTTTGTACAGGCTGGCCTCGATCCCGAATATGATCTTGAAATTGATTTTCCTTCGGATAATCCGTATGATGTGTTTCGTCCGGATGAATCCACAGATAAGCAGATTCTTCTTCTGGATCGACAGGACAATTTACGTGAGTTGTCAGAAGTATCTGACATTGTCCGTTCCATCAGTGGGCTTCACCGAGGGAAACATCATTTGTATTACCCTCAAAACAAGGTGGATGCGATTATTCACGAATTACCGTCACATATACGCCCCTATTTCTTGTAATCATGTGGGTATAATCCGATGAAGAATTTCGATATCAAAACACTTTCTAAAAGAGCTATTTTTCATGATACAGTAATCTGCTTTAATGGGGAGTATATGTAGATCGACATAATTTTGTAAATGCAAGTAGGCAGAATGAGCAAAATCAACAATATATAGATCAGAATATCCGTATATCTTCTATATATTGTAGTTGTGAAGAAACAAACGTAATGATGTAATACACAGATACCCAAAATGTTTTATGTATGAGTCATTGAATTATTGAATTTTACAAATTGGATTTTGAAAAAGAAGATAGTCGTTATTTCGACATGAAGGGAGATACAGACATGATGCTGTTCGACACACATACACATCTGGATGCACCACAATTCGACGAGGACCGCGAGGACATGATTCAGCGTGCTGTGGATGCAGGAGTTGGTCGCATGATCAACATTGGCTTTAACCGGGAGACGATTCCAACCACAATGAAACTCGCCGAAACATATGACTTTATATATGCAGCTGTAGGGTGGCATCCCGTAGATGCGATCACAATGCAGGAGGGCGATTTGGAGTGGATTGCATCTTTATGCAAGCATGAAAAAGTGGTTGCGATCGGTGAGATTGGATTGGATTATCACTGGGATACTTCACCAAAAGAAATACAGCATCGCGTATTACGACAACAAATTGCTTTGGCGCGTGAAGTGAACATGCCAATTGTCATCCATAATCGGGATGCACATGAGGATATCATAAGAATTTTGCGTGAAGAGAAGGCGGGCGAAGTTGGTGGTGTGATGCACTCGTTCTCGGGCAGCTGGGAAACAGCAAAAAGTTGCCTCGATATGGGCTTCCATCTCTCCTTCGGAGGACCGATCACATTCAAAAATGCAAAGCAACCCAAAGAGGTGCTGGAGAAGGTTCCTATGGACCGGTTTTTCATTGAAACAGATGCTCCATATTTGACACCGCACCCTTATCGTGGGAAGCGAAATGAGACAGCGCATGTACGTCTGGTTGCAGAGGCAGCTGCGGAAATTAAAGGCATTTCGGTGGAGGAAATTGCTGCAATAACAACCAAAAATGCCATGGAACGATTTGGGATTCGTTAAAAAAACGAGCAAATGAGGTGAAAAAGGCAGGTAAGCGGAGGTAATTTGCCCTTTGATCCAAATAAATCAAGAATATTACAATATTTTAACCAAATATTCAGAAAAACGTACTTGATCAACGCTTTACAACATGCATCAAAACAGGATATCATCTTTTCAGTGAATTGTTGTGCGGAAAATTGGACAGATGTTCGGGGGATGAACAAAGGGACACTTTCCGATGAAACAACATTACTTTCATGAATCAGTCTCGCTGAGTCTCCGTTATCGGAGAGCGGGGGAACCAATAGGGCTTAAACATCGGTGTATTTGGCCGATGCGCAACGTTCGCTGACCCAAAAGCAGCGAAGGGAACTGCGAAGCCGTATTTGATTTCTTCTTTGGGTCTCGGGGTGAATTCAAGGGCGTCCGCCATGAGCGGGTGACCCAAGATAGGGCGGCTCTCTTTCGCCCGAACCCGACAGCTAACCTCGCAAGCGGAAAAAGAGAGGCAACCTCGTGCATGAATTTCCGATATTCAAAATCATTCGGAAGCCACGAAAGAGTTCCTCTTACACTCTTTCTTTGGCTTTTTTGTTTTTGAATAAAAGAAATATTGTCATCATACGGTAGGTATTCAGGAGGATGACATCATGTTGCGAAGATTGATTCATGGTGCAGAACCGGATTATGTTGGTCCAATCTGTGTTCTGTAGAAAATTTGGTATAGTCACGTCAAAGACATCATGCATTACTTTAGACGGCGAGGCTATGAAGGAGGACGGAGAAGTGGGCACATTCCAACCAGAAGAGACCCATGAGTCACGATCATCCAGTAAGTCTTTCGCGTTGCGGTGGAAGCATGAGAACATGCGTCAAATGGCATTGATCGCGATTTTCTCAATTGCGCTTACAATCATGATCTTGTTAGTCGTTTACGGTCAGGCCGGGAAACAAATTTCACTGGTTATTGATGGCAAAGCTCAGGTGGTAGAGACTCGTACAGGAATGCTTCAGGAAATGCTGGAGGAGCAGTCGATCACAGTCAGCCCTCACGATAAGGTATCCATGTCCATGAATGGGGCGTTAACAGATGGAGACCGAATCGTTATTGAGCGGGCCGTTCCAGTTAACATTACGGCAGACGGAGACACCAAGACTCTGTATACAACCGATTCATCGGTAGAAGATGCAATTCAAAAATCAGGTATTCAAGTTGAAAGTAATGATAAAGTGTATCCGGCGCTTGGAACTGCGATCAAACCGGAGATGAAGATCCGTGTAGTGCGCGTAACAAAGCGTACAGTGGACGTAGAGCAACCGATCGCTTACAAAGTCATTAAAACGGCTGACCCTAGCTTGTACAAAGGGGATAACCGTGTCGTTGTGAACGGCAAAGAAGGCACAATTGTGCAGCATATCGAAAAGGTATTTCAGGATGGAGAATTGGTCTCCAAAAAAATGGTCGGCAAATCTGTCGCGAATAATCGTGTAGATAAAGTGATCGCTGTCGGCACCAAAGCAAAACCGGTCGTGAAAGAACCTGAGATTCAGACCGTATCGGCTCAAACGTCAACAACCAAAAAGGCTACAACAACGAACTCGAAGAAAACATCTGCCTCGGGCAGCAAAGTGATTACCGTATCCGGGACTTCTTTTAAATACTCCAAAGTACTTAAAAATGTATCCATGACTGCCTACTCTTCCGAAGAGCCTGGCATTGGAACTAAAACAGCTTCCGGTACTCGTGTAACGGAAGGGCGCACCATTGCGGTTGATCCCAAAGTCATTCCAATTGGCTGGTGGGTATATATCGAAGGTCTGGGATTCCGTCGTGCGGAAGATACAGGCGGTGCCATTAAAGGCAACAAAATTGATGTGTATTATGACAGTGTGAAGCATGCCCTGAATTTTGGACGTAAGAAAGGCAAGACGGTCTACGTGATCGGTCCGGTGAAGCCGGAAGCGAACTAAAATCGTTTTACTTTGAAATGGGAATGCTATAAAATAGTTGCATGAATGATTCATGCGGAATATGCGGCGGAGGAGTCTGAATTCAGTCTCCCCCGCCGTTTGGCAGAGAAGAGGATATTCCTCTTCTTTTTGCGTTAGAAAGGAAGAAATGGAACATGATAAAAGAAGTCATTGTGGTGGAAGGCCGTGACGATACGGTAGCTATCCGTCGGGCCGTGGAAGCCGATACCATAGAAACAGGTGGATCAGCCATCAACCAACGCATTCTGAAGCGGATTGCGCTTGCTCAGGAGAGACGGGGAGTCATTGTACTGACAGATCCGGATCATGCTGGCGAACGCATTCGTAAAATTATTGCGAACAAGGTCCCTGGCTGCAAACATGCCTTCATTCCGGAAGCCGATGCAACGCGCAAAGGGGACATTGGGGTGGAGAATGCCTCACCCGAGGCGATCCGTCATGCGTTGGCGCGCGTACATACTTCATACGAAGGTGCTCCGAGCCTGATCGATTGGGAGGACCTGATCGCGGCAGGACTTATTGTGCATCCGCAGGCTGCTGCACGTCGTATGGAGATGGGCAATCTGCTAGGCATCGGTTATTGTAATGGTAAGCAGTTCCACAAACGTCTCAGTGTATTTCAGATTACACGGGAAGAGTTCTCTACAGCATTAGCGCAAATTGAACGTGAAGGATTGTGAGCATATGAAGAACATGGAAGAGACGATTGAAATTGCAACGCCCAAGCGTACGAAAGAGATTATTCAAAGACACGGATTCTCATTTAAGAAAAGTCTGGGTCAGAACTTTCTGATCGATCAAAATATACTGAACAAAATTGTTAATGCAGCCGATTTGGACGAGTCCAAGGGTGCGTTAGAGATTGGGCCGGGTATTGGAGCCCTCACGGAACGACTGGCTCGGGTAGCCGGTCCCGTCACAGCCGTAGAGATTGATCAGCGCTTGATCCCAATCCTGGGAGAAGTGATGCAGCCTTATTCAAATGTACGTGTTCATCATGGGGATGTGTTGAAGCTTGATCTGGCTGAGTTGTTTAATACGGATTTTGCATCCGTGGACAAAGTCAGTGTTGTGGCTAACCTGCCTTATTATGTAACGACTCCAATCATGATGAAACTTCTGGAAGAGAAACTGCCGGTAGACAGCATTGTTGTCATGATCCAAAAAGAAGTGGCTGAACGCATGGCTGCTGCACCGGGATCAAAAGACTATGGCAGTCTGAGCATCGCAGTTCAGTACTACAGTATGCCGGAACTTGTGTGTATTGTGCCTCCTACGGTCTTCATTCCGCAACCTAATGTGGAATCAGCTGTCATTAAGCTGAAGGTGCGTGAGCAGCCACCAGTGGAGATTCCGGATGAAGCACACTACTTCGAAGTGGTACAGGCTTCTTTTGCTCAGCGGAGAAAAACAATCTCAAACAACTTGAAGGCACGTTTCTTCACAAAGGAGAACCGGGAACAGGCAGACATTCTGCTGGAGCAGGCAGGTATTCAACCGTCCCGGCGTGGAGAGACATTGAGTCTGCAAGAGTATGCCACACTCAGCACCGTAATGTGGGAAGCTGGGGTACGTGCAGCGCTGTAAAATTTGAATGAACCAAACCGGGTCTTTGCCCATACGATGGGGTAGAGGTGATTACGTTGATGAATATCGGAGACTTGGTCGTTCGGAAGTCATACGGCGGCGATGTGACTTTTCGGGTGGAAGGCCTCCAGTTGGATGCTGCGGTCATTAAAGGGACTGAGTTCCGGCTGATTGCCGATTCCCCGGTGGACGATTTGATACAGGTTCCTTATGAACCACAAAGCGCCAAGACCAGACAGGCGCATATTAAAGCACATCAGACCCTGTCCCGTCTGCAGCAGAATCGTATGGAACAGGCTGAGCGGAATCGTGAAGGTCTGGTACAGGATTGGTCTGCCCAGCAGGAACCGGCTTATTTTGAAATGCCTGGAAAGGTGCTTCATCTGGATGGAGATCCGAACTATTTGAAAAAAAGTATGGATCTCTATGAGCAACTTCGTGTGCCCGCAGAGGGACAGTATGTCCATGAATCGGCAATGGCAGATACCTTATACCGCTTATTACCCAAAGTACGTCCGGATATCGTAGTTATTACGGGTCATGATGGGGTGTTAAAAACACGTCAGCCCTATGACTTATATAGTCTTGGTAGCTACAAGAACTCGCAAAATTTTGTGTCGGCCATTCAGGTGGCCAGACAATATGAACGCCATCTAGACGCACTCACTATTGTTGCAGGGGCCTGTCAGTCCCATTTTGAGGCACTGCTGCGCGCTGGAGCGAACTTTGCCAGTTCTCCAGGCAGAATTCTCATTCATGCACTTGATCCGGTCTATGTGGCAGCCAAGGCCTCCTTTACTTCTGTGCGCGATACGGTCAACATGAGTGATGTTCTGCACAATACCATCAGTGGTAGCCAGGGTGTGGGTGGTGTTGAGACACGGGGGAGTTACCGGGTAGGTCTGCCTGGGCTGAATGATTTATCTACGCTAAAAGTGAACCCGTCGGCAGTCTGATGTAGGCCATTTAAAGTCCCAATATGGGGCTTTTTTTGTTTGAAAAAAAATTCATTGACAACAACTTTTTGATGCTGATATAATAATTAGTTTTGATTTGACAATGACTGTAAAATCCGGTATAATGGACAAGAAAAGAGGTGGTCGTCGACAATGGCTAAAAACACGCTGTTGGATATCAAACGCAATCTCGATGCACATATTGGTCAGAAAATTATGTTGCGGGCTAATGGTGGCCGCCGTAAGACCATTGAGCGTACGGGTGTATTGGAAGAAACGTACCCTTCTGTTTTTATTGTTAAGCTTGATGAGGAGCAAGAAACCTTCAAGCGAGTATCTTATAGTTATGCGGATATACTTACGGAATCGGTGGAAGTCATGGTTTATGACCCGGGCAGCCAGACGCATAGTTCCTATATGGAGACGTAAGTATCGATTTACAGGCGATTCGCCCCACAAGGCGGATCGCTTTTTTGTTTTCTTTAAACACCAATTCTCCCTCTAACGTAACCCATACATACTCAGGAATGAGCGAGGAACGGTCGCGGCATACTATATGGACAGGTGAAGGGACAGTTTCTTAAGCAATGCAGGAAACTGAATATGGCCTGGTGACAAGATGTCCAAAACGTGAACGAACAACGAACTCATCACATTATGAAGGATACTTTGGAGGAGGATGGTTCATGAGTCGCAGAAGAAGAAGTGTCATGTCAGAGGATCTGAAGAATGAGCTCGCGAAAGACCTGGGTTTCTATGATACGGTGCAACAGGAAGGTTGGGGCGGAATTAAAGCCAAGGATGCAGGAAACATGGTAAAACGTGCAATTCAACTTGCTGAACAGGCTGCGCGCAAATCTTAAACCGTTTCAAGCAGACTGAAAAGCGGGGAAATCCGTCAGGAATAACCCCGCTTTTTCCCCTTAGATGCGGAATACAAATGACTTGACAGCCCCATTTTGATATAATATGTTAAGTTGTCTTAGGGAAAAGGTGAGGACGGGTGAACGCCTTGAAAATTTACGAAAAAGCGCCTGCTAAAATTAATTTGATGCTGGACGTTTTACATAAAAGAAGCGATGGATTCCATGAAGTTGAAATGATCATGACCATGGTCGATCTGGCTGATCGGCTGGAAATGTCGGAGCTGCCGCGAGATACTATTTTCATCTCCAGTCAGGCGGGTTATATCCCGCTCGACGAGAAGAATCTGGCTTTCCAGGCAGCCAGACTCATTAAGGAGCGCTATAACGTGCGTACGGGCGTCCATATTCATCTGGATAAAAAGATTCCAGTTGCAGCCGGACTTGCCGGCGGCAGCAGCGACGCAGCAGCAGCGCTGCGTGGATTGAACCGTCTGTGGCGATTGAATATACCGGATCACGAACTTCAGGAGCTTGGAGCTGAACTCGGGTCGGATGTTCCATTCTGTATCACAGGAGGGACTGCACTCGCTACAGGCCGTGGTGAGAAGTTAACTCCCATTCCTAATCCGCCGCAATGCTGGGTAATTCTGGCCAAGCCTCCGATTAATGTGTCTACAGCCGATGTGTACGGAAGGTTCCGCAGTGACAAGATTGTTCGTCATCCGAGTGCAGCTAAAATGGAGCAGGCTATACGCAATCAATCATTTACGGAAGTCTGTGACCAGATGGGCAATGTGCTTGAAGATGTGACGTTGAAGCTGTATCCGGAAGTTCAGCATCTGAAGGATGCCATGATTCGATTGGGTGCAGACGGCGTGTTAATGTCTGGTAGCGGTCCAACGGTATTTGGTCTGGTTTCCAAAGAATCCAAGGTTGCCCGGATATATAATGGTCTGCGTGGGTTCTGTAAAGAAGTGTATGCTGTACGTATGTTAACGTAAAATTCGCTTTTATAATGTACAAACACGTATAAAGGTGTTATATTCTTAAATAATTATTCGGATTTGGATGTTTCCGTGATCGTGAGGATGGATCTCTGTGAAGAAGTTAAAACGAAGCGCAAGGCTGGTTGAAATGACGCAATACTTATTGTCCAGACCGCATACGGTTATTCCGTTGACCACATTTGCCGAACGTTATGGTGCCGCAAAGTCTTCAATTAGTGAAGATTTGGCGATTATCAAAGAAGTGTTCGAAGAAGGTGGGTCAGGAGAACTGCATACACTGGCTGGAGCAGCCGGGGGAGTAAGATGGATTCCGAAGGTATCCAGAGAACTGGCACTGGCATTTGCGGAGCGGCTCTCGACCCAGCTCGCGCAACCTGATCGGATCTTGCCTGGAGAATACTTGTACATGTCCGACTTGCTTGGTCAGCCCGCATTGATGAATGAAGCCGGCAAGATTTTTGCAACGGCCTTTGGCAATATGAATATTGATGTGGTTATGACGGTAGAAACCAAAGGAATTCCATTGGCTTATGCAACCGGTGCCCAGCTCAACCTGCCTGTCGTGCTCGTACGCAGGGACCATCAGGCTACAGAAGGATCGGCCGTAAGTATCAATTATGTATCCGGGTCCCATAAAAGTCTGCATACCATGTCCCTGTCCCGCAGGGCGATGCGTGAGCATTCCAGGGTACTTATTGTGGATGACTTCATGAAGGCCGGGGGTACGGTGCAAGGAATGATCGATCTTTTGGCCGAGTTTAATGCTACAGTAGCCGGGGTAGGGGTACTGGTGGAATCTGGTTCTGTAGATTCAGAAGAACGCCTGTTAACAGATTACGTATCTCTGGCGAAACTGACAGCGGTTGATGCCAAGAGCAGACAGATTTCCGTCAAGCCTGGCAACTATTTTGACCTGTAGAAAGATGACGAATGTTATGTCGTTAAAAGGTCTTTTCCATCGACCTGGCACTAACGTTGTCGAATTGTGTATTAAATAAAAAAATTCCTGAAATTAGGAAATTTTTGTGGTTATAAAAAGAAGGAGTTCGTATATGCTGTGTGGAATTATACACCAAGTTCTGATGGAAAAAGGTGGTGAACACACACATGCAAATTACGGATGTCAGACTCCGCCGTGTTAACTCGGAGGGGAGAATGAAGGCTATCGCATCCATTACCATCGATAACGAATTCGTCGTTCATGACATTCGTGTCATTGATGGTAACAACGGAATGTTTGTTGCTATGCCGAGCAAACGTACTCCTGATGGAGAGTTCCGTGATATCGCCCACCCGATCTCTTCCGGTACGCGTGAGAAGATTCAGGCAGCAGTTTTGACTGAATACGATCGTGCGGCAACTGAGGAAGAAGTCATTGAAGAAGGTGCCTGAGAACATTATTGGGGTTCGAAGGAAAAGAGAGCCATGTCTTATGGCTCTCTTTTCTTTTTGACCGGAATAAGATATATTCAGTATTGAGTTTATTAGCAGAGAACAAAAAGCGCATCGTGCGCTTGGTGGCAGGGCGGCATCTTAGGAATCATTGGGATTCGGTTAAGCTCGCAGGTACACGGCGTATACATATAGGTCACGATTCGTTGGTGTCCGCGTTGTTACGTGTGATTACAGAGACAGCAGGCGATGAACAGGACCGGCTTGAAGCCGGCTGAACGATACTCATTGGATATAGATCAGCAATGCATTTCAATGGGATTTTCAGAACAGGAGGTCGTTAATTTTGAAACGAATGGCAATCGTTCTTGCCGCAGGGCAAGGAAAACGAATGAAATCAAAATTGTACAAAGTACTGCATCCCGTATGCGGTAAACCTATGGTTGGACATGTGCTGGATGCAGCACTCAGCGCAGGCGTTGAACGCAGTGTAGTTGTAGTCGGTCATGGTGCCGAAGCGGTGCAGTCATTTTTGGGTTCCAGAGCAGAGTATGCACTTCAGGCGGAACAACTGGGTACAGGTCATGCAGTGAAGCAGGTTAAATCCTTGCTTGGCGGTGAAACAGGCTCTACGATTGTGGTCTGCGGAGATACACCACTTGTGACCAGTGAGACGTTGGAAGGTCTGATGAAGCTGCATGAGAGCAGTGGAGCAGCAGCCACAGTTCTTACGGCTCAGTTGGACAATCCCAAAGGTTATGGCCGCGTCATTCGCGGAGAAGATGGATCTGTACAACGGATTGTGGAACAGAAGGATTGCACGGAGCAGGAAGATGCTGTGAATGAGATTAACACGGGCACATACTGTTTTGATAATGCAAAATTGTTCGCTGCCCTGGAGAAAGTGACGAATCAGAACGCTCAGGGAGAGTATTATCTCACAGACGTAGTTGGCATTTTCCGCAATGATGGAGAAGTTGTTGAAGCTTACATGTCGGATGACATCGCAGAATCCATCGGGGTTAACGACCGACTTGCACTTTCGCAAGCCGAAGCCTTCATGCGTGAACGTCTTGCCGTACGCCATATGTTGAACGGTGTGACAATCATTGATCCGTCATCGACATATATCGGAGCGGATGTTACGATTGGATCAGATACAGTTTTGTATCCGGGGACGATCCTCAAAGGCACAACTTCCATTGGTGAAGCATGTCATATTGGTCCTCAGGCAGATGTGGAAGACAGCGTTATTCAGGACGGAGTTACGATTAAACATTCGGTAGTATCCAATGCCGAGGTTGGTTCTGATGCAACGGTTGGTCCATTTGCTAATTTGCGTCCAGGGACTAAGCTGGGTCGCAACGTAAAAATTGGTGACTTTGTTGAAGTGAAAAATGCTACAATTGATGAAGGTTCCAAAGTATCTCATCTCAGCTATATTGGGGATGCCAAAGTAGGGAAAAACGTAAATGTTGGATGCGGGGCAATAACTGTCAATTATGATGGTTATAATAAAGCTGTGACAACGATTGAAGATGATGCTTTTGTAGGCAGCAACGTCAATCTGATTGCACCGATTACGGTAGGAAAAGGCGCTTATGTGGTTGCTGGCTCCACCGTTACCCATTCCGTTCCCGAGAATGATCTGGCCATTGCTCGTCCACGTCAGGAGAATAAACCTGGTTATGCGGAGAAGATTCGCGGACGTGCCAAAGCCAAGAAACAAAATGCCAAACCCCAATAAGGGGTTTTGATAACAAGATTGCCTCCCGAAGATCGGGGAGGTGCCGACATGTCGCAGACGCTTATTGATTCCAATGAACCAGCACGGAGGGTTTTTATTTTATGACTTATTTTGATTCGAAATTAAAAATATTTACTTGCAATTCTAACCCCAAGCTCGCCCATCAAATTGCTGATTATATCGGGATCCCTATGGGTGAATCTCACACAACCAGCTTTAGTGATGGCGAGATTCAAGTGAAACTCTCCGAGAGTGTTCGGGGTTGTCACGTTTATATCGTGCAGTCCACTTGCTTGCCGGTTAATGATAACCTGATGGAAATGCTCGTTATGATTGATGCACTCAAACGGGCATCTGCCAAGACGATTAACGTCGTTATTCCTTACTATGGCTATGCAAGACAGGATCGCAAGGCACGTTCGCGTGACCCGATTACAGCGAAACTGGTTGCTAACCTGATTGAAAAAGCGGGTGCAACCCGTGTCATCGCGATGGACTTGCATGCAATGCAGATCCAGGGATTCTTCGACATTCCAGTCGACCATTTGCTTGGCGTGCCAATTCTGGCTCAATATTTCCGGTCGAAACAGATCGAAAATCCGGTTGTTGTGTCGCCTGACCACGGTGGCGTAGTGCGCGCACGTAAACTGGCTGATTTCCTGAATGCACCCCTGGCGATTATCGATAAACGTCGTCCTGAGCCAAATGTGAGCGAAGTGATGAATATTATCGGTAACATCGAGGGTAAAACAGCTATCCTGATCGATGACATTATTGACACGGCGGGAACGATTGTACTGGGAGCGAATGCTCTGATGGAAGGCGGCGTAAAAGAAGTATACGCGTGCTGTACTCACCCGGTATTGTCGGGACCTGCGATGGAACGTTTGGAGAATGCACCATTGAAGGAAGTCATCGTAACGGATACCATTCCAATTACGCATGCTAATCCGACAAGCAAACTCAAAGTGTTGTCTGTAGCGCCTTTGCTCGGAGAAGCGATTATCCGGGTTCATGAGGAATTGTCAATCAGCAAGCTGTTTGAAATTGAATAAGGATGTCTGCATAAAGTAGTAGAGGGGTTACGTTTTCCGGTTCAATGGAAAATGTAACCCCTGTCGGCGTGCCGTTTTATTAAAAGTGAAACAGACGCTGGTCAGCTAATACCCCGGGCGGGAGATAAATCGGAAACGACGCCGATGAAAAAGCGTGTCGGCAATTTCGACGAATTGATTATCGAAACGTGTGATTAGACCAATCTCAATATGGGTGTCGCGGTCGTATACCTGTACAGGTACGTGATATTCGAGATGATAGATAAAATCGCTATGTTGAGTCAGTTGTCCATTGTCTTCGCGCAAAACCCGCTCACCTTCCTGGGTCGATAAAATATTAACTGTGAACACTACAGTAAATCGATCTTTACTTTCTTGATATTATATGAAATATAAGATTCGAAGTCTATGCCTCACCTCAGGCTAAACCGAAGGAGGGAACAAGATGAAGTGGATTGTCGGACTTGGAAATCCAGGCTCGAACTATGCCAAAACCCGTCATAATATCGGTTTTATGGCACTGGATCGGTTGGCTGATCGTCATAATATCTCCATTACACAGAATAAATGTAAAGCGCTGATTGGAGAAGGCAATATTGGCGGTGTGAAAACTGTACTGATCAAACCAATGACCTATATGAACTTGTCTGGTGAATCGGTTCGAGCATATATGGACTTTTATAAAGTTAGTCTTGCAGATCTGATTGTAGTGTACGACGACATGGATACAGAGATTGGCAAAGTCAGATTGCGTTACCAAGGTAGTGCAGGCGGACATAATGGAATCAAGTCCATTATTCAGCATACCGGTACACAGCAGTTTAACCGGGTGCGCATGGGAATATCCCGGCCTGAACGAGGACATGCCATTGTTGATTATGTACTGTCGACATTTATGAAGAAAGAAAAGGAAGCCCTTGATCAGACCATTGAGCAAACATGTGATGCCCTGGAGCATAGCTTGACTCATACGTTTGAACAAACAATGGCGAAGTTTAACGGTTAATTTTGTAAGACATACTGGTAAAATGATCATAAAGACGGGTTCGATTCAGCCATACTGGACATACTGGATGTATAAACCATGTTCAGGAGGCATAAACATGTCAGTGAATTACGTATGTAGGCATTGCCGTACCTTTATTGGACGAATCGATTCTGCCCGGATAACGGAAGTAGAGCTCGGCTTTCATTTCTTGACCCCCGACGAGCGGAGGGATATAATAGCGTATAATTCCGGTGGTGACATTACCGTTCGGATTACATGTGATTACTGTAAGGAAGCCCTGGAGCACAATCCGGAGCTTAGCCTGCTCGCGAGTCCGCTTCAGTAGACATCGCCTGTACAGGATCGAATGACAGTTGAGGGCGGTTGCGTAATAACGCTCCACCTTTTATAGCCTTGGCAGCCTGCTGAGGCTTCTTTTCAGTTGGCATGAAAGTCATGGCTATCTCGAAATCAGGCTCAGCCGCATCAACAGATGTGGCAATGTTGCGAGTAATCCGATATGATGAAACAGGACAAAAAGGAATTTGTATCCATTTTAATAGTGATGCTACGCGTATGCGTGAGATAATCAAGTAAGTTATAAGAGAGGTGCCCCTTTTGTTACAAGCACTTATACAGGCTTTTTCCAAAGATCCGGACTTCGGATCCATTACAGCCGGAATCAAGTCCGGCATGAAGGAACAATTGGTTTCGGGTTTATCCGGCTCGGCGCGTCAGATTATGCTGGCTGCCTTGCATCAAGAAATGAACCGACCATTGCTCGTAGTAACACATAATATGTTTTCAGCTCAAAAAATTGCAGAAGATTTACAGGAAGCGCTTTCACCTGATCAGGTGTTGATCTATCCTGCCAACGAACTTGTCGCTGCGGAAGCTGCTGTTTCCAGCCCGGAAACATTGGGTCAGCGTATTGATGTGTTGGTCCGTTGCGCCCAGGGATTCAGGGGCGTTGTTGTTATTCCTTTTTCCGGGGTAAGACGTTATGTTCCGCTTCCGGAAGTGATGGCCAATGCTCGAATTTTGATCAAACAGGGTAACACACTTCAACTGGACTCCTTCCTGCTGGAGATGGTAAAGCTCGGATACGAGCGTGTGGAACGCGTGGAATCTCGTGGTGAGATGAGTGTACGCGGAGGTATCATCGACTTCTATCCGGTTACTTCATCGATCGCATATCGGGTGGAGTTATTTGATGATGAGATCGACTCCATTCGGACATTTGATCCAGCGGATCAGCGTTCGATTGAACGGATTGAAGAAATTACGGTTTTACCATGCAAGGAGTTAATTGCAGATCGTGAACGTATGGAGAAGGCTGCCGATGCGGCTGCTCTTTTGCTGGAGCAACAGCTGGAGAAAATGACGGACAGGCAGGCGAAGCTGCGTCTTCGTGAGGAAATTCACCGGGAGATCGAGCTTTTGCGGGAACACGTGTATTTCTCCGAAATGTATAAATATATTTCTCCGCTCTATCCGGAGAACAAAACGATCTACGACTATATGCCAGAAGATACCCTGCTGGTTCTTGATGAGCCTGCCAGACTATCGGAGACATCGAAACAGCTGGACCGTGATGAATCAGAGTGGAACCTGCATTTGATGCAAAACGGAAAAACACTTCCGGATCTTCCATTATCCGCAGACGGTGATGAACTCTTGTATGAGCGTCCATTCCAGACGCTGTTTATGTCGATCTTTTTGCGCCAAGTTCCACACACTCAACCACAAAACATTCTGAACTTCATCAGTCGTGGCATGCAGGATTTCCATGGACAGATGAACGTACTGAAGGCAGAGATGGAGCGTTGGCAGAAGGCCGGAGTCAAAGTGCTCATGCTGGCGAACGGTGAGGAGCGACTCGAGCGGATGCGCCGGGTACTGATGGACTATGATATTCCAGAGCCAGAGATGATGATCGGTAATTTGCAAACGGGATTTGAAATGCCGTCCATTCATTTGGCTGTTGTGACCGAGGGCGAGATGTTCTCGCAAAAACAGCGTAAAGTACGCAAACCGATTCGGAATGTAGATAATGCTGAACGGATCAAATCCTATAGCGAGCTAAAAGTGGGCGATTATGTCGTTCATCAGAACCACGGGATTGGTAAGTACCTGGGGATCGGCACCCTCGAGGTTGGCGGTATTCATAAGGACTACATGCATATTCTCTACGCGGGTGGAGACAAACTGTCTGTACCTATTGAGCAGATCGATCTGATTCAGAAATATGTTGGTTCCGAAGAGAAAGAACCGAAAATATACAAGCTGGGCGGCAATGAGTGGACACGGGTTAAAAATAAAGTCCGCACATCTGTACAGGATATTGCTGATGATCTGATTAAGCTGTATGCAGAGCGTCAGACCTCCAAAGGGTTTGGATTCGACAAGGATTCTGCGGAGCAGCAGGAATTTGAGGACATGTTCCCTTACGATGAGACACGTGATCAGGTGCGTGCGATCGAAGAAATCAAAAAGGACATGGAACAAAACCGTCCAATGGATCGTTTATTGTGTGGGGATGTTGGTTACGGCAAAACCGAGGTGGCTATTCGGGCTGCATTTAAAGCAGCTATTGAAGGCAAACAGGTGGCTGTACTCGTGCCAACAACCATTTTGGCCCAGCAGCATTTTGAGACATTCCGTGAGCGCTTCTCCGGTTATCCGTTTAACATTCATGTGCTTAGCCGGTTCCGCTCCCGTAAAGAGCAGAATGAAACAGCCAAAGGCATCAAGGCAGGTACAGTGGATATTGTCATCGGGACGCATCGATTGCTGTCGCAGGATCTGGTGTTCAAGGACCTGGGACTGCTCATTGTTGATGAAGAACAGCGCTTCGGTGTAACCCATAAGGAAAAACTGAAGAAGCTGAAAACCAATGTGGACGTGCTGACACTGACGGCAACGCCGATTCCGCGTACGCTTCATATGTCCATGCTGGGTGTGCGTGATCTGTCCGTTATCGAGACTCCACCAGAGAATCGTTTCCCGGTGCAGACCTATGTGGTTGAACACAGCCAGGCGCTTGTTCGTGAAGCCATTGAGCGTGAGCTTGCCCGTGGTGGGCAAGTGTATTACCTCTACAACCGTGTTCAGGGAATCCAGGAGATGGCAGCCGAAATTTCTGAACTTGTGCCTGAAGCCAAAGTTGGTGTAGGACATGGTCAGATGTCGGAAACAGAGCTGGAGAAAACGATTCTGGACTTCCTGGATGGTGAATATGACGTGCTTGTGAGCACAAGTATCATCGAGACCGGGGTAGATATTCCGAACGTAAATACACTGATCGTACATGATGCGGATAAAATGGGGCTTTCCCAGCTGTATCAGCTGCGTGGACGTGTAGGTCGTTCCAACCGTATTGCGTATGCCTATTTTACGTACCAACGGGATAAAGTGCTTACTGAAGTTGCTGAGAAACGTCTGCAATCAATCAAAGAATTTACCGAACTGGGTTCAGGATTCAAAATCGCCATGCGTGACTTGTCGATTCGTGGTGCGGGAAATCTGCTAGGAGCGGAGCAGCATGGTTTCATCGCTTCCGTCGGGTTTGATCTGTATTCCCAGATGCTTGCGGAGGAGATCAACAAACGCAAAGTTACGATGCTTGGCGAGGAGCCGGTACCTTCAGATCAGTGGAATACAACGCTGGATCTCAGTATCGATGCCTACTTGCCGTCCGATTATATCTATGACAGTATTCAGAAGATTGAGATCTACAAAAAAGTGGCGGTCATTGCATCTTTCGACGATGCGATGGAATTGGAAGACGAATTGGTTGACCGATTCGGTGATCTTCCGGAAGCCGTCATTAACTTGCTGGCTGTTGCGCGGATGAAAGTATACGGCAAAATCTACGGTATTGAGTCCATTTCCCAACGTGGTGAGGACATTACCGTGAAGTTCTATGAAGGGCGTGAACATGCCTTTGAACTCTCGAAAATCGCGCAGATTGGAAATCAGTTCGAAAGACGTGTACAATTTGAACAAGGACCCCATATGCTGATTCACGCAAAAGGCAAGGGGCTTGGGGATAAGCAACTGATGGAACTGGTAGAGAAAATTCTGGAGTCCATGAAAACTGCTTTTAAATCAAAGGGGGAACTAAAGGATGTTACCAAAGTATAAAAAAGTAGGAAAAGTACTGTCTGTGAGCATGGTTGCAGTACTATCCTTATCACTGCTTGCTGCATGTGGCAAGAAGGAAGAAGCAAAAACACCTGAATCGACGGATACAAGTGCTGTAGTCGCTACGTATGATGGTGGTACTATTACAGCCAATGAATTCGACATGGAGCAACGTGTCATGAAATTCCTCTATCCGGAGTATGCACAAATGATGGATATGGACGATTTCAAAGAGTATCTGGTAAAACAGGAAGTTGCTTATGAATATCTGAGTGGCAAAGCAAGTGAAGAAGCCAAAACAGCAGGTACAAAAGCGGCAACTGAGCAATTTGATAAAATGAAAGCTTCTGTTCAGGCAGATCAATGGACAGAAATGCTCAAAGCTCAGAAACTGACTGACGACAACATTAAAGACTACATGACTCGGATCATGACAGTAATCAAAGATAAAGAAACAGGCGTTACGGATGATGCAATCAAGGCTGAGTTTGAGAAAAACAAAGATCAGTTCACAACGGCTTCCGTTCGTCACGTGCTGATTAACTTCACAGATCCAAAAACGCAAAAAGAGCGTAAAAAAGAAGATGCACTTAAAATTGCAAAAGAAGTAAAAACCAAGTTGGATGGCGGAGCTGATTTTGCTGAAATTGCAAAAAAATATTCCGAAGATCCAGGTTCTGCTGAAAAGGGTGGACTGTATGAAAATACACCTGTAGGTAGCTGGGTAGAGGCATTTAAGGAAGCTGCAAAAACATTGCCACTGAACAAAATCAGTGATCCAGTAGAGACAGAGTACGGTTACCACGTCATGAAAGTGGAAGCTCGTACAGAAGCTGACTTTGCCAAATTGACGGCTGAACAAAAAGAAAGTCTGAAGAGCCAATTGGCTGCAGCCGAAATTGATACGTTCATGCAAAATGAATTGGACAAAATCGTAAAAGAAGTTAAACTGCCAAAAACAGAAAAAGCTGAAGAAGGTAAGACTGAAGGCACAACTGAAGGCACTACGGGTACAGGAACTGAAGGAGAAAAAACAACCGAACCAAAAACGGATGACTCCACAGGTACGGATACCAAGACTGACCAAGGTACGACTGGAACAGACAAAGATGCAACTACAGATGAAGGTACAAGCAGCAAGTAAGCTGGTAAAATTGCTGTGTTAGCATACGTTCAGGGGTTAAATTCGCCCGAATGAATGCCTTGTACTTCGTAAATATGGACAACCATACAGAGAAGCAAGGGGAGGACTTAGGACCTCCTTCTTGCTTCTTCTTTTATATATTCAAGTCATATGGGTACATGGTCGCCTTCTTCGAAAGTTACACAACTATATTCTCCGAAGCATGTATAAGGAAATGGGAACAGATGAATACTATGGTCAAGATATCACACTAAACGTTCTGGGACTTTCCTCTACCCATTAAGGAACAGTAGTTGAAAAATCTTCTCGAGAAAGTGGGGCAACATGTGAAATGAAAGCTACTGGTATTGTCCGCCGTATAGATGACCTTGGTCGTGTGGTCATTCCAAAAGAAATCCGCCGTACGTTACGTATTCGTGAAGGTGATCCACTGGAAATTTTCGTGGATCGTGATGGAGAAGTTATCCTTAAAAAATATTCGCCAATTGGCGAACTTGGTGATTTTGCCAAAGAATATGCAGAATCCCTGTATGAGAGTACAGGACATGTAACGATGATTTCTGACCGGGATACCATTATCACGGTGGCAGGCGGCTCCAAGAAAGAATATTTGGACAAGCAGGTGGGTCAACTGTTGGAAGGTTGTATGGAAAACAGGAAGACCATTCTGGAAACAAACAATGGTTCTTATGAACTTAGCAAAGATCATGACGAGACGTTATCCTCTTTTGTTATTGCGCCGATTATTTCAGGTGGTGACCCCATCGGAACGGTTATCCTGTTCAATAAGGACGAATCAGTTAAGATGTCTCAGATGGAAGTGAAGATGTCTGAGACGGCTGCTGGTTTCCTTGGCAAGCAAATGGAACAATAGACCGCAGATCAACTCCTGGTGCCCTGTCTTGGGCATACGGGAGTTTTTGCGTTTTAAGGGACAACGAAGTTAATCCGGATGATTGTGATGGGGGAGGGTTAGTCTGTGTGCCTTCAGGCAGTTATAATAGCAAGGTATGCTTAAAAGGATTACGCGGGAGGGACATATGAAACAGCCGTCTACAGGCTCAAGGCTGCTACAGGGTGCATTTATACTTGGGCTTGCTGCCATTATCTCTAAAATCATTGGTGCTTTTCAGAAGATTCCGCTGCAGAATCTGGGGGGAGACGGTGTATTTGGCATCTACAATACGGTGTATCCGTTATATATGCTCATTATCACGCTTGCTACTGCAGGGCTGCCGCTGGCCGTATCCAAATTCGTAGCAGAACAGAACGCACTCGGAAGACCAGACGAGAGCAGAAGAATTATTCGACTATCTTCCCTACTGCTCGGGGGAATTGGAATTATAATGGCGCTCTTGATGTATGCAGGTGCGCCACTGATCGCTGACATGATTGGCAACCGCCATGTGGTTCCATCGATTCGTGCAGCTTCATGGGCGTTATTGTTCGTACCGGTGATGACAGGGCTGCGGGGATATTTTCAGGGATTACAGCAGATGGTTCCAACAGCGGTATCACAAGTGGTGGAGCAGACGATACGTGTCACCGTCATGATTGTTCTGCTTCTGTGGTTGATGAGACGGGACGCTTCGCTTGAGACTATTGCTGCTGGTGCCATGATAGGCTCCGTTGCTGGTGGAATGGTTGGGCTGTTAACCATGTTAGGATACATGGTCCGTCACCGGCGAAAAGGCAGGGAAGTGGTCAACGGGCAATTGAATTCGGAATGGAGCAGTAACAGTGGAGAGGTTGGATCAGATCGTCATGAGCGTCAGGAGAATACACCGGTTACGCCGCTGAAGAAAACGGTGAGTGCTATTAACCCGGCTCTGGCAGAAAGATCACGATCCAATGGGGAGTGGATCAAGACGCTACTCATGTACGCCATTCCCGTCTGTCTCGGGTCGCTGGCTGTGCCACTGATGAATCTGGTGGATACCTTCACTGTACCCCGATTGCTGCGGGGAGAAGGACTGGACGAGCTTCAGTCGATGGTTTCCTTCGGCATCTACAACCGTGGATTGCCGCTGGTTCAATTGGTGACGATGCTGGCTACGTCACTATCTGTGCTCTTTATTCCGGCGATGGCGGAAGCCCGGTTAAAGGGCGGGCCAGAAGCCGTCCGGCAGCAAGCAGGCCTCGCGCTGCGCTGGTTCTGGTTGATCGGCCTGGCGGCATCCGCGGGTCTCGCGGTGCTGGCGGAGCCGATTAACCGCATGCTGTACGGAGATGCCGCAGGCACCGAAGCACTGCGGTACATGGCGCTGACGGCTGCGGGCAGCACCGTCAGCATTATTGCGGCGGCGCTGCTGCAAGGCCTCGGCGCCGTGCGCGCACCCGCGTTCAGCATGCTGGCCGCCGCAGGCGTCAAGGCGCTGCTGAACGTCATGCTTGTGCCGGCGCTGGGCATCAGCGGCGCGGCCCTGGCAGGCGCAGTCGCCTACATGCTGGCGGCTGGCCTGAATGTGGCGCTGCTGGCGCGACTTGTCGCCCTGCGCCCTGCCCCTGGCGCCGTCCTGGCGAAGCCGGCGCTGGTAATCGCCGCCATGAGTCTGGCGGCGGTAGGCACTGCCTGGGCCGCCGAAGCGATGCTCGGCGGCATGGGTATCGCGGCCGACCGCCGGCTGGCCGCGATGGGCGTGAGCCTGCTGGGCATTGCCGCAGGCTCGGCCGTGTTCTTGCTGGCGGCGGCCCGGACAGGGCTACTGACCGCCGCGGAGCTGGCGGCTGTGCCCAAGTTGGGGCCTCGCCTTGCCAAGCTGCTGCGCAGACTGCGTGTGCTGCGCTAGCTCCATGCTCACGGTGCTTCTACCCCAGCACCACCAATATGCAATTATAGGATATCGAATGATTCTGGTATAATACGTGTAATTAGTCCTGTTCAGGCATGATGAATCATTGAGCCTGGATAGGATAGTCCGGATGGAGGTTTACGTAATGAGTGCAGCTTTAACCGTAGTGGGTCTTGGATCTGGAGATGCAGACCAACTGACCGTAGGTATTATCAAAAAAATGAAACATGCAGCTACGCTGTATGTACGTACCCTGGATCATCCCGTATTGAATGATCTGAAGCAAGAGGGGCTGGAGATGACATCATTTGATGCCATCTATGAGGCGAAGTCCTCCTTCCCCGAAGTATATGATGAGATCGCGAACCAACTGATGGAAGCCGCTCGCAAGGGGGAGGCTGGAACTGAGATTGTGTATGCCGTACCTGGTCATCCGATGGTGGCAGAAGCAAGTGTACGCCTGCTCAAAGAACGTTGTCCGCAGATGGGCATTTCACTGCGTGTCATGGGCGGAGAGAGCTTCCTGGACGAAGCCTTTATCCGACTTGGATTCGACCCGATTGAAGGGTTTCAACTTCTGGATGCCAGCAGCCTGAACACGGAATTGGTACAACCACAGCTACATACGTTGATCGGACAAGTCTACGATGTGTTCACTGCTTCGGATGTGAAGCTATGCCTGATGGAGGTTTACCCGGATGATTATCCGGTATTTGTGGGTCATGCGTTGGGTGTGCAGGGTCAGGAGGTCATTCACAAAATTCCGCTACACGAACTGGACCGAATCGAAGGATATGGCAATCTGTCACTGATCTATGTACCGAAGAACACTGATGATGCCCTGCGTCGCCGTTCCTTTGCGCGTTTGCATGAGATCGTCAATATTCTTCGCAGTCCGGGTGGCTGTCCATGGGATCAGGAGCAGACACATCAGTCCATTCGCAAAAACCTGATTGAAGAGACCTATGAGGTCATTGAGACGATCGATGAGGATGACCCCGACCATATGAAAGAAGAGCTGGGTGATCTGCTGCTGCAGATTTTATTGCATTCCCAGATGGAAGAAGAAGTGGGCACATTTAATGTGTATGATGTCATCGAAGGTTTGAATGATAAGCTGATCTTCCGCCATCCACATGTGTTTGGCGATAATCAGGCAGAAGATGCGAATGAAGCTCTTCAGAACTGGGAACAGATGAAGGCAGAGGAGAAGAAGCGCAAAGGCCAGGATCAGCAGAAGGTTTCCGTGCTGGATGGTATACCGCGTGACTTGCCTGCATTGATGAAGGGATACAAGTTACAGAAGAAAGCAGCCAAAGTAGGCTTTGACTGGGATGATGTTGAAGGCGTGTTTGCCAAGATCGAGGAAGAACTGGCGGAGTTGAAAGAAGCGGTGCAACAAGGCCAGTCTGCGGAAGAACGGAAGCTCGAACTGGGTGATTTATTATTCGCAGCCGCGAACGTTGCAAGATTCATCGATACGGACCCGGAAGAGGCACTTGCTGCGACCAACCGCAAGTTCATCGGGCGGTTCCAGTACATCGAAGAGCGTCTTCGCGAACAGGGAAGAACACCAGCAGAAAGCAATGTAGAAGAGATGGAGCAATTCTGGCAGGATGCGAAGAAGGCAGGATTATAACAGGTTCAATTTTCTGGGAAAAGCCAGATAACCTTATTCCATTCATGCTATGCAGTGTGTTATGATAATACGAACATGTGTTCATCTGTGTAAACTGGGGTTGGTGTTTAGCGACGGATGGTTTCGGGTACTGGTCTTAGACTGTTGCCTGCGGACCATCGACAAAAAGCTAAAAAAAGTCGCGGACCAAGGCAGGATTTCAGATGCCAAGCCAGAATACATGTGTAGTAACCTAACGCGAATCAGTGGCAATCGATGTATTGTCAGGAATCGCAGATACTTTTTTTTCAATTTGGGAGGCTTTTAAAAATGAACAAAACAGATCTGATTAACAACATTTCAACCAAAAGTGGTTTGACTAAAAAAGACGTTGAGTCCGTATTGAACGGCTTTTTGGGAGAAATTACAGATGCACTTGCCAGCGGAGACAAAGTACAATTGATCGGCTTTGGCACTTTTGAGACCCGCAAACGTTCCGGTCGTACCGGACGTAACCCACAAACAGGGAATGAAATCGTGATTCCTGAGTCCACTGTTCCTGCATTCAAAGCAGGCAACAAACTTAAAGAAGCCGTAAAATAATGCGTCTTGATAAATTCCTGAAGGTCTCCCGGCTAATCAAACGCCGCACTGTGGCCAAGGACGTCTCTGAACAGGGACGTGTTCTGGTGAACGGACGTGAAGCTAAGCCCAGCGCCGCTGTCAAAGTGGGCGATGAGCTGACGGTTCAGTTCGGTCAGAAACTGGTCACTGTGAAGGTGGAACGAATTGCCGAGAGTACCAAGAAGGATGAGGCGAGCAGCCTCTACACCTTGGTGAAGGAAGAGCCGATCGCCAAGGATAACGGAATGAACTGGTAACAGTACATCTGGTATAAATATTCATTCAATGCAAGTTGAATCGAAACGTCCTCCTGTAACAGGGAAGGGCGTTTTTGTTTTTACTGGATGCCGGGTTATTTGTTCAACAACGCTGGTTCTATTCCAACCTCCATGCCCATAAGCTAGGTGTAAGAAGGAGGGGTACATGCCATGGTTGAGCACGGTAAGGCCAAACAGCATCATCTGAGCATGCAGAATCGGAAACTGCTGGATCTGACGGGTGTCTCCAACGTGGAGAGCTTCGACAGTGAGGAATTTTTGCTGCAGACTGAACTTGGGCATCTGACCATCCGGGGGCACAATTTACATATCAAAAACCTGAGCCTGGAGGAAGGTCTGTTATCCATTGAAGGCACAGTCAGTTCGCTCCAATATCTGGACCCCGGTTCCCAGTCCAAAAATGGTAAAGGCCTGTTTGGCAAGATGTTCCGATGAGTCCGGATACTCAATGGATCACATTGATGTGGATGCTTACCTCGGGGGTCGTGATGGGAATGGCCTACGACAGTTACCGGGTACTGTCCGGACAGCTGCGGTTTCCGAGATGGAGTATACACACGCTCGATCTGTTGTACTGGGTTGCTTCCGCGCTGTTCGTTTTTCGGATGCTATACGCCGGAAACCACGGACAGTTGCGGTTTTATGTCTTTTTGGGGCTGATTATAGGGGTTTGCTTCTATTTTTGGCTTTTAAGTGTTACAACCCAGCGTTTTGTGGTAATGTTAATTAAACTCGCAAGAACGCTGATTCATTGGTGTGGACATATCCTTAACATCCTGATCGTTATGCCGGCTAAAGGAATTTATAAGTTAATTCGCGTATTATTCGGTTTTGTAATTGCGATACTATTATTCCTGGGCAGGCTGGTGCTGCAGTGTTTGGTACCTTTCGGCAAGTTGTTCCGCTGGATGTTTAGGCCGCTCCTGAAACATTGGGTAACGCCACGCTTCATGATCCGTGTGGGTACAAGAATTGCAGCGATGTGGAAACGCTGGTTTTAAGGAGGTCCGTAATGGGTAAAACACCTGTGGGCAGATCAAAGGCTCCAACTAACCAAGGAAAATCTGCCGGTGCAAAAAGGCGCCTCATGCTTTGGATGACGTTTATGATTGTATTTGTAATATGGGCAGGATATACATTCCTTGTGCAGACTGCACAAATTTCGGACAAGAGTTCTCATCTGGCCACGCAGCAAGCTTCAAAGGAAGATACGTTGAAGAAGCTGGAACAGTTGAAGTACGAAGTCAGCCGGTTGAATGACCCTGAATACATAGGACAGCTGGCACGGAAAAAAGGATATTATCTTCCTGAGGAAACGCCGATCCAGGTTGAAGAGTCAGGGAACTGATGGAATTCGGTCTATTACCGAGCTAGGTTTGTTATCCGTGTGTCTGAAGCCGTTAAACCGGAAAAAATAGGCTCTCTGATGGGGTAGTGTTCAGTTGACCTTGGTTTATGGCATAAGGTATAATTACATTAGCGCAGCATTGATTTTGGCATTCAAAAAATCGGGTTGTATATTTTTAAGGGAGGATCATTTTATTCTATGGCAATTGAAGTGGGCACCAAGTTAGAGGGCAAGGTGACAGGAATCACGCATTTTGGAGCATTTGTGGATCTGTCAGGAGGTGTCACGGGTCTCGTTCACATCTCGGAAATCGCCGACAATTATGTCAAAGATGTCAACGACCACCTGAAGCTGAATGACCTCGTTACAGTGAAGGTTATCAACGTTGACAAGGATGGCAAGATCGGACTTTCCATTAAGCAAGCTGTTGACAAACCGGTTGAGCAACAAACCCAATCTAGACCCCCGAGAGCTCCTAGACCGGAACGCAGTGGAGGAGATCGCGAACGATTCAGCGGCGGAGGCCCAAGTGGTGGCCAAGGTCGTGGTGGTGGCGGCGGTGGATTTAACCGTGGTGACCGCGGAGGCCGTTCTTTCAAGCCCGCAGCAGGCAAACCTTCATTTGAGGATAAAATGTCACGCTTCCTGAAAGATAGTGAAGAGCGGATCTCTTCGCTTAAGAAGAACACAGAAGGCAAACGCGGAGGCCGTGGAGCCAAGCGTGTGTAATCTGTCACAACCTGATCTAAACATATAAGTAAAACCGTTAGCCCATGGGCTAACGGTTTTTTTGCGTTTCTTTCACAGATAAGTAGTTGAATAGCTTTTTTTGTAAGGTGAAGCTCCATATCCCCAGTTTTTCTGCACGGCAAAATGAAACCATAAGAACATTTGTCGTCTACCATTTTTTACCGACAGGTTTCCGTGGCATTCCACAGTTATCCTGCTCAAATGGTGGCGAGACCAAACCATCTCCGGTTCAAAATCAGACATTCCGATTGTCGGAATCAAGTAGGAGAATGAATGAAACCACAATAAGGCCGGGGTTTCGCTCCACCGCGCCAGGCTTGTTTCTTTTGTCGTAAACTTTTTGGACCCTGCCCACCTATTCTGACAAACTACGTCTTCTAATCTATCTATAATCAGAACCATCGAGAACGAAACACGAAAATTCAAATTAATCGAATGGGGTGCCTTGAGGATGATGGAAAAGTGGAATGTCATTCAATTTCCGGGAATGAAAGCAGGTAAAGGAGGTACGGAAGCTCGGGAGGAGCTGTCGGTACGTCTGAAACAATGGCTTGGCTCCCGCAAGGCTGTCCAGATGGTTGCTTCCCGCAAATGGGTACTGTTGCTTACGTTTATGGGGTTCCTGCTCGGAAAGGCAATGATCCTGAATGAGTTATCTCCCTTTGCCATTGCTTACTTCGCTGTAATTGCTTTCATGCGCAGGGATTACATCATTCCGGTAGGCGCTGCACTTCTCGCAGGCAGTCTCTTTGCACCGTTTCCAGTACCACTCATTGTTGCATCGGAGATCGCCATCTTTTATCTGCTCTTCCGGGGTCTGGAGTCATATGATCGTGCTGAATTATCTTATGCACCAACGATGGTGTTTACGACTACATTTATGGTCAAGTTATTCGCGGTTGTGATCGGACCATCCTTCAGCTGGTACGCGATGCTGATGCTCACGATGGATTCGGTATTAAGTTTCGTGCTCACCCTTGTTTTTATACAAGCCATACCGATCTTCACCTACCGCAAAAAAAAGTTCAGCCTAAAGAACGAGGAGATCCTCTGCCTGATCATATTGCTCGCTTCCGTTATGACGGGAGCCGTAGGGTGGACCATTCAGTCTTTATCCGTCGAGCATATGCTCTCCCGTTATCTCATATTAATCTTTGCGCTGGTGGGCGGAGCCCCCCTTGGAGCCTCAGTTGGGGTCATTACCGGCTTGATTCTGAGTCTGGCTGACATGTCAGCGGTGTATCAGATGAGCCTGCTTGCTTTTGCCGGGATGCTGGCGGGTATGCTTCGAGAAGGCAAACGTGCGGCGGTTGCACTGGGCATGCTACTGGGTTCGTCCATTTTATCCATATATCTGGGCGGACCGGGCGATGTGATGAACTCATTATGGGAGACGTGTGCAGCTATCGTACTATTCATGTTAACACCTAAAAGCCTGATGACGGCGATATCCAAATATGTACCGGGTACGCAGGATCATACCAAATCGCAGCATGAGTATGCCAAACGGATACGGGATATCACTGCAGAACGGGTAACCCGGTTCTCACAGGTATTCCGTCAATTGTCACGTAGCTTTGATCAGATGTCCGGTGCAGGGGAGCAGGTACAGAAAGAAGGTGGAATGGACCATTTCATGAATGCGGTTGCCGAGGGCACATGTGCAAGCTGCTTCAAGCGTACACAATGCTGGGATGCGAAGTTTATTCAAACCTACAAATATATGACGGACGTGATGAGTACGATTGAAGGAAACCCGGAGATCTCAGGCAAGCAGATTCCAGTGGACTGGAACAGGGTATGTGCGAAACCGGAAGAGGTTCTTGAAGTCATGCGTGCCCAGTATGGACTGCATCAACATAACATGCAGTGGAAGCGTCAAATTATCGATAGCCGGCAGCTGGTTGCAGAGCAATTGTCCGGTGTATCTCAGGTCATGGAGGACCTGGCCAAAGAAATTCAGCGGGAAAGTGATGAGATGGTACAGCAGGAGGAGCAGATTCGGGACGCACTGGAGTCACTGGGCTTGTCCATTCACTCCATTGAGATCATCAATCTGGAAGCGGGCAATGTAGAGATTGAGATTGTACATGCATATACACGTGGATTCGATGAGTGCCGGAAAATGATTGCTCCGCTGATCTCGGATGTACTGGACGAGCATATTGCCGTCTTGCATGAGACCATGACCGATCCTCGTCAGGGACTGGCAACCGTCACGTTTGGTTCGGCCAAAACCTTCGAGGTTACCACGGGTGTTGCTGCCGCCGCAAAAGGGGGAGATGTGATGTCAGGCGACAGCTTCAGTACGGTTGAGTTAGGCAACGGTACATTCGCGGTGGCGCTCAGTGATGGAATGGGCAATGGAGAACGGGCACGCATGGAGAGCAGCGCGGCGCTGAACATACTGGAACAGTTGCTACAGTCCGGCATGGACGAGAAACTGGCGATCAAATCCGTGAACTCCGTTCTGATGTTGCGCTCCCCTGAAGAGATGTATGCCACAGTGGATATGGCGCTAATTGATGAATATACGGCAGAGACCACGTTTATGAAAATCGGATCGACGCCAAGTTTTATCAAACGAGGCCAGGAGGTTATTCAGGTTTCGGCCAGCAATTTGCCAATCGGTATTATTAAGGATATTGAAGTGGATCTGGTGACGGTACAGCTTCAGCCGGGGGATATCCTCATTATGATGACGGATGGCATCTATGATGCACCGGGGTATGCGGTGAACAAAGAGTTATGGATGAAACGGCTCATTCAAGAGATTGATACAGATGATCCACAAGATTTGGCCGATTGCCTGCTTGAAAGTGTCATAAGATATCAGCAGCATGAGATTTTGGATGATATGACCGTCGTTGTTGGAAAAGTAGAGCATTTCCGCCCTGAATGGGCCACACTGCGTGTGCCTGGCATCAACCGGATGGAGCGTCCACGGACCGTCAGTTAATTGCATATTCTTCTGTTTGAAGTCTCTTCATTCTGGCAATGCTAGTCATAGAGTTGGAGAGTAACGAATAACGGAGGGATATCGGATGAAGCAAATCTTATTGATCACCGACGGTTGTTCCAATGTAGGACCAAGTCCGGTGCTGGCAGCGGCCGAAGCGCTGGAAGAGGGGATTACGGTTAATGTGGTTGGCGTGATTGATTATGGAACCATTGGTGAGCTGGGTAGCCGGGAGATTGAGGATATTGCCAGAGCCGGAGGTGGAATCAGCCAAATTGTAGGTACACGTCAGCTTGCCCATACGATGCAGATGATGACAAGGAAAACGGTGGTTCAGACCATTCAGCAGGCGGTTAATAGAGAGTTAACACAAATTTTGGGAGAGAAGGAGCCCAAAACGGTAACCGATCTGGAGCCTGCACAACGCGCCCGGGTCGTGGAAGTGATGGATGATATGGCTGAAACTACAGCCTTACAGGTTATATTGCTAATCGACGTCAGTGCCAGCATGAAGCCCAAACTGGCTGCGGTAGAAGAAGGCATTCGCGATTTAATGTTGAGTTTGCAGGCGCGTATAGGTCAAAGCAAGCTTTCCGTATTTCATTTTCCGGGACGACACAGTGGAGAAGATGCGGTAATGGATATTGACTGGACAACGGATCCAGGCCGTGTTCGGTCCTTGTTTGGAAGGTTGCAGATGAAGGGTGCAACGCCGACAGGTCCTGCAATTCAGAAGGTGATTGATTTTTACCGTTATGGTACACTGGAGAAACAGCAGGAAATAGAAGGGAACTATCGCATTGAAAGAGAAGGGATGCTCGGTGACAACGTTGTCTGACGCCTCTTTCCCGCCAGGAACAGTGGTTACAGGGAAATGGAATCGCAGTCGTTACACGATTCGGAAGCTACTGGGCAAAGGAGCTAATGGCATCGTTTTTCTTGTCCAACGGGGTGAAAATGGCAAACACTACGCGTTAAAAATGGGATTTGATCCGGTTGATCTGCAATCGGAAGTCAATGTGCTCAAATCTTTTCAACTACAGCGTAATCATGAGGCCCTTCGGCAGAGCGGCATTCCTTCCTATCTTAAAGATGTGGATGATTATGCCGTTCGTGGCCGGGATATTCCCTTTTATGTGATGCGTTACGTTAGAGGTGAGGCACTTCATCACTTTATTCGGCGTCAGGGGACAGACTGGACACTTCTGGTGGGACTTAGACTCTTGCAGAAGCTGGCACAATTGCATCAGGCGGGATGGGTGTTTGGTGATCTCAAACCTCAGAATGTGTTGGTATCCGACTATGGGCAGGTGGAATTGATCGACTACGGCGGAGTTACGTCGATTGGTCGAAGCGTCAAACAGTTCACCGAATGGTATGATCGGGGCTTCTGGAATGCAGGCAGCCGTACGGCAGATGGTACCTATGATGTATTTGCATTTGCATTATTATTGATTCATGTACTTGAAGCAGACGCGCTCAAGGCACTGGCGGCCGAAGGATTACCGCAACTGCGAAGTGTGAATCAGCTCGTAGCGCTGGTGGAGCGCAGTGAACGACTGGGTCCTTTTCGCAATTGGACAACTCAGGCATTACGAGGTCAGTTTCGTGATGCAGGTCATGCTGCACAAGGGTGGAAGGAAATGATGGCACGCCCCACGCCTCTCCGCCGTCGTTCCAAAAGTACAACACCGCGCTGGCTTATGAACGCATTCGCTGTATCTGTGATATTACTTATTGGAGTGCTCATCTATGCACTACTTTTCTGATCTGTGAGAGTGCATATACATAACGCAAGGAATGAGGAACAGGTATGGAGGCTTTACGCTGGAACATGCTGGTGAAGAACGTACTGGATGCAGCGGAAGAGCATCAGTTATGGGTTCCCGGGGATCGGATTGTCGTCGCAGTATCGGGCGGGCCGGACTCGGTAGCTTTTTTGCATATCATGCACGAGATTAGCAAGCGGCATGTGCCACTTGAATTGATCTGTGCCCACGTGCATCATGGCTTCCGGAGTGAATCTGATGATGAAGCGGAGAAAATGATGGAACTGGCACAACAGCTTGGTATTACATTTGAATGGACCAAGGCCGATGTACCTTCATATATGGAGCTTACGGGTCAGGGACCACAGGAAGCAGCCCGCAACAAGCGATATGCCTTTCTTCATGAAGTGGCTTCCAAATATAATGCGGCAAGCATCGCTTTGGCACATCATGCCGATGATCAGGCGGAGACAGTCATGCTTCATTTGCTTCGTGGAACCGGCTTGTCGGGACTCTCAGGAATGAAGTTTAAAAGACGAGAAAAAAATGTGGAACTTATTCGTCCATGCCTTCGTATAAACAAGACAGACCTTGTAGAAGCTTGTAATACCCAGGGTTTTATGTATTTCAATGATGAGAGCAACGCCCTGCGTAAATATCGGCGTAATGCCATTCGCTTGGATGTGCTTCCTTTTTTGGGGCAGTATAATGGACAACTCACGCCGTCATTGAATCGGCTTGCCGAAATTGTGGGTGATGAAGACGATTTCATGGAGCAGAGTGCATATGACACATACAGGTGTCTAGTGCAGGTGAACGGCGGAAGGCAAACCTTTGAGGTGCCTTCCTTCTTGAAGTTACATGTCGCTTTACAACGAAGGTTGATTAAACTAATATTGAATTATCTGCCTTTGGACAGTGATTTTGTCGACTTTACCCGTATAGAAACCATTCGACGCAAGGTCATGGAGACCCATGTGACGACCTGGAGCCTGGATATAGGACAGACACTCGCCTGCACTCGGGAGTATAATCTGATTTCTTTTGGCATACGGACGGACGTACAGGATCAATCTTACGAGTATCGTCTTGCGCAATGGAGTGGAACTTATGAGCTTTCACTCACCCCAATTAACCGGTATATTCGGTTGATGACGGTGAGTCCCGAGGACTATCATGTACCGGAATCGGCGGATCAAGCCGCGTTTGATGCGGATCAACTGCTTATGCCGCTGGTTGTGCGTTCACGGTTACCTGGAGATACCATGAAAGTGATGGGATTAAACGGAAGCAAAAAGGTGAAAAATATTTTCATCGATGAGAAAATCCCCCCATCTGTCCGTCCACGTATTCCTGTGGTATGTGATGGAGCAGGTCATATCATCTGGTTACCGGGTGTTCGACGGTCCAGTGTGGCTCCTGTCAGGGAGGGCACTTCCGCAATCCTGTACATGACTGTAGGCGATTCAGCGATTCAGGGGTAGTGGTTATGGTTCAGGTAAGGCTTTCATAGTATAACTTAGGAGGTTCGCACAGTTGCAGAACGACATTCAGGAAGTATTGATCAGTGAAGAAGAAATTCAGAGTAAAGTCAAGGAATTAGGCGCAACACTAAGTGCCGAATATGCAAATCGCAATCCTTTGGTCATTTGTGTGCTCAAGGGTGCGTTTATATTTATGGCTGATTTGGTTAAAAACATAACGGTACCTGTTGAAATGGATTTTATGGCGGTATCCAGTTACGGCGCTTCCACCAAGTCATCAGGTGTTGTCAAAATCATTAAGGATCTGGATGTATCCGTTGAAGGACGGGAAGTTCTGATTGTCGAAGATATTATCGACAGCGGACTTACACTCAGCTATCTGATTGAACTGCTAGAAAACCGCGGTGCCGAGTCGGTGCGAGTGGTTACGCTGTTCGACAAGCCTTCAGGCCGTAAAGTTGAGTTGGAAGCTCATTACACAGGCTTTGACATTCCTGACGCGTTCATCGTTGGTTACGGTTTGGATTTTGCGGAGAAGTACCGGAACCTGCCCTATATCGGGATTTTGAAGCCGGAAGTCTATAGTAACTAATATCCTGCCCGACCCAAGCCTTGAGCTGTTCTTGGCTTCTGTTGAGAAGCCATGTCGGGCTATGTTAAAATAATTAAAGTGTCTCGAGAGGAGGTAGGGGATGAATCGGTTCATCCGGAATTCTGGTTTTTATTTGATTCTTTTTTTAGTTGTGGTGGGGATAGTCCAGTTCGTCAGCAATGGCGGCGAAGCCACCGATAATCCTAGATATGATCAGTTGCGTGCAGCGATCAAAGCCAACAATGTCTCTGAATTGACGGTTCAATTCAACGGTCAAACGTATCTCGTGACCGGTCAATACAAGAAGGCACCTGATGGCGCCAAATCAGAAAATTTCTCAACGTATATTCCTCCTACGGATGAGGCAATTAGTGAGCTTGTAGCTGCAAGTGAAACTAACAATTTCCAATATCATCAGGAGCCAATGAAAGGTGACAGCATCTGGTTGACGTTGCTGACTTCCTTTATTCCTTTGATCATTATGTTCCTGCTGTTCTTCTTCCTGTTTAATCAGGCTCAAGGCGGCGGCGGTAAAGTAATGAACTTTGGTAAAAGCCGTGCTCGTCTCTACAACGAAGAGAAGAAGCGGGTTACATTTGAAGATGTTGCGGGTGCTGACGAAGAGAAACAGGAACTTGTTGAGGTTGTAGACTTCCTCAAGGACCCTCGTAAATTCGCAGCAGTAGGTGCGCGGATTCCTAAGGGCGTATTGCTCGTAGGGCCTCCAGGTACCGGTAAAACATTGCTCGCTCGTGCCGTAGCCGGTGAAGCGGGTGTACCATTCTTCACTATTTCAGGTTCCGACTTCGTGGAAATGTTTGTCGGTGTCGGTGCATCACGTGTACGTGATTTGTTTGAAAATGCGAAGAAAAATGCCCCATGTATCATCTTTATCGATGAGATTGATGCTGTAGGACGTCAGCGTGGTGCTGGTCTTGGTGGTGGTCACGATGAACGTGAACAGACACTCAACCAGTTGCTCGTTGAGATGGACGGATTCGGAGTTAATGAAGGTATTATCATCATTGCCGCAACGAACCGTGCAGATATTTTGGACCCTGCCTTGCTGCGTCCAGGACGTTTTGACCGTCAAATTACGGTTGACCGCCCTGATGTAAGAGGTCGTGAAGCTGTCCTGAAAGTACATTCCCGTAATAAACCACTGACCAAAGATGTGAAGATGGATATTATCGCGAAGCGTACAACAGGTTTCTCTGGTGCGGATTTGGAGAATCTCTTGAACGAAGCGGCATTGCTTGCAGCGCGTCGTAACCGTAAAGATATTTCCATGAAGGAAGTTGACGAAGCGATTGACCGTGTCATCGTTGGTACGGAGAAGAAAAGCCGTGTCATCAGTGATCGCGAGAAACGAATCGTTGCTTATCACGAAGCAGGTCATACCATTGTTGGATACTTCCTCGAACATGCTGATATGGTACATAAAGTGACCATTATTCCGCGCGGACGTGCGGGTGGATATGTAATCATGTTGCCAAAAGAAGACCGTATGCTGGTTACCAAGCAGGAATTGCTGGATAAAGTAACCGGACTTCTCGGGGGTCGTGTAGCTGAAGAATTGTTCATCGGAGAAATTGGTACTGGTGCATACAGTGACTTCCAGCAAGCGACAGGTATTGTTCGCAGCATGGTTATGGAATACGGTATGAGTGAGAAATTGGGACCTATGCAATTCGGAAGTTCACAAGGACAGGTATTCCTTGGTCGGGATATCGGTCATGAACAGAATTACTCGGATTCCATTGCTTACGAGATTGATCAGGAAATGCAACGCTTTATCAATGACTGTTATGAGAAGTGTAAGGACTTGCTTGTTAAACATTCAAAAGAGATGCACCTGATCGCTCAAACTTTGCTTGAGGTTGAGACTTTGGAAATGGATCAGATCAAGCAATTGATCGAAACAGGTTCTTTGACTCCAAAAGCAGAGAATGACAATGATGGTGAAGGCACACCAACTGAAGGCGGAGAGCCAATCATCGACACCATCGGTGATGTGCGTGTTCGTATTCAAGGTAAAGATGAAACGCCTGAGCCACCAGCCGGAGATATTCCAAACGAAGCTCCGAATCTGGAAAAGGGTAATAACAATAACCCGGATGATGGCGGAACTAAGCCAACGTCTTAATACACAATACATCTGGCTATGATAGCAGGTGAAATCAAGAGAGCCCTCGAGGCTCTCTTTTTTTATCCATTATTTTAAAAGAGGATAGATAAAGATAAACGGGAGTTAGATGGCGAACCAGTTAGCAAACAGGTGGTTACAGCGCTGTCCCGGGCCTTTTTCATTTATTGACAGAGTCGTGAACGTTGTGTAAATTAGTTGTTAAACCGCTTGTGATTCGTTTCTCAAGCGAAGATAACGACTTAGGTTAGCCCACGAAACAGCGCATGACGCTGTCCCGATAAAGGAGAGGATCACAGGTGGAAGCTCTGGCTTTAGAGCGCAAGGCTGAGATGAACCGCGAGCTGCGTGAGCGGCTTATGGTGTTGAAGAAGGAACGTAATGCCATTATTCTTGCCCATTATTATCAACGTGACGAAGTACAGGAGGTTGCCGACTTCCGTGGAGATTCGTTTCTGTTAGCCCAGAAGGCAGCACAGACAGATGCGGATGTGATCGTTTTCTGTGGTGTTCATTTTATGGGTGAAAGCGCTAAAATTCTTGCGCCAAATAAAACAGTTATTATCCCGGACGAACGTGCGGGCTGCCCAATGGCAGATATGGTGAATGTGGATGGACTACGCAAATTGAAAGCACAACATCCTAATGCCAAGGTGGTTACGTATATCAATTCCTCGGCTGAGATCAAAGCAGAGACTGACATCTGTTGTACATCGGCGAACGCAGTCCGGGTTATTCAATCGGTGGATTCCGACGAAATTATCTGGGTACCGGATAAAAACCTGGGACATTATGTGCAGCAGCATACAGACAAGAAAATGATTATCTGGGAAGGCTACTGCAACACTCACGATATGCTTACAGTCAAAGATGTGGTGGAGATGAGAGCCAAGCATCCCAATGCGGAGTTTGTTGTCCATCCAGAGTGTCGCCCTGAGGTTGTAGAAATGGGTGATTTTGTAGGCAGCACAACAGCTATTCTGGAGTATTGCAAAAATTCATCAGCGAAGGAATTTATCGTAGGTACCGAAGATGGTACAGGATATCAGCTTCGTCTGGATAGTCCGGATAAACAGTTCCACTTTGCTACCAAGTTCCTCGTATGTCCCAACATGAAGGTGAACAACTTGAAGAAACTGGTGAAATGCCTGGAAACGATGAAGCCGCAAATCTACGTGCCACCGGCCGTTGCCGACAAAGCCAGAGAATCACTAGAGCGCATGTTGTTGGTAAAGTAGGATGCGCTACTCTTGCTCCAAGACAGGTGAATAACATGATACCGCAATATTTAGTTGATTTTGATCTGTCTGCGCTACCCATGGTAGAGACGGATGTACTGGTTATAGGCTCAGGGATTGCTGGTTTGTTTACTGCCATTAAGGCAAGTGGACAACAACGTGTATTAATGATCACGAAGAAGTCATTACTTGAAAGTAACACCAGATATGCGCAGGGAGGCATCGCTGCGGTTATTGCTGAGGATGATTCACCTGCTTACCACTTGCAGGATACACTTGTAGCAGGAGCGGGCTTATGCCGCTCCGAAGCGGTAGAGGTATTGGTGAATGAGGGGCCGGACGGAGTGAAGGAACTGATTCGTTTGGGTACTTTATTTGATCTGGAGAACGGCGAGTTGGCGTTGACGCAGGAAGGTGCGCATAGCCACCGCCGTATTTTGCATGCCAACGGAGATGCAACAGGATATGAGATTGTACGTGCGCTTGCTGTTGAAGTGAATGAGCATCCCGGGATTGAAGTTTGGGATGAGCATTTTGTTGTTGACCTGATTACGGATCGAGATCGAGGGGAATGCATTGGCGCTCTGGTTCAGAAGGATGACGGATCGCAAGTGTTCGTGAAGGCACAGGCAACCGTTCTTTGTTCTGGTGGGGCAGGACAACTGTACCGATACACGACGAATCCGGATGTAGCTACTGCCGATGGTGTAGCCATGGCTTATCGGGCTGGGGCTATTGTTCGTGACATGGAATTTATCCAATTCCACCCCACCTCTCTATGTTACCCTGGGGCCCCGCGTTTCCTTGTGTCAGAAGCCGTACGCGGCGAAGGAGCATATTTGCGCAATGTGAAGGGTGAGCGCTTCATGGATCGTTATCATGCCCAGCTTGAACTGGCCCCACGAGATATCGTGGCACGAGCGATTGTTAGTGAGATGGAGTCCACCAACAGTACCTTTGTGTACTTGGACATTACACATGAACAGCCAGAGATGATCAAGCATCGGTTCCCTACCATATATGAGACTTGTATGCGTTATGGATTAGACATGACAACGGACTGGATTCCCGTTGCACCTGCTGCCCATTACATGATGGGTGGAGTGAAAACGGATTTAAGTGGAGAGAGCAGCATCTCCCGATTATTTGCTTGTGGCGAGGTGTCTTCTACAGGAGTGCATGGAGCCAACCGCCTGGCAAGCAATTCTTTATCAGAAGCGATTGTATTTGGGCGGAGAATTGTTGATCGTATTCAATCTCTCCCTCCGCTTGGTTTATTACAAGTAAGAGGGGCTGCGCATTCATCTGTGGACATGAATAACAAGGTCAATAAGATCACGGAAGAGCAAAAGCCGGTATCCGAAAGACGTTTACGATTACAGAAAATGATGGTTCGTCAGGTAGGCCTGCGCCGGAATGGTGAGGACCTGCAGAAGGCCATGGACAAGCTGCAACAGGAATTGCAATTTTTTGATCAGACACTCACTCATAAGGAAGAGCTGGAGTATGCCAACCTTCTGACCTGTGCCTGGTTAGTTACCAGCGGGGCATTACACCGCGAGGAGAGTCGGGGGGCTCACTATCGTGAGGATTTCCCGGCGCGTGATGATATCGTGTGGCAGAAGCATAGTCTGCAACAGCGAGAACAAGCGATTGTGGAGGAATTGATGTCATGATACTGAATGGATATAATGAAGGGCTTATCGAATCGATCAAAAACTGGCTTCGTGAAGATGTTGGTGCAGGTGACGTTACAACAAGTGTGACGATCCCGGCAGGCAACCAATCCAAGGCCATTATACACGCCAAAGACAATGGTATTATTGCAGGCATGATCGTAGCTGAACTTGTATTTCAAGTCGTTGATCCTGATCTTGTATTTACACCGAAGGTAACAGACGGAGACCAGGTCACCCATGGCACGATTTTGGCCGAGGTAGAGGGAAGTACACATTCACTGCTTACGGGGGAACGACTGGCACTTAACTTGCTGCAACGTATGTCCGGAATAGCTACGCGTACGCGTGCCTACGTGGATGTGCTGGATGGTCTTGAGACCAGGCTCGTGGATACACGTAAGACAACGCCGGGCCACCGACTACTTGAGAAATACGCGGTGCGCGTGGGTGGCGGAGCGAATCATCGATTTGGACTGTACGATGCCGTTATGATTAAGGATAACCACATCAAGGGTGCAGGCGGAATCACCGAGGCGGTACAGCGTGCGCGAACCGTTATCCCACATACGATGACGATTGAAGTGGAGACTGAAAATCTGGAGCAGGTGAGAGAAGCCTTGCAAGCCGGGGCAGATATCATTATGCTGGATAACATGCATCCAGAGCGGATGCGTGAAGCGGTTGAACTTATTCGTGAACAGGCTCCTCATGTGAAGGTTGAAGCATCCGGTAACGTGTCTCTTCAGACCATTCGTGGTATTGCAGAGAGTGGTGTGGATGTAATTTCGGTTGGCAGGTTAACCTATTCCTTTGAGAGCCTGGATATTAGTCTGGATTTAAATGAAAAGAAAGAGGGGTGAACCTCTTTGATTCTAGTTGTAGACGTGGGGAACAGCAATATGGTGCTCGGCGTATATCAAGGCCGGGAATTGCTGCACCACTTTCGTCTGAGTACATCACGTCAGTCAACAGTGGATGAATACGGCGTATTGATTTATAATTTATTTCATATGTCCGGCATCAGGGCAAGTGACATCGAAGGTGTCATCATCTCATCTGTGGTTCCGCCACTGGTGAATGTAATTGAAGCGATGTGTGAGAAGTATGTAGGCAAAAAAGCTTTGCTCGTTGGGCCTGGTATCAAAACTGGCTTGAATCTGCGATACGAGAACCCTCGTGAAGTGGGTGCAGATCGTATTGTTAATGCAGTGGCAGCCGTTGAGAAGTATGGCGGCCCTCTCGTCGTGGTCGATTTCGGTACCGCAACGACTTTTGACTGTATTGACGAGAAAGGCCACTATCTGGGGGGAGCTATTGTACCTGGCATTCAGATCGCCACTGAAGCGCTCTATGAGCGGGCATCCAAGTTGCCTCGTATAGAGCTGGAGAAACCTAAAAAGGTTATTGGCCGTAATACTATTCATGCCATGCAAGCAGGTATTATATATGGCTATGCAGGGCAGGTAGATGGTATTGTAGAACGTATTCGCGAGGAGATGGGAGCGAAGCCCCGAGTTATCGCGACGGGTGGTCTCGCTACACTTATCGCAGAAGAAACCCGTAGTATAGAGGAAGTTGATCCGCTGCTTACGCTTGAAGGGCTGCGTATTATATATGAGCGGAACCGGGAAAGGTGAGCATAGTGACGGCATACAGCGGGCTGAGATTACAGCTTAAGTGTTGTGCCGTTTTTTCTGTGTTACGACTATTATGGCGATACGCCAAAGGAGGCTGAATGACTTGGAAAACAACAACAAGCATGACCGGTTAATTCGTGGTACAGCAATGAATGGAAAGGTAAGAGCCTTTGCTATCCAGACTACGGAACTGGTTGAGGAACTACGCAGAAGACACGATACGTTTCCCACGGCTACAGCTGCCATGGGGCGTACGGTTACAACAGCAGCCATTATGGGTGCAATGCTTAAAGGTGAAGAGAAGTTAACGGTACAAGTCAACGGTGATGGGCCCATTGGACAGATTGTAGCTGATGCCAATGCGAAAGGCGAAGTACGAGGATATGTTTCTAATCCGCATGTACATTTGCCAAGCAATAGTGTGGGGAAACTGGACGTTGCAGGCGCGGTTGGAACGGAAGGTTTCATCAACATAACGAAGGATTTGGGACTGAAAGAACCATATCGTGGCAGTGTGCCTATTATTTCAGGAGAACTGGGCGAAGACTTCACGTACTACTTTGCGCAATCGGAGCAAACACCTTCTGCTGTAGGCGTTGGTGTGCTCGTTGATACGGATAATTCCGTTATTGTCTCAGGTGGATTCATTATGCAGCTGTTGCCGGGATTGACAGATCCAGAGATCACGGCGATCGAAAACGCCATTAGTACGTTGCCGCCAGTGACGACGTTGCTGGAGCAGGGACTTGAATTGGAAGAGTTGCTTCGCCGATTGTTGCCAGATGTACAAGTGATGGAAGGATTGGATATTCATTTTAGCTGTGAGTGTTCACGTGAGCGGGTAGAGAAGACATTAATCAGCCTGGGCCAAACGGAGATGGAGCAATTAATTGAAGAAGAGGGCCAGGCTGAAGTGGTCTGCCAATTCTGTAATGAAGCCTATGACTTTAACAAAGAACAACTTGAGACCATCCTAGAGCAAGCCAAGAACTGATCTATGCGGGGACGGGATGCGGAATGACAAGACAGGAAAAAGGGTTGTGGACGGCTGTAATTGTCTTGACGCTAGGTATGCTGGTCATGGGTAGTGTGATGGCTATGCATGGTCTCAGACAGGGCAAAGACGAGGCAGATGCATCCCATGATGCTAATACGGAAGAAGGAAGCACCGTAGCGACGATCAACGGAGAAGTTATCACGGACAAAGAGTGGACCGATGCGCTGAAACGACGTTACGGCAGTGAGTTATTACTCCAGATGTTAAACCGTAAAGCAGTATATGCCGAAGCAATCGAACGCAAGCTGATCGTCACTCCCCAAGAGATTGCAAGAGAACTTGCCGCCGCGATGGATGGGTATGATTCAGAGAAATCATATTTTGACGAAATGAAGTCTCAATTGGGTCTGTCGAAACAGGAACTTGAGTTGGAAGCCGGCTACAGGCTGCTGCTTGAGAAAATCGCAACGATCGGCATACAGATCAAGGATGCAGATATTGAGCATTACTGGACTGAACACCGTGAGGATTACGTTTCCCCCGAGAAATATGACTTGTCCATCATCGTAGTGAAGGAAGAAGATGAAGCCAATTCCTTACTGGATGCGTTGGAGAAGGGGGAGGACTTTGAAGAAGCTGCTCGCAAGCAATCGACAGACAGCTTCTCTCGTGACGCTGGTGGGAGGCTGGGGTGGATTGAGCGGAATGATCCATTCCAGTCAGAAGAAATCCTTCAACTTGCTGCCGGGCTGGATGTAGGCGATATTGCCGGACCGGTTCGAGTGGAAGAAGGTTATGTTATTATCAGACTTAATGATAAAGAAGAACGCCAGGTGCAATCGGCCGAAGAAGTCCGTGAGGAGATTCGAATGCAACTGGCTCTGAGTCAGGCTGATCCGTTGCCGCAGGTAGAGCAAATGCTGCGTAACAAGTATGAAGCCGTAATCCTGTCCGAGATTCCTGCCTCCTGAATGCAATGGAAAAGATTGTCTCGTACTGCTGCATCTTGATAAAAATACTCTGTCTGCGGTCTTAGGGCCAAAGGCAGAGTATTTTTTTTTGAGTACTCATATTGACAATAAGGGTTAACGTTGATAAGATGAAAATAATAAATACCTACTCGTTTACTCGGATATAAAAGATTTATTTATGAACAAAGAAACTTTCGGAAACCTCCGCCCTGCTAGAAATCTTGGCAGTAAGGGATAGGATCAACAGGATTTCCGCAGTTCTTCTATAACAGCTAGAGGCTACCGGCCGCACAGTATAGGTTAACAGGACTCAAGTTTTATTCATCCACTAAGGAGGGCATTCATATGGCTAAAGTAGTTAATAACGTAACAGAACTCATCGGAGGTACTCCGCTTGTTCGTCTGAACCGTATCGTACCTGAAGGCAGTGCTGAAGTATTCGTGAAGCTGGAGTACCAGAATCCAGGTTCAAGCGTGAAAGACCGTATCGCAATTAGCATTGTGGAAGAAGCGGAAAAAGAAGGCAAGCTAAAACCAGGTGATACCATTATTGAAGCAACAAGTGGTAACACGGGAATTGGACTCGCGATGGTGGCTGCAGCCAAAGGCTACAAGTCCGTTATTGTAATGCCTGAGACGATGAGCTTGGAGCGTCGCAACTTGCTTCGTGCGTATGGTGCTGAGCTTGTGCTTACACCTGGAGCTGAAGGCATGAATGGTGCTGTTAAAAAAGCCGAAGAACTGCTGAAAGAAAACCCTTCCTATTTCATGGCTGAGCAATTTAAAAATAAAGCCAACGTGAAGATCCACCGTGAAACGACTGGCCCTGAGATTGTTGAAGCAATTCAATCTGTAGGCGGTACGTTGGATGCTTTCGTTGCAGGAATCGGTACAGGTGGAACAATTACAGGTGTAGGGGAAGTGCTGAAAGAAGCTTTCTCTGGTATTAAAATTGTTGCAGTTGAGCCAGCAGCTTCGCCAATTCTGGCGGGCGGCAAACCAGGACCACATAAGATCCAGGGGATTGGCGCCAACTTTATCCCTGAGATTCTGGATCAGGAAATCTATGATGAGATCATTCACATTGAGAATGATGATGCATTCGAGACGGCTCGTCAGGTAGCGAAGGAAGAGGGCATCCTGTCCGGTATTTCTTCCGGTGCGGCGATCCGTGCAGGTCTTCAGGTTGCGAAACAGTTGGGTGAAGGTAAGCGCGTGGTCGTAATCGTGCCAAGTAACGGCGAACGTTACCTCAGCACACCTCTTTACAACTTCGAAGGCTAAGTCTACAAATGACAAAACCAATCCTCCTTGCCCGTATGACGGGTATGGAGGATTTTTGGCGTAATGCTTTTAAAAGGGGCGGCGCTTTAGTATACTATCAGACAATAGAACTAGCGACAGATGGAGGGCGGCACACCGCAATGACACACCTGATGACAACATACGCCGACTGGATGGAGTGGGCTGAACAAGGCTGGACCATGATGCCCTATATCACGAAGTCGGATGAGGGACCGTATCATGGCGGTTTACCGTTATCGTGGGAGGCAGCCTGGAAGCAGGCGTCACCATACGCAATTGTGCTGGAGAATGGCAAAGGCGGGAGATATACATTTCTGGGGTTAGACCCCGTATCCGTTATTTCCGGCAAGGGTCAAGAAGCGGTTATTCATGATGTGACGCAAGGAGCCACCTCGACGGACAGCGGCAAGCCGCTTGATGTATTGAAGAGATGGACTGCCCCGTATAGTGCACCCAAGGTTAATGGGGCTCCAGACTTTGGGGGTGGATACGCAGGTTATCTCAGCTACGATGTAGCAAGATCATTGGAGAAGCTCCCAGATTTGGCTGAGGATAACCCGGCTCTGCCGGATTATTGGTGGATGCGCTTTGAAGAAATATGGGCGTATGACCATGAGCAGCAGGCACTTTTCTGCATGGTTCATCTGGCTATAGAGCCTAACCGGAACGAAACTGATATCCGTAGTCTATATTCAGCGGCAGAAGCACGAGCGACAGCGATGCAGAAACGTTGGCTTCATATTATGGGGGCTGCTCAGGCTGAGGAACAACAACAGGCACTGGAACGCCGCAACAAGCAGGTCAATCGTACCCCGCAGCCTGAAGATGCGGAAAGGGAATCGGAAGGATGGGAAACCTCCTTTCCCCAGGAGGACTTTGAACAAGCTGTGCGTACGGTACAGGAATATATCAGGCAGGGCGATGTGTTCCAGGTGAACCTGTCCTTGAGACAGGAAAAGCGGCTTCATTCGAGCGCTGAGCATATTTATGAATGGCTGCGCCTTGTGAATCCATCACCGTATATGGGAATGCTGCGTAGTCCAGACTTTCAACTGGTAAGCGGATCTCCCGAGCTTCTGGTCAAAGTGGAGAATGGCAAAGTCAGTGCACGTCCCATCGCAGGGACCCGAAGAAGGGGCCGGGATGAAGCAGAGGACAAAGCTATGGCGGATGAACTGCTCAGCAGTGAGAAGGAACGGGCGGAGCATATTATGCTCGTTGATCTGGAACGGAATGATATCGGACGGATTGCAGCCTACGGTTCGGTTCATGTGCCTGAATTGATGACCATCGAGAAGTATTCCCATGTCATGCATCTCGTTTCCCAGGTGGAAGGCAGGCTGGCAGAAGGGTTATCCGTATTTGATGTGATCGCTGCGACATTCCCGGGTGGAACGATTACAGGAGCCCCAAAAGTCCGCACCATGGAGATTATCGAGGAACTTGAGCCTGTGCGGCGTGGGCCTTATACGGGTTCCATCGGGTGGATGGATTACAGTGGGAATATGGAATTGAACATTGTCATTCGTACACTTGCCATTAAGGACGGTATTGGTTATGTACAGGCCGGGGCAGGGATTGTTATTGATTCCGATCCATATCGGGAATACAAGGAATGCCGCAACAAGGCAAGAGCCATGATGAGAGCTGTGAATTACAGCGAAGAGGCGGAAGCAAGCAGAGCTATTGAACAAGAACAAGCGAAAAGAACAGAAGCTGTTAACTAAAATAAAATAAAATAAAACGAAGCAACCGTCACTTGCATTGACGGAAGATGAGGAGGAGCAGGCATATGATACTGGTTATCGATAATTACGATTCTTTCACGTATAACCTGGTTCAATATCTGGGTGAACTGGGCGAGACGGTGGAAGTTCGCCGCAACGACGAGATTGATCTGGCAGGCATAGAGGCACTGGCACCTGATCATATTCTGATCTCTCCGGGCCCGTGTACACCGAATGAAGCAGGCATTAGCTTGGCAGTCATTGATCATTTCAAGGGAAGCATTCCGATCTTTGGTGTGTGCCTGGGGCATCAGTCCATTGGACAAGCGTTTGGTGGCAATGTCATTCGTGCGGAGCGTATGATGCACGGCAAAACATCCGAGATGCACCATAACGGGACTTCGGTCTTTGCCGGATTGCCATCTCCATTCACAGCTACCCGTTACCACTCCCTGATTGTCGAGCGCAGCAGCTTGCCTGACTGCCTGGAGATTACAGCGGAGACAGCTGAAGGTGAGATTATGGGTTTGCGCCACAAAGAATATGCGATTGAAGGGGTTCAATTCCACCCGGAATCCATTATTACAGACCATGGTCATCAGATGCTTCGTAACTTTTTGTCCCAACAAGTGAAGGTATAACATGCAATATGCCGCGATAAATGGAGAGTTGGTCAATATGGCGGCGGCCGTGGTTCCTGTAACGGATCACGGCTTTTTGTACGGACTTGGACTGTTTGAGACGTTCCGGACGTATCAAGGTGTCCCATATCTTTTGGAACGGCATCTGGAGCGCATGGCCTCGGGGTGTAAGGAACTTGGCATTCCTTTTACAACGACCGCGGCAGAGGTGACAGATTGGATTCAACGTTTGATGGATGCGAACGGACTTCGGGATGCGTATGTGCGATACACGGTATCAGCCGGTGAAGCACCGCTAGGCTTACCTTCTGGTGATTATTCAAAGCCAAATCATATCGTACTGGCAAAAGCATTACCTGAACCTTCTCCCTCTTTATATGAAAGCGGCAAAATGCTCCAACGGTTGTCTACACCTCGCAACACGCCCGAAGGAGAAGTTCGGTTCAAGTCGCTGCATTATATGAACAGCATTCTGGCGAAACGGGAGCTTAATGGATACGGGCAGTATGTGCAGGGTGCAGAAGGGCTACAATTAACCCGGGATGGTCATATAGCGGAAGGGATCGTCAGCAATGTGTTTTGGGTACGGGAAAATGTTCTCTACACGCCAGCACTCTCAACCGGCATTCTGCCGGGTATCACGAGAGCTGTGGTAATGGAGATTGCCTCGCAGCAAGGAATCCCCTGCATAGAAACGTTAGCTTCCTGGGAGGATCTCCTGCAAGCAGATGAAATATTTCTAACCGGCTCGGTGGCCGAACTGGTTCCGGTGACAACTCTGCGGGATCAGGACGGAGCCGAAACGATAATTAGCAATGGACATATTGGCCCGGTTACAGCAGTCCTTCTGGGTATGTACCGGCAGAAAGCGGGGTATACTTCATGACACTTACACCTGTCATCTATGAACGGAACTATGCATGGGGGCCAGCTGAATTGAAGCTGGGTACAAGAACACAGATTATGGGCATTCTTAACGTCACGCCTGACTCGTTCTCGGATGGTGGACGTTATACCAACGTGGAGCGGGCGGTTGCCCATGCCAAGAAGATGATGGAGGATGGGGCGGACCTGATTGATATCGGCGGGGAGTCCACCCGGCCAGGTTCAGATATTGTGGGCGCCGATGAAGAGCTTAGCCGAATTATTCCGGTTATTGAAGCATTGCATCAGCAAGCCCCGCACATTCCGATATCGGTAGACACGTATAAGGCCGATGTTGCACGTCAGGCTATTCTGGCCGGTGCTCATATTATTAATGATGTGTGGGGTGCCAAGACAGATCCAGATATGGCCCGCACGGTAGCCGAACTGGGGTGTCCCATCATTTTGATGCATAATCGGCAGGATCGGAATTACACCGATTATCTGGGTGATGTCGTCAGTGATTTGCAGGAGAGTATACAAATTGCGTTAACAGCCGGCGTGAAAGCAGATCAAATTATCCTGGACCCGGGCATTGGTTTTGTGAAGGATCTCGGAGAAAATCTGAAGCTCATGTCATCGCTCGGTTTGCTCAATGAAATGGGGTATCCCGTTCTGCTAGCCACCTCACGCAAAAGATTCATCCAGAACACTCTGGATGTCGGGGCGGATGATGCGCTGGAAGGAACCGCTGCGACCGTTGCATTTGGCATTGCCCAAGGCTGCCAGATGGTTCGGGTTCATGATGTGAAGCCGATTCGGCGGACGGCAGACATGTGTGATGCCATGTTGTATGCTTCTCCGGGTATACGGAGGAAATAATGCTGGCGGGTCCCTGGTGACCCGTCCAGTGGAAGCGCAGCGTTTTTCAAAGGCGAAGCTAAGGCATAACTTCAAATAGATTAAAATTTCAATATATATAGAGGGTAGGCGGATCGTATGGATCGTATGGATCGTATGGATAGAATGGTATTGCATCGTATGGAGTATTACGGCTATCATGGTGTTTTTGCAGAAGAACGGAAGCTTGGGCAGCGGTACTATATTGATCTGGAGATTGATATGGACCTGGGTGAGGCCGGACGTAACGATGATCTGACCAAAACGATTAATTATGCGGAGATCCATGAGCTGGTAAAACAGATTGTAGAGAATAAGTCATTCCAGTTAATTGAAGCTTTGGGCGAACATATTGCATCTTCCTTACTAGACACTTATACTATTATCAATGCATTGACAGTCAAGGTGACGAAGCCACATCCGCCATTCGATATTCATTTTGAGGGCGTAACGGTAGAGCTTCGCCGCACAAGAAAGTGAGAACCGATCATGATTGCACATTCGACCTCTGAATCTTCAGAGGCTTATATTGCTTTAGGGGCCAATTTGGGTGACCGGGAACAGACGCTGTTTGAAGCATTGTCTTTGCTGGATGAACACCCTCATATATCCGTTCTGCGTTGTTCTGCACTATATGAGACGGAGCCTGTAGGATATGTAGATCAGCCTGCATTTCTGAATATGGCAGTCGCCGTACAGGCGATGCTGACACCTGAGCAGTTGCTCACGGAATTATTGGATATCGAGAACCGTCTCGGTCGTGTTCGTGATATTCGCTGGGGACCGCGCACCGTTGATCTGGATCTGCTCTGGATGCACGGTGAGACGCGAGATACCGAATTGCTTCAATTGCCTCATCCCCGCATGGGAGAACGGGCTTTTGTACTGGTACCACTGTCGGATATCGTACCGGAGGGCGAGATTTCAGGTTTGTATACCTTTGTACACTCATCGTTGTCTGTACTGGATGGAAAGGATGGAATACAGCTTTGGAAAACATGCAATTGGCCAACCGAATCCGGGCATTCCGGAAGCTGAAAGGTTTAACACAACATGAACTTGCGGCCGAGACCGGCATCTCGCTGGCCATTCTGGGAACCATTGAACGGGGAAACCGTAAGGTATCACAGCAAGAACTCGATCGAATTGCTGGTGTGCTGGCAATCAGTATCGAGGAGTTGCGGGGCAACTAGGACCGTTTCGGTTTCGCCATGTTACAACAACCAAGACACTGATCGAACTTTATATCGTGATATATACAGAATTAAAAAAGGAGTGGAACGACTACCGTGCTTAACATTGGTGGCATTGAAATGAAAAACCAGGTCGTACTTGCGCCGATGGCTGGCGTATGTAATCCGGCTTTTCGTTTGATCGCAAAAGAATTCGGAACAGGTCTCGTATGCGCGGAGATGGTGAGTGGCAAAGCCATTGTCCATGGCAACCAGCGTACACGTGAGATGTTGTTTGTAGATGAGCGTGAGAAACCGCTGAGCCTTCAGATTTTTGGGGGAGATCGTGATTCCCTTGTAGAAGCAGCCAAAATCGTGGACAAAGAAACCAATGCAGACATCATCGATATTAACATGGGATGCCCTGTGCCAAAGGTAACGAAATGTGATGCCGGTGCACGTTGGTTGCTTGATCCGAACAAAATCTATGAGATGGTATCCGCTGTTGTGGACGCGGTGGAGAAGCCGGTGACGGTCAAGATGCGTATCGGCTGGGATAACGAGCATATCTTCGCGGTGGAGAATGCGCTCGCGGTTGAACGTGCTGGCGGACAGGCGGTAAGTGTACACGGCCGTACGCGTGAGCAACTCTATACAGGCACAGCTGACTGGTCACACATCAAAGATGTAAAAGAAGCTGTCTCTATCCCAGTGATCGGCAATGGTGATGTCCATACACCAGAGGATGCACGCCGTATGCTGGATGAAACGGGTTGTGACGGAGTTATGATCGGTCGTGCCGCCCTGGGTAACCCATGGATGCTGTATCGTACCATTCAATACTTAAGCACGGGGGAATTGCTTCCTGACCCGAATGGCGAAGAGAAGATCCGTGTTGCCATCCTGCATATGGATCGCCTGATCGCATTGAAGAATGAGACAGTTGCCGTACGCGAGATGCGTAAACATCTGGCTTGGTATTTGAAAGGCCTGAAAGGATCTGCCCGCATCAAGGATGTTATTATGGAAGGAACCAAGCGGGACGAGATGGTACAGATTCTGGAGAACTTTGTGAGTCAGCTGAAAAGCGAAGGTAATTTGGAGTCAGAACCGGTAATCACCGGAAATGCATCTTAATTATAAACGCATCTGTAAAACGTTTACACCTATAGGGGACGTAACATTGACTTTTCGAGATCGTTCCCCTATAATTTCTCAGTATAAATTCGCCATGTGCGTTAATAAGGCTATAGCATCAGGAGGAATATTCTATTTCTCTGGAGAACTTCATATAGTTTTGAAGATGTATGCGAGCGGAGCTCTGTAACAAGCACTGATTCCGTTGCCGTACAATCAAATTTATTCCCATGACAGGAGAATCGGTTGAGATGAGCGACAAGGAAGTTATCCTTACACCAGAAGGACTCAAGAAGCTGGAAGAAGAATTGGAAACATTGAAATCAGTGAAGCGCCGCGAAGTGGCTGAACGGATTAAAGTAGCCATCGGGTATGGAGATATCAGTGAAAACTCTGAATACGAAGACGCGAAGAATGAGCAAGCTTTCATTGAAGGACGTGTAATCACGTTGGAGAAATTGCTTCGTAACGCGCGGATTATTAACAGCGACGAGATCGATACCGATGCCGTAAGCGTGGGTGCAACCGTCACTGTAGAAGATCTGGAGTTTGGCGACATCACGGAATATACGATTGTAGGTACTGCGGAGGCAGACCCCCTTCAGAACAAGATATCGAATGAGAGCCCTGTAGGTAAAGCGATTCTGGGCAAGAAAAAAGGTACAGTTGTTGATGTAAGTGTGCCTGCTGGCGTAATTCAATATAAAATTATGGACATTAAAAAGCTATAGCAACGAAGCAGTTGGGCACGGTAAACAAAAGCTTCCTTAGGGAAGCTTTTTCAACATTAGAGGAAAACGTCCTCTCGCGATGCCTGCAATGTAAATAAGGAGATGAATACAGATCATGACGGATGAAGTCTTGAATCAGGAAACCGAACTTAGTGAGCTTTTACAAATTCGCCGTGACAAATTGGACGAGCTCCGCAAATTGGGAATCGACCCTTTTGGCCAAAAATACGTACGTACCGAAGAAGCCGGCTCCATTCTGAAGAAGTATGAAGAACTGACCAAGGAAGAGCTGGAAGAGAAGCACATCGAAGTCAGTATTGCCGGACGGATTATGGCGAAGCGGGGAATGGGTAAAGCAAGCTTCGCACATATTCAGGACCTGAGCGGCAGAATCCAGATCTATGTTCGTCAGGATAGCGTGCCTGAAGACAAGTATGCGGCATTTAGCCTGCTGGACCTTGGCGATATCGTTGGGGTAACGGGTGTGATCTTTAAGACCAAAACAGGTGAAACTTCTGTCAAAGTGAAAGATCTTGAAGTGCTGTCCAAATCGCTCTATCCGCTTCCGGATAAATTCCATGGTCTCACCGATGTAGAGCTGCGTTACCGCCAGCGTTATGTTGACCTGATTATGAGCCCGGACGTACAACAGACCTTTATCGCACGTTCCAAAATCATTCAATCGATGCGTCGTTATCTGGATTCCCTTGGATATCTGGAAGTGGAAACACCTACGTTGCATACGATCGCAGGAGGAGCGGCAGCACGTCCGTTCATCACACATCACAATGCGCTAGATATGGAACTGTACATGCGGATTGCGATTGAACTTCACCTGAAACGTCTGATTGTTGGCGGACTGGAGAAGGTATATGAGATCGGCCGTGTATATCGGAATGAAGGTATGTCCACACGTCACAATCCCGAGTTCACCATGATTGAATTGTATGAGGCATATGCCGACTACAAGGATATTATGCAATTGACGGAGAACCTGGTTGCTCATATTGCACAGGAAGTACTGGGTACACAAGTGATCCAGTATGGAGATTATGAAGTAGATCTTACACCGCAGTGGCGCCGTGTTACGATGGTGGATGCAGTTAAGGAAGTTGTGGGCGTTGACTTCTCCGTACACATGACGGATGAGGAAGCACATAACTTGGCGAAGGAACATAAGGTTCCGGTTGAGAAACATATGACATTTGGTCATATTCTGAACGCGTTCTTTGAAGAATTTGTAGAAGAGACGTTGATTCAACCGACATTCATTATGGGACATCCTCTTGAAATCTCACCACTAGCGAAGAAAAATGATGTAGATCCGCGCTTCACGGATCGCTTCGAATTGTTCATCGTTGGACGCGAGCATGCCAATGCCTTCACAGAGCTGAATGATCCAATCGATCAGCGTCAGCGCTTTGAAGCACAGATGCTGGAGAAAGAACATGGGAACGACGAAGCTCATGAGATGGATGACGACTTCATCCGTGCGCTCGAATATGGTATGCCACCAACAGGCGGATTGGGAATCGGGGTTGATCGTCTGATCATGCTGCTTACCAACTCCCCATCGATTCGTGACGTACTGCTCTTCCCGCACATGCGTCCTCGTACGCAAGATTAAATAAGGAACGTAGGATACGTTCATAATAGAAGAGGAACCTGCCGTTCAGTATCATGCTGGGGCAAGTTCCTCTTTAGGTTTACATAGACGCTAAAAATAAAGTTTGTCAGAAGGCCCTTGCTCACAGCACACCATTAGGGTAACACCGCGTCTTGAAATTGTTAGATTAACCTGTTCGTATTTTTGTTAAAAGAGGTGCCCTTCATGAAGTTCAGGCTTCACTTTGCCAAATTCTTATCTCCTCCGTTAATTCTGGTCGGTGGTTTTCTGCTTATCATTGCGATTGGAACGGTGCTTCTCATGTTGCCAATCTCCAACCAAAGCGGTATGCATTTGGCGTTTATTGACGCGCTCTTTACATCAACCTCTGCCGCATGTGTAACTGGACTTGTCGTTGTGGATGTAGGGACGACGTTTAATTTGTTTGGTCAGATCGTCATTATGGTATTGATGCAGCTTGGTGGACTCGGATTCATGACCATGGCTACTCTCTTTGCACTTGTATTGGGCAAGCGAATCTCACTCAAGGACAGGTTATTACTCAAAGAAGCCATTAATGCAGACAGTATGGAAGGGATAGTACGCATTATTCGCAAGGTGTTGATTTTCTCCTTTACCATTGAAGGGGTGGCGGCTGTCATACTAGCGCTGCGCTGGGCGACGGAGATGCCATTGGGTCAGGCCGTATACTATGGAATATTCCACTCTGTTTCATTGTTTAATAATGGTGGATTTGATCTGTTTGGTAACAGCTTCCAATACTACACTGGAGATTGGATATTCAATGTGACCGCTTCTGTGCTCGTTGTCTCTGGTGGACTGGGTTTTGTTGTATTGAATGACCTGTTTGAGTATCGCAAACGCCGCCGTTTATCTCTTCAGTCCAAACTGGTGCTGTCTGTATCCGGAGCGCTGATCGGTATAGGAGCGATTGTGTTGTTTGTTTTCGAATTCACCAATGGACATACACTGGCTTCACTCACATGGAGCGAGAAGATCTATGCGTCCTTCTTCCAGTCTGTCTCTACACGTTCGTCGGGAACGAGCACAATCGATATCACGGAGATGAGGCAGGCTACCCAATTCTTCTTCATTCTGCTGATGTTTATCGGCGCTTCCCCAGGATCGACCGGGGGCGGAATCAAGACGACTACATTCCTGATCATGATTGGTGCGGTGTATGCCATGATTCGGGGAAATAAGGATATTGTGTTTTTCCGCCAGCGTGTTCCGAAAGAACTGCTGATGAGGGCGTTGACCATTATTATGGTTTCTCTGATCATATTCATGATCGTGGTGATGCTTCTGCTTACGACAGAGGATGCGCCATTCCTTTCACTGATGTTTGAAGCTGCGTCCGCAATCGGTACCGTGGGTCTTTCTGTGGGAGTGACTGATGAGTTGACCAATTGGGGAAAAATCATCATTACCTTTACCATGTTTGTAGGTCGGATCGGGCCATTAACCATCGCGTATGCCCTTCGTCCGCGCAAAGAGAAGAAACTGTATCGTCATCCGGAGGGCCGGATCATTATCGGATAAAAAGAAAAACCGTCAGACATTCAGAACTAACTCCTGTTATCGTAACGGGTCTTAGTCACAACGAATGTGCTGCGGTTTTTTTGGTTTAACGGCACAAGGAAGCAAGATGCAAAGTGAGAACATCGTCCATGAGCTTGGCATTCATCTGATCCGGTCTAAGCACGGTATGTATGCCTAAGCCATCCACCAGTGCATACAATCTCTCGATCTCCAGTTCTTTGTCCAGATCGGGTCTGGAGAGGTCGTGCTTTATCAGGTAGTTGATAACAGAACCTACAGCTTGTCTAAGTTCATCATATACGGTATCAGCAAGTTCTTTGAGTGTAGGATCGGTTTTCGATCTGGCTGTAAAAGCGTACCACACCTCCATTTCGGCCAGCTTTTCTTCCGTGTTTGGTAAGAATTCGAGCAATAGGCATTTCATATTGTCCATGGGAGAGCCGGTAAAGGACATTTTTTGGACTCGATGAGACACCCGTTCAGATACCAAATTCATGGCATATCGTAGTAGTTCCGATTGAGTAGAAAAGTAGTGACGCATCGAACCGACCGAAACTCCAGCTTCTTCAGCAATATTTCGAACAGAGGCCTGTTCCATGCCATCTCTTCGTATAATACGCCAAGCTGCCTCGGCCACGAGCACGCGCTGTTTATCGTGATCAACAATTTTAGGCATAGGCATATTATATCACTGTTGATTATTATAGTACACACGTGCTAAATTATATTTAATACATCTGTATCATAAAAGGAGAGGCTGAAATGATTGGTTATTTCATTATAGGATGTGAGATTGCCTTTTGGGTTTTTGTGTTCGCGGGTCTGAGTGTCAGGTATCTCCTTGGCATGAAGCGAATAGGCATCGGTTTGTTAATGGCGACGCCGGTTATCGATCTGTTATTGCTGGTAGCTACAGTTATGGATCTACAGCGAGGAGCTACAGCAAGTATGATTCATGGTATAGCTGCGGTGTATATAGGAGTAAGCATTGCCTATGGTCACCAGATGATCGCTTGGGCGGATCGATATTTCCTATACTGGTTCAAGGGTGGAGAAAACCCTCGTAGCAACAAGTTGTATGGTAGAGAACATGCGAGTCGTGAGCGTAGTGGATGGTTTAGACATCTATTGGCTTGGGCTATAGGAAGTGCTTTTTTATTAGCCATGATATGGTGGATTGGAGATGCTGAACGTACAGCTGTCTTCAATAATCTGATCAGAGTGTGGGGAATGATACTGGGAATCGATTTTCTGATAAGCTTTAGTTACAGTTTATGGCCAAGAAAGGTTCCTGCTAGGAATGTTAAACATTAAAAAGTTAGGTGGACGTGCGTATGAACTTGCTAAGTTGGGAGAATAACATATGTACGTCCGTATTAGATCAAACCGATTGTTAATATAGTTTCAAAAAAAGACTTGCATTCAATATCTCTACATGGTATATTCTAATTCCGGCCAAGAAAACACGGTTTACACGGTGCGGCAAGCAAATGAAATAAGCTTCGAAAGAAACTTAAAAAAAGAGCTTGCAAAGTTGGTTCGGATGTGATAAGATATAAAAGTTGCTGAAGAGAACGACATTCGGTAACGAAATAAGTTTGATCTTTGAAAACTGAACAACGAGTGAGTAAACATTCTGCTTGCAGAATGAACGCGAAAGTTTGAGACAAGCCTTGGCTTGGATCGGCTGGAGCACAAATGAGATTTTTAATCTCGTCAGATTCAAAATGAGCTTATCGCTCTTTTCAATACTTTATTGGAGAGTTTGATCCTGGCTCAGGACGAACGCTGGCGGCATGCCTAATACATGCAAGTCGAGCGGACTTGAAGAGAAGCTTGCTTCTCTGAAGGTTAGCGGCGGACGGGTGAGTAACACGTAGGCAACCTGCCCTCAAGTTTGGGACAACTACCGGAAACGGTAGCTAATACCGAATAATTGTTTTCTTCGCCTGAAGGAAACTGGAAAGACGGAGTAATCTGTCACTTGGGGATGGGCCTGCGGCGCATTAGCTAGTTGGTGAGGTAACGGCTCACCAAGGCGAC
>NZ_LELF01000068.1:0-364 GCF_001029205.1 Paenibacillus sp. VT-400 | reverse complement strand
CACCGGATCAAACCGAAGGCTTTGACGATCTGATCAAAAACTGCCGCGAGCAACATGAAGCGCTGAAAGCACAGCTGGAACAGGGTCGTGACCGCCTGCTGGAAATCCACTCCAACGGTGGCGAAAAAGCCCAGGCACTGGCAGAAAGCATTGAAGAGCAGGATGACGATACCAACCTGATCGCCTTCGCCATGAACCTGTTCGATATTATCGGTATCAATCAGGACGATCGCGGCGACAACATGATCGTGCTGACGCCGTCCGATCATATGCTGGTGCCGGACTTCCCTGGCCTGTCGGAAGATGGCATCACCATCACCTTTGATCGTGAAGTGGCGCTGGCGCGTGAAGATGCACAGTTTAT
>NZ_LELF01000067.1:0-4440941 GCF_001029205.1 Paenibacillus sp. VT-400 | reverse complement strand
CCTTGAAGACGACGAGGTAGATAGGCTGGGGGTGGAAGTGCAGCAATGCATGGAGCTGACCAGTACTAATCGGTCGAGGGCTTATCCAATAGCAAGTTCTAAATCGCGTGTTTCGTTTCGAATCTAGTTTTCAGAGAACGATCTCTGAATGTAAGCTAAGCTATGCGTTTGGTGGCGATGGCGGAGGGGTTCCACACGTACCCATCCCGAACACGACCGTTAAGCCCTCTAGCGCCGATGGTACTTGGACCGCAGGGTCCTGGGAGAGTAGGACGCCGCCAAGCGAACTCTTTCATCATACATAGAAAACAGGCTCTGCATGTTGATGTTGTACGATGAATTGCATTTGCACTGCAAATGCATATATTCCCTGATAGCTCAGTTGGTAGAGCACTCGACTGTTAATCGAGTTGTCACAGGTTCGAGCCCTGTTCGGGGAGCCATTAAGGCCCGTTGGTCAAGGGGTTAAGACACCTCCCTTTCACGGAGGTAACAGGGGTTCGAATCCCCTACGGGTCATATTATGGAGGCTTAGCTCAGCTGGGAGAGCATCTGCCTTACAAGCAGAGGGTCGGGGGTTCGATCCCCTCAGCCTCCACCATATAAACTTTATAACGACGCGGGGTGGAGCAGCCCGGTAGCTCGTCGGGCTCATAACCCGAAGGCCGCAGGTTCAAATCCTGCCCCCGCAATTATACTTTCCTTTGAGAAAGTGATCTGGAACCGTGGTGTAGTTGGCCTAACATGCCTGCCTGTCACGCAGGAGATCGCGGGTTCGAATCCCGTCGGTTCCGCCATTTTTATATTTATTAATACCATATGCGGAAGTGGCTCAGCGGTAGAGCATCGCCTTGCCAAGGCGAGGGTCGCGGGTTCGATTCCCGTCTTCCGCTCCAATATTTGCGCCCTTAGCTCAGCTGGATAGAGCGTTTGACTACGAATCAAAAGGCCGGGAGTTCGAATCTCTCAGGGCGCGCCATTATAACTTCAAATTTGCCGGCGTGGCGGAATGGCAGACGCGCTCGACTCAAAATCGAGTGGGAAACCGTGGAGGTTCGAGTCCTCTCGCCGGTATATATAACGGGATGTAGCTCAGCTTGGTAGAGCACCTGGTTTGGGACCAGGGGGTCGCATGTTCAAATCGTGTCATCCCGATCTCTAAAAAGCACTATCTATAATTAGATAGTGCTTTTTTTATTTATCTATATAAGATTCTATAAATGCAGGTTCGATATTAACTATGACAAATTCTCTAAGCTAACATATGCGTGTTCCTTCTTCAGTCAACAAGTTAGTTGTGCATAAAGTCTCAATCTTTAGGTCACAATAGGTTTAAAAAGTGATAGAAGGGGTTCATGTGAACACGTTTAACTTCAGAAAACAATTCAAGAGACGCTGGCGAAGGTGGAAACGAACAGTATGGATGACGGCGGCTTTGCTTGCAGTTACGATATTGGCTTACAGTGGGTTGTCTATCTCATCGGCGATTGAGCGTTTGCTGACAACTAATTTTAGTGAGTCAACCAGTGTGATGGGTCCTGTTACGCAGGAAACAAGATCTGAACAGGAGATTCAGGCGTTAGTAGAGCAACTTGATTCAGATCCGGTTCATTTAACAAGTGTGGTTTTGGAGACACAGTACATCTGCGGAGTGGAAACAGAGCAGTTAGGCAAGATGGCTAGACCACAGTTGAAGATGCTGCTGGCTCAACATCCGGAATGGGATGCTACCGTTGGAACATCAGATGAGTTGCATTTGAAGCAACGTGTAGATGACCTTTCACCGCTTTGTAAACAACAGGCTTATATCAGCATAGATGCTGTAGGGAACCTTAATTTGTACGAGGGTAAGCCTGCAGAAGAGAAGGTTATTCGTACGTTCTTTCAATTGGATGTTGGAACGTTGGAAAGTTCTTTGCCTGAAGGCGTACTGGAGCAATTGCAGCAGGGTATTCGGATTCAAGACAAGGATGAGTATGATAGCGTGATCTCTACGTTCAGTGACTATGCCGTGGATGAAGACCATCATTTAATCCGTAATGGCGGGTAATCCAAACGTCCTCACCTACGGTATTAAAATTGTGAAGTACTGAAACGATGGTGGCAAGCAATAACATTGGTGGTTTACGTAACCAAGCGATTGAATCTAAAATACGTGGAATGTGATGAAGGACATCGAAGAGATGTCCTTTTTGTCGTTTATACTAAAATAGTTGAAAATACGAATAAACATGTAAAAAATTCGCGAATAAAGACGAGTAATCAGTTAGACAAAGTTTTTCCTGCCGCAGGGTCTATCTTTTGTTATAATGAAATGAACGATACATATGTTCGCTTTTGTGAGGGAGAGATGGTTTTGCGTTTTTTGGGAATTGACCCGGGGATTGCGATTGTTGGTTTTGGTTTTGTGGATAAAATCGGCAGTAAGGTGGTACCCGTACAATATGGATGTATTCAGACGGAAGCTCATACCCCTGAAGAGGAACGGTTGCTTCACGTATATGAAGGTATGGTGCAGTTGATTGATAAATACAAACCGGACGCAGTAGCGCTGGAGAAACTTTTTTTCAATCGGAACGTTACAACAGCGATGTCAGTCAGTCAGGCTAGAGGAGTCATGGTACTCGCTGCCGCACAGAAGGGTTTGCCTATTGCAGAGTATACGCCAATGCAGATCAAGCAGGCTGTTGTTGGGTACGGTAAAGCGGAGAAGAAGCAAGTACAGGAGATGGTCAAAATGTTCTTGCGTCTTCAGGTCGTTCCTAAGCCGGATGACGTAGCGGATGCATTGGCTGTAGCCGTGTGCCACGCACACTCTTATACATTAAATTCCAAGTTGAATGAGGTATTGCGAAAATGATTGATTTTCTAAGAGGACAGTTCATTCATGTAGAGAATGATTATATTGTGCTGGATGTTCATGGTGTAGGGTATCGCGTATTCTGTCCGAATCCATTTGCCTTTGCGAAGCAAGAAGGCGAAATTACCGTGTACACTCACCATCATGTGCGTGAGGATGCGATGTTGCTGTTTGGATTTGTGACACGGGATGAACAGCGTTTGTTCCGTAAACTGATTGAAGTATCCGGTATTGGTCCAAAAGTAGCTTTGGGCATACTCGCTGGAGGTACACCAGAGCATGTGGTTACGGCGATTTACCAGGAGAATCTTACGTTTTTGACCAAACTGCCAGGCATCGGCAAGAAGACTGCACAACGCATGATTCTGGATCTCAAGGATAAGCTGGATAGCTTTGGCGTGGCAGCGTATGCAACAGGGTTGTTCGCTCCTCCATCGGAAGAGTCGGGAAGTGGTTCAGCCTGGGATGAGGCACGTGAAGGTCTCAAGGCACTTGGGTATACTGACAGTGAGCTTGATAAAGTATGGCTCAAATTGGAAAAGGATGTTACTACAGCAGATTCCGTTGATGTGTTGATGAAAAAGGCGCTGCAAATGCTGTTTACGGGATAATACAAATTGCATATTATAATATAGCTGTAGCCTGCAAAAAAAGGTAGGGATGAACATGGATGATCGGATTATTTCCGCGAACCTGATGATGGAGGACCAAAATGTTGAGTTGAGTCTTCGTCCCCGGTATCTGAATGAATATATCGGGCAGAATCAGGTGAAGGAAAATTTAAAGATATATATTGAAGCTGCCAAATTTCGTAATGAGGCATTGGATCACGTTTTGTTATATGGACCACCCGGACTGGGTAAAACAACACTTGCCAACATTATTGCCAACGAATTGGGTGTTAATTTACGAACTACGTCAGGCCCGGCCATTGAACGCCCGGGTGATCTTGCAGCATTGTTAACCAATCTGCAGGAAGGCGATGTCTTGTTTATTGATGAGATTCATCGTTTGCATCGTACGGTTGAAGAAGTCATGTACCCCGCTATGGAAGATTCGGCATTGGATATTATGATTGGTAAAGGTCCAAGTGCACGTTCCGTTCGGCTGGATCTGCCACCATTCACTCTGATTGGGGCTACAACGCGTGCTGGCTTGCTGTCTGCTCCACTTCGAGATCGATTTGGTGTTATAAGTCGCTTGGAATTCTATACGGTTGACGAGCTGGCTTATATCGTCTCACGCTCTACCGAAATTTTGGGTGTGGAGATTGTGGGAGATGCTGCGCAAGAGATTGCATTGCGCTCACGTGGGACACCGAGGATCGCCAACCGTTTGTTAAAACGAGTACGCGACTTTGCACAGGTGCGTGGTGATGGGATTATAACGCAGACACTGGCGGAAGAAGCGCTGCAACGTCTCCAGATCGATCCACGTGGCTTGGATGACATTGACCATAAGATGCTCAAATCGATGATCAACAGCTTCCGGGGAGGTCCCGTAGGATTGGATACCATTGCTGCTACAATCGGTGAAGAAAGTCAGACGATCGAGGATGTTTATGAACCGTATCTGCTTCAGATTGGTATGATTCAGCGTACACCAAGGGGCAGGATCGTAACAGATCTCGCCTATCATCATTTGGGTCTTCCTGTTCCACCAAGAGATGGGAAATAATCAAATCTGTTGAACATGCTCATTTTAACGTTAACCATAAACATTGAAATAATTACGTGTTAATCCGATATAAAATGAAAGAAATGCATGGAGAGGAGTCGGATTGTGGGAAAAGCAATACGAACGAAGAAGTGGAGTCGTCGATTGAAGGTACTGGCGGCAGCTCTTTTGACAGTGGGTTGTCTGCAAGTGCCTGCATACGCAGCAGGAAATGATGGACAGACGATCCGGGTTGCCATGTTTGCAAATCTGGGCAGTACGTATAAATCAACTACACCACTCATTACGCTTGAGTCGGCCGGACAATGGAGTATCCAATCGGAGAGTGGCGCAAATGTAAGCCTTCCGGCAGGGCAGGTCCGTTTCAGTGCAGACGGATTCCGAGTAAAGGTGTTGGAAACAGCGGACTTTAAGGCAGCATCTGCAGCAGCAAAATTGTTGCAGGCAACCGCAGATAAACCGTTGCTGTTCACAACGTCTGTGAATGGAAATGCCATTTACCAGCTCTACACAGGCAACTATGCAACGGAGGCACTGGCAGGACAAGCTGTTACACGAGTACAAAAGGTAGCAGCAGCTCAATTGGCTGGTCAAAAGCCAGCTGTAACGGGAAGTAAACGCCTGTCTGCTGGAACCTATGGTTCGATTCAGGAAGCAGAGGCAGCACAAGCCACCCTTTTATCAACAGGAGTTAGTAGTGTCTATCCAGTCCTTCAACTGAGTGGTGGAAGCCAAGCATACGCGGTATGGGTGGGTGAAGCTTCAACGGATGCGGAATTAACCGCATTGAAGAACAGTGTGGAAGCCAAAGCTCCGGGGGTAAGCCTTTCACCTGTCAACACTAATGCAGGGCTCATCATCCGCCAGGATGCAGGATTAAGTACGGATGCACTCAAAACAGCTCCGCATTACACCATTGCAGGTACTGAATCCAAAGCATTGGTACAAGGGAATGGCAATGGTATCAAAGTAGTGGAACGTTCCCAGCGAACGTATCGTGGAGATATGGAAATCAGCATCGTAAGTGGTGATCTGGCGTTGGTCAACGTCGTTCCACTGGAGCAATACCTGTACTCTGTCGTAGGGGCAGAGGTGTATTCCTCCTGGCCTGCTGAAGCTCTGAAAGTTCAAGCCGTAGCTGCTCGATCCTACGCGCTTCAACAGGGTGAACGTTTCAAAATTGCGAATGTCGTGGATACAACGCTCAGCCAAGCCTACAACGGAATTGGTTCGGAGAACGATAAAGTAACCAGTGCAGTGGATGCAACTGCTGGAGAAGTGGTCAAGAGCGGTGGGAAAATCATCGAAGCTGTATTCTCCTCCAATGCTGGCGGCCAGACGGCTCATCCTTCTGAGGTATGGAACGGCGGAGCAGGTGTGTTCACCAATGTGGTTAGCTCAGGAGATACATCAGCCCAGGCAGGATTACATACGTGGTACCATGTGCTGCTGGGTACAGGTGTTAGTGGGTACATTCGTGAGGATAACATCAAAGAATTAACAACCAAGACCAATGCGGGACTGGCAAAAGTAACGGTAACCGCTCAGAACACCAATGTGCGTGCCGTTCCGTTAATTCAATCCACCGTTGAACCTGTAGCTAAAATGAATCCAGGCAACGAAGCTGTTGTGTTGGCAAAAGTTGCTCAATCCAACGATTATGCTTGGGTGAGAGGACCTTTCACGTCTGCCCAGTTGGTTAAATCCCTTCAGGGTAAAACAACAGCGTCTGTTCCTGCTTCAATCTCAACCTTGGAAGTGACCAAGCGTGGACCTTCCGGAAGAGCACTTGAAGTCACTGCCAATGGACAGGCTATGACGGTGAAATATGCCGATACATACCGTTCTGCGCTCGGTGGATTACCGAGCACTTTATTTGATATTGCAGGGACCGGAAGTTATACTGTATTAGGCGCTGACGGCAAAACAGCCAGTAAAACCGGCTCAAATGGTGCCTCTGTATTGTCTTCTTCTGGCGCAGGAACATCATCCGGTAATGCACTTGTGGTTATGAGTGGTGATGGTCAAGCGAGAGCGGTGACGCAGGGTCAGACCTTCATGTTCATCGGTCAGGGCAATGGCCACGGATTGGGCTTGTCCCAATGGGGAGCCAAAGGCATGGCAGATGAAGGGTATGATTACCAGGCAATATTGAAACACTATTATCAAAATGCGACTATTGTTAAGGAATGAAACTAAATGAATGTGAACTTATATGATTTTGAATTACCAGAGCAATTGATAGCACAGACGCCGTTACTTGATCGCACGGCATCCCGTTTGCTTACCTTGAACAAAGATAGTGGTGAGATTAATCATCAAACGTTTCCTGATATTATCGATTTTCTGAATCCCGGTGATACATTGATTCTGAATGATACACGCGTTCTACCAGCCCGTCTGTTCGGTACAAAAGAAGATACCGGAGCAAAAGCGGAAGTGTTATTGCTCAAAAATGTGGAAGGCGACAAGTGGGAAGCACTGGTTAAGCCGGGTAAAAAGCTGAAAGCCGGTTCGGTCATCGTATTTGGTGATGAATTGAAGGCAATCATTGAAGAAGAGGGCGAGATGGGGGCACGTACACTTACGTTTACGTATGATGGAATCTTTCAAGAGATTCTGGATCGTCTTGGTGAGATGCCGTTGCCACCTTATATCAAGGAGACATTGGATGACCGCGAACGGTATCAGACCGTGTATGCCAAGCATGAAGGATCGGCGGCTGCACCTACAGCGGGACTGCACTTTACGGATGAATTGTTGGATCAGATTCGTGCCAAAGGTGTTAATGTCGCCTTCATTACGCTTCACGTAGGACTGGGAACGTTCAGACCAATGTCGGTTGACGTTGTTGAAGATCATGTCATGCATGAGGAGTATTACTCCTTGTCACAAGAAACAGCAGACCTGATTAACCAGACCAAAGAGAATGGACACCGTGTTTTTGCGGTTGGGACTACGAGCTGCCGAACTTTGGAAACGGTAGGTAGCAAATTTGAAAATGGAATACTGCAAGCGAGCAGCGGATGGACCAGCATTTTCATCTATCCGGGCTATTCCTTCAAAGTGATCGATGGGATGCTTACGAATTTTCATCTCCCGAAATCCACGTTAGTTATGTTGGTTAGTGCACTAGCAGGCAGGGAACATATTATGCAGGCATATGAGGAAGCCATCCAAGAGAAATACCGGTTCTTCAGCTTCGGCGATGCCATGTTGATATATTAGTATAACGGTATAACGATTAACTTTTAGAGGATGATTAAAACCAATGGCAGCAATTACGTATGAACATATCAAAACTTGCAAACAATCCGGTGCACGTCTGGGACGTGTACATACACCTCACGGTATTATTGAGACACCAACCTTTATGCCTGTAGGTACACAGGCGACTGTCAAAACAATGAGCCCTGAAGAGTTGAAAGAAATGGATGCTCAGATTATTTTGAGTAATACCTATCACCTGTTTCTGAGACCAGGACATGAAATCATCCGTGAAGCTGGCGGATTGCACAAATTCATGAACTGGGATCGTCCAATTTTGACAGACAGCGGCGGATTCCAAGTGTTTTCTCTCAGCGAGATGCGCAAGATTACGGAAGAAGGCGTTAACTTCCGTTCTCATCTGAATGGAGACAAAAAGTTCCTTTCTCCTGAAGTGGCGATGGAAATCCAGAATGCACTTGGCTCCGATATTATGATGGCGTTTGACGAATGTCCACCTTATCCGGCTGAATATGAATATGTAAAAAAATCACTCGAAAGAACAAGCCGCTGGGCAGAACGTTGTCTCGAAAGTCACGCTCGTCCGCATGACCAAGGTCTCTTTGCCATCGTACAGGGAGGCATGCATGAAGATCTTCGCCGTCAAAGCGCCGCAGATTTGACTTCCATGGATTTCCCGGGGTATGCTATTGGTGGACTGAGTGTTGGAGAACCGAAACATTTGATGTATGGTGTATTGGATTATACGTTACCTTTGTTGCCATCCAATAAACCACGTTACTTGATGGGGGTAGGTTCGCCCGATGCGTTGATTGAGGGATCAATTCGTGGAGTGGACATGTTCGACTGTGTTCTGCCAACTCGGATTGCCCGTAACGGAACAACGATGACCAGCCAAGGACGTCTGGTAGTTCGCAATGCCAAGTTTGCAAATGATTTTGGACCATTAGATCCTGAATGTGATTGCTACACTTGTCGCAACTATTCCAGAGCTTATCTGCGTCATTTGATCAAAGCAGATGAAACATTTGGCCTGCGTTTGACGACAATCCATAATCTTCATTTCTTGCAGAATTTGATGCGTAATGTACGTAAAGCCATTATGGAAGATCGTTTGCTTGATTTCCGGGATGAATTTTTCGATCAATATGGTCTTCATGACAATGACAAAGGTTTCTGATTGAGTTTTTGAGGAAACCGTCGTAACAAGTAATATCTGTATGTATAGTCGATAAGGGGGAGTTTGAATGTTTCAAGGAATGCCTCTAGCAGGAGCGCAAGGCGGTGGGATCGTATCTTTGATTGTACCTTTAGTACTCATGGTTGCGATTTTCTACTTCTTAATGATTCGTCCACAGAACAAAAAGCAAAAGCAACGGAATTCCATGCTAAGCCAATTGAAAAAAGGCGATAAAATTGTAACGATTGGTGGCCTTCACGGTACGATCGCTGAGATTACGGACGATGTGGTTGTATTGCGTGTAAACGATGTAACTAAGCTTACATTTGACCGTAATGCAATCAGCACGGCTGTAGCTCGTGATACGGCTGTTGAATAGTTACTGTAACATAGAATAACGAGGGTGCGTTTGTGGCGTATTCCCTAGTAGAGAACCGGATCTCCTTGGAGAACCGGTTCTCTTTTTTGATTTATGAGGGAAGGTCGATGTTCTTTACCAGTCAGTTAGGAGCGATGCGTATTAACACCGAACATGCCACCGAGAGCTGAAATGAAGAACGCGCTAAGAAGTTGTAAACTATCCTTCCAATTAAACGAAGCATCCAGCGCGAGAAATCCGATCAACAGCACAAGCAGTCCATATACGATTCCGGTAATCCCTCCGTAGTACCATCCTTTTTCACCAGAACGTTTGCCTGCGACAAAACCACCAACCAATAATGACAAGCCATGAACAACATAGGTATACAATGAGAGGTCCTGTTCCCGCATTCCGCTCATCCAGAGAAACAAGGAGAGAATAAATGCCCCGATAAACATCCATACAAAAGCCTGACAGAGGCCTGACAGAATCGGATTGGACACTCGAAACGAAACCAAGCGGCGGATCAATTGCATGAAGCAACCCCCTTGTACAAGTTATAAGTTAATACAGTGTATGGTCAAGCCTTCGGACTTATGAACTGTTTTCCATTAAATGAACGGATTATTTCTGCATGAGCATGTAAGGTTCAGGTCAAAATAGGGATTGCACTACCCAGCTAACTGTTAAAAACTCAGTTTCGAAGGAGGACCCCTGTTGTGAACTTCCCAGATGTCGGATCACATATCTTTCGAACCATTCTCATGTACTTTCTGGTGTACTGTGCAATGAGGGTTATGGGTAAACGTGAGATTGGTAAGCTATCCATGTTTGATCTTGTTGTCTCCATTATGCTTGCTGAAATGGCTGCTTTTGTCATTGAAGATATTGATAAACCGCTCTCTCACGGGATTGCCCCCATGCTTACCTTGATCATTGTACAGATCGGAATGGCGTTTATAGGTCTTAAAAGTCGGCGTCTTCGCCTGATAATTGATGGGAAACCTACTGTTTTAATCTCCAAAGGCGTTCTTCACCGGGATGAGATGCGGAAGCAACGATATAATCTGGATGATCTATTACAACAGCTCCGTGAACAGAATGTAGACAGTATCGGTGAGGTTGATTTCGCTATTTTGGAGACCACAGGCAAGCTGACCGTTTTTCCCAAGGATGAGAATACTTCTAACGGCAGCAGTTCTTGCGGCTCTGATTCAGAAGGGGCTTCTTCCGGTAAATCCAAAACAGAGAAAAATCAGATTGACGGATTTCCAAATATCAAATATGAAGGTCTGCCACTACCCTTGATTATGGACGGAAAGGTCCAGGATCAGAATCTGGAGATCATTCAGAAAACGAGATTTTGGCTGAAAAATCAAATTCAACAGAACGGAATTATGGATTTCAAGGATGTATTTATATGCTCCATTGACCACAATGGGAAGATATATGTCAGTCCAAAAGATGATAAAAAATGAAAATCATTTGCCTGAACGACGCTTGAACCATGAACCAATCAAAGGAGCACGGGACAGATCATGAAAGTCAATCATTTTGGTCCAGCCCATGACGATGAAATACACGATAAGCCCGACAAAAGGAGCGAGAAGCATCCTCACCCAAAAAGGCAATATCATGGCAGTCTCTTCGTATACGAGTAGGGTCGCTGCTCCCATGATAAACATTCCTGCACCCGTCTTGACCCAATCCATCATTTTGAAGCGGAACTGTAGCAGGCTACGTACGCTTTGGGCATGTAACAGGGTAACTACCGTAGAATTCACACAGATGGCGATGACTGCACCGAAGATGCCATATTCAGGCCGGGAAGCAAGCGTTAAAATCAACGTGATTTTGATAACAGCACCGATAAACGTATTTAGCAATGCTTTACCCGGACGGTCAAGAGCTTGTAATGCAGCTTGAAGAGGAGCTTGAATATAAATGAACAAAGCAAAGGGAGCCATTAGTTTCAGCATGCTTCCGATCGATGCATCATTATACAGAACAAGACACATCGGTTCGGCAAGCACATACATAAACACGGAAAACGGAGCACCTGTCACAAGTGCCAAACGTAAGGCCTGATGCATTCTTTTGTGAATCAGAGCGCGATCTCCCTGAGCAGAAGCTTCGGACAGTGAAGGCACAAGTGATGTCGCGAGCGATGAGGTTAGTGCCCCCGGCAGCAGCAACAGAGGAATAATCATACCTTGTAATGCACCATATTGTGCTGTAGCAAGTCCTTTGGATATGCCTGCCAGAGCCAGACTCTGGGCAGTAACGATGGTTTCGGCCAGATAGGATAAGGAGCCAACCAATCGGCCTGCTGTAACAGGAATAGAGATTGAAAGCAAACGCCGGATTAATCCCGGCTGTGGAGTACCTGTTTCTTTCAGAACTGAAGATATTGGGTTTAAAGGCTTGGCTGAAGGTTTGGCTGTGAGATTGGACATGTTCTGTTGGTTAGCGAGCGGTAACTCTTTCTTCTGCCTGTTATACTTCCACAAGAGTACAAGCATACCGCCGAATTCTCCAACGAGCGCTCCCAGCATGGCACCAGCAGCAGCTTGGGCAATACCGTGGGGGAGAAGAAGCCAGGCAAACCAAATGACACAGACGATACGAATGATGGTTTCAACAATGGATGAAATGGCAGTAGGCATCATGTTTTGCTTACCTTGGAAATACCCTCTGTAGACAGCAGATACGGCGATAATGGCAATCATGGGGCTCATACTAACGAACGTATGGTATACCCGCTCATCTGTGAGCACGTACTTGGTAACCCAGGGTGCAAATAGGATGCACAAAAACATGAATACAACACCCAGGGTCAACGTAAAGCTTAAGCTTACTTGCAGGATTCGCTGGGGGGAATAACGATTGGCACCGGTATCAGCTTCGGCTACGAGCTTGGCTACGGCGAGCGGAATACCACCCGTAATTAATGTCACTAGTACGATAAAAAAGGGATAGCTCAATTGGTAGATGCCAACACCTTCTGCACCGATGACTCGTGGCAGCGCAATGCGCGGAATGAAACCAAGTATTCGATTAATTATGCCTGCCGCGAGCAGGATCATGGCCCCCTGGATAAATGTCTGTTTCTTCAAGACTACCCCTCTTTCCCGGTTGAAAGTACAGGCTATCAACATAAACGGGACAAAGCCGTTGTTCTTCATCCTATGCCAGTCCTTTATCTTCTCATGACAACTTGGACACGATTAACAAAAAGAACCATAATCAGCAAGAAGGAATATGATCAGGCGAAGTCGAATCATGTAATATTGATGCCGCATAAAGGCTTGGATGTACGAAGGGAGGCTCCCCGTTGGAAGAAATGAATGATGTGGAGTTGGAACAGTCAATAGAGATGCTCTGCCGTAGCAAAGCGGAGGAATTAAGGCTTGTCGGTTACGAATATGTCACCAGCAAAGATGTCTGGAATTGCGTCAGTCATAAATATGAAAAACAGGGCATTCCACCGCTTCACCAGCTGGTGAACGACATTTTGTCACTGAAAGCAACAAGCTTTATGAACTTTATGACCGTGTCTGCATACCGGGGGTCCTCTTTCTAGACGAAAGGGATCTTTTTTGTTGAAAATTGACTGCTTTTTACGGCATCGCTATAATAGGAATATTGAGAACGAAAGGGGATCTAGGAACGGCATGAAAAGAATTATCAGTTTCATTCTGGTCGTGCTTGTCACCACAGGGGTAATGGTGGGAACAAGCCCGGAACTGCTCAAAAATATACGCTTGGGCCTTGATTTAAAGGGAGGCTACGAGATCTTATATGAAGCAGAGCCGCTCGAAGCAGGTCAACAAGTCACCAAAGCATCTTTGGTGCAAACGGCCAAAAGTCTTGAAAGCCGCGCCAATGCGCTCGGAACAAGCGAACCGGAGGTAACCACTGAAGGAAGCAACCGGATTCGATTGAAGTTGGCAGGGGTTACGGATGAGGCTGAAGTTAGAGCCAAAATGAAAGAGCCGGCTGTTTTGACCTTCCGTAGTAAAGCTGAGAACGACAAGGAAGGCGAATACACCAAAATTGAGCTTCGCGGAAATGAATTTGTTGAGAATGCAGCCAAAGTTGTGTTCACTCAATTGAATGAGCCGATGATTGACATTCAAGTGAAAGATAAAGCCAAATTTTCCGAGATTACCAAACGTTTGATCGGACAACCTCTCGCGATTTATTTGGACGATGAGCTTCTATCTGCTCCAACCGTTAGACAACAGTTGACAGATGGTTCCGCTCAAATTTCGGGTGCTTACACACGTGACGAAGCAAACCAGCTTCGTGACACCATTAACCTGGGTGCATTGCCACTGAAACTTACAGAGAAGTATTCACAAAGTGTTGGTGCAACACTTGGCAAGCTTTCTCTGGATCAGACCATTAAAGCAGGATTGATTGGTTCCGTTATTATTCTAGTGTTCATGATTGGGCTTTATCGCATTCCTGGTATTATCGCGAGTTTTGCCTTGATCACACATACGTGGCTGGTACTTGCAATCTTCTATTTAGGAGAATTCGTGCTTACCCTTCCAGGTATTGCGGCGTTTATCCTGGGTATAGGGATGGCGGTGGATGCCAATATCATCACGTACGAACGGATTAAAGAAGAGATGCGCAGTGGTAAGTCGATCTTGTCTTCGGTTAAAGCGGGTGGTAAACATTCCTTCCGAACAATCATTGACTCCAACATCACAACCATTATTGCTGCGGCTGTTATGTTCTTCTTGGGAACAGGTGCGGTTAAAGGTTTTGCACTCGTGCTGATTTTTGATATTGTCACCAGTATTATCACGAATATTTTCTTCTCCCGCTTCCTGTTGACCCTGCTTGTACGGGGTAACGTGTTGAAGAAGCCTAAGTACTTCGGAGTGAAGGAGAGTGAAATTCGTGCGCTTTAATTGGAATTTTGATTATGTTAAAGGTAGTAAGATTGCCTATATTTTCTCGATTATTCTGACGATTACGGGGATCATCAGCATTCTGGCTTTGGGTTTGAATTATGCGGTTGATTTCCGTGCTGGATCGAACGTGGATATCTCGGTTTCCAAAGCAATCACAGCGGAGCAGATTAAACCTATCGTTAAGGACATCGGTGTTGATGAGGGTGATGTTACCATTACGCCGGGGGCTGACCGTGTAAATGTTCGTTTCTCCAATGAACTGGATGAGACCCAAGAGAGCAAATTTAAACAGGAATTTGCCAAACTGGATGCATCAGCTTCCTATGAAGTAAATACCGTCGATCCAGAGATGGCCAAAGAATTGGAACGCAACGCGATCTACGCGGTACTCATTGCAAGTATCGGGATCATGATCTATGTTGCGATCCGGTTTGAGTGGCGCTTTGGTTTGGCTGCGGTTATCGCACTCTTCCATGATGCATTTGTTGTAATAAGTGTGTTCTCCATCTTCCGTTTGGAAGTCGATCTGACCTTTATTACTGCAGTATTGACCATTGTCGGGTTCTCGATCAACGATACGATCGTTATCTTTGACCGGATTCGTGAGAATCTGCGTTTTGCCAAAAAGACAACCAAAGCCGACTTGCGTGAGGTAGTCAATCGCAGTTTGGCTCAAACGATGACACGTTCCCTGAATACAACATTCACCGTGTTTGCAGCTTCAATCTGTTTGTTCATATTTGGTGGAGAATCCATTCGCATGTTCTCGCTTGCGATGGTTATCGGAACACTTTTCGGTGCATATTCTTCAATCTATATCGCCGCTCCACTATGGCTGATGCTCAAAGGTAAACAAGTGGATAAGCCAAAAACAGTAGCTAAAGAATCTAACTAAACATCTTATTGTGAAGCCGCGTCTGCCAGGCGCGGTTTTGCAACTTTATGTACAGAATTAAGGGGGAATATTCATGACCAGAGAACATATCCCATCTGCTCAGGCTGCCACATGGAGCGGTATTGCCGGTAATTTGGGACTTGCGGTGATCAAAGCGGGAGTCGGTTATATGGCAAACAGCAAATCATTGCTCGCTGACGGCTTGTATTCTGCTTCTGAAGCTGGTTCTGCCCTGGCTGGTCTCTTTCCCTCCAAGTCTGTACGCGATAAGAGCAAGGCTCGCAGGGGACGGTTTAAAGAACATTCACGTGTTGCTAGACCCGGAATCTCAGTATTGTTATCTGTGCTGATTCTCATGGGTGGATTACAGCTTGCGATCTCCGCATTGGGTAGTCTCTCCGGAAGTGAACCGGAAGCACCCGGCAAGTCGGTACTTTTGGTGGCTGTTGCAGCTTTGGCTGTGAAAGAAGCGATTTTTCAATTTCAGTACAGATATTTCCGTAAACGAAACCAGTCTCAGGCGCTGGCCTATGCACAGCAACATCGCCGTGCACTCTATTGTTCGCTCACCGTGTTAATCGGCATTATAGGATCGATGGCTGGTGAAGAGACGGGATTGAGCATGCTGCTCTACCTAGACCCCACGGCTGCGTTGATTGCTTCCTGTTTTGTGCTTCACAAGGGTTACCGAATGATTGTGGACACAGTCTATGGTTCACTCGTTCAGGAGCTGGAGCAGGAAGAAGCGTCCGATTTTAAAGAGACCGTACAGCGGGTATATGGCATCATTACCATTGAGCATTTGGTTGCACGTGAACAGGAACATGACGTTACGATTGAGCTGGTCATTAGTGTGAATCCGAGGATCTCGATACTGGAAGCACAGGAGATTGCAAATCGTGCCAAGACATTACTGCTCACCCGTTTCAGTCATGTGAAAGAAGTACAGATTCAAGCGATACCTTATGATCCAGGTTATCCCTATAAATCCAATCATGAACTGCCCGATCACGAAGCGACATTAATTCAGTAGTGAAGCGTGGGTCCAGTAGATCAGGAAAGGAGCGTTATCATTGCTTTATTCGCAATACCGGTGGAATACACCGAATATCGATTTGGAGGCGGCTGCGGGACTCTCGCAGGCGCTTTCCGTTTCACCCCTTGTTGGACGTTTGCTTGTGAGTCGAGGAGTGCACAATGAGAAGGAGGCCGAACGTTTTTTGCATCCTGACCTTAATCAGATGCATGATCCCTATCTGCTCCTCGGCATGAATGAAGCTGTGCCACGTATCAAGCTGGCATTGGAGCGGGAAGAACATATTTTGATCTACGGGGATTATGACGCTGATGGCGTATCCAGCACATCGCTCATGATCCATTTGATGCGTCATCTTGGGGCTTCGTACGATATATATATCCCTCATCGCTCGAATGAAGGGTATGGATTGCACAACCATGCGTTGGATTGGGCGCATCAACAAGGCGTTTCATTGATTATTACCGTGGACACCGGAATCAGTGCTGTTGAACAGATTGCCTATGCGGCCACGCTGGGCATCGAAGTCATTGTGACAGATCACCATGAGCCGCCTGAAATTTTGCCCGAAGCCTTTACACTTATTAATCCAAAACTTCCGGGATGCCCGTATCCTTTTAAAGGTTTGGCAGGAGCGGGAGTAGCCTTGAAGCTCGCTCAGGCATTAATCGGGGAAGTGCCCGGTGAATGGATGGAGATTGCGGCCATCGGCACCGTTGCCGATCTGATGCCTTTGGAAGGGGAGAACCGGGTTATTGTCAGTTATGGAATAGAATCGATGCGTGGTTCACGTCTTCCTGGTGTAAGTGCATTGCTGGAAATCAGTGGTGTGGATCAGAGTCAGGTGACTTCCATTAATATTGCCTTTGCCATGGCACCTCGTATTAATGCCAGTGGACGTTTGGATCATGCCGGGAGAGCGGTATCGCTTCTCACCACCGAGAATCTGGATGAAGCTCATACGCTTGCGGGCCAGCTTGATCTATTGAATCGGGAGCGGCAGCAAGTCGTAGAGGGCATATTACAAGAAGCAACGGCACAGTTGGAACAAAAGATACAGCTTCGTTCAGGATCCGTTCCAGATGTAATCGTATTGGCTGGTGAGGGCTGGAACGTTGGAGTGGTTGGTATTGTGGCTTCCAAATTGCTGGAGCGTTATTACCGACCTACACTTATCCTTGGGATCGATCCAGAGAGCGGTGTCTGCAAGGGCTCTGCGCGCTCCATTGAGGGCTTGGATATCTATCAGGCACTCACAGTCAATAAACACACTATGGACCATTACGGGGGACACCCTGCAGCAGCAGGTATGACCTTGCATCGGGATCAGCTGGAGGAACTTGAGGCTGGTTTGAATGAGTTTGCTGCATCTGTATTAACTGAAGAGGACTTTGTACCTCAACGTCTTGCGGATGATGAATGCAGAATCAGTGATGTTCCGCTGAAAGTGATCCAGGAGATCGACAGATTGCAGCCTTTTGGAATGAGCAATCCTTCGCCACGGTTTGTATTGAGAAGTGTAACTGTGAAGGAAACCAGAACAATGGGACGAGAGAAACGCCATCTGAAACTGGTTCTGGAACAGGATGGTCAGCAACTGGAAACCGTCGCTTTTGGCAAGGGAGCGTTAGCAGATTTTCTTCTCCCAGGTTCCGTTATTGATGTGATGGGAGAACTGTCCATCAATGAATGGAATGGGATGAGAAAACCTCAATTGATGCTTCAGGACATTCATGTTCCTCAGGTCCAAGTGTTTGATTTGCGCGGTAATGCCGAGCCATTAAATGCGATGAAACATTTCTTGAGCTCACTTGAGGTGCATCTGCGATATAAATCTGGTTCTGTTGGTGCTATTGTTCGGAAAGAAACAGATGTTTCCGAGGGAAATTCATTGTATGAACCTTGCCTTTGGGTATATGATAGAAAGGTCGGGTTATTTCCGTGTAATGCTGCTGCACAGCATTATGGACAGGAACAAGTCCGGACGTTATTTGTGTTTGATACGCCGGAAACCCCGGAACAACTTAATGCCATGCTGGCTTTGTTCAGTGGAGCTGAGAATATCATCCTTCTGCACGGATCAGGCAACCGCCGAGATCGCCTTCAGATGCCTTCCAGAGAACTCTTTAAGCGTATTTATATGCAGGTGTTGAAATGGAAAGCTGAACCCGTGGAGGAACAAGAGATTACTCCTGTGCTCAGTCGTCAGTGTGGTTGTTCGCCGCGCATGATTACGATGATGTTGGATGTATTCGAAGAGTTATCCTTCATTACCCGTGATAACGGCAAAATTGCGTTTGTGGATAACCCGCCTAAGCGTGAACTAACCGCTTCACGTCACTATCAGGCGCTCGAAAATATGGCCGAGATAGAACAGGTGATGCTGGATGCAGCCACACCGCAACTGACACAATGGATGATATCCCGGATGAAGGGCGTATCTTAGATGGAAGTTTGTGTATTTATTTTAGGAGGAGATTATTTTGGATTTTAAAGATTATATTCGTGTCATTCCTGACTTTCCACAACCGGGAATCAGCTTTAAGGACATTACAACATTGTTGAAAGATGGAGAAATGTACCGCAAGGCGATCAATGAACTGAAAGTGATGGTTTCTGATCTCAAAATTGACGTCATTGCTGGACCTGAAGCACGTGGTTTCGTTGTGGGCGCCCCTCTGGCATACGCTCTTGGTGTCGGTTTTGCTCCGATTCGTAAAAGTGGAAAACTGCCTGGAGAGACGATTGAAGTTGGTTATGATCTCGAGTATGGCAAGGATACACTCGCGATGCACACAGATGCGATTGAAAAAGGTCAAAATGTCCTGATCGCAGATGATCTGCTCGCAACGGGTGGAACGATTGCAACTTCCATCAACTTGATTGAACAATTGGGTGGGAACGTTGTCGGTGCTGCCTTCCTGATCGAGCTGTCTGATCTGAATGGTCGTGCTAAATTACCTGAGAAAATCGATGTATTCACATTGATGAACTACTAAGTTTAAAATCTCCACTTGGAGTGTTGTGATTAAAACCTGAATTGCTTTTCCCTTTTCCCGGGAAATAATATACAGCATTAATGATTGCGAAAAAGCCTGTTCTCTCCATCCGTTAAGGTTGGAGAGAACAGGCTTTTTGATGTATATGAGATGGAATTAATCTGGTGTTTTTTCAGTGATAGGCTGTTTACGCGAATCGTCATTCAACCAACCTAGCACTTCAAACAGTTTGAACAACAAGCTCATCAGGATTCCGACGATGGTTGCCAATGCCATCCCTTTCAGATGAACGCCATAGAAGGTAACTTCTGTACCACTCAGTCCAATGACCAATACAAGTGTAGTAAGCAGCAGATTGGTCGGTTTGGCAAAATCGACTTTCTGTTCAACCAGAATACGCAGACCAGATGCTGCAATAACCCCGAACAGAAGCAGGGATACGCCACCCATAACTGGCACAGGAATATTGGCTACAAGCGCCGAGAATGTTCCTGAGAAGGAGAGTACGATTGCAATGACTGCTGCGCCACCAATGACATATGTGGAGTATACGCGAGTCAGGGCCATTACACCGATGTTCTCACCATAGGTTGTATTGGGAGTTGATCCTACAAAACCGGACAGAATGGTGGAGACCCCATTACCAAGCAGGGAACGATGAAGCCCAGGGTCTTTCGAAAGATCTTTGCCTACAATGCTGCTCGTTACAAGCAAATGTCCAATATGTTCAACGATAACCACAAGCGCTACAGGTAAAATGGTGAAAATAACGGACCAGTCAAATGTAGGCGTTGTTACGGTTGGTAGTGAGATGAAATCAGCGTTTCCAATAGCCTGTTTATCAACCAGACCCATAGAATAGCCAAGGATATAACCGACTACAATACCGATTAGAATATGAATGATTTTGGGGAATCCACGGAACGTTACGGCACCAATGACAGTGATACCAAGCGTGGCCATGGATAAAATGATTGGTTTGGCTTGAGGTGCCCAGTTGGGATATTTAAGGATATCGGGATTAATCAGACCTGCCATTCCGGCAGCCACGGGTACAAGCTCCAGTCCGATCAGAGCAACGATGGCGCCCATAACCGCTGGTGGGAAGACTACGTTAATCCATCCGGTACCCGCAAATTTAATAATGAGGGCCACGAAACAGAAAACAAGTCCTGTTATGATAAAAGCTCCAAGTGCCATGGAGTAGCCGTTCTCTGGATGTGTTTTCAATACTGAAGTGACAGGAGCAATAAAGGCAAAACTGGACCCGAGATATGCAGGGATCTTTCCTTTACACATCAGTATGTACAACAATGTTCCAATTCCGTTCATCAGCAGGATCATACTTGGATCAACACCGAACAGGTTTGGTACAAGTACTGTGCTACCAAACATGGCGAACAAATGCTGAAGGCTAAGCAGTGAACCTGAGCCAAGTGGCATCTTTTGATTAACCTGGATTTTGCGTTGCAATGAATTTCATCTCCTTTTCCGAAACACAAACTTTCAATAGATTACAGAGTTTCTCTTAATTAATCAATAACATTTTTGACGTAGCAAAGCGATGGAATTTATATTTTCATGAATTTTCCTTCTATTTCAGCAAATAACGGCAATAATACATAAGAAATAAGAAATACATCCAATCCCCTGTGAGTCATAGGGAAACGGGATAGAAGTAATTCAGATCACCAATATAAAAATTGGATAAGCGCTCTTATTCGTCAGCAGTTGACGGGAAACGGGTGAAGCGTCATAATTATAGGAAATTACTTTTACGGGGAACCTGTGTTGCAGCACTGTCACGGGTTCCATTTGGTATAGAAAGGACACGGATCAGATCAGAATGGGCATAGAGCAATTACTCGAGAAGGCCGGGGCATATATCAAAGAACCCGATCTGGTGCGCATACGAGAAGCTTACGAATTTGCTGATCAGGCCCACCATGGACAGACGCGAAAATCGGGAGAACCGTATATTCTGCATCCGCTTGCGGTTGCCGACATTGTTGTGAACATGCAGATGGACACCATCTCCATAATAGCAGCGCTTCTTCATGATGTAGTAGAGGATACTACGGTCTCACTTGAAGAGATCCGCAATCATTTCGGCAATACGTGTGCCATGCTTGTTGACGGCTTGACGAAGCTGGAACGTATTCAGTTTCGCTCCAAGGAAGAACAGCAGAACGAGAACTACCGCAAAATGTTCATCGCCATGGCGCAGGACATCCGTGTCATCGTGATTAAATTGGCTGACCGTCTGCATAATATGCGGACACTCAAGTTTCAGTCGGAAGAAAGCCAGCGCCGGATTTCATATGAGACGCTGGAAATTTTCTGTCCGATTGCAAACCGTTTGGGTATCTCTGCAATCAAATGGGAAATGGAGGACATCGCCCTCCGTTATTTGAATCCGCAGCAGTATTACCGAATTGCTAACCTCATGCACAAAAAACGTGCAGAACGTGAGCAATATATTGATACGGTTATGGATGGAATTACGAACAAGCTCGATGAGATGGGAATTCAGGCAGACCTTTCGGGCCGCCCGAAACATATCTACAGCGTGTTCAAGAAAATGACCACCAAAAACAAGCAGTTTAACGAAATTTATGATCTGCTTGCCATTCGTATTATTGTGGATAATATCAAGGATTGTTATGCTACCCTGGGAATTATACACACGCTATGGAAACCGATGCCTGGACGCTTCAAAGACTACATTGCGATGCCAAAGGCGAATATGTATCAATCGCTGCATACAACGGTAGTTGGTCCCAATGGCGAACCAACAGAAGTACAGATCCGGACATGGGATATGCACCGGACTGCTGAATTTGGTATTGCTGCCCACTGGGCCTACAAAGAAGGCGCTGCGAACGGAAATCATTTTGAAGACAAGATTACGTTCTTCCGTGAAATTCTTGAACTTCAAAACGAAGCACAGGATGCATCAGAATTCGTAGAGTCACTCAAAATGGATTTCTTCTCGGATCTGGTATTTGTATTTACGCCAAAAGGAGAAGTCATCGAATTGCCAATCGGCTCTGTTCCTTTGGATTTTGCTTATCGAATCCATACGGAGGTTGGTAATCGGACCATTGGTGCCAAAGTAAACGGTCGGATTGTTCCGCTCGATTATCATCTGAAGACAGGTGATATCATCGAAATTTTGACGTCCAAACATTCTTACGGACCGAGCCAGGACTGGATGAAAATTGCGAAATCTTCTCATGCACGAGCGAAGATCAAGCAATGGTTCAAGAAGGAACGCCGTGAAGAAAACGTTGAAAAAGGTCGGGAGAGCTGTGAGCGTGAACTGAAGCGCATGGGGCTTGATCCTTCTGCGTGGATGACGGATGACAAGTTGATGGAAGCTGCCAAAAAATATGCGTTTAACGATATTGATGACATGCTTGCGGCTGTTGGATTCGGTGGGATTACTGCTGCACAGATTGTAACCAAAGCAACCGAAAAACTGCGTAAAGAGCAGGAAGAGTCCAGTTTGCTGGAATTAAATTCCGAGATGCGCGAGCTGAAACCTGCGCCTGAGCGCAGAAATCGTCCAACCAACGGTATTCGTGTCAAAGGCATCGATAATCTGCTTGTTCGATTCGCACGATGCTGTAATCCTGTACCTGGGGATGACATTATCGGATATGTTACACGCGGACGCGGCGTTTCCGTACACCGTAGTGACTGTCCGAATATTCCGACAAGTGCAGACGGAGAAGAAGCAGCACGTGTTATTGAGGTCGAGTGGGAAGAGAATATCGAAGCAAGTTACAGTGTGGATATTGAGATTACAGGCCATGATCGGAATGGCTTGCTCAACGAGGTACTTCAGGCTGTATCTGAAAGTAAAACCAACATATCTGCCGTTACAGGACGGACAGATAAAAATAAATTAGCATTGGTGCACGTCACAATTCTGATTCGTAATACGGATCATCTGCAATCCGTTGTAGAACGGATCAAACGTGTGAAAGATGTCTATTCGGTGCATCGGATTATGCAGTAAGGAGCCTGTAAGATGAGGGTGCTTGTACAACGCTGTAAAGAGGCTCAGGTGACCGTGGGAGACGAGCTGACAGGTAAGATCCAGTCCGGATTAATGCTGCTCGTAGGCATTACCCATGAGGACACCGAGAAGGATGCCCAGTATCTGGCTGACAAAGTTAGTGGGTTGCGGATATTTGAGGATGATCAGGAGAAGATGAATCTCAGTCTGCTTGATGTAGGCGGTGCTGTATTGTCTGTTTCCCAGTTCACCCTGTACGGAGATTGTCGCAAAGGAAAGCGTCCGAGCTTTGCGGCTGCGGCCCGACCTGAAGCGGCAGAACTGTTATATGAAACGTTTAATCAACTGCTACGGGATAAAGGTATCCAGGTTGAAACCGGGCGTTTCGGAGCGATGATGGATGTAACATTTACCAACTGGGGACCCGTGACTTTGATGCTTGAAAGTCCGGTTCGTCAGGAACCACGTGCATAATTCCATGGGGTTCAGGCCATAATAAGGGATAATTCGTTGATGACCATTTCATGATCAAAGGAGTATCCATCCAATTATGCGCCAATCTGCGAAAGAAACACGTACCCGTTCAGAACCTTTGTTACTCCCTGGCAACCTGTATGAATCATTGCACCTTGCCCGTTCGGCTGCTGAGTATGTTGCAACGATCTGGGCACTTCAGGATTCGGACAAAGGGAAGCAGAGTCATCTTCCGCGATCTTGAATGTCTACACAGGGATATAAACATCCGATATTTGGATTATACAGATTTTGAAAAAGTCCTGATTCCTTCCCGAATCAGGACTTTTTGTCGTGAGTTGATCTTTTTAACTATTCGTTTGAAGACTTCGTTACAAAATGAAATTACATTGAATTGTTATAAATTGCTCTGGTGAGGGTAATAACAAAACGAGGCACAACGAAGTGCCAATGTACTGCAAGACCCGATTTTATAAAGAAAGTTCGAACACGGAAAGGAGAACATACGTTATGAGTAAAGTTGCTTTTTTATTGGCGAATGACTTTGAAGATTCGGAGATGCAGGTCCCGTATGACGAAGTAAAAAAAGCTGGACATGAAGTGGAGATTATCGGATTAAAAGCCGGTGAGACCCTTAAAGGTAAAGGAGGAAAGGCCTCCTATACCACAGATAAGGCGATTGGTGATGCATCCGCTTCAGATTATGATGCAGTCGTGATTCCTGGTGGATCATCCCCTGAGAATTTGCGAAGTGATGCGCACATCTTGAAATTTGTCACCGAGATCAACAGTGCGAAGAAACCAATTGCTGCGATCTGTCATGGTCCGCAAATTTTGGCTAGTGCCGGTCTCTTGAAAGGCCGTACCATTACATCCTATCCACCACTTAAGGATGATATGGTAAACGCAGGAGCAGAGTTCAAGGATCATGAGGCCGTTGTGGATGGAAACTATATTACATCCCGAACACCTGAAGATGAGCCAGCGTTTGTACGTGAACTGCTAAAAGTTATATAACTTCAGCCAGTACAACTGACATACATTGATGTATCTTAACTACGTTACATCGTGACGTTTACAAACTTCACGTTGCATTTCATTCCGAAAAAGGAGGGTTTGACATGACAAAACATATTCAGGCGTATTTTCGAACCGAGGACGAGGCAGAGGGAGCAAGAACTTCACTTCAGACGTTCCGTACAGAGCATTTGGAAGTAGGTCAACTGGACAGTGCGGTAGGTAGAGACACGCGTGTTATGGTGCCACTGGTGCCTTATAATACAGCAGGTGGCGTAGGCACCAACGGAGCAATGGGTGTAGGTGCAGCCCCTGGTGTTCCAGCTAGCGAAAATGTGATCCCTGTAGTAGCCAATGTGGACCGTGATGCAGAACGGGATACTCGTGACAGAGTGAATGAGGATGGAGACCTGCTGAATGCTGCAGATGTGTCTTCGGCCGATTATGATGATCTGCATTATGTTCTGTCTGCCAAAGTAAGAGATGAGGATTATGACGAGATTGTTCATAAGCTTCGTTCCAACCATGCCTATGTGGAAGATTTGAATTAACGTGTAGATACTTCTTGGCCCTTGCACTGCTCGACCACACAGTCGAGTGATGTGCAAGGGCTTTTTAATCAGGAGGATATTAAAAAACTAATTTATAAAGCGCTATCATTTTTGTAATATTACTGTAATATTAGATACATAAGCCTTTAACATAGTGGGCTTATAATAACACACATGACCCCCTTTTTTTATATATCCTTTGAGCCTGCACACCGTGTGCAGGCTATTTTTTTTGAGCTGAGAATGTGTATGTTTTGGGTAGAGCTTACCCCTTTATTCAATTTTTGCTAGAATAGAGAGATGGGTTTATATATTCTACAGCGAATTGTTTTCATAGTTGGGCTACATTGGACGGTAAATCTAGCTCCAGTGATTGGGTTCAGGCGAATCCAATTCTATGACAGAGAGTATGAGGAACTCATCGCCAGAGTGATCCGTCATATTCCAGATGAACATATACTCGCTGAAACGGCCCCGCCTTTTTTATATAAGTAAGGGGCAGCCGTTTCTGCTTGATCGATGGAATTTGAAAGTTATATAGAATGCCTCGTTTGAGAAATGACACCTACAATGCTAAAGCAACAGAGTTCTCATGCGAATGGCTAGAGACAGATTTAAGGGGGAATTAGTTTTGAGTAAGGTTGGAAGAAATGATTTATGCCCATGCGGTAGTGGGAAAAAATATAAGAAATGTTGTCTGAACAAGGAGTCCTCTGCAGTAGAATCCATACTGGGGATAATATCAAAGGAGCAACCGGTTCGGGAAGCCTCCATGCAGCCTGAGGGCAAACTGACCTTGACCAAGCTGAAAAAGATGGTGGCAAGCGATTTGAAATGGGAGCACCCGGCTCACGAACAGCTGGCCCTGCAGACTATTGAGAACATGAGGAACCAATACGAGCCCGAGGTAATTTTGGAAGCTCTGGTGTTATGGAACGGCTACTCCCGTCAGACCCGCCCTACTGTGAAGAAGACAGGCTCGTTCTCTGCTGCAATTGAGTATTTGCTGTCCGAGGAATACGGCTTCAATGTCACAAAGGCTGAGCTGGCTGATAAATATGAGGTAACGACAGGCACGATCTCCCGGAAGGTTAAGGAGATGAATAGTTACATCGAAGAATACGGCATGGGCGGTGAAACGGACGAGCTATTGATGCTGAACGGTCCAGGCACATCGAAAGACAAAGCACAGGCTCTGCTGTCTAAGGCGAGGGAAGCGAGCTCTTCCAAACGGAGAGTACATCTGGCGGAAACAGCGATTGAGATGTATCCTGACAGCTCTGATGCATATCTCATTTTGGCTGAGGAATCGGACAATGAGAATGATGCACGATCTTACCTCAAGGAAGGAATCGCTGCTGGCAAACGTGAACTGGGCGAACTATTCTTTGAGGAGAACAAAGGGGACTTCTGGGGGCTTCATGAGACTCGTCCCTATATCCGGATATGCAAAAGCTATGCCGAATCCTGCTGGTTTGGTGGAGATACGAAAGAAGCAGCACAGATCCTGGAGCATATGCTAGAGCTTAATACGGAAGACAATACCGGAGCACGTTACCTGCTCGCTGCTGTGTATCTGTACAGCAACCAATTGGAACAGGCAGGGCAATTGCTGGAGGAGTATGGAAGAGATGACGCCGCAGCGGCCTTTGCCTATGACAAGATCATTCTGGAGTATAAGAAAAACGGAATCACCTCCCAGCTCAAAATGCTGTATCGTGTAGCCCGGGGTGTGAACAAACATGTGCCTGATTACCTGTTGGGTTTGAAACGGCTGCCGCATAACCTCCCTGACTTTGTCGGCATGGGCGACTCCGACGAAGCGATTGAATATGTCATTATGCATTCCCGTTTATGGGCGAGCGCGCCGGATCTGTTGAAGTGGATGCTGCAACAATAGAGGAATAAGAAGCGAATAGAAGTTGGAATTCATATGATGAATCCAGCTTCTATTATCCGTGATTTCTGTCACTCCCCCACCCGGTGCAGTGTGTGAGTAAAATTTTTTAGAGCTATCTTTTCGTGTTAACCCTTGACTTTAGCACTGTGGTTCATTACAATCAGAAAATAATACGTTGACTATAGTCAATACAAGTCGATTTTTGAACTATATTACTGATTTGATGACGGGACCAAGTACTCCGTGCCCACATGACCAGAGAGGAATCCCCAGGCTGTAAGGATTCTCTTGATGAGCGGACGAATGACTTCCCCGAGAACAGACGGCGAACACAGCAGATATGATCTGTTGACCAGTAGCTGGCCTGCGCAGGACGTGCGTTACACGTAGAGCGGAATATCTGCTTGATCAGAATGCCTTGGGCAAACCTGAATCATCAGAGATCGCCTGAACGGCTAAAGTGTCAGGTTTCCGGAATGTGGGTGGTACCACGGGTGAATGTATATTACACAATCTCTCGTCCCTTTGTTTGCTGTATACACAGCGACAGGGCGAGGGATTTTTTTGTTATATAGAAAAATCAATGCTGGAGGGATCAAGATGGCTTTTCAAAAACCGACTGGAACGCAGGACTTACTGCCTGGAGTTGTCGAGAAATGGCAGTACGTAGAAGAAAAAGCACGAGATCTGTGTCGACGGTTTAATTACCGTGAGATTCGTACACCGATCTTCGAACAGACTTCTTTATTTGTACGCGGTGTAGGAGAGACTACCGATATCGTTGAGAAAGAAATGTATACCTTTGATGACAAAGGCAATCGCAGCATGACTCTTCGTCCAGAGGGAACAGCAGGTGTTGTCCGTGCGTATGTAGAGAATAAAATCTACGGTGAACCGGATGTGAGCAAGCTCTATTACATCGGTCCGATGTTCCGGTACGAGCGTCCGCAGGCAGGTCGTCAGCGTCAATTTCACCAGTTTGGTGTAGAAGCCATCGGTGCGCTAGACCCTGCGATTGATGCGGAAGTGATCGCACTGGGCTACCAGTTGTGTGTAGAGCTCGGCTTGAAGGATGTCAAAGTGGAGATCAACTCCGTTGGTAACTCAACCAGCCGTGCAGAATACCGCGAGACGTTACTTGGGTTCCTCAGACCGATGAAAGACAGCCTATGCAAGGATTGCCAGTCCCGCATGGAGCGTAATCCGCTGCGTGTACTCGACTGTAAGGTCGATCAGGACAAATTCGTTGGGGCACCATCTATACTGGATAGCCTGGATGAAGAGTCTTTGAATCACTTTGCCAAGCTGCAGGCATACCTGGATGATTTCGGAGTAGATTATGCTGTGAACAATCGTCTGGTACGGGGCTTGGATTATTACACGCTGACTGCTTTTGAATTAAAAGCCCAAGGTATTGGAGCAATTGATACCGTTGGCGGCGGTGGTCGATACAATGGTCTCGTTGGAGATATCGGCGGACCTGATCAGCCGGGCATCGGCTTCGGTATTGGTCTGGAGCGTATTCAACTGATTCTGGAGCACCAAAACATTGAGGTTACTACGCTGGCTCCACTGGATGTATACTTTGTTGCTCTGGGAGAGGCAGCTGATCGTGAAGTGAACCGTCTGTTGTTCAAACTTCGTCAGTCTGGACTGTCTGGGGAACGTGATTATCTGGGTCGCAAGATGAAAGCACAGATGAAATCAGCTGACCGTTTCAAATCCCGCTACACTGCCATCCTTGGTGATGACGAGCTGGAGCGTGGTGAGATCGCCCTCAAATCAATGGATACGGGTGAGCAACAAACCGTGAAACTTGATGACCTGGTAGCGACAATTCGCGAAGGTAAATAAGCACGAAGTGTTACATTAAGATCAAAACTTTCGAGTAAAACAATTGATCCGGCAAAAGTACTGAGGTTCACCGACGATTCCAATTAAGCGGAAGTTGGCGAGCCAGAGGTAACATGCCTTTTCGAATACATGGTCTACACGTAACCGGACTGTTAAAGAGCAGGCACTAACTGCCCATACAGAACGGAAATTCACATAATGAGGAGTTTGGTTATGAAAAGAAGTCATCATTGCGGCGCATTAACACCCGCACACATCGGTGAAACAGTAACATTGAACGGTTGGGTTCAAACCCGTCGTGACTTAGGGGGCGTACTCTTCATCGACCTGCGTGATCGCAGCGGGATTGTACAAGTTGTCTTTAACCCGGCTTACTCCGGTGAAGCTCTGCAAATCGCAGATCGCGTACGTAGCGAGTATGTTATCGCTGTAACGGGTAAAGTCGTTAAACGTGATGCTGAAACAGTTAACAAAAACCTGCCTACTGGCGAAATTGAAGTTCAAATCACAGAAATCGAAGTGCTCAATGCAGCCAAAACACCTCCATTCTTCATTGAAGATGGTGTCGAAGTTGATGAATCCCTTCGTTTGAAATATCGTTACCTGGACCTGCGTCGTCCGGAAATGTTCGAAACATTGAAACTGCGTTCCAAAGCATCCAAAGTGTTCCGTGACTACCTGGATGGAGAAGAGTTCGTTGAAGTGGAAACACCAATCCTGACTAAGAGCTCCCCGGAAGGTGCACGTGATTATCTCGTACCGAGCCGTGTGCATGAAGGTGAATTCTTCGCCTTGCCACAATCCCCACAAATCTACAAACAGTTGCTGATGGTGGGTGGCGTTGAGCGTTATTATCAGATCGCTCGTTGTTTCCGGGATGAGGATCTGCGTGCAGACCGTCAACCAGAATTCACTCAAGTCGACATCGAGACTTCTTTCTTGCAACAGGATGACCTGCTGCCAATGATGGAAGAACTGATGGCCAAATTGCTGCGTGAAACCAAAGGAATTGAGCTGGAACTACCTTTCCAACGGATTACGTATGCAGATGCAATGGGTAAATACGGTTCAGACAAACCAGATCTGAGATTTGGTATGGAACTGGTTGAAATGAACGATATCGTAGCAAACAGTGGTGTGAAAGTATTTGCTTCTGTCATCGAAAAAGGTGGAGAAGTGAAAGTGCTGAACGCTAAAGGCTGTGGCACATGGAGCCGTAAAGAGATCGATGATCTCGGACCATTTGCTGCACGTTACGGTGCGAAAGGTCTGGCTTGGATTCAAGTAAAAGACGGCGAGTTCAAAGGGCCAATCGTGAAGTTCTTCACGCCTGAAGAAATCGAAGCTGTCAAAGAACGTACTGGTGCTGAAGATGGCGACTTGTTGCTCTTCTCCGCAGACACGAAAAAAGTGGTTGCTGACGTTCTGGGCGCATTGCGTCTGAAAATCGGCCGTCAACTTGGACTGATCGATGACAGCAAATTCAAATTTGCTTGGGTTGTGGACTTCCCACTCCTCGGATATGATGAAGATGCGAAACGTTATGTGGCAGAACACCATCCGTTCACACGTCCAAAAGACGAAGATGTACATCTGTTCGACACTGATCCGGGTGCAATCCGCGCTCAAGCCTATGACCTTGTTCTCAATGGTTATGAAGTAGGTGGCGGTTCGATGCGTATCTACAAACGTGATGTTCAGGAGAAAATGTTTGCTGCCCTTGGACTTTCTACAGAAGTAGCTAATGAGAAATTCGGCTATCTGCTGGAAGCATTCGAATATGGAACTCCACCGCATGGTGGTATTGCCTTTGGTCTGGACCGCCTCGTGATGTTGCTGGCAGGTCGCACGAATCTGCGTGAAACGATTGCCTTCCCGAAAACGGCAAGTGCAACGGATCTGCTCATGAATGCACCTTCCGAAGTGGATGACTCACAATTGGAACAACTTCATATCCGCGTAGCCCGTAAACCGGTAGCGGAAAAGAAATAAAGGAGGCATCGATTCTCAATGCTCCATCAATTTTCAAGAACAGAACTTGCGATCGGACCTGAAGGTCTGGATACGTTGAAGAATAGTACAGTCGCTGTGCTCGGTATTGGCGGCGTAGGTGGTATTGCTGTAGAAGCTCTTGCCCGTAGCGGCGTTGGGCGCATCATCCTGATTGATAAAGACGTCGTGGACATCACCAACATTAACCGCCAGATTCATGCTCTGACTACGACAGTGGGGCAGAAAAAAGCGGATCTGATGGTGGAACGTGTGAAACTGATCAATCCGGAATGTGATGCGATTGCCCTGAATATGTTTTACACGGAAGAAACGTATGAGGAATTGTTCAAATATGAACTGGATTATGTGCTGGATGCATCCGACACGATTATCTACAAAATCCATCTCATTAAAGAGTGCCTGAAACGTAAAATTCCGATGATTTCCAGCATGGGTGCGGCAAATAAAATGGATCCAACGAAATTCCAGGTTGCGGATATTTCGAAAACGACCATGGACCCGATTGCCCGTGTTGTGCGTACCACACTTCGTAAAGACGGCATCAAAAAAGGCGTGAAAGTGGTCTTCTCGACTGAAAAGCCGATGAAACCACGCGAGGACGTAACACAGAAAATCGTTCCCGAGAATGCTCCGGAAATTCGTAAGGCTAAACAGCCACCAGCGAGTAACTCTTTTGTGCCTCCGGTAGCCGGACTGATTATGGTCAGTGTTGCGATTAAGGATTTGTTAGAAATTGCAGAGAACGAGCAGCAGTAACTTGCTGCCAACTGAAGAAGCGTGGATGCTGATAAGGCATCTGCGCTTTTTTGTGTGATCATACTTCGCAAGAGAGGAGCGGATGGGACGTCAACCGTCTATGATAGCCGAACTGTATTCCTAGATAAATGTCAGAGTTACGTCATGTACTTCAAAGTCAAAACCGTGTATGATATTCACTGCTGCGCGAAATGATGATACATACATAATGAATTTGCGGCTACAGAGAGGGGAATAGAACGAAATGAAACACGGATGGATGACCAGACGTCTTGGCATGGAGCCAGGAGACCAGTGGAAGAAGGAAGTTGTGGCGGGAGCCATTTCTTATTTTGCCGTGGTCTATATCGTTATGGTCAATGCTACAATTCTTTCCGATGCCGGAATGCCCTTGCAAGCAGCTATGGTTGGAACCCTGCTGACGTCCATTGCAGGCTGTTTGCTCATGGCATTTGGCGGAAAATCACCGATTATCGTAGTACCCGGAATGGGGATTAATGCATTTTTCACGTATACACTTGTACATTCCATGAAATTAAGCTGGCAAGAAGCGCTGGCCGTTGTAACCGTTACAGGTGTACTGTTTGCCATTGTTGCGTTTACGTCACTATACAAAATGATCAGCGAAGCAATCCCGAAAAATCTGCAGCATGGCATTACGGTTGGGATTGGTTTGTTTCTGACATTTATCGGTTTGCAAAAAAGTGGAATCGTTATCGCACATCAGACCACGTTTGTTGCGATTGGGCATTTCAATGATCCCAATGTCATTACAGCCTGCGTTACGCTGGTGCTTGCCTTGATTTTATTTATACGTAACGTACAGGGTGGACTTCTGATCAGTATTCTGGTCGGGACAGGCCTTGCCTATGTACTTGGTGCAGTGAACCCGGGTGAGTCCGTATCAGCTATGGATGCGCTGCGTCAATACGGCGGCTTGTTTGGCGAATTATCTTTGATGAAACTGGCTGATGTCGCATTCTGGATCGCGGTATTTTTGCTACTGCTAATTGTGGTGTTCGAAAATATCGGATTAATTACCGCTCAGACACAGATGATTGGTCGTCCAGAGCGGTTCAAAGGAAGTCTACGCGCACTATCCATTAGTACCGTATTGGCAGGCGTATTCGGAAGCAGCCCTCCAGTTGCTGCAGCCGAGACTACAGCCGGAATTGCAGCAGGCGGTCGCACAGGTTTGACTCCGCTCGTTACAGCCGTGTTATTCGGAGCTACTTTTTTCTTCATCCCGCTCCTCGGTTACATTCCGGACAGTGCAATTGCGCCCATTTTGATCATTATTGGTGGCCTGATGGTACAAGGTGTGAAAGATATGGATTTTGGTGACTTCACAGAGGCATTTCCAGCATTTCTGATCATGGTCATGATTCCATTTACATATAGCATCGTGGACGGTATGGCGTTTGGATTTATTGCCTATCCCTTAGCGAAGCTGGCAGCAGGTCAAGGTAAACAGGTACCTGTGGTCATGTATGGCATTTCCATTCTCTTTTTAGCCAATTTTGTGTTGCATGGTATCTTGTAAAGCTGTGTTAAACAACATAAGGCAACGTCATGTAACTTCATACGTATGATCTCTGGTGAGCAGATGGAGAACGGGAGGAACGGGAATGGAAGAGCAGCAACAAACAGGGCAGAATGAACCGAAGGTAGGAAAAAAGGGATTTAAGGATTTCGTCAAGCTTATCGCTTCCACGAACCCGCCAAAACTGATCTTGATTCTGGCCCTCATCTTAACCCTGATTCAAACTACAGCCGGACTGATCGTGCCATTGATGACCAAAGGTCTGATTGATGGATTAACCACTTCGGCATTGAACAAATCTGTAATTTTATTGTTGCTGGGGGCATTTGTGATTCAGGCGATTGCATCGGGTATTAGCATTTATATGTTAAATTACGCCGGACAACGCGTGGTCGCAACACTACGCACCAAGCTGTGGAACAAGGTATTGTCGCTACGAATGCCGTATTTCGATCGCAATCGTACAGGTGATACCATGAGTCGGATTACGAATGATACAAGCCAGATCATGACGTTGATCGCGGATTATTTGGTTTCCTTTGTATCCAACATCGTCGCTGTTGTGGGTGGCGTGGCATTACTATTTTACTTGGATTGGGTGATGTCGCTCATTATTTTGAGTCTGGTGCCACTTACGTTGTTGATTCTGTTGCCGGTGGGTAAGAAAATGTACAAGATCTCCAAGAAGCAGCAGGACGAGATGGCAGGTCTTACGTCCGTGCTCAGTCAGGTTATTGGCGAGATTCGCTTGGTCAAAGCCTACGGCACGGAGAAACAGGAAGTGGAAGCAGGGGATTCCCGGATTCGTAAAATGTTTGCTTTTGGCTTGCAGGAAGCACGCATTCTTGCACTGATCGGTCCCTTGTTTACATTTGTCATGACTGCCGTTCTAGTCGTTATTCTGGGTATGGGGGGAATGCGCGTAGCGTCTGGACTGTTGTCGCCTGGTGAACTGGTTGCGTTCATTTTACTGTTATTCCAGGTCATTATGCCAATGGGACAATTCACGACGTTATACTCCCGTTTGCAAAAAGTCGTAGGTGCAACGGAGCGGATACAAGCGATCCTTGCCGATGAGGAAGAGCCAAATCACAGCACCAAGGTAGCGCCAAAAGGAAATGAGACGATTGCATTCCATGATGTACACTTTTCCTATGTCACAGGTGAGGAAGTGGTGCACGGAATCAATCTGACGGTACCTACACAAAAAGTGACAGCGATTGTCGGCCCAAGCGGTAGCGGCAAATCAACGCTGTTCTCTTTGATGGAGCAGTTTTATATGCCCGATTCAGGCCACATTTCATATGGGGGACAAGCCATAACGGATTATTCGTTGGCCTCCTGGCGCAGCAAGATCGGGTATGTATCTCAGGAAAGTCCACTTATGGCGGGTACGATCAAAGACAACATCACGTACGGATTAGGTCGTGAGGCCACGATGGATGAGATCCGACGAGCTGCTGAGATGGCCTATTCTGCCGACTTTATCGACAAGCTGCCACAGGGTTATGACACGGAAGTGGGCGAGAGGGGAATCAAGTTATCCGGGGGCCAACGTCAGCGGATTGCTATTGCTCGTGCCTTACTGCGCAGTCCGGATATTCTTATGTTGGATGAAGCGACATCCAGTTTGGACAGCACCTCGGAGTATGAAGTACAGCAAGCATTGTCCAATCTGATGGAAGGAAGAACTACGATCGTGATCGCGCACCGATTGTCCACAGTGGTGGATTCCGATCAGATTGTTGTATTGGAGCATGGACATGTTACCGGAACAGGAACGCATACGGAATTAATTAGCAATCATCCGGTATACCGTGAGTTAGCTCAAAAACAGTTTGTGGCACAGGAAGGACAAGGTTGAAATCAGAAACAAATTGACTACTATTTCAAAAGATAAGATTCAAATATAGTTCAACTTAAGACCGTTGTTCATTCGTTCAGTACGAGCGTGAGCAACGGTTTTCTTTTATGAGATCACCAGGCTGCTGTAGCTTTTTACACATCAATATGATATAGTGGGTATCCTTTTGCGTCGTCAGTGATTGGCGATGCAGAGCAAAACATATTCTTAGGAGGTAACTGAAACATGTCAGACAGCTTTCAAAGTGCCTATCAAGAAGAAGAGTACAGGTTAGAGCGAACGATGGAGGAAGTGGATAGTCAGCTGGAACGACTGCAGAACATTCCGGTATACACCGGCCACGACTTCACAGAACAAGTGCTGGAAGCTGGACGCGAAGAGCGCCGCACCGCCTTGTCCAAGAGCGCGCAGCAACCCTATTTCGGACGCTTGGATTTCGAAGAACAGGGCAGTGGTGCACGGAAACCGCTGTATATTGGCAAAATTGGCGTAGACCGCGAAGAGGTGGGAGAGCATCCGCTCGTCATCGACTGGCGTGCTCCTGTCGCAAGCCTGTTTTACTCATTTACGGGAGGGGAAGCCTCCGCTACGTATGAAGCCCCGGAAGGGCTTATTGAAGGTCTCGTATATCTGAAACGAAACGTTGTCATTCGGCAGCGGATATTGGAACGTGTGGCGGATACATATAACCGTGACAGCGACCAGCCAGCGGTATCTGATGAATTCCTCGTTTATCGTTTGGGAGAGAACAAGGATAACAAACTGCGTGATATCGTATCTACGATTCAAGCGGAGCAGGATCTGATTATTCGTGCGGCGAGAAACACTGCATTGATCATTCAGGGTGTAGCTGGATCCGGGAAAACGACGGTTGCCCTGCATCGGCTTGCCTTTTTGCTATATCAGTACAAGGAGCAGGTATCTGCAGAGAAAATGGTTATTTTTGCGCCCAACCACATGTTTCTGGATTACATCTCGGATGTGCTTCCGGAACTTGGAGTAGGGGACATTCAACAGCGGACATTCCCGGATTGGGCGATGAACCTGCTGGGGCTGGATATGCCTTTGGCGAATACGTCGGATACATTGAACACCTGGTTCGAAAAACCTGATGCACGACCTGAATTGAATGATGATGTACCTGGGCGTTACAAAGGATCCATCCGTTTCATGGAGCTTATTCGAGAATGGTTGTCGGGGATGGAAGCGGATTCCGTACCGGATATGGACTTCAGTCCATGGGATGGTAAGGTGCTCAGCAAGACGGAGATCGAGAACTGGTTCGGTGAGGAATACAAACATTATCCACTAGCCAAACGCAAAGAACGGGTCATGGCGCGGGTTCACCGCTGGATTGAGATGGAACTTAAGAAACCGATGCCAGAAGCTGTGCGCAAAGAACGCAAGAAAAAAGCGTCTACTCGTGAGAAAGCCTATGCCAAAAAATGGCCTCAATACGAGCCGCTTACGTTATACAAACAGCTGTTCAAAGCTGGAAAGGGCGGCTCTGTGCCAGCCACGCTCAGCGGGCTGATTCCAAAACTAGTCATGAAACAAACGGCAACAGATCTGAAACAGGATATCGTCCGTGAAGAGGATCTGCCTGCATTGGTATACATTCATACATTGGTCCATGATATCGAGGGCTCGGAGCGGTTTGATCATATTGTGATCGATGAAGCGCAGGACTTTTCCCCTTTTCATGTGGCGTTATTGGATCAGTTCGTCAAAGGGCATTCCTTCACCATACTGGGTGACTTGTCTCAAGGCATTCATGAGTACCGTGGTGTTCATGCGTGGGAAGAGATGAGTTCTTTATTTCCTGAGGAACAGAATGCATACTTTGCATTGACCCGAAGTTATCGTTCAACGATGGAAATTATCGATTATGCCAACACGATTCTGGAACGTGGTGTCAAGAGTGGGATTACGGCGATTCCTGTTTTCCGTAGTGGTGATCCGGTTCGGACGTTGGCTTATGGAGGCGAAGGGCGGACGGCGAGTCTGGAGCAGGCTTTGAAGCTGTTAACGGTCAAAGACTACCGAACGGTCTCCATCCTGACTCGTACACTGCATGAAGCAGAGGAACTTCACCGTGACCTACAGGCCGCAGGCTGGGATCTAAACTTGATCGATGGTGGCAAAAAGCAGTACACAGGTGGGCACTCCGTTTTACCGGTCTATCTGTCTAAAGGGTTGGAGTTTGATGCCGTTATTGTGGCAGACGTAGATCAGAAGCATTATTTGCCAAATGCAGGTGATGCAAAGCTGTTGTACGTTGGTTGTACACGGGCCTTGCACGAATTGTGGTTGTTCCATGACGTTGAACTGCCGATCTATGCGGCTGCAACACATAATCCCGATGGCGAGTCCGTAACCATTCAGGGTTGGCCAGAGCTTGGCTAGATAAAGTCTATTTATACAACAAAGGCATGACGTTCATGGGAAAGTCCCATAAGCGCATGCCTTTTAATGCTTTTGTACGAAAATCGCTTGATTTTTCAAGGAAGAACGACGGGGGAGTTCAAGTTTATGTTACGCTATTTCTCATTCTGGATGAGCGACGGTTCACCAGGAATATACCAACACCAATGAATAAACCGCCTGCCAATGCAAACCACTGAACGTGTTCTCCTAGTAAAATCCAACTCGATAATACACCAAAGAACGGTGCCAGAAACAGATACGAACTGGTTTGGGCCGGGTCACTATTCTGAAGCAGATAAAACCAGAGTGAAAACTGAATGATGGAGCAAACAAGCGTTAACCAGAGTAGCGCCATAACCGAGGTGGTATTGACCATAAAGTGAGGCTGTTCAGTCCATACGCTCAGTAGAAGAAGCGCAGCACCTCCAGCGAGCATCTGATAGGCAGTTAAGACAAAAGTATCGTAGCCATCACCCCAGCGTTTGATGAGCAATGTGGACACGGCAAAGGAGATCGCTCCACCAAATCCAATCCAGGTTCCGGGGCTAAAGCTCATCTGCCACCCAAAAGTTAACATTATCCCTATTAAACCGAGTATAACACCGATCCACTGACTGAAACGGTAGGTCACTCTATATAAGAGGGCACTGAGGATAATGACCAGTAGCGGATTAGTAAACGTAATAATGGCGGATTCACCGGATGTAATCCAGTTCATGCTGTAGTAGGCGCAGCCCATCACTCCTGCAGATTGGAACAGACCAATAAGGATTATTTTCAACCATGACTGCCATCCAGTAGGCAAAGGACGTTTACGAAGGAACAAGGCCATCAAGCCACCTGCCAGTATATAACGTATGCCCATGAGCAGGAAAGGTGGGGCATATAACATGCCGATCTTGCCAACTGGAAAAGAAGTGCCCATGATTAACGTTGTCAAAATGATCAATAGTGTATATTTCAATGGTTTGATGATCCGGGTATCTTTATCATGACTAGAGCTCATAACGTCTGTCCGCTATCTACAGTAATTAGCTGCCCGGTCATGGATTGCTGTTCCAGCGCAGCACAGATCATGTGTGCGATATCTTCAGGTGAGGCAATATGTTGTAATAACACATCTCCGCCAAGACGATACATTCGCTCCTCGTTTCCAGCCCACCACCTTGTAGCAACTGCGCCAGGGACGATAGCATTCACCCGAATGTGTGGTGAGAGTGCGTGCGCAAGTGATAAGGTCAGCCCATGAACTGCCGCTTTGGAGACGGCGTAAGGGAGGCAGGAGCCCGAGCCCGTACTGCCTGCGATGCTGCCCAGATTTACGATAGAACCACCGCCAGCCTGTCTCATGCCTTCCGTCACTGCACGAGCGCAATGAAACATGCCTTTCACATTCACATCAAGTAGCTCATTCCAGACGTCATCTGTAACAGACTCCAGATCGTGCATGGGGATATGGTGCGTGATTCCGGCGTTATTTACAAGTGCAGTAATCGGGCCGTAGGTTTCAGTTACTGTAGTGACCATCCGCCGGACATCAAGATCATTGGCAACATTAGCTTGAACGGCGAATGCATGGCCTCCCGTATCCAAAATGTGTTGAACAGTCTCGTTTGCTGCATCTTGTGAGCGGGAATAGTTGACAGCGACTAAGGCTCCGCGTCCAGCAAGCATCTCACTTACAGCACGGCCTATACCTGTTCCACCACCTGTGATCAGAGCAACTCTATTTTTCCAGTATGTCATGCTGAACACTCCTTATCATCATCCAGTCAGATGACTGGTTTGGGATCTACATGAATTGTAGTCCGGTTTACACATGAAGTATAATGATTGGTAATGAAGCGGATATCATTTTGAATGATGTCAGAGTGGAGGGACCATGGAGAGCGGGGATCTTAGAATATTTCAGTGTGTTGCACAGGAAGGGAATCTGACCAAAGCTGCTTCTAAACTGGGATATGTTCAATCCAACGTAACGGCACGAATCCGGCATCTGGAAGCAGAAGTAGGTACAACGTTGTTCATTCGTCATAACCGAGGCATGACGTTATCTCCAGCCGGAGAAATGTTGCTGACCTATGCAGATAAAATTATTGGTTTGCTGAATGATGCTTCCAAGGCGCTTCGGGCGACGAGCACACCATCGGGTCCAATGCGAATAGGGTCTACACAAACCGCAGCGGCCGTGCGACTACCTGAACTTTTCGTCAGATATTATAAACAGTATCCAGATGTCTCCTTGTCACTGGTTACTGGCAATTCGCAGATGCTTATGGATCAGGTTATTGGGTATGAATTGGAGGGAGCATTTATAGGCTGTCCCTGTGATCATCCTGATATCGTTTCTATTCCCGTATTTGATGAGGAACTATTTGTTGTCTATTCTGGTATGGGTCCTACGGATGAAGATCTTAAGAGTAAACCTATTCTTGTCTACAGCATGGGGTGTTCCTATCGTCAGGTTTTGGAGGAATGGTTAGAGGTGGGTGGTGTTACCCGCCCAGTAATTATGGAATTTGGAACCCTTGAAGCGATTATTAGTGGAGTTACGTCCGGTATGGGAATTTCCTTGTTACCAGAGATTGTGATTAGGCATCAGATCAAAAATGGATTATTGCGCACGCATACACTCCCCGTAGGTATGAATCGCATGATGACTCATTTTATTACTCGCAAGGATGCCTTTGTCAGCAGTGCACTTCATGCATTTATGGCTATGTTACCGCGAGAGTATGATATGATAGAGAGTGGAGAACCATCAGAAGTGTAATTGTAATCAAGGCAAGGCAATCCGTTAAGGAAGTGATGAGCAATGGATTTATTTTCGTTTCAACAGGACTCAAAACCACAAGCTAGACTGCTCGCGGACCGCTTGCGGCCAGAGCATCTGGATGAATATATTGGACAGGAACATATTATTGGACCGGGGAAATTACTCCGGCGCGCCATCGAGGCTGATCAGATTTCGTCCATCTTGTTATACGGCCCTCCGGGATGTGGCAAGACAACCTTGGCACATATTATTTCCCAGCAAACGCAAGGACAGTTCGTACGTCTGAATGCAGTGGAAGCTTCCGTCAAGGATGTGCGTGAAGTCATCGAACAGGCCCAAACGAACAAACAGCTGTATGGAACCAAAACTATTCTGTTCCTCGACGAGGTACATCGGTTTAACAGTTCACGTCAGGATGCGCTATTGCCAGCGGTAGAGAAGGGCACGATTATTTTTATCGGCGCGACAACAGAGAATCCCTTTCATTATGTCAATGGAGCCTTGATGAGTCGCTCCACCCTGTTCCAGCTGGAATCACTGAACAAGGAACATTCGCTTATTGCGATGCGCAGAGCATTGAGTGATGCGGACAAAGGTCTGGGGTTCATGGAACTACAGGCGGACGATGAGGCGCTAGAGCATATTGCCACGATGGCCAACGGGGATATTCGGCGTGCGCTTAACGCGCTTGAACTGGCTGCGTTGACCACGCCACCGGAGAAGGATGGGTCCATTCATATCACGCTTGGTGTAGCTGAAGAGTCTATTCGGCGCCCCATTGTGAAGGCAGATGAATCCACACAGTATGATGTGCTGTCTGCATTTCACAAGAGTATTCGTGGTTCCAGTGATGCGGCGTTGTTTTGGTTTCTATACGCGGTGGAGAAGCTCGGCATGGACCCGATGACCTTCATTCGGCGTCTGATTGCAGCGAGCAGTGAAGATATTGGACTTGCGAACCCGCAAGCCATGACTCAGGCGATTGGAGCACTTGATGCGTACCGGAATAACGGCTGGCCCGAAGCCAAGCTGAACATTGCACAAGCGATTTTGTTCGCGGTCGAAAGTCCAAAATCCAATGCGGTGTACACCGCCATTTCCAAAGCCATGAACGCGATTGATGAGGTGAAATCGGCAGAAGTTCCGCTTCACTTGCGAGATACGCATTACTCAGGTGCCGTGAAGCTTGGACATGAGGGCTATCAATATCCACACAACTATCCGGGGCATTACGTGAAACAAGAATATTTGCCAAAGCAGCTCTCACGGAGAGTATTCTATGAGGCAACGGAGCAGGGTAACGAATCGAAGATCAGGCTGAACCAACAGCGGCGCAGAGATCTATAAGATCAGTCAGATCACTCGGGAGATGCACACAACATGAAAGAGCTTTTGTATATAGGGGCGGGTGGATCTCTCGGTACATTGACCCGATATGCCATACAGTTAGGGATACCAACTGTCCATGGGGGGTTCCCTTGGGCGGTGCTGTTAATCAATGCGATGGGCAGCCTTTTTTTGGGTTGGTTCTTTACCATAGCTGTTCCAGGCAAAATAACATCACAACTTCGACTGGCGATTGGTACAGGTTTTACTGGCGCATTTACGACATTTTCCACGTTTACACTGGATATTGTTCGTTTATCGGAGGGTGGAGAGTGGGTCCATGCCGCTATTTATATGATCGTAAGTCTGTTGGCAGGGTTGTTGCTTTGTGCGCTGGGTATGAGCCTTGGACAGCGTATGTTGGGAGCACAAAAACAAGAGGGTGATGCCTCATGATCCTGTGGATTGGTTTTGCAGGTGTGCTGGGTGCGGTACTGCGTTACAGTCTGGGAAAATGGGTCTCTGGCTTGCTGGGGACGGCTTTTCCGTGGGGAACATGGATCATCAACATCAGTGGTTCATTGTTGCTTGGGTTGTTATATGGGTGGCATCAATCTGCAATGATCTCAGATGGAATCTGGGTGATGTGGGGAACCGGATTTTGCGGTGCGTACACGACGTTCTCTACCTTTGGTTATGAGACGTTAGGACTTATGGGTCGACAACGATACGCAAGCGCGGCGCTCTACGTTGTCAGTTCGGTTCTAGTTGGGGTGTTGGCCGCCTGGGCAGGAGTCTGGTTGACTGCATAACGAACTATTTTTTATTTTTTTGCAAAAATAAGCAGGAAAAAAGCCATCCTTCATGGTATACATGAAAGACGGCTTTTTTAATAGGGATACACGGTATTGTGTATAATCCGCATTTTAATGGACAAGCTCTATTATTGCATTGCGGGTACAGGTACTTTTTGCACCTGATCGATCGTACCCCCACCCAGGCAGACCTCTCCGTCGTAGAAAACAACGGCTTGTCCTGGTGTAATGGCTTTTTGCTGCTGGTCAAATTGCACATCCACACTTCCATCTTCTTGCCAGGTCAATGTTACACCTTGATCCGGCTGACGATAACGAAACTTGGCAGTACAACGGTATGGCACATTAGGCATGTGCTCTGCACCAGCAATCCAGTTCACACCCGTTGCGGTAAGACCAGTGGAGTACAGGCTTGCATGGGCATCGCCCTGAACAACAAGCAGTTGATTCTCCTCCAGATTCTTGTCTGCAACGAACCAGGGTTCACCATTGCCGGAACCACCAATGCCAAGACCTTGGCGCTGTCCAAGTGTGTAGTACATCAGACCGTCGTGGCGACCTTTGACTTCACCGGTTGCGATATCGACCATGTCTCCGCCTTTGGCAGGCAGATAGTTACTCAGGAACTCTTTGAAATTACGCTCACCGATGAAGCAGACACCTGTGCTGTCTTTTTTCTTGGCAGTATACAAACCAGCCGCTTCTGCGATTTTGCGTACTTCCGGTTTGGGCAGATGACCAATCGGGAACATGGCTTTGGACAGTTGGTTCTGATTGAGTGCGTTAAGGAAATACGTTTGGTCCTTATTATTGTCCACACCACGAAGCAACTTGAGTGTGCCATCTTCTTCAATCAGACGAGCATAGTGTCCTGTAGCTACATAATCTGCGCCGAGATCCAGAGCTTTGTTTAGGAATTCACCAAATTTGATCTCACGATTACACATGACATCCGGATTTGGCGTGCGGCCCGACTTATATTCATCAAGGAAATAGGTAAATACTTTATCAAAATACTCTTTCTCGAAGTTGACAGTGTAGTAAGGAATGCCGATCTGTTCACATACGCGGCGTACATCCTCTGAATCTTCTTCAGCGGTACAGTGGCCGAACTCGTCGGTGTCATCCCAGTTTTTCATGAAAATGCCGATGACATCGTACCCCTGCTCTTTCAGCAGCAGTGCGGTAACGGAAGAATCGACACCTCCGGACATGCCAACGACGACCCGTGTATTTTCAATTGTTTTGGACATCGTTATCACCATTTCTATATATAAATGTGTTTCGTTTCTTATTCTAGCATAACCGGACTCAAGATACGATACACCCGGCCAATTTTGGATAGTGTCCACCACAGGCGCACATTTTGGAATATCGTCAATCTTTCTTTTCCATAAAGCATGCAGATATGTTAACATTAGCTGAGGGTTATGATCGGAATACGGAGGATTAGAAGGTTTATGCTAATCTCAATGCATCTCCGCTGTGGACAGATCGTGAAATAGACGGTCATGGACCATAGGATTAAATATAAAGTTTCCAATCGTTTCTGAAAATTGAAAGAGGTGACTCCTTTGAAAATATCGACAAAAGGCCGTTACGGCCTCACAATCATGATGGAGCTTGCTGCCAGAATAGGCGAAGGCCCTACATCACTTAAAAGCATTGCTGAGCGCAACCAGCTCTCGGAGCATTACTTGGAGCAACTGATTGCTCCACTACGTAATGCAGGATTGGTGAAAAGCATTAGAGGTGCTTACGGCGGTTATATCCTTGCGGGTGATCCTGCAACCGTGACTGCAGGCGATGTAATCCGTGTACTGGAAGGGCCAATCTCTCCAGTAGATTTCACAGAGGAAGATGATCCGGCGAAACGTGATCTGTGGTTGCGTATTCGTGATGGCATTGCGGAAGTGTTGGATTCCACAACACTGAAAGACTTGATTACCTTCCAGGATCAGGACAAAAAAGATAGCTACATGTTCTACATTTAAGGTCACTAATTCGCATCACAGAAGACACAATAAAGCCTCCAATTTGGGGGCTTTAGACATGCCAATGGGTACTTTGTTCTTCAATTTCTACAGATCATTTTAATTGAGCAGGGCTATGTATTCAGCCGCGGGATTAACAAGATGGTCAAGTGTGAACTTAACTGGATCACTTGTAAATCAGCGACTTTTTAAGGTTTCTATATCAGCTTCCATGCGTAACTGACGGCGATTCAAAATATCAATGCTGTGCTGATGGGTATTTAATTCGGTAGTTACTTTGCGTTCAGAGACAGAGTGGGAAGCGTCAAGATGTTTCGTAATAGTCAATGTTTCCAGAACAGCTTGTTGAAGAAGCGGAATGTTTTTAGTTTGTTCCTCTATGGTGTCCAATCTGCTTTCCATGGTATTCAGTCTGTCTTCCATCTTTTCAAGACGTACGTCGATGCTGTCGAATCGTTTGTCCATTTGTTGAAGCTGATTTAGAATCTGCCCGAGAATGGGATCACTCATGTCTCTCTCTCCTTTTTGAAATGGATATAGAACATTATACACGAAGATGCGACAATAGAGCATCCGTTTCAGTTTCCAATTTTGATAGTTTGCCATGAGATAGAAATTTAACATATAACGGGGTGAAGATAAATGAAACGAATTTATTTGGATCACGCCGCATCGACACCTATGCATCCACAAGTCGCAGAAGCGATGATGAACGTCATGACAGGACAATTTGGCAATGCATCAAGTATCCATGCCTTTGGGCGTGAGGCCAAACGGACTGTCAGCGGAGCAAGGGATGTCATTGCGGCGTCTTTGGGCTGTTTCCCGGACGAATTGGTATTCACCGGAGGCGGCACGGAGAGCGACAATCTGGCAATCTTTGGAGCAGTCTCATCCAGGCAGGATAAGGGGAAACACGTCATTACAACCGCAATTGAGCACCACGCTGTCTTGCATACGTGTCAGGAATTGGAGCGGCAAGGTTATGAAGTAACCTATCTATCTGTGGATCGTCATGGACGAATAAATCTGGATGAGTTGCAAGAGGCCATTCGGCCGGATACGGTGCTGATTACCATGATGTATGCCAACAATGAAGTGGGCACCATTCAGCCGATTCGCGAGGTAGGTGAGCTTGCCCGTCAGCATAATATCCTTTTCCATACCGATGCGGTTCAGGCTCTGGGCAGCCAGAATATTTCCTGTAAGGAACTGCCTGTGGATCTGATCAGCTTCTCTGCGCATAAAATCAACGGACCTCAGGGCGTGGGTGCACTCTATGTACGGCGAGGAATTGTGCTGGAAGCAAGAGCTCACGGTGGGTTGCAAGAGCGTCAGCGTCGCGCTGGTACGGAAAATATCGCAGGTATTACCGGATTTGCAGAGGCTCTCAAGATTGCATCAGCACAGACGGAGGCGCATCGTCAGCATGATTTGGAATTGCGCAAACTTTTGTTGGAACAGCTTGAAATTCATGTGGGTACGGAGCACTTTCACGTGAATGGACACCTGGAGCATACGCTGCCAAACATCCTGAATATCAGCTTTCCGGAAGTGTCCACAGAGACGATGTTAATGAATCTGGATATGGAAGGGATTGCTGTTGCAAGCGGTTCTGCCTGCACTTCCGGTTCACTCGAAGTCTCTCATGTGCTCAAAGCGATGAAATTGCCTGAAACATTTTTACACTCTGCGATTCGATTTAGCTGGGGATTGGGTAATACTACGGAAGAAATCATGATAACCGCCGAAAAAATTGGAACCATTCTTGGACGACTGCGTAATAGACCCTAAGGGGAACTTTACACATGGAACAGAAGGAGGGAAGAAGTTCCATTTCATCGGTTGGATAGAAGCGGTTTTGATGATCGGCGTCTGATTGCCACTCATCAACTTTGGGCATACCTAGCAATAGCGCCGCGCCTATTTAATGATAAGAAGATGAGGGGGACCCAGCGATGAAGCTTCAGGAAATGATCGGACTTGCCGTTTTTGATGTTGAGGACGGGAAGCAGGTCGGTAAAATCCAGGATTTCATTGTGAATGATGATTGGGAGATCGAAGGCATTGAGCTTGAGAACAAAGGTCTGTTTACCAATCATGTCAAAATCGTGCAGTGGCAAGATATCGTTGCCTACGGCGAAGATGCCGTCATGATCCGTAATCAACAGGCTGTCCGCAAGACGGGAGCCGACGACATAAAATACACGTACCTCCTCGGTCGGTCTAAATTGAAGGAGATGTCCGTGCTCACCGAAGAAGGTTTGCTGCTTGGGCGTGTCTCCGATGTTTATTTTGACCAAGAGTTGGGAAATACAATAATAGGGATTGAAATTACGGACGGTTTTGTGTCCGATCTGATCGAGGGCCGCAAATGGCTGCCATGTACAAGCGATATGTCCATCGGGGAAAGTGCCATTATGGTGCCGTCTCTGAGTGAACAACGCTTGGAAAATGCCATTCATTCTGTTAATGGATAGGTGAATGAATATGAAATGTCCAAACTGTAGTTCCAAAGATATCGGGAAAATTGGTTCCCACCAGTTTTATTGCTGGGGATGCTTTATCGAATTAACGGTGAACGGTGAGAAAATGTCTGTATATCAGGTGGAAGAAGACGGTACGCTGAGTTCCCTGGATGATCTGTTTTTCGGGGACGAGCTGCCACAAGACTTCCCTCATCTTCACGCTTCTTCTTAATAAGCAGAATAACTTCCTCTATATGCGGTTTCATGACAATGTCTGTCATGGGAGGCTGTCGTTAATTGTTGGCAGATGTATATAGATGCGGTTACATAGTGGTTCGGCTGGTGTATGTATGATTATATGCTAACCCGTACTGCAAAATGCGCTTCCTTCTCTAATGAAGGAGGCGTTTTTTGGGTTCAAGAAAAAAATGTTCGGATTGCTCCTTTCCACTTCTGCGCTGTGTTAATAAATATTACCTTTCCTACATATACTGACTCTCAGAGCCAGTCCAAAAGGAGAGATGCAAGTGGAGCAATTAACCAAAAACAAGCTGTTCCGTTACGCGATCTGGCTGCTGCTCGGATTGATCATTTTATATTTTATTTGGCTGCTGCGGCCTTTACTGCTTCACATATATGCGTTCCTGAAAACAGTGCTGGCACCCTTTATCGTAGCCCTTATCATATCCTATGTACTTAATCCGATTGTCAGCATGCTGGGAGGGCGCAAGGTGCCGCGTACGATTGCGGTACTACTCATATATGCTTTTTTCCTGACCTGCCTCGGTGTCATTCTGATGAATGTCATTCCGGTATTGATTGAACAGCTGGGGGAACTCAACGAGCATATGCCGGAACTGTCCATGCGTGCCCAGAGCCTGATGAACAATATGGATCACAAATTAATGCCGCCAAGTGTGCGAACAGGCATGAACAGTTGGTTTTTTCAGATGGAGGATCGACTAACTCAGGGAATTGCTGTGCTCATGGACAATATCGGGGCGACTATTAATGTGTTATTTAATGTGTTTATCGTGCCATTTCTGATCTTTTATATGTTAAAAGACTTTGAGGTGTTTGAGCGCACCATTGTGGCGTATCTTCCGCGTTCACGTCGTAAAGCGATTGTCTCGGTGATGAAAGAGATCGATACTGCACTGGGGAACTACATTCGGGGACAGTTTATTGTCTGTGTCATTGTTGGTATCTTTGCCTACATTGGTTATATCATCATTGATATGCCGTATGCCCTGCTACTTGCAAGCATTGTAGCTGTGTTTAACATTGTGCCCTACTTGGGGCCGTTCCTTGGAGCTGCTCCTGCTGTGGTCATGGCATCAACCGTATCGTTTAAAATGGTACTACTTGTTGCCATTGTGAACACACTGTGCCAGGTGTTAGAGAGTAACGTTATTTCTCCTCAGGTGGTGGGACGTACGTTGCATCTGCATCCACTGTCGATTATATTTGCACTGCTCGTCGGAGGTGAATTGGCAGGCATTGTAGGTTTAATTCTGGCAGTACCCGTTTTTGCCGTGCTGAAGGTGATTGTGCAACACTTTTTCGCCTATTACATCAAACGAAGGACCGACTAATTATCAGGGGTAAAACATCAACGAGGTCGCGTTGACACCCGCTTGTGCTATCGATATAATGAGTGTGTATGTTGAGAACATGAAATCGATGATGAAATAAAGTACGCCGAGGGTTCCTTTTCTCAGAGAATAGACTTCATCGGATCAGGGTGAGCCTGAACTGATGGCTGGAAGAGTCTTGAAAGATGAAGCGGCGGAAAGCTAATTTCGGAGTGCAGGACAACCCTGCCGGGAGCGACCGTTATTTCGCATGAACGAGGAGATTGTTTGTTTGTCCGGGCAGCAAGGGATAAACAGCAATAACCAGGGTGGTACCGCGATAACATCGTCCCTGATTATTCAGGGGCGTTTTTTGTGTTTATTTTTACAAAAACAATGTTGACCAACCGGAGCGAATACGCAACGGACTATTATAATTTAATGGGGGCATCCAGTATGAAAGCCAGTGAAATCCGGTCCAAATGGATAGAGTTTTTTGCAAGTAAAGGTCACAAAATCGAGCCGAGCGCATCGCTCGTGCCTCACAACGATCCTTCTCTTTTGTGGATCAATGCAGGTATGGCACCGCTCAAACCATATTTTGACGGACGTGAGAAGCCGGAGAACCCGCGTCTAGCGAACTCCCAAAAATGTATCCGTACCAATGATATTGAGAATGTTGGTAAAACGCGTCGTCACCATACGTTCTTCGAAATGCTTGGCAACTTCTCTATTGGAGATTACTTCAAGGAAGAGACGGTTACTTGGGCGTGGGAATTCTTGACAAGCAAAGAGTGGATCGGATTCGATCCGGAACGTCTTTCCGTAACGGTATATCCGGAAGATGAAGAAGCTTTCAAACTGTGGAACGAAAAAGTAGGACTGCCTGCTGAGCGTATCATTAAATTGGATGAAAACTTCTGGGATATCGGCGAAGGCCCATGTGGACCTTGTACCGAGATCTTCTATGACCGCGGCGAAGCTTACGGAAACGACATGAGTGATCCTGAAATGTATCCAGGTGGGGAAAACGAACGTTACCTGGAAGTATGGAACCTGGTTTTCTCCCAGTTCAACCATAACAAAGATGGTAGCTACACACCGCTTCCTAACAAAAACATTGATACAGGTGCAGGTTTGGAGCGTTTTGCTTCCATTCTGCAAAATGTGGATTCCAACTTCGACACAGACCTGTTCCAACCGATGATTCAAAGAACAGCCGCTCTTGCGGGTGTGAAATATAACGACAGCGTAGAGATTGATGTTGCACTGAAAGTCATTGCCGATCATATCCGTACGGTTGCTTTTGCAGTAGGTGATGGTGTTCTGCCAAGTAATGAAGGACGTGGATATGTCATCCGTCGCTTGCTTCGCCGTGCAGTTCGTTATGGAAAAGTGCTTGGACTTGACCGTCCATTCCTGTATGAATTGACAACAACCGTTGGTGAAGTGATGGGCATGTACTACCCTGAGGTAGTAGACAAACAGGAGTTCATCGCCAAAGTAATCAAAACCGAGGAAGAGCGTTTCCACGAAACACTCACAGATGGTCTGGCTATTCTGGCTGATATCAGCGGCACAGCCAAATCCGAAGGACGCACCGTTATTAGCGGACCTGAAGCTTTCAAACTGTATGATACGTACGGTTTCCCGTTTGACCTGACAGAAGATTATGCAGCAGAGCATGGTCTGACTGTGGACCGTGAAGGTTTTGATGCTTCCATGCAGAAACAACGTGAGCTTGGACGTGCTGGGCGTCAAGAGAACGAGAGCATGAAAGTTCAAGGCGGACCACTTGCTGATCTGGAGGTTAAAAGCGAGTTTGTTGGTTATACTGACCTGTTGACGGAAGCAAAAGTGGTAGCCATCGTAGCTGGTGACGCCCTTGTTGAATCTGTAGGCGAAGGACAGACGTGTCAGGTTGTTCTGGACAAGACTCCGTTCTACGCGGAAAGTGGCGGTCAAGTGAGTGATCAGGGCTTGCTGCGAGGTGCTGGTGTAACAGCGAAAGTACAAGGTTTGTTCAAAGCTCCACTTGGACAACATGTACATCTGGTGACTGTGGAGTCTGGTGAACTGCGTGTAGGTGATGTGATCAACGCCGAAGTGGATTCAGCAAAACGTGGCGACATTATCAAAAACCATACGGCTACCCACTTGTTGCACAAGGCACTCAAAGATGTGCTCGGAACACACGTAAACCAGGCAGGATCGCTCGTAGAGCCACAACGTCTGCGGTTTGACTTCTCTCACTTCGGTAGTATTACGCCGGAAGAGTTGACAGAGATTGAACGTCAGGTGAATGAACAGATCTGGAATCGTCTGAACGTGAACATCGAGCTGAAAGCTATTGATGAAGCTAAAGAAATGGGTGCAATGGCCCTGTTTGGCGAAAAATATGGAGATATTGTACGTGTTGTTCAAGTCGGAGACTACAGTTTGGAACTTTGTGGCGGCTGTCACGTAAATAATACTTCAGAGATTGGAATCTTCAAACTGGTGAGCGAGAGCGGAATTGGCTCCGGCGTACGCCGGATCGAAGCTGTAACTGGCCGCGGCGCATATCTGTATGTGGAAAGCCAGTTGGAACTGCTTAAACAATCAGCAGCACTGCTCAAAGCAAATGTGGCTGATGTACCTAAACGGATTGAAGGTCTGAACCAACAACTGAAAGAAGCAGCCAGAGAGACTGAATCCCTGCAAAGCAAGCTGAGTGCCATGGAAGCTGGTCAATTGACGGATCAAGTGGTACAAGCAGGAAATACACAATTGCTGGCAGCACGCGTAGATGCTCCGAACATGGATGCGCTGCGTACAGTGGCAGATGAGTTGAAAGTAAAATTGCCTAACGCGGTACTCGTATTGGGTGCTCCAGCGGACGGCAAAGTGAATTTTGTTGTAGCAGTACCTGCTGAACAAGTAAAACAAGGATTGCACGCAGGCAAAATCGTCAAAGAAGTCGCAGCAATATGCGGCGGCGGTGGCGGTGGACGTCCAGATATGGCGCAAGCTGGAGGTAAGGATGCGACCAAGCTGGATGAAGCGCTGAAACTGGCAGTTTCGCTGGTTAGCGGGCATAATGCATAAATCCATTGAGTGGCTTTCAATCGTCAAAAAATAAATCGAAATGGTTCTGTTCGTTTATTTTTTGTACCCGAGAGCGTGTGGAATCGAATGATGCAATATGCTGAAGCCAGTAAAGGACAAGCAAAAAACACAATTGCCTTATCCTTTGTTTACTTGTGGCAGTCAGAATATGTTATTATATAAACAGAAATCAATTCGGCAGGACATGGTCCCCATGTTCATGCAGGAGCGAGGTGTCATCAATGGACTCCATGGATAAGACGGTTAAATTTAATGTGAAAGGTGACGAACAGGAAGCATCATCCAAAGAGATTCTTCTCACGGTATATGATGCATTGGTCGATAAGGAGTATAATCCGATCAACCAGATTGTTGGGTATCTGATTTCCGGAGACCCGGCATACATTCCTCGTCACAACAACGCACGTAGTCTGGTCCGTAAAAAGGAGCGCGATGAGCTGATTGAAGAGCTTGTACGTTCCTATCTGGCCAATCACCGGTAATGTACGCCGCTTCCGCTGTGTTGCAGCCTTGCAGGCAGCGGGAAATGAACCGACAGAAGACAGCCTGAAGCTTGAGAAGGCGATTATTTGTAATCGACCTGAGCAGGCCCCAGGATGGGAGAGCATGGATGAAAATATTAGGTTTGGACTATGGGGACCGAAGAATCGGAGTTGCCGCGAGTGACGCCTTCGGTTGGACTGCCCAGGGATTGGAAGTGCTAGAACGCCGCCGTGATGAAGGCGAGTTCGCTCGGATTGCCGAACTTGTGCGTGAGCATGAGATTAGTGAGATCGTAGTCGGACTTCCCAAAAACATGAACGGCACCGTAGGACCGCGCGGTGAGATATGCATTGCTTTTGCCGATCGCCTGCGGGATGAACTGAATTTACCTGTTCACCTTTGGGATGAACGGCTGACAACCATGGCAGCAGAACGTACGCTGATTGAAGCGGATGTCAGTCGGAAAAAACGCAAGCAGGTTGTGGACAAAATGGCCGCAAGCTTGATTTTGCAAAATTATTTGGATGCCAATAGTAGAAGGTGAGGGGGATCAACAATGGCTGAAGATCAACTGGGTATGGAAGAAGAAGCGGAAATTATTTACATTGCGGATGACGAGGGTAATGAAGAGGAATTTGAAGTCATCATGAAGTTTGAAGTAGATGGTTCGGAGGCCAAGTACATGATGGTTGCTCCGGTTGAACCTGAAGATGGCGAAACGGATGTATATGCATTCCGTTATGAAGAAGAGGGCGACGATATTAAACTTTTCGTCATCCAAGATGATGCCGAATGGGATATCGTCGAGGAGACGTTTAATACATTTCTTGCTGAAGATGAAGAGGAAGCGAACTAAATGACGGAATATAGCCGCAAAGACCTGAAATGGACAGATTCACTGCGTCTGGCATTCGGTGCTCATGTTGAGCTCGAGGAAGAGAACGGTAAATCACAACCGTATGACTTGTTGGCTGAGTTCGAAGTGAACGGTCAGCAGTACGCGGTGCTCCGCAGTTCGTTGCGACCTTATGACGAGGTTGAACTTCTGCGGGTATCACCTGGAAGTGAAGACCAGATCATGCCAGAGTTAGTTACGATCGACGATGACGATGAGTGGGAGAACATCTCGGAACTGTATGATGAGTGTACACTCCCCATTGACGAAGATTAAATCAGCTTCAAATTGAAGAAACCGGGAGGGCGGAGAAGTCCGCTCTTTTTGGTTGTGTAAAGGAGTTGTTTCTTTTTTGAAAGGGAAAGCAATTGTAGTCATACTGCTTATCATTGTAGTCCTTGTCGGAGGCGCAGGCGGTTACGTGTGGAGTATGATGCGTCCTGTGGAAGCTTCTACAGAACCGGTCGTATTCGAGATTAAGAGCGGATCGGGAACTTCGAAAATCGCGGATCAGCTTCAAGAAGAAGGCCTTATCCGAAGCGGGTTAACCTTCAAAGGGTATTTAAAGTGGAAGAAACTAGGTTCTAATTTCATGGCGGGTACATATTCAATGAATCCTGGCGTGACATATGATGAGATTGTTAGCAAGCTGAGTAGTGGCGAAGTTGTACCGGAAGAAATGGTGAAATTTACGATTCCGGAGGGTTATAACGTTCTGCAAATGGCGGGTAAGCTTTCTTATGAGCATGTTGCAGATCGGGATGAATTCATCAAGCTGGCCAATGATCCTTCGGCCTTTGATGTAGATATCATCAAAGACATTCCAGTGGATGAAGAACTTCGCTACGTATTGGAAGGGTATCTATTCCCGGAGACGTATGAGCTGAAAAAGGGAAGTTCCACGCATGATGTGATGCAACGGATGCTGGAAGAATTCCAGACCAAGATTAATTCCATTCCTGATTTGGAAGCCAAGCTCCAGGAAAAGAACCTTTCCCTACATGAACTGCTGACGATCGCGTCACTCGTGGAGAAAGAAGTTGTAGTGGACGAGGAACGTGCTCTGGTTGCAGGTGTAATCTACAATCGGATCAATCAGGATATGAAGCTGGAGATTGATGCTACCGTGCAATATCTGCTCGACAGACCGAAGGAACGATTGTTTTTCAAGGATCTAAAGGTGAAAAGTCCCTATAATACGTATCTGAACAAAGGCTTGCCACCCGGTCCAATTGCCAGTCCAAGTCTTCCGTCCATTGAGGCAGCGCTAAATCCGGAAGCTTCGGAGTATCTGTTCTATGTGACAAAAAAGGATGGCTCGTCTGGACATCTATTTGCCAAAACGTATAAGGAACACCAGCAAAATATAGCCAAAAGTAAGGCTGCGCAATAAGCGGAGGGGATTATATGAGTAAGAAACATGAACTGCTCGTTACAGCAGCGAATGTGAAAGAGGCAGAAGTGCTGCTCCAGGCTGGAGCAGATGCTCTGGTCATTGGAGATGATCGATTCGGCATGCGTCTTCCAGGCAACTTTAGCGTGGAAGAGACAGCAGAGGTGGTTGCCATTGCAGCCAAACATCAGGCGCGTGTGTATGTATCCATGACTAATCTGATGTCCAACGAACTGTTGAAAGAATTGCCTGAATATGTTCAAGCACTTGGCAGAATCGGTATTGATGGTGTGGAGTTTAATGATCCATCCGTGCTGGCTACCATGAAGGAATACGCTCCACATGTGAAGCTGCACTGGAATGCGGAGATGACTTCAACGAACTATGCGACGGCTAACTATTGGGGAACCAAGGGAGCTAGTCGAGTTGTACTTGCCCGAGAGTTGAATATGGACGAGTTGACGGAAATGGTTCCTTTTTTGAAGGTGGAAGCTCAGGTTCAGGTGCATGGCATGACGAATATTTATCATTCCAAGCGCAGTCTGGTACAAAGTTACATGGCTCATCAAGGGCGGCCGGTTGAGGGACATCTGGGGAAAGAGCGGGGATTGTTCCTGATCGAGGCTGAACGTCGGGATGAGAAATTCCCGATCTACGAGGATATTAACGGTACACACATTATGAGCTCAGAGGATATATGTATCCTCGAAGATCTTCATCTGTTGATGGAGGCGGGTGTGCACAGTTTCAAAATTGAAGGTATGTTAAAATCACTCACCTACAATGAAGCTGTTGTACGTGCATATCGGACAGCGATTGACAGTTATGTAGCCGATGCTGATGCATATGCGTTCTCTGAAGAGTGGCTCGCTGAGGTGCGGAAGTTACAGGACCCTGAACGTGAATTGTCGTTTGGATTTTTCTATAAAGAACAAGTGTATTAATAGACGAGGTGAACAGAATGGAAACAGTGGCGGTACAGCGGAAGTTCTCGGGGAAACGTAACCGTCTGGACAAACCGGAGCTGCTAGCTCCGGCGGGTAATCTGGAAAAACTGAAATTTGCGATCCATTACGGTGCAGATGCCGTATATATCGGTGGACAGGCCTATGGACTGCGTTCCAACGCGGATAACTTCAGCTTTGAAGAGATGCGTGAAGGTGTGGAGTTTGCCAAAAAGTATGGAGCCAAGGTGTTCGTAGCGACAAACATCTATGCACATAATGAGGATGTTGAGGGTATCGAAACGTACCTGCAAAACCTCTATAATGCGGGAATCTCTGCGATCATCGTAGCCGATCCGGCTATTATTGAAGTAGCGCTTCGTGCTGTGCCAGGCCTTGAGGTACATCTAAGTACTCAACAATCCACACTCAACTGGCAAGCCGTGAAGTTCTGGAAAGATGAAGGACTTCCACGTGTTGTTCTCGGACGTGAGACCAGCTTTGAAGAGATCGAAGAGATCAAGGCCAATGTGGATATCGAAATTGAAGCCTTTATTCACGGGGCGATGTGCTCCTCGTATTCCGGACGTTGTGTGCTCTCCAATCACTTTACGGATCGGGACTCCAACCGCGGCGGCTGTTGCCAATCTTGTCGCTGGAAGTATGATCTGTTTGAGGATGCGAGAGAAGATACGGTGTGGGTCAGCGAAGAGGACATGCAGATGAAGGCCCCTGCGCCATTCAAACTAGGTGAGAACCAGCTTCCCCTTTTCCAGGAACAAGATAATTCATTCTCCATGGGATCTAAGGATCTGTGCATGATTGGCCATATTCCCGAGTTGATTGATGTGGGTGTGGACAGTTTCAAGATCGAAGGACGTATGAAATCGATCCACTACGTGGCAACTGTGGTTAACGTCTACCGTCAAGCTATTGATGCCTATATGGCGGACCCGGAAAATTATGTTCTGAAACCTGAATGGGTTGAAGAAATGAACAAAGCGGCAAATCGCCCGCTGAATACCGGATTTTTCTATGATACACCAGACCATGAAGATCATATCTATGAACCGGAAGAAAAGGCCGTACCTTTTGACTTTGCTGGATTGGTCATGGGGTATGATGCTGAAACAGGAATGGCAACCATTCAACAGCGCAATCACTTCAAACCAGGACAGGAAATCGAATTTTTCGGTCCGGGAGGTCACTTTTTCAAACAGGTCGTCGGTGAAATACAGGATGAAGTAGGCAATGTTCTAGATGCTGCTCGTCACCCGTTGCAACTGATTAAAATGAAGGTAGATCAACCGGTTTCGTACTTCGATATGATGAGAAAAAAGAAGTAGGCTCAAATACCTACAATGTGTCAATATTGTATTATGATTTAACAACATAGTGTTATGAAATTTACATGGGGACCTCCGTTTATCGGCAGATGGGGGTCTTTTTTTTATAGAAAAATAGGAATAAAGTTGTAAAATATTTCTGGAAAGTGAAAGGGGAACGAAGAAAGCTGTCGAATACTACATATTTATAGGGGAGAGAAAGAAAAATCCAACAAGTAAATAACTGGCAGGTGAATGGGAATGGTTCAAAAGAAGCAGAAAGACAGTGGGGAGCAAGTGACAAAAGCCGAGCAGGTTAACCCTGAGCAGGTTCAGAAAGTGAAGAAAGAAAAAGTAGGTAAAAGTAAAATTACAGGGAATGGGAAAAAATTACTTAAGTTTGACCGTAGTAAATTGAAGCTGGGCTGGATCAAGACCGATTGGGTAAAAAAACAATTAAAAAACCGGGATTGGAAAAACCTTGGAGGGTCTTCTTTCAAACAAATTAGGAAGGCAAATCCGGTCAAATCCGTAGGGGTTAAACTGTTCTTGATCTTTTTTGCGGGGATCATGATTTTTGTAGTGAGTTTAGGTCTATTATCCTATTCAAAAGCCAAGGGTACGATAGAGAAAAATGCCTCGCGTGCCAATCAGGAGACCATTGATCAGACCAAGCAAAAAATGGACATCATTTTGGAGAGGTTTGTCGATACATCCACACAGATTTTCTTTGATCCGGAAATGCAGTCCTTGCTACAAAAAATGTCAGATACGAATTTGACTGCGTATGATACATTCGTGAACTCAAGTTCAATCAACAAGCAACTGTCCAATGTTGCATTTACAAATAAATCTATGGAAGCGATTTATTTGGTACCTACGGACGATACAAAGTCCATTATGGGTACCGGCAGCAACAGTTCATCCATGGGCAGCATTCGCCAGGAAGCATGGTACAGTGAGTTAATTGAGGCGGGCGGTTATCGCTGGCTTCCAACAGAGGTCAAAGAAGGTGGCTCAACGCCAACGTTTAAAATTGCACGTTCCATGAAAAACTTGCAGGGGACGACTCAGTCGTATGTTCTGGTTATTGAACTGAAACTGGAAGTTTTGGAGGAACAATTGAAATCGCTTGATCTGGGGCCAGGAGCTATTCTTCAACTAATTGCTCCGGATAATAAAGTGGTTGCATCTTCCATCTCGGATCGTACAGGACAAGATACAGAGCTTGCATTTGTCAAAGAGTTGACCGAACCAGCAGGTAGTACGAATACGGAGTATACGGTAGATGGCAAATCTACGGAAATGCTGGCTGTATACAGTACGATGGACACATCCAATTGGATACTGGTTGGTATGATACCTACCTCTGTTTTGGTTCAGGACGCAAAAGGTATTCTGACTCTGACCCTGTGGATGGCGCTGATTGATGCGGGGATTGCAGTATTGATCGGGATCTGGATGGTGCGTATGATCGCTCGTCCACTTGGCAAATTGAAAGACCTGATGCAGGAAGGTGCGAAAGGTAATCTTAAAGTTCGTACACCATATAGCTCCCAAGATGAAATTGGTCAGCTCTCGACCGCCTTCAATCTGATGATGGAGCAGATCACTAAGCTGGTTGAACAAACCAATCGTTCTGCACAGGAAGTATTGGATACGGCCTCTGAGCTGAGCAGTGCATCCAAGAAAACGGCTGTGTCTGCTTCGGAGATTGCTGTAGCTACAGAAGAAATCGCAGGCGGTGCGGGCAGTTTGGCAACCGAAGCGGAACGTGGCAATGAATTAACTGACAATATCTCTCGTCAGATGCAGAGTGTAATCGCTGCTAATGAACAGATGGGTGATTCTGCTCGTCATGTAGAGAAGTCCAGTCAGACAGGAACACAACATCTGAATCAGTTGATGACCAAAACGCAGAAGACAGAAGAAATGATTGGTGCACTGGTGAATAAGGTTGATTCACTGAAAGAGAGTACGTCTTCTGTTCTGAAAGTGCTTGAAGTGCTGCAAAACATAACGAAACAGACAAATATCCTTTCCCTGAATGCAACCATTGAAGCAGCACGTGCCGGTGCTGCCGGACGCGGATTCATGGTGGTGGCTGATGAGGTTCGTCAGCTCGCGGCTCAATCCAGACAATCCATTGAGATGGTTGGAGAGATTACAGACAAAATCATGACTGAAATGAATGAGACCGTGGATGCTTTGTCGGCAGCTTATCCTTTATTCAAGGAACAGATGGATGCGGTTAAAGACACCAACGTCATCTTTGCTTCCGTACAGGAACAGATGGGTGCCTTTGTGGAACGTCTGGGCATGGTGACAGGTTCTATTGGAGATTTGAACAAATCTCAAGGTACGTTGTCTGAAGCCATGAGCAATGTCAGCGCTGTAGCTGAAGAATCTTCTGCAACGTCCCAAGAAGTAGCTTCCTTGAGCAGTGAACAGCAAAATATCAGTAACCAGCTGGTCAATCTGTCTGGCAAACTGGAGAATGTTTCTACTGAACTGAAAGAAACTTTGTCACGCTTTACGGTGTAACAAGCCAAGGTTGAAATGAGGAGAACCTGTCCCGCACATGGGACAGGTTTTCTTTTTGTTTACCGGATAATTCCAAGCCATATCAGCAATAATATGTCAAAACGACAAAAGGTGAGATTGGGATGCATCTCCTTGCGAAACGGCGAATCTATATAACTTGTATTCTTCTAACTCTTGTCTTTGGATTGCTTATATTACGATTGGGATGGGTTCAGATCGTTCAGGTGAATCAGACGATGCCTGGATTTCACCGAACGGTACGTGAAATGTCTGTATTGCAGCGTGAACGCGGGGTGATACTTGACCCGGGGCGGGGACAATTTACGGATTACAAGGGTGAGGCGTTGACCGGTAAGCTGCAATGGGGACTGGTTCTTTTTCCAAAGGCAAGTCCATTAGAGAAATTACGCAAGGATGGGGCATTAGAAGGCTCCGAGATGATACAGTTGGCAGCTATATTACATACCGATCCGGATCAATTGAAGAAGGAATGGAATCAGGAAAGTATACCTCATTTTTGGACAGCAGGTACACATCAGCCTGTTCATTTGACCGCTGCTCAGGTGGAGCGCCTACGTAGTTTGCACCTGCAAGGAGCGGGCATCTATCCGATGATGACAAGGTACCTTCAGGGGCATACAGGAATGCAGTGGATGGGTTATCTGGCTGAACAGCCTGAGTCCTCCAAAATTCTGACTGGGCATCAGGATGAAGTGAAACAGCCATTTGCCATGAAATCAGGAGCAGCTGGACTGGAGAGGACACTTGAACCCCTGTTAAGGGGAATTGGTCCTACGCTTGTATCACGCATGGTTTCGGGTGGTGGGGAGATTATCCCTGATATTCAGCCGCACGTCATTGCACCGGCCAATAGCCATTATCCTTTACGTGTAGAAACCACAGTAGATGCTGAGTTACAGCGTGGGTTGGAGGGGTTGACGCAAGAATCTGGATTACAAGAAGGGGCCATTGTTGTGTTAGATGCCGCTAACGCAGATGTTCGCGCCATGATCTCCCGCCCTTTCTATCAGCCACAACATGTGGACCCTAAAAAATCGGCCTGGAGGAATCGTGCAATACAGGGAGCCGTACCGGGTTCTATTTTCAAAATTGTCACTGCGTCTGCCGCATTGGAGTATCGTGCGGTTTCTAACGGAGAAGAATTCCATTGTGGTGGTGAGTACGGAAGATATGGGTTGTCTTGCTGGAAGGAGCATGGTCATGGAGACTTGAATCTGGAGCAAGGATTCGCTGAGTCTTGCAACATCGTATTCGCAGAAACGGCGCGCAGGCTGAGTATGGAACAACTGGAGAACACGGCTGATCGTCTGGGACTCGCGCGTCCGATTGGCTGGGAAGGGAAGCAGATGGCAGGAATGCCTGTGTTACGACACTTTGATCATGAGGATCACGGGCGTGTGAGAACAGAGGCTGTTTCTTCTGCTGATGAAGGTGCAAAAATACAGACAGCAATTGGTCAGCGAGATGTCTTGGTCACACCGCTGCAAGCTGCCAATCTGATCGTTACACTGTTACATGATGGAAAGGTTAGTGCCCCACGTCTCGTTAAGCGCATCCGATATGCGGATGGTGGCACCATGTTGGAAATGCCCTTGCATGATTCACCTTCAGCATCAGGACAGATTGCTCCCGCAACAGCGCATAAACTGTTATCCTGGATGAATAAGGTAGTTCGTGAGGGAACAGGAAAATCCCTGCAGCGTGCGCGGTGGCATGTTGCAGGGAAGTCAGGTACAGCTCAGGTACAGAAACATGGAGAGAAGCGCAACAATCAATGGTTCATTGGTTATGGACCGGTAGAACAACCCCAATATGCTGTAGCTGTTCTTGTTCAAAATGTCTCTCCTGACAGCCAACATCAGGCGACGGCTCTCTTCAGGAAGGTGATGGACTATTTGGCGGAGTCCTCATGATCCTTCGCAGGAATGGGACGGTGTACAGTAGACTCGGCAGAATTCGCTGAGGCCTTACTAACGGGTGGGTCCATGACCAATGGAGAGGATTCAAATTCATCTTTTGGCAGGTGAATCCACTTTTGCAAGTATCCTTGTTGTAACAGTTCTTTCAGAAGGATCAGAAGCACTGGAGATAACACTACACCAGCCAGGCCAAAGATCGAAAGGGAGATCAGCATAAACGAAAGCATCAAGTACGCCGAAGATACACCAATCGAGTTACCCGATATTTTTGGTTCCAGCAACTGCCGTGTCAGCATCGTTACTGCCAGAATCACAATCAGGCCAATCGCCAGGCTACTATTGCCAATAATGAATAAGTAGACGATCCATGGAATAAATACAACAGGAACGCCAAGCAAGGGTACCAGATCAAAAACCGCACAGACTGCTGCAATGGTAAAGGCATTAGAGGTTCCCAAAATCAACAAACCTGCATAAATCAATACAAACGTAATGAGCATCATGATCATCTGTGCCTTCAGATACGAGCGGATTGTTTTGAACACGTGATTACGCATGAATTCAATAGCTAACTTTAATGTTTTGGGCGTTTTCGCACGGGCGAACTTGCGCCAGGATTCAATCTCGATACTGAGGAAAAATGCCAGAATAATCGCAATTCCGAAGTTCGTAATAAACGAAGAGAATGAACTGAGGAAACCTACTACGAATTGCGCTCCGCTAGTTACCCATTTGGACAGGAACCCGGTCAGTGTTGCAAAATAATCATTCGCTTTTTCCATAACTCCATCAGGGAGAGCGTCTGACTTGTCCTGAATGAATAAAACAAGATTGGTGAATTCACGTTGTATCATTTCAATGTATACGGGGAAATTATCTTGAAGATTGGAAATTTGTGAAATGATAATCAAGCCTACCCCAAAAAAGGCAGCGACAATTAATGCAAGAAACAACAAGACGGAGATGGCGGCTCCAAGTGTCTTGGGCAATCCTTTGCGATGTAAAAATTTAGCCAGCGGTTCAATCATCCAATACACAATGAATGATAGAAAGACCGGTGCAGCCACATGGTATAATTGACTGAAACCGTACATGATCACATACACGGTTAATACGAGCAATGCGATGTCAAAGACAGTTCGCCCGTATTTTTTGTAAAGCGGTAGCATGGACATGGCTCCTTTGATGGCAATAATTAGATTGTATTTATTGTACACGATAGCTATCTTTTTGGGAAAACAGGATTCAAGAAAAGTCTGAACTATGATAAAATTAAAGGCGGTTTATTTTAGATAGTGCCATAGTGCACCGTAATTCAGCAGGAGAAGTGGGGAGCTTGCAACATGACAACGATACTTCATAGTATTTTACTGTGGTTATTGTATCTTTCATCTTTTTACGCCTTTATTCCAAGTTTGATCAGTAGGCTTTTTGGTTTTCGTGTATTTCGACGGGGAAGAAGTGATACACAATTTGCATTAACGTTTGACGATGGACCAGATCCACATTATACGCCAAGACTGCTCGATCTGCTTCGTCAGCATCAAGCAAAAGCCACATTTTTTGTCGTTGGAGAACATGCAGCGAGTCATCCTGAACTCATACAGCGCATACATGAGGAAGGTCATCTTATTGGCATTCATAATTATATTCACAAGACGAACTGGCTCATGCGGCCACGTACCGTTCGAGATCAGATTCAGCGAACAGGTCAGATTATTCATGAAGTAACCGGCGTGAAGACTTGTTATTATCGTCCACCGTGGGGGATTATGAATTTGTTTGATTTTTTCAGCAAGAAAGAACGAAAAATTGTACTGTGGTCCTCCATGTTTGAAGACTGGAGAAGCCGAGTAGGTGCCCAGAGATTGACCGAACGGATGCTGAAGGAACTGAGAGGCGGAGAGGTCATGCTGTTGCATGATCGAGGAACGACCCTTGGTGCTGATGCACACGCGCCGGAGCAGATGCTTCAGGCGCTGGAAGTCGTCTTGCAGGAAGCTGAACGGCTAGGCCTGCAAAGCGTACGCGTTGATACGTTGATGGGAGGTATCATAGTGAGCGAATCTCAGAACAAAACGCAATTACAGACACCATTGAAGCTATGGAAACGAATCGTTGTTGCCTTATGGTTGGGCTGGGAGAAGTTGTTCCACTGGGTATACCATCTACGGACGGCTTCGCCAGAGGACCCAATGCTGCACTTCAGATCACGTGTATATCACGGAGCACGGGTGGAGATGAATGATGGCCATGTCATTCAAAATGGAGATCCGGTGATAGAACTACATTTTGACAATCAGAAGTTGTTTGAACTTGGAGTGACGTCACGTTCCAGTATGCATTTGGCTATTCGCATGATTAGGACGATGGAACAGCAATTGCCTGATTTGGCACGCATGGTGGCACACGAACCCGAGTTACGCTCTGCCAAGGCCATATACGGTGTGAGTATGATTAACAGAGGCCCAGAAAAATTCGGATTTACCATACAAGAATTGCCTCCTGGACCGTTCAGTGCTGCATCCAAAGTATACTTGAAGCTGCTGTTAAGTGTAATCCACCCGGCAGGAACCAAACGTTTGAAACAGCGTACTGAACAACTGGTACCCAAGATGATTGCCATGCCACTGGATCTATTATTGGAACGTTACGGTCAACATACGATGCAGGTAGCAGCAACGGTAGAAGAATCCAGAGATGAATCGTTGTTAATTGAACAAGAGATACTGCCAGAGCGGAACTAAACGGACTGATAACACCAACCAGCAAAAGAAAAGGGTTGCCCTTCGCCAGATTTGGCAGAAGAGCAACCCTTTATTTATTAGTGAATTAGATACTCAGTACGCCACCGTTGCTTGCATTGGTAACCAGTTTGGAATAACGAGCCAGGTAACCGGTTTTTACTTTCGGTTCAAAGCCTTTCCAACCTGCGCGACGACGTTCAAACTCTTCGTCACTGATGTGCAATTCGATGATACGGTTGTTCAGATCCAGCTCGATGATGTCTCCTTCTTCAACAAAGGCGATTGGACCACCCTCAGCTGCTTCCGGAGAGATATGTCCGATACTGATTCCGCGGGATGCTCCAGAGAAGCGTCCATCGGTGATCAGACCAACTTTGGCACCCAATCCCATACCTACGATCTGGGAAGTAGGAGCCAGCATCTCAGGCATACCTGGTCCGCCTTTTGGTCCTTCATAACGGATAACAACAACATGTCCTTCTTTTACTTTGCCGTTAGCAATACCTTCGAGCGCTTGCTCCTGGGAGTCAAAGCAGATGGCAGGACCTTTGTGGTATCCGCCAACCGAAGCATCAACTGCACCAACTTTGATGATAGCGCCTTGTGGTGCAAGGTTACCAAACAATACAGCCAGGCCGCCTTTTTCGGAATGCGGGTTATCCAGGTGATGAATGACATTTGTATCCTGAATTTCTTTTCCTTCAACGTTCTCACGGATTGTTTTACCTGTTACCGTAATGCAGTCTCCATGAATTGCGCCTGGTTTCTTGAGCAATTCGTTCAGCACTGCGCTTACGCCGCCTGCATTGTGAACGTCTTCGATGTGGAGATCGGAAGCAGGTGCAAGTTTCGCCAGATGTGGAACGCGGTTAGCTACTTCATTAATACGTTCGATTGGATACTCGATACCTGCTTCATGAGCCAGTGCCAGCGTGTGCAGTACTGTATTCGTAGATCCGCCCATCGCCATATCCAGTGCAAACGCATTATCGATCGCTTCTACAGTTACGATATCACGTGGTTTCAAGTCCATTTTGATGAGTTCCATCAATTGGGTAGCGGATTGTTTAACAAACTCACGACGCTCAGGAGCAACGGCAAGGATGGTTCCGTTACCTGGCATAGCCAGTCCCATCGCTTCTGCCAGACAGTTCATGGAGTTTGCAGTAAACATACCGGAACATGATCCACATGTTGGACAGCCGAACTGTTCAAGTTCAAGCAAGCTCTTATCATCGATTTTACCTGCTTGGTAAGCACCTACACCTTCAAATACGGAAGTCAGGGAAAGAGCTTTACCATTGCTGTCACGACCAGCTTTCATTGGTCCACCACTTACGAACAGGGTAGGGATGTTTACGCGAAGCGCACCCATCATCATGCCTGGTGTAATTTTGTCACAGTTCGGGATACATACCATGCCGTCGAACCAGTGTGCAGATACAACGGTTTCCACGGAATCCGCGATAATGTCACGGCTTGGCAGCGAGTAACGCATACCAATGTGTCCCATGGCAATACCATCATCTACTCCGATGGTGTTGAATTCGAATGGAACGCCACCGGCTTCACGAATAGCATCCTTTACAATTTTACCGAATTCCTGAAGGTGGACGTGGCCGGGCACGATATCGATGTATGAGTTACATACGGCAATAAACGGCTTGCCGAAATCCTCTTCTTTAACGCCCGCTGCGCGGAGCAAACTCCGGTGTGGTGCACGGTCAAAACCTTTTTTGATCATATCGGAACGCATCTTCTTGGCTGACATGGTGTATTCCCCCCAAATATATAATATTGAGCAACATGAATGGAAAAGTAAATGGCAGTGCATCTGTCGTTTAATTTCATCCGTACTCTAAAAAAAAGGACCGGCATGCCGGTGTCGAGCTCCCCGTAGTTTGTGAAATTCTTTGCTGCTTTAAACCCGTGAACACCCGGTTTTTCTATTGAGTCTATCACAACCGTCGTCATATTTCTACAATCAATAGAAAGAAGCCTCAAACCATTTTCATGGAATTAGACTTCTTGATTTACGGGAAAGCTATGATCATGTTTCGATGTGGCGAGCGGAATTAATTAGTTGCTTCCGCCTTTGCGTCCAATCTCACGATAGAATTCCTTATTATGAGTTTCGGAGGTTGCTTCGCCGCCCTTGCGACCAATCTGCTTGTAAAAGTCAGTGTCATGGGCATCTGAAGTCGCTTCTCCACCTTTTTTTCCAATCATCTGGTAGAAGCTTCGGTCATGGTTCTTGGAAGTCGCTTTGCCACCTAATCTGCCAGCTTCCTCACGGCTCATCTTGTGTTCTGACGTCTGTTGACGTGCCATTACAAATCACTCCTTACAACGATAAGTTGTTTTTTGTAGCGCGTATCCCTAATTTACCACCTTATTTCCAGCCTGAAACAATTCACTAGGATAGAATCGATGGTGAAGAGATCCGTCAGAGAATTAGGCCGACCGTTTAAACACCTCATGTCGATTGAAAGAAAATCGGGATATATCTGGTTCAATTACGGGTTTGAACGTGTGACGTACAGCCGGCAGAGCCAGTGTGACTGCGAAGAGTATGGCAATGACAAGTATGACTGGAATATACGCCGAGCTTCCCATATAACTGTAGACTCCGGACCAGATTGCGAGACGAACGAGAAACCCATGCAGCAGGAACACATAGAGTGTGCGTCGTCCAAGGTCCGTCAGTCTGGAAGTCAAGGAAGGTACCCAAGCCAAGAACAGTGCTGCAGATGCGATTTCCAGCAAGTAGACACCCACCCGGAAGATGCCGGCATACCATTCGTGGTGACCCAATTCGGCGTACGTCATGCTTCCGAGTAACCATCCGGATGAAATATTCAAACCCCCATACCCGATCCATACCAACAGTGCTGCAGAGAAGATGGCTGCGGTTTTTCGCCCCCAACCGGATAATAAACGTGAACGGATGGTTGCTCCATAGTCATAACCGATGACAAAAAACGGCAGAAAAACAAACGTACGGCTGAAGCTGAGCCAGAACCCGTCGATGGGCAAATACCCGGCAATTATACCGAGCGCAACGGATCCAATCAGCCGATATATCGGTTTCCAGGAAATCGTCAGACGAAGCAACAGTCGCCAACAGAAATGACTCGCGAGAAACCATAACAGCAAGTAAGGTGCAAAGAAGGATAGCCGCATATGGGGTGTGTGGAATACGGTGAAGTCCATCAATGCGTATAAGGACTGAAACAGTACATACTGTAGTGCAATCTGCTTCAGGACGTTTCGCCCAGATTCACCCTGGAGTGAGTGTGTCGCAAAATACCCGGTTACCCATACAAAGAGTGGCATGTGAAACGTATATATCCACAGGAACAGAGCTTCCGCTCCTGCAAAACGTGTAATGAGTGGTTCAAGTGCATTACCAGCTAGGACACAGACGATAAGCATAAAGCGCAGATTGTAAAAGAAAGATTCCTGATCATCCCGGATCAGTGTCTGATTTTTCATGGTGTAGCCCCCTTATAGACCCTGTTTGCAAGGTCATTTGCATCTGTAATAAGGGTAATATGGATGTTCATTATCTATTGTGATTTAATTCACATTAGTAAGCGTTATCTTTTATCAAAGCTGTGACAACAAAATGAACGCAACGGGATTGACAACGGTTGCATAGAGGATGACAATAGAAAAAGAAGATGAGGGAATGTAACTATAAGGAGGGAAGAAATCATGTCAACGAGTCCCTATCCAAGCCCGGAAATTATTACGTTTGGGGAGAGTATGGGTTTGCTGACTGCCAAGGATACAAGAGGGCTGGAATATGCAGCCACACTGGACAAGTCTTTCGGGGGTGCTGAGAGCAATCTGGCTATTGGTGTATCCCGCCTGGGGCATACCAGTGGTTGGTTTGGACGCTTGGGCAATGATCCGATGGGCAGTATGATTCTGAAAGCCATTCGCGGTGAAGGCGTAGATGTATCCCGAGTACGTTTAAGTGATGACGAGCCCACTGGTTTGATGATTCGTGAGAACGCTTCCGGGAAAGCTTCGGTGCATTATTATAGGAAGCTATCTGCTGCAAGTGCGATCACACCTGATGATCTGGATCCCGACTATATTGCCGGGGCGAAGATATTGCACGTTACGGGGATAACGGCAGCGATAAGCCCCTCCGGACTTGCTACGGTAGAAGCTGCCATACATATTGCCAAACAGGCAGGGGTGAAAGTAAGCTTTGATCCAAATCTGCGTCTCAAACTATGGTCTGCGGATGAGGCCCGTCCAGTTTTACTGCGTTTAGCTGAACTGGCAGACTACTTTTTACCGGGTCTGGACGAGATGAAACTTCTATATAACGAAGAAAATGATCAAAAAGTACTTGAGCGTTTATCTGCCATGAATGCTGTGTGCATCGTGAAGGGTGGCCCTGATTTGACCTATGTATTGGCGAATGGTACCCTAACGGAAGTTCCGTACTTTAAGGCGGATTATGTTCTGGATACGGTAGGAGCAGGAGATGGTTTCTGTGCGGGATTTTTATCGGGTTTATTAAAAGGATACTCCCCGCAGGAAGCAACCCGTCTCGGCAATTTGACCGGCTCCATGGTTATACAGGCTGTTGGCGATTGGGAGGCGCTCCCGACGTGGGGGCAGGTCGAGGCCAAGCTGAACAACGTTGCCCATGTTGAGCGTTAGTCGCTCTAAATCATATATGGCTCATCTTCGTTCTTAAATGTAAGGCTTGTATACACAACCACCACATTGACAAGGGAGAGAATGAAATGAAGAAGCTTCAGCTGTTGCAAAAGATTACGGACAATGGGGTTGTGGCAGTTCTGCGTGCAGATTCTGCGGATCAAGTCATTGCCATGGCCGAGCAAGCGATTGCGGGTGGCATTAAAGTTATCGAGATTACGATGACAGTACCCAGTGCCCTCAAAGCCATTGAAAAATTAAGCCGTGTATACCATTGGAACACACAAGATCCAGAGAAATTCGCGATTATTGGTGCGGGAACGGTGCTTGAACCGCAAACGGCAAGAGCGGCCATCATGTCGGGTGCCGAGTTTGTAGTCGGACCTTCCCTGAACCCGGATACCGTGCAGATCTGCAACCTGTATCGAATTCCAATTCTGCCTGGTGTGATGACGATTGCTGATGTTCAACGCGCATTGGAACTCGGTGTGGACATTGTGAAGTTGTTCCCGGGTAATCTGTACGATCCTTCGATTATCAAAACGATGAAGGGCCCTATGCCGCAGGCGAATTTTATGCCAACTGGCGGGGTATCCTTGTCTAATCTGGGGGATTGGATCAAGGGTGGAGCAGTCGCTGTAGGGATCGGCTCCGACTTGACAGCGGAAGCTGTGAAGACGGGTGACCTGAGTCATGTCCGTCGCAAAGCGGAACAATATATGGATGCTTACCGCAAGGCCAAGGCTGAATAATATTTTTAATTCGTAGAAGAGGGGAGCCTGATGGACGAAGGCTCCCAATTCTGTGAGCCGCGGCACCTGCGGAAGTGAAGAAAGGTGATTAATGTTGAGAAATCGGTATAATACAGGGCGCAAGAAGAGGGGCATCGGGAAATTCCTGCTCGTACTTCTGGCGCTCATTGTCATTGGATGTGGATTTGTTGCGTGGAAATTATTCACACCATACGGTCCACAGGAAACAGCCCAAACGGCTATGGAAACAGCCAATCCGGTGACGGTGAGTGAACAAGAGAACTGGATTGATTTTGTGCCAGACAAACCGACGGGGAAAAGTGTACTTTTCTATCCTGGTGGACTGGTAAAACCGGAAAGTTATGCACCACTTGCGCATGAGCTGGCTGCTGCGGGTCATCACACGATTATTGCCAAGATGCCAGTTAACCTGGCAGTGCTTAAGCCAAACTTGGCAGATGAGATTCTGGCCGCATATCCAGAAGAACAATTTGTTATGGGTGGACACTCTCTCGGCGGGTCCATGGCTGCACGTTATGTAGCCGCACATCCAGATGCACTTCACGGGATCTTCTTCTTGGCATCTTACCCGGATGAAAAAGGAAGCGCAAAGTCACTTGGAATACCTGCTTTATCTATTCTGGGTACTAAAGATGAGGTCGTGAATGCTACGAAGTATCAGAGTGGACGAATGTATCTTCCAGAAGACACGGTATATTACACCATTGAAGGTGGTAACCACGCCCAGTTCGGTGATTATGGTCATCAAAAAGGAGATGGCGAGGCGGAAGTGAGTGGAGAAGAACAGCTGAATCAGACGGTCAAGACGGTACTGGCTTGGTTAAGTACCATCAAGTAGATTTTGATTATTCTGCATTAAGGGTTGAATGCATTTATAGCATAACTTGATGGAGGTGATATGGATGACCATGCTTCAAGTGAATGGAGCGCAGATCCCATGTAAAGCTATCCTGTTCGATAAAGATGGAACACTGCTGGAATTCCTCCAGTTATGGGGGCCGTGGGCAGAGACGTTGCTGAGTCAGTTACAAGCACGTATGAATGAGCTTGGAGCTTCATTTACGGTTGAACGGGAGCACGTCCTGGGCACTATTCATAATGCAGAAGGTCACATTGTCGGCTATGATCCGCAAGGTCCACTTGCCATTGCGACTGTGGATGAGTGCACGGGATTGCTTGCCGGGCAGTTATATGCAGCAGGCATGCCATGGAATGAAGCGATCACAACGATACGCCAATTTTCAAGTGTGGCCATGAAATCGGTAAGAGAGCGCAAATCGGCTGAACCGATGCCAGGATTACTTGCTTTCTTACAGAGTTGCAGGGCAGCAGACATACCTCTGGCAGTCGTCACTTCAGACAGTACAGCGGCAGCAGAAACACATCTGGATTGGATGGGGATCCGTTCCTTTTTCACCTCCATTGTGGGCTGTGATCGGGTGACCCAGGGCAAACCAGATGGAGAAGCAGCACTCTTGGCTTGCCGTGAATTACATATCGATCCTGCGGAGGCCGTTGTAATTGGAGACAGCAATGGGGATATGCAGATGGGGCGTCACGCAGAGGTATCCTATACCCTCGGTTACTGTCCGCAGTTAGATCAAGGATCTCACCTGGTTGATGCCCATGCCATTATTCGTCATTATAATGAGATAAGCGTGATTTTATAAGTCACCCTGACCTGATTGGACTATATAAATTGAACTAACATTTACACGAAATGGAGAGGACAGAAATAACCTGAAGAAACGGAGTGTTCGCCTTTATCCTCGGATTTTCCCCTTAGGAAAGGAATCAAAAAAAATCTGTGGATAACAGCGATCGGAAGGTTGTTCTGTCCTCGGAGTGGTCAGTGTAAATATTCTTTAGTTCAATTTATATAGTAAATAAAAGGAGGAGAGAGGATGAACGCAACAGAACAACTGGCTGCCTGGATTCAGGAAAGCTCCCGGATTGTTTTTTTCGGAGGGGCAGGGACTTCAACGGAAAGCGGGATTCCCGACTTCCGCTCGGCTGCGGGTCTGTATCAGACGGAGCAGCATTCGCCTTATCCACCGGAAGAGTTATTAAGCCGGCATTTTTTTGATCAACATGCTGATATTTTTTATGATTTTTATCGTGGAAAAATGCTTCATCCAGATGCGGAACCAAATGGGTGTCATCGACTATTGGCCCGTCTGGAGCAGGCGGGAAAACTTCAGGCAGTGATCACGCAAAATATCGACGGACTACATCAGAAGGCAGGTAGCAGCAATGTTTTTGAACTTCACGGTTCAATTCATCGTAATGCCTGCATGGATTGCAAGCAGTTTTATACGCTAAATGATATTATACAGTCCCAATATACCGTGCCTCGCTGTACCACATGTGGTGGTGTGATCAAACCGGATGTGGTGCTGTACGAAGAGGAGCTGGATCAGACGACATTGTATCGTTCCATTGATGCACTGTCTTCTGGAGATCTGTTACTCGTGGGAGGCACGTCACTGACGGTATATCCGGCGGCCCAGTTAATTACGTATTTTCAGGGAAAACATACCGTTCTGCTCAACGCTACACCTACCGCTTACGACAGCAGGGCTGATTTGCTGATTACAGAGCCGATTGGCGAGGTAATGAATAATGTGGACCAGATTCTTGGTTAAACGTACGTACTGAATAACCGCATTATCCGGTATAGACCGGATACAAGAGGCGGAACCTGGGGAAAGAAGGGATTCATAATGGTCTACGTAGCAAGCGATACTCGCTATGAAACGATGAAATATAACCGCGTTGGACGTTCAGGTTTGAAACTGCCAGCGATTTCACTGGGGCTGTGGCATAATTTTGGCGGTATTAATAACGCTGAGAATGGCCGTAATATGATTACCCGATCATTTGATCTGGGCATTACACATTTTGATCTTGCCAACAATTATGGCCCACCGGCAGGTTCGGCAGAGCAGTTATTTGGACAGGTACTGGCCCAGGATCTGAAACCTTATCGTGATGAACTGGTGATCTCCACCAAAGCGGGGTATTATATGTGGCCCGGGCCGTATGGCGAGTGGGGTTCACGCAAAAATCTGGTATCCAGTCTGAATCAGAGCTTGAAGCGTATGGGCCTGGATTATGTAGATATTTTCTATTCACATCGTTATGATCCCGAAACGCCTTTGGAAGAAACGATGATGGCACTGGATCATATTGTTCGCTCGGGCAAAGCCCTTTATGTAGGGATCTCCAACTATCCCGCAGAGCAGACGAGACAGGCTGCCGAAATTCTGAAAGGTCTGGGTACGCCCCTGTTAATCCATCAACCGAAATACTCGCTGCTGGACCGCTGGATTGAAGATGGTTTGCAGGACGTGCTGGATGAGTATGGAACAGGCAGTATTGCATTCTGTCCATTGGCACAAGGTGTGCTCACGAACAAATACTTGAATGGTATCCCGGAAGACTCACGTGCCAAAGGACCGTCGGTATTCCTGAATGAAAACAACATCTCTCCAGAGACGCTCCGCAAAGTGCGTGCGCTGAACCAGATTGCAGCAGCCCGTGGTCAGAGTTTGGCCCAATTTTCACTCTCATGGGTGCTGCGTAATGGCAGGGTAACTTCCGCGCTTATTGGCGCAAGTCGTCCTTCCCAGATTGAAGAGAATGTGGCTGCACTCAGCCAATTGGATTTCTCTACAGAGGAATTGGAACGGATTGAATCCATCCTGTCTCCGGAGCCTGATGACAAATAAATAAAGTGTAAAAGGTGCATCTTAGCCATAATGGCGGAATGCACCTTTTTTTGTCGTACGTGTTCCGTCCGTTGTGTTGCTCACCGTTTGATTTGTTGAGCATTCTGCTGTAACCCCTGATGTAGTGGACGGGACAGTATTTTCTCTCGATACAAGCTAGGCGCTTCACCGTGAAATCGTTTGAACTGTTTGGAGAAATATAGTGCGTCTGGCAGTCCAACCGATGCAGATACCTGTTCGATGGACAGATCCGGGCGTTCTCTCAGGAGTTGGCGCGACTTGTCGATCCGTAGTTTTAGCAGATAGGTGACTGGGGAAAGACCGGTTTCCTGTTTGAAAATACGGGATAGATACGCGCGGTTGTATCCAAGACTCGCAGACATTTGTTCAATGGAGACAGGGTAGGCATATTGGGTAGACATATATTGAATCATCTGTTTCACCGTACGTCGGATGGAGGATTCACCGGGAATTAAGGTTTGACCCTGCGAAAGGTGATTCTGTGCTTCGGCTAGAATCATATATAACGTACCCAGTGATGTGAAATGGGAGCTTTCTTTGCGCTCGGCAAAAGCATCCTGCATCACGGATAGCCAATCGGATATTCCACAGGATGGTCCAGCATGAAAAACGGACTTCTCGGGGCGGAATCCCGCCTCCTCGGCATGTTGGCCAGCCTGGCTGCCTGTGAAGGCAATCCAGCGATATTGCCATGGGTTGCGGGCATGTGACTGGTAGCTTACCAGCTGCCCGGGATGAATGAGGAAACAATCACCTTCGGATAACTCGTAGGTGTGCAGTTCGGTACGGAACGTACCAGCTCCTTTTTCTACATAGTGCAGCAGATAATAATCAAACAGTTTGGGTCCGAGGGCGTGACCGGGAAGTGTCTGGCTTGCCCCGGCAAACAGGACATGCAGCGCTCCTTGTTCATAATAGACGGGATTGGAGGCAACCGAATAACTGAGTGCTCCGCTTTTACCGGAAGGTGGTTCCTGAATTTTCTCTATAGAAGGTGCAAGGGAGTCTTTCTTCGAGTTTGAGTGATCTGCCATGGTCATTTCCTTCTTTCTGGGATGCTCCGATCATTATAAGCCTTAAGGTCACATTTATCCATATGAAACACACATGGTTGCATTACATGAGGCACCGCTTTCTTATATAATAACATTAAGAAAACCACAACAACGAGGCGAGGTGCACCAGCAATGAACGTAACTGAATTGAAACAAAAGTTTATTGAGAAGTACGGAGAGAGTGGAGCGGACATCCGTGTGTTTCATGCCCCGGGGCGTGTGAATCTGATCGGTGAGCACATTGACTATAACGGTGGATACGTGCTTCCGGCAGCACTTGAATTCGGAACAACATTGATCATTCGTGAGCGTCAGGACAACAAGTTGCAACTGGCTTCCACGAACATGTCTTATGAAGGGGGACTAGACACTTCCTCCATCGGTAAGGAAAAAACCGGAGAATGGACCGACTATCCTGTTGGTGTCATGGTTGAACTGCAAGGCAAGGGCGTGAATGTAACAAAAGGGTATGACTTCCTGTACCACGGGGAGATTCCGAACGGGGCAGGACTTTCATCGTCTGCATCACTGGAGGTACTCACCGGATTTGCGATTCAGTCTCTGGAGGGCGTAGCAGATATTGATACGGTTCAACTGGCGCTTTTGTCCCAGAAAGCGGAAAATGAGTTCGTAGGTGTCAACTGTGGAATCATGGATCAGTTCGCTGTCGCTAACGGTGCACAAGATCACGCGATTCTGCTGATGTGTGACACACTGGAGTATGAAAAGGTTCCTTTCCGTACAGGCTCCTACAAATTGGTCATCGGTAACACGAACAAACGCCGCGGTCTGGTGGATTCGGCTTACAATGAACGTCGCTCCCAATGCGAGCAGGCACTTGCCATCTTGAAGGAACAGCTGCCTGCACTGAATTACCTGGCTCAATTGACGCCAGAGCAGTTCGTAACATTACAGGATCAGATCAAGGATGAGAAAGTAAGACAGCGTGCACAACATGTTGTGGAAGAGAACGCGCGTGTACTCGCATCGGTCGAAGCATTGCAGGGTAACGATCTGGAAACCTTCGGCAAGCTGATGAACGCTTCTCATGAATCGCTTCGTGACTTGTACGAAGTAAGCTGTGATGAGCTGGACGTTATGGTTGAAGAAGCTCAGCGGATTCCAGGCACGCTTGGTGCCCGGATGACTGGTGCAGGATTTGGCGGTTGTACCGTATCACTTGTGCATGAAGATGATGTCGAACGTTTTGTAAGCGAAGTGGGCGCTGCATATGAAGCGCGTACCAATCTCAAAGGTGATTTCTATGTATGCGGTGTAGGCGACGGTGTTAAAGAATTGAAGGAGGCGAAGTAAAATGGCAATTTTGGTGACAGGTGGAGCAGGGTATATTGGTTCTCATACAGTAGCAGCATTGTTGGAACGTGGAGAAGAAGTTGTTGTACTGGATAACTTGCAGACAGGGCATCGTGAAGCGTTGCTCGGCGGTAAGTTGTATGAAGGGGATCTGCGTGACAAAGAAATTCTGGCGAAGCTGTTCGCTGAGAATCCAATCGATGCAGTCATTCACTTTGCAGCCAACTCACTCGTAGGCGAGAGTATGAAAGACCCGGTTAAATATTATGACAACAACGTGTTTGGTACACTCTGTCTGTTGGAAGCGATGAATGCAGCGAACGTACGCCGCATCGTCTTCTCCTCTACAGCAGCTACCTACGGTGAGCCTGAGAAAGTGCCAATCGAAGAGAGCGATCGTACAGAACCAACCAACGTATACGGCGAAACAAAGCTGATGATGGAACGCATGATGTCATGGTTCGATAAAGTTCAAGATATCAAATACGTTTCCCTGCGTTACTTCAATGCAGCCGGTGCACATGACAGCGGTAAAATTGGTGAAGATCACCAACCAGAGAGTCACCTGATTCCACTGGTGCTGCAAACGGCTTTGAAACAACGCCCGCACATCGCCGTGTTTGGTGACGACTATGCAACAGAAGATGGCACATGTATCCGTGACTATATCCACGTGAGCGACTTGGCTGATGCACATCTGCGTGCAGTAGATTATCTTCGTAAAGGTGAGAACAGTAATGTGTTTAACCTTGGTAACGGTACAGGATTCTCAGTGAAACAAGTGATCGAAACAGCCAAAAAAGTGACTGGCCTCGATATCCCGGTTGTACAGGAGCCACGTCGTGCAGGTGATCCGGCTGTGCTGGTAGCTTCATCTGCAAAAGCGAGATCTGTCCTGGGCTGGAATCCAAAATGGACCAATCTGGAAGATGTCATTCAAAGCGCTTGGAGCTGGCACCAATCACGTCCTGACGGCTACGGAAAAAACTAGGAGGCGAACACCTTATGTCACAGACTCATATTGCAGCAGGTGCCACAGAGCGGACACCGGAGCAGCAGGAAGCACTGCATGCCATTGAACGTCTGGTTGCATTTGCCTTGCAGAAACAATTAATCGAGGAAGCGGATTGGGATTACAGCCGCAACCTCTTGCTGGAACAATTCGGATTCTCAGAGCCTTATGCCGGCGAGTTGGACATGAATGTGCCCGATGGCCCACAGGCTATGCTGGATACGTTGATCGATTATGGATTTTCCATTGGACTCATTCCTGAAAATAGTGATACATTCCGTGATTTGCTGGATGCCAAAATCATGGGTCATTTGATGGCACGCCCATCCGAAGTGGTACGCGCATTCCGCCACACGGAGCAGACGGAAGGCATTGAGGCGGCCACATCTCAATTCTATGACTTGTCGATTAACTCCAACTACATCCGTATGGATCGGATCTCGAAGAACGTCTACTGGACACAGGACACGGCCTATGGAGACATGGAGATTACTATCAACCTGTCAAAACCGGAGAAAAGTCCAAAAGAGATTGCCATGGCGAAATTGCTTCCGCCGCCGGTATATCCTAAATGCCAGCTGTGTCGTGAAAATGTAGGTTACGCTGGTCGGGTGAATCACCCGGCCCGCCAGAATCTGAGAGTTATTCCGCTGGAACTTAACAGCGAGCCGTGGTTGTTCCAATACTCGCCGTATGTGTACTACAACGAGCACTGCATCATTTTCCATCATGATCATGTGCCGATGAAGCTGACGAAGGATACACTGCGCAGACTACTTGCCTTTGTCGGGGAGTATCCGCATTACTTTATCGGATCTAATGCAGATTTGCCGATCGTAGGTGGATCAATTCTGACACATGACCATTTCCAGGGCGGACGTCATACATTCGCGATTCAAAATGCACAGCCTGAGGCGGTCTTCCGCCATGCGGATGCACCTGGACTTACATTGAGTCTTGTGAAATGGCCAATGTCCGTAATGCGTTTGGCTTCACACGATCCTGCAGAGTTGCTAGAAGCGGGTAACGCCGTATATGAAGCGTGGAAGGTCTACAGTGATTCTGCTGTGGATATCGAAGCATGCAGTGAAGTGGACGGGGAACAAGTACCACACAATACGGTAACACCAATCGTTCGTCGCAGTGCAGACGGTGGGTATGAGATGGATCTCGTCTTGCGTAACAACCGCACGAATGATGTGCATCCTGAAGGGATTTTCCATCCGCACCGTGAGATGCACCATTTGAAAAAAGAAAACATTGGTCTGATCGAAGTGATGGGGCTTGCCATCCTGCCAGGTCGTTTGAAAGAAGAGCTGGACAGTATCGCGGATATCCTCGCTGGAAATGATAAACTTGCTGAAGCCGCCAAAGCTTCTGATCATGTGTTGAACAAACATCTGGGCTGGGCGGAAGAATTGATTGAACGGTTTGGTCCTAACCTGGACAAAGAACAAGCCGTTGCCATTGTACAGCAGGAAGTTGGCTTGAAATTTGCCGAGATTCTGGAACATGCAGGGGTCTACAAATATGATGAAGCAGGACGCCAGGCTTTCCGTCGTTTTGTAAGCAGCATGGGATATACTGAATAGACATGTAGAACGATGAACACCAGCCCATAATACAAGGGCTGGTGTTTTTTTGAATATGATTTTTAACGGAGTTGTGAGCCAGTCGTTTGTTCTGTTGGAATTGAACGATAGATCAGGGCAGCCAGCTCGGCTCGGGTTAGGGAGTCATCTGGCCTGAACTGTCCGTGATATCCCACAACCATTCGAGTCTCGGCCAGTGTGGCTATGTAGTCGTGAGCCCAGTGGGAGGAGGGCACATCCTCAAAAGAACTCGTTTGGATCAGCGGCAGGTCCAGCGCGAGTACCAGAATTTTTGCTGCCTCAGCACGTGTAAGTACCGCATCCGGATGGAAGAAATCATTTAAGCCGTTCGAAATATGGAATCCATCAATAAGGCCGACTTCTTGTAGTCGAGATATAGCATCAAAGTAGGGATGTGTGGGCTCTACATCTTCAAAGGGAGCAGCCTTTCGGATTATCGGTAGCTCAAACGCTCCGTTGATTATACGAGCCATGTGTTTACGCAAGATTGGCTGGTTAGGCCTGAATGTGGCATCGGGATATCCCTTTATCAGACCACGTGCAGCGATATTTTCAATCATCAAGCGTGCCCAGTGGGTTGAAATATCACTGAACACAACTGGGGTCAAAGGTGTTGTTGGTTCTTTAGGTTTAGGTTCAACTTTAAGTTTAGGTTCGGTTTTAAGTTCCGTTCCTGTATCAGGTTCCTGGGATGATGCGTCAGTAATAGAGCTACTGGTCCAGAAAGAAGGACTGCCACCATGGTTTTCAGAGCTATCAGTCTTTACCCATTTGGCATATAGCGTTATGTCCCGACTTACGGTATCTCGGTCAAAATTCCAGGGAAGAGATAATGCCGAATCTATGTACCATCCATCAAATGAAAACCCGCTCTTGCTGGGCTGAGTGGGAGGCGCTATTGCTTGATTATTCCTAGTAATAGTAGAGGAAACGGGGCTTCCGCCTTGAGAGTCAAAAGAGACGGTCAAAGCGGAAATGGGATCTTCCTTATTCGTATATTTGGACGCAGTTGTCACTGAACTCGTCCACTTGGCGTACAGCGTGATGTCCTCAGTCACGGTATCTCTGGCAAAATCCCAGGGAAGGGAGTATACCGAATCCATGTACCAGCCTTCAAACAAAAACTCGTCCTTGGTAGGCTGAGTGGGAGGTACAATGGTTTGCCCATAAGTGGCTTGAGTGACTGCAACCGGGTTCCCTCCAATGGAGTCAAAGGAGACGATCACATTCAGTTTTTGAAAGGGAATGTCATCCCAGTAAGCGAAATCTTGAGCCTCTGAAGGATCAAAACCCGTAATAATAAGGGATGAGTTTCCATCAAACGCTGAGAAACCAATTGACAAGACACTAGCTGGAATGAAGACAGTCGCCAACCGATTGTCCGCAAATGCCATCGGCCCGATAGAGGAGACACTATCCGGAATGACGACAGAAGTCAGTTGATTGTCCATAAATGTAGCATGTCCAATGGAAGAGACACGATTTGGAATAACAATGGAAGTCAGCTGGTTAGATGCAAATGCCCAGTATCCAATAGTTGAGACATTCTCTGGGATAACGACAGTAGTCAGTTTATTGTTTGTAAATGCACTATTTCCGATCGACATAACAGTCTCGGGAATAACGACAGAGGCCAGTTGGTTGTTAGTGAATGTGGAGTTCCCAATTGTGGATACACTGTCTGGAATGACGACAGAGGTCAGCCGGTTGTATGCAAATGCCAAGTCTCCAATAGTCGTGACAGTCTCTGGAATGACGATAGAAGTCAGTTGATTGATTTCAAATGCCCTTTCTCCAATAGTGAAGACGGTATGCGGAATAACTACAGAAGTCAAATGATCGCTGTAAAATGCTTTTTCACCAATAGAAGTAACTGGTTGACCGCCAATGGTTTCGGGAATAATGACATCTTTCGAAGTGCCTACATAGTCGTTTATTGTGATTCCATGAGCATTAGCGCTCGTTATGAAGTCTTTTTCTTTATTCGGCTCAGCATACATAACCATCTGTCCCCAGGGTACGAGGAACATTAACAGAGCAAAGACGAAGATGCTTGCTTTTTTCAATCCAATAACCTCCTTAATATTTATTTTAAGAATTTTGAAGTTCTTTTGGTTACAGTACAACTGTTCGATGAGATTAACAATACTGAATCTTCAATAGGTGACCCGAGGGGACATGGGGGCGCGGTATTTGAATGACGGCACTCATATTCGTTCTCAGAAATGGAAGATGTCAGTTCCCGCATGTATAATGGTGGAAAGCCATTGAATACATAACTCAATGAAGAAACGGGGACGAATAATTGGAAAAGAAGGCATTGAATATTCCGTTTATTACAGATGCTGAGGAACTGCAAGGCATGGTGGGTGAACCGCATGAACATGTGCGTAACAAGGCAATTTCATTTGTGGATTCACATGTTCAGAACTTTATATCCATGTCACCATTATTTTTCCTCTCCACCTCCGATCGTGATGGAAAAAGTGATGTGTCACCTCGGGGTGATGGAGCAGGATTTGTGAAAGTCTATGATACATATCGGCTCGTTTATCCCGAACGCCCAGGCAATCGGCGGATAGACTCGTTGTTGAACATGTTGTCGAACCCTGGTATTGGTATGCTCTTTTTGATTCCGGGTATGAATGAAGTGTTGCGTATTAATGGCACAGCATCCATTACTAAGGATGAGGAATTCATCGCCAGTATGGGCTGGAGTGGTAAAACCATAGGTGCGGCTGTCATTGTAGATGTGGAAGAGTGTTTTATCCATTGTCCGCGGGCATTCAAACAGGCTGGATTATGGGCCTCAGAAACATGGGTAGATGCTGACAATTTGCCTTCAACGAGCGAGATGTTTCGAGCTCATTTGGAGATTAACGGGTTGTTATAAAGTGAGTGACTATCGATTTGTTTTTCTATAAACAGGGTACTATAATTGGAGTTGCACTAAAAATTCTAAACTCCATTGGAGGCGACAATAGATATGAGATCTTTCCAATTCTATAATCCAACCCGGCTGATTTTCGGCAAAGGACAACTGGAAGCATTGAAAACAGAAGTGCCGAAATACGGTAAACGGGTTCTGCTTGTATATGGTGGCGGCAGTATCAAACGCAGTGGTCTGTACGATCAAGTAATCGGTTTGCTTAAGGAAGCTGGAGCAGAAGTGACTGAGCTGGCAGGTGTGGAACCTAACCCGCGTCTTTCTACGGTGCATAAAGGGGTAGACCTCTGTAAAACAAATAACATCGACCTGATCCTCGCTGTAGGTGGAGGTAGTGTACTAGACTGCTCCAAAGCTATCGCTGTAGGTGCCAAATATGATGGCGATATGTGGGATTTTGCTCAGCGCAAAGCCGTTGCACAGGACGCTCTTCCACTGGGTACGGTATTGACGATGGCAGCAACGGGTTCGGAAATGAACTCCGGTTCGGTTATTACGAATCAGGATACACAAGAAAAATTGGGCTGGGGTAGCGCATACTCATTCCCTGCATTCTCTATCCTGGATCCGGTGAATACATACACTGTTCCGCTGGACCAAACGGTATACGGCATGGTGGATATGATGTCCCACGTATTGGAGCATTACTTCCATCTGGATGCCAATACACCGGTTCAACTCGGCTTCTGTGAGACGATTCTGCGTACTGTCATGGAAGCAGCGCCACGTCTGGTTGAAGACCTGGAGAACTATGAACTGCGCGAAACAATTCTGTATTGCGGAACAATGGCACTGAATGGCGTACTGAATATGGGTCTCGCAGGAGATTGGGCAACACATAATATTGAACATGCGGTTTCCGCAGTGTATGATATCCCACACGGCGGTGGACTTGCAATCTTGTTCCCACACTGGATGAAACATAACCTGGACGTGAATGTGGATCGATTCAAACGTCTGGCAATTAATGTATTCGAAGTGAACCCTGAAGGCAAGTCGGACAGACAGATTGCTGAAGAAGGTATCGATGCGCTCAGCAAATTCTGGACATCCATTGGTGCACCTAACCGTTTGGCAGATTACGATATCGATGACAGCCAGATCGACGTAATGGCTGACAAAGCGATGCTGTTTGGCCCATTCGGTAATTTCAAGAAACTGCAACGGGAAGATGTTGTATCCATCTACAAGGCTTCTCTGTAATTCTATAATCACTGCAAAGTGAAAGGACACATTCTGTTGTCCAATAACCGCAAGTCTCCTTCATGGGGGCTTGCGGTTTTTTCGTGTATTCGGCTGTACACGTGAATAATGGAGGAACTTGAAGCAAGGCGAACAGAATGTCGTGATAATCCCCATTATCGGGTTCAGAATACAATTGAGGAAAGATTTTGAAACATTTCCCCCCTTGCTACGTATTTATTTACATGTGGAATGCTCAGTTAGGATGAATTTGCGGCAGAGAGAGGAGGAACAGGGGATGGAAACAATTTATTGGGGGTGTCTAATCGGAGGGGCGATATTTGCGGTTGTCAGCCTTGTGCTGGGTGACTTGATTGACGGCTTGCTGGACGGAGCCTTCGAAATGCCAGGTCTTGATTTTTTCAAACCCGTTGTGTTAGCTGGTTCCATTACAACCTTCGGTGGGGCAGGTATTTTGCTGACACGTTATAGTTCATTAAGTGCGATGTCGGGTCTAATATTATCCCTGCTTATAGGTATTGCTGCAGCCATGCTGGTATTCTTCGCATATATCAAACCGATGCGTAACAGCGATGTCTCGATTGCATTTTCAATGAAAGAGTTATCTGGGAAAATTGGGGAAATTACCATTCCGGTGCCGGAAAAAGGTTTTGGCGAAGTAATGATTCGTTTTGCATCCGGTAGTACGATTCAAACGGCATCCAGTTTTGAACACCTCCCCATTGCGGCGGGAGCCCGTGTTGTTGTGGTGGATGTTGTAGATGGTGTACTGCGTGTGTCGGAATGGGATGAAAATGTACTTAAAGATTTATAAAGTATTCTTATCAACTAAGTAGATTAAGCACTCATCATGAATGAATAAGGGGAGAGATGTGGAATGGAAAATTTGAATTGGGATGTTTTGTTGATTCCTATAGTTGTAGTCGGTGTCATTCTAATTTTAGGTCTGGCTTTCTGGGCGAGATACAAAACGGTTGGACCGGATGAAGCGATGATCGTTACGGGATCATTCTTGGGTAGCAAAAATATCTCCGATGATGATTCTGGCCGAAAAATTAAGATTGTTCGTGGTGGCGGTGCATTTATCCTGCCGGTATTCCAGCAATCTGAGTTTATCTCCTTATTGTCCCACAAGCTGGATGTCTCCACACCTGAAGTATACACGGAGCAAGGGGTTCCGGTTATTGCTGACGGTGTAGCTATTATCAAGGTTGGAGGCGCTGTAGAAGACGTTGCTACGGCAGCTGAGCAATTCATCGGTAAACCTGTAGAAGCGCTGAGAAGCGAAGCACAGGAGGTACTGGAGGGGCATTTGCGGGCCATCCTCGGTACAATGACGGTGGAAGAAGTATACCGGAACCGGGATCGGTTTGCGCAAGAGGTTCAAGGCGTAGCAGCTAGAGATCTGAAGAAAATGGGCCTTCAAATTGTCTCATTTACCATCAAGGATGTTCGTGATAAACAGGGCTACTTGGATGCTCTCGGTAAACCGAGAATTGCTGCTGTGAAGCGTGATGCCGAGATAGCTGAAGCGGAAGCGATGCGTGATGCACGTATTCAGAAGGCCAATGCAGAAGAGCAGGGTCAAAAAGCAGAGTTGCTGCGTGATACCAATATCGCTGAGGCAGCCAAAGAGAAGGAACTGAAAGTAGCCACGTTTAAGCGGGATCAGGATACAGCCAAAGCGGAAGCCGACCAGGCTTACCATATCCATGAAGCGCGCGCGAGACAGACCGTGGTGGAGGAAGAAATGAAGGTTGAACTCGTTCGTAAAGAACGTGAGATTGACCTCCAGGAAAAAGAAATCGTCGTACGTGAGAAACAATACGATGCTGAAGTGAAGAAAAAGGCAGAAGCGGATCGTTATGCGGTAGAGCAGGCTGCCGAAGCGGATAAAGCCAAAAGAATGCGTGAAGCTGATGCAGTACAGTATTCCATCGAAACACATGCCAAAGCAACAGCTGAACAGAAGCGACTTGAAGGTCAGGCCATGGCGGATGCGGAACTTGCCAAAGGTACAGCAGATGCAGAAGTTATTCGTTTGCGTGGTCTTGCAGAAGCAGAAGCAAAAGAAAAACTGGCCGAAGCGTTCCAGAAGTTTGGCGAAGCAGCTGTACTCGATATCATTGTCAAAATGCTGCCTGAACTGGCTGGTAAAATTGCAGAGCCAATTGCATCCATTGATAAACTGACGGTGGTAGATACAGGTAAAGGTGAAGGTGCAGCACGAGTGAGTAACTATGTTACTGAACTTATGGCGACCGCTCCAGAGATGCTCAAAAGTGTATCCGGCATCGATGTAGAGCAGCTGATTAAAGGCCTTACGAAGTCTAAAACACCTGCGCCAGTTGCCATTCAACAGAGCGAGGCTGTTACAACTCCTTCGATAATCGACAAGATTGTGGAAAGAGCTGGAGTTGACGAGTAAGAAGCACTTCGAATCTTGCATGGTTGCTCTATTGACCTTAAGGCGAATTTTTGTTACTTTTTAAGCGAGACGTCCGGCGCGGTTTGCCCGCTCCGGGTGTCTTTTCGTTCGTAACAGGGTGTGACTTAATCACACCTAAGATGGTGTGAAAAAGAGGTGCAAACAATGAGCAGCTTGCATGTAGATAAAGCGCTAAATAATAATGTAATCATTGCACAGCATCCAGAACACGGGGAAGTCGTTGTTATTGGTAAAGGCATTGGCTTTAACCGAAAACCGAGTGATCACATTCCATTGATGGCTGTGGAGAAAATGTTCATTTTGAAAAACCAGCAGGAGCAAGAGCAGTACAAACAGCTTCTTCCACAGGTGGATGAAGCACTGATCGAGATTATTAACGAAGTTATTACGTATATTGCAGAGCGTACGGACGTTCCTCTGAATGAACATATCCATATTGCATTAACCGATCACATTTCTTTCGCGTTAAAACGCAAGGAGCAGGGCATTATCATACAAAATCCATTTTTATATGAAACCCGCGAGATTTACCCTGAAGAATATCGAATGGGAGAATACGCTGTTCGTCTGATCAAAGAGAAAATGGGTGTAGATCTGGGGATGGATGAAATTGGTTTTGTTGCCCTCCATATCTATAGCGCAATGACCAATCAAAATATATCCCAGGTACGTGAACATTCGCAATTGATCACTGATTTGGTGAACCTGGTGTCTGATCAACTCGATTATTCGTTTGAAACGGAATCGCTTGATTACTCTCGTTTGCTGACTCATCTTCGGTTCGCCCTTGAGCGTGTTCGCCGTGGAGACAAAGTGGAAGAGCTTCATAAGTTGGATTCCCTGCTTAAGTTGGAGTATCCCGAAATGTACTCGCTTGCATGGAAACTGACCAAAGTAATGGAGAAAAGACTGAAACTGCCGGTTTATCCTGCAGAGGTAGGTTATCTGACCATTCATCTGCAAAGGCTGAATCAGCGGAAGGAAGAAGAGAATAAGTGAGATCATTCCAGTGATGGAATGCGGAATTTATTTTTTTGGTGTAAAGGCTTGCAATAGATTAGAACTGGTGCTACAATGGTTTCCGTAATCAAGCAACTGAATAAACATAAGCGACGTGTTACTGACTCGATCAGGCATGAGTTAATTAAAGTGTGATTGTTCTTTCCTTGTACAGGGTATGCTATACCCCAAGGTTGGCACAGTTTACTTTATTAATTCATGCCTTTTTTTGTGTTCCCTTGCTTGCATCACAACATATAAATTAGACGAAAGGGAGAAACGACGCGATGTTCAAAAAGCTTTTTGGTGTATTGCAAAGAGTAGGTAAAGCTCTCATGTTGCCTGTAGCCATTCTACCTGCGGCAGGTTTGCTGCTTGGAATCGGTAACATGCTGGTTAATCCAGATTTCTTGCAGTATGTAACGGCGCTCGACACCCCTTGGGTGAACTCGATCGCAACAATTATGATGAACGCAGGTCAGATCGTATTTGATAATCTGGCATTGTTGTTCGCCGTCGGTGTAGCTGTCGGATTGGCTGGTGGCGAAGGCGTTGCAGGTCTTGCAGCGATCATCGGTTACCTGGTCATGAATGTTACATTAGGATCTGCGGTAGGTGTTACTCCGGCAATGATCGGTGAAGTACCGGGTTATGCCAGCATCTTGGGTATCCCAACATTAAGTACAGGCGTGTTCGGAGGTATTATCATAGGTATTGCCGCCGCGCTGTGTTACAATCGGTTTTTCAAAATCGAACTGCCGTCTTACCTCGGTTTCTTTGCAGGTAAACGTTTCGTTCCGATTATCACATCGGTAGTATCCCTTGTAATCGGGTTGCTTCTGGTGATTATCTGGCCTCCGATTCAAAATGGACTGAATGCTGTATCTCACTTCATGGTAGATACAAGTCCGACCTTGTCGGCATTCATCTTCGGAGTTGTGGAACGGTCATTGATTCCGTTCGGTTTGCATCACATTTTCTACTCCCCATTCTGGTTTGAGTTTGGTGAGTATGTGAATAAAGCCGGAGATGTTATTCGTGGGGATCAGAAGATTTTCTTCAGCCAGTTACGTGATGGCGTTGCTCTCACAGCAGGAACATTCCAAGTTGGTAAATTCCCGTTCATGATGTTCGGTTTGCCAGCAGCGGCACTTGCGATGTACCATGAAGCAAGACCGGAGCACAAAAAGTATGTTGCAGGGATCATGGGTTCAGCTGCGCTGACCTCGTTCCTGACAGGGATTACAGAGCCACTTGAGTTCTCGTTCCTGTTTGTAGCACCAATCCTGTTTGCAGTACACTGTATCTTTGCAGGTTTGTCTTTCATGACCATGCAAATTCTGGGTGTAAAGATCGGTATGACCTTCTCCGGTGGGTTCATTGACTTCCTGATCTTCGGGATTATTCCGAACCGTACACCTTGGTGGGACGTTATTATTGTCGGATTGGTTCTTGCGGTGATCTATTACTTCGGTTTCCGGTTTATCATTCGCAAATTCAATCTCAAAACACCAGGACGTGAAGATGCAACGCCTGAAACCGAATCTGGCGGAGGCTCTGGTTCAACGGATGACCTGCCACATAACATTCTCGAAGCTTTCGGTGGCAAGGAAAATATCAAACATCTGGACGCTTGTATTACTCGTTTGCGGATTGAAGTTAATGAGAAATCCAATGTGAAAAAAGATCGTTTGAAACAATTGGGTGCATCTGGTGTACTTGAAGTGGGTAATAATGTTCAAGCCATCTTCGGAACACGTTCCGACACGATCAAATCTCAGATGCAGGATATTATTGCAGGACGAACTCCAGCACCAACGCCAGCAGCTGCCAAACCAACTCCTGAAGAGGAGAAGGCACAAGGTGAGCAGGGCGAGCGCATCGTTGCTGAGGATATCGTCATGCCAGTCAATGGTGAATTGCTGGACATTACAAACGTACCTGATCCGGTCTTTGCTGAGAAAATGACAGGTGATGGATTCGCAATTTTGCCACATGATGGTACGATAACTTCTCCTGTGTATGGTAAAGTGTTTAATGTATTTCCAAGCAAACATGCCGTGGGCATCATGTCCGATGGTGGTAAGGAAGTGCTTGTTCATATAGGTGTTAATACGGTGAAGCTGAAAGGTCAAGGCTTTAACGTACTGGTACAGGAAGGTGATCTGGTATCGGCAGGTCAGCCGATTATGGAAGTGGATCTGGAGTATGTCAAAGCAAATGCTCCTTCGATCATTTCACCAGTTATTTTCACTAACCTGCCAGAGGGCTCCACAGTAACTCTGAAGAAGAGTGGAGTGCTGAAAGTTGGCGAACAGCCAATCATTGAGATAAAATAAGAAGTGTTACGACGATGGCAAGCAAGTGTAAATATATGCAATGCCTAAACCAAACTACTGAAAGTGAGATGATTGTAATGCAACAAACATTCAGAATTACAGATGAAGATGGTATCCACGCACGTCCGGCGACAGCCCTGGTTAATACAGCAAACAAATTCAAAGGTGCAGAATCCTTTGCAGAAGCTAACGGTAAAAAAGTAACTTTGAAATCCATCCTGGGTGTTCTTTCCCTCGGATTGGAACAAGGCGACACTATCAGCATCATCGTTGAAGGCGAAGGCGAAGCTGAAGCTCTTCAAGCTTTGACTGACGTTATGGTTAACGAAGGGTTGGGCGAAATTAATGCTTAATGTCTCCGGGATCGCGGCTTCGGCGGGTATTGCTATCGCCAAGGCGTTTATCTTGGAGCATCCTGACTACTCTGTAGAAAAACGCCAAATTAACGACGTTGACGCAGAGATCGCGAAACTCGACTCAGCTCTGGGTAAATCCCAGGCTGAGCTTGAGGCGATCAAAGAGCGTACTTTACAAGAGCTTGGCGAGAAAAAAGCAGAGATTTTTGCTTCGCATTTGCTCATTCTGAATGACCCGGAACTAATTGATCCGGTTAAAGCTAGAATTGCGGATGACATGATCAATGCAGAATTTGCTTTGAACGAAACGGCATCGCAATTTATCTCCATGTTTGAGAACATGAAGAGTGCTTACCTGCAGGAACGTGCTGCAGATATGCGTGACGTTACCAAACGTGTGCTAAATCACTTGCTTGGTATCGACTTCATGAGTCCGGCTGAGATCAATGAAGAAGTGATTGTGCTTGCGGAGGATCTAACACCTTCCGACACGGCTCAATTGAACCGCCAATTTGTTAAAGGTTTTGCAACCAACATTGGTGGACGTACTTCTCACTCGGCAATTATGGCTCGCTCTCTTGAGATTCCGGCTGTTGTTGGAACCAAGGACATCTTGGCTCAAGCGAAACAAGGCGATATGATTATTGTTGACGGTCTGGATGGTCACGTACTGGTTAACCCTACTGATGAAGTTATTGCTGAATACCGTGCCAAACAGGAACAGTATGATGCACAACGTGCAGAGTGGAGAAAACTTCGTGATGAGCCAACGGTAACGGTGGACAACGTTCATGTTGAACTTGCAGCTAACATTGGTACACCAAATGACGTAACGGGTGTTCTGGAAAACGGCGGCGAGGCTGTAGGCCTGTACCGTACCGAGTTCTTGTACATGGGCAGAGACAAGCTTCCTTCCGAAGACATTCAGTATAATGCTTACAAAGCGGTACTGGAAAAAATGGAAGGCAAACCTGTCGTTGTTCGTACACTCGACATCGGTGGAGACAAAGAGCTTCCATACCTGGATCTGCCAAAAGAAATGAATCCATTCCTCGGCTTCCGCGCAGTTCGTCTGTGTTTGGACCGTCTGGATATCTTCCGTACACAATTGCGTGCATTGCTGCGTGCAAGCGTACATGGAAACCTGCGTGTCATGTTCCCAATGATCGCAACACTCGGTGAATTCCGTGAAGCAAAAGCTGTCTTGCTCGAAGAGAAAGAGAAGCTGGTTGCTGAAGGTATTGCTGTTTCTGACAGCATTCAACTCGGAATCATGGTCGAAATTCCTTCGACTGCAGTTCTGGCGGATCAATTTGCCAAAGAAGTGGATTTCTTCAGTATCGGAACGAACGATCTGATTCAATACACGATGGCTGCTGACCGCATGAACGAACGAGTGGCTTATCTGTACCAGCCTTACAACCCAGCCATTTTGCGTTTGGTTAAAATGGTTATCGATGCAGCGCATCGTGAAGGCAAATGGGTTGGCATGTGTGGTGAGATGGCAGGAGACGAAACGGCAATTCCATTGCTGCTTGGTCTTGGATTGGATGAGTTCAGCATGAGCGCAACCTCCATTCTGCCAGCTCGTAGTCAGATTACCAAGCTGTCCCGTGCGGATATGCAGGAACTGGCTGCTAAAGCTCTGGATATGCAAACGGCTGAACAAGTCGTTGAATTGGTTCAAAGCATTCAAGCGTAATTTTGCCGGGGTTTCCTCCGGATTTGAGGTTTTTCTTTTTCCGATAATGAGCTGCATTGATGCAGCGATTTTGCCGGTATCCGCTGTTACAGCGGGTACTGGCTTTTTTTGTTGCTCGAACGTATAGGAATTAGAAGGGGAGTACGAGGAGAAAGGTCCTGTAATGTCTAGCCAAAAAAATGCTCTTACTGGTGTAGTTAACATCAGCAAGAGCATGATTAGTAATACACTTAGTGCTTAACTGCAAGCACAATTCAGTACAGGTTTGCGAGCGGCGGTGGTTTCATCCAGACGAGTGACCGGTGTTCCGTAAGGTGCGTTGAGTACCAATTCTGGTGTCTCTTCCGCTTCTTTGGCAATCCGTATCATCGTATCAATGAATCCATCCAACGTTTCTTTACTTTCGGTTTCTGTGGGCTCGATCATGATGCATTCCTCCACGTTGAGCGGGAAGTACACCGTAGGTGGGTGATATCCAAAATCAAGCAATCGCTTGGCAACATCAAGTGTGCGCACACCGTATTGCTTCAAACCCCGACCAGACATGACGAATTCATGTTTGCATACACCCGGATACGGAATCTCGTAGTAAGGTGCAAGACGGGCCATCATATAGTTGGCATTCAGTACCGCACATTCAGAGACGCGGCGTAACCCTTCCGGTCCATAGGTGCGAATGTAGGCATAGGCACGTACCAGAATACCGAAGTTGCCGTAGTAGGCTTTCACCCGGCCAATGGATTGATCGCCTTCACGATCGAATGCATACATACCATCATCATTCTTGATCACCATTGGTTTAGGCAGGAATGGAATCAGGCGATTCTTCACACCAACTGGTCCGGCACCTGGTCCACCACCGCCATGAGGCGTACTCATCGTTTTGTGCAAGTTCAGATGCACCACGTCAAAGCCCATATCACCTGGACGGGTAATGCCCATAATGGCATTGGAGTTGGCTCCGTCGTAATACAACAAGCCACCAGCCTGGTGTACGATGGATGCAATCTCCTGAATGTCTTTCTCAAACAGACCAAGTGTATTCGGGTTTGTCAGCATCAATGCTGCCGTATCCGAACCGACTGCTGCACGGAGTGCGTCCAGATCGACCAGTCCGTCTGCGCGGGATGGAATCGTCACAGTTTCAAATCCTGCAACGGTTGCACTTGCCGGGTTGGTACCATGCGAAGAATCGGGCACGATGACTTTGGTACGTTGTTCGCCACGACCTTCGTGGTAGGCACGAATCATCATAAGTCCAGTCCATTCTCCATGGGCACCAGCTGCTGGTTGCAAGGTCACAGCGTCCATACCTGTCAGACCTGCAAGGTCGTTTTGCAACGTATATAACAGTTCTAGTGCACCTTGAATGCTGGATTCATGCTGGTACGGATGGATTTTGGCAAAACCGTTATAACGGGCAACATCCTCATTAATCTTTGGATTGTATTTCATCGTACAAGAGCCAAGTGGATAGAATCCGTTATCTACGCCGAAGTTGCGGCGGGACAACGCAGTATAGTGTCGAATAACATCTACCTCGAACACTTCCGGCAGTGCCGCTGCTTCCGAACGGAGCATTTCCCGGGGAATCAACGTATCGGTAGCTTGACGAGGAACGTCACATTCTGGCAAGGAATAAGCGACACGCCCCGGGCTACTGAGTTCAAAAATCAATGATTGTTCCGGAGCAGGAGATAAGGTCTGTGCACTAAATGTTGTATCCGTCTCAGGTTGAACCGAAGTGGAGACAGAGGTACCTGTTTCCGATTGTCCTTGTACCGATGTTGTCGTTGTCGTCGTCGTCGTTTCCTGAGTCACAGCGATCCCTCCAATGCTCGTGCGAATTCGTCAATTTCTTCCTTACTACGCCGTTCGGTAACAGCAATCAGCATATGTCCGGCAAGCTCCGGATAATCACGTCCGAGTTCGTAACCACCAATAAAGCCGGCATCCAGCAGTTTCAGTTGAAGTGTATCCACATCGGTTCCTTCAGGAAGCTTAATCACAAATTCATTAAATGTTGGTGCATTAAAAGTAAGGCTAACTCCAGGAATCGCAGTTAATGTATTGAGGGTGTAATGACTCTTTTGCAAATTCAGATCCGCGACATCGATCATGCCCTGTTTACCCATGATGGACATATACACAGATGCGCTGAGTGCAAGCAAAGCTTGGTTGGAACAGATGTTGGATGTCGCCTTTTCGCGGCGGATGTGCTGTTCACGTGCTTGCAGTGTGAGTACAAAACCACGCTTGCCGTTTCGATCCGTGGTCTGGCCTACGATTCGGCCAGGAATTCGGCGCATATGAGGCTGGGATACAGCGAAATATCCGCATGTTGGGCCGCCGAGTGAAGCGGCGATGCCGAGGGGCTGCGCATCGCCAACAACGATGTCGGCACCCAGCTTGCCTGGGGCTTCCAGCAGACCCAGCGATAGCGGGTTGGTACTTACAACGAGCAGGCCCTTGTGCGCATGCACGAGGTCGGCAGCCTGCTTCACATTTTCCACAGCACCAAAGAAGTTCGGACTCTGGATCATGACAGCAGCGGTATCGTCCGATATGGCGGCTTGCAGGGCATCCCAATCAGTGACGCCATCCTTATAACCAATCTCAACAATCTCCAGACTTAATCCGTGCGCATATGCCTGTAATACCTGACGGGCTTCCGGATGAACGGTACGGGATACGATGAGCTGTTTGCGACGTGTTGCTGCTGCGGCCAAATTACCCGCTTCCGCAAAGGCCGTTGCACCGTCATACATGCTGGCATTGGCTACAGCCATACCGGTTAATTCACAGATGTAGGACTGAAACTCGAAAATGGCCTGTAGTTCACCTTGGCTGATCTCAGGCTGATAAGGTGTGTAGGCAGTGTAGAACTCGGAACGGGAAATGACATGATTGATGACGGAAGGAACATGATGATCGTATATGCCTGCGCCGAGGAAACTGGCGTGTGTTTCGAAATTGGCGTTGGCGCCGGCTTGTTTGGACATATGACGTGTCAGCGCATATTCATCAAGTTTGGAGGATACGGGCAGCTCGCCCTGATAACGAATCTCCTGCGGAATGTCCTGAAACAGATCTTCCAGCGTATCCACACCGATGGTTGCGAGCATGGCGCTCTGATCTTGCTCAGTCATGGGAATGTAACGGTGCTTGCTCATGCTTGATCAGCTCCTTGAGTAGGTGTCTTCGACGTACGTGTCCGTTTATGAAAAGGGGTCTTCACGACCTCCGCTTTCAGTTTCTTGCCGCGGATCTCAATCTCAAGCGGGGTTCCCAGCGCAGCGTATTTGCTGTCGATGAGGGCAAGCCCCAGATTACGCTTCAATGTAGGTGATTGCGTGCCTGTTGTCACTTCACCAATCTGTACGCCTTCGGCGTAAATCGGATAGTGCGGGCGAGGAATACCGCGCTCCAACACTTCGATGCCGACCAGTTTGCGGGCGGGCCCGTCATTTTTTTGCTGTAACAAGGCTTCGTGTCCGATAAAAGGTCCGGCATTCAGCTTCACAAACATACCTACGCCAGCTTCGAGCGGAGAGATGGTTGCCGACAATTCCTGTCCATACAGAGGGAGCTTTGCTTCAAAGCGCAGTGTATCCCGAGCACCGAGGCCTGTCGGTACAAGTCCGTGACCTTCACCGGCTTGCATTAACCCATTCCAGACCACAGCGGCCTGATCTGCAGGAACATATAGCTCAAAGCCATCTTCACCGGTATAACCGGTACGGGACAACAGTAATTTTACTCCACATACTTCAGCATCCTGCACAAAACGAAACGGTTCAATCGAGCTTACATCCGTATCTGTAACTTTCCCGATAATGTCTACAGCCAGTGGACCTTGCAAGGCGAGTAGCGCCGTCTGCTCCGAATCGTTGGTCATGCTTACGCCGGGGATCAAGTGCTCTTGCAGCCACGCCCAATCCTTGTCGATGTTGGAGGCGTTAACCACAAGCATATAATGCTGATCTTCCAGCTTATACACGAGCAGATCATCCACCACACCGCCATCTGGATAACACATCAGGGTGTACTGGGCTTGACCGGGAACCAGCGTGGTCACATCATTAGTCATCATTTGCTGCAAAAAAACTTCAGCCTGCTCACCCTGTACAGTGAATTCGCCCATATGGGATACATCAAACAGTCCAGCACGCTCGCGTACTGCTTCATGTTCTTTCTGGATTCCGCTAAATTGTACGGGAAGCTCCCAGCCTCCAAAATCAATGCACCGTACGCCTTCATATTGCTGATATAGTGGGAAGAGTGGTGTTCTAAGCAAATCAGACATCAAATCACCTCGTCATGGGCCGTCAGACGGCCGGATATACAATCGTGGATCAATGAACCAGGGTATTTTTAAATTTTCAGCTAGATATTTTCATCACATAAGTATGGTAAGGCAGCTATGGCAGCGCCATTCTACATCCTGTTTTTCGTTTTTTGGGAAAAAGGAAAAGGACAGGCCAAAGAATCGGCATGCCAAGTAGCACGCTGTATTCTAAGGCTCTGTCCCTTGTACCTGAGAGTTACCCCGCTACGTTGTGCAGCAGGTTTCCCCTTGGGTGATCATAACGCCGCACAGGGCGAATAGATGCTCTCCAGAGTTGCGTCCCGTAAAAGTCCTTTTGCCTGAGAGATTCACCCCCGCTTATCGGTGGTTTACTCCTTCGGCGTTACCTCATGTACATCCCGAATCGGGTGTCACGGGTAATCTCTCCCTTTACATTCATCCGCGGGTATAACATAGTCCAATAAACACATTTACTCCTCTCATTAAAACGTGAATCCACTACCGATGTCAAGAACGATATCATAGATAATGATTTAAAACCGAATATTTAATTTAGTTTTTATTTTATTGTTCGTGTATTTAAAAAGACTACGCTTACTATTCTAATATTCACCAGTATATGAAGAAAGAGTGTAATCCGGTTACAGGATTTAGAGGTGTTCAGCAAATAAATTGTGAGGTATCTTGACATTTGATTCAAAAATGTCATACGCTATGTTCTGGGAAAAAGGTTAAGGTCAAAGAACGCATGCACTCATTTAATGAAAAGCGAGGCGGATATCGATGAGCGAATTGAAAAGTGATTTCCTGTACAGTGAAGAGCACGAATGGGTGCAAACCGTAGGGGAGGATACTGTACGTATTGGCATTACCGAGTTCGCGCAGCATCAGCTGGGTGACATTGTGTTTGTGGAATTGCCTGACCTTGAAACCAATGTAAAAGCAGAGGACAGCATTGGAACGATCGAATCGGTCAAAACGGTTTCGGACTTGTTCTCTCCCGTCACAGGTTCAATTATTGCAGTGAATGATTCGTTGCAGGACTCCCCTGAACTTGTGAACAGCTCTCCTTACGAGGAAGGCTGGATGATTGAGATCCGTGTTGAGGGAGATCTGACAGCAGCATTGTCTACATTGATGAATGCAGACGCGTATCGGAAACATACGGAAGAATAGTATCAACGAACTTGTACTTATTAACATATATTTTATAATTAAATGATATGAGCTTCATATTGTTTCGACCTGTGTGAGCCGGATGCTTGCACAGGTTTTTTGTGCTTTCCAAGAATGGTTTTGAATGTGGATTGAAGCAGATTGTGGATGTAAATCACCTGATTGGACCAAGCTATAGTTTAGAAAATGATTTTGGAAATGACAAAAGTCATAGGCAAGAAAATCCTTGTGTACCAATGGGTTCAGCCATTATGCATCAAGTAAAACGATTACATAACCTAATGTTGTCATCATTGTTCATGACGAAAGTACGCTTTCATTTCATTGAACAGGAGAGCATTCTCGCTTAGGATTACAGCAGGGGAGAAATGATACCCCTTTCATAAATCATAATCACTTGATCCAAGGAGGATAATACAATGAGTAATTTGGACCAATCGTCCAATTCCAAAGGTGGGCTACGGGTAGGTGTTCAGCGTTTTGGCCGATTCCTGAGTGGTATGGTCATGCCGAATATGGGAGCGTTCATCGCCTGGGGATTAATTACGGCTCTGTTCATTCCAACAGGCTGGTTCCCTAACGAGACGCTTGCGCAGCTAGTCGATCCGATGATCAAATATTTGCTGCCACTGTTAATTGGTTACACCGGGGGTACGATGGTGCATGGTCAGCGTGGTGGTGTCGTGGGTGCCATTATGACCATCGGGGTCATCGTGGGTAGTGATATTCCGATGTTCCTCGGTGCCATGATTGCCGGACCACTGGCAGCATGGATCATTAAAAAGTTTGATAAATCCATTGAAGGTAAAGTTAAAGCCGGATTTGAAATGCTTGTTAACAACTTCTCAGCCGGTATTATTGGCGGGATCTTGGGGATTTTTGCGCTACTGGGCATCGGGCCTGCTGTAGAAGCGATTAGCAAAGTATTATCTGCCGGTGTACAGGGCTTAATGAATCTTGGTTTGCTGCCGCTGGTCAACCTAATCATTGAACCAGGTAAAGTATTGTTCCTGAACAATGCAATCAACCACGGGATTCTTACACCAATTGCAACAGATCAAGCGAGAGAATTAGGAAAATCCGTATTATACATGCTTGAATCAAACCCGGGTCCGGGACTTGGTATCTTACTTGCTTACTGTTTCTTCGGACGCGGAATGGCCAAATCTTCTGCACCGGGTGCCGTAATCATTCATTTCTTCGGGGGAATTCATGAGATCTACTTCCCTTACATTCTGATGAGACCGATTCTGATTCTTGCTGCAATTGCGGGTGGCGTCGCAGGTACATTAACATTCATGCTCACCGGAGCAGGACTTGTTTCAGCACCATCACCGGGTAGTATTATCGCGTATTTCTTCTTAACACCAAAAGGTGGATACCTGCCGATGTTCGCAGGGGTGCTTGTAGCAGCCGTCGTTTCTTTCCTGGTTGCAGCAGTGTTGCTGAAAACGGGTAAACAAAAGGACGAAGATCTGGAGTCCGCATCCAGTCGGATGAAAGACATGAAGAGTCAAGGAACCGTGCCAAACGCTGGTATTACGGCTAATCAACGTGAAGCAGACAGAGCCGCAGATATGGCTTCTTCTACAGTCAAAACAGACGTGAAGAAAATTGTCTTCTCCTGTGATGCAGGCATGGGGTCAAGTGCCATGGGTGCTTCCATTCTACGCAAGAAGATGAAAGCAGAGGGGATTGACGTTACGGTGACCAATACGGCTATCAGTGATATCCCGCCGGATGCAGACGTGGTGATCACACAACAAGTATTGACCGATCGTGCCCGCTCCGTTGCACCGAATGCAGAACATATATCCATCGACAACTTCCTAAAAAGCCCGGAATACGATGCGCTCGTTGAACGTCTAAAGTAATTGCACGCATTTGTTTTCCCTGAGCCGGAGGCTGAGATATGAGTATTACCAAAAGACAACGTGAAATCGTGGAGTTCCTGCTAGAGCATCCACATGAAGTAACAGCCGGCGAAATCGCCGTTGAAGTAAAGGTCAGTACCCGAACGGTTCACCGGGAGCTGCAAATGATTGAACAATGGCTTGAACCTTTGGGTATGAAGCTGGAAAAAAAATCAGGAACCGGTATCCGAATCGATGCCAGTTCCGATGATCTGGCTGTATTGCGCCAGCAACTAGAGGGTAAAGAATATGTAGAGTTTACGCCAGAAGAGCGTAAGCTCTTCATGCTTTGCATCCTGCTGGATGAACCGGAGCCTGTAAAGTTACTCGCCTTGGCTTCGGATCTGAAAGTGACCGTATCCACCGTAACCACTGATCTGGACGATCTGGAGTCACGGATTCGTCAGGCGGGACTAAAGCTGGTTCGCAGACGTGGATATGGCGTCAAGATTAACGGAAGTGAGACGATTCATCGCACAGCCATAGCTGCACTTGCTCTCGAATTTTTGGATGAATCCGACCTGTTCGGAAGACAACCTGAACAAGGGGGCTCCATCGTAAACCAAAAATTGTTGGATATGATTGGACATGGTGATGTACTTACGGTCGAAAATGCGTTATGGCAACCAGATATCGAATGGCTGGAGAACATCCCGGAACGCCAATACATGAAGTTGCTGATTCAATTATCCGTAGCGGTTGTACGTATTCGTAAAGGCTTTGGCATTGGCCGTATACCTCCCCTGGAGAACAAGGGAGATGAAGTCGCAGAGCAGGATGAGATGAAGGTTCCACCTTATATGGCTTCCCGCTTGTGTGGTGTGTTATCGACCCAGCTGGGGCTGACATTCTCCCAAGATGAGCAAGCTTATTTTCACAGACTATTAGTTGAGACAGAGCAGCGGATTCATTCTTCGCGGCTGTTGCCAATAGATGATTTGATTTTACTGGACAGGGTACATTCACTGATTGATCAGATGCAGGCGAGAACACATTACGCCTTTCATGAGGATCGTTTGCTTCGTGAAGGTCTGCTTGGTCATATGCAACCTGTCATGGAGCGAATTGAAGGGCAACAGATGATTCGTAATCCGCTACTGCAGCAGATTCGCAAGGATTATGATTCCCTCTTCGAAGAGGTCAAACAATCCGTGCATCAAGCTTGGCCAGGCACAGAAGTTCCGGATGAAGAAATTGGTTTCTTGGTCATGCATTTTGGGGCTTCCATCGAGAGGTTACGTGCATTGAAACGGGAGATCAGGGCGATCATCGTGTGTACAAGCGGAATCGGCTCATCACGTATGCTCTCCAGCCGACTGTCCAAGGAGATTCCCGAGATTCGGATCATGGACAGCGTGTCCTGGTATGAAGCTGCCCGGATGCCTACAGATCAATATGATCTGGTGTTATCCACTGTTGATCTGCCGATGGATGAGCATCAGTATTACAAAGTGAGTCCACTGCTTACGGCAGAAGAGAGCGAGCGTCTGCGTCATTTTATCCGAACAACAACATTACAACGACAGCATAATAAACCCCGTGAAGCAGAGGTTCAGACGACAAGTCGTTACTCGGACCCGGATGGACTGGAAGCTATTTTAGTTGAAATCGTCCGAATTATTGGCAAGTTTCAGGTGTATCCGCTGGATAACCAAGATATCGGTTTCTATAAAACCGTATATGCGATGTGCAACGTACTCCATGGATCTGGTGTGCTGAAGGAACCGGGGGAGATCGCAAAACGGTTGGAGGCACGTGAAGCAGTGGGGAGTCAGAAGATTCCCGGTACAAGACTTGCGCTGTTTCATACACGCAGTGAGGGAATCTACAGGCCGTCCATTAGCTTGTTTCAGCTCACTGAGCCACTCCTCTGTACGCCGGATGATCCCGCAGGAGTTACCCATGTCCTCTTGATGCTTGGTCCCCGAGAATTATCCAAGGAAAGCCTGGAGGTTCTCAGTGAGATCAGCGCCCTGTTATTACAGGAAGAAATGATTACATTGCTGGAAAAGGGAATCAGGGATGAACTCATTCATTACCTGTCCCAGGAACTTGTTGGATTTTATCGCAGTAAAACCGAAATTGGAGGTCAACCATTATGAGTATGTTAACAACAGATAAAGTCATCATGAATGCGACGGCTCAGGACAAATACGAAGCGATTCGCATGGCAGGACAGATTCTGAAGGATGCGGGACATATTACCGCTGATTACATTGAGAAGATGATTGAACGGGAAGAGATTGTCTCGACCTATGTAGGGAACGGCCTGGCTATTCCGCATGGTACAAAGGAGTCCAAAGCTTTCATTTTATCCACAGGTATCTCTGTCATTCAGTATCCACAGGGTGTTGATTTTGGCGAAGAAAAGGCTTATATGGTCATTGGTATCGCGGCTCAAGGCGGGGAACATATGGAGATCTTGACTAGCATCGCGGTGATCTGTGCTGAGGATGAGAATATGGAGGCCCTGCGTCTGGCGAAAACAGCCGAAGAAGTTATTGCTATTCTGGAAAGTGAAATGGAGCTATGAAGGCCTTACACTTTGGCGCAGGTAACATTGGACGCGGGTTTATCGGATTGATTCTCTCCCGTGCAGGGTATGAGGTGATTTTCTCTGACGTGAATCAGACCTTGGTAACAGCTCTCCAGCAACGGGGGCAGTATACGGTGGAACTGGCCAACGAGAGCAAGGATCAGGAGACTGTCACAGGTGTAAATGCAATCGATGGAACCCAGCTGGAGACGGTTGCCCAAACCGTGGTGGAAGCGGATCTGATTACAACGGCGGTGGGCGTAGGCGTGCTGAAACATATTGCACCAGGTATTGCAAAGGGACTTGAGAAAAGGTTGAATTCGGGTCCGGCACAAAACCCGCTTCACATTATCGCTTGCGAGAACGCCATTGGAGCCAGTTCGCAATTGAAAGAGCATGTATATGCTCTGCTTAATGAAGAGGTACGTTCCCTTGCAGATCAGTTTGTCTATTTTCCAGACTCGGCCGTAGACCGGATTGTACCTATTCAGCATCATGAAGATCCTCTGCATGTACAGGTGGAGCCTTTTTACGAGTGGGTGGTGGATCGTTCCCAGATGGCTCCAGCATTCAAACCGATTGAGGGCATTGTATATGTCGATGATCTGGAGCCGTATATCGAACGGAAGCTGTTCACTGTTAATACAGGACACTGCGTTGCAGCATATATAGGTAATGTGCACGGGTATGACACGATTCAGAAGGCTATTGCTGATGAAAAGGTGAAATCCATTGTCTACGGTGCTTTGCAGGAAACTGGAAAAGTTCTGGTGAAACGTTTTGCATTCAACCCGGAAGAACATGAGCAGTATATTGTCAAAATATTGGGACGGTTTGTCAACCCGTATCTTACCGATGAGGTTACTCGTGTTGGTCGTTCCCCGCTGCGTAAGTTGTCTCCGAATGATCGTCTGGTTCGCCCGGCCCTTCAGGCATATGCGGATGGAACTGATACGACCTATCTGGCTATGGGCATGGCAGCAGCCTGCAAGTTCGATGTCTCCGATGATCCGGAAGCAGTTGAACTACAGGACATGATCCGCCAGAAGGGGATAACAGCTGCGCTCCACCATTATACGTCCATGGATGAGCATCATCCGGTGCTTGAACAGGCTGTTGCCCAGTATAACCAAATGTAAGAGCAATGGCTGTAAGCTAATAGTATAGATGAGACATAATGAAGAAGAGCCATACAGTTGTTAACTGTGTGGCTCTTCTTTTGGTTGGCTTTTATTGGCATAGTCATCCAAACAGCGTTGACATATGCACGATTTTCGGCGCTGCTCTGCCGGAATACGGTCAAATACACCTTCGGGGAAAGTAGCCCGGTTACACCAGCATTCCGAATGAGGATGTCCTGCGGCATAGGAACAGCGATTAGCTTCCCCACATAATGGGCAGACAAGAACATCGATATGGATGTGCTCTTGATCGTCTTGTTCTGCAGACATTCGGTCTTCCCTCCCTGTACAATAGCTACGAGCTGAAGTTGAACATACTGGTCCCAGTATAACAGAAATGTGCTGGTGATTATGGATTTCACTCTGTATATATGACTTCCAGTTCACCACATCTGTTTCTCCATCGGCTATTCTTCAGGCGGCAATTCAATTTGGAGGCCTTCCACATGTTTGCGTTCCATCAACTTACGTTTCTTTCGATTTTCCTTTGTTTCTAGCACAATGTCCAAGTCATAATCGTCACCCGGATAAAGTTCATTGGCAGATATATGCAGGGTCAGGCGTTTCTTATGAATTTTGACTTTGCGTCCACGTAGCATGACCCCGATATTTCCACGGCTATCCTCCACATCACAGACGATACCTGACTGATTAAGATAGGCCGCATACACCCGATCTCCTTTGCGAAACGTTTTGGCAGGAGCAGGAGAATCAGACTCTCTGGTTGTTGTCTTTTTGTGGAGAGCGATTGAATCCTTTGACTGCTTCGACTGGTTCCTCCTGGATAACTCTGCTGGGCTGACTGATTCTGTACCAGAACGAGCAGGCGTCAGGGCCGGAGTTTCCAAAGGAGGTGACGTGAACACGAATGTACGATCTCTTGAAATGCTTTGATCTGACAGGGACTTGGATCGCTCGATAATTCGCTGTGGCATGCCTAGCTTCAATGCGATGGAATAGGCGTAACTTTCACCAGCTTCTCCGATACGCAATCGATACAGCGGCTGGAGAGAAACGGTGTCAAATTCCATACGGGCATTTTCGAATCCTGGCGTGGCAGCTGCAAAATGTTTGATCTCACCAAAATGTGTTGTCGCCACAACGGTTGCTCCGCGGCTGTGAAGTTCCTCCAGCATGGCGATAGAAAGTCCAACACCTTCACCGGGATCTGTGCCGGAAGCCATCTCATCAATGAGCACCAGAGTTGAGGTATCAGCCTGTTCCAGTATGCCAATCATATTGCGAATATGTGCAGAGAATGTACTGAGCGCTTGTTCCATACTCTGTCCGTCACCAATATCAACCGCTACCTCGTTATAAACGGCCATCTCGCCACCATCCTCTACCGGAATAAGCAAACCGGATTGCATCATCAGGGTTAACAAACCAAGTGTTTTGAGTGCGACCGTTTTACCCCCGGTATTCGGGCCCGTTATAATGAGCGACGAGTACGTTTTGCCGATTGCAAAATCAAGGGGAACCATGGAAGAACCCATGAACGGATGACGTGCACGTTGAAGGTTAATGTGGCCCTGTGTATTGACTCGAACGGTACGCCCATCCATGGTGGCCGCATATTTGGCTTTGGCAAACAGGAAGTCCAGCACACCTACCGTTTCGGTGTTCAGAGCGATTTCACGGTTATACGATTCGGCCAGGGAGGTTAAATCACCGAGAATTCTCATCTCCTCTCGGGACTCCTCCGCTTGTAGAGCGGCCAATTCCATCTGTAAACTTACTAATTCAACAGGTTCGATATATACGGTTTGCCCGCTTCCGGATTCATCCAGAACACTGCCTTTCACCTGTTTACGGAACTCTTTCTTAATGGGCAGAACCGTTCTTCCTCCCCGTTGGCTGATGACATGTTCCTGCATAATGGAGCGATGTTTACTCACTAGAGAATCAAGTTTTCGTTTCATGCGTTCCGCATTCACCGTTATTTTTTTACGAATTCGAATCAGTTCCTTGCTCGCCTGATCCTGAATGCGTCCACTATGGATGCAGCGCTCGATCTCACTCAGCAAAGGTTCGATCAGAATCATGGATGCTGCATAACGACTGACGGTGGGAGCGGCCCCAGATTTACCCTCCATGTATTTCATGAGTTGTGCACAGCTCCGCAGGAACTGAGCGAGATGACTGAAATCGCGTTCACTGAATAGATAACCGGTGCCAAGCAGATCCATAATGGTTTCCATTCCGTCGAGTGAAGGGAGGGGGATGCTGGCCCCGAAGCGAATCAACGCAGCCGCTTCTGCTGTTTCTTCCAGACGAATCTGAATAAGGTGAGCATCTACCATCGGTTTTAGTTCTCTGGCATAACGTTTGCCCAGATAAGACAGGGCGCAGTCTGCAACGTTTTTTTGAATTTGTGGATAGCCCAAACTGTTTAATGTGTTCTCATTCATGCGTAATCTCTCCTTGACTTTGAATTGGGATTTCAGTTGACGCGCTGAAACATATTCCTGGAAAACGCAAAAAGGGCGGAGAATGAACAAACGTCATTCTCCGCCCTAAACGTATGGGAAAGCCAAGTCCACTACAGGTCTATATTAAAAAATCCGCGCTGAACACAGCGCGGAAATAGACCCGGACAATTACAATCCCGGAGGCGATTTATGATATCCGCTGTTCTTAACTAAGTACAGGGATCTGGCGCATCATGAAATACACGTATGCCATATGGGCACAAGCGCAATGAAAGGCCAAACTCCTGAATATGAAACTTGGTTAGTTAAGAACATTCACCGACATTAAAAATCTCTCCTTTGATTGAGGAATATGCAACCAATATAAACTGGAAATTGGTTTGAAGTCAACCTTTAGAATAAATGAGTGGACTTGAATAAGAATGGGTTTTAAAATAACAATAGTAAATTAATCCAATGAAAGCGATTTATTTTAATAAACATACGTATAAAGGAGGATGCTCTTCTTGCCGAAGTATTTACTGCGTTTGCTCTGTTTTACCCTGATCCTCGGAGCCCTTCCGGTCATTGTTATTGGTTCGGTCTCGTATACGATTGCATCACGTGACATTGAACAGAAAGTGCGTGAGAGCAATCTTCAGATATTGCATCAGACCCAAATGAGGGTGGAACAAGTTCTGCGCAGCCTGCAATTATCCTCCATCCAGTATGTTAATTCGCCCTTGGTACTACAAGCGATGAAGAAACCACTAGACAGCAGCGAGTTTCAGGAGATTCGTGATCTGACCTCCGGTTTTAACAACTTGCAAGCGGTTACGAACATTGACCAAGCCTATCTGGTTAATCTGGATGAAGATTGGGTCGTTTCGATGCGTTCTTTTGGCAAATTGGATGATTTCAGCATTCGAGACCGAATTGGCTCCTACCTAAGTTATACCAACAGCCTGTTCTGGGTCACTCAGAATGCCAGTTCAGCCAAAGAAAGTGTACCTGTGTCAGCAGGTATGGGTGAACTAACACCCGAACAGGCACCTGCTCTTATATCATCGGATAATGTGGTCAGTATGGTATTCAAAATCCCGATGATACCAACCAATGTGAAACCAAAGGGATTTCTTGTAATTGATATCGCCGATACGGAACTGAGTACATACTTGAGCCGAAATACGAATTCTGGAGATATGTACGTTCTGGATCGGGAGCAGAAGTATTTTCTGAACGATATGCAGCAAGGCGGGAAATATGACGGGCTGAATAAGGAAATTCAGGAAATGGTGCAAACGACGGGCCAGCCAGAGGGTTTCTTCAGTGCGGAGGTGGAAGGTAATCAAGTGGCGGTTAGCTATAGGCAATCTCCGCTCAATGGCTGGTTATACGTGTCCGTTGTATCTCTTGGACAGATTACGGCCCAGTCACAGAAAATTGCATTGGTTACCGGTATCGCTACACTGGTCATGTTATGTGTAACGGGATTGTTCGCCATATACGGCAGTCGGCGGATGTACTCCCCGATCTCCAGACTGCTGCAATTTACGAAGGGGTTGGATTCCCCAGTTGCTCCGTCAGGACGTCGTCAGGATGAATTTATCTATATTGAGGAGCAATTGTCAACCTTGTTCAGTTCGGAGAAAACGATGCGTGAGCAGATGAAGGGGCAGCACGTGCACCTCCAGGAGTTTTTTATGACCAAACTGCTGACAGGTAAAATCTCGGAAGAAGATTTCAGATATCAGGGAGAATTGTACGATTTCCCGACAGGGTGGGCGAGTCTTGGTGTACTCATGCTCCAGATCGATACCTTGGAAGGGACCCGATATGAGGAACAGGATCGCGATCTGCTGCTGTTTGCTGTCAACAATATGGTAGGTGAGCTCCTCCCTTCGGCAGTTCGGTTCACCCCAGTCATGCTGGATGATGCTCAGGTCACCGTTCTTGCCTCCGAACTCACGGATGAGGTGCAGCTGAAGGAATGGATGCATACCCAGGCAGACTGGATTCGCGAACGTGTCGTGACCTACCTGAATCTGCCCGTAAGTATTGGCATCAGTCGTTCTTACGCTTGTATCGGAGATACGCCAAGAGCGGTTCAAGAGAGCCGAGAAGCTCTGCAGGGCAGGGTAAGTCTGGGCAGCCGTATTATTTTGCATTACGAGGATATTCAGCCACGTGGTCAGATGGAGGCCGCGTTGTATACCCAGTTACGTATGATCGAGGATCAGCTCGCTTCTGCGCTCAAGCAAGGAGATGAAGAGAAAACGGACGCCTACTTTAAGCAATATTTGGGACTGCTTGCAGACAAAAAGCTTCATTTCAGTGAATACCCCGTCATTATGGTTCAGTTATTGTCTCGTGTATATCAGCTTGTGCAGGAGCAGGGCGGGGATGTAGCTGAAGTACTGGGTGAAAAAGCATCGATGTCACATTTGCTGAAGTTGTCCACATTGGACGAAATGACCAATTGGTTCCGCAAGCGGCTGTTCTTGCCCGTCATCCGTTTCTGGCGAGAGCAGGAAGAGTCCCAATACATGAATATTGCGAGACGTATGATTCGTTTGATTGAGGAACGTTATGATCGTGAATTATCGCTGGAAGCCTGTGCCGCTGAGCTTAATTTTCACCCTGTTTACCTAAGTCGGGTATTCAAGAAGGAAGCAGGAGTCAATTTTACGGAATATCTCGCAGAGTATCGTATGGAAAAAGCAAAGACATGGCTGCAAACAACAAATCTTAAAATATCGGAGATTGCCGAGAAATTAAACTATACCAACCCAACCGCATTTATCCGTACATTTCGCAAAATCACAGGAACCACCCCCGGCAAGTACCGGGAGCAGCAGCGATAAAACAAACCTGCTCTGCCCGCCATGGCAGGCAGGCTTTTTTATGTTTGGATGAAGGAAGAAGACCACTTTTCTCTATGAAGTTAAGACAGGAATATAGAGGTTGAAAGCAGTTCATTGCGCCTTTGAACTCTGTGATATAAATGAGCTAAACCCTTGCTACATAAGGAAAAACAAAAGGCTAAAACGAGACGATAGCCAGTCATTCGTTTATCCTCCACAATGAAGACATGAATTCAGGAAGTGATATTTTGTAATCGTTTCCAATGTGGGGAGGAAGACAATATGAAAGCCGAAACGGCGGCTCGAACACGGCCCGCTACCCGCAGTGACAAAAACCTGCTGTGGAGGGACATTATCAAAAACCGGTGGCTGTATATCATGTTAATACCGGGTGTGCTTTACTTTGTTATTTTCAAATACATACCCATGTATGGCATCACGATGGCTTTTCAGGATTACACGCCTTACAAGGGCATCTTGGGAAGTGACTGGGTAGGGTTCAAACATTTCCAGCGTTTCTTCGGAGAACCGCAGTTCTGGACATTATTTCGAAATACGTTTTTACTTGCCATTTATAACATCGTGTTCTTTTTCCCACTGCCAATTGTACTGGCACTCATGATGAATGAAGTTCGCCGTGAACGCTTCAAACGATTTGTACAAACTCTTGTTTATGTTCCACACTTTGTTTCCTGGGTTGTTGTTGTCGGTGTGTTCTACATGCTGTTCACAACTGAGGGTGGTGCGATTAATGAATTGCTCTATAACCTGACTGGACAAAAAGTGGCGTTCCTGCTTGAACCCGGTTGGTTCCGAACGATGATTGTTGGACAATCCATCTGGAAAGAAGTTGGTTGGGGCACAATTATCTTCCTGGCGGCGCTTTCCGGTGTGGATACACAGCTCTATGAAGCTGCACGGATTGATGGTGCCAATCGGTGGCGCCAAACCTGGCACATTACGTTGCCGGCCATTCGCAGTACCATCGTCATTTTGCTCATTCTGCGTCTGGGCAATTTCCTGGATACAGGCTTTGAACAGATCTTCCTGATGCTAACTCCGACAAATCGGGATGTGGGCGAGGTATTTGATACCTACGTGTACACGAAGGGTCTTACCCAGGCACAGTACAGTTACAGCGCTGCTGTCGGGTTGTTCAAATCGGTTGTCGGGCTGGCGCTTGTTCTTGGTGCCAATACGCTGGCCAAAAAATTCGGGGAGGAAGGCGTCTACTAACCCTCGGGTGTAGACGTTCTTCACCAGACAGGAGTGAACATTAAGATGCAACAGGATAAAACGTGGGGCAACCGGATCTTTGATTTTCTCAATCATGGATTGCTGCTGTTGATTGGAATCGTGACGGTCATCCCGTTCATTTATATTTTGGCCGTCTCGTTTACCAGTCCGCATGAAGTGGCTAAGGGAGGATTCATTCTTTTTCCAAAAGAGTTCTCTCTGGCTGCGTACCGTTACATTTTCTCTACAGATACTTTGATTCGGAGTCTGGGTGTATCGGTCTATATTACCGTGATCGGTACCTTCATTAACCTGCTGTTTACATCACTTATGGCGTATCCGCTCTCCAGAAGATATTTGCGTGGACGCCAGCCCATTTTGCTCGGTGTATTGTTCACGATGCTCTTCAGTGGAGGGATGATTCCAACATACTTTGTCGTGAAATCCTTGCACCTGACGGATACGTTGTGGTCACTGATGTTACCTACTGCTATTAGTGCATTTAACTTGATTGTACTGAAAAACTTCTTCCAAGCCATTCCCGATGAACTGGAGGATGCAGCCAAAATTGATGGATGTAACGATGTCAGCGTATTGTTCCGGATTGTACTGCCATTGTCCATGCCAGCCATGGCGACATTTTCACTCTTTTACGCGGTGGCCCACTGGAACAGTTTCTTCAGCGCTGTTATCTATATCAACGATAGTGAGAAGTGGCCTGTCCAAGTCTGGCTACGTGAGATTGTCATTCTGGCACAGAGCCGAATCGGAGACACAAGTATCGAAGAGACCGAGATCCAGCCGCTTACCATTCGCATGGCCGTTATCGTGTTCTCCACGATCCCGATTATGCTGGTATATCCATTCCTGCAAAAGCACTTTGCAAAAGGCGTGATGCTGGGTTCGGTGAAAGGTTGAGTCGGCACATGGTTCAAAGTCAGTTCACTATGACTGCATAAAAAAGGGAGGTTTTCATGTTATGAAAGCAACAAAAAAGAAAGCCGTAGCTGTCTTGAGCACACTGGCACTGGTGACAGGTTTGCTGGCAGGATGCGGATCAGACGAGGGTCAGGCTGCCGAGGGCGGCGTACAAAATGTGTCCATAGCCATTGCACAGGTGGGTGATGTGCCAAGCAAAGGTAATGAAGTTCAGCAAAAGATTGAAGCGTATACCAATACCAAACTGGATATCCAGTGGATTCCGGCTTCGGCCTACAATGACAAAATTAACGTGATGATCGCTTCAAGTGATATGCCAAAAATTGTGAAAGTGCAGTATAACCCTACCGTGACCAGCGCGATGCGTAATGACGTGTTCTGGGAAGTGGGACCTTTGCTGAAAGATTACAAAAATCTGTCGGCACAGAACGAACGTTTTTTTGACAACATCAAGGTAGAGGGCAAAATCTACGGGGTTCCTGTTTTCTCCGATATTGCGCGGGCTACAGTGATCTATCGCAAGGACTGGTTCGAGAAGCTGAATCTCAAGGTGCCAGCCACACCGGATGAATGGTATGAAACGATCAAAACACTGGCAACCTCCGATCCGGATGGAGATGGTCAGGATAATACGTTTGGACTGATGCTTTTCAAAAAATATAATGAGGATCAATATTCCTTCACGACGCGCCTTGGCGTAAGTTTTGGTGCACCTAACAAGTGGAAGGTCGAAGATGATGGCAGCTTCACGCCGGAATTCATGACACCGGAATATATGCAGGTGCTGGATCTGCTGAAACGTTTGTACGATGAGAAACTGCTGAACCAAGACTTTGCTGTATTCGACTCTACGGAAGCGGAGAAAAAGTATGATTCTGGTGTTGTTGGTATCCGTGTTGGTGTTGCTCAGAACGGAAAAAGTCAGCAAGAACGTCTGTCCAAAAACAATCCGGATGGTGTGGTAGATATCGCTGGGTTGCTTGGAGCGAACGGAGATCGTGTTGCAGGACAGACGGGTAACTCCGGCATTCTGGCATTCCCTAAGTCAACGGTGAAATCGGAAGAAGAACTCAAAAACCTGCTCTCCTTCCTGGATAAACTGATGGACCCTGAGATGGCGACCCTGTTGATGCGTGGTATGGAAGACAAACATTACACCAAAGTGGGCGAAGATCAGGTGGAGATGAGTGACTTCGATGCATTCCAGCGTGAAGTGAAACCTTACCGTGATAATCTTCCTTATGTCGAAGGGTATAACGTACCGAAATTGAAGGATACCGAACTGGGTGAAAAAGGTACGGCACTTGCCAAGGAACTGGCGGAGCACGCTGTGCCAAACCCTGCGCTGACGTTATATTCTCCAACGTATGGTGACCGTGGGGCGGATCTGGATCAGGTGATTGCCGATGCACAAACCAAATACATTATGGGCAAGATCGATCAAAGTGGCTGGGAAAAGGAAATCGAGAATTGGGGCAATGCTGGTGGAAACAAGATTCGTGAGGAATATGCCGAAGATTACAAAAAACAGGCTCAATAAAGAGCCGGAAGCGGAGGCTTGATCATGAAGGAAACACTTCAACTCACATCGGTGCGCATGGCACAGCAATTCATGGAAAGTTATCGCAACCATGAGTTGTACGCCACTTGGCATTATGAGAACGGCTGCTTACTGAAAGCGCTGGAGGAGCTGTATACGCACACGGGGGAGCAAAAATATTTTGACTATATCCGTGAGCTGATGGATCATTTTGTTCAGGAAGATGGCTCCATTCGCTCCTATACGATCGAGGAATATAATCTGGATCAGATCAATCAGGGGAAATCACTATTTCTGTTGCACGAGAAAACGGGAGAAGAGAAGTATCGCAAAGCTGCGGAGTTGCTGATGACTCAGCTTAAGGGACAGCCACATACGAGTGAAGGCGGGTTCTGGCACAAAAAGATTTACCCTTTCCAGATGTGGCTGGATGGATTGTACATGGCTACTCCGTATCTGACCCAGTATGGCGCAGTGACGGGTGAAGAGAAGTGGTTTGACAAGGCGGCTCTGCAGCTCTTGCTGGTGGAGCAACGTACACGTGATCCGCGTAGTGGTCTCTTGTACCATGCCTGGGATGAGAGCAAAGAGCAGCGCTGGAGTTCGGGTGAGACGGGATGTTCACCACATGTCTGGAGTCGGGCGATGGGCTGGTATGTGATGGCGGTTGTGGATACCTTGGATTATCTGCCGGTAGATCATCCGCAGCGCGGGCAGATTGTGGGTATCTTCGAACGGGTAGCCAACGCACTAGTGCATGTGCAGGATCAGCAGACCGGACTATGGCCACATTTGTTGGATCAACCGGGACGTGAGCGGAACTATCTGGAGGCTTCCGGGACCTCGATGTTTGTCTATGCAATGGCCAAAGGTGTGCGTAAAGGATATCTGAGTGGCAAGTTCAAAGCGGTTGCGGAAAAAGGGTATCAGGGTCTGCTACAGCATCTGCTGCAAACGGACCGTGAAGGCGTGCTGTCCTTGACGCAGTGTAATGGCGGAGCCGGTCTTGGAGGAAGCCCGTATCGTGACGGGTCCTATGAGTATTATGTGACTGAGTCCATTCGGATCAATGATCCAAAGTCGGTCGCTCCGTTCATTTTGGCGGGAGTGGAGATTGAACTTTACAAGTCCAACTAACATGTACATGAGAACGGAGAGGGCAGAAATAATCTGAGGAAGCGAAGCGTTCGCCTTTATCCCCGGATTTTCCCCTTTTTAAAAGGGAATCAAAAAATCTGGGGATAACAGCGATCTGAAGGTTGTTCTGTCATCGGAGTGGTCTATGTACATAACCTTATCCAAAAGGAGAGATGGTTCATGAGTCCAAAAGGTCCAATGTCCCGTTTAGGCGGAATCGTTGTAATTGGTGCAATGTCCGCTGGATTGCTTGCAGGTTGCGGGGGAGAAAAAGCACCTGCTGCAGGGGAAGGTAAACTTCCCATTTCCATCTCTTTAATGCAGGTAGGAGATATACCGGCCAAGGAGAACGGGATTGAAAAGAAGATTGAGGAATATACAAATACGGATGTCAATGTACAGTGGATTCCGCAGTCTGCTTTTGATGATAAGGTGAATGTTATGGTTGCTTCAGGCGAGATGCCGACCATTATGCGTGTGAATTATGTACCGACCACATTTAATGCCGCCAAAACGGGACTGTTCTGGGAACTGGGGCCTTACTTGAAGGATTATAAGAACCTGTCTGCCCAATCTGAAGCTTATTTTAACAATATCAAAATTGAAGGCAAGGTCTACGGTATTCCGAACTTCCGGGATATTGGACGGACTGCGATCGTATATCGCAAGGACTGGTTTGATACGTTGAAGCTGGATATACCAAAAACGCTGGATGACTGGTATGAAGTGATGCGCTCTATTCGTAAGGATGACCCTGACGGGAATGGTAAGGAAGATACGTACGGTGCACTGCTTTTCAAAAAGTATAATGAGGGTGTCTCGTCCCCACTGACGCGGATTGCTGTAAGTATTGGGGGCGTCAACAAATGGGGTGTGGATGATGCCGGGAAACTGACCCCGGAGTTCTTGACCACCGAATATGTGGATACAATGAAGCTCTTCAAGCGACTGTTCAGCGAGGGACTGATTAATAGTGATTTCCCTGCCTTGGACCCTTCTGATGCGGACAAAAAAATGGATTCCGGCTTAGTTGGCATGAAGCTTAACGGTGTGGCTCAGAACGGAAAGTCCTCTCAGCAGCGGCTTACACCTAACGCTCCGGATGGAGAAATTGATGTGGCTCCGTTCCAGGGAACCGATGGTATTCGCATCGCCGGAGAACCAGGGAACTACGGAATGCTGGTCATCCCGAAGGCATCCGTTACGGATGAGGAGCAATTGAAGCAGGTTCTCACGTTCCTGGATCAGTTGATGGATGAGGAATTAAGTGCGTTGCAGCTCCGTGGATTGCTCGATGTGCACTACAGCAAGACTGCTGATGGGAAAACCGAACTCAAAGATTTTGACGCTTATCAGCGTGAAGTGAAGCCATATCGAGATAATCTGTTAAGCATTGAAGGTTATAATGTACCTGAACTGGTTGATGTTCCCATTGGTATGAAAGGTACAAAGATGGCGCGTGAGAATGAGCAATACGCCATCGCCAATCCGGCACTCACCTTGTCTTCGGCAATCTATACCGAGCGTGGTCAGGAGCTGGATCAGATGATCTGGGATGCGCAGACCAAGTACATTATGGGTAAAATCGATGATGCAGGTTGGGAGCAGGAAATCGCAAGCTGGAGAAAAGCCGGTGGTGATCAATTGATCACGGAATTGGAAGCATCCTACAAAGAATTAAACGGAAAATAAAGCTGGGGGAAATAAAAAAGGTTGATCAAATGGAATGATATGGTTTATTCTATGAGTGAGTTCATTTTTCAATATCATAAGAAAGACCACACCCTTAAAGCATAAGGCTATGAATCTGCGGATTCATGGCCTTTTTTTGTGTTTTAGGCGAATGAAGTGGGTCTCTGGAAGGAGGGGCGCACGCCTTAACGTGATGGGGATGGACGAAAAATAATACCAATAGCCTAGTACAACATGGTAGAATATTGATTATTATGGCAAATTTAGGTTTTGGTTATGAAGAGAAGTGACTAGGTTGACCAAGCAAAGCATCCCCATACTAAGGTACATAGGAGCGTGAGTAGATTGAAGAAGCAGATCAAAGGACACGAGAAGAAGAAAAAACGGAACGGTTGGATCGTCGGGTTGTTAACGACAGCTGTATTGGTAGGAACACTATTGCTCGTTGGACCCGTACATTTGACGTCAACAGCGAATGCTGCATCGGGAACAAGTGATACTGCCCTTAGCAAGTTCAAGGATATCAAGGGCCACTGGGCTCAAGCGACAATTGCCAAAGCTTATGAAAAAAATCTGATCTCAGGTTACCAGGACGGAACGTTTCGTCCCAATGGCAAAATCACGCGTGGGGAATATGCGACCATACTCGCCCGCGCGACTGGACTGGAGAAGGTAGAGGGACAGAATCCCTTTGCTGATCTCAAGGGACATTGGTCGGAAGCGGCGGTTAGCCAGCTTGTCGGACAAGGGTTCATTAACGCTGATGATTATGCCAAAGGGTTCAATCCAAATGCGGAACTGACACGTTACGAGATGATGAAATGGATTGCAAATGGACTGATCAAGTCCGGAACCAGTTTTCAGGATGCTTTTAACGATACAAAAAATACGCTACTTCCTACACCGGAAGTGAACCGCGGCACCATTCGTGCTGAGCAGATTCCGTATCTTGCTCTCGTTCGTGGGACAGGTATTGTCGGTGGATTCCAGGATGGCACATTAAAACCCGCGGATTCAACCACTCGTGCAGAAGTATCGGCCATTTTACTGCGTTATATGGACGTAGAGGGCACGGATGCCGGGAAGTACAGCGACCTGAATGAGATGAGAGAGGTCGGCACGACGGGTACGAATTTAACGACCATTAGTAATTATAAGTATAGTTCAGGTTCGATCATGATATCCGATTTATCCAAAGGGAATATCAATTTAAGCAATAAATCCGGTGTATTAAAAATTCATCGTTTTATCGTTGTAGACGCTACTCAAAATAAGTCGAAGGGTATTTACGCGAAGCTCTTTCTTCCGGATAAGTACGCAAGTGGCTCCTATAGGACTTTTGCAGATGTGTCATTTACATCTAACTTAGAAGCCTCGAATTTAATTACATTTAACCAAGGTCTATCGGATTCGTTAATACAATTTAATCGTCTTGATTTAGACTTGGCTAAGAAACAAAGTAATGTGACAATTCCTATGGACTCAGGAGAACTTATAAAAAAAGGATTACAGAAAAGATTTTGGACTACATCGACTTTAAGGAATAAATCTTGGTCTTATTTTTTGAAATCAGATGCAGAAGGAGAATTTAAAATTCAAAGGTAGCCTTATCAGGATGGTGAGCAAGTTGTAATGAAAAAGCTTAATTATTTTTCTACTATTATTTTAGTGAGTATATTTATCTCACAAATATTATTATTGTTAGCTTTGTACTTACCTATGAACGTTGTTCATGCTGCTACAGATGAGTATGGACCTAAATCTATGAAAAACCCTCGGAAGGTTACAATATTAGCCACTCCTACTGTAGGGAGGCCAGGGGTATATTGGTACCAAGTGGATAGCGGACAATTTAGAGCTGACCATGCTGGGGGACCAACTTATGCGAATAATGCAGGGAGTTGTTCCAGTCCATTTCCTGCTGCTACAGAAGTTCCGGATAGTGTAGATTTCAGTAGATGGCCTGCAGAAAACTGGCCTGATTATAATTCCAGACGAGTCGATGACTCAAGTATTTTTAATGTCCGAATCCATGATGTTAATTATCAGGGGAGAGCAGATCAAGATTCATATACTGGTGTGGGAGACCCTACCCCACCTTTTCCTTCAACAATTGTTGCAATAAGAACAATTACTGGAGGGTACCATATACCAACCGAGAAGAGTCCATTCGCAAATGGTGGGCAAACAACGGCGGGCTGTCCTAAATATAATGCTTCTTATTTTACGCCCATGGACATCATCTGGGAAGGTGATCTGGTTGAAGAAAAAGAAATCGATGTAACCCCAGATTCAACCCTTACCATAGGGAAAACCCAGCAGATGGAAGCCAAGGTTAAGACGAAAGGTTATGGTGCGACAGCTTTTGGTGGGGGCATTGACGTATCCCGCAGGGAAGCAGAGATCAAATGGTTTTCTTCTGACGAGACAATTGCGAGTATAGAGTTGAAAACAGGGATGTTAACGGCCGAAAGTCCGGGCACGGTCACTGTGCGTGCAATCTGGAACAATGGTACATATCTGATCTCGGATACAGCCACCATAACCGTTACGTCTGAGCCAGGACTCGTGGTGAATTTGCCGAATGCTTGTAAAGCCAATACGACATCACTACAGGCAGAAGCAGTTCTAACCAAACTGGATCGCTCTGTTCATAAACTGACGGCTCATCCCAAATTGACGTGGCAAAGCTCGAATCCGGCTGTGGCAACAATCGGCGCTGATGGCAAAATCACGACAAAAGGGATCGTGGGTAGCACTACCATCAAAGCTCATTTTCTTGATTCTGCTCAGCAACTGGATGAACAAGGGACTCAGGTGCTTGAAGTGAAGGACTGCACGGATAATGGAGAAGGTGGTAATGATGGTGATCCGGGGGGTGACCCTGCGAACACTTGCCCTGTGACCATCAGCCCACCGAGTAGAGGTACGGTTATTGAAGCATCGGTTATGGACCCGTCTGTTCGGGGTGTGTTGAAGGCAGACGAGCGGGGATCTGAGAAGTTCGATGTTACCCGTGGTATTCCAACTTCGGAAGATCTCTATGCCAATATCTTGGCCAAGGAATATCTGTTTCAGCACCGTTGGGTTAACATGACAGGAACGGTCACTTACACCGTTAAAGTGAAAAGGGTTTATCATAAAACCTGGACGATCCCAGGAAGAGCATCTAGTGGTGAGGGTGATCCAGGGACACCTCCTCAGCCAAGAGAACGTGATGTGCCTGGGGATAAAACCATGCAAGTAACACGGACATATAGCTATTGGCAGATCGATAACCTGGAGGTATACAAGTTAAATGAGGCCAAGGTATCTAACTATGCGCTAGGCGGTTATGGCGACACCGTGACCCTGACGCCCAATGCATATACAGCACCGACTTTGCAATCGGCTATGGATACTGCGGTTACCAATCATGTGAAACCTGCGCCATGTCGAGAAATTGATCTTGGCATCAAAGGGGTTCCGGGTGGTTCTACTGAACCCTCTACGCCAGATGAAACGTCATTGTTTCAATCTGAAGCTGAAGCGGAAGTTAGAGAGAACACCGTTAATAACGACAAGGTAACCTTTAATGGAGCGACAATTATGGATCCTGCTCCTGTGACCAAAACCGCTCCGCAACCGGGAAGTATCCCCCAGCCTGGCATGATTGGGGATATTGTTCTGTACCAGAACCGTCTGACGATCAAGAACACATTGATGAACAAAGCTAACCAGCCAACCACGGGTGAGATAACGTATGGACTGCTCCCTGGTAATGTTAACGGAGGTCAGGATCAGAAGTTCCCCATTCTGGGCATCAACTCGGTGACAGTACATACTCCAGTTGTGAACTATGCCTGGGTGTCAGATGATCAGCCGCATAACCAGAAGACCACGCCTGATCCGACAAGAGCTGCACTTATTTTAGAGCGTCCGTTTATTGTACGCATCCCAACTTCAGGGCAGCATCTGGATGTAGCGAGTTACCCTGGTTATGGAAACCATGATTATGCGAAATATTTCCGGATCAAACAGGTTCGTTTCCCATTTGATGTCTATAACGGTTCCAGAAGTCAGTTTATTCCGGCCATGACATGGGTGGATATTCCGGTAAATCAGATGGACACTCCTTTTTATCTCCCTGTATGGGTAGATGAAGGGAATTACCAGGTCGAGTTTCGAAATATCGCCGAAAATGCACCTGCAAACTTCACAGAACAACAGGATGCCAACACCAATCTGACCCATCATGTCGCAGCAGATACCGTTGCTGTAGAGGTTATCGGACGATTGTATGATTTTCACATCACCGATATTTCAGACTACAACTGGGAGAACGTGTTCCGTAAGCGGATGGGCAGCCCCGAACCAACGGGTGTGAGCTACTGGATCGGAGGAAACAGTATAGACGGAGATCCCCGAGGTAATTTGGCTCCCTATGTCCTGCCTATTCGTCCCGGTAGTCATCCGGTACAGGGGTTCCGAAATGCTGCAGTGAAGACGGGTTACCATTTCAAGTTTGATCTGAAAACCAAGGGTAATATGTTTGGGAAACAGGATGGTATCCGAATCACGCCGACGTTCTCTTTTGTGAGTAAAGATGGCACCACCCGGCAAGAAGTGGATTTATACTACCATCGAGGACAGGAACGACTCATTCGTATCGGATCGGCACAAGATTTAGAAAAACGCTTTGTTGTCCTGAACTCACGGTTGCGGAATGTCCCCGGTACGGAGTTAGGTGATACAGCGCGTTATCAGTATACCTATGAACTGTCGGCGGAGGAACGCAATCAGGGTACAATGGCGGAACATATGGTTCGTTTCGTGGATCAGACCTCTCATCATAAAACGTGGGTAGGTCGTTATGACTGGATGATTCTTCCTTCACAGATCCGTACACTCATTGGCCCAAAAGCAGATATTCCCTCCAGTGTTAATGTGGATCGGGCGAATGCAGCGATTCAGCGCTGGTATGGGGAATATAGCTTGCCAGCAGATGTATATGCTGTACCCAAAGGAACCGATCTCGAGTCGCTTTCCAGACAAAACCAGTTGGATGAGAAGGCAATGGTATTTCTGAGGGACGGTTACATTGTGGTTAACTTCAATATCGAAACATTGCGCAGTGGCAATACGAGTGCACCGCATCTGCAATATATTCATGCACCGTTGATGAATCAATGGCAAATGGAAGGTTTTGATAACAGCCCGGTAGATGGTCAGGGAAAAAGCTGGCCGATGCAAGATGGGGACGTGGTTTTGTACCACGCCGATCAATCCAGCCGGAATGATTTCCAATCCCAGGTACCGCATTAGGGAGATATCGTTTTACCCATAAAGAAGGCAGGCGTCATGTGAATCTACATGACGTTTGTCTTCTTTTGTGTAATTCGGATTATGGTTGGGTAGCAGAACGGGTATAAAGGGTAAGGAGCACTCGTACCATCCATGTTCATCAATTTTCTCAACGAGAGGGGAACAACACATATGATTGAAGAGGATAAGCAGGAACTATTGATTTCAGAAGATACATACAAAGGAAGAGATTTAGGTGTCACATTTGGAGCACAAACCTGTCACTTCAAAGTCTGGTCACCGTTAGCTGTTCAGATGGAACTACTTTTGTACCCACCTTTGACAGGGGGGAGCCCGGAGGAAGAGCCCAATCAACGGAAACAGCAGGCGCTACCTATGCAAAAGAAAGAACAAGGCATCTGGGTTATGGAACTGGAAGGTGATTTAAGTAGCTACCGTTACATGTACAAGCCTACTTTCGAAGATGGACATTCAACTACTGCTGTAGATCCCTACGCCCGAGCAGTGACCATGAATGGAGAAATGGGTGTAATTGTGAGACTGGAGCAGACACATCCGAAGGGATGGAGTGAGGATATTCGCCCGGAATTGACCAGTTCTGTAGATGCAGTCCTGTACGAACTGCATGTACGTGATTTTTCCATTCACCCATCATCTGGTATAACGAATAAAGGCAAATACATGGCTTTTACCGAGACGGGTCTGCGTGATTCGGAGGGCAACACACTGGGGATCGATCATTTGGTTGAACTCGGGATTACCCATGTGCATCTGCTCCCAGTATTTGATTTTGCGACGGTGGATGAATCCAGGGTGGATGGTGATACGTCTGATGCCTCCAACTATAACTGGGGATATGATCCGCTCCATTACAATGTACCGGAAGGTTCCTATGCATCACGTGCAGATGATCCGGAGACACGAATTCGTGAGTTCAAATCCATTGTGCTTGCCCTTCATAACAAGGGAATAGGTGTCATTATGGATGTGGTATATAATCATACGTTTGATACGGCAGGCAGCTCTTTTGAAAAACTTGCTCCAGGGTACTACTATCGTCAAAACGCCGATGGGACCTACAGCAATGGTTCAGGTACGGGCAATGAGGTGGCTACTGAACGCACCATGGTTCGCAAGTTTATCATCGACTCGGTCCGTTACTGGGCAGAGGAGTACCATGTGGACGGTTTTCGATTTGACCTGATGGGTCTGATCGACACAACTACGATGAAACAGCTTGCAGCGGAGTTACACGCCGAAGTATCCCCATCCATATTGTTATATGGTGAACCATGGGGCGCACTGGATTCGCCGCTTGGAGATGATATGACCCTAAAAGGAACGCAGCGCGGGGCGGGTTTTGCTGTGTTTAACGATAATTTTCGCGGAGTGATCAAGGGAGACAGCGATGGCATGGGTACGGGATTTGCGACGGGCGCGGACGGGAAAGAAGACGAATTGTGGACTGGGGTCCGGGGAGCCATTCAGGATTTTACGGATGGTCCATCCGAGACGATTAACTATGTAACAGTACATGATAATCTCAACCTGTGGGACAAAGTCGCACGTACACAAGGACTCCACGATACCTTGAATTTCCTCACCTATGACGAGGATGGAAGTATTCGTGGATGCCAGAGTGTGGAAGAGGCCGTAGAGAAGGCTAAGCCGTACCTGCAGATCGATCCGGAACACATTCTGGAGAATGAGACCGTTAGGCGTTGTCTGCTTGCCAATGGTATCGTTCTAACCTCCCAGGGTATTCCCCTGATCGCGGCTGGAGATGAGCTGCTTCGCAGCAAATATGGGGACGCCAACAGCCACCAGAGTGGAGACGTAGTCAATGCCATACATTGGGAGCAAAAGCAGCTGTTCAAGCCGGTATTTGATTATTATCGTGGGCTGATCCGTCTTCGGCGAGAACATCCAGCCTTTCGGCTTCGTACACGGGAAGAGATCGAGAAGCATGTTCGTTTAATCGAAAAAGGTAATGGGCTGTTAGCGTATGAACTGAACGGTACAGCAGCCAGCGATTCATGGGAACGTATTGTTGTCATCTATAACGCGGCAAAAGAAAACCGTGACATATCTGTCCCCACAGGGACATGGAATGTGATTGTAGAAAAAGGACAAGCAGGCGTTGATACGATACGCACCATACAGGATGGAAAGGTAAATGTGAATGCGATATCCCTAACGGTGATGTATTCGAATTCCTAATGAACGCAATGCTTGCCAAGAATTGAAGGGTACCAACAAAGCATTAGTAAAATCGATAACAAGGCCACGTTCTAGATATCCAATCAAATCTAATCAAATAAATTGAGATAAAACAAATCCCCCTTTCCCGTAAGAAAAGGGGATTTGTTGATGCGTCAGAAACCAATGCCTTGGTCGCAGGGCTATACATTGTCATGTCTGGAGCTTTTTTATACTGTGCACCTGTTGGTGCATTTTAATCTCAACCAAATGACATCCTGCAATTTATTCTCGTATATTCCAAACTTTTTTTGTCGGGACAGGTACAAATGCTGTCAATCTATGGCGCTTGTTTTCATATCCTATATTTTGAAAGCGATTGCTAATTGAATATGCAAATTGGACCGATATTGATGAGTACAGACAACCCCGGGTTGACAAACAACGTCCCACTCCGTAACATCGGGACAACACGAAATCAATGGATATAAAGGCGGTGGGAACGATGCCGGAATGGACTTCTTTTCGTTACGAAGGCAACGATCTTGGCTTAACATATACTCGTGCAGCAAGTACTTTTAAATTGTGGGCACCTACGGCACAACAGGTTTATATATTGATTTTTGACGATGAAGGGCATTACAACGATAGTGGTAAAGTACAAGATCATGAAAATGGGCAGGAACATTTCTTGACACGTGATGCGGACGGAATATGGAGTCTGAAGCTCAGCGGCGATTGGGCAGGACATTATTATATGTACCGAATTATCCATGATGATCAGCGGATTGAAGTAGTTGTTGATCCTTATGCCAGAGCGGTAACAGCTAATGGGCAACGAACGGCTATTATAGATCCGGAGACCACCAATCCGGTCGATTGGGACCTGGATGTCAAACCTGCTTTTCTGCGTCCTGTTGATGCCGTGTTATATGAGTTGCATGTCCGTGATTTCTCCTCAGACCCACATGCAGATATTCCGTATAAGGGAAAATATCTGGCATTCACGGCATCCGGTCTGACGGATAGAGCAGGCAATAGTATTGGCGTAGACCATCTTGCCGAACTGGGAGTTACTCATGTACATCTTCTGCCTGTGGCGGATTATCAGACGGTGAATGAACTTGCTACGGCAGAAGTGGGTTCAAATGTCAGAGCACCATACAACTGGGGGTATGATCCCCAGCATTATAACGTTCCCGAAGGTTCGTATGCTACCGACCCTTGTGATCCTGCAGTTCGAATTCGGGAGCTCAAATCACTCGTTCAATCGCTGCACAGACAAGGCATTCGCGTTGTACTCGATGTTGTCTATAATCACACGTATAGCGTGGAAGAGGGACCTTTTGAACGGATTGTACCAGGCTATTATTACCGTTATCGGGAGGATGGCACCCTCAGTAATGGTTCTGGTGTAGGCAATGAATTGGCAACAGAACGTCCAATGGTGCGAAAGTATATTTTGGATTCTCTCCGATATTGGGCAGAAGAATATCATGTGGACGGATTTCGATTTGACCTTATGGCCCTGATTGATACGGAAACGATGAATGAATTGACACGCGAATTGAAGGAACAGATCGATCCGGCGTTTCTGATCTATGGGGAACCCTGGATGGGTGGAGATTCACCTTTGGACCGCAAAACGTTAAAAGGAACCCAGCGAGGTCAGGGGTTTGCAGTATTTAATGATCATTTTCGCAGTGCAATCAAGGGTGATAGTGATGGTAGTGGCAGAGGGTTTGTCACGGGTGCCGGAGGGCAGGAATATGAGCTTATTAGGGGATTAGCGGGAGCACTGGATGATTTCACATCTTCACCTGTGGAAGTTGTCAATTATGTAACTGCCCATGACAATCTCAATCTGTGGGATAAAATTGCGACAACAATGAACCTTAGACATGAGTTAGGATTTCCCGTATGGAAGGACGGACAGCCCGTGGGTGGAGGGAGTGCTGAGTCCGCGGTAAAAGCAGCAGATCCATATCGGTATGTGGATGCAGATGATGTTTTGAATCATGAGATGGTTCGTCGCTCGTTACTGTCCTCCGGCATTCTGCTTACTTCTCAGGGAATTCCGTTTCTGCATTCAGGGGATGAGATGCTCAGATCCAAAGCCGGTGATCATAACAGTTATCGGAGCGGGGATGCGGTGAACGCCATCACATGGGCCAACAAATCACGGTTCAGACCGGTGTTTGACTACTATCGTGGTCTTATTCATTTGCGGCGAACCCATCCCGCTTTTCGGATGATTGATGCTGAACAGGTACGAAATCACCTTCGTGTTTTTCGTGCGGATGGCAACGTAGTTGCCTTTATACTTCAGAATGGTGCGAATCAGGACACCTGGAATCAGATTATGGTCATCTATAACGGAACGGAACATGAGCAGCATGTTGACCTGGGGGAAGGGGACTGGCATGTTGTAGTCAATGATCATCAGGCAGGCACAGACGTGATCGAGACTGTTCGTGGTACTGTTCAGGTAGAACGATGGTCTTTAATGGTACTGTATGACACAGAGCATGCTGGAGGCGCTGAACCATCAACAGTGGAGATTAGTTTTCCTCGCCAGGTATATAGTCCGAAGGAGACCACTCAACTGCGAGCGATCGTACGGGACAGCATTGGCAATGTGGTGGAAAAAGCTCCAGTTACCTGGACTTCTTCTGATCCGGATATTATTCAGATCCAGCCTGATGGAACAATCCATGCACTGGAACGAGGGGAAGCTTCGATTACAGTCCACTGTGGGGACATAACGGCAAGCTGTATGTTACAAGTTGATTATCGTCATGCTGAACGAATTGAAATTGTGGGCGAACCTGTCATGTACATGACTCGAATCAGTCGCTTCCGTGCCTTGGTTCTGGATCAATTTGGTCAGCCGCTTCAGGATTCGAATATACGCTGGAGCTCTTCTCATCCAGAACTTGCAGCGGTGAGTGCAGCAGGGATCGTACGTGCGATGACACCAGGAGTAACCCATATTATTGCTGAAGCTGGAGGAATCCGGGCAACGCTTGGCGTAACGATTCATAAACAGATTTCGCGAACCGTCACGCTTCGATACGAACGGGAAGACCAGCATTATGAAGGTTGGGATGTCTGGGTATGGGGCACAGGTATGGAGGACGGAGCCGTACGGCTGGAACAAGTCGGTAATGCCGCCGAAGCCCGCTTCCGCGTTGCTCCGGGTCTGCATCACCTGGGATTGATCATTCGATTGAACGAATGGGAAGCTAAAGATACGTGCGGAGACCGTTACGTGGACATTGTACCTGAAGACGGGGATGTACACATTATTGTCCGTAGCGGATCAGACGAGATGCAGATCATTCGTGAAAGTGAAAAAACAGAGGATCGTAATAGCGCATAGTTTCTTTATGTATAACGTCGAATGTAGTTCGTCAAAACCTTGTTAAACCAGCAGTTGGAAGAGATTCCGACTGCTTTTTTGGTCTGATTAGAAGCCGCATAACTTGCCAAAAAATAATTAATTGTCCTGTTTCGTGTTTGAGATCCTCTATCATTGGGGTAAATATAGATATGGCCCACGATTCGGCCAAAGGAAAAAAGACCAATTATGGTCTATAAGCGACGCTTCAGCGCTTTCCAACAAATATAATGTAGTGATCCCTTGAAGGAGGATGTTCAATCATGAAATCCAACGGAAAAATGGCTCAACTTACAGCAACGCCAAGAACGGAAAAGAAAGGTGCAGCACTGCGCCTGTTAAGACAAGGCGGACGAGTTCCCGCAGTCGTTTACGGCCCGGGACTTGAAGGTGCTTCAATACATGTAGATGAAAAAGAAATGCTGAAAGTGGCACGCACAGGCCGCTCCGAAATGTTCAACCTGAATGTTGAGGGCGGTAAAACGCTCCCGGTGCTGATCAAGGATCAGCAAGAGCGTAACGGACGTTTGCTGCACGTAGACTTTTTGCAAATTTCCAAGAACAAGCCGATCAGCGTAAGTGTATCGATCGACTTCCAAGGTACAGCGGCCGGCTCGAAAGCTGGCGGTGTATTCCAGACACAGGAGACACAGCTGGAAGTAGAAGGATTGCCTGCGGATCTGCCAACGTCCATTGAAGTGGATGTGAGCGGATTGGACATCGGCGATCGCTTGACTGCTGCGGATATCAAACTCGATAAAGGTTTGACACTCGTAACATCACCTGAATCCATCATCGCTTCCGTCATGCCGCCACAAGCGGCTGAGGAAGAGCCAACGGCCTCTGCTGAGGAAGCTGAGCCGGCAGCTGAAGAAAAAGCTACAGAAGAATAAGCCAAGCTACGGGATCTTGCCAGATCTCATGCTTAACCAAAGCCCAGTCCTAGTGACTGGGCTTTTTTTATTTTCCGAGCAAGAGAGTTCAATAGGCACATCGTTCGCATGAAAAATGAGAATGTACTACAATACATGTTAAAGGGTAAGAAAGTAGGTTTAATTCAATGTTTGATCCAACAGTGTATGACAATCTGAAAGTTGGGTTTGAGAATTATCTCTATGATATGGATAACCTGGACGAACGTATTCAGATTACGGGGCGTAAAGATCGGCTGGAGATGGCAGTGATGTCCAGAGAATTCACATTACAATTCTGTCTCAGGGATCGCCCGGAAGTAACAGGGGAAGTTGTATTAAGCAGTTCCCTTGAGGAGCTTGCAGCGGAGATCCTGGAGACGCCTGGTGCGAGTCCCGGTTGCCGCTTGGAGCTACGGTTCAGTATGGTTGTGAAGGATCCTGAGAAGCAGTGCCCGGTTATTCGTCCGATATTACAGAAGAGCTGGCCTGAGCAAAGGATGTGCCAGAACATCAAGTTTATCTTTGATGAACAGCCAATCATGTATAACGTCACGGCTCACGTTTATTTTGACCGCAGTGTGAATGAAGATCAGATGGGGGACATTGCTGAACTCTGTGAGCATATGGCAAATGTGATGAATCAATTATTACAGTTGCATAATTAGTAATTCCGAGAAAAGCCTTGTCTCTTTGTGGAGATCAGGGCTTTTTTTGTATTATTTTTAGAAAATTGTATAGGCTTTCAGGCTTAGGTTTAAGGTCTTTTGGGTTAATGTTTTACGCAAGCGAGTAAGAGAATGTATATTAAAAGGGGGTAAGAGTGCAATTGGACTATACAAAAATGGTGAAATTGCGAAAATAATATTGGGACTAAAGATTTAGTTCTGTACTAAAGGAACTAGTTTTCCTTGCCGATAAAATATCGAAGGGGAGAAACTACATGACAGAGAAATTAATTCGTCTGCTGCGTATACTTCAGGCTATACAAGCAAATCCTGGAATTTCGGCCAAGGAGTTGGCGCTGAAATGCGGTACGACTGTACGCACGATTTATCGTGATCTCCGGATTTTGGATAGGGTCGCCCCGATTATGAATGAAGGATACGGCAAGGGTTACCGATTTATTGGTGAGTTTGCGATGTATCCATTAGATTTTACTGAACAGGAAGCGATGGTCTTCTCCATGCTGCCGTCCGTAGTTGATACCTCCAAGTTACCTGCTGAGTTTGATTCAGCGTTTGACAAGGTCATGTCGGCTCATACCAAATTAAAATCAAGAAACAGTGACATTGTAGAGAATATTGCGGGAATTATTCGGATGGGCACGCCAGCTTATCGCGAGGAAGGAAAAGACCCTAATTTGCTGATTCCCATTATCGAATCTATTCTAAGCCAGCAAACCATTCGTACTCAATATCATACGCTGACAAGAAATGAGATCACAGTCCGGGATATCGATCCCTATTATCTCATTCCACGTGATCAACGTTTTTATTTGATTGGATACTGCCATTTGCTGCAGAAAGTTCGATTGTTTCGGATCAGCCGTTTTTTGGATGTGACACGAACAAATGCCGGTTTCGACAAGGGTGATTTCAACATAACGCAGTATATGAAGAACACATGGTCTATTGACCGTGGCGACGAAAATATCCATTTCAAGGTAAGATTCTCTGAGAAAGTGGCCCCCTACATAAAAGAAGAAGAAATGTTTGTTCGCCCGCGAATGACGAATATGTCCGATGGGGGATTGTTATTTGAAGTGACACTGAATAGCAGCAGAGAATTTTTGAAATGGTTGTATCAATTTGGGCCCGAGGCAGAGGTACTTGAACCTCGTGAGTTTCGTAGAGAGATACGCAGGCAACTTGTAGAGTGGTTGGAACATTATGAAACCGATGTATCTTTGTAAAAATTTTAATCATGGAGAAATACAGGAAAAAGGAGCAGGTAATATGAGCACCAAATTATTCGCAGCTATGTATGGGATGGACCACTACCATGGAGTACAGGCTCTACATGTGGGGGATACCGTGTATCTCGTCAAAGATCCAGATAATCGTTTGGATCATCAAGCAATTAAGGTTGTTATTCCCCCGATTGGAGCCGTAGGTTATATCGTTAATGATCCCCTGATCGTACCTCATGGATGTTGGGCCGGGACGGCATTCTACGATGTATTTCATCAACTCACGTGTGCCAAAGTACGATTCATGATGAGAGATATGGTGATTATGGAGTTAATTGAGATGAGTCACATTCCTGTTCCGCAGATGGATTCTTTGATTAAGGGATGGCAATTTCGTGAAAAAGCTTGATCATCGTAACAAAAGAAGGCTCATTTACGGATGAGCCTGGTATAGGTCGCTTCCAGATGCATGGCTGTTCTTGCCCAACTGAAATATGCCCTTGCGCTGTCTCGGCCAGCCTTTCCTAACTTCTCGGCAAAAGTGGGATTGCTTGCAAGTTTGTACAGGTAAGAGGTGAAACGTTGGGGACGCTTATAAGCGGTGACAAGGTATCCATTGATACCTGATTCAATAATCTCACGGATACCTCCGTTATCCGAAGCAATAACGGGTAATCCTGAAGCCATCGCCTCAACATTAACCAGGCCAAAAGCTTCATGTTCTTGAGACGGACAGACCAGACAATCAACTGCCCGATACAACTGATCGATATGCTCATGGTTTAACTGACCACGGAAGGAAACATGGACTTTTTGTTTTTGGGCAAGTTCGCGAAGTTTACGCATGTAATACGGAGGTCCTTTGCCTGCAACAACCAGTTGAACAGGTATCTGTTGCTGAAGGAGGGCAGTCGCACGAATTAATACGTCTACACCTTTTCCAGGGATCAGCCTGCCGACATACAGAATAGAGAATGGTTTAGTTACTCCAAATTGTGTACGCAGATGAATCTGTTCTTCTCTGGATTCAACAGGCCTGAAGCGGCTTAGATCTGCACCCAATGGAACAACACTCATTCGGTGTTTTACCAACGGAAATCTGCGGCCTAACCTTTGTCGCAGGGAATGACTGTTGACGGCAATCCAATCAGCTTTTTTCATTAATGTGAGTTTGGAAGGCCCGGGCTGAGCAAACGTTAATGAGTGAAGATAGAGTACAACGGGAGTGCGTGGAAAAGCTCGTTTGATGGTAGCCATACTTCGTGGCCTGTTATCCACTTGAATTACATCATAGGGTTGTTGGGATAACAAACGTATGACTGCTTTGGTGTACATGACAGGACTCGTTGCAGGGACACGTTGAATGGTGATCCCATCGATCTGTTCTGTGGCGGCGAGACCTTGCATTTGACGACTTATAATGGTTACCTGATGGCGTTGGGCTAGTTCACGAGCGATGCCCAGGATACAGATTTCCACGGAACCATTACCGGGCAAAGGCAATTTCTCGGGTGCAACCATAGCTATTTTCATGATCCGGCTCCTCCTTGTCCGACATCTGTAACAATCTTCGTCATATATCTTATGAGAAGCTGAGGCATTTGGCTCCTGCGAAATGGTAGGTGAACCACCCATATAAGTGTGCAGGAATATTCTGCTGCATGGCATTAAGCGAGATATTCAGCTTTTGTGATATACTGTACGGGAACAATTGAATTCGTTACATGTATAAAAGCAGGAGGAAAATAATGTTACATTCTACGCTGGGGCGCTTCCGGCTAATGTTGTGGTTGCAGGGCATTTCGTACGTGTTGTTACTGTTTGTTGCTTTTCCGTTGAGAGATGCCGGGGTTATGCCGCAGGCTGTCACGTGGTTTGGGAATCTGTACGGTTTTTTGTTTTTAATGTATTTGTTATTTATGGTGACTATGTACACCTCACAGAAATGGCGTCTGCGTCGTCCAATTGCTCTGTTCTTTGTTTCTTTCATTCCACTGGGGAATATGATCTATGATGTTGTCGTATTCCGTAAGTTGTATCGGCAACTAAATAAAGCTTGACTTTATTTAACGTTATGAAATATGATGAGTACAGGTTAAACAACCCGTTCCAACTAAAACTACATATTCCTGTTAAAGGGGAGTAGCTTTTACAGTAAAGTCGTCAGTTCGGGATTATATCCCCGGCTTTATTGGCAGCAATTTTGTTGTTAGCGAGACCTTTACCAAGTTTTCATGCTCGGTAAAGGTCTCTTTTTGTGGATATAAAAGGACCTTACCAGTGATGGTAAAGGTCCTTTTTTTTGTACATCATAAGAATATTAAGGAGGAGTCAATGTTGGATGTTTCATTATTATTAGAATATGGGTGGGTGCTTGCTGTCTTAGTGGTCCTTGAAGGATTACTCGCAGCAGATAATGCATTGGTACTCGCAATCATGGTTAAACACTTGCCTGAAGATAAGCGCAAAAAAGCGTTGTTCTATGGTCTGATGGGTGCATTTGTTTTCCGTTTAGGTTCGTTGTTCCTGATCTCTTTCCTCGTCGATGTATGGCAGGTGCAGGCGATCGGTGCCCTGTATCTCCTGTATATTTCGATTAACCACATCGTTAAAAAGATACTGGGTAGTCGCAATAAAACAGATGAAGCAGCTGATTCAACGCCGAAGAAACCGAAAAAACAATCCGGTTTCTGGATGACCGTTTTCAAGGTCGAAGTAGCGGATATCGCATTTGCAGTTGATTCCATTCTGGCTGCTGTTGCTTTGGCTGTGGCGTTGCCACCAAGTGGATTGCCTCCAATTGGCGGACTCGACGGTGGACAGTTTATCGTTATCTTCCTCGGTGGATTCATCGGGCTTGTGATCATGCGTTTTGCAGCCTCATACTTTGTGAAATTGCTTCATTCCCGTCCAGGACTTGAAGTTGCGGCCTTTGTAATCGTAGGTTGGGTAGGGGTTAAGCTGGCGGTTATTACACTCGCACACCCTTCATTGGGTGTTCTGGATGAGCATTTCCCGGAAAATAAAATTTGGAAATTTGGATTCTATATTGTACTGATCACCATTGCGGTATGTGGTTGGTTCCTGTCTTCCAAAGTTCCTGAAAAAGAAGACGAAAATCCGGTTGAAGAGTTGGAAAAACAAGCAGGACTGTAATAATCATGTTACGCTAACAACATCATTATTATTTGGAAAACAGGAGATTGTCCTAGGACAATCTCCTGTTTTTGTTTACATATGCAATCTAGACCATTATCCAATTTCCAAGAAAAGGGTTGACACATGAATTCTAGTCCCCTTAATATAAGACTAACATTAACGAAGGGAGGCCGAGAGACATGATGCTTGGTTATGATTTGATTCAAACAGGGCGCAACGTAGACATAATAGCATATCCGGCTCATCGTTTCATTGGCCTCATACGGTCGACATAGGGGATAGGCATATCGTTTAGCAGGTTTTAAAATCGATATGCGTTCTTCGCTTATATTATAGCGATGGATGACAGACACACAGCATGTTTATGCTGTTCTGTTCTCCGTTATTGTCATTCAGTAGAAGTCATGGGCGACTAGCCTATGGCTTTTTTTAGTTTTATTTTACAGATGAATCAGCAAACCGAATTTGCTGAACGTACAGGAAGGAATAATACACTTTTATGAATACAGAATTTAATTTATTTACTAATCCAAATGAAATGGCAGGTAGCTACCGGCATGAAGTAAAATTGCCTGCAGGCGACCTAACCGTATATGCGGCGCAACAGCTCTTCTCCTCGCTCGATTACAAGGTATTCGAGATGGCAAACAATAATCTGCAGATTCCGGGAATCTCTTATATGAGTTACACGCCAGACGTACACGTCGGGGTAGGTACGTGCATTGGAACGACAGCCGTGTGGGATGCACAGAGCGGATACGTTTCTCCCTCCATCGTGGGCAGTGACATCGGCTGTGGCATGCGAGTGCATATGACAAACTTGCACAAGGACGAATTGAAAGACATCAAGCTTCGCCGCAAACTCGTCAAGGCCATTGAGAAAGTATTGCCGATGGAGGCGAACCAGCGAGGTCATTACTCGGATATCAGACTGGAGCATATTGTTCGTAAAGGCCTGCATGGTTTACCCAAAAAGTATATTCCAGACAGCTATACACCGAAAAAATCAACCGCGATGACACATGTGGAAAGCAGCAAGTTCAGTTACGATGAGGATGTGTTAAACCACGTTCCTGATATGACATGGCATCGTTCGCATCGTCAGCTTGGAACACTGGGTGGGGGGAATCATTTTGCCGAGATCCAGGCGATTGAGATCGCTGAAGAGAATCGTGAAATCGCCGAAGCTTGGGGATTGTATGATGGACAGGTCGTGGTCATGATTCATTCCGGCTCTCGTGCATGGGGTGGTTATGTAAGTCAGACGAGTTCGTCAGCGATTGCCAAAGTCATGCAGCGGCTTAACCTGGGTACATCCGATCCCAGACTGGTATTTGCTCCACTGGAGCATGCGGAAGGTCGTCATTATGTGAACATGATGTATTCTGCATTGAATTACGCTGTTGTCAATCGTCATCTGATTGCGTATGCTATTCGCGAAGCATTCCGGGATGTGTTTGGCTCCAAATGTGAATTTCGTACGTTATACGATCTGATGCACAACTATGCCTGGGAGGAATCTCACGCAGACCAAGGTTCTGTTTTTGTGCATCGCAAAGGTGCGACACGTGCGTTGCCGGCAGGTCACCCGGACAATCCAAAGCCTTATCTGTCAACTGGACATCCGGCACTTATTCCGGGGTCTATGGGAACTGCTTCATACATCATGGTAGGTCAGCCGCAGGGTGCTGATAATTATTATTCAATATGTCACGGTGCGGGTCGGATCCGTTCACGGACGGCAACGAAACGATTGATTAGCGTGGAAGATTTTGCTACGGCACTGGGTGTGGGTACAGAAGATGAGATCGTGGTAAATCAACGCTCACTTGAATCCATTATTGATGAATCACCTCAGGCTTATAAAAATGTAGATGAAATTATAGACAGTGTTACCGGCGCAGGCCTGGCTCAAGTTGTAGCCAAATGCAAACCGCTTGTAGCGGTAAAGGGAGCGAAATAATGACAATAAACGAAAAACAAACAGATCCAACCCAGGCGATCTATACCTATGACGAACAACATGATACCCGAATTCGAGTGGAAGGGTACGCCATCTATTCAAGGCTGATTCGTGGAATCAGTGAGGCGCTCCTTCAGCGCTATGGAGTTGAGTACAAGCTTTATGCCAGTTCTGATCCGAACAATGAATACTGGGAGTTACTCCGGGAAGATCTGCAAAATGGCAGTGACGAAGTGGAGTTGGTAGCCCGCATATTCGAGGATCTGGAACTTCAGACGTTGCATTACGACGATGATGGAGATGTACCCACTTATGGTGTGCATTACTCCATTCGCAATAACGTATTTGCTTATCCGAAATGGGGCGTAGCACTTGTGCGGGTTCCATTTTTCCGAGAGAACGGGATCTACAGTGAAGACTTTGTCTTTGCCATCGGTGATGAGGAGATGAAGCAATTTCTGGGAAGTGTCCGGGAACGGGAACGTCAGCAAAATATGAAAAAAGTAACGGTCTACACCGATGCCCGTAATGGTAGCGATCGTCATGTCGAATCCATCACTCGCTCCGTGGGAAGAGAGGATGTTGTTCTCTCTGCACAGATCAAGCAGGATATTTTCCGCTCGCTGGATCAGTTCTTCGAAGCGGATCGTTCCTTTTACAGAGATTATGATATTCCGTACAAAAGAGGCATTTTATTGTATGGGCATCCGGGGAATGGTAAGACCACGTTGGTGAAATCCATTGCGGGAAGTATCCCGGGCCCGGCTGCGTATTGGCAGATTACGGAGTATACCAACAGTGAATCGGTGCGTGAAGTGTTCGAGGCTGCCAAGCGGTTGGCACCGATGGTATTGATCATTGAGGACATCGATTCGATGCCGGATGAAGTCCGTTCCTTTTTCCTGAATACATTGGATGGAGCTACGTCAAAAGAAGGAATTTTCCTGATTGGGACAACGAATTATCCGGAGAAAATAGATCCTGGCCTCATGAACCGTGCTGGGCGGTTTGACCGAGCTTACGAAATTCCGCTGCCAGATGAAGCGCTGCGCCTGCAATACTTGCGCCAACGAGGCTTCACCGTATTTGCGGGTGAAGAAGGCACAGTAGAAGCAGCTCGTCTGACCGACACGTTTTCTCTTGCACAGCTAGGTGAGTTATATGTCAGTGCTGCGCTGGAATGGCATCAGAATGGACAGACAGACATTGTGAAAGTCATTCAGTCGATGCGTGGCGAGCTGGACAAGAGCCATAAACATACTTGGCTGGCACAGCCAGGTAAGGGCCGTGCAGGCTTTTATTGATCAGACCTAACCCATCAATCTTATAATATGACGCAATTTTATAAATAATCCTACCTCAATTGGTGATACTAACCTTGTCTGCTCTAACATACAATGACTTTCGGGAGGTACATAACGCAGCCCTGAGCTGGTGAGATGCCGGAAAGTAACGCGATCTGTTTCCATACCTGACTAAGGCTTGTTTTGCAGAGAAAGATGCATGGGGACAAAAGGTAATATGCAAAAATTTTTATGCCAATTGTTTAAATGCTTCTGTAGCGGTTAATAGTAGACAGACAACAAAAACTTTAATTAGAGGTGAATGATATGGGTTGGTTATGGTCATTAATTATCGGTGGTATCATTGGATGGTTGGCAGGTTTGATCGTTGGTCGTGACATTCCAGGTGGTGTTATTGGTAACATCATTGCTGGTTTTATCGGTGGATGGTTAGGTGGAGTAATCTTGGGCGATATGGGTCCTGAGATGGGCGGATTCTACATTGTGCCTGCATTGATCGGTGCGATCGTTCTTGTAGCCATCGTAAGCTTGATCTTCCGTTCGATGGGACGTAGTCGCGGGTAACTTAATCAAGATAATTTCTTGAATTAGTTGTCAGCTAAATGCATTACCAATGAAGAGGTTGATTGAGAGCCATAACCATGGCTTTCAATCAACCTCTTGTTGTTTTAAAATATATAAAGATAAGCGTATTAAGCTATCTATATAAATTGGACTAAACATTTACACGAGAACGTAGAGGACAGAAATAACCTGAAGAAGCGGAGCTAAAAGCTTTCTGTAAGAAAGCTGCTTCGAAAGCATACACTCGCCTTTATCACCAGATTTTCTCCTTGTAAAGCCAAATGTAAAAAATCTGGGGATAACAGCGATCAGAAGGTTGTTCTGTCATCGGAGTGGTAAGTGTAAAAGGTAGTTTAGATAAGAGGGGATGAACGGAATGGAAAAAGCTACATTCGCCGGCGGATGTTTCTGGTGTATGGTTACACCGTTTGAAGAACAACCGGGCATTCATGGCATTATATCGGGTTATGCTGGCGGTCACATCGAGAATCCAACATATGAGCAGGTCAAAACCGGAGAGACCGGTCATGTCGAAGTGGTTGAAATTACATTTGATCCAGATGTATTCCCTTATGAACGACTGCTGGAGCTGTACTGGCCACAGATTGATCCGACGGATGACGGAGGCCAGTTCCAGGATCGGGGGACACAGTATCGTACGGCGATCTTTGTGCATAATGAACGTCAACGTGAGCTTGCTGAACAGTCCAAACAGGAACTGGCAGCCAGCGGACGATTCAGTCAACCGATTGTTACGGAAATTCGCGATGCAGCTATATTCTATCCGGCTGAAGATTATCATCAGGATTACCACAAGAAAAACGAAAAACATTATAAGGAAGACCGTGCGTTATCCGGACGGGACGAATTTATAGACGAGAATTGGAAATAATGCATCAGATCACATGAAAAGCCGGGAAAGTTCCAGTTGGAACTCGCCCGGCTTTTTGGCTGTATGGCGGCTGAAATCAGCCATAATGGTTATCTGATTGTTCCCACCAGTATTTCTACGTCAATGGTAATCTTCAACAAGGAAGCTTGAATGCTCACCAGGGATGATCCCGACCGATGCCAGGAAAGTGGTGTCATATGAACGAGTGAATCCAGCATGTTTTCGGTGACGGGCAGCGTGTAGGTCAGCGGAATGCTGGCGATGAGATGATGATGTTTGCGGAATCGGTCCAGCGTAAGTTCCCGGCCGTCTGCTCGATCAGGTCGATTCAGGAACAGCATTTCTCTCAGTTCAATTAAATATTGTTCACGGGGGATGACTTTGATGATCCATCCCCCATCCTTCAGAATTCGTCCAAACTCTTCATAGTTGGAAGGAGAAAATATATTCAGGATGATGTCCAGCTGACCTTCTGCAAACGGACTGCATGCCAGATCGCCGACAAACCAGATTTGCTGGTTGTAGGCAGAGGAAGCCATGGCAATGCCTTCTTTGGCAATATCGATGCCCCAGCCAACGGCTGGAGTATTCTGCGTAATCTGCTGCAGAAATGTTCCCTCTCCTGTGCCTGCATCCAGAATATGCACGGGATAGTTGATGTCAACGGAATAACGTGCGATCCACCTGCGTAGTACTTCGGTCAAAGGAGCATAAATACCGGTTCCCGATAAAATATTCCTTTTGGCTGTAAATAAACGTTTGTCATAGTTGCCCTTGAAAAAACGTGTCATGAAATTGATATAGCCTTGTCTTGCAAAATCAAAGCTATGCCTGGACACACATTGAATGCTCCCTGAGTTAATGGTTGCCATAGGGCTATGACAGATGGGACAGTTCAACATATGGATGTATGGATTAATAAGCGCAGCGCTACGTTCTCTGCGATGGACTGACATGGAATAACACCCCATTCATTCAGATTTGGATAACTGAAGAAAAGGGCATAACAAATAGACCTCTGCACGAAATTCAAAAAAAGAGGTTTTAGAGCTATGCCCCAAGTTATCTGTATCGAATGAACTGAATAATCATAGGAAGGTTAAGCTCCTTTTGCCTATCAAGATTAGGGTGAAGCAAGAGAACGTTACCAGTATAACAGGATGAGAAGAAATGACAAGTAAGGGGAGCCAGGCGAATTTGAAATAAAAGAGCGCCCTGTCAACCGTTTAGACGGTCATACAGAAGCGCTCCGTTCATTATTTTGCAGTAGCCTTTAATACATATTTGGACAATGTCTCATTGTTCATGGAATAGATGACATCATCGACATAGGTTGAAACACCTTCTAATGAAGGAACCGAGGCACTGGTCGTGTAGATATGCACGTCTTCCAGCGTCTGTGGATCAAGAATGTATCCTGTTTTGGCAAAATCAAGCTGATACTGACCATCCTGTGTCTGGTCAACACGCATAAGTGCAGGCTGTGCGTCCTTGAATGTACGCTCAGTCACTTTGCCTTTCATCGTGTACAGTTCCAGCTTCTGCCCTGTAAAGACTGTATAACCGTTGCCAGCCGTCTGAATGTAGGCATCACCAGCAATGGCACGTCCCCAAGCAAGCTTGCCATCGATGCCAAAGCCCATCAGTCGGTTACCTGTGTTCTCAAAATTGGCACGCATAATGATGGAACCATCGTCGAGAATGGCCAGCGATTCACCGCCGCCATCTCCTAATGTATTTGCATTGGCAGGGAATTGATAGAAGGACAGACGATTCAACGTACGATCATAGATCTCTACTTTGGGATTCGCAGCTTGCTGCCAGAAGTTTCCTACCTTGGTTTGTTTACTGGCATCCACTACAATTCGACCATGGTCAGCCTTAAGCACGTTACCGTTGATGGTCTTTTCAGTAATCAGCCTGCCCTTTTTGTCATATAACGAGATGGCGGAGCGAATCGAACCATTTGATTGCACGCCCTGACTTGAAGCAACCATCAGCGTATCGTTATCCAATAGGGATATGCTTGCAGGTGAATTCACCGTTTTGACCCAGTTGGTTTTACCGGATGTATTGAATGAGTACAATTTTTTAGTTTTGTCCGAATATTCCATATATACATAAGCTGTACCGTTGCTGGCATATACCGAATCAGAGTAGGTGGTATAAGGACCACTTTTCTCATGGAATATCGTATTCCACTTCAATTGTCCAGTCGTAACATCGAATGCTTGGAGAGAGTCCAGTTGCCAGTCGAGTGTTGTTTTGCTGCTTGTTTTGGTCACGGGCTGGGAGGCATGTACATATACAAGATTTTTGGATGGCACGGCATGAATTCCCTTGATCAGGACATCTTTCTCTGTATTAGCCTCAGATAACATCAGGGACGATGACGTCCACGCCGGTTTGGGCATGGATTCGGTTGAAGCAGCGGCGTAACCTGTTGTATTCATGGTGAAGAGGAGCATGCCGCTGAGAATGAGGGCAGCCCATGTTTTGGACTTGTGTTTGGTCAATGTATGCAAGTGATAAACCACCTTTCTTCTTCGGTTCAAAATAGAACCGATTGTTGAATTTTACCATTTAAACGAAGGGGAATTCAACCCGAGTGTTTGTAACCTTTTATCCATGGAAGAAATGAATAGAACGAAGAAGTCCTTTGAGAAGAATGGGCTGTAACAAATGTTATTCAGCGCCTCCAATGAAAAACGATTACTTATATGAATAGAGAATAAGGCATAGAATGAGATGCAGTCAAAGTCATACGAAATTTTGCCTAAGGTCGCATGCTAGATTTTATATTATTTGATAATGAGATGTACAATGTTAGATATTACTGAATACTTCGCTTCGATTTGAGGAGTAATCCCAAAAGTTTCGTGTTCGTTTATGAAGTCGGAGATCAGATTATCGGGACCTTATGGGTAAATCAAGTGCATATGAATTGGTGTATAATCTCTGGCTTCTTGTCTCTATTTCCTGAGTATACAGTTAAGAACCACAAGGGGGAATTGGTTTGCTTAATTATATAATTTGGATTATTTGGAGTTGAATATATGAATTCACTATATTTTTGTATATAATATGGTATATAATGTATCTTTGCTATATATATTAATTATAAGTATCAGGGATTACATGTAAAATACTCTTCGATGGCCATTAATAAAGTAGGTAATTATCAGCAATATGTATGCTTTAATGATGATTCAAAATTGATCGCGAAAAGGAGAAGATGTAAAATGTCATATGCCCCCAAAAAACTTCATACTAATCGGACAAAACGCTGGATAATCACGATTGGAATATTTATCCTTGTTCAATTGATCTTTATTGCTATTGATGGTACTTTCTTGGAGCCCCGCTTAAACGATAGTGGCTTATTTGCCGAGATAAGAAGAGAGGTTTTGGAATCAAGGTTACTTACAGAATGGGTTGCCCCTTATTCCTTTCCGTTGTTTAATTTAACTCTGATCATTTTTGTTGTTGCAATGCTGATTCAAGCAGTAGGAGACATGATATCAACAATGTTTGTAAAAAAATAAGGCAGAGGATTGGCAGTACTGATGTGTTCATTGAAAAAGATGCTAAGCTGGTTCCGGTACGATTGGAGTCAGCTTGTTTTATTTTATTTGGATACGCTCGTGATTATAATATGGTTAAAAGTCTGATTACGCATTTCCATTTCTACTAAGAACTCCTAATCAAAGATCTCCCTTCGCTTTTTCACACCCCATTCTCCAATTCAAGTCGCTTCACATACCAATTGTATTGGTTTCTAGATGGGGTGTCGCTCCCTCTGCGATCATAAACCCTAATTACTTCGGATAAATTAGGACAGATATTCCAAAGTCAATTCAAATGGATAAAGGGATGTCTGCTCTTTGTTTCTTTATTTTGATTATATTGGCAATTATGGTAGAGAAAAAAATGAAGTTGTGATACAATAATGGGAAATATATGAATAATATAGCTTCGTATCACTTACATTTAAATATACATATAAGGGAATATAGTTATTTTTGGAGGTTTATAGTAGAAGAATTATACTGAATTATCCTATAAAGAAAGGATATAAAAGGGAGGAGATTTGAGTTGAAAGATATACATATAAGTTCCAATGAAATAAATGGACTACAGCTTCACCTATATAACACAGATAAATTTAAGACGATGAGTATAATGTTGACGATGAAAGCATCTCTTCAAGAGGGAGTAACTACTGCAAGAGCATTAATTCCCCATATTTTGAATGGGGGGTCAATAAATTACCCGAATCGTAAGCTAATACAACAAAAACTTGATGGGATGTATGGAGCAACTCTTTTTTTGGATGTACAAAAAAAAGGAGAAGATCATATTGTTTTTTTTAGAATGGAGATTCCAGCGGATAAATTTCTTGATGATTCTGCTTCTTTACTGAAATCATCCCTGGATCTGTTGCATGAAATTGTTTATAGCCCATTACTTGAAGATGGAGTATTTCATTCTTTAATTGTAGAACAAGAAAAACGCTCATTAAAGCAAAAAATTGCTTCAATGTATAATGAGAAAATGTTATACGCCCATGTTCGTTTGATAGAAGAGATGTTTAAAGGTGAACCTTACCAATTTCCAGCATTCGGGAGAGAAGAAGATATCGATTCTCTCGATTCTGTAGCAATTTACCAAGCATATGAAGATCTACTTCAAAATGATCGCTTTGACTTATTCATCGTGGGTGCCTTTAACGAGAATGAGACTAAATTAATTGTCCAGGACGTTTTTTCTGAACAACATAACAACAAACCTGTAAAGAGGATTTCATCAGATAAAAAAAGTGTGAATAGTGTGAATTGTATTCAAGATAAAATGGATGTAAAACAAGGAACGCTTCTTTTAGGTTATCGGATTTTCTCGACAATACAAGATAGGGATTATGAAGCTACAAGAGTGACGAATGCAATTTTTGGCAGATTTCCATCTTCCAAGTTATTTATGAATATACGGGTAAAGGAAAGTCTCGCTTATTATGCCCATTCACAAATAGAAAGCAATAAAGGCTTATTAGTAGTAATGGCAGGAATTGATTTTGATCATTATGAACGTGCGGTTGAAATTATAAGAGAACAAGAATATGCAATGAAAAAAGGCGACTTTACTGAAGCCGAAGTGGAACAAGGTAAAGCGATGTTGATTAACCAGTTACTGGAAGCCCGTGATTCTCCTCTAGGAATAATGGACATAGTTATTCAATCTGTGGATAGTGGATTGTCTAATGAAATAAATGATCAGATTACACGAATTAGTAGGGTATCAAAAAACGATGTCATACGCGCTGCTAATAAGTGGGTGTTGGATACTGTCTACTTCTTAAATAGAGAGGAGTAAATCATTTGAAGCCCATAATTTATGAGAAATTAGGAGAAACCATATATCATGAAAAGCTCGTCAATGGCCTTGAAGTTTACATACTTCCTAAGAAAGGCTTTCATAAAACCGTTGCGACATTCACAACGAAATACGGTTCAGTAGACAACAATTTTTCACCTTTAGGAAAAGATGATTCCACTCCATTTCCAGCTGGGCTAGCTCATTTCTTAGAACATAAGATGTTTGATTGTGAGAAGTGCGATGTTTTTCATACATTTGCAAAGCAAGGAGCCTTTGTTAATGCATTTACAAGTTTTACTCGCACGGCTTATACATTATCAGCTACATCTAATATCAATGAGAATCTTACAACTCTGCTGGACTTTGTTCAAGAGCCATATTTTACAGATGAAACGATAGAAAAGGAAAAAGGGATCATTGAACAGGAAATAAAAATGTATGACGATAATCCTGACTGGCGTGCGCGATTTGGAATTTTAGAAAATTTGTATAAAAGTCATCCAGTGAAAATGGATTTGGCAGGAACAATCTCTTCTATTAATCAAATTAAGAAAGAGGATTTATACTCTTGTTATAATACGTTCTATCACCCTGACAATATGTTGTTTTTCGTAATTGGACCTGTGGTTCCTGAAGAAATAATAAGGCTTATTCGAAACAATCAAGAGCAAAAAAAATTTCCGGAACCTGAAGAGATTCAACGTATTTTCCCTGAAGAAGATGTCAAAGTGAATAGAAGTTCAAGTGTAATAAAACTGCCAGTCCAAATACCTAAAGTTTTTATTGGATATAAAGAATCTAACCCGACAAGACAAGGTCAAGAGCTGCTTAAATATGAGTCATCATTAAATGTTTTGCTCGAGTTGATGTTCGGAAGTAGTTCTGACGCTTATGGGAAAATGTATGATAGTGGTTATTTGGATAAGACGTTTACCTTTGATTATACAAACGAAAAGGGTTTTGGGTTCTCAATTATTGGTGGTAATAGCCAAGCACCTGAAGAAGTGATAAATATCATATCCGAAACCATTGATAGATTTAAAAAGGAACCGATAAATAAAGAAGCTGCAGAACGTGTAATTAAGAAAGAGATTGGTAGCTTCTTAAGTGCCATTAATTCGCCTCAATTTATCGCTAACCAATTTACGCGTTATCGTTTTAATGAGATGGATTTATTTGACGTATTGCCAACACTTGAAAACCTAACCAGATATGATCTTGAAGATGTGCTGCATTTACACTTTTCTGATGAAGCAAGAACAACACTTATAGTAGAAAGTAAATAAAAATTCAACAAACTTAAATCTAGGGTGGGGGGATTTTGCCGAAAGGCCAGTAATCCATTCAATCAAATAAGGAGTGAGAGAATGTCAAGTCTTTTAGAAATCAAAAATCTTGGGAAATCATATGATGACAAAGTTGTCTTAAAGAATATTTCATTTAATGTCCCGTCGGGATCAATTGTTGGTTTCATTGGTGATAACGGTGCAGGCAAATCAACAACATTTAAAATAGTGCTGGGATTAGTTTCTAAAGATGCCGGTACAGTTAAAATATTTGGTGAAGAAAATATAAATAAACATCCCAAGATCAAAGAGAAGATTGGAGTCGTATTTGATGCTGCAAATTTACCGGCACATCTTACTATAAAACAACTGAATAAAGTGTTTAACAAAATGTTTGACTCATGGGACCAGGACAATTTTAATCGATTAATTCTTTCTTTCTCTCTACCTATCGATAAAAAAGTGGATAAATTCTCACGTGGGATGTCTATGAAACTGTCAGTAGCTGTTGCGTTGTCGCATAATGCGAAACTATTACTACTAGATGAAGCGACAGGAGGACTTGACTCCTCATCAAGGGAGGAAATGTTATATGAATTAAAAAATTTTGCGAGTAAAGGAAATGGAGGGATATTACTTTCCTCTCATATCATGAGTGATATTGAGAAAATAGCTAGCCATCTTGTCATTATAAAGGAGGGCGAAATTTTGCTAAATGAAGAGAAAGATCAGGTTTTTGAAAATTATGCGATTGTAGATATTGATGAGAAGACACTAAACTCACTTAACCAAGATATAGTGGTAGCTAAAAGAAACCGTGATTCATATTATAATGTACTTGTATCAGATAAACAAAAGTTACCCAATGAAATTGTGACTAAACCCATTTCCATGGAAGAAATTAGTTTATTACTGACAAGGAGTAATGAATAAATGAAAGGGTTATTATTGACAAGTTACTACTTAGTTTATCGAAGTTCTTTTTTGTACACGGGACTAGCCATTTTATTGTCAGGAATCATTCTGACTTTTGCAGATGCTTCAATGCACCGTTTAGTTGCCATGTTAAATATCTTGCTTATGGTAATGTCTGCACTTGACGTAATAAAGTTTGAAGGTAAGTCTGGTTATGATAAATATGTGCTTACTTTACCAGTTAGTAGAAGTAATATTGTACAAAGTCACTACCTCTTCTATTTTTTGGTCGTAATTTACGGAGTTCTATTATCGTATGGCATCTTTTATATATATGATCTAATTTCAGACACACAAATAGATGGTAAATTCAACTCTATCTTTTTTGGGACTTTTGCAGTTCTTTTTACTGGTGCGATAAATTTTCCCCTCTACTATATCTTTGGTCCGGAAAAATCTGATTCTATCACAATGGGAAGTGTAGGAGGGGCGATTCTAGTTACTATCGTTTCACAAGACATAGTTGGTTATCTGGCAAAACTATTAACACTGTCGAATTCGAATGATCTAGATCTATATGTTCCGATCATTTACTTAATAATTGGTGTTATAGCCTATATTGTATCTTTATTTTCCGCTGTTTTTATATACCAAAAAAAGGAATTTTAGTTCTAATTATAAAGTAGTTAAATATTTTCATGATCATATTGTTATGTAACCAAATGAAGAGCAAGAGTATGTTGAGGTGTGAAAAACTTATCTTGATGGTTTATGTGACCGCGAAAAGACTTTCAGTAGTACCACGCTTGCGGCACATAATCATCATAGCCTTGCATTAGGATGCGGGAAGCAGAGGTCCCATCCTTTTAAAGAAGGCTGATTCAACTTTTTTATTCTCATAACAACTATAATGGGCTATAAAGAAATTCTATGTAAGTTCTTAAGTCCATGAAAATATGCAAATGGAGTCATAAGATAACACTAGGAGGAATTTTTATGGAAGGTAATATGCTGTACCATCAGTACTTGAAACCGAATTCTGAATATTACGGAAAACTAAAATCAAGAGGAGACACTAATACGTATGAACTTAATGACATTCCTGAACTATATGCTGTTATTTCAGAAACTAACTCGGTTTGGAAGCACTATCATGTTAAGGGTTCACGACTCCCAGATCAGGGATGGAAAATTCATGTTACAGCTTTAATTGAAGAATCACAAAGCATACTAGATAAGGTTTCTAGGTTATGTATAGATGAGAGGATTGAGTTCAAGCACCTTAAGGATAGGCAAAGTTTTATCAAGGTGAATTCGAAGAATGCTAATCGTGCTTCTTCTGGAAAATTTATAACAATATACCCTGTGAATAATGAGGTCTTTATCAAATTGTTAGAAATGATATCTTTAGCAACCCAGGAGTTTAAAAAAGGGCCATATATACTTAGTGATAAGAGATGGAAAAACAGCAATGTGTTTTACAGATATGGAGGATTTAAAAGTATATATAATGAATACGGTGAACATTGTATTAAGGGTGGACAAGGCAATTTAATTAAAGATGAAAGAACTCCCTTTTACCAGGTTCCTGACTTTGTGAAGGGTTTCGACGATTATCTAAATACGTTAAATAATTCTGATGACGTAGAAACTAAGGGGGATAGCAATTTAGAGCGGTATGAGATTGAAACCGCACTTAGCTATAGTAACGCGGGTGGGGTATACCGTGCCATTCGAAAGAAAGATAACTTGAGAGTGATCATCAAGGAAGCTAGGCCAAATGCAGGTTTGGATGGGGCAGCTAATGATTCCTTATCAAGGCAAATAAAGGAATATGATGCCTTAGTAAAACTTAAAGATGTACCCGGCGTTGTTAGTTTGATAGAGTATTTTCAAGAATGGGAACATTACTTTTTGGTGGAGGAATTCATCGAAGGAGGAGATTTAAGGCATTGGCTTGCTCAAAACTTCCCATTTTTCAGAGATAGTGAAAGTATGAGAAATCACGCTGAAAATGTTAAAAAGATACTGTTACAGCTTTTTACTCTGATAGACCAGATGCATACTAACGAAATAGCTATGGGTGATTTCCAACCAGCGAATATAATGGTATCCGAAGACTTAACCGTAAAGTTAATCGATTTTGAAACAGCTATGCCTGTAAACTCTGAAGACAAACCCAATATGATGACAATTGGATTTGCTTCGCAGGAAATGAAGGTTAGTGGCGCGAGGGACTGGTTTGGGTTGAAGAAATTGATAAGGTATTTGGCGCTTCCAGTCCTATCTTCGGAAGTTTTAGACGAGTATCTGCAATCTAATCACTTTAGATGGATAAAAGAGATTTATGAAGATTCATTTTATCAATTTATTGTAGATTTACAAGATCGCTGCGACAAAAGAATAAGAGAATATCAGGAGTATTTCCCTAAAGAAATTAACCTTGCTGATAAATCAAGTGACTTCAACATATCTTCTATTACGAATAAGTTAATAAAAGGCATTGAAAGTAATTTAACAAATGATAAAAGGTTCATTAACGGTGATATTCGTCAGTTTGAGATGAGCGGGGGAGAATTTAACTTTTTAACTGGGGGAAGTGGTGCTGCGTTTACGCTTACTAAAAATAATACCAGTATTGTAGAAGTGAATAAGTGGATTGAAGGCTTTTTATTGGATCACTTATCTCAAATTGAAGGCAATGGATTATTTACTGGAAAAACAGGAATATTGGCTTTGCTATATGATACAGGTCATGAGGAAGTTGTCTTAAATGAATTGAAAAATATGAGAGGTAATATGAACGAAACGAATATTTCTTTACGCTCAGGTCTTTCAGGAATCGGTTTATTCGTCATTAGTTTGTATCTCGAGACAGGAAACTATGAATATTTGAAGTTTGCAAAGGAAGTTGAAGAGTTAGTTGAAATGAATCGAGATAACGATGGGCGGTTAAGCACTAATGACTGGATGGCAGTAGGTATAGGCGCAATTGATGGGTTATCAGGTGTATCCCTCTTCTATTCCGCAATGTTTGCAGCCACCAATGATAATCTGTATTTAGAAAAAGCAAAACAGTTAATACAGGAAGATTTAGAACAGACAACATTTGATGAATCAACGAGATCTTTACAAACATTGGATGATAGAAATCGCTTATTGCCATATCTCTCTGGAGGATCTATTGGAATTGGTATTTCAATATGGTTTTTAAACCATGTAAGTGGACAAGATTTTTATAAAGAAGAAATGAATGCGATTACAAAATTATCACGGATCTGTTCCACAATTAGTGGAGGCTTATTCGATGGGGCGGGCAGTTTTCTTTTGCTACCTTCACTATTAAAACATGGGGAGAAACGTGAAGAAGTTCTTAAAGAGGTATTGAATCTACTTCATATCTTTTTAATTGATAAAAATGAATATTGCGTATATCCAGGTCAATTTTCTTATAGATTATCTGATGATGTTTATACAGGAAGTTCAGGAATTATATTAGCATTAATGGGGATCATCAAAGATAACCCCCTCTATTGGTTACCGCTGGTTAATTCAGATGAATTTCTAACAAGGACAATAGCAAAGGATCTATCAATAACTAGTTAAATAAAATTAGGGTATGACACAGATGGTGAAAGTCAAGCAATAGATGCAAGTAACAACGATTATAGTAACACTTTTTCCGACTTCAGCATGTGACAATTGCTAAAAGTATGCTTTTATTAAATAAAGGAGGTGAAGACAATGAACGCCGTATTGGAATTGCAAAAATTAGCGCATGACAAAGAGGGTAAAGGCCAAGCCGTGGATGCAACAATAACAACAACATGGACAGTAACATTTTTTACCTCGACAATAAGTAACTATTGTTAAAAGAATAATCTCAATTAAGTAAAGGAGGTGAAGACAATGAACGCCGTATTGGAATTGCAAAAATTAGCGCATGACAAAGAGGGTAAAGGCCAAGCCGTGGATGCAACAATAACAACAACATGGACAGTGACAATTTTTAACTCGACAATAAGTAACCATTGTTAAAAGAATGATCTCAATTAAGTAAAGGAGGTGAAGACAATGAACGCCGTATTGGAATTGCAAAAATTAGCGCATGACAAAGAGGGTAAAGGCCAAGCCGTGGATGCAACAATAACAACAACATGGACAGTGACAATTTTTAACTCGACAATAAGTAACCATTGTTAAAAGAATGATCTCAATTAAGTAAAGGAGGTGAAGACAATGAACGCCGTATTGGAATTACAAAAATTAGCGCATGACAAAGAGGGTAAAGGCCAAGCCGTGGATGCAACAATAACAACAACATGGACAGTGACAATTTTTAACTCGACAATAAGTAACCATTGTTAAAAGAGATCACCCTGAATATGAAATTAAACATAGAGTTAGACTTTTGAAAATTTATGCAATTATACGACTTTGCTATTCGGTATACAAAGTGATACTTACTGGTTGCTTAGCTGATCTTCAGCTAAGCAACATACCATTTTAGATTACACACAAACTATCAAAACTCAATAAAGGTGGGGAAATGATGGAAAAATTATTAGAAATAGCAAAAATGCCTGAGCCATTTGAGGAAGGAACGGTACAAATCTGGCTTGACTCTGATCGGACTGATCTTGTTTTGAAAGCTCATTTTGATGAGAATATTCCTGGGGGTAGCAGGGAGAGCAGCTTTATTGATGAAACTGTTGATTTTATTAGTGAAATTGCACCATTAGCAAAACTTAAAAAAGTAATTGATTTAGGTTGTGGCCCAGGCCTCTATTCCCAAAAATTAGCTATTAAGGGATATGAGGTTGTTGGTGTGGATTTTAATAAAAAATCAATTGAATACGCAGCTAATGAAGCACAAAAAAAGGATTTATCGATAGATTACAGGATTGAAGATATTACTAACATTGAGATTGAAAATGAGTTTGATGTAGCTCTACTCATTTATCAAATATATAGTGTCTTTAGTCCAGAGAATAGAAAAAAAATACTTAGCAATGTCCATCGTGGTTTAAAATCTGGAGGAATAGTTCTATTGGATGTGTTATCAGAGACTAGTTATGAAAAATTCGAACAAAATTTTATGTGGGGCTTATCTAGAAAAGATAGTCCATTTTCGGATAGGAAACATTTAACCTTATACGCTTCAATGAAATACCCAAATAATGTTACTTTGTCAAAAAATGTTCTAGTTTTTGCTGATGGTGAAATAGTCAATTATAACTACTGGAATCAACATTTTACTGTTGAAAGTTTAGAAAAAGAAGTGAATGAGTCTGGATTTACTCTCGAAAAGGTGTACGCAGATGTTAATGGCGGAGAATACAAAGTGGACAGTGATTCCTTTGCGGTGATTCTAAAGAAAAAATAAAAATAGTAGAATAATTAAAAATCAATGTTTACCAATTATATTAAGCCATCGGACAATCCAGAGAGACTCGAATTCCAAAATTTCTATGCCCTAGTACCTTGACTGATTCTGAATAAATTTTGCAGCCTGGCTTGCTGTATTGGCTGTTATGTTATTTGTTGGAAAATTCCTATACGGGCGGCCTTTTTTCGAACAGAGTATGGTTTTTCATTGCGATTCTTTACTGATTATCACTATGAGATACCTGAGGATACGATCTGCTTCCTTTCCAATTGTATATGTGAATGACATTTTTCATCTGCTGAATGTTTCATTCATATACGCTGGAGTTCATGCTCTCCTCAATGTGAAGAAGTGAAGGACGATACCAAAAGAGTAGAGAGCTGCGACTACGTGGCTCTTTTGTTTTTACCAAACGAATTGGGAAATCATGTACATATTAAGATTTTGGACATTCAATAGGGCAGTGTCGTAGCGTCTTCGCCGTTGATCTATATCATTCTCAGATTCTATTATTACCGGATTCGCAAATTGTCGAAACATATGGACAAGGTTGAACAATGAGTGCTTTGACCTGATTGATATTCAGGAGGGACGGGACGAGATCGGCTACCTGATTAGAGCCTTTAGTATAATAATTGTTTGACGAAGTGTAACGGTTATAGGGCATTCATTTTCTTCCGCTTAAGAGATAAGTCTGCTATATTTATTGCGGTGATGCTGGCTATATCAGTTCAACTAAACATTTTCACGATAACGGAGAGGGCAGAAATAACCTGAAGAAGCAAAGCGTTCGCCTTTATCCCCGGATTTCCCCTTTTCATGAAGGGATCAAAAAATCTGGGGATAACAGCGATCGGAAGGTTGTTCTGTCACCGAAGTGCCAGTGTAAAGATTCATTAGTTAAACTGATATAATACAGACAGCAGCCAGAAAGAATAGAGAAGCGGACAAGGAGAACAGATATGAACTGGAATGAAAATATGAGCACGGTGGTTATTGGCGCTATCGTCTTATTGTTGCTCGTGGCCTGGGTTATTCGACGATTCATTCGGCGAGGGCAGCGTATACGAAGTGAAGCAAACCCGCGCAAGATTACGATCAAGGATATTGATAAAATGCAGGATGGATCGGAATTCGAATTGTATTTGTATCATTTATTTCAGCAGCTTGGTTATAGCAAGGTACATAAAACCACAAGCAGCCGGGATTTTGGGGCAGATCTGGTGTTTGTTGATAGACTCGGCAGACGAAGTGTGATACAAGCGAAGCGATATGGTGCGAACCATCCCGTAGGATTGAGTGCTGTGCAGGAGATATATACATCGATGCGTTATTATGAAGCCGACCGGTCGATTGTATTAACGTCCGCCCGTTACACCGAAGCCTGTCGGACGCTTGCAGCGGTTAATGGAGTGAAGCTGCTGGACCGGGAAGACCTGATGGAATTAATTCTGTTATTCAAAGCCAGAAGAGTGGAAGAAGCACTGGAACTGATCGAAGAAGATGACCACGAACCAATTGAGACGTGGCAGTCCCGGCGAAAGCGGCAATCCCGCTAAGTATTTAGGTGGAAGCCTTTTTAATGAGGTATATGCCCATTCCAGTAGGAAGCACCTTCACTTGCGTAGCTGCACATGATATATTGAGTGTATATCAACCAAAGGAGTGTGTGATCCATTATGGCACGTACACAAACACAAAAAGCATTACGCAAAGCAGAGCGGTCAGGCAAGTGGTGCTCGGAACAGAGCCGAAGAGTTAACGGAGATTATGGTGCGTTATCCCAGCATGTACGCCTCATACCTACGAAGCAGGAAAAATTGCAAAAGGTCAAACACAAGAAGCAGATCATCCAGGATGGTGGTGCTTCTTTTTATTTTGTCTGTGAGGCGCGGATTGCTGGATAAGTAGGACGATAGAATTTTATACACTAAATGAAGGGAAGAACCTATACATATGACAACAACGCTGCACATGAATAAAAAAATCGTTCGGCGTTTTTTGCTACAAACGCAAGATTTACTGGGACGTTGGCCCGCAGTTTCCTTACCTTCGGGACCCGAACAGGTTATGAGTCTGATCCGCTCCCTTGGTTGCGTGCAGATCGATCCTGTGGCTGCTGTAACTGGAAACCAGCATTTGGTGCTGGGGGCTCGTGACCCTGGTTATAATGCTGACAGCTTAAATACGCTGCTGAGTGATCACAAGGTGTTTGAATATTTTGCAAATGCTGCCTGTGTCATTCCAATGGAAGACTATGCTCTCTTTGAACCTGTGCGTGCCCGATTAAGGGAGCGTCTGGCTCCGTCCTTACAAGGTCTGGAGAAGACAGTGCAGCATGTGTTACAACGTTTGAAGGAAGAAGGACCTTTACCTTCCAGAGCCTTTCGTGCTGTTGAACGGGTAAGTGGTTATTGGGACAGTGCAGATGTGCCGAAGACCAAGGATACCACACTTGCTCTGAATCTACTGTTGGACTCCGCTGTGATTCGTGTGGTGGCGCGGCAGGGGAATGAACGTTATTTTCATATTACCGAATCCGGATTGCAACAACAGGGACTTACGATGAAAGAAGACATCGATGTGTTGGCCCAGAGACAGGCTCTGCTGGATAAATACATTCATGCGTATCGTGTCGTAGATGCCCGTGATCCCCGTCTGGGTTGGTTAAAATCTACAGCGGCTGAACGACGCGCCGATATTGCTGCCCGTGTGTCAGATGGGCGAATGATCCCACTTAAGGTGGAGGACGTGGCCACGCCTTATTATATTCGTACAGAAGATGAAGAAATGCTGTTGAATTTGGAGACAGCCAAGGCCGACTATGATCCGTCAGGCCCGGTACGTTTCCTGCCGCCGCTGGATAACCTGTTATGGAGAAGAGAACGTATTGTCGATTTATTTGATTTTCATTATAAATGGGAGATTTACACGCCAGAGGTGAAAAGAACCTACGGTTATTATGCCATGCCTATTCTTCACGGTGATCGCTTGATTGGACGTATGGACCCACGACTTGATCGCAAAACAGGAGTACTCACCGTTCGTTTGTTATCGATGGAGGCTACTGCTCCACCTCTGGAGGAATGGATCACGGATTTTCGGGAGGGGCTTCAATTCTTTGCGTCCATGCATGGAGCGCGTTCTATCTCTATTGAGAAGACGGTACCAAAAGAGCTGAAAAAGATGCTTAAATCGATTTGATTAGGGGATACACGAAAGAGTGTGAGAGTACGGAGATTGGAATGGATGAACAGATCTAAAAAGGACAAAAAAGGGGGAACCAAACGGCTCCTCCTTCATTGATTTTAAAAACATATCTTAAGAGCATGACATCAGAAGTGCTAACGAAAACAAAAAACCTAAGCTCACGTCCACGCCAAAACTTCTTTAGTTCACCAGATGAGGCATTTCAACGTTGGGATCAACATCTGCTTCATAATCCACACCATCGGTTTCAAAACCAAACAGCTGGAAGAATTCGCGACGGTAACCTTCCAGATCGGACAGATCGTAGATGTTCTCTGTGGTCAACTCATTCCAGAGCTTCGCCACTTCTTCCTGAACGTCAGCTCTCATCTCCCAATCGTCAATACGAATGCGACCTTCGGCATCGGTTGGAACTTCTCCCCCCGCATACAGGCGATCAGCAAACAAACGTTGCAATTGCTCGATGCAGCCTTCGTGCAAGCCTTTTTCTTTCATGACTTTGTACAATGCTGAGATATACAACGGCACTACTGGAATCGCGGAGCTGGATTGAGTCACCAACGCTTTGGCTACAGTTACGTACGCACGTCCACCTTTGGCACTCAGACGATCATTCAGCTTGTGTGCTGTCGCTTCCAGATGATTCTTGGCTTGACCGATGGAACCATCACGATAAATGGCATGAGTAAGTTCAGGACCGATGTAAGAGAAAGCGATGGTTGTTGCATCGTCAGCAAGCACGCCGCCTTGTTGCAGGGCATCCATCCACAGTTCCCAATCATCTCCACCCATAACAGTTACCGTCTGACGAATTTCCTCTTCGTTTGCCGGTTCAAGGGTAACGGAGCTGATTTCGCCTGTGTGGAAGTTTACTGTTTTGTTCGTGTAGGATTGTCCGATAGGCTTCAGTACAGAGTTGAATACTTCACCCGTGTTTGGATCAGTACGGCGTGCCGAGGCTACGCTGTATACGACCAGATCTACTTGACCGAGTTCACTGCGAATCAGTTCAACGGCTTTGTCTCGTGTTTCGTTTGCGAATGCATCCCCTGTAATGCTGTACGATTTCAGGCCTGCTTCCTCAGCGGCTTTTTCGAATGCAGCGGAGTTGTACCAACCTGCTGACGCCGTACGTTTCTCTGTGGAACTGCTTGGACGATAAATGCCGACTGTATTCGCTCCAGCTCCAAAGGCAGAAACAACGCGTGACGCCAGACCGTATCCAGTGGAAGCACCGATCACGAGCACATTACGCGGTCCTTTCAGCTTAGGCTGGGATTTCACATAATCAATCTGTTCCTGCACTTGCGCAGCGCAACCTACAGGATGGGAAGTGGTACAAATAAAACCACGTGTTCTTGGTTTAATAATCATTTATTTGCATCCTTTCATATTCAGCTCATGTTTCAGCATTTCGATAAAATGCTCTTACACATACTTTCTTATTGTAAAACAATTACCTCGGAAACGGAAACCGTTTCGTTTGATTTCGCCGGAAGGGTGGCGTTATATCTCTAATTTTGCGATGATGTGAATAGAATGTACTCGCTTGTGAGGATAGAAAGGACAGGGATACCATGCTGAAGGAACGCATTGAACTGCTAAGCAAAAGAAAACAAATCTCCCGTAAAGACCTTGTGGAAGGTCTAGTCACGCAGGCCCACTTTGCCAATATCCTGGCGGATCGTTATCCGCTACCTGAGGACTTGGCAGAAGCCATCGCCGGGCGTCTTGGGGTATCCCCTACCTATATTCTAAAAGCTGCGGCTCAGGACGAGGATACAATTGAACGGGCAGAGGTCGTTTTTGAACAAATGTCTGTTCCAGCGTCGGCGATATCCGAAGATACGGTGCATGCACTGGCAGATCGGGATGACACGCTGACCGTTGAGCTGACAACGGCCTTGATGAAGGCGGTCTATTATCAGCAATTAAACGATGCAACGGCTCATGAGTATATACATACGTCCTACCTCAATTTTTACTTGGAGAAATACGGTCGTCCAGACGATATCGATTTGCCGCGTCCGTTAGTCAAAGCACTTTTATTCTATAAAATACAATATTATCGCTCCAAAATGGCTTTTGTGGATGTACTAACTCATGCAACCAGGCTCAGTGAGCTGGCGCTTCCTGGCAGTGAATTCTGGCTGTCTGTGCAAAATATCAAGATGGAAGCCTACATCCAGGTCAAACAGTATGAAGAGGCAAAACAGGTATTCGAGCTTACAATGCGTCATGTCTATGATCAGCGAATGTTCCATCGGTTGTCCGGGTTATATGTGGCATATAGTGGTTATTGCTTCGCGATGGGGCTGGTTCAGGAGGCACTCTCGGCATTAACGATGGCGGAGGCAAACCTCGTGTATGCGGGCAACCAGGGAGATCTGGTGACGGCGATTGCCAACAATCGGATTGTCATGTTAACGATGACAGGTGAACTGGATCAGGCACAGGCGGAGATTGAACGATTTGAATCGCTATTGCAGCAGGAAACGGAAGAAACACAGCTCGCAATGCAGCCGCTCGTCAGTGTGTATCGATGCGAAGTAGCTCTGGCACGGAAGAACTGGGGCGTGCTCGCGCAGAGTGTAGATCAACTTTTGAAATGTGCAACAACACAGGACCAGCAGATGAGCGCAACCTTTTACCAGAGCCATCTGGCTCTTGCGCATGGAGATCGCGAAGTTTTCATGGAGCGGGCACTTGCGTGTCTGCCTTATTTTGAATCCGCGCAGCATGTCATGCGGCTTGAACCGTTATATGAAGGGATGGCCGTAGTATCTGAGGATCAGCGTAAATACAAAGAAGCCGCGATGTATTATCGGAAGCTGGTCTATCTGTTACGCAAAAAATAGAGTGAGAATCGGCTTGCAATAGCCTGATTAAGGCATGATTTTGTGCATTGCCAAAGCACTCGGCACAAAATATGGCCGTCAATCGTGAAATGAAGATCGGATTAGCAGATCTTTTTTTGCGGAATTAGCATACTTCCTTACCAAAGAAACGATTATCCCGTAATTCAATTGCCGGATTTTTCGTTTTTTTTGTATGCCGCCAGAAGGGTATTCAAGGACAAGTCACGGTGTTTATAATTTAACTATAATCATAAATAAAAACAAATAAAACAAATGAGGTGCTTGATATGGGATGGTTCGGTAAAAAGAACAAACAGGAAGATGCGATTGCTAAAGCGGATAAAATGATGAATAAAGGACTCACTGGCATGATGATGAAAGGTTTTGTATCAAAGGAACATCGGGAGGCCATCAACCAAAGTCTGGATTCGGCAAAGCAGGCACAGTTGGCGGCAAGTGGTTCTCTGCCTTTAACAGCTACGGCTACGGTGGTGACAATCACCGATACAGGCAAACTGATCAACTTTGATCCGATTGTTGTGCTTGTATTGGATGTGACAGAAACGAATGGCAACCAGTATCAGCGAACATTAGAGACACTGGTGTCCAAAATGCAGATTCCACGAGTAGGTGATCGAGTGGGACTAGGTCAAAATCCAGCAAATCCGTCCGAGTTGATCTACATGGGGCTAATGTCCATCTAGAAGGTATTTGGTTATAGCACAGTGATACTCTATTTGAATAATGCGTATAACAACGAATAATAGATATATTATTCGAGGTGTTGATAGAGATATTAAGAGAAGGATTAAGAAAGGGTGGATCATATGGTAGGTTTCCTGAGATTCATTGGCGTATTAACTGTATTCGGGGTGGGGTTCTCCCCATTTCTGGCACAGCAGCTGTGGAATGATCCGTTTATGATTATGCAGGCATGGTGGTACACTCCGGCGATCTTTGCCGGGTTTGCACTGATCTTTGTTCCTGCGATTTTGAGCAATATTTTTGGCGTAGGTCGAGTGAAGACAGGTTTACCAGCAGTTGGGGTCATTAAGACTATACAACAGACGGGGACGTATATTAATGAACAGCCTGAGGTTCGATTGGGTCTGACGGTTTCGCGTAAGGGGAGGGAGAAATACGATACGGAGATGAAAAGCGTCATTCCACTGACCTCCATGGCACAGTTTCAGCCGGGCAGTTTCATTCCGTTAGTGGTCTCCGTAAAGGATGAGCGCAAGGTAGGACTTGATCTGAAGGGGCAATTATCACAGGAGGATATGCAGCAATTGTTGGATGAAAAGATGGTACAGCAAGGGGTATCACCTGAAATGATGGATATTGCAAGAACAGGGGAAAAAGCGATGGCCAAGATCCTTGATGTCACTCCACTTGGAAGTGGAGGCAGTAACAAGATCAAGCTTCAGCTCAAACTCAGCATAACGAAAACGAACGGTGAAACCTTCAATGTAACAACGCAAAAAGAGATTTTGTCATCTGCCCTGCCGCAGGTGCAGCAAGGTCATATCATTAACGTCATCTATTCAAGACAAGACCCAACAAAATTGGTGTTGGCATTGAATGTACAGGAACGACAATTAAGTGACTTATTCTCTTCTTGAGGATGTAGACAAAAGGAGGTCCTACAGGTCATGTTTATGACGTGTAGGACCTCCCTATTTCATTTGGTATGTATGAGAGATGCAAGCAACGGACGGTTTTCAAACAATACCAAGGCGCATGCGATAAGAAAAGAGTACTTTTCTGGATTCTCCATCAAATACACGATTAGCCAGCGCTCTGAACTCGTCAGCAGCTGTTAATAGATCATCCGCTCCGAGCTTCAACGCCGTTTGCAGGCCGCCTTGGCTCAGGGCGAGATTGACATATCGATCGGCTGTGAATGTCTCGTGGTGATGAAATACGATTTCCCGGACATATCGGAATAGCCCGGACTGCTGAATCTGCTGCAAATGCCCATCCTTGCTCCATTTGTGTGCCTGACTATCCTGGGGAGCCAGACTGGCTGCTCGTTGATCTGCTTCCTTATTCAGCTGCAGATAGGCTTGTTCTAACTGCCAGTCTAACATTGGCGGCCAGTCGCAATCGTAGGCTGCAAATATGCCCCCTGTACGAAGTACACGTGCAAACTCGCGTAGTGTGGGTTGCGGCTCCATCCAGTGAAACGATTGCGAGCAGGTCAGCACATCCACACTGCCATCTGGTAGTCCGAGGTCGTGAGACAAGCCGGACACAAACCGCAGGTTATCCGGCTTCCCGGCAGATTCCCACTTGGATTCAGCTACAGACCTCATGTCATCGCTGGGTTCAAAGCCGATGATACGTTCAGCTTCATTAAGCCAGATCCACGAGGATAAGCCGGTGCCACAGCCTATATCTGCGACCATACGCGGTGTGCTGCCAAGATATGTCGTTAGAATATCCACCACCTCAGTGGGAGCAGCTGGTCGGTTCTGATCGTATAACGTACCAAAACCTTTGAAACGTTCCACATTGTTGCGTCTAATGTCTTGCATGGATAAACCTCCTTCGGTCAGATGGATGACGGAGAGTCAGCTGTGATCAAAAGTTGTATAGGTCTATATTATATCATTCATTGTTGGGAAGTTTGTTCATGACGTTCTGCAAATGTTCAACGGCTTTGATATGACGTCTGAGCAATTCCTGTCCAACATGAACAGGCTCGATTACGGTCAGCTCGGAACCAAACGACAGCAGGAAGGAGTAGAGCCATTCCCCTACATTCAGTTCGAGAGAAACACGGAGCCTGCCATCAGGCTCTTTTTTAATGAGGGTGGGTTCGAAAAAATCATACACTCGGTATGCAATATTGCTGGAGAACGAGAGTGTAAGAGGAGTCAGGACAGGAGCTGCTTCTGATTCAGGGTCGTTTGATCCGGCAGTAACAGAGTGATCGTGTTTTCTCGCCAGAAAAGTCAACTGGGTGATCCGTTTCATCTTAAATGTCTCGAATTCTTTCCGATCAGGGTCATCATGGATATATCCTTTGAAGTACCACGTACTGTTTTTGAATATAAGTCTCTGTGGCTCCACGGTCGGAATGCTCTTCTCACCATCCGAATTAACATAATGAAACGTAATCAGTTGATTCGTTAATATAGCCTGCTTCACCTGATTGAACAGTTCTCTCTCCTGCAGAGGGATGCTGCCCCATGGTGAGAAATTGAATTCGATCCAATCCAGCTTGTGATCAAAAAGGGCGGTTAGCCGTTGTAGCATATGGGCACTGTTAAGATGTGGGATCGCACTGATGCTGTATAGTCCCATCAAAATTTCATTCTGGTCTTCTTCAGACAACAGAGACTTGTCCATGACATAGTTGTCCATAAGATGAATACCGCCATGCTTGCCGGTCGTTGTATAGACGGGAATGCCCGCAGCGCTCAGCCGGTCGATATCGCGGTACACCGTACGTACAGAAATCTCGAACATACGGGCGAGTTCTGGTGCAGTGGCTTTCTTTTTCTCCAATAACAAAAGCAACATTCGAAATAGTCGGTTATTTTCCATGCTCTGATTATACCATGACAACAGGTGTCAGGGTATGGGTGGTACACTGGTGTAAAAGTCTTACCAAGACATTTTGACTCAGATTTATAATTTGTTCTTCATTTATTGGGGAGTAGTGAAGGGGACGATATCGATTCTGAAGAAACGAAGTGTTCGCATTTATCATGAGATTTTTCCATTTAGAAATGGGAATAAAAGAAATCCGAGGATAACAGCGATCAGAAGAACGATTCGTGACCGGAACGGCTACTCGCATAATATCAAGCACTTTATACCGAAATGAGTTAATTATTAAGGAGGAACTGGTCATGACAATGAAAGAAGGATTTTACTGGGGTGGCGCAACGGCTGCCAATCAATTCGAGGGTGGATGGAATCAAGGTGGCAAAGGGCCGAGCACGTCTGACATGATGACAGGGGGAACCCACACGACCCCACGCCGGATTACGCCTGTATTGGAAGAGGGCACGTATTATCCGAGCCATGAAGCGGTTGATTTTTATGGACATTACAAAGAAGATATTGCCATGATGGCAGAGATGGGCTTCAAAATGTTCCGCATGTCCATCAACTGGTCCCGGATCTATCCAAACGGTTATGATCTGGAGCCAAACGAAGAGGGATTGCAGTTCTACGATAATGTTTTTGCCGAGTTGAAAAAGTACAATATTGAGCCGCTCGTAACGATCTCCCATTATGAAACGCCATTCGGTCTGACACAGAAGTATAACGGCTGGGCTTCCCGTGAAGTCATCGACTGTTATATCCGTTATTGTACAACCCTCTTCAACCGTTACAAGGATCAGGTCAAATACTGGCTGACGTTCAACGAAATTAACTGTCTGACGATGCCGATGGGTGCATATATGGCTGCAGGTATTCTGTTTGAAGGCAAAGAGACACTGGTCGACGGAGTGGATGATCCACAGACTCGTTTCCAGGCATTACATCACCAATTCGTTGCGAGTGCCAAAGCGGTGAAGCTGGGACATGAGATCAACCCTGATTTCAAAATTGGCTGTATGGTCGCTTTCATGACCACCTATCCAAACACATGTAACCCGGACGACATGTTGCTTGCACAGAAGAAAGACCAAATCTCTAATATGATCTGCGGTGATGTACAGGTTCGTGGAGCGTATCCTGGATTCGCCAAACGTTTCTTCGCCGAAGAAGGTATCCAGATCGAGATGCAACCGGGAGACGAGCAGACTTTGCGTGAAGGCTGCGTAGACTTCTATTCCTTCAGTTATTATATGTCTTTGGTTGAAAGTGCGGACGAGTCCCTCGAGAGAGCAGAAGGTAATCTGCTGGGCGGTATCAAAAATCCATATCTCGAAGCTTCCGACTGGGGCTGGCAGATCGATCCAAAAGGACTGCGTTACACGCTGAATCATCTGTATGATCGTTATCAGATTCCACTGATGGTGGTTGAGAACGGTCTGGGTGCTGTTGATGTGGTAGAGGAAGACGGCTCCATTCAAGATGACTATCGCATTGATTATCTGAAAGGTCACATTGAACAGATGAAAGAAGCGGTAGCTGACGGCGTAGATCTGATTGCCTACACCATGTGGGGATGTATCGACCTGGTTAGTGCATCCACTGGAGAGATGAAGAAGCGTTATGGCTTCATTCATGTCAACAAGGACAACGACGGTAACGGAGACTTGAGCAGAACACCGAAGAAGAGTTTCCACTGGTACAAAAAAGTCATTGAATCCAATGGTGAAGAGTTATAAATTGGCTTAAAAATAACCAGACCCGCCTGTTCCCATAAATGGGACAAGCGGTCCATGTAGTCCTGAACTCGTTCAGGACTACTATATATGAATATAAAAAATACCCGGCTATCCTTCAGTTAAGGAAAGCCGGGTATTTCTTTGTGTAGTTCCATAGCGGGCCGCCTAGGCCAACCTTCTGCTTTGCAGATGGGACATGCGCTCCAAATGCCGCCGATAAAACCATATGCATGTGGAGAGCCAGCAACCACTCAAGAAGTATCCGCCTACGATATCACTTGGATAATGCACCCCCAAGTAGATACGACTTATACCAATGGTCAGTATAAATACGGCGCTGGCAACAATCATCAGCACACGTCCTGTTACGGTGGGTACATGTTTCCAGATTAGAAAGGCCAGTCCACCGTACAGGCTAAATGCTGCCATAGAATGCCCACTGGGGAAGCTATAGCCGCTCACTTCGATAATCCGGTTAATGGTAGGTCTGGCACGCTGGAATACCAGTTTGAGCAATGCATTTAACAGGGTTGAACCTGCAAGCACACAAGCCAGAAAGAGCAGTTCGCGTTTGTGTCGCAGGCAAACGTACAACACAATCATGGCGATGATGGTAATGAAGACCACTGGCATTTCGCTGCCGATCCAGGTAAAAAGGTGCATGAATTGTGTCATACCAGGGGATTCCAACCCCTGAATCCAGCCGATCAGCGTGTCATCAAATCGATGAATCTGGTTGTCGCTGATGGACAGGGCGATGCTTATAAAGGCGATCATGCATAACGCTGCAACGAGCAGCGGGAAGGAGATATTCTTTTTCCAGTTGTGCATCAAATGTTGAGTTCCTCCGTGATGGTTGATTTCGTATGTTGTGTCCTTGTGTATGTCGGACATAACGATATTTGTATTGTGCTATAATTTTACAATAAATATAGCAGCAATAAAAATATGTAACCTTAACAACGCTTATTCAAGCAGAGAATGTAGGAGGGGAGCGGTCGGAATGAAACGACGTTTGGTGATGTGCATGTTGATCTTACTGTTGGTTACGTCTGGGTTAGCTCTATTTCCAGGAGAGAGAGTGTATGCTTGCAGTTGTGTCGAGAGTGATGTTCAGGAGAGATTGAAGACAAACACAACTGTATTTACAGGAGAAGTGGTGGAGAAGGGACGTTCTCAACAGTCGAAGCATGATGGCTTATTAAGAGAGTATACCTTTGATGTAGATACTGCATGGAAGGGGGTTAATGCCAAAAAGATGAAAATCCTCGCGAGTGACGGTGGATCTGAATCCTGTGGCATTCAATTTGAAAAGAATCAATCCTACCTGATCTATGCTTATCAATATGAAGTGGATCATAAGCTTCATACGAATCTGTGCAGTCGCAATGTTCCAATTGAACAAGCCGGAGACGATCTGAAATTGCTGGGCGCGGGCAAGCTTGTAAGTAAAGAAGATTTTGGAGAAACCAATGATGGTGGTGGGCGAAGTGGGCCTCTCTATCTCATCTTATATGGCGGAGTCATTGTATTGGCAGCGTTGGCAGTCGTGTGGACCTGGAGACGAAAGAAAAGAATCTGATTGCCCAACGGAAAAAAAGCTAATCCCCGTACAGAACGTTAAGAAACATTTACGTTCTATACGGGGATTTTCAGGAGTGGCGTCAAAATTGTATCCAATTGGAGTCGAGATTATCGATCCGATGCAGCTAGTTTAGCTGCAACATGTATTCATAAGCTGTGACACCAAATACCCGTTTGAAATGTCGGTTTAGATGGGTCAGATCGACAAATCCGCAATCGGCAACAGCAGTATATACGTCCTTCTGCATTTCGATGGATTGACGGGCACGCTCTACTTTGCAGTTTAAGAAAAACTGGTAAGGGGATATGCCTGCTTGTGCTTTGAATTCACGGATAAATTGAAACTTGGACATGCCAAATTCGGAGCTCAGGTTGTCCAACTTGAGCACATCTTCGGTGCTGCAAAACATGATCTCCTTGGCTTTGCGGACCAGGTTGTCCTGAGGCAACCAGAGCTTGGTGTCCATTTCCTTCTGAGCCAGCAGGTGAACGAGATCGAAGACCCGTTCGCTGCACTCGGCTTCGTCCTGTCTGAGTTGAACGGCATCGTTCAGCATCAGGATCTTACGTGCAAGCTCGGGATCATAGACGATGGGACTTCCAAAACGCAATTCCTTTTTGCCGATAATCTCCTCTACCAATTCCGGCTTCAAATACAGCATCACATAGTCAATGCCAGCCTTATCATAGGAGCTTCCATCATGGGACTGTTCACGGTTAAACAACATGACACCATTTTGGTGAGACGCCTGATATTGTCCGTCCAGGTTATATTGTTGAATGCCACGCAGGGTTACGCCAACTGCATACTCTTCATGGCAATGTTTTTTGTATGCAAAATCAGTAAAGCTGGCGGATAGTGCCAGCACGTCTTGCGACTTTTTATAGTTAAACCGTTCCATGCAGCACACCTCCCAAGCTTTAGATTAATCCGGATACTATAATGGCTGAGTATAACAAAAAAAGTGCCATGAGAATACTCAGTAATTTTTGGTGGCGATTTAGCAACGTTCTGAAAACCGTGCCAAAAACAACCCAACTGGAATAGGCCAGAAAACCAATGAAGGTAATGAGCAGCACGAACAGGAACGAAGAAAATAAACTTTGATAAAAGGGCAATACATAACTTGGAATGACAGTGAAAGTAAACAAGACGACCTTTGGATTCACAAATTGCATGATGAAACCGTTCCAGAATCCGGTAACTTGTTTCGGTGCATCCTCGGTGGTACCCATCTTGTAGATCTGGTACGCCAGATACACCATGTACAGGCCGCCGACAATCTGCATCACCTTCAGAATTCCGGGTAACACTCCCGCAAGAAGCTGATTAAGAAAAGCTGAGGCGGTAAGCAGCAGACCAAATGCCAGCGTAGCTCCCCATACATAGTGCATTGTTTTTCGTGCGCCAACTATCTGTGTAGAAGAAAGAATTACGATATTGCTGGGGCCGGGGGTAAATGTTACGACGATGCAGTAGATTAAAAAAGATGCAAGATTCATAAGGATGATGCTCTCCTCTGGTTGTAGTTTAGTCCCATGATCATACGTCCAGAGGGAGAAACCATATAGTACATTATTGCAGCAGGTACACGGTTGGCAACAGGAGCGTGCTTATAAAAACTAAGGGGGAGTTTTCTTTTTGAATGATTGCGTTTACAATTTAGACGATGTACAAGGTGATCAGACGACTTGAGGAAGTGAACGGAATGAAAAAAATGCTGCTTGTTTACATTTTGCTAATCTCAGCATTTGCGTTGTATGTATTGAGATTCGAATACACCAGTCAAGTAAACAGTTCGTGGGAGGACCGTGGGCTGCGCGGTGATATCGGAGAGACGTATATCATGATTACATTCCAGTCCGGGCTGGAGTATTGGAAGAGCCCGCTCAAAGGTTTCGAGGATGCCGCGGATGCACTTGGCGTGACCGTAGAATATCGCGGGGCTACCCGGTATGATGCGAAGGAGCAGACCATGGTGATCGAGCAGGCTATCGCTCGTAAACCCGCGGGCATTGCTATATCTGCAATCGATCCTCAATCGTTAGTTCCAGCGATTAACAAGGCAATCGACGCAGATATCCCTGTTGTATTATTTGACGCGGATGCACCCGATAGCCAGGCCTATTCTTTTCTTGGGACAGATAATTACAAGTCGGGTGTAATGGCTGCCGATAAAATGGCTGAACTGCTGGGTCGTGAGGGAGAGGTCGCGGTATTAACCTTGCCCGGACAACAAAATCATGAAGAGCGCACGAAGGGTTTCCGCGATACGATCAAGGAGAGATACCCTTCCATGCAGATTGTTGAAGTTGCAGACGGACACGGTGATGCGATGGTATCCAGAGACGAAACAATCAGAATGATGAAGGAACATCCCGAGCTGGCGGGAATTTTTGTGACTGAAGCTACCGGAGGGGCAGGAGCGGGGGAAGCCGCTCAAACTGCCGGGGACAGACATCCATTGCAGATTATTTCGTTTGATACAAATAAGACTACATTGGATATGATCAAGAACGGTACGATCTCAGCTACAATTGCACAGGGAACCTGGAATATGGGATATTGGTCACTCCAGTATCTGTTCCATCTGCATCACCAGTTAACGGTTCCTGCCCCATCCTCATCCGGTGAAAATGCACCGCTTCCCGTGATGGTGGACACAGGGATCTCTGTGGTGACACGCTCGGATGTGGATGATTACTATGCCAAATAACAAGGGGGATTTCAAGAGTCCAAGGCCTTGGAGCAGGAGAACAATTCTCTCCACTTTCAGGAACGGGATTCGGCGTTTGCGCTTGCGTAATATGCCCCTTCGGTACCAGCTGATGCTGCTTTTTCTGTTATTCGCCATTGTACCTTCCGTAGGGCTTGGGTTGCTTGTGAACTGGACGGTGGAGCGGGTTGTTGAACGACAGGTTGAAGGGCATACCATGCAACTGATTGGCAAAGTGAATGAAGCTCTGAACAGCAAAATGGAGAATTTGCAGAATATGACCTATCTGATTGCATTTGACCCGGATATTGATGCTTTTATGAACGACAAAATGCCACTGAATGATGAAGCAGGTATCGAACCGATGAACATGGACACCAATGCCGAAACGGAGCAAAATCGGTTATATGGCATCAAACAAACCTTGCAGGGATTCACAACGTTGTATCCTGAAATCGCCGGGATTGTTCTTGTCAATGGAAGTGGTGACTATATTAGCAACGAGATGTATCCCCGAACGGAGCAGAGCCTGATCCAGGAAAATTGGTATCAAAAAGCTTCGGCCAATCCGGGCATCTTCATGGTATTGGGTCAGTCGAAAGAGCGTAATCTCACGACACATGTACGGTACAAGGATGATGAGATTGTATCGGTTGCACGTTCCATAACGGATGAAGCGTCAGGACGTGTGCGGGGGGTTATTATGATTGATCTTAAACTAAGGTCGGTCTCTCAGGCTGCCCGTAATGTAACCTTGGGGAAATCCGGTTATGTGATGGTGACGGATGCAGAAGGTCAAAGTGTATACAAGCCGGAGCATCCGCTAATAGAACACATTCCCACAGACTGGTTCCCCTCCGGTGAGAGTGGAACGTTTACCGCCGATACAGAAGGTGGAACGTTATTATTCATGTATCAGTCGTCTACCTTTACGGGTTGGAGAACGGTAGGGGTATTTCCCACAAGAGACTCGATATCCGAAGTACGCCAAATCCAGTTTTACGTGGTTAGCTTTGTATTTGTGGTGTGTTTGTTTGGCCTGAGCGCCTCTTTATGGTTCTCCCGTTCCATTGCTCAGCCCATTTTCCGGCTCATGTCCTATATGCGCAGGGCGGAGACCGGCAATCTCAGACCAGGCCGCTGGAGCGACCGGGCTGACGAGATTGGCATGCTTGGCAACAGTTATAACCGAATGCTGGTACAGATTCGACAACTGATATCACTTAATGAATTGCGGGAGCGGCAGAAGCGCGACGCTGAAATGCGAAGTTTGCAGGAGCATATCAAACCACACTTTTTGTACAATACCTTGGATACGATTCATTGGATGGCACGCAAAGAGGGTGCAGAAGATGTATCCGGCATGGTTGGCGCGTTATCTCGATTATTTCGCATAGGGCTTAGTAAAGGACAGGATTACATTCCGCTGCATTCGGAGATTGAGCATATGACCAGCTATCTGCAAATTCAGCAGACACGATACCGCGATCGTCTTCAGTATACATTGAATATTCCAGAGGAAATGCGGGACCTTTTTGTGTTAAAGCTGCTGCTTCAGCCGCTAATAGAGAATGCAATCTATCATGGAATCAAGGGCAGGCGTGGGCCGGGACACATTAGGGTGGAGGCCAGATTGGAACATAACAGACTGCTGCTGACCATTCATGATAATGGAGCAGGCATGTCCATCGAACGGCTTGCCGAGATGCAGCAGTTGCTCGAAGCTCCGTTGGCAAGTTTGGAAGCGTCTTCGCCTGGGATGACAGGCAAAAGTTATGGAATGTTGAATGTGCAGGCCCGTCTTCGGCTGTCCTTTGGTGATGAGTACGGAATTGTGCTGGAGAGCCAGGAAGGTGAAGGAACGAGTGTGACCATCATTCATCCGTTGATGCGAGAGCTCCCACCAACCAAGCAATTCAATAACGAAGAGAGGCAGGAGAGTGAATGGGAAAATTCATGAAATCGGCCGTGACAACTTCCACTGAAACAGATGAGACATCCGCATTGACTACAGTAATGGAGATTACGCCGGATAGCGATGTGGCGAAGAAATACCGCGTGCTCATCGCTGATGATGAACCGATCATTCGTGAGGGGATTCGGGATGCCATTGACTGGATAACTCTCGGGATGGAGGTTGTTGGTGAAGCGGAAGATGGCGAGGAAGCGCTGGAACGGGCGGCTGACTTGGGTGTGGATATTGTTCTCGTTGATATGAATATGCCATTCCTGAACGGAATCGAACTAATCCGTGCTCTTCAGCAGAAGTGCCCTTGCTGTCGTTACCTGATCATCTCGGGACATGATGAATTTGCATATGCGCAGGAGGCGGTTCGTCTTGGCGTAGAGGATTACATTTTGAAACCTGTGCAAGCAGAACAATTATATGCTGCACTTGAGCGATTGCATCAGCGACTTACTGAAGAGCACCAGAGGACGGCATATGTACAACAGGCAGCTCATCAGATTGAACGTAATATCCCGTTGCTTCGCCAGCGATTTATGCTGGAGTGGCTGGAGGGGCAGGCTGAAGGGAGGGATCTGACGGAGCAGCTTGTGTTTTTACGGCTGCCCGCCGTCCCACCTGTGCAGATCGGGGTCGTACGCTGGCCTGCCGCTGAAGCTCGTCAGACGATACTGAGAGAGAATGATCGTCAGTTATTTCTGTTTGCAGTGGAAAATATAATCAGTGAACTGCTGGGGGACGTGCCACATGTCCTGTTTCGGGACGTAAGCGGGTTGATCGGCATGTGTCTGTGGCAGGAAGCCCCTGAAGAAATAGAGTCCCTTCTGGAACAGCAGATTAGTTCTTGCCTGAATATTGCCATTCATGCTCATGTGGAGACACATGCAGGGACACTGGAAGAAACGCCGGATACGTACCGTCATTGCCGTGAAAGGGTATTCGGGGAAGTACAGTTGTCGCCTCTGGTTCGCCGGGCAAGACAACTTATTCACGAAGAATATGCCGAGCGGGAACTGACCCTGGAATCGCTTGCTTCCCGTCTACAAGTATCTGCCGTATATCTTAGTCGTGTGCTGAAGAAAGAGCTGAATGATTCCTTTGTCACGCTTGTCACGCATGCTCGCATTCGCAAGGCTATACAGTTATTAGATTCAACAACACTGCCGATCCACACCATAGCTGAGCGTGTAGGTTATGATACCCAACATTATTTCAGCACTGCATTTAAGAAAACAATGGGCATTTCGCCTGTGCAGTATCGAAAAAACGGGGGGACAGCCTATCATCCTTCTGCGAATTAAATATCGTATTACAGTTGTTCACTTAGACATGTGATAAATGAGATGGATGTGTTCTACTTCGTGTGAAGCGAAGTGGAGCATATCCTTTTTTTTGACTCTGGAATGGTATCTCGTGGATCAAACTTGTACTTTAAGCGTTTCCATCAAAAGTTAAATTTTTATAAAAAAGGTTCAAAACGTGCAAAGACCTTGCGGCATCTCCAATGCTACCATTAGTCTCAGACAGGAACAGCAAGCAACAGGATGCACTATATGTATTGTAAGCGTTATCTTATAACTCATTCAGAACCGTATGACGTGAGGAAAGGGGAACTTCATATGAAAAAAGGAGCAATGCTCATCTGGCTTCTGGTGATGACCTTGATGCTCTCGGCCTGCAATCTGGCAGAGAGTGGCCCAGGCAGCAAAGAAAAGGGATATGTCGGTATATCGATGCCAACCAAATCATCAGAACGATGGGTGGGAGACGGGGAGAACATGGTCCGTCTGTTTCAGGACCAGGGGTACAAAACCGATCTTCAGTACGCTGAGGATGTGGTCGAGAATCAGATTTCACAGATTGAAAACATGATCACCAAAGGTGTGGATGTGATGGTGATTGCGTCCGTGGATGGCAACACATTAACGGATGTAATCAAGAAAGCGCATGACGAAGGGATACAAGTGATCTCGTATGATCGGCTCATTCGAAATACGCCATATCTAACCTATTACGCCACGTTCGACAATTTTAAGGTGGGTGTGCTTCAAGCCTCCTACATCGAACAAAAGCTTGGGCTCAAGGATGGAAAAGGACCTTATAACATTGAGCTGTTTGGTGGCTCTCCTGATGATAATAACGCCTATTTCTTCTTCGACGGTGCGATGTCTGTGCTGAAGCCGTACATCGATTCCGGCAAACTGGTGGTACGGAGCAAGCAGATGACGATGGCCCAGATTGCGACCTTGCGCTGGGACGGGGCACTGGCCCAGTCACGGATGGATAACCTGCTGAGTGCTTATTACTCGGGTGATAACCTGGATGCAGTATTATCTCCTTATGATGGAATCAGTATTGGTATCATCTCATCCTTGAAAGGGATTGGTTATGGTACTTCGAACAAACCGCTGCCCGTTATTACAGGACAGGATGCCGAACTTGCCTCGATCAAGTCCATTGTGGCCGGGGAACAGACGCAGACGGTGTTCAAGGATACACGGAAGCTAGCGGAGAAGACGGTAGAGATGGCCAATAGTATTTTGCAAGGAAAACAGGCGGAAGTTAATGACAAAACATCATATAACAACGGAATTGAGGTTGTTCCGGCGTATCTCTTGGATCCCATCTCGGTGGACCGTACAAATGTGGAGCAGGATATCGTTGGTACACAGTATTACACGAAGGAAGAAATCGGACTGAAATAATAAATGAAAGGAGCACATCCCATGGCCGGAATCATTCTGGAAATGAAAAACATCACCAAAACCTTTCCTGGCGTCAAAGCGCTGGAAAATGTCAATCTGAAAGTCCGTGAAGGCGAAATTCATTCCATATGTGGTGAAAATGGCGCAGGTAAATCTACGTTGATGAAGGTACTGAGTGGTGTATATCCACATGGCACGTATGAAGGCGACATTTTATTTCAGGGCAAAAATTGTGAGTTCAAGGATATTAAGCAGAGCGAGGATCTGGGAATCGTCATTATCCATCAGGAGTTGGCCCTGATTCCCTACCTTTCAATCGCGGAAAATATATATTTGGGCAATGAGCGTGCCAGCAGAGGAATTGTCAACTGGAAGGAAACTTTTGTAGGTACACGAGAACTGCTCTCGAAGGTGGGACTGAGCGAAAATCCAAACACGCTGGTATCCAGCATCGGGGTAGGCAAGCAGCAACTGGTCGAAATTGCGAAAGCGCTCTCCAAAAAGGTGCGGCTGCTTATTCTGGATGAGCCAACCGCTGCACTGAACGAGGACGACAGTGAAAATCTGCTGCAGTTGATGCTGGAATTCAAGAAACAGGGCATCGCCTGTATCCTGATCTCACACAAGCTGAATGAGGTATCCAAGGTATCCGATTCGGTGACTATTTTACGGGATGGCAAGACAATTGAGACGTTGGATATGAAGAAGGAAAAAGTGACGGAGGACCGGATTATTAGCGGAATGGTAGGACGTGATCTCACTAGCCGTTATCCGGAGCGTCATGCGACCATTGGTGAAGTTATCCTTGAGGTAAAGGACTGGACGGTATATCACGAACATCATGCCGAGCGGAAGGTACTGGATCAGATCCATATGAATATCAGACGTGGTGAGATTGTAGGTATTGCCGGGCTGATGGGCGCTGGGCGTACCGAACTTGCCATGAGTATATTTGGCAAATCCTATGGCCGGAATATTTCGGGTCAACTCATTAAGAATGGTAAACCGATCCACAACAATACCGTCACAGAGGCTATTCAGAATGGGTTTGCTTATGTGACAGAAGACCGCAAGGAATACGGACTCATTCTGATGGATGACATCAAGCGCAATATTTCCTTAACGGGTCTGAGCAAGCTGACGCGAAACGCAGTAGTGAACGAGCGTGAAGAAGTACTGGTGGCGGAAAAGATGAAGAAAAGCATGAACATCAAAGCACCAAGTATTTTGCAGAAGACCGGTAATCTGAGTGGAGGCAACCAGCAAAAAGTGGTGCTCAGCAAATGGATTTTTGCCGGACCAGATATTCTTATCCTGGATGAACCTACCCGCGGTATCGATGTGGGAGCGAAATTCGAAATCTATACGATCATTCATCGGCTTGCTGCTGAAGGCAAGGGCGTACTGGTAATCTCATCCGAGCTTCCGGAGGTTCTTGGCCTGTGTGACCGGATCTATGTGATGAATGCCGGGCGAATCACCGGTGAAGTCAGCCGGGAGCAAGCATCACAGGAAACGTTGATGAGATATATGACCAAGTCTGGAGGCGGCAAGCATGGAAATGATAACAAAACTGTTCAAAAATAATATCCGTCAATACGGTATGATTATTGCCTTGGTAGTGATTATGCTTTTGTTCGAGGTACTTACAGGCGGGCTGTTGCTCAAGCCGATTAATATTACAAATTTGATTTTGCAGAACAGTTACATTTTGGTGCTGGCAATCGGAATGGTGCTGGTCATCATTACCGGGCATATTGACCTGTCTGTTGGTTCCATTGCAGCCTTTGTTGGTGCCGTTGCCGCGATTATGATGGTTGATTGGCAGCTTCCGGCTTGGCTTGCGGTCATCGCTTCCTTGCTGGTTGGCGCTTTGATCGGTGCATGGCAGGGCTTCTGGATCGCCTATGTGCGGATTCCGGCATTTATCGTGACGCTGGCAGGGATGCTGCTATTCCGCGGCTTAACGATGATCGTGCTGGAGGGGCAATCGATCTCTCCTTTCCCAGGTGGATTCCAGAAAATAAGCTCTGGCTTCCTGGCGGACATTCAATTCTCAGGTTTTGGTCTGGTATCTATCATTGTGGGTCTTGTGCTCACCGTCTGGTACATTGTCAATGAACTGCGGGAACGCCGTTCCCAGCGAAAATATGGATTCGAGGTCGTGTCACAGGGACTGTTTTTGCTCAAGTTGATTGTGGTGGCTGTTGTGACAAATCTGTTTACGTTTGTACTCGCAAGTTATGCAGGTATTCCGAATATCCTGGTCCTGCTGTTTGTCCTGATCGTTGTGTACTCCTTCGTTATGAATCGTACTGTCATGGGACGGCATGTGTATGCGCTTGGAGGTAATGAGAAGGCCGCAGGTCTGTCCGGAGTCAAAACAAAAAAGGTAACCTTCTGGGTTTTCGTGAACATGGGTACACTTGCCGCGGTATCCGGGTTGATCTTCGCCGCACGTCTGAATGCAGCTACGCCAAGAGCGGGTACCAACTTCGAGCTGGATGCCATTGCGGCCTGCTTCATCGGTGGTGCTTCCGCTTCAGGGGGCATAGGTACGGTATTTGGTGCCATCATCGGTGGTTTAGTTATGGGTGTGCTGAATAACGGGATGTCCCTGATTGGTCTCGGTATTGACTGGCAACAGGGAATTAAGGGATTGGTACTGCTGCTCGCGGTAGCGTTTGATATCTATAATAAAAATAAAAGATCAGCGTAACACTTGGTAAAATGAAAAAAACAGACCTTGATCTCAAGATCAGGTCTGTTTTGCTGTATGCACGACTTAGTTACATTAAGGCATCGAGGAAACGTGTGGCGATGCCAAAATAGATAAACAGGGACAAGATATCATTCAATGTGGTGATTAACGGGCCAGAGGCAACAGCCGGGTCGACTTTGAAACGACTAAGCAGAAGCGGGATGCATGTACCGGTCAGTGTACCAATGACCAGAGTGAGGAACAGAGATACCCCAATAATGGCACCCAGCAGCCAGTCCCCTTGCCAGAAATAAGCGATGACAGTAATCAGTAATCCACATACCAAGCCAATCATTATGCCTACCTTGATCTCCCGACCAATCAGTGCGAGTACGGTGGCTTTGTCGAGTTTGCGTCCGATCAGTCCGCGTACCACAACAGCCAGAGACTGCGTTCCTGTGTTACCGGTCATACCTGCGATCATCGGCATGAAAAATGCCAATGCCACAACCTGATTGAGTGTATCCTCAAAGAAATCCACAATACTTCCCGAGATTAGACCAATCAATAGAAGCAAGATGAGCCAGGGAAGCCTGCGTCTGACGGCCACGAGTGGTTTGGTATCAAAGTCGATATCCTTGCTACCGCCCCCCATCTTGGCCAAATCTTCACTGGCTTCATCCATAATAATATCGATGACATCATCCATCTGAATGATACCGCATAATCTGTGATTTTCATCCACCACCGGAAGTGCAATAAACTCATAACGCTGTAGAAGCTGTGCTGCTTCTTCCTGGTCCATATCTACCGTTGCATGGATCACCCGCCGGGTCATCAGTTCTTCAACCTGGGTCTTATCGTCAGCCAAGGCAAGGGATCGATAACTCACGACACCGACCAGTTTGCCTTCATTATCGGTTACATAGAGATAACTGGAGGCTGAGATATGCATGGTACCTTGTGATTGTCGTAAGGCTTCCTTGGCTGTCTCATGAGCGAGCAGGGTCCGATATTGATCTGTCATGATGCGTCCTGCCGTTTCCGGCGGGTAATTAAGCACGGATCGGATAATGGCAGAGTGATCCAGATTCATATTGGACAGCAATTCTTCTCTGCGTTTGGCGGGCAAATCGTGCATGAACCGAATCAGATCACTTTTGTCCATCTGCTGCATGACTTCAAGTGTTCGTTCCGGCCCAAGTCGTTCAAACAGTTGAATCTGTTCGTGTAGCTTCAAGGTCTCGGCGAGATCCGCCAGAGCATCAGGTTTGAACAGGAGCAGAAACCGATTGGTTTCTGCTTCAGGGAACTTTTTATATACAAGTGAGAGGTCGTAGGGATGCAGTTCTTTCACCAATTTATAGAAATCGGGAAGGTTCCGGGATTGTACATGTTGCACGAGTTGTTCGGTGATCTCCTCCACGGAGAAATCTTTCTTGGTATGAGGTCTGTTCATATCGACACTCCTTTCTGAATGGTCAACTTCATATTTTTAAACGGAATGGGTTGAAAGTCAAACAACGAAGGGAAAAAGGGAGCGCCAAAAATAATATTGTAATCTTGCTCACCTATTCGATATGGGCTTACAAACAGCCGCTTCAAGGATATACTTGTTGTACAGCAACAGACGAGGAGGACATGCGCTAGTGGAAGTAGATATCAGAACACAATTGCTCAGCATGGTTGAGCCGGAGTATCAAAAATTCTCGGCCGCACTTATTCCCAACATCACGAATGTACTTGGTGTAAGGTTGCCAGCCTTACGAAAAATTGCCAAGCAACTTGCCGCCGGGGACTGGCGCACGTATCTGGAAACGGCAGAGGATGAATATTTTGAAGAAGTGATGTTGCAAGCGATGGTCATTGGACATGTACAGGCTGATCTGGACGAGCTGTTAAAGGCTATTGAAACATTTGTACCGAAGATTGACAACTGGTCGGTGTGTGACAGCTTCTGTGCGGGACTGAAATATACGAAGGTCCATTCGGAGCCCATGTGGGCGTTCTTGCAACCGTATCTGAGATCTGATCAGGAATATGAAATCCGGTTTGGTGTGGTAATGCTGTTGAATTTTTATCTGAATGAGCGATATATCGATCAGGTTCTATCCGCATTGGATCAGATTAGGCACGAGGCGTATTATGTGAAAATGGCAGTGGCTTGGGCCATCTCAATGGCTTATGTGAAACAACCTGAGGTGACTATGCGTTATCTGAACCATAATACCCTGGACGATTTTACGTATAATAAGGCACTTCAGAAAATCACGGAATCTTATCGCGTGGATCCAGAGAGCAAGCAAATGATCCGCAGTATGAAACGTAAGGTGAAGAAGCAGATTACCTCCTAGTTCTAGCATTAAGCATTCCACCGGGGAGAGGGCGATAAACGAATGAGAAAAAAGTTGATGTACACCACGATGCAGTTGGACGGTCGTCCATGGGTGCTGCTCGCTACGGAACAGGGATTGTGCCGAGTGGTCATGCCAAACGAAACATTGGAAGATTGGAACGGCTGGATACAGAAAGTTGCACCTGGCGTGGAACTGGAAGAGAACGAGGATGCTCTGAAACAAACAGGTATGATGGATTGGTTGCAGTCCTATTTTGCAGGAGAACCCATGGCTTATACAGATGCTATCCCACTGGACTTGATCGGAACGAACTTCCAACAGGAGGTATGGAGAGAGCTAGGGCGTGTGCCTTATGGTGAAATCCGGACCTATGGTGATATAGCTGCTGCGATTGGAAGACCTTCAGCTGTGCGAGCAGTTGGGGCTGCAAATGGGGCTAATCCGATTCCGGTTCTGCTACCATGCCACCGCATTATCGGGGCTAATCGCAAGCTGACAGGGTTCCGCGGAGGTTTGGAGATGAAGCGCAGACTGCTGGATATCGAACGGATTGAAGGTGTGACCGATGGAGGGCATGCGCGGTTTCATTTTTAATAAACTCGCGTAATCAAGAAGATTAAGGCGAGTGGACGGGGCAGGCACGTATTGTGCCTGTTTTTTTACATGTATTAGGTAGAGTAATACAAACGTTCCGCATATGGAACACCAACGTTTTACGTATTTTTGCCCGGTGAAACCGTATGGTACCATGGATCATAGATCAATGGGTATCCGGGGGACCTAATGCCGGGTGAGAAAAGGGGGATGACATGTTGAAGCAGGCCTACTGGTTAACCAATGTGACTTTGGAGCGGAGTTATGTTCGGGAAGGGGAACAGGTGACGGGGACACGGACAAGCCCCGCTCATCTGCGGATTGAAGATGGGGTGATCGCGGAGATTGTGGAAGGAAACAACCCATTGTCTAGCGATCTACCACAAGTAGATGGCAAGGGACTTCTGCTGTTGCCTTCGTTCGAGGAGGCACATATTCATCTGGATAAAACCTACTACGATGGGCCGTGGACAGCCGTTAAGCGTATCTCCAGTATTTTCGAACGTATTGAAGAAGAGAAGGTTCTGTTGCCCAAGTTGCTACCAGATGCCAAGCGTCAAGCGGAGAGTATTCTGACCTTGATCCAGGGGTACGGCTCCACTCATGTACGTAGTCATTGCAATATTGAACCCGTCAGTGGCTTGAAAAGACTGGAAGCGACGCGACAGGCTCTGGAATCATTTTCGGGCAAAATCTCTTCGGAGATCGTGGCTTTCCCGCAGCATGGACTGCTTCGCTCCCATTCAGTGGAGCTTATGGGCCAAGCGATGAAGGAAGGTGCAACGCATGTGGGCGGACTTGATCCTCATACGGTGGACGAACAGATCGAGAAATCACTGAACGCCATGGTTGAACTGGCTGTTCAGCATCAGGCGGGCATCGATATTCATCTGCATGATGGCGGGCAGGCTGGCAAACAAACGCTGCTGGAACTCGCAAATCTGACCGAAGCAGCAGGGCTTCAGGGTAAAGTTACGGTAAGTCATGCGTTCTGGTTCGCCCGCGCAGAGCAGCAGGAAGCAGAAGATATGGCGCAGCGAATGGCCTCGCTTGGGATGAGCATTGCTTCCACGGTGCCCATTGGCAGAACGATGATGCCTCTTCCCATGCTCCACCGTATGGGTGTGAACGTGAAGCTGGCCACAGACAGCCTGACGGATCATTGGTCTCCTTTTGGCAATGGGGATATGCTTGAAAAAGCGGGACGATTCGCAGAACTGTACGGATATAGCGACGAACTGTCCTTGTCTCAATCTTTGGCATGGGTAACAGGCGGGATTACACCGCTGGATTCACAAGGCGAACAAGTCTGGCCGAAGGTAGGCGACACCGCGAGTTTTGTATTGGTGCATGCGAGTTGTTCGGCGGAAGCCGTTGCGCGGCGATCTGCGCGGCAGGCCGTATGGTACAAGGGGCAATTGGTCAGCGGATCAACAGCGGATTGAGGAAAATAGAGCGAGTGCAGCCACGGGAAACCGTGGTTTTTTGGCATGGGAGAAAAAGAGGAAAGAACTGTTCGCATATACCACATTTTGGGTTATGATGGACGTAGTTAATGAAGGGAGTATTACAAATGAAGATTGAGTATGCAACGGAAGCTGACTACGACTACATCATTGAAAGAGATCGGCATATCCATCAGCCACTTGTGAAAACGAAGATTAGTGAGAAAGAAATATTCATCCTATGGGACGAGGACGAGGGATCAAGAGTTGGATGGATGAGGTACGGTTACTTTTGGGATAACCTTCCCTTCATGAATATGATCTGGATTGATGAACCCTATCGAAACGGCGGATATGGCAAAAAAGTGGTGCATCACTGGGAAAATTTAATGAAGCAACAAGGCTTTGATACGGTGATGACTTCAACACAATCAGACGAACATGCCCAACATTTCTATCGAAAGCTGGGGTATGTTGATGCAGGGGCTCTGTTGTTGGATACACAACCTTTGGAGATTATATTGATCAAGAAAATCTAGTAAATAAGCTGCAAGGAGAGAGGATTGTGGATGTGAAGAAAGTAAGCCTAGAACCTATAACCAAAGAAAATGAACTCGAGTGCATCCACCTTAAACCACGGCAAGATCAGCTGGATTTGGTTGCAAGCAATGCGGATTCATTGATTCATGCAACGAAGGAGATTACGTCCAAACCATACGGTATTTTGGCAGAGGATCAGATGGTCGGTTTTATTTTATTTGATAATGAGATCTACAATGACGGGTATTACTGGATTCTGCGCTTCATGATTGATGAGAAGTACCAGGGGAAGGGTTATGGCAAACTTGCCATTCAAGAAGTGGTTCGTATGTTGCAAGAGAGAAAAGACTGCCAGCAAATCAGGGTATCCCATGTTCCACATAACATTGCGGCAAATGCGCTGTATAAAAGTTGCGGATTTCAGGACACGGGTGAATTCGAGGACAACGGTGATATCATTTTTAAGTTATCAAGTGAGGTAACAGGGAGGGGAAGCTTGATGATAAGAGAGGCAGAAGCTAGAGATGCAGCGGTTATTGAAAGGCTGTATAAAGAATTATTGCCGAACAACTTAAACACGAAGGTACTGGCAGAACGGATTGAAGAGGTTCGGAATAACCCAAACAGTTTCTTGTTTGTGTATGAAATGGGTAATCAGGTAATTGGCACGGCTCATTTACATATTTGTCTGGATGCTTTGGTGGAAAATAGACCATTCGGCGTAGTTGAGCGGGTTATCATTACGGAACATGTGCAGAGCGAGGGATATGGTACTGAATTGATGAAATATGTAGAGCAAGTGTGTGTGCAGAAAAATTGTGTGAAGGTGTTTCTTACGAGCGGATCATCCAGAAACGAAGCACATCACTTTTATACGAAATTGGGGTACAACGGAGAATCCAGCAAGGCATTTAAAAAGTATTTATAACTTATAACATTCATCAAGGAAAAGGAAGTAGAAGCAAAGAAATGAAAGATAACAAACATCCAGTTCAAGATCTCCGACTCATCGTTACCTTGCTCGTGGCTACTTTATGTTGTCTAGGTGTTGTGATGTATTTACGTGCCCAATCAGATACAAATATGTATCGATTTTTAAGTTGGGATATGTTCCTGGCATGGGTACCATTTATCATCTCATCCTGCATTAGATACATATTCAATAAGAAATTAACCACAACGAGCATGATATGTATGGGGCTGATGTGTGGAGTATGGCTCTTTTTTCTGCCCAATGCGGCCTACCTTTTTACGGAGATTCTGCATTCATTCAGATATTTTGATGCTCAAGGGGAGGTTAGATTTTGGGTTAATATTGATTTTTGGTATGGACTCACCCTGACGTTTGCCGTAGCGATCATCGGATTGCTGCTCTCAACTTGTTCAATCATTCAAATCCATGGCATGTTAAACAAATTAATAAATAAGTACATTAGCATGATGGTTGTCGGTGTTATTTTGCTATTGAGCAGTATAGGGGTTTACATTGGTAGATTTAATCGGTGGAATTCGTGGGATATATTATCCCAACCTGGGAAGATCTTCGTGGATCTTGTGAATGATTTTAATGCAGCGAACAGCATAATGGTTGAGTTTGTTGTCATTGTATTTGCGGTTCAACTTTTTGGATACGTTATTATATCCTTGCTAACCGCAAGGTCGGGCAACTAATTATTCCATTTGAAAGGGTGAAGGAGGCAATATCACACGATGGGTAATCTTAATTTTTTTGATAAACTTCCTCACATTAGTGAATGCAAACAGATTCTAAAGGCAGCAGCTATGCTGGATGCCATTTTGATGCCGGAATGGGAGTACAGGTATTACTCGTATAATTCCCAGTGGGACACGAATGAGCAAATGGCATCCATGAGAAATGGGCAAGGAGATCATTATTTTGCAATATTCAGTCCGAATGGGCTAATTATTAAAGGCTTTGATAAAGAGTATACACTTCAGCATAAGGTTGATAGGAGTGAGGTGGTAAAAAGCGTTCCAGAAGCATTTAATACTTTTGTGGTAGAGCCGGCATTTGTAATGGATCAGACGACGTTCTGTATCTGGAGTGTGGCGGATCAGGAAGGGTGGTCTGCGGGCACGGAGCTTGGGGATCATGAATACGAACTGTTAGAGATTTTGGTAGGCGGCGCGAAATATTATCATGCTTGGGCACAGGATTACTACGAGATAGCGTTGGATATCAAACTGGTTGAACAGGTATTTGATATGAAGCCGATCGATGAGGTCTTACTACAGCAATTAAATGATGAACTGAAATTAAGTGATATCGAAGGTGAAATTGCAGAAATTGGATACCCGGATAAGGATATGAAGGTGTGAAGGCGATAGCCCAGGAAATCACGGAAGAATTGTTGGCTGTGATGGATATGTACCAAAGAATCGCGCGGCAATTGATTGACCAACTGATATTGGAAACCGATCAGCCTGATCGGACGGAAATTCTCGCAGGTGAGTATCATTTGCTGACCAATGCGGATGTAATCCACGGAGAAGAAGAATTAACGGGAAATTGGTATTTTGATGTTCACGGGGTGGCGTATAGAAAAATGATTTGATTGCTTGGCATTTAATTAAAACTGAGGAGGAATTACGTATGGGTTTAACTGAGTGGTCTACAGATATTCTTCAATATGATCTGTCGGATGAATATTCGATTCGCAAAGCAGATTTTGCCGAATGGGGATTATATTGCACGGTTTATTATGATATGCGTTATGTCGGATTTTTCAGGGAAGAAGAGTTCAGTTCTTCCAAGATCAGTGCGTACTGGATTTACAAAGGGGAAAGCAAAATAGGTGGCGTGAGAATGGAGCCTAACCGGATGTATCATTTGTTTTTTGTCCCGCCATTCCAGCAGTGCTTTGATGTATTGAAGCTTCTGAAGCATAAATTATTACAGTGGTCGGATCGCACCAAACGCATTCTGACCTTTGAGATTCTTCCAGACCAAGTTGATCTATACGCACGAGCTGGATTCTGGCCAGTGGAGTTTAGATGTCGCTGGATGCAGCGGCCTACAGATCATTTTGAAGTCGAATGGGACAACAGGGTAACCGTGAAGAGTCCAGAGATTATTGAAAGTGAAACCGGCACCAAAAAATATGTGAATGAAGATGAGATTGCTCAATGTGACCTGGAGAGTTTTGCAGGAAGTCTTGAAGCTACACGAAGAAAACATACCACTCTTGCAGATTTTATACCAAGTGATGACCCTAATTATACCAATGAAATTCTGACCGAAGCGTCCACGCTTGTATATGACAAGGAAACGGGACAGCTTATTGCAAATTGTCGCTTGTGCTTGCAAGATAATCAGGCTGCTGTATATAGCATAGGGGTTCGGCCGGCATATAGAGGAAGAGGGCTTGCTACACTGATGTTACAGAGAGCATTAAATGAACTTAAGGGTAAGTATCCCGTTCTACGATTGTATGTGATGCAAGGAAATGATGCGGAGTCCGTGTATCTGAATCTGGGATTTATTCCGGGTGTGCAGGAGATTCAGACGATGTATATTCCTGAGGAGGAATCACAATGAAGGTTGCCATTTATTTTGAAGGCATTCCATGGCAATCAGTTGGAGAGAGAGGATAGTAAACGTTCGTAGCAATGTGCTGCTACTTTCGAAAGGAGAGATATACATGGGAATGATCATTATGTTGGTGGTGTATCTGTTCCTCGGTATTTATGTTGTGAAAGTTGGAATAGATAACTCCAAAAATAGCCAGCACACCAAAGAAATATTATCAGAGTTAAGGGAAATTAAGGACCTGTTGAAAGAACGAGGGTAAAGATTGATTAGGCTTGTGTTTCAAAATTAGCTGAGGAGCAGCATTTGGATGACTCCCTCTCCTGTAGGTCAGGAAAGGGAGGATTCTTGGGCAGCGCAGCTAGCCACTTTAACCCAATACACGAATAACAATATCCTGATCATGGTTACCAAAACCGGCACCATAGATCGTTAATCCCCCTACGTTGGGGCTTTCTTCGTCAACCGTGAAACGTAGCGTCCAGAACGGTTCGCCTAGTTTGACATCTTTGAGAGTAATGTCTGACATCCGCTCACCATCCATATAGGTACCGTAGGCATCGATACGAATAGTCTTCAACAATCCATACTGATTCACATTGCGATGCCACCATTCTGGTGTATATTTGCCGCGTGCTGCTCTGCCAAAGTCGGCAGGGCTTGTCCACGTTCCGAGAGAAACGCCGTTGAAGGTGAAACGAATATCGGAAGGCCAATGATCTCGCAATCCCGGAGCTTCAGACGCCAGTTCCATCGAAATTTCAATAGCATCGGTTGTCTGGTCAGGAAGGACAAAGTTCGGTGTTTTATATTCAACATAGCCCTTCCCAAACCACAGGATAGCGGCGTGTACCCGCTCGGGATCAAGGAAGTAACGGGGATCATCCCATACGCCGATTTCTTTCTCAAGTGTCCCTAGCCCACAAGTAGGATGAATATCAAAAGCAGTGTAGTGCCCCACGGCTATCGTCTGTTCTCTGGTTCGTGAAGTTTGGCTTGCGGATGGCAGCTCGATTTCAATCTGATTTTGTTTGAGGTAACATAATTTGTGCGTCCCTCCGTTGATCCGAACTCGCCTGCTACCAATTAGACCCGCATCCTCCAGTTTGCGAATATGCATCGTGACAATGGAGGGGCTAAGCTCTAATACTACCGCAATATCCTTCACATTCATTTCGCGATCTGCAATCATATCCATGATTCTCCATCTGACCTCACTTGCCAGCGCCTCATATAAAGGAAGGAACTGGGGCTCTCCATTTGCTTTGATCATCTGTACAACTCCCTACACTCAATATTCTAAAATCACATATATATTAATTTAATAAAATTAACTCCAAGATGCAATCCAGATTCATTGCAAGTTAATGCCCGATGGTGTTTAATTTTTGTAGTTGTTACGAAGTTGAATTCTTATATTTGTGAATTTTATGATAAGAGATGGAGTGGAGTAATGAAATACAATAACCCTGTTGTAAAAGGTTTTTATCCAGACCCTAGTGTGATTAAGGTGCACAATACCTACTATATGGTGTGTAGTTCTTTTCAATATTTTCCGTGCGTACCGCTCTTTGAAAGCAAGGATCTGCTGAATTGGAAACAGATTGGTCACTGCCTGACTCATAAAAGCCAGATTCAGCTCGAGACGGTGAATAGCTCCGGGGGTGTATTTGCCCCAACCATCAGGCACAATAACGGGCGTTTTTATATGGTCACAACGAATGATACGACGCATCAGAATTTCTATGTCTGGACGGATAATATCTACGGAGAATGGTCTGAGCCTATCTATGTGGATCAAGGGGGAATTGATCCGGATTTGTATTTTGAAGATGGAAAAACCTTGTTTATGAGTAACGGGGTGGATGATGAAGGCGTTGGCGGAATTGTTCAGTGCGAGCTTGAAATTGAAACTGGCCGCAAACTTAGCCCAAGTCGTTCGATATGGAACGGAACAGGTGGACGATATCTGGAAAGCCCGCATCTCTATAAAATGAACGGTTATTATTATCTGCTTGCAGCTGAAGGCGGCACCGAATATGGTCATATGGTTACGTATGCTCGGGGGACTTCTTCTTCGGGACCGTTCGAAGCCTACGTGCACAATCCGGTTCTAACGAATCGCAATCTGGGTGGGTATGAGCTCCAGGGTGTCGGGCATGGTGATCTGGTTCAGGATGATCTGGGGAACTGGTGGCTCTTTCACTTGGGATTCCGACAGATCGGCAGATGGGCTACGTACCATCATCTGGGTCGTGAGGTGTTCTTGACTCCAATTACGTTTGGTGAAGACGGATGGTTTACAGCCGGGCATGAAGGCACAACGCTGACGAGTTTTGAGACCAATCGTATCCCAGTTACGGTGATCCAGCAAGATAAGAAGCATTATACGTTTGCAAATACAGACTGGAACCTCGACTGGTGTTACCTTCGTCATCCAAATACAGAGTATTATCAGCTCGAATCAGATAAGCTTACGCTAACAGGAACCGATGTCACGCTGGACGTTCCGGCATCCCCAACCTTCATCGGGCTACGTCAAAAAGACTTTAATGCTACGATTTCTGTCGATGTTAGTCTGACGAGTGGAGAAGCCGGGATCACGATCTACATGGATGAGAATCATCATTATGAAGTGGCTATTCGTCAGGAGCAGGACGGCTATAAGGTGATCGAGCGTCTAAATATCGGTGATATCAAATCGAGAGAACATGAAGTGGATCTGGGAAATAAACAGCATGCAACACTGGTGATCCGCTCAAGCCAGGAACGCTACAGTTTCCTGTTTCAAGCAGATGGTGAAGAGATTCTGTTAGGCACGGCACAGACGAGATACCTATCCTCGGAGGTGGCAGGAGGTTTTACAGGCGTACTTATTGGGTTATACGCGAGTGGGCAAGATACTTCAGCTGAGTTTACAAATTTCAAGTGTGATTATCATTAAGAAGTTAAGGGGAGGGCCTAAGGGTCCTTCTCTTTTTTTTAATTTGTGTAAAAATATAGATATATTAATAAATGCCAATAAAGATTTAAACTTGGAAAAAGCTGCTGTTATCTATATGGCATCACTAAATAATCTACATGTAACAAAAGGTTAAAAGAACGTGTTATTTAAATATATAGCTTGATTGGATAACCAAGGAGGAGTTGTATGGAGGATCAATGGAGAATTGCAAAGTATGATCCGGCATGGCGTGATTTGTTTCTCGAAACGGGTTCGAAATTAAGAGAAGCGTTAGGAGAAAAGGCCGTGCGGATTGACCATGTTGGGTCCACTTCAATTGTTGGAATAGATGCCAAACCCATCATAGATATACAAATATCTGTTTCCCAGTATGAAAATTTGTTGGACTACAAACGTGAGATCGAAACCGTCGGATTTGTATTCAGAGCAGAAAATTCAGATAAAACTAAACGTTACTTTCGTGAAGAACCCGGAAGCAGAAGGATACATATACACGTTAGACAGGTAGGCAGTTTCTCCGAGCAGATGACCTTGCTGTTCAGAGACTATTTAAGGGAGCATCCAGAAGATTGTTTGAAATATGCAGAAGAAAAGCACAGACTCATGTCATTGTATAAAGATCAGCGTCCCAAATATGTTGAAGGAAAAGGACCAATGGTGTGGAGCATATTACAGAGAGCACATCGTTGGTCTCAAGAAATCGGATGGCAGCCGGCAAAATCTGACGCATGAGCACATCCAATGAATAGAGATAACTGTATTGGAGTGATGAGATGAACATGGGAAGAAAGCTGATAACAACCGTTCTAACTATCATTTGTTTTACTTTGGCTGCGAGTCTCATATCGATGAATGAATCCTACAGTTTTGATTTTTACATTCTTATTTATCCGAATATACGCGACTCCCTTGATCCTGTTGATCGGGCTACCTTTATCGATATTGCTAGACTATCTGCTCAGCCGCATACAATTCCCTAATCATGTGTTGTATCTAAGTACGAGGATATTAGGCTATGCATGTGCTGGAGTTTTAGGCATGTACATCTATTATCTGGTCATGGGCGCAGGAGAAGCAATCTTGGATTTCAAAGAGACGTTAGTTCTGACCTTATTTGGCGTTCTTGCCGCTATCCTATTTGTACTGATTGATATGGGATTGGAAGTTTTGTTAAAGGTACGAAGAAAAAAGAGTTGAATTAAATTGATTTGTCAGGAGGAAAGCAAAATGACAACGCATTGTGCACTTCTAATCATTGACGTACAGGTAGCGATGTTTGATGAAGCAGATCCCGTATATCAGGGGGAACGATTGCTTCAGAAGATCCAGGTGTTAATTGCCAGAGCCCGTGAAGCAGGGCATTCCATCATATATATCCAGCACAGCGAAGGGGCAGGCAGTCCACTGGAACGAGGAACACCGGGGTGGGATATCCATCCGTCCATTGCACCTATAGCTGGTGACCTCGTTATCGAAAAAGAGACACCGGATTCGTTTCACAAAACCAATCTGCATCTGAAATTGCAAGAAGATGGAGTGACGGAGTTGATTCTCGCGGGTATGCAGACTGAGGTATGTGTAGACACGACTTGCCGCAGAGCGTTCAGTCTGGGATACACGGTCAATCTGGTTCAAGATGCGCACAGCACATGGAATTCAAAGACGCTTCAAGCAGAGCAGATTATTGTACATCACAATACGGTACTGAGACTGTTTGCCAACGTGGTGGATACGGAGAATGCGCTGTAATGCTAGGAAAACGTAGGCGATTCTGGTTTTTCATAGGTGCGGCAATCCTGTTTTTGTATTTTCAAATCACGAGTAATCCAGATCCAAATAAGCCTATTTCAAGAAATCGAGTGATAAGCACAGAGATGAGCATTGTCGTGTACACTAGGACAGGCGACGGTGGAGCACATACTAGCATTGACAATGTTACGTTAAGTAAAGAAGACATTAGCCGTATAGTCGGCTGGCTGAATGCAGCCCCCGAATCAGCCAAAATACCAGTAGATGATGTCACAGGAAGCATTAGTGCAGGAATTGCTTTGAAATTAAAGCATAAGGCTGAAATTAAAATTCAATACAATCGGAAACAGATTATTGTATCCACAAAAAGCAGATTTAATAGAAGTTCGAAATATATACTTGATCAAAAGGACTTAAGAGACTTTTTGGATCAAAAGTTGGAAGGGACATATTTTGGTGAAGATACCGTTAGTGTTGAATAAGGGGGAGATGTATTGACGATTAACAAAAGAATAATGAATCTATCAGCCTGGCTTGCTGTATTAGCCATCCTATGTATTCCTGGAACTTTACATACTGAAGATGGACCGTTCCGAACAGAGTATGGTTTCCCGCTCCGATTCTTTACGGATTATCATTATGCTAATTCTGAGGGAACAATCTGGTTTATATCTGGCATCTATTTAAATGTACTTCTATATTTGTTCAATGTTCTGTTTATTTATGCAGGAATTCATGTAATCTTGTATATAAAAAAGAAAATAACTAAATAAATTGAACTGAATATTTACACGAAACGGAGAGGACAGAAAAAAACTGAAGAAGCGAAGTGTTCGCCTAATAGCTTTCTGAAAGAAAGCTGCATCGGAAGCATAGGCTTATCTCCGGAGTTTCCCATTATAAAATGAATCAAAAAAATTTGGGGATAACAGCGATCGGAAGGTTGTTCTGTCATCGGAGTGGTAAGTGTAAATATTCAATAGTTTAATTTATATAGATATAAAGATGGAGTGATTACGATGAAGCAACTTCCAGTAGAATGGAAGTCAGACCGACTTATTGTCTCGAATGTGGAAGAATCCGATATTCCTGAACTCGAGTCCATATATGAGACCAGTAGGTACTTGCATCAATGGGATGGACAAGAGCATGATCGGAACTATGTGAAAGAATGTTTTGAAGAAGGCCACCTTCCGCCGGGAGGCAGACTGGAGAATTATCGAATTCAATCCATTCGCACAAATGAGGATGACCGCTATATTGGTTTGTTAAGTGTGTACCATGGGTATCCCTCCGAGGATTCAATCTATCTCGAATTTTTATATATCCAGAGCGAGATCCAGAAGCAGGGATATGGACAAGAATTAATTCAGGCACTGACTCTTCACATCTCCGAGCTTGGTTACAAGGAAATTCGAATCAACGTAGCGCTCAAAAATTGGACTGCATTACGCTTCTGGATCAAATCCGGATTCAATCAGATTAGTAGAATTTATGGTGATCTTGAACATTCGGAGGATACCTTTGCCCATACAGAATTGATCAAATCTCTATGAAAAACATCGATAAAGGGGAATATACCAATGGAAACATTCTTTCGTTATAACTGGATGGTGCGTGAGCAATGGTATGTCTGGTGTGAAGATGTACCGCTTGAAGAATTGCTTCGGCCTCGTACGGGCGGAGTAGGCAACATATTACAAACATTATTTCATATCATTGATGTAGAGTGGAGCTGGCTTCAGCTGCTTCAGGGCAAACCGGATGATGCAGAAGATTTTGCAAACTACCAGAATCTTGAGGCGGTAAGGCAACTCGATCGCAAGTTACGTCCTGATGTGGAGGCATTTGTTACAGCATGGGACTCGAGTATTGAAAAAAGAGCTTATATTGATCATCGCTCAGCTGGCAAGGCCAGTACAGATTCATGGGGAGAAGTTATGCGACATGTGATCGCCCATGAGATTCACCATATGGGACAGCTGTCGGTATGGGCCAGAGAATTGGGCAAACAGCCAGTATCCGCCAATGTCATTGGCAAAGGCCTGATTATACCTGACTAACAGGGAGAGAGCGGCATGACATGAATGAACGGAGGAGAAGTGATGATTCATTGCAGGAGAGCTACGATTCAGGATGGCGAAGTGATGAGCCAATTATCTCATCAACTGGGTTATGTCAGCACAACTGAAGAAATCAAGGAGAGACTAACTCTTCTCTCTTCCTTACCAGACCATTATGTATGTGTAGCTGAGATTGATTCGAGGGTCGTAGGCTGGGGCCATGTACAGGGAAGACATTCCATTGAGAGTCCATCTTTTGCCGAGATTGGTGGACTAGTTGTGGATGGGATTCATCAAGGGATGGGGATTGGTAAGACAATCATGAGCGAATGCGAGGAATGGGCTCGGGTTAACGGCTTTGATAACATTCGGGTACGTTGTAACGGAAAAAGGGAATCTGCACATCGGTTTTATATAGCTATCGGATATGAAGAGAAGAAATGGCAGAAGGTATTTGATAAACGATTATAATCTAATCTTGTGTATCATGGAAGGAGGAGAACGATGACGATTCAACTTAGCCAGGTGAATTGGGTAGAACTGGATGAACGTATCCAGCAGGTGATTAAACAGGAGTATCAGATCATTCCCTTGTCACCTGGACTAGAAGCAACTGTGATGAAAATCGAAATGGGAGATCAGCGGTACGTCTTGAAAGTCTGGGACAAGGATTCCAAACCGGATATCGCCAAACAATATCGACTATTGTCCAAGCTTTATCAAAGTGGAATTCGTGTTTCCAAACCCTACGGTTGGGGATTAGACGAGCAAGAGAATCAAGTGCTGTTAACGAGCTATGATGGAGAGCGGATTACCCAATTAACACATACCACACTGACACATTTGGCTGAGCGATTAATGGAGGTCCATCGTTATCCGGTGAATGAAGTGGGTACTGGAGCAGATGAAGTATACATATTCAGGTACGATTTTGTTCAATACTTTTTTCCTCAAATTGAATTACATGACGATATAAATGATCTTCTGGCAAACTTGATCCAGCAGGTCCAGATCAGACAGGACCGCTTGATTCATGGCGATTATAATCTGGGAAACATTCTTGAGATGGACGACCAGTACACCATCATCGATTGGACTAATGGGCAGTATGGTGATCCAAGGTACGATATGGCATGGTCTGTGTTTCTGATCACCATCTATAATGGGGAAAGTTATGGCGAGATGTATCGCGCTCAATTTGCACGTTTTGCAAGTTATACGTACACGCTGGAAGAGGAGCAGGTTTTTGAAGCTGTAGCTTGTCTTCGCTGGATTCTGTTAAAGCGCGTTGGGGATGTCCCCATGGGGCCAGATGTAATGGAAAGGGTTCACAGCATGGCTGTCCATAATCCGTATTTGAATGAACATCTGCTGTAATCGTAATACGGGGATACACAATGACGACAGTATACAATTAAGTAATAGAAAGACCACTTTTTTCGAATAAAATAAACAGTCAGTCCTAAACTAGCGATCCTCGCATACCTATGATAGTAGAGGAGCGTGATTGATATGGAGCAGAAAGTGCAAACTTACTTTGAACTGAAACAGCAGCAAAAAGATATTGAGCAGCAGTTGTCTGTACTACGAGATGAGATTGTCGCGTATTGTGCAGAACAAGGGGTGTATGAGACTCAGGTTGGTGGTTACACCGTGAAAACAGTACTTCAGAACCGCAAAGAATATGATGATCAGAAGCTGTATACTTCTCTTCCAGACCCGGACATCTGGCGATTGTTGTCCAAGGTAGACAGCCATAAGCTAAAAAGTCTGATCAAGCTGAACATTCTGTCCGAGGAGCAAATTAACCCGGCATGCACAGTGAAACAGGTGACCTTGTTACAGGTGGACAAGCTGTAAGGCTTCATATCCTCTTTGTATATGAGTTGAATTTAATTGAACATCACGATCACAAAACACCTTCCGAAAAATGTTCTGTTTAGATGAGCAGTCGGACATACGTGGAGGTGTTTTTGTTGTGCAAACAGGGCCGAGGATCATAAATAGTTAAATATGAGGGGGAAGAAGTATAATTTGTTCATTGTAAGCGTATTCAACAAACGATATGATGGATAAAAACTGGCAGGGAGGAATTGTAAATGCCAACTGAAATTCCATCACTACATGCTACGTACGCTAATACGTTCAAAATAGGTGCTGCTGTACATACCAGAATGTTGCAGTCCGAAGGGGATTTCATCGCCAAACACTTCAATAGTATCACGGCTGAAAATCAGATGAAATTCGAAGAAATTCACCCGGAAGAGGATCGTTATACTTTTGAGGCGGCGGATAAAATTGTTGATTTTGCTGTTGCCCAAGGGATTGGGGTCCGCGGACATACTTTGGTCTGGCATAATCAAACATCGAAATGGGTCTTTGAGGATACCCCAGGTGCTCCCGCTTCCAGAGAGCTGTTATTATCTCGATTGAAGCAACATATTGATACGGTAGTAGGTCGGTATAAGGGGCAAATATATGCGTGGGATGTTGTCAATGAAGCTGTTGAAGATAAGACCGACCTGTTCATGCGGGACACGAAGTGGTTAGAGCTGGTGGGGGAAGATTATTTGCTGCAAGCGTTCAGTATGGCTCATGAAGCTGATCCAAATGCGCTTCTTTTCTATAATGATTACAATGAGACGGATCCGGTCAAACGGGAGAAGATCTACAATCTGGTTCGTTCTTTGCTGGACAAGGGAGCGCCTGTACACGGGATTGGGTTGCAGGGGCATTGGAATATTCATGGTCCTTCGATTGAGGAGATCCGAATGGCTATTGAGCGTTATGCTTCACTGGATGTGCAGTTGCATGTTACGGAGCTGGATATGTCCGTGTTTCGTCATGAGGATCGTCGAACGGACCTCACCGCGCCAACTTCGGAGATGGCTGAGCTACAGGAGCGTCGATATGAAGAAATCTTCAATTTGTTCCGTGAATACAAATCATCTATTACCTCTGTGACATTCTGGGGAGTGGCCGACAATTATACCTGGCTCGACCATTTCCCGGTACGCGGACGCAAAAATTGGCCCTTTGTTTTTGATCAGCAGTTGCAGCCTAAGGAATCATTTTGGCGTATCATTAACCCTATGTCCTGAACATCAGGGAAGTGGAGAGAATCGGTCACGATGTGGCCGATTTTTGCTGTAGTCAATATAGATTATACAGTGCAGCTATCTCGTGCATGATAGAGGTGTTGATTTGTGTGGATGATAAAAATATGGTATTAAATGGGATTGTGTGATAGGGTTGAAGAAATGGTGAACCAAATTCTTTCCTGAAATGAGATGAGAAGATGGATTGCATCCGAAACTATTTAATTACTTTTGCCGGAAATTTTATATTAAGTTTTTATATTTTTGAAGAAGGTACTTTTGCCAAACCGCTGATGTTTGCTACATTGATGCTGTTACTGATCATGACAATCGATTACATGAAAAGTAGAAACAAATATACATTGGATTAGGGTATGTCCATGTTTTTAAACGATTCTGGAGCATAGGGTCGTTTTTTTATTGTATATAGAACAGCTTCCATTTACATCATGACCATTGTTCATTACACTTGATGAGTAACACCTCATTAACTCAGTTTTCGTTAACTCAATTCAGATCATCAGGAGGATATCATTATGCATCAATCCGCACATATTCAGGAAGCAAGAGATTACATATTAAACCGAATCCATACCAAACCTGCCGTAGGCATGATTCTGGGTTCTGGACTGGGAGCGCTCGCGGACGAGATTGAAAATGCGACCGTTATTCCGTATACAGATATTCCGTATTTCGCTCAATCGGAGGCTATCGGTCATGCCAATGAATTGGTTATTGGTGAACTGATGGGCAAAACGGTTGTAGCGATGAAAGGCCGCCTTCATTATTATGAAGGTTTTACATTGGACGAAGTGACTTTCCCCGTTCGGATCATGAAGGCGCTGGGTGTCGAGCAATTGCTTATCACCAATGCCTGCGGAGCCATCAACACCAGCTTTGAGCCGGGTCAACTGATGCTCATTACAGATCATATTAACCTTGTAGGCAATAACCCGTTGATGGGGCCGAATAACGCCGAACTGGGTGTTCGTTTCCCAGACGTATCACAGGTATACAATCGTGAACTGCGCAGTATTGCCCTTAAGGTTGCAGAAGAGCAGAATGTTGGCTTGCAGCAAGGTGTCTATGCATGGTGGAGTGGCCCGGCATATGAGACACCAGCGGAGATTCGCATGATTCGTACGATGGGTGCGGATGCAGTGGGGATGTCCACGGTACCTGAAGCCATTGTTGCCATTCATGGCGGTATGAAGGTACTGGGCATTTCCTGTCTGACCAACATGGCATGTGGTATTTTGGATCAGCCGTTAAGTCATGATGAAGTTATTGAAGTGGCTGCGCAAGTGAAAACAACCTTTATCGGACTTGTAAAAGGCATCTTGAAAGAGATCTAATCGCGAGATGATTTTTATTTAGGCCGCGATGGATAGGATAGAGTTTTCATCCAACCCAATCGAAACCACAAAAAAACGTATGCTTCACGAGCTGTTACTCGTGAGACATACGTTTTTTTTATTTTGCAGAACTATGAACCATCTGAGAATGATCGGCCATGATTGCTGGTGTGGACTCCCTGATGATGGGTTTGGTCACAATGTGGGAGACCTGATATGGCTGTGTCGGGCTATTAATCCGGGCTAACAGCATCTCCGCAGTTTTAATGCCCATCTCATTGCTATAAATATGAACCGTCGTTAATGCTGGCTCAATAATTCGAGATTGGGGTGCATTATCGAATCCGCATATCGCAATATCCTGTGGCACAGCGACATTTCTGTCTTTTAACGCTCTAATCAGATCAACTGCTATAAAGTCATTAGCGCATACGTAAGCGGAAGGTAGGGAGGCCAGCTCTGCCACTCGCTGGTTCAACCATCCTGGCTTGGAGAAACACAGGCGATCATTATCTACGATGCAATGGGACAGGTCGACCTGCAACCCCGCCTCCAGCATAGCACGCTGATATCCAACCCATCGTTCATTAAAGCTCTTGCAGTGATTGTAATCTCCGACGAATCCAATACTTGTGTAGCCGCTCTCAATTAATTTTGTGGTTAACTGATAGATGCTATGTTCATTCTCCATGAGTAGCAGATCTGCTTGGAATTCGGGATAACATATGTTGGAAGCGCAATCGATAAAGATGGTGGGAATGCCCAGATCGGTAATCAGCTGTGTATATTCCAGATCAAATAATTCAATGCAAATGATGCCGTCTACTTTGGCTATATCAAAATTGTTGGGAAGTGTAAGTGTATCTTGATCGTCTTCACGCACGATATGAATCGAGAGATTGTATCCCTCCGCACTGATTCTTTTCTCCAGACCACTGATTAACAACGAACCAAAGTGAGATGTATTAGGCAGGTTTTCAGTTAACAGGGCGATATTACCCGGAGCCTTGGTTAGAACATGCTCATTGTCCATATAGGCAAACTGTTTATATTTAAGTTCAATTGCTTTTTTAATTACACGATTTCGGGTTTCATCCGGGATGTTTCCGCTATCATTTAATGCTTTGGAAGCCGTATTCCTGGAGATCCCCAAAGCATCAGCGATGTCTTGTATCGTGACTTTTTCCTTTGCCATCTAATGCTTCACCTCTAATCCTCAATAGTCATCCATATTCTTCTCTAAGTCAAATGTATAATAGAACGGGACAAATAGCAATCTCTGTTTTACAAATGCACAATTATATTTACATTTAGATAGTTGAATTCTATTTTCATAATTGTTCCAGAAGTTTCGTTAACTAGTGTAACAATGATGATTTATTACAGTCATGATATAGAAATATCTATGCGGCTATTAACGATTCAGAGCTGTATATATGCAAAATTAATCCTCTTTAGTTACATTAATGCAAAGATGAAATGATCAAATGCACAAATATTTTTTTACAAAACGTATTGACTAAATCCGTTGAAACCTGATAAATTGTAAATTATCAAATAGGCAATTGTAAATATTGAAAGCCCTTACTGAAAACAATTGTCAACTTCTAGAATGAACGGGGGTATCGTGTTGGATAACATAGCCGACAGCAAAAAGGGCGAAGGAAGGGTACTGAAAGTGAGGACGACAAGCGGTCATAGGTTACAGCAGCTCAAAAAAAATTACTTTTTATATATGTTGCTTGCACCAGCCTTAATTTTGACTCTTATCTTCAAGTACATTCCGATGTACGGAGCCATCATTGCGTTTAAGGATTTCAGTCCGATCAAAGGCATCATGGGTAGTGATTGGGTAGGACTGAAGCATTTTGAGAAATTTATAGCTTCACCCAATTTCGATATCATTTTAATGAATACGCTTAAACTCAGCTTTTTGGGATTGATATTCAGTTTCCCGGTGCCCATCTTACTGGCACTCATGCTGAATCAGGTACGCAAAGCTGGCATCAAGAAAAATATTCAATTGTTTCTGTACGCACCCAATTTCATCTCGGTTGTCGTTGTTGTGGGTATGCTGTTCATCTTCCTCTCACCGACAGGGCCGATTAATCAATTAGCCACATGGATTACAGGTCAGCCGATCATGTTCATGTCTGAACCGGAATATTTCCGCTGGATCTACATTTTGTCCGATATCTGGACCGGAGCGGGCTGGGCTTCCATCATATACGTCGCGGCTTTGGCCAATGTTGATCCGGAGCTTCACAATGCGGCTAATCTGGATGGAGCGAATCTCCTTCAGCGTATTCGCCACATTGACCTTCCAACGATTCGTCCGATTATGGCCATCGTCTTTATCCTTGCAGCTGGCGGGATTATGTCCATTGGATTTGAGAAGGCCTATCTGATGCAGACGTCCATGAACCTGCCTTCCTCCGAGATTATTGCCACGTATGTCTACAAGGTGGGACTACAGTCTGGAGATTACGCTTATTCTGCGGCAGTTGGATTGTTCAACTCGGTTATCAATGTGATTTTGCTGGTGACGGTGAACCTGATTGTGAAGAAATTGAATGAAGGCGAAGGCCTCTATTAGGAAAGGAGTATTATCCATGGTTGTTAAACACACGGGAATGGATCGGTTGATCCTCACACTCAATGCCATCTTTCTCACCTGTGCTGTACTGGTTGTGGTTGTTCCCCTGATTTATATTGTTATCGCCTCATTCATGGACCCCACGGTGTTACTGAATCGTGGACTGTCCTTTAATGTATCGGACTGGAGTCTGGACGGATATCAGATGATTTTGTCCAATCCAGCCATGATCCGGGGGTTTGCAAATGCGGTATTGTACTCGGTTTCCTTTGCATTGATCACCGTGACCGTATCCATATTTGCAGGTTATGCATTGTCGGATGATAGGCTCGCGGGACGTGGATTTTTCATGATTATCTTTATCATTACCATGTTCTTCGGCGGGGGATTAATCCCTACTTATCTACTCATACGTAATCTCGGCATGCTTGATACGGTGTGGGCGATCATCATCCCTGGAGCCGTTAACGTCTGGAACATCATTCTCTCCAGAACCTTTTTCAAAGGAGTTCCTCGAGAACTGAAAGAAGCTGCAAACGTGGATGGCGCCTCTGAGATGAAGATTTTCTTCCAGATCGTCATTCCGTTGTCGAAACCGATCATTTTTGTACTCGCACTTTATGCGTTCGTTGGGCAATGGAATTCCTATTTTGATGCAATGATCTATCTCGATAATCCGAACCTGCATCCGTTACAGCTCGTTCTGCGTTCCATTCTGATTCAGAATCAGGCTGCACCGGGCATGATCAGTGATCAGCTCGCGATGGCAGAACTGAAACGGCTCTCCGAGATGATTAAATACTCAGCGATTGTCATTTCGAGTCTGCCACTCATCATCATGTATCCGTTCTTCCAGAAGTATTTCGAAAAAGGTGTCATGGTCGGTTCCCTCAAATAGTGAACAGCCTGCGATACAGTAAGTTGATCCAATCCAACTCATGGAGGTCATTATTATGAAAAAAGTAAACAAGTCCAGAAAAGCCGTTACAACGGCGTCCATTTCCATGTTATCTGTAATGCTCTTTCTAACCGCCTGTGGCGGAGGTGGAGGCGGCGCGGCAAGTGAGGCGCAATCCCCTGATGGCAAGGTGACATTGAATTTTATAACACAGAGCTCTCCGCTGGCTCCCGCTGATCCAAACGACAAGCTGATTAACAAGCGTCTCGAAGAGAAAACCAATGTGCATATCAACTGGAAGAACTATACGAGTGATGTGTTTGCAGAAAAAAGAAATCTGGCGGTTGCCAGCGGTGATTTGCCGGATGCCATTTTTGATGCAGGTTACGGGGATTATGATCTCCTGAAACTGGCGAAGGACGGGGCGATCATTCCACTCGAGGACATGATTGAACAACACATGCCCAATCTGAAAAAGGTGCTGGAGGAAGCTCCCGAATACAAGAGCATGATCACGGCTCCAGATGGACATATCTATTCATTCCCATGGATTGAAGAACTCGGAAGTGGCAAACAACGGATTCAGGCAGTGGATAACTTGCCTTGGATTAATGTGGAATGGTTGAACAAGCTTGGACTGAAGATGCCAACGACAACCGAAGAACTGAAAGAAGTATTGATCGCGTTCAAAACTCAAGATCCAAATGGCAATGGTAAGGCCGACGAAATTCCGTTATCTTTCATTAACAAACCGGGCGGAGAAGATCTGACATTTCTCTTTGCGGCATTTGGACTCGGAGAGAACTGGGATCATACCGTGGTAACCAATGATGGGAAAGTGGTCTTCACGGCAGCTGATGAAGGCTACAAGGAAGCGGTTAAATACATTCATGAGCTGGTTAAGGAAGGGCTGATCGATGTCGAATCGTACCAGCAGGATTGGAACACGTATCTTGCGAAAGGCAAGGATAATAAGTACGGCATGTACTTCACATGGGATAAGGCTAACATTACAGGCATGAATGATACGTATGATGTTCTGCCTCCGGTTGCCGGGCCTAACGGAGAGGTCAATGTCACAAGAACAAACGGAATAGGACTTGATCGTGGTCGCATGGTCATTACCAGCAGCAATAAAAACCTGGAATCTACAGCGAAGTGGGTAGACCAACTGTACGATCCGCTCCAATCTGTGCAGAACAACTGGGGTACCTATGGAGACGAGAGTCAGCAAAATATTTTTGAATTCGATGAAGCCAAAGGGATGCTGAAGCATCTTCCACTGGAAGGATCTGCACCTGTGGAACTTAGACAAAAAACCAGTATCGCCGGACCATTAGCCATTCTCGACAGTTATTATGACAAATACACAACCAAACCGGAAGATGCGGCTTGGCGGATGGAACTTCTCGACAAAGTTATGGTTCCGCATATGAAAGCAGAGAACGTATATCCAAGTGTGTTCTTCTCCATTGATGAACTGGATCGATTGTCCACGATTGAGACCGATCTCTTCGCCTACGTGTTACGTCTGCGTACAGAATGGTATCAGAACGGGAAAATAGATCAGGAATGGGATGCTTACTTGAAAGAGCTGGATCGTCTTGGATTGCAAGAATGGCTACAGATTAAACAAGCGGGATATGACCGTAATAACAAATAAAGAAAAGTACGGAGGAGAAACCATAATGTCGACAATTCTTAAACAAGATTACAGAAATGAATACCATTTTTCACCGAAAGAGAAGTGGATGAACGACCCAAACGGCATGGTGTTTTTCAATGGGGAGTATCACTTGTTCTATCAGCATCACCCACATGGAACCACATGGGGGCCCATGCATTGGGGCCATGCAGTGAGCAGGGACCTGATCTCCTGGGAGGAACTTCCGATTGCTTTACTCCCCGATGAGAATGGCACTATATTCTCGGGAAGTGCCGTAGTGGATTGGAATAATACGAGCGGATTCTTTGAGGGTGAGCCAGGGTTGGTTGCTATTTTCACCCATCATCTTGAAATTGAAAACCATGATGCCATACAAACCCAGAGTCTGGCGTATAGCAAAGACAACGGCAGAACCTGGACCAAGTACGAGGGTAATCCGGTATTAAAGCATGAGTCCTTTATTGATTTCCGTGATCCCAAAGTGTTCTGGCATGAGCAGACCAAGGAGTGGGTTATGATTATCGCTTGTGGTCAAACGGTATGTCTGTATCGTTCTCCCAATCTGAAGGATTGGACGTTAGGAAGTGAATTTGGCGCCGGGATTGGTTCTCACGATGGCGTGTGGGAATGCCCCGACCTGTTCCCGCTTGCAGTGGATGGAGATTCAGGGCAGGAGAAATGGGTGATGCTCGTTAGCATCGGTGCAGATCCTGCTTTTATTGAAGGCTCCAGAACACAATATTTTACCGGAGATTTTGATGGAACTACATTTGTCCCAGACGAGGCATCCCAGACGATTCGCTGGATTGATTATGGTCGGGATAACTACGCAGGAGTTAGTTGGTCTGACGTTCCTGAGGAAGATGGAAGACGCCTCATTATCGGCTGGATGAGCAACTGGATGTATGCCAACCAGACGCCAACCAATGATTACCGTGGAGCAATGACCATTGCCCGGGAGTTGACACTGGAGACAAGAGCGGGAGAAGTTATATTGATTCAACGTCCTGCACGTGAACTTGAGCAAGCCCGTACTCCAGTAATTTCCCTACAGGATGCTTCGATTCAGCAAGTGAGTGAGCAGTTGAACGCTTTGCAACTCGTGAACTATGAGATCCATGCAGAGTGGACTCAGGATCAGTCGTTCCATTTTGCACTAAGAAGCGGCGCAGATCACGAGACGGTCGTTGGTGTAGACTCGATCCGAAGTGAAGTGTACGTTGATCGTAGTCGATCGGGCATCGGCAATTTTCATGAACTTTTCCTGAGCCGTCATACAGCTGAGTTAAAAGAAGTGAACGGAAATCAAAGTTTGCGTATCTTTGTAGATCATTCATCTGTGGAGGTATTTGCAAATGATGGTCAGGCGGTTATTACGGATCTGATCTATCCGGATGCGGATTGCCAAGGCATCTCTGCTCATGCCGAAAATACAGATCTGGTCTTCTCTTCACTTCATATCTATGAGATATCATCAACCAAGGCTAAAGGTTAATTGTAATGAAGGAAAGGAGCCCAGAATGATGCGCATTGGAGCCATAGAAGCGGGCGGAACAAAGTTTGTATGTGGTGTAGGTAATGAACATGGACAGATTGAAGATCGGATCAGCTTTCCAACAGAACATCCGGAGACCACTCTTGCCAAGGTGATCGACTATTTCAGGGATAAAGATGTGGAAGCCATAGGGGTCGGCTCCTTTGGTCCGATTGATCTGCAACTGGATAGTCCCACCTATGGTTATATTACGACCACACCTAAGGCTGGGTGGGGAAACTGTAATGTGGTTGGAACCTTGAAGCATGAATTTTCGGTTCCTTTTGGATGGGATACAGATGTGAATGCTGCCGCGCTCGGTGAAGTGACTTGGGGAGTGGCTCAAGGGCTGGATAACTGTGTATATTACACGATTGGCACAGGAGTTGGTGTCGGACTTGTGGCAGGGGGCCAACGAGTCCACGGATTGTTACATCCCGAGGGTGGACATATTCGCACAAGACGCCATCCAGACGATCACTTTGCCGGATTATGCCCGTATCATGGCGATTGTCTGGAGGGTATGGCTGCAGGACCAGCCATTGAAGCCCGTTGGCAGATCCCTGGCAGTGAACTGCCGGCAGATCATCCGGCGTGGGAGATCGAATCCTTTTACATTGCGGAGTCGATTACAACGGCCATCCTGCTTCATTCGCCGCAGAAGATCATCTTGGGTGGTGGTGTGATGCAGCAAGATCATCTGTTTCCTATGATTCGGGAGCAGGTAGTGCGGAATCTCAATGGTTATGTAAATGCAGCCCCAATCACGCAACATATCGACCAATATATTGTGCAGCCCGGATTGGGCCAGCATGCAGGCCTGTGTGGTGCGTTAGCACTGGGTCTGGAAGCATTGCAACATGCAGCACAAGCTTCACATGTTTCATAGTTTTCAATAATAATCTACATCCCAGAAGGGATGGCTGCAGGTTCGCTTATTGGTATAAGCAAGACTGCACCATCCTTTTTGGGCTTTTTTATTTTTTTTGAGGAGTTCAATAGGTTTGAAAAATATAGTACATTCTAAAATCCGATATTGCTCAAGTGAGCTGCCAAAGGTATGATTTTTAGTGTTCTATAGTGCGATATGACATTCAAAAATTAACGTGTCTCCACTGGAAAGGAATTCAACAAATGAACCCAATAACAATGCGTCAAGCTGTACAGGCAGACCAAGAGCAACTCGCTGATTTGCGAGCCTTGGTATTATACGATGATCTAACGAGACTGGGAAGGTACGATGATGTGAAGGTGCGTGAACGTTTCCGGAATACATTCAATCCTGCCCAGACACAGATTATTGAAGTGGAGGGTTCAATGGTAGGTTGTGTAGCTTTGAAGCCCAAGTCTGAGGCATATCTATTGGAACATTTCTATATACATCCCAATTATCAAGGCCAGAGAATAGGAACTCAGGTACTGAACATGCTGCTGGAACAGGATGAAGTTCAGGGGAAACGTGTTATGTTAAATGTTTTGCAGGGAAGCCCTGCTCGGCGATTGTATGAACGATTTGGATTTATATTGGACAGTGAAGATGAGGTCGATGTATTTATGTCAAAGCACCTTTGAGAGAATGAATCCTTGTCGCAAGATAGGGATATCATCTCGAAGGTGGAAACCTATTAAATATTTGTGAATACATGGCAATAGTGATTGCTTGACTCAGGAAGATTATGATAGTATCGAAGTCAGAGAATATATGGAATATTTACAAAATGTAGGACTTTTTTGTTCCGATTCCTATACTCTTAGGCAAACGTTCGAACAGATTCTGATCACAGAAATGGTGTCACAAAAATGGATTTTCAAAGATTACATGTCTCACATCGAGGAGGAATCTTTTTTGCAAGAATATCCTGTGGCTTATGATCAGTTTGATATTCACTTCTATCAGGTCGTGGAAATGTTTTCTGAACAAAAGCTGGATGTAAGTGCGTTGGATGAGGATTTAAGAGTTCTTGGATTAAACTCCATTTCATTTATCAAACTGATCATTGCCTTGGAGAACGAATTCAATATTGAGATGGACGATGAGTATCTTGAATTGGAGAACTTCACAACATTGCAACATCTGAAAGACAGTTTGCGTAAGTGCATCAATTATGAGATTCCCAATGAGTCATAAAGGGAAAATGACGACACAAGCTCATATCAGACAATCACAGCATCGAATTCCGTTTATTGGACTTATAACCTCAAAATCAGGAGTGATATGTGATGAAAGTTGAACTGAATGCGGAGCAATTGATGTGGCAGGAACAATTCAAGGATTTTGTAGACAGCGAGATTATTCCATATGCTAGTTTAAATGACAGCGAAGAACGAATTCACCCGGAACTCCTTGCGAAAATAACAGAGGCTGGTTATCTGGGCTCCATGTTGCCAAAAGAATATGGCGGGATGGAACTGGACAATATCACTATCGGGATTCTTAATGAAGAGGTTGGACGTGGGTGCTCCTCTGTCAGAAGTTTGTTAACCGTTCAGGGGATGGTGGGTTTAGCGATCTTGCGTTGGGGAACGGAGCAACAAAGACAGTACTGGTTGCCTGCATTAGCTACGGGAACAACTTTGGGTTCATTCGGATTGACAGAACCGAGTGTTGGAAGCGATGCCAAAAGTATTGAAACAACGGCCGTATTAGACGGAGACGAATACATACTTAACGGTCATAAAAAATGGATCACCATGGGGCAGCTTGCAGACGTATTTTTGATTCTTGCCCAATGTGAGAACAAGCCGACAGCGTTTATTGTGGAGAGAGATTCCATTGGGTTCAGCGTTGAACCTATGAGCGGGTTACTTGGAGCGAGAGCATCGATGATTGCTGAACTGAAAATGGATTCTTGTCGTATTCCGAAGGAAAACCTCCTGGGTCAAGTCGGTACAGGGTTATCACATGTTGCTCTACCTTGTCTGGATTATGGAAGATACACGATCGCTTGTGGCTGTGTAGGTTTAGCCAAGGCATGTCTGGATGCATCGGTACATTATGCCAATTCCAGAATCCAATTCGGAAGAGCTATACGCGAGAATCAAATGATACAAAAAATGATCACTGAAATGTCAGTAAATATGAAAGCGGCACGGATGCTGTGTTACAGAGCAGGATATTTAAGAGATGTGGGTGATCCAGAGAGCATTATGGAAACTTGGACTGCCAAATACTTTGCTTCAACCATGGTGAATAAAGTTGCGAGTGATGCGGTGCAGATTCATGGTGCCAATGGTTGCCATCGAGACTATCCCGTAGAGAGATATTATCGGGATGCCCGGATCAATGAAATTATCGAAGGCACGACTCAAATGCATGAGATTTTAATCGCAACACAGGAGGTTGTAACACACCGCCGTGAAATGAGACGTTCAAATAAAGCGGAAAAAGTTAAGGATAGCGCGAATCGAAACGTTTAGATTTTGCATTGCAGGACCTAAGGAAGAGCCCTTTTTTTGCATTAGGCAGGATCATTCATTATGCTATGAAAAAAGGGCTTGATCATTAGGTTCTTTGATGTTTTACCATAATTGATTTAGGAAAGATACGGAGTTGATTAGGATTGAAACGGATTGGGCAGGGACAGACAGCGGAAATATTCAGACATGGTGAAACTTCAATTTTGAAACTTTTCAGAGAAGATTTCTCTGCGGAAGCGATTCAGCATGAGTTTGATAATACTCGAATCGTTTTGGAACTTGGAGTTAAATGCCCACAAACAATTGATATGGTGACGATCAATAATCGTAAAGGTATCATATTTGAGTTGGCTAGTGGAAGGACACTTTTGGAAGAGATGATTATTAAACCATGGTCCATTGAGCGCAGAGCAAGGCAGATGGCAGCACTTCATCATCAAATACACCAGCAATCGGGTGAACGGATTCAACAAAAGCATAAGACTGTATTAGAGAAGAATATATCAAACGCAAGTGATCTATCGGACATTGAGAAGCAACAGATCATGGACTATGTACATAGTTTGCCGGAAGGCAGATCTCTATGTCATGGGGATTTCCATCCCAATAATGTGATTACAGGCAAAGAATCCTGGATCATAGACTGGATGACAGGCGCATCGGGCTGTCCAGCAGCAGATGTGGCAAGGACGCTAGTGTTATTAAAATACGGAAATTTGCCCAAAGGCGCTCCATTGATGATGAAAGTTCTGCTGAAGATAATCAAAAGCAGGATGAGTAAAGCGTATATCGAGTATTACTTGTCTCTCTCGGGCATGGACATTCGCGAGATACATCGATGGGTTCTTCCCATTGCTGCAGCCAGACTAACGGAGTGGATACCACCTGAGGAAAAAAAAGATTTATTGGATTACATTCGTAATCAGCTTAAAAAATTCAACACAACTTAGATCAAGATTAGGAATGAATGTATAGCACCGTACTTGTCAAAACCGTCCGTAAAACAATCAGGAGGTTAACGATAATGGATTTCCAACTACGTTCTGTTGTTTCTTATGATATGGTCGTCCGTGAAAAAAAACATCTATTTGACTTGTCTCTCAGAAGACAGATTGCCATATTTGAGGTTATGGATGCATTGGAAATCAGTGTGTTTAGCAAAACGGTGCAGGTTAAAGCAGGGGCTGTGCTGCTGGCAAATAAAATAAGACTGCAAAATTACGATAAACCTGTTCTGAAAATGAGAGGTATTATTTTTGGATCGGATCTGCTTGAGCGACTGCCAAGCTGTCACATATTAAGTGAGAATGGTAGTAAACACTATGATCTTGCTGTAAGTCTGTTGAACCGAACGGTAGAGAGTAGAGAGGACATTGAAATAGCTGAAAGAGATTTTCTTGAAGTATACTCCAGTTACTATCAGACGAATCTCGCTAATATGATGCGACCGGAAACGGATCGGGAGGACTCGGTCAAACGGAACTTGGTCATGATATGCAAGTATATCCAAAACAATTATGAGAAGCCAATTACTCTGCAATTTCTGGCGGATATGGTTGGTTATAATCCTGTGTATCTGTGTAATCTGTTTTCTAAGGTTTTCAATGTTTCGCCACTGAAGTACCTACAGCAGATTCGGGTGGATAAGGCACAGGAGTACGTAACCAAGACGGATCTTCCAATCTCTGAAATTACGACGAAGCTAGGGTACAGTTCTAGTACACAATTTAGTGCAATGTACAAGAAAAAAGTGGGCAAAAGTCCGACCGAACATCGCAATCAATTCAGAAGCAACAAGGGAGATTTGCCCCTATCTATTCAATCTACATAATGTATTCAATAACACAGAAAATATTGTATTTTTTTACGTAAAATGATAAATTACGATAAAAATAAGAATACGAGGAATGATAGGGCTAATGAAGAAAATTCAACTTTTTTGTTTGCCTCATGCAGGTGGATCAGCCATGATTTTTCATCGCTGGAAATCATCTTTAAGCCCTTTTATTGACGTAATACCGATCGAATTAAAAGGAAGAGGCGCTCGGGTGGGGGAACCATTCTATGAAAGCTTTGAAGAAGCGATTGAAGATATCTACCCCACGGTTTCCTCACTAATTCATGGGCCTTATGCTATTTTCGGACATAGCATGGGAAGCTGGATGGCGCTCGAACTATATTACCGACTTGCACAGTCAACGAAACAATTGCCTGAACATATGATGCTTTCAGGCAATCGTGCACCACATATTTTCAAGGATGAGAATATTCACGCATTGCCAGACGAAGAGTTCAGAGAGACGATTCAGAACATGGGTGGAACGTCGGATGAGGTCTTTACCAATAAAGAGCTCTTTTCGTTATTTGCACCTGTACTTAGAGCCGATTTCAGGATTGTCGAACTCTATCGTTTTCAGCCCAAGCCTTTCAAGGTTCAGAGTGATATTACCGTGTTAACTGGCAGAAGCGATACCCGAGTGAAATCTAGCGATCTGATCGGATGGAAAAAGTACGCTGGTTCACAATGTGACATTGTCAAATTGGATGGAGGACACTTCTATATCCAGGATAATATTCAGGAAACAACGAGAATTATAAATGAAAAGCTGCAACCTTACGTAATCTAGTTGACAAGGAGTGTGTTCCAGTTATGAGCATGGATAACTTGGCTCAATTATTTAACTCCCTTGGTTCAGTCACAGACAGAGGTATTACTTTTCTGAATGGCAGCAAAGAAGAAAAGGTTGTATCGTACCAATCCCTTCTGCAATCAGCCAAAATCCGATTAGGAGAACTTCAAGCATTTGGGATGCAGCCGGGTAATGAATTGATCTTCCAACTGAACTCGGAAGAAGAGTTTATTGTCACCTTTTGGGCTTGCACGCTTGGAAAAATCATACCGGTTCCGATAACCGTAGGCGGAAATCAGGAGCAAAGAATGAAGCTTTACAATGTGTGGAAAACGTTGAATCATCCGTTTATTGCTGCTGATCAGGATCTCACGGAAAGCTTGGACAAGTTTGCCCGGAAGAATGGATTGGAAGAGGTTGTCCGTGAAATGCATGCCCGAATCTTCGTAGTACAGGACATCTCGAACGTACGAGAGGAACCTATTGTTGAGGGAATTGAAGCTAGCATCCAGCCGGATGACATAGCCTTTATCCAATTTTCTTCAGGTTCTACAGGACAAACCAAGGGTGTAGTAATTACACACCGCAATGTCATGATAAATATACAAGCTATGAATATAGCAACCCAAATCTCCTCTAATGACCGTTCTTTGAGTTGGTTACCCCTGACCCATGATATGGGTCTGATTGCGTTTCATCTTACAAGTACCTTCCAAGGTCTGCAACAGTTTATTATGCCGACTTCCTTATTCATCCGTCACCCTACATTATGGTTAACCAAAACTTCTGAACACCGTGTCACCCAACTATATGCTCCGAATTTTGCTTATAAATATTTTCTGGATTCATATAATCCACTAACCTTTGCATCAACCGATTTGTCTTCGGTACGTTTTATTATGAACGGTGCTGAGCCGATATCTCCGGCACTTTGTTTCAATTTTCTGGAGGCGATGAGTCCTTATGGGTTGGCTTCCAATACAATGCTGACGGCGTACGGCTTGGCCGAAGCAACCGTTGGTGTTTCCTTTGGTAACGTCGGTGATTTGACTTGTTATGTACTGGACAGAAGATATTTGGAGACCGGGAAACCATTCATAGAAGTTGAACCGGGCTCAGAACATGCTGTTTCTTTTGTGGAAGTAGGCAAGCCGGTTCAATACTGTGATGTACGAATATGTGATGATTATGATAAGCCGGTCGAGGAATTGGTGCTGGGCAGTATTCAAATTAAAGGATTGAGTGTAACAAGCGGTTATTACAACAATGCAGCAGCTACGGAAAAAGCTAGTACAGCCGATGGATGGATTCGTACTGGAGATATTGGATTTATGAATGATGGCGCAATAGTCATTACGGGCAGAATCAAGGACATTATCTTTATCAATGGTCAAAACGTATATCCGCATGATATTGAACGTGTAACGGAGGAACTGGAGCAGTTTGATCTGGGGAAAGTCGCTGTATGTGGTGTCTCCAATCCACTTACAGGATCGGAAAGCGTTGTAATGTTTGTACTGTATAAAAAGGACTTGCCATCTTTTATTCCAAGAGTTGGAGAAGCCAAAGCACATATTCAGCAGCGGATGGGGATTGAACTCAAGTCCGTGCTGCCCATTAAGCAAATTCCTAAAACGACGAGTGGAAAATTTCAACGTTACAGGCTTCAGGAGCGGTACGAAACAGGAGAATTTAGTGAAATCGAACAATCCATTCAGAGCATGTTAAGCCATATCCAGGAGAACAAAGAAGTACAACCAGCTCGTGATCATATCGAACAAAAGCTGATTGAGATTGTTGAGTCCGTAGCGGGACTTAGGAATGTCGGAGTAACGGATAACCTGGCTGAAGCTGGATTCGATTCGCTAAAAGTAACGCAGATTCATGAGGCAATCGATGATGCATTTCCAGACAAAATGGCAATTTCCAGCTTGTATTCACATACCTCTATTGTCTCATGGGCGAATCTGATCAGACAAGACAGAGTGGAAATGGAGCCTGTACGGATGGATCGGAGCTTTTTCCATACGGATCGAGGTTACGAAGCCTTGTCGTATCAATTCACTCTCCCAGCTTCATTGGTACAGGATATGCGACTGATTGCACAATCCGAAGCGATCAGTATTCATGTGTTGGCATCAGCTATGTATGCTTACTTGTTACACACGTTGTCAGAACAACCCTCTATTGATATGCACGTATCCTATGGTACAGCGAGAATGATCACACCTGTACGATTGAATTTCGATCAATACAAGACAATGAAAGAGCTCTTTCAAAATGTTCATCAACAGATCATAACCATGCCTTCGGATCGAGCGTTTCCCGTCGAGCAGATGAGCCAGATCAGAACAAGCAGCACGGAGTGGGCAATTATTCCTTTATATGGTGAACAGCATCTGTTCAAGGCATCGGACGATGTACTGAACTATTACGATCTGATTATCCTAGTGTCTGACGAAGGTGATATTCTGCAGTGCAATTGTCGTTTTAATGGACGTAAATTAAAACAGAGCCGTGTGAAACGTCTTATTGCCAATTATGTGAGAGGACTTCAACTATTGGTACAACCGGAATTGAAATGAAATTTCATAGGGGGACGGCCATGCTTGATCAATTGTTCGACAGAGAGCAATGGGAAGAAGAAGATGACCAGGACACTACTACTGAAATGGATATAACAACGGATAATAGACATGATATAGCTGTTATAGGTATCGGTGCGAAGTTGCCGACCGGAGAGTCGCTGGATGAATTTTGGAAGATGCTTGATTATGGAATTGATTGCATACGGGAATTGCCCAATCATCGAAAGGGCCAGTTGGATCAATACTTGCTTCACAAGCAAGGTTCATTGGAGCATGTACGTTATTTGAACGGAGCTTATCTGGACGAAATCGATGAATTTGATTATTCCTTCTTCCGTATGAGTGCACAGGAAGCCAAGCTGATGAGTCCGGTCCAACGATTGTTTTTGCAAACGGTATGGCGTGCGGTTGAGGATGCAGGTTATGGTGGTGACCGTTTGGCTGGAAGTTCAACAGGGGTGTACGTGGGGGTAATCGGAGATCAAGAAGGTTACAAGTACAAACAGATGGTCGAGGAATTAAGCCCGGACATGTTACCAATCGCCACCGTAGGTAATCTTTCGTCCATCATTCCTGCAAGAATTGCGTATCTACTTAATCTGACGGGGCCGGCTATGGTTGTAGACACAGCATGCTCCTCTTCGCTGGTTGCTCTGGATATGGCAGTACGTGCATTACGTGAAGGAAGTTGTGATATGGCTATCGCTGGAGGGATCAGGCTGAATATGATTCCACTGGATAAAGAGTATTACAAAATCGGTATTGAATCCAGTGATGGAACAACAAGAACCTTTGATGAAGATGCGGATGGATCAGGAATGGGTGAGGGTGTAGTAAGTGTTGTACTTAAACCTGTGGAACAGGCATTGCGGGATCATGATCATGTGTATGCAGTCATAAAAGGCACAGCTGTGAATCAGAATGGGTATTCGGCAGGGATCACAACGCCCAATGCGGTAGCTCATGAAAAAGTACTGACTCATGCTTGGCGTGATGCTGGAATTCATCCAGAGAGTCTTTCCTATCTGGAAGCACATGGGACAGGTACGCTCATTGGGGACCCGATTGAACTGGAAGGAATCCAATCGGCTTTTCGCAGATTTACGGACAGAAAACAATTCTGTGCCATAGGATCGGTTAAGTCCAATGTGGGCCATTTGTACGACAGTGCAGGATTAGCGGGTCTGCTGAAGGCGATTATGGCACTCAGATCCAAACGTATTCCCTCTACACTTCATTTTAATAAGCCAAACCCAAAATTTGAATTTGATACATCACCAGTCTATGTCAATGTCATTTCAAGGGAGTGGGAAGCGGCCACTCCTCGAAGATGTGGAGTCAGTTCATTTGGGTTAAGTGGCACCAATTGTCATGTTGTACTGGAAGAAGCTCCGAACATATCAGTGGAATTGGGGCGCGATGACCGTTATCCCTTTTTGATCTCAAGTGTATCATCCGGAAATCTCTCCCGTCAGGTGCAATCATATGTGAAGTGGATCAATGAGAACCCGAAGGCCGATGTGAGGGATGTATGCTGCACAGCAGCTACTGGAAGACAGCATCATGCACACCGAGCGGTGTGGGTGGTCAGTTCGTTGAATCAATTGCTGCAGCATTTAAACGACTTTCTTGCAGAACCCAAGACCGGTAAATATGAACAAGATACATTTAGGAAAAGAAATCAGTTATTCACTATAGAAGAACTTATCTCGAACTGGCATATCGAAGGATGTGATAGAGCAACCGTGCTAGAGGAGTTGTGCACACATTATCAAGGCGGTGCTCAGATCAATTGGTCAAGAATCTATCCAGATGTGACCTATAACAAGTTGAGCTTGCCCACATATTCATTTGAGGAGAGTAAGTGCTGGATTGATACTAACCCCGATAATTCAGTACAGACTGAGGAAGAAGCGATGTATTATTCATTGTCATGGAAGCCTTGGAGCGAGATCGGCAAGATTAACTCATCCAGCATCCATAATGTTGAACGTGTTTTATTAATACGAAATGATACACAGCTACATGCAACCCAGTTGGTGAACCAAATTCGTGAAGCTGGAGTAGCAGTTATCGAAGTGATATTGGGAACATCTTACCTTCAACAGGATGCACAGACATATGTAATTCGAAATAACGAGAGTGATTATATCAAACTTTTGCTGGAAGTGTCCTTTGGAGGTCCCTATCGGATCGTGCATTTAGCATCACTTGACCATTTAGAAAATAAGGAAAACAGGCTGGACAAAGGTCTTATGTCTGTATGGAGACTTACCAAGGCATGCTCACACGTCTTTGCAGAGCAGGTTGAGATGATTTTGGTGACAAGCTTTGCTAATGAAGTGACGGGTGACGAGAAGGTTCTGTATCCGGAGAATTCGGCGATGCTGGCTTTCGGACATACGGTACAGCGTGAGATTCAGAATCTCGAATGCTTCTGTATAGATGTTGACCAAGATTGGGATATCTCTCAGTATTTGCGTTACATTTTGGGGCCGTTGGAGAAGAAGTCTTTGGCGATTAGAAATGGACAAGCATATCAAGCTGAATTCGCACCTGCTGATGTGGGTTCCTTGCCTGATGTTGATATGAACTGGAAAGAAGACGGCGTATACATTATTACAGGTGGACTTGGTGGTCTGGGGATGGAGATTGCTGAACGCTTGCTATCATTTGGACGTATGAATCTGGCTTTGATTGCAAGAACGGCACTGCCCAAACGTCACAATTGGGACATCATTCTAAATGCGAAAAATACTTCACCAGATCTAAAAAGTAAGCTTCTTCGGTTACTTGATATGGAGAAACGGGCCGGACAGTTGATGTATCTCGGAGCTGATGTTGCCGATGCAGATCAGTTAAGTCAAGCCATTGAACAATTAAGAAGTCGTTTTGGATGTATACGTGGCATCATCCATGCAGCAGGCGTTGGGAGTACACAACATGCTGACCAGATGACCGAGGAAGAGTTTACAGCAATGCTGGCTCCGAAAGTGAAGGGGACTCATCTGCTGGATCAGCTAACAGCCGAAGATCAGCCGGATTTTCTAGTCATGTTCTCGTCCGTCGCTACGTTATTTGGTTCTACTGGACAGGCTGCTTATGCCGCCGCGAATGCATATCAGGATGCCTATGCCCCGATGCGGAACCGCAAAGGGATGCGTACGATATCGCTGAATTGGACTACCTGGAAAGAGGTAGGCATGGCTTCCAGAGCCGGGTTTGATTTTGACACCTTATTCAAAGCGATGCCTAAAGATTGGGCATTGGATCGATTGTTCGAAATAATGGGAAAACAGACCGACCGTTTGCTGGTGGGGGAAATGAACTGGGATTCACCCTATTTAAACATTTTGAATAACTACCACTTTCATCTTGATGCCAATATCGGACAAAGGTTACAAAAATTGATGAAAATACCGGAGAGAGCAAAGCAAATATCAATGAAGAAGGAATCCGCTTCTACTGTTCAGATCCCAACGGAAGAGTATGAACTTGAATTAGAATCTTCCGTGGAGATGGACCGGACTATTGCGAATATAGTTGGACCATATTTAGGCATTAAAGAGATGAATGTACATGACAGCTTTTTCGAACTCGGTGCAGACTCTATTATGATTAAGCAGATTTTCTTGAAATTGGATAAAACTTACCCTGGAAAACTCATACTGACCGATCTGTTTGAATATCCAAGTATCTCCAGACTAACTACTTATATGAGCACCACAGAAAAGCAGAAGCCTCACCAGTCTCCTCAAAAGGAAACTTTCGAAGAGGAACTGGATACAGATCTTGAGAATCTGTTCGATGAGATCGAACGTGGAGCAATGGATCTGGATGAAGCAATCATCAACCTTCAAAAGATGTAGGGGGACGTGAAGCGTGGAGAAAATTCTGAAGCTCCTGGTAGAGAGTGTCAAGGACCAGAAGATGAACAAAACAACGGCGGCTCAGATCGTGAAAATGCTAAAAGAAGGGGAAAAGAAACCCATCAAGGATATCGCCATCATCGGTATTTCAGCCAAGTTGCCCAATATGGAAACACTGGATGACTACTGGGATAATATCCAGAGTGGTGTAGATTGCATACGTCCCATTCCCAAGACACGAAAATCGGATATGGACGCTATTCTCTCTTATATGGATATTCCTGAGGGAGATATTCAATATTACGAAGCGGCGTACCTGGACAATATTGACCAATTCGACCATGAATTCTTTCGTTTGCCTCCCAAAGAAGCCAGTTTAACGGATGTTAATCAGCGTTTGTTTATGGAGACGGCATGGGATGCCATGGAGGATGCAGGATACGGTAACGATAAATTATCGGGCACCAATACAGGTGTCTATGTAGGCTTTTCCAACAATATCAAAGATATGTATATGCGATATATTACCGAAACGATGCAGACAAGTGCACTGTCCATCGTTGGAAATTTGGCTTCCATATTATCCAATCGAATCTCGTATCTTCTGAATCTGAAGGGACCCAGTATTGTTGTTGATACAGCGTGTTCCTCTTCGCTCGTAGCTGTCGCCATGGCATGCCAGGCTATCCGGAACAAGGAATGTGATATGGCAATCGCGGGCGGTGTGAAACTTCATCTCATGACACGCGAGAATCAGAATGAGAAAATCGGGATGGAATCTCCAGACTACCGGACCAAAACATTTGATGATTCTGCAAATGGGGCGGGAATGGGCGAAGGAGTCACTGCTTTATTGCTGAAACCACTAGACGCTGCAATGCGTGATGGGGATCAGATCTACGCGGTAATTAAAGGTTTGGCCGTCAATCAGGATGGAAGTTCTGGCGGATTAACTGTACCAAACCCATCCACTCAGGCTGAGTTGATTGTAAAAGCGTGGGAGGACGGTAACATTGATCCCGAAACGATCTCGTACTTCGAACCGCATGGTACGGGGACAGAATTGGGAGATCCCATTGAGATTAAGGGAATTCAGAACGCGTTTAAGAAATATACTTCCAAGAAACAATTTTGTGCGATCGGTTCGGTTAAAACCAATATCGGTCATCTGTACGAAGCAGCTGGAACTGCTGGCTTAATTAAAGCAATTCTGGCGCTGAAAAATAAAAAACTCCCTCCAACTTTGAACTTTGAAAAGCCAAACAGAGCGATTGACTTCAGTGGATCACCCGTTTACGTAAATACTACACTACGAGAGTGGAACACGGATGGAACAACTCCAAGACGGTGTGGTATCAGCTCTTTTGGCATTGGGGGAACCAATTGTCATCTCGTGCTTGAGGAAGCACCTGATCGGGCAACTGCAGCGAATCAAGCGAACACTTCTGTAACAGGTCCATCCATTCTGACGTTGTCCGCCAAGTCTGAGGAATCGCTACGTCAGATGATCAGTAAGTATATCTATTTTCTTGAAAAAAATGAACTGCCAACATTACAAGATATATGTTATACCGCCAACACGGGAAGAGGAAAATTTCCATATCGGGTAGCAATCATAATGAACAGCAACATCGATTTGCATCAGAAACTTACTCAGTTGGAGCGTTCAAAACAGCTATTTGGTACTTCACATGGTTCGCACATCTATACCGGTTTTCACAAGCTGGTTCAAGATGAGGAGGCAGCGGATCAGGAATTCAGAATGTCGCTCTCATCCAGGCATGAGATGAGCGTATCGCTGGGACAAGCTCTTGGAAAATTCATGAACAGTGGGCAGCAAGACATCAATGCGTTACATCAGGCTGCTTCATTCTATGTCTCTGGGGGCGATGCTGACTGGGAAGCGCTCTATGCGAATCAGAATGTATTCAAGGTCAGTTTGCCATCTTACGCATTTCAGACGCACAGATGTTGGATCGACATTCCAAAACGTAACAGAAGATCGGAAAAGGTACAGGCAGAGGGCATGTTTTATCAAGCTGTATGGCAACGATACACGCCCGTATCTCGAGATTCTGTCGTCTCAAAAATGAAAGGCGCCGTACTTCTCTTCCGCGGAAACGATCAAGTCAGTGCTGCCTTGACGGTCCGATTGGAGCGTGAGCTCGAAGCACGAGTCATTCAGGTAGCCTGGGGGGATCGTTATGAGAAGTATGATGATTCGCACTATGTGATTCGTGGTGATGAAAGTGATTACATTCAGTTATTGGATGATATGAAGGGTCAGGGGCTAACCCGCATTATTCACGGGTTTACTCTGGCAGAGAATGATTCAGATGATTATTTACAAAGCGAGGAACAATTGAAGTTAAGCCAGGACCGTGGAATTCAGAGTGCATTCTACTTGACCCGTGCGATTCTACATCATCATGTGACAGAGGGACTTCAGCTTCAATTCATATCCTCCCTAGCGAATGCAGTTACGGGGTATGAAAGTCAGGTACGACCGGAAAATGCAACGCTTAACGGATTCGCAAAAGTCATTGAACAGGAGTATCCGGAAATATCCTGCCGATTCATTGATGTGGATTCAGATACCGATGCGGATACGATCTATGCAGAATTGAATAGCTCCCATGACCGTTTCCAAGTGGCGTATCGCCATAATCAGTCATACGTTGAAGAATTGGATATTGCTAACATTCTGGAAGCCAGTCATGAGGAAGTGACTATTCGTGAGAACGGTTTATATCTTATTGCTGGTGGAACAGGCGGAATTGGCTTGCAGTTCGCGAAGCATCTGGCTGATGAACGCAGCATTCGTCTGGCACTAATCAGTCGTACGGCGATGCCTGATCGCACTGTGTGGGACAAGCTTATTCAAGAAGAAGATCCAAAGATAATATCCATGGAAATGATTGAACGAATGAAAACCATTATGGAGCTTGAAGCCGGAGGATCAAGTGTTGAATTAATCAGTGCAGACATCTCCGATCTGGAGCAGATGACTCAGGTTGTGCAGGGGTTAAGGACAAAATATGGGCAAATCCATGGGGTAATTAATAGCGCTGGTGTTGCCAATGACGGCTTGATTATCCGTAAGGAAGAGACTGCATTCCAAGAGGTTCTGAGACCGAAGGTTCAGGGAACCTGGGTTCTGAATCAAGTAACAGCGCAGGAACCGCTCGATTTCTTCGTTATGTTTTCTTCTGGCATATCCATGTTAGGCGAACCGGGGCAGAGCGATTATGTTGCTGCAAACTGTTTTCTGGATAGCTTTGCGTCTTACCGTGCAAATGGGTCGGGCCGAACGCTAACCATTAACTGGCCTGCCTGGAAGGAAACCGGAATGGCTGCCAGATTTGGTCTGAATGTGGATACAGCATTCAAGACGTTAGCGACTCATCAAGCGATCAGTGCTTTTGACATGGTATTGAGCCGTCGTATACGCCGAGTGTTGATCGGTGAGCCCAATTATGCGAGTGAACTCCTACCGTTGTTAGAGTCGTCAAGAGTTATCCAATTTTCGGAAGCCATGACAGCTCGAATTCAACAGGAACGTAATCATTTGAATTATCATAACAACCAGCTGACGAGAACTGAATATGAGCAGAAGGTTGAACTGCACGGACGAGATAACGGTATATATACAACTACGGAGAAGGAACTTGCCCAACTGGTGGGACATGTTCTCGGGTTTACCGGGTTAGATGTATACGACAACTTGTTTGAACTCGGCGTTGATTCAATATCAATGATGCGCATTATTACTGAGATACGGGTACGCTACCATGTTCACCTAAACTACCACACGTTCTTTGAAGGTATGAATCTGGCAAAGCTTGCAATTCATCTGATTGGTGCACTCAAGGAAACTGGAGCGATATCCGAGTATCCCCAGCAAGAGCCGGAACCGGCGACCCTGTATGAGGACTTCCCTTTGACAGAAGTACAGATGGCTTATCTGTTAGGTCGAGACGAGCGGTTTGAAATGGGGGGAACATCCACTCACTATTATCTGGAATTGGAAACCAAATTGAACATGACGCATTTCCAAACTGCATTGCAAAAAGTGATTCAGCGCCATCCAATGCTGCGAGCAGTCATATTGCCTGAGGGCATGCAACGAATATTGCCACAGGTACCAGACTATAAACTGGAAATCGTTGACGTGTGCCATCTGAATGAGCAGGAAAAGTGGAAACACATTGAGGTGGAACGGGATCGAATGTCCCATCATGTGTTTGAGCCGAGCCAATGGCCGCTGTTTGAATTCAAAGCTTTTAAAATAGATGATACACGGCATTACCTGTTATTCGGTTATGATCTGCTGATCTGTGATAGTGCGAGTATCCAGATTCTTGGAGAGGACCTGGTGCATTATTGCCGTGAGCCGGAAAAGGAACTTCCTGTACTCAAGTTTTCGTTCAAGGATTATATGATGGCATACAGAGAACTGAAAAAGAGTGAGATGTACGCACGTGACAAGAAGTACTGGATGGATCAGTTGGACACATTCCCTTCCGCTCCAGCACTTCCGCTGAAGCAGGAGCCCAGACATATCAAGAAACCGCAATTTTCACGGCTAAGCTGGGTATTGGAACAAGATCCGTGGGAGCAATTAAAGCATAAGGCGCAGCAAAAAAATGTAACACCTTCCGCGCTTCTGTGTACTGCCTTTGCTCGAGTTTTGGCCCGTTGGAGCAATCAGGATCGACTTGCCATCAATCTGGCGGCGTTCAACCGCTTTCCATTTCATGAAGAAACCGATCAAATTATCGGTGATTTTACATCCATCATGTTGCTCGAAATTAACGAACAAAAAAACAAACCTTTTTGGGAACAAGCAAGAGACGTGCAGAGTGGCATGCTCAATATGTTGGAACATCGACATTATGACGGCGTGGAGTTCATTCGAGAACTGGCCCGTCATCGAGAAGCAGGTACTTCCGCCATTATGCCGATTGTATATACCAGCACATTATTTGTGGATGCCATTGGAAGCTGGCAGCATATCGGAGATTTGAAAATGGGTATCAGTCAGACCTCCCAAGTCTACCTTGATAATCAGGTAATGGAGACTGACGGGAGACTGACCATTAACTGGGACTATATTCAGGATCTTTTTCATTACGATACACTTTCCGCCATGTTCGATGATTATACAGCGATAATTACTCATCTGTGTGAGCAAGAGAATATCGAGTTTTTACCAGGTTTGCCTGAACAGGATAAGGCCATCTGGAATGCATTTAATGCAACAGCACAATCATTTCCTATATCTACACTGCATGGGTCTTTTATGGAGCAGGCGACCAAGACTCCTTATCAGACAGCATTGATTTACGGTAATCAGCAAATGACTTACCAACAGCTGGATGAACTCTCCAATCAGCTCGCTCATTACTTGACGCAACAAGGAATAACACGGGGAGACCGGGTGGGGTTGTTAGCCAAACGTGGTATGGAGACAATTGTGAATACCATCGGCATTCTCAAAGCAGGAGCGGTATACGTGCCTGTTGATCCCGATTATCCTGAAGATCGTCAGCAATACATTTTACAAAATAGTAACTGCAAAATGCTGTTATTACCCGAACTTTATACGTTTGAGGGACTGGCTGAATTGCCGGTGGAGCCACTGGAAAATAACGCAGCACCTGACGATCTTGCCTACATTATTTACACGTCTGGCAGCACGGGAACTCCAAAAGGGGCAGCTACTGCCCATGGCCCGGCAATGAATACCATTCGGGATATCAATATGAAGTTTGAAGTGACGGATCAAGATCGGATGCTTGGTATCTCTTCAATGTGCTTTGATCTGTCAGTCTATGATATTTTCGGTGCACTTGCGACGGGTGCAGCACTTGTGATCATTGCTGACCAGCGTGATATTCATGACATGTACGACGCGATACAACAGCATAAAGTAACCATCTGGAATTCAGTTCCAGCCATTATGCAACTGATGGCAGATTACGTAACCGATCAAACCAATGAACAATTAAGACTCATCCTGCTCAGTGGGGACTGGATACCAAAGAAATTGCCAGAGCAAGTACATGGGCGTTTTCCTTCGGCACAGGTTATCAGCTTGGGAGGTGCGACAGAGGCATCCATTTGGTCTATCTATTATCCCATTGATACTGTCAAGTCTGATTGGAAGAGCATCCCGTATGGAAGACCACTTGCGAATCAGACATTCTATACGCTTGACTACACGGGTTGCCTGAGTCCAGTCGATGTCATTGGTGAGCTCTGTATCGGTGGAGCAGGATTGGCTCAAGGATACTTTAATGATCCGGTGAGGACCGACAATGCATTTTTTAATCATCCGGAATTGGGACGTTTATACCGCACAGGTGATTTTGGAGTCTTGCGAAGAGAAGGGTACATTGAATTCCTTGGCAGACGGGATTCCCAAGTGAAAATCAGGGGGTATCGGGTTGAACTTGGAGAAATTGAAAGCCGATTATCTACAGTTCCTAGCGTGAAGCAGGCTGTCGTTATAGATAAAGTGGACATGCAAGGGACCAAGGTACTGGTAGCCTATTACTCAGCGGAGCGCAGCTATGACGAATTGGAGATGAAGCGTCTTTTGGCAAAAGCACTTCCGGATTACATGGTTCCTCAGCATTTAATCCAGTTGCCTGAATTTCCACTTACACCCAATGGAAAGATTGATCGGAAAGCGTTACCGGAACCAACTTTTGGACAACAGTCCAGTGCACTTGCAGGAACAGAAAGCCCAACGGAGCAGAAGCTGATTGGACTCTGTGAATCCGTATTTGGTATGAATGGAATAGGAACTCACGACAGCTTTTTCCAGATGGGGATCAATTCAATTCTAATGGTGCAGCTGGTGAATCGGATTGGGCAGGAATTCAATCAACGTCTCAGCTTCAAGGAATTTATGGCCCTGAGAGATATTTATGAACTGGCGGCTTTGCTTAAGAGCTCTGTGGAAAATGAAGAGTCAGTGGGAACAATTCATTATCCGCAGTATGATCCATGCCCTGATCCTGAAGGCCGACCATTCCCGCTGACCGAGGTACAGATGGCTTATGTCGCAGGAAGAAGTCAGGCTTTTGAAATGGGAGGCACTTCGACACACGGGTACCTCGAATTCGAAACTCAACTGGAGATGACGCGCTTCAATGAAGCACTAATCAAGCTGATTGAACATCATCCTATGTTGCGGGCAATTATCCTGCCTACCGGAGAGCAACGAATCCTGCCACATGTACCGGTATACCGGATGGATATTGAAGATATCAGTGGTTTGAGTCCTGACGAGATGGAACGGGTGATCATAGCCGAAAGAGAACGCATGTCTCATCATATTTTTGAATTGGAGCAATGGCCATTATTTGAGATACGTGCGAAAAAAATATCTGAAAATACACATCTGCTGTTGTTTGGATATGATCTGCTCATTGCTGATGGGGCAAGCATACAGATCTTCAATAATGATCTACTGAAATTCTATCATCATCCCGAGATTGATCCGGAGCCTAATCCATTTACATTCCGCGATTATATTCTTGCTTACAATGAATTCCGTAAATCGAATACGTACCTGGCTGACAAACAATACTGGCTTGCCCGAGTAGAGGAGTTCCCAGCAGCACCTGCACTCCCATTGAAGACAGATCCTGCACAGATCAGCGAACCAAAATTCAAGCGACTTAATGAAGTGTTTGAACCACAGCGTTGGGAGATATTGAAAAAGATTGCTAATGGACATGGGCTAACACCTTCAGCGCTTCTCTGTGCAGCCTATGCCCAGATCTTATCGTACTGGAGCAATCAACAGAAGATTGCACTGAATCTGACAGTCTTCAATCGTTATCCATTCCACCCAAGCATACAGGATATCATTGGGGACTTTACTTCCATGATTTTAATTGATGTGGATATGGCTTCGGGGAATGATTTTATGGGTCATGTGCGTCATGTTCAGGACAGTATACTGGAGGCGCTGGAGCACAGGCATTATGAAGGCATCGAATTCATACGTGATCTCTCCAAGCATCATCAAATGGGGAACAAGACCGTAATGCCAATTGTCTTCACAAGTATGATCTTTAATGAACGTGAGACATCTGAAGCAACTCAGGGACTGATTGGAAAGGTTCGAACTGGGGTCAGCCAAACATCGCAGGTATATCTGGATCATCAGGCTTCGGATGCGGGAGGGCAGCTAACGCTAACCTGGGATTACGTGGATGACTTGTTTGACCAACAGGTGGTCGAAACGATGTTTGCGCAATATATTGCACTGCTGGATGGCCTAATTGTAGGAGAAACGATTACGGGGCCTGACATTCCTTCAGTCGATCGCAGCATTTTGGAAAGGTATAACCAATCAGAAGAAAATATCATGCCAACAACATTGCAACATTTGTTTGATCGTATGGCCAAACATTATCCAGATCAGGATGCATTGTTGTTTGAGGATGAGCGGATGACGTATTCGGAGCTGGACCGAAGATCTGGTCAACTGGCAGGATATTTACTTGAACAGGAGATCGGGCGAGGGGATCGAGTTGGCGTTGTAGCAAGGCGCCGTATGGAGACCATTGTAAATGTAATGGCTATACTTCGCACTGGTGCGGCATATGTACCACTTGATCCGGATTATCCTGAAGATCGGCAAGCTTACATGCTTAAGAATAGTGATTGCCAAATTGTATTGGACGTGGATGCCTATGATCAGGTCTCGGCTTCAGGTTATCCTCTACTCGAAGGTGAGCCATCTGGAACACCTGATGATATTGCATATGTAATCTATACCTCAGGAAGTACGGGTAGACCGAAGGGTGTTGCCATTACTCATGGGGCTGTAACGAATACGATTCAGGATATGAACAGAAAGTTCGGTGTTCATGAGAAGGATCGCATGCTTGGCGTATCTTCCATGTGTTTCGATTTATCCGTATATGACGTGTTCGGTGCGCTTTCCTCGGGTGCAGCTCTCGTAATTGTATCCGACCAAAGAGATATCCGAATGATGAAAGAGGCCGTTGATCGCCATCAGGTTACAATCTGGAATTCGGTTCCAGCGATTATGGATATGTTCATGGATCGACTGGAATCCGATGCTGGACGAAGCTACCGTTGGGCAAGTGATGAAGAGATTCAGGCGTCAACCCAACTGGCTGTGGAGAAAGAGTCAGTAGAATCGGTGTACCATTGGTCATTCTCCACGCTGTGGCGAATGGATGGAAAGCATATCTACGTGGATGAGTTCAAATGCCCTGCATATGCAAAAGGTATGTTCCCTGAACTGTATTTCCTGGCACAAAAGGGGATCCGTCAATCCGAGATTGCTTCTTTCTTCCCGAATGTACCTGTTAGTGAAGTGAATTCGCTCATGGAACTGCTCATTCGTAAACGTGCTTTGGTCAGCGGACTTATGGAGCCAGCGGAAATTTTCAAGAAGCAGACGCAGTTATTCCGCAATCCGTATGACGAAAAGGTGGCATACGATGCACAGGCATACGAGGAATTTAAAAAAATACAGTTGCATCGTAATTTCGGTGAGAACACCACACTTGAGGTCTCACTGGAGCGTGGTGTTGAATATCCTGATTTCATCTCCAAGCGACGTTCTCATCGTTCCTTTAAGGAGGATCAGCCTGTCACCATGAAACAGTTCTCCGATCTGATGGGAGTACTGGGTCAGTATGATCAAGGACAGGAAATTCGGTATTACTATCCTTCTGCGGGAGGGCTATATCCGATAGATGTGTTTGTGTATGTGAAGGAAGGAAGAGTTGCGGGAATGGAGGCGGGCTTGTACTACTTTAGTCCAGTGGATTACACGGTACGCCTCGTTCATGGGAATCAGTCATTCACTGATGAAATGCACTATTACACGAACAGGTCCATTTATCAGTCTTCAGCGTTTACTGTTTTCTTCATTTACAACGCGGAAGCAACCATGCCGAAATATGGCGCGCAAGGTTATTTATACTCCCTTATTGATACCGGAATTATGGTATCCACACTAAACAGTGTTGGAGAGATGTTGGGCATTGGAATGTGTTCGATCGGAGATATGCCTTTTGAGAAAGTGAAACCGTTATTCAATTTAAATGAAAATCAGATCTGGCTTCACACGGTGGAAGCAGGATTGAAGCCAGACGATGATATAGCTTCTACGGAAGAATGGAGCAGCAGAAATTATATCAGACAAAGTCCAAGCGTATCGGTATCCTATGGCGAAAACCCATTGGCTGCTGACCCATCCCTATTATCGGAACGTTCCGTAGCAGTCCTGGGTGCACAGACCGCTCCGCTGGCTAAGTTAAATATCCAAAGTTCTGATATAGAAAGAGCAGTAAGCATTACAAACGAGGGTAACCATCAAAGCAGTCTTCGTCTTATACTGCTCAGCGGTGACTGGATACCTCTATCGTTACCGGGAAAAGTCAGAAATCTGTGTCCTGATGCAAGCATTGTGAGTCTCGGTGGTGCAACAGAGGCTAGTATTTGGTCCATTTATTACCCTATTAATTCAATATCTGATGCGTGGAAAAGTATCCCTTACGGGTATCCGTTGGCGAATCAAACATTCCATGTGCTCGATTATAAACTGCGTCCATGTCCGGTTGATGTTCCAGGTGAGATATTTATCGGCGGAGTAGGTCTTGCACATCAATATGTGAATGACTTGGATAAAACGGAGAAAGCATTCATTCAGCATCCGCTCCTTGGTCGGTTGTATAGAACGGGAGACCATGGCGTCATGCGCAAAGAGGGATACATTGAATTTTTGGGCAGAAAGGACAACCAGATCAAAATCAGGGGGCATCGCGTGGAACTCGGTGAAATTGAAGCCATATTCATTCAGCACCACGCCTTGAAGCGTGTGTATGTAATGGACAGGCAGAACGAGCAAAAGAAAAAATATCTGTGTGCCTATTATGTCTCTGATCAAGAAGTTTCCATTGCGGAATTGCGAGAGTTTCTGATATCCAGATTGCCGGAGTACATGGTGCCTTCATTCTTTATCCGATTGGAAGCCATCCCTCTAACAGCAAATGGAAAAATCAATCGTAACGCATTACCTGAACCAACAGCTCTACACACAGCTCAGGTCCAATACAAGGCTCCCGCCAATGATATTGAGAAACTATTGGTACAGATATGGAGCGAAGTACTTGGCAATGCTCACATTGGTGTGAATCAGCATTTCTTTGAGATCGGCGGCGATTCTGTTCTGATGATCAAAGCACATGCCAGACTTGATGACCAATATCCGGGAATTGTGAAGATAACCGACATGTTTAATTTGCCAACTATTTCGGATATTACCGCATTTATCGAGAATCAGTTGGACGAGATGGATGTAATCCATGTATCCCGCTCCCGCATTCCCTTGTCCATGGATTATTTCGTGGAAGGAGATTCAACATCAAACGAAACAGAAGAGTTGCAGTTTGCCTTATCGGCAGAACTCTATGATCGTGTGGTGAATGCTGCCAGCAGGTGGGACGTGGAGGTGGATGATATTTTATTTGCCGGCTTTGCGTACCTTCTCGCACAGGCCTCCAACCGTGATCGGATAAGTGTGCATGCAGCCATTGGGCAGTCCGATTATATTCAAGTATTTGATCTGGACTTCGGCTCGTTGGAACAATTTAATGAATTATTCCAGCTTATCCATCAATCCAAGGGTCAAGATGGCAGAGAGACCTTCCACACCAAACATGTTAGTACACTCTTGCAGGAGCCCGGTACAGGAACATTACCTTTGTTCTATAACGCTGGTGCAGTTGCTTCGGGAGTACCGGTGTCTGAACTGTACGACTTAACGTTACAAGTGGTTCATCAGGAGGACAGCCTGCACTTTGTATGTGGATTCCGTTCAATGAAATGGCGGAAGAGCAAGGTCGAGTCACTCTTGCAACTCTACTTTAAACTACTGAACCCGATACTCGAATGATCTCAAGCCGACTGTAAAGGAGAGCAAAATGAGAAAAGGATTAATGGGAAGTATTAAACTGGATGATCTCCTGGAATCCGGGGCAGAATCGGTCGATATCGAAAGTGTTTCGACTAAGGACATTGCCATTATTGGAATGTCCGGCAGATTCCCTGGTGCAGAGGAACTCGAGGCATATTGGAGCAATCTGGTTAACGGTGTGGACAGTATCAGCGATTTTCCCGCAGAACGACAATCTTTCACAGATTATTATATGAAGACACGGGGAGAGTCGGTCACGTATACCAAAGCAGGGTTTTTGAATCATATTGACCGATTCGATTATCGTTTCTTCAACCTGTCTCCCCGTGAAGCTTCTCTCATGGACCCCAATCAGCGGTTGTTTCTTGAAACGGCTTGGCATGCCATTGAGAATTCGGGATATGGGGGCGGGAAGCTTAAAGGAAGCAACACAGGTGTGTACGTTGGGTTTCGAAACGATGAAGTATATGACTACAAAAGATTAATCACTGACTTGGAACCTCAGGCAGATCCCAGTGCAGTTCCAGGTAATCTGGCCTCCATTCTGGCTAGCCGGATTTCTTACTTGCTGGATCTGAAGGGGCCGAGCCTTTGTCTTGATACAGCATGTTCATCTTCTCTCGTAGCCATCCATCTCGCGTCCCAGGCCATTCGAAACGGGGATTGTGATCTGGCTGTCGCTGGTGGCGTAAAGATACGTTTGTTTCCCCTCGATGAAGGGAACAAGCTTGGTGTGGAAGCGCCAGATGGCAAAGTAAAGGCATTTGATGCAGATTCGGATGGGACGGTCTGGGGTGAAGGCGCTGCCGCTATTATACTCAAACCTTTGAACAAAGCACTCAGGGATCGAGACCATATTTATGCAGTCATCAAAGGAAGTGCTGTGAATCAGGATGGAACTTCCGTAGGCATCACAGCGCCGAATACCGCTTCACAGACAGATTTGCTGGTGAAAGCATGGAAAAATGCGGGGATTAACCCGGAGACGCTTAATTATATTGAAACACATGGTACAGGAACAGATATGGGAGATCCCATTGAGTTTGAGGCCATTCGCAGAGCGTTCCAAAAGTTTACGAACAAGAAACAATTCTGTGCTATCGGTTCAGTGAAAACAAATGTGGGCCACTTGGATTGTGTAGCTGGCATGGCTTCGCTTTTCAAGGTCATTATGGGGATGCGTGAAGGCATGATGCCACCCACACTTCATTTTCAGCGTCAAAACTCAAAAATCAACTTTGAAGATTCTCCAGTCTATCTCAACACACGCCCTAGAATATGGCATGCCGAAGGAGCTCCACGCAGATGTGGTGTCAGCGCGTTTGGTCTAAGTGGAACCAATAGTCACATTGTAGTTGAAGAGCCGCCACGTTATCACAGGCCAGATACCGCAGTGACCCCGGATATGCAAATTTTAACGATCTCTGCCAAAAGTGCTGCCAGCTTAACAAAGCTGGTGCAAGCGTATCAGGCCTTGCTCGTTTCAGATCCTGAACTTTCGCTGGCAGATCTATCATTTTCGGCTAATACCGGAAGAGGGCACTACACTCAAAGGCTTGCGATCACTTACAGTGATCGCAAGGATTTGGAAAGAAAATTGAAGCTTGTATCAGACGTAAATGGTGGTCCTGATCTCGAGATAAACGGAGTACACACAGGCATACATCGGATAATAACAGCCGGTGCAGGGGAGTCCACGCGAAGTACAGGGGAAATCACGGAGCAGGAGGTCAGACTACTTGGACAGAAGGCCCAAGTATGGCTTTCTGAACCTCATGTTCATCCGAGGGAAGTGCTGTTGGAGGCCATTTGTGATTTGTATGTTCAGGGAGCCGATGTGAGTTGGGAAGATCTGTACAGAGAAAAGTCTGTGCGCAGGATTCCACTTCCGTCATACCAGTTTGAACCGAACATATGCTGGCTGGACTGGAAATCGGACATGGATCAACGCCAGACAGATGACATGTATCGGAGCATGTATAGAACGCGCTGGATCGCGGATTCTTTGGAACCATCCATACCCGATGAGGAGCAGCAGCCAATTGATGATGGGATAACCCTGATATTGCGAAAAGATAAAGACCTTGAAGGCGAAAGGCTTGAAACCACCTTGCGTAATCTGGGACGAAAGCTGGTATCCGTGACATTTGACGGAGATGTTGCCGTTATGGAAGGACTCTCAGGTCTAGTGCAACTTTCTTCAGAAGATGTTTATGTTCATCTGCTTGGTGCATTGCCTTTCAATGATATAACCCGTGTTATTCATCTACTGAGTTCAACGCCCAGAATGCAGGTGCATAATCTGGCGGATCTTTCTCAGGCGGAAATAGAGGGTCCTCTGAGTCTGTTCAGACTGGTCAAATCTCTGGTGCAGAGAGCAGTGTCTGGCCCTGTAGACATATCAATTGCTACGACAACTGCTTATCAAGTGACGGGGGAAGAAGTGGAACTGTATCCTGAGCACGCTGCCTTGATCGGCTGGGCTAAGGTTATAGGAAAGGAATATCCGCATATCCGGTGTCAGTGCATTGACAGAGATGGACATAGTTCACTTGAATCTATTCCGGAGTTAGTTGGTGGCATAGGCATCTCCAACGAGAATTTTGCCTATCGGAATGGTATTCGTTATGTTGAACAGCTGGATGAATGGAACACAGAGACTCAGGAAAATAGCGACTGGCAACTGGTTGAAGATGGAGTATACATCATAACGGGTGGAGCAGGGGGGATAGGTTCAGAGATTGGGAGATGGATGGCTGGTCAGACAAAGGTAAGAATTGTCCTACTGGGACGGACTGAATTACCCAACAGAGAGCAATGGCCGCTGCTTCGTAAGGATGGGAAAGACCAGGCGGCTGTTCAGCAGATTATTCGTGAAATAGATGCCATGGAAAGTCTCGGAGCAATGGTAACTTATTTTAGCGTAGATGTATCCGATGAAATGCGTCTTACCCATACGTTGGATGTTATCAGACAAACGGCTGGTTCTATACGTGGAATTGTGCATTGTGCAGGAACGGGAAGTGATCTGTCTACCGATCAGAAGAGTGAAGATGACGTCAAGCGCACGTTGGCTCCCAAGATCAGGGGGACATGGCTGCTTGATCAACTTACCCGACAAGATCAGCCTGATTTTATGCTGTTATGTTCTTCTGTCGCTACAACATTTAGCACGTTGACTATGGGAGATTATGTTGCAGCCAATGCCTACCTGGATACGTTCGCTGCACAACGAACCAAGCAGGGACTTCACACACTCGCGATTAACTGGGTGACCTGGAGGGAGCGGGGAATGGCAGCACGTTCGGGTTTTACGGCGGATACTATATTTAAGGCCATTTTACCTCAACAGGCGATCCATACTCTCGCAGACGTTGTTACTCGAAAAGTAGACCGCGTTATTATCGGGGAATTAAACATAGATGGTGGGGGCATTCGTTTACTCGAACGTTCAGGGATTCGGGTTGCTCCACATTTGCTCGAACGATTGAAGAGAATGAAGTCTACGACCAGGTCTATAGCAGAAAGGGCTTCTACCCGATCACTTTCACAACATGGCACGGGTCAGGTGATCCTAACGGGAAAAGAAAAAGAGGATTACACCGAAGCGGAACGACGTGTCGCTGATGTCTGCAGACAGGTATTGGGTTTCGAGGAAATTAACATCCATGAAAATTTCTTTGAACTGGGAGCCGATTCACTCTTGTTAAAAACGATGCATGCCAGATTGGAACTGCTTGATCCAGGTTCGCTTATGATTACGGATTTGTTTGAGCACGCAACAGTGTATAAACTGGCCCGTTTTCTGGTAGATAAACGCCAGGGAAGCAACAACATGACACATCATACACCGATGAAAGGAACGGAACAGGACATAGCCATTATTGGTATTTCCGTCAAACTGCCTAACGCCAACAATACTGATGAATTCTGGGACAATATTCGTAACGGGTTGGATTGCAGGACCGCATTGTCTGCAGAACGAAAGGATGCCATTGATCGCTATATTCGATATAAACAGTTTCCTGAGGGCAGCGTTGCTCTTGTGGAAGGGTCCTATATTGATGAGATTGATAAGTTCGATAGTACCTTTTTCCGTTTGTCTCCCAAGGAAGCAAGCCTGATGGACCCACATCAGCGTCTTTTCCTGCAGGCATGCTGGGAAGCAGTTGAAGATGCCGGTTGTGTAGAAAACATTAGTGGAAGTTATACCGGGGTGTTTGTTGGATACTCGCCGAATATTCGCGATATGTATTCACGACTCATTTATGAAACCAATCCGACTCTGCTATCCAGCGCTATGGTGGGCAACACAGCAGCAGTTACCTCTGGAAGAGTATCTTATATGCTGGACTTGAAGGGGCCATCGATGGTCGTAGATACAGCCTGTTCATCATCCCTCGTTGCTGTAGATGCTGCATGTCAATCGATTCGTAGCGGCAAATGTGAAATGGCCATAGCTGGTGGGATTAAAATCCATACCATGCCAATTCATCACACGAATACACGCATGGGAATAGGCATGGAATCCATGGATGGAATCACGCGTGCATTTGATGAGGAATCCGAAGGAACGGGATTTGGCGAAGGCATCGGTGTAATCATGCTCAAACCACTCGAAAAAGCTAAACAGGATGGCGACCAAATCTATGCGGTCATTAAGGGATCAGCATCCAATCAGGATGGCAGTTCTGCCGGGATGACAGCACCAAATCCGGCGGCTCAGGAAGACGTGATTCGCAAGGCATGGGATGATGCTGGCATTGATCCTGCGACCATTGGTTATGTGGAAGCTCACGGGACGGGTACACCTTTAGGGGATCCGATTGAAGTAAACAGTTTGACGAATGCATTTCGTATGTTCACCGACAAACGAAATTTCTGTGCGATTGGATCTGTCAAAGCCAATATGGGTCATCTGCTTGAAGCAGCGGGAATTGTCGGGTTGATCAAAACTGCGTTGGCACTTAAAAACAAGGAATTGCCTGCAACGATTCACTTTAATCGACCCAATGAAAATATCCCGTTTTACGATTCTGCCATATACGTCAACACCGTTACTCGTAAGTGGGAGGTTGAAGGCCATCCGCGGCGAGCTGGCGTCAGTGCGTTTGGCATGAGCGGAACCAATGCCCATATTGTGTTGGAAGAGCCACCGGCAGACTATATCCATAAAGAACTGTCTGACCATGTTCCTCACGTTGGGCCACAGTTGTTCATGCTTTCAGCCAAATCACGTGAGAGCTTGCAGCAACTTGTTACGAGGTACGTTGCATATGGTCCGCAATTATTACCAATGGATCTGCAGGATATTTGTTACACGGTCCAGGCTGGTCGCAGTCATTATCCGCATCGATTAATTTTTGCAGTGAATACAACAATAGAACTTGTTTCCCGTTTGAATGAATTGAACCGGCTCTACTTTTGGGAGTCTGATCTTGGCGACACCGGCAAGATTTTCTATCGTTATGGAGAACACCGATTGGTATCAGGTACGGATGGGATTAGACGTCCAGATGATCTTACTCTGGTTCAGAAGGAAAGTTTGAACACCGAAATTCAAGAAGTGGCATTAGCGTGGAGGGACGGCTTGTACAGGGACGAATCCATGCAGGTCAAAATTAGTGAGTTGTATTCGGCGGGCGCAGATTTGCCACCATTATTATGGAATGACGGACAGGCAACTCGTAAAGTGCGGCTCCCGGTGTATGCTTTCGAGCGTAAGACACACTGGCTGGACATACCCGACGTCGCCCCTGTAAAAGTGGAACGTATGGAACAACCATTTCATGTTATTCGTTGGGTTAACACGCCATCCAACGATGGGACATCATGGATGTCCTCCGAATCTGGAGATGTGTTATTGTTCACAGGAAAAACCGCTCTTTCGGCATCGATCTATGAGAGATTACTAGCTGCGGGTCGGAAGGTTGTAAGAGTAGAAATTGGACTTCAAAAGGATTCTACTCCAGGTAATGGATGGTATGGCGTTGATTCAAATAAAGAGGCGTATGAGGATTTGTTAACAGATCTTCAATCCGAGTATCAATTCACACATATTATCCATATGTCAACGACTGAGCAAGCAGTATTTCCCGAGAGTATCGAACAATTAGAGGTGACCCAGCAACGTGGGGCTCGCAGCCTGATGTATCTTACACAGGCGCTGGCACATGTGGGTTATGAACGCGGGCTGAGCCTTACGCTGGTATCTGATTATGTGAACGAAGTGACAGGTAATGAACGTGTCCTTCAGCCACAACAAGCTCCTTTTATGGGAATGGGACGAGTTGTAGGTCAGGAATTGATGGGCATATCCTGCAAATTTCTGGACGTTGATGATGTTGTCTCTGCTGAAGATGTGTTACAAGAGATCGGCCGAAAGTCTGATTTGTATCTTGTTGCTTACCGGGAAGGTACCCGTTATGAGGAGCAGTTCGAGACTTTGAACGATACGACGGTGATCGGCCATGCGCCAGCAATTCAAAATGACGGTGTATACGTGATTACCGGCGGCACGAAAGGCATTGGACTGGAAGTTGCCCAGTACTTGGCTGACAAGGGAGCAGGACATGTTGCTTTGCTTGCCCGTTCACCTTTTCCGCCGCGTGACCAGTGGACTGAATGGCTTGATCAGAACAGAGACAGGGAAGTGTGCGAGACGATAAACCGCGTCACGGATTTGGAGAAGAAGGGAACATCATGTTCCTTTTATCAAGTGGATATCGGGCATCTGGATAGGCTACGTGAGGTATTTGATGAACTTCGACATACCTGCGGTCCCATTCGTGGCGTAGTCCACAGTGCCGGTGTACCTGGTGAAGGCATGCTGATGCGCAAGACGGAGGAACAGTTCTCAGCGGTGATAGGTCCCAAAGTCCATGGAACATGGGCGCTTGATCAGGTCACGCTTGAGGATAATCTTGACTTCTTCCTGCTCTTCTCCACGATCTCTTCGGTGTTTGCTGCTCCGGGTCAGGGGGACTATGCTGCTGCCAATGCATACCTGGATGCGTTTGCTGCATATCGAAGCAAGCTCGGGAAACGAACCCTAACTATGAATTGGAACACATGGCGAGATACGGGGATGGGCGTTCGTTACGGCATCAATGTGGATGGCGTATTCTCTGCCATTCCTACGGAGCAGGGCATTGCATGGCTGGATCGTGCGATGGGAATGAACTTGAATCGGGTAATCGTCGGCGAGATCAATCGTGAAAGCAAATTGCTTGGCATGATGTCAAGTGTTGCTGTGAGACTATCTGATGACCTGAGATCCTTGGCTACTGATGAGAAAACTGTGTTTCCTGAAACTCAGAACCAGACCGGTTATGCAGAAGTTACTCTGGATGGCAGGACAGGAGAAGGAGCATATAGCGATGCTGAGGATCTGATTGCCAAAATCTTCGGTTCGGTACTAGGGTTCAGTGAAATCAATATTTATGACAGTTTCTTCGAATTAGGGGGAGATTCGATCATGTTGGGCCAGATGCATGAGTTATTGGATCGGCATTTCCCCAATAAGATCAAACTGGTAGATCTGTTTGAATATACAACCGTAGACAAACTCAGCAATTACATTGCAGGAAATGAGCAACATATCCTGCAAGCTGCACCGATAACATCCGCATCAGAAGAGCAGGACGGAGATTGGAATGACTCATTAAGCCATATGCTGGACAAGTTGCAGGACGGGGAAGTATCTGTCGAAGACATTCTTCATCGTTTGGATGAAATACGGCCAGGGGAGTGAGCTTGTGGAGAAAGTCTACAAACATGTTGTTGAAAACATAGCCTCCGGCAAAATTGACAAAGTGACGGGGATTCAGGTCATCAATCTGCTGAAGCAGGAAGAAGCAAATCATCAAGAGGATATAGCAGTCATAGGCATGAGCCTTAAATTTCCCCATGCGAATCGTCCGGAGGAATACTGGCACATTGTTGAGCAGGGGATTGATTGCATAGGTGATTATCCATCTGATCGAAAATCTGTAACGGATGAGTACCTCAAACTAAGCGGATATTCAGACGAATTCCTTCAATATCTGGATGGAGCTTTTCTGGATGAAGTGGATCAATTCGATTATAAGTTCTTCCGTCTCTCGCCAAAAGAGGCCAGTCTGATGGACCCTTGTCATCGTTTATTTTTGCAAACAGCATGGCATGCCATCGAAGATGCCGGTTACGGCGGGCAAAGGCTTGCAGGAAGTAATACCGGCGTCTTTACCGGATTTGCCAATAGTAACAACTATAAGGAAATGATCAAGGATACCAATCCGGAAGAGTTGTCTATTGCGATGACTGGAAATATCGCGTCAATGCTTCCTACCCGCATCTCGTATCTGCTTAATCTAAAAGGCCCGACTATGGTAGTGGATACGGCTTGTTCGTCCTCGTTGGTATCCGTTTATCTGGCTTGTAAATCGCTGATGAACGGGGATTGCAACATGGCGATTGCCGGAGGAGTTAAGCTGGATATTTTGCCAGTGGACAATGATTTTCTGAAGATTGGGATTGAATCCACCGACTACCGGACAAGAGCTTTTGATAAAGAAGCAGATGGGTCCGGTATGGGTGAAGGTGTGGCTGCAGTAATTTTGAAGCCGCTTCGTCAAGCTCAGAAGGATGGAGACCACATCTATGGTGTAATCAAAGGCATCGCTTTGAATCAGGATGGAACGTCCATGGGCATCACGGCCCCCAATCCGGTTGCTCAATCCGAAGTAATCGAGGAAGCGTGGAAGCGAGCAGGCATCCACCCGGAATCCTTGGCCTATATTGAAACCCATGGAACAGGAACGAATCTGGGTGACCCTATCGAGATTCAGGGGCTGGAACGTGCTTTTCGAAAATATACGAATAAAAAGCAATTTTGTGCAATTGGTTCGGTCAAAACCAATGTTGGGCATCTGTATGAAACAGCAGGTATGGCCAGTCTGATTAAAGGACTTTTATCATTGTATCATCGGAAACTCCCGCCTTCCCTTCATTTTAATTATCCAAACCTGAATATTGATTTCGGGAATTCACCCGTCTATGTCAATACAAGGTTAAGAGAGTGGGAGCGAGGTGCTGATCCGCGTAGATGCGGGATAAGTACATTTGGTTTGAGCGGAACAAATTGTCATATGGTGCTGGAAGAAGCTCCTGTACAGGCCACTTTGACCGTTACGCATGATGGGCATACGGGTGTTCATCCATTCACGTTGTCTGCGGGATCAGATCATGGAATTCAAGTTCTCATGAAACAGTATCTGGACGGAGTATCTACCTTCCCCGACAGGTATTCATTACTGGATGTGTGTCGAACAGCCAATGCATGTCGTGGACATTATGCTCACCGAGTGATCATTTTGGCTGAACATTTGGAGGATTTGCGCATTAAGCTGACCCAGGTTATATCTGGAGACATTCATACGTTCACAGCACCTTGGTTTCATTATGGGGAACACCGACTGATCAGCGACAATAGGGAAGTTTCAGGGGTACATGATATTACTCAGAAAAACGTTCGTGCGTTAAGCGAAGAGGTCCGGCAAGAATTGAACCAGATGAATGAGGCTACATTCGACTGGGGGCGACTGTGTACTCTTTACGTGCAAGGAGCATCCGTGGACTGGTGGCGTCTTTATGAGGGCAAGTCTACGAAGACCGTACCTCTGGCGGGTTATCCTTTTGATTCGCAGAAATGCTGGATTGACATGGGAAGCAGGCCTGCAGAAGAAATTGTCCACCATGATAACGGATTGTTTTCTCTCACGTGGCATGAGCTTGAGGGAGATTACGAGGATAACGAAGTTCATTCAAGCGAGAGAGTTGTACTCTTTACGGCTGATGACAAAGGTGGGGCTGACCTTGCATTGCTTTTGCAACAATCGGGTAAGGACGTCATTAAGGTTTGCCCGGGAGATTACTATGAACAGAGGAACGATACTGATTTTCGAATTGGTTCCAAAGAGGTCGATTTTGATTCTTTAGTCAATGCTTTGGATTCAAAATCATGGTCACAGGTCATCTACGCACCTACCTTTGCTTCGGACACTTCTGTTCAGAATCTGGTGGAGTTGAATGAATCACAGGAACGCGGCGTTTACAGCCTGCTGTATCTGGTTCGTTCATTGACCAGACATGGTATTGATTATGATATGGATATGGTGATTTTGACCCAATGCGTCCATCATGTCACAGGCAAAGAACAGATTCTTAGACCCGAACTCGCACCCCTAGAAGGTCTTGCCAAGGTCATACGTAAGGAGCATCTGAACATACAATGTCGAGTTATCGATCTGGAAGATACGCTATGGAGCAAGGGGAGTGCAGAGTCTGTTTTCAGAAAAACAGATCAATTCCTTACCGCCATTCGAGACGGAAAACGGTATATTCAGTCATTCGGTACACTCCAGCCTGTTGCAGAGTCGGACAGTAACAATGGACAATTTCCGGCTCTTCATTCAGAAGGGATATATCTTGTCTCTGGTGGAGCCGGAGGTATCGGGATTGAAGTATCCAAATATTTGGCTGGCAGGGACAAGGTACATCTGGCCTGGATTAATCGTACTGCCTTTCCACCCCGGAGAACATGGGAAGCAATTTTGGAAGCAAAGCAGGATCAGTCGTTATGCCGAAAGATTCAGGGAGTTCTTGATATTGAAAATATGGGAGCTACCGTTGAAATATACAGCGCTGACATTTCCAAAAAAGAAGAGGTAGTTCCAATTGTAGAAGAGCTGCGTCAACGTCATGGGAAGATCCGGGGGGTTATCCATGGCGCGGGAATCGGAAGATCCGACCTGTTGATGAATCGTACGGATGACCAGTTTAAAAGCATTTTCAATCCGAAGGTGATGGGTACACGTATTTTGGATGAAGTTACCCATTCGGATGATCTGGACTTCTTTATTCTGTTTTCTTCGGTAGCAACGATGTTTAGCGGAGCCGTTCAAGGAGATTATACCGCAGCCAATGCTTATCTGGATGCCTACGGGGAATATCGGAACAAGCTCGGCAGAAGGACACATGTGGTGAACTGGACGACCTGGAAAGAAACCGGTATGGCCCTTGAAGGTGGTTTCACAATCGATACCATTTTTAAGACGTTGCCAACGGGTAAGGCTCTTGAAGGGTTTGAGCAGGTGTTATCCCATAATGTACCGAGAGCACTTGTAGGTTATCTCAATTATGAGAACGGTGGAGTCTTCCTGCTCGAAAAATCAGGGGTGATGCTCTCTCCTGTGCTGACTGCGCAAATTGAACTATTTAAGGAAAAAAAGAAGCAGGAAAAAGCGAACAAAGCAAAGAGTGTAACAACAAATCCAGCAGGAGAAGTAAGTCTGACAGGAAGTCTCAACGAAGAGTTTAGTGATACGGAAAAACGTGTGGCCGAATGTTGCAGAAAAATATTAGGTTTTGATCAAATTGATATTCACGACAACTTCTTTGAGCTAGGTGCGGACTCTATTCTGCTAATGAAAATTCAGAGTGAGATTGAGCGAATTTTTCCAGGAGCCATTAATGTTACGGACCTGTTCGAATACTCGAATGTACATCATCTCGCAAAATTTATCGGTGGAAAAAACAAGAAGGAGGAACAGCGTTCTTCTCCAGCGATGCATCTCAAGAAGCGTACTGCGGCGGAACGAGATGGAGATATTGCGATTATCGGCATGGCTGTGAATGTGCCGCTTGCTTCCACACCTGAGGAGCTGTGGGCGCATCTCGTCAACGGCACGGATCTGGTTCGGTCGTTTCCGGAATCGAGAAAAGTGGATATTGACAAGCATTTTGCGTTCACAGGTCATGACCAGACACAGATGAAATACAACGAGAACGCGTATCTGGAAGACATAGACAAGTTTGATGCAGGTTTCTTTCGGTTATCGCCCAAGGAAGCAAGTCTAATGGATCCCAATCAGCGATTATTTCTTGAAGCTGCGTGGACTGCAATTGAGGATGCAGGGTATGGCGGCACCAGATTGAGCGGTAGTAAAACAGGCGTATATCTGGGATATGCGGCAACCTTGCGAGATCTGTATGCACGTCTCTTATATGAAGTTTATCCTGGGAGCGGATCAAGCTCCATGGTGGGTAATCTGACAGCAATGATGTCTGCCCGGATCTCATATTTATTGGATCTAAAAGGCCCAAGCATGGTTATTGATACGGCCTGTTCATCTTCATTGGTGTCTGTAGACATGGCTTGCAAAGCTATTCGTAGCGGACAATGTGATTATGCACTGGCTGGCGGAATCAAGATTAATCTGTGTCCGGTGGATGATGAAAATATGAAACTTGGCATTGAGTCTACAGATCATCGCTCCAAAGCTTTTGATGATGAAGCAGATGGAGCAGGTATTGGAGAAGGGGTTGCAGTGGTACTGCTGAAATCACTTCAGCAGGCATTGGATGACCATGATTCGATCCATGCTGTAATTAAAGGCGGGGCTGTGAATCAGGATGGCAGTTCAATAGGCATCACGGCACCTAATCCGGCATCTCAAACAGAGGTTATTATATCTGCTTTGGAGGATGCAGGAGTCGAACCGGAGACAATCACCTACATTGAAACACATGGCACGGGCACGACATTGGGAGATCCGATTGAAATTAAGGGCATATCCGATGCACTGTCGAGCTACACAGATCGCAAGCAGTTCTGTGCGGTGAGTTCCATCAAGACCAACTTGGGGCATTCTTCGGAGGCTGCTGGAGTGATTAGTTTGGTGAAGGCGGTCATGGCGCTGCGTGAGAAAAAGCTTCCTCCCACACTGTACTTTAATCGACCTAATCGAATGATTGAATTTTCCAATTCACCGGTCTTCGTGAATACCCGTCTTCGTACGTGGCATTCAGAGGAAGGACCGCGACGTTGTGGGATTAGCGCCTTCGGGATTAGTGGAACCAATTGTCACGTTATCCTGGAAGAGGCCCCAGTGCAGACATTTGTCCAAGCAGAGGAACGCAGACCTTATATTTTGCCTCTTTCCGCCAAAAGTAAAGACTCTCTATCCAGATTGATCGCAGCTTATCATGATTATCTCGATAGTTACGATGAACTGGATTTGTTAAGCCTGTGCGGAACAGCTGCTCAGGGAAGAGGACACTACAAGTTGCGTATCGCCATTCCTTTTAAAGACAAAGAAGAGCTGGTATCCCGATTGGACAAGCTGCGTGGGTGCCCGTTTAGCGAGATTAAACCGCCCGTTGCTTATGCATCTGAACATCGAATGGTTCCTGAGACGAAGGAGCCGGGTGTTGGCGAATTGACGGAACAAAAACTTCGTGAATTAAACGAGCAAGCAGACAGGGTACTGAAGCTCATTAACGAGCACGGATGGGAAGATCAGCACTTGGAGGAAATATCGATTCTTTATACACAGGGGGCCGATATTGACTGGTCCAGATTGTACGCAGAAGAGGAAACCTTCCGGCTCCATCTTCCAACGTATCCTTACGAGCGCAATCGTTGCTGGATTGATATTCCCGAACGAGTTGCGGTTCAACCATCCGTTGTGCAGAAGGAAGAACCAACGATGCATTACACCATTGGCTGGGTGGAAGCGAGTAATCCTGAGCGGCTCATTCCGAATCCGCAAACCGTCTTGCTTTTGAAGGGGACAATTCCGTTATGTGACAGTCTCTCCCGGGAACTTACTGAACGTGGAGCACATGTAATTGAAGTTACTCTTGGTGCAACATATGCGAAGATCTCTCCGGTTCAATATCAGATCGATGGTTCGGAGGAGCAGTATCTGCAATTATTGAAGGCTACGAAGAACCACAGAATAGATCAGATTATTCATACCTTTACCATAAATGGTCATACAGCACCTGAGAGTCCGAAGGAACTGGAGGATGCCTTATGCCGAGGTGTGCATAGCTTGTTTTACCTTACAAAAGCCATTGCAGGTGCAGGATTGCGAAATCGAATGCGCATTGTTCTGTTATCCCAGTACGTTCACGAAGTTAGCGGCCACGAATCACATCTTGCTCCTGAATATGCAACGATGTTTGGCCTGGGCAAAGCGATTGGACAAGAGCATCCTCAGCTGGAATGCAAAGTCATGGATATAGATGATGACACCGCTATTCCTATTTTGCTCAATGCAATGAATGCAGATGATGTTTTCTACTCCACTGCTTATCGGAAGGGTCAACGATATGTGGAAGAGTTTAGGAAGACAGATCTGTTGGGAGCTGAGCTCTCTGAAGTAACCATTAAGGAGCAAGGGGTCTATCTCATCACTGGTGGAATGGGCGGCATTGGCCGAGCATTCACAGAACATTTTGCCAACAGACACAACGTTACCTTGATTCTTGCAGGCAGATCGGATTTCCCTGATCGGGAAACATGGCCAGCCATTTTGGAGGATAACAAGGATCTGGAGCAATGCAACAAAATTAAATGGATACATTCGATTGAGACCAAAGGTTCCACAGTAGGTCTCTACAGCGTGGATACAGGTGATCTTCAACAAGTATCAAGACTCATGGAGAACATCAGAGAGCAGTACGGCAAAGTGGATGGCATTGTTCATGGTGCAGGGGTAGCCGGTGAGGGGTTCCTTGCATCCAAGGATGCGGAGACCTTTAACCGTGTGTTGCTTCCGAAAGTCCAGGGAACCTGGAATATGGATCAGGCAACAGCCCAAGACTCTCTTGATTTTCTTGTTCTGTTCTCAACCACTTCAACATTATTCAGCTCTCCGGGTCAAGGAGATTATTCAGCAGCGAATAGTTATCTGGATGCTTATGCAGCGTATCGCAATCGCAGGGGCGGACGAACGTTAACGATCAATTGGGTGGCCTGGAAAGAGACCGGGATGGCCAAAGATTTTGGCGTAAATGATGACATGGTATTCAAGTCTGTTTTAACAAAGTCTGCATTAAAGGCCTTTGACCAGGCTTTTCAGCGTAAAGTGCATCGATCTATCATCGGTGAACTGAATTATGACTCGGAATATATGGCCTACGTAGGTGATATGCCAATGATGATGTCGGAGGAAGTATACAACACGATTCAGGATCAAAGTGCCAGCGTGATTGCTGAAGTGGAGATGAGAAAGGCAACGCTGAACAAAGAAGTCTCATTACACGGCCGCAATGATGGTCAATATACAGCCATGGAACAGATGTTATCCCGGATCTGGTCACTTCATTTGGGACTGACAGAAATGGATCTGTATGATGATTTTTACGAATATGGTGGAGATTCCATTATTGGGCTCAAGATGGCATCGGATATATACAGGGAAACGGGGATACAGGTTAATCCGTCGGATGTGCTGCAATATCCGACGATCTGGGGACTGGGAGTTCACCTGCAATCTTTGGTCGATGTGGAGAGTGCAACAGTCGGACAACAGTCCATTCCTCATGCAGAAGCCAAAGAAAAATATCCACTTTCATCAGCTCAAAAAAGGATATTCTACCTTTGCACTCAGGACCCGGACAACATCAGTTATAACCTGAACAAAGCGTTGATTATGGAGGGGAATTTTGACCCATTGACGTTGAACGGTTATATGAACACTCTGATTCAGCGCCATGAATCGTTCCGTACATCATTTCACTGGGAACAAGGAGAGCCGATTCAGAGAATTCACGAGAACGTGGATTTTTCAATTGAAATGTTGCCAGATGTCATTCGTGGAACGGAAGCAGTGGAAGATGTAGTGAAGCGGTTTGTCCGACCGTTTGATCTGGAAGCGGCACCGTTGATCCGCATGATTGTTGGTTCGTTGGATGACGGTCGCTATCTGTTGATGTTCGATGTGCATCACTTGGTTACAGATGGCATGTCGATGGACAATATGATGCACGAAATCACGTCAATGTACAGTGGTTCACCACTACCGAATATTCCTTATCAGTATAGGGATTACTCGGAGTGGAGCAATCAGTATCAGCAATCGGATTCGATTAAATCACAGGAAGCCTTCTGGCTGGAAACGCTGAAAGGACCATTGCCGACACTGCAACTTCCAACAGACTTTTCACGACCTGATCGAAAAACCTATGATGGAGCCAAAATGACTTTTTATGCTGACGAAGCACTCACTGCACGTATAGGCAAGCTCGGAGCACGTACAGGAACCACGCTATACATGTTACTCTTATCCGCCTTAAATGTCCTATTGCATAAATACACGAACCAGAGTGATATACTCATCGGTTCGCCTGTAACGGGTCGCCAGCAGGGTAACTTTGATGCCACCATTGGCATGTTTGTAAATACAATTGTCCTGAGAAACGAACCTGTGTCAGATGACTCATTCAGGGAGTTGCTTCTGGACGTGAAGCAGCGTACGTTATCGGCTTTTGCACATCAGGACTGTCAATTCGACCGAATTGTACAGCTTGTGAATAGTACACGTGATCCGAGCAGAAATCCGCTGTTTGATGTGTATTTTGCACTGCAAAATGTTGGGATGTACACCGGAGAGATTGAGGCTTTCAAAGGCACATTAATCGATTATGACAGTGGAGTTTCAAGGTTTGATCTGGCACTGGATGCGATTGAGCGGGACGGTACGATCGAGTTTATTCTGGAATATAATACAAGCTTGTTCTTGCCTGGCACAGCTGAATATATCGCCAAAGATTTTGTGAAAATTCTTGAGATAGTTTCAGAGCAGCCGGATACATTGATCTATGATATTGAAGTTGATCGTGTCACGGATATCACGGATGAAGCTGTAGATGAAGAAGTGAATTTCAATTTCTAGCCAGATCACAGAGGGGCGTTGATAGGAATGAAGGTTGGTGTAATTGGAGCAGGCGTCATGGGAAAAGGGGTTGCGCAGAGCCTTGCCCAGTCCCGGCACAACGTGGTTTTGATCGATGTGAGTGATGAAGTTTTGGATCAGGCGAGAACAGCCTTGTTTACCAATATCCGATTTTCGGGATTCTACAACAAGGATACCGAGGCCGAAGACCCGGAAACGGTGCTCTCACGTGTGGAGTTTACGACACATTACGATTCGCTCAGCGATGCTGATTTCATTATTGAGAACGTGCCTGAGCAATGGGATGTGAAAAAAGAAGTCTATGCACAGCTTGAAAACTATTGCCCCGATTCTTGTATTTATTTGGTCAATACATCATGCATTTCGATTACAAAAGTTGGTTCCATCACCAAACGGCCTGACAAGGTCATCGGTGTACATTTTATGAATCCGGTCCCGTTAAAGCCCGTAGTCGAAGCTATTCAGGGTTATCACACTTCGGATACAACGATTGAAGCGACCAGATCCCTGCTCCATACCATGGGCAAAGAAGCCATACTGGTACAAGATCTTCCCGGTTTTGTATCTAACCGAATATCCCATCTTCTCATGAATGAAGCTGCCTTTGTCGTTCAGGATCAGGTAGCTTCACCGGAAGAGGTGGATGACATATTCGTAAAATGTTTCGGACATAAGATGGGCCCACTTCACACAGCGGATTTGATTGGTTTGGATACTGTGGTTCATTCATTGGATGTACTCTATGAGAGTTATCAGGACCCGAAATACAGAGTATGTCCCTTGCTTCGCAAGATGGTGGATGCCGGATTGTTAGGAGCAAAAAGCGGTCAAGGCTTCTTTGAGCACGTGATTCTGTAAGTGTATCGACTATAAATTATACGAGGTGACTGTGCATGGAGTCCAAGGTCAAAGTAAAAACATTTCTGAGTCGTTTCTATCGCAAACGTGAAATTCAGGATGATGAGGATATTTTTGAATTGGGTTTTGCCAATTCCCTGTTTGCGATGCAGATGGTGATGTTTCTGGAGAAAGAATTCAACATTCGGATTGAGACCCAGGATATGGATCTGAGCAACTTCCGTACGTTGAACAAGATTAATGAACTGATTGAACGAAAGACAGCATAGACTGCCTGACGGGCTTAAAGCAATAGTTTGGAACAATATGCCAAGGAGGGGTTCAGGTATGGGTGATCCATCGGTAAGTTCGGTAATGGACAAACAAAAGCAAGAGAAGGTGAAGCTGGTCGTCTGGGATCTGGATAATACAATCTGGGAAGGTGTCCTTCTGGAAGATGAGAATGTTGTCTTGAGAGAGGGAATTATTGATGTGATTCGGACACTGGACGAGCGTGGGGTTCTGCAATCCATCGCCAGTAAAAATGACCATCAGACAGCCATGGAGAAGCTTGAGGAATTCGGAATTCATGAATACTTCCTATATCCCCAGATTCACTGGAATTCCAAGTCGAGCTCGATTCAATCCATCATAACTTCCATTAATATCGGAGCGAATACGGTTGCTTTTGTGGATGATCAGATGTTTGAGCTGGAAGAGGTACAGTTTGAGCATGCTGAAGTTCGATGCATAGATGCTGCCCAGTACCTGGACATTCCCGACATGGAGATGATGAATCCCCGTTTTATTACGGAGGACTCCAAACTTCGCCGTTTAATGTACAAAAGCGATGAGATCCGTAATAAGGCGGAAGATGAATTCACAGGTCCCAAAGATGACTTTCTGGCTTCACTTGGCATGACATTCACGATATCTCCTCTCAAGGGAGATGATCTGCAGCGTGCTGAAGAGTTGACGGTGCGGACTCATCAGCTGAACACCACAGGGTATACCTATTCCTATGAAGATCTGGAACAACTCAGTCAATCTCCTAATCACAAACTTCTCATTACAGGACTGGAAGACAAGTATGGAGCATATGGAAAAATTGGACTCGCTTTGCTTGAGATGGAAGAGGAGTACTGGACCGTGAAGCTGCTGTTGATGTCTTGCCGTGTAATGTCGCGAGGGGTAGGCACGATTCTCATGAATTATATCCTGGAACAGGCGAAAGAAGCCGGGGTCAAGATACGGGCTGAATTCAAAATGACCGATCGTAATCGGATGATGTATCTGACCTATAAATTTGGCGGATTCAAAGAAATCCATCAGGAAGAGGACCTTGTCATTTTTGAACACGACATGAGCTATATTCAGAAAATTCCTTCATATGTGGAACTGAACATTATTAATAATTAATACACCAACCCTATTAATGGAGGTTACGACATGGAAAAAATAGCACTGCTGTTTCCGGGACAAGGTTCTCAGTATGTAGGTATGGGAAAGAGTTTCTATGATCAATATAGCATTGCCAAGCAAACGTACGAGGAAGCGAGTGACGTTGCAGGTGTGGATCTGGCAAAACTATGTTTTGAAGGAAGTCTATCTGAACTGAATCAGAATGAGAACATGCAACCTGCTCTTCTGGCAACGAATGTAGCGGCTTTCAGAGTGTATATGGAAGAAGTGGGGATTCGACCACAGTTCTGCGCAGGTCACAGTATGGGTGAATATTCGGCGTTGGTATGTTCAGGCGCCATGACATTTTCCGATGCTGTTCGAATCACCAAATTGCGCGGTGCGATGATGCAGATTCATATTGATCGGGGCACAGGATCCATGACCATTATGGACGGTATTGACGCATCCATCGTGGAGCAACTCTGTGAACAATACAGCGGCGAGCAGGGTGTAGCTGTAGTCTCCTGTTATAATTCGCCAACACAAGCTGCCGTATCCGGTCATCAATACGTACTGGAGGAGATCGAAGCAGCCGTATTGGATGCCGATGGTCAGGTTACTCCCCTAATGTCCAGTGCACCCATTCATAGTTCGCTGATGGCGGAAGATGCAGAGCGGCTCGGCCAAGAACTGGCAAAGTATTCGTACAATATGTTCAAATGGCCGGTACTATCCAATGTTACAGGTCAACCCTATGGTGATGTCGAGCGAATTCCGGGATTGCTGACAGATCAGATGGTCAAACCTGTGCAATGGACACGGATTCTTCAATACCTTGAGCGTTTTGGTGTCACACTTGCCATCGAAATGGGACCCAAAAATGTACTGAACAAATTGACCAAAACGAACTGTCCTGATATCAATTCGCTCTGTTTTGGCGAAAAAGCGGAACGTCAAAAATTGATCAGCATGTTTCAATCGGATGGCAAGAAGAAAAAAGGAGTACCCACAGTCATAACTAAATGTTTAGCAATTGCAGTGGCAACGCCGAACCAGAATTGGGATGAAGCAGAGTATCAACAAGGTGTTGTTCAGCGTTACAAACGAATCCAGGCAATTCAGGAGCAGGTTGAAAATGCGGGGGACAAACCCTCAAAAGAGCAAATGATAGAAGCGTTGGAACTGCTCAAGGGCATCTTTGAAACCAAAAAGTTACCTGTTAAAGAAAGAAATCAGTGGATGAATCATATCATTGATGATACTGGACATCACTACGAACTGGCGGAGTATCTGGTACACGAAGCTGTCGGCGTAAAGTGATTACATTAGGGGCGAAATGCGCTGCAATAGCGTATTCGCCCTCCCATGAATTCAGCAATACAGGCAATACATAAAGGGGGAGAACAAGTGAGAGTGCTATCCGCTGAGAACGTCACGAAGTCCTATGGTAAACACCTAGCGTTAGATAACATGTCCTTTGAGCTTCGCAAGGGTGAGATCCACACAATTCTGGGAACCAACGGTTCAGGTAAAACAACATTTATTAAAGTCCTGGCGACTCTGTTGACCAAGGACTCTGGAATTGTCAATATCGGCGGCTACGATTTGGATACCGATGCGAACATCATCAGAAGACTAATCGGATACGTGGGTCAAGATACTGAACGCTCTGCTTATGCGAGATTAACGGTTCGAGAGAACTTGATATTCTTTGGAAGACTTACCGGACTTAGCAAACAAGAGATTTCAAACCAGATTGACAAATTAAGTACGTATCTGGATTTCTCGGAACATCTGAACAAGCAATTTATGCAATTATCGGGAGGCCAAAAGCAAACCGTTGTCATTATGCGAGCCCTGCTGCATGATCCTGAAGTGATATATCTGGATGAGCCGACCAAGGGCCTGGACCCCGTGATCTCCAGACGTGTACGTGAGTTCATTAAAAGTTATGTACGGGATGAGGGGAAATCCATTATTCTGACCTCTCACATTCTGACTGAGGTAGAGGACATGACGGACCGTGTGTCCCTGATGCGCAAAGGAACGCTCCTTAAAACAGGTACAATTGCCGAACTAAAATCCAATCTGGGCGCAGTCGAATTCATCGACATTCCCAGAGCAGACTTGCCCCCTTCCATTCAGGAGCGAATCACTGCTCTGCCGGAGGTAACTTCCACTATTATTCGTGAGGAGGAAGACACGGTTTCCTTCGGAATCACGAACCTGTACGACGGGATGGGTGCGGTTATTAGTGAATTAAAAGAAGGCAATATCCATACGACCATTCAGCATAGACAACTAACACTTGAAGATTTGTTTGTTCAGCTCTATGTGAAGTCTGACGAGAATTTAGAGTACACATTGGCAGGAGGCAGAGAACAGTGAGTATCGAATACGCTAAAACCGGGACAGGTCAGGAAACCCTAAAGCTGCAAGCCATAGGTAAACCTACCGGATTTTTCACCGTCGTGTGGGCAACAACCGTGAAGGAATTGCAGATTGCTGTAAGGTATCTGCCCAACTTCTTCGGTAACTTCCTACAGTTGGGTCTACGAGTACTCTTTTTCCTGCTGATGTCCACGTTTGTTGTATACGAGGGAGAGAATGTACTTCAAGGAGATAACCTGTTTATCTTTTATCTGGGTGCAATCCTTGTATGGCTGTTCTATGGAGTAGCGTTAAACGCTCCGCTCGGTGCCGTGACGAATGATCTCCATAACGGCACTTTGGAGTATCTGTACTGCAATCCAATCTCTCGCTATGCGTATTATGTGGGGACGGTTGTAGCCAGTGCATTAATGAATGTCATTGTGTTCATACCGATGTATATCCTGCTTGTTCTGTACGCAGGTCTCAACTTTGCTGAATCCATGATGATTCTAGTCACCTGTCTTGTGGTCATCGTTGCGTTAATGGCGCTTGGCGTCATGATTGCACTACTGGGGATTCTGTACCGCCAGGTCTCATCCATTGTGGGTATTTTGTTTATCATGTTTGAATTTGTAGCAGGTGCTTATTTCCCAGTGGACCAGTTTCCTGCAGTCGTTCGTTGGATCGCATATCTCCTGCCTTATACCTGGGGGTATGATATGGTGCGTTATTACAGTTTCAAAACAGATTGGGTGCCCCTTGCACCGATCTGGATGGAATGGTGCATCCTCATCTTTTTTGCCATTTCGTATACAATCATCTCAATCGTTATGCTGCGCAAGGTAGAAAAGATGGCAAAGAAAAAAGGTCTCAACCTGATCTGATTATTCTTGATCCCAAAGAGAATGGGAGGCGTGCTAATTGTCAGCAGAGCCAGGTACATTCATGCAAAATTTGCTATTATCGAGCCGAAAGTTCGAAGAGGAGAAGCAATATTGGCTAAACCATCTCTCGGGGGACCTTCAATTCAGCATGTTCCCTGGTGAAAAAACGAGGGGAACATGGGGTGAGCAAGTGTTTGAGGAGATGCAATTTGCATTTCCTCAACCTGTTTCAGAACAAATCTTTCGTATCTCCGGGAACACCGAAGCTGGGGCATTTATTCTTCTTCTGGCAGGTGTCACATATGTGTTACACCGTTATCTGGACAATGACGATATAACTGTAGGTATTACCGCTTCGTCTGGTGCAGCAAATTCAAGTCAACTACGTGCTATTCGCATCAATTTTGGTGAAGAGTGTTCTTTTAAGGAGCTTGTTCTTCAACTCAGGACCCTTGTGGGTGCAGCCAAAAAGTATAACCATCTTTCGCTGGAGAAAATTCTTGAATTGCTTGGTCATGAAGGGACAGACTTGCCAAGGGTGGCCACTGTGGTTCGTATGGACAATATGCAGGCGAATTTACAGGAAACAGGCCCCCTAGCCGATATGGTATTTTCACTTCAAATGTCTAAAGTGGGGCTGGCGTTGCGCATGAATTACAATGCCACATTATATTCTCCAGCAACCATTGAACAGATTGTAGACCATGTGATGCGTGTGCTCTCAATGTGTACAGCCCATCCAGATGAGGGATTACATCATATAAAGATGCTCTCGCTCAAGGAAGACCAGGTTATTCAACATCTGAATGATACGGAGATACGTTTTCCTGAAGTTCGTTCAATCATCCAGATGATTCAGTCTTGGTCTGCACAACAGCCGGATATTCCCGCAGTGATCTGCGGAGATCATATTCTTACCTATCAAAGCTTAGATTGCAAATCAGATCAACTTGCGAAATACCTGTTAGCTCAGGGAGTAAGATCAGGTGCCGTTGTAGGAATTCTGTTAACCCGATCGGAAGACATGCTCTTGGCTATGCTGGGTGTACTTAAGGCGGGGGCTGCTTACATGCCGATGGACCCCGCATATGCAAATAATCGTTTGCAGTTCATGCTGGAGGATAGCCAGACTGAGATTTTGCTAACGAAGCCCGATCTGATCGGCTCACTCATATACACAGGCCCAATAATCGATATTTCTCACTTGGAAGAATGGGATGACCAACATATCTCACTGCCAGTTGTTTCGTCGGAGCAGTTGGCTTATTTGATATATACTTCCGGATCTACAGGCAGGCCAAAAGGGGTCATGATTGAACATCGGGCACTAAGAAACTTTGTGGAAGGTGTATCCCGCAGCATTCCTTTTGAAACTGGCAAACGAATTCTCGCCCTCACAACATTCTCCTTTGATATCTTTGTACTGGAAACGCTTGGGGCACTCGCTAACGGGTTAACACTGATAATGGCAGTAGAGGAGGATCAGTTAAGTCCAAGCCGTATTGCGCATCTAATTGTTACTCATAACATTGAATTAATACAAATAACTCCTTCTCGACTGCGAATGCTTCAGATTGGACTTACAGTAGATTCACCGGTATGGAGCGTAATTCAAATATTGATGATCGGAGGGGAGGCTCTACCGTATGCCTTGTATGAGGAGATCACGGGGATGACCTCTGCCCGCATCTACAATATGTATGGTCCCACAGAAACAACAATATGGTCGAGCATTAAGGAACTTTCACCTACCTCGACAATTTCGATTGGTCATCCGATTGCCAATACCCGTATTTATATTCTGGATAAGCGGCATCGGCATATGCCAATCGGGGCAATGGGAGAGTTATGCATCGCAGGAGATGGAGTAGCCAGAGGTTATTGGAACAGACCTGAGCTTACGACCGAGAGGTTTGTAAAAGATCCTTTTCATGAAGGCGCTTATATGTATAAAACAGGAGATCTCGCACGACTCAATGCGAATGGAGATCTGGAGTATCTGGGTCGTTCAGATTTTCAAGTGAAAATACGTGGTTATCGGATCGAACTTGGGGAGATCGAGAACAGGTTGCTCCAGTACCCGGCTATCTCGGCTGCTGCGGTCACAGTTCGGTCAGATCAGGATGGGCAGTCCCTGTTATGTGCCTATTACACAGTAACGGAGAGCCAAAGTATCAATCAGGAGCAATTGCGATCTTTTTTGCTGACAGAATTGCCTGAATATATGCTGCCCTCCAGATACACCATGTTGGATCATATGCCATATACGGCCAATGGGAAGTTGGACCGAAAGGCTCTTCCAGATCCCTTGCTCTTACAGGGAGAAGGGACGGATATTACACTTCCACGCAATGCATTAGAGCAGGTGCTCGCCGAATTGTGGTCGGATCTATTGCAATTGAAAGAGATAGACGTTCATGCCCGCTTCTTCGAAATTGGAGGGCATTCACTGAATGTCATCAAACTTGAGGCGAATATGGAGAGGCAGAGTATTCCGCTTACTGTTGATGAAGTGATGCGGCATGAGACCATTGCATCACTGGCTGAAGTGCTTGGAAACAAGGGGTATGAAGCGGATAAGTATAACTCTGAAAAAGAGATACTTCTTGAAGAGCAGGATATGCCAGAGACAGATGGTGCAATGGAGCAATTTACCGAAGAAGTCGGGGCAACAGCGGAAGCGGATCACCTTATCTTACATCATTCCCATAGGCCAATAGTTATCATCGCAGGAATAGAGGCGTTTAATGATGTTTTCTACAAAAACTGCTTCTATAATTCACTTTTTCCCGTATTAAACCTCTATTCTATTGGTGTACTGCCTGTGATGATCAATGACCGAATGCACTATAGATTCGATGAACATCAGGGCATACTCCGATTAGAGTATCAAGCTGTATTATCAGATGCCCAGCTAATTGAGCGTATGGGGCTAACTTATGAAACGAAGACCTACAGCGAGGATGTACAAAAAGAGATTATAGAAGCGGTTAATTTGAACCGCCCAGTAATTATCCGAGTTGACTGTTATTACGAGTCCTTGCGCAAAGACATGTATTTACGTACCCACTGGCCTCATTCCTTATTAATCTATGGGTATGATCTCCAGCGGCAAGTGTTCCATGTAATAGAACATGATCACCGGGACAATCTCACGTATCAACCGATGGAGATGCCTATGAATGATATTGTACAAGCTTACGAAGGATTCGTACGGCTTTTCATGGAGGAAGAAGAAGTACCCACGTTCTACGCATTTTCAGCTTGTGAAACTGTCGAACATGAAAGAAACAATATAATGTTGGGAGAACTGCGTGACATGTTTATTGATCATGTACGCGTTACACCAGGGGAGATTAATCAGGAACTGAGTCATCTTCTGTCCTTCATACAGAAGACGTATCAGTTCAATGAAGAAGATTCACCTGATATGGCCTATGCTGAACTTGTTCTACAATCCATTGTAGACATTGTGAATGCCAAAAAGGTCGAAACCTATCGTATGCAACGGTTATATGAACATCATACCGATCTTGTTTCTGCTGCTCAGGCAATACAGGATCAGTGGAGTGAGTTACGTAACGTGCTGGCGAAGGCGGTATATCGGGAGAATATGACACATAATCAGTGGAGAAAATTCACAAGCAAGCTGGAAGCCATTCATGAACTGGAGAAGCATAACTTAATAAATTGCTCAGGATTGGAGATCAGTCATGATTAAAAAATTGCAAATGAACGAGCCTTTAATGACTACCTACCCACATCATGCGAGTCTCTTTTCGATGCTAGATTTGGACAAGCGTTCACGTAGCTGGATTTATCATAATTTTCTATTGGTCATCCTGAGTCACAATGATGAAGGGGGCTATGGATTGGACGTCTGTTCACAATATTATCCTTGGCACAAATTCAAAATGTCGACATGCCCTATGTTGATTACAAGGGTGTACGATAGAGATATGATTTTAAAACAGTGGGAACTGCAAGATTTTATAGTGGAACTAATTCAAAAGAATAATTATATTTATTTCCTGAGAAATATTCCTGGCGGTGGTAAACATGAGGTATTCATCTCTGGATTTGATTTGGATCGTAAAGAGTTTTTGTGCCATGATTTTTGGGATGGATTCTACGGTGAGAAATGGCTTCCCTATGATGAGATTACTGTTATTCAAGATTCGAATTTCGATGCTGAATGGTCTACGGATTACCTAAACGGAATATGGGCCATTGAAAAGACAGATGAGTATAAGGAACCCAGTGAATATTATTATGAAACGGTTCTCCAGTTTTCCAAAGAGGATCTAATGAATATTTTGAAAGAATACGTAGGAGAGACTAATCAAGTTCGCAGTATTCTGAGAAAGGATCACCGTTATCTTGGAAGTGAAATATACGATAAGATGATTGATATGCTGGGGATGCAGAAGAAAGGGATGCAAAATCAGCCGTTTGCTATACATCCTTTTCACCTGCTTTACGAACATAAACAACTGCTTGCTCAAGCCATACTTGACTTTCTCCCCGATCCTTCGTTAAAAATCCGATTGGAAGAACTGGTAAGCGAAGCTTTGAAACTCCGTAATCTGGTCATGTATATGAATGAATTCATCATGGAGCAGGGTGTATACAAAAAGTATGATGTCATGCTTGATAAAATCATTGAATTGAAAAATATGGAATTGGCTATTATGAAACATGTATTCGAATACGAGTATCAATCACAGTTAGGACAATAACCAATACGATGTATCGCCGATAAGATAGACCCATTCATTTAATTCTTGAATGGGTCTATTGAACTTTTCTATTATACTTTCCGATAACGTTACCCTAATATGGATAATAACCTACTTTTTAAATAGGAATTATATAGTATGGAGAATGCCAAGATGCCACAATGGAAGAGGAATCTGTATATTCTGTGGTTCGGCCTGTTTTTTAATCATATGGCGTACTCGCTATCCGTTCCGTTCTTTCCTATATTCCTGCAAAATGATCTTGGTATCCAGAGCGGTCTGGAAGCTTGGTCTGGTATTTCGATCTCCATCAGCTTTCTGATCAGTGGATTATGCGCACCTTTCTGGGGATCGCTGGCTGATAAATATGGCAGCAAACTGATGCTCGTCCGTTCCGGAGTGGGGCTAGGTATTGCACATCTGGCTAACTTCTTTGTTTACGATCCGTATACGTTTATCGCGGTGAGGGTCTTTCAGGGACTCATGGCTGGTTTTCATCCCGCCTCGATTACACTGATTGGCACCAATACTCCGGAGAAACAGGTGGGTTATGCACTTGGTGTGATCTCCACGGCCAGCGCTGCGGGTGGGATTCTTGGTCCTCTGGCCGGTGGTGTGTTGAGTCACTGGATCGGACTGCGGGGATGTTTCATTGCATCGGCCGTGATTACGTTACTCGCGGCTCTGATGGTTCTCGGTGTTAAGGAGTCACGACAAGCTCGTACGATCGTTCCAACAAGGATCATAGGGGATTTGAAAAGAGCGGCTTCCACGCCCGGCTTGATGCGAATCTACGGTTTGATTCTCCTAGTCTCGACCTCCGTGCTCATCATCGAACCGGTGCTGACGCTCTATGTGGTTCAGATTGGCGGAGATGTTGGCAGTGCAACACTTAGTGCAGGGATTGTTTTCTCGGCGATTGGTGTGGCAACCGTCATTATGGGGCCGCGATGGGGGAAGATTGGTGGAAGGATCGGATACGAGAAAACACTGTTTATCGGTCTGATTGGCGGCGGAATTGGCAGTCTGCTGCAAATGACAGCAAATAATCTGATTTATTTTGGCAGCTTGCGATTTGTTTATGGTTTGTTCTTTGCCGCGGTTTATCCGGCGCTTAATGCGCTGATCATCAAGTATGCTGATCACGATTTTCGTGGGAGGGCTGTCAGTCTGAGTCAGACGGCGAGTCAGTTCGGTATTGTACTCGGACCGTTAATCGGTGGTTTGCTCGGTGGATGGATCGGTATTCCGTTTATTTTTCTCTTCACAGGCATTGTATTGCTTGGAGCGGCTTGGGCAGTGTCATCACCACAACATAGGGAGGAATATATATGTCGCAACGACAATTGAAGTTGGGAGCTAATCTGAACGGAGTGGGTAACAGCATTTCCTTTTGGCGTCACCCGGATATTCCCATTAACGCGAGCGTTAGCCTGGAATTCTACAAGAAGCAGGTGCGTATCGCGGAAAAAGGGAAGTTTGATCTGCTCTTTATTGCAGATGGCCTCTTCATCAACGAGAAGTCCAATCCTCATTTTCTCAATCGCTTCGAACCTTTGACGCTTCTGTCCGCACTCGTCGGGGCAACTTCCCACATCGGGCTGGTTGCTACATTGTCTACTTCCTATAGTGAACCCTTCACGGTTGCGCGGCAATTTGCTTCGTTAGATCAATTAAGCGGTGGGAGAGCCGGATGGAATGTGGTTACTTCACCTCTGGAAGGATCGGCCCTTAACTTTGGCAAAGGCGAACATCCGAACCATGCGCTACGCTACGAAATTGCGGAAGAACATTTGAATGTGGTCAAAGGCCTGTGGAATTCCTGGGAGGACGATGCCTTTATCGGAGACAAAGAGCAGGGCGTATTTTTCGATCCTGCCAAGCTACATACGCTGAATCACAAAGGAACGCACTTCTCGGTACAGGGTCCGCTTAATGTGGGGCGTTCGAAGCAGGGGCATCCGGTCATTTTCCAGGCGGGCTCATCTGAATCTGGTAAAGATCTGGCCGCCCGATCGACGGATGCCGTCTACACAGGACATGAGACGCTGGAGGAAGCAAGGGAGTTCTACCGCGATGTGAAAGCAAGAGCGGTGGCTTATGGACGCAAGGCAGAGGATATCCTGATCTTCCCGGGCATCGGCCCGATTGTGGGTAGAACAGCGGAAGAGGCGGAGCAGAAATATCAGGAAATTGCCGAACTGGTGAATATTGATCAGGCGTTGAATTATCTGGGGCGGTACTTCGATCATTATGACTTCTCCCAGTACCCGCTGGATGAGCCTTTCCCTGAGATTGGGGAGATTGGCAGCAACAGCTTCCGCAGTACAACAGACAAAATCAAGCAGCAGGCACGAGAACAAAGGCTGACCTTGCGTCAAGTGGCATTGCTGGCATCCACTCCACGTACATCGTTCATTGGTACACCGGATCAGATCGCAGATCGGATTCAGGAATGGTTTGAAGGCGAAGCGGCAGACGGATTCAATGTTCGTACCGTGGTGCCCAATGGCTTGGAAGATTTTGTAGAGCTAGTTGTTCCGGTTCTGCAAGAACGAGGGCTGTTCCGCACGGAGTATGAACATGAGACGCTAAGGGAGAATCTGGGTCTTGAGATTCCGCGTAATCGATATACGTTAGAGCGTGTGAGATAGAGATGTTAGAGCGGTAATGACGTTAATGTAACGTTGTTGCGGCTCTTTTTTGATGGTTTCTTTTTCGGAGAGTACTGCTATTATAAAATGATAAAGAAAATGATACACAAGCTGCAATTCCAGACGAGTCACAGGAGGAGATTGGGATGATTAGAGGGTTAACGAATGCGGGACTGGGCAACATCGAGTCTGATGAACAATATATCATAGATGCGGCCAAGCACGGATTCGGATCTGTAGATTTGAATCCGCTCTCATTGATTGAAACGTATGGTAAAGAACAAGCGCAACATCTGTTGGAAAGCAATCAGGTGATCATCGGTTCATCTGGTCTGACGGTAGAGTGGCGGACGACAGATGAGCAGTTTCGTGAGGGATTGCAATCGTTGGTCGCTATGGCAGAAGCTTCTGCTTCGCTGGACTGTTACAGCTGTTGCACGTATATTTTACCCTCAACGGATCAACCGGCAGCGCAATTTATGGCAGCGGCTACGAAACGCTTGAGACTCTGCGCAGATATCTTGGACGCTTACGGGATTAAGTTGGGTCTGGAGTTTGTTGGCTGCCACCATTTGCGGACGCAGTGGAAGAATCCGTTTATCTGGCGTGTGGAAGATACGCTGGACTGGATCGAGACGATCCATGCGCCTAACGCAGGTTTACTCGTAGATTCCTATCACTGGCATACAAATGGTTTACCGATGGAAGATCTGTTGAAGCTGAAGAAAGAACAGGTTGTTCATGTTCATATTAATGATGCTTATGATCTGCCCATTGAAGAATTGCTGGATTATGAGCGTTTGTATCCCGGCGAAGGGGTCATTGATCTGGGTGGATTTCTGAGAAATCTGCAGGCGATTGGTTATAATGGTGTGGTGGCTCAGGAAGTACTGGCTCCAGCGCCAACTCTGAGTTCGAGTGAAATATTGGCTAAGTCGAAAGCAGGTTTCGACAAGGTATTTGCCACAATCTAAGTTACTGAAAAAAAGAGGGGGGGGGTCCTAGCTATGTTTCTGGCTTATGGAACACCCCCTGTTCTTTTTCGATTAATCCAGCAAGCCGTGATCTTTCATCAGTTGTGTCGTAACCACCCACAGTCTGTTTTGCATGGCCTCATCTCCGCCAGGATGTATAGGAACAATAGATGCTCCAGTTCCCACATTGAAATATCCTCCCGAAACCTCGCCATACTTCGAATCCACAGCCAACCGAGTAATGATATCCGCACCCCGGCGCGGGTCGCCGATATGCAAAAAGGTTAACATGCGTTCAAGCACACTTGCAAACCATAGCTCTCGTCCAAGACCCGTAACATTAAAGCCAGGATTCAAGGCATTTACGCGAATTCCGGTTCCACGCCATTGTCTGGCTAGTTCCCCAGTAAACATAATATTGAGCAGTTTGGTTTTGCCATAGATTGGAGAGGAACCACGTGCAGTAAAAGGAGTGATATCCGTTAAGTTATCTGGCAATACCAGTGTGCCGTGATTTCGCGAAGCTTCAGATGCAACATTGACGACACGGGCATGGCCCGACTGAATCAGGGAAGATTGCAATGTGTGCGTTAACAGCCAAGGTGCCAAATAGTTGACGGCAATCATCTCGGCATATCCTTCGGACGTGACTCTCTGTTCAAAAGCATGAAGTCCGGCATTATTCAAAAGTACGTCTATACGCGGATAAGCGGCTGCAATCTCCAGCCCAATACGTTTTACATCACTCAGTAAGGACAAGTCTCCATAGAAAAATTCGATTTTGGCAGAAGGCATGATCTCCTTGATTTTGTACCTGGTAGCCTCGGCACGTTCCTTGCTTCGGGCTGTAAGTATAAGATGTGCCCCGCGTTTGGCGAGTTCCATGGCTGCAAGCTGCCCTAAACCGCTTGTTGCTCCGGTAATTACAATAATGGGATGTTTAGTTTTCATGAGAAGATCTCCTTTTGACACGAATAGATTCGGAATTATATAATGGACATAAATCAACTATAAATATTAATTGATATTTGTCAACTATATTTCAGGAGTCTACTTTCATGTATCGAGGAGAGGGAGTTTACAATAATGAGTGAAAATCCAGTCAAAACCAAAGATAGAGCAACCCTCGAGCTAGCGCTGGGTGAGCAGATTCATGCACTGATCAGTGCATCGCATGCGCTTAACGTTCGATCTGCCGAGCGTTTTGATGCGAACCTGCAACCTGCCGCTTTTCAACTGGTACGGTGGCTCTACTCCTATGGCCCAACAAGTGCCGCGGCTTTGGCAGAAGCAAATGCAATGGACCGCAGCTCGGTCAGCCGATTAATCAAACAACTCGAAAAGTCAGGATATGTTAGCAAAGAGCAAGACCCCAAGGATCGGCGCGGGGTGTTACTGTCTCTTACGGAACTTGGTCAACAATCGACGATCGCTGCGCTCAAGGAGAAGGAGTCAGCTTTTTATGACCGTATATCCAGGTGGGATGATAAGGAACTGGAGAGTTTCACCGCCATGCTCAGGCAGTTTAACGGATTGGAAGAAAAGTGAGAGGAACAATAGTGGATTGTATTTGATACCTGAACCATAGGAGATGTCACCATTGAGCGAGGTAGTCTACAAATTCATAGCAAAAGCGGACATCTGGTGATGTCCGCTCGTGAAGTTCCCAGATCATTTTATAGTTTCCAGGGAAGCTGCGGGATTTTATATCGGAAACCCTGATGGTTTCCTTTTCTCACATATATCCAAGGTGGTGGGACAGGGGTGCCTAGTGCTTTATACAAGACCGTTCCTTCATCGCTTGCGGAATATTCTTCGATACTACTTTGGATATCCTCCCAATGAACCTTACCTTGGTAAGACAGTGTCTGCCCTTGAACGATAACATGAGGTGCACCTGAAATAACTCTCTGCGTTATGTTGAGAACGCCAACCTTTCCTGAGGACAACATCATCAATTCGCTCATGAAAAGTATGATAATCAAAATGACTATGCTCACAATCCATCGCCTTTTTCTCATTTTGTGACCTCCACTACCTAGGGATCATTCCCTCATAGTTAATGTCTTTTAATGACATAATCTCGTCAGAGATGGTATTGATTTTGACTGAATAGGGCCTAATAGCTTGCAGGAATTCATGAATGATTTTCTTGCGATCCTTATTAAAGACGGCAGATGTTATGTGATTCTCTTTTAATACGTTATCGTTCATTATGACTTGTTTAGAATAACTAACTGAATTACTATAATCGATTAGATGCGTAACCCCCGTGAATTTGCCACTAGTTAATGTACCTTTGGAGAATTCGGATGGTTTAATCCCAATATATTTTTCAGAAGAACCGTGTTTCTTTTTATAATTGATAATCGTGTCAAAAAAGTCCTTATCCCCAGTTAACTTTTCGTTGAAATAATCATTTTTGAGAGCAATCGTAGTTGTACGATCAGTATATCCTAGTGAGACAGTATCTGAAGAGTGGATTGCGTAATATCCCTGAGACATTTTGCCCTGATTGAATGTTCCATCGTTAATGGTGTTGTTGTAACGGTCATGTACAGGGTAAACCTTGCCATCAGAAGTAAGATACTGTACTTCTAACCATTGCGTAATTTCTTTTCCTTTACCATGATATGTATCATTAATCCATGATCCGGTGTAGGTTTTTGTAGTGAATTCACCTGTTCCATGGCCCATATTAGATTCATTGTAATCCTCAAAGGGGACACCTCCACCTTCAACTAATGTATATGTATACTTGCCTTTTCCTTGCCGCGTACCACTCACCCAATCTCCAGAGTAAACTTCGGTTTCTCCCCATCTTGCGGTTCCTTTACCATGAGGTTTCCCGTTTAAAACTTCACCATAGTACGTCGCTCCATCTGACAATTTTAAGTTTACTTTCTTCGATGCTGCTTCTGTTGGAGTAGAGCTTGATAATAGTCCAATGATCATGGTGATCGTTAATCCAAAACCTAGATAGAATCTTTTCAAAAGTGTGCAACTCCTTCAATGAATAATGATCTTTGCGTTGTTAGCCATCTTCAACATTATCGGTTTATATATCGTATTTTTCCAGTTTAATTATAAAGTGGAGATAGGTCGGATTTCACAAATAACTCGTTCCCAGTTCACAAAAGTAAAGATGTAAAGGCTGAATCAAAATCCTGCTCAATCCAAAGTACCTACGGCTTCAGGGCATATTATGCCTGTAGTTCGTGGGTGCTTTTTTTCTATGCTCAGCGTATACGCAATCCTGATTTTTTTTACAAAACCCACTATCTTCTCCACTTCATCATTCCTCCTACGCTAGTTCTCCTCCTAATGATCCACAGCAGTGGTGGAACTTTCCTGAATCGTGAACAATCTCTGAATTTTGTATCACCTCCTATTTGCAGCGTTATCCCTAGATTCACTCCCCCAATATGGAGCAGTATAGAGTATAACTTCGTTAGGATAAGTTAGAAAAACCTTTAACGGAATATGAAAGAATGCAGGTATATGTAAAATTTTAAATACATACTTCCAGGCCGTTGACCCTGCCCCCGAAAGTCTCTTATATTTACTCCCGACACAACAACTTAGAACGGGTGGTGGGATGATTTTGTTCATTAATAAAGGCAAGAAAGTGCTCGCTATGCTTACACTTATACCCTTGGCTACAGGGATGGTCATGGGAGCTTTCCCTGCTGCGATAACGTATGCAGATGCGGGAGATAGCTCGCCAGTCAACAGCTCGGCAACAGGTTCTTGGCAAACGGGAGATTTGCATGTACATACGTTTGAGTCTGATGATGCACAGGTTTCACTGGAGAACGTGCTCGATGCGGGTTTAACCAAATATGGTCTGGACTGGATCGCGCTTACGGATCATTTGCGGTTATCCAAGCGAGATCACAACGGCGTAGACATTCCAAGTGGGTCAATCCCCATGTCTCAAGGGATGAATGAATATCAGGTACCACAGATCAAGGCACTTCAGGATGCAGGCAAATACGCAGGTAAAACGATCTTTTCCGGTTTCGAATGGGACATGCCGACACATGAACATGTTGGGGTGGGGATTCTTACGGATGAGCCTAACTCAACCGAAGCGCTGAACGCTGCCAAGGAATTCGAATACCGTTTCACGAATCGCGCAGCGAACCTGTTTAATGCGGCGGACGTAACCAAATGGGATCAGAACGGAGGGCGTGCGTACACGACTCATCAGGATGCCCTAACCGCCATCAATTGGCTCGCAACGAACTATCCAACGACAAGTTATGCGATGATCAACCACCCTTCACGCGGCAAAAACAAATATACCGTCGCGGACTTCCGTGAGTTCAACGATCTGGCTCCACAAGTGGTATTTGGTATCGAAGGCATGTTGGGTAACCAGATGGAACCGGATCGTGGAGGGTACAACACAAGCTACAATGTAGCTAATCCGACCGCAGATGATGGATACAAATACCGTACATACGGCGGTGTAGACTATATAGTCGCCAAGGTTGGCGGACTATGGGATGCATTGCTGGGAGAAGGACGTCACTTCTGGAACTATGGCAATTCGGACTACCACTTCAAGACAATTGGTACGAATTCCAGTGGTTATTTTCCTGGCGAATATGCTAAGACCTATTCGTGGGTTGAGGGTACAGGCATGCAGGCAGTACTGGATGGACTGCGTTCGGGAAAATCATTTTCCGTATTCGGCGACCTGATCAACGCAGTGGACTTTACAGCTTCCGGAGCGGGTGCTCAGGTTGAGATGGGCGGAGACCTTCATGTGACCCAAGGCGATGAAGTAGAGCTGAAGATTCGCTTCAAGAGTCCAACGACGAGCAACAACTATGAAAATCCAATCAACAGTGGTACGTCCGCTGGACAAGTACCCGTGGTGGATCACGTTGATCTCATCGCTGGGGATGTGACAGCCAAGGCCCAGAAGGGTACAGTCGCATATACCAAAGACACCAACGATTCTACCAAAGTACTGGCTACCTTCACATCCAACGATTGGACGACAGATGCCGAAGGTTATAATGTCATCACGTACAAGATCAAAGCCACAGACCAGGACAAGTATTTCCGCCTGCGCGGTACGAATCTGGGCATGAACGTGACAGGTGAGACTGTAGACGGTGAACCACAACTTGATCCAAAAAATACGACAGCTGATGCAACGACCCGTTTTAATCAAATTAACGATAGCAACTATCGCGATCTGTGGTTCTACTCCAACCCAATCTTCATGAGTGCCACACCTTACAGTGATGTACAGGCGGTAACCGATACGCTTCAAGCAATCGATCTGGGCGATCTGAACGCGGTCACTTCCGACCTTACCCTTCCTGTTGAAGGAAAACATGGTGCAACCATTAGCTGGTCCAGCTCCAACCCGGAACTAATGAATGACGAGGGCAAGCTGCTAACGCAACCGGACAATAATGAGCGATTGGAACTGACGGCAACTGTGCAACGTGGCACGGAGTCACAACCCAAAACGTTCACTGTCATTGTGGAAGGCAAGAATAATCAGGTGTTGGTATTAAAAAGCAACATAACTACCGCTGACGGCCAGCCGTATCACACGGATACATGGACGAACCAGTCCGTAACGGTTAGTGTAACCAGCGCAGTATACGCGCCTGCTACTTCCGCGATTATCGAGTTGTCCCGTGATGGAGGGCAGACGTACGAACTTTATACAGAGAATACACCTTTGGAGGTAACGGAGCCTGGAGAGCACAACCTTTTATTCCGAGCAACAGACGATCTGGAACAAACGTATACTTTACCTCTGGTCATTAAAATAGACCGTGAGATTCCCGTCATCACCCTGCAAGGTAGCAGCCAGATGACGCTGAACGTGGGAGATACGTACAACGAGCCTGGAGCACAGGCTTCTGATAATGTCGGCATCCGTGGTTCCGTACAGGTGGATGGCACGGTGAACACACAAGCAGCAGGAATCTACACCCTACGGTATAACGTGAAGGATATCGCTGGTAATGCTGCACAGGAAGTTATCCGTACCGTGACTGTACAAGCCCGCTCAGGCAATGGTGGCGGGGGTTCAGGTGGAGGTAATGGAGGCAACTCTGGTGGGAATTCTGGAGGAAACACACCAAGTGTGCCAACAACGCCTACCGTTCCAACCACACCAACCAATCCGGAAACGGGGTCAGATTCATCCACTGAAGTGAAGGTAGAGGTGGAAGCGAATCAGCCGGTCCAAACGAGTTTGAAAGACATCGTGCAATTCAATGTTCCATCGGGAGCCATTGGTTCCAAGGATACACTGCAAGTGTCTGTGGTTGCCAAGGACAAGTTGCAGAATACAGCTTCCCTGAATGTACTTGGACAAGCTGTACAGATCAGCCGCAGTGGCGGAAGAACATTGAATGATCAGGCGGCATTGAGCCTGAATGTGGATTCGGCAGATCTGCCTAACGGCACCCAACCTGCGATCTACTATTATAATGAAGCTCGTCAGAGCTGGGTATTTATCGGTGGCAAGATGAATGCAGCAGGAAGCATAACGGCCAATGTTAATCATCTGGGTACATTCGTTGTGTCCAGTTACACACCGGTGAATCTGTCTGACCTGAATGGACACTGGGCTTCAGACTACGCAGATCGTTTGTTGGGCATGAACGTGATTCAAGGTTACACAGATGGTACGTTCCAACCCTCGAAGAAGATCACACGGGCAGAGTTTGTTACGTTGCTCAGTAAGGCACTGGCATTGAAGTCCGTGGAGTCGGATCTGACATTTGCAGATCAAGGTAGTCTGCCAGACTGGGCAAAAGGTGATATTGCCGCAGCCGTGCAAGCCGGAGTCGTGAAAGGCTATGGTAATAACACATTTAAGCCTGATCGCACCATTACCCGTGCCGAGATGGCTGTCATGATGGCAAATGCACTGAAAGTAAGTTTAGATGCACAAGCCGGAATGTCTGGTAATACATCCGTTAAACCAAGCTTCACCGATGCATCGCAGACGCCATCTTGGGCACAAGAAGCACTGGATACAGCGGTGCAGGCCAAGATTGTGAGTGGATATACGGACCATACGGTTCGTGCAGGAAGTGAAACGACTCGAGCGGAAGCTGCGACGATGATCTACAACTTGTTGCTGGCCATGTACGTGTAAGAGGTAAAGAAGAGAATTAACCGTATATAAAGTAGATATAAAGTAGACAAAAAACTGATATCCTTTTGGGGTATCAGTTTTTTTGGGGATTAAGAATATCTCATCTTGGATGATATTTGAGACTTGCCATTGCTTTAATTCACGAAACGAAAAGACAAGTTACTGTGTTAGAATAAGTTAGGTTTGGATGATGAAACGGTGGGGGCTAGAAAATGAACAAAACGGAGCGGCAGCTTGCGATTACGCTTGAATTGCAGCGAAGAAAGATGTTACGAGCAGAAGATTTAGCAGCTCAATTTGAGACAAGTGTACGTACGATATATCGAGATATTCAGGCGTTAAGCGAAGCTGGCGTTCCGATCATGGGTGCTCCGGGTCATGGGTATTCTCTCATGGAAGGATATTTTCTGCCCCCGGTAAGCTTCACCGCAGAAGAAGCCGTATCCCTGCTCATGGGAGCTGATTTTATCGAACAGAGAATGGATACAGAATACGCGATGGAGGCTAAGTCGGCTCAACGAAAAATTGAAGCAATCTTACCAGAATCCGTTCGTAATGAATCCACACGTGTTCGGGAAACGATGCGACTGCTTCATACGGTTGAACCTTTAACCCGAGCGCGGGTGAAAACATACCTTAACCAGATACGTAATGCCATTCTGGATCAACATAAAATCAGCTTTATGTACCTGAAAAAAATGCCGGGAACGGATGGGCATCGGTATAACATGCGTGAGGTTTCACCTTATGGCCTCTCACTGGTTCAGGAGAATTGGATGTTAATTGCACGTTGTGATATGCGACAAGACATTCGTCATTTTCGTTTGTCACGGATGACTGAACTTTCCGTGCTGGAGGATCGATTCCTTTTGCCACCGGATTTTGATCTAAACAGTTATCGACCTCCTGAGGACCGTAACGAACAAGTATTAATCCGGGCTAAACCTGAAATTGCTGACAAAATTATGGAGGCTCTGCATTTTTATATGGATGCATTTGAGGAGCAAGAGGAGGGTGTTGTTTTTCATTTTCGTGTTCGCTATCCGGAGGAAATATTGCATTATTTACTTGGTTGGGGTGGAGATATCGAGGTCTTGGAGCCAGAGTCTTTACGCTTCCGAATGAAGGAAGTAGCCAAAAACATCTTAAAACACTACTGACATACACCTGTCAGTAGTGTTTTTTTATACTTTGATATATCACAGATCAAGAGGAGTGGGTTGAAGGATGAGAAGTACAACGGAAGTGTTGAAATCATTTGAAACGGCAGTAGAACGATATTTGGCAGAACTGAAAAATTTGGATATGTCTAGCTTACTTAAAAAACAAAGTGAAGAGAAATGGTCCATTGGACAGATGTATGTACATTTGATTCAATCAGCGCTTTTTATGCATCTGCATAATATTGAGCAGTGTTTGAGCAGCAAGGATTCGACTTTAAACTCGGGTGAGGAAAAAACAGAACTGGGTAGGCAAGTGTTTGAATTAGGACAATTCCCTCCCGTTCCAATTAAGGTTCCTGCTTCCCCCCAGTATACCCCGCAACCACCCGAGAGCATGGAGTCCTTGATTGATGGGCTTCACATGGTCGTGGACCGGATGAGGAGTACAGAACCTCTTGTATACCAAGCATCGGTAAATAACAAAATACATCATCCAAGGCTTGGCGCTCTAAATGCTCAAGAGTGGTTTTTGTTGATAGAGATGCACTACAGACATCATTTTTTGCAATTGGATCGATTGAAATCGAATCTGGAAATGTAAATGAGAGAAGGGAATGGGATGTATCCATGAAACCAAATCAGGACAGCAGATATTGGGTTGGCGTTGTATCTGCTTCTCATGTAAATGTAGCCGTAGAGGGAGGGTTTGCGCAATTGTGCCATGGCAAGTCAGCACTTTTGCGACAGATGTCCGCGGGTGACTGGATGATATACTACTCTCCACGTACAGACATATCAACAGGGCAACCACTTCAGGCTTTTACCGCTATTGGTCAAATTATCGACGACAGGATATACCAATATCAGATGTCGGAATCCTTTATACCCTTTCGCCGAGATCTCCGTTATCTACCGTGTCGAGATGTAAAGATCGCAACGTTGTTAGACCAACTCACTTTTACACGCGGGAATCGCAATTGGGGGTTTCCATTTCGTAAAGGTCATTTTGAAATTGGGGTTGATGACTTCAGGATGATAGCTTCCTCCATGTTGGAAGAAGAGATACAGCCACTGCTCGGTATTAGCTTAAGCCAGAAATGTTAACCAAAGCAAAAGGCCCATAGATTGTCTATGGACCTTTTGGCTTTATGGATAATCATATCCTCCACCGTTGATATTACATTTGCGAAGACGATGAATGCCCAAGGAAAGACCTTTAATCGCCCCGTATTTCTCAATAGCTTGAATCATATACACAGAACAGCTTGGTTCAAAACGACATTTGTTCCTCACTTCAATGGGGGCAAAACGTTGATAAATTCTAATACTCCATATCAGGATTGCTCTAACACGTCGTAGAACTATGAATAACATACTTGCTATGAAAACAATCTGGGCACTCAGCAAAGCATATACTGGAATGAATGGATTCAAGAGATAGAAACATATCATAGAGATGATTAGACCTGCGAATAATGCAAGTGTAACGTTAAGCAAAGACTTCAACCAATCGATTTCTGGAATAACATGAGTTCTTATATAGAAACTGCTTCGAGGGTCGTTTTCTTCATGATGTGTATGTAAGAGTCTAATAAGTTCTTCTTCGGATGGCATGTTATTAAATATCAGTTCCTCAGATTCTGAGTTTCTCATGATTGTTGTACTATTATTAAATCTCTCTGTAGAAAATAAGCATATAATGATGCGTTGTAACAGGTTGCTGGAGACAACCGGGCTTCTCAGTGACGGATAGCGACTCCATCGATTGATAGGTCCATCCAGATTGTGCTTTGTGATTAATGATATCCGCAAATAAATTAACAGCAGCCTGAGTATCACCTCGGTTTACTTGAACATTTTTTGGACCTGGAATAACTGTGTACTCTCTCATTTAAATCATCCTTTCGTATGTTGGAATTATGGCAATAGACATTCCATTATTTTACTATGGGTATGGTAAACTGTCGATTGAAACTTATTAGATGAGATTGGATTAAAATATAGGCCATCTAACAGGATGGTCTTTGTTGTTATTAAGGTTTAAATTCAAGTGGAAAAGTCAATAAAAGCTCTGTAAGCAACGCTGTACAATCCACTGAAAACCAGTACAATTGAACCTATAAAACCATGAGAAAAAGAGAGGTATTTCTCCATGACGGATACAAGTGGGAATCGCAAAGTTGACGGCTATCTAAAGAAACTCAAAACGTGGAGGGAAGAGTCCACAAAGCTGAGAGAGATTATTAGGGATTTTGAACTCACAGAAGATATGAAATGGATGCATCCTTGTTACATGCTGGATGGGAAAAACATCGTTTTAATCCATGGATTCAAAGAGTACGTAGCCATTCTATTTTTCAAAGGTGCTCTGCTGAAGGATACGCACGGCATTTTGGTCCAACAAACGGAGAATGTACAGGCAGAACGCCAGCTTCGCTTCACCAGTCTGGAGCAGATTGTGGAGCAGGAGGCTATGATTAGAGCCTATATCCAGCAAGCGATTGAAGTGGAACAGGCTGGACTGCAAGTGGAAATGAAAAAAACTGCCGAATATAGCGTTCCTGAGGAACTTCAGCAGCAATTCGATGAAAATCCTGCTTTCCGAGATGCATTTGAAGCACTGACACCCGGACGTCAGCGGGCATATCTCTATTATTTTTCACAACCGAAGCAATCCAAAACAAAAGTGTCGCGAATCGAGAAGTACATGCAGCCAATCCTGGAGGGCAAAGGATTGAATGATTAAGGTTATTGCTTGATAAAGGTATCTACCATCCACTCAAAGAATCTTTGCTTCTCTTCGTAATGTGGGTAATGGGCCGAGTTCTTATAGGCAATGAATTCCTTTTGATTTCCTTCAATCTGGTCAAAAAACACCTTGGCGGCATGGGATGAAGTCATAAAGTCGTAATCTCCCATGACAAAATAAAAGGGCAGGTCCAGTTTCGTAATCAAGGAAGGCAAAGGACGGCTCATGGCTTCACTTATCAGTATTTCTTGCGAATAAATGATCCCTTTATTATAACGAATGGTATCCAGCATATTATATTCATGGCTGAACGTCATTCCGAGAAAGCTGGTGTCCGGGCTGTCCATCAACCTCGAAGCGCCCCCATAACGTTTAACGATATCTCGCGGCGTGAATGCCTGTCCTTGTTTGATCGGTTCATAGATCTGCTTCAACTGGTTTACGTCTTCATCATTATCAGCCAGCTGGGCTTGCTCCATAACGTAATTCCATCCGTCCATCTCGCTCTGTTGTGTATCTGCCATCTGCCCTATTCCAATGTAGGCTTCATATTTATCGGGTGCTCGATGCGCAGCAAGAGTTCCTATGTATGTTCCGTACGAATGACCAATCAGGATCACCTTTTTCTTCCCCAGACGTTTAGTAATATAATCCGTGACGGCCAGTGCATCCTCAACCAGCACATCAGCTGAGAGATTGGAATAGTCCTCGAAAAAATGATAGGATTTGCCGCTTGCTCTCTGATCATAGTTCACAATCGTAAACTGAGATTCTAATAAATCTTGGTACTTTTTCGCGTACGGAAGTTCAGATGCACCCGGTCCACCGTGTAAATAAAGGATAACTGGGTTGTCCAGATCCTGTCCTCTGATCATGATTTCATGTCCCGTGCCGTTGATTTCAACTTGTCCCAATACATGAATAGGGTTTGGGCCTTTTATTTTTGGCGTCCATGTTGGAATGTAAAGAACTGCGAGTGATAGTGTTAGGGTCGTGACGCCTAGCCACAAACCTGTTTTCTTCATTTTATTCATAGGATATGTCTCCTCTGGTTCAATGTCTTGATGTAATTATTGTTCATAAACTCATAATTCTATCTTACGTGACTCGTCATTGATTCAAATCGTACGCCAGATTGAATTTGTTCTCAGTCTCAGGTTGGACATAAAAGACCTCAGTATGCTGAAGCTACAGCAGAAAGATTGGAATAAATAAGGCAGGAAACAGGTTTAACACTTTGATCTTCGTAATCTTCAAGATGTTTAATCCGGTACAAAGCGCCAGGATGCCACCAATCAGAGTAATTTCGTTCATGATGTTTGTCGTCATGAAGACGGATAAGAAATCAGCCGAGAAGAAGACCAGCACTTCGATGACCAACAGAATGAACGCTGAGAAGATGATGCCGATCCCGAAGGTGGATGCCAGAATCAATGACGTAATGCCCGAGAAAATCGTATTAATTTGCAAAAAAGGTGTTATCCCCCTGTAATGCACTTTGTAGTGGCCCCAGAATCGGGATCGATCCCACGCACAAAAATGAGATGGCAACCGTTAACCCTTCATTTAAGCCATTGGACGAGGATTTGGTCATGATGTTGGACAAAAGGTTCTCGAAATTAATCAGTTGCCCAATGATCCCGCCTAAGGTCAGGAAGAAGAACGACGTTGAATTTATTTTGGTACCAACGAATGATTTCGTCGTCCATTTCGGAACCGTGCCCAATGGTATCGACACCAACTTGTAACGCAACCCTTACGTCTTCCATGCTTTCCATGGGGAGTCGCTCAACAGTTCTAGATAAGGAACACCATGTTCATCCGTGACAATTAGGAAAATACCGGAGATGATCAGATTGGATCTGACAAATCATCGTTGTTAATCTCATCCCACAGCTGCACGTCAGGTAAAAGAATTCTCTCAAACGGAGCATCGTTGTCACACCCACATGGAGTACAGTCAGTGCGTTATGTTTCATTCTTTTTTCAAAATATTTTTGCTGAACTTGGTATCCTATATCCGATCATAGGCACACTGCAACAAACCTCAAATGATGGATAAGCTTTGCGCTACTTTTTTGAACTTTAATTGAAAATATTTTAAAAAAAGGAAACATTTATGATTAATAACTCGTTATATACAGTATAGGTAACATGAATATGGAGGGTTTGGATTGGAGGGGAACAAAAAAGATTGAGGTAGATAAGCACACTTTAACAAATTTATTCAATTCTAATGAGATGAGGGGGAAGGTTTAAAATGAAATCTCGAAGAACTTTTTTATTCTCCGTATTTGCACTAATATTCACACTCTCTTTTGTGTCACAAGCATATGCTGCTTCTACTGATTTGCCATCATATCCTATTGCAAAGCAAGAGAAGAGTGAATGGTGTTGGGCAGCAGTTAGTTCAAGTGTTCTTAAATTCATGGCTAGCAAAAATGTATATCAATGCGATTTCGTTAAGACAGTGAAGTCAACCAGTTCTTGTACAAATGTATCGGCATCAACAGTAGAAGCCCAAAGTGGAATGCATGACTATGGAGTATCTTCTAATTATTACTCAGGTAATTTAAATGTTGCCCAAGTGAAAAGTCAGATTGATGGAGGGCGCCCCGTATATGTGAGTTGGAAATGGAATAGTCCTACGGCCCTTGTTGGTCATGCAGTTGCTATTTATGGCTACAGTAATACTCCAACATATACTTATTATATGCATTATCTGGATCCTTGGGATGGTGTGAAAACTTCAATGGAATTCTCGAAATTTAATGGAGGTACGGGAGCAGAAAGAACGTGGAGATGGGGACTTAAAGACTTTTGGCATTATCAATAAGGATTAGCTGAGGAGGTCTATAATCATGAAATATATGAGAATTTTAATGGTGATATGTATGGGTCTATTGGTCAGTTACACTATGGCTCCAAGTAGTTATGCCAGCAATGTGCCTGAAGATGTACAGACCTTTGCCAAAGGACAAGGATTGGATGAATTTAAAAAAATGGTATTAGACGATCCTAGTGGATATGGTTATAAAAATGAAGAAGAAGTTAAGTCTGTCACCTTAGGCCCTGGTTTCGAAGTATACTTATTCGACTCTGAGAAGTTTGAAAAAGTATCTGACAGTCTGATCGATGTGTCTAAGCCGACAGGACAGTATGACTTTATTGTGCAATCGGGCGGTGTTGGAAAGTCATTTCTTAGTATAGAACAATTCGAAGGTGAGTTCAGAGTGGTTCTTGCAGGAGGAGATGCCTCCAGGTTGGATGCGTCCTTAAATACGATGACAAAATCCCTATCTACTGACGTGGATACGCTTAATCCGGTATTAATCAAGGACGGAAATATCCGTTATTTGGCCGTGAAGATCAATGGTAAAGAAGTAAATATACCAGATGTACCTACTGAGAAAAAATCACTCATGGGAGGTATGGATAATAATCAGCTATGGGATTCCTCCAAGACGATTGATTTCCTAAAAGATGTGCAATCCCAAGGGGTTGATCCAGAAGTAGATGGTGCGGGTGGCTATCCAGTCATCAACTCCGGTATGTCTACGAATAATTATATGAGTATAACAATAATAAGTTTGGTCATTGCTTTAGTAGGCTCAATAGTAGTGTACATGTGGGTAAGAAAAAGACAGAGCTTGAAATGATTTATACTCCACAGGCACTCCATTCAACGAAGAACTCATCTTCAATTTACAAAAGTAAGCATGCTGAGGGTTAAATTGAAGTTTTGTTTAACCAAAAGCACCTACGGTTTCAGGGTATATTATCCTGTCTTCGTAGGTGCTTTCTATAATGGGTTACAAACCTGTAGCTATTGGGATTGTCTTAAATTCAAAAAAAGGAATTATAAAAAATGTTCCAAGGGTACTTCCGCGCATGATTTCACTCCTGAATTCACCAAACTGAGTTTAGAACATCGTCGACTTCTTTGATTCTTGTGACAGATGGTGTTTGAATTAGATTTCCTTTGACCATGACCATAGAGATGTCTGACAAGGCCTCGATATGTTCCAGTGGATTTTGCTCCATGATAATCAGATCGGCATGTTTTCCGATATCCACCGTCCCTGTAACATCGTCAACACCGAGGATCTTTGCATTGGTTCGAGTCACCATGTCGATGACCTGTTTGTTGTTCAGGTTGGCCTGTCTCATGTAGTGGTCCATCTCTCTCCACATATCATAGTGAGTCACGTAAGGCATAGCGGCATCGGTGCCAATCCCGATGGTGATGTCGTTTTCGATCGCTTGTATTACGCCCTTGAGCATTGAATCGTAGACGAGTCTGGAATTCTCTTTTACCGTTGCACTTACCTTCGTTACGCTCGTATCCAGTGAAGCGGAGGGATAAGCGGCTTGCAGGGTGGGGATGAGTGCGGTGTAGCCATTCAAGGCATTGGGATTATTTTTGTACAAACGAATGATTTCGTCATCCATCTCCGAACCGTGCTCAATGGTATCGACGCCACCTTGTAACGCAACCCGTACGCCTTCCGTGCTCTCCACATGCGCTACCACCCGCAAACCAATCTTATGCGCTTCATCGCAGATCGCCGCAACTTCGTCCACCGTCATCTGTAAACGGCCAGCCTAGCCGACTATTTTCGCATCCGTCACACCACCCGTCACACAGATTTTGATCAGATCCACGCCGTGTTTCACATTAATGCGTACATTTTTTCGTGCTTCCCACGGAGAGTCACCAACCAGAGCCAGAAATGGAGCACCGTGCCCACCCGTGACACTTAGGAAAAACCCGGAGACGAGCAGATTGGGGCCGACAAAGTCGCCGTTATTAATCTCATCCCGCAGCTGGACATCCGTGTAAAAGAATTCCCCCACACTGCGCATCGTTGTTACACCCGCATGGAGTGCGGTCAGTGCATTGCGTTTCATGCGTTTTTTCAAAACGTTTCTGCCAAACTTCGTGTTCAATATTCGATCATAGGCAAACTGCAACAAGCCTTCACTGACCGAGAGACTGAACGGTTTTCCATCTGCAAAGAGGTGCACGTGTGCATTGATCAGTCCTGGCATTACGTATTTTCCTGAGAGGTCGATGGTTGTGTAGTGACTTGGGATATGCAAATCGTTATCTCGGCCGATATCCTGAATAAGTCCTTGTTCATTGACGAGAATCGTCATGTTTTTTTGCAGATTGCGGCTTGAGTCGCCATGGATCAGATTGACATTTTTTAATGCGTAAGCGGTGTTCATGTTGTGTTCCTCCTTAGAATGTGGGTGAGGTGAGTAGTTAGGGTAACGAAGATGCTTGTTTCAATAATGAATTATTTATTCATTATTGAAACAAAAAAATAAAGCGACTTAATGTTAGATATTTTTTTGCGTGCAAACCAAGTGAAATTGATCTGATCTGCACGCTTTGTCTAACCAGCATAAGTGATGAGGTGGAGCGTTATTCGTTGAGACTCTTCATACCGTACAGTCTGTATACATACAACGCTTCGAATATTTGCTTCCGGCTGTCCTCCCTCATATCCCGCTTCAATAGATCCAGGTTCATGTCGATCACGTTGTGCGCGAGGATGTTCAACAAGATCAAGTTCTCTTCGGTGCCAATCTCATACCGTTTATATTGATTTTTGAGATAGGCCTTCTTGGTATCGATCATCAGCTCGACAAGCTCATTCTTGGCGTTGTTGTAGATGGTGCCTTTATTCTTTTCAAAGATGATGACAATCTGATTCCGGTATTTACGTAACACATCCACCTGTTCCTGCAACAGCGCCGACTTTTGCTCGCTATCCGTTTCCTCGAACAGGGTCTGATTATCAAAGTGAATCGTCTCCACCAGCACATTTTTCAAATAATCCACCAGATCCGGTGGCACGACGGCGTAGAAGAGTTCTTTCTTGTTCTTGAAATAAGTATAGATATTGCCCACGGAAATATTGATCTCATTTGCGATATCGCTCATCTTGGCATCCACATAGCCCTTTTCAAAAAAGACCTTGAGCGCCGCATATTCAATCTCTTTCCTGACTTCGTCTTTCTTGGCTTGCACCATCGGAAACGTCTCCTTAATAGTGAATGAATGATTCGTTATTAGGGTAGACCTTTTTGAGGGGAATGTCAAATGAGTAAAACAAAAGTGATTTATATGGCTTATTTCACCTACAGTAGACATGTTTACTATGATATACTAAGCTTGTTGTTTAATTAACAATTTTTGAGTGAATTAGTGTAATCAAGGGGTATGATTTATTATATATTAAAAGAGGAAATAGAATCCGTGATGAAGTGAGTGATTGTATTGAAATCTAATTATTACACACTAATTAAAGTCTTCATTTTAGGGGTTCTCATGTCAGAAACAAGTTTGATTGTAAGCGTATTATTCAAATCTTTTTATAACATTTCATTGCAAAATGGTAAATTGACCTACTTTTTTGTAATTCTTTTATGTTATTTGGTTGTAGTTTTTTTTGTTATAAAAAATAATAATATTCTTAGAAAACTTAAGTTTGTAATTGATAGTAAACGTTTAGATTTATTAATCATTCTTTTTACAGGAATATTTGTATTAATATCAATAAATGGAATTGGGATTTTATTTTTAAATAATAAGCTTGTAAAACTACAATGGTTTCATATGTTTTTATTACTAATTCTGCCCATAGTTTTTTTTGTAGCAAACAATGTGAAAAAAAATCAAACTAAACGTATAAAGAAAGCTGAGAATAAATCTGGTTTTATGAGTGATTTGGAAGTTATAACACAAAAAGAAGATGCATTTGAATTTGCAGATTTAGCAAGGAAATTTTCTGATAGGGTTTTTAATTACGGATCATATGAAAGTCTCGTCTTTGGAGTAGATGCACCATGGGGGACTGGGAAGTCAACTTTCATTAATCTGTGTGTGGAAAATTGGGAGAAGGATCATAAAGAAAAAATCATAATATATAAATTTGATGTTATGAAATTTGAGAGTAATGATAATATTCTAAATAAGTTTGTAGATGGGCTTATAAAGGTGATAAGAGGAAACTTCTTTGCTCCAGAACTCGAAACATTATTTGCTAGATATCTAAAAATTCTGAATGATTCGAAAACGACCTTTTCAATTTTTGGAGTAAGATTCGGTATTCCTTCTGACAACTTATCAATAGATAAGACCTTAGAAAAGTTAGAGGATTTTTTGAAAGGAATGGATCGTAAAATTATCATTATAGTAGATGATCTGGACAGACTTAATTTTTCTAGTGTTAAGGAAGTTTTATATGTAATAAAAAAATCATTCGTCCTTCCCAATATGACCTACATACTATGCTACGATACTGAGAATATTTCTATTAATGAAAATCAAAAATTAGATGCGGAGAAAACTATAGAGTTTTTAGAAAAATTTATAAACATAAAGTATAGTTTATTTCTAGATCCTTCATTGCTTTTAAATTACTTCACTGATTATAAGAACAAAGCTGCTTCAAGAATTAAATTAGGAAACGCCGATTTAGTGTCGGTGGCATCTGAAGGGCTGAAAGATATATTTAATTCCAAAGAGTACGATCAATATGTTTCTTTCGTGGGGAATGCAAGAAAAATTAAAAGATTAGTTAACACCATATTGTTACTAGAATTAGATAAAGTTGATTATACTGTAATGGACTTTAATAAGTATGATTTAATTCACTTGATAATAATATATGTTAATTATCCAAATATTTTTAGGAAGATATATGACTCGGAAAATGGTAGGAATTTTGGGTATTTCTCAGTCGTCACAAAATACGATGATTACTACCCTATGGACGAAGGGAAATCGCCAAGCTCTGATTACAAAAATTCAACAAGATACACAGATTATGTACAGACTCTAAATTCAAATCAAAAATTTATACTTAATAAAGTGTTTGATACTAAAGAGAGACTGCAAAAAAATAAATTTCCTAGTCTCTCAAATGAAGCTCATTCTTCGTATGCTTGTTTTAATAAGCATCGTAGGAATCTAAATAGATATCTAGATCTTATTGTAAAATCAACTATTACGTCTGAAAATGATCATTATAAATTTTATGTAACTTTGAAAAATCAAATATTCAAAGAGAAAGTAAAAATATCAGAGGTATTAGAAAAACAACTATTTGTTAATCCTGAATTCAATAATAAACAATTATGGAGTATCATTGTTAATGAGCCGTATGTCACTTTTTCTCCTGAAAAAGTTAAGGAGATTATATTATATTTATTAGAGATACTACCAAAACATTCTATTTTAGAAATTGATTCTACGAGCGATGGACTCAGAAATTTTATGTATCCTTTTTTTATAGCAAAACTATTAAATGATGTTGGTTGGCTAGAAGAGAAAGCGAATCTAAACAGAGAAACTAAGAGTGATGTAAAGAGAATTGCTGAGTGGATTTTTGGTGAGAAAGATTTTTCTGAAATAGGTATATTGGATACACTGTTTAAGTCAGAAAAAGGAGTTTTGGGGCTGCACGATTTATTACAATTTCGTTCTAATTGTAATTCTGGAAGAAGAGGTGATTTTTACACTCTCTTAAGGTCGTTATCTACACATGGGAAGAACAATAATCCTGTTGAAGGTGATGTAAAGGATGTAACTATTGGAGAAATGAGAGAAATTTCGCAAGTAGTGTTTAATATGTTTAAGAAGCAATATATCAATGAATCGAGGAATATCTTCGAAGATGTAATTAATCTCTCAGGTAGCGATTTATGTGGAGAAGAGTACGAATATATTAAATCAAAAATTAAAGAAGAAGAACTTAATAAAAAAGTTATGGGAATGAAACCGAGACTTCTTCATTATATTCTTTATCAATTAGGTTGTAAGGACCAATCAGATGGACTTGGCTGTGGTTTCTATGATGAATCAGGATATGAAGATCAAGGCTCGATTCACACTGCAGTTAATAAGTATCTATTTGATATTTGTTTTAATTCTAGTTTAGATTCCAAAGGGTATGATTACTTTTTATTTTTCCTTTTTATAAACTATGATCCTAAGTCCAGTTACGTGTCTAGTGAAATTCCTTCAATAGATCAATTTACAAAAGTCTTGAATAAAGAAGAGCTTAAAAATTACTGGATAGCTAATAAAGATAATATTAAAAAGAGAGATATGCCTTGGAAAGACACGTTTTCGATGGGTTCATATGAAACAACTTATACTGCACATATTCAAGATCTCTTTAAATTACTAGACCAATTATAAAAGTCAGATTATCAAAATCGGAGCATTGAAAGTGAAGTGAATAGTCACAAATTCCTATTCACTTCAAAACAGAACGGAAATGGTATCATATTAATTCTAAAAAAAGAACGAGGTGCTAAATCATATATGGAGGCATTATATAATCCTGCTATTGCTTTATCGGGATTTGTGGGCACAGTTATTCTCTCTTTAGTTGCTACATATTCTAAGCTCAAAAAAAATCCATTGCGTTTTTTTGTTTCGCTTGAGGAACTACAGTATATGAGTAGTGGGATGAAGTTACTAAGATTCTTATATCTATCATTTTTATTAGTTGTAATTTGTGGAGGCTACTCTGTTCTTCTTACTTCTGTCTTTCTTAATTGGATAAACAACGAGATCATGTATATATTTAGAAAAGTCCCTTCAACACTCAGTTATTTGTTCTTATTGTTTTCTATTGTACAACTGTTCTCTTTTCAAAGAGTTCAAAGTATTATAAGTAACTGGACTCACAGAAAAAATACGGCATCCAGAAGGAAAATAGTAATACCAGCATTTATGTCTTTAATCATTATTTATATGGTTCACTATTCCATATTTTATGGTTGGTTAATTAATAGGACTTTAATTACCCAAGGTACTGAACTTGGTTTAGATTATGTTGAATCTACTGAAATAATTTTGTCAATTAAAAAGTTTGATCTCTCTACAATTTTCTTCTTATTAGTTCTCACAGTGGTATACTTTCTATTGCTTCTAAGGATAAAAAATTTATTTAAGTATCTTGGTCACTCAAAGATATCTTTTGACATTAAACTGAAAAGTGGAATGATTTTTTCCAATAAGCAAATATTACATATAGATTTAGAGAAGAGCTATTTAATTTCAAATTCAACAAATATATTTGACGTAGGTAAGCTTTTAGTACCTAAAGATAATATTGAATATATAAGTTCTAACAATTATTACTCAAGTTTAGGAAGAGAAACTCTAATTAAAGACACAGAACATTTGAGTATGCAGAATTATAACCCAGGAGAAATTTCTATAATAAATTCAATTATTAAAAAGAATAAAATATTTAATGTGAAGTGAATATAAAACTTGTTTAATATTGTTACGTTGTTGCGTACCACACTTTTTTCTTCGTTGTGTTAACCTCTTTAAACAAAGGAGTGATGACATGACAAGTACCAACAGCGACGACTTAACTTTGCAGTACACACAACTAGCCCAACAGGAAGACGATTACGTTGATCAACTCATCACATGCAACAAACTCATCCTAGATGCCATGGACATCATCGCAAAGCAGGCAGGTGTGCTAGAGATGGATACCGTGAAACAAGCAGCATATCACCTACATGCCATGGAACAGGATTTGAATCGAAAGTTATTTGAAGTTCGACTGGAGAAGAGCATCTTGGCAAATCAAATGAGCCAGTCTACATAAAACCACTTTAACTAAAGGACAGTGCAGGGTCACACAAGATGATCTTGCACTGTCTTTTTGTCTGTCCATCCAAACGTTTTTCGCTCTGAATTAAGCATTGACTTTCCTCCCAATTCCCCCTACACTTCAATTATTAAAATACTTTTAAAAACATTCATTGAATGGTTCGAAATGAACGAAAGGAGGCATACAACTAACTATGCTACCCACATCACACAACACCCAGCAGGTGAAGCGCATTAACGTTGAACTGGTGAAGAATACACTCCGATCCATGGGCGTAGGCACGAAGGCTTCGATTGCAAACCTGACGAAACTCAGCGTTGCGACATGCGGTACGATCCTGAATGAATTACTCCAAACAGGTGAGATTATCGATCTGGGCCCGGATGAATCGAGTGGGGGAAGACCTGCGAGTCGGTATCAATTCAACGCGGATTACGCCAGTGTATTGTGCCTGATTATTCGGACAGAGGGCGGCGTTCACTCGATTACACATACATATGCCAATCTAAACGGGGAAATGGCGGACGAACAGACACTCTTGTTAAATGAGATCAATGTCCCGGTGGTAGAGGATCTGATTGCAAATCTGATCGAACCATACCACAATGTACAGGCGATTGGGATCGGCATACCTGGGGTGGCGCACAACGGCGTGATTGGAATTTGCGATGTACCGGAGCTGATGTATCAGCCACTCGGCCCAAGGCTTAAGGAGCAATATGAAGACGTGGAAGTGGTCATTGGCAACGACATGAACTTGACCGTTTACGGACTTTACAACCAGCAGCAATTTGAGGAAGAGAAGAACTTTGCGGTAGTTACGTTTCCGGAGAACCATTTTCCGGGTGCAGGTTTTATTATTGATGGTCGTCCGCTGACCGGGAACACGCAATTTGGGGGCGAGGTGTCCTTCTTACCTTTTGGCGTGTCACGGGAAGAGCAGTTGCGAATGTTGGAAACGACGGAAGGGTTGCAGGAACTCGTCACAAAGACGCTGATTTCCATCATTGCAATTATCAACCCGGCAGCGATTGTCGTTACGGGCGATACTATGGACCCGGCTATGCGGGATGACCTGTTACAAGGCTGTCTGGATCACCTGATCCCACAGGAGCATTTGCCGGAGTTGATCATCCAAAGAGACACACGACGCGAATATGTGACCGGGCTGGTCGCTGTTACGTTGGAGAGCCTAACTTACCGCATTCAGGTGGTTGAGAAGCAGTGGTAAAGGAACTGAACGTCAATCAGAAGAATGATCTTTCATCAGATCACTGAGTTGTAATAACCCTTTTATATAAGTGAACTATTTCATTAAACAGGTAACGGAGAGGACAGAAAAAACCTGAAAAAGCGAAGCGGTCGCCTTTATCACCGGATTTTCCCTTTGGAGAAGGGAATTCAAAAAATCTGGGGATAACAGCGATTGGAAGGTTATTCTGTCATTGGAGTGTCCAGTTTATGACCCTTGTTTCAACTTATATAGACACAATGGAGGAACTTGTATTGAATCAGCAAGCAGGTACGCAAGGGAACAAACGAAAGTTCAACAAGCTGTACGCCATGCAACTGGCAACGATTTTTCTTGGATTTATCGTATTTGGCATATCAGAAAATATTAAGGGGCCGGCCATTCCGCGCATTCAATTCGACTTTAATCTGGATGAGAAACAGCTCGGGACGTTATTGTCCCTGAACGCACTAGGCTACCTGATCGCCTGCTCCTTCACGGCTATTCTGGTTCGCAAATGGGGCATCAAGGCGGTTAGCATCATATCGTTTGCATCGATGATCTTATCGGGTGTGTTCATTTACATGTCTCATAACTATCCACTCTTTGCTTCTTCATACTTCTTCATGTACATCGGTAACGGCATGCTGGAGATTGCTTTGGCGATTCTGGGTGCGCGGATCTTTGTGAAAAACACAGGTACGATGATGAACCTGTCCCACTTCTTCTATGGGCTGAGTTCAACGGTGGCGCCTTTATTGGCGACAGGTGTGATGTCTTTGCGCGTGTTTGGACACGAACTGGACTGGCGCGGCATGTATCTGGTGATGTTGTCACTCTGTCTGCTGCCGATCATTGCGGCGTTGCGCAGCAAGTTTCCGGGGGATGACCTTCCTCATGAGGATCGGACTTCACTGAAGACGTTAACACGTGATCCTGCCCTTTGGCTGATGGTGCTCATTCTTTCTTTTGGCGTGGTATCGGAGCTGGCGGTTGGGGGTTGGCTGGTTAATTTCCTGGAAAAAGCCTACACGTGGGACACGGTCAAAGCCTCCGGGTTATTATCTGCGTTCTTCCTCACATTCTCGCTGGGACGCTTGCTGCTTGGACCATTGACGGACCGGATCGGATTTGTATTGTCACTGATTCTGTTCTCGGCTTTCTCGGGAGTATGTACGTTCGTGGCGCTTGCAGGGGGAGAGCGTCTTGCGATTTTCTTTGCGATATCTGGCGCAGGTATTGCGATGATCTATCCAACAGTTATGGCGTTTATCGCACGCAGATATCCAAACGGCAGTGACACCGCGATTACGTTCACGGTTACCTTGATGGGGGTTGGTAGTGTCATCGGTAACTATGTAATTGGTTGGGTGATTGAAGGTGTGAAGAATCTGTACGGTTCAACGACTCAGTTGGGGCTGCTGCGCGGACTTCAGGCGGGATATGGATTCATTGGTTTATGTGCTGTGATCTGTGCGGCATCTGGCGTAGTGTTGTATGTGTATTTGAAAAGAAGGCAGGAACTGATTTAGAAATCAATTGAAATGATAAAGCCCCACTGATCGCCATGATCCGTGGGGCTTTGCTTATGAATATACGAGTAGATTAGTACGGTATATCATCTATCACTAGTATCTTAACAAATCATAACCACAGGTCATGTAGAGTAAGGACTTTTTTCATCATATACCAGCCACTCTACTATACAGTCTGCATTTCCTCAACAAGCCTATGACTTGTTCAAAGCCGTTCTTCTTTTCCAACGTTTCAAAAGCACATACAATCCAAAGGCACCTAAGAAAACCACCGCTGCCGGAACGATATAAGGCTTAACAATCTCGTCCACATGCTCCCATTGAGAGCCTAATTTAAATCCTAAGTAAATGTACAATGAAGTAATCGGAAGCATGGCCAAGAATGTAAAGATACTGAATTTAAACACATTCATTTTCGCCATACCGCAAGGAATCGAGATCACGGTCCGAATACCTGGTACAAAACGTCCATAGAAAGCTACCCCGCTGCCATATTTCTCGAAGAACTTATCGGAAGCGTCCAGATGGTGGGGGCGAATCAAGAAATACTTACCGTATTTTTCGACCATGGGTCTGCCGCCGTATCGTCCCAGGGCATACAACGTCAGAGGTCCAAACGTTCCGCCTACGGTACCCGCCAGAATTGCTAGCCAAAGCTTCATATCCCCAAGATACACCCAATATCCCGCCATGGGCAGTACAAGTTCAGCGGGTACGAATTCAAACGACAAGGCAATAACGAGACCTGCGTATGACAAATCTTTAAAAAAGAGTATAAATTGCGTGATCCATTCTGTCATGCTTTCCCTCCATGAATCTATCTTTTTTTATATATAAAAGAAACACTCCTGTACAAAGAGTAACAATAGCGAATAGAGCTTGTCAAAGTTCACATGAATGTCCATTTCAGGACACACTGCGGCAATATGTTTACCCGTACATAAGGGTTGCATGGATTCATTGACACTTCATACAGAACTGGATACCGAAGCAATGATATAATGCTCTGAAAATGCTTCCAATATAGTATGATAAGACTATCACTAGCTTCTTCACCATCCTGTACATAAAGAGAAGGAGATCAGAACATGACCGTAACTTCGATTATCAACCAGATCCATATTATTGAATACGATCCCTCTTAATCTGCTGTGCGCAAGACCGTGGAGGCCGGATGGCCGACGGCAGTGTGGTTTTGATTTCTTTGACTATACGTGGAAAAAGGGAGATGTCTCCCTGCGGGCTGAATTTGAAAAGTCGGGTTGCGGGCTGACTGCCCTCGAAACACCGGATTACGAAATCTCTACAGAGGTCGATGATCATGATCTGGTTTTCGGTTCCAGCTATAAGGTTCGCTATCGCATTAAGAACACTTCTGCGTCCGAACTGGCAGTCGAGATCAAGGCACATTATACAAGGGTAAGCTACCGAGGGACTATAGCTCCATAAAACAGGGGCAGTCTGGACTTCATTTTTTTCGTCTAAGGCTTACAGCTGTTTTTCATTGTTGGGGATGATCTGACTGGGAAACCTCGTTTCGACCAAACGAGGGTTTTTATATGCTCATTTTGCTTTATAGCAATGGTATATCTATTCGTAATCATAGGCTGTACAATCATTATTTTATGGTTGAATACAATGTATCCTTTTATTGTTTCATGTATATCATATAGATATACAACTGTAGGGAGGTGAGGTATAATTGGAGCATCAATCAAACGAAAGGCGTGGGATTGCCATGACTACAGCCACACTTAGCAAATGGGGAAATAGCAGTGCAATTCGCATTCCTAACCAATTGCTTAAGCGTCTTAATCTGGAAGAAGGCTCGGAAATTGAGATTTTGGTGACAGAAGATAATGAATTGTTGTTGCGTCCAAAAACCAAGCCTGTAGAGTCCAATGAGGAACTACGTAACCATCTAAAGACTTTGCTCTCTAAAGTGAAACAGGATACAAGACATGAAGAAATAGACTTTGGTACTGAAGGGAACGAGTTACTTTGATTATTCCCAAACGAGGCGATCTGATATGGCTTGACTTTGATCCTCAAGCGGGTCACGAGCAAGCCGGGAGACGACCGGCTATTGTTCTATCGGAACTTGAATTCAATGAAATAACGGGTTTTGCCGTTGTATGTCCCATAACGAGCCAAGCCAAGGATTATCCTTTTGAAGTTACACTACCAGAAGAGCTGCCATTTTCAGGTGTTGTTTTGACGGATCAGTTGAAGAGTCTTGATGTGCGGCAACGACGTATCCAAATTGCGGGGCATGCCGAACCAACCTCTGAATTTATGAAATCAGTTCTACGCAATGTCCGTTCTATATTGGCATAATTGAAAATTAGTAGCTGATCATATTCCTAAATCCACGTCTAACTAAAAGACGTGGATTTTTTCTTTCATGCCTAAATAGATTCGTCCATCCTTGACGCTTCTAACAAGAGCTTCCGAAAGGCACATATAAGTTGGAAAGAAAGATTTTTAATTCTCTGAAAATGCTTCCATTTATAGTATGATAAGACTATCGCTAGCTTCTTCAAACATGGCCTGTATTATCTCTGCGGCTATCGGGCAAAGGCCATATCGAAAGTTCACAAAGACCATCCTGTACATAAAGAGAAGGAGATCAGAACATGACTATAACTTCGATTATCGATCAAATCCATATTATTGAATACGATCCCTCTTATGCTGCCGCACTCGCGGATATGTGGAACCGTAGTAATGAAAGCTGGGGAGGCGGCACCAATCTTAGAACAGAGGAAACAGTTCGCCGCGAGATGGAGAGTTCGTCCAATCTTTATGTGTTTCTAGCTGTTCATGAGCAAGAGGTTGTTGGCTTCTGCAGTTTTGCTCATTACCGCTATGACGAGAGAGCGCTATATGTACCACTGCTTAACGTACGCCCCGACTATCACGGTTATAAGGTCGGACGTAATCTGATCCTGAATGCTGTGCGCAAGACCGTAGAGGCCGGATGGCCCCGCCTGGATCTGTTCACGTGGGCAGGCAATACGAAGGCTGTACCGATGTACAAGAAATGCGGATTCTTCTGGGAGAAAAAAGATGATAATGTGCATCTGATGAATTTCATCCCTACCATCTTGCAGACCGAAGCACTCGCTCCTTATTTTGAGGAGTTGGATTGGTATGCAGACAGCACGCGTGAACTCGTGATCGAGCCGGATGGCCGACGGGAGCGCGGTTTTGATTTCTTTGACTACACGTGGAAAAAGGGAGATGTCTCCCTGCGGGCTGAATTTGAAAAGTCGGGTCGCGGGCTGACTGCCCTCGAAACACCGGATTACGAGATCTCAACAGAGGTCGACGATCATGATCTGGTTTTCGGTTCCAGCTATAAGGTTCGCTATCGCATTAAGAACACTTCTGCGTCCGAACTGGCAGTCGAGATCAAGGGTGAGGATAACAAAAACATTCGATTTGCGCTGGACGTTGCACGAGCAGTGGCTCCGGGAGAAACCATCATCGTGGAAGGTGAGTTTCACGTTGATCCAATTACAGAGGAACAGAATAACAATAAGACTCATCCCGTGGTTGCCAGCACCTGGTTGATCGGCGGTAAGAAAGCGGAGTTCAGGTTAGGTATTGCCCCGAAATTCCCGGCCAAGATCAAGACTATCCTGCCTGTGAAGGAGCTTTATCCAGGCGTCCCGGCTGAGTTGGTTCTGAACGTGGAAAATAATGTGGATGCCGAAACGGAGTTCAGCTTAGACCTGCCTGAGGATGAATTCCTTGAATGGGCGGAGCGTGCGGTGCGCTTTACGGTGCCAGCCAAAGGCAAAGTGTCTGTGCCAGTACGGTTCACCTTGCGTTCATATGGTCTATATTCCCAAGAAGTAGAAGTGACGGCAGTCCCAGTGGGGAACCATGCGATCTCTTTTACAAGCAAAATTTCTGTACTGATGAAGGGAATCGAAGGTAAATATGGCGGGCAGATTGAGGATCAATGGGTGGCTGTTAATGGTGCATTCTCTATTCATATGAGCAAGCAAGATAATAACATGTGGATTGAATATCCCGGTTCCCGTCATTCATTCTGGTGGACTTATCCGAAGCTGGGTAAGCCTTTTGCCGAAGAGTTATCCAAGAAACAAGCAAAAGAAGTGAATATTTATCCCGAAGGGGAACGTCAGGTTCTTGAAGCACTGTATGACTCAGAGGATTTCCCTGGCTTGCAAATTAAGTCCGTGGTCAAGCTGTCTGCGAATGGAGTCGCCGAATTCCACCACGAGGTTGAGAATACACGAGACACCACCTGGGAAGAGGACCTGTATCTAATGAATAACTTTGGGTTCTATGGTAGCAGGTTAATTCTCCCGTACCAAGATCGTTTTGTGGATATGGGGGATTCTTACGCTGGCGATCCGAGCCATTGGGACAGCGCCCAAATCACGGAGAACTGGCTGTTCTGTAAGGAGGAGTATGGTGCCAGCGGTATATATTGGGACCCTTCTCTGAAGTTGCTTCGCCCGGAATACACGCTGGGGTTTCAGCATGAGCTTGGCCGTATTCCCGCAGGAGCCGTTGTGCGGACAAAAGCAACTGTATATGCTTTGAACACGTTTGCCAAATGGTCGGATTTCCGTGCGTTTGCACGGAAGCAGCGTAACCCGGTCATTCCGTTGCTGGACAGTCATCTGGATCTGACACTGAGTGAGGGGAATCCATTTGCCCCGGACGTGCTGCAAGCAACGTTGAGTGAACACAAACTGGTTCCGCTTGCGGGCAAGCTGGAGCTATATGTGCAGCAGGGTGGCAAACCGGAGGTTATGGCCAATGCGAAGGAATTCAATCCGGAGCAGAATCTAAACTCAGCCAAGCTGACATTCTCACCAGACGAAGCGGACCGAGACCAGCACGCGAGTGGTTGGAAAGTTCGTGGGCTATACCGGGGCGAAGATCGGATTCAGGAGCGAACTGCCCTTTGGTTCCCACAGAGCGGAACAGAGGTGAAGCAGATGATTGAAGAAGGTTCATCTGGACCTTTGTACAGCGTAGACAATGGGGTGTTGTCGATCGCTGTTGCTCCTGAATTCGGGAGTGTAGTACACTCCCTGAAATATGCAGGAGAAGAATGGCTGGATAGCTCGTACCCTGAACCGGCTCCACGCTCGTGGTGGAATCCGTGGTACGGCGGATTGGGTGTGGGGGTTCCAGGCATGAATGGTTTCAGCCGCCAGTTGGAACAGAGAGCCGCTTCCTGGACAGAGCAGAAGGATCAATACAGCAACGTCTGGAAGGGTATAAAGCTGACCACCCGGATTGAGAAGCATAAAGCGAATCGGGGAATCACGATCCACCAGCATTATCTGATGCTGCCCGGTGTTCCTGTGCTATGCACGCTGCTTGCCGTGACAAACGAAAGTGGCCTGACGCTGACGGATTACTCGCTTGCGGAGGAACGTTTCCTCCGGCCTTCATCTGTCTTCGCGGAAGGTTGGATAGAACAACCGGGTAAAGATCGATTCCCGCTGGGCAAGGTGGATGTGGGCCTTCCACTTGAAGACCTTTTGCGAGTAGGATCGGTTTCGCGTGAAAACATGCTGCATGCGGTACATCGTTACCCGAATCAGAGTGCATGGGGGTTTGCCAATAATCAGGTGACTGGTCTGAATGTTCATCATCATCTGACACTCCAGCAGGGGGAGACGGTCTGGACGGAGCCGACGTATCTGGTTCTGGGACCAATCCCGCTAAGTTCACCGGATGTGCAGGACCTTCTCAAACTTAATTTTGCAACTTCTACCGATGAAAAGGAGGCTTCACATGCCGATCATTGATATTCATATTCACCTGTCGGACATCGACAGCTTTCACCGAACAGCGATTGATCTGTCTAAAGTGGATTACTCTGCCGCTGGTCTTAAAGCGGAGTTTGATAAAAACGACGTCATTATGGGTATCGGAATGGGGGTTACGGAGCAGACGAAGGGAGCGTTCCCGGATTCCAGTTCACCTAACCCGATGGGACTTGATTTGGAAGAGAAGGTTCCCTCATTCCTCATGGAATGCGTGGGGATCAATCCCAATGCGCTAGACGGTGAAAACGCTCAGGACGAACTGGACCGGATTGAAGCGAGACTGCAATCCCCTGAGGTAGCCGGAATCAAACTCTATGCTGGATACTATCATCACTATGTGTACGACAAAATCTATACCCCAGTCTATGAACTCGCAGCCAAGTACAACCTGCCTGTCGTGATTCATACGGGTGACACGTACTCCATGAATGGATTGCTCAAATATTCTCATCCGTTGACGGTGGATGAATTAGCCTTGCAGCAACGTGGTGTGAACTTCATGATCTGTCATCTGGGTGATCCCTGGGTGATGGATGCAGCTGAAGTGGTGGCGAAGAATCCTAACGTGTATGCGGATTTGTCTGGTCTTGTGGTGGGGGATCGGCCCCATTTTGAACGGTTCATGAACGAGCCTTTGTTCATGGATCATTTCCGCCGGGCCTTGGTCTATTCGGATCATTACGAGAAAATGCTGTTTGGCACCGACTGGCCGCTTGCGCCCATCGATCTGTATGCCGAATTTGTCCGCCGACTTGTACCGGAACAGCATCATGATAAAGTCTTCTATGAGAATGCCTTCGGGCTGTTTCCGCGTATTGGACAGCGGATTGCCGATCTGGGGTAGAACCTAAGTACCGAATTATTAATATCTGAGGGGACGTATAGCATGCCTGTCATGAAAGCATGAATCATGTGATGTTCATGCTTAATCCCTGTCACGTAAGCTCCTGCCACTTTGCTGGCAGGAGCTTTTTTTGTTCAGGAAAACAGTGTTTAGCCATGACAGACTCCATACTCATTTGTTATCTCCTTCTTGCCTGTATTTGTTTTTGCGAATAAAGAGAACTATAATGGTGGATGCACAAAATTTCAGATTTCTTTGGAGGAACATACGTTATGAGATCTTTTCAGTTTTATAATCCGACCCGGCTGATTTTTGGCAAAGGGCAACTTCAAGCACTACAAACCGAAGTTCCAAAATACGGAAAACGTATTTTGCTTGTATATGGTGGTGGAAGCATCAAACGTAGCGGGCTGTACGATCAGGTAATCAGCCAGTTGAATGAGATCGGAGCAGAGGTTACGGAACTGGCTGGTGTGGAACCGAACCCTCGTCTGTCTACGGTTCATAAGGGTGTAGAACTATGCAGAACACATAACATTGATCTGGTTCTTGCGGTTGGCGGCGGCAGTGTGCTTGACTGCGGGAAAGCCATCGCAGTAGGAGCCAAATACGATGGAGACATGTGGGATGTTGTTGTGCGCGAAGCAACCCCAGAAGGCGGCCTTCCACTGGGGACAATTCTAACGATGGCAGCGACAGGCTCCGAGATGAACAATGGTTCAGTAATAACCAATCAGGACACACAGGAAAAATGGGCATGGTTTAGCGAGTATTCTTTCCCGGCGTTCTCCATTCTTGATCCGGAGTACACATACACCGTACCACTGGATCAGACTGTATACGGCATGGTGGACATGATGTCTCATGTGTTTGAACATTATTTCCATCTGGATACGAATACACCGGTTCAGCTTGGATTCTGTGAGACGATTCTTCGTACCGTCATTGATACGGCCCCTCGTCTGATTAAAGATCCAGAAAACTATGAACTGCGTGAAACCATTCTCTACTGCGGAACAATGGCGCTTAACGATGTCCTGAATATGGGTCTTGCCGGAGATTGGGCTTCTCACAATATAGAACATGCTGTATCGGCTGTGTACGACATTCCGCATGGGGGAGGTCTTGCAATCCTCTTCCCACACTGGATGAAGCATAATCTGGATGTGGATGTAGATCGATTCAAACGTATGGCCATTAATGTATTTGATATTAATCCTACTGGAAAGTCGGACAAACAAGTGGCTGAAGAAGGCATTGAAGCGCTGCGTACATTCTGGACTTCGATTGGTGCCCCTAGCCGTCTGGCGGACTATGACATCGACGACAGTCAGATTGATATAATGGCTGATAAAGCGATGCGATTTGGTCCGTTCGGATTCTTCAAAAACTTGCAGCGTGAAGATGTAGTACAAATTTATCAAGCTGCACTGTAATTGTAAATCTCACAATCACTTTGTATAATGAGTCACATTAAACAAGGACCTTCCTTTAATACTAAGGAACGTCCTTGTTTTTTTATTATGACATCATATCTTATGCGCTCCACCGTGTATCTGGACTTCAATATCATGTGATCCCCTTTTCGAATTAATTCTTCGGTTCAACTACGGCTACATTGACAGGGGTATCCTTTCGTTTCAGATACATCTTGCTTGGACGATGCAAGAGCACGATGAGCAGGGCGAAGAGATGAATCAGGGTGAACAGGTTACTCTCATTCGGAATGGCAACGAATAGCGCCAGACTCAGAAACGTCACGGTGAGCTTGAACTTTCTTTTGGTGATGAATATAACAGCAAGCAGGCTGGGACCGATGATAAACAACATTCTGGCTAAGATTACGCCAGAGGCGTAAGCCAGATCATCTCCTTTGCGTAAGAAACCCAGATAGGTCTCCATGTTCTGGTTGAAGTCAATGAGGAACACGATAAAGGACACAATTACGTAGATCAGTTTTACACTCAATAAAATGCGCACGACATTTAATAGCGTAGGTAATGCTGTTTTTGCCATATCACTTCTCCTATTCGACATTTAATAAAGTAGGCATTTTCGGATTCAATGCGTTGTCCCTCTTCCTGCACGATATGTATTTCATATATTATACGATGTTGATGTCATATTTTGTATTAACCCAAAGTCTTCATTTTCCAATCGTTTGCAGTGGCCTTTGACCTAGAATAACTGGGGAAACAGCTTACAGATTATTTGATATCGACCGATATAAAGTAGATACATAGAATTTGGACTTCATAATGATGAAAATGAAAATGGATGGTGAATGTAATCATGGTATTTAGCAAGGCAAGAGAACGCATGCGCAACATGTCGTTCAGAGTCAAACTGCCACTTATGATCAGTCTGCTGGTGTGTATCGTACTGGCGGTAACTGCAGTAGTATCCTACACTGTAGCGGCTGTCATCACACTCGACAAAAGCAAAGATGAGATTAAAGCAACCTCGGACCGGGTGGGGGCAGGTCTGTATGCTTCACTAAGTTTGGAAGAACAATCCACCTTTTTGATCACAACACATCGGACCTTCCAGGATTTGCTGGAGATTCGGAATACGGATGGACAGGAAGGTGAGAACTTCTTCTCGGAAAACAATGAGCTGCTGGATAAGGCGAGTGGTATTCTCGCGGACAGTCTGGCAGGTATGGAAGGTAACAACAGTCTGATTTTGTTGGATCGGAATGGCATTATTATTGCAGCGAATGATCCGGCAGTTATCAAGGCGGAACGTGGAGATCGGGCATATTTTCAAGAAGCAATTCAGGGTAAAAACGTGATTAGTGAAGGGATTGTAGCCAAGTCCTCAGGACAACTTGGTACGGCTTTTGCCATGCCAATCTACAATGAGAATCAAGAAGTACAGGGAGTGCTCGTATCTGCGGCATCCACCTCGTTCTTCGTTAATCAGCTACAAAATATCAATATAAATGATGAGGGAAAAGTGATCATTCTGGACCGTGTAGGTACGGTCATCTATGATTCAGCGGATGAGAAGTTGGCAGGCCAGAAGATGGAGTCCGGCGAATACCAATCATTGGTAGATCTTGCTCCTGGCGCTGAACTACAGCAAGGGGATATTAGCACAGATGAGAAAGTGGCGTATTACTCCAAAATCCCAAGATCGGACTGGACCGTCGTTGTTGAAGATAAACTGAGTGATGTGCAGAAGCCTTTGCGTGCGATGGCAAAACAGATGTATATTGTTCTGTTTAGTGCTATTGCGGTTTCCGTCGTAGCGGGTATTCTGATCTCTTTGCTGGTAACCAGACCAATTACCAGACTAACTGTGTTGTTCAGACAGCTTGCTGACGGTGATCTGACGGTGCAGGCTCAAGGTAAATATAGCGGAGAATTCAAACAATTGGTGGACAGCTTCAATACCATGGCAGCAGGCAATAAACAGCTGATCTCCAGCATGAACCATTCCATCGGCATCCTGAAAACAAGTACATCCGAGCTGGAACAGTCCACTCAGCAAACTTCGACCACGATTGCCGAAACAACGACAACAGCATTTGAGATTTCACGAGCGATGGAGTCCCAGGCGAACGATACGGAAGCCATTGTGGACAAATTCATGAATGTTGGTAACAAGATTGCCAACGTGAATGGAATGTCGCAGGCAGTGAAGTTCAAGGCAGATGAAATTACGGATGCATTCAAAAATAATCATGAAGTTATTGATGCACTCATTGCGGTGAACGGGCAGAACGAGATTGAAGTTGGCAACATCTCCAAAATTACAGTGCAACTCGCCGAAAGCTCCTCGGGCATTCACCAGATTACAGGTACGATTGCCGAAATCGCAAATCAGACGAAATTACTTGCTTTGAATGCTTCGATCGAGGCGGCGAGAGCTGGTGATCAGGGACGTGGCTTCGCAGTCGTTGCTTCTGAGATTCGCAAGCTGGCAGAGCAGACGACAGCTCAATCGGAGGATATCAACCGAATTGTGATGCAGACCATTGATCACGTGGAGCAGAATAACCGAAGTGTTCAGGCTATTGAAGCAATTGCGGAACAGCATAAGAGCAGCGTTAGCCAGACCAAGGAGACATTCAATTTTGTCACCGAGAATATGAATGAGATGATGAGCCAGGTTCAAGCTATTGCCACAGAGATCGAATCCATTGAACGTGATAAGGATGACGTCATTGGGGCGGCACAGAACTTGTCTGCTTCCGGTGAAGAGGTGTCGGCTTCTGTTGAGGAAGTCACAGCAACAATGCAGGAACAGTCCGGCATGACGGAACATTTGACAGATATGGTGCAGAGAATTGATGGACTGACCAAACAACTTGCCGAAGAAGCATCTCGCTTCAAAACAAAATAGGAATACGAAAAGAAACCCTTTTCTCAAAAGAGAACCGGGTTTCTAGAACAAAAAGAGCACCTGTACCCATCTATGGCTACAGGTGCTCTTTGGTGATGTGTTACTCTCCTCGAATGGAAGGCGCATACGCCAGCACTTCCATTTCAATTAAATAAGGGCCTAAACCGCTGAATACGGTAATACGGGCGGGATAGGGTTGTTTAATCATTCGCGCATACACTTCGTTGTATTCGGGTTGATCCTCGACTCGGGCCAGATGAGTGGTTACCTTCACAATATGATCGAGTGTAAGTCCGGCTTCTTGCAGGATCACCTCAATATTACGAATGCACTGCTCCGTCTGCTCCTTAATGCCGCCAATGGGCTCAAGCGTCTGTGGATCGACACCTACCTGACCTGCGACGTAGAGGAAATCTCCTGCGCGGACAGCATGGGAGAAAGGAAGCGGGAACTTGGGTGCTGCACTTGCATGTATGATGGTAGACATCGTAGCTGTCATTCCTTTCCTAATAAGTGTGTATATTTGGTGTTAACTGATGCCAGTTCGTAGCCTGCTGGTAATGATGAGCGATGGACAACAGGCGGTCTTCTCGCATGAGTGGACCAGCAAGCTGCATGCCGATAGGCAATTGTTTCCCTGAGGTGGTATCGAACCCGATGGGTACGGTGATGGACGGTAGACCTGTATTGGTGAACGGTCCGTTGAAAATTGGGCTGCCTGTCTTGTAGCCATATGGGGCCACATAAGGTGTTGATGGAGTTAATAACACATCCACTTCATCGAAAAGCATCATCATCTCGCTCCGGAATATCGTTCGGATGCGTTGTGCCTGCAAATAATCAACGGCACTCGTCTGGTAACCGAGTTCAAGCTGCTCCCGCATCGTGTGACCGTAACGATCAGAGGCTTCCGCGAAGCGTTCCTGATGGAAGGCGGCAGCTTCTGCCCGCATCACCGTACGATGAGCAGCAACGGTCTCTTTCATATAAGAAGGCAGGTCAACTTTCTTCCATTGCATGCCCAGCCTCTCAAGTACAGCGATTGCTGACTCCACTGCTAACAAGATCGCCGGTTCATCGGTTAGGAAGAAGCTGCTCGGTAGCCCGATCACCATTTCTGAAATAGGATGCTCAAGAGCACTTGTTAAGTCTGGCTTGCCATGAGGGAGCGTGAAGGGGTCCAGCTCATCTTGTCCGACCATTGCTTCCAGAACGATTGCGTTATCTTGTGCCGATCGAGTGAAGGCGCCAATATGATCCAGGCTCCAACTGGCTGTGATGACACCATTACGGCTAACCCTGCCGTAAGTGGGTTTCATACAGGTTAATCCGTTGTAAGCTGCGGGTCTAAGCAGAGATCCAAAGGTCTGTGTCCCGAGTGTGAAGGAAGCCATGCCAGCCGCTACTGCAGCGGCAGAGCCGGAGCTGGAACCGCCCGGGGTATGTTCTATATTCCATGGGTTGCGGGTTGGTGGTTCTCCTCCCTGAAAGGCGTATTCCGTCGTTGTTGTCTTGCCGAGCAGGATAGCTCCTGCAGCTTGCAACTTATCAATCACTGTTGCATTCGTTCCGGGTACGAAGTCTGGAAAGGTACTTGATCCAGCGGAGGTGCGTATGCCAGCGGTATGGATAATGTCTTTGGCTCCATAGGGAATACCATGCAGAGGACCGAGATATTCGCCATTCATCAGTTTTTGTTCAGACTCTCTTGCGGCCTGCAAAGCCTGTTCGGCGGTGACCGTAACAAAGGCTTGCACAGAAGGCTCTACTTTCTCAATGCGATTCAAATAGGATTTTGTAAGCTCGACAGGAGATATCAACTTATTTTTAATCAGTGTTGCGGCTTCAGCAATCGTCAGCTCGTTAAGTGGTTTCGTAATCATCGCAGAGGCACGCTCCTATGCGGGGGATTGGGCCCTACTTCTTCTGGCAACTTGAAGTTTCGAATCAGCTCCAAGTCTGCTGTAAATAGGGCAAGCTCCTCGCTTGTAATAACTCCGTCCGCATATTTGGCGCTTTCTGTACGGCGGTGTGTGAGATAGTCGTCCTGGTTCAGAGTAATCACCCTTTCTCTCTCTATTTGGTGGTGAAGCTTGAATCGATAATCTCCTCGTAAGCGAGGTCTTCCTTCAGATTGCCGATGAAGCGTTGCATGTCGATTGCGGTCTCGAAGGCTGATTCATTGATGAGCCCCTCCGCAGGATATACCTTGCTGTCGATCATGCGTTGTACCGCTTGCTCCACGACGTTTTTGTCCAGATTCGGAAATTCCTTCACGGCAACTGCTTTTGCGCCTTCAGGATTCGATTGAATGTAGTCCAGAGCTTGCTCAATAGAGGTGACAAAGCGCTGGGTGAGATCAGGATTCTTTTCAATGAAACTTGCAGTTGTATTCATGGTTGCAAAGGCAAAGTCAGGATAATCCTTCGTAAAATCATGGACAATATGCAGTCCCTCAGCAATGCCTTGATCCAGCTGCGGCTCGTAAACGATGGCAATGTCGGCTTTGCCGGCTAATACAGCACCAAGCTCGGAGCCATTCTGAACCTCAGTGATCGTCACATCCTTGTCGATATCGATGTTATTGTCAGCGAATAGTTTCCGCAGTAAGCTGTTCGAGCTTGTAGGTGCCAAGCCCACAACGATGGTTTTACCTTTGAAATCCGCTGTCGAGTTCACGGTTACTCCTTCTCGCGCAACTGCCCATACTGGAGCACTGCCGGATAGAAGGACCAGTGAGCGAGCATCTCCGCCCTTTGCATTAGCAAATGCGACATGCTCAGGACCGTGGAAGGAGAATGCAGACTCGCCTGAGATCACCGAAGACAATGCTGTTGGGCCACTTCCGGCAGCACGGATGGAAGATAGCTCAATGCGATTCTCCTCTAGAAAACCTTGGTTGTTCGCTACATACAAGGGAAGGTAGAGCAGGTTGTGATACACCTCGGAGACCATAATTTTGTCTACCTGCGTATTTGCTTGCCTCCCGCTATCAGATGCACCTGCGCCACTCGCAGGAGTTGTGGCATTGCTGCCGCATGCACTGAGCAGTGAAGTCAATATAACCGTCATGGTTGCTAGAAAAGCTATCTTTTTGAATGTACGCATTAGTCATCAGTCCCCTTTAATCGTTGTAGGTCAGCTATACAGATGTGGATTTGCTGCTGGTCTTGTTGTCATTCCATGGAAGGAGACGGGATTCGATATAACCGACACAGGTGTAGAGGAGCATGGCGACCAGCATAAGCATGAACACGCCGACCCATACGGCCGGAAGGTTGAACAGGTTACCTTCGACGAATACCATGTGTCCAAGTCCTTTGTCAGAAGAGATGAATTCTCCACCTACGACAGACACCAATGCCAAACCGATATTGATCCGGAAGGCCGAGATGATCCATGGCAGAGAGGAAGGAACGATAATTTTGCGGAAAATTTGTGATTTCTTCGCACCGAAGGATTTCATCAGATTAATCTGGGATTCGTCGATTTGATGAGTCGCTTGGTAGGCGGATAATAGCGCTACGATAAATGTTGCTACGGAGGCCAGAGCAATCTTGGAGAAGATGCCTGAACCAAACCAGATGATAATCATGGGAGCAAGTGCGATCTTCGGAATACCGTTCATCGCTACAATGAATGGATCGAGCACACGGGCAACGGACTTGGAATACCACATGAGTAGTCCTGCCAATGAGCCAATTAAGCTTCCGGCTACAAAGCCGATAACGGTGGCATTTACCGTTGCAAACGCGTCTGTAAGCAGTTGTCCTGAGCTAGCCATGGTGATGGCGGCATCAAGAATGGCGCTTGGTGATCCCATGAGGAATCCGTTAACGAGTTTCAAGCGAACAGCGGATTCCCAGATCACCAGGATGACCGCTACAATAATGAACCGCCACAGCATCGTCATCAGCCATTCTTTGGAGAAGGTGGACTGTCTGCGTTTGCTCTTGCTCTTCGTAACTCCAGCAGGCTTTCCGGCAAGGGTAATTTCAGGTGATGTGCTCTTCATTAGCTGATCCTCCCCATTTGGATATCAAGCTCTGACCAGATCGATTCAAAATATTGTTTGAACTTCTGGTCGGAGCGGGCTTTCAGTGCTGAGCCATATTGCGAGGCGAGACCAATGTCATACACCTGCTTCACAGTTGTTGGTCGTTTACTCATAACGGCAATACGGTCGGAGATGGCGATGGCCTCCTCAATGTCATGCGTGATCAGAACGCCTGTCTTGCCCTCGGATTTGAGAATGGACAAGATTTCATCTTCCAGAATGAGTCGGGTCTGATAATCAAGTGCGGAGAAGGGTTCGTCCAGTAATATAATATCGGGCTGGGTAACGAGGGTACGTATGAGGGCTACACGTTGGCGCATACCGCCTGATAGTGTGGAGGGATAGGCTTCTGCGAATGAGGCCAGGCCATAACGATCCAGATAATCCATGGCAATATCGCCGCGATCCTTTTTGGACATGCCCTTCACTTCCAAGCCTAACGTGACATTATCCAGGATGCTTCTCCAAGGAAGCAGCAGATCCTTCTGCATCATATAGCCGACATGCCCGGTGGTCTGATCGATCTCTTCGCCACAGACGATAACCTTGCCATTTGTTGGCTTAAGCAGACCTGCGATAATATTGAAAATCGTACTTTTGCCACACCCGCTCGGTCCCACGATACTGAAGAACTCCTGTTTCTTGATTTGCATTGAAACCTCAGCCAGGACCTGAATATCTTCTCCAGTTGCACTGACAAATGATTTGGATACGCCTTGTATCTGTATAGCCATGATAGGTAGCCCCTTTCCTACAGCCTGATGTTTTTTCGTTTCTTGATGTAATTTGATGTTAATTAACATGACATTAATGAATATATTCCTAATCATATAGACTGTTTGCATAATTGTCATTAGTTACTCTGAACATAAAAATAGAATTAAATCAGTTAAAATGCACAAATGAAGATTGAACATGAATTGAATATGAAAAGAAAAATTAAAGAACGTGTCATTAAACATGACACGTTCTCGATTTAAGACGTATGATTAGTTTCACTAGGGGCTGGATTAACATTCAAAAGGGACTCAAGTGCGAAGGCAAGTCGAAAGCGCAGGCTCTCCATCGGGTCCTTAATGTTCCTGCCGGTTAGTTTCTCGCATTTCTCCAACCTATAGATCACTGTATTGCGATGTACGAACAGCTCTTTGGCTGTATCAACGATCTGGCAATGATTCTCATAGAAGGAGGACAAGGTTTTCATCAGCTCGTTACGCTCGTTTGGATCTCGGTCGTTGAAGGGCTTAAAGGTTTCTTGATGGAACTGCAGCATCTCATCGTGGGGGATCATGCGCAGCAGACGGCTTATATCCATGGTTTGATAGGAATGAGCGAAGCGTGTCTTTCGCATCTGATAACCGGATTGGAGCGCCTTGACTGCTTCTTTATAGGAGAGTCCAATATCCAATACATTGGTGTAGGAATTACCTATGCCGAAGGATAGGCTGAGCTGCGACTCTGTATACAGATTACTCGCCATCCGCTCAAGCTGCTGAACAACGGTGTGTTCGTCCCAAGACGATTCAGCCAAAAAAACGAGTATGCCGAACTGGTCGTTCTTAGTGAACATGACAAAGGAGAGATCCAATCTGGCGAATTCCTGTTTAATCAGCTCATAATTAGCGTCTCGTTCCGAGATTAATCGCTCTTCCCCGGAGGAAGTAGAGTTCTGTTTAGGTATGCCCGCTAAGGATTCATCCTTTTTGGCAATGATCAGAACGGAACTTCCTTTGGCTTGCAGCCCATATTTCTTGCCGCGATGCAGCGCTTCTTGTTCCGAACGAATGAAACCCTGAATGAGATCGGAGAAATATTCATTTTTGTAACGGCGGGAACGCTCTTTGACGGCTTGGTTCTTGGTTAACTCCAGGCCGATCACATTAACGGCTTGCTCCAGTGCCAGAGTGGAGAGCTTAGAGCTTGCGGAACTGTCATATAGTGCGATTAAATAGCCCTCGTGCCGATCCGTGAAAATGGGATGAAGCTCGGCGTGTCGATATTTATCAGCAGTAAGCAGGCAGATCGAGATTGCGGTTTGGAAGGAAGGATGCTCATCTATAAATGTCAGTAAGGGCGCGGCGAGAGACTGGTGATCCATCTGTTGTGCATAATGGGAGCTTGCCGTAATCTGCTTCTTCGAACCAAGCAGAAGTACAGGTGAGGATAGTAATTGAGACAACGTATCTACGATGGAGGGTATGCCTTTTCCCTGCATCACCATCGTGGAAAATTGCTTGTGAATAGATAAGGCGTAGTGTAGCTCATGGGTTTTGTTCTGAAGGATGGCACTGATCGAATGTTGAAATATTTCACCAAGTGTATTGTCTATCTCAGACAGTTCGATGATCGGGAAGCCCAGTCTGTCGGCTGTTTCAAGCAATTGCGGAGATAATTCAAGAGAGAAACGCTGTGTCTTGACAGCAAGCGCTGCACAACCAATTGCATGCATGTCTGTAATGAATCCAAGATGAGCATCAGGGCGGTCTTTCAGGATATAACCGTTTGTCAGCAGCATATCTCCCGACTTCAGGAATTGTACAATATCTGGTGCGTCCATAATATTAATCGATTGCACCAAGCGATCAAGGCCACGATGTCCGGCAATAACCTTTGCTTTCGAGAGAATGGGGATAGTCAATAACTGTTGCAGATCCATCTTCAACCCACTCGCTTTCATAATGATATGTTATAAAATCTAACATTAAGTGAGGTAGGCGTAAAGAAGAGTTTGGATAAAGCGGCTAAAAGATAGATGTAAACAAATTTCTCATAAATATAAAAACTTTCCAATAATTCAATGCGTTATACTAAGTAGGTCTATATAAAATTTGATCATTATTACCAACTCTCTCACAAAAAAAAGGAGTCCTCAATCCATGAAAGGAAAAAGAATAGTATCGCTTTTACTTGCTGGTGTTGTTGCTGGTTCTATTTTAGTAGCATCGACTACTACTGCGGAAAGAGTCGTAGCCCAAACTCCGATGGAAGCAGCAACGGAGTACTTTCAGGCTTACATTGCTAGGGATGTAGAAGGAATGATGTTCTATTCTAAAGATACAAATTATTTGGATGAGAAAAGTCGTGAAGAAGGATATGTGAAGGATTTTAAAACCAATCCAACTACAGGGTATGAAATTGTGGAAAGCAAACAAATCAACACGGATGAAGTTCAACTTTATGTGGTTCAAAAGTATGCAGGACAAGACTACGAACAGTCACCACCACTCCCGTATGAAATTTTCAAAAATGAAAATGGATGGAAGGTTTTAGTAGAGCCACTAGAAATCAATACGGTGACAGGTGAAGTCACTAAAGGTACACCGATTCACGCTTTGCAGTATACAGATCATTAGTTGTTGTGTCTGGTATCTACTAAAACAAAGGCCCAGTTGAACTTGAAGGCAAAGAATTTATGAATGCACACACATTATAGAAACGATTGAGGGGTGATCTCCAATGAAAAAATTCTTTATCAGTACGGCATTTATAATGACTGTTTCTGCAGTGACTGCTTTGAGTATTTATGCGAGTAATTATTATGATGATGCTAAAGCGGATAATCCAAACTATCCGGATTTTGGTCCTGCAGTAAAATTATCAGAAGAGGAAATTAATAGAGCTCTAGAAAATGTCAGTAGTATAACGACATCTTTTGGAACATTTAATAGGGTAACCGAGAAAGATGCCTTCATTTCCGAGAAGGAAACGGTGGATAACTTAGATCATTTAACTGCTGATACCAAACAGATTTTTTCTCACGGTAATTACTTTATAAAAAGCGATTCCGAGGAATAAATTTATCGGAAATTAAGATCGGAAAGGCGGTGTGGGAATGCCAGCGACCTGGACATTTAGTGCAAACAAGAATAGACGTGCTCCCTTTTGAGAAATAATCTTAGACAAGGGGGATATTTATATAATGAAAATTTCAGACCGACTATTAAGAGAATATCTAGATCACGTTTATTGGATATGTGGAGGCCCTTGCGGCGGAAAGAGCACGATGACTAATTTACTTTCTTCAAAATGGGAACTGAATTATTATTCCTCCGATGACCACACTTTCGATTATCAAAAAAAGGCTAATCCGCAGGATCATCCAGCAATTTTACGACACTTCATTGATTGGGAATGGTTCTTTTTAGGGCGTGGGAACGATAGAAGTCACTGGTTAAATTCAGTGTTTGATGAAAGCGTTGAGTTTATTATTTTGGATTTGTTACAGATGGGGAAAGAGAAGCCAATCGTAGTAGATACTTTTATGGAACCTGCTTATCTAAGGGAGATTGTTAACCCCAATCGCGTTGTTTATATGTTTGCAGAAGATGACCTAATTCGAGCGGAGTATCTGGATCGAGATCATCTGAGAGGCATGGAGGATGTGTTCCCTAATTTATCAGATCCACAACGTGCACGGGACGAAACATTAAACACGGTGGTTCGAGCATCGAATCATTACCTGCAACAAGCAGAGCAGTATCAATTAAAATGGTTTATGAGAACATCTCAGTCCAATAAAGATCAGATGTTATTGGAAGTTGAAAAGCATTTCGGTTTTCGATGATACTGAAGTGTCAAATTATATTAGTCGTCATTAGTTACACTATACGGTAACTCAATAAATCTCAGACAGCAGTCGATCAACCTGATCGGCTGCTTTTGTTCAGCAACGGGCAGGTAACTCAATGCCATCTTGTGAATTACAGGTGTAACTTTTATTGATTGATAGCGTTGTTCATAACGAGGAATTTTTATAGGTTTTTAGAATAACTAATAAAAGAATACGAGGAATGAAGTAATGAAAAAAAAGAGACTGTTTTTTACTGTTGTAGCATTAGCTTTAACAACAGCGACCGTGACTGCCTGTGATACAACAAGTCCAACTCATGAGAATATGTCTACTCCAAAATCTGGTGTATTATCAAGCAAGTCCGAAAGTACAACCCTTTCTAATTCTTTAAGCGAACAAGAGAGCAAGCCCTCCCACTATATTGCTTCTGGAGGCGCAACGGTACAGCAACCCTTTTCCGTAAATCCGGAATTTGTACATATAAAACTGCTTATGAAAAACAATAGTAGCCATGAAGTCAATGTTAGTTTAACGCACTTAGATACTAGTAAATTGTATTTCGCTAGAACGATTGCTCCCGGGGAATCTTTGGATTGGATAGATAGTAAAGAAGGTTTCACACAGGGTATGAGTACTGGAGACTACTTGCTTCAATGGAGTGGTGGCGGTTATCGCGTTGAAGGGGAACTATGGGGATCAGCTGGTGCAGACCCGGACGATACTGTTCATCTAACTTATTGAACTAACGGGCAGGTTAGTGTAAGGACAATGGAATAATATACCATCTCATATAGAATACTTTATCTTTAAAAGGGAGGGGAGCACATTGCATAATATGATGAATAAGAGACAATTTATTGAGATGACAGTTAAAGAACAACATTCTGTAGTATTTAAAGTTAATAATCGAGATGAATTTTTCCGTGGTGTTGCTAAAGGATTAAAGGAAGGCTACCTAATTGTTGAAACAGAAGAAGGTATAAACTTTAAATTTAATATAGATGACATCATTGAGATTTATGCTATCAAGTCTTCATCTCCAAAGCATAGTGCTATCCAATCCCACAGTTTTATGAAAGATAGCAAGGATGACCTTGAAAACCTTGTACTCCAGTTTGAAAGTTTAAATGACGATATAAAGAAACAAATTACCTCTTCTTTATCAAAAGTGCTTAGTAAGCAAGTGATCATTTCGAAAATGGATATAACTTCATACAATGTATCTGAAATTGAAATGATTACTAACACGATAAATGGATATCTACTCACTATTAAAACACTGGATATTCATTCCGAATTTTTCGAATCATACAACCAAAAGACTTGTTTTGGGAAAGGGCTAGATCACAATCGAGAATAGCCTAAGGGAGGAAAAATTATAAATGCTAAAATAGCAGGTCGGGAACTGTCAAAAATCCCTGGGAGGTGAGTATGTGAAAGAAGGAATTAAAAATGTTCTGTTAGGTACTGTAGTTTTTGTTGTTGGCTTCTCCATTATTCTGCTTCTTACAAGCTCCGATATTGAAGCTGAACTTACATATTATGCTGCCATAGCATATGCTCTTTTATACTTAGCCAGTGTTATATCTGTTTGCACTGCGGTACTCCTGAAAAAGATGACTCAATTAAAAAAGTGAATTACTCTTAAGCTAGCGGGAACGTTAGCTGAAAAAAACAAAGAAAGCAGCCGATCATTTTTGATTGGCTGCTTTTATTCAACTAATGGGCAGTTTAGTTCAATAAGTTCCATTAATTTCCATAGAGCTACAATAAGCACTTTATTGCTCTTTTTAAAGTAGTATTCCAAGGTCTTGATTCAATCAATTCAATTCCATTCCTCTTACAGGTATCTGCTATCCAATCTCCATATGAAATACTTACTTCAGCTCTATCATGTTGTAATTTGCCACCTTCTCTTGCTAAAAAATTCTGCACTATTTGATTTTTATCTGATTCATGTACAAATATTGATTTCACCTGTGGGTTATCGAAAGATAATGTTAATTCGGGATAGATAAAATCGCCTTCAATAATGATAGGTAATTTATCTTCAATATGCCGGTGTACAAGCTCTTTTAATACTGGAACCATTTCTTTGCTGACATCAATCAGCCAGTTTACCGTGCCGTCAACTCCAAAGTATTTCCCATCTATATCAGAATCCCAATAATGAATTACAGGAAAATGCTCCTTTGTTGTAACTGTTTTTACGGATAGGTGAACATCATCTACTTCCAAGACATTCACACCATAATATCGAGCAATCTCATAAGCAATACTTGATTTACCTATTCCTGATGCTCCACCAATAAATAAAACTGTCCAGTTTCTATCATTATTCATTTTGCCAACCTCATTTATATGTTCATCGATTATTTTAATGATTATGTAGTTGTTCAATATTATTCTACTTATTCCCTTCTTCTTTCACATCAAATTTCAAAACGGCGCACAGAGAGACCATGAATCAAAGGTGAATACTTTATTAGACGGAAGTTGGTAAATGAGCGAAATTATATACTTGACTCTAAAGCACTAAGGTGGGTATTATTTCCATATATTGATGATTAGGAGAATGGCCGATGTTAATTCAAGAATTAAAACAATCACACCATTATGAAAAGTGTTAATACATTCCTGAAAAATTGGGGGTGGGTTAACGCTATTCGCGCTTCCCATCCTGTGATATATGACGCGCAGGACTTAGGTCTAGCGCGTTTTTTTATTTTTGTTACAAAAGAAATGGAGGAGTAAAAATGGCAATCATGACAGATTCAAGAGGTAACATTTTTTTGGAATTTATTCGTATCGAGTACGATAAGGTCATTACAAGCACACTGGATGCTCCACTAACACATGCTCTAATTGTGGTGAAGTGCGAAGGGAAGTATCTATTCATGCATAATAAGTGGAGAAACAACTGGGAACTTCCAGGTGGTATTATTGAAGCTGGAGAGAATGCAAAGCAATGTGTAATTAGAGAATTGTTTGAGGAAACCAATCAAAATATTAATTCGGCTGAATTCAAAGGGCTAATGAAGTTCAGACTCCAGCCAAGTTTTCATGGACCCGAGCGGATGGAGTATGGAGCTCTGTTCATGGGTGAATTGTGCCAACTTGATGATTTTGTTGAAAACGATGAAGCTTCTTCAATTGTACTTTGGGATGGTACATCAGAAATTGGTGATATCGCAGAAATAGATAAGAAGTTAATTGAATTCGTGTGATACAGGATTGAACTAACAGTAAGCTATGATTCAGGAAAATCAAGGAACAAATTGAGCAACCCTTTCTATACATCATTCGTTAGAGTATGAGAGAGGTGAGATCAAATTATTAAAATGAGTAATAACATCTTAATGTTGGTATTAGCGGTATCCATGACAATAGCTGGGTGTTCATCAACCGATAAAAATGAGGATAATGTTACTGAACGTGTAGTAGCAACTGATTTTATTCTCGAAGTCACAACACCAACAGTTTTAAGTACGGGTGAGACATTGAAAGTAAAAGGAACATTAAAATATACAGGTATGAAACCCGTTGAAGTTTCCCATGGAAAACCTATAATTCGTTTCTCCTTCTCCGGTAGTGGCGAGGAGCGTAATTATACGGATGTGGGATATGTAACTGAATTTAAATCAGGTCAAGTGGTTGAGGTTGAAGATGAATTTATGGTAACCAAGAAAGGGAAACAAAATCTCATTGTGGATATGACCGCGGATATCTCTTTAACCATGAATCCGATTGAAATTGTTGTGAAGTAATTTTAGTAATATTGAACTGACAGCAAACGTTAGCTCACATGAAATGTTTACAAGAATAGTGCCTAATAAACTCATTAAAATTGATAAAAAACCTCCCGTCCCACATGACATCTGGGCTTGGGAGGTTTTGATTATAGTGCAAATTCAACGTTTATCGTACAAACCATCCAGTGGGCTGAGGGGCTACGTCTGCGGTATCTCGTAAATCATGGACTTTGACGTTACTGCCATAGATCATGGAATCACTGCTCAATCGAAACGAAGGGAAACTGTGCTCGGATTGCAGACGCAGAGACGGTTCAAAGTAAATCTGCTGCTGTTTGTTGATTACAAAGGGAAGCGACCCCGCTTCTACGGTAACATCATCGCTATCCGGCTCGTTTAAGATCAGAAGTACCGCAATTCCGTCACAACCGCATCCATCGGTATCATAAAACAATTTGAAATAGCCTGGTCGATCTCCCAGCTTTTCAGTAAGTCTTGCTTCTGCCAGCGGACTGACTTGAATGATCATGACGTCGTTCACACTCCTCTAATCTCCAATGAATTCGCTTACAATTTAATATATGGACCATAAACGCAGATTAGAAGGTGAAATAAAGAAAAGCAAACATGTCCTGTAAAAATATTGACGCTAATGCGTAATGCAACGAACAATTTACGTATGAATGTTATACCCGGAATTTCTATGGGTTCAGTGTGAAATCATTCGCCCATCAATGAAACCCATTTCATCGCCATTCCTTATCTGGTATGATAAGCAGGGAAAATAGGGAAAATTAGAGAAAAAGGAAGGTTCCGCTATGACACCGATCACGATATACGACATCGCCAAAGAAGCAAATGTATCTGTAGCGACGGTCTCCCGGGTACTGAATGATACGGCACCTGTGCGTGCAAGCACCCGAGAGAAGATTATGTCCATCATTGAAAAACACCAGTTTCAGCCCAACGCGCAGGCGCGCAGTCTGATCAAAAAAGAGACGGGCACCATTGCCATCATCCTGCCGGACATTACCAATCCCTTCTTCCCGGAAGTGTTCTGGGGCGCGGAGAATGAGGCTCGCGGATTGGGGTATACGTTCTTTCTGTGCAATACCGCAGGCGACTACAACAGGGAATCTGAATATTTGTCCATCCTGCGAGAGAAGCGGGTAGACGGGATTATTTTTCTCGGCGGGCGTATTAACATGCAGGTCTGTCCGGATGACATGGCTCAGGAATTGATTGATATGGGCAAACGTATGCCGATCGTGCTGGTCAATGGCAATATTGCCAAAGGTGGGTTCCACCGGGTATACACGGATGAAGGTGCAGGGGCAGCCCTTGCAGCTGAGCATTTGCTTGAACTGGGGCATCGCGATATCGCCTTTGTTGGCGGTCTGAAAGAGTTGTCCACCACCATGGTCAAGGTCAGAGCTGTGCAGAAGAAACTTCGGGAGCATGGGCTCGAAATACCAAAAGAACGGCAACTGCTCGGCAGCTTCTCCATCGACGACGGCAAACGGGAGATGTCCAAACTGCTGGATCGTGACAATCCACCCACCGCAGTCATCTGCGTGAATGACAACACAGCGATTGGTGCGATCAAGTCGACGATTGAGCATGGGCTCTCGATTCCGAAAGATATATCCATTGTAGGTTTTGATGATACGCCGCTCGCCAGTGCCGTTATACCGGAACTGACAACTGTATCCCAGAACACGTATCAGCTTGGCAAACAGGCTGTGGATGTGCTGCATGAGTTGATTAACCAAGGCAAACCGAAGAAGCAGATCATTCTGCAACCGGAGCTGATTGTGCGTCAAAGTACAGGACCTGCTGCAAGATAAAGGGGCCTGTAATTGGAAAAGAAAGCGTTGACATTTCCTCGAAGGGTGAAATATAATGAGTGCGTGAATGAAACCCCTTTCATAAAGTGGAACGGGTTTTATGTTTCAGCTTAATGAAACCCATTTCATGAAACGGGTTTCAGTGTAGTCATCCATTCATTATATCAAGGGGGCGTAACGTATGAGAAGAAGTTTAAAGGTCATTTCGTTATTGATGCTGGTCATGGTAATGGGTCTGACAGCCTGTAGCAGTGGGAGTAAAAACGGTTCTTCCAGTGAGTCCGGTGGCAAGGTTGATTTGAGCATGACAATCTGGGGCTCAGAGGATGAGAAGAAAATTTATCAGGAACGACTCGACATTGTGAAGCAGACGTATCCCGATATTAACGTGAAGCTGAACGTGGTTGCAGGGGATTATGACCAGAAGGTACAGACCATGATCGCCGGAGGAACGGCACCGGACATCATGATGATTGCCGAGAACTATCAGGCTTACGCCTCCAAGAATCAGATTATACCCCTGGATGACATGATTCAGGCGAACAATGTGAACATGTCCGAGCGTTATTCCGATGATATTGCCAACCTGATGAAGTATGATGGCAAACAATTTGGTTTGCCGGATCGGGCAGGCGCGATGGTCCTCTTTTATAACAAAGATCTGTTCGACAAGGCTGGGGTGGAATATCCAACCAAAGATTGGACGCAGGACGATCTGATGGCGGCAGCTCAGAAGCTGACGGTGAAGGAGAACGGCAAGACGACTCAATGGGGTTACTACCCTGGCAGCTGGTGGCCGCAATGGATGCAGCTGATCTACCAGAACGGTGGCTCACTGTTCGATGAGAGTGGCAAACCAACCTTTAATACAGAGCCTGTGCGGAAAGCATTACAATTCATGAATGATCTGACCTTCACACACGGTGCGGGACCAACGCCAACCGAGATTGCCGACATGGGGAATATCGGAGCCGATCCGCTGTTCGCGCAAGGCAAGATCGCCATGGAAACGACAGGGTTCTGGAACATCGGTTCACTTGCCAAGGTGGAAGGCATTAATTGGGATATCTCTCCGGTATGGGGCGAAACAAACGCATTCTTTAACGGGTTAACGATTACCAACGCTTCCAAACACAAGGAAGAAGCATTCAAAGTAATTGAAGCACTGACCACACCGGAAGCACAGATGCCAATGGTCAAAGCCGGTCAGGATGCTCCTGCAACCAAAGCAGGTCTTTCCAGTGATGAATTCCTGAACGCAGAATATGGCGGCAAAAAAATCAACATGGCTGCGTTCAGTGAATCAACGATCTATGCGGAACCATTCAACCCGCAATGGAACGAAATGATGAAGCTCATTAACGATAAGCTGGGTGTCTACTTCAACAACAAAGCCTCGCTTGATGATACCGTAACCGAAATTCAGAGTGGACTGGAAAGACTCTACAAATAGAGGATTTTTCTGAACATGCACAAATAGCAGCGACAGCAGGACAGGTGGAATCGGCGTGAATGCGGGTTCCATCTGCTCTCTGCGTCATGGGAGGGCTTAACGTGAGAAAAAAGGACGGGAAATGGTTCTACATCTTCATCTCGCCTTGGCTGATCGGGTTTCTGGGGCTGACCCTGGGTCCGATCCTGTTTTCCATCTATATGAGCTTCACGAATTGGGATCTGTTCCAGTCCCCTGAATTCATCGGTATCGACAACTACAAAACATTACTGACCGATGATCCGATCTTCTGGAAATCCGTCGGCAATACATTCTTCTATGCGCTAATATCCATTCCGCTGGGCATGTCGATCTCGCTCTGGATTGCATATTACCTCAACAAAAAAATCAAAGGGATCACCTTCTTCCGTATTCTGTTCTATCTGCCGTCGGTTGTTCCGGTGGTTGCGAGTTCATTGCTCTTCATCCACTTGCTTGCACCGACGGAAGGGTTGATCAACCAGGCACTTGCGATCTTCGGTATTCAGGGTCCCGCCTGGCTTCTTGATCCGAACTGGGTTAAGCCTGCATTGATTCTCATGTCCTTATGGGGTGTAGGTGGTGGCGTGGTATTGCTGCTTGCAGGGATGAAAGGCATTCCGCAGGAGCTGTACGAGGCCGCTGCCATTGATGGAGCGAAGAGTACACAATCGTTCTTCCATATTACATTCCCAATGCTAACTCCCGTCATTTTCTTCAATCTCGTGACTGGCATGATTGGAGCGCTCCAGACCTTCGCGCAGGTATTCATCGTAACTGCCGGGGGACCTGACAATTCAAGCCAGATGGTTGTTCCCTATTTGTTCCAGAATGCGTTCCAATTCTACAAAATGGGATATGCATCGGCGATTGCCTGGGTACTATTCATCATCATCATGGCGTTGACACTCGTTGTATTCCGTTCATCGGCGCTATGGGTGCACTACGAGGAGGGAAAAGCCAATGAGTAATCCATCCACTGTGGAGAAGACGATATCCTATATTTTTCTGATTCTGGTCGGGGTGCTGCTTGCTTCGCCTTTCCTGTACATGATCTCTATTGCACTGGCAAGTGACGCAACAACCGTCAAATCAGCTTTTACCTTCGTACCAATGGAGTTCCAATGGTCGAACTTTTATACGATCTTCACGAATAACAATCTTGGCACGTATCTCAAAAACTCGGTCATCATAACCGTTTTTACGATTGTCGGATCGGTATTATCAGCTTCGATCGTATCCTACGGCTTTGCCCGAATCAAGGCAAAAGGCAGCCGTTTCCTGTTTATTGTGTTGCTCAGTACGATGATGATTCCGGGTGAGGTGACGATGGTACCGCAGTTTATCATCTTCCGTCACCTGGACTGGATTAATACATTTTACCCGCTGATCATACCGAGTTTCTTCGCCGGAGCGTTCAACGTATTCCTGATTCGGCAGTTCGTCATGAGTATTCCAAAATCACTGGATGAAGCCGCCATGATCGACGGTATGGGGCACCCGGGAATCTACTGGAAGATCATCATGCCACTGACTTATCCGATACTAGCGGCCATTGCGATCTTCTCATTCTCCTATAACTGGGGCAACTTCATGGGGCCGCTCATCTATATCAATGATCCGGAGAAAATGCCGCTGGCACTTGGGGTGCAGCTGTTGACTACGGTAGGTGGCGGACAGATGCCGCCATGGAACCTTGTGATGATTGCTTCCCTGTTCCTCACCATTCCGATGGTGCTGGTATATCTGTTCGGACAGCGTTATGTCTATGAAGCCAACATTAGCGGCGGAAGCAGCGGAATCAAGTAACCGAAGTGTCTGTAGTGGTTGTATGTGCTGAACTTGATGTTCAAGGTCAATGGAGTAATCAACGTACATGGAGAAAGGATTGTATAGCCCATGGCGCATAAAGAACAACGCAGCAGAGGCAAACGGAGTTATATCCTCATGGGTGTCGCTCTGATTGCGCTGCTGGCAGGAGGAGGAATTGTTATCAATCATTTTGCCAATGAATCATCCAAAACACTTGAGTTCCAAGGGGAACCGGTACGTCTGAAGCTGGACCAATCCTATGATCATTTTGAAGGTTGGGGTACGTCACTTGCCTGGTGGGCCAACGATCTTGGCGGATGGAAGGATCAGGCGAAGGTTAGTGAAGTGATGGATCTGGTCTTTGACCCGGAGAAAGGATTAGGTCTGAACATCGTTCGTTACAATATTGGCGGTGAGGAAAATCCGGAGATGAAAGCCCTTCGTCCCGGCGGGGATGTACCTGGCTTCCAGCCTGAACCTGGAGAGTGGGACTGGGATGCTGATGCAGGTCAGCGGGCTGTATTACAAGGTTCGATGGAGCGTGGTGTGAACATTGCCGAAGCATTCTCCAATTCACCACCTTACTGGATGACGATCAGTGGATCCGTTACCGGAGCTGTGGATGGCAGCAATAATCTGCGTGACGACCAGTATGATGCGTTTGCCGATTATTTGACTGAAGTCGTGAAGCATTATCGGGACGAGTGGGGGATCACCTTCCGCACACTGAATCCACTCAATGAACCTTCCTCCGACTGGTGGAAGAAGGGCAATATGCAGGAAGGCAGTCATTTTACGAATGAGAAACAGGCCGAGATTATCAAGAAAGTTGCTGCATCGTTGAAGAGCAAAGGACTGGATGGAACCGTCATTAGTGCCGCGGACGATAACAGCATTGATGAGACGGTGTTTAATTTCAACCTCTATGATCAGGACACGCTGGACGTAATCCAGCAGATCAATACCCACTCCTATAATGGTAGCAAAATGGAAGAGCTGCGCACATTGGCAGAACGCCAGGGCAAGAAGCTGTGGATGTCGGAGTACGGAACCGGCGGCAGCGAGCCGCACAGTCATGAGGATATGACCTCGGTGCAGGAGTTGGCGGAGCGGATCATGTTTGATCTGAAAATCATGCAGCCATCCGCCTGGGTATACTGGCAGGCCGTTGAAGATGAAGGCGCCAATAACAATTGGGGATTCATTCATGCCAATTTCAACGGAGAAGAGCAGTACGAGATGACCAAACAGTATTACGGCATGGCCCAGTTCACAAAGTTTATTCGTCCCGGCGCGACGATTATTCCAACGGATGGTGGACGCACACTGGCTGCCTATGACGCGGAACGTCAGAGACTGGTGCTGGTGATTCGTAACGAATTGTCAGCGGGTACAACGGCGTTTGAACTGGAAGGGTATGCATATGGAAAATCATCCACCGCTCAGGTGTATCAAACTTCACCGGAACGGAACATGGAACAGCTTGAAGACATCCCGGTGTATGCCAACGGACTTGAAGTGCCTACGGCCGACAATTCCATCACAACGGTTGTACTGGAAGACGTGACGTTGCAGGGGAACTGATAATAGTACTCGGAAGGTTGTTCGGTCATCTGAGTGCTGGTGTGAATATGAACAATATAAATTGAACTAATCATTTACACAGAAACGAAGAGGACAGAAATAACTTGAAGAAGCGGAGCGTGCGCCTTTATCCCCGGATTTTCCCTTTGAGAAAAGGGAATCAAAAAAATCTGGGGATAACAGCGATCGGAAGGTTGTTCTGTCATCGAAGTGTGCAGTGTAAATATTCATTAGTTGAACTCATATTTTTAAAAGATTACAGGACATATGAACCTATATAAATTGAACTAAACATTTACACCGAACGGAGAGGACAGAAAGGACCTGAAGAAGCGGAGCGTGCGCCTTTATCCCCGGATTTTCCCTTTGAGAAAAGGGAATCAAAAAAATCTGGGGATAACAGCGATCGGAAAGTTGTTCTGTAATCGTAGTACCCGTGTAAATGGCTTTTAGTTTAACGGATATGGTTCACCTTAAATTAGTTACAGGACATATGAACCTAAATAAAGAGAAGGAGGGGATAACTTTGACAAAGAAAGCATCCCTTTTGCTGCAGGAACAGGAGAAGAACATCGCAAGGGCTGAGAATGGTGTTCTATCAGAATTAACATACGATGCACGCAGCTTTTTCCTAAACGGAGAGCGTGTATTTCTGAACAGTGCCACGATCCATTATTTCCGTATGCCGAAGGAGGAATGGCGTGAGGTTCTGCTGAAGGCGAAGCTGGCAGGTATGAACTGCATCGACACTTACTTTGCGTGGAATGTGCATGAACCGGAAGAAGGACAGTGGTCCTTTGAAGGGGACAACGATTGCGGAGCATTTCTGGATTTGTGCGCAGAACTGGGCATGTGGGTCATCGCGCGTCCGGGTCCGTTTATCTGTGCAGAATGGGATTTTGGCGGCTTTCCATACTGGCTTGGTACGAAGGACGGCGTAAAATTCCGGGAAAACAATGAGACGTATCTGCACTATGTCAATTTGTATTTTGACCAGCTTGTGCCGATTATTCGGGAGCGCCAGTTATCCGCCGGGGGCACGGTCATTCTGGTTCAGGTGGAAAATGAATACGGGTATCTGATGGATGACGCTGCTGCAAGTGACCATATGAATACGCTGAGAGATGGATTGTTGCAACGTGGCATTGACGCTACACTGATCACTTGCGTTGGCGGGGCGGAAGGCACGATCGAAGGGGCTAATTTCTGGTCAGGTGCTGACGGGCATTATGAGAAACTCCGAGCCAAACAGCCGGACACCCCGAAGATGGTCACGGAATTCTGGACCGGATGGTTTGAGAATTGGGGAGGACCTTCAGCCATTCAGAAGACAGCCCCTTTACTAGAGAGACGTATCATGGAAATCCTGCGCGCCGGGTATACCGGAATCAGTAACTACATGTTCTATGGTGGCACGAACTTTGGTGGATATGGCGGCAGAACGATGGGTAGCAGTGACATCTTCATGATTACGTCCTATGACTATGATGCACCGCTGAACGAATATGGACGGGTGACACCGAAATATGCAGTAACCAAGAATTTGTCCTATTTCGTCCATGCTTTCGGGGCCCTTCTGATGGAAACAGAGGAAATTCCAGAAGAACAGATCGTTGTACGTCATCCTGAAGGCATATCTGTACGAGGCAGACAGGCTGACAACCAGAAGATTTGGTTCCTGGAGAGTCACAAGGATGAACGCGAGACGATGCACATTACTTTGGAGGAAGGCCGTACTCTTCCCGTATCGCTGAATCCAGGACAGATTGTTCCTTTGCTGGATCGAGTACAGATTGCTGAACACGTATACCTGACTGCGGGTACGATGATTACGGGCAATGAAATGATAAATGGAGAATTGACTCTGTTCATCGTGGCGGCTGCCGGGCAGCGTTCTGTTGTTGAACTGGAAGCCGAGGTATTAAACGTCACGGGCAGTACAGTGCAAGTGCTGGTCGAACATGATTCAGCCAGGAACGTATACCGCTTCGATTTGTTCCATTTCCAAGAGCCGGGAATGATCCAATTGGAAGCAAACGGCACACCGATCCGTTTCGTCATTCTGGATCAAGAGACGATGAATCGAACATGGCGATTGGAAGCAACAGATCAGAAGAGACTACGTTATGTGATCGGTTTCGATGACGTGGACGTATTGCCAACTGGTCAGGTCAAGGGTATGATTACTGACCCAGATCGCACAATTACGCTGCTTGGTGACTGGACCGATGGAGAACGGACGTTAACAGGTCACGAGTTCTATACCAGCGAGAAGCCTATTGCAGGCAAACAGCAGCAGCTTCCGTGGACATTACCGAGTGCGCCGACATTGTCTGATTCTCCTGAGCTGTCACGTGTTACGTTAACTGCGAAGCAGCGTCCGGCGAGTGGACAACCAGAAGACTTTTCCCGATACGGACAAGATTTTGGTTATCTATTGTACGAATGTGATTTCGAGAGTCCAACCGAAGGGGTCACTAACCTCATTTTGCCGGATATCCAGGATACTGCCAGAATCATCGTTAATGGTGTTCAGCAGGCACTGGTTCGTCAGGTAGGGGCAGCAGGTGTGCAGTTGCAGGTGGCCAAAGGGAAGAATACACTTCAGATTCTGGTACAGCATATGGGCAGATTGAACTTCTCCCCGTATTTGGGTGAGAGCAAAGGTCTGGCTGGTGCTGTGTATCTGGATGGCAAGGTTCAGGATATTCGTCGGGATTGGCGTATGGAGCGTGGACTTGTGCATCTCGATGAGGTGAACTCTCTCCAAGAATCTCCACTGCTGAGCAGAAGCTTTACACTGGATAGCATGGATCGGGCGATTCTTGTGGGTGCCTTGAGCAAAGGTCTTTGTATCAATGGCATCGAAGTTCCGATGGAAGGATATCAGGATTGGTTTGCCTTCCAGACGTTAGACATATCCTTGTATATCAAGACCGGAGAGACAAATACACTGGAAATGCCGTATAGCCGCTCTTCGCTGAATCGACTGGAACTGATCACATATCCGAGTCAGGGAGAACTGAAGGATTGGCGTATGGCAGGGACGGATGCATTGCTTCCGCAACAATGGGAGAGCTACGAGGTAGGACAGGAATCGATCCATCCTGGAGCACAGGGGTCAATCCAGCGTGCAGGACAGCCTGGTATCGCCGCAGGTGGCAATTGTACTGCCAATCTGGTGCCCGACACCACGAATGAATCGGTCAATAGTGCTACATTGAGTGAGAAATTTCACCCTGTATCCAATCATACTCCAGTCCGAGGATCGTATGGTCAGCCGGTCTGGTACCGCTGGCGTTTCGCGAAACCTTCTATTTCCGAGCACCATAAGGTGAACCTGATGCTTCGCCTGACCGGAATGAGCAAAGGAACCATTCACTTAAACGGACATCATCTGGGCCGTTACTGGCAGATTGGTCCGCAAGAGGATTACAAAATTCCAGTAGCATGGCTACAGGAAGAGAATGAATTACTTTTGTTCGATGAAGAAGGCAGAACACCAGAACGGGTACGATTCCTGTTGGGCGCATTATCCCGTTATCCGTGGGTTGTGGTGGAATAGTTCATGTATGGATCGATAGCTGTCTTACCGATCCAACTATGGTTGAGAACAATAACTGGATCGAGATAGTTCGAGTTGGGCGCAGCATTTCACCTTTTTTACTACAGTCACACTACCTCATTTTCTTAGTCAAATAACTCGAGCTTGTGAATCTTTGGATTCAGTCTTGTGAGTGAATTAGCTAAGGGAATGGGGGAGCTGTGGTGATCAGGTTGGTACAACGAACTAAGGTAACACTTGTAGTTTAATTAATTGTAACCGTTTACATATATAAAGAGTGTTCATCCATGATCTGTGAAGGGAGTGATGCTTCATGTAATTGGAATTTGAACAGGTAGTTGTGAGGTATTGCTCATCAGTGGCAGTCCCAGGTACGCTTTGTCTTTGGTAATACAGTGAGGTATTCCTCTGTTCATCACTCATGGATAAGGAGATGACCCAATGTTGACGAAGAAGGAAGAGGGAATAGGAGGAGTAGGAGTAAGAGTAGGAAAGTCCAAAGGTTTCAAGGGTGGAATGATTCTGCTGCTCGGAACATTACTTCTATTAACAATGTTATTCCCCAATACAGCCAGAGCAGCGACAAGTGTATATACGATATCCGCTTTTACGAACACAAGTGAGTCCAATATGTACATCTATGAATCGTATAATGCAACCCACTATGGTTTGCTAAAAGGGCCAGCCTATACACCTCCGGCCGATCTGATCCGCGATCCCAGCATCATGAAGCACACAGATGGTCTATATTACGTTGTTTACACCACGAACTGGTCGGGTAACACCATTGGCATCGCCTCCAGCCCGGATAAGGTAAACTGGACATTTGTCCGTAATATTACATTATCCACACCTACCACAATTGCACACACCTGGGCACCAGAATGGTTCAAAGACAGCAACGGCAGTCTGAACATTATCGTGTCCCTCTCACCAGGCAACTATCAGAATTTCAAACCTTATGTACTCACAGCTTCAGGCAGCAATCTAACATCTACCTCATGGTCTGCACCTACTGAACTGGCAGGCATTGCTCCCAATTATATCGACACTTTTATCGTGAAGACAGGCTCAACCTATCATGCTTTTACCAAGAACGAGACCACCAAATACATTGAATATGCGACAGCAACCTCGCTAACGGGTCCTTATACCTTTAAAGGTACAGGGGATTGGGCAGGTTGGGGTTCTTGGGTGGAAGGTCCGGCGCTTGTTCAGCTGGATAATGGTTCATGGCGAATCTACTTTGACGGCTATGCAACACAAAAATATTATTACAGCGACTCTGCTGATAACTTCCAGACTTGGGGTGCCAAACAAGAGATTGCAGGTCTTACCGGACTCGTCCGGCATATGACCGTATTGAAAGAGTCCGGACAACCGGGGGATATCCGCAAGTTGGAGTCATTCAATGTACCAGGCAGCTTCATTCGTCATTACAACTATCAGGCACGGATTGATGCCAATGTCAGTCCGGCGGAAGATGCACAATTCCGTATCGTTCCTGGGCTGTCAAATGCAACAGGCATTTCGTTTGAGTCCATGAATTATCCGGGTTATTTCCTGCGCAATAATAATGGCAGCATCACACTCGTGAAAAATGACGGCAGCACTACATTCCGAAATGACGCCACGTTCAAACGTGTAAATGGACTTGCTAATGCTAGTTGGACATCGTATACCTCGTTTAGTAATCCGAACCTGTACCTGAGACATTATAATAACGTACTGAAATTGGAAGCTGTCGTTACCGCACTCGATAAGTCAGACGCGACCTTCCGAGAGATCGGGCAATAATGGGTGTTCGTGTTTTGAAAAATGATAAGGAGTGAAGCGGATGAAGTGGTTAAAACGAATGAGCTCGCTGTTGCTGGCAGGAAGCCTGCTAACAGGCAGTTTGGGTCTGGGAACAGAGGTATCTGCTGCGGGAGCCTACACGGCTGTTGCCGATCCATCGAAGCAATATCAGACGATGGAAGGCTGGGGAACATCCCTCGCGTGGTGGGGCAAAGTGGTTGGAGAATATTCCAATCGGGATGAGTATGTGGAGAAAATGTTCAATGCAAATACCGGACTGGGGCTGAATATTCTGCGGTACAACATTGGAGGCGGGGATAATCCAGCGTCCAATATCCTTGAATATCGCAAAGCCGTTCCTGGTTACCAGCCTTCTCCCGGTGTGTATGACTGGAATGCAGATGCGAACCAGCGTTATATGCTGCAAGCTGCCAAAGCGCAAGGCGTGAATGTCATCGAAGCTTTTGCGAATTCCGCACCTTACTGGATGACGATCAGTGGTAATGTGTCCGGTTCGGCCAATGGTGGTAACAACCTCAAGCCCGATTACTACGATGATTTTGCCGATTACTTAACTGAGGTTGTGAAGCATTTTCGGGATAACTGGGGGATCACATTTGATAGTGTAACTCCGCTGAATGAACCGATCTCGACATGGTGGAAGCAGGGCAATGACCAGGAGGGCATGCACTTTGACCGGGCGGATCAGAACACAATTCTGAGTCAGGTACAAGCTTCGTTGAATGCAAAGGGCCTGTCCACAAAGCTGAGCGCACCGGAAGAATACAGTATCGATGATACCAATGTGTCGTTCAACAGCTACAGTAATGCGGTTAAATCAGCGATCACTCAGATCAACACTCATACGTATGGCGGAAGCAATCGTACTGCTTTGCGCAACACAGCGACGTCTGCGGGCAAACATCTGTGGACCTCGGAATATGGAGACGGGGATGCAAGTGGACTTACCATGTCACGTACCATCCTCAAGGATATTCGCAATATGGGCGCAAGTGGATGGGTGTATTGGCAAGCCGTCGATAGTGCAGAAGGATGGGGATTTTTCAAGAACGTGTTGAACAATACACAAACGACCAGTTACACCGTGAACCAAAAATATTATGTCATGGGCAATTACAGCAAATTTATTCGTCCTGGGTACAAGATTATCGGCATGAGTGATGCCAATACCCTTGCAGCCTATGATGCAGCTTCCGGCAAAGTAGTACTGGTTACAACCAATTCGGAATCGACGGATACAACGGTAACCTATGATCTCAGTCGTTTTACGAACACAGGCACGTCTGCTCAAGTATATCGGACCTCTTCAACGGAGAAGTTGCAGCAACTGACCAATATTTCGGTGCAAAACAAAACCTTTACCGCTACGGCAAAGGCCAATTCGGTCACAACCTACGTCATTTCCGGTGCAACTTACAATGGCGGTACAGGATATGAATCCGGGGCCATCTACAAATTAATCAACCGCAATAGTGGACTTGCACTCGATGTTAACGGTGCTTCTTCTACGGGTGGGGCAACAATCATTCAGTGGAATGATAATGGAGCAGCCAACCAGCAGTGGAAGCTGGAGTCCGCAGGTAACGGATATTACAACATCCGCAATGTGGGCAGTGGGCTTTTGCTGGATGTGAATTCGGGTTCCACACAAGGCGGAGCCGCTCTGATTCAGTGGCAGGATAACGGGGGCAACAATCAGCAATGGCTGCCAATTGATGTGGGAGGATATGTGGTACTTGCGAATCGAAACAGTGGCCTGACGGTTGACATCAATCAAGGGTCTCTAACCGCGGGTGCCTCAACCATTCAGTGGGCCGACAATGGCGGGGCCAATCAGCAATGGAGCCTAGTCAAAGTTAATTAGTGTGAGTACGCATGAATTAAACGTTATTACGTGTCCTTTTTTCTTGGAGGTGCAGTGCTCTAAGCAACACTGCACCCTCAAGGAAAGTAGCTATTTTAGACATACATACATATATTCATCCACCCAGCTGGTACTTAACGAAAACGGGATAGGGCGAACCTGCTAATATCCTGATCGGTGTGCCCCGTTTGCACCAAGTCGGATAGAATCTGCCCAATGGCACTTGCAAACTTGAAGCCATGACCGGAGAAACCGCCTGCGAGCCACACACGTTCATGGGCAGGGTGTCGGTCGATGATAAAATCTTCATCCGAAGTGAATTCATACTTGCATACACTACCACGCTTCAATGCTCCTGCTGCCTGAGGCATATGAAGTTCGAGCAGCCTGCGCAGATCCCCCTCGTCCGTTTCTTCCGTACCAAAAGGAGCCATTGTACTTCCTGGTGTCCACACCTGACCCGTATCATGACGACCCATCTTCAGACCTGATCCGCCAATGCTTGGAAATCCATAATATGTACCTTCTTTTCCCGCCAGTGTAAAACCGGGGAAGTGTGCCTCGCCATACAAAGCTTCTGGTGCATCAAACCATCCAACCGTTTTACGCACTGCCTGGATGGGGAGATCCACGAAAGGTTTTAATGTCTGAAACCAGGCACCAGCGCTCAGGATGATTTGATTCGCGTGGTAGGTCTCACCATTTGAAGTCTGAACTGCGACGGAATGTGGTCCGTATTCGATATGCTCCACCCGTGTGTGTGTTAACAAGGTGGCACCATGAGCCTCGGCTGCCTTGCGAAAGGCACGAATACAGGGTTCACTATACAGATAACCCGCATCAGGCTCATACATGCCCTCGTAATGTTCAGGTACTGTAATACCTGGCCAGCGTTTCATCACCTCGGCTGCGTGCAACGTTTCATACCGAATACCTGCATCATCTGCATGGCTCAATCGGTTGTGGAAGGAATGAATCTCCGGATCAACCACATTTATTACACCGGAAGGAACAAACAGTTGGTCTCCGGTCGTTTCCTCCAGCTCGTGCCATAACTTCTGTGCAAGTAATGCCATGGCAATATAGTCAGGCCCACCACTGTACACATGGCGCATCAGTCTGCTATCCCCGTGATGACTTCCTTCCGTATGCGGAGGATCAAAGGCATCGATTAATAAAGTTTTGCATCCACTGCGCGATAGATAATACCCAGCACTCATACCCATGGAGCCGGCTCCAACGATAATAACGTCATATGATTGTGTGATAATAGCACGTCCTCTCCTATGTATCCTTTTCTACAGTAATGCCTTAATAGAACATATTAATAGTAAAAGCTTGATGAAGGCAAGTGTAGTAAAATGGACTTCTACAATGAATGTTGCAAAGGAGACCTCGCATGAGTGAGCAATTTAGGTTTGATCTATTTCCATTAATTCAGACAGAACGATTTATCCTCCGGTCAGCTGAGGCTGGAGACAGCCATGATCTGCTCGCGTTATATTCCGATGAAGCTGTGGTTCAATATATGCCATTCACTCCCTTTGAATCCGTGGAGGATGCACAGGGTGAGATGAATTGGTATACGAAGATTTTCAAGGAAAACACGGGATTACGCTGGATGATTGAAGACCGTGAAACTCGTAAAGTGATCGGAACCTGTGGGTTCCTGAACTATGAAGATGTACATAACCGTGCAGAGATTGGATACGATTTGCGTTCCTCTTTCTGGGGCCGCGGTGTTATGACGGAAGTGGCCCGTGCTGTGTTACATTTTGGATTCACAAGCATGCAGCTCAACAAGATCGAAGCAAAGGTTGAACCGGAGAACGAGGCGTCAATTCACCTGTTACATAAACTTGATTTCCAACAGGAAGGTGTACTGCGGCAGCATGAGTTTGAGAAAGGCAGATATATTGACCTTGCGGTGTTCTCTAAGTTACGAAGCGAAATATAGGCAAGCTAGCCCCATAAGGATTCCAATGACTCCATCTCATTCCAGAGCCGTAAGGCTTGTCCCTCTGAATGAGCCCGTGCTATATTGGAGAGATGTGAGGAGATGAGGATATGAAGCTGGTGTCCTGGAATGTGAATGGCTTAAGGGCATGTGTTACCAAAGGATTCATGGATTATTATCAGGAGAGTCAGGCAGACATTTTCTGCCTTCAGGAGACCAAATTACAAGCCGGACAGATTGAGATGGACCTGGGGGAAGATGTTTATCAATATTGGAATTATGCAATCAAAAAAGGATATTCCGGTACGGCTGTATTTAGCCGAATTAAACCTTTATCCGTTCGTTATGGGATGGAGGAGGACAGTGAGCCGGAAGGACGGATGATTACACTGGAGTATGATGAGTTTTATCTGGTGAACGTCTATACCCCTAACGCGAAGCGGGATCTGACCCGGCTGCCTTACCGTCTGGAATGGGAGGATCGATTCCGGGGGTACATTCTACAATTGGAGCAGACTAAGCCGGTTATCGTCTGTGGTGACCTGAATGTGGCTCATCAGGAGATTGACCTGAAGAATCCGAAGCCCAATCTGGGCAATTCCGGATTTACCCTTGAAGAGCGTGGCAAGATGACCGATTTGCTTGCTTCCGGGTATGTAGACAGCTTCCGCCATCTCTATCCGGATCGTACGGATGTATACAGCTGGTGGTCTTATATGCCGAAGGTTAGAGAACGGAACGTGGGCTGGCGCATTGATTATTTTCTAGTATCCAATCAATTGGCACCTAAGGTGGCAGATGCGCATATCGACTGTCATGTGATGGGCAGTGATCATTGCCCGGTGGGTCTTACGTTGCAACTATAGGTAAGGATCGTTGTGAGATAGATTGAGGTAAGAGTTTTAGAATACAAGTATAGATGAACTGCAAGTTTCCTGAATGGGAGATTTGCAGTTTTTTTTTGCGTCACAGGTAGGGGAGGGACACTGGACTTTGGTTGGGGAAAGAACTGGACTCGGGATTGTTTCAATCCCGCTATTTCTTGGGTACGATTGAAGCATACATATATAGATGAACCTTTGGGGTAAGGGGTAGAGAAGATGAAGAAGGGGTTACGGAGAGGGTTAAAAGTGCTGGGAGGCATCATGCTTGCCACAGGACTTTTGCTGCTGGCAGGTACAGCGTATGAAGCGTATCAATCCACGCAGGATATGAAGTCCTATCCCCCGCCAGGCAAGTATTATGAAGTGAGTGGTCGCAACATGCACCTCTACACCGCCGGCAAAGGAGAGGTAACCGTGGTGTTTGCCTCAGGCTGGGGTACACCCAATCCGTATGTGGATTTCAGTCCGCTATATGACAAGTTGAAATCACAGGTGAAAATTGCGGTATATGATCGGTTCGGGTATGGATACAGCGACTATACGGATGACCCTCGTGATGTTGATACCATCTCGGAAGAGATCCACCAATTGCTGCGAACATCCGGTCAACGTCCACCTTACATCATGGTCGGTCACTCCCTGGGTGCGCTGGAGACACTGCGGTTTGCGCAAAGGTATCCTGATGAAGTGGCTGGCATGGTCATGATCGATGGCGGAAGCCCAGAGTATTACAGTCGTACGGATCTGAATACACCGGAATGGATGATGGATGGGTCCCGTTTTCTGGTGAAAACAGGCATCGCACGAACATTGCTGCAATCGGATCGCATGATGGCATCTCTGGTCATTGACCCAAGTCTGGTAACGGAACCGATGAAAAAAGCCGTCACGATATCCACGCTGAGACATGCGTACAATGACAATGTCATGGAAGAGGTTCGGAATTCCAGAACAAATGCAGCGTGTGTGCTTGAGAACAAAACGAAGTTTGGCTTTCCCCTGACGATCCTCACAGCCGGTTCGGAGGAGTTGGATGAGGACAGTCATGCATGGCAGGCCGACCAAGCGAATTTTGCTTCATGGTCAAGACACGGAACACAGCTGACAGTTCCACAAGCGACACACAGTATCCACAACAGTCAACCGGATATTGTCGCCGCCGAGATCATGAAATTAGTGACACCGTCCAGTGACCTATGAGTAACATGATTCCACAAACACATGATGAACAGGATGAGGAGGAGGGATGGATGAAAAAGTTTAAAGTAATCACCCGCTTCCTGTCCATTCTTGTAGCCAGTTGTCTATTGTCTTTAAGTGTATTATCTGTATCTGTGATATGGGTTAAGAATAACGTTCATGCGGTGCCTGTGATCCAGCCGTTTGAACGTTATTAGCACATAAAATGAAGATGAAGGAGTGGTAACGGATGGTAAAGAGAAGGAAATATGTATTGGCTTGTGCGGCACTGGCGATGGTAGTGGCCTTGAGTGCTTGCAGTAGCGCGGCAGACGAACCGAGTGATACGGAGAAGGTGGACACTGAAGTTTCCTCCGGAACTGGTGAACAAGCGACTGATGAAGGTGCAAGCGAAGCAACAACAAGTGCAGTGACCGAAACGGAGGGTACGACTGCACCAACCGACTCGGACTCGGATAGTGGTGAAGAAACGTCTGCTGGAACCAATGAGTTGCCGGAGAACTTGCCAAGTGATTTCCCATTGCCGGAAGATGCAACAATTCGTTTAGCCAATTCTGGTGAGAATGAAGGCAAGCAATCGGCGATGGTGATTTTCTCCACTGAACAAGATATGAAAACCGTATCCCAGCTGTATAAAGATTACTTCAACGCCAAAAAGTTGACGGATGCAGGTCAGACGATCGATGACAAAAATATTATTATTCAGGGAACCGACCCGGAGACACAGGATGTCTGGTCCCTGATCGGTGGAACATTGGCGGGACAGGAAGGCGTCATTGAACTGACGTTGACCTGGACAGAATCATAAGCAGAAGATAAGGGCTATTTTTCTTTCCTGCTTTTTTCTTCCTAAAATAACGAATGAACGCCAAAATACCTTGCATACGGAGCCGCATTATTGCTGCACCGCTGCAAGGTATTTTTATTTCGAACTGGAAACCTGACAGGTTACATGGTATGTTATATCATTATAAACAGAGTAATAGACAACTATAGAAGAAGACAGGAGAGGATTGAACATGATTAGAGTGGGTATTGTTGGTTACGGTAACTTGGGTAAAGGTGTAGAGAAAGCCATTTCCCAAAACGAGGATATGGAACTGATTGCTGTGTTTACACGTCGTAATCCGGAGCAGATGGTCGCTGAAAGCACAGAAGTACGTTTTGAGCATATCTCTGCAGCGGAGCAATACATAGGCAAGATTGATGTTATGATCCTCTGTGGTGGTTCTGCAACCGACCTTCCAGAGCAGACACCAGCCATCGCCAAGTTGTTCAATACGGTAGATAGCTTCGATACACATGCGAAGATTCCTGAATTCTACAAAGAAGTTAATGCTGCGGCAGAGCTTGGCGGTCACGTAAGTGTCATTTCCACAGGTTGGGACCCAGGCTTGTTCTCCATGAACCGTCTGCTTGCACAGTCCATCCTGCCAGAAGGAAAAGAGTACACGTTCTGGGGCAAAGGTGTGAGCCAAGGCCACTCGGATGCTATTCGTCGTGTTCCAGGCGTTAAGGCTGGTGTACAGTATACTGTACCTGTTGAAGAGGTGATCAACCGCATTCGTGCAGGGGAGACACCAGAGCTGTCTACACGTGAGAAACATCTGCGTCAATGTTATGTGGTAGCAGAAGATGGTGCTAATCAGGATGAGATCCGTGAGACGATTGTGTCGATGCCTAACTATTTTGCAGATTACGATACAACTGTAACATTCATTAGCGAAGAAGAATTGAAATCCGAGCATGAAGGTATGCCGCATGGTGGATTTGTTATTCGCAGTGGGGTTACGGGTGCAGGTCAAAAGCAAATTATTGAATTTGGTCTGAAACTCGACAGCAATCCTGAATTTACAGCAAGCGTACTTGTAGCGTATGCAAGAGCCGCACAACGCTTGAGCGTGGAAGGACATAAGGGAGCGAAAACGGTATTTGATATTCCGCTCGGTCACTTGTCTCCAAAATCGGCTGAAGATCTCCGCCGCGACTTGTTATAATTCTGATTCGTTCCAGTGATTTTATAGAAACAGCTCGTCCTTGGATGTATAGGACGAGCTGTTTTTTTTGCTGTTCTGTATACGATTCATACATTCATATGAATGGCAGGTACTATCCTGCCTGTATCCCTGCTCGTGTTCTTGTGGAAATGGCACCCTACACCCAGTGTGAGGGAATGTTAAGATGATCCGGCAACTTGGTATTCACATTACCTTTGGCTGCATTAATCTGGGATTGCGTCAGGAAGATGCCACCTCTCAGGTCTGCATCGCCCAGATCCGTATCCCGCAAGTCCGCGCCAATCCAATCCGCATTTCGTGTATCTGCATTTCGGAGATCGGCTGCGATCATTAAAGCCCCTCGGAAGCTTGCGCCCCGCAGGTCAGCCCCTTTTAAATTGGCACCAAAAAAGTCACTTCCGGTACGTTTTTTACTCTTCTTCGACTTCCCTTGTCCATGAGCGGTGGGTGGCACATTCGCGCGCACCATCTCACTTGCCTGGACCAAGAGTTGATTCACACTGGACCGATAATTGGCGATGTCCAGACGGAGGAGTGCCGCAGGCTCCAGATTGCTCAAGCGCTCAATCTCCTCATATAACTCACCAAATGACGAGTGAAGGGATGACGTCTCCGGTCTCATCATCATTTCCTTCATATAACTGAGCAACTCGTGAAGTTGTCGCAAGGCAGGCAGACAATCGAACATCTCGTTTGCAGACTCTGGATGATCACGCCAATCTTTGCCCGCGTAGGTCACTTGGGACAGCTTCTGTCCAGCTCCGAAACAGTCGTATACCGTGCAACCTTTGAACCCTTTCTGCCGAAGCTGAGTATGGATACCGCAGCGATTGTCCGTGCGCAGATTGGGACAGGGTGTGCCGCTGGCTTTATCAAAAGCAAAGTCAGATGACTTGCCATAGGGCAAGGCAACACAGCACAGGCCAAAACATTGCTCACAGTCTGCGCTAAGATGAGGACTCGCAGTGCTGACAAATGGTTGGTTAGACAATGTAAACACTTCCTTATAATAGTACAAATAGATGGAATTACGTCAGTACCACTTTACCATTGCCTTGCGATTAGAGCAATTGAAGACAAGGAAAAAAGGGCAGTTACCCAAATGGATGGGAACGCCCTTTGATCGTGGAGAATCACGTATTAAATTAAACTACACCTTGAGCGATCATGGAATCCGCTACCTTGAGGAAACCGGCGATATTCGCTCCGGCTACGAGGTTGCCTTCACAGCCATACTCTTCAGCAGCTTCTACACAGCTGGTGTAGATGTTCTTCATGATGTCATGCAGCTTGGCGTCTACTTCTTCAAATGACCAGGACAACCGCATGCTGTTCTGTGACATTTCAAGAGCAGACACGGCTACACCGCCGGCATTAGCCGCTTTGGCTGGACCGAACAGCACGCCTGCACCGTGGAAGACGTCAATGGCAGCCAGGGTGGAAGGCATATTGGCGCCTTCGCCAATGGCCTTCACGCCACCTTTGATTAGAAGGGCCGCAGCTTCTTCATCGATCTCATTTTGCGTTGCACATGGAAGAGCAATATCACAAGGGATGGACCAGATGCCTTCACAGCCTTCAGTATATGTAGCATGCGGGTGTTCTTTGATGTATTCGCTGATGCGAAGACGATCAACCTCTTTCAGACGTTTCACGGTATCCAGGTTGATGCCTTGTGGATCGTGTATGTAGCCACCTGAGTCACTACACGCCACAACTGTAGCTCCAAGCTCCTGTGCCTTCTGAATGGCATAGATGGACACATTACCAGAGCCAGAGACAACGACTGTGCTGTCTTGGAAGCTGAGTCCCTTGGATTGCAGCATCTCCTTCACGAAGTACACACAGCCGAAGCCAGTCGCTTCCTTACGTGCCAAGCTTCCTCCGTACAGCAGTCCTTTACCTGTCAATACGCCTGCCACATGTCCGCCATGGATACGTTTGTATTGGCCGAACATGTAACCAATTTCCCGTGCACCTACACCAATGTCACCTGCTGGTACATCGGTATCGGAACCGATATATTTGTAAAGTTCAGTCATGAAGCTTTGCGTGAAACGCATGACTTCCAGATCCGATTTTCCTTTGGGATCGAAGTCAGAACCGCCTTTACCACCGCCAATGGGCAGACCGGTCAAAGCATTTTTGAAGATCTGTTCGAAGCCAAGGAACTTGATGATGCCCGAGTATACAGAAGGATGGAAGCGAAGTCCGCCTTTGTAAGGGCCAATGGCACTGTTGAATTGCACACGGAATCCACGGTTAACCTGAACTTTGCCCTGATCATCTACCCATGGGACACGGAATGTGATTACACGTTCAGGTTCAACAAGCTGTTCCAACAGACTATGGTTCTTATACTTAGGGTGTGCTTCAATAACAGGAATAAGGGAATCCAGAATTTCTTTGACAGCCTGATGGAACTCATCTTCGTGCGGATTTCTGGCGACAACCGACTCGTAAACGGAATGAACATATTCTGCGGCAGTAACTTGAACGGACTCTGTAGTTTCTTTTGTTATCGTGGACACTTTTTCGATGCACTCCTTTATTGTGTTAAAGTCTGTAGAGGCTTATTTGCATAAATTGAATAAAAGTTTGTAGTTAAATATACAGGAAAGCAAATAAAAATACGAGATGAAAATTCATAAAATGTTTTTTATGCAGTAATTAAAATGTTCTATGGATCTACCATATGATGTGAAGAATTAAGTTATTAAATGGAAGATATGACCACAAATGATAATAAAAAAGCAAGTTAGACGAATATACTGGATTAAAATATTAGTTTTGGTAAGATGGTAAGAAGGTCTCGTATCCCGGGGTCTTTTTAAAATAAAAAGGAGGAAAACAAGATGATGAAGAGAAACATGCCAATCAACATGGAGAACAAGGCTTGTATAGGGGGTGAAATCTATTATGAACCATAGGACTTCCCGCCATAATTGCAGAGAGAAGCTGGTGAGCCAGCTATTTACATTCGGTGAAGAGAAAAGAACATTTCTCGACGCCTATTTCGACGTGCGTGATCCAGAGCGGATACAATTGGAAAAACAATTGTCGGCATATAAGGAGTATGTGGAAAAACTGCTCCTGGGCCCGGATGAAGATCTGGACTCGGCGGTATTGATCGGCAGTCATATTGATTTTGAATATATCGATTTTCATACATCGGATTCGTTCATGATTGTCATGCCAGAGGATACCAATCCTGATGAGGGGCGTATTTCCTTCCTCTCTCCAGTAGGGAGTCAATTACTGCTTGGCAGTGTAGGGGAAGTTAGGTCTGTTCATACACCATCAGGTTCCATGAGGATACGCATCACGGGGATCGAGCTGAGGAGCGACACCTTAAACGGGGCTGTCTTAGGGGGTGCAGATCATGCACTTTAAAGAGACGGACTTACCAGGGATTGGACGTAAATACTGGCTGCATACCCGTAGTGGTGAGCATTTGGTCATTGTGATTCATAACGACGAGCGACGTGACCTGTTCCATATGGAGTCAGGGGATACACCTGAAGAGGTGGGTGATATGGTATCTCTTGTCACCCTGGACGACGATGAAGCCCGGGCGGTAGCCGCTATTGTTGGTGGTATGACCTATAAACCGAAGTTTCAGGATGAGCGTGAAGTGATGCTTGAAGGGCTGTTAATTGAATGGCTACGGATTGAGCCTCACGCCGCAAGCGTAGGCATGACGATTGGTGAACTAGATATCCGTCAGGCCACGGGCGCCGTAATTCTCGCTGTTGTGACCAAGGATAAGGAGAAGCATTTTAATCCAGGCCCGGATTATGCTTTTACCGCTGGAGCTACAATTGTAGTTGCCGGTGAACGGAATCAGATCAAACATCTCAAACAATTGTTAACTGATGGACGGACTTAGCCTATGGATATGCTCATATTCGAAGTGGGAATTGCCGTTGCGCTGATTACACTTACTGGGCTGATATCTTCACGATTACGATTTTCGGTCATTCCTTTCTATATCCTGATTGGTATGGCTGTTGGACCACATGCACCACAGATTGGCATAGTGGATTTACGTTTTATCGAAAGTTCGACCTTTATTGAATTTATGGGCAGGCTTGGCATTTTGTTTCTGCTATTTTATCTGGGTTTGGAGTTCTCGGTCTCCCGGTTATTAAAGTCTGGCAAAGCCATTCTGACCGGGGGCATGTTCTATGTGGGCCTGAATTTTGTCTCTGGATTGCTGTTGGGGTGGTTCATGGATCTGCCCCTTCAGGAGACACTTGTTGTCTGCGGAATCATGACCAGCTCTTCTACAGCCATTGTAGCTAAAGTGCTCGTTGATCTGAAACGCACGGCAAACCCTGAAACAGAGATTATTATGGGCATGATCATGTTTGATGACTTGTTCATCGCGATTCATATCTCCATCCTGACCGGGCTTGTGCTCAGCGGGGCAACTTCATTCTTAAGTGTTCTGTTAGTATCGCTGTCTGCCCTGCTGTTTATTGTGCTGTTCCTGATTATTGGCAGGAAAAGCATCAAATATATTGATAAGGCACTGAATATCAAGTCATCAGAGTTGTTTCTGCTTACCGTCATGACACTGCTCTTCCTGGTAGCAGGTTTCTCGGAGACGCTGCACGTAGCGGAAGCTATTGGAGCGTTGATGATGGGGCTTGTCTTGGGCGAATCAAGACATGTGAGTCGGATTGAACATCAGATCATGCCTTTCAAAGATTTTTTTGGTGCAATTTTCTTCTTCAGTTTTGGCCTGACCATCGAGCCGGCTTCACTTGGCGGAGCTGTTGGGATGACGATTATTGCCGTTATTCTGACGATTGCCAGTAACTATGGTGCAGGTATGATCGCTGGCAGACTGGCTGGAATGAGCCCTAAGGCCTCGTTGAATGTGGGCTTTACCCTGGTCTCCCGGGGCGAATTCTCCATTATCATGGCGAACATCGGCAAGGCCGGAGGGCTGATGGCATCCATCCAATCGTTTGCCGTGTTGTATGTGTTAATTCTGGCTGTGCTGGGGCCTATCCTGACCAAAGAATCTCCGCGGATTTACGCATCGTATGCGCGGCTAAGGAAGCGGATGAAACGAAGGGAAACGGGTTGAGTCAAACGCTGTCTGTCCTAGGACAGATAGGGTATTCTGACCGTAGTGTTTAATAGGCGCCACACCATTTGGAGAGCGAAATTACTCCGGGGTGTGGCGTTTTTTTATTACGGGGAACCCATCGAATACAGCCTTGTTATTATACCTATTCCACCAAATTATGGTATGTATCCATATCTTGTGCGTGGTCGTGAATGTTCAAGTCCAGAGGCAGGACTATAGATGTGATTTGGTAGAGAGGGATTGAAAATAAGAAGTTATTATGTAAAATAATGTTATATTCAAATCTAGCAGTTGAACGCACTATGTACACGAGAACGAACGAGGAGGAATAGCTCATGAACAAGAAAAGTAGATTTCAACGGTTAAAATGGGCCGGTACAGGGATGTTGCTCAGTCTCGTATTATTTGCTCTGCCTGCATCTGCCGCATGGAACGATACATATCAGGGTTACGCGACGTATACAGGCTCAGGTTACTCGGGAGGTGCAGTGTTGCTTGATCCCATCCCGGCAGACATGAAGATTACTGCACTTAATCCGTTCCAACTCAATTATAACGGTGTCAAAGCCGCTTTAGCGGGAGCCTATCTCGAGGTGCAGGGTCCTAAAGGCAAAACAACCGTCTATGTAACAGACCTCTATCCAGAAGGCGCCAGCGGAGCGCTGGATCTCTCACCGAATGCCTTTAACCTGATCGGTGACCCAAAGGCAGGTAAAATCGATATCAGCTGGAAAGTGGTCAAAGCTCCAATTCAAGGCAACGTCTCCTATCGGATCAAGGAAGGCAGCAGTCAGTGGTGGGCAGCCATTCAGGTTCGTAATCACAAATATCCGGTGCTGAAGTTCGAAGTGAAACAGAAGGATGGCACGTGGCTCAATCTTGAAAAGCAAGACTATAATCATTTCCTCGGAACTGGACTGGGCAAAGAAAAATTAAACGTTCGTATTACCGATATTCGCGGTCAGGTATTAAATGACACGATCCCGGCTCTGCCTAATGATGGGTCAGGTGGTGCCTATATCGTACCGGGCAATGTACAGTTTCCCGATTGACAGATATACGGAGTTGTTATAAAAAGAAGTATGGTCATAGACGTATTCTTAACGAAAAGTCGTACACTGTACGGCTTTTTTTTGTATACAAAAAGAGGAGAATGTAACGTATGAAAAAAAGTTTGCCTTCATATCAGACAACACATCCCTATTGGAAACAGTATCAGGGCTTTTTCCCGGAAGAAGTGAGGTTAGGGGAGCATACAGCTCCTGAGGAAGAATGGTGGGAGTCAAATGGGGTTCATCTGCATATCGATCGCTTGCCTGCGCCGGAGTCTTCAATCAAAATTCTGTTCATTCATGGTGCGGGAGGCAATGGCAGGTTGCTCGCTCCGTATGCCCGCATGTTGCAGCGACATGGATACGAGGTGGTATCGCCAGATCTTCCGCCGTATGGGTTAAGTTACGCAATGTCTGGTACACGTATTAACTACGAACTTTGGATAGAGCTGCTTGTGTCACTCATAGAACGGGAACACAAAAAAGATGGCAAGCCAATCGTTGTATTGGGAAGTAGCATCGGAGGGATGCTTGCCTATCACACCAGTGCACGCAGTAAGCGTGTTAAGGGTTTGATCGCAACTACATTTGTAGACACGAGTAATCAGGAAATGCGTGATCAACTTGCACCGAATCGTCTGGTGAGCCGGGTGGGAAAACGGATGATGGATCTGTTCCCAGGTTTGCTGGATCATGTACGTATTTCGGTCAAACAGGTATCCCGAATGCAACTGATTACTAATAACAAGGACTTAACCCGGCTTATTATGGATGATCCACAAGCGGCAGCTACACGTATTCCGTTGGAATTATTAAGAACATTCCTTAATAAAAAACCGGAGGTAAGCCCGGAACAGTTCAGCCAGTGTCCGGTCCTGTTGGTTCACCCTGAACTGGATCCCATGACACCGATCAGGTTCAGCCAATCTTTTTTTGATCGTCTGGTGGTGGACAAGGAATGTGTGATCTTGGAAGGGGCAGGTCATTTTCCTATAGAGCAGCCAGGACTGAACCAGTTGGAGGTAGCGGTACTACGATTTTTACAACAAATTCAATGATTTAAGATCATGATATTGCTTCAATTACATAATTCTATATCCTACGTACGTAAAACACCTCCCATTAAGGGAGGTGTATTTGAATGTTTTCGATATGAATTGCATTACCGCCAACCTGAATCTGTGTGATTTCATTAGAGCTGTCCAGTGTTAATCTGGCTCGGATCTCAGAGGGGCGGTTCATGGTATAACCTTGTCTGATCGTGTACGTGTGAAGGTGAGGATCTGTAAGCTGGTTGTACTGGGATAAATAACAGAGCATGGCACCATTGGATGTGCCCGTTGCGCTCTCTTCCGGTATATCATAAAGCGGTGCAAAATTACGGCATTCTGCCAGAACGTCCTCAGCATCTGATTCGAGTGTAAACACATGATAACCTACGGCATGATGAGCCTTGCTTATTTCAGTGATACGCTGGAAGTCAGGGTCGATTTTGGTCAGAATATCAACATCTTTAACGGCTATCATGATATCGGGTAGCCCGGTAGACACAATCTGCACAGGTAGCTCGGAATGCAAATCTTCCTTAGAAATACGTAACGAATCGGCAATCTGCTGTCGATCCACGATCTCCCCAAACTCCGGCAACGTCTGAGACAGATAGACTTCTCCATTGACTTCGATATCAACTTTAAGAATTCCGGCCAGTGTCTCCAGTGTATATGTACCAACATTAACGAGCTGCTGTGTCTTCATTAGATAAAATAATGCAATTGTGGCATGTCCACATAGATCAACTTCATCACTTGGGGTGAAATAACGCACTTTGAAATCAGCCTGATCCGACGGCATGACAAACGCAGTCTCTGAAAAACCGACTTGTCTGGCAATCTCCTGCATCTGGGTTTCAGACAAATGCGCTGCTTGTAAAACAACACCTGCGGGGTTTCCGCCATGAGCCTTGTCCGAAAATGCATGTAATGTACTTACTTTTACTTCCATCGTGTTACCCCGCTTGTTCAGTTATTGGGTTAAGATTTAACGTAATCGATAATCGACATTATATCACGATTGTTGAACGGGCTTGTGAATCCCAGATTGCTGTGAATTTTGAATGAATAGGTCAAGTGATCGCCGGGAAAGGGTAATGAAGGGAGAGAGAGTATAACGATAATCAATGGAAAGGCTGGGATTTCTAATGAAAGCAATTGTGATTAAGGAATTTGGTGGAGCGGAACAATTGAAGGAACAAGAAGTAGCCAAGCCAACATGTGGAGTGAATCAGGTATTAATCCAAACGTATGCCACGTCGGTGAATCCGGTAGACTTCAAAATCAGACAAGGTTATATGAAAGAAGCAGCGGAGAATTTTCCGTTGATTCTGGGCGGCGATGTTGCCGGTATTGTGGCTGAAGCAGGCTCAAATGTCACGAGGTTCAGAGAAGGTGATCGGGTATTTGCGCGTCCGCGTCAATTCGGAACCTATGCAGAATATGTTGCTGTTGATGCGGATATTATTGCCCGTATACCGGAGCAACTGAGTTTCGAGGAAGCAGCAGCGATCCCGCTAGCGGCGATGACGGCATGGCAGGCACTTGTGGATCACGGACGTTTAGGCAAAGGGCAGAAGGTACTCATTCATGCTGGTGCAGGTGGTGTGGGAACGTATGCCATTCAGATCGCCAAGTCCCTCGGCGCTGAAGTGGCTTCCACGGCAAGTGAATCAAACGAAGCGTTGCTTCGCTCGTTGGGTGTGGATCATTTTATCAACTATAAAAAAGAAGATTTCTCGGAGATTCTCTCCGGTTATGATGTTGTGCTGGACACCATGGGCGGTGATATTCAGCGCAATAGCTTCAAGGTGTTAAAGTCTGGCGGGCATCTGGTATCCTTAGTGGAACAACCGGATGAGAAGCTTGCCAAGGAAGCCGGAGTAACGGCCAACGTCTTCATGATGGAGCCCAAAGGGGATCAACTGGATCAGCTGGCTGAACTGGCTGCGGAAGGCAAGCTCAAATCGATTATTGATGGAACGTACCCGCTAACTCAACAGGGAGTAAGGGAAGCACATGAGAAGAGTGAAACCCATCATACCCGCGGGAAACTGGTTATTCAGGTGCAATAGAATTCATTAACTCGTAGAAGTATTTGGACTCATGAGTCTGATATAGATTGTACCAGGCCTGTAATGTTTCTGGTGCAAAGACATTCAACAGCTTCAACACATGCATTGTAAATTCTAACGGAGCTATTCCCGATGCAGTAACTAGATTTCCATCGGTTACTGCAGGCTCCGTTACATAATAGGTTTCTCCAGTATAATCTGGGCATATCATCTTCAGGTATTCTAAATCATTGCTTGTATGCTGTCTGGAATCCAGTATCCCTATTTTTGCAAGTGCAACTGTCGCACCGCAAATCGCCGCAATAACCGTACCCTCTTCTATAGAGGCAGCAACTTTGTTCAATAGGGGATCATGGATGGTGTCCATCCAGGTGTTTCCTCCTGGAAGAATGATGAGGTCGTCACCTTTCAATGTACATTCATCAATAGAAATATGAGGAAGGATGTTCAATCCGCCCATGGTAGTTACTGGATGTTTATCCACGCCTACGGTTACGACCTGTAAAGGCTGGATCTCTTTCCTGAAATACCTTCCCGAGTTCAATTCAGCAGTTAGATATCCTATCTCCCAGTCTGCCATCGTATCAAATACATATAGATATACGTTCTTCGTTTGCATCATACATGCTCCTTTTGTTTTCATGATTGAATGGATTACTCTTGTATTATAAATTAACTTCACTGACATCTACGGTCAGTGAAGTTTTTAAATTTGAAAATTAACAGCCCTAAGAACCAATATAGGGACTGCTCCCCAATTGTAGTGGAATAAGATATAATAGGAGAAATTTATTCCATTTTGTGCATGAGGTGATTAGGATGTCCAACGAACTCATTCAAGCCATTCAATTGTTAAAAGAAAAGAAATGGGTGGATCTGACCCATACGTTTGGTCCAGGCTCTCCACATTTTTCAGCTTTTGAGGCAGCACAATTCGATACACTGTTTGATCACGATCAAGGTTTCTTTGCCCAGAGCTTCAAGTTCCCCGGTCAATACGGGACACATCTTGATGCGCCGATCCACTTCGTTCGGGATACCCGGTATCTGGATGAACTAGGTTTGAAGGAGCTTGTATTGCCACTTGTGGTCATTGACCAGTCCGCCGAAGTAGAGAACAATCCGGACTTTACACTGGATGTGGAGCATATTCTTGAATTTGAAAGACAGCATGGCGTGATTGAAGCTGGAAGCTTTGTAGCCTTACGTACCGATTGGAGCAAACGCTGGCCTAACCATGAAACATTTGATAACAAGGATGCGGAGGGCAACAGTCATGCACCTGGATGGTCGGTTCGTGCGCTCATGTTTTTATTTGAGGAAAGAAAAGTGCAAGCCATTGGGCATGAAACCTTTGACACGGATTCAGCCGTGGATTATCAGAAGAATGGAGCACTTCTGGCAGAATATTATGTACTTGCCCAGGATACATACCAGGTCGAGCTGTTAACAAACCTGGATCAGGTGCCGGCTAAAGGCGCGGTAATCTTCAACATTGTACCCAAAGCGGAGAGAGCTTCTGGTTTTCCAGTTCGGTCTTTTGCCATTTTGCCGTAAAACGGGGTAGATCAAAAGCTGAAATAGTTAAATCAGGCACAGAACTCAGAATGATACTCAAGCAGACAGCCGGCTAAATAGTCGGCTGTTTTTCAGCTAAGGGGCAGAATAGTTGAAAAAGGTATTTTAATTTAAACCTCGAATATTTAATGTAATCGGCTAGCTAAAAATTTGATGATAGACAGGAGTTAGATACGATGATATAAGGTTTCGGAGGAGTATTTTGGAGAACTAAGAATCTTGAAGTTATAAAAAAAGGTACAGTCTTTATCGAGAATGACAGTTATTTTCCAACAGAACAACAAGTGATGTTAAATTTCCAAGTACATAATCTAAACGAGACTATGAAGCATCTTGAACAGATTAGTGTACTTCTTGCAAAGAAAAAAGAGATTAGTGAATTTGGAAAGTTTATTTTGAATGAAGTTCCTGAAGGTCGACTGGTCGAGCTTTGGGAGAAATAACGGCATTAATTTTAAGATTAGAACAGGTATTCCATAATTTATATTATATATAAGGGGTAAGTGTATGCAGATTAGAGCTTTTCAAGAGTCCGATAAAGATTTCATTGTAAGTCTGGCTTTACGATTTATGGACTTTGAGCTGATGAGCTGGCGTGATCCAGACAAAATGGAAGAATCACAGCTCAGCCTAGCCCAAGAATCAGTAGACAATCTTTCTCCTGGTACGGAGATTTTTGTGGCGGAAGATGAAACAGGAGAGCTACTGGGTTTCCTTGAAGTACAGCCGCATAAAGATAAATTGAACGATATAGAACAAGGTTATATTGTGGCGATTGCGGTTTCTCCACAAGGAGAAGGAAAAGGGGTCGGCAAGGGACTCATGACCAAAGCAGAAGAGTGGTCAAGGCAAAAAGGCTATCGACAGCTTATACTGAATGTCTTTAACAATAACCTTCGTGCCGTAAATTTCTATAAGCATTTAAATTATGAAATTGAAGTTGTGAAGATGGTAAAAGAGCTATAGAGACCCTTACTTATAAGCTAACGGGAAACGTTAGTTCATAAAGCACGGGGCAGACTGCAGGATGGCAGGCTGCTCTTTTTTCATTTAGCTAACTGGCAAGAGGCAAGTAAGCTTATGAGGAACCAAGTTCAGCTAGGATTTGATTTATTTAGAAGTATAAATGTGTGCTTTGGCAAACTTATGGGTTAAGTCACAACTAATGAATTCTAAATAATTCAAATATGTAAATAGCAAGGGAGGCGTATTCCGCCTCCTTTTTATGTTGTTACTTTTGATCCGAGTGAGGATCTTGATTAAATCTTTGAGAGATTTTTTTCTCTGTTTTCTTACGCCGTATCCAGCGCTTAAGTATGCCTTCTTCTTTGCGTTCTTGCAGTGTTTCCTTCAAACCTTGAATCATAAATTCCGATCTTCGTCTGTCATCCCGACTAATCTCGCGTAATTCCTTAATAAATTTGTCGTCCATATCTGCCTCTCGCTTATTCAGGATAATTTCATTATACCGAACGTACGTTCTTTTATCAAGTTTTTCCATTATGAATGATTTTCGAGATCTATATAGTGAAAAGAAGCACAGGAACAATACGAGGCATGTGTGAGAATGGTACTAAAGGGTTTGAGCATAATCGTCCATATATGAGGTTGAGTAACGAGAGAACGGAAGGAGCCATTCATGATGAAGCAGCGTATAGGCAGATCGTGGTTACTTATGTTGATGCATGGAATGCTGGGGATTGGGGCGATTGTTGGAGGCGGCATTTTAATCATAGACCCATCCGGAAGTATGGTGAATTTGCCCGCATCTTTGTTGGGGAATTCCCCGTTTTCCAGTTTTTTGTTCCCGGGGATCATCTTATTGCTGGTTCTTGGCGTGATGCCTACAATGATTGCTATTTCGCTCATCCGCTACGTTCATTGGGGGCTGGGTGAGAGACTGAATCTCTATCCTGACCGCTATTGGGCTTGGACTTTTTCGTTGTATACGGGGTTTGCTCTCATCATCTGGATTATGGTGCAGGTGTACTGGATTCAGGATGTCTCTATCATTCACTTGGTCTATTTTGCATGGGGAGTGGGTATTCAAGTTGTGACCTTATTGCCCGGGGTACAACGAATATATTCAAAATAAACTGCTTGTATATTGAACAAACGGCTGCCGAAAGAATCGTTGAATGATTCTTTCGGCAGTTATTTTTTATGGGCATCGAGATAATACGCGTTGTTGTAGTCTTGTTGTCCACATGTTCCTTGGACTGAAAAGGGCTCGGATAAATCTAAATCATATTGACAAAGAACTATTATCCTCGCATACTTACGTAATATACTTTATAAAGTTTGTTTATTAACTAGAGGAATAGTCACATGTGGTAAGTATCGCAAAATCATAATCCGCATGAAACAGGGAGGTAAGTATGGATGGTCTACGTTATTATGGCAGTTATAATATGGGCAGGTACCTATGCAAGTATGGTCTTGTCAAAGCAACCGATTGAAGTGAAGCCTGTGAAATCGATGGATGATTTGTTTGAGTGAACAAAGTAGTTCGGCCGATTTCGATCCTTTTCCAGCACGATGGAACTCATGTGTTCGAGTAAGGCATTATGTTATGATATGGTGTGAATGACATCCATACCATTGCTTTGGCTCAATTGAACCAGAGTAGAAACGAGAGGGTTATGAAAAAAGCCAACGCTACAATGATGAAATACATCAATTTGAATAATGTGCGTGAAGTCATGCAGCAGATTGAGACGGCGACCAAACCGCAATTAGCTTTATTAACCAATCTTAGTGTTGTTACCATTAATGCGCTGATTCAGGAATTATGTGATGGCGGAGAGTTGTTCCAGGATAAAGTGGTTCCCTCTAACGGCGGTCGTCCTGCTCAGGCATATCGATATAATTATAACTTCAAGCTTGCTTTGGTTCTTTACATCAAAGAGATGAAAGGCCAGGAGTTGATTTCGGCGACGGTCATGAATCTGGAGAATAAGGTTGTGTTGAAGGAAGAGCGCATCTTGCCTGCTTTTGATAAACAGCATATGCTGCAACTTATCGCGCGTTTCATTAAGGAATATCCCTCCATTGATATGATCGGCATCGGTATTCCGGGGCAAGCGGTGGATGGGGACATCACGGTGAGCAGTCATGAAGAGCTTATCCATTCACATCTGATACGGGAGATCGAGAGCGAGTTTCAATTGAACGTTCTCGTGGAGAATGATGTTAATGCAGCGATTAGCGGATACTGCACACAGCATGCGGATATGAAGGAACGGAGTGTAGCGGGAATTTATTTTCCGAACCGATACCCGCCGGGTATGGGCATGATGTTGAATGGACAGATGATCCGTGGGAAAAACGGGATGTTTGGTGAGATCAAGTATCTTCCTTATTCACCTGATTGGAAACGTGACATGAGCAAAGATGATTTTGTAGTGCAGGTATGTCATATCTTGCAAACGATTAATGCCGTCGTTGCCCCGCACCAGATTGTCATTTATCAGGAACGGGTGGAGAGAGAAGAGCTGGATTTGGCGTGGAAGCAGTACGGGAAGGATCACCCCATGCCGTCATTGCCCGAGATTGTACATCAGGATTCGTTCCAACATGATTTTGATGCTGGGTTACGAGGAATGGTGCTTCAGGCGTTGAAGTCAGGCATTTTATCAGAAGCCTTATAACCCACAGTTCATGTCTGTGGCTTTTATTTTATAAGCTACTCTTGTAGAGGAGGATTTATGATGCGTGAAGAAGAGAGAATCATGAAGGGCGTGTTGTTCAGTCCAAGTGATCCCGAATTAAAGGTCATCAAAAGGCGGGCCCATAATCTCAGTCAGCGTTACAGTCAGACCTTTGAAGAACAGACTGAGGAAAGGAATCAGATATTGCAACAGCTACTGGGAGAGATTGGAGAAGGCGGATTCATGCAAGGCCCCATCTTCTTTCATTATGGTGTGCATACCCGGATAGGCGAGCATTTCTTCGGTAATTACAATCTGACGGTACAAGACGACGCACAAGTGACGATCGGAGACTATACCAGTTTTGGACCCAATGTCACGATTGTTACCCCCATTCACCCCATGATTGCCAGCGAGCGGAGACAGATGGTGGACCAGAACGGTGATGTGAAGTCGCTATGTTATGCCAAACCGGTCACGATTGGTAACGATGTATGGATCTCGGCAAACGTCACAGTGTGCGGGGGCGTAACGATTGGAGACGGCTGTGTCATTGGAGCAGGTAGCGTGGTGACTCGTGATATTCCACCGCATTCTTTTGCAGCAGGCGTACCGTGCAAAGTTATTCGTAAAATTACTGATGCGGACAGCATGCGAAACTACCCCGATGTTCTGGCAGATTGCCGTGTGCTGGAAGAATAAAAAAGGCTGCCATCAGGATCAAATAGATGATCCTGGTGACAACCTTTTTTTTGTTATGCGTTTACTTGGAGGCGTTGTAGTTACTCAAGAATTCTTTTACTTTTGCAGGATCAGCTTTCAATTCATTCCCGGTCTGAACGAGCGGGCTTACTGTAGAGTATGCTTTGAGTTTGTTGTTCTTGTAGAAGCTCAAAATCTCATCCTGATTAATGGAGTACAGCACGGCTTTTCTCAGGTCACTGCTCTTGGCAACTTCACGATTGGCCGTATTAAACAACAGATAGGAGACAGCGTTACTTGGCAGACTTTGCAGTTTCAGTTTGCTGTCATTTTCGATGATGTCATACTTGGTTTCAGGTACACCGTAGTATAAGTGAATTTCACTGCTGCGAAGAGCAGAGAGGGCACTGTCTGCATCCGCGATGAATCGGACGTTAACCTGAGCAATTTTTGGCTCATCTTTCGTGCCTTTACGGTAGGCCGGATTTTTTAAGAATACACCTTCATAGTCATTTTTATAAGACAAAATATAAGGTCCGCTAGTATAAAGGGTGTTATTGTATGCTGCGCCTTCAGTCACCGTGTTCTGATCACCGTAAGGAATATCTTTGTTGACGTCAAAGGAAGCTACATCATATGTGTTGATGCTCTCCACCTGTTTTTTGGACACGATACCCGCAGATTGGTGAGCTAGGTAGTTCAGAACTTGCGGGAAAGGTTCAGTTGTGGTCAGTTTAACGACCTGATATTTACCTGCGCTATTATCTGCTTTGGTTTTGTCCGTCACGAGTTCTGTAATTTTGCTGCCCAATCCTTGTTCCAATGCTTCGAGGATTGTGCCATTACCACTGGATTGTTTGATGGATTGTAATGCACTCAGATCCGTTACAACCTCAGCTTCTTTGATGTGTTCATGCAGACTGTACGTCCGGTGATCCGGAACGGAATCTTTATTTTTAGCACGATCCAGGGAGAAGATCACATCATCTGCACCGACACGTTCTCCTGTATCTACGGCTTTTTTGTTATCAATCTTCGCAAAGTTGATATCGTCTCTGAGAATGAAGTAGTAGTCCGAATTACCTTCAGCAATACTGAAATTATGGGACAGTGATCCATCTGCTGTCAGCTGATCGTCATCCGTCAAGTTAACGAGACGTACATACATATTGGTGTTCAACTGGTTGATGGAGCCGTCGTTTCCTTTGATTGGATCAAGGGAAGTCAGTACGGATGCACTTTGCGTCAGAATCAACGGATCTTTGGCATTTTTGGAGCTGTCCTTGAACTCAATCGGTTCCCAAGCCATGGCGCGGGATTTGGAGAGACGAACGGTGTCGACATTCAGAATGTCTTGGTTCACAGCCTGACTTTTCAGGGAAATGTACAAAGGAGCGATATACGCCTGATCCGTTACCAAGCGATCTTCCAATTGTTTGTACGTGTCTTTGTACTCATCTGGAGTTTGAGTAGCTGCCTGATCGATGAGCTTATCAAGTTCCCCATCGGCAAGGATACTGTAATCTCCACCTGTTTTGAAAAGGGAGCGCACCGCATAATCGGGATTTCCCGTTACCGTTGTCCAGCTGGACAAGGCAATGTCATAATTCCCTGCATCCTGCTGGGATTTGAAGCTGCCGTAATCCGGCTGAAGGTTCAGCTTCACATTGAAGCCGTTTTTAGTCAGCTGGTCGCGCACAATGTTTACATCATTTTCGGAAGAACTCATGGCGAGCAGTTCAATGTCTGCCGGTTTTTGTGCAGTTTCTGTTGTATCCGCTGGTGTGGTCTCCGCCTGGGATTCGGTTTTCGTTTTTACACTGCAGCCGGAAATCACAATGACGAGAATTAATAGTAATGAGATCAGTGTACGTTTTTTCATGGGATTACCCTCCATATCTTGAATGTGTGATGTGTGAATTTTTTTTCTATATCATTCATTTCAATAACGAATCAGTTATGCCTTTTCCAGCTTGGGATCAAGCGCATCACGCAGACCGTCACCGAGAAAGTTAAACGAAAGAACCAGCAGAATAATAGCCAAGCCTGGATAAATTGCCAGATAAGAGTGGGTCTCCAGGTATGTACTGCCGAGCTTCAGAATGTTACCCCATTCCGGAATATGCGGCTCCACGCCGAGTCCCAGATAACTCAAACTGCTGGTAGCAATAACCGCTCCACCAATCGTGAGTGTGGACTTGATAATCATGGGCGCAAGGGAGTTGGGAATAATGTGTTTGAAAATAATCGTACGATTGTTGTATCCCAGTGCACGTGCAGCTTCCACAAATTCAAAAGTAGATACATAGAGCACACTGGCTCTCATGGTACGGGCGTAAGTTGGGATCGAACCCAGACTCAGCGCCAGAATGAGATTGATCGTATTGGCTCCAAACGCTGCAATAATGGCAATGGCAAGCAGAATTCCCGGAATCGCATAGAGAATATCGAGCAGCCGCATAATGATGTTATCCGTATGCCTTCCGTAGAAGCCGGAGAATGCTCCGAGGACTCCACCGATCAACACAGGAATGATGGTCGACATGCATCCTACGATCAAGGAGATCCGGGCACCGAATACAATCCGGGAAAATAAACATCGTCCGAAGTCGTCCGTTCCCAAGGGATACGCAAGGGAAGGCGGTTGGAGCAGCGCCGAGTAGTTATTTTCCACAGCCATGCTGTAGTCAAAGGTCAAAAAGCTGCAAATCGATATCGAGAACAGAAAAATGATAAAAAACAAACCGGACATGGCAGTCATATTTGGAGCAAGTCGCTCCCACAGATCATTCCAGAAGTTTGATTTTTGTTTCCCCTGTCTGCGAATGCGCCCAATAATGGAGATGCCGAGCAATAGAGCAAATACATTGCCTGTGATCGAGGTCAGAATCAGTACTACACTGACACCGATCATCCAGCGAGGGAGGATAGAAGTCGCGTTATATCGGGATACGATAATCAGTACGACCAGGTCGATGACCAGAATAAATATGAGCACCGCCATGGCTGGCAAAAAGTTATCAGCCACATAAGGTTTGAAAACATTTAACGCAGATACACCGATGACGAACAGCTGGGTTAACAGCATATATACCGCAAAGGTGTACTCCACATTCCTGGCTTTTCGAATCAGATGAAAGGCTGCCGTTACGATAAATATATTGCCAGAAATGATGGCAAGTAGCTGAACCCAGGCTAACCTGCGGGTCAAAGTAGAGATCGTACCCGTACGGATCAAGTCTTTTCGAATCCGAAGGGTGATGACACTTTGGACCAGTGTGAAGAATACATAGATACCAAGTATCGTTAGCAGAAATGGTTTGAACGTCTGCCCGTTCCAGTCATAACTGTTGAACAGCAACAGGGCAGTCAAGAGAAGGGACGTGATCCAAGCGAAGCTTGCCTGACTGTATTCTCGAGAAGACTTAAGCCGGAAACGCATTTCTTGTGTTAAGGACGAGTTTGTCATAATACACCTGCTTTAAGAGGTAGTTCAACACACACTTTAATATTGTTTCATCTTGGAGCGCACTCTTGGATCAATAAAAGCGTACAGCAGATCAACCGCTACATTGATAATGGAGATCGTAATTGCTGTGTAGATTACTCCGCCCATGATACTCGGAATATCGGGGATGAATTGTTTATCCACAATATAGCTGCCGAGACCGCTGATATTAAACACTTTCTCCGTCACTGCTGCCCCGCCAAGCATGGCTCCGAATTGAAGTCCAACCACAGTTACGATTGGAATCAATGCATTACGTACAGCGTGTTTCAGCATGACCTGACGTTCGCTTAACCCCTTGGCGCGGGCGGTCATCACATAATCCTCATGAATGACTTCCAGTGTAGAAGACCGGGTCATCCGTGCCACCGCAGCCGTAAGTCCTGTGCCCAGCACAATGGTTGGCATAATGATCGACAGCCAGTTCTGCGGGTTGAAGGTAGCGGGAAGCCACTGTAATTTGATCGAAAAGTTCAGAATGAAAATAAGTCCTTGCCAGAAATTCGGGATCGATAATCCAATCAGAGCGATGAACATAAACGTATAATCGAACCATGAATTAGGCTTAATCGCTGAGATGATACCGATGGGCAATGCGATGACGAGTGCTAGCAGCAGGGAGATAACCGCCAGCGTCAATGTAATTGGAAACTTCCTTGCAATCGTTGCTGTTACGTCTTCATTTCCTGCAAAAGACTTGCCAAGATCGAAGAGAGCAACTCCCTTAATATTGTTCCAGAGCTGTGTGAGATAAGGCTGATCCAAGCCATACACCTGATTGAATGCTGCAATCTGTTCCTGCGTTGCTGTCTCTCCGAGAATGTTAGCTGCCGGGTTGAACGGAGACATATACAAAATCGTAAATACGAGTGTGGCTACGCCCAGAATGACAAATACCGTCATCAGTATTCTTTCAAATATGTACTTTAGATAAGGATTTCCATACAAAAAGAGGATGCCATACATCAGACAGCCAGGAATAATGGATATCGCGAAAAACCACGGTTTGTCGATAAGGGTGTGGAATGTATCGGCCATCGTAAGACGTTGACTTCCCTGTTCCTGAAGTATGCGAGAAGTCCGCTCCTTCAACTCTTTCTGAACCGTTTCTTCCAACCATTCCTCGGTCTGACGTCTGAATTCTTCCTCACTGACCTGCTGCTGGAAAAAACGATGTTTGCGTCGCAGCTGTTCTTCGACTTCCAACTTCATCTTGTTCCGATAGGAAGAAGCGAGCAGTTCTTGCTCAGCCGTCTGCATGGCAGCTACCCAGCCGTCATTTTTTCGATTCGAACGCCATATTAGAAACACGACCAGATTGATCGGTAATCCAAGAATGAACAGAACATATCGGTAGGAAGGATGAAGCAGCATTTTGCCATAAATAAAACTTAAATTGTGCACCAACCGCGAGAGTCTGCTGCTTTCTGCAAGATTCAAACCAAGCGTGCCTCCTTTCATTCAGGTTTAAATTGCATTATTCCGATTGATATAGTATATATTATTTAGGGTCTAAACAATTGTCAAGGAATTAAATGGTATACATATGAGATAAGTGAATGTGAAATACGGATGAGAGCTGGTGATAACATGGAACCTTTATTGAAAGTTAATGATCTATCGGTCTCTTTTCATTCTGGAGAGAGTGAGTTTCATGCAGTACGAGAGGTAAGTTTTGAAGTGCGCAAAGGAGAGACACTAGGCATTGTAGGCGAATCGGGCAGTGGCAAGAGTGTAACCGCACGTTCCATTATGAGGCTGCTTGCATCGCCGCCTTCACAGATGAAAAATGGAGAGATTCTGTTCAAAGGGGTCGATCTGGCGAATAAAACGCAGAAAGAGATGGAGAGCATTCGTGGGCGTGATATGGGCATGATCTTTCAAGACCCGATGAGTTCTCTTAATCCGACCATTAAAGTAGGGAAACAGATCTCCGAGAGTCTGATCAAACACCAGAAGGTATCCAAAAGGGAAGCCAAGAAACAGGCGATTGCCATGATGGAGCGGGTGGGGATAACTCGCAGTGAAATACGCTACAACCAATATCCACACGAATTCTCCGGAGGCATGCGTCAGCGGGTCATGATTGGTATTGCACTTGCTTGTCGTCCTGAATTGCTCATTGCCGATGAGCCGACAACCGCACTGGACGTTACAATTCAAGCTCAGATTCTGAATTTGATGAAAGATATGCAGGACCAACTGGGCACATCGATTATCCTGATCACGCATGATTTGGGCGTAGTAGCAGGCATGTGTGATCGGGTTGTTGTTATGAAAGAAGGACAGATTGTGGAAACTGGGACAACAACAGAGATTTTTGCTAATCCCAAACACCCGTATACCATCAGACTTCTGAATGCATTACCACGTTTGGATCAGAAGAAAAAGCCCAAACCGGTATCGTTGGTCCCGAGAGATTTGGAGGATGATCAGCCGTTGCTTGAGGTGAAATCACTCAGACAACATTTTAATCTGGGGAAAGGCAATACCTTAAAGGCCGTGAATGATATTAGCTTTCATATTCGTCAAGGAGAGACGCTTGGGGTTGTAGGGGAATCCGGTAGCGGAAAATCAACCACGGGCCGTGCGATTCTGCGATTGCATGAGCCAACAGGTGGAGATGTACTGTTTAAAGGAGTCCCGCTCAATCGCTTGTCGGCTTCGGAGATGAAAACGATGCGCAGACATATGCAGATTATTTTCCAGGACCCTTATGCATCTCTGAATCCCAAAATGAGGATTATGGATATCATTGGAGAAGCCCTTGATATTCATCAACTTGCAGGTACAGCATCTCAGCGGGAGAAGCGGGTAGAGGAACTACTGGAGATGGTGGGTCTTGATCCTACCCATGCGCAGCGTTATCCACATGAATTCTCGGGTGGACAGAGACAGCGGATCGGTATTGCACGAGCTCTGGCTGTGGAACCTGAATTCATCGTATGTGATGAGCCGTTGTCTGCACTGGATGTGTCGATACAGGCTCAAATCGTACAATTGCTTGAAGAGTTGCAGCAGCGACTCGGATTGACGTATCTCTTCATCGCGCATGACTTGTCCATGGTTAAACATATCAGTGACCGAGTGGCTGTGATGTATAATGGGAAAATTGTGGAGCTTGCAAAGAGTGAAGAACTCTATTCCAACCCGCAACATGCCTACACCAAGGCTTTGCTATCTGCTATTCCCGTGCCTGATCCGGCGGTAGAAGCGAAGAAAAAGAGACATGTTGTGAAAGAAACAACAAGAGAGAATGTTGAAGTAGAGGACCGTTATAATCTCGAACATTCCAAGTGGGTAGAAGTCACGGAAGGGCACTGGGTAGCCATATCTAGTTAGATAGTGAAATATATAGTCTGTTTCAACGACAAAAGAACCCCGACGATGATCTCCACAGATCGTTATCGGGGTTTAGTTATATGTTCTTCGTATAATGGCAGTAATCAAAAGCGATTATTTGAATTGAACCGATTTCTTGATGGTATCAATCTCGGCTTTGGTCTTATCATCCACGTAAGTGAATATGAAGTTGAAAGCATATCCTTCAATAATTGTACTATAGTAATCTTGAGTAACGGTTGAACCGTCACCTGGATCCATCGTGATTTGCATCAGATCCATCTCTTTACCACCGATGGTTTCCGTTGTCATTTCCTTATAATCGTAAGGGAACTGGCTATCCACCATGAATTTTTTGGTTGCTTCCAGGTAGTCTTTACCTGTACGGATGCCTTGCAACAAGCTTACTTTCTCAGCAATGGCCATAGCGGAAGGGCCAACTTGACCTCCGTCCAATGGGTACTTTGAAGCCATAAGCAGATTCAATGTTTTGGTCTGAGACAGTTCAATTTGTTTTTTCTTCGTTTCATCATCACCAGCAATCGCTTCGGATGAAGCACTTGTCAGCTCATTCATGCCTGCAGCATCCTGGAACTCCCATGCTTCCGGGAATTTCAGAGATACGCCAAAATAGTCATTGGTGTAAGAACCTTTTTCCGTAGTCCCCAGCTCAACGTCTTGGGAATTATCAGTTTCTTTGGGCTCTTCGCTTGCTGGTTCTGTGTTCTCTGTTTCTTCTGTATTCGCTGTATCAGAATCAGTACCAGTCGTTGTTTCTGTCGGGGTAGTCTCTTCTGTTTCGGCTGTGTTATCTGCTTTGTCACCGCAAGCGGCTGCAACCAGCATAATCATAATGAGCATGGCGAATAAAGAAGCTTTTTTTGGAATTGTCATATTACCCTCCTGAAATGTGTGTGTTTGTTTCTCTCTCTACATGTTGCCTGCTTCCTAAATTGTAGCACAAACGTTCTCATATACTACCTATAGGAATCTATAGGGGTCTTCTATACATAAGACATTCGGCTGGCAATTGAAACAGCTTCTGTGCTGGATTGCACACCTAATTTGTTAAAAATCACTTTTTTGTGATGATTCACGGTGCATTCCTTGATCTTTAATTTCAAAGCAATGGCTTTTACCGTGAGGCCTCCGGCTATCATCTCCAGAATGGTTAACTGACGCTCGGTGAACTCCACCGCCGGTTTGTCGCACACTTCAGCAGTCTGTTGACTCTGGCAACAGTTCTGCATGTACGCTGGAATTAACTTGGCAATGGCAATCAGTTCACCTTGCATATCTGCATTAATGGTGGACACATCCAGATAACCTACATGTTGCGATCCCATGAACAGAGGTGCGGCGTAACAATGCCAGCTTTGAAAATAAGGACTTTCATGCTGCTCGGGCAGCAGCACTACAGGCTCGTTGCTGTCCATCGTTACAGATATGGCGTTAACTCCACAGCTCTGTGCAGTGAAGAACATGCCCGGACGAATGGGGGAATCTTCTACTACAGCTTTAAGATCTGAACTGTAATTCATCGAGAGGAGCACACCGTTGCTATCTGTGAGTAAAAAAAGATAAGTGCCCGTTAAATTCTCTTGGATAACCGAGATACTGTTCTGGAATGCATGAATCAGGAAATGATTGATTTTACGAAGCCTGTCCAGACTGGATTTTGGTAAATAGTCGAACGGAGCCGTTCCTGCTGTATGTGAGCAAGTCGGAGACTCTTCGTGTCGTGAGGCAAATGTAATGGCAGGCATGTTGTTTCCTCCTTGCTGCACAGTTCTCATCCAATCGTTTGAATGACGTGTCCTTCCTGGTCCTTGATTTCTGTTCTAACAATCTGAACGAGAATATGATCCAATGAAGTTATCTCGAATGTTCCTTCAAACGGGCGAAGGTTCTCTGCCAGCTCATCAACAATTTGTTTGTTCACCGTCAGGGTAACTTGTCTGTCCGACTCCAATACGGCTGGATGTTCTCCTGCTTCGAACAGAATATTAGTATCCGGTCCGATCAAGGATAGAGAGGCACCTTTCGAAATTCGGCTACGAAGGATGGTGCCAACTAGTACGGCTTGTTTGGCTCCAAGCTGGAGTTTGGCCGGAACCGATTTTTGCAGCAATTTTTTGCGAGGAGATTCCCAAGCCAGTTGTTGTATGAATAAAAATGCTGTGCTGGACCCGTCCTGCTCCATTCCATCCTCAACCGCTTGTATAACCGAAGGAATATCTGCGTACGAATTTCTCATCAGATCCGTCACATATTTGGGCATGAACATGGAGGAGGCAGACAGGAAGCCACGAGCATTCCAACTTTGAATCATTTCCAGTTCCCGACCTGTAATGCCAACCATCTGAATAAATTGCACTGAACCATTAGGCGTAGAGATCGCGGGTAGATCCGGGTCTTCAATAAACGAGAGAGCTGTCAGCAAAGTATCGGATTCCAGACAGATGGGGCCATTGGCGTCCATGTAATCTCCTGGCTGAAAGATATTTCCGCTGTTGAACACGTATCGTCCTACATTCTGTAGCAGATTCATCGCCCAGGCTGGCGGATCAGTCTCTGCTTCACTGCGTGTAAGCCGAAAGGTGAGCTCAAATCCATACCCGCTCTTGGATGCATCCTGCATCTCTTTTTCATATAATTCAGAGAAACCGTAGGTAACAAAATGCCAGTGAGGCATAGGTGTGTTCACCTCATAAACGCTGATACCATCAAGTGGATCAGGGCCGCCTAGCATATATGGAAGGGCAGTGCCGTAGTGTTTTGGCTCTTGTTCCCCATACAATTCACGCATGGATTGATCAATCGCATCCCAACCGGATGTGTTTTCTTCCTGAGTCATTATTGAATCCTCCTTGACTGTTCTTTCCCCCGAAAAACATTTAAAATTAAGTCTACCTGTTACAGAAACGGATTCAAGCGGCTTAAGGATGAATTGTGTCAGATAGGACTTCGGTGTTATTAATTGCAATCCAGGGAGTGAAATTACATGAGTATGAAAGGTATCTATTTAAAGGAGTTTAATCAGGCAAGCTGGGACTCATTTTCCGAATTGTTCGAAGAACTTGGACAACAGATGGACCCTGCGTGGGTAGAACGTGCGCGATTACAAGGGATTCCGGCAGATATAAGTCGGGTGCTTTTGTGTGAAATGGGGGAGTACGCTTTTGAATGGATGGCGAAAGATATCCCGGCTTTAGGGGACCAAAGTCCCGCTGTTTACCTGGAAACGGAGGAAGGAGCGCAGGCATTAAGGGCAGCGATTATGCGTATGCCGCGTTAATTTTTTCGATGGTGAGAGTGTGTGAACGATCATATGATCCAGTGAAGTTGATTTTGCAAAATAGATATGTTACGCTTACATTACAAGAGCAAACACAACAGAATATGCAATAACATCTTTTGATGGATTGTAACTGTGAAGACAGGCAAAACCTAAACTGATGGTGAAATGAAAGCTCCTTTTTTTGGTGCTATTTTACCTTGAGTTTAGGTTTTTCTTGTTTTCTGCTCTAAATCACACCATTTTTTACCTGGAAAAACCAAAATAAATTTCGAAAAGAGGTTGTTGTTCATGACCACGGCAAAAAAAGGATTCCCCGAAAACTTCCTATGGGGCGGCGCTACAGCTGCCAATCAATTGGAGGGTGCATTCGATAAGGACGGCAAAGGCCTCTCCACAGCGGACATGATCGCTCATGTTCCCAAAGAGAAGCGTACAGGCGGACATGCTATGGAAATTTCCTCTTCCCGAATCGAAGAGATCCTCTCCGGCAAATTTGAAGAACGTTTCCCGAAACGTTTTGGTATCGATTTCTACCATCACTTTAGAGAAGATATTGCATTGTTCGCTGAAATGGGCTTCAAAGTATTCCGTTTGTCCATTCACTGGGCACGTATTTTCCCGAACGGTTATGATCAAGAGCCAAATGAAGCAGGCTTGAAATTCTATGATGAAGTATTCGACGAATTGTTGAAATATGGCATCGAGCCGCTCGTTACATTGTCTCACTATGAGACACCGCTTGGCTTGACGCAAAAATATAACGGTTGGGCTGGCCGTGAAGTAATCCAGCACTATGTTCGATATGCAGAAACGGTGTTCAACCGTTATAAAAATAAAGTGAAATACTGGCTGACGTTTAATGAAATTAACGTAATGCTGTTCAGCCCATACACTGGCGGCGGCATTCTGATCGATAAAGTGGACAACAAACTGCAAACCACTTATCAAGCGCTGCATCACCAATTTGTAGCAAGTGCATTGGTAACGAAGCTTGCTCACGAGATTATGCCTGGATCCCAAGTGGGTTGTATGCTTGCTCGTATGGAAACTTATGCAGCAACATGTAATCCGGTAGATGTTCGTCTGGCTCAACACGAGAATCAGATTAACCTCTTCTTCACGGACATGCATGCTCGTGGTAAATACCCGAACTACATGGCTCGTTATTTTGAAGAAAACGACATCGTGATCCAAAAAGAAGCAGGCGATGACGAGATCTTGCTGAACAATACCGTTGATTTCATCTCCTTCAGCTACTACATGTCCGTAACCAAATCTGCATCTGCAGACAAGGAAGAAACATCGGGTAACCTGACTGGCGGCGTGAAAAACCCTTATCTGGAAGCATCCGACTGGGGCTGGGAGATCGATCCGATCGGTCTGCGCGTAACCTTGAACAACTTCTGGGATCGTTACCAGAAACCATTGTTCATCGTAGAAAATGGTCTGGGTGCATATGACCGTGTTGAAGAAGACGGTTCGATCCATGACTCCTATCGTGTGGATTACCTGAAAAAACACATCGAACAAATGAAAGAAGCCATCAAAGATGGCGTCGATCTGATTGGATTTACAGCATGGGGCCCGATTGACCTTGTGAGCATGTCCACTTCCGAAATGTCCAAACGTTATGGTTTCATCTACGTGGATCTGGATGACGAAGGTAACGGAACACTCAAACGTTCCAAAAAGGATTCATTCGACTGGTACAAAAACGTAATCTCCAGTAATGGTGAGCAACTGTAGTTCTCACATTTTCTGAGCGGGCAAACCTGATATAACAGTTAGTGTTTAATGGAATTTAATGTTCCTGAGGGCCTGCTGATTAGCGTTTGTCCGCTTTTTTATGTGCTGCAAACATTACATATGGAGGGATATCTTTTGAAAAGATGGAACATGAACACAAAAAGTATGGGATGGATGCTTGCCCTGACACTAAGTCTGAGTGTGATCTGGCCAGCAACCGTTGGTGCGGAAAGCAACCAGGTTACTCGAATCCAGGCCAATACCTATGTTGGTGATCCTGGAGAGATGGTAGAGTCCTTTGACATTACTGTAGCAAATCCGGAGAAATATCAGAATCTGAAAGCTTCAGACTTCGAAATTACTGGCAATTATGATGGCTATCCTTTAAATGAAGCGGAAGAGATCATACAGAATGAGTATGAAGATGACGGGATAAAATTGACGATTCAGGATCATACCATCCATATGGAGGTCGAGCCGTTTAAATATCCTGGAGGTATGATTTCAAAATTTAAGGTTACGAACAAAACGTATCCAGAGCTATCTTTTGATGAGACCAATGTGGATAAGGTTGTTACCCGAACCGTCGATGATTTTGAAAAAGGTACGTACACGGGCAGCAACGGTGAAGCGTTGTCTTACCGTCTGAAGCGTAGTCCTTCCACCAACGCACAACCGCTTGTCGTATGGCTTCATGGCGGGGGAGAAGTAGGTACGGATGGTAGAAGTCATCTTACGGCTAATCGTGGAGCAGTAGTCTGGACAGAATCGGGGTATGATACTTCCGTGCTTGCTGTACAGTATCCCGAGAATTACAGTTTCAAAATTTACGATAACCCTGAACAACTGGCTAAAATGAAAGCATATTTTGTTGCACAATATGAGTTAATCCAGAAGCTGGTTGCTGAAGGTGAAGTTGATCCGAATCGGATCTATCTGTCTGGTGTTTCCAGTGGCGGTGGTGGTGCCTTCCGTTTCTTGACACAATATCCTGATCTGTTTGCTGGAGCGTTTATTGTAGCGGCCAAGGATACGGTAGCGGATTATACCGGATCTGTAGAAGCATTCAAAAAAGAACTGAAAGATATTGTGGATGTCCCAGTATGGATTATGCATGCCAAAAATGATCCAACCACTGACAGCCGGACAAGCTCTTTGGCTTATCAGGCTTTGACTGAGCTTGGAGCCAAGCATGTCAATATGACGCTGTATGACGATGCATACATGGATAGCCAAAGACTGTATGGTGGCATGAAGCATTGGTCATGGATACCGGCTTTTGACAATAAAGAAGTACTTGCCGACCTGTTCCAACTAAGCAAAGGTACTTCAGGGGAACAGGATGGAGGTAACATAGAGCAGGAAACAAAACCGACTGTGCCTGTGACAAGAGCGCAGATCGCCCTCGTGCTTGCCGACAAGTTAAATCTTCCTGAAGTATCCGAATCTGCTTACCCGTACACAGATTCTGCTCCTGAATGGGCTCGTCAGGCCATCGCAACAGTGACTAAGGCAGGATTGATGAAAGGTGTCAGCAATCAGATATTTGCCTCGGGAGAGGAAGTAACACGTGTACAGATGGCAGTGATCGTAGACCATATTTTGACGAGTCGCGGCTGGAATGATGCAGACGAGTCAACTGTAGTATTGTTCAAGGATTTGAATGATAAGCATTGGGCTTATGAAGCCGTTCAAAATAGTGCCAAAGCCGGTATTATGTCCGGTATGTCCAAAGATCAATTTGAGTCATCGAAGTCGGTTACAGGTGCTCAGCTGGAGCTGATTCTGCAACGATTGGAACAATTGCCAACAAACTAAGTTCAATAAACAACTTTATAATGATAAATAATGAGAGGAATGATTGACATGACAACACCATTTCCGAAAGACTTCCTATGGGGCGGCGCTGTAGCAGCCAACCAACTTGAAGGAGCTTATAATACAGATGGTAAAGGCCTGTCTGTTCAAGATGTAATGCCACACGGGATTACAACGCCTAGAACGGAAGCACCTACAGAAGATAACCTGAAACTGATCGGTATCGATTTCTACAACCGCTACAAAGAGGATGTTAAACTGTTTGCTGAAATGGGCTTCAAAGTGTTCCGTACATCTATCGCTTGGTCCCGTATCTTCCCTAAAGGTGATGAATTGGAGCCAAATGAGAAAGGTCTGCAATTCTATGATGACCTGTTCGATGAGTGCCACAAATACGGGATTGAACCACTCGTAACGATCTCTCATTATGAGACACCGCTGCATTTGTCCAAAACATATGATGGCTGGGTTAACCGTAAAATGATCGATTTCTACGAGCGTTATGTAACAGTGCTGTTCAACCGTTTCAAAGGCAAAGTGAAATATTGGCTGACGTTTAATGAAATCAACTCCATCCTGGAGGAGCCATTCATGAGTGGCGGCATCTATACACCAAAAGCAGAACTGTCCAAACAGGATCTGTACCAAGCAATTCATCATGAATTGGTAGCCAGTGCCCTGGCTGTGAAACTGGGTCATGAAATTATGCCTGAAGCCAAAATCGGCTGTATGGTACTGAGCATGCCTACGTATCCGTTAACTCCGAACCCGGATGATGTGGTTGCAGCGATGCATGCGGAACAGCGCAATGATATCTTTGCTGATATCCATGCACGTGGGTATTATCCGAAATACATTAATCGTTATTTCAAAGCGAATAATATCAATATTAAGTTTGAAGATGGCGATGCTGAAATTCTGAAGCATACCGTAGACTTTATCTCGTTCAGTTATTATGTAAGTATCTGTGAGACTGGTGATCCCGAGAAACGTATCGAAGGAAAAGGAAACCTGTTCGCAGGTGTGCAAAACCCTTATCTGAAAGCGAGTGAGTGGGGCTGGCAGATCGATCCGCAAGGACTGCGCGTAACCTTGAACAAATACTGGGACCGTTATCAAAAACCATTGTTTATTGTCGAAAATGGTTTGGGCGCAGTCGATGAGCTGATTACGGACGAAAATGGCAATAAAACGGTGAACGATGATTACCGTATTCAATACTTGAATGACCATCTGGTACAGGTGGGCGAAGCTCTTGAGGATGGCGTAGAAGTGATGGGTTATACGTCATGGGGCTGTATTGACCTGGTAAGTGCTTCAACGGCAGAGATGAAGAAACGTTATGGTTTCATCTATGTAGACCGCAACAATGACGGTTCAGGAACATTGGATCGTTACAAGAAAAAATCATTCCATTGGTACAAGGAAGTTATTAGTACAAATGGCGCAAGTCTTAAGAATAACAACGAGTAAATACTAGTTCTATAAGCATAGTTGTGCAAGCACCTTCTGATGTCACATTAACGCACATTAACCGCTTTCACAAAAACATTGTCATATGGATAATTATATGGTAAGATGGGCCTAAGGCTAATGAATACTGGATTGTTACTGTTCAATCAGGCAAAACCAGAAGCGGGGCATATTTCGTGACCTGCTTTGGTTTTGCCTTTTACTACTTTGACGGTGCAAGGTGATGTGAAGAAATGAAAATTGAGAAGGTGCTGAACAACAACGTAGTTACCGTAATTGATCCGGGAGGAAACGAACTGGTCGTTATGGGACGTGGAATTGCCTTCAAAAAGCATACTGGTGAATCGATTGACGAGAGTCTCGTCGAAAAAATATTCTCGCTTGAAAGTAAGGAAGTATCACAGAAACTTAAAACACTTCTGTCTGATATCCCGGTTGAATATGTCGAGTGCTCGGATGAGATTATCCGTTATGCCGAGACGGTGTTAGGTGAGAAGCTGCATGAAAGCATCTACATTTCACTGACGGATCATATTCATTTTGCCATTGATCGACATCGTCAAGGATTGCAGATCCGTAACGCATTGTTCTGGGAGATCAAGCGCATGTACCGGAAGGAATATGCCATTGGACTCAAGGCGCTACAGATTATTGAGGAAACGTTAGGTGTCCTGCTACCCGAAGACGAATGCGCATTCATTGCAATGCATCTGGTTAATGCCCAGATGAACGGTGAGATGAGGGAAACGATCAGTATTACGAACATCGTTAAGGACATACTTAACATCGTAAGACGTAGCTTTGTGATTGAACTTGATGAAGATTCATTGAGTTATTATCGGTTTTTAACTCATCTGAAGTTCTTTGCCCAACGTGTATTGCAAGGAACGGCGATTGAAGATAAAGAAGAAGATAACCCGCTTCATGACTTGGTGAGCAAGCAGTATCCGGAAGCACATGCATGTGCCGTAAGGATCAGTGACTATACGCGTAAGATTTATAATCGGGTGTTGTCCAAGGAAGAAATACTGTATCTGACCATTCATATTGAACGAGTTGTCAGAAATGAACAAACAATTGAATAAAGTTGGGATTGTTACTGCTAAAAAGGCAAAACCTAAACGTTGAATAATGATAAGCTTTTCTGCTTTGTCATTATTCAGTGTTTAGGTTTTTTTTTAACCTTCATTACACATAAAAGGAGCAAAACACAATGGATAAACAACAATTGTCCAAGGATATTTTGAAGCTTGTTGGTGGCGAAGAGAATATTGATCAAGTCACACACTGTATGACAAGACTCAGATTTAACCTGAATGACAACCAAAAAGCGGACAAAGCGACGCTAAAAAATACACCAGGCGTTATGGGCGTGATGGAGAACGGTGGGCAGTTCCAGGTTATCATCGGTAACGATGTGCCTATCGTGTATAACGCACTCGTTGGCAACATGTCCAAATCACCAACCGCAGATAATGCAACCTCAAACGCTTCAACTGGGGAGAAGAAAAAGAGAAATCCGATAAGTGCGCTGTTCGACTTCATCTCAGGTATGTTTACACCAATCCTGCCTGCAATTACGGGTGCAGGTATGATCAAAGGTATCGTGGCCATCTTTGTCGCACTTGGGTGGTTGTCCGACACTAGTTCAACCTATATCATTTTGTCGGCGATTGGTGACGGTGCATTCTACTTCCTGCCGATCATTCTGGCAATCAGTGCTGCCCGTAAACTGGGTAGCAATATGTATATTGCCGCAGCGCTCGCAGCAGGGATTATGCATCCGACCATTACAGCACTGCTGGCGGATGGTCACAACTCATCATTTATGGGGATTACAGTCATAGCGGCAACGTATTCTTCTACAGTTATTCCGATTGTTCTGGCAGTTTGGATTGCTTCATATGTAGAGAAAGCCGTTGATCGTGTAACACATGCTTCACTTAAACTCTTGGTTGTTCCAACAGTAACCCTGTTAATTATGGTTCCACTGACGTTGATGACAGTAGGTCCATTGGGTACGGTTCTTGGTAATGGTTTGTCCGGTGGTATTTCATGGTTGTTCGATAACATGTCCATCTTCGCAAGTATCCTGATTGGTGGTACGATGTCACTGCTGATCATTACAGGTATGCACTATGCGTTGCTGCCAATCGTTGTTGGTTCAATGACAACACTGGGTTACGACTTTATCATTCCACTGATGTTTGCAGCTAACTTGGCACAAGGTGGTGCAGCATTTGGTGTAGGTCTCAGATCGAGAAATAGCAAAACCAAATCCCTCGCATATTCCACAGGTCTTACGGCTATCATGGGGATTACGGAACCAGCGATGTATGGTATCAACATGAAGTTCAAAAAACCGTTTATTGCAGCCCTTATCGGGGGAGCGATTGCTGGTGGGTTCATGGGTATCTTCAATGTTAAATCGTACGTTATTACAGGACTTGCAGGTCTGCCGAGTGTGGCAGCGTTTATCAGTCCAGCAATTAGCACACTGCTCTATGCTCTGGCTGGTGGTTTGATTGCCATCGTAGCTGCGGCAGTACTGACGTACATTCTTGGGTTCCAAGAAGAAAATGCATCGGAGCCAGTAGCTGCACCAGCAGCTGAGCCGGCAACACCAGCAGCAACAACTTCTGCTGCTGTAACTGAAGAAGCAAAAGCGCAAGATGAGCAAGTATTCAGCCCGATCACAGGTGAAGTTAAACCGCTGAGCGAAGTTCCAGACCCTGCGTTCTCTGAAGAGATTATGGGTAAAGGATTCGCGATTCAACCATCTGAAGGCCGCGTCGTATCTCCGATCAACGGAACCGTGTTCTCGTTATCGAAGAGTGGACATGCCATTGGTCTGGTAAGTGATACAGGCGCAGAAATGTTGATTCATATCGGGATTGATACAGTGAAGTTGAAAGGTCAGTTCTTCTCTCCTAAAGTTCAAGCAGGTGCAAAGGTATCTGTAGGTGATGTACTGATGGAGTTTGACCGGGAACAGATCGAAAAAGCCGGTTACACAACGATTACACCAGTCATTATTACAAACATGCATCAGTATGAGTCCATTGAGTCTGCTGGTCGCACTACGATCAAAGAAAAAGACTTGTTGTTCACAGCTAAAGCTTAACCATAAAATGAAACAGCAGCTTCACCGGAATGTAATCCGGTAAAGCTGCTGTTTTTTGCTTATAGCCTTTTACACCACGGGAAGCATTCCCTGAACCAGTTGTACAAAGTGTTGTGCAGGCTTGGACAGATAACGGTTCTGCAACCAGACCAGCGCCGAGCCAACCGTGGAATGCTGATCCTGGATACGATATACGTGGAATGGGTGCTCGTGATATAGCTGTAGTACCGTGTGAGGCACGATGGAACTGGCGAAGCCGAGTCGGACCAGCTCGAGCAACATATTAATGTCTGAGCACTCACCCATGATGGAGGGGGTAACCTGATGCTCCCGGAACTTGTCCAGAATCAACTCGAACATGCCGAGTCCCTCTGTACTTGGAAGCAGTAGGGGGATACCTGTAAGCTGCTCAAAATAAGTCCCCATCTCCACTCCTGGTCCCATCTCTGTCGGACTATCAAGCGGTGTTGAAGAAATATAGAAAAGGGGCTCCTGTGGCAGATGCAGCACCTCATAACGTTCAGTCTGTACAGGCATGCGTACACAGGCAAGTTCAACTTTGCCATCTTCCAGCAATCGGCATAATTGCGCAGATTCATTTTGTTGAATTTTATAGGTAACCTGTGGATGTGTGGTGCGAAACTGTTGCAGTGCTTGCGGGATCAGGCGATCCGATATGGTATTGATGCCGATGGCGAGTTTGCCCCGTATGCCGTGACGGAAACTTTGCATCTCCATTACAGCTTCCTCCATATATTTGGTCAAGGTAACTGCATAATCATAGAAGCTGCGACCCGCCTGCGTTAGCTCCATCATGCGCCCTTTGCGTTCAAACAAAATTACGCCAAGCTCTTCCTCCATTAACTTAAGCTGCTGACTTAAGGGTGGCTGAGCCATGTGAAGTCTTCGGGCTGCTGCTGTAATCTGTTTCTCCTCAGCAATGGCAATGAAATAGCGACATTGTTTGATATCCAAGTGGTTGTTCTCCTTCGCCTGCAATGTATATGTAATTCGTATGGAAAGGCAACAAAACATGTATTTTTAATATACTACGATCTTATGTTACCATACATTAGATTTGCATACCTGACTAACAGGGTTTGGTTTCTATATGAATATTACTGCATGAGAAAGACCTTGAATTGGAGGATAAAACAACGTGGTTAGAACAATACATGATGCTGCTCAAGCGGGCCATACCGATGAGGTCATTCGATTTATCACACAACAGGGTAGCCGGTTGAATGAACGGGATGCATTGGGGCGAACACCTCTGCTGGCTGCGGTGCACGGTAACAAGATAGACACGGCAAGGATGTTAGTGGACGCCGGAGCCGACATTAATCTTCGGGATGCACGATTGGACAACCTGCTGTTATACGCGAGTGCTGAGGGTATGTATGACATGGTCGAATTGGCGATCACAGCAGGTGCAGATACGAGGTTAACGAATCGTTTTGGCGGCACAGCCCTTATCCCAGCAGCGGATCGGGGCCACGTGGACATTGTGGAGCTTCTGCTGACACGCAGTGATGTGGATGTGAACCATATCAACAACCTGGGGTGGACAGCCTTGCTGGAAGCGGTCATTTTGGGAGATGGTGGGCCGCGTCACCAGCAGATTGTTGCCTTGCTTTTGCAATATGGTGCAGATCCAAAGATCGCGGATCGGGACGGGATTACACCGCTTGCACATGCGAGCCGGAATCGGTATGCCGAGATGGAACGACTACTAACCCAAGCCTGAAGAGACTTATACATTTATGAAACAGACAGTGAAAGGATATTCCAAACGAATGAACAGACATCAAGAGCATTTTTTACAAAAGAATATGAAGGACGTATCATCACTGATTTTGGCAGGTATACAGTGGTTTTTCTTCCTGTTTACCAATACCGTTGTTGTTCCGCTATCCATTGGACATAATTTTCATCTGTCTCCGGATGCCATCGCTGCCTCCATGCAGCACGCATTTATCCTTACCGGAGCAGTGTGCATTCTTCAAGCCGTATTTGGTCATCGATATGCGATTATGGATGGTCCGTCAGGATTATGGTGGGGATTGACGCTAAGTTTGACGGTATCTGCTTCATCGGCCGGTATGAGTCTGGAGCGTATTGGCGGTGGGCTGGCTGCAGGTTTTCTGTTAGCGGGATTAACGATGGTGATTCTGGGTTGGCTGGGAGCAGCGCAAGTGCTGCAAAAGCTGTTCACACCTATGGTGAAGAGTGCCATGTTGTTCTTAATGACGATTCAATTAACCATGAATTTTTTCAAAGGTATGATTGGATATACGGAGTTTGGCCGATTCGATCTGCCTGTTGCCGCATTGTCCGTTGTCATTGCATTTTTGGTGGCATGGATTCAATTAAAGGGTAGGGGGAAATTGGGGAACTACGCGATCCTGATTGGGATTGTGGCAGGCTGGATCGCTTATAGTCTATTGTTTCCTGGACAGCATAGCGGACAGCCTAATCAGGCCCCGGCTGGACTCGAACTGTTTCCGTGGGGAGCACCCAGATGGGAACCGGGTATTGTCATTACTGCATTTTTCGTGGGGTTGGTGAACATGACGAATTCGATCACCACATTAAGCACAGTTGAGAAACTATACCGGACAGAAACAACAAGCCGTCAGTATAGGCATTCCTATGCACTAACGGGTCTGTTCACGATGTTGTCAGCCTGTGTAGGTGTGCTGCCCTTTGGTTTATTTGCATCATCGATCGGATTCCTGGAGAGTACTCGCATTCTGCGTCGTGCTGCCTTGATAATTGGAGCGGGGATGTTATGTGTGATAGGTCTTACACCTTCAGTGACAGCATTTTTTGCACAAATACCACCAAGCGTCGGCAGTGCGGTTTTGTTCGTGGCTTATCTTCAGATGTTCGGCACGGCACTAAGAACGCTTGAAGGTACAACGTTTAATTCTAAAACGATCTATCGTGTAGCGCTGCCGGTCCTCACGGGAGTTGCAGTCATGAATATTCCTGCTGAGGCCTTTCAAACCTTGCCCATGTACCTCATTCCGATCATAAGTAATGGTCTCGTCATTGGGGTATTGGTCTCACTGGTTCTTGAAAAAACCGTGAACTGGTCCAAAATGGAACAACCAGCGACAGTAAGTAAAGCGGCATAAAGAGTTTCACTTGCGACAGTCCAATTTGATTGGGCTGTTTTTTTGTTTTTTGTTATCAGGCTATATGGCTATTTCACGATAATTTTGCCTTGTCCTGCAAGCATTCGCATCTCTCTAGATAGACGGTCCTGGTTCCCATCCTGCATTTCGAGTTGAACACCATAGTGCCATGAGGTATTTTTTTCTTGACCCCAACGGAGAGTGCCTTCCATATATAGAGGGTCTTCAAAGAGCAGCATATTCATTCCAATCCGAATATCGTTATTCTCTACAGGAAGGGATAGCGGAAATGACAGCTGACAGCCGGATCGACTGATGTCACAGAGTTCAGCCTGAATGGGCTTGGCTGGTGCGTTAACCCCGTTGATGCTGAGAATATAGATCTCAAAGTGGATCGGTTCCTTCAATGTGTATCGAAAGGGTTCTTTTCTATTGTTAATTGACATGGCTTGGCTTCCTCCATCAGGTTCAAAAAAAGTCAGTTATGCTTATATCGACCATTTGGAGCGAGAAATGAAGAGTTGCGCAAGCAGAGATGGTCCGTGGGTTCCTTTTACACGTGCATCAGGCTTGATATAATGATGGAATATATTTCTGAGGTCAGACTTGGATCAGACAGAAGGGACGGGTGAATATGAGAGGAACATTTCAAATGGTTACAGATACGGCAACATTGTGCCTGTATGATCTGGCAGCGTTAAAACATCGGCTTGAGGATACTTCGGACTGGTGGTCCATTCCAGTGGATGAGCTGGCTGAGGTGAATGCAGGTCATTGTCTGTTCTTGAATCTGGGTGCGGATGGAGTGTATGAGGTGGAATGGAGCCTGGAGGATGTGGAGGAGGATTCAGATCCAGATCACGCAGCGGAACGGGAAAAGGTGTATCATCTGCAAGTTCCGTCTGGGCACGTCTATCTGGGAGCGGCGGATGATGTCACTGGCGGTGAATTGGAGCCGGATGAGACGTGTGAAGGGGTTCTGTTTCAGTTAAAGCCGGGAAATTATGCGTGTATCGTCTCCAGAGAAGCCAGTCGGATCACCATTGTCATGACACCAAGTATTCAGGGAAATAACACGCTGGATGAATTAATCCGGATATAGTGTACATATACGAACAGGAGGGATTCATATGCAGGAATGGAACGAGATAACGATGATGAATGCAGATGCCCTGCGTAAACGGATGAGAATACTCGCTGCTTTGGATATCATTTTTTCGGAGGAAGAATGGCTACGCGTTCATCATTATGAAGATAAAATTCAGCCAGGTCTGGCATGGGGAAACATCAATAACGGCGCAGGTGATCATCTGCATGTCTTGTTTACGAACTCAGGCACGTTGATCAAAGGATTTGATCATGAGTCACCCTTGAGCCCACATGCTCGTGAGGACGGAGAAATCTATCCGGGCATGTACGATGAAGTGCCGGAGGCCTTGATGGCTGTACTGCGAGATCATGAGGAAACGTTGGATATGGAGGATGTGACCTTTTGCCTATGGCAGGAAGGGAACGACTTGCCATGGAAGGTTGGTAACTGGATTCAGATGGCGATGGCCAAGGAAGACAAAGCGGACGCCAGAGGTGGCGCAGAATTTTTACTGGGATATTTGGAAAAAAACCCGGAAGATTACGCTGATTGGGCCAAAGGGTACTATGACTTGCCGGATCTGCCGTTGGAAGCCGTAGCTGAAGTATATGAAGGAAAACCGGTGACCGCCAGACTGATTAAGCAGTTGTGTCCTGAGCGAGATGTGGCAGCCACACTGGGTGAGTTGCAGCAACGCGGGTACCCCGTCGAACAAACTTAACAGAGTAAAGAAGGGAGGTAGGGAAGCCATGTACAAAGTGCAACTGGAGCGTATGCGTGAAAAGTTGATCACTCTCCGAAGTCTGGACCCGGATCTGGAGCTGTTTGGTGCAGAAAACCATGAATATGAAATGGCACCTGTATGGACGCAGGAGGATATCGCGCAATTTGAACAGAAATGGCGAATTGAGTTGCCGGAGGAGTATAAGGTATGGCTTCTTCATATGGGAGCGGGTGGTGCAGGACCTTATTATGGTCTGGAAAACCCGGATGACGGCGTATACGCTGTGCTTGGTTATGATGATGAGCTGAATGAAATCTCGGACCCTTTTCAATTCACGGAAGCATGGAACTGGAACTATGATTGGTTTGATGACAGCAAGGAAGAAGAGGAATGGGAAGTGATGGAACACGAATATCTTGATCCAAAATGGTCAGCAGGCATGCTGCGCATCAGTGATTTTGGGTGTGGCATCTCCATGAATCTGATCGTTAAAGGAGCTTCCTACGGAGAAATCTGGGTTGATGACCGGGCTAACCGAAATGGAATATATCCTGATCAGTATTGGGGTAATACGAATCGACTGCATTTTCTGGACTGGTATGAGTTGTGGTTGGATCGTTCGATTCATCAAATGCACGAACAAAAGCAAAATTCTGAAGCGAACGAAGTCTGAAGGAGGTTGTACATATGGGCTGGGAATATGGAATCAGAGCAACAGAGCCTGTGATTTTACCTGAAGTTGTGAAGCGTCTGGCAGGTGCATTAACGTTTACCGACATGTATAGTTTGGAACACCAAACCAAAGGCTTTGTATTGGAACGTGAAGATCCTTCCTGGCCTATAGCTCTTGAAGTGTGCATAGAAGAGGCCTCTGGTTTAGAAGAGATTGTGGATGGGGAATTGTATATCTACTGTTTGTTCCATATCTGGGGTGAAGAGGGGCGGAGCTGGATGCAACAGATGGAGCAAGAAGGCAGGCAGGTTGGTGGTGGATTAATCTGGTTTGAACTCTGATCGGTAGAAGATTTGCCTGAAACAGGAGGAGCATATATGGCTAAAAAATCAAAGAAAACAATTCCTGCGCTCATCTATCAGTATCAAGGTCCACAGCGGAATGTGGGTTTTGTTTTATCCCCTTTATACATAGAAGAATCGGTTGAAGTAGAGATGGAAGACATGCTGTTCATATATAATGAAGACTTTGACTACATTCGTCCTGCATTGGATCGCGCATTTCCCTTAACTGACCCGCGAACTGGAGAAGAGATGAAGACATTTGATCCCTGCTGGGAGAATCCGATTACAAAGGAAGTGTGGGTGGGGATTTTATCAGAGTTGGATCAACAGGTGGTTGCAGAGCCGGAATTCCGGATGTTTTTGAATCAGTTCACAGCTTGGGTGAGGAACCATCTGCAATTGGCTGACGGGATCGAAGTTACCGGCAACTTGTAAGTTAGTTGATCTTGGATTGTCATGCGTGTACGTAATTCAGTATACCTGCGGCAGAAGTGCTATGTAATCAAGCTCCCTCATGATGATGGCGGAGCTTTTTTTGATGAATAAAAACCGTTTGCTTCACTCACCCGTCTTATACCACAGAAAGAGAGAGAAGGAGGGATGCGGGGTGGAAACAAAAGCAGAGATAAACCAGAGGATCTATGTGCAGACCGAAGACGAGACGGCATTTGTGCAATCCATTATGGAACATCAAGATACGCTCATTTCTATTGCCTATAGCTACCTGCGTAACCGGCAAGATGCGCTGGAAGCTGTGCAGGAGATGACGTGCCGGGCTTGGATCAAACGTCGTACGCTGAATAATGAGAAGGCGTTCAAGTCGTGGATCATTCGGATTCTCATCTATGTCTGCATCGATGAACAGAGGCGCCGCAAGCGGGCGACACCTCTGGCGAAGGAGGATATGGAGGACAGCATTCCGGCATCTTGGATGATTAGTGTTGACGATAATCGAATCGCTATGGAATCTCTTTTGCAAAAGGTGAAACCGAAATATCGCCATGTACTACTGCTGAAATATTATAACGACATGACACTGACGGATATTGCCTCGATCCTTGGCAAACCAGAAGGGACGATCAAGACCTGGCAGCACAAGGGACTCCAGCAGTTGCGCAAGTTGATGAAGAACAGGAGGGATTGGCATGACCACTAACCCGGAGGAGAAAGCACTTCTTGCAGACGCATATCAGGTGAAAAGAGAGAAACAGCAGTGGAATCCGGCGGACACGACTGCTGCGATTCAACGTGGTATCGCAAAGGCCAGAACAAGACGATCAGGTAGGATCGTTCGTGTCAAATGGATTACGGCAGTGCTGGTCACGGTCCTTGCTGCAGGTTGGTTTCTTACGGGCCCGCTTGGAAACTATGGGCAACAACCGGCAACATATACTGAGCCTGTCACCCATTGGGGTGTACTAGAGCCCTTTCGTGGCCTGCTAACTTCGGATATGGATAGTGCCACGATTACTTCAACGCTAAATCATGATTATGTGCAACTCGTGGATCGGACGGTTACATCGGGCATATATCAGTTTACCGTGAATGCGGTTCTGGCAGATGAGAACAGGATAACGGTATTGTATACCGCCAGAACGGATGCTTCGCAAGAGATTTATTCGATAGTCAATACCAAGATGACGGATGCAAGAACAGGTTATGTCCTTGATAACGGAAATATAGGAGGTATGCATTTTTCGAAGGATAAGCATACCATTTATGGCCGGAATACAATTGAGCGTAATCGAAATAAACCGCTCCCTGAGCAAGTGAATCTTCAGTTCCAGCTTTCTTCCGTTGTTCCAGATGTGGTGGGAAATTCAGAAAAAGGGGAAAAGGAACGGAAATATAAATATTCCAAAAAAATGAATCTTTCTTTTGCACTGGATCCCAAATTCTCTATCCCCAAAACGGAAATCATCAACGTTAATCGGACCTTTACCGTTGGAGGCTATGAGGTCTTATTGTCGGAGGTGGAGATGTCTCCGCTAGTAACGCGGGTCAAATTTGTCCATGCACCTGATCAAGAGATGGACTACAAAACGAAGTTGTCGCTCAACGAGATCGTTTGGCCTATCGAAATCATTTCGATCTCCAGGAATGGGAAGCAGACCAAGTTATCCATGGTAGGCGGGAGCGGAACGGAAGACGGAATGATGTATTCTTTCAGCAGCAATCTGCTGGACAATCCGGAGTCAATGATATTAATACTTCGTGGCAAACCAGATAAGGTCTACGATGATTTACAAGAAGCCAAGAAGGATGAACTGAAAATCAAAATCAAATAAGATGAACTAACTGGAATAACTCTTATTCGAATTGGTAGACGTTAGTGAAGTAAGTGAAGGGATGTCCCGCAAGGTCGTAAGCCTTGTGAGACATCCCTTCTTAAATATGACAAGCTGCTGATCTTATACAGTTAGAATATCTACTCCCAGAGCTGGAAGGGTCAACTTCTGATTCAATCTCTCGCTAGTCAACAAGCTATGATAAGGAACGTCCAACGTAATCTCTCGTTGCTCATTCGTCAAATTGATCAGGAACAGGAAGTTCTGCTCCCCCTTCGTTCGAATCGAAAGCTCGACACCTTCCGGAAGCTGGATCTCGGGCGTCAACCCTTTTTCCTTCAATATGTCTTCAAACAACTGATAGAAATACGATGGCTCCGGCCAAGTGCCGACATAATACACTTCACCTTCACCAAGCTTATTGACAGTAATCGCCGGTACACCCTCGTAAAAGTCGTTGTCATACCAGGCGATCGGCTCTGCACCTCGCAGTTCCAGTAGATCACACCATTGCTTCGCAGCGAAAGTCTTGCCCTCCGCGTTCCGTATCCGATGCTCACTGTTGCCGATGGCATCATATTCACTTACGACAACACCCGCCGCTTCACCCAGTAGCCCCGGAAGAGGCAGCATCTCACATACATTCCTCATGTTCTTCACGCCAGTCCGATTGGTAAGGACAACCGTACCACCCTTGGCTGCGAATCGCTCCAGCCGCTGTGCTACTTCTTCACTTAACAGGAAGAGGGAAGGGACAATGACCAGCTTGTACCCATCGAGCTCCTCAGTCCAGTTGATAACGTCTGTACCTACACCCATTTTCAGAAATGCATTATGCATAGAGGAAAGGTTGTCTATATAGTGCATTCCCCCTTCCGCCTGCGGCTGAAGGGAAAGCGCTGTGTGCTGATCATGCGAATGCAGAATAGCAACCTGGGTAACAATGGTTGAGTCGGCGAGCATTTCTCCTAACCGGTTCACCTCGCGAGTAAGCTCTGCAAACTCCCTGAACCTGCGTCCAGGAACATTGCTGTGGTCGATCAGCCCATGCCAGAACTGTTCCGCTCCGACGGTTGCACTCCGCCAGCGGAAATGGACGACCATATCCGCACCGCGGGCGATTGTCTGCCAGGAGCGAGCTCGGATCAGTCCAGGATACGGGGTGCGCTGAATCGGCATCCAGGCGCCCTGCGCTCCGCTGAGCTGTTCCATTACCCAGAAATTCCGGCGTTTGATGCCGCGAACCAAGTCCAGCGTAAGCGCTCCGTTCCTCGGAAACCGATCGCCATAATCGCGATACAGCTCATTCGGATAATAATCAACAGAGACGAAGTCCAATTCGTTGTGCATATCATAATAGTCCAGGCTATTCGGATATTGCCACATGTTATGCGTCACGAATTGATCTGGACAGTTACGGCGTAAAATCTCAAGCTGCCATCCCAGCAGATAGCCTACGCTGTCAGAACAAAACCGCTTGTACTCCAGAAGATAAGAAGGATTCATCGGTTTGCTGGCACCGAGTGGCGTTGTTACCTCAGCCCAGCTGCTGTACTCACCACTCCAGACGACCGTACCCCACTCCCGGTTCAACTCCTCCAGATTGGAATAACGCTTTTGCAGCCAAGCGACAAACGAACGATTACATGTATCACAATGGCATTCCTGGTAGTGCATCTCGTTATCGATTTGCCAGCCAATAACGGCGGGATGCTTACCGTAGCGCTGTGATATCGCTTCCACAAATTTGGAGCCCAGCATTCTCAAGGAAGGGCTGTTGTTGCAACGATGTCCACGCACACCTGGCCGAATGATGTGGCGTTGTTCATCCATGGGCAGCACATCCGGATAACGGGTTGTCATCCAGTTTGGCGGGGTATTGGTGGGAGTGCATAACACAATTTCCATACCACGCGAAGCGAATACTTCTATAGCCGCATCCAGCCATTCAAACTGATAATTACCCTCAGTCGGTTCCATTCGGCTCCAGGCGAACTCCGCCATTCGCACAACTGCAACCCCTGTCTGTTGCATAAGTATGGCATCTTTCTCCCATAACTCCGGGGTCCATTGCTCTGGATAATAATCAATTCCGATCTTAATTGTCATCCTGTGATCTCCTTTATTTATCAATATATTGCGATTATATGTTATATTAATTCGAGTGAATATCTTAAATAATTAATATAATATAACAATATTAAGATCAGGAGAGTTAGTCGTATGCCTCATCCCAATCGTAATTTTCCGGTGTTATCTGCCCGAGACAAGCTGCTCCCTTTTTATTTACTTGGCATCGGCCTGCATCATGAACAGGAGCATATCCGCCGAGACCAAGGCATTGAGGATTATCAGTGGATACAATGCCGCAGCGGTGTGGGTAAGCTCAAGTTAAGTGAAACGGAACATATCGTCAAGCCAGGTATGGGCATGTTGTTATTCCCTGGACAGAAGCACGAATACTATGCGCTATCCGACAGTTGGGAAGTCGACTGGATCATTTTCGATGGCAACGGGTCAGCAAACTTATTTGAAACCGTGGGCATTGTCGACACATGCGTATACACGCTTGCACAACCTGAATACCTTCTATCCCGAATGCGGGAGCTGCTGCAAGCTGCCTTAACACCACAAGAGCAGACATTAAGCAATTACGCCTGCTCCGCTGTCCTCTATACCTTATTGACAGAGATTATTCAACGCGTATCTGTTGAGGGCAGCGATACCGTCGGACAGCAGTATGAGCGAATAAAGCCGGTTCTGGACTATATTGAACAACATTATGCTGAAGAGATTACTTTGCCAACGCTTGCTGGATTGATATGTGTCACACCAGAATATTTCTGTCATTTGTTTAAGAAAACGACAGGTATTCGTCCCATCAGCTATGTTAATCAGGTAAGAGTCAACAAGAGCAAGGAACTGCTGCTCGATAATGTGCAACGCGGGATGGAGGATATCGCTCGTCAAGTCGGTTTCGAATCGACCAGCTATTATGGAGCCATCTTCAAGAAGCTGGAACGAATCACACCTGGCGCCTTCCGCCGTAGCTATCAGAAGTCGTGACATATTATTATTCGCAAGCGAATGGTTTTTCGTCAGAGGCTTTAGGATCTGATCCGAGGGCGGATCGGTTCCTAGTTGTATCACATAGTACTCGTTAATAGAGCCGCTAATTAGCGGCTCAATTTTGTGTGAACGAATGGCCTGGTTTTATGTTTTTTCACTATATCTGATCTGCTGTTGCATAAAAATGATAATTATTGTCTTTTTGCAATTTTTGTATTGTCACAGCCAAAGTTACACGATATAATCGAGTTGTCTTTGAGGATAATATTATAAAGGATGGTGAAATTTTGAAGAAATTTTCGATGCTTTTACTCGCTGTAACTCTATTGTTGTTAACTGTCTCCACAGCCCCGTCTACATATGGTGCGGCCAGTTATCCAAACACAGGTACGAACGGGTTGACTGGTTTTGCAGGCAGTGCCAAGAATGAAAATGGTGTATCCAAGTCAGCTACGACAGGTGGCAAGAACGGTCAGGTGGTTTACGTTAGTAATCTCAATGACTTGAGAACACATATGGCGGGCTCTACAGCCAAGATTGTCGTCGTTGAACAGAATATTTCTTCCTCCACGCTGCAAAAGGTTGAATTCGGAGCGAACAAGACACTTGTAGGTTCCTTTGGCAAACATACATTAACGAATATTCATTTCAGATCCACAAGCAGTTCAAACAATGTGATTTTTCAGAATCTGACTTTTGAACACGCTTCCAATATTAATGCCAATGATGATATCCAGATGTATATCACTTCAGGCTCCAATTACTGGATTGATCATGTGACGTTTGCTGGTCACAGCTACAGCTCTGGCGGTAGTGATCTGGACAAACTTCTGTATATTGGCGATCGCGCCGACTATATTACGATTAGCAATTCCAAATTTGCGAACCATAAGTATGGCGTCATCCTCGGTCATCCAAATGATGGTAACAGCAGTTACAATGGAGTACCTCATGTGACGATGTCCAACAATTACTTCGAAAATTTATATGTACGTGGTCCTGGGCTTTTAAGATATGGTTACTTCCATCTCAAAAACAATTATGCAAACAACTTTAATCAGGCCATCACAATTGGTGAAAAAGCACGGATTTATTCCGAAAACAACTACTTTGGTGCTGGCGCTGAAAAGGGAGGCATCCTGGATGACAAAGGAAAAGGTGAGTTTACGGATACGGGCAGTACACCAGCGCTTAATAGTCCGATTTCTCCTAAAACGAACTGGAGACCAAGCTCCAATTACAGTTATCAGGTAGAAAGTGCCAGCTACGCGCGTGAGTTCGTCACCAAGTATGCAGGCTCCTCCAATACAACACTTGTATTCGGAAAGTAAGAGCTGCTACACATCGATTCATGACCAAAAAGGCCTGTCTTGTGCGTCACAACGCATAAGACAGGCCTTTTTTTATTTGTAAAATGATATGCTTACATATCATTTTACATTTCATATTCATTTTAAATGTTGAATACCGATATACATAAAGTAGCGCTGGTTTCATACTTATGAAGTTAATATGTACTATGCTAAGGCGCTGCGTATTTGCGATTTGCACATAAGCAGGACCAAAGACTACTAGATGTAGTACAGAAAGGCCCTACAACTTACATTTAACCTACATAAAAGGACGGGGTATGCATGGATCGTATGGACGAAATTATTTGGAAAAGGAACAAATTAATCGGTATCATTTTGTGGATTATTATTGCCATTGGTATGGGGCTGGCCTTTACGATGCCGAAGTTACTTGTGTCCAATGGAGTAGCTCTAGTCTTTGTAGTTTGGATTACATACGCTAATGCGAAAAAGAAACATATTCATCTCATTCCATGGCTGATTACTGTATTACTTACAATATGTGGAGTATATGTCGGTTGGGGAACGGTCAATTTTGCCTTAAGTTTGGTTATAACCGCAGTTCTACTGTTATTTCCTAACAAGAAATTTTTTGTGGTTGGATTTTCGGTATTACTAATCAACAGTGTTCTTCAGTTATTTGTTATGAATACCGTTGACTCTGTTGAGCTAATAGGCAATATCGTTAATGTGGGACTATTCGCTCTCACGGGGGCCATTCTGATGCTGGTCTCACAGCTGAATCAAAGGCTCTTCCATGAAAGTGAAGTACGCCAGAATGAGGTGGAGCATTCTAAGCAAAGAGTGGAAACCATGCTGGAGCGTGTGAAGGAATCGGTCGAAGGTCTATCACGTTATACGGATCAATTGAAGGAAAAAGTGAATGCGACCGGCTCTATCACCAATGAGGTGACGCTTGGGTTCAGTGAGGTTGCAAAAGGTGTTGAGTTCCAGGCGACCAGTGTGGCCGAGATCTCGGAATCCTTATCTGTATCGGATCAGCATATCAAGGACGTTGCTTCGTATTCCCAGCAGATGAAAGAGTTGTCCGCAAGTATGGCAACGAGCACGCAAACTGGAAGCACACAGATGGACCAGCTAAACATCCAGATGCAAGATCTATATGAAACGATCAATACAACTGCAAATGACATGCGAAAGTTCAACGAGGAAAGTGAATCCATGACGCTTATGCTGAACAGCATAGCGGATATTGCGAGTCAGACCAACCTGCTCGCGCTTAATGCAGCCATTGAAGCCGCTCGTGCGGGTGAGCATGGACGCGGGTTTGCTGTTGTATCAGAGGAAGTTCGCAAGTTGGCAGAGAACTCGGGTCAGTCCGCAAGTGATATCGGAACCATCCTGTCTCGATTAAAAGGACAGACGCAGGCACTGACAGATCGATTCGAACGTATTCGTCTATCGTTACAACAAGGAAGAGATAGTGTCCATACAGCAGAGGAAGTATTCCGTACGATCAACAGCAACTCTCAGCATGTGTTGAATCAAGCGACAGATATCGAGACTAGTTCGGCTACAATGAAGAAATCTTCCACCAGAGTTGTGAATGAAGTTTCCGAGATTTCGAGTGTAACGGAGCAATCCAGTGCAGCGACAGAAGAGATTCTGGCGAGCATGGAAGAACAACGTAACCTGACACAGAAGATGGTAGAGAGCTTTGGAGAATTGGAGCAACTGATTGTAGACCTGAATGAGTTAGTCTCGGATCATCAGGCTTCTTCCGTTGAGAATAAACTTTAATATTAATAGTTGAGGGCCTGTCGGTACGTATTTAGCGTACTAGACGGGCTTTTTTTATCTGGAATACAGCTTGATGCCGACATTTTTTTCCTATACAGTGATGTGTAGAGTATGAAGAGCGTAGAACTGAAACTGTAAATAGTAGTTAAAAGAAGATGTAACCTCATGGGGGAGTAGAAGGTTGAAGGATAAAGGAATGAAAGATAGATTGGACTGTGATGACAGTACATATGAGGTTAGGAATGATAATAGGGCTGCACGCGTACGTTTTTATGATCAGCAATCGTTCAATGACATGGACTGGCCCGATACGGAGGATGGCAGATATGCCAGAGCTTATCTGGAACCTATGATGCTGGACGGGACCCAAAGCTTTATGTCTAACGTGGAAACGACATTGTTGCTCGCCCGGATTGATGATCTCGTTATTCCGCTGACGGTGAATGATACAGAGTATGATAATGCTTACGTTTGTTCGCCATATACGCATTATGTGAGTTACGCCAAGCAGGAATTGACCATGTTGCAGAAGCCTGTGTTGGAAAAAGGTCTTTCTGTGCTGCTCAGTTTAATAGGTTGGGGAATGAAGCAATCACAGATCAACAAAGTTGTGCATGTGAACAACTGGCTGTTCTCCACCAATCTGTATCCAGCCATGTCAGGTGAACAGGCGGCTTGTTTGCTTGCAGCGGTACAAGAGCGATACCCTGAGCATGTCATTGTATTTCGCTCCTTGTGCCCTGGACTTCATCCCGATCTGACGGCGAGGCTAACGGAAGTGGGGTGTCGACTAATTCCGAGCCGACAAATCTACCTGTACCATGCGCATGATCCGAATTTTGGCAACTCGAAGTCACGCTGGCTGTTGAAGCGGGATTACGAGTTATTGGCCAAGCACGACTACGAATTCGTTTCCGAGTCAGATATGACGGATGCAGATATTCCGCGAATCGTGGAGTTATACAAGCTGTTATACCTTGAAAAATACTCCTATCACAATCCACAATTCACCGAGCGATTCATTGCTGCTGCGATGGCATCAGGAACACTCAGACTCTATGGACTGCGGAAGGAAGGGTGCCTGGACGCGGTGATGGGTTATTTCTGCCGAAATGGAATCATGACTACGCCGCTGTTTGGTTACGATACGGCGGTGCCCCAATCCGTCGGACTATACCGCATGTTATCGGCTTGTCTGATCGGACAGGCCCGCGAGAACGGCAATCTGTTACATGAGAGCGCCGGGGCTGCGCAGTTCAAGCGCAATCGCGGTGCTGTGGCGGATTTTGAATATTCGGCTGTGTATGAGCGCCACCTTTCGTGGGGCAGACGCTGGTGTTGGCTGCTGCTTGATCGGTTGTTGAATCGCATAGGTGTGCCGCTGATGCGCCGCATGAAGCTGTAAACAGACACAAAAACGTGCTTACGCTGCCCGATGCAGGTATGAGCTTGCATCTGGTTTGACTGCAAACACGCACTAACAACTGGTTATTGTGATACGCACATTTGTGCGCAATCGCCTAATTAGACATGCTCTGCGAGTTGCACCTCAAAGCCATCTGGATCTGTAATGTAAATAAACCGCAGATGCGGATTGGGCTGGATGGGGCCACGCACAATCGGAATATTCAGTTCTGCCAGTCGTTCCATGGCTTCATCCAGCGAGTTCACCTCATAACCGATCGACACGCCAGCCTCTGTTTTAAGAATGGATTCACTGCCCTCAATCAGTTCCAGTCTGGCTTCATTTTCCATGCCCAGCATGGCAATCTGCCGTCCACGGCTTTCGAATCTGCGCTGAATGGTAAGTCCGAGCATGTCGTGATAGAACCCGAGCGAAGCTTCCAAATTACTGACCCTCAGCGTGATCCAGTTTAATTTGATCAACATGGGTGAATCTCTCCTTTTTCTTGCATGATATGTATTTTTGTTACGTTCATTATACGATAGGTGTTAGCAGGAACCTACTCCTTATCAGTAAACAATAAAATAGCTGCCGAAATATTCGGCAGCCAAATGGTGTAATCTCCGGTCATTCTAACGAATTATTGAATCAGATCAACGGCCGTTTGTGGAACAAAGGCTTCTACACCGTTGTAAACAATTACACCTTCCAATGCTGTCTTTTTGCCGTTTACCAGTGCAATATTTTTGTAGATTTGCAGTTCCAGTTTGGTGTTGCCTTTTGTTACGAGGATCTTCGGATTTTTGGTGTCGGTTAGATCCAGCTTGTACGTCGCGCCTTTGGCTGTAAATGCCTGTTTGGCAGGTACAAACAATTGTTTGCTCACGCTGTCGAGATCCAGATCCAGTACACGTGCCATATATTTGGCGACATCCGTGTTATCAATCACACCGAATGGACGGTCATTGTTCGGAGCATACGTGTACAGCACAACATCTCCACCTGTATGACCACCGGTTGTCCAGCCAATCCCTGCGCGTTTGCTGATCATTGGACCGATTGCATAGTTAAGACTGCCCGGCTCGGCCGCTTTAATGGTGGCGATCTCCTCGGAAGTCAGGTCCGTAATGCCATAGTATTGTTTCATCACTGCTTTGATGTTTGTACGCTTGGCATTCAGCTTCGCTTCAACGCCCTCGCCTGTCAGCTTGGCCTTTTTCAAAGGTCCGATAAATGTGGACAACGGCTCTTTGTCATAAGTGCCGGAAGTTGCGTTGTTACCAATGGTGAGTCCACCATTACCATGGTCCGTAACAGCCACAACGGCAGTCTCTCCATCGGCTTTGGCAAAATCCATGGCTACCTTTACGGCATCATCAAAAGCCAGCACGTCACTGATAATGCCAATCGGATCATTGGCGTGAGCTGCCCAGTCCACTTTACTGCCTTCGACCATCAGGAAAAAGCCGTCTTTGTCTTTGGACAGAACTTCAATGGCTTTGGATGTCATCTCGGCAAGACTTGGCTGCTTCGCAGGATCACGGTCCATATTATAAGCCATACCTGCGGGTGCGAACATACCCCACAGTTTGTTCGAATCGGATGCTTTCATTGCAGCTGGTGTAGTGACGTAATCGTAACCCAGTGCCTTAATGGACGAAATCAGATTCTCGCCGTCTTTACGTCCGGCTGGCTCAAGATATTTGCTACCTCCACCCAACACAACGTCCATACCATTGTAGACTTGTTGTTTGCTGAGTGCATCGTAGTTTTTACGGTCCGGATAGTGAGAGGAGAAGTCCGCTGGTGTGGCGTGCATAATCTCGGATGTAGCGATAATGCCAGTTGCTTTACCCGCCAGTTTGGAAGCTTCCAGCACGGAAGCGATCGGTTTTCTTTCGTCTCCAGGCGCAATAGCCTTTTGCCCAGGCATGGTAGCCTTGTCCGGCAGTACACCAACAAATCCGGTATGAGATTTATAACCTGTTGCAAAAGCAGTTCCGGCAGGAGCTGAGTCGGCAATCGGCGCATCGGCGGAGTGTGTCCGAACCATGCCGCTTGCCATGGAGTCCAGTGTCAGGGACGAGCCCTTATACCAGCGAGCCAGAGCGGTAGCATCGTTAGCCATACCGTCAGGAATCAGAATGATCACATTTTTGATCGGTGATGCAGATGTTGTTGAGGTGGTGTCTTCCACAGCCCATGCTGCACTGCTACCTCCGAGTGTAGCCGTAACAATTGTTGTCACCGCGAGCATCATTTTGGCTGCACGGACATTAAACCGGTTTAACATGAATGCATCCTCCTAGAATATATGTATAGTTGGTATCCCAAACCAAGTGTATACAACAATTGCTAAACTAACGTATGAAATGGGTTAACTATATGTAAAATTTACGATTAGTGATGGATGCTGGAATTCAGGTGAACTGGACAAAATGAGGAGTCGACGAATTAAGAGACAGTTCAAAGATCATATAGTGACGATTAAAAAAAGATATTGCGAACGCTTACATTATGTGCTAACATCACCATAACAACAGGATTGTAACCGTGTTTAGGGCAATACCTGTGTCAGTTCATTCGTTGGTTCTTTGTTCATTAAACGATTGATTGCGTTTACATTTTCATATGGAATGAACCTCATTCCTCAGGGTTGTTACTGATTGCAGGCAAAACCTGAATTGAGGGCAGTAGACCACGCTAAAGCGATGTCTGTTTGCCTTCGGTTCAGGTTTTTTTATATAAAAAAATGCCTGATGGCATGACCGCAAGCGCCGTAGCAGATATTTCGAACAGAAAGGAGCGCAGCAGATTTAATTTTTTCCTAAATAGAGATATAGACTCATCCAGACATTGGAATACTGATTCTTAGATACGCATCTCAAATGGACATTCCAATGAACTTATCCCATCACACACTATTCGACAGCGAGGAGATTTATGACATGAAAACCATTAAACGTTCGATTGCTGTAGCAACCATTCTGGGGTTATGTGTATCCGCTCTACCAGCTTATGCAGCAGGCAATACAGGACCTTCTTCTTCAGCAGCGATGGACAAGCTGATCCAATCCGAGCTTATTCGCGGCAGCGGTCAAGGTGTTAATGCAGCTTATCTGAACAAAAAGGCCACACGCATTCAGGCCGCAATACTTTACTTGCGTTTGTCCGGATTGGAGAAAGAAGCACTCGCTTATCAGGGAACGGAAACGTATGACGATGCGGCTCAGGCAGGCAAAGTATTACAACCGGTCGTTGGTTACTTGAAGCAGCATCCATATGTGTCTGAGATCGTAACAGGAACGGAGAAGTTTGAACCTAATGCCCCCCTTACAGCGGAAGGTTATGCCGAAATGCTACTGAAGGTGCTTGGATATGAAGCAGGTACGGATTATGAGCAGGGATCGGCTTCCACCTATGCGGCTGGGAAAGGAATCATGGCGCTTCAAGGGAAGGGAGTGAGTCAACTTACCAACCGCCTGATGGCAGAGGCAACCGCACAGGCTTTGCAGATACAGCTCAAGAATGGCAGTGGAACTTTGGAGCAGAGTTGGTTGAAACATAAAGAAGCTGGGGCGTTCCAACCTCATACGGTGCAACAGACCAAGTATGGCGCGATTGATGGCAAAACCTATGAGCAATATGGGACGCTCGGTTGGCTCGGTGTTCCTTACGCGGCCCCTCCGGTAGGGGAACTGCGCTGGAAAGCCCCGCAAGAACCGGAATCATGGACAGGAACGAGATCGGCTAAGGAATTTGCAGCGAACAGCTTGCAGATCTCCGGCAAGACTACAGCGGGAAGCGAAGATTCGTTGTATCTCAATATCTGGCGTCCCGACACAACCAGTTCGAAACTTCCGGTTATGGTGTTCCTGCACGGCGGTGGGAATATGACCGGATCAGGCAAAGATTTTCAGGGTGAACAGCTTGCACGGAGCACCAACAGCATTATCATCTCAGTGAATTACCGTTTGGGAGCCCTTGGATTCTTCGAAAATGCAGCGCTGAAAACAGGCAATGCCCTGGATGACTCAGGTAACTATGGTCTGCTTGACGCATTCCGTGCATTGGAGTGGGTACAGGATAATATTGAAGGTTTTGGCGGAGATACAGGCAATGTTACATTGGCCGGACAATCTGCTGGTGCACGTGATGTACTGGCAACGCTGATCTCGCCACTTAGCAAAGGATTGTATCAAAAAGCAGTTGCTTTTAGCGGAGGATTGACGACAGCATCACCAGAAGAAGGCGAGCAAAAATCCGAGGATGTACTTGTGAAGCTACTGGTGCAAGAGGGGAAAGCGGCTACCGCAGAAGAAGCAAAAGCGTGGATTGGCAAGCAGTCTCAGGCACAGCGAGAGAGTTACCTGCGTGCACTGCCTGCGGACAAGCTGGTCACAGCGTTTGGTGCAACCGCAATCCGTATGGACCCATTCCCGCATCTATTCCGTGATGGCACAGTGATTCCAAAAGAAGGATTTGACGCCATCAATAATGGCAATTATAAAAAAGTACCGGTATTGCTCGGCAGCTTGGAAACGGAGTTCTCCGGTTTTGCCTTCGGTGATCCAAACTTCTCTCCATCCATCACGGATGAGACTCTGTTTACTGATAAAACCAAGGCGGAACAATATGCTGCTGCGTTGAAATACGGTAGCGAAGCTTATGCAGGCTTTAATGCAGAGCGTGTAGCGGAGCAATTGACCAGTGAAGCAGGTCAGCCACCGGTATATGCGTATCGTTTTGCATGGGGCACACAACCTGGGGTCATCTCTGAGCGTTTGCTCACGTTACTGGGCGCACCACATGGTGCGGATATGGACTTCTATACAGGACACGCAGACGGAATTGCTGCCTACTTCCCTGATGGGTACTTTAGCGATACAAACAAACCAGGACGTGATCAGTTGTCCGCCGCGATGGCAGCATATCTGAAGCAGTTCCTGTACACAGGCAATCCAGGTACGGGTGGATCACCTGATCTAGCGGCATGGACACCTTGGACGAAAGATGCTCAAGCCCCAATCATGCGTCTGGATGCGAGCAATACAACGGCAGAGATTGGCATGTCGACACAATATAACCAAGGCAAAGAAGCCGTTATGGCAAAGATGAAAAAAGAATTGCCTGAAGAAACGTATAAACTGTTGACGGAAAAAGTGTTCGCAGGGCGTTTCTTCTGGGAATAAGGATCACCGGATAGGAAGGTATATATAGATAAATTGAAAGCCAAGGGAGCATGCTCTCTTGGCTTTTTGTACTGTTCGTTATACTTAAATATGGTATTGTTGTAAATATAAATTAATAAGATATGGGAAAGGGGAGAACGTACATTATGGATGGAGTTAGTAATTTTGGTATTGCAGGTATTATAACGCTATTAATTTTCTTTATTATGATTGGTGTTGTATTATATCTGGTTTTCTATCTTGGGATGAAGAGGTCTGGCGTCAAAGAGGAAGTATCCGCATTAAGGATGGAAGTACGAGTGTTACAAGAGGAAGTAGAGCGGAACAGGCGGGAATTGGAAAATATGAAGCGTCGATAACCTTTGCAGCATTATATGTGGGTACGTGGAATAGCGCGTACAATAGTATGAGAGGATAGGGGCTTTTCGCCCCACCTACTCAATACAACGTGACACCGCTCAGTTCAGCCTTTACATACTGAGGGCACTCGAACTATTTCTTGGCAAAAAAACTAAGTGTTCCCGTGCTTTCATCTGCACTCACAAACAGGCTACGTCCGTTAACACGATGAATTCCCTCTGGTGATTCTCCGGCTGTAGGAATCAGACCCAGGTAGTCCGGATTGACCGGATCAGCAAGATCAAAGAACAAAATGGCATCTGCCCTTTCGGAAGCTACGGCTGCATACGTAGTGCCGTCTACAGTAGCAACGGTCAGGTTCTCCACTTCACTTCCCTTGTTGGGACTGCGATCATCCGGATACAAGCCGACCATAGCGGTTGCCTCGTCAATGAGATTCTGACTATCGTACATCCGCTGGCCTTGCAAATTCCAGACAGCAATATTACGTCCGCCTGCTTTTACACCATCCTCAAATTCATTCTTGCCCAAATCCCCTTCGTTAGCTGTCAGCAGGTATTTGCCATCTGCCGAGAAAGCAATCCCATCCGGTTCATAACGAGCGGTCAATGTCTCTTTAAACTGAACGATACCATCATCTTTCAGATCTGCTTGATGTGAAGTGGTACCCAGAGCGAAGATTGAGCTGATTTTTTTTGTCTCCAGATCTACGATGGCAACGACATTGTTTTCCTGTAGCGTGATGGCTGCTGTTTTACTATCTGGACTAATAGCAACATACTCTGGTTGTGGATCATGAGGATAGATGGCACCTTTTACTTTGTCCAGAGAGACCGGTAAGTTGGTGATCTCACCCTCCAATACGTTCCCGCCAGCAAAAGATACTACCATAATGCTACCCGGACGTTTGGTGTTGGCATAGTCAATTTCATCCGCAGCTGTATTCAGCTCCTCATCCTCTATCGCGATCACCGCATGCAGACCGTCAGGTGACAGTGCAATCGAGTCAGGACCAATGCCCAGTTCATACGTTTTTACGGTTTTGTAGGTTGTTAGATCGACAATGGCAAGCAATCCTTTGTTTGCTTCACTGTCTGTATCCCCTGTACGAATAACAGCAAGACCGTATTTGCCATCTTTGGACACGGTTACGCTTGTGACTTCAGCTTTGGCGGAGAGGTCATGGAAGCTGACTGTCTTTAATACGTTAATGTTTTTCAAGTCAGCAATATCCAGTATGGCAATGCTACCATTGTCCGCTTCGGTTACGAGCAGGCGCTGTCCATCTGGCGTGGAGGCTGATATTTCTGCTTTGCCACCGGGCATCTGAAACGATGCGGTCTGTTCAAAACCGATTTTATTTTGTTTCAGGATCAGTTGATCCGTAATTAATTTTAGCGTTTGGGAAGATACATACGTTGTACCTTTGGTGATGTAGCTTTTACTGTCCAAAGGGGTTTTCACACCGTTGATGGTGGCTGAAGACGTTCCTATTGGAAGTTGTACTTTAGTATCTGCGATCTGGATATCAACACTGCGACTGCTTCCGTTCCATGTGACCGTACCCTGCATATTTTGGATGGCTGTGCGCAGTACGACATGATCGTTGGCGGGTTTAGTTGCGTCAGCGGCATGAATCATGGATGTGTAGCTGGTTGCTCCTGCGGTAAGAATGGCAGTCATCGACAGAACGGCAAGCCATTGATTTCTCTTTTTCAATGTTCCAGATCCCCTTTATCGTTTCGTGTGTAATGAGTTATACAATTGTTTTAGTATAGGGAGCTAATGTTAAGGTAAGGTAAGAGAAGTCTGCGATTTGTGTAAAAGGTTAGAGAAGAGATATTTTTCCAAATTGGATATGTAAGTTAGCGTATAAAATGATGTTGCCACATGAAGAAAAAAGCAGAAGTGAACCTTCATATATATAGGACTGGTCGAACGGGAGAAAATACGCTAAAATTATAATTGAGAATCATTATCAATTAATTCAGGCTTTCTTTACTGACAAGTCTGATCAAGATATAGGCGAGGTGAATACCCGTGCGCACGGATGATGCATTAGGCGTAGTATATCAGCATTACCTGACCCAGGAGCCTTACAGTCAGCAAGATGAACACACGTATCTGCTCTCTCCCAAGGCGGGCAGTGGCAATATTAAAAGAGTAACGACATACAGTGGCATTGAGATTTTATATTCCCAGGTTGAATATCATCAGCCTTATCCTACGTATTTTGCGTCCGAAACGCCCATTGTGGAATTGCAATTTGCCTTGTCAGGAGAGCGAAATGTGGATATATCCGGTCAGGATTATTCATTATCGATAGGGCAAGGGGCCCTTATTTTTATGCATGATTTCGAAGCGTGGTTTCATCCTCCGGCAAGGGAACTGTATACGTCCTTTTCGCTGGGGATTCCAGTTTCTCTGTTCAATTATGCTGCGGCGCAACTGGGCGGTTTCAAGTCGATTGCGTTTAATCAGGTGTTGGGACGAAAAGTGTTCAAGCCGATTGTATTTCAATTGGATAACCGGATACGAACAATGATCGACAGTTTGATTGTGGAATTAAACAATAGTTATCGATCATCCTTAATGATGGAAGCAACAGCCTTGGAGATCTTGAATCGATTTATGATCCAACTGTTTGATCTGGCGCCAATCCCCGCGGGATTCTCCAAAGAGGACATCCGGAAGTTACATACGGCACGGGAGATTATGGAGGCTTGTATGGTAGATCCTCCATCTTTGCTAGCATTGTCCAGACAGGTAGGTCTTAACGATTTTAAATTAAAAAAAGGATTCAAGGCACTTTTCGGAAGCACGGTGTTCGAATATTTGCGTCAGGTTCGTCTCGACAACGCCATGAAGTTGCTGCGCAATCAGGATAACAACGTCACCGAGGCCGCGATTGCGGTCGGTTACAGTAATGTCAGTGCCTTTTCGCAGCAATTTTATCGCAAATTCGGCGTGAAGCCCTCAGAGATGAAAAAAATTTATTAAATAAGATGAACAGAAACTTTACACGAGAACGAAGAGTGCAGAACCAGTCTGGAGAAGCGGAGCGTTCGCCTTTATCAACGGATTTCTCCCTTTAATAGAAGGGAATCACGGAAATCCGGTGATAACAGCGATCGGAAGATGGTACTGTAATCGTAGTGGTCTGGTGTAAAGTTTTAAGGGTTGATCTTATTTAAAATAAGATTAATAAATCCGGCTTGCCGTGAATTGTTCCGTATAGAGGCAGTGGGGATTCATTCAGCCTTGTATACTCCAGGTACAGTGGGTACTGTACTGAAATATAGAGGAGTGTACAAACATGAATAGAATCAGAGGAAGTATTTTTTTTAGCGTATTTGCAGCCATGTTGGGTCTGATGCTAATTGCACCCATTATGCCACCACTTATTCGCGAGTTGGGCATGAAAGAAAGTCATTCCGGTCTTATTATCTCGCTTGGGTCCATTATGATGGCTGTCATGGCTCCGGTATGGGGCAGATGGAGTGATCTGAAGGGTAGAAAACCCATCATATTGATTGGGTTCATAGGAATGTCTGTGAGCTGTGCATTATTTGCACTGGCATTGTACGGGGGATTAAATGCATGGATCGGAGGAGGGCTACTGTTAACCCTTCTGATTGTGACGCGCAGTCTGATTGGCATGTTTATTCCGGCCGTACTTTCTTCTGCCCAGGCCTATATGGGTGATGTGACAGAAGGGGAGGAGCGGGGAAGCGGGATGGCGATTATCAGTGCTGCGAATGGACTTGGCCTAGTATTTGGACCTGCGATTGCAGGAGCATTTACCCTTATCGGTCTGCTCTGGCCGCTTTATTTCGGCATTTTTATAGCGATAGCTGCGTTTATTATTGCCTTGCTGTTAATCCCGTCAGCCAAACCGGTCATTCAGGCAAAACCGCCTAAAGTCAACCCGTTCCAACGCGGTTTACGAATGTACCTTGCTGCCGGCTTGGTCACGATGATGGGTATCATGACACTACAGGTTGTCGGGGGATTTTATTTTCAGGATCAACTGGCTCTATCCTCAGCGGCGACGGCCCGAATGGTTTCGTTTGGACTCATGTTCTCTGGAGCAGCGATGTTGATCATGCAGGTCATTCAGATGAAATGGTTGAAATGGCAGCCACGTCCGATGATTTTGCTTGGTTCCCTTTTCCTGATCGCAAGCATGATCCTGTTTTTGGTTTTCAATGTGTTATCCATGTATTATTTCTCGTTTTTCCTGTTTGGCATGGGTGCAGGTCTGATGATGCCGGGGTTCATGGCAGGTGCTTCGCTGGCAGTTAGCAAAGAACAGCAGGGAGGTGCAGCGGGATTGGTAGCAGCGATTCAGGGGATATCCGCCGTCATTACGCCTTTACTTACAACGACACTTTATCAGGTGGACAAACATGTTCCATTTATGCTCGTAGCTGTTCTGGTTGTCTTGCTGGCAATCATGATGCTGGGAATGAGGAAAAATGAATCCAATACTGTAACGGACCCCATTCATTCGTTATAGTCAGACAAAGTCAGAAGATCAAATAAGGTCAAAATAAAAGAAAAAAGGATCTATTTTAAAATAGTGAACCATGATGAAAGAAAATCGGTTTTATTCGTCTTTTACGGACTTTGAGCCTTACTTGCACCGGTATTATAATAATCAATGTAAGCAACACCAATAAACCAACCACACAAAAGGAGCTGATTTTCATGTTTGATCTGATTCCGTTTCGTAAACGAAATGAAGACCCGTTCGGACACATGTTGAAATCCTTCAATGACATGGTTGAGAACTCATTCCTCTCCCCTTTTGGAACTGGCTCCCAGCCATTCCGGACCGACATTCGTGAGGAAGAAGACAAATATTCGGTAGAAGCCGAGCTTCCGGGCATCGCCAAAGAGGACATAGACATTCAGGTTCAAGGTAATGAATTGATTATTCGTGCCAAACGCAATGATATAGTGGAGCAGAAGGATGACTCCAATCGAATCATACGGCAGGAACGCCGTTCCGGCGAGTTTATCCGGCGATTCTATGTTGATCATATTGATGAGGAGCACATTAAGGCCAGATTGGAAGAAGGTGTGCTGAAGCTCGAGATTCCAAAACGTCCTGGTGATGATCAATCTCGCAGACGCATTCAGATTGACTAATACACAGTGGAAAAAATAGTTTCCTTACATGGCATAAAGCATGCAGGAGACATCCATAAGGATGTTTTCTGCATGCTTTTTTTCATATGAATTGGACGATACACAACTGACTATTCATTTTGCTGGTTCCGAGTTATTTCTCTGCTGCTGTTTGCATCAGGGCATAAATCTTACGTGTGGTATTCACATTTCTAACCGTCATATAGGCATATACTTTGGATCCCACAAGCTTGTTCATGCCACTTTTGGATGCATCTTCTCTGCTGACTGAGTATAAAATCGCTCCGGGAACATAGATTAGTGTGCCGATTTCCGGTTTGATGGGCAGTTGGTCCAGCACGGAGGGATCATTGATCTCATCCCATAGGAACATCACATCACTTTTGGCTGTGTCATCATTAACCCATTCTTCTGGCAGCGCCTGAATAACGCTATGGATTTCATCCATATTCCGCACCATTACCCTGATCTGTAAGCCAAAATCGGCGGCGATGGCCTGTTCTAACACATGGGATATCTCCCTATTTGCATCGGCACGTTCCTGATGATCGGCAAAAATAATATTGCCAGAATTGATGTAGGTAACGACATCCAGCATGCCTGCTTGTTCAAACGTTTCTTTCAGCTGTTTCATATTGATTTTATTGTTCCCGCCTACATTAATGCCTCGTAACAAAGCCACATAGATCATATGGGCGCCCCTCCAATTCCTTTAATTCACCGTTTTAACAAAAGGACAGATATTCGAAAAGATGAGCAGTATACTCATCTCCCAACAGATCTTGCAATAAAGGTTCCGCATGCTCCAGATACTCGGGCTTGGTTTCATAAGTTTCTTCATCTTTTACTTCTCCGGCATAGGTGCGCGCCGCTTCAATCAGGATGGCTAGTGCACTGAAAAAGTCTGACAGCGAGTCAGCGACGCGATTAGGTTCTCCCCCTGTAAAAGCCGCATATACAGGAGAGTTCGGCGATTCAGTATCTACGATTAACGGATCATCGTTAAAGTTTGCGATGACGACGTGATTTTTTGGCCAAGTGGAGGACTCCTCATAAGGTTCATTCATGCCAATCCAGCGGAACCCCAGTTGCTGACGAAGCAGATGTTCAGGTGCAACAAAGGAAATCAGTGCGGCATCACCGATTTCGACGGCGGCATTTTTCATTTTGAGTGTACCTTCCGCATCCGCATCCATCATTTCATAATGACTGTACAGATACTGAAGTTCTGGAGAAAGAGGTATTCGTGTATCCACTTCCGGCTGGTGATGTTGTTCGCGGGGACGCAGATCATGATTTTTGAAAAGTCCATAAGCTTCATTATATAAATCCTGCTGTTCCACAAAACGGCTCAAGGCCGCATCCAGTTGTTGCATGATGTCTGAGTCCTCCTAATAACATTGATATAATAACTGGCCGATTCGTTTGATTCTTGGCTATAAGCATTATACTATATCAAAGATAAATTCAAAAAAACATTTGAATACGTTTACATTCATGAGTGGACATGATATACTTTCACTCAAATAAGGATTGTTACTGCTTCGGGCAGGCAAAACCTGAACATCACTATGCGTGGACTTTGTTCCATTCATAATGTTGTTCGGGTTTTTTTGCATTCTACGGTCCATATTAAGGATAGAAAAACAGAAGACGTACTTATTTCAACCCAACTAACATCACGCTGTACAGAAGAAAGGGGAGCATTATGAACAAGAGAAAATGGTTAAACGGTTTTGCCGCAGGTTGTCTCAGTATCATCCTGGTGATTAGTGGGTGTGCATCCAAAGCGCCACAAACCGCAAGTGACACACCGAATCAGCCGACAGAACAGACAGAGAATGAAACACAGGAATCTGCAAACAACCAAGCTGCCAAAGGCAGAACAGTGATTACAACCGACGGTGAAGTGGATGATATGAACTCCGTGATTCGTTTCCTCTTGTATTCGAATGAGATGGACCTTGCCGGAATTGTACTAACCAGTTCGGTATATCATTATGCTGGAGATGAGGAAGCAGGGATCCAACCATTCCGCTGGACAGGCACACAGTGGGTATACGACATGATTGATGCCTATGGCGAGATCTACCCGAACTTGTCTAAACATGCGGATGGGTACCCGGAGCCGGAACAGCTTCGAGCGATGACCAAGATCGGTAATATTTCCGATAAAGGGGAGATGGAGAAGGAAACGGAAGGTTCCGAATTCCTTGAAACTCTTTTCCTCGACGATGATTCCCGAGACCTGATTGTTCAGACATGGGGGGGCACCAATACCACAGCCAGAGCGCTAAAATCGATTGAGGAACAGTACAAAGACACGGCTGAGTGGGATACGATTCGCAAAAAAGTCAGTGACAAACTGGTCCTGTACATCATCCTCGATCAGGATGACAGTTACAACGAATACATTGCGAAGAATTGGCCGGATATCCGAATTCTCAATGATCAATCGAACTTCTGGCATTTTGCCTATGCATGGAAGATGCATGCCGAAGAAGTGAACAGTAAGCTTCATGGCGACTGGATGGTCAAGAATATTCTGAACGGACATGGCAAGCTGATGGATATGTATGCATCGATGGGTGATGGTAAAATGATCGAAGGCGAACTAGCCGAAGAACAACGGGGAAGTGCTGAGTATCTGAAGAACAATCCACAATATGACAAGTACGATTTTATATCCGAGGGTGACTCTCCTTCCTTCTTTTATCTGATTGATAATGGGCTGCGCAGTATGGAAGACCCTTCCTACGGCGGTTGGGGTGGACGCTTTGGGGTTGTGAACGACAAGCTGTTTAGAAACAATGTGCTTGATTACGATCCCTACACCAAACGCTATGAAGCCGAATACTCTCTGATGAGATGGTTTGACGATGTGCAGGATGATTTTGCAGCACGTGCAGACTGGGCAGTTGCAGACACTTACGAAGGTGCCAACCATAATCCGTCATTAACGATTAAGGAAGGGCTGGATCTGAGTGTTAGTCCTGGGGAGGAAGTTACTCTTCACGCGGAAGGCACAGACCCGGATGGAGATCAACTGACGTATACGTGGTGGAGATATTTCGAAGCGGACACGTATGAAGATTCCAAAGTAACACCAAACAAAGTTCAGCCTGAAATGGCGGGTGATCTGCAGCTTGGATTACATCGTGAGCTTGCCAAGGATGAGCAGGTGGATACGATAAAATTGCAGGGCAGTGACACCGAAGCGGTGACATTTACCGTTCCTGACGATGCCAAATCGGGTGATACTCTTCATATCGTTGCCGAAGTACAGGATGATGGAGAGCATCAGTTGAAGCATTATCAACGTGTGATCCTAACCGTGAAATAAAGAAATAGAGGGGCGGTCCCAAAAGTCATCAACATGGCTGGAGGGACGCCCCTCTTATTTGTGTAGTCTGATCGTAATTGATCCGTTAACGCTGGATGCCTGACCAGAAGACATTCCAGGTGATCGCCAAAGCTTGTTCATAGGATTGCCGTGTCTCATACACGAGCTGTACATCCAATCCATCCATCACGGTGACAAAAGCTACAGTGGCTTCTTCCGGACTCAGGCGTATATCGGAATGTCTGGTAAATACGGCTGCCAGCTCTTCTTTCAATGTCCCGAGGTACGTTCGATACTGGGCCAGCACAAAATCATGCACCTCCAGCGGTGTGATAAAGGACAGGATATACATAAAAGCGACGTTTGGATGAGTTAGAAAGCGATTTTTGTGTTCATGCAAAAAGGCATATAGCTGCTGATCCAGAGTTTGGGTAACAGACTCGCTGAAAAATTGGCGTACAAACTGTTGTTCCTCCTGCACAACTTCCTCATATAACTCCAGCAATAACGCTTTTTTGGATGAATAATGATAAGCCAGAGATTGTTTGCGAATGCCTGCCTCTTCGGCAATCTGCGCCATCTTGGTCCCCTCGTAACCCAGACGATTAAAATGTTGAATGGCAATTTCTTTGATTCGTTTTTTACTCAATGTCTACCTCCAGTTGGCGAGCTGTATACCTCTGCTGTTTTTGGGAGTATACCAAATATAACAAGATATATACCACAAAAATGCCTATAGAGATAGCATACACCACCGTATAGGAAAATGCAGAAGCCACAACGCCCAGGATCAACGAACCACCGCCAATTCCGAGATCAAAGAAGTTAAAGAAGGAAGCCATCGCACTTTCGTGCTCATGTTCTTCTACAAGATTCACACACCAGGTCTGAATCGCCGGGAATATGGCACCAAAACCAAAGCCGTATAACGCACCGGCGATCAGGAATTGCACATCACTCTGGGCGATAATCAGAACCAGTAGCCCCGCGATTGCAAACACGGCAGAAGGTAACAACACGGAACCTGGTCCCCATCGATCAAACATTTTCCCCGAAAACAGTCGAACGGCGAAGCTGGCGATGGCAACGATGAAGAAAAACCAGGCTATATTCTCGAACCCTCTTTCGGCGGCAAATAAAGCCACAAAGGACATGATTGAACCCGCTGCAATGCCAACGAGCATAATGAGAAGGGAAGGGAAGAGTACCTTCTTTTCAATCAGTTTCACCGAAGGGACATGAGTTTGTATAGACTCGCTACTACCTCCTGTTTTCGGCTTTCTGGATACAAACACAGTCATCAGGAGAGCTAACAGCAAAATGCACATGCCTCCCATAAACAGGCTCTGGTAGTCGTACCTAAACAACAGGCTTGTTCCAATCAATGGACCGATGGATATGGCGACCGTCTCCCCTACGCCGAAATACCCCATACCTTCTCCCCGGCGATCTCTTGGTATGTTTTCAGTGGCAATCGTTGCAAAATATGTCGTTGCCAAACCAAATCCGAATCCGTGGATCACTCGAAATACAAGAATCATCCAAATACCTGACGATAGGTAGTATGCGCCTGTCATTAATGCACAGATGGTGATGCCGATAATCAATAGATATTTTTTATCTATTCGAGCTGCCAAAACAGAAGTGAAGGGTCGAATCAAGATGGCAGAAAACATAAATACGCCGGTAACAAGCCCAATTTGGGAGGCTTCGCCACCAAGACTTGAGACAAACAAAGGCAAGGTGGGAAGCAACATTTCAAATGCCATAAACAATAATGCGTTGGCTAACATGATAAATAGGAATGATCTTCCCCAGAGTTGCTGAGGTGTAGAACTATGTGTTGAAGTACTCATGGTTTTCCTCCGTAATGTTGATCTCTGTCGCGCGACATGTTGAACTGATTTTACCTGACGATGGTCAGATTGTAAAGCTCATATTCAGAGCACGGGTTCATGATTTTTTGGTGGATGAGAGAAATTATTAATAATTTTTAATTCATATCCCAACATTTTCCGGTATAATAATCAGATAAAATGATTCAAGCGAATACTACCTCGGAGAGGTGATATGTAATGACGGTTGATATACTTGTAAGAAATAATGTTAAGGTACTTGGCTCGGGTAGCCAAACGATTGTATTTGCTCATGGTTTTGGATGCGATCAGGATATGTGGCGTTACATTATTCCAGGTTTTATGGAGAACTACCGTGTGGTGCTGTTTGATTATGTTGGATCTGGCGAATCTCAAATTAACTATTATGATGCTATCAAATATAGCAACCTTCAAGGATACGCCCAGGATGTGCTGGAAGTTATGGAAGCGCTCGAACTAAAGGACACCATATTTGTCGGGCATTCCGTCAGTAGTATGATTGGTATGCTGGCGTCAATTCAGAACCCCAAATATTTCAAAAAAATTATAATGTTAGGGCCCTCCCCACGTTACGTGAATGATCTGCCGAATTATTATGGAGGTTTCGATCGGAATGATATCGATGAATTACTTGAGATGATGCAGATGAATTTTATTGGGTGGGCGAGTTATCTGGCACCCATTGTGATGAACAATCCGGAACGGAAAGAGCTGACGGAAGAGTTGGAGAAAAGCTTCTGCTCCAGAGATCCGCATATTGCGAGACAATTTGCCGAAGTGACGTTTTTATCGGACTGTCGTATTGATCTGGAGCAGGCAACTGTGCCAACATTGATTCTTCAGTGCTCGGATGACAGCATTGCCCCGGTAGAAGTAGGGGATTATTTACACGCTCATCTGAAGAATAGCCGATTGCAACAGATGACGGCCAAGGGACATTATCCGCATCTAAGTCAACCGGAAGAAACCATCCGAATGATTAAGGATTATTTAACGAGCGCATAAAACGCGGAAGAAAGGCAGTTATTCCATGGATATACAATTAGATCTGGCTCCCTGTGGATACTTCTCTATCTCTGATTCGGGCGTCGTACAGTCGATTAATCAAACTATGCTTACGATGCTTGGATATGAACGCGATGAGCTCATAGGGCAACATATTGAATCCACCATGTCGGTAAGCAACAAGGTGTTTTTCCATACGTATTTCTATCCCTACATCCAGTTATATGGACATGTGGACGAGATGTACTTCACGTTCCGTACCCGTGATCAGCAGGCTGTTCCCGTTCTGCTTAACGGTGTTCGTCAGACCCGTAACGGAGAAAGCGTGGTAGATTGTGTCGTTGTAGTCATGCGTAAGCGAATCGAACATGAGAAGGATATTTTGCATACCAAAACGAAGCTACAAGAGTTGTATCAAGCGACGCAAGAAGCGAACAAGGAGCTTGAACGACTGCATGAGGAATATAAAATTAAAGAGCAGGCGTTAATCAAAGTGAATGATCAGTTGGAGACACTGGCCTCCACCGATTTGTTGACAGGATTGAAGAACCGCAGGTTTTTCCAGGAAAAAATGCTTGAAAGTTTGATGATGTTCCAGGAGAAACAACGTTATTTCTCCCTTCTGGTTGTGGACATTGATCATTTCAAAAGCATTAATGATACGTACGGACATCCGATCGGAGATCTGGTGCTTGGCAATCTGGCAGGGCTGCTGCAAACGGTATCGCGAAGTACGGATGTGGTTGCACGTTACGGTGGAGAGGAATTTGTTGTCATTCTTCCAGATTGTGAAGAGGAGCAGGCGATCGGTATTGCAGAACGATATCGTTCACAGGTTGCTTCAGCCGACTGGGGTGAATATAACATTACTGTGAGTATCGGTGCTGCCACTGTAGTAGAGGAAGATACGGAAAAGTCCTTGTTCCAAAGAGCGGACAACGCCCTGTATGCCTCCAAAACCGGAGGACGAAACCGGGTGACACATGCAGCTCAGATGGTGAGAAGTTAAGGATTGGATTGCATCAAAAGAAAGCAAAAAGGAGCCTGTGTATGATGAGGGAGATGATCCCACATGCACAGGTTCCTTTTATTTGCGTGACACAGATTGACTAAGTTGAGATGGCAGACTCAGGGTTAATCTATCGCGGAGCAAGGTAACCATACGCCTTAGCCGGAGAGTTCGCCTGAGGACGAAAATCTTCGCTCGGTTCATCCATAAATGCCGGGTTCACATATATGGAGTGTGCGTCATTGCCAGATCCCTTGATGTAGGCAGCGATGCCGGAGTAGGCTTTATTTTTCCAAACCCACAGGGCATCTTCCTGCTCACCTGGTGAGTAATAGACATTATGGTCAAACATATTGCCGGTATTGCTAGTATATTCGTTGTATATCAGTACTTCCGAGCTGCCCGATACGAGAATGTTACGCATGAACGTATTGTTCTTTGTCCGTGACTGCATGAATAACTGTCCATTGCCTGCATTCAGGGTATCATTCCCCACAAGTGTATTGTACATAATCTTGCTGTCCTCGGTAGCTCCTCGTTCCTCGTCATAACCTCCCATGGCAATACCCGTCAATCTGTTGGAATAAATCAGGTTATCACGCACGGTAATGTTGCTGGTTGAACGTCCGGCATGCTCAGAGGCAATCTCAATTCCGATGTCGCTCCGATATACCCGGTTCTGGTCGATGATATGATCTTTCCCGCCATCTACATAGATGCCGCCCGCCGAGTTGGTATCATTGGGCAGGTCTTTACCGTAGGAGGGGTTGTTATTGGACGTAATATCGTATACTTCGTTGCCTCGTACAATGCCGTTCCGAGCCTGATCGTATGTATCGTCCTCGGACGTACCCTCGTACCCGATCAGATCAATACCAATATTATCGGAATCATGGATGATATTGTCCTGTATGGCAAAGGTATCAACATTACCGTTAACTGCGAGTGACTCGCTTGAACCGAGTGTAAGATCATACAATTCATTATCCTTGATGATGATATGGCGTAAAGCTTGAGGGTGCTCTGTGCCATATATGGCAATACCATGGGCATCCCTGCCCCGCAAATCGGGACCTTCAGGAGTTGCGTAACTAGCAATCGCGTGTATGGTGTTGCCTAACAGCTGAATATGCTCACCTGCTCCGTGGACATAGATCCCGGATGGAACTTGGCCCCCAAGTTTGGTTGTAAAATTACGAATTTCGAGATTCTGAATCGTGATATAACTGGCATTTTCAATTTCAATCAACCCTTCAATGCCCCGGACAGATAAACCTTTACCATCAATGATAACCTGCTCCTGAGGATAACTTGAAAATAGGGTTGGATTAGCGGAAGAATTACCGCTTTTGGTGATTTTGACTTTCTGATGGTAGACCCCTTCACGCAAATAGATCGTACTTCCCGGCGAAGCATGATCTGCTGCGTGCTGCAACGTTTTCCACGGAGATTGAATCGTTCCTTTATTCGAGTCGTTTCCTTGGGGTGATATGTAATGGATGACCTGGGGATCAGACTTTTGAACAGAAACGGGTTCCTTCATGGCAGATGTATGATTCTGACAACCGGATACAAGCACCATCAGAATCGGAATCATAAGTATAACTACGCGAATCAAATCGTTTCCCCCTTGAATTTAGCTTTGAAGATAGATTATAGCAGATTTGAACGGGTTAATAACCCATGATATGCTCTTATAAAATCAGCGAGGAGACTGCTCATGAATACATTAACGATAGCTGAATTAGTAGATCGGGAGAATCACGCATGGGAAGAACTCAAGGAACTCCTGGATAGTGGGCAAAATACATATGTGTATGTTCCAGCAAAACAAGAGGCTGGAGAGGATACCCTCTATCGTCTGCAAATAAGCACCAAATCCTATTTGGGGGCTGTTGCTTATGAGACAGAAGGTATTGTACTGGACCATGGCTGGATCACGCTGCTTGGTGCGGGTGGTGACAGTACATCGGGGAGTCTCACCAGTTGGAATGGTGTGAGTGAGCAACCTTGGGTAGATGTGCTGGAAGGTATGATGGTCGTTGCATATGATGCGGCAGGCGGTTTCTTCGGACTGGATACAGGCAAGTATGGCCGCACGGGACACATATATTATTTTGCACCGGATACACTTGAATGGGAATCGACAGAACTGGCATATTCAGGTTTCATCAACTGGCTGGCGAATGGTGATCTGGAGCAGTTCTATCGGACCTTTCGCTGGAAAGGCTGGCAAGAGGATATGTCTCAGCTCCAGACAGGACAAGTATTTGCGTATTACCCACCACTTTGGACGCAGGAAGGTGACGGCGAGAGCAGTAGTAAAGCCCCAATTAGCATAATGGAGGCCTGGAAGTTTGCACTGGACGGGAAATAGTTGGCATGCTGCTGTAGGACAAAATCAGGAAATTAACCGGTAAGTTCAAGTTCATTGAGTGATCTACTTTAAAAAAAACGGCATTCTGTTCCAAACTAAAAAAGGCTCGCGCTTGGTGCGGGCCTTTTTGTTCTGAACTTTAAACTCAATTATCAATTGTCCAATGTAACAGGTTTAATGCCTGAGCGTGAAGCTCTGCTATGCCAGACGGTTAACCCGAGTGAAACAACGCAGACGAGCAACAGACAAGCATACACTACATGATAAGCTTGCTCGACCGAGACTCCCGGAATGCTGTGTAGCAGCAGCCCACACACGGCTACAGACACCGAACCACCGAAGAATTGAATCAGTTGTAACATGCCCATACCGGAACCTATCTGCGCTTTGGGCAGCACTCGTGACGCTTCATTATTCAGGGAAGCCATGGAGGCTGACAGTGCCGGTGAGAAAAAGAGATAACCACTGGTAATGATCAAGGCGGATTGATCCAGTCCGAGCATGAATAAGGCAAGTACCGCTGCGAGCAGGATGTGTCCAATGATCATAAATCGCATATTGCCATAACGGTCGATCCAGCGTCCAACGAAACGGGTGCAGAATGCTGCAACAATTGCCCCAGGAGCAATCAGCAAACCAATGGCGAGCGAAGAGCGTCCATATAAATCAGCGAGCACAAGCGGCATCAAAAACAGATTTCCCAGATTCACCACCAGCACGCAGAATCCGATAAGGATTAACCGGGTGTATCCTGGCGTTCGGAATACTTGTGGATTCACAAACGGAAGACTCGCTTTTCGAATATACAGGAGGTGTGCAACAAGTGAAATAACGCCCACGGCAAACCATAACCAGGATTGCTGGGTGATCGCGACGAGAAGTGTAGTGGCATTAATGACGGTTAGTATGGCACCAATAACATCGAACGGCTGATCTGTTTTGACTGTTTCCCGTGGAAGGAAATAGAGCAATACAGGCAGGGCGAGCAAGACAAGCACCGTTATGGCAAAAAGTCCGTTCCAGCCCCAGTATTCGCTAATGAGTCCGCCGACAATGGGGCCAAGTCCAAAAGCCATGGCGCTACCTGATGAGATCAGCGCGATGGCAGCTCCGCGTCGTTCCACCGGGATGTAACGACTTGCAATGACGAGACCCAGACCTGCCATAACTCCTGCACCCGCAGATTGCAGAATGCGTGTCAGTAACAAGATAGCGAAGTTATGCGCGAACAACCCCAGCAATGAAGATAACCCCAGGATCAGAAGCCCGACCGTTAACAGTTTGCGTACCGGGATACGGTCTGACAATCGGCTGTAGATCACCGTCGACAGGGCGTAACCAATCGAATAACTTGAGATGACCCAAGACCCCAGGTCCGAGGTAATCTGCAGATCATGAATAATGACTGGCAAAGAAACATTGAACATGGTGGTATTCATCACAACGATGAACAAGCAGCACGTCCAGAGTGGCATGACAATTTTATCTTTCACGGTACCATTCCTGTCTTGGGTATGAATATGAATTCGGATAGAACTTTTAATAGATATGTGATGAAAAGCAATATATCATTTTACACCCAAATTTATCATATGGCAATAATGTCATACTAATTCATTCGGATTCGGATGTGATGAGCATAGTAAGATTTTAATAATAAACAATAGACGGATTTCCTGAATTTAACTAAAATGATCATTGAACATACATAAGCAGATGGATCAGCGGTTAGGTAACTAGATATGTAAGGAATTAGCATGTTGAATTGAAAATGAAGGAGATTATACCCATGACTCATGCATTATTAATGTCCCATAGCGTATTTCCGACGCTGGATATGAAGCGAACCGCGCAGTTTTATGAAGAAAAGATGGGCTTTCGGGTCGTCGAATATCTCGATGCCGCGGAACCTCACATCTGCCTGTATCGTGATCTTACCGAGATTATTTTAACCCAAAGCAATGGACAGAAAGTTATACCCAACAGAGAATTATATGGCTATGGATATGACGCATATTTTATTACCCAAAACCAGGAAGAGCTTCAACAGGAATTAATCAACGCAGATGTGAAAATCGTACGTGCCCTCAATCATACAGACTATAATAACAAGGAGTTTGTGATCGAGGATATCGATGGACGCTGGATCGCTTTTGGCATCAAACAGGGATAATTAGATACAGAAACAGGCGCTCCGATAACGGGCGCCTGTTTGTGCATGTTATAACTGCAGATATTACGCCGCAGTAACTTGTTTGCCGCGATTACGAATCCACTTGATGACATCCATCAGAATGACGGCAGCAAGAGCAAGTCCGCCTGCAATCAGGAACTCATTCCAGCCGAATGTATCCGGGATTGCGAATACACCGCGAACACCTGGAATCAGTGTGATTGCATAGAGACACAGACATACCAGAATGGAGCCAAGCACGAATTTATTGGTCATAAAGCCTACTTGGAAGATGGTCTGTGTGTTGGAACGTGCTGCAAAAGTTTGCAGACTGCGTGCCAGAATCAAGGTTGTGAACGCCATAGCCACACTGATTTCCTCCGAGATGCCAAGTCCGATATATTGGGACACAATAACAGCCGCACCAATCAGGACACCACGTGTAATCACAGCTTGCAGGGTTCCGCCTGCGAAGATGCCTTCGTTGATATCGCGCGGTTTACGCCGCATGACATCTGGCTCGGGTTTCTCTGTACCCAAAGCAATGGCAGGCAGGGAGTCGTTCACCAGATTGATGAACAGCAGCTGAAGGGCAGTAAACGGATTAACCCAGCCGACGATCAAGGCAAACAAAATGGCGATAATGGCACCGAGGTTACCAGCGAACAGGTATGCGATGGCTTTTTTGATATTATCAAATACCATCCGTCCAACACTGACCGCATTCACGATGGAGACAAAGTTATCATCCGTCAGAATCATGGCAGCCGCATCCTTGGCGACATCTGTTCCGCTACCCATCGCTACGCCGATGTCGGCCTGTTTCAGCGCAGGTGCGTCATTAACTCCATCTCCGGTCATGGCTGCCACTTTGCCTTTACGCTGCCAAGCACGAACAATCCGGATTTTGTTTTCAGGAGATACCCTTGCGTAAACCGAGATATGTTCGAGTTGTTGATCCAGCTCCTCATCAGACATTTTGTCCAGTTCGGCTCCGGTAATGGCGAGGTCATCCGGTTCGGCAAGGCCGATATCCACACCGATGGCCTGAGCCGTTGTTTTGTGATCTCCAGTGATCATGATGGTGCGAATGCCCGCTTTTTTGGACTCTTCAATAGAACCGTATACCGCTTCACGCGGTGGGTCAATCATCGCTGTCAAACCAACCAGTGTCAGATCATGCTCGTCATCAATGGTGACCTGGTTTTTATCATCGAATTTTTTGTACGCGTAGGCCAGCACACGGAAGGCACGTTTGGAGAAGGCCTCATTTTTTTCTTCAAATTGTGTGCGAATCTCGGGTGTGAGGGGCTGAACCTCACCGTTGATAAATACATGACTACAGCGGCTGAACAGCACATCAGGTCCACCCTTGGTCAGCAAAGCCGTCTGTCCCTCGAAGGTATGCACCGTACTCATGAGCTTTCGATCCGAGTCAAAAGGAAGCTCAGCTTCACGCGGGAACTGGTCACGGATTTCATTGTAATCCTTGTTCACCCGGTTGCTGAAGGCAATGAGAGCCACTTCGGTTGGGTCACCCAGTTCCTTGCCTTCCTGGTTAATATTCGAATCATTGCAGAGCACTGCAATATGTAACAGACGTCGTTCCTCTTCCGACCACTGATCGGGATCATCCGGGAATTCGTCCTTGGTGCCATGGGGAATGTAATAATCCACGACAGTCATCTTATTCTGAGTTAGCGTTCCTGTTTTATCCGTACAGATGATACTGGCAGAGCCGAGCGCCTCAACGGCAGGCAGTCTGCGAATGATCGCATGTTGTTTGGCCATCTTATTTGTTCCTAGTGACAATACGATAGTCACAATGGAGGATAACGCCTCAGGAATGGCAGCAACTGCTACAGCTACAGCAAACATCAGTGCATTCACGATGGATGGTCCGATATTCTCCGTACCTTCGGTCAACCATACACGACCCGCTTCAATGCCAAAGATGAGAATCGACAAGCCCAGGATGAAAAAGCCCAGTTTTTTGCTGAATGATTCCAACTTGCGCTGTAATGGGGTGTTCTTGGCTTCGGCATTTTCAATCAATTCGGCAATTTTGCCGATTTCGGTTTTGAGAGCCGTACCTGTAATGACAAGCATGCCCCGTCCATATACGACCAGTGAGCCACTGAAGGCCATATTGCGACGATCTCCAATAGGCGCTTCATCCGGGATGGTATCGGCGTGTTTCTCCGCAGCTTCGGATTCTCCGGTCAACATGCCTTCGTTGATTTTCAGACTTCCTGATTCCAGGATACGTCCGTCTGCCGGGACATAATCACCTGCATCCAGCATAACAATATCACCGGGAACGAGTTCCCTCGCTGGAATGGTTTTTTTCTGCCCGTCACGAATGACTTTGGCTTCGGGTGCAGACATTTGTTTCAGCGCGTCAAGCGAACTCTCGGCTTTTTTGGTCTGCACTACACTGATCACCGCATTGAGCAAAATAACCAGGAATATGATCAATGATTCAATCAGATGTCCAAGTACAACCTGTACCGCGGCTGCAATCAGCAGCACGATGACCATCGGATCTTTGAAATTTTCGAGGAACAATGTCCAGACTGGTGTTGCATCTTTACCTTTTAACTCGTTATATCCTTCCGTTTCAATTCTCTTGGCAGCTTCGGAGGTCGTAAGTCCCTTGGAGGAACTCTGTACATCCTGAAGGGTTTCCTCCGCACTGTGTCTGTAATGTTGCAATTGACCAGCTCCTTGAATATTAGATTTCTCTGTGTATTACCCTTACGGGCAAAATCTAGAATCGTTTCATTTTCGTATTTTTTTAAGATTATGGATTTATACGTTTTTAGCTGTACACAGTATTTTTCATAATGATCCGAGATATGCCTTTTTTTGAATGTTATTATTTCCAGTTTGGATGATAGTCTGGAGAACCATATATAGATGTTGGATCAGAAACTGTGTGCACCATCACACTAGCTCATATCAAGGTCTGTTACGCTATTACATAACGAACTGCGTTTAATCTAAGTTTGGAGGGGAAACCATATGTTTTGTTATCAATGCGAACAGACGCCGAGTGGCGGGTGTACCGTGGTAGGAGTATGCGGCAAAAACGAAACAATCGCAAGTTTGCAGGATACGATGATTTTTGCGTTAAAAGGCATCGCTGCTTATGCCACACATGCACTCCAGTTGGGATATTCTGATCCTGAGGTGGATCGGATTACACATGAGGCATTATATATGACATTAACGAACTCGAATTTTAATGTACAGGAACATCTGGAGATGGCGATGAAGGTAGGTAATGCAGCAATCCGCATTATGGATGTGTTGGATCGTGCGCACACGGACCGCTTTGGTGTACCGCAACCGATTACGGTTAGCCAGAACCAGATCGAAGGACAGTGCATCGTGGTGACAGGGCATAATCTGTATGCATTGGAGGAGTTGCTGCGTCAAACCGAAGGAAAAGGAATTAACATCTATACGCACTCGGAAATGTTGCCTGCACACGGTTATCCGGCGCTGAAGAAATATGCCCATCTCAAGGGTAATATCGGTAAAGCCTGGTACGATCAGCGCAGACTGTTCGAACAATTCCCGGGTGCGATTCTCGCAACGACGAACTGTGTTATGCCGATCAAAGGCACATATGCAGACCGCTTTTTCTCATACGAAGTGGCGGGTCTGGAGGGTGTTGCCAAGATTATGGATGATGACTTCTCACCTCTGATTGAACGTGCATTGTCCCTGCCTGCGGCCGATATACAGTCCGAGCAAGTCTTAACGACAGGGTACCATCATGAGACCGTGATTGGGCTTGCGCCAGAGATTATTCAAGCGGTGAAAGACGGTCATATCCGTCGGTTCTTCGTTATTGCAGGCTGTGATGCACCAGGCAAAGGCGGCAACTACTATCGTGAACTCGCGACATCATTGCCGAATGATACTGTAATCCTGACGACATCCTGTGGTAAGTTCCGCTTCAACGATGTGGATTATGGTACGGTTGGAGACACGGGTATACCGCGTTATATCGATCTGGGTCAATGCAACAATTCCGGTTCTACGGTGAAAATTGCAATGGCTTTGGCGGATGCTTTTGGCTGTACTGTAAACGAGTTACCTGTCAGTATTGTGCTGTCCTGGTTTGAGCAAAAAGCAGTTGCGATCCTGCTTGGCCTGTTCAGCCTTGGCATTCAGGACATTCGTATTGGACCAAAACCGCCTGAGTTTATATCGGAAGGTGTCTTGGATGTACTCGTAGATATGTTTGGTCTAAAGTTAATTACAACGGCAGAAGAAGATATGAACGCAATGTTGGCACTGTCATAGGATGAGGATGTATATTTACGTGCAACATCATCTGATGACTGCGAATGTCGGTTGTGAGTATGAAGAGTATGACTCATAAGTACAGATGGATAAGAGCCTACATAAAAGTAGGCTTTTTTGCTTTTTCGACTTTCATAGGTCCATATACCTTGTATAAATGAACATGAAATGTCAGGGAAATTAGTTTTTTTATCCTATTGAAGTTTTTTCATGGAAATGTGTATATAGATAGAGGCATATTAGATCATAACACATCACAAAACACGGGTTTACCGTAATATGAGGAGATCGTACATAATGCATGACACACAGATTGAAGATTGGTTGAAACTCGCAGGTGGCAAGGAGAACATTAAGCTCGTAGAACACGATAAGGGTACAACGACGTTGGCGCTGAAGGACAGTACCCGATTGAATATGTCGGTACTTGCCTCCACAGAGTATGTGGTAGATATTCGGGTAACAAGTGAGCAGTGTCATCTGGTAATTAGAGATGAATCTTCTCTGATCTACAATGCGCTTCAGGGCGTGGGGGAAGAGGAAGGAACAGCATTGCAGGAAGCGGGACACGCGAAGAAGAACAGGTTCTCGATCTTACATTTTGTATCCGATGTATTCAGGCCCTTGATGCCTGCGATTCTCGGAGCCGCTGTTATTAAAATTATAGTCGCCATTATTGCGTTAATGGATACGTACAGTTCTGCGGACTCTTCTGCGTTGATGGACAGCCAGACCTTTACGATCTTCAGGATCATTGGAGACGGTGTATTTTATGTACTGCCTATATTGGTAGCAATCAGCACAGCGTATCGGTTGAAGAGCAATATCTATGTTGCAGCATCTATTGGCGGACTCATGTTTTATCCGGAGATGACCATGCTGATGTCAGGGGAACAAGAGGTGCATTTCCTGGGTATGCCACTTGTGTCCCAGCCTGCTTTTTACTCTACGCCCATCTGGGTCATTTTAACGATCTGTGCAGCCGCCTTCTTGGAAAGAGTCGTTGAACGATGGAGTCCAAAATTCTCCAAAGGGATGTTTGCTCCATTCCTGACGTTACTGATTCTTGTTCCGCTAGTATTGATGATACTTGGTCCAGTTGGCACCTGGATTGATGAATATCTGCCGGAGGCATTGAATTCACTAGTAGCTAATGCTCCAGTGTTGTCGGTGATGTTACTGGGAGCTGTCTTCTCACTGATGTTAATTATAGGATTACACTACTGGCTGATTGCCATCATTATTAATGAAATGGTTATGAATGGTGGTTCTATGGTGATTGCTGCCATGTTAGTGGCGATTGTTGGACAAGCGGGGGCCGCGCTTGCAAACGCTTTGCGCTCAAAAGAGCCAACATCCAGAAGCCTGGCTTTCTGGGCTACTGGAACAGCCCTCCTTGGAGTGGTAGAGCCTGCATTGTATGCGGTCAACTTGAGAAAAAGATCCTCTTTCTACGCGGCAATGCTGGGTGGAGCTGCGGGTGGACTATATTTCGGATTGTTATCTGTCAAGGCATTTGCTATGGTGGGGAATCCGAGCTTGGTCAGCCTCCCGCTCTTCATCGAAGAGGGTGGCTTGAATCTGTTACACACTTGCATTGGTGTGGTTATTGCGTTTGGTGTCTCAGGTGGACTAACGTATTGGATGGCAGGAAAAGGACAGAAACGGGGACAGGGGTCACCGAAACCCAGCATTGAGTAATACGTAAAACGTACTAATTGAAAAAGTAGTATTAAAGTTGTAAGAAAGAGCTTGTACCTTATGGTGCGGGCTTTTTTGTTGTGTTTTTCTGATTAATGTAAGTATGGAATGTACAATCGCTGTCCACCATTTTATTCAAGCCATAGCTTGTTGGTTATGGAGTTGTCATGTATTTTGATATAGTGAAAACTATAAATCTGGATTATTAATCCCTTTGAAAGGATAACCTATGTCTGACAACATGGAATGGATTGCTCAATGGAAGTCAACGAATGCACTAAGCAACGCATGGATAACGAAAGGCGAGCTGCATCACTTTTTCAGTCACACCTTGATATTTATCATTGATGGAAAAGCGATCTGGAATATAAATGGACACCGAGTTCACGTCTCCTATGGAGAATTAATTGCGCTTGAAGAGAACTCCGTAATGGAGGTCATTGAAGGTGGCAACCTGGATCTGGCAGGCTGGCATGTTCAGTTCGATACATATTCGGTGCTGCATGATAGACGGGAAGCTGAGAAGTTCGAATGGCGGTTACCGTCAGGAGAGGCGTATCAGAAAGTGCAACTGTCCGGTGGAAGTCTGGCAAGTATCATTCAGCATTGGAGTGAAGTGCATACACAGGATCAGAGTGCAGAAAGAGTTGGCCATCAGCATTTGTTATATGAGTTGTTAAGTAATCTATATCGGAAACAGCCGGATAACGAGTTGAAGCCAGAACACGGTATACTTCGCTCCATTGACTACATGCAGCAGCATTATGATCAGGTCATTACACGTACACAGTTAGCTCAGATTGCCGGAATCAGTCCATGGCATTACTCCCGCAAATTTAGTGAGCGATATGGTAAGCCACCTCTGGATTATCTGGCCCACTACCGGATCTATCGCGCGCAGGAAGAACTGATATTAACCGCTGCAACCTCACAGGATATTGCCAAAAAGTCTGGATTTGAAGATGCTCATTATTTTAGCCGACGCTTCAAACAACTGACTGGCATATCACCTAAAAAATATAGGCAAACGATGACGCAGCGCAAGATCGTATCACTTTCTCCAATCTGTGCAGAAAGTATGATTCATCTGGGTGTCATCCCTCATGCCGTAGTGGTCACCCCAATCCTGCTGTCCCCACATCACCATGAACAATTTATAGCGCATGGAGTGCAGATGCTGGAGGTAACACAGTATGAGGTGGAGATAGAACTTGTTCGACAAGTTCAACCGGAGATGTTGATAGGAAACGTATTGACGGAAGAGGTCAAAAGGGAGTTGCGCACAATTGCACCGATTCTAACCGGACTTCATCAAGATGTAGAACCAATGCTCAATCAAATGGCAGCCTGGTTTTATAAAGAAGATGAGGCTTATAGACTGCATCAGCAGATGAAACACGAAGTCAGCGTAGCTAAGCGACAGTTGCAACCCTTCATCCAATCCGCGTCCACTGTCATGCTGCTGAGGGTAGAAGCGTTTGGTTATCGATATCTGGGTGGGCATTCACACGGGGTATCACACTTGTTATATGAACAGCTTGGATTAACACTGCCGCAAGCACTGGATTCAGGTACAGCATGGTTTAACCCTTGTTCGCTTGAACTGCTCACACAAGCCAATCCCGATTACCTCTTTGTGGAGAAGCGGATTATGCAGCACTTCAGTGCTGAAGAGAATATGAGGAAACTATGGGAGAGTCCGCAATGGAACGAGCTGAAGGCTGTGAAAAATAATCGGGTATTTTACGTAGATACTCACCTGTGGGTAGACGGTCACGGAATAACGGGACACACTCTGATTCTTAATCAGATCATTCGCCATTTTACGGAATCTTTTCATGAGAGAGCACAATAATCCAACTGAATACGCACGATATGCTATGGAAGCAACACTTCTTATTTGATACTATTTGATAATAATTATCATTATCAATATACATAAGGGGCGAAGTATATCATGTCACGAAGATTTAAAGGGTTGGGTATCATGCTGTTGGTGATCAGTATGATGTTGGCGGCATGTTCCGGTGGAACCAAGGAAGAGAATGCTACAGCTGGAACAGCAGGGGCTTCAACTGAAGGAGCAGCGAGTACTGCAGAAGAAACAGCGACTGAAAGTGGGACTAAGGTGGTGAAGGATCAGTTTGGAGAAGTAACGATTCCAACCCATCCTCAAAATCTGGTTGTGTTTGATTCGATCTATGCCGAGTATCTGATTGAAATGGGTGTTACACCCCAAATCGTTTTGTTAACTCCAGAAGTTGAAGCGGAATACCGCCCTGATTATTTGAAAGAACACGGGGTCCAGATCATTGAAGTCGAGCAATATCAATATAATTATGAGCAGTTGCTTGCGTTGTCACCGGATATGATTCTTACCGCTGGCGAAGGTATGGAACAGGGCGTATATGATGAATTGTCCAAAATCGCTCCTACGGTGGCACTGGATGCTAACAGTGAAATGAAGCGTGCTATGCCAAAGCTGGCTGCCATATTTGACAAGACCGAAGAATCTGCCAAAGTACTGGCTGAATTCGATGAGAAAGCCTCACAAGCGAAAGAGAAAATTGCGGCAGCCCTGGGAGACAAGACCGTATTGGTTCTCCGGGTGGAGCACAATCGTTACCGTTTCATGGGTCCCAAAGGAGGAAGTAGCAGTGTTTTCTTCTATGATATCCTGGGTCTGAATAGCCCTGAAGCGATCAAAGACTCTACAGATTGGTTTAGCCAGTTCTCACTGGAATTCTTGCCTGAGATGAATCCGGATTATATTTTCCTGGAAGACAGGACCCTCGTAGGTTATGACACGAAGAAATCTATGGAAGATCTGAAAGCAAGCCAAGTGTGGTCGAATCTGGAGGCTGTGAAGAATGATCATGTCTTCCCGTTGAAGACAAGCCAATTCGTATCGGGTGTGGGTCCGATTGGCTCTGTAAAATTGATGGACTATGTTGTTGAAAAGTTGGTGCCTTAAATGACAACCGAGACACAATTGGATATCTACGATATTACGATTATAGGTGGTGGGCCTGCTGGCATGTATGCCTCATTTTATAGTGGTATGAGAGCCATGCGTACCAAGATCATCGAAGCCAAACAGGAACTGGGTGGATTCATGCGTACGTACCCGGAGAAGCTGATCTGGGATGTGGGCGGGGTTGATCCGATTCGCTGTGAGAAGCTGATTGAATCGCTGGAGAGACAGGCGAGAACGTTCGATCCAACGATTGTGTTTGGGCAGGAAATAGCCGAGCTTGAACGACGTGAGGATGGTGTATTTGTACTCATTTCCAAAACAGGCGAACGTCACTACACACGTACCATCCTGTTATGTGCGGGCAGAGGCATGACTCAGGTGCAGAAGCTGGATGTCGAGGGTGCCAATCGGTATGAGCTGACGAATCTGCACTATACCGTAACCGACTTGTCCCGATTTGCCGGGAAGCGTGTTCTGATCTCGGGTGGCGGCGATTCCGCAGTCGACTGGGCGAATGAAATGAGCAAGATCGCAAGTGAAGTTACGGTAGCACACAGACGTCGTGAGTTTACCGGACACGAGTCGCCAGTTGCTCAGATGAAAGCTCAAGCGAGCGTCATGACGCCATTTAACATCTCACGCTTATACGGTACAGGTGACAAAATCGATCGTGTTGAGCTAGCCCATGTAGAAACTGGTGAGATCACACATGTTGAAGTGGATGAAGTTGTCGTAAGCCACGGATATGATCGTGATTTTGGTAACCTTGTGCAATGGGGACTGGCGCGTGAAGATTACGGCGTATCCGTTGATCAGCGCATGCGTACCAACATTCCAGGCATATTTGGAGCAGGTGACTTTATCACTTATGGAAGCAAAGTTCGACTGATCGCAGGTGCTTTTAACGATGCGGTGCTCGCAGTCAACAGTGCCAAGACGTATCTGGAACCTGCTGCTTCCGATATGGCCGGTGTATCTTCTCACAATGCCCGGTTTTATGAAAAAAACAAAGCGCTCTCCAATACGTAGATAGGTTTATACAGATGGAAGGCAATCTGAAGAGCCCGAACAAGTTCGAGATTTCCTCGAACTTGTGTCGGGCTTCAAAAAAAGTTTACACAAACAGCGCCCACCAGAGGGATTCAGGTGGCGCTGTTTTATTTGGTTTGAACATGTCACTATTATCAATAAGGATACGCCGAGATGGATAAAGAGTCTTGAATCACCAGACTGCCGATCTTGGCGAAATGGATAGATGATTTTCTAAGGAGCTCAGGACATCTTATTTGGCCTTCATGTCCTTTTTTAAAATTGTAAGGAACATCAGACACGTTTTCTACCAAAATCCCCTTATAAAAACACTGAAAACGGCTTTTTAATCGGATATAGAGTGTCTCAAGTTCTTTCGATTTCTGTAGGCGCTTCAAATCGTTGAATAAGACGCCTCAGAGTCGTTAGCGCTCGCTCCATGTTTTGATCTAACCGGCGGCGAGCCGAGAGAACGACCCTGAATCCACGATAATGGTCCAAGACACGGACTTGATCAAGCTTCAGGCAAACCATGGCAGGGTCCATCGAGATAGATCACTGCCGTGTTATTGGCCTTGACTGGAAAAGATATTTCCTCTCCGACCCATTGTCTGCGGTACTTCAAGCCGAGGAAATGGCAGACCGAATTATGGCACGTTGAGATGGAATACAGTATGAGAGTGAAAACAACAGATTGGTTTAGATTTGTGGATTAACTTTGACATAACAGACAAAAGGAAGCACACATTATCGGTTATCCCACAAAAGCCTGTCTATTTGCTGATTGAAAGAGCTTTCATTTCATCCGTATACTAAAGGTGTTAACAGGTTGGGTGTCGTAATGAGGCACTCATCGTAATAGGAAAGGATGATATGAATGGGCAGATTAACTGGAAAAGTTGCAATTATAACCGGTGCCGCAAGTGGAATGGGATTGGCAGGTATTCAATTATTTGCAAAAGAAGGAGCCAAGGTAGTGGCTACCGATGTGGCAGTCGAAGCTTTGGAGGAACAGGTTAAACAGATCGTAGCTGGTGGCGGTGAAGCCATTGCGTTGAAGCTGGATGTGTCCAGCCCAGAGTCCTGGAACGCTGTTGTGGAAGAAACCGTATCGAAATACGGCAAAATAGATATTCTGGTCAATAATGCTGGAATTCATATGGCCAAAGGCATTTTGGAAGCTGAGCTAGAGGACTGGGACAAGGTTATGTCCATTAATGGTACAGGTGTATGGCTCGGCATGAAGGCAGTCATTCCTTATATGCAGAAGAATGGACAAGGTTCGATCGTTAATACCTCTTCCATTGCAGCAATCATTGGTGGAATAGCGGATGCCCAGGGCGCGGCTTATAGTGCTTCCAAGGGATCTGTACGTTCATTGACCAAACACGGGGCACAGTGGTTTGCCAAAGACAATATTCGTGTGAACTCCGTACATCCGGGTGCTGTGTTTACGGGTATGGTGGAGAAAGCAGGCATCAAATCCCAGGTGGAGATGGGGGAGAATTACAAAAATCTTGCTCCACTGCCTCCACATGCTGGTGAGTCTATGGATATTGCTTACGCCTACCTGTTTTTGGCATCTGATGAATCCAAATTCATAACAGGTGTTGAATTGCCTGTAGATGGTGGCTGGATCAGCAACTAATTAAAATAAATGTTTCGACATACTAAAGAGGTACTGTCTCTCAAGCTTCAGGAGAGACAGTACCTCTTTTTAAGAGTAGATCCCACTACAGAGTTATGGCGTAACTTTATCCTGCTGGACTCGTTGCAGAATGGAGATTAGACCGATAAATCTCTTGGGATCGGTTCATACGTGTGAATTCCAACAGTTGTTCAGCCATATAGGAGGCGCTGTATTTGAAGTTGCTTTGTACCCAACCCGTAACTAACCCAAGAACGGCATTGGCCTGATAACAGGCGAGAAGTTCCTTATCCAACCGTGGATCAGGCGACAGATCGGTCACATCCTCCAGATACAAGTTCTTAAGTGTTATATAGAGCGTATCCCTGAAATCCAGTAGCACATTAGAATGAACCAGCAATGTATAGAAGGAAGCATGAGCCAGCACATGGTCAAAAATTTGAATTGCTGAGGCGTTAAGGTCCTTAATATCGAAATCTCGGAAATGCTGATAGGGTGCTCGATAGGCTAATTTTAGATCGTCAATCACGTCATTTAACAATTCATCAAACAGGTCTTCTTTGTATACATAATGCTTGTAAAATGTGCTGCGGTTCAAATCGGCGGATTTGACAATATCGGTGATGGTTATACTGGCTAATGGCTTACGGGACATCCATTCCAGAAGGGCTGTCTTCAGAGCCAGTTTGGATTTGTGTACTCTTCGATCGGTGTCAGATACAGATGGAGACTTAAACATATACACAACCTCCCTTACTTATCAATGATACAGTGCACAGGCAGCAGATTAATCTTGCTACAATACAAAAATGTGAATATATGGTGACTTTGGTGTCGTAAACTGTCCGTATCACTGTGTTCTCCCTTATAATAAACCAAAACGGACGAGGAGATGGACTCCAGATGAAAAAACAAATGTGGATCATTGCAAGTGTTGCAGTTGTGATTGTAATCGGAACCTATCTGTTTGCAAGCAATACGGGCAAGGAAGAGGCGGGTACAGCCAATGCACCCAACATCCGAAAATTGGTGGAAGATATCAGCACAGGCAAAGAGACACCGGAATCTGCCTCCATCAATGCTAAACAGTTAATCGTCACCGATCAAGATGAAAAAACCATTACATATGATTTGCCTGAGAACGAATTTTTCCTTTCCATTGCACCCTATGTGGACCAGACCCATCCCTGTGCAATTCATAGCTTGACCGGTTGTCAGGGGGAAATGAGCAATAAGGAATTCAGCGTTACCATTCACGATTCTCAAGGCAACACTTTTATGAAAGATGCAGTGATTAAGTCTGGTGCGAACGGATTTATGGATTTTTGGGTGCCTAGAGACAGAACCTATCTGATTCGTATTGTTGGAGATGGAAAGGTTGCAGAGACGCAATTGTCTACATACGAAAATGATAATACATGCATCACTACGATGCAGTTGAGTTAACAGCAATCAATAGAAGGGAAGGATGGCTTTTGAGCTATCCTTTCCTTTTTTATTTGATAAAAGAATGGGAATAAGGTACTTTCCATTGACAAAAATCCATTCCTACGGCATAATCCAATAGTGATAATGATAATTGTTATCATATAAATACATATTAACAGGGGAGAAAAGAGATATGAAAAAAGGGTTGAATGGACTGTTGATTATGCTGGCCTTTGTGCTGGTTTTGGCGGGTTGTGGTAAAAGCACGACTACAACAGATACAAGTCAAGGTAGTGACTCGGGTAGTGCTCCGGCTGAAGAGACAGCAGGTCCTGTTACCGTGAAGCATAAACGTGGAGAGCTTAAGCTGGACAAGCCAGCAGAACGTGTCGTTACGCTTGAATGGACATATACGGAAGATGTTGTTGCCCTGGGTGTTCAACCAGTAGGTAACGCAGATAACGCTAACTATAAAGTGTGGGTAACATCCGAAGCAGCACTGGATGACAGTGTAACGGATATCGGAACACGCAGTGAACCAAATCTGGAAGCTATTGCTGCATTGAAGCCAGATCTCATCATTGCTAATGCAGATAATAACACAGCGGTCTACGATCAGCTTAACGCGATTGCTCCAACGATTGAATATGATCCGTATGATGGTGACGGCTATGATTATGACAAGATGACAGAGATCTTTAATAACATTGCAACAGCTCTCGGTAAGGAAGACAAAGCGAAAGAAGTTCTGAGTAATCTCGATCAGCACTATGTAGAAGCCAAAGAAAAACTGGCTGCTGCGGGGAAAGAAAACTTCAACTTTGCACTGACACAAGCGTTCACATATCAAAATGCAGTCAGCCTGCGTATGTTTACCGATAACTCGGTTGTGATTGGTACTTTGGACAAAATCGGACTGGTTAACGAATGGAAGCCGGATAAAGTTGAGAACTATGGCTTCTCTACAGTAGGTATTGAATCCTTAACCGATGTGAAGGACAGTAACTTCATTTATATTACACAACCAGACGATGACGTCTTTGGCACAGCCATGAAAGATAACTCGGTATGGAACGGACTGAACTTTGTGAAGGAAAAACGCACATATCAACTCGATAGCACAACATGGACATTTGGTGGACCGATCTCCTCCAAAGTATTGGTTGATGGGGTAGTCGAGGCGATTACCAAATGAGTTCGGTTCAAGGATCTAAGCCAGCTATGAATTGGCGCACAATAAGCATATATGGGGGCGGTCTAACCGCTCTCATCGTGCTTTTTTTTGTAAGTCTGTGTTATGGAGAAGCTTCCATTCCTTTGCATGTCGTTTGGGACGCTCTTACAGGCAGACAGGATTCATTAGAGCACAATATGGTCTGGGACTTGCGCATGCCGCGTACAGTGATTGGTATTCTTGCGGGTGGCGCACTGGCTGTTGCGGGCGCTTTGCTGCAAACGATTACTCGTAATCCATTGGCTGCTTCAGATACGCTGGGCATTAATGCGGGAGCGTACTTTGTGGTGGTGCTGGGAGCTATCGCTTTTCCAGGTCTATTAAGTCAGTCACCTTTTCTTTTCGCAGCACTAGGTGGTTTGCTGGCAGCATTTGCGGCTTATTTCATGGGCGGCGGACGAACATCAAGCCCGGTTCGACTTGCGTTGTCCGGTATGATTGTATCGATGGTGCTTGGTTCATTTACAAGTGCATTACATATTTTTTTCTCCATGGAGACACAAGGGTTGTTCCTTTGGGGCTCCGGAACACTTGTCCAGAATGACTGGAGTGGTGTGTTTTATGCTTTGCCTTGGGTGGTTGGTATTACCCTTCTCGCGTTAATCCTGTCCAGACAGTGGGATATGCTGGAGTTGGATGAATCAACGGCCTCTTCCTTGGGACAAAAGGTTACATTGGCTCGTGCAGTAGGGTTAATTCTTGCTGTATTGCTGGCTGCTGTGATTGTAAGTGTAATCGGACCGATTGGCTTCGTGGGACTGGTCGCACCACATCTGGTTCGATTGAGTGGTGTACGTTCTAACCGATTACTTTTACCCGGTGTGTTCATATGGGGCGCAGCGCTCCTGGTTGGAGCAGATGTCCTCGCCAAGATGGTGCATAACTCCAGCATGGAACTGCCAACGGGTGCTGTTATGGCGATCATTGGTGCACCGTGGCTCATCTGGCTTGTTCTTACACGCATGAAGGCTGCAAACGGATCAGGCATGTCAACTTCAATGAGCACAGGAGGAGCTGCGCGTCGCTTTGCATTTGGCCCGATGGCTGTATTATTCTCAGTCATAACGGTCGTGCTTATCTTGCTCAGTACGATGTTTGGCGGTATGCGAATTCCCCTGGCCGATTGGTTACCAAGTCTGTTCCAATCGGATGGACTGTTCTCCGCGCTGATTCAGCTTCGGATTCCGCGTACACTTGTTGCCGCAGGTGCAGGAGCTGCACTGGCAATCAGTGGTGTACTCATTCAGATGGCGGTACGTAACCCGCTGGCAGATGCTTCAATTGTTGGTGTGTCCTCAGGTGCAGGGCTTGGAGCGATGATGGTCATCATCTTATGGCCGGGTCTTCCGATATACTTGCTGCCAATTGCGGCAATCATCGGTGCAGCCATTGCTGCAGTGGTGGTGTTCTCCCTCGCCTGGAAGAAAGGACTGAACCCTTCGGCGGTTGTGTTGCTGGGGATTGCAATGTCTGCCATTGCTGGAGCAGGTATTCAGATTCTGATTGTCCGTGGTGCGGTATACGGTAGCAGCGGATATATCTGGCTGACAGGAAGCACCTATGCTCGTACCTGGGAACAGGTGAAGGTTATCGGAGTATTCTTAGTTATTCTGGTACCGGTAGCTTGGTGGCTGGCACGCAGATTCGAACTGCTGGTATTCGACGACAATAGTGCATCCGGGCTTGGTCTCGGAGTACGTCGTACACGATTATTGGCCATGACAGTGGGTGTATTACTTGCAGCAGGTGCGGTTGCTTGTGTAGGAACCGTTGGTTTTATCGGTCTGATTGCACCACATATGGTTCGGTTACTGACGGGGAATAAGTTAAGACGATCCATGTTCCTATCCGCATTAGCGGGTGCAGTCATGCTGGTGCTCGCCGATACAATCGGCAGAACCGTTATGGCGCCAACAGAGATTCCATCAGGCATACTCATTGCGATCATCGGAACACCGTACTTCCTGTATCTGATGTATCGTTCTAACTGGCGCAAGTCTGTATAAAAAGTTCAAACCAAAAGCCTGCTCCCCGAGCAGGCTTTTTGCTGTCACTTGGCACCATTCAGCCGCAATCTTAAATCACCCAATGAATGTCTACTCCCGCACCAAATGACAAAATCCCCTCACGTCTACAAGAAGTAGAGACCACGTTTATCAAACGTGAAACTCTTACTCCCTGTGGACCTTGAGGGGATTTTGGCTCGAGCACATTCGAATTGTGCTCCCGTTAGCTGGATTTCAGAATCCCGCTGTCATCGACGGATTGTACCGCTTGTTGCAATATTTCATTATCCTGAACGAGGGCGAAGCGCACATACCCTTCACCTGAAGGTCCAAAGGCACTGCCTGGCGTTGCGATGACTCCTGCATGTGTAACCAGATCCATGGCAAATTGCTCCGAGCTGTCGTAGTGCGCCGGAATCCGGCTCCAGACGAACATCGTTGCTTCAGGTTTAGCGATGGGCCAACCGAGATTGCTGAATCCATCACAGAGGATGTCTCTTCGCTGTTCATAGATTGCTCTGACCCGTTCAACCTCGGATTGATCTCCGGTAATGGCGGCAATTGCTGCTTTTTGGATCGGTAGGAACATCCCGTAATCCATATTGGATTTTAGCTTTTTCAGCATGGAGACCATGGTTGTATTGCCCACACAGAAGCCGATTCGAGCTCCTGCCAGTCCGTACGTTTTTGACAGGGAATTGAATTCCACACCGACGTCCATGGCGCCAGGGAATGCGAGGAAGCTTCCACATGACTTTCCGTCAAACACGAGCTCGCTGTACGCATTATCGTGAAGCACGATAATATCATACTTCTTGGCAAAGGCAATCAGGTCAAGATAGAACTGATCCGGTGCCATCGCAGTTGTCGGATTGTTAGGATAGGAGACCAGCATGAATTTTGCTCGATGAGCGATATCTTCCGGTATATCCTGAAGCTGAATAACATACCCGTTTTCTTCTTTTTGCGGCATATAATACAGTTCTGCACCTGCCAGTAACGGTCCATCCGCAAAGACTGGATAGCAGGGGTCAGGGACTAACACCAGATCACCTTCATCGACAATGGAGAGGGATATATGTGCCAGCCCTTCCTGTGAACCGAGCAAGGAACAGATCTGTGTTGCTGGGTCTAACTCGACCTGATAGCGTTGCTTGTACCAATCGCTTGTAGCTTGCAGCAACTCACTCTGATCATTCACAGCATATATATAATTAGCCGGATCAGCAGCGGCCTCGCATAGTGCAGTTATAATATGCTGCGCAGGTGGGATATTCGGCGTACCCACACTGAGATCAATAACGGGCTGACCGTTCTCCAGTCTGCGGCGTTTGATCTCCAGCAACCTGGTGAAAATTCCTTCGTTGAAATGATCCATTCGTTTGGCAAAGTTCATGATGATGATTCAGCCTCCAATCCTCTTCGTACGCATATTCATTAATAATAAATGGACAGCGACTAAAAGAGAAGAGCAGGGGAAAGCTTGCGGATCATGACTTTACTTTAAACTGACTTAGTTCGTCTTGCAGTTTGCCAGATAGCTGGTTCAACTGTTTCGACAGATCCGCTACCTGTTCGATACTATCCAGCTGATCCTGCGTGCTGGCGCTTACTTCTTCCGTCGATGCCGAGTTCTCCTCTGTGGTGGATGAGATAATCTCCAGTGCCTGGAATATCTCATCTTTGTGTTTGTGTACATTGGCGGTATTAGTGGTAATCTGCATCATACGTTGCTGTAGATCTTTCAGGTCTTTGTTAATACTGAAGAAAACATGTTTGGTATCTTCTACGGATTTGGCATTCTCCTCCGCAATCTTCATACCGCGCATGGTATGTTCAACCGACAGGGTTGTTTTCTCTTCAATAACATTCACCTTTTTGTTGATTTCCTCTGTTGCCTGAGCCGTCTGTTCTGCAAGTTTGCGGACCTCTTCGGCAACGACGGCAAATCCTCTTCCATGTTCGCCAGCACGTGCAGCCTCGATGGAGGCATTCAGGGCGAGCAGGTTCGTTTGAGAGGCAATCTGTTTGACTGTATCCACAAAACTGGATATTTCATTCCGACTCAGGTCAATCTCCTGGATAATAGAGGACATTGCTTGGGTGGACAGGTGGTTTTCCTCGGACCATTTCGATAATTGTTCCACGACCGCAAGTCCTTGGCTGCTTTGATCAGCAGATGTCTGCACGACCGTTCCCATAGCCTGCGCATCGGTAGCAATTTCATCAATTTGGCTGGATAATGAGCCTGTTTTGCGTAAGATATTTTCCGTTTCGATGGACTGATAATTTGTAGCATTGGCAATCTCGTTGATGGCTGTTGATGTGTCATTCATGGTCACAGCCGTTCGTGAGGAGATGGCTTGCAGATCATTCGACGACTGGTTCAGGATTTGCGCCGAGCTGCCGACCATTTGCAGCATGCCCTGAATTTTCTGCACCATGGAATTCAAGCCGGTGGCGATCTGTCCAATTTCATTATTAGATTTGATATCCAGTTTGACAGTCAGGTCACCTTGTTCAATCTGTTTAATCTTGGCCAGCAGCTGTGGTATGGAGCGTAACAGACGGCGAAGGGTAATGTAACAGATAATCACAAGCAGAAGGGTGGCTGCAGCAAAACCGCCAAGCGTAATCCACGTGAATGTTTTTAATTCTGCAAGAACTTCTTCTTCGGATATGGTCAGACCAACGGACCATCCCGTATCTTTGCTGGTAGCGTAGCCGATATATCGACGTTCCCCATTGTCGTTCATAAGTTGTACGCCGTTTTCACCCGCAAGCATTTTCTTGCCGATGTCTCCCATATCCCCCGTACTGTTCAGGATGTTCTCCTTCAATACCTTCTCTTGATCCGGATGGTACAGAATTTCCCCGCTCTTGGATAGCAACATGGAATAACCTGTGCTTCCAAGGGAATAACTCTCCATAATCGCCGGGATATCCTTGAATGCAATATCCGCTGCCGCAAAGCCGATCATGGTGTTGTTTTCGTCTTTGATTGGATAAAAGATACCCATGAGTACATCGCCTGCTGCAATATCAATGTACGGATCGGAGAAATAAAGTCCGTCTGCATCGGTAACCGGCTTGTAGTATGGACGTGATTGGATATCAAAGTCCGGTGCAGATACGACACCATCATTTTGAATCCAAAAGCCTTTTCCATCCAGGCCCGCGACCCAGGCATCGGCAAACGAAGGCTCTGCCTTAACGATAGCGGCGAGTGTCGCCTGTGTTTCCGCAGCGTAGGTTGAACTTTTCGCATCCGCAGCAGATGCTGTTGTTTCTATGTATTGCTGAAATAATGTGTTGGTGGACATTTGCTTGACCAGTGCGCCCTTTTCCTTGAATAGTGCATCAAATTCACTAACAATGGCTTGTGTCTTGGTCTGGAGCATGGATTCCTGCTGTTTCACCAGAATGTTTCGTGTGCTTGCAAACATAAATGTTCCCAGCACGGCAAAGACAACTACGATAATGATCAGCAGCACAATGGACAACGTATTTGCCATACTGGATGTCCGTGCTCCCGTTTTCCCCCACTTGTTCAACATGTTCGACATATTCCATCTCCCCAGATGATTAATAAAAAGCTCAAAACGCCTAAGTTATATGTCGGCTTAATCTATAGTTTTATGTAGATTTCTGTCGAATAATCCTGAAAGCGACGGAAAGGAAAGGCATGAGTATGAGCAGGGTGAAAGGGGAGGGATGAAAAAAGAGGAAAGGAATGAAAAAACGGGATCGGTGGTGGTTCATCCAGGCGATCTTGTTTATAATGGAATGAATTGGAACTATGGATGGAAAAGGGGGATTATCTGTGAGTGAGTTATGGCATGCTTCAATACAGGGGGTTCCATGGAATGCCGAAAAGATGCACCAGGCGGTGCATCTGTTGCGTCGCAGAGCAACGGTTCATTTTCGCGTTGACGCGGATACATACGAGGACCTTGCCGAGCTCGATGCCAAAGTATTCTTTGCCCGGCCGGATCTGATTCTACACATATCACATATGGACCCTAAAGGGGTATATTCATCCGGATTTTTGGGGCGACTGGCACAGTTGAAACATGTGTCTGCCTTGCAGCTTGATCTTTCGCAGGCACAGGATTTGACGATTCTGGGTGCGATGGAGCAACTGCAGTTTCTAAGATTGAATTCTCCTGCAAAGGCGACCGTGCTCGATTTTATTAAACACTACAAACGATTAACCTTTCTTGAACTGCGTGGCAAATTCAACGGATTTGCTTCCATTGCGGCATGCCTCCAACTGCATACGCTCATTCTGAACTGCACGGTCGAAAGTGCTGATGTGTTGGCGGAACTGCCTATGCTTCAGTATCTATCCCTGGATCACTGTGAGTTAAAAGGGGGACTGGATGTATTGACACAGTCGACCATCTCGATGTTGAAGCTCAGCTCTGTTCGCAAACTGACGAGTATTCAGGGACTCGAACAGATGCGCGGGCTGGAATATCTGCACCTGTCCTTGCCCAAGCTGGAGCAGTTATGCGACTTTTCCCTTCTGACCTCTCTCAGACAGCTCGAACTGGACTATATGAAATCGTTACGGGATACCACATTACTATGGACAGCCCGTGCTTTGGAGTCTATTGAACTGAAAGAGATGAATACAGCACTCAAGGCGGATTCTTTTGCTGGACTAACCGGGCTGGAGCATTTGCGCCAAATCGATTTTCGTTTTATTGATGTTAACAAAGGACGAATTGCAGCTATGCGTGATCACCTGGACAAGGCCGGAAAATCCCATTTGTTATATGAAAATATCCCTGAGCATGAACGCCTGAATTCTATAGGTATTGCGCACTTATCGCATGTATTAATCTAAACGGGCTTCTGTCCAGCGTGTGTATACAGAGCGCACTCCGGTGAACGGACCGATTGAGGCGTGTAGATGTCATTGCTATCTAGGTGTTCGTATCCGTTAATGCAGGCATGTTGATCTCTTTTACGCAGGCCGCTTTGGACAAGCTGATGATACATCGAACGATGGCGACCATATCCTGCAAGGGAATGCGGGTCCCATCATACTCGGCCAATGCACGTTCCATCCCGTCTTCATATGGAATTTCTGCCGCCAGTTCTCCCGGGTTGATGCATGTCACCGCGATGCGGTCATTCCTCGTATGTTCTCTTAGAGCTTCCGTAATACCCCGTATGGCAAATTTGGAGGCGACAAAAGAAACCTGGCTGCTGCCTGCATTGCTCAAACCGGCTGTTGAACCAATCAGGATGATCTTGCCTGCTTCAGAATGGCGGAGCTGAGGCAGTAAAGCCTGTATACATACAATTGTAGAAGTCACATTCACATGGATCAGCTGACTGATATCTGCGGGTTCATCCTTATCAAACGTGTAGTGCTCTTCAAATCCTTCCTTTTCCCAGATCCCCACGTTATAAATAAGCACATCCAACGTCTCGCCTTGAAGTTGGCTGGCAACTTGCTCTGCGGCCTGAAGCTCGGAAAGATCAGCCTGAATCCATATTCGCTCGACGCCATCCTCCACGGATAGACTTTCCGGCTTGCTGCGAGAGACCACCCAGACCTTATCACCGGATTGTGGCACACCTCTGACAAATGCATCGCCCAATCCCTTGCTTGCACCAAAGACAATTATATTTTTCAATTAAAGCCCTCCTTATCGATTAGAAATTAATAATATTTACATTAATCTATATCTTACTATAAAGGTGATATATGGAACATGAAGTTTACATGAGGTATGCTTCATCCTTATCAAGAAAAACCACCTCTGCCCCGCAAGGACGGGAGAGAGATGGTTGGAGAGATCATGATGACATTAATGGTAAAGTTTTAACTCGGCGATGGACCACCACCACTCGGGAGTGTCCGCGGTCAAGGCAATTTTGATGTATCGCGCCGTTTGTCTGGAGAACCTATGTGAGATGACAGGTCCTGTTCCCAGTGCTTCCGTAACCCCTTCCCAACGTTCGCCATCATCAGAAGTGAAAAACTGGAAGTTGCGAGCATAATCGTTGCTGCTGCTGCCTGAGTCCATTGTCAAGCGGCTGAAGCTCTGCTTGCTTCCCAGATCAATCTGGACCCATTGATTGGCATGTTGACCAGATGAAGAGGTCCAGCGTGAATTCAGATCGTCGTCGAGCATCGCCGCAACATCTTCAGAGGTGGAGGCAGTCGCTGTCCATGATGTTCGATCCAGTTCAGCAGGTAGCAGATGATCCTGTTCCCCGGATATCCAAGGTGTCTGATCAGCGGTATAGACCTCTAATTCAGCCACGGACCACCAATGAGAATCGGTACCCGTCTGTACGACCTTAATATAACGTGCCTCATGCGGTGTAAAAGCGATAGAAAGTAGCGCATCTGATCCTTCACCTGAAGCCAAGGATTTTCCCCAATGCTCTCCATCCAGAGAAGTATATATTTCATAACCGCGAGCAAAGTCTTCCCGGCTGTGCGCGCTGTCCAGTACAATCCGATTCACTGGCTGCGAGGCTCCCAGATCAAGCTGAATCCATTCGCCGCCTGTTTGAGTCTGACCGGAGGTCCAGCGTGTTTGGTCCGAGCCGTCGAGTATAGCCGCTGCATCGTCTCCGAAGGAAGCTGTCACGGACCAGCCATCTGGCAGCAGCCTCTTTTGTTTGCCCGTTCCATTATGATGAACAAACAACTCGGAGATCGTCCACCATTGATCGGAATCCCCGATCTGCACCATTCTCACATAACGTGCTTGCTGTTCAGGGAAAGTGATGGACATGCGTCCAGGCGTGCCTTCGCCGCCCGCAATGGATGTGCCCCAGTGTTCACCGTCATCCGAGACATAAATCCGATACTGTCTCGGATAGTCTTCTTTCGCATGGCCCGGGTCCAATTCTATGGCATCGAAAAAACTCTTCTGGCCGAGGTCAATGGTAATCCATTGTCCTTTGGTTTGCTTCCTACCGTTTGTCCATAGTGTATCTGAACTTCCGTCCAGCATATTGGCTGTAACATCTGCTCCTTGAGTAGAGGAGGCGGTTACGATCCATGAAGAGCGATCTGGAGGCGGTACGGGCTGTGGGAGCTCTGGTGTTGCTTCAAGTTTGCCAAATCGGGCAAGCTTTAGTTCAGAGATCGACCACCAGCTGTCTGCAGAGGAAGTCAATACAATTTTGACATAACGGGCGGTTTGCATGCCCAAATCAACGGACAGACTTGGAGATGTTCCTGCTCCCTCTGCGATAGGCTCGCTCCAGTTCTCGTTATCTTTGGATACGTAGATTTCGTACCCGTGAGCATAATCACCGCCGTTGTTGCCGGAGTTCATGAATACCGTATCCATAGTCTGTTCGCTACCCAGATCGATATGCAGCCAATCGCCGGGCTTCTGAATCTGTCCGGATGACCAGCGTGTAGTCAGATCACCGTCCACCATGCGCTCTACCGGCTCCGAACTGGAGGATGCCGTAATGGTCCATTGGCTCCGATCGAGATAGACTACACCCTGAGAGGCATCCGGCTGTTTAACGACGGAATGTTCCAGCGGGTTAACCTTTACTTGCGCTTTGGCATACACGGTAGCCGAACCCAAAGCGCCATGGGCATTGTAGAAATGAACTGTTTTGACAGTGTCGGACGGATTCCAGATTTGCGCTGTATAGACGCCGTCTTTTTCATACACGGTTGCTGCCGGATCATCTGCCCATATATCCATCGTGCGTGTTCCCGTAGAACCCATGCTGTGCATGAACCAGTACGCGTTAAAGACTTCATTTTGCTGCATCTCGCTCGTATTCCATTTGGCTAGAGCACCTTGCGGGTCTCCAATGGACTGGAATGGCCAGATAATATGCTGCCATGTGCGCTCCTGCTGACCACCCAGGTCCTTAATGAGACCATTGTAGAGAGCCTTAGTATTCTGCGGATCACGTCCATAATAGGTCATCCATTCTGCTGGCGGCAGCCAGTGAATACCGTAAATATGCTCCGCCTCATTAGAGAAGTACGTTCCATACAGGTAGGCGCTGCCGTACACATGACCTACCGTAGCATGTTGGTATTCCTCCAGCCAGTTATCCCCGTCATAGTTAAACCAGTATTGCTCGGCAGCTTTCTCTTCGGTCATGAAGCCCCAGATCCCGGTGTCACGATAGGCTTTGTTGCCTGTCACCTCACCCCACATATATTGGCCGACCCAACTAAAGAGCGCTTCACCTGCGGCCTCCTGGTTATTCCCGCTGCGATTATCGGCGTAACCACCTGCCCAGGAGTGGCCTGCGTACGGATCAAAATTGCGAAGCCATGGAAACTGATCATCTGTTCGTGAAGGATTGGCATAGTCCCGAATCAGAAGCTCAACCATATCGCCGTAATCTTGCAAGAATGTTTTGTCATATGTGGCCAGTACAGCCGATGCAAAAACGTAATAACCGTAGGTGAAATGATGATCTGTCAATCCGGTATTAACACCGAATCCACTACCGTAAGGGAAGATGGTTCCCCATTCATCCGAATAATAAAAATAATACGAGTGCAAAGGTTCGTCCGGCGAATAGGTATACCAATCTGTCAAAATGGTTCGAAGCAGGGACAGATAGTTGTCTCGTCGTACCGTATCTCCTATCTGGTCGCTGATGAGTACACCCAGTGCAAGTGGATGAAGCTTTTTCCCTTGCCAGTAAGGATCCTCGCTCATCAGATTGCCTGCGGTATCCGCGTCAAGCTGATCCAGATAGCTGATTAATTGTGCACGCGAGTAGGTTGGATCATCTGGCTCCACAAATTGCGGAATAATGCCATAGAATCGATCCTGTGTCGTAAACGTATTGCCTTCACTTACTTTCATCATGCCGCGAATGGAAGGGTAAGCAAGCTCCGTTACCGGAGTAGTCGCTAGTTTCCATTGGTGCGGCAACAAGGCCATCAGTGTCTCGGAGGAAAAGCCTGCCCGCTTCGTCCGGGTTACCGAGTTGAAGGTAGTCGTTACCAGTGAAGTGCTCTCATTATAATTGTAGTCCACTGTTGTATCGGTTACAAAGGCGTAGGCATGCTGGTAATAATAAGACAGTTCTGCCGCGGACGGCAGGGTAGCCAGTGACAGATAGTTTTCGCTCTGGCCCAGCTTGATTTTGAGCGTATTGCCAAGTTTCATAAATACGGTTCCTTCAGGTGCAAAGATCCCGTAGTTTCTTGTAAAGGTCTGAGGCGTGGGCGCTCTGTCCTGATTGGTTACTTCAACACCGATATGATCGGCCGTCAGAGATTCTCCATCATTCAGAACAATTTCACGGTTCTGATCATCGAAGAGACGTGTGATGTTGGGAGAACGAACAATAATGGTATCCGGGTTATCGAAGGTGTTGTACAGGAAAGGGGAACCTTTCACAAACGTGGTATTCATTTTGGCTGTGTCATCATCGCTCATGATGATCGTTGCGGAATAATCCCCATATCCCGCCACCTTGGTATTTACCTCCGCCGGGTTCATATTGCTGGTGCTCATGATCAGATCCGGTTCACCGTCAGCGTCCATAGAACCACCATCAGCCGAAACGTAACCAGCTCCGGGATTCAGAAGTTGAAGTCCTTGTTTGGTATATCTGCTTTTAAGCGGGAGTGTGACCAGACTGTTGCCATCCCCCAGATCGGATACAAGAATAGACTGCCACCAGTCATTGGAAGGGAGGGGCGCTGTGATGTCAGCCGTGCGATTTTTCGGGTTTTTCGGCTGCAGCATGGTGATGTCATTTACAGCGTAACTGCCGGAACCCACCTTTACCGAGGACGGTTCAGGGATATTCGGAATTGTATGCACAGGTTTGGCATCGCCTTCGATATACTCGTAGACGTCGAATGCGTACAGGGAGTATCCGTTGGTTGTTCCTCTGCCAAGTCCGGCTAATTTCACATACCGTGCTTCGGCGTATACCGGAATCTCATCCCGTCCACCGTCGCTGTGCAGTTCCCGGTATAATGTAGTCCACTGGTCTGCATCATTTGATACTTGAATATCGTATGCACGTCCAAAGGCGTTTTCCCATTGTAGGGATACGTTCCCGATTTCCCGGATTAGTCCAAGGTCTACAACAATCCATTCCTGATCCTTGTAGATGGAAGACCAGCGTGTATCCGGACGGCCATCCGTTACATTCCGTGCTTCGTAATTCCCTTTTTCCATTTTGGCTTTATCCTCGGCTGAACGGCTGGGCTCATCAATTTCTTCCGAAGACGCTGTAGCCGGTTGTCCTAGTGCAAGGTTCATTGCTAATGGTTTGGGAGGTGGATTTGCTCCGCCCGTCCCATATACATTGAATTCGTATACAGAGACGCCATAGGCTGGCTGTGCTCTTTGATGACTGAACAAGCGCACATATCGTGCCTCCGCTGTGACCTCAATTTCTGTCAGGCCGCCTTGCCCCTTCGTTGTCGAGTAAACAGACTGCCAGTTGACCTCGTCGTTGGATACTTCCAGATCAAAGGCGGAAGCATACGCATTTTCCCACTGGATGGAGATGCCCGAGATGGAGGCCACCGTGCCTAAGTCAACATAGATCCACTGCGGATCTTGCTGCCATATGCTTTCCCAGCGGCTGTTTTTGTTGCCGTCAACCACAAGATCTGCCGTATTGCCGCCCAGAGATGAGGAACTGTACACAGGCCGGTTCAGGGATAACAGATGATGTTCCTCATCTGCGGCGTTCACTTTTGAGACCGGCCACAGCGGGATGCTGCTAATCAACAACAGAACAGATAACAGCAAGTTCATGTAGATGTTGCGTGTTTTTCCTCTTTGACTCGTTCGTACCTTCATATGACTACTCCTTTGTTAGCCCTTGCCATCTCACCAGACAGAGCTTCTCTTCTTCTCTTTCTCGCTACCGTATGTATCATTTTGTTTCCCATGTTGCTTTTGTGAGATGTGAATCCAATGCTCAACACGGGATATTCAGGTGCCCCATTTTGTATATCGATCATTTTGTCTGGAATATAAAGGTTTTTTAATCGTTTTCGTGGAAAAAGAGACATATGTCCTACATAATGTATGGGGAATGTGCAACTGTGAAATCAAGATTCGGAATCGTTGTTCTCCAACAATACGATATCTTCGCCCCGTTGTTGCCTGTGAGCAATATTGTCCCTCCCCCAAGCACACATGACATCCACGATGGTGTTGGCGGTAACGCCATATTCTGTAAGTCCATATTCTACTTTGGGAGGCATCTGTTGGTAGACATGTCTGGTGACAAGGCCGTCCCGCTCCAGCTCGCGCAATTGTTGAATTAACACTTGTTCCGGGATTTTTGAAGTTAAAAGGTGAATCTCTTCATAAAAAATGTACTGAAAAAGACCTGGCTCCACACATAGTGAAGTCCAGGTCCTGATCAATAAGTGAAAAATTAATAACCGAATAAAACTACATTTATTCTACGCGGAAATAATCGAAATCTGCATATCCCCCAGTAGACTTCGTTGCATAATTGAATAGTGCAAACCGATATCCCATAAAGTGTGGCAGGGTGTAAGACATTTGAAGTGTATTGCCAATGGTTGTCCAGTTGCTGCCATTCAGGCTATAAGCAAAGTAGGCTTTGTCGGTTTGGTTCGTAAAATCACAGATGACGCGGAGATAGATTCTGTTCTGGTTTAATGGCACAGTTGCTACTTCAGTCATGGTGCCGGAGCTGGCATTAGCCATAACGATTGATTTAGTGCTGCCCGTCATTTTTACGCCGACAAAACCATATCTGGCCTGAAAAGCAGCGAGTCCAGCGTAATCACCATCCTTCATGCCGGCTGTATCCAAAGCGGTCATCCCTGTGCTTTTTGGACCAAAGGTTCGTTGTGTCAGCGTGTTGCGGGCTTCTAACAGGTTTTTGCTGATTTTGCCTGCGGTTAACCGCATGAAACCGGGCCGCTGGAGCAGGGACCAGTTGGCAACATCAGGGTTATGATTCCACTGCCAGAAAGTAGCGAGACTGGATGTACCGGAAGATGAATTGCTCGTCAGGGAGACGTCATCTACATAAAACGCCATCAAATCATTGGTCGGGTCCGGATTCGAGTTATACGGTGTTTCCACAAAAATAAAGCTTTGGGACAGGTCTGCATTTGACGGAACGGTATACGTACCTTGAATGGTACCCCACTGTCCACGGGTTAACGTCGCACTGCCCATAATGGTAATTCCGGTATAACTTGCACCGTTCTGGATGCTAAGATTGAACGTTTTGGTTGCAGGACCAGTAGTGTATTTGATCTTTGCCGAAAAAGAGTACGTTCCTCCAGGTACCAGCTTGCCTGTAACCATCTGTTTGGCTCCGCCTGCTGTCTGCTGTCTGCCGCTGACGAGCAGGCTTTTTGTACCGCTGAATGCTTCGGCATTTGTTACGGTGATGTTCGCCGTATTGTTGCTGGTCCACGGCTGAATGCTGCTTTCCTCAAAGCCGCCGTTCACTAACAGTTGCGTTACTGAGGGTGTGCCTGATGTGATTGCGTTGAACTCATCGGACCCGTAGATTTTGGCAGCAGGCTGACCTTCAACGGGCATATTCATGTTAAGGGGAACCTTGCCGTTCACCCCAAACACAGGCCAGTTATCAGACCACGTCACAGGAACGAGATAGGGGATGCGTCCAATGGCTCCGCTATCACGAAACAGCAAGCCGTACCAAGCGCCGGATGCGGTATCCACGATGCCTCCTTGGGCGATTCCCGAGTCTCTGAGTACAACTTTACCTGTGTATGGACCTGTCAATGTGTTTGCACGATAGGCAAGCTGAATGCGACCATCACCCGAAGGCCAGGCAATCAGGAATACATAGTACATACCATTGATCTTCTGAATGTGTGCTCCTTCTGCCTTTACAATCATGTTGGAGCCGGCAACACTGCTTGCGTTTGGAATCAGGACCTGATTGAGCCCGCCGGATTTAACGGCTTTGGCATAAGGTGTCAGCTCAACGATACTGATGTTATCACTGCCATGAACAAGAAAGGTTCGATTCCCGTCAAACAAAAGGGAGGGGTCATGGTAATAACTGTTCAATGTGTAAGGTGTCCATGGTCCTGTTTCAATATTGCTGGTTTGGTAAATATACGTCTTGCCCGTGGAAAGCGATCCAAAGGCCACATAATATATACCGTTGTTGTACCGCAAACTGCTCGCCCAGGAACCACGCCCATACTCGTTTTGTCCATTGTTCAGATTCTGTATATCCCCGTTTCCAAGCGTATCGTATACGTAGTTTACGATGCTCCAGTTGACCAGATCATAAGACTTCATGACCGGGACTCCCGGATTCATATGCATCGTTGTGCTTGTCATATAAAATGCATTGCCTACCCGAATGACGTCACTGTCAGGAACATCCGCGTAAATAACCGGATTGCTGAACGTTGCGGCTGAAGCTGCCGGACTTGTCAAAGGGAATGATGTTATAAGCAAAGGAAGAGCGAGTAGAAGAGCACTGATTTTTTTCCACATATTCTATCCTCCCAATTGATCATGTCCTAGGAATTAAAGCGAGTACTCCAGATAATCAATGTAAGCATCCCAAGTGCCGTTATCCGTTGTTACGACCAGCTTGATTTCCTGATTGCCTGTAGCGTGAGTGATGCCGGTGAGGGTTTGAACGGTCGGCTCCGTTCCCGTGAAGTAGAAAGAACCAGCGGTTACACCCCCGATGACCAGATCAACACGAGCTGTATTATTGTTGTTGGAAGCGCCGCGGACAGAGAATTGATGGGTTGGGAATGCAAAATATTGATTGTATGCTGCATAGTCATTGTTCCCGTAAAGAGCGACTCCATTAAAAGGGGAACTGATTACGCCAGCGTATTGGCCGCCAAGAGTCATATTCTCGGCTTCGTAACGCGTAACGTTTGGATTGGGATTAGGATTTGGGTTTGGGTTAGGGTTGCCGCCCGAACCGGATGTGAACTGCCAGTAGTCCAGTTTGAACAGATTTCCATTGCCCGAGCCTGTAAACACCAGATACAAACGATGCACCCCTGTAGCATTGGTAACATTGGTCTCCATCTCGCGCCAAGTTTGCGAACCGCCAGTTGAACTTACGTTAAGTGTTCCAACTAGTGGGCCTGTCGGACTGTCCAGTCGAACCTCGATGTTGCCATTTCCGGTAGAAGCGACATTGGCCTTGAACTTGGAGGCTCCAGCTGAGCCAAAATCAACATTGCCAACCGCGATCCAATCCCCGTTATGAATATTAGTGACATTCTGATTGGCTACAGGTCCACCGCTCGCTTGACTCGGTTCAGTGTTAATTCCTGCTTGCCAGCCAATGGTTTCGGCTTCCACGCGGACATACGGGTTGAGGTTAGTGGTCTGAGGTACACCTGTCATATTCCCCTGAACTTCCTGGATTGTTCCATCCGCATTATGTGTCAGTTTGTTGATATGTGTGGAACGGTACCCTTTACCATCACCGAGGAATGCCTTGCTTACCGTTTGCGCATGGTACGCCACATACCATTCGTTGTTGAATTGGAACACGGCATGGTGGTTATTGCCGCCTACACCGAAGAACGTGCCGGGATTTTTCAGAAAGTGTCCTTTATACGTGAAAGGCCCCATCGGGCTGTCGCTGACCATGTATCCGATCTCACCTTTTGGATATGCAGTGGGGTGTGTTCCCGCGAAGTTGATGCAGTAGGAGTAATAATATTTGCCGTTATACTTGTGGATGCCAGAATCTTCGAACATATAAGGAGAATCAATAGTCACAGCACTGCCCACCACACTGGTCATGTCGGCACCGAGACGAATGACCCGAGCTGTTTTGGGATTGGCAATGGAAGCAGCGTTGGTATCGTTCGGGATGCCGCCTCCAGCATACAAGTAAGCAGAGCCATCATCATCGACAAGTACAGCCGGATCAAAGAGCCATGTTACGCCGGACATACCCGGTGTACCGTGAGTCAGGAGGGCACGACCAATTGGATCGGACCACGGTCCAATGGGGGAATCAGCCGTGAGTACGCCAATACCTCCACCCGAGTTGGCAAAGTACAGGAAAAACTTTTCTTTGCCAGCAATGGTTTTCTTCGCCATGGCAGGAGCCCAGGACTGAGTAGCCCATTTGGCAATTCCTTGTCCATTATTGGCATTATTCGCACCCGCTACCGGGATGGAACCATGGTCTGTCCAGTTCACCATGTCAGCTGAGGAGATGACGTTAATTTTCCCAATCGTGCTGTACTGGTTCTCTCGGACAGAGCCGTCACTGTTGTACAGATATGCATCACCTGTCATGTAGACATAGACCCGATTGTTATGGACGAGCACATAAGGATCGGCTCCCAGTTTATGATCGATGAGGGGGTTAGAGTTTCCAGGAAGTTTGGCAACGGCTGCATTGGCTGCATGGCTTGATTCCATGGGCAGGGTGACAAAGATTAACAGACACGACAACAACAAAACTAGCGGTTTACGAATCATACGTTTCGCCTCCATGAGATTGGATTAGTTGGTGAGCTGAAATTCAGAATAGCTGAGATGATGAAATGCCGAAAAAACGAAAAGATTTTCCTCATGTCACCCCCTTCTTGAAATAATGGTTAGGTTGGCTGTTAGGATAAGTCTTCATGTTGTCATATATGGTTTAAGCCAGACAACCTGTGCACCGGGTATGTGGTCACGGCAGCAAGGGGAGTGGCTATAACCCGAAGTAAGCCTGCATCTGTGGTGCGATTAGAAAAGCTATAATCTGTCAGGTTTCTTTTTGTAATCGCTTTCAATAAAATGGGTTAGAACACTGAAATTTGGCGAAGAAAGAGATTTGGTCACATTTAAATGTAATTATTTTTCATATTTTCTTTTAAATGTTTATTAACTTGACGATATCATATCACAATTTTAAGATAATACAATCTTTTTCTATTTTTTAGTAGAGGATGAAGAAGACCATTATTATTCTATGTGTTTAACATTGGGCTTGATGGTAAAATACGATCTCGTATTCTATAAAACTACACTTTCAAGCATAGCTTTACTCGCCCCATGAGTTAGATACGAGAAAAAGACGTCTTAAGCTGTGACCGTTTCCCTGGAATCTCCCAGGGGGACGGTCATTTCGTTTTTTTCGGGAATCGATCCTGGTTATATAACAAAATCTACTCTTACTTGCTGACCAACTTTGACATTGCATTACATATTCCAGTTTTTGTATAGCTAAAGCCCTGAGCGTAGAAGGTTGTTAAGTGATAATGGTGGGGTGCCCCCTGTGTTTTGTCCACACCGTTGATTGAGTGTTTGAATATTACTATCGAGTGAGCTTATGCCAAATACTGCTAGAGTCAGAGGTTCATAAAGGTGGGATGGGAAAAATGGCTATTTTGTCAACTGGGCCGATTGAAAACAATCCGGTTTCCGGGGTTAGACCGACCCAACAGGTAACGATTAGATTGGTAAGTCGGGCTGAGGTGGACTCTGTAACAGTATCCATTCAGGGGTATGTGCTAAGCACAACAAGAACGCTGTATGTGAGTGAAGTAATCAGTATTGCTCCTAATGAAGCAGTGACCAGAACTTATTTTGCAGATTTAGCTGCTTTTGAGTTTGTTTTTGGAACAGACGTGGAAGGTGTGGAGGAAGTAGGGATTTCAGTGTGGGGCAAACAAGCCTCTGGGCAATTGGTAGATGCACACCGGGTGGTGGAGCACGAAAAAACAGTTAATGACATCTAGGAGATCAGAAATCCCCAAAAGAGGAGATGTAGCGATGAGCTTTTTATCAACAGGGCCAATAGAAAATAATGCTGTTAGCGGTGTAAGGCCGACTCAGACAGTTACAGTCAAAATTGATAACCGTAGTGATGTGAGTACCTCAACCATACAAATACAAGGGTATTACATGAGTGGTGGAATGAGGGTTCTGTATGTCAGTGAGTCTTTTGACATCGCACCTAATCAAATAGTAACCAACAACTATTTTGCCAATTTAGATGCCTTCGAGTTTACTTTTACAACAACAGCGACGGTTAATGATCCTGTGCAAGTATCCGTATGGGGTAAGAGCAGCACAGGCGCATTGGTAACAGCCCATCGTTTGGTTTCTTCCGAATTGCTGGGTGAAACCCCAAGCATCAACGGAGCTACAGGCGCAACTGGGGCTACGGGGGCGACAGGCACACCAGGGACAGCTGGAGTGACAGGTGCAACAGGAGCACAAGGCACAGCAGGTACAACGGGAGTAACCGGAGCAACAGGCACAGCAGGTACAACGGGAGTAACCGGAGCAACAGGCACAGCAGGTACAACGGGAGTAACCGGAGCAACAGGCACAGCAGGTACAACGGGAGTAACCGGAGCAACAGGCACAGCAGGTACAACGGGAGTAACCGGAGCAACAGGCACAGCAGGTACAACGGGAGTAACCGGAGCAACAGGCACAGCAGGTACAACGGGTGTAACAGGAGCGACAGGCACAGCAGGTACAACAGGAGCAACAGGAGAAACAGGCGCACCAGGTACAACGGGAGTAACCGGAGCAACAGGCACAGCAGGTACAACCGGAGTAACGGGAGCAACAGGCACAGCAGGTACGACCGGAGTAACGGGAGCAACAGGCGCATCAGGTACAACGGGAGTAACCGGAGCAACAGGTACAACCGGGGCTACGGGTGCGAGTGGTTCTGGAACAATTATTCCTTATGCATCAGGACTTCCTGTTGTGTTGACTACAGTTTTGGGTGGACTTTTGAATACTTCCAGTTTAGTTGGTTTTGGTAACAGTTCTACCGGAGTAAGTGTTAACGGAGGAATTATTGATCTCACAGGCGCTGCAGGCACATTGCTTAACTTTGCTTTCTCAGCATCGCGTGCAGGAACGATTACTTCACTGGCCGCTTATTTCAGCACAACAGCCGGACTTAGTTTGGTTGGATCTACAGTAACCTTAACTGCACAATTATTCCGATCCACTACACCTAATAACTCCTTTACAGCTGTACCGGGTGCATTGGTAACCTTAGCTCCTCCACTGACTGGCATTTTGGCACTGGGCACAATATCCAGCGGGGTGACTACAGGACTGAGTATTCCGGTATCTGCCGGTGACCGCCTGCTTATGGTGTTCTCAGCATCAGTAACAGCCGGAATTGATGTGGCTACAACGGTAGCGGGATATGCAAGTGGCGGCCTTACCATCACTTAACGGAAAATGGGCTATATAACAAGTTTAAAGACAGGGACTCTTGCCAACATGGTGAGAGGTCCCTGTTTATGTGTGTGCTTTTGTTTTCAAACTCTCTTCAAATGAAAGATAAGGACTATACAAAAACATAAAAAGACGAGGATTGCTCCTCGCCTCGTACATACCGTGGCCTACTCAATTTCACTCTGTTTTGGTTAGGCTGTCTACGACAAATTTAAGTTGGGCTTCCAACGAAATTGGGTCACTAAACACGAAGCCACGGCTTTCCTCGCGATAAACGTGATTATTCTGGACAGCAGGGAGGTTATCCCAGATAGGACCTTCAAAAACGGAATCCCCACTCTCATCACCTGTCCATCCACTTACAAAGATATAATCTCCTGCATATTGTGGTAACAATTCAAGTGATAACTTGGCCCAACCTTTGCCGCTATCGATGGCTTCCTTCTGAATGATCGGCGGTGCCTTCAGGCCAAACTCTCCATAAATAATATCTCCACCTCTACCAAAGCTCCCGTAGGCATAAAATTCTTTGGCACTTCCCGTATCAAAAATCGAAACCGTGCGATCACCTACCGCTTGCTCCACGAGTGGTTTATATTCAGCGATCTTAGCATCCCACTCTGCGATCCAGGCCTTCGCTTGCTCTTCTCTACCAGTCATCTTGCCAAAATCCATCAATTGCTCCCGTAGAGGTATTCCATATTCAACAGCGACGGTCGGCGCAATTTTGGACAGCTTTTCGATCGTTTCAGGGTCATTCCAAACGACAATTAAATCCGGCTGCAACTCCATGATTTTCTCGTAGGGTACATCGTTACCGATGTTGACAACGTCATCGAGCTTTCCTTCTGTATAACTGTTAAAGGACTCATCACCAGTTCCAACAGGCTTAAGGCCAAGAGCTAGCAAATGACCGGTAAAGGCTCCTGCAACCATTACTACCCTTTGAGGTTTTTTGGGGATTTGTACTTCACCGTTAACCGCAGAATAGGTTACCATCTCCGAGCTTCCGTTTGTGGTGTTACTGATATTACTCTCTGCACCTACAGTTGGACTTTGCGTACTGCCAGTGCTTCCATTCGTGTTTGCTGGCCTGGAACATGCGCTAACCAATAGAGTTAGGCACAACAGTAGGGTAATTCCTACAGGTAGTTTGCTTCTATACATCCGTAAATCTCCTTTTTCGCTATGTTGATAATGATTATCATCTCTGATATCAATATAACGACGGAGTTTACGCGGAGCAATGGATGATCGAAGCCTAAGGATAGGACGATAAGAACCTTTTGTCACTTGTCCGGACTCATCCTTGAATTGCTTTGGTGTGACTCCCGTATGTTTTTTGAACATTCTTATAAAATAGGATACATCAGCATATCCGACGCTTGCAGCGACTTCTTGCAGAGATAACTCGGTCTTTTGCAACAGCGTTACTGCTTTGTTCATCCTAATACCGATTAAGTAATCGATTAGACTTGCGCCAGTTTCACGTCGGAAGTACTTGGACAGATAAGGGACGCTGTAATGGAATGTATGAGCGAGGGTTTCCCGCGTCAGCGGCTTGGCGTAGTGCTCCTGCATATAGCGAATAAGCTGAGAAGCAAGGTTAGGCCTAACAATGCTTACCTGCTGTTGATCCATTTGTCTGAGCAATTCATATACAAATTGATAGAATAGTGTTTTGGTATGGAGTCGCTCCAAGCGTCCCGGTTTATTCCACTCGCCCAGCATTCGCTCAGTGATTTCGTAGAGGATGGCAGGATGATATGGAATAAAACCGTACTGGAGGTGGAATGGCAATGGTTGATCCGGTTGTTGAAGTGTATGCTGCTTGCCAGATAGCGCTAAGGAGGCTTTGTAGAAAATTAGGTAATAATGAAAGGATTCGTCCGTTGGGATGATGTCCAGACGGGTGTTTTTGCCCCCATGAAGCATATAAAATGGTTTGGTAGCATGCTCATTTCCGTCTAAGATCACGGTTGCATTGCCATTCGTTACGTACAGAAAGGCGCTGGCAGGGAACAGGTAAGGACGTACGCACTCGTCGGCTTGTATGACAATATGTCGTACATCCATGATTTTGAGCGATGCACAATTCCAGATGAGTATGTGTTCTTGTACATTCAAGGTTGCTTTCAATAGAGAGTTGTCTTCCTTCCATGAGCTGTTGAAGCCAGCCTTTTATGTGGTGAGGTTATTATATAATAATATTAGTGGCTTTTTGTCACTTTCCAGAACGTTCCCCGTTTCCTTTATAGTCTTCCAAAGGCTACGATCAATGCCAGAACTATAAAAAAGATATTTACGCTGAGCTCCCGGTACTCTTTACGCCAAACATGAAACAGCATTCCAAGCAGTGTGACAACAGCCAAAGCGATTGCGGCGATCGGCGTAAGCACCGGAGTGATGTTCAGCGCCCAAGGCAAAAAAAGGCCCAGCGCTCCTAGTAGCTCCGCGATACCGATCCAAATAACTAGACTTTTTGGCACATCATTGACCCAGGCCCAGGTCTTTTTTGACGACTCGATACGAATGGTTTTCATCCATCCTGAATATACGAAACCTAGCGCCAATATAAGTTGTACGATCCATAACGTTACATTCATCTTTTCTTATCCTCTCACTTGCTCGATTTTAATATCTGCCTCTATACTAAGGTGAGAAGGCCCAATCTGGAAGTAGGCACTTAAACCTAACCAGGTAACCAAAAGTATACCCGGATATGGTCAGAAAGTGAGGAATAAGAATGACGGTATATTGCAAATTCGGAACGGCCTTGGATATTCTTACGGGTAAATGGAAATCTTTGATTCTTCTACGACTGCTTAGCAACGGTACAATGCGGTTCAGCGAATTACAAAAAGCCATTCCAGATATTTCGAAAAAAATGCTGACCCAGCAGTTAAAAGAACTGGAGTATCACGATATTGTGCATCGCGAAGTATATGCTCAAATTCCGCCTAAGGTCGAATACTCGATTACGGAGTACGGACAGCTCATGAAACCTGTGCTCCAGACAATGAGCGACTGGGGAGCCGGCCATATGCAGCATATGGAGAAGCTGTACGGCGAAGAAGACGAAAAAGGAGCAAACCCATCCGAACTTCGGAAAATCGATTCCTTGGGGGGATAGGGTGACAAGGGAGAGTTAGTTTTGAATAAACAAAAAATTGTGATCATTGGTGCAGGGATTGTTGGGGCGTGTATGGCCTATCATCTAGCCAAACGAAATCAAGATGTAACGGTTATTGAACGGCACTCAGCCGCGGCGCGTGAAGTCACAGAAAAATCATTTGCCTGGATACATACGACGCATAGAGTGGCTCCTGAATACTGGCATTTGTACGATGCAGCTGTGGAAGAATATCACACACTTCAGCAAGAGTTGTCCGAACTGAAAATTCATTGGCATGGCGCGCTAACTTGGGACACTCCGCCTCTAAGGGAGCAACACTTTCAAAAATTAAACCGGGAGCAGCTTGAGGCATTGGAGCCCAATCTGAAGGAATATCCGGATGAAGCCATGTTTGTCAGCGAAGAAGGTGCGGTGGACCCTATTGCGGTAACGGAGCTGTTGTTGAGCAAAGCGCAAGAGTACGGAGCAAAGATTCAGTTCGACACCAACGTTACACAGCTGAAGCAAGAGGGTTCCCATCTGGTTGGTGTTCATACATCCAAGGGTTTTGTGGAGTCGGATGTTGTGGTATTGGCTGCAGGAACAGGTACACCCGAACTTTGTAACCCGTTAGGTTGTCACGTGCCAATAACTTCGTCACCTTCGATTCTGATTCGGATGAAAACTGCTAATAAACGGATACACACATTAATCTCCAATGCGCAATTTGAAGCGCGTCAACTGACAGATTATACGCTGCTGGCTGCGGAAGATTATATCGACGAGTCGGAGGAAAACGGACCACAGGCGGTCGGTAAGCGAGCTTACGACACATTGCGTCGCAGTCTCAAGCACGGTAATCAATTGGAACTGGAGAGCATAAAGGTTGGATGGAGACCCATGCCTGAAGACGGTTATCCGATTGTGGGCTTCCATGATCACATGAATGGACTTTATCTGACGGTAATGCATTCTGCAATTACGCTGGCGCCGCTGATTGCGAATCTGGCTGCAAGTGAAATTATTGATGGCAAATCAAGAAATGAATTAGACCCTTGTCGCCTCTCACGGTTCTAGAATCACCACACAACGAAAAGGACATCGCTCAAGTGGCAATTTCCTTTTCGTTGTGTTTATTTGTTGGAGTCTTCTACACTTCCCCAGTAGCCACCGGATTCTCCTCATAACTGTATCCGCAGCTGCTGGCGATTGGCAATTCCATGCTAGCTATTCATCTACATGTGAATCTCGCTAGCGGATTTGGCACCTTGACTTTCAAGCCAAGGGATCAGTTCAGTTGATAAATTGCGTTTTGCTGTGTCTAGTGGAGTCATTCCATCCCAGCTGGCTATCCAGTTCAGTTCTGCGCCTTGGTCAAGAAGGTACTCGGCTGCTTCTCTTTGTCCTCCATGGCAAGCACACCAGAAAGCAACGGTTACTGCATTGGGAGGAGAAGGGGAGATGCTTGTTCCCCAAGGATAACGTTCCGGGAGTTTGGCTCCTTTAAAATGTTCTTGTATGGCGTGAATATCTCCAAGGGCTGCCGCATGCCAAAGGGCAAAGATCGCGCCGCGCTCAACCAAGCGCCGTGCTGCATCCCATTGTGCAAAAGCAATAGCATCGTCCAGCGGCGTGCCACCGGCGATCACCGCGCCAGGCGTTTCAATGTCTGCGCCAGCATCAAGAAGGGCATCAAGCACTTGAACATCATTGGAGCTTGCAGCCCAATGCAAAGGTGTCTCGATGTTTGGACCGACAAAAGGAGCGTTCACTTCCGCACCAAACTTGGTCAATACTCGCACGGCATCCGCTCCATTAGGGAAGTGCCCCGGCCAATCCGTCACCACGTGCAGCAGCGTTCGAGAGATATTAGAGTCTGCATCTACGTTGTCAGGCTTTCTTTCCAATATTCTTATGTTTGCCAATCCCGGATTCTCTGCAAGCAGTTGCTCTAACGTTGGAATATCTCCAGTGTGAATGGCTTGAATAACGCTGACTGCAAGTTTTTCATCTTCGTGAATAAACTCCATGCGCCAATCTCCTTCCAGGCTTATATCCATATTCATGAAAGCATTTGAACTGCACATCTGGCATGATACTCTGCAAGCCCCCTAGCGAATTGCTGATCGGGGAATTGTCTGTGAAGCAGTTTCAATCCTCCTGATATCAAGGACAAGTGATGGCAAAATCGATAAAATGTCATCCGCTCCGGGTCGAGATCGTTATTTTTTAAGTAATGATAAAAGTCTCCAAATCGAAACTCCAGAAAGCTATGCTCATGTTCTAGATCGAAGAATCCTGCGCCCTCAATATCAATAAGGCATGGTTCCATAGCATGATCTATCCATATATGATCCGGACCTAACTCTCCATGAATGAAACTATAGAGATCTCTAGGTTGAATTGCTGCTTCCAATTCGTAAAGTTTCTCAAGCAACCTTTCGTCATTTTTCCTTATATCTGTCATGTGTTTGGATGCATAGGATAAGGCTGTTTCGGCATCTAACCGCTGAACTTGGTAGCAGGGCCCAGCCTTTTTGCTGTAATCGTTGGCGTTTCCATAAACGTTTCTTTGGATTCCATGCATATTAGACAACATATCCCTGATCCGTTGAAACAACTCATCCCGATCTTTGTGATTTCTATGCTGGAAAAGCGCTTCGGCTTTCTGTCCATCCACATACTCAACAAGAGCAAAATCATAAGAGTGCTGGTCTCTATCGTTATTTAGATCATACAAGATTGGTGTTCGAATTCCATGTTGAGCGAGAAAGCGAGTATTCAAAGAGAAAAGTTCGCTGCCATAGGAACTGTGGAAAGTGGGTTCATTCAAGATCTCTTCCTGAAAATAGTTGCTGGAAATATCCCAAACGTACAGCATACAAGTAAAACCATTCGTGCAGTCAATTTTGTAAATGACTTTTTGTGCACCTCCATGTATTCTTGCGCTCTGCGTTATGAGGTAACTGGCGCCAATTACATGTTGCACATAATCCTGTAATTCTTCACGAGTAAGATGGTTGTTGGACATCATCGACTTAAACTCCGTTTCAACTGTATTTTACCGGCCAGCAACCTAAATATATAGAACATTTTCCCAAAAATATAGACTGTTTCTTTTCGATCTGTTAAAGTGTTGATTAAGGTCTGTATATTCATATGTATATCAAAGCAAGGGGTCGGGTACTCACGTTAGTGGGTGATCCGGCCCCTATTTTGCATGCAAGTTGACTCTCTATTGACTAATATATGACCAATGATTTTAAGAAGCTGGGAAGCCATCTTACATTTCAATGAACATCTTTTATTATGGAACAAGGCATTTATTAAAATAATGGATATTCGCCATATAACTATGCAAAGGAAGGAGGTACTTCACTCCTATCGATTCCCCCTCGTTCCATGCGTTAACGAATCTAGCACATCTTAAATGGTGGATTATGAAAGACTACAAGGTTTAACAAACCTCAGTAACGCTATTCATTAAAACAATATAACCCTAACGAAGGTCCGCATCGTTCGATGTGGGCCTCTATGTAGTCTATAAAAATGAAAAAGTACACCAACAAAAGATGAATCTAACTTGTCATGGTGTTTTATTTATCGCTATTTGACCCGTATAATTGATTAAAATGCACTTCATTCGGAAGGGGACATCATTCTTTGAACTATTATTTTCTGGAATCTCAATATCCACGTAGAGGGTTTATTAGTGGCGGAACAACCTTCACTCCCCAATTAGATATGAATTATTTGGCGATAGAGAATCCGTTGCCCGAGGGGACAACCGCAGAGGTTGAGTTAGTGCCTACGGTGCGTAACCTGAACGTAGATTATTTTGAGACGATCACAGGAACGAGACACGTATCAGATCGTTTTAAAATGCTATTGGAGGAAACGAAAACAAACACACAGTTTATTCCGACAACGGTGTGTTACCACGATGGTCGTTCGGTTGAAAAAACCTATTGGACTGCACATCAGCTTGATCGTTTGGATGTTTTTGATTATGAACGTTCGGAATATGGGCGCAAAGCGGTCATTGCTGCATCTGTACAACAGCCTCCACGTAAGATCGTCAAAGTTGTATCTCAAATCTGCCTTCATGAAGAGCGAATTGGCGAGCATGAATTTTTTATGCTGGATTACATAAATATCTTCAAACCTATTGTTTCAAAAGATTTTTACGAAGTATGCCGAAAACATAAGCTAAATCTGAACGTGACAGAAGTCGAAAATGAAAGCATCTAAAATGCTACATGAATATAATGAAAGCAAAGAGAAGCCCGCGCAAAACGTGGGCTCTTAGTCTTTATTTTTCCCCAGTAGCCACCGGACTTTCTTGTGTATTTTGCTTGGCGCGGGTCAGCTGACTTAGCTCCCTGATCTATGCATCAAGTTTTCCTTTAACGTATAATCCAATTGATATAGTCTTGTATCATTTCTTTGCTTCGTGTTCTATTTATCTTATCCGGCTCTAGATACAAATTGAGAGCCATCCCATTCATAAAGGCATACAGTTTTTCTTGTTCCTTCTCTTCATCGGTTGTACGCAGAAGACCTTCATTTTTCAAGTACATGATGCAGTTCTTGATTGCGTTTTGCAGGTCCTCATAATTGGCGTCGAACCCTTTTTGTGTTTTTCCATAGCTTACAAATGCAAACCAAACCTCCATTTCCAATAATGTTTGTTCATCCGTCGGGACTAGTTCGAGCAAGTATTCAACAATTCTTTCTTGAGGCGAAAGTTCTCTTGCATTCAGATTTTTTATTCGAGTAAGTACCTTTTCCTTAACTAACTCAATTGCAAACGCTAATAGACTCTCTTGTTTTGAAAAGTAATGTCTTAAAGCGCCTTGTGATAATCCGGCCTCCTTCGCAATCGTTCTTGACGTTGCATGATGAATGCCTTTCTCACTAATGATTTTCCAAGTAGCTTCAGCGATAATATTCTTCATCTTCTCATGGTCCACGATTTTTGGCATACACACAGAATATCATATTATTTAACTCAACTGAAATAAATAGACGATGAAGAAGGGATGTGCTAGAATTTATTTAACTCAACTGAATTAAAAAAAGAATGGGGCAAACGCAACATGCCACTCAAAGGAGTGCAATTGGAATGAATCAGCAATTCAAAGTAATGCTTCCAGCATGGGGAAAGGTAATCGGCTTATTATGTATGATCATTATATTTGCTGCTGTATTGTGGTTAGTGTGGACCGGAAATTTGAATATAAGGTACACGGCTGATCATGAGGAAGTGATTCCAATATGGCATAGTATGTTACCGGCATTCCTTGGTATTTTTCTAATCCATATGATTCCTTATCAAAGTCATGATTCCTCGATTTTCCAACAAATGGAGAAACATCACTTGTTCGTTCAATCGATTGTATTATTGCTGTCAGGCGTTTTATTTACGGTTTCTCTGATAACGATAGACCAGCAAGGATTACATTTCCAGCTATATTATTTGGCGTTCAAGTTAACGACATTAATGTTCACTCCGTTGATTTTATTTCTGATTTATCGCAAAATGGCTGGCGGGCATCAAGACATTATCTCGGTAAAACCTCGCACTCGCAGACACGTCATCGTACCACTAATCGTTATTTTGGTCTGGGGTTATCTAAAGTTCTATTCTCCAATTGCACAACCAGAAGGAGCAATCGTAGTAACCGATATGACAGAATTACTTCTCTTGGTGTTGATTGGTTTTATGATCAATAGCGTATTGGAGGAAGTTTTTTATCGGGTATGGCTGCAAACCCGATTGGAGACGTTGCTTGGAAGATGGCCCGCCATACTACTAGTTTCAATACTATGGTCCATTTGGCATGTCGCCATTCAAGGAAATGGTCATTGGGATATTGATGTGGCAACAGTAATTGCAAATCATGGGGTTACAGGTCTGTTTCTTGGTTATTTATGGGCCCGCTATCGTAAAATATGGGTGATTATCTTGATTCATGGACTCATGAATGCTTCTCCTCATTTTCTTTTGCAGATCCTGTTTCATTGAGCGGGAAAAGATCTTGTTGGATCAGTCTTCGCGTCCAACGATACCTCTATCTCTCCCGTATTCTCGGGTGACGCTCAGGCACTGAAAATACACCGCCCCAGGCATCAGCCTGCATGGCGGTGTATTTGTTTTTGAGATCCTGCAGACTTGTGATCCGTACCTACTCTTCCCCGATAGCCACCGGATTCCCCTCATAACTAATCCAGTAACTCCAGCTTCCGGAATACAACTTCACATTTGAGTATCCCGCTTTTTCCAGTGCAATCACGTGCGGACAGGTGATTAAGCCTGAACCGGAGTGCAGTAGTATTCCTGCGGCGGGTTCAGAAACATGAAATACATACATAATTTTCCTAAAACTTATTTCATTTGTTCAAATCTCTGAAGAAGGATCCTTAAGTTTGCTAGAAGTATTTTAGTTTTACATATCTTTCATATGACAAGTATGTTGACGTATTATTTATGCTTATAAGTTTATTCTTGATATTTATCTCTATTGTGTCATGTTTGTTTACAAAAAAAGATATTGTTGTAAATGTATTTATATGTTAGTGTTTATTCATGTTATAGAATATTACATAGCACAGAGGGGGAGCGTAATGTTTATTAACCGAACGATTAGGAAATTTGGAGTTTCAGTAGGGATTATAAGTATGTTTACATTTGCTCTACCTTCAGTGGGCTTTAGTATGCCGCTGCAACCAACAACCATCGATAAGGTAGAAGGTGATTATTATGTAACGTCTGCGATTGAGAACATTCGCTGGGGATCACTGCCTAATCGAGACAGCTCTCCGATTCTTACTGTAGCATCAGGAAGTGCTGTAACATTTGATACGGTATCGCATGAGGGACTGATCGAGGATCAAGGGAGAAATCCAGTGGAGTACTTCGGCAAATTCGGTATCTCACCCGATGGAGTGTTGGATGATGCGAAGGTCATTGCGGCTTCTGGCATTAAGCATCATTATGTAAAAGACGGACCTCATATTATCACTGGGCCAGTAGCGGTTGAGGGAGCGGAGCCAGGAGATGTTCTTAAAGTAGAAGTCCTTTCGTTGCAGACTCGAGTTCCGTATGGTGTCATTTCTAACCGCCATGGTAAAGGAGCCCTTCCTAACGAATTTCCAGAAAATACAGGCCCACAAGAGGGAGCTAGCGCAACAAAACCGGAATTATATAATAATGTATCTATATTTACGCCTATTGAAGAAATCAACGGCAATTGGTATGGAGTATTACCAACAAAAGCTGGCAAAAATGTACGTTTCCCAATTAACCCGTTTCTAGGTGTTATGGGGGTTGCGCCAAATACCAGTGAAGTTGTGAGTTCTATCCCACCTATTGAAACAGGAGGGAATATGGATATTAATGAGTTGGGTGTTGGTGCAACTATTTATTATCCGATTCAAGTTAAAGGAGGGCTATTCTATACTGGAGATCCACACTTTGCTCAAGGAGATGGAGAAGTAGCGTTAACTGCATTGGAAGCCTCCTTAAGGGGGACAGTTCGGTTAACGGTGTTAAAGAAAGGTGATCCATCACTACCACACAGTGGAGAATTCACGCAACCTTTTGCTGAAACAGAGGATTATTGGATTCCAATTGGACTGGACCCTGATTTGGATGAAGCCATGAAAGAATCAGTACGTGAATCGATTCAATTCTTATCTGATAAGCTTGATATGGATAGAAGTGTAGCTTATGCGTACCTATCGGCCGCAACGGATTATGAAGTATCTCAGGTCGTAGACCGAACAAAAGGGGTTCATGGACTCATTCGAAAAACCGATTTCCTTGAACATGTTGACGTTGCAATGAACGTAGGTGGTACGTTAATCAAACCGGTTGTTCATAACGATGAGTTCTACGTACCGATTCGAACAATTTCCGAGCTATTGGGCGGTACAGTAGTGTGGGATAATAAGACGCGTACAACGCAAATCCAATTAGGTACGAAAAATATAAGTGCTCAAATTGGTTCAGATGTGTATTCAATTAACGATAAACTAGTGTTCAATAGTAACGTACCAAAGCTTTTTAATGGCGAAACCGTAGTTCCGGTTTCTGTTATTAATGAAATACTAGGTGCTTATGTAAACTGGACGACGATCGACAAGACGTTAACAGCTAATGTATCGTTGAGTAAAAAGTAATAATAGATTTCATTATTCAACCGTGGTGGACAGTTGTCCATCACGGTTTTATTGTTATCATGAATCAAAAAAAGCTGCCACATGATGTCTACTTCTGTGTGCTTTTAAATACTTAAAGGGTTGTATTGTTGACTCGATGTTGACCAAAAAGAGAAAAATACATCGCCGGGGCAGATAAGCCACCTGGCGATGTATTCAACATCGATACACTGCTATACGTCTTTGTGCACTTCCGCATCCCCGGTAGCCACCGGATTCTCATCATAACTGATCCAGTCGCTCCAACTTCCAGAATACAACTTCACATTTGTATATCCCGCTTCTTCCAGTGCAATCACGTTCGGGCAGGCTGATACGCCGGAGCCGCAATACACGATAATCGCACCATCCTTGTCCAGCTTACTGAAACGCTCTTCTAACACCGCAGTATCTGTCCAACGTCCATCCCAATCCAACACATCTTTCCAAAAATAATTCACCGCACCCGGAATATGCCCAGCCTTGGCATCAATCGGTTCCTCCAGACCCGCATAACGGCGAGCATCACGGGAGTCGATTAACACGGAGCTGCCACTTGTCGAAGCCTGCTGAACATCCTCAACACTTGCCAGCATAGCTGGCTGTACGTTCACATCAAAGGAAGACGGGATCTGAACCGGCACATCCGTAGTCACCGGAAATTTGGCGTTTTTCCAAGCGGAGAAACCTTCGTCCATGATATACACTTGTTCATGACCGATATAGCGAAGCAGCCACCATAGCCGAGATGCATTCATCCCGCCTTGATCGTCATAAGCAACAATACGACTATTGGAGCCGATGCCAGCTTTGGACAGACGACTTGCGAGCACAGCCGGATCAGGAAGCGGGTGACGTCCTCCGTGCGCAGACACAGGAGAAGACAGATCTTTTTCCAAATCGAGATAGACAGCTCCTGGAATATGTCCAGCTTCATAGGCTTGTCTTCCAGCCTCCGGCTGACCGAGCAAGAATCGGCAATCTGCAATAACTACATCCGGTTCATACATTCTGGCGAGCAGCCAGCGCATGGATACAATATTTTTCATCAAAATACACCGCCTTATGAGAGTGGTAGAGTCGTTTATAACTATGCATTACGTATGAATACGTTATACCGTAGTAGGTTCAACAGGCCCTTTGCCAGCGATAGGAGCATCAGCAGGAATGGGTTGAGGTTTGGTTTTGCCATATCGAATGAAGATCCATACCCCGAATATAATGACGACCCCGGCAGACATCTGTAATGCACTGAGGGATTCGCCGAGCAGCATCCAGGCCAGTAATGAAGAGAATACGGGTTCCCCAAGTACGCCCATGGATACCGTCGTGGCATTCATATATTGAAGCAGCCAGTTGAAAAGATAATGTCCGAAGATTGTCGGCACAATGGCGAGCAGCAGGAAGATTCCCCACTCTGACGCAGCGTAACCCCCGAACGGGTGGCCCATAATCAGATTATATACCGCCAGCGTGCAAGCAGCTACGAAGAAAACCCAGAAGTTATACGAAAATGCACTAAGTCCCGCTCGCAAAAATTGACCCAGCAGCATATGAACGGCGACTGCGATTGTGCCAAGTAAAGACAGGACATCACCTTGCAGGGCAGTACCTGCCAACTGGAAATCTCCTGCGCCAATGACGATTGATCCAAGCAGGGCGATGCCCATGCCGATGATCATCATGCGGTTAATTTTGGCTTTGAACAGCCATACCGAACCGGCAAGAATCAGTATAGGCTCCAGCGCGAGAATAACTGTGGAACTGGCAACACTGGTGAGCCGTAGCGAACCCATCCAGAGCAGAAAATGAAGGGCCAGCATCACACCGGATGCAAGTAGCAAGCCCCACTGCCGTAAGCTCAGGCGTATCATCTCATGTCTGTATTTCCAGACAAAAGGGAGCATTAGCAGATTGGTCAGAAATAGACGGTACATGGCAATGACCGCAACATCTGCGGTAGACCAGCGTACAAAGATCGAAGAGAATGAAATGGCGATAATGCCGACAAAGAATAACAGATAGATGGATCTGCCGGCACGGTTCAAGCTTGTCATGGGTGTAGCTCCTTCTTGAAGTCTGATAGCGTAAATCACTTCATTATACAGGAGAAGACAACCGCAGGAAAGATAAAGAGAACGAAGAGATAAGTAGATTGTAACCGGGCTTGTAACTATTCTGTCATTCTCCCGATCCATTTTTCTATTAATCTTCTATATAGAGACATGAAACGAGATAATATACCAATAATCGGGAAAAAATGAAAGTAAGGAAGTGGCATGACAGTGAGAGTTCAACAAGAGAGAGCGGGAGAGCGTGGCAGTATTCCGCCTAGCACAAGTCGCACGAAAACACATAAACGAAGAAAAATCCGGTATGGAAGGGTAATCATAGCTCTAATGCTCTTGGTACTGTTCGTTACCGGTATTACATATGTATTCTTTGGCATGACGCATTGGATCAAAAGCGTTGTGGCGCCGCCTCCGATCACTGTAATCGAACAGCCGGCCAAGCTCGGCATGATACAAGTTACTCCGGATGCGAAGGAGGAGCCGGCACGGTTTCAGGGCCAGGTTCGCAAATTGGCATACATAACGTTTGATGATGGGCCAACTGAATATACGGAACAACTGCTGGATATATTGAAGCAGCATGAGGCGAAAGCTACCTTTTTTATGATCGGACGTCAGTTGAATCAGCATCCAGAAGCAGTCAAACGGCTGTTGAAGGAAGGCAGTTATCCTGGACTTCACAGCATGACGCATAACTATAAAAAGCTGTATAAGAGCGGCAACTCGGCAAACTTTGTGAAAGAGTTCAAGAAAGAGCAGAAGATGGTGCAGGACCTGATTGGTTTTACACCTCATCTTATTCGTGCACCTTATGGCAGCAGTCCACAGATCGGTGAAAAGTTCAGAGGTGACATTGCGGCGGCCGGATTCAAAATGTGGGACTGGACGACAGATTCACTCGATTGGAATCTTCCAGGTCAGCCGGACAAGATTGTGGCCCGGGTGAGCAAAAGTGTACATCGGGATAAGGAAGTGATTCTGATGCATGAGCGGGAGCAGACGGTTCAGGCTTTACCACGCATTCTGAAGTTACTCGAAGATCGGGGTTACGAGTTCGAAGTATACGATCCGGATGCACACTGGGTAGCCAATTTTAGCGGAGATACCCGCTTGTAATATAACAACAAGATGATGCAAGAGAGGAAGGACTTTGGTGCTAACGAGTAAAAAAGTGGCGCTTGCGGCAGTTAGTGTATTGCTAATTCTGTTGGCGAGTGGTTGTGGAGATCCGCAGGAGCCTGCGGCAAATCAGGTAAACCAATTGGTGCTCAGCGGTCAGGAGATCGATCAGAGTTTGAACAAACTGACCAATCACGAGCAGGAAGATATGAAGTTATACAAGTCTATTTTAGACAAAGGCAAGAACAAAAACAGTGATCTCGAAGCACTGCTGGATCAGGCAGCAGATCATATCCATGAACGAAGAACGTTGTTGAAACAGGCGGAAGAGGCCATGAAACAGACCAACGAGAAGACGGTGGCCCTGCGCGGTTCATTGAAAGAACTATCATTTGAAAAAGAAGAAACGTTGGCACAGGCTGAAAAGGTGCTGGATCAATATGAAGCAAGAGCACGTGCGTTGGAAAACTTTGTTGCTTCGTATCAGTTGAGTCTGAGTGCCGATGAGCAGTTGTATGATCTGATGAGAGAAAGTGCAGAACCTAATCTGGTTAAGATTAAGCGAGCCATTCGGGTACGGAATAGCGAATATGCGAAGCTTGCTGAATTCCGAAAGCAATTTAACCTCCAGACCAAAGCGTTTAACGGAGCCAATGCCAAACTGGTACAGATGGATCAGGCCAGCTGAGCAGAGGATCTGAGCAACGATTCAGATATTTTGCATGATTGAGCTGCCTGTCTCCCGTGTAAGTACTAGTATACAGCCAAGCCAATGGATGAGAAGCAACATGGACAAGCATCATTGCGTATAAGCTAACGGAGGTGTTCATATGCGAAAAGGAAATACAATGAAAGTCAGTGCATCACTCCTAGTTTTACTTATGGGATTCTCGCTTGTGGCCTGTGGGAACAGTAATCCTGCTGCACAGCCACCAGTGAATAATACGGAAGAACAGTCACCAGCACCGGAGCAACAATCAAATGAAAGTGCTGCAATAGAAGCAGAAGGTATTCTGACTGGATGGGCTGATCCGCATACCGTTGAGATTCGAGTGAATGAGAAGCCGATGTCATTCCAGGTGAGCGAAGATCTGCAAAAGTCTCTGGATGATATCGATGACGAAGATTCCGTTCGTTTCAAATATGTAGAGAAAACCATTGATGCAACAACGAAACAGTTGGTACTTACAGAGATTGCAAAGATTGAATCGAGTGATGACAATAACGGTTCCAATGCAGGCGGTACAGTAACGTCCGATCGTCCGAAGACATCAGAGCTGGAAGTGACGGTAGAAGGAATGACCGAGAAACGCCCAGTAACACTGGCACAAGCGAAAGGTTATTCACTTTATGTGTTTGAACCGATGGCTTTTGACGCCGAAGACCATGAATTAACAATGAAGATTGATCCGGATTATGAGGTAGAGATTGAGAAGCTGCCGGCGAATTACAATCTGGATGCGCTGAAGATGGATGCCAAGGAAGAGTTGTCCGAGACCGGAGAAGTGAAGCAGTTAACGGCTGAACAACTCAGCAACGGTCCGATGAAGGATGCAAGATTGTATATGATGTCCCAGAATGATAAGAAAACAGAGTACTTTATTGTCAAAGAACTGGATGGCAATGGTTTCATTTTCCACATCCAAGCGCCTATTGGTGAACCTTCGGAAGGTTTCCTGCCCATGGCATATGCATCCCTCAATTCCATTATGAATGAGTAGAAAAGGGATGAGCCACAAGGCTGAGCCAAACGATGTAGTAAATTAAAAAGATTCCCTAAACAGCGTGTTTCCTTGAGAGAGGAGATACGCTGTTTTATTAACGTTACTACAATAGAGATAGAATGTACCGTGTCGCGCCGCGTCGTGCATAGACAAAGAGCCGGAAGGAGCGATGCAGCTGCATAGGTTCCTCCCGGCTTCTTTACCGTGCTTCTATTCAGTTTGCAGGATCGAACCCATGTCCTGATCATTTGCTCAGGTTAGTATAGTCGATGCCTTGCGCCCTCTGAGTTCCTGATAACGGGCGATTACATTCTGATGAACGGGATGTTCGTCGGGAATTCCCATGCGTTCACGGATGAAGGCGGAGACGCCATCTTCGCGAATCATGTGTTGTAGCTTCATGGCTTCCTCGTCGCGCTTGTCATTGAACAGCATTGCGGCCGCCATAGCAGAAGTTAAATGAGGAATTTCAATTCCGAATTCACTGGCCTGCATCGCTGGGCGAACAAGCCGATCATGAGGCGAAAGCTTGCGAAGGGGGGAACGTCCGACTCGGGTGACCTGATCCGTCAGGTTGGGATTGGCGAAGCGTTCCAATATGGTATCGATATATTTGTTATGCTTCAGAGCGTTGAATCCGTGCTTCTGGATGAGCATCTGACCGGTCTCTTCCATAACATGGCGCACTTTGGCCCGCAGGGTGGAATTACTCATCACCTGTCGGATCGTCTTGAATCCTTCGAGATAGCCGAAGTATGCGGCGACACAATGGCCTGTATTGACCGTAAACATTTTACGCTCGATATAAGGTTCAAGCGAATCCACATAGTGGACGCCATCTATTTTCTTAAATCCATCCAGAAGTGCTGGACGATGAACGACCCATTCGTAAAAAGGTTCAACAGTGACCTGCAGCGGGTCTTTGTGGTTTTGAGCCGGAACAATCCGGTCCACAGCTGCATTGGGGAAAGAAACATAACGTTCGGCTTTTTTGCGAGTTTGTTCATCCAGAAACGGATAGATGCGTTTCTTCAACCTGGTGCTACCACCGATGGCATTCTCGCAAGCGATAATATGCAGTGGAGACTGATTATTGTTTTTCATGCGAAGTTGAATGCCTTTGGCGATCGGTTCGGCGATATCTCCGAGTGCAGATACTCCCACCGCGGTTGTGATCACATCGGCTGAAGCGATCTCTTCAGCAACCAGATTCTGCTCACTCACATTGATAGCCGTCACGTTGTTGACAATCGTAGTGTCCTGATCGCTATTGGCAAGTGTAATCGGATATTCCTGTCTCTCTTGAAGCATGGAGATTTTCTTCGGGTTACGTGCGACAAAGCAGACTTTGTAATCGGAAGCGGACAACATATGACCGATAAAACCGCGGCCTATATTGCCCGCACCAAAATGTACAGCTTTCATGTGTGAACTCCCCCTTTAAGGATTAAATCGCGAAATTCGTGCAGACCTTAGACGGTAGTGACGAGTGGCTTCGAAATCAAATCATTAAATGTAAGGTCGGTCAAGCAAGACAGCCGTTGGTGAGGCATATCGAATTCCAGTGTTCCTGTGATGGTATTCGAGATGACTACGCAGTGCATACCAGCCGCAGCAGCTGCACGCGCGCCGTTAGGTGAATCCTCAATCGCTACGGCTTCGTCTGCAGTTACTCCAAGGGCTTCAAGCGCTTGAGTGTAGAGTTCCGGGTCAGGCTTCACATTTGCAACATCATCTGCCGTACGAATAACTTCAAAATAATCTTTCAGTTTCAGTTGTTCCAGATGCTGTTCAACCCACTCCCGTTTGGAGCTGGATGCTACAGCCAGTTTCAGTCCGGCTTCACGTGCTTGTTCAAGATATTCCTGAATACCAGGACGCACCTTTTCTTTATTCATCAATGCAGCGTGCTGCAACTGAACGGATTCCCTGAACGCTTCCCGATCGATCGGAAGATTCAAATCTGTGATGAGGTACTCATACGGATTAAATGTTTTCAGACTGGTACCGATGCATTGTGAATACATCTCCAGGGTTAAATCTACGCCGTGTTCCTTGTAAGCATCACGAAAAGCAATATACCATGCTGTCTCTGTATCAATAATCGTTCCGTCGAAATCAAACACCAGTGCCTTAATCATAAATTTGTTCCTCCTGTTTCAGAATTAGTTTGGGGATAAAACGAAAAATGAAAATTTTCTGCAAATTCATTCCCTGTATTCATTAACCTGCGGGATATTAGTTGACGCAATACACCGAAAATGAATATTAATTTGGGAAAAAGTATGCGTTTGAAGCTAATAAAACCGTATCATAGGACAAACCGAAGGGTCAAGCGTGTTATGATTGTTTACATTGAAAATTTTCACATGTATGATTTGTTTTCAGAAAATGATGAACGTTGCAAACCGTTAACCCTTTTGCATGTAAGCGGTGTACTGAATAAACTGTTTTTACAGCTCAAAAAAATAAAACTTTTTTTATGAAAATTTGCTATTCTGGCCGTTCAACAGCTTTCGACACTTTTATAATAGAAGAAATGGAGCTGAATTTATTGGATTTTATTAGCTTTACGCCAGATCAGACCCTGTGGGAGAATGGAAGAAAGATTGTGAAAGTATATGGAGTAAGGGAGGAAGACAAGCATGTTGCAAAAGGACCGTTTCAATGGCTGCTTCATCGGGCTTGCAGTGGGTGATGCGTTGGGAACTACCGTGGAATTCAGCAGCCCGGGCACATTTGAACCCGTAACGGATATCGTGGGTGGCGGTGTATTCGGACTGGAGGCAGGGCAGTGGACAGATGATACATCCATGGCTCTGTGTCTGGCAGAAAGTCTGGTACGCAATGAAAACTTTGATCCTGCGGATCAGATGCGCAGATACACCAATTGGTACAAGGTCGGGTATATGAGCAGCACAGGCGATTGCTTTGATATCGGCGGGGCCACGCGAAGTGCCTTGGAGAGGTTTGAGATAACTGGAGAAGCTTACAGCGGATCAACTGACCCGATGACGGCGGGCAATGGCTCTATTATGAGGCTTGCGCCTGTCGCGATGGCTTACGCTAATCAACCAAACGAGGCGGTTCGTTATGCCGGGCTGAGCTCCCGGACAACACATGCTGCAACAGAAAGCGTGGAAGCATGTGAAGTGCTGGCCGCCATAATTGTTGCCGGTCTGCGCGGAGCGGACAAGAGCGTCATGCTGATGCCGGAGACATGCAGACAGTGGAGGGAAGAACCTGCTTTTTCGCCCGCTATTGAAGAGGTTGTTATGGGTTCCTATCAGAGCAAAGAACCGCCGGAAATTAAGGGCAGCGGCTATGTGGTTCGTTCACTTGAAGCAGCACTATGGGCGTTTCATAAGTCATCAAGCTTTGAAGAAGGCGCGTTGTTAGCTGTTAATCTGGGTGATGATGCGGACACTACAGGTGCGGTGTATGGGCAGATCGCAGGTGCTTATTATGGATTGAGTGGTATTCCGGCACACTGGCGGAACAAGCTGGCTATGCGTGAAACGTTCGAACAACTAACAGATGCCTTGTGGTTGAAGGCGACAGAAAATCGTTGATTAAGAGACAGGAGAAGAGAACATCTATGAGCACGACTGGACACACAGTACAACCACAGTTTTCACCGTCAGGTAAACGAGGGGCGTTTCCAATATCCCTGTTATGCCTGACGATAGGGGCTTTTGCGATTGGTATGACTGAATTTATTATTATGGGCTTACTGCCTAATGTAGCAACAGACCTGAATGTAAGTATTCCGCAGGCAGGACAACTCATTACGGGATATGCACTTGGTGTAGCGGTAGGTGCGCCGATTTTGACCGTATTTACACACAAGATTCCGCAGAAAAAATTGCTGGTGCTGCTGATGTGCATTTTCATTATCGGAAACGCATTGTCCGTTATTGCTCCCACCTATGGGTTGTTAATCTCAGCACGGATCTTAACGGCATTTGCTCATGGTACGTTCCTTGGTGTAGGTTCAATCATGGCGACGCGGCTTGTTGCGCCAGAGAGAAGGGCAGGAGCGGTATCGGTTGTTCTCGCGGGGCTAACGATTGCCAACATCATTGGCGTTCCGTTTGGTACATTTATCGGGCAACAGCTTGGATGGCGGTCATCTTTCGGGGCGATTACGATCTTGGGCATCATTTCGTTGATTGGTATCATTCGTTTCATTCCCGTCCTTCCGCAAGGAGCACCAGCGAACCTCGGACAGCAATTTCGGAATCTGGTTCGTCCACAAGTGTTGCTGGTTCTGCTTATTGGGGCGTTGGGGTGCGGAAGTTTGTTTACAGTCTTCACCTATATTACGCCGATGCTTGTGGATATTAGTGGCTTTGCGGAGCAAAGTGTGACCTGGATTCTGGTGTTGTTTGGCTTCGGTGTAACCTTGGGCAATTTGGTTGGCGGCCGTCTGGCAGACTGGAAGCTGATGCCTTCGTTAATCGTCAACTTTGGTATCCTTGCTGTTCTTCTGGCAGTGCTCACGCTGACGCTGGAGAATCCGTATCTGGCAGTGCTCACGATATTTTTCTGGGGGGTTGCCGCTTTTGGTATTATGCCAGGATTGCAGATTCGAATCATGAATATGACCCGCGAAGCACCGCTACTTGCGACAACCTCAAGTCATTCGGCATTTAACCTGGGAAATGCCGCTGGTGCCTATATGGGTGGGTATGCAATTACGCATACGGGACTTATCTCAGTGCCATTGTATGCCGCAGTTATTGCTGCACTGGGTTTGCTGGGTTTGTTCATCAGTCTGTTGATGAAAGACAGACAGACTTCACCCGAGGGTGCAGAGGTAGTTAATCCAGTATCCGTACACTAAACAGATGTCAAGAAAGCCTCAGCCATCCTGTGTAACCAGGGGCTGAGGCTTTTTGGGTATGCTGTTTTAATAGATTTCAAGCTCATTGATTCGCACATAGGTTGGCTGATGGGAAGGACCTTTACTCGCTACGACACGGATCTTGGAAGTACTGACTGCTGAAAATGTGTGTGAACGCGTTAACTCTTGATTGCCTGTAATCTGTACAAGATTCACCCAATTTGAACCATTCCAGTATTGCAGATCATAATTGGCAAGCGGGTATCCCTGGGTGGTATACAGATCAATTCGCTGGATTGAACTCGATGCCGGCAAATCAATGACGACATATTGGGGAAGTGAGGAATTACGGTTATTGGCCCAGCTATAATTTTCCCCCAAGGCCGTGTTACGATCCCCGTCATTGATTCGGGCTGCTGAATACCCGGGATAGGTGGAAGTTACCGTTATGGCAGCATTTCGTGCCAGGTTCTGTCCGGTTCCCGGATTGGTAGGGGTTTTCACAAGATTCACCAAATTCCAGCGCAGCTCGAAGAGTTTGAAGGACTTATTAAATACAGCTCCTTCTCCTTTGACGAGAGCATCAATCTTTAGAGACATGGTACTGGGCACATTATTGCTGCTTGTCCATTTCCCTGTGCCTTCAATGCCGGCAAAAACACTTACCTCAAGTATTTTTTTGCCGGCAATTTTCAGACCGACTTCCGCTTTGGCTCCTGCCCAAGCAGTGATCTGTCCTTCAATTTTATGGGTTACCGTAAGATATCTGTTCACACTGCTGTAAGGCTGGATCTTCACGGGAATAAAGACACGTGTTTTCCCTTTGACTCCCGCGGTAACCGTGTATCCCTGATCGACCTGAAATTCAAAGGTGACGTTGCCGTCAATACCAATGACCAGAAAAACGCCGACAGATACGGCTCCGAGATTGCCAGCACCAATGTTGAAGCCCATGATTGGAACTTTGACTTCTTTTTTGAACTTGGCATCACCTTTGATATAGATGTTGGCTTTCTCACCAGCAGTAAATTTTAGATCATATTTTCCCCAAAATCCGTATTTCCCCGTAACTTTGGGTGCAATCAAGGTGAGCTTACCACCTGCTTCAACGAACACTTTGTTACCGTTTGCATTTTGTTGATTTACAAGTACCTTCTTGAAATCACAGACAAACTCATTGCCGGATTTTTTGCAATTGGCAAAATCACCTGCTCCAGCAGCACGAATCACATCATTCATGTCCGTTGAATTAATATCAGTTAATTCCGTGGAGTTTATTTCATTCAGATCCATATCATTTGTATCATTCATGTCCATGGAATTCGCATCATTCAGATCCATGGGTGCGATATCCGTGGAAGCGATATCCATTGTTTCCGCATCCGCAACCATGTCCATATTTGCATCCAAATCATTTTGAATCGTGTTGTCGATGTTGAACTGTCGCATTTCAGCATCGTCATTTATATCGGTCTCTAACAAGGAAGGGGTTTCCTGAACAAGCCATTCCTTGCTATCCAATACCATCTCAGGATCAGGCATGACGATATTACGCTCTTCGAACGAGACCTCCTGCTCGGGAATATCATAGTAATCGAACAATTCCTCCACACCCGGAGTGGTGTAATCTACCCGCATACCACCAGAGCTTCTATTGACGCTTGTAACTTTGATAGCCCGGGCAGAGGACTGATCGAGAAAGATCTGACCAGGAGCTAGGTTATTACCGATTTGGGCAGCCTCTTGGGTGCTAAGTTCTATAGAACCTTTCTCTTCCACCGTTTCAAAGACGGCATTTACCACGGGAAGTCTCTTCACCATGGAAGCAGGCATGGGTTGGGTTGGTTTTAACTGATAATCGACTTGCTCGAATTGACCTGAAGAAGAAATGGGATTGCTAATAGCCAGTCCATCTTCGGAGACGTTAAATGAGATTCGAAAATATGCTTCTGAAACTGGAGCATTCACATTGGTCTTGCCTGCCCAGATCCAGCGTGCACTGGTCTCCTCAGGCATGCCACTAATCTGTTTCCAAGGATCACTGCCATACCGTCCGAAGTCAGTAGCACGTGACCATGACGAATCATCGAATTTGGGTTGCTCCCAACCTTCGATATATCGTTCAGATACTTTCCAGTTGAAATCCGTAACCAGATTCTCATCTCCGTAGCTAAGGTCTGCCAGCAGTCCCGCATAGAGGCCTATATCCTTCGCTTGAACTGCAATCACATTGATGCCAGATTGAATCGGCACAGGGAACGTATAGGCTTTGGCCCAGTCGGTGCCTTTTCCCGTCTGTCTGCCGTTTATAAAAAGTGTGAACTCATCATCTGCGGTTATGGATATTTTTCCTTCATTGTTAGATGCAGCATAGACATTGGATGGCCATAACCCCACAAGTAAAGGCAGCAATAATGTAATAACCAGGAATGAAGCCCATGCTTTTTTGATCGAAAAGCGTACATTGAACATCATCATTTTCCTCCCAGAAAATAAAGTAGTTGCAAAAGATATTGGTAGCCGAAACGTTGAAACTTTTGCGTAAGCATATCTCAGAAGAAAAATACTATGAATCTATTGAAATTGTTCATAGACACCCCCCCTATGGAAGCTATAATAAGGTAAAATATTCAATTTAACAACAGTATTTTACAATTTTTAATTATGATTCGAGAATAAAAAAGAAAGAAGAAAAACTCTGATGCTATAAGATCATTGAATTGAATCGCTAGAAATGAAAATATTGTTGCAAAAAATGGATAAATAAGTTTAAATATACTATATAAGTAATTCTATGTCGGAAAAACAGAGTGGAATCTACATGTTTCAGTGTTTTTCTGAAGGGAAGGGAGGTGATCTAACTCGTTTGTTGTAAGGGCTTTCAATATTGGATTGAGAGGAAGCTTGCTTCACCGCGTTAGAAAAAAGTTGAACTTCAGCATCAAGCGTAATCCAGTGAAACTTCGAGAAACGCATACTTAAGTTTGACAAAATTGAGAGGAGAAATTGAGATGAAAAAACGTATTACAATCCTTTTAAGTCTTTCGATGATCGTTGCCATGATTGCCCCAACAATGGCTTTTGCTACGGATTCCAGCGAGGTTGGTGCTCAGAACACAGCGTATGAATCTATGAATGTATCCGGAAATGACGCAAACAATGCGCTGGCTAACACTCCGGTGGTGCCTGCACCACCGGGTTTTGATGGCTATCGAAACAATATTCCGCACGGAAATACCAATCTGATATCCTATTACTCCACAACGGTGGGCAATACACGGAAAGCGACCGTGTATACACCGCCAGGATATTCTCCGAATAAAAAGTATAACGTCTTGTATCTCCTGCACGGCATCGGCGGGGATGAGCATGAGTGGGTCAATGCAATGAAACCCAAGAACATTTTGGACAACCTGTATTCGGAAGGCAAGCTGTCCCAGATGATCGTTGTCATGCCGAATGGCCGTGCCATGAAGGACGACCGTCCAGTCGGTGACATTTTTGCTCCGGACAAAGTGGCTGCGTTTGAACGGTTTGAGCAAGACCTGCTCAAGGATCTGATTCCTCATATCGAGGCCAATTATCCGGTATACAAAGACAAGAATAGCCGTGCGTTGGCCGGTCTGTCCATGGGTGGTGGGCAGTCGCTTAACTTCGGATTGAAAAATCTGAATACCTTCGCTTGGGTAGGGGCCTTCTCGGCTGCACCGAATACGCAATCTGTATCACAGCTGGTTTCCAACCCGGGACAAGTAGCCAGCCAACTCAAATTGTTGTGGATCTCCTGTGGATCAAGTGACGGTCTGTTATGGGTCAGCCAGAACTTCAAAAACGGCTTGAGCAGCATGAATATTCCGCATACCTTTTATCTGGATGTAGGTGGACACGAACCATCTGTCTGGAACAGCGGCCTGTATCAGTTCTCACAACGAATCTTCAAATAATTTAATTTGAATTAGCTTCTTGAAGCAATCGACAGGAGAAACAGGAATTCATATCGATATGTAGCCTCAGTTCTGTTCTGCACAGAGCTGGGGCTTTATGTTGGTTAGTGTGCGAATATGACATGATGAGTGAGAGAGAATATGTTAGCATAAAGGAAGCAGATCCACATGGAGCGGGTAGTTAATTACATAGGTAGATACATGAAGGAGAGAAATAGGATGTTCTATTACAAAGGTGCATTCCGGGAAACGGACAATGTGATTTATTTTAAAAGCGATGTTTCATTAGCCCAGAATGATGTTGTCCTATTTGGTGAAAAGAAGTATTTTATCGAAAGTGTGGAAAAAGAATTTCTCCTGCTTCAGCGGGTGGGCTCCATAGTTTCTGTGAGTCTGTGAAATCTTCGCAAGATCATCCCCTTTTTCAAGTGTACGTGCACTTCTGGGCCACTGCCTACATACAATAGATCGACCCTGTTCCCACATGTGCTCAGGCCAGATCGTTGTAAAACTGCAGGAGGTGTCATCTGTGCCCGGATTGTTTACCGCAATTGCTCTATTCATTAAAGAGTTAACGTTACTCGTCTCGTATGTCAAAAATAATGCGTTCCCCCAGCCACTGGCTGAGGGTGATGAAGCCAAACATTTGCGCCTTATGGCTGAAGGCAATGCTCACTCTCGCAATCTGCTCATTGAACACAATCTGCGCCTCGTCGCGCATATCGTCAAGAAGTTCGACAATACGGGTGAAGATCAGGAAGACCTGATTTCCATCGGAACCATTGGTTTGATCAAAGCCATCGAAAGCTTTCAACAAGGCAAAGGTACGAAGCTTGCCACATTTGCGGCGAGATGTATTGAAAACGAGATACTTATGCATTTGCGTTCCCTGAAGAAAACACGCAAAGACGTATCCTTGCACGACCCCATTGGTACGGACAAAGAAGGCAACGAAATTACGCTGATCGATATCCTCGGAACAGAAGCCGACGACGTTGTAGATAAAGTGCAGCTGAAGATTGAAAAAAGCAAAATTTATCGTAATCTCGACATTCTGGATGATCGGGAGAAGGAAGTAGTGATCGGTCGATTTGGCCTGGAAGCAGGCGGGGAGGAACGAACTCAACGCGAAATTGCGAAGGAACTGGGCATCTCACGTTCTTATGTATCACGGATTGAGAAACGAGCGTTAATGAAATTGTATCATGAGTTTTATAAGCAAAAGTAGTTGTTGGATAGATAGCGCTTTTCGTTAAAAAGATGGTGCTTTCTGAACCTTCCGCATTTGTAGGGAGATGCATTAAGATCGAAAATTTGATACACTGCGCTCTCTGAAAATGGCACGGACAAAGAGGGCAATGAAATTACACTAATTGATATCCTCAAAACAGATTGGAAAAGAAAAAGGAATAGATTAACAGACCAGAGGGCGCCTTTATCAGGAGCCCTTTTTACTGTGAAGATACTTAAAACTGGATCTAAATAGTATTAATTATTTGGGGTTATGACCTAAATAAAGGAATTTCCATTCCCGTTGAAGAATATCTTGTACACAGACCAATTTAATATATAAGGAGTAAATCATAATGAAGCAGCTTTTTCAGAAAACTCCACTGTGGTTTTTGTTAATCTGGATTGTAGGATTTATGATGATCGTGTTCAACTCGTTTCAATCAAACTCGGGTACCATTAACTTGCTTGCATTATTCATAATTAATGTTGCTAATGCTATTCGAATTTGGAAAAACGAACGTTCATTAGCAATTACCTTTTTAGTTGTTGCCGCTCTATGCTTGGCTTATATTTTAAAATACTTCTATAGATATGTATTATCAGCATGACGTGGTATGAGAATAACAAAGGAATGTACATAGGCTGATGATAGTATGGATCGGATGCAACTTAAGATTAATAAAAGCCAAGGGCATGAAATAGGAGCATATGAAGAGGTTACCTTTTACAAAGGTGACCTCTTTGCTGTGCAAAAAAATATATAAAAGAGGATATGTATTCTGGGCAGATTATTATATGATGAGTAATAATATTTTGCATCGTAGAGAGCATTTGCAGAAAGAGAGTGGTGGTTGATCATGCAGCAAGAAACGTTAACAAGGGGATTAAAGAACAGGCACGTACAGTTGATGGCGATCGGAGGTGCGATCGGTACAGGTCTGTTTCTCGGGGCAGGCAAAACGATTCAGCTGACAGGGCCATCCATCTTGCTGGCCTACATTATTACGGGTGTTGTATTGTTCCTGATCATGCGTGCATTGGGGGAGCTGCTGTTAAGCAACTTGCAGTATCATTCCTTTGTCGATTTTGTGCGTGATTACCTGGGAAATATGGCGGCATTTATTACAGGCTGGACCTATTGGTTCTGCTGGATCTCCATTGCCATGGCTGATATTACGGCCGTTGGATTGTATACACAGTTTTGGTTTCCAAATGTACCTCAGTGGATGCCAGGGTTAATAGCGTTAGTCATTTTATTAATCATGAACTTGGCAACGGTCAAGTTGTTTGGGGAGATGGAATTCTGGTTTGCCCTGATTAAGGTCGTGGCTATTCTGGCACTCATTGTTGTTGGTTTATATATGATCTTCAAAGGTTTTACGACGGATCAGGGTCCAGCGAGCTTCACCAATCTGTGGAGTCATGGGGGATGGTTTCCGAATGGACTGCATGGGTTCATCATATCGTTCCAGATGGTGGTATTCGCCTTTGTAGGCATGGAACTGGTGGGACTGACAGCGGGGGAGACGGAGAACCCGGAGAAGGTTATTCCGAGAGCAATTAACCAGATTCCGATCCGGGTACTGCTCTTCTATGTTGGCGCACTGTTGATTATTATGAGTATTTACCCGTGGAACGCCATTGTGCCTACTGAAAGTCCGTTTGTACAAGTGTTTGCCGCTGTGGGTATTGCAGCTGCCGCCGGCATTGTGAATTTCGTGGTACTGACGTCCGCAGCGTCAGCGTGTAACAGTGCCATTTTCAGTACAAGTCGTATGGTGTTCTCCATGGCAAAGGATCACAACGCACCCGAATCGTTTGCACGACTGAATAACAGGAAGGTTCCTTCCAACGCGCTGTTTTTCTCCACGATTGTTATTTTGATCGCGATTCTGCTGAACTATATCATGCCAGAAGGCGTATTTACGCTGATCACGAGCGTGTCGACCGTGTGTTTCATCTTTGTCTGGGGCATCATGGTGATCTGTCATCTCAGATATCGTCGTACTCAGCCGGAACTGGCGAGTCGTAGCCGCTTCAAACTGCCACTATATCCGTTTTCGAACTATTTAATTTTGGCTTTTCTGGCATTTGTGCTGGTGGTATTGGCATTGGCCGAAGATACGCGTGTGGCACTTTTTGTCACGCCAGTGTGGTTTATTCTTGTTGCGGGGATCTACCTTTTTAAAAAGAAAAATTTGAGTAATAACAGACAGTAACCTTACCATCCTTGCCAAATAAAGCCGCCCAATGATATTGGGCGGTTATTCGTATTTATATTCTTGCAGCCTCTTTGCCTTCACGAATGCCTGCGTAGATTGCACCACAGATATCGGTGGTATACTGGCCCGACATCCCTTCAAGTGCCGTGTTGGTGAATGCTGCAACACTAAGTTCTTCTTTTGGATCAACAAACCAGGAATGACCGTAAGTTCCACCCATCTGCCACGTACCCGGGGATTCCGGTGTACCGGCTGCGACAGGATCTTTAAGTACGGTAAAACCAAGGCCAAACCCTCTGCCTGGCCAGTATGGCATCACGAGATCACCGATTTGATTTGTAGACATCTCAGCCGCAACGGCTTCTGTAAGGAGAGGCTGTCCTCCTTGTCGCAATGCTTCAAGTAAGGTAAGGAAATCTCCGGTACTTCCAACCATACCTGCTCCGCCCGATAAGTAAGCAGAAGTATGATTCGCACGATTGGGTGCCAGTCGGAAGCCAGCAGTACCCTCAATAAAAGGAATCTGCTCCAACTCCTTATGAAGGAGACGTGGTTCTTCAGAACCATTAGCATATGCGGCTGTCAATCGTTCCGAATCCACCGCAACAAAGTCAGTGTCGGACATGTGGAGTGGATGAGTAACCAGCATTTGAACAGCTTCTCGTAGTGACATCCCAGTTACCTTTTCGATAACAGCACCAAGTACATCTGTCGCAATGGAATATCTCCACATGTTTCCAGGCTCATACAGAAGAGGAGCAGAAGCCAGCCTTTGCAGATTCTCCTCCAGACTAATTTCAGACCAATCCATTCCGTCCGATACTCCTGCAAGCTCATAGGTTCCCTGATCTTCTTGGAAGAAACGGTATGTCAAGCCTGCGGTGTGTGTCATCAACTGATGTACTGATATTAAAGCGTCCTGACCATTGGCAAGTTTGGGCCGGAATGCAGGAAGCCAGCGTGTCACCGGATCATGCAGACTCAGCTTTCCTTGTGAGATTAATGCCAGAGCTGCTGTCGAGACAATAGGTTTGGTTACGGAAGCAAGTCGAAACAGAGCGTTTTCCGACATGGTGCGTTTTTGCTCCCTGTCCGCGAAACCAGCAGCCCGGCTGTATATCAGTTCCCCTCTTAAAGCAACTTGTACAACTGTTCCTACGATTCTTTTTTCGCTTAGAGCGCGGTCAATGGCTTCATCCACATAAGTATGCAATGTCGTCATGTCTTTTTTTCCCATGCTTATCTTCCTCTCACCAACTGATGTATTTGATTTCTCGTGATAACTGTGTTTATTATATAAATGATTGATCTTGTAATACATGGTTTGTTAAAGGCATTATAATGAATTTTCGAATATACTTAAGGTAATTTCTGAATATATCTTATGTATTTAAAGGAGTGGATCACATGGACGAAATAGATCAGCATATTCTGTATCACTTGGAGAATCAGGCGAGATTATCCATGACCGAACTAGGCAAATTGGTGGGATTATCTCAGCCCGCCGTTACTGAACGAGTCAAACGAATGGAAGAAAAGGGAATTATCGAGGAATATCGAACCGTAATCTCCCCCTCCAAATTGGGCAAGCAAAGCACTGCCTATGTTCTTTTTCGTACCCGGGATTGTTATCCTTTCCTGGATTTCTGTCGTGCATCACCTGAAGTTGTGGAATGTTATCGGATAAGCGGGGAGTACAATTACTTGCTAAAAATCCTCACAGATACCATTCAGGGACTCGAGGAGTTTCAGAACAAGTGTGATCCGTACGGTACTTATATGACTTTAATCACAATGTCTTCTCCAATTGCACATAAGAATCTCGTGGAAGGACCAAATCTGTTGGCACAGGCAGAATAAACCGCAGTCTATAAAACTATAAAATGAAAAACAGAAAAGGAGTCCACATCAAGTGAACTCCTCTTTCCTCCTGCGTGTAACTCATGCAAAATGCCTTCCTGTTAATTTGCTCTGGTAAATCCATATCTATAAGCCCGCATAGCTACAAGCAACGCAGGAATGAGCAAGATAAACAGCACCCCAGAAAGGTATCCTGCTCCAAATACTTCAAGAAGGATGCCCCCGATGATGCCTCCTCCGCCAATCGCCAGATTCCATGCTGTAACCAGCATCGATTGAGCGACATCTGTGCTTTTGCCTCCGGCTTGAGCGATGGCAGTCTGTAACAGTGTCGCGGCTCCGCCAAACGTAAGTCCCCAGATCATGATGCCAAGGATAATAATCACAGGTTGATGAGTAGCGATTCCCATCACGACAGAGGCCAGAGCGAATGATGCCAAGCTAATGATAACCAATCTCCTCAAAAATCGGTCAATGAGCATGCCGGTTAACCAAATTCCAACAATGGAAGTAAAACCGAAAATGAGCAAAATCAAGTCGACTCTGTTAGCAAATACGGTCTGGGCAAGGTAGGGAGAAATATAGGTATATAGAATGTTATGGGCAAGCATCCAGGCCAGAACAACAAACAGAATAGGCCTAACTCCCGGAATTAAAAACACCTTATGCAGCGGAAGACGTTCACCAGCTGGCTCTCCGGCAAAATCCGGCATTCTCCAGAGAACCCATACGATTAAAGCTACGGTTAGAAGAGATACTATTCCGAAGATGAGGCGCCAGCCGACATAAGAACTGAGAAAACTACCGATTGGAACACCCAGGGCTAATGCTACCGGTGTGCCGATCATAGCCACGGCCATGGCTTTACCTTTTAACGAATCCGGGACCATCCGACGAGCATAACCTGCTGTCATTCCCCATAACACACCCGCAGAGACTCCCGCCATGAAACGAGCAGCAAGTGTCAGGATATAATCCGAAGATAAGGCGGTAACGGTGTTAAAGACAAGAAAACCACTAATGCATACTAACAGTAGAGGTCGGCGTCTCCATCCGCGTGTAGCAGCAGTCAAGGGAATGGCAGCAACAAGTGATCCAATGGCATAAAGAGTCACCAATTGTCCGGTGAGGGCTTCTGTGATCCCCAAGTCTTTTGCAATTTGCGGCAGCAGTCCCGCAGGCAGGCTTTCGGTGAGGATGCAAATAAATCCCGCCATGGCTAATGCAAGAAGCCCAGCCCACGGAAGGCGTTTTGAAGATATGGAAGGAATCTCCCCTTGGTTTGGGAGGGATGTGTGAGCGGTCATGAATAAAACCTCATTTCTTATATTTTAATCCTATCCAGAACTATGCATATAAGCTTATCTGAAAAAATCAAACTTTTGCATACAGGATTAAAGGTAAGAAGGACGTTTTAACATGATTTTTAATTTAATTTGTGAGTTTATCCGTTAATTTAGTATGTTCTAAAGTGGACTGAAAAAATGAGCAGGGAGAATGTCTTCTCCTGCTCATTGGCTCAAGTCATTACTTCATCGGATTAGCTTTCATTTCCTGTCCCATTTTCTCAATACCGTCCAGAATTTGATATCCATAACCCCAGAACTGGCTGAAATCTGTGACATAGATCTGTTTGTTTTTGATTGCGTTCATACTTTGCAGGGCAGGGTTGGCATACAGATTTTGAATCAGCTTATCGATATCCGGTGAACCGGCATACGCGGACAAGAGCAGGTAGTCCGGGTTCGCTGTGATCAGTTGCTCAACACTTACCTCACCTTGCACACCATCAAACGTATTTTTCAGCCTCAACAGGCCAAGTGCATCAAGCTGATACGTATCATTTTGCATGCTGCTTACCGTAATGGTGTCTTCCGTAGCGGGTACGATATAGGCAAAACTATGCTCAGGCTGATCGGCTACACTTGCCTTAATAGCTTCAACACGAGTCTTCAGACTTTCGGTGAATGTTGCGGCATTATCCTGAACGTCGAAGATCTTTCCAAGTTGTGCAATATCGCTATAGAGGGTTTCGAGTGTGCCTTTGTGATTCGTCGTTTGCAGAAACGTGCGGATATTCATGTCATTCAATCCATCGACGGTACCCACGCCCCAGTCTGCATCAGCGAAAAGGTCGCCCCGTCCGAGTACCAGATCCGGGCTTGCGCCTACAACCAGCTCTTTACCTACATAATCCTTGGACAATACCGGAATTTTGGCGAAATCATCAGCCACATCGGGTGTAACGGAACCGTATAGAGCAGCAACACCGACCATTTTATCGGTCAGACCTAATTTGATGAGCATCTCAGCCGCAGATTGGGTATTCGCAACAACACGTTCAGGTGCTTTATCGAATACTTGCACTTTGGGTTTCCACTCGCCGCCCTCACCCGAGATCGTGAAATTCTCAATGGTGAGCGGGTACGTCGTTTTATTTGTATTCTCAGCAGGAGCTGAAGTTTCTGTCGTGTTAGTAGTTGAAGTTGTTTCTTCGGCAGGGGAAGAAGTTGAAGCGTTCGAACAGGCTGCAAGCAGCAGTAACAGGAGACTTAGAGCAGCGATGCCAATGGTTCTGGATGTGAATTTCATTAAATGATGAACCCCTTTTCTATGTGTTTTAAATTGACAAAGATAATCATTCTCAATTATAATCCGAGAAAACAAGTTGTAAATAGCTAAATTTAATTTGTTCTACATTTTACGCGAATTGATGGGGGAAGAGATGGCACAGACGGTTCAGGTTCAGACACAGCGTATGGGGAAAAGAGAGTCTCTGATTCATAGTAAATCCGGGTTTGCTTTACTGATTGCAGCTTTAATCATGATTACGCTTATATCCGTAGGTATTGCAGTTTCCATTGGACAGGTTCGTATCCCGCTGGTGGAGTCATATCGTATTCTTTTATACAAATTAACGGGATTTCAGTGGGGGACAACACCCATTGAGGCAGGTTCCTTTACCGATATCATTTGGCAGATTCGTTTCCCGCGTGTGCTGATGGCGATGTTTATCGGTGCAGGCTTGGCCTTGTGCGGTGCTGTTATGCAGGCTGCTGTGCAGAATCCGCTCGCTGATCCTTACATACTGGGTATATCCTCAGGCGCTTCACTTGGAGCAACCTTTGCAATTCTTATTGGATTCGGTGCGATTGGGTGGCTAGGTCAGACGGGGGTGGCTTTCTGGGCCTTTGCCGGTGCGATGGGTGCGTCATTACTGGTCCTGACTTTGGCAGGGATTCGGGGGAAAATGACGTCGGTCAAGCTGGTGCTTGCGGGAATGGTGATTAACGCGTTATGCAGCGCTTTTTCGAACTTTATTATTTATTTTGCCAACAATGCTGATGGCATCAAAACGGTGACGTTCTGGACCATGGGCAGCCTGGCGGCTTCCGGATGGAACAAGCTTCCACTCGTGGGTATCGTCGTGCTGGTGGCGATTCTATTCTTCCTTTTACAGTCCAGAGTTCTTAATACGATGTTATTGGGGGATGAAGCAGCGGTTACGCTGGGCATTAATCTGAGTGTGTACCGCAGGGTGTACATGCTGTTAACCGCTTTGGTGACAGGCGTTATGGTGGCGAGCTGTGGCATGATTGGTTTTGTCGGCCTCATTATTCCGCATATCGTCAGAGGTCTCGTGGGTTCCGACCATCGTAAGGTGATGCCTGTATCCGTGCTGTTTGGAGCTATTTTCCTCATCTGGACGGATGTTATTGCACGATCCCTCATATCCAGCGTGGAGTTGCCAATCGGTATTATTACGGCCATGATTGGCGCACCAATGTTTATGTATATGCTGGTCAAAAAAGGCTACGGTTTTGGAGGAAATTAAACATGAAGCTGAACGTAGAAAATGTATCCATCTCTGTGCTGAACACGGACATCATCAAAGATATTTCATTACAGGTGAACGGTAAACAGTTCGTCGGACTGATCGGACCCAATGGTTGTGGCAAGTCAACGCTGCTCAAGAGCATTTATAAAGTGATCAAACCGCAGCAAGGTAAGGTTTTTCTGGACAATACCGATATTCTCAAATCCAGTCCAAAGCTTGTATCCAGACACATGGGCGTTGTTGGCCAGTTTAATGAATTGAGTTTTGATTTTACAGTACGCGAGATGGTCATGATGGGCCGTACCCCACACAAAAAAATGCTGGAGACGGATAATGAACGGGATCACGAAATCGTCGAGCAGGCTTTGGAAAAAGTACATCTGACTGGACATGCAGACCGCAATTACGTGTCTCTGTCTGGTGGAGAGAAACAGCGTGTGGTCTTGGCACGTGTCTTGGCACAGCAACCCCAATTCCTGATCCTGGACGAGCCGACGAACCATCTGGACATCAAATACCAGCTTCAGATTCTAAATATTGTCCGTGGACTCGGCATTGGCATATTGGCAGCGCTGCATGATCTCGAACTCGCGGCAGAATATTGCGATTATCTCTATGTGGTGAAAAAGGGCCAGATTGTGGTCCATGGCAAACCGGCTGATATTCTGACTCGCGAGATGATTGGTGAGGTATTTGATGTCGATTGTGAAATCTATACAAATCCAGTTACGGGCGGCTTAGGCATTGCTTACCTGAGTACACGTTGATTGGGACTATATCTTTGTTTGGATGACGTGGAGAAATCTTTCGAAATAATCAATTGAAGTGAACATAGACCGTACCTGTTGGAGCGATGTTGATAAGAGCTCATAGGTGCGGTCTTTTTTTAGAGGGGAGGACGCATCTATTGAAGCTTAGGATCAACGGGATGAACATGAGCACCTTTACTGACTTCTTGGAAAATATCTGAGGAATTATCGCTATGCGTTGAAGAATTGTTGCTGTTGTCTTGTTGTGGGTGTTCTCCCGTTGCTGGACTACTGCCTGTAATTGCATAACTTCGTAGGATCTCTTCCAGATCTCCAATCGTTACGGAACGAGCATGTCGTTTCAGGACATAACCAAGTTGACCATTGGGTTCCACCGTCGCCGTCTCCAGATCATCTACACTTGTAATTCCGTGCTGTCGCATATGCATCTCAAGCTGATCCATCGTATAACGCATACGTTTCAGATTCGCTATAATGACCTTTCCGTCCTCTACCACGATTTTGGAACTGCCACTCATTAACCGTTCAAAAATATTAAATTTCAATTGCAGTTGTTCCACTACAAGCAATGTCAAAATGAATACCGATGCTGATCCAATCGCTTTGCCAAGCTCATGATTTGCGATGGGTTGTACAATCGTTGTTCCGATGGAGATCATGATGACCGTTGTGGCGACACTCATCTGTGAGATCGACTTGCGTCCTGCAATTCGCAGCAGAATCATGCCGATAAGTACAAGTAAAACAGATTTCCATATCCAGTCCATACGTATATTCCTTTCTATTCCAGTATGCGCTTTGTTTCTTAGACTGTTCTGGAGTTGGAGGAATTATGCAGATGGCCAAATCCATAGCTTTCATTCCGCCCACCAGATCGTTTACAATAGGGTATTGATGAAGTGAACAAAGGAGCGGGTTACAGTGGCAAAACAGAAATATTATGTTGTCTGGGAAGGCAAGAAGCCGGGTGTGTATAACACATGGGCAGATTGCAAAGCGCAGACGGATCATTATACTGGAGCAAAATATAAATCCTATGAGTCCAAAACAGCCGCAGAAGAAGCGTATCGTGCTGGCTGGAAAGGGAACTGGGGTTCAAGTGCAGGCGGAGCGTCGAAGACAAAGTCGGCTGGTAGCGGAAGAAGTGCTGGCATGGAAACGTCAGAGGAAGTGGATTACGACAGCGTCTCTGTTGATGTGGGCACACGTGGTAACCCCGGACCTGTAGAATACAAAGGAGTAGACACCCGCACCGGTGAGGTTATTTTCTCCGTCGGACCGATCTCCAAAGGCACGAACAATCTGGGCGAATTTTTGGCCATTGTACATGCCCTTGCACATCTGAAAAAAGAAGGCAGTACCAAAACGGTGTATACCGACTCGGTCAATGCCATGAAATGGCTAAAGCAGAAAAAAGTAGCCACGACATTAGCACGGGACAACTCCACGGAAGAGATCTGGCTGATGATTGATCGTGCGGAGCAGTGGCTCCAGACGAATACGTACAGCAATAAAGTGCTAAAATGGCAGACCAAACAGTGGGGCGAAATCAAGGCAGATTACGGCCGGAAGTAGGAATTTTTCCGTATCAATTTCATAATACCTTTCGCTGCTTCAATCAAGGCTAGATATAGATAAATGCGGTTTAATTTGTCTATATCTAGTTACAAAAATCCATTTTTAGTGAGTTATGAAATTGATTTTTCCAAAGGATGCCTCCTTTATTTCTGGTCTATTAGAATCGTTATTTACAATTTCCAGTTTCCGCTCTATAATCATCTGAATATGATTAGTTAAACATATGGAGGAGCCTGTCATCTGCAGGCCCTCTTTATCTTTTTGGTCCACTGATTAGCAAGTCCATTCAATAGAATGGGGTATTTGAGTATATATTGCAGGAGGCAGACATGAGTTCCATTTATAGAAGTGAAGAAGGCAAGAGCAGCATACTTGAAGAGTATGAGATTTATTTGAACGAGTTGGGTGAGAAATTTACTCGGGAGTATGTAGAGACGCGTTTTGGAAAGACGCATGTTTTACTGACGGGTCCTCTAGATGGTAAGCCGTTATTTATTCTCCAGGGCGGTAATTGTGTGAATCCGATGACATTGTCATGGTTCTCTTCTTTATTTAAAGAATACCGGATTATAGCTCCTGATACGATTGGTCATCCTGGTTATAGTGAGGAAGCGAGTATTTCGACACGGTTTGATAGCTTGGCATTATGGGTATCGGATCTGTTAGATCACTATGATATTGAAAAGAGTGCATTTATCGGTCCATCGTTTGGAGGAGGCATTATCCTCAGACTGGCTACCTATATTCCGGAACGCATCTCGTGTGCCGTATTGGTTGCTCCTGCGGGTCTTGCGGTCAATTCCAAAATTAAAACAGCTCAGGATATCACGCTGCCACTCGTCAAGTATCGTATGACGTCTTCACCATCTTCTTTGCAAAAAATTACGGACAACATGTCATGCAACTGCATGAAAGAAATGGATAAAAACATTATCGGCAAACTTTTTAAATACGTCAGCATAGATCAGGATCTGCCCAAGCTTACGGAGCGGGAAGAACTGGTGAACTACACGTCACCAACCTTGTTATTGGTGGGGGAGAAGGATGTCTTTTTCCCAGCGGATAAGTGTATTGAGCGAGCTCAAAAGATTATTACGAATGTAGAAGCCATCAAGTATGATACAGGACATTTTCCTTCACAGGACGTATTGGTTCAGATGAACGAGGAAATCGGGCGTTTTTTACAGAATAATTATTAATAAAAGCTGTAAATGAAGGATGAGAAATGTTATTCTCCAGTTTAATAAAGTAATTACATCCATCTGTCGATACTCTATATAAGAGAATGCTTTTCTTCTATAGAGTAGTGTGGATAGGGATTAGCAGTATATCGCAGAAGGCTTGATATCATTAATATTTAAATATTTCGCGTTAAGGTGTTTCAAATTGCATCATTTGGTTTATATGTATAGTTGGCGATGAATTGCTGACTGGTTAAACCAAGTGATGCATTTACGCGGAAAGTCTTCCGATCGACAAGGTTGAAAAGAGGTCTGTTATGAGAAAAGACAATTGCAAAATGGCATTGCAGCGCAATGTGATTATAAATGATACATATCAGGTAAGGCAGGTATTAGCCAGCAGTGAGTTGGCTATTGTATATGCAGGGCGAGATCGTAATACAGGTGCCAAAGTAGCCATTAAGGAATTTTTTCCACAGAGAATGGCTGAACGGCAGGCAGACAAGCGAGGGGTGTTCTGCTCTTCACGAGGATACGGTGGGCAATATCAGGAGTTACTGGCTGCATTTCTGCTCGAAGGTGAACTATTATCGAAACTGGATCATCCTCATATTGTATCGTATTTGGATCATTTTGAAGCGAATGGTACGGGGTATCTGGTTATGGAATACTGCACGGGAATCACATTGACCGAGTATTTGAATGAACATAATCATGCTCTTGATGCTGCCTTCATAACGGAGACGCTGCTTCCACTGGTGGATACATTGGATTACATACATAAGCAAGGCATTCTTCACCGGGATGTGAAACCTTCCAACATTATGGTTATGGAGGATGGTACACCCAAACTTCTGGACTTTGGCTCAGCTACCCGTTGGCCGATGCAATCTGGAGAGAAACAGGTGATATTTACATCGGCAGGTTATTCTCCGCTAGAGTTTTATTCGGAGAAATCCAGTCAAGGACCGATGTCGGACATCTATAGTTTGGCAGCTCTGCTCCATTATTGGACATGCGGGCAACCTCCTATGGACGTGAAACAGCGGTTGTTCCAGGATGAATTGCCATCTGTTCGCTCACATAATGAGTATGTGAATCCTTGGCTCGCTCGTGTTATTCATTGGGGGTTGACGGTTCGTTCTGAGAAACGCTGTGCTTCCTTAGCTTGGGTCAGAAGCTCGCTGCGAGTTCAAGCCTGGGTATGGAAAGTGCGCAAGCCAGGTACAGTGGAATGGTCTTTAGCCGAGAATGAACATACGCAGGTCTATGAAGTGGAGTCGAAAAAGCAACATGAGACGGCGTAAGCAGTCATGACCTATGTTACTAAAGTAGATACGCTTAAATGAAAGCATAACCGTTAAATAGGTGTAAAATAGAAACAAGCCAGTTCTTACCCGTACATATGGGGCGAACTGGCTTGTTTCTTTTATAGTTTATAGAATACATCATCGTTTACCAATGTCATCCATTCGAGATATACGTTAAAAAAGCTCACATGCCTCGTTCTGTTTAGAACAATTGTGTGAGCTTTTTTGCGTTTTTTATAAAGATTTTAAATTGAATCCAATCAAAAAATAACAAAAAAAGTAATTTATTTTTGAAAAAACTCTTCATTTTCGAAAGTGATTTTAGGTCTAAAGAAACTTGTTTATCAGTTTAAGTTGTGAATAAAAGAATAGAATCCTGAATTTGTTAAATAAAGTCACTAAATTAGATAATTCGGTCTATTTATATGTAAACTTTTCCGAAGGGTAACAAACTGATTCATCTATTAACATACTCAATTACCCCAATTTACATCCCCTACGCTGCGGAATACGATAAGCCTAATCTGATCGTAAATCGCAGGAGGTATGAAATGAAACGAAAATCAACCCGATGGTTATCCGGTTTATTAGCAGCAGGAGTCATGTTGTCTTCTATGTTCTCCTTACCTGCTTACGCGGCGCCCTCTTATGGTCCTCTACAGCAGAGTGAAAGCGTTAAGTCTATTCTACAATCACTCACGCCAGAAGAAAGACAAGCTTTGAACCAGCTTCAAGTCATGGATGGTGAAGTTATCGACCCCAAGGTGAATACCAAAAGTAACGATTTGGTCCAAGTGATCATCCAATTCAAAAGCGAACCCGCTGCCGTTGCATTGAAACGGGCTGGATTAAACAATGAGAAGTTGTCAGAGCTTACGGCCGCAAGCAGAGTAAAACAAAATCATCAGCAATTCAAGCAGCACATTAAGTCATTGCAGCAGAAGAGAGGGCTATCTTATGATGCTGCCTCGATCCAAATCACTCAGGAGTATGAAACCGCACTAAATGGTGTTGCGTTAACAGTCCCTGGCGTAGCCATAGAAGACTTGATGAAATCCGGGGTTGTGAAAAAAGTATGGGCTGACCAGGAAGTGGTACTTGATCTGCCAGAGACAGACACATCAAGTGAATTTGCATCTGCATCCGGAATGCAACCTCGAATGGCTGATAGTGTGCCATATCTTGGCATAGACAACCTTCATGAAGAGGGCATCACTGGTAAGGGAATCAAAGTGGGTGTACTGGATACCGGAATTGATTATAATCATCCAGATTTAACAGGGGCGTATAAAGGGTATCGCGCTCATGCGGGTGAGGATCCAAAGCAAGTAGATCCAACGACAGTTAAAGGATGGGACTTTGTTGATAACGATGCTGACCCGATGGAGACGACCTATAAAGATTGGGAAGATTCGGGCTATAAGGAGCAAGGTGTATTAGCAGAAGATTATTATACTTCCCATGGAACACACGTATCGGGAACCATCGCTGGGCAGGCCAAAAATGACGTGGGGTATGCTGTAAAAGGTGTTGCTCCGGACGTAGACTTATATGTGTACCGTGTACTTGGCCCTGGTGGAAGTGGTGAGATGAGTGGCATTATTGCCGGAATTGACAAGGCCATTGAAGATGAACTTGATGTTATCAATCTATCCTTAGGGGCTGCCACGAATGATCCACTGGATCCTTCTTCGATCGCACTGAATAATGCGATGCTGCAAGGCGTGGTGAGTATGGTAGCAGCTGGTAATGATGGACCCAATGAAGGTACTTTAGGTACACCGGGAGCGAGCGCGCTGGCCATTACGATTGGTGCTTCCGATGTTCCGTTAACCCTTCCTACGGCTACTGTGACTATGGATGTGTATAACAATCCAAGTGAGGGAGAGACAGAGGAAACACCTGTAATGGAAGAAGAAGAACCTGCTCAGGGTGAGGAAACATCTGTAGAGGAAGAAGTGGCACCCGCAGAGGAAGAAGAAGCGCCACCAACAGCAGAAGAACCATCTGCAGCAGATGTAGAAGCATCGGCAACAGGAGAAGAGACACCAGCAGCAGATGTAGAAACTCCACTATCAGTAGAAGATGCACCTGATGCAGAAGCAGAAGCACCACCAGCAGCAGAAGAAACACCTGTAGTAGAAGAAGAAGCGCCGGCAGAAGAAGATGAAACACCTATAGCAGGAGAAGAAGCACCAACGAAAGAAACACCTGCTGCAACTTATACTGAGGTGTTACCTCTGTTTGGTAAAGATTTTACTGACGATCTGACCACGCTTGAAGGCAAAACCTACGAACTTGTTTATGCAGGGCTTGGTAATGCTTTTGATTTTGAAGGTATTGATGTGCAAGGCAAAGTGGCCCTAATCACTCGGGGAGATATAGCACTCGATGCCAAGATTGTCAACGCAAGAAAAGCAGGGGCGGCAGCAGCAATTATATATAATAATGTTGAAGGAACAATCCCTAATTATTTGGGTGAAATGAACGGGTATATTCCTACATTCCAAATGATGAGAGAGCTTGGAGAAAAACTAAAAGAGTTGAACGGTGTGACGGTCACCTTTGGCGCAGCAGGCCAAACCGTTACGGAAGGCAATAAACTGGCCGATTTCAGTTCCCGAGGTCCAGCTGCCGTGAATGATGATATTAAACCTGATATCGTAGCTCCGGGCGTAGCTGTTTTTTCAACCTATCCTGTATTTGTGAATGATCATACGGGCGAGAATTATAATATTGCCTATGCACGAATTTCGGGTACTTCCATGGCAACCCCGCATATGGCGGGTATTGCTGCACTTATGCTCCAGGCACATGAAGAATATACACCTTTTGATGTGAAGACTGCTCTTATGAATACGGCTGTCGATCTGGACGGGAATTATTCCGTGTATGAAGTAGGTGCAGGCCGAGTAGATCCGTACCGGGCAGTCCACACATCCGTATTTGCCAAAGTTCAGGATAAAACGATTCACTTCTCGAATGACGAATCCATCCTGATTGATGAAATTACAGGTTCCATCGTATTTGATAGTGCATATCTGGAAGAAAACGGCCGGGAAAACGTATCTGACAGCCGGACAGTTAAGATCGAGAATAAAGGGGACCGTACCAAAACATATAACACTTCCATGAAGCTGTTAAACGATATGAACTTAAATGTTCATCTTCCAGAATCCATTACTGTAAGTGGCGGAAGTACGGAAGAGATGATTGTTTCAGTGGATATACCACAGGACACGCCAAGTGGTCGATATGAAGGATATGTATATCTGGATACGGAAAATGCGGCGGATCATATTCAGATCCCATTCTCCATCCGTATTAGTGAAAAGGGCATTAACTCCGTGGAATTGATTCCACCATCCATCACAAATGATACTCCATTTCACCAGTTCCTGAATCGTATTACACTGAGTGCTATTCAATTGGGAAGTCCCATTGATTCTGTGGATGTATTACTGAAGGATCGCGAAACAAACGAGGAAATCGGGTTTGTAGGTACCTTGAATTCGCAGTCCATGCTTCCGGGAGTGGAATATCTGATGCTGAATGTGTTTAGAGGTTATGCATTTCCGATTGAAAACGGGGAGATCTCCAACGTTGCGCGATTTGTCCCTGAGGGCAGCTACACACTTGAGTTCATCGGGACGGATTCGGACGCCAAGCAGTATTCATACGAAACATTGGTAGTTGTGGATAATACAGCCCCCGAGATTGATTTGGGTATAGAGCCTGGCGTATACGAGCTCAATGATAGTATGCTCACGGAAAGGGAAGGTGGACAGGGCGTCTGGTATGATGGCACAGCTATCGATTCAACAGTTCAAACCTTTGTTGATAATGGGATCACTGCGTATGATCAATCTTCCAATCGTATCATTTTCTACGAGAATGGCAGTCCTTTCTATTCGGGCGAATTGTCTGTTTCCAAAGATGGAAACATATCATTTGGTATTACCAAAGAAGAATATGATAATGGTTACGAACTTCGACTCTTTGGATTGGATGCGGGTACAGCGGCAAATGCCGTTAAGGACCATCGCTATGGGTTTATCTCTGAAGGCAAACCTTATGTGACCAGTAAATATGACAAAGACCAAGTCCGTAAAGGAGATACCATTACCCAGACCATTCAATTGAACGATGTGGAGAAGTTGAACGGTATTTCGTTTACTCTGGAATCGATGTATGACTACAAACAATTTAACCGGATTGAACCCACGCCTGAACTGCAGGCATTACTGGATGCAACAGGTGCCGAAGTGAAATTCAGTGATCCTGTAGTGGACCAAAGAGAACTCAGCTTTGAGGCATCCATCTCAGGTGGGTCCTTTGAAGGAATCACAGGTTATCTTGATTTGTTCCATGTTGTCTTTGATGTAACCAAGGATGAATATTATTTTAAGAAAAGCGACGTACCATTACTTGAAGTGAAATATACGACTGTTGGTATGAAAGAGAACGAAGAGAAATTGGCATTAACCGCGTTTAACACAGACAGTTATGAAGTGATCTCCAAATCATCAAGAACATATGGTTTTGTACGTCCAGAAGCTTTTATGGTCGATGGAGAGTATCTGGATTTTGAAAATGACTATTCGGAAATGGGCATTGAAGTTTATGCCGAGACGGCTTCCGGTGAGAAATATGAGGGGACTGTGCAAAATTATGGTGAGTTCCTTATCGATGGGATTCCGGCAACAGGAGAAATGACGACCATCTACACACGAGTTCCGGGTCATTTACCTTCCAAGCTGGCAGTGGTTCTGAGCAAGACGATTGATGGCGAATATTATGGCATCAATCAAATGAACTCGTCCGACTTTACGTATGCAGGAGATATTAATGGGGATGGAGTCATCGATATCTATGACATGGAGCTTGTAACGAAACATTATCATACTTCGGATGAAATCGCCGATATTGACCAGGATGGCTCTGTAGGAGACGCCGAAGTGAATTATATTACGAATAACTTTGGAATGACTGCTAACTATTCTACCAAGAAGCCTGTTTTGCAAATTGGGGACAAAGACTTAGGGTACTTCCTCAATAAAATTCAGGAAATGAACAATGGTGGTTCTGGTAATAATGGGGGCGGTTCGGGAAATAACGGTGGCGGCGGATCGTCTACGACCCCTGCACCTGTCCCAACACCTGCACCAACCACAGACCCAGATCCAAGCCAAAATCAGGTCATTACAGAAAAAGAATTGAAAGCAGTGACAAACGGTACCGCAAATGTGGATATTATAGTCGGTAAAAAGATTGAGCTGCCTGTTAATGCGGGGGATTTGTTGGGTGCGAATTCACTCACACTTTCTCAGCAAGGTGTACTATCACTCACCATTCCATCTAGCGTATTGAAAGAACTGCAAACCAAAGGAGGTTCTGGTGCTGCTGGTGGCAAGATCATTTTGGATATAATGAAACAAGATGTGAAAGCACCAGAAACAAAACAAGGTCTCACATGGACAACCGCAGGTGTTGCTTATGACGTTGAACTGTATCTCCAGGTTTCCAGTGAGAGATTATCTCTGTCCTCGCTTTCTGAAGATGTTACGCTGACACTCTTTTACGACAGAAGGTTAAACAGCGATCTGATTGGAATGTATAATGAAGATTCATCTGCGGATCAATGGGATTACGCAGGTGGGAGCGTTGATGAAGAGAAGGGTACCGTTACTTCCCAATTGTCTGATATGGGCACGTATGCACCGTTCGCTTACGATAAATCCTTCGAAGACGTGGCGCCAACTCATTGGGCAAGTGAAGCCATCAAGTCTCTTTCGGCGAAACATGTGCTGACAGGCAAAACAGAGACTGCGTTTGATCCACAAGGTCAAACGACTCGTGCCGAATTCGCCGCTTTAATCGTGAGAACCCTTGGTTTAGAGGTGAAAGGTAACGAATTACCATTTGGTGATGTGAGTAAGGATGCCTGGTATGCAGACAGCGTGGCTGCGGCATATCAAGCAGGTCTGGTTCAGGGAATAGCGAATGATAAATTTGCTCCGACCCAAACTATTTCACGTGAAGAAATGGCAGTGCTCATGATGAGAGCATACGAATATCAATCCCAATCCAACCATATCCAGTCCGCTGTTGCCGGTTATACGGATGAAGCAAACATTGCATCTTGGGCAAAAGAAGCTGTGGCAAAAGCTTCCGAGCTTGGTGTAATGAACGGTTCTACTGGTGGGCAATTCAAACCGAAAAATAGTGCTACACGTGCCGAAACGGCCCAAACGGTTCACAATTTACTTTCATTGCTGAAATAAGAAGTACAAGGATAAGAGGTTCCTCCAGCATTAGGAGGCCCTCTTATTTTTTTGTTTTTTTATCTAAGTGAGCTTCTAAAATTCTCTTCCCAAGTACATCAGACTCCAATATATAACTGGCAGAGTCCATATTCGAACCCTATAATTAGGAATAAAATGATGGATTAAAATGAGGTGTAGTGATGATTGAAGGGAAGATTATTAAATTTTACCGGGAGAAGAATAAACGAACTCAAGGCGAACTGGTGAAAGGAATCTGTTCAGTCACACATCTGAGCAAAATTGAACGGGGAATGACAGAGTATTCCCAAGAAATTATGGACATGCTCTGTGATCGACTATGTATTGATATGGCAAGGGAAGTAGCGAGATATCATCAAATGAATGATCTGCTGGATTCATGGCAAGAGTCCATTATTATGCAGAGAACTGCCGAAGCTATTCGTCTCAAAGACAAGTTGGAAGTGGAACCGTTAAAAGGTATTCCTGACCTGCGTTTATCCTATGACTTGCTGCAGATCCGATTTTACTTGTTTATGAATAATATCGTTGAAGCCGAGAGACTTATAGCCGAAGTTGAGATTCCGGATGAATCGGAGCATTCATATGAACATTATTTTTATCACCATGTGATGGGGATTTATTATTTCCTTACAGGACATTATAGCAAGTCCATCCAGACGTTAACTTCAATTAATCAGTCCAAATATACGAATCATGAGTACTTCTATCATCTGTCCCTGGCATATCACTCGATATATTCGAACATTACGTCGTACTATTACGCCGAGAAAGCTATCCAGCATTTTCGGAAAACGCTCAATATGGTGCGGATCATTGACACTGAAACCATTATGCTGGTTCAGCTCAATTCCCGTGAGTATCATGATTTTCCTGAGACGAAACGCAGATATGAGAATCTGATTCGAATTAGTGATGATTGTGGGCTCCCTGACCGAAAAGCAAAGCTGTTGAACAATCTGGGTTATGAATATAACCGGCGGAAGCAATATGAGGATGCTGCTCACTGGTACAGGCAAGCGCTTGATATCATTCCGGAGAAACAACCGTTATACCTGATGGTACTCAATAATTACATAGAATCGAATAGGCTAGGGAACCTCATTCCTGCAAACAAACTGTTGGACATGTCTTTGGAAGCTTTGCATAATTCTAAACTTATTTCAGACGCAAGTTATATGGAATTGGAACTCCAGTCTGTCATTTTACAAGGGCAGGAGCAAGCGTATTATGAAATGATAGAAGAGCGAATTCTTCCTTATTATCGTGAACTTGGTTCCCAGTATCTTGCTGAACGTTATGAAGAGATATTGTTTCATTATTATATGGATCATGGTGAGAAGGACAAGGCGCTCAGGCTTGCAAAAAATCGTTTCGAATCACAAGCGACTTCACTTATATAAGGGTAATATAAGAGTAAGAGAAGTGTCGACGACCTATGAGTGGTTTGAAACGAACACCCCAACTCCGATACAATGTTCTCATAGAGTCTGAGAGAATGGATCAAATACGGTGCAGAAATGGAGAAAACCAATATGACTGAATTTATCAACGCTGACGATATTAATGACGTAATTCTGGCTGCGGCAGCAAACGAGCTGGAGCAGATGGTGGACAAAATGTGTGAGCTGATCGGCACGCCTTTGGAACAGACAACAGAACTGGAGCGTCAGGTCATGGCTGCTTTTGGTTTTGGCGCGGTGTATGGCATCACTCATCGGGATCAGCTGGCGGAGCCGCAGGCCCATGCCTTGAGCATTCGGATGCTGATTAAACCGTTTAATTACAGTGAACAGCAGGCGGTTGATTTTGCCGATGATCTGATTCGGGTGGCTTCTGATCGTGAGGTTCATCCGGTGATGAATACGATTATCCAACGTGGGATTGATGGACACCGCCAATTCAATCAGGAAGATGATGAAGGATTGGAACGTAACATTCAGGAGATTTTAACCGCGGTTCAATCGCAAAAATAGACGGTTTTATTAGATGTGGGAGATGATTGCATTGGATCTGATGAAATTAAGCAAGGAACTCTCATACGCTCTGCGACATTCACCATGGGAGTATGAACTGGAACTGGACGAAGAGGGTTGGGTGGAGATCTCGCAATTGCTGGTGGCTTTACATGAAAGTCCGCAGTGGAAGGGAGTCACGCAAGTTGATCTGGAGCAGATGATTCAAGCCTCGGAGAAAAAGAGACATGAAATCCGTTCTGGCCGCATTCGGGCATTGTATGGACATTCGACCCCCCATAAGATATCAAAGTTATCTGCTGAGCCACCGGAAACCCTGTACCATGGGACCCCGGCACGCGCAGTGCATTCTATTATGGAACATGGCTTACAGCCACGGCAAAGGCAATATGTACATCTGTCCGCAGATATCGATACGGCCAATCAGGTGGGACGAAGACGGGATGATCAGCCTGTCATTTTGAGAATCAATGCTGCTCAAGCGGCCACAGACGGAATCCTTTTTTATTATGGAAACGAAAATATCTGGCTGGCCGATCACATTCCCGCACGTTATATTGTTGAGCAGTGAGCAGTGAGCGATGAACTGTTGTGGAAAACATAAATACCTATCTCGAATTACAGCAGTCACAATGAATGGGTTGAGTGTACAGTCATCCGTTCAACGGGGATATCGTTGTATTGATCGTTAGCTACACCAAACCAAAAAAAGGGACGCATCCAACATTTGTTGGTGTGTCCCTTTCTCATATTCAAAACTTACTTGCCTACAATTGCTTTAATACTTTCGCTAAGTGGCTGAGCCGGACGGCCAAGCAATTTCTCTAAAGTATCACTCTCTACAGCCAATGCGCCTTCACGGATGGCACTTTGCATATCAACAAGCATCGATACGACAAAGTCTGGTAGACCTGCACCTTTCATGATGTCGGCGTAAGCGGCATCGTCCACGTTTTGCACGTTGATTTCCTGCCCAAGCACTTCACCAACAATGGCAGCCAGTTCAGCTTGTGTGCGTAGTTTGCCGGACAATTCATATACGGTATTCTCATGTCCTTCGCCTGCGAGTACAGCTGCTGCAGCATGGGCGTAGTCACTGCGGGTAGCCCAGCCTACTTGGCTGTTGTTGGTGGCATGAACCCAAGGTGCACCTTGCGTAGCTGCTTGCACACTGCCTGCTTCATTTTCCAGGTACCAGTTGTTGCGCAGGAAGGAATACGGAATGCCGGATTCACGAATAGCTTTTTCTGTAGCGCGGTGAACTTCCGCCAGGGAAAGGGTATTTTTTTCTGCATTCACAACGCTTGTATAAGCGATGAATCCCACACCTGCGCTCTTGGCAGCGTCAATGGCAGCCTGATGTTGGCGAATACGCGTTTCATTGTCACCATCAGTTGAGATGAGCAACAGACGATCTACACCGGCAAAAGCTTTCTTCAACGTCTCCGGTTGATCGAAATCACCGTGACGCACGTCAACCCCTTGAGTGCGGAGTGCTTCCGCTTTTTCCGGATTACGTACACTTACTGCCAAACCTTTGGCAGAATCCGTTTTTAACAATGGCTCTACAACCAGTGAACCCAATTGACCTGTTGCGCCAGTAACCAAAATTTTCATTTTCTTTTCCTCCTAGATATGTGTTTTGTTTGCATATGGATGTAATCAAAATTGTTATAACAGGTGTGATTACAACGAAAGGGTTAAAAAAAAGCTCATTATGAGCTTTTTTATTCAGAGACATGAATCTGATCCATCATCTGTTGTATGGTTACACGATTCAAGCGCTGTTCCATGGCTGTCTGAGCCTCAATGAGTTCGGCACGCAAGGTGTGTTCAATCATGTTTCCGACCGGACATTTCGGATTCGGATGTTTGTGAAAGTTAAACAATTCCCCATCCTCCACGACCTCAAGCGCTCGATATACATCAAGAAGGGTAATGTTCGCCGGATCTTTCAACAAGGAAGCACCGCCCACACCGGGTCTGACGTCAATCAGACCAGCCTGTTTCAGCTTGGACATAATCCGCCGAATAATCACGGGATTTGTATTCACACTCTGCGCGATCACATCTCCGGTGCATTCATTGGGCATAACAGCGATCAGGGACAGGGTATGCACCGCAATGGAAAAGCGACTGCTGATTTGTCTCATGGGATAATCACCACCGTTGTAACTATAATAGTTACAAAGAGATCGGATGTCAATTCTTTTATATTATATTTTAATGGATAGTTGCTGTTGTTCTGTAATCGTAGATGATCAAACAGATGATAATTGAACTATCAGCTATGTCAAATAAATGAGTTGTGGTTCTTTTGAAGCGTTAAAAAAGAAGTAGGTTTCAAACCTTTTAATGTAATAATAGGGCTAAATTCCTATTATTTTCAAGTTAAATGGAACTATATGGTTTTCTTGTTTGCGTACAGAAGAAGAAAAATGACAAAAGCTTCGACAAACTAGAAAATTATGTATGAATTGACAAATGTAAAAGCGATTATATAATGTGTTTAACTACAAGATTGTACATTTAGTTACAAATGATTCCAAATAACAAACGGCGGGAGTGGAACAGGCATGTGGTTTTTGGTTCTATGGTTGTTAGGTCTAATTTCAGGGGGAGTACACCTATATGTGTTAGGTTTTCCCGGGGAAATGAGCGAGATTAGCAGAGTATTGCTGCTTCATCAGTTTGTGGTTACGTTTGGATTGGTTGGAGTGATTGGTTATGTTGTCAACATTGCCAGAGCGGATCAGACAGCCAAAATGTTAGGATGGCCTGGTGGACCATTTCAGGTTAAATACGGTTTTTCCCAGGTAGGGCTTGGAGTTATGGGGATTATGGCCATCTGGTTCCAGGGGAACTTTTGGGTTGGTGTATTGGTAACGATGTACATATACGGATTAAGTGGTCTTTGGTCTCATACTTATGTCATGATTAAAAATCGCAAGGCAGATGGAGACAGTATCGGGAATCTCATTATGGATGTGGTGTATCAAACGTTTATCACGGTGCTCTCCGTATTGGCTGGTGGAATCTGGGTAATGCACTAAGCTGTAACTGATTTTTTGCCTTACACAGCTTGAATCTCAATTAAACGATGAGGTGTGGTCGTGATGGTACAAAAAACCGTTGAACTTTCCGAAACACAAAAGGGAATCTATTTTGATTGTCAGGTGAATGATCCCACTTCGTATAACATCTCAGCTTCAATGCAATTTGATCATCTTCAAATGGAGATATTTCGCCGGGCCATCGAATTGCTTATGTATGAGCAAGTGGTGTTGCGTACTCGGATTGAGATTCAAAATGATGTACCTGTGTTATCCGTTCATGAAGATATGGATTATTCACTTGCCTTGTGGGACCTAAGTAGCGAGAGTCAGGAGAATCCAAAGGAACAACAGTTAGAAGCACTGGTGGATGAATGCATCGGGACACCTTTTGAGCTGGAGAAAGGTCCTCTGTTCCGTATAATGATTGTTCAGATGGATAAAAGCCGATATATTCTGACCTTATGTATTCATCATTTAATATGTGATGGCATGTCGCTTGAACTGATGAAAAACAAACTTATTCAGTCATATACGTGTCTTCTTGAAGATCAGCCTGTGGATGTCAAGCTGGATGAAGGATTCATCTCTTATGTTGAGGCAGAGAACAAGAAACTGCACGAAAACAAGTACTCCAAAGAGCGGGAATACTGGTTAAACAAAATGAAGGGAGCGGAACCTCTTTCTCTAAAGCACGACTTTCCAGCAGGTTCTGTACAAGAAGGAATTGGTCATGAACTGCGATTTGATATTTCGGAATCGTTAATGGCTGATATTACACAGATGTCCAAAGATAATGAAGTAACCGTTTTTATGTTCTTTATGGGTGCCTTTGGCATTCTTATGAGTAAATATGTCGGTACAGACGATATCACCTTTGCCTCCCCATATTCTCATCGTCCCGGTATGGACTTGGAAGAAACGATTGGATGTTTTGTCCATATGTTGCCTATGCGATTCCATATTGACCTCGAATCAACTCTAAAACCTCTGCTGCAACAAGTAGCCACAACCTGGATGGATACGTACAGGAACATCGGATATCCCAATAACCTCATTGTCAGAGACAGTATGTTACAGGCTCAACCCGGATCACCATCGTTGTTTGATATCTCCTTTGTTTATGATTCCTATGAGGAAGATATGCTCGGAACTCGTATTCTGGATCAGGATAAGGTTACGTTCCCAGGAGATCTGATGGTCGTGTTGAGTCGTTTACCGCAAGGTGCTCAGTTGAAGCTGCAATATAAACCGAGCTTGTTCCGTGAAGATTCAATGGAGCGAATGGGCCAACGATTTCTATATTTGCTGAATCAACTAGTAACCAATTCTGATCAAAAAATCAGTGAGTTCAGCCTCCTGATGCAAGATGAGAAAGAAAACCTACTGTACCGATTCAATCAAACTTCTTATTTTCCCTACACTCCACAACATATTATGGATATATTTCACGATAAAGTAGCACGTTTCCCGGAGCGGGTAGCTCTAATGGAAGGCAAGCAGCATCAGACCTATGCGCAGGTCAATGCAAAAGCGAATCAATTGGCTAGGCAGATCGTTGCGAGTAAAAAAAGCGATAACGCAGCAGTTGGCGTGCAGATGCCACGTTCCTCGGATATGGTCATTGCCCTATTGGCTGTATTAAAAGCCGGATGTGCTTTTGTACCTGTAGACCCTTCCTATCCTTTGTCCAGAAAGGACTATATTATATCGGATGCAGACATATCCATAGTGCTGGCTATGCAGCCCGAAAAAGATGACGAGACTCTGGATGTCCAGTACATCTACGTTGAGGGCGATCAGGCCTATACGGGGGATGTCTCAAACCTCGAAGAGGCGCTGAATCCGCATAGCCTTGCCTATATCATGTACACGTCCGGATCAACAGGTAAGCCAAAAGGAGTCATGCTTGAAAATCATAGCGTAGTCAATACACTGCTTGATCTGGAGCGTCGTTTTCCAATGCAGGCGCAGGATGTTTACTTGCTGAAAACGGCATATACCTTTGATGTGTCCGCCACGGAACTTTTCGGCTGGTTCATGGGTGAAGGCGCACTAAGTATTCTTGAGCCTGGAGCAGAAAAAGACCCTGCTCGTATTGTGTCTACGGTGGCATCACATAAGGTTACGCACATCAACTTTGTTCCAACGTTATTCCGTCTTTTTCTGGAAACGATGGAGCTTCGCTCCGATCTGTCAGCATTGGAAACGCTGAAATGGATGTTTGTTGGCGGAGAGGCAGTCACGCCAGACATCATTGAGAAATTTAACAGGTTAGGCATTAGAGCAAGTCTTGAAAATGTTTATGGTCCAACCGAATGCACCATATGGGTTTCTCATTATCCGTTAAGCCATTACGAAGGCTTGGGCAATGTACCGATTGGCTACCCGCTCAATGAGTCCAGATGGTATGTCGTCGGAAATCATGATGAGCTTCAGCCGTTAGGTATTCCAGGGGAGCTTTGTCTTAGCGGTGTTGGGCTTGCACGTGGATATCTGAATCTGGAACAGATGACCCGAGAGAAGTTTGTCCCTAATCCTTTCTTTCAAGAAGGACAGGACGCAGAGCATTTCAGGTACATGTACCGCACAGGGGATCTGGTACGTTCACTCCCAAGCGGTATGATCGAATATCTGGGACGCATTGATTTTCAGGTTAAAATTCAGGGAGCCAGACTGGAGACAGGCGAAATTGAGAATACCCTGTCATCCTATCCGGGTGTCATCCAGACCGTGGTAGTCATGAAATCATTTGAAGGTAGGTCCGGCTTGCTGTATGCCTACTATCTGTCAGAGCAGGAGCTGCCTTCTGTCGAATTGAGAGAGCACCTGTCTCGTTTGTTACCGGCATACATGATACCATCCGTTTTTGTACATAAATCCGAATTTCCATTGAATAGCAGTGGGAAGATTGACCGGAAGGCACTTATGGCAGATATCACGCATGCTCACGCTTCCAGTACGTTCTATACCGCCCCGTCTTCTGAGCTTGAGAAGGTTATAGCCGAAGTGTGGGCCGAAGTGCTCGGAGTTGAGAGAGTAGGGCGCGACGACCATTTCTTTGAATTGGGCGGAAATTCATTTTCTGTCATTCAGGCTCACAATAAACTAAAGCATTATACCGATGTGGAGTTCCCTGTTCCTCGTTTTTTTGAATGCCCCACATTGCGTCAATTTGCCGCGCTGGGCCCGAAAGATGAGGGAGTTCGGATACCGACTGAAAGGGAACAATTGTTTCAACGAAAAGACGGCATTATGCGTGAGGACATTGCAATTGTGGGCATGGCGGTGAATGTGCCGGGCGCTGAGGATATAAGGGAGTTCTGGAGTAACCTTGTTGAACGGCGGGAAAGCATTCACTTTTATAGTGATGATGAATTGAGGGAGCTTGGTGTGGAGGAAGCGCTGCTGCGTTCACCTCGTTATGTCAAGGCAAAAGGACGTGCCAACGGCATCGATGAGTTTGATGCAGGATTCTTTGACTATACTCCCGGTGAAGCCAAAATGATGTCTCCCCAATTCAGACTTTTGTATCAGGGAATATGGGAAGCACTGGAGGATGCGGGCTGCAGACCGGATGAAGCGGGTAAGGTGGGTGTGTTCCTTGGCGGGTCCGATGACTTCGAATGGTACCGTCAAGTGCTTTTTAACGATGCTAACTATAGCAGTAAATACGAAGCATTTACCCTCAGCACCAATCATTTTCTCGCTACCCGAATGGCTTATAAGCTTAACTTAAAAGGGCCGGCCTACACCGCTCTGACGGGATGTTCTACTTCATTGGTTACACCTCATCTGGCATGTCAATCTTTGATCGTTGGAGAATGTGATGTGGCCGTGGCTGGTGGGATTACCGTGGAGTTGCCCAATGAAGGGGGTTACATATTTGAGGATGGCATGATGTTCTCCACAGATGGACACTGTCGTCCATTTGATGCCGCAGCCAGTGGAACCGTCTTCTCCAATGGTATGGGAATTGTGGTGTTGAAGCGGGTAACCGATGCTCTGCGGGATGGAGATCATATCTACGGGGTCATCAAAGGCTCAGCAATTAACAATGACGGACAAGAGAAACTCAGTTTTCTTGCTCCTAGCGTAAGCGGACAGGCTGAAGTCATTCAGGATGCTTATAAGGTAGCTGGAGTAGACCCGGAAACGGTGAGTTATATCGAAGCGCATGGTACGGGAACGTTGCTTGGTGATCCAATTGAAGTAAACTCGTTAACTCGGGCCTTTGCTTCCGACCAAAAGCAATTTTGTTATCTGGGTTCGGTCAAAGGCAATGTGGGACATATGGATACAGCCGCAGGTGTGGTTGGTTTAATCAAGGTAGCGCTCAGTCTTGGACAAGGTTATATCCCTGGAACAGCGAATTATGAGCAGCCTAATCCCAAAATTGATTTTTTGAATACGCCTTTTAAAGTTAATGCACAAGGGGTGGACTGGAAACAGGGCAATGTTGGAGTCATGCGCGCAGGAATCAATTCATTTGGTGTGGGGGGCACGAATGCTCACATGGTATTGGAGGAGGCTCCCGAGATGGAGAAGTGCAGTCCGGATGATGACGTTAATATATTGCTTTTTTCCGCCAAAACGGAGTACTCGCTGAACCGCACCGCTGAACGGATTATGGAACATCTGACTCAGCAGCCGGATCAATCTGTATCCAACGCAGCGTGGACCTTGCAATCAGGAAGATCTGTTTTTGCGTATCGTAAGGCACTCACTCTGGATAAGACATGGAAGGATAATCCGGACAAGCTGATACAGGAGCTGGGGAAAGCACGCGTATACTATTCGGCTCAAGGCACTCGTCCCGTATACTTTATGTTCCCCGGACAGGGCAGTCAGTATCAGGGAATGGGTGCAGAACTATACAGATCTACAGAGCAAACAGGCCTGGCTCCAATCTTCAGAAGTTATATTCAGGAAATATTGGACCTTCTGCCTGCGGAAGAACGAGAAGAAATGCTGTCCGTTGTGTACGGAGATCAGCAGCCTGAGCGAATAAACCAGACAGAGTACAGCCAATTCGCACTGTTCATGACAAGTTATGCGCTGGCCAAGTCGCTGCTGGATCTGGGCATCAAGCCAGATGGCATGATCGGGCACAGCATTGGTGAGTTGGCTGCCGCAGCGGTAGCGGGTGTATTCGAACTTGGAGATGCTGTCAAGTTAGTTCGACTTCGCGGACGTCTGATGCAGCAACAACAACCCGGGGTCATGCTTGCCATTATGGCGGATGCACAGCAGGTGAAGTCACAACTGGAGGAAGACGTGTGGCTTGCCCTGGTGAATACTACAGGTTCCAGTGTGATTGGTGGGACAGCTGAAGCCATTTCACGGATGGAAACCAAGGCTGAAGGACTGGGCTGGAAGTGCATTCGTGTGAAGACTTCCCATGCATTCCATACGCCAATGATGAATCAGGCCGCCGAGGAATTTAGACGTTATTTAGCAGAGCATTCACTTCATACGCCACAGATCCCATTACTGTCCAATACCAGTGGAACATGGGCGCTTGGAGATGAAATCACACAACCTGACTATTGGTCCCGTCATATTTTACAGCCGGTGTTGTTTGAATCAAACCTGGCTGAAGTGTTGAAGGATGAGCGGGCTGTATTAATTGAAGTAGGTGCAGGACGAACACTAAGCTCCTTTGCCAGACAGCACAGTCAATCAAGAGATTCCCAGACGGTACTGAATATGCTACGTCACGTAAGGGAAACGGAGCAGGATAGTATCTATGTGAACCGCAGACTTGCGGAGTTATGGTGCGAAGGCATTGAACCGGACTGGAAGGTGCTCAAAGGGCAGGCGGTACGGCGCAAATGCTCTCTGCCTACTTATGTTTTCAACAAACAATCCTATCCTGTCAGTGTTTCTCTTTCTGGCTCATCAGCAGTGGAAGGAATGGGTACCGGGGATGATAGGCAGCATGCAGATCAGGGTAAGGGAAGTGGCTCTACTCTAGTAAAAGGGACAGTTTATACTGGTGGTTCAGACCAACTGAAACAGATTGTCCTGGACGCATATCGAACGATTTTTGGCATCGATGATCTAGATGAAGAGGTTAATTTCTTTGCGGTTGGAGGAGATTCTCTCAAAGCAGTCAGCTTGTCTGCATGGATCCGGTCTCATTTAGGAATTCAGCCTGAGGTAGCAGATGTTTTCAATCATTCAACGCCTATTCAACTGGCGGAGCATCTCTACGTCATGGCGAAACCAAAAGTGGACCAACAGACCATTCAATCTGCACCCACTATGGATGCGTATCCAATCTCTTCTGCACAGATGCGTATGTTCACACAAGCGATGCTTGATCCAGGCAATACGGCCTACAACTTACCGTCTGCAACCATTATTGAAGGTGAATTGGACCGTATAAGAGTTGAGGCTGCTTTGCAGAAGTTGATGCAGCATCATGAGGCGCTCAGAACATCGTTTGAGATACGGGGTGGTCAGATCGTTCAGATCATCCAAACTTCGGTTCGCTTAAGTATGGGCTATGCAGAGCAGCATGTGGCAGATGACCAAGAGTTGCCTGCGATGATCGAGACATTGATTCGTCCTTTTGATCTGGGGAGTGCTCCGCTTATGCGGGTTGAACTGATTAAGATAGGCGAGCGCAAGCACCTGCTATTCTTTGATATTCACCATATTATCGCGGATGGTACATCTGTCGAAATCATTACTCGTGACTTCAATGATTTATATTTTGGCAAAGAGCATGCAGTCCGATTGCAGTACAAAGATTACGCGGTATGGCAGCAGCAACGTCTCTCTTCACAGGAATACATTTCACATCAAACGTACTGGCTGGACCATCTTGGCCCTTCTTTACCTGTGCTGGAGCTTCCACTTGACCATGAACGTCCATCACAGCGATCCATGCAAGGTGGACGTCTCCATTTCACGTTGAATCGTTCGTTAACACAAAACTTGCACGAGCTGGCTTCCTCATCCGAAGCATCCATGTATATGGTAATGCTAAGTGTGTGGAATCTTCTTCTCGCACACCGCTCAGGTCAGCAGGACATTGTGGTAGGAACGCCTGTTGCAGGAAGGATGCAAGAGGAGTGGAAAGAGACGGTAGGCATGTTTGTCAATATGATTGCGATGCGGAATTTTCCAACGTTTGATCGTACGTACACTGATTTTTTACGTGAACTCAAACAACATACACTGGATGCTTTTGCGTATCAGGAGTATCCGTTTAATGAGCTTGTGGCACAACTGGGCGTGACACGTGAGTTGAACCGAAATCCGGTATTTGATGTTTGTTTTGATTATCAGAACATGGACTTGCATGGACTTGAACTTCATGGTTTGCAATTCAGTTCTTTTCCGGTGGAGACGGGTACGTCTACTTATGATCTGTTAATGACCTGTCAAGAAAACAGGGAGAAGCAGGTGATTGAAGGATATATCGAATATTCGCTGGATCTGTTCCGCCAGGACACAGTTGAAGGTATGATGCAGGAGTTTATCGGACTCTGCCAAGAGGTTGTACAACAGCCTAATCTGTCTCTGAGCGAACTGTTTGAGAGAAACATTTCTCATGAGCACCCAGTCCATCTGCTTGCTGGTCCACGTCTGGATTACACTTCTGCGGTGGGTCTGCATCGGCTGTTCGAGCTGCAGGCAGAACACACACCAGACAAGAAAGCTCTCCTTGTATCATCTGGAGCCTCTTTTACCTACAAGGAGCTTAATGAAAAAGCTAATACGCTGGCTTGGAAGCTGATTGATCAAGGTGTGCGCCGGGATGAACCTATAGGCATATTATCCAGACGAGATGAATCGTTGATCATTATGCTATTGGCGGTGCTGAAAGCTGGGGCGGCTTATGTGCCTCTGGACCCTGCTTTTCCGCCGCAGCGCATCGTGAATATGATCGAAGATAGCCGAATGAACGTATTGCTGTGTACGCCTGATGAAGAAGGCACAGTGACTTTTAGCGGAGAGCGATTTGTGTATGATCCCACTGCCCAGGATGTGCGCTCATCCGTTAACCCGGACGTAAGCCTCCTGTCTTCGGACCTGTCCTGTGTGATTTTTACCTCAGGATCAACAGGGCGTCCCAAAGGGGTCATGATTACTCATGAGGCGATGGTCAATTTTGTTGAGGACATCAGGCACCGACATATTTTTGCACATGAGACAGATCGCATCATCAGTGTAACGACCATATCTTTTGATATTTTCGGATTTGAAGTGTGGACACCATTATGCACCGGATATTCGCTGTATCTGGCCAATGAGCAGGAGCAACTTGACCCGGCTCTTGCTTCACGTCGAATACGTGAACATGGTGTTACGCACATTCTTAGCACGGTCTCACGCATTAAGGCATTTGTCGAAAATCCAGAATTCGCTCAGGCGCTGGGCAATCTGCGGTGTGTTCTTACCGGAGGGGAAAATGTCCCTGTGGGACTCCTCACCGATCTGAGGCGGCTTACGCCCGCTCGAGTCTTTAACATGTATGGACCAACGGAAACTACGATCTGGTCAACGACAAAAGAATTGAATGACACAGCCGCGATTACCATTGGCAAGCCCATTACCAATACAGAGATTTATATTCTGAATGATGAAGGTGAAATACTGCCACCTGGAAGTTATGGAGAGCTGTGCATTGCAGGAAAAGGATTATCTCGCGGTTATCTGCACAATGCTGCTGAGACCGATGCTCGATTCATTGCAAACCCCAATGTTTTGGGAGGCCGTTTGTACCGAACTGGCGATCTGGCCCGTATACTGCCGGATGGGGATGTTGAGTTAATGGGACGGTTAGATCAGCAGGTGAAGATTCGTGGCTACCGGATTGAACTGAACGAGATTGAGCAGGCAGCGATGAATTATGAACGTGTAAGAGAAGCTGTCGTTAAGGTAGAAGGGGCCGAGCAACATTCATTGCAATTAATCCTTTTCTACAGTCTGAAGCCTGGGATTGGGCCTTCCGTTATGGGAGATGAAGACGTACAGCTTCGGACCTGGTTAAAGCAGCGGCTTCCACAGTACATGATGCCTTCTCGCTTGATTCGTCTGGAAAATCTGCCTGTGCTGCCTAATGGAAAACTGAATCGCAATGCCCTGCGTCTGGCTGATTTTGAAACGGGAGAGAAGGCTAATCCGGCTCTGGTCTATGGCTCATCGATTCAAGGAATGGAGCGGGCAAAAGTTGATCTGGAGCAGATGCTCATTGCAACGTGGAAGGAAATACTGAATCTGGATACGATTAATATCCATGATCACTTTTTTGACATCGGAGGCAATTCACTGGGGCTTATTCTGATCAATAATCGCCTGAATGCCTATCTGGATAAAAGCGTTCCGCTGGTGCAATTGTTTGAGCATTCCTCCATTGCATCACTGGTCAATCATCTGGTGGCTGAGCAGATGCTGCCGACAGTTACACAACAGGTACAAGAGGAGAGCGGACATATCGCTTCGGCTGGATATCCTGTTACGAACCCGGACCCGACAACAGCTCCAAAAGAGTATGTAATGAGCACAGTTGAACACAGCAAAGTGGAACAGAGAAGACCAGATCAGAGCAGACCGGAACAGAGTATTCCGTTTGCTTCAGAACACAGTAGCAGAATTTCTTCTTCGTCGGATATCGCAGTCATTGGTATGGCAGGGCATTTTCCCGGCTCAAGAAATATTGAGGAGTTCTGGGATAACCTAATGGCAGGTAAGGACGGTATCACCCGTCTGAATGAGGAGGATCTAACCGCTGCGGGTGTACGACCGGAAGACTTCAAACATCCCGATTATGTACGGGCCAAAGGTGTACTGCAAGATACTGAGTATTTTGACTCCGGATTTTTCGAATATCCGCATCAGGAATCCAACATGATGGATCCGCAAATACGGCTGCTGCATCAGTGCTCATGGGAGGCGCTTGAGCATGCCGGGTGTGATCCTTACAGTTATGAGGGAGCTATAGGATTGTTTGCCGGAAGTGGACTGAGCTTACCATGGATGGTGCAATTTCTCGGTCGCTCCGGTAATTTGTTACAGGCTTTTGAAGCCATGACTTTAAATGAAAAGGACTATATTACAACCCGAGTATCTCACAAATTAAATCTGAGAGGGCCGAGTATGGCCGTACAGACCGCATGTTCGACTTCTTTGGTCGCTATCCACCAAGCTGCTGAATCGCTGATTCGGGGGGAGTGTGATGTGGCACTTGCGGGAGGTGTCTCTATCTCCTATCCGCTCAAAGAAGGTTATCACTGGCATGAAGGCATGATTTATTCAAAGGATGGTCATTGCAGACCGTTTGATGAGCAGGCATCTGGTACGGTGTCTGGTAATGGATGCGGAATGGTTGTGCTCAAGTCACTCCGCGACGCGCAGAGAGATGGAGATCATATCTATGCAGTCATTAAAGGTTCAGCAATTAATAATGATGGCATGGACAAGATTGGATATACGGCACCGAGTGTGGCCGGACAGGTCAAGGTTATTCAATCAGCCCTGCATCGTTCGGGAGTGTCTCCAAAAGAGATCTCCTATCTGGAGGCGCATGGAACAGGAACCAAACTGGGGGACCCGATTGAAATTGAAGCGCTCAGGCAGTCATGGGGAACAGATCGTAGAAATTATTGTGCTCTAGGTTCTGTGAAAGCCAATATTGGGCATCTTGATGCGGCAGCAGGTGTCGCCGGTTTTATTAAAACCGTACTGACGCTTTATCACCGGGTGGTTCCGCCACAGATTCACATGAATCGGACGAATCCGATGTTGGAGCTGGAGCATAGTCCCTTCTATATCAACAGGGAGCCACAGCCATTAGAAGACGCGAAGCGTATCCTGCGAGCAGGTGTCAGTTCGTTTGGGATCGGGGGGACCAATGCTCACGTCATTCTGGAGCAGCCGCCCGTCCAGGAGAGCCAAGCGAGTTATGAATCTTTGCTGCTGCTGCCCTTCTCAGCCAAGAGTGAATCTGCGCTGGAACGCACATACGATTCGGTTCTACAGGCGATCCATGCATTGCCGGAGCAGTTGCCCAATGCTGCGTGGACGCTACAGAAGGGAAGAAGCAGATTCATTCATCGTAAAGCACTAATCGTTGTAGACGGTTATATTCCGTCAATCGAGCAAACTGTGGAGTTTGAGACACAGGCAAGTGTGATGAATGGGAAGCCTAAGGTCATGTTTTATCTCAGCGGAAATGCAAGTTGGGAAGCGCGCAAGATTCGGGAACTATATGCTTCTGTGTATCGCAGCCAGGTCTCAGAGATATTCAAACAGCACTTTGAAGAGATACTGAACCTCTTTGAGTCCAAGGAACAGTATGCCATTCGCCAAGGCATAGGGCGATCGTTAACTGATTCAAGGCTTGAGCGCATGCAGTGCTTTGTTGTGCAATATGCTCTTTATAAAACCGTGATGCAGCTTGGTGTCAAGCCAGATGCTGTCTGTGGACAAGGCGTTGGCGAACTCGTGGGGTTGGTTATTAGTGATGCACTTGATCCAGTACATGCCGTGGGGCTTCTATACAATCTGGAGCATTGGTCACTAGAAGAAGGAGCATTGTCAGATGCTTTGACAGGAAGGATGACAGATGCAACTGTAACAGATCTTGCGTCGAGTATTGCACCACTGTTATCTCCAAATTTCCTGTTTACGCTGCTAAATCGCAAGAGGCTTTCTGAATCTGCTGGGCATACGCTGTGGATCGTTTCGAATCAGCTGCAGGATACAGAACAAACAGCCCCGGATTCATTTTCAGAGCCAAACATCATTGCTCTTACTGGAGATCGTCAGAGCTTGCTTGAGGCAGACGTGTATTTAATGAAAGTACTTGCTTTTTGCTGGTGCTCTGGCATGGAGTTGGATTGGGAACAGTTAAACGGAACGGGCCGTAGGCAAAAAATCTCCCTGCCGACGTATTCCTTTGATCCCATTGTTCATCAACATGATGTTGCGTTGTATCAGCTTGCAGGTATGTCGCAGGTTGCAGCGGGTTCTATCGCAACATTAGACCAATCTCCATCCGGGAAAGTCAGGGTTCAACGGACTGATGATGAGATAAGGCATGTATTATCGCAATTGTGGCAGGAGTTGCTTGGTAATGGAGCAGTCGGCCTTGAAGATGATTTCTTTGAGCTTGGAGGTCATTCATTAAAAGCGATTTCCTTGACGTCGAGGATTAAAGAAATGTTTGGATTAAATTTGGGGCTGGAAGAGGTTTTTGATCATTCTGTATTTGAACACATGGTTCAATGGATTGCTGAACATCAGGTTACAAGTGACTCTGATTCAGTGGACCCAATCTTGCCTGTAACTAAGAAAGAGAAATACAAGACCACTTCTGCACAGCGAAGAATGTATGTGGTGCATGAGTGGATGAAAGGTGAGAGTACGGCATACAATCTCGCCAGCTCTTATAGGGTAAGGGGAAAACTTGACCCTACGCAATTCAGATTAATAATGGATGCACTGGTAGAGAGACATGAAGCATTCCGTACCAGATTTGAAATGATTGACGGTGATCTTTTCCAAATTGTGGAGGATCAGGTTCCAAGCGTGGTGGAGTTGCTGGAATTAGAAACGGCAGGGTTAGAACAGGTCATGGAATGGATCAAGCCTTTTGATCTGACCAGCGCACCATTGGTTCGTGTTAAGCTCATTCGCCTTTCTCAAGAGGAACACATCTTATTCATCGACATGCATCATATCATTTCGGATCAGAGTTCCATTGCGATCCTGATGCAGGATTTTGCACGCATGTACAGAGGAGAAACATTGCAATCTCTTGATATTCAGTATAAGGATTATGCGGAATGGCGTGATGAAGCTACGTCACATGGACAATCTGTTAAAGACGCCGATTTTTGGATACGGGAATTCGAGGACATGCCTGCACCGGTTGAATTGCTTACAGACTTCCCAAGACATGGCGCGTCATCCTACAGCGGAGACAGACGTTCCATTGAACTTGGTGAGTCGTTAAGCACACAGGTCAATGACTTCTGTACTCAACAAGGGCTTACACCCTATATGTTGTTTATGGCAACTTTGAATCTATTAATCTGGAAGTATACGGGTCAAGACGACTTGGTCGTTGGTACAGCGGTTGCGGGGCGTGAGAAGCCAGAACTCAATAACGTTATGGGTATGTTCGTGAACATGCTTGCCATTCGCACCAGCATGGACAGAGAATGCTCCACAGAGGCGTATTTGAATGAGATGCGAGGCAAGCTGTTATCCTGTTATGAGCATCAACAATATCCTTATGAAGCACTAGTGGAACAACTTGGTCTATTCGGTGATTTAAGCCGCAACCCCTTATTTGATGTGGTGCTAAATTACATTAATATGGGAACCGATGATCCTGAAGCCGGGGAACTGATGCTTGAACCATGGGTCGAAGGTAAGGTGGATGCCAAATTTGATCTGACTTGGACACTGGTCGAACATAAACAATGTTACACGGTTGAACTTGACTATCGCTCAGATTTGTTTAAAGCCGAGTCCATGGAACTGATGCTGGATAAATTCCGGTATATCCTGTCTCAGATCACAACAGGGGATACTGAACGAATTGGTCAGATTAAGATCACTACACCGGAGGAAGAGGAATGGCTGCTGTACGGAGTCAACGATAATGCCGCCCAGTATCCGCGAGATGCGACCATTTCCCAATTATTCGAGGAACAAGTTCATGTGCATGCACAGAAGACAGCATTGGTCTGGGAAGACGGTGAATGGAGCTATGCGGATCTGTATGAACGTGTTCAGTGGCTGGCGTTCAGATTGCTTGGACAAGGGGTGAAATCAGGCTCCAGTATTGCTCTCATTCTGGACCGTGGACCGAACCAGATGATCAGTATTCTTGCTACACTCCAAGTGGGTTGCAGTTATGTCCCGATCGACCCGGCTTCGCCGCCATCGAGAATTGAATTTATTTTGCAAGATTGCGATGCGGCTGTGTTATTGACTGAAACGGCTTATGCCTCCACATGGCAATCTGTAGTTCCTTGTATCGTGCCGGCAGATGAACTGGCAGCATTTGATTCAGGAGACATGCAGGAGTCCGTTGAACATATGAACAAGACTGCTCTTGACCCGGCTTATATCATTTATACATCAGGGTCAACAGGAACCCCAAAAGGGACTGTGATGAGTCATCGCAATGTGACCAAAGTCATGAAAAATAGCAATTTTGTCACCGTCGTGCCAGAGGATCGTATCCTGCAAATTTCTAACTATGCGTTTGACGGTTCCATTTTCGATATTTTTGCTTCATTAATGAATGGCGCTACTCTTGTATTAATCTCAAAAGAGACCATTTTGGATATGGCTCGTTTGGCGGATGTCATCCAACAGCAACGGATTTCAGTATTTTATATTCCGACATCCTTGTTTAATATGCTGGTAGATTGGGATGCTGATTGTTTGAAGAATGTGCGTAGAGTGATGTTTGGTGGTGAAGCTGCATCGGTGAGTCATGCCAACAAAGCGCTTGCATGCGTGGGGCCGGGCAGGCTGTTAAATGGATATGGGCCAACGGAAGCAACCTTTTTTGCCTCCTACCACTTATTACAGCAAACAGAGCCTTATACTGGCTCACTGCCCATAGGTTACCCCCTGTCTAACACAGCCTTGTATGTTCTGGATGATGAGCTGAAGCCTGTGCCACCCAACGTTCCAGGTGAACTGTATATCAGTGGGGATGCGGTAGGTATTGGATATCTTAACCGTGAGGATCTTACCCGAAAACACTTTCTTGATGATCCCTTCCGCAAGGGAGAACGAATGTATCGGACAGGTGACATCGTCAAACGTCTGGCTGATGGTAGTCTGATTTTTATTGAACGTTCGGATTTCCAGGTCAAAATTAGAGGTTTCCGCATTGAGTTATCGGAGATAGGCAACTGCGTGGAGCGTCTTTCGGGAGTTCGTGATGCCTTTGTCATGACAGTTACAGAACCATCAGGAAGTCTATACATTGCCGCTTTTTATACAACCGATACTGGGACAGATGCTGAGTATATTCGAAGAGAACTTCACCAGCAGCTGCCAGAGTACATGGTGCCTGCACGCATTATTCGAATGGATCATCTTCCGATTAATGCCAATGGCAAAGTGGACCGAAGGGCATTGTCCGAGCATTTGGTTGAGGAGCAGCAGAGGTCTCTGGAGGTGAGTTCACCTCGAACAAAAACAGAGCGTGTCATTCTTGCCGCCATGCGACAGATTCTGGGTAATCCAGGCATTGGTGTGGAAGATCACTTCTTTCAAAATGGGGGGCATTCGCTCAAAGCGATTGCATTCACTCAAATTTTGGCAAAAGAAGGAATTGCCATCAATGTGAACGAATTATTCCAATATCCGACAGTTAGAGGACTTGCCAAATTGGTAGACATTAATCCTCCGGCGTCAGTTTGGTCCGAAGATAGCCTGCATATTCAGTCCCCGATAGTCATACCACAGGACATAACACTTCATGAGAAACAACTGGACAGCCTGGTCCTGCATGTCTTAAACAGCTGCAATCAGGTTTCATCTTTTATGGCGGGCATGACCCCTATGGGTCAATTCCCACTATCTCCAATTCAACAAGCACATGCTTCTACGATTTCACGAGCAAGCGGATTTACAACAACGCTGGAAGGCGAATTGAATGAACAAGCTGTAAAAAACCTGATTCTTGGGGTTATATCCCGGCATCAGTTGCTGCACAGCATGATATATGAGGAAGAACAGTTGTATTGGCATCCATGTGATATGTCGTTAGCGGCGGACATGCTGCAACAGCTTATCCCATATCTTGATATTCGTCATTATGCTTCGGCTACGATTGAGCAGTTGGAGTACAAACTGGTTCAGTCTCTGTTACACAAAACGTATACGTTGAATGAACTACCTTGGCGTCTGTGTATTTTGCGTACAGGAGCCACGGAGCATAAGCTGATTTGGAGTTTTGATCACCTTGCATTTGATGGTATGAGTGCCCAGATCATCAAGCAGCAACTTGAGTCGAAGGCATTATATAGACCGCAAGGTATAGAGATCGAGAGTGATCTTCTGTACCAAGTACGAAATTATGAGGATTATGTAAATTTTCTGTCTCAAGGCCCCATAGGGGTATCAGAAGATGAAATAGAGAAACAATTTTCACTTCAAACATGGAAGAGATGTAACGCCATCGTCATGAACAAGTTGAAGGAAACAGAAACATTGTCGCCTTCAGCGATGACTGTCGAGTTGTCCCTTGCAGGGAAGGAGCCTGCAGAGGTTTGGTGGACATGCTTTGAAACTTTTTCCAACATCATTGCGGCTTATCTGAATATAAGCCAATTGCCAATAGCCCTGGTCCATTACGGAAGGGAGTATGGCGAAGAATCCTACTACGATTATGTGGGAGAATTCCTTGATCTGATTCCAGTGCTGGTAGACAGTGAATTCACACAGGAAGATCTGTTGAAACGTCTGGAATTTACGAAGCAACACAGCATTAACTTTATGGCACTTACACATGATTCTTCCCTCTCGGCACAATATGATGGCATACAGGAACAATTGGGAACTGCCTACAGGCAAGCAGAACAGGAGCCGCGTCAGATGATTCTGTTTAATTATCAAGGCTTCATCTCCAGTAGCGAAGCGATCCCAATGTCGTCTCAGTCGTCGGATGACCAAGATTCGAATTCGGGACTCGCCCAATTCGAATGGGTTATTCGCTACGACGAAGAGTGTCTGTACGTACATCTGGCCTGTCAGGCTGGTCTGGACATCAAACGTATGAAACAGCTGATTGATGACAAGCTTGGTAGCGATGTGAGAGTGGTAGTTCACAATGAGGCAATGGAGGTGCAACATGTCCAGTAAATCCATACAGCGAGGACCCGAGCTGATTGTGCCAGAACATTATTCAACAGTGGCTGAGATGCTAATCTACATTGCAGATACTCATCCAGAAAAGGGAATGACCTATATCAGCTCTTCAGGTGACGAACAGTTTGAATCATATCCTGAATTACTGATGCAGGCGCGCAAGTACCTGCAGTCTCTTCAGGAGAAAGGCATTCAACAAGGACAGGTTGTTATTTTGGAAATTGACCAGTCACAGGAATTTTACCGTACCTTTTGGGCTTGTATGCTGGGGGGCATTATTGTCGCCCCGGTTAGTCCTCCGGCTGCCTGGGAACCAGGCTCAGCCGGTCTGGAGAAATTCACGAAAGTGTGGGAGGTACTCGGGCGTCCAGTCGTTATCGTCGAGGAAGCCTACATGCCCAAGTATAAGCAACTTGCGGAAAGTCCGGTATTCAAAGGTCTTATGTTGATTAGCGTGAACCAGCTTCAAGCAGGCCAGCAGATGGCTGATCTATGCCCAACCTCTCCTGATGACATTGTGTTCCTGCAATTCTCATCAGGAAGCACGGGAATTCCCAAAGGTGTGCAGTTAACCAATCACAATATTATCGCCAACAGTATTGCATGCAAGACTTTTCTTGGAGCTGAAGAAGGAGATAATGTGTTTACCTGGTTGCCGCATACGCATGATATGGGGATATTTGGACAGCATCTGACACCCGTCCTGAGTGGAGCCAACATCATGGTGATGTCACCTTATACCTTCGTACGGTCGCCTTATCTGTTCTTGCGCAAGATTACGGAGCATCAGGGAAAATGGTTTTGCTGTACCAATTTCGGTTTCGAATGGATGGTTCAGAAGATCCCGGATTCCAAGCTCTCAACGCTTGATCTGTCTTCACTGCGTATGACCTTGAATGGTGCAGAGCCTATATCAACGTCTGTTATCGAGCGATTTGTCAAAAAATTCAGCTCTTGTGGCTATCGTTCCAATATGATGTTTCCTGCGTATGGCATGGCAGAAGCGACAGTAGGTGTATGTACCTCCAGACTGGGGGAAGAGCCGCGAATTGAACGTATTTCGCGTTCGCGACTGGTGCAGGAAGGACTGGCTGTGCCAGTCCAGCTGCCTAGCAGTGATAGCCATACTTCGGATGTGATCGAATTTGTCCATGAAGGATATCCCATGACAGGGATTCAGATCCGGATTGCGGATGAACAGGGGGAAGTGCTGGATGAGCGGGTTGTTGGCGAAATCCAGATCCGTGGGGAATCGGTAACCTCCGGATATTACAGTCTTCCCGAGATCAATCGTGAAATGTATGTGGATGGGTGGCTTCGCACTGGAGACTTGGGTTATATGGCTGATGGTTCCCTTGTTGTAAGCGGACGAATCAAGGACATTGTGTTTATTCGGGGACAGAACCATTATGCGCATGATCTTGAAGAGATTTTGTACCAGAATAGCAGCATTCCGAGAGGCAATCTGACGGTAGTCGGGCACTTTAACAGCCTCAAACAAGTAGAGGAGCTGCTTGTATTTGTTAAATACAAATCGGGCGCTCCACAGTTTCTGGAGGTACGACAGGATCTGATCCAACGTATGAGGGCTGGATTGGGTATTGAGATCACCCATGTTCTCCCAATCAAGGTTATTCCCAAAACGACGAGTGGCAAGGTCCAGCGCTTCATGCTGAGAAACGAATATGAGCGTGGAGTATTTACCAAGGACATCGCGGCCATTGAAGAGCTGATTCGCGAAAACTCACAACAGCAAGGACACGAGACGGTTTCCGCATCGTCTTTGGAATATACCGTACGTAAAGCCTGGGCCGAAATTCTTCAATTGCCCGCAGGAAAGATTGAGATGGATACTTCTTTTCTCGCACTTGGAGGCAATTCCATTCTCTCTTATCAATTACTTGACAAGCTGTCTGCACATATGGGACGTGAATTAGGACAAGAACTACTTGTTTTTTGCAGTACAGTACGTGAGATGGTGGAATATCTGCAGGAACTTCCAGCAGAAACGAAGGACTTTGAACAAGTTGAAACAACAGATAATCACCTGAATGTACATCGTGCTATTGCTATTACCGGACTGTCTCTGCGTCTGCCTGATGCCGACACCCAAGAGCAGTTCTGGAGCAATCTGGTTAACGGGTTAGATAGTGTTGACCGGGTTAGCTTAGAGCGTGCAACACGTTCCAAGCAACCCGGTTGGGATGACTGGATTGGGGAACTGAAGCAACCGGATACGTTTGATCATGAGTTCTTTGAGATCCCGTCTGAACAAGCTGCATTTATGGATCCGCAACATCGGAAGCTGCTGGAAGTTGCTCATGAGGCGCTGGAGGATGCAGGTATGCTCGTGGATCATGAGGATAAGCGTGATGTGGGTGTGTATGTAGGGATTAACCCAAGCACATACTTCGATCTGGTTATTGATTATATGAACCGGAGTCTTGGAAAGGCTGTTCATTCTCACGCTATGGTAGGCAATATGTCCAATATTGCAGCGGCCTCCATTTCACACATGTACAATTTTACAGGGCCGGCACTGTCCATAGATACAGCATGTTCTTCTTTTCTGGTAGCACTGACACAAGCTGTGGCGGCCATTCAGGACAAGCGTATCTCTGGGGCAGTTGTAGGCGGAGCGAACATTTTGGCTACACCGCATGTTCATCAACTATCACGCAATGCTGGAATCTGTTCTTCCACTCAACATACGAAGGTATTTGACCGGGAAGCAGATGGTTCAGTCTTGGGAGAAGGTGCTGTTGTTGTATATCTGGAGCCGCTAACAGAGGCAATTCGCAACAATAAACATGTTTATGGTGTGATTCGCGGGACAGCGGTGAATAACGACGGATATTCCCTGGGCATTATGGCACCCAACCCTCAGGGGCAATATGAGGTACTCCGTGCCGCTTATCGCGACGCCAACCTAAACCCCAGCGAGATTTCTTATATTGAAGCACATGGATCGGGGACAAGGATTGGAGATCCAATTGAGGTGAATGCCTTGCTCCGACTGTTCCGGGAAAAGGGATATACAAGCGACAATTCGATTGGGTTAGGTTCAGTCAAAACCAATATTGGTCATTTATTTGCAGCCTCCAGTGGAGCCAGTCTTGCCAAGGTTCTTCTCAGTATGCAGCATGGGGAACTGGCACCAAGTCTGCATATGGATAATCCGAATCCGGCCCTCCGACTGGAGCAATCGCCGTTCCATATCGTTAGCGAGCATAAAACGTGGGATGTACCTGAAGGAAAAACACGGAAGGCAGGCATCAGTTCATTTGGCCTGGGAGGTACGAATGCCCACATTGTGCTGGAAGAATGGAAAGCCCCTGTCCGTGCAGCTGCCCCGGCACGCGGCCAATTATTAACGTTCTCTGCCAAATCAGAGCAGGCTTTAAAAAAGCTGATTGATAACACGGAGCAATATGTGAAGAAACATGCGGACCTGGCACTAGAGGATCTTTGTTTTACCCGGAACAGATATAGAAAACATTATCGGTATCGTGCAGCAGTAGCTGTCAGCTCAACCGGAGAGTGGAACATCGAAGAGATGGAATTTGGCTTCAAGCCTAGAAACCGAGCTGCTCGTGTCAATATTGTGGTTGGGGGGCATGAGATTCGCGGAGAAGATGAGGCTCAAGCTCGTAAGGTAATCAGGCCAGACGATTCTAATGAAGATACGGTATCAACCTTGAACTACTGGGTGATTTTGCTTGAGACACTTGTACGTCTGGTCCCTTCCATTCAAGAGATTCGAGGAATAGCTGCAGGAGAGGAACTTGTATCCAGTTTACATCTGGATGGCGAGGAACATCACAGCGCTCATGCAAGCCAATCCACTCCAGTGAACAACAGAGTGACGTTAGACAGTCTGCAAGACACACCTGGCAAGATGCCAAACGCCGACATTGTAATTATGATTGCTGCAGATCAGACAGTGCAGCAGCTTGAATACAGTGGCAAGGAGAGCTTCATCCGCCTGTCTGCCGAGCCGACACTTACCATGGAGGATCAGCTTGCTTTATTGCTGGGACAGCTTTATGTACGTGGTGCTGCCCTGGATTGGGAACAGTTACATCCAAATGGCTCTGGCCAGATCGTACATCTGCCAGCACACCCATTCGAGCCGTATGTACATTGGATAGATGTGAATCAGGGAACGGAGGTCATGATATGACAAAAGAAGAAATTGAGCTTTTTCTCAAAAGCGAGATTGCTGCAGCGTTGAATCAGGAGCCAGAGGACATCGATGAAGAGATGAATTTTTTGAAAATTGGTGTCTCATCTGTGCAGGCGCTCAAGATCATTAATCGTGCGCGTAAGCATCTTCAAGTTGACATCAGTCCGGTTGCGTTGTTTGAATACAAAACAATTGCCGAATTCGCCGCTTATCTCAATGAATCTCTTCTTCAAGAGGGGGTTGCCGAATGATTGAATTGGATGTAGAGCAAGAGATCATTCATGAAGCTGAATTGTTTGCTGCCCGTGAAATTCGTCCTTATGCTCAACAAATTCAAGAGCAGCAAGCCATTCCCAGAACGTTGATCCGTGCCATGGCTGAAAAAGGTTACTTGGCTGCCTCGATCCCGGCTGAATATGGCGGCATGGGTCTCGGCCCTAAGGCGTACGGGCTGTTGACTGAAGTATTTGGCAAGGCTCTTCCAGCCGTTCGCAGCTTGTTAACGGTACATACTTCACTTGTAAGTGAAACTTTGGTACGTTTCGGAACGCCTGAGCAAAAATCGTCCTGGCTGCCCAAGTTGGTGAAGGGAGAATGGATCGCTGCCTTTGGCCTGACTGAACCGGAAGTTGGTTCGGATGCCAAAAGTGTAAAGACCGAGTGGAGAGAAGAATCGGACTGTTATGTTTTGAATGGAAAAAAGAAGTGGATCACGTTTGGACATCTGGCAGATGTATTTATCATTATTGCCTCGAATCAGGGACGAAGCACTGCTTTTTGGGTCGAACGCCAGTTTGAGGGTGTACAGACCCAACCTATTGAAGGTGTCATGGTTGCGGGAGAGACAGGTATAGCTGAGATTGATCTCCATGAGGTGCGTGTACCAAAGAATCACATTATTGGACGTCTGAATGAAGGTTTTGAGTACATCGTAACCGGGGCGCTGGACCAGGGCAGATATAGCATTGCCTGGGCAGGGTTGGCGATTGCGCAGGAAGCGCTGGATGCCATGGTGACTTACTCAAGGAAGCGGAAGCAATTTGATCAGAAGCTGAGTCATTTTCAGCTGATTCGCGGCATGATTGGAGATGCGGTGACAAAAGTCCATGCAGCACGAGCATTATGTTTACGGGCAGCCGAGCTGAGAGAAGCCAAGGACCCGCAGGCCGCCATGGAGACAACGATCGCCAAATATTTTACGTCCAAAGTTGCTGTTGAAGTTGCAAGTGATGCGCTACAGGTTCATGGTGCGAACGGAATTAGTAACCAATATCCTGTTGCCAGGCTGTATAAGGAAGCCAAAATTCTGGAGATTATTGAAGGTTCCTCTCAGATGCAGCAGGAGATGATCTCGCATTACGGATTAAAAGCCTATTACAAGCGTGGCGGTAGCGTATGACGTTCTGTGCGCTATTTCCCGGCCAGGGAAGCCAGTATATCGGAATGTGCAGCGAGTTGTTGGGCAGTGAGCCGGAGGCGAATCAGATCTTTGCGGAAGCGAGCGAGGTGATCGGATTTGATTTGAAGGCACTGGTTATGGAAGGGACCCTGGATCAATTGACGGTCTCTGAATATGCTCAGCCTGCTGTACTGACGGCAAGCTACGTTTTATTTGACTCATTTGTTCGCCGGACTGGAATGACTCCAGATTATGCAGTAGGTCACAGTTTGGGTGAGATTTCGGCTTTAGTAGCGGCGGGAGCATTGCGATTTGCTGATGGCATCCGTTTTACAGCTCAGCGTGGTGCATTGATGCATCGCTCCATTCAGGAGCAAAAAGGAAGAGCGGGTATTGTCGTTGATGTAACCCAAGAAGCGCTTGAAGAATTAGTCGGGAATATTCGTCAGAACGAGTATGTGACGATCTCCGGTTATAATTCACCGGGACAGTTTGTCGTCGCAGGTACTGTGAAGGGTCTTCAACTGCTGGATGATCAGGTGGATGGCTACGGTGGGGAATTCATTCCTTTTCGCATGATGCCAATGAAGGCAGATGCACCTTATCATAGCGAGTTGATGCAGTTCATTCAGCCTGAGCTTGAAGAGATGCTTGCAGGGATTTCCTTCTCTGCACCGGTGTTTCCCATCTGCTCTACAGTACATGGTGAGTTCATTCGCGGAGCCGAGGACATTCCTAAGCTGTTGAGTAGCCAGCTTTTGCAACCCATTCGTTGGAATCAGGCATTGGCACGCGTTCAAAATCTGGGAGCGACGGTATGGATCGATATCGGTCCAGGCCAGAGCGTAAGAAATATGCTGGCTGAGAATAAGACCTTGCCTGCAGCCTATTCGCTGGATGATCCGCAAGATCGGTCCAGGTTACTGGAGCTATATGAAGCAGTAAACCAGACAAGTGGGGGAGGCGATAAGGGATGATCACGGAGATGATGCAGTACAATCAGCGGGTGAAACAATGGCTGCCTGGAGGTGTGCACTATAATTTTCACCTTCCTTGGGAAGAGACGCCGCTCCATTTCAAGCATGCTTCCCGAAGCAGAGTGACGGACATGAACGGCAACGAGTATTTGGATCTATATGCGCGCTTTGGTGCCCTCATTGTTGGCCACGGCAACGAGGAGTATAACGAGTGTCTGAAGGATACCATTGACCGTGTTCTTTCCGTAAGTCATTGCGATCTGGATGCAGAGGCTCTGGAACTGATCCATCAATATGTACCTTCAGCAGAGATGATTCGTTTTGGGTTATCAGGCACGGAGATTGTCCAGAATGCACTTCGTCTTGCCCGGGCGTGGACAGGTAAAAATCGCTTTGTACGTTTTGAAGGCCATTATCATGGCAATGCGGACAATATTATGGGTGGCAAGACTGCACGTACAGGTCTGCCTGTACCTTCAGACTATCCTGGTGACATGAAAGGAACAAAGGGGAGGGCAAGGGATGCCATGGAATCTCAATCCTACCTCTTGCCATGGAATGACGCACCCCGTCTGGAGGAACTATTTCGCCAGCATGGAGACGACATTGCAGCAGTAATCATGGAGCCGGTTTGTGTAAATGGAGGCGGAGTCATGCCTGCTCCGGGTTATCTGCAAAAAGTCAGACAGTTATGTGATCAGTACCAGGTCGTGCTCATTTTTGATGAGATTATAACAGGATTCCGTATGGGTCTCGGTGGTGCCCAACAGTTATTCGGTGTAACGCCCGATCTGACTACACTTGGGAAGGCAATCGCGGGTGGCGGAGTTCCGGTGTCAGCCCTGGTTGGCCGAGCGGATATCATGAAGTTGCTTGTAGACAAAAAAGTCATTCATGCGGGTACGTTTAATGGCTATCCATTAGGTACAGCTGCTGTAAAAGCTACGCTGGAAATGTTGGGCCGCAATGGAGGACAGGCGATGCACAGCATGAACCGCCACGCTGAGATGATGCATGACATACTCTGCCAGGAAGCAGTGAAGGTAGGTCTGCCTTTAATTGTTCAAGGGCCGTCTGGCTGTGCTTCTTATCACTGCTGCACGGAGCCGCTTACGGATACGGCTGATTATACGTTTGAATTGATGTCTTTTGATATTTTGTTAAATAGCAAGCTTGCTGAGCACGGTGTTCTGGTATCTACGCTCTCGCGGATGTATCCGAATATCCTGCTTGATATGCAAGATGTTGCCTGGTTCCGTGAGCGTGTCCCTGCAGCACTTGCAGAAATGAAAGAGATCTACGACGAGCTGATCTGATGGTAGCTCAATAAGGAGGTGATTAGGTATGCATAATCGACTCATTGCAATCATTGGCGCAGGGGTGATGGGATGTGCCACAGCACTGGATGTCGCGAGGGCTGGTTATCGTGTAATTTTGCAGGATATTTCGGCGTCGGTCATCGAACACGCCCCTGATGTTATACGTCGTGAATATCGTTCAGCTTGCTTTCTGAAGCAAGGGTACGGTCAGGTGCCCCTGGATCAGATCATGGAACGGATCTCGTTCCAGACACAAGATGAAGGTGTGGAAGAGGCAAGTATCATTATTGAAAATGTAACCGAGAACCTGGAGTTGAAAAAGGAAGTTTATGCACGACTATCCCACAAGGTTCGTCCGGATGTTTTATTTGCGCTAAATACAAGCTGTATTTCCGTGACAAAGCTCGCTTCATTTTTGCCTGACCCAGGTCGAGTCATTGGGGTGCATCTGATGAATCCGGTTCCCGTTAAATCCATGGTGGAGGTGATCAAAGGACATCATACAACACAGGGTACGGAACATGAGATGGTAGCGTTTTTGGAAACTCTTGATAAAAGTCCAGTTGTCATAGAGGATCTGCCCGGGTTTGTCTCTAATCGCCTCTCGCACTTGTTAATGAATGAAGCGGCGTACATTGTACAGGATGGAATCGCTACACCCGAGCAGGTGGACGCCATTATGAAGAAGGGCTTCAATTATCAGATGGGGCCGCTGGAGACGGCGGATCTGATTGGTCTAGATACGGTCGTGCATTCATTGAAAGTATTGTACGACAGCTATCAGGACCCCAAATTCCGATGCTGTCCGATGTTGCAGAAAATGGTTGATGCAGGACAGTGGGGGCGGAAGACGGGTCAAGGATTCTATGCCTACTAATGATGAAGGGTGGCATGACCATGGAAAAGCTCAAGGATATCAAGTGTATCGTTTGGGATCTGGACCACACCATATGGGATGGGGTTTTGCTTGAATCTGCAGATGTGCAACTGAAGCCGGGCTTAAAGGAGGTGATTGAAAAACTGGACCAGCGAGGTATTTTGCACTCTGTTGCCAGTAAAAATGATGCAGAGCTGGCTTGGGCGAAACTAAACGAACTGGGCATCGCCGAATATTTTCTATATCCCGAAATCCATTGGGATGCGAAGTCCGTCTCTGTTCAGCGGATTCAGCAGAACATTAATATCGGCATGGATGCCATTCTGTTTGTGGATGATCAACCTTTTGAACTGGAAGAAGTGCAAAGTGTACATGCTGACATCCAGGTACTTCATGCGGATCAATATGAAACCATGCTTGATGACCCAAGGCTGATGCCTCGATTCATTACAGCCGACTCTGCGTGCAGAAGGCAGATGTACCAGGCGGATACGCTCCGTAAACAGGCTGAGGAACAGTATGAGGGACCTTCAGAACAATTTCTGGCTACGCTTGGCATGAAATTTTCCATCTACGAGGCTACTGAGGATGATCTTCAACGTGCAGAGGAACTTACCGTTCGCACCAATCAACTAAATGCAACGGGAATTACCTACAGTTACGAGGAGCTGCACCAACTGATGACCTCGCAGGACCATATGTTATTGGTGTGTGAACTCGAAGACAAATACGGGACATATGGCAAAATTGGGCTTGCACTAATTCACATGCAGCAGAAGGTATGGCGGCTAAACATGCTTCTGATGTCTTGCAGAGTGATGTCCAGGGGAGCAGGGAGTGTACTGCTAACGTATATCATGCGTGAAGCTCAGAAGCAGGGCAAACAGATGCTTGCGGACTTCAGGGATACCGGAAGGAACCGGATGATGAATATCAGCTATCGCTTTGCCGGTTTCCAGCAGCAATCTGCAGATCAGGAAGGAAGAGTACTGTTTCATCATGATTTGCAGCAGGCTGTAGATTTTCCAGATTACATTGAGGTTTTAGTGCCCGAGGGGCAACATCAATAACAAGGGGGAAGGGCAGTGGATTATCGTCAGGAAATTCGGGAGTTTATCGGGAACAACCTCACCATGGATCATGAGGACACTCAAATTAATGATAATGACAATTATTTTGAGCAGCGGTTCGTCAATTCGCTCTTTGCGATGCGTTTGGTGGACTTTGTAGAGCGTAGATTCCAGATTGAGATAGCAAATGAAGATCTGGATTTGGCTAATTTCTGCACGATTAACCGTTTGCATGATCTTATTGAGAGAAAGTTGACTGAGAAGGAGGCGGCACTATGATTACAGCTAATCAGGCATCCATTCGTCCAGTCACAAGTCCGGCAACCAGCCCGTCCAACAAATATATGTATTTGTTTTTGGGAATTTCCTTTGGCACATGTTATGGAATCGCAAGTTTGTTCATGTTCTTTGCGGATTTTATTGTACCCATAACAGGTGAGTTAACCTTGATGCATCCACTTGCGATCGTTGCTCTGTATTCACCTTCCATTGCCGGATTAATTACATGTTATGTGATGGGCGGAACGGAAGCATTAAAAGGAATGTTTATGAAGTTGGTTCCGCGCAGACAGGACCTGTTCTGGATACCGCTCATTATTGGAATTTCAATCATCTTTGCATCAACAATGCACTTTGGTTCCTTGTTATTCGGCATACCGGTCCCTGAACTGACATATAGTGTACCTGAAATGATCTGGTTGGGGATTGTGAATCTGATCAAGGAGACGGGGCTGATTGGTGGGCTGTTTGGCTGGATCGGATTTTTGCTTCCATTCTTGCAAGGGAAGTTAAAAAATAATATAACAAGTGGTCTGATTACCGGCCTGTTGTTCGGATTATGGGTGCTTCCGGGATACTTGATTTCCTCTTTTGGCACCTCAACCACTTACATATACTACGTTGTTCAGCTTATGGCATTTATCGTGTTCCAAAGTTATATCTTCAATGCAACCAAAGGTACACTTCTGTTTTATCTGCTTGCATTCTGGCTTGTAGCCACAGGAAGTCAAATTGATTTGTACTACTTTAATCCGCAAGTTCAAATTATGCAATTCTTCTTTTTTGCAATATCGGCTATTGTCATACATGTCATTTTCAAGCGTAAAAATGTGGATACTTCACTTCAGACATTCCCTGCATATGTTCTGGAAAGAAAGTAAGCCTGGTTATGGTGGTGGATAAGTGATGGAACCGATCTATTTGGAGCAGCTACAAAAGGGGGAGGGAAACAGACAAATGGTCTGTTTTCCTTATCTCGGTGGCAACTCCAACAGTTTTCAGCCCCTAGTGCCGTACCTTCCTGACACGGAAATTTGGGCGTTTACGCCCCCGGGTCATGGTCTGAACACCGAAACTCCCCTGGAGCATATGCAGCAACTCGTAGAACTGTATACCAGCAAACTGCTGGATGTTATACAGCCCGGCAGTCTGTTATTTGGACATAGTCTGGGAGGAATTACAGCCTACTTCGTTGCGCAGCGCTTATGTCAGGAACGTCCAGATGTAGCTAAAACGCTACGGCTTGTGTTATCTGCCTGCAACACGCCTGACGAATGCGGGATGCAGAATTATGATCAGATGTCAGACGAGAATCTGATTGATCATCTGTTTTCCTATGAAGCTCTTCCGCAAGAACTGATACATGAAAAAGAATTATTGAATTATTTTCTGCCCGTCATCCGGGCGGATTTCAGGATGCTGGAATCTGCAGCAACGCTTGAATATGAGCCGCTCTCATTGCCGGTATTGTATCTGTGGGGAGAACGGGATCGTACCGTTACCCTTCAATCAGCGTTGAGATGGGGCCGATATTTTGGCACATCCATGAAGCTTCAAACCATCAAAGAGGGTGCTCACATGTTCATGATGCATCAACCTTCAACGGTGGCGCATTGTCTGACAAGCTTTATGACTCCAGATAAATAGGAACAACTTGTAGATGAGAGGAGCCATGTTCGTTTATGCTGCTACGAATGCTGAGAAACGATATAACGAGAAAAAAAGGGATTACGGCTGCGTTGTTTATTTTTGTACTGCTGGCCGCCTTGCTGGTATCTTCGGGGTCACGAATGATTATGGAACTGACGAGTTCCATCCAATATCTATTTTCTGAATCCAAAACACCACACTTTGTGCAAATGCATGCCGGAGAGATCGATCAGGCCAAAGTGAACACATGGGCTGAAGAAAATGCCATGGTCCAGCAGCATCAGATTGTGGAAATGGTCAACATTGACGGCTCTAATCTGTTTCTCGGAGCAGAGTCCGAAAAGAACAGTGTTATGGACATTGACTTTGTTACACAGAATCAGGGTTTCGACTATTTGTTGAATCTGGACAGTGAGATTATTCAGGTGAACGATGGCGAGATCGCGGTTCCGGTATATTACATGCAGCAAAAAAAATTGAGCGTGGGCGACCAGGTTCGGATCGATAATGGTCAATTTGAGCGTTCTTACACCATCGTTGATTTTGTCCGTGATGCTCAGATGAATCCATCGGTTGTGCACTCCAAACGTTTTATTGTGAGTACAGGGAATTTGCAGGAACTGAAGCAGAGCGTCGGAGAGATGGAGTATCTCATTGAATTCCGGTTGACCGATCCCGGACTGACAAGTGAATTTACCCAGGCTTACCAAAATGCCGGACTTCCCAACGCGGGTCCAGTCGTAACCTATGGGCTGTTCCAGGTATTGAATGCCATGACCGACGGAGTTATTGCAGCCGTTATTATTTTGGTCAGTCTTGTGCTGATTCTGATTGCGATGCTTTGCATCCGATTCACGATGCTTGCGACCATCGAAGAGGATTATCGTGAGATTAGTGTCATGAAAGCGATTGGAATCGCAGAGAAGGATATTAAGAGACTGTATCTGATGAAGTATGTATTTATGGCCGGATTTGCATCCGTGCTTGGTTACATTGCATCACTTGGCGTTAACAGACTATTTGTTTCCAACATCATGTTGTATATGGGAAAAGCACCTGCAACCCTGTTGCATTTCGCGATTCCGTTATTAGCCGCTGGAATAATATTTGCCATGGTTGTTCTGTTCTGTCGAACGGTACTGCGGCGTTTTCGTTCCATCTCCGCGGTGGATGCTCTCCGTACCGGGAGCCTGGGAGATACCCAGATCATTCGAAACCGGCTTAGTTTGTCCCGCAATCGCTGGTCTTCCGTACCTGTCTTTCTTGGTCTGAAGGAAGTGATACAGCGAATCAAGATGTTCCGATTATTGTTATTCGTCTTTGTAGTCAGTTCATTTATCATGATTGTGCCGGTCAACTTCCTGAACACTTTGCAGGCGCCAAGTTTTATCTCTTATATGGGTGTTGGACAAAGTGATATTCGCATTGACTTGAGGCACACAGATGATGTGGAGCAGCGTTATGACAATCTGGTTGCTCAGATCCAAAATGATAAAGACATCAAAACGTATTCCCCATTGGTAACAAGCCAGTTCAAGATTAAAAATGCGGAAGGAAGTTACGACAATCTGAGTGTAGAAACTGGGGATTTCAGTATTTTCCCATTGTCTTATGTTAGCGGTAATGCGCCAACAACCGAGAATGAAATTGCGTTATCTGATGCCAACAGTAGCGAGCTGCGCCTGAAGACTGGTGAGCAACTTACTTTGCTGGTTAATGGCAAGGACCAGATGATGACGGTCAGCGGAATATACCAGGACGTTACGAATGGTGGGAAAACGGCGAAGGCCTTATTGCCTTACAACAAGGATAGTGTGTTGTGGTACGTGGTCAGTATGGATCTGAATAATCGCGGGGACATGGCTACCAAAATTGCTGAATATGAGGCGGCTTTCTCGCCAGCCAAAGTAACCGATCTTCAAGGTTATCTGGATCAGACGTTAGGCGGAACCATCCAACAATTGAAAATGGTGACGATGCTGGCCTTGGTCATCGGTGTCTTCATATCTATTTTAATTACAGCACTGTTCCTTCAGATGTTAGTAGCCAAGGACAACAACGACATTGCTGTACTAAGAAGTCTTGGGTTTGCCTTGTCTAAAATCAAGTTCAAGTATGTCGTGATGTCACTTGTCATATTAATCTTAGGGGTTGTTACTGGAACGATATTGTCCAATACGCTGGGTCCGTTGCTAGTTAGTGCCATTATGTCGACGTTCGGTGCTTCCAATATTGTTTTTGTTGTTGACCCGTTACAGGCATATGTTTTGTGTCCATTGTTACTTGCAGGCACGATTGTACTGACAGCATGGATTAGCATCCAATCGATCAAGGAAACGAGCATATCCAAAATGATTGTCGAATAGGGAGGATCAACGATGACAACTATACTTGAGGCTAAAGACGTGAATAAATCCGTAGCGATCGGCGAGAATGAAGAACATAACATCTTAAAAGATATCAACCTTCAATTAAAAAAGGGAGAATTTGTTTCCATCATGGGGCCATCTGGCTCAGGCAAGTCTACCTTACTGTACAACATAAGTGGTATGGATCAGATTAGTGCTGGAAGTGTCTATTTTAATGGCAAAAAAATATCGGCATTTGAGGAGAGGGATCTGGCAAGTCTACGTTTGACCAAGATGGGATTCATCTTTCAAAATATTCATCTGCTCAAGAATCTGAATCTATTAGACAATATCGTACTTTCCGCGTATCTGGCCAAGAATAGCAGCAGAGAAACGATTAATACACGGGCGATGTCATTAATGAAAAAAATGGGGATTGATGAGCTGGCTGGGCATAACATCACCCAAGCCTCAGGCGGACAGCTTCAACGGATTGCCATCTGCCGTGCGCTGATTAATAATCCAGATATTTTATTCGGCGATGAACCAACGGGGGCGCTGAATTCCAAATCAACGTATGAGATCATGGATATTCTGGGCGATATTAATGCAACGGGTACAACCATTCTGCTGGTGACCCATGATGTGAAAGTCGCTGCCAGATCGGAACGTGTACTGTTTATGATGGACGGTAAGCTGGTTGCAGACAGAAATATTGGAAAATATGCAAGAGAGCGTCAGGATCTAAAAACAAGGGAAAGCCATTTGGCGCAATGGTTGACTGAAATGGGGTTCTAAAAAAAGAACTCCATGACTACAATAGACCGACAGTCGGTCGAACGTATCGGAGGCCAGGATATGAGACTGATAAAAAACCCGGAAGAACGCAGGAACGAGATTTTGGATGCTGCCGAGGTTCTGTTTGTAACAAAGGGATATACCAAAGCTACGGTCATGGATATCCTACAGGCATGCAACATTGCCAAGGGTACATTTTATTATTATTTTCAGTCCAAGGAAGAGGTTATGAACGCCATCGTTATGCGTTTTATTCTGAGCGGGGAGGCATCAGCCAGGCACGTGGTGTCCGACCCCAAACTGGACGCCCATGACAAAATTTTTCGCATCATGATGGCGCAGAATCAGCCTGACGGCAGAAAACATGATCTCATCGAGCAATTGCACAGTGTTCATAATGTGGAGATGCACCAAAAGAGTCTTGTAGAGACGGTAATTCGATTAAGTCCCATCTTGGCCGAGGTGGTAGAGCAGGGCATTCAGGAGGGGGTATTTCATACACCTAACCCAAAGGAATCCATCGAATTCCTGCTCGTATCTTCACAATTTTTGCTGGATCGAGGCATCTTTCAATGGGAGGAGGAAGAACTCCAAAAAAAGGTTGAAGCATTCACACATATTATGGAACGTGTGCTGGGAGCAGAAAAAGGAAGCTTCGCCTACGTCACTCGTCTCTATTTTCCGAATCAAGGTTAGCCGAGAAAGGAGTATCATCCATGGAACATACCGTTCAAAAATCATTTAAAAAGTTTCTGGTAGTATGGTTTGGTCAGCTCATCTCCATGATTGGGATTGGACTTACAGCCTTCTCCCTGGGGGTGTATGCCTTCGAAAAAACGAATACGGCAACAAGTGTTGCATTGATTACCTTATTCACGTTTCTGCCGAATATCCTGCTTCGACCTATTGGAGGTGTACTGGCAGACCGATTCGACCGTCGAACGATGATGATTATCGGCGACCTGGGGTCGGCAGCCGGTTTGATTTTCATTCTGTCCATTATGCTCACAGGTGATATCCAATTATGGCATATCTATGTGGGAGTGGCCTTTAGTTCGGTGTTTTCCGCGTTGCAGAGCCCGGCATATAAGGCCTCTGCTACGGACCTGCTGGATAAGGATCAATTCTCAAAAGGCAGCGGTCTTGTACAACTGGCTGAATCCTCGAAGTTTCTGTTTTCACCCATCATTGCGGGCATTCTGCTTAGTATAACAACCATTGAAGTCATTCTGGTCATTAATATTCTGACATTCCTGGTTGCCATTCTGGCTGTGCTGGTTATTCGGAAGAGCATGAAGGTGGAGCGAGAGGATCGAGAAGGAAAAAACTGGATCACCGATATTCAAGAGGGCTGGAGAGAAGTTGTAACCAACAAGGGAGTACTGTTGCTGGTGGTGATTATTTCACTTGTCACCTTTTATCTGGGATTCCTGGAGACACTCATTGGTCCGATGCTTCTGTCATTCACGGATGCAAAGACACTTGGAACGTTTCAGTCTGTTAGTGCCATCGGCATGCTGATTAGCAGCTTGTGCATCGGCATATTTACAATAACAAAGAGATATGCAAGTGTACTTGTGATGGGTCTGATTTTGTGCGGCTTGTCTTTCTCGCTTCTGGGGATATCCACCAACATTTATTTTATTATCTTCGCAGGTTTTCTGTTCCTGTCATCACTGCCGTTTGTCAATATGAGCGCAGATGTGCTGGTGCGAAACAATATCGCAAACGATAAGCAGGGCAGGGTATGGGGAATCATTGGTATTCTGTCACAACTCGGGTTTATTATCGCGTACAGTTTGGCTGGTTTTCTGGCCGACCATGTGTTTAATCCGTTACTGATGGAGGGGGGAGCACTGGCTTCGTCTGTTGGTCAAATTATTGGAACTGGGCCAGGCAGAGGTATTGCCTTTCTGTTTATCATCGCGGGTCTGTTTGTTATTCTGATCGCAATAATCACATCCCGTTTGAAAATGATCAAATCTTTGGAGCAGAGCCCAGATATAGCGGCTCCATCCGATGTTGGCGGGTTGGCGCACGATTAATTCGAATCCAACAGCGTAAGCCCTTGTCCGCAGCAGCGTGTGATACTTCTTCTGTACGAAGAAGTTATTCACACGATGAGCAGACAAGGGCTTTTTTGTGCTGAGGAGTCAGCAGATGTACTTAGACAAGATGGGTTTGTGTATTTGGATTGTCGGTGGAGCTTACCCTTTAACCGCCCCAGAAGTTAGTCCTCCTACAATATACTTTTGCCCAATGAGGAACACAATCAACACAGGCAATGACGTAAGCACGATATCGGCACTGACCAGATTCCACTGGGCACTGAATTGTCCAAAGAAGTTATATACAGCCAGCGTCATCGGCCACATCTCCACTGTATTCAGCATATAGAGTGGGGCAGTAAACTCATTCCAGACACTCAGGAAATTAAGAACAAATACCGTTACCAGCACCGAGGTTAACAAAGGTACAATGATTCTCAGGAACAGCTTGATCCCATTACATCCGTCCATGATCGCGGCTTCATCCAGCTCCTTCGGGATGTTAGACACAAACGCATACGTAATGAACAGCGAGATTGGAATACCCATAGCCGTATAGAGCAGAATCATGCCGACATGTGAATTGATCATGCCCATGGACTTCATGACTTCCATCAGCGGAATGTAGTTAAGCGGTAGGGTGATACCAAGAATCAGGAAGAAGTACAGAAACTTGCTGAGCCTCGAATGGTTGCGGGATAACGTGAAGGCCGAGAAGGCCACAACAAACACCAATAACAGGGAGGAGGCCCCGGAATGCAGCAGACTGTTGAAAAAAGAACCTCCCAAGTGTCCCTGTTCATACACGATTTTGTAATTTTCGAAGATAAACTTCTCGGGCAGCGTCAGCTTCAGCACTTTGGCCTCGGCGTCCGACTTGAATGAATTCAGTACAATGACCACAAAAGGAATCAAGACCACCAGGCTAAGCAGCCAGGCGAGTGCATTTAACCCGATCGAAGCCAATCTTTTTCTCAATCGCATGTCAGTATTCCACCTTTCGGTTCATCAAACGAATGATGAAAAAGGAGATGATTGCCATGATGACAAACAGAATGGTAGATAGCGCACTCCCCAGTCCCCAATACCCTTTGGCAAAAGAGGAATAGACCGCCGTGTTAATCACATCTGTCGCGTTACCGGGGCCACCATTGGTTAACACGTATACGGCATCGAAAACTCTCAGCCCATATGTAATATTAAGCACCGTGGCGATGGTAATGGTAGGCATCAGCATCGGAATCGTAATTCGGAACAGCTTCTGCCCGAACCCGGCGCCATCAATGGATGCTGCTTCGTAATAATCACGTGGAATCGCGAGCAGTCCGGCGATGAACAGCACCATGATGTACCCCATGCCTTTCCACGTATCCACTGCCATAATGGATGGCATGGCCCAGGTCAGGGAGCCCAGCCAGTTCTGGGCGAGAACGTCTAGTCCCATGGAACGTAGGTTCACGTTAACGAACCCGTTGTTGGGATCGAGTAGACTTTTGAACACAAGCCCAACAATCAGGAACGACAGCACCTGTGGAGAGAAGATAATCATCCGGTGCAGATTCGCGGCTTTTACACCGCTGACCAACAGTAGAGCCAGGAACAGGCCCAGAACCGTCTTGGCGATGGATGTAACGAGGGTGAACAGGACTGTGTTTTTGATAAAAAGCAGATAGGTCGGATCACCCGCCAGAATAGTACGGAAATGCTCCAGACCAATAAAGTTCTTCTCCGAACTATAACTGTTCCAGTCGGTGAAGGAATAATAGATGCCCAGTAGGGCGGGAGCAACGATGAACAGCAGATATAATACAATCGCTCCAGATGAGAAATACCAGGGATAGATTTTGTTTGCATTCATAATCCGTAACACCTTTCCTTCCTGCCAAAATACACAAGCGGGCAAATGCCCGCTGCATGTAACGCTGTTCAGCGTTTATGTTTATCTGCAATATGCGATGTTAATGCCACTTCTCATCTTTCAGTACTTTGGCTTGTTCAGCACGACGTTTATCAATATTTTGCAGAATCTGATCCGGTGTCATTGCGCCAGCGAACATGCCTGATAAGTCCTTGCCAATATCCATCCATTGTGGATCAATATATTTCACAGCGGCCTGCATAACCGTACCTTTTTCATGATTTTTCTCATAATCAATATAGTCCTGTGTCAGCTTTGGTTCGATTTCCGGCCAGCAGATCGTCAGATTGCCTTCACCTTCATCGAACACACGTTGCAGATGATCATGCTCGGTAATCCAGCGGAAGAATTTCAGCACTTCTTCGGGATGTTTACTGTTTTTGTTACCAAACATCGCAGCCGATCCGCCCGGATTCACACCAATCGTCTGATTATCTCCCCATGGCATGACGAAGAATCCCATATTGTCTTCCATTTCCGGATACGCTTCGGAAACTTCCTTCTCCGTCCCTGGCACCCGCAGCAACATCGCTGCTTTCTCCTGACCAAACGACTCAATGCCCGCTTCTACCGTATTGGACAAGAAGTCTTTGCCGAAATAACCGAGATCCGCAAATTCCTTCAATTGTTCAATGACCGTCTTGAGTTGCGTCATATCAGCTACTTTCATCTCATTATTGTTCAGCTTCTCGTAGGTTCCTGCTGTTGTTTGCTCATAGTTGGGCCCCGTTTCAAACAAAGGCAGAACCTGATACCACCCGCTGGCAGGTGCTTGATAGAATGGAATAATATCTTTATCCTTAATTTTCTGGCTGATGGCCTTGAATTCGGCATAGGATGTAGGAGGCTCTATGCCGAGCTCTTGGAAGATACGTTTGTTATAGTACACATACCAGATTTTCGTTGGTGCAAAAGAAACCCCGTACACCTTGTCATTGTGACTGACAGTTGGCAAAATCTCTTCAGACATCCGACCTGTGAATTCCTCATTGGTCAAGTCAATGGCATTTTCCTCCGGTCTTACGTTAGCCGGCATGCTCAGTGGGTCCACATCGACATTGAAAATGTCAGGTGCTTCGCCAGAGGCCAGCTTCACCTTGATCAGGTCACGCCACTGTGCGTCAGGGACGACCTGGAAGTCAATTTTGACACCCGTCTCCTGCTCATATTCCTTGGCCATCGTCTGCATGATGCCTGTACGCGGAATACCCGATTGGCTTGTTCCAAACGTGAGTGTCACCTTACCCGAACCTTCCGTACTTTTACCTGAGTTGCACCCGGCAAGCAGCAGAGTGGAGAGCAGGAGCACACTTGCAAGCGAAAATAGAAATCGTTTTCTCATCATTAAACCTCCCGGAATATAAAGAAAATTGTCACTTGCCGAAACGCTTAATGTAAGCGTATTCTTATGTGGATAACTTTACTGTGAACAGCGGATGTGCTCAATAGACAAAAGCGTTCTGTTGGGTGGACATTTTCGAATGGTGTGACAGATATCATCATAGGACGAGGTGTGTGGGGATTGCGATATCGATTTGGAACGCTTCAGCAAAGTCTGTTTGCCTATTACTCTGCGGTATTTATTATCTTTTCGCTCATTGTGGCGGGGCTTCTGTATGTTTTTCTCGCAAGTGACATTCGTCATCGAAGTGAAGAACAGCAGAGACAACTGGGGGTATCAATCGTCAGTAACCTGGATCAGGAAGTGGTGAAAATGAACAACTTTTCCATGAATATCGTGTACTCCAATCTGGTCAAAGAACACTTCAGTCACTACTTGGCACCAGCGGAAGACAGTGAGCAGACAATGACGAGTGACCCGGCATTGTATAAGGATACAACCACACTAATTGACGTCATTCTCGCGATCATCAGCAGTTCCAATACAGCCAAGCAGGCCAATATCTATGACGTGAATGGCAAGATGTTGGGAGCGGGTGCATTCAACGGTCAACTGTCGGTAGACCTGACTCAGCGACCGTGGTACAAGGAAACCTGGGAGCGGAGTGGCTGGCGAGTGATCCAATTGTTAGAGGGCGGAGCCTTGCCCATGCCGACCGGTGAGGGAAAATCAGATCAACCTTACATTTCGCTTACCCGTGTATACAAAGATGGCAATTATGTCAGCCAAGGTGTCGTTGAGATTTTGCAGGATGCCGGAACCCTGTTTCAGCATTTGAATGAATTGCAGGCGAGTAACAACGATCTTCGGATCTATGTAGTGGATGAACAAAATACAAGGTTGTTTCCACTTTCTTCGGCTGCCGATGCTTCTCAAGCAGGCCATTTGGATGATGTGGACTTGATTCAAAATCTTTCATTTCCGCCTGATACGATGCAGGAGATCATCGATCCTTTGAGTCGGTCCAAACAAATGATGACGTACATGACGTCACAGGAGACGGGATGGACCGCTATTGTCATGCAGTCCAAACAGTCCCTTTTCGCGAGTCTCAACCGGATGGCTGTGATGTTTATCGGTGCCATGTTAACTACTCTCATGCTGATTCTGATTCTCTCGTATCTGATCTCCAAACGGGTTACTTTGCCGCTGCATCGTTTGCAGCGTATTATTCAGAAAACGGGTGAGAATGATCTGGTATCGGGTCAGGATTCGGGTCAGTTGTTCAAGCTGGAGCATCCCGGTTCTATTCGGGAGATGGATGAGCTGAATGATACGTTTATCCGGCTGAATCAACAGCTTGTGCAATCGTTTCAGGACAGGCTGGCGATGAAATCTCAGGAGACAGAAGCGAGATTACTGGCGCTGCAATCCCAGATGAACCCGCATTTTCTCTATAACAACATCACTAATATTAGCATCATGGCGGAAGAAGGCATGAATGAGCAGATTGTCGCGTTCTGCGCCAATATTGCGTCTATGCTGCGTTATATTTCTACTCCGGGTAAGAACGGGGTTCCCCTGTCTCAAGAATTGAATTATTGTGAGCGATATCTGGAGTGTATGAAGATTAGGTTTGAGGATGATCTGCACTACGAGTTTCATATTCCGGAAGAGATGAAGTATATCCAGGTTCCGATGCTTATGGTACAACCACTACTCGAAAATGCCATGAAATATGGATTGGGTGATACCCCTCCATGGAAACTGAATATTACTGGAGATATGGATGAGTTACAGCAGACCTGGCAGATCCACGTGGAAGACAACGGACCTGGCATGGAACCCGAGGCACTTGCCAAAATCATGCATTACATTGAACAGTCACAGGAGTGGGAGCGTATGCCTGACCTCGAAATTAACGGCATGGGACTCAAGAATATATGGGTCCGATTGAAATTATGGTATGGCACGGCAGCCCACATGCAGATTACGAACAAGCCTTGCGGCGGTGTCCAGATTACCATAGGTGGTTCCATTCGAAAGGAGCATGACTGAACCCGTGACAATCAAATATAGAACGATTATTGTGGAAGATGAAGCCCTGATTCGCCGGAATGTCTCGCGCAAATTCAGAGAGTTGGACACCCGGTTCGAGGTGATCGGTGAAGCGCGGAACGGTCAGGAAGCGTTACAGCTCATTGAACATTCCGTACCTGATCTGGTTGTAACTGATATACAGATGCCGGTAATGAATGGATTGGAACTCGCCAAACATCTGTACTTTGCCTATCCGCATGTGAAAATTGTCATTCTGAGTGGTTATCATGAATTCGAATATGCACGGCAGGCGATCAGTTACAAGGTGGAGGATTATCTGCTCAAACCATTATCGGAAGAACAGCTTCGTACATTGCTGGATGCAATGGAATTGAAGCTTGGGAGTGCAGTGGATTCGCTTGCCCATGTCAGTGCCGTGCTGGATGAGCAGGTGAAGCCGGAGGATATCGCAGAGGCCGTTAAGCTGTATTTGAAGCAGAATTACATGCATGAGATTACACTTCAGGACATGGCGGGACAGATGCATTTTAGTGTGGACTATCTAGGAAAGTGTTTTAAGAAAGTAACGGGTGAGACTCCGCTAAAATATATGACAGGTCTGCGAATTAATGAAGCAAAACGTATGCTCGTCACGCACGAGAATATGGATATCAAAACTATTGGTGGAGCGGTAGGGTATAGTGATTCCCACTATTTCAGCCGGATCTTCAAAAACAAAACGGGCATGTACCCTAGCGAGTACCGACTGCAATTGCAGGAACGAAAAAAAGCCCTGTCCATGGATGATGAGCACCATGTTGACTTGAGCTGATTACTGGGCCAGAGCTTCTTCGGTTATTTTGCGAATATCAAACGGGGAGCGGATACCTTCTTCGATCATGTCGGGGAGAATCTGTTCCAGGAAATACTGCACACAGTGGAGGTTGATATTTTTGATTTTGACCAAGGCATAACGGTACATAACGATAAATTCCTTCTCCGTATTGCCACGTTGGAGCTCAGCAAAGGCTTCATATACCTGATCCATCTTGTCTGCGACTTCGAGAATCAGTCCTTCAACCGATTGGTCTTTGCCCTCACGCAGCTGTCTGCGGAAAATAGGCTGGAACTCTTCAGGGATATTTTCATTAATAAAATGTTCAACCATGCCTTCTTCCACCTTTTGCAGCATCGAACGCAGCTCCAGTGAATAATGTTTGACGGGTGTTTTGATATCACCGATGAAGATTTCGCCATAATCATGACTGCTGGTGATTTCGTATAACTTCTTCCAATCGATGGTGACTCCATGTTGCTCCTCAATATCTGCGAGCGTTTTGGCGTACTGTACCACTTTCCAGGAATGGGCGGATACGCTGTGTTCTTCGAATTTGAATTTGCCAGGTGTACGAATAATACGTTCAAGATCGTTTAGTGACCTGAAGTACGTGTGAATTCCCATATAAGCGTTCATCCTTTGCTGGTTGAGTATAAGTGTGAGTATGAGTCGACTATACGCCAGTTATGTCAACTGTGGATTAACGCGGATAGCGACGAAGGTAAAATGAAGTTTTAATTCTCTATAGAAGGACGAGAGGATTACGGGAGGATTAAAGGTAACCGTACGAGAGAGCACGCAGGTTATCGACAAACAATAAAAAGCCACGATGTGTGACTGAACGTGAGTTCGGCATCCATCGTGGCTTCAGTGTGTGTAGATGTTGTGCTCTAGGCTACATAAGTGCAGTTGAATCAAGAATTATGCTTTTTTTCGTACCGGAGAAGTATACCAGTACGCCATTCCAACAAAGAGGGCACCGCCGATAATATTACCAAGCGTTACCGGAATCATGTTATGGAACCAGCCTGCCATCGTGATTGTATCCGGGCGGTTTGGCAGCAACCAGGATAAAGACAGCAAAGTCATATTGGCAACACTGTGCTCATAACCACTTGCGATAAATGCGTACAGACACCACCAGATGAGAACAAGTTTGGCGATATCTTCTTTGGAGCGAGCTGCCATCCAGATCGCCAGACAGACGAGCCAGTTACAGAGAATGCCTCGGAAGAACAACTCAGACATGGGTGCCGCCATCTTTTTGGCAGAGACAACGAATAACAGATGTTCCGGCGTAGCCGTTTTGAACAGGCCGCTACCGACTATAAGTAGACTTAATAGAATTGCGCCGAGCAGGTTACCAACAAAGACGAGCCCCCAGTTCTTCAGCGTTTCGTTCACTGTGGTTCGGCCTGCCAGTGTACTCATGGTAAAGAACATATTGTTACCTGTAAACAGTTCCGATCCGGCAAAGATAACCAGCGTGAGCGCGAGTCCGAAGGACATACCCATCAACATAGTTTGCAGTGGTGACTGTGCCGCTAGGAGCGGAGCACCAATACTGAAGATCAGAACGATGCCAAGCCCTACATAGGCACCAGCCATCAAGGCAGCAACCATATATCGTGACAGGCTTGCGTTCATTTGATCCCGTTTTTTAACCGCAGCTTCAATAATTCCCTCAACACTTGGTGTATACATCACGGTTTCCCCCATTATTTTGCATCAATCTTTGAACGTTTCGCTATATTTCGATCCAAACCTGGCCGTTCTCTACCTTTACCGGATACATCTGTACTTGACCGTCGTCCGGTGCTTGCACAAGACCTGTAGTCAGGTCAATTTTCCAATCATACAGCGGATCGTACAGATAATGCCCGGACACGATGCCTTCAGCCAGCGGCCCACCCTTAGGATGGGGGTTGTGATTATCCGCAGCGAAGATGGTACCATCCGATGCAAGAAAGACAGCAAGTTGATGATCCTTAATCTCAACTACTCTTCCGATTCGTGGCAGGAATTCTTCAACTACTCCGGCAGGGAAGTAGGTGCCTGATTGTTTTGTCGTCATCTTAAACCACTCCTTATCTATATTTAACATTCCGGCAGTATTAATCTGCAAGCTTACTTATGGACGAGCTGATACTTCGATGCCATGGAACATTTTACTCTGGCCTTCTTCATTGCGAATCGCTTTTTGCCAAGGTTCTTCAACATGCTCAAGTGCAAATTCAATCCGCTGCATCAACGCTTTACGTTCCTCAAGGTTATCCACAACAACCGAACGAATATGCTCCAGACCCATGCGTTCCACCCACTCGGAAGTCCGTTCCAGATAGTTACCTGTCTCGCGGTAATATTGCATGATGGCGCCGCACAGTTCAATCAACTCTTCATCTGTTTTCACTTTGCATAAGGAATCAGCCAGTCTAGCTTTAATACCGCCGTTACCACCGATGAATATTTCCCAGCCTCCGTCGTTACCAACGATACCGATATCTTTTGTACATGCTTCTGCACAGTTCCGCGGACAACCGTTGACAGCATATTTAAACTTGGCTGGCAGATCCAGACGTTCGAATTTACGTTCGATGCGAGCACCCATGGCCATGGAATCCTGTGTACCGAATCGGCAGAATTGGGAGCCGACACATGTTTTGACTGTACGCAGCGATTTGGCGTATGCATAACCTGAAGGCATATCCAGTTCTGCCCAGACTTTAGTCAGATCTTCTTTTTTGACACCAATCAAGTCGAGACGCTGACCGCCAGTCACTTTGACTGCTTTTACATCATATTTGACTGAAACGTCAGCGATGCGTTTGAGGTCTGCTGGTGTAGTCACCCCGCCATACATCCGAGGTACAACCGTATACGTTCCATCTTTTTGAATATTCGCGTTCATCCGTTCGTTAACAAAACGGGATTCTTTCTCATCTTCGTGTGTGTCTGGTGCAATCATGCCAAGGTAATAGTTGATCGCCGGACGACATTTGGAACAACCTTCTGGCTGACTCCAACCCAGTACATTCATGACCTCTTTGGTTGTTTGTAATCCTTTTGCACGAATCTCGGCTACGATTTCATCTCGACCCATGGAAGTACATCCGCAGATGCCCTGTTTGGCTCCAGTACTGAAACTGTCTCCAAGTACATACTGCAGAATCTGTTCCACAACCGGTTTACACCCACCGCAAGAGCGTGTTGCACCGGTACAGGCTTTGATTTCATCAACAGTGGTAAGGCCCTGGTTTGTAATTACATCAACAATGGTTCCTTTGGTTACCCCGTTACATCCACAGACGATCTCGTCCTCGGGCATCGTTTCAACAGAGGTTGCTTTCTTATGACCGCCGCAGCCTGTACCCATGAGTGAACCGTACAATTCCTCGGTCATTTCGGTTTGATTTTTAATCAGTTTCTGCAACTCGGCAGAATCCGTAATGTCACCGAAGAGAACAGCGCCGACCATTTTATTATCACGAAGCAGAATTTTTTTGTAGGTCCGTTTCCAGTCATCTTTGTGCGAAATGACGGTGTGCTCTGGACTGTCGATGAATTCACCGGTTGAAAAGACATCTACACCCGAAATTTTCAATTTCGTGGATACAACTGAACCTTCATAAGGAGCGGTCTCCACACCGCAGATATGTTTCGCCAGAATCATGCCTTGCTCGAACAATGGGGCAACGAGGCCGTAACATACCCCGCGGTGCTCTGTACATTCCCCGACCGAATACACATTCTCCAGGGAAGTCTGCATATAGTCATTCACGACAATACCCCGGTTCACTTCCATACCGCTTTCGCGGGCTACAGCCGTATTGGGTTTAATGCCTACAGCCATGACCACAAAATCAACATTCAGAACCGTATCATCTGCAAAACGTATCCCTTCAACGCGTTCGCCACCCAGTAGTTCGGAGGTCTGCGCACCCATTTTGAAGCGGATACCCTGACGTTCGAGTTCCGCCTTCAACATGGCTGAAGCTTGTGGATCAAGCTGACGCTCCATCAGATCTTCCATCAGATGCACTACGGTAACTTCCATGCCAAGTTGTACCAAACCTTTGGCAGCTTCAAGGCCTAGCAGTCCGCCCCCGATAACGGCCGCTCGTTTATACTGCTTAGCAGCTTCCAGCATGACATTACAATCGGCGATATCACGGAAACCGACAACACCCTCTTTGTCATGTCCTGGCACAGGGAGAATGAAGGAGTTGGAGCCAGTCGCAATGATGATTTTGTCATAAGGAACGCGAGTTCCATCTTCAGTCACAACTTCGTGTGTCTCGGCATCGATTCGTGTAACCGTTGTGCCTGTGTGCAATGTAATGCCGTAATCTTCATACCAGTGAAGGTCGTTCAGTACGATATCGTCCAGTGTTTTGCTTCCTTCCAGTACATAAGACAACATAATGCGGTTGTAGTTAGGATAGGGCTCTGTGCCAAAAACGGTAATATCAAATCGCGTAGTTAATTTTAAAATTTGCTCAACGGTACTGATTCCTGCCATACCGTTACCAATGATAATGAGGTTCTCTTTTTTTCCGTTCATGTGTGTATGCCTCCTTGAATAGACGCTGTACATTACTCAAAATTTTAGTGGTTTATATTTGAAATTATACAAGTGGTTGACGACACTTTATGTGATTTAATTCACTAATAAAGATAAAAGAGTCATAAATATAATAATGTGAGCCCCATCACAGAAAGTTATATTTATTTTCATACAAATAAGAAATGCGAACTATTGTTCTTATTTTGTTTTCGTTGTAAAATCGGAACTGGGCCGTATTGTTCCCGATTTCTTCGAAAGGACGTTTTTGCATCATGATGGGAAGATCCCACCTTATTATCGGGACAGGCGTGTCGCTTTCTGTTCTGCAGTTGGCCGGTATGCCAGTGACCGCGCCAGCAGTTACGGTTGCTCTGATTGGTTCGTTATTGCCTGACATTGATGAGCCAAATTCGCTGCTGGTATCCAGAGCCTTGCCTAACAGTCTGATCAGGTTGTTACAGACGATTCTGTTGCCCACAGCTGTATTTGTGTACTTCTATGTTCATGCCAAACCATGGAACCTGTTGCTTGCGATCCTCATTGCGCTTGTGTCATTCCTGCCTTCGCGTTCGCTTCGCAAAGTGTTGATGTTTGCGATTGGACTCGGGCTGGTCTTCTATGGTCACGCGTTCGCACCGTGGAACTTGATTGCAGGCAGTTTGTTAATGCTCTGTACCACACTGACTCATAGGGGACTGACACATACCCTGTACGGAACCGCAATATGGGCGGGCTTGTTGTACAGCACGACCCAGCAGCAGGGACCGGAGATCTGGGTAGCGGGAGGCACGGCATATGCGATGCATCTATTGGCCGATTCACTAACCAATCGGGGTATTCGTCCGTTACCACCGCTCAAGTGGCGCATACGGGTGAATCTGATGAGTACAGGGACCAAGCGTGGGGCCGTTGTAGAGAATGTCTGCATTGTGCTTACTCTTATTTTGGCCTGGATTGCATTCTCACCGCTATTTCTATAGCCATCCAAAAACGCCAGCCCGCATATTGTGGGCTGGCGTTTACAGGTATGCATTTCATAATGAGTAAATCGTAATAACTTAGCCAATTCAGGATTGAGAAGGAGAATCAGTCAGGTCGTCAATATCGGAAGAACCAAATACAAATAAAACAACAAGAATGACAATGATCAGTAGTTCAGCGAACCCATTTCCGTCAAAGTCAGACATCACTTCAACCTCATTTCTTGGTGTTTAGGAATTGATTCTCTGTTGGAAAGCCCGTATAACGTCATTCAACGTCATATCACCACCGATCTCATCGAGGAATTGCACCAGTTTGTCTTGATTCGATGGTGTAATATTTTGTAGCGATTTATACTGCCCGACCAGTTCAACGACCAGTGTAGCTTCTCGAAACAACGTGACCGCATCCACTCTTAACTTCCCACTTACCAGTAATGCTGCAACGACTTCCTTTAAGGTTGCCATTGAGAAGGGTGTTTGCGGCATTTGTTTTTTTGGAACCTTTATTCGATTTTCCATTCCTTCTCACTGCCATAACAGGTCCCCCGCTGCTTGGTGTTTAATTCATCTTCCGTTATTGTATCTTATGTGTAATTCCCTATAATGTTCGGCCTATTAATCTACGTGTCTAACTGATATCGTTGTGAATATAAAAAAGAGACCTCCCGATGGTTAGGAGGTCTCTTGTCAGCTATTACGCGTTATTAATTATGGTATTCATCGTTGTCCGATCCAGACCTTTGACCAGCTTCACGATCAGTTCTTTGGCTGCATCGTAGTCATCCGTATGAATGATGGAAGAAGAGGTATGGATATAACGTGCGCAGATACCAACAACTATTGATGGTACACCAATGCCACTCAGGTGAACTTGACCTGCATCGGTACCACCTGGTGAAATGAAATACTGCATTTTAATCTGATTGGATGAAGCCGTATCTTGAACATATTCCACCATTCCGCGATGGGTGAACATACCCGGGTCAAAAATACGAAGCAATGCGCCTTCTCCGATATGTCCAAATGACTGTTTGTCACCTGTCATATCATTCGCCGCGCTACAGTCCAGTGCAAAGAAGATATCAGGCTGAATCAAATTGGCCGCCGTACGTGCACCGCGAAGCCCCAGTTCTTCCTGAACCGTTGCACCAGCATAAAGCTTGTTAGGCAGTTTTTCCTTGTGCAGCGCTTCAACCAGTTCAAGTGCAAGTCCTACGCCGTAACGATTATCCCACGCTTTGGCCATAATTTTTTTCGGGTTCGCCATAGGCGTAAATTCACAGATCGGCACGATCTGCATCCCTGGATGAATGCCCCAGGATTCTGCTTCCGCACGGTTGTCTGCTCCAATATCGAGATACATGGAATTCAGATCCACAGGTTTATTCCGCTGGGACTCGTCCAGCAAGTGTGCAGGTGTAGAACCTACAACTCCGGTAATCCGACGATCAGGTGTGATGATTTCCAATCGTTGAGACAGTACAGCCTGACTCCACCATCCACCCAGTGGACGGAACTTGATCATACCTGTTTCGGTAATGCCAGTAGTCATGAAACCCACTTCGTCAAAGTGTCCGGCTACCATAACTTTGGGACCGGATTCCTCCCCGCGTAATACACCAAATAGACTCCCCAGGCGATCCTGGACGAACTCATCGGTATAAGCGGAAAGCTTATCTTTCATCCAGCCGCGAAGCTCACGTTCAAAACCGGATGCGGAAGGAAATTCCGTCAACGTACGGAACATATCCATCGTTTTTTCATTCATGTGTCAACAACTCCTCTGTTGGTATGTATTTCAGGTCACAGTAGAACGGCTACCCGCCTGTTGTCCTTTAAATGTAGTTCATAAAGTCCACTTTTGATTACGAATCATGCCTAACGGCATGATCAGCATCGAATATGAAATTCAGCCGAAATGTCCGTTGCTCACGTAGTTTTCCTACGCTCCGCTACTCCATTTCTATCTTCATCCCATCTTCTTGGTACTGAAAACTAGACTTTTTGAACATGCACTTTAATATGCTGAGGACTTGTTATTTAACCACTGGTCACATTACAGTATGAACCTTGCGCAAGTGATTGTCCATGTTTATGTCACGTATTTAAGGCATATTTTGGGCGCTTACCGTGTCCAAGTTTCATGACTCTATCCGCTGTAGTCGCAGTCCTGATGCCACTTCAATGAATATGAATATATGGAGGAGATGTCATCATTTTGTGAAGTTCTTTATTTCAATATTTGTTTGTCTGTTTACAGGAAGGAGCTAAATATCCAATGAAGCCTCCAGAAGAGGGCACGGAAAAAGTACTGTTTATCGTTCTTTTTATCTTGCTCGTGATTGTTCTTCTTTATTTATAGACGTATCTAAAAGTCCTCAGATCCGGCGTATTCCCATCTTGCTTTCACAACATGATCTTGTTGGAAACATATGCTGTCTGTCGCCGGATACATAACCTTCCGATTATTAACAAACAATGAATATAGGATTACACACATTGGCATTCAGCCTTAGCTTTGAACCATTTTCACATAGAGGAGGTCTTGTATCTTGCCAGCTCAATCTGCATCCGGAAGCGAAAAAAAATCATCGTCCCTGTCCATGGATGAAAAGGAGTACAAAAAAGTCGCAAAAAAACATGAGCCGCCTCGTCCAATCCTGAAAAATTGCCTCAAAGCATTTCTGGTTGGGGGTACCGTCTGTTTGATTGGACAGGCCATTCAAGAGGCTTTTATGGCCGGTTTCGACATGACATCGAAGGAAGCTTCCAGTCCTACGGTGGCGGTCATGATTCTCATATCGGTTATTCTAACGTGTCTCGGCGTTTACGATAAAATGGCTCAATGGGCAGGAGCGGGAACGGCTGTACCGGTTACCGGATTTGCCAATTCCATGTGTTCTGCTGCACTGGAACATCGTGCTGAAGGACTGGTGCTCGGTGTAGGGGCCAACATGTTTAAACTTGCTGGTTCCGTTATTGTGTTTGGTGTCGTGGCAGCATTTGTCGTAGGGATCGTTTATGCCTTTTTGGGATTTGGAGGTGGGCACCTGTGAAACGATTGGGTCGCCAGACATGGCAGTTTGAGAATCGTCCGCGGATCATCGGTAAATCCGCAGTTGTAGGACCAGAAGAAGGCGAGGGTCCACTGTCATCTGATTTCGATTATGTCTACGACAACCTCGAGATCGGCGAGAAAACGTGGGAAAAGGGAGAACGTAAACTGCTCGAACAGGCCTCCCAACTGGCTTTGATAAATGCAAATATCACCAAGGAAGAGCTTCAATTTTTTGTTGGTGGAGATCTGATGAACCAGATTATCAGCAGTTCCTTTTCAGCGCGAAAACTGGGTGTGCCTTACTTGGGTGTCTTTGGAGCCTGTTCTACTTCCATGGAAACGTTAGCGTTAGCGTCCATGATTGTTGACTCGGGAGCTGGAGATTATGTCCTTGCAGGAACGGTGAGCCACAACTGTACGGTGGAGAAACAATTTCGGTATCCGACGGAGTATGGCTCCCAGAAGCCGCCTTATGCGCAATATACCGTCACAGGAGCAGGGTGTGGCGTGGTCTCCCGTACGGGTGATGGTCCCGTTGTTACCAAAGCCACCATTGGACGCATTATGGATTTGGGCATCAAAGATCCCTTTAATATGGGTTCAGCCATGGCGCCAGCAGCAGCCGACACTATAATCTCTCATTTCAGGGATACGGGATTGGAACCCGGCTATTATGATCTCATTGTTACTGGGGATCTGGCTTCCGTCGGTCTGCCAATTACGAAAGAGCTTTTGCAAAAAGAAGGCATTCCCATGGAACAGACGGTATTTAATGATTGCGGCCTGATGATCTATGATCGGGAGAAACAGCCTTATGTGGTTGCCGGGGGAAGTGGCTGCGGATGTTCTGCCACCGTCACCTATGGTCACATTTTGAACCGAATGCAGAAGGGTGATCTTAAACGGGTGCTCGTCGTAGCTACCGGGGCACTGTTGTCTCCAATTTCGTACCAGCAGGGTGAAAGTATTCCTTGTATTGCACATGCCGTAGCCATAGAAAAGGAGGGATAAAGGTAATGCAGTTCTTGTGGGCATTTATTGTTGGCGGTTTAATCTGTGTTGTCGGACAACTTCTAATGGATGGGGTTAAACTGACGCCAGCTCATACCATGAGCACACTTGTTGTGACAGGTGCGCTTGCGGATGCATTTGGCGTGTATGACCCCTTGGTTAAATTTGCAGGTGCGGGTGCTACCATCCCCATCACAAGTTTCGGTAATTCCTTGGTGCACGGGGCATTGACGGAGTTGGAAAAAGAGGGATGGCTGGGTGTGATTACAGGGATTTTCGATCTGACTGCGGCGGGAATATCGTCAGCGATCATCTTTTCTTTTCTCGCGGCATTGGTCGTTAGACCAAAAGGCTAACATAAAATGAGAAATCTCCTTGAACATATTACGATTCAACAGAGGCTTCGGATAACTTTTATCCGGGGCTTTTTTGTCGTATTCATGCGTGAACTGCGGTGAATCTGACGGGCTGGAAACAAATTGTGAGTTCCTTCGAGTGTACTCGTGACTCTGGATCATGTACAATAAAAGGAAATCTGTATGCTTTTTTAGGAGGTTAGACCACATGCCTGTGCGCAAAGAGTCGATCCAAATCATATCCGCAGTTCGTTCTAATCTGGAATCCTGCATTATGGGGAAATCCTTTGAAATTCAACTTTTACTTACAGCTTTGCTTGCAGGCGGGCACGTTCTGATTGAAGACGTACCGGGAACTGGAAAAACGCAGTTAATCAAGGCATTATCGAAATCCATGCGCGGTGAGTACCGACGTATTCAATGTAATCCTGATATTTTACCTAGTGATATTACGGGCGTATCTGTGTTTCATCCGAAGGATGAGCGTTTTTATTTCCGGCCAGGTCCTGTGATGACCAACATTTTGCTAGCTGATGAGATTAACCGGGCCACAACAAAAACCCAATCGGCTCTGCTTGAAGTGATGGAGGAGCGCAGCGTAACCGTTGATGGCGATACGTATGATCTGCCACATCCATTCATGCTCTGTGCAACTCAGAATCCGATTGATTTTGAAGGTACGTATACGTTGCCGGAAGCACAACTCGACCGGTTTATGTTGAAAATAAGTCTAGGTTATCCCGATAAGGAAATTGAGAAAATCCTATTGAAACAGCATCAGCTCGGTCAGCCTGTAGATCGCCTTGAATCCGTGACTCATATGGACCAGATCTCGGCAATTCAGCAGGAGATTAAAGAGGTCTTTATCGGTGATCCGGTTATGGACTATTTGCTTGATGTTGTTCGTCAAACTCGCTCCCACCCATCTGTATTGCTGGGTGCCAGCCCACGGGCAGCCATATCGTTCATGATGGCCGTAAAAGCCTTTGCATTCTTGCAGGAACGTGATTATGTGCTTCCGGATGATGTGAAAACGATGGCCCCTTATGTGATCTCTCATCGTATTGTGCTTCGTCCCGAATCGAGACTGGACAGTATGAGTTCCGAGGCCGTTTTGAATGCCGTACTCCAGCAAGTACGCGTGCCCGTCTCCATGGGGCAATAGTTCATGAAGCCGCTTTTGAGAACAGTGAATAGAGGGTTACGCCACCCACGCGTATGGAGCATCGCAATGGTGTGGATGTGCTGTCTGGCTTATGTTTTGTTTCAGGGCGGGAAGACATCCCTTATGTTGCTGTCGATGGTGACCCTGCTCTGTGTATACCTTGCCATTGCTGGATTTAGCGGGGTAAGACGTGCTCAAGGAGTTCGTAGGTTATCTTCTGGTCCAGACCACGAAGAATTGCTGCATGCGGGTGACCAGGTTCAAGTACAGCTGAGTCTGACGATTCCGGGATTCCTCCCGCTTCCCTATGTTGTTGTGCGTGAAATGCTGCATCGGCATAACGGGGAATCGTGGTCGTTCAAGGAAAGTTTGATTCCCAATATGCGAGGTAATGGGGAGCTGTCATTCCAGACGCCACCACTTGAGCGGGGGAAGTATGTTTTTTCAGAAACGGAATGTGCCAGCGAGGACATATTCGGACTGATTGAACATCGAGGAAAGTTTAAGGCCAAAGGTGAGTTTCGCGTACTGCCAAGAACGGTATTTATTCCATATTGGCAGCTTTACGACCGCAAATCACGGTTATCCGGTCCTCAGACGGCGCTAACCCGCTCACGGAGAGAGACCACTCAGATCAATGGTGTACGTGACTACGTATACGGAGATCGACTTTCCCGCATTCACTGGAATGCAACGGCAAAGACAGGGAACTGGAAGTCCAAGGAGTTTGAGCATGAGTCTGTGCCCAAAACCATTCTGGTTCTGGATGCGCTGGCATCAAGTTATGAACATGGGGATGCATTTGAAATTGCCGTTTCCACGGCTGCCTCTCTGCTGGAGTATGGTGTCAGGGAACGAATGGGGATGGGGTTGTTGACATTGTCAGACCAGACATCCTTCATGGCACCCAGTGAAAGTCTGATGGAACGGCAGAAGATGATGCATCATCTGGTGGATATTCAATATAACGGTCAGGATACCCATCTGTTGCCCGGCGTGGAAAGAATTGCACGTCAACTGCCTCAGGGAGCTTACTTTGTCGTGATTTCTCCCCAGAAGGATGAAAAAATAATGGAACTGTTGCGCTGGGCCGATACGCGGGGCATGACGCCATGTCATATTCTGATCGATACCAGTGAATCCCGCCGGAGTGCCGAGTGGAATGCCATGTTGCGTGGAAGAGGCACGAGGTCATTCACTGTTTCTCACTTGCAGGAGCTTCCAACGGTGATGGGGGGAGGTTCTGTATGAGTACAAAAGGAAATGAAAGTATTGCAGGCAAACGATCCTGGTACCATGCAGCATCATTGCTCTGGATTTTCCTGATTGGAATGCAGTGGATTTCATTTACGCAGGAATCGTGGTACACGGAGACAACTTCTCTGGTGTTATGGACACTTGCAGCGGTCAGTGTGCTGGAGGTCATTCTGCCCTTCAAAACGATCTATCGGGCGATCATCAAGGCGGTCGTTGTTGGTTACATTTTGCATAAAACGCTGATTGATTATACGGTATACATCCCTTATGGCTCTTTAACGGACCGAGCGGAGCAATTCATATTACACATGACGCCGTACATCTGGTTCTCCCTGTGTGCATGGGTGATGCTTGAAGCTGCGCTTCGACTCGTGACCACAACACGTCGCATTCTTGTTTTTCTGGGTGTTAACATCATTTCGATGGGGATTCTCGATTCTTTCACCCAGATTCCACTCTGGATTGAAATCGCGTGGGTGATGTTTGCGGGGATGGGATGGCTCGTATGCCAGCATTTCCGTAACTATCAGCTACAGTATCCACAAGGTTGGAAACGAATCATCCGGTATCCTTATAAAGTCCTGGCCAATATTGCCATTATCTTTTCTTTGATTATTGTAGCCAGCGTTAATATGCCTGAGATTCCACCCACCTTGACGGACCCATATACGGCGTGGCGTAACTATACCGGAACTTCCACAAGTCAGGCTGGTAACGGAAACCTTGATATTCCCGCGGCTACCGAATCGGGATACAGCAGGGAAGACAATCAGCTTGGTGGAGGTTTTAACTTCGACTATACCCCTGTCATGTCTGTCACGACCAATGAGCGCAGTTACTGGCGCGGTGAGACACGTGCAGAGTATACAGGCACAGGTTGGGATGACCGTGGACGGGGTACGACAGATAATGTTCAAGCTGGACAGCCTCTGGAGAACCAAGAATCCGGTAATGTGAATACCAAACAAGTGACTCAGAACGTAACGATGCTGAATGATAATGTCTATCCGATTCTCTTTGGTGCTTATTCGATCTCGGAAGTGAGCTCGATTAATGGTGAGGACAGAACGGAGCGGATGTTGTGGAATGCTGAACAGGCTGAACTGCATGTGGTGACAGACCGTCAGCAACCGCAGTATCCCAAGACGTATACTATCGTATCGGAAGCCCCTGTGATTGTGGAAGATGAGCTTCGTACGAAGTCATATGAAGATCTGTATAACGGTAATCCGGCAGATGATATGTACTTGCAGTTACCATCCCGTTTCCCTGACCGGGTTTCGGATCTGGCAGCCGAGATAACGGCATCTGCGAATACTCCGTATGAAAAAGTGGCATTACTGCAAAACTATTTACAAACTAATTTTGAATACACAAACAATCCGGATTTATCTCGAAAAGTAAGCAGCGACTTTGTGGAAGGTTTCCTGTTTGATATTATGGAAGGCTACTGTGATTACTTCTCCACTGCGCTAGTGATGATGGCGCGCTCGGAGGGCATTCCTGCAAGGTGGGTTAAAGGTTATGCGCCTGGACAATTGTCCCTGAATTCGGACATGCAGGCCCCGCGTCAACCTGGCGCGGAGATTGAGACGACCTACACCGTTACCAATGCAGATGCACACTCCTGGGCAGAGGTTTACTTTGGTGAGTATGGTTGGATTCCTGTTGAAGCAACGCCGGGCTTTGATATGCCGCTGCTGACGGAACAGCCTGATGTACAGCCTGTAGATGAGCCAGAAGAAGAGCCAGAAGAGGAGCCGGTACAAGAGGAAGAGCAGACCCCTGCACCTGAGCAGACATCGTCTGCCATCCCAACTTTTGTTATCTGGGCTGCAGGAGCCATTATTGTATTGTGGGTAGCATATATGTTCTGGCGTAATCGTTTCTCCATGCGATTCTTCCTGCTTCGTCTACGGACAGGTGGACCGCTCACCCCTGAACAGAAGGTAGTGGCAGAGACCGAGCGTTGGATTCAGTATGTGAAACGCAAAGGGTTGACCCGGAGCGGAGACGAGACACTTCGTGAATCGGTAGCCCGCTGGAGCCAGGCAAAACCTGCTGCAGAAGCAACATTGTATGAGCTTCTCACGAAGTTTGAACAGACTCGTTACAGTCCGGCGTCCGTAACTGCCGACGACTGGAAGGGCGTCTATCAGACCGCCTTGAAGCTGCGGAAGGAACTGAAAGCGGAACGGGCATAGTTGTTGCCCGTCCCGTTTTTCCTTTTTTCCTATGCCATCAGGCGCTGTATGCATTTTCAGGAAAGACGGATTTGTGATATAGTGTGTCGTATGAAACTGAGGTGACTTCTTTGTTTAAAATGTTAATGCCCAAGCTGCGTGTAGACACGGTTTTTGACATTAATCTGGAAGAGCTGTACGCTCAAGGCTACCGTGGAATTATAACTGATCTGGATAACACACTCGTTGGAGCCAAAGCCCCTGACGCTACGCCCGAACTGATTGAATGGTTTGCACGTGTGAAAGAGGCAGGTTTCAAGCTGATGATTGTGTCCAATAACAATTTGAATCGTGTATCCCTGTTTGCGACCCCGCTGGATATCCAGTTTGTGCATAGTGCACGCAAACCATCGAATGTACCGTTTCGTAGAGCAATGAAAATGATGGAGTTATCTCCTGAAAACACGATTGTAGTAGGCGATCAGATGCTTACGGACGTTTATGGAGGGAACCGAATGGGGTTATATACTGTTCTGGTACTGCCAATCTCCATAGGGGACGAAGGTTTTATGACCCGCTTCAATCGACGCGTGGAACGGATTGCTCTAACGAGTTTACGCAGGAAAGGCTTATGGCTTGAGGAGGAAAAGAAGAAATGACAGAACCGCATAACGGCAATCTTGCCGTAAGGTGCAGCGGATGCGGCGTGCATCTGCAAACAGAAAATTCGGAATTACCAGGGTTTATCCCAGAGAAAGCACTGGATCGTGAACCGGTTATATGCCAGCGCTGTTTCCGCATCAAAAACTACAATGAGTCATCATCCGTTACGGTGGATCAGGACGAATTCCTGGCGCTGCTTAGCAAAATCGGGGATAAGGATGCACTTGTCATCCATATCGTTGATTTGTTTGACTTTGATGGCAGTATTATCTCCGGTCTGCAACGTTTTGTAGGCAACAATCCGGTATTGCTTGCTGTGAACAAAACGGACTTGCTTCCGAAAGTAACCAACTGGAACAAGGTTCGCAACTGGGTACAGAAGCAAGCCAAAGAACAAGGTTTGCGTACCGTCGATGTAGTCTTGTGCAGTGCAAAGCAAAACCAGGGCTTCGACCGACTGCTTGAGCTTGTGGGAACCTATCGCGAAGATCGTGACGTGTACGTGGTTGGCGGTACCAATGTGGGCAAATCCACACTGATCAACCGTCTGATTCGTGATTACAGTGATCTGGAGCAGGAACTGACTACATCCCGTTATCCGGGAACAACGCTGGATATGGTGAACATTCCGTTGGATGATGGAAAATATATCATTGATACGCCTGGAATCGTGTATCCATGGCGTTTCAGCGAGATTGTTTCACGTAAGGATCTCGCTGCCATCATGCCGGAAAAACCGCTTAAACCGGCTGTGTATCAGTTGAATTCCGGTCAGACGCTGTTCTTTGGCGGCATGGCTCGATTTGACTTTGTGGAAGGTGATCGCCAGTCGTTCACTTGTTTTATCAGCACTGCGCTTGATATTCACCGGACGAAGCTGGAGCGTGCAGATGATCTTTACCGCGACCATCTGGGAGAATTGTTGTCTCCGCCAACCCGTGAGGATGCAGCAGAGATGGCTGAATGGACCAGACATGAATTCCGCATCAAACGCGGCAGTCAATCGGATGTATTCATCTCGGGTCTGGGCTGGATTAAGGTGAATGGCGATATTGGAGCGCTTGTTGCTGTTCATGCTCCAAAAGGCATTCGTGTACAGATCCGCCCATCCTTGATCTAGTAATCTCAGAAGCTGTACATCAGATGGATCGGAGGCGGACCTATGTCTGAGCAGAACAAATTCAACTCTTCACTTCCCGTGTTGCTTGGTGTTATGGGTGATCCTATTGCTCACTCCAAGTCTCCGGCAATGCACAATGCGGCTCTGCAGGCTGCAGGAGTGAATGGAATGTATATGCCACTGCATGTTTATCCGGATCAACTGGAAGCGGCAGTTCGCGGAATTGTGGCACTGGGCTATCGTGGTGTCAATGTCACCATCCCGCACAAAGAGCAGGTGATGCAGTATCTGGATGTGGTCGATGACAGTGCTCGCCTGATTGGTGCGGTGAATACCATCGTCAATGAAGGTGGAACACTGATAGGGTACAATACGGATGGTATTGGTTATGTCCGATCGCTGAAGGAAGAGGCTGTGCCTGAGCTTGGGGGTAAACGTATTGCTGTACTAGGAGCAGGTGGAGCAGCGAGAGGTGTCATATATGCACTTGCACTGGAGAAGCCTGAACGGATCCACATTCTGAACCGTACAGCGGACAGGGCTATTGCACTTGCTTCGGATTTACGAGGCCATGGCTTGGGAGAAATCTCGGGCAGTGGCATGGAAGACGCTGCAACGGTACTGGCTACGGCTGATATCGTGATTAACACAACGGCTGCCGGAATGCATCCTAATGTTGATGACGTACCAGTTGATCCTGCACTGATCCGTGAAGGAGCAGCGGTGAGTGATCTGATATACAATCCGCTGGAGACCCGTCTGCTTCGAGAGTCGCGGAAGCGTGGATGCACAGTGCACGGTGGTCTGGGTATGTTTGTATACCAGGGCGCAGTGGCTTTTGAGCATTGGCTCGGCATTCCGGCTCCTGTGGAGACGATGAGACGTGCTGTACTAAACAGTTTTGAAGTGTGAAAATAATAATTGAATGGTCAGGTCCGGACAGTTTTTGCGCTGTCGATCAGGGCCTGCTCAACATAAGGAGTATGGAGTATTCATGTTAAACGGTAAACAAAAGCGCTTTTTGCGGTCACAGGCACATCACCTGACCCCTGTATTTCAGATTGGTAAAGGTGGAACCAACGAGCACCTGTTCCGTCACATCGAAGATGCGATTGAGAAGCGCGAATTGATGAAAGTGCAAGTGTTGAACAACAATGACGAGGACAGAAAAGAGATGGCAGAAGAAGTTGCCCGTGAAACGGGAAGTGAGCTTGTACAACTCATCGGTAACACAATCATCCTGTACAAAGAATCTCGCGATAACAAACAAATCGAACTACCTAGATAAGGGAGCGTGACGCAGGTGAAGATCGGCATCATGGGTGGTACGTTTGATCCGATCCACATGGGACACCTCCTGGCAGCTGAAGCGGCAAGGGACTCACATGCACTGGATGAGATCTGGTTCATGCCTTCCCATGTTCCACCTCACAAACGCGGAGCCGGAGCTTCGGGACAGCAGCGTCTCGATATGACGGAAGCGGCTGTGAAGGGTGTGCAGCAATATGAGGTGCTGGATATCGAGATGGAATTGGGCGGAGTGTCTTATACCATCGATACGATGAAGGAACTGTGGCGTCGCCATCCTGAACATGAATTTTATTTCATTATCGGGGCGGATATGGTGAACTATCTCCCCAAATGGGAGCAGATTGAAGAGCTTGCAGAACGCTTAACCTTTATCGGAGTTGGTCGGCCGGGCTTCCAGTTACATCTGGATGATTTACCAGACGAGTTACAGGATCGGGTCCTGCTGGCCGAGATGCCCTTGGTCGATATTTCATCGACAGCCGTACGCAGACGTCTGGCCAAAGGTCATTCGGTACGCTTCATGATTCCTGATGAAGTGCACCAATACATTGTAAGGAGCGGTTTATATGGCGCTAAGCCGTGATGAACTGATTCAAGCCGTATCCGGACAAATGCCGGAAAAACGCTGGAAGCATACACTGGGTGTAATGGAATCGTCAGTGATGTTGGCTGAAAAATACGGTGCTGATCCTGTGAAAGCAGATCTGGCAGCGATATTGCATGATGTGGCGAAGTACTGGCCCGTAGCGGAGATGGAAGCGGTCATTCGTGATAACGGATTAAACCAGGAACTTCTGCAGCATGACAAGCAACTCTGGCATTCCGAAGTCGGTGCTTTTGTAGCCATGCGTGATTACGGTGTGGAAGATTCCGAAGTTATTAATGCCATCCGGTGGCATACCTCGGGTCGGGTAGGCATGAGCTTGCTGGACAAAGTGGTATGTCTTGCCGATTACATTGAACCGGGACGAGATTTCCCGGGAGTGGATCACATTCGCGAACAGGCTGAACGTAGTCTGGAGGAAGGTTTAATTGCCGGATTCGATTCGACGATCAGCTTGCTGATCTCGCAACGACGTGTCATTTATCCTTTGACCATGCTGTCGCGGAATGACTTAATTGCACAATTATAGATTATGGAGGTTGGTTCATGACAGTATCATCGAAAGAACTTATGAATATGGCGGTTGCTGCCGCTGACGACAAAAAGGCATCCAACATTGTAGCGTTGGATCTGATTAATGTTTCCCTGGTGGCAGATTATTTTGTTATTTGTCACGGGAATTCCGATACACAGGTACAAGCCATTGCCACTGAAATTCGCAAACAGGCTCATGCAGCCGGAGCGACGATCAAAGGTATCGAAGGTATGGATTCCGCACGTTGGGTATTGATGGACATGGGCGATGTTGTTGTTCATATCTTCCACCGTGACGAGCGCGAATACTACAACATTGAACGACTATGGTCTGATGCCAAAGTGGTGGAAACTGTATGAGTTTGATTGCTGGAACAGTCGTCTCTTTGCCGGTTTCACGTGAAGTGTCTCCGTTTGGCTTCTTTTTGACGACAGGATCGGAAGATGTACTGCTTCACTACACCGAGTTAACACGGGATATTAAGATTGGTGAGACGCTTGAGGTATTTGTATTCTTTGATACAGAAGATCGTCTGGCCGTAACGATGAAAAAGCCTTATCTCATGCTTGGCGAAATGGCACGACTGGTTGTGGCTGATGTTCACCCACGACTGGGCTGTTTCCTGGAAATGGGCCTTGGACGGCAATTGCTGCTTCCTATTCGTGAATTGCCTGAATTGGAAGAACTGCGTCCTCAAGTGGGGGATGAAGTCTTTGTAATCATGGAACATGACAAGCAGGGACGTCTGCGTGCCAAATTGGCCGGGGAACGTGAGCTTTCACCATTGTCTTTCCATGCTCCAACTTCATGGTTAAACGAGTGGGTTGAAGCGACGGTATACAAGCCACTGCAGATGGGTACTTTTGTACTTGTAGAGGGCGGTGTACTGGGCTTTGGCGCGATTGGTATGATTCATTCATCCGAACGTAGTCATATGCTGCGTCTTGGTGAGAAAGTTAAATGTCGGGTGACACTGGTACGTGAAGACGGACGTGTGAATCTGGCCATGACTCAACTCAAACAAGTTGGACGTAACGAAGATGCAGACAAACTGCTCGCCTTTATGAAAGAGCGTCCTATGGGCGGCATGCCATACTCGGATGCAACTCCGCCGGATATCATCAAGCAGCGCTTTGGCATCAGTAAGTCTGCCTTCAAGCGTGCCTTGGGCAAATTGATGAAAGACGGATTGGTGGTCCAAAAGGAAAGCTGGACGTATCTGTCCGAATCTGCTCCTGCGGATCAAAATGAAAACAAGTAATCTTCCTGATTAAATAGTTGTAATATGGAACTCGGAGAAGGCAGGGATAGGCTGGGTAAACACCGGATGCCCCTGTCTTTTCTTTTGTTAACAGGATTGGAAAATGAAATTGAAAGTGCGGTGCCTGACATGTCTTACCGGAAATTTGCGTATGTGTATGATGAATTAATGGAAGATATGCCTTATCCGGACTGGATAAGGTTTGCAAGAACAGCATGGGAAAAGCATGGAATGCCCAAAAGTGTCGCTGAACTTGGCTGTGGAACGGGCTCCATTACGATCCCGCTCGTGAACTCCGGTTTCGAAGTTACAGGCATTGACCTCTCATCAGATATGCTGTCGGTTGCGCGCAGCAAGATGGAGGCTACGCCTCAGGGACATCGCTTGTATCGCGAGGGCAGTGTCCGTTGGGTGCAACAGGATATGCGGGAATGGCGAGTTCCGGAACCTGTGGATTCGGTGATATCTTTCTGTGATTGTGTCAATTATTTGCTTGAACAAGAAGATGTCGTTCGTACTTTCCAGCGGACATACGAGATGCTGAAGCCTGGTGGAACGTTCCTGTTTGATGTGCATCATCCCAATACCCTTATTCGTTATGATGAAGAGCAGCCTTTTGTACTGGATGAGCGCTCCGTGTCGTATATTTGGACATGTGATCTGGATCAGGATCGCTGTGAGATCGAACATCATCTCAGTATTTTTTCGCGTGTGGATGATGGTAGCAAGGATATGTATCAGCGGTTTGAAGAAGTTCATGTCCAGCGTGCATATAACCCGGACTGGATGAAGCTTGAGTTGTCCAAGGCAGGTTTTAGAGACGTGAAGGTATATGCGGATTTTGAATGGAAAGAAGCTGGAGACAGCGCACAGCGCTTGTTCTACGTGGCTGTGAAGTAAGAGCGAATAATGAGAACTGTCCTTATGGTGCATAAGGGCAGTTTTTTGTTTGATTTTTTTATGGAGAATGAATAGCAATAGTCTTAAATAGGGTAGAGGAATGCAAGAAAAGACATAACGACGTGACAAAAAGTATTGCCAGTTAAAGTAAAGAAGGTGATAATAGTCGGATAGAAAGCGTTTTCTGAGGAAATAAATCAAATGTCAATGTGAGGTGTAGAAATGGAAAGTACATATAAAACAAGACTTACGTCAGAACAGTTGAATGCCATAATAGAGCAGCATTTCTCTGCAAGTATACAGGACTACAAGGAAATGGTGGATGGCTGGGCCAATCATGCATATCTCATTACACTGAGTGACGCACAGCGAGTGGTACTCAAAATTGCACCGTCGGCTTCGACAAATCTGATGCGCTGTGAGCAGGATCTCATGATTGCTGAGATTGAGGCGCTACGCCTCATCACGGAGCTACAGGATGTTCCCGTACCCCAAGTGCTGGCTTATGATGATTCGTTAACTATGGCTTCAGCGCGTTATTTTATCATGGAGTACATGTCTGGAACACCCTATAATCAGGTCAAGGATCAATATTCTGCGGAAGAGCAGGAGGCCATTGAACACCAGCTCGGTCGGTACAATCGTCGAATTAATGAAATCAAAGGCGAGAAGTTTGGATATTTCTCGGAGCAAAAACAGCAATATTCCACATGGAAAGAAGCATTTATGAATCTGATGGATGATATTCTTACCGACGGGGAAGAAGCCGGAATTAAATTTTCAATCGATTATCCTGAATTGAGACGCTTGATTGAAGAGAAATCGGATGTGCTGGACGATGTAAAAGAACCTGTTCTTGTGAGTTGGGATCTGTGGGATGGCAATGTTCTAGTAGACAAAGGTCGTATCACAGCGATTATTGATTTTGAACGTTCTCTGTGGGCAGATCCTCTGATGGAGCATTATTTCAGTCATTTTAACTATACACCCGGTTTTGTGAAAGGGTATGGGCATGAGATTACGACTGAAAGTGAGCTGAAAAGAAGAAGTCTCTATGACTTGTACTTTGATCTGGTGCTGCGCATTGAGTGCGCTTATCGTCAATATGATAATCAGGAACATGTGAATTGGACCATTCATAATCTGGAGGAAGGCATTGAGCGTTTTCGGTTATCCTGAACAGCAACGAGTATTATTGAACGGTACGAACCGTGTGACTTAAAAGGGTCATTATAACGTGTAATATTGACTTTGGGCTTGCTTTTTTATATAATGGTCCCGATATTGTATACATATTTCGATGATAAGGATCAGTAGTAATTCCTGTACATAACAGAGAGCCGGCGGTTGGTGCAAGCCGGTTGACAGTGATTTGCGAACTCGCCTTGGAGAAATGCGGTGATTACACCATTCTGTTTAACCTGCTTGTATAAAGCTTGGGTTCAGGAATGGAAATCCGCATCGGTTAACCGCCGTTACAGGTCCAAAGGGAGTGGATGACGAAGCACGTTCGTCCACTAACTAGGGTGGTACCACGGGAATTCAACCTCTCGTCCCTAGCGCTGCAAACGCTACGGGATGCTGAGGTTTTTTTGTTGCAATTAAAGCTAAAGTGAATAACCTGAAGGAGGAACAATAGATGAGTGAGAATAACCAGCCGAAACACGGCTATCAGCCACAAGTCATGGAAAAAAGTTGGCAGCAATATTGGGATGCAAATAAAACGTTTAAAACGGGTGAGGACCCTGCTAAACCGAAATTTTATGCACTGGATATGTTCCCTTATCCATCCGGTTCAGGTCTGCACGTAGGTCACCCGGAAGGATATACGGCAACGGATATCGTTTCCCGTTACAAACGTATGCGCGGTTACAACGTATTGCACCCAATGGGTTGGGATGCTTTCGGTCTGCCTGCTGAGCAGCATGCACTGGATACAGGTGAACATCCACGAGATATTACATTCCGTAATATTGACAATTTCCGTCGCCAGATCAAATCGCTTGGTTTCTCCTATGACTGGGATCGTGAGATCAGCACAACGGACCCTGAATACTATAAATGGACACAATGGATCTTTATTCAGCTGTACAATAAAGGCTTGGCTTATGTGGATGAAGTTGCAGTTAACTGGTGTGAAGCCCTTGGAACGGTACTTGCTAATGAAGAGGTTATTGATGGCAAGAGTGAACGTGGTGGACATCCGGTTGTACGCAAACCGATGCGTCAATGGGTTCTGAGAATTACCGAGTATGCAGAGCGTCTGTTGGAAGACCTGGAAGAGCTGGATTGGTCTGAAAGCATCAAGGATATGCAGCGCAACTGGATCGGTAAATCAACAGGTGCGGAAGTTGTATTTGCCATTGAGGGTCGCGAGGAAGTTATCAAGGTGTTCACTACCCGTGCGGACACATTGTTCGGTGCGAGCTTTGCAGTACTTGCTCCAGAACATGAATTGGTAGAAGCAATTACAACCGATGACCAACATGAAGCGATTCAGGCTTATCAGGAGCAGGCTTCTCGTAAGAGTGATCTGGAACGTACAGATTTGGCCAAAGACAAAACAGGTGTATTCACTGGCGCTTATGCAATCAACCCTGTTAATGGTGCAAAACTGCCGATCTGGATTGCTGATTACGTTCTTGCAGGTTACGGCACAGGTGCGGTTATGGCAGTTCCGGGTCATGATGCGCGTGACTGGGAATTTGCGAAGCAGTTCGGTCTGGATATCATCGAGGTTATTCAAGGTGGAGACGTTACACAAGAGGCATATTCGGGTGATGGCGCACATGTGAATTCCGATTTCTTGAACGGACTGAATAATGAAGAAGCGGTTGCCAAGATGATTGCTTGGTTGGAAGAGAACGGTAAAGGACAAGGGAAAGTGACCTATCGTCTGCGCGATTGGCTGTTCAGCCGTCAGCGTTACTGGGGTGAGCCAATCCCGATTCTGCATCTGGAAGACGGAACGATGAAGACCGTACCTGAGGATCAACTTCCACTGCTGCTGCCTGATATCGACCAGATCAAACCTTCGGGTACAGGAGAATCACCACTGGCGAATGTTACGGAGTGGGTGAATACGGTAGATCCGGAAACGGGAATGAAGGCACGTCGCGAGACCAATACCATGCCACAATGGGCGGGTAGCTGCTGGTATTACCTGCGCTTTATCGATCCGCGCAATGACAAGGAACTGATCTCCAAGGAGAAACAGCAGCAGTGGCTGCCAGTTGATCTGTACATTGGCGGAGCAGAGCACGCCGTACTTCACTTGCTGTACGCTCGTTTCTGGCACAAAGTGCTGTATGATCTGGGTGTTGTGGAGACCAAAGAGCCTTTCCACAAACTGGTCAACCAAGGTATGATCCTGGGTACCAATAATGAGAAAATGAGTAAATCTCGTGGTAATGTCATTAACCCGGATGAAATCGTGAATGAATTCGGTGCAGATACATTGCGTCTGTACGAGATGTTCATGGGACCATTGGAAGCGACAAAACCGTGGAATGCAAACGGGGTTGAAGGCATGCACCGCTTCCTGTCACGTGTATGGCGTCTCTTCATTAACGAAGACACAGGAGCCATCAATGACAAGATTACGGTGGACGGTGGAACGGATGAGTTCAAACGGACTGCTCACAAAACGATCAAAAAAGTTACGGAAGATCTGGAACATCTGCGCTTCAACACATCCATCAGCCAGCTGATGATTTTCATCAACGATGCATACAAAGCGGACACACTGCCTCGTGAAGCGATGGAGAAATTTGTGCAGCTGTTGTCACCACTGGCACCACATATGGCAGAGGAACTGTGGAGCCGTTTGGGTCATGAAGGTGGAATCTCTTACGTGGCTTGGCCTGAATATGATGAGTCCATGACAGTGGATGCGGAAGTAGAAATCGTTGTTCAGGTAAATGGTAAAATTGTAACTCGTGCTACAATCGCGAAGGATCTGGATGCACAGGGTATGCAGGACTTTACGATGGAGCTGGCACCTGTTAAGCAGGCGCTGGAAGGCAAGACCATTCGTAAGGTCATTGCCGTTCCAGGCAAACTCGTTAATATTGTTGCCGGTTAATCTCACCGGCTCGGAATAGTTCATCCAGCTTTAACAAATCTTCATCATATTTGTCATGTGTCGTGTGGATCAGGTTGTCGAAAACACCGTCAAGACTAACCTTCAGCAGTGCGAGTGCCTGAGCGGTAATACCGCCAGGTACAGCGACACGAGCCTGAAGCTCTTGCGGGGTGTATCCTCCTTCGGTGAGCAGCTTGCCTGTTCCCAGGAGCATTTCGCCAGCCAGAGCGCAGGCATCTGCCCTTTTGATGCCTGTCAGCTTCACTGCACTTTCGATCCACTGTTCCAAAAAGAACGATATGAATGCAGGTCCGCAGCTGGAGAAGTCGGATGTGATTCGTGTACAGGCTTCATCCACTTGGTACGGCCTGCCTATATGACTGAGCAGACTTTCCAACACAGCGCGGTCTTCACTGGTCATTCGTTCGCCATGTATGCAGAGGGATGCTCCACTGCCAACTTGGTGTGTGACGCTGGGAATTACCTTGGAGACTTTGCAAGGAAGTGAAGATTCCAGATGTCGCAGCTGCACGGGACTGGTGATCGAGACAATTATATGATTGGGATTCACGACAGGCAGTATGTCGTCAATAACATGTTTGAATTCAAGCGGCTTCACGCACAGGAAGATGATGTTGCTTCGGATCACCGTTTCCCGATTGCTCTGGGATTCATGCAGACCGGGGTAACGGAGGGATAACTGACGTACTTTGGACGGGGTTCGATTGCTGGCCGCGATCTGCCGGGGCTCAAGAGCACCCGATTGGATCAGGGCATAGATTAGCAGGCTGCCCATGCTGCCGGTTCCGATAAATCCAACCTTCATTGTTTCAGGCCTCCTTTCATGCTTTACGGTACTGGCGCAGTTCATTCCCTCTATTCTATGCGTGAGGACCTGTTTCACATGACATGAAAAATGCACAACTTGTTTCATCAGGAAAGTACAACGGTTCGGAAGCACCGCCCGTGTTCGAAATGAATGATTTTGAATTCAGGGAGAGGTGTGGAAGAATGAGATGGAACAAAGGGATGACCATTGCTGCTGCGGTGGTTGGAAGTATACTTATATTATGGTCGGGCAAAAGTGAACAACCACCTAGTGGCTGGGAACCCTTGCAGCTCGGCACCGAGAAGCCGACGATAGAGCAGGAACTCCCTGCTGTACAGTCGGCTAATTCGGTTCAGGGCAATACAGGAGCATCTTCTTCGGGAACCGAGGCAAGTGGGCTGCAGACTGGAAATGATGTAAAGGCAGATGAGTCTAAAGAGCTTGCGAGCGTTGGGGTTGAAGGTGATTCAGTTGTTCAAACTACAAGTCAGACGAATAATAATCCACCGGACACCTCAAATTCGATTGAAACAGTTACACAGGGGACGAATTCTGATCCTTCGGTTACCTCCGAGACGGCATCAAGCAGTAATCCACCTGTAGTTCGTGAGGAAGCTAGCGACAATGGCAAGATTGATGTGAATACCGCTCCTGTCTCCAAGCTTATCGAGCTTCCCGGAATTGGGGAGAAGAAGGCTCAAGCTATTGTGGACTATCGGAATGCACATGGTCCTTTTGCGAAAGTCAGTGATCTGACAAAGGTCAAAGGAATCGGGATGAAGATGCTGGAGAAGATGGCGCCGTATGTGCAGATCCGGTAAAATTAAAATATAAATTGTATTAAGCGGGAGGAAAGCAGCATGAGTACAGAGGTACGCAAGGACTGGGATACGTATTTTATGGACATCGCGTATATGGTTTCCACCCGTTCCCGCTGTTCGCGTCGTCATGTGGGCGCCGTTCTTGTTCAGGGAAAGAAACTGCTGGGAACAGCCTATAATGGTGCACCCACCGGCGTCCCGGATTGTTCTGAAGCAGGTTGCATGATATCGGAAGAGTATGAGTTGGTCGTGACCGATGGGCAAGAAGAAATGGTGAAAAAGCAAAGATGCATTCGCACAATTCATGCGGAGCAAAATTTGCTTTTATTCACAGATCGAATCGACCGCGAAGGCTCGTCCGTGTATGTGACCGACGAACCGTGCTGGACATGTGCCAATATGCTGGCGAATAGCGGGATTACAGAAATCGTGTTTCATCGTTCTTATCCTAAAGATACCGGCAAGGTTACCAATATGATGGAACAGAAGGGCATAACGTTCCGCAGGCTGGAGAATTACCAGCCCCCGCGGGAAACGATGATGACTGTGAGCAATTAATGTAAATATGATCGAATACGTGAGGGAGAACCTCCGGCAAGCCTGAATGGGCTTTCCGGGGGTTTTTCTGCGTTCAACGGGTGAAATGAAGGAGGGGTAGAAATGAAAGGCAGACCATTATTAAGTTTTACGATTTGTTGGTTGTGCGGGAGCGGGATAGCATGCGCGTTAACAGGCTGGACGTTAATCTGGGGGTTAATTGGAGCTCTGGCATGTCTGCCACTTTTGCTTCGTTTTATGGATGTGCGTGGATTGTCTGTTTTATTTTTACTCGCTGCCTTTATTGGAGGTGCTGCACATTGGGAGTGGAATGACGTAAGCAATCATAGCAGTCTGCCGGAGACCATGCATATCGCTACTCACGAGTTGGACGGATGGTCAGCTGAAATTCAGGGTGAGCTGGTGTCAGATGTACGTATTGATGGAGATCGGGCTGACTTTAAGATTCAGATGTCTTCAATATTGCCAACATTGGATTCGTTAGCAGATACAGATCTTGTAGCATCATCTGCATTCAAAATAGATGAACAATTGATGGTACAAGTCAGACTGTTGGAGGAAGAAGAACAACAGGTAGCAGCGGGCTGGAAGAGGGGCGATTTGATTACGCTTAATGGTTCTTTTGTCCTTCCTGGTGAAGCCAGGAACTTTGGCGGGTTTGATTATCGCAGTTACTTGCGCACCCTGCATATCCACTGGTTGTTCAAAGTGAAGGGAGCCAGTTCGGTCACAGCAGTTGCTCCTGAGGGACTTGGACAATATAACATACTAAGGTGGACGGATTGGACTAGGCATAAGTTGGGCTCGGCGGTTGAGCAGTTATTTCCAGAGCCTCATGCAGGTTATATGAAGGGTCTTATTATCGGGATGGCTACTGATATCGATCCGGGTACCTATGGTCAGTTTTCACAACTGGGTCTAACGCATATCCTGGCTATCTCTGGAACCCATGTTGCTGTGTATGTTGCGTCGTTGCTTCTCATTCTATCTTGGCTAAGGCTTACAAGAGAGACGGCACTCACGATTGTTCTGATCCTGGTGCCAGCTTATGTACTGTTATCCGGAGGTTCACCTTCAGTGATTCGGGCAGGAATGATGTCCATGATTGGGTTGTATATGGCACGTCGTGGTCTCGCCAGAGACGGTCTTCAGATGATCAGTGCAGCAGCGTTGCTGATGATGTGGTGGGACCCGTACTTTTTGCTAAGCGTGAGCTTCCAGTTATCCTTTCTCGTGACCGCAGGTTTGATGATCTACATGCCATTGATTAACCGGCTGTTCAGCAGTTGGCCGAAATCTCTGGCTGCAACGTCATCCGTTACCGTGACCGCTCAGCTGATTTCGTTCCCAGTAACCATTCTGTATTTCAATCAGTTCTCACTACTCTCATTTGTAGCTAACTTTCTGCTGGTTTCTTTGATTAGTGCCATTGTATTACCTCTGGGGACGGTCGCCATGTTATTGTCATTCATATGGGTTCCCTTGGCGAAACCTCTCGCATGGATTGCGATGCAACTGAATCAACTGACATTTGTAAGCGTGGAGTGGATGAACAGCCTGCCAGGTTTTGTGTTGATCTGGGCAACACCGCCCTTGTTATGGATTGCTGCCTATTATGCTGTGTTGTATGCCTTACTCTACCTGTTGCATCGTGGCAATGGTGAGCAGCAAGAAACAGCATTTGTTGAGGAAGAGACGGCTCCTCTTGTGAGGCGACAACCTTCAGTTTCAATGGCGAATATGGGCATTCGCTCTTCGATGTCTACCGTGTTACAGGATCAAGGTAAGAACCGCGTAGATGGAAAAGAATCTTCATTAACGACATTAGGAGCCAGTATTGCCTGGCCGGAGTATACAAGTGCATTTACTATACGAGGCGCAGGTTATTATTCAAATGAACGAATGAGTAAAGCTCAGCAATGGTTGTGCGGGTTGCTCGCAATCAGCTTTATTGCTGGATTATGGTGGGCATATCAGACTCCCAAGCCTGCTGGAACCGGCATCGTGCAGTTTTTGGATATTGGTCAGGGAGACAGTACATTGATTACAACCCCGGAAGGCAAACACATTCTGGTGGATGGCGGGGGAACAGTTAGTTTTGGGAACAACGAACAATCGTGGAAAACAAGGCGTGATCCGTATGAGGTGGGAGCCAAGGTGGTTGTTCCTCTATTGAAAAAGAGAGGCATCCATCAACTGGACACTGTAATTGTAACGCATGCCGATCAGGATCATGCCGGAGGACTACAGGCTGTGCTGGAACAGATTCCGGTTAAACGTTTCATATTTAATGGCACAACCAGTGGTAAAGAAAACTTTGATAAATTACTGGACACAGCCATGGAACGTAAAATTCCTCTGTACGCCATTCAGCAGGGCATGTCCTATAAGGCTGATAAAGAGACAAGTTTACATTTTATAGCTCCGGATCTGGCACATATGGATGTAAATGAATCAGGCAATTTGCCTGTATCTGAACACCAAAATCATGATTCCGTTGTCTTTTTGCTGGAAATGGCCGGGGCTTCCATGTTGTTCACCGGAGATATGGATGCAGCAGCCGAGCAGGACCTGCTCTATATGATTCAGGATGGCTCGTTGGCTGCCCAGTTTGAACAGAAAGGTGCAGATATTGGAGTTACAGAGGGAGTTGTTCAAAGGATACTTACACGCCCGTTGCAGGTTGATTCAAAAGATGCTTCAGCGGCGGCGTCTGTATCCATTGACGTTCTAAAGGTCGCTCATCATGGTAGTAAAACGTCGTCCACTGAAGCCTGGCTCCAATACTGGAACGCCAAAACCGCTGTGATATCTGCAGGAGTTAACAATACATATGGGCATCCCAATCCGGGAGTGATGGAACGTCTGGAGGCTACCGGGTCAGATATTTATCGGACAGATCAGATGGGAGAGGTTCAGATGAGGGTGAAAGATGGGAAGATTGATATCCGGTACAAGTTGTTTGGAGTTGAGTGAAGGCAGGCAATCTATTTATCGGTATGAAGATGAGTGAAGAAAACTCCGATTTAATACCAACTGGAAGGTTAAAAAGACAAGAGAACATACAATAATGTGGATAGTTTGAGCAGAAAAAGTACTGAAGTTACGTGTAAATATCGAGTAGATGATCCCACCTATGAAGCCTAATAGACCATATGCAACGATTGCAACGAGCAATCTTTTATACGTACTATCTTTTTTTCTGTATAAAAGTAATCCATCCACCAATATAGAAAGTGGCGTAAGTAAGAAAAGTAAAATAGCGAGGTTAATCAATAATCCAACCGCAAATTTATACCCGAATGAATAATACAGCTGCAACTATTTTTCCGCGCGGCCTATTGATTCTATGGGTGTTTGTCATTTAAATATTGACCTCCCTAAATAACTATATTCAATAAGAGATAGGCTAAGGCGTTACTATATTTTAACATACAGAGGTTGAGGAAAAGTGGGAATTAGAGAAAGAAAGTACTTAGTTGACCTATAAAAGAAAGAAGTCGTTTCGCTGCGAAACGACTTTTTTTAATTTCATGGTGGTGACATATATTTTTTTGGTAGTGGCAGGGTAGGAAATGAGGAAGGGGAGCGTGGTTCCACCGGCACAGATCAGAAGAAGACGGATTAAAAGTATGAAATATCGTTACTATAAAGAAACCTCAAAAGTTTCAAATGAATTCGGTCATCGGTAGTAGACTGGTATTCGGCAAGTGAAGGAAGGGAAGATTATTTTTACAAGGACGAGGTGCATTTAATAGAGGCGCCGAGGTTTACGTTGACCTGCTTGTGAGGGCCTTGAACGGTTTGCAGAAGTAAAAAAAAATTTTGGATGCGAAAACTTTTTGGGAACCCGTATACGTCTTACTTCTTGTTACGACAAAAGATTTATATAGAAAAGGAATAATCGACCATGTTCAATAGAAAAACTGAAAAAATTCTTACACACTGTATTACCGAGCATAAAGAGAACGTATACCGACTTGCTTATAGCTATGTCAAAAATAAGGATGATGCCCTGGATATCGTACAAGACTCCATATATAAAGCGATGACGCATCTCGAGCTTTTGAAGAACCCAGATGCGGTCAAAAGCTGGTTTTACCGGATTGTGGTGAATACCGCCCTGGATTTTCTGCGCAGAAACAAAAAGGTTCAGGCGATGGATCATGAAATGATCGAAACCTACAGCCCCGGGGCAGAAGATACGTATATGGACATTGATTTGAAGCGAACGCTCGAATCCTTGCCGGATAAATACAAGAGCGTCATTATACTGAGATATTTTGAAGACATGAAGATCGAAGAAGTTGCGGCTGTGCTGGATGAGAATGTGAATACGATTAAAACAAGGCTGTATCAGGCGCATCAGCTATTGCGAATCAAAATGAATGATTAAACAACCAAAGGAGATCGAGTAAGATGAACAATAACATGGAACAGCTGCGAAAAGAATACCAAGAAATACCCATTCCAGATGAATTGGATAGCATTGTAAACCAATCGATTCATAAATTCTCTAAGGAGGGAAGGAGGGGCCGCGGCTCAAAGTACAGATGGTTAGCCGTTTCCAGTGCGGCTGCGTTCATGTTCCTTATTGCGATCAATGTGAGCCCTCCTGTAGCAAAAGCCTTGTCATCCATACCGGGTGTGGACCGGGTTATCCAGGTGCTCACGTTCAAGGAATACGTGGTTGACGAGTCTAATTACAATGCGAATATCAAAGTGCCTTCCATTACCGATATGGAGAATGAGCAGTTGCAAAGCGGGTTGAACGAGAAATATATGAAGGAGAACAAAGCGCTTTACGAAAAGTTCCAGGTGGAAATCAGCGAATTGAAGAAGCAGGGCGGAGGCCATCTGGGACTTGATGTCGGATATGAAGTAAAGACGGACAACGACGAGATTTTATCTATACAAAGATACGTGGTCGAGACCGCCGGTTCATCCTCGGAGGAGCTTCAGTTTGATACGATCGATAAGAAAAACCAAATCCTCATAACTCTGCCGATGCTGTTCAAGGACGATCGTTATGTACGGCTCATCAGCGACAACGTTAAAGAGCAGATGCAGGTGCAAATGAAAGCGGACCCTAATAAGATTTACTGGGCTCCGGGAGCTAGCGACGTGCCGGTCACCAGTGAGTTCCAGAGCATCGCGAAGGATCAAGGCTTCTATATCAACAACGACGGCAAGCTGGTGATTGCTTTCAACGAATATGACGTTGCGCCAGGCTATATGGGTTCTGTGGAATTCGTCATTCCCACGGATGTGTTGAAAGACGTTCTGATTAATAACAAATACATTAAGTAATGGAAGAGACCGGTGATGGGGTACCCCGCGCCGGTTTTTTTTGTTAGTACTTTGGTCGAAGAGATATTGTTCTGTTTTTGATTTTCCAAAACTTTCTGTACCATCTCATGCGTCTAGCCAATGAGTGTACGTGATTAGACACTCATACAAAGAGATGGAGGATGAAAGCTATGAAAAAGAAAACGATAAAATACATGAAGATGGGGGCCATGGGCTGTGTAGCCATGCTCGGCGTCGGCGCAGCGAGCTTATCTGCATATGCGCTGGCCTCGGCACCTGTTTCAGCGAACGTAACTGTCAGCTCTAAGGTACAAGCAACCGTCCCTTCGGCTACAGGAGTAAAAATCGTGGAGAAGGTACTGAGCACAACGAGCAAGAACCTTATTGTGAACATCAAGGTACCGCAGCTGGACGGCATGCTGGACACCAGATACCAGAATGAACTGAATGGCATCCTTTTATCCCGTGTGCAAAAGGATCTTGCTCAGTGGGAGAAGGATGCCGCAAAAACGGCCAAAAAGGCAAAAGTAAATCACCAGAAGTTCCACCCCTATGAATTTTACGTCAGCTATAAGCTAAAATCGGACGGAACTGGAAACCCTGCAGGAGTAGTTTCGCTTGAAGTAATCACGGAAGGTTACAGGGGCGGAACAAGCATGCCCCGGATCGATACCTACAACTTGAAAAATGCCTCTGCGGCTCAGCGCGTGACACTGGAGGATCTCCTCGGTTCTAACTATAAAGAAAAGCTTGATACAGATATTCTTGCGCAAATGAGAAAGGATCCCGATCAATACTTCCTGGAAGAATTCAAAGGGACGTTCACGGAACAGTCGTTTTATATTGAAAAAGGCGAACTGGTTATCATCTTCCCGAAATACAGTATCGCGCCGGGATATGTGGGTTCACCGGAGTTCCGTTTCAATTTGAAGAATGCCAGCCTCTGAGGCAAAGCCAAATGATATGAAGCCAGAAGTCGCAGTAAAGTTGGATCTGAAAAAGGTGGCAGCTTGCTTCTTCTCGAAAATGGCTCCCAAAGCGCTCGGCGCAGCCACTTCGATTCATAAAAATCAGTTTTCCGTGCAATCCAATTTGTGTCCGACATTTTAAATGTACAAGTACAACATTAATTCAAGTCTTATGCTGGAAACATGACGATTATTCTGAATGTGGCATCCCGAAGACTCTCTTCTTACGGGATGCTTTTTTTAGTTCTAAAGGTAGAAGTTCCATGAAAATGTTTTGTTCTCTTCATTGATTACATTAATTGGAGAAAACTTTTTTCACAACCTCGGCGTCCTGCCTATGAGCAACAAATCAAAAAGGATAGGGACGAAAGCAAAATGCATGACAACACAGATCATTTCGGAAGTCTAATCCGGAACTTTGCACCGGTACGAGGCGACGGTAATCGTTATATGCCAGGACTTGATGGCTTAAGGGCATTATCCGTCATGGCTGTCATGGCCTACCATCGCCGGAAGAAATGATAGACAATGACTTGCAGTTTTATGACTAGAATAAAGATAAGGATGATTTGAAATGAACAAAAGGAAGAAAACACGGTGGCCCGTTTGGCTGGTTGGATTTATTGTATTAGCTGGCGGGATTCTAGGAATCAATCTAATGGTGCAAAATGTTCTAGCTGGGAACCACAGCGTTACAGAGAACGTTGAAGTGTCGCCCAGTGCATACCCAGGCTTAAATATCGAAACAAGGACGAAGAATACGAAGCATTATATACTGTCGATTAGCAACGTTCTCTCAAACAGCAAGGAGATTAATACTCCTATTCAGACGTGGGTCAATGATCAGGAAAAGAAATTCTTAGCCCAGGTTAAAACCGGTGCAAAAACGCTTCAAGGCGATCATCGTGCTGAATTGAATATTACAGTAGATACGAATAAAATTAATGACCATTTATATAGTTTAGTGTTCACTTCCTATCAAATCACCACAGGCGGTGCTAATGGACAATCGATAATAAAATCTTTTAATATCGACACAGCTGAAAATAAAATATTGAATTTATCTGATATCATGACTTATGACAAAGCAGCTGTTAACCATATTATGTCCATCGTGAAGGAAGAATTGAAGAAACAGAAAAACGTTCACTCTTATGTATTCGAAGCAGAACTTCAAAAATCTATAAAAAATCCATCTGGATGGAAATGGTCCATAGGTAACGGAGTCTTTACTTTATACTTTAATAAATACGAGATCGCTGCTGGTGCAGCCGGAACGGTCCAAGTGAACATTCCACTGAAATCCTTGCATTCCTACTTGAAGAAGGACCTTACTAAAAAATGGAATATTAATTATGAAAATAACGATGAACCAAAAGGGAAGAGGCCAACTCAGCCTCCGCTTGATCCTAAAGGGAAATATGTTGCTCTTACCTTTGATGATGGGCCTCACCCAAAGGTGACACCTAGAGTTCTAAAGACTTTGAAGGAGTACAACGCGAAAGCTACTTTCTTCATGCTGGGCGTACAAGTAGAGTATTATCCTGATATGGCTAAAAAGGTTGCTAAGGCCGGCCACGAGATCGGCAATCACTCCAAGAGTCATCCAAATCTTGCGAATATGAGCCTGAGTGAGGTGCGCAAACAAATCATAGAATCATCGGACCGAATCGAGGATGCGACTGGGGAAAAACCAACCCTATTCCGTCCGCCTTATGGTGCTATGAATGAATCAGTCAAAAAAGTCACCAAAGAACAGAAAACACCCATTATTTTATGGTCTGTGGATTCGCTGGATTGGAAAAGCCGGAACGCTCAAGCTGTAAATAAAGAGGTTGCTAAAAACATCAGATCAGGTTCGATTTTACTTATGCATGATATTCACGCTTCTACAGCTGATGCGCTGCCCCACATGCTTAAATCACTAAAAAAGCAAGGCTACCAATTCGTAACGGTGTCTCAGTTGTTGTCCTTGAATAAATCCACAGGAAATGGCCCTTATTATAATCAATAAGTTCATCACACAAAAGAGGTACAAACCTTCGTTTTTCTAAGGTTTGTACCTTCTCTATAAGAATGGATTTGCACTATCCTATATAAACCGACCTTTATTTGGATTTGAAATAATTCCTTGCTGTTCCGATTTCTCCATAGTTTCTTATATTCAGATACGGATGTAAGAGTTTTTCTAACGAACATTTTGTCCATAAGCTGCTTCACTCGCTAGCGACAGATGGTTCCAGCGTTATAATATTTTAGTTATGCAGTCATCTTTTTTTCAACTTTTCGTACTAGAAGTAAGTAATACTTCATGAAGTGTAAGGACATCTAGACTATCACTTAGGATAGTTGACTAAAAATCAGTTACTCTCTTGCCTTTGATATGCCAACTATCAAGCTAATTATAGTTGCGCTGAATAAGTTTAGTATATGATCAATTTGATCCCAACTTTTATGCCAAATTATCATATTAAATGCAATGAATAACACACTACTGAGTAGAAAGAATCCCAGGAAGTATTTGAAAAATATTATTAGATTCATTTAATCTCCCGCATATCCATTTATAGTTTTGTTACGGTTGCACGCCCTATTTCGTTTATAATATGTTTTCTATTTTAGATTATTAAATGCAATCATTTGTATTTGGTTTGTTGTATATATGTAAAAATATGTTTTTAGTTACGGATTTGATTAATGTTATGTGATTTTTGTTGCAGGATTATGGTTGTTTTTACCGAATAATAGTTAGGCCCACCTTAGAGGAGGGATAGAGATACTTAGGGATCGTAGCACTATACATAATAATGAGGGGATCAAGAAAATGGAACTTGTAGAAATGTCGCAAAGTAAAAAGAACAGAAATGCAACTCAGAAGTTTAGAGTGAAATGGATTAGAAAAGCGATAGCCCTATGCATTGGACTTTTAGTTATCGGTTTGATCGCAGGACAGTCCTCCGCTTTTGCATCATCTGGATCGGGTAATTCCATCACTTCAGTTCTTGACCGAAATGACTATTTGCTGGACGATGGTACACTTTGGTCTAAAGGGGCCACAAGTGGAGTATGGACACAAAATCGAAAACTGATTGGTATTTCAAAATCAGAAGACCATTCCATCTATGGGTGGACTGCCGATGGCCAAGTGATTCGGTGGAATAAGGACAATGCGCATAAACCAGTAACGAAACAATTCAATGGCGTTGTGAAAGTTTATGGCCATGGATGGGTTCAGCTTCAGGATGGAAACCTTTATAATTTTGATGATCAGGCTAAGGTTTTGGAATCGATTATCGATGCGGATTCTTATAGTTTTGGAAGCGATTCTTCTTATAGCGCATTATCTTCATCAGGAGATATATATTATGACAAATACAACAAAATACGTAAAGCTGGAAATGTACCTGATGGTAAAGCAATTGCAACGAATGGTGTTTACGCAGCAGTGCTGAAAAATGATGACTCGGTAGTGATCGTAAGTATGCTGTATGAGGATGACTACATCACGGTTGCGAATAATGTGCAATCTTTGATTTGGTGGGGGAGTACGCATAAGCTGCTCACGGTGAAACAGGATGGAAGCGTCTGGAGCTACGATCGAACTGCCAAATATAAGGGCGAGCAACTGCCTGGTTTAAGTAACGTATCGCGGATGGTGTATGCGCCTAATCTGGATGAGCTATATGCACAGTTACAAGATGGATCATGGGCTACATATGATAATGGAAAGTTAACTCCTCTATCAGCTCCCGCGTTAAATCAAGTGACACTTACGGCATCTTCCAAGGAAGCTAATATTGGGGATACGATCACGCTTGCTGTTCAGGAGAATTATAGTAATGGTTTCAAAAACAAGCGTGCGCCATTGCCTGAAGAAATTATAGTGGAGCAGCCCCGAGTTGCACAAATTCAGGCAGGAGGCAAACTGAAGGTTACGGGCATGGGAACAACCAAAGTGACTTTGAAGATAGGTGATTTTGCCTCAAGTCTTCAACTGAACGTTGATTCACAGCAAAAGTTAACAGGCGCCACATTGTTGGATGGAAATGTATACTTGCCAGTACAGTCGGTGTTCAAAACTTTGGGAGCCAAAATTGATGTGAAGGGTTCATCTTTTGAAATTCAATTTGGAGATGACAGTATTGTTTTGCAAAAAGGGAGTGCTGTTGCGCGATTAAACAACAAAGAGCTGAAGTTGAAAGGGAAAGTACAAACCATTGGAGGGCAAACTGTATTTCCTGCGGACTTGTTAAGACAGGCTGCGGGTATTCAGGTTCGATGGGATGCTGAGCTAAAGCAGGCCAAGGTGCTGGTTGGAAATTCTTCTATTCTGGTGGAATCGAAGGATACACTTGCACTGATCAAGAAAAAAGAGTTGGGGAATCTTGCTCGCTTCATTGGCAAGTCCTACTGGATCAACAGTGATACGAGTTTAGGGCAACGTTTCAGTAAAGTGACCATATCAGATATCAAAATTGAGAAGATTAAATACGGTGATCGAAGTTACTCTATTATCTTCCGTAATGCAAAAGGAAAAACCGTTTCTGCCTATGCAGGAGGGGCGCCTTCCAGTGTGACGGAGATGCTTGCCGATTCCAACCAATTCTTCTCTTCTGATCCGTATAAGAAATACAATTGGTCCAAGTCTACTTGGAATAAAATCATTGCTGGAGAAGTAGCTTTAGGAATGAACATAACTCAGGTGCGCCTTGCATGGGGAGATCCATCGAGCATTACGTATGAAACGAGTTCAAAAGGCAAAATCGAGGTTTGGGTGTATGCCAGCTCCGCAGGCATAAGAGCTTTAGGTTTTCTCAATGGCAAACTGATGGCGATTTACTGATGAATATACCAATTAATCACTTCATTTGATTGCAAGTTACAGCACAGCACAAAAAAAGCCCGCTTTCCGTTACACTCCACGAGGGAGGATATCGGAAAACGGGCCATTTTTTCAAAATGTAGAAGAAATATAAGAACTACTCTACGCCATCCTTAAAGTGTTTGCTCCAGTGTTTGTCGCCCTTGTGCAACAGATCTTCTACCGTTTTCTCAAGAGTCATCAATAGCTGTGCTCTGACATCAAGTACGGTTTCTCTGTACAAGCGTTCTTCCGATCCAACGATTTTATCGCCGTATAATGCCTGTGCAGCTACGTACTTCCGATGTTCCTCGACCAGAGTATCAATGGACTCCAATGCATGTTCCACAAAGTGGGAAATACTTTGATATTCTTTGGGCATTTGTTCTTTTAAAGCTTGAATTTTCGCAAGAGCTGGCATGCTCATCACCTCGTGTTTATGAATGTAAATTTACAATACACTATTTTCATGAAAATTGCATTAAAATCAGCTTAAATTTGGACAAATTTCGACTTTTTTTATTTTAGGAACCAAAAAAGTGCTTATCTATAATGTATGCCATTGCATTTGAATTGAGTCGTGTAAGTAATGGAATCCCTTTTGGATACGTTTGGTGACTCGTTATGCAATTTCTGTTATTCTAAGAGAAGATTTCAGCGGCCCTAATACATACGCCGTTATTTTGTTATGGCAAATTAAAAAAATACTTAACTTTGCAACAATTTTATTGATGATCACGTCTGTAAGGTTGCAGGGAGAGGGGGATCCTTTGTGGTAGAGCCGGAACTCATCAGAACCGCTCAATCGGGCGATCGCGACGCTCTAATTACCCTATTGCGGGAGATTGAACAACATGTCTATCGGACCGCATATTACATTCTAAATAATGAACAGGACGCTTTGGATGCTGCTCAGGAAGCGTTGATCCGAATTTACACCAAAATCAATTCATACGAAGAAAAGGCCCAATTCAAAACATGGGTACAACGCATCGTCACGAACATCTGTATTGATAAATTCAGAAGAACCAAGCCGTCCGTCTCCATTGACGAACATGACATGGTTTTTCAGGATAATCAGGATGTGGAGTACGAGGTCATGTCTACATATGTGGCCCAGGACATTCAGGATGCGATCAACAAGCTTCCCGAGCATCATCGTACCGTTATTGTTCTAAGATATTTGCAGGACTTATCCTACAATGAAATTGCGGATTGTCTCGATCTTCCGTTGAATACGGTGAAATCTTATTTATTTAGAGCCAGGCAGCAATTACAGAATCTACTACAGGAATATCAGAAAGGTGGTGTGACAGGATGAAATGCGAAGAGGTGGTGGAATGGATGCACCGCTATCTGGATCATGATCTGGGCGAGGCGGAAACCGCGCAGATGCTACAGCATGTGGCGAAGTGTCCGGAGTGCGCCGAGAATTTTAGTTTACTCAGAGCTCTTTCCAGAGAACTGGAAGAATTACCGCAAGTAAGCCCGAAATTTAGTCTGGTTGATGCGATTATGCCACAGCTTGATGCCATTGACGAAGCGCGGAGGGAACAAAGTAGCACCATACAGGAAATGAATCCTGTCCCCGCTGCATTTGAGAATTTACAACGTTCAAGTGAGCGGAAAACGAAGCAAAAATGGCTTAACTCGATGGCAGGACGTATGTCCATGGGTGCAGCGGCTGCGGCAGTTATATTGGGATTTGCCATCTGGGGAAATCCGCCTGAACAGATTGAGAATGCCGATTCCATGCTGATGAGCTCTGGAGCTTCTCAAGAGAGCGGCAATGTGGACGAGAATCCATTAAGCAAGAATATTGAAAATTATGATCCTGCCACTTCGTCCCAACCAAGTAGCAACGATGTGTTTGTGGATCAATCGAATGTTTCACCAACTAAACCAGATAACCAAGACGTAGAAACAATGCCTGAAGAGAACGGTGGAGATGAGGTACAGGAGCCTGAAGTTCAGTCAGATCCGACACCTCAACAACCGGCTACTGAATCAACGCCTGCTCCGAATAAAGGACCGCAGGATAATTCGTCCAGAACTCCTTCGACCGATAATCAGAAGAATCCGGCTCAAAACCAAGATTCTGAGCAGAGAATTCAGGGATCAGGAGATTCTCCTAAATCTTCTGCAGATGGGGAAGAGAGTGGAGTAACAGAAACAGAAAATGGAGATGCGCAATCCTTCACTTCTCAGGATACAACACCTAATATGACTGAAGATGCTCCGGTTGAAGGTAACACTGTACCTGATTCCAGTGCAGGTGCAGACGCTTCTGGAGGAAACAAAGGATTCGCAGCAGGACCGGATCAGGGAATGGCTACAACAGCAGCACCAAAAGAATGGAAGTCACCTGACGGCTCCTATGTAGTTATGCTTATTGGTGATCAAATCAGCATATACTCCAAACCTGTGAGCGAACCGGATGTTCTAAATTTGGTTGAACAACGCAGTATAGAGGGGACACTGAAGTCAGCGAGTTGGTCAAAGGATGGTACCCTATTTAATTACGAAACGGACAAGGACGGAACAACGGCGAAGAACTCGTTTAATGTACCTGCTGTTTCAGGTGGAGCTCCTGCGAAATAATTAAAAATGGGGAGTGCGCTCCTCTAAAACGAAAGAACATTTTCAGTATGACAAGCATATAGTGGAAGTAACAAAACGTCCTATCTCAGTTCAAGCAACTGACGTCGTATGACCGCGCACCGGCTTTTTCTAGAACTGCTGGTGTCAGCGTTTATATAGATGTAGGACAGGGGACCTTCATCCATAACTGGATGTAAGGTCCCTTTGTTGTCTTGCGCTTTTTCTGGTAGGATAAGAGGGATAAGGAGGCGCCGTGAATGGATGTAAAAAGTGCAACAAAGGCAATACGTAATGGAGAAACGGCACCGATCTATGTGCTGTACGGAACGGAGAAGTACCAGATACAGCAATTTACGGATATGTTAAAAGAACAGGTTATTGAAGAAGAACATCGTGATTTTGCGATTATTCCATATGATTTGTCTGAAACGGCTGTGGAGGTTGTTATTGAAGAAGCAGAGACTGTACCTTTTCTGGTTCCACGCAAATTAATTATCGTAAGGGATGCGAGCCTGTTCACCGCAGGTAAAGAATCCAAGATTGAACATCAGGTTGATCGTCTGCTTACATATATGGAAAATCCGGCAGATTACAGTACGATTGTTTTCCTGGCCCAAGGGGATAAGCTGGATGAGCGTAAGAAACTGGTGAAAGCTGTCAAGAAACAGGCAGTAGTTCTTGCTTTTGCTCCACTCAGTGGAGAAGAGTTATTGAATTGGATAGTGAAACTTGCGAAGCAGCGGGATGTTTCCTTGGAGACGGGAGCGGCGGAAACGTTGATCAGCTATGCAGGAACAGGTCTTCAGACCCTGTCTGCTGAAGTAGATAAGTTATGTTTGTTTGCGGGTAATGGGGGGACAATCAAACGTGCTGATATCGAGTCACTGGTTGCCCGTAGTACAGAGCAGAATGTATTTTCACTAGTGGAGGAACTCGCTAATTTGCGACTGGAGAAAGCGTTGGCTCTTTTCTATGAGTTGCTGAAGCAGCGGGAAGAACCGATTAAAATTGCGGCTCTAATCGCACGCCAGTTTCGGATCATGATCCAGGTGAAAGAGTTGGGGCAACAAAGTTACTCCCAGCAGCAGATTGCCAGTCAGCTAGGTCTGCATCCGTATGCTGTTAAGATTGCAGGTGAGCAAGCTCGGAAATTTCAGCCGGAACGTCTGAGAATGATTTTGAGTCACCTCAGCGAACTGGATTACCAGATGAAAACAGGAGCGGTGGATAAAGTGCTTGGTCTGGAGCTGTTCTTATTGAGACTTGGTGCATGAATGGATAGGAACGTAATAGATTACTAGTGTGAATAACAAACAAAGCGACCTTTGCTCCATGATAGTTAAATCATCGGAATAAAGGTCGCTTTATGTTTGTCTTATACTTATCGAATCAGATACTAAAAAATCCTGAAAGCCTATGCTGTTCAGGATTTTTCCATTGGATCGTATAAGTAACGCTTCTTACGCTTGTGCGGAAAGAGCGTTCAGTTTTTTCGCCAAGCGAGACTTTTTGCGTGCTGCAGCATTTTTATGAACCAGACCTTTAGTTACAGCCTTGTCCAGCTTTTTGGAAGCAGCTTGAATCGCAGCTTTTGCAGTATCAACTTCGTTACTTACCAGAGCAGCATCAGCAGCTTTAACAGCTGTACGGAGTGCAGACTTCTGGGAAGCGTTGAGTGCGCGGCGCTTGTCGCTCGTTTTTACGCGTTTAACAGCGGATTTGATGTTTGGCATTACATTCACCTCCTGTAAGGCATTTGCATGAATACAAACGTTTCACAACTTAAAATATTCTATCACGCTAGCATGTAAAATGCAACAGATATTCCTACGATGTTCGACATGCTGTATAAAGAAACCCTTTTTCCCACACAATATGCTCAAATGCGGTAAGGGAGGCAGGGACAGAATGACACTGGATTTGCAAAACTATACAGTTCGTACCGATTTGGCGATCGACTCCAAGGAAATGGCGCAAGGTGGACAGAAACAGACGATTCCCGGACTACAGGAAGATGTAGAGAAAAAAGAGGGCATTACGATTACACGTATTGATGTCCTGACTGAAGAAGCAGCCACGGCTATTGGTCGGGTGAAAGGTCACTATGTTACCTTGGAAGTACCTTCACTACGGAATGGTGATACCGAGTTACAGGAGCGAGTTGCTGCTGAGTTCACCCGTGAAATGGAAGATTTTATGGTTAAGGCCGGAATTAACAAAACCTCCAAGGTCTTGATTGTTGGCTTGGGCAACTTAAATGTCACCCCGGATTCACTCGGTCCACTTGTTGTGGAAAATCTGATGGTGACGCGTCAGTATTTCGAATTGGTACCAGATCAGGTTGCGCCAGGGTATCGGGAAGTCAGCGCGATTGCTCCCGGCGTGCTCGGTACAACGGGTATTGAATCCAGTGACATCGTACAGGGGATTGTAGACCGGACCAAGCCGGATGCCATTATTGCGATTGATGCGCTGGCCTCCCGTTCCTTGGAACGTGTAAATACAACAATTCAGGTAGCGGACATTGGTATTCATCCGGGTTCCGGTATTGGAAACAAACGGCGTGGCCTGACCCGTGAGATATTAGGTGTGCCTTGCATCGCCATCGGAGTACCAACCGTATGTTATGCGTCCACCATTGTGAACAATGTGATTGAGATGATGCGCTCACACTTCCGCCAAGAAACGGATCAGACCAAACAGATCATGGGTATGCTGGACGACATTGGTGAGCAAGATCGCTTGAGTCTGGTGAAAGAGGTACTGGAGCCACTAGGTCATGACCTCATTGTTACCCCAAAGGAAATCGATGAGTTTATTGAGGGAATTGCCAATGTTATTGCTACAGGACTTAACGCGGCACTCCATGATGCCGTGAATCCGGATAACGTAGCGGCCTATACACATTAAAACTTAAAACTGCTGAGAAGAAGGTCCGAATCTATCGGACTTTCTTTTTTTGTTTCTGGAATCTTTCATTTTCCTGTTCTATCAATTTGGGCGGGCTCATAGAGTTGAAGTATAAGAGTTGTCCAGCAGGGAAGGAGACAGCAGAATGAACAAGATATTGGCCTGGAATATTGGGAAGTGGAAAAAAAGATGTCTGCACGTGCTGGCCATGGGCCGTACGTTGTTGTTGCTTATGATCATATCTGCCTTGTTTTTTGTCGTACTGGGTCTGGGGGGGATGGCAGAGAAACGCTTGAATAATTCACCCGTTTCTTCCATGAAAGGATTTGCGAGTGCCGTATCAAGCCGCTTTTTCGTCGATATGCTCGGTATGGAGATGCCCCATCTTACCCAGAAGGAACAGACGTCTGCTATATCCGGTGAAAACCTCACCTCATTTGTTTTCCAATTACTAACGAATGTAAATCCTCAAGATCCGAAGAGCCTGATTGCGAGAGAAATGCCGGGCATGGGTTCCAACCAACCTGTTCTGCTCCGTCCTGGATCTGGTAACGAAAAAGCCGAGGCTCCCGAAGATTATCAGCCCGGTCCCGGTCTTACGGACACAGCTTCCGCAGGTGGAGGAAAACCCGGTAGTGAGCTGCATGTTCCACCAGGTCAGGACAATACGGATCCACCTGAGTCGAGTGAGCCTGGAGATGGAGAAGGTAAAGAAGATCCCCCAGCGAAGAATGGTGAGAAAGACAATTCAGGCTCACCGACAACAGGCAAAAAGTCAATTCTTATCTATCATTCCCATCCACGGGAAGGCTACAATCCACTGCTAGGTACGAAAAGTGATAATCCATCATCAGGCAAATCAACAGGAAATGTGTTTCAAGTGGGAACCTACCTCTCAGATAGTCTGGAGAAGCTGGGAATCGGCGTAGAACACGCCAAGGATGATTACCCCACTAAAGTAAAGGACTACAACTGGAACTATTCTTATAAATACTCCCGTCAAACGGTAAAAGCGGCACTCTCCCAAAATGATGATCTGACGTATCTCATAGACATTCATCGCGATTCACAACGTCATGGCAAAACAACAACCACTATTAATGACTTGGGCTACGCCAAAGTGTATTTCATTATTGGACATGAAAATCCAAATTGGCGGCAGAATGAAGCCTTTGCAGCGAAAATTCATAAGAAACTGGAAGCCAAGTATCCTGGGGTATCCCGTGGTGTGTGGGGCAAGGACGGCGGAGGAGCCAACAACGGAGAGTATAACCAAACCCTTTCACCCAACAGCATTTTGATTGAGATTGGCGGCATCGACAACACAGGAGCTGAGCTCCAACGGACATCGAAGATTCTAGCAGACATGATTGCCCAAGTGTATTGGGAAGATCAGAAGGTGGACAAAGCCAGTGCCAAAACCTCGTCGCAGGGTGGATAGGAACCATATATGTAAAAAGGAAAAATAGTAGAGAGTGACAGGAGGCAATCCACATGTCCAGATTCGGTAAAAGAATGTTATCCATCGCTGTATTAATGTTGCTGGGTGTGCTGTTTGGAATGCAGCTGGCGGGCAGCAACTTTCATATGGGCAATCCGTCAGGAGGCACGTCAACCGCTGTGACAACAGAGCCAACTTCACAGGTTACCGAATCTGTCCCGACTGCACCTGTCCAAAAGGAAATCAAAGAACCACCATTTGTACCTGTTCAGTCACCAAGCCAAGTGCTTGGGGCAGATCAAAATAAGGCTCCCGTTGATGTGTTGGCAGACAAAACGGCTGGACTACTGCAAAATCTCTCACACAGTGGAATCAAATGGGTGGTCTCTCTTTTTAGCGGCGTTGCTGAATAAAATACCATAATTTTAAGGTACAATATAACCTCTGGGAGTGCATGAAGACACTTTATTATAAAGTTGAGACATCACGGGATTGATGCACTGTGCTTCAACTGTTATAATGAAGTGATTGACACTAGGCTGTTTCTGGGGGTAAGGAATGACTGACATTCGGGCAAGACAACGTAAAATTCGTAACTTTTCTATTATTGCACATATAGATCACGGCAAATCAACACTTGCGGACCGGATCTTGGAGCACACAGGTGCGCTCACTTCACGTGAAATGCAGGAACAAGTTCTGGATAAAATGGACCTTGAACGTGAACGTGGAATAACGATCAAGCTACAAGCAGTAGCCTTGACTTACAAAGCGGATGATGGTGAAGAGTATTTATTGAATCTGATTGATACACCGGGACACGTAGACTTCACGTATGAAGTATCACGCAGTCTTGCTGCATGTGAAGGTGCTCTGCTGGTTGTGGATGCGGCTCAGGGAATTGAAGCCCAAACACTTGCCAACGTGTATCTGGCATTGGATAACAATCTTGAAATTTTACCGGTTATCAACAAAATTGACCTTCCGAGCGCTGATCCTGAACGGGTGAAGCAGGAAGTGGAAGATGTTATTGGTTTGGACACAAGTAATGCGGTTTTGGCTTCGGCCAAATCAGGAATCGGGATCAAAGAAATTTTGGAGCAAGTGGTGAAAAGTGTTCCGGCACCAACTGGTGATCCTGACCAGCCTTTGAAAGCGCTGATTTTTGACTCGCACTACGACCCGTACAAAGGTGTAATCGTATATGTGCGTGTTGTTGACGGCAAAATCAAATCCGGTTCCAAAATCAAAATGATGGCAACAGGTAAATCATTTGAAGTCATTGAAGTTGGAGCGTTCAAACCTCGTATGACCATCGTGGACGAGCTGAACGTCGGGGATGTTGGATTTATCGTTGCAGGTATCCGGCATGTTGGCGATACACAAGTCGGGGATACGGTAACGGATGCCAAAAATCCAACACCGGAACCTTTGCCGGGTTATCGTAAAATTAATCCAATGGTGTATTGTGGTCTCTATCCGATCGAAACATCGGACTATGTTGATCTGCGTGAAGCGTTGGAGAAATTGCAGTTGAACGATGCGTCTCTGAGCTTTGAACCGGAAACATCCAGTGCACTTGGTTTTGGATTCCGTTGCGGATTCCTTGGACTGCTTCACATGGACGTTATCCAGGAGCGGATCGAGCGGGAGTTTAACATTCCGTTGATCACAACGGCACCAAGTGTGATTTATCACGTCACCTTAACGAATGGTGAAGTGATGAAAATCGATAACCCTTCCAACTATCCTGAGGTGGGACGGATTGATTACGTCGAGGAACCATACGTCAAGGCAGATATTATCGTACCGAATGATTATGTAGGTACCATTATGGAGCTGTGTCAGACTAAACGCGGTGAATATGTAAATATGGAATATCTGGACACAACCCGGGTTACCATTACCTATGAGATTCCGTTGTCCGAGATTGTATATGACTTCTTCGACCAGTTGAAATCCGGTACCAAAGGATATGCATCTCTGGATTATGAGCTGTCCGGTTACCGTCAGTCCAATCTGGCGAAAATGGATATTGTACTCAATGGCGAACAGGTGGATGCTCTGTCCTTCATCGTTCACCGTGATCGTGCCTATAACCGCGGACGCATTGTCTGTGAGAAACTGCGCGAGCTGATTCCACGGCAAATGTTCGAGGTGCCAATTCAGGCATCTGTAGGTACCAAGGTCGTTGCTCGTGAGACGGTAAAAGCAATGCGTAAAAACGTACTTGCCAAGTGTTATGGTGGTGACATCTCGCGGAAACGGAAACTGCTTGAGAAGCAGAAGGAAGGTAAGAAGCGGATGAAGCAGGTTGGTAACGTTGAGGTGCCACAAGAGGCATTCATGGCGGTACTGAAAATTGATGACTAGGACGTTTGCTTGCAAACATGGGTACAACACAGAATATTAAATAACTAAGCTGAAAGGGAAGCCGGATGGCTTTCCTTTTTTCAAATAGAGGGGGACTTGCCATGACATTGGCAGCACACAGCCGGAAGACAGGTGCGCCCCAAGCGGTGTATCTTCACATTCCCTTTTGCACGAATAAATGTTTTTATTGCGACTTTAACTCTTACGTTCTGAAAGATCAGCCCGTGATGCAATATCTCGAAGCGCTGGAACGTGAGATGGAACATACAGTTAAGGCCAATCCACCGGGTGAGATCAAGACGATATTTGTAGGTGGGGGTACGCCAACAGCTCTGAAACCGGATGAGATGGCCGTATTTCTTCGTTCCGTGAAGACGTATTTCCCAAATTGGGCAGACGATATTGAATTTTCGATGGAAGCCAACCCGGGAACAACGGATGCGGAGAAACTCGCTGCGATGAAAGAAGGCGGCGTCAACCGCGTCAGCTTTGGCGTGCAGGCTTTTCAGAATGATCTGCTGACAGGCATTGGCCGTATTCATAATACGGATGATGTATATCGCAGTTTGGAGAATGCTCGAAAAGCAGGCTTGAATAACCTGTCCATTGACCTGATGTTTGGTTTGCCAAACCAGACCGTAGAAATGTTGAATGAGAGTATCGACAAAGCGCTGGAACTGGATCTGCCGCATTACTCCATCTACAGCCTGAAAGTGGAAGAGAATACACTTTTCCATACCCTGTATCAGAAGAACCAGTTACCACTTCCTCATGAAGATGATGAGCTGGAGATGTATCTTCTATTAATGAGACGTATGAAAGAAGCGGGCTATGGACAATACGAGATCAGTAACTTTGCCAAGCCGGGCTTCGAGAGTCGTCACAATATTACCTACTGGCGTAATGAGGACTACTACGGTCTGGGTGCAGGTGCACATGGATATGTGGGCCGCGAACGGCATATGAATATTAAAGGTATAAATCCTTATGTTGAAGCTTCACGAGCAGGGCTGCCTCGTCTGGATCATTTTGAGATTGCTCGCCCCGAAGCCATGGAAGATTATCTGATGGTTGGACTGCGAATGTTGGAGGGAGCTTCGGCCTCACGCTTTAGCGAACAGTTCGGAGAGTCCATGGAAGAAGTGTTTGCGAAGCCTTTGGGCAAAATGTTGAACGCAGGGTTGCTTGAGCGGACGGCAGACGGCTTCCGACTGAGCGAGAAGGGTATCCTGTTCGGAAATGACGTTTTTGCGGAGTTTATCGGGTCCATATCGCTGAATTCATAGCTTGAAATTCTATACGCTCTGTTGTATATTTATTCATATTGATTTTACAGAGCGTGTTAATTTAACAACTACGAAGTCAGCTTTCCTCTGGAAAGCTTGGTAATAGGAGGAGAGCAGGATGTCGGTAATATGCAGAAAAGCCGTGCCGGAAGATGTTGAACCACTGTATGAAATGATTAAGGGCTATGCAGAGCGTGGGATCATGCTTCCGCGATCACGGGAAATACTGCACCGACAGCTGGAGCACTTTGTTGTAGCCGAAGTTGATGGTGAAGTGGTGGGTTGCGGATCGCTTTGTCGTCTGGGGAATGATTTGGTGGAAGTCAGATCACTCGGTATCTCGGAAGGACACAAAGGGCTCGGTATTGGCTCCCGATTGCTGGACCGACTGGTAGAAGAAGCAGAGAAACAACAGATTCCTAAGGTTATGGCGTTGACATATGAAGTATCCTTCTTCCTCAAAAACGGCTTTGCCGTGGTGGAAAAAGAGATTTTCCCTGAGAAAGTATGGACCGACTGTGTTCATTGCAGCAAGCAGGATTGTTGCGATGAGATCGCGGTATTAAAAGAGCTTAACGTTTCAGCATAACAACTGAATGGACTGCATGAATCGAGCCGAGTCAGCCTCTGCCCTACATGCAGTCCTTTTTTACTTCAAAGTATGTTCAATAAAGTTGTTAGGACTCGTCGACATTGGTCTATACTATAAATAGATGAGCCCACTCATCAAACTCACTTGACAATGTTCACGTCAGTTTGGTATTTTTGTATTACCGCTTAGCACTCATCTAACCGGAGTGCTAACGACATGGGACAGTACAGTCAGAAGGAGGGATACTCACCATGTTAACAGAGCGTCAACGAATGATTCTGAACGCTATAGTGGATGACTATATCCGTTCAGCTGAGCCCGTAGGGTCCCGGAGCATTTCCAAAAGGGGAGATGTTGGATACAGTCCGGCGACGATCCGTAATGAAATGGCGGACCTTGAAGATATGGGTTTCCTGGAACAGCCGCATACATCGGCAGGACGCATTCCTTCTCATAAAGGCTATCGATATTATGTCGATCATTTGGTCCCTTGGAATCAGGTGGAGCCTCAGGAGTTGGATGATCTGAAGTCGTTCTTTGCTGAAAAACTGAACGTCATGGAACAAGTTATTCAGCATGCATCCAATATTTTGTCACATATGACGAATTATACTTCGATCCTGCTTGGACCGGAAGTATTCCATACGTCCTTACGTCACTTCCAATTGCTTCCGCTGAACGAGAGTGAAGCTGTGGCGATCATTGTGACCAATACAGGTCAAGTGGAGAACAAGACGGTTCAGATTCCACCAGAAATCTCGGTAGCCGAGATGGAAAATGTGGTTCGCTTGTTAAATACCAAACTTGTGGGCGTACCAATCTACAAATTGAAATCCCGTCTTTATACCGAACTTGGGCAAGAGATGGAACGGCATATTACACGTTACGAGGAAGTTATGCAGGTGCTGAACAGTGCCTTTGACAATGAACATGATAATCGTCTGTTCCTCAGTGGTGCCACCAATATGTTGACTCAACCGGAGTTTAAAGATATCGAAAAGGTAAAAGATATTCTTGACCTGCTGGAAGAGACACCAACACTCATGAAATTGATGATGCCCGTGCCGGGTGGATCTGGTATTCAAGTGCGAATCGGCACTGAAAATGATCATGAAGCCTTTGCCAACTGCAGCCTGATTACAGCCTCCTATTCCTTGGACGGTGAGGCTTTGGGTTCGATCGGTATTCTAGGACCCACGCGGATGGATTATGCACGTGTCATTCATATTCTAAATACACTATCCCGTGACTTGACGGCGATGCTGACACATCGTTTCAAATAAGATTCGGGAATGAACCATTTCATTCGTATAAGGAGGTGAACATCTTGAAAGAGGAGCAATCATTTACAGAAGAACAAGAGGTAACAGCAACTGAGCAGGAGCCTATTAATGAAGCTGGCGCTGCAGAAGCACAAGCTGAAGAGATGGCTGGTCAGGAGCAGGATGAGCTTGCACGTCTGAAGGCAGAAGTTGAGGAGCAACAACAGCGTTATGTCCGTGCACAGGCTGATTTTGATAACTTCCGTCGTCGTACGCAGAAGGAAAAAGAAGAATTGGCTAAATACGCTTCGATGAAGCTGGTCACCGAACTGGTACCGGTTATTGATAACTTCGAGCGCGCCATGGCTACTGTACCGGAAGGAGCAGAGGTCGAATCTTTCTCCAAGGGCATCCAAATGATTTTCCGTCAATTGGAAACCGTGATGAATAATGAAGGTCTGACGGCTATGGAATCGGTAGGACAACCGTTCAATCCTGAATTCCACCAAGCAATTATGCAAGTGGAGAGCGACGAGTACGAAGAAGGTATCGTTGTTGAGGAAGTCCAAAAAGGCTACATGCTGAAAGATAAAGTGCTTCGTCCAGCTATGGTTAAAGTCAGCTCATAAATTCCTTATAGGAAGGAATGAGTCGGCTCCATGGTTGAACAATGTGGGCGAAGTTTAATATAAAGGTTTGTACACATAGAGCACGATTAGCAACATGAACATCTAAATAAGGGTCAGATCAGACCCATTCATTTTAAATTGTTGAGGGAGGAAATTTTCGGATGAGCAAAGTAATTGGTATTGACTTAGGAACAACAAACTCATGCGTAGCAGTAATGGAAGGCGGCGAGGCTGTCGTAATTCCAAATCCGGAGGGCGCACGTACAACTCCATCCGTAGTTGGTTTCAAAAAGGATGGAGAGCGCGTTGTTGGTGAAACAGCAAAACGTCAAGCCATCACCAATCCGGATCGTACTATCATGTCGATCAAACGTCACATGGGTACTTCCCACAAGGAAACAATCGATAGCAAAGACTACTCTGCACAAGAGATCTCTGCAATCATCCTGCAAAAATTGAAATCCGATGCTGAAGCTTATCTGGGTCAAACGGTAACTCAAGCAGTTATCACTGTACCAGCTTACTTCAATGACAGTCAGCGCCAAGCGACTAAAGATGCGGGTAAAATTGCAGGTTTGGAAGTTCTGCGTATCGTCAACGAGCCAACAGCAGCAGCTTTGGCATACGGTATGGAGAAATCCGAAGACCAAACGATCCTCGTATATGACCTGGGTGGCGGTACGTTCGACGTATCCATTCTTGAACTGGGTGATGGCTTCTTCGAAGTTAAAGCAACTAGCGGGGACAACAAACTAGGCGGGGATGACTTTGACCAAGTGATCATTGATTACCTCGTAAGTGAATTCAAAAAAGATCAAGGCATTGACTTGAGTAAAGATAAAGCAGCGGTTCAACGTTTGAAAGATGCAGCGGAAAAAGCGAAAAAAGAACTTTCCGGCGTATTGACTACAACGATCTCCTTGCCGTTCATCACAGTTGCTGATGGCGTTCCTCAGCATTTGGAGTTGAACCTGAGCCGTGCGAAATTTGAAGAAATCTCTGAAGGTCTGGTTGAGCGTACGCTTGAACCAACTCGTCGTGCATTGAGTGATGCGGGTATGACGCCTAACGATATCGACAAGATCGTATTGGTTGGTGGTTCGACACGTATTCCAGCAGTACAAGAAGCAATCAAAAAACTGACGGGTAAAGAGCCACACAAAGGCGTTAACCCGGATGAAGTTGTAGCTTTGGGTGCTGCTGTACAAGCGGGCGTACTGACAGGTGACGTGAAAGACGTTGTATTGCTCGACGTAACGCCATTGTCCCTGGGTATCGAAACAGCGGGTGGCGTATTCACTAAAATGATCGAGCGTAACACTACGATCCCTACAAGCAAATCTCAAGTGTTCTCCACATATGCAGACAATCAACCAAGCGTTGAGATTCATGTTCTGCAAGGTGAGCGTGAGATGGCAGCAGGTAACAAATCGCTTGGACGTTTCATGTTGGGTGATATTCCACCAGCTCCACGTGGCGTTCCACAGATCGAAGTTAGCTTCGATATTGATGCCAACGGTATCGTTAACGTATCTGCAACAGATAAAGGTACGAACAAAACTCAAAAAATCACAATCACTTCTTCCAGCGGTTTGAGCGATGCTGAAGTTGAGCAAATGATGAAAGATGCTGAGTTGCATGCTGAAGAAGATAAAAAACGCAGAGAACTCGTTGAAGCGAAAAACAGTGCAGATCAATTGATCTACTCTGTTGACAAAACGATCAAAGATCTTGGCGAAAAAGCAGATGCTGGCGAAGTTGAAAAAGCAAATGCTGCCAAAGAAAAACTGCAAGGCGTTCTGGCTTCCGACAACCTGGAAGATATCAAAGCTGCTACAGAAGAACTGACAGAGATCGTTCAACAACTGTCTGTGAAACTGTATGAGCAAGCTCAGGCGCAAGAGCAAGAAGCACAAGGTGCTGAAGAGCAGCAAGGTTCTGCTAAACGTGACAACGTCGTAGACGCTGATTACGAAGTTGTGGATGAAGATAAAAAACAAAACTAATTCGTAGTTCTACGCGAATTAAACATCGGTGACGTTCGAATTAGAGGGAAAGTCATAGCCGGGGCTCCCGCGCTTTGGCTTTCCTTTTGTCACGATGTGCGATATGGTGAATGATATGGGGGTGGAAGAGTGGCTGAAAAGCGTGATTATTATGAAGTGCTTGGCGTTAGTAAAACGGCTAACGACGATGAGATTAAAAAGGCTTACCGTAAGCTTGCCCGTCAGTATCACCCTGACGTAAACAAGGCTGCTGATGCGGAAGCTAAATTTAAAGAAGTTAAAGAAGCTTACGACGTAGTGAGTGACGGTCAGAAGCGTGCACAATATGATCAATATGGTCATGTCGATCCGAATCAAGGTGGATTCGGTGGTGGCGGTGATTTTGGCGGCGGCGGATTTGGCGACATCTTCGACATGTTCTTTGGCGGCGGTGGCGGTGGACGACGTGATCCAAATGCTCCGCAACGGGGGAATGATCTGCAGTACACGATGACAATTGAGTTCAAGGAAGCTGTATTCGGTAAAGAAACCGATATTACGATTCCGCGTACCGAAGGCTGTGATACCTGTCATGGCTCAGGTGCCAAACCTGGAACGAAACCGGAAACCTGCTCGGTCTGCCAAGGTAGCGGTCAGCAGGAAGTCGTGCAAAATACACCGTTTGGTCGTATGGTTAATCGTCGTGCATGTTCGAACTGTAGCGGTTCGGGCCAAATTATCAAAGAAAAATGTACAACGTGCAGTGGTAGCGGTAAAGTTCGCAAGCAACGCAAAATCCATGTCCGCATTCCAGCGGGTGTAGATGATGGCGCGCAACTGCGTATGACAGGTGAAGGCGAGGGAGGCCTGCGTGGCGGACCAGCGGGAGATCTGTATATTGTCATTCGCGTGAAATCACATGATTTCTTCGAGCGTGAAGGCGACGATATTTATTGCGAAATCCCACTTACCTTTGCTCAGGCAGCTCTGGGAGATGAAGTTGAGATCCCAACGTTGACCGAGAAAGTGAAGTTGAAAGTACCAGCTGGTACACAAACGGGAACGTATTTCCGACTCAAAGGCAAAGGTGTACCACGCCTGCGCGGTATGGGGCAAGGGGATCAACATGTGAAAGTGGTTGTGGTCACACCTAGTAAGCTGAATGACGAGCAGAAAGATCTGCTTCGCCAAATTGCTTCGCTGGATGGAGAGCAAACACATGAGCATGAACAATCTTTCTTTGATAGAGTGAAACGCGCCTTCCGCGGCGACTGAGAATAAAATAAAGCAAGTCCAAAAGGACACCACAGCGGTTTTTCCCGTAGGGTGTCCTTTTTTGTACGCCTTTTTTTACTGATTGAGTGGTTTTCGAAAAATCCATGGATTTATGCTACGAAGCACGACAGCAATTTGTGGGAGCATTTCGGTATATTCTGAGCGAACTTGCGGAAAGATAGCATGGCGAGAATGATATGCATAGCTGATATGCGAGAAATTAGGAAAGCAGGTGAAGCGGATGACCGAGAAAAATATTTTGGCGTACTTTCACAGCCCGGAGCAGGCTCAAGGGGCGGCCAAAAAACTGGAGGCATTGCGAGTGGAGGACCTGTCGATTAATCGATTCAGCCGATATGCGGGTGTAGGACCAAGCGGGGCTTCCTACAAGCCGGGCGTTTCCGGCAGTTTTTCATCATGGGTGCCCGATTCGATGCAAACAAATGCCAGTGCTGGAATCATGGCTGCGGCGGACCCTTCTGCAAGCGGCATGAGTGATGGTGGACAGGGTGGACCTACAGGAAGAGATGTATTGCTAACTGTCATCGTAGATGAATCGGTACATCACCGCGCTATGTCTATAATCGAACAAGCCGGTGGAATGATCTAGTTTCCCAATTTGAAGGAGGAGCATTACAATGGCAGAACATGAACGTCCAGGCAAGATTTTAACGAAAACAGAAAAGATGAAACGTATGCAATCCGCGAAAAATGAGGACGTGGAATTCAGCGCTGAAGCTGCGGATCATGAAGATATAGAAGCACTACGCCGCAGTGAAGCGGCTGATCGACGACAGGGACGGGAGCTTCATGACTGAAGATCGCTCGGCAGTGACCCTCGAAGCAGTTTTTACAAGCTGGACTGAGGCCGAGTCTGCACGCAGAGCCCTGGAATTGCTGCACCCGAACCAATTGAGTATTGAGAGCCTTGGCAATGAAGCGTCTGCATTGGACTCAAACGATATTACGGGCTCCGATAATTCTCCTACGGCCGTCGTTGGAGGATTTAGTGGCGAACTGAATGTACTTGCCCTGATTAGTGATGAAACGGAAATGTTGTCCAATGGTCAGGTGTATGATACACCCAAAGAGGACTCGGCCAACAGGCTAAAACAAGAAATTTTGCTAACCGTGTCCGTATCCAACGATTCGCTCCCGCAAGCCGCAGAGATGATCACGCAGAATGGTGGGCGTTTTTGCTAACTGAGATTCAAAATATGCAAAATGCTTAAGTATATGAAACAGATATGTATGAATAGATGACAGGATATTCGAGCAGTCAGGCTGCGGATATCCTGTTTTGTTTTTCTTTTACTGGTGCGGCTTTGTGCTCCGGCTAGCTTGTGTAGTACAATAGTTGGGATGTTTGAAAAATGAGGAGGAAAAACCAAGTATGTTATGGCATGAACTAACAATACATACCACAGAAGAAGCTGTGGAGATGATTTCGAATTTTTTACATGAAGCGGGTGCTGGAGGGGTTTCGATTGAAGAGTCCGGTACTTTAAATAAAAAACGGGACACGACATATGGTGAGTTATATGACGTTCCTTTGAATGATATTCCGGAAGGCTTTGCAGTCATCAAAGGGTACTTCTCCGAAGGTACGGATATGGTTGCATTACAGTCAGAAGTTAATCCGAGAATTGAGCAACTCTCCGAATTCGGAATTGATACAGGTGAGGTTCGTTATGAGACGCGTACAGTGGATGAAGATGACTGGGCAACAGCCTGGAAACAATATTTCAAGCCGGTACGCGTATCGGAACGTTTGACGATCAAGCCAACGTGGGAAGAGTATACGCCTGAAAGTCCAGATGAGAAAATTATTGAGCTTGATCCAGGCATGGCCTTTGGTACAGGAACACATCCAACGACCTCCCTCTGCTTGCGCACACTGGAAACGGTTATTCAGGGCGGCGAGGAAGTCATTGACGTAGGTACAGGTTCTGGTATTTTGGCTATTGGAGCGATAAAACTTGGGGCAAAACATGTACTGGCGCTTGATCTTGATCCAGTTGCGGTAATCAGTGCCAGGGAGAATGTGGAACTGAATGGGCTGGAACAACAAATTACGGTTAAAGAGAGTGATCTGTTGTCCGTCCTTGGGAGTCAGGACCCTGCACTTGGTGTACAACTGCCGGTTAAGGTTGTCGTGGCGAACATTCTGGCTGAGATCATTTTGTTGTTCGTAGATGATGTCTATAATGCGCTTGAGTCTGGTGGTACCTATATTGTATCCGGCATTTGGAAGAACAAAGAGCAGGTTGTGCATGATGCACTGGTAGCCTCGGGGTTTGAAGTGAGTGCGATCCACCGTGATGAGGACTGGCTGGCGTTTGTAGCCAGAAAGGGGTAACGTATGGACTTTTGGAATTCGTTCTTTCGTTATCCGATCGATCAGCTTCCGTTTTTCCTACTGACCATTCTGATCGCATTTACGGTGCATGAATTCTCGCATGCATATTTTGCCAACAAATTTGGTGATCCAACAGCGAAGCTGTTGGGTCGGGTCACGCTGAATCCGGTTGTACACTTTGACTTGTTTGGTGTGCTGCTGCTCATTATTGCCGGCTTTGGTTGGGCACGTCCAGTTCCCGTTAATCGGGCTAACTTCGACAAACCTAGATTGATGGGCATCATCGTATCTGCAGCAGGGCCTCTGAGCAATCTGTTGCTCGCGATCATCGGTACAATCATCTATGCTTCACTGGTTGGTTCGGGAGCACTCGGTGGGATTGATAATGAGCGGTTGCTGACAGCAATCACAACGTTCTTCGCTATCTTTAACTTAACCAACTTTTTCCTGTTCCTGTTTAACTTGATTCCGTTGCCACCACTGGATGGTTATCGGATTCTAGAGGATCTACTGCCACCTTCAATCAGCCGCAAGCTGCAAGGGGTGGAGCAATGGTCTATTTTTATCTTCCTATTGATTCTTGTTATACCTCCGTTGCAAAATGTGACGATTCAACCTTTGTATGAGTTTGCGCAAACGATGTATGTGGATCTGGCAAAGGTGATTATCGAATTATATCGCTAAAAGCGCATTGTTTATGGACCGGAATACTGGTCAGAAACACGTAAAAGTTGTATGATCATCTGTGGCGATTGGATTCACGCCTGCCATCAGGCGGGGTGAATTCCAATCATAACAGGACAGAATGGGTGGATTGACTAATGCAGCGATATTTTGTATCTGCAGAACAGTTTAATGAACACGCTGTGATTATCACAGGTGATGATGCACGCCATATTGGCAAGGTCATGCGTGGTAAACCTGGAGATAAACTGATTGTCAGTGACGGAAACTCCAGAGAAGCACTCGTCGAAATTGAGAGTATTGAAGTGGGCCAAGTTACAGCCAATATTGTGGAACCTCTCGAGATGGACCATGAAGCACGGATTCGTGTAACCGTGGCACAGAGTTTGCCCAAGGGCGACAAGATGGAAACAGTCATCCAGAGATGTACTGAGATTGGGGCGGTATCATTTGTACCCTTCCTATCAGAACGTACGATTGTGCAATATGATGCCAAGAAAGAAGGCAAACGGTTGGAGCGGTGGCGGAAAATTGCCAAGGAAGCTGCCGAACAGAGTCACCGGAATCGTATTCCATCCGTCGAGCAGCCGCTTTCCTGGAAAGGGCTGTTATCTTCTTTTGAGGGCTATAGCCTGGTATGTTATTGTTATGAGAAAGAAAACGGTAAACAGCTGAGAGATGCACTGAAGCCGTTTGTAGAGCAGCTTGCACCTGATGCAAGTGCAGAAGTATTGATCGTGGTTGGACCGGAAGGTGGATTTTCTGAGAAGGAGACGGCAGAGGCTGATCAGGCAGGTGCTGTATCTGTTGGACTGGGCAAACGCATTTTGCGTGCTGAGACAGCTGGAATGGCAGCACTAACTTGCGTGCTATATGAATCCGGAGAAATGGGAGGAATGTAATTATGCCATCCGTGGCGTTTTACACCTTAGGCTGCAAAGTTAATTTTTATGATACAGAGGCGATTTGGCAATTGTTCAAAAACGAAGGTTACGATCAAGTGGACTTTGATGAACAGACAGCGGATGTATACTTGATTAATACTTGTACAGTAACCAATACCGGCGACAAAAAGAGCCGTCAAATTATTCGTCGTGCCATTCGGCGCAACCCGGAGGCGATTGTGGCCGTTACAGGCTGCTACGCGCAGACTTCTCCGGCAGAGATTCTGGACATCCCAGGGGTGGATCTGGTTATCGGTACACAGGACCGTGACAAGATTTTGCCATATGTTAATGAAATTCAGGAGTCCCGTCAACCGGTTAATGCGGTGCGTAATATTATGAAAACCCGTGTGTTTGAAGAAATGGACGTACCGGATTTTGCTGACCGTACCCGCGCGTTCCTGAAGATTCAGGATGGTTGCAATAACTTTTGCACGTTCTGCATTATTCCGTGGTCTCGTGGTCTCTCACGCAGTCGGGAAGCAAACAGCATTATTCAACAGGCGCATCAACTCGTACACGCCGGATACAAGGAGATTGTTCTGACCGGTATTCATACAGGTGGGTATGGCGATGACATGGAGAACTATGATCTGACCGATCTGCTGTGGGATTTGGATAAGGTAGAGGGTTTGGAGCGTATTCGAATCAGCTCGATTGAAGCCAGCCAGATCGATGACCGCATGCTCGACGTGATCAAACGTTCGGACAAACTTGTTCGTCACTTCCATATTCCGCTGCAAGCGGGTGATGATACGGTGTTAAAACGCATGCGTCGTAAATATACGACAGAAGAGTTTTACAACAAGATGCTTCGCATTCGGGAAGCAATGCCTGATGTAGCGATTACAACAGACATCATTGTTGGATTTCCAGGTGAGACGGATGAGATGTACCGTAATGGCTATGAGTTGATGCGGAAGATCGGTTTTTCCGAAATGCACGTATTCCCTTATTCCAAGCGTACGGGCACGCCAGCAGCACGAATGGAAGATCAGGTGGACGAAGAGGTCAAAAATGCACGTGTGCATGAACTGATTGACTTATCTGAGCAGATGCAGCTGGAGTACGCTGAGCAGTTTGTCGGACAGGTACTGGATGTTATTCCCGAAGGGGAAGCCAAAGGCCGCGAGGGAAGTGGCAAGCTGCACGGTTATAGCGACAACTACATTCAACTGGTCTTTGACGGAACCATGGATATGGTCGGTAAAGTGTGCCGAGTTAAAGTTGTTGAAGCTGGCGTCAACGAGAGTCAGGCTACGCTGGTACGTGTGTTGGAAGAGAATCTTAAGTCCGCCGCGATGTAAATCGAGGCGTCAGAAACAAGGATTTCATTTCCTTGGGGAGCTTACCCGGGGAGATGAGGTCCTTCTTTTGCAAAAAAATAAGATAAAGATATCGAAGTTGATGGGGGAGAGCACGATGAACAAAAAAGAAATTTCAGCAGGCGGAGTTGTTTATAGAACAGGGGAAGACGGACGTCTTCAAATTCAGCTTATCGTAGATCGTTATGGTAAAACAACTCTCGCCAAGGGCAAAATGGAAGATGGAGAAACAATTGAACAGACGGCACTGCGCGAGATTTTGGAGGAGACAGGTATGGTGGGCCGCATTGTAGAGCCGGTTGATATCATTGCTTACACGTACCAACATGCAGACTTTGGCCCGGTGGACAAGGAAGTTCATTATTATCTCGTTGAAGCTGAGAGTGGTGATCTACAGCCTCAGATTGAAGAAATCAAGGGTGTGGATTGGTATGCTCCGGAAGAAGCATGGTCCTTACAGCAGCAGAGCGGATATGATAATAACGATGATATCTTGCGTGTAGCCCTGAACAAGTTAGGCATTAACGTATAACGGCATTATTGTTCGAGTCAGTTAGCCGCGCGCTCTGTGGGTCTGGACAGGCAGATCATCAAGCCACGGGTGACTTCGCCGCGGGGGCGTGGACCGGTGGTTTTTTGTGCCAGATTGGCAAGTAACAGAATGGCAAAGCGAGCAGTGAACTGGTGATGTTAAAAAGGGTCTGGGCATGCGCAATCTGTGCCCCGTTGTCCGCTGACAGCCAGGCCGAAGCTGCATGCAGCTGGCCGATCAGCGGCATAAACAGCAGCGCTCCCGCAATGTTTAATACAACATGGGAGGCTGCGACAAATTTGCCTGCGGATGCTCCGCCCGCGGCAGCAATCACAGCGGTGATGCAGGTCCCCACATTGGACCCGATCACAATGGCGATGCCGATCTCCACAGGCAATACCCCTGTGGCTGCGAGCGTAATCGCCATGCTAATGACAGCTGCGCTGCTGTGAATGAGCGCTGTCAGACAGGCACCTGCCAGGAAGCCCCACCACAAGCTGTCGGCCGAGCGGTCGAGAAACCATTGAAATACGCCCATGCTCCGCAAGGGTAAGGCAATGGATTGCATCACCTGAATACCTGTCATAACAAGTGAAAATCCGGCAGCTGCGAGGAAGCTGTACTGGATGTTAAACAGAGTCTGACGCGTGCGTTCAGGAGCGGCCAGATTGCGTTCACCAAGAACAACAAACATGGCCCAGCCCGTTAGCGACAGGACGAGTAGCGGAAGGGAAGCACGTCCGATCTGCAGTCCCACCAGCTCCGTCGTCAGGCATGTCCCGATGTTGGTGCCGAGGATGATGCCAAGTGTGCGTCCATAGGTAATTAATCTGGCATTAGCCAGTCCAATGGTGAGTACGGTGACCGCAGTACTGCTCTGTAACAAGGCCGTTGCGCCTGCACTGAAGGCCATGCCTTTCCATGGAGCAGAGGTAGCCCGATTGAGCCAACCCGCCAACATGGGCCCAGCCATGCGCTGCAAGGCCGTTTCCATCAGCTTCATGCCACCAAAAAAGATAATAAGCCCATAGAGTAGGGGCAATATAACATCTCTAAACATAGAAACATCATTCCTTCCGTCCGGTTCCTTAACTCATCCTATGAGTAAGAAAAGACAACCATGACAAGCCTAAAGGAATTCAGAGGGAAGCGACCTAAATTACCCCACCCCAATTCGAAAGATACGGTGATTCGTGCAAACGTAGCGAAGAAGACGAAATTGTTACCGAAGAAGCGAAGCGCTCGCCTTTATCCCCGGATTTTCCCTTTAAGAAAGGGAATCAAAAAAATTCTGGGGATAACAGCGATCAGAGGAACAATTCGTCGCCGTAGCGCCACCTAATTGCGCCACCCCAATTCGAAAGATACGGTGATTCGTGCAAACGTAGTGGAGGGGACGAAATCGAATCTAAAGAAGCGAAGCGTGCGCCTTTGTCTCCGGATTTTCCCTTTAAAAAAGGGAATCAATAAAATCTGGAGACAACAGCGATCGGAAGATCGATTCGTAACCGAAACGCCACCTACGCGCCGCACCAAACCTATCTTTTGAACTATTAAATTAAAGGAAGTGGATCTACCTTGCCATCAGTTACACTCGAACGCAGTCGCAAAAAGCGGCTTGAACATGCACATCCATGGATATTTAACAATGAAATTGCCTCTGTTGACGGAAACCCGGAACCGGGAGATCTGGTCAATGTATTGAATCATCAAGGTCGCTATCTGGCGACAGGTTATTACAATCCTGCATCTCAGATCACTGTAAGGGTTGTAGCGTATCAACCGCTGGAGTCCGAACAGATGGACACCGCGTTTTTTGCAGCGCGTTTCCGCGATTGCTTGCGACACCGGGAACGTTTTATCCAGGATGGAGAGGCATACCGTCTCGTTTACGGCGAAGCTGATTTTCTGCCAGGATTAATCGTTGATCGATTCGGCAGCATCCTCGTTGTACAGTTGCTTACACTTGGCATGGATCGTTGCCGTGAAGCCATCGTACAGGCACTCATTGAAGTAATGCAGCCGGAAGGCATATATGAGCGCAGTGATGTCTCAATTCGTGAACTGGAAGGTTTGGAGCAGACCAAAGGTCCGCTGTATGGAGAGTGCCCACGGCATGTCACGGTTACAGAGAATGGACTACTCATCAAAGTGGATATCGTGGAAGGGCAGAAGACAGGTTACTTCTTCGACCAACGCGAGAATCGTGCAGCCATTGAACCGCTCATGAAGGGTTGGGGCTACAAGAGTGGAATCACACTTCAAACGACCGAGCAGGATGGCACGGAGCAGCTCTTGCCTGTGAATAAAAGCGGTAAGGTAGTTACATTCCCTTATTGGGATGGTGCTACCGTACTGGAGTGCTTCTCACACACGGGTAGCTTCACGTTGAATGCCTGTAAGTATGGAGCCAAAAAAGTGACATGTCTTGATATTTCGGAGCACGCCATTGAGAGTGCACGAACAAATGTGGAGCTGAACGGTTTCACCGACCGGGTCGAATTCGTAGTTGCTGATGCATTCCAGTACTTGCGTGAACAAGTGAAGGGGCTGGATGAACGTACCGCACGTGCTCGTGCAGGCGAACAGAAAGTGGATACATCCAAAGCCCTTGCAGCTGGCGGTAAAACATTTGATGTGGTCATCCTCGATCCCCCGGCGTTTGCCAAAACGAAATCAGCAGTTAAAGGTGCATGTCGCGGTTATAAAGATATCAATCTGCAAGGAATGAAACTGGTCAATGAGGGTGGATATTTGGTAACAGCCAGCTGTTCGTATCACATGCGTCCAGACCTCTTCCTGGATACGATTGCCGATGCAGCGGAAGATGCAGGTAAAGTGCTTCGTTTGATCGACTGGAAAGCAGCCGGTAAGGATCACCCACAAATTTTGGGCGTGGATGAAGGACATTATCTGAAATTTGCTATTTTCGAAGTGCGCAGTAAAAAGAATTAATCGTATGATTGATTTTCGTTCCAATCAAGTATAGATCAAGTCAAAAGTCCACAGTGTGATAGCTGCGGGCTTTTTGCTGTTTTGCTGTGTTAACGGAGATGATCTCCGGTTTTACCGGATAGTGGCAAACGTATGTTCCGAACCAAGTCAGATATGTTATACTGGGAATTAAAATCTTGTACGTGTGGTTTGGAGGATTAGACATGTCCGTTCGTTTTGTTATTGGCCGGGCAGGCAGCGGCAAAAGCTCGCTGATTACCCGGGAAATTACATCCCAGCTTCAAAAGGAGCCGCAAGGCACACCTTTGATTTTGCTCGTTCCCGAACAGAGTTCTTTTCGAACAGAGCAGGCATTGGTGTCTTCTGGAGCAATTAAAGGTACCATGCGTGCAGAAGTGCTCGGCTTTCGCCGTCTAGCCTATCGTGTAATGCAAGAAGCAGGTGGTTCTGCTCGTATTCCGATCGGAGCCGAAGGCAAAAAGATGTTGCTCTACAAGGTCATCCAGCGCCGTAAGGAAGAATTAAAGCTGTTTGGTGCATCCGGCAGCCAGCTGGGTTTTATAGGCGAATTAAATGACTTATATAGTGAATTTAAACGTTATGAAGTTGATCCGTCATTGCTGGAAGAAGGGATGTCTGGAGGGAATACCTCATCCACTTCGCCGATTCTGGAGGACAAGTTGCATGACTTGAATCTGATATATCGTGACTATGAACAGGAACTGACCAATTTATATATTGATGATGAAGACACGTTGACCGAGCTGACAGATCGTTTGTCGGAAAGTGCATTGCTGCAGGATGCCCAGATCTGGATTGATGGTTTTCAGGGATTCACACCACAGGAGATGAGTGTGATTGGTCGGCTGATGTTGCAATCCTCATCCGTGACGATTGCCCTGACATTGGATCGCCCTTATGATCATGGTGCGCTGCCTGGAGAACTGGAACTGTTCTATCCTACGGCGAGTGCCTATGCGCGCCTGAAAGGGATGGCTGACGAACTGGGTGTACCGAGCGATATAACCGTGCTAGATTCGGAGATTCCACCGAGATACAAGGATCGTCCGGGACTTGCTCATCTGGAGGCTGGTTTCGACCGCCGAATTCGTTGGAAAAGTGATGGCCTTGATTCCGGAATCCGACTGGTTGCAGCGGAGAACCGACGAGCTGAGATGGAGGGAGCACTGCGTGAGATGCGGCGTCTGGCGCAAAACGAAGGTGCGCGTTATCGGGACATGGCGGTACTTGTTCGTCAGTTGGATACCTACGCTGATATAGCTGAACCTCTATTCAGGGATTATGGCGTACCCGTCTTTCTGGACCGCAGAAGAAATGAACTTCATCATCCATTATCCGAGTTTATCCGTTCCGCACTGGATATTGTTCGGCGCCACTGGCGTTACGAGGATGTATTTCGTTGTGTCAAAACGGATCTGCTGCTTCCGCGTGATGGTTCCATCACTCGTGAAGATATGGACCAGCTTGAGAATTATGTACTGGCTTGTGGTATTCACGGGTATCGCTGGACTGACGGCAAACCGTGGAAGTATGTACCAAGCCTGTCGCTCGAAGACAACGGTCAGGATGGCCGTAGTCGAGGACGGGACCAGATGCTTTCTTTAATGGAGAGCTGCCGAACGGTCATTACAGATTCCTTGGGTGTTTTTGAGAAACGAATGAAAAAGGCAAAGACAGCTAAAGCCCAGTGCGAGGCACTATACAGATTGCTGGAAGATGCTGAAATCCCATGGAAGCTGGATAACATGTCTGCTGAAGCTAAGGCACAAGGTGACCCCGAACGGTCGAGAGAACATCGGCAGATGTGGGGAGCTGTGCTGGATTTATTGGATCAGATGGTCGATATGATGGGGAATGAACGGCTGGATATCACGCTGTTTGCCGGGATGATTGAGACCGGATTGACGGAACTGAAGCTAGGTCTGGTACCACCAGCACTTGATCAGGTATTGGTTGGTTCTATGGACCGTACACGACTTCAGGACATCAAATACGTATTTATCCTTGGCGCGATTGATGGTGAATTACCTGCCGTACCTCAGGATGATGGCGTATTAACGGAACTGGAGAGATCGTTACTGACGGAAAGAGGCGTGGCGCTTGGACCAGGTGCAACAAGGCAGATGCTGGATGAACGTTTCCTGATCTATACGGCACTTACAGCGGCAAGCAGCCAGTTGTGGCTGAGTTACCCGGTTGCTGATGATGAGGGGAAAGCACTGCTTCCTTCCGAGATTGTCCGTCATGTACGGAAGATGTTTGGTTTACAAGAACAGCCATTGCTCGCTCAACCGCCGGTTGCGAACTCGGAAGAAGCGCATTGGTCCTATGTCACCCATCCGGGTCAGAGTCTGTCAACGCTCATTGGACAATTGCGCAAATGGCGCCACGGAGAAGACATCCCTGAAATGTGGTGGGCGGTCTACAATTGGCATGTATCTCGAGAGACAAGCAGACCTCAGCTGGAACGGTTGATGGGATCAATCTTTTATCGTAATCGGGCATTACCACTACGTACAGTTACCAGTCGCAGACTGTATGGTACAGAGGTGAGGACGAGTGTCTCGCGAATGGAGCGGTTCGTCGCTTGTCCGTTCTCCCATTTTGCTTCGCATGGGCTGCGTCTCAAAGAACGGCAATTGTACCGCCTTCAGGCTCCTGATATCGGACAGCTGTTTCATGCTGCACTAAGCCAGTTGGCTATGCGATTGCGCGAAGAAAATCGTAGTTGGGGCAGTTTGACTCCAGACCAATGTCGTCATGAAGCCGAGCAAACGGTGGAGCAGATTGCACCACAGCTGCAAGGGGAGATTTTGCTAAGCACCAAGCGATACGGTTATATTTTCCGCAAATTGAAGGACATTGTTAGCCGGGCATCGGTTATTCTTGGTGAACAGTCCAGACGTGGAAGTTTTGAACCGATTGGATTGGAGCTTGATTTTGGACCCGATAAAACACTGCCGCCACTACGTTTTGAACTGGAGAACGGCTGTGTGATGGAGATCGTGGGTCGAATTGACCGTGTAGATGTCGCAGAAGGAGAGAATGGTCTGCTCTTGCGTGTCATTGACTATAAATCAAGCCAGACGGACCTCAAGTTACATGAAGTGTACTATGGTCTGTCATTGCAAATGCTCACCTATCTGGAGGTGCTGCTTAGTGCTGCCGAAGAATGGCTTGGGGAAACGGCGATGCCGGGAGGAACGTTGTATTTCCATGTGCATAACCCGCTGTTGCAATCCGCAAACGGCATGACATCAGAGCAGGCAGGACAAGAACTGCTGAAACGGTTCAAAATGAAAGGTTTGCTACTGGCGGATCGGGACGCAATTGCTCAAATGGACAACACCCTGGATAAGGGGTATTCAGCTATTATTCCAGTTGCTCTTAAGGCGGACGGAAGCTTTTATAGCAGCGCCGCTGTAGCTACGCCAGAGCAATGGGATACGCTGCTTGCTTCAGTCCGCAGTAATATCCGTGAGATTGGTACCCGGATTACGGATGGGGATGTGGCCATTGAGCCTTATCGTATTCAGCAGGAAGTGGCGTGCACGTTCTGTCCATATAAGCCTGTTTGTCAGTTTGATGAGAATATAGAAGGAAATGAATACAACCTGTTGTCCAAACCGGGCAAACTGCAAATCTGGGATATGTTATCTCACACCAAGGGAGGGGAAACATCATGACGAATATGCCAAAACCGGAAGGAAGCTTCTGGAGTGATGACCAGTGGAGTGCGATTTCCGAAAGCGGAGAAGACATACTGGTTGCCGCAGCGGCGGGATCAGGCAAGACAGCCGTACTGGTTGAACGAATTATTCGCAAGATCGCAGATCCCTCCCAAGGATACAGTGTGGATCGTTTACTTGTAGCTACGTTTACCAAAGCGGCCGCCGCCGAGATGAAACAACGGATTCGGGAAGCGTTGGAACGTGCGCTGGAAGAACAGCCTGGAGAAGAGCATCTGCGTAAGCAGCTGTCGCTGCTTGGACGGGCATCTATTACAACGCTGCATTCATTCTGTATGGAAGTCATTCGCCGTTATTATCAGCAAATTCCGTTGAACCCGGCTTTCCGTATCCTGAATGAAAATGAAGCGGAAATCATGCGGCAGGAACTGCTTGAAGAACTATTTGAGGAAAAGTATGGCGAAGAAGATGAAGGGAGTACATTCCGCGAATTAGTGGACTGGTTCAGTGGAGAACGAAACGATGATGCGATGCATCGACTGGTGCAACGTTTGTATGATTTCTCCCGCAGTCATTCCTGGCCGGATCATTGGCTCTCAGAGATGGCGTCTGCTTTTCAGGTGGAAAGTGTAGAGGCACTTGGACATTCAGCATGGGTTCAGAGTATTTTGCGTGATGCGGCTCTTGCTTTAAGTGGTGCAGCAGGATTGCTCCGTCAAGGCATTCATATTTCCATGCAGCCTGAAGGTCCGGCACCTTATGCAGATACGTTAAAAGAAGACCTGGTGATGGTAGAAGAACTGTTGTCTGCAGCCCAGGTTATGCCATGGGAAAGGTTGCCTGAAGTGTTTCAACCCGCTACATTTGGCAAACTGAAACCCTGCAAAAAAGATCAGACGGACCCGGGTTTACAGGATCAGGTGAAGGAACTCCGTGAGGCCGCGAAAAAGGCAGTTACCGACCTGAAAGGTTCATTGTTCGGAAGAAGTGCGTTTGCGTTCTGGCAGGAGTTGGAGCAAGCGGCACCACTCATGCAGGAGTTGTCGAGGTTGGTTAGTACATTTGGAGAACGTTATCGACAGGCCAAACAGGAACGTGGGCAAGTTGACTTCAGTGATCTGGAGCATTACTGTCTTCACATTTTGCGACATGAGGATTCAACGCCTGAACAGTCGATGCCTTCCGATGCGGCTATGGAGTACCGTTCGCGATTCGATGAAGTGTTGCTTGATGAATATCAGGATACCAATACGGTTCAGGAAGATATCGTGAAACTGATCTCCAGAGAAAACCCGGGTAACCGATTCATGGTCGGTGATGTCAAACAGAGTATCTACCGTTTCCGGTTGGCTGAGCCAGGTCTGTTTATGAACAAGTATCGCCAGTATGGAGCGAGCACAAATGAGGACGGAATGGTGGAAGAACGTCTGCATCGTACTGGTCAACGTATTGATCTTGCGCGGAATTTTCGTAGTCGAGCAGAAGTCGTGCATTCGGTCAATATGATATTCCGGCAACTCATGAACGAAGGTGTGGCAGAGATTGCTTACGATGAACGAGCTCAACTGGCATATGGGGCTACCTTCCCGTCAGAAACACTTGGTGATGAGGCGTATACACCTGAACTCATGCTGATCGATCGTCAGGGTGGTGGTCCTGATCTGACAGAGAGTACGGATGAGAATGGGGATGCATCGGTCTCCGCAGAACTGGAGAGTGCCGAACTTGAAACAGCCCAGTTGGAAGCGAGGGCAATCGCAAGGCGTATTCGGGAGATGGTTGGAGACACGGACAAACCTGCCCTTCATGTATATGACAAAGCCCTGCAAACGATGCGCCCGGCACGTTACGGTGACATGGTCATCTTGCTGCGTTCGACCTTGATGTGGGCTCCGCTCATGATTGAGGAATTCAGACAGCAGGGAATTCCTGCTGGAGGAGAACAGAGCAAGGGCTATTTTCAGGCTACAGAAGTGGAAATCATGATGTCTCTGCTTCAGCTTGTTGATAATCCAAGGCAGGATATTCCGCTTGCTTCCGTGCTTCGTTCCCCGATTGTTGGACTGGATGAAGAGGAACTGGCACAGATTCGGCTTGGTGACAAAAGACAGTCATTCTATGATGCGGTTATATCGGCTGCGGGAGATTGGAGCGATTCCTCCACTAATGCTGTACAACAATCCCGGCAGGATAATCATCCTGATTCCAATATGGTCCAGTTGCAGTGGCCGGAAGCCTGGGCAGAGATGGAACTGGGACAGCGGGAGACAGCAGCTTCAGTCGAGGCAGAGATCCTGGATGATGTCTATGAATCCGATGTGCATACATTGCATACAGATGGAATGCAAGATGCTGGTGTTGCGGGACATGCAAGTGAGGATTTGGGTATAACGGAGATCTCAGGCTCGGAGTTGCAGCAGAAGTTAATTCGTTTTATGCGTCAATTGCAGCAGTGGAGACTTGAGGCAAGACAAGGTAGTCTAAGTGAACTGATCTGGCGTATGTATCGGGAAACCGGTTATTTGGACTGGGTTGGTGGTCTTCCAGGAGGACTGCAACGTCAAAGTAATCTTAAGGCATTGTACGATCGCGCACGACAATATGAAGAATCAACTGCGAATCGCGGCTTGTTCCGTTTCCTGACCTATGTTTCCAGACTGCGGGAAAACGGGGGAGACCTCGGAACTGTAGCAAGTAGCTCTGGTGAGCAGGACAACGCCGTACGTATCATGACGATTCACCGGAGTAAGGGTTTGGAGTTTCCAATTGTCTTTGTCGGTGGCATATCCAAGATGTTTAATCAGCAGGACTTGAACGCACCGTTTCTAATGCATAAGGAACTGGGATTTGGTCCGAGGTTTGTGGATCGTGAGAACCGGGTTGCCTATCCTACATTAGCCAATCTGGCGATTCGTCGTCGTGCGCAATTTGAACTGCTGGCTGAAGAGATGCGTGTGCTGTATGTTGCGTTGACCCGTCCAAAAGAGAAAATGATTCTGCTAGGTACTGTAAAAGATGCCGCGAAAAAAGCGCTGGCGTGGTCTCAGGTCAAAGACAGCCCTGAACTGGCATTGCCAGATTATCTGCTTGCTGCTGGACGGAGTTACCTGGACTGGATTGGGCCATCCCTGATGAGACATCCAGATGCGGGTGTGCTGCGTGAACTTGCTGGAAGCAATGATTCGTTCTCAGCTTGTCTTGCAGATGATCAATCACGATGGGCGATCTCTATTATTTCCGCCGATCAGGTATCCCGTGACCATGTGGTAGATCTGATACTCGGAGAAGAAGACGGGATAAATGAGGTACGGAAAGAACGAATTGCTGCACTAAAAGCCGTCCAACCCGTGAAGTTGGTTACATCTTCAACTGTAGAAGAGCTGACGAAGAGTGCACAAGATACGGCTAACCAAAACATTGGAGATGAAGGTGCAGACACAGTAGCTCTTCAACAAGAGGAGACACGGCTGATCAACGAGGTTGATCAACGACTTTCATGGACGTACCCCTATGAAGCAGCAACTCAAGTAGCAGCCAGTACATCTGTCACGGAGTTGAAAACGTTACTTGCGATGCAGGATATCCAGTCCGTAGAGGTGATGGAGGAACTGGGAGAACAGTCCGAGAAATTATTGGCTCACAACAACCCAGGAATCAATTACACCAAAGATGAAGCAGGCCATGTACTACGTGGCGTATCCGATGAATCTAACGAGCGTGAGACTGGATCATGGACAGATTCAAACGGTACGGTGAACCTTCCGGATGCGGGATCTGCAGGTACGTCTTTCAAACTGCACCTGCGTCGTCCCAAATTCATGGAGGCAACGCAGCTGACAGGGGCAGAACGGGGAAACGTGTATCATACGTTGATGCAGCATCTTCCTATAGATGGATCATCTGTTGATTCACAGCTTATTGAACAGACGATTGAGCGGTTGATTAAGCTTCAGATTTTGCTGCCCCATCATGCTGCGGCTATCGAACCTGAAGAACTGGCCGGATTTTTCAATACAGAACCAGGGAAAGAATTATTGCGTGCAGCGTGGGTGAAACGGGAAATTCCGTTTGTGTATGGACTTCCGGCACATCAGTCTCCTGTGGAATGGCTACATGAACGGGCGGCGAACTCAGATATGCAGACAATAAATGAAGATAGCAAAATGCAGGCAACGATTGAAAATGAAACCGTGCTTGTACAGGGGATTATCGATTGTCTGTATGAGGTGGACGGCGAGCTTGTCTTGCTTGATTACAAGACGGATCGGGTATTGGAGCATCGTGGTGGTTTGGATGAACTCACCAAAAATTATCGCTTCCAGCTAGATCTGTATGGACGGGCCATTGAAGATATATTGGGTCGGAAAGTTGACCGGAAATGGCTGTACTTTTTTGATGGTGGACATGCAGTGAAATTGTAAAAGATCGGAATTTAAAACCATGGATTTCATATGGGAGAGGGGTGGAACGGACGATGCGTATTTTGCATACAGGGGACTGGCATTTGGGAAAAACGCTGGAAGGACGAAGCCGACTGCGTGAACAGGAAGATTTCGTTGATGAACTCGTCAGGGTCGCTGATGAGCAACAGGCAGATGCCATATTGATGGCCGGAGATGTGTATGATTCGGTTAATCCTCCCGCAGCGGCGGAACAGCTTTTTTATGAAGCGGCAGCACGTCTGACGGAGCATGGAAGACCTCTTGTGGTGATTGCAGGGAATCATGATCAGCCAGAACGTGTAGCTTCTGTAACTCCACTTGTGAACAGACAGGGCATTACACTCGTAGGGATGCCTACTTCAGAAGCGGTAACCATCCATGCAAAGCGAACCGGAGAAATTGCACAGATTGCCGCATTACCTTATCCTTCTGAAGCCAGATTGAATGAACTGCTGACAACAGATGGGGACGAAAATGTGCTTCGTCAGGCATACAGTCACCGGGTGGGCATGTTAATGCAGCGTCTGGCAGCTTCTTTTCGCCCGGATACCGTGAACTTGGCCATGAGCCATATCTATGTGCTCGGCGGACTTGAGAGTGATTCGGAACGTCCGATTCAGATCGGTGGGGCCTACACGGTGGACCCATCATCTTTATCGACTGGTGCGCAATACACGGCGCTTGGGCATCTTCATCGTGCACAGGCTGTCAAAGGAGACGGTGTGATTCGATATAGCGGTTCTCCTCTCGCCTACAGCTTCTCGGAAGCAGGGCAGAGCAAGTCTGTCACGATGGTTGATCTGGCGCCGGGTGGAGCAGCACAGGTAGAAGAAGTTTTGTTAACGTCCGGGCGTCCGCTTGTACGTTGGCAGGCCCGTGGTGGTCTGGCAGAAGTATATCGCTGGCTGGATGAGGGGCGTGATCCACAGGCTTTTATCGACATGGAAGTGTGGCTGGATGAGGCAATGTCCCTGAAGGAGATTCAGCAGCTGCGAAAATCACATGAAGGTATCATTCACATACGCCCCGTGTATCCCGAGATGGCTGCAGCAGGACTTTTGGAGCAACGATCCGAGCTACCTGTACATGAACTGTTCCGTAAATTCTATCAGCGTCAGACCGGTGGTGCACAGCCGGAAGACAGCCTAGTACAGCTTTTCCTGGAACTTGTGGATGAAGACGAGCCGGGTGTGCGTGAGGAGGTCGAGGAAAGATGAAGCCAATTCTATTAAAAGTTGCCGGACTGCAAAGTTATCGGGAGATGCAGGAGATTGATTTTACCGTGCTGACGGAGACGGGACTATTCGGTATTTTCGGTCCAACGGGTAGTGGTAAATCTTCCTTGCTCGATGCCATCACACTCGCCATGTACGGAAAAGTGGAACGCGCGGTGAACGGGACGCAAGGCATTATGAATCATGCAGAGGATTCGTTGTCGGTTGCTTTTACATTTGAACTGATGTCGGCGGAAGGCACTCGAAGGTTCCGGGTAGAGCGACGTTTCAAACGAAATAATGAAGTTTCGGTGAGTAATACGATCAGCAAATTCATAGAGACGGTTAATGGCGAAGAACAGGTACTTGCCGACAAATTGGCAGATGTGAATCGCTGTGTTGAAGATGTGATCGGTTTGAAGATGGATGATTTTACACGGGCAGTGGTGCTTCCGCAAGGGAAGTTTGCCGAGTTTTTGTCACTCAAAGGCAGTGAACGTCGCCAGATGCTGCAACGATTATTCCATCTGGAGAAGTATGGGGATCAGCTGGCCATCAAATTAAGTCGGCGGGTTAAGGATAATGATATGGTTCACCAATCTCTTGCTGCGGAGCAACAGGGACTGGGCAATGCCAGTAAGGAGACGTTGGAAGAAACGAAACGGCTTCTTCAAACCGCTGTTCAGCAGTCTGAATTGTCCCGCAAAGCGCTGGATGAAGCTGCGAAGGAAGCTGAACAACTGGGCAAAATTCGTGAGTTAAGTCACGAACGGCAGGCCCGGACGGATGAACAGCAGAAGCTGAAAGCACTGGCACCACAGATAGAGGCAGGCGAACAACGGCTGAAACAATCCGTTGCGGCAGATGCAATACTGCCTGCATTGCAGACGGTTCGAGATGCCACGGCTACACAGAAGCAGCGGCAGGATACTGCCGAGACAGCTCATCAGCAAGCACTGGAACATGAGCGTCTGGCTGTTCAGGAAGCGGAGAAGGCCGAGACGGCACGTAAGCAAATGACTGAGGAAGAACCGAAACTTTTGCTGCGCCTGGAGCAACTCGAACAAGCAAAAGAGCTGCAACGGGAACGGGACGGACTTCAAGCCGATTGCTCGCGCCTCGCGCAGCTGCTGGAACAGGGGCAGAGCGAACAGACTGCGCTGGGACAGCAGCTTGAGAAAGAAAAGGAACTGCAACAGCGCGGACGCAAACGGCGTGAGGAACTACAGGAGAGCCTCAAGCCAAATGAAGTGAAGTCAGAGGAACGCAGGCAACTTCAAGCTGCGCTTGAACTGAAACATCGTGTGGATACTGCTGCGGAGCAGTTGCAGCAAAACAAGGCTGACATGCAAGCTTATAAGCAGTCGGCAGAACAGGGAGCCGACAAGCTGAAGGCGGCGGCTGAGGAAGAAACACGCCTGAGTGATCAGCGTCAGCATCTGGTAGAACAGGCGTCAGCAGGTCTTGAGGCCTTGCTTGCCTGTGAGCAGGACATTAGCCGCGAACAGAGCCTGCTGGCTCTTGCGGAGGAACAGCTGCGTGGCACGATGCGCGAGCAGGAGTTGCACCGGCTGTCCTCCGCCTTGCGCGCCGAGCTGCACGACGGCGAGCCATGCCCGGTGTGCGGCTCGCCGCACCACCCGCTCCCGGCTGCGCCGCCGGGAGAAGGTCCGCACGCAGGCGACGCGGACCTGGAACTGCTGCGCAGCCTGCACGCGGAGCTGCAGGAGCTGCGCTTTGGGCTACGCCAGCAGCTGCACGAACGTCGCAGCCTGCTGACGCAGCTTGGCGCTGCGGCCGGCGAAGCTCCTGCCGCAGCCGAGGCCGCGCCTGCGGCAGCGGAGCCCGAGCCCGCCGGGTCGCCCGAACACGGGCGCTCCCCGGCAGGCTGGGCATCGCGTGCCGCTGCGCTGCGCGAAGCCGCGCAGGAGCTGGCTGCCGCAGCAGCGCCGCTCCAGACCGAAGCCGCCGCGTTGCAGCAGGCGGCTGTGGGCGCGCAGCAGCGCCGCATGGAAGCGGCAGCTGCGCAAGAGGCCGGCCGTGCCGGGCTCGCCCAGGCGGAGCGCAAGCTGGCCGAGAGCGAGGCCGCAGCGGCTGCCTTGCAGAGCCGCTGGGCCGCGGAACTGCCGGGCATCGCTCAGGAGGAGGCCAAGGCCCTCTATCAGGCGATGCAGGAGCGCGATGCGCGCGCCGAAGACATCAAGGAACGTCTGAACAAAAGCGTGACGTTCCTTGAGGAAAAAGACCAAATCATTCAATCTCTCCAGCAGAAGCTGGTTGAATTGGATAAACAACTGATTCAGTGGCAAACGGAGTGGCAGGGCAATAGCAAACAGCTGGCCGAGAAGGAAGAACGCTTGCGCCAGTGGGTTGGGGAGCAACGGGTAGAAGATCTGATTACTGCGGCTCAGGCTCGTCTGGATGGACTGCGGAAAACAGCTTCGGACTCGGCACAACGCTTCAAAGAAGCGGACACACTGAAGCAGGAATCAGCGAAGAAAGACGTTATGGCTCAGCAGGCAGCTGCCTCGGCTACAGAACATCTGCAACAAGCACAGGAACGGTGGAAGCAATTGCTGGAACAATCTCCGTTTGACTCGGATGATGCAGTTGTATCCGCGGCAATTCCTTCACAGGAAGCAGAGCGACTGGCAGGGGAGATCCAGCAGCACCGTGAACGTGAGCGTGAACTGGCATCCCAGTTGCGTGAATTGGAACAAAAGCTGGGTGGTGCTGTCGTATCAGAGGAACAGTGGTTAGCCTGCACCGAACGTTTGCAGCAGGTCCGAATTGAGGACGAGGCTGCCCTTCGTGCCAAAGCACGTGCAGAACGTGATCTGGAGGATGTGGAGCAGCGACATGTTCGCTGGACCGAACTGGAGAACAAGCGGGTGGAGGTAAGCCATCAAGGTGAGCTGCTCAGCAAATTGCAATCCGCGTTCAGAGGCAATGCTTTTGTCGAGTATATTGCCGAAGAACAACTGATGCAGGTTAGTCATGCGGCATCTCAGCGTCTGCGTTTCCTGACCAAACAACGTTATTCACTGGAGGTGGATTCCGGTGGTGGTTTTGTAATCTGTGATGATGCCAACGGGGGAGTCAAACGACCGGTATCAACGTTGTCAGGTGGCGAGACGTTTTTGACCTCATTGTCACTGGCCTTGGCACTGTCGGCCCAGATTCAGCTACGAGGTCAGTACCCACTTCAATTCTTCTTCCTGGATGAAGGGTTTGGTACACTTGACCCTGAACTGTTGGATACCGTCATTACGTCTCTGGAAAAATTGCATGACGATCGATTGGCTGTCGGTGTAATCAGTCACGTGCCTGAACTGCGTGCACGCTTACCGCGCAAACTTGTGGTGATTCCGGCAGGTGAGGCCGGAAACGGCTCACGGGTGGTCTTGGAGACCCTGTAGAGGGCAATGTGTAAGCAATATAGATCATAGAAGCGCCTCTAATAGTCCAAGCAAAATGAATATTAGAGGTTGTTCAAAAAGTCCGCTTTTGATTACGAATGGTGCCTAGCGGCATCATCAACATCGAATATGGAATTCAGCCGAAATAAGTAGGGGCTTACGAAGGTTGTTTCCTTCGGAAATATTACGGTTGCTCACGTAGCTCTATCTATGCTCCGCTACTCCATTTCTAGCTTTATTCCGTCTTTTTGGTACTGAAAACCGTCCTTTTTAAACACGCACTATTATGGAATATTATTTTTGTGAAAATATTTCTTTTCTTGCTTTTATAACTTAGCGGAGTGAGTTACATCACAGATACAGGTTCATCCCGCTGTTATACTACAGTTAAGCCGACAAACTTTATTTAAGTACCCCGGCGGACATCTGATCAGGACGTTTCCTGAATAGATGTCCGCGCAGCAGCCTTCCAAGGAAGCCGCTCACGGGGTGCTTCTTTTTTTGTGTTTTTTCGTCAGTAGTGTCAATTCGCCCAGTTCTGAATACCATGAAAAGGTGATCAAGAGCAGAATCAGGGAGGCGTTGGCAAGTGGAAAAAGTGGAAGCAAAGAAAATATGTAAGGAACACATGCACCGTTATGTATGTGTACAGATGAATGACGGTATGCACTACGATGGCATTATGGAAAATGTGGATGACGAAATGATCTACCTGGCTGTTCCCGTTGGACCGGAAGCCATGGTGAATCATGCGAACTGGGCTCCAAATGCAATGCCTGGAGCAAACTATCCGATAGGTCATACTCGCGGATTTTATCCAGGTTACGGCTACCCTACACCTTATCCGTATTATGGTTATGGCCGTAGACGTTTTAACCGACTGGTGCTCCCGTTATTTGCGCTTACAGCATTAACCCTTTTACCGTACTATTGAAATTAGAAAAAACAGTCATAACTGCAAGTGACACATTCTTATGTACCCTATGGGCATCCTATGAAAATCTTGAAAATAACTAGCTGAGGATGGGTGTTTCATTCATGGTACCGTACAGCATGAAATAGAGAGTTCCTATCACATACGGAGCCTCAGCCTGATGTATCGCAATAGTCATTGCAATACAACTGGCAACATACGAACATCCAAAAAGGTCATGCCTGTGCAGAAGCGAACTTCTGTAAGGCATGACCTTTTTTTGAGCCTAATTAGTGTAAGGTTGAGGATGAACGGATAGTATATAGCGTGTATTCAAACTTACTGAAAACAGAAGCTTGCTCTGAACGTGTCCGCAGTAGAGGCGACGTCCCTCATCCTGAATATGCGAGAACGTTCCTATGTGCAAGCAAACGATCAAGACACCGCAAAGCTTTAATTCTCTATTCCGATAAAAAGCTTCGATTCGTGTGGAATCGATGCTGTTCTCTTACCCGCGGTTGGAAGAGCGGAGCATGATGTGAGCGCTGACGAATCTCAGGCATCTTATTCAAGGCTTTGAAGCGCCCTCAGAATTTTAAGGAATCTGATACACGTTAAAACCGAATAAACAGCCGCTTTAAGCATTTTTTTGAGTTATTTCGAGAAATAACGTGCCTGATGTTCCTTATAATTTCAAATTAGCGCCTGAACGCCAAATGAGACGTCCTGTGTTCCTTAGAAAATGGTCAACTACCCATTCGCAAGTATCAGCCAGCACGGACTTCAAAATGCCCTTAACTTAATGCAGATTTCAAATCCTCAAGTAAATCTTCAACATCCTCGATCCCAACGGAGATCCGAATCAAACCATCCGTGATCCCCAATTCTTGCCGACGTTCATAAGGAATGGAGGCATGCGTCATTCGGGCAGGTACAGAGATTAAACTTTCCACCGCGCCCAGACTTTCAGCCAATGTGAAATAACGGACTTTGCTTAACACGTCATCTACTTTTTCAGCACTGCCTACATCAAAGGAAACCATACCGCCATATCCTCTCGCTTGCATGGAAGCAAGCTTGTGCTGCGGATGGTCGGGCAGTCCGGGGTAATAAACTTTACTCACTGTTGGATGCTGATTCAGAAATGTCACAAGCTGCTCTGTATTGTGCTCTTGCGCTTCCATCCGCAATCCCAATGTTTTAAGACCTCGCATTAACAGCCAGGAATCCATAGGTCCCAGAACTGCGCCAATTGCATTTTGAATAAAATGCAGATCTTCACCAAGTTGCTCGCTGTTGACAACCGCAAGTCCTGCCACGACATCACTATGACCGCCGATATATTTCGTTGCAGAATGTAATACAATATCTGCCCCCAGAGCCAGCGGGGTTTGCCAATAAGGCGTACTAAACGTGTTATCCACGATGAACAACAATTCATGTTGTTTTGACCATTTCGCTACAGCAGCAATATCGGTGACCTTGAGTAACGGATTGGTAGGTGTTTCTACATAAATGGCCTTTGTATTGGATTGCAAAGCCTCCTCCAGTGCTTGTAGTGAGGTGGTATCTACAAAGGTAGACTCGATACCCAGACGATTCAGCACCTTGGTGAAAATGCGATAGGTCCCGCCGTATACGTCATCCGTCAGAATGACGTGATCTCCTGTTTTCAACAGAGACAGTACAGCGTGAATTGCAGCCATGCCCGAACTAAAAGCAAAACCTCGAACGCCATCCTCCAGCTCTTTAATGACTTCTTCCAACGCATGACGGGTAGGGTTGCCTGTACGTGAATACTCGTATCCTTTGTGTACGCCAACTGATTCTTGCTCATACGTGCTTACTTGATAGATCGGTACACTCACTGCTCCAGTGTGTGGATCACCGACAATACCTGCATGAATCAGCTTGGTTTTTGGTCTCATTTCATTGTCCTCCATTATAGATATTTTGGCTTAAATACCGTTCGCTGCTATCCGGGAAAATAACGACGATGTTACTTCCGTGAGCTGCGTGAACGGCTTCGTTTAATGCGGCTTGCATAGCTGCACCTGAGGAACTTCCTACCAGTAAGCCTTCCAACAAGGCCAAATCCTTGACCCGCTCAAAGGCATCTTCATCTGAGATCGTATGAATGGCATCAAAGTAACTCACATCCATAAAAGAAGATAACGTTTCGACCCCTATTCCTTCTGTACGATGTGGTCCCGATGGACCTCCTCCGAGAATCGAACCTTCGGGTTCTACGATACACGTTTTAATTAACGGGTTTTGCTCCTTCAAATAACGAGATACTCCCATGAAAGTTCCGCCAGACCCGGCTCCGGCGACATATACATCCACCTGCCCGTTCAGATCACGCCAAATCTCAGGACCCAGATGTTCATAATGTGCGAGTGGGTTATCTGCAGTGGAGAACTGACCTGGAATATACGAACCCGGTATTTCTTTCGCCAGCGATTCCGCCTTGCGTATGGCACCAGTGATTCCTTCGGATGTGGGTGTGTTGACAACCGTAGCACCAAGGGCTTTCATCAACTGCTGCTTCTCAACGCTGAACTTCTGAGGTACGGTGAAAATGACCTTTAAATTCAGGCCAACAGCCGCCATTGCAAGACCAATTCCTGTATTGCCTGCGGTAGCTTCGATCACCGTTCCACCTGGCTTAACATCTCCTCGTGCCAAGGCCTTCTCCAATAAATACTTGCCGATCCTGTCTTTCACACTTCCTCCGGGATTCATGAATTCCAGTTTGGCGAACAGGCGGATTCCTTCCGGTAATGGATAACGAGTTAATTCAAGCAGAGGTGTATTACCTATAAGTTCCTGTACATGTTGATAAACGGTCAAATTAACCAATCTCCTTTTGTGTGTCATTAACCATACATATTTGTTTAATTGGGAAAAGTGCGTGATAAAACCATATTTCGATAAAAGAGCTTGGTATACATCCAATGTTGTATAGTGTTCGGCTTGATGATAGATGGAGAGTTGACCTGGAATACCTGGTTGTGTGTCTAAAGATTGGACGTGGGTTTTTACTTTTAGTATGATAGAGGGGAATACATACACTGGAATACAAAGGAGGGTATGAACTATGGATTGCTTATTTTGCAAAATTGTAGAGGGCAGCATTCCCTCCAATAAAGTACTGGAGAATGACCATGTTATCGTTTTTCATGACATCCAGCCCGCTGCACCGACACATGTTCTTGTCATTCCGAAGAAACATATTGCTTCCATGAATGAAGTTACTGCAGAAGATCTGCCATTGATCGGCGAGATTCATCTGGCTGCTCAAGAAGCTGCGAAGCGTCTTGGCGTGGAGGAAACAGGATATCGATTAATCAACAATTGTGGTAAGGATGGAGAACAAACCGTTCATCATCTGCATTACCATTTGTTGGGTGGTACCAGACTTGGCGTGTTGACAAGTCTGTCCGATTCTCACAAATAAACGAGCTAATGGGTACTACTATTGAGGATTTAGTCATATGCATTAAATCCACGAATGTGTGACCAAATGCTTATATAATGAATTCATTTCATAATACCTTTGAGTTATAAAATGGATTCAAATAAGTGATCATTACATTGAGGTTGACACCTTTATTATCTTTCGCCTATAATGTAAGATGATGAACCGTGTTATTGCTCTTGGACGGTCTGGTCGGAGGGAGGGAAAACTGGTGTCTGAAACTAAAGTTCGCAAAAACGAGACTATTGATGCTGCACTTCGTCGTTTTAAACGCTCCATCGCTAAAGATGGCGTATTGGCTGAGGTGAAGAAACGTAAGCATTATGAGAAGCCAAGCGTAAAGCGCAAGAAAAAGTCCGAGGCTGCTCGTAAGAGAAAGTTTTAGGAGGATTTTAATTACATGAATCTTAGCGAACGATTGAACGAAGATATGAAGCAAGCGATGAAGAGTAAGGACAAGTTCAGACTCTCCAACATTCGGTTGATTCGTTCGACGATCAAGAATCTTGAAATAGATTTGAAAAGAGATTTGGATGACAACGAAGTGCTTGATATCCTGAGTCGTGAAATCAAACAGCGCAAAGATGCCCTCCAAGAATTTGACAAAGCGGGCCGTGAAGATCTCGCGGCAAATGCAAAAGCGGAAATTGAAGTACTCATCCAGTACCTTCCCACACAGCTTACCGAAGAAGAAATTAAAGTTATTGTACAGCAGACCATCCAGGAAACCGGTGCTTCTTCGAAAGCCGAGATGGGGAAAGTCATGGCGGCCCTTATGCCGAAAGTTAAAGGCAAAGCGGACGGCAAACTGGTAAATCAAGCAGTTCAACAATTTCTGCAATAAAGCAAATCAATAAACACCTTCTGACTTGTCAGGAGGTGTTTTTTCCATTTATCAGAAGGCATGATGTCCTTGGGATGAAAAAATTTCTTTTTAATGGTTAATATATATTATTATGGATTTTTATTCTTGCAATTGATTGAGTTTTCAAATATAATTTTAAGATTTTGAAACGAAATGTTGCATTGCACGTAATAAATACCATAAGCTGGACAGTATAACATTAATGGAAAAGGGGGGACTATTGTGAAGGGAAAGCGCCGGAAGAAGCTTACGGGGCCATTGATGCTCTTAATGCTGCTGACGCTGTTGCTTCCTGTCTGGATTGGATCACCGTCAGCGCATGCAGCTGAGAAGAGTGGTGCCGTATATATTATTCCGGTTGATAAACCAATCGAGCAGGGACTTGGCAAGTTCATGGAACGCGGGTTCAAGCAAGCAGAAGAGATGAATGCTGGCCTGATCGTTCTTGATATCAATACGCCGGGAGGCCGTGTCGACACTGCAGAAGCATTGGGTACCCTAATTAAGGACAGTCCGATTGAGACTGTTGCATTTGTTCGTGGAGATGCTGCTTCAGCAGGGAGTTTTCTGGCTCTGAATGCAGATAAGATCGTAATGTCACCAGGCAGTATGATTGGTGCGGCAGCAATGGTCGACAGTACGGGTAAACATGTTGATGATCCAAAGCTTGTTGCATTCTGGAAAAGCAAAATGCAGGGAGCGGCTGAAATCAGTGGTCGTGATGGCAAGATTGCAGCTGGAATGACGGATGTTAACATCGTTGTTGAAATGCCAGAGATCAATAAAACCAAGCAAAAAGGTGAAATTATTGCTCTCTCGGCTGAAGAAGCGCTGAAAGTTGGTTATGCCGACCACATCAGCAACACACCGGAAGAAGCGGCAGCTTGGCTCGGTTACAGTCAGGATGACGTATTTAAGGTAGAACGAACAACAGCGGAGAATATTTCCTCTTTTCTTACTAATCCGGTTGTGATGACTGTGTTATTGTTCCTCGGAATCGCGGGTGTGATCATTGAATTGATTGTTCCTGGTTTTGGAGTTCCTGGTATTGTAGGTATCGTGTGTTTCGTGTTGTATTTCTCGGGTAATTACATTGCGGGATTTGCCGGAGCAGAGACATGGGTGTTATTTACCGTCGGACTCATCATGATGATTCTGGAGATGTTTATTCCGAGCTTTGGTATTCTGGGGATTTTGGGATCAATTGCGCTTGTGGCCGGTGTTGTAAGGGCTGCTTATGATACGAGTGATGCATTTGTATCTCTAGGTATCGCTTTTGGAGCAGCACTGGTAGTCATTGCGATCATCTCAATTATCTTTAAGGATCGAGGGATATGGAATCGCTTCATACTGAGTGACAGCATGTCTGCGGATCGGGGTTATTCATCAGCCACAGAACGTAAAGAGCTGGTTGGTCTGCAAGGAATCAGTCTGACAGCACTTCGTCCTTCTGGAACAGCGATGTTTGAAGGGGAACGAATTGACGTTGTGACCGACGGAGATTTTATTCCCATCGATACTCCGATTATTGTGATTAAAGCGGAAGGTACCCGGATTGTGGTTCAGCAAGCTTTGCCGGTGTAACTCGCTCTGTTGTCGAAGCGGATTAACGCTTCGGCAATGTACATAACCACATGCTGAAGCTGCCAGCGAGGTGGTGTATTCTTTAATTTAGCAGCGGACTCATGAGTGTCTTCTCAAACATTTTTATCAAAATTCAAATTGCAAATGGAGGAAATTAAACAATGGACACATCTATGATTACGATTTTGCTCATTGCGGTAGTAGGTATTATCGTATTGAGCGTATTCTTCAGCTTTTTCCCGGTTATGCTCTGGGTTTCAGCGATTGCATCCGGCGTACGCGTAAGTATTATTACACTGGTAGCGATGAGACTGAGACGTGTAACGCCTAGCCGTATCGTTAATCCAATGATTAAAGCAACTAAAGCTGGTCTTAAACTTTCAATGAACCAACTGGAAAGTCACTTCTTGGCCGGTGGTAACGTTGACCGTGTTGTAAACGCTCTGATTGCTGCACAACGTGCCAACATTCCACTCGAATTTGAACGTGCTGCTGCGATTGACCTCGCAGGTCGTGATGTATTACAAGCCGTACAGATGAGCGTTAACCCACGTGTTATCGAAACACCGATTGTCTCTGCGGTTGCCAAAGATGGTATTGAAGTTAAAGTTAGAGCGCGGGTTACGGTTCGTGCCAATATTGACCGTCTCGTCGGTGGTGCTGGTGAAGAAACGATCATCGCCCGTGTTGGTGAAGGTATCGTAAGTACGAACGGTTCCTCCAATTCTCACAAAGACGTCCTGGAAAATCCGGATCTGATCTCCCGTACCGTATTGTCCAAAGGTCTGGATGCAGGTACTGCATTTGAAATCCTGTCCATTGATATTGCGGACGTTGATGTAGGTAAAAACATTGGTGCCTTCTTGCAAACAGAGCAAGCAGAAGCTGACAAACGTATCGCTCAGGCAAAAGCCGAAGAGCGTCGCGCAATGGCCGTAGCCCAAGAGCAAGAGATGAAAGCACGCGTAGTGGAAATGAGAGCACGCGTTGTTGAATCCGAATCCCAAGTACCTTTGGCAATGGCTGAGGCACTTCGTAACGGTAAAATCGGTGTGATGGATTATATGAACCTGAAGAACATTGAAGCGGATACTCAAATGCGTAACACATTGGGAAAACCTGGTGAAGGTTCGAATTCCAACGATCAGGGTGATTCCAAAAACGGAAGATAGGCGGTGAGTGCATATGGGCCTATTTGAATGGATTTTTGATAATCTGTATATTGTGGCCGTCATCGGTTTTGCACTCTTCTCCTTCTTGGGGAAAGCTGCCAAATCGGCTGATCCGAACAAAAAGCGTCCTGCCAACGGGATGCCTACATTTGGAGGCAGTGGTGATTCAGGCCGGGATGAACGTTCAAGAGACAATTCATCTCCGCAGCAGTCTTCCGGACCTACAGACCCCCGCTATGATGAACAGTATGACGATCGGTATGATGACGTGCAATATGAGAATCAGTATGATGAGCCGTATTCGGAGCCTGCTGCATCTTCTCGCCCCGCAACTGACTACAGAAGTGAGGGCACGATGAGTGCGATGGCAAATTCACTTGAGGAACAGATGAGAGGCATGGAAGAACAGCAGCGCTTGATTGAAGAACGCTTGAATCGCATCTCTTCTGCGAATCGGCCAGTTGTGTCTGATTCCAGTTGGGATGAGACCAGCACCGATGAATCGGGAGCGTCTCCACTTCGTCCTGCTGATATTCGTACAGGTGTCCTGTGGGCAGAAGTACTGGGTTCCCCTCGTTCCAAACAGCCGTTTGGTACAAGAGGAAAACTGTAAACAAGTCAATTTATTGGACGGAAATAAAGCCGTCTCTGGTGAGCATAAAGCCGCCGGAGACGGCTTTTTCTGTGTTCTATCCTTTTTTCTCAACATTCGTCCCTAACACGCCCCGGAATTTTCATAAATTCATGAATCTGCGCATAAGTTGAACTGTAGAGGAAGGGGGAAGACCTTCGAATGACCCGGATCAGCCGCAAGCTGCGCAGATGGACCAGTGAAGTGTTGGATCTGCCGCAGGATGTGCTTTATGATATGCCTCGGTTAACCCTGATCGGCAGTAAGCAACTGTATATAGAGAATCATCGCGGTGTCATCCATTTTACACCGGATCGTATCGTGTTGGCTCTTTCCCAAGGCCAGTTAGAGATCAAAGGAACTGCCTTGGTGATACGTAACATTTTGCCGGATGAAGTAGCTGTTGAAGGAACGATTCTGGATATTCATATGAATGGAGTGGAGGGGAACGGATGAAGCAGCCCAGTCTGTACAAACTGCGGGGAGCAGTCCGAATCACGGTCACTGGGGGAGACATTGAAACATTAATCAACACGGTGGCAGAGCAGGGACTGGAAGTTTGGGACCTGCGTGCTCACGATGGACGCGTGGCAGAGATGAATATTCTGCTGCCGCATTTTTTCAGGTTGCGTCCTATGTTGAAACGGACAGGCTGCAGGGTGAAAGTAACCCATCGCAGCGGTTTCCCCTTTTTTGCGGCCCGTTTATTGCGGAGGAAGTTCTTTCTTGGGGGTATGCTGTTTTTTGTGGCAGTTTTGTTTGCGTTGTCGTCCATGGTATGGGATGTGGAGGTCAAGGGTAACGTCACCATTCCCACCGACGAGGTGCTCGCAGCAGCGAAGAAAGAGGGCATATATCCTTTCCAATGGGGGTTCCGTCTGCAAAGCCAAGACAAGCTCTCCAGGCAGCTTGCACTCGCTCTGCCGGATGTAACCTGGATTGGCGTCAGCAAAGAGGGGACAACCATTACCATTCAGGTCGTAGAATCTGCCCAACCAAAGCGCGAACCATTACTGAACCCCAGACATCTGATCAGTAAGTCAGATGCTGTGGTCACTCAAATCTATGCGGAGCAGGGACGCCCTGTTGTTCAGAAGGACATGCGTGTTAAAAAGGGTCAGGTATTGATCTCGGGGATTCTCGGGGATGAGGAGAACACCAAAACCATCGTTGCCAAAGGCGAAGTTCGTGGTCTGGTATGGCGTGAGTATCAGGTAGAGGTTCCGCTGGTGCAAAAACATAATACAATGACAGGTGAGAGCAAAGAACGTTTTTACATGGTACTGGGGAATTGGGCGATTCAACTGTGGGGGTACGGAAGTACACCATTCACTTCATTTGATACCGAGAGTAATCATAAACCATTGACGTGGCGATCCTTTACACTTCCCATGGGTTGGCTGACAGAGAAAGATCTGGAGACCCGAGAGCATGAGCAACAACAGACGATAGAATGGGCCAGAACAAAAGGATTGGAAGGAGCAAGGAACGATATTATCGCCAAAAACGGCAAAGGAACAAAAATTATAAGTGAAAAAATTTTGCATGAGAAGAAAGAGAATGGTAAAGTTTATATGAAAGTCTTATTTGAAGTAGAAGAAAGCATTGCGGAAGAACTTCCGCTAGTCCATAGTCAAGGAGAATGAGGATATTTGTCAGAGCAAACACGCAGCATACAAATCTCCCTCCAGAGTGCGGGAGAGGGCCAATCTCTTTTTGGACCCCAAGATACTTTTCTTAAACTGATTGAATCCGAGATTCCCGCCCAGATTGCATCCCGTGAAGCGGAGATTGTGATTTTTGGCAACGCACAGCAGGTGGAATCGCTTGAACAATTATTTGATGTGTTACTGCAATTGATACGCAATGGATATGTGTTAACCGAGAGAGATGTGAAGTATGCGATTGAACTTGCCAAGGATATGCGGGCAGACCAGCTATTGGATCTGTTCAAGGGCGAGATTACAACGACATACCGAGGTAAACCAATCCGTGTTAAAACCATTGGACAGAAGCACTATGTAACTACAATTAAAAAACGTGATATTGTATTTGGCATTGGTCCTGCCGGTACGGGTAAAACCTACCTTGCTGTTGTACTGGCTGTTGCTGCAATTAAAGAAGGCAGCGTCAAACGCATTGTACTCACACGGCCTGCTGTTGAAGCGGGAGAGAGTCTTGGATTTTTGCCAGGTGATCTTCAGGAGAAGGTAGACCCGTATCTGAGACCGCTGTACGATGCCCTATATGACGTTATGGGACAGGAACAGACCGCTAAGGCACTGGAGCGAGGGTTAATTGAAATCGCGCCACTCGCCTACATGCGGGGGCGTACGCTGGATGACTCCTTCATCATTCTGGATGAAGCACAGAACACAACGCCGGAACAGATGAAGATGTTTCTAACCCGTCTTGGTTTTGGCTCCAAAATGGTCATCACCGGAGACGTGACACAGATTGATTTACCGCGTGGTAAGAAATCCGGGCTTGTGGAAGCGAATACGATCTTGAATGAAGTTAACGAGATTGGATTTGTCTATTTTGCCGAGCAAGATGTTGTACGGCATTCCCTTGTCCAGAAAATTATCGTGGCTTACAACCACGCCGCAGAAAATCAAGCATAGAAAGGGATTGTCTAAAGTGACCTCGAAGGAACCGTCAAAAGGCAAATCTTTTCAGAATAAGGCTACAGGATGGAAGTATAGCGTGTGGGCACGCTATCTTCTGTTTTTGTTTCTGGTGATTCTTTTCTACGTCAGTCTGGCTTCCAAACTGCTCCCTGAGCGCTATGATATTCAGGAAGGGACACGGAGTGAAGTGGACATTGCTGCGCCCATGCAGATTCCGAATAACAAGGCCACGCTCAAAGCACAGGAAGAAGCTGCTGAACGGGTACAGCCGATATTTCAGATTGTCCAGTTGCGAAACGAAAATTTGATGACTACCCTGCTTGATCGTGTAGATCGATTAAATCAGGATGATCAGATCTCAAGTCAGGACAAGATTGATATATATCGGGATGAAATTCCGCAGCGCCAGAAGGACTTTGTGACCAACTATATCAATAATAATCGGAAAGCCGGTACATACTCCGAGACTCTTTTGGAAGAAATCAGAAATGTGGTACAGGAGCAAAGCTACCGTATTCCCGAAGAAACTTACATCAAAATCTCACGTCTGACATCGGATGATATCCAGGAGATGAAACCGGTTGCTAGGGATATTGTTGCCCGGTTAATGACGGATCAGATCAGCGATGCAACCACTGCCCGTGCCAAAGTAGCTGAGATGGTGAGTGTCAGCTCTCTTGGTAAGCGAACGCAACGTGAGGTCGTGCAAGAGCTTGCTCGCCTCGTGGTGACCGCGAACCGCTTCTACGATGAAGAGGGAACCAAGGAAGCCAAAGTTCAGGCGCGAGAGAACACGCAGACTGTCTTTATCAAGCAAGGGGACACATTAGTTGCCAAGGGTGAAATGATCACCCCGGAGATGTATACTTTGCTGGATGAAAATGATTTGCTGAAAAATGAAGTGAACTACTGGCCACAGCTTGGTCTTCTTATGTTTTCCTGCCTGTTGTCAGCAGCAATTCTGATGTATATTCAGCAAGGCAGCGGAACACATTTTAAGTATAATAATGCCCAGCTGTTGATGCTTGTTCTCATTTTTATTATTACGATTGTGGTTATGCATGTGACAGCGATTATCCAAACCAATGAGCGGTCTTATGTGGGCTTCCTTGCACCTGTTGCGGTAGGGGCGATGTTAATTGCGCTGTTGCTGGATACGTCGCTTGCCTTTGTATGTTCGATTTTGATCGGTATGTTGTCCAGCATTATTTTGAATACGCATCAGGGTCAACTTTTTGACTTCGAACTAGGTTTCTTCGCTGTATTGGTTTCATTTGTTGCGATCTTCGCAACTCATAAGGCTAGCCAGCGATCAACGATCCTGAAAGGGGCCATCATGGTCTGCCTGTTCGGGTCGATAGCCGTCTTCACCTTGGCTTTGATTGACTCGGGAGATTGGAACCGAACCACGACACTGTATGGTGTTGGGTTTGCATTTGCAGGTGGCGTGCTGACTGCCATACTGGTCATTGGGCTGATGCCATTTTTCGAAACTTCATTTGGCATTTTATCAGCGCTCAAACTGGTGGAACTATCTAATCCGAACCATCCGCTTCTTCGCAAGTTGCTGACGGAGACACCGGGTACTTATCATCACAGTGTTATGGTAGGGAATCTGTCCGAAGCAGCAGCAGAAGCCATAGGAGCTAACGGATTGCTATGCCGAGTCGGTTCGTATTATCATGATATTGGCAAGACGAAGCGCCCCATCTATTTTATTGAAAATCAGAACAATATGGAGAATCCACATGATTCAATTGATCCGAAACTGAGCAAATCCATTATCGTTGCCCATGCGCGCGATGGGGTGGAAATGCAGAAGGATTATAAGCTGCCCAGACCTATTCGGGATATTGCGGAACAGCATCACGGCACGACATTTCTCCACTATTTCTATCACAAAGCACTGCGTCAGGCTGAAGAAGCAGGCGTAGAACCTGATTTCACGGAAGAAGATTTCCGTTACCCTGGGCCCAAGGCTCAGTCCAAGGAATCGGCTATTGTTGGCATTGCCGATAGTGTAGAGGCTGCTGTGAGATCTTTGCGCAAACCGACAGTGGAGCAAGTGGAGTCCATGATTGAGAAGATTATTAAAGGACGATTGGACGATCATCAATTTAATGATTGTGACCTTACGATGCGTGAACTGGATATCGTTTCCAGAACATTGAAGGAAACGGTGATGGGTATCTTCCACTCCAGGATAGAATATCCGGAGGAGATCAAGAAACCAAAGCCAACTTCACCCGAAGCAGGCTAATTCAATAATAGTTTGTGTTCAAAAAGGCCGGTTTTCAGTACCGAGAAGATGGGATGAAGCTAGAAATGCTTTTTTGAACAACCTCTAATATGAGCAGACAGGAGTTATGAAAGAATGAGTCTTAACCTGGCATGGAATAATGAACAACAGGATAAAGAAATTACAGACCCGATGATTGCAATGCTGGAACAGTTGCTGAATCTCGCCGGAGAAGCGGAAGGTGTTGCAGACGGGGAAGTGGCTCTGACTTTTGTAAACGATGAGCAGATCCATGAGTTGAACCGTGATTATCGCGGTATTGATCGTCCTACGGATGTACTGTCTTTTGCGATGAACGAAACGGTGGATGAAGAGCTCGATATTATCTATGAGCTGGACGAAGATGAAGAAATGGAAGAAATGCCGGATGTTCTTGGAGACATCATCATTTCCGTACCACGGACCATCCTGCAAAGTGAAGAGTATGGACACTCATTTGAACGTGAACTTGGTTTTCTGTTTGTCCATGGTTTCTTGCACCTGCTCGGGTACGACCATCAGGATGAAGCAAGTGAGGCTGAAATGATGGGCAAACAAGAAGCGGTATTGGCCCAGGCCGGGTTGACACGATAATGAAAAGACGCTCCTGGGGTCTGGTATTCCGCAATGCTGCGGAAGGAATCGCATATGGGTTGCGGACTCAGCGTAATGTGAGAGTTCACACGGGAGTGGCTATTTTGATGTGTGTAGCTGGCTTTTTTTTCAGAATCTCAAGAACGGATTGGATGTTTGTGCTGACCGCTGTCTTTTTGGTCCTGGTGACTGAATTGATGAACACGGCTGTAGAGGCAGCGGTTGACTTGGCACACCCCCATATCCACCCGCTGGCAAAAGCGGCAAAGGATACCGCGGCCGGGGCAGTTCTGCTGGCTGCGGTATTCGCCGTCATCATCGGTTGTATCGTTTTCATTAAGCCAGTGATGAGCTGGCTAGGTTTGTACTGATTTTGTATTAACTTTGATTCGTTTTGTGATTTTAATACTACACAAATTTGTGAAGTTAGACCGTTTTTTAAGTTGAACTTGTTGACATTACACGATAACGAAGAGGACAGAAATAAATCTGTAGAAGCGAAGCGTTCGCCTTTATCCCCGGATTTTCACATTGAAAAAGTGAATCAAAAAATCTGGGGGTAACAGCGATCGAAGGGTTATTCTGGACACGGAGTGACTAGTGTAAATTTGGCTTTGGTTAAACTTAATTCGTAGGTACTAACTTTATATTGCACCCTAAGGGAGAGAATATTAATGGATAACGGTTTGTTAATGCAAGAAGCAATTAAGGCACGTACGAAGGCGTATACGCCTTACTCCCATTTTGGTGTAGGCGCGGCTTTGCTTGACAGTGAAGGTCATGTGCATCATGGTTGTAATATTGAGAATGCTGCGTATACCCCAGGTAACTGTGCTGAGCGTACAGCGATGTTCAGTGCCATTGCAGGTGGACAGCAGCCTCGCAGCTTCAAAGCGATTGCCATTGTGGGAGACACGGATGGTCCGATTGCTCCATGTGGCGTATGTCGTCAGGTCATGTACGAACTGTGTGAACCTGATATGAAAGTCATCTTGGGAAACTTGAAAGGTGATCTGCAAGAGACCACCGTTGCTGAACTGTTACCTTGGGCTTTTGGGCCTTCTGATCTGAATTCTGCCAAAAAATAAACCAATATTCCAGGCCTAGGCGCCTGAGGAGGAACATATGAAAAAACAAGCATTTAAATCCGGTTTTGTAGCCATTATTGGACGTCCAAACGTAGGTAAATCCACACTGATGAACCAAGTGATCGGACAGAAAATTGCGATTATGTCGGACAAACCACAAACCACACGTAATAAAATTCATGGTGTGTATACATCCGAACATCAGCAAATCGTATTCCTGGACACACCGGGTATTCACAAACGTCAATCCAAACTTGGCGATTACATGAACCAGACTGCTCTGAATACGCTCGGAGAAGTAGAAGCAGCACTGTTCCTGATTGACGCTTCAGAGGGTTTGGGTGGCGGTGATCGTTATATTGCGGAACAGTTGAAAAATATCCGTACACCTGTCATTCTTGTCATGAATAAAATTGACAAAATTGAGCCGGAAGCGCTGCTGCCACTCATTGAGACGTATCGCAAGCTTCACGATTTCGCTGAAATCGTTCCTGTCTCTGCCATGCTTGGCAGCAATGTCAGCACGTTGCTGGAACAGCTCGGCAAGTATTTGCCAGAAGGTCCACAGTACTATCCTGATGACCAAGTTACTGACCATCCGGAGCAGTTTGTATGTGCCGAGTTGATTCGTGAGAAAATTCTGCAAATGACTCGTGAAGAAGTGCCTCACTCCATTGCTGTAACGATCGAAGATATGAAAGTGCAGGATAATGGTGTCGTTTATATCTCAGCCGTCATTTTTGTGGAACGGGATTCCCAAAAAGGGATCATTATCGGCAAGCAAGGTGCCCTTCTGAAAGAAGTGGGTAAACGAGCTCGACACGATATTCAGAATTTGCTTGGCTCCAAAATTTTCATGGACCTGTGGGTTAAAGTGAAAAAAGACTGGAGAAATCAGGATCGGGTTCTGCGTGACCTTGGCTTTGGCCGTGACTAATCGTCGGAATTGTATCCAGTAATTGCAACACATAGTTTACCTTGCAAGACTCCATCCTATTTGGTAGATGCAGACGTCATTTCCGAAGAGAGGATGAAATTCCGATGCGAGATTTTTCGTGGAAGGTTTTTGCGATGACGGGGGATGTGGAGTCCTATTTGTTATATACCGAGGCGTGTAACTCGTTAGGACAGGAGTCGGAGAATGCAAGGGAAGTGATTGAAGATGAAGAAGCCGAAGGATAACTGGCTGATTCGGGAATGGTTAGGTGACGAGGCATGCTATACAGGGTGGAAGGGATTGTCATCCGCAGCATGGACTACGGCGAAGGGAACAAAATCATTACACTTTGCACCGAAAGCGGCGGGAAAGTAGGGGTACTCGTCCGCGGTGCCAAAAAGCCCAAGAGCCGACATGCTGCACTGGTGCAGCCGTTTACGTATGGTCAATATGTATATTTTCGCAATACAGGTCTAGGCACACTGAACGCTGGAGAAATTGTTGAATCCTATCATGAGTTGCGTGAAGATCTGGTCAAGGCCTCTTATGCCTCTTATGCGTGTGAACTATTGGATCGGGTGCTTCAGGATGAAGAGACAGGTACATTTTGGTTCAAACAGTTAAAGGCGTGTTTGCAGGCGTTGAAGGAAGAGAAAGATCCGGTTGTTATTACAAGTCTGTACGAAATGAAAATATTACAGGCATCCGGATATGGTCCACAGTTCGATGAGTGCATCTCCTGCAACCAGGAGCGACCAGATGAGCAGTTGTTTATAAGTCCCAGACTTGGTGGCGTCTTGTGTCGAGCATGCAAACACTTTGATCCTCCAGCGATGTCAGTTAGTCCAAAGGCTCTGAAGTTGTTGCGTTTGTTCGCACAGTTGGATCTGCAGCGCTTGGGGAATATATCAGTGAGTGAATCTACCCGTGATGAGATCAAAAAATTGATGCGTGCCTTTATGGATCATCAGCTTGGTCTGAATCTTAAATCCCGTTCTTTCCTCGATCAGATGGAGAAGTACGGGATTTGAGGCGTTTTGGTGGAAGTGAAACTATATCTTGACTTCATACTAGATTTTATATATTATGAAATATAATTTCTCTTTATGAGACATGCATTGAACGAGAAAGTAAAAGACTGGATTTATTGCATTTATGGAGACAAGTCGTTGTATAACACTTGGGAATCATGAATGAGCGAGTCGGGGATGGTGGGAGCCTGGCTGAATCGGTTTTTGAAACGGCACTCGGGAGCATGAATGGACACGGAAAAGTGGGCTGGAACGAACAGGATCATCTTGTTTGATCTAAGCCAAGTAGGGTGGAACCGCGGGAATAGCTCTCGTCCCTACGTCTGTACAACAGGCGTAGGACGGGGGCTATTTATTGTTGTCTTCACCGTCCTAAGCTTGATAACAAACCATTGAAAAGGAGCATGATTATGAATTTTCAGCAGATGATTCTAACGCTGCAACAATTCTGGGCCGAGCATAACTGTATTATTGTCCAGCCATACGATACGGAAAAAGGGGCAGGTACGATGAACCCGATGACCTTTTTACGCTCGCTTGGACCCGAACCTTGGAAAGTGGCCTATGTGGAGCCTTCCCGTCGTCCTTCGGACGGACGTTATGGTGAGAACCCTAACCGGCTGTACCAGCATCATCAGTTCCAGGTCATCATCAAGCCTTCTCCGGACAATATTCAGGAAATTTACCTGGAAAGTCTGAAACGTCTTGGCATTGATCCGCTCAAACATGATATTCGGTTTGTTGAAGATAACTGGGAGAATCCCTCCCTTGGTTGTGCAGGTCTTGGTTGGGAAGTATGGTTGGACGGAATGGAAATTACACAATTTACGTATTTCCAACAGGTTGGTGGAATCGAGACAAATCCGGTAGCTGTTGAAATTACGTATGGTATGGAGCGTTTGGCTTCTTACATTCAGGATAAAGAGAATGTGTTTGATCTGGAATGGGTGGAAGGTATCACTTATGGTGATGTATTCCGTCAGCCAGAATTCGAACACTCTAAATATACGTTTGAAGTATCTGATGTCAAAATGCTGTTTACACTCTTCAACATGCATGAAGAAGAAGCAAACAAGGCCATGGCGCAGCATCTGGTATTCCCGGCATATGACTATGTGCTGAAATGTTCCCACACGTTCAACCTGTTGGATGCACGTGGAGCCATCAGTGTAACGGAACGTACGGGTTACATCACACGTGTCCGTAATCTGGCTCGCCAAGTCGCTGCAACATATATGGAAGAGCGTGAGAAGCTAGGCTTCCCGCTGATCAAGAAAGGGGGAGCCGAGCATGTCTAAGGATTTGTTGTTTGAAATCGGGCTGGAAGAAGTACCTGCACGCTTTATGCGCGCAGCAATCGCACAGCTGCAAGAGCGTGTCGTGAAATGGCTTGACGCATCCCGCATTGCTTATGGTGAAGTGAATGCATATGCTACACCACGCCGTCTGGCTGTTTTGATTCACAATGTGGCTGAAAAGCAGGAAGATATCGAGGAAGAAGTGAAAGGTCCTTCACGCAAAATTGCCCTGGACGACAGTGGCAATTGGAGCAAGGCTGCACTCGGATTCGCCCGCAGTCAAGGTGTTGAACCCGATCAGTTCACGTTCAAGGAACTGAACGGTGTCGAATATATCTATGCAACGAAGAGCAGCAAAGGTGTGGAAACAGCTTCTGTAGTTGGCGAAGGCTTGTTATCTGTATTACATGCCATGACGTTCCCGAAATTCATGCGTTGGGCTTCCTATGATTTCAAATTCGTACGTCCAATCCGCTGGATTGTGGCTATGCTCGGCAGTGATGTTATCGATCTGGAAGTGACAGGTGTTAAGTCGGGTAACGTAACTCGCGGACATCGTTTCCTCGGTGAGGAGGCCGTGATCTCCAATCCATCTTCATACGTGGAAGTGTTGCGTGCAGAACATGTCATTGTAGATATCCATGAACGTGAACAGATGATTGTATCCCAGATTCAGGCACTGGCTGCGGAGAAAAAATGGGATATCGCGATTAAGGAAGACTTGCTGGAGGAAGTCCTGTTCCTGGTGGAAACACCTACCGTATTGTTCGGGACATTTGACTCTTCATTCTTGAATATTCCACAAGAAGTATTGATTACTTCCATGCGTGAGCATCAGCGTTATTTCCCTGTATTGGACAATGAAGGACAATTGTTGCCATTCTTCGTGACGGTACGTAACGGTGGAAGTGATTCACTTGACGTTATTGCCAAAGGGAATGAAAAAGTTCTGCGTGCACGTCTGTCTGATGCCAAGTTCTTCTATGAGGAAGATCAGAAGCTACAGATTAAGGATGCATTGTCGAAGCTGGAAAGTATCGTCTTCCAGGAAGAACTGGGAACGGTTGGAGATAAAGTGCGCCGTATTCGCAAGATTGCGGATGGACTTGCTGCCAAACTGCAAGTATCCGGTGATGTTGCTGAATCCGTTAGCCGCTCAGCAGATATCTGCAAATTCGATCTGGTGACACTGATGGTGGGAGAATTCCCGGAACTGCAAGGTGTGATGGGTGAGGATTACGCTCGTAAAGCTGGCGAAAAAGAAGAGGTGTCCAAAGCGGTATTTGAACACTATCAGCCACGTTTCGCTGGAGATCAATCCCCTGCTTCTCTTGTTGGTGCCATTGTGAGTGCTGCGGACAAAATGGATACAATCGTGGGTTGTTTCTCCATCAACATTATTCCAACGGGTTCACAGGATCCGTACGCGCTGCGCCGTCAGGCTGCAGGTATTGTACAGATTTTGCTGGATCACAAGCTTCCGCTGACATTGTCTGACGTGTTCGGAGTAGCACTTCAAGTACATGCCCAGATGAACCTGTTGAAACGTGCAGATGAAGAGGTTCGTAAAGATCTGCAAGACTTCTTTGGTCTTCGTGTGAAAAAATTGTTGTCCGAAACAGTTCGCTACGACGTAGTGGATGCCGTAATTTCTTCCGGATTCGATGATATCAGCGCTGTGGTTCCAAAAGGTGAAGCGTTGATGGCGGCTGTTATGACAGGAGACGCATTCAAAACAACGGTTGAATCGTTCAACCGTGTGGGTAATCTGGCGGCCAAAGCATCCAATGCTTCCGTACATCCAGAACTGTTCACAGAAGATGGAGAACGTCAGTTACATGAGGCATGGAGCAAAACGAATGCAGAATATCGTCAGGCGTTGACTCAGCATCATGCTGCTGAAGCACTGGCTATTGCATCTGCCTGGAAGGATGGTATTACCTCATTCTTCGATTCGGTCATGGTTATGGCCGAGGATGAAGCTGTTCGGGCGAATCGACTTGCCTTGCTCGCGGCTATTGATCGTGACTTGAAAGGATTTGCTGATTTTTCCAAGTTGGTTTGGTAATTGGGCGTATTTCATGAGTCCTTTTCCACAGACTTGGCGCAAAGCTAAAATTCAGTATTAAAGAAGGATATATGAGGGTATAAATATACGGAACGGGTTGTGAAATGTATTTTTGACAACCGCTCCGTATTTTAGCCTTTGATTTCCCTCGTTCCGGCAGAAGGATTTTGCCTGGCCGGGGTCGTATATAACAATATGCAGCTATTTTATGAAACCGGGTGGTCTGGGTTTGAGTGAGTTAAATATACGCCACATTGTTGTGGATGGTGATGCTTGCCCGGTCAAAACCGAGATTGCGCAAACCGCTCGCCTTTTCAACATCCCCGTATTGTTAGTCTCTTCATTTGATCATTTGCTTCAAGGAGGAGAAGGGGTACGAACCGTGCAAGTGGATCGCAGTGATCAGAGCGCAGACCTGTATATTGCTAATCATATTAAGCCATATGATGTGGTTATCACTCAGGACTATGGACTTGCGGCACTTGCGCTTGGCAAACGTTGTTATGTTTTGTCCTTTCGTGGTCGTGAGTTCAACGATCGTGACATTGATTTCATGTTGGATTCTCGTCATACTGCGGCCAAAGCACGAAAAAGAGGCCATTACGGGAAAGGCCCAAAGCCTTTCACAGAGCAGGATCGAGAAATGTTTCAACATAAACTGACAAAACTTTTAAAAGATTTGCAGGAGAATGTGTAAGTTTATCGAATTATATTTACGTGTTGAAGAGATGAAGGTGGCCAGAGATGAGTACCGGACAAGGCGGTATACCCGAAAGTATTATTGAATCGGTGTTACAGCAGAATGATATTGTCGATACGGTGAGCCGATTTGTGCATCTGACCAAACAGGGGAAGTATATGAAAGGCCTCTGTCCTTTTCATTCCGAGAAGACGCCTTCGTTCACCGTTACACCTGAGAAACAAATTTTCTACTGCTACGGTTGCGGCACGGGTGGAAATGCCATCAAATTCAGGATGGAAATCGAAGGGTTATCCTTTCCCGAGGCTGTCAAAACGATGGCGGAAGAAAGTCACATCTCTATGGGGGACTGGCAAGGGCGTGAATCTGCTCATGTGAATCCGGAGACGGAACGTCTGTTGGAGGCTTATGAGCTTACCGCGAAGCTGTATCATTTTTTGTTGAAAAATACAGAGCACGGCAAGTCAGCCATGGAGTATTTACGCTCAAGAGGTTTTGGCGACAAGTTAATCGACCAGTTCCAGATTGGTTTTGCACCAAATCGTTGGGACACACTGGTACAATTTCTTGAGAAACGTAACTATCCGCTCGAAGAGATGGAAAAGGGTGGACTTCTGTCACCCCGAAATGAAGGTCAGGGATATGTGGATCGATTCCGAGACCGGATTATGTTCCCGATCAATGGCAGGAGCGGTAAGCCGATTGCATTTGCAGGACGCATATTGGGAGATGGGCAACCGAAGTATCTAAATTCACCGGAAACCCGGTTATTTAACAAAAGCCGTGTTCTCTATAATCTGCATCATGCCAAAAATGCAATTCGCAAACAAAGACAAGCCATTTTGTTCGAGGGATATGGTGATGTCATCTCCGCATGGGACCAGGATATCCAGAATGGTGTAGCGGCAATGGGCACTGCGTTAACCGAGAATCAGGCACTGATGCTCAAAGGGATGTGCGACGAAGTCATCATATGTTATGACGGCGACAGAGCAGGACAGGCTGCTGCACTCAAAAACTTCCCTATTCTTGAGGAAGCTGGATTGCAGGTCAAAGTGGCTCTCATTCCCGAGGGACTTGACCCGGATGATTTTATCCGGAAGCATGGTGGTGAACGGTTCCGAAACCAGATTGTGGACGGTGCCGTGACAACTACAAAATTTAAACTTATAAACTTAAAAAAAAGCCATATACTGCTAGAGGGTGGCGGACAAATCGCCTATTCGAAAGAAGCAGTAAAGTTGATTGCACCCTTACCTTCTCCAACAGAAAGGGAAGTGTATCTTCGTGAACTGGCTGCAGAAGTGGACGTATCGTTCGAAACATTGAAGCAGGAGTGTAATGAAGAACGGGAGGCGATGAAAAATAACCTCCAGTTTGGGGATAATAACCCGAAAAGGTGGAATAATGGTAGGCAACAAAATAGGCAGGTGCCTACACCCAATCTGTTGCCGGCTTATCACGCTGCCGAACGCAAACTGATTGCCTGGATGTTGCAGGATGATGAGGCTGCCCAGTACGTGAATGAGCATCTTGGTGAAGCTTTTAACTTGGATGATCATGCAGCTATTGCTGCTTATCTATATGCCTACTATGCGCAAGGCAAACCGTCGGATACAAGCCGTTTTATGTCTTCACTGCATGACGATCGCCTGGAAAAGACGGTTAGTTCAATCTCGATGATGGATGGTCCAGGTGAATGGAGTATTCAAATGCTCGATGATTGCATCAGGGAAGTGCTGAAGCATCCGCGTAAGAAAGAGTACGATTTGAAAAAAGAAGAAATGATTGCTGCAGAGCGGGCAGGTGATTCTGTACGCGCGGCACAGATTGCAATTGAAATGATTGCCCTAGAGAGACAGTGAACGTCTGATGATTAGATGTTTCTAGGGAGGAGGGAGTCGAATTATGGCGAATGATCAGCATACTGAACTAGAAACAGAATTGACACTGGATCAGGTTAAAGATCAATTGATTGAATCAGGTAAGAAAAGAGCTTCGCTGAATTACAAGGAAATTATAGAGAAACTCTCTCCTTTTGAGCAGGATGCAGAGCAAATGGATGAGTTCTATGAGCAACTGAGCGATCTGGGTATCGATGTAGTGAATGAAAATAATGAAGAGGTTACACTTCGTCCTAGTGAAGATTCCGAGAACAACACCAGAGAGGGAGAGGACGAATTCCACTTTGATGATGATCTGAGCTTGCCGCCAGGTATCAAAATCAATGACCCTGTCCGTATGTACCTCAAGGAAATTGGTCGTGTGCCACTGTTGTCAGCAGATGATGAAGTACAACTGGCTAAACGGATTGAGAACGGGGATGAAGAAGCCAAGCGTCGTCTGGCTGAAGCTAACTTACGACTCGTTGTCAGTATCGCCAAGCGTTACGTTGGACGTGGAATGTTGTTCCTTGATTTGATTCAGGAAGGTAATATGGGTCTGATCAAAGCGGTTGAGAAGTTCGACCACAAAAAAGGATACAAGTTCAGTACGTATGCAACATGGTGGATTCGCCAAGCGATCACTCGTGCTATTGCTGACCAGGCGCGTACCATTCGTATCCCTGTGCACATGGTGGAGACGATTAATAAGCTGATCCGGGTATCCCGTCAGCTGTTGCAAGAACTTGGGCGTGAACCGACACCAGAAGAAATCGCTGCTGAGATGGATCTGAGTGTAGAGAAAGTTCGTGAAATTACGAAGATTGCACAGGAACCGGTTTCTCTGGAAACACCGATTGGTGAGGAAGATGATTCCCATCTGGGTGACTTCATTGAGGATCAGGAAGCACTTGCTCCGGCGGATGCTGCTGCGTATGAGTTGCTGAAAGAACAGCTCGAAGATGTATTGGATACACTGACTGAACGTGAAGAGAACGTGCTTCGTCTACGTTTTGGTCTGGACGATGGACGGACGAGAACGCTGGAGGAAGTCGGCAAGGTATTTGGTGTTACGCGTGAGCGTATTCGTCAGATCGAAGCCAAGGCTCTTCGTAAGTTGCGTCACCCGAGTCGTAGTAAACGACTCAAGGATTTCCTCGAATAATCGAACTATGGGAGACTTTCCGCAAGACGCTTTAGCGGCGGCGGGGTCTCCTTTATTTTTAATTTAAACGTCTTGATTTCTTGGTTTTGGAAATTCATCCTTGAAATGTTTTATTGGATTTTATTTTATCGCTTTTCCTTGTTCAATGCAAATCAATAAATTAAATGAATGGTGTAGGTGCTTCATGAAACTTTCGAATCGATTACAGCGAATACATGATCAAATTCCCGATGGCAGCCGCATGGCTGATATCGGTTCAGACCACGCGTTGCTGCCAGTAGCCGCAATCCGCAGTGGGAAAGCTGCAAGTGCAGTAGCCGGGGAAGTCAATCCTGGCCCTTATGATGCTGCATGCAAACAAGTCAGTGATGCTGGCCTGAAAGAAAAAATCACGGTGCGTCGTGGAGACGGTCTTGATGTGATCTCTGCGGGTGAAGTGGATGTCATCACCATTGCAGGTATGGGCGGTGCCTTGATTGCTTCTATTTTGGACAGAGGTTTATCCAAACTGGAAGGAGTCCAGTTACTTATTTTGCAACCAAATGTGGGTGAGGATATCCTCAGACGCTGGTTACTGGAGCATCACTGGGTGGTTGTAGCAGAACAGTTGCTCGAAGAAGATGGAAAGATTTATGAGATTATAACGGCGATGCCACAATCTGTAAGCCCGATTGCCAATGTAGAGGTGTATCGTGCACGTCCGCTTCAAGGCGGGGCAGAATTGACGGAAGATTTGCTGCTACGGATGGGGCCTTATTTGGTTGATCGACCAACGGATGTATTTTTTGCCAAATGGGAAAGTGAGATCGTCAAACTGCAAGGGGTTGTTAACTCCATCTCCAAATCCGATCAGGATTCTTCCCGGGACAAGGCGGCTGAGGTAGAGCGTCTTATCGCAAACTTGAAGGAGGTTTTGGCATGTTTGCCAAAGGTCAAACTGTAATTCAACTGATGGAGCAACTCGCTCCCAAACATCTGGCTGTACCGGATGACCGCATTGGTCTCCAGCTCGGCAGTTTGCAAAAAGAAATCCGTCACGTGTTAGTAGCTTTGGACGTGACGGATGAGGTGGTGGACGAAGCGATTCGTATCGGTGCCAACCTGATTATCGCTCATCACGCGATCATTTTCCGTCCGGTTAAGTCACTGAGTACAGATACACCTATGGGTAAATTGTATGAAAAGCTGATTAAGCATGATATTGCTGTCTATATCAGTCATACAAACCTGGATGTGGCCGAGGGTGGGATGAATGACTGGATGGCCGAGGCACTTGGCATCGAGAGTAAAGAATCGCTGGAAGATGTACACACAGATCATCTGTACAAGCTGGCTGTCTTTGTGCCTCGTACCCATCATGAACAGGTTCTTCAGGCCATTCTGGAAGCCGGAGCGGGGAGTATCGGTCAATACAACAAGTGCAGCTTTAACACGGAAGGTACAGGAACATTTGTACCTGGTGAAGGGACTCAACCGTTTATCGGTACCCAAGGGCAGATGGAACGTGTGGAAGAAATGCGTATTGAGACCATCGTACCCCAAAGTCTGAGAAGTAAGGTCGTTCAGGCGATGCTTAAGGCTCATCCGTATGAGGAAGTGGCCTATGACCTCTATGCAATGGATTTAAAGGGCCGTACGCTCGGTCTGGGACGCTTGGGACCCCTTAGGGATCCTAAGACATTAGGTGAGCTAGTGGAGGTCGTGAAGACCCAATTCAATGTGCCTCATGTGCGGGTAGTAGGAGATCTGAACAAGCAGATCAAAAAAGCAGCGGTTCTTGGCGGCTCTGGCAGCCGTTACGCGCTGACTGCCCGCTTCAAAGGTGCGGATGTTATTGTGACCGGAGATATTGATTATCACACGGCTCATGATGCGTTAATGGCAGGTATGTGTATCATCGACCCGGGACATAATTCCGAGAAGATTATGAAACCAAAAACAGCGGATTGGCTTCGTTCCCGTTTGGAAGAAAAACGATATGATACGCAAGTTACAGCTTCACAGGTAAATACGGAGGTATTCCAATTTATCTAAAAAGACCGTTGCTGTGTGGTTCCCAGTAATATTAAGCTTGTCTGGGAACCTAAATGCCTGTATACTATGTAATGTTGTTCGGAAAGCTTGACAGACAATCGCTGGTGGCCTTTGTTGCCACGAGAGGAAAGTCCGGGCTCCACAGGGCAGGATGCTGGATAACGTCCAGTCAGCGCGAGTTGAAGGATAGTGCCACAGAAATGGACCGCCGATGGCCGGATTTTCCGGCACAGGCAAGGATGGAACCGAGGTGTAAGAGACCCCGAGGAACGCTGGTGACTTCGTTCCTGGTAAACCCCATCTGGAGCAAGACCTAATGGGACACAGCCGCCTCTTCGGAGGAGGCAACCTTAGCCCGAGGTGTGTCTAGGTTGGTCGCTTGAGCTGTGCAGCAATGTATGGCCTAGATAGATGATTGTCGCTTCTGGTGGGAGGGTAGTTCCCGTATGAACCACGAAGAGCACAGAACCCGGCTTACGGTAAGCTTTCCTAACTGCAACAACAACACAATGTAGTCCACCTATCAGTCGAGGACAACTCGTATGAATTATCCGATGGCCTGACTGATCAGAAGGACCCATGAACATCTAAAAAAACTTAACTCCTGTTGATAACAGGTTCTATAAAAAAAAGGCGGCAGTTCCGAGATTCTCGGGCCTGCCGCCTTTTTTTTGTTTCTCATATCAAGTTATTAATCTTCATACGCTAATGGAATAGTCAAACGTTTATGACAGTTCATTACAGTGTAACAACACTGTCCGATGTTAAGGAAGCATGCCAACGTTGGATGGCGCGATCCATTCTTTCCACGGCTTCCGGAAGGAGCTCAGGGTCCGTATGAGTAAAGTTGATCCGCATGCGGTTTAACTCCGGTGTACCTGCATAGAAAGAATCACCTGGCACGATGCACACTTTCTCCTGGATACCATAAGTGAACAGATTGCTTGCAAGCATGCCTTCAGGCAATTGCAGCCACAAGAACATGCCACCTTGAGGTGAATTCCACGAGATGCCTTCCCAAGCTTTGGCTGCCATAAGAGTCGTCAGTGTTTTCATGCGTTTTTCATAATCCTCTGAAATATGGCGGATATGCGCATCCAGATCGAAAGATTCAAGTAGTGCATGAAGCGCTCTTTGGTCAATGCTGCTGGAGTGCAAGTCAGCACCTTGTTTGGCTCGTGCTGCCATTTTGACAATATCGGGGGCAGCCAGTATCCAGCCCGTACGAAGGCCAGGTGCTACCGTTTTGGAGAATGTACTGGTGTAGATAACGTTGGAAGGGCCGTCATAGGATACTGCATCCAGTTCTGCGAGAGCAGGGACATCCAATTGCTCCGGATTAAACCGAATTTCACCATAGGGATCATCTTCCAGAATGAGTACACCATACTTGCGGCACAGATCCACAGCCTGCTGTCTTCTTTCTCGCGACCATACTTTTCCCGTAGGATTGGAGAACGTGGGGTTAATGTAGACAAGTTTTGGACGATGCAACTGGAGTTGTTCCTCCAGAGATTCAGGCAACATACCGTGATCATCACAGGCTACGCCGTGAGATTCAGCTTGATAGGAATGAATGACTTGCAGAGCAGCGAGGTAGGTTGGTGATTCAACCAATACGCGGTCACCCGGGTCGAGAAGGATGCGGCAAACCAAGTCAATGGATTGCTGTGAACCCGTAGTGAGAAGCATGTGATCGGGTGAAGCGGGAATGCCCTTGGATTCAAGACGTTCGGCGATTTTGGCGCGAAGAGGACGGTAACCCTCAGTCTCCGCATATTGAAGAGCGGCTGCTCCGCTCATAAATACTTTTTCATATGCAGCGCGGATGGCTTCCAGCGGGAATGAAGTCTGGGCTGGTAATCCACCGGCTAGTGAGATCATTCCAGGTGCCTGAGCGGCCTGGAGCATGTCGCGAACGACAGAGGACGGGGTGTTTTGTGCCATTTTGGACCAAGGGATACTCATGTTATTCTCATCTCCTGTTATTCACTGTTATACTGATATTATAAACTATAATAGACGGACTACACTATAACAGTAAAATGAAGATCATAACAGTTGGGGGAGCACATATGCATATTGAATTAAAGCGGGGAAGCAGTACCAAATTGTACGTGCAGATTGCGCTAACGATTGCCGATCGCATCAGATCAGGACTCATCGAACCCGGAACCCGACTTCCTTCTGTGCGTAAAATGACCGCGGATTTGGGTGTCAGCCTGGTCACTGTATCCAAAGCGTATGCTGAACTTGAAGCGATTCAATTGATCACCTGCTCCCAGGGGAAAGGTTGTTATGTGAGAGGTACATTGAACGTGGATCAGATGGAGGATGTGGACCGAACGCAGCGGAACAATGCCAACAGTGAATCCGGTACGTCATGGAATTGGCAGATGGCACTGGTGGATTATTTACCGCGAGCCCAGCTCTGGAGACATTTTGATACGTCACCTCAAGTGCGGTATGAACTTCATATGTCAGCGATTCAGCCTGAACTGTTGCCTACACGCGAGGTTATCGACAGCGCCTACCGACTCTCCTCTGATCATACAGAGCGTATGGCAGCTTACGGATCTTTTCAGGGGGATCGGGAGCTTAGACAGATCTTGGCCGAACACTTTGCCGAGCGTGGACTACAGGCTACACCTGAACGCATGTTAATTACAAGTGGTGCTCAGCAGGGAATCGATCTTGTGGCACGAACTTTTGTCGGACCTGGGGATGTTGTATACATGGAGGCACCAAGCTATACCGGAGCCATTGATGTATTTACGAGTAGAGGCGCGAAGATCATTACGGTCCCAATGGATGACGAAGGCATGCGTATTGATCTGTTGACCCGATTATGTGATACCTATCCGCCCAAGCTGATCTATACGATCCCGACCTATCACAATCCAACAGGTATCACGATGAGCGCAAGAAGACGAGCACAACTTCTTAATCTCGCGCAAAGCTACCACTGCCTCATTCTGGAGGATGATCCGTTTGCAGATCTTTATTTTAGGGAACCTCCCCCGGCTTCCATTAAATCGATGGATGGGACAGGTCATGTCGTATATATCAAAAGCTTCAGCAAGGTGTTGTCTCCCGGTTGCCGTATAGCCTGCGCCATCGCAGACGGAAGTGTATTGACCCGGCTTGTGGCCGCGAAATCTACGGCGGATCTGGGGAGTCCGCTGCTTACACAAAAGGCACTGCAATCTTTCATTCAGAATCAGTACGGTGCCTATGTATCGCGATTGAGGGATGAATTGTATTCTCGCTTGTGTGCAGCATCTGAAGTGCTGGAAGAGCATGCTACTATGGGCATGCAATGGCGCTTGCCAGAGGGAGGACTCAATCTGTGGCTCCAACTTCCGAGTAACTTGGATATGCGTGAGTTGCATCATCAGTCACTTGCTGCAGGGGTCTCTTTCCTCCCCGGTTCCGCCTGTTATGTAGGGGAGATGGATACACCAAGTCTGCGTATCTGCTTCACTGTAACAAACGTTGAGCTTTTGTGTGAAGGACTTCGTGTACTGTGCCAAGTCATTGACAGAGTAACACCTGGGCAGGGTGGGACAGTGGCGGACAGGCTACCGCTCATATAATTTTTCGGACTATGGACATACATCCAATCCACTTTCGCTCTGTTGCAATAGGTTATAGTATCACCAGAAAGGGAGTTGGTTTTGAAATGAACCATTACTGTCCACCGCTTTGCCCGATTGTCTGTGACCCGATCCAGGTTGTTGAGGATTATTACATCCCACAAATCGTGCCTGTAATCCACCCGATTGAAGTGATCAAAAAACATCACTGTGTTCCGATTCATCACCACATGTATCCTGTTGTTGTCAAAGAAGAAGACCCTTGTTATGTATCCAGCCATAATCCGAAGAAAAAATCCGTGAAAAAATCAAGCAAAGCCCGCACAACTTCTCGCAAACGCTAATCGCAGCGGGTGCCCCGGGGAATTGGATATAAACCAAAAAGAGCAGCGTACGCCCCGGGGCGCAGCTGCTTTTGTATTTTTTACAGATTATCCTCATTACGCTTACTGAGTATACTTTTTCATCGTATTATCCATTTGTTGTCTGACATGTTGCGGCCAGAACTGCAAAGGAGCGCTGTTGCCTGATGCGGCTTGCAGTGCCTTATAGACATCGATTTGGCCATAACCGAAATACTTGTCGTGACCTGGATCACCGAGGTCAATAACACTTTGGCGCATCAAATCCATCACTTCCGTGTTGGTCAAGTCCGGGTTCAACGAACGAATCAAACCTGCAAGTGCGGCTACATGAGGGCTAGCCATGGACGTTCCAGATAAGGCCGCATACTGATTGTTTGGATAGGTACTGGCGATACTGGACCCTGGAGCCATCACATCAACATAGTCCCCGTAGTTGGAATAGGAAGCTTTGCTCATATCCGGGTCCGTAGCAGATACGGCAAATACTTCCGGATAAGCAGCAGGGTACCCTGGACGCTCTGTATTATCATTCCCCGTGGCTGCAATTAGGACGATATCCCGGTCAAAAGCGTATTTAATGGCATCATGAAGAAATTGCGCATCAGCATAATTGCCCAGACTCATGTTGATCACTTTGGCTCCATGATCGGCTGCCCAGATGATGCCTTCGGCAACGGCATACGTGGTACCAGAACCCGAGTTGTCGAGTACTTTAACCGGTAGTACCTTGTTATACCAGCTCATGCCTGCCACGCCTTCATTATTGTTGACAGTAGCGCCGATAATGCCTGCGACGTGTGTCCCATGTCCCACATCATCCATCGGTTGGCTTCCCGGCTCGACCACATTATAACCCTCAAGGAGCTTGCCCTTCAGGTCAGGATGATTCATATCAACCCCCGTATCAACCACTGCAACGATGACATCTTTGTTTCCCTTGGTAATATTCCAACCTCTGTTTGTTTCAATCGCAGGCAGGTTCCACTGATAATCGGAGAACAAAATGTCATTGGGTATCGTTACATCTGTTTGTTCAGTTACAGTATCATTGGTTAAATACATATAGTGGGGCTCCATATAGAGTGGATTCCATTTGCTTTCGAAATAACTATGCAATTGTTTGTAACTCATATGTTCTGACCGAAAAACATACGTGTATCCCAGCTTGCGCGCAGATTGCGCTCTCAGATCGGATTTAATGATACGCATATCCCGTTCACCGGGATCTTGGCGAAAACGGATGACGATTTCATTTTCATAAAAATGACTGGCATTTGCATTATCATGTCCAGTTTTTACTGTGATTTCGTTAAGCGTATCCGGGTGAACAGACTCAATTTTGAATTTACCCTCACGCGGATAAGGGATCATGCGCAGATTTTTGCGCTGATGTTGTTCAACAGCATTTAATACGTTCTGACTGAACAAGGCAATTACAGCTCTTTTGCCATCTTTGGAGGGTTGCCCCATAACAAAGTATTTTTCTTTTCCCAAAGGAAAAGAAGAGGATTCAAAACTTTGACGTTTGTTTACCGCCTTTTTGGCAAGGTTGAGCGAATGTTGAAGTTTCTGTTGTTCCAACTTGCTTCCTTGTGTGGAGGCGTGATCAAAGGGCTTGTTAAAAGAGCCATTGGTATTCATCAGATGAATGGATCTGATATGTTCATGTGAACTTTGGAGATCATTCACATATCGGCTAACCTGAGCAGCATTCATTGTGGCGGTTTTCTCCAGCATGATACTGAGATGTTGCTTGGCATCCATTCGGGTCAGAAGATCGGTTGCTTTGACATCCTGCACTTTCAGACGATGCTTACTCGTGTGCTCCTCATGAGCAGAGTCAGACAGGGCACCTGGCTTAGGTTCGGGACGATTGGATGTTGGAAGCAGGAGCGTCAGAGCGAGTGCTCCTGCACCAGCTGCAAGGGCCCAGTTAATCCATTTCGGTCTGGACATGGTGGATGGAACCTCCTTCGTTCATTTTGGACAATCATTAACAGTGCTTCGTCGTTGTCACTGGTTATATCTATCGTTAGAAAAAGCGGATATTTTTATGCAGGCGGGTTCGAGTCTAACTGCGTATAATAGGCATGTTTAACGGCAGAAGCGGAAAGCATGATTAAGGGATACCGCTCGTCATCTTTTTATGGTAGGATTATAGCTGAGAATTCAAAGGTCAGGGGAAAACCACCGTTGGCCGACCTATATGTAAGGACTTATTTAAGGGGGAGCTACCTTTATGTCAGCAGCCAATGTACAGAAAACATGTGAGTCAACTAGGGAAAAGTTAAAACCGGCTATCGATCGGATTGAAAATTTTTTGAATGAGAATGCTTTGCCTGAACTGGATCAGAATCAGACGGAAGAATCAACAGCCTTCTACAAAGGATTTCTTTCAGATCTCCGTCATTTGCTCGTTTTTTCTGAAGTTTCTTACGAAAAACTTGGCGTTGTGCTGCGTCGTGCCAACTTTGATGTCGATTTTGCCGAAAAGGCTCTTTATAATACGTATCACCAATGCGTAAACAGCTTTTTCTATCCCAAAAATGAATGTTATTCCGAAGACGGAAGATACGCTTACACAGGACAAGATGCCATTCGTTTCCGTGACAAGCCAATCCGTGCAGTACGGGATGTCATTCTTGAGGTTTCCAAAACGTACGAAGAATTGCGCGATGATCTGGCATATTATGAAAGTGATTACCTGACTCAGCGCCGTATGCAAAATCAACGGAATCACGCCTAATTAACGTTTAAACCTGAATATGAAATTGGACGAAACCGCCCTTGTGGCGGTTTTTTTGTGTTCTTAGTGAGAATCAGACGAGGTGTGATCATGTCATCATCTGGCATTTTGACGGGGAATATCAGGTTTGTGGCGGGGAGACAATAGTAGTCGAGGTGATAAAAAATGAGCCAAGACAAACCAATTGTCAAATGCAGCGTCTCCAACTGCAACTTTTGGGGAGAGAACAACTTCTGCCACGCTGATGCCATCATGATTGACATCGACCAACATGCCACCCGTCGTCTGCATGAGGAATTTGCCGGTGAGACATTTGACTCCGATCACCATGATCATGCACGCACATCCTCTGCAACATGCTGTCACACGTTCAAACCGAAGTGAGCAGTCATCCCTATTTATAACGGAGGTGCTTCCCAATGAAAAATGACGATAATAAGTTTAATTTTCAGGATCGCCCTAAAATCAATGTTGACGGTGAAAAACAGCGTATGCGCGTCGATTATCCCAGAAAAGCACATCGGGAAGAATACGGGGCAGAGGTCGCTCCTCCGACTGTCGTAAGAACTGGAGGTACCAAACGGGCAGAGCCTGTACCTGAGAAGCATGAGGCAGACCGGGTCATGGAATCAACAGGCAAGGTTGCGGGTTACATGGGACTTGCCTTCGGGATCGCGTCTTTGTTCATGTGGTCAATCGTACTTGGACCGGCCGCAGCCGTACTGGGTTACTATGCATATGTGAATGGTCGTAAGACAGCGGGAGCCTGGTCCATTGGACTGGGTGTTGTAGCTACGCTGAGTTATTTTTTCATGATTCCATTCGCTCGTTAACGTGTAAAATGATTCATTCAAAAGCCTTCTGTACTCACCCAAATGAGGTGAATTACAGAAGGTTTTTTTCGTATATGCGCAGGTTATGTGGAGAGATTCATATATTTTTTTGAAAACAATGGAACCTTGCTGTAAAACGATGTAGAATAAGGTCATAATACGCTTAATTATACGGGAGTGGGTATAACTCATGCAGATTGATCCAAGCGGATCGCGGCAGTTGTTGGAACTGCAATTGTCCAATGTGAATAACCAAACCAGTGGATCACAATCGGATGCTGGTTCAACAGTGGATTTCGCCAATGTGATGGACGGGCTGTTAGGTACGGGTGCCAATTCGACGAGCAATACAGATTCTACCGCTACGGTCTCCAAAAGATCCAGTGATGGTCTGTTGTGGCTGCAACTCGGAAGCACGTACAATCCAGATATAAATACGGCAGGATCGTCCTCTGTCTCCAATAACATCGTTGAGTCTTTATTATCTTCATCCAATACAGGAATCGTGGATTCAGGTGCATCTGTACCTACGGATTATGAATCTTTGATTGCCGAGGCAAGTGCCAAATACGGTGTTCCTGAATCATTGATCAAGGCCGTCATTGACACAGAGTCCAATTTTAACCCAAATGTGGTGTCCTCTGCCGGTGCCAAAGGGCTCATGCAATTAATGGATGGCACGGCTGCAGGGCTGGGTGTGAGTAATTCATTTGATCCTGCCCAGAACATTGATGCGGGTACGAGGTATCTTTCCCTTCAGCTCCAGCGTTTCGGTGGAGAAGTGAAGATGGCACTTGCTGCATATAATGCAGGGCCAGGGCGTGTTTCACGTCTGGGCGTGTCGAGTGATAGCGAACTGATGAGTGTACTTAACCGTTTGCCTTCCGAAACTCAGAATTATATCTCCAAGGTGGAGAAGGCACAGTCGAAATATGTGATCTAAACTCACAGATAGACAGTTGTGAAAACACATGATAGGCAGGATGAGATCAAATGTGGGAGCAGAAGCGCTTGAAACGCCTGTTCCCGGTTGGTCTTTTTGTGTTGTATGGGTATCGTGTTACAATGCTCACTGTAGGTTCATGAACGAAGAGATAAGGGAGGTCTAACCTCATTTGAAATATTTTGATTATGCTGCAACCACACCTCCCCATCCTGATGTGATTCGTACGATGGCCGAAATTATGGAGACACAATTCGGTAATCCGTCCTCCATCCATGGGTATGGAGAGCGTGCCGATCAGTTGCTGCGTCGTGCTCGATCTGGATGCGCTGCTGCAATCGGCGTTAAGCCTGAAGAGATTGTATTTACTTCCGGTGCCACCGAGAGTAACAATCTTGCGATAAAAGGTGCTGCATTACGTTATCAGTCACGAGGCAGACACATCATCACTACGGCTACCGAGCATGCCTCGGTGTACGAAAGTTTTATGCAATTGCAGCAGTGGGGATGGGAAGTGACATTAGTTCCCGTGAATTCCGATGGAGTGGTCAACGCTCAGCAGGTTGTAGACGCGATCAGGCCCGACACGGTGCTTGTAAGTCTGATGCATGTAAACAATGAAACAGGAGCCATCCATCCGATTGCAGAGATTGGCAAACAGCTCAAAAAGAAAGCACCACGGGTGCTTTTCCATGTGGATGGTGTTCAAGGCTTTGGAAAAATGAAGGCGACACCTGCCGTTTGGGGTGCAGATCTATACAGTCTGTCTGCTCACAAGATACGTGGACCGAAGGGAGCAGGTCTCCTGTATGTGCGAAGTGGAGTGGAGCTTACGCCACTATTGTCAGGAGGATCACAGGAGCAAGGCCTAAGAGCAGGCACAGAAAACGTGGCCTTGCTGGTAGGCATGGCAAAGGCCATGCGAATGGCAGCAGAAGATCAGGTTGATTTTGCCCGGCGTACAACGGTGCTCCGTGATCGATTGATGGAAACGATACGTGTTATTCCCGAATTTGAATTGAACAGTCGCCCAGAGGGTGCACCTCATATTGTACACTTCTCATATCCGGGGATGAAGGCAGAAGTGGCGCTGCACACCTTGGAGCAACTTGGCGTAACCATATCGACCCAATCTGCCTGCTCTTCGCGTTCGGCTGAACCGAGTCGGGCTCTACTTGCGATGGGCAGAGATGCAACTTGTGCTGGTGGCGGATTGCGTATTAGTCTTGGAGATGAACATACAGAAGAAGATGTAGCCTTGCTTGAACAGGCTTTACATCAGATGGTGGCGCAGTTGCGGCCCCTCGAAAGGCGGATGTAATGGAAATGAAATATGATATGCTGCTTCTCCGTTTCGGAGAGTTTATGTTAAAAGGGAAAAATCGTGCCCGATTTGAGAAAACGATCATTACACAGGTGAAAGCTTTGCTTAAACCTTATCCAGGAGCGAGCCTTCGCAAAGAATATGGCCGTGTCTATGTGGATCTTGGCGGTGAATCACATACTGAACTGATTAAGGTGCTGAAGCGGGTATTTGGTGTGATGTCGATTAGTCCGGTTAAAGTTACTCCATCCGAGCTTGATGAGATTGTGAAAACAGCAGTTGCGTTTATGAACGAAAGGGAAGACGAATTCAAAGAAGGCACCACATTTAAGGTAAATGTAAGGCGGGTTTGGAAGGAGTTCCCGAACTCTTCCCATGAAATGAACCATCTGGTCGGTTCCCCGATCCTTAGGAAGTTTCAGCAATTAAGTGTTGATGTTCGTCAACCTGATATTGAACTGCGAGTGGAAATTCGGGATCAGGGTACCTATATTTTCAACGAAACCATTCCGGCAGTAGGCGGCTTTCCACTGGGGACGAATGGCAAAGCGATGGTACTGCTATCAGGTGGAATAGACAGCCCGGTGGCAGCCTGGTCTTCCATGCGCCGTGGACTGGAAGTGGAATGTGTGCATTTTTACAGTTACCCGTTTACAAGCGAGCGCGCCAAAGAGAAAGTCATTGATTTGGCACGTGCCCTTGCTGATCATGCGGGAACAATCAAGCTGCATCTGGTTCCATTTACGGAGATCCAAACGGCATTTACCCAGCTGGGTCAGGATAATCTGATTATTACGCTGATGCGACGTTCAATGCTGCGAATTGCATCCAAACTTGCCGAGCGTGAGCGGGCACTCGCACTGATCACCGGGGATAGCCTGGGCCAAGTAGCGAGTCAGACTCTTCCGAGTATGAATGTCATTGGTCGTGCGACGGATCTGCCACTGTTGCGACCACTGGTTATGATGGATAAACAGGAGATCATTACCCTGTCCAAACAGATCGGAACGTATGACATTTCTATTTTGCCATATGAGGATTGCTGCACTCTCTTTGTGCCAAAGTCACCTTCAACCAATCCAAATCTTCGAATTGTGGATAAAATAGAATCAACAATGAGCCATCTGTCAGAATGGGTGGATCAGGCGGTGGAACAAACTGAAACGATCACACTGCACGCCGGTGAAACTTCTGTGGTAACGAATCCAACAGGAGACAATGGCTTGAAGGATGACTGGTTCTAAACTCAATAAAAATTAGCATGGCTGACATAATAAGGGCTATGTTAACTGCAAAAAAGGACTGTCCGATGAAATATCGTTCAGTCCTTTGCTGTATTCAGATGAAATTGTTAGTTTAAATTAGCCTATGAATAGGAGCGCTGTTGCTCCCCGCCAGATCCCTTGTGGCTGGAACTGCTGGAGCGTTTGCGATAACCTGCAAAGACTACACCTGCAATAACCACAACGATGAAAAGAATGCGCAATGCCGGATGTTCAGTAAAGTAAGGCAAGAGTCGCTGTTCCTCAGTGATCATATTGGAAGCCGTATACCCGAGAACAATGGCTCCGACATAGATGATCCAAGGAAAGTGATTAATTAGCTTGATAAACAGGGTACTGCCCCAGACGATAATAGGTACACTAATCAGGAGTCCAAGGATGACAAGCACGAGATGCTGCTGCGCTGCTCCAGCAACTGCAATCACGTTATCTAATCCCATGGCTGCATCCGCGATGACAATGGTACGAATAGCGGTCCACAAGGAAGTTCCCGCTTGGACATCATTGTGTTCATCTCCCTGATCCGCCAATAATTTATAGGCAATCCAGATCAGAAGTATGCCTCCCACAAGCAAGAGCCACGGAACTTTAAGCAACCATAAAACAACAACTGTTGCTAAAATTCGAATCAAAAGTGCGCCGCCAGTTCCATATAGAATCGCCTTTTTCTGCACGGAAGGGTGCAAATTTCGAGCTGCGAGACCAATGACGATGGCATTATCCCCAGCCAGAATTAGATCAATAAAGACAACGTTCAGCAAAGCCAGCCAGAATGTGGGACTAAATAGCTCCATGATATATGTCACTCCTTATATACGGTTCAATCATTAAGAATAGCATGGACAACTCTGACATACAAGTTAATGTGGGGGGGATGAGGACATGGATACACTATGGCTGTTAACTGAAATTTTAATGATCAATCTGGTATTAAGTGGAGATAATGCGGTTGTTATTGCGCTTGCCAGCAAGGATCTGCCACCAATACAACGCAAAAAAGCGGTATGGTGGGGAGCTTTTGGTGCGGTACTGCTGCGTTGTGTGTTAACCTTTGTAGCGGTATTATTGCTGGGAATTCCCTTTATCCAAGCGGCAGGTGGGCTGTTACTACTCTGGATTGCAGTAAAGCTGCTACTTCAAAATGAGGATGAAGTACATATTCGAGAAGCTTCTACGACCTGGAAAGCCATTCAAACCATTCTGATTGCCGATTTTGTAATGAGCTTGGATAATGTTTTGGCCATAGCGGCTTTGGCAGATGGAGATTTGGCTCTGATCGTCATTGGTATTGCAATCAGTATCCCCATCGTCGTATGGGGGAGCGGCTTAATTGTTGGTTTGTTGAAGCGATTTCCGATTCTTGTATTCGTCGGATCAGGCATCCTGGCCTTCACAGCAGGTGAGATGGTGATGAAAGACCCGAAGTTAGGAGAATGGCTGGGAGGTATGGCATCAGAGGTACATACGCTGCTACCCGTAGCCATGGCTTGTCTTGTGGTTGCGATTGGAGGCGCACATAAATTTGTGCGTAAGAACGCATAGTTTAATGTTGGATAAAAGCTTGAACATATGACCGTCTGAACCGTCCGGTTTAGGCGGTTTTGTGGTGAGAGAATACGCTTGTCAATACAACAACCATTGGGCTAATCATAAGTTGCACATTTTAGGGTAATACAGGTAAAGGGCGCACGCAAAGTGCGACATAAAGTATAGTTTTTTGCCGAAACATCGGATACACTAGAAGCATGATTACAGGTTTGAATATCAACAGTCAGCATGGAATGCGTATCGTTTATGAAGAAATAAAGTACATAGCCATAGTATAAGAGGTGATTGAGGATGAGAAATGAAAAAGCGATTGGACTATTTATTGCAGCTGCGGGAATTATTATTCTGCTTGGCAAGTTTGGCGTGTTTGGATTTATTGGTCGTAATTTCTGGCCTTTGCTGATCCTGCTGCCAGGCATCGCCCTTCATGCGTTATATTATGCGCGTATTTCACCATCGTGGTCACTCGTTCCTGCCGGCATACTAACGGTGTATGGTGTTTTATTCAGTATAACGAATACATGGGGCGCTGGACTTATGAGCAGGCTTTGGCCAGCATTCTTGCTAGGGATCGCCATAGGGTTACTCGAATATGGAATGGCTGAACGACGAAGACCGGAATATGTGTTACCTGCAGCTTTGATCCTTGGTGCGGTGTCCATCATATTATTCGGATTTACCTTGCTGCAAACGGGAATAATCTATGTACTTGCTGTCCTTTTGATCTTGGGTGGAGTCTGGTTATTACTTGGACGAGGACGTCAAGGGAGAGGCTGGTAACATTCCCAGTGGTCTTTTCGTGCGAAATATCTTGATTTTTACCTATAATAAACTATAATATAAGGGATATAGACATGCGTCGGGATATCACCGACGCTTATTTTGTGAGTAACCTGCGAAATTGCGGGAAGTTTAAGTAGATATGATTTGAAATTGGAAAGGATATGGATACAAAACATGCATTCAAGAGAACACATTCGCAATATTGCGATTATTGCCCACGTCGACCACGGAAAAACAACACTCGTTGACAAGTTGCTCCAGCAATCCGGTACTTACCGAGATCACGAAACGGTACAGGAGCGCGTAATGGACTCCAACGATTTGGAGCGTGAACGCGGTATTACGATTTTGGCCAAAAACACGGCTATAACTTATAAAGATTACCTGATTAATATTGTGGATACACCAGGACACGCCGACTTCGGTGGTGAAGTTGAACGTATCATGAAAATGGTTGACGGTGTATTGCTCGTTGTTGATGCTTATGAAGGCTGTATGCCACAAACGAAGTTTGTACTTCGTAAAGCACTTGAGCATAACCTGACACCAATCGTTGTTGTAAACAAAATTGACCGTCCAGCGGCTCGTCCGACTGAGGTTATTGATGAAGTATTGGACCTGTTCATTGAACTGGGTGCCAACGATCAACAACTCGAATTCCCTGTTGTATATGCTTCCGCATTGAACGGAACATCCAGCATGGATAATGATCCTGCCAAACAAGATGACAACATGATGGCGATCTACAATACCATCGTTAGTCATATCCCACACCCTACCGAAAATGTTGAAGAACCACTTCAATTCCTCGTTACTTTGATGGACTACAATGAATACCTTGGCCGTATTGCCATTGGTCGTGTTAACCGCGGTGTGATCCGTCAAGGACAATCGGTAACGGTTATTATGCGTGATGGTAAGAGTAAAACTGCACGTATCGAGAAACTGTTCGGTTTCCAAGGTCTCAAACGTATTGAGACGGAAGAAGCAGGAGCAGGTGACATCGTTGCCATTGCAGGGATCAAGGACATCAACATTGGTGAAACCATTGCCGACCCTAACAACCCGGAAGCTTTGCCAGTTCTGAAAATTGATGAGCCAACACTGCAAATGACGTTCCTCGTGAACAACAGTCCATTCGCAGGTCGTGAAGGTAAATGGGTAACTTCCCGTAAACTTCGTGAGCGTTTGTTGAAAGAGTTGGAAACAGATGTTTCCCTTCGTGTTGACGAAACGGATAGCCCTGATGCATTTATCGTTTCCGGACGTGGTGAGCTTCACTTGGGTATCCTGATTGAAAATATGCGTCGTGAAGGATATGAGCTTCAAGTATCCAAACCAGAAGTTATCGTAAGAGAAGTTGACGGTAAGAAAATGGAACCTGTTGAGCGCTTGTTGATTGATATCCCTGAAGAGAGCATGGGTTCCGTAATGGAGAGCCTGGGCGCACGTAAAGCAGAGATGGTTAACATGGTTAACACAGGTAGTGGTCAAGTTCGTCTGGAGTTCCTGATTCCAGCACGTGGTTTGATCGGATATAGCACAAATTTCCTGACATTGACTCGTGGTTACGGTGTAATGAACCATGCATTTGACAGCTACGCTCCAGTAGTATCCGGTCAAGTGGGCGGACGTCACCAAGGCGTGCTGATCTCAACTGAAACGGGTACATCTACGTTCTATGGCATGATGGGCGTTGAGGATCGAGGTACGCTCTTCTTGGAGCCGGGTACTGAAATCTACGAAGGTATGATTGTTGGTGAACATACACGTGACAATGATATCGTTGTTAACATCTGCAAAGAAAAACAACTGACTAACGTTCGTTCTTCCGGTAAAGATGATACGGTTAAAATTAAAACTCCGATTATCTTCTCGTTGGAACAGGCGCTTGAATATCTGAATGAAGATGAATATTGTGAGATTACACCAAAATCTATTCGTCTTCGTAAAAAGATCCTGAACAAATCCGAGCGTGAGCGTGCAGAAAAACAACGCAAAATGGCTTCTAAAGCCTAATAACAACAAAATAAACTATATAAGTTAGCATTTGATGGAACACATATGCACCATCGGCGTTGATTACAATCCACTAAAGTAGTGGAGGATACGGAATCGATTCTGTAGGAGCGAAGCGTTCGCCTTTATCCCCGGATTTTACCATTGAAAAATGGATCAAAAAAATCTGGGGATAACAGCGACCAAAAGAACGATCCGAATCCGAAACGGTCATATTGCAGAGCTTTGTAATTAATGTTGTTGGTGTTGTTCCATCAACCAGTTAACTTATCCTAGCATGAACACGAAAGGAGCTGGCTGTGCATGCAAGCATGGTTCGCGTCAAACCCGATCGTAGCCTACATCGTCATCTTTGTATTGATTACTTACGTATATAACAAGGTGTTTCGGGTACGTCAGAAATTGCCACTTGGTAAGGAAATCGTTCTCTATATTTTGATGGCGATGGGCACATTCATGCTTCTTATTTTTCAGATCGACAAGCTGCCCATCATTCAATGTTTGTTGGTCGCGGTTGGTTTGATGTTGTTAGTGAGAGTGCGTTATTTTATTGAAGGTCGTCAAAAGAAAAAAGCGGAAGCTGCCGCTCGAAACTCATAAATCCTGTCTTGTACAGACCATCCGTTTTCCTTAGGGAAAGCGGTTGTCTTTTATTTAGACAAAAACAGATGTGATAAAGGTGTTGAAGATATGAACTCAAATTCGAACGGACTGCCTCCACGGAGACAGGCACCGACGCAATCCGGTGCTTCTGGATCGAAGAATGGCAAGGGCGAGCAGCCTAAGAAGAAAAAGAGAATGAATGCTTTTGGCAGAATCCTTTTAAGTCTATTGGTTATTGCCATTGTGGTAGGCGGTGGATATGCGTACTGGGTATACAATCAAGTCGTGGATACAGGCATCGATAAACCGGTACCTCCCGGGATGTCAGCCACAACCAAACCGATCACGATGCTGTTATTAGGCACAGATAACCGTCCTGAAACTGGCACATATCTCTCGGATGTTGTTATGGTGGCTTCGTTGAATCCGGAGACCAAGACGGCAACCATTGTATCTTTACCACGAGACACACGTATTCAATTGGATGGGTACAAGTCGAACAAGCTGAATTCCTATTATCCAAGATTCAAAGCACAGGAAAAAACCACTGGCAAAAATGCAGAGGATCAGATGAAAGAAATGATGGGCAAGTATTTGGATGTAGATATTAATTATACAACCGTCCTGAATTTCCAGGCATTCCGTGATGCTGTCAATGCCGTGGGTGGCGTGGATGTGACTGTGGATAAAAATATGTGTTATAGAGATACAGCCGATGGTACAGATATCAATCTGGTCGCAGGCGCACAACATCTCGATGGTAAAGCAGCATTAGATTTTGTTCGTTACCGCAAATCCAATTGTAATCCAAAGACTGATGAATCCAACGACTTTGATCGTAATAAACGTCAAAACCAAGTGCTGAACTCCATGTTGGATCAGATGAAATCTCTTGGGGGCATTACAAAGATCAGCAAAGTGATTGGTGCAGTTGACAAGAATATGACGACAGATGTGGAATCGGAACAAATGAAAAACTTTATCTCGACGTATTGGAACATTTCCACTTCGGATGTGCATTATACTCCAGTTACTGGAGAATGGAGAAGTCCATATGTGTATATTAATGAAACGGAACTCGCCAATGCCAAGCAGGCTTTACAAGATACACTTTCAGGTAAAGTAACGGCTTCACCTTCAAGTGAATAACCTTCATTCTTTTGGGATTGGAAGCACGTTAATCGGTATGCTATAATAACATAAACCAAGTACAAGAATTGCATAAAGAAGGTTAGGGGGCTGGTTGAATGTCCGAAGCCGTCACACAATTAACTGAATCTCTTTTACAGCAATTCAAGAATGAGACCTTTGTGCTTCTGAGCACAGTGGATGTAGAATCCGGAGGTCCGACTTCAACAGCCATCTCCTGGATTTATGCGGAGAATGCTTCTACTTTTCGTATAGCAATTGATCATCGTTCACGTTTAGTGAATAACATGATTACTAATCCGCTCATTACGGTAACTGTTTTTGGAGAAGAGACGGTGTACGCAGTGAACGGACGTGCTGCGGTACGACAAGATCCGCTGCTGGACGTTCCATTTAATATGTGCTGTTTCGACATTACAATTGAAGCGGTGAGGAATGCTCTGTTTTACGGCGCTCAATTGTCCTCTGTGCCTCAATATGTCAAAATATATGATCAGCGTGCTGCTGAGAAATTAGATGAGCAGGTTTTTGCTGCCATGAAAAAAGCCTAGTGAGAGATCACTGGGCTTTTTGTTGTCTTTTGTCCGATGAATGCAGCTGCTGCATTTGTTGTTTTTGATTCATCGGTTCATCCGGATTTTGACGGACTTTGACGTCTTTCGGGAGTTGAGGGATAATTCGTCCCACCATGTCAGCGAGTTCTGAAGCAAAACCGGAAATTGGGTGCCCTTGACGAATATGTTCACCAATCTCTTTAATTCGTTCAGTGACATCTGCATCAGCAGTAACGATGGAATCTATACCTTCGGGGTCTTTGCGAAGTGCTTCGGCAACAGCGTACTTAATGGTACCCACCCGAGCACGTTCCAGTTCACCATCAACATCGATGCCAACTACGGCTGTATTACCGAGTATGACGCAGTTCGCATCTTCAACACCTTCTACTTGCTTGGCAAGGGCTTTAAGGTGATTGATTCGTTTTTCATTTGGCATCCGGCCACTCTTTGCATCATCCGCAATGTTGGTATCATGGACTTCACCTGTATTCTCATTGAGACGGTCCAAACGTGAAGGATTCATCCGATCTTCCTGTGCATTGAGCATGTGAGATCCTTTCCCTTGATCTTGCTGAGTTGTTACATTTCCTCCGTAACCTTTCGCATGTGTACCTTGATTCGGCGAAGCGCTGCGTGTGGAACTGTTGCAACCTGTAAGTATAAAGATCAGAAGCAGCGTGCAAACCCATATTTTCATAAATGTTCATCCTTTCTTGGAGTTTTTCAGAATGGTTGACAATTATTTTGCCCTAGTCGAATACATTTATGTATGGGATCATGATTGTCCATGCCGCTGCTGAAAGATCACACTATTCATGCCTTTAACGACGCCGCTTTGGAGGGGATTGAATGAAAAAGATTTTTGTATTGGATACCAACGTGCTTCTGCATGACCCCAATGCCATATTTGCCTTTGAGGAACATGAGGTAATCATTCCCGCGGTTGTACTGGAGGAGATCGACTCCAAAAAAAGAAATGCCGATGAAATTGGGCGTAATGCCCGTAATGTATCCAGACTGTTAGATGGATTACGAGAGCTGGGTCACTTGCACAGTGGGGTACCTTTGGCTAATGGAGGTAACCTGAAAGTAGAGCTGAATCATCGGAGTTTCGTGAAAGTTCAGGAAATGTTTGGTGAAGTGTCCAACGATAATCGCATTTTGGCTGTCGCACTGAATTATCAGATTGAGGAGAATGAAAAGGAAGTAGTCGAACGTCAGGTCGTGCTTGTCAGTAAAGATGTACTTGTGCGTATCAAAGCGGATGTACTTGGTCTGTTCACACAGGATTACTTATCAGATCGGACGGCAGGACTCAGTGAGTTATATCCAGGTTATACGGCCCTAAAAGTTCATCCGTCAGTGATTGATGAGTTTTACACATATCGTTTTTTACCAATCAAACCGTTACAGTTGTCTTATTCGTTGTATCCGAATGAATTTGTCATTCTCAAGGATGAGATGGGAACCAATAAATCGGCTTTGCTTAAAGTGAACACAGAGGGAACAAAGCTGGAGCCGCTTTTCCTCAGTAATGATAATGTCTGGGGTATTAGCGCACGTAACGCACAACAACGCATGGCACTGGAACTGCTTTTGAATGATGACATCCCGCTGGTTACTATCACCGGTAAAGCCGGAACAGGGAAAACCTTGCTGGCACTTGCAGCAGGTCTGCTTAAGGTAGAGGATGATCATAAATACAAAAAACTGTTGATCGCTCGTCCTGTCGTTCCGATGGGGAAAGATATCGGTTACTTGCCCGGTGAGAAGGAAGAAAAGCTTCGTCCATGGATGCAGCCGATATATGATAATCTGGAGTTTTTGTTTGACACCAAAAAAGCCGGAGATATCGATAAAATCCTAATGGGGCTTGGCAGTATTCAGGTGGAGGCCTTAACGTATATTCGTGGAAGATCGATACCTGGACAGTTTATCATTATTGATGAAGCCCAGAACCTGTCGCGCCACGAAGTGAAGACCATTGTATCAAGGGTCGGTGAAGGCAGTAAGATTATTTTGATGGGAGACCCCGAACAGATAGACCATCCGTATCTTGATTCTGCCAGTAATGGTCTGACGTATATCGTGGAACGGTTCAAACAAGAGGGAATCAGCGGACACATCATGCTCGAAAAAGGAGAACGGTCCAAGCTGGCACAGCTTGCAGCTGATTTATTGTAAAATTTAGGGGATTTATTTCCCGGAAAATGTTGTTATTGAAGCCGGCTCCTGGAGCCGGCTTTTTTGCTGAAAAAATAAGTAAGCGTTATTACACAGAACTCGATATGCTCTTATTATGCAAAAATCCGAAAAAGTGTTTTTCGGCAGGGTAGGACAAGAGTACTACTTATTTGTTACAATAATTGCTGCAGGAAAAAACTAGGTGAACAGGGAGGGAAGTTAATGAAGCGTAGACATCAGGTTGTTTTATTCGCGGTATTGCTGCTTTCGTTAACGATCTTGTCACCGAGTTTTGACTTTAGAGGTTCGCAGCTCAATCAGGAACGCGATCAGGAGAAGGATGCTTTTCCTGGGTCTTCGTCCCGTAATGAAGATGCTCAAGCTCCGCTGGAGATTGTAGTGGCCATGTCGGATGAAGAGTTTCAAGCCTTTCAAAAGATAGCCAAAGAAGTTGCTGCCTCCCAGCTGGTAGAGATTAATCTTCGGAATGAGAAGCCGGATACATATAAGCATGTTTTGGATCTTGAATTTTCACTAGGAGAGAACGGTGATGTTGTTCTGCTTGATAGTGAGGAAGTGCAATATTATGCCCAAAAAGGGTACCTGTATCCGTTAAACGGAACCACATTATCGAAGTCGCTAGGAGATACGGTAGTTGGGTTACGGGGAATGACAGAGTGGAATGGTTATCAGTGGGGAATGCCTTTTGATTTTGATCCGTACATTCTGGCTGCCCAATCTTCATTTCTGAAGAGAGCTGGTCTGGAGTCATTACCTCGCAATAAAGATCAGTGGGTCAAACTTACTCAACAAGCCGTTGCGGAAGGCACCCCTTTAATTACAATGAACATCAATGATATGTACGGGACAAATGCGTGGCTGAATCATTTGGAACCGAAAATGGCACCAGACCAAGTTAAACGAACACAGATAGATTCGCAAACGGGGAATCTTCAGCAGGGGATTCAGTTGATGAATCAGATTCAGCCCCTTATTAAGCTGGAGTCTACCAATTCAGAGTTCTCTCCAACTGCTGACCAGAACGGCACACCGATGGTTGTATCATTGTTATCTCAATTATTAAGTGCGGATCAAGCGAGTGCAGTTGATAAAGATTCTTTGGAGCGGATTTCTTTTGAAACCTTGGAAACCGTAAACTCCAGAAGCCTTGTTATTACTGCGGGGTCGGTTGAGGCTGAGGAGGCCAGTAGATGGATTGAAGGAATGACGTCCGCTACGACACAGCTGAAATGGTACCAACAGGTTAACCGGTTGCCCGCAAAGCAACAGGAGCTGGATATGGAGTCTGAGAAACTCGTTGGACGTTATGACATGACAAAGGGACAATCCTGGTTCCCGACCACCCAAGATGTCCCTGCTGCAACGACCGAAAGTCATGCTCTAATAACTCGTTTTCATAAAAAAGTACAACAATTCTTAAAGGGTGAAATTACAGCGAATCAATACGTAGACAGTATTAGAACGACGAATTAACGTTAAGTTCGTGTTCAACCTCTTTAAAAGGATATAGCTAGTTTTACTTCCAGTATGCCTTCACTTGTTGAAACATCGGTTGCTTTCACAAACGAGAGGATTTTCTGTGGATAGAACCCAAGGTCAAATTCTCTTTCCAGCATTCGGCGAGTGGTGTCTGGTAATTCAAGCTGGTTGAATACAAGTTTGTCCACATGAAAACGAATGGAGTTTTGCGGTTCATTTTCTACCGTATAATGTCCTTCTATGCTTAATTGCAACTGATCCCGCTGACCGGAAGCTATAATCTTATCCTGATTAAACTGAAAGGCAAAGTCTTCAAAGATTGAATTTTGAGAACGAAGAAATGCATTAAGCTCATCCTGCCCAATTCGAATCGTATACGTTGTTCCAGTTGTGGATATACCTCCGTTTTGTTTTTGGATAAAATCAGGCAGGTTCTGCATGGCAGATGCCAATGCTTTGAAATATCGTTTCACCTCATAGATGCCGATATTCTCCCAATAAAGGGTTAATTCATCCATCAGTTTCTGAATCGCTGCCGCATCTCCGCTGGTGGCTATTTGGGCATCCACTTCTTTTTGCAAGGCGACTACACGTTCCCGCTGGTTTTGAAGATTAGTCTTCATTTCGGTTAATTCTGTTGTAGTCTGACGAATCTGAGTAGAAGTCTGTTGCAGATCGCGATAACGGTCCTGATATTTGTCCAGCACAGCCTGATCCCGTCCGATAATAATCTGGTAATAATCATACAGTACAAACAGGTCTTTGAATGATCTGGCTCCCAGGACCGTCATGAGGAGGCTGTCGCGTTCTCCTGTGTAGTAGGACCTCACTACAGCTCCGGCCCGATCTTGCTGAATATGTATCTGCTCTTCCTGTTCCTGCAGCTGGACGGATAATGTCTCGTGTTGTTGACCCAGCTGCTTCTGCCTTTCGGTGATGCGTTCGATTTCATGATCGATTTCAACGATGGATAGACTTTTTTGTAATATCTCACGTGTATCCTCAGGTGAAGACTCTCCATAGGCATAGGCTAAAGGTAGCTGGAGGAATAAAATGATGCATAATATAAAGGCGGAAATGCCGTGTTGACGTTTCACCGATCCATTCTCCTTTCCACTTCTTAAATGACAATCGTACAGGCTTGTTGTCTTCCAGACAATATATGAAACAAATACGTGAAATATCCTTAGTGGTTACATAACACCATGAACATTCATTTAATCTGAACACAACAAAAAAGCAACCCGACAGATATCGGATCACTTTGATGCTGCAGGTGGATTAGAGCGGCAAACCCATTTCGAATACGGTCCAGTAGCTGAACCCCGTGAATGTTACGATCATATAACCCCAGAAGAGCAATATGTACGTTCGCTCGGTAAATTTCAAGTATCCCAAAATGACAAAAAACGCAGTCTGCAGGAAAAAAAGCAAAGCCATTTCGACCAGATCTCCCGCAAAAGCCATCAGGCCAATTGCAAGCGTGAAGAACCCGAGTACCCGAAACATGCGTGCCACGGTAAATCCTCCTCTCCTAAGTACGTTCATAGATTGTCTACACAACATTATACCGGGAAAGGAAAAACGTGTAAACAAATTTGGATATGAAAGCGAATTCTTTTTTTGCTCAAAGTAAGTATAGAGGGATATGTTTTACGTATGTCACGTATGAGCAAGCCTGAATGTGGAAATACATTTTAGTATGAAATCAATTCTATGAACTCTATGAGAGGCATAAGAATGAATGAAGCAGCTTTTATACCTAATTCACATACCGGGCTTCCGGTAATGCGGACGGTTATTTTAGGATGTTGTTAGGAGGGTATTATAGCATGACTGCAGTGAGACAGGATGCTTGGAGTACAGAGGACGATTTGATATTGGCTGAGGTTACTTTGCGTCATATTCGGGAAGGCAGTACACAATTGGCCGCTTTTGAAGAGGTGGGCGAAAAAATAGGCAGAACATCTGCCGCATGCGGTTTTCGCTGGAACAGTTGTGTACGTAAAAAGTATGATTCTGCCATCAGTAACGCCAAGGCACAACGACAAAAACGAAGTTATCTCAGAAAGCAACCAGCTATGCTCGGACCGCAGGTTGCAGCACTGTCTACACTGGACACTGAAGAACATCTGTACAAATCAGATGGGATCTCAGACGATTCATTATCGATGGATGCAGTAATCCGCTTCCTGCGACAATGGAAGGGAACGGTGCAGGAGAGTAGTCGTCAACTCAAGATGCTGGAGAAGGAGCTTCGGGAGAAAGAAGATGAATTGCTTGAACTACGTCTTGAGAATGACCGTCTCTCCAAGGAAGTGAATGAAGTACAGACGGATTACCGTGTGGTGAATGACGACTACAAAGCTTTGATTCAGATTATGGATCGGGCTCGCAGACTCGCATTTTTGTCCGAAGAAGAAGAGGAACTTAAGACACGTTTCAAGATGGATGCCAACGGGAATCTGGAACGAATTGAATAACAAATTCAGACGTTTGATTTGTGAAAGTCAGGTATGAACCCGCCACACCTCCGTTACACAACGGCAGGTATGACGGGTTTTTAGTTTGGTGTTTTTGTTCTATTATAGATAATAGAAGAGAAACTACTGAAGCGGAGAGGAGTGCATCATATGATCATTGACATCGTAGGAGCGGGGGCACTTGGTCTTTTGTATGGCGGGAAACTGCTGGCGTCAGGTAACCAGGTCAGATTTTGGACCAGAACAACAGCTCAGGCAGACCTCCTCAGCCATAATGGAGTAACCATTGTGGAACAAGACGAGGAGATACATATTCTACCGGATCAAATACAGGCGAAACCAATAAGTAAGCTGACTGACACATGGAAGAACACACCAGGAGAATGGTTACTGCTCATGGTTAAGCAGACAAGCATTGATGATTTCATTGATGAGATTAGTCCATTACAAGATCATGTGCTGAATGTCGCTTGTTTTCAGAATGGGATGGGCCATCTTACAAAACTTCAAGCAGCTTTGCCAAAGTCGCTTCTGTGTAGTGCGGTTACAACAGAAGGTGCGAAGCGAACACTAAGTCAGGTGACTCGTGCAGGTACAGGTGAAACTAGGCTGGGGAGGTACAACATACATATAGGAGCTTCTACCTCTATAGAGGAGAAGAGAACATTTACTCTGTCGGGATCGTTGCAGCAGGCAGGATTTGACTGTACAGTGTCGAATGAAATCGATAAGCTGATATACAGGAAACTATTGATTAATTCAGTCATTAACCCGCTCACGGCACTATGGCGAGTCCCTAATGGAGAATTGATCGTCAAGGAAGAACGAAAGAGGCTAATGCGCCAGTTATATGATGAAGTATTGTTAATCTACTCTGCAAGTGGAATATGTTTGGATCAGGATATGTGGGATCAACTGATATCGGTCTGTCGTTCTACTGCCACGAATACTTCCTCCATGCTCGCAGATGTTCTCGCTGGACGTGGTACAGAAGTGAGGTCAATTAACGGTCATATTGTAAAGATGGCACAGAAGTTGGACCTTGTTGCACCTACACATGAAATACTTCTTCATCTGATTGAAGGAATGCAACCGGAAGGAGTGAATTAATGGGACTTTTTATTGTATTAAGCATATTGCCCTTTTTTCCGTTCTTTCTTGTCTATTGGGGCATGTATGTATGGAAAAAAGACAAACGGAACGCCATGCGGATGGCAATGGATGTAACCACTTTTTTTCTTGTTTTTTCAGTATCGGCGTTATTCAACTTAACATTTGATTCGAATTTTGGTTTTTATCTGACATTATTACTCATACTACTAGCACTTGGATTTATCGGAGGTGCGCAAAATCGACTAAAGGGGAAGGTCGATGGGGGGAGAATGTTCCGGGCAGTATGGCGCATGGCCTTCATCATTATGAGTTTCGGGTATGTTTTGTTTACTTTATTTGGATTATTTAGATACTTCATGAAACAGATGTAAGGTTACATAACGCAAAAGAGGTAAGAAATGTGTCGATTTTGTCGAAAACTGAAAAAAACATTACTTTCTGAAAAAGTAATGTAGATTTTTTTGACCGGTGGTTGTATAATCTATAAACATATAAACCATATCAATTTAGGGGGAACGTGTTAGATGAAAAGGAAAAGTCTATTAGTCCTTTTGACGCTGATTTTGGCGTTCGGTACCGTACTTGCAGCGTGCGGATCGAAAAACGAAGGCACAGGTAACACCGATACTGGTTCTGCAAACGAAGGAAATGGTCTTGCAAAAGATCAAATTCTGAAAATCAACCTGTCAGCTGAACCTCCTACGTTGGACCCGGCTCAAGCAAAAGACAGCCAAACCAACACAGTTCTGAAATTCTTGTACGAAGGTCTTGTACGCATCGATGCTGATGGTAAAGAACAAGCGGGCGTAGCTAAAGACTGGACAATTTCCGAAGATGGTTTGAAATATGTTTTCAACCTGAACCCGGATGCTAAATGGAGCAACGGTGATGCAATCACTGCCGAAGACTTTGTTCGTTCTTGGGAACGTGCTTTGAAACCGGAAACAGCTTCTCCATATGCATACCAATTGTACTATATTAAAGGCGCTGAAGGTTACAACCTCAGCAAAGATGAAACATACAAAGGTACTAAAGTCACAGATTTCTCACAAGTAGGCGTTAAAGCTACTGATGAGCACACATTGGAAGTAACGTTGGAAAACCCAACACCTTACTTCTTGGGTCTGACAGCATTCTACACGTACTACCCAGTACATGCATCTGCTGACACCAATGACAAATTCTTCACAGACTACAAAAACATGATCGTTAACGGACCATTTGTAATGGATCAATACTCTAAAGGTCAAAAAATTGTTGTGAAGAAAAACGATGGTTACCATGCAGCTGCCGATATTAAATTGGCTCAAATCGATATGTCTCTGACAAACAGCAGTGCTTCCGAACTGCAAGCTTACAAATCAGGACAATTGGACTACACTGGTGCACCTAACGGTGAAATTCCATCCGACCAAATTCCTTCTGTAAAAGCGGAATTGCCGGACGAGTTCAAAGCTACTGGTATTGCAAGTACGTACTACTATCAGTTCAACGTAAACGAAGCACCATTTAATAACGTAAAAATCCGTAAAGCATTTGCAATGGCAATTCAGCGTCAACTGATTGTTGACAAAGTTACACAAGGTGGACAAATTCCAGCATTCGGCTTTGTACCTCCAGGTATCCGTGGTGAAAACGGCGAATTCCGTGATGAGCACAAAGACGACTACTTCACAGAAAATGTTGAAGAAGCTAAAGCATTGCTTGCTGAAGGTATGAAAGAAGAAGGTTACACAACATTGCCAGCTGTTACGTTGATCTACAACACTAGTGATGGTCACGCGAAAATCGCTTTGGCGGTTGCTGACATGTGGAAACAAAATCTTGGTGTTGATGTAAAAACAGAAAACCAAGAGTGGGGCGTATTCCTTGAGAACCGTCAAAACCAAAACTTCCAAGTAGCTCGTGCAGGTTGGTCTGCTGACTACAACGATCCATACAACTTCTTGGAAATGTGGACTACTGGAAACACAAACAATGATTCCAAATTCAGCAACGAACAGTATGACAAAGATGTTAAAGAAACTGTAAAATCTGCTGATCCAGCTGCACGTATGGCTGCATTTGCTGACGCTGAGAAAATCCTGATTCAAGATGAAATGGGCGTTATGCCAATCTATTATTACACTAACGTATCTTTGACTAAGCCTTACCTGAAAGGTGTACAACTTGATTTCAGTGGAGCTATTGACTACACTCGTGCATATCTGGAAGAGAAATAAGTTGTTCTGAAGTCTAATATGAATACTTCGGGATATATATGTGGAATTCCATATATATCCCGATTTTTTGTATGTGCACCGATTTTCCTTATAATTCTTGAAATTTCCGATAAATGGATTGGACTTTATTTCTGTCTAATTCTACAATCGATTTGTATACAAAATATTGTTTGTGGAGGTGTGCAAGGGTTGGTTAAGTATGTGTTGAAAAAACTATTATTTATGCTGCTATCGCTTTTCATACTCGCATCTGCAACCTTCTTCCTGATGAAGGCTATTCCGGGTGACCCTTTTACATCTGAGAAAAAAGTATCGCCTGAAATTCGGGTCTTGCTGGAACAGAAGTATGGATTGGACAAACCGATGTATGAACAATACCTGAAGTATATGGGTGGAATCATTAAGGGAGATTTCGGAGTCTCAATGAAATATCTCAATCGAGATGTAGCCGGAATGATCGGCGAAACATTCACCGCTTCGCTGAAGCTTGGAGTGTTTGCAATTGTTATCTCCATTATCGTTGGTGTTCTGCTGGGCCTTATTGCTGCAGTTTACCATCGTAAACTCATTGATGATATCACGATGATCCTGGCTGTCATTGGGATAGCTGTTCCGAGCTTCTTGCTTGCGTCACTATTGCAGTATCTCTTTGCTACTAAATTAGGCTGGTTTAACGTTATGGGCTTTGATGGTCCATTGGATTATGTTCTTCCGGTTGCAGCGCTATCTGCATCTCCGATTGCTTTTATCGCTCGTTTGACGCGTTCGAGCATGCTTGAAGTCTTACATGCAGATTATATCAAAACAGCTAAAGCCAAAGGTCTGAAATGGCCTGCAATTATGTTTAAACACGTTGTAAGAAACGGTATTCTACCAGTAGTAACTTATGTTGGTCCAATGACAGCGAATATCATCACAGGTTCCGTTGTAATTGAACAGATCTTTAACATCGGGGGAATTGGTAAAGTATTCGTAGAGAGTATCACAAACCGTGATTACACTATGATCATGGGGATCACGATTTTCTATGGTATCCTCCTGATGTTGGCTCGTTTCTTTACGGATATCGCTTACGTGCTGATTGATCCTAGAATTAAGCTGGAAAGCCGGAAGGGGGCATAACGTTGTCTGGCACGAATAATAAAAAGAATGAAACGGCGAACACGAACCTGACTAGTCAGGCAGCGGTTAAACCGCAAGAAAGTGTATCCCTTTTTAAAGATGCCATGTACAGACTTGCAACCAATAAGGCTGCAATGATCAGTCTGAGCGTGTTAGTTCTTGTCGTGATTTTCTCTTTGATTGGTCCAACTTCTTTGTTTACAAGTTATAATTATTATTCCAATGATTTGTTGAATGCCAATGCAGCACCGAGTGCGGAGCACTGGTTCGGCACGGACGAGCTTGGTCGCGACGTGTGGGTAAGAACTTGGGTAGGAGCACGTGTATCCCTTACTGTAGGTTTGGCCGCAGCCTTGATTGACCTTGTTATCGGGGTTATTTATGGAGCGATCATGGGTTTCTACGGTGGACGTGTAGATGGAATTATGAACAAGTTTTCCGAAATTCTCTACTCCTTGCCGTACATGCTTGTTGTAATTTTGTTGCTGGTTGTACTGGAACCAAGTCTGACAACGATTATCATTGCCCTCACCATCACAGGCTGGATCAGCATGTCATGGATTGTGCGTGGTGAAATTATGCAACTCAAAAACAGAGACTTTATTCTTGCTGCAAGGTCCATGGGAGCAAGCACAGGGCGTCAATTGTTCCGTCATTTGTTGCCCAATGCAATAGGACCGATTCTTGTAACATTGACGTTGTCCATTCCAAATGCAATCTTTGCTGAAGCGTTCCTTAGCTTCCTTGGATTGGGTGTATCAGCACCAAGATCTTCACTTGGTTCTATGATCAATGATGCACTTACAGGCTGGACGCTATTCCCGTGGCGGATGTGGTTCCCAGCAGGTCTGATGGTTCTTACAATGCTTGCATTTAACTTGCTCGGAGACGGTCTGCGTGACGCACTCGATCCGAAATTACGTAAATAGAAACAGGAGGTGGGATTATGGAGCCGATTTTAACTGTCAAAGACCTGAGTGTGTCGTTCTCAACACGTTCTGGTGAATTTGATGCCGTTAAACATGTGAGTTTTGAACTTGGCAAAGGAGAGACGCTGGGGATCGTAGGTGAATCGGGTAGTGGTAAGAGTGTTACCGCCCAAACCATCATGAAATTGATTCCCTCCCCGCCTTCGAAGGTCAAAAGCGGAGAAATTACTTTTCACGGGCAAGACCTGCTGAATAAGACAGACAAACAAATGGAAGCGATTCGTGGTAAAGATATCGGTATGATCTTCCAAGATCCAATGACTTCATTGAATCCTACCATTAAAATTGGTAAACAAATTACTGAAGTATTGCGCAAGCATCAAAACATGTCCAAACAAGCGGCGAATAAAGCGGCTTTGGAGATGCTGGAACTTGTAGGTATTAAAAATGCGGCTATTCGCATGAATCATTATCCTCACCAATTCTCTGGTGGTATGCGTCAGCGTGCCATGATTGCGATCGCGCTTGCATGTCGTCCATCCCTTCTGATTGCGGATGAGCCGACAACTGCACTTGACGTTACAATTCAGGCTCAAATTCTGGATGTCATGAAAGATATGCAGCAAAAGCTGGGAACATCGATCATGCTGATTACGCATGACCTTGGTGTCGTAGCGGGTATGTGTGACCGTGTTGTTGTTATGAAGGAAGGCGAAGTTGTTGAAACAGGAACAACTGCAGAAATCTTTAGTAATCCTCAACATCCATACACCATTAAATTGCTGAATGCCTTGCCACGTCTGGACGAGCCCAAAAAGGAAAAACCAGCTCCGGCTGGTATTATCAAAGGCAGCAATAAGCCTCTGGTACAAGTGAAAAACTTGAAACAGTACTTTAATTTGGGTAAAGGTAACATTCTCAAAGCGGTCAATGACGTAAGCTTTGATATCTTTGAAGGTGAAACACTTGGCGTTGTAGGCGAGTCTGGCTGTGGTAAATCCACAACAGGTCGTACCATTCTGCGTCTTTATGAGCCAACTGGCGGAAATGTTAACTTCAACGGAACGGATATCTACAAGTTGTCCCCGCGCAAAATGAAAGAAATGCGTAAAGATATGCAGATGATCTTCCAAGATCCATATGCATCTCTTAACCCGCGTTTCAATGTTATGGATATTATCGGGGAGTCACTCGATATTCATGGTCTGGCTTCCAGCTCTAAAGAGCGCAAGAGACGAGTGGAGGAACTGCTTGATCTGGTAGGTTTGAATCCAAGTCATGCACTTCGTTATCCACATGAATTCTCCGGTGGTCAAAGACAACGGATCGGGATTGCGCGTGCGCTTGCTGTAGACCCTAAATTCATCATCTGTGATGAGCCATTGTCTGCACTGGATGTATCCATTCAGGCGCAGGTCGTTAAATTGCTTGAAGAACTTCAGCAACGTCTCGGCTTGACATACCTGTTTATTGCGCATGACTTGTCAATGGTTAAACATATCAGTGACCGTGTAGCTGTAATGTACATGGGTAAAGTGGTTGAGCTCGCAGAAAGTGAAGAACTATATGCGAACCCTGTCCACCCTTACACCAAAACATTGCTTTCCGCGATCCCTGTACCTGATCCGGAAGTGGAAGCGAACAAACGTCGCATCTTGCTGCCAGAAGAGCATATGAGCCCGATTCAGAACGGATCTGGCGGTCCTGCAAATGATCCGTACAACCTGGAAAATTCTCAATTGATTGAGGTTTCCAAAGGTCACTGGGTTGCAGAACCTTACGTATAATAGGAATATTAAAGCGATATGCTATTATTGATGTATTAAATGCCGCCGACTCGTTCGGCGGTTTTTTTCGTATTTTAATTACTTTCTTTTGACGAAGCGGCCCTGAATTCGGTACAATCAAGAAAGGCTCTTTGAAGCAGAATAGGAGGCAGACCTCATGAACGGTATTACCGAGGCACTCCGCAGCGGATCAAGACTTGCAGAAGATTATATCTGTTCAAGAGATGCTGCGCGTGGCCTTTACGAGTATGACATTCGCTGGGAATCAGGACTTCAGGCGCGTGCCGAGTGGCTGGACCAATCGGAAAACACACGTATTGATCGTCGTGATCTGGCAGAGTATTTACGTATATATAATAAGCGGGTGAACGACCATGGAGAGGTTCATGCGTCCATCACACGTCTTGCAGAACAAGATGCACTAGTGGTTACAGGAGGACAGCAGAGCGGTCTGCTCACCGGACCACTGTTCGTCATATACAAAGCCGCCAGCGTAGTGGCAGCTGCGCGTGAAGCGGAAGAAAGACTTCAACGCCCGGTAGTCCCAGTATTTTGGATTGCCGGTGAAGACCATGACTGGGATGAGGTTAACCACACATATCTACCTGATCGTCAGGGAGACATGAAGAAGGTTAAGTTACAAGGACGATTCGCAGGAAGGGATTCTGTGAGTAATGTTCATGTGGATACGCAGCAGTGGATGAATGTACTCGAACAGGTGGAACATCTTTTACCTGATACGATACATAAACCAGGACTGATGAAATGCATCACAGAGATCCATCAATCCAGTTCAAATCTGAGTGATGCATTTGCCCGCATGATATCTGCCTTGTTTGCCAGTAGTGGACTTGTTCTAATGGATGCATCGGATCCAGATTTACGCAGGTTGGAACAGCCCGTGTTTGAGCGGTTGATACGAAAAAATGAAGTGCTGCGCAGCGCATACACACAAGGTGCTTCGCTGGTACAACAAGCTGGTTATGCTATGCCTGCCGAAGTAGCGGAGGATGGAGCCAATCTGTTCTACATTCATGAAGGGACGCGTCTACTCTTGTTGTTGAAGGACGGTTTATATAGTGATCGCAAAGGTTTGGTTTCTTTCACAGAGGAACGTCTGCTTCAGGAACTGGGAGAACATCCGGAGCGCTTCAGTAACAACGTATTGACACGACCATTAATGCAAGATTCCGTGTTGCCTGTAGCCGCTGTTATTTTGGGGCAAGGTGAAATTGCATATTGGGGTTTGACTCGGGAAGCATTCCGTCAGTTCGGCCTGCAAATGCCCATTTTGTTGCCGCGGTTATCTTTCACCATTATGGAAGATATTCATCACAAACATATGAAACAATATGGACTTTCTTTTCAGGATGTTCAATATCATATGGAAGAAAAGAAGGAGCAGTGGCTCGCACAGCAGGAGACGTTCCAGGTAGATGAACAGTTTGACAAGGTTCAGGAGGCGTTTCTTGATCTGTATGGACCGTTGCTAGATGAGATCGCGGAGATTCATCCGGGGCTGGAACGAATTGGCGATACCAATTTGAGTAAAATCAACGAGCAAATGCAGTATCTGAAACAGCAGACTCACAAAGCTATCGAAGATAAACACAATGTGAGTCTAAGGCACTGGAACGGCATTCAGAACTCCTTATTCCCAACGGGCAAACCACAGGAACGAGTACATAATGCACTCTTTTACCTGAATCGTTATGGCACCGAGTGGATCGATGAACTGATTAAGGCCTCAAGTGAATTCCTTGGTGAGCACAAGGTTATTACACTATAGAGCCCTTTATAATAGAAGAAACACATAAACGAGGAGGACGTGAAATGACTACACCTGCATTGCAAAACAGTATTGTTAAAGATATGGGACTCGCTTCAGAGGGTCACCTGAAAATTGATTGGGTAGAAGCGCATATGCCGGTACTGAACCGCATTCGTCGCCAGTTCGAACAGGATCTGCCCTTCAAAGGTTTGAAGGTTGCCATTTGTCTTCATCTGGAAGCGAAAACAGCTTACTTGGCAAAAGTGATCCAAGCGGGTGGTGCAGAAGTAACCATTACGCATAGCAATCCATTGTCTACACAAGATGATGTTTGCGCAGCATTGGTGGAAGACGGCGTTACGGTTTATGCGAAGTACAATCCGGAGCCTGCGGAATTCAAATCACTGCAACTGCGTGCGCTTGAGGTGAAGCCTGATCTCATTATTGATGATGGTGGAGACTTTGCAACCATTATTGCATCCGAGCGCCCTGACCTCGCAGCAACAATTCGCGGAGGAGCAGAAGAAACGACAACGGGTATTATCCGTTTGAAAGCATTGGCGAAAGAAGGCCAATTGAAGTTTCCGATGGTTGCGGTTAATGACGCATACTGCAAGTATCTGTTTGACAATCGCTACGGTACTGGACAATCTGCATTCGACGGGATTATTCGTACAACTAACTTGGTTATCGCTGGTAAAAACGTAGTGGTAGCAGGTTATGGCTGGTGTGGTAAAGGTGTAGCGATGCGCGCCAAAGGTCTTGGTGCGAATGTGATCGTAACCGAGATCGATCCAATCAAAGCGGTAGAAGCACACATGGACGGGTTCCGGGTCATGACGATGGTGGAAGCCGCCAAATTGGGCGATTTCTTTATTGCAGTTACAGGCAATAAAGATGTTATCACAGGGGAGCATTACGATGTGATGAAGGATGGAGCGATCCTGAGTAATGCGGGTCACTTTGATGTTGAAGTGAATAAACCTGAACTGGCTAAACGTTCCGAATCGATTCGCACAGTTCGTCGCAACATTGAGGAATATCGTTTCAAAGACGGTCGTAAAATGTACCTTCTTGCAGAAGGTCGTCTTGTGAACCTGGGTGCAGCAGATGGTCACCCTGCCGAAATCATGGATACAACGTTTGCTCTGCAGGCGCTTGGTCTGCGTTATGTAAGTGAGAATTATGAAAACTTGGGTAAAAACGTTGTTAATGTACCTTATGATATTGACCAACAGGTTGCCAGCTATAAACTTGAAAGCCTGAATATTGGCATCGACTCCTTGTCAGCTGAGCAAGAGAAATACCTGGATAGCTGGAAATTTTAAGCACTATCCAATAATTACAAGCTGATGAAATGATTCAATAGGTATAGAATGGTTTATTGATGATATGGCTCATGTGCGGGTAGACATACGATTGCCCGTTTAAGGGAAGCGTCTTTGATCCTGAGTTACAGGATCAAGGACGTTTTTTTTATGCTGAAAAATTAAAAAATCAAGTCATGCAAGAAGGGTTTTGATTTTTTTGTGCGAATCTATTATGCTTAGGTGGTGGAAAGTGGGGCAAAGTGGGAGAAACGGGTGAGGAGTGAGTGGGCCAATGTTTATGGGGGAGTTCCAACATAGCATTGATGATAAGGGTCGGGTTATCATTCCGGCTAAATTCCGCGAATCTCTGGGACCGTCTTTCGTTGTCACACGGGGTTTGGACCAGTGTCTTTTCGTGTACCCCATGGAGGAGTGGGGGGTCATGGAACAGAAGCTCAAAGCACTGCCATTGATGAAATCTGATGCACGTGCGTTTACCCGGTTTTTTTTCTCGGGTGCAACCGAATGTGAACTGGACAAACAGGGCAGGGTAAATCTGCCGGGCAATTTAAGAGAGTATGCCAAGCTGGACAAGGATTGTGTTGTTCTTGGCGTGTCGAACCGGGTGGAGATTTGGAGCAAAGGCATATGGGAGAGTTATTTCAATCAATCCGAAGAAGCATTCAACGACATTGCCGAAAAGCTGGTCGATTTTAATTTTGATTTATAAAGTCAGGAGGGGTGCAGGTTGTTTCACCACATAACCGTACTCAAAGAAGAGGCAACAGAGGGATTAAACATCAAGCAGGACGGTATATACGTGGACTGCACTTTAGGCGGTGGCGGACATAGCTCCGTGATTGCTTCCAAGCTCGGTCCAGGGGGACGTCTGATCGCACTTGATCAGGATGATTGGGCTTTGGATAATGCTCGCGAGAAGCTCGCAGCTTATGGAGAACGTGTAACATTGGTGAAAACCAATTTTCGAGATCTGGAACAGGTACTCAAGGATTTGGATGTGCCAATGAAGGATGGTGCACCACAGGTCGACGGTATTTTGTACGACTTGGGTGTGTCATCTCCGCAATTTGATGAAGGAGAACGTGGATTCAGTTACAATCACGATGCTCCGCTCGATATGCGAATGGACCAGGATGCAATGCTGACGGCCAAAGAGATTGTGAATGAGTGGCCAGAAGAAGAGATTGCTCGAATTTTGTATCGCTATGGTGAAGAGAAGTTTTCGAGAAGAATTGCCCGTGTTATCGTCGGAAAACGAGCGCAGTCTACCATTGAGACGACAGGTGAACTCGTGGAACTGATCAAGGAAGGCATCCCGGCGGCAGCTCGACGTACTGGCGGACATCCTGCCAAACGCAGCTTCCAGGCATTACGCATTGCCGTCAACGATGAGTTGGGTGCGTTTGAAGAAGGCTTGCATCAGGCTGTTCGTTGTCTGGCACCAGGAGGACGTGTATCTGTTATTACCTTCCACTCCCTTGAGGATCGGATATGTAAACAGATTTTCAGCAGTTATCTGGAAAAATGTACATGTCCACCCGATTTTCCGTTGTGTGTATGCGGCGGCAAGGGGACCCTGCGTTTAGTTAACAGAAAACCGTTGATTCCAACGGAAACGGAATTGACCGAAAATTCACGTGCTCGTTCAGCCAAGCTGCGCGTAGCCGAGAAATTGTAGATCAAGAGTGGAGGAGAGAATCGGAGTATGGCATATACACGTGGTAATCTCGCTGTAAAAGAAAAAGCGTCCCAGGAACGTGTGACCCAGCAACGATACAAAGAAACCACCAAAGTGGTGACCCGTCGTACGGGTCTTCCGGCACGCGAGAAGATTTTGTATCTGATTACCCTGGTTGCAGTTATCCTTGTTGGAGGAGCCTTGATGTCTCGTTATGCTCATATCTATGATCTGAACAAGCAGGCGCAGTCCACTATTTCGGATATTAAGGGGTATGAAAAGACGATTGCAGACCTGCAGGTGGAAAAAGAATCATTGAACAACCAGGTCATCGAAAATGCAAAACAACTTGGTTACGTTGAAGCTTCCGGTAAGGATGTCATTTATGTACCTCGCTCAACAAGTACGAAATCAACTGGCACTGAGTCGTCCTCGAATACAGCAAGCAGTAAGTAAAGAGGTGTTCCGATGATAAAAAGAATAAAGATGCGCACGTTGCTTATAGGGGGATGTATTACCCTCTTTTTTCTTGTACTCGTAACCCGAATCTTTTTCATTCAAGTTGTGAATGGCGGTAAATGGCAGGAACGGGCGGCTATTCTGATAGAGCGGGAGCAGACGATTAAGGCTGCACGTGGAACGATTACGGATCGAAATGGAAACATTTTGGCTACTGACGCTCCAGCGTATACGGTTTCCGTTAATCCCCTCTTGATCGATGAACTCGGCATACAGGATGTTGTTACGGAGAAGCTCTCTGCCCTCCTAGGGAAAAATGAGAGTGAGATGCGTACTCTAGTCACAGCGAAGAATAAAGATGGTGATTTTTTTCAACAACGTGAAGTACGCAGTGAAGGTTATAAAATAAGTCCTGAACTTGCGGCACAAGTCAACGAGTTGCGTGAAGAACTGCAAGATGAATATAAGGCGCGTAATGCAATTGTGATGGCTCAGGAGTCGAAGCGTTTTTACCCTGAAGAAACCCTTGCTTCTCACCTCTTGGGATATATGAGCCGTGATGGGAAAGCTGTCAATGGACTTGAAGTCTCATATGATGAAGCGCTGACAGGTACAGACGGATATCTGAATTATCAGAAGGATGCCAAAGGCATTAAACTTCCGGATTCACAGGATAACTATCTGCCACCTCAGAACGGTAAGAACCTTACGCTGACCATCGATGATACGATCCAGTTCTACATTGAGGATGCAATGAAAGAAGCCGTTGCCAAGTATAATCCACTGAGCATGACGGTCATTGCCGCAGACCCAAACACGATGGAGATTCTAGGGATGGCGAACTGGCCAACCTTTAACCCGAATACGTATGGGAGTACACCTGATCAAAAGAATTTTATTAACCATGCTACGCAATCCATCTATGAGCCAGGTAGTACATTCAAAATAGTTACGCTAGCAGGGGCTGTTGAAGAAAAACTCTTTGATCCCAATGCAAGTTTTGAATCCAAACGCATGTATATCGGTGGTTTCCCGATAAGTGATAATGGTCATTCCTATGGTTGGATCTCGTATCTCGAAGGTGTCAAACGGTCAAGTAATATTGCTTTTGTTAACTTGGGTTACAACATGCTTGGCGGCGAACGTCTGCGTCATTACATAGACGAATTCGGTTTCGGCAAAAAGACGGGTATTGATCTGCCAAATGAAGCAGCGTCCCCGATCAAGCCACTGGTTTACAAATCCGAGATTGCTACTGCTGCTTACGGTCACGGTCTTGTACAGGTAACACCAATTCAACAGGTCGCAGCCATCTCTGCGATTGCCAACGGCGGCAAATTGCTGGAGCCACATCTGGTGAAGGAGATCAAGAACCCGAATGATGGAACAACGGAAGTCATCAAACCTAAAGTTGTCCGTCAGGTGATTTCCAAGGAATCTTCCAAACTGGTGAGCGGTTATCTGGAACAAGTGGTTGCAGATCAGACGATTGGTACCGGTCGTAACGCCTATATTGAAGGTTACCGTGTAGCTGGTAAGACAGGTACAGCAAGAAAGGTTGTTAACGGAGCATACAGCAAGTCGAAAGACGTTGTATCGTTTATTGGATTCGCGCCCGTGAATAATCCGAAGATTGCTATACTTGTTGTCATTGACCAACCGGATGGAACCAACATTGGGGGAGGAACCGCAGCTGCGCCGGTGTTCAAAAAGATTGTCAGCCAGACTCTTCAATACATGGGAATACCCAAAGATACAGCCAAAACTCCTGACAAAAAGTCAAAAGAAGTCTCTGTCGTGCAAGCCAAGGCGCCTGACTTAAGTGGCAAGACAGCCAAACAGGCCAGAAGCCATCTTCTAAGCGCAGGTATTGCTTATGTGACTCTTGGTCAAGGTGATAATGTAATTCGGCAGTATCCAGTTGCTGGCGCTTCTATGAATCCAGGCCAACGAATCTATCTGCTAACGGAAGAAAGCAGCAAGATGAAGATTCCCGATCTAACAGGTGAATCTCTCCGTGATGCCCTTGAAGTACTTTCTCTCATGAAGGTGGGGGTTACGGTCAAGGGTGAGGGTTATGTCGTGAAGCAAACCGAGCAGGTCGCAGGTGAGCAGAGAACTGTGCAGTTGAACTTGCAAACTGCCAAAGCTGCAGTGACAGGTATAGCCGATGAGGCTCCAATCTCTTCTGATCCGTCGTCAGAAGCTGAAGTGAAGGAACAAGATGCTTCGGCCGGAGAAGCTAAAACCGACGGAACAGACGAAACAGATAACAACAAGGCTCCTGCCAATGAATCCGAATCCTCTGACGATCCAGCCACAAACGGAGCTTCGCTTCCTTAGAGAGCTCTGACAGCTTGTTCTAACCCCCGGTTGTCCTGAATATTCATGAATGGAACGAATGTCATGATTTTGGGACGAGTGGGGGGATCTTTTCGTGAAGGGATCAAGCGTAAATCTGCGGCGCAGGTTGCTATGGAGTTTAATGATTTTAGTTTTGTTATTTTCGGCCCTGATGATCAGGCTTGCTTATGTACAGCTCGGGGAAGGCCCTGAATTGTCAGCAAAAGCAGAAGAATCCTGGCGGCGTAATATTCCTTACTCAGCCAAGCGAGGGGAGATCCTGGATCGAAATGGAACCTCTCTGGCCTATAATGTGACAACACCAACCATTATGGCCATTCCGGCTCAGGTTAAAGAAGCTGAAACGACGGCTAAAGCGCTGGCCCCATTGCTTGGGATGACGGAAGAAAAATTGCTCGCAACCATCAAGAAACGAGAACTCATTGTACGACTACAACCCGGCGGCCGCAAAATTACGATGGAGAAAGCTCAGCGCATCCGTGATTTGAAGCTTCCGGGTATCGTTGTTGCTGAGGACAATAAACGTTTTTATCCTTATGATGATTTGGCTGCCCATATTCTTGGTTTTACGGGCATTGATAATCAGGGCTTAACGGGTGTCGAGAAGAAATATGATGATAAGCTGAATGGTTTGAATGGCAGTGTGTCCTACTTGTCCGATGCGGCCGGAAGGCTAATGCCGGGCTCATCCGAGAAGTATGTGGAACCGAAGGACGGCCTTAACCTCAAGCTGACCATTGATAAATCCATTCAGTCCATCATGGAGAGAGAACTGGATCAGGCCATGGTGAAGTTCCAGGCGAACTCAGCATTGGCCATAGCGATGAATCCGAAAACGGGTGAAATTTTGGGGATGTCCAGCAGACCGGGATACGAACCTGCCGATTATCAGCAATATCCCGCGGAGATATACAATCGCAATTTACCGATCTGGATGACCTACGAGCCGGGCTCCACATTTAAGATTATTACCTTGGCAGCAGCGCTTGAAGAGAAAAAGGTCAATCTGCAACAGGATCAATTTTTTGATCCCGGATATGTTGAGGTGGGTGGAGCCCGTCTGCGTTGCTGGAAAAAGGGCGGCCACGGAAGTCAGACCTTTTTGCAAGTGGTGGAGAACTCATGTAACCCGGGCTTTGTGGCTTTGGGGCAGAGGCTGGGCAAAGAATCGTTGTTCTCCTATATTAAAGACTTTGGTTTCGGTACCAAGACAGGGATCGACCTTAGCGGAGAAGCCAGTGGAATTCTGTTCAAACTGTCCAGAGTGGGACCTGTCGAGCTTGCAACGACGGCTTTTGGTCAAGGTGTATCCGTAACGCCCATTCAGCAAGTAGCAGCTGTGTCAGCGGCCATCAATGGGGGGAAACTTTACAAGCCTTATGTTACGAAAGCGTGGGTCCATCCGGTCACAGGAGAAGTCATGGAAGAAGCCAAGCCGGAACTGGTTCGTCAGGTGATCTCGGAGAATACATCCAAACAAGTACGTGAAGCACTCGAGAGTGTTGTTGCAAAAGGTACCGGGCGTCCGGCATTCATTGATGGGTACCGGGTCGGTGGTAAAACAGGTACAGCCCAGAAGGTCATCAACGGACGTTATTCCTCAACCGAGCATATCGTATCCTTTATCGGATTTGCACCGGCAGATGATCCACAGATTGTAGTCTATACCGCAGTGGATAATCCCAAAGGAATACAGTTCGGAGGTGTAGTTGCCGCCCCGATTGTACAGAACATCCTTGAAGATGCGCTGCATTACATGAATGTTCCTGTTCGGAAGGATCAGGTCGCCAAAGAATACAAGTATGGTGAAACCAAAATCGTGACAGTCCCAGACCTGACAGGAGCTACTGTTGAAGATCTGTACGAAGACCTGAACATGAATTTTATGCTGGCGAAGTCTGGCAGTGGTAAATACGTGATTAATCAGGCACCCAAACCAGGGGCGAGGGTAGATCAGGGATCAACCATCCGCATTTATATGGGGAATGTACTGAACGATGCACATGATCACACAAAGGATGAATAACGGGGCTTAGGGGTAGTTTGAGGCTTCTAGCGCAACAAAATTCATCCAAGTGCGTTTCATTATTGGGTTGTATTGACGATATTAATAAATACAGACATATGTTAAAACAGAAGTATAATTGGAAAAGTGAGGTTATTCATGTGCTTTTAAAACAATTTGCATCGATGCTGACCACCGCCCGCCTCGTGGGCGAATCAAATACAGAATGCCAAAACCTTCAGACAGATTCCCGGCAGGTAAAACCGGGTGATCTGTTTATCTGTCTTCCGGGACATACGGTAGATGGTCATGATTATGCAGAAAAAGCTGTAAATGCCGGTGCAGTTGCATTGGTGGTTGAACGGCAGCTGGATCTGCCTGTACCACAATTGCTGGTGAAGGACAGCCGATTTGCGATGGCTGTTCTGGCAGATTTCTTTTTTGACTCGCCAAGCCAGAAAATGAATATGATTGGTGTAACGGGAACGAACGGAAAAACAACGACCACCTATTTGATTGAAAAAATCATGAGTGATTACGGACGCAAGACGGGATTGATCGGTACTATTCAAATGCGGTATGACGGTCGCACCTACCCGATGTCAGGAACAACACCAGAGGCGCTTGATCTGCAGCGTAGTCTGCATGATATGGTTCAGAAGGGTACGGACTGCTGTGTTATGGAAGTTTCTTCTCACGCATTGGAACAAGGGCGAGTAAAGGGAACAAATTTCCGTACTGCGGTATTCACTAACCTGACGCAAGATCATCTGGACTACCACCATTCCATGGAGGAATATCGCGGGGCCAAAGGATTGTTCTTTGCACGTCTGGGTAACGGTTATACGGAAGATGTTACACAGCGTAAATATGCTGTCATCAATGCAGATGATCCGGCTGCGGCTTATTTCATCTCTGTGACTGCGGCTGAAGTGATTACATATGGCATGGGTGAAAAGGCGGATGTACGCGCATCCCAAATCTCAATCACGTCTCAGGGAACTTCTTTCCATGTGGATACATTTGCAGGTAGCACAGATATTCGCTTGCGCATGGTAGGCAAATTCAATGTGTACAATGCAATGGCAGCAATATCTGCAGCGCTGGTGGAAGGTATTCCGCTGGAAGAGATCAAGCGCAGTCTGGAGACGGTTCCGGGCGTGGATGGACGTGTTGAAGGAGTGGACGAAGGACAGCCATTTGCTGTTATTGTCGATTATGCCCATACACCGGATGGACTGGAGAATGTGTTGCGTACGGTGAAAGAATTTGCCGAAGGGCGTGTAATCTGCGTGTTTGGCTGTGGTGGTGACAGGGACCGTACAAAACGCCCTCTCATGGGGAAAATTGCTGCGAATTATAGTGATTTTGTACTGGTTACTTCCGATAATCCACGGACAGAAGATCCGGATCTCATTCTCAAAGACATTGAACAGGGCCTGATTGAAGAATCCGTTCCTGCTGAACGTTATACGATGATTGTGGATCGACGCCAGGCCATTCATGAAGCTATTGAAATGGCAAGCCCAGCCGATGTAGTATTGATTGCGGGTAAGGGTCACGAGACCTATCAGATTATCGGCACAACCAAAACCGATTTTGATGACCGAATCATAGCCAAAGAAGCGATAAGGGGCAAATCCAATTGATAAAAAGAACATTGGCACAATTGGCCGAGATGTGTGGAGGAACATTAAGTGACGTTGCTGCTCATGGCAATGTAATGGTCGAAGGGGTGTTTACCGATTCGCGTAAACCTCTGGAAGGCAGTTTATTTATCCCGCTAGTGGGTGAAAGGTTTGACGGACACGAATTTGTGCAAGCCTGTCTGGAGAAGGGGGCTGCAGGCGCGATCTGGCAAAAGGATCATGGTATTCCGCCACAAGGAGCTGTCATTGTTGTTGACGACACACTTGTCGCACTGCAAGCACTCGCATCTGCTTATCTAACGGAGAATAAAGCGGCTGTAGTCGGCATTACAGGCAGCAACGGCAAGACAACAACAAAGGACATCGTGGATGCCATTCTCTCAACGACGTTCAAAGTGCATAAGACGCAAGGCAACTTCAATAATCACATTGGTTTACCGCTGACTGTACTAAGCATGGACCCGGATACCGAGATTATCATTTTGGAGATGGGTATGAGTGGGCGCGGGGAAATTAACGATTTGTCGGTTATTGCGCAGCCTGATGTAGCGGTCATTACCAATATTGGTGAATCACATCTGCTTCAGCTGGGGTCCAGACTGGAGATTGCCAGAGCCAAAGCCGAGATTGCCGCGGGATTGAAGCCTGGCGGGTTACTGATCTACAACGGAGACGAGCCTTTAATTGCACAAGTCCTTGAAGAACCCGCAACGAAACAACCCGATGGATTGCAGCGGTTTACATTTGGTCTGCAAACTGATAATGATGACTATCCTACCGGACTTATGAATGCGCAGAACGGGGTAGTTTTCACTACCAAACAGTCTGGAGAACATGCTTTTACGCTACCTCTGCTAGGAACGCATAATGTCGTTAACTGTCTGGCTGCTTTGGCAGTAGCCCGTCATTTTAAAGTGACGACGGAGCAGATTGCCGCGGGATTGTCTCGCTTGAAACTGACAGGCATGCGTATTGAGGTTACGCAAGGCGTTAGTGGTCTAACCCTGCTGAATGATGCATACAATGCAAGTCCAACCTCCATGAAGGCCGCAATCGATGTACTAGAAGGTCTGAAAGGATACCGCATGAAAGTGGCTGTGCTTGGTGATATGCTTGAACTCGGTCCCCAAGAGCAGGATCTGCATTACGGAATCGGAGAGTATATCACATCGGCCAAAATGGACATGGTGCTGGTATATGGTCCGCTATCAGCCAAGATTGCTGAAGGAGCAAGCAAGCATATGCCTACAGAGGCTGTGCATGCTTTTATAGATAAAGAAGAAATGACCCGTTATCTACTGGAGAAACTACATCCCAGAGACGTTGTCTTGTTCAAAGCCTCAAGAGGCATGAAGCTGGAGGACGTGGTCGAAGCACTACAAATAGCACCATTACAGAATCGAGTAGACTAGAGGGGTGAACCCATGGATTTTCAGGTATTACTGTTAACAATCGGCGTTTCATTTATTTTGGCGGTGATTGCCGCACCGCTCCTGATTCCGCTGTTACGCCGGATGAAATTCGGACAGCAAGTTAGGGAAGATGGGCCTCAGAGCCATTTGAAAAAAAGCGGAACACCTACAATGGGTGGAGTCGTCATTTTAGTTGCGTTCACATTGGCCTTTTTGAAATTTTCGGCAGTCAAGAATACAGACTTTTATGTCTTGCTCGTGGCTACGCTGGGATTCGGGCTCATTGGCTTCCTGGATGATTACATCAAAATTGTATTCAAACGTTCGCTGGGACTGACGGCCAGACAAAAAATGCTGGGCCAATTGTTCTTCAGTGCAGTGATGTGTTTCTTGCTGATCCAGAATGGACACAGCACAGCCATCTCTATTCCGGGAACGTCATTCTCGTTTGACTGGACCGGATGGTTCTATTATCCTTTTGTCGTATTCATGATGCTTGCCATTACCAATGCGGTTAACTTTACCGACGGTCTGGATGGTTTGCTGTCAGGGGTAAGTGCGATTGCCTTTGGTGCGTTTGCCATTGTGGCGATGCAAGCCACGTCGATGCCGGCAGCAGTGTGTGCAGCAGCGATGATCGGAGCCGTACTCGGTTTTCTGGTATACAATGCACATCCGGCCAAAGTGTTTATGGGAGACACCGGTTCTCTCGGGATTGGCGGTGCGATTGGTGCGGTAGCCATTGTAACCAAAACAGAGCTTCTATTTGTCATCATTGGCGGTATTTTTGTTATCGAGATCCTGTCTGTCATTATTCAAGTGGTATCTTTCAAGACTCGTGGCAAGCGTGTATTCAAAATGAGCCCCATTCACCATCACTTTGAATTAAGTGGTTGGTCAGAATGGCGGGTTGTTATTACCTTTTGGGCGGTAGGCGCAATTTTGGCCGCTCTTGGACTTTATCTCAACAAGGGGTTGTAGATCATGAACCATCCTGAATCATATCGCGGACAACAAGTAGTCGTGCTCGGATTGGCCAAAAGCGGCGTACAGGTCGCCAAGGTGCTGGATCGCGCCGGAGCGAAGGTTACAGTAAATGATAAAAAAGAGAGAGATCAATGTCCCGAAGCTTCCGAATTGGAGGCTTTGGGAATTTCTGTTGTATGCGGAGGGCATCCGGATGATCTGATTCACAGTGGTGTGAAGCTGGTTGTCAAAAACCCGGGTATCCCATACCATGCTGCTCCTGTGCAGCAAGCTTTGGCATTGGGCATTGAAGTGTTGACCGAAGTAGAGGTTGCTTATCATCTATGTGCTGCACCCATGATCGGGATTACGGGCTCCAACGGCAAAACAACAACCACCACTTGGGTGGGTAAAATGTTGGAGCATGCCGGCCTCAAGCCGATCGTTGCCGGTAATATCGGAACACCTCTCTGTGAAGCGGCAGAGCAAGCTTCTCCAGATAACTGGATGGTTGTTGAGCTTAGCAGTTTCCAGCTCAAAGGAACGGTTGATTTCCGTCCCCGGATTGCCAGCTTGCTTAACGTTGCTGAGACACATCTGGATTATCACGGGAACATGGATGATTATGTGGCTTCCAAAGCCAAACTATTCGCCAATCAGCAGCCTGACGACGTAGCCATCCTGAATTGGGATGATGCGGTATGTCGTGGTCTGGTTCCTTACATCAAAGGCAGATTGATCCCCTTCTCCGTGACAGAGAAATTGGATACAGGTGTGTATGCAGATCCTCCTTATGTGGATGGAGAAGAGGATGATGTGAAGCGTCAGGTAATTTACGCAGATGAAAACGGAGATCACCACATCATTATCGACGTTGAGGACATTGGCCTTCCTGGGCGATTTAATGTGGAGAATGCACTGGCTGCTGTGGCTATTGCCGTAGCGGCAGGAGCTGATCCTGCGTTGCTGGCTGCTCCACTTGCAGACTTCAAGGGAGTTGAACACCGACTTGAGTATGTCCTGGAGTATAACGGCTCTGCATACTACAACAACTCCAAAGCGACCAATTCGAAAGCTACGGTTATGGCCCTGAATTCGTTCAAGGAACCGGTTGTATTAATTGCTGGAGGGTTGGATCGTGGGTCAGACATGATGGAGTTGTTACCCTTGTTCCAGGAACGGGTAAAAGCTGTCGTTGCAATTGGAGAGACACGGACAAAAATTGCCAAGGTCGCGGAACTTGCCGGATTAAAGCAAATTAAGGTCGTCGATAATGAGGAGGACGCTGCCCGGACGTTGACCGTTGCTGTGCAGGAAGCATCGAAGCTTGCCACTGCTGGAGATGTCGTTTTGTTATCCCCGGCATGTGCAAGTTGGGACATGTTTGCTTCCTATGAAGAGCGGGGACGCATTTTTAAAGAGGCGGCGCATAACTTGTAAGTAGGGGGGTGGAAAAGCCCCTACTTCCATGCAAGGGGTGGCCTCCTGATGAAACAGACGCGACCGGCACCAGATATTTGGTTGCTGATTTGTATTTTGGCATTGCTTGCCATCGGCATTATTATGGTATATAGTGCGGGCTCGGTGCTTGCCTTTCATGACTATGGCGATTCATTTTATTTTGTAAAAAGACAGGCCCTGTTTGCGGTGCTTGGGCTTGTGGCCATGTTCGTAACTGCTAATGTAGACTACCGGGTGTGGAGGAAATATGCCAAGCCTATATTGATTGCCTGTTTTATAATGCTCATTGCGGTGCTCATTCCTGGAATCGGTGTGGTTCGCGGTGGTGCACGAAGTTGGCTGGGCATTGGTTCGTTTGGTATTCAGCCCTCAGAATTCATGAAGCTGGGCATGATTCTGTTTCTCGCTCACTGGCTGAGCAAGGAACCGGGTAAAATCAAAACCTTCACAACGGGGCTTCTGCCACCGCTGGGATTGATCGGTTTGGCTTTTGGGATTATTATGCTGCAACCTGATTTGGGGACTGGCACCGTGATGATGGGCGCAGCGATGCTTATTATTTTCACAGCCGGAGCGCGAATGAAACATCTAAGCTTGCTTGCTCTTGGCGGCGTAGCCGGGTTTGCAGCTTTGATTGCAGCAGCACCCTATCGGCTGCAGCGTATCACAGCGTTTTTGGACCCGTGGTCCGATCCGCTGGGTGCCGGATATCAGATCATTCAATCCTTATACGCGATTGGTCCTGGAGGACTGGCGGGATTGGGACTGGGTATGAGCCGGCAGAAGTACAGTTATGTACCTGAACCGCAAACGGACTTTATTTTTAGTATTTTGGCCGAAGAACTCGGCTTTATAGGTGGAATGATTGTATTATTGTTGTTTTTGGTGCTGGTGTGGAGAGGGATGCGTGTAGCCATGACCGTTCCGGATGCCTTCGGCAGTCTGCTTGGTGTTGGTATCGTAGGTATGGTCGCCGTACAGGTCATTATTAACATTGGTGTTGTCATTGGCATGATGCCTGTTACGGGCATTACATTGCCTCTGATCAGTTACGGCGGGTCATCATTGACCCTCATGCTCACAGCACTGGGCATTTTAGTGAATTTATCCCGTTATGCGAGGTGACTATGCGATGCGAGTCGTTCTAAGCGGTGGCGGTACGGGTGGACATATCTATCCGGCCGTTGCCATAGCAAGACAATGCGAGGCGGAGAATCCGGACTCGACATTTCTATACATCGGAGGAACCAGAGGGCTGGAAAGTAAGCTGGTTCCCCAAGAAAATATTCCTTTTAAATCCATTGATATTACGGGCTTTCGACGGAAATTGTCCATCGAAAACCTGAAGACGGTCATGCGTTTCATTCAAGGAGTACGCAAGTCCAAAAAAATGCTGAAGGAATTCAAACCGGATGTTGTGATTGGTACAGGTGGATATGTGTGTGGACCTGTGGTATATGCAGCAACAAAACTGGGGATTCCGAGTATAATTCATGAACAGAACGCCATCCCTGGTCTGACGAACAAATTTTTGATGCGTTATGTGGACACGGTTGCCGTTAGCTTTGAAGGTTCTGAAAAATCGTTTTCCGGCGCAAAAAAGGTGATCTACACTGGTAATCCGCGAGCGACTACGGTAGCCCAAGCTAGCCGTGATCGTGGTTTTGCCACGTTAGGTGTACCGATGAACAGCCGTGTTGTTCTTGTGGTTGGTGGCAGTCGCGGGGCAAAAGCAATCAATCAGGCCATGGTGGACATGGCTCCAATGCTGGAACAACTGGACGATGTACATGTCGTTTACGTGACAGGCGATACCTATTTTGATGAAACGCGTGAAGCCATTCGCAGCTCATTGGGTACGATGCCAAACCACCTGCATGTCCTGCCTTACGTGCATAATATGCCTGAGGTGCTTGCCTGCACATCCTTGATTGTAAACCGCGCAGGTGCATCATTCCTTGCGGAGATTACATCACTGGGTATTCCTTCGATCCTGATTCCGTCACCTAACGTGACTAATAATCATCAGGAAGCCAATGCACGCACGCTTGAAGGTGGAGGCGCATCACTCACGATGCTGGAGAAGGATCTTACAGGCAAAGTCCTGTATGAAGCCATCGCCAAGATTATGAATGATGAATCGGGACGCAAACGAATGGCTGAAGCCTCTAGGAAACTGGGGAAACCCGATGCAGCTGAAGTGCTTGTTCATGAAATTCAGCGTCTTGCTGCACGCCGATAAAGTGTGATTGTGGGCGATTGTCACACACAAGACGGGGCTGACATAAGATACCGTATAAATCGTGACCATCGTTCCATGGCGCCAGAACACGGTCTGTAACAACAGAACATACCGTGCTCATCGGTTTTGAAGCGAAGGAGGAAGCAAACATGCATCAGTGGATATCGTTACTATCCCAGAATAATGTTGGCAGAGTTCTTGAAAACGAATCGCTAGCCAAATACACCACATGGAAGATCGGCGGTCCTGCGGATGCACTGGTCATTCCCGAGAATAAAGAGCAGATGATGAATCTCGTTCAATTGCTTCACACGTATCAGATTCCGTGGATGCAGCTTGGACGGGGCTCAAACATGCTGGTGTCAGACAAAGGAATACGTGGTGTTGTGGTGAAACCAGGCGAGGGCTTTGATTATGCCGAATTTCACGAAGGCGGTGTAACCGCCGGAGCGGCGCATTCTTTTGTTAAACTCAGCGTGGTTGCTGCCAAAAAGGAATGGACCGGTCTGGAATTCGGCAGCGGTATCCCCGGCACTGTCGGTGGAGCCGTATACATGAATGCAGGCGCGCATGGATCGGATGTGTCACGGATATTCAAATTCGCTGAGATTGTACTGGAGACAGGGGAATTGGTACGTTACAGCAAGGAGGACATGGATTTTGCCTATCGCCACTCTGTTCTGCATGATCGGAGAGGCATCGTGCTGGAAGCTACGTTTGAACTCCAGCATGGAGAGCGCAACGTCATTTCGGAAACGATGGCGGCTTACAAAGATCGCCGACGCCGCACACAGCCACTGCAGATGGCATGTGCAGGTAGTGTATTCCGAAATCCACCGGGTGATCATGCGGCCCGTCTGATTGAAGCAGCAGGGCTGAAAGGAATGACCCAGGGAGGCGCACAGGTATCCAACATGCATGCCAATTTCATTGTTAATACAGGCCAAGCAACAGCAGAGGACGTTATCACCCTAATGCAGCAGATACAGAGCACTATATCATCTCAAAACGGTATTAACCTGGTACCGGAAGTCTTCGTAGTGGGTGAGCGGTAAACCCCGGAGGTGATACATTGGACAAATTGGTGATTGAAGGCGGGAAACCCCTCTCAGGATCCATACGCATCCATGGAGCAAAAAATGCCGCTTTACCGATTATGGCCGCAAGTTTGTTGGCAGATGGAGAAGTTACACTGCATAACGTTCCACACTTGCTGGACATTGAAGTGATGCTGTATATCCTGGAACGGCTTGGATGCACGTGTCGGCATGAACAGGGAACAGTGACGATTAATACCTCGTCTATCCGGTCATATGATGTGCCAGAAGATCTAATGAAGCAGATGCGCTCTTCCATTTTTTTGATGGGACCATTGCTGGCTAAGTTTGGGCAAGTGTCAGTGTATCAGCCAGGAGGCTGTGCCATTGGAGAACGCAAAATTGATCTTCACCTCCGGGGCCTGGAAGCGCTCGGAGCTTTGATTGAAGAGCAGGACCAACAGATTATCTGTCATGGGCACAATCTGGTGGGTACAGATATTCATTTGGATTTCCCAAGTGTGGGAGCGACGGAGAATATCATGATGGCAGCCGTTATGGCTAAAGGGACGACAACCATCTGCAACGCCGCAAGAGAACCTGAAATCCAGGACCTGCAACACTTTTTGAATGCTATGGGTGCAAGCATTATTGGTGCAGGAACGGATACAATCACGATCAATGGCGTTGAGAAACTGAAACCTTGTTCCTATGAGATTATACCGGATCGAATCGTTGCTGGAACCGTGATGATTGCAGCAGCAGCAACACGAGGCAATGTTACGCTTACACACTGCAATCCTGCTCATCTTACTTCACTTATACATGTATTGAAGCGCACTGGTGTTCAAATCACAGTCTGCAATGATATAATGACGGTGAGCTGTATGAGCCGTCCCAAATCAGTAGACCGTATTGTGACTTCTCCGTATCCTTCGTTTCCGACAGATTTGCAATCGCAAATCATGGTGCTGCTCAGTCTGGCAGACGGATTCAGTGTGATGAAGGAAACGGTATTCGAGGGCCGGTTTAAACATGTGGATGAACTGAATGTGATGGGGGCTGATATTTCAGTCGATCTGAACGCAGCATTTATCCGTGGTGTTCCCCGTCTGTACGGGGCTACAGTAGAAGCAACCGATCTTCGTGCAGGTGCAGCTCTGGTCATTGCTGGTCTGGCTGCTCAAGGCAAAACGGTTGTAGAGCAAGTGCATCATATTGACCGGGGCTACGATCAGATCGAGAAGTTATTCCAAAGTCTTGGAGCATCGGTTGAGCGACAGTCGCCCGTTTCGAAACAGTTGGATTTTGCCAATTAACGTCCTTGGCGTCCCCTTCTTGAAGGGAGGGGACCTGAGGCTTTGTGGAGCGCTACTTATGCCTAAAAGTCAAATTCCGGTTCTGAAGAAGAATCGGCCAAAAGGAAACACAAGCCGCAAAATTGTAATTATTCTCTTATTATTATTTATTGTATTGCTGGCTGTATTATTCTTTCGTTCTTCCATGAGTCGGATTTCGGCAATTGAAATTACGGGTAATGTATATACAGCAACTTCAGAACTGCTGGAGAAAAGCGGACTGAAAGAAGGCGAACAATTTTTTGGGACAAGTACTGCCGAGGTTATTGAGCTTCTCAAGACTATCAAGGCGATTTCCACCGTTACCGTGGACAAAAAGTTTCCGGGGATTATCCATATCAAAGTTCAGGAATATGCCACGGTTGCTTATGAGCTTGGTTCTGACGGTACGCTAAAAGCGATATTAGCCAGTGGGACAAGCTTGACGGTTCCGGCAACAATTGGTGTTGCTGTGGAGAAGCCCATATTGACCCAATGGAAGGCTGATGATCCACTCAAAGCCAAACTGAGCCAGACACTGGCTAAAATTCCGAATGAATTAACGACGGATATTTCAGAAATTATTCCAAATCCAACGCCTTCATTTCCGGATCAGATTCGGATGTATACCAAATCGCAGTTTGAAGTGATTACAACCGTCTCTCTTTTATCGGATAAAGTGGAGTATCTGAATCAGGTGATTGAGACCGAACGGCCTGGGAAAATCACCATGCTTGAGGCAGATACCTATGTCCCTTTCATCCCGGATGACCCGGAAGATGATGCTGAACCAGGAGCAAGCCCCTGATCTTTGCCATCATGAGGCTGGACTGAATATGAAAGCCTAGGCAGGTCGGGGTTTGACCCCGTCAGAGCAATGAAACTTGTTCTTTCTGAGATGAAGAAAAAATGATACACTTGAACTTATGGCACATGAGTTGCCTCCTTCTTTTTTCTTCAATGTTTTATGTCTGGCAACCAGATTTTGACACCCAAAAACATTGTAGAAAAAAGAGGGAAAGCCTGAAGTGTGTTGAATATGTTTTAAGAGTGTTTAAATTCGAACGTAATTTACTATTGGAGTCAGGAGGTGCCACAGACTTGAGCAACAATGACATCATTGTTAGTTTGGACATCGGTACATCCAAAATTCGCGCTATTATTGGGGAAATGAATAATGGAACCTTTAATATTATAGGAGTTGGATCTGCCGACTCGGAGGGAATTCGCAAAGGTGTAATCGTAGATATCGATCAGACGGTGCAGTCGATTCGCAACGCAGTGGATCATGCAGAACGTATGGTAGGTATTCAAATATCCGAAGTGTATGTTGGAATCTCGGGAAATCATATCGGACTGATGAGCAGTCACGGCGTCGTGGCTGTGTCTAACGAGGATCGTGAAATCGGAGAAGAAGACATGGAACGGGTGTTGAAAGCAGCCGAAGTCATTGCAGTTCCGCCGGAACGGGAAATTATTGATGTTGTCGCCAAGCAATATGTTGTAGATGGCTTGGAGGGCATACAGGACCCCCGTGGTATGATTGGTGTTCGTCTGGAAGTTGAAGCAACGATCATTACGGGTGCAAAAACCGCGATACATAATCTTTTGCGCTGCGTGGAAAAAGCGGGTCTGAAAGTAAGCGATCTGGTTCTCATGTCGCTTGGAGCGGGTCAACTGGCTTTGTCCAAAGATGAAAAAACGATGGGTTCAGTGCTTGTTGATATTGGAGCAGGTGCAACAACCATCGCCATTTTTGAAGAAGACAGTCTTGTTGCAACATCAACGTTGCCTATAGGTGGGGAATTCGTAACAAATGATATCGCCTATGGCTTACGCACGTTAACGGATCAGGCGGAGAAGGTGAAACTGAAATATGGCTGCGCCTGGTTGGATGATGCTGCTGCGGATGTGATGTTCAAAGTCACCCGAATTGGCAGTAATGTAGACAAGGAGTTTTCACAGGAGGATCTGGCAGCAATTATTGAACCTAGGGTTCAAGAAATATTCCAGATGATATCCCAAGAAGTGAAGCGTCTTGGTTACAACGAGCTTCCTGGAGGTTATATACTAACGGGAGGTACGGTCTCTATGCCGGGGGTTCTGCAGGTCGCTCAGCATGAGCTTGCTGCTTCGGTACGAGTTGCAGTTCCGGATTATATTGGTGTGCGTGACCCCGGGTTTACAAGCGGAGTCGGCATATTGCACAGTGTAATTCGCAGTTTGCGCATTCGTCCCTCGATCAATAACGGCGGTGGAAATAACAACAACAATAATAACAACAAGAAACCGACCAACCGTCCGAAGCCAAATACGGCACAGGAATCGGAGCAAAAACCCGGTCTTTTCGAGCGGCTGAAGAATATGTTCAGCGAATTTATATAACAGGTTGGATCCATTTCATACATTCTTGAAGCCGTCTGAATGCGCCGGTACTAAAATAAACGCTTTCGTTCGTCGATATATGAAATTGATTCGGTTCAAATCAAAAATTGGACGGGCCATCCATGCACATTGAGGGGGAGATGGAATAATATGTTGGAATTTGATTTCGAGATGGAGAGCTTGGCTCAAATTAAAGTCATCGGTGTAGGCGGCGGCGGAAGCAATGCAGTCAACCGTATGATTGAAAATGGTGTACAAGGTGTTGAATTTATTACGGTAAATACGGATGCTCAGGCGTTACACCTGGCGAAATCCGAGCATAAATTGCAAATCGGTGATAAATTGACTCGTGGTCTTGGTGCTGGCGCCAACCCGGATGTAGGTAAAAAAGCAGCGGAAGAGTCCCGCGATCTGATCATGAACACGTTGAAAGGTGCAGACATGGTATTTGTTACAGCCGGTATGGGCGGTGGTACAGGTACAGGTGCGGCTCCGGTTATTGCCGAAATCGCTAAAGAGTGTGGTGCACTTACCGTTGGTGTCGTAACTCGTCCATTTACATTTGAAGGACGCAAGCGTTCCAGCCATGCAGAGCAAGGTATTGAAGCTCTCAAGGAAAAAGTCGACACACTGATCGTGATTCCTAATGATCGTTTGCTCGAAATCGTGGACAAAAAGACTCCTATGCTTGAAGCATTCCGTCAAGCGGATAACGTACTTCGTCAAGCTGTACAAGGTATCTCTGATTTGATCGCTGTACCGGGTCTGATCAACCTTGACTTTGCTGACGTCAAAACGATTATGCACGAACGTGGTTCAGCCCTTATGGGGATTGGTGAATCAACTGGTGAGAATCGTGCCGCAGAAGCAGCACGGAAAGCCATTATGAGTCCTTTGTTGGAAACTTCTATTGAAGGTGCTCGCGGTGTAATCATGAATATTACGGGTGGCGTTAATCTGTCCCTGTATGAAGTGAACGAAGCGGCAGAGATCGTAACTTCTGCTTCCGACCCGGAAGTGAATATGATCTTTGGTGCCATCATTGACGAAGACCTGAAAGAGGAGATTAAGGTTACGGTTATTGCAACCGGTTTTGAAGATAAACCTGCTCCACCACCACCAGGACGTAAGCCAGCTCCAGCAACAGCGGAGACGACGGATACGCGTTCGCCGAACCTGCGTCCTTTCGGAAATCAGCCGAGCAATGATCAGCTGGACATTCCGACATTTTTACGCAATCGTTCACGCAATAATAACAACGATTAATACGCAAATCAATTTATTGGAAACCCGGTACTCCTTATGGAGCGACCGGGTTTTTTCTGTTTATTTAGATATCATAGCATACAGCAATGAACAAATTCTGAACAAAGGGCCTGAGCAATTCCGACAAAAAAAGTTGGAACCACACCCCCATGATTAGACAGACTTTGAACAGGGGGCTCCGTATACTTGTGAATATGCTCATGAATATCAGGATATCGGGTACCGGTATTTCGATATGTTGCGCGCAGGCAGGTGAAGACTTTGGTTGTTTATGTGGATCTAATTTTTTTGACAAACCTGTGTATTGACGGTGCACTCATCGGAATGACCGCTTGGATGCGCAAGACAAAGCTGGTTTGGTGGCGATGGTTGCTGTCAGCCATTGTGGGTGCATTATACGTGGTCATGATGTTTGTACCGGAGTTTGATTTTATGTTCACCTTTCTGATCAAGTTCGGGTTCTCGCTGGTCATGCTTACGATTGCTTTTGGTTTTAAAGGTCTGCAGGCTTTTGCGAGGACGCTCGGTACCTTCTATGTGATTAATTTTGTCGCTGCCGGAGGTATTCTGGGTGTGCATTACATGCTTCAGAGCTCCGGTGAGTTGTTTAACGGCATTTGGTTCACGGCTTCTGGCGGTATGTCATTTGATCTGAAAATTGCTTTCTGGTTCACGTTTATCGTATTTTTTTCTATCCTGTTTTTATTCAAAGCTGTGCAGAGTTCAAAACGGAAAACGGATCGCATGACGACCTATTTGGGTAAAGTTGAGGTCTGCATCGATGAGGTAGTCATTTCTTGTACAGGCCTTCTGGATACGGGCAATCAACTCACAGATCCCTTATCGCGCATGCCGGTCATGGTAATGGAGGTTTCGTTATGGCAAGACATGTTACCCGCTTCATGGAAGGGTAGACTCAAGGACGAGGCGCCGGACAACCTTATTCTGGAGCTTGATCAGGAAAGTTTTCAGTGGCAGGATCGACTGCGGCTGGTGCCTTATCGGGGCATTAACAAAGGGACTGCGTTTATGCTGGCAATGAAGCCGGACCGGGTGAAGGTGACGATGGAGGAAACATGTTATGAGACGACAAGGGTACTTATTGGGCTGGATGGAGGTGTTTTGTCGTCGGATGGGAAATACCAGGCCGTGATTCATCCTGAACTTGTGCAAGACGCTGCTTCTGCGCAGTCTACGGCTCTCTCTGCGGGAGCAACAGAAAAGCCGCTGAATGTGGTATAGGAGGAACGTACATGCTTGTGAAATGGAAACTGGTGGCGCAGCTGCAATATTACCGTCTGTTATTTTTGTTGGGACTCAAAAGTGAAGAGATTTATTATATTGGGGGAAGTGAGGCACTTCCGCCGCCTTTGACAAGGGAAGAGGAAGAATTTTTGCTGCAAAAATTATCCTCGGGAGACTCGGCCATTCGCGCGATGCTCATTGAGCGCAACCTGCGTCTGGTGGTGTACATTGCACGAAAGTTTGAAAACACAGGAATCAATATTGAGGATTTGGTCTCCATTGGAGCGATCGGATTGATCAAGGCAGTTAATACATTTGACCCGGAAAAGAAAATCAAACTGGCAACCTATGCTTCACGTTGTATCGAAAATGAAATTTTGATGTACCTGAGACGTAATAGTAAGATCCGAACTGAAGTTTCTTTTGATGAACCGCTCAACATTGATTGGGATGGAAATGAACTATTATTATCCGATGTATTGGGTACAGAAAACGATACAATCTATCGGAATATTGAAGAGCAGGTAGACCGGAAACTTTTGCACAAGGCACTGGAAAAATTAACGGAGCGCGAGCGAATGATTATGGAGCTTCGTTTTGGCCTGACGGATGGGGAAGAAAAGACACAAAAAGATGTAGCCGATCTCCTCGGAATCTCCCAATCCTACATCTCTCGACTCGAAAAAAGAATCATTAAAAGACTTCGCAAGGAGTTCAATAAAATGGTCTGAAATACATCATTGGTCAGAATGGGTATTACTGGCAAGGGTGCCAAGTACGAATAAAAAAGCCTGCCCCGGAGATAATGTACATTAATGTTTCTCCTTGGGAGGTAAATCACGATGACCCGAAACAAAGTCGAGATTTGTGGCGTGGACACCGCAAAATTGCCTGTCCTCACCAACACTGAAATGCGGGAATTGTTTCATTCCCTTCAGCAACACCATGATCGCTCAGCAAGAGAGAAATTAGTGAATGGCAACCTGCGTCTGGTACTCAGTGTCATTCAGCGTTTTAACAATCGGGGGGAGTTTGTCGATGATCTGTTCCAGGTTGGTTGCATCGGCCTGATGAAAGCCATTGATAATTTTGATTTATCCCAGAATGTCAAATTTTCAACCTACGCGGTGCCGATGATTATCGGTGAAATCCGTCGATACCTGCGTGATAATAACCCAATTCGGGTATCTCGCTCCTTGAGGGACATTGCCTACAAAGCACTTCAGGTCCGTGACAGCCTGACGAATAAAAATTCCCGGGAACCGACGATATTCGAAATTGCGGAAGTACTGAATGTGCCGAAGGAAGATGTTGTTTTTGCATTGGACGCCATTCAGGACCCGGTCTCGCTCTTCGAACCGATTTATCATGATGGTGGAGATCCGATCTATGTTATGGATCAGATCAGCGATGACAGAAACAAAGATGTGTCATGGATCGAGGAAATTGCACTCCGTGAAGCGATGCATCGTCTTGGTCAGCGGGAAAAAATGATTCTGTCGATGCGGTTTTTCGAAGGGAAAACCCAGATGGAAGTGGCTGATGAAATTGGCATTTCCCAGGCTCAGGTATCACGTCTGGAGAAATCAGCGATACAGCAGATGCAAAAACATGTAAAGTCATAACACGATGCAAAGGCAGAAGGACGATCAATCGGGACAGTGTATACCGTTGGTCGTCTTTTTGTTTTGGACCGTTTCCACATTCGATGAAAAACAGGACATTTTTCGCCCCCGAAACATATATTGTATAGAAGCGTGAAGAACGGGCAGAAGAGGAATAACAGGGGGCGGGAATGAATGAAAGTAAATACGAGCGAAGTAGCGGCACGAGGCATGAAAATCTCGGACTTTCAAACAAAGGATGTCATTAACATTACGGATGGTAAACGCCTCGGTCAGATCAGTGATTTGGAGCTGGATCTGAAGCAGGGACGAATTGAAGCGATTGTTGTGCCGGGGTACAGCCGTTTTATGGGTCTTTTTGGCGGGGGAACGGATCTGGTGATTCCCTGGAGAAACATTGTGAAGATTGGTTCAGATGTGATACTGGTGAAGATGGATGAGGTGAAGGAAAATACGTATGACGAGCGTGATCGCGAAGCGCGCCTGTATGATGAACAGCAGCATAACCGCACAGAGCGAGTGGAACGCATTGAACGGTCGGAACGTAATCAGCGTCGAACGATATAAATGAGACAGAATGTGGCTCATTTGGTACACTGGAAGTGGTGAGGTGAGATAATGGAACCCTTTGTATTGGATAAAGAATTACTTGAACGGACCAAGAACCCAAATTCAGATTTCGGTCCTGATCCGTTATTATTATATGTTGAGCCTTGGACACAGCAATTTGAACAGCTGTCAGTCGGGTTTACGACGAGACATGGTGGAGTTGGAAAAGTTCCGTATGCTACGCTTAATTGTGCTTATCATGTGGGGGATGATCCTGAAGTTGTACTTAACAACCGCAGGCTTGTAACCGAGAAGCTTGGTTTTGCAGCAGAAGCATGGACCTGTGGAGAGCAGGTGCATGGCAAACATGTGGCTGTAATTACCGCTAAAGATCGGAGCAGAGGATTACTTGATCGTCAATCTGCGTTGCAGGATACGGATGGCTTGGTCACGAATGTGCCTGGTGTGCTGTTGACTTCTTTCTACGCAGACTGTGTTCCGCTTTATTTCTATGACCCTGTGCAACAGGCGGTAGGTCTTGCTCATGCCGGCTGGAAAGGTACAGTCGCGGGTATCGCTGTATCCATGGTGGAGACGATGGAACGGGAGTATGGCAGCCGTAGGCAGGACATTCGAGCTGCAATCGGTCCGTCGATTGGGGATTGCTGTTATGAAGTGGATGAGGCGGTCATGCAGCATGTACGGGTTTGGTTTGATGATTCCCCGGTTAATGATAAATACAAGGGTTCTGCTTCTAAACAAGCATATCGAGCCGTGAATAACGGTAAAACGATGTTAAACTTGAAAGAATGTAATCGACACATTATGATGAAAGCAGGAATAATGCCGGATCATATCGAATGTACAACATGGTGTACAAGTTGTCATCCCGAACTATTTTTCTCCTATCGGAAGGAAAATGGTGTTACAGGGCGGATGGCGAGCTGGATTGGGCTGGAAGAGAGGTGACCCTCTGTGTCATTGGAGGAGCGTATTCAACAGGTAAATCAGAAGATCGAGGACGCATGTCGGCGCAGTAACCGTCATCGTGATGATGTGAATGTGATTGCGGTCACGAAATATGTCTCACTTGAAACAACGGGATCGGTGCTGGATCATGGTCTTGAGCATATTGGAGAAAACCGGTGGCAGGATGCACAGGCCAAATGGGAAGCTTTTGGTCAGCAGGGTACCTGGCACTTTATCGGTCATTTGCAGACAAACAAGGTGAAAGACGTGATTGGCAAGTTTCGTTACATACATTCACTGGATCGTTTGTCATTGGCGAAGGAGTTGGATAAAAAAGCAGCTTCACTTGGCATCCAAGTGGAAACGTTTTTGCAGGTGAATATTTCGGGTGAAGAGAGCAAGTATGGCTTACAGCCTGAACAGGCAAGTTCTTTTTTGCGTGATATTCGTTCGTTCAACAATCTCAAGGTCGTTGGCCTGATGACCATGGCACCTCATGAGGAAGATCCGGAGCTGACGCGTCCCGTATTTCGTGGATTGCGTGAGCTGAGAGATCAACTGAATGGACAAGCCCTTACAGCAGAACCATTGACTGAACTGTCGATGGGGATGTCCAATGATTTTGAAGTGGCCATTGAAGAAGGTGCAACCTGGGTACGGCTAGGATCGATTCTCGTAGGAAAAGAGGAGGGTTCACGATGGGCGTAATGAATAAATTTATGAATTTCCTCGGACTTCAGGAAGAGGAAGAGATTGTGGAACGTGAACGAATGGCTGCGCAGGAGGAAAATGAATCTGAACATCAGGAAGCTGAAACCTCCAGTCTCGATAAACGTAGAAACCAAAGGGGGAATAATGTGGTGAGCATTCATTCCCAGAAAAATGTTAAAGTTGTCCTGTATGAACCGCGTTCTTATGACGAGGCTCAGGAAATTGCCGACCATCTGCGTTCGCATCGTACCGTTGTGGTGAACTTGCAACGAATTCGCCAGGACCAAGCGCTGCGCGTTATTGATTTTTTGAGTGGCACGGTATATGCATTGGGTGGCGGTATTTCCAAAATCGGCGGAAACATTTTTCTCTGTACGCCAGATACGGTTGAAATTCAGGGATCAATTACGGAAATACTGGCTGACAGCGAGCAAGATTATAACAGAATGAGGTGAGCCACTTTTGTATCAGATTGAAAGCGTGCTGTACACGTTATACCAGATTTACTTTTACATGGTCATTGTCTACATATTGATGTCTTGGCTTCCCAATGCGCGGGAAAGCTTCATCGGTGAATGGCTGGGCAAATTAGTGGAACCATATCTAAGACCGTTTCGCCGATTTATACCGCCTTTGTTCGGTGTGCTGGATATTTCCCCGATTGTGGCGCTGATCGTTCTGCAACTTGCGCTTAATGGGCTGATCTCCATACTTCGGTATTTTGCATATTAGGGTAGGGTGACATAGATGAGCGGTGAAATTTACGAACATTTTAGCCATGATGAGCGGGATTTTGTAGATAAGGCTTCGGATTGGGTTGAGCAGGCGGGTAAGTATCATGACATGAAGCTAACTGACTTTCTTGATCCAAGACAGGTTTTTATATTACAGACTCTTGCCAATCGCCGTAACGACGTTCAGATTCGTCTGGATGGTGGTTACGAGGCTGCTGAACGCAAGCGTGCGCTGGTTGCACCTGATTATATGTATCTGGATGATGAGGATATGGGTATGCAGGTGCTCAGTATTACGTCTGATGATCAGAAAATCTCGGAGCTGGAGCATGGGGACTATATGGGTTCCCTGCTCGGGCTTGGGATGAAACGTGGAAAGATCGGGGATATCCAAGTGCTGGAGGACGGTTGCCATACAGTGGTGGCGGCGGAAACCGGCGCTTTTTTATCGCTTCAACTGAATCAGGTGCATCGGTTACATGTGTTCACAGAGTTACTTCCTTTGGATCAGATGCGATGGTCAGAGAGTAAACTGGAGACGATGGACATTACGGTCGCTTCTCTTCGTTTGGATGGAATCTGCGCAGATGTGTATCGGCTTAGTCGCAGTAAAGTGCTGGTGCCGATCAAAGCTGGTCGTTGCCGTGTGAACTGGAAAGTTGAGGAAGATCCCTCCAAATTGCTAAAAGCGGGTGATGTTGTATCGATTCAGGGATTTGGCCGTTTCAAGGTTATGGAACAGGATGGGATGACCAAAAAAGGACGTTGCCGAGTGAAAATTGGCAAATTTGCCTGAGTCTGTTGCAGGAAAATCCGCTTTCTTGTCGAAATGTTTATCATAAAGGTGTAGAAAATACGCGGTGTATCCGATAAACATTAAGTCAAAGCTTTACATGAACGTTGGAGGATGCAATTCTGATCCTGCAATCCGTATACGTTGCCAAGGTTAGGCATCAACGATACGGCCCCTTGGGTGGGACCCATATGCTGCAAACCTTCTCTGGACGGGAAGGAACTTTAACAGGAGGTGGACAGCATGCCATTAACGCCGCTGGACATACACAACAAGGAATTTTCCCGACGCTTGCGCGGGTATGACGAGGATGAAGTCAATGAATTCCTGGATCAAGTCATCAAAGATTACGAAGGCGTCATTCGCGAGAACAAAGAGCTGAGCAATCAGTTGCTGTCCGTTCAGGAGAAACTGGATCATTTTTCTACAATTGAAGAGACGCTTAGCAAAACGATCATCATTGCGCAGGAAGCTGCTGATGATGTGAAGGGTAATGCGAAGAAAGAAGCGCAGTTGATCGTGAAGGAAGCAGAGAAAAATGCAGACCGGATCGTGAACGAATCGTTGGGCAAATCTCGCAAAATTGCTTTGGAAGTGGAAGAACTGAAAAAACAGGCCTCGATTTATCGTGCCCGTTTCCGCACGCTTGTTGAAGCGCAGCTTGAACTGTTGACTCAGGATGGTTGGGAAGTGCTGGAGAGCCGGGAGCAGGAAGTGCGTGACCGTGAGCGGGAGATGAAAGAAATTTATTAGTCTGTCGCCTGGTTGACTTTTGTCTGCAAAGAGGCTATAACTATATTCATAATGAATAGTGATTCCATGACGGGTTCAGTACGTTATGATCTCATCCCTCAGAGAGTTGGTGGTTGGTGCAAACCAATGGATGAGTTATAGCCGAATATCTCCCCGGAGAAGTGACGCTGAAGCGGTGATTATGATTGCCGTGTGTAAGCCGAACCGTAAGCCGTACGTTATAACGGCACCCTGCAGTAGTTTAGCGGGGCATAAGCGCTGTTGATGACAGAACATACCCAGGTTTGCCTGGATGTGGTTTGTGATGAACAGAATTAGGGTGGTAACGCGAGTATAGCCTCGTCCCTTTCCAGGGACGGGGCTTTTTTGTGTCCAAAAAAGGCGAACGTCCATGAGGCCGGAAAGGACCTCAAGGAGAGAGCCACCTGCCGGGGGAGCGAAGCACCCGGCACACGGGTTTCGCTAAGGCGAACGCCCATGAGGCGTTCACGCAGGGAACAGCCGCATAATGGCCGCCACTACGCACATCCACCCCTCGCCCATAACCGCCACCGATCCGCCAACGACAACCCATCCCGGGTGTCCAGAGGGCGGAGCGCCTATGGGGTCCCCCTTGGCAAGGGGGATTTAGGGGGATTGAAACGCTTTTTGTGGACGGTCCACAATCCAACCAAAGAAAGGGAAGATAATCATCATGCAACGAGTTGACGTCAAAGAGAAGGCACGTGCCAGAGAATTACGCGTGTTAGATAAATGGAAAACGGAGAATACATTCAAAAGATCCATCGAAAACCGGGAGGGCAAGCCAAACTTCGTATTTTATGAAGGGCCGCCTACAGCAAACGGTAAACCGCATATCGGTCACGTACTGGGACGGGTAATCAAGGATTTTGTTGGACGGTATAACACGATGAAGGGTTACCGTGTTGTTCGTAAAGCAGGCTGGGATACACATGGTCTGCCTGTAGAACTGGGTGTACAGAAAAAGCTTGGTATCTCCCACAAGTGGGAAATCGAAGATTACGGCGTGGAAAAATTCATTAACGAATGTAAAGCGAGCGTATTCGAATACGAGCAACAATGGCGTGATCTGACAGAAGGTATCGGATATTGGACGGATATGAATAACCCGTATATCACCCTTGATAACAACTACATCGAGAGTGTATGGAACATCCTGGCGACGATCCACGAGAAAGGCCTGTTGTATCGTGGTCATCGTGTGAGCCCGTATTGTCCATCTTGTCAGACAACACTGAGTTCCCATGAAGTTGCACAAGGGTACAAAGACGTCAAAGACTTGAGCGCTACAGCGAAATTCAAACTGAATGACAGCGGAGAATTTGTACTGGCTTGGACGACAACACCTTGGACACTGCCTTCACACGTTGCACTTGCCGTGAATCCGGATATGGACTACTCCCGTGTTCGTCAAGGTGATGAAGTGTACATCATGGCAACCAATCTGGTTGAAAAAGTGATGAAAGATACCAAGGGTGAGTATGAGATCATCGGTGCACTGAAAGGTGCTGACCTGGTTGGCAAAACGTATGATCCTCCGTTCAACTACGTACAGGCTGAGAAGGCCAACATCATTCTGGGTGCAAGCTTTGTAACGGATGCAAGTGGTACGGGTATCGTACACATGGCTCCTGCCCATGGTGAAGATGACTACCGGGTATGCCGTGAGAATGGGATCAGCTTTGTGAACATGGTGGACTTGGAAGGTAAATTTGTCGCTGAGGTTACTGACTTTGCCGGACGTTTTGTGAAGGATTGTGATATTGATATCGTAAGATATCTGTCTGAGCATGGACGTTTGTTCAGCAAAGAAAAATATGAGCACAGCTATCCATTCTGCTGGCGTTGTGATACACCACTTCTGTACTATGCGATGGACAGCTGGTTTATCCAAACAACAGCGATCAAGGACCAATTGATTGCCAACAACAGTGAAGTGGATTGGTACCCAGGTCACGTTCGTGAAGGTCGCTTCGGGAAATTCCTTGAGGATCTGGTGGATTGGAATATCAGCCGTGATCGTTATTGGGGAACACCGCTGAACATCTGGGTGTGCGAGGAGACTGGCGAACAATTTGCTCCACACAGCATTGCGGAATTGCGTGCCCGTGCGGTAGGTGATGTGCCTGAGAATCTTGAATTGCATAAACCATATGTGGATGACGTTAAAGTCATGAGCTCTTGTGGCAAATATGAGATGAAACGTACACCGGAAGTGATCGATGTCTGGTTCGACAGCGGCTCCATGCCGTTTGCCCAGCAACACTATCCATTTGAAAATAAAGAAGTATTCGAACAGCAGTATCCTGCGGATATGATCTGTGAAGGGATTGACCAGACACGTGGCTGGTTCTACAGCTTGCTGGCGGTTTCCACCCTTTTGACAGGCAAAGCGCCTTACAAAGCGGTTATGGCTACAGGACACGTTCTTGACGAGAACGGACAGAAGATGTCCAAATCCAAAGGTAACGTTATCGATCCTTGGGAAGTAATTGAAGAATACGGTACAGATGCATTTCGCTGGGCTTTGTTGTCTGACAGTGCACCGTGGAACAGCAAACGTTTCTCCAAAGGTATCGTAGGGGAAGCCAAATCCAAAATGGTGGATACGCTGGTTAACACCCATGCATTCCTGACGCTTTATGCTACCATTGATGGATTTGATCCACAGGAGCACCCGTTCCAACTGTCCGCACACAAGCTGGATCGCTGGATTCTGTCGAGACTGAACAGCCTGATCTTGGTTGTAGAAAAAGCGCTGCTGGTTAACGACTATCTGAACTCTTCCAAAGCGATTGAAGCATTTGTTGATGAGTTGAGTAACTGGTACATCCGTCGTTCCCGTGACCGTTTCTGGGGAAGTGGCCTGACAGACGATAAATTGGACGCTTACCGCACATTGACTGAGGTACTGGTGACTACTGCGAAGTTGGTTGCTCCGTTCACACCGATGCTGGCAGAAGACATCTATCTGAACCTTGCAACAGGTGAGAGTGTGCACATGGAAGACTATCCGGTAGCTAATGAAGCGCTGATTGATGCAGGACTGGAACAGGATATGGAGACGGCTCGCCGCGTGGTTGAACTTGCCCGTAACGTTCGTAACGAAACAGGCATTAAGACACGTCAGCCACTGTCCGAATTGATCGTTTCCCTGGATAAAGGCTTTGACCTGACAAGTTATGAAGAGATCATCAAAGAAGAGATCAATGTAAAAGGAATCCGTACGGAGCATAATGATGCGGAATTCGTTGACTTTACATTGAAGCTGAACCTGAAGGTCGCAGGTAAGAAATACGGTAAAAACGTAGGGTTCCTGCAAAACTTCTTCAAAGGAATGTCGGCTGATGAGACGCGTAAAGTGGTTTCGGAGGGTGTGCTGAACATCGTTTCTCCAGAAGGCGAAGAGCTGCAAGTGACGAGCGAAGAATTATTGGTTGATAAACAGGCCAAATCTGGCTTTGCTTCAGCATCAGGTTACGGTCTGACGGTTGCACTCAATACCGAAATCACGCCAGCCTTGGAACAGGAAGGTTGGGTCCGTGAAGTGGTTCGTGCTGTGCAGGATACCCGGAAACGTCTGGATCTGCCGATTGAGAAAAGAGTACGTTTGACACTGGATGTGGATGCATCCCTTCAGGAAGCTATTCAGGCGTTTGATGATGTGTTGCGTGAAAATGTTCTCGTAACCGAAGTTACATTTGGCTCGAATGAGTCCATGGAACGCGTTGAAGCCGGAGGCAAATCGATCGGTATTTACATCGAAGCGTAATTCGGAGCATGTCCCATTCAATTAGGACAGAATATAGAGTATAAACAAACGAGCCGCAGAGGCAGGGACATATTCCCTGTATCTGGGCTCGTTTGTTTTTTAGGCAATAAGGCAATGATTCTATAGTGCAGTCAATCTATATTGATCAAAGGAACTGACCAAAACATGAGCGAACATGACAAGCAAACCGCATCCACTTCACAACAATCAACATCAGATAATCTGAATTCGCATGACAAAATTGAAGAGTTACATACCCTGACGAACCGTCTGGCGAATGAACTGGAACGTTCACGAATAGCGCAATACACAGAATTGCTGAACAGACCATGGAAATTGATTGGACTTAACCTGTTGTCAGGAGCCGCACGAGGTGTGGGGATTGCGATTGGGTTTACCTTTTTCGCAGCAACGATCATTTACGTTTTGCAGCTACTTGGGGCGCTCAATCTTCCCATTGTTGGAGATTACATCGCTGATATTGTGCGCATTGTCCAGCGTCAGCTTGATATGAACACTTACTAAGCGATTAGTAATTAAAGGTGAAAGATATCAAAGTGCATTTAGTAAATGTCATCCGTCTCCATATCCGGTTCTAACAGACCCTCGCCCTCACGGTTCTCCAGGTACTGACGATATTGCCTATTGCGCACGATGGAGACGTCATGACCATAGATGTCCGTGGCAACAAAACTTTCGTACGCTTCAACGCAGCCTTCCACTTCATCGGTAGCTTCAATCGCCATAACATCATAGCTGTCGATATCGCGTCCTTCAGCCATGGCTGGTGAGTTCGATGTGCCCCAACTTTCAACAATCTGCCAAGTGTCTTCACCATCGAAGCCATTTTGATCATCTCGCTCGTCCAGACTGGTTCGACCAAATGCCGGGGCAAGGAATTCTTCCTCTACAGGGCGGTTCTCAGAGACAACGGTTTCCGGTTGATGTTTTTTGCAGTATTTGGTGTAGGGGACAGCTTCCATGCGTTCATAAGGAATGGGTTGCTGGCAGACCGCACATGTACCGTAATGTCCTTCTTCGATGGAGTGCAGTGCAGAATCGATTCGTTCCAATTGGAATTCATCATGTTCCAGCAGGGAAATATCTTTCTCGCGTTCATACACCTCCGTGGCTATGTCTCCAGGATGATTATCAATTGGTGATAATTCACCTGTCTGTAGTTTAAGGGAGTCTCCAAGTCCATAATGCTCGTTTTCCGAAAGTCTATGTTCAATATCGCGCTTATCGGACATCAGTTGGGAACGTAGAAATTGCAGTTGTTTGTTAGTAAAATGTGACATGATTTTCCCCTTTCTGCTTTCATGCTGGAATCCGGATTTTGACTCTATTGTAGGATGTGCCATTGAGGGCAAGATTACAGAAGGGAAATGTTATCGTTTTTGCCATAAGCATTGCGATGTAGCGCGTCGTGGACGATTTCCAAACAGCTGTGCTACAATAAACAAGTCTGGCGTAAGCCTGGTATCGTTTGGAAAAGACAAGAACGGAGTGACAAACAAACGTGGTGTATTATATCCTTGCTTTTATCGTATTTTTATTGGATCAGGGAACCAAGTATCTGATTGCAACCCGGATGGAACTCAGAGAAGAAATTCCGGTCATCGGCAATTTCTTTGTCATCACATCACATCGTAACTCAGGAGCAGCATTTGGCATTCTGCAAGACCAGCGTTGGTTCTTTATCGTGGTTACGTTGATTGTGGTCGTTGCCTTGATTTGGTATTTGCAAAAGGTAAAAGATACCCCGCACAAATTGCTGCCTGTGGCGCTTAGTTTGGTGCTTGGTGGAGCAATTGGCAACTTCCTTGACCGGGCATTGACCGGAGAAGTTGTAGATTTTGTACAACTTAATTTTGGAAGTTATACGTTTCCCATTTTTAACATCGCCGATTCGGCAATCTGCATCGGTGTAGGGTTGATCATAGTGGAGACATTGCTTGAAGGACGGCGCGAAAAAGCAGCCGCGAAGATTGAAGGGAATGAACATCATGAGTAATCCGAATAAGGAACAGATTAACGACGAAGAACTAATGAATGGCAATGAACGTATGGAATGGACCGTTGCCGCTGAACATAAAAAAGAACGAATTGATAAATATATTACGGAAGCCGTAGATAACGTATCTCGCTCCCAAGTTCAATTGTGGATCGGAGACGGAATGGTTACGGTAAATGGTGCTGTAGTCAAAGCCAATGCCAAGTTATCCGAAGGGGATCTAGTTGAGTTACAGATTCCAGAACCAGCTGCTGTGGAGATCGTTGCCGAAGATATTCCGCTGGAAGTGGTATATGAAGACAGCGACCTGATCGTGATCAACAAACAGCGTGGTCTTGTGGTGCATCCGGCACCAGGACACACATCGGGTACCCTCGTTAATGCACTTATGCATCACTGCAAAGACCTCTCGGGTATTAATGGGGAGTTGCGTCCTGGTATTGTGCATCGTATTGATAAGGATACATCCGGCCTGATCATGGCTGCCAAGAACGATCGTGCGCATGCATCACTGGCTGCTCAGTTGAAGGAACATACGGTGAATAGACGGTATATTGCGCTCGTTCATGGTCATCTTAACCATGATCAAGGGACCATTGATGCACCGATTGGACGGGATACCAATGACCGCAAAATGTATACGGTAACGGAACGTAACAGTAAACATGCCGTTACGCATTTTACCGTTACTGAGCGGATTAATGATTACACCTTGTTGGAATTGAAACTGGAGACAGGACGTACTCACCAGATTCGGGTTCACATGAAATTTATTGGTCACCCGCTTGTAGGAGATCCAACTTATGGACGGAATAAAGGCATCAAAATGCAAGGACAGGCTCTTCATGCGGCCATTCTTGGATTTGTGCATCCAACAACGGGAGAATACCTTGAATTTTCAGCTCCGATTCCGCAAGATATGGAAGACGTGCTCGCCTCGCTACGCAGTCGTTAACAGCTCCAAGAAAGTACAAATGTTCGGATACTTTGTCCATGGCTTTGATCACGCAAATGCTTCATATTAAAGTGTAGAAATTTGCGTCAAATGAGGAGATGAACAACGTTATGAGTATCGATAAATACCAAGAAACTTACATTCAGACTAATTTTGCCGACCGTATCGGTGGCTCCAACTATGGTAAAGACACGAACATTTATAAATTCGAGAAAATCAAACGTGCCAAAGCTTCGGCCAAAAAAGATTTTCCCGATGTGGAACTGATTGACCTTGGTGTAGGTGAACCGGACGAAATGGCGGATGCAGGCATTGTAGCTGCACTTGCAGAAGAAGCTTCCAGACCTGAGAACCGTGGTTATTCCGACAATGGTATTCCTGAATTCAAAGCTGCTGCTGCTTCCTACCTGAAAAACGTATTCAACGTAGAAGGTATCGATGCAGATACTGAAATCGTACACTCCATTGGTTCAAAACCGGCTTTGGCGATGATGCCTTCATGCTTCATCAATCCGGGTGATGTTACGATCATGACCGTTCCAGGTTACCCGGTTATGGGTACACATACGAAGTATCTGGGTGGAGAAGTGTTCAACATCCAATTGACGAAAGAAAACAACTTCCTGCCTGATCTGACGGCTATCCCGGAAGACATCGCAAAACGTGCGAAGTTGCTCTACCTGAACTATCCGAACAACCCAACAGGCGCAAGCGCGACGGTGGAGTTCTTCACTGAAGTTGTGGAATGGGCTAAGAAATACAATGTTGTGGTTGTACATGATGCTCCATACGCAGCATTGACGTATGATGGCAAAAAACCGTTCAGCTTCCTGTCGGTACCTGGTGCAAAGGATGTCGGCGTAGAGCTACACTCTCTGTCCAAGTCCTACAACATGACGGGTTGGAGAATCGGATTTGTAGCGGGTAACCCGCTTGTAGTCAAAGCATTCAGTGATGTGAAGGACAACAATGACTCCGGTCAGTTCATCGCGATTCAAAAGGCTGCTGCTTATGGATTGAATCACCCTGAGATCACGGAAAAAATTGCAGAGAAATATTCCCGTCGTCACGACATGCTCGTTGCCGCATTGAACGAACTGGGCTTCCAGGCTGAAAAACCTAAAGGTTCATTCTTCCTGTATGTAGAAGCACCAAAAGGTGTCGTTGGCGGACGTCGCTTTGAATCCGGCGAAGATTTCTCCCAATTCCTGATCCGTGAGAAACTGATCTCATCCGTACCTTGGGATGATGCCGGTAACTTTGTTCGTTTCTCCGTAACCTTTGAAGCGAAGGGTGAAGAGGAAGAGAAACGTGTTATTGCTGAGATCAAACGTCGTCTGAGCGACGTACAATTTGAATTTTAATCGCATCACCCAATAGTTAAATCATGTACTAACGAAGAGACCGGAAACGGTCTCTTTTTTTATGCCCATATTAGATTTTTTTCATTTACTCCCTTTACAAAATTATACAAGCAACATATGATTAGATCTTTACGTTATTTGTTATATACAGAAGTTGTTGTTGAAGGGAGTTATTACAATTGTTATCATCACGAACAAGTACGGTGTCCTCACCGGCTACAGGAACAGGCAGTACAGTGTCAGGATTATTCAGATTGTTAAGACCCAAACAGTGGACTAAAAATCTGCTGTTATTTGCTGCGTTACTATTTTCTTTTGAGGAGATTCGGACTGAAACCATTCTTGCGACGTTGCTTGGTTTTATTCTATTTAGCCTTGTTGCAGGCTGTGTGTATATTTTAAATGACTTTGTAGACCGAGACAGGGATCGACAGCATCCGGTGAAAAGGTATCGTCCTATGGCTTCTGGGCAGGTGAATCCGAGTCATGCTTTGTTGTTTGGCATTATTCTATTAATCCTTTCCGTAGGAACGGCCTTCATGATGAACCCTCTATTCGGGGTGTTATGTATCGTCTATTTCCTGTTGAATGTATCGTATTCATTTGTGCTGAAACATCTCGTTATCCTGGATATGATGACCATTGCAGCCGGCTTTGTACTTCGTGCCATTGCAGGTGGTGTGCTGATCCATGTGCCATTCACACCGTGGTTTTTGATCTGTACCATGCTGTTGTCGTTGTTTTTGGCCATTGGAAAACGCAGAAATGAACTCACGTTGCTTGAGGGAAACACGGGATCACATCGTAAGGTTTTGGATAACTACTCCATTACGTTACTGGATCAATTCAATACAATTGTGACGACAGCTACGATTATCAGTTATTCCCTGTTCACATTCACTTCAGATCGAACCATTCATCTCATGTGGACGATTCCATTGGTCATTTACGGCATGTTCCGTTACCTGTATCTGATCCACATGAAGAACCAGGGAGGTTCGCCCGATCGTGTGCTGTTTGAGGACAAGCCTATATTAATTACGGTTATGTTGTATGTGATAAGTGTTGTTACAATCTTTGCAATCTTTGAATAAAGGCTGAGGGGGATCAGGGTGAAAAGCACGAAAGTCGCAATTTTTGATATTGATAAAACGATCATACGCAGTGATTCCATGTTTCAATTTGTGCATTACGGTGTTCGCCGTTACCCGTGGCAGGTATGGAGATTACCTGTCATTGCATTACATACCGTGTTATTCAAGGCAGGCTTCATGACGGTTGAACAAGTCAAACGATCCTACTTTCAAGAAATTGAGCGTATGTCTGAAAAAGATCTCGAACATTTCTTTGATACTCGCTTGCGTACGTCCATTTTTGCCGAGGCCAGTGTAGAGATGCAACATCGCAAAGAAGCAGGGTATCATGTCTTGCTGGTAACTGCATCTCCGCATGCCTATATGAAATACTTTAATAATTTTCCCTGGGTGGATCATGTAATTGGAACTGAACTTGTCCGTCATGAGAATGGTTACACATGCAGAGTTGATGGCAGCAATTGCAAAGGGGAAGAGAAGGTACGCCGAATTCAGGCTTATCTGAGTGAAAAGAATATGGTCATTGATTATGACCAGTCATGTTCCTACTCTGACTCCTTATCCGACCTTCCCGTCATGCAACTTGTGAGTCAACGATACTTTATTAACAAGCGTGTTCCGGACATGGAGGCATTAACGTGGGGGAAATAAAATCGCGTCATACTGGTAAATGGTTAATGCTCGTTTCCGCTTTTCTGACAGCAACAGGTCAATTGCTCTGGAAATGGGGACTAACCGAGTGGATTTACCTGGGTGTTGGTTTTCTGTGTTATGGACTTGGAGCGATTTTGATGATTAAAGCTTTTGCTCTGGAAAAACTCTCTGTTGCTTATCCTCTGATGTGTGCTAGTTACGTATTTGCCTTAATCTATGGGTATTTTTTGCTTGGGGAAGAAATTACGATGCAGAAGCTGGCAGCAGTTGTGTTGCTTGGAATCGGGGTGACACTAACCAGTGTTGATCGATAGCTGGATGGTTGCCGTATTAATTGTCATGACGTTGTGTGGTGCACTGGGTGGGGCCGGACTGAAAGCTTATGCTTCCAGTCGCAATCGTCTGCATGTACTCATGGGACTTGGATTCTACGGAACGGGCGCGTTGCTGAATATTGTATTGCTGAAGTTTCTTCCATTAACCGTAGTGTTGCCTGCAAACGCATTAACATATGTGTGGACTCTTATCATAGCTCGGCTGATATTTAAAGAGACCGTGGGCCCTTTACGCTGGATAGGCGTGGCATGTATTATGGGTGGCCTATGTTTATTGGTATTTTAGAACTTAATTAATCAGGATGTGAAATGAAAGCATGAACTTTTTAGATTACTTATTTTATAATCGCAGAGCCAACTGGACAGCTTTTTACCTGTTTGCGGGATTTGCTCTGTTCTATGGTTTAATGAACGGCTCGTATGTTCTGTACATTGAAAATAATGCAGAGGTGCTTGGGGCGTATACCCCATTTAATACAACGCTGTTTCCAATCAATTTATTCAACTTTGATCCTTCAATGTATTATGGGGACAACAGTTCTTCAGTGATCCATCCGCTGATTTCCTTTCTCGCTGTCACCCTTGCGGCTGTAGCGAAACTGCTGGGAGGCAACTGGTTCTTTCTAATCCTGCAATCGCTGGTGAATGCGGGTTCGGTGGTGCTGGCGTATCTGTTCCTGAGTCAAAAAGAAGATAAACCGACCATCGTACCGCTACTGTTTGCCTTATTGTTTGGTTTCAGTTCCTACTTAATGTTTACTGCATTGATCCCGGATTCGTATCCTTATGTACAGTTCGTTATTCTGTTGTCGGTGGTTTACATGCAGTATACTCGTGAGCGTCAGGACGTACGTTATGTACCCAATGCATTGCTTACATCGATTAACTTTGGACTAACCTCGACCAATATCGTACCATTTGCTGCTGCCACATTCTTCAATATGCATGCATGGCGCAATAAGGCGAATTTGAAAAAATACATCGGTATCATGGCATTAGCGGTTCTGATCATCGTCGTATTAACTGGCGTCCAGTACGTTGCCTTTGGAGGTCGCAGCTGGGTTAGTAACTGGCTGTTGGGCATTCAAAATGGTGGAACCAGCTATGCAACGCCATTCCAGTTCGCTGTTCACTGGAAAGCATTGAACATGTTAACTATTAATCCGATGCTGACACCGAAAATGCATTTACTGGACCCGGGCATGGCGGCCTTTGTTACGGATCTATCCCGTTCCAATCCAATCCATGTGCAGATGACAGGTATCTTTATTTTACTACTGGCATTCATGGGCTTCATTAAAGGCATTCGTGAACGAGAAGTGTGGACCCTTGTGCCATATATTTTGTTTGCCTTTTTGCTTCATGTAGTCGTGGGCTTTGGTCTAGCTGTGTTTCAATACGATATGTACCTGTATGCGGGACATTATCTGTTTGCGTTCTTCCTGTTGGGTGGAAGTTTCGTCATCAGCCTTCGTCCGGGATTGGGGAAAAAAGTGGTTATAGGCTTGATCATGTTATGTGTTATCGTTACGGCAAGTAACAACATCTATCGCCATGTAGAAACATTAACAACAATCAAACAATCCTATAATCAGTTGGAACAGGAACGCTCAGTGAAATAGTCAAATAGTAAATGTATCGATTCATATAATGAAACGAGAAAAGGCCATTGGATGGAAAGTCCAATGGCCTTTTCTTATTTAGTGTTGAGCAAATGAGTTAAGCAATAATTTTGGTCTTCTTGGCATTCTCGGCTGAACGTTTGGTGAGACTGCTGAGTGGACGTTTCAAAGCGAGAGCAACAATGAGACTCAGCGCGATGAACATACACAACCACAGAATATCCTTGATGGCAGTAGACCACAATATGCCGCCGACCGACTCACGCAGCAGACTGATCGCATACGTGAAGGGCATGAACGGATTCAATGCTTGGAAAAAGGGTGATGTCATACTGATTGGGAACGTACCGCCGGAGCTGGAGAACTGGAACACCATGAAGATAATGGCGATCCCTTTTCCGATATTCCCAAAAACGGACAGCAGGGTGTACGTTATGGTGACAAATACGGTACTCACCAACATGGCAAACAGGACAAACCACAGTTTATCTGCGACATAAGTACCCAGAATTAAGATATCTCCCAAGGTGACGCATACCGCTTGGAGCAATCCAATGGTTAGGAAAGTAGCGAGACGTCCAAGATACAATTCATATCCCCGGAACTTTCCCCCTGATTTCTCAGCTTCGGCACGAAGCAGAGAAATCAGCAGTGTTGAGCCAACCCACAAGGACAACACGCCATAAAATGGTGACATGGCCGATCCATAATTCGGAATCGGATAAAGCTGTTGTTCTTTGATTTGCACGGGACTCGAAAGGAAAGCACTCTCTTCCTCAATGTCGCCGCGCAGAAGCTTGGCAAGTTCGGCAAACTGGTTATTACCTTCAACTTCCCTGAGCTTGTCCGCAGCCTTGCTGATGGCACTTTCCAATGCTGGCAGATCATCACGTACAAGCGCGGCAACACGGTGAACTCCTTTTTCGACCTCCGGCAGCTGATTCTGTACAAAATCGGATGCCTTGCCTATCTGTTTCTCGGCAGTAGGCAGATCATTACGAACAAAATTAGCTGCTTCGTTCAGTTTGTTTCCCAACTTGGGCAGATCGTTTTGAATTAATGAAGACACTGTGTTCAAAGCTTGGATAAAACCTTCACTTTTGTTCGCAAGTGTCTCTGATATCTCATGGATCTTAGATTGTATTTGAGGCAGTTCGCTCTGGATTTTTGTCAACTCGGTCTGCCCAAACGTAATTCCTTCTTTGGCAGATGCAAGAATGTCCGCAATATCCGGAATACGATCCTTTGCTCCTTGTAGAGTTTCTGCTGAAGTGGAAAGGATAGATCTGAGCTTATCCGCACCAGCTGCCAGTGTAGGCGATATTTCACTTTCATAGGTGCTTAAGATATTGGCAATCCCGCTGCTAATGTCCTTCGAGAGAGTATTTAACTGAGCGATGACATCTGTTGGTGGAGTTGTATTACGACGCATGGCATCATTGATGATGCCAGCCAAGTGGATCTGCAACTGAAGTTTATCTGAGATGGAGTTCAGTTGTGCGATTTTATCGGCAAGTGGTTGGCTTGGAAGCAAGTTATTGATGTTGCCCAGTAGTTCTGCCATACTGTCCACGAGTTTTACCGCAACCCCTAAACGTGAAGCAATCCGGTCGAGATCTTCTACTGTAGGAAGGTTATTAAGATCCGAATTTTGCAATTGTGCAAATACGTCTCCTGCAGCGTTAGTAATCTGCTGCACCAGCAGCAGATTTTGGCGGATCGTCGGGCCAATTGTCTGAAACGCTTCTTCACTGGAATCCACGAACTGATTTAATCCCTCTGCAAGCTCAATCCCGTTGCCAGCGATTTGTGATACTTTGTCCAAATCTTGCTCTGCTGCTGTTACGATAGACAGAGCTTTGTTGGTTTTATCCAGCGCCGTTTGGATGACATCTGATACCTGGCCAAAGTTTTCATCCACTTCTCGAATGCGTTCTACCGCTTTTTGTATATCCGGTATCCGCCCTTGAATAGCCAGCACTTCGGAAGCCGCATCATTAATTTGTGGCCAATACTCCTGCACCTTGAGCACATACTGTGCTGCTTCATTGATTTCAGGCAGTTTTTTCTCGATTTCAACGATCTTTTGAGCATCTTTTACAATCTCGGGCATGTCTTTTTCTACTTCCAGAACCTTTTGACCTGCGGCTTGAATAGCCGGAAGATTTTTCTCCAGCGTAAAAATGCCATTCTCCATTTTGCGTAATGTTGGAAGCTGGGAATTAATCTCAACCCCGGCTTCATTCAGCTTGGTCAGAACGGCCTCACTGACGGCTTCAGTGAAATTTTCATTGATTTGTGTTGTTATGGCAGATACACCAGAGCCTGTGATTTTAGGAGCAATGGCATTCACCTTCTCATTGACGGTATAGATTACTTCCGGTCGCTCCAGCTTCCCATCAACGATGCCTGTAATTTTGGATGAAAAGTCCCCCGGAATGAGCAGGCTTGCATAATACTCTCCAGTTTGCACACCCCGATTAGCCTCAGCCTGGTCCACAAAAGTCCAACCCAGCTTTTCGTTGTGTTTAAGGCTGGATACCAGTTCGTCTCCGATATTAACATGGGTTCCTTCAACAGTCGCACCCTTGTCCTCAGTTGTCACCGCAATTTTGATCCCCTGGGTATTACTGTATGGGTCCCAGACGGACTTCACGTTGACCCAGTCATACACCCCGGGCAGTAGAATAATAGCCACAATTAGAAATATACCTGTGGGAACCTTCAGAATATGCAACCAGTCTGTTTTGTAAACGTGCCAAATGTGACGCATGACTTCCTCCTAAATGTACATAAATGTAGGGCGTAACTTATTTCTATGTCGTAAATTTGTGAATCTTATGTATATCGGTATTATTGCAGTATCTAATAATGGGTTCATGTTTATAAACTGTACCCATTTCACTTGGTACTAATTCAGAGCCTTCATATATTGCGTAAAATGAAACTCACTGTCTGTTCTAAAAAGAAGTGTTTTATCTCTTTTGAGTACAGTAAGAGGTTTATTTTGGTTATATCAAATTTCTCATTTGCCTATGGATAAATATGCAGAAATGTTGTATAATTATGAATAACCAATGAGATGTATTGTGCATGGATGTTTTTCAGCCTAACTGCTGATTCTAAGAAGAACGTAGCAGAGGGTTTTCACCTGCGATGGTGAGGTGTTGACAGGGGGTTGTCTTTCTGTCATAATTCATGAAGACAAACGGACATATTGATTACAGAACCCTGTGAGGTCCTGCAATATGAACGACATGAATAGCACCTTTAAATCAGTCCCGTGAGACTGGCAAGGTAACGTGAACGATACATCGTTTTTTTTGCTGCGGCAAATGAAGCGATGCATCCCCGAGAGTAAACTTTCTTCAGAGCGGTCTGAAGTTCGGAGACTCCTTGCCAATAAACACGGCAAGGAGTCTTTTTTTTTCTCCTCGTCACGGGGCCATGATGCTGAAGGGAAATCCTGAGGAGGCTGAACGCATGAGCACAGAGACACATGTCATTATGGATGAGACGGCGATCCGCCGCGCATTAACACGGATTGCCCATGAGATATTGGAGAAAAACAAAGGAATCGACGATTGTGTGTTGGTCGGTATCCGTACACGCGGGGTTTACCTTGCAGAACGGATTGCCGCCAAGATTGAAGAAATCGAGGGCGCCAAAGTCCCCTGGGGAGAGCTGGATGTGACTCCTTACCGCGATGACCGCTTGGACGAAAATAAAGCGAATCGCAAGGAAATGTTGATTATGACACCTGAATCACTTTCGATCCATAACAAAAAAGTGATTTTGTTCGATGATGTGCTCTATACCGGACGGACGATTCGCGCAGCGATGGATGCCCTGATGGACTGTGGAAGACCGCAGAACATTCAGCTGGCTGTACTCGCAGACCGCGGACACCGGGAACTTCCGATTCGACCTGATTTTATCGGCAAGAATGTGCCGACTTCCAAATCAGAGGAGATCGAAGTTGCACTCATGGAAACGGACGGACAGGACGAAGTCAAGATCACTCAGAACCGGGGGGAGCAAGCATAATGATTACACAGACAGCATTGAGAGACCGAAGCTTGCTTGGACTGAAGGAACTTAGTCGAGGAGAAATCGAGTCCATTCTTAACCGAGCGGCTCACTGGGAAGCGCAGAAAGAGAAACTGGTTCCTGTACTGGAATCACGCTTCGTTGCGAACATGTTCTTCGAGAACAGCACACGTACCCGCTTCTCCTTCGAAATGGCAGAGAAACGTCTGGGCGCACAAGTGCTGAACTTTACGGCAGCCGCATCCAGTGTGGAAAAAGGAGAGTCCATCTACGATACGGTACGAACACTTGAGTCGATGGGCATTGATGCAGGCGTGATCCGGTTGAAACCGGCAGGGGTTCTGCAACAACTGGCTCAGAAAGTGAATGTACCACTCGTGAACGCCGGAGACGGCAACAATGAGCATCCCACACAGGCGTTGCTGGATCTCTACACGATGAGGAAAGCATTTGGCGAACTGAAAGGCTTGCGTGTTTCCATCATTGGTGACATCCTGCATAGCCGTGTAGCTCGTTCCAACCTGTGGGCACTGCAAAAGTTTGGTGCAGATGTACGCTTCTGTGCACCGCAAACGATGCAGGCACCGGAACTCGCAGAGCATGCTCCTTATGTCGGTCTTGAAGAAGCGCTGGATGCAGATGTAGTCATGATGCTCCGGGTTCAACTGGAACGTCATCAACATGGCTTAATTACTTCAGCTGAGGATTATCGCGAACACTACGGATTGACGGAAGAACGGGCATCACGCCTAAAACCAAGCACCATTATCATGCACCCTGCTCCAGTGAATCGCAACGTCGAGGTAGATGACGCGGTTGTGGAAAGTGAAGCATCGCGGATCTTCCCGCAGATGGCAAACGGCGTTCCAATCCGCATGGCGGTTATGGAACGTGCGATGAAACTGTAACAGGGTCTGGCTGTGGGTCATAGGCTGACGGTACGGTAGTTCTTATAGAGCAATAAGAGAGTACACGATAAAGAAAATCATCCGGCTTGCCTGGTAAGCCGGACAGAACCGAAGCGGAGGGCAATTATGCTACAGATTATAAAAAACGCAAACGTCTTGAACCAACAAGGGGAACTTGAACGGAAAACCATCATTATAGATGAAGGTAAAATTAAAAAGATCGCTGGTCTGGAAGACCAAGCCGTACTGGATGCCGAAAAGTCAGCGCAAAGTGTGACAGACGCATCAGGCAAACTGGTCATTCCGGGATTGATCGATATGCATGTGCATCTGCGTGAACCTGGATTCGAACACAAAGAGACGATTGAGACAGGTGCCCGTTCAGCAGCACAAGGTGGTTTTACAACAATCGCTTGCATGCCGAACACGAGACCAGTTACAGATACAGCGGAAGTTGTGAAGCTGGTATTGGATAAGGCCAAAGAAGCTGATCTGGTTAAAGTGTTGCCTTATGCAGCCATTACAAAAAATGAACTTGGTCGTGAACTTACCGATTTTGCCGCATTAAAAGAAGCAGGCGCTATTGGATTCACAGATGACGGTGTAGGCGTACAAAACGCTCAAATGATGAAGGATGCCATGAGCCTCGCGGCAAGCATGGATATGCCAGTGATCGCTCACTGTGAAGATGACTCACTGGTTGTTGGTGGATATGTGACGGAAGGTGAGTTTTCGAAGCGTCATGGCATCAAAGGGATTCCAAATGAATCCGAAGCCATCCACGTTGGCCGTGATATCCTGCTCGCAGAAGCAACGGGAGTTCACTACCATGTCTGTCACGTAAGTACAGAGCAATCGGTTCGCTTGATTCGTCTAGCGAAGTCCATCGGCATTAAAGTAACTGCTGAGGTATGTCCACACCATCTGGTGTTGTCGGATGAAGATATCCCAGGCATGGACGCCAACTGGAAAATGAACCCGCCGCTGCGCTCACCACGCGATGTGCAGGCTTGTATCGAAGGTTTGCTGGACGGCACGCTGGACATGATCGTAACTGATCACGCGCCACACAGTGAAGAAGAGAAAGCCAAAGGCATGGAGCTGGCACCTTTCGGAATCGTAGGATTCGAAACAGCCTTCCCGCTGCTGTACACGAAGTTTGTGGAAACAGGATTGTGGAGCTTGGACTTCCTGGTGAAACGTATGACAGCTGATCCTGCACGTGTATTCCGACTGGATACAGGCAAACTGGAAGAGGGAGCACCAGCCGATATCACGATGATTGACCTGAACGAGGAAAAAGCAGTTGATCCTGCAACGTTTGCAACCAAAGGAAGAAACACACCATTCACAGGCTGGAAGCTGAAAGGCTGGGCCACACAAACATGGGTGGATGGCAAAAGCGTGTGGAATAACACGGTACAACAGTAAAACGGTAACTCGGCAAATTAATAAATCAGTAACTCTATATCTTTAACTCAGTAACAGTATTCTTAACTTTTTTAAAACAACAAATTAACTCTAAAACTTAATCTATAACTTTTTACACCAGTAACATCTTTTCAACTAACTCGAGGCAAATCATGCCGAGAGTCTAACATACGAAACAAAGCAAAGTTGAATGTCATGATTTTGAACTTGGACACCAACGTAACTGCGGAGCGGACAGAAAAGACCCGAAGAAGCAAAGCGTTCGCCTTTATCACCGGATTACATCATTTGAAAAATGATAAAAAGTAATCCGGGGATAACAGCGATCAAAGGGTTTTCTGTCAGCGGAGCCGCACAATCGTAACGTCCCCCATGTTCAACCCCAATGCATTCAACGTTGATAAACACAGAGGAGTGAAATGGGATGCAGGCACAGGCAAGATTATTGTTGGAAGACGGCACACTGTTCACCGGGAAAGCATTTGGTGCTGAAGGTGAAACTACAGGTGAGGTCGTTTTTAATACGGGAATTACAGGCTATCAAGAGGTGCTTTCGGATCCTTCCTATTGCGGTCAAATCGTAACCATGACGTATCCGCTGATCGGAAACTACGGCATTACGCGTGATGACTTTGAGTCGATTCGTCCATACGTACACGGTTTTGTTGTGCGTCGTCATGAGCCAACGCCGAGTAACTGGCGTGCGGAATACAGCGTAGACAATCTGCTCAAAGAATACGGCATCGTAGGAATCAGCGAAATTGATACACGCATGTTGACTCGCCGGATTCGTCACCACGGCACAATGAAGGGAATTCTCACAACAGGATCGAAGCCTGTGGAAGAACTGCTGGAGATGATGGGAGATACTACCATTGCCGAGCTGCGTAACCAGGTGCCAATGACTTCTACAGAGCATGTCTACAACAGCCCGGGAACAGCTGAGCGTATTGTGCTCGTGGATTATGGTGCTAAAACAGGAATCTTGCGCGAACTCAGCAAACGTAACTGTGACGTTGTTGTTGTTCCACACGATGTAACAGCAGACGAGATTCGTCGCTTGAACCCGGACGGTATTCAACTGTCCAACGGCCCTGGGGACCCGAAAGACGTACCTCATGCGGTTAACATGATCAGTGAACTGCTTGGCGAATACCCGATCTTCGGCATCTGCCTGGGTCACCAGTTGTTCGCACTTGCAGCAGGAGCAGACACCGAAAAACTTAAGTTTGGACATCGCGGAGGAAACCACCCGGTGAAAGAACTGGAGAGCGGACGTTGCTTCATCACATCCCAGAACCACGGATTTACCGTAAACGAAGAGTCTGTGAAGAGTACAGATCTGGAAGTTACACATATCAACAATAACGATAAGACCATTGAAGGTCTGAAACATAAATCATTCCCGGCATTCTCGGTTCAATATCACCCTGAAGCAGCCCCGGGTCCGTACGACAACAGCTATCTGTTCGACCGCTTCATCGAGATGATTCGCGAGCACAAGATCACTAACCCGCAAAAGCCGCGTCAAGCCGTATTGGCAGCCGCAGTGAAAGGAGCACAATAACATGCCGATTAACAAAGATCTCAAAAAAATCCTGGTGATTGGTTCCGGTCCAATCGTCATCGGTCAAGCGGCCGAGTTCGACTATGCCGGTACACAAGCTTGCCAGGCTCTGAAAGAAGAAGGCGTGGAAGTTGTACTTATCAACAGCAACCCGGCGACCATTATGACGGATACAAACATGGCTGACAAAGTCTACATTGAGCCAATTACACTGGATTTTGTAACCCAAATCATTCGTCAAGAGCGTCCTGACGGTTTGTTGCCAACACTGGGTGGTCAAACAGGTCTGAACATGGCTGTAGAGCTGGCTCGTGCTGGCGTGCTGGAACGTGAAAATGTGAAATTGCTCGGAACACAGTTGACATCCATCGAGAAAGCGGAAGATCGTGATCTGTTCCGTGACCTGATGCGTGAATTGGAACAACCTGTACCAGAGAGTGTCATCGTAACGACACTTGAAGAGTCACTTGAATTTGCGAATGAGATTGGTTATCCAATCATCGTGCGTCCAGCCTATACACTGGGCGGAACTGGCGGCGGAATCTGTGCGAACGAAGAAGAGCTGCGCGAGACGGTGGCAGCGGGAATTCGTTACAGCCCGATTGGGCAATGTCTGGTCGAGAAGAGCATTGCAGGCATGAAAGAAGTCGAGTATGAGGTTATGCGAGACAAAAACGATAACTGTATCGTTGTCTGCAACATGGAAAACTTTGACCCGGTAGGTGTTCACACAGGCGACAGTATCGTCGTAGCACCAAGCCAAACTCTGTCGGACCGTGAATATCAAATGCTGCGTTCAGCTTCCCTGAAAATCATCCGTGCCCTGAACATCGAGGGTGGATGTAACGTACAGTTTGCACTGGACCCACACAGCTTCCAATATTATGTTATCGAGGTAAATCCACGGGTAAGCCGTTCATCAGCTCTGGCTTCCAAAGCAACGGGTTATCCGATTGCAAAAATGGCAGCCAAAATTGCGATGGGTTACACGTTGGATGAAATCGTGAACCCGGTAACAGGCCAAACGTATGCTTGCTTTGAGCCTACACTGGATTATATCGTGAGCAAAATCCCACGCTGGCCGTTCGACAAGTTCATCTCGGCGAACCGTAAACTGGGAACTCAGATGAAAGCAACAGGCGAAGTAATGGCTATTGGCCGGACATTCGAAGAGTCGATTCACAAAGCAGTTCGTTCCTTGGAAATTGGCGTACATCGCCTCTACCTGAAGGATGCCGAAACGCTGGACGAAGCTACCCTGAACGAGCGTCTGATCAAAGCAGATGATGAGCGTATCTTCCTGATTGCCGAAGCGTTCCGCAGAGGTTATACGTTGCAACAGCTACAGGATCTGACCAAGATTGACTGGTGGTTCCTGGACAAAATCGAAGGTCTGATCGCATTCGAAGATCGCATTCGCGAAGAATCCGAATTGTCTTCCGACATTCTGTATCAAGCGAAACGCCTTGGATTCACAGACCGTGCCATTGCTGAACTGCGTGCGCAAGGTCAACCAGGAGGCACATTAACAACTGAAGCGGAAGTTAGAACTCGTCGGGAAGCAGAGAACCTGCGCCCAGTGTACAAAATGGTAGATACATGTGCGGCTGAGTTTGAAGCAACAACGCCATATTACTACTCAACTTACGAGACAGAAAATGAAGTAATTCCTTCAGACAAGAAAAAAGTTGTGGTGCTGGGTTCAGGACCAATCCGGATCGGTCAAGGGATCGAGTTCGACTACTCAACTGTACACGCAGTATGGGCATTGCAAAAAGCAGGCTATGAAGCAGTCATTATCAACAATAACCCGGAGACGGTGTCTACGGACTTTAATACATCGGATCGCCTGTACTTTGAACCGCTCTTCTTCGAAGATGTCATGAACGTGATTGAACAGGAGAAACCAGTAGGGGTTATCGTACAGTTCGGTGGTCAAACGGCCATCAACCTGGCAGCACCATTGCGTAATGCAGGTGTAACGATTCTCGGAACGGATCTGGAAAGCATCGATGAGGCGGAGGACCGTAAGAAGTTCGAACGTCTGCTCTCCCGTCTGGAGATTGCACAGCCAAAAGGTAAAACAGTCATTTCCGTTGATGATGCGGTAGAAACAGCTCAAAGTCTGGGCTACCCGGTACTGGTTCGTCCTTCCTATGTACTCGGCGGTCGTGCGATGGAGATTGTATACTCCGATGCTGAATTGCTGACTTACATGGAACAGGCGGTTAAAATCAATCCGGAGCATCCGGTCCTGATCGACCGTTACATGATGGGTAAAGAAGTTGAGGTTGACGCCATCTGTGATGGTGAAACGGTATTGATTCCGGGAATCATGGAACATATCGAGCGTGCAGGAGTTCACTCTGGTGACTCCATCGCGGTATATCCTCCTCAACATCTGTCCCAGGATTTGAAAGAGAAAATTGTAGAGATTACAATCAAAATTGCGAAAGAACTGAAAACGGTAGGTTTGGTCAACATCCAGTTTGTTATCCATGATGGCCAAGTGTACATTATCGAGGTGAACCCGCGTTCATCCCGTACCGTACCATTCCTGAGTAAAGTAACCAACATTCCGATGGCGAACTTGGCAACACAAGCCATTCTGGGTGTGAAACTAAAAGATCTTGGTTATGTTGACGGGCTGTGGCCTGAATCGGATCATGTATCTGTTAAAGTTCCGGTCTTCTCCTTCGCGAAGCTGCGTCGTGTAGAACCAACCCTCGGACCTGAGATGAAGTCTACAGGTGAGGTTATGGGCCGTGACCCGAATTACGCTAAAGCGTTGTTCAAAGGTCTCATCGGCGCAGGAATGAAAATTCCGGCAACCGGAGCGATCGTAGTAACTGTAGCAGACAAAGACAAAGACGAAGCGGTTCCTTTGCTCGAAGGTTTCTACAGACTGGGTTACAAGATCATGGCTACCGGCGGAACAGCAGCTGCGCTTGAAGCAGCGAACATTCCGGTAACGACTGTGAACAAATTAAGTGAAGGTTCGCCGAACATTCTGGATATGATCCGTAGCGGCGAAGCAAACTTTGTCTTCAACACACTCACCAAAGGCAAAACACCGCAGCGTGATGGATTCCGTATCCGTCGTGAAGCGGTAGAAAACGGCATTGTATGTATGACTTCACTGGATACGATTCGTGCGCTGTTGATCATGCTGCAAACGATCAACTTCTCTTCGGAAGCAATGCCTGTCTTTGTAAAATAAATAACTCTCTGATGAAGGACATCAGTCAGCCTGCGGGCTGGCGGGATGTCCTTTATATCGGGCAAAAACGGAAAAAATGAGCAAGTGGAGGGAGCGCTGGTGATGAATCAAGCGAGTTTCAATGAAATGGCTGGCCGTCTGATGGTGGCACTGGATTATCCTGGAGCGGAAGAAGCTCAAGAATTGGTACAAGCTCTTGAGGGCATTCCCTGTTATCTCAAGGTGGGTATGCAGCTGTTCTACGCAGCAGGACCTGACTTTATTCGGGAGCTGAAATCGAAAGGGTACTCCGTTTTTCTGGATGTGAAAATGCATGACATTCCCAACACCGTTCGTGGCGGAGCTGAGAGTATCACACGTCTTGGCGTAGACATGTTCAATGTACATGCAGCGGGTGGAGCCCTTATGATGCGTGCTGCACGTGAAGGTGCTGAGGCAGCAATCGCTGCCGATCCTTCCCTTAGCAAGCCCGAGATCATTGCAGTCACCCAACTCACCAGTACAAGTCTGGAAACGATGAATAACGAGATTGGCATCCCGGGAAGTGTGGAAGCTGCTGTGGTCCGTTATGCAGGACTAGCCCAAGAGGCCGGACTGGATGGAGTTGTTGCTTCTCCACTGGAAGTGCCCGCAATTCGGGCAGCGTGTGGCAGTGCTTTTCACACCGTTACTCCAGGAATTCGTCCAGCGGGTAGTGGTCTGGGAGATCAGACACGCGTCTTGACCCCAGGTGAAGCTATCGCCAGAGGCAGTCATTACATTGTTGTAGGCAGACCCATTACAGGCGCTCCCAATTCGCGAGAAGCGGTAGAAACCATTTTGAAGGAGATGTTGAACGCATGATCGAACTGAATGAGATTCCAAATCATATTGCTTCCCAACTTTTGAAAATTAAAGCCGTGGCGTTACGTCCGCAGCAGCCATTTACATGGACATCCGGCATCAAATCACCAATATACTGTGATAACCGCTTAACGATGTCCTATCCGGAGATTCGCAACGATATCGCTGAAGCATTTGCAACAATCATTCGGAACCAGTATCCGGATGCAGAAGTCATCGCAGGTACAGCAACCGCAGGTATTCCGCATGCTGCCTGGGTGGCTCAGAAGCTGAATCTGCCGATGGCTTACATTCGCGATAAAGCGAAAGGACACGGCAAGGAGAACCTGATCGAAGGTCTGATTACCGAAGGACAGAAAGTGGTTGTCATCGAAGATCTGATCTCTACAGGTGGAAGTTCGATCAAAGCAGCAGAAGCTGTACGCGTTGCAGGTGCAACACCTCTCGCCGTGCTTGCCATTTTCAGCTACCAGCTGGATAAAGGTGTTAAAGCATTTGAAGATGCTGGAATTCCACTTCAGACGTTGTCCAATTACACGGCGCTGATGGATGTGGCTTTGGCTCAGGGAACGATTCAGGAGAGTGACTTTGAGTTGCTTAAATCCTGGCGTGAAGATCCTTCTTCATTTGGTAAATAATATCATTGATACCTCGAAAAAATGTTCAGGAATGAACGGTATCAAAATTGTAATGATTGCCGTCATAGCGGCAAAACCATCGAATATGCAAGAGGCATCCCGCACTTTGGGGTGCTTTTTTTGTTTGTTCATCAAAATATTAACTTTTTCTCTCTACCGTTGTAAAAAGCTTGTAACTTTTAGTTGTGATCGGTCGTTTATAATTCAGTGTAGGATGGAACAGATTTCTAATTTTAGGTTTTTTGAAGAAATGAACGGGATTTCAAGAAAGGATGAGCGTGATTGCTGGCATGAAGAATTTATTTCTCAGAAAAAGACCTGCCAAGAGCCAGTCAGGCGATGAACATCAACAGGGGGAAACACCGTTGGAGGCATCGACGGAGTCGGGGGAAAATACATACAACAATGAACACGATTACCCGACGAGTAAACCTCCGTTACCTGAAAGTGAAATCGCTTCAGATGAAGTGGCTGCAGCTGCTGTCACTACCGTTGATGAACCCCAGAAGAAGATCAAACCAAAGAAGGATATGCTGCCTCCATATGATGGACCTGTACTGGAGGTGCGTAACGTGCATCGCAGTTTCCAGACAGGCAGTCGCATTATCCATGTGCTCAAAGGCATTGATATGGAAGTGAATCCGCAACAACTGGTCATGCTGAAGGGGCGATCGGGTTCAGGCAAAACAACACTACTGAATATGCTCGGTGGACTGGATCAGCCTTCAAGTGGAGACATTCTGTTCTCTGGTCAGCCTCTTCAGGATTGGGGAGACCGGCGGCGGACCGCTTTGCGGCGCAAAGAGATCGGTTTTATTTTCCAGGCGTATGCCCTTATGCCCTTATTATCTGCTTGGGAAAATGTAGAACTGTCGCTGCGCATGGCGGACGTTCCGCGAGCGGAGTGGAAGGACAGGGTTGGTCACTGTCTGGATCTGGTTGGATTATCCAAACGGGTGAAGCATCGACCTTTCGAGATGTCTGGGGGAGAGCAACAGCGGGTGGCTATAGCCAAGGCGATTGCCCATAGACCCAGATTGTTGCTTGCGGATGAGCCTACAGCGGAACTGGATTCCAAGATGGGCGCTCAGGTCATGGCCGTATTTCGCAATATTATTGAAGTAGAACAAGTAACAATATGTATGACTACACACGATCCTACAATTTTGGAGGTTGCGGACCATGTTTATGAAATGGCGGACGGCAGATTTATCAAGTAAAGGGGCCGCTCCGAAGAGGGGGAAACGCGCAGCGATTATTGTACTCGGTGCGATAATGGTTGCAACGATGTCCGGCTGCTCATTGCTGCCGTCAGAAACAGAGGAAGAAGTGCTTCCGCCTATCACACCACCAACGATCTCCAAGAAACCGGAATATGAAGTCCGGACGGAAACGTTGGAGAAAAAAGTAAGTGGTAGTGGCAAGATGATGAGTCAGCGGGAAGAGAAAGTGTACTTCACGCTTGATGGCATGCATATCAAAGAGTTAAATGTTAAACCAGGGGATAAAGTGAAAAAGGGTCAACTTCTTGCTGTCCTTGATGTGGAGAGTGTAGAGAAGGAGATCCGTGGCAAGAAACTGGCTATTCGCAAATCAGAAGTTCAAATGAAGGAAACACTCCGCAAGAAGGATGAGATGGACCCGGTAGAGTTCGAAGAATCAACGATTGCGTTTGAAGAACTACGCCAGGAACTCGCTGATCTGGAGGAACAACTGGGCAAAGCCACGTTGACAGCTCCGTTTGGCGGTACCGTTATTGCTGTGCAGGTAGAGAAGGGTGCAGCCGTGAAAGCGTATGATCCGATTGCTACGATTGCGGATACATCCAATCTGGTTGTAGCAGCTACCTTTGCCAAGGAAGATCTGGAGAAGTTCTCCGCTGGTATGAAGGCGGAAGTAGATATTAATGGAGCTGGTAAAGTCGCTGGCAAAATTAAAGTTATGCCTATCGCGGAAGCATCGGGAAGCGGCAGTGGCGAAGGGACGGGGGAAGGCGGTACGCCTCCAACCAAGGAAACGCTGGATAAGTATGTTATCGTTACACTTGCAAAAATGCCAAAAGGCGTCGAACGTGGCACACCACTATCGGTCTCGATTGTAACGCAGCGTACCGAGAATGCAATTGTGATTCCTGTATCCGCTTTACGCTCCATCGGTTCAAGAACGTATGTACAAGTGGTGGAGAGTGATGGCAGCAAGCGTGAAGTGGACGTTGAAGTTGGACAGCAGACATCGACAGATGTCGAGATTCTGAAAGGTCTGACCGTAGGCCAGAAAGTAGTGGGACGCTAATGGGGCTGCCATTGCTTCGGCTGCTGTTCCGCAAAATGTGGAACACGCGCTGGATGACCTTCAGCACACTGATTGGATTGATTGTGGCGGTAGCGTTCACCGTCAGTATTCCAATGTATGCCGATGGTGCGTTGAAACGGGTCGTCGCGCAAACGCTGCAGGATAACAGTGAAGGGTTGCCAGCCGGTTCGTTGCTGATGAGTTATCAGGCACCCGGTGGCGTGAAGACAGACACTCGGGGTCTGGACGAAGTAGATCGTTATATTCGTGAGGATGTTCCGCGCGACATCGGGTTTCCTTTTCATACGTATGTGAATTCAAGATCCATTCGCAGCACAGAGGTGAGCCCGGAAGATCCAACCAAAGTGGATGCCAGCAGGGCGCGCAGTATGAGTCTGGGTACGATGAGTGGGCTGGATGCACAGGTGAATTACTCTGCCGGGGTGAAACCTGGAAACCAGGTCAAAGATGACACGATCGAGGCAGTCATGTTGGAAGAGGGTATGTACCGTAACGACCTGCATATCGGTGACATTCTGGAATATCCGGTATATAGCGGTCTTGATATCACGTTACGTGTGAAGATTACGGGTTCCTTCAAGGCAGATGATCCGAACAGCCCTTACTGGGTACAAGGATTTGACGGCATGATGAATGGACTTTATGTGGATGAATCGGTTTTTAATGATGTTTTACTGAAGGAAAAAGGGATTCCACTTCAAAATTCACGTTGGTATTATGCCTTTGATCTGAAAGAAATTCAAACCAGCCAGTTATCAGGTTTGACTTCCATGCTGGAAAGGCTGGATATCGATCTGTACCAGCGGCTGAAAGATACAAAAGTGGACATCACCTTTGGTGATCTGCTCAAGCAGTTCCGCAGTCAGAGTCTGCAACTGCAGACGATGTTGTTTACCTTGGCAGCACCGATGATTGCGATGGTCTTTTATTTTATTGCGATGAACGCCAGACAGTCATTACAGAAGCAAGAGAGTGATATTGCGGTATTGCGTAGCCGTGGAGCTTCAGCTCGGCAGATCTTCTCTCTTTACCTGCTTGAAGGCATATTTCTGGGCGCTATTGCGTTGATTATTGGGCCGTTGCTTGGTTGGTTTATGGCCAAGAGTATCGGTTCTGCAAGTGGCTTTCTCTCGTTCGTAGATCGGAAGTCTATTCCGATCGGTGTATCAAAAGAAGCTATTCTCCTAGGCGTAGCAGCGGTCCTTGTTGCGATCATCGCATCACTTATCCCTGCGATAACCTATGCACGGGCAACCATTGTATCTGCCAAGCGGCGGCAAGCACGGACAGACCGTGCTCCAGTATGGCAACGCTGGTTCCTTGACGTTGTGTTGCTGGGTCTGGCTGGATATGGATACTACCTGTTCTATGAACGTCAGATGTTGACCTTCCAGACCGGAATGACAACCGATCAGTTGCAGGTACAGCCGTTTCTGTTTTTTGTACCCGCACTCGCGATCTTTGCGCTTGGATTATTCTTCCTGCGCTTGTTCCCGTGGATATTAAAGCTTATTCAGCTGATCGGTCGCAAGTTTCTCCCGGTCCCGTTGTATCTGACATTAACACAGTTATCGCGTTCATCTTCTTCATATTATCCACTGATGATCCTCCTTGTACTGACACTGGGACTTGGGGTGTACAACTCGGCTGCGGCTCGGACGATTGATCTGAATTCCACTGAGCGTACCTTGTACCGTTATGGTTCTGATGTGATTATGCAGACTGTGTGGGAAGGGACACCTGAAGTTAAACCTGGTGGTTCCGGACAAAATGGCGGTACGGGTGGAGGTCAACAAGGTGGTGGCAATGGAGGAGGAGGTTCTGCTGGTGGTGGTTCCGGAGGAGGCAACGGCGGTGGAGGTGCTCCAGGTGGTGGTGGCGGTTCTTCGCAGCCATCCAAAGTCATCTACTCCGAACCTCCATTCGAAGTGTTCCGCAGATTAGACGGGGTTGAACATGCAGCACGCGTGCTGCAGACCAAAGGCAATATTATCGTCTCTGGTAAATCGGGCGGACAGGGGATGCTGGTCGGAATTGATAATGTGGACTTTGCTCAAGTGGCATGGTTCCGCAACGATCTGTTCCCGGCACATCCCTACAAGTACCTTGACTTGCTTGGTAAATATGAAGGGGCTGTATTGATCTCTTCCAAATTTGCTGACAAGTTCAAACTCAAAACTGGAGACCTCGTCTCCATGGGTGTACAGGGACAGGCGATTGAATTCGTAGTCTTCGGAATCATTCCTTACTGGCCAGCCCAGTATCCGGATCAGATGCCATTTTTCGTGGCGAATCTGGATTATATCTATGATCAGGTGCCTTTGATTCCTTATGAGGTGTGGCTGAAAATGGAACCGGATGCCAAAGTGGCTCCACTAATGGAGAAACTCGCAGCAGAAGGCATTGAGTTATCATCTGTGCGTGACGTCCGTACCGAATTGGTATCTCAGGGGAAACATCCATCAAGAGGTGGTGTATTCGGAATTCTGAGCCTTGGGTTCCTGGTATCAGTTATTATCTCATTGATCGGATACGTGCTGTACTGGTTCTTCAACCTGTCTGGACGTGTTGTACAGTTTGGGGTATTGCGGGCCATGGGCTTATCCCGTGCACAACTGAGCGGCATGCTGTTGCTGGAACAGGTGTTCACAGCGGGGCTGTCGATCCTGCTAGGTATTGGGATTGGTCAGGTATCCAGTCGTTTATTCCTGCCATTCCTGCAAACGACGGATAATGTATCTGCTCAGGTACCTCCGTTCCGGATTGTGTTTGAACAGCAGGATATGTTGCAACTGTATGGGGTCACCGTGGTGATGCTGGTCATTGGTGCAACGATGTTGCTCTGGCAGATTCGCAGATTGCGGGTTCACCAGGCAGTCAAAATGGGAGAGGAGAGGTAAACGTGATCCAATGCGAAGGACTTGTCAAAATTTTTAAATCCAGCGATGTGGAAGTCGTTGCCCTTCAGGGTCTCAACCTGACTGTCAATCAAGGTGAAATGATGGCGATCATCGGTAACAGCGGTAGCGGTAAATCCACGCTGCTGAACATTCTGGGCGGACTTGATCGCCCTACGGCTGGTACGGCTGTTGTGGGAGACTGGGATTTGCTCAAGATGACAGATGCTCAATTGGTCGAATACAAACGTCATACGGTAGGTTTTATTTGGCAAAATAACGGTCGTAACTTGCTGCCTTATCTCACTGCACTGGAAAATGTGGAGACTCCCATGATTCTGGGAGGCAAGCGTGATCGTGCTTACGCGAAACAGTTGCTCGAATGGGTAGGCCTTAAGGATCGGATGCATAACAAATTGCATCAATTGTCAGGAGGAGAGCAACAACGGGTAGCGATTGCGATCTCATTATCCAATCGTCCCAAAATTCTGCTTGCAGATGAACCTACCGGTTCGGTCGATTCCGAGACATGTGATACAATCATGGGCATTTTTCGAAGAATGAACAAGGAACTTGGCGTTACGATTGTCATCGTTACCCATGACTTGACGCTTGCTGGCAAGGTGGACCGGATCGTTGCGATTCGGGACGGCTTGACCAGTACCGAGTTTGTGAAGCGCAACCCGAATCTGGATGATGAGCATAACTTGTCCGAGGCGGGTATGCCAGACATCCATGAAGCATTTGTCATTATAGACCGTGCAGGACGACTTCAGGTGCCAAAAGAGTATCTGGAGGCCTTATCCATTGATAACCGGGCGACATTGGAATTTGACGGTGAACGTATTGTCATTACACCGCCAAGATAATTAAGAGGGGGAACTGGGAAATGAAGAATAGTATGTGGGGAAAACGTGTGCTGGCTGTCATCGCTACTGCGACGCTAGCACTGCCGCTGATTGCCGGCTGTACGGCAAGTGAGGCGAAGGATACGGAGCAGCGTGTATTACGTGTGGCTACGTTGTGGGGGGGACAGGATGACAGTTACTTCCGTCAGCAATTCACCGATGCTTTTGAATTGACACATCCCAATGTAACCATCGAAATTGTAGCTGCTGTTGATCAGAGCAGTATGTATGGGTATGGCAACACGGAAGAACAGCCGGAAGTTCCAGATACAATGGAAAGTCTGAAGAAGATTATGACTGGGGATAACCCGGTTGACGTTATCGTGGCCGATACCGCCACAGTGAAATCATTAATTCAGGAGAATCTGGTGAAACAGCTGGACCCACTGATGCAGGAAGATAAGTTTGATACCAGTGATATCGTGCCTAGTGTACTGGAGGGAATTAAGGACCTTGGGGATCAGAGCATTTATGCATTGACACCAACGTTCTCCTCCTCGGCTTTGTTCTATAACAAGGGTATGTTTGAAAAAGCAGGCGTGGAACCGCCAACGGACAACATGACATGGGACGATATTTTCAATCTGGGTACCCGTCTAACGAAAGGTGAAGGTAAAGATCATGTATTTGGTTTCTCCTTCACGACATATCAGGGAGGTTCTCCGTACTACTCCATGCAACAGTACTACAGCTCGTTGCAGCTGAAGACGTTTGATGACAAAGCAGAGAAGATGACCGTAGATTCTCCTCAATGGGAGAAAGTGTGGAGTACCATCAGCAAACTTGCGATTGACAAAGTTATTCCTAAAGGCGACGAACCGCAGGATCAGAATCCGAATGGACGTTATGATCCAGTACAGGGTGACCTATTCCTGAGTGGCAAGTCAGCCATGGTTATTGGTGATTACAGCTATATTAATCAATTAATTGATGCCAATAAAAATGCGGATAAAATGAAAGACTTTACGAAAGTGGATTGGGATGTGGTAACACCTCCAGTTCACCCGGAAGCTCCTGAAATTGGAGGTAGCATCTACCTGAGCAACCTCATGGCGATTAATAGTGCGGCTCAGAACCCGGATGATGCGTGGGAACTGATCAAGTACATGAACAGTGAGGACTGGGCTAAGATCAAAGCACGTAGCAGCTATGAGATGGTATCACGTAAGAGCTTCATTAAGCCCAAAGATGGCCTGGATTATAACATTCAAGCATTCTATGCGCTGAAGCCAATTCCGCCAACAAATACCAATCTGGATAAAATGTATCAAAAATCCCCAGGCTTATGGCAAGTGAATGAAAAAGGTATGGAATATTTCAACCAAGTACTAGAGAACAAAAAGACACCAAAAGAAGCGCTTGGTGAGTGGGCAGCTAAAGGAAACGAGATGCTGGAGAAATTGAAAAAGGATCCTAAAGCTACGTTTCAATGAGATTTGATGAAGTAGTCATATCATAAGTTTAGGATAGCCGCTGAAGATTTTAATCTTTGGCGGCTATTTTTATGAAAATGGGGTATTCTACAAAAAGCAGGAATAAATGACGACTCCGGAAAGGACGAGCGGTATGCACTGGGTATATTTCAGCAAGTTGTATGCAACCAAATTTCAGGCAGGATGTCTGGCCAAACGTATGGAGCAGGATGGGTGGATTTACGGTCATAATGAACCAGCGGAAGTGGAAGTTTATCGATCACGTAAAGGACGTTACGGTGTACGTTTTATTCCCTGACATTACCCCTTGACTTATTGGGATAGAATGGTGTATATTAATTAAGTCGCTGTTTTAATATTTATTACTGACGCGGGGTGGAGCAGCCCGGTAGCTCGTCGGGCTCATAACCCGAAGGCCGCAGGTTCAAATCCTGCCCCCGCAATTTAGTTTCACTTGGATGATTCACAGCCATCATCTGCACGTTATACATTATGTCTAGGGCCCTTAGCTCAGTTGGTTAGAGCGGTCGGCTCATAACCGATTGGTCACAGGTTCGAGTCCTGTAGGGCCCATACTCTTAAAACCCTTGCCTAGCAAGGGTTTTTTTCTGTCTGCATGTAAGCTCTGAAGTAAAAGGTATCTTGTAATGGTGTCTTTCTAGTATGCCCTTTTTTTCGAATCACGATGTATGTCCATGCCATATCTCAAATCTCGCATATACTACCTTATCCCAACCCATAGGAGGTAGATTTCATGAGTCAATTTCTTGATGCAAGAACATCTCAGAATGCGAGTTTGGCTAACTCTATTGCAATACCAATCCTGGTTATTAATACACCACAATTATTCGGCCAGATTGGTCTGCAAACAGCAGGAGCAGGGGCAAACCCACGGGTACAATTCAAAGGAACGGTGTCTGTGCAACTTCCTTTGGCACTCGTTGGTGTAACCATTACAATTGTTAGGGGGACTTTGGCTACGGACCCTGTGATCTATTCCGCAACGTCTACGTTTAGCTTGAGTGTCCTTGCACCTCAGATTATTACGTTCTCTGCAGATGACTTCAACCCGCCTATCACACCTCAATTGACGTACACTGCATTTATCAGTTCCAACTTGCTCGGTACGATCCGTGTAGGCCCTGAGAACTTTGATGGAGCTGTATATTCCGACTAATGTTGAGCGTCCTTGCCTAAGTAAACTAGATCAATAGTCTTCTTAATTGAAAGGCCTCAAGGACCTGCCCTCAAAAGCAGGTTTTTTTCCTGTTGAAGGGGAAAACTGAACTTCATCGAGTAGGTAGGGTTCTATGATATAATGCATTACAGAGATTGAATGGTATTGGGCATAGAATAATACGTTAACATCTGAGAAACGTATGAAATTAGTGATAGAAAGCAGGTTTCCGTTTAATGACGTCAAATGAAAGTCAACGTTTTCGTTACAGTGAAGCTCCGGTATGGGATTGGCAGAGAGCTTATTATGAACAGAAGGGGCTACAAGCTTGGACAGAGAACCAAGTCCCTCAATATATTACGAGTAATCCGATGATTGCCACGGCGTATGCAGAGATGATCTTTGGCTTTCTTCAGGACCTTTCGAACAAAGGAAAGATCAACGAGACCGTAACCATTCTTGAACTTGGAGCGGGTGTAGGGCGTTTGGCACATCAAGTTCTCCTGAAATTGCTTGAGTTAAAGGAATTTGCTGGAATACCTTTACCGCCTTTCAGATATGTGATGACGGATCTCGTAGCGGAGAATGTGCTAGGTTGGCAGGAGCATCCATCCATGCAATCCTTTATTCAACAAGGTATAGTGGATTTTGCGCGTTTTGACGCTGTAGCGGATACGGAATTGAATTTGGTCGTTGCAGGCACGGTTATTCAGCCCGGTGATCTGAAACAACCGTTGTTGTTGATTGCTAATTACTTTTTTGACAGCATTCCACAGGAATTAATCTACATTGGGGATGGCGAGATCTATGAGTGTGATCTGCTTGTACAGTCTCCGGATCGTCGTCTTGATCTTGAGCCCGCTGAGATGCTGAAGAACATGACACTGAGTTATGAGTATCGCCGAGCGCCGGAATACAGTGCGGATAACTATCCATATCAGGAGCTTATTACATTGTACAAAGAGGAACTGGAGGATTCGCACATTCTTTTCCCTGCAATCGGGTTGTCCTGTCTCGAACGGTTGAACAAGCTGTCACAGTCAGGTTATGTGTTGATTACCGCTGATAAAGGGGATCATCGCCTGGATAACTGGAAGTTCGCAGAGCCACCAGAATTTGTTCTTCACGGGAGTTTTTCTCTAACGGCTAACTACCATGCGATTCAATTTGTTCTTGAACAACAGGGCGCTCATACTCGATTCACGACACATCATTATAAAGATCTGAATGTTGGGTGCATGTTGATGGTTGAAGAACCCATTAGTTATGTGAACACACGTCTGGCTTACCATCGATTTGTTGAACGTTTTGGACCGGATGACTTTTTCAGCATGAAACAATGGGTAGACTCTCGAATAGAGAGTATGGAGTTAAAGCATATTTTGCCGTTTTGGCGTCTGGGTGGATATGATGCGGAGTTCTTGATTCACAGTGCTACTCACATTTCCAGTCTTCTTCCTGATGCAAGTGATGAGGAGATGCTCGATATTCAGTCTGGTATTCATACGATGTGGTCGTCCTACTATGTGATGGAGCAGCAAGGAGGTCTCGCATTTCTGGCAGGGCAGCTATTATATGAGATGTATATGTATGAGGATGCAAAACGGTTTCTGGAGATATCATTGGTTGCAGATCCGAGTAACCATAATCCAGCTGTCTTGTACGATTTGGCTGTGTGCTGTTACGAACTTGAACTGGAAGAAGAAACCCTGTCATATACGCATAAAGTATTGGCTCTGGAACCTGATCATGAAGAAGCAGCAGCGTTGCTCCAGAGTTTCGAGTTGATCTGAACGGAACAATTTTAGTTTGTCTCCTATATGTCTAGAAATAGTGATGGTTGTATATAAAATTGAAACCTAATTGGGTTGTAATCGTATTAATGGGATATTCAACCAATTATTTCTATAGTACATAAAGGAGACAGCGCTATGAAGAAAATGTTATCCGTTGCATTATATCCACTTGCTTGGGTGCTGGGGGCACTGAGTATCTTATCTGGAAATGAAAACAGTGTCCTATTGGTGAAGGATATCGCTACAGATCGAAGCTATGATGGGCAGGCCATCTATGATAGTATTGAACGTAGAAATGCCTAACTACATATCATTCAACTGTTTCACCGAGCAATAACATGAGAAACAATTACTCATGAAGTGATGTACGATGAGCAGGAGTTCTGTCCGTACAACCTTTAAGCCGGTTTCGTACCTTATTCAGGTATGAACCGGCTTTTATTATTGAATGGGGGATGCCAGATGAAGATTATCATTGGACAACCGAGGCTGGAACAGCATTTGCTGCAGCTTGAAGCCGAACTCAAGCAACATCCTGATGCAGATGTAGTATTCTTTCCTGAAGGTTATCTGAACCAGAATGTCGAAGACGCTTGCCGCCTGTCGGCTGAATATGGAACCATGATTGTATCAGGTCATCGCAGGTTGGACGAACGCCCGAAGGACCGATCGATCATCATCAGTACGGCTGGAGAGATTGTATTGGAGAAAGCTAAATATACACCTGCTGAAACGGTTGAGGAACAGGGTTGGGTAATAAGCACTTTGTTGTGTGATGAGCTGGTCCTGCAAGGATTTCGCAATGAGAATATAGGGGATGTGGACATTGTGATGCATTCCATTGGTGTGGGCATGTTCAGTGAAGAGCAGTACAGTGAGTGGTTCGAAGAGGCTCGGCAGATCGCCTTGAAGCATCAATGTATTGTCATGGGGACTAGCCATGCGGATGGTTCGTACCGTGATAGCGAGATCTCCATTCCAATCGCCTATTGCATAACACCTGATGGAGAGGTTGTTCTGGCATCCGAAAGTGATACACGTACTCGTACAATCTTTCTGGACAGAGGAAATACAGACCCTTCACCTCAGGAGTCAAAAGAAAAACAACTGAAAATTTCCATAGCCCCATCCGGTTAAATTAACGGGTATGAATCCCAGATGAATGGGCTGTTGAACTTGCCGATTCGCCCGGTCACTTGCACGGAATACGCATATGTTATGGCATACCTTGAAATTCAAAGGAGGCCAATCAAATGAGTCAAGTTGGATACGGTTGTTGTAATGCTGGTGGCGGATGGACTTCTACAAGTGCAATTCTCGTGCTGTTCATCCTGCTCGTGATCATCACAAAATCTTTCTGGCTGTAAGTCACGTATAGAAACGTGCAAACAGTGGCTCCGCTGAGACTTCAGCGGGGCTTTTCCTGTTTATAAGAAGCAACATATGTCATCCATGACATTTGACAACTGAAAACAATGTGCTTAAAATCACATAAGAGACTATTAACAGAGATTGAAGGGATAGCAATGCCGTTTATTCGCTTTAAAGGATTCACAGGTCCTCAACTAGAGGAAGTTGTACCCCAAATTACAGAGCAGATGGCCCTAATTACTCATATTCCAAGGGAGAGAATGAAGGCAGAGCGTCATGATGTACAAGCGCTAACACCTTCTCCGGCTTCTATAGAGATTCTGATGTTTCAACGTGACCAGGAGATTCATAATCGGATTGCATCGTCGGTGCAAGCTATTTTGGAAGAAGCATACATGCCCGATGTGCATATTTTCTTCAATATATTGTCACCTACTTTGTATTATAAAAAAGGCAGGCCGCTGACCGATTATCGATTGGATTGAGATTGTGAGGGACGAGCATAATGTTGCTCGTCTCTTTTGATTTACATATTTTTCGTATGTTTAGCAATGGGATGGTTTCTGTGAACTCTGCTCAACGATAATGAGCATATCGCAGATACAATAAACAAGGCTCCGCCGATAAGGTATACCCATCGAACGCCCAGTTGATCGGCGACTAGACCAAAGATAACTATGGATACACTCATAACCGTGGATATCAGGACGCCATGGGTGGCGTATACCTTGGTTAGGGATTCTACAGGTACACTGTTCTGAAGCGCTGTCTGCTGAGCCACATCACGAATCTGATTAACTGGACCCATGAGTATGCATAACACCAGAGCGAGCCACGGCAGGTTGTTTAGACCATAAACGACGGTCAGCAGGCTGAAGAGAAGAGAACCTATGGTCATACTTGCGATTAGATGCTTCTGAATACGTTTGGCCAGTGCAAGAGCCAGAATACCTCCAAGCATGGTTCCAGCAGCGTAACTCGAGTTCATGAGTCCCCACCAACCTTCTCCTCGTCCCAGAGCTTCTTTTGCAAAGGCCAGCGTAACAGCTCCGATCCAGATGGAACCCGCAAGTGCCTGAGCAATGTCCATAAGCGTAATCAGTCGTAATGATGGATTGTTCCAAAGTATAATCCAACCTTCCCTCAATACATTCCGCGATACAGCAGATTTCTGAGGTTGTTCTACATTCCGTGTGAGCGAGCCCATGGCAATCATGAAGATCAGAACGGCCCAGGACAGGCTTGTAGCTGCCCAGAAGGTCTGTGACGCCCCCCAGTTCATCACGGCGAATCCCGTCATGGCGTAACCGACAATGGTTACAGTCTGATTGGAGAAAGATAGCAGGCTATTTGCTTTTATAAGGTCTTCACCTTGAACCAATCGTGGCGTTAAAGTCTTCAGTAAGGGAGTTTCCCATCCGTCCAAGAAGGATAGTAGGACCACTCCGAGCAATAGAAGCGGCAGTTGTGAAGTCAAGTGATTCAACGAAATGGCTATACAGGTCATGATTAATGTTTTGGCTATGGAAATGCTGATCAATAGTCTGGAGAATGGGAAACGGTTCACAAGTAATGGCAAAGTGAGATCTGCTATCTTGCGTGCAATGATCTGAATAAGTGGAAACATTGCAGCAGAGAGTACCGATCCAGTGAGACCGTATATATACGTAGTAATGACCATGATATATATGACATTAATAAGCGAGAGCAGCGTCTTGGCGGCCCAGTACGGATAAAATGCGATGTTCATGCCAATGATGTCCTTTCCGAAACGATATATCTATATTACGGGCATTGTCATCATTGCACCACAAACAAAGTTATCATTTTCCCGTCATTTCATCACAAAAAAACTGCCCAACAGGGCAGTCATTTTCTAATGCCTATAGTTCATGCCATAGCAAGTGTGAAGGCGATAAGCAACATCAGCAGGCTGGTCGTTCTGACCATAGTCATATAAGGCCTGCTGGGTTCGGCTTCACCCTGGGAAATCCAGCCATAGCGCAGATACCAGCCGAATTTTGGGAAACAGAGATTGATGATACAGAGTACCATGAATATAAAAAAGAGGGTTCTCATACCCATCTTCCTTTCTCACTTACATAACGGATCGTATTTTAACGTTTGCGTCTGGTAAAAAAGACTACAATCAAAATAATAATGATGATAATTAACAGAAATTTCATGTATGTTCCTCCTGGTGAGTAGTTAGGTTATTGTGGAATGTTAGTTATCAACTATTACCCATAAACCACATGACTTGAATAACTATGTTACAATTAAAATATATTGATTTAATATCAACACATTCCGACTGGTTAGTTTTCTCTCCTTATAATGTACGATTGCAGAATATATAAACATTAATGTGTGTGAGATGAAGGAGGAAGGCATGAGCCAACATAATCAACTCTCATTACAATGGGAATTTATCATCTCGAAAGTGAAATCCTCCGTGACGGTGGTCGATGCTACTTTGCCTGAGCTTCCGCTCATGTATGTAAACGAACACTTTACCCAACTGACAGGATACACGTATGAAGAGTCTGTCGGACACAATTGCCGATTTTTGCAAGGGCAGGATACAGATCCCGAAACGGTAATGCAGATTCGTGATGCAATAAAGAAACAACAGTCCATTAAGATTGATATCTTAAATTATACAAAAAGTGGTCAGAAGTTCTGGAACGAATTGAATATCGATCCGATCTTTAATGAATCCGGAGAGTGTTTATATTTTGTAGGCATTCAATACGATATTTCAGAACGGAAGTATGCTGAACAGCAGTTGAAGTTTGCAACTTCCATGGCTGAGATGAACAGCAGAGGGCAATTGGAATTCATCGGCAAGCTGAATCACGAGCTTCGTACCCCGCTTAACGGCATTATGGGCATGATCGAACTTGCCAGTATGGGTGAAACTACGGATGAGCAGAAAGAATATCTGGAGCTTGCACGTCAATCAGGTGAGGCGCTGCTGAACATCATTAACAACAGCCTGGATATGGCGAAACTGGGCAGAGGCAAAATGGATGTTGAAAACATTGAATTTCAGCCGTTGAAGCTGATCCAACAGATTGTGAAGACACATGAGCCTGCGGCACGGAATAAACAAATTCGTTTGCTCTGTCATGCTGATCTGAATGTTCCTGATGTGCTTATCGGTGATCCGCTAAGACTTCGGCAGGTACTGGATAATTTGCTGAGTAATGCAATTAAGTTCACGGAACAAGGTGAAGTGCAGTTACAGGTGGATGTGAGGCAACAACTGATGGATACCGTTGTATTGGTATTCTCTGTGCGTGATACGGGAATTGGCATTCCTCAGCATCAGATCGAACAATTGTTTGATGCATTTACCCAGACCGACATCTCCCATGCGCGCCGATTTGGCGGAAGCGGTCTTGGTCTGACCATCTGCAAAGAACTGCTGGAACTGATGAATGGTCAGATTTCGGTGGAGAGTACAGAGGGGAAAGGTACACAGTTTGAGGTGACACTGCCCTTGCTGCGCCAACAGGCCATTCCCAATGTAGGATAATCAATCAAGCAGAACAGCCGGGCGGTCTCGGCTGTTTTTTTATTGTATTGGATTGTTTTACGAACGGGCGTTCTGTTATAATGCAAGTGTTGAATGGGGGAGACACAGCATGAGTAAGAGACGCACAAGAAGAAAACGTAAAGGTAAGCAAGGTTTCAAAAAGCAGGTTCTGACGCTGGTAGCAATGCTGCTGGTAGCCCTCTATGCCTGGGCTGGGGGCGAATGGCCCGAGGAGATACCTAATCCATTCGGTGGGACTAATAAGAGTGTAGACCATACCATTACGTTCCCTTCAGAGCGTTATCCCGAAACAGCCAAACATATTAAAGCTGCTATCAAGGCAGGGCATTCGGATGTATGCACCATTAATCGTAATGGAGCGGAAGGCAATCGGGATCTATCACTTAAGGGTGTTCCGGTCAAAAAAGGTAAGGATCGTGACGAGTGGCCCATGGCGATGTGTGCTGAGGGAGGAACAGGTGCAGATATCCAGTACATTACCCCGAAGGATAATCGTGGTGCAGGTTCATGGGTAGGGAATCAGTTAAGTACATATCCGGATGGAACACGAGTGAAGTTTGTAGTGAAGTAACAACAGGATATGGTTGGGCAGAAATAAGGATTGTAAGGCCTTTGTTGTGAGATCAGTGGCAGCGTGGTACAGGATAAGTAGAAGAGAAAAACCAGACGTGCATGCGTCTGGTTTTTTTGGTGTAAAGTGCTGGCATAAATAGATCTAGTTAACGTATCTATACGGGAACTGGAGTTTCTAGGATTACAGAGCCGACTAAACGAGTTGCATTCCGCTCAAATGATGAGACCGGATGCTTAACAGACGCGTAACATGTTCCACCTCATCAAACGGTATCCACAGACTGCCGTGGACCGTACGTAAGGAAAGAATGGATGTATCAGCGGTACGCTCGGGAAATCCGGTTACCGTCTGACCGCTTGTATTACGAACCATGATCTGTTGCTTGCGCCGGATGGCAATTTCTACCTCTTTTTTCATAAGTCATTGCTCCTGATTATGAGATGTTAAATCCATATGTCAATTTTTTCAATGGTTAATTTGTCTTCTTTATCTAGTCTATCAGAACTAGGTATAGATTTCCAGAAGAGAAATCAACAATCTTCTAGGTGATTTGTCTTAGCTGTGGATGATCCGTTTTTGAATGGGAATTACGGGTTATATTAGGGTAAAAGGAGGGGAACGGAATGACACAATTGATTATTGGGCTGGCCCGTACCGAGAACGAGGCTATAATTATGCTGAATAAGGTCAAAGAGGAAGGCATCAAGGATAAATATTTGGGAGCGGTGGCGAAGGAGCAGCTTAATCTGGAGCTGGTGAGCGAAAAGACGGGGCTGCCCAAACCTTTGAAGGGTGCCGGAACAGATGGTGCCTTTGGCGCTCTGAAAGGCATACTGGCTGGTCTGGGGAAGCGAATGGATCAGACGATGTCGATCGGAAATGCAGTGCGTAGACTCGCTGGTAATGAGATTGGGAGTGAGACCGATGATTTGGTGCTTACACTGACTGAAGCGGGGATCTCGGAGGAGGATGCGCGGTATTACGAAGATTGGCTGTTAAAGGACCATATCTTGGTTATCGTGGAGTGCAGTGAGGAAGAAGCGGCTCGTGTTCGACCTATTTTACTTTTTTAGTTTAATTTAAGGCTGATTTTAGGTTTCTTTAATGTTGGGGAGGTATTCTTATCTCACACCTCCCTTAATATAGATTGGTTTACCGGAAGTCCGGGACCGCAACTCGGACTTTCTAGGCACTGTGAGCTGATGCTTGCAGTGCCTGTTTCATTTATATAAGTTGAACTAAAGATTATTTACACTGGCACTTCGATGACAGAATAACCTCTAATCGCTGTTATCCCCAGATTTTTTCGATTCCCTTTTCTCAAGGGAAAATCCGGTGATAAAGGCGAACGCTTCGCTTTTTCAGTTTTTTCTGTCCTCTCCGTTATCGTGTAAATCATTAGTTAAACTTATATAGTTAGATTATTTTATAAAAAGTGTTGCAAAGTTAATTAGTTCATGGTAAGATATTTCTTGTCGCCAAGAAATACATAATCCTGCCGGGGTGGCGGAATTGGCAGACGCACAGGACTTAAAATCCTGCGGTAGGTGACTACCGTACCGGTTCGATCCCGGTCCTCGGCATCTTAAAAAGAAAGATCGTATGACGCTTGTTAACCAAGCTGCATTCGATCTTTTTTTGTGTTCTTTAATATGAATGTTACTTCATTGCAGACCACATCACCATGCAGCTCATAAACATAAACCCTGCATAATACATATCAGAAGGGACATTTACCTGACTTTTATGAAGAGAGAGAACAATGGTGTATACTATCCGTAGGCATATATTACCTTTACCTTGCTGAACTTATGTAGAGTCACAAAACCAATAAACAATCTTATGGACGGAGGACTCAAGTTTATGTTGAAACAGCTTAAGCCATACAAGGTGTTACAGGAGCGCAGAATCGAAGAACTGAAATCGGATGCGTATCTGTTGGAACACCAGAAATCCGGGGCCAAAATTGTACTTTTGTCCAATCAGGACGACAACAAAGTATTCAGTATCGGTTTCCGCACACCTCCGGAAGATGATACAGGGGTAGCCCATATCCTCGAACACTCCGTGCTCTGTGGGTCCAAGAAATTTCCGGCCAAGGATTCTTTTGTTGAGTTGCTGAAAGGTTCATTGAATACATTCCTTAACGCCATGACGTATCCCGATAAGACGATCTATCCGATCGCGAGTCGTAATGATCATGACTTCCATAACCTGATGGATATTTACCTGGATGCAGTATTGAATACAAATATTTATGAGAATGAAAAGATATTTCTACAAGAGGGCTGGAACTACAACCTGACCTCTGCTGACGATGAGTTAACCTACAACGGAGTTGTATATAACGAGATGAAAGGTGCCTTTTCTTCACCGGAACGAATGGTGCGCAGAGAAGTGCTGAACTCCCTTTTCCCGGATACCACATACTCCTCCGAGTCTGGCGGATTCCCGGAAGCTATTCTGGATCTAACGTATCAGGGGCTGCTGGATTTCCACACGAGATACTACCATCCTTCCAACAGTTACATCTATCTCTACGGGGATATGGATATGGAAGAGAAGCTGCAATGGCTGGATGAGAACTATCTGAGTGCATATGATCGAATCGAGATTGATTCGGCCATTCCACTTCAACCTGCCTTTGCAGAACGGGTAGACACGGTTAAGACTTACTCTGCGGGAAGTACGGAATCGGAAGTGGATAACAGCTTCTTGACCTACAATGCAGTGATCGGCACAAGTCTGGACAAGGAACTGAACATTTCCTTCCAAATTTTGTTATACGCCCTTCTGAACGCTCCGGGAGCGGTATTGAAACAGGCTTTGTTGGATAAAGGAATTGCGAAGGATGTCTACGGTTCGTATGATGATAGTCTATATCAGCCTGTGTTCACGGTGGGACTGAAGAAGAGCAATCTGGCGAGCAAAGAGGATTTCCTGGGAACGGTTAAAGAAGTGCTTGAGCGTGTGGTAAAAGAAGGTTTTGATCCTAAAGCGCTGCTTGCTGGAATTAACTCGTATGAGTTCAATCATAGAGAAGCGGACTATGGCAGAATGCCGAAAGGCCTGAACTACGGATTCTCTTCCCTGCAAAGCTGGTTGTACGATGAAGAAGCACCTTTCACTCATTTGGAAGCCAATGACGTATTTGCTGAACTGCGGACAAAAATGAACGAAGGTTACTTCGAGCAACTGATTGAGAAATATATTTTGCAAAACACACATACTTCTTTTGTAGCCCTGACACCGGACAAAGGGTTGAGTTCACGCAAAGAAGAAGCGTTGAAAGAACGTCTGAAAACTATTCAGGCCGGTCTTAGTGAGGAAGAAGTTCAGACGTTGATTCAGAAAACGGAAGCACTTGCCGAGTATCAGAATACACCTTCAACCAAAGAGCAGCAGCAGGTCATTCCGACGTTATCGATTGAAGATATTGAACCAAAGGCCTCTACGTTGCATCAAACGGTGAACCAGGTTGACGGCACAACCATTATCCATCATAACCTCTACACCAACGGAATTGGCTATCTGAGACTGCTGTTTGATATCAAAGAAGTGCCACGTCATCTCCTGCCGTATGCAGGATTGCTGAAAAATGTACTGGGTTACGTGGATACTCAACACTACTCGTTCAATGAACTGTCCAATGAAATCCATATCCATTCGGGTGGTATTCATAGCGGGATAGGATCTTATGCTAACGCGCATAAGCACAATGAATTCATGGCTACCTATGAGTTCAACGCAAAAGTGTTGTATGACAAGCTTGGATTTGCCTTTGATATGATCAAAGAAATCGTGTTCACGTCCCAATTCGATAATTCGAAGCGGTTATATGAGATCATCTCTCAGATGAAAGGTAATCTGCAACGTAATCTGATCAATAGCGGACACTCTACGGGAATTGGTCGGTCTTCGTCCAAACATTCAGCGGTTGCGGATTTCAGAGAAGCTGTGAGTGGCATTGCCTTTTACCAGTGGCTTGAGGATCTTCAAGCGAACTTTGAGGCGAGAAAAGAAGAGTTATCTTCCAGCCTGCAAGAGTTGACGGGGTATATTTTCAGACCAGAGAACTTGCTTGTCAGTTATACTGCCGATGAGCAGGGATATGAAGGACTGGAGCAACAGGTATCCGATCTGAAAGCGAAGCTGTTTACACATGAAGTTGCCAAGGAAGAATTTACATTCACACCGGCTATTCATAAGGAAGGATTCCGTTCTCCTTCGGAGGTGCAGTACGTGGTGCAAACGGGCAATTATATCGACAAAGGATATCAATACACCGGTTCACTACGGGTCTTGCAGGGAATCCTGTCTCTGGATTACTTGTGGACCAATATCCGCGCCAAAGGTGGAGCTTATGGCTGTATGTCAGGCTTCAGACGGAACGGAGACAGCTACGTTGCATCGTATCGTGATCCAAATCTCGATAAAACGTACAAAGTATATGAAGAGATACCGATGTATTTGAACGATTTCCGGGCAGACGAGCGGGAGATGACGCGTTATATCATTGGTGCGATTCAGGATCTTGATACGCCGAGAACACCTTATGGCGAAGGAGCATTCTCGCTGGAGTGTTATCTGTCGAATGTGACTGAAGCGGATCTGCAACAGGAACGTGACGAAGTGTTAAGCACGAAGGAAAGCGACATTATCGGTTTTGCTGAGCTTTTATCGGCCATACTTGAACAGCAACAGCGCTGCGTGATCGGTAATGAGAACAAGATTGAGGAACAGAAACAAATGTTTGACGAGACACTGGATTTAATTAAAAACTAAGCGTTAGTCTCGTTTATTCCACGATCCAATAAGCGTCAAAGCGAAAGGCACTTTTATGAGCAGCTGGTTTCAACAGCTTATAGAAGTGCCTTTTCTAATGGGGAAGGACTGTCTCCATCCCATATGAGAATGTGTGACACACTGCGTTGTTCAGGTGACGGCGAGCATGTTGTATATTTTCAGGGTCCGCAGATCTTCCTTTGAGATTTTTAATTCATTATATAACTCCTGATTCTCAGGCAGCGGGGTTCTGGAGAATAACATTTTGAGCGCGATAGGCATGAAAGGTCTGAACGAAACACCAGCCATCAGTCCCCATTTTTTCTCCGATTCCTGAAAAGACGCCAAAATATTAATATATAGATTCTCCAGCGGCGTGGCCTGATTTTTCAAAATCAGCGTGGTGAGTGTATCATAATGCTCAGTGTGGCCCCAATACATATTCTCGCACTCCTGGTAGTTCTCAAAATCCTTCACATTCATATACATCACGGTGCGATAACGGTTGGCATCCGATTGAGCCATCATGTCAATGACACAACGAATGAGACTGTTGTTACGCCCGTCATAGAAGTAAGAATAGAAACGTGTGGAGTTCTTGAAAAAGCTGGACGGGACCGCATTCATCAGGGGAGATGCATGCCTTGGTTCTTGGTACAAGAGTTGCTCCACCTGGATGTTGAGTGCATTAGCAATATGATGTAACGTGACCAGATCAAGTGTAATATCTCCGCTCTCATATTTGGACAGGGTTCCTTTGCTTTTGAAGATCTGATCCGCAAGCTGTTGAATGGTCAGTCCCCGCCACTTCCGAAAGTTTCGTATTTTCTTGCCAACTTCCTGATTGATATTGTTCATAACCGGTTCTCCTTATGCAATGTTTCTTGAGAGTACGTGAAAATGATGAAAGTCATTCATAAAAATGATGTTATATGAGAAATATATCACTTTTTCACGGAAATACCTATTTTGGAGAAACAATAAACTTCATTTGTTTCGTCAGAATAGATTGTATTGCATTTGATGCAATTCCTGCGTCATGAAATAATAGGTGTAATACGACATGAAACGACAATTGAAAAGTAAAGCAGATAGAGGAGCAGAAGCTATGAAATATAACTTTGATGAGATTATAGACCGCACAGGAACAAATGCCATGAATACGGATGGTTTCCGACAATATATTTTTAACGCCACAGAGGACATGACTTTTCCATTCAAAGATGAAGAATTCATTCGCATGTGGATTGCAGATATGGAGTTCGCCACACCTCCCGAGATTCTGGATGCGGTTAAGGAGCGTCTGGACCGTAGAATTATGGGTTACTCCCAGGTGTTTGATCCGGCGTATTACGAAGCTGTCTCGAACTGGATGAAAAGATACTATGACTGGTCCTTCCCGAAGGAGCATTTGGAGACCTCGAACGGGATCATTCCCGCTTTGTATGAACTGGTGGAATATATCTGTCAGTCGGATGAGAAAGTACTGATCGTGACCCCGTCTTATGGTTTCTTCAAGTCAGCTGCGGAGCATAACAATCTTGAACTGGTATGTTCGGATATGCTCAATGAGCAGGGACGTTACTCGATTGATTATGAGGATTTTGAAGCCAAGGCGAAGGATGAGAAGGTAAGGGTATGTATTTTCTGCAACCCGCATAATCCATCTGGACGTGTCTGGACAACGGAAGAGTTACAACGTGTGGGTGAGATCTGCCTGCGGAACAACGTATGGGTTATTTCGGATGAAATTCACTGTGATCTGCTGCGGACGGGCAAGAGACATACCCCACTCGCCAAGCTGTTCCCGGATACGGATCGAATCATTACATGTATGTCTCCGAGCAAAACATTCAACATGGCTGGTCTGATGTTCTCCAATGTCATCATTCCAAATAAGGCACTTCGAGACATCTGGCAGGCACGCCACTATGGTTTCAAAAACCCACTGAGCATCGCTGCCACTCAAGCGGCTTACGAAACGGGTGATGAATGGCTGAAACAATTAAAAGGGTATCTAGACGCCAATTTTGCCTGCGTAGAACAGTATGTGAAGCAGCATCTGCCACGGGCTGTTTTTCACATCCCGGAAGCCACGTATCTGGCCTGGATCGATATTTCGGCATATGCTCCCGAGCATGTAAGTCTACCTTTATTCTTCGCGGAGCAAGCGGGTGTGTTGCTGGAAGATGGTCATATGTTTGTAGCCAATGGTGAGGGTTGCATTCGGTTGAATCTGGCTTGTCCCCGTTCTGTCCTTCAGGAAGGGTTACGAAGAATCAGTAGTGTGCTTGTGAAAGAAGTCGAAGAGGTGCCTGTTCAAGTATAAAGTCATCAAGTCACCACGCAATAGCGAGGTGACTTTTTTGTATGAGCATACGAAATGTAGCAAGAATACGATTTTTTTTGAGGTGGACTTATACCTGATGCGCAATTCTGGTCTGCTGTCCCCGGTTATGTTAAAATGGTGGATAGTCTATGAGTTGCATGACATGCGGCTCTCAGAAGGTAGAGCCCAGTAGTTGGGCTGAACGAAACTGCATTCATCAGGGGAAAGGAGCCTATACATATGTTTGGAAACGATTGGGACAAGGTGCTTCAGGAAGAGACGGAAGCCGAATATTTTAACAAGATTCGTTACACTCTCGCCGCTGAGTACAAAACACAGACGGTCTTTCCGCCCAAAGAAGACCTGTTCTCCGCATTGAAGCTGACGCCATATCATCAGGTTAAGGCTGTTATTATTGGTCAGGACCCTTATCACGGAGCGGGTCAGGCTCATGGATTAAGTTTTTCGGTTAGACCGGGGGTACGTGTACCGCCTTCTCTGAAAAATATATATAAGGAACTTCAGGCTGATCTGGACCTGCCCATTCCGAATCATGGATCTCTCGTTCATTGGGCACAGCAGGGAGTCCTGCTATTAAATGCTGTTCTGACGGTTCGTGAAGGTCAGCCGAACTCCCATCAGGCACTGGGCTGGCAGACGTTTACGGATGCTGTCATTCGTGCGCTGAATGAACGTTCAGAGCCGATGGTATATATGCTGTGGGGCAGTCATGCCCAGAAGAAAGGTGCTTTTATTAACAGGGACAAGCACCTGGTACTGGAGTCTACACATCCCAGTCCGCTGGCTGCGCATCGTGGATTCCTCGGCAGTCGTCCCTTTTCCAAAGCCAATGATTTCTTGACCTCCAAAGGTATTGAACCGATCGATTGGAAGATACCTGAAAACTAGACAGATGGAGGTGAGAACATTGCGACATTGGATAGGACGAAAAGTAGCGGTATATCGTGCAACAGGCATACGGGAGCCATTAAAGGGAACGCTGGTCGAGTGGGATGAAGAAGCGGAATGTGTACGGATCGGACCGAAACGGATTAAGGTATCGTTTGACAATATCGCAATGATCAGACCTCTTCCCGAAGAGAGTCTTCCCTTAAAGAAAGCACGTTCTGAAGTGCACAAGGTTGGATATGTGATGAAAAAGGCGATTCAGTTCGAAAATGCGATCTATTTCAAGTCGCAGGTGATGATCTGGCGCCGGGCCAAAATTGTAGCGTTATCCACGACGATTCTGCGTCATGACGAGGATCAGGTTGAACTTGCAGATGGTCGGGTTCTTCGTAAAGACAAGCATATGTTTGTCGTACGTTCACGCCGTGGGATACGTTAGTTATTCGAAGATTTAATATTCATTTCATGCAAAGATCATACGGATTTAATGTTCGGTCTGTATATTAGGTAATAACAACCCCTTCTAAATTGATGTGTATTGAAATGGGAGCCCGACCGGCTGCAAACGGTCGGGTATTTTTTTGTCCATTGGTTCTGTTAACCTGTTGTACGTTGTACATACCCATAACATTCATGTTATATATTATTAAAATAGAAAATTGAACAAAACATTTACACGAGAACGTAGAGGGCAGAAATAACCTGAAGAAGCGGAGCGTTCGCCTTTATCCCAAGATTTTCACCTTTGTAAAATTAAATCAAAAAATCTGGGGATAACAGCGATCGGAAGGTTGTCCTGTCATCGAAGTGGCAAGTGTAAATATTCTTTAGTTCAATCTAAAAAGATCACGAGAAGGAGTGAAATCCATTGAAACGTATAGCTGTTTTTGCAGGCTCCAATCCGGGAAATCACCCCGATTATACAGAGAAGGCTGTTCAACTGGGCAAACAGATTGCTGATAGTGGTTATGCACTGGTCTATGGTGGTTCTTGCATGGGCTTGATGGGTGCAGTAGCCGATGCTGCTCTTGAGCAAGGGGGAGAGGTAATCGGGGTTATGCCTACCGGATTGTTCCGGGGCGAGGTTGTTCATGGAGGGCTCACACAACTGATTGAAGTGGGAACCATGCATGAACGGAAGGCAACGATGGCTGAATTATCCGATGGATTCATTGCACTTCCCGGAGGTATGGGTACATTTGAAGAACTATTTGAGGTACTGTGCTGGGCACAGATCGGTATTCATCGTAAGCCTGTTGGCTTATTAAATGTCAACGGATATTATGGACCGCTGATGAAGATGGTAGAACATAGCGTACAGGAAGGATTCTCCAACACCTCGCATCTCAGTCTATGGAGTTTGGAAGCTGATCCGGCTGAACTGCTCAAACAAATGTCATCCTATATTCCTGCAGAGCTGACTCAGAAGTGGTCGCAACTCAACGGGAAATGAGTGCATAAGAAGACGGGCCTGAACCTACTCGTTCCTCGGGAGAATTTTCGATCTGCCCAAGCAAGTTGCGCTATCGGACATAGTCTATAGTGTACTTCGATGAAGAGGGGAGTGTCACTGATGAGCGAACTCAAAGGTACAGGTTACGGATATTGCGGAGGCTTCGGTGGTGGAGCATGGACATCAACAGGTGCGATTCTGGTATTGTTCATTCTGTTGGTTATTATCTCTCGCACATTCATTCTGTAATTCGGTCAGTATCCCGGGACGGGGATTAAGCTGCAGAGGCAGCGCCCGAGTAAAAAAATGACCTTTCCAAAGAGACGCCGGTATAAGCCGGCGTTTCAGGGGAACGGTTTTTTGACGTTTCCAGCATACGTAAATAATTGAAAAAGCAAAAACCTGCCCCTGAATAAGGTCAGAAGCAGGAGAGAGCCTCCTGAGCCATTAGCTGCGCAACAAGCAGCTTACACCACAACAGCAGTTTGATCCGGATTACTTAACGATTTCCAGGCGATATATAGCCCGATGGCGGCTGCAATTAAGGAGAGTATTGCTGCAACAATAGCCAGCTGATCCAGTGTGTTGGGTGAACTGGAGTTAAGAGAACGCTGATTAGCCGTCTTGCCGGATTTGTTTTTGATATGGACAGATGATCTGGAAAGCCTGGAAGCCGACTGTAACTGGGATGTGTGAGGACGCGTAGGTATCGATTTTTTCTTTGAGGGATTCAATAGTCAACCTCCTTATAACGGAGTTCAGTGCTTCCATCGTTCATACTATGTTATGTCGATTTTCAGATTGAGTTCGCAAAAATGAGTGAATCCCCAGCCCGTTAGATGTTGGGCCCAGTCGCTAGTATTAGCGAAGCAGGCAACCGATTATACGTTCTGTTAATACAGGTCTAACAAACCGTGTTTATAGTGATGATCATAGAGTGAAGCTTGAACACAGGAGGCGCTGGAATGAGGAACATGGAGATTATTGCCCATCGCGGTGCATCTGCCGTATGCCCGGAGAATACGATGAACGCTTTTGAACGGAGTCTGGAGCTTGGAGCGACAGGCATTGAGACCGATGTGCAGATGACGAGTGATGGCAGACTGGTACTGATTCATGATGAGACGTTAAGCCGAACTGGCGGCGCAGAAGGCTGGGTTAAGGATACGACTTACGATCAATTGCGCACACGGGATGCGGGGTCCTGGTTCCATGCTGATTTTACCGGGGAACGTATTCCTTCTCTGGAGGAGTTATTCAAGCTGGTACAGGGGAAAGGAACACTGCTTAATCTGGAATTGAAAAATGGTATTGTGAGTTATAAAGGGATGGAAGAGAAGGTCATACAGGCGATCCGGGATTGGAATCTGGAGCAACAGGTTGTGCTGTCGAGCTTCAATCATGCTTCGCTCGTGAGATGTAAACGTCTTGCCCCGGAGATTCGTACAGCACTTCTATATATGGAAAAGTTATATCGTCCCTATGATTATGCCGCCAAACTCGAAGCTACCGGCCTTCATCCCTACAAGCTGGCAGTCACACAAGAAGATGTTGCTGCTGCACTGGCACATGGCGTTGTTACCTATCCATTTACGGTGAATGATCCTGCCGAGATGCAGGCCATGATTGATATGGGTGTGCAAGGGATCATTACCGATGTTCCGGATGTCCTGGCATCCTTACTTACGGTACATGCCCGTTAAACGAGTCTGTATTTTACCTGTTCTACATATGCAATGATAAGGCTGTGTTCGAGCTTTTTGGCTCTTGCGCAGCCTTTTTGCGTGTGAAATTGTGTGCAAATATTCATATATGCAATAAACATGTCCTATTTGTCCATTGCCAGAGCCGGTGGATTCACTTACAATGGTCTATGGGAATGAGAATCAATATCATTAAAGTTCGGTATTTATAGAGAGGTGATTGTTATGTACATAGGTTTGAGCAGCTCCACTCATAACGAGGGTGGGCGCGTATGAGTTCACAAGCTTCACCAGAAAAACATAATCCGGATTCACCCACAGCGAAGATACACACTCGTCCGTGGGCGGCCACACTTATTCTTACAGGGGGAGTTTTGCTACTCGCTCTGGGGATGGCGTTGTCCATTTCTTTTGGCGCTGCTGATATTAAGCTTAGTGTAGTCTGGAAGGCTATCTTTGATTTCAATCCTGAGCTGACTCCACATCAGATCATATGGGAGATTCGGTTGCCACGTATCCTTGGAGGAGCAATGGTAGGTGCATGTTTTGCTGTAGCTGGTGCGATCATGCAGGGCATGACTCGTAACCCGCTGGCCGATTCAGGTCTGCTTGGGTTGAATGCGGGAGCTGGATTTGCGCTTGCAGTTTGTTTTGCCTTCTTCCCTGGCTTGCCATTTATGTATATCATCATGTATTCCTTCCTTGGAGCAGGGCTTGGTGTCCTGTTGGTGTATGGTTTTGGTGCAGCTTCCAAATCGGGTCTTACACCACTACGCCTTGTGCTTGCAGGTGCGGCTGTATCAGCGATGTTGTCGGCACTCAGTGAAGGGATTGCATTATATTTCAGGATTGGACAAGATCTGGCTTTCTGGACAGCGGGTGGTGTAGCCGGAACGAAGTGGTCTCAACTTGAGGTCATGTTCCCATGGGTACTCGCGGCACTGATCGCAGGTCTTCTCATCTCCCGTTCCATTACTCTGCTTAGTCTCGGAGAAGATATTGCGGTGGGCTTGGGGCAACGTACTGGGCTGATCAAGCTCATAGGCCTGATTGTTGTACTGATTCTCGCGGGTACGGCTGTATCCGTGGTGGGTGCGGTCGGTTTTGTTGGACTCATTATTCCCCATCTCACGCGGAAGCTGGTTGGGGTCGATTATCGCTGGATTATTCCATGTTCCGCTGTGATGGGCAGTTTGCTGCTTGTATTTGCGGATCTGGCTGCACGTATGATTAACCCGCCGTACGAGACGCCAATTGGCGCATTGGTTGCCCTCATCGGGGTACCATTCTTCCTGTATCTGGCGCGTAAAGAAAGGAGGACTCTGTAACGATGGAATCCTCAACAATAGTTGGAGCAGAGCGCAAGAAGAGAACCAAGAGTACGATTGTCCTCATTGTGCTTGCCCTATTAATTATTACGGCTTTTGTGGTGAGCATGAACACAGGTTTTACCAAGCTTTCGCCGCTTGAGGTGTTGCGAACCCTGTTTGGTGGAGGCACGGCGAAACAGGAATTGATCCTGTTTGAATTCCGTCTGCCACGGATTGTGATTTCGGTGCTGGTCGGGGCCGGACTTGCGTTATCTGGTTGTATTTTGCAGGGAGTATCTCGGAATGCGTTGGCAGATCCGGGGATCCTCGGGATTAATGCAGGTGCTGGTCTGGTCGTCATGTTATTTGTTTCCTTTTTCCCGACAACGACAGCAGCGCCGGTATTTCTTTTGCCAATTCTGGCCCTGATCGGTTCCGGTTTTGCTGCATTTCTGATCTACGTTCTCTCTTACAAAAAAGGAGAGGGCATTATGCCTACTCGTATGTTACTTACGGGGATCGGGGTAGCGGCGGGAATCAGTTCTGCCATGATCGTGCTTACGTTACGGCTTAGTCCGGAAAAGTATCAATTTGTAGCTACCTGGATGGCAGGCAGCATCTGGGGTTCGAACTGGAAATTTGTAACGGCATTGCTACCGTTTCTTATTATTCTTGTCCCGCTTGTTCTGTATAAGGCACGTGTATTGAACGTACTGAATCTGGGGGACCAGACTGCAAGCGGACTCGGGACTCCGGTTGAGCGTGAGCGACTGATTTTGCTTGCGGCTGCTGTAGGACTTGCCGGCTCATGTGTATCTGTGAGTGGGGGGATCGGTTTTGTTGGTCTGATCGGACCGCATTTGGCACGTCGTTTGGTGGGTCCAAAACATCAATTCCTGTTACCCGCATCTGCACTGATCGGTTCATTGCTTGTACTGGTTGCAGATACGCTGGGTCGTGTCATCCTGCAGCCTTCGGAGATTCCTGCGGGGATCCTGGTTGCCATTATTGGTGCGCCATACTTCCTGTACCTCTTAAGCAAGACGAAATAAAACGTAATCATCATTGTGTGATTGCATAAGGAGGACTTCAGTCCATGCTTCGCCGTTTCTTTGCCTATTATAGGCCTTACAAAAAGCTCTTTATTCTTGACTTCAGTTGTGCGATTTTAGTCGCCCTGCTGGAGCTGGCATTTCCACTGGCAGTCAACCGGGTAGTCGATGATCTGCTGCCAGGCGGCCGCTGGGACTGGATTCTATGGGCGTGTCTGGCATTGCTCGGCATCTACTTATTGAATTCATTTCTCAACTTCGTGGTTACCTATTGGGGACACAAGCTCGGTATTAACATTGAGACGGATATGCGTAAAAGTCTGTTTAATCATGTGCAGAAGTTATCGTTCCGTTTCTTCGATAATACAAAAACAGGACACCTCGTGTCCCGTATGACTAACGATCTGATGGATATCGGTGAGATTGCCCATCATGGTCCAGAGGATGTATTTATCGCGGTCATGACGCTAATTGGTGCATTCAGCATCATGATGAGCATTAACGGGAATCTGGCAGTGTTAACCTTTATCATCGTTCCGCTGATTATCTATCTGTCGCTCTACTTTGGTAGCAAAATGTCCAAGGCATTCAGCCGAATGTTTGGAGATATTGCGGACTTCAACGCTCGTGTAGAGAACAATATCACAGGTATCCGTGTTGTTCAGGCTTTTGCTAATGAAGAGCATGAAAAAGCACAATTCGCTGTGAACAACGGTCGTTTCCGTCAGACCAAGCTAATCGCATACAAAATCATGGCCTGGAACTCCTCTGTCAGTTATATGCTGATGAAGCTGGTATCCCTCTTTGTCCTGGTATGCGGAACGTGGTTTGTCATTCAAGGCAGTATGACCTACGGTCAGTTCATTGCATTTATTATGTTGTCCAATGTGTTCTTGACACCGATTCAGAAGATCAACTCGGTTATCGAGACGTATCCAAAAGGGATTGCAGGCTTCAAACGTTATACGGAGTTGCTTGATATGGAACCGGATGTGGAAGATCGTCCAGGAGCCGTCACGGTATCCCATCTGCGTGGAGATATTCGTTATGAGCAAGTAACCTTTGGTTATTCGGATCAGGAGCCTGTGCTCAAAGGTATCGATCTAAACGTGCGTGCAGGTGAAACCGTAGCGCTTGTCGGTCCATCGGGGGCAGGTAAAACAACGCTATGCAGTCTGTTGCCGCGGTTCTATGATGTGCTGGAAGGTCGCATCACGATCGATGGGCAGGAGATACAGGATATGACACTAGACTCGTTGCGTAGTCATATCGGAATTGTACAACAGGACGTGTTCCTCTTCGATGGAACCATTCGCGAGAATATTGCCTATGGCAAGCTGGATGCATCCGAAGAAGAAATCTGGATGGCCGCCAGACGTGCCCAGATGGAACCTTTGATTCAATCCATGCCGGAAGGATTGGATACGTTAATTGGTGAACGCGGTGTGAAGCTGTCCGGTGGACAGAAACAACGCTTGTCCATTGCCCGTATGTTCCTGAAAAACCCACCAATTCTGATCCTGGACGAAGCCACATCCGCGTTGGATACAGAAACGGAAGCGGCGATTCAGCAGTCCCTTGCTGAGCTGTCCGAGGGCCGAACCACACTGGTTATTGCCCACCGATTGGCTACGATCAAAAATGCAGACCGCATTATTGTCGTTGCTGAACAAGGTATTACGGAGCAGGGACGTCATGAAGAATTACTCGCAGCAGGTGGGGTGTACAGCCGCCTTCACTATGCGCAGTTTGGTGCTTAACCTATTCGATGTGGATGTAACAATGTAAATACGAGAAGTAACGCCATCGTTCTTGACTTGGAAGGAGTCAAGACGGTGGCGTTATTTTCTTTTTTATGATTAGGTGTGAGTCAGGGGTACTGTGCTCATATCTGCCTGTGATCATGGATGTGGAAACGGGTAATATAGTAAAGAGAACACTTAACGTGTAAGATATGTTCATCATCTTGCAAGATATAGGAGGTACACGATATGCAGTTGAACGATATGCTGAAAATTCTTATAACCTGTCTATTATTTATTTTGATTTGGTGGCTACTGACTCAAGGGATTCGCAAAATTTCCAGAAGTCGTGCGGGGTCCGGTTTCCAACGCTGGGGTGGATGGTCCATTGGACTTTTCGTTGTTGGCGCCGTGCCACTCGGTTTTTCGCTATACACAGAGATCTTTGATAGGCGCCTGGATGCCAACATCGGGTTGGGGCTTGCTATGTTTTTTGTATGGGCTTATTGTGTGATCTTGTTGTGTGCGGCGTTGGTGGTATGGGGAAGGTACGTGTACAAAAGGGATATGAAGAAGTGAATATTTGGGTTGATCGTGTTGAGCCCGTCAGGAAGTTAAGGGTGAGCTGACAGTTGTATTTGTAACAATAAACTGATATGGAACGTTAAATTTAGAAAGAGGTGTTATTAAAGGGGGATTTACAGATGTCCAATCTTCGTCGAGTCCTCATATTGCTCTCAATCCTAATCGTATGCCTTACGGGATGTTCAGGACATATCGAGTGCAACTCTGTGCAGACTCAAGCGAATGCACCAAGTGAAGATGGATTCACTGGTTATGTGGTTGAACGCAAAGACAATTCCATTCTTGTGGTTGATCCTGCATATGAGGATTTCAGTGCGAACGGAGGAGGGAGTCGGTATTATCCGGCAAAATGGTTCTCCAATGCGCCTGATCCGCAGATCGGCTCCTATGTTGAAGTTTGGACGGATGGAGGCCCAGAAAATCAACCCTATCCTGGGCAGGCCAAAGCACAAAAGATAGCGGTATCTTGTCCAGTGGCACCGGATGGTGCGCATATGACGGATGCCGATGCGATTCGTAGCGGACTTCTTTCACCTGATGCAGAGAACATCCGTGTTCCAGTCATTGAGGACAAGCGGTTTGATGCAGATTCAGGGGCATGGACCCTTCTTATTCGAGATGCGATGACAGCGAATGAAGGGCAAGCCGTGCATGTGACCGTGAAGGACGAGGAGCAAGTGGGGAAGCAGGGCGGAGAATGAGGGGTTCATAGCTTTATGATGGTGGAGAAGCGTGCTTTGCACAAGATATGATTCAAATTGAAAGAAATGATGTGGATTAGATTCATTGCAAGCTATCATGATTTTTGAACAGCCTGTAAGTTCTCTTACTGTCCATCATGTATTATGATTTTATAAAAAGGGAAAGGACTCCTCTGCCCATGGAACTATCAAGGTCTCAGCAATTAGCTCAAGAGCATGTAACCAATTATGCAAGAAGCCGCAAAAATGAGGCGGAGCAAACCATTAGAGAAATCCTTCGTATGTCCAACATCGAGCTGAAGACATTTGAACAAGCTATCAATAAACTAAAATCTCATGCAAGTATTGCGCTACACTTTCACCCAGATCGATTAGATCCGACCATGAAAAGCGTGGCTGAAGCACTACTTGAGCAGGGAGTTTATAAAAGTCAGTTTGAGACTTTCTTATCAAATGGAAGTGTATCCGCATTTTCAGGTGGTGAACGTGACGTTTGGGAAAATAAAATGTTTGGCGGAGCGTACCAAATAAATGGCTCAACCAATAGCGAACGACCCAAGTATGGGGCACTCAATGTCATGTTACATCCTGATGGACCTGTTCCGCGTTTTGGATCATGTTATTTTATTTTATCCACTGAGGTCTCTCAGCGTTGCACGTATACATATTTGGATTCTCATCAAGAACCTGAGGAGAAGGGAACGTATGAGGAATTTGACCTCATTTTGGCTGCTCTCATGAGGGATGTATTCTATAGTAATTTTGCCATGGGTGAAAGAAATCTAACGGTTCAAAAGTTAGTTGACCATATGCACGTCAATCTTGAGAAACCATTCCAAAATCCATCCAACCAAGAGCCAAACCGAAATCTGGACCATTATATCGAAGCTCAGGTTCATGGTGACATTTCCCTTGAAAAAGATGTGAAGATGCTTGTTGCCGACCCATCATTTTAAGGCACCCATACAGGACAAATCTTAGAGCAGATATGTTTAAAGTATTCCATTGATCTCCACTGGCACATGGGCTTTACACTATTAGTTAATGACGTTCCTATGGATTTTCGAGGTCCTTCAATGCCTTCACTAGCCAAAAGAATTGCAAAAAGTGATTTGATTGATGCAGATATCATTGGTTTTGCAGCTATGGATTTGAAACGAAACTCAAGCCATTGGAGCGATAGAGGAACCTACATTGAAGTTCTACAAGAGTTAAAATTACTCTGGCATGTCTTGGTGAGATATGGAAAGCCAATGGAAGAGTGAAATAGTACTCTAACAACCTTGAGCGCCTAACCGTTCAAGGTTGTTTTTTTATCATTCAAACGGATTACTGACTATACATTTATCTATAAATCTGCTGTCACAAAAAAGACGTATGTTTTACAAATACATTGACTTTTTGTCCTGACATTAATATATTGTTGTCAGGACAAAAAAAGAGGTGAAGCAAATGTCCGCCAAAAAGATGGGGCGGCCTAAATCTGACAAACCCAAAAGCAGAACGATTGATATACGTGTCGACGAGGAAATTATGAACAAGCTCGATATTTCGGCTGAGAAGCTGAATACGAACCGATCAGACATCGTTCGCAAAGGGATTGAGAAGATTTACGACGAACTCCAAAAATGAAAAAAAGGAAGCAGCGTAAGTCCCACGAAGAACACCGCTGCTTCCTATCCCGCAATCACTTGAATGAGCGACTGCATAAATATCCTACCATGTGCAAGGAGGATGCACATGAATTCGATATTAGAAGCATTATATAATGGACGACTTCGACCGGATGAGATGATGATGCCGACACATCCTGAATACCAAGCGTTAGGGCGGCAGATTGCAGCTCTGACAGAGCAATGGAAGAATCGTTTGAGTGAGAATGAATTTCTTGAGCTTGAACAGTTATTTGACTTGTGTGGCAGATGTGAGGGCATGCATACGGAAGCAGCGTTTGCACAAGGTTTTCGTCTGGGTGCCAACATGCTAATTGAAGTCATGAGTCAGCGGGAGGAATCGGTGTTGGAGTTTAACTAAGTTTAACGATGTGAGCAGAGATCCGGTTTACTTTTACAGCTAAATTCTCAGGAAATGACGTGCATACAACATACTCATCTTGCACCATAAAATTGTATCATAAATATAGTATAACAAAGCCCTCCAATCCTCTCTGCATTAAGCAGCAGGGTTCGAGGGCTTCACTTAAACATAGAGTTAAAAAACCTATATATAGGCCTGTTAAACAAATTGTTCCTTAATCCGCAATATTCCCCGCCATTTTCAGACGACGTGCAATTTCCTTAAAGTCTTCTTGTGAGATGCCCGGTGCGAACTCTTCCTCGACCGCAGGGGCTTCTGGAATCGGGAATCCTTCAGGTATCCCCTGGATGACTTCAAGAGGTTGTCCATCTTCGGGGTGAGTTCCTTTCCAGATCTGTCCAATCGTATTGAAATCTTTATCACTATAGGTATACAGCTTGGTGTGTACCCCTTTTTCTTCATATTTGCGAGCCTCGTTGAAGGCTTTGTTGTTCAGTGAAGGGATAGGAACCAGCTTGGTCACATTTACGCCAGTTGCAATCTCAAGTGCTTTTGCATATGCGACAACATGCACGCCGCCACGTACCAGCAGGAAACCAACCACTTCCCGGGCTGCCGGGTGATCCGTCATCTCATATACTTTCATTTTATGGGTACGAGCGCCACATTCAAGGAAGAAGTTATGCAGCAGATCCTCGACCAGATTGCCACTGTTGAAGACGTTTGCTCCCGTCCATGGATTACCCATAGAGTCAAAAGGCATTGCGCCTTGTGCACCTGCCAGATAGTGATACGACAGACGAGCATCTTTCACGGAACCTAGCGGTGTATCGTCGGGTTCTTTGTACTCGGTGGAACCTCTGAGGCATTTGTTAATGCCATGAGACACGAGTTCAACATGACCCAATTCTTCGGCCGTAATACTCATGACGAGGTCATAGAAGGGCTTCAGCTTTTCTTTGGATCGAAAATTAAATGATTGATAGAGGTAGTTGTTCAACGTTGACATTTCTCCGAATTTGCCGCCGAGTAATTCTTGTATGGCTGCGGCAGCATTCGGATCTGGCTTCTCGACATTGGGAATCTCAATCAGGATTTCATCCAAGCGTTTGAACATTCGGGTGTAACCTCCTCTTATTGGTATTGCAGATCGTGTAGAGTTTCAGATCGTGAAGTCACTCTGTCATGGCCTATTACACGTCTATTGGGTTTTTTAAACAAAAAATCAACCAAATGGGACTTAAGCATCGCATAACGCATGCCCCAACTCTTCTCCCATTTGTTATTTCCAATACGGTCAAATTTATGTATAATCAAACATTCAAACGAGTCTTCACGTACAAGAGAAGAGAGTCATGAATCCATAAAGGAGTAAGAGATGAACAAGCGTTGGATACAAATAGTTGGGATTGTGATGTTTCTAATGATTCAAATGTACATAAGCAGCGAGCCTGCCACAGCATATGACGTTACGAACGAGGTTCAGGTGGATGAACAAACGAGGCAAAGGCTTGAAAAGAAATACGGGTTGGAACGTCCTGAGGAGCCGAAGACACAACAACACTTTTTCTCGGGTGACTGGGGGATAAGTTTCCGGACAGAGCCTCCTGATTCGTTTGACCGACTTGTTCATGTGGTTCCTTTTTCCCTACGGCCACTGGCCTGGATCTTTCGTTTATTCGTGTAAAATGAAACCCGGACGGGCAATATAACAGAAACATATTGTCCCAAGGAGTGAGTGAAATGAGAATGCTCATCGTTACCGTCATGTCGGTAGTCCTGAGTTTAGCCGGAATTACATCAGGCACAGGCGCCGCCATCCCTGATTATGCGAAGTGGGGAATTATTGCGGTCAAAGAAACACAGACCAAGTATAATGTGGATATTTTGGACTATAAGCATATCGGTCGCACCTCTCTAACAGCGGATCAATCACGGGAACAGTTCAAGCTGTGGGTTCGTGCGAAAGACGGCAAGCAATTCGCAGTCTATGTAAATGTTGATTTTAATCCATCTACACAGCAGTTGAAGAAAGTACAATTTTCCGAATCGGATCGACACTGATCCGCTGGACTTGGTCATTACAAGCCATGTTTTCATCTTAGCTACACTGTGGGTTGAACCAGACTGCCTTAATCATTAAGGTGAAAGTCTGGTTTTTTTATTTTACAAAATCCTTTTTTTACCATTGAATAAAGAACTTATGTTCGCATATAATATGAAATACAAACAAACGTTCTTATCGGAGGGATGATTATGCTAGGGAAATATATTGGCCAGATGGTGGAGCTTGTCTACATGGATCGTGCAGGGCAGATTACGCAGCGACAGATTCGAATTAACAGTGTACGTGGCGGGATGATTAGAGCATCAGCGGGAAAAGAAGGCTCACCCCGAACATTTCTGGAGCAAGGTATTCTGGCATGGCGTCCTGTTACCGATCTGAATGGGGAGGTAAAGTATGCTGAACGACTTTGAACGCAAGATTTTGCGTATTATGGTGAACTATGCAGGACAACGGCGCAGGCTGCCGCGTATGGATGAACTCGAGAACAAGACGGGACGAAGCAGAGCTTACATTCATGAGTCATTGCTGGAGCTTGAACGCACCGGGCACATCGCGTGGGAGAACCGGTCTACTCTTGAAGGGATACAGATTTTGCAGGCATGGGAACAGGTACAACAGCCGATTCGCAAAAGCCAACCTTCCGGTGATTCCGTAAAATATTTTACGGACTACTAATCATAATAAGAAAACGCCAACCCGGATATCCGGATCGGCGCTTACTGTGTCACATGTACGACATGTGCATCTATTTTAGAAATGGGGAAGTTGGTCCAGGTTGTTGGTTGGGTCACCGTCGGCATCTCCGCGAATGTACATTTCGCCATCCTTGCCTTTAAATACATTCACACCGGCAATAGCACCAGCTTTTACTTCTGCAAGTGCCTGCTGATAATCCAGTACGCGTCCTGCTGAAGTCTGAAAAGCTGTCAGGTCACCGTCACCATTTTTCTGTACTGCTGTAAAACTCTCGCGTGTCGTTTGATCCATGATGTCACACTCTCCTTATATGACGAGATAGGAATCTGCTTACCTGATTAGCCTATCCGAATTCATCGGAAGTATGCACCATATGCTGATAAGACCTGCCAACGCTGAGGTTTTACAAGCTCTTTCTCATACGAACATGCAGAATATCTGCATCATAAAAAGGTTCTTCCGAAATCACTTCATAACCCAGTTTTTCATAGAATTTCTGTGCCTGACACTGCGCATCCAGTACAGAATAGGATAAGCCGAGTTCACGTGCCAGCTCCTCCATCGCGAGCAGAAGCACACGTCCATAACCAAATGAACGATGAGATTCAAGCACTGCGATCCGCTGCATTTTGGCCGTATCCTTGCTGTAATAGATCAGACGTCCTGTGGCTACAGCTTGGCCATCCGTACTTAACAATACATGATGCACATCCGGGCTGATGACATCATATTGATCAATCTCAATCTCGGCAGGCACCTGTTGCTCAATCACAAAAACGTGATGGCGAATCCCCAGGGCTTGCTCCAGTTGTTCTTCTGTTGATACATAACTAATCTCAGCTGCCAATTCCATTCCTTCTTTCTGCTCTTGCGCGACATATCAGACTGAATTATACAAAAAAATGTTTTTCCTGTATAGTGAAGTCTGGAACATATTGGGAGAGGAGGGGGTAGTGATGGGCATGACAGGCATCATGGTAATTACATTGCTAATGTCGGCGGGAATGATTACTCTGTTGTATTACGTTACGAAGAAAGCATACTCACGCAAGTGGGATGAAGATGAGTAATTCACCTGTTAACCTTCACGGCAAGACTTCACTGCTTCCTCGCGGAGAATATACATCTTGAATTACAGATTTGGAGTATACGTCCAGCCAGACGGGCAGAGACTCACCATTTTCATTGGGCTGTTGTAATTGTTGGAATTGTACCGTATGTTCATCCTTCTCCAAGCCGCAACCCGTAACGTTTGTACTGAGAATCACAAGCCCAGCAAAGAGAAAGAAGCATTTGGTAAATGTATATTTATTGGATTTTGACCGTTTTGTTATGTTTCTCATGGGGAATTCACCTCGTTGCTGAAATGGTAATCTTTCCTTTATTGTGCTCCATTTCAGGTGAATTATAACCAAATAAATTATTGACAATGAACACGGTTACTTGATATGATACTGTTACTTGATTGGGAAACATTTATATATCATGATCTGTTAGCTCAGCTGGGAGAGCACTATCTTGACAGGGTAGGGGTCAGTGGTTCGAGCCCACTACAGATCATACATGAGAAGCCTTACAATGTAAGGTTTCTTTTCTTTTTTTTACATACAAACATAATGCAATTTGCGATAGCTTCATTTTCTCTCCTCTTTTTAAACAAAACTTAAATAAAACATAAATTCAGCGTAAGCTTCGTCTTCTATACTTGGTTCTGAGGTCAACATAGAACAGGAGAAGGAGAGAACTTATGAATTATTCAAACCCATTTACATCAAAGTTAGCCAGAGTAGGGATCGCGGGTACACTGGCTTTAATACTGGCAACAAGCCCACTTGCCGACATGGGGGTTGTTGCCGCGGGAGCAGACCCAGCGACTGTATCTACGAAGATACATAACACACAGAAAGACTCTCTAGAGCAGACCCCGATTCAATACCAGATCCAGGCTCGGCTGAATGAGAAGGACATGACAATCCAGGGGAGCGAGAAGGTAACGTATCACAACACAAGCAAGGATACCCTCCAGCAGTTGGTCCTTCATACATATGCTGATGCAAACCTCTCCAAGTCTACACAGGCGAGCATGTACCAACAGCATAATGAAAAGATTAGTGAAGATCACCCGGAGAAGACAGCGGAGGACTTTCTGGGTGGCATCGATATTCAGGCTGTAACAGCAGATAGCCAATCGCTGGATTACCATAAGGAAAACCAAGCGTTGACCGTGCAGTTGAAGAAGCCCGTACAACCAGGTGAATCGGTATCATTCCAACTGGAGTTTCAGTTGAATATACCCTATGGCTCCCAGCGAGTTTCCTACTACAAGGACATGATCAATGGTGCACACTGGTTCCCGGTGATGTCTGTATACGACGAGGTTAAGCATCAATGGAACAAGGCACCGTATAGTCGAACATTTGAGAGCGATTATTACACCTCATCGGACTTTGAAGTTCAATTCAATGTTCCCGATGAGTATCAGGTAGCTATGCCGGGTACGATCACCATTCAAAACAGTACAGAACATGGTCGTAAAGTTGTTTCTGCTGTGGCCGAGAATACAAGGGAGTTTGTTTTCTTTGCAAGTCCTAATCTTCAAGTGGAACGCGCTACTCGTAACGGTCTGACGGTGGAATACTATTATTACAACGATGATCCATCCAAGAAAAAGATAGTTGACCGCTACATTAATCAGGCATTCAAGGTCATCGATTTCTATAGTGAGAAATATGGCAAGTATCCCTATCCAGAGTTCCGAATTGTCGAGACGTATGTACAAGGCGTTGCCGTGGAGTATGCGAGGCTCATCCAGATGGGACAGATTCAAAATGGTGCTGTTCCAGAAGAAGACACAACATTTGTTCATGAAATAGCGCATCAGTGGTTCCATGCATTGATCGGTAATAATTCGGAGACAGAATCCTTCCTGGATGAAGGCTTTGCTGATTTCTCCATGGTGTATTTTGCCGAGAAACAGGGAGACAAGCTAAATGGATTCAGATCCATACAGTTTGATACTGCGCCCGTAGATATGGCGATTGCGTCAACAAACGATGAAGCTGGGGATTTGGCAAGTTTGGTATATTATCAGAAGGGGCGACAAGCGATCTATCAGCTTTACCGTTCCGTCGGTGAAGAGAAATTTGACGAGTTGATGAGGACATATTTCAAACGCTACGTGTACCAAAATGCAACGGTAGAGGGGCTGCTTCAAACCATTGAAGATGTGCTTGGTAAAGAAATACGTTCAGAAATGCAGATGGCCCTATATCAGCCTGGTTTTGTCTTAAACCCGGAATACCAACTATCACAAGAAGAGACCGCCGCCTATGTGCATGATGTCTTACAAGTGCAATATCAGGCTGTCATGGGTATGGTTCCTAATCTGCCTTATGATGTGATGAATCGATTGATGTACAAAGCCCTTCAAGGCGAGGAATTAACCATTGTGCTCAGCGATCAGGTAAGTAAGCTGGCGGCTAAACAACAGGAAGATATGGTTAATCAGTTGACCGGATTCCTTGATATGACTGGTATGAGATACGACATTATAAGGGATCGCAAGGAATTGAAGCAAAAGATGAAAAAAAAGATCGGCAACAGCAACCTTATTGTCATTGGCAATGCCAAGTCAAACGGATTGGTGCAGGCTTTAAAACTTAACATTATTGATCGAACGAAACAGACGGGGTTTCCTTGGAAGAATACCATGAATCAACCTCTCACGGCTGGTGCATATGTTATCAAACATCCCTATAACCAGAATCGATTGATGCTTCATTATTTCTGGAATGAGGATCATCTGAGTGATGAGGCATTTGAAGCTTTTAAGCTGAAAATACAGGAGTCTATCGGCTTCACTAACGACTTTTACCAGTACTATGTATTGGATAACCAAGGCAAGGAGAAATCCAATAAAAAAGTTGCGAATCCCATATCTTCACTTTTTGCGGAGTAATAAGGAATTGGTTTTGCAGTTTCTTCGTTCAAACAGGTTAGCCAATTTGTATTGGTTAGCCTGTTTATGTTTTATATGAAAACCAGACTTAGAATAATAGGCTGTAAGATGGGCATAATGCTTTAACACAAAGGCAACTTCATGAATATACTTATCGGGAGAAAACAATAGGAGGGATTAATATGAAGGATCAACATTATCCGGGCGTACCAATGAAAGGGACAGTTGCTGATTACAACTGTAAAGGAAATAAAGGAATGAACAAAATGAAAGCGTATTCATATAATGCTAGAATTTGTCCTATCCTTTGTGTTACTCAGGAGCCGGTTGCGAATGAGGGTAATGTTGTTGATTTTTCAATCCTATTAAAGGACACTTCGGATGTTTTATATTCGCGACCGGTAAATGGTAATACCCTGCTCACGAAGGAGTTGAGTTTCCATGTCTATGACTGATAATATTGCTCAGACAGCACTCGACGCAGCGATGAAGGCAAATAGGGCCGTTGCGCCTTATGATTATTGCGATGCAGAAACCAGACGGATGTACACGCCTCAATTTGATAAAAAAATGGACAATCCTATGTACACCGCTGCAATGGCGGGCCTTCAATCGATCTATTGGTTTCGGGCGATCAAGGTAAAGGGGCTTATCCCTGATGCAAAAGCAGATTATTATGCTACGTATTCTACCAACCATAATCACATCGGAGGAATTGGACTAGCCTACTCGAACAGCCCGACAGGACCATGGACCAAACACGGACAGGTGTATCTCGATACTGTGGTTGGGAATTCGACGGAAACTCCATTTGTGATCTGGAACGATGAAGAACAATTGTTCTTTATGTATTATCAACAAAACGGACTGGGGATCAATCAATCGACCGCACTTGCGACCTCTGTAGACATGATCAACTGGACAAGAGTGGGTTTGATTTTGGACAAACCTCCCGGGTTCCCTGGTGATGGTCATACCGGTTACTTCTCGTGTTTCAGAAATGGAGGCAAATGGATTGGTTTCTCGGTGATGGGCGGTGGTGACTTTGGCCGTAAATGTATCTGGCATTCACATGACGGACGTAGCTGGTTAGCTGATCCAAGACCATTAATGGGTGGTAATGATGCCACTTTAACTGCGGGAGAAAACATTTCGAGATCCAATGCTGGTGTATTTATGTACAAAGGGAGCATGTGGTGGCTGGGCATGTTATCGGCTTATGCTTCCGGTGGGGTTACGACTGTAGCTCGGCCTGCCATTGCCAAGATCAGCGCAGACTTTCGTCAACTGCTGGACAAACCTACAGATATATATTTTCCGGCATTGACTTGGGAGACGACCAACATGCAGTCCTTGATGGTGTCCGTTATGGACGGTGTAGTGTACGTGTATTACAATACCGATCATAATATCGGTGTAGCCTATTCGGTGGGGGTGTAGAGATGGTTATACGTGATGCAGCGGGTCAGATCGTACCCTTTGGAAAGGTTCACAAACAACTTGTGGCCGATTTTCTTTACGGAACGTTACCGGATTGGGTGGAGGTGGTGGGCACCCCTACGTTTGAGCCTTTGCCCGACAGAGGGACCATAACCGTTACAACACCGACAACGGCAGGAGCCACGGCAGAGTTGAAAATGAAACATCTGATTGACAGCTCGAAAGTAACAGCAATTGCAATAACTTTGGAAGCGCTACAATTAAACGGGAACATTGGAATTTCAGTTCAGGTTGGGATTAAATCGAAGGATAGCAAGGCCGGAATCACATTTTTTCAAAACGTAAATCAGAAGTATGGTATGGTCCGTGCCTATAAAGCAGATGGAACGTACACGGATTTTAATCAAAACATGGTGTTCTTCACCACACATGGTGTAGCAGGAGATGAAGCACAGAACCGTAAGAATCTCACTGTGTTGCTCTGTACAGGATTACAGTTCTCAGCTGGGTTCGAGAGACCGTCCGTATGGCTTGGTGCGGATGATCAATATGGCGGTGTTGCTGCTGACCTTAGCGGTGGGTTGTTCCAACATGGAGAACTGCAATGTCTTTTGAAACTAACTACAAGTAAGGCAGAGGCCAAGTATTTCAAATGTGCACAGATGAAAGTGGATATCTGGAGTAATTAATCAAACTGGGGAGACGTCGGAAGATGAACAAGGTGTATGAATTGAAGAGGAATGACAAAGAGAAAAAATAGATTATCTGTATGGATCGGTAAAAAGATATACGTGCAGTAATTTGGTACCTAAACACGGACGCTTTGAAAATGAAGTGCAGTGTTTGGGTACCATTTTTATTTAGAGAATGAAGTCAGGCCAAGTTTGGTGGATACAGCGAACAACTCAGAAAGTGCACTGACTTTAGGTTTGGGCTTGTCCGGGGTTAGAAATGAATTATTCTCCAAACGTGTTTTAAACTATATTTTTTTATAATAACTATTTACATACACAATTTAATTGTGTACAATGTAATTGTTAGCGATACAAGAGAGATCGAAATTTAGTCAAAATAAATCTAATTAACTAAAGGAGTTTTCACAAATGAAAACATTATATGAAACAACAGTAATCAATACAGGTGGACGTCAAGGCATCGTACAATCCCCAGATAACGTGTTTATGTTGGATGTAGCTGCACCGCCTGAACTCGGAGGACAAGTGACGACAGCTACCAATCCGGAGCAGTTGTTTGCAGCAGGGTATAGTGCTTGTTTTAACTCCGCACTGGAGTTTCAATTGAAGAAACACAAAGTTGAAATTGAAAGAAGTACCGTAGCTGCAACCGTAATGTTGGTGACAGACTCTGAGGATAACGGCGTGAAGCTTCAAGTAGATTTGGAAGTTAAAATCCTTGGTCTGGATGAGGAGACAGCACAGAAGTTTGTGAAACTTGCCCATGACTACTGCCCATATTCCAAAGGAATCAAAGGTAACGTGAATGTTAACGTGGAACTGGCGTAATCATTGATACTATTTATTGTTGATAAGAAGCCTCCGATAAATCGGAGGTTTTTTGGTGTTTTATGCAGAAAAATCAATTTCATACTCAATTATGGGTTATAATGGTAGTGAGTTTACACACAACTGCTGAAAGGGGAATGTACTTATGATGGATTTTAGCAAACCACCCCATGGCTCTGAGACCGATACTCACCGTCAGCGTCATCAAGAGAATGAACAGAAATATCTCTCCGGAGGCAAGAGCATTTGGTATGAAATCAGCAACTGGCTCATTCTCGGAGGTATCCTCCTTGTCATATTTTTATTATTTAAATACGTTTTTTAAATAGACACACAACCGGGCGAATCCCCATATGATGCATTACATCAGTAAGCACTTGGGGAAATGGGGAATCCGGGATGGCAAAAGCAAAGGGCAAGAAAGCTCCCGCATTAAAGAGTGATAAAATACGTGTATCCATGAAGTTGGTCACTTCGGATGTATGTGAGAGATGTAAGACACCATGTACGCGAGGAATGGATTATGCTGCACGTATGAGAATTGAAGGGGCTTTAGGCAAGGGCGTTCCCTGTATATTGACCCGCCATACTTCTTCATAACTCTTCGTATAATCCCGTATATATAATAATTATAGATCAGGGGCATCCTTTAATGAGGATCGCCTCTTTTTGTGCATTCCAAGGGGTGGAAAAAATTCTGGATAAAAAATGAAAAATGATGAAAAACAGCGCAACTTTGTGGATGAATCTGCAGTATAAATGTACAACAGCTAGCAGCAGGGGAGGGAATATTGACGGGATGAAATGGAAACGAATATTGCTTTGTGTCACGGTATTCTCCTTGCTCGGCGGGTCTTTATTGTTTGCAGATTCGGTGAACGAGAAGATTCGTGTTCTCATTAACGGCAAGGAAGCAGCTGATGGAGGTTATCTCATTGATGGAACGACCTATGTACCTGTAAGAGAAGCCGGAGGCGTCGTCAAATGGGACAGCAGTAACAAGAGAGTAACGGTGATCAAACCGAATGTACATATTTTTCTCTTCAAGGGAGACACTGTATTTGGCAACGTTAACGTAGGTAAGCTGAAATTCAATGTATTTTCACAAGTGGATAGTCTAACAGCAGATGTAGCTGCGGTGAAAGTAACGATTACCAATCCAAGCGGTCAGGTGAAGGATATCCAGTCCCAGGAGCTCACGACCCAGAAGGATAACTTCTGGTTCCGCACATATGATTTTACGTACGATTTCAGTCGTGCCGGCAAGTATCAGGTCGGCTTTCATATTAAAGAAAATGCAAACAGCAGCTACGTCCTGGTAGCGGAGAAAATCATTACAGCGCTGAACGATTGAAGCGAAAATTACCCTGTGAGTTAAATTGACCTGGGTCATTGAACATGTTACGATATGCAAGGTTACACAATTTCTATTTATAAAGCGAGGTATTTCAATGAGCGATCACACACATGAACACGGCGATGGCTGCGGATGCGGGCAAGACCACGACCACGACCACGAGCATGAAGAAGTCCTTCTCACATTAACAGACGAGAACGGCCAAGACGTGGAGATGGTTTTGGTGGAGACGTTTGACGTGGAGAAGCATGTTTATGCGCTCCTGCTGGAACGTAACAATCCTGAAGCTGACGGCATCATCCTGCGTATGGAAGAAGAAGACGAGGAAATGGTGCTCTACAATATTGAAGACGAAGAAGAGTGGAACCGCGTTGAAGCGGCTTACAACGAACTCGTTGCATCACAAGAATAGTCATTCTTTTGGAACATAACATGAAGGCTCCTTGATCTCAGGGGGCCTTTTGTTTGTTTTTTAAGAGGTATACGAGGATTTACACCACCGGTTTGAACGACGAAATAGACGGAAAAATGCAAACTTGCTTGTCTCATAAAATAAAAAAAGGACCAAGCTTAAGGCTTGGTCCTTCAAGTTTATTCCATTCACAGGGTGATGGAGTTGTTTTAGAAAATGGCATCGGCTTCCACGATCACTTTAACGTTGGTTACGCTGCGATCTTCGGGTCCTTTGACGGGTAATCCAACTTCAACATGATCGATGATGTAGTCGATATTTTCCTGGGTGATGACCTCACCCGGTAACAGGATCGGAATTCCTGGCGGATAGACATAGATGAATTCCGAGATAATTCGTCCTGCGGATTCCTTAAACGGAATTACTTCGGTATCACCGTAGAATGCATCACGTGGAGTTAGCATCAATTGTGGAATATCCGGAACTTTTACGACCAGTTCATGGGCCGGGTTGACTTGATAATAGGTACGGGAGAGATCCTGCAGAGCGTTCAGCAAGATATCCACGCTGTCATCCGTATCTCCTGGCGTAATGAGACACAGAATATTGTACATATCACTAAGTTCGACCTCGATGTTGTAATGTTCACGCAGCCAGTTCTCTGTCTCATACCCTGTAATACCCAGATGGCGAACATGGATCGTTACTTTGGTTGGATCATAGTTGAAGGTCGCTTCTGTACCCAGCAGCTCTCTACCGAAGCAATACAGGCCATCCATATCGTTAATCGAACGTCTGGCAAATTCAGCTAGTTCAATCGCCTTCTGTGCAATCTCACGACCGTGGAGTGCCAGATTACGTCTTGATGTATCGAGTGAAGCAAGCAAAATGTATGAAGTTGATGTTGAGGTGAGCAGACTCAGGATCGTCTGTACACGCTGTGGATTCACGAACCCATTCTTTGTGTTCAGGTTGAGTACGGAACTCTGTGTCATGGAGCCACCAAGCTTGTGGACACTGGTTGCAGCCATATCAGCACCTGCTGCCATCGCAGACAACGGCAGATCCTCATGGAAATGAATGAGTACGCCATGTGCTTCATCAACAAGTACAGGGACTTGGTAGCTGTGTGCCAGCTCAACAATCTCTTTCAGATCGGTAACCACGCCGTAATAGGTCGGGTTAATTACAAGCAATGCCTTGGCATCTGGATGACGCTCAAGTGCGCGACGGATAGACTGTGTAGTCACTCCATGGTCAATGCCCAGATTGGCATCTTGTGAAGGAGAAACAAATACGGGTTTGGCGCCTGAGAAAATAATCGCGGACAGAACCGATTTATGCACATTACGGGGCACAATAATTTTGTCACCCGGTGAGCATACAGACAGAATCATGGTCATAATGGCACTGCTTGTGCCTTGTACACTAAAATAGGTATAATCGGCTCCGAAGGCATCTGCTGCCAAAATCTGTGCTTCCTGAATGACACCGGTTGGCTGATGCAGGTCATCCAATGGTGCGATGTTAATCAAATCTATGGAGAAGGCATTATCGCCAATAAATTCACGGAATTCGGTATCCGCTCCCAATCCTTTTTTATGGCCCGGAATATGAAACTGTACCGGATTGAGTGCCGCATGATTTTTTAAAGCGGTAAACAGCGGCGTACGGTGGTGATTCATCAGTGCTGTCACAACCCTTCCTAATAAAATTGGTAAACAAAGATGAGTATAGCAAATTAAGAACCGAATGCAACAGTATAAATCGACAATTTTTTAAATTGCCGAGATTTGGGCACATTCCCCACGGTTACACTAAGGATAGGGAATAGGCAAATGAACACCGAAAGGGGAAAAAGAATGCAAACCGATACAAAACCAGCCAAAATTTTGCGATCACCATTTTTTATCGCGATGTGGCTGACACTTTTTCTAGTTGAAATTATCAAAGGAGCCCTGTTGGTAGCTGTTTTGCCCGTGTATATGGACAATATACTGGGTCTGTCTGCAGGCGTCATTGGTGTGGCATTTGCTCTTCAATATCTGGGAGATAATCTGTTCCGGGCGCCTTCCGGCTGGGCAGCAGAACGGATCGGGTTCCGCGCAACGATGGTTACAGCACTAATCTGTACCTTAATCGCTGTTATTATGATCCTTTTTCTCAAAAGTGCCTTTGGACTGGCCATGGCCTGTCTCATTCTTGGCATTGGTACGTCACCACTCTGGCCTTGCGCCATGACAGGGGTGACGGCGATGTCAGGCCCACAGAACAAGAATGGTACAGCAATGGGGGCGCTGGAGATGGCTGCTCTCGGCGGAACGGGGCTTGGACCTATAGGTATGAACTGGCTGCTGGAGCGCACGCATCATGATTATCGAACTATATTCCTCGTGCTGATGGGTTGTGCCATTCTCGTTATTCTGGTGGCCATGATTCTTCCTGGACGTGTCATTGTTGAAGGAGAGCATGCCGAGCAAGCAGCGAAGAATAGTGATGTGAAATATCCAGCCAAACCGAATCTGCTCACGCCGTTCATCCGGCTGCAAAAGAGTGTGAAGGACACACTGCAACGGGTACGCAGCACGCTTAATGTTAATCCACTGGTGTATCCTGCACTGTTTATGCAGTCGTTTGTCATTGGGCTGCTCAGTCCGGTAATCACGCTATATACACGCACAGACCTGCACATCTCACCGAACCTTTACAGTTTGTTGCTGATTGCAGGTGGTGGAATAACGGTCATTGCCTTGCTGCCTGTTGGTAAAATGGTAGACAGGTTTGGCACGAAACCGTTCCTGAACGTTGGTTTTTTGATGGCGGCAGCGAGTCTGTTCGCATTCTCCTCTATAACATCCATTCCGGTGGTGTTTGGTGTTGTCATGCTCGTGGGCATCAGTTATGCCATGATTTTGCCCGCCTGGAATGCTTTTGTAGCCACACTGATTCCCAAAGGAGAGCGGGGAGCGATCTGGGGATTCTTCCTTACATTGCAGGGATCAGGCATGGTTGTAGGACCTATTGTTTCTGGACTGCTGTGGGACCACGTTAGCCATCCGGCTCCATTCATTGGCAGTGCTATCGTCATGGCAGGACTTGCCGTTGTGCACTTTGTGTTATCCCGCAATCCGTTTCGCACCGCTCCGGCCAAATAAGCAAAAGAAAAGGGAGTTCCACCAACCGTCTTGGTTGTGGAGCTCCCTTTTTCGCGTCCAATATATCATGATAATCGGGGGCTTGCCCCTGTGCGTGTGCGGAAAGCTGCAATCCGGCAGTCCTTTCGGTGAAAAATAGTCAAATAACCAAGTACCCTTACATAAAATGAAGTATAAAATAGGGTAAGCCGATTGAGTAGAAGCGATTGAAGATGAGGGCCGGAGTTGATCCGGTACAGATGGAGGGAGTGCCGTGAATAAGAGTTATGAAGTTGAATATTGCAATCTGGAGCTGCGGTTCAACCGTCGGCATATCCAAAATTTGATCAGAGACCTTATTCGTGAGGGATATTCACTATATTGGAGCGAGGACGAATCCTTTTTTATCCTGTCAGTCCGGACCGGCCGCAAGCTGGTAAAGCTCCGCTTTCAACAGACACGCACGGGGAACTACAAGATGACTGGGGATTATATCATTAAGGATGCAAAGCTTGCAGAGTGGCTGGAGAAGCTGATTGGAGATACACGCGGGCATGCGGTTGTGAAGCGGTTCAAGGATCAGCAGATGACCGTGGAGAACATTTTATTCGGTGAAGTCATTCGGCTCGTGGAAGTGTCTGGGTTCAAACAGCGTGTCATTTTTCAAAAGGAACCTGCGCCGACGGCGGAAGAGATGGAAGAAATGTTCCTCTCGCGTGAAGGCGAGGAAAGGCTCATGTTGTTGCGCATGGAAGTAGACGATGAACTGGAGCGCCTCTACACGGCCATGCAAATGGATAATATCGAAAAAGCAAATGCTTGCCGTCAAGTCTTAAAACAGTTGTCTGGACATCTGTTAATGTTGGAAGGATGACAAGATACGGCCGTATTTATGAAAATACGATGAACACCTCAGCAGATTGGGGTGTTTTCTCGTTGCGTAGCTGTGCCACGGGGTTCACTTCTATACATAAAACCGTTAAAATGGGAGTATTGTTGAGAATTTATTTCAATAAAATTAATTGGAGCAAAGGATGGAGGACCAGATGACAAAACAACAAATTGGCGTAATTGGCCTGGCTGTCATGGGCAAAAATTTGGCCCTTAACATTGAAAGCAAAGGTTTCTCAGTATCGGTATATAACCGTTCCCCGGAGAAAACCAATGATCTTCTGAAAGAAGCTGAAGGTAAAAACCTGACAGGCTCATTCTCCATTGAAGAGTTCGTAGCATCCCTGGAATCCCCGCGCAAAATTTTGATCATGGTACAAGCCGGCAAAGCAACCGACGCTACCATTGAACAACTGCTTCCTCACCTGGATGAGGGCGACATCATCATTGACGGAGGGAACGCATACTTCCCTGACACGCAACGTCGCAGCAAAGAGTTGGAAGACAAAGGCATTCGTTTCATCGGTACAGGTGTATCCGGTGGTGAAGAAGGCGCACTGAAAGGCCCTTCCATCATGCCAGGTGGACAGGAAAGTGCTTATAAACTGGTTGAACCGATCCTGACGGCGATTTCGGCCAAAGTCGGTGACGATCCATGTTGTACATATATTGGACCTGATGGTGCCGGACACTATGTGAAAATGGTGCATAACGGTATCGAGTACGGAGACATGCAGTTGATTGGTGAAGCGTACCACTTGCTCAAATCCGTATTAAACGTTTCTGTTGAAGAGCTGCACGCAATCTTTACGGAATGGAATCAAGGAGAGCTAGATAGCTACCTGATCGAAATCACAGCAGATATCTTCTCGAAATATGATCCGGAAACGGGCAAACCAATGGTTGACGTCATTCTGGACGCTGCAGGACAAAAAGGAACAGGTAAATGGACAAGCCAAAGCGCGCTGGATCTCGGCGTACCATTGTCCATGATTACGGAATCCGTATTCTCCCGTTTCCTGTCTGCGATGAAGGACGAGCGTGTAGCAGCTAGCAAAATCCTGAATGGACCAGCGACTGAAGAGTTCTCCGGTGACAAAAAAGCATTTATCGAGAGCGTGCGTAAAGCCCTCTTTGCAAGTAAAATCGTATCCTACGCACAAGGATTTGCACAAATGCGTGCAGCTTCCGACGAGTATGGCTGGGATCTGAAATACGGCAACATTGCCATGATCTTCCGCGGTGGCTGCATCATCCGTTCGCAGTTCCTGCAAAACATCAAAGAAGCTTATGATAAAGACGCAGCACTGAAAAACCTGCTCTTGGATCCTTACTTCCAAAACATCGTTGAGTCTTATCAAGGCGCATGGCGTGAAGTTGTAGCGGCTGCTGTAAAACAAGGTGTTCCGGTACCTGGCTTCTCCAGTGCTCTTTCTTACTACGACAGCTACCGTACAGAGCGTCTGCCAGCAAACTTGCTGCAAGCTCAACGTGACTACTTCGGTGCTCACACGTTCAAACGTGTGGACAAAGAAGGCAGCTTCCACCACAACTGGATGGAGTAGTACCACATATACAAGTCTATTAGATTTGGCCAAAGCGCCTTTAAGCAGGAGCTATGGCCTGCTAAGGGGCTCAAAAGAGGTTTGGCGTTCCGGTGATTGCCGGTTAACGCTGAGCCTCTTTTTTACTGTGTTATACAGTAATAGTGTTGATGGAGAAGATATGTAGCTGGTTCTAGACCTAATGAACATGAGACACTCTATTTTGGCAAAATGAGCCGGTTCTATTTTTTAACAAACTCAGAAGGCCCTATTTCAATAATTTGCAGCGAGATTTCGGTGTTTTGACGGTGATTTTCTGAAATAAGTTTACTGAGATTCGTTAGAAGTTAAACTGCGCCTATTTTGCGTAAATAAGTTCATTGGAGTTCGTTAGGTTGGTGGATGATTACTGATTGAGATGTTTGGAGGCTCAAAACTGCTTGAGGGTGATCTGACGTAGGCTTAGATGCAGGGAGTTACTTAATCTGTCTTGGAAGTACTTGCGGATGGTCGAAAGGAAGTCGGTAAGGAGATGGTCTTTCCCAGTCCGCAGGGCTGTGTTATGATAGGACAAAAGTGCTCACGAATTGCTTGAATTAAAGGAGTGTACACCTTGAGCAAGTCTAACAATATTATTCTCATTGGTATGATGGGAACCGGCAAATCAACCGTCGCTGACATGCTTGCACGTGAGCTTGGTTATCGATTGATTGATGTAGACGCCGCGGTGGAAAAAGAGGAAGGCTGTACGATTCCAGAATTGTTCACTGGCAAGGGAGAGACGTATTTCCGTGATGCCGAGAGCCGCATGTTATGCTCGATGCTGGAGAAGAAGTCACAGGTCATAGCGACCGGAGGTGGCGTGGTACTGCGTTCGGATAATTGTGACGTGATGTTGAAAAATGGTTGGGTTGTTGCCTTGACTGCTGATCCGGCAGTGATTGTAGAGCGTGTTAGTGGCTGTGACAATCGCCCACTCCTCGCAGGCAATGCAGAGGAACGCATTCAGGCAATTATGGAAGAACGGAAAGACGCATATCGGTTCGCACATTATACGGTGGATACAACCGAGTTATCCGCTGCCGAAGTGACTCGTTTAATTTTAGCACATTACCGCGTCTAAGCTTGTTATCATCGAAGTTTGATGGTTGATAGGTGGTGGCAGATATAACAAAACGGGCCATATAGGCCCGTTTCTAGGAGTGGAGCTGAGCAGAAGTCACAAGGTTACAAATGACTTCGCTTCTCTCCGGGTTACTCTAGTCTTCCTGTTGCCACTGAAGCATACCGCCGACCATGTTTGTACAGCCTTCATATCCCAGTTGCTGCAGATATTCACATGCACGCTCACTGCGGTAACCGCTACGACAGATGATCACGATCTCGCCTGACTTCTCAATCTCAGACAGTCGGTCCGGAATCTGTCCAAGCGGAATATGCTTGGCTCCTTCGATCATGCCTTGCGCGACTTCATCGTCCTCGCGGACGTCTATCATCTGCAGCTTCTCTCCCGCCTGTAAACGGCGGCGCAGCTCAGACGTTTCAATTTCAGCTATTTGTGTCATATTCAGGTCCTCTTTTCTGTATGGACTTAACGCCTATAATGATACCCAAGCGATGCACGGAATGTCAATTTGGCCACAATATAATCAATGAAGGAGAATTTCATCCATGGACGTTATTGTTAAACCAACCCCCACTCTGAACGGGGAAATCGGGGCGCTGTCCTCCAAAAATTACACAACTCGCTATTTGCTGGCTGCAGCGCTGGCAGAAGGCACAAGTACTATTCATTTCCCGGCACACAGTGAAGACAGTGACGCCATGCGCAGATGTATTCGCGATCTGGGGGCAGTACTTGAAGAAGACGATAGCAAGATTGTGATCCAGGGCTTTGGCAGTCATCCCCGTGATGTGCGTGAGTTGAATGTTGGGAATGCGGGTGCAGTACTTCGTTTCCTGATGGGCGTTACAGCGCTCTGCCCTGACGTTACATTTGTGAATACGTACCCGGATTCACTGGGCAAACGCCCCCATGATGACCTGATCGATGCGCTTGGCCAATTGGGTGTAGATGTACAGCATGAACAAGGACGCCTGCCGATTACAATCAAGGGTGGCAATGCCAAGGGTGGACACATTCGTGTATCCGGCTCCGTCAGCTCCCAATATCTGAGTGCATTGTTGTTTGTTACGCCGTTGCTTGCAGAAGACAGCACCATCGAAGTACTGAATGACCTGAAGTCCAAGGTTGTTATCGGACAGACGCTGGAAGTGCTGGAGCAGGCAGGCATCGTTATCCATGCAAGTGATGATTACATGTCCTTCCGTGTACCAGGTGGACAGGCTTACCAGCCGACGACCTACACGGTTCAAGGGGACTACCCGGGCTCGGCAGCCGTTCTTGCCGCAGCAGCGGTTACACAGTCCGATGTGAAAATTCTGCGCCTGATGGAGCAGAGCAAACAGGGTGAACGTGCCATCGTTGACGTGCTGCGCATGATGGAAGTGCCATTGACACATGAGAACGATGTTGTACACGTTCAAGGTAATGGCAGACTGAAAGCGATCGAATTCGACGGGGATGCCGCGACGGATGCTGTTTTGGCTATGGTAGCCGCAGCTGTGTTTGCGGAAGGCACGTCACGGTTCTATAATGTAGAGAACCTGCGTTACAAGGAATGTGACCGAATCACCGATTATTTGAACGAACTGCGGAAGGCAGGAGCAAACGTTGAAGAGCGTCAAGCTGAGATTATCGTACACGGACGTCCGGAAGGCGTTGAAGGCGGCGTGGAGATTAACGCTCACTACGATCATCGCGTAATTATGGCGCTCACTGTCGTTGGTCTGCGTTCCAAGGAACCGCTTCGTATTCGGGATGCACACCATGTAGCCAAGTCTTATCCGCAATATTTCGATCATTTGCAGGCGCTTGGCGCCTCGGTTCAATGGGTAAAAGAGTAAATAACTGAAAACCTGTTTTTTGAACACGCACTTTAATCAGAAAAGGATGGTGCTTGAACATGGAATTTAATAACCCTACTCGTGAAGAAATTGGACAACTTTTGCGCAAGGCAGGCAACATCGCAGTCGTCGGCTTATCAGACAAATCAGATCGCACTTCCTATATGGTGGCAGAAGCCATGCAGAGCAGAGGTTATCGCATCATCCCGGTTAATCCACAGGTGCAAGGTGAAATCCTTGGCGAGACGGTATATGCCACACTCGCGGATATTCCAGAGCCGGTAGACATTGTCAATGTGTTTCGTCGCGAAGAGTTTTGCGAGGATGTCGCTCGTCACGCCGCTGCCATCAAAGCAAATGTGCTGTGGCTGCAGCTTGGCATCCATAGTGATGAAGCGGTCCAGATTGCTGCAGAGAACGGCATGACAGCGGTAACGAATCGTTGTATCAAGGTAGAGGATTCCATCGTTCTGCGCGGCGCTGGACGCGGCTGAGAGGCTCGTTCACCTGTGATCGAATGATCTCCTGATCTGAACCAATTGAATGATTATAGGATGAATCCCGTTAACTTGAAGTTGACGGGATTTTTTCTGTTCTATTTTTGCCGTATTAATTACCAATTGGTTACTGTTTTGCTTTGACAAAACGTTGCGTAAAGCTTACCATCTAGGATAGAAAGGAGAGGTCGCCATGAATTGGCTCGGATCCTTGCAGCAGCTCGGACGAGCGGTAATGCTGCCTACAATGGTCCTGCCCGCCGCCGCAATTTTGCTCAGTGTTGGCAGTCTGCCTTGGGACGCCTGGGGATTGGATATTGTCGGTGAAGTGTCTACCGTGGCCGGACACGGTATTTTTTATTTCTTACCGTATCTGTTCGCTGTCGGTGTAGCACTGGGACTCTCCAACCAGGCCGGACAAGCGGGACTTGCTGCTCTGGCTGGTATCGTGATATATGATCAGGTAACTCGGAACTTCGGGGATGGCACCGTTCAGCCCGCTTCCTTAATCGGAATCATACTCGGCGCGCTTGCCGGTGGGATGCATAATCGGTTTAAAAGCATTAAACTGCCTGAAATTTTACAATTTTTTGGAGGTTCAAGGTTTGTTTTGCTCATTGTCGGACTCTGTTCGGCATTGTTCTCCTGTTTTATGTTATGGCTCGCTCCGATCCTACAGCATGGATTGAACGGCATTGCTACCTGGGAATACAGTCTCGGGGGTTTTGGACTGTTCATCTACGGAGTGTTATACAGGGTTCTGGTTGCTTTTGGGCTTCATCACCTGCTTAACAATGTGTTTTGGTTCCAGTTAGGGACGTTTGAGACGCCTGATGGTAACATTGTGCAAGGGGATTTGCCCCGATTTTTTGCAGGTGATCCAACAGCAGGATTCTTTATGGCGGGTCTGTTTCCCATCATGATGTTTGCCATTCCGGCAATTGCCTTTGCTATTATTCAGGAAGCCAGGGAAGATCTGAAACCAAAAATTAAGAAAACTTTTCTGACATCGGCACTCGTTTGTTTTCTAACCGGGGTATCGGAACAGATTGAGTTTGCTTTTTTGTTCGCAGCACCTTATCTGTTCATCGTGCATGCAGTGATGTCCGGCGTTGCCATGTGGATTAGTTACTGGCTTGATATCCGGCATGGATTTTCTTACTCCGCAGGTATTATTGATTACATACTCAATTTCCATCTATCGGAGAATGCTTGGAAGCTCATTCCGATTGGCATACTATATGGGCTGGTTTACTACTTCCTGTTCCGATGGGCGATTCGTACGTTCAAGATTCCAACACCAGGACGTGAAGAGGGCTCCATGCTGGAAGATTGGGTAGGTAACATTCCTTATCAGGCACCTTTAATCCTCGAAGCATTGGGTGGGAAGAGTAACATTGTACAGGTTGAAGCATGTATTACACGCCTTCGCCTGACTGTGCATGATGACCGCCTGATCGACACGGGTGCCATGAAGAGTATGGGGTCCGCTGGACTGATCAAGCTGGGTGGCGGTAACGTACAGGTGGTATTCGGGACCTACTCGGAATTGATTCGGGAAGAAATCGCGAAGCTGCTGGAAAGAGATCTGCAACAGGTTCTGTTCTGTGCCCCCGTTCAGGGCAAAATGCTCCCGATTGAAGAGGTGCCGGATCAGATCTTTGCAGCCAAGCTTGTCGGTGATGGTGTAGCCTTTGTCCCGGAAAAGGGAGAGCTGGTCTCACCCGTGTACGGAACGATTATGCACTTGTACCCGACCATGCATGCCTTGGGTATATCTACCCGTGAGGGGCTTGAAGTGTTGCTGCATATCGGCATCGATACCTCTCAGTTGAAAGGCCATTTTGAAGCTTTTGTTCAGGAGGGCGATACGGTGGAGCCGGGGCAGTTGTTGATCAAGTTTGATCTGGCAGTACTCCGCGAGCAAGCGGCGTCACTAACAACACCAATGGTAATTACGAATCCAGATCGTGTAAAATCATGGAGTTTTGCTCCATTTAAGCAAGTTAAGAAAGGTCAGGCATCCGTTATGTCCGTGGTGCTCTATGACAGGAACGTTGGAGGGGTAGAATGAAGATACAAGGCATCAACGGAGCTGCAGGCATAGCCATCGGCAAAGCATTTGTCCTGCCCAGTTGGGAATGGGATCTGCCGGATCAGAAGATGGATTCGGTGGATCTCGCCCAAGAGTTCGAACGGCTGTATGAGGGCATACGGACATCAAAGGATGAGATCGAATATATCAAAAATGAGTTCAAGGAAGTTGTTGGTCCAGAGGAGTCCAGTATCTTTGATGCACATCTGGCAATCCTGGAAGATCCGGTATTCATGAACGAAATTCGCGGCATTATTGAGCGTCAATACAAGGCAGCAGAAGTGGCGGTCAAAGAAGCCATAGACCATTTTGTCACGATGTTTGACTTGCTGGAAGACGAGTATATGAAGGAGCGGGCCATTGACATCAAGGATGTGGGGAACCGTCTGCTCAAGCATTTGCTCGGTGCACCGGAGATTACACTTCCTTCGGATACTCAGCCGTATGTACTCGTTGCCAAAGAACTGTCGCCATCTCAACTGGCGCATCTGAATCCCACCCATGTATTAGGCATTGTGACCTTGATTGGTGGGAAAACATCACATTCCGCGATTATGGCTCGTGCCCTTGGCATTCCTCTCGTTTCCGGTCTGGAAGCGAGTCTTGGCATGCCAGTAGAGACAGGGGATATGCTTGTGGTGGATGGTGACAATGGCTTGGTATTTACAGACCCGGATCGCAAGACAATTGAACGGTATACCATGCTTCGCAGCAAACAACTGAAGAAAAAGGAACAACTTCAAGTCCTTGCTACCGTGGATGCCGTAACCAAAGATGGGGCCGTTTTGCACTTGGCTTCCAATATCAGTTCGGTGAAGGAATTGGACCTTGCTTTGAAACAAGGAGCCAAAGGTGTGGGCTTGTTCCGAACAGAATTCTTGTATATGGACCGTGCTACGTTCCCTGGTGAGCAAGAACAGTATGAGGTGTACCGTCTTGTGGCAGAGAAAACAGCAGGACAATCGGTTGTTATTCGTACACTGGATATCGGTGGTGACAAGCAACTCGATTACTTTGAATTGCCGGAGGAAGACAATCCGTTTCTGGGTTACCGTGCAATTCGGATTAGTCTCGACCGCAAGGATCTGTTCAAAACACAGCTTACAGCCATTCTGCGTGCCAGCGCGGCCGGAAATGTCAAAATCATGTATCCGATGATCTCTTCGGTGGAAGAGCTTCAGCAGGCCAATGAGATTCTTCGTGAGGCGATGTCCGATCTGGACGAGCGGGGATTATCATACGACCCTCACATTCAGGTGGGAATTATGATCGAAGTTCCTGCAGCGGTGATGATTGCTGATCTGCTCGCAGAGGAAGCTGATTTCTTCAGTATTGGTACGAACGACCTGGTTCAATATGTACTTGCAGTAGATCGAATGAATGAGCAGATTGCTCATATGTATCACCCCTATCATCCAGCTGTTCTGCGGATGCTTCGTGCGACAGCAGATGCGGCTCATACGGCTGGAATTGATGTCAGTGTGTGCGGAGAGATGGCAGGGGACGAACGTGCCATTCCGCTTTGGTTGGAGCTTGGCATTCGCCACTTGAGTATGTCTCCACAATCCTTGTTACGTGTGAAGCACAGAGTGCTGAACACAACAGCATCGACCGCCAAAGAAGAAGCGCGAAAGTGCTTCGCCTTACGGACCAGCGGAGATATTGAGGAGCGACTGCAAGTCTTTAATGACTCCACGGGAAGTCCGGATGAACAAAGTGGTTCGAACGCATCGTAATTAGGATAACTGGATATAAATACCTTTAAGTTAATATATTTACATTTGTGATAATTATTTGTTGGAAACCTTGTTATATAAAATAACCCCACTGTGCATGAGAGCACAATGGGGCTATTTTTATTTGTCAGCGAGTGCATCACAGAATGCCTTGCCATAAGGGGGAAGGTCAGGCGGACGGCGTGCTGAGATGATATGTCCATCAACAACAACGGCTTCATCTTTCCAGATAGCACCTGCATTTTCCATGTCATCCCGAATGCCTGGTGTAGAGGTTACTGTAACCCCGTCCAGAATTTTGGCAGAAATCAGCACCCAGCCCGCATGACAGATCTGTCCAATCGGTTTCCGGTCTGCATTCATTTCCTTCACAAGCTCCAGTACTTTGGGATAACGACGCAGCTTGTCTGGCGCCCAACCGCCTGGCACGAGAATGCCATCGTAATCTGAACTGTCGAGTTCATCGAAACTGTATTCGGATTCAGCAGGCACACCATATTTGCCAATATAGGTTTTTCCTTTTTTCTCTCCAGCAAGATGCACTTCTGCACCTTCTTCACGAACTCGATGTACAGGGTACCACAATTCTAAATCCTCGAATTCTTCATCGACCAGAGCGATGACTTTTTTGCCGGTTAATCTCATGTCCATCTCTCCTTTTTGTGGTGATTAGGTCTGTTGCGTCTTTAATTGTAACAGATTCTCCAAGGGACTTCATGGAAGTGCATATTCAGTTTGGAGGAAGCGATTACAAGTCAGTAACTGCCTGCATTCGACAACCTTCATCTGGAGGGAGTGGTAATTTGTGCAACCTTTCGTTTATAGCAGGATTTGAGCCGAAATAGGTCGAATGGTACTTATATAGAGTATAGAACGAATGAGGTGATGGTGGTGCGCAAGTCGTGCAGATGTGGACATGTAATGGAGTTGGAATTAAGAACAGTGGTGTACGCCAAAAAAGTGGAGATTCGAAACGTACCCGTATTTGCGTGTACAGACTGTGTATCATATGAAGTGCTTCCGCCGGTCAAGCCGGACTTAAAAGAATGCATAAACACATTGGGTGAACAGCCCGTGAAGCAAGACGTATCTTTTGGTGAACGTAATGAACTGGCAGACCTGTTTCATGAGTTACTGCTGGCCTGGCCGGATGCGACCGATCGGGAGATGGAACATCGTATGCAGCAAGCAGTGGAGGAGCGTATCAATCTGCTGCTGGACATTATGGGTTACGCAACGAAGTCTGGTGATGCAGCGTGGATGGAGACCACGGAGCGTAGATTAAGTCAATTATCCGGATTTGTGTGGCAGGAGTACTTCTCAAATGCTGTCTAATTTTGACGTGTAAAATGCTTGTTTTCATGAAAATTGGCTTTTTCGCGCACTTTTTGTTAAGATATCGAAGAGTGAAAACGCTCAACATAGCGGTATTCCTGGTAAAGGGGGATGTATATCTAATGGCTGACATGACTAAAATGACAAGTATTGAACAGCTAAACTCCGCAGTGGAGGCTACCAAGGATCAACCCTTGCTTCTGTTTAAGCATAGCACGCGCTGTCCGATCAGCTCAAACGCTTATCAGGAGATGAACGATTATTTGCTTAACAATGCCAATGAACAAGTGAAATATGGCATCATCTATGTTGTGGAAGATCGCCCGGTATCCAATGAAGCAGCAGACAAGCTGGGTGTTAAGCACGAATCTCCACAGGCGATCCTGATTAAAAAGGGAATTCCTGTATGGCATACTTCCCATTCAGATATTACTAGAACCACACTTACGAATGTTTTGAGTGAGTCCTAAAGCCTATTTTAATTGATTAATGCAAAAATTTGTCGTAATATAAATCTTAATGAAAATGGTATGAAAATTTACTGGTAATGGAGAGAAGTACTGTGACGGTAACCATTTATGATGTGGCACGTGAAGCTGGAGTGTCTATGGCAACGGTATCACGGGTAGTTAATAATAACCCTAATGTCAAACCGCAAACGCGGAAAAAAGTATATGAAGCCATCGAACGATTGGGATATCGTCCGAATGCGGTAGCCAGAGGTCTGGCAAGCAAGAAGACAACCACGGTCGGGGTTGTTATTCCAGATATTTCGAACTCAACCTTCGCGGAGATTGCCCGCGGAATTGAAGATATTGCGAATATGTATCACTACAATATTATTTTGTGTAATGCAGACAAGAAGAAAGAAAAAGAAATTCGTGTTATTAACACGTTGCTCGAAAAACAAGTAGACGGACTGCTCTTCATGGGTGGAACAGTAACGGACGAACATATTCAGGCGTTCCAGTCTGCGGCTGTGCCGATTGTACTTTGTGCAACAAGTGATGAGAAGGGCACATTCCCTTCAGTGGATATTGATCATGAGGCGGCTGCGTTTGACGCGGTAAACACCCTGATTCGTCATGGACACAAGGAAATTGCGATGATCAGTGGTACACTGCAAGATCCTGCGAATGGATATGCCCGTTTCCAAGGATACAAAAAAGCACTGGAAGCAGCGGGGATTGAATACCAGGAGGATCTTGTTCGAATCGGTAACTATCGATATGAATCCGGTGTGGAAGCAATGAAATATTTCCTTGGACTCAAGAAAAAACCATCAGCTATCTTTGCTGCTACAGATGAAATGGCCATTGGTGCCATTCACAGCATTCAGGATGACGGTCTGAAAGTACCGGATGACTTCTCCATTATTAGTGTGGATAACATCCGTATGGCTTCCATGGTGCGTCCTCAGTTGACAACAGTGGCTCAGCCAATGTACGACCTTGGCGCAGTAGCGATGCGTTTGCTGACCAAGTTGATGAAGAAAGAAAATGTGGAGAACCCACGGGTTATTTTGCCGCATGAAACGATTCTTCGTCTGTCTGTAAGTCACGCAGATGTAGTTTAATCGGGATTATATACAGTAAGGGAGAAGTCATTCTCTCTACATAGTGGATATGCGAAAGCTCCGGAGACGGAGCTTTTGTGCTGAATTAGTTTAAAAATGAAAACAGGGGGTATCAGAAGATGCGTGAAACGATTGGTATTATCGGAGCGATGGATGAGGAAGTCGAGCTTTTGCTGGCAGGTATGAAGCAGCTTGAGACGGTCAAACAAACCGGCATTACATACGTTGCGGGCGAGTGGCTGGGCAAGCAAATTGTCGTGTGCAAATCCGGCGTAGGTAAAGTAAATGCAGCGGTTACAACGCAGATCTTGATTGATCGTTTTCAAGTTAATCGCATTATCTTCACAGGTGTTGCGGGTGCAGTTAACCCCGATCTGAACATCGGAGATATGGTTATATCGTCTGTATGTGTTCAGCACGACATGGATGTAACGCCACTGGGGTTCGCACGCGGGGTTATTCCTTACCAGGAGACATCTGCATTCCCTGCCGAGGCTTCGCTTATTACACTGGCTGAAGAAGCGTGTAAAGCACAGGGAGCCAATTACCTGATCGGTAAAGTGTTATCTGGAGACCAATTTATTGCGAACAAAGATACGGTTAACATGTTATATACTGAAATGGACGGTGCTTGTGCCGAGATGGAAGGGGCAGCAGTTGCTCAGGTCTGTTACATGAATCGTGTACCGTTCGTTGTCCTGCGTGGGATGTCAGATAAAGCGGATGGTTCGGCGCATGTTAACTTTGCTGAATTTACCGTGGAATCTTCGCAGCGTTCACATCGTATTGTGGAACATATGTTAGAAAATATGTAATGACAGTAACTTGAAAAACCGCCCTTCGTTTAGCTGTTCCATGAAGTATGGAGCAACGCTGCGAGAGGCGGTTTTTGTTATGTATATCGTTTTTTGAACAGATCATTGAATTAGTACATGAACCGATGGCGGAAGCGTACACGATCAAACTGTTCTTCCGATGTGATGGGCACCTGACTTCCGATACGTACCATCAAACAGTTCGCAGGATGTGAACAGATTTCGGGGTCGTCTGTTGCATACCAGGTCATGTCGATCGTTTCCATCAGCCTCTCCATCATTTTGCGATAATCCCATACGTTTAGTCCGCTGCCCTTCAGATCCCAATGCCAATAATATTCTGTGGTGAAAATAATGTAGTTCTCCATGTATTTATCTTCCAAAGCGGTAAGTAACATCTCACGTCCAATGCCAAGCGAGCGATAGTCGTCCGCAACCTCGATTGCCCCAAGCTCAATAAGATCAGTCATATTACCCTCGGACCAGCGTTCACAATCATCCGCATAGTGAAAGGTTACATAACCGATAATCGTTTCATTTTCATGTGCAATGATAATTCTCCCTTCAGGTAATGCTGCGATCTCGGCCAAAGCTTCCTGCTGCTCCATTGGGCGCCGAAAGGCATCCAGATCCGGATGGAAAGCAAGATGGGTTATCTCCTCGGCCTGCACGGGGCCTTCCACAGTAATTCGGTGGCCGGACTTGAAGATGGAACGCATATGATGTTCTTTGATATGTTCCATGGTTCATGCTCCTCTCTTTCCTACTTATAGAGGGTGTTCTTCAAAAAAGAACGTTATAGCAAAAATCCAAAAAATTGAAAAGCCATAGACGACAATTGAAAAGATTTGCTATAATTGCGTAGACAAAAAATGTTCACAATTCAATACAGTATAGTTAACATCTGTTTGGCCGAGCAAGTACATGATGAGAAGTTCTCTCTACTAATGTAAGCGCTAACTGGAAGTTCAGTCAACACAAAGGCAATGAGAAGTGACCCCTAACGGGAATCGAAATGTCGAGTTGAAGGAGGCTGGCAAGCATGAGTCAAGCACATGGTGAGATGCTGCAAACGGTTGTGTCTGAATCTAATCTGGGCGATTACACGGAGGCGAGAAGCCGGTTCGATTGGGAATCGGTGGAAAGGCACTTTACGTGGCACGCCAGCGGAAAAGTAAACATGGCGCATGAAGCGATTGATCGTCATGTACTGGAAGGAAGGGGCGGAAAAACCGCTTTATTGTATAGCGATGCTTCACGTGAAGAGTCCTATACTTTTGCTGATCTGAGTGAACAGTCGAGTCGGTTCGGGAACGTTCTCCGCAAATATGGCATAGCCAAAGGGGAACGAGTGTTTATTTTTATGCCTCGAAGTCCTGAGCTGTATTTTAGTCTCCTGGGTATATTGAAAGCTGGAGCCATCGCGGGCCCGTTGTTCGAAGCTTTTATGGAAACGGCTGTGAAGGATCGGCTGGAGGATAGCGGAGCAGTAGCACTCGTAACAACTCCGGAATTGCTAAAACGCATCAAACGTTCCGAATTGCCCGAGCTCAAACATATATTTATCGTGGGTGGGGGCGTGCAGACTGAAGAAGGACTCATTGATTTTGATGCAGAGATGTCTGCCGCTTCGGATGAGATGGAAGTAGAGTGGCTGAATCGTGAGGATGGTTTGCTTATTCATTATACCTCAGGCTCTACGGGTAAACCCAAAGGGGTGTACCATGTTCAAAATGCCATGATTCAGCACTATTATACAGGTAAGGTTGTTCTGGATTTACGTGAGGATGATGTGTACTGGTGCACTGCTGACCCAGGTTGGGTGACAGGGACTTCTTACGGTATCTTTGCTCCATGGCTCAACGGAGTGACCAATGTGATACGGGGTGGGCGTTTCAGCCCTCAAGATTGGTACAGCACTATCCAGAAGAACAAAGTCACGATCTGGTACAGTGCACCAACGGCCTTCCGTATGCTGATGGGAGCGGGAGAAGAGACCATTGCCCAGCATGATCTGAGCAGTCTGCGTCATGTCATGTCTGTCGGTGAACCGCTCAATCCGGAGGTTGTTCGTTGGGGGTGGAAAGCCTATGGTCAGCGAATTCATGATACATGGTGGATGACGGAAACAGGTGCACAGCTGATCTGTAACTATCCCGGAATGCCGATCAAACCTGGCTCCATGGGACGTCCGTTGCCTGGAATCGAAGCAGCGATTATTGATGATCGCGGGCAGGAATTGCCGCCATACAGTATGGGTAATCTGGCCATACGGGCGCCTTGGCCATCCATGATGGCGAAGATCTGGAATAACCCTGTGAAATACGAGGAGTATTTCAGGCTTACGGGTTGGTATGTATCCGGTGACTCCGCTTATATGGATGAAGAAGGATATTTCTGGTTCCAGGGACGAATTGATGATGTGATTAATTCGTCAGGCGAGCGTATCGGCCCCTTTGAGGTCGAGAGCAAGCTTGTGGAGCATCCTGCGGTAGCAGAGGCGGGTGTAATCGGTAAGCCGGATGTGACACGTGGGGAGATCATCAAGGCCTTTGTGGCGCTTCGTGAAGGATATGAGGCGACACCGGAGCTGAAAGAAGAGATCTATCGTTTTGTCAAAGAGGGCCTGTCTGCCCACGCTGCTCCGCGTGAGATTGAGTTTAAGGATAAACTGCCCAAGACACGTTCCGGCAAGATCATGCGCCGTGTCCTGAAAGCCTGGGAGCTTGATCTGCCAACAGGAGATCTATCCACCATTGAAGACTAACGCGACAATGCAAGGATCATCAATGTGTTGGTATCGATGGTGATACATTGAGTAGTGGGGAAGAAGTTACTCTTCTGTGGTTCCGAATACAGTGACTCTACCCATTAAAATCGGTTGTAAAAGCCTGCTTTATGCCAATGGCATGAAGCAGGCTTTTTTAGCTGCTGCCTGCTGCACATGCAAATAAAAAGCCACACTCTCAGATATGGTCTGAGAATGCGGCTTGTTTTGGATCGCTATGCCTGAATCAGGGTTGAAAATGTAGGGCTGCAGAAGGCTCGGATTCACCCGCACTGTTGCTGGCAGATACCTTGAACCATCCACTGGTCGATGCGGGTACTCCATAATCCATGGTATTTCCCGCTGTTGTTCCAATTTTGGTGTAAGGAGCTGAGCCTGTTTCACTGTAATATACAGTATAACTATCTGCGTTTGGACTGGCCGCCCATTGAATACGCAGTCCTTGAGTGAGGGCAGATACGCTGACTTGACCAGGTGTGCCTGGGGCTGTCGTTGTTGTATTATCGGTCTGCGTTTCTCCCGGCGTAACGACTGTACCAGGAACTTCAATCGGTTGATCAATCTCTTCTTCCACAGGGGGAGCTACACCAGCACTATTTACTGTAGCGCTAGGAGCAGATTCTCTGCCGGCAACATCCACTGCCGTTACATAGAAGGCGAAGTTACCGCCTTGCGCTGCATATGCAGAAAATGATCTGGATTCACCGGCCAAGACAACCTGGCCCTGGTTCTGGAATCCTCCACCGTTTACAGAACGGTACAGACGATAACCCACGACATCATTTTCAGGTGTGGCATTAAATGTAATGACTGCTCTGTCACCCGAGGTTGAGATGCGTACGTTGCCTGGTGCATCAGGAGCTTTGCCGTTATCTGTCCTTGGATCAATCTGTGTTGGCATGTCTGCACCAGCATCTTCAGGAAGATAATAAGCAAGTGACTCATGTCGACTCATACGTGAGAATGCATTTTGCAATTCTTTGATGAGATCCGAGATTGGTTTTTTACGCTTGATTACTGTTTTTTCCTTCAACATGTCCGAAGGTGTTCCGTCACGCGGAATATAGTTTACACCATTGTAAGTAATGTACTTGGCTTTGGCTACACCATCATCGCTATCCTTCGGAACAAACTTGCTGTTGAAAATATCCGTAACAAATTTGTCAGTCATGGATGTTGGCAACTTGCCACTGTATGCAGACACCGTGCGCGTTTCGATGCCAGATGGTTTTTTGAACGAATCCGTAACGAACAGATCTTTTTGCGTATCGATCACTTCGTTCAGGATTTTCGACCACAGTTGCTGCGCACGTTTTCTCTGTGATTTACTTTCCAGCGTATTCACGGGCTGTTTGTATCCAACCCACACGCCAAGTGTGACATCTGGTGTATAACCTTCAAACCAGACATCTGCGTAGTTTTGAGTGGAACCCGTTTTACCTACGATTGGCACACTCTTGGAATATTTGTAATTTTCACGTACTTTATCTGCCGTTCCTTCTGTAATAACGGTCCGCAGCATATCGGTCATCAGGTATGCTGTCTGCTCCGAGAAAGCTTGGACAGGTTCAGTATCGTGTTTATAAACGATGTTTCCTTTGGAATCTACAATTTTGCTAATCATGTAAGAATCGTTATATACACCCTTATTGGCGATAGCACCATAGGCACTGGTTAATTCTTCAACGGTTACACCGTATTGGAGACCTCCGAGAACACCAGTCTGAGCCTGATAGTCTTCCTTCTGAATGGTGGTAATCCCCAGTTTCTTGGCGAAGGTCCAAGCCTTCTCGATCCCTACTTCTTCATTAAACAACTTCAGAGCCGGTATATTGAGAGAATAATTCAGTGCTCTGCGGGCAGTGACGAGTCCCTGATACCGGTTGTTGGCATTCTTGGCAATGTGGTATCCGCTCGGACCATTTTTGAGAATGATCGGTGAGTCATCAATAATTGAAGCTGGCTGAACAAGACCTTCATCTAGCGCAGGAAGATAAGCGGCTATAGGTTTCATCGTTGAACCTGGCTGGCGTATCATCTGCGTTGCGTAGTTCATCTGTTCATCCTGGAAATCCCGACCCTCAATCATCCCCAGAATTGCACCGGTTTTGTGATTAATCAGCATGGCAGCAGTTTGTTCTTTTCCTTTGACAGGATCATCTGCTGAGAAATTGCTGTCATCTTCCGCAATGGTACGCATCGTTTTGTAGATGCTTTTGTTGATGGTCGTGTATATACGATATCCACCTGTCCGCAGTTGCGTCTGAGCTTCCTCTAATAATGCACTGCTTTCCTTCTGAGGTGTGGCTGCATCCTTAGCTTTGTCTGCAGATTCAGCTGTGTCGGAATTCAACTGTTTCATCAAAATCTGTGCAGCTTGTCGTTCCGTTTCCATCATAAGATATGGATAAGTGTTGTAAGCCTTGATGGTCTTCGGAGCGAGTGAGCTTTTGATATCAAAAGCTAGAGCATCGTCATGCTCGGACTGATTGATTTTGCCCAGTTCAAGCATACGGCGCAGTACCAGATGCTGACGGTTGATTGCGCGGTCAAAATTCTCCTCTACAAAATCACCTTTACCGTTAAAAGCGGAGTAAGAGGAGGGGAGTTGTGGCAATCCAGCAAGATAAGCAGCTTGAGCGATGTTGATTTTTTCCAGATCGTTAATATTGAACAATCCTTTGGCGGCTGCTTTGATTCCGTAAACGTTGTATCCGCTGGAACCATTTCCAAAAGGAACTTTGTTCAGATAGGCAGTCATGATCTCGTCTTTGGTCAGGAAACGTTCGAGTCGGAGTGAGAGCAAAATTTCTTTCACTTTCCGATCTTCCGTGCGATCCAGATTCAAAAACACACGACGCGCCAATTGCTGAGTCAGTGTACTACCGCCGGTTTGTACTGATTCTTTCAGCACTTTCTGTTTCACGGCACGTAGGGTTCCGCTCATGTCTACACCTTTATGTTCGTAAAAATGATTGTCTTCAATTGAAACGACAGCATCAATAACCTTTTGTGGGATCTGGTCCGTAGTGACCGGACGCCTGTCTTCTTCCGTACGTAATTGACCGATCGGACTGCCGTCGGCAAAGTAAGCAAAGCCTGTGATGGAGTTTTCGCTGACTTTTTGTTCAATCAGGGCCCTTGAACGGACAGGCTCGTCTTTCACAATGGAACTGACGTATCCCATCAAAGCACCGCCTACAAATAGTGCCCCCATAAATCCAAGGACAACCATCCATTTGACGAAACTTCCCAGTCTGCGGGCAAAGCTGCGTTTGCGTACAGGCTGTTCATCGGGCTTTTTCTTATTAACATCAACCATTCAGTGTCTTCCTCCTTTTAACAGCACTTATTATAGCATAAAAAGGCGGGTTTGCATGCCTGAGAAATACAAGTAATGGTCGAAATTTGCCATTCTGCCATGCATTATGCTATATATCATGCGATATTGAAGCACATTTCATGAGTTGTAAGCAAAAATAAGCAGGCCACCTCCATGCTGAGGTGCATAGGGTGACCTGAATGATTAGTCGTATTGGAGGTCTTCTACATTAGGTTTTGAAGCGTTGAATCAGCTCTAATAATTCCTGGGTAAGATTAGCCAATGAGGCAGATGCCGCCGTAATCTCTTCCATGGATGCGAGTTGTTCTTCAGAGGCAGAGGCAACACGAGTTGCATGATCTGCTGTCTCATGACCAATGGTTTTGAGTTGCACTAACGTGGCATCAACCTGCTGTGATCCAGCCGACATCTGCTGGGCAATGGCTGAGACATGTTCAATCTGCTCATTAACATCTGTAATCTGTGATGAAATGGAGAGGAATAGTTCACCACTTTCATGGATCACTTCCGCTATATGGCTCACCTCGGCATTCCCATGCTCCATATTTTCAACGAGAGAAAGGACCTCTTGCTGAACGTTATGAATCAACGCTGCAATCTGCGCTGCTGATATTCTGGATTGTTCAGCCAGATTACGAATCTCGGAAGCAACAACACCGAACCCGCGCCCGTGTTCACCTGCTCGTGATGCTTCAATGGAAGCGTTAAGGGCAAGTAGATTGGTTTGACGGCTAACTTCCGTGATCATGCCTGTAATATGTCCAATCTCTTCCGAACGTTGACGGAAATTCTCCAGTGCGGTCATGGACGTCTGCACAGAAGAGGTGGCGCTATCGACCATACGCATAGCGGACTGAATCTTATCAGTTCCGATGGTTGTTCGCTCAGCCACAGCGCGCGATGAATCCGAGACATCGGAGGCTGCCTTTGCAATTCTTCCGATTCCTACAGATATTTCATTCATGGAACGGGAGGACTCTTGCAGTTCCTGCACCTGTTTACCTGCTTTATCTGCAACTTCGACTCCTGTTAATGCAATCAGTTCGGCGGCTTTACCTGTTTCTTCGGCACCCGCGGTCAATTGTTGAGAAGTGGAGCCGACAGATAAAGCATGTTCGGATATAACCGATATGGTATGACGCAGGGTATCCATCATCTGATTCATATGACCCGCCATAACGCCAAATTCATCTTTGGATCGTACAGGTAACTTTTGTGTCAAATCCCCGCCAGCCAGCTGTCCAGCGACGATATTAACTTGATTCAACTGCCTTACAATGGAGACGATGGTGTAGGTAACCACACTTGCAAGCAGAAGTACTGCCAGTGCGGCAATCAGTATGGACCAGTTCAAGCTGTCATAGAAGGGTTGAAGGATATGGCTCTTTGGCAGTGCCGATACAAGGTACCAGTTTGAATCTGTTCCTTGTAACTTGGCAGGCTCGGCAATAAACAGTTCTTCCCCTACTTCAGGGTCTGTAGCGTAAAACTGAGACTCGCCAGACTGTATACGCTGAATGACTGTCTTCATCTCAGATGGAATTACGGCTCCTTCATTAGCCAGTTCCGGTTTGGAGCCGTGTGCAGCAATCTGTCCTTCACTAGTAATAAGCATGGCATAACCCTGATCCGGATTAAGTGATGCTATATTTTGCTGAAAACGATCAATGGTAAAGTCGGCCCCAACAATGCCTAGAAAATTTTTGTTTTCATCTAATAGAGGGAGGACAATCGAAACGAGTAGTGTTTCTTTTCCGCCAACCGTGTAGGTAACAGGCTCGGACCAATAGATGGATTTGGTTTTCTTTGGCTGCTGATAGTAAGTACTGGTTTCACCGCTTCCCTCATAAGTAGGCATAGGCTCAAAATGCAGGGAGTTGCCATCACGTATAACGTATGGAACGAATCGACCCGTAGCATCATCATATTCTTTTTTGTTGACGTGATCCGCATCGTTTCCATCAAAGGCATTTGGTTCCCAGCCCGTATAAAAGCCAAAAACTTTCTCGTCCTTCTTCAGATATTGTTCAAGGAGTCTGACGACTTCTTCACGGTTGAGTGATCCGTTCTGAGCGGCATCCAATAACGTGGTACTCATGGTGTCCAACGTGTTTTTCACCTGATTAATGTCAGTCATAAACTCATTTGTAGCCCGGTTTGCTGCCTGTCCAGCAACGGTTTCGCCGTACTGGAGGCTTTTGTCGTAAATGGATTTGGTATTAAATGCAATCAGGGCTCCAATACAACAGAGTAATACGATCCCGAGTAAAAGTCCAAGCTTAACAGCGAGCTTGCGATTGCGAAAAAAATGCATGTTTTAATCCCCCTCGATGTCATTCTTGTGATGTATATATGGATGTGTGCTTCTCCTGAAGGGAGTCTATATTTTATATCGTTATTTACGTTCCTATAATGAAGATAATTAAAAAAAAGCATAGAAAAACAGCTGCCGAGAAAATCTCGACAGCTGTTTGGAGTGAAACTTTAATGTGATTGCAACGATTAACGGTTGTAGAACTCGACGATTTGTTTTTCATCGATGTCTTGGGACAATTCAGCACGCTCAGGCAAGCGGATGAATTTACCTTCTACAGCTGCTTCGTTGTATTCAACGTATGCTGGAAGATGCGAACGGCCTTCCAAAGCTTCTTTAATGGAAGAAAGAGCGCGGCTCTTCTCACGCAAGCCGATTACATCGCCAGTGCTTACTTGGTAAGAAGCGATATCGACTTTTTTGCCGTTTACAGTTACGTGACCGTGTGCTACCAACTGACGCGCTCCAGCGCGGGAGTTAGCAAACCCAAGGCGGTAAACGAGGTTGTCAAGGCGGCACTCAAGCAAGAACATGAAGTTCTCACCGGCAATACCTTGCATTTTTTGAGCTTTAGAGAACAGTGTGCGGAATTGCTTCTCGCCCAAACCGTACATGTGGCGCAATTTTTGTTTTTCTTGCAATTGCATACCGTAGTTGCTGATTTTTCTGCGTTGGTTAGCTCCGTGCTGACCTGGAGGGAAAGGACGTTTCAATTCTTTGCCTGTTCCGCTAAGGGAAATGCCGAGGCGACGGCTCAATTTAAATTTAGGACCAGTGTAACGTGCCATGTTTAAAGTAGCTCCTTTTTAGTTAAAGTTCATATTAGGGCTCTGTTTGCGCTCCAATTTGTTGATGCGGGCTTGGCCACGCATAGAACGATCAGGAAAGTTCAGCCGCTGTCCTGAAAGCAACAAAAAGAATGAGGGTGACACAACCGGTAATGCCCAAATTTAAAGACCCATTAGTAGTCTTCATCAACAATTTATATTACAGTTTAAGAGAAACAATGTCAAGCGCAGAATAAAAGCAAAAAAACGTCTAAATTTGTCGATAGGTCATTGGGCCTAAAATAATGGGACAATTTTCTGAAATATGGATGCAAAAATGGTTTAAACAGAGTAAAATAGATTGTATCTTAACTTTAAATCATCTTTATGTAACAAGGTTATCGCAACGAATTTGCAGGTTTGCGATAACGTCTGCAGATTAATGCATCCTGGTGGATGCAAAAACGGTGCAAAGGAGCGCCTGACATGTTAGAACATCTAAGAAGTTTACCTGCCAGCTTGAATTCACGAAGTTCGGGCGATTCCGCATCTTTTGCCGCTCCTCATTCTCATGAAGAGCATGTGTTGTGGATGCAAAAAATGGATATCACACCTTTTGATTTTTCATATTTAGGTAGCTTGCTAGAGCAGGCATACAGTGACTGGAACTCCAAAGTGGGTTCAAGGCTGGCCAGAACATCAACCTTTTACAGCGTGTGGAACACGGAAGGTGATTGCATAGGATACGATAGCGATCATGAAGCTGATCCGGGCGTAAATGCACGCAGGCTGGTATTGGAATGTTTGGATAAGAGACAGGTCCTGTCCCTTAAAGGGACAAGCGAACACGGACAATATCTTATAATAACACATCCCTTATTCTCCAGAACTAACAAGGATATGTTTGCCGTATTCACCGCTGTGATCTATGAATCCAATGGATATGAAACGTCTGAAGCTGTGGTTCAATCTGAGGCATTGCATTATCACACCTGCTTTTACCGAAGATTCGAATACATATTTATGACGGACCTGTTACATGCTCATGAACAAACAGCTCGTGAGGAACACCGGAGGTCCATTCTCTTTCAGATTGTTCAGCGAATGCATGACAAAATGGATGTCGAGGCCATATTGGATGAGGTATTTGACAGTATGGACTACTTGTACCCGGCCACTTATATCAAATTGTATATGTCTCAGGATCAGAACAACTCTGATCCACGGATTAAACCGTTGCTTGTCCACGAGCGAGGAGAAGATATTTGTGTGCGTTCATTTATGGAAGGTAAGCTGATCGTTGCTCGCTCAGATGATGCAGAGAACCGCATTGTAGATATAGGGATTCCGCTGAAAGGCAAACAAGGCATATACGGTGTGTTCCATATCGAAATGAATGAAGAGATTATGGAAGAATCGGACTTGCAATTGATTACGATGATGGTAGACACTGCAGGAACGGCCTTTGAGAATGCCAAGCTGCATGAACAATCCAATATGTTAATTCAGGAACTTCGTTTAATTAATGATCTTACACAGCGGTTGAACAAAAGCCTGCATCTTTCCGAGATCTATCAACTATCCGAGCAAGAGTTAAAGGAAATATTCCAGGCTGAAACGTGTTGCATTCTTCAACTCAATGACAGTACAAATGACTTCGAAGTCATGTCATCTAACGTGAAAGATGTTTTTCACCAATCCTTTTCTGTAGACTACGGTATCGCAGGTTTGGTCTATCGAACAGAGGAACCGCTCATTATAGCCAATTATGCGCAATTTGATAAAGTGTCCTCCTTTTTCATGGAAGATACGGGATCCATGTCACTGATTGCATCACCGATCAGAGTCAATGGTGAAGTGAAGGGTGCCATTTTGCTGGGACACAGTAGAGAGCACTACTTTTCATATGATAACTATAGGCTCTTGCAGATGTTATCCATTCATATCGGGCTTGCCCTGTCAAATGCCACGCTGCATGCCGAGGTTCGGCGCTTGGCTAATCTGGATATGTTGACAGGTCTGTACGTGAGGCATTATCTGGACAGTGTGATTCACGAGCGACAGGCTCATGAATTCTGTGGCTCCCTCATTGTGGTGGATATTGATCAGTTCAAACAGGTGAATGATACGTTCGGACACCAGACGGGGGATCAAGTATTGAAGCAAGTGAGTGAGATCGTCACCAGCTCTGTTCGCTCGGAGGATGTCTGCGCCAGATGGGGTGGAGAAGAACTGGCGATCTATATGCCACAGGTGAGTGTAAGGCAGGCGTTAGATTATGCGGAAGTGATTCGAAAGAGAGTCGCAGAAGAGACCCGACCGCCCGTTACGGTATCCAGTGGCATCGCAGAGTGGAATTGGATGGATGAAAAGGTCAGTGTAGAGTCCTTGTTTTATCGGGCTGATATGGCTTTGTACAGCGCCAAGAATGGTGGTCGGAACAGAATCGTTGTAGAGGAACAGGATGTAACACGTTAAGAGAGAACAATTCCAATTGCGGAGTCGTTCTCTTTTTTTTTTTTTTGCATCGCAGATCAAGATGTGTATAGAAGGAAGTATAAGCATATACGGGCGGGGCAATCTATGGAGAAAGTTCACGGAAGGGTGAAGATAGACATGTTTAACCGCCATTCGGTACGTACATTATGGTTATTTGTGAGCATCGTGATTATTGGTGTTCCGGGTTGTGGATTAATCCAGCGAGATCAAACGCCTGAAGAGGTTTTTTCCTTGGCTTTATCGGGGATAGCGGGAAAAGAAACGTTGAGTTTTGAAGGAGAGGCAGGACTTCGACGGGAGAACAGTGGGCTGTTTGAAAATCAGTTCAAATTTGAAGGCAAGCTGGAGAATCATGATCGTCTGACCCTTCAGACCCGCTTACCTGGAGAAGTAACTGCTGTGGGGACAGGCATTCAAACAACTGCCGTAAAAAATAATGGACAGCCCAGTGGGTTTAGCGCCTCTTTTGAGCGGAAACAAGGGCAATGGACGGCATTGTCAGCGCAGCATGAGCCGCTGCGTGGGTCTCTTTCTCGATTTAACCCAATCGCCCAATTGGAGAAGATTGATGGGATGCACAAAACCATTCAATCCGAGTATGGGGCCGGTCGTCGAACCAGAACATTACGGATTGAACTTGCACCGGAAGACGCCAAATCATGGGCTGTAACCCAGCTAAACGACGAGATGAACGCCATTCGGGCAGAATATATGCATAAGGCAGCTACGGTGAAAGGGGCGCGTAAGGAGAAGCTTGAGAAGGATCTGGAGAAAGTTTGGAAACAGGGCGAAACAACGATGCAACAGATGATGAAACAAGCGAGCGTGCAGACGGTATATCATCTCACGGTAGATCGGAAGAGCAGTCTGCCTCTTCGCTTATCCTCTGAAAGTCAGATGAGTTACACGGACAACAACCGTAAAAGTAACAAAGAAGCCCTTGTCACCGATGTTAACTTCAAGTCATATCAATAAACGAAGTGAGGGACTGCCTGCTGACGGGATGACTGTTCGCGTGCTACAATAGTATCGTAATTTACCGTTGTTCAATTCAAGTATGGCAGATGACAGGAGGATTTTACCAAGATGAAAGACCCAAGAATTCAAAAGCTTGCAACAAACCTGGTGGGCTATTCAGTAGATGTACAGCCTGGTGAAAATGTTTTGGTTGAGATGATTGGATCGGAACGTGATCTGATTAACGCCATTATTGAAGAGGTAGGCAAAAAAGGTGGTAACGTCTTTGTACAGTTGACCGATAAAACCGTACAGCGTGCGATGCTGAAAAATGCCACAGAAGAAATGATGAAAACATGGGCAGAGATTGATCTAAACCGTATGAAACAGATGGATTGTTATATCGGTATTCGTGCGGGAGAAAATGTGAATGATCTGTCCGATGTGCCGGAAGAAAAAATGAAAATGTACAATGCATTGTACTCCCACCCGGTACATAGTGAACAACGTGTCAAACATACGAAATGGGTTGTACTGCGTTACCCTAACGCAAGTATGGCGCAACTCGCCAATACAAGTACAGAAGCGTTCGAAGATTTCTACTTCGACGTATGTAACCTGGATTACGCCAAAATGGACAAAGCGCAGGACTCGCTTGCTAACCTGATGAAGCGGACGGACAAAGTTCGTATCACCGGACCAGGAACAGAGCTGAGCTTCTCCATTAAAGATATCGGTGCAGAGAAATGTTCTGGCCAAAAAAATATCCCGGATGGCGAAGTGTACAGTGCCCCTGTGCGTAATTCCGTGAACGGAACGATTAGTTATAACTCGCCAACCCTGTATAACGGAGTGACTTTTGAAAATATCAAGTTCACCTTCAAGGATGGCAAAATTGTTGAAGCGACAAGTAACGATACAGAGCGTTTGAATGAAATCCTGAATTCGGATGAGGGTGCTCGTCATATCGGTGAATTCGCGATTGGATTTAACCCTCATATTCTGCATCCGATGAAAGATATCCTGTTCGATGAAAAAATCGCAGGCAGCTTACACTTTACGCCAGGTCAGGCGTATGAAGAAACCGACAATGGCAACCGCTCGTCCATCCACTGGGATCTCGTATTGATCCAGCGTCCGGATTATGGCGGCGGGGAGATTTATTTTGACGATGTGCTGATTCGTAAAGACGGTATCTTTGTCATTCCTGAGCTGGAATGCTTGAATCCGGACCGTTTGAAGTAGGAACAGGATTTTGCTGTTGCTAGGAAAGCGGATTCACGGTATCATGTAGTGGTAATTAATAGATGATACCAATAGTAAAAAGACGGAGGGATTCCTATGTCGAGTAATAACGCGGCTGTAGTAGAAATTGCTCAAACAGCAGGCAAGTTTACTTCTTCAATCGTGCTTCATTCGGAGAACAAGTATATCGATGTAAAAAGTATTCTCGGATTGTTTACAACGCTGATCAGCACGCACAGCTATGAACTGCATGTTCATGGTCCAGATGCAGTTGAAGCGAAAGCAGCCATGTCAGAAGTATTTGCCAAGCATGGACTGAATGTAAGCATCGCATCTGAGTAATAGCTCTCAAGAAGCACCTTTGCCTTTTTTGGCAGGGGTGTTTTTTGGCATGGAATGATCTGAATACTCGTCTGGACGTGACTGGAACAGGTGGATTAAGCTTCAACAAAAGGCTTAACTTTGCGGGCTTATTTTGGTCAGGTTCTTGTATTAGCTCTTCATTTCGTCTAATATTAGAGGTAGAACGTCTTTACGCGATTTTTGGGACATAGGGGGGAAAAATGCATGACTTCATCTGATCTGCAGGACCAGCTGAGTTTGAAAGCGATCAGTCTTCTTCAAGAAGATGCAGATAAAATACAGAAGCTTATTGAAGTACAGATGGAGAATCTGGCTACCCGCTACTGCCCTCTCTATGAGGAAGTATTGGATACACAGATGTATGGGTTCTCCAAAGAAGTTGATTTTGCTGTTCGTGCAGGGCTCCTTCCAGAAGGTGCAGGTAAGCAGCTGGTTAGCGCGCTTGAGCGGAATTTGGCAATTTTATATGAAGCCTTGAACAAGAAGAATGAGCAATAGCCTGCAAATGCGCGGGTCAGAATAGAAGGCATGCAGGCGTTTATGCATGCTTTTTTTGTGCGCCTGAACGGGATGGGGATATAACCAGCCGGAAGGCGTATACAAACAAAGAGACAGCACCGAATGTAAATTCGGGCTGCCTCTTGTGGCTTGTTTATTTTAGTGTTATATAAATTAAACTAAACATTTACACAAAACGGAGAGGACAGAAATAACCTGAAGAAGCGGAGCGTTCGCCTTTATCCCCGGATTTACCCCTTTATAAAAGGAATCAAAAAAATCAGGGGATAACAGCGATCGGAAGGTTGTTCTGTCATCGTAGTGGCCAGTGTAAATATTCTTTAGTTCAACTTATATCGCTACGTGAGGGCCTAGTTACACCAGGAAGAAGGATACACCGAGTATGATATATACGACGAGCAGGAGTAAACCTTCGTACCAATTCGTTGAACCATCTTGGGTAATGGACTTCGCAATAAATACGGATACGCCGATGGCGACCAGTTCAATCGTTGTGAATACGATATCCATGGTTCTGCCTGTGAAGTAGCTGACAAAAATCAGTACAGGAGCAACGAAGAGTGCGATCTGCAAGCTGCTGCCAACGGCAATTTCAACGGCGGCTCCAATTTTATTTTTCATGGCAAGCATGATGGCTGCACTGTGTTCGGCCGCATTACCGATGATGGCCACAAGGAATGCACCGACAAACAGTTCGCTAAGTCCAAATTCCGAAGTGAAGACTTCGAGCGTGCCCACCAGCCATTCACTGACGAAGGCAACCATGACTGTTGCGAGCACCAGATAGAGGATTGATTTTTTCTTGGACCATGCCGGAGCATGCTCATGAGGTAGCTCTTCATCGCGATCCTCAGTGACGTCTGCGAGGTAGTTCTTATGTGTCACCATGGAGAATAGTAACCACGCAATATACGCGAGGATGAGCAATCCGGCCACGATGAGACTAAGTGTATTGGTGTCTTTCTGTGTAATGGAATGTGTATTGAGAAAGACTGCCGGAATAAACAGGGCAATGATGGCAACAATCATCAGGGAACCATTCAGACCTGCAAGTGAAACATTATAATTCTGAATTTTGAACTTGAGTCCTCCCGCAAAAATACTTAACCCGAGCACTAATAGCAGATTTCCTATGATAGAACCTGTCAGACTAGCTTTGACCATGTCGAAGAGTCCCTCTTTGACGAGGAAAATGGCGATGATCAATTCGGCAGCATTGCCGAAGGTGGCATTCAAGAATCCTCCCAGCCGCTGTCCGGCGTAGTGGGCTACATTTTCGGTGGCTTTGCCTAAAAAACCGGCCACAAAAATAACCGAAATGGCTGATATCACGAACTGTAGAATCGAATCCCATTTCAAGTAGTGGGCGATGGCACTGAGTGCAAAGAACGCAATCAGCAAAATGGATGAAATCCGGTTTCTCACAACAAACACCTCGGTTATAAATTATTTTGTTTTTGAATTACACTGTAAATCGCTTATGAGATTATTTTCATATTTCAATATAACCAAATGGTGGTAGGTTGTAAACGCATCTTTTTGAGTTTAATTTGCTTTTTGGGGTGGAAAGGATTTAAAATACGAGTAACGAAGTGAAGGAGGATGTGGCATGGCAGAACAACTTCAACTGGAGAGCGGAAACATCCGGATTGCCGATGACGTGGTTGCAAAAATTGCCGGAATGGCTGCAATGGAAACACCCGGAATTGCCGCAATGTCTGGAGGATTGTCAGAGGGCTGGGCGAAGCGACTCAGCGGTAAAAACGTACAGAAAGGCGTGAGCGTTGAGGTCGGCCAGCTGGAAGCAGCCATTGACCTGCGCATCATCGTCCTGTACGAAACCCCGATTCATGAAGTTTCCCGTATGCTTCAGCAGAATGTAAGAGAAGCGGTAGAGACCATGACCGGATTACGCGTGGTTGAAGTCAATGTAAAGGTAGAAGGCGTATCTTTCAAAGGCGACGATCTGTAGAAATCGCAATCCGCAATGGAGGACAGAGCGATATTGACCTGTTCTTCATCTTGATAGACAGAATAGTACTTAGTATACAGAAAAGGCTGCGCATCTATTAGGTGCACAGCCTTTTTTGTGTTGTTTTTTATCGAATCCGACGGATGGACTCCCGTGAACGAAGAGCAGGAGAGGTACGAGTCTGTGTCTGTACAGTTACGGACTTCGTTTTCTCTTCCTTGATCACGTCCAGATTGTTGGTGCGTGAGATACTGAGCAGAATGCCCATGGCAACCATCATCACAAAGAGTGAGGTACCCCCATAACTGATAAACGGAAGCGTGACCCCCGTCACCGGAATGGTCTGAGTTACACCACCGATGTTGATAAATGCCTGAATCGCGATTAGTCCCATGATACCTATGCCGACCAATGTTCCGAATGGATCGGGACAGCGGAGAGAGACAATAATTCCGCGCCAGATGAAGTACAGGTAAACAAGCAGGAATAAGGCACTTCCGATGAATCCGAGTTCTTCCCCGATTACGGAGAAAATAAAGTCATTATACGCGTTTGGCAAATAGTGCAGCTTCATCGTACCTTGTCCAATCCCTGAACCTGTCATGCCGCCATCACCAATGGCAACAAGGGAACGGTAAAGGTTAAGACTTCCGCCATTAATATCGGACATTGGATCAAGGAAAGCCTGAATACGTCCGATCTTGTAGTTCTGCTCCGCAGTGACTGCTGTTGTAGCAGTCGTTGTGTCGGAAGGAGACATGGAAGAAAACAGGGAATTCGCTCCGAACGCCAGTGCCCCACCGAGTACAACCAGGAGAATCGAACCCAGGATATGTTTCATACTGGCTCCACCGGCATAGATCAAGAGACCACAGGTGGACACCAGAATGAAGGTGGTACCGAAGTCTGGTTGCAGCATAATCAGCCCTGCGATGAATCCAACGATGAACAAGACGGGAACGTACCCTGTCTTGAAAACCCTGAATTTCTCACCTTTTTTGGTAATAAGAGCAGAGAGATAGAGAATGATAGCAATTTTCGCGAACTCTGCAGGCTGAAGACTGAAACCAAAAATGTGAATCCAGCTTCGTGCACCGTTCAATACTGCACCTGAGATCAAAACAATCACCAGCATGACCGTAGTGAGCAGGAAAAAGGGTGCATAGAGCTTTTTGTACTTGTTGAAGCGGATATTCATGGCAAAAAACATGCCAAATAGACCGATAATCGCCCACATAAGTTGTTTTTTCGTGAAGTAAAGGGCATCATTGTTAAATTTATCGCTTGCGATTGCAATGCTGGAACTGGAGCTGAATACCATCACCAGTCCAAAGCCCACCAACAATAAAGTGAGGATTAGCAGTTGAAAATCCGGCGTGCCTCTCTTCGTTTTCGTTTGGGCCGTTTGTTGTTTCATCGTTTGGCCCAGCCTATGCTTCCAGCAGTTCTTTAAGCTGCTGTAATTTTTGGGCTGCCAGCTTCACGACTGGTTGCGGAACGGAAGAGTCATAATCCAGGCCGTGAGGGAAAGTGGCTTTGCCAAGGTATACTGCTTCAACAGCAAGAACGGTATCCGGTTTTTCCAATTTGCCTTCCACAGCGCGGGTATTAATGCGTACAAAGTATTCTGAGTTGGTTAGTTCATCTTCAATTTTGTAGTCATATGTAGCACGGTAATATTCCCATTGCCACCGGACAAATCCGACTTTCTCGGCGCTCTCATCCAGGTATGCCAAGTCGCTCTTCAAGCCATCCAAGCCTGTATTCTCAAAAATCATAAGCGTTTGATCCTCCTCATAAGCTTCCGAGTATAATTTCTCGAGTATTTCTCTAGTTCATGATAGTATGTTTCCCCTTCCCGTGCAAGCTTTCCAAAGGCGTTTCGTATCGGTTTTCTTCCAATTCTGCTACAATATACAGCAATAGGTTTGAAGAGGCAGGTTCGGGCTTGATCCAAGTCCCGTTCAAGATTGAAAGGGTGGAGAGACATGACTAATAATATATGGTGGGAAGATCTGCAGATCCATATGGTGGAATGGCGGCGTCACCTTCATCGCAATCCAGAGGTTTCCTTTCATGAGGAGAAGACATCCTCTTTTGTAGCGGATATGTTGGAGAGCTTTGGCGTTGAAGTGAGGCGTCATGTTGGTGGCCACGGGGTCATCGGTACCATTCGTGGGGACAAGCCGGGTCCTGTCGTCATGCTGCGAGCTGATATGGACGCACTGCCAATTCAGGATGAGAAGAATATCGAGTATGCGTCACAACAAGCAGGAGCGATGCATGCATGCGGCCACGATGGTCATATCTCGATCTTGCTCGGTACGGCGTTGTATTTTAGCCGTCACAAGCAGGAGATCCAAGGAGAGATTCGCTTTTTGTTCCAGCCAGCAGAAGAACTGCTTCCGGGTGGTGCAGTTCAGGTCATTGCGGATGGTGCGCTTGAAGGCGTGGATGTCATATATGGCATTCATCTGTGGACCCCGTTGCCTGTAGGTGTTGTTGCCAGTAAAGCAGGACCGATGATGGCGGCGGCAGACGATTTTTACATTGAGATCAAAGGTAAAGGTGGACATGGCGGGATGCCACAATCCACGATAGATAGTCTTATCGCGGGTTCTGCGCTTGTGATGCAGCTTCAGACCGTTGTCAGTCGTTCGGTGGATCCATTGCAACCCGCGGTGCTGACCATTGGTACAATGCAGGCGGGCTCGGCTCAGAATGTAATTGCAGAGCAATGCAAAATGAGCGGTACGGTAAGAACGTTTGATGAAGAGACCCGAAACGGGATGAAAGAGCGTGTGCTTACCATGGTAGCCCAGACAGGGGCAACTTATGGCGCAGAGACGCAAGTGAAATATATTATGGGATATCCGCCTGTGGTGAACGATGAACAGGAGACAGCACGTTTCTTCAGAGAAGCTACAGAATTATTTGGGGCAGAACGAGTGCAAGCTTCCCCGATGCTGATGCCAGCGGAAGATTTTGCGTATTATCTGCAGAAGGTTCCAGGGTGCTTTATGTTTGTTGGAGCAGGCAACCCAGATAAAAATGCGATCTATCCGCATCATCATCCGATGTTTGATTTTGATGAAGACGCAATGCAGACGGCCGTTAGATTGTTCATAGCTATGGCTAAGGGTTACACAGCCGAATGACTTTAGATGCAGTTGGGCATCCTGTTCATACCGAGGTATGGGCAGGATGTTTTTTTGTGGATTTTATAGATGTTGTCCAAAAGTCCACTTTTCGGTACTGAAAACTAGACTTTTTGAACGTGCACTTAAAGTGGTTCATTTTCGGAAGCTGCCGGAACTGGACTTTTTTGTGATAGGAGGAAGGCACCAAATGGAAGGAACAGAACATATGGTAAGCACAGATGCTTGTATCGTTCAGCGAGATTTTACAGTTTTGCTGGAAGTTGGCCACCCCGGATTCGAAAGAGCAAGAGAGCAGCTTGGGATGTATTCAGAACTAGTTAAGACACCGGCAGCGTTCCATACTTACCGAATCACTCCGTTATCGCTCTGGAATGCGGCTGCGCTGGGATGGAATGCAGATCAGGTCATCGCAAGTTTGGAGCTGGTATCCCGCTGGAACGTGCCTGCTGCACTTATACAGGATGTTCGGAGAATCATGGATCAGTATGGCAAATTAAAACTGCATTCCGAAGCAGATCACACTAGAATGCGTCTTTACAGTGAGGATGAGCGGTTGCTGGATGAATTAAGTGGATTGAAATCGATAGCTGCCTTTCGCATGGAACGTAAGGACGCTCATGAACTTCTGCTCCCAGGAGAACAGCGAGGGTTATTAAAAAGGGAATTAACACGATTGGGTTACCCCGTACTTGATTACGTAGGATATCGGGAGGGAACCAAGCTTTCATTTGATTGGCGCTCTAATGATCCAGGGGACCACTCTGAGCGATTTGCGCTGCGTTCTTACCAGAGAGAGGCTGTGGATGCATTCGAAGGCAGTGAGGGCATGGGAGGAAGTGGTTTACTCGTACTTCCTTGCGGGGCAGGCAAAACGGTCATTGGCATGGCCGTTCTGGAGCGGCTTCAATGTGAATGCTTGATTTTGACGTCCAATACAACGTCTGTGCGACAGTGGATTCAGGAAATTCAAGACAAAACCACGATTACCAGCGAACAGATTGGTGAGTATTCCGGTCAGAAAAAACAGGTGAAACCTGTGACTGTAGCTACATATCAGATTCTTACACACCGGAAATCAAAGGATGCTGATTTTACCCACATCAAACTGCTCAGTGAGCGGCAATGGGGGCTGATCATATATGATGAAGTACATTTGCTGCCAGCACCAGTGTTTCGTGCAACTGCGGATATTCAAGCTACGCGAAGGCTGGGATTGACGGCCACTTTGGTTCGAGAGGATGGCTGTGAACAGGATGTGTTTTCGTTGATTGGTCCAAAGCTCTATGATATGCCGTGGAAACAACTGGAGCAGCAAGGGTGGATTGCTGATGTACAATGTCAAGAGATACGTATTCCGTTTTCCCCGGAACTAAGATCAAATTATCTGCAAGCCGAGGTTAAACATCAATTTCGATTGGCTGCCGAGAATCCGGCGAAGGTACATGTAGTTAAGCGTTTGCTGGAACGTCATCGGGATATGCCTGCGCTAGTGATTGGACAATATCTGGATCAACTTGAGTTGATTGCCCGGGAAATTGAAGCACCTTTGATCTCGGGTAACATGTCACAGCAAGAGCGAATCAAGTGGTTTGCCGCTTTTCGACGTGGAGAGATTAAAACAATTGTGGTATCCAAGGTTGCCAATTTTGCTGTGGATTTGCCTGATGCTGCTGTTGCGCTTGAGATATCCGGAAGTTTCGGGTCAAGGCAGGAAGAGGCACAGCGTTTGGGAAGAATTCTGAGACCAAAAGCTGGAGAAAACAAAGCATATTTCTATGCGTTGGTATCAGAGGATAGTAAGGAACAGGAGTTTGCATTAAACCGTCAGATGTTCTTGGTCGAGCAGGGATATGAATATGCCATCGTTCATGAGAACGAATAGTCCATTTATACTCGCGAAAAGAGGAGGGATTGGGATATGTCTTCATTTGAAGCAATAGATGAGCCTGTGGTACTGAACCTTGATTCATGGTCAAAGCTTGCTTTGGTGGAACAAAAAGTGCTTGGTGCAATTTTTCACAAACATGCCGGTCAGCCTTTTTCCTCCCTCCTGCCACGAGAACAGTGGGCCATCGAAGGACTAAGTGTCGCAGAAGCCAATTCTTCATTCGCCAGCCTTAGGCAGCAAAGATGGATTGAATCTGTATATAAGAGTTGGGGAGAGCGATTATTCTATATTCCTGCTTCGCTGATGGAGACATTGACGATTGCTTACGCACAAAGAGTGGGTATAACCGTTAAACAGATGGCACAGCATGCTCATGTATTACAGGAAGGAAAGCCGGATACTGCTGCGGAACTTCTTCATCTGATCGCGTGGATTGAAAGAGAAGGACTTCCTTTGACAGGGAAGGGCACTATACATAAGAAAAGTGTTCAAAAATTAAGTGTGATCACGGTGTTATCTTCGACAGACTTTGAAGGTCTGGGCATCCGATATGATCATTCGGATTTGTATCCGACCCACGTAGCTATCCTTCTCGATCTACTGCTCAGTCTGAATCTCGTTCAGAAGTCAGATGGCCAAATTCAGATTGTAGATCATCGATTACAAAAATGGTTGCAGCTCTCGTGGAGACAGATGCATCGGGAAATATATCAAGCGTGTATGGAAAGATACGGAGAAGCTGAACCCGCGTTGCAGCATTTCCGTTATCAATTGGCAGTGTTTGCTCCAGAAAAAAACATATGGTGCCATATAGAGAATTCGGAATTGAAACCACGGGTTAGGGGCTGGCTCTGCGCACTAGCTGGCTGGGGTTATGGTGAAGTAGGAGAAGATCAGTCGGGAGCGCTGGCATTCCGTTGGCTGATCGAACCGCAAAGCCTGTTATATCGAGAACAAGAGATGGTAAGTGAGGCGGATCCTTGTGGATTTTACATGCAGCCTGATTTCGAAATGTTGGTGCCGCCCGAAGCAGGTCCTGATGTGATCTGGATGCTGGAGCAATGCGCAGAACGGGTGACGCGTGATCGAATGTCGATCTACCGTATGACAAGAGAGCGATTCATTTCGGCCTTAGCCAGAGGGTATGAATTACATGAAGTGATAGAGTGTCTGGATCAATATGCGCTGACAGGCATACCAGAGAATGTACGTATTGCGTTAGCAGATTGGGGCAAGGAGACGGATGCTGCACCGTTGACTGTAAATCGGAGTATGAAGGTAATGGAGGCAAGTACAGGCTCCGCAGATGATCCGAAGTTATTAGAAAAAGATGTGTTTAGCGGTGTATATTCTTCTTTCTACACACTCGATAATCAAGGTCTGGTTGATGTCCCTGCTTCTCTGCATGGGTTGGAGCGTGATCATTCTGTCATTGAGAAGAAGTTCTCTCTGTTGGGATTTGAGGAGATACCGGAAACCTGGTACAAGGAGTGGCGTCGATATCATAGTTCAACCGCCCGACAGATTGCTGCCAAAGCCATTGAGTGGCAGACCAAGCTGGGGATACAACAGGAAAATCGTACGCAATACCTCATTCCACATCAGGTAGAGGGTCATGAACAATGGACTTTAAGCGGTTGGTGCATGTTGGATTCAAGTGAAAATACATCAGAGACGGAATGGCGTACATTCTCCCCGTCAGAGTGGGATACAATGCGTCTTATCCTGCCAGATGATGTCATAACCTGACTATTTCACGTGAATATCAGGTTGAAAGGCGAATTTTCGAGTTCCCCCTATTTCTAATTGCAGGAAAAACTCTTCTTAACTATTCATGGATATGCTATGATGAGGTAGTCTACGTTAAGTAGAACTTTATATATAGATAGGATGAATATTTCATGAGCGTAGCGGAAATGAACACGGTCGATATGGCCCAAGTGTTAACGGGCGCATATGAACTGGGCGACATGATTAACCAATCTGCCGAAGTATCGGATTATTTATATTGGAAGCAGCAAGTCGAGACTACCCCTGAGATTCAGATGGGGATTCGGAAGCTGAATGCCAAGAAGGAATTGTTTGAAGAAACACAGCGTTTCGGTCATTTTCACCCGGATTATCATGCAGCAAAAGACCAGGTGAAGGCTCTGGAACAGGAGTTGGAAAATTTCGAGGCGGTAATCCGCTTCAAACAGGCAGAGAAGTCCCTGGATGATATGTTATTCCAGATGTCAGAGACCATTGCATTTGCAGTGTCAACGACCATTAAAGTACCGAGCAATGACCCGAATCCGAAGGGCGGCTGCGGTAGTGGCGGCAAGTGTGGTTGCAGTTAAGTAATCATTATAGAAGGGCGGGGAACGATGATGTTTGCGGAAAGGACAGGATTCATTATTTGGGTCAGTGATTTGAAGGCTGCCCGTAATCTCGAAAAATATGGCACCGTGCATTATATCTCCCGCCGTATGCATTATGTAGTCATGTATGTTAATGCAGAACGGGCAGATGATACGATGAAAAATGTGAAGCGACTTTCCTATGTGCGCAAGATCGAACGCTCGTATCGTAATGAGATCAAAACCGAGTATGCCAGCAAAACGATGGACAAAACGAGCTTTTACGGAATATAGAAGAGAAACTGGAGGGACCCTTTGGGGTCGCTCTTTTCTTGAATTATACACAAATTGGCTATTGTGAAAAAAAGTTAAACTTACGCCTTGAGGTTGCGGGACTAATGTTGTAATATATTTGGTAATAAATAGATAGAAAGTCCTATCTGGTGGAGAGTGATTCCCATGCGTGATAAGGTGATGCAACGTTGGAGCACCTACGAGCCGTTTTTCGTGGCTCTTGGAGACAAGAAAGTGGCCGACATCGTCATTACCCATCATGCCAAGATGCGGTATGCAGACCGTATTGAGCCTGCACGTAGTGATGATGACCATATTGCGGCGTGGTTATGGGAGTGTCTGAAGCAGGACCGTATAACACCATACTACCGTAATGAACAGGACGTCTACCTGATTGATGAGGATCTGGTGGTGGTCGCCGAATTTTCCGAACTTGAAGGAGAATATGATATTGCGGGCAACCCGCTGCACAAAATGATTGTAGTTACGTTTCTGGGACGTATGTCGGAGACCATTGAGTTGAGGGACCTGAAATCATATTATTCATGGTTAAGACATTCAAGAAGAATGACGTTGGTCAAAAATAGCCGCAAGCATAAGTAAGCCTGGGTAGATTCAATATGTTGAAATCATAGATTCAAGTATTATCGCATGCAGACAAGCTGCATGCTTTTTTTGTTGCCAAGCGGGAAATCGGCTACAATGTAGAGAGTGTAATCGAAGAGGGGCGAAGATATGAATTTTCACCAATTGCATATTTTTTATACGGTAGCAGAGAAGGGGAGTTTCTCGGCTGCTGCACAAGCATTACATATGACTCAACCGGCAGTAACGATGCAGATTCAATCATTGGAGGACTATTTTGGCACCAAGTTATTGCATCGTTCCACCAAAAAAATAGAATTATCCGAGGCTGGCCGAACTTTATTACCTCATGCGAAACGGAGTGTAGAGCTGGTCAGACAGACGGACGAAGCGATGTCGGCGTTTACCCAGATGTTACAGGGCCGACTCCAGCTGGGAGCCAGCTTAACGATCGGGGAATATGTGCTTCCACGCATGCTCGGACCATTTGCACTTCAGTATCCCGATATTTCAATTGTCATGAAAGTAATGAATACAACGCAAATTATGGATGATATATTGAAGCACCAGCTTAATTTTGGTCTGATTGAAGCGCCAGTGCACCACCCGGACATGATTGTGGAGCCTGTCATGCAGGACGAGCTGAAACTGATTGTACCTGCCGGACATGATTTGGCTAAGCGTAGCAAAGTGAATATTGAGGATGTAATGAATTATCCTTTTGTGCTGCGTGAGAAGGGCTCGGGTACTCGTCAGGTGATGGAAGACCAATTGCAAAAGAAAAAGATTGATCCACAGGATATGAATGTAGTGATGGAACTTGGCAGTACAGGAGCGGTAAAATCGGCCGTGGAGGCAGGGGTAGGTATTACGATGTTATCTCCTTCTTCGGTGCAGCATGAACTGGCTCTGGGACTTGTTCATATTGTGGATATCCGCGGACTCGAATTCAAAAGGCAGTTCTATGCCATCCATCTAAAATCGTCCTTGTTGCCCCTGTCAGCAGTCGCTTTCCTGAATTATCTGCGTCAGCAGGAGCAGCCTAAGTCGGTACATAAAACGGGGAAGGCATAATCGTTGGCAACATCAATGGTAGATAAGATTAAATCATAATCAATTTACACAAAGGAGCTGTTGATCATGGATCAGCGCCAAGGACGCTGTGATCTTCATACGCATAGTCAGGCTTCCGATGGAATGCAGCCACCTGCTGATAATGTGAAGCTTGCCAAACAAAAAGGGCTATCTGCGGTTGCCCTAACGGACCATGATACAGTAGCTGGTGTAGCGGAAGCACAGCAAGCGGGAAAAGAGTACGATATTGATGTTGTTGCTGGAGTGGAGATCAGCACTCGGGCTGGTGGGAAAGATATTCATGTGCTTGGGTATTATGTGAATACAGAGGATGAGCAGTTCCTGCAACGGTTGCGCGGATTACGAGAAGCGCGAGATGAGCGGAATCTTCTGATTATCGCCAAGCTGCAAGAACTCGGGCTTGATATAAGCTGGCAGGAGGTACTGGATGAGCTAGGACGACCGTTAGAGCCGGATGAGAGTATTGGAAGACCTCATATGGCCGATGTGCTGGTGAAGAAGGGATATGCGGTCGACATGCGGGATGCTTTTGATCAGTATCTTGCTGAAGGCAAGCCAGGCTTTGTATCTGTACCCCGCGTTGCACCAGAGGATGCTTGCGAGTGGATCAGAGCCGCAGGTGGAGCCGCTGTGATTGCCCATCCGGGTCTCTATAACGATGATGAACTGGTGCGACGTATCATCGAAGACTCTCGTCCAGATGGCATTGAGGTGTTTCATTCGGACCATGGCCCGGAAGAGGAACGCAGGTATGGTAAGCTGGCCAAGGAATACGACCTCATTGAAACAGGTGGATCTGATTATCATGGTAAACGGCAAGGTATTGTTTTCCACGGGGATCTTGGTAGCAAGACCGTAACGGTTGATGTGATGGAAAGGCTGAAGGCAGCTGCTTCACAGCAAAGGGGAGAGTAAGCGAGACGTTGCAACGCTCTATCTGACTATAATAAATTCTGTATTACTGGATACATTTTAAGATCGAAGGAGTAAGAGACATGCAAGCATGATAGGGCTGAACCTTCATGTTTGCATGTCCCTTTTTTTGTTCTGAAAATAGTCTATGTAATGGAATAGTTTACCCAAGCGCCACGTGTAGCCCCGAGACGTTCGAATAATTGCTGTGCCCGCTCATTGGTCACTGCTGTGATCCAAGACATATATGCACATCCATGGTCACGCGTATATTGCTGACAGTGTGCAAATAATTTGGCTTCTGCTTCGCCTTCTCTGAATGTTTCCGTAACAAATAGGTCATTCATGATGGCGACACGTTCTGCTTTCATCGTGCTGTATGTAAAGAACAGGGTAGAAAATCCGATAAGCTTCCCGTCCTCTTCTGCCACGAATTGAGCACCGATCTGCTGATTAAGCAGGTTGTTGATCAAAAGCTGGATGGATTGATCACCAGGCCAGGGGTTGTTGTAGAATCCCACCACATAGTCATGCATTAAGGCCATCAGGGGTTTCAGATCATTAGGTTGAGTTTCTCTGATATGTATGGTCATGGTACACTTCCTTAACAGTAATTTATATTTCTTAGAATTGAATTATTATACATATAAATGAATTAATATTCAATAAAATGATAAATAAGCTGAGCTTCACCTATCACTCAAACAACTAATGCAATAACAAAAATCCCCTGAACCGTTAATGGTCAGGGGATTTTTCTATTGTTACTGTTACATCTATATAAGTTGAACTAATCATTTATACGATAACGGAGAGGACAGAAAAAACCTGAAAAAGCGGAGCTAAAAGCTTTCTGCAAGAAAGCTACTTCGGAAGCATAAGCTTCGCCTTTATCCCCGGATTTACCCTTGAAAAAGGGGATCAGAAAAATCTGGGGATAACAGCGATTGGAAGGTTGTTCTGTCATCGTAGTGTCAGTGTAAATAATCTTTAGTTCAACTTACTATCCATTTTTAATGGTGGATGGCAGACTCTTGATCAATTCATCATTTGGCGTGACAAACAACGTCTTCTGATGATCATAGATCACAAAACCAGGCTTCGCACCACTTGGTTTGCGCACATGACGGATAAACGTGTAATCCACAGGCACACTGCTGGACTCCTTGGCCTGGCTGAAATAGGCAGCAAGCTGTGCTGCTTCTTCCAATGTAGCTTCACCAAAGTCCGTACTACGAATAACGACATGTGAACCTGGAATGTCTTTGGTATGCAACCAGGTGTCGTTGGAAGAAGCGAGACGGTTGGTCACGTACTCATTCTGCAGGTTGTTTTTGCCCACAAGAATATCAATTCCCTCCGAGGAGGTGAACTGGTGTACGGTTGGACGGTCACTTTTCTTCTTCTTTTTACCCTTTTTATTACGGTCACGAAGGTATCCTTGCTGTACAAGCTCGTCCCGTATTTCCTCAATATCGTTCATCGATGCAATGGAGAGCTGCTGTAACAGGTTATCGAGGTAGTCAATCTCGTCTTTGGTTTTGCCAAGCTGCTCATGAATGACAGCCAGACTGTTCTTGTATTTGTTATACCGCTTGAAATAACGTTGTGCGTTGTCAGATGGTGTAAGCAACGGATCAAGCTGAATGGTAATGTTGGCTTGGTCTTCATCGTAGAAGTTCACAAGCTCCACGCTCTTGTCCCCTTTGTGAACCAGATGCAGGGAGGCAAACAGCAACTCACCCCATAGTCTGAACTTGTCCGCATCATCCGCTTCCAGTAGATCCTTGTTCAGGTTGTCCAGCTTTTTGATGTTTTTGCTTCGCTCATTCTGCAGAAAACGGAGCAGATCACTTACTCTCTGTTTAACCGTGTCTCGTTCAGCCTTATCTCCGTAATAATCTTCCATGCACTTGCTCATCGTGTCATAGGTTTTCTCCAAATCCTGAATGCTCTGAAGATGAACGGCTGAGAAAATCATTTTGCCTTTGGCGTTCATTCCGGTTACAGGTGTGTAGATATGATCTCTGACAGGTCCCATCACGGCTTCAAAAGCGTTCCAGAGTGCACCAGCCTCAACTCGGCTTTCACCCTCAACCACAGCTGGAGTGCTCACGGTGCCTTCAGCAGCAATTCCACGAGCAGCAATCTCTCCCGCAATTAACGGGCTAAGACCGCTAAAGGAGTTCACAAGCCAGCGTGATGCCTCTTCCTCAGCGGCATGATAGCTGTCCTCGAATGCTGTACGACTCACTTCGAGCGGATTACTTTTATGTTGCTCGGGTGGGGCAGTATACGCGAATCCAGGCATGATTACCCGGTAGCTACTGATGGACGGAGTCACATGATGAATGCCATCCAGAATCGTTCCAGTTACAGGATCAAGCAAAATAATATTACTGTGACGCCCCATCAATTCAATGATGATCCGTTTTACCGAAACATCCCCCAGTTCGTCGCGCTGGCGCACATTGATGTGGATAATACGCTCCATGCCAATCTGACGGATCTCCTCAATGATTGCACCTTCACAGTGCTTACGGAGCAACATGCAGAACATGGGTGCTTCCGTAGGGTTAAGAAATGTCTTTTCCGTATAATGCACACGAGGATAGGTTGGGCTTGCCGAAACAAGCAATTTACTATTTCCGCGCTGAGCACGCAGGGTGAGAACTACGTCATGGCCATTCGGCTGATGGATTTTGCTAATACGTCCACCAATGCAGCCTTGCAGTTCATGAACAATGGCCCGTGTTACAATGCCGTCCAATGCCATTTTTTCCACTTCCTCTCTCTATCGAGCATCTGCATTTATCATGCCAAATGCTTCATCTATATAACTGAAACGTGCAACCAGGTATGTAAAAAAACAAGGACTGGCTACAGATTCTTCGTTGCTTGCCTGTTGAACAATGGAATTGGTACTGCGCAGAACATCGCAGACTTTTATTTTAGCCTATTCTGTCCATCAGGGAAAGGATTCACCTTCCGGGTGCTAATCACAGACCTGTCCGAATACATATAGAGCAGGTAGTTTGTCCGGCATAGTGTACAGCCTGTCGACCAGCGCGCCGGTGAGTCATGTGAGCTTATTTTGCAGATGAAATACAGACTGGGAGGGAAACTTGAAGCATGGAACATACCAAGTGGCATCAACTTAGTGATGAAGAGCTTCGTAACACTCTTGGCGTCAGCCCGCAGGAAGGATTGACGGATGAAGCTGTAGCAGAGAAGAGGAAAGTGGTCGGTTCGAATGAGCTGAGCGAGGGGAAACGCATTTCTCCAATTACATTGCTCTTGAATCAGTTCAAGGATTTTATGGTGCTGGTGTTGATGGGAGCAACGTTGGTATCCGGATTACTGGGTGAGTATCTGGATGCGGTAACGATTGTGGCTATTATCGTACTGAATGCGATTCTGGGGTTTGTACAGGAATTCCGGGCTGAACGATCTCTTCGTGCATTGAAACAGTTGTCTGCACCTCTTGCCAAAGTGCTTCGTTCAGGCCAGGAAGTACACCTTGCCGCCAAACAACTTGTCCCCGGGGATATTATCATGGTGGAGAGTGGGGACCGCATACCCGCGGATGTGCGCTGGCTGCAAACGAACAGTCTGGATGTCGAGGAATCGGCACTTACCGGGGAATCGGTTCCTGTAAGCAAACATTGCCTTCCGATTGCGGACGAGGACGTTCCGCTGGGTGATCAGAAGAATATTGGTTTTATGGGTACCATGGTCACTCGTGGTACAGCCAAAGGTGTGGTTATCCGTACGGGGATGGAGACGGAGATGGGCAAAATCGCCGATCTGATCCAAAATACGGAGGAGCAAGAAACACCGTTACAGCACAGGCTGGAGCAATTGGGCAAAATTCTGATTTTTGTCGCATTGGGATTAACCATTATGGTTGTCGTCGCAGGTATATTGCACGGACAACCAGCCGTTGGCATGTTTCTGGCAGGGGTCAGCCTCGCGGTGGCTGCCATACCGGAGGGCCTGCCGGCCATTGTAACCATTGCACTCGCACTAGGCGTGCAGCGTATGATCAAACGTAAAGCCATTGTACGCAAACTGCCTTCTGTCGAAACTCTGGGCTGTGCATCTGTAATCTGTTCGGATAAGACTGGCACGCTCACCCAGAACAAGATGACGGTAACGGATGTGTGGTTGGAGGGACGTAACATCAAGGTTACCGGGGATGGTTATGCACCTGAAGGGCAGATGCTGGAGAACGGTCGTACGGTGGAACTGAAGAGCGACCAGTCCCTGCGCAGAATGCTTCAGATCAGCGCGCTTTGCAACAATGCGAGTATTGTGGAAAGTGCTGCAAGCGAGGTGGGGAGCAAGAAAAAGGGCAAGGATACCAAAAAGGAAAGCAAGAAAAACACGAAAAAAGGTGAACTCCAAGAAGAAACCGTTCAACGAGATAATGTATTTTGGGAACTGAAAGGCGATCCGACGGAAGGAGCACTCGTCACACTGGCTTCCAAAATGGGGCTTACTCCTGCCGGACTCAAAGAGTTGTATGCCCGCCAGCAGGAATTCCCGTTTGATTCGGAGCGAAAACGCATGTCGGTCCTGGTTCATCATCAGGGAGGCCGAATGATCTATACCAAAGGTGCCCCGGATGTGTTGATCGGACACTGTAGTTATATTTTGTGGGAAGGCAAGGTTGTACCGTTCACTGGAACACTGCGGCAGAAAGTGATGGCAGCTAACGAGAGCATGGCCGGAGCGGCACTACGTGTCCTTGGAATGGCCTATCGTGAAGTGCGGCCGGAAGAAAAAGTGGCTGACGAACATGCCGCCGAAAGTCAGCTTGTCTTCGTAGGACTTGCAGGTATGATTGATCCACCGCGTCGTGAAGTGCGAGATGCGATTGCCACATGCCGCAAAGCGGGCATTCGTACCGTCATGATCACAGGTGATCATGGAACAACGGCAGAAGCCATTGCTCATCAGTTGGGGATTCTTCCCCGCGGAGGGGCTTCGTTAAGTGGTCAGCAACTGGCAGGCATGACAGACGAGCAACTGGATAAACAGGTAGAGGGCATCTACGTGTTCTCAAGGGTATCTCCGGAACACAAGCTTCGCATCGTGAAATCGTTACAGCGCAAAGGGCATGTCGTCGCGATGACGGGTGATGGAGTCAATGATGCTCCGGCGATCAAAGCTGCAGATATCGGCATAGCGATGGGCATTACAGGAACGGATGTCACGAAGGAAGCTTCGGCGCTCATTCTGAGTGATGATAACTTCTCAACCATTGTGGCTGCCATTGAAGAAGGCCGTAATATTTATGAGAACATTCGCAAGTTTATCCGTTATTTGCTGGCATCAAACGTGGGCGAAATATTGACGATGTTCTTTGCAATGATGATGGGCCTGCCGCTACCACTCGTGCCTATTCAGATTCTGTGGGTTAACCTCGTAACGGATGGTTTGCCTGCAATGGCGCTGGGGGTAGATCAGCCTGAGAAAGATCTGATGGAACACAAACCCCGTGGCGCCAAGGAAAACATTTTTGCCCGCAGACTGGGGTGGAAAATCGTCAGCCGGGGTGTGTTGATTGGGTTATGCACACTCGGAGCGTTCTGGCTTACCCTTCAGGCTGCGCCGGATAATCCGGGTCAACTGATCAAGGCACAGTCTGTGGCTTTTGCTACACTCGTTTTGGCGCAGCTTATTCATGTCTTTGATTGCCGTAGTTCGCGGTCCATCTTCCACCGGAATCCTTTACAGAACAAATATCTGGTTCTTGCGGTGATTTCATCGGTTGTACTGATGCTGGTTGTCATGTACGTTGAACCGTTACAGCCGATCTTCAAAACCGTACCTCTGGGATTGCGTGAATGGGCGATCTGTATCGTAGCTGCGGGCATTCCCACGTTTCTTATGGGCGCAGGCAGCGTCTGGGGTGGTCGTCGTAACCGCCGCCGTATGGGTGGTTCTGGCCGCTTCGTACCGAAAAGTACAAAGTTTTCGGCATAAAATCAATACCTTTTCCCTACCTATTTCGGTATGCTATCCTCAAAATGATTCAAAGCGGAAGCTTTGGCATTTTGCAGGATAGCTTTTTTGTGTAAATGCTGAATATGAATTTCTATGGTAATCCTGTAGAAGAGCAAGAATATAGCTTTGGCAGCAGACTGCCAAAAGGAGTGGGCAAGATTATGGAATTTACGAAAATGCATGGACTTGGTAACGATTTTATCGTTGTATTTGGTGAAAAGGAGCTTCCGGCAGATGCGGCAGAGTTGGCTGTGAAATGGTGCAACCGTTTCTTTGGCATCGGTGCGGACGGCCTGGTTTATATACTGCCTTCGGAGAAGGCGGACTTTCAGATGCGTATCATGAATTCGGACGGTTCGGAAGCAGAGCAGTGCGGTAATGCCATTCGCTGTGTATCCAAATATGTATACGATCATGGTCACGTGAACCAGGAGCAGATCACCATTGAAACGATTGGTGCAGGGGTACAACCTGTGAGTCTCAACATTCGTGATGGTAAAGTGGAAACTGTTCGTGTCGATATGGGCGAGCCGATCCTGAACGGTCTTCAAGTGCCTACAACGGTGGATGCCAACCCAGTGGTTGATCACTACATTGAAGCGAATGGACATGCGTTCAAATTCACCGCCGTATCCATGGGTAACCCGCATGCGGTTATCTATGTAGATGACGCTGTGAATTTTGACCTCACGACTTGGGGACCACTTCTTGAAGTGCATCCGATGTTTCCAAAAAAAATCAATGTGGAATTCGCCACAGTTCGTGACCGTGGATATGTGGATATGCGTGTATGGGAACGCGGAGCGGGTCCAACACTAGCTTGTGGAACCGGAGCTTGTGCGACACTGGTATCCTCTGTCCTGAATGGACATACAGATCGTACAGCAGTCATCAGCCTCAAGGGTGGGGATCTCCACATTGAGTGGAATGAAGCTGACAATCATGTGTACATGACTGGACCCGCTGAAGTTGTTTTTAAAGGAATCACTTCATAAAAAGTGAAAGGTTTAACCAAAGGGGCCTGCGGGCCTCTTTTTTTGTCAATAAGGATAGGTCGTGTCTCCTGTACAGAGACATATTGGGGGCTGTATGGCAAGAAAGTCCATATGAGCTGGATACTCATTAAAAACCTGTGTTTTTCTTCGTTTTTTAGCGTTTTTTGTGTTACATTAGTATGTAAATGATCACAGCTAGGCGGGGGGAAATGGGATGAAGGCGGATTTGCGCAAAGTTATGCAGGAACGGGTTCTCGTTGGAGATGGGGCCATGGGAACATTTCTGTACCAAATGGGGTTCCCGGTGGGGATTTCATATGAAGAATTAAACTTGATTTCACCTGAAGTAGTGGCGGATGTACATCGCCGTTATCGGGATGCAGGTACAGAAATATTTGAAACAAATACGTATTCTGCCAATTACGACAAGTTGTCCAAGTTCGGTCTGGAGTCCAAGGTGGAGGACGTGAACCGTGCCGGCGTACGCATCGCCAAAGAGGTAGCTGGAGATACCGGTTATGTGCTTGGTGCAGTTGGTTCCATTCGAGGTGGCAAGCGGACGAATGTGTCAACGAGTGAACTGAAACGCTTTTATCAACAACAGATCTCTGCACTGCTAGATGAAGGCGTGGATGGCATTTTGCTTGAGACCTTCTATGATATCGAGGAAATGGATATTGCCCTTTTGCAAGCGCGCAAGCTAAGTGATCTGCCCGTAATTGGACAGTTCGCGGTAGAGGATGTAGGACACACACTGGACGGATATACAATGCCTGAAGCCTTCCGGATTATGCGGGAGCAGGGCGCGGATGTCATTGGTTTTAACTGTCGCTCAGGTCCAAACGGAATTATGCGTGCCATGGAAACCGTCTCGGGACGAATTGGTATTCCAATGTCCGTCTACCCGAATGCGGGTGCAGCAGATTATGTAGATGGTGAGTTCCGTTATGGTGCGACTCCGGAGTACTTTGGTCAGACGGCAGTGCAATTTGCTGAACTGGGCGCTCGTATTATCGGTGGTTGCTGTGGTACGACACCTGATCATATCACCGCTATGAAAGAGGCGCTTGCTGACTATGTGCCTTCGCCTATTCTGGAGCCTGATCCGTCAGAATCCAAACCGCGTATTGTGTTGCATGAAAATGTGGATGAGCGTTCCGGACGTGGCGGACAGCCTACGATCGTTGATCTGGTCAAGCATCGTCACACCGTTATCGTTGAACTTGACCCGCCACGTGACTTGGACATTGCCAAGTTCATGAAAGGTGCCGAGACACTGAAAGCAGCCGGAGCCGATGCCCTGACACTGGCCGATAATTCACTCGCGGTTACACGCATGAGCAACATGGCGCTGGGTCACCTCGTTCAGGATCGCACGGGCCTTCGTCCACTGGTGCATATTGCCTGCCGTGACCGGAATCTGATTGGAACGCAGTCCCACATGATGGGGTTTGATGCTTTGAGTATTAATCATGTACTGGCTGTAACAGGAGATCCTGCAAGATTTGGCGATCTGCCTGGTTCGAGCTCGGTATACGATCTGACTTCTTTTGAAATCATACGCATGATCAAACAGTTGAACGATGGAGTAGCTTTCTCAGGTAAACCACTGAAGCAAAAAGCTGGTTTTGTAATCGGAGCAGCATTTAATCCTAATGTGAAATATTTGGAGAAAGCTGTACAACGTCTGGAGAAGAAAATTACCTCTGGCGCTGATTACATCATGACACAACCGATCTATGATCCTGAGTTGATTGTAGCAATGCACGAAGCGACCAAGCACCTGGATGTGCCCATTTTTGTAGGTGTAATGCCGCTAGCGAGTGGACGGAATGCAGAGTATCTACACAACGAGGTTCCCGGGATCCAGCTTTCGGATGAAGTGCGTTCCCGTATGGCAGGTCTGGAAGGCGAAGAAGGCCGTGCGATGGGAGTAAAAATTGCCAAAGAACTGCTGGACGTAGCAACAGCACATTTCAAAGGCATCTATCTCATGACACCGTTTATGTTCTACGGCATGACGGCCGAACTGACTCAATACGTATGGGAGAAGTCGGAGCATCAATGTCCTACTTGTTTCAACCCTAATAATCAATTACAATAGTAAAACGGATGTGATGCCGATGTCATTCAGTATGACCGGATACGGTCAATCCGCCTTTCATTTTGGCGGCTATAAGGTACAATTAGAGATCAAATCTGTTAATCATCGTTATTGCGAAGTGATGATGCGTCTGCCAAGAGAGTGGACGTATTATGAAGACGGTTTGAGGAAGATCGTACAGAGTCGTTTGAAACGTGGGCGGATTGATGTTTATGTAATGAAAGAAAAAGAGGAAGACCAGGCTCTTCCCGCTGTTCTGAATGAACAGACGGTCAGGGCCTATCTGCAGGCTGCAGAGCAACTGGAGACCCAATATGGATTGCAGGGCAAACCAAGTATTGTGGATATGCTTGGGCTGCCGGACGTCATGGTTCATTCGGATGGGACAAGTTCCATTCCCGAAGAGCAGAAGGACGAATGGGAGCGAGTTCTGCAGGAAGGATTGAAAGAGGCTCTGTCCAGCCTTGAACAGATGCGCGCTCGCGAGGGTCTTCATCTGGCCAGTGATCTGGAACGGCGGATTACCCGTCTGGAGTCACTGCATACCGAAATGCTTGATCTTGCACCGACTGTGGTAAGTGATTATCGCAACAAGCTAAGACAAAGGCTTACGGAAATGCAGGAAGAAGGCTCTTTCCCTTTTGATGAGCATAAATTGGGTATGGAAATTGCAATGTTTGCCGATCGTTCTAACATAGAAGAGGAGCTTACGCGTCTACAGAGTCACTTTGGACAGAGCAGGGAACTGCTGAAGAGTGATGAGCCCGTAGGTCGTAAGTTGGACTTTCTAATTCAAGAGATGAATCGGGAAGTCAATACGATTGGATCAAAAGCCAACCATTTGGCTCTGGTGAATCGTGTTGTCGAGATGAAGGCGGAGCTGGAGAAGATTCGTGAGCAAGCTGCGAATATCGAATGAACGGCCACATTTCGGCAAAAGAGTCGCATGTATAGGGGGAAGAACCTGATTATGGCAATCAAACTCATTAACATTGGATTCGGTAACATCGTATCGGCGAACCGGATTATATCCATCGTGAGTCCGGAATCGGCGCCGATCAAGAGAATTATACAAGAGGCAAGAGATCGTCACATGCTGATTGATGCAACGTACGGAAGACGTACTCGTGCCGTAATTATTACGGATAGCGATCATGTCATTTTGTCTGCAGTTCAGCCTGAGACGGTCGCCCATCGTCTTTCTTCGAAAGATGATGATAACGACGAATAAAATGGAGTGTAATATGTCTAAGGGATTACTGGTAGTGTTGTCCGGCCCATCTGGGGTCGGGAAGGGTACTGTATGCAGCGCTTTGCGCAAACGGGTGCCGGAATTGATCTATTCCGTATCGGCAACAACCCGTCAGCCTCGTCTTGGTGAAGAACATGGTGTGAACTATTTCTTCAGAAGTCATGAAGAGTTCCAGAACATGATTGCTGAAGATCAATTGTTGGAACATGCGGAGTATGTTGGTAATTATTACGGAACACCGCGTGATTTTGTGGAGAAAACGATTAACGAAGGCCGCGACATCATTCTGGAGATTGAGGTTCAAGGCGCGTTAAAAGTGAAAGAGAAATTCCCGGAAGGCATCTTTGTTTTCCTGCTTCCTCCTTCATTGGACGAGCTGAAAGATCGCATTCAGGGCCGTGGTACCGAAAGCCAAGCGACCATTGATCACCGGATGTCCGTGGCGGTTGATGAGATCAGTCTGCTGGAGCAGTATGATTACGCTGTTGTTAATGATGAAATTGATTTGGCGTGCAAGAGAATAGAAAGCATCATAATCGCCGAACATTGTAAGATCAATAAATAATCCCTTTTGCCGCTGCAGAATGCGATATAAGTGGGGCAGTTGTCATATCATATACTGAAGCACTCCTTCTCGGAATGCCCGGGTGTGAAGACATGCCACATCAGTTCTGTCAGGCGGCAACTTGTGATTATACTAATGCGAAGAGGTGTTTGTTAATATGCTGTATCCTTCTATTGATGAAATGATGAACAAAGTCGACAGCAAGTATTCCCTTGTTGTTGCTGCTTCCCGCCGGGCTAGACAGCTACGTGAAGGTGAAAAAACGGATTTAAGAGGTGCGAGATCCCATAAACAAGTTGGCGTTGCACTGGAAGAAATCTATGGAGACCTGCTCGTTGTCATCAAAGGACAGGACGAAGAAGAAGAGTAAGCCGCCTGCGGCTGCTCTTCAACTGCATACGGCGTAAGCCGGATTAATTGACAACCGCGAGGTTGTTATTTTTTTACGAATAAGCATATTTTAACGGAATCTTACTTAGACGTCGTATAAATATCGGGGGAAATAAACATGTTGAACGGTAAAAAAATCGTGCTTGGTGTGACTGGCGGCATAGCCGCTTACAAAGCGGCAACATTATGCAGCAGACTGGTGCAAAAGGGAGCGGATGTTCATGTGATTATGACAGCTTCCGCTACACAGTTTATTACCGAATTGACGCTGCAAACGTTGACCCGAAACACCGTATACACCGATACATTTGATGAGCGTGAGCCAGCAGTCGTATCTCATATTCATCTGGCCGATCTGGCTGATCTTGTTCTGGTTGCTCCGGCAACAGCCAATGTGATTGCCAAGATGGCGCATGGCATGGCAGATGATATGCTCTCAACAACTCTTCTTGCGACGACAGCCCCTGTCATGATTGCACCAGCGATGAATGTACATATGTATGATCATCCAGCTGTAAAGCATAATATGAACCTGCTTGTTGAACGGGGCGCCATGATGATTGAACCGGGTGAAGGTCTGCTTGCGTGTGGATATGTGGGCAAGGGACGTCTGGAAGAACCGGAGAGCATTGTGGATGTGGTAGAACGTTTCTTTGAACAGCAAGAATCTGCAGACATTAGTCGGCAGGGACAAGCTTCATTGTTACAAGGCAAGAAGGTTGTCGTTACGGCTGGAGGTACGATTGAGCGCATTGATCCAGTACGATACATTACGAACGATTCATCTGGCAAAATGGGATTTGCCATAGCCGCAGCTGCGCGTGATCTGGGGGCAGATGTGAAATTGGTTATGGGCAGTACCCAAGCCAAGCCACCGGAGAATGTTGAGTTGATCCCTGTACAGTCTGCACAGGATATGTATGAAGCGGTAACACGCGAATGGGACGATGCTGATATCGTGGTTAAGGCGGCGGCAGTTGCCGATTATCGTCCAAAGGAAGTTTATACCGAGAAGATCAAGAAGAAAGGCGACACGCTGTCGCTCGAACTTGTTAAAAATATAGATATTCTTGAAACGCTGGGCAAACAGAAGACCCATCAATTTTTGATTGGTTTTGCTGCGGAGACTCAGTCAGTTGAGATGTATGCACGTGAGAAATTGGAACGGAAAAACTGTGATCTGATCGTAGCCAATGATGTAACCCGCACGGGTGCAGGATTTGGAACAGACACCAACGCGGTACATATCTATGACCGGGAAGGTTTGGTGGAGGAGCTTCCAGTGATAGCCAAGGACGATGTGGCTCATCGGTTGCTCCGGATTGCGGCGGAGCGCATTGCCGGGAGGAATTAGGAAATGGAGATTGCCAAGGTCATAGTCGATGTTCCCGTGAAGGAAACAGACCGGCCGTTTGATTACCTGGTACCTGAATCGATGAGGGAATGGATCGAGATTGGCAGCCGGGTGGGTGTACCTTTTGGTCATCGGACGGTGCAGGGATTCGTGATTGATCTTGTGCCCCGTACCGGAGAGGAATCATTCAAGCTTAAGCAGATTCAGGAGTTGCTGGACATTGTTCCCCCGTTGTCAAAGGATTTGGTTGAGTTGGCCGAATGGATGAGTGGACGTTATGCCAGTAACCGGATTTTGTCATTGCAGGTCATGGTGCCGACGGCATTGAAAGGTAAAGCAGAGCGATACATCTCGCTGGGAGATGCACTTGATGGACAGATGGCGGGTGCACAACCGGATGATGAGGTGTTATTTGTTTGGGGAGAAGAGTCTACGACTGAGAAAGTACAGCAGGATATCATCCGTTTTGTCAAAAGTCGGGGTCAGGTACCGCTGCAACAACTGAGTCGGAAATATCCCAATCATGCTGCACTAATTAAGAAATTATTGCTTGGTGGCGTGCTGCTGGAAAGTCAGGCCATCAAGGACAAGTTAAATAAAAAAACGATGAAGTCCGTTGATCTGGCTGTAGATATTGCTGCTGCTCAGGAAGCACTTGCTTCATTCCCGGCGAAAGCACAGCGGCAGAAGGAGATTCTGGCTTTTTTGCTGGAAATGAAAGAACTGCTGCCTATGCCGATGAAAGAAGTGTTATCTACACTACAGGTATCGGCTGCAACGATTAAAGGGCTTGAGGAAAAGGGACTGATCGTCACCGAGGACGTTGAGGTCTTTCGTGACCCTTACCAGGGCAGGACGTTTAAAGCGACTGAACCGCTGGTTCTGACCGATGAGCAAAAACTTGTCTACGACAATATCAATGGCCGATTGCAGGAACAACGCCATGGGGTGTTTTTGTTACATGGTGTTACGGGAAGTGGCAAGACGGAAGTCTATCTTCAAACCATTCAACAATGCATCGAACAGGATCGGCAGGCTATCGTACTGGTGCCCGAGATTGCACTCACACCACAGATGGTAGAACGTTTTAAAGGGCGATTTGGGGACCAAGTTGCTGTTATGCACAGTCGTCTGTCTGGCGGTGAACGTTATGATGAATGGCGCAAGATTCGTGAGGGTCAGGTGAAGGTTGCAATTGGGGCGCGTTCAGCTGTATTTGCTCCTTTCAGTCGGCTTGGGTTGATCATTATGGATGAAGAACACGAGACTTCCTACAAACAGGAGGAAACTCCGAAATATCATGCCCGTGATGTAGCGGTAAAAAGAGCACAGCAGCACCAGGCCGTGGTTGTTCTGGGTTCAGCCACACCTTCGCTGGAAAGTTATTACGCTGCACGCTCGCAGAGTAATGATGATTTTGCACCACTCTTACTGGAGATGCCAACGCGGGCACTGGGTAACAAGCTGCCTGAAGTGCGGATCGTTGATATGCGTGAAGAGTTGAAGGATGGCAACCGCTCCATGTTCAGCAGGGCTTTGCACAAAGGGCTGGAGGAACGCTTGGAACGTGGTGAACAGACGGTGCTTCTGCTGAATCGCCGTGGATATTCGACCTTTGTTATGTGCCGAAGTTGTGGATATGTGGCAGGTTGTCCTGAATGTGATATTTCATTGACGTATCATCAGCGCTCGAATAATCTCCGTTGTCATTACTGCGGGTATGCGGAAGCAGCTCCTGAAGTGTGTCCAGATTGTGGAAGTGAGCATATTCGATACTTTGGTACAGGTACACAGCGGGTGGAGGAAGAGCTTGCGAAGCTCTTTCCGGGCATTCGGGTCATTCGGATGGATGTGGATACGACAACGGAAAAAGGGGCTCACGAGAAGTTGCTGAAACAGTTTCGTGAGAAAAAAGCAGACGTGTTGCTAGGCACCCAGATGGTTGCTAAGGGACTCGATTTCCCTGATGTGACCCTGGTTGGCGTGATAACAGCGGACTCAGCGTTGAATTTACCTGATTTCCGTGCTGCGGAAAAAACGTTTCAGTTGCTAACACAGGTAGCTGGCCGAGCGGGTCGGCACCAATTGCCTGGTGAGGTGTTTGTTCAGTCCTATACGCCGGAACACTACTCCATTGGCCATGCGAGTCAGCATGACTATGTGTCGTTTGTACGTGAGGAATTGCTGCACCGTCGCAATTTGCAATATCCGCCATACTGTCGCCTAATTCTGGTGACCTTTTCGCATGAACAGCTTCCGGTATTGATTCGTCTTGCCGAGAACTATACTCGAATACTGAAAGAGAAGGCTAATGCGGCTGGATGGCTCGGCAGTCTGGATCGATTCAGCAATGATGCCTTTGATGTACTGGGGCCGGTAGCGTCTCCGATTCCTCGGATCAAGAATAGATACAGATTCCAATGTATGATAAAATGGCGGGGGGATGTAGACGCCATAGGACTCGCTCTGGCTACGGCCCGGCGCATGGACGATGATGTTCAGGCGCAAAAATTGCTTATTAGTCTGGATGTAGACCCGCAAATGTTAATGTAAGCATTTTGCAGCAATGCGGATGTAAACAAGCGGTATAAACATAGATTAAAATGAATACCCCAAAAATACAGATATCGTCCTGAAATTATGATGAGGATTAGGAAGGTGCTTACAACATGTCGATTCGCATTATCGTGCAAGAACCAGATGAGGTGCTCCACAAGAGAGCCAAAGAAGTAACCAAAATTACACCAAATGTACAAAAATTGCTGGATGATATGGCTGATACCATGTACGATGCGGAAGGTGTGGGTCTTGCTGCGCCACAGGTCGGTATTTTGAAACGTCTGATTGTTATCGACGCAGGTGATGAGCAAGGGCTGATCAAGATGATTAACCCGGAGATCATTGCAAGTGAGGGAGAACAATTTGGACCTGAAGGTTGTCTGAGTATCCCTGGAATTAATGGTGATGTTCGCCGTTTCGAGACCGTTACAGTTAAAGGTCTGGATCGTGAAGGTAAAGAGCTGATTATTACGGGTAGTGGCTTGCTGTCCCGTGCATTCCAGCATGAGATTGATCATCTGGATGGCGTACTCTTTACGGATGTCGCCGAGAAAGTGTACGAAATTGCAGCCGATCAAACGGGACCGCGTCGTAATTAAGGAGTGATCGATTTGAATATTGTTTTTATGGGAACACCTGAATTTGCAGTTCCTTCTCTCGATATGCTGATGGCAGAGGGATACAATGTGGTGGGTGTGGTGACTCAACCTGATAAACCACAGGGACGCAAAAAAGTACTTACGCCAACACCGGTTAAGGCCGCGGCAGAACGCCACGGTCTGCCGGTGTTTCAACCTGTTAAATTGCGTGATCCGGAAGCGGTAGCCCGCTTGGCTGAATGGAAGCCGGATCTGATCGTAACCGCGGCCTTTGGACAGATTCTGCCCAAAGCCGTGCTGGATATGCCTGTTCGTGGTTGTGTGAACGTGCATGGCTCTCTTTTACCGAAATATCGGGGAGGAGCACCGATTCAACGTTCCATTATTAACGGGGAATCCGTGACAGGAGTCACATTGATGTATATGGCTGAAGGCTTGGACACCGGAGATATGATCTCGCGTGTGGAACTGCCAATTACGGATGAAGATACATCAGGATCGATGTTTGATAAATTAAGTGAGGCTGGTTCCAAACTGCTTCAGGCAGAAATGCCACGATTGATTACAGGCGAGACAACGGCGGTCCCTCAGGATGATGCTGAGGCTTCGTATGCTCGCAATCTGACTCGGGATGACGAGAAAATGGACTGGAGTCGTACTTCACGTGAACTGTTCAATCAGATTCGTGGTCTTGTGCCGTTCTCCGGTGCATTTACGATGTGGGATGATCAGGTCTTCAAAGTTTGGGCTGCGGCTAATCCCGATCAGGTGGACCTAGAAACTTCTTCAGATGCTGGACAAGCAGAGCCGGGAACGGTGCTGCAATTGAATAAGGCAGGGATTGAAGTCCGCACAGGCAATGGATCTCTCTGGTTGACTGAAGTGCAGCCAGCAGGTAAAAAAGTGATGCAGGCCGCTGACTTTGCTCGCGGTGGTACACTGAAACCTGGAACGGTGCTGCGATGAGCGGTAATATACCAGGTCGTTCGTCAGGAAAAGGCCAGAAAGCTAATGGGAATTCATCCGGACGTGAAGGAAACCGTCGTCCGAATTCGGGTAAATCGGGTGGTGCATCGCGCTCCCAGCAACCCAAAACATCTGCTCGTACATTGGCAGTCAAGGTTCTGAGTGCTGTTGAGCAAGATGGAGCATACAGTAATCTGGAGTTGAACCGCCGTCTGAAAGAGGCGGATTTAAGCCCCGCAGATGCTGGACTAGCTACCGAATTGGTGTATGGAACAATCGCCAGATTGAATACACTTGATTATTTTCTGGAACGTTACGTCGCCAAAGGAGTATCCAAACTGCAACCATGGGTTCGTAGCCTGCTGCGAATCAGCGTCTATCAGATGATATACCTGGATCGTATTCCGGAGCATGCCGTGGTGAGCGAAGCGGTTAATCTGGCGAAGAAACTGGGCCATCAGGGAATCTCGGGTATGGTGAATGGAGTGCTCCGCAATATGATCCGCAATCGGGATGAACTTCGTATTCCAGAACATCTGCCCGCTGCAGAACGTATTTCACTGGAGCATTCCCACCCGTTATGGATGGTTGAACGCTGGATTGCCCAGTACGGCGAAGAGACAGCGGAAGCGATCTGTCGTGCGAATAATGAGCCGCCAGCGGTGAGTGTCCGGGTCAACACAACAATGACCACACGGGAGAAACTGATGCATGAGATGACCAGTACAGGTGCAGTCGTTGAGGCTTCTCAGCTGAGTTCCGATGGAATTCTTGTACGTAGTGGCGGAAACATGGCTCTAACGTCCTGGTATCGGGACGGGTTGTTCTCTGTACAGGACGAAAGTTCCATGCTTGTCGCTGAAGCAGTTGCGCCAGAAGTAGACCAACTTGTATTGGATTGCTGCGCAGCTCCAGGTGGTAAAACAGCTCATATGGCTGAGAAAATGCAGGATCGCGGTCGTATTGTCGCGAATGATGTACATGCACACAAGCGCCAGCTGATCCTGGATCAGGCGGAGCGTCTCGGTCTGACTTGTATCGATGCTGTAACTGGAGATGCACTAGACCTGAATGAACGGTACCCGGAAGCGTCGTTTGACCGCATTTTGCTGGATGCACCATGTTCAGGTCTGGGTGTTATTCGCCGCAAGCCTGATGTGAAATGGACCAAAACCGTAAAAGATATCGAAGATATCGCAGGCTTGCAACGTGAATTGCTTGATCAGGTTGCGCCGTTGTTAAAACCAGGTGGTATTCTGGTGTATAGCACGTGTACGATTGAGCCTGCTGAGAATGAGGATATGGTTGCAGACTTCTTGAATCGACATCCGGAATACAGCCCAGCAGAAGCATCCGTCTGGTCTGAATCGGAGACAGCGAACTTGAAGGTTGTGAACGGTGGTATTCAGATTTTGCCACAATACGCTCACAGTGACGGATTTTTCATCGCACGGTTGACAAAAACAGTGGAATAACAGTTTAATAGAGCACGGAAGTATGACCGCCGAGGGGAACTTCGGCGGATTTCTTTGTGATGGGACTTCGATATAATTGTCAGAGAATGTGGTGACAGGGTGCGATGGCGGCATTGAGATGTTATAATGCATGAAGTACAGATATCAAGGGTATACATGGATGTAACGTGGTCTTTGTGATAGAATAGGACGAATGGAACGAAAAGAAGGAAGCCAACGAAAAGAAAAGAAGGAATAGGTGTTGACAACAAAATGAAACCTTTTATATATGATTATTCTCTGGAACAACTGCAGCAATGGGCTGTGGAGAATGGGGAGCCGGCGTTTCGCGGTGGCCAAATCTTTGACTGGATTTATGTAAAACGCGTGAATGATTTCAGTGAAATGACCAATCTGTCCAAGCCATTGCGTGAAAAACTGACAGAGCAATTTGAATTTGTAACGCTTAAGGAAATTACCAAGTTTGAATCCAAAGATGGAACGGTTAAATTCCTCTTTGGTCTTCATGATGATCATGCCATTGAGACAGTAATCATGAAGCATAACTACGGGAACAGCATCTGTGTAACCACACAGGTTGGTTGTCGTATTGGTTGTACGTTCTGTGCATCCACATTGGGTGGACTCAAGCGTAACCTTACGGCTGGGGAGATTGTTGCACAGGTTGTGCAGGCTCAGAAAATTCTGGATGAACGCAACGAGCGTGTCAGCAGCATCGTGATCATGGGTTCGGGTGAACCTTTTGAAAACTATGAAGCTACGATGACTTTCCTGCGCATTATGATTCATGAAAAAGGGCTGAACATCGGTCAGCGTCACATCACGGTATCCACGAGCGGAATCGTTCCGAACATCTACAAGTTTGCAGATGAAGATACACAGATTAACCTCGCCATTTCGATCCATGCACCAAATGATGCACTGCGTTCGAAATTGATGCCGGTTAACCGTCGTTTTCCTTTTGAAGACGTGATGGAGTCCCTTCGTTATTATCTGGCCAAAACAGGTCGGAGAATTACGTTCGAGTATGCACTTATTGGTGGGGTAAACGATCAGCCAGAGCATGCAGCAGAACTGGCAAGTGTGCTTAAGAACATGTTGTGCCACGTGAATCTGATTCCGGTTAACCATGTACCTGAACGCAAATATGTAAGAACATCGAGAAGCGACATTTTCAATTTTCAGAAGATTCTCTCGGAACAGGGTGTTAATGTAACCATTCGTCGTGAACAGGGACATGATATTGCTGCCGCTTGCGGTCAGCTTCGTGCAAAGCATATGGAGTTGAGGTGAGAACGTTTTGATCAAAACAGTTCATGTGAGCCATATCGGACGAGTGCGTTCGGTGAATGAAGATTCAGCCTGGATTCGTAATCTCGATACAGGATATATTCTGGGTATTGTTGCCGATGGCATGGGTGGACATCTTGCAGGGGATACGGCAAGCCGCTTGGCAGTAGAGACGTTGGTGAAAGATCTGGGAACACTGGAACCAGGTCTGTCACATGCGTCTCTGTCTGCGGCTCTCAGCGATGCTATTTTGCATGCCAACGAAGTTATCTTCCGCACGGCATCAACAGATGACAAGTATCACAACATGGGAACAACGGTAGTTGCGGCTTTATTGAACGATACGGAAGGTGTTATTGGACACATCGGTGATAGCAGAGCCTACAAAATTGCGAACAAAGCTGTGATCCAGCTAACCGAGGACCATACACTGGTGAATGAATTGTTCAAAAATGGTCAGATTAGCAAAGAGGATGTGTCCCATCATCCACGTCGCAACGTACTAACTCGTGCGCTTGGAACAGATGCCGAGGTGAAGGTAGATCTGGATACCGTCAAGCTGGAGGAAGGCGAAGTTCTTCTCCTGTGCAGTGATGGTCTCAGTAACCTGGTCAGCAATGAGCAGATTATTCAGGTTGCCGGCAATCTGGAACTGGCATTGGAAGATCGTGCAGACCGACTGCTTCAGTTGGCTTTACTTGCTGGGGGAGACGACAACATCACGGTTGCTTTGTTCGAGTTGCAGAGGGAAGGTTCCGTGGATACGGAAACGGGGTGTGAGTCATGATTGGGCACCAGCTAGGCGGACGCTATGAAGTGATTGAGCGTGTCGGTGGTGGCGGCATGGCTCTTGTGTACAAAGCCCAGGATCTTCTGTTGAACCGGAATGTAGCGATCAAAGTTCTTAGACAACAGTTTGTGCATGACGAAGAGTTTATTCGCCGTTTCCGCAGGGAAGCACAGTCGGCAGCATCGCTGTCTCATCCGAATGTAGTCAGCATTTATGACGTGGGGCAGGAAGATGACGTTCATTATATTGTCATGGAGTATGTGGAAGGCAAAAACCTGAATGAAATTATTAAAGAACGCGCCCCTCTGCAGGTGGACGAATCGGTGAGAATCGCTTCCCAGATTGCAGATGCTCTTGATCATGCACATCATAATCAAATCATTCATCGGGATATCAAACCACACAATATATTAATTGGCCGGAATGGCCGTGTGAAAGTAACGGATTTCGGGATTGCCCGTGCGGTTACATCTACAACGATTACGCAGACCGGTTCCGTAGTTGGTTCTGTACATTACTTCTCACCAGAGCATGCCAAAGGCATCGTTACTGGTGAAAAATCGGACTTATATTCTCTTGGGATCGTACTTTACCAAATGCTTACCGGGCAACTTCCGTTTCTGGGTGAAAGTCCAATCAGTGTGGCATTGAAGCATTTGCAGGAAGAGTTCGATGAACCACGCAAATTCAATCCATTGATTCCGCAAAGTGTGGAAAATGTCATCTTAAAATCCATGCGTAAAAATCCGCAGGAACGTTATCAGTCGGCCAAAGAAATGCAGACCGATCTGGAAACTTGCCTGATGCCGGAGAGACGAAATGAAACGAAGATTGATTTTCCGGATGAGGATGATATAGACCAGACTCGCGTAATGCCAGCGATCAAGCCTGAACCGCGTGGAGTTACATCGACGGGTGCGGTGCCTGTGATGGAGTCTGACGAAGAAACTGACAAGGGTAAAGCGAAATCGAAGAGCTGGAAGAAGCCAGCTCTACTCATTTCATTAACCGTTCTTATTCTAATCGCCATGGTGGGTGTTGTATGGTATGTCAAGGGTATGTTGGTTGTACCTGAAGTTACCGTACCTAACGTGATCACCCAGACTGAAGAAAAGGCTCGGGAACTACTTGAGGAGAAAGGACTCGTCGTCAGTGATGAGGTCATCCGTCTGTACCAGGAAGGTGTCGAACCCGGTATTGTGTTTGACCAGAGCAGAAAAGAAGGCGATGTTGTCAAAGAAGGCTCCGAGGTCCAGATCAGTGTTGGTGCAGAAAAAGAACTGGTGAAGATGATTGATGTCAAACAAGAAACTTATGATGAGGCTGTCAAGAAGTTGACTGCACTTGGCATTAAGGAAGATCAGATTCAGCGGAAAGATGACTTCTCCAATGATGTGGCTTCAGGTTCTGTTATTTCCCAGACACCGGGTGTCAATGAGGAATTTGATCCAGAGACAGTTCAGATTGAGTTAACCGTAAGTAAAGGCACTGAAACGGTCAAAATGCCTGATCTGAAAAATCTTACCCGCAGTGAAGCCGAAGAAAAACTTAAATCTGCTGGACTTGAGCTTGCTCAGGTACAGGAAGAACAAAGTTATACGGTAGAAAAGGGCAAAGTGACGCAGCAATGGCCTGTGGAAGCGGGCGCAGATGTGAGTCCTGGCGATAAGATTACAATCTTTATCAGCACAGGGTATCCACCTGAAGCGCTGCAATATCCTTTTGATATCAATGTATCACCCAAAGAAGAGGGAAAAAACAGTAAAATCCGTATCACATATGAAGATGCACGTGGCAAGAATCAGGAATGGGGAACTCGCACCGTGAACTCAACCCAGATCTTGACCATTCCACTTGTACTCGCTCCAAATGAAAATGGGGCTGTGTCCGTCTATCGTGATGGACAGTTCCTGGATACGTATCTTGTCTCCTACAGTGAAGCCAAAAACGGAACAGTAAACGTACCTTCCATTGACCCGGAACAAAGCACTGAGACGCCGCCAGAAAATGAGCCTGATCCAGGTGAAGGTAGCGTTGATGAGGGAAGCGTTGATTCCAATCAGGAAGGTGAACCTGAGTCCACACCGGCAGACGGTGAGGGTGAAAGCGTAGATGAGGACACTTCTGCCATGAATAATGGTAAGGGGCACGGCAAGGAAAAAGAGAAGAAAAAGGAAGTCATTAACGCATCAAGCCGTCCATAAGGGCGGCTTATGCTGGCGTCTGGAGTAAATGTACCACCATCTAAAGGAGGGCGTCGGAGCTATGCCAGAAGGTATCATCGTTAAAGCGCTAAGCGGTTACTATTATGTCATGCCAGTGGAAGACAACGGGGTTCCTTCGGTTGAAGGTTCCGCCGTTCAATGTCGAGCCAGAGGTATCTTCAGAAAGCGGGGAACATCACCGCTTGTAGGTGATCGCGTCAGCTACATGTTGACTGAGAACGGAGAAGGAACGGTTGATGAAATTCGGAAGCGTGAGACGGAACTTATCCGTCCTCCTGTAGCCAATGTAAGTTTGGCTGTTCTCGTGTTCTCTGTGAAGGAACCGGATATGAACCTGAACCTGTTGGACAAGTTCCTTGTTCACATCGAGCAGGCGGGGTTGGATGCACTCATTGTGTTGACCAAACTGGATTTGGCTGATCCATCCAAAGACACTGTTGCTGAAGTGAAAGCATTGTATGAACAGGTTGGTTATGAAGTGATCTCCACAAGTTCACGTACCGGTGAAGGCAGTGAATTGCTCAGAGACCGTCTGGCTGGTAAGATCAGCGTATTCTCCGGACAATCCGGTGTAGGCAAGTCTTCGATGTTAAATGCATTGATGCCGGGCCTGACGCTGGAGACAAATGCGATCAGCATGCGTCTAGGACGAGGGAAACACACCACCAGGCACGTGGAGCTTATTCCGTTGGATAATGGTGGATTTGTTGCGGATACGCCGGGATTCAGCCAACTGGACTTTCTGGAGATCGGTGTGGAGGAACTCTCCACTTGTTTCCGGGAATTCGCCCAGTTTGCAGATCAGTGCAAATTCCGAGGTTGTACCCATACACATGAACCAGGCTGTCGTGTGCTTGCGGCCAAGGAGGAAGGTCTGATCTCCGAAAGCCGATATCAGCACTATGTGCTGTTCCTGACTGAAATGAAAGATAAGAAGCGGAGGTATTAACATGATTAAAATTGCCCCATCGATATTATCAGCTGATTTTGCCCGCCTTGGTGCGGAAGTTGCAGAAGCTCAAGCTGCAGGAGGAGACTGGATTCATGTTGACGTTATGGACGGTCATTTCGTCCCTAATATTACGCTTGGACCTGCGATTGTGAAGGCAATCGCTCCACATACAAGCTTGCCGCTCGATGTGCATTTGATGATTGAGAATCCGGAGCGTTATGTTGAGGAATTTGCCAAAGCGGGTGCAGCGGTAATTACCGTTCATGCTGAGGCTTGTGTGCATTTGCACCGCGTTATTCATCTAATTAAGGAGCAAGGAGTGAAGGCAGGAGTTGCCCTTAATCCAGGAACGCCAGCATCTGCCATTCTCGAAGTTCTGGATGATGTGGACATGGTTCTTGTCATGACGGTCAATCCTGGCTTTGGCGGACAGGCATTCATCTCGGGTACGATGAACAAAATCAAGCAGATTCGTACTTGGTTAAACGAAAAGGGACGCCATGATGTACATATCGAAGTAGATGGCGGAATTGCTGCCGATACAGCCCCGCTTGTGGTGGAAGCTGGAGCAGATGTGCTCGTTGCCGGGAGTGCCGTATTTGGCCGTGAGGATCGTGCTGCCGCGATTACTGAAATACGCCGTAGCTACGGAGGCTGATCTATGACCCTCAAGGAGACACTGTGGACGATGGCTGCGAGTCTCGTGACGGGACTTGTGCTTGCTTTGTTTGCGGTTATTCAATCCCCGTTCAATGCCATCACGTCATTAATCGGGGTAGGCGTTGTTATTATGTATTTCCGCAAATTTGATCGTACGGGACATCGGGTTACTTTTGTCATATTCGGCATACTGTATTATTTACTGAGTGTTTTCATGATCGCTGCCTATCAATATATTCCTGCCCAAACGTAAATGACCTGATCTTCGGGCTTGTCATTGTGGAATAGGGATCGAAGGTTCCGCATAAATATGGTTACATGAGCAGGTTTCTCATGTAGCCTTTTTTGTCGTGTTTGAGGTAAAGAAGGCCTGAAGCATAGGATACGGCGGACGCATGAGCATGATGGGGAGGGTGAATTATGAAATTTTACACATTCAAACTGCCGAAGTTTTTGGGAGGGTTTGTAAAGGCGATTCTTAATACGTTTCAAAAGAACTGATCCGATTGATAAGGTAACAGGGAATACCGCCGCTTTGGCTCAGTCTTATCTGGAATTCGTACCTGCGAAGCGCCATGCGGCGGCCATTCACATGTTAATGAGCGTATTCAAGAATCCCTTTTTTGAATACCAAAAAAGCACCTGCAAGGAACAAGGTGCTTTTTGCTTACCCGATTTATAGTAGCTTTGCGTGATTATACGCGAGTCACTTTACCGGCTTTCAGTGCACGGGTGCTTACGTATACACGTTTTGGTTTGCCGTCAACGAGAATGCGGACCTTCTGAACGTTTACGCCCCAAGTACGACGGTTACGGTTGTTAGCGTGGGATACGTGGTTACCGGTGCCCGGTTTCTTACCTGTCACATAACATTTGCGAGACATAGATTACACCTCCTATCCTAAAATAACCAGTTGCCTTCAGAAACGAAAAGTCATTCCATAAGGACTAAATTGTTCTTCCTGATCATAAAGATCAGGTTTCAGTAGCTAATGGCGTTGTTTAAGCCGGCATGAACCGGATCATTTCCATTACTTAACCTGCATAAAACAATACTTGAATATAATATCATAATTAAAAAAGCTTCGTCAACTGATCCAAAAACTTTATTTATTTCTCCTGTCTAATATAGTACAATGTTGAGTAGTCCATAATACAGTGGTGAACAGGCTGTTGCCGCGAGGAAGTCGGAGAATAAACCGTACTTAGAGGTCGGTGGTCTGCTTTTTGGCAACGCTGTGAGCTGCGGCATTCCATCATTGGCACCAGTCTCCATGCGGCATTCATGCCGGCTCTTGATACCGGTGCATATCCGTATGCCCCGAAGTTAGGGGTGCAGAGAGTGCAGGATATTGGTAGCCCGGCCGCCCAGACCGTTAATCCGGCTGACATGTTGTATTGTATGCCTGTGCCGGACAAGGTATGGACGAAGAATAACGCAGTCCGCGTTAGCGCATGAACAGACCAGACACATCTTGGTGCAAGGTGTTCGTGTATCAAGCTAGGAAGGGGAATTCTCACTTGAGTATACGTTCTTTAAATGGAACAGATTTCACCGCAATGGTACTTGCCGGAGCGGAACAACTTGGACAGCATGCAGAGCACGTCAATTCCCTGAATGTTTTCCCTGTGCCGGATGGTGACACGGGAACGAACATGAATTTGACAATGAGTGCAGGAGTCGCAGAGATTAAAAGAAAAAGTTCTGCCTCCATCGGCGAAGCTGCCGGTATTCTATCGAAAGGCCTGCTTATGGGCGCACGGGGGAATTCAGGAGTTATTCTGTCGCAATTGTTCCGTGGTTTTAGTCGTTCAGCTGCTCCCTATGAGGAACTGAATACGCTCCAATTTGCAGCAGCCCTGCAGAACGGTGTTGACGCAGCTTACAAAGCAGTCGTAAAGCCCGTTGAAGGGACCATTCTTACCGTAGCCAAGGAAGCGGCGAAACATGCCAACTACTACGCAAGACGGACGAATGATATTACTGAATTAATGAATGAAGTTTTGTTAAAAGCAAAAGAAGCGCTGGCAATGACTCCGGAATTACTGCCTGTACTGAAACAGGTTGGTGTTGTGGATTCAGGTGGTCAGGGGCTTGTATATATCTACGAGGGCTTTATGGAAGTATTGCTGCAAAGTGACGGAGGGAGTCGTACTTCGCTGAACAAAGAAGTAACCCCATCCGTGGCAGCATCTGCTTTGAAACCGGCTGCACCGACAGAAGTGGATATCAAGAAGCCTGCACAGCAGCAGGTGATTGCACCGGAGATGCCATTGTCTGCTCAGGCGAGACTGGAAACGGAAGATATTGAATTCCTGTATGATATGGAATTCTTCATTAATCGTGAGCTTGGAGAGAACGCAGGAGTGGCATTTGATGACGAAGCATTCCGGAAAGCGTTGTCAGTTAATGGGGATTCGATCATCATCATTGCCGATGATGAAGTCATCAAAGTTCATGTCCATTCCAAGACACCAGGCGATGTATTAAACTTGGCGCTGCATTATGGTGAGATTACACAGATTCATATTCTCAATATGCGTGAACAGCATCGGGATCTCCTCACAGCAGGCATGGACATTGCTCCATCACCTGAATTGTTTGCAGAGATTCCACCTGAGGCAGCGCGCAGTATGGAAGAGGCTGTGCTTCCTGCAGATGAGATGGCACCGTATGGTTTTATTGCGGTATCCTCCGGTGACGGTATTGCAGAGATTTTCCAAAGTCTTGGCGTTGATGTTGTTCTGTCCGGTGGACAGACAATGAATCCGAGTACTGAGGATTTTGTAAAAGCCGTTCGTTCCATTGCTGCGGAGCAGGTATTTATACTCCCGAATAACTCGAATATTGTACTGGCTGCGGAGCAGGCTCGTGAATTGCTTGAAGATGAGCGCCGGATTACGGTTATTCCAAGCAAGACCATTCCACAGGGAATGGCTGCTGCTTTTGCTTTCCAGGAAGATGAGTCTGCGGAAACAAACCGTGACCAAATGTTGGAGGCCATCAGCCGGGTACAGTCCGGTCAAGTGACTCATGCGGTTCGTGATACGCAATATGATGAATTGGATATCAAGGCGGGGCACTATATCGGTATTCATAACTCCAAAATTGTAGCGACGGATGAAACTATGCTTCAAGCATGTGAAGGTCTGCTCAAACAGATGATGGAGAGTGGAGATGAAGTGGTGACGATCCTTGAAGGGGAAGAAGCTGACCCTGAGGTTACTGCTGCCCTCGCTGCATGGCTTGAAGTACAGTATCCTGATGCTGAGGTAGAGGTACATCTTGGAGGACAGCCTGTGTATTATTATTTGTTCTCCGTAGAGTCCTAATAGCACTCTAGCGAAGAGGAGGAGAGTCATGAGCCACAAGGTTACGATAGTAACAGACAGTACGGCAGATATTCCCGAAGAACTCATTCGCAAATACGGGATTCATATTGTTCCGCTACGTGTTCTGTTCGGTGAAGAGACCTATGCAGATGGCGTTGATCTGACTTCGGAACAGTTCTACGAAAAGTTGAAGAAGGTATCTGTGTTGCCAACAACTTCACAGCCATCTCCAACCGATTTCATGAATGTGTACCAATCACTTCTTGATGAGAACCCGGAACGTCCGATTGTATCGATCCACCTGTCATCCGGCATGAGTGGTACATATCAATCGGCCATGCTTGGCAAGTCTTTGCTGGAGCGTGAGGGTGACATCACCGTGCTGGATTCGAAGTCAGCATCTTATGGATATGGTCTAATGGTGGTACAGGCTGCTGAACTTGCCGAACAGGGCAAGTCAGCAGTCGAAATCGCTGCGGCTATTGAAGGGATGCAAAAATCTCGCAAGTTGTTCTTTCTTGTAGATACTCTGGAGTATCTGCAAAAGGGCGGTCGGATTGGCAAAGCTTCAGCCATCTTGGGAACGTTGCTTAACATTAAGCCGATCCTGTCTATTGATGAAGAAGGCGTTATCTACGCAGTTGAGAAAGTCAGAGGTCATAAAAAAGCAATGGCACGCATTATAGAGCTGTTCCAGAAGGATCTTGCAGGCAAACGGGTTAACCTGGCGGTAGGTCATACCGCTGACCCGGGATCAGCGATCGCTTGTGCAGAGCAGCTGCGGGGTCATTTTACACTGAATGAAGTGATCTATACCAATATTGGAGCCGTAATAGGCAGTCATGTTGGACCTGGTGTCATTGCGATCTTTATGTGGCCTGTTCCGGAATGAGGGATTAGACATGAAATTGGAAGAAATATCAGTTAAGCAAATTAACGGCGTGAGTGCTCTCAAAGAGGGAGAGCTTCACGCCTTTGGCATCTCTACTGTTAAAGACCTGCTTGAATATTATCCGTTCCGTTACGAGGATTATCGTCTGCGTTCACTTAGTGAAGTGAAGGATGGGGACAAGATTACGGTCCAGGGACAGGTGATGGGTATTCCTGTATTACAACGATACGGTAAAAAGTCCCGTCTTACCTGTAAGATCATGACGGAAGAGTGGATGATTACAGCCACCTGGTTCAATCGCCATTTCCTCAAAGAACAACTTACCCCCAATCGGGAGATTGTGATTACGGGAAAATGGGAACAAAAACGCATGCAGATGACCGTGACTGACTCGGAGTTCCCTGATAAAGGCGATGGGCGTTCAGGTACATTGCAACCTGTATATTCGGTAACCGGCAAACTGACACAACAATGGATGCGGAAGACGATCAATCAGGGATTAATTCAATTCGGAGATATGATTCCTGAGATTCTGCCTCAGTCCTTGATGAAGAAATACAGCTTGATGCCTCGTAAACAAGCGATTGCTGGAATTCATCGTCCACAGGACAACCGAGAAGGTCAACAGGCCAGACAGCGGATGGTGTATGAAGAGCTGTTTCTGTTCCAGTTGAAAATGCAGGCGTACCGCGCACTCAACCGAAATCGCATGGATGGTGTAGTGCATACCACGGATAATACGACGATTCGTGAGTTTGTACGCAGTTTACCTTTTGAACTGACAGATGCTCAGAAAAAGGTGGAGCTTGAAATTTTGCATGATATGCGTTCGCCCTATGCAATGAATCGGTTATTGCAGGGTGATGTCGGATCGGGTAAAACGGTTATTGCGGCAATTGCGCTATACACGACTGTTCGATCTGGGTTCCAAGGGGCTCTGATGGTGCCTACAGAGATTCTGGCGGAGCAGCATATGCGCTCACTGCAAAAGCTGTTTGAACCGTTTGGGGTAACCGTAGGGCTGTTAACGGGCAGTGTAAATGGACGCAAACGCAAAGATCTGATCGCCTCATTGCAAATGGGCATGATTGATATCGTGGTGGGTACACACGCCCTGATTCAGGAAGATGTTTTCTTCCGTGATCTGGGTCTTGTGGTGACGGACGAGCAGCATCGCTTCGGGGTGAATCAGCGCAGCGTTTTACGACGCAAAGGATATAACCCGGATGTTTTAACGATGACGGCAACGCCAATTCCACGGACACTTGCGATTACTGCTTTTGGGGATATTGAAGTATCCACGATCTCGGAGCGTCCGAAAGGACGGATTCCAATCTCCACGTATTGGGTTAAACACGATATGATGGAGCGGGTGCTCGGGTTTATCTCCAGAGAAGTGGATCAGGGCCGTCAGGCCTATCTGATCTGTCCACTCATTGAAGAGTCGGAGAAGCTGGATGTGCAGAATGCCATTGATCTGCATGTGCAGATGCAGCAGAACTTTCCGAAATATCGTGTAGGTCTGCTGCATGGACGGATGACGGCTGCGGAGAAAGAAGAGATGATGCGCGACTTCTACAGCAATGATATTCAGTTGCTTGTCTCCACCACCGTTGTCGAGGTCGGGGTCGATGTGCCAAATGCAACGTTGATGGTCATTATGGACGCGGACCGCTTCGGTCTCTCCCAGCTGCATCAGCTTCGTGGTCGGGTCGGTCGTGGTGCGCATGCTTCCTATTGTGTACTCATTGCTGATCCAAAGACGGAGGTTGGACAGGAACGCATGAAGGTCATGACGGAAACGGAGGATGGATTCGAGGTATCCCGGCGTGACCTGGATCTCCGGGGTCCGGGTGATTTCTTTGGTACCAAACAGAGCGGATTACCCGAGTTCCGTCTTGCCGACATGGTTGCCGATTTTGCTGTGCTGGAACAGGCCAGAGATGACGTGACCCACTTAATTGAGGATGCGACTTTCTGGACCTCCATTGACTATGCACCTCTGCGTGATTTCCTACAGCAACAGCAAGTATTCAAGGGTGATCTGATTGACTAAAGCTTGCCTTGATAGCTGGTTTTTCGTATTACCTTTGTAAAAAAAGACAAGTGTACAAGCCCTCCCGACATATGAATAAGAAGTGAGTTCATTCTTTTGGGAGGTGCTATGTGTTTTGGGTTATCAACAATATGGAATTAGTCCGCAGCTGGTGGAGCGGATCAAATTAAAGATGAAAAATCCCGCTGTCAAAGAGCGTATCAAAAAGTTGATTGATGGCGTGACCAAGTCTGATCTGCAAGATAAGGCCAAGGTCAGAAGGTTGGTCAAGTCTTCCGCTGTCATTATGAATGAGAATTTCTCTCCGGCGCAGGAGGAGCAGTTTGTTGCGTTTGTGCTCGCGCAGAAGATTGATCCAAACAATACGTTTCATTTGATTAAGCTGTGGGGGATGTTTAGGTAGGGATTCGATGTAATGTGGGTGGAAAAAAACATTCGTTTACACGAGGGCACTACGATGACAGAATAACCTTCCGAGCGCTGTTATCCCCGGATTTTCTGATTGACCCTTTCCAAGGGTAAAATCCGGGGATAACAGCGCACGCTTCGCTTCTTTAGGTTATTTCTGTCCTCTCCGTTGTTGTGTAAATTGATTTATTTTACAAAACCAAATTACATCGAATGTTTATGAAGTAATTTTAGTGGGTGGGGCGTTCCATAAGTCAGGAAGATGACTTATGGAACGCCTTTTTGATTGTTATAACTTGGGACAAGCCTTGTGGTATTACTTGGTTGATATTCGTTGTAGTTATCGAAATGACCCATGACCTGGCTTGTGTTACCACGGAAACAAAGTTTTCAGTGAGTAGTTATGTTGGTTAAATCAAGCATCTTAGTACAGTGATGGGTGGAGTATGAGGCTTATATTTAATATGAATCCAAATTTATCCTTTAACGATACATAACCGTAATATCTAAAAATACTGTACCTCAACCCATAAACAAAATGTACCATTCCTCCAACTATAATGAGTGAGTACCAAATTGTAAGCGATTACAAATAAAGGAGGGGTAACATTGACTAGAGGTTTCAAGCAGAAGATTAGCGGCAAAGTGATTGCGGTCATCACCGTGGTCAGTCTGACATGGGGGTCCTGGGGAGCCACGCCACTATCAGCATCTACGACAAGTACTTTAAAGTTCCAAACTCAGCAGGGAGGTGTCTTTGACGGGATGCCATTATTTGATGGCGTGCCAGCGCATCTGGATGCATACGTAGACACCTATTTCGAATACACTGGCCTCGAAGGTCCAGCCGTTTATGTGACGGGTTCGCGAAACCATTACACATTGAAGCAGGGGAAACATGCGGACAAGGTCATTCCCGGTGCGTTATCTGCTGCAGATAATGTTCAGGGTGTCTCGACCGATTTTCCTGCTCTGATTGGCATGGGACAGAGCTGGAACAAAGAACTTTTGTCCGATATCGGTGAAGTGATGGGGAACGAGAAAATCAGCAAATTAAAGGTCAAGCAGGGCGAATCCAACATTCATGGGGGCAATGATCCTTCCCTCAGCGTGGCGTTCAGTGTGGTCAGTGATATGCGTATCAATCCGCTTAGCGGTCGCTTCGATGAAGGGTTCTCTGAAGATCCCAATATGGCCGGAGTCTTGATCGACAAGATGGCTTCGGGTCTTAGCGGAATTGATCAGTCCACCAGCGAAGATGGATTCTGGATGAGGGCTGCGGTGGGGACAAAGCATTACTCCGTATATAACGCGCAGTGGTTCAGGCAGACAGCGAATAACAGTGCAAGCGCGCGTTCATTGTTTGAGTACCAAACCAGAGCTGCGCTCCCTGGATTTGAATCAGGTGCGCTGGCAGGCACAATGACATCTTATGGCCGGACTAACGGCATTCCAAACATCCTTTCCCCGCTACAATTATTAGCCAATTTGGACGCCAAATATGGCGTATACAGCTCGCCCGATTTCAATGGAGATGCAATTGTATCCAACGCGAACCAACTCGGAAATGGATATGACGACCGCTATGCCGTGGACCGCGGTCATGCAACCGTTCTCATGGCGCTTGCTCAGGCGAATGCGGGTCGGCCGTCAGGGACGACACCTACGGATGTGACCGATCTGGTGGCGCTCGTAGAGCAAGGGGAATATGGAATCACCGAGGAAGAACTTATAGAAGCAGCCAGACCACATGTAAACCAGCTGGTACGTTTGGGGATTTTTAATGAAACTGATGAGCAGGGCATACCGAAAAACTATCCTTTTGCCCAGGAAGCAAGGGATGTCAGGACGTCTCCGCCTTCCGATTATAACCAAGTGAACCATCAGGAAATAGCACTTCAAGCGGCACAGGAGAGCGTTGTTTTGTTGAAAAATGACGGCACACTTCCGCTGGAAAAAGGAAATGACGCTGCTGTTTCTGGGGTGTATGCCGACGCACGCTTCAAGACAACGTATTCAGTTGGCGCGACACCTACGGTGGAAAACGCCGGTGAATCTCCACTGCTCTCAATCATTAAAATGAATGGCAGCAGTAACGTAAACTATGCCCCAGGAAATGAAGTCATTGCACTAACCTCTAAAGCGAATCAACAAACGGTCACAGCGGACGTGTATAGTCCAAATGCAGGCACGGAGGGAGCGCAGCTCATCACAACTTCGGATGCCCCAGGTGAGGCCAGTTTCTCCCACTTGTTCCGAGTGTACGATTGGGGTCAGGCGGGTTCAAGTTTATTATCGCTGTATAACCAGCGTTGGGTGACTTCCCCTGCGACAAATCATGCAGCAGTTGGCAATACGGATCGTACCAGCCTCAATCTGACGAACAATGATTGGAACCTTCCTGAGATGATGGGTGATACGAGTGCCATACCCCCAACATTACGAATGGAAACGAACGAGGATGGCTCAATGTCTATTGTTACCAATGGGTACCGTACAGGATTCTCTGGTGACTTTACAAATTGGTATTATGCTAACGGACGCTTTATCAAGGTAGATGATGCTGGTAAGCTCGTGACAGCATCATCTCCACTGGGAAGCAAAGATAATGCTGCAAATCGCCCGGACGAGGCGAAGTTTGAGAAGACTGTTGTGAAGAGCGTGGGCGAAGAGGCAGCAGCAAGAGCCACAGAAGACGATTATGCCATCGTCTTTGTCGGCGCAATTCCACGACATAGCGCAGGAGAAGGTAACGACCGGTCTACCCTCGATATGGGCGAGTCTGATTATGAACTGGTCGACAAAGTATCTGCTGCCTTTGCAACCCAGGGTAAGAAAACCGTTGTCGTGGTTAAATCGAGCTTCCCTGTAAACATGGAGCGCATTCAGAACAACCCTAACGTCTCGGCGATCGTTTACCAGCCATATGGCGGTCAATACGATTCGTATGCTCTGGCCCAGGTATTGTACGGAGATTACGCGCCGACAGGCCGCCTGACGTCCACATGGTATGCAGGCATGGATGCTTTTCCATCTATTAGTTCTTATGTCGTACCAGAAGGGAATTCTACTGGTCTTGACGACATCGACCCCCGATTTACGGTTGATATGACGAATGCAGACCCCATTGAATCTGAGTTGACTTATATGTATACAGATGCCACAGTGACCTATCCGTTTGGTTACGGGTTATCATATGCTGATTTTACGTACGATTCCCTGACCGTATCGTCTTCTGTAACGGGGAATGAACCATTCACGGTGTCGGTCCGCGTAACCAATACAGGAGACGTAGCCACTTCCGAGGTTGTGCAGCTGTACACCCGTAACAGCAACTCTGCATACGGCGCACATGCGCCTAAAAAGAAGCTGGTTTCATTTGAGAAGATTCATCTCACTCCGGGTGAAACAAAAGAAGTCCTGTTGCAAGTTGATCCACAAACGCTGGCATTATGGGATGTGAATCGGAGTGAATGGATCGTTGAACAGGGCAGTTATGAATTCATGATTGGGACCTCGGCAGCGGATGCAGACGTGCAAGTATCGAAGGCATTAAGCATTGGTGGGAAGTCGATTGCGACCTTACCCCTTACCCAACCCATAAATGTATTTGATCATGCGTTTGCTTCAAATGAAGTCGTTTACCACGAAGTGTCCAAGGAACGCACGGCAGCCCAATTAAAAGCCAAAGCGATTGTTGGAGGTTATTATGCAGTTCGTTCCAAACAAAATGGATCGTGGATCGCGTTGCCTAAGGCTGACCTGACAGGTGCGCAGAAGGTTAAGGCAACTGTCGCATCTAATGTGCAGGGTGGCACGATCTCGTTACATGCGGATGCGCTCGATACCGCACCGATTGCTGTATGGAACGTACCGATGACAGAACCTGTCTCCTACAAGATTAGTAATGCTAACGTAACGGTCAAGGAATTAGGGTACGTTGACGTAGAGGCGGATATTTCTGCTGCCGTGAGCGGTGTACATGATCTGTATCTGGTGTTTCATGAACCGGATCTTCGGATTGACAGTTTGTCATTTACGTTGAAAGAGCCGGGAACAAATCCAGGAAGTCCAGGCACAAATCCAGGAACGAATCCTGATTCGCCAAGCCCGCCTGGATCAGGTAGTGTTGGAACTCCTGTTAAGCCACCAGCATCCGGGTCTGAGACTGAAGGCGAAACGGATTCGGAGGGCAATGTTTCTGCTGTCGTGACCGTGCAAGCGGGGGATGTTGATGATCAAGCTAAGGCAGCAAGTATCCGTTCATCTGGCATCCGGGTTATCGGCGATCCATGGAATGTATCCATCAAAGATAAGCAGAACACGTATGTCATTGCAGCGCTGCCTGTTAACGATGTCGTAGCTGCAAACTCCACAACAATCGCATACGTTGGGGAAGGAGGACAACTTACGCCGGTGCCTGGCGTGTTGACCAAAGACACTAACGGAAACAAGGTATGGAAAGTACTGCTAAACCAAGGAGGAACGTACATTGCGATTCACTCGCTCCGCGAATTTGTTGATGTTAAGCCTTCAGCCTGGTATGCCAAAGATATAGCTAAAGCCAACAGCTTGCTGTTGATCAATGGCGTATCGGAACGCCGCATGCAACCCCAGGGAACGACAACATCAGCCCAAACGTTGATGGCTGCATTGAATGCGTTAGGAATTGAGCCGGGGGGAGTGGCGGCAAACGAGAAATGGTTTGATCCAATTTTGCGAGCCTCCAAGGAATATGGGCTGATGGAAGAAGGGCAGTACCTGCCAAATGCCCCAATGTCACGTGAGGACATGGCAATGGTGCTCGTTCGTGCGTTGAACTTGTCTGGAGTGGATACGAAACTGCCGGAAGCAGAGGTTGAATCATGGCTGGAAGATTTTAAGGATCAGGTCCAGCTGACACCAAATAACCGGGCAGTCATGGCAACGGCCATTCAGCTTGGTATATTCCAAGGTACGCCGGATAAACTGTTACAACCACAGAGCACCCTTACACGGGCACAACTTGCAACTGTTATTGTCCGTGTGCATGACCGGATAATAGAACGGCTGGATCACTAAGAACCAGAACAACGAAAACAAGGAACTGGGCCATCATACATGGCCTGGTTCCTTGTTGTTTGCGGTGAAGGATTTGTGTTGCTTTCGGTATTCCTCTGGAGTCCAACCGGTCAATTTTTTAAACACCCGAAAAAAATATTTTGGATTGTCGTAACCCAGCTGTTTGGCAACCCGATAGATTTTATCGTCTGTGCTCGTTAAGAGCTGCTTGGCTTGCCTGATCCGTAGTCTGTTTACGTAATCAGTGAAGTTCTCGGATGTCTTTTCTTTAAATAAATGACTGAGGTAACTCGGGTTCAGGTAGAACAGGGACGATACCCATTCCAGCGTTAAATCCTTGGTATAGTGATTATCGATATATGTCCTGACGTTGTCGATCACTTGATCTGATGCGTAGGGGTTGTCTTCCTTAAGCAGAAGAGCTGTTCCCGTCAGCACTTTTACCATGTAATGCCTAATGCACTCCATATCGAACGAGACGTTCAGGACGGCCTCCAAGCTGGAAGAGGCGCTACTGTTACCTCCGTTCTGGATATAGTTACTCAGCAGCCGTTTGGTTTCCGTGATAATGTCTCTGCACTGCTCTTTCAGGTGGGCAAGCAAAGCGTCAGGCTGGCGTATGTAGAAAGCAAAGAAATCGGTGATGAGCTCTTCCACCTTCGGCACATTCCCGCTCTCTATAAAAAATAGCAGTTCATATGTTCGAGCCCACTTCAGTTGATGTAAAGGAAATTGCTCCCGTGAAAATACGTAACATTTGCCAAAATCGGTAATGGCTCGTTCGTCCAACGCAAGGATCGTTTGATGATGAGCTTCTCGGACCCCACCAATGCCTGTATGAGGCAAGCTGATCCCCACACAACAATCCGTAGTTTCGGATTTGGTCAAAATGATACTCGCAGTTTGTTCCGCCATTTTCTGCAAATCAAGCTGGCCTGAGCAATCCAGATCATGCATCAGGAAAAACAGTACTTGATCCGTTTGTGGATGAGGAATGTACAGGCCATTCGAAAAGGTAGGTAGTTGCTGTGCTGTAAGCGGTTGAGGACCATAAATCGTCAATAAAATGAACTGGTCAGATGCCATGATGGCGGCAAATTCCGCAGAGCGGAACACAGGTGTTTTGATGGATGAATGGGGAGCCAGCACATAATTCAGGAAGGCTTGCATGTCTGCATCCCTTTTCATCTGCTCCGTTTCTACTTCTCTTAGAACGACTTCCCGCTGAAGAGAGCGCTCCTGTTCGATGGCTTGGATGGCTTGGTGAAGCGTACCGTGGATCTCATCCCGGCTAAAAGGCTTCAGCAGGTAATTTACAACTTTCGCAGAGATGGCCTCCTGCATATAATCAAAATCGGTATGTCCGCTAATGACAATTAACTTGATGCGCGGATATTGCTGGCATACTGTCCTGATCAACAGCTTGCCGTCTACCTCGGGCATGCGCATGTCCGTAAAGATAATGTCCGGCTTGAAGGATTTAATCAAAGCCAAGGCATCTGCCCCGTTATCTGCTTCGCCTAAGAGTTCAAGCGAGTGCTCAAAAGTCCCGATTTTTTTCAACAAACCTTTGCGGATCAAGGGTTCATCGTCCACAACGATATACGTGTACATCTCTTGGTCACCTCTTTTCCCAATTGGCCGGAATTTCGAGTGTAATTCGAGTTCCTGTATTCAAATCGGTATGAAACGAAAGGCCGTAACCCTCTCCGTAATACAAAGCAATTCGTGAATGAACGTTTTTGATGCCGATGCTTTGTTTATGCCTTTGACCAACGGCGACGAATTCAGGTGGCTGCTGGAGCAATTGTCGAAGTTCTTCCGCTTGTGTTGAGGACATGCCCACGCCATCGTCCCAGATCTCGAACACGATGCTGTCCCCCTGAAACAAACCGGTAATGGTAACGGAACCCTTCCCACGTTTGTTCTCCAACCCGTGATAGATAGCATTTTCCACGAGTGGTTGCAACAGAAGTTTCAGCATGCGACGACTCCGAATTTCCGGGTCTACATTCAGGTTGAACGCGAACTTGTCACCATACCGAATCTGCTGGATGGCCATGTAGTTTTCTACATGTTGAAGTTCTTCGCTGACCGCGACCAGCTCGCTGTCCGTTTTGATGCTGTAGCGGAACATGTCCCCGAGTGACTTGGTCATCACCACAATACTCTCAACTTCTTCGATCTCGGCAATGCTATTAATCGACTCCAGCGTATTGTAGAGGAAATGGGAGTTGATTTGTGCTTCCAATGCCTTCATCTGCGAGTCCAGCATGAGGATTTTATTCTGGTAACTCTCTCGGATATGCGTATCGATATCTTTCATCATTTTGTTGAACTCGTGGTAAAGGATTCCTATTTCATCGACTTGCCTCGTTACTTGAGGCTTGATGGTCACAAAACGATGAGATTTGGTTTTGCGCATCATTTTGGTCAATTCGATGATGGGTTTGGTGATCAGGTTGGATAAGAAAAAGGAAAGTAGAAGGAAAATGACGGCACAGCTTACGGCCACGTATAACAGCAACTTTTGTGAGATGTTGTACTCCTCATACAACCGATCCATAGAGATGTTGGCAATCACGTTCCAATTGCGGCCGGGAACTTTCTGGATTACCGTCATCATGTTATCTTGGATTGATTTGTACTGTGAACTGTTTCCGACTTGATGCGTTGCCGCAGCCAGAGTATCGGAGAGAGGAGTGCCAACTCTACTTCCGTCGCTGGAGTACAGGATCTCGCCAGCGTCGTTCGCCAGATATAGATTGGACAAGCTTGGTGCCGGATTACGTTTTAGACCGTCAAAAATGTTCATGCTGCAATCCAGCATAAACACGCCTAGGAACTCGTTGTTGTTGGGATCGTAGAGGGCTCTGGAGAAGCCAATGGATTCCTTGGCGTTAATGATGTAAGGTTTGACGCCTACTTCACCAATATACAAATCGCCTTTTCGCTGGATCGTATCCAGATACCACTCATCCCGAAGTGCTACATAATCGAGGCGTAGGTCTGTACCGCTGCTGCCATAGCTTATCCATTTGCCATCAGGTGTGAAAAGGTACAAACCATTGATGTAATTGTAACCAAGCAGAATGTTTTCAAAGATCAATTTCAATTTGCTGCGGATCATGAAGATTTCATATTGATCGTTGGTACCGTTCAACTTGATTAGTTCATCACTCACAGTGCTGTAAGCGGTTGCATTGGAAGACTGCTGAAGGAGTGTGACGGAGATCCGGTCGATGTTCTGCAAAATTTCCTCCATGCTCTTGACCGAATTGCCTATAGTTGTCGACGTCACGAGAGAGGTCTGCTCACTCACCAGCTTCGTGTAACTGCGATAGGAACTGACAGACACAACGATAATTGGCACGATTGATACGAGGACGAGGACCAGAAAAAGTTTAGTTTTGATGTTGAACAGAATCATACGTGCTCCTCCCGCCATTTGTCAATTCTAAAAATAGTGCACCATACGAGCCAAAGCAAATGCACTTTTGCCCACCGTATGATGAGAATGTGCACAAAGCAAGAATAAACATGAATTGGGGGAATGACAAGATGAAAAAAAGAAAACGACTGTGGTCCTTAGCTTTGGTACTGCTCTTGATGTTTCTGAGCGCATGCAGCTCCAGTAGCGAGGAGGGGGGCGGTACGGATACCAATAACGGGAGTACAGATGAGTCAGGAAAGCCAATTACGTTGACGATGATGCTTTCGGGAAACAAGGCATCCGAGGGAGAGGATTTCGAGCTGGAGACCTTGCCGCGTCTAGTCAAAGAGAAGTTCCCGAACATTAACTTGGAAGTACAAAAGTTGCCTGATGATCAATACAATACATCTGTTCGAACCAAGCTTGCGGCTGGACAGGGACCGGACATTTTCTGGATTTTCCCGAAAAATGCGGCTGGCGGTGTCATTGATTTTGCAAAGGCAGGCTTCGCTGCGGATCTGTCAGATCTGAAGTTCTGGGACAACATCAGCCAAGGAGCGAAGGAAGATATGTCCTATGAGGGTAAACCTTACGGCGTGGCCGAAGGGTTGGACTTCTTGGGCGTTTACTACAATAAGGAGTTGTTACAACAAGCGGGATATTCCGAGTTTCCGAAGGATTGGCCTTCGTTTCTGGATTTGTGTCAAAAGTTGCAGGCAGCGGGCGTAACGCCAATTGCGATGGGAGACAAGGACCCTTGGATGATCCAATTCGGTATGTATCCGATTGCAGCCAATGTCGTGTATCCGAATGAGCTGGATTTTGATGTCAAATTGCAGAACGGTGAAAAATCGCTGACTGATCCAAAGTGGATTCAAACCATATCCAAATACAAAGAGCTCTATGATAACAACTACGTCGTCAAAAACTCACTTGGCATTGGTAGTGCCCAATCTGCGCAGTTGTTTATCGACGGGAAAGCAGCAATGACCTTTACGGGAACATGGGATTATGCCTCCATGACGTCCAAAGGCGCTGCCGAATTTACTCGCGGATTCGCTTCATTGCCAGGTAACGAGCCGGAACAGCCGGTGTTTGTATCTGCTGCAACATCTGCCGGATACGCTTTGAACGCCAAATCGGCAAACCTGGATGCAGCCAAGGAAGTACTGAACTACCTGTTTGATGGTGAATCCGATCTGTTCAAAGCATTTGTGGAAGCCAACAGTTCCATCAGCGTCTATAAGGACGTAGAACTTGAAAATGAATTGTTTAAGGAAGTGAATGACAACTATCAACAAACTGGAAATTCCATCTACTTTAGCAACCAGATGTGGCCAGCCGGAGTATCGGACGTCATGCAGGCAAAGTTTGCCGAAATTATTGCTGGACAGAAAACAACACCAGAAGATGTGGCAAACGCCATGGAAACCAAGTTTAGAGAGCTATGGAAAAACTAGAACAAAACGATGCTGTCTGCTGTAAAGGGGAGAATGATTGTCCTTCTTCCCTTGCCGCAGGCCCCTTGGAAAGGATGGAGCAGGATGAGCTCTACTGTAATGAAAAAGTCCATGTACTGGTTTGCTTTGCCGGCATTGATCTTCTACCTGACCTTCTGGATCTTCCCGATCCTGCGGTTGTTCCAGTACAGTATAACGGATTACAACGGGTACGCCCAAGCCTATAACTATATCGGTTTCGACAACTATAAGGAATTGTTCCGGAGCGACATCCTAGGCATTTCTTTAAAAAATACACTGATCTATACATTCGTCACCGTCATAGCTGGCAATATCATCGGTTTAGCAATGGCATTGCTGTTAAACATGAAAATAAGAGGAACCGGGATTTACCGTTCCCTGGCGTATATTCCCACTTTGTTCAGTGCGATTGTCGTCGGCTTTTTGTGGAGTTACGTCTATATGCCGGATTACGGGCTGATTTCTTCCTTTCTCGATAAACTGGGTATCGCAAATGAACTGAATTTCCTGGGTGATTACTCGACCGCGCTGTATTCTATTATCTTCGTGGAAATCTGGAAGACGATCGGAACGACAATGATTATCTTCCTTGCAGGACTACAGACTGTTCCAAGCGACCTTTTGGAAGCCGGACGGATTGATGGCTGCGGCTCATGGAGATTGCTGCGCCATGTGAAGATTCCATTACTGGCAACAGCAATTACAATCAACGTGACGTTAAGTTTGATCAATGGACTCAAAGCGTTCGACTTCCCGTTTATCATGACGAATGGCGGTCCCGGCACGGCTACCAACACGCTGATTTATACCATCTACAAGATGGCATTTACCGAACAACTCTTTGGTAAAGCTTCGGCTCTTGGTGTCATTTCCTTTGCCGTAATTATCGTCATTACCGCTGTTTTTGTCCTGAAAATGAACAAACGGGAGGTGTCGGCATGACGCTTCGTAAAGTTTTGGGGAAAGGGTCCGTTCAGGTCGTTGTGCTGTTGGTGATGGCGTTAAACCTGATTCCGTTAATTATTGCCTTTTCGACATCACTCCGAGATCCAAGCAACAACACAAATCCGCTGGTCCTGTTCCGGGAGATGTCCTTTGCAAGTTACAAGGCTGCCTTCGACCGCATGCACTTTCCGGAAGCGCTATGGAACAGCGTGGTGTTAACCGGCGTATCGGTCGTGTTCGTTGTCCTGTTTGCGGCAATGGCGTCCTACCCGATGGCCCGTTTGAAGACAAAGCTAAGTAAGTTCATGTATTTGTTTTTTTTGTCCGGACTTGTGGTACCTGCGCAAATGGTATTGATACCGATCGTGCAAATGATTAATGCGCTTCATATCCCAACGAATCAATATACGCCTATTTTCATGTTCATTACGTGCAGTCTGCCGTTTTCAACTTTCCTGTACACGGGCTTCATTCGAAGCGGTGTGCCTGAGGAGGTAGAAGAAGCGGCGCACATCGACGGGGCGGGATTATTCCAACGGTTCTGGACCGTCGTGTTCCCCTTACTCATTCCGGTAACGGTTTCGGTCATTATTACGCAAGGTGTCTGGATCTGGAACGATTATTTCTTCAATATGATCTTTATTTCCAGCGCAGGAGATTCACCGTTACCGCTGGCCATGCTCGGATTTTTGGGCGATCAGCAAAATCCCACGCAGTGGAATGTCCTGTTTGCAGCGTGCTTTCTGTGCGCGCTACCGTTGCTGCTGGCGTTTCTGTTCCTGCAAAAATATTTTATCGGCGGTATGACCGTTGGGGCGGTCAAAGGATAAGGAGGGCACTGCAATGAGTGAAAAAGTGATAAACACAGCCTGGCTGGAAAAAGCGCAGGGTCTGATGCCGGAGCTTCGCCAGCAAAAGGTCTATCCGGAACATATCGTGAGCGCAGTTCCGGATGCGTCAGCTTTTCAGGGATGGCGTATCGAACCAATAGGCTTAGCAGAACACTTATCGGATCAAGTGCTGTGCAAGGGAGACAGTGTTACGCTGGATTTCGGGGAGCATCTCGTCGGTTATCTGACCTTGTCGCTTCTTAACGAGCGCAGTAATGCAGATGCACCTCTCAGGTTGAAGCTCACATTTGGAGAAATGCCCTGTGAGGTCGGTGAGGATTTTGCAGAATATTCGGGTTGGCTTAGCCGTTCATGGCTTCAAGATGAGATCGTGAATGTGGACGTGTTACCTGGCACGCTAACACTGGACCGTCGGTATGCCTTTCGGTATCTGAAAATCGAGGTGGTAGAAACGTCGATCCGTTACGATATTCGAATTAACGATATATATTGCTTGACGGTGACCTCAGCAGACATAGGGGCAGTACCTCAATTGCCTGAAGGTATCGACACGGAGCTGCTGGAAATAGATCGCGTGTCCGTGAAGACACTCCGGGATTGCATGCAGATGGTATTCGAAGATGGACCGAAGCGCGATCGACGTTTATGGATCGGAGATCTTCGCCTTCAGGCCCTCGTCAATTATGAAACATTCGGCTGTAATGATCTCGTCAAGCGCTGTCTCTATCTCTTTGCCGGAACAAGATTGGAGGGAGGCCAAGTAGGAGCCTGTTTGTACGAACAACCGGAACCGTACATGGACGACATTTACCTATATGACTATGCGTTGTTCTTTATTGCGACATTATGGGAATATTTTGAAGCTACCAAGGACAGGGAAACGTTGGAAGAACTTTGGCCGGTGGCTCGAGAACAGATTGAGATCGGGCTTAAACGACTTGATGAGCGGGGCATCGTAAGGGATGACGATACATGGTATTGTTTTCTAGACTGGCATGAAGAATTAAATAAACAGGCTGGTGCCCAGGCAGTGCTCATCTATAGTATGAAAAGAGGAAGGTCGATTGCCAAAGAACTAGGGCTGCCGGAGTATGAGGAATGGATTAACGCACACATCAAAGACGCTGAGCAAGCAGCCCTCGCACATCTGTGGGATGGTGAACAGGGCTTTTTCGTCAGTGGTGAGAAAAGACAGATATCCTGGGCATCGCAAGTATGGATGGTACTGGCTGAGATCATGGATGCTCCAGCGGCCCGGCAATTACTTGATCGGTTAATGAGTAACGAAGAAGCTATTGGCATGACCACACCGTACATGGTTCATCATTATGTTGATGCATTAATAATGTGCGGGGAAGAGGAGAAGGCACTGGAGCAGATCCGAAGGTATTGGGGCGGTATGCTGAAGGATGGAGCGGACACTTTCTGGGAGCTCTACGACCCGGACGACAAAACGTATTCTCCTTATGGCAGCAATTTGGTCAACAGTTATTGCCATGCTTGGAGCTGCACACCAAGTTATTTTATCAGGCGAAATTTTTCGTAATTTTGGACTTGAGGTCAATCAGGTACGTCTGGTTGGCCTTTTTGGATTAGTTTCAGGATTGAACTATAGAGCCAGCCATGCCTATTGTTTTTATTTATCTGTTTTTGTTCGTACCGTTAAAAGAACGAGTGGCTATTAATGAAGCGATAAATACGAATATTAAAATAAAGTTATATGGGTTTCCTTTAAGGTTGTAGACTTGAACGATGAGTGTCAGAGTTGAGATGCTTAAGATGATTCGCAGGACAATCGCCGATGAGCAATCGGGATGATGGCTTCGTTTGGAGATAAAGTATAGGGTAAACCATAGAAAACTAAAAAGCAGAAGCAAACCTAAAAGTAGAATTGCAAGCATGCATGAACACCTTTCTTTAATTAATTTCACTCAATAATTGGAATAACATGACAACTGATTATAACATAGGTTTTTCTGGAGTCGGATATTTTCATAGAAGTTAAGGGATGAACTATCATATGCATGCATGATGTAGTCATATTGATGTTTTTTCACAGGATGGACTTTGCTTTCCTCCGGGGGGAGCGGTAAACTGTTGCATACGAGCTTTATGGATTAATGTCCTGGATTTTACGTAGTAAAGCGTGGCTGTGTCGGTATGCATTTTATTTTCAGACAGATGTGGAGGAAGTACGATTGGAGATGTTTACGATGCTGCTGGGTTTATTTGAACGGGCGGCGCTGTTGATTATATTTTTATTCTTTCTGTCGAGGGTGCCGAGATTTAGGCAGATTCTGCAAAAGGGGAAATTAAGGTGGCAGGAGTCTATTGCGGTTACCTTGTTATTCTGTGCTTTTGCCATCTTCGGGACATATACGGGCATTAATGTTGAAGGTTCACTGGTGAATGTGCGGATCATCGCCGTGTTATCGGGTGGTATTTTGTTCGGAGCGCCTGTGGGTATTATTACGGGGATTGTCTCCGGGGTGCATCGGTATCTGATTGATATGGATGGAGTCACAGCTATACCGTGTCTAATCACGAGTATCCTGGCGGGTCTGGTCTCCGGATATATACATAAGTACACGCCCAAGCCCAAGCGGTGGATCATCGGTATTGGTGCTGGAATGATCTGTGAAGCGCTCACGATGTTATTAATCCTGCTATTTTCCTATCCCGATCCACTGGGTGCCGATATTGTCTCGCAGATTGCGCTGCCTATGATTCTGGGTGAAGTCAACATTGGGCTGATTGTGCTCTTGGTACAGAGTGTCGAAGGGGAAAAAGAGATGATTGCAGCTCGTCAGGCGAAGCTGGCACTGGAGATTGCAAACAAAACCTTGCCTTATTTCCGTTCGATTGATGAGGATTCTCTGCGCAAAATCTGCCGGATTATTCAGGAGGATATTCAGGCTGATGCGGTTGCAATTACGGATACCCGGAATGTACTGGCGTATGTAGGATTTGGTGAGGAACGCTATCATATAGGCAATGAAATTATAAGTGAGATGACCAAGAAGACGATATCCAGCGGGGAGATTACGATCAGTAATGATGTGATTGATGAAAAAACACCCGATATCCACTCGCTGTTAATCATTCCGCTCAAAGAACGAGGAGACATTACAGGTGCGCTGAAAATTTATTATCGCAAAGCGTACAAAATTACGTATCCATTACAAACGATGGCTGTAGGTCTATCGCAGATCATCTCGACCCAGATGGAGGTATCGCGGGTAGAGGAGATCAAGGCTGCTGCCAACAAAGCAGAGCTGCGTGCATTACAGACAACGATCCATCCTCATTTTTTGTTTAATGCGCTAAATGCGATTGCATCGTCCATCCGAACCAAACCTGATCGTGCCCGGGAGCTGATTGTGAACCTATCCGGGTACATGCGCTACAATCTGGAGCTGTCGGATGAGTTGATCGATATTCATAAGGAACTGGAGCAGGTCCGTAATTATGTAGAGATTGAGAAAGCTCGCTTTGGTAGCCGACTTAACGTGATCTATGACATTGATGAGGTCGCGGTGCATATTCCGAGTCTTGTTATCCAACCGCTCGTCGAAAATGCAATTATTCATGGCATTCTCAAGGTCAAAGGACCCGGGACTGTTCGAATTCGGGTACAGGATTATCCGGAGTTTGTGCGAATCAGTGTCAGTGATACAGGGGCAGGCATCAGTGCAGATATTATTGAACGTGTCTACCATGACCGTATGCCTGGTAACCAGATCGGGCTATATAATGTGCATCGCCGCGTTAAGCTTATCTACGGACAAGGTGTAACCATTACAAGGCTGGAACAAGGAACCGATATTTTATTTGATGTGCCCAAAGGAGATGTCGTAACAAGGTGATGATGGATCAATGAGAGCTCTTATTGTGGAAGACGAGATTCTGGCAAGTGAGGAATTGAATTATTTAATCCAGGAACATAGTCAGATTGAAGTTGTGGACCGCCTTGAAGACGGGCTGGATGTACTGAAATTTTTGCAGGAACAAGAAGTAGATGTCATTTTCCTTGATATCAATATTCCCTCGCTGGACGGTATGATGCTGGCCCATCATATTGGGAAGTTTGCAACGAAACCCTACATTGTATTTACGACGGCGTATAAGGAACATGCAGCGGAAGCCTTTGAGTTGGAGGCATTTGATTATATTCTGAAGCCGTATGACGAGAAACGAATTGCTGCAATGCTCCATAAGCTGGAGCTCGCATTCAAACGTGATCATGCGCCGGTGGAGCAACATGTTGAGGATGGACCAGCCCCTACGGCGGACGGATCTGCTGCGCATGGTGAACTGGTACGAGAACGAGATACGAATTCCCATACAGATAGAAGAATTAATTTGCTGCGGAATGACAATATTATTGTTACGGATACGGCAGATATCTACTATGCGGAAGCACAAGAGAAAGTGACGAAGGTATATACCAAAAATGGGGAGTTCACCATGCCAGTGAGCATATCGGATTTTCACAGCCGTCTGCCACAGGATACGTTCTTTCGCTGCCACCGTTCGTACGTCGTAAATCTGTCGCAAATCCGTGAAATTGTACCTTGGTTCAACAATACGTATCTGCTCCGTCTGCGCGATTTGGAAGCTGAAGTGCCCGTGAGTCGTGGGAAGGTCAAAGAATTCAGGCAACTCATGCGCATCTAGCAGCATTTCATTCCGCATCTGATGCAACTCATGCTCAAAACGGTGTGATGAATCCCCTTTCATGTATGATTAGCTTGTGAACGCATTCATGTATATGACATCGGCAAAGGGGAGATCACGATGAAAGCAACCATTTCATCCGTTTCATCAACACCTGAATCAACATTTGCACCTACAAAAATGAATCGCTGGCTTATTGTTTTGGGGACCATCATTGTACAAATGGGTCTTGGAACCATCTATACTTGGAGTTTATTTAATCAACCGTTGTCTGATCGTTTCGGATGGGACGTCAGCTCGGTCGCGATAACTTTTTCAATTACGAGTTTTGCTTTGGCTTTTGCCACATTGTTTGCAGGACGATTGCAGGAACGTTGGGGTCTTCAGCGTCTGATCCGTGTAGCCGGGGTTGTGCTTGGGCTGGGTCTTATTCTGAGTTCTCAAGTCACCTCGTTAACACTGCTGTACATTTTGGCTGGATTTGTTGTTGGTTTTGCAGATGGTACGGCGTACATTACGTCGCTGTCTAATCTGATCAAATGGTTTCCGGAGCGTAAAGGTCTGATCTCGGGGATCTCGGTCGGAGCCTTTGGTACCGGTAGTTTATTGTTCAAATATGTGAACACGGCATTGATTGGTGCCGTTGGTCCTGCTCAGGCATTTATGTACTGGGGCATTATCGTTCTGGTTCTGGTCGTTGCGGGATCATTCCTGATCCGTGAAGCGGTTGTTCGTGAACAGGCTCCGGCAAGCAAGGAAGGATCCAAACAAGTCGTAGCACGTCATGATTACACGGTGAAAGAGATGCTGCGTACAAAAGAAGCGTACATGCTGTTTGTTATTTTCTTCACGGCGTGTATGAGTGGCCTGTATCTGATCGGTATTGTCAAAGATATCGGTGTACAACTCGCTGGACTTGATGTAGCTACCGCTGCGAACGCAGTGGCCATGGTTGCAATCTTTAACACGGCAGGACGTATTATTCTCGGTGCGCTGTCGGATAAAGTAGGACGAATGAAGGTCATCGCTGGTGCGCTGCTAGTTACAGCCGTAGCTGTCATGACACTTAGTCTGGTTCCACTGACCTTCGGGATATTCTTCGCCTGTGTGGCGGCCGTTGCATTCTGCTTTGGCGGTAACATTACGGTATTCCCGGCGATTGTGGCCGATTACTTCGGACTGAAAAATCAGAGCAAAAACTATGGTGTGATCTATCAGGGATTTGGATTTGGTGCTTTGGCTGGATCATTCATCAGCGCCCTGCTGGGCGGATTCCATCTGACCTTCATCGTGATTGCTGTACTCTGCGCTGTCTCGCTGTTGCTCGCACTGATCATTACCCCTCCAGGTGAAGGTCGTCGTGCACGTCAACGTGAAAAACAGATGAACCTTAACCCTTCATCACGGGCAAGCTAACAACATGCACTGGAAGTACGGAACTGAGGATATTTCTTCATCTTAAAAAGCAAATTAAAAAACAAAGTAAACAAAGCGGTCTCCAGTTGAGGCCGCTTTTTGGTATCTACAGTGTTCAGATTGCTGACTTAGTTGGCCTATCGGATCATCTGGCTGCCTGCAAGAGTGTTGCCTTGTGTGCATTCCATCATTCGCATCTGTTATACTCTAGGTGAATTCAACAAGACCAAGATAAGTTATGTACCCCAGAGGAGGCACATCATGAAGTTCATTAAATACACACAACCTGATTTTGATGATTATTATGCATTGGTTTCCAATATGGAAGTAATGAAACAGATTACAGAACGTGCAATACCGGAGCAAGAGGCGAGAACGCAATTTGAGTCCATGCTGGAGTTTAATGAGCGTTCCACATGCGGACATTACCGAGTATATAGTGAAGATGGTGCCGGTGTGGCGTATGCCAAATTGATTCCGGATCAGGAGGACCCGACCAAGGCTGAGATAGGTTACATGATCCTGCCTGAACATTGGGGCAAAGGTCAAGGCACATCCATTGCGTCACGGTTGATTATTCAGGCACAAGCCGCAGGGATTGGATCACTCTATGCAGTTATCGATCCGGGTAACGCTGCTTCTCGCCGGATCTTGACCAGACAGAACTTTGTATCCACCTGGACAGGCGATTACGATGGTCTTCCCGGTGAGATTTTGGAGTTAAATCTTCAAATGAAGCGGTAAAGGAACTATTCTGAGGGTAATCAGATAATATAGGGCATTTTGCATGAGATGGCTGGAACTCATTATCACCATGGTGCATGGGTTCACCCATGTACATTTCATGCAAGATGCTTATATAGAGATGTGGAGGAGATGACATATGAGCAATTCAACCATGGAACGTCTGAATGCATTGCTGCCGGAGTGGCTGGAGACCAGTCGTTTGCACACCGGGCAGGGTAAGGTGGCTTCTTATATCCCGGAGCTTGTTAAAGCCTCTCAGGATGAGCTTGGTATACATATCATGGACGCCGAAGGGAACTATGTGTCGGCAGGGGATTGCGGTGTCCCATTTACAATGCAAAGTATCTCCAAAGTATTTACCCTTATTCTGGCCTTAATGGACCATGGTGAAGAAGCAGTCTTCTTTAATGTAGGAAAAGAACCCACAGGCGACGATTATGATTCGATGATCAAGCTTGAATTGGTTGAACCCGGTATTCCATTTAATCCATTGATTAATGCGGGTGCGATTACGGTGTCCTCGCTTGTTGGAGGAGACTGTAAGGAAGAGAAATCACGCCGCATTCTGGAGTTTTTCCGCAAACTGGCGAATAATGATCAGCTGGGCTATAACGAAGAGGTATTCCAGTCCGAATCGGAGAGTGGTCATATGAATCGTTCACTTGGCTACTTTTTGAAGCACAACGGGGTCATTAAGGATGACGTTGAAGACGTGCTTGCCGTATATTTCCGTCATTGCTCCATTGAAGTGACGTGTGCAGATCTGTCTCGAATGTCACTCGTTCTGGCCTATAATGGAACAGATCCAATTACGGGAGAAGAACTCATCCCTCGTCGCTATGTTCAGATTGCCAAAACCTTCATGACCACCTGTGGTATGTATAATGCATCAGGCGAATTTGCCATCGAGGTCGGCTTGCCCGCCAAAAGTGGAGTATCCGGTGGAATTCTGACCCTTGTACCGGGACAATTCGGCATAGGTCTTGTTGGCCCGGCTCTGAATCGCAAAGGCAACAGTATTGCCGGTGTGCATCTGCTCGAGCGTCTGTCTAAGGAATTCGACTGGAGCTTTTTCTAAGAAGTTTTTCAGAAAAAAAGCTTTACCCTTATATGCAGCCGATGAATCACGTATCTGATATTTTGCTTCTTTAGAACGAAGTGAATGGTCTGGGTATGTCTCGTCGGCTGCTTTTGGTATTCACCTGGAAGTGTAGGAAGACAGTCCTGCATGGCAACGACTATGCTGCATCTATCATAGATTATCCGCAACATCGGGGCGGGTATATACGCCTTCAGTCATCGGCTAGGGCCACATCTGTAATGAGGTTCATCTGAATATCCCGGGACCCATCTTCCATCAGCAGTCTGAGGGTACGAGCCGGACGGTCCAGTCGAAGTACTTGACCAGTATAACGGATATCGTCATGTTCGTGAAACACGGTAATGGTGACCCTATCTCCAAGCATCATCGAGTTACTGAGCAAACGGGACATTTCTTCCGCGGCCTGGGCATCCAGGGATGGGCGGGTACGAGGAGCTAGTTGTTCCTGATGAAGAATGTAGGCTTCCCGGTGTTCGGGGAGCATCATGCGTGAGGACTCGAAGATACCGTTTTGCTGCAATTTTTTACTCATTTATAATGACCTCCAATTTTATGAGAACGTTCATGGGCTTGCGCGGACGAGCAGAGGGAGGATGCCCGCATGATGGCGGTATCTCCGTACCTGCGCTTGATATCATCCGTGGCACGTTCCAATTCTCTTTTGCGTTCGCGGTCATCAAACCAGGACAGTTGCACTTCGGAATCGGGTACAAGTCCGGTCAATGACATGCTGATGCGGCGGATGGGTAATCCGTCCCAATGGCGCAGGAACAGAGCTGCTGCCGCATCGTATACTTCATCCGTAATGTTGGTGGGTTCATTCACCTTCATCTGGCGGGAGAAACCGGTTGGTCGATCATAATCCTGTCCGCGACATCCAACCGAGACCACATGGCCCATGAGTGATTTGTCCCGGGAACGTCGACTGACGAGTTCCGCCAGTTCAAGCAGTACCACTTTGATATCTTCCCAGGAGTCATAGTCCTGGGGCAGCGTCATTTGATGTCCGATCCCCTGTTGCTGATGAGCATAGGTCCCGGGTTTGACCGGGGAATCGTCAATACCGCGAGCGATACGCCACAGTACCTCGCCATTCACCCCCCAACGTTCTCTTAGTCGGGACAGTGGGGTCTGGGCCAGATCACCAATGGTATGAATGCCCATCTTGTAGAGATGCTGCGCCATGCGGGAACCAACCATGAACATGTCTCGAACAGGCTTTTCCCAGATGGTTGAAGGCAGATCTTTGCGAGGCAGCGTGCAGATGCCTCCCGGGACTTTTTTGGCATACAGATCACAGGCCATCTTGCTAACGACCTTGGTATCGCTGATACCGATTCGAATATACACACCCGTCTCATCCATCACCCTCGATTGAATGCTGCGTGCAATCGTCTCGGGACTGCCGAACAGATCCAGGCTTCCGGTGACATCGAGAAACTGTTCATCAATACTATAGGGTTCCACCAGATCGGTGTAAGACTGAAGGATACGCGTAATATGAAGGGATACCCGAATCTACTCGGCCATCCGGGGGCGAACAACAACAACATCTGGACATTTGGCGAGCGCTTCGCCCAGTCGTTCTGCTGTCGTAATTCCATAGGACTTGGCGAGTGGACAGGCCGCAAGAATAATACCCGAACGGCGCGCCGGATCTCCCGCGACTACGAGGGGGCGGTCCTTGTATTCGGGATGTGCAGACTTCTCCACACTGGCATAGAATGACTGGCAGTCTGCCAGCATGATGACACGTCTGTCTTGGCGGGGCATAAGACTTCTCTCCTTATTCGTGATGCTAAGCTCTTATGTTAAGAAGCAATTATTTTCATTTGAACATCGATAATTAACAGTTTATTTACAGTATGGAACAAGTGTTCTTGTTTTATAAGCATATCTGACAATTCGAAATGCGGCAACCGGAATTATTTTGCAAATTGGACACAATTATGGGTTAGCCATATTAGAGGCAGAAATTAGGAAATAAGATGTGCTTTTTTACATTTAATGTGAGAGATCCATGACCTACGGTTGATGACCGGGCGTTCATTTGGGTTTTTGTAAAAGGGTTATAAATGGGCACAGTCCTATAGAGGGGGACTGACGTCCTTTTTTGATTTTCTGCATTTTTCAGAAAACCTTGATGTGACGCGGAATATCGCTGATGCGTTATCGGACTATAGTATCAATTTTGTAATCTTTATGGTTAATACTGTAAAAAGGTCCGCAACTTTAAATAATGACTCGCGTTTAATGGGGTATGTGTTCCAACGGCAAACGTTGCCTGTACCCGCGTTGCACATAACAATATAGGTTCCAGAATTGCAAGATCAGCAGGGCACCAATACCATGCGATTCCAGCAGATATTAGTGTTCGGGAATCAGACGTATCTCAGAGGCTTCCCGGTGCTAGTTGATGGCTCTTTTTACGAATTATGGGCAGAATGTTCCATTTCATGTTTGCTTCCATCAGCCTAGTTACAAATGCAGAGTCTTAGCGCTATAGTGAGAACTACACCGCTGACATCTCTACCAAGCGGACATCCGAAGCGGAAAGATTCGTAAACTTCATGTTGGACCATTCGATGTTGAAGCAGGATGCATATTAGAGAGGTGAGCAATCTAAAGACATGAGCAGACAAAGACGAAGACGCTGGCTATTAACGGTGTTGACAGGAGCAGTGGTGGTGACCGGTGGGATATTTGCCGGATGGCACTATATGCAACCCAAGCTCGTTACGTACACAGCGGAGAACGGCACGGAGATGAAATTCAAGACCGATGGAGACCGGTTCATGGAATACGGGCCAGATGGAACGTGGAGGGAGATGTTCGTCAAAGGTGTCAACCTGGGCGCAACTTCACCGGGGCATTACCCGGGAGAATTCCCGCTGACCAAAGAGGATTACTTGCGGTGGTTCCAGCAGATCGAGGATCTGGGAGCCAATGTAATCCGGGTATACACGGTTCACGAACCGATTTTCTACTCCGCATTAGTCGAATATAACCGCGGCCGGGAGCAACCGTTATATTTTATACAGGGCATATGGTCACCTGAAGAAGAGTTAATTGAGAAGCAGGATGCCTATGCGGCGCATATTGAGCAGACGTTCAAGCAGGAGATTGAAAAGGCCGTATCTGCTGTCTATGGCGATGCGGACATTCCTGCCAAGCAGGGAGAGTCCAGCGGCAAATACAAAACGAATGCAGGAAAATACCTGATGGCCTGGCATGTGGGGACGGAATGGGACCCGGCAATGGTAGACAACACAAACGCAAAACATGCGGACGTGCCGCAGTACAAGGGAGTTCATTTCTCGGCGAGTCCAGAAGCGTCACCGTTCGAGAACTGGCTCGCAGAACTGCTGGATCATACAGCGGTCCTGGAGAAGAAGTATGGATGGGAGCATCCGATGACTTTCACCAACTGGGTAACTACCGATGTGCTGGATCATCCTGGCGAGCCGCTGTATGAAGAGGATCTCGTGAGTGTGGATGCCCGACATATTCAGCCGGAGGCATGGCAGGGAGGTTATTTTGCAGCCTACCATGTGTACCCATATTACCCGGATCTGTTCCATATCGATAAAACACTCCAAACCATCAAGGATGAGAACGGTGAGTACAACACGTACAAAAGTTATCTGCGCAAGCTGAAAGCCGAGTTTTCCGATATGCCTGTAATGATTACAGAGTATGGCGTACCCTCTTCTCTTGGTATTTCCCATCTGGGTATGGGAGGACGGAATCAGGGTGGACATAACGAAGTAGAGCAGGGAGATATTGACGCGTCACTGACGCAGGATATCTATGATGAAGGATACTCGGGAGCGATTGTGTTCATGTGGCAGGATGAATGGTTCAAAAAAACATGGAACACGATGCCACTGGAAATCCCGGCTGATCGCCGTGCATATTGGCTGAACGTACTGACAAACGAGAAGATGTTTGGTCTGCTTGCCATGGACCCCGGGAAACAGGAACAGTTGACCATCGACGGATCACTGGATGACTGGGATGATCTGAAGGATGAAGAGGTCACGACCTGGCAGGGCCAAGTGGACGGCATTCAGGAAATGAAGATGACCCATGATGAAGCCTATCTGTATATTGGGCTGACCTTGGATCAACCGTTTGACCCGGCTAAGACAGTGCTGCGAATTGGGACCGATACACTTGCTGGAGGCAGTCAGCCTGACAAGTTACTCCCGGGCCGAACACTCAGTGATGGTCTTGAGACGGTGATTACACTGGGACAGGATGAAGAATCACAGGTGGAGATTGCCAAGGATTATGACTTTAATCAGCGCCTGTACGGCAAAGAAGGATACGATATGCTGCCAGATCAGCAGTCAGATTCCGCAGATAATCCGTTCCACCCATGGAATCTGGCAGTCAGCCTGAGGATGACACCGCCGGATACCCGATCTGCTCAACCGTTCATGAATGAAAAGGTCGGAACATTGAAACGAGGAACGACGGCTCCCGGCCAGCCTGATACGGATTCATTAACGTCATGGCAGTATAACGGCAATCAGGTGGAGATGCGAATTCCCTGGATGCTGCTTGGGTTCGGTGATCCGAGTTCGCTGCAAGCGATCGACTATGGACCGCTCAAGAATGGACGTGAGTTCTCCACAGTTGCTGTGGAAGGCGTTACCCTCATTCCGTGGTTAACGGACCGCGCCACGAAGAAAGTATCTTGGCCTGGGGGTGAACAGACGACCCTGGATCTGAAGACATTGCCGGTATATAGCTGGCAGCCTTGGGAGCAGGTGCAGTATAGTGAACGCCTGAAGCTAAGCTACGAAAAAATGAAGAAGAGTTATGAAAAAATTCCTAGTTTTCAGATCGAATAAATGAGTATAAAGGAGGACCTTTTCACATGTTTCCAAGTTTGGCTTTGGCCTATCTGTTTTTGTACATCTGTATCGCACTTGTTGTTGTAGGCGTCATCGTATTGTTTGCCATGAAAATGTCCCACAATGGCAAACGACGCAAGACGGCATTTTATGAATTGAAGCAGCGTGACTATTTCACCTATCTGCAAACAGCCTTGACCGAGAATAGTCCGCTCAGATTGCCACCAGGCAAACTGGCTCCGCTGGAACGCAGAGTCATTCAGGACAGACTGATTGAATGGATCGACCAGTTCAAGGGTGAGTATCGCGACAAATTAATCGCACTGTGCCGTGAAGCAGGATTCGTAGAGCATGATCTGAAGGAACTGGGCCGTCTGCGTTATGGTCGCCAGATTGATGCAGCTTATCGCTTGGGTGGCATGCGTTGTCCCGAAGCCGTTCCGGGTTTGATGGAATTACTGAAGGATGAGAAACCGGGCCCGATGGCCATTATGATTGGTCGATCCATCTCCAGATGTGCGACTCGGCAAGGTGAACTGAAAGACATGCTCGCTTTGCTGTTAACCAAAGGTAAGTCCATTCACCATCTGGCAGCAGATATTCTGCTCGAAACGAGTCTGGATACGAGCAGAGTTCTAATTGAATTGCTGGAAGACCGGAATCCTGATTTTGTCAAAGTCGGACTGGTTGCCATGTGGGGACAGGCTGTACCTGAAGTGATGCCTGCACTCGACAGACTGGTAGGCGCAGAACATCAGGATGTACGTGCCGAGGCGGTGAAGCTGTATCTTAGCGCAAGTCCGGCACTCCGGGATGAGACAATCCTGAAGCTGATCCAGGACCCCGATCCGGAAGTTCGCGCCGAAGTGGTACAAGCGCTTGGTTACAAGCATGCATCTGGCAGCATTCCATTGCTGCGCAAAGCGCTTCGGGATGAAGACTGGAGAGTTCGATATAACAGTGCGGAGAGTCTGAGCAAGCTCGGTGAACCGGGATTCGAAGCGCTGTGTCAGGCTGCGGTGCAAGGTACAGTTGCTGAGCGCGAGATTGCGATGCAGCAGATTGAGAGTACCATGCAGCACACGAGAACCGATGACAGAGCTGTAGAGCAGATGATTGCACATAACAAAAAAAGACTGCTGTACGATCGCTATTTTGGCCCTGTACGAGAGAACAGAACCAGCAAGAAACGCACAGGTGTCGCTACGGTAGGAGGGGATTACACTGCTTAGGGATCTACTATTAATCTACGGCATGGTCGCAATCTACTATGTTGTTTTTGTAAATACGCTCTATTTTTCCATTCTGGCCTTATCGTTCCGTAACATCTGGACGATCTTCCGGCGGTCGCATTATTCCAAATACAATACATTGTCAGGCTCGGAACTGGTACCTTCGGTTTCTCTGCTGGTACCGGCATACAACGAGGAACTGACGATTATTGAAAATGTAAACTGCCTGATGACACTGAATTATCCAACGTATGAAGTCATTGTTGTGAATGATGGCTCCAGTGATGCGACACTGAATATCCTGTTGGAAGAATATCGTCTGAAGCCAGTACCCAATACGAAGATTCGGGGCAAGATCGCCTGTCAGAAAATTCGTGGGATCTACCATAACCCGGAGTTCCCGGATCTGTATGTCATTGATAAGGAAAACGGCGGTAAGGCCGATTCCCTCAATGCCGGGATCAACCTGTCTCATTATCCGCTAATCTCATCCATCGATGCTGATTCGTTGCTGGAGAAGGATGCCCTCATCCGCATGGCACGCATGTATATGGAGAATCCGGAAGAGACGGTAGCTATCGGTGGAGATGTACGGATCGCCAATGGCTGCAAAATTGAAAACGGGGCAGTGCAAGATGTATCGCTGCCACGCAAGATCTGGCCCATGTTCCAGTCGATTGAATATCTCAAAGCCTTCCTGGGCGGACGGATTGGCTGGAGTCACATGAACGGTCTGATCATTGTCTCCGGTGCCTTCGGCATGTTCCGTAAGGACGCTGTAATCGCCGTGGGTGGATACCGGGATGGTTATCCTGGGGAAGACATGAACATCATCATCAAACTTCACCGTTACATGCTGGAAAACAAATTGAAGTACCGCATTGCCTTCTGTCCTGAGGCCGTATGTTGGACGCAGGCACCGGATTCCTACCGGATCTTGTCCAGTCAGCGTAAGCGCTGGGGCCGCGGGAATCTGAAGAACATGATCGAGAATCGTGGCATGTTGTTCAATCCGAAATATAAGGTTATGGGTATGGTGACCATGCCATATAACGTCCTTTTTGAAGCGCTCAACCCGTATTTCCGGATTACCGGACTTCTGGCTCTCGCTGGATATGTCCTTCTGGATATGACGCAATGGCCGATTCTGGTTCTGTTCGGACTGCTGAACTTTGTGAGTGGTTATCTGCTGAGTGTGGGCGCACTTGTCCTGGAGGAGATTGCTTTCAAACGTTACAACAAACTCTCCGATCTGGTCAAAATGCTCGTCTACTCCGCGCTGAAATTCGTGGGTTACCACCAGCTCGGTGTACTGTGGAGATTGCAGGGACATGTGCAGTTCATGCAAAACAACAACTCATGGGGTACTATGACACGTCAAAGCTGGTCCGAGGATGAGAAGAAAACAAGCGAAGCCGCTTGATTAAAGAATAATCAAAGCAATTATATGTCCAACTAGACATTTACACGATAACGGAGAGGGCAGAAAAAGCCTGAAGAGCGAAGCGTGCACCTAAAAGCTTTCTGAAAGAAAGCTGCATCGAAAGCATACGCTTATCCCCGGATTTCCCCTTGTATAAAGGAATCTGGGGATAACAGTGATCGAAAGGTTGTTCTGTCATCGGAGTGGCAGTGTAAATAATATTTTTTGGACTTATAGATAATCGAGGAGAAGGGTGGAAAAGAACATGCCAAATACGGCGACATTGCAGCGTGAGGCTGCCGTTGATGTGTACCGAAGTGTAGAACAGGGATTGAAGGAAACGGGTGCCGAAACATGCGGCTTAATGTTCATCCATTGTGCAGGAAACTCTCAACCTGAGCAGCAGGTCAGGACACATCTGGAGCAAACGAGTGAGTCTGCCTTCCAGGTGTGGAAGGATGGGGCCACCCAGGCGATTGCCGTCCTGCTGCCAGGGTTGTCACTGGATGAGGTTCATTATGAAGGACTTCGGATCAAACATGAGTTGCAAGAGACTGTACCCGGTGCCGATCCACAGATTACACTGGCCAGTTTCCCGGAAGGGGAGCGCCCTTCGAAGGCAACTATTCAGCATATGGCTGAGTCCTCGAAGCTCGTAGATTCGTCGGAAATTCATATCTACACGCTGGACAATACGGCGGACGAGCCGGAACGAATTTTGATTGTGGACAACGATCCGACGGTACGCGAATTCCTGCAATTGCGGTTGAAGATGCAGGGATACGAAACTTATGAAGCCGTTGATGGACTGGCTGCACTGGAGTTGATCGAGAAAGTCACACCAGATCTGGTGCTCACCGAACTGAATCTGTATGGCATCGATGGTCTGCCGTTCATCCATCATATTCAGAATCTGGAGATGGAGCAGCCACCCAAAATTGTCGTGTTGACCGAACAGCGTGTCGAGCAGACGATTAGTCAATGTTTCCGCAGCGGAGTCGATGATTACATGACCAAACCGTTCTCGCCTGTAGAGCTGGATGCCCGAATCAGACGCTGCCTGCATTAGAAGACAGCTTGGAACAACTGATTGTGTGAAGTGCAAAGTAATAGCTTTTTTTACACTATGAATCAGATAGATTAGAGCAACATTTAGAGCACAGACACTCATCTATTTATATGGATTTTAAGCACCACCAAATACACTGCCCGGAGGGAATATCATGGAGAATCAACAATTCCACACATTACTGAATGCGATTGAAAATAAAGAAGCTGTACTCGGCGTTGTCGGGCTCGGTTACGTAGGACTTCCACTTGCCGTGGAAATGGTCAATCAAGGTTTCACGGTAATCGGAATTGATCTGGATGCGTCCAAAGTAGAAAGTATCTATCAAGGAGATTCCTATATTCACGATATTTCGTCTGATGAGTTGAAAAAAGTAATGCAAAGCGGTCGTTTCCAGCCAACGACAGATTACAGCATGCTGCGTGTGATCGACGCCCTCAGTATCTGCGTACCGACACCTCTTAGTGAGAATCAGGACCCGGATACGTCTTACATCGAGACTGTTGTGGATCAGATCAAACTGCACATGAAACCAGGCATGCTGATTACGCTGGAGAGCACCACTTATCCAGGTACAACCGAAGAACTGATCCAGCAGCAGCTGGACAAGATCGGACAAGAAGCAGGTAAAGACTATTTCCTCTGCTTCTCGCCTGAACGTGTGGACCCGTCGAACGGACGTTTCACAACATTTAATACGCCGAAAGTAATCGGGGGCACAACTGAAGCTTGCTTGAAGCTCGGAACAGCGCTATATGGAAAATATGTAGAAACCGTAGTACCGGTATCCTCACCAAAAGTGGCTGAGATGTCCAAACTGTTGGAGAACACATTCCGCAGTGTGAACATTGCTTTTGTAAATGAGATGGCGATGATGTGTGACCGTATGGGCATTGATATCTGGGAAGTTATTGACGCGGCGGCGACGAAACCATTTGGTTTCATGCCATTCTATCCAGGCCCAGGCATCGGTGGACACTGCATTCCGCTTGATCCGATGTACCTGTCATGGAAGGCCAAAGGCTTCCGTTTCTATAGCAAATTCATTGAACTGGCGCAATCCACCAATGACAACATGCCATATTATGTGTTGAACAAAACGTCAACGATTCTGAACGAATACGCTAAATCCGTACGTAAATCCAATATTCTGCTCCTCGGTATGTCGTACAAACCGAATATTGCCGACCTGCGTGAATCACCAGGACTGGAAGTATATGAATTGTTCAAGGAAAGTGGAGCTAACGTTAGCTACTACGATCCACATGCGGATTCCTTCCAGGATAAGCATGGGGAGACCGTACACAGCGAAGTGTTCAATCTGGAGCAGTTCAAGAAGTACGATTGCATCGTGCTGATCACCAACCACAGCGATTTGCCTTACTTTGATATTGCCGAGATGGGTGTACCGATTCTGGATACACGTAATGCCTTCCGTTCGTACACACATCCGCATATCTACAAGATTGGTCACTCGGTACAGCATCCTGTGCTTGAGCCAAGTGAAGCGTTGCTCGTCTGAGGAAATATATGAGGCAACGGGGCAAACTGGTGGGTATGGCGAAATGGGCCATTCTGGCTGTGGTGTTGTGCCTGCTGCTTCTGTCCTGGATGTTCAAATGGTTCTCGGCAGAGGAACATAAAGCGACCTGGCTGTGGGACGCGTCCATTATTGCAGAGCAAACGCCTGAGATTATTGCTTTTTCCAAAGAACAGGGCGTAGATACCATCTTCCTTCAAATCCAGGATGAGGTGCCTGATGCAACATACCGTAAATTCATTGCGGCTGCCCGACAGGCTGAGATTGAAGTGCATGGACTTAACGGTCATGCAGACTGGGCCTATGAGGAAAAGCGGGATGAAGGGCTTGCTTTTATCGAGCGAGTACGAGCATACAATGCGGCTTCCGCTAAGAATGAACGTTTCGAAGGCATTCAACTGGATGTGGAGCCGTATCAGCTGAAGCGCTGGGAGAACGAGGAGAGCAGCGTCATTGCAGAGTGGCAGAACAACATGAAGGCCTGGACAAAAGCCGGCGAGGATGCCGGACTGTACATGAGTGCTGCCATTCCGTTCTGGCTTGATGCCCGTCAGTCGGCTGAAGGTGAGGGTACATTCAGTCGCTGGGTGATCTCCCATTTCGATGCGGTGGCCATTATGGCTTACCGGGATAGTGGGCAGCAGATGTATGATCTGTCCAAGGAAGAACTGGACGAAGCGGATGATCTCGGCAAGAAAGTCTGGATCGGAGCGGAACTCGCGGATACACACGAGGGGGATCACCTGACCTTTTTCCGTAAACCGGTTAGCAATATGAATGAAGAGATGGCAAAGGTGTTTGATCTCGGTACCTCGCATTCTTCATTTGCAGGTGTGGCTGTGCATCATTATGAAGCATGGTATGCGAAGGAGAACGGTATTCCACTTGCGCGCAAGGATGAGAAGAAGGAATAGCGTTAGGTCAACGTAAAAAAGTTTCTAGTTTCAGGTAGTACGTGTAGTCAAGACTATAGTATAGAAAGAAGGCAAGTACCGGGTTAAAGGGGCTTGCCTTTTTTGGTGTTGGATCTACATAAATTGAACTAAAGAAAATTTACACTTGCCACTCCGATGACAGAACAACCTTCTGATCGCTGTTATCCCCAGATTTTTTATATTCGGCTTTACAAAGGAGAAAATCTGGTGATAAAGGCGAACGCTCCGCTTCTTCAGGTTATTTCTGTCCTCTCCGTTCCCGTGTAAATGTTTAGTTCAATTTATATAGTAATGGGTTTCGCAGCACTATGATGTGCAGGATATGACACTTAGGCGTTCATTGCAATTTAGTAGACGCGGTATCGTACACAAGTCAGGGTACACGAGACTGAGTTATAGGCTGAGGAGCGAAAGTCGCTCCCTCATTCTTTCGTGCTCTCCGCTGTGCGATAGCGATTGGGCGGCAGACCGACTTGCTTTTTGAACGCTTTAGAGAAGGAGAACAAGTCCGGGTAACCTACGGAATGAGCCACTTCAGTTAAGCTTAGCGGCGTCTGCACGAGTAGACGTTTGGCTTGGGTCATTTTCAATTGCTGGATATATTGCACAGGGGACAGACCATAGGCTTTGCGGAACTGTTTGGCAAAATGGGTTCGATCCACACCCGCATGAGCGGACACACCTTCCACGGAGATGCCGCCTGCAAAATGAATGTCCATGTATTCCTTGCCTTTCTGGAGCCAAGGCGTGGTTGAATCAGGTTGGAATCCTTTGGTTGCGGGGGACCGGGCAATTCGGTCGAATAGAGTTAGAAACCGGGTGAGTCGTCCCAGATCACTCGCTCCGTCCTGCGGTTTGCGAACATCCTCCATGAATGAGCGCATGGCACTTGCAGTCTCCGGAGTAAGTACACCTGAACGGTATGGTGAGTCGGGTGTAAGTCCAATTCGGGAAAGCAGTTCGGCTGCATGTGCACCATCAAAGGCAATAAATATTTTCTGCAACGTATCCTCGGGGTCCGTCCAGTACTCATGGGTAACATGTGGAAACAGACAGAACGCATCCCTGGCACGAAGGGTGTGACGCTGTCCGTTCTGTATGAATGTACCTTCCCCCTCCAGCACAAATAGCAAATAATAATAAGGTGTAGTGCGCGGGCCAATATGATAGTTGGTCTTGGCTTTATTACGGCCGATGCGAATCGGCCAGGCGCCACCAGCTTTCTCGAATTCAGATGGAGTGAAGAAAATAATATCCAAAAACTCATGGTGGTCCTCCTTCATGCTCTCGGTCATCAGGAACACCTCTTTATTGTATAAGTATCGTTTGTACATTCCAAAAGTTTGGCTTACAGATGTAGTTCAAAAAGTCCACTTTTGATTACGAATCATGCCTAGTGGCATTATCAACATCGAAGCTGAAATTCAGCCGAAATGTCCGTTGCTCACGTAGTTTTCCTACGCTCCGCTACTCCATTTCTAGCTTCATTCGATCTTCTCGGTACTGAAAACCAGACTTTTTGAACACGTATTTAAACCTATTATACAGGTGGGTTTTATATATATTCAAGATCAGGAAGACCTAAATCTGAGAAAAGACCACAAAATGACAAAATGAAATTACCGCGAAATGACATTGCTCACATACAAATCAATTGTTATGATGTCCATACCTATTAAACCAAGTTAATTAATCGGCATTTGGATGTTTACTTTGAAAATGAATTAGAAATTAGGCACACTTTAAAAATCAATTTCAACCAGTGCAAACGTAGTGGAGGGGACGAAATCGATTCTGAAGAAACGTAGTGTTCACCTTTATCTCCGGATTTCCCCTTAGAAAAGGGGATCAAAAAATCTGGAGATAACAGTGATCGTAAGAACGATTCGTAACCGGAACGGCCAAGTTGCAGAACAGTGATCTTTTTTTTAACATGAGACTTTATTTATTCATAGAAGGGATTGACTTTTGTGAGCGAACACGAAGAGATGAAGTTTGGATGGTTTTTGCCTACAGCAGGGGATGGTAAGTATGTAGGGGTTGCTCCGGAGCGGGAACCAAGTTTGGATTATCTGGTTGATGTGGCACAGACGGCGGAGAAGGCAGGATTCGAATTTGTACTGATTCCGACAGGGGGAGCCTGTCTGGACGCGTGGGTGGTTGGCTCAGCTGTGATGAGTCACACGAAGACATTGCGTCCCCTTGTCGCCATTCGCCCGGGATTGGTTACACCCGTACTCGCTGCACGAATGGGAGCCGCACTGGATCAGCTCTCTGGTGGTCGCGCCATGATCAATGTAGTGACAGGCAGTTCTGTTCGAGATCTGGAGGAACTCGGCGATCCACTGGCACATGCGCATGATGAACGCTATGTGCGGGCGAGCGAGTATATGGAAGTCATGAAGCGTTCATGGACTCAATCGACGGGACTGAATCTGACGGAGTTTGCAGGTAGTGGTTCAAACTCTGGTGCAGATGCCCCCAGCGATCCCAATCCTGAATTCAACGGCCAGTATTATAATTTCAAAGGACCGGTAGGCATGCCGGAGACGGTGCAAAATCCGCATCCACCATTCTATCTGGGAGGAAGTTCTCCGATTGCCAAGAAGGTCGCTGTTGAACATGCGGATACGTTCCTTATGTGGGGCGAGCCTCATGACTGGATTCAGGAGCAGATCGAAGAGATTGAGGTCATCCGTCAGCAGGTGAAAGAGGAAACAGGACAAGATCGTCAATTGCGTTACGGCATGCGTGCTCAGGTACTCATTCGGGATACCGAAGAAGAAGCATGGGCAGCAGCTTGGGAGATTATTAGCAAAGTACCACCAGAAGCGATTGAGAAAGCCAAAGCCGCTTTTGCCGAGACGGATGCAACCAACCAACGCAGACAGAACGAGCTACGGGAACTGTCCGAGAAGCAGCAGTTTGTTGTAGGTCCTAACCTGTGGACAGGCTTGTCCGTTGTGCGTTCCGGGGGTGCGATCCTCATTGTAGGTACAGCCGAACAGGTCGCAGAACGTCTGATGGAATATGGAGATCTCGGCGTTACGACTTTCATTCTGTCCGGTTACCCGCATCTGGAAGAGGCCGAAATCTTCGGACGTACCGTGATGCCGATCATTCGCGAGAAATGGAAAACAAGACAGAAGCAGCATCAAGTTACTACTAACTAAGTAAGTTTAACTAATCTTTTTATACGAAAACGGAGAGGACAGAACCGATCTGAAGAAGCGAAGCTAAAAGCTTTCTGAAAGAAAGCTACTTCGTAAGCATCATCTTGCCTTTATCCCCGGATTTTAACCATTGAGAAAAATGATTCAAAAAATCCGGGGATAACAGCGATCGGAAGATGGTACTGCACTCGGAGTGCCCCGTGTAAAAACTTTCGTGCAACTTACATTAATCATCCTCAGGAGGTCGTCTTTCATGAAAAAAAATAAAAAATTGATCCTGCCGCTTGTCAGTATGCTGGTGATGTCCATCCTGCTGTCAGCTTGCGGCGGTGGGGATAATGCGTCATCTGGAGAGAACGGTTCCTCGGGTTCAGGTAAAGTTACGATCAGCTTCATGCACTGGCGTGGAGAAGATGTGGAAGCACTGAACAAAACCATTGACGCTTTTGAGACAGCTAATCCGAACATTAAAGTGGAGATGCAGACACTGCCCTCCGATCAATATCAGTCCACCGTACAATCCAAAATCAGTGACGGTTCGGTAGGAGATGTATTTGCTTCCTTCCCGGGTGCACAGTTCGAAGCCTTCACGAAAGCAGGATTGTTCACGGACCTGACCGGATCATCGTTTCTGTCGGCCTACAATTCAAAGCTGATTGAATCAGGACAGCACGATGGCAAGCAATATGCGATCCCGTATCAACTCGTATATAATGATCCAATTTATAATGTAAAACTGTTTGAACAATACGGCTTGACGCCGCCGACCGATTGGGAAGGCTTCTTGGCCCTTTGCCAGAAGCTGAAAGACAATGGCATCATTCCGATTGCCTTTGCCGGAGCGGACATTGGCCCAGGGCAATTCATGAATACAATGGTGATGAACAATGCACCGAGTGACGACATTTTTACCAAAGTGGAAGCTGGCGAAGCCAAACTGACGGATGAGTTTTGGGTGAAAACGTTGACTCAAGTCAAGGAACTGAACGATAAAGGTTACTTCCAGCAGGATGCACTGGGTACGAAAGACCCTGCGGCTGGAGCGCTGTTTATTCAAGAGAAAGCAGCCATGCTGGCGAGCGGATCATATCAATTGGCACAGAACAAGCAGCAGAATCCTAATCTGGAGCAAAAACTGCTTGCACCGATTACAGTAAGTGCAGATCAAGCGAAGTATGAAGGAGTGCATACTACTACGTTCATGCTCGCGGTGAACAGCAAGTCAAAACATCCGGAAGAAGCGAAGAAGTTCCTCGAATTCCTTAGCAAACCCGATGTAGCGAGTGACTATGCCAACCAAACGGGACAAAATGTAACGGTGAATGATGTGAAGTACGATACGCCTGAGCTTCAGGTAGCCGGAGAATGGGCAACCAAAAAGACCGTGTTCCAGCCACGGTTCACCATCCTGAACGGAGATAATCAAAAAGCAGTAACCAACTCCATCCAGGCTGTACTGAGCGGCACTTCTCCAGAAGAAGCAGCACAGCAGGCACAAGCGATCATTGATCAGCATATCGGGAAATAAACGATGAAAAACCGTCTTCAGCTATCCCTGTTTCTGATCCCCGGGTTGCTGCTGTACGTTGGATTGTTCGTATTTCCTACATTGACGGGGCTGTTCTACTCCTTTACGGATTGGGATGGGGTATCCCCGTCGTATGCATTTGTAGGGCTGGATAATTACAAGGACAGTCTCAGCAGCATCGTATTCCGCAAAGCCTTTGGCAACAACGTGGAGTTCATGTTAACGGTTGTTATTGCACAAACCTTTATTTCACTTGTCCTGGCTCTACTCTTGGTACGTAATACCAAGACACGCATCGTGCTTCGGGCATTGTATTTCCTGCCTGCGATTCTGTCCTCCGTATCGGTTGGACTGATTTGGGCATTTATGTATGATCCATCTATCGGACTAATCAACTATGGACTGAATGAAGCTGGGATGAGCAGCATTGCTCGTAACTGGATTGGAGATCCCAAAATCGCCATCTATTCCATCGCTGCGGTACAGGTATGGGCCCATGCCGGACAGATGATGATTGTATTCATCGCAGGTCTGCAAGGTATTCCGGCAGAACTGTATGAAGCGGCTCGCATGGACGGCGGCAGCAAATGGCAGGTATTTCGTACCGTGACCTGGCCACTGCTGGCACCTTCGGCAACGATTGTTGTGGCCTATACGACGATTCAGTCGTTCAAGGCATTTGACCTCATTTTCACAATGACGGACGGAGGGCCGAACTACGCAACTGAAATTTTGACAACATATATCTATCATACCGCCTTTGGCAGCTATTCATTTGGTCTGGCTTCTGCCGGTTCCATGATCTTCCTGGTGTTGCTCGCGCTCTTGACGCTGTTGCAGTTCAAGGCACTGCGTGCCGACCGGGTAAGCTATTAAGGTTGATGATGGAGCATTCATCCTGCAACCGAGGCAGAAGGGAGTCCACATGTTTTTAAAATGGTTCAATCGCCTGATCTTATTGGTGTACGCGCTGCTGATTCTGGTGCCGCTGTACTTTGTGTTTGTATCCTCGTTCAAAACAAGCAGCAACTTCTTCACCAGTCCGTTCAGCTGGCCGGACCCGTTTACGTGGGATAACATCACTGGCATGTTCCGCAATCAGCCGATGTGGCAATATTTCGGGAACAGTCTGGTCGTGACGCTTGGTACTGTTGCAATTGAGTTGTTGCTGAGTAGCATGATTGCTTACGCCATTGTCCGCTGGGGCGGTAGTGTAGGTAAAATCGTGTTTGCTCTGTTCGTAGCAGGTCTGATCGTTCCTTCCCAAGTGAGTATGCTGCCGATCTATTCTCTCACGCGTACACTCGGGTGGTCGGACAGTCTCACGGGATTGATTGTCGTATCCGCGGCTATGCTGATGCCTGTCTCTGTATTTATGCTGACAGGCTTCATGCGCATGCTCAATTCGGAGATTCTGGAAGCGGGCAGTATGGATGGAGCAAGCGAATGGAGACTCTATACGCGAATTGCACTGCCACTGGCTGCACCTTCGCTGGCGGCAACGGCTACGTTCCTGCTCGTCATGGTATGGAATGACTTGCTTATTCCGATGCTGATGCTCAGCAGTAAGTCCAAGCTCACTTTACCGCTCGCGCTTATGCAGTTCCGCGGAGAATACGTGACGAACTATCCGATGATGCTTACGGGTGTGCTGGTAACGGCCATTCCGATGATTGCATTGTTCCTTCTGCTCCAGCGTTACTTTGTTGCAGGTCTGACAGCGGGTTCACTCAAGGGGTAAGGTATCGCAGAAATAGGAAGGAAAAGCTTATTTTGCATTGATTTCTGGAGCATTCTGCATAATAATGATTTAGTGTCAGAATGACTACATAGAGATCAAGGGAGCTATAAGTGATGAGCAAACTGGAAGTATTGCGGAATCCCAAGCAGCGCAAGCTGCTGTTCAGTGCCGGCATGAGCTGGCTGTTTGATGCGATGGAAGTTGGCATGATCTCCTTTATCGTGGCTGCACTCGCCAAGGAATGGAGTCTCAGTCCCGGACAAGTTGGCGTGCTTACGAGTATTAACTCCATTGGTATGGCACTAGGTGCTTTGCTTGCAGGTGCACTTGCGGACCGTTTTGGACGGAAGGCCATACTGATGTGGACCTTGTTAATCTTTACGATTGCAAGCGGTCTGTCTGCATTGGCGACTGGATTTGCCGTATTGTGTGCACTGCGTCTGGTTGCAGGCATTGGACTCGGCGGAGAGCTGCCCGTGGCATCCACACTGGTATCGGAGTCGATGCCTACAGCAGAACGTGGACGTGCCGTTGTATTATTGGAAAGTTTCTGGGCAGGAGGCTGGATTGTATCGGCGCTCATTGCCAACTTTGTCATTCCGGAGTACGGATGGAGAATTGCTTTTGCCATTGGTGCACTTCCGGCGTTCTATGCATTATATCTGCGTCGTGCCATTCAGGACCCGCCGCGGTACAAGAATCATACCAAGCTTCATAAAATCACGTTCCGCGAGAAAGTGGCTACCGTCTGGTCAGCACCACATCGCCGTACAACGTTGATGCTCTGGATTTTGTGGTTTACCGTCATTTTCTCTTATTATGGAATGTTCCTGTGGCTGCCTTCGGTTGTAATGGCAAAAGGATTTACGTTGGTCAAAAGCTTCCAATACGTGCTGATCATGACGATTGCACAGTTGCCAGGTTACTTCACCGCGGCGTACTTCATTGAACGTTACGGTCGCAAGTTCGTACTTGTTGTGTACCTTACCTTGACCGCATTCAGTGCGATTGCGTTCGGACTGGCAACAACGGAAGCGACGATCCTGACCGCAGGAATCTGTCTTTCCTTCTTCAATCTGGGAGCCTGGGGTGGTCTGTACGCCTACAGCCCGGAATTGTATCCGACTTCCGTTCGTTCGACAGGTGTTGGCCTTGCCACATCGGTTGGCCGAATCGGTGGCGTACTGGCTCCATTAATGGTCGGTATGCTGGTTCAACGCGAAGTGGCAATCAGCCTAATTTTCACGATTTTCTTCGTGACAATCCTCATTGGCGCAGCAGCTGTACTGTTCTGGGGCCGGGAAACGAAGGGTCAGGAACTTGCTGAGTAATTGTCAATAAATACAACGCAACTTTTGTACGGGTCTGCCAGCCTACGAAAATGCCGGGTTGGACAAGCGTTGTAAGGTTGATAGAAGAAGGGGTATGACCATGGTGTGACCATGGGCTCATGCCTCTTTTTGTTATGTTCGGTGTCGTTTTTTCACTGCGTCATCGGTCCGATAGACTTCATTTTTTCTATATCCTATAATGACACTCGGGATGTCCAACCGTGAGGATTCAGGAGGAAGATGTGGGATCTGGATTCAGAAAAGTGGAGGTTAATGGAATGATGAAGAATAATATTGGAATGGATCAACCGAATGAAATCAATGAAAAGAATATGATAAGTGAATTAGATAGCGTAAGTGAGATGACAGAGATGAAGGGGGGAAGCCATATGAACAGTAATGAACGGACTACAGTTGATAGCACGAATGAGGGGCTGAATCCATTAACGTTTGCTGACAACATGGAACCTATCACTGTCAGTCGGAAAGTCACTCATGGGAAGGGTAACATGGCTGGCAAAAGAGCAGGGCGGGTCAGTATGCTTCTCGGTGCCTGCGCATTGACTCTGGGCTTGACCGTGGCAGCTCCTTCTGCGGGAGCACAGAAGTTGGAACAGGGCGTTCGTAGCGAGCATGTGCTGCAATTGCAGGAGCAATTAAGCGATCTGGGGTACTTTGACGCCGGAATGACTGGATATTACGGTACCATCACCAAAGGTGCTGTCCGCAAGTTCCAGCAGGCGCAGGGACTGAGTGCAGACGGTGTTGCTGGTCCAGCGACGCTGAATAGGCTGAACAAAAAGGCCAAAGCCGAGGGCGAGACGCTGCGCCAGTTGGCGAAGCTGATCCACGGTGAAGCGCGCGGGGAGTCTTTTGAAGGGCAAGTCGCTGTAGGAGCGGTTGTGTTGAATCGGGTACATTCGAGTGAATTCCCGTCGTCTATTTCGAAGGTTATTTTCCAGAAAGGGCAATTCACGGCTATAGATGATGGGCAGTTTAATACCAAGCCAACCCAGACTTCTTACAGGGCTGCTCGTAAGGCATTGAATGGCGCTGATCCGACAAACGGAGCGCTCTATTATTACAATCCGAAGATCGCCACTTCGGTGTGGAGTAAGAGCAGGCCAACGCTGCTGACTATTGGGCAGCATGATTTTACGAGATAAGATAGTTTGAGTTTATAGATAGAACAAATGTATTTTCTTAATACAACAAGGAACCCCGGCTGTATGCTGCTCATCTGCAGGTACATGGCCGGGGTTTAATAATTATTATATCGTGGAAAAATGGTATCTTAAAATTGAAGCAAATATAAGTTTAATATTACTTCTGGACCGTGAAAGGGATATTCAATGAAGTAGGCTCTACAATGGTTTCTCCAGTGTCATAGTCATAGATTCTATTGAAAACCAATTCAATGGATTCCAGCTTGTCGGGGTCATCTGTATATACTAAACCATAGCCCATATTATCCATGACTACGCCGTCATATTGATGATAAACATAGGGTTTTCTCATGAAATTACGATCTGCTGAGATAGGTTTACCTGTGTTTGGATGGATGGAATTCAAACCGTAAAATCCGATGTTTTGATCCGTTGTATTTTCCACACTGTAGATGATTTTGATATAAGTTATATCAGGACCGATATCTTCTTGATTCAGAATAGAAATGTTTTTACGAGTATCATCTGGAATATCACTAGCCTCTAATAATTGAGCATCCATCATATGAATAGTTAATGGGCCGAATTCAATACTTTGCTTCAGAGGGACAGTTTTTAACAATTTTAATTGTCCGCCGTAATCAAATGTACCTGTATCTCCGGATTTGGATAGAAGCGGGGGTAGTGCGCTTTCCAAAAGCTTGTCCTGAAGAATTTTAGCGGCCTGCTCAAATTGATTATAGTCTGGTTCAAGTCCTTTGTATGTTAGTTCAGAACGGAAAGGCTTTAAACCGGATTCCAAGACAAGTTCAGAATAAGCAGGGTGAGGCAGTAACGGATTTACTTCCAGTTGTGTAGATGTGGTATCATTGGAGCTGTCTGAACCGCCCAAAAGTGCGAGAGCGAGCAGTAGTTGAACAATAAACATAAGAAGCGGCACCCTTTCTCTTAGACCCTATTAATATAAATGTATTTTATTTATAATCATAACAAAACAGATCATGGTGACTCATGAGAATATCGACCCAACTTCAGGTAATAGCATATTGACAAGTTTTGATCTGATATAGTAGCAAGGGCCTATTCCAAATAAGCGGGTTCAATCAGTTTGTTAAAATTTAGGATCATTAGAATATAAATTAAAGTCAGGGTGAGTAAAATGAAGTTGCTAAAGACCTCATTAGTTATAATTGCACTAGTTGTCATCGCTTCTTTATCATGGTATGGCTCTTATAAGAGTGACATGAAGAAGCTGGAGGATGATTTGAGAACATATTTAACCGCCGAAAAAGGAATAGATGGGAATACGATTATAAGCATCACCGCTCGTCGAAGCAAAATGCCGATGTATCCTGTTGTCGTCAAATTCAAGGACAATCCGCAGGAATATATCTACAACTTTACAGATGAATGGATTCAGCTGACGCCTAATCCGAATGAATAAAGCAATCATACTTACTAAGACAAAAGAAGATATTATGCTTCACCATTGGATTCGCCTGTCCAATCCTGGAAAATGGATAACGATAAAAAAAACGGTAGATTAAGGATGGATTAACACGATGAGAATTATCATATTACCAGCTAAAAAGATGAAGATCGACACCGATCTTATGGCTATCGCGCAGATGCCGCAATTTATAAATTACTTATATTCAAACACGAAAAATACCTCAGCAGATCAAAGATTGGCTAACTAAAAAAGGGATTGGATTCAAGGGATTTTTAGATTAAAGATAAGGGGGATTTTGCATGTCTGTTTCAATATCCATTGAAATAAGTTTATCAAAGCAAATCTCAAGAATGACTATTCTTCGCAAACTCGAAGATTTCGGTTGGTCTTATAACGATCAAGGAAAAGTAACTTATCTACCAATTGGAGACGATAATTACTTTAATTGGCGGAGCAAATCAATTCCTCTAGAGGAGTTACTAAAGATTTTAGTCATAAAGGATAATAAAAGAGAATTAATTGGAGTGGCAATGACTTGGAAAGATACTGATGTAGGGGGAACATTTTTAATTGAAGAGAATGGTACCATACTTATGAGTCCTGATATCAATCGAAAAGTCCTTGATGTAGAAAGTTATAACAAAATAACTGACGTAAATTGGTATGCAACTAAACTAATACCTGTATTTGGTCAATTATTTGAGTCTATTTCTTATAATGAACATGTATAATTTCCTACGCTTAAACCTTGGGGCAATGTCCTTAAGGTTTTTTCTTTTTGGCCGATAGAATAGAAGTTTCTAAAAGGATCACTGATTGTACTTATATTAGTTGTCATAGCTTCAGTCACATGGTACGGCTCATATAAGAATGATATGAAGAAACTTGAAGAAGGTTTAAGAACGTATTTAATCGTTGAAAAGGGTGTGGATGAACATGATATCATTAGCATCACTGCTCGTCGCAGTAAAATGCCGATGTATCCTGTAGTCGTCAAATTCAAGGACAATCCGCAGGAAGTTGTATACACCAAGAGAGAAGAGCAATGGATGCAACTATGGCCTGATCCATAATTCCTAGATCAATTGATGATCCCTTTCTTGATAGGAATAACTGGATACTGGACGTCCCTCACTCCCCATCTTCTTCTCTACTTTATCTAATAGTAGTTCAAGCGATGAATATCCTTGAAACCTAATACGAATTTACAAAGTATATATAAAGGAGGATATAATTAGTTACCATTTATAAATTTGTACTCGGTTACATCCATAGAGGGGAGGACGGATATGCCATTTATTGGGGGGATCATTTTAATTTTTATCCTAGCATTTATTCTATGGTCATTAATGTTCCCGCTATTCAATAAAATAGGTAGTAGAATTTTGAAGAAATACAATACATTCAAACAAGAGGAGAATGGTGATGAAAAATTCAAAGACGTTTAGGGTAGGGGCAATTGCGGTTGCATTAGTTATTATTGTGGGAGTGCTAATGGTGACCTTCTTTTTAACACGAATTCCTAATGGATATGTTGGGGTCGTTTATTCACCAAATGGAGGCGTAAAAGATAGCACACTGAGTCAAGGGTGGAAACTCGTTGGAGCGTTTGATAAAGTGACGAAATATCCTATCCGAATTCAAACGGTGGAATACAGAGATATTCAGATTGCTACTTCTGACGGGAAAAACATCACAATTGATTTTGCCTACAACTACCAAGTAGAACCAAGTAAAGTATCCTCTATATTCAATACATTTGGGCCAATTAGCATTCAAGAAATTGAGGATACATATCTCAAAACACGTTTCCGTGACGCAGCTCGTAAGGGGATTTCCAAGTTTACAGTCATTGATGTTTATGGTGAAAAGTCATCCGAAGCAGGAGTAGACGTGCAACAACGTTTTTCTGATGACGTTAAAGAATTAGGCTTTATTGTATCAAACGTTACTGTAGGTGTTCCTCAACCTGACGCCAAGACTCAGGAAGCAATCGATAAGCGTGTTGAAGCTTCTCAAGAACTGGAACGTAAAACGACTGAACTGGAGATCGCCAAGAAAGAAGCAGATCGCAAGCGCGTGGAAGCGCAAGGTAATGCAGACAAACTATTGATCGAAGCAGAAGGTCAAGCTAAAGCAAATAAAGAACTTCAACAATCATTATCGAGTCAACTCGTTGAATATGAAACCATCAAGAAATGGGATGGAGCCCTTCCATATGTAAGTGGGTCAAATACGCCAATGATTCAATTGCCGACTACAAAAACAGAGCAAAATAGCGGCACGGGGAGCGTATCTCCCTAATAGCGGTTTGAGTTGCACGCCTTGCTTTCTCACCAATTGAATGTGTTGAATTCTAATGAACAAGCCGGTCCAATCGTGGGCTGACTTGTTCATTTTGAGTCTTTTCAAAGGTACTACGAGGGATTTAGTTAAGCCTTGGCATTGGATTCGCCTGTCCAATCCTGTACAATGGATAACGACAAAAACAACGGTAGATTAAGGATGGATCAGCACGATGAGAATTATCATATCACCAGCTAAAAAGATGAAGATTGATACCGATCTTATGGCTATCGCGCAGATGCCGCAATTTATAAACGAGTCAGAACAGCTATTGAGTCTGCTTCAAGAGTTGTCCTATGACGAACTCAAAGCGATGTGGAAGTGTAACGATGCAATCGCCGAACAGAACGTGGAGCGGATTCGGAATATGAATATAAAGGAAAATCTGACACCAGCAATATATGCCTATGAGGGTATTCAGTATCAATATATGGCTCCGGGTGTTTTTCAAAATGAGGAATTAGAGTATCTTCAGCAGCATTTACGCATATTATCCGGTTTTTATGGCATGTTACGGCCTTTGGATGGGGTTACCCCTTATCGGTTGGAGATGCAGGGCAAGTTGCAAGGTCCGGGCTTCAAATCGCTCTATCAATTCTGGGGCAGCAAACTCGCAGATCAGCTTCAATCAGAAAGCAACTACATCCTAAATCTGGCTTCCAAAGAGTATAGCAAAAATATTTTGCCTTTTCTGAGCGAGGAAACCCGGTTCATTACTTGTGTATTCGGACAAATGGTCAATGGGAAGCTTGTTGAAAAGGCAACCTGGGCTAAAATGGCCAGAGGTGAAATGGTACGTTATATGGCAGAGCATAAGATTGCAGAGGTGAAGGACGTAAGAAACTTTGATCGGTTGAATTTCGCTTTTTCAGAAGAACGATCCGACGAGAGTACGTTTGTTTTTATACAAGCAGAGGTACAGTAGCTGCTGTGCGCTGATCATGTACCAGAATGATAACTATTTGATTCAATTAAAAGTCGCCAACTGGCGGCTTTTTTATTTTTCAGATATTAAATCTAAGTCCTAATCTAAATAGGAAAGATAAACTCAATTGAAAAAGCATTTGAACTGCATCTAATCTATTATTCTATTTTGTATCAGGGTAATGACAGGTTATATTTTAAATTGTTATCTGAGATATAAAAGGAAAAAAGTCCCTGAATTTAGGGACTAATTTACTATGTCCTAAAATAAGGAAAATGACGATAATGATTTATCGGACTCCATTTATACATCTGTTGAGGGAAGAAATGGAGAAAAAACATAAAGGAGGAATATAAATTCCATGAGTTTAAGAAAAGGTTTTATTGTTTTTCTGATGGCTTTGTTGTTGATTGGAACCATGTATCCGACTAGCGGTTATGCGCTTTCGGATCAATCGGATGCCATAAAAACAACTGAAAGTAGCGCGGAGAATGTTGATGTTTCTATGGAGGAATCAGCTTTAACAGACGGCGAGTATCTGGATGTTATTGATCCGGATGTCCACGAAGAACCAGAAGGTGTAGACGAAGTTATCGAAGAAGCAGAAGATGAAGCGACGGTAACTGATGATACATACGGGGAAAACTCTTTCTCTCCTCAAGCTATGGCCATGGCAGACGGAACTTTGACCATGAGTCCCGGAGATTCCTATACGTTCACGAATAACGGAAGTGCCGCAAGATCGTTAAGTACCAATGCCGCGACTTCAAGAAGCAGTGCATACGATTACGTTATTTATAGACCAGATGGCAGCATCATGAGCGAAAACATGAATTCTATTAGCAGTTTGTCGGTAGGTTCGGGGTATACAGCTGTGGTGACATCTACGGGTCAAAATCCGTTTACAGTGACAATTCGTTCCGAATTTTCCTACAGTGTATCAGCTAACCCAGCCATGCTTAGGGTTACGTTATCCAAAGGAGAGAGCTATCGATACTTTAATGAAGGGACACAGTCAAGAGTTCTAAGTGCCGATACTTCCACAGCTCAGGACAGGAAGATAGATTACGCTTCATACAAAGAAGATGGTAGTCTTGTAGCTTCCAATTTCGAAACGACTGGGAAACCTTCACTTGCGGGAGGGAACGAAATCATTATTACTGGAGCGGGCTCACAGCCTGTTAGTGTTGGTTTTCCCTATGAAGTCTATACCGGTGAATGGAGCGATGAGCCAGCCTATACGCGTACAACGCTATATCAGGGAGATAGCTACCAGTTCACTAATATCAGTTCCAAATCCGATGCACTCCAAACGGATGGAACGACCAAAGATAAGCATGATTACGTTGTTTATCTTCCGGATGGAACGGAAAGTTCTACAGGGACGAATACGACCACTAAACCTACTGTAGCAGCAGGAAGAACCGCCGTTGTAACTTTGGTTACAGCAACGCCTGTAACATATGGTGTGCCCTATCGGACATTTGATGTCCAAAAAGCCGGTGGCGATGCAATTACTCGAATCACTGTATATCCTGGAGAATCTATGATTTTCAGTAATAATGGTTCGTTGGCCAATCCGATAAAAAACAATGCCAGCAGTTCCAATGGAGCCCTTTTTGACTATGTTCTTTATACAGCAGAAAACGTCGTTCATTCGGATGGATTCAACAAAAATACCAATCCGATCATTCGTTCACAAGGTTACGCAGTCGTGACTGTAGTTGGGCAAGTCCCAATTGAGTTTAGTTATACGGATGATTTCTCGGTTGAAGAAAGCATGGAACCTGCGTACCATCGCGTAACACTCAAACAGGGAGAAAGCGTGACATTTTGGAATAACACTACTGATCGGGAATATCTCGACAGTGATGCGTCCACCACCCAAGGGCGGATTTTTGATTACGTCACCTATTATCCAGATGGTACAGAACGGAGTACAAGAAAAGCAACAACGGTTGAACCTGTTGTTTTTTATGGAAATAAAGCAGTGGTCACGGGTGTATCCGCTCAACCTGTAACTATAGGTGCGATTTACACCATTTTTGATGTAGAGGATCGACCAAATGAAGCACTAACTAAGATTACCGTATCACCGGGTCAATCGGTCAAATTCCACAATGGGGGTTCCCTCAGCAACCCAATACGGAGTAATGCTAAGAAAATAGGTGCACTGTTTGATATTGTCGTGTATAAGGCAGACGGCAGAGCACATAGTGACAAATTCAATAGCAACGTAAGTCTCGCTACCATTCCTTCTGGTGGTGAAGCCATCGTTACTGTAGGGGGAAGTACACCTGTATTATTTGAATACACGGATGATTTCTCTGTCGTGGACAGCCAGGAACCAGCTTATCTGCGCGTTACGTTGAACAAGGGTGAGAGCTATGCCTTTACCAACATAAGCTCAGATCCGAAAAGGCTCCGAAATGATATTTCCAGCGGTGAGGGACGGGTGTATGATTACACGATTTACAACGTAGATGGAACAGTGTCAAGCAGTAGAACAGCAACAGCGATCGAGGCGTATGTCTTGGGTGGTAAAAAAGTTGTTGTTACCAACATCTCGGATCAACCCATAACGTATGGTGGGATTTACCGCGTTTTCCGTGGACAAGATGATCAAGTCCCTTCACCAGAATCGGAAATCACTGTTAACCAAGGGCAGAGCGCAGTATTTACAAATCCGGGTTCGGAACCTGCTCAAATTGAACGAATCGTAGGAGTAACATCCGTTGTGGATTATACAGTCTACGATAAATCTAATAAAGCATTGTATTTCGTGGAAGGTATGAGTCATGCAACATGGGATATTCCAGCAGGTGCAACGCTTGTTGTTACCGTAGTATCTACGGAACCTGTAACGATTAAATATCATTCTCCTGTGACAGCCAGCTCAAGTCAGGAGCCTGCACTTATCAAGCGGAATTTGACGCCAAATAACACGCTCTTGTTCTCGAATACCTCACCTTATGAGGCTATACTCGTTGGTTCTCCTTCTGAAGGAGGAACCTATGATTACGTTATTCGGAATCAGAATCAAGTGGTTATTAAGGAAGGAAAGAACGCTACAGGAGGACAATTTGTACCTGGAAAGTCTGACATTCAGGTGCATAACGTGTCAGCTCAAACGCTGAAATTTGTAGGTGCTTATCGGCACTTTACGGTCAAGGAAGTGGAAGTGGAGTTTCTGACTTTGTATGAAAACACAGAGACGGCGCTTCCGACAGTTCAGCAAGGGAATGTATACTACCGTTTTAGTCCGTATAGCTCTGACAAGTATCGGATTGCCATAAAGGAATCAGGTGATTTTTCTATTGAGCCTCGGATCGAATTGTATTCAGATAAGGAATTGAACATTCCGGTAGCTGCTTCAATAGAGCAAGAACAGGTATATGGTGAGCAATATACTGTTCTTGAATGGGAGCTTCAAGGTGGACAGAATTATTATCTCAAGCTAAGTGAAAAGGATGGAAAACCGATTCAGGGAGCCATAAAAGCAGCATGGATGAACATTCGTAATGACAATAGCTATGAGTACGGCTATGGCAATCAATTGCTTAAAGTCGTTCTATTTACAGGAGATCAAATTGTGTTTGAGTATGATCGCAACGGTAATTTAACGAAACGAACGAAAAAGATTTTCCCATTTAATTAATGATTGTCTAAATCTAGGTTGAGGTGATGGAGTGTTTAAGAAAATAACGATTATTTGGTTATGCGTCATATTGGTTCTTAGTGGGTTCGGTTCTTTTGGATATGGAGGACAAGCAGCAGCGGCGGCAGAAGGTAGGGATTCCCTCCCTTCCGCTACCTACATTACTATCCATAGTTTAAAAGAGCAATTTGGTATCAACGAAGATTGGATTGAGAAAAAACTAGATCAAGGTTACTCGCTGTACCAGTTGTATAAAGCTTTACAGACAGATCGCACAGGCGGCGAGGCTGCTGAAAAATGGCTAGAAGCACAAGAAATAAGCGAACCGATTCAAATGGAGGGGCTACGCCCTTCCGGATCATCACAGCAAAATAACTTCTCAATTAATGCTCTTAATGAGGATGCTCCAGGTACAGGAACAACCGTGGACGAAACTGGACTTAACCATGTAGATATCCGAGATGACGCATCGCTTTATATGACGTCTTATGGAGCAGAATCCATCTCAACCGCTACAGGGGAAATGATGATTCAGAGTACTGACCTTTCTCTACCTGGTCTCATTCCGTTTGATCTGACACGCGTCTATGACAGCGCTAGAGCGAGTGGACAGCTGGGCGTTGAATATGACGAAACGACACAGACATATTCCAATATGGTTACGCCACGCAAGGAAGAACTCTCTGCTGGATTGGGGCAAGGCTGGCGTTGGGACATTCCTTTCATGGAAAAGCGTGGTGAGAATCAATATATTCTGATTCCAGGCGTGGGCTATTACCGCTTAAACTCGAACCTGGAACTGGAAGGTTACGTATGGAATGACTTAACCGTTAAGCGAGATGCGACCGTGACTGTTGATGGCGTATCTAGCAGTTATCGTCTATCCATCCGTAACGGCTATGATTATCTATTTAATGAAGCCGGAGAACTGTTGCAAATTACAGATGGCTACCGCAATAGCGTGAATTTTGACTATACGACATTGAACGGAAACCAAGCTATTGCACGAATTGAAAACAGCGAAGGTCAGGCGCTGACATTTGCTTATGACAACCTGAAGGTTACTGTACAGCTTGCCGGAACAGATCGGAAAGCAACGTACACGCAACGCGAGGACGAAGGCATTCGCATTTTGCGAGAATACACGGATGCTCTCGATCGCACAACGACGTATACGTACTATTATCCGGAATCCAAATTCAATTTCCTGCCTGACTTGCAAAGCAACCAAAATGCTCAAGGTGTGATGCATACAGCGTTGCTATCGCGCATTACAAGCCCTTCATCAGCTATAACGGATTATGCATATATTCCAGCGCTGAAGCAGATTGGCGAAGCTTCCTCCCATTTTGTATTCAAAGTAAGAGAGCGCAAAAGCCAGTTTAGCACAACGGATGGCGAAGGCGTTCTGGACAAGGTTAACTTTGAGTACTCTGGAGAAGATCTGGAAGCATACGGTCAATCCGCAACATGGACAACGAAAGTGAAAGCAGAGAACACCGCAGATACTTGGACGTTCTCCAAAACGTTTAGCGCTGCAGCTCATCCAGATTTGGTTCGCGCAGATAAGCACACGTTAACTGGAGATGACGTGACTTATTCCACGGAGTTGCAGTACGATAACCAGACGAAGCGAAACCTTCCGACTCAAATGACGGAGTGGGTTAGTGAGGGTGGACGTGCAGGCGAGAAGCTAACCACGACCATGACCTATGATACCAATGGAATGGTGACTTCAGAAAAGCGCAGTACCGGACAAGAATCCACTTATGCGTATGAAACGAGTAAGGCTCCATATCACTGGATCAAACCTATTCGTTCGACCAGCAAGATTAATAGTACCTTGGAGAGATACACCGAAACAACCTATAACAGCCAAGGTTCCGTTCTGCGGAGCACAACTAAAAATGGATACGGCGGGCAGTTGCTCACTGAATCGGAAGTGAAGTTGGATGATAAAGGAAGAGTCACCAGCACCACGGATAAAGGCGGCTATTTAGCTAAAGACAGCGTAGCGACGTTGAGTTATCAGGCTAATGCAGGGCATTTGGTGAAATCCAAGTCCATAACCGTGAATGATGCTGCTGGTAAAGCAGAAGCCCTCGTGGAATCGTATCAATATACGAATGCTGGTGAACTGGAAAAGACAACCGATGCATCCGGGGAACAGGAATCGTATCAGTATGATAAGAGAGGGCGACTTCTACAAATTGTCCATGCTGATGGTACGAAATCAACTACGGCGTATGATGATGTTAAGAACATCATTACAAATACATCGGCTGATGGCATTGTCACAACCGAGCGGTATAATCCGTTAGGTCTTTTGGTAGAAGAGCAGACGGCTGAGGCTACGTATAAATACGCCTATGACCGCGAAGGTAATGTAACGGCTGTTGAGGATGCTGAAGGCAATGTTACGAGAGTTGTAGTCGACGCGTTTGGGCAAGTGATAGAGACGAAGTATCCAGACGGGACCACCGGAACAACCAACATTGATGCTGTGGCCCAAACGGTGACCTATAAGGATGCTGCTGACAATCGCACACGAGAGAAGAAGGATTTAATTGGTCGAGTGACGGCGGTGGAAGAATATAGGAATGGTGCATATGTTCCGTTACAACAAACCGAGTATGATATCGATGGTAACGTAATTGCATCTATCGATGGTAACGGTCAACGAACGACATATACGTATGATGCGCTTGGACAAATCACGACGGTAACCACACCGAAGCAAGAGACAAGTCGCTACTTCTATAGCTATCAAGGCCAAGTGACACAGATCGTATCACCGAATACGCAAACAGTCACAAAACAGTATGATGAATTGGGAAGACTCATCAAACAAACGCATCCGAGTCCAGCCGGGTATGCGACAACGTTATATTATGATAAGAAAAGCAATCTGATTAAAAAACAGGATCGACTTGGGAAAGTAACAGAGTATACGTATAACAGTGACAATATGCTCACAGGTATGAAAGCACCGGATACGAATGTATCCTATACGTACGACGAGATTGGCCGCAGAACATCGATGACCGATGATCATGGAAAGACCACGTACAGTTATCAAGCAGCAGATGGGATGTTGAACGGACTGACGTTCCCGGATGGGACACGACTTGATTACGAAAACAATACCCAGCAACGTCTAGGGTATACCTTAACGGATGCCAAAGGACAATCCTTGCGCATTCACGGCGAAGTAGATGCCATGAATCGGGTAACCTCCATGGATATTACCTCGGGTTCAGGAGGGGCTTCTGCACTCGCAGCATCGGGAACGACGCCTGTGGATCGGATGACATTCAATTATGCGTCCAATAGCTTGCTGGAGAAATTGTCGTTTGGCAAGGGCCTCAGCACAAGCTACCAGTTCAATGGCTATGACCTGTCGGGAATCACGATCTCTCAAGGAACATCTGCGGTGCAACAGTTCGCCTATGAATATGATGGTAATAAAAACATCACGTCCCGTACACAGAATGGGGAAACTGATCAATACACATACGATGAATTGAGCCGGATTCAGACCGAAACGGGCACGCAAAAAGAAACGTATACTTATGACCCGAACGGTAACCGGTACAGTACCGGAAGTGGTAAGGTATACGGTCTAAAGGATGCACAGTACACGTATGACAGCCAGAATCGTCTGATTAAAGCAACGGGTGAAGGCAAAACGGTAACCTACAGCTATAATGGAGATGGACTGTTGTATGAACGTACGGAAAGCGATCAAACGATTCGTTATTATTACGATGAAGAAGCCAAACTCATGGCTGAGGCCACTGTAACGTCTGGAAAAGTAGAGCTGACATATGCCTATATCTATGATCTGTATGGGCAATTATGGGCTCGACAGGACAAACAAACAGGTAAACTGGAATACTACCAATTGAACGGTCATGGCGATGTCGTTGGCCTTGTGGACGATGCAGGAAAAGTGCTGAACAGTTACACCTATGACATCTGGGGTGGACCGTTAACGACGGAAGAAACCGTACCGAATATGCTTCGCTATGCCGGAGAATATTGGGATGATACTGTAGGGCTGCAATATCTGCGAGCACGCTGGTATGATCCAGGTATGGCACGTTTCATTGGAGAGGATACGTACGAGGGAGAACTGAATGATCCGCTGAGTTTGAATTTGTACTCCTATGTAAGTAATAATCCTCTAAAATATGTAGATCCAAGTGGGCATCGCAAAACCTCAACGTATTACGAGATTGAGAAAATGCTAACTGCATCGATGAAAGGGGATAAATCTTACAAATCTAGCTTAAACAAAGTCTTTACTAAGGTCTACGGGGATAAAGGTGTTAAATTTGCCAATCTATATGCACAATTAACTCAAACTAGCGGTGCATTTATTAATTCCCCATTCAATGCGAATGTGGCTAAAGGTCAGTTGTTGTCAGCTTATGAAAACGGACAAGATAGTTATGATGTTAAGGTGGCATGGACCTCAGTAGCAGGTAGTTTTTTGTCTGGACGAGTAAATAGCGCAATTGGCATCAGCGGATCGTCTTCATCACTTCTTCCCGCATCTCGTTGGATAGCACGACCTACCTTTGATGCTCTTAAAAAACTAAGTTTAAATCAGCAGTTTGCTAGAGCGATGCAAAAAGGGTTGGCTAATGCCAGAAAGGGAGATAACGGTATTATTCTCCTATCGCAAGGTGAACAGATAACACATAAAGGAAATTTGTACATTGTTAAATTAAAAGTGGCTAAAGCTCCAAATCATGTACGAGTTTACGGCAGAATAGATGGAAAGGGAAACCTGATTTTTGATTACCTCAAATCTGGAAAATAGGAGGGACTCATATGGATTTAATTGATCTACAAAACCATTTCAATGAGACGTATCATTTTGAAAAACTAAAGGCAAGTTCAATTATATTCTTCGAAGAAATGATTGCTAATTGTCAAAATAATTATTTAAAAGAAGAAGATGATCATTTACCTGAGGATCTAAAATTAAAAGATTTTATTGTAGAGTACAAATGTATTGAGTTAATAATCAATGACCGAAATAGACTTTATCCTTTCTTTAGAGTTTGTCTTGAATTACTTCATCCTAAGACAGAGATCGCAGAATATTACTATGACATTGAGTATACAATTGAAGGGGAACTATCTGACGAATATTTCGGAAATAAGTTTCCTGGAATAGCCAAAAGCTAAACCTGAAAAATATCAAGTCATGTTAGTATCGCGTTATCTGATACGAACGGAGAGGTTACGTGTGTTAAACTAATTCTTCGATATTCTTTGCACAATGAATTAAATAGTGGTTTAGGGCTATTTTTGTGTGCACAGTAATCGAAGAATGGTTTAACACCGGGGTAACCTAGTTTAGTTATATGCGATTGGAATAGAGGTACCTCTATTCCAATCGCATATTTTGTTTATAGACATTGGAGGAATCCATATGATAGCACGATTACTAAAAGGTTATTATGTAACTCGGAGATGACCAACTCATATCAATATTCTGGGGCAGCAAACTCGCAGATCAGCTTCAATCGGAAAGCAACTGAATTCTAAACTTGGCTTCCAAAGAATATAGCAAAAATATTTTGCCGTTTCTGAAGGAGGAAACCCGGTTCATTACATGTTTATTTGGACAAATGCTCAATGGGAAGTTGGTTGAAAAGGCAACCTGGGTCAAGATGGCCAGAGGTGAGATGGTACGGTACATGGCAGAGTGTGAAATTACAGATGTGAAGGGGGGAAGAAACTTTGATCGGTTGAACTTGACTTTTCAGAAGAACGATCCGACGAGAGTACGTTTGTTTTCATACAAACAGAGGGAAATTAGTCTGCTGTGCAATAGGTGATTCTTGTACAAAGTCGGCCATTTAACGTCACAATAAGAAAAGTCGCAGGGATGTATATCCCTGCGACTGATCAAGAATCAAATCCGTGTCCATCAAACCTGATAGGATAGAAGAGTCGCTAAAAATGATTTTCTATCGCAAGCAGGGCAGAGCCATTCGCGCTTGTTAACGGATGATTAGCTCGTTCCAAAGTTGCTTAGGTGCGATCCGATCTGTGTCCAAAGCTGATGAGCTTTTGGGCTTACTTTCCGTATTCCTCAGGATAGAACCAGGATAGCCAATGCCTCCAATATTCATATTACATCCTTCCTGTTAACGAACATTAATCCAAGCGGTCCACTGTGTTGGAATATTAATGGAATAGACTGTACCTACAAATTGTCCCCCTGTAGTAGGCGCTTCATAAACCCAAGAATGGGCCCAAGCATCTACGACACGATCACCGTCCAGATCAATAGCTTCAGACCAGTTGTTAGTCATTGTATTGCCGGCGAGTTTGCCGTAGTGACTGCTGTCATAACCGATCTGGAAAGTAATACACTGAATCCAAGCACCACCGTGATCATTGGTTGTGGAGAGCGGGTTGTTATTGTAGCCGTAAATTTCTTGGCCGCCATTAGGAGATACGACACCGTATACATTAATGTGAGATACTTTCGGAGCAGGCGCAAACAGAACTGGACCACCCGCATTATCAGCCTTCTGCGATTCAAATTCAGCCTTAGCCGCTTTCACAGCTTCACTGAATTCTTTGGAATTAATAATTTCTTCCTTTGTCAACGGTTTGGCTTGAGTCACATCACCGTCTGCATAGGCAGCTACATTAAACGAAAGCACTAGAACAAGAATAAGAGCTAAACTAATCAATTTTCTCATAGCAATAAATTCCACCTTTCTTGTTATGGGTATTCTTTTACCAAAACATGCGGTTACGACAAATAGACCTGCTTGCAGTTTAAAGCCTCTTGCCCTCCTCTCTTTTAAAGATGGTTCTTCCCCTTTTTTCTTTACTAAAAAAGAAATTAAGAGGTAGAACTTTACAGGCTAGAAAACTCTATGAAGTAGGAATGTATATGTAAAATGAATGCCTGCCAATGATTATGTGTTGCAGGACAAAATGTAAAACTCATTTATACGCATTGATATCTTAGCATGGTAGGCTCTGATACCCATCTTGATAATATAAGATTCCAAAATAAATATTTAAATTGTAATATATTCCATTTATATAAACATATAGTATTACTACTGTCAGTATAAGTCAAGTTTATTAATTAATGCTATTATTTGTTAAAGGTGCTTGGTTGGATCAGCGCCATTCTGAGCTTACCGCGCTGCCCGATAAGAGGTTGCAGTCGACATAGTATTGAACTGTCCATTTTACACGGGAGTGAACTGACCTTTTTGAAAATGAATGTTACCTTCAAACTTTGTTTTAATGTTTAGTCTGTTCAGTGTTACCAGGCACGGAACGTCTCAATTAATGAATTGACCAACCTGTTATCACCAATGCCATAGTGCAGTTACATACTCATTTCTTTTGAAAGGATTCTTAGTATCCTTCGGAGATCCTGTCAAATGACTGACAAAACCAGTCCTAAAATGGACTGGCTTACTGATGAACATACTTTTGTAAGATCATCAATTAATCTGGGTATTATGGATCAGGAATAAGTTAGCGATGGCAAGGACTCTTTTGCTCGGAGCGAACCTTCGCCCGGCAGCCGCCCGAGATCATTTGCGTACAGATCATAGTAAACACGCTGGTATTAGTTGGCCTCATCATCATTTTAAGTAAGTTACTATAGTTACTGATGGCTGATTATCGAACTTGAAAAAAGAGCTGCTTCCACAGTTTTACAATTACCAGATGATGATGTGAAGACTTCTCAATTGACCACAAGGAAATGGTCAATGACCAGTAAGGGGAAGATACTACTTGAAAGTAAGAAAGACATGAAGAAGTGTGGATCAAAGTCACCTGACAGAGCTGACGCATAAGTACTCACCTTCGGCGAATACTTGATGGGATTACCTCATTCTATAATGCTTCCGACATTATGTAGCGTGTCAGTTAGTAGATAAATTTAGAGTCATTGTTTTGGACAATAAAGTGAACTAATTGAGGTGCGGATCATCAGGCCTTTAGACTGGGGAAGTGATCTCCTGCTTAGTGTTAAGTTATTCGCAACGTCATTCAGTATGTTAGACCTGGTGAAAATTTATAGTTAGGTCAATTTTGGAAAAATAATATTTATTAGAAAGGAAAATATAAGCTCGTACCTAAATTAACAAAAGGAGGAACAAAAAAATGCAAGACTCTAAAGGATTAGGACTCATTCCATCTCCGGTAGATAAAAGGGATATCCTAATGTCTTCTATTCTGCCGCAGTTCACAGTTCCGCAACGTTTTGAGGTTCAGGGTTTAACACCAATAAGAGATCAGAAAAACGAGGGAACTTGTGTGGGGTTTGCATGTACTGTAGGTATGAAAGAATGGCAAGAGCAGCAAGAGCATAAACATTATTTTAAGCTCTCCCCAAGATATCTATATCAAAAATGCAAAGAAATTGACGGGCTTCCTGGAGAAGGGACTTACATTCGTTTGGCTTTGGATATTTTAGCAACTAAAGGGGTGAGTGAGGAACATTACTGGCCGTATGTTCCTTGCCAACCGGGAACTCCTCAATCCGAGGCTGATGAAAATGCCGAACAATATAAAATTAAGGCATATGCAAGTCTGGATTCTTTAGAAACCATGAAAAAAAGTCTTTTGGTTAATGGCCCATTTGTTCTAGGTGTACCGGTGTATATGAATTGGTGGAAAGACGAGGTAGGGAAAACCGGAGAAATCCCAATGCCTAGTGACAGTCAAATGGTTGGAGGGCATGCGATATGTGTAGTAGGGTATGATGAGGGAACTTCAATGTTCAAATTTAAAAATTCTTGGAGTGAAAATTGGGGAGACAAGGGATATGGCTACTTACCATATGATTATCTCGAATTAAGAGATGATCGGAATAGGAAGTACTGCGAGGCATGGAGTGCCACTGACTTGATTAATGATCCTAAGTCGTTTGTAAAAGCTAAAGAGAAGGTTTTAGATCAACTGAATATTGAATACACTGAGGAGAATACAATTAAGTTCCATTAATTTTAATTTCAAATAGAATCTGATGAAGGCTGGCTGGTTTTAATGATAATAAGCGAATCAGACAACGGAAAATGCTTTCACTTAAGAGTAGGAGATCAAATTAAAATTACTTTAACATGGAACCCATCTACAGGATATATTTGGATGGAAGAGTTCTTTCCCGAGTTAAAGAATGTAGTTATCCTTGAATCAGAGCATAGTTCTAGTGATCAAAAAATAAGTGGGGGATCAAGTATCCGAACACTAACCTATACTGCAATGGTAATTGGTAAACGAAAGTTGAAATTTAATTACCAAAGACCGTGGGACTATGAGGCTGTAAAAAACTTTGAAATTACTGTAAATGTTAATTAGGAGTATTTTTCCTAACGCTGTTTTTATGACTGTTATTAGAATGAAAAAAAGCTTAACGGCAGTTCATTCGACTTACGGATTGACAAGTTAGCATTGTGTGAAAATATGTTTCCACAAGATAATACTGATAAAACTGGTCGGCAGATATGCCGGCCTTTTTCTTGGTTTGAAAGTTAAGAGAAACTTTTTCAATATGGGGAGGATCATTGTGGCTACAGAAGCATCAGCAGAACCACCCACAGCAGGAGTTTATGGAGAAATATGGTTTTCTTTATGTCACCGCATCCCAGAATACTATAGAAAAGGACGCAAGTGGTTCAGTGGTTGATAGGCATTAATTAAATTTCTCTGTTTGCCCAAAATAATCTACTAATAGGGAGGTAATTCTTCTTAGTTTTTTGGCTCTAAGGATCAGATGAAATCTAATTTTTCTGAATGGAAATTTGTAATTAAAACAGTTATTTGCTCATATATATTACCAATACAAAAGGAGCTGAAGAAAATGAGTAACTTTTCGATACCGCCATAATTACTAAATAATTTCTACAAACTTGGAAATCACGAACAGCATCCCTGGAAAAAACTACCTTGGGATGGGATTTATAACAAGGTACTTTTTGCTGATCCAGTAAGTGGAGCTACAATTGAATTAGCAAAGGTTGAAAAAGGAGCAACCTTTCCTGAACACTACCATCCTACTGTTCAGACGATTTTTTTTCATAAAGGAAGACTAAGAACCGGAGCTGGTGATATATATGAGCCTGGTACATTTAATGTAATACCAGCAGGGCAAAAACACGGCCCATTTTAAGCAGAAGAAGAGTCAATACAATTCAAATTTTTTTCCGCAATACCACTATATATCTTACCTGATGGAAAAACATACATTTATCAGATAGATGGTACTGTGATTCCAGCAGGAACTCTTGACAATCAGTTTTTCACAGCAACTAATTTTATTTCCTCATACAAGAATGATCCGCTCGAATAATTAGGGGTTGTCTTCAAACTCAAACAAGCCAGATCATAATGGAATCCAATATCAAAAAAGCCTTGGATGTACATGCCAATTTATCATAACGATTCGCTTGGCGAACAGGCGATTCTTCTTGCTCGGGATGACAAGAATCGCCAGTTGCCTTTTTAATTGATCCCGAATGACATTCCTGTCATAAGATCGGTTCCGATAAAACATGTTTCTTGGAGGGCTCGAAGCAAGTCGTACCTTTAAGACGTCATGGGATTGCCGACACGTCAGTTCTAAGCGAAGAGGGGGTCTCGATGCCCACTGACCTGCCATGAATTTTGATGCTGAGTCCTAACGGGTCTTTCAATCATTTGCATGGCTGCCCCTCTTAAGGATTGATCTGATATCTCCTTAAAAAGAGGATGAGAGTATGAGTGACGAAACGTCCGTGATCCTTTTTTTACAGAACATCAAAAATCATACATATCAGAGATAAAATCGTTCCTTCATGGATCGGTTTTTTTATTGGGGCGATTGCAGTGATCGCATTAGAAGACGGAAGAGAAATTCGTCCTAGAAAGCACTGAGAAATGTAAAGATTGTGTATGGGGCAGATGGGATGGAGTGAAGAAATTCTGTAGTAGACCCATTTGTACTAAAAATAGTTGATTGTCACATATTGTATCATTTTGGAAATCCGGTTATTATAGTTCGGGGAGTTGAGAGATATGAACAATAAAAACAAAGTTCAGAATCCACTTACAATAATAGCTATATTTGCCGGCATAGCTGAATTGGCTGGTACAACAGTTCTGCTTGGCCTTCCGTTAGAAATTCAAAAGGTATTTGTGTGGTTCGTCATGTTGTTTCCTATTGGACTGGTAGCAGCTTTCTTTTTAGTTTTGTTATTTAAGCACAAGGTTCTTTATGCTCCAAGTGATTTTGTAAACGAGAATAATTTTATGAATCTACTTCAAAACAAAAAAGTTCAACATGATATCGTTGAAGTGGTTGAACTGTTGGAACAAACAAAAGAGAACAATAAAGCAAATGAACAACTTAAACAAGACCTCAATGAGGCTTTGCTTAAACTTGAAAGTGTACAACAAAACAATGAAGTGAATTCTGAACATTTCAATTACTTAATGAAAATTCCTTTTTATGACGAATCTGAACAAGAAAAATCCAAGAAAAAATATTTAAGTATAAAAAAGAGAATTTTTGATATAGTAGCAATCAGTGGCGCTGAAGGGATCACTAAAAAGGAAATCGCTAATAAACTAGGAGTGAATTTGTTCTTTCTAACACCCTACTTAGATGATCTTTTAAAAAAAGAAGGAGTAATTTATGTGAGTGAACAAGGAAGGTTCTATATGAAATAAATAAGACAGCCATTGTGGTGCTTTTTCTTTTGCTTTCATATGGCTAAATGTGAGGCGTTTTAACCCTGATCTAGTGAGAACGTATGTTTATTTTCTTGATGAGATTAAACAACACTCAATTCCGTACATAGAATTTAATCGGGTTGTTGGATATGCTGACAATAATTTAATAAGAGGTTTCAGCGTACTGTGAGACGAATTAATTGAACTCTTTTTGACATCTTTCGATTTAAGGAGTTAAATCTACCAACCAGAGATTACTGAAGCAGAGTATGAGCAGGAAATACTTCATTTAGAAACTCTTAAAAATCTTGATACAAAACGTTTGGCCAAATAAATATCCCGTGGATATTTTGGTTGCAGCGCATATTAAAAAGAGATCGAAGTGCTCATTGGAAGAACGACTAGATTATAAGAACATTGTGATGCCTATGTGTAAGTTCGGCTGTAATGATCTTTTTGAAAGGGCTATACTACGGTTTCTAATGGGAAGATACAGAAAAATCCTAGTAGGTCTTATACACAACATCCGACAAAGAAAGTCGATCAAATTGCTAATAAGGATTGTGTACACTGGAAGAAAATACTCGGGTTTATTTTGATTGGCACCGAAGTGTAAGTGCCAGATACTTGTGAAGAAAAGAGGGCTATGACATAGGGGAGGAGCTAGAAGATGTTAAACAGACAACTTGAAGATGATTATATTGAAAAATATTATAGTTTTAAAGAAAGACACAAAGACAGAACTCTTGACGAATTAAAAATTTTAAAAACTAAAACTGAAACAAAGGAGAGTGGTAACTCAGTTCTACCATTAATGGTAGGTATACTGTCAGCTGGCTTGATCGTTTCTTTGGGTTCAGCCATTTATAAAAGTGGTTATCAATCATTTTTAGAGTCACATGATATAAAAAAATTTATACAAGGCGTTGGGCCAACAATTCTAATAGTTTTACTAGGTATCTTAGTGCTGTACTCGTTATTAGGATATATAATTTCTAAATCAACTAACGAAAAGTTATTCTTCGCTCGAATAATCGAAGATAGAGAGCTTGAATTGGAAAATGGAAAGAAGATTATTGAAAATAGACAACAACAACTAAAAAGACGAATTCGGAAAACTACCATTTAGGTAGTTTTTTTGTTGGGGATGGTGATGAATCTAAATGGCTAGCGAAATAAAGAAATTGGTATTGTAACAGGAGGGAGGTACAAATATGTTCATCAGAAGATCATTCCGGCTATGGCCATCAGTTCGAAGGGAACAGCTCGACGCATACAGATGAGATCTTTCCTTTTGTTCAGTTTCCCGGGACACTGAAATACATGAAGCAGGCTGAATTCGAATCTGAATACACTGTAGTGAAATAGGGGCTGTGACGGGTGACTGTCATGGTCCTTCTTTGTTGGGGGTGATGATGAATATATGAGGATACTAATTAAATCCGTAGTAACAGGGGCTTGTGCTGGTGAAGCAGTTCTAAACGAGTACTGTTGTAATGATATGATTGATATCGTACCTGTTGACCCTGCGACAATTATTTCAGGAGAGAATAGGGAACAAATCGTCTTGTCCCTTGGCAATACACTAAGAATCACATTCTAGTGTTGGCGAAAAATAGTTTGGCTAGTATAAGAGGATCGACGCCGACAATCATTTATAAAAGTTCGATCTTATGGCTAATGATCCTTACGGACGAACACCTATAAAAATTTGAAAGATGCATTCATTAATAAGGTACTATTTTGGATTTTCTTCCAGTATGAAAGGACATGGCCTCGGGTATGTAAAACTCAAGCCGAACCACTTTGATGGTTAAGGCACTATTACATCCGTCCGATTCAAAAGATAATCTTTACTGGTCTGATGATAGTCAGCCAACCTAATCATTATAGCCGTTGAAATGTCCCACTCGCCTCATTCATAGTTGCTATATATGAGACTATAGCAAGATAAGCTTCATTTGGTGTTTGAGGCATGGTTTAACTTTAATTTCGACTCAATAAAAAACTAGCGGATTTCCCGCTAAATTCCCATCTCACCTTATCCTATGAGTTAAAATCTTCCTGAGGTGAACCTACCATGAAGGATAACATGTCAAACCTGATCGAAGATTTGTTTCACGGAAACCTGCGGTTGGACGAGTCGATTCATCCTGAGCACTCCGAATATCAGGAGATCAATCGTCAAATATCAGACCTCATGAAGGGTTACAAAACACAGCTTACCGAGAATCAATACGATGCCTTGGAGCAACTGATAGACTTGATCGGACAATCCACGTCCATGTATGTGGAAGCGGCATTCGAACAAGGTTTTCGCACAGGCGGTAGACTCATCATTGAGGTTTTAGGCAAAACGTGAGTGTGAGTATCTTTCAACCTAGAAGAAAGTAAACAATACACAGCAATTCAAAAATCCCCTCCTCCATTACCACCGATCAGGCTGGCATGGGGGAGGGGATCTTGCTTTTAAATTATTCTTTTATCTTAGTACTTACCACTTACCGCGCACCAATATTCTTACCCGATGGCGTACCCGAGCCGATCAGATCACTACCACCTGCAAGCTTCAGGAAATTGCCCAATACAGGTGTTCCGTCCGCGCTACGTGTTACCGAAGGCACGAGGGAGACAAAGTCGGCTGCGCTGGCGAGCAGGCCTTTGGCGTTCTCGCTTTTTTTGTTCTTCCACCAGACGTTAGTGCTGCTGACGTCGGTTCCGCTTGTTTTGTCACTGGCGCCGCCTTGGAAGGACAGGTTGTTGGTGAAGATGTGGGTGCCTACATCAAAGGCAAAGTTGCTTTGCCCATTGTTCCAGGAGGTGTTATTTTTCATCTGGATCGAACCGGGATTGCTGTTGTAAGTGAAGCCGTGCTTTTTATTATTAAACGCAATGCTGTTCTCCACAATATGATTCACTGCAATCTTCTCACCGCCCAGCTTGAAGCCGTTGCCATCACTGTTAGAGGTAGAAGTACCGTCTGCGGTTGCCCCGTTCGCGTAGGCGATGCTGTTGCGGATCGTAACCGCGCCGATGGCGCCTGTGTCCGTTTTGCTATAGAGATCCCAGCCATCGTCCACATTATACGCGGCGATACAGCCGTCGAAAAGGTTGCCGGGGCCAACAGTCAGTTTTGCGGCAAAGCCGTCCGCATCTTCTCCATTATCCGGGTCGTAGTTGTCATGGGAGTAAGAGCGAATGACTTCGTTATAGGCAGGCCACTCACTCTTCGCTGCGGTGGAAGCATAACGTCCCATTTGAATACCTGTATCCCGGTTGTGATGAGCTTCGATCTGCTCCAGACGGTTATAGCTACCCCCGATGAAAATTCCGTTGTCGCCCGCACCCTTAACCTCAAGTCCTTTGACGAGCCAGTAGTCTCCAAACATTTGCAGTCCACGATTGGTGGAAGCGAAGGTTTGAGCTGAGAAATCAAAGACCGGTTTTTCCGATCCATACGCCACCAGGTTTTTACGTTGTCCGGATGTACCGCTATTGCCACGCTCAATGGTAATGGTTTCGGAGAAACTGTAAGTTCCGCCTCGTAGATAGATGGTTTTGCCTGGGGCGATCTGGGTCAATGCGTTAGCGAGTGACGTAGGGCTGTTCAGTGTTCCCGGATTGCTGGCTGAGCCGCCAGGAGACACATACAGATCACCCGCAGCAAGTGCGATATTCGAAGTCGCCACCGATTCAGAGGGATTTTGCAAGCTGCTCTCGATCAGTTCTGCTGCACCAACCGATCCACCACCAATTAATAATAGAGGGAACGCGGCGCTCAGACAGATATGGGCCATTTTGGATTTGAGGGAGCGTTCCTTCAGAGAACGTGCAGATCGTGCAGATACATGAGTGGATGTGGATGGGAATAATTTCATTACGTAAACCTCCTTGGTTAATTGGGAATAGAATGAAGAGCATGTGGTAGCCGTGTAGCAGACCGTTACCTATGAGATAGATCATGCCGGCTGGTTAGGTGTAATCTCTAGGACACAGCTTTATGGTAAATGTTGTAAGCGTTATCATCAATAATCATCTGATCAGATGGAGGTACATGCAGGCAGGTCAGGCCTGCAAGCTTCCACTGCCTGTAATATCACGTGAATTATGTAATCTTTCCATTGGGTGATAGCTCTCATTTAACGAAGAATCATCTGAAATGAACGTAGAGAAGTACGCTTTTCCATCCTCAGAGTACCAGTTTTACTTATGATCCACTCCTATGAACTTCATTCAACCTAAAATAAATAGAAGCCTACATCCTGAAGTGAAGATTATACTCAAACTAGTCATGAAAAAGCCCTGATAGCAGCTGCAACGGGCAACTTGACGATCAGGGCTATGTTTAATTCAGAACGGAATTTGCTTACTCAAAATACTCAAATGTACTAACAGTGTCAGACTTATCAGTCTAAACGCTGTCCAGCTATTTTAATATCCGTCCGTCTCACGACTGCGTTTCTCTGCTTGCTCGACACTGGGTTCATGTTTCGGTTGGACCGTTGCGCTATCATCGGTTGGTACAGAGGCCAACCCTTCAGAGACGCGCCGACCGTAATCCGCATCCGCTTGGGTGAAGTAAGAGATCATACGCTCCCGGATATCCGGTTTGCATTGTGCCAACGCGCCGACCATGTTGCTGATTAGCTCATCCCGCTCCCAATCCTCGAATGCCCGGTACGTATCACCCGCTTGTCCAAAGTCATTGGTGCGCTCAATCTTCTCGCGGACAAGTCGACCTTCCACCAGTGGTTCATGTTCCTTGCCACGTGGGGGTGCTTCTTTTAACCCACCGAGCGATGAAGGCTCATAGTTCACATGCGGATTTTGACCCGGCGCACGATCCACTTGATACTGCATCTGTCCTCCGCTCTGATTCGTGGCTACCCGATTTTTCGGTGCATTCACAGGTAGTTGCAGATAGTTCGCACCCACCCGGTGACGCTGGGTATCCGAATAGGAGAAGGTCCGTCCTTGCAGCAGTTTGTCATCTGAGAAATCCAGCCCGTCTACCAATACACCTGTGCCAAACGCTGCTTGCTCCACTTCATTGAAATAATCCTCGGGATTACGATTCAGTGTCATTTTGCCCACAGGTAGAAAAGGAAACTGCTCCTGCGGCCACAACTTGGTCGGGTCCAGCGGGTCGAAATCCAACTCTGGATGCTCGCCGTCATCCATCACTTGAACGCACAGCTCCCATTCGGGATAGTCCCCTTTTTCAATAGCGTGATACAGATCCAATGTCGCATGGTTGAAGTTCTGCCCCTGAATCTCGCTCGCGTCTTTTTGCAGCAGGTTGCGTATCCCTTGATTGAGCGGTTCCCAGTGGTATTTGATGAGTACGCCCGTGCCTTCCTGATTGACCCATTTATATGTATTAACGCCCGAGCCTTGCATCTGCCGATAATTCGCTGGAATGCCCCATGGAGAGAAGAGGAATGTCACCATATGGGTAGCTTCAGGACTTAGTGATACAAAATCGAAAAACCGCTCCATATCCTGTGCATTGGTCAACGGGTCTGGCTTGAAGGCATGTACCATATCCGGGAATTTAAGCGGGTCGCGAATGAAAAAGATTTTCAGATTGTTACCCACCAGATCCCAGTTGCCATCTTCGGTATAGAATTTTACAGCAAATCCGCGTGGGTCCCGCAGTGTCTCCGGTGAATGTCCGCCATGTATAACGGTAGAGAAGCGAACGAAAACGGGCGTTTGTTTACCTTTTTCCTGAAACAGACGTGCACGTGTGTACTTCGATACTGGTTCGCTCCCGGCCGTTCCATATGCTTCAAATATGCCATGAGCGCCAGCGCCGCGGGCATGGACCACACGTTCCGGAATACGTTCACGGTCGAAGTGAGTAATCTTTTCGAGAAAATGATAGTTCTCCAGCGTAGTCGGTCCCCGGCTACCAACGGTTCGTACATTCTGATTGTCCGTAATGGGATGCCCTTGTCGATCCGTTAATGTCTCAGCTGATTTGTCTGAGGAATGCTCTGGTTGTGAAGACTGATGATTCATGGAGTGGAGCACCGCCTTTCCTTAAAGTGGATTCCTGTATATATTTTCCCTGAAAATTGGTTCTATACATTAAACCTCGCAAATAATCTCGTAAAAAAAGCTTGTCACCCGCTTCATCGCGTGAGATAATTAACTTTTGCCCTGCGGCCTTTTTTGAACGGAAAAATGAAAGAGGACCGCGTCTAAGAATGGAGGCTGACCTAGGATTGTCTACACAACGTTATCCTTTTGCATATGATCCGGCTGAACCTTTTGTATCCCGTCTCGGGGAATGGGTTGCCGATGTTTTTTACGATATTTTGCCAGAGTTCGGCTTCGAGGTACGGGATGAACAGATTTTTATGGCGTACCAGCTCGAACGGGCCTATGGAGATAAAAAGACCATTATGGCGGAGGCCGGTGTCGGAACAGGCAAGACGTTAGTCTATCTGCTCTACGCGGTCTGTTATGCACGTTATACGGGCAAACCGGCAGTGATTGCTTGTGCCGATGAGTCCTTAATTGAACAGCTTGTGAAGCCCGGCGGAGATATTGCGAAGCTGGCTGCACATCTGGACTTGGAAGTGGACGCACGTCTGGGCAAATCACCGGACCAATACGTCTGTCTGAACAAACTAAGTGCGATGCGATTTGCGGATGAGGATGCGCCTGTTATTGAAGAAGTGCATGAGAGCCTGCCGGATTTTGTGAATACGCCGGGTACACTTCAGGCTTTCCATCCGTATGGTGACCGTAAACAGTATCCACATCTGAATGATCGTCAGTGGAACAAAATCAACTGGGACCCGTTCCAGGATTGTTTTGTTTGTCCTAAAAGACAACGCTGCGGCCTGACGCTGTCGCGTGACCATTACCGTCGTTCCAAAGACATCATCATCTGTTCCCATGATTATTACATGGAGCATGTGTGGACCTATGATGCGCGCAAACGCGAGGGCCAACTGCCACTCCTGCCTGATCACAGTTCAGTTGTATTTGATGAAGGACACTTGTTGGAAGAAGCAGCCCTGAACGCACTGAGCTACAAGCTGAAACACCGCATTTTCGAGGAACTCGTCACTCGCCTGTTAGAAGGAGAGATTCGTGAATCCCTCGCGGAGTGTGTGGATGAAGCGATTGAGAGCAGTGAGCGACTGTTTGCGTTGCTGGATACGTATACGGTCGCGATCCCTGGTTCGGAACGGAAAGAAGTTCGGGTAGAGCCGCCACTGCTACGTGAGATTGAACGTCTGACGAGTGTGCTGGATGCAATCGGCGAAGAATTGGTATTTGAGAGCGGATTGTTCTCGCTGGATGGTTACCAGATGCGTGTCGTGGAAGAACATCTCGATATGATTCAGTCTGCGCTTGCCTTGTTCCGCAAGGAAGATGGTTACATCTGTTGGGCGGAAGAGAGCGAGGATGAGACGACCTTATCGATCATGCCGCGCACCGTGAAGGAAATGCTGAACGAGCGTGTGTTCAACACAGGTATTCCAATCGTGTTCTCCTCTGCCACGTTATCTGTGGACAGTTCATTCCGTTATGTGGCGGACAGCCTGGGCATTGATGATTTTGTATCATTCTCGGTGGCTTCTCCGTATGATTATGCGGACAAAATGAAGATGAAAATTACCGATGAAGCTGTGCCGGGGCACCCGGAGAACGAAAATCGCATGCGTGATGCGGTGTCGTTACTTCAGGAGAGTGGAGGACGTGCGCTGGTTCTGTTCCGTACGATGGAAGAGCTACGCGCGTTCAAGCAGGACATCGTTCATGTACCTGAAGCAGAAGGTTTGCGCTTTATGTACGAGGGCGACCGAGAGATCAGTGATCTGATCGCGGCGTTCCAGCAGGATGAGGAAAGTGTGCTGTGCTCCGTTAATCTGTGGGAAGGACTGGACGTTCCAGGTCCGTCATTATCCAATGTCATGATCTGGTCGCTTCCGTATCCACCACAGGACCCTGTCTTCAATGCAAAACGCAGTGCGTCGGCAGCACCATACGAAGAGATCGATCTTCCGTATATGCTCTTGCGTGTGAAGCAAGGTCTCGGACGTCTGATTCGGACAAGCACGGATTCCGGTTCTGCGGTCATTCTCGATGAATCGCTGTATACCAAAAAGGAAGCCAAAGACCGCATTGCGGCCCTGCTTCCTGAAGGTGTGGAATGGACAACCCTGACACACTAACCAGCTTACGTTAAATGTTCTTGCTTTATTTTTGATGATAAGGTTTCTTGCCAAAATAAGTTCTTGTTCTCTGCGGATTCACCATCCGTATGTGAGCAAGAGCTTATTTTTTTATTTTGATGATTCCTTCAATGTACTTCTCTTCTCTTTTTTTCGAGGGATTTTCCCTCGCTCCTCGCTACCAATCGCTCCAACATTCTACCGAACCTACCGCACCTTATTAGGGTGATAATGAAGTGATGTAAATTCTAGCGAATCTCAGTAACGTTATCCCGTCGAAAATGGCGTTTCAACCTGGAAATCGACCGAATTGGGGAAATAACGTCGCTGTGATTCGTTACACGTCAGACCTGCGCAAATAGGAGCGAATAGCGTGTGTCAGGTTCATTAGAACCAATGACCAATGAGAGCTAATAAGGGAGGCCTCTGTCATGCTCATGACTTATGGGATATGGAAGCCCCTTTTTGATGTGTACAGATTTATGCTGTGTTAAAAAATACCCATGCTCAGATACCGTTCCCCGGTATCCGGCGCAATGCAGAGCACCCGGTGCCCCGGCCCCAGTTCCTTCGCGATGCAAAGGGAGGCCCACACCGAAGCGCCAGAGGAAGGGCCGAGCAACAGCCCTTCCCGGGCAGCAAGCTGCCGCATCGTATCCAGTGCGTCCTCATCGGACACCTGGATGATGGCATCCCACACGTCGGTATTCAGGATGTCCGGAATGAACCCCGGACTTGTACCGACGAGCTTGTGTGGTCCGGGCTCGCCACCGGATAACACCGGAGAACCTTTGGGCTCCACCGCATAGATGCGGATATCGGGCAACTGCTTGCGCAGTTCCTCCCCGGTGCCGGTAATGGTTCCGCCAGTTCCCGCCGTAGCGATGAAGGCATCCAGCTTGCCTTCCATCTGCTGCATAATCTCGGGAGCTGTCGTAATCCGGTGAATGTCCGGGTTCGCCTGATTCTCGAACTGCTGCGGAATGAAACTTCCCGGAATGTCTGCCTGAAGTTCTTTTGCTTTGCGAATCGCACCTGGCATCCGCTCCGCGGCAGGGGTGAGCACCACATCTGCGCCGTAGGCTTTCAGAATGTTGATGCGCTCCTTGGACATATTGTCCGGCATGATCAGAATGGCTTTATATCCTTTGGCGGCGGCATTCATCGCAAGACCAATCCCGGTATTGCCGCTCGTCGGTTCGATAATGGTAGCACCAGGGAGCAAGTGTCCCGCAAGTTCAGCCTGAACGATCAGGTTGTAGGCGGCACGGTCTTTGACGCTGCCACTGGGGTTGAAGTATTCCAGTTTCACGTATACGTCAGCGGAGTTGCTGCCTGTGAGTCTGTTCAGTTTAACGGCAGGTGTCTGGCCGATCAGTTCTGTTACATCTGCGGCAATGCCTGTATGTGCGGGTGTTTGTTTAATCGAATGTGTATTCAAATCCATGAAGTACAACTCCTTGATTGATAAGACGTTGAGAGTATATCCGGTTGAAACTATATCATGCCTTATTGGAATGGTTGGATATCTCTATTCCATCTTAATGAACGTAACCTTCCGTGGTCAACTTGTTTTGCTGGGAATGGGTTCTATATTGTCAGAGTTGTATCAAGTCTGCGCCAAGTCCATCTGCAGATGCCGACTGAGTTCTTTTTTGACTTCATTACGTGCGAATGTCCACAGCATATAGAACCGTTGCCAATACCCTCTGCACATATACAGAGTTTCGATTCCCTCGGCTTCCCGTTTCTCTTCCAGTACTTTGACACCGCGTGTTCTCATCTGTTTACGAAGGGCCAACATCTCCTTGAGCACATTGTTTTGAATGCGGGTCAGCGACAGAATGTAGACTTCGGGCATCTTCAGTAGCAACGTATCCAGTGTGTGAATATCTCGTTCAAGTACATCCAGCAATAGCGTGCGCACAACCAGACCTTTAATCAGACGATGGTCTTCATCCGCAGGGGATGGGGCGGAAGTTGAGGATGTCATATGTTCACTTCCTTAACCTTTAATTGGAATTTTATATTTACAGAACATGTGTTCCTATATTATAATCAATATATGTAATGGAGATACACAATACAACCGAGAAATATTGGAAGCACACATTACCGCATTTTCCTAAAGGTACAGATAGTGAGTGAGGCTAGGGATTTAGGGACAAGCCTGCTCCAAAATAAGGTATAATTTATGGGTTTTGCAGGAAACCTAAGGCCATAAACCAAATAAACCTTATGCAATGCAGTCTGCTACAGAAGTAATTACAAGCAATGAATTACTGCAATGAATTGCTATTACGATTATGATCATGATTTAAGGATGTCTTGCCTTAACACAATGGCACCAGGTCAACGAGTAGAAGTAGCTTTATTTTAGCGAAAATGAGCAACAAAAAAGCCCCTGCCTTGGGCGGCGGGGCCTATGGAATACTGCCGATTCAGCGGCAGGTTTGATGATGTGTTCAGAAATTAAGCAAGATATTGAGGCTTTTCGTAGAACGCCTCTTTTTCAAGGATGACCTTATAAGGTCTTTCCTTGCCCTTCAGGGAGGGCCCAATGGTTGTTAGCGGTACGGCCGGCTTGTGGAAACGATCTTCTTCCTTGGGTTCCGGAACCGGTCGTGATGATTCGGGCGCAGAACTGAGGCGTACCTTTTTTTCGCTGCCCCAGCGCTTGCTTATTTTTTTCGTTTCCGGTTTCATTCCGGTTCGCCTCCTAACAAATCGTTGATGGCGTTGAACAGTTGACGATTCTGTAGGTCAATCTGCTGAAATACCGCCTCATCCGCTTCAATATGTCCAATAATGTGAACGGTGATTACATACCTCTTGGCTACAGGATAGCATAGCAGATACTCTTTCTCAAGGTAATCATCATACAGGTTGATCTTGATTTTATTCTCCCGGTAAGAATCAATCACCAGGATGCGCTTGGGATCATCCGGTTGTTTGTCGTCGTTAGCGGACAAGTCATACTTTCTCCCCGGTTCTCCAACATTACCACATAATTGCTCGATGTAACCACTGTCATCTGTACGGTATATGGCTGTGCCACGTACAGCGAATGGAGGATGAGAGACAAAGGCAGTACGCAGGGCATCGCTCATTCGCTCCAGCATCTTGGCATCTGCTTTGCGGGTACGCAGCAATTCCCTAAAGAACCGCAGCAACTTAAGCAGTTGTAACCTTGCTTCTCCCTCAGTGCGTTTATGCTTCTCAATGATGTTCTCCAATTCTGGATCACTCCAGCGTCCTTGTTCCTCAATACTGTCTGCGATTTTGGAACATGCCACGGACACGGCTGGTGCCCACTTTCCGTCAGAACGGATTTCATATACGAGTGGATTTAACCCCAGCAGATCTGTGGGCATACGCAATCCTTCGACCTTGGTTGTGTCCTTGATGTCTGTAATATCCTCAGGAAGAATGAAAAAAATACGTTTTCGTCCCAGACGACCCATAAACAGACCCATTTCCAGCATTGTATTATCCCGGACTGACGCGTAGTACTTCCCGCGAATTTTGGATATATCATCCGGATGAAAAATAAAAATGGCAAAGTCAGTCGTACGGACCTCTACTTCCAGATCGTCCATGGTATAGCTACTTGGATTAAAAACCCCGGAATACCAAGGGGTAACTTCGGCTGAAAAACGTAAGTTTTCGTGTACTGCGGCTGCAATCGGCTTCGCTTCCAGCGAGCAGCCAATAAAGACTCTTGGCTTTAACGTTTTCATCAATCCGCCTCGCTTAAACGGTAGTGGGATTCAATTGTTATATTATACCATAAACAGCAGAGTAAGTCTGGAAACGTCTGAACTGCACAAAGAATAAGCCGATTACGTTTGCTATAGTGTATGTGTGAAAGGAAAATGATTCCTTTAAAAAGCGCAAGAAAATAAAAAAAGGCCCCAATTTGTCACAGTTGGGTGACTGACAGTTATTTTTGGAAGCTTTGGTCATAGAATAAAGGAGCAGGTTGCACCATTAGCAAGCATTGCTTATCCTGGTGTTGCCGTATGACTGCTGGAGCAGTCCAAAGGCTGCTTTATGCCTGTTTTTGAGGGGTCTACTGTTTAGACCCGGTCACGTTGGTGTTATATAATAGAAGAACAAGCAAGTTAGCTTTGGTGTTTAAACTGAATGAACTTGCAACTGCTGTAAGTTGGATTTACAATTTACACAGGAACGAAGAGTGCAGAACCCATCTGTAGAAGCGAAGCGTTCGTCTGAAAGCTTTTTGAATGAAAGCAGATTCGGAAGCATAAGCTATCACCGGATTTTCCCCAGAGGGAAAATGGAATTCCAAAAATCCGGGGATAACCGCGATCAAAAGAGGGTACTGTAATCCAAGTGTAAGTGTACAATTAAATGTTCAAGCTTACGCATTGTAGTTATTTTTCAGTTTAACTGAGCACAGCTAACCACAACAGAACAGAAAGGATCAGGATACCATGAGTTCCCGAAGGACAATCTCCCCAAGGACGATCTGGAAACGTTACGATCTCTCATACACATAGCGCCCCTTGTAGAGTACACCAACCGGTTTCAAAAAAACGGCTGACTCTGCGAAAGAGGGGATTGGAATGAATATTCGAAGGACGTACACGATGATTTCTTCCAGGCTTACCTTTTGCAGGGTACGGTCGGTCTAAAAAACCAACCTACAAACTGCGAGGGAACCTGAATGAAGAGAACATCGTTAACCTTACAACACGTTAAAACAGAGGCGATCAAATTCGCCATTATGCTACTCGGTACATTTATTTTAGCTTTTGCTTATTATCACATTAACTTTCAGAATCATTTATCGGAGGGCGGATTTGTTGGTCTGGCCCTGCTCGGAAAATACGCAACAGGCTTATCACCTGCTATCGGTATGTTGTTACTGGACATTCCGGTCATGATCCTGGCTTGGTTCCTTAAAGGCTGGAAATTCATGATTCAGGCATTGCTTGGCGTCGGTGCATTTTCCCTATTCTATGACGGCTTTGAACGATACTCCACACTGGTATTGTCGTTTAACGGAAATCTGTGGATTCCGGCAGTTCTATCCGGTATTTTGACAGGGGTAGGCGCTGGGATCGTGCTTCGATTCGGTGGAGCGACAGGTGGAGACGATATTCTCGCCGTGCTGGTTAGCCGCTGGAAGGGATGGAAGCTGGGAACAGTTTTCTTTGTCAGCGATGCTTTTGTATTGGGATTGTCGCTTTTCTTTCTTCCGGTAAAAGAAACTTTATATACGATTCTGGCCGTATGGATTGCCAGCAAAGTCATCACGTACGTCGTTAGTGTTCCGGCTCGCGGAACCGTGGTTACAACTTCGGCTGTGAAATTGCCGATACCATCGGCTGCAGCCAAGGCAGTTAACGCTGCTGCTATATCACAACGGACTACGGTGGCTAGAGGGGTATCCAATTAACCATACGTTTCAGAACAACCATAACCTGTATGCATCATATTCAGGTCTTGATAGTTAAAGTTCATACAAAATCCCTTTTGACTGCTCTTCAGCAGCAAAAGGGATTTTGTTGTTTTTGCTCATGCAATGATTTTATATTCGCTGAACTGTGGATGACAGCTCACTGTGAAAACAGCCATTTTCCGATGTCATCCGATTCATTCAGGACTTGATCGAAGAAGCAATCTGACCATCCTGATTATGGATAATCGCTCGAATATTTTGTTTGCTACTCAGTTCTTTGGCCTTATCTACAGCTTCTGCCTTAGTATCAAATGTGGACAGATAGGTAGACTTTCCTTCTTCCTTGATCGCCCAGCCGGAGTCAGTAGGCACGACATGGATGTTGTCATGACTTTTGGACGAAGAGACGGGCTCGGAATGACGACGATCTGTGGAAGACGACTTTTTAGGGTTGGAATTATCGGAAGAAGATGTGGAGTCCGATTTCGAACTTTCTGGTGCGGGATGATTCTCATTCCATTCTTCCGCCTTAGCTGTCGCTATGGCAATCGAGCGTCCTTCCTCATACCCGTCATCGAGCAGAGCATTGGCAATCTCAATTGCTTTATGTCTGACACGTGGTTCCAGATTCTTCATGGATACCGGATAATCCTGTTTGTTCCAAGGCATATAAAACCCTCCTGTACAATAATGGATTAGTTGTATATTACCCTCTGAGGGGAGGGATAAACGATGAACATCCGAGGTCGTAAGTGCATTTACCGATGATCTATATAAATTGAAATAAACATTTACACGAAACGGAGAGGACAGAAAAAACCTGAAGAAACGAAGTGTTCGCCTTTATCCCCGGATTTACCCCTTTATAAAAGGAATCAAAAAATCTGGGGATAACAGCGATCGGAAGGTTGTTCTGTCATCGGAGTGTCCCAGTGTAAACATTCTTTAGTTCAACTTATATAAAAGGATCTCGTTCCTATACTTTTGCAAGCCAGAGGAGTATAATGCTGTCCATGAAAGAAATAAGTTCAATAACAGGAATATAAAGGAGTACATACATATGTTTAGTCTTAGTCTGGCAATCCCTATGCTGTTCACCATGCTGATTCATGCCGCAGACAGCTTGTCATACGCGCTCCGCCTTGGTGGACTACGCACCCGCAGAATCGCGTTGGCCATTTCATTGGCAGGTATCTTGTTGTTGGTTTCTCGAACCTCGAATATGGCCCAGGGTCCGATGGTAGGTAATCTAGTGGATACTGCAACACGTGGAACCAATCCACACTTTGCGGCGCAGCTGCACTGGTTAATGGGTGCGGCAACAATTGGAACGGCATTAGCCATATTGTGTTTTCCAACTATGGTGAAGCTCTCATCAAGAATGGTTGTACATTTTGAAGCAGCCGGTTCCATCCCTGCGATGGTTCGCGGTATGCTGAAGCGAAGCAAGATTAGAAATGCAACGTATTACATCACCCCGCCATCCTGGAAGATGGCCAAACGATTGGTACAACATGGGATGCCAAGACGGTTAATGCTACTTAATGTAGCGGTAACCGCAATCTATACCACAGGTGTCCTGTCCAGCTTATACGCAGCGTACCTTTACCCAGGGCAGGCTGTAGCTGCATCCCAATCAACCGGGTTAATTAACGGAATAGCGACTATTTTGTTAACCATCCTGATTGATCCGCGGATTTCCCTGCTCAGTGATAAATCATTACGTGGCGAGATCCGTTTGGATCGCATGAATCAGATTTATGGTTGCATGCTCGTATCCCGTTTATTCGGTACTCTGTTGGCACAGTTGTTATTAATTCCATTTGCGTATTGGATCGGTTGGATCGTAAGTATGATGTGACGACTTCTTTCCTGAATTGTAGTCAGGCACTCTCTTGTACATCCTTTTGAAACAGCAAATGAGAGGGTGCCTGAGCAAATTGAATTGACGGGGTATTTGTGCTGTGATACTATTAGACCGAATAGTCGGTTTAATTTATGGAGGTTTTTCCAATCGAAGTTAAACGAAGAAAAGATATTACCCAGATAAAGAAAGACATTGCACGTAATACCAAGGAACTGTTTGCCCAAAAGGGATATAGTGCAACTTCCATGGAAGACATATGTACGATTAACAATCGGAGTAAAGGCAGCATCTATTATCATTTCAAAAGCAAAGAAGAGTTATTCATGTATCTAATCAAGCTTAACAATGAAGATTGGATGGATGCTTGGCTGGACAAAGAATCCGGGTATAAGACTGCCATAGACAAATTGTACGGACTTGCTGACCATTACGTAGATGATTTGGCTAACCCGCTGAATCACGCCATTAACGAGTTTGTCTCGGGTCAGGTCGTCAGTCAGGAGATGCTTGATGAGATGCTTTCCCTGATCCGAATTCCGTATGCGACATACGAGTCCATTATTACTAAAGGGATGGAAGATGGGGAGTTAAAACCGGATGACCCACAGGATGTAATGCACATTATCTACGGTCTGTTTAGCGGATTGACTACACTCTATTATGAGAAGGACCTGACGGATATTCGTCGTATTTACCACAAAGGCATGGCCGGTCTGCTGGCAGGCATTCAACAACGTTAACCATGAAAAGCTGATGAAACGTCAGTTTTTCTTTTTAAATATTAATAAACCGGACAGTCGGTTTAAAAGAGGAGATGGAGAATGAACACATTGTTCAGAAATAAAGCTTTTTTAATCGTGACAGGGTCTGATCTGCTACAAAATCTGGCGATATGGATCCGGAATATGGCGATCCTCTATTATGTAATGGATCGAACTCAAGGAAGTCCAATAGCCGTCTCGCTGATTACCGTACTTGAATATGCCCCGATTTTTGTTTTCTCCATCATAGGCGGTGCACTTGCTGATCGCTGGAATCCCAAACGTACGATGATACTGGGGGATATTCTGAGTGCGTTGTCTATTGTCATGATAATTGGCGTTTTATCTTCCGGGTATTGGCAGATTCTATACGTAGCCACATTTGTATCCTCTATCGTTAGCCAGTTTTCTCAACCATCCTCTCTAAAGATTGTGAGGCGAAATGTAAAGGGAGAACATTTGCAGTCTGCAATTGCTATTACACAGAGTGGTCAATCGTTGTTTTTAATTCTCGGACCAATCGTCGGAACGTTTATATACACTGCAATGGGAATTCAGGCATCCATGTACGCATTACTCACTTTATTCCTCATCTCTGCGCTTCTACTCACATTGCTGCCTAAAGACGCCACTCAACGGGAAACAAATACCTCATTATTAGCGGATATCAAAGAGGGCTGGCAATATGTTGCTCGATCTCGCTCGTTAAAAATGCTTAGTCTGGTATTCATCTGTATAGGGCTTTCAGCGGGTCTCATCAGTCCACTTGGAATATTTCTGATCACTGAACGTCTGGGACTTGAAGCAACGTCGTTACAGTTTTTGTCTGGTGCGTCCGGAATAGGTTTATTGATTGGAGGAGGTATTGCGGCTGCTGTAAGTGCTAAGCTGAACCAGACCTTAACTCTGCTTGTAGGTGTGCTGTGTCTGGCTGTAGCCACGATGGGGGAAGTGTTATCCAGTTGGTTCTGGCTGACCCTTTTGATCAGCTTCTTAAGCTCAATCAGTATGGCATTCATCAACGTCATCATCTCCACGTACTTGGTCACTCGGATAGATGAGCATTTGATCGGGAGAGTGAATGGCACCATCACACCTTTATTCATAGGAAGTATGCTTCTTGGATCTTCCATGGCAGGTGTACTGATGAACAGCACATCCATTTTTATCGTCTACGCAATTTCGGTTACCGTGATGATCCTGGGTATTGTTCCAGCGATGCGAATTCAATTTCGTAATGATCAGAGGGCTTCTGCCAGCCAATTAAATTCGGAAATCTCTTCGAGCCAAACCTAATCAATGCATTCTCATGCAACAATAGTTCGTCTATTAAAACAAGAATGTACAACAAAAAAGCAGCGGGATCATCCCACTGCTCTTTTTGTATTTGTATTATAACTTATTGGAAAAGGACGGCGTACTCACCGTATCCTTCTTTTTGCAAGTCTTCTTTGGGTACAAAACGAAGTGCCGCAGAGTTGATGCAATAACGCATTCCACCTGCTTCGGCAGGACCATCGTTGAACAGGTGACCCAGATGGGAATCGCCCTCACGACTTCTCACTTCGGTACGAATCATGAAGTGGCTGAGATCAGTTTTTTCCTTCACGTTGTGGTCACGCAATGGACGTGTGAAGCTCGGCCAGCCACAGCCGGAGTCGTATTTGTCGGTAGAACTGAACAATGGCTCGCCAGATACGATGTCCACATAGATACCATCACCGTGGTGATCCCAGAATTCGTTATGGAATGCAGGCTCGGTCGCGCTGTTCTGCGTAACTTCATATTGAAGCGGCGTCAAACGCTCTTTCAGCCCGTCTTTATCCACGTTACCGGTCCAGTTGCGTTCGATGAAATCTACACGTCCAGAACCTTTGCTGTAGCGTTTGTAATGGGCAGGGTTCTTCCGGTGATAATTTTGGTGATGTTCTTCCGCTTCATAGAACGGTTTGGCTGGCAAAATCGGAGTGAAGATTGGTTTATCAAAACGTCCACTTTGTCCCAGCTCCGCTTTGGAAGCTTCCGCAATCTGGCGCTGTTCTTCGCTGTGATAGAAGATGGCCGTCTGATAGGAAGATCCACGGTCATGGAATTGCCCGCCTGTATCCGTAGGATCAATCTGCTGCCAGAACAGTTCAACCAGTTTCTTATAAGGGAAGATGGCAGGGTCAAACGTAATTTGCACAGCCTCTACATGTCCTGTTGTCTCCGAGCAGACCTCTTCATATGTTGGATTCTCGGTATGTCCTCCTGTATAACCCGATACGATCTTATGAATACCGGGCAGTTCTTCAAAGGGGGATACCATACACCAGAAGCATCCGCCTGCAAAAGTTGCTAACTCACTTGAATGTTGTTCCATGCTATAGTCACTCCATTTCTGATGAAGATTTAGCGCTCGTATTCGAGCTCCAGCAATCTACCGTTTTATTAAAACTTGTTACACAAGCATTAGGCTTGCTCTTCTATTATATCCTGAATTGGCAAGCCAACCAAGCCGGAATGAAAACAAGCTGAATCTGAACGGTTTGCGAATTCTGAATTCAGGCTTTGTTGCGTGACCGAAAGCGAAATAAGAGCAATACAATGGCCATGAACACCAGATATCCGGCAAGGATGGCCAGGCTCAGCCAGATGGAGGTTTCAGCCTGTGCACCTGCATAGGCAAAAACAAAAATCGCTGGCAATTTGCCAATGGCCGTGGCAACCATGAAGACCCAGAATGGCGTGTACGTTATACCTGCGTAAATATTAACGGCCATCTGAGGCACGATCGGCAACAGTCGCATCGACATGACACCCATGAACGGATGTGCTTCCATCCATGTGGTAAAACGGTTCAGACCCCGAATGCGTTCGAGGTACGATCTCGCCTGATGTCTGAAGATGGTTCTTGCTCCGCCATACACGAGCATGGCTGCAAGTGTGGTGCCAAGCCAGCATATCCAGGCTGCCGTGGTGGTACCGTAACTGTAACCAAACGCGATAATAACAAACTTATAAGGAATGACAGGCACAAGAGCAAACAATGTTGCCATGGCGAGTAACAGCGGTATGGACTGATGAAGATCGGTCCAGGCCAGCAGTTCATATCTGTAAATAAACGTGACTCCTGCAAGTAAAACATATAACAGAAGCCATAACCATTTTCGCAAAATCCCAAACGCTCCTTTCAGATCAGGCAGGTCTGGTCGTGTCCCGATCTGTACTGCTGTTCCTCCTAAGTTTACCACGTTCGCCCATTGTCTGAACAATTCGTGCGAAGTGTGCTGCAATCACTGGCAAGTTGCTGTCCGAAGGGTTACACTATAGGACGTGGAAATATAGAACCGAACTGAAGGTGGAATGATCATCATGGAAACAACCAAACGTAAACGAGTTGCAATTATCGGCCTCGGCGATATTGCACGTAAAGTATATTTGCCGCTGTTAACAGTTCATCCGAACGTGGAGATTGTAGGCATTATGAACCGATCTCCGGAGCCGGTCAAAGCCGTTCAGGAGGCGTATCGATTAGAACGGGGAACAACGGATCTGAAAGAACTGTTGTCCTGGGACTTGGATGCGGTGTTTGTACATACAGCAACGGAAGCGCACTTTGACATTGTCATGCAATGTCTGGAACAGGGATTAGCCGTGTACGTAGACAAACCGTTATCCTATACGATTCGGGAGTCGGAAGAGATGACTGCTTTTGCCGAGGCACAAGGGCTGCTACTCGCAGTAGGCTTCAACCGTAGATTCGCACCGATGTACCAAAAAGCGAAAGAATGGATGCAGGGTGGAAAAGGTTTTGAATCCTTGACAGTGACCAAACATCGTACAGGCATTCAGGATCGTCCTGCGGCAGAAACCATCTATGATGATCTCATCCATATGCTGGATCTGATGTTGTGGTACTCGGATCATAATGTGGAGTTGCTTCATCAATGGATTCGGAAGAATGATCTGGACAGACTGCTGCACGCAACCGGAACGGCCAAGCTGGGCAGAACAGCCTACGGTCGATTCGATATGGTGCGTGAAGCTGGGGCAGATCTGGAGAAGATCGAATTGCATGGTGGTGGACGATCTGTTGAAGTGGTGAACATGGACACGATCAGCTGCATGGAACAGGGGAGTCTGGAAACCAAAGAAACGTTCGGGAGCTGGGACACCGTGTTAACACGCAGAGGTTTTAGCGGAGCAGTTGATAATTTCCTGGCTTGTCTGGACTCACCTGATGATTGCCTGATCAGTGCAAGTCATGTCATGGACAGTCATGAACTGGCGGAACAATTGATTCGCAAATAATTGCAGAATACACATACGGAGGAATACAAGTCATGGATGAATATGAAAAGGAACGTAATAAACAGATCGAGGAAGCTGTTGTAGAAACCTATAAACAGGAAGAAGAGATGATGATCCTCGTATTTGCCCAGTGGTGTGTCAATAATGGTTTGGACCCGGAAGAGATGTACCGGCAAGCCTACCCGAATCAGCAGAGCAACGAGCGTTTGCAGCAGGTGCAGAAGCTGATTGTATCCAAGGAGGAAGCCGGTGAAATCCCGGATGATACGGTACTTGGCGTGTTGTCCATGTTTGGAAATGAAGATCTGGCGATGGTTGTATCCGAGGCCATAGCCGCGCGCAAATAAGTTCAACTTACGTATACTGGTATGATTACATCTGTTCCCGGTGAATGACGCGGAATTCCTTCGGGGACATGCCGAACCGGGAACGGAATACCCGATGAAAATAGGTATAGTTGTTAAAGCCGGAAGACTCAGACACTTGCTCCAGGGTCATTGGACTGAAAATAATTCGTTCCCTGGCCATATTCAGCCGTACGTCAAGCGTGTATTGCATGATGCTTTTGCCAAACGCTTCTTTGAAGAGATGAACGCCCCGTGAAACACTGATGCCAATATGTGTTGCCACATCATCGAGCTTGAATAAAGAGGAAGCGTTTTCTTCAATGTAGTTTTTGATCTCATAAGCCACATAATTGGTGTTGGTTATCGTTGGATGCTCCGCGAGCAGACGATCCACTTCGAGACATAAAATTCGCATATAATAACTTGAAATTTCCGGATAAGGATTGGAGATGCGGCGCTGCTCCAGTACGAGCTGTCGAAACAGGACCAAGAGACTTTCCGTCAGTTCGACTTTGATTCGGGTCGGCCGTTTGTGACGTTTCCACCACTCATCCACCCAGGAACCATTAAAGAAGATGTGATAGTCACCACTCTCCACTAGTCGTTCTCCCATCGGATTGGTTTCATTGTCTATTCTCAGCTCATAGGGTTCGTCAGGATCAAAAAGAAGCAGATCGCCCGCATCCACCAGGGACATGTCCCCGTCTATGCGTGCACGGCAACGTCCGTCTGTTTGCAGTCTTAACAGGTAGTTCTTCACCCCTTCAGGCTGCACCATAGCGTAGGGTTTACGATGAAATGAAAAGCCTGCTGTAAGAACTTGGCAGGTTTGATCTGTCGGCATGGGCATACTCCTTGCAATTTGAAAATTATGACCAGATAGTTCATGTTTCAATCATATTATTCATTTTAATTGAAGCTGAAACGGAATACCATAGTATTAGATTTAAGGAACAGGAAACATCCAACAAAACATATGTATCTCAACCATTCAAACGCAGATTTTCACCATGCGTAAGGAGATGAACATCACAGTGGAGAAAATGAAAGCAGGCATCATCGGGTGTGGTAACATCAGCGCCATCTACTTGGAAAATCTTAAAAACAACCCGGTCATTGAAGTCGTGGCTGTTGCGGATTTGATTCGTGAACGCGCTCAGGAACGGGCAGATGAATTTAATATCGCAAACGTTTACAATGTAGATGAGTTGCTGCAAAATAACGAAATTGAACTTGTGTTGAACCTTACGGTTCCTGGCAGTCATGCCATGACCGATCTGGCTGCACTCGAAGCAGGCAAACATGTGTATGCCGAGAAGCCGCTGGCCATTTCTCTTGAGGATGGTCGCAAAGTTGTTGAGTTGGCTGAGGAAAAGGGATTGTATGTTGGTTCTGCACCGGATACCTTCCTTGGTTCAGGCATACAGACAGCTCGTAAAGCCATTGAGGATGGGCTGATTGGCAAGCCGGTTGCAGCGACTTCATTCTTCATGGGTGGAGGACCAGAAGCTTGGCATCCTAATCCGGAGTTCTTTTATGTTGCAGGTGGCGGACCGATGTTTGATATGGGACCTTACTACCTGACCGCTCTGATTACGTTGCTTGGACCGATACGCAGAATCAGTGCCTCGGCAGGCATACAGATTGCAGATCGCAAGATTGGCTCCGGACCGAAGGAAGGTACAGCGCTGCAAGTAGAGACGCCTACTCACTTGGCAGGAACCATTGATTTCGCAGAAGGCGCCATTGCAACCATGATCACCAGTTTCGATATTCGCGGAGCTTCGGATCTGCCACGTATTGAAATCTATGGTACAGAAGGTACGCTTAGTGTACCGGACCCCAATTATTTTAACGGGGAAGTGAAGGTTCGCAGATACGGTCAAGACACTTGGGAGACGGTCAAACCAGTCTTCGAAAGTGGACAAAACGAACGAGGCATCGGCGTAACCGAAATGGTTGAATCCATTCGTGCCGGACGGGAACACAAAGCCAGTGACAAGCTAGCTTATCACGTACTGGAAGCCATGCATTCATTCCAGCGTTCTTCACTTGAAGGCAAGCACATACATCTGGAGAGCAGCTATGATTCTTTTGCAGTAACTCGCACAGTTCAAACTGAGATTGAAACCGTGGAATCCCACTAGTCTGAGTAATAAGTGTTCGAAGCTTGATGCTCTTACGAGTGAAGCAGAATAACCAGTATTCTTACGTTCAATTTCAGGATAGAAACACTCTCGATTTTCCACACTAATCAAACAGGCATGTGATCTGAACGGTAATGGTATACAGTTCAATATTCATGAATTCAGCAATCATACGATATCTAATCCAGGGAGGAATCGCACTTGAAACTCGGCGTATTTTTGGTACTATTCGGAGGACGTAAATTGGAGGATGCTCTTGATTATGTAGCATCCAAGGGATTAAAAGCAGTAGAGATCGGAACAGGCGGACATCCAGGCAATGCACATTGTAAGCCAGATGAGTTGTTAAGCAATCCTACAGCATTGAAAAACTTCAAAAATGCAGTGGAATCACGTGGTTTGACGATCAGTGCACTCAGCTGTCACGGTAACCCGCTACATCCACAAAAGGATATTGCCAAAGGATTTCACGATGATTTTGTTAAATCGGTAGAACTGGCTGAGAAGCTGGAAGTACCTGTAGTGAATACATTCTCCGGTTGTCCGGGAGACCATGAGGATGCCAAATATCCGAACTGGCCTGTTGCACCATGGCCAAATGACTTCCAGGAGATCCTGAAGTGGCAGTGGGAGAACAAAGTGATCCCTTACTGGACAGAGTGGGGTAAATTTGCAGCAGATCGTAACGTAAAAGTTGGATTGGAGCTGCACGGTGGATTCTCCGTTCATACACCAGCAACCTTGCTGAGACTGCGTGAAGCAGCAGGTGAAGTGATCGGAGCCAATCTGGACCCAAGTCACATGTGGTGGCAAGGTATTGATCCGGTTCAGGCAATTCACATCTTGGGACGTGAAGGAGCTATCCATCACTTCCATGCCAAAGATACAACGATTGATCCGGTAAACGTGAACAAACACGGTGTAACGGATATGCAGGACTATACCAATATGCTGGATCGGGCTTGGCAGTTCCGCTCGGTTGGTTATGGACATGATAACAAGACATGGGCAGACATTATGAGTGCCTTGCGTCTGGTCGGATATGATTATGTAGTAAGTATTGAGCACGAAGACGGTCTGATGTCGGTTGAAGAAGGATTCTCTAAAGCCGTGCAAAATCTCCAGCAAGTATTAATCGAAGAACCGCTGGGCGATATGTGGTGGGTTTAGAGCTACACTAGGGGGAAATTGAATATGATCAACGTCACCATTTGGAATGAATTTGTCCATGAGAAAATTCACGATGAAGTAAGGGAAGTCTACCCGGATGGTCTGCATCGAGCACTGGCTGACGGACTTGGCGGCGAAGGCTTTGCTATTCGTACAGCTACACTGGATCAGCCTGAACACGGATTAAGTGATGAAGTGCTGAATTCCACAGATGTGCTCATATGGTGGGGACATATGGCACATGATCGCGTAAGCGATGAGATCTCACAGAAGGTTGCGCAGCGAGTGCTGAACGGCATGGGGATGATTGTGCTCCATTCAGGTCATTTCTCCAAACCATTCAAAGCCCTGATGGGAACCAGCTGCGATCTGAAGTGGCGTGTAGCTGACGAGCAGGAAATTGTATGGTGTGTTAACCCATCTCATCCGATTGCGGATGGCATCGAAGGCAAGATTGTATTGGAAAAAGAAGAAATGTACGGCGAATTCTTCGATATTCCAGTACCAGATGAACTGGTGTTTGTAAGTAACTTCCAGGGTGGGGAAGTATTCCGGAGCGGATGTACGTTCCGGCGTGGTGAAGGTAAAATCTTCTATTTCCGACCAGGTCATGAGACGTATCCGACCTATTACAAGCCGGAAATATTAAGAGTGATCAGCAACGCTGTGAAATGGGCATATCCTGCCCGCAGCTTTAAGCCGGAATTTGGCAAGAGCGAACCTGTAAGACCATTTGGTGGCGTGCTGGTCTAATTCACTAACTCAATCGTGTAATGGAAATTATAAGTTTTATTCAAAAAGAACCCTTCTCCGAGTCATTGATGACTGTGGCAGCTGGGTTCTTTTTGGGTAAGATAGTACTATGGGGAAGTTATACGATATTTCCCATGGTGACGACGTAGCGTGTAATGTATACTGGGATGTATGATCCATTTTGGATGATATGCTTCTAAAATTTAAACTTTTTAGTTGCAGGCGTTTTCTTTGAAGCTTAAATATGTTATTATGAAATATACTAACAAAATGTAAGTTGATTTGAGTGATCTCTAAAGAGGTGATTAATGTGGAAGGTCAAGACTTGCGGATGTGTCCGCGTTTTGAGACGGCGTTTTCTTTTTTGGGCAAGCGCTGGAATGGTTTAATTATTCAAACATTGATGAGTGGTTCGAAGCGATTCAAGGATATCTCCAATCTGATTCCATCCATGAGTGATAAGATGTTATCCGAACGGATGAAAGATCTGGAGAGTGAAGGTATTCTGGTTCGTCACGTCTATCCCGAGACGCCAGTTCGTATTGAATATGAACTGACGGATAAAGGTAGAGCGCTCCAGCCTGTCATGAATCAAATTCAAGACTGGGCTGAGCAGTGGGTTGACTAACGCATAAGCATCACCCACTTTCGTTGCATGAGTGACATAGACTCCTGATTTCCGTGGAAATCAGGGGTTTTTGTCTTAAGTATTATGTTGATCGGCGTTTTTCTCTTGGGCTATGCACATGTTGTCATGAGTTGTAGTATAATCTATAGAAAATGGCCACAGACGGCCGGAGCGAAGGAGGCCCACTTGTCATGAGAGAAGAAAGCTTATCCCGTAAAGTACGCTACGGCAAAAAAGATATTGCGGAACTTGAGAGCGCATCCATTCAGGTACATCTAATCTACAAAAAAGCTGCGGAGTTGTTTAAGCGCACAGCATATTCGCGTTCGGTTAAAGATGATTTTGCCGAAGTGAATACGCATTCTGTGAACAGCGATGGTCCGAAATTAGCTCCGGCGGTGCTGCAAAAATGGATTCAAACGTCCAGGGGCTGGAAGTGTATCGGATGTGAGCTGGGACAACCTGATTCAACGATGTCTCAGATGGAAGAAACAATCCATGGAAAGCAATTGGTTCTGGATGTGGGAGAAGGTCGATTGGTTCAGGCAGAAATGCTGATTCAGGCGGTTGTCTGGTCTCAATATGAGAAGATTCGAATGTTTGCACCATGGCTTGGTGATGAACCCTTTTATAGCGTGCAGGAACTGGATGTCATTGCCCGTTATATTGTGCCTACCTATTTCTCGGAACGGCCTTTGCATGAGCAAGGCAAGGTATTCAAGGTACATCAACAATATGGTCAGATTCCGTTGTATCAGGAGTATGTAGATGCACCTACATTTTGCGTACAGGTGGATGGTGGATTGCTTGAAGGGCGATTGCTGACAGGTGTATATGTATCTGAGGAGCAGTTCTTCGGGCTTAATCCATATCTGAAAGATGGCGATGGAGGACGGACATACATGCAGGCTAGTGTCCAATGATAACGTAACCAATGAGAACATAAAAATGATATAGATTGGAGAGCCTGTGTGCAGGCTCTCTTTCTTGTACAAGCCTTATTTGGAGGCGGTACCCTATAAAAGTAACGGCTTTGACACTTTTTTTTGCCGAAAGTTGTGCCATAATAGAGGTTATGGACAACAGGGTGAATGATTTTACGCAGGGTGGTGTTACCTACATGATGAAGAAAATCCCCGGTTACATAGGTGTATGTTTGCTCCTACTGGCGATCTTGGCTGGTTGTAGTGAGACACAGCCTTCTGAGCAGCCAATTGTCAAGGAGACAGAAACAGCGAATACAATCACAGTGGCTGTAGATGGCAGTACGTTTTTGCCTGATGCAACAAAGTCCATTAAGCGAGATTTTAGTGAGGGTTTGACACTCAAAAAAGCATTACTCAATAGCGGACTGGTTGATTTTACGGCAGATGGCAAGCGGATTCAATCCGTCGGTGAAGTTTCTCTGGATTCTTCGCTTAGCTGGGCTGTCAAATTGAATGGCAAGGATATTGAACAGGAAGATTGGGACATGGAACTTCATGCCAAAGATGAAGTGATCATTTACGTGAAAGCCGCTGACAGTGGGGGGGATGGCGTTGCATATCAGACAACGTTACTCAAGGTTAGCGGTGGAAACATTATGCCAACCCTTAATCGTCAATATGCCGGCGTCTACGTTCAGGAGTGCACAGTTCGTGATGTGTTGAAGTCGAGCGGCATTGTAAGAATGTCGGAGAATAACAAATTTGTCGTTTCGGTCGAGAATGTCACGCCTCGTATGAATGAGCGGTGGGTCATTATGGTGAATGACAAAGAATTAATGGAAAATGGTCTGGACATGAAATTGAATCCACGTGATGCGGTAAAGCTTGAATTGACCAATGCATCCTAAGTATACCAAGAAGCCCAATCTCTTTTTAGAGAACTGGGCTTTTTTTCATTAAATATATATAAGCAATATCCGATTATCATAGTCAAATGTTAAATACGACAGATCTCGTTCGGGCAAAGCTCACAGTGACAGATTCCTTGCAGCATCTTCAGATCTTTGATGACAATCATGCCATTGTCATATTCAATCCCATCTTTCTTACGCAGATCGCTTAACATGCGGTTTACACTTTCACGAGTGGCTCCAATCATATTGGACAGGTCCGTATGGGTAATTTTTTTGTGAATAATGACATGCTCTCCATGAGGCTCACCATACGAATTCGACAACCGAATGAGGGTGGAGCAAAGTGCACCCGGTTTGCCATATAACATGAGATCCCGGAATTTGGTCTGTGTCAACCGGTGGTGGATGCCCATCCATTTCATAAAATCGATCGCGAAGTCACAATGCTGGCAGATTAACATTTCCAGGTCTTTATGTTCCAGTACACCGATCTCACTGTCCTCCAATACTTCCGCTGAGAAGCTGTGTTTAGAGCCAAAGAAGGGATCAGCCTGCCCAATCATATCACCGGATTGATACATGTACATGATCAGTTCCTTGCCTTCATCCGTGGATTTGGTGATCTGGGCACGGCCCCGTTTCATATAATAAAGTTTGTCAGAGATGTCGCCTTCCCAGTACAGATGTGTACCTTCCGGATAGGTTCTATCTTTCATGGTAACCAGCAGATGGTTGAAATTTGCTTCCGAGAAACAGTTAGTATTACCGCGCTTTTCCAGTACAGTTGTTAGTTCTCTCATAAGTCTATCTCCCCTTTATGTCCATCGGACGACCTTCTGTAGTAAGCAGTAGCCTCCGAGGTTCGCCGCAAACCGTTGCCGTCCTGATCAGGGTCATCTCGGCCGGGAGGAAGGACGGTACAAATTGCGGTGGTTCAATTTTTAAGTTCAGTATATACCTAATCTTACCGTTTGAGGGGGAAGGAAAGGGGGCAAAAATGACGAAATTTCAAACATTGTGATAAAATTCACTTTTAATGGAGAGGATGAATTTTACAGCTCTATATTTTAAATAGGAAGTGAAAATGGTCGTATGAAGGACACTACAAAACTTAAATTAAATTTGTTATACTTTGTGAAAAAAATCACATAATTAAGTTTATTGTCATGTTACGATGTGAATGTAAACGAGAGAGACAAACTAATACGAACCTTTAGGAGGATGAGGGAGATGGCTGTAAAGAACGAAGTCGCCCCAGCAAAAGAACCGACAGCAGGTCAGTATATTCAAACGTTAATCGACAAAGCGAATAAAGCACACGCCGCATTCATGAAGATGGACCAGAAGCAGATTGACCGGATTGTGCAAGCAATGGCGCTTGCGGGTCTGGATAAACACATGATGCTCGCCAAGATGGCCGTAGAAGAAACAGGCCGCGGAGTATATGAGGATAAAATCACCAAAAATATATTTGCAACAGAATATGTGTACCACAGTATCAAGTACGATAAAACCGTAGGTGTGATTGAAGATAACGAGTATGAAAGCTTCCAAAAAATTGCGGAGCCGGTCGGCATCATCATGGGTATTACACCAGTTACCAACCCAACATCAACGACGATGTTTAAAGCATTGATTTCCATCAAGACGCGTAACCCGATCATCTTTGGTTTTCACCCATCTGCACAGAATTGTAGCCGGGAAGCTGCCAAAATCCTGCTGGAAGCGGCTGTGAAACATGGTGCACCAGCAGATTGTATCCAGTGGATTGATGATCCTTCCATGGATCGTACAAACGAACTGATGAATCACAATGATGTGGCTCTCATTCTGGCAACAGGCGGATCAGGCATGGTACGTGCAGCGTACAGCTGTGGTAAACCTGCACTGGGCGTAGGACCGGGTAACGTACCTTGCTTTATCGAGAAAAGCGCGGATATCAATCAGGCAGTAACGGATTTGATCCTGTCCAAGTCTTTCGATAACGGCATGATCTGTGCTTCCGAGCAAGCGGTCATCATTGAAGAACCGATCTTTGATCAAGTGAAGAAAAAAATGATTGCAAATGGCTGTTACTTTGTTAACAAAGATGAAGCAGCAAAATTGACAGCAGGTGCGATTAATACCGAGAAATGTGCGGTGAACCCGGCGATTGTTGGTCAATCTGCGGTAAGCATTGCGAAATTGTGCGGTATTGAAGTTCCAGCAGGCACCAAAATTCTCGTGGCCGAGATTGAAGGGGTAGGTACCAAATTCCCATTGTCGGCTGAGAAATTAAGCCCGGTACTGGCTTGTTACAAAGTTAAAACGGCAGCAGAGGGCATTGAACGTGCAGCAGAAGTGGTTGCTTTTGGCGGCATGGGTCACTCCTCGGTTATCCACTCCACAAATGAAGAAGTGATCGGCAAATTCGCAGATCGTCTGCAAACTGGACGGATTATTGTGAACTCACCATCCACACATGGTGCCATCGGGGATATCTACAACACAAACATGCCGTCATTGACACTGGGATGCGGATCATACGGACGTAACTCGACTTCTTCCAACGTAACCGCTGTGAACTTAATCAATGTGAAAAGGGTGGCTCGCCGTACCGTGAATATGCAATGGTTCAAAGTGCCGAACAAAGTCTACTTCGAAAAAGGGGCAACGCAGTATCTTGCCAAAATGCCTGACATCACACGTGTGGCGATTATTACGGATGCCATGATGGTGAAGCTTGGATATGTTGAAAAGGTAGAACACTATCTGCGTCAACGCCAAATGCCAGTAGCGATCGAAGTGTTCTCCGATGTTGAGCCAGATCCATCCACAACAACGGTCGATCGCGGAACCGAAATGATGCGCCGCTTCCAACCAGACTGCATTATCGCACTCGGCGGTGGATCACCGATGGATGCTGCCAAAGCCATGTGGTTGTTCTATGAATACCCAGACACGGACTTCAACGACCTGAAACAAAAATTCATGGATATCCGCAAACGGATCTACAAATATCCACGTCTCGGCGTAAAAGCGAAATTTGTAGCGATCCCAACCACATCCGGTACAGGTTCTGAAGTGACATCGTTCGCGGTTATCACAGATAAAAATCAAGGTAACACCAAATATCCATTGGCCGACTATGAGCTGACTCCAGACGTAGCGATTGTCGATCCGGAGTTTGTATACTCCCTGCCTAGAACAGCGGTTGCCGATACAGGTATGGACGTACTGACGCATGCGATTGAAGCTTATGTATCTGTTATGGCAAATGATTACACGGATGGACTTGCGATCAAAGCAATCCAACTGGTGTTCCAATACCTGGAGCAATCTGCGCTGCAAGGCGATAAACTGGCACGTGAGAAAATGCATAATGCTTCCACAATTGCAGGTATGGCGTTTGCCAACGCATTCCTGGGCATTAACCACAGCTTGGCGCACAAATGGGGCGGTCAGTATCACACCGCACACGGACGCACCAATGCCATTCTGATGCCACACGTCATTCGTTACAACGCGAAAAAACCGACCAAATTTGCATCGTTCCCGAAATATTCGCACTTTGTAGCGGATGAGCGGTATGCCGAAATTGCCCGCATCTTGGGATTGCCTGCTCGTACAACAGAAGAAGGCGTAACCAGTCTCATCAATGCCATTCGCAAACTGAACAAAACATTGGGTATTGAAGAATCGTTCCAGGAAATCGGATTTGATGCCAAAGACTTTGAAGCACATGTCGATTATCTGGCAGACCGTGCCTTCGAAGACCAATGTACAACTGCCAATCCGAAGTTGCCGCTGGTTACTGAACTGGCTGATGTATACCGCAACGCTTTCTACGGAAAATTTGAATAATAAATCTAGAACGAAGCGTGCCTTACGGTAAGAAGATCAGGGTTCCCCGAGAGGGGAGCCCTGATTGCCGTCTTTCACACAATAACGGAGTGGGCAGAAAAACAGAAGAGCGAAGCACCTGTTTTTCAGGATTTAATCTAAGATTTGATTTGCTCCGAGCATAGAGGAGCAAAAGGGTTCTAGAGAGGTTACACGGAATCCGTGATGTGGCTGTTTGAGCCAGATGTTCACACATTAACGGAGTGGGCAGAAAAACAGAAGAGCGAGCATCTGTTTTTCAGGGTTTATTCTAAGGTTTGGTTTGCTCCGAGCATAGAGGAGCAAAGGGTTCTAGAGAGGTTACACGGAATCCGTGATGTGGCTGTTTGAGCCAGATGTTCACACATTAACGGAGTGGGCAGAAAAACAGAAGAGCGAGCATCTGTTTTTCAGGGTTTATTCTAAGGTTTGGTTTGCTCCGAGCATAGAGGAGCAAAGGGTTCTAGAGAGGTTACACGGAATCCGTGATGTGGCTGTTTGAGCCAGATGTTCACACATTAACGGAGTGGGCAGAAAAACAGAAGAGCGAGCATCTGTTTTTCAGGATTTATTCTAAGATTTGATTTGCTCCGAGCATAGAGGAGCAACGGGTTCTAGAGAGGTTACACGGAATCCGTGACGTGGCTGTTTGAGCCAGATGTTCACACAATAACGGAGTGGGCAGAAAAACAGAAGAGCGAGCATCTGTTTTTCAGGATTTAATCTAAGATTTGATTTGCTCCGAGCATAGAGGAGCAAAAGGGTTCTAGAGAGGTTACACGGAATCCGTGACGTGGCTGTTTGAGCCAGATGTTCACACAATAACGGAGTGGGCAGAAAAACAGAAGAGCGAGCATCTGTTTTTCAGGATTTAATCTAAGATTTGATTTGCTCCGAGCATAGAGGAGCAAAAGGGTTCTAGAGAGGTTACACGGAATCCGTGACGTGGCTGTTTGAGCCAGATGTTCACACAATAACGGAGTGGGCAGAAAAACAGAAGAGCGAGCATCTGTTTTTCAGGATTTAATCTAAGATTTGGTTTGCTCCGAGCATAGAGGAGCAAAAGGGTTCTAGAGAGGTTACACGGAATCCGTGACGTGGCTGTTTGAGCCAGATGTTCACACAATAACGGAGTGGGCAGAAAAACAGAAGAGCGAGCATCTGTTTTTCAGGATTTAATCTAAGATTTGGTTTGCTCCGAGCATAGAGGAGCAAAAGGGTTCTAGAGAGGTTACACGGAATCCGTGATGTGGCTGTTTGAGCCAGATGTTCACACAATAACGGAGTGGGCAGAAAAAACTGAAGAAGCGGAGCGTTCGCCTTTATCCCCGGATTTTACCCTTTGAAAAATAAAATTGAAAAAATCCGGGGATAACAGCGATCGGAAGTTGTTCTGCCCGCGCAGTGGCTAAGTGTGAATTTACAGGGGTCAATGGGACAAAGCGCAGGTGGAGTGAGTTAGTTCACTGGCTTTGTGACAAAAATCACAGATGATGAAAGCCCCAAGTCGTATACTGAAAATGTAAGAAAAACATTCATCCCGCGGTTCCGGTTCCCAAGTAGAGAGAACATGTTCCGGTTTATGTGAAACAATTCACATTAATCGCGGCTCTGGGCACACAATGCTACGAATGAAGCAAGATGTTATGTGTCCAGAAATCCAAATTAGTGGAGGGATTACGATGTCGGTGATTGAAAAAGATGTCAAACAACAAACAGGCTGGAGAAACTTTACCAAAGGAACATGGACCAAATCCGTAGATGTGAATGATTTTCTGGCACACAACTTGTCTCCGTATTACGGCGACGAAGCATTTCTCGCAGGTGCAACCCAGAATACCAAAGAATTATGGGAGATCGTATCTGATCTGACCAAAAAAGAACGGGATAACGGCGGTGTCCTTGACGTTGACGTGAACACACCAGGTACTATTATTTCTCACCAACCCGGTTATCTGGATCAATCCAAAGAGCAGATTGTCGGCGTTCAGACCGATGCTCCGTTCAAACGTTCCATTCAACCAACAGGCGGAATTCGCATGATGATTGACGCATGTGAGGCATATGGCTTTGAAATGCCACAGGGCGTCATTGATATATTTACAAACATTCGCAAAACACATAACCAAGGTGTATTCGATGCTTATACTTCCGACATGCGTGCAGCGCGTAAAGCAGGAATTATTACAGGTCTGCCAGATGCTTACGGCCGTGGCCGGATCATCGGTGACTATCGTCGTGTAGCTTTGTACGGGGTAGACTTCCTGATTCGTAACAAAAAAGGCGAACTGAATGCACTCGAAGTTGATGTTATTGATGAAGATGTCATTCGTCTGCGGGAAGAATTGTCTGAACAGATTCGTGCATTGCAAGAATTGAAACAATTGGGCGATATGCACGGGTTCGATATTTCCTTGCCAGCGACAACAGCAAAAGAAGCATTCCAATGGTTGTACTTCGGTTATCTGGCTGCGATCAAAGAACAGAACGGTGCTGCGATGTCACTCGGACGTGTATCTTCTTTCCTGGATATCTACATTGAACGTGACCTGCAAGAAGGGATTTTGTCCGAAGAACAGGCTCAGGAATTGGTTGACCATTTCGTAATGAAACTGCGGATCGTCAAATTCCTGCGTACACCGGATTACAACGAACTGTTCAGTGGAGATCCAACATGGGTGACTGAGTCCATCGGTGGTATGTCCGTGAATGGCGAAACACGCGTAACCAAAAACAGCTTCCGTTTCCTGCATACACTGCACAACTTGGGTCCTGCACCAGAACCAAACTTGACTGTTCTCTGGTCAACGAAACTTCCAGAAGCTTTCAAAGATTATTGCAGCAAAGTATCCATTGAAACAAGTTCAATTCAGTATGAGAATGATGATCTGATGCGTCCGATCTACGGTGACGATTACGGTATTGCTTGCTGTGTGTCGGCTATGAAGATCGGGAAACAAATGCAATTCTTCGGCGCTCGTGCCAACCTGGCAAAAGCTCTCCTGTATGCGATCAACGGTGGTCGTGACGAGAAATCCGGAGCACAAGTTGGACCTGAGTATCCTGCCATTACTAGCGAAGTGCTGGATTACAATGAGGTTATGAAACGCTTCAAACCAATGATGGAGTGGCTGGCTAAGCTGTATATGAACACCCTCAACGTCATTCACTACATGCACGATAAATACAGCTATGAGCGTATCGAAATGGCATTACATGACCGTGATATTGTACGTACGATGGCTTGTGGTATCGCTGGTCTGTCGGTTACAGCAGATTCACTGAGTGCGATCAAATATGCCAAAGTAAAACCAATTCGTAACGAACAAGGCATCGCTGTTGATTTCGAAATCGAAGGAGACTTCCCTTGTTACGGTAACAATGAAGACAGCGTAGACAGCATTGCTGTTGAACTGGTCGAGAACTTCATGGGCATGATTCGCAAACACAAAGCATACCGTAACGCAGTGCCAACGCAATCCGTTCTGACGATCACTTCCAACGTGGTATATGGTAAGAAAACAGGGACTACACCGGATGGTCGTAAAGCAGGTGAACCATTTGCTCCAGGTGCGAACCCAATGCATGGTCGTGATAAAAAAGGTGCACTGGCATCCCTTGGCTCTGTAGCCAAATTGCCTTATGAACACAGTCTTGACGGTATTTCCAATACCTTCTCCATCGTGCCAAAAGCACTGGGTAAAGAGGAGACTACACGTAAATCAAATCTGACTGCGATGATGGATGGTTACTTCGGTCAAAACGCTCATCACCTGAACGTTAACGTATTTGATCGTCAGCAATTGATTGATGCGATGGATCACCCGGAAAACTATCCACAACTGACTGTACGGGTATCCGGATATGCCGTTAACTTCATTAAACTGACTCGTGAACAACAGTTGGATGTCATCAACCGTACGTTCCATGGCTCGATGTAAGTAATTTGCAAGTAGAAGACCGCTAGAGCAAGGCATTCCAAATCATATTAAACGCACAGCGGATGCGGATACAGAAAGGAAGAGGCAGCATGGTTAACGGACATATTCATTCACTCGAAACTTTCGGGACGGTTGACGGCCCAGGCATCCGCTTTGTGCTTTTTATGCAAGGATGTCTACTCAAGTGTCAATATTGCCACAACCCTGATACATGGGCGCTGGATGGCGGAAAAGAAATGACGCTTGAGGAGGTACTGGCTGAAATTGAGCCTTACCTGTCTTACTACCGCAGCTCCGGAGGCGGGCTCACGATATCTGGTGGAGAACCAACGTTACAGGCTCACTTTGTAGCTGAAATCTTCAAGGAAGTGAAGCGGCGCTGGGGATTGCATACGACACTGGACAGCAACGGGTTTAACGAACCGGAACGGATTCACGATCTGTTGGATCACACGGACCTGGTTCTGTTGGACCTCAAGCACATTGATGATGAGAAACACATCAAGTTGACAGGCAAATCCAACGAGAGAACGTTGAAAACGGCCAAGTGGTTATCGGAGCAAGGTCGGAAAATGTGGATACGCCACGTATATGTTCCTGGCATTCATAACGAGGAAGAGGATTTGCTTAACCTCGGACGGTTTATTGGAACATTAAATGGCGTCGAGAAGTTCGAAATTCTTCCATACCATCAGATGGGGATCTACAAATGGGAGGCGCTCGGTAAAGTATATCCACTGGATGGAGTTCCTTCACCAAGTGAAGAAGAAGTGGAGCGGGCGTATCGCCTGATCGAACAAGGTCGCCAGGAAACAGCTGGCATGGCTTGTTCAGGTAAGTAACTACAGTTATATACAGGATCTATATAATTTGAACTAATTTTTTACACGAGAACGAAGAGGACAGAAATAAGCTGAAGAAGCGGAGCGTTCGCCTTTATCCCCAGATTTTCACCTTTGTAAAATTGAATTAAAAATAATCTGGGGATAACAGCGATCGGAAGGTTGTTCTGTCATCGGAGTGGCAAGTGTAATTATTTTTAAGTTCAACTTATATTTCAACCCAAGCAGTCCTTGCGAACATGTTTCGCAGGGGCTGTTTTTTGTCCAGTGAAGGATTTTATCCCTCCATTGATGAATTGTCATCCTTACGATGTAAGCTCCGGCTTTTTATAATCAGAGTGTAAAGCCAAACGCTCAATATCTTGAGGAGGGTCAACCAGATGAAAAAAAGAATGACATTACTGCTTTCATTATTGCTTATCACTTCATGGACTTTGGCGGGATGTGCAAGCTCAAGTAACGAGCCACAGCAAGGCGCAGGCAATACACCTGTGGAGGAAACAAGTAAGGAACCGGTTGAAATGCTTCTCCGCCACACACAGGTGGGAGCCGACAAACAGAAAAGACTGGCCATTCTGCAGGATGTTGTGGACAAAGTTGAGGGAGAGATACCCAATCTGACCTTTACGCTGGATGGCGTCGAATCCGATGTGAATCGTAAGGAAAAGCTTCGCGGAGAGATGGCGGCAGGTAACCCGCCGGATATATTTGAACTGTTCGGTAGCCCGGATTCCAAAGTTTATGCCAAGGAAAGTATGTTGCTTGATCTGACCCCAATCCTGCAAGAGCTGGGCATTCAAGACCAGTTTACATCCCTTGAACCGTTTACGTATGAAGGCAAAGTATATGGACTGCCGATTGGCGGTTCGGGCGAAGGTTTTTTCTATAATAAAGAGTACTTCGAACAAAAAGGATGGAAAGCCCCAACTACCATGGCTGAACTGGACAATATACTGGCTGAGATCAAGGCTGATGGCAAAGTGCCGCTTGCTTCCGCATCTAAGGCGGGCTGGGTGCCGCTTATGTTAACCAACCATCTGTGGTCCCGGTATGCCGGGCCGGAGATTACTGCAAAGTTTGCAACAGGTGAAGCGAAGTGGACCGATCCGGGTGTTGTGCAAGGTTTTGCCAAACATAAGGAATGGGTGGATAAGGGTTATTTCAAAAAAGGTGAGCTGGGCTTTGAGTATGCCGAATATACCACGCAATTTACAAGTGGAGAAGTGGTATTAATGTATGACGGAACATGGAAATCATCTGTATTTAAGGAAGGTCAGAGCGGTGAATCGCTCATTGGCAAGGTTGGATTCTTCAATATGCCTCCGGTAGAGAACGGAGCAGGTGATCAGACGTCTTTGATGCGGGATGTGAACAATGGATACGGATTCTCGGCAGCAGTGGCGGATGACCCGCAGAAGCTGGACGCAGTGAAAGCTTTTATCAAAAATTTCTACAATGAAGACATGCAGATCCGCGGCCTTGTGGAAGACGGTGTGTTGCCTGCCATGAAGCTGGACGAGAAAGTGCTGACCGATAGCATTACCGATGATCTGATGAAAGAAATTGTGGCTGTGCTTAATGCGTCCAAGACGTCGTTCCCAGCATTTGATGCACTCGTTCAGGCCGATGTGACAACAGAGATCAGTAATCTGCAAATCCAGAAGTTGATTGGTGGGCAGACCACACCAGAGAAAATGGCAGAAGAGTTGCAAAAGGTACAGGAAGAAGCAAACGCTTCAGTGGAATAAAGCAATTCAAGTTGAAACTGCGATCGTTGAAGTGACTGAAGGAGGCTGACTATGAATACTTCACTCCGCAGCCCGTTAATCTATACGTTGTTTGTAATGCCAGCCCTAATTCTGTTTGTAATGTTCTTTCTATACCCTATTGGTAGCTCCCTGTATTACAGTCTGACGAGTTGGAATGGGGTATCGGCTGAGCCACGTTTTGTGGGTTTATCCAATTATGTGAAGGCACTGACCGATGAACGTTTTTGGATTTCCACAAGGAATAACGGCTTTTTCATCGGATTTTCGGTACTGATTCAGGTACCCCTAATCGTCCTGTTTTCGCTTCTGATTGCCAATGTGAAAAGACTGAAAGGTCTTTATAAAACCGCTGTTTTTTTACCATCCATCATGTCGACAGCCGTTATCGGTATTTTATGGGGATTCATCTATGAGCCCAATATCGGACTATTAAACAAAATGCTTCATGTGCTGGGCATCGATCCCATCTACTGGTTATCGGATAACCGATTTGCCATGTTGTCCATCTTGGTGACCAATGCCTGGCAGTGGACGGGATTTTACATTGTCATGGTTCTGGCGGCCATACTGGCGATTCCACGTGATCTGGATGAAGCGGCTGCAATTGATGGGGCAACGGCAGTACAACGTGCAATGCGAATTACGTTGCCGCTGATCCGGCCGATCATTTCGGTGGTGATCATGTTGTCCATCGCAGGTGCCATGAAAGCAGCCGACATCGTGATTGTCATGACCAAAGGTGGGCCCGCTGGGTCCACTGAGGTTCTGGCGACATATATGATCAAATATGCAATTACCAACTTCAAATATGGTTATGGCAATACCATTGCAGTGCTGATCTTTGCTCTGACGCTTGTGCTCACTGCGGTGTATCAACTGCTGGTGGCGAGGCGGGGCGAGAAGGTGGAATATTGATGGCGAAAAGCATAAAAAGCAGTATACCTCATGTGTTGTTAATGTTGTATTTAATTGCGATTTTGTTTCCCTTTTTATTTGTAATTTTCTCTTCCTTCAAGCAGGATAACAATGAAATCGCCCTGAATCCGTTTGGTTTGCCTACAACATGGGAGTTTAACAATTACGTGGAGGCTTGGGTGAATGCCAAGATTGGCACGTATTTCTGGAACAGCCTGTACATTTCGGTTTTATCGTCGGCGTGTACGATTGTCCTCGGCGCCATGTTTGCTTTTGCCGTAACCCGGATGAGACACCGGAGATGGAGCCTGTTTCTGTACAGCCTGATTCTGGCGGGTATGCTTATTCCTAACAATGCACTTATGCTGCCGATTTATCTGCTTGTACGCAAAATGGGCATATTGGATACACATCTGGCATTGATCGTGCCCTATGTGGCCAATGCGATCCCCTTTACAATTATTATCCTGGCGGCTTTTATGCGTTCTCTGCCTGGGGAGATTGAGGAAGCGGCGGTCATGGACGGCTTGAGGGCCCCGGGTATCTTTGCTAAAATAGTGATACCTCTTACAGTTCCAGCCATTGTTACGGTTTTTATCGTTAATTTCCTCGGCAACTGGAACGAATTTTTACTCGCCAACTATTTTTTATCCACCGATAAATTGCGTACGCTGCCAGTGGGCATGGTCCAGTTTCGGGATCAATATCAGATGAACTATGCTCAGATGTCGGCAGGTATTGTATACAGCGTTGTACCTGTACTTGTGATCTACGCTATACTCCAGGAGAAAATTATAGAAGGAGTAACTGCAGGTGGTGTCAAAGGTTAATACCATGAACCAGTGAATAGGGAGAACGGGATATGAACTTGCGAATGAAGCTGGCTTTGGCATTTCTGCTGCTGATTATTGTACCGATGTGTGCGCTGGGCATTGGCATGTTTCTGGTCACATCACATACGATTGAGAAAAAATACAATCAACAGGCCGAATATGCGCTTCAGGCCATCAGCTACAATATCGAGAATGTATTTCAGCAGATTAATAATGTGACCGACAACGGGATAGCGACATCGGTTTTTCAAATGGCGTTGAATGCCAAAGATCCGACCAAGCAGGATCTGGGAACCGGTAATCAGTTATCCCTGAATGCCAGCCAGCGCAATTTCCGTTCCCTTCTATATAATTATCCGTTCATTAGTTATGCCTTTTTATATGATTTGCGTTCGTCCGAGAACAACCAGATTGTCTCCATTTTCACCAAAGAAAATTTTCAAGCCCTTCCTTTTCAGCAATTCAAAGTGCATCCCTTATTCAACGAAATTCAGCAACTTAATGGCGTGCCTAAATGGCTCGCACCTCTGGAATATCCCGAATTAACCGGGGTAGAGCCTGTCTTCACCCAGATCAGACTGGTCAAAGAACTCAGTTATTTTCAAAATATCGGCGTGCTTGTTGTTCAGATCAAAAAAGGAGAGATCGACCGGATCTTCCGTCACCTGCAAATCAGCGATTCGGCACAGGATACATCATTCCTGTTAATTAATGAAGAAGGGCTGATTGTCTATGATCCTGCAGGTATATATAACGGTGAGAACATGCAAAACCTTGGTGCTGAATCCAGCCGTTACGGTCCTGGCTTTAGTAGCGTCAGAACGGTCTTTGACGGCAAGGAGAGCATCATTTCACAATATCATCTGAAGAACTATAACTGGAGTCTCGTCAGTGTGACTTCATGGGAAGCCTTATCTGCGGAAACCAATGCCTTTGCAGGTTGGTCTGTCATCATTATTCTGTCATGTCTGCTCGCAGCGATGATCTTTAATCTTTTTTTCATGAATCGCATTACGGGTAACATTGCTGTACTTGTAAGGTTTATGCGTCGTGTGGATGATGGTGATTTTAATGCAAGGGTGGAAGGAAAAGGGTTCGATGAAATGCAGCTGCTTGCGCAAGGGTTCAATGAACTATTGGATCGGATCGGGGGATTATTCCGTCGTGTTCGTGCAGAGCAAGAGCAGAAGGCCCAAGCGGAACTACGTGTATTACAGGCCCAGATCAAACCTCATTTTCTGTTTAACACATTGGAATCCATTAATGGATTAGCGCTGCGTGGGGAGGGCCGTAAAGTAAGCGAGATGGTGACCAGACTTGGCAATATGCTTCGTATCAGCATTCAGGATCAGGAGGAGATTCCGCTGGGTGAGGAAATTAGGCATTTGCAGAGTTATCTGGAGATTCAACAGTACAGGTTCAGTGATTTGTTCACCTATGAGATTGACATTCCACCCCATCTATACAGCTCAATTCTGCTTAAGCTTACCCTTCAGCCTCTGGTGGAAAATAGCATTCAACATGGGTTTGAGGGGATCACCTATCCAGGTGTACTGCGGATAAGCGCATATGCAGAACGGGGTCATCTGGTGTTATGTGTTGAGGATAATGGGATCGGTATTCCCCAGGAAATGCTCGCACGATTTGAGTATATGGCAGAAGATCCACCGGAAGATATGCTCGCGGAAGGGGCGGAATCATTATCGTCCATAACGGAACGCAGGGGATTGGGATTACGAAGTGTGGCAGATCGAATTCGTATTCAATACGGGGCCGGGTATGGCATATTTATATGTTCAGCACCGGGGTATGGCACAGTTATTCGATGCATCATTCCATTATATGAGCAGGAGGAAGCCGGATGAATCTGACTGCAATGCTGGTCGACGATGAGCTGCCGATTCTGGAGAATCTGAACTACATTTTACCCTGGGAAGAGATGGGGATTGAAATCACAGGTACAGCGAGAAGTGGTGTAGAAGCGCTGGGGAAAGTAACAGAAAGTCATCCGGACATTCTCTTGTGTGATATTCGAATGCCGTCTATGGATGGATTGGAACTTATTCGTTTGCTGCGAGAGCAGGGTGAAACGTGTGAGATTATTTTGCTGACCGGGTATCAGCAGTTTGAATATGCTCGAACTGCTATCAAGTATAACGTACATGAATACATATGTAAGCCCATTGATTATTTGAATCTGGAACATAAACTGCGTGAACTTGCCGGACAGATCCAGAAGAGACGTCTGGAAAACGAATCGCAACGTTATCGCAGCCAAGAGATGGAAAGCTGGATCAGACACAAACAGTTGATTGACCTGTTGCGAGGAGAAGCACCGTTGAAGGTTGCCTATCCTGCCTCTGTTCCTGAATTCATAACAACTGCTACACCGTATACGTTGCTGCTGGTGGATGCGGTCGGTTATTTTCGCCATTCTATCGGCTGGTCCGAGCTTCAGCACCAACGATGGCATGAGACCTTAAGTTCCAGACTTAGGGAAGTAGCAGAGAGAATTGAGGGGGACTGTCAGATTCTTTCGACTCGCAAAGGGGAGTGGTGCATCTTGCTGGAGGCATCAGGTGAGTGGAAACGTCGCTCAGAGGAACTGGCCCATCAACTGTGTCTCGAATTAAATGCGATATTGTCCTTGGATTCAAGTGTGAAGGTCAGGGTTGTTCAGGGTGCTGTGCCCGTGAACCTGGAAAGTGAAATTCTGGAGCGATACCGGCATTGTCAAAAAATACTGATGTCCCATTCGGAGAGTGAAGACAAGGTGCTGAAGGCGAGTTGTCCCGAAACCACCTTATCGTATGATCATACGGCCTCCAAAGGGGCTAACTCATGGATTACAAGAGAAGATCTGGAGCTTGTTACTCGGTGGATTCGTCAAGGGAACAAGCAGGGGTTATGTGATGTATTGGAGCGGCTTAAACAGCAAATGGGGAATTCAGGACAATCCTTCAACAGGATAGATGAAACCAATCTTCGGTTTATGCTTGTACACATGCTTCGGGAACTGCGTGAAATACAGGCCCTCGCTGAAGAGCACGAAGTGAACTTTTGGAATGCACTGCAAGGAGCTGTATCCATGAGGGAACTCCTTGAACTTGCAGAGGTCGTTACCCATGCCTCTCAGGGCAAACAAACGCAACCACGTCCTTCTGTATCGGAACTGATCCTCTCTGCATGTGAGTATATGGACGCACGGCTGCAACAGGACTTGGGAATAGATGAAGTCTCAGATTGGCTTGGAATCAGCCCGGGATACTTTTGCCAGCTATTTAAAACCCAAATGGGTGTTACTTTTGTGGAATATATGACGCAGAAACGGATGGAAAGTGCCGCTTTATTGTTGAGTACAACCGAATGGAGCATAACAGCGATTGGGGAAGCAACAGGGTTCAAGGAGCGCCGTTACTTCTCCAAGGTGTTTCATAAACACTTTCACATGAAACCCTCAGAGTACAGGCAGAGTAAACAATTGGGTTTGTAGTACCAAGGGAAACGGGAGGAGAGGTCGAATGAAACCCTTGAATGATCTGACATTGGAGCAAAAGGTAGGACAATTGTTGATGTGTGGATTTCACAGTCAGCACGCAGATGAACAGATTACTCGTTTAATCCGTGACTATCACGTCGGGGGTGTCATTTATTTCCGGCGTAATGTCGAAAGTGTAGATCAATTGACACGGCTATCCGCCGAACTGCAAGAGATGTCTGCTGAAGCAGGGGCTCTACCACTCATGATTTCGGTGGACCAGGAAGGTGGCATGGTTGCACGGATTGACCAAGAGGGAATGACCCAAGTGCCGGGTAATATGGCGCTTGGTGCGACAGGCAATGCGGAATATACTCTGGAGTGTGCTCAAATTCTGGGTCGTGAGTTAAAAAACATCGGTATTGATATGAACCTTGCGCCAGTGGTCGACGTGAATAACAACCCGCTTAACCCGGTTATCGGTGTGCGTTCGTATGGTGAACATGCTGAAAGTGTGGCCGCTCATGGCGTAGCAGCCATCACCGGATATCAATCACAGGGCATAGCTGCTACTGCCAAACATTTTCCTGGACATGGAGATACCGCTGTAGATTCTCATCTTGGTATGGTTACGGTACCTCATGATCGAAACAGGCTGGAACAGATGGAGTTGTTACCGTTCCGTAAGGCGATTGAGGCCGGAGTTGATGCTATTATGACAGCTCATGTGATGTTCCCTTCGATTGAGCCCGAGCCCATTCCGGCTACGTTGTCACATAAGGTGTTAACGGGTCTGCTACGTGAGGAAATGGGTTTTGAAGGCATTATTATTACAGACTGTCTTGAAATGCATGCAATATCCAAACCCTATGGGGTAGCTGAAGCTGCTATTCGTGCTGTGGAGGCAGGAGCAGATCTGATTCTGGTGAGTCATACCTTGCAAGATCAGGTTGCTGCGCTGGAAGCCATTGTGGAAGCAGTTCGAACGGGCCGGATCTCGGAAGAGGTTATTCATCAGGCGGTTGAACGCATTATGACATGGAAAAAAAAGCGCTGTGGCCAGCAGAATGATCATCTGGTTTCGCCGAAAGCGAGTGAAACGGTCGAAGCAACCGATGTTGAACCTGTTGATTGCACTAAACCCACTGAGCCCAACGAATTGACGTTGTTCAAGATTGCTTCAAGCAGTATTACCATCGTTCATAATGATGGGCTGTTGCCGTTGGACCCAGAGAAGGGCGTATATGTCATCTGGCCTGAGGTTGTGCAACGGACAGAGGTGGATGAACCATGGTCCCATACAGAATCGTTGGGTATGGCGTTATCGCAGCTGCGAGGCAGAGTTCGTGAGCACAAAATTACTACTCAGCCCACTTATGATGAAACAGATCGGATATTGGCTGATGTGTCAGATAGTGAACAAGTTATCGTATGTACGTACACATCGGCAGGTCATCTTCCGAAAAGGCAACAGTTTTTGGTTGAAAAGCTTAGTAAAAATCATTCGCTGATTGTAATTGCTCTACGCAATCCATATGATCTGCTGGAGATCTCGAGGCCGGGTAGTTATGTATGTACATATGAGAATACACCTGCAGTTGTTCGGGTACTGTCCCATGTGTTAACCGGTGGACTGCAACCAACAGGAAGTCTACCTGTCCGTTTGCGCTAGAACTATTTAATCCTTACATCTCTCTGCGATATGGTGCTGATTGACCATCTCCTGGAGAGATTTTTTTGTTGGAATTTTCTATTGGTTAATTTTGGAATATGAATGCCAAAAAGATAATTGATAGATAACTATTTTCATAGTATTTTCCTTCTATTAAAAGTTTACAATTCTCCTCTTAACTTTTTAGCAACTTTTCCCGGTTCCAAGCGTCTAATAATATGACTTTTTGAGGGGGATATTTATAAAATGGGAGCAGAAGGAGCCAAAGACAAAGAATGAATTTGAAGAAGAAATTGTCCATACTTACCGCTTTTGCTGTGTTTCAGGCGTTTGCAGTGATTCCTGCCAATGCACAATCAGCAGATCAGAGCGATACTACATCAGTGAATACAGCCAAAGTTAAATCCGTGGAGGTTGTGAAGAAAGAACAGACCATTGCGGAATCCGAAGTGAAATCCGGAACAAACACTCCAACATCAAATAATGAAACAACTGAAGAAGTGAACCCTCCTGAGACAGATGTTCCTACAGGAACAGACGCGACTCCTGTTGAGCCGGTAATTGAACCTATGGACGAAGAAGGTACAGCTGAGGAAACACCAGCACCTGCACCAGTCGAAGTGGAGCAACCATCTACAGGCGGTTCATCTGTTGCTGGAGGCCGGGGTGGAGACCTCACTCTTTATATGAACAGTAATAAAATGATGCAAGATGGCAAAACATATCTTGCTGGACAGCCGATGGCTGTAAAAAATGGTGTATCCTATGTAGCGATCCGTGCTCTCGTTGATCGGGTTGGCTATGATGTTAAATATGATAACACAACTAAAGAAACGATCATTATTAGTGGTGAAGATGAGCTGCGTTTCAAAACAAACAGCAAGATCTATACCGTTAATGGTGTGTCCAGAACGATGAAGGGCGCGGCTTATCAACAAAAAAATACGTTCATGGTGCCGTTGACTTCAATTACACTGGCTCTGGACATTACGTATAAAGTAAACCAATCTGCCAAAACGGTTGTATTGAATCTGAGTACCAAACCGGTGGCAAGCTTCACGGTACAAAAAGAGGTTTTTGCCGGAGACCAGGTAACCTACACAACCAGATCTAGCTCTCCCAAGGGACTCAGCATTGTAGATGAGCGTTGGACAGGCCGTCAGGATTCATTCGACCAACCAGGTGTATACACAGTAACCTATGCGGTCCAGGATTCAAGTGGTCAATGGAGCGATCCGTATTCGGTTACGATTAAGGTTGAAAGACCAAATCTGCCACCTGTCGCGATGTTTACGACAGATAAAGAAGAATACAAAATGGGTGAGAAAATCACTTATATTGATCAAAGTACAGATGATGAGAACGCAATTGTAAAAACAGAATGGGATAACAATGCACTTGCATTCTTTGTTCCAGGACCGAAGACCGTAACGATTACAGTTACCGATAAACATGGTGCTAGCGATAGCTATACCAAGATGATCAATATTACGGGAGAAACACTTTATAGTGTGACTGACTTTAATCAATTGTTCACACCAGTCGGTGAGAAGTTCACTTTTGACGGTGGTGGAGTACCGGCATTGGAGAAAGTACCTTTCACTTATTATGATGAACCAAGTCTGTTGATCCGCAGTAACAGCCCTGAAACCGTGAATACGGAAGGTATTGTGTACAAGGAATCTTCCTTTGGACAGACACGTTTCATGATTCACCATGTGAACAACACGGGCAAAAGCGTAAAAATGTATGTTGTAGCGACAAATAACAATGCATACACGGCGTCCATTGACCAGCAAAACATGGGTTTTGCAGGACCGTCTCCTTTTGCAACGGTAGCTGGAAAGCTGTCCATTGACCGTTGGTTCCAGTCCATGCAGAATGGTACCGGACAAAAGAAAGTGTACATCCAGCCAGGAGAAAGCAAGCTGATTCTTAATGATCTGAGCGTTCTTCCGATGAAACAGGGACAAGTCATTTCCTTGTATTCGGATGTATTCAGTGACTATGAACTGGATTACAACATTATCATGATCGAAGAAAACAAGGACCCGATGGAAGTGTTATCGAGCCTGCCGGTTCTGGATCGTGATGGAGTTCACAACCGTGGTACCTATCCAAATGCAACACGGATCATTACGTATGATCAAGAAGTAGGGTCGAAACCTGCACGTCTTCCACTTGGAGACAATGCAAGTGATCCAAACCTTGTGGGAACGGACCCTATGGCTTTCACTGAAGCGTCCAACGCAGGTAACTTCGGTGTATTGTACAAAATTACATTGAATAATGTTGCTCCGCGCACGTTGATTTCATTCAACCCTCGTGGAGGCAGATATTCAGGTGTGGCACTCGTGAATGGACAGGTCGTTCAGATTTCCACAGGTAAATCTGTAACTGCACCTAATGAGCAAAGTGTTATGTATCGCACAGGTTCGTACGGCGAGAGTGTAACCATTCTCTTCTCGGCGGCACCAGGAAGTAACTTGCCTGTTAACCTGCTGTTCACGCCGCTTCCGGCTGAAAAGTAATAATATGAACCTGCACGGACGGTTTGGAGTGAAAGCTTATATCATATATACCCGTTCACCCCAAAAGTCGCCCGAACGTTTGATCATCTGAACCGTCAGGAAGGGACTCCATCAAAATGTAATGTCATTAGCTCAAGCTAGACTAATGGCAATGCATGTGCATGGAGTCCTTTTTATGTAATGTTGGAATGACCTAACCCGGTGTCTTCGTTGACTCTAATCGTAATTTGATGCATTATTAGAGGTATACAAGAAAGCAAAAGTTTTAACTTTTGCCGAATAACTGTCGCTCTATGAATGATGCAAAATGCTCGTATGACAGGAGGTGCTTTAGATCATGCTGTCGACAGAACAGATTATTTCAACCATGTCCTCACAGGGGCTTCGCATTACCGATCAGCGGAAAACACTGGCCCGGTTATTTGCCGAGTCTCCGGGGTATCTTACACCCAAGGACGTCTATGAATATATGGGTAAGACTTACAGCGGACTGAGTTTTGACACAGTATATCGTAATTTGCGGGTGATGCAGGAACTGGGTGTACTGGAACAGGTCATCTTCGAAGATGGCGTTAAATTCAAAGCGCACTGTAGTGAAGATCATCATCACCATCATATGATCTGTCTGAAGTGTCAGAAGACATATCCTATTATTTTTTGCCCGATGCAGCTTGCGGATGCGCCTGAGCAATTTCAGGTTGTAGACCACAAGTTCGAAGTATTTGGATATTGCAAGGACTGTGCAGAGCATGCTCCGGCCAAAGCGGCATCGGGACATACACACGCTCATGGGAAGCACTGACCATGAAGTTATCGCGCAGAATTGCTCAGGCACCCATCCGGGTGTACCGCAACTATATCTCTCCATTAACACCGCCAACATGTCGGTTCTATCCGAGCTGTTCGGCTTACGCCATGGAGGCGATTGAAGTGCACGGTGCGCTCAAAGGTTCGTTGTTAACAGCGAAACGTATTGCCAAATGCCACCCGTTTCATCCAGGCGGTGTAGATCTGGTGCCACCAAAGGCGGAAAAGTCTATGATGGTATCAGAGTAACGATGTTGCCTGAAGTATTCTGGTGGCCTGGAAGCAGGCCAGGATTGAACTTGAGTATGCTGTCCACTTGACAAAGGGGTCCGCATTTCAGTATATTTTTCCTATATATGCGAGTTCAATAAGTCTAGTTTTAACTTTTTGAACAACTTCTATATGATTTCCAGTGAAGGGATAAGTACAGACACACCCCCAGTGCAGAGAGCCGGATGAGCTGAGAACCGGTCTGGGAGGAGGATGGAATATGGTCCCGGAGGAACCTCTTTCGAGCGTGCAGACAGTGATTTCAGAGCTGTTGTCGTAAGGCTGAGGCGTGATCCAGCGTTAATGGGCGGTCGAAGGACCGACAGAGCCTGTGTTTTGCGAAAAACATGGGGAATTTGGGTGGTAACACGTGAGAGCAACTCTCGTCCCATAGGGGCGGGAGTTTTTTGTGTTCTTTTTTAGTTGTTTTGGACGAAGGGATCACATGAAGCAGGAACATTTGAAGGAGGAGAAGTCATTCATGGCTGACCAAAAAACATTTTATCTGACAACCCCGATTTATTATCCGAGTGACAAATTGCATATTGGGCATGCGTATACAACTGTGGCGGGAGATGCGATGGTTCGTTACAAGCGTCTACGCGGTTACGATGCTCATTATCTGACAGGAACCGATGAACATGGCCAGAAGATTGAGCGCAAGGCACAAGAGAAAGGACAGACACCGCAAGCTTTTATCGACGATATCGTTGTGGGGATCAAGGAACTGTGGAACAAGTTGGACATTTCCAATGACGACTTTATCCGTACAACCGAAGAACGTCACAAAACCATTGTTCAGGATATCTTTGACCGTTTGCTGAAACAGGGAGATATATACAAAGGTGAGTACGAAGGCTGGTACAGCATTCCGGATGAGACGTATTACACGGAGACTCAACTGGTGGATGTAGAGAAAAATGAGAAGGGTGAGATTATCTCGGCCAAGAGCCCGGATAGCGGACACCCGGTTGAATTGGTCAAAGAAGAATCTTACTTCTTCCGTATGAGCAAATATGCAGATCGTTTGTTGAAATATTATGAAGAGAACCCGGGCTTTATTCAGCCGGAATCCCGTAAGAACGAGATGATCAACAACTTCATCAAGCCAGGTCTTGAAGATTTGGCCGTATCGCGGACTACATTTGAATGGGGCGTCAAAGTTAAAGGTGATCCAAAACACGTGGTTTATGTGTGGATTGATGCGTTGTCCAACTATATTACAGCACTGGGCTACGGTTCATCCGATGCATCCCTGTATAACAAGTTCTGGCCTGCGGATGTACATCTGGTAGGGAAAGAAATTGTTCGTTTCCATACGATCTACTGGCCAATTATGTTGATGGCATTGGATCTGCCTTTGCCGAAGAAAGTGTTTGCACATGGCTGGTTGTTGATGAAGGATGGCAAAATGTCCAAATCCAAAGGTAATGTCGTTGATCCAGTGACTCTGATTGACCGTTACGGTCTCGATGCACTGCGTTATTACCTGCTGCGTGAAGTACCGTTTGGTTCCGATGGTACCTTTACACCAGAGAGCTTCGTAGAACGTGTTAACTCCGACCTCGCAAACGATCTGGGTAACTTGTTGAACCGTACCGTTGCCATGGTAGACAAATATTTTGAAGGCAAAGCCCCTGCGTTTGCATCGAATGTAACGGAATTTGATGCTTCGCTGGAAGAAGCAGGCCATGCTACGGTGGAAAAAGTGGAACAGGCGATGGAAAACCTGCAGTTTTCCGTAGCACTGACAGCGATCAGCCAGTTTGTCAGCCGCACCAACAAATATATTGATGAGACGCAGCCATGGGCGCTGGCTCGTGATGAAGCAAAACGTGATGAATTGGCATCCGTTATGGCTCACCTGATCGAAAGCTTGCGAATTGCTTCCATCTTGTTGCAACCGTTCCTGACACGTGCTCCTCATAAAATCTGGGCACAGCTCGGCATTCAGGAAGGTGAACTTACGGCTTGGGATACAGCTAAGCAATGGGGTCTGGTTCCAACTGGAAACGCATTGCAAAAAGGTGATCCAATCTTCCCACGTTTGGATTCCGAACAGGAAATTGCTTATATCTCCGAAGCAATGACTGGTGGCCAAAAAGCAGCACAGCCTGAAACAAGTCAAACAGATGCTGGAACTTCAGCAGCTGTTGAACCGGTAACCGCACCTGAAGGTACGGAAGAGATCGGTATTGACGATTTTGCCAAAGTTGAACTGCATGTCGCGCAAGTCATTGCCTGCGAACCGGTCAAAAAAGCGGATAAGTTGCTGAAATTGCAGCTCGATCTGGGTTATGAGCAGCGTCAGGTCGTATCTGGAATTGCGAAGTTCTATTCGCCAGAAGAGATGGTTGGACGCAAAGTCATCTGTGTCACGAACCTCAAACCGGTGAAACTTCGTGGTGAATTGTCTCAGGGTATGATCCTTGCAGCATCCCATGGCGACCAACTTACACTGGCAACAGTACCAGACAACATGCCTAATGGCGCACAAGTGAAATAAGAAATCAAATTCTGTCATAAAAATGACACAAGGTGGCCCGATGTAATTCGGGCCCCTTTTTTTGTTGATATAATTCGTATCTGACGGGAAGAGAACAAGCATATACTGTTATGAACTCCGTACTTCAGGAAAGAATGAATAGGACGGGATAGCTTGACAAGTAGGTTCAGGTTACCTATAATTCTTTCAGTAATGTTTACGATTAAGAGATGCGGAGTGAATCATAATGACATTTTATAAAGTGCAACATCAAGCTCAGGATAACCGGATAGGGAATACGAGCAAAAGAGGCAACATGAAGTTACTGTGGACGGGTTTGCTTATTCTCACTTTGCTGATATTGTCAGCTTGTGGGCAGGATAGTTCCAATAGTGCGAAGATTGTGGAAGGCAAGGTAAACGTTGTGACGACATTTTATCCTGTATATGCTTTTACGACTGCAATCGGTGGTGAGGATGCCAATGTTATTAACCTGCTGCCAACGGGAGTAGAGCCACATGACTGGACTCCGAAGAGTCAGGATATTGTTAATACGTCCAAGGCACAGCTGTTTCTCTATAATGGAGCTGGACTGGAAGGATGGGTGCCAAATTTCCTGAAGTCGCTGAATAGCGATACACAGGTGAAGTCTGTTGCCGTTAGCGAAGGGGTTAAACTGTTAACTGCTGAGGGTGATGATGGGCACGGTCACGGTGAAGAGCACGAAGACGAGCATGCAGATGAGGCTACCAGTGAAGATGTCGCTGATCATCATATTGATCCACATACGTGGGTTAGTCCGAAATCAGCCATGATCATGGCTGAAAACATCAAAAATAGTCTGGTTGAGGCAGACCCTGATCACAAAGCAGGTTACGAACAACGTTATGAAGAGCTTCGTACGAAGCTTGAGACGCTGGATCAGCGTTTTACAGATGAATTGGCTAACGTACCAAACAACGAGATTGTTGTCTCGCACCAAGCGTTTGGCTACCTTGCACGTGATTATGGATTAACCCAGCATGCCATTATGGGACTTTCCCCGGATGCTGAACCGACAGGACAGGATATTGTGAAGCTTGCGAAACTGGTTAAAGATGAGGGCATTAAATACATTTTCTTCGAAGAGCTGGTATCTGACAAATTGGCGAAAACACTGGCAAGTGAAGCAGGAGTGGAGACCATGGTCCTTAATCCGGTTGAGGGATTGACCAAGGAGCAGGCAACAAACCGGGATGATTATTTCACCCTCATGGAGAAAAATTTGCAAAATCTGCTGATCGCATTAAAATAAGATATAATGAAGAATTCAGATCGAAGAGTCTTTACCGTTCACGGTGAAGGCTCTTAGGACGCTATGGGATTCTTATATATAATGAAGGGCGGCTTTGCCATGCAGCAAATCATGCCACTATGTCATGATCCAATTATAGAGATCGAGAAACTATCATTTTCCTACGGGGACCAGCGAGTGATTGAGAATCTCGATTTTATGGCCCAGGAACGGGACTTTGTCGGGATTATCGGTTCCAATGGGGCGGGTAAAACGACATTGCTGCGCATGCTGGTAGGACTTCTTCCTCCTGCGCAGGGAGATATCAAACTATTCGGACAGTCGATCCGCAGGTTCAAGGACTGGGACCGAATCGGGTATGTGCCTCAAAAGAATGCATTTAACCCGTTGTTTCCTGCGACCGTTCGTGAAGTGGTCATGTCAGGCTTGTATAATAACAAAAACATGTTCCGTCGTATGTCTCGCAAATGTCAGCAACAGTGCACGGATGCGATGCAGGTCATGCGGATCGAGGATCTGGCGAACAAACGTATTGGTCAATTGTCTGGCGGACAGCAGCAGCGTGTATTTTTGGCACGAGCGCTTATCAATCACCCTGATCTGTTGATTCTGGATGAACCTACCGTAGGTATTGATGCTGAATCACAGGCCAGTTTCTTTGAACTGATTACGCATATGCATGAACATCACCGAATGACTTTTCTAATGGTGTCTCATGATATGGATCGGATGGAGAGTTATCTGGGTTCTGAAGCTGTGGTAACGAATGGCAAAATTAATTTTCATGTCCGTCATTCGCATGAGGTACAGGAATGTGCTGAGACCAATCTGCAACATACCACTGCACAGGTACGCTAGCCGTATTTATGGCCCATTAGATTAGAGTAAGGCCGAAGGAGTCGTGTTTGTTTTGGAAATATTAATGAGTGATTTTTTTCAGCGTGCCCTGGCGGGTGGATTGTTAATTGGCATTACCGCTCCGTTAATCGGACTGTTTCTGGTCTTGCGGCGGTTATCCATGATCGGAGACACCTTGTCTCATGTGACCATTGCCGGTGTTGCACTTGGATTCCTGATTGAAGTGTATCCCATTGCGGTGGGCTTGATATTTGCCGTGCTTGCTTCATTTGCGATAGAGAAATTGCGCAAAGCGTATAAGAGTTACGCCGAATTATCGATTGCCATTATCATGTCCGGTGGCGTGGCTCTTGCTTCCTTGTTCTTTACGCTGGGCAAAGGATATAATGCAGATGTCATGAGTTATTTGTTCGGCAGTATATATACATTAGACGCTACGGATCTGAAGCTCGTAGGTGTGGTTACGCTGATCGTGGTGATTGTAGTGGCATTGTTACATAAGGAATTTTTCCTGCTCAGCTTTGAGGAAGATGCGGCAGCGGTTACAGGGTTGCCTGTGAGAATTCTGAACATGTTAATCACTGTGATGACAGCACTTGTCATAAGCACGGCGATCAAGATTGTCGGTGCGCTCCTGGTGTCAGCGCTATTGACCATCCCGGTAGCGGTCAGCCTGTTGATGGCCCGGAGTTTCAAATCCGCCATTATCTTGTCCGTGATTATCGGCGAAATTGCCGTAGTCCTTGGACTGGTTGTAGCAGGTATCTGGAACCTCGCACCTGGAGCAACGATTGTATTACTGCTGATCATGATGCTGATTCTGACGATGATTGGAAAAAAAGGGTTCCGAGCCTGACGGCTAAACGAACAAGCACGAGAGCCCGGGGAAGGGAGACATCCGCTTCATGCCTGATGTTAATGTATGGATGGCTTTTGTAGCAGGTTTGGTCTCATTTATATCACCATGTTGTCTTCCGTTGTATCCATCATACCTCTCCTACATTACAGGTATGACGGTGCAACAATTGAAGGATGACCGCAATCAGCGAGAAGTCCGTTTTAAGACGATGACGCACACGCTGGCGTTTATTTTAGGCTTCTCGGCTGTATTTTATTCGCTTGGCCTGGGTGCCGGACTGTTTGGCCAATTTTTCAATGATAACCGTGAACTGATTCGGCAATTGTCTGCGATTCTGATTATGCTTATGGGGTTGTTTTTACTTGGTGTGTTCAAGCCACAGTTTCTGATGAAGGAACGCAAGCTGGATATGAAATGGAAACCTGCAGGCTATCTGGGCTCTTTTATATTTGGTATCGGTTTCTCAGCAGGCTGGTCGCCGTGTATTGGCCCTATTCTAACAGCAATCATTGCTATGGCTGCAAGTGAGCCCACAACCTGGCTGGCGCTGATTACAGGTTATACGGCAGGGTTTGCAATCCCGTTTTTCATTTTGGCCTTTTTCATCGGTTCAACACGTTGGATCTTACGGTATTCCAATGTCATGATGAAAGTCGGGGGAGCATTAATGTTGTTCCTTGGGGTATTGCTTTTTACAGATCAGATGACGAAGATTACGATCTGGTTGCAGCAGATTACACCAGACTGGATGATTATTTAAACGGATGAACTGAATTTGAATTTTAAAAATGCATGACAAAGCAGGCTACATGTTACCAGAGTCAATCTGGGTCATGTAACCTGCTTTTTAATCGTTTGTTAGGAATGCTTTTAACTGCATATGATTTTGGGGAATCCTGTTGTTCGTTTAGGTGAAGTAATCAATACTGGCTAGTGGGAAATGTTCAAAGATCCGTTCCGTAATGAATTCGCGCAGCGCATCTTGCTGGTCATCCTTATACACATACTTGTACTGACCCCAGCGTCCCCATTTCATTTTACGTTTCTCGATATCCATCTCCAGCTTGGTTTTAGGATAACGTTTCTCAATGGTTGCTTTGGCCGTTTTGGTAAAACGGTGCTGGATCATCTCAAAGGTAAGATCCTTGGTTGCTTCCTCTGGAAGTGTATCTGCCAGCTTCTGCAACAGATCCGAGTATCCTTCTTCCCAGCCTTCATACCACATGATCGGAGCGATAATGAATCCAAGGGGATAACCGGCGTGTGCAATTTTGCCAGCAGCTTCAATGCGTTCCTCAAATCTGGAGGTAGCCGGTTCAAAGTTTTTGATAACATAATCCGAATTGACACTAAACCGGATACGGGTGTGGCCGTTATGCTTAATGTTCAGCAACGGATCAACGTGATGGTATTTGGTTACAAATCGCAAGCGCCCATATTCTTCTTCCGCCATAAAACGAATCAGGTCACTTAAATTCTCCGTGATATGCTCGAGTCCTACGGGATCAGATGTACAGGCGGCTTCAAATCGTGTGATTTCAGGCGCGCGTTCTTCGATGTACCCTTTGGCTGCCTGAATGATCTCCTCGGTATTAACATAGACACGGACATAAGGTTTCGCACCAAGTGTAGTTTGAAGATAACAATAATGGCAGTGCCCCATACAGCCGGTAGAGATGGGAATGGCATATTCCGCTGAAGGTTTCGACTGGTCAAACTTGAGTGTTTTGCGCACACCAACGACCAGAGTTCGCTTTGCCATTCGATATTTTTCTTGTTCGGTTTCACCCGGCAAGTTTGTGATTCGGTTATGGGATGTGGTCATCTGATAAGGTATGTTTTTGGATGTCACCCACTCCATAATCCGTTTGCCCTTATCATATTCCAACGCACCGGGTTCAAAATACACCAAATCGGGAATAAAGGGTTTAGTACCTTTTGCTTTACGAACTGGCGGTGAGGCTACACTTGTACTCACGAAATCACTCCTTTCGATGCGGAACTTTGCTTAGTTTGCCTCATTTGGGGAGAAGTCACGCCTGCCAATTACTTGTGTAACAGCGCGCTCCGAACTGTACAGGACTTGCCAATGCGTATTGATAACATGTATCATTATAAGATAGGGACCAGGCACGAATAGGGGCCGGTCAGAGAGAAAAGAGGGAAGCAGATGCCAACGCCCAGTATGGAAGATTATTTGGAGCGTATATACAAATTAATTGATGAAAAGGGCTATGCTCGTGTGTCTGATATAGCTGAAGGACTGGAAGTACATCCTTCATCGGTGACGAAGATGATCCAAAAGCTGGACAAAGACGAGTACCTGATCTATGAAAAGTACCGCGGACTGGTGCTTACGCCAAAAGGCAAAAAGATGGGCAAACGTTTGATGGAGCGCCATCATCTGCTTGAACAATTTTTGACAACGATTGGTGTTCAGGAACAAAATATCTACAATGATGTTGAAGGCATTGAACATCATCTGAGCTGGGACTCCATTACATGCATCGAGTCCTTGGTTGAATACTTCCGTCAGGATGAGAGCCGGTTGCGTGACCTCAAAAACCTTCAGGATGTCATGAGTAATACAGAATCTTAAGTTTCAGCAGTGGAATACACATGGTGATATACAACGAATCGTATCCCGTGATTCAAAGGATGCTTCTTGCCGTTTCAATGGCAGGAAGCATTTTTTTGTGTGCAATCACACCATAATTTGGTGATTTTCGCAACTAAACGAACGGTAGGAGCGTCTATTAAACTAGTAGAATTTACCGCAAATTTATAATGATTTTGGAGGACTGCACTAATGAACGTTCGTAAAGGATTGATGCTGCTGCTCATTTTTGTACTTGGATTACAGACAGCAGGTATGACGGCACAAGCGGCCGGGCAGAAGGAAATCGCTATTTTTCTAGACGGCAACCGTTTGGAATCGGATGTATCACCCTACATCTTGCCCAAAGTAAATGTAACGATGGTGCCTCTGCGTGTTATTAGCGAAGGACTGGGTGCGTCTGTTCTATGGTCTCAAGCTACTCGTACCGTGACCATTCAGAAATCCGATTCGGTCATCTCTATGACGAGCGGACGCCAGCAGGCGACGGTGGATAACGCTGTAGTTGGTCTGGATGCATCGGTCGAATTGAAACAAGGTCGGGTCATGGTACCCATTCGATTCGTCAGTGAGAACCTGGGCATTCGAGTGAACTGGAATCAGGCTGCCCAGACCATTGATCTGTACACAGGAGACGAATCAGTCCCAACTCCTGAACCAACCCCGGTAACCCCAGCTGAGCCTGGAGGCACGGGCACTGTACCAGCTTCTGAAGAGATGCGGGGAGCCTGGATTTCCACTGTGAATGGAGACTGGCCTACATCCGGTGCCAAGGGAAATGTAGAGAAGCAAAAACAGGAGTATACGAAACAGCTAGATACGTTGCAAGGTATGGGCATTAATGCCGTATTTGTCCAAGTGAGAGCCAATGGGGATGCCATCTATCCTTCAGGTCTGGTACCTTGGAACAGCGTATTGACAGGAACACAAGGTAAAGATCCAGGTTATGATCCCCTCGCGTTTATGGTTGAGGAAGCACACAAACGGGGCCTGGAGTTCCACGCCTGGTTTAATCCGTTTAGAGCAACGAACTCAGCAAGTACATCAAACTTGGCTGCAAACCATATCTCGAAGCTTCATCCCGACTGGATTGTGAATGCATCCGGCAAAATGTACATTAACCCGGGTATCCCGGAAGCCAGACAGCATATTATCGATACGATCATGGAAGTGGTCAATCAGTATGATATTGATGGTGTACATCTGGATGATTATTTCTATCCGTCCAATGTGACTTTTAATGATGATGCAACTTTCAAAACTTACAACACATTAAATACTAAAGACCGTGCTGAATGGCGTCGGGACAATATCAATCAGTTCGTTAAGCAGCTCGGGCAGAGCATTCATAGCGTGAAAGCTAACGTTGAATATGGAATTAGTCCATTTGGTGTATGGCGTAACAAATCTGTTGATCTGACAGGCTCTGATACCAAAGCAGGAGTAACCGCGTATGACAGCATGAATGCAGATGTGCGGACATGGATTAATCAGGAGTGGATTGACTATGTTGCCCCTCAGGTATATTGGAGTATGACATTGAACGTAGCCCGATACGACAAAGTCGTGGACTGGTGGGCGAATGAAGTGGCTAACACAAATGTAAAATTGTATATCGGCCACTCGCCTTATAAGTTAGGTACGCCGGAAATTGGCTGGCAGACATCACAGGAGATCATCGATCAGCTGAACTACAACAAGAAGTATGGTTCGGTCAAAGGGGATATATTCTTTAGTTCACAGTACTTGACGAAGAACCCTCTCGGCTTGATTGCCAAATTAAAAGCCTACTATGGTCTATAAAACATTTTAACAATACAGTGATAAGACAAACCCTTGTTCTCATAGAGTGGCAGTAGAAACGTGGCTGCCTGGAGAACGGGGGTTTTTTGTTATGTTAATTAACGCGGTGTTTGAAGGTGGAGGCGTCAAAGGGATCTCGCTTGCAGGTGCTGTGCAGGGTGCTCAAGACTGCGGCATTCAGTTTAATCGAGTGGCAGGCACATCATCCGGTTCCATTGTAGCTGCTCTGCTAGCGGCTGGTTACAGGGCCGAGGAGATGAAAGTCATTATTGAGAATACCCCCTTTGTTTCATTGCTTCGTCGTTCCCCCATATTTAATACCCGATGGATCGGACCGGCAACAAGGCTGTTCTTGAAGAAAGGACTGTATTCGGGGGAGGCACTGGAATCATGGATTCGCAAGATGCTGGAGCAGAAAGGGATTCGCACATTCGCTGACTTGCCACAAGGTAAGTTGCTTATTACCGCATCCGATATATCCAATGGGACCATTCTGGTGTTGCCAGACGATATTCGGCGGTTCGGCATTGACCCTGCGAAGCTGGATGTTGCAAAGGCGGTTCGTATGAGTTGCAGTATCCCGTATTTTTTCGATCCGGTAGTCATACGTAAATCACCAGTATTCTCCAAAGGACTTCCTTTTCAAGATCAGTTTGTGTATGTCGTGGATGGTGGATTGCTTAGCAATTTTCCGTTGTGGCTCTTCGATGGTGATCGTTCGGAACGAGGAGGAGACGTCATTCCGGTTGTCGGATTCAAAATGGTGGGGAAGACGGAAGTGGAACCTGCCCGGATTAAAGGACCGCTAAGCATGCTTCAGGCCCTTGTAGAGACGATGCTCACAGCACATGATGAACGCTATATTGAACAGATTAACCGGTTTCGGACAGTGAAGATACCAACGCTTGGGATTAAACCAACGCAATTTCATTTATCGTTACAGGACAGCACGGCGTTATATCGATCAGGTACTACCGCAGGGAGTGAATTTTTCAACGGGTGGAATATGAAAGTGTATGATGAACAGCTGGACAAACAAAGAAAAGAATTGCGCAAGAAACAGGCAGAAGCTCCGCCTCTGATTCCTGTATAAACGCGAAAAAAGCAATTCTCCGCATATTGGGAGAACTGCTTTTTTTGTATATCAGTAACTTTTAATGAAATTTCGGTATATCTTCATCGCTTTTACCTTTTTGTCCCTGAATCACTTGGAAAGGATAATCCTTGCGTTTCTTAGAAGAGCCGCTGCTCTTTCTGGCACTGGACTGTGCATTGACTTTTGCCATGGTTCGTGCCGATGGCTTGATCTTTGGTGATTTGGTTTTGCTTGCCCAGCGACGAGGCGGATATTTGTACAGCAGGAATACGGCTCCGAACACGACCAGAGGAATAATGATCCTGGATGGACTAGCGTTCCCCACCCAAGTCAAGACTCCAACAGCAGCTAGTGCGATGAACGTCCAAAATAAGATTGCCTGCTTGTTCATATCATTCACCCTTTCACAGGATCGAGTGTTGCAACAGGTACTTCTGACGTAGCAGAGACATTGGCAAGCTTGGCATCCAACTCACGCATGCGGTTAAACGAAGCAATGGATACTTCTACCTGTTCGTTGGTCGGTTCTTTTGTTGTCAGCAATTGCAGCCACAATCCCGGGTATCCGAGATAACGCAGTACAGGAATATCACGTACTGAATTCGTGAGCTTTAACAGTTCAAAAGAAATGCCTAGCACAACTGGCAATAACAACAGACGCTGACCCATCCGTTCCCAGAGGTTATCGTACGTGAAGAGAGAGTATAGAAACACTCCAATAATGACAGTCAACATAATGAAACTGCTTCCGCAACGGTAGTGCAGTCGGCTGTACTTTTGCACGTTCTCCGGTGTCAGTTCTTCACCAGCTTCATGTGCGCTGATTACTTTGTGTTCCGCTCCATGATACTGGAAGAGACGTTTAATCATCGGCGTCTGTGAGATTAACCACAGATAAGCGAGTAACAGGATCAGCTTAATGCCGCCTTCCAGTAAATTATGCAAAAACTGATTGTCGAATGCATTTTTGAATAGAAAATTCTCGATAACAACAGGAAGCAATGTGAGCACAACTTTACCAAAAAGGAATGAAAGGATGGCAACGGCGGTCACACCAATGATCATGCTAAGGCTCCAGCCCGAACCTTCTTTCTCTTTTTGCTTGGCTTTCTCTTCCGGTTCCAGTTCATCATCAGCATAGGCGTCAGCAGAATAATTGAGATGTCTGCTACCTTTGACACTTGAATCTATAATGCTGACAATTCCGCGTAATAAAGGAATCCGCCGCAATTTCATGACCCAGGACTTGTCTTGCTTGGGAACTTCCAGATACGTAATTTCGCCGTCTTTTCTACGAACAGCTGTAACGTTGACATGTTTCCCACCGAACATTACGCCTTCAATGACAGCTTGCCCCCCATAGCTGACAGGCTTGGATTGTTGAGGCAAATTATTCACCTTCCTATTCTGTTCTAGGCCTTCGCGATCAAAGGCAGTTTAATAACCCTATTGTATCGAATTTTGAGACCAATTTCTAGTTTGTGAGTCAAACCTTGAAGGATGTTGTTAAGATTGTCCTGTTTTGAACATACTACCTCGTAGAATTGGAGCGGAAATTCGAGGCATAATGCGGGATTATCAACTGAATGAAGGAGAATATCGATGACAGAACGTAAGCATGAAGATACATCACAAGATGAAGGTCAACGTCCGAAAGAACGGCAGTCAAAAGACAAGGGCAGGCGCCCTACCCAGAGGCAAGGTCAAGCACACTACTATACGAAGCCATTTTCCTTTGCATTAGAGCTTGGCTTCTTTGCCGGTTTTATCTGGGGGGGGCTACATTGGCTATTCTATCTGTTGCATTTTACGATTGTACCTGTCGGATTTCTGGCCGAGCCTTTTTTCAAACATGAATATATATATACCGCAGCAGGACATTTGACAGGCTGGCTGTTTTTTATCGTCTTTTCCATCTTGGCATCCTTACTCTACACGTTCACGATTAGAAAACTGAAAGGACCGTTACCCGGCATGGTATATGGAATCGTCTGGTGGCTGATTCTCTTTATACTGGTCGGACCAAAACTGGGGATGATGAAACCTTTGAACGGTTTAACGTGGGATTCAATCATCACGGAACTCTGTTTCTTTTTGCTGTGGGGGCTGTTCATTGGTTACACGGTAGCCATGGAGTACACGGACGAACGCAAACGCGAGCCGGAGCAAGCGGGGGCATAGCGCAAAAAAGCTTCTCAATCCGGCAATGCCTGTGTTAAAATAGCAGATGGTTATTTGCAGAGAGGGTGGAGCAGCGATGAAACGAATTATTGTGATCAATGGTCCGAACCTGAACATGCTTGGTGTACGAGAACCGGGCATCTATGGAACGCTTAGTCTGAAGGATATTGAGGACAAAATTCGCAGACAGGCTGATGAAATTGGCGTCTCCATCGCTTTTTATCAATCGAACCATGAAGGGGACATCATTGACCGCATTCATGCAGCGATGGGTGAGGCAGACGGAATAATACTGAATGCCGGAGCATTTACCCATTATAGCTATGCTATACGTGATGCAATCAATGCTGTAAAAGTCCCTACAGTGGAAGTACATCTATCCAACATTCATGCACGCGAAGCGTTCAGACATCATTCAGTGATTGCAGCGGAAACAATCGGGCAGATTGCCGGATTTGGCGAAGTAAGCTATGAACTGGGATTGCTGGCTCTTGTGCGTCATCTGGACAAACAAACCTGAGCCGGGAACCCGGGAATGTGAGAGAAAGAAGGGTTACCGATGGAAAACAAACGAGTAAATAAGTTGCGTGAAGCCATGCGTGAGCATGAACTCACTGCAATGCTGATTACAAACCCGATTAACCGTCGTTATATGACGGGTTTTACAGGCTCGGCGGGATATGTGCTGATTACGGAACAGGATGCATATCTGCTGACTGATTTCCGTTATATGTCACAAGCGCCTCAACAAGCCAAAGGATTCACCGTTGTGGAGCATGGAGCCAAGCCGATGGATACAGTGCGTGAACTACTGGCATCCGCAAATATCAAAGAAGTGGGCTTCGAGCAGGATAGTGTCACATTTGGCACGCATTCCGCTTATGCTGAAGCACTTCAATCTATCGAACTGAAAGCTGTATCCGGGATCGTGGAACAACTTCGTATGTTCAAGGATGAAGATGAGATCGCGGTTATGCAGAGAGCAGCAGATCTGGCGGATGCCACGTTCAGCCACGTTTTGCAGTTTGCAAAACCAGGTATGACGGAGCGTGAAGTGGATCTGGAGATGGAGTTTTTCATGCGCAAGCATGGAGCAACGTCCTCTTCGTTTGACACCATTGTAGCATCGGGTGAACGTTCTGCTATGCCTCACGGTGTAGCGAGCAACAAGGTCATCGGACAAAATGAGTTAATTACATTTGACTTTGGTGCACTTTTGGACGGATACTGTTCAGATCTGACACGTACCATTGCAATAGGTACACCTGTACCTGAACTGCGCAAAATTTATGACATTGTACTGGAAGCTCAGTTACATACGCTGGAGAACCTGAAACCGGGCATGACCGGACGGGAAGCAGATGCATTGGCTCGTGATATCATTGCAGGTCACGGATATGGAGATCAATTCGGACACAGCACAGGCCACGGTCTGGGTATGGAAGTTCACGAAGCTCCTCGCTTGTCCAAGCTTAGCGACGATGTATTGAAACCGGGTATGGTCGTTACCGTTGAACCGGGTATATATATTGACGGGCTTGGCGGCGTGCGTATCGAGGATGACGTAGTGATTACCGAGACGGGTATTCATATTCTCACGAAGTCGGACAAGAAGTTCACCGTAATCGGCTAAATTACAGCCACAGGGATATAAGACGATTTTTAATGTGTTATTTAAATTGAAAATAAGAAATTTCACCATAACGGAGAGTGCAGAACCAATCTGAAGAAGCGAAGCGTTCGCCTTTATCACCGGATTTTCCCATTGATAATGGGATCAAAAAAATCTGGGGATAACAGCGATCGGAGGATGGTACTGCACTCGAAGTGAACGAGGTGGTCATTCTTGGGCTCATTTTACATATAACATTAACCCATCGTCTTATATCACCTACTTTTTAACCATATCAGGAGGGATTTTTTGTGATTTCAGTAAACGATTTTAAAACAGGCTTGACCGTGCAAGTAGATAACGATATCTATACCGTGCTTGATTTCCAACACGTTAAACCAGGTAAAGGCGCTGCCTTTGTACGTTCCAAATTGAAAAACCTGCGTAACGGTAACACCGTTGAAAAAACATTCCGTGCAGGCGAAACGATTGGTCGTGCCATCATCGAAAACCGTGGCGTATCCTACCTGTATGCAAGCGGTACAGAGCACACGTTCATGGATAACGAAACATATGATCAGTTCACATTGACTAGTGATCAACTGGAATGGGAATTGAACTTCCTGAAAGAAAACATGGTCGTTAAGATCGTTAGCTACCAAGGAGAAATCCTCGGAATTGACTTGCCAACAAGCGTTGAGTTGAAAGTCATCGAGACTGAGCCAAGTGTTAAAGGTAACACTGCACAAGGCGCTACCAAAAATGCAAAAGTGGAAACAGGCCTGAACGTACAGGTTCCTTTGTTCATCAACGAAGGTGACGTTCTCCTGATTGACACACGTGAAGGTAAATACTCTTCCCGTGCGTAACTTTCACAGCTTGTAAACTAAAAAAGGTTATTAACAACCCTTTGCCATTCCTTTGGCAGAGGGTTTTTTCGAAAAAAGATTAGCCTATCAGGCGCTTTCGTAATATACTGGGTTAAAGTCATTTCTCGTAGAGAATAATGACGATGGACATTAATTATGCATACTGCACAAGGTAGGGAGTGGATTTGCGTTGTCATTGTACGTCATGAAATTTGGGGGCAGCTCGGTCGGAGATACAGAACGCATGAAGCGTGTAGCCGGACGTGTTGTAGAAAAAGCTGATGAAGGACATCGGTGTGTAGTTGTGGTTTCGGCCATGGGGGATACAACAGATGATTTGATTGATCAGGCAAAACAACTGAATAGTGATCTGCCTGCTCGTGAGATGGATATGCTCTTAACGACAGGAGAACAGATTTCGATCTCTTTGTTATCGATGGCTATTCAAGCGCTTGGACGTAAGGCAGTATCGTTTACGGGCTGGCAAGCGGGATTCCGCACAGAGCCGGTTCACGGAAAAGCACGTATTCATGATATTCAACCTGACCGTGTGAATGCAGCACTTGCCGAGGGCAACATTGTTATTGTTGCAGGCTTCCAGGGCATGACGGAAGACGGCGAGATCACAACGCTCGGTCGTGGTGGTTCGGATACAACAGCTGTAGCGCTGGCGGCAGCGATTAAGGCTGATGCGTGTGAGATCTATACGGATGTAGACGGAATCTATTCTACGGACCCGCGGATCGTTAAGGTTGCGCGCAAGCTGAAGGAAATATCGTATGACGAAATGCTGGAGCTCGCTAATTTGGGAGCAGCGGTGTTGCATCCGCGTGCAGTAGAGTACGCGAAGCATTCCGGTGTACCTTTAATCGTAAGATCCAGCTTTAACCATAATGAAGGAACGGTTGTGAAGGAGGAAGCAGCAATGGAACAAGGCGTAGTGGTTAGTGGTATTGCCTATGACAAAAACGTGGCTCGCATCAGTATTCTGGGTGTGCCGGATGTACCTGGAGTTCTGGCCGAAGTATTTGGTGCGCTTGCATCCAATCAGCTGGATGTGGACATTATCGTTCAGAGCGGAGTGATGGATGGCAAAGCGGACTTCTCGTTCTCTGTGGCGCTGTCTGATCGTGAGAACGCATTACGTGTCATTGAAGGCCTTCACAGCCGCTTGCCTTACCGTGAAGTTACATCTGAGGAGAACCTCGTTAAAATCTCCATTGTTGGCGCAGGCATGGTCAGTCATCCTGGTGTAGCTGCGAAGATGTTCAAAGTCATTTCCGCTGAAGGCGTGAGTATCAAGATGGTGAGCACTTCCGAGATCAAAGTATCTTGTGTTATTGACGGAGATAAGCTGCATGACGTTATTAAGGCATTGCATACAGCATATGATCTCGACACTGCCGAGCAAGCCGTTATCGGTGGACCTCAAGATCGCAGATAAGTATCTTCAATGTATGTAAATTAGCAAAGGTGTACTGTTGCCAACGGGCAGCAGTACACCTTTTTTTGTTTTTCTCATGGCAATTCTCACATCAACTTGAACATCTTTCCGCCGCGTATGCCTCTATAGGGCTGCATGCGGTTCCCCTCCCCCATCTCGGGAACACAATCCAGCAGGTTTAATTGAGAACAATACGAAATATCATGAACTCTGCCTAACTTTTCAAGCCTCCGCCCGCTAACAGACCCCTGCACCAACTCCGGGATGCTCTCCTGACATTGGGATACCGCCTGATGAAGCACTATGCCGAGATCGTTAAGTTGGAGGGGAGAACAGGATTGACGGTGCAGTTCATCGATGATACATCCAGCACACAAGCCGTCCTCCAGAGCAAATTCATCCTGGTTCCCCGCACACAACAGCAATACATCTCGTTGAAGTTCACATAGAGCTGCTGCAACAGCCTGCACATTGAGAAATGAACCAGCAAATACATGTTTCCCCTTGGAAGCCTTGATCAAAGCTCGTGTTCCATCGGTTGTGGTTAGAATGATTGTTTTATCTGCAATGCCTGCAGTCATATATTCATAGGGGGAATTCCCCACTTCGAATCCGGTGATTTTTTTGTCAAAACGCTCCCCGCCTCGAATGCAATCTTTCACTTCCATTTGTTTGGCTTGTGGAACGGTCTCTACGGCAATCACAGCCGAAGCGTCATACGCCAGAGCCGTAACAATCGTACTGGTCGTACATAATACATCAATGACAACTGCACTTCGCCCTGCAATATCAATGGTACGTACTTCATTCACATTGCCTACGACATCAACTCGCACTCCCCACAACTCCTTTCTGTATCTGGGGATCGGTAGTTCTGTTTTGAACCGGAATGGAACTTACCTATCTGCAATTACTATATGCATGCACATCTAGACGGGTGCCTAGAACAGAAGGTGGATCTATGGTTTCAACTCTCAACCGCATTCTGAAGAATTGATAGATTTCAGCGTCATAAATTAAATGTACAGGCATAAACTTGAGATATGAACAAGCGCCAGAAGTGTGAACCAAATGATCTCAAGGTTGGAGGAGCCTACTCATGAAGGTGAACTGGAGGGAACTTTTTCCGGAACCGATCCGAACCATTCTTGGAAGAATGCCACCCGCTCTATTGGAACAAGTGGAGGAAGTACGTATTCGTGAAGGCAGACCCCTGGAGATTAATGCAGGCAACACATACCACTTCCTGACACCTCAAGGTTGTCCGACCGGGAATCCTGAAGAAGCGTATGTTCCTCAGAAAGAAGTGACGCACAGGTTGCTGGACCTGATCAGTAACCATTCACTTTATACATTGGAAGAGGAACTGCGCAAAGGGTTCATCACCATACCTGGGGGACATCGAATCGGGCTTGCTGGACGAACGGTACTAAGCGGTGGGCGTGTCGAATACTTGCGTGACATCAACGGGTTTAACGTTCGCGTAGCCCGTGAGGTACATGGAGTGGCTGATCGTATCCTTCCTTATCTTCTCGATATGAAGAGTGGACAGGTCCTGCACACGTTGATCCTATCACCACCACAACAAGGGAAAACGACGTTGCTGCGAGATCTGGCGAGACAAATTAGTAGTGGTACAAAGCTTACAGGGGGAACTGAACTGGTTCAGGGAATACGTCCACGTCTGAAAGTGGGCATTGTCGATGAAAGGTCCGAAATCGCTGGTAGCTACAAAGGAGTACCTGGCTTCGACGTAGGTCCCCGAACAGATGTGATGGACGGTTGTCCGAAGGCTGAGGGCATGATGATGATGCTTCGCTCCATGTCGCCCGATGTCCTGATTGTGGACGAGATCGGTCGTCCGGAGGATGCCGAGGCGGTGATGGAAGCCCTGCATGCAGGAGTCTCAGTGATTGCGACTGCGCATGGCCGTGACCTATCGGAGCTGTCGGCCAGACCCGCCCTCAGAACCTTAATTACGGAGCAGATGTTTCAACGTTATGTCCAGCTGCAACGGACGAGCCGGGGCATGACCTTTCGGCTGGCTGATGGCAAAATGCGTGGGTTGCAACAGACCGGGGCAGGAGGTGAAGCCTTTGGTTAACATGTTTGGTGCGGTAATTATTCTGTTAGCCAGCACCCTCGCCGGATTTTACAAGGCCAGACAGTATGCATTAAGACCGAGACAGTTGCGAGAACTCATTGCAGCCCTCCAGCGACTGATGACGGAGATTAACTATGGGCTCACTCCACTTCCCGATGCCATGGGCAAGATGGGAGCACAGACCAAAGAACCTGTAAAGACGTTGTTTCTTCATGCAGCTACACAGATGGAACCTCCTCATGGACTCACTGCCCGGGAAAGTCTGCAGTCAGGCGTGGATCTGGCGTGGGGAAGATCGGCCATGAAGGCTGACGAGAAGGAAGTGATGCTGCAATTAAGCTTCAGCCTTGGCACAAGTGACCGTCAGGATCAGACCAAACATATATCGTTAGCCATTCAACAACTAATGCATGAGGAATCCCGCGCCCAGGCCGATCAAATGAAATATGAACGAATGAGCCGAAGCCTCGGGATGCTTGTCGGAGCGTTAATCGTCATTCTGATCTTCTGAAATAGCCGGGATAGTGAGGTGCCAAGGTCATGAATCTAGAAGTGAACGCAATCTTTCAAATTGCGGGTATCGGAATCATCATCGCCATGATTCACACGGTACTGAAACAAATGGGAAAGGAAGATATGGCTCACTGGGTGACCGTAATCGGATTTGTCGTTGTATTGTTCATGGTGGTCCGTATGCTGGACAGCCTGCTACAAGAGATCAAATCGATATTTCTTTTTCAATGAAAACGGTCATGAAGCCGGATGGTGGTGACCTGTGGAAATTATCCAAGTTGTAGGTTTGGCGCTCATTGCAACAGTGCTTATTCTGGTCATTAAGGAACAGAAACCGATGTTTGCCTTTCTGATTGCTGCCGCGACCGGCATTGTCATCTTCATGTTGTTGATTGGCAAAATTGGAGCAGTCATCGAAGTGTTGAAGCGGCTTGCCGAGAATTCAGGCATGGAAAGTATTTATCTGAAAACGGTGCTGAAAATTATTGGCATAGCGTACATCGCTGAATTTGGCGCACAGATTGTCAGGGATGCAGGCCAGGAAAGCATTGCGTCCAAGATCGAATTGGCTGGTAAGGTACTGATCCTTGTACTTGCTATACCGATCATCAGCATTATTATCGAAACCGTCATGAAGCTGATGCCGGTGTAGAAAGGGCGTGCGGACTTCATATGAAATCAATGCATCATAAGCCGCAGTGGCGCCTTACGGTTGTGCTGATGCTCTGTTTTCTGTTTGGTATCCTGGGACAGGTTACTGCAACCTCGCCTTCCGGTGAGTGGATGGAGCAGCAGGCCGATCAGCTTCCCAAGGATCAGGTGGAGAAATACTGGGATCAACTGATGCAACAATACGGTGGTTTCTTCCCGGATGGGAAGACCCCTTCCTTCATGGATATGTTAATCCCCGGCAATGAAGGGTTCAGCCTGAAATCGGTGTTTGTAGCGATAGGAACCTTCATGCTGCATGAAATTTTATATAATGGCAAACTTCTGGTCACGATTGTGATGTTAAGTGTACTCAGCATGATTCTGGAGACACTTCAGACTGCATTTGAGAAAAATAATATTAGCAAAATCGCCTATTCCATCTGTTATATGGTCATCATCATTATTGCGATTAACAGCTTCAGTGTGGCGATTGGATACGCCAAGGATGCCATAACCGGCATGATCAACTTCATGATGGCCATGGTTCCCTTGTTATTCACACTGCTTGCGTCCATGGGTAATGTCATCACCGTCTCGGTGACACATCCACTCATCATTTTCATGATTCATCTGGTGAGTACGTTGATTCACTTGCTGGTATTCCCGTTACTCTTCTTCTCAGCAGTTCTGCATCTCGTCAGTTCATTGTCTGACAAGTACAAGCTGACACAGCTGGCAGACCTCCTGCGCAATATTAGTGTGGCACTGCTGGGTATCCTGCTGACGATGTTTTTGGGTGTAATCTCGGTTCAGGGAGCATCGGGCTCCGTAGCGGATGGAGTTAGCCTGAAGGCCGCCAAATACATCGCAGGCAACTTTGTCCCTGTCGTGGGCAGAACATTTGCGGATGCGACGGATACGGTAATTACAGCTTCTTTACTTGTCAAAAATGCAATTGGACTCACCGGAGTGATCATCATTTTGTTTCTATGTGCCTTTCCGGCACTCAAGATTCTGGCTCTTGCCTTGATATACAACGTAACTGGTGCCATTATGCAACCGCTAGGAGACACCCCGATTGTAGGATGCCTCCAGGCCATCGGCAAGAGCATGATCTACGTATTTGCGGCGCTGGCAGCCGTCGGGCTGATGTTTTTCCTGGCCATTACCATCTTGCTGACCGCGGGCAATCTGACTGTCATGATGCGCTGAATGTATGTTGGCAAGAAAGGGGGTGGAAAGGATGGGGTGGCTGAGCAACTGGCTCCAGGATTTGATTATGATCGTTCTGCTGGCGACTTTTGTGGATATGTTGTTGCCCAATCGATCCATGGAACGTTATGTCAAGCTTGTGCTGAGCCTTCTCATCCTGCTGACCCTTTTATCACCCATAACCAAGCTGCTCAAAAGTGATCCGGTTGGCGAACTGAAACGGGCAATGTCTGCAATGGATGCTCCATCGAATGGGAATGCGACACTCGAACAGATATTAGCTCAGGGCAAACGGCTACAATCCAATGAACAGGAACAATCCTTACAATGGACAGCCAAAGAACTGGCTAATGTGATGAAAGGTCAGATTGAAGAAACAACAGGAGCCAAGGTGCGGTCCGTAGAAGTACAGCTGACCATGAGTAAATATGAAACGGAGATGGAAGCTGCCTCATCAGTCGAACTGCCTGTGATCCAGCGTGTGTTGGTCGAGATGGCCGGAGAGGGTGTAGAAGGAGAAGTGAAGGCAGGGAAGCAAGAAGTCGCTGCTAACACACAACCCATATTTGGAACAGACACAGAAGTCGATAAGGGTAAATCACATCAAATACAGCAGCCCATCCAGATCGGTCAGATTGAAGTGCCTGATGTTCAGATTGATGTGAGTAGAGGGCAACGTGATGGAAATGAAGCGTCTTCGGAGCCTGTTATACGTGATCAAGCAGATGAGACGAAGCAGCAAGGTGAGACATCCACAAGGTCCGAACATGCGGTGCAGATTATTACATTGTTGACTGAAAAGTGGGATGTTGATGCAAACAACGTTCAAGTGACAGAACCAAAAAGTGCTGAAGTGCTCTGAGAAGGAGGGTGTCCGATGAAACAATGGTTCAAAAAGATGGAAACCTGGATGGGTGGAGGAGAGGGTGGGGCAAGGCGAAGTCAAACCTTCCGCTGGCTGATTATCCTGGGTTTGATCGGGGTGGGAATCATGCTGTTCAATTCCTTCGTCAATGTCAAAAAAATTGATTCCGAAAATATCGGTCGGGAACCACCGGACCCGGCAACATCCATGGCATCCATACAGAGTGATCCGTCGGAACAGAATCCTTTTCAGGCGATCGAAATTGCATTTGAAGACAAAATCAAAGGTGTGCTGGAAAACATTGTTGGTGTGGGAACGGTTGATGTGATGGTTACCGTGGATTCCACAGAAGAATTGGTCGTTCAGCGGAACGTGAAGGATTCTCAGCAACTTACCGAAGAAACCGATGCTAGCGGGGGCAAACGGCATATGACGCAATATACCCGTGATGGCGAGATTATTACTTACGAAATAGCAGGGGATCAGACACCTATAGTGACCAAAAAGCTCAAACCGCAGATCCGTGGGGTGCTTGTGGTTGCGAGGGGTGCAGAGAACAAGGTTGTGAAGGACCTGATAACCGATGCTGTGGAAAAAGGACTGAATGTGGCAGCCTACCGGATCTCGGTTGTACCGCGCAAACAAGACTAATCTGATGTGTTGAATCACAAGATTCAATTCTCATAAGATTGAAGCCAATTTGAGGAGGAAGTTCTAATGAATAACAAACGTCAAACGGTATGGCTCGTTTCCATGCTGAGTCTGATGGTCATTTTGTCCGCGTATTATCTGTTCACTGAGGATTCCGGTCCAGTCAACGCGCCGGTGGCTGACAGTCAGCAAGTGGATGGAATCAAGCAGGGGGAAGCAAAGGAGACGGCAGGCATTCTTGATCCTACAGAAGGTTTGGTTGTAAATGAAGTGGTGAATAGCGGCGAAGTTGAAAGTGATCCAAGTGCGGCTGGCGCTGTGGAGGAACCATCGGCTACGGAAGGTAAAGAAGCTGGAAATACAGAGAAAACACCTGCTGTCGAACCAGGCGAAAATAAGGGTGAGGCAGGTAAAGAAACCAACAAAGAGACCGACAAAGGCGCAACAACTACACCGGAGACAGACGGTCAGGCAGGCGGCACTGCAACCAAGACAGATGAGGAAGTCCTCAAGGAAATGGAAGAGCAGAATACGACAGCATCTGCGAGTAGCCAGTTCCAGAACTACCAGTGGCAACGTGAGGAAAGCAACAATCGTAAGTATGAGGAACTGATGACCGTGGCAGGTGATTTGAGCAAAACGCCAGAGGAGAATGCCAAAGCAACCGAGCAACTCCGTACACTGGAAGAAAAAGAAGCTAAAATCACTGGCATTGAGGAGACGCTCTCTCAACAGTACGCTAATGCGATCGTTCAAGAAGATTCCGACAAGTATAAAGTTGTGGTCCTCAGCGACAAACTGGATGTAAAACAGGCGGTATCCATTGTGGATCTGGTCATGAAAGAATTGGCGGTTTCACAGAACAAAATCAGCGTGCAATACGTCACAGAACAGTAATCCAAATCATGGAAATGCAGTCCCGGGAGCTGGTTGCACTCTCGGGCTCTTTCCATTTTTAATGATTATGATATAATACATAAAGCCATATGACCGTCCTAGTGAGACTGGCATGATGCCGAAGGAGTGAATAATGGAAATGTTTAAATTGAGTGAAATCAAAGAACTGATTAAACTGGTAGATGAAAGTTCCGTTCAAGAGTTGGAAATTGAAAATGAAGGATCACGGTTATCAATCCGCAAACCGGGCAAAACGGAGTATGTTCAAGCAGCTGCTGTGCAACCGCAAATGATTGCTGCTCCGCAAGTACAGCCGGCAGCAGTGGTAAGTGAAGCTGCACCGCAGGTCGATACTACAAGTCATTTACATAAAATTGTATCTCCGATGGTAGGTACTTTTTACAGAGCTTCCTCGCCGGAAGCGGGTCCTTTTGTGAGCGCTGGTGATAAAGTTGTTGAGAAAACAACGGTATGTATCATCGAAGCTATGAAGCTGATGAACGAGCTTGATGCGGACATCAAGGGAGAAATCGTTGAAGTGCTGGTTGAGAACGGACAGCTGGTCGAGTATGGGCAGCCCCTTTTCCTGGTGAAACCGGAATAACCGTTATAGCTGGTTAACAGCTAACCGCATGAGCTTCGAAGGAGGACAAAACGAAATGAAATTTCAAAAAATACTGATTGCGAACCGTGGAGAGATTGCGGTACGTATTATTCGTGCCTGCCGTGAAATCGGTATCTCAACGGTAGCCGTCTACTCGGAAGCGGACAAGGATTCTCTGCATGTTCGTCTTGCAGATGAGGCTTATTGTATCGGACCGACACTGTCTAAGGACAGTTACCTCAACTTCACAAACCTGATGAGTGTAGCTACGCTGACGGAATGTGATGCAATCCACCCTGGATACGGTTTTTTGGCGGAGAATGCTGATTTTGCGGAAATTTGTGAGTCTTGCAATATTACATTCATCGGGCCTTCACCCGAAGCCATTACCAAAATGGGAGACAAGGCTGTTGCCAAACAGACGATGAAAGATGCAGGAGTACCTGTTATTCCTGGATCAGACGGCCTTGTTGAAAATATGGATGAAGCCATCATGATTGCTAGAGATATCGGATATCCTATCATTATCAAAGCTACTGCTGGTGGCGGAGGTAAGGGAATTCGTATTGCCGAAGATGAAGAAACGCTGATTAAGCAGATTACCGCTGCTCAGCAGGAAGCACAGAAGGCATTTGGCAATGCAGGTGTATATCTGGAGAAATTCCTGACAGGTATGAAACACGTGGAAATTCAGATCATTGCTGATAAACACGGAAATGCAGCACATTTGGGAGAGCGTGATTGCTCGGTTCAGCGTCGTCGCCAGAAATTGGTAGAAGAAGCTCCGTGTCCGATTCTCTCCGAAGATGTGCGCACACTGATGGGTGAAGCTGCGGTACGGGCTGCCCTTGCTGTGGATTACTCGGGAGCGGGTACATTGGAGTTCCTGCTCAGCCCGAATGGCGAGTTCTATTTCATGGAGATGAATACGCGTATTCAGGTAGAGCACCCGGTGACTGAGATGGTTACTGGCGTGGATCTGATCCGTGAGATGATCTCGGTAGCTGAAGGCAACCCACTCTCATTCCGTCAGGAAGACGTGGTTATCAATGGCTGGTCCATTGAATGTCGTATCAATGCAGAAGATCCGGACCGTAACTTTATGCCATCACCAGGCAAAATCGGATTCTACCTTGCACCGGGAGGACCTGGCGTTCGTGTAGATAGTGCTGCTTATCCGGGTTATACCATTTCACCTTTCTATGACTCCATGATCGCAAAATTGATCGTGTGGGGAGCGAATCGTGAAGAGGCGATTGCCAAGATGAAACGTGCGCTTGGGGAATTTGCGATTGAAGGCATATCTACAACTATTCCTTTCCATCAGAAATTGCTGGAGCACCCAACGTTCATTCGCGGTGACTTTGATATCAAATTTCTTGAGGAAAACGAGATTTAAAAGGTATATTGGGCTTGTTTGTCATAATGTAGCCCAAATGATATAGTATGAATAATAAGAGCGCATGTCTCCTGCAAAGGATAAGCCCGCACCTCGCGGATGTTTGCAGGAGTTCCGGTAAAGCCGGACCGGAAGGGTTCTGAAGGTTGATTAACCTGAGTCCAGCGCCCTGACGGATGGCCGCAAACTTATCTCGCGAAAGGTGTGTTGAACAGTTATGAGTACACTACCGACTGAATTTGAACGAACGGATATCGGTGAAATCCAGATCGCACCTGAAGTTATTGAAGTGATTGCTGGATTGGCGACCCTTGAAGTGAAAGGTGTTGCAGGCATGAGTGGCGGATTCGCTGGCGGATTTGCTGAATTGCTTGGTCGCAAAAACCTTTCCAAAGGCGTTAAAGTTGAAGTGGGCCAACGTGAAGCTGCAGTTGATGTTTCCGTAATTATCGAGTACGGATACCGTCTGCCACAAGTAGCTACGGAGATTCAACAGAACGTGAAACGTTCCATCGAGAACATGACAGGATTGAATGTGAATGAAGTGAATGTGCACATTCATGACGTTCAGTTCAAGAGCACCGAGAAAGTGGAAGAGATCGACCTGAACAGTCAGCGCGTAAAATAAAAGAAGACAGATTCCCCCGGCATCATCTGCCGGGGGTTATCCCGTCTTGGACAGGTCTTCATTATAGCGAAAGCTAGATGAGGATCTGATTTTTTGCTAGTGAACAGGTTAAGTCATGTTAGTGAGCAAGGGAGGCTGTGCAGTTCGTGGCTAAAATACTGGATCGGCTTCTGTTGTTTATATACAGCATAAGCGTTGGAGCAATATCGGCAGCCGTCATTCTTCTGATTAGCGGTGTGCTGCCTTACGAATTGAATTACCAGCAGGAACAAAACGTTATTGTTGCGTCGGTTATTGCAGCAGCGATTTTGTTTATCCTGAGTTTGCGATTTTTCTACATCTCGGTTCGGCGTGAGCGTGCATCGTTGCCGTCTGTAGATCAACGTACTGAGTTTGGTGATGTACAGATTTCGATGGAGACGATTGAGAATCTCTGTTTGAAGGCAACTTCCCGTTTCCGGGGAGTACGTGATGTCAAGGCACGCATACGTGTGGTTGAGTCAGGACTGGAGATTATGATCCGTGCAGTAGTGGATGGTGAGACACCTATTCCTGCGCTGACTTCTGATCTGCAAAAGGCGATACATGATCATGTACAAGAGATTACGGGCATCCCGGTTTCTTTTGTCACGGTGTATATCGCTAATGTAACCCAGTCGCCTAACTACAAGAGTCGAGTGGAATGAGGTGAGTTTCACTGATGCTGTGGAAAGAGATTTGGGATAGTCACAGAGGCCGAATTACCGGAATTGTCGGAGGCATCTTTTTTGGATTTCTTTATGTATGGATCGGTTTTTGGGATATGTTGTTCTTTGCACTCTTGGTGTTCATCGGTTATACGTTAGGCAGACGAAGCGATTCGAAGCTGGGTTCGTCCATTCCCTGGAGGGAGTGGGGGCAATGGCTGGGCGATCGCTGGCGTCCGTTTAAGTGACCTACCTGAACCCTGCAATATGTTTCTTCCGAAAATAGAACTGTAGTTTAGGTTGCCCGTTTTTTGGAGGATACGTATTGCAGGTTTTTTTGTGAAAAGGGATAACAATAACAATACCGTGGAAGTCATCGATCAATCCAATACAGGATTTGATGAGATGGTTGCATGGATTATAAAATAAGCATGATGACGCTCCAGACGGAGCGCTGCAGGAGGCAGGACATGAAAAGACGTTTGGCAAGGGAAATTGCAGTACAAAGTCTGTATCAGATGGAAATGAATGAGGTAGGTGCAGCAGAAGCTGTAAACATGTTAATCAATGAAGCTGCTGAAGATAATGAAACCGAAGTAGTTATTCGCGATGCAGATGTAATGCGCACGTATGTTACTGAGATTGTACAAGGAGCCTGGAACAATAAGGAAGCCATTGACGGGCTACTTGTGGATTATTTGAAAGGTTGGCAGATCAGCCGTCTATCACGTGTAGATCGCCAGATTCTACGACTGTCCACGTATGAAATGGTGTTTCGTGATGACATTCCGGCAAAGGTATCAGTCAATGAAGCGATTGAACTGTCCAAATATTTTGGTACAGAAGAATCCGGTAAATTCGTCAATGGTGTACTTGGACGCATGATTCAGGAAGTTGACGCGATTAAAGCAAAATTATCTTAAGTTAAAATTAATTATAGTGTGTGTTCAAAAAGACCGGTTTTCAGTATCCTTCGTAATCAAAAGCGGGCTTTTTGAACAACCTCTAAATTTATATTCACATAAGGGAGAGAGAGTACAATGACAGCATCTATTATTAACGGTAAAGAAGTATCCCAAGAGATCCGCGCAAGCATGACAACAGAAGTAAAACAGCTTAGCGAACAGGGGGTAGTACCCGGTCTGGCTGTTGTGCTCGTCGGGGAAGATCCGGCATCCCAAGTCTATGTGCGTAATAAAGAAAAAGCATGTCACGACCTCGGTTTCTACTCCGAAGTGCATCGCTTGGATGCAGAGACGTCCCAAGAAGATCTGCTTGCGCTGGTGGACAAGCTGAACAATCAACAATCCATTAACGGAATTTTGGTTCAACTCCCACTACCGAAGCATATCGAAGAGAAAGCGGTCATTGATGCAATTGCCGTGGATAAAGACGTAGACGGGTTCCATCCAGTCAATGTTGGTAATCTTGTTATTGGGGACGATAGTCTGCTTCCATGTACCCCAGCGGGTGTAATTGAACTGATCAAACGTACTGGATTGGAAATGTCCGGTAAACATGCGGTAGTCATCGGAAGAAGCAACATCGTTGGCAAACCGGTATCGCTGTTGCTGCAACGTGAGAATGCAACGGTAACGATGTGTCATTCCCGCACAGTCAACATGAAAGAAATTACACGCCAGGCGGACATTCTAGTTGTAGCCATCGGCCGTGCTAATTTTGTGGATGCTGATTTTGTGAAACCAGGTGCTGTTGTTATCGATGTCGGCATGAACCGTTTGGAGAATGGCAAACTGGCAGGAGACGTTGATTTCGAGAGCGTGAAAGAAGTTTCTGGTCCAATTACACCCGTTCCAGGCGGTGTTGGTCCGATGACAATTACAATGCTGATGCAAAATACATTGATCGCTGCCAAGCGCGCTCACGGATTGGCCTAGGGTTTTGTCTGTGGCAGATCAAAAGATCTACTCCATCAAAGACCTGAACCGATACATCCGGATGAAACTGGAATCGGATCAGGTCCTGTCGGACGTCTGGCTGCGCGGGGAGATTTCGAATTTCACACATCACTCCAGCGGCCATATGTATTTTACATTGAAGGACAAGGACAGCCGGATCAAGTCAATTATGTTTGCGTCCCATAACCAGCGATTACCCTTTGTACCGAAGGAGGGTGCAAGGGTTATTGCCCGTGGTAATGTCTCGGTGTATGAACGGGATGGGCAGTATCAATTCTATGCTACCCATATGCAGCCGGACGGAATTGGAAGTCTGTATCTGGCTTACGAACAGCTGAAGAAAAAGCTTGAGGATGAAGGGTTATTTTCACCTTCTCGAAAAAGACAGATCCCTCGTTATCCACAGACCATCGGGGTTGTAACTTCACCGACGGGAGCGGCGGTGCGAGACATTATGATCACACTCCAGCGCAGATACCCTTCTGCCAAAGTTGTTTTATATCCTGTTCTGGTTCAAGGGAAGGGTGCAGCACCTTCCATTGTCAAAGCGATTGGCAACCTGAACCGGATGGGAGAAGCCGATGTACTTATCGTTGGACGCGGAGGCGGTTCACTGGAGGAGTTGTGGGCCTTTAATGAGGAGATTGTGGCAAGAGCAATAGTTGCTTCGGATATTCCTGTCATTTCTGCGGTTGGGCACGAAACGGACTTCACTATTGCTGATTTTGCAGCCGATTTGCGTGCGGCTACACCTACAGCAGCTGCTGAATTAGCTGTACCTAATCGAGCTGAGTTGCTTGATCAGATCGGACAACGTCAGCGCCAGTTACAGCACAGCTTACGTCAGCGTGCTGTACATAATCGTGAACGGCTCGCAAGATTACAGCGTTCGCCAGTGCTGGTGCATCCAAGACGTACCTTGATGCAGCACATAGAACGACTGGATATGATGCACCAACGTCTTTTGAGAACAGTCGATACACGTATGAAATGGACAGGAGAGAAGCAGGAGCGTCTGCGGGCAGCACTGCAACGATTCAATCCTCGTGAGCAGGTCAATGTAGCACGCCGTGAGAATGCGGCAGCACGCAGACAACTGGAACTTGCGATCAGGTCTATAGCCAGATCGAAGCAGCAACAGTGGAAATCATCTGTGCGGCATCTGGACGCGCTTAGCCCGCTCAAAGTCATGTCACGGGGATACAGCCTTGTCTATGATGAGCAAGAACAGCGATTGATCAAGTCAACGAAAGATGTACAGCCTGGAGATTCAATTAAGATTAAATTAACAGACGGACAGCTGGACTGTCAGGTTTGGGGAATGAAGGAGGACGACAATACCCATGGCGAATGAACCGGAATTGAATTTTGAAGAGGCAATGGCGGCATTGGAAGACATTGTAGGTCAGCTGGAGCATGGTGATGTTCCGTTGGAACAGGCCATCGATCTGTTTCAACGCGGGATGAAACTTTCGCAACTTTGCGGTCTGAAGCTGGAACAAGTGGAACGCAAGATCGAGATGATCGTAGAAGAAGATGGAGAGCTTCGCAAGAAGCCTTTTGGAACTGCTGACGATGAGAGCGGTGAAGTCCATGAGTAATCGTCCTTCGTTTCAAGCATATCTCGAAGAGGTCACAGCTGAGGTGACAGAAGCGTTGAAACACACACTTCCCGATCACTGGGATGTACCCCAGTCGCTGACGGATGCGATGCAGTACTCACTTATGGCCGGAGGCAAACGCCTTCGTCCTCTTCTGGTCGTTGCTGCGGCGGAAGCCTTCGGTGCACAGCGTACAGCTGCAATGCCGGTAGCCTGCGCCGTGGAGATGGTTCATACGTATTCACTGATCCACGACGACCTGCCTGCTATGGATAATGATGATTACCGCAGGGGAAAATTAACGAATCATAAGGTATATGGTGAAGCAACAGCCATATTGGCGGGCGATGCGCTGTTAACTCATGCTTTTTATAGCATTGTTCAAGCTGGTCGTCGCAGCGGTGTAGCGGCAGATGCGTTGCTGTCCATCGTAGAGGACATGTCCGAACTTGCTGGAGCAAGAGGTATGGTCGGCGGTCAAGTCGCGGATATGGAAGGCGAGCAAGGCATGACCGATCTTTCACAGCTCCAATATATCCATTTGCACAAAACGGGTGATCTGATTGTTTTCTCACTCATTGCTGGAGCACGAATTGGTGGAGCAACGGAAGGACAATTGGAAGCCTTACGTGTGTTTGGACGTGATCTGGGGCTGGCGTTCCAGATTCAGGATGATATTCTCGACCTGACGGGTGACGAGCAGAAGATGGGCAAGAAAACACAGAGCGATGTGAATCAGCAGAAGGTAACATATCCTTATTTTATTGGCATGGAGGCTTCTGTAGATGAAGTGAAATCCCTTACCCAATCTGCAAAAGACGCACTTGAAAGAGCCGAGTTACCTGATGCATCCAGATTGCTGGAAATTGCAGATTATCTGATGGGTCGAGACCATTAGATTCTGACGGAGAGGTCTGTTTCAAAACCTGTATAGCCGTGTAATGAATGTAATGTCCTTTTTCCGAGTAGATGGAAAGAGCTGTCCCGAGTGGATGCGGGAATACATATGGAGAAGAATTTTAAATAACTTGCTGGCGAGAATGCTCGTTATCGGGAGTATAGTGCAGTAAATTATGATTCTTGTTCTTTTATGTTATAATGATTTAATGTCATTTGATTCATAATGTATATATCGATTTACAACAATAACTAAACAATCTAGGAAAGCGGGGAGATTCTCGTGCTGCTTCCACAAATTAAACAACCCAGTGATCTAAAGTCGATGTCTCAGGATGATCTTGCCCTTTTGTCGGCAGAGATCCGGCAGTTTCTGATTGAGAAACTGTCTGTTACAGGTGGGCATCTCGCACCCAACTTAGGCGTGGTTGAGCTCACGGTAGCCCTGCATTACTGTTATAACAGTCCAGCAGACAAAATGATTTTTGATGTAGGGCATCAGGCTTATGTGCATAAAGTCCTGACAGGACGTATGGATCGCTTTGATACATTGCGTCAACATAACGGTCTGTGCGGGTTTGTCAAACGCAACGAAAGTGAACATGATGTATGGGAAGCTGGACACAGCAGTACTTCATTGTCCGCTGCGATGGGGATGGCCCTTGCACGTGATCTGAAAGGTGAGGACAACCAAGTCATCGCGATGATTGGTGATGGAGCGCTTACAGGTGGTATGGCTTTTGAGGCTCTCAATCATATTGGTCATGAGCAGAGAAAACTGATGGTTATTCTGAATGATAATGAAATGTCCATTGCTCCAAACGTTGGGGCCATGCATAAATATTTGAGCAAGATTCGTTCGGATCGTCATTATCTGAAAGCAAAAGATGATGTCGAGGGGATGCTTAAAAAAATTCCAGCTATTGGGGACCGTTTGGCCAAATCGGCAAGCTGGATCAAAGATAGTGTCAAATATATGATGGTACCAGGTGTTCTTTTCGAAGAACTGGGCTTCACGTATTTGGGACCGATTGATGGGCACGATATTCCCAAATTGATCGAAACCTTCAAACAGGCAGATAACGTTGATGGTCCTGTACTCGTTCACGTGCTCACGACCAAAGGCAAAGGTTATCAGCCAGCAGAAGCCGATTCGCACAAGTGGCACGGGATTTCTCCGTACAAAATTGAATCCGGTCAAGTGCTGAAGGCAGTCGGAAAACCGATGTACACGGAAGTGTTTGGTCAAACGTTAATTGATCTTGCGAAGCAGGATAAGCGGGTCGTAGCTGTAACGCCAGCAATGCCTACAGGATCAGGTCTTATTCCGTTCAGTAAGGAATTTCCCGATCGCATGATTGACGTAGGTATTGCAGAACAGCACGCGGCGACCATGTGTGCTGCACTGGCTATGGAAGGTTTGAAGCCGGTCTTTGCCGTGTATTCTACGTTTATGCAACGTGCTTATGATCAGATTGTACATGATATTTGCCGTCATAACGCCAACGTGATGTTTGCTATTGACCGTGCGGGGTTTGTTGGTCCGGATGGGGAAACACATCAAGGGGTATACGATGTGGCATTTATGCGCCATATTCCAAATATCGTTCTGATGATGCCAAAAGACGAAAATGAATTGCGTCATATGATGAAAACGGCGCTTGATTATAATGAAGGTCCAATTGCTTACCGTTATCCACGAAACAATGTGGTCGGTGTACCTTTGGATGATGTACTTGTTCCGATTCCAATCGGATCATGGGAGCAACTGCGTCCATCCGAGGGATATGCTGTCATCGCTTCAGGTTCGATGGTGCAGCTTGCAGAAGAAGCAGCAGAGATGGTGAAGCGGGAAGGTATCACAGCAGGCGTAATCAACGCTCGCTTCCTGAAACCTCTTGACGAGCAAATGTTGCGTGATTTAGCTGTTCGAGGCACCAAATTGATTGTACTTGAAGAAACATCCCAGGCAGGCAGCATGGGTAGTGCAGTTCTGGAGTTTTATGCAGAACAGGGACTACATGATGTTCATGTACAATTGATGGGGATTCCGGATCGCTTCATCGAGCATGGCAGTATTAAGGAACAACGTGAGGAAGTGGGTCTTACCGTTGAAAATGTATGTGCTGAACTGCGCAAGATGGCTGTTCAATCATCTTACGGCATACCCAAAACACGTTTTCCTTCGTAAATTTACATGATAGGAGACAGACATGTCACTCCCGAAAGAACGAATTGATGTTCTGCTGGTTGAGCAGGGCTATTATGAAAGTCGTGAGAAGGCAAAAGCCGCAATCATGGCTGGACTGGTATATGCCAATAATGAGCCGATCGAAAAGGCGGGCATGAAAATTCCAAGGGAAGCCGAGCTGAAAGTTAAAGGCTCGGTACATCCCTACGTCGGCAGAGGCGGATTGAAGCTCGAAAAAGCGATCCGTCATTTCGACCTTGATATGAATGGACTTGTCATGCTCGACATTGGTTCATCCACCGGTGGATTTACGGATTGTGCACTTCAGCATGGCGCATCTCACGTCTACGCTATTGATGTGGGCTATAATCAGCTCGATTGGTCTTTGCGTAATGATGAGCGGGTTACTGTTATGGAACGAACTAATTTCCGCTATGTGACTCCTGAAGATCTGACGGGACCCGTGCCGAACTTTGCGAGCATTGATGTGTCGTTCATTTCACTGCGAATCATATTGCCGCCACTTCTGGCTCTTTTGAAACAACCTGCAGATATCGTTGCATTGATTAAACCTCAATTTGAGGCAGGGCGTGAAAAAGTAGGCAAGTCCGGTGTGGTACGTGATACGAAGGTACACAAGGATGTATTGCAGACAATGCTTCATTTTTCCAGTCAACTTGGTTTACATCTGCAGAGTTTAACTTTTTCACCGATAACGGGTGGAGAAGGTAATATAGAATTTCTCGCACATTGGCGTCTGGAAGCACCAGAGGCAACACAACCAGAGATCGATCCAGCTTCACTTGACGCACTTGCGGAGCAAGTTGCAAAGGAAGCAGCTCATACATTTACGGGAAACTCATCATAAGATGGGTTTCTTTTCGCTGGAAAGGTGATTGACGTAAAGGGAAATCATTACTGAACCTCGAATATGTCTTCGAGGTGAGCGATAATGGATGGTCAATATGACACAATCTTTATAGGTGTACTTGCTGTCTGTTTGATCTTGTGGCTGTTCTTTGGCTTGCGTAATTGGGTGAACCGACCGACGCCGGTAAGCTTGTCTGGAATGCAACTGAACGTGAAGATTCAAGATTCCCCGGCCTTGGATTTGCTTGAAGCACAGGGCTACGAAGTCATCGGTGGGAAAATGAAAGTCCCTCTGGCTTTTGAGGCCAATGAATCCGTTTATTACAGCAGATTATTCATTGATTATGTTGCAGAACGTGAGGATCTCAGATACCTCGTGAAAACGTCTCGTCGCAGACAGCCAATCGATATGACCGGCCCTGCGCTAAGGGATCGCTTCCTCAATTATTTGTTGTTATATCCTGGCTGTGAAGGATTGCTGTACGTTGACGTGGAGGATTCCGATATTAAGTTAATCAGGCTCATGGACTATCAGGAAGATGTGTATGATGGGGATGATCTGGACTAATATAAAAGAATGAACATTGCAGGGCAAAGTCTGCGGCGAATTACAAATGCTGCTTTATTGCAATACATCTAACTGGAGGCATATATGAAAGGACAAAGGCACATCAAGATTCGTGAAATCATTAGTCAAAATGAAATTGAGACCCAGGATGATCTGGTTGAAGCACTACGCAAATCAGGTTTTCAGGTGACTCAGGCGACGGTATCCCGGGATATCAAGGAACTTCTGTTAATCAAGATTCCGATGGATGATGGAAGATACAAGTACTCTTTACCGACAGATCAACGATATAATCCGATTCAAAAGTTGAAGCGTGCACTCGTTGACAACTTCTTGCACATTGATCACACAAACAATCTGGTTGTGATGAAATGTTTGCCAGGAACAGCCAACTCCATTGCAGCTTTGCTTGATAATATTGAGTGGAATGAAGTCATGGGCACGATCTGTGGAGATGACACCATTCTGATTATCTGCCGGACTGAAGGTAACAGTGTGACCGTTATTGAGCGAATCATGGGTTATATTGCTTAAAGTAATGGTTCAAAAACATAATTTCTGAGTTAGTCATCCGGAGGTGTTTTTGCAGATGTTAGTTACGTTATCGATTCGTAATCTGGCTGTGGTGGAAGAAGTGGACGTTGTATTCCATCCGGGATTCCATGTACTTTCAGGGGAAACGGGTGCAGGTAAGTCGATTATTATAGATGCACTTGGCTTAATTGCTGGTGGACGAAGTTCAGCTGATCTGATCCGGTACGGATGTGAGAAGGCAGAGATGGAAGCCTTGTTCGAGATGGAGCAGAGTCATCCGGTATGGCAGACATTAGAGAAATTGGGTATCCATTGTGAGCCTGAAGAGCATTTGGTTATACGACGTGAGTTGAATACTCAAGGGAAGAGTACGTCCCGCATTAATGGGCAATTGGTCAATCTGACCATGCTGCGGGAAGTAGGCGAGAAGCTAATCAATATTCATGGACAACATGAACATCAGAGTTTGCTACGCGCTGAGAGCCATCTGGGGCTTCTCGATACTTATGGCTCGGAAGTCATCGGACCGATCAAAGCGAAGTACCAGGAGCGCTACAGCAAGTTTATCACGGCGGAAAAAGAACTGCGTGCCCTTCAGGAGTCCAGTCAGCGGGCATATCAACTCTTGGACATGTATCGCTTTCAGCTTGAGGAGATCGCAGCAGCAAGCCTTACACAAGGCGAGGATGAATTACTCGGGGAAGAACGGGTCAAACTATCCCATAGTGAGAAAATGATGGACAGTGTTGCTGGTGCATATGATCTGCTCAGTGGTCAACGCGGACTTGAAGCTGTGAGCATTGCTCTTTCAAGAATTGAAGACATTTCTGGATATGATAGCAAAGGACTGCAACCAATCGTAGAACAGCTACAATCTGCATTTTATCAATTGGAAGATGCGACATTTCAGTTAAGGGATTACCGGGAGAAGATTGAATTTAATCCGGCAAGGCTGGAAGAAGTGGAGCAAAGGCTGAATCTGATTTCTGGCCTCAGACGGAAATACGGGGACAGTGTTGAACTTATTCTGAGTTATTATGATCAGATTAGCCATGAAACCGACCAACTGGAGAACAAGGACGAACGGCTGGAGAAATTGCGAGCTGAACGTGACAAAATGCTTAACCTTGTGATGGAGTCTGCTGAAGAGCTCAGCAAGGTTCGCAAACAATGCGCCGAGGAACTTGCTGCACAGGTGGAAAGCGAACTCAAGGATCTGCAAATGGAGCGGACTACACTGCGTGTTCAAATTACTCCTTTCGAAGATCCAAAGGGGATTGAATGGAATGGACGTCGTATTCGTCTGAATCGTCATGGTGCGGACAATGCGGAATTCCTAATCTCACCAAACCCGGGCGAGCCATTACGACCACTTGGCAAAATTGCTTCAGGTGGTGAGTTGTCGAGAATGATGCTGGCGATGAAGAGTATCTTTGCGCGACATGACCGGATACCTGTGTTGATTTTTGATGAAGTTGATACCGGAGTTAGCGGTAGAGCAGCTCAATCCATTGCGGAAAAACTGTTCCGTTTGTCTTCGACTTGTCAGGTTTTCTCAATAACTCACTTACCACAAGTGGCTTGTATGGCAGATCATCAGTATCTCATTGAGAAACATGTCTACGATGGACGGACAATGACGCAGGTGGAATCGCTGTCAGACGAAGGCAGAGTGAAGGAATTGGCACGTATGCTGGGCGGCGTGGAAATTACAGAAAAAACGCTGCATCACGCACAGGAAATGCTGAATTTGGCGGAAGCCAAAAAAGGGTGAAACGGACGGCTGGCGTAATGATTGACAGTAATAAAAGCCTGGGGGCGAGGTTATCTTATAGGTACGCAATTGGCGACCACCTTTCGTCAAGCGAAAGAAGCAAAGGGAGTGTGACAGCCATTGAATTCCCCCCTCAGGAAGAAATTGCTAGGTCTTTTATTTGCCTTCTTTCTTTGTGTGATTAGCCAGGCCATTCAGCCTGTGCAAAGTTATGCTTCACTGCCGGATGAATTGCAGGTGTTTGCTGGCAGGCAAGCGGATGTCCGGCTCGCTGTACCTGCTGCTTCAAGCGCCGTTGTAGATCGTCCTGATATCGTTGGTTTGGATGATCAGGCAGCGATGCATGTTACCAGGCAACAACCTTTGCATCTTCACCCTCAACAGACGGGACATGCCAAATTAACGTTGAAGTTGTGGGGTAAAATTCCGGTCAAAACAGTCCATGTGAATGTGATACCGGATTTGCGTGTTGTACCCGGGGGACAAACGATTGGCGTCAAGGTTAAATCGGCAGGCATTCTGGTGGTTGGACATCATCTGGTCCGTTCCGGTCAGGATGAGCGTGTATCGCCCGGAGAAACAGCGGGCATTAAGCTCGGAGATCTGATTACGCATATGGATGGAAAACGTCTGGATGGCGTAGCAGGTGTCTCTGAAGCCGTTGAACTTGCAGGGAAAAGTAAAAAAGGTATTGATGTTGTGTTAAAACGTGGTAAGGAAACGGTGAAGACACGATTAACTCCGGCGTATGACTCCGAGGATCAAGCGTGGAGGCTTGGATTGTACATTCGTGATTCTGCAGCCGGTGTTGGCACACTTACCTTCTATGCTCCCGATCAGGGCGTATATGGCGCACTGGGCCATGTCATTACAGATATGAACACACAGACATCTATTGTTGTGGGTAGTGGTCAGATTGTTCAGTCCAATGTAACGTCAATTTCGAAGAGCGAGACCGGTGATCCGGGTGAAAAACGTGCTCATTTCCTCAAGGAAAGCAAAATTTTGGGCAATATTGAACGTAATACGGCTTTTGGTATCTTTGGTAAAATGTCTGGAAATCCTGAGCACAGTTTGTATTCGAAAGGCATTCCCGTCGCTTTTTCTCATGAAGTAAAGGAAGGACCGGCCGAAATACTTACCGTGGTTGACGGTCAACAAGTTGAACGCTTCTCCATTGACATTGTTCATGTGGCAGATCAAACTGAACCAGCAACAAAAGGTCTGGTACTTCGAATTACGGACCCGAAACTGCTGGATAAGACCGGAGGTATCGTTCAAGGGATGAGTGGCAGCCCCATTGTACAAAATGGTAAATTGATCGGTGCAGTTACTCATGTATTCGTGAATGATCCAAAATCGGGTTACGGTTGCTTCATTGAATGGATGTTACAAGATGCTGGCGTTATGATGAAAAAGGAAAACGATAAGAACCTCAAGGCTGGCTAAACAGCCCTGAGGTTCTTTTTTGTCGAAAGCAAACATAATATATCGGATAATGAAATAAATTATTTATTATATAGGATCAAGAAAAAAAAATAAAGAAAAATAATTTTCGACAGGAGGAATTTAACTGGCTGTGTCGAAAATTAAACGTGTAAGGAAATGTACGAAACGATGTTTAATTTAAAGGAGGATACCGTTTTGCAAAAAATTGAGGTATTGCTGGCCGATGATAATCGTGAATTTACGAATTTGCTTGCCGAATATATATCTGAGCAGGAAGATATGGAAGTAACCGGTATTGCATACAATGGAGAAGAAGTACTGCAATTGCTGGAGCAAACTCGGGATGTGCCGGATGTATTGATTCTGGATATTATCATGCCTCACCTGGACGGACTGGGTGTGCTTAAGCGCTTGCGCGACCTGAACCTGTCTCCACAGCCTAAAGTCATTATGCTTACGGCATTCGGACAAGAGAATATCACACAGCGTGCCGTGCAACTCGGAGCTTCTTATTATATTCTTAAGCCGTTTGACATGGAAGTGCTTGCGAATCGTGTGCGTCAACTGGTGGGAACACAGACGGCGATGTCCACAAGCAGCGGATCATCCATGTTCATGAAATCATCCAATGTTGTGCCAATGGGCAAACACAAAAATCTGGATGCAAATATTACGTCCATCATACATGAAATCGGCGTTCCTGCGCATATTAAAGGATATCAGTATTTGCGCGAAGCGATTACGATGGTGTATAACAATATCGAAATTTTGGGAGCCATCACTAAAACACTGTATCCGGCGATTGCCGAAAAATTCAAAACCACGCCGTCCCGCGTCGAACGTGCCATCCGTCATGCCATTGAAGTGGCTTGGACACGCGGCAACATCGACAGCATCAGCCACTTGTTTGGTTACACGATCAACATCAGCAAGTCGAAGCCAACAAATAGCGAGTTCATCGCGATGGTTGCTGACAAGCTGAGAATTGAGCATAAGGTCTCGTAAATACCGCTGTATCAACGTTTTCAGACGTACACTAGAACGATTGTTCGCGTAAACTTATCGGCCGTTGGTCGCGAGATTCCGATAAACTATGCGGACGTTGTTCCGGTAAACTGTCCGAATCTCCGCGCAATTTTAGCGTAAACTTATCGGTCATTTAGCTGATAAACATAATAGCGCATATAATGAAAGAATACAAACGCATGTCTCTTCGGAGGCGTGCGTTTTTCTGCATTTTGATTCTAATTGTTCTGTTTTTAGCTGACGGGATGTGTTAGCGTAATTCTTAATACAGCGAGGAGGTTAACATAATGGACTACAAGGAAAAAAGAAAGTTGATCTTAGAGATGCGGCATACTAAAGATGAGTTGGATATGAAGTCAGCTATTAATATGTTTTTGAACTCACGTAAGTTGAAAAACTTGACAGAGAATACTATATCCTCATACTCTCAATCCTTAGAAAAACTCAGTGTCTTTCTTGAAGTGAATGAGATTATTAAGGTCAATAAGATAATTGTCGAGGACGTCCAAGAATTCATTCAAACAAGAATGGAGCTTGGCAATAGCGCCCCTACTGTGAATAAATATATAAGGAATTTAAGGGCTTTCTTTAATTACTTATCCAGTTCTGGTTATTTAATAGAGAACCCAATGGAACCAATCGATAAGATGGTCGAAGAGAAGCGGGTCCTCCGCACACTGAATCGCGAGCAGGTTACTAAATTGTTGGACGTACCCGATCGCGCCACACCTGCAGGGTTTCGCAACTACGTTTTTATTTTGCTTATACTCGATACAGGTCTGCGCATAGAAGAAGCAATGTCTTTTAGAGTTGAGGATGTTCACTGGAAGGAGCAAGTCATACAGGTTTTCGGTAAGGGCCGCAAAGAAAGACTCGTTCCATTTAGCGCTACTCTTGCTGTCCATCTACGTGAATACCTAGAGTTACGCGGCGAAACGGACACATCCGTATTCTTTGTTAATATTGACGGACTTCCTCTCAAACGCCGGACTGTTCAAGAGGAGATATCAGACTACGGACAGCTTGCGAAGATAAAAGGCGTCCGCGTTTCTTGCCATTCGTTACGTTATACATTTGCTCGCAATTACATTCTAAACGGCGGAGATATCGTAAGTCTCATGAAAATTTTAGGTCATAAATCGCTTCATATGGCGCAATTATACAGTGAGATGTTCCAAGTTGATATTTCGAAGCAACACGGTAAGTTTTCTCCGGTAAACTCGATCTTTAATTAACGCGTAAATAGACCGGATAGCTCATGCAGCCGTCCGGTTTTTCTTCGTGTTTGCACTATTATACATACATTTATCTTTCGTCATTTCCAGCCGACATCGTACGCGTCACAATTTGCGCCTCTTTGAACTTCCCGTAAAATTCACGTGAAATTAGCGTGTTTAATCGCTGACCCTAACGAATACCCTCACGCGCTATTTGAACGGCTAAATCAACGGCAATTTCACGTAGATTTCACGGCGGCGATTCGGAGGGTTCGGTGGAGGAGGGCGGCGAGGCGTATCGTATTGTCTTTTTCTTTAGTTCTGACGCGCAATTCTATGTGAGATGCCCATCTATCCGACACGATCACTTGTTATCGGGGCGTACGAAGTTATGAACGTAGTGAATAACTGAGTAAAAGATCTTAAATCTTTAAAGTCTTTAAAAGATATTATATTATACACACGACGTCGAAAAAGTCAATAGGATGCGTTGGATTAAATGCCCGGCGACCGGAATTGGTAACGTTAATTTGTACTATAACACATACTCGACTTGTGGCGGCTGCTCACGCATAGATTCGAGAGTATCGCGGACGGTTTCGTAGTCCGATTCCACTTTACTACGTTGGCGCTCCGCTTCCTCCCGCGCTTCTCTTTCCGCCTTAAGCGCGGCTTTAACTTCGCGTAGCTCGCGCACGGTCATTTCGTCAACCGTTTTAGTCTCGCCTGTGGACGGAACCGTATGGCCGCGAGTGCGCTCTTCAGGCGGGAGCGTTGCGATTTGGTAAAGGGCTTCGAACGCCAAAGTGGTAGACGTCGACCACCGATCACCCAACTCGGAAACAATTTGCACAAACTTATTAGCGTGACGCACGGGCATCTCGATACAAACTTCGCACCATGTTGTCCAGCCCCCGCGCTCTTCCGCCAGCTTCGTCTCTTTAATGTGTTTCAATCGGCGCCCAATTTCGAATATCGCTTCGCCAGCCACGCGTTTGTATGCGTTGATCTCGGCAGTTAGCGTTGGGAGGTCGGATGAGAGCGCGAGATCATTCGTTGTCATTTATTAACAGGAATTGTAGTTAATCTTATTGACAATATTAATTCCTGATTACATCAAAAGGAGGTACCTTGAATAATGGAGCACTCATTTGAATTTGCTTGGTCTATTGAAAAACCTTCGTCTGAGAAACACTCCTGGTCTTACCAAAAAGCTTGCGAAGCCTGCCTCGGGGAAGTTGAAAAGCGTCATGGGGTAGATTGGAAGGTTACTGACGTAAGTTATGATGACTTAGGTAGAGAAACAGATACGGATGGGGGCGTATGGGGTGGCCCAAGAAAATGGAGTTGCACTCATAAAGTGAGAATTCACTACAACGTTGTTCGACGTGGTCCAGATGATGACTCTTTTGTAGAAACAGGAGAACGTGAAATTTCTCTAACCCACTGAATGATGAATACTGCCTGTACACTCGCCCGCAGCGGATAACGTTTCCGATTGCGGGCTTGTTTGTCATTACAGGAGCGCATCGCTGCAACTATTTATTTCGGATATCTGCGCAATCCATTTCGCGCGACGTCGAGCGGTTTACCCACGCTTGTATAATCCGCCGCCTCCGCGCTATACTAAGAACAAACGTTCTACACACGGATTAAACGGAGGCTCACCGCCCATGATCGATATCACCTCGGAAGACCACACGCTCCTCAAATCGCATATTATTCTCCCGCGTGTCCTAACCGCATTCGAACGGGACATCGCGCTTATTAACGCAACGCTCAAGACGCCGGGTCCGTACGTCGACGTCATTGCGGAAGCTCAGCGCAAACTCACCGCAGACCTCTACGAAGTACGCAAAGGATTCCGTACGCGCGGGATTAAGGTCTACGAAGAGGTAACGGATAGTGACGGAGTAACGGCGCGCTATAAATGCCGCGGCTATGAGTCGCAAATGCGGATAAGGTGGGCGTTTATGTCGGCGGAGGCTGGCGTGTTGATGCGGAAGTATCTCGGGGTGAATGAGGGAACGCGGCCATTAGTAAAGTTATCACCGGAGTAGACAGAAAAAGACGCAGCGTCAGGTTAGACTGCGTCTTGGGTGTTGCGTGCGTTGGCGGTAAGGTTTATGATTAATACTGAATAGTGATCGCGGTAGCAGCTCTTGGCGGGGAGGCTATCGCTTCTTTGCGTTTATAAAGAAAATAACTGATGTGATAAAGGCTAACATTGTGAAGATTAAAATACCGAAGTTAAGCATAACGTCCAACGCTTGGTATGTACTCATTCCTTCACCTCCTTTCTTTGTATTATAGATTATAGGATATGAGTGTCAATGTTCGTATAAAAAGGGGAACAAGAAATGAATGAAAATGCTTCTATCATCTCGTTGACACCTCCGATTATAAGTGGACTAGCGTGTTTCTTTCAAAGTGCAAATTCGGCGATTTCGCTTATCAGAGCATTTTTACTACTACTCGCGAAATGCTTTAACTGTAGAATTTTTTCCACGTATTGAATAAAAATTTATCCAACTTGTAGAAAAACTCCAACTTCGTAGGTATTTAGACCGGGTTTTCTAACTTTCGCGATAAAACAACGTACTCCTTATATCTCCCGAATTCTCCCGTTCTCTTACAAATTCATTCCGGGAATTGTCCCGTTGATGAACGCGTAAACCCATAACGCTACGATAAGCGGACACGCTATTACGATCATCAAAAACGCGTTAGGCGGAAACGGAAACCAAGCGCATAATACCGCCGCGAATACGATTCCGAAATAGTACGTGTTGAACATTCCGGTTCTCAATTAGACGGCGTACATTATACGTTCACTCCTTCGATTTTGACGCCGAATAGCAGCAGGAATTTTGCGCCAATTTGTCGAAGTGTATACGTAACCCAAAACGAAAGGACTACGTCTAGTGCGTCTGCTAACTTCTGATAATCGCAAATGGACCGTACGCTCATATTTATATTTATCGGCGCGGAACTCGTTGGAAGCGGTGTTTATGGAGATGAACGTTATGCGCGCAGTCTGTACGTTTAAATATGCGGGATGAGAGGAGAATGAAGCTATGAGCACACCGATATCTGATTCGCTTCATTTATTAAAAGATGCCGAAAACCAGCTTACATTAATAAAAATTAGTTACGAAAACTCCTTTAAAGAAAAAGAAGTGTCGAAGATGCTTCGTCTAAAAGTTAAACACTTCTTAGATAACATAAGATCCGCTCTTGACTACGCAGCTTGGCAGATATACACGGATAAAAGTAGACAGAATGTTGGGGAGAGAAATCGGGAAAAACATGAGAAGGGAATTTACTTCCCTATTTTAAAGTCAAAGAGTAATTTTGACGATATTATAAGGAATAAATTTCCAGGAGTAGAAGAACATAATCCAGAAATAAAGAATATTCTTGAAAGTGCCCAAGGATTTATGACAGTAGATGGGGTAAATTGGACTAACAATCTTGTTGAACTTAGTAATAACAATAAACATAGAAGCCTCACAGCACAGAAAAAAAAGGAAACAGTACACATTCATAAACTTGTTACTAACGATGGTAATGTTACAATTACTAATACCACCTTCGTAGGGGAGAATGGTTCCTCAGCCTTTGGTATGAATGACCTTGATATTACAAATATGAATCTAGGTGACTTTCCTAGTGAGTTTAGTTATGAGGGCAACGTGGAAGTTGAATTTAAATTTAAGGATATTGATCAACCGGTATTAGCGGTGCTTGATGATATCTTTTACGGTGCATCAGATGTGCTCGGCAGGCTCTCAGATGTTCTTACAGCACCTAATACAGAGTAATATCACCTTATATAACCGCAGCCCGTCGCAGGGTTTGCGGTTCTTCCATGTTCTCACCGTCAAATCCCCATACATAGTGCGCCTTGCCTGTCCGGGTACGTTTCCCTTATCGAAGCCCACTCGGAAAGATAAGGCTGACATGTACGCAACTGCCCACGTAATAGCGGCTATGTTAGGTCGGTCATACTGTGCAATCTGTAAACAAGTTGAACTTCGTAATAAATGGTTCTGGACATAATTAATCTTATCTACTGGCTCTCGCTACGAGGGCCTTTAACTTTATACTCGTTCGAAACAGATTACTTCGCCTTTTAGCGCGTCCTTATCGATCGGCTTCGGATTCTTCCACCACTTCCAGTTAACTTCGCGGCGGATCTCGTCTCCGATTCCATTGCGAGTGTGATTCCGACTACCCATTCGTCGGTCGTCTTTTCAATACCACGCTCCTGGATAATACGATGGTCAAGCGCGTTCTGCATTGCGAAAATGTGCGTTAGATTGTCGTTCAATTCGGTCACTCCCTATTTTTTCTAATGGTTTAGTAGTATATTTTGGTTAAAAAGAACAGAAGGAGAGTAAATTTTGTACATACTACTACAGTTTATTGACAAATTATTTAGTGCGTTGAAGTTTGGAATTTACAGCGCGATAGCTCTCTATACTTACTTTCAGCTCATATTAACTGAGCGGGATAAGGTTTCAGACATACTTAATAGCAATTTGACGTGGTACATACTTATCGCCGCAATTCTAGAGGCCGCCCACAACCTTTATAACTGGGTTACTGATCGCCTACCTAGAGAGAGAAGTCACGACTCCTTTATTAAATGAGCGTTAACGCCCCGATTGATCCCGTAATCAGCCATCGCCGCCCAATCACGCGCAGCCTGTTCGCGTTCGATACGTTCGGCTGGCGCGGTTCTGACGCTGTATCCGGTCGGTGTACGTTCAAATTTATATGCATAGTTGCGCCCCCCTCAGCGCTATTTGTTCGTTTCCGATTCGAAGAAAAATACGAGTGCTAGCGTTATGAAGGCGAGTGCTGCAATGATGTCATCCGGGTCCCAACCGAAGTAGAGGTATCAATCGTTGTATCGCCCGCTTCTGTTGCAGCGTTCGCAGCGTACATATGTTACTTGCGGCGGCTGTTTCGGATGGATACCGTTAAGGCTACGAGTGATACCGCCAATCCGACTACTCCGATGATCGTGATTACCGTTGTCATATCGATTAACTCTCATATATGTTTAACATGTACGGTTCATTGTGGTATATTTGGAGTGAGAAGGCGTTGTGTTAGCCGTCCTCTTACGATACCTATCTGTTTTTGAATATAGTAACTATTACATAGTAGAGGAGAATTAGTTTGACTGATACGGATAATAATAAGATAAGTTTGATAGACCTTTCAGTTTTGCCACCGGAAGTCACTAAGGAATTATATGGTGATCTTGTACAGCCAACTGCTTTGAACTTAGGAAGTATTTCTGGAGCTTTAACAGGAGTTATATCAAATGCTTTTAACAGTATTAGACTGTGGAATGTTAAACAGCAGCTTATATACGCACAAAATGTTAAAAAGCTAGAAGAGGGATTTAATAAAATTGAGGATGATAGTAAAAGTGAGATTCCTTTAGAACTAGCTGCACCGATAATAGAAAAGCTAACTTATACTAGCAACTCAGCAATAAGTGAAATGTATATTAACCTCTTATTAAAGGGGGCATCCAAAGAAACGATCGGAATCGCACACCCTGGATTTATTAATACAGTTGCTAGCTTGTCTCATGATGAAGCACTTATTCTTAAGTATTTATTCGATAATAATATGAAATCAATTCCGGCGGTTGATCTTCTAGTCTCCTCTATAATATCTGATGAGGACTCCAGATTCTTCTCCGACAAAACTTATAGCGCTCTGCCAGACATGTGTAATCTTGACTTCCCTGATAATGATAACTTATACATTCACAATTTACTTGGACTTGGTATCTTGGGTAAAAGTGAAGGAAGAGAAGAACTCGACTATGAGTTTATTTATACCAAACTTGAAAACAGACTGAAACTGGATAAGCAAGATTTTTTAACCAGAATGACTACTCAGTATGGACTTAGTCAATTTTACAATGTCGACTTTTTTAGAAATGCATATTTTATAACTGATTACGGAATCCAGTTCCTAAAAGCATGTAATGAAACAAGTAAATAATTATTTTAGGCCGCGTATTTGCACGCGGCCTAAAGCTATACTATGCTGCATTAGTGTTTTCTTCCACTCTCCTAATTATTGTTTCGTAATTTAAGCCTAGCTTTTCAATAACATGTGCAATAGCTCCCTCGGTAAAGATTGTACCTTTTGTTCTTCGTAAAGTGATAACGCTATCCGTTACATCTCCTAATGCTCCCTTTTGGACAATCAATCCTTGTCTGCGCTGGAAATATAGCGAGTCATTGTAAAACAAGTTCAAATATTCCTCACTTTACCCTCTGTCGCAAATTCACGTAATCCGATTGCATCTCTCACATCCACGTTCATTAGGTGTAGAAAGTGCCGAAACTTCGGTAACTCGTTTGAAAATCGCCGAAGTAACGCGATACCTGCTGCTGTCTCAGCTTGAGCAGACAACTTTGTGCCGGCTATATAATCGCATTGCAGGCTCTCGACCAACGCGGCCTCACGATTACCGAGGAATAGTTCATTATCCGATTTTCGACGCGCCTTTACCTTAGCCGCCACCCTAGGAAAGTTCCGGAGTGTGTGAACCGTTACCGCTTCCGCGCGCTTGTTCGCTGTAACAGTGGTCAATTTATGTCCGCGACCCTCTTCCGTACCGTACATTTGAGCGCGCAGATTTGCCGTAAACACGGGTGCGAATGCTGTATGCTGTCCTCGATCAATAAGTCCATGCTGAATGAGATGGTCCGTTACATAAGGAGAGTTCAAAACGAGGTCAGCCGCTGCTGATTCGGCGATCAAAGCAAAACTCGCCTTTGCTGAATCGTCTACTCTTAGCGGCCGCGCCTACTCTCGTTGGTAAGAAGGTAGCGAAAGAGGTAACGGTAAGAATTGACGGAGAGCCAACGAAGAACAAAGCGATAATCGTAAACGGAGTGACTTATGCGCCGGTTCGTGAGATTGGCGAATCCTCCGGATACGACGTTTCATATAGCGGGTCAGTCGTTGACCTAGAAAGCACCACGAAAGGAGTGCCCGGATTGGAAGTACCGGGATTCGACGATACCGTAAGAACAGAGCAGATTGCGCAACGTGATAAGGCAATCGAGGTACACGAGGCAGAGATCGCGCGTCTGCAGCAAGGCATTGATTACAATGTTCAGATGTACGCGGAGATACCGATGTACCGTGACACTGGATTGAAGTATCAGGATACGGACTCTTATAAAGAAACCGTTGAGCGCATCAAGGTGTTGGACGCTAAGATTGTCGAATTGCAGAAAGAGATTGAGCAGCTAAGAATAAAGTGAATTATACGAATACATTAATCAAGGCTCTTGCCAACATTGGCGGGGGCCTTTTTATGTTGTATAGAAACGGAGGGAACGTGATGTATGACGAAATCAAACGGCTTGAGCGCGAGTTAGACCGGTGGGTAACGATATCCGCTTGGCTTAGTGTGCCGTGGATCGTTTTGCCCATCGTGCTCATTGCGAATTATTTAACTTAGCAGCTTTGTGATGACGAATGTTACTATCGCAGTGATAGCGACTGTTACTGCATGAGTGACGAACTTACTGAGCGTGTTTAGGCGCTTTTCTATCACAAACAACGGCTCTGCATGTCCTTTAGCTGTGATACTCGCGTAGGAAGTATGCAGTGTTCTTTGATCGGTATGCTTTACGGTTATCATTCCTTTTGTATGTAAGTAGGCGAGGATTACTCGTAACTCATCCTCATTGCCGCCTAGAACTTTATCGCGAATCTCCTTATAAGAGACTCGACCATTTTGGCGAATATAGTCAAGTACTCGTTTTGCTTTTCTCACCTGAGAACACCTCGCTATATTTATAAACTATTAATAGGGGAATAAAAAATGATCATAAACGGAGAGCACAATGAACAAATCGTAATCACGCGAAAAGGTACTGGAAGACTGACGACCGAGGACGGACAGAACGAGATTATTGCGATCCTGTCCGACGACGGCGAGTGGATTGTTAAAGAAGGCTTTAGCGTAGTCATTGATTAGTCAAGGTTGTTGTTTCTACTGCTATCCGGATTGGAGCGGATGATTCGTCTTCCGTCTGACCGCATTACATGGTAGTCTGGATAATCTTTTATCCGATCAGCAACTTGACCTCGGGTTAGCGTTTCCCCAGTCTTATTGTCTCGGAACTTTTGATTAAGACCGGTTTCACTCTCTTTGATTACCTCAAGTCTAGGTCTGTTAGAGTTTGGCATACTATCACCTCCTTATAATTCCAATATACGACAAACTACTATTCAAGTCTCTCATTTTATTTGTTAGGAGAATTAAATATGAAATCACGCACACTACTCGAATGTACCGTAGACCTGGCGCAACCAGTCCCGGAAATTACCGCAGTCATATCCGCCGTCCTTGCGTATCATCCTGACGGCCAAGCGGAAATACTCCGCGCACTTGATTACGAAATTGGGACGGCGCTGGCTGCGTTAGAAACGGAGGAAACCGCGGATGGAGCAGGCGATATTTAATAGCGCGCTAAAGGAGGGCCTATTCGCGGTCCTATTCGTCGTGGCCGGATTCCTATTGTGGCGTCAGATGGCGCGGATACAGGACGACGGTCGCGCCCGCGAAGACCGCATGATGGCCGCCGCCAAGGAACGCGAGGATCAGATGTACTCGGACGCGCTGCGCAGAGAGGAACGGCTCATGCGACTAGCGGAGGATTTAACGGGGCGCTTCGAAACGCTGGCGTCTCAATACGAAGGGCTGTCGTTGGATGTAACGGAGATTAAGTCCGTAATGAAAGGGGAGCGATAACGTGAACTATCGCAAAGATTATATTCCGAAAGGTGCTGCGTTTAATCGGCGTCCAGCCAACGTAATGAACGCGACGACGATTACGATACACAATACGGGTAATCCGTCAAGTTCCGCAGCTAATGAGCGCGCTTGGTTGACGAATCCAACGAACGCACGCACCGCGTCATTCCACATCGCCGTAGATGAGCGCGAGGCTATCGAATGTATTCCGCTTAGTGAGAACGCTTGGCATTCCGGAGATGGTAGCGGAGCCAAGTCCGGAAACCGTACGTCAATCGGCGTTGAAATCTGTGAATCCGGCAATTACGCAAAGACGCTAGATAACGCGGTTACTCTCGTTGCGGCGATGTTGAAGGAACGCGGATGGGGCGTTGATCGATTGCGTCGCCACTACGATTGGTCTGGTAAAATCTGTCCGCGCTTAATGTACGATGGTGGCGCGTGGACCGGATGGGGTCTGTTTAAAGCGGCGGTAGATGCGAAACTAAACGAAAAGGTGGCGGATGCTAACGTGAAGAAGGACGTAATCGTAAGCGTAGTTGTTAACGGTAAGAAAGTGACAGACGGCGTGCTTGAAGGAGGGACTACGTATACACCTGCGCGTGCAGTAGCGGAAGCATTAGGCGCGAAGGTAACGTGGGACGCGAAGACTAAAACGGTGACGATTACGAAGGAGGCGAAATAATATGTACGAAATTGGCGTAGTGGTTGCGGTGATTATTGCGATCGGTGAGTTTGCGAAATTGTACGTTGCGGCAAAGTGGATTCCGCTGTTATCGATGGTGCTCGGATTAGGCGCGGGTCTCTTTTATATTCCGGTGGATTCCGTTGCGGATGGGATTATGACGGGGATCATGACGGGACTAGCTGCGTGTAAGCTGTATGATATCGGGGCTAAAACGTTGAAGAAGCGGAGCGACGAGACGTAAGGCGGATAAGAAAACGGAATAGAATGAAAAGGCGCAGTTCTCGCGGGAGAGATTCCGTTGAGGGCTGCGCCTTTTCTGTATATATATATAATGATTTTTAATGAAAACAAATTTGTGTTGAGGTACAATAAAATAAATATATTAAGAGGGGTGCTAAATGGAAACTGCTGAAAACAACGAACAATCAGGAGAGAAGGAAGAAGTCGAGAAACAAGGGGCTACTGATAATAAGAAAAGGTATGAATCAGGACCGTTTCTACTTACTGTTATTCAAGCTGAGTATGAGTATGAACTTGAGAGGGGTCGCAGTATTGAGAGTAGGACAGGTATATTTATAGCTTTCCTAGGTGCTCTCCTGGTATTTATGCTTGAAAAATTAAAACTTCCCAAGTTCACTGGGAAGACTTACACATTGATTGAGGCAACCCCGTTTGTTCTTTCATTTTTGTTCTTCGTTGGAGCGTTATTAACAATACTTATCTCGGTGTACATGTTTATTAAAGTACTTTCTGTTAAGACTCACAAGAGGTTGAAGTTAAGTGGGTTTACGGCGGCACGTGCTAATGAAAATGAAAATGCTCTTGCAACGGCAATTATGGTTGACTACCAGCAAGTTGTTACTCGTAACAATGAAGTTAATACAGAGAAAGTTCTTATTTTCAAAAAAGGAACACAATACGCTTTTGCCGCTCTAATTTTGGCAGCAATAGGGTACATAATTAATCTTTTCATTTCTTGAGAGGAGGTGAACATATGAGCAATCAAGACGATCAAGGTTGGGACGACATACTAGATGGACTGAAAGCAGAAACATCAGATAGTAGCGAGGTTGCTAGCTTTGGGACCCAAGATATGAACGAAAGCGCTAGTTTCGGGACAGAGATTATTGAAAAAGGTTTTGGTCATTCTTTAGAGTTTTTCAATAAACAAAACCAAGACGGCAAGGACGACAATGGTAACAAATAAAAACAACATACAGCAAGTTATTATGTTGTTTTTATTTGTTAAGGGGGAGGTGTACATATGAGTAGTAAGGATGACGATTATGGGTGGGACGATATACTAGATAGCCTTAGTGCTGATTCTTCTGATAGCAACGATATTGTAAGTTTTGGGACCGAAGTTATGCTTGAAAGCATACAGATCAGGACAGTTGATATCGAGAAAGGCTTCGGTCAAACTTTTGAAAACTCCAGCAAACAAGATCAAAATGGCAAGGACAAAAAAGAATAGTAAAAACACAGCTTGAACGTTGAGTCCAAGCTGTGTTTTTTTTTGTTTTTATTTAAACAACCGTTTACCGCGCTTCTTCTCGTTGCCTTTATCGATCAAACTCGAAATCGGACTCGCTTTATCGTGTTGCTCACGTATATCTGTTCCTGTGAACTTCGCGTATACCTGGGTCATGTTAAGCGATGTATGGCCTAAAATGCGTGCCAGCGTCAACGCGTCGCCTCCTTCACGGAGAAACTTAACCGCAAAATAATGCCGAAACGTATGCGGAGATACACGCGCTCCTGTTACGCCGACGCGCTTTGTGTAAAGTTTAAGCATCTTCGCGAAGGTGTCCCCGTAATAGCGTTCGCCGAATTGCGTGAGCCACAGCGGATCGTCGTCACTTACGTCCATGTACGAAATCAAGTTCTCAAGCTCACGGGCGGTAAGCGGGGAGATAGGGACTACGCGAGTCATGTTCGTCTTTGTCGTCTCAGCGCGGACGATTATTTGCCGCGTCTTAAAGTTAACGTCTGATACGCGTAGATTCGTCAGCTCTTTAATACGGAGGCCGGTGTCGCAGAGAAGAAGCATCATGCAATAATCCCGTCGGCCCGTGTACACTCTTCGGTTAGGTGCGCTGAGTAGCTTGACTACTTCGTCGTCCGTGAATATATCGAATGTATCTTTTGCTTCCGCCTGGTATTTAACTGCCTCCATTGGGTTGTACGTGATAACTCTTTCTTCTATTAAGTAATTAAAGAAGATGCGCATATTACGTATGACGTTGTTTATCGTCCGTGGCGATAGCCCTTTTGCACCGTTTGGACTCGTCGGATGATCGTCCCAGCGTACCTTCCCGAACGAGAGATATTCGATGTACTCACGTAGGATCTCCGTATTAATTTCGTCGTACTCACGTTCGTTATACCATTTCTCGAATTGATTCAAGACCTGCGCGTATGCACTGACCGTTTTTACTGCGCGACGTTCTCTGCGCTTAGAGTCGAGAAACTGCGCGATGCGATCTCCTAACGCAAGCTTAAGCGGCTTACCCTCTTTCGATACAAACGTAAACTTCGGTGTTTTCTGCGCCATTTATCAGCGCCTCCTTTAGCGATAAATTTACGCTAAATGTTCCGATAAAGCTGCGAAATCTTTATCGCTATAGCGACAGACTATTTCGCGTATGTTCACGCTAAACTTTGCGTCACGTTGACCGTTTAAACTAGCGGATTTCTGTATCCGGCGATTGCCGAAAAATTCAAAACCACGCCATCCCGCGTCGAACGTGCCATCCGTCATGCCATTGAAGTGGCATGGACACGCGGCAACATCGACAACATCAGCCACTTGTTTGGTTACACGATCAACATCAGCAAGTCGAAGCCGACAAATTCGGAATTCATCGCGATGGTCGCTGACAAGCTGAGAATTGAGCATAAGGTAAGCTGAAAGGGTCAGGAGTAGTGAGTTGGCAAGTATAGTTTGGTTTCATTACATGTTCTAGCCAAATAAATTTTGGCGGCCTATATCTGAATTCGTTCATTTCATGCCACTAAACTTCTGTAATACATGCCAACGAATACCGTCATTTATTGGATTAAAGATATCCAGTAAATGACGGTATTTTTGCATAACGAAATAACACAGAACATGATGATGAAATTTAGTGTTGCATCATTGTTTCTGAATTTTGAGATCAAGCATTAAAATAAGCTCCCTATAGCAAAATTCAGAAAAGGAAATATTTCATAAACTTTTACCCTCAGTTAACGCTTTTTCAAGTAGAAAGTGGTACGATGTGACCATTGACAAAGACCTACATATATATTTGAAAAGTTCGGATAGATGCTACGAACAGAGGAGTAGAATAGTATGTTTACGCAAATAGGCGAGATTGCTGAACCAATTCCTGTAGTACAATCTGATACAAAATGTGATATCGTCTATCATCTTTTCAAGTCCAATCCTAGTCTGGAAGGTATAGCTGTTATGGGGGAGAAGGGTGTGTCATTAATGATGCGGCCCCGATTCTTTCAGCAGATTGGCACCCAGTATGGCTATAATCTGTATATGGGACGTCCTGTAGAACTGGTGATGAACACGCAGGCACTGGTCGTGGATTATTCGGAACAGATTACAGATGTCAGTGTTCTAGCCATGGACCGAGATGAAGGGGAAATATATGATCTTGTGTTGGTCACGTCAGGAGAAAGTTTCTTTGGAGCTGTGAGTATTCGGCGTTTGCTACTTGCTGTTGCTGATGTACGGGCTGAAATGGCGATTTTTATGAACCCGCTGACTGGTCTTCCTGGTAATCATATCATAGATGAAAGGCTGTCTCAGGCTCTTCAGATGGACCAATTTAGCGTACTCTATGTTGATCTCGATCAATTCAAATCCTACAATGATAGCTACGGCTTCAAAATGGGGGATCAGCTTATTCAGGCGACAGCTAACTTGCTTCGCAAGCTATTTGTTCTCCCTGAAGCTTTTCTTGGACATATCGGTGGTGATGATTTTATTACGATCCTGAATCACCATGATTACAAATATATTAGTGAGGAAGTCATCTCAGGTTTTGAGGAAATGAAAAAGACATTTTACAACGAACATGATTGGCATCATCAATATGTTCTGGGGGAAGGACGTTCCGGGCTAAATCGGCCCATTCCTCTGGTGTCGGTATCCATCGCCGTTGTAACCAATAGCAAGCGAAAATATGAAAACATAGATCAGATTATTGATGAGGCCACACGCATCAAAAAAGGTTGTAAAGCGATTGCTGGAAGTATCATCTGTGCAAATGATACCGCCACGACTTCGTGCTAGACATAAAATTTCGAGAACGTAGAGGACAGAGAGAACCTGAGATGTGGGTCTCTAAAAGCTTTCTGTAAGAAAGCTTCTTCGGAAGCTGAGGCTTCGCCTCTATACCCATAACGTTAAAATACAGAAAAACCGCTACTTATCAGGAGTTAGTCACCTGTAATAGCGGTTCTATCATTGGATGCGAGTCAAAGGTTGTGTAGCAAACGAGCCACTTTAATCTTTAAGCTCATTATGTATACATAAAATTATGTTTGATCAATGCGTACTCAGATTCGAATATCGACAGATGGATATGAAGCAGCAGGAGATGTAGAAGCCGTAGTTTGCGGACCATTTCCTGATTCCTGATCTGTGGTTCCACCATCTGAAGGGTGCTCCTTATTTCCCGTTTTCTTTCCTTCATTTATTTCCTGATCTTCTTCTCCAGATGTTGCAGAGATAGGTGGTTGTACTCCTTTTATAGGTGCGGGCTGATGGATCTCTTGCACCAGTTCCCCAATCTTCTGATTGACCTTATTTAACTGGGAGTTGATGTCCTGGACGGTCTCTCGCTTTGCCTGAAAGACGGTGCGTTCTGAATTTTCCAACATCATTGATTTGCCTAGATCGAGATCATTTGCGGGAGGATTGATCTCGAGAACAAGTCGGTCAAAGCGGGTTTCTCCTTCGGTGGTCTGAATGGAGCCCTGCATGCGATCACGCAAACCGACGAGCTTACCCAATTGATCATAAGTCTGACTATGCTTGATCAGATGATCGAGTGAAGGGGCTTGTACCTCGTCGGTTGGTTTGGGTTGTTGCTGTTGAGCCTTTTCGGGCTGTCTAAATTTGTTCTTTTCTTGCAATTCTTCAGCTTTAATTTGGGCAATCTGGCTATCGATCTGGGAAATAGAGCTTGTTAGGGATTTTATTCGCTGAGCTTTGGTTTTGGTATCCAACTCGTCATTGGTTTTTACACCTTGCATTTCTTCATTGAGCCGGATCTTCTGCTGCATGAGTCCCTGAATTTCTTTATCCCGATTGGAGACTTGATTCCCGGGAGTGAAACTGCTTTTGGTTGCAGATGAGATTGAATTCATATCCTCTGTTCTCCTTCTCCGCTTTATCATGGTTCTATTTACATATATCGGATGTTAAGAGAAGGATTTGAATAGCTCTTGTTTCATCAAATGATTCATTTACTCGGTTGTATTGCGTACTTCATCATAATAATTGATAATAGTTATCAATAAGTGAGTGGAAGTTCAGACACAATCTATGTAGACGGAGATGGGTTAGCAAAATGTGGAATGATTATTATATACTCTGGAACTATGCTGCTGTGAGTATAACAGATATCCGATACATGGAATTCGGGGCATATGAGGAGATGAAATACAAATTTCCGACAAGTACTTTTGTACTCACGATTCAGGGTGAGGCTGAAGTGACGATAGACAACCAAACGTATGAAGTGAGCCGCTTTTATGTTCTCCATGGGGGAAAAGGGAGTAAGTTGGTTATTCAAGCCGGCGAAGCCGGATTACGCTTGTATTACTTGATGTACAAAGCGAACCTGCCTAGTGGAGGGAGAAACGATCTGGGAAGGTTAATGGAGCGTATCAATCCGTTCCAAATGAACTATGGGTTTACCCCCGATATGCCAACCATTCTATATGAGCAATTGAAACAGATGCACTTTTTGTGGGATCAAAAGAATCCTATTCAGCATTTTCAGGCCAAGAGTTTGTTCTATCCCTTTGTGGAGCAGATATCATCACAGATTCCTCGTGTATCTAACCGCTATCCGAGTATTGTGGATAAGGTCAGCAAAGTCATTGAAATTGTACAGTCTTCATACACAGAGCCGCTTACGCTGCATGCTTTGGCAGAAATGATCGGCTCCAGCCCGAGGAGTTTGTCACGAAAGTTCAAGCAGTCGACGGGATATAGTCCCATCGACTATCTGATTCAGTTTCGTTTGTTCAAAGCCAAGGAGATGTTGCTGCAAACGGACGCCACGTTGGATGAGATCGCAGCAGGCATCGGTTATCCGGATGGATATTATTTGGGTCGTATGTTCAAAAAACATACGGGTCTTTCTCCTCTGCAATTTAAAGAAAAGACCTCAGCACCTCTAAATTGGCCTGATCTGACATCAGGTGTGGCGCGAAATGACATTTTCAGAGGTGGAAGTGGAAGGTATGTTTATACTGATGGTGATAATCATTATCAATATAAGCATGGAGGGTCAATAAATATGAACAGACAGACAAGAACGGGAATGTTGCTTAGTATTCTACTAAGTCTTACGTTACTGCTAAGTGCCTGCTCAACAGGTGTTGCCAGTAATTCGAGCGGGGATGCTTCCGGAAGCAAAAGTACATCAAGTTCCACGAACACAGTAACAGCGGATAATCAAACCAAAACATCTGAACCACGTATAATCTCAACGGTGAAGGGAGATATTACAATTCCGGCTGAACCTAAACGGATTGTGGTTGACTTGTATCTGGGAAGTCTAATCGCCCTTGGGATCAAGCCTGTGGGTACACCCGAGATGAACCTGAAGAATCCTTATTTTATCAAATCACTTGAGGGTGTGCAGAATATTGGTGAATATGAAACCATCTCTCTCGAAAAGGTGTTGGAGCTTGAACCGGATCTCATTGTGACAGGTAATCCTGATTTATTTGATTCCTTTAGCAAAATTGCACCTACCCTGGTTGTTCCTTATGGGGAATTGAAAAACACCCATGAAGAGATCGTCTACTTTGGTGAAGTGCTAAATAAAGAAAAAGAATCTGAGGCATGGTTAACCGATTATGACGCAAGAATTGCAGATGCCAAGAAACGTGTTGGTGAGGCAATTGATCCGCAGGCCGAGGTGTCGGTCATGCAGTTCTATAATAAAGCACCGTTGGCCTTTGGTGATAATTTTGGTCGGGGAGGTCAGGCAGTCTACAGCGCGCTTGGTTTGAATCCTCCTGCAGATAAAAAAGAGATTTTAATGAAGGATCAACTGGTTGAAGTTTCATCGGAAGCGATTCCTGAATTTGCCGGAGACTACATCATTCTAACAGCAGATAATCTGACCCTGGAAGAGTTGAAATCGAAACCGGTCTGGAGTTCACTGGATGCGGTTAAGAATGATCGAGTGTTTATCTGGAGCCCGGATCGTTCATGGTACTTTGACCCGATTGCAACATTGGATCAGACCGAGGAATTGGCCGCGTGGTTTACGAAGATATCTGGACAAAAATAAATGTAACCTGTGCTTGATAAGATAAAATCCAATTCCAGCCCAAATTACAGTTGATAATGAAAATTATTATCATCTATAATGAAAGGAATATTAGTGAACCTCTGCTACGCATATGTTATAAGAATGTTCGGCAGAATGATGACCTTTACTTCGTGAGGTCTTTGTTACGGGGGTGCTGGGATTGGAGAGTATTCGATGCAATTAGACGAACAGATGAAATGCTGGAATCATGCCGCTGTTAAGGTTCTGGATATACGGCGGATCGTTATGGAGGCAGGCGCACAACTGAGTTCCTATACACTTCCAGCAAATGGTTTTATATATACGATTCGAGGATCGGCTCAACTTCAATTGGATGGACAAACATACAAGGCAGAGCGATTTTACATGCTTCATGGGGCGAAAGGATCTTCACTGGATATCCAAACCAACGAAGAATTCGAATATATTCTGCTCTATTATAGAGCATTCCTTGCCTTTCCAAGTTATCGCAAAAAGTGGTTATTGGCACAGCCTGAGGTTGCACCGTTCTCTTTGCAATATGGATTTGCACCGAGTAGTCCGCTGGGGTTGTTACGTTACCTTGATGAGCTTGAGGATGCGTGGATACAATCTGGCAGTCTGGATCTGCTTCATACAAAAAGTTTGTTTTACCAGTTCATTCATGAAATGATGGTTCAATTGGCAGAGCAGGAGATCAAAACAGAGCTTGCTGACCCGGTGAAACAAACACTTCGTTATATACAGAAGCATTATAGGGAACAGGTCACGCTTGATTTCCTGGCTGAACAATTCAACTACAGCTCCCGACATTTATCCATGCAATTCAAACGACAGACGGGTCACAGTCCCATTGATTATTTAATTCAGACCCGAATCGCTAAGGCTCGCAATCTGCTTTTGCGATCTGATGCAACGCTAAGTGAAATTGCAGCAGAAGTAGGTTATTCGGATGTGTATTATTTTAGTCGTATCTTCAAAAAACATGTGGGAATCTCTCCGATTCAGTATCAACGAAAGATGAGAGAAGAAGCGAGAACAGAGGATCGTCCATTGGTAATCTCTGAATCGTCCATTGGTCGAAGATGGAAGTCGGGATATATTGATTATGAGAATCATTATCAATATATAGACGGAGGGTCTACACCAATGAAAAGAAGAAAAACAAGTTCCAGTATGATTATGGTTGCATTATTGAGCATAACGATGCTCCTCGCAGCCTGCTCTTCGGGTACAGCAACAACACCAGCAGCTGGCGAAGGAACGGGTGCCAGTTCCAATAACAGCAGTACGGCAGTATCATCAGACACAGGAAACCAGACGAACAAAGACAATGAAACACGCACGGTCTCAACGGTTAAGGGTGACGTAGTTGTTCCAGCGAATCCAAAACGGGTTGTTGTATTGTATCTCCAGGGGGATGTCGTTGCACTTGGAGTTAAGCCAATCGCTACATCTGAAGTATTCAACGGGGCTGCCTACAAGAGTGAGCTTGAAGGTGTAAATTCACTAGGTACCTGGTTCGAACCGAATCCTGAAGCTGTCATTGATCTCGATCCGGATCTGATCATTGTTCCTTCAGAAGAGACGTATACGTTATTAAAAGATATCGCACCTACGGTATATATTCCATACGAGAAAATGACAACAGAAGAAAGACTCCAGAGTATAGCGAGTATTTTTGGCAAAGAACAGGAAGCTGAGACATTAATCAATAATCTTAATAGCAAAGTCGAAGAGAGTAAGCAAACACTAGCAGATGCAGGCATATTGGACAAAACGGTTTCCATTGTGGAGGGCGGTTTGAAAGGGATGGTTATTGTAGAGAGCAAACAATTTGGCCGTGGATCTCAGGCGGTATACGAGTACTTGGGAATGAAAGCACCTGAAGTTGTACAGAAAAAAATAGACGTGGTTTCGGACGCGGCAGGCTCCACAATCTCCATGGAAGTCCTTCCTGAATATATCGGAGACTATGTGTTTCGCTCTGTGTATGAAGGGGCAGATAACTTGACGGATAATCCAATATGGAGCAGTATCCCAGCGATCAAGGAAGGTCGTCTGATTGAGATTGATTTCGATTTCTTCTATTATTCAGATATCTATTCAATTAATAAACAACTTGATTTTGTGGTTGAAAAGCTGTTGGCGGCTCCAAGAGCGAAATAGTAAAGAGCAGATGTGTTCGTGAAATTTTTGTACAAGAAATGTTTGTTTTTTAGCCATTGTATTTTGATAAGATTACCATTACACTAGGATTTAAGTGATAATGAGAATCGATATCAAATACTCGATGTTCTGGATCGAATTAACGGAGGTATTTTTAATATGAATCAGCAGTTGGAACTTTATGATGTAACCATTATCGGCGGTGGCCCTGCGGGCATGTACTCTGCCTTTTATAGCGGCATGCGGGATATGAAGACCAAGTTGATTGAGGCACGTGACAGATTGGGAGGTCGCATGCTCTTTTATCCGGAGAAAATGATCTGGGATGTCGGGGGTGTGACGCCAATTCTGTGTGAAGATCTGATCAAACAATTGGAAGAACAGGCAAGAACTTTTGAGCCAACCCTCGTATTTGAACAACAGATCGAAGGATTCGAGCGTCAACCTGATGGCACAATTCTGTTAACTTCTGCAACAGGTGAACAACATTGGACACGTACCGTCATTATGGCAATCGGATATGGTATATATAAAATGGCCAAGCTGGAGCTTGAAGGTGCAGACCGTTACGAGGTTAGCAATCTGCACTATACCGTGCAAGAACTGGAGCCATTCCGTGGTAAACGTGTGTTGATCTCGGGTGGAGGCGACTCTGCTGTGGACTGGGCGAATGAACTGGAAGCCCTGGCAGAGCAAGTTACGGTTGTGCATCGTCGTGACCGCTTTGGCGGGTTGGAGCGTAATGTACTGCGTATGAGAGAATCCTCTGTAGATGTCCGTACACCATATGCGGTAGAGACACTGCATAGTATGAGTGGTGATGTGATTGAACAGGTGACCATCTCACACGTGGATACAGGTGAAACTGAACTGCTTGAAGTCGATGCTGTCATTGTAAACCATGGCATGAAGAGTGACTTTGGTCCAATCCGGGATTGGGGACTTGATCTTGGCGAATGGCATGTCACTACAACAGAGAGATTGCAAACCAATATTCCCGGTGTGTTTGGCGCAGGCGATTTTGTAGATTATGGTAGCAAACTGTACCTGATTGCGGGTACTTTCACAGATGCAGCCCTAGCGGTAAACAGTGCGAAGCTATACATGGACCCTGAAGCGGAGAAAGTGGCTTATGTTTCTTCCCATAACAGTCGCTTTAAAGAGAAAAATAAAGCCCTTGGTGTTGTAGAAGAATAAAGGTCTGCGATCGGTTATATTAAGATGACTTCGGGTTCATTCCGAAGTCATCTTTTTTGCATAAAATGGGTAATAAGAAGGCATAATGGCACAAGATAGAACACGCTTAGAATTGAACATGAACCACCAAATGTCTATAATAAGGCTGATAAACTGTAGAATGACACTATATAAGTTGAAATAATCATTTACACGATAACGGAGAGGACAGAAAAAATCTGAAAAAGCGAAGCGGTCGCCTTTATCACCGGATTTTCCCTTAAGAAAAAGGGAATCGAAAAAATCTGGGGATAACAGCGATTGGAAGATTGTTCTGTCATCGTAGTGTCAGTGTAAATAAACTTTATTTCAACTTATATAGATACAATAACTAGATCAGAGTGGAGTGCAGCGTATGAAAAAGGGATCACAGCCACAACGAGGTTTCACCTTCATCCAGCGGTGGTTCAAACGATCTGATAAAAAAAAGATCAAATGGTCTGAAATATATCTCGCACTTGCTGGTGCGCTTCATCGCTTGTTGGTTGAAGGGCGGCGTGAACGTTCAGCAGCCAAACGGCTTCATCAGGACTTGCCAATTAACGTGTTGGGTGAAATGAAACTAGAGCCAGGGGATATTGTGTACACGCCAAGCTCGGAATCGACGTATTATGCCGGGCATATGGGCATTATCGGTCTCGACGGCAAGGTGTATCATGTGCACCCTTATGGGCCTGTATTTGCTGATTCATTAGAGTGGTATCTTACGCGGTTTTATGAAGGTGATCGCTTCATTGTATTCCGTTCCAGATTGAATGAGGCAGGAATGAAAGCAGCCGGGTGGGTACATGACCATTACATGCAGGTAAAATTCTACCGTTTGCAGACCAATCTGCGCAGTATTGAGCGCAATTACTGCTCCAAGTTTATATATCAGGCTTATCAGTTCACATCGGGACTGGATCTGTGGAGCCGCAAATTTACCCGAATGAATCAGGGGTATATCTATCCATTTCGAATTGAGCGTTCATCAGAGCTGGACGTTCTGGGAACTTTTTATAAATAAGGCTGGAACCGACTAAAATACTGTTCTTCCGAAAAAAAGGAGAGCAGGTTCTGTCGGTTTTTTTTATATGTGTAGAGATTAAAAACAGGAAAAACGCTCAAAACGTCGAATAGATTATGAGATAGGCACGCACAACTTGGAATCGTATACATAAAAAAAGACGAGATGATTTTTAGCCCAGAGTAAAAAAATGACTACGAAGTAGACGAACAAGAAAGAGTGAAGCGAGATGAAATGGCCGGGTTTCTTACAACGATTCCGACCGAACAAAAACGTGGTTAAGCTATCGGACTATATCCCAAAAAAGGAAAGGAGGCACTACTGTTCCATATGCAAGAAAAACGTTAAATCGGTCGTGCATTATGCGGCGCCACAGGGAAATGTTTCAGGTGTATGCAGTTCTTGTAAGTCTTTGGCGGATGAACGTGGAATGTTTCCCATTTAATAAGAAGAGATGCGCTCAGGAAATAAGATTTTTTTGATTTATGCGCGTTTTTGTAGTACATTAGCAAATGTATTCGAAGGAGGATTCTAATGTACTCAGGTAGACAAGACGATACTTTATACATCATGACCTACACCTTAAACAGCGGTATCAAGGGTACGGTTCCACTGTCTAATAAGCAGATTATTGAGTGGCTGGATTGCTACAGAAATGAGAAGCGCTTCGTGACCGAAATCGGCAAGGAGTTTTTTGGATTGAATGCAGGATTGGTAGCAGACTTCAAGGTTCAAAATCATTTATCGGATTATCAGCAGACCATTATGCCTACACAGCAGCAGGATAACCTGGAACGCTTGTCCAGTGCTTATAAATCAACCGAGTTATTAATGAAGATTGATTGTAAATGTGGCACGGCTTATGTGACGGAATCCCCATACAAGCGCACAAAATGGTACTGTACAAAGTGTAAAGAGATTGTATTTTTGGATGCCAAAAAAGGAATGGTGGAAACGTCGCGTGGTGACGCTTACTACATGACCAACAAATATTTTGTTTCCCGTGACTAGCGGGAAGTGACTCTGGAAGCATCGCTGCGAAGCGGTGCTTTTTTGTGCAAATGTTTGCTCTATAACAAAAAAAGCCCCAAGGGGCTTTTTTGGAAGATATCTAAGATCGATCTTTTAGAAATTATGATGAGCATTCAACTTTGTGAGGAGGAATGAAGCAGCAACGACAGCGTGGCTCGTAAGCTTCTGAATCGCCAATCATGACAACCGGACCCAAGGTAACAGGCTCCCCATTGACGATACGTTGCGTAAAGGCTGCATCCGGGCTGCCACATACCGCACAGAAAGCCGAGAGTTTCTCAATGTCATCTGCCATGGCAAGCAAACCACCGACATATCCGAATTCCTTACCACGGTAATCCATATTAAGTCCGTCCACAATGACATGTTTGCCACAATATGCTAACTCCGAGACAAGTTCCATAATGGCACTGCTGAAAAATTGTACTTCATCAAATGCAACAACATCAGCATCTATGGTTTGGTTCAAGATCATTTCTATGGATTCCGGGGTTAATTGCCGGGGAATGGAATGGGCAGGGAGTCGATAACCAATTCGGCTCACGATCTCGTCCTGGGCAAACCGATTATCCTCGGCTGGTTTGTAGGCCACAACCTTTTTACGACCAAATTGTATTAATTTCTGACAACGGCGAATGAGTTCACCGGATTTTTCACTGAACATGGGTCCAGTAATTACGGTAATACGTCCTGTTTGCACGGTGCTGCTACTCCTCTCACATACGGGATTCAACAAAAAAAGCGACCTTTACAGAGTACCACAAAATCTTTGGAAAGAGCCAGAACTAATCTGCGCAGCTTTGTGTTACTATATGGATTGTTAAGGTATTGGTTACGGCAGCAAGTTAACAGGAGTTGTGAAAAGAGGTGTTTAGTATGAGTGAAGCATTAACATCACTTCAAGAGCGATATGAAAGCCTGAAAGAACAGGGATCTCTAGATGAAGCGGCGCAGGCGTTATTTGCAGAACTGTTCGCAGAAGCGGAGAGACTGCAGGCAAGTAATCTTACCTTGCGTAGAACGATCTTGAAGTCTTCTTCCAAAGAATCACGTATGTCTACCAAGCTGCGGGATGCCTTATACGAATGACCCGGAGATTACTCCGGGTCCTCTTCTGTCTTTAATTTGCGAGGGAACAGAATACCTGCTGTAATTCTGGCAATCATGGCAAAGGTGAGACCAATGCCTGCAAACATGTAGATTACGGTAAAGGCTTTGCTGAATCCGGTGGTTGGCACAAATTCAGGATGTCCCACCGTAGTCAGGGTAACCGCACAGAAGTATAACGCATCGATCCAGTGCAGACCTTCAACACGAGTGTAAAATAAAGTGCCTGATAGCAACGTTGCTGCCGTTAACGCGAACAGAGCCAGAAACTTAGGGTCTTTGAACGCATGGAAAATGCCTTTGAGCAATCGTTGTAACGTGATTAGAAATGATACCATGATGATCCATCCTGTCTATGTAAAGTAGGCGGTGTGTTGTATAAACACACAAAAAGCCCGGACTCATGGAGTCCTTCCGGGCGTCTCTGCTTTTTCGGGTACACTTTTGGACCGGAAACGGGGACCTACATAATTACGCTTGCGGTCACGGAACAAGATCCAGCCTCCCAGAAAACTCATACCTGCGGCAAAAAGGACAAGTCCACCGCCAAAGGAAAGCCACTGGAATCCTGGTGAAATCAGTTCGTTCCCGTGCTCGGCATAATATAGGAACAGGGCATCTTTCATCATCAGAAAACCCTTCATAGCCATTAACCCGGGGATGACCAGAACAACAATTGCCAAAAATCGCGCAAAGACCAATCTTGTATTCATGAGCATTATACCCTTTCTGCCAAAGTCGACATTAAATAAAGGTTACGCTTACAGATCATACCTGATTCCATCATAGCTTGGAATGCATGGGCTGTCCATGTGTGATTGGTTCAAACTTTGAGTTGACCGCTCAAGGAGAGTACAATTGCATATAGAGGGTATAAGCTAAACCATGATTTAAGCCATCATAAATTATATTGAAATTTGATTCATAGAGGAGAGCATGAGAGATGCCAATTACATGTGATGTTGCAATTCTTGGAGGAGGAACCGGTGGATATGTAGCCGCGATCCGGGCTGCACAGCTGGGAAAACAGGTTGTTATCATTGAGAAGGACAAGCTTGGCGGTACCTGTCTGCATCGTGGCTGTATTCCGAGTAAGGCTTTGCTGAAAAGTGCGGAAGTATACGCCGAAATCCAGGAGAGCGAGACGTATGGTATCGAGACAGCTGGAGCTACACTTGTATTTCCCAAAGTACAGGCGCGCAAGGATGCAATTGTCGAACAGCTCCATCAGGGCGTTCAATATTTGATGAAAAAAAATAAAATCCAGGTTGTACACGCGAAAGGTCGCGTCATCGGACCATCCATCTTCTCACCGCAGAGCGGAGCAGTCGCTGTGGAGTTTGAAGATGGCGAGATGGATACGGTAGTTCCAACCAATCTCATCATTGCCACTGGTTCGCGTCCACGTGTGTTGCCGGGCCTGGATCCGGACGGCAAATTCATAATGAGCAGCGACGAAGCACTGCGTATGGATGAACTTCCTGCATCACTCATCATTGTCGGTGGGGGTGTGATTGGACTGGAGTGGGCATCCATGCTGAATGACTTTGGCGTAGACATTACAGTAGTAGAAGCAGCTGCTCACGTGTTGCCTGCCGAGGATGAGGATGTTGCCAGAGAAATGCAGCGATTGCTCGGCAAACGAGGTGTTCGTTTCCTGACAGGTGCCACTGTTCTAACGGAAACATATAGCACAGATCAAGAGGGCATCCAGATTGATGTGCAGCTTGGTGAAGATAAACAGGAAACGCTGAGAGCGGAGAAAATGCTTGTATCGGTTGGACGTCAAGCTAATGTGGAAAATATCGGACTTGAAAATACAGATATCAAATTGGAGCGTGGGTTCATCGCTGTGAACAAACAGTTACAGACCGGTGAAGGTCACATCTACGCCATTGGTGACTGCATCGGCGGTTTGCAGCTTGCACATGCCGCAAGTCATGAAGGCATTCTCGCTGTCGAACATCTGGCGGGCGAAACGGTACATGCCGTAGAATCCCACCGCATCCCGCGCTGTGTGTACACACGCCCGGAAGCAGCAAGCATCGGATTCACCGAGCGTGAAGCCGAAGAACGTGGCTATGACATCAAAACAGGCAAGTTCCCATTTTCGGCCATTGGCAAATCGCTTATTCACGGAAGTCGGGATGGATTCGTGAAGGTGATCGCAGATGCCAAGACGAATGATATATTGGGGGTACATATGATTGGCACCCATGTGACGGAATTGATCGCTGAGGCTTCTCTGGCTCAGATGCTGGATGCCACACCTTGGGAAGTCGGACAAACCATTCATCCGCACCCTTCTCTGTCGGAAATTATGGGTGAAGCCATGTTGGCGGTCGATGGAAAGGCCATTGGAATGTAAGCCAAACAAGCTTATGAGAAAGGTCCTTTCCTTTTTTGGGTAAAAGGGATTATAATAAGGTTAAGCCAAGTCTTAGTACCAGGTTATAAGATCGGGTAGTAAGAGTGGCACAGGCTCTGATTAAAAGGAGGTACCTCATATGAGTTCACAAGGTACTGCAGACGCGGTCCACCGGCATCAACAGCTGGGACTTAGCGATGGTGAAGTATTGGATATGTACAAATACATGCTGCTCGCGCGCAAGTTTGACGAGCGTTGCTTGCTCTTGCAACGGGCTGGCAAAATTAACTTTCACGTATCCGGTGTAGGACAGGAAGCTGCGCAAGTAGGCGCTGCTTTTGGTCTGGATCGGGATCACGATTATTATTTACCTTATTACCGCGATTACGGCTTTGTACTGGCGGTAGGCATGACTCCGCGTGAGTTGATGTTGTCTGCTTTTGCGAAGGCGGAAGATCCGAATAGTGGCGGTCGGCAAATGCCCGGTCACTTCGGTCACAAAAAGCTGCGGATTGTGACGGGTTCCAGCCCGGTTACAACACAGGTTCCGCACGCTGTTGGATTTGCACTGGCTGCCAAAATGAAGAAGCAAGAATTTGTTTCTTTTGTTACGTTTGGCGAAGGATCAAGCAATCAGGGTGACTTCCATGAGGGAGCCAACTTTGCAGGTGTGCATAAATTGCCTGTCATTATTATGTGTGAGAACAATCAATATGCAATTTCGGTACCGATTCACAAACAGTTGAGCGGCAAAATATCCGATCGAGCACAAGGATACGGGTTCCCCGGACTGCGTGTAGATGGTAACGATGCATTAGAAGTATATGCTGCAGTGAAGGAAGCGCGTCGCCGTGCCATAGCCGGAGAAGGCCCGACACTGATTGAAGCGATGATGTATCGGTTGTCACCTCACTCCACCTCCGATAATGATCTGGCTTACCGGACTAAAGAGGAAGTTGAGGAGAACTGGAAGAAAGATGGCGTTCCTCGCATGAAGAACTACTTGATCGATTGCGGCATCTGGGACGAAGCCCGGGATGCGGATCTGGCTTCCCAGCTTGCGCTGGAAATGAAAGAAGCAACTGAATATGCAGACAACGCGCCATATCCTAAACCTGAGGACACTCTGACGCACGTTTATGCGGACAGCGAAGAAGGGGGACGGTAAGTATGGCAGTGATGGAATATATTGATGCAATCCGTCTCGCGATGAAAGAAGAGATGGAACGGGATGAAAATGTGTTTATCCTTGGTGAAGACGTAGGTCTCAAAGGTGGTGTGTTTACCACAACTAAAGGGCTGCAAGATCAGTTTGGCGAAATGCGAGTGATGGACACACCATTGTCTGAATCTGCTATTGCAGGTGTTGCGATTGGTGCAGCGATGTATGGCATGAAGCCGATTGCCGAAATGCAATATTCGGACTTCATGTTGCCAGCAACCAACCAGATCATTAGTGAAGCGGCAAAAATTCGCTATCGTTCCAACAATGACTGGAGCTGTCCGATTGTTATCCGTGCGCCGATTGGTGGCGGGATCTTCGGTGGGTTGTATCACTCCCAATGTCCGGAATCGATTTTCTTTGGTACGCCTGGTCTGAAAATTATAGCTCCCTACTCGGCATACGATGCTAAGGGACTGCTCAAGGCCGCTATTCGCGACCCGGACCCGGTACTCTTTTTTGAAAATAAAAAATGCTACAAACTTATTAAGGAAGATGTGCCTGAAGATGATTACATCGTTCCGATTGGTAAGGCCAATGTACTTCGTGAGGGTGCGGATATTACCGTGATCGGTTACAGCCAGCCGCTGCATTTTGTTATGCAGGCTGCTGAGGAGCTGGAGCGTGAAGAAGGCATTACAGCACACGTTCTGGATCTGCGCACATTGCAACCGTTGGATCGTGAAGCGATTATTGCTTCCGCTCGTCTGACAGGCAAAGTGCTGATCGTACACGAAGATAACAAAACGGGTGGTGTAGGTGCCGAAGTTGCCGCGATTATTAGTGAGGAATGTCTATTTGAACTGGATGCACCGATTCAGCGTCTCTGCGGACCTGATGTGCCGGCCATGCCAATTAGCCCAACATTGGAGAAATTCTACATGCTGAGCAAAGACAAAGCCAAAGCAGCAATGCGTACACTTGCCGAGTTTTAATTTCGTTTTTTGGATCGTTTAAAAGTAAAGTTTGGAGTGATAATCAAATGGCTGAACGTATGAAATGGATCGAGGTCATTATGCCGCAATTGGCGGAATCGCTGGTCTCGGCTACCATAGGCAAATGGTTGAAAAAACCGGGCGACCGTGTGGAACAGTACGAGCCGATCTGTGAAGTAATCACTGATAAAGTTAATGCCGAGATTCCATCCACTGTGGATGGAATTATGGGTGACCTTTTGGTGGAAGAGGGCACAACGATTGCTGTTGGTGAAGCAATCTGCCGCATGCAGGTCGCAGCTTCTGACGAAGAAGCGGCTGAGCAAGTAACACAAGTATCGCAGCAACAGGAGCAAGTGCAGCAACATGCGAGCCACACTCCTCTTGCCGCGTCAAATACAGCAGGACATGATCCTAACCAGCCGATGCGTAATCGGTATTCCCCGGCAGTGCAATCCTTGGCAGCAGAGCATGGCTTGAACTTGCAAAGCATCCAAGGCACCGGTGCCGGTGGTCGTATTACCCGCAAAGATGTGCTGACATTTGTTGCACAGGGAGGTAACGCGGCTGGATCGTCTGCACCAGCATCATCTCCTGTAGCACAGCATACACCTTCTGGTGTGCCGTCTGCTTCTCCATTCAGCGGAGTGAATCGTGGAAATGGAGAAATGGGTTTAACCGCTGGAGAAGCGATCTCAGCGTCTGATGCAGGTGTTCCTGTGAGACATTCAGGCATTCATCTAACCGAAAGTCCGAAAATTCCACAGATCGAAGTGGAAGGTGGCGGCCAGGGAAGATCGGAGTATTTCATCGATGTTACCCCTGTGCGTAATGCCATTGCCCGGAATATGCGTCAAAGCGTATCGGAAATCCCGCATGCATGGACGATGATTGAAGTGGATGTAACCAATCTTGTGATGCTGCGCAATAAACTCAAGGATGAATTCAAGCGTAAGGAAGGCATCAATCTGACATATCTGTCCTTCATGATGAAGGGAGTCGTTAACGCGATTAAAGACTACCCAATCATGAACTCGGTATGGGCAGTGGACAAAATTATCGTCAAACGGGACATCAACTTGTCCATGGCGGTAGGAACCGAAGATTCTGTACTGACACCCGTAATCAAACATGCCGATCAGCGTAATATCGCAGGTCTGGCCCGTGAAGTGGATGAACTGGCTCGCAAAACACGTGAAGGTACGTTAAAGCTGGACCATATGCAAGGTGGTACGTTCACGGTGAACAACACCGGTTCATTTGGTTCGATCCTGTCCCAGCCAATCATTAACTACCCGCAGGCAGCCATTCTTACATTCGAGTCGATTGTCAAGAAACCAGTGGTTATTAATGATATGATCGCCGTTCGTTCGATGGCTAACCTGTGTCTGTCGTTGGATCACCGAATCCTGGATGGTGTAATCAGCGGACGTTTCTTGCAACGTGTCAAAGAAAACCTTGAAGGATATACCATGGAGACCAAGGTGTATTAAGTAAATAGTTGTCGGGAAAGTGTATGTGCCGGAGGCCGTGCACTTTTCCTGCTGTGTACGGACAGGTGCTCAATTGTACACTGAACCTGAAGCAGAAGGGTGTGGGGAATCATGAGCAAGCCGCTGGATGTTGCATACATACCAATGCTTGATTATGAAGAGGCTTGGAACCGCCAGAAAGCGATTGTGCAGCGATTGGACGAGGGCGAGGGAGCGGAGCAGATGTTGCTTTTACAGCATCCACCAACGTATACGATCGGCTCACAAAATCATCCGGAGCATCTGCTTCTCAGTCCGGAAGAGTTGCGTGAGCAAGGGATTTCTTTGTTTCAAATTGACCGTGGCGGTGATATTACTTATCATGGCCCGGGCCAGTTGGTAGGTTACCCGTTATTGATTCTTGGTCGGGATGAAGACCTGGATCTGCACGGCTATCTACGGAAACTTGAGCAGGTGCTTATGGATTATCTCGCAGACCAGGGCATTGAAGCTGGACGCAAAGAGGGTTACACGGGTGTGTGGATTGGCGATATGAAGATTGCTGCAATCGGCATCAAGTTTAATCGTTGCAAACACCGCCGCGGTTTTGTGACCAGTCACGGGTTTGCTTTTAACATCAGCTCAGGCATTCAACATGCAGGTTTTCAGGGGATTGTTCCTTGTGGGATTGAACAGTATGGCGTTACCTCACTGGAGGATATAACGGGCAAGTCCTATGCGGTGGAGCAAGTAGCGCAGGAGATTGTGCCGTACTTTAATCGTATTTTTCCATATCAAATTAATTGGGTCACGGAAAAAGAAGCCCTTCAACGTCTGTAAACAGGTCGTCGAAAGGCTTTAGGTTGCTATCCAAACAGCAACGGTTCGAGAGCTATGAAAAGGGTGGACCCGATCATGGCGATCAGCATGAGATAGATGATGATTTTGAACCATTTCTTTTTTTGCATGATGAGAGAACTCCTTTCAACATAAAGTAAACAAGCCATAGTAATTGTATTGTACCGTATCTACGAGAGGGAGGAAAGTCCTATGATTAAACAACAACGTGTTATCGATCAGTTCATGGAACTGGTGCAGATTGATAGTGAAACGAAAAATGAACAGAACATCTCGAAGGTGTTAAAAGAGCAGTTTACAGATCTTGGGCTTCATGTCTATGAGGATGATACCATGGAGCAAACCGGACATGGCGCCGGAAACCTCGTCATTACCTGGGAAGCTGAAGGAACTGAAGGGGTTGCACCGATCTTTTTCACATGTCATATGGACACCGTGACGCCGGGACAGGGAATCAAGCCTGAACTGGGTGAAGATGGCTGGATTCGCAGTGATGGAACAACGATCCTGGGAGCAGATGACAAAGCAGGGATTGCGGCATTGTTCGAAGCAATTCGTGTGATCCAGGAAAACAAGATTCCACATGGTAAAATTCAATTTGTCATTACGGTCGGCGAAGAGTCTGGACTGGTGGGTGCACGTGCCATGAATCCGAAGGATATCGATGCCGAGTTCGGTTATGCGTTGGATTCTAATGGAGCTGTAGGCACGATCTGTGTTGCTGCACCAGCGAGAGCTGAAATTCAAATGAGCATCTATGGCAAGTCCGCCCATGCGGGTGTGAACCCGGAAGACGGGATCAGCGCCATTCAGGTTGCAGCCAAAGCGATTGCAGCGATGACACTGGGCAGAATTGATGATGAGACGACAGCAAACATCGGTAAATTCCAAGGTGGATCAGCACTCAATGTGGTGTGTGACTTTGTACAGCTTGAAGCGGAAGCTCGCAGTATTGTTCAGGAGAAAGTTGAATTGCAGGTTGCACAGATGCGTGACGCGTTGGAAACGACATGTCGCAAATACGGTGCAACAGCTGAATTCAGAAGTGAGATCCTTTACCCTGCATTTGGCTTCCATGATGAACACGAAGTTGTACAACTTGCACAACGTGCCATCCGCAGTATTGGGCTGGAGACAAGTACGTTTGCTTCCGGTGGTGGCAGTGATGCCAATATCTTTAACGGATTCGACCTTCCAACAGTGAATCTGGCGGTAGGGTATGAGGATATTCATACAACCAAAGAACGCATTCGTGCTGAAGACATTGTGAAGTTATCCCAGGTAGTCGTAGCTATTATTCAGGAAACGGCAGCTGACAAGAAATAATATAGAACACATGTTACCTCACATGTTGTTAGACAAAAGTCCGAACCCGGTCTATCTGTATCGGATTCGGACTTTTTGTGAATTCATGTTATATTTCATGGGAGAAACTCGTTTATTTGCGTCCAGCGAGGAGATCGATTAACTTGGCATCAGGGCCCCACTCGCGCAACCATTGTTTGAGTATGAGCTGTACTTGCCGGGCTTGTCCTACCACGTGTAAGGATTGAGGCGTCATATAACTATTCATTGAAAGTCCCCCTGATTCGTTTATATTTGCTGTGAGAATTCTATACGCTCACCATATGCCCTAAATCAGAGATTTATACATTCACCGAATATATAATCCTACGATATGGAGTTGAAGAACCAATGAAACCAAATCAATCTGCCCAATCCATCCACGCGGCGCAACCTGCCAATCCAAAACTAGATGAAGTGACCGTATCCACTAAGCCAATCTTCCAGGGCAAAGTGATTTCGCTTCAAGTCGATACCGTTAAACTACCGAATGGCCAGACGGCTACACGTGAGATAATCCGGCACCCTGGAGCGGTAGCTGTACTCGCTCTGAATGGGGATCGCATGCTTGTTGTGGATCAGTATCGTCAGGCAATGGGACGCACCGAAGTGGAGATTCCTGCGGGAAAACTGGACCCGGGAGAAGAGCCGGAAGTTGCCGCAGCACGTGAATTGCGAGAAGAGACGGGATATGTAGCCAAGTCGCTGCGTCATTTGCGTTCGTTTTACACGTCACCGGGGTTCGCAGATGAGATCATTCATCTTTACATCGCTGAAGAGTTGGAAGCAGGGGACATGGCGCTGGACGAAGATGAATTCCTTGAAGTTGCCGAAATAACTCTGGAGGAAGCTTATGCGCTTATGGACGAAAACCGGATTAGCGATGCCAAAACGATGATGGCAGTGTACGCATGGGACCTTTACAGAACGACAGGACGGTTCTAAGGATGCAAGATCAACTGGCAACGTCCGTCTTGTGGGACCCCTGTTATACAGACCTGCATATCCACATCGGACGAACCTCACGTGGGGAGGCCGTGAAAATCAGCGGCAGTCGTGATCTGACATTTGAGAATATTGCTCGGGAAGCATCGGATCGCAAAGGAATTCATTTGCTTGGTGTTATTGATTGTCATTCACCGGTTGTACAGATGGATATTGAACAATTGCTGGAGAGTGGTACCATGTCCGAGATTGAGGGCGGCGGTATTGCCTACCAGGATACGACCATTCTGTTGGGTACAGAGATTGAGCTGCGCGAGCCTGGAATGCGTGAGTTCCATATGCTGGCGTACTTCCGTGATTTGAAAACGATGAAGTCCTTCACGGACTGGATGAAACGTTATATGAAAAATGTGAATCTCAGTTCTCAGCGGGTGTACGTGCCCGCTCTAGAGATGCAGGCCGAGATTAAGGCACGTGGGGGACTTATTGTGCCTGCACATGTGTTTACACCGCATAAAGGCATCTATGGCAGTACAGCCCCCCGTATGGGCGAAGTGCTGGATACTAGCCTCGTGGATGCGGTAGAGCTGGGGTTAAGCTCGGACTCATCCATGGCCAGTTATATTCGGGAATTGGATCATGTACCTTTTCTCACCAATTCGGATGCTCATTCACTCGGTAAGATTGGACGGGAGTATAACGAACTGCAAGTTGCTGCCCCTTCTTTTGATGAATTCCGTATGGCACTTCAAGGAGAAGCCGGCAGGAGCATAGCTGCCAATTATGGACTGAATCCAAGGCTAGGCAAATATCACCGTACTTACTGTGCAGCATGTGGCAGCATTATGGACGAGCAAGCGATGTCAGCAGAGCGTTGTCCGCACTGTGGTAGTCTGAAGCTGGTGCAGGGGGTGCTGGATCGCATCCTGGCGATCTCTGATCGAGAGAGTCCTCATGTTCCTGCAAACAGACCAGCCTATCATTATCAGGTGCCACTGGAGTTCATCCCGGGACTTGGCAAAGCCAAACTGCGCCAGCTACTGGACCATTTTGGTACAGAAATGAACGTACTTCATCGCACGCGTGAGGAAGAGCTTGCTGCGGTTGTTGGACCTGTGCTGGCAGGCTTGATTGTGGCTGCACGGAACGGACAACTGGAGCTGTCCTCCGGAGGTGGCGGTACGTACGGAAAGGTTGCTGTTCAGGAAAAAGCCTCGGAGTGACCGGTGTAAATAATCTTTAGTTCAACTCATATAGCTTTCGCTATACAGAGGTCCAATCTGGACAAGAAGTCATACAGGTGCATTCCGGTTCATAAGAATGACTATGAGGATGTAAATGAAAATCCTTGCAGCATGATACCGGAAAGGGGACTCGTACCTGTATGCGCTCTTCCTACTTTACATTTAAAGGTCAGACTTCGTTATATGTATTCGTGGCCGTCTTGTTTCTGGTCGGCGTCATTTTTGGCGCGCTCATGGTGAACGCATTGTCTCTCGAGCAACGTCAGGATCTGGAGGGTTATCTCGGTAATTTCTTCATGACCGTGCAGCACAGTGCACAAGTGACTGAGACCGGGGCATATTGGGACATTGCCATGCTCCATCTGAAATGGGTGGGTCTGATCTTTATTCTGGGTTTATCCGTCGTTGGACTACCCGGTATACTGGTTCTGGATTTTTTGAAAGGTGTGCTCATTGGATTCACAGTGGGGTACCTTGTTGGACAGTATTCCTGGAAAGGGCTACTGTTTGCACTGGTGTCCGTGGCACCGCATAATCTATTTGTCATTCCGATCCTCCTGATCTGCAGTGTAGCGGCGATGACGTTCTCGTTATACATCATTCGTAATCGTGTTTTGATGCAGCGAACACCTGGTCGACAAAGGCCTTTTGCTTCATATATAGTGTTAACTTTGGTTATGGCTGCATTGCTGCTCGGCGTGGCGTCTTTTGAAACATGGGTTACACCTGCAATGATGCGTTGGGTCACGCCAATGTTACTACCGGCCTAACGTGCACCGTATAGTGTAAAATGTTGACTTTAATTACGCACTCCCCCTATAATGAAAAGAGTGGGTTAAGTTGCAGTGTGCAGTGATTTCCTAGGGGGAGGGAGAAAATGGAAGCACGGATTGATAAAATTAAGCAGCAACTACAGTCCCAAGGATATAAATTAACGCCCCAGCGGGAAGCCACCTTAAGAGTACTTCTTGAGAATGAAGAAGATCATCTGAGCGCAGAAGATGTATTCATGCTCGTTAAAGAAAAGGCTCCCGAAATCGGTCTGGCAACCGTGTACCGTACCCTCGAACTGCTGAGTGAGCTGCATGTTGTAGAGAAAATCAACTTCGGCGACGGTGTAGCGCGTTATGATCTGCGCGGAGATACATCCAAGCATCACCATCATCACTTAATCTGTGTTCAATGCGGAAGTATGGATGAAATACGTGAAGACTGGCTTGGACCGCTTGAAGAGCGTTTGGAGCGGGAATTCAACTTTTCGGTAGTAGATCACCGACTGGACTTTCATGGAATTTGTTATCGTTGCAAAGCTAAAAATGAACAGAAACCCAAAGATGAAGAATAACATAGCATATCTTCAAGCTCTCACCGGCGGTTTTGACGGGAGAGCTTTTTTGGCACCGGACATGATCTGGAGTTTCCCCCGAATGGCATAAACCTGTGTTTATGGACATACCCTGATTCAAGGACAATACCGGATTCGAATCAGGAGGGGACGCGCCCATGATTATATCAGTGCGGAGAGGGCTCCGTTTTATTCGATTTATTATATTTTTTGCCGCATTAGTTTATCTGTTCTATCATGTTCTGGACCTGTTTAATGGCTGGATCTCACCTGTGGATCAGTATCAGATGCCAACTGGCAATGCAATCAAAGTATTTCAGGAAACGGATTGGCCGGGTAATGGAGAAGGACGTCCTACGATGGCAGAGCGTCTCCGTTTGTTCTATTGGTACGGGGAGTAGCTTCAAACAGCCAGGGATGCAAATACGGGAGCAGTCTGCCAAAGCGGCAGATCTGTCAGTTGAGGAGCGTTGTACATGAAACAGACGATACACGCCTATGCCTTATACTTGGAAGATGATAAAGGGATGTCGAGCAGCACGCTTGAATCGTATCTCCGAGACGTGGACAAGTTCATTGAATTTGCAGATAAGGAATATGGCATACGCAAAGCCGATCAGGTCAGACGCACACATGTCGTCCTGTTTGCAGGTCAGCTCAAACAGGCAGGACGTGCCAATGCAACCATTGCCCGCAGCATCGTATCTCTGCGCTCCTACTTTCATTTTTTGATGCGGAGGGGTGATATTATACAGGACCCTACGTTTGATGTGGAAGCTCCCAAGGCGGATAAGACGCCACCACAGGTGCTAAGTATCCAAGAGATCGAACAACTGCTTACAGCGCCTGATACTCGTTCACCGCAGGGTGTGAGAGATCGAGCGATGCTTGAACTGTTATATGCTACAGGCATCAGGGTCTCGGAATTGATTGCCCTTGACATTCGGGATGTACAGCCAGGCATGCGCTTTATACGATGCGGTGGGGCGGGCAAGGAACGCATCCTTCCCATCGGTGCACCAGCAGCACATTGGGCAAGTGTATATGTGGAGGAATTCCGCAACAAGTTGCTCAAAACCGATTCGGACGAGCAGGCACTATTCGTGAATGTATCTGGCAGACGTTTAACCCGGCAGGGCTTCTGGAAGCTGCTCAAAAAAGCGGCGGTGGACGCAGGAATCTCGGAAGAAATTACGCCGCATACGCTGCGTCACTCCTTTGCAGCACACCTGATTGCCAATGGGGCGGATACACGTGCGGTTCAAGACATGCTAGGTCACGTGGAGCAGCCTGGACAACAATATGGCAATCATGGTCGCAAAACCATGAAAGAAATCTATGAAACCCATCATCCGAGGGCAAGATAGATTTTGACGCATGGCATTCACAAATAAATGCGGAACATTGGGCCGATTTAGGATAAAATAAATTGAATACATCCAAACGCCGTTATACATAAGACGGATCGTTTCAACTCAAGGAGGAACATACATCGCATGACAGCATTAAACCAACAAATGATTTCGGAAGCAGCATCTTATATTCAAAGCAAAAGCTCCATCAAGCCGGAAGTCGGTTTGATTTTGGGTTCAGGTCTTGGCGTACTGGCAGAACTGATTGAAGATGGCGTAAGTATCGCTTATCAGGATATTCCGCATTTTCCAGTGTCCACAGTAGAAGGACATGAAGGTGAACTTTTGGTCGGAACCATTAAAGGTCGTCCAGTCGTGATGATGAAAGGCCGTTTCCATATGTACGAAGGATATGGCCCGGAACTGACTGCTTTCCCGGTACGGGTTATGAAAGAACTGGGTGTAAGCAGCCTGCTTGTAACCAATGCTGCAGGCGGCGTGAATACGTCGTATGAAGCTGGAGACTTGATGCTGATCTCGGATCACTTGAATCTCACAGGCAAAAATCCACTGATCGGACCAAATGACGCTGCACTGGGCGTGCGTTTCCCGGATCTATCGGAAGCATACAGCCGCCGTTTGCGTGCGCTGGCGAAGGATACGGCTGCATCACAAGGTTTTAACGTACGTGAAGGGGTATACGCAGGTATGCTTGGTCCGAACTATGAGACACCGGCAGAGATCAGAATGCTGCGAACATTGGGCGCAGACGCAGTGGGTATGTCCACTGTATCTGAAGTTATCGTGGCACGCCACGCAGGCCTGGAAGTACTCGGTATTTCCTGTATCAGCAACATGGCTGCCGGAATTCTGGACCAGCCGCTGTCACATGATGAGGTTATGGAGACGACGGAACGTGTGCGTGAGTCGTTCCTGGCGCTGGTAGTGGCAGTTATTCCACAAATGTAAGCAAGATTTGAGTAGAGAAGGTTACCTCTTTGGATGAGAAATCATCGGGGGGGTAACCTTTTTTTGTTGTGTTGAACGTACGGTTACTCATTCGTTGAGTGCAGTGCGTTATTTTTGCTTTGACCACATTTTCAATAAAAGTTCGGGAAATCATGCTTTACATGGAATAATTTACTGGAAACGGGCCGACAATGATTAGCAGTACATGCATGGAACATGCAGTAAGCAAGTCATTTGAGGAGGTAACCTTGTGAAGAAAAGAATAATGGCATCGTTCATGACCCTTTGTATCCTGCTGTCCCTTATGGCATCAACAGCATTGGCTGAAGAAACACCGAAGGCAGCGGGAGGAACTGATCTGGCCCCGTCGGCGCGCTCTGCGATCTTAATGGATGCAGACACGGGAACGGTCATTTATGAGAAAAACAGTCATGATCAGCTGCCTCCAGCGAGCATTACAAAGATTATGACCATGCTGCTTACAATCGAAGCGATCGACTCGGGTAAGCTGAAGCTGACCGACAAAGTAAGAACGAGCGAATACGCAGCTTCCATGGGCGGTTCGCAGATCTTTCTGGAGCCTGGGGAAGAAATGACGGTCGACGATATGTTAAAAGGGATCGCGATGGCTTCGGGCAATGATGCCTCGGTAGCGATGGCTGAGAAGATCGCTGGCTCGGAAGAAGCCTTTGTACAGCTGATGAATGAGCGGGCGAAGGAGCTTGGCATGAAGGATACTCATTTTGCCAACTGTAACGGCCTTCCGGTCGATAATCATTATTCTTCCGCCCATGACATTGCCGTCATGAGCCGTGAACTGCTGAAACATTCCGGGATTACGAAGTACACCGGTGCATATCAGGATTACCTTCGCAAAGATACGGAAAAGCCCTTCTGGCTGGTGAATACAAACAAGCTGGTTCGTTTTTATGAAGGGGCAGATGGTTTGAAAACAGGTTACACATCCGAAGCGAAGTTCTGTCTCTCCGCAACAGCGTCCAAGGATGGATTACGTGTCGTTTCCGTGGTACTTGGTGAACCAAATACTAAAACACGGAACAGCGAAGTATCTTCGATGTTTGACTATGCGTTCAGTCAATATACGATGAAGGCTCTCTATAAGGCAGGGGATCTGCTGGGTAGTCTGAAGATCGAAAAAGGTGAAGTTGCCGAATTGCCTCTGAATGCCACGCAAAATTATAGTGTGCTGATGCGCAAAGGAGCCAAATCCAACGACATCCGGCATGAATTGCTGGTTGCCAAAGAATTGAAAGCTCCGATCAAAGCCGGGCAAAGTATAGGTAAACTGGTTGTTTACCAGGGCAACGACGTCATTAAGGAGTTCGACATTCAGGCTCCGCAGGATGTGAATAAGGCTGGCTGGTGGAAGCTGTTCAAGCGGACAACGTCCAATCTGTTTGACTAAACGGCGATTTCCGCGAGTTGCACGTATCCTTCAAACATAATTTGTAGTTAAATAGGGGTTTTCTTCTAGTTTTGTCGGGGGGCAGGAAAAGCCTTCGGAAGCGTAGAAATCCTTGTTCTAAGACAGGGAGGAGAGTGAGCAAACGTGAACTTGCATGTGGAAATGGAACACCATCGCGGGATTCTGATTGTACGATTATCCGGGGAGCTGGATCACCATACAGCTGACATGGTACGGATGCAAATGGATGAAGCCATCCAGCGGAGACAAAGCGAGCATCTCGTACTCAGCCTGAAAGATCTGCAATTTATGGACAGTTCAGGTCTGGGTGTCATTTTGGGAAGATACAAGCTCATTAAGAATAAAGGTGGCAAGATGGTGGTCTGTGACGTCAATTCGCCAGTGTACCGTTTGCTGGAAATGTCGGGGCTGTTTAAGATTATGCCGATATACGAAAATGAGGGAACTGCTCTCTCAGGTCTGGAGGTCGTCTCATGAATGAAGGAACAGGGACAAATTTCATGAATCTGCAATTCGCGGCCAAGTCAGAGAATGAGTCGTTTGCACGGGTAACCGTTGCTGCGTTTATCTCCCAGCTTGATCCAACGATGGACGAGCTCAGTGACCTGAAGACGGTCATTTCGGAAGCCGTGACCAACAGCATTATCCACGGATACAACAACAACTCCGAGGGTGTGGTGTCCATCCAGGCGGAGATTCGGGAAGACATGATCACAATCATCGTGGAAGACCGCGGTGAAGGAATCGAAGATCTTGAACTGGCCAAGCAGCCGCTATATACGTCCAAACCCGAACTTGAGCGGTCGGGCATGGGCTTCACCATTATGGAAAACTTTATGGATGAATTCGAAGTCAGCAGTGAGCCCGGCAGAGGCACCTCCATCAAGATGAAAAAAAGGATTGAATCCAAGAAAGCATTGTATAATTAGGGGTTGGTGTTCTTATGGATGCTGAAGTGAAACCATCTTCACAGACCTATTTGGACGATGCCGAGGTCAAACGGCTGATTGCGCTCAGTCAGTCGGGTGACCATGTCTCACGGGATACGCTGGTGAACTGCAACATCAGACTCGTCTGGTCCGTCGTACAGCGTTTTATGAACAGGGGATATGATCCGGAAGATCTGTTCCAGATTGGTTGTATCGGTCTGCTCAAGTCAGTAGACAAATTCGATCTCAGTTATGACGTGAAGTTCTCAACCTACGCGGTACCGATGATCATCGGAGAAATCCAGCGATTCCTGCGGGATGACGGTACCCTGAAGGTCAGTCGTTCACTGAAAGAGATGGCGAATAAAGTCCGCAAAAAAAGGGACGAACTGTCCAAACATCTGGATCGTTTACCAACGATTAAGGAAGTTGCCGCAGAGCTGGGGGTAACCCCGGAGGAAGTTGTATTTGCCCAGGAAGCGAACAAACCACCGACTTCCATCCATGAGACCGTATTCGAAAATGACGGTGATCCCATCACATTAATGGATCAGATTGCCGACGAGTCTCAGGAACGTTGGTTTGACAAGCTGGCCCTGAACGAAGCCATCGGTGGTCTCAGCGAGCGGGAGCGATTAATTGTTTATCTTCGGTATTACCGGGATCAAACCCAGTCCGAGGTTGCCAGCAGATTGGGAATATCTCAGGTGCAGGTATCACGTCTGGAGAAAAAAATACTGCAATCCATCCGCGACCAGATCGCGCAGTGATTCTGGGATTGCAACAACAATATTGGTGCATATACACCAATATACGACAACTAACAACCTTCTATCGCGCATTATGGCGAGGGAGGTTATTTGTTGTTAGATAAACAAATAACCTCCCCTCTCTTTTAAATCCCTCCCTGCCACCACCCAGCATATTTATTTCAAACGTTTGGAAACGGGAGGACGAGGGGTAGCGGAGGGATGGAATCGGTCAAAAGGAGCGAAGCGTGAGGGCTCATCTAAGGATACATAAGCAACGCAGGCGGCAGATTAGACCTGAAGAAGCGAAGCGTGCGCCTTTGTCTCCAAATTTCTAACACTTAGAAATCAATCAAAAGAATTTGGAGACAACAGCGATCAGAAGGTTGGTCTGCCGTCGGAGTGTCTGCGTGTATCCTCCCCCCGAGAAACAGCGACCAATGACCGATCCATCCCGCAGCGCCAACTCAACCTTCCACCTTTTTTCCAACCAGTTTGTAATAAATTTGCACATTCTTCAAATACTAACCTAAATTACGCAGTAAAGGAGTGCTATGGATGTCCCAGACACTCACTCCAATGGTTTATATTCGTCTACGCAGCCGTATTCGCATCCAGAGGGGCAGAGCAGTCAAGCTTGGAGACATTGCACATGTACTGACCTCTTCAGAAGACCAAGAGGGCAGGCTATTGGAGCTTGAACTGCTAAGCCCTGGACCAGAGGATGGCAATCTGATCCTCATTGATATATTGCAGATTATTCCCCAAATTCGGCACATCTTGCCGGAGGTAAGTGTGGAACTGATAGGATCAGGCCATACGTTGGTTGAAGTCATTGCGGGAAATGGTCAACCTTCCAAGTCTCTGTTCATATTGGTTTGGCTGCTGCTGTTCTTCGGATCGGCCTTAACCATTATGAATTTTCATGCCGATGTGAACATGCAGGAAGTACAGATTCGAATTGTGGAGATGCTCACTGGGCATCGGGACGAACATCCCTATCTGTTCCAAGTGGCGTATTCCATTGGTATTGGATTCGGAATGGCAGTATTTTTTAATCATTTGTTTAAGAAAAAATGGAATGAGGAACCTACCCCGCTGGAAGTAGAGATGTTCCTATACCAGCAAAATGTAGATAAATATGTGGTGATTGAAGAAAGTGAACGGATGCACGAGCAGGAACGCAGGGAGATGAATGCGGATGAGCGTTCTTAATGGAGCAATCAGCATTGTATTGGGTATTGCAGGGGGGATTGCCGTAGGGAGCGGCGTAATTGCGCTCATTCTGGTGCTCGATATGATTCCCAGGTTGGCTCAACTTACGCAATCGTATGACAAAACTCACTGGTACGAAGGGGCGCTAATTGGTGGTTCACTGCTCGGGACGGTGGCGGACTTCTGGCATTGGAAAATGCATGGGGTGCTGCTGCTCAGCCCGATCGTTGGTTTGTTCTGTGGCGTGTTCATCGGTCTGCTCGCCGCAGCGCTCACTGAGGTACTCAATGTACTGCCCGTGCTAGCCAAACGATTGGGCATGAAACCTTATTTATTTGGATTACTGCTCGCCATGATTTTGGGCAAAATGACAGGTTCCCTGTTTGATTTTTTCATATATCAGCGGTAACTCGTGGCCATAGGAGGATGGAAGATGGATGAACGAACGGAGCACACAGGCCAGGAAAATAGTGAAGGTATAACGGAAGAGATGTTACACAAGTCTGCTTATGAGATTCAGAAGGAAGAAGAGGAGAAAGCGTACAATAAGAAAAAACAAAATGAGATGTCCGACAGCATTGAGGAATCCGTACAATATTGGCAGGAAAACGATGATATCTCCCCACGCATGAGTGAGAACAGATATACACTGCAACAGGTACTGGGGCTTGGAGAATCCTTCGACGTGAATATGAGGGAAATGGTCCTGGGTGGTAAGCACGTTGGATTGCTGATGATCACCGGCTTCGCCAAGGATGAGATTTTGCTTGAAGTGTTGAAAAGACTGACCTATCTCACACCGGATGACGTTTCCGGACATGCACTCAAATCCTATTTTGAATGTTACATTCCCCATATACAGGTGGAAAAAGTCGAGAAGATGAGTGCGGTCATCAACAAGGTTCTTACTGGTATGAGTGCAATGTTCGTTGAAGGGGACCGCTCGGTCTTAATTATGGATACCCGGAGTTATCCGGTTCGTTCACCGGAAGAACCTTCATTGGAAAGGGTAGTCCGCGGTTCCAGAGACGGCTTTACCGAAACACTCCTGACCAATGTAACCTTGGTGCGCCGTAGAATACGCGACCCTGGACTGAAATTTGAGATCATGCAGGTGGGGCGTAGAACACAAACCGATGTCTGTGTGGTGTACATTGATGATATTGTGGATAAAGTGCAGGTGGATTCCGTTCGTGAAAAAATACAGCGAGTGGATATCGATGGTATTCCCGCGGCCGATAAGCAGCTAGAGGAAGCGATTATCAACAAGGGATGGAATCCGTTCCCACTCGTTCGATATTCCGAGCGACCAGATGTTACAGCTTCTCATTTGCTGGAAGGACGAGTCGTCATTTTCGTAGACACTTCCCCGAGTGTGATGATTCTACCTACGACCTTCTTCGACCTGTGTGAACATGCGGAGGAGAACAGACAGACCGCCTTGATGGGGACGTATTTACGATGGGTGCGTTTTGCAGGGATTCTCATCTCGTTGTTTTTGCTACCATTATGGCTTCTCATGGTTATTGACCCTTCGATTAAACCGATGGGACTTGACTTCATTGGTCCGCAGGAAAATGTAAAGCTGCCGTTAATTCTACAGTTTCTCCTGATCGAACTGGGCGTCGATTTATTACGGATGGCAGCGGTTCATACGCCTACACCTCTGGCATCGGCCATGGGCTTGATCGCGGCCATTCTAGTTGGGGATATTGCCGTCAAAACAGGATACTTTGTCAATGAGGTTGTGCTCTATATGGCCATCGCAGCCATCGGTATGTTTGCCACGCCGAGTTACGAGTTGGGTCTCGCCAATAGGCTGGTCAGGCTGGTTCTGCTAGTCGCTGTTGCGATATTCAAGGTTCCGGGATTGGTCGTGGGCTGTACATTGCTCATATTGGCGCTCACCGTTCACCGGTCGTATAATTCTTCGTATCTCTGGCCTTTTATACCGTTTAATGCAAAGGCCTTGGGCAACTTTTTATTCCGGCTTCCGCTGCTGGAAAATAAAAAACGTCCATCATTCAATAAAACCCGTGACAACACCAAAATGTCTGATGATCCGGACGGAGAACTGCAAAAAAGTAAAAAACACAAATGATCTTCCGAAAAATCCATTCATCTCGCTGCCTAATTTGATATACTGGTGTAAAATCATTGGAATATCAATTGTTCCAGTATATAAAAAGTGAGGAATGCAGATTATGTATTTACATGGTACAAGTAAAATAAATGCGCAAGGACATCTGGAGATTGGCGGAGTTGATGCAACAGATCTGAAAGAACAATTTGGAACTCCCCTGTACGTTGTGGACGAGCAATTGGTTCGCGAGCGTTGCAGAGAGTACATGGAAGCATTCCGTGCTTCTGGACTGGGCTTCCAGGTTGCTTACGCAAGTAAAGCATTCTGTGTAATGGCGATGTGTGCCCTTGCAGCTGAAGAAGGACTTTCACTGGATGTCGTATCTGACGGTGAACTGTTTACTGCACTGCAAGCAGGATTCCCGGCTGAGCGCATTCACTTCCACGGTAACAACAAAACGCTGGAAGAGATCGAAATGGCTCTTGATGCAGAGATTGGATGTTTTGTTGTTGATAACTTCAATGAATTGCATCTGTTGCAGGCTGTAGCAGCGGACAAAAATCGTAAAGTAAACATTTTGCTTCGTGTGACGCCTGGTGTTGAGGCACATACGCATGAATATATTTCCACAGGTCAGACGGATTCGAAATTTGGATTCGATATCGGTAATGGTACAGCATTTGAAGCGATTGACTTGGCTTCCAAGCAGTCTAATCTGGTATTGCTCGGTGTGCATTCCCACATCGGTTCCCAGATCTTCGAAGTTGAAGGCTTCCAGATGGCTGTTCAACGTGTTGCTGAATTTGCAGCAAGTGTATATGAGCGTCTTAATGTTGCTTTCAAAGTGGTTAACCTTGGTGGGGGATTCGGAATCCGTTATATCGATGGAGATACGCCGCTTGAAGTTGCGCAATACGTGAAGGCTATTACAGATGCCGTTAAAAATCATTTTGCTCAAATCGGCTATGCCGTACCTGAGATCTGGGTTGAGCCAGGCCGCAGCATCGTGGGTGAAGCGGGAACAACGCTGTATACCGTTGGAACTAGCAAAGACATTCCAGGCGTGCGTAAATACGTTGCGGTTGATGGTGGTATGACCGATAACCCACGTCCTGCTTTGTATGAATCCAAGTATGAAGCTGTGCTTGCCAATCGTGCGAATGAGGCTGCTCAGGAAACGGTATCTGTTGCAGGTAAATGCTGCGAGAGTGGCGATATGTTGATCTGGGATCTGGACCTGCCAAAAGTGGAGAGCGGCGATCTGCTCGCTGTAGCTTGCACAGGTGCGTATAACTACTCCATGGCGAGCAACTACAACCGGATTCGTCGTCCGGCCGTTGTGTTTGTCAAAGACGGTCAAGGAGATGTCGTGGTACGCCGTGAGACGTATCAAGATATCATCCAGAATGACCTGGTACCAGCGCGTATTGGCAAACAACCAGTAACTCGTTAATTCGTCAAAAGATAATGCGTTTCTGCATTATTCAAGATATAAGGATTTTGCAGTTGAAGCAGATGAAAAGGGAACTTCCTTTTTCGTCTGCTTTTTACGTATTTGAGCTAAATCATGAAAAAAGTTGCCGTTTTTTTTGCGATCCAGTCATTTTCGGTGTACACTAAGAAAAGTGCTGTAATGCTTGGCCCAGGGTCATGCGTTCTGGCACCATTAACGATGGTCAATACGAAAGGAGTCATTTACATATGGCGAAACAAGCGAAAATTAAATTGGCAAACGGCGGAGAAGTTTTGATCGATCTGTTCGATCAAGAAGCTCCAAACACAGTAGCAAACTTTGAGAAACTGGCTAATTCCGGTTTCTACAATGGCCTTACATTCCACCGCGTTATCCCGGGCTTTGTAGCTCAAGGCGGATGCCCTAACGGTTCCGGTGCAGGTGGCCCAGGTTACACAATCAACTGTGAAATTAACCCGAACAAACATGAGCGCGGAACACTTGCTATGGCACATGCTGGCCGTAACACAGGTGGAAGCCAGTTCTACATCTGCTACCAACCACAACCACATTTGGATGGACAACATACTGTATTTGGTAAAGTAACTAAAGGTATGGAGTTCGTGGACGCTTTAGAAGGTAAAGACAAAATGGAAACTGTTGAAGTTGTAGAAGCTTAATACCTTCACCTTAACTGGATCCAAACATGAAGTGCTTCTTTTATAGAAGCACTTTTTTTATTTTTTACATACTTCAAATCGATAATTAGAAAGGATGAATATAACCTTGGATATGGTTACTCAGCTAAGCTTGTTAAAACAAATTTATAGTGAGCGCACGTTGTGGGATGAAGAACTGCAGGCATCGCGCCATGTCGTTCCGGATAGTCTATCGGTAAAGGATCGAGAAGCGCTTGAGGCAGACGAGCATGAACCGAATCGATTTGTACGTCCGCAACATGATGAAACGATTACTGAGCTGAAAAAAGTTGCGAATCAATGGACGATCAATGATGCAGCGCAGGCCTTTGTATCCTCTTTGTGGTCAGCACCCATGATCTGGCGCTCGTTGCTTACGGGCAAGCTTATTGCGAGCAGTATGCCAAGTCATGAACATACGCCATATCCATCTTCGAACACTTGTAAGATCTGCGGATTAAGTGTAGATCAAGCAACCGACACAACGCTGCAATGGTATTGGCGGATGACCAATGGAACCCCGTTGGACGGAGATCCTTTTGGATATGTGTTGGCACTTCGAGAGCTGGCTGCCGCGCAGGAGCTTCCAATACCCAATGAGTACGACCGCTGGACATTCCGTGCGGTGTTAACAGTGCTGCGCGAATTACCTCCCAAAACACGTTACAGCAAGGCAGCAGTAGCGCTCAAGAAGGAACGTCTTTTGCCTACGCAGAAGGAATATGCCTACCGTGATTTGCTTGAGACGTTAGCTCTGATTGGCATATTGGATACGCCGGAACATCCTGGAATGATCACGGGATTCACCTCTTACATGCAGCGTGACGCACGCCCCAATGTGCGGGTTGAAGTGCAGGCCCCTCTGGCGTGGTGGGACTCATCAATCGGAATTAATGAGAACAACCTGAACAAGATATTTCATGAGTTTGATCTGAATAATATATCTCTTGCGGATAAGCCTGATGAGAGTCCAGCTGTAAAGGACACGATCTTAGGAGCATTGGAGAAGAAGAGAAGTGTTCGCGGAAAAGTACCAAAGGCATCTCCTGATGCAGGTACCGGGGAGGTACAGTCTGGCGATGTGTATGCTGTTCGGGTCCGGGAAGGTGTATGGGTGACTGTATACTGTCATGAAGTCAGAGACAAGCGTGTCATCGTTGAATATCTGGATGGAGTCTTTCCAGATATGCCGGGAAAAGCAGATTTGCATGGGACGTTTCGACCGAGAGCGAATGGACGCTGGAAATGCTCGGCTATTGCGATTGATTCCACAAGTTGGGTCAGAAGAGTGGCAAGAGAGTTCCCACTTCCGACTTCGCAACTGCAAGGACCTGACCGCACTCCATTCCATAATGCCAAAGAATTAAAGCATATGGCGAGCTGGTGTTTTCCTGATATGTAGAATAATACGATGGATGTGAAAATGTACCTCCAAGCAAAAACCGTACCTCCTGAGAGGAAGCGGTTTTTTGTTGTTTCTTAGCTTATTAAAAGTTAGTATGTGACAAAAAGGAACAAAAAACAATTGATTTTTTGGCATTAAAGTGCTAACATCCAAGTAATAACGAAAGCAATCCTTCAGGGCAGGGTGCAATTCCCTACCGGCGGTGATGCAGGAAGTGTAAGGACCTAAGTTCAGCACTTGATGCAAAGTCCGTGACCTGTCTGCCATTGGCAGATGGCTGATCTGGTGTAATTCCAGAACCGACAGTATAGTCTGGATGGGAGAAGGAGAGGTGCAGACCTAACAGGTTTGCATTCAGCAGGAGTATTGCTGCACAGTCACGATTTTATGATGTCTTGCACTGTGCAGGGAAGATCCGGATACGCCGGACAGTTCCATACATATGCCGCACTATAAAAGCTCTTTACCTGTAATTGATGTTCATTAAGGTATGTGTCTATTTTCACTTGCCCGAAATGAAGTTTTGGGCAAAGTGTTGGCGTGCTGTATCCATTTCACTCCTGCTGGTGACATTTGTCTCTCATCATCCCCATCGAACTGATTGTTCGACGGGGATTTTTTAATAAACAAGACTTTAAACCGCGGGGTGAACGGATTTGGAAATGATCAATGATGAATTTTATATGGCACTGGCATTGGATATGGCGGAACGAGCACAGGGACAGACGGGGATTAATCCGGTCGTTGGATGTGTAGTTGTGAAAGAAGGCCGTATTGTAGGCCTGGGGAGCCATCTGAAACGTGGAACCGGTCATGCAGAGGTGCATGCACTTAACATGGCAGGCAGTGATGCAGAGGGAAGTACGGTATACGTTACACTTGAGCCTTGTAGTCATTATGGCAAGACGCCACCTTGTAGTGAACGCCTGATTCATGAAAAGGTGAAACGTGTTGTGGTATGTTGTGAAGATCCAAATCCGCAAGTATCCGGCAGGGGTATAAGCATGCTTCGTCAACAAGGCATTGAAGTTGAAGTTGGCGTACTGCGTGAGCGAGGAAGACGTATGAATGAAAAATTCATTAAGTTTATTACAACGGGTTTACCTTTTGTGACACTGAAGACGGCTACTACTTTGGATGGCAAAATTGCTACTCGCAGCGGAGACAGCAAGTGGATCTCTAACGAGCCCGCTCGTGAGATTGTGCATGCCCTTCGTCATCGGCACCAGGGAATTATGGTTGGCGTCGACACGGTAATCGCCGATAATCCGGAACTTACTACCCGTTTGCAAGTCGAAGGCATTAGTCCAGTGCGCATTGTAGTGGATTCCAAGTTACGTCTTCCCGTAGGTGCCAAAATGGTTAAGGATGGTCTTGCTCCAACATGGGTGCTGACAACAGACGAAGCCAGTCCTGAAGCTGCTGAACGTTTGGAAGCCTACGGCGTCGAGATTATACGCTGTGGTCCTGGACCACGTGTGGATCTGTTAAGCGGACTTAGCAAGTTGGGTGAACGTGATATAGGTTCGATTTTGCTTGAAGGTGGAGGCACCTTGAATGGAGCCATGTTGGAGGCACGGTTGGTTGATCGACTGCTCATGTTTATCGCTCCGAAGATTGTAGGCGGTTATGATACACCTGGAAGCTTCCGCTTCGAGGGTGTGGAGCGTATGAATCAGGCGATTCAATTGAATCAGTTGGAGATCGAACAAGTTGGAGATAATATCAGCATTGGCGGTATTCCGGTGTGGCCTGAATAAATAAATGGATTTGAAAGTAGAAAGTTAGGTTCTTTATAACTTGAAAAAGGGAGGCGGCAGCATGTTTACCGGTTTGGTGGAAGAAGTCGGTCAGATCCGGCGTATTGGTCGGAAAGGCGAAGCGATGGTCCTGAATATCGGAGCTTCCGCCATCATGGACGATCTGAAGATTGGTGATAGTGTAGCAGTGAACGGCGTGTGCTTAACTGCGACAACGCTCGAAGGTGGAGGTTTTACCGCCGATGTAATGCCTGAAACCTATCGCCATACCAATCTCAGTCAGCTGCAATCAGGCAGTAAAGTTAATCTGGAGCGGGCCATGCAATCAGGCGGTCGTTTTGGCGGACATATCGTACAGGGCCATGTTGATGGTACTGGAGTGATTGGTAGTATAACACGTGATCAGAATGCAATTGTGTTTGAGATCAAGCCTGATGATCACCAGTTGTTCAAATATCTGATCCCCAAAGGATCGGTCACATTGGATGGCATTAGCTTGACCGTTGTCCATACGTCAGATACCGCATTCACGGTTTCCGTTATCCCGCATACCATTGGTGAAACTGTACTAAATGTGAAAAAGACAGGGGATACCATTAATATCGAATGCGATATTTTGGGCAAATATGTGGATCATCTGCTCCAGTATGGGAGAGGACATCGGGAGACGGGTACTGGCAAGCCGCGCAGTATCAGTGAAGAATTTCTCTCCAATCATGGATTTGCATAAATAGAGAACAGAAATTAACTGGAGGTGGACCAATGTCAGAACAATCCATTCTGGACACAATAGAAGAAGCCATATATGATCTCATGCGTGGTAAACCCGTCATTGTTGTGGATGATGAAGATCGGGAGAATGAAGGCGATTTTATCGCTTTGGCCGAAAAGGCGACGCCTGAAGTCATTAATTTCATGATTACTGAAGGTAGAGGTCTGGTCTGTGTTCCGATTACACAACAACGTGCCGACGAACTTAACCTGAAACCGATGGTTCAACAAAATACGGATTTCCATGGAACAGCCTTCACCGTCTCTGTGGATCACAAAGATACAACAACAGGTATCTCGGCACATGAACGCTCTATTACCGTGAAAGGTCTGATCGATCCTGAAGCGAAAGCCGGAGACTTCCGTAAGCCTGGTCACATGTTCCCGCTGATTGCAAAAGACGGCGGTGTACTTCGGCGTGCCGGACATACGGAAGCGGCTGTAGATCTCGCTATCATGTGTGGTTCCTACCCTGCTGGCGTTATCTGTGAAGTGATTAAGGAAGATGGCACGATGGCCAGACTTCCGGATCTTCAGGAGATTGCCCGCAAACATGATCTGAAGCTGATCAGTATTCAGGACATGATTCGTTACCGTAACGAAAAAGAGCAGCTGGTTCAACGTGAAGTGGCTGTGCGTATGCCGACGGACTTTGGTGAGTTTCAAGCGGTGGCTTATACAAACGCTGTGGACAATAAGGAACATGTGGCTTTGGTCAAAGGAGAAATTGATGGTTCGAAACCCGTACTTGTACGTGTGCACTCTGAATGTTTGACAGGTGATGTATTCCATTCGCATCGTTGTGACTGTGGTCCGCAGTTTGATGCGGCACTCAAACAGATTCACGAGGAAGGCAATGGTGTACTGCTTTATATGAGACAAGAGGGTCGGGGTATTGGCCTGATCAACAAACTCAAAGCCTATAAGCTGCAAGAGGAAGGTATGGATACTGTGGATGCAAACCTGAGTTTGGGCTTTGCTGCTGACTTGCGTGATTACGGAATTGGCGCTCAAATTCTGAAAGACCTTGGGGTTCGTCAGATCAGACTGCTAACTAACAACCCTCGTAAAATTAAAGGTCTTGAAGGATATGGACTTGAAGTCGTAGAGCGTGTCGCGATCCAGATGGAGGAGAACGAGGACAATACGGTTTATCTTCATACGAAGCAAGCCAAGCTGGGGCATATGCTCAAGTTTGATGATATCGAGCAAAACGAAAAGTAAATATATTTTAGATGAACAATGTTCACCATGTAATTTATGGAAGAGATTAATTAGGAATTTCCGTTACTTACATTACATTATACCGTTAGGGAGATGACTTGAATGCCACAATTTTTTGAAGGACATTTAGTTTCAGAAGGATCACGATATGGAGTTGTCGTTGGACGTTTCAACGAATTCATTACCAGTAAATTGCTTAGCGCAGCGCTCGATGCATTCAAACGTCACGGCGTTCAGGATGATGAAGTGGATGTAGCCTGGGTTCCAGGTGCGTTCGAAATCCCTTTGATTGCGCAGAAAATGGCAGAGAGCGGCAAGTATGATGCGGTGATTACCTTGGGAACTGTCATTCGTGGATCCACTACGCATTACGATTATGTGTGCAACGAGATGGCTAAAGGGGTAGCAGCAATTAACCTGAAAACTGGCGTGCCTACGATCTTTGGACTGGTTACAACAGAAAATATTGAACAAGCGATTGAACGTGCCGGAACCAAGGCAGGTAACAAAGGTTGGGATGCAGCTACGGCGGCAATTGAGATGGCAAACTTGACGAAACAGCTAAAATAGTGCTTATTTAATAGTAGTGCCCTGCTTTGCGCAGACGAACACGGGAAACCGGATTCGGACGGCTTAGCAGGGTTTTGTATTTTTCTGGCGGGAGGATTCGTCTAGTGACGGTAGTTACATACAAACTGGAGACTTTTGAAGGGCCTTTGGATCTGCTGCTTCATCTGATTGATAAGGCTGAAATTCATATCCAGGATATTCCCATCAGCGATATTACCGATCAATACATGGCGTATCTGCATTCGATGCAGGAACTGGAACTGGATATTACGAGTGAATTTCTGGTTATGGCAGCAACACTGCTGTCGATCAAGAGCAAACTTTTATTGCCCAAACCACCGGTCATTGAGGACTTCGAGGATTATGATTTTATGGAAGAAGAAGATTATGATCCACGTGCAGAGCTGATTGCACGTCTGATAGAATATCGCAAGTACAAGGGAATTGCGCGTCATCTTCATGAACGGGAGTGGGAACGCAGCCTTATATTTTCCAAAGAGCCCGAGGATCTGCGCCCCTATATGCCCGTAGAAGCCCAATCGAACCCGGTTGAGGGTTTACACACCTCTGACCTGATTGCAGCATTTCAGAAGGCGCTACGCAAGGCTGAGAAGCGTACAACTGTAACCCGGATCAAACGGGATGAGATTTCGGTTAAGGACCGGATACGGGATGTCATCGGCGCTTTGGAAAGTATGGGGCCGGGAGGCAGACTGTTATTCTCCAAGTTGATGGATGAGCATATCTATCGCCATGAGATTGTTGTCACTTTTCTGGCGGTGCTGGAACTGATGAAGATGAAGCGGATTGTCTGTTATCAGGAACGGATGTTTGAGGATATCGTTATGGAGTGGAGAGGGGAAACAAAGAATCATGGATTTTCCGAAATTGAAATCGATTATTGAAGGCCTGCTGTTTTTGTCCGGAGAAGAAGGTCTGAGTATCAAACAAATCGCCGAGATCGTCGACCAGCGAGTGGAGCTTGTAACGGACGCGATTGAGGAGATGATTCATGAATTTTCACAGCAGGGACGAGGTGTACAGATTCTCAAGATCGCTGGTGTAGTACAGTTGGGCACCTTGCCTGACCACGCTGTATATTTCGAGAAACTGGCATACTCTCCCGCGCGTACGTCCTTATCCCAAGCGGCTCTGGAGACGCTGGCTATTGTAGCGTACCGGCAGCCCATTACACGGGTAGAGATTGAGGAAATCCGCGGGGTAAAATCGGAGCGTGCCATCCATACGCTTGTGAATAAGGATCTAATTATTGAAGTGGGACGAGCCGAGGCGATCGGACGACCAATTCTGTACGGAACGACCAAGTCGTTCCTGGATTATTTCGGATTGGCTTCAATTAAGGACCTTCCTGAGCCAGGTTTGTTCGAAGATTCGGAAAACCTTGAAGAAGAGACACAACTGTTATTCAACAAACTGGATTTGCAACAACTGGAACCGGAAAGTGCTGATCCGGCGGATGACCTAAGTCATATCGACAACGAAGACGATAATACGGATTCTTCACTCTAATTTTGCAAGCTCATACTAACCGACACCCATCAGTGGAGTCGGTTTTTTTGCGCATTGATTTTAGATAAATGGTGAATAAAACAGTTTCCAAACAAATATCAAATGGGATTTTTAGGTCAGACGTGAATTTTTTCCTATTCAAAGTGCCATACTAGACGAGAAAAGAATTGAGGGCTTGGAGGTAAGGCCTGTGTGGATTTGGCTTGGAGGAATCGGTTTGTTGTTCGCATTGCTGATTGCCGCAGTCCTCATCTCAAATGTTCATGTACATTTTACATTCAGTAAACATAAAAGTGATGATTACGCCAATATTAATGTTCGTCTTCTCTATGGAATTGTGCGGATTAACTATGAGATCCCGAGTATCGTTTTTCGCAATATGAAGGAAGGTTTCTTGGTCAAGACCGAACAATCCATGAATCATTCGAGAGGCGAGGCCCAGGGGAGCGAGCGGGTCAACAAACGCAAAGTCAAGAAGTGGGCTAAAGATGTGAAAATTATGCTTAGGGCAACGGACGCGCTCAAGCTGTGGCTGAAGCAAACACTTACACGCGTACATATGACCCAACTGTCCTGGGCTACCCACATCGGCGTTGGTGATGCAGCATATACAGCGGTGCTGACGGGCTGGGTGTGGAGTATCAAGTCCATTATTATTGGTTTTCTCACCTATCAGATTCGCTTTGATGAAACACCTGTGCTTCAGGTTATGCCAGTATGGTCCGATGAAATGGAATTTAGAACGGAGCTCGATTTCAGAGCGAAAATTCGGATTACAGCCGTTCTGATCGCTGGAGTTACACTACTCACCCGTGTGCTTCAAGTCGAAGGCGGATGGCGGATGTGGTTCAAGCTTCTTCAGGAACAGCGCCGCAGGCATAAGGAGAAGCAAAAGAAGAAGCTTAGTGGGACAACAGTATAAAAATCCATCATAGTCGGTCTGTTTTTGGGAATGTAAGGTTGGGATTTGGTGAGTGTATTTAAAATGCTTATTACATAAGTCCCTTCAAGTTTGGGGATGATATGGTTAGATCAAACCTAGCTTACATTGAAACTGGAGGGAATATAAATGTCAGATCATCCAATTCAAGGCTTAATGGAAACCGCAATGGAAAATATCAAGGCCATGGTGGATGTCAATACAATTGTTGGCGATGCAGTCGAAACACCAGATGGTACCGTGATTCTGCCAATCAGTAAGGTGGGATTCGGATTTGCTGCCGGTGGTAGTGATTTTCACGTTAATGGAGAAAGTAGTGGCAAAAGTGGTGCTACGGGTACCTCTGCTGAACATGCGAGTTCAGCTAAAGTAGCTTCTCCATTTGGTGGCGGTAGTGGCGGCGGTGTATCCATACGTCCTATCGCGTTCCTGGTGGTAGGTAAACAGGGGGTACACATTGTACCACTCGATAACTCCACACATCTGTTTGAGAAACTCATTGACTCCACCCCTTATGTTTTGGACCGAATTCAAGGCATGTTCCAACGGAATACAACACCAACGAATACAACAGGTGTACCAGTTACACCAGATCCATCAACGTATAGCTGAATCATTTCGTCATGATCCCTCCCGCATCCAAGCGTGAGGGATTTTTGCTGTTTTTGCCCGATGGGACATACTCCAAGTTGTCCGGACATAAGATAGTACAAGATTCCAAGTGACCCGGAGGAATGAATTGATGCGAAAAATAACGAAAGTCATTGCATGCATGCTTATCCCTGTCTTCTTGCTGTCTTCATTAGGGACTACTCAAGCCCAGGCAACGATTCAAGGTCCGTCTACTCATGCGCAAAGCGCTGCTCTCATTGATGTCACATCAGGCCGGATCTTATACAGCAAAGATGGGGATAAAGAACTGCGAATTGCCAGCTTGACCAAAATCATGACAGCGATCGTAGCGATTGAACACAGCAAGCTGGATGATAAAGTGAAAGTGTCTCCCACGGCTTTTGCCAAAGAAGGATCTTCTCTCTATCTCAAGTTAGGTGAAGCGATGACGCTTGAAAACATGTTATACGGGCTCATGCTCCGTTCAGGCAATGACGCAGCCTCTGCGATCGCAGAACATGTCGGTGGATCGGAAGAAGGCTTTGTCCTGTTAATGAACAAAAAGGCGGAGCAAATCGGTCTGACGCATTCTCATTTTATGAACCCTCATGGACTGGATGCAGAAGGTCACTATTCAACAGCTAACGACTTGGCACGATTAACGGCATATGCATTGCACAATCCGGTGTTCAAACGCATCGTAGCCACGGAGGACAAATCCGCACCGAACCCCAATGAAAGCTGGGAATACTCTTGGCACAATAAAAATAAAATGTTGCGGATGTATGAAGGTGCGGATGGAGTGAAAACCGGCTACACAAAAAAAGCTTTCAGATGTTTGGTCAGTTCCGCTACACGTAACGGACAGCAGCTCGCCGCAGTAACGCTGAACGACGGAAACGATTGGAACGATCATGCTCGGATGCTAGATTTCGGTTTTGAGTACTTCCCGTTAGTAGAGGTCGCCAAGCAAGAACAACCTGTGCAAAATACAGATGTCGTTACGGGCCGGGGATTCTGGTACCCACTGGCTAAAAGTGAAGAAGGCTCATTGACCAAGAAGTTGATACTACACGAAAATAGAGGACAGTCGGAAACGGAAGGCAAGGAACAATCGACAGATCCTTCGTTCGGATTGGCAGGTCGCATTGATATGCAGCTTGACGGCAAACTTGTGGGCTCAATTCCCGTGTATCGCAAAGGCAGTTATATTCCTCCTGAACCGAAGACAGAAGATGCAACGTTGGGTGGAATCGGTGATGTCTCTTCCTGGGCAGCTGCATGGCGTGCCGTTTTAAGCCACCTGTTGTCTCCTTAGCTAAATCGCCATTGAAGGGAGGATATAATCCATGATTAATCTAATTTGGCTGCTCATGATTTTAATCGGATTTGCTTTTGCAGCCGTCAACGGTAATATCGAAGTGGTCACGCAAGCTGCTTTTGATGGGGCGGCAACGGGAGTCACGGTCTGTTTTGGACTGATTAGTGTGCTTGTGTTCTGGATGGGTATGATGAAAATGGCTGAAGATGCGGGCCTCCTGGCCCGGATTGCCAAGCTGCTCGGCCCGGTTGTGGGCTTCCTGTTCCCCGATGTGCCCAAAAATCATCCGGCGATGGGTTATATTCTCTCCAATATGAGTGCCAATCTGCTGGGGCTAGGAAATGCAGCTACTCCCATGGGAATCAAAGCGATGCAACAGCTGCAGGAGCTTAATCCGGACAAACAAACTGCTTCTCCTGCCATGTGCACCTTACTGGCTCTGAATACGGCCAGTATTACCATTATTCCGACAACGCTGATCGCCATCCGCTTAAACTATCATTCTGCCAATGCTACAGAGATTGTGGGAACAACATTGATGGCTACCATTATCGCTACACTTGCTGCTATAATCGCCGATCGCTGGTATCGGAACAGGGCTTTACACAAACCGCCGCGCATACAGAAAAGTGGCAATCCCGGTATGAAAGGATGAGCACCTTTGTTAACCTTCATCAACTGGATCTCCGTCTGGGCCATCCCGGTTATTATCGCGTTTGTTCCATTATATGCGTTTACCAAAAAGGTCCCGGTTTACGAATCCTTTGTTGATGGGGCCAAGGATGGTTTCTCTACTGCAATCAGTATTATTCCGCATCTCGTGGGCATGATGGTCGCAATCAGCGTATTTCGTGCCTCGGGTGCACTGGATTTTGTGATTAGCCTGTTCGCTCCGCTGGTGTCCTGGATGGGTGTTCCAGGCGAAGTGTTGCCACTCGGAATACTGCGTCCTTTAACGGGGACAGGCTCTCTGGCGTTTACAACCGATCTAATCAAAACCCATGGCCCTGATTCCATGATTGGACGTATGGCATCTACGATTCAGGGGAGTACAGACACCACGTTATATGTGCTGACTGTTTATTTTGGGGCTGTAGGTATACGAAACGGTCGATATGCACTCAAAGTAGGGTTGTTTTCCGATGTCGTTGGTTTTATTGCTGCGCTCGCCATTTGTTTGCTCGTTTTTGGTTAAAAGATATCTCCTTTCCTTCCGATATATTAGATATGCTAGAATAATAGCGGAGGAGAGTGAGACATGCAGAAGAGTTGGAAACGAATGCTCCGTGTCGGAATGTCAGGCGTGCTTGCTATTGCAATGCTCGCAGGGTCAACGGGGCTGGCGGCAGCTCAAGCCGTTCAGACGATACATTTTACAGGTTACTTCGATAAACAGCTGCGTGCACAAATGGCAGTCACAGCGGATTCTTTTCCAGTCGTGAATGTACGTTTGGTCAAGCAGGATGAACCCGATATGGTATATTATGATGTTGGTACCTCAATATTGATCTCGAAGGATGAAGTGCTCACGAATTATCATGTCGTTCAGAGTTTTGCTGAACTGTCTGATGGTGATGAAGGTACACTGACTGTTGCAAGTCCGGGTTCCCTTAGCAAGCCTGTAAAGGCGAAGATTATTATGACAGATCCGGTCACAGACATGGCACTGCTGAAGCTGGACAAGGAAATAGACGCCCAACCGGTCGCATTTGCAAATGCAAGGGATAACCAGGTTGTCTATACGATTGGATTCCCCAAAAATCCTGCTGGTGATCTTGTCATCCTGGATGAAGATTTTCCTTCAACCTTCAATACGATAGCCAAAAGCAGAGTGTTTAGTTCCCAAGCTTTGGACGTCCCAGGTAAAAAGGGAATCGGCAGTATTGTGAAATCCATGGCCCAAGGTAATTCAGGTGGCCCTGTTCTGGATCAGAACAACCGGGTAATTGGTATGATGACATTTGTGTACGGTGGACGTACCTATTATATTACTTCCAAGACATTGCAGACTTTCATTAAAGAGAGTACCACACCTGCCAAAAAACAGGTTGCAGTTGCCGGCAAAGTTTCCAATTAAATGATTTGAGGAAAAGGCTTATCTTTACGCCATCTGTGTTTAACAGGTCGTGTAAAGGCATGCTTTTTTTGCGTCAATCTCAAAGGGGAAGGTCGCCTAAAATGCATAATCGTGTCGCCAGTTTACAAAATCCTTGGATTATCCTTGTGATTTCCTTGCGTGATGGGTATCATTAGTGTGAGGTGACATGACAAACATGGAAAGATTACAAAAAATTATCGCACAGGCAGGCATTGCATCCCGCCGCAAAAGCGAGGAACTAATCCTGTCCGGCAAAGTAGAAGTTAACGGGGAGGTCGTAACCGAACTGGGTACAAAAGCGAACCCCGAAGAGGATATGATTACGGTTAATGGAAAACCGATCCGCAGTGAGAAAAAAGTGTACTTGATGTTAAACAAGCCAAAAGGCGTAATAACAAGTGCATCTGACCCGGAAGGTCGGAAAATTGTATCCGACTACCTGAAAGGTGTCAAGGAACGCGTATATCCTGTAGGTCGTCTGGATTATGACACAGAGGGCTTATTGATCCTTACCAATGATGGTGAGTTTGCACATTTGCTGACGCATCCTAAGCATCACGTACCCAAAACGTATCATGCAACGGTTAAGGGTGTGCCGCATGGTACAGCTCTGGAGAAATTAAAGACAGGCATTATGCTGGATGACGGCATGACTGCTCCTGCAGAGGTAGAGTACAAAGATGTGGATACAGCGGCCAATGAGTCGGTCATTTCCATTACGATCTATGAAGGACGTAACCGTCAGGTTAGACGTATGTTCGAGGCAATCAACCATCCGGTAACCCGTCTGAAACGGATTTCGTTTGGTGGTATTTTGCTACAAAACCTGAAACGTGGTCTGACACGTCATCTGACCAAAGAGGAAGTCAACAACCTGATTACCCTCGCACAATCAGAACCAGCCAAAAAAATGAAAAAAAGGTAATGTGAGGACACATAATTTTCATAAAACCGCCGCAGTTTTGTGACGAAATTCGCTATAATTGTTCATAGGATGTTCACAGTTGTCTTAGACCAATAAGATGCGAATGCTACAGTCACTTAAAAGGGGAGCAGCACATGGGGAAATCAAGAAGAACGGTGCAAATCGTCATTTTGTTATTGATCCTGGTGTTGGGCGGATATGCGATTACCACATCGGTATCCGGCTCGAATGGCAAGCCAAAGGAAGGGGACAAGTCTCCTTCTTTTGAACTGCTGGGCCTGGATGGTCAAGTTCATACGTCTGATGAGTACAAAGGAAAAGCGATGGTGATCAATTTCTGGGGCACCTGGTGTGAACCTTGTGTTAAAGAAATGCCTGCACTTCAGGCACAAGCTGACAAATGGAAGAACCAGGGAGTACAATTTGTCGGGATTAATGTTGGAGAAGACCAGATGACCGTGGATAATTTTGTACGGCAGGTTGGCGTGACGTTTCCAATCATGCTTGACCGGGAGAAAAACTCGGTTCGTGATTTTGGGATCTCTCCGATGCCAACGACATTTTTTGTATCCGACACGGGCAAAATCTCTACCATTCATATCGGGCAACTTGATTTGGACACACTTGACGCTCAAATTTCGCAACTGGCGAAGCAGCCCTGACAGGAGGTCTATTCGTGTTCCAAAATACCAAATGTGAGTGCGGACACCAGAATCCGGTAGGCACTGTACTATGTGAAGCATGTGGGAAACCGCTGCTGGAGTCTGAAGCTAAATCGGATGAAGTGCTGGAAATGCGTTATGATGGCATGGCGCGCCGTTCACAGCGCAGTAATCCCAACATCATTGACCGCATATGGAACTTTTTTTCTTCCGTTAAAATTGCCGTCTATATGATTGTTTTTACGCTTGTAGGTTCTATGCTTGGTACAATCTATCCGCAAGAAAGTACATTCTTGAATATTGATCCTTCCGTGTATTACAAAGAAACATACGGTCAATTGGGTCATATCTATTATCTGTTGGGTTTATCCCATACATACGAATCCTGGTGGTTTATTCTACTGCTGGTGCTGATTGGGGCATCATTGGTGATATGCAGTCTGGATCGCGTCCTACCGCTCTACAAAGCACTGAATAAACAGAGAATACGTAAGCATACGCAATTTTTGACAAGACAGCGTCTGGTGTACCAAGGTACCATCGAAGAGGCACCAGAAGGCTGGATTAAGAAAGCGGTTACGCCGTTGAAAAAGAAAGGATACCGCGTGCACACCCAGGGGGATGCATTACTCGCCGAGAAACAGCGATTCAGTCGATGGGGCCCATATGTCATCCATATTGGACTCATTATATTTTTGCTGGCGGTGCTCGCACGAGGGCTTCCTGGTCTGAATCTGGACGAGCATGTCGCTTTTCCTGAAGGTGAGATCAAAAAGATCCCGAATACATCGATGTATCTGCAAAATGAACAGTTTAATGTTGAGTTCTACAGTGAGGACGAAGTACCAGAGCAATTCCGTAACCTGAACAAGACCGTTCCAAAACTGTTCGAAACAAAAGTTGTTTTGTATGAATGTACAGCAGATTGTTCGGATCTCTCGAAGAAACCTCAGTTAGCTGAGGTAGCCAGACATGATGTACGCGTGAATCATCCATTGAATTATAACGGTCTGAAAGCATATCAGTTTGATTATGATCTAACACCCACCATTCGTTCCGTAACGCCTGATCTGGTCAATACAAAGACGGGTGAAGTATACGGGGCCATTAAGATCGATATGGTAGACACCCAAAGAACATTTGAAGCTGGTCCTTATAAGCTCACGGTAAAAGAAAAGTTTATGGACTTTGGATTGGATGAGAATGGTCAGCCCAAATCAAAATCACCTTCACCTAATGCACCTGCTTTTCTCTTTCTCATCAAGGGACCGGATCTGCCCGAAGAGGGGATACAATATCTGTACTTTGCGAAGCAGATTGATAAACAACGGTTTCAACAGGATGCAATTAACCAACAGCTGATTGGAGCTGAGATTCCTTTACAGCTGGAAGTAGACAGCATGGACAAGGTCGATATTATTCAGTCCGTAAGTTATCTCAATATAAGAGTGGATAAGGCAATGCCTTTTGTATGGGTAGGAGCCGGTATTGTTATGTTGGGTCTGGTCATGGGTTTTTATTGGCATCATCGCCGCATCTGGATTCGTTTTGATGATAAACAGCTCACCTTGGGTGGACATACCAACAAAAACTGGTTTGGCTTCAGGCGTGAAGTTGCGGCCGTTTTGAAACAGATGAATCTGGAAGTGGAAGAGAAGTCGTTGGATAACGGGGGGAATCAGGCATGAGTTTATTGGATTTCAGCAGCGACGCATTTATCGTATCTTTCTTTCTCTATTGTGCTGCATTCTTGTTATATGCTGTCGCGGTCATGGGCAAAAAATGGAGTAATCGTGATCCTCTGGACCATATGAATCGCTGGGGTAAAAGAGCTTTTATCGCTTCGACTGTCGCCTTGGCGGCACACATCGTATTTTTTGTAACCCGATGGGCTGGGGCAGGTCATATCCCGGTTAGTAACATGTATGAGTTCATGTCTTTTCTGTCCATGATGATTATGGTTGCATTTATTGTTGTATATGCCATATACCGCAAGTCATTACTGGGTTTGTTTGCCTTACCACTTACCATTATTATTATGGCGTACGCCGCGGTATTTCCTCAGGAGGTACAACCATTAATCCCGGCACTTCAGTCCATCTGGCTGAAAATTCACGTGACGTTGGCCGCGCTTGGTGAAGCATTCTTCGCCGTAGGTTTTGCCGCAGGGTTCATGTATTTGCTCCGTACTGTTGATTTCAGTGGTAAAGATAAATCTTCAAGACGTCAACGAGGATGGGTTGAATTCACCCTGGTTACGATCGTTGTAGTCATCGGATTCATCGGAACGGTATTTGCCTTTCGTACAGCTGGTTACGAGGCGGTTTTTGTACAGAAAACGGTCAGCATTGACACAGAGGTACAGGAAAATAGTACAATAGAGAAAGTGATTTATCGCATGCCTCCGATTTTTGCACCATATAATAGCGAAGTGGAGAGCATGACACCGTTTCTTGGCATGGAAAAACCTTTACTTGAGACGCCTTCCTGGATGAACGGGGTAAATGCCGGGCGCAAGCTGAATACGGTGGTTTGGTCACTTATTGTAGGTCTGATCCTGTATGGAATTGTACGACTTCTTGTGCGCAGACCACTTGGACAAGCGTTACAGCCAATGATGGATGGAATCGATGCTGATGATCTGGATGAGATAAGTTATCGCGCGATTGCCATTGGTTTTCCGATATTTACGCTGGGAGCATTAATTTTTGCCATGATCTGGGCTCAGATTGCCTGGAGTCGCTTTTGGGGTTGGGACCCCAAAGAGGTGTGGGCATTGATTACATGGCTATATTATAGTGTGTATCTGCATTTGCGTTTATCCAGAGGTTGGCAAGGTCAGAAGTCTGCATGGCTTGCAGTTCTTGGCTTCCTGGTGGTCATGTTTACGCTGGTTGGAGTGAATCTGATCATTGCCGGATTACATTCTTATGCTGGAGCTGACTAGGACAGACTCGTATTGCAAAGGTTGAGTTTAGAAGCGGGAAACACAAATGTACCTTTTTATTGAAGGGTATTCAAATATTGTTCGCCAGATCGAACATAATAGAAGTGATGAGGAGTTATTGCAAAGGGGCTGGAGAGGCATGGCTGAACATGAGAATCGAATACTGGTCGTGGATGACGAAGAGAGAATCCGCAGGCTTTTGAAAATGTATCTTGAAAAAGAAGGTTATGAAATCGATGAAGCTGAGGATGGGGAAACCGCGCTGCGTAAAGCAACAGCAGGGGACTACGGGCTGATTTTGCTTGATGTGATGTTGCCGGGTATGGATGGAGTTGAAGTGTGTACCCGTCTTCGTCAGGTGAAATCAACGCCGGTTTTGATGCTCACTGCAAAAGGTGAAGAGATTAACCGGGTTCAAGGTTTCGAAGTTGGCGCTGATGATTATGTTGTAAAACCATTCAGCCCGCGTGAAGTGATTTATCGAGTCAAAGCGATTTTGCGTCGAGCTTCCGCGACAGCTTATCTCTCCAAGGAGAGCAATTCGAGTAACAACATCGTGTTCCCGCATCTGGTTATTGAACATGATGCCCACCGGGTAACCGCTGGTGGCGAAGAGATTAGTCTTACACCAAAAGAATATGAATTGCTGCACTACCTGGCAACATCTCCCGACAAAGTTTTCTCCAGAGAAGAATTGCTCAAAGATGTATGGAATTACGAATTCTTTGGCGATCTTCGTACCGTGGATACGCACGTGAAGCGTCTTCGCGAGAAACTTAACAAGGTATCGCCTGAATCGGCGGCCATGATTACGACGGTGTGGGGTGTGGGTTATAAACTGGAAGTACCGAAGTAGTTTTAGTTTCTGGAGATCACTGGTCGGGAAGTTATGGATCACTATTATCTGCCTTGTGGGTTGTGTACTTATAGCGCTGGGTCTTTTTTTGCTGCCCTACATTGATACGAACTTTGCAGAATCCGAATCCAGAGATATTAAGCGGTTGTTCACCTATATCTGTATTATCGGATTCAGTTTAACCACTTTTTTTGCATTGTTTCTATTCACCAAAATAACGCAGCCCATGCAGCAATTGATTCAGGCAGCCAATGCGATTCGCAAAGGGAACTACGGAACACGTCTCTCCCTGGTAACGAGTGATGAGATTGGTGAACTTGCGAACACATTTAATCATATGGCTGCCCAACTGGAAGATAATATTCGAAACCTTAACCATGAGAAGGAACATTTGGCGAGTGTGCTTCGCAGCATGACCGATGCGGTGGTTACATTTGATGGTGAAGGCAAAGTTATTCTGACGAATCCGCCTGGAGAGAAGATCATGCAGACATGGTATGATCTCGATTGGGCGAAAATGGACGAAGGACAAGAATCCGAGCAGTCTGACAAGACTTCGCGTGATGTACCTGAGCCCCTTCTTCCTTTGTTCAGAATGGTGATGGAGCAAGGTGGGGACCAGAACTCCAATGTTCACGTACAGCAAGGTGTCTGGTCTGTTCAGATGGCACCGTTGTATGCTGACAGTGTTGTCAGAGGGGCTGTGGCTGTTTTAAGAGATGTAACAGAAGAAGTGCGACTGGAGAAAATGCGGCGTGATTTCGTGGCTAATGTATCTCATGAGATACGAACTCCGCTATCCATGATGCAAGGCTACAGTGAAGCTCTTTTGGACGGGATGGCAACATCACCGGAAGAGAGCGAAGAACTGATCCAGGTCATTCATGATGAGTCCCTGCGGATGGGCAGACTGGTTAAAGACTTGCTTGATCTTGCGCGGATGGAAGCTGGACACACGGACATGGTGATGAAGGAAGTTGACCTCGGAGAACTACTTGAACGTGTATATCGGAAGTTCTCTGTGCGTTCAAAAGAACAGGGAATTCAACTGCAATTTAAGTTCGAACAACCAACCATTGAACTTCAACAGGCAGATGAGGATCGACTTGAGCAAGTATTTACGAATTTGCTGGATAATGCGTTCAGACATACACCTACTGGCAAAAATGTAATGATCTCAGCCGAGCGGGTCACTTATCTTCGTGCTCCATTTGTTAGAGTTTCTGTGAAGGATCAGGGTGTAGGTATCCCTTCATCCGACTTGCCATTTATTTTCGAACGATTCTACAAAGCAGATAAGGCTCGTGTTCGGGGAGAAAGTGTAGGTACGGGGCTTGGTTTAGCGATTGTGAAAAATATTGTTGATGCGCATCAAGGCATGATTACCGTCAATAGTGTGCTTGGCGAAGGGACAGAGTTTATTTTGCAATTTCCCTTGGATTCATCGAAATAGCCTGAATTTCATACAAAAAGTGCGGAAACACCCTCTTATGGAGGGTGTTTTTTTGTTGAAGACTACCGTTTAATCTTGTTCAACGTGGAACAAGAATGGTCTTTTTTTGACTAAAAAGAGTGTCCAAGATAATTTTCCTTCCTATGTGACATAAGCTTGAAAAGCAAGCAAGATAGAGGAGGATTGAGTTAAGCATGTCCGATGATCGAAAAAGGGTCAATATTAAAGCTTTCCTGGAAGGCAGATCTTTTAGAGCAGGCTCTCCGTTTATTCCAATAACCACAAGCGAACTGGAGCAGTTTGAATCCATACTGCGTTCTTTGGCTGTGGCTATTCCTGCTGCAATCAGTCAGCCGACTTCAGCCAATATACTGTCATTACAGAATGGATTACGCCAGTTACTTACTTTTGTAAATCAATCCGGATTTCGTGCCGGAGTAAAGGCAGAATTACAAGCCGTATTGGAATTAACGATTGCAGGTTCAGAGGTTGTCCCTGTTCCTCTTATTAATCTCGCAGGTAACTTGCAAAACTTACTGGATGACTTGTTAAGTGTGACGCTGCTTCTGGAAGTACCACCTGCAGAAAAAGATAAACTTGTGGGATTAATTCGATCGATCTCCATATCGTTAAGCAGGGCGACGACAACTCTTGGAACTGGAGGAATTACCGGACCAGCCGGCCCACAGGGAGTGCCAGGAGTCCCGGGGGTACCAGGTGTCCCAGGAGTCCCTGGAGTGAAAGGGGCTACTGGCACACCGGGAGGAATTGGACCAGTAGGACCGGTTGGCCCAGTTGGTCCACAGGGAGCACAGGGTCCGGCAGGAGCACCTGGTGTGGGTTTGAACAATATTACTGCATTTGATCCTGCACTGGGACCAACTTATGCTCAAGGTCAAGTAGTAAGCTACGAGGGTAGTCTTTATGTTGCCAATGTAAACGGTCCCTTGGGTACACCTGGAAGTTCTCCAGACTACACTCTTTTACTGTCGGGTGGAACCAATGGAGAAACGGGAGCAACCGGAACAACCGGAACAACCGGAGCTGGTTTGACAGGAGCTGTGGCATTTAATCCAGCGCTCGCCCCGGGTTATCCAGCAGGTCAAGTAATTACGTATAACGGTAGTACTTACATTACGAGTGTAGCTGGTCCTCTAGGAACACCAGGATCTTCATCGGATTACACATTAATCGCTGCTGCGGGGGCGACTGGTGCAACTGGAGCCACAGGTGCAGGATTAAGTGGCATCGTGCCATTCGATCCCGCATTAGCCCCAACATATCCAGCTGGACAGATCGTCACGTTTGGTGGCAGTACTTACATTACAAATGTCGCTTCGCCAACGGGTACGCCAGGAAGTTCTCCAGACTATACATTGCTTGCAGGTGCAGGACCTACAGGAGCCACAGGTGCATCAGGTGTAACGGGAGCAACCGGGGCGGGATTGACAGGCCTAGTGCCATTTGATCCAGCCGTAGCCCCGACATATCCAGCGGGTCAAGTTGTAACGTTTAACGGCAGTACGTATATTGCAAATGTAGCATCACCAACGGGAACGCCGGGCACATCGCCGGATTACACATTGCTTGCTGGAGCAGGAGCAACGGGTGTGACAGGTGCAACTGGAGTTGGAGTAACAGGAAGTACCGGAGTAACAGGAGCATCCGGCGTAACAGGAGCGACAGGCGTAGGTTTAAGTGGTATCGTACCATTTGATCCAGCCGTAGCCCCGACGTATCCAGCCGGTCAGGTTGTAACGTTCAACGGCAGTACGTATATTGCAAATGTGGCATCACCAACCGGAACGCCGGGGACATCGCCGGATTACACATTGCTTGCGGGCGCAGGAGCAACGGGAGTTACAGGAGCAACCGGCATTGGTGGAACGGGAAGTACCGGAGCTACAGGAGCATCGGGCGTAACAGGAGCGACTGGTGTGACCGGTGCAACTGGAGTTGGAGTAACAGGAAGTACCGGAGTAACAGGAGCATCCGGCGTAACAGGAGCGACAGGCGTAGGTTTAAGTGGTATCGTACCATTTGATCCAGCCGTAGCCCCGACGTATCCAGCCGGTCAGGTTGTAACGTTCAACGGCAATACGTATATTGCAAATGTGGCATCGCCAACCGGAACGCCGGGCACATCGCCAGATTACACGTTGCTTGCTGGCGCTGGAGCAACAGGTGTGACCGGTGCAACTGGAGTTGGAGTAACAGGAAGTACCGGAGTGACAGGAGCATCGGGCGTAACAGGAGCGACAGGTGTAGGTTTAAGTGGTATCGTGCCATTCGATCCAGCCGTAGCCCCGACGTATCCAGCAGGTCAGGTTGTAACGTTTAACGGTAGTACGTATATTGCAAATGTGGCATCACCAACCGGAACGCCGGGGACTTCGCCGGATTACACATTGCTTGCGGGCGCAGGAGCAACGGGTGTGACGGGTGCAACTGGAGTTGGAGTAACAGGAAGTACCGGAGTCACAGGGGCATCAGGGGTAACGGGAGCGACCGGCGTAGGTTTAAGTGGTATTGTACCATTTGATCCAGCCGTAGCCCTGACGTATCCTACAGGTCAAGTCGTAACGTTTAACGGTAGTACGTATATTGCAAATGTGGCATCACCAACCGGAACGCCGGGGACTTCACCGGATTACACATTGCTTGCGGGCGCAGGAGCGACGGGTGTGACCGGTGCAACTGGAGTTGGAGTAACAGGAAGTACCGGAGTAACAGGAGCATCAGGCGTAACAGGAGCGACAGGCGTAGGTTTAAGTGGTATCGTACCATTTGATCCAGCCGTAGCCCCGACGTATCCAGCCGGTCAGGTTGTAACGTTCAACGGCAGTACGTATATTGCAAATGTGGCATCACCAACCGGAACGCCGGGGACTTCACCAGATTACACGTTGCTTGCTGGCGTAGGAGCAACAGGTGTGACGGGTGCAACTGGTGTTGGAGTAACGGGAAGTACCGGAGTGACAGGAGCGACTGGTCTTACAGGGTTAACCGGGGCAACTGGTGAAACAGGAGCGACCGGTGTTGCAGGGTTGACCGGGGCGACGGGAATTACAGGAGCGACGGGACTAAGCGTAACGGGATCAACAGGAGTAACTGGAGGAACCGGGGCAACTGGTGAAACAGGAGCGACCGGTGTTGCAGGGTTAACCGGGGCGACGGGAATTACAGGAGCCACGGGACTAAGCGTAACAGGATCAACAGGAGTAACTGGAGGAACCGGGGCAACTGGTGAAACAGGAGCGACTGGTGTTGCAGGGTTGACTGGGGCGACGGGGATCACAGGAGCCACAGGAGTAAGTGTAACAGGTAGTACTGGAGCTACAGGGGAAACAGGAGCAACAGGCGTAACGGGAGTAAGCGTAACCGGTGAAACAGGAGCAACGGGAGTCGGCATAACGGGAAGTACCGGAGCAACTGGTGTCACGGGGGAGACCGGAGTCACAGGTATAACCGGTGCAACGGGAGTGGGCGTAACGGGAAGTACCGGAGCAACTGGTGTGACGGGTGGAACAGGAGTCACAGGTATAACAGGAGCCACGGGAGTCGGCGTAACGGGAAGTACCGGAGTTACTGGTGCGACTGGGGGAACAGGAGCGACAGGTGTAACAGGAGCCACGGGAGTGGGCGTAACGGGAAGTACCGGAGCAACTGGTGCGACTGGCGTAACGGGAAGTACTGGAGTTACTGGTGCGACGGGGGAAACCGGAGTCACAGGTATAACGGGAGCAACGGGAGTCGGCGTAACCGGAAGTACCGGAAGTACAGGAGTTACTGGAGCAACCGGTGCAACCGGAACATCTGTAACATCTAACTCGGCTTTTGCTGAGAACACTAATGGTACGATTGTTGTAATATTGGGTGGTACACTCGTTCCATTACCGAATAACCAAAATATTGGCACAGGTATAACCGTCAATGGGACAAATGACACCTTCACACTGACCAACGCAGGTCGCTACTATATCTCATACAAAATAAATCTGACAGCTGCACTTGCTATCCAATCTAGGGTTTTACTTAACGGTGCAGCAATTCCAGCGAGTGTAGTATCTCCAGTACTTTCTCTCAGTCAGCTGCAGTCTGACTTTATGGTTACCGTTACCGCTGGTTCAACAATACAGTTACAATTATTCGGGCTTGTTGGCGCAGCCGTTCTGTCTCCTCCGGGGTCTACACTAAACATTATTCAGTTAAGTTAATAGTTCGATTTCGTATTAGACTATTTCCATTGACCAAAAGAAGCGGAGTTCATATGGGGGTGATGGGCACCCCTTTTCCAATTCCACAAATATTTTGTTTGCAAACTTCATCACCGATATTTCAGCGAGTACATGAAAAAAGACGGGAACCACGAGGGTCCCGTCTTTCCTTTTACATATAGAAATAAGTTTAATTATTCCAGAACAATTTCAACAGCAGTATTGATTTCAGGCAACGCAGCAAGCTGCACAAGAACATCTTTTGGAACAGCTTTATCTACGGTCAGAATCATGATCGCTGCACCACCAATAATTTTACGTCCAACCTGCATGGATGCGATGTTGACATCGTTTTGTCCAAGCAGGGTTCCTACACGTCCGATAATACCTGGTTTATCGTTGTGGGAGATCAAAATTTGATGACTTTCCGGAGCGATATCTACCGGGAATTTGTCCAGACGAACAATACGTTCTCCATAACCTGCAAGCAATGTACCTGCTACACGACGTTCCTCAGCATCCTGAGTTGTAACCAATGTTACGGTAATCAGGTTAGTAAATCCTTTAGTTGTTGAGGTTTGGCTTACAACCACATTCAGATCACGGATTTTGGCCAGATGCATGGAGTTGACGATGTTGGCTTCCCCACCCAAATGTCTGGCGAGAATCCCTTTCACAATGTAACGTGTGAGAGGAGAAGTATCTACTTCAGAAAGTTCACCAGCATAGTCGATCCGAATCTCCTGCACTGCATTTTGTGTAATCTGTGCTGCAAAACTACCCAACGTTTCACCCAGTTTGAAATACGGCTGCAATTTGTTCATCACGGTTGGTGCAACAGCCGGCATGTTAACTGCGTTTTTAAACGGTTCGTTACGCAAAATGTGAAGCACCTGTTCCGACACATCGATAGCCACGTTCTCTTGCGCTTCTACTGTGGACGCACCAAGGTGAGGCGTAACGATAATGCTTGGGTGATTCAGGAACGGGTGATCAGCGGCTGGCGGCTCGCTTTCGAATACGTCAAATGCTGCACCAGCCACAATACCTTGATCAATGGCTTCGACAAGTGCCATCTCGTCAACTACACCACCACGAGCACAGTTGATGATACGCATGCCTTTTTTCATCACTTCGAATTGTGGACGTGAAATCATATGCCGTGTTTCCGGTGTTAATGGCGTGTGAACGGTCATGAAGTCCGCATTGCGAATGATATCATCTACACTAGCCAGCTTCACTTGCAGCTTCTCGGCACGCTCCTCCGTGAGGAACGGGTCGTAAGCAAGAATGTCCATTCCAAATGCTTTGGCGCGCTTGGCAACTTCACTACCGATCCGTCCCATACCCAGTACACCGAGCGTTTTATTTCTTAATTCCACACCCAGGAAGGTTTTACGATCCCACGTACCCTGAATAGTCTTGGCATATGCCTGAGGAATGTGTCGTGCCAATGCCATCATCATGGCAAACGTGTGCTCACAGGTTGTGATGGTATTGCCATCAGGTGCATTAATAACGATGATACCGCGCTGTGTAGCAGCTTCCAGATCAATGTTATCTACACCAACACCTGCACGTCCGATCACCTTAAGGTTGGTACCAGCCGTCATAATACGATCTGTAACACGAGTCTGGCTGCGAACCAAGAGGGCATCATAATCACCAATAATGGCAACAAGTTCATCTTCACTAAGACCGGTTTTCTTCTCAACAACAACATCATTTGCATCCACCAGTTGCTGGATCCCCAGATCACTGATTGGGTCCGACACTAACACTTTGTACATGGTTTCTTCCTCCTTAGGTATGTGTATCTATATCGTCAAGGTCTGACCTCAGCGAAGAGGTATTCCTTAAAACCAGGTTGATTCTTCCGCCCAACAACGCGGTGTCGCAACAGAGGGGGAAGGTGAAGCAAATAGAGTGATCCCACAGATATCCTTTAAAATAAATCAAAAAACTCTCAATCCACATACTGCTTGCGCAATAAGGGACGAGAGTTGTCGTGGTACCACCCTAATTCACCGCCGTTTCGCAACGACAGTCTTAGCGGTCAATGAAGACCGAAGAGGATAACGGGTCTAAACCGATTGCACCTACTCCAATTTCAATGCAATAACTCAGGAGCGCTCAAGACCATTTGCCTGCCACCGATTCACACCTACCATCGGCTCTCTGTAAGACGAAGCAACGTCTTTTTTCCATCATCGTGTTTAACGTGACTAATTTTTTCATAATGTATCATGGCTGACATGAGCATGTCAATAGGTTTAAATGTTTTAAAATGTTTTGCAGATGTCTTTAGATTCACACATAAACAGAGTCACCATAAGTAATACAATAGTTAATATACCTATCACAAGAAGATGGAAAGTAAGCTGTTTGGTGAACTGAATTTTACTGCTTTAATGAAGTAATGGCACGGACATATAACCAGGACTTGGGGCAGGTCTTGAACCTAATTGGTTTTTTGGCTATCATTTAGTATACTATCCGATTGGACAACGTAATTGTTATCCATCAAATTTAACTCAAGAGGACAGACGCATCCGATGAAAAAATTCAAGTTTCCCAAGTTCAAGATTCAGAAGGCTGAGCCACAGCAGCTTACCGAGCGTTTGCTTTTAATCAATCTATACTTTACACAAGGTCTGACACTGATTATCGGAGTTGTGTGGATCTTATTGCAGAAACGAAACTTGTTGGATGTACTCGCATGGCCTGACAATTACCAATTTATATGGTGGGGTCTGGGTCTTGCAGGAATAATGCTTGTTATGGACTTGGTACTGTCGTATGTTATACCTCAGGAAAGCATGGATGACGGTGGAATTAACGAGATGTTGTTCCGTGGGCGTCCGATCTGGCACATTGTATGTATAGCAGCCATTGTTGCTGTGTGTGAGGAATTATTATTCCGTGGAGCCATCCAACATGCCATCGGTCCTTACTGGACAAGTATTTTATTTGCAGTTATCCATATTCGTTATTTGCGCCACTGGATTCCAACAGGCTGGGTGTTTGTCTCAAGTTATGGATTGGGTTGGATTTACTTGCAGTCCGGCACATTATGGGCGCCTATATTATGTCACTTTATTATTGATTTGGTGTCCGGATTAGCGATACGTTTTCGGAGGGGATCATGAATCAGCCATTAAGTAGAATGAAGACATATGGCAGTCAGCGCCATCGTCAATCGGATAAAAAAGAGAAATCCGAGCGTCAGGTGGCTTCTCAAGTAAGCATCGTTGCTGAAACGGCAGCAGCTGCTGAGGTTGGCGGAATCACACCAATTACTTCCGTTTCTTTACCTAGATCACAGCGCAAGCCTTATACAGAAAAACTGGAAAGTCCAGTACTTCCTCAAAGGGCACCATCACGCTCCAAAAAAACGCCAAATTCAACGGAAGAATCGATCCCCGAAGCGGGTTCGCTTCCTACACGGACAGAATTACATCCTTCACGTCGGTTAAAATTGAGCAAGAGGTTTGTGAATTCACTCATTTTTATTTTTGTCATGTTAACGATTAGTCTGGTTTGGTGGGGGGTTGAAGGGGCACCCGCTCTGAATACGTTCCTTCCCTTGCCGTGGTAATGCTTTTACTCGCAGGTTTAATCATTTTGATGGGAGTTTTACTACTTTTTCATATGTGGCGTGAAGCCCATATTCATCTAATGATTGAAGAAGAGGTTGAAGTGCCTCATCTGCCAACATCCTTTGACGGGGCTAAGATTTTGTATGTATCCGACACGCACAAGCGCAAGCTGAAGCAGAAGAATCTGGCAAACGTTAAAAACAAAGTGGACTGGGTTCTCATCGGTGGGGATGTTGCGGAAAAAGGAATCTCATGGTCTTTAGTTAGACATAACATGAAAATTTTATCGAACATTGCTCCTTCATTTACGGTGTATGGCAACCATGACAAGAGGGCTGGTACCGCTCAACTTGCGCGAATCCTTCGGGAATCGGACGTTAGGCTCCTGCAGGATAATGTAGAATATCTGCAAAGGGGCAACGACAGATTGAGCCTGATCGGCATAGACTATCGTTCCAAACAGGGCGATGTATTACTACAGCAGATCGGTAACCGTTTTTGCAAAATTGCTATCGTTCATGATCCTTTGCAGGCCCTTCGCTTGGAAGAAAATGCAGATCTTATTTTAAGTGGTCATACACATGGCGGACAATTGGTTTTTCCATTTTTCGGACCTGTGTTCCTGAGCAAAGCGTATCGTCCGGTATCGAACGGGTGGTACTCCCTGAAGCGAAGTCCGGAGGACATTCACCAAGAAGGCAAAATGCTTGTTAGCAGAGGATACGGTACAAATCATCTTCCTCTCCGACTAAGTTGTCCTGCGGAGATGCATATCATCACGTTAAGAGTGCCCGCGGAAAAAGCACTCACAGAGAAACAGCCTTGATCCATTGGATCAGGGCTGTTTTATTTTAATGCGCAAAATTACAATTTAACGAGCTTCCAATTCAATTGCACGCGGATCAACAAAGGAATAACCTTTCTTTTCGAGCTTGGTCAGCAACTCATCCAATGCTTCAACCGTCCATGGCAACTCATGCATCAAAATATTGCTTCCGGGATTTAACTGATCGAGTACATTTTGGATGACTTTTTCCGGGTTGTCTTTGGTGCTTTTATCCCAATCGAGAGAACCATTAGACCAAGTCATATATAACATGCCATTTTTCTTCACAGCAGCCTTCAGTGCATCATTTCCCGACCCAAAAGGTGGACGGAAGAATTGCGGTTCCTCACCAATGGTATCCTTCACTATTTTTTGGACATCTGTAACCTGTTTTGCCGCCTCAGCGTTGGACATTTTTTTGAGATCCTCATGATCCCAGGCATGATTGCCTACAATCTGACCCCGATCATGTATGAGTTTGAGTAATTCCGGATGGCTTTTCACCCGATATCCATTGACGAAAAATATCGCTTTAGCGTTATGTTTATCTAAAGTGTCGATCAGTGAAGTAATCATTTTTTCTTCTTTGGGTCCATCATCAAAAGTTAACAAGACCACTTTGTTTGGGCTCGCTTCATCGTTTGGTTTAATATAATAATTTTCATTCATATGATACGTCTTTTCCACTTTCTCTTCTGTAGAAACCTTCTCCGAAGATTCAGGTTCTTCTTCTGTCACAGTTGAATCTTCCGTTGAAGGCTCGGGCACACCAGTTCCGGGTTCTCCTGTTTCAGTTGGGTTAGAGTTACCTTGCTCTTCTTGAACCGTGGTAGTTGATTCGCCCGCTGGTGTGGAATTATCAGATGTTTTTTCTTCTGCTGTCCCACAAGCTGACAGCAGCAAACTTGCAACAATGATCAATGCGGCGGTATGTCTAAACATGATTTCAACTCGCTTTCCTGTATTTATACGGAATGAGATCGCTCACTACCGCAAACACTAAATATGATTTTAACACTTGAAGGAGGTTGGTGTAATGAAGACGTCATCCTTTTTTTGGGGCATTGTCATTGGTGTTGCAGCCAGTTCATGGCTGTCCAAAGGCAAATTGCCCATGATGTCATCGGGTTCATCAAGAAATATGATGGATCAGGCAAAACATAAGATGATGGAAATGACTTTCCCGGGTATGGACGGGTTCACAAGCAAGCAAAATCAACATGGTGAATCCCACAAAAATCCGGCAGCAAAGACAGCAAGAGCAATCACACCGCAGGAAAAAGAAGCGAATATGAGCATGCTCAAAGATTTTATTCGCACCAATCCCGATGTGAAGCATGAAGTTGAGCAAATTTTAAGCCAAACAAACACAACAGTACCGGGTTTATAAACCAAAACCTCCAATTAGAATCATCCACAGTCTTGATTTGCTGTGGAATGATTCTTTTTTTGTCGATTTTACTTCGTGCATTTAGAGGTATAAAATGATAACATAACTACATAGATTTATTTTCAGCACATATTGTTTTGTGCTTCATAATCTGTTATAAGACTTGCTTATAAAGGGGAGATCCTGTATGAAAATAGAACGACTAAGTCACGATAAGATACGGATTTTCCTGACCTTTGACGATCTGAGCGAGCGCGGAATACAAAAAGAAGATATGTGGCAGGAAATACCTAAGGTTCATGAACTGTTCACTGAAATGATGGATCAGGCCTATTCCGAACTTGGATTTGATGCCACAGGTCCACTCGCTGTCGAAGTATTCGCACTTCCCGCTCAAGGGATGGTTGTCATTGTCACACGTGGAAAATATGATCCGCAACAATATGGTTTAGGTCATGAAGATGATCTTCCTGAAGAAGTATATGAAATGGAAGTTACACTCGAGCAAAGCGATTCCATTGTTTATGCATTCAAGGACTTTGAAGTGCTCATTGAAGCTGCACATATGTTGCGTCAGCATGTTACGGATGCTGGGAGACTTTATTCCTATAAAGACAAGTGGTTCTTGCATTTGGAGCCAGATGAGGTAGATTCCACCAAACATGCGGCATTGATTGCCTTGCTTGCTGAATTTGGCGAAGGCTCCTCAGTTACTCCAGCAGTCATGGAAGAGTATGGTAAGGTTGTTATTCCTGCACAAGCGATTGATGTTATCTGCACCCACTTCAAACGCCAGGATTAATCTCTAGTTGTAATCGCGTCTTTAGTCAGAGGAGGGAATTTCGGTGCTTTTGTTTTCGGTCTTAGCGGCAGCAGTTGCTCCGGGTCTCGCCTTGTTAACATACTTTTACCTGAAAGACCGTTATGATTATGAGCCACTTCATATGGTACTGCGGGTTTTCCTCATGGGTATTCTGATGGTACTGCCTGTGATGATTATTCAGCGTGGCATGATGATGTGGCTCGGGGATAATCCTTATCTTGAGGCCATTATGATCTCAGGTGGTGTGGAGGAATTCGTTAAATGGTTCGTACTTTATCATATCATCTATAATCACACCGAATTTGATGAGCCGTATGACGGGATCTTATATGCAGTCGCTGTTTCACTTGGATTTGCCACTGTTGAGAATGTGTTGTATGCCTTTGCGGGGAATGCATCCGTCTCAGCCATGTTCCTTCGGGCACTGCTCCCTGTTTCAGGGCACGCTATGTTTGCGGTAATCATGGGTTATTATATGGGTAAAGCCAAGTTTATCGGTGGTAAGAAAAAGCGGTGGTATCTGGTTCTTTCTCTGGTGTTACCTTTTTTCTGGCATGCATTGTACGATGTCATCATGAACACCATGGTGAATCATTGGTTGTGGTTTATAGCGCCGCTAATGGCGGGCCTGTGGTATGGGGCAATGGGTAAAATCACACGAGCTAATAACCGTTCTCCTTTTCGTTTTGTGAAGCGGGAGGAAGAGGTTAAATTATAAAAATACGGACACACTGGTGGACATAAAGCGCATATTGCGCCTATGACTCCGGTGTGTTTTTATTTTTACAGATAAACTCCCGGGGAATGACCGACAGAAACGGAGATCGTTGTGATGAGAATTAAAATTAAAATCAGATGCAAACAATGCGGTGAACGATTTACATTACGAGGCAAGAAAGATCGGGGCCGGATTGAGACGGGATTCAAGCAGTGCCTATGTGATAACAGAGACCAGTTCGAAATTGAAGAAGAGGGCATGGCAACTGGGGTCCAGCTGAATTAAAAGGAGGACCCAGACAGTACTTTAGCAGCCTGCTTGTGTAAGGACTGGAAATCGCATGCATAAGAGATCTTTCTTCGATCCACAATAGAGGTAGTGGTTTAGAAGAAAGGAGACTCTACCGATGTATAAACGATTAAGTTCAGTTATGTTTCCGATATTTGCGGTTCTACTGGTCGGTGCGCTCGTGTGGGGCTATCAGGAGAATCAGGAGAAGAATGCAATTCTGATCAAGGCAGAGAATCAATATCAGCGTGCCTTTCACGATTTATCTTTTCATATGGACAAATTGCATTCGGAGATTGGTAACACCTTGGCAGTTCACTCTACATCACAGGGGATGCATCGCAAAGGTCTGATGAATGTATGGCGACTCACCAGTGAAGCGCAGAATGAGATCAACCAACTGCCACTCACCATGCTACCATTTAACGAGACAGAGGAGTTTCTCTCGCGTATTTCCAACTTTGCCTATCGGGCGTCGATGCGTGACTTGACGAACGAACCGCTAAGTGAGAAGGAAATGGGCAACCTGAAAAAGCTGTATCAGAATTCATCCGAGATTACCAAGAATCTGCAGGATGTGCAGCAGAAAGTCCTGACGGACCGATTGCGCTGGATGGATGCAGAGACTGCCATGGCAACACAAGAGCAAACCATGGACAACACGATCGTTGATGGTTTTCGTACTGTAAACAAAAAGGTACAGGAATACCCGGAGCTTGATTGGGGTCCTTCCGTATCCAACATCTATGCAAAACGATCAGTCAAGAAACTGGACGGCTTGCCGGTGACCAAAGAACAGATTCAGAGCAAGGCTGCAAAATTCTCTGATGCGGATCGTAACAAAATTCAAGTGCAGGAGAACGGCAAAGGAACAGACTGGGAGTCCTACACTGCCACGATTGATCATGCCAACAATGGCAAACTGATGATGGATTTCACCCGTAATGGCGGAATGCTGATCTCTTACAGTGATACGCGTCCAATCGGAACCAAAAAAGTGTCTCGTCAGAATGCCATGGCTAAAGCAGATCAATTTCTAATGAACAAAGGCTATAAGGATATGAAGGCTGTAAACTACGATGAATATGGTAATCTGGGTAACCTTACTTATGTGCGTAAGCAAGGGGACACCTTGATTTATCCCGAGAAAATGTCAGTTCGTGTAGGTTTGGATACAGGCGAAGTAACCGGCTTCCAGGCGAGTGACTTTGTTTACGAACATAATGACATGCGCAAAATTCCGAAAGCAACTCTTACGGAGCAACAGGCGCGGAAAAAGCTTAATTCTGAGTTCGAAGAAAATTATGTTCGCAAATCCCTGATTGAGAATGATTACAGCAAAGAAGTATTGTGTTATGAATTCGGAGGGAAAATTAACGGTTCTCGTTACCGGATATACATTAATGCGAATACAGGAATAGAAGAAGCGGTTGAAGAGATCAAACCGGTCAATGCAACCTCATAAAAAGATGGATAATTTGAATTTGAAGTTGAGCGAATAACTGCGGCAGACCACGATGTGGTCTGTTTTTTTCTTGTTCAATGTGAGAAAGGTCATGGTATAATAGTCCTTGTACATACGAAGATAAATACATAAAGTGGCGGTGAACAGCTTGTTTCCGAAAATAAATGAAATTTTATACATCCAGATTGCTTCTGCAGATGAAAAAGAGGAACACAAAGAGTACAAATCACGCATTGCAGATATGGATGACAGCAGTTTTCTGATTGAGGTCCCAATGCAACAAGGAAGCAGCCGTCTGAAAAGGCTCTTTTTTGGAGAGGAATTGTCCATTTCATATATTACGGAGGATGGGGTCCGGCATTATTTTAATACCTATGTCACGGGATTTGAGGAAGATGTGGTCCGTCTTGTCCGTATCCGCAAACCGCTTCCGAGCGATATATCCAAAATACAACGGCGCAGCTTTCTTCGTGTTCATGCAAACCTCGAATTGGCCATCCAGAGTGAAGATCTGACCCGTGCCGTCGGATTGACTGAAGATATTGGTGGCGGTGGATTGTCCATCTACGGCGAAACAGGTTTTTCAATAGCTGAAGGTCAAAAATTGAAATGCTGGTTGCTGGTTCCCTACCGGAATTCAACCATTGAACATGTGAATTTTGAAGCTGAAGTTGTGCGGATCAAAACCCTGGAAACCGGCAGACAGCTATGCATGCTGAAATTTGTGCAGATTTCAGATTCGGAGCGCCAGAAAATTATCAAGTTTTGTTTTGAGCGGCAACTTGACTATCGCACGAAATAGGAATGTTGTGGCATAAAGAGAGGGAACTGCGGGTACCGTAATGAAAAAAACGGAGGTATTGCCTTGAATCGTCGTCATGCAACCCACAGATATGAACGACTTTATTATGTTTTCTCCAGGCGAATGGAACGAAAGGTTACGATTCTGATTACAGTCCTTCTAATCCTGCTTGTGGTATATCAATTGCTGCTGTTGGTACCAGGCTTCAAAAAGAATTTGACCACCATTGACCGCCTGGAAGGAACGCCAATTGAAGTGCAAACGATGAATGATTACAAACGTCGTTGATTTGTCTGTTTTTGCATCCATGTGTAGAGTGTGGTATAATTTTCACGATGCAGGCAATGCCTGTTTTTTTATTGAGGTTTATCGTTTGAGGAGGAATGCCCCGTTGGCAAGCCAGAACACATCAGAGAACGGGAAAATGAACGTTGCAATTGACGGACCTGCCGGTGCCGGGAAAAGCACGGTGGCCCGATTGGTTGCAGAGGCGCTCGCGTATGTTTACGTCGACACAGGCGCAATGTACCGTGCGGTAACCTTGCATATGCTTCGGAAAGGTATTACACCGGAAGATGTGACACAGGTACTTCAGGAAGCCCAAAAGCTGGTCATTGATTTACAACCGGATCCCGACGGACAGAAAGTGTTCTGTAATGGGGAAGAAGTAACCTCGGAAATCCGCTCCCGTGAAGTGACGGGAATCGTGTCCCGATATGCGCAAATCGAGGGGCTGCGTACGCAATTAGTGGATACTCAGCGGCAAATGGCTTTGCGCAAGGGCGTCGTCATGGATGGACGCGATATCGGAACGACAGTATTGCCCGATGCGGAAGTGAAAATCTTCATGACTGCCAGTGTGGAAGAGCGTGCGCTTCGCCGCTTCAAAGAACTGGACCCCTCTGAAGGACTGACGTTGCAACAGCTGGAGCGAGACATTGCCACCCGTGACAGATTGGATGAGAATCGGGAAATTTCCCCATTGCGTTGTGCTGAGGATGCTATCGTCCTTGATACAACGGAGATGAACATTCATGAAGTGGTTGACAAAATCGTATCTTATTGCACAATGGTCAGAGGAGAGATCGGTCTATGATTTACACATTTTGCAGCACATTACTGCGGATCATTTATACCATTCTTTTCCGCTTGGAGGCCGTTGGACGGGAGAATATTCCGAAAGAAGGCGGCGTACTTTTATGTTCCAATCATATTAGTAACTTCGATCCTCCAACCGTTGGTATCAAACTTCGCCGTCAAGTACGTTTCATGGCCAAAAGCGAATTGTTTGACATTCCGGTACTCGGCCGAATTATTAAAGCCGTGGGCGCTTTCCCCGTTAAACGTGGAGGTGTCAGCAAGGAATCCATCAAAACCTCACTCAATATTTTGCGTGGTGGCCAAGTGCTTGGAATCTTCCCCTCGGGAAGCCGTCACAATGATGGAGGTATCGGCAAAAAAGGGGCAGCGAGTTTTGCTCTCCGCAGTGGCGCTACAGTTATTCCTACTGCTATTATCGGTAACTACAAAGTTTTTCGTAAGATGAAAGTTGTATATGGAGCACCAGTAAGTTTGGACGAGTTCAAGGAAGACCCATCTGGAGAAGCTCTGGAGAAGGCGACTGAAAAGATTATGTCCAAGATTAACGAAATGGTGCAAACGGGCGTGCCAAGCAAGTAATGGCTTCGTCAGTAGCTGAGTGCATGTTTCCATATTTTTGAGGGAGACTAAAGTTTGAGCACTCAGTGATGAAAGTGTTTTGAACTCTGCTACAGGCAGGTTTGAATATAATGGGGTTTTTGAATTGAGGAGGGTATTTGACATGTCGGAAGAAATGAAAAATCAAGAAGCAACCCAAGATGAGTTGGATCAATTCGTTTCCTTGAAAAAAGGAGATACCGTAAAAGGAACCATCGTCAAATTGGAAGATAACCAAGCCTATGTGAGCATTGGATATAAATATGACGGTGTCATTCCAATTCGTGAACTGTCTTCATTACATGTTGACAGCGCGTCTGACGCAGTAGAAGTTGGACAAGAAGTTGAAGCTAAAGTTCTTAGCATCGACGACGAGAAAGAAAAACTCGTTCTGTCCAAACGTGCAATCGACAGCGAAAACGCATGGGATCAATTGCAAAAGCATTTTGAAGACCAAGACGTATTCGAAGTTGTTGTAGGTGATGTTGTTAAAGGCGGTCTGGTAGCAGACGTGGGCGTACGTGGATTTATCCCGGCTTCCATGGTTGAACGCCATTTCGTTGAAGACTTCAGCGACTACAAAGGACGCACACTGCGTGTTAAAGTGAAAGAGATCGACCGTGAGAACAACAAAGTGATCCTTTCCCAAAAAGACGTACTGGAGCAAGAATTCGAAGCAAACAAAGCTACAGTAATGGCTGGTTTGCAAGAAGGTCAAGTGATCGAAGGTACAGTACAACGTTTGACTCAATTCGGTGCATTTGTTGATGTGGGCGGAGTTGACGGTTTGGTTCACGTATCCGAGCTGGCTTGGACACACGTTGAAAAACCATCCGACGTACTGTCTGAAGGTGATAAAGTTAGTGTGAAAGTGCTGAAAGTTGACCCTGAAAAAGGCAAAATCAGCCTGAGCATGAAAGCTGTTCAACCAGGTCCTTGGGAAACAGCAAGCGAAAAATTCAATTCCAGTGATATCGTAACAGGTGTTGTAAAACGTCTGGTAGACTTCGGTGCATTTGTTGAAATCGCTCCTGGTGTTGAGGGACTTGTGCATATCTCGCAAATCTCCCACAAACACATCGGCACTCCTCATGAAGTGCTGAAAGAAGGACAAGAAGTTCAAGTTAAAATCTTGGACATGAACCCTTCTGAGCAACGTGTAAGCTTGAGCATCAAAGAAACAGAAGAAGCTCCAGCTCAACCACAAAAATCAGAAAGACCTTCAAGAAACAACGCTCCGCGTGAAGAAATCAACAATCCAAACGTTTCCTTGAACAATCAAGGTATGAGCACTACGCTTGGCGAACTGTTTGGAGACAAACTCAGCAAATTTAAATAAGTTAACAATGCATGGTTCTAAGTTATATACTGCATATTTTGCTGAATAACAAAAGCAAGATCGGCGAGCCCAAGGCGGGTTCGCCGATTGTTTTTATTGCGAGTAATTTGGCATGAAACGTTAGCCAAGATATATCTTTTTTGCTATGATGAGTATCGTAAGTATGGACAGGAGGAGTGGAATGTATGGCAAGACCCGTTGTGGCAATTGTCGGACGACCGAACGTGGGTAAATCCACCATTTTCAATCGGATCATCGGCGACAGACTGGCCATTGTGGAAGACAAGCCGGGCATTACCCGTGACCGCATATATGGAATCGGTGAATGGAACGGTAAACCATTTAGTATCATTGATACAGGTGGTATCGAAATTGATGGTGAAGATGTAATCTTAAAATCGATTCGGATGCAAGCAGAGCTCGCTATTGAAGAAGCGGATGTTATTGTATTCATGTGTGATGCAAAAGCAGGTATTACGCAATCGGATGAAGAGGTAGCAGAGATGCTCTACCGCTCAGGCAAGCCTATTGTTGTAGCCGTTAACAAAGTGGATAATATCGGACGAAGTGAGCTCATTTATGAGTTTTATGGATTTGGTTTCGGTGATCCCATCGGCGTATCCGGAAGTCACGGTACAGGTGTAGGTGATTTGCTTGATGCAATTGTGGAGAAGTTGCCAGAACTTGAGGAAGAGACTTACGATGAAGATGTCATTCGTGTAGCTCTGATCGGACGTCCTAATGTGGGTAAATCTTCACTGGTGAACGCTATTCTGGGTGAAGAGCGTGTCATTGTAAGTGACGTGGCTGGAACGACCCGGGATGCGATTGATACACCTTTTGAAAAAGACGGCCAACGTTACGTGCTGATTGATACAGCAGGTATGCGTAAGCGTGGTAAAGTATATGAAACAACTGAGAAATACAGTGTAATGCGTGCGATGCGTGCGATTGAGCGTGCAGATGTTGTTCTGATTGTCATTAATGGTGAAGAAGGCATTATTGAACAGGACAAGCATATTGCAGGATATGCATTCGAAGCTGGTAAAGCGTCATTGTTTGTTGTGAACAAATGGGACGTGGTAGAGAAGCATGACAAAACGATGAAAGAGTTTGAGAGAAAAATTCGGGATCACTTCCTGTTTATGACTTATGCTCCGGTCGTATTCTTGTCAGCCCTCACAAAACAACGCTTACAAAAACTGTTGCCGGTTGTGCAACGTGTTGCAGAGCAACACACGTTACGTGTGCAGACACATCTGCTTAACGATGTGGTGTCTGATGCGGTTGCAATTAATCCTCCGCCAACAGATAAAGGACGGAGAATGAGAATTAACTATGTGACTCAGGTTGCAGTTAAACCGCCGACCATGGTTATTTTTGTGAACGACCCTGAGTTGATGCACTTCTCATATGAGCGCTACCTGGAGAATAAAATCCGTGCAGCGTTTGATTTCGAAGGAACACCAATTCGCATATTTACTCGGAAGAAGTCCGACGAAAGTTAGGGGAGAAGTGTGTGATTTTACAAATCGCAGCGATTGTACTGAGTTATCTGCTCGGTTCGATCAGCTTTAGTGTCCTCCTTGCCAAAGCGATACGGGGGATCGATATTCGTCAGCACGGAAGCGGAAACGCGGGAGCTACCAATACATTGCGTATTTTGGGTAAAGGACCGGCAATTGCTGTTCTGTTACTTGATGTACTTAAGGGTGTTGCAGCTGTATGGATTGGAATCTGGCTGAGCGACGGTTCTGCCTGGACTCCTGCACTCAGTGGTATAGCAGCCATTGCAGGACATAACTGGCCGCTTTACTTCCATTTTCGTGGAGGAAAAGGCGTTGCCACAGCCATTGGTGTTTTGGTAAGTCTTGCTTTCCTGCCTGCGTTATGTGCTGGGGTGATCGCCATTCTGTCTATTGTATTGACACGCTATGTTTCATTGGGGTCTCTGATTTTTGTAGCATTTACACCCATCTTTATCATGGTATTACCCGGATATTCAATGAATATCTTCTGGGGGAGTCTGATTATTTGTCTGTTTGCGTTCTGGAGACATCGTACCAATATTGCGAAGCTCGCCAAAGGACAGGAAAATAAATTGGGATCGAAAAACCCTGGAGGGGGTAAACGAGTTGTCTAAAAAAGTTGCTGTTCTGGTCGCTGGGAGCTGGGGAACAGCTCTCGCCAGTGTACTCGCCGCCAATCAGTTGGATGTGATGATGTGGACACGTGGTGAAGACCAGGCTAACGAAATCAATAACAAGCACACTAATACTCGCTATCTTCCGGATGCGGAGCTTTCACCACGGATTCAAGCAACAACTGATATGGAAGCTGCGGTGGAAGGCGCTATAGCTGTGTTAATTGTTGCGCCTTCATCAGCCATGCGTGCAGTTACGAATCAGCTTAAGGCTTATTACAAGCCTGAGATGTTAGTCATTCATGCAACCAAAGGTTTTGAGACAGAAAGCCTCAAACGGATGTCCACAGTCATTTCAGAAGAGCTTGAATGTGAAGAAGGACGTGTGGTTGTTCTTTCTGGTCCAAGCCATGCGGAAGAAGTGGTGAAGCGTTGTCCAACGACGGTGGTTGTAGCTTCACTGGATAAGGCATCTGCCGAGTCTGCCCAAGCTTTGTTTATGAATGCTTATTTCCGGGTTTACACGAATCGGGATATGATCGGTGTTGAGCTGGCGGGCGCATTCAAAAATATCATTGCTCTTGGTGCAGGCATGTCTGATGGTCTTCAATTTGGTGATAATGCCAAAGCTGCTTTGCTAACACGCGGTTTGGCAGAGATCACACGTATTGGTGTTGAGATGGGAGCAAATCCGCTAACGTTTTCGGGACTTGCTGGAATCGGGGATCTGGTTGTAACGGCTACAAGTCAGCACAGTCGGAACTGGAGAGCAGGTTCCATGTTGGGCCAGGGACAGAAGCTGGATGATGTTCTGAAGTCCATGGGCATGGTGGTAGAAGGCATTCGAACTACGCAAGCTGCCTATTTCATCTCACAAAAATACGGTGTACAAATGCCAATTGCGGATCAGTTATATCACGTTTTATTCCAGGAGAGACAGCCGCGTGATGCTGTTGAAGCCTTGATGGGACGTGACCCGAAGACTGAAATGGAAGTCATGAAGCTTGAAACCTGGGAGCAGTGGCATTCCTGATTGTAATCAGCTTAAACGTACCTTGTGAAATAAGAAGCTTATTCACCTTTTCTGTAGCAGACTCATACTATACACATGAGTATTGCCGGAGGAGGGGAGACGAATGGGTAACAACATTTCCAAAGACGCACTGAATGCAATCAACAAGAAAACGGGTAAAACGATAACGGAAGGTGCCGTTAAGAAATTGGCAAGCACGGTGAAACCAACGACGATTCAAAATGAAGCTCAGTTGCGCCAATTGATCAAACAAGTATCCGCCATGGCGAAAGTTCCGGTATCTGAGGATACGGTTAAGGATATTGTGAGTGCGGTCAAGAAAAGCGGATTGAATCCGAGCAGTATGGAATCGTTAATGAAAATGATGATGAAAAAATAATAGATCACACCTGCATGTGCAGGTGATCCAGTAAGACAAAAAGACGAGTCGGCTTCTGCCGGCTTGCTTTTTTGTCTTTTTTTTGGAAAGTTGAGCTGAATTTCGTGTTATAATGGTTGCAATTGTCACAGTGTCAGTGATGAATATCGGACTGAAGGGGAGACTGCTGGATTATGAGCGCAATGGACAAGATGTGGCTGTCATTGGTGGCCATCCTCATTATGGGACTATCTGTATTCCTGATTACGTTTGCTCGTGCCAAAACAAAAGGTATTGTACGGGGGATTCTTTCTCTGATTGCATTTTTGATTATGCTGATTGGCTTTTTCGGTGGAATCGCTTCTCTGACCTGATTTCCCATGCCTGAAGGATAACATCCGCATAAGCACATCATAAGAACTGACACAATGAACACGGATGAGGGGAGTGTGAGCCTATGGGGCCGCATGATACGGAGGGTCGGACAGAGCGTTATCCGGAATTACACGCGGCTTTGCTGGAAACGGCCAAAGCCTGGAACACACAGCCACAGACATGGTTACTTGGAGGAAGTTGTGGGTTGCTACTTCAAGGGGTGGAGTTGCAACAGGCTCCGAGAGATATTGATATCTATGCGGATGTTGCTGCTGCTAAAGAACTTCACCGTAGCGCTCCGGGGGAAATGCTTGACGAGCCTACAGTGGATAAGACAGGACCGTATGCTTCTCTGCTGAGCCACTATCAGGTGGGTGAATGTGCGCTGGAACTGGTTGGTGGTTTCGAAATATGGGCTCGCAAAAGTTGGTACCGTATTGAGATTGAACATGTACTTGCTCCGCATGCACCAGTAGCACAAGTGGGTTCATATAGCCTGCGACTGATGCCGCTTGCGCATGAGCTTTTGTTTAATCTGCTACGAGGTCGTGAAGATCGTTATGTCCCCATTGCGAAACAGATGCGCGAGCAGCCAGATGCACATCAACCTATAATGATGCTGTTAAGTCAACAGAATGTCTGGGCAAGCCACTTCAGAGCCGAAGTGGAAGAGCTTGTTGGCTTTACATGGCCCCAGTAGGTTGAGGGAGGAAAATGATGGACTATAAAGTTACTTTTTTACCTATGAACAAATCGATAGCGCTCAAACCAGGGGCAACACTTCTGCATGCAGCACGACGTGCTGGAGTCAAGATTACGACCCGATGTGATGGCAAAGCGGCTTGCCTGATGTGCAAAGTGAACGTGGATGAAGAACATCGGACGGAACTGTATCCACCAACAGATGCAGAAAAGCGCAAGCTGGGTTCACTGTTGGAAGCAGGTACACGACTGTCCTGTCAGGCCAAGGTGTGTGGATCTCTATCGGTTCATGTTCCAGAGGACCCGCTGAAGGCAGCCATTCGGAAACAACTGGAACGTCAACAACAGGAAGACGACTGGTTCTGAGCGTTATGACATTGATTCTCTAATGAGTTATTCAAGGAGGACACGAATGATTAGGAACAAGCCAAAATGTGTGGAAGGAAGCGGACAGCAGCGTCTGAAACATCAGACGGGCGGTCTGCTGTTATTCCTGTTGTTTGCTTTTACAGCAAGTGGTTGTATGTATCCATCCCAGAGTAATTCGGACCCTAAGATAGCCTATCGGGAAAGCGTGAGCCGTATCCAGAGTGCGGTCGAGGCATTCCAGCAAGATGAGGGGATTTTGCCAATCATCAATGCAGATATGGAAACGCCAAAATATGAAAAGTTCAGAGTGGATCTGCCCAAGTTGAAACAACTGGGGTATCTGGATGAAATACCGGGGACTGCTTTTGAAAGTGGTGGGAGCGCTTACTTCCTTATTCAGGACGAAGAAGTGAATCCGACCATTAAAGTGATGGATCTTCTGACCGTACAGAAAGTAAACGATGTGCAACGAATGGTTAATCAATATAAGTCCGTACATAACAATAAGCTGCCAAGCGGGGAAGAACTGTATCCGGGGTTATATGCTGTGAATATGGAGCAGGCTGCTCAGGCAGGTACTCCTTCCATTACGCTGAATAGTGTATATTCAGGTCAGGCGTTACCGTTTATGATGGATGACGAAGGCAAGGTCTATGTAGATTATGCTTTTGATATTATGCAGGCAGTGGAAAAGTCTGACGTGTCTCCAGCAGAGACTGAAGATGTTCGGGATTTGCTGGTGGAACACTCCTACTTCGTACCTGTAAAATCGGTTTTCTACGCTTGGAAAAATAATGCGCCGATTGCCCAGCCCGTAAAATAAGCATGGTTGCAATTCAAATGATTTAGCTGTATGACCACCATGGCTCTAATGGTTCAAAAAGAGATATTCCAAATAAGGGATATCTCTTTTTCTTTTGTCAGTATGAACAATAACCGTCATAAAAGCTTCGCGGATCACATAAAGTAGATTGAAATAAAGACGCGCAGTCCGAGATCGGGGGATTCTCCTAATGTCATCACCTTAAGATAAAAAAACAAAAATACGCGTCATATTGCCGCATACGGATACATAAGATGATACTAGTCCAATTGCATGTACGAGTTAACGCCGCTCTCGCCGGTTTCATCAGAATGCAACGTTCGGCGGCGGACGACTTCCGGGCACTCACAAAGGCGGCTCTACCGTTGCAGGGATTTCAGTCTTCTGATTGAAAAAACGAAGCGGATGCTCTTTAGCATTTTTCCTTCGGAGTAATTTAGGGAGGGGATTTCATTGGAGAAAGTGGACATTTTTAAGGACATAGCTGAGCGGACCGGAGGGGATATTTATCTCGGGGTTGTCGGCGCAGTCCGGACGGGAAAATCAACATTTATTAAACGATTCATGGAAACCATTGTGTTGCCAAACATCACTAACGAGGCTGACCGTGGTCGAGCGGTGGATGAACTTCCACAGAGTGCAGCAGGTAAAACCATCATGACTACCGAACCAAAATTTGTACCAAATAACGCAGTCCAGATCAAGGTGGCAGAAGGACTTGATGTCAATGTGCGCCTTGTGGATTGTGTAGGTTACGCGGTGGAAGGAGCCAAGGGATACGAGGATGAGAATGGTCCACGCATGATCTCCACGCCTTGGTTCGAGGAACCAATTCCGTTCCAGGAAGCCGCCGAGATTGGTACTCGCAAAGTCATTCAGGAGCATTCCACACTGGGTGTTGTGGTAACAACAGACGGCACAATCGCCGAAATTGCCCGCAGTTCCTATGTGGAATCCGAAGAACGGGTCATTGCGGAATTAAAAGAAGTGGGTAAACCGTTTGTCCTGGTCATCAACTCTACTCGTCCTCGCAGTGAAGAAGCCCTGCAATTGCGCAGTGAGCTTGCTGCCAAATACGATATTCCGGTGATGACACTCAGTGCAGCGACCATGACGGAAGATGATGTGACGGGTGTACTTCGTGAAGTGCTCTATGAGTTCCCTGTGCATGAAGTGAATGTAAACTTGCCGAGCTGGGTTATGGTACTCAATGAGACTCACTGGCTGCGTAGCAACTACGAAAATTCCGTACGGGATACCGTTAAGGACATTCGCAGACTTCGTGACGTGGATCGGGTTGTCGCACAGTTCATGGAATATGAATTCATTGATCGCGCAGGCCTGAGTGGCATGAATATGGGGCAAGGTGTAGCCGAAATTGACCTGTACGCGCCGGATGAACTGTATGATCAGATTCTCGTGGAAGTGGTTGGCATCGAGATTCGCGGTAAGGATCATCTGCTGCAATTGATGCAGGAATTCTCGCATGCGAAGAGAGAATACGACCGCTTCGCAGAAGCGCTGGAGATGGTCAAAACGACCGGATATGGCATTGCTGCTCCATCTCTCGCCGAGATGGCTCTGGATGAACCTGAGCTCATTCGTCAGGGCACCAAATTTGGCGTACGTCTGAAAGCAACGGCACCGTCCATTCACATGATCCGGGTTGATGTAGAATCTGAATTCGCACCAATTATCGGTACGGAGAAACAAAGTGAGGAACTGGTGAGATACCTGATGCAGGACTTCGAGAACGATCCGATCAAGGTATGGGATTCAGACATGTTTGGTCGTTCACTGCACTCCATCGTGCGAGAAGGTATCCAGGGCAAGATTGCCATGATGCCGGATAATGCAAGATACAAATTGCAAGAGACGCTGGGAAGAATCATTAACGAAGGTTCGGGCGGCTTGATCGCTATCATTCTGTAAAACATCAAAAGACCGTAAGGGGGCATCCCCTCGCGGTCTTTTTTACGTGATTTCTTTATTTTGGATGAAATGGATAGGAAGAATAGTACTTTCGAAAAAACTTAGCGAGTTTTAGCTTTAAATTGCTAAAACCCATTTACATACTAGGAATTAGCCGTTATATTAATATTCAACTATTGTGATCGAGATCACAGAGAGTGGACAGGGGGATACAGAGATGAAAAGAAAAGAGACTAAATGGGTATGGTTGAGTGTGTTATTAGTATTTACATTGGCGCTGTCCGCTTGCGGAATCAAAAAAGAACCGGCAGCCACTCCAGCTTCGGGTGCATCAGATGATACACCAAAAACGGAAGCAGTTACAGGCCCTCTAAGCGGCAAACGGATTGCACTTATTATGGAGTTTAATACAGGTACTTTCTCGCAGCAATATGTACAAGGTGTAAAAGAAGAAATCGAAAAATTCGGTGGAGAACTGACAACGTTTGTTGCCGATAATGACAAAGCAAAGATGGTATCCTTGCTTGATAGCGCTATTAACCAGAAGTTCGATGCCATTCTCACGGATCACGGTGATTCCCTATTAGAGCCAGGCGTGAAGAAGGCAGTAGAACAAAATATTCCAGTGGTTGTGTTTGACGCAGCTATCAGTGTTCCAGGAGCTACAGTCCTGTCGCAGGATGACCAGAAGATGGCTGAACTGACACTGGAGCAAATGAAAAAAGATATCAATGGACAAGGCAATATTGTCAAAGTATGGGTAGCTGGTTTCGCACCGATGGAACGCCGTCAGATTGCATACGGTGAATTCATGAAAGCAAATCCGGACATCAAGGAAATAGCAACATTCGGTTCTGCACAGAACCCTGCGCTGGATACTCAAGCCAAAATGGAAGCTATTCTCAAGCAATATCCAAAAGGTGAGATTACAGCTGTATGGACTGCATGGGATGAGTTCGCCAAAGGCGCAGCACGTGCCATTCAACAAGCTGGACGTGATGAGATCAAAGTGTATGGTATCGATATGAGTGACGAGGACCTGCAAATGATTCAGGACCCGAAAAATCCTTGGGTTGCTTCTGCGGCTGTGGACCCAACGGATATTGGTCGCGTCCAGGTACGTTATGCTTATCAGAAACTGAACGGGGACGAGACGGAAGATGCAGTTGTCCTTAACCCGGTCTATGTTCAACGTGAAGCTCTGCCAGATAAACAAATCTCCACTTCGGAGCTGTCAGAGTTTGTTGAAGGTTGGGGTGGTAGCACACAAGGAATCAAGGACTGGATGAGTGAATACGGAATTACTGCTAAATAAGCAGCGTATGGGAAGCGCGCCGCAAGGCGGGCTTTTTCTACCATAATGAAGATGAGCGAGTCTGGATGAGAAATGGGATACTCCCGTATGGGAACGATTGGAGGTTAACATCATGAGCACTGCACCGATACTGCTTCAAATGGAACATATCCACAAGCAGTTTTCAGGTATTCCTGCACTGAAGGATGTGGATTTCTCTGTAAAAGGTGGGGAGATTCATGCGCTGCTGGGTGCCAATGGTGCCGGTAAAAGCACGTTAATGAAAATTTTGTCTGGTGCCTATCCATTGGATCAGGGGACGATTCAATTGAGTGGACAAGCGCTTCATTTAAGTTCTCCGGGAGACGCAAAGGCAAGTGGGATTCACTGTGTCTATCAGGAAGTGGATGCGGCACTGGTGCCACAGCTGACGGCTGCGGAGAACATCATGCTGGATCAGTTGGCTTCATCTGCTGGAGGTTGGTGGAAAAGTCCACGGAAGCTGCAACAGCGTGCGGTTGAGGCATTGAAGCAATTAGGGGCGGACATATCCGTTCACCAAAAAGTGGCCGATCTGACACTTGCAGAAAAACAGATGATTTTGCTGGCACGGATTTTGATTCAGGATGCCAAGGTCATCATTTTTGACGAGCCTACTGCACCGCTGAGTCAGGAAGAAACGGATGCATTTTTCCGGATTGTACATCTGCTGAAGGATCGGGGCGTTGCCTGTATTTTCATTACCCATCGTCTTGCTGAAGTGACGGGTCACTGTGATCGCGTTACGGTTATGAGAGATGGGCAACACGTATTTACCGGTGAAGCAAAGGGACTGACGATCAACGATTTGGTTACACAGATGCTGGGCAAACCATTCGAAGAAGAATTTCCAAAGACGGAAGCGCCCGTGGGGGAGTTGCTGTTGGAGGCACGTGGGCTTCGTCGTGGAGTGAAGGTTAAAGGTGTTAACCTCTCTGTACGCCGAGGTGAAGTCCTCGCTGTGGTGGGTCTGGTAGGCGCGGGTAAAACGGAAAGCTCTCGTTTGCTGATTGGTGCAGATCGGCTGGAGGGAGGCGAGATCCGGCTTAACAACCGCAACCTCCGCCTGTCTCAGCCTGCGGATGCGGTGGCTCTGGGGATTGTTTCTGTACCGGAGGAGCGACGTAAACAAGGAATCCTGATTCAGGAGAACGTGGAACGGAATTTAAGTCTGCCTTTGCTAAGCCGTCTTAGTACATTAGGTTTCGTAAGCCGCAAGCGGGAACGTCTGAATGCAGAGTCATTGGTGAAACAGCTTGGAATTAAAACATCGTCCGTGAAACAGGAAGTGAAATATCTAAGCGGTGGTAATCAGCAAAAGGTAGCCATTGGTAAATGGCTTAATGCGGATGCGGATGTATTTATATTTGATGAGCCAACCAAAGGCGTAGATATTGGGGCAAAAAGTGACATTTTCCGCATCATTAATGAACTGGCTTTGGCGGGCAAGGGTGTAATCTATTTCACCTGTGAACTGGATGAAGGCATGGGAATTGGTGACCGAATCGCTGTCATGTGCGAAGGTGTTATTGTAAAAGAGTTCAAACGAGGCGAGACTAACCAAGAACAGCTGCTATACTATGCAAGCGGTGGACAAGAGGTGCAATCATGAAGGATAAATCATTGGATTTTGCGTTCCGTTACGGGGCGATTATAGTCATCATAGGTGTTATCGCATTTTTCGGCATTAAATTGCCTTATTTCTTTACGTACAGTAACTTGACCGATATTTTGGGCTCGATCTCTATCGTTACTTTTGTAGCGATCGGTGTTACGTTATCTCTCATTGTTGATGGATTCGATCTCTCGGTTGGGGCGACTGTCTCATTAACTACCGTCGTTACTGCTTCGTTAATGATTTGGTATCAACAACCACTAGCAATTGTAATTATTGTGCCACTAATCATTGGCGCTGTTATTGGTTTACTTAACGCTTTGCTCATTGTAAAATTGCGTATTCCGGATTTGCTCGCAACCCTTGCCACGATGTACATTATCGGAGGTATTCACAAAACGTATGCACAGGGCTATACCATTTACAATCACATGCAGTTCCCTGATGGGAGCAAAGCTGCGGGAGAGATGGACCCGACATTCCTGCTAATAGGGCAGGGTAAATGGCTTGGTATGCCGATATCGGTTATCATGCTACTTATTGCGGTAATAGGTGTGCATATCTTTTTGACGTATACGAAATATGGGCGCCAGATGTACATTACAGGTGGTAATGAGGAAGCTGCACGGTTGTCTGGAATCAAGGTGAAAAAGGTGCGTACACTCGCCTATGTAGCCGCTGGAGTGTTTGCAGCAATCGGGGGTATCATCTATGCCTCCAAAGTAGGATCTGGGCAAATCGATGCTGGATCACCGTTGTTAATGGAATCCGTAGCTGCAGTATTTGTCGGTTTCTCTGTGTTTGGTGCGGGTAAACCCAATGTCATCGGAACCTTCATTGGTTCGGTTCTGATTGGTGTACTTGTGAACGGTTTAACGATGATGAACGTACAGTATTTCACACATGATATTGTAAAAGGTGGGGTTCTCGTGCTTGCCTTGGCGGTTACATTTTACGTCTTAAACCGCAACCGGACTTGAAATTGTGGGCTGTCTGTATTAGTATGAAATTTGTTCGGCGTCTGAAATGCCAGTGGTTTCAGACGACATTCTGCCGAAAATGACTGTTGACCGCAGGCGGAGATTTGTGTTCAGCGCTCAAGATGTACGTAGATTTTTTGCGTATGAACGTATATTTCGCTATAAAACGGAAACACAGTATAACATTCAGGACATTGATACAGGAGGTGAAAAACAAATGAACAAATCAGACTTGATTACACACGTATCTGAAGCGACTGAATTGTCCAAGAAAGATGTAACGAAAGCGGTTGATGCCGTATTCGAAGCAATCTCTGAGGCTCTTCAAAGCGGAGATAAAGTACAATTGGTTGGTTTTGGGAACTTCGAAGTTCGCGAGCGCTCTGCACGTAAAGGACGCAACCCGCAAACAGGTGAAGAAATCGAAATTCCTGCGAGCAAAATTCCTGCATTCAAACCAGGTAAAGCGCTCAAAGACGGAATTAAATAAGATTTCTACATATTCCATATGTCGACAAAAAGACCGTGACTTGTTCACGGCCTTTTCTTTTGCCCTTTAACGATGATTCTTGCGGTTCATTCGTATAAGGCGCAGGTTGACAAATGAAACAATCTTAATCATCATTAACGCTATCGAACTAAAGAAGGGGACATGCGTGATGGATCATCCAACCGGCAATGATTATATTGTAATTAAGGCAGAGGAAAATGGTGTCCAGGTGATCGGATTAACCCGAGGTCAGGATACACGTTTTCACCACACCGAGAAATTGGACAAAGGTGAAGTGATGTTTGCCCAATTTACCACCCATACTTCAGCTATTAAAATCCGGGGCAAAGCCACGCTGATTACCAAGCATGGACAGATTGAATCGGAGTAATGGACGGATTGAATACATTCAAATGAAGATTGCAGGCATAGCCTGCTTTTTTTCATTGTACAATGAGGTATGAGCCTTTACCGGACAGACTACACTAACAGGTAAAGGCAGGGAGGCGTATATGAAACCGCGGATGATTGTTACTGCTTCAATGCTGGCAACGGTTGCGGCGGTCTTTCTGCTTGTTGCGATACAAACCTTACATATGCGTACATGGGGCGGGGACAACGTACAGCCTGCCTCTGCATCACATCATCCAGTTCAGCTAACGAATGACAATCTGGTTGATGTGCTAAGCTCCGTGCAACTATCAACGCCCATTGCAAGAGTGGAATGGAAACAGTCCATTTTGACACTGGACCTCAAAGTTAAAGGCACGGGTACAAGTTACACTGAAATCTATGAGAATATGGCAGCTGTGGCAGATCTGGGCTTTCGGAGTCTGGATAACGTGGATCAGGTGCTGCTACGTGTGATGGCAGAAGATGAATGGATGCATAAACGACATTTGTTACTTGCTGCTGATATTCGGCGTGGAGAGTGGCCTCTGTATGCGATTGAAACATTACGGAACTGGAAAAGTGCGGCCTTTTCAGATGAATTGAAGGACTGGTTTCATTTGATGGAGACCGAACTCTGGAAGAAGCAATTCGAAATGACAAGTCAGGGGTATTAGAATAGCAGGATTCAGTGCGTGCCCGTTCAACATATGCTATAATATATAAGATTGTAGTGCAGAAAAGGTTTAACAATGTTAAGGCTCGGAGGCTGAGAATGAATTCATATCGCGTACCCCAACTAGCAAAGAAATATACGGATTACGACATGATTCGACAACATACGGAAATCCCATCATTTCCGGATAGCCGGGCACGTCTGTTGCAAGTATTTGTGGGCCGCACAGACGAAAAGGTGCATCAAGAGTTATATGCTCTTGCAACTTCGCTCGTTCAGTTGGCCATGGATACGCATGATCGAATCGATACCATTTCCGGTGAGCGGAAAGAGCAGGAGATGCGTTCACGTCAATTGAATGTACTCGCCGGGGATTATTTAAGTAGCCGTTTTTATCAATTGCTTGCCCAAGCGGGCAGAATTGAAATGATTGGCAAACTCAGTGGTGCTGTATCCGGAGTGAACGCACGCAAGATGACGCTGTATGAACGGATGAAGAAGCTTCTCGTTTCGGCTGACGAATACTTGCGTGAAACGGTACAGCTGAGAATGCAGCTGTTTCTTTCATTTACAGGCATGATTCAACATAACGAAGAGTCTTTATGGAACAGCCTGTTGACCGAATTCAGCTCCTGCGAAACGATCGTGGAAGAACTGAAGCGGATGAATGACGCAAAACGATATCTTCACAGCTATGCATATTGGCACATATACGAGCATGGTAATGACGATGAGCGCAATGTGTTGCGTCAATCTGAATTGGATGCACGTGCATGGAACACTATGGTGCTGAAGCATAGGGTTGGCGAGGTTTTGCTGGACAAGCTTCGCGAGTGTACACACCGCATTCAACTGTTGTTGCAAGATGAGGAAGGGCGGATGGGCTTGCATGAGATACATGCAATTCTAGAGCCTTACTTGGCATATTTGCAGCCTTCACATGCGGCAGTAAGGGAAGATTGAGGGGGAGACAGACGAATGGGGAGCGGAGAGACCAAACCGAAAGAAGAATATGTCCATTCGGTTTTTCAGAGTATAGCCGGAAAATATGATGTCATGAATGATATTTTAAGTTTCCGCAGGCATAAGGCTTGGCGTAAATTCACCATGAAAAAGATGAATATGTCCAAAGGCGATACCGGTCTTGATTTGTGCTGCGGCACATGTGACTGGACGCTTGCTATGGCAGAGGCAAGTGAAACGGGGCACATGCACGGACTTGATTTCAGTAGCAACATGCTGGAGGTCGGCCAGACAAAGATCAATGCGGTGCAACGTCAAAAACAGATTACCCTGACACAGGGAAATGCCATGTCACTTCCTTATGAAGACAATTCGTTTGATTATGTGACGATCGGGTTTGGGTTGCGTAATGTACCTGATCTCAGACAAGTGTTGTCTGAAATGAAACGTGTGGTCAAACCGGGCGGTATGGTTGTATGCCTGGAATTGTCCAAGCCAACATGGCAGCCGTTCAAAGGCATTTATTATTTTTATTTTGAGAAGGTTTTACCGAATCTTGCCAAAGTGTTTGCTAAAAGTTTTGAGCAGTACAAATGGCTACCGGACTCACTGGCCATTTTCCCGGGAAGGCAGGAACTGGCAGACATTTTTGCAGAAACTGGATTACAACAAGTGCAGGCCTACCCTCTGACCGGAGGTATCGCGGCACTGCATATTGGAACCAAGGAGAATCAGCATGTTTAGGAAAATTCGCATCTTTTTAGAAATGATCAAGATTGAACACACGCTTTTTGCTTTACCTTTTGCATTTATGGGGGCGATCCTCGGCTCCATGGTAGTGAATGATACCTTCCCAAGCTGGATGCAGATTATGTGGGTATTGCTTGCGATGGTCGGCGCACGTAGTGCGGCTTTTGGTTTGAACCGAATTATCGACCAAGCGATTGATAGCAAAAACCCGCGTACCGCGATGAGAGCCATCCCGGCAGGACTGTTGAAAAATGGGGAAGTTGTTATATTTGTCATTATCTCATTTATATTGTTATTCTGGGCCTCATCCAATCTTAATGTATTATCGATGCAGCTGTTGCCTATAGCTGTGTTTATGTTGGTACTGTATTCGTACACCAAACGATTCACATGGTTATGCCACATTGTTCTCGGAATGACGATTGGTTTGGCACCACTTGGTGGCTGGGTAGCAGTAACAGGAACGATGGATTGGACAGCGATTGTGCTGTACGTTACGATTGTGTTCTGGACAGCGGGCTTTGATATTATCTATGCATGTCAGGATCTGGAATTTGATCAGGGAGAGGGTCTTCACTCCATACCTTCCCGTTTTGGCCTGGTTAAATCCTTGCAGATCGCTAAGTTCTTCCATGTGATTACTGCAATTGGTTTTCTTGCGTTATTGTTGATGACAGATCTGAGCTGGTGGTATGGCGCAGGCATGTTGGTGACGTATGGAATTCTGTTCTATCAACACTATATTGTATCGCCTAATGATATGAGCCGTGTTCAAACGGCATTTTTTACCATGAACAGTTTGCTTAGTTTAATTGTATTTACGTTCACTCTGATTGATCTGGCGGTGAAATAAATGGTGCAGCAGCCGGACAATAAACGACTGGTTGTCGGAATTACCGGAGCGAGTGGCAGCATATATGGCATTCGATTAATTGAAACGCTGCTTGATTTGGAATATAACGTTCATCTGGTCATATCCAATGCAGGGTGGCGTGTACTGAAAGAAGAATTGGACTGGGATGTGACGAATCGGGACGCGGTGCTGGAAGAAAAATTCGGCAACCGTGCCGGTTCTCTGATCTATCATCCTGTGAGTGATATAGGGGCCTCCATTGCAAGTGGTTCTTATCTGGCCGACGGCATGATTATCATGCCATGTTCGATGGGAACTCTTTCGTCCATCGCGCAGGGATCGTCGGATAATCTGATGTCTCGCGCAGCGGATGTTATGATGAAAGAGGGAAGAACATTGATTCTCGTACCACGTGAGACGCCTCTTCATGCAATCCATCTGGAGAACATGCTGAAGCTTTCTCGTCTTGGTGTACGAATGATACCGGCTATGCCTGCTTTTTATTACAAACCTCAGACTATGGATGAGTTGATTCTGTTTTTAGTGGGTAAAGTGCTGGATAGCTTGCGCATCCCACATCAACTGTTTACAAGATGGGGAGAACCGGATGAACGGGGATAACGACTGAGTTCGATACAAGGCTGTTTTTTGCCAAAGTGTTGCTCGGTTTATTTGTCCCCCGAATCCCGGGGTATTGGTGAGCACTGATGGTGAGTCTTCATGAACCACAGTCTTGACCCATGCTCCGGCAACTTCTGTATTTTGTTTCAGAACAAGTCGCAGAGTTTAATTTTCGGGTGTTGGCTATGACATTCGGAGAAGAAAAACACGTTAGATTACCTTATAGAACAACACAAGCAAGAACGGTAAGCCGGGTTTCTCGTAATGCCTGCAGGCCCGACTTGCTGGAGGGGAAGGTAAGCATGAATTTATGGACTGACAATACGCTGATACGGGTGAACGAATGAAACTATTGGATATTTTCGGGTTGTTAAAAAAGGACATGGATTACATTGAGAAAGAGTTGTATCGCAGTGTTCGAGGAGAACAGAAGCTGCTGAGTGAAACGTCACTTCATTTGCTCAAAGCAGGAGGAAAACGGTTGCGGCCCGTTTTTGTGTTACTTGGTGGGAAATTTGGTACATACGACATTGAACGTCTGAAGCTGGTTGCGGTTCCGCTGGAACTCATCCATTCGGCATCCCTCGTTCATGATGATGTCATTGATAATGCGGAGACACGCCGAGGCAAACCCACGGTGAAGTCAAAATGGGATAACCGGATTGCCATGTACACTGGAGACTATATCTACGGTAAGGCACTTGAAATGACTGCCGGATTATCCGATCCAGCGATTCATCGTATTCTTGCCAAAGCTATGGTACAAATGTCCATTGGTGAGATGGAGCAAATTCGCGACTTTTTCAATACGGGACAAAGTGTTCGTAACTATCTGCTGCGGATTCGCCGCAAAACAGCACTTCTGATTGCAGTTAGCTGTCAGTTAGGGGCATTGGCTACACGTGCGCCTGAGCATGTATCTTCCCTGCTGTATACGTACGGATACAATGTGGGGATGGCCTTCCAGATTCAAGATGATGTACTTGATCTGGTAGGTACCGAGAAACAACTTGGGAAGCCACCTGGCAGTGACATGAAGCAAGGAAATATTACTCTTCCTGTACTTTATGCCCTGGAAGAATCCGATCTGCGGGAACCTTTGCTTAAGGAGATTTCCCGTGTCCAGCATGAAGAAGGACGGGCAAGTGCATCGGATGCAATTGGAATGATTCGACAAAGTCAAGGAATTGCTAAAGCAGAAGCCCTTGCTGACCGATATATGAAGAAAGCGCTCGATGCTCTCGATCAGCTACCTAACATCAAGACGACCAAAAACCTGCGTGATATCGCTCATTTTGTGGTTAAACGTACGCATTAAACAATGTATGACCTTCGACTCTCAGATTACTCATACCCAAAGTTGAACAGAACTGTGAGATTCCTCATTGGGAGGATTTGGACATGTATGTTACAATCAGAGGGATTGCGTTTACATAGTGATTAACTTTGAACCGTGAGTGAGGAGTGAGCTGATGGATCGTACATTTTTGATGGTGAAGCCGGATGGTGTGCAGCGTGGATTGATCGGTCGAATTATTAGCCGTCTGGAAGACAAAGGATTTAAGTTGGTGGCAGGCAAATTGGTGCAGATGTCTGAGGATCAGGCAAAACGCCATTATGCTGAACATGAGGGTAAACCATTTTTCGATGATCTGGTTCGTTTTATCACATCGGGGCCTGTATTTGCCATGGTGTGGGAAGGCGACGATATTGTGGCGCTTGCGCGCATCGTCATCGGAAAAACCAATGTGAAGGAAGCAGCTCCGGGTACCATTCGCGGAGACTTCGCCAGCCACACACCACATAATCTGATTCATGGGGCAGATTCACCGGAAAGTGCTTCCCGTGAAGCAGCAAATTTCTTTGCTTCAGATGAACTGGTGGTATACGACAAGAGCATCGCAGCCTGGTTGTAATTATTAGCCAAAAGGGTGATACACGATGCTGGAGCAAGAACAACTACTAGACCCGGATTACACCGGATTCATTCGTAAAATCAAAGAGAGCACAGGCATTGATCTTGCTCAATACAAGGAAGGCCAGATGAAAAGAAGGCTGACCACACTTCGCAACAAAAACGGGTTTCATACATTTTCTAACTTTTTTGAAGCTATGCAGAAAGATAAATCATTGTTTTACGAATTCCTTGATCGTATGACGATTAACGTGTCGGAATTCTGGCGTAATCCCAATCGTTGGGAAGTGCTGCGGGACGAGATCCTGCCTGAGCTGCTGGGGTCCAAGCGTCGTGCTAAAGTTTGGAGTGCGGCCTGTTCAACAGGTGAAGAACCTTATACACTTGCCATGATTCTGGACACGATGGGCATTTTGAAGGACAGCTCCATTACGGCAAGTGATCTGGATGAAGGTGCATTGGCCAAAGCCAAGGAAGGGCGTTATATGGAACGCTCGCTTAAGGATGTGCCAAAGGAAACGGCGAACCGTTACTTCAAGCAGGATGGCTTGGTATACCGTATTGATGAGCAACTCAAAAATTCGATCAAGTTCATGAAACAAAATTTGCTGGTGGACCGTTTTGACGATGGGTACGATCTGATTGTGTGCCGAAATGTCATGATCTATTTTACCGAGGAAGCCAAAAACCTGTTGTATCACAAATTTGCAGCAAGTTTGCGTCCAGGCGGTATTTTGTTTGTGGGTAGTACGGAGCAGATCTTCTCCCCGGGACAATATGGTCTGGAGACAGCAGAGACATTCTTCTATCGGAAAAAATAATGATAATGGTTGTTCAGCCGTCTGAAGCGCATGTACATGTGTTCAGGCGGTTATTTGTATACCAAGTACAAGAAAGCGCCGACTTTCTTGTCAAAGCCGGTCAGCTATACTATAATAAGCAAAGAAATTATGGGATTTTAGCAATGTGAAGTTTAACAGTTTAAAGGGGGAACGTATTATGAGTTTACGCTATTTAACCGCAGGGGAGACGCACGGACCCCAATTGACCGCTATTATTGAAGGATTGCCAAGTAATTTGACGATTGACTTTGAAGAACTGAATTTCCAGCTTCACCGCCGCCAAAAGGGATATGGCCGTGGACGCCGGATGCAGATCGAGAAGGATCAGGCGAATTTTGTTGGTGGTATCCGTCACGGATATACAACAGGTGCTCCGGTAGCGCTGGTTGTTCAAAATAACGACTGGAAACATTGGCAGAATATTATGAATATTGAGCCGATTGAAGGCAGTGACGAAGAGAAACGTCGCGTTCATCGTCCACGTCCCGGACACGCTGATCTGAACGGTGGACTCAAGTATAATCTTAAAGACTTGCGTAACGTACTGGAGCGCTCCAGTGCACGTGAGACAACGGTACGTGTGGCATGTGGCGCCATTGCACGTCAATTCCTGGCTGAATTCGGAATCAAGGTAGCTGGACGTGTACTTCGTATTGGAGAGATCGAGGCTCCGTATCAGGACCTTCCGATTGATGAACTGATCGCTGTGACAGAAGCTTCCTCTGTACGTGTTACGGATGCTGAGACAGAGAAGAAGATGGAAGCCTACATCGACCAGATTAAACAAGAAGGCGATTCCATCGGAGGAATAGTGGAATGTATCGTTGAAGGTGTACCTATTGGTCTTGGTAGTTATGTTCAATACGATCGCAAGCTGGATGCACGAATCGCTCAAGGCGTAATGTCCATTAATGCATTCAAAGGTGTAGAGATTGGTATCGGATTCGAAGCCGGAGTCATTCGGGGATCACAGGTACATGATGAAATCATGCATACGGATGAGCGCGGCTACCACCGGGCAACCAACCGTCTGGGTGGATTCGAAGGTGGTATGACAAACGGTATGCCAGTCGTTGTACGTGGTGTAATGAAGCCGATCCCAACGTTGTATAAGCCACTGCAAAGTGTCGATATTGATACAAAAGAAGCATTTACGGCTCAGGTTGAGCGCTCGGACGCTTGTGCTGTACCAGCAGCGAGTGTCGTTATGGAGCATGTTGTAGCGTGGGAAATTGCCAAAGCATTCCTGGAGAAATTCGGCGGGGATTCCATGGAAGAGATCCGTGCTAATGTTGCTAGCTATAACGCCCAACTGGAGAATTACTAATATGCGTCAGCTGACGGTACAGTTGGAGGAACGCTCATATCCGATTCTGATTGGCAGCGGTCTATTGGCACAAGCCCCTCAATATTTTGAGCAATATGGCTTGACCAAAAAAAGTCCGTTACTCATCATTACAGATGAACATGTGGCTCCCAAATACTTGTCAGGTTTGGAGCAAACGCTGCGTACGGCTGGTTATACAGTCGTATCTGCGGTTGTGCCCTCTGGTGAAACATCGAAATCCCTTTCGGTGTACCAGGATATGATGACCGTTGCGATCGAAGGCAAACTGGATCGGAGTTCTGCGATTCTGGCCCTAGGTGGTGGTGTCGTAGGTGATCTGGCTGGCTTTGTTGCTGCTACATATATGCGAGGAATCAAGTTTGTTCAAGTACCTACAACGATTTTGGCGCATGACAGCAGTGTAGGCGGCAAGGTGGCTGTCAATCATCCGCTGGCCAAAAATATGATCGGTGCATTCCACCAGCCCGAGCTTGTACTCTATGATGTGGACACACTTCAATCCTTGCCGCCACGAGATGTTTCGGCAGGGTTGTCAGAGATGCTGAAGCACGGGCTGATCCGTGATGAGGCTTTTGCACATTGGTGTGAGGAGCATGCGGAGGAGTTGCTTGCACTTAATCCGGAAGCATTGGGATACGGCTTGGAGCGCGGTTGTGGTATTAAGGCAGAGATTGTATCCAGAGACGAACGTGAAAATGGAGAACGTGCGTTGTTGAACCTGGGACATACGATTGGTCATGCCATTGAAGCGATTGCCGGTTATGGAGAATTCCTGCACGGAGAAGCGATCTCGATCGGTATGGCTGGATCAGCATTGCTTGGTGAGAAGCTTGGTGCGCCAGCAGGGCTCTATGAAGATACGGTCCGCATGCTGCGTTCACTTCGCCTTCCAACAACGATGCCTGCACATCTCGACACGGATGCATTAATGGAAGCGATGATGCATGACAAAAAGTTCCGTGAAGGTCATATGGTGTTTATCATTCCTGATCGGATTGGGGCTGCAAGAATTGTGAAGGACGTACCTGTGTCGGCAGTTCGGGACGTCATTGAAATGCTCAGGAAGGGAGAATAACAGCAATGGTCACACGGGGAATTCGCGGGGCTACAACAGTCACGCAGAACAACGAAGAACAGATTTTGAAGGAAACGGCTGTATTGTTGCAGGAGATCGTGGATCGTAATGAGATCCAACCGGAAGATATCTGCAGTGTGTGGATTACGTTAACTGGGGATCTGGATGCTGCATTCCCGGCAAAAGCTATTCGCCAACTGGATGGCTGGGAACTCGTACCACTAATGTGTGCACTGGAGGTTCCTGTTAAAGGTGCCTTGGCGCAGTGCATTCGTTTCATGGTGCATGTCAATACAAACAAAGCTCAGAATGAAATCAACCATGTGTATCTGAACGGTGCACAGGCATTACGTCCGGATCTGGCAGCACCTTCTGGCTCTTAAGTAGTGGGTTGTCAAACCGATCATAATGATGTATAGTGAGAACCAGTTGAGTAGAGTAGAGATTGAGCTGAGAGCAGCTGAGCTAGTGGAGTATATAGCAGAGTCCAGTGGGTGGTAACCGGGGCAACAGAAACCGGTCAACTGATTCACGGTACGTCGTGCTACGGAATAGGTAACAGGAACAGGGAAAACAAATGTGTCATAGGACATCTTTTGTTTTGATATATTTTGGTACAAACACAATCAATGCACTCTCCTATATTTTACGAAATATTGGAATGAGTAGTTGAAGTGTTATAACTAATTTATTTTCCCGATTTGGATGATGTGAGATGCATCAATTCAGCAACCTGTGAATAATCCGACAGCGAAGTATAGAGACTTGTTATTTATGAAGCATCACCCTGTTAAATACAGCTTATAACCAAACCTCTACCTGATGGTAGAGGTTTTTTTGTACATTGAATTGTTTCTTCTACCTAAATCTGAAAGGACGTGATCTGATGATAACGCCAAACGTTAATCAAGTACTGAAAATGTCGAATGAGTATAATCTGATTCCGGTAGTCAAACGGATTCTGGCAGATATGGAGACTCCGATTCGAATATTCCGCCGTTATGCTGACAACGACCGGGCATTCCTGTTGGAAAGTGTAGAGGGCGGTATCCAATGGGCGAGATACTCGTTCATCGGTACAGATCCGTTCCTGATGATTTCGGCCAAGAAAGGCCGGATTGTTGTAGAAGAAGCAGGGAAGACTCGTGAATTGCCAGGCAAACCGATCGAAGAACTGAAAGCACTGCTGCGTAAGTACCGCAGTCCCAAAGATGATGAACTGCCACCATTCACAGGTGGGGCAATTGGTTTCTTCGGATATGATCTGCTGTCCTATTATGAGAAACTTCCAGCTCACGCGCTGGATGACCTGAATATGGATGACATTCGCTTTATGTTCTGTGACCAGATTATCGTGTTTGACCATGTGAAGCAGCAGATGCTGCTCGTTGGTAATGTACACGTCAAGGACGGTGCAACGGATGACGAGATACGTCAAGCGTATGCAGTGACTTCGGAGAAGCTGGAGCAGGCCGCAGAACGTTTGCAACAGCAAGGACCAGGGGAGAACCTGAATCCGCGTTCCATTCCGGGAGACGTGGAGCTGGGGGACATCCGCTCCAACCTCACGAAAGAGCAGTTTATCGGTAATGTGGAGCAAGCCAAAGATTACATTCGCGCAGGTGATATTTTTCAAGTGGTATTATCCCAGCGTTTCCACATTGATACGGAAGTTTCTCCGCTTCACGTGTATCGTGTGCTTCGGACCCTGAATCCATCACCTTATATGTACTACCTCAAAATGGATGATGAGATTATTGTTGGTACTTCGCCTGAAGCTTTGGTCAAGGTGGATGGAAATCGTGTGGAAACACGACCGATTGCAGGCACACGTCCAAGAGGGGCAACAGAAGCGGAAGATCGTGCACTCGCTGCTGATCTGCTCCAGGATGAGAAGGAACGCGCGGAGCATCTGATGCTGGTTGATCTGGGTCGTAACGATCTGGGCCGGGTATCCAGCTTCGGCAGTGTGAAGTGTGACATGTTCATGGAGATTGAACGGTATTCTCACGTTATGCACATGGTATCCAACGTTACGGGCGAGCTTAGAGAAGACAAGGATTTCTTCGATGCGTTTCTCTCATGCTTGCCAGCGGGTACTGTATCCGGAGCACCGAAACTGCGTGCAATGGAGATTATCGCGGAACTGGAGAAAGAGGCACGGGGTGCTTATGCCGGAGCGATCGGATACCTCGGATTCTCGGGTAACATGGACTCCTGTATTACGATTCGTACGATTATTTTCAAAAAAGGAAAAGCTTATGTACAGGCCGGAGCGGGAATCGTATGGGATTCTGTGCCTGAGAATGAATATGAGGAAACGGTTAACAAAGCTAAAGCGTTGCTCAAAGCGATTCGAACAGCAGAAGCAATGTTTCCTGCCAAAGAAAAGGACAGCACGTTGAGACTGGCGAATGCAGACTACTTTTTCACACCAGCGGCCGCTAAGAACTGAGAGAGGAGAGACCGGAGATGAACATAAACCCAATAATGAATGAGAACCCTGTAACCCCTATTGCTGAGATTACTCGTGAGGAAGGCATGAAAAATGGCCTGGCGAAGATTCTAGAGGGCAGCCATCTGGAGCAAGCCGAAGCAAGAGATTTGATGTACTCGATCATGAGAGGTGAGGCAACGCCGGCTCAAATCGGAGGTTTGCTGATGGCGCTACGGATGAAGGGTGAAACGGTAGATGAGATCACCGGTTTTGCTGAAGCCATGCGTGGTCAGGGCGGACGAATTCTAACGGATGGCAGCGGCTTGCTGGACACTTGTGGAACAGGTGGATCGGGTATTCACAAATTCAACATTTCCACAGCATCCGCGATCATTGCTTCGGCCGTCTCGGTTCGGGTCGCCAAACATGGCAACCGTTCAGCTTCAGGCAAAGCGGGTAGTGCAGATGTATTAGAGGCACTCGGTGTAAATATCCATCTGAACGGGGAGCAGGCCAGACAATGTCTGGATGATATCGGAATCTGCTTCTGTTTTGCCCAGGTATATCACCCTTCCATGCGACATGCAGCAGGACCAAGAAAAGAGCTGGGGGTTCGTACCATTTTCAATATGCTCGGACCGTTAACGAATCCTGCGGGAGCAGATCGCCAACTGCTTGGCCTGTATGATCGTTCCCGGACGCCGATGATTGCTGAAGTACTGAATCGTCTTGGTCTCAAAAGAGCGTTGGTTGTGGCCAGCCATGATGGTCTGGATGAAATCAGTATCTCGGCACCAACTCAGGTATCTGAACTTCGCAATGGTGAAGTGCACACCTATGATATTGATCCACGTGATATGGGTTTGTCTCTGCATCCGCTCGAAGCGGTACTTGGAGGAGATGCGGCACAGAATGCCGAAATTATTAAGAGGATCTTCCAGGGTGAGCAGAGTGCCTATCGTGATGTCGTTCTGTTGAACGCCGGAGCGTGCATCTATGTATCCGGTCTTGCAGATAGCATTGCTGAAGGGGTGACACTTGCTGCAGAAGCGGTAGATTCGGGCAAAGCTGCCGGGAAGCTTGAACAGTTAATTCATACAACGGAGGCGTACAGTCATGTATCTTGATCGAATCGTTGCAACCAAACATAAAGAAGTTGAAGTTCTTGCACAGACATTTCGCATGGATGAAGCTATCCAAAAAATCGAACAACTACCCGCAACTCGGGGGTTTGAAAAAGCATTATCAAGCGGACGCAATCGCAAACTCGGCCTTATTGCTGAAGTGAAGAAGGCTTCGCCATCCAAAGGGTTAATTCGTCCGGATTTTCATCCGGTAGAGATTGCTGCTGCTTATGAGCGAGCGGGTGCAGACTGCATCTCCGTATTAACAGATGTGTCGTATTTTCAAGGCAGCAACGAGTACTTGCAGGCTATCCATCAAGCAGTGAACATTCCGCTATTGCGCAAGGATTTTATTATAGATGAACGACAGATTGCCGAGGCAAGATTACTGGGTGCGGATGCGATACTGTTGATTGCCAGCATTCTGACACCTGAACAGATTCGTCAATATCTGGAATTTGCCAAAAGTTTGGGGCTGGATGCCTTGATTGAAGTCCATGATCGAACAGAACTGGAGCAGGTATTGGAGATTCCGCAGGCAACACTTGTGGGCATCAACAATCGTAATTTGAAAACATTCGAAACCAGCCTGAACACGACACTGGATTTGACGGAATTGATTCCAAGTGGCGTTACCTTGATTAGCGAAAGTGGTATTGACGGACCAGAATCAACAGTACCTCTGATCCAGGCCGGTGTTCATGGTATTCTCGTAGGTGAGCATCTCATGCGCAAGGATGATGTCGAGGCGGCTGTATATGATCTGATGGGACCCAAATGATGAATACTTCCTTACACGATGGCACAGGCGACAGTATGTCAGAACTGAGAAACCCGCTGCCAGCGGCCGTAAAAATATGTGGACTTCAGGACGTTGAAGTGCTAAAATCGATGATAAACTTGCCTGTGGATTACATTGGTGTTGTTTTTGCCAAATCACGCCGCCGAATCGAACCCGAGCAGGCTGCTGCATTAAGAACGGTGTTGTTCGAATGGTCTACCTATGATCGGCCGAAGCTTGCGGGTGTATTTGTGAATCCTACGCTCGAAGAACTGGAACACATTATGGATATTGCTCAGCTGGATGTTATTCAACTGCATGGACAGGAGACTGCGGAATTTTGCCAGCAGGTGAAGCAACGGTGGAATGCCGCAGTGTTCAAAGTTTTTTCTTTTCCCAAAGATGAAACGGGACCGGAAGCTGATGATGCAGCCATAAGGGCTCTTGATACTTATGATAAATACGTGGATGCGATATTGCTTGATACCCATGATCCTCTATATGGAGGGGGCTCCGGGAAAACGTTTGCCTGGGAGCGAATCCCTGCCTATGCTGAATGGGCGAAAAGTCGCGGAATTGCTCTGTTCGTTGCAGGAGGGTTGCAGCCGGACAATGTACAACAACTAATACAGACATATGCACCTTTCGGCGTCGATGTATCCAGCGGCGTGGAGACTGAAGGTGTGAAGGATATTGCCAAAATTACAGCATTCGTAGAAAGGGTGAAGCAGGCATGACACATCAATTGCCGGATCAACACGGGCGTTTCGGTCACTTCGGAGGCCGCTTTGTACCTGAGACACTAATGAACGCACTTATTGAGTTGGAGGAGGCATACAGCCACTTCTCTGAAGATGAGGAATTTAACAAGGAACTGAACTATCTGCTAAGCGAGTATTCTGGACGTGAAACGCCATTGTATCATGCAGAGCAATTGTCACGCCGATTGGGCGGACCGAAAATTTATCTGAAACGTGAAGATCTCAATCATACAGGCGCGCACAAAATTAATAACGCCATTGGACAAGGTTTGCTTGCCAAACGGATGGGCAAAAAGAAAGTTATTGCCGAAACGGGTGCAGGTCAACATGGCGTTGCGACCGCAACCGTAGCCGCATTGCTTGGACTGGAATGCAAAGTATTTATGGGCGAAGAAGATACAGAACGTCAGCAGTTAAACGTATTTCGGATGAAGCTGCTCGGAGCAGAAGTAATTCCGGTGACGTCCGGAACACGGACACTGAAGGATGCTGGTAATGAAGCACTTCGCTACTGGGTCAGCAATGTAGAGGATACGTTCTATGTGCTCGGATCAGTGGTTGGTCCTCATCCATATCCGATGATGGTGCGGAATTTCCAACGTGTGATTGGTGATGAGACCCGTCGTCAGATTCAGGAGATCGAAGGGCGTTTGCCGGATGTAATTGTAGCCGCTGTTGGTGGAGGAAGTAATGCGATCGGTATGTTCTATCCATTTATCGGTGATCAGGATGTGAAGCTTGTTGGTGTTGAAGCCGCAGGCAAAGGGGTCGAAACCGAGTATCACGCTGCAACGATGACCAAAGGCACGCATGGTGTATTCCAGGGCTCTATGAGTTACCTGTTGCAGGATGAGTATGGACAGGTTCAGCCAGCGCATTCCATCTCGGCCGGACTTGATTATCCGGGTGTTGGTCCGGAGCATTCCTATCTCAAGGATATTGAACGGGCAAAATATGTACCGATCACGGATCAGGAAGCACTGGATGCCCTGCAACTCCTATGTCGGACGGAGGGAATCATTCCTGCTCTGGAGTCTGCACATGCGGTTGCCCAAGTTGTCAAACTGGCGCCTGAACTTACAGCAAATGATATTGTAGTCATTTGTCTGTCGGGACGTGGAGACAAGGATGTTGAATCCATCATGAAATACACGGGAGGTGACTTGGGATGAATCTGATGGACCAGACCTTCCAGCAATTGAAGGAACAGAATCGTACGGCACTTATTCCATTTTTAACCGTGGGAGACCCGGATGTGGACACAACGATTGATATCATCAAGGAGCTTGAACAGGCTGGAGCGGATATTTTGGAACTGGGTGTTCCCTATTCCGATCCGCTTGCAGATGGCCCAGTCATTCAGCGCGCTTCCGAACGTGCGCTGAAGAGCCAGATTACCATTCGTACTGTTATGGAAACCGCTGCAAATGCTCGTAAGGCAGGTGTGAAACTGCCGTTTGTACTGTTCACCTATTATAATCCGGTATTGCAGACAGGCCTGGATGTATTCTTTGATGAATTGGTCAAACACGATATTAGTGGCATGATCATTCCGGACCTGCCGATTGAGGAAGCGGAAGAGATGCGAGAACGCGCAAATCGTGCTGGTGTGCATCTGGTGCCGCTTGTTGCACCTACATCTAATGCCCGGATTGAGCGGATTGTAACGGGCGCGAGGGGCTTTATCTATTGTGTATCATCCCTTGGGGTAACCGGAGAGAGAGCTTCTTTCTTTGATGGAGTAGAGAGCTTTATTGAGACGGTGAAAAGTCTGACAGACCTCCCTGTAGCTGTAGGTTTTGGTATCTCCAGTCATGAGCAGGTGGCACATTTCTCCCGCATCTGCGATGGCGTTGTTGTAGGTAGTGCCATTGTTCGTCAGGTGGAAGATGCGATTCCTCTGCTTGAAAATCCGGATACGCGTGCAGCGGGACTGTTGCAAATTCGCAACTTTGTGGCACAATTAAAGGGATAGAGTTGTCCTGAAAGGACATCTTTGGACACATGAGGTGCACGCTGATTCGTGTCTAACATTATTTCAATAACAGGAGGCGGTCGGGTTGAAACCGAAATCCCAGATTGTCAATCTGCCTGTGTACCAGCCGGGCAAACCGATTGAAGAAGTGAAACGTGAACTGGGGCTTGAACAAGTCATCAAGCTGGCCTCCAACGAAAACCCGTACGGCAGTTCTCCTGCCGCCCTGGAAGCCATTACGAGAGAAATGACGAATATAAGCATATACCCAGACGGTAGCTCGGTTGAGCTGACGGGAGTTCTTGCCAAGCATCTTGGCGTTGAACGGAACAACTTAATATTTGGTTGTGGTTCCGATGAGATTATTGCTTTGATCACGAGAGCTTTCTTCTTGCCGGGTGACGAGACCATTATGGCAGATCAGACATTTTCTGTATATAAAAGCAATGCAGATATTGAGGGTGCCGTGTCCATCGAAGTGCCTCTGAAAGATGGCACGCATGATCTGAGCGCGATGCTCGCGCAAATTAACGACAAAACCAAAGCAGTATGGGTGTGTAATCCAAATAATCCGACAGGTACGATTATCTCCGAGCAGGAACTTACAGCCTTTATGGACCGTGTGCCTGCTCATGTGATGGTCATACTGGACGAAGCTTATTATGAATTCGTAACCGATGAAGCATACCCGCAAAGTATACCATTGATCGAACGGTATCCGAACTTGGTTATCCTGCGGACATTCTCCAAAATTTACGGTTTGGCTTCGCTCCGGATCGGGTATGGTATTGCACGTCCCGAAATTATTGATTTGATTAACCGTGTACGTGAACCGTTTAACACCTCCCGTTTTGGACAGGTTGCGGCAAAAGCTGCACTACTGGATCAGGATTTTGTTCAAGAGTGCTCGAAGCGGAATGCAACGGATCGGGATTACCTGCAAAATGAATTTGCACGCCTCGGATTGTCGTATTTCCCTTCACAGGGTAATTTCATTATGGTTGACCTGAATATGCCTTCGGCAAATGCGTTCCAATCCTTGCTCAAACAAGGCATTATCGTTCGCTCAGGATTCCACGTATACCCAACTTACATTCGTGTGTCCGTCGGAACATCAGAACAGAACCGTGCATTTGTCACGGCACTGGAGAACACGCTGGCTGAGAAGGCGGTAGCACGCCCTTAAGACTGGCGATGAAAGAGTGAGGACCCATGAAACTAAAAATTGCAATGATTGGTGTAGGACTCATCGGCGGTTCACTGGCGCTCTGCTTCAAAGGCAAGCCAGATGTAACCGTGATGGGCTACGCCCACTTGGATGAACTGAAGGACAAGTACATAGCGAGCGGTGTAGTGGATGATGCTACGCTCTCTCTGGAAGAAGCGGTAGAGGATGCCGACTTTATTTTTTTGTGCGTTCCCGTAGGTTTGCTTGAATCCTATTTCGAAAAGCTCTCCAAGCTGCCATTGAAAAAAGGATGTATCATCACGGACGTAGGAAGCACTAAAGCTTCCATTGCCGCTTGTGCCGAGCATGTGCGGTTAACTGACGCTTACTTCATTGGTGGTCACCCTATGGCGGGGTCGGAGCGTGCAGGCGTAGATGCGGCCTCAGCCGTGTTGTTTGAGAATGCATACTATGTCTTAACCCCTTCAGAACATGTACCTGAGGAAGCCTACAGCAGGTTGTCTGAGCTGCTTGCGTATACGCGGGCACAGATCGTGCGTGTGGAGCCTCTGTTGCACGATGACATCGTGGGGGCGATTAGTCATCTGCCACATGTTATTGCTGTTGCGCTGGTGAATCAGGTGCGTGAATATAATGAGTCGAATCCACTGTATAAAATGCTGGCTGCAGGCGGTTTTCGGGATATTACCCGGATTGCGTCCAGTGATGCGATTGTGTGGAGAGATATCTTGCTTAGCAACCGTGATGTACTGCTGGGCTTGCTTAAGGACTGGAATAGCCAGATGACGGCCTTTACGGATATGTTGGAGCATAAGAACGGTGAAGGCATAGAGGAGGCATTCCGTCAGGCCCGCGAGTTCCGCAGTATATTACCAGAACGACGCAAAGGCATGATTTCTCCGTTATTTGATCTATATACTGATGTCCAGGATGCACCGGGTATGATCGGTAAGATCGCAACTGAGCTTGGGGCGAATGATATCAACTTGAGCAACTTGGAGATTATCGAAAACCGGGTGGATGTGCCGGGCATTATGCGTCTGTCTTTCCGTCAGGAAGAAGATATGGAACGAGCCAAGACGTTATTGGATTCCTTAGGCTATCAAGTGTGGATATAAGACGAGAAAGAGGGCGAAAGCCCTCTTTTTTGTGAGGTTATATTGGAGTTGTTATTTGATTTTCAGTCACACAAAAAAAGGATGTATTATCCTGATTTACCGAAAGATATAATTAATTCAAACAATTTTACTGAAAGTGTTGACAAAATGAAAACGTATACATATAATAAGGGTACAGTATGGTTTCTCTCCACTCCTATCCAATAACTGTATTGCTCCACGTGAGCAATGGCCGCTTATGTAAGCGGTCTTTTTTTTGTCTTAAAAAGTTATGGGAAAGGCATTGATATGTTAATAGTTACATTTGAACTTACATCCTCTATTTACATCTCCCTCCTTAATCTGTTAGGATACCTTAGATCCAATAAATATCACATTTTTGTAACCTTTTCGGTATGTCGTCCGTCTATATAAGCAAGAGTTACCAAAAAGGCTCAAAATGAAGTCATGAACGTGAAAATGACTGCATATGAATGACAGGTCGGGTTCTGTGGATACCAATGGATTTGCCAGGATGATGCAGACCGTTGTACAATAAATACTGTTAATGTAGAAACGTTGGGGAAATTGCCATTACATAGGGGAATTTGGCGGGAAGGCCAGTTATGGCGCTGAACGCTTTTTATATGCGGTGAGAACCGCAACTTTTTTGTGCCTGTTCGGTAATACATGGATAGAGTCGAACGGGGAGAAGCACATGGATGGGCGAGGAGGGGTCGCACTCAAATGACGGATTCCCAGTTGATTCGAGAGATCAAGGAAGGTAACCTGGAGTTATATTCCGAGCTGATGAGTCGTTATCAGCGTAAAATACTGGCTTTCGTATATCATATGTTGAAAAGTTCCAATATGGAGCTGCTTGCGGAAGATCTCTGTTCTGAGACTTTCTATAAGGCGTTCCGCAGTCTGCACTCTTTCCGTGAGGTGGATGCCTCATTCTCAACCTGGTTATATACCATTGCGAGAAATACGGTACTGAGTGAGCTTCGCAAACAGCGCAGCGGAAATGTCCCACTTGAAGAGAGCGGGATTGTTCCCGTTGCTCCTTCGGAGAATACACCGGAGTATGCTGTACTACGCAGCGAGCGGGTGATGCTGGTTAGGGATGCGATTAACAATTTGCCGGAGAAGCAGCGTTCTGCGATTATACTCCGTGAGTATGATCAACTAGACTACCAAGAGATTGCGAATATTCTTGGGCAGAGCGTCAGTTCTGTGAAATCGCTATTATTCAGAGCAAGATCAAGCGTAAAAACTCAATTGGAACCTTATTTCTTCGAACCGGTGTACGAGCCATATGAAGGGATGAAGAACCGATGAATTGCAATGAAGCCCAGGAACTGTTTGCACTGGTCTGGGACTTGCCGGAAACTCATCCTCAGCGGATTGCATTTCATGCTCATCTCGCTGGTTGTGAAGAGTGCTCCGAGCAGTTTGAGGTCTGGGAAGAAGCTCAGATCTTGCTGCACAGCATTCCGGTTCCAGTGACAGAACAACAAGCAGAGAGAGTGAACCGTAACGTTATGGACCGGATCTACGCGGAGTCTCCATGGTTACTGCCGGAAGAGGTAAAGGTTAATCGTTTCTCTGCTGTGATCCGCAAGCATATGTCTCTGTGGATTGCCGCGTTCCTGGCTATTTTTTTATGCAGCTTTCTGTATATGGCAATGTTTAAGCCAGACGTATCAGAAGCTGAGCAAACCAAAGTTGTTACTACGGGTATCCTGGAGACAGGGGTTGCCGGAAGCGGACCATCGTCCTCTGGCATGTATCAGTACAACATGACTGGAGCGGACAGAGGAAGTATCATAGAACCTTTTGTTGTGAGCATGGGACCTGCTTATCCACAGTATTGGATGGCCCTCTCTTTACTTGCAATAGGAATGGCGTTATTTTCTCTTGGACGTATGCATCGAACAACGAATAAACGCAAACAAGGTGCGAGTGCATAGGTAATAACCTTTCGTTCGCCGTGTGGAGAAATGAGGGATGTAAGTGCGAATCGGGCTTATTCGTCACGGTCTTACAGACTGGAATGCGGCGGGCCGTATACAGGGTCAGACGGATATTCCTCTGAATGGAGAAGGTCGTGAACAGGCAGAGCGCTTGGGAAGACGTCTGCTGACGGAAGAATACCAATGGGACTATATCATCACAAGTGGATTATCGCGGGCACAGGAAACAGGGGAGATTATCTCCAAGCTGTTGAATGTACCTTTGCTTGAGCCAGACGCACGGTTGAAAGAAAGGGCTTTTGGTCAGATTGAAGGTCTGACTTCAGAAGAACGGGTTGCCCGTTGGGGCCAAGCCTGGGAGACATTAGACTTGGGACAGGAGCAGATAGCGGATATCCAGATTCGTGCACTGGCGTTTCTGGAAGATCTATGGTCTGCCTATTCGGACCAAAACGTACTCATTGTCACTCACGGAGCTTTCTTAGCCAATCTGTTAACAGCTTTGTTTAAAGATCGGTATACAGAACGGATTGGAAACCTGTCACTGACGATCCTGGAAAAGGAACGTGATGACTGGAGTCCACTGTTATATAATTGCACACGACATCTGTCTTTGGACACAGCGAAACAACCTGAGTAATCCAACTTGGGTTGTTTTTTTTTTGCGTTTTATGGGGAAATAAAGACTGTATATGATTTCAAACCTCTCATTTTTCTTCTGATTGACCAACTCGGGGCATAGTATGGTTTAAAACATAAAAGATTTCCAAAAAGAGGTTTAGATTATGGGAATTCCGTCAACGATGTTTACAAAACCAAACTATTTCAGGCTCCGAATCAGCAGTCGAAGTAGTTAACGGGCGAGGCGATGGACCCATGAATCTAGCGGATATGCTTACTTTTGCCGATATTGGCCAGCTTAATCGAATAGCAGACTATTACCAATGTGAATGCAAGCCCAATTCCAAACATGAACTCATCCAGAGTATTCTCACTACATTGGGCAGCAGACCCTTTTTTGAGCAGCAGGTACGTCAACTGAATCAAGCAGATCAGCGCTTTTTGAACAACTTGTTGTTTGATCCTCGCCAGTATTATGGTATGGAAGAACTCATTGCCATAGCCCGTCAATCGATGGACAAAAAGGAGAGTGAGGCTGGCGCGAGTCCACGTGATCTCATCGTTCGCTTCAATAAGAGTGGATGGTTGTTCAATGGGACAACGCAGCAGACCAGGTATTTGTATCAGGTACCCCAGGATCTGAAATTAAGATTCAGGGATGTGTTATCCACACATCTGCGAGCAGGGATTACCAAAACAACGGAACCACCCATGTATCGGGATGAGTATCATCTCTTAGCGGATGATCTCAAGTTGTTCCTGCAGTTTGTCCAGCAGCACGAAATTGCCCTTAACGCTGAAGGCATGATGTACCGTCGCTCTCAACAGCAGATTATGGAGCATCTGCACATTAGTGAGGAATTGGTGGGCAAAGGTGGATGGAGATTCGGATATGGCCGTTCCTTCAAGGATTACCCGGATCGTTTCGCACTTCTCTACGACTATGCATTTCACCATCGGCTGGTTCGTGAGGAGCAAGGCACGCTGAAGTTATCACCAGCTGGAGAAGACAAGCTGGGAGCTGAGAAAACAGCCGAAATGATACAGCTATTTAGGTTTTGGTTAAGATTGTATAAAGGTGCTATTCCCAATCTGTCCTCTATTGTGTATTGGACAGGCGAATGTGCCCAAGAATGGTCAACCGCCGAGTCGCTGTTTCGTCAGATCGGTCCGTTCATTCAGCCGTTTTACTATGATACGGCCGAGGCCATTTATGATAACAGAATTGTTAAAATGATGTTGCATCTTGGCATGGTCCGTATTGGGGAACATGAGGAAGGCAGGACTATACAAATGACAGCCTGGGGCACACGTCTTGCTGCATCCTGTCGCTCCATCTCAGGAGACATTACGCCTATCATGTTTGACAAGTGAAGGACAAGTTGCTAAAATCACTCCCAAATTAAGGAGTGATAATAATGATAATTCCATACAAAGGTCTACAACCTCAGTTACACCCTTCGGTATATATGGCTGAAGGTGCAAAACTGATCGGTGATTTGAGAATGGGAGAAGAGTCTTCCGTCTGGTTCAATGCAGTCCTTCGGGCTGATTTGGCTCCTATTATCATTGGAAAGCGCTGTAATATTCAAGATAACGTTGTCGGGCATGTCAATACTGATCAACCTTTGATTGTGGGAGATGATGTCTCAGTAGGACATACAGCGATCATTCATGGTTGTTGTATTGGAACAGGATCATTAATCGGCATGGGAGCCATTCTGCTGAATGGAGCCGATATTGGCGAATATACGCTGATTGGAGCCGGTTCTGTTGTTACTGAGAATAGTAAAATTCCGCCCTATACTCTTGCTTTGGGGACACCTGCCAAAGTGATACGTGAGCTGACTGATGCCGATCTGGAGCGGATGTCCAGAACTTCACTGGGTTATGTTACCAAAGGAAAAGAATATAGGAGCTCTTAAATCCGTTTTGGAGGTGCATCCTATTGGATAAAATGAAAGTTACGTATGAAGTCATGTTGGGGCTGGCAGCTGAGATGGTTTGGGACGAAGCGCTTCGCAAACAGCGCAGCGAGAAGCTCTATTTGGAAATCGATAAAGCGTTAGCTACCGGAGACGAAGTAGCTTTCCGGAGTCTGACGGATGAACTGAGGACCATAAACTGATTAGCAAAATAGTTCCTTTCTGAGATAAAAGGGAATGCGCAGATGCGTGTTTCCTTTTTTTGATATGTGTAATTCCGAAATGAATGTCTGGATTTATAAGATATAGTCATATATAATATGGGAATAAAATGGATAGAGAGGGGATATAGGGAATTGAAATTCAGTGAGATGACTCAAGACAGCTGGGCTGAACTGCAACTCTATCTGGATACATGCCTTATTCCATACACAGCTCTTAGCGGTGAGCAGTCGCCAGTTGAAGCTACCGAGGCGTTGGAGCGGCTGAGAGATTTTCTGGATCTGGTCGAAATTCCTTTCAAAGGGAGAATCATGACTTATCCAGCCTTTCATTATGCTAATTCGGAATTGTCAATGACATTAAATTCCTTGTCCGCACAGCTTAAATCCTCAGGATTCAAATATGTGGTTATTATGTCATCAGATGGTCATTTGGACGGCGTGGAAATTCCAGCTGCTGATCTGGTTTTGAGTCGGTCCGTCTTAAGTCATGAGGTCGGAGAAGAAGGGATTGCGAGATTTATAGGGGAAAAGATACGAGAGTTGTGGAAAAAATAGTTTTTAGCGACAAATGTGACAATTTTACAACAATTTTTTAATAACGCTTACAATTGAACCTTAAAAATGTGTGACAAATTCTTGACGGTGTTCTAGGGCTACTATATGATTATGTATGTTCTAGTAAGTCGTGGAATTTATGAAAATGAAAACGTTTGAGAGAGTTGGCTGAAAAAGGGGGTTGGAGACAGTATGAGCAGTGAGCATGACCACCACGAAGCTTCATTGAAATTGCCAAGCCGCATGGAGATGTCACGCAGGCAGTTTTTGACGTACACGCTTGGTGGAGCTACAGCCTACATGGCCGCCGGTGCAATCCTTCCTATGGTCCGTTTTGCGGTGGACCCGATTTTGCAACATAAGGGAGAAGGCACCTCTGTCAAAGTAGCTGAAATCAGCAAAATTACGAATGAGCCTCAAGAATTCACCTTTGAACTTAAACAACAGGATGGTTGGTATCTGAGTAATGCATCGTTAGTGGCGTGGATTCGCAAAGACGAGCGGGGTAAAATTTATGCACTCTCACCTATCTGTAAACATCTGGGATGTACAGTAGGCTGGAATAGTGACAAGCAGTACCCTGACGAGTATCATTGCCCCTGCCATGGCGCGCACTATGACAAGGAAGGGAAGAATCTTGCCGTAGCCCCCAAACCGCTGGATGAGTACGTAGTCAAGGAAGAGCAGGGTTGGGTATATCTGGGCGACATTGTTCCGAACACCCGAGTGAATTAGGAGGCGTGAACGCAGATGTTTAAAAATGTCTATGACTGGATTGACGAGCGTCTTGACATCACGCCAATCTGGCGGGACGTTGCGGATCATGAAGTTCCAGAGCATGTAAATCCGGCTCATCACTTTTCCGCATTCGTGTACTGCTTTGGTGGATTGACGTTCTTTATTACTGTTATTCAGATTCTGTCAGGCATGTTCCTGACCATGTATTATGTACCTGATATTATCAATGCCTACGCTAGTGTGGAGTACCTGCAGACCAAAGTAGCCTTCGGCCAAATTGTTCGCGGCATGCACCACTGGGGAGCCAGTCTGGTTATCGTAATGATGTTCTTACATACGATGCGTGTGTTCTTTACAGGCTCTTACAAGGCACCGCGTGAAATGAACTGGGTTGTTGGCATGCTGATCTTTTTCGTCATGTTGGGCCTGGGGCTGACAGGGTACTTGTTGCCATGGGATAACAAAGCCTATTTTGCAACAAAAGTAACACTGGAGATTGCCAATACGGTTCCTTGGCTGGGACCGATTATTAAAGAATTCCTGCAAGGCGGTACGATTGTTGGTGCACAGACACTAACCCGATTCTTTGCCCTGCACGTATTCTTCCTCCCCGCTGTGCTTCTGGTGCTTCTGGTCGGACACTTTATCATGATCCGCAGACAGGGCATTTCGGGACCACTATAAACTGAGAAGGGAGGAATCGCAATGGCTCACGGACATAAGAAGGATGATGAGGAAAAGGTTATCTTTGTCGGTGATTCACGGGTCCGTAAAGGGGCGGGATTCATTACCCCTCCTGATTACACGGCGTATCCCGGCAAATCAGAAGCCTTTATCCCCAACTTCCTGCTGAAAGAATGGATGGTTGGTGTCGTTGTATTGGTGGGAATTCTGGTTCTCACGATCTCAGAACCTGCACCTTTGGGCTATCCGGCCAATCCGAGCGCATCCGTAATTCCTATGCCGGACTGGTACTTCCTTTTTCTGTATCAGTACTTGAAGTATCCTTACGCATCGGGCGATTACGTTCTGCTCGGGGTACTGGGGGTCAGCGGAGTCGCTTTTGGAGCTTTGCTGCTGGCACCATTCCTGGATACAGGCAAGGAGCGGCGTTTCTATAAACGCCCGATTGCTTCATCACTGATGATTTTGTCGGTCATTTCTGTATTTTACCTGACAAATGTAGCGTGGACGCACTACGAGCATGAGTTGGAAGCAAGTGGACAGAAACCTGAACACATTCAACGTGAAGAAGAAGCGCTGGAGAGGCGTGAACAGGGACTCCCACCCGTTTCCAATGCACCTGGACAGCAAGAAGAAGTTGCGATCGTGGAACAGGATGATCCTGCAATGGAAACGTACAAGAAGGCCGGTTGTATTGGCTGCCATGCGGCTGATATGAAGGGCGCAAGTGGACCTTCACTTCGGGGTGTGGGTGACAAGCACAGCCAGGAAGAGATTCTGACCATCATTAAAGATGGTTATAACCAGATGCCTCCTCAGTACAATAACGCCATCGCTCAAGGTGTCACGGATGAAGAGATCACTCATCTGACCGAATGGCTTGCGAAACAGAAAGCAGAACAGTAAAATCGAAATAACCAATGAAACCTGATCGTTTATGCGGTCAGGTTTTTTTGAAGTGTTTTTTTTGGACAGCACTGTATCGTGCACAATATTGATGAAGGAAGGGGCAGGGAATGTGGCTTTATCGTATTTCTGGAGTAGGGAATTTCTAACCAATCGTTATTTCCTGTGGCTATTATTTTGGTGTAATGCGGTAGGAACGGTATACGGATACATCTGGTACGGAGAGCAAATGAAATTGACGCTGGCTGAGCAGCCGGTTTGGCAGATCGTATTTGTGCCGGATAGTCCAACAGCGAGTTTGTTTTTTACTTTAGCGTTGTTATGGATCTTGTACCCACCACGGTCCATCATTATCAAACGGATCGGACATGTGATTCAGGCGCTTGCCGTGGTCACCTCTGTGAAATATGGCGTGTGGGCTGTATCCATTATTTTCGCTGGCTGGATGCAAGGTGGTACACAGCACTGGCAAGACTGGATGTTGATTGCTTCGCATAGTGCGATGGCCATTGAAGCTCTTATTTATGTACGCTTTTTCGGCTTCCGCTGGGCTTCCCTTGTCGTTGCAGGTCTCTGGACGCTGTTGAACGATACGATGGATTATACATATGATATTTACCCATGGTTACCCGCTTCCCTCTATGATCGTGTAGATGGTGTGCGTAATTTCACATTCGGACTGACACTGGTGAGCATTCTGTGCGCGTGGCTGGCCTTAAGACAAGCGAAACGAACCTGATATCCGATCTTGAGCTTGTTCTAATGAACTGTCCCCCGCCATACATTGGTGGTGGGAGGGATGTCCATGAAGAGAACGTTTGGGATCAAAACTGGCTTATTGGTGGTATCGTTCATAGCTCTGCTGCTTTGGACGAACTTAGCATATCGTGTATCCGCGCAAAGTGAAGCATTAAATTCGAATTCAGATCAGCAAGTGTCCACAAGCAATTCAATTGCACAACTGAATGAGGAAGCAGCCATATTGTATCGTCAGGCGCTCGAGAATAATATTGAAGAAGTGCGCGGAAGCATTCTGCGTATCAGTAAAAGTCTGGAGCATATCTCCTTTGAGGGACAAACAACAGTCGAGGGCATTCACGCCTTGTCCGAAACCATAGTTGAAGTGAAACAAGCCGTTGTGAAGGTGAAAAATGACGACGCTTCTCTTCAGCAGTCCTCTGCCAAACTCAGACTTGCAGCAGATAGTCTCGCGAATCCAACCAAGCCTTTATGGCTTCAGTATTATAAAATCGTGAAAAACGATCTGGACGCTTTATCCGCTGCTACAAATCAAGGGCAAACTGCGGCCGTACTGGCAAACCGCTACACCGTTCTGGAGGAGCATTATGAGACGATTCGTCCTGCCGCACTGATTCGCCGTGAACCGTATGAAATTGCTCAGATGGACGCCTGGTTATCTCATACCAAAGGGCTTACCGCTGCCAAGCAACCTGATCTGGCTCAATTAAAGAGCATGGTTGGCCATGGGGAGGAACTGGTGAACAAGTTGTTTGGTCGCGAGAAGGACGAGAGTGCCTTTGTACCGTTTGTACAGGGTCCTGATCGCAGGGCAGCCGGGCTGCTCATTAGTTCGGTCATTGTGGCAACGTTAAGTTACGCCGGATACCGTAAGTATCGTGCGCAGCAACAAGGGATTTTTCCTTTTCGGCGCTAATGGGATATGAACTTGATGGATCCTGGTCTATAAGTGGTATATAAAAAAGACCTCTTTCCACATGAACAGCCACGCTAACGGCTCTTCATGTAAAAAGAGGTTTTCTTGTAGTTTCTGTGTTATATCAGCTTTCTTTGAAACCTTCGCCATGTACATCGTGAACATCGCTGATGATGACAAAAGCTCTCGGGTCAATGGAACGTACAATGGTCTGCAATCTCCTGAACTCTTGCCTGGAGATCACGCAGTAGGCCATGTGTTTGGCCTGTTTAGAGTACGCGCCAATGGCTGGAATGAGGGTGACGCCACGATCCATATCCCGTGTGATCTGGTCCGCAATCTCGGGTGCATGGTCACTAATGATCATAAATGCCCGGGCAGAATATGCACCTTCCTGAATAAAGTCGATGACTTTAGAGGCGATGAATACAGCTACAAGCGTATACAGAATTTTTTCTTTGGGGATGTAGATGAGAGAGAGCCCGATAATGACAAAGTCGATGCCCAGTAATACTCGGCCCATACTCCATCCATACTTGCGGTTGAGAATACGGGCAATGATGTCTGAACCGCCCGTCGTTCCGCCCCAACGGAATACAATGCCAAGGCCGGCTCCGAGGGTGACACCTGCATATAGGGCTGCGAGCAGGAGGTCATTCTCGGTATGTAATGGTTCAATCCAGCCCATATGAATCAACTTCTCAAACAACCATAGAAAAACGGTCAATGCCCCGATGCCGATACCCGTATAGATCATCTGTCTGCCGCCCAAAATTTTGAGCCCAATCAGAAAGAGGGGAACATTCAGAATCAAGGTTGTAAGTGAAGGTGAGATGCCAAAAGCGTAATTGATCAGCACCGTAACCCCGGTGAGGCCACCTTCCATAAGCTGGTTGGGGATAATGAAATAGAGGAGCCCAAAGGCATATAAGGCTGTACCCAGTACGATGGGAAGAACCAGTTTAACTTGTATCCAGGTTTTGGAAGTGCTCATAAGATCCCTCGCTGTAGATAAATTAGAATGAAGAAGCAATCATTCCCATCTAGTATACCTGTTTATTGATTCTTTAAAAATGATTTGTCGCTGATGATGGTGGAAGTGAATCTAAATAACTGATATTATTAGGAACAAATACGACATCATTTCAAAGGAGAATCCGTTCTCATGGAGAAAAGCATCGCAGAAATGCAGCGTGAGGTTGATCAGTATATCTCCCAGTTCAAGGAGGGATATTTCAGTCCTCTGGCCATGTTGGCCCGGATGTCTGAAGAGGTTGGGGAGCTCGCCAGGGAAGTGAATCATGAATTCGGCGAGAAGCCGAAGAAATCTTCCGAAGCAGCCAATTCCATTGAACTTGAGCTTGGAGATATTTTATTTATCACGATTTGTTTTGCGAACTCACTGGGAATTGATCTGGCTGAGGCGCACGATAAAGTCATGCATAAATTTAACACCCGCGATGCCAATCGGTGGACTCCCAAAAACACCGATTAGGCGTAGATTACATATGCTGTACCATCACCCGATCGGGGAGGGTCAGCTTAATGATGAAACCGGAAGAATATATGCAGCAGGCTTACCGCTGTATATTGCAAAATGATTTTGAACAGGCGATTCGTTGGTTCGAGTCAGCCATTCACGCTCATCCAAAACATGCGGAGTTATATTATCGCTGTTCCATTACACACGCCCGCAGCAAACATCTGGTTCCAGCGCTTGAATATGCACGCAAGTCGGTTGAATTGTCGCCAGGAACAGAAGAGTATATTTTGCATCTGCAGACGTTGGAAGCAAAACAATTGACCTCCAGAGCGAAGTTGCTGTTGGAGCAGGCCGGTATTGCAACACAGGAGCGCTATGTGGAAGCGTCTACGCTTCTGGAAGAAGCGGTCAAACTTGATCCGCTCTCAGTGGAAGCTCATGTTATGCTTGCGCTGGCTTACAGTGATTTGAATGAATTTGACTATGCAATTCAGGCGCTGCGTGAGGCAATTTTGCTGGATCCGCAGAATGGGCAACTGCATCAGATGTTACAGGAAATCAAGCAACGTATGAAATCCATTCAATAAGAATTCATTTTGCAAAGATTTCTTTCGAGTTGAAATGGATTCTACGATATGATCCAACATAGTGAGGAGATGCAGTCAATATGAGTGAAGTAATCAGAGTTGCCGTGATCGGAGCGGCTGGCCGTATGGGCCGTGAAGTTGTGAAATTGGTACTTCAGGACCCGGAATTGGAGCTTGCAGCGGCTGTCAACCGCTCCGGAGCAGGCACGGATGCAGGAACCCTTGTTGGTTTGCCAGAGTGTGGGGTGCTGGTGACTGATGATATCGAAATGGCTTTTGCCGAAACAAAACCTCAGGTTATGGTTGATTTTACAGTACCACAATTTGCGTTTGCACATACTGAGATCGCGATCCGTCATGGAGTCAGACCTGTCATGGGTGTTACCGGCTTCACGCCGGAGCAGATCGAACAGTTGGACAAGCAGTGCCAGGATAAAGGAATTGGAGGGCTTATTGCCCCTAACTTCTCGATTGGTGCCATTTTGATGATGCGATTCGCAGCACAAGCTGCCAAACATATGCCAAATGTGGAGATCATCGAATATCACGGAGATCAGAAGCTGGATGCTCCTTCAGGAACTGCGATCAAAACAGCGGAACTGATTGCTGCCAATCGGGAAGAACTTCGTCAAGGTAATCCAAATGAGGAAGAAACGATTGAAGGATCACGAGGCGGGTATTACAATGGTTTCCGAATTCACAGTGTACGATTGCCTGGTGTATTCGCGCAGCAGGAAGTTGTTTTCGGAGACTATGGACAGTCACTCAAAATTCGGCATGACTCCTACGAGCGCGCAGGTTATATGCCTGGTGTTAAGATTGGTGTGCAAAAGGTTATGGAGTATACAGGAATGATCTACGGATTTGACCACTTTATCGACTAAAGGAGATTGTCATGTTGAAAATAGCATTTATCGCCCATGATCGTAAAAAAGAAGAGATGGTTAACTTCGTGACGGCATATGAGCCTGTTTTTACGGACCATCAATTATATTCTACAGGAACAACAGGCCTTCGTATTATGGAAGGAACGTCTCTGAAGATTCATCGATTCGAATCAGGCCCATTGGGCGGAGATCAGCAGATCGGAGCATTGGTTGCGCAAAATGAGATGGATCTGATTATTTTCTTGCGCGATCCATTGATGGCACAACCTCACGAGCCGGATATTAATGCGTTGCTACGTCTTTGTGATGTGCAGGGAATTCCACTTGCCACCAATATCGCAACCGCTGAGATTCTGGTTAAGGCTCTGGATCGTGGCGATTTTGCCTGGAGAGAGCTGGTACATAAGTACAAGCCGGAGGCTGGATTGAATTCAGGTGATTCCGAATGAGTCTGGATATTCTCATCTTTGGAGCACATGCAGACGACGCGGAGATTGGTATGGGTGGAACGATTGCCAAACATACCGCTGCCGGCTTGAAAGTAGGCGTGTGTGATCTGACTCGTGCTGAGATGTCTTCCAACGGAACAGTAGAGCGCAGAACCGAGGAAGCGGAGCAAGCCTCCCGCGTCCTCGGTCTTTCGTGTCGAACGAATCTGGGGCTTCCTGATCGTGGCTTATATCTTACGCCTGAACATGTACAGGCGGTGACGGCTGAGATACGGCGTCATGCCCCTCGGATGGTGTTTGCTCCGTATTGGGAAGATCGTCATCCGGATCATGTCAATTGCAGTAAGCTTGTGCAGGAGGCTGTATTTAACGCCAAGCTTCGCAACTACTTGCCGGACATGCCTGCCGTGCAGGTGAAGGAACTTTATTTTTACTTTATTAATGACATCGGACCTACGGATTTGATTGTTGATATTACGGAACACTATGAGCAAAAAGAAGCATCATTGCTCTCTTATCGTTCCCAATTCGAACTGGGAGACGGAGCGGTCTCAACGCCATTGAATCAAGGGTATATTGATCGTGTAAGAGCCCGCGATTCCTTGCTCGGACAACGCAGTCTCATCCCGTTTGCAGAAGGTTTTGCTACAATTACACCTTACGTGGTTCATCAATTTGGCTCGGGTGCCCAATAAGCGATTTCACATTTTACGTTTAATGAAACGAAGGGTTTCATTATTCCATTGCATTATATCAACCTGCATGAAGCGGGAGATCAAAGGAGCGTCCACAGGATGGATAAAAAGCTAAAAATCGGCATCACCTGTTATCCGTCCCTCGGCGGGTCTGGCGTTGTCGCAACGGAACTGGGCAAATTACTTGCCGAACAGGGGCATCAGGTTCATTTTATTGCCAACAGTATCCCGTTCAGACTGGGTACGTTCCAGAAAAATATTTTTTATCACGAAGTTGAAGTAAATGATTATTATGTTTTCCGTTACCCTCCGTATGACCTGTCACTGGCAACAAAGATGGCTCAGGTGGCTAAGTCACAGCAGCTAGATCTGCTGCATGTTCATTATGCCGTGCCACACGCAGTATGTGCCTTTCTGGCGAAACAAATGGTAGGGGACGGCCTTAAAGTGGTTACCACGTTACATGGAACGGATATTACGGTTCTGGCTCAGGATGAATCTCTGAAGGATCTGATCCGTCTAGCCATTAATGAAAGTGACGCGGTTACTGCCGTATCACAAGATTTGATTCGAGAAACGGTCGAATTGCTGGATATTCAGCGTCCAATCGATCTAACCTATAATTTTATTGACAAACGAATATATTATCCGCGGGATGCTGCCAGTCTGCGAAGAGACTTTGCTACGCCTGACGAAAAAATATTAATGCACATCTCCAATTTCCGACCGGTGAAAAGAACTCAGGATGTGGTAGAGGTCTTCCGTCAGGTACAGGAGCAGGTTCCTGCCAAACTGTTATTTGTTGGTGAAGGACCTGATTTGCCGAAGATGCAATGGAAGATTAATGATCTCGGCTTGAATGATAAAGTTCATTTCCTTGGCAAACAGGATGACATTGCTCAGGTCATCTCCATGGCGGACGTGTTGATGCTTCCATCGGAGAAGGAAAGTTTCGGACTTGTGGCGCTCGAAGCAATGGCTTGTGGCGTACCCACGATCGGTTCACAGGCCGGAGGAATTCCGGAACTGGTCTTACATGGTAAGACGGGTTACTTATCCGCGATTGGGGATACACAATCCATGGCCGAGAACACCATTCGTTTGTTGACGGACGATCGTTTGGCTGCTGAGTTCAGGGAAGCATGTCTTCAGCGCGCGCATCACGACTTTTGCAATGATGCTATTCGGCATGAATATGAACAGATATATTACCGGGTGTTGGGAAGGGAAGTTCCGAATCTGAAGCCGGTTTGCGGTTAATCATTTCTTAGACGAAATCATACTGTGCATACCACAACAGGCAAGAGAAGAGGTGATATGTGGTGGTTCAATGGACACAGGTAGATCGTGAAATGGCAATGCAAAGTGAGAATGTACTCACAACATTAAACAAACATGGCTACAAGGCATATTGGGTAGGTGGTTGCGTTCGTGACGAATTGCTGGAACGTGTTGTGGACGATATGGATATCACGACATCTGCTTCTCCTGAGCAAGTCATGGAACTGTTTGACGATTGTATTCCTACAGGTTTGCAACACGGTACGGTTACCGTTCGTTCAGGCGGTTATTACTTTGAAGTGACCACATTTCGAACAGAATCCGAATATCAGGATAATCGCAGACCTGCTGCGGTTCAATTTGTTCAGGATATCAAGGAAGACTTACAGCGGCGTGACTTCACGATGAACGCTCTTGCTATGGACGTCACTGGGACAATCGTTGACCCGTTCGGTGGACAGGCAGATATCAAGGAAGAGCGAGTCAGATGTGTGGGTTCTGCGATGGAACGATTTGGTGAAGATGCACTGCGGATGCTCCGCTGTGTCCGGTTTGCTTCAGTATTTGATTTCAAAATTGCCCATAACACGTGGAAGGGTCTTGTAAGGCAGAAAGACCTGCTTCAACATATAGCAATGGAACGGGTACGTACCGAGATGGTAAAAATGATGTCTGGACCGCATCCTCTAAGAGGGTTGGAGCTGTTATACAGAAGTGATTCCCTTGCGCATATCAAAGCGCCGGTAAGCTCGACCCGATTTAACAAGATGTTGTTATCCAATCTGGAACAATTGTCAGGTCAGCATGTGTTGCTTCGTTGGTCACTCATCCTGATTGCTGGCGGTTATAGCAAGGATGAAGCAGATGTATTATTACGTCAGTGGACATTTTCCAATGAACATCGTTCTCGTATAACAGGGGTCCTCCAGGTGGAACAGTTGATTCATACTTCCGTGCAGGAGCCGAAGGATACGGTCAGTCTCCGTTCCGATTGGATCGTTACTGTTCTGGCTTGTGGCGTTCAGGCGGCGGATGATTGGCTTCGAATACAGTCTGCACTGCCAGCAGAATGGCGGAATCAGTCCGAACCGGCAGAAATGCAGGTTGTATTAGTACAAGAGCTTGCAGCCGAATGGAGTCAATCGATCCCTGTGCATGACTTGAAAGAGTTGGATATTACAGGGGAACAAGTGTTACAAATGGTGCAGCGCAAAGGCGGGCCTTGGCTGGGGCAACTAATGAAACATTTGTTACGAGAAACGGCGATTGGAACGATAGCGAATCAGCATGAAGCATTAAGTGCAGAAGTGAAGCGGGTGGTTCAAGATGACCAAACATGAAGATCTGTTACATATGTTATTAAATGCAGAAGGACGATTCGTATCGGGTGAAGAGATCAGCCGTAATCTGTCCATCAGTCGGACCGCTGTGTGGAAACATGTGAACAAGTTGCGAGACATGGGTTATGAGTTTGAAGCGGTATCCCGCAAAGGATACCGTCTGTTAACGAAGCCGGATAGCATTGACGCTACTGGCCTCCAATTGGCCCTGGATACAACCGTATTTGGCCGTAAGGCTGTTTTGTTGGCTTCGACCCTGTCTACGCAAGGGGATGTTCTCAAGCTAGCTGAGCAAGGGCAGGCAGAAGGCGCTGTGGTCATTGCGGAAGAACAAACAGGAGGAAGAGGACGTTTCGGTCGACAGTGGTTCTCTCCTCCGGGTAAAGGAATCTGGATGAGTGTCCTGTTACGCCCTGATCTACCACTTCAGCATACGCCGCAGCTAACTTTATTAACAGGAGTGGCTGTATGTCGTGCCGTTCGAGCTTGTTCAGGAGCTGATGCGGGCATCAAATGGCCAAATGATGTGTTGATTGACGGACGCAAGGTATGTGGCATATTGCTTGAATCTACGGTAGAAGATCATGAAGTCAGATACTGTATCGCAGGTATAGGCGTTGACGTGAACTTTGATCCCGAGGATTATCCGGAAGATCTGACCACAATCGCTACTTCGCTCAAGATGGAGACGGGTCAATCCGTTGATCGCACCAAACTAACGGCTGCCATTTTGACGGAGCTTGAACAGTTGTATTTTTTGTATCAAAAAGAAGGATTTGGCGTGATCTCAGCTCTATGGGAGGCCCTGTCCGTATCGATGAATCGAGAGATTACAGTGACGAATCCTCATGGTGTGATTGAAGGGAAGGCAATTGGTCTTGACCCTTCTGGTGCACTTATCGTGGAGAAGCACGATGGAGAACATACGCTAATCATCTCTGGTGAGATTTCCTGGAAATCATAAACAATTTGTCGAATTTTCACTGGTAAAATGAACATAAGACGTGAAGTTTGAGCAGAACTTTGGTATACTGTGTTCGTGAGGCGATATCGGCTAATGCAGACCGAATTGCACTCCCGTAACAGTAACCTTTGTTCTGCTTTGATGTGTTTTATGTAAGCAGACCGCAGTGCAAGAATGAAATACGTTTAAGTGAGTTGTTGGATTCTGCTCTGAGCCGAAGAGGACCGAGACAGAAGGGACGATCGCAAGTGACTCTTTTTTGACTTTTCGGGACTTTTTAGTGGAAAACTAAAAGGTTTTTTTGTTGCGTTTATTTGAAAAGAAGAAAGGAGCCATGAAAAAAATGGCGAACAAACAAGCGTTGAATATTGTGAAAATGAAAAAATATAAGCAGGATGGCGTGCCGCTTACCATGATCACGGCTTACGATTATCCAACAGCGCTCCTAGCAGAGGAAGCAGGTATTGATCTGATCCTGGTAGGTGATTCACTCGGCAATGTAGTACTGGGTTATAATTCGACGCTTCCGGTGACCATCGACGACATGGTATACCACACACGTTCCGTAGTGCGCGGTGCTGAGAAGACATTTATTGTGGCTGATATGCCTTTTATGACCTATCATGGCAGCGTGGATGAGACGCTTAAAGGTGTACGTCGACTGATGCAAGAGGGGCATGCCCATGCGGTTAAAATGGAAGGCGGAGTCGAGATAGCGGACACCGTCAGAGCAGTCGTGCATGCAGGCGTGCCTGTTCTTGGACATATCGGACTGACACCTCAATCGGTTAATCAGATTGGTGGTTACCGCATTCAGGGCAAGGATGCAGCGGATGCGAAACGCCTGATGGACGAAGCCAAAGCTCTGGAAGCTGCAGGTGCGTTTGGCATTGTGCTTGAACTGGTTACGGAAGAAGTTGCACGGGCGATCTCGGAGGAACTGTCCATCCCTACCATCGGAATTGGAGCAGGACGAGGCTGTGATGGTCAGGTACTGGTATTCCACGATGTGGTTCAATACGCCTCTCCGTATACACCCAAACGATTTGTCAAAACCTATGGAGATGTGGGTACATTAATCAGAACCAGCATCGAAGCTTACGTGAAAGAAGTGAAAGATCGTTCGTTCCCTGCCGAAGAGCATGTATTCAATGCTGCGGATGGTGTTCTGGATCAACTGTACGGCGGACAACGCAAGGAAAAGGTGGGGAGTAACTCATGAAAGTATTACGGACAATCGCAGAGTTAAGACAGGAACTAAGCTTGAAGCGTCAAGCGATTCGGTCCAGTGCGTCTGTTGTAGGTCTTGTACCAACAATGGGTTATCTTCATCAAGGTCATGCAAGCTTGATGCAGGCAGCCAGACAACAGAGCGATATCGTGGTATTAAGCATATTTGTTAATCCAATTCAATTTGGCCCTAATGAAGATTTTGACAGTTATCCGCGGGATGAAGCCAGAGATGTGGAAACAGCACGCTCACAAGGAGTGGATATCGTATTTATTCCCTCTGTTGAAGAGATGTATCCACAGGCAACGCAAACGACCGTATCTGTCTCAAAACTGACGGAGCGCTTATGTGGCGCTTCACGTCCAGGACATTTTGACGGAGTAACAACTGTAGTCTCCAAGCTCTTCAACATCGTACAGCCACAGCGTGCATTTTTTGGAATGAAAGACGCTCAGCAGGTTGCGGTCATTCAACAGATGGTGAATGATTTGAATATGCCTGTAGAAATTGTACCCTGTCCGATTGTTCGCGAAGAGGATGGTCTTGCTCTCAGTTCACGTAATGTCTATCTTAGCGCAGAACAGCGTACACAGGCCTTGGTTCTGTCGAAGGCACTGCGTGCAGCTCAGGAAGCCGCAGATACAGGTGTAGCTACTACAGCCGCAGATATCCGTCGTATTCTGCGCGAGAACATTGCAACCTCACCGCTTGCCGTTATCGACTACGCCGAGATTCAGGCTTTTCCAAGTCTGGAGCCGCTCACAGATCAGGAAGAAGTTCAAGGCCGTGACGATCTGCTCATCGCACTTGCGGTGAAATTCGGAAAAACAAGATTGATTGACAATATAAGGTTGCAAAAATCGGAGGTACTGTCCCATGTTTAGAACACTGATGAAATCCAAAATTCACCGGGCTACGGTAACGGAAGCCAACTTGAACTATGTGGGTAGCATTACCATAGATGAAGACTTGATGGAAACATCCGACTTAATGGAAAACGAAAAAGTGCAAATTGTGAATAACAACAATGGTGCACGTCTGGAAACATATGTGATTCCAGGACCACGCGGAAGCGGAGTCATATGTCTTAACGGCGCAGCTGCACGTCTGGTACAGCCAGGAGATAACGTCATTATCATTTCTTACGCCATGATGTCGCAAGAAGAGGCAAATACTCACAAACCAACCGTTGTGTTTGTAGATGGGCAGAATAAACCTGTACAAACGATGAAACAGGAAGTCCACGCAACAATTATGTAATCGACTGGTAAGGAGAATGAAATCGGCCCTTGAAGCAAAAAATGAGTACAGGTCACTGCACTAATCCATTTTTTCAAGGGTGGGGATGCATCGATGTTCCAGCATGTTTTCGCAGAAATGAACGACATGTTAGATGAAATTATCAAGAGCTATCCTTCCGCTGAAGGCCTGAACAAACAAGAATTGCTGCAAAAGTGGAACTTGCTTAAGCGGATGAGTGACGGAATGCTGGATGAATGGCTGATGTTTGAAGAAAAGATGAGCCAGGTGAGGGAGCGGGAGATGGATAAGCCTGCTTCCCTTGAACCGGAACAGGAAGCTGTTACCGCTCTGCCTGAAATCCATCTGGAATGTTTCAGTCGAGGTCAGGGTTATTTCAAATTACAGATGTATCCGCAGGCGATCATGCAGTTCTCCCGGGTTGTGACCGACCATCCGGAGAGTGCATTGACTCGTTTTTACCTGGCGCTCGCGTATCTGAATCTGGAACAAATGGCGGAAGCCGGAACACATTTACAGCAGATCATGTACCTTAAAGGTTCACCTCGCTTGAAAGGGCTTGTGTGTAACGCCCTAGGCTGTATTCAAGCCAAGCTTGCCAATCCCGAAGCTGCATGTTCACTCTTTGCACAGGCCCTTCAGTATGACCCAACATTGACCGAACCCCTGTACAACATGGAAGCATGCAGGTTGAACAGGGGAAAATTGCAATATGCTAATCAGCTGACGACCCTTCATTAAGCGGGAATTCGGCGACAAAAAAACGGTGTTCCCTCCTTTGGCATAGCGGCGGGGACACCGCTTTTTTGTCAGTTAATTTTCAAATCCCCTTTTTTTTGCTATGCTGTAACATAGACTGGAATGGAAGGGACCGTACATTGCAATGAAATTTGCCGTATTGGATTTCGAAACAACCGGCACGCAGTCCGACGGTGAGATTATACAGGCCGGACTTGCCATCATAGATCATGACTACAGCATAACTCAAATATATAGTTCTTATGTGAACCCTGGTGTACCGATCCCCCCGTTTATTTCGGGGTTGACGGGTATTACCGATGCAGATGTGGCGGACGCTCCTTCACTCGAAGAGATGATGATGGAGATGGTTCCGCTACTTAATGATGTGGTGCTTGTTGGACACAACGTCGCTTTTGATTTTCACTTTTTGCAGAATGCTCTTGACCGTTGCGGTTATTTGCCGTTCACTGGCCGCATTCTGGACACGATTGATTTTCTGAAGATCACATTCCCATCACTGGGTTCTTATCAACTTGGTTATGTGTCTTCCGAATTTGGATTTCAACATGATCGCCCTCATCAGGCAGACAGCGATGCACTGGCGACAGCCTATGTGCTGCTCAAGTGTCTGGATGAGTTAAAGGAATTACCGCTCATAACGATTCAGCGCCTCAGTGACCTGTTTGCACCAGAAGACAGTGACTTGGGTTGGTTTTTGGACGGAATGCGCAGTGAGAAGGAAGCAGAGCCGATTCAGGATCTGGACGGACATACCTATTATCGTCAGCTTGCTCTTAATGTAAGTGATTGGACCGATATTGGTGCACCACGCGATGAGCGGGAGGCTAACCCCCTCGATGGTGTAAGCTTCGAACAGTTTATGGACCAGGTTCGGGAGAATCTGAAGGATACACTGGATCATTACGAAGAGCGTGAAGCGCAGACTCAGATGTTCAGCAGTGTAAGGCAAGCCCTGGATGAAGAGAAACATCTCTTGATCGAAGCTGGAACGGGTACCGGTAAATCTCTAGGGTATCTGTTGCCTGCTATTTACGAAAGTGTGAAGCAAGAACAGAAAGTTATGGTTAGCACGCATACGATCAATCTGCAGGAGCAATTGAGAGAGCGGGACATTCCGATGCTGACTCAAGTGGTTCCGTTCCCGTTTAAGGCTGCTGTATTCAAAGGACGTGGACATTACCTGTGCCTGCGCAAATTTGAACACAAAATCAATAAACGTGAATTCGCCACACCGAAAGAGGATTATTTCACAGCTGCTCAGATGATCGTCTGGCTTACGCAGACCGAAACCGGAGATGATGAGGAACTTAACCTTAGCGGACGCGGAGGGGACTTCTGGGAGACCGTACAGAGTGAATCCGAATCATGTCTGGGAAGATCCTGTCCATGGTTCCGTAAATGCTTCTACCATCGTGCCAAACATGAAGCAGGGTTGTCTGATATCGTAATCACCAATCACTCCAAATTATTTACGGATGTGAAAGCCGCGCATCAGCTGCTGCCAGCCTATGAGAGTCTTGTGATCGATGAGGCACATCATCTGGAGGATGTCGCTGGTAAACATCTTGGAATGCATATGAAATATTTCACCTTGGTTCATACACTGACCCGCCTATTTAAAGACAGTCGTAATGGTCAGCTGCCTATGCTTCGTTCGCAGTTATCCGGGCATGAAAATTCGGTGCAATGGGGCTCCATGGTGGATCAGATGTTCCCGCTCGCTCTTGAAGTTAAGGAGCTGTGGGATCGTATGAGCGATGCCTTGTTTGGTCTGTTGCCTGAACGAAGTGATGCTTCACCGGGAGAGACGGGGCAATTTTCACTGCGTCTGAAAGCATCTCAGAAACCTGCAAAATGGCAGGAGTTGCAGGATCTGGAGAACCAGATCTATGTGACTCTGGGCGATTTGGTTCGCAAAGGGGACAAATTGCTGCTTGAGGTGAAAGAAGATCAGGATGATTATCAATCGGATAGTCTGATCACGGACATTACAGGACTGCTGAAAGATCTGACCACATTGAAGGAGAATCTACGTTTCTTCATGCGTATGGATGATGCCAAAACGGTGTACTGGATGGAAGCCAGCGGCCAATTCCGCAGCAAATCTCTCCAGCTGTATGCCGTACCTGTAGATGTGAGTGCACAACTTAAGGATTTATTTTTTGATAAAAAGAAAAGTGTTGTGCTTACATCGGCTACGCTTTCGGTAGATAAGTCATTCCAGTTCATGATTGAACAGCTTGGCTTGCAGGAAGCGGCCGAGAACAATCGGCTGTTAACGTCGATGTTGCCATCACCTTTCAACTATCGCGATCAGGCACTTCTGGTGATTCCGCGTGATTTCCCGAGTGTGAAGGGAAGTGTGGGTGATGCGCACTTTGTTAATATGCTGGTGCAATCACTTGCAGAGACGGCAATTGCTACGCGTGGACGCATGATGGTTCTGTTTACTTCATACAAGATGTTGCGACAGGTCTATGATCCGCTGAAGGAGGCACTGTCTGGCAACGACATCTCGTTGCTTGGGCAAGGCGTTGACAGTGGAAGTCGTTCCAAATTGACTCGCAGGTTTCAAGATGCCAAAGCAACGGTACTTCTGGGCACAAGCAGCTTCTGGGAGGGTGTAGATATCCCGGGAGACGCGCTAACCTGTCTCGCTATTGTTCGACTGCCTTTCCAGCCACCGAATCATCCGTTGGTGGAAGCCAAGAGTGAGCTGCTTCAGGAACAGAAGAAAAATCCGTTCATGAAACTGTCCGTGCCACAAGCGGTCATTCGTTTCAAACAGGGATTTGGCCGATTGGTGCGTACAGCAAAGGACAGAGGAATTGTCATTGTTTATGATACACGGGTGATTGAAGCGTACTATGGTAAATTCTTTTTATATTCATTACCTGGTCCCAAAATGGAACACATGCTCACGGAGCAGATGGTTCCACGAATTACCGAGTGGTTGGAAAAACCTGCTAATGAACAAAAATAATGGTTGTTTTGTTCGTTATATCATTGCATGACACTATCGTTTGGCGTTAAACTTTATTAGATATTTCCGTATCCGATTAAAGCAGTTGCACGTAAGAACTTATAACCCAAATTACAAGGAGCATTCTGTATAAAATGTCACGTTTATCTTTGAGTTTTATACAGAATGCTCATCTTTTCATCTATTATTTTATCGTGGCCTTGGTAAGGGGGAGCAAGAATGAAATCGGATAAAATTTCGGAAGCGGTGGTACGACGTCTGCCTGTATACTTGCGTTATTTGAACGAGTTGCATCAGCGTGAGGTGGCTACTGTTTCTTCTCAAGAGCTTGGACAGAGGCTGGATCTGAATCCGGCCCAAATTCGTAAAGACCTGGCTTACTTCGGTGATTTTGGTCGTAAAGGGATCGGGTATGATGTATCATATCTGATCGAGAAAATTCGTCACATTCTCAAAATTGATCAGCAAATTAATGTAGCTCTGGTAGGCGCGGGTAACCTAGGACAGGCCTTGTCCAACTACAACGCATATCTGAAAGACAACATGAAGATTGTTGCAGTATTTGATGCATACGGACCGAAGATTGGTAGTCAAATCAACAGTTTGACGGTAAAACCAATGGATGAATTGACGGAAGCGGTTAAAACGGAAAATATTCGCATCGGAATTATCACGGTTCCGGATACGGAAGCCCAAAATGTAGCCGATCAGCTTATTGAATCAGGAATTGAAGCGATCCTTAATTTTGCACCAACCATTCTAAAAACACCGCCGCATATCCGCATTCACCATGCTGACTTTACAACGGATCTGCTTAGTTTGGCCTATTACTTGGAGACTGGAAAGGACGACGAGGAAGATGACAACAAATAGATGGGTAATTCACAACGGCAAATTTGCCGTTAATGAAGGCGGCACAACATGGAACGTGGTCCACGGATACATGGTTGTTGAGAATGACAAGATTGTGCATATTGGTGAGACATTGCCGGATGAAGACAAAAATTGTACCAAAGTGGATGGAAAAGGACTGTTCTTCCTGCCGGGTCTGATCAATACGCATGGTCATGCAGCGATGTCGTTGCTCAGAGGGCACGGAGACGATCTTGCATTGCAAGTATGGTTGCAGGAAAAAATGTGGCCGATGGAAGCGAAAATGACTTCAGAAGATGTATATTGGGGAACTTCGCTATCAGTGCTTGAAATGTTGAAAGGCGGAACTACAGCTTTCCTGGACATGTACGATCACATGGATCAAGTTGCCAAAGTTGTGGAGCAATCCGGCGTTAGAGCGGCACTGGCACGTGGTGTAATCGGGCTGTGCTCGGAAGAAGAACAATTGCGGAAGCTGGAGGAGTCGGCAGCGTTTGCACGTGAGTGGAATGGACAGGCAGATGGTCGCATTACAACCGTAATCTCGCCACACGCCCCATATACATGCCCTCCTGACTACATAGAGAAGCTTGTGCAGGTCGCGAACGACCTAAACCTTCCCCTTCATACACATATGTCGGAAACGCTTCGTGAAGTCGAGCAGAACGTGGCTGATTATGGACTGCGTCCTGTGGCACATCTGGAGAAACTGGGCTTTTTCTCTCGTCCATCCCTGGTTGCACATGCGGTGCATCTGAATGACGAAGAGATTGAGATTCTGGCCCGCCATGATGTGGCTGTATCCCATAACCCGGGAAGTAATCTGAAACTCGCTTCCGGTGTTGCGCGGGTACCTGCGTTGCTGAAAGCAGGAGTTACCGTGTCACTCGGAACAGACGGTCCAGCAAGTAACAACAACCTGGATATGTTCGAGGAAATGAGACTGGCTGCATTGATTCACAAAGGTGTATCTGGTGACCCGACGGCAGTGCCAGCAGGCGAAGCGTTATTACTCGGAACGTCATACGGTGCCAAATCCATCTTCTTGAATAATACCGGAGCACTTCAGGTTGGCATGAAGGCTGATTTTATCGCCCTTAACATTGAACAGGCACATTTCTATCCACATACAGACCTGATCTCACATACGATTTACTCGGCTTCTGCCAAAGATGTTGAACACGTATGGGTGGATGGAAAACAAGTAGTGAAACATGGCGAATGTCTGACGCTGGATGAAGAACGCATTTTGCGTGAGTCTCAATTGGCATTTGATGGTCTGCTTGCTCGTTAATTGCAGGACAGCATCATAGGGAAAGGAAGTTCGGCTTTTGAAGAAAAAAAAGAAGTGGATATGGATTTCGCTGCTTGCACTGGTTCTGATTCTGTTTGGACTTCAGCGTTATTACGTTCATGTCACGCAGGACCAACGCAAGGAAGAAGCGCTCGCCATACAAGCAGCACAGGAGCAACTGGGCATTACATCCTATGATGAATTGCGCAAGTACATCTGGGGAGACAAAGAAGGCTCTGACAACATCTACTGGACCCTGATCGGCAAAAACAAGGATAACCAGGATGTTATGGTCTGGGTTAAGTTCGACGCAAACAATCAACCGGTTAAGGGTGCAAACGCTGTACACAGTGAGCTGCTGCAGAATGGCATGTCCGAAGCGCAGATACGCAATCGCTTCAGTTCTGAAGTTCCTGCCGGTGAGATTAAACGAATCATGCCCGGAGTTGTGAATGGAATATATGTGTGGCAAGTGTATTATAAAGACGGTACGCATAACCACTATCGCTTTTATCGTTTTAGCAACGGAGAACAGGTGGACCTGGTCTACACACTCCCGAACAGCTAGAACAAATAGAGTGACATAACTAGAGAATGTAAAGAAATGAAAGAACCGGCAGACGGATATCCGACTGAACCGGTTCTTTGTGTTGCCTGTAAATATATTTGATTTAAATAGTTAAAATTAATAATTTATTCATATTTTCGCCTTCGAAATTGTATATACGATGTGATATACTCAGATATGTACTCAAAGTTACATTCAAAAACAAATAATCCTGTCGAAATTCTCGCAGGAGTCAATGTGCACATATTCGTATATACCAATAAGCCAGTAGGTTGGGCCAAATTCTGGGAGGGGTAATTCACTTGAAGCTAAAAGTATTGCCTATTGCTTTAACTGCCGTCATTTCAGCCGTTGTGTTGTTTGGAGGTTGGTTTGTATATCGTCAGGTGGCTGTGCAGAATCCGATTGAAAAAATGGTAACCCAGTACGATGGAGTCAACGACGTTCAATTAACTATTAACCGCAATGACGTACAATTGAAACTGGATCTGCAACCTGATGTTGATTTGGGCAGACTGGTACAATATATTCACAAAGAAGGACAGACCCTGATTGGAACACGCTCACTAAAGTTGGATGTTGTGGATCATTCCAGTGAAGCACTGGAAAGTTGGTGGGGGGATGCGATGTTCACCGTAGCTCAGGCGATGGAGAACAAGCAATACACCGAGATTACACCAACGTTGTCCAAGATGGCGACGAATGGAATTAAGGTAAATACAGCGATGGATGACAACAATGTATATGTCAGTCTCAGAGACGGAGATGCCAGCAAGTTTATTATTCTGCCGCGTGTGCCCGGTCAGATAGGAGTGTGGCCTAATGCCTAAGTGGACAAAAGAAGTTGCCATCGGATTTTTTCCCGTATTGATTATTTTCCTTGCTTTTACTGGTGTTAATATTGTTCCGATCCTGATTGCAGCAGTGCTTGTCGGAGCTTTGCTGTTCATGATGCAAATGCGTGGCGGGATTACAGTAGGCGCTGCACAGGAACGTAAACGGAAGAAAAAAGGACCTTCCAAGCTTACTTTTGAAGAAATTGGCGGACAGGACAGTGCCAAGCAGGAATTGCGTGAAGCGCTTGACTTTCTGATCAAACATGAAGAAATCCGGAAGTTCGGGATTCGCCCGTTAAAAGGGATCTTGCTGACGGGCCCTCCAGGGACAGGGAAAACGTTGATGGCCAAGGCTGCTGCCCATTACACCGATTCTATTTTTGTAGCAGCATCGGGTAGTGAGTTCGTGGAAATGTATGTTGGTGTGGGTGCCAGCAGAATTCGGGATTTGTTCAAGGACGCGAGAACCCGTGCCACCAAGGAAAATAAGGAAAACGCTATTATCTTTATCGATGAAATCGATGTCATCGGGGGGAAACGTGAGGGTGGTCAACAGCGTGAATATGATCAGACCCTCAATCAGCTCCTGACGGAAATGGATGGAATCTATTCTTCCGATACGCCAAGAATTCTGGTTATCGCTGCAACGAACCGTAAAGAGATGCTGGATAGCGCCCTGACGCGACCGGGACGTTTTGACCGCCACATTCAAGTGGACTTGCCTGACAAAAAGGGCAGAAAGCATATTCTGGAACTGCATGCGGTAAACAAACCTCTGTTGAAGGAAGTTAATCTGGAGAAAACAGCGGAAGAATCATATGGTTTCTCCGGTGCACAGCTCGAAAGTGTGATGAACGAAGCAGCAATATACGCCATGAGAGACGGGCTGTTAAACATTGAACAGCGGCATTTGTCCCTGGCTATTGATAAAGTCATGATGGGTGAGAAGACAGACCGTGAGTCCAGCGTGGAAGAGAAGAAAAGGGTCGCCATTCATGAGTTGGGACATGCCATTATGGCTGAACTCGTTCGTCCAGGCAGTGTTAGTCAGGTGGCACTTAGTCCGCGTGGTCAGGCGCTGGGATATGTACGTCATAACCCGCAACAGGAACAGTTCCTCTACACGAAGCGCTTTCTGGAAGAGCAGATCATGATTGCACTCGGAGGAGCAGCTGCGGAGGAAATGTACTACGGTGGTCGTTCCACGGGTTCACGCAATGACTTTGATCAGGCAACCAATGTTGTACAGACGATGATGGCTTCGGGGTTGACTTCACTTGGGATTGTGAACATGGATATGGTCACAACCGAGGAACTGATGCGAGAGAATAAATTAATTCTGCAAGAACTGATGGAGCAGACAAAGCGGTTACTTGAAGAACAACGGACAATTTTCGACAATTCACTCGACATTTTGATTCGTGAGGAAGTTTTGTCTGGCGAGCAATTTCGTTGTCAATTTCGTGACAGTGCCCTTCTACCAGCATAATTTATTTATGCTGGTTATTTTTTTTTACATTTCACTCGTGCTAAGATATTATTATATGTTGGGTCGAAATTTGTAATTTTCGGCGAACAGGGTACAATAGAGAAATAGAGAACCGAAAGGATGGAGCAGAACCATGTTTTTCAAAAAAATAGGAGTTGTCGGCGGCGGTACGATGGGGCAAGGTATTTCCCAGATGCTCGCAGCCAAAGGACTTGATGTGCTTCTCGTGGAGCATACAACACAAAAGCTGGATCATGCATATGACATGATCGAAACCAATCTGGATAAACAACTGGAGAAATGGGCGATTACAAAAGCGGAGAAGAAATTGATTCTTTCCCGCATTACCAAGGTAGCTCATTTAGCTGAACTTGGAACTTGCGACATGGTCATTGAGACAATTTCAGAGGATCTGGATGCGAAAAAAGCAGTATTCAGCCAACTGGACCAAGTTTGTCCAAGCAATGTCATTCTGGCAAGTAATACATCCACGCTGAGTTTGACCGAGCTTGCAAGCTCGACCAAATATCCAGAGCGTGTTATTGGTATGCACTTTATTCACCCGGTATCCCGGGTTGATCTTGTAGAGATTATTCGTGGACTGAAAACTTCGGATACAACATTCGAAGAGACCAGACGTTTTGTTGAAGAAGTAGCGGACAAAAAAGGAGTCATGATTTATGAATCCCCTGGATTCGTAACTTCCCGTCTGATCTGCCTGCTGATTAACGAAGCGTTGCATGTATTGCAAGAAGGTGTTGCATCTGCTGAAGATATCGATGATGCAATGCGTATCGGATACAACTTCCAACATGGACCACTCGAAATGGCTGACCGTTTCGGATTGGATTCTGTTGAAGCTGCACTCGAAAGAATGTTCCGTGAATTCGGAGAATTGAAATATCGTCCTTCTACAGTCCTGAAGAAAATGGTGCGTGCAGGACACCTGGGTGCCAAAACAGGCGAAGGATTCTTCAAGTACGACAAGGATGGTGACCGACTGTGAAAGTACTCGTAATTAATGCGGGGAGTTCCTCGCTCAAATATCAACTGTATAATATGACTGACGAATCTGTACTGGCTAAAGGTTTGGTAGAACGGATCGGAATGGATTCCTCCATCCTGACACACAAACCGACAGGCCGTGAGGATGTTACAGAAGTTAGTGAGATTCTGGAGCATACAACAGCGATCCGTAAAGTCATTGATATTTTGACTCACAAAGAAAATGGTGTACTGGATTCTGTAAGTGAAATTCAAGCTGTTGGACACCGTGTTGTTCACGGTGGTGAAGCATTTAAAGAATCTGCATTGGTAGATGATGCTGCCAAAGCTGAAATTCGTCGTTTGTTCGACTTGGCTCCACTTCATAATCCTGCAGCAATGATGGGTATTCGTGCGGCTGAATTAAATATGCCTGGTGTGCCACAAGTTATGGTCTTTGATACAGCGTTCCATCAGACGATGCCTGAAAAAGCTTACCTGTATGCTATTCCGCGTGTACTTTACAAAAAATATAAAGTACGTCGCTACGGCGCACATGGTACTTCCCATGATTTCGTAAGCAAGGCAGCTGCTGAATATCTGGATCGTCCAGTGGAAGATCTGAAAATTATCACTTGTCACGTCGGTAACGGCGGTAGTGTAACAGCAGTTAAAGGTGGCGTATCCGTTGATACTTCGATGGGTATGACTCCGCTTGAAGGATTGATGATGGGAACGCGTTCTGGTGACCTTGACCCAGCCATCGTACCTTATGTAATGAACAAGGAAGAACTGAGCGTAAGCGAAGTGAACTCCATGTTGAACAAACACAGTGGATTGCTTGCGATCTCCGGAATCAGCAGTGACATGCGTGAGATTACGGAAGGTATGGAGAATGGCGATGCCAACTCCACGCTTGCTTTTGAAATGTACGAATACCGTCTGCGTAAATACATCGGCTCATATGCAGCTGCAATGAACGGTGTAGACGTGATCGTCTTTACGGCTGGTGTAGGTGAGAACTCCGTTGTACTTCGCCAAAAAGTATGTGAGCAGCTCACTTATCTGGGTGTTGAACTGGATGAAGCGTTGAATGCCATTCGTTCTGGCGAACCACGCCGGATCACAACAGCGAATTCCAAAGTGGAAGTTCTCGTTGTGCCAACTAACGAAGAATTGGTAATTGCACGTGATACACACCGAATCGTATTGAATTCTCAGTAATCTAACTGTAAAGTAAATATAGAATGAGAAGGAAGTGCAGAGGACAGGCATAAGCCTGCCCGCTGCATTTTCAAATTCAGGAACCAAGGGGAGATATGGGCATGAATACGAATTGTGTAATTCGTAATGTGAACGAGCATGTGGGCGAAACCGTAACAATCGGTGCCTGGATTAACAACAAACGTTCCAGCGGTAAAATTCAGTTTTTACAGTTGCGTGATGGAACCGGATATATCCAAGGGGTTGTTGTGAAAAGTGAAGTTAGTGAAGAGATCTGGAACAATGCCAAGAGCCTGACACAAGAAAGCTCTTTGTATGTTACAGGTATTATCCGTGAAGAACCTCGCAGTGCGTCCGGTTACGAGATGACTGTTACAGGGGTTGAGATCATTCACCTGACTGAAAACTATCCAATTACGCCTAAAGAGCATGGTGTTGATTTCTTGATGGACCATCGTCATCTGTGGCTTCGTTCCACGAAGCAACGTGCTGTTATGGTGATTCGTGCAGAGATTATTCGCGCTGTTCAGCAGTTCTTTGATGGTAACGGATTCACACAAGTTGATCCTCCGATTTTGACACCATCGTCTGCGGAAGGAACAACGAACCTGTTCCACATCAAATACTTTGATGAAGATGCTTATCTGACACAAAGTGGTCAATTGTATATGGAAGCCGCAGCCATGGCGCTGGGTAAGGTATATTCATTTGGTCCAACATTCCGCGCAGAGAAGTCCAAAACACGTCGTCACTTGATTGAGTTCTGGATGATTGAGCCGGAAATGGCATTTGTAGATCACGAGGAAAGTCTGCGCGTGCAAGAGAAATTTATCGCTCATGTCGTTCAATCCGTGGTGAAAAACTGTCGTGCTGAACTGGAATCTATCGGTCGTGACGTATCCAAACTCGAAGGCATCGTAGCTCCATTCCCGCGTATTACGTATGATGAAGCAATTGAATTCCTGCATGGACAAGGCTTCGATATTCCTTGGGGAGAAGACTTTGGTGCACCACACGAAACAGCAATTGCTGAGAAGTACAATACACCGGTCTTTATCACGCATTACCCTGCTGGAATCAAGGCATTCTATATGAAACCAGATCCGAATCGTCCAGAAGTTGTTCTCTGTGCTGATATGATTGCACCAGAAGGCTACGGAGAGATTATTGGCGGTTCGCAGCGTATCGATGATCCGGAATTGATGCAACAACGTTTTGAGGAGCACAATCTCTCGGATGAAGCTTACCAATGGTATCTGGATTTGCGTAAATACGGATCGGTTCCTCACTCCGGTTTCGGTCTGGGATTGGAGCGGACGGTAGCATGGATCTGTGGATTGGATCATGTACGTGAAACAATCGCATTCCCACGTATGCTCTATCGTCTGTACCCTTAATGCTTAACCGAGGAGCGTCTATGGAAGACACCACATCCAAAGCTTGGTTGGATGGAGCAGCTTATGGCATGACTTCGGGTACAGCCCATCTGCCGTATGCCTTGTTACGTTTTTATCACCAGCTTGGTCTATCAGATGCAGAAGTGCTTCTTCTGATTCAACTGTTAGGGTTCCGTCAGGCAGAGTTCAATGAGTTTCCCACGCTTGAAGAGCTTGCGGCGCGCATGGGACTTGCACCTGAAGGCATTGCCAGAATGTTGCAACGTCTGATGAGGGATGGGTATATTGCTATTGACGAGCACCGTGACGAAGAACGGGACATCCAGTACGAGCGATATGATTTACATGGATTATATGCCAAACTTGCAGCGTGCACTGCTGAAGAAGTAGCCGCATTCCGTGCGGAGCAGCATAGTAGCAATACAGCACGTCAAGATTCGAACAGTGTTCAAAAAGAAGAGGAAGAACGGAACATGTTCTCCATCTTTGAAAAAGAATTTGGACGTCCGCTCTCTCCAATGGAGTGCGAAACGATATCCGGCTGGTTGGATCAGGACCGTTATCAAGAGGAATTGATTCTAATGGCTCTGAAGGAAGCGGTTTTTGCAGGCAAAGTACATTTCCGGTATATCGATCGAATACTGCTTGAGTGGAGTCGCAATCGTGTCAAGACCGTTCAAGATGCAAAGGCGTACACACAGCGGTTTCGTAATGGTGGACGTTAATTCCAGCGTAGGCGGGACAAGAAACAGGCCAGAAGTCATTCTGTGCCTGTTTTTTTTGGATTATAGATTGGATGAGTGATCAGCAACATCAACCTTTCAGGCAATGATTTCACTTTGTTTTACAAAAATTTGATAGATCACGCAGGGGTTAACGCACAAGCTGTCGTCTATTGTATTGGAGAGGAGGGGAGAGTTATTGATGAAGCGCGTGTAATCGAACAAATCCGTCAAGGAGATACATCCCAGATGCGTACTCTGATTGATAAATATAGCCAGCATGTATACCATGTGGCCTATTCCGTACTCAGGAACGATCAGGAAGCACAGGATGCAGCTCAGGAGGCGTTCATACAGATGTATAAGTCTCTCCCCGACTACCGTTCTGAAGGTTTCAAGACGTGGTTAACCCGAATTGCCTTTCACAAAGCGATTGATGCCAAACGCAAGCTGGGCAGACGAACTGCTGAGGATCTGGGTGGAGAAGAAAAAATAATCAATATGCCCGGACGGGATGAAGACGTTCTTACCCGTCTCGTTCGTGAAGAACGTCAGGATAAACTTCGCGAACGAATTAATCAGTTGCCTGCTCAGCATCGTGACATTATCACTGCGTATTATCTAAGCGAAAAAAATTATGAGCAGATTGCCAGTGATGCACAGGTGGCTGTGAAGACTGTGGAATCCCGCTTGTATCGTGCTCGGCAGTGGATTCGAAAACATTGGAAGGAGGATGAATGGCGTGAGTAAACAGGAGAAGTATACCGCTGCGCAATGGACTGATTATATTGAAGGCCATATGAGTGAAACTCAAGCGAACCAAATGGAACAGCTTCTGATGGAAGATCCGGATGCGATGGACATCTATCTGGAAGCGCTTGGTATCCATGGAGAACTGCCTCCGCTACATGACCCAACAGGGTTTGCGGATTCAGTCATGCATCGGATTGAAGGCATTCAATCACCCAAGGTACAACGCAAATCCCGTGCTGGACGAAACCGGCGCTGGCTTGATCATAAAGTGTTCCATTACGCGGTAGCAGCCTGTTTGACATTGATCTTCCTCTCGTCTGGACTTTTTGACAAGGTAGCACCATATCACAAGTTCCAGGATGGCGACCACAGAGGGTCTTTTACCGAAAAATGGACGGAGGCAGCCACTTCATGGCTGGATAACCTCAAGCCTAAACCATAAATAGTTTCGCATTGCCTGAAAAGAAAGGATGACGACTGTGCACTCAGATCGTAACAAATTACTCGCATTTCTATTAAACCTGATACCAGGTCTCGGTTTCATGTATTGGGGACGGGCTGCAAGGGCTGTGATCTATCCATTGCTTTTCTTCGGAACAGCTGTTGGCTCATTCATGTTAGCCATGGTCACTAATGAACAAGATTTATTGATTTTCGGTGCACTTTTTGCTGCTTTCTTCTGGGGGATCAGCATGCTGGATATGGTTATTGTTCTGCTCCGTACACCTTCTGCCCGAGAAGCACATTATAGGGGATACGGTGCGGCTTATGGAGCGCCTCCACACCAAGGGGCAGCCTACCAGGGAGCATACATGGGTCAGCAAGGGCCTATGGAGCAGATGAATGAAGATGAGCTACATCAACATCCAGGTGGTGAATATGGCCATCCTGAGGGGCCCTATGGTCAACCCATGTACCGAAAAGGCAGTGAGGGTGAACGATTCTTCACCATTTTGCTCTCATTTGTTCCGGGATTGGGACACCTTCATCTGGGATTGTTGCATCGCGGATTGTCGTTTCTGATGGCGTTCTTTGGTTCATTTGCCATGATGGTTTTTGTAGCTTCGATCACCAATGAATCCGTATTTTTGATGTTCCTACTCATACTGCCTGTAATATGGGTATACTGCATGTTTGATGCGGTGCAACATGTCCACCGTAAGCAGGCTGGTGAGGTGTTGCAGGATCGGACATTATTTGAGGAATTGGAGATGGGCAGAGTAGCCGGACGACGTAGCAAAGTGCTTGCAACGCTGCTATCTGCTTTTCCAGGTGCAGGTCACCTATATCTGGGATTGCAGAAAAGAGGCATGCAATTGATGTTCCTGTTCCTGGGCAGCATCTATGTTCTGGACCTGCTTCACTTATCGGTGTTTCTGTTCATGATTCCGTTGATCTGGTTCTACAGCTTCTTTGACGGGCTCCAGTGCTCCAGTCGATATGGACGCGAACCATTGGTTGATCAACCGATCTTCAAGGACTGGGCCCGCCATCAGCGTCTGATTGGATTTGGGATTGCCGCGCTGGGTCTATATTACCTGACGATCCGTCTTGTCATTCCACAGCTGAATGAGCTCTTCCCTAATGCATTTATGACGTATGAGATACGTTCCTATTTAAATACCGTCATCGTATCCTTGCTGCTCATTTTTGGCGGTTTGAAACTGCTGTTTGGCAAGCAACGGGGGATGGGTATCCAAAGTGCTGCTCAACGAAATGATGAGGGAGCAGACAGTCTCTTTTTATTCAAGGATCGGGATGATCGACTGTAATTTACGATCCAAGTTGAATTAAAGATTATTTACACTGACACTACGATGACAGAGCAACCTTCTAATCGCTGTTATCCAACAACATAAAAACACGCCAAGGGCTATGTATATCAGCCTCTGGCGTGTTTTTTGTTATCCAGCTTTGATTTCGAATAAATGATTGCTATTTCGTAGCACCCTTCAGCAGAAGTTGACGGTACATCACTTCGAACAAGAACTCGAACGCTTCCAGATGACGTTTCGCTTCAAAAGCATCCTTGCCCCACGCATATATGCCGTGGTTACGCAGCAAAATTCCTGGTACGTTGGCATCAAGTACACCTGGCACCAATTCAGCGATAGATGGAATATCCGCAAAGTTAGGCAGAACGGGTACACGAATCTCCGCATTTTCTTCCCAAATGTTGAAAGCCTTGATCAATTCGATTCCTTGAATCGGTACGTGTCCATCTGCTCCAAAGAATTCACTGATCAGGTTGTTAAACACGGTATGCACGTGGAATACAGCACCACAACCAGTCAAACGATAGATTTCGCAATGAATCAATGTTTCGGCACTTGGTTTCAACGTGGTTGTCTCAATCGCTTTGCCGTGCTTGTCCACAAAAAGGAAGTCTTCCGGTGTGCGAAGGGATTTGTCTTTGCCTGAGGCGGTAACCGCAAAATAAAATTGCTCCGGGTCAAAGTCTCCTACACGCATCGACAGATTGCCGCTTGTTCCAGGGAACCAGTTACGACTGGCAAACAACGCTTTAATATCAGCCAGTTCTTCAAGGACCTGACGTTTGTGTTCCAATGTAATCTTTTCAAAGCCCATCGTTTACAGCACTCCTTGTGTTTGCTTCTGTTTCATATCTTCGATGATATCGTAAAAGGTAGCGAATGGCACATGGTCCACACCCAGCTCAATACATTTGTCCGTTAAAATGGAGCGGGAGTAGACGAGATCGGCAATTTTGGCACCTTCAAAATCCGTCAGACTGTCTCCAATGAGGATTCGATTGTATTGTTCTTCCGGGAAGGTACGAATGACTGTTGTTTTGCACATGCCGCAGCCATTCTCACAAGGAGGCTGGCAGGGATTCGGCCATTCAATCTTAATGGTTTCACCCGAGAAGTCAGCTCCGTTGCAATAGACATGATCCTGCGGGATATGAAATGGTGCGAGTAACGGTTCAATGAAAAAGTCCATGCCACCGCTGGTCACATTGAATTCGATCCCTTCGCTGCGAACGTAGTCAAGAAACTCGCTGAATCCTTCACGGATCCCCGCTTGTCCAAGCACAAATTCCACAATTTCATCTTTCTGGGATGCAGGCAGAAGAGCAAACATGGCTCCAACGCCTTCACGCAGCGAGATGTTCTGCTCAATCGTATCTTTCATAATCGCTTCAATGCCCTCAGGTTTGAAATGTTTCATGATCGCTACGATGTTGTCCGAGAGCGTAATCGTACCGTCAAAGTCACAGAAAATGACTGTTTTTTTATCACTTCTCATCGTTCGCCACCCCACAGGTCCAATGCGCTTTTCAGCTCCGGATGCTCGGTTGCATATTGCGCGAGAGGAATGGAACGCTGAGCTGCCTCAATGGCTTGCAGGAATGCACGTCCGCCTGCCTCAGTGCCCATAGGATGTCCATGAATACCGCCACCAGCATTAACGATGACATCTGTACCAAAGTCGCGCAAAATGAGTGGTACAAGGCCTGGATGGATGCCGGCTGAAGGCACTGGCATACTGGTTCGTACAGGCAGATCAGCTGTCAGTAATTGCTCCGTGATCGCCATATTTTCTTCCTTCGGCATCGTAACCGAACCATAAGGAGAAGGGAAGAGCACCAGATCGGCACCTGCAAGACGCATCAACTGACCAAGTACAACCGAAGCCGACATGCCGTAATGTGGTGAAGGATACAGTGCTCCCGCAAGAGCAGGATGAGCCATAATTGGCACATTAATATCAGGATCACTGCTGAGTTCATGCAGCACATCATATCCGTAAGACAATACGTTGAATAACAGGGCATTGGCTCCTGCACCAATAGCGCGTTCAGCTTGTTGCTTCAGACGAGATGTAGGTCCTGTAAGATTGGTTGCATACAGAAGTTTCTTGCCGGTCTCCTGGCGTGCCTGTTCGGCAGCTTTCATGCAGACCTCGACTCTTTTTTCGATAGGTGTCAATTTATTTTCGAACAGAATCTCATCGTCCTTGATCAGATCAACGCCCCCAAGGGCCTGACGAATAAATTGTTCACGCAGTTCATCTGCATCCAGTCCGATAACTGACTTAAAAATACTCATTAACAGTGGACGATCATGCACACCAAGCAGATCACGAACACCATTCAGTCCAAACTTGGGTCCCGGGAATGCACTCAGGAAGCCATCCGAGAAACCAAGCTTTGTTAATTTGATCCGGCCATCCATTGAGATTTTGCCAAAGACCGTCACGAGCAGGGCAGGGATATCACGGCTGAAGTTAACATCAGGATATCCGATGGTAATATCGGCGTAACGCTCACCCGCAGCCATGCCTTCAGCTTCATTTACTTCTACGTTGATTACTTCACCCAGATGTTTCTGCATCGCTTCACGCTGGGCTTGCGGCAACTCCGTCCAGCTACCCACGGTCATGCCAATCGCGATAGACTGAGCCTTCTTGCGAAAGTCTGCATGATCATCATGCAGACGATATGTGGCTGTGCACATGTTATTCATTTTAAATCCCCTTCCAAAGCAGCTCCCATCTCCCGTGAGCGCTCTGCACAGCGGTTGACGGCTGCGATTACATTTTCAAAGAAATCTCCTTCGTCCAGCGTTTTCAGTGCTGCCTGGGTTGCCCCTCCCGGGGATGTCACATCACTACGAAGCTTCATCGGTTCCAAACCGGTTTGTTGTACCATTCGTGATGCGCCCAGCACCGTCTGAACAGTGAGATCACGAGATTGCTGGCTGGACAAGCCACCACGAATACCTGCGGCAATCATGGCCTCCATTAAATAGTATACATAAGCAGGGCCGCTTCCGGAAATCCCTGTGAGCACTTCGAGTTTATCTTCAGGCACGATGGTCACGATACCAACAGCTTCAAACATGGTCATCACCGTACTGCGCTGTTCATCCGTAATCTCCGCAGAGAAGGCAAGCCCGGTTGCACCAAGTCCAATGGTACTGGATGTGTTCGGCATGGTTCTCGCGATCGGTTGTTTACGACCAAGCAAGGACTGCATCGTGCGGATTGATAATCCGGCAATGACAGATACGATCAGTTGATCAGGTGATAACAGCTGACCAAGCTCGCGCAGCGCTGCGGCAGCATCTTTGGGTTTCATACAGAGTACAATGACCGGAGTGGAGGCAAGGTGATCCAAGGATTGCGAGGCAGTTCCGGTATGTACAGCATAACGGGTGCTGAGCTCCTCCTGACGTTTCTGGTTGCTGCGGTTCAGCATCGTAATATCCTGAGGACGAACGACTAGGCGGGAGATCAGTCCGCGCACGATGGCTTCAGCCATCGCGCCTGCTCCGTGGAAAGTAATCTTCTGTTGTAGTAACGTCTGTTGCTCTTGACTCATATTTATCGTTCCTCCTATATAACTGGTGCTGGGATATTATTGACGAATCTGTCCATTGCCTGTAATCCGATATTTGGTTGATGTCAGTGCTGGTAGTCCCATCGGTCCACGAGCATGCAGTTTCTGAGTGCTGATTCCGATTTCGGCTCCATAGCCAAATTCAAATCCGTCGGTGAAACGTGTGGACGCATTGTGATAGACGGCTGCTGCATCCACATCATGCATGAAGCGCTCTGCATGGGCGGTATCCCGGGTTACGATACACTCGGAATGTTTGGTTCCGTAATGTGCGATGTGCTGCATCGCTTCGTCCAGGTTCTCGACCACCCGGATATTTAAAATGTAGTCGTTGTACTCGGTCGCATAGTCTTCCACGGTTGCCTCAAGGGCAGAAGGAACAAGACGGCGCACCGTGTCGCAACCTTTCAAGACCACATTGGCCTCACGGAATTGCTCGGCAAGAGCAGGCAGATGCTCTTCAGCGTATGCGGCATGCAGTAGCAACGTTTCCATGGAGTTACATACGGATGGACGTTGTGCCTTGGCATTGATGGCAATTTCGGCTGCCATAACTGGATCGGCTGATTCATCCACATAGGTATGGCAGATGCCCGCCCCAGTTTCGATGACAGGTACCGTTGCATTGGCAACCACATTACGAATGAGGGAAGCACCGCCGCGTGGAATGATAACGTCCAGCAGTCCGTTCAACTTGAGCATCTCATCTACGGAAGCACGATCTGCATCTTCAACCAGTTGCAAAGCATCAGCAGGCATGTCTGTCGTTGTGAGTGCCTGATGCAGCACCTCCACAATTTTACGATTGGAGGACAGGGCAGAGGAACCGCCGCGCAGAAGCACTGCATTACCTGTTTTGAGACATAATCCGGCTGCGTCTACAGTTACATTAGGACGAGCTTCGTAGATGATGCCAATCAGGCCAATCGGCACTCTTAATTTTTCAACATGTAATCCGTTTGGACGGGTAAATGTCTCTAACACTTCGCCGACTGGATCAGGCAGATCTGCAATCTGACGTAACCCTTCAGCTATGCCTGCGATCCGCTCCTTATTAAGGGCGAGTCGATCCAGCATGGATTCCGGCGTGCCTTGTTCTCTGCCTCGTGCCAGATCTTCGGCGTTTGCCGTAATGATGGAATCCGTCTCCTTAATCAAAGCATCTGCCATGACACGCAGGGCCGTATTTTTCTGTTCTGTATTCAATCGGTTCAGCTGTGGAACCGCTGCTTGGGCTTTGCTGGCTTTTTCTCTGACTTCACTCATCGTAATTCCTCCTCATATATATAAAGTTGAGTATTCCAACCACTATATAGCTTCTTGTTTATTTTAACGTAATCCATTCGTCTCTATGAATAACTTCAAGTCTGTGGATGCTAGCGAGTTGTTTCATCACTTCACCACTGGGAAGTCCGGCAATGAGTCGAAGCTGGTCATCATCATAATTGACAATACCGCGACCGAGCAAGGTTTCATCCATACCAATGACCTCTACGACGTCTCCTGCATGGAAAGTTCCCAGTACCCGCTTGACCCCTACAGGTAGAAGACTGTGCCCCCCATGGACAAGGGCTTCTTCAGCACCATCATCCACAACGACTGTTCCCAGCGGAGTAGACATGAAGCCAAGCCACTGCTTTTTACGGGATAGCGAAGCGAGTCGTGTCTCAAAGTAAGTTCCTTTGCCCGTGCCATCAACTGCCTTCTGCATATCTCCGGGTTCTTTAACACTTCCCACAAATACGGGTACGCCTCCACGCGTAGCAACCTTGGCTGCATCGACTTTGGATCGCATGCCACCTGTGCCAACCGATGATCCTGAACCACCGGCAAAAGCGTAGATCTCAGCCGTGATTTCGGGGATACGGTCGTAACGCACCGCAGAAGGATCTTTACGCGGATCTGCGGTGTACAGGCCGTTGGTATCGGTAAGAATGATCAGATGCTGTGCCTTCACCAGGTTTGCAACCAATGCGGACAACAGATCGTTATCACCAAACTTCAATTCGTCCACCGATACCGTATCATTCTCATTAAAAATCGGAATCACTCGCTGTTTAAGCAGCTCTTCTACGGTCATACCTGCGTTACCCATGCGTTTACGACTGTGAAAGTCTGTACGAGTTAACAAAATTTGCGCCGTAGTAACGCGGTGCGCTGCAAAAGCCTGTTGATATGCCTGCATCAGTAATGCCTGACCAACGGCAGCTGCGGCTTGTTTCTCATGTAGCAGTTTGGGGCGCTGAGGGTAACCGATCTCCCGGAATCCGGCCGCTACCGCTCCTGAGGTGACCAGAAGTACTTCATGGCCCTGATCAGCCAATGCTGCAATTTCTCCGGCAAAAAAAGTGATCGAACTGCGATCCAGACCGCCTTCTTCCGTTGTAAGCGAGCTGCTTCCAATTTTAACTACAATACGTGAAGTCATGGTTTCACTTCCTTAAACATGATTAATAAGTGCTTCTGGAGCAGGCTTTAGCGGGTACAAAAAAAACTTCCGCCCTTTAGTTAAAAAGGACGAAAGTTCGTTACTTCCGCGGTACCACCTTTATTGATGATTAGATCATCCGGCTTCATGCCCTGTAACAGAAGGCACTGTCCTGCACGTAACAGGCCGCTCAGGGGTAGGTTTCAGAGAAGAGCCGCGGTAAATTCTTTCAGCAGGGTGGAATTTACTCTCTGGGCGCGACTGATATTCTCTTACTGGTCCCGTCATCACGTTTCGTTCAATATTTCTTATAACATACCATGGAAACTTGGCATATGCAAAGGGGTTATCGTCCTGTAAATTACTTGAATAAATTCAGCTTGCCAATCCGCTGGGCAGCTTCGCGTAATCGGTTTTCATCACTTAACAGCCCCGCGCGCACATAGCCTTCGCCATGCGAACCAAAACCAATACCTGGGGCTACGGCTACCTTGGCTTCTCGCAGTAACAAGTCTGCAAATGAAGCGGAGGTATAACCTGGAGGTACAGGTAACCAGCTGAAGAATGAACCTGCGGGTTTCGAAGCTTGCCAGCCAATCGAGGAAAGAGCGTCATAAAATGCATTGCGACGGGATTCGTAACGTGAAACGAGCGAAGTAACACATTCCTGAGAGCCAGTAAGTGCTTCCGTTGCCGCAGCCTGAATTCCACCGAAGAGACTAACATAGATATGATCCTGAAGCAGATTGATTTTAGAGACAATCTCTGCATTACCAAGCGCGAATCCAACACGCCATCCAGCCATATTGTATGTTTTGGATAACGTATAGAACTCAATGCCCACTTCTTTGGCACCAGGGGCTTGCAGGAAACTTACGGGACGATGTCCGTCAAATCCAATCGCACCGTAAGCAAAATCGCTGGCAACAACAATTTGATTTTGAATGGCAAATTCAACCGTATCTTCGTAGAACGAAAGTGGTGCCGTTGCTGACGTTGGATTGTTAGGATAGTTCAGGAACATCAGCTTGGCCTTCTCCCGATCTTCGGCTGTAACAGCTTCATAATCCGGCAGGAATGCGTTGGACTCGAGCAAAGGCATAAATGACATGTTTGCTTTGGCGAGTGCAACACCAGACCAGTAATCCGGGTAGCCGGGATCTGGAACGAGAACGGTATCGCCGGGGTTAAGCAGAACCTGAGGTAACTGAACCAATCCGGTTTTGCCTCCGAACAGAATGGCTACTTCAGTCTCGGGGTCCAGATCAACATTGTAATCTTCCTTATAACGTTTGGCGACAGCTTCCTTCAGGAAAGAGTGCCCTCTAAAAGGGGAGTATTTGTGGTAGAGGGGATTCTCAGCCGACTCTTGTAGTGTTTTCACAATATGAGGTGGTGTAGGTGTATCCGGGTTCCCCTGACCCAGATTAATCACGTCATGTCCACTTGCGATTTCACGATTTACATTTTGAACAAGGGTAGCAAAAAATTGCGTTGGCAGCTGTGTCATCACATCAGAAGTCGGTATCTTAAAAGCTGAACGAGCAGTTATATGGTCTGAATGGGTCATTAGATTCATCACTCCGGTTTATTAAAAATGGCAAATAGTTCTCATTAATTTATCACGCCAATCCCGAGCTGTATAGAGGGAAATGCACTTGAATATACAGTACATAGGAGCAAAGAGCGGAGTATTGTACAAAACTGAAAGTGCTCATTTAGTTTTGTCCATTGAGCAGAGAGAAACCATGTTTTATGATAATATCCGATAATGATAATCAATATCATTAATTTATAGCACAACGCACATGATATAGGGGGAGAAATAGAAATGAAAAAGGGCATACGAAATACGGGAGTATTATTAACGATCACATGGTTATCCATCCTGCTACTGGCTTGTGGAAATCAGGCTGCAACACCTGCTGCTGGCGCAGATGATTCCAAAGCAGCCACAGAAACCACAGAGACCCAAACTGCAACGGAAGAGACGAATGAGGGCGAGACCCGGATATTCAAAGACTGGACTGGCCACGAAGTTGAGATTCCTGTAAATCCGAAGCGAGTTATCTATCATGGAGAAGTTACAGGGGATCTACTCGCGCTTGGTGTTGTTCCTGTCGGCATACTTCGTCAAGAGGGAACCGTATTTGATGATCAGGTTGCTCAGGCAGAAGATGTAGGATTTCCGATCAGTGTGGAAAAGGCGTTAGACCTGAATCCCGATCTGATTATTTTTTCCAACAGTGACGAGGCTCAATATGATCAGATCGCAAAGGTTGCACCCACGGTTACATTTGATTCATTTGGTTTAATAGAAGATCGCATGCGTATCCTTGGCGATTTGTTGAATAAGAAGCAAGAAGCGGAGGAATGGGTTACAGCTCATCAAAAAGCGACGGAAGAGATGTGGACGCAACTTCATGAGAACGGATTAAAAGAAGGGGAGACCGCTTCGGTATTCACCATGTATCCCGGGAATCGTCTGTTTGTCATGGCGGGTGCAGGATTGCCACAGTTGTTATACGGAAAAGACGGGCTGAAGCCAACCGCGGAAATCCAGAAAGTATTGGATGAAGACATGGGATTTGTAGAGATTTCGACTGAAAAATTATCTGAATTTGCCGGTGATCGGATATTTATTTTGGATCCCGTGACCGACGATGCGAAACAATCCACCAAGGAATTGCTGGATAGTACAATCTGGAAGAACCTGCCTGCGGTGAAAGAAGGAAAAGTATATCGTTTTAATATCGTAAAAGCTTCTAGTGATGCTCTTTCCAGGGAGTGGCTGTTACAAGAGCTGCCAAAACAGATGATCCAATAATGGTGACGAGCTAGTGAGGCAGCAGTAACACCTTTGAGTAATGCAGTTATAAAAAAAGTGAAAGGGGCCTTCAACATTTCGTTGAACGCTCTTTTTTGCTGATTAAACTCATATCTGGATTATTGACCATCGCTCGCTTATAATCAGACCATACAGAATGATTGATAATTATTCTCATTTCAGAAAAACGAGGTGAACCGACATGCAGGCTTTGGATGCCGATGGGGGAGCATTGTTCTTTTCAGCATTCATGTTTCGGCTGGATCATCTGGTACGACGAATTGAACGACCTGAACAGGTGATGCTGGAAGTTGCTTGCGAGAAACATGCCTTCCTGATCTGTGAAGAAGGGGATGGGCGTTTATATATTGGACATGAACAGTTTCCGTTTACTACGGGATGTGTTTATCCGCTTTCTCCGGGAGAGGGGTACCAGATTGAACATCGTAATAACTCGGAATTGAAATATATCATAATGGCTTTTGATGTTATTCATGTGTTGACGGGTGATCCCGAACTCTTTACCCGCGCTGTATTTGAGCACAGAAACCAATTGAATGGTTATCCCTATGCTCCGTTAAGTGGGCTGCTGGAGCAAATGTATGTCATTCGGAATTATAAAACGGATGCTGAATACAGTCATCTGAATGCACAGTTCCAAAAATGGATGGAGATGATCATTACCCGGTACACTTCTCCAAAGACGGAACAGAGTATGGAGGCAAGACTACACAGTACGATTCAGTATGTGGACGACCATTATGCTGAAGAAATCACTGTACAGAAACTGGCACGACTTGCGGAGATCAGACCTGTACAATATACGACCCTTTTCAGACAACTCACGGGTCACAAGCCGCTCGATTATGTGAATCATGTTCGCATCAAACATGCCAAGGACTGGCTTCGCAAATCAGATGAACCACTTCGGGATATAGCGAGTCGCGTGGGGTTTAAGGATGAGTATTATTTCAGCAGGCGTTTTCGCCAAATGACCGGATTATCTCCTCGTCAATATGACAGATCGATTCAGCAGCAGACGTTAGTACAAGATTGGTTGGGTCATGATGTGAATATTCCAGTTAACCCAGAGCGAATTATGTATTATGGAGATTCCGCTGGGGATATGCTGATGCTGGGCATTCAGTTGCTGGAAGATCGGACATATGACGCGGTCGCGCCGGTTAATGTGGAAGCCGCTGTTATTATGAAGCCGGACTTGATTATTTTTGATAGCAGCAATGAACAGCAGTATGAACAACTTTACCGGATTGCACCGACGCTTGCTTACAATTCACATGCCACGTTGGAAGAACGAATGCGCAGATTGGGCAGCTGGTTTGGCAGACAACCGCAGGTTGAACAATGGCTAACCTCCTATGCGGAGCGTACTGAGCAGATGTGGGCGAAGATCCATACTGTGATTGAAGAGGGGGAAACGGCATCCGTATTTACATACCATCGGGGTGCACGATTATTTGTTATGGGCAATATTGGTCTCGCGCCATTGTTATATCATCCGATGGGATTCAGGCCAGTTACCAAAGTGAAGGAAGCACTTGCGGCGGGCAGAGCCTATAAGGAAATTTCGGCTGAGTCGGTACGTCAGTATGCAGGAGATCATGTATTTGTCATGCTGCCTGAGGAAGTCGTGGCAAGACAGGCTACAGAGATGCTGATGAAAAGTCCCAGTTGGAGGGCCCTTCCGGCTGTGCAGAATGGACGGGTGTATCCTGTGGAGGAGTCGACCTGGAATGTGGGTGATGCGCTCACGAGTGATCGATTGCTGACCCTGCTGCCTGAGTTGTTATGTGCAAGTTCATAACAACAACAGGCTTGCAGTCCTTAGGAGGATCAAGCTATGATAGCAGGTATTACGGTTCAGAGGAGTGCTTGTCATGACAGAAAAACAACAGGGAGAAATGCGTGTAGCCCTGATTCAGGGCGATATTCAACTCGGAGACCCTGAGGCCAATCATAAACATATGCAGACGTTGCTTGAGCGTGCGGTAGAACAATATCCGGATCTGGGGCTGGCTGTGTTACCTGAGATGTGGAATACCGGATACGCTTTGACTCAAATTCATGAACTCGCTGACCTGGATGGCCAGAAATCTCGGGAATGGCTGTCTGCTTTTGCTCAAAAACATCAAATTTCCATCGTTGGCGGTTCAATTGCCGAGAAACGGGATGGTCAAATATACAATACAATGTACGCTTATGATCGTGAAGGAAAACAGGTAACACGATACGATAAATTACATTTGTTTCGTCTAATGGATGAGGAGAAATATCTACAGCCAGGTGCAGAACCTGAAATTTTTGAATTGCAGAACGGTCTTACAGCGGGTGCTTCGATCTGTTATGACATCCGGTTTCCGGAACTTGCCCGCACCCTTGCTTTGAATGGTGCCAAGGCATTGATTGTACCCGCCGAATGGCCGAACCCTCGTTTGCACCACTGGCGTACGTTACTTACGGCACGAGCGATTGAGAACCAGATGTATGTGATCGCATGTAACCGTGTAGGTAAAGGGGGAGAGACCGAATTTTTCGGACATTCCCTCATCATTGATCCTTGGGGTGAGATTGTGGCTGAAGGTGGCGAAGGGGAAGAGATCGTGACCGGAATTATTCGTCCATCTCTGGTAGATGAGGTTCGCGGACGGATTCCCGTGTTTGAGGACCGTAGACCTGGCGTTTATTTTGGCGGAAAATAAAACTGAAATAAAATTCTTCAGAAAAAGTGTTTATTCTTCCAGGACGCGGGTAATGATAACTATCCCGTCACCAAGGAGGATGATCAATCAATGGACAACCATGTGAAAGATACGCTCAGGAGACTGGAACAGGATAACACAAGGGAAGATCACTTAAGGGCATTCTTAGAGAATGGAGCAGGAGGGCTATCACCCCCTGATTCAACTGTTCAGGACGAAGGCCGTGTAATGAATCAGCAAAACAGGCTGACAAGCGATCGTAATTTGCGTAAATAAACCGCCAGACATGAAGTTTTCTTATGTACGTTTCTACGTTAACATTATAAATTAGCATTGTAGCTAAACAACTTAACAAGCAACATTGTACTGTAACCAGTTACTGTGATTGCAATGTAAGAACTCTATCCTGCGGATGCGGGAAACGAGTATAGGACAAAGGCTTGGCCCATAAGGGTCAAGCCTTTGTTTTGGTTCAGTATGAAATGTACCTAAAGAAATGTACCTATACCATAGAGCAATTTCTTAGTCTCCCTTTGACAGTTCGGCCACGGTTTGTTGAAACGTATGGATGAATGCTTCGGCTGCCTTCGACAGTACTCTGCCTTGACGATAAGCCACAACAAGTGTTCTGCTGGGAGTAGGCTCAGCAAGTGGCACATAGACAGGCACGAACTCACTACGCGGCGCACGGGCAATAAAGCGTGGAACCAGGGTAATACCCATACCTGTGGCGACCAGCGACTGAACGGTTTCAATATTGGTGCTTTCAAACACAACTTGGGGATCAAAACCAGCCTGCTCACAGAGATCAAATGTAAGTTTGCGGAAGCCCTGTCCTTTTTTCAATACAACAAACGGTTCATCCCGAAGTTCTTCAATTCGCACGGGAAGCGGATGTTCCGGATCTGCCCTGCGTGCCAAAGGGTGATTCGGGGGAACTGCCAGATCAATCTTTTCCTCTCCAATGGCAACATAGGCGAGACTTGGCTCTTGTAAAGGAAGAGATAACAGACTGAGATCTGCTTTGCCGCTTGCTGTCAATTTCTCAAGCGTAAGCCCGGAGTCTTCCAATAAGGTAACCTCAATCTCGGGATAAGCTTGTTGAAACGCAGGAAGCACATGTGGGAGAAGGTGTGATCCCGTGATCGGCATACTGCCTACAACGACTTTACCTTTGCGAAGCTGGGAGATGTCTGACATTTCCTGACGCAATAGCTCCACGGCATCTACGATCTTTTGGGCTTGCTCGACAAACGTAACACCGGCATGGGTTAACTCCACGTTACTTGTATTACGCTGAAACAGCAGTACACCCAATTCTTTTTCCAATTTGGATAATTGCTGGCTTAATGAAGGTTGGGCAATATGCAATTTCTCTGCTGCTCGTGAGAAATTGCGTTCGGCCGCAATTTGCAACGTATATTGAAGTTGTCTGAATTCCATCGTCATTGGTCATTCCTTTCGTTATGCCACCATTATATCATTACAGATGAAGAAATCATTAATTTCGCTTAACCGCTTGCACTCCATCAGAAGAGTTGATATACTGTTTTTGAAAACGCTTAATAAGAACCACTTACCCGGGTAAAACAAAATCAACGTTTTCATGTGTAGCAGTTTCAAGTGTTAGTACGGAACCATTTCAAAATGTTCATATTCTTTTTCGTTCATATAATTGAATAACATTCATCCAACGATGGCGTGTTACTGTTCGGCAGGCAAGACCTAGATTGGGTGGGAAAGAGTTTCTTTTTCCTACCCTTTTTAGGTCTTTTTTTGTTCCCATCAAGAAGAAATGGCGGAGGTGTCGTTATGAATCACAAACAATTAGCCCAATCGATTATGGAGTTGGTCGGTGGCAATGATAATATCAACACGTTAATTCATTGCTCTACCAGGCTCAGACTTACCCTGAAGAATCCGGATATGGCGAAGACCCAAGAAATTAAGAGCCTTGATGGTGTTATTGGCGCAGTGAATAGCGGCGGGCAATATCAGGTTATTATCGGTAATGACGTCGCGTACGTCTACAATGAACTGGTCAAGAGGATGGATACTCGGCAATCAAACGAAATTCAGGAGAAACAAAAAGCGGATTATAGCCCCAAAGGTCTGTTTAATACTTTTGCCAGTGTCATTGCAGGCATTTTCCAACCTATTATCCCAGCCATTGCTGCCTCGGGCATGCTTAAGGCACTGTTGCTACTGGCGACCGTGACCGGCCTGATGTCTAAAGAGAGCCAGACATATACCGTTTTGAGTGTCATGTCTGATGCTGCCTTTTACTTTCTTCCGATTCTACTGGCCTATTCCAGTGCAAATAGATTTAAAACGAACCCCTTTGTTGCCGTTCTGTTTGGTGGAATCATGTTACACCCGAATATGATTGGTCTGCTTGGCGGTGAAGATCCGGTGTCCTTTATTGGCATACCTGTTGCATCCGTTCAATATGCGACATCCGTGGTACCGATTATTTTAACGGTCTGGTTCATGTCTTACATTGAAAAGTTCGCGGACAAGATCTCACCAGGACCGGTCAAAATTTTCCTTAAACCTTTGATTGTTATTCTCATTGTTGCTCCAGTTGCCCTGATTGTACTTGGACCTCTGGGAATGTATCTCGGAACGGGAATGTCCAACCTGATCTATTGGATTCAGGATAAGATTGGATGGTTGACCGTTGTCATTATGGCTATACTGATGCCTCTGATTGTCATGTTTGGTATGCATAAAGTATTTTATCCCATTATTTTCGCAGCCTTGGCTTCACCTGGAAATGAAACACTGGTGCTGGTCGCGATGCTGGCATCCAATATGGCGCAGGGAGCAGGCGCACTGGCGGTGTCATTCAAAACCAAAGACATCAAGCTGAAACAAGTCGCTTTGTCTGCAGGAATTTCAGGTGTATTCGGTATCACGGAACCTGCTCTGTACGGTGTACATTTAAGGCTCAAGAAAACGCTGTTTGCCTGCATGATCGGCGCCGGAGTCGCTGGGTTGTTCGCAGGTGTTGTGAATCTCAAGGCATATGCTGCCGTGGGTCCGGGGATTGCATCTATGCCTATGTTTATCAGTGAAGATCATATGAATATTATCTATGCGATCATTACCATGCTGATCTCTGCCATTGTCGCGTTTGTCGCTGTATATGTCATTGGATTTCAGGATGTTGTTCCAACAGCAGTGTCGATAGCAGGCAGTCCTACAAACAAAGCGAGAGGCGAATCTGAAATCCAGCCATCCAAAGGGATCAAATCGAAAAAGATCGTTTTTGCTCCATTGGAAGGTAAAGTTCTGCCATTAAGAGAGGTGAAGGACGAGGCCTTCTCGCAAGAAGCCATGGGACAAGGTATGGCCATTCAGCCAAGTGTTGGAAAGGTGTTTGCCCCGTTTGATGGTACCGTTGAGACGGTGTTCCGCACTAAACATTCCATCGGTCTGAGATCGGTAGAAGGTGTAGAAATTCTGATTCATGTCGGATTGGATACGGTGAAACTGAAAGGCCAGCATTTTGATGTAAAAGTGAACGAAGGAGAACAGATCTCTCATGGTCAGCTCCTGATTGAATTTGATCTTGAAGCTATACAAGCCGCAGGTTATGACACCACGACCCCTGTAATTGTGACCAATTCATCAGATTATCTGGAGATACTGGGCAATGAAACTGCGGCGACAACAGGACCGGGGAAACCATTAATTACGGTGTTATAACTCGCTGAAATATGAATGAAAGGCAGGCAGCCTGATATGGAAGTCATAAAAATACTGAATTCGAGCATTGTTCTTGCCAGACGTGGTGAGGATGACAAGGAAATTATTGTTATGGGAAAGGGCATCGGCTACAGGAGCAAACCGGGAGATGTCGTGGGGGAGGATGAGATCGAGAAAATCTATGTCCTTGAAAATGAAACGATCTCTTCGGATCTCACCGCCCTGATGAAGGAAACGCCAAAAGAATATCTGATTCTGGCTGATGAAATCATCTCCCATGCCAAACATACATTGTCCCGCCATCTGAGTGATCATCTCTATGTCGCATTAACGGATCACCTGTATATGGCCATGAAGCGATTCAAGGACAATATGACGATCCAGAACCGAATGTTGTGGGAAGTGAAAAAGTTCTATCCACAGGAGTTCAGTATCGGGTTGCATGGTCTGTCTCTCATTCAAAAACAGCTTGGACTCTCCCTGCCTGAAGAGGAAGCGGCGAATATTGCCTTTCATCTCGTTAATGCGCAGCAGAATGATGACAATATGAATCAGGTCATGATGATGACCAATACCGTCAAGGATGTACTCAATATTATCAAAATTCACTACCAAGTGGAGCTGGATACACACAGCATCAACTATTCACGCTTTTTGACCCATTTGCAGTTTTTCATTCAACGGCTTTTTGAATATAAAACGTTAAACACGCAGGATCATGAGCTCTTTGAACAGATCGCGAATAAATACCCGCAGGAAGAAGCCTGCGTACTGCTAATCAAGGATTATATTGAAGCTCGGTTTGAACATACGATCTCCAATGAAGAGATGATGTATTTGATTATTCATATCAATCGGGTCATGAGTCGCAATTGAGCAAGAATGAAAGAGTTACAGAGATAATCCAAGGAGGAATACACAATGACCAATACAACAAGAACGTTTCCAGAAGATTTTCTATGGGGAGGAGCGATTGCTGCCAATCAGGCAGAAGGAGCGTGGAATGTGGATGGCAAAGGTCTGTCTACAGCCGACATTGCTATCTATCGAAAAGGTGTAGCCAAGAGTGAGTATAAAAAGCATAATGCGATCAATGAAGAACAGATCAAAACTGCGATGGAGTCTACCTCGGACAGAGAATATCCGAAACGCAGAGGCATTGATTTTTACCACCGCTATGAGGAGGATCTGGCCCTGTTTGGGGAGATGGGTCTCAAAACGTTGCGCTTATCTATTGCTTGGACCCGAATTTTCCCGAATGGCAACGAAACAGAGCCAAATGAAGCCGGTTTGCAGTTTTATGACCGCGTTATTGATGGCATGCTGAGACAAGGAATTGAACCTTTAATTACGTTGTCGCATTATGAGATGCCGATGTATCTGGTGAATCACCACGGTGGATGGACGGATCGGAAAGTCGTCGAGTATTTTGTTCACTTTTGTAAAACCGTGTTCACCCGTTATAAGGACAAAGTGAAGTATTGGATTACATTTAATGAAATTGACAGCATTGTTCGTCATCCGTTTACGAGTGGTGGTTTTGTGCCGGAGCGTTTCGAAAATGTGGAGCAGGCTGTATATCAGGGGTTGCACCATCAATTTGTAGCGAGTGCGCTCGCAGTGAAATACTGTCATGAGATCATTCCCGGTTCCCAGATCGGATGTATGCTTACCAAACTGACAACGTACGCTCATACATGTAATCCCGAAGACGTACTTGTTGCTTCCCGGGATAATCAATTTAATCTTATGTTTACGGACGTACAGGTGCGTGGAGCGTATCCGTACTTTACGAAGAGATTTTTTGCCGAAAAAGGGATTAACCTGGATATGCTTGAGGGGGATGAAGAGATTCTGAAAGTACACACTGTGGACTTTATCTCATTCAGTTATTATATGTCCCTGGTATCAAGTGTGGATGGCGACCGATTGGAGCAGGTGAGTGGCAATACAACTGGAGGGGTGAAGAACCCGTATCTGCAAACGAATGATTGGGGCTGGCAGATTGACCCGGTAGGTCTGCGCATCTCACTTAATGAACTGTATAGTCGTTACGAGGTGCCTTTGTTTATCGTTGAAAATGGAATTGGGGCGGTAGACACGATTGAAGCTGATGGTAGCATTCAGGATGATTATCGTATTGATTATTTCCGCTCTCACATTGAACAGATGCATGAGGCGATTCTGGACGGTGTTGAACTGCTCGGCTATACCAGTTGGGGAGTAATTGATCTGATCAGTTATTCTTCTTCAGAGATGGAGAAACGATATGGCTTTATTTATGTAGATCAGGATAATGACGGCAATGGAACACTGGATAGAAAACGAAAGAAGAGTTTCTATTGGTACAAAGATGTGATTGCAAAAAACGGTTTGTAATACAGTAGTCGGACAAGCACTCTCATAGAAGGCGTCTTTTCTTTTCTTTTCATTTCATAACAGAAACTAGCAAAGCAGCTCTGGATTCAGGGCTGCTTTTTTATGTTCTAGATAAAAAGCATTGACAGCGCAGAGGCGGGAACGTAGTATAAGACTTATCTGATAATGATAATTGTTATCAATTGAAACCTCTGCGATGAGCAGTGGTTTATTTGTCTTTCTCTCATTATAGGTTAAACCTATTACATCTATAGATATTATATCTTGGAACAATGAAGGACAGGGTGATATATTTATGTCATTCAAGAGCTTCACTTTTTAAAGAAAACAGAGGCTCTTCCAAGGAACGAACTTATAATGAGGTGAAAATGATGAGTAAAAAAACGATGTTTGAGAAAATTTGGGAAAACCACGTAATTCATCAAGAAGAAGGCAAACCAAGCATTCTGTATATCGATCTGCATCTGGTGCACGAAGTAACTTCTCCACAGGCATTTGAAGGTCTTCGTCTGAGCGGACGTAAAGTTCGTCGCCCTGAACTGACATTTGCAACAATGGACCACAACGTTCCAACGAAAGACCGTTTCAACATTACAGATCCTATCTCCAAACAACAAATTGATACACTTTCGCAAAACTGCCGTGATTTCGGCGTGAAATTGTATGATCTGGACACGATTGATCAAGGCGTTGTACACGTTATGGGACCTGAACTGGGTCTGACTCACCCGGGTAAAACGATTGTATGTGGTGACAGTCATACGTCCACACACGGTGCGTTTGGCGCACTGGCATTCGGAATCGGAACAAGTGAAGTTGAGCATGTTATGGCAACTCAATGTTTGCAACAAGCTAAAGCCAAAACGATGGAAGTTCGTTTTGTCGGCAAACGTAACCCGGGTGTAACCGCAAAAGACATGATCCTCGCAGTCATCGCCAAATACGGTACAGACTTTGCAACAGGTTATGTTATTGAGTACACAGGCGAATCCATCCGTGAGTTGAGCATGGAAGAGCGTATGACGGTCTGCAACATGTCCATCGAAGGTGGAGCAAGAGCAGGATTGATCGCGCCGGATGAAACAACATTCGAATATCTGCGTGGACGTGAATACGTACCAGCGGATGCGAAGTTTGATGAAGCGGTAGAGGGTTGGAAACAACTTGTAACCGATGAAGGTGCCGAGTTCGACCATGTTGTTGAAATCGATGTGGAGACATTGATTCCGCAAGTAACTTGGGGAACAAGCCCAGGTATGGGAACCGACATTTCTTCGAAAGTTCCTGTTCCAGCTGAATTGCCTACAGAAAACGAACGCAAAGCGGCTGAAAAAGCGCTTGAATATATGGGACTTGAACCGGGAACACCAATCGCCGAGATTCCAATTGATTATGTATTTATCGGTTCATGCACCAATGGTCGGATCGAAGATCTGCGTGCAGCAGCACAAGTGGCTAAAGGTCACACGGTATCCAGTCAGGTTACAGCAATTGTTGTACCAGGTTCAGGACGAGTTAAAATCCAGGCAGAACAAGAAGGTTTGGATAAAATCTTTACGGAAGCCGGATTTGAATGGCGGGATGCGGGATGCAGTATGTGTCTGGCGATGAACCCGGATGTATTGAAGCCAGGACAACGTTGTGCTTCGACTTCCAACCGTAACTTTGAAGGACGCCAAGGACGCGGAGGACGTACGCATCTGGTTTCTCCGGCAATGGCGGCAGCAGCAGCGGTTAAGGGTCACTTTGTGGACGTACGGGATTGGAATTTCAAAACAGAAGCAGCGATCTAATCTATAACAGACAGAAGGGAGAACGTTTAATATGGAAGAATTCAAAACATTACAAGGCATCGTTGCACCGGTAGACCGGGTCAATGTAGATACAGACGCAATCATTCCGAAACAGTTCCTGAAACGGATTGAACGTACCGGATTTGGACAATTTTTGTTCTATGAATGGCGTTTCGATGAAGAGGGCAACAATAATGCTTCCTTCGAAATGAACAAACCTCGTTATGAAGGGGCATCCATCCTGATCTCACGTGCCAACTTTGGCTGTGGATCTTCCCGTGAGCATGCGCCATGGGCGATTTTGGACTATGGATTCCGTTGTGTCATCGCTCCCTCTTATGCAGACATCTTCTATAATAACTGCTTTAAGAACGGAATCTTGCCAATCAAGTTGTCAGAAGAGCAAGTTGAAGACTTGTTCCAACGTACAGCGACACATGAAGGCTATGAGATGAATGTAAATCTGGAAAACAAAACGATTACTGATGCATACGGACTGCATATCGATTTTGATCTGGATGAGCACCGTCGTCAATTCCTGTTGCAAGGATTGGATGATATCGGTCTGACTCTTCAACATGATGATGAAATCGCTGCTTACGAACAACGCCACGCGGCAAAACTGTTCGGTTAATCGTTAAAGTATCGCATAGCAAAAAGCTTCTGCCTCGCCCAAGGGACCTTGTTCCCATCGGTGAGACAGAAGCTTTTTGTAGTTTCAGAAGCTAAATTAGCTTAATAAGTCAGCTATACATAGAACTCCTGATTTTTCTTGACCGAATACTTCAACAGATACTATAACAGCCGACTAAATAGAGGAACCTAAAAATCGATTACTGAGGTAACTCCAAAGGGTCGCTTTTTGTATTTTGAAAATAGACATAGATATAACAAGCCAAATGCACGAAATTCACAAGTGACCATACCATAAGCCATATGATTGGAGTTGATAGGGTAGTCCAGATGCCAAACAAAGGCACAACACGTCCTCCGCCGATAAACGTAACCAAGTGGGACAGAAATAAGAGAATTAGAACCGGGATCAGTCTTCCGACCGTGATCAGAATAAATTTGCTGATCGTTAGGCGGTGGTAGTTCCGAAGTATACGAGAATAGCCGTAGATGCCCCATGCAAGCGTAGCGATGATCAGCGCAATCATAATCATTTCCATATTCCGACCGTTTACAAACGAGGTTTGGGGTTCCTGCCCCCTCATAATATCCGCTATTCCATCAATAAATGCCGAGTAATTCACATAAGCGTTTATACCAGAATTAAACATTACGGCAATGCCCATTTGCTCGTTCAAATAAACCTGTTCTTCGGACTTGTAGGTCCAGAAAATGCCGCTGTGGGAGATCGTTTGGCCGTTAGACGCATCTTGGTTTGCAAGCCAGCCCATGCCGTACGGACCGATCGCTCCTGAGGCATGATATTGTTTCATCAACACAGGGGAAACGAGGCGGCCATTATATTGGGAAAGCATCCATAGGGACATGTCCTCTGCGGTTGAAACGATGCCAGCGGGGCCCTCAATGAACCAAAGCGGTTCGGATTGACTTATAGCGCGTCCCAAGCTCAGGTAATGTCCTAGAGGGATAGTATTATCCTCATAGAATTGCTGCGTTGTATTGACACTGAAGGTATGATTCATTCCTAACGGTTCAAAAATATGTTTTTTCAGATAATCCGAAAAGCGCTCTCCGCTAACACTGTCCACGAGGTTCGCCAGCAGCACGTAATTGGGATTATGATAGCTGTAGGCTGTTCCGGGGATATGGGCAAGTTGAACCGTGTTTAATAATTGGTTCGCTTCAGCCAGTGATTGGAATTGCGGAGTCTTTGTCATATCGGGATTAATCTTGTCATTGAGACCACTCGTCTGATTCAGTAAATGACGGACCGTGATATCAAGAACGCGGGGGTCCTGTGGAGAAAGCTCTGGAAAATAGGAAGCGTAAGTCGCATCCAAGTCGATCTGACCCTTGTCCACCAGCTGCAGAACGGCTAATGCAGTAAAGGACTTGCTTAGTGAAGCAATGGGAAAAGGGGTGTTGCCCGTAACCTTCTGGCCGTCCGCCAATGTCCCGTAGCCTTTTGCGTAAAAGACCTCATCGTTATTGGCAATCGCCAGTGAAGCAGCCTTAATGTAATTGGCCTTCATGCTCCGATTCATATATTCGTCGATCTCCTGCAGCACTTCTGTCCTGTCTCTGGCTTCATTGGCGGATAAGGGGGACGCCCACGCGGTACATAACAACAAACAGCTAATTGTGATATACATTCTTTTTTTCAGTTTTAGCATGATAACACTCCTTGAATTCAAGATAAGGAGATGTTATCAGATCATTTTCAACTATTTATCAACTTGGGTCCGAATACTTGCCGTGACGCTTCCACCTCCGTTAGGACCGTTTGCAATCTGAAGACTACCTTCATGTTTTTCGCAAAACACCTTGCAAACGTAAAGGCCCAGCCCGCGATGTTCGCTCGCATCCCATACTTCGCCTCGGTAAAAAGGGAGTATAGCCTTACTCAGGGCTTCGTCAGAGAAACCAGTACCGTCCTCTGAGACGGTAATCTTCATAATGCCTCCCTGAACGTCATAATGGACGTTCACTTGACTGGCTGCGTATCTCGCCCCATTAGCCACTATATTCTCGAAAATCTGCATGACGAGATAGGGATCTACATGTACTGAGGGATTATCATATTCCACGGATGAGACGAAACGTATACCGAACTGTTTCGCGATTTGTTCAGCGCTGCCATCAAGCAAAGCCGTCAATGAAATCGTATCCATCGATTGGATGTTCAACGGCACATCCTCCAGCCTCTGAATGGAGTTCATGGCCTCTGCATAACTCTCCAGACGCAAGATGTGAAGGTTCATAGTATGGATCAAGTCCAGCACCTTTTCTTCTGACAACTTCTTCTCAGGAAGATAGGTGGAGAGAAGCTCGGCGTTTCCTTTTAACACGGACAGGGGTGTTCTCAGATCATGGGCAAAAATAGCATTGATCTGCTTGCGCTCTTCAACCGAACGCCAAAGTGTCTTAAGGTTTTTTTCCAATTGTGAGCGCATGTTTTCAAATAGCGCGATCAGCTCGCCCATCTCATCCTGGCTGTCATAGGTAATGCGGAAGTCTAGATCGTTGGCCGAAATGTTCTTGGATGCTCGTTTTAATAGCTCCAGCGGACGTTTTAGCTTCCATCTGTAAAATAGAACGGCCATGGTGACAATACCAGTCGCTACGGTGAGCAGAACCGCCGTGACGAGGGAGGGCATCACCCAATCCGTTTCTCCGAAACGCAGCCGCAGGTTCTCCGCCCAAGCAAACTCCAAAGTTATAACGGCAAGCACGGCAATGAGTGTGACCACACACAACAGCATAAAAGATTGTAGCAAGGACAATCGCTTTAAAAACAGGAGTCTAGTCATGAACTTGGCCATTTGTACCCTACTCCCCAAACGGTCTCGATTTGATTATCACAGCCGTATTCCTTTAATTTGTAGCGAATTCGCCGGATATGCTCTGCGATGACGTTACTGTCACCTTGCTCGTCCATGCCCCAAATCTTTTCGTATATGCGTTCCTTTCCAAACACCATATCAGGATGAGTGGACAGCAATTCGACAATATCAAACTCTTTTTTGGGCAGTGAAATTCGCTTATCCAGGTAGTAGAGCTCCCTGGCCGTATAATCAATGACCAATTCATTGTTAAACCTTACCGAAGATTTAGTTTGGATTCGTTGTTCCCTGCGTATATGTGCTTCGACCCTGGCGCCCAACTCGCGAATGCTGAAAGGTTTCAGGATATAGTCATCGCCTCCGGCACGAAATCCCGCTATTTTATCAGCATCTTCGATTCGAGCCGTTAAGAATAAGATCGGGCAAGAGACAAAGTCGCGAATTTTTTTACATAATTGAAGGCCGTTCTGTTCAGGCATGTTGATATCTAACAAAACGAGATCGGGTTGTTTTTCCACTTTCCGCAGCGCTTCCCGGCTGTCCTTGGCCGTCATGACGGAATAACCGTTAATTTCAAAATAATCAGTCAGTAGCTTTCGAAGATCTGCTTCATCGTCCACGATCAGTATTTTAGGCATCAAGGCTCAGTCTCCTGTATTCAAGTATTTGAACTCAGCATAGCAAAAATGGATGAGAAATGTAATTTCCATATGATTTCGGGTACTGGACGAATGGAGAAAGTTCCCTTTTTGCCACTCAGTTTCCGACTAAATATGACAACGTTGTAACCGGATGATCAGACAATATCTGATAAACTGATTAGTAGATTATGGAAGGTTACATATTGTCATTGATGTTACGCTGCAGAGAATCAGGTCGGATGTTCAAAAGACAAAAAGAATGGTGGATGAGGTATGAAAAAATGGTCGGCAGCAGTCGTTTTTCTTCTGTTCCTATGTTTATTCCCAATCATGGCGCATGCAGACACCACTCCCTCGATTGTACTCGACGGTGTAACCATTAACCAGCAGACGGGTGCACCTGCAGAGAATATCGGGAAAACGGTCATGGTTCCCATTCGAATTGTATCCGAGAACCTGGGTTATAAGGTGAAGTGGGAGAAGGAAACTCAGTCAGTCCAGGTTCAAAAAGGAAACAGTACGATTCAAATGACAGCTGGCAAAGATGCAGCTACAGTGAATGGAAACGTGGTGAACTTGGATTCGCCCCCACTGATCAAACAGGGAACTACGCTTGTTCCGTTACGCTTTGTTGGGGAAGGCATGGGTCTGCGTGTTGGCTGGGACAATGGAACCAAGACAGTAAGCCTATTTAGTATTCCTCCCGTAGTTGAAACGGAAGGTGACAGTGACCCCCTCGAGGCACCTGTCCCGGATGGTTTGACAGAACTTCAAGGCATCAGCTACAGCGGAGATCGCTTGATTGTAGCAACAAACGGTAATATTAGCCCCAAAGTATCCAGTATTGGTGGGCCAGACCGAATTATTGTTGATCTGCCTTCAGCGACATTTTCTGAGGAATTCATTCAGGGACAAGCCTCTAACCCGGATGGCAGTGGACAGATTCTCGTTACGGATTCATCCATAGTTTCCAAAGTCCGGTATGCCATGTTCAGTAAATCGCCTTCTACCGTGCGTGTCGTTCTGGATCTGAATCAGACGGCTACAGCCAAATGGTCTGTTGGAGATAATAATGTCTTGCTCGTTGACCTGACAGCCACGAGTGGAGAACCGACAAGCCAACCGGCAGTACCTACCAATGATGGTAAAACGATTGTGGTCATTGATCCGGGACATGGTGGTCGTCAATCGGGTGCAGTGAGCCTGTCAGGAGCTTATGAGAAGGATTTCAATCTGGCTGTAGGACTGAAGGTACAGGCAACCCTTCAAAAATACCCAAATATTCAAACGGTCATTACACGCCAGGATGATACAGAACTTTCGCTCAAACAGCGTGTGGATATTGCTGAATTGAATCAGGCAGATGTTTTTGTATCCATTCATGGAAACAAATTCACTACACCGGTACCAAACGGCATTGAAACGCTCTACAGTCGTAAAGAAAGCAAAACTTTGGCTGACACTCTTCACAAATATGTGTTACCGGTAACAGGACTCAAGGATCGTGGGGTTAAAACGGCTAGTCTGCATGTGACGCGTGAAACAACCATGCCTGCTGTGTTACTTGAACTTGGTTTTTTAAGTAACCCTACAGATGAAGCAGTCATGCTCACGGAAGAATACCAGGACAAATGTGCACAGGCGATTGTGGACGGAATTGTTGAATTTTTGGGACTGTAAATTGAATTTTGCGCAAATATGAAGGTTAGGGTGTTACGTTGTTTAGAGATGTATATTTGATAAATAAGGAAAAAAGAAGACATTAAAATGTAAAAAAAGCTTGATCTGACAACGTTTTTTTTCTGTTATGTTGGAATATATTCGCAACTTTTGAGAGCGAGGGGCGTCTAATAGGTGTCTGGTAATGCCCAAGCGGTCAGTCGGAGTTGGAAAATGACAACATGCGGCAAAAAAATATGAGAATGGTAGGGGTGAAGGATGAAGAAGTTCGGTTTTTTGGTACTGTTATTTGTCTTTGGGCTCGTATTCCCGGGCTATAGTCACGCAGCAACAGACACGAAAATTATCCTAGACGGAAAAGAAATCGTACAGCCATCGGATACAAAAGCGGAAATTATCAACAGCAAGGTGATGGTTCCGATCCGGGTTGTGTCCGAAAATCTTGGATATAGCGTGGAGTGGAAGCAGCAAACGCAAACAGTGACTATTAGCAAAGACAACACTGCCATGCAGATGATTGTTGGACAGAAGACGGCAACGGTGAACGGCAGTAACGTAAACTTGGATGCCCCGCCACTCGTGAAAAATGGTACTACGCTCGTACCTCTCCGATTTATTGGTGAGGAAATGGGTCTTAAGGTGGGTTGGAACAATACCACGAAGACGGTAACATTAGTTACCCAGAATTCAGGTTCCGGAAACGGGACAACCACACCTCCGAACTCTGGCAATGAAGGCGGAGGATCGGATCAAGAAGGTCTTGTACTGGTGAACGGCATCAGCTTCAGCGACAACCGCTTCATGATTGCAACAAGCGGAAGTACGAAGCCGAACGTCTTCACGATGACAGGACCAGATCGAATCGTTATAGACTTGCCGAATACCGCATTTGCTGATTCGTTCAGTGAAGGACAGGCTTTAGACAGCAACCAGAATGGACAACTCGTCGTTAGCGGTTATCCGGATGTGTCTAAGATTCGTTACTCGTTATACAGCAACAGTCCATCTACAATTCGTTTTGTAATCGATCTGTCCAGTTCAAAAGGGTACAGTGTGCAAAATGATTCCGGACTGGTTATGATTAACCTCGACAATCAAAGTGGTACACCTGCTCCTCCAGTTGGTAATAATGGCAAAAAAGTTGTCGTTATCGATGCAGGTCACGGAGATCAGGATCCTGGGGCAATCGGTGTAACTGGTAAACGTGAAAAAGACTTCAATCTGGCAATGGCTCTGAAAGTGGAAGCCTTGTTGAAAAAAGAATCCAAAATTGACGTTGTGTTAACGCGCAGCGATGATACATTTTTGGCATTGAAAGAACGTGTGAAGATTGCACAAGACATAAAAGCGGATATTTTCATCTCCATTCATGCTAACAGTGGCCCTGCTGCTGCGAACGGTGTAGAGACATTCTATACACGCTCCAACAGCAAAGCACTTGCTACAGTGATGCACAAGTATCTTTTACAGTCTTCCGGACTGAAAGATCGTGGAGTGAAAACGGCAAGTCTCCATGTGACCCGTGAAACGACAATGCCAGCAGTTCTGCTGGAAGGTGGATTCCTTAGCAATAAGAGCGACGAAGCAGCCCTGTTCACTGAGAGTTTCCAGAACAGCGTTGCCAAAGGGATTGTTGCAGGAATCAAGGAGTATCTGGGAATTAAATAAGGGACAAGCCCTTATGTTGAGGAGGCGGAGTTAGAATGAACAAGAAAATATGGATTGCAGCCTTGCTGGTAACGGTTATGGCAGTTGCTGCTGGATGTGGAAGCAAGCCAACAGCTGCTCCGAATCAGACGCAAGGCGCAGGAACTGAAAACAATGTGACCGAGGTTGAAGGCGAAACAATTACCGAGCCGGTAACTGCTGAGCCTGAAGAGAATACAACGCCTATAGAATCGACGGAAGGCAGTTCGGAGGAAGAGACTACAACTACTCCGCCAAGCGAAACGTCTACGGAGAAGCCGGCAACTTCCGAAAGTAATGAAAAGAAAACGATCACTGTATTCTATACGGATGAAGAAGAACTGGAGTTGCACAAAGCTTCGGCAGAGATTTCATACGCATCGGATGATGCCAAATATAAAGCTGCCTTTGAATCACTGCAACAGAGCAAAGACGCTAAACTTGTTCCGCTGTGGTCTAAAGAAATTGAATTGAAGTCTGTTCAGTTCAAGGATGGAGCTCTTACGCTGGATATTCATATGCCAGATACTGCACGTCTTGGAGCAGGTGGAGAGTCTTATGCACTGGATGCTCTAAAACAAACGTTCTTCCAGTTTGATGAAGTAAAATCACTTGATTTACTGGTGGATGGTCAGCAGACAGAGAGTCTGATGGGCCATGTGGATCTTGAACATCCAATGACAAGATCCGAATAGGCTGTACAGCATACTGTTGTACCGTGAATCCACGGAATATGGGTCGTTTTACATGAGAGAGGGGAATCATAGGTGACTTTTAAATATAACCATACATCACACTCTAAAAAAGTAGTATCAGCCGTGCTTGCAGGCATGATGGCCCTTAGCGCCGGCGGAGCTGCCATGGCAGCAGAATCAACAGAAACGGGGCAGGGTCAGACTGCTGCAATAACCAATACGGCTGCACCAACTGGTTTGTTCAGTGACATCAAGGTCGGATACTGGGCTGAAAAACATGTCTACAAACTGGCATATCAAGGCATTCTTCTCGGTAACAACGGCCTGTTCCGTCCAGGAGACGCGGTAACACAGCAAGAAGCTGTAACAATGGCAATCCGTTTTATGAATCAAGAGGGCCAGTTGAATACCGACACGGCTGCGGCATTACCGACAAACATGGAAGTGGGAAATTATTTCAAGCCATATGTCGCGCTGGCACTTCAACTGGGACTGATTGACAAAACGGAAGAATCAACGGTGGATGTATCCAAGACCTCCTGGGGTCAAAAACCAGCTTCACGGGAATGGATTACCAAATTGTTAATCCGTTCATTGGACAAGGATGCTGAAGCAAAGGCACAAAACAATCAATCTACCGGATTTGCTGATAATGCAAGTATTTCCGAAAGTGGTAAAGGTTATGTCAATCTGGCTGTTAGCCTGGATCTGGCCAAAGGTGTGGAAGGCAACAAATTCAATCCAACTGGTTCCGTAACCCGTGCTCAACTGGCTACCTTCTTCAGTCGTGGTGAATCGTTAACGGATACAACGTACCCGAACACATCCACGGGTTATGTGACAGGATTGAAAGATGGGCAGATCACGCTGGTTGTGGACGGCAAAGCCGTTAACTTCGCAGTGAACAGCAGTACGCCTTACTTTACGAAAGACAGTGAAACTCGTGCTTCCGCCACAGATGTGAAGCTGTATACAAAAGTTATGGTTGTAGGTTCTGCAGGTGGGGCTTCCTATGTAGAAGTTGTTGATGCTACACCGCAGGTGGAAAGTGTTGAAGGTACATTTGCACGTTCATTGTCTGGTAATAAAATTGGTATCTTTGTGGGCGAGAATTACGAAACGTACAGTTATGATGAGGCAACTGCATTCATCGATCAGAATGGTAATGCAATCAAACTGTCCGATATTACGGCAGATAGCATCATCGAAGTACAGCGTGAGACGTTCTCGACTGACAAAAAAACAGTTGCTATTCGTGTGAAATCCGGCATTGTTAACAAGAGTGACAATGGCGTAATTGCTGAAGTATCCACTTCTGGCAAAACGATCAAACTTGTCAATGCAGCGGGTGCTACAGAACAGTTTGCATACAATGACAATCTGCTTATCACATATTCAAACCGTATCATGTCAGTGGCTGATCTCAAAGCCGGCAGTGCCGTGAAATACACCGTAAAGGACAGCGTTTTGCAAACTATTACATTGTCTCAAGGTGTGGAGCAATCTGTGCGCGGAACATTGGTTGAGATCGGTGGTAACCAGTCCACGTTAACGTTCAAACGTGAAGGGGGTTCCCTTGAGGCGAAACTGCTGACTGAAAAGCCGGAAGTTATTATCAATGGCATTCAGGATGCAACGCTGAATGATCTCATCACGGATGCAACGAACGGGGATCAGGTGGAGTTGACATTGAACTCTGACGACCAGGTAACGCGTATTCAGGTGATTGGACGTCAAATGGAACCTATGAACGGAGTAACGGTTGTATCTTACAACAGCAAAACAAAGGTACTTACCGTGTTGGACAACAACAAGAAACCGTTTGTATTTACATTGGATGAGAAAACCAAACTGGATTACAATACGACCAAACCTACACTCGCTGGTCTGGAGTCGATATTAAATGATGGTCGCAAATTGGATCTGACCTATGTGGGAACACGTGCGTTGTCCGTTAAAGTGATTTACAAGTATGAAGGTACGATCAGCAACATTGACACAACGGGCAGAAAAATCAGTGTGTTGTCTGGTAATCAGACGATTACAGTGCCTTATACTACAGCACCTACGGTTGAGATCTATAACAAATCGGGCGCAAGTCTGGGAGATTTGAAGATTGGTGACAAAGTGACCGTAACGCTTGGAGCAAATCAGGATGTAGTGCAGAAGGTTGCACTGAACACTGTGGCTCAATTCGAAGTGGTTGCCTTGGAAGCAAATAGTCGTATTCGAGTAAAATCCGATCTGTTGACAAGTCAGTTCTACGTGGATCAAGCGGTACTGACAGGAGAGAGTGGTCAGACGATCACGCCTTCACAACTGACAGCAGGCAACCTGATCAATGTAACGTTTGAAGGAGCTACGCCAAAAGCGGTTCAAGTCGTGAAGCGTACGCTGGCTGAAGTTACAGCGGTGGATGCTTCATCTGTAACGCTCAAACAGTTTAACGGCCAGACTGAAACCGTGCCTGTTAGCGGTTCTGTTAAAGTCGTAAAATCTGGCTCCACATTAACTTCATTGACTAGTCTTACGGTCGGAGATCGTGTGGAAATGACAAAAGATACGGATAATTCCACACGCTTCAGAGTACTAACTGTCATGAGCAAACAATTCTGGTCTTATGATGGCGTGGGTAACCAGATTTTGGTTAAACGGGAAACGACAGCAGACACAAACTATCGTTTTGCACTCGGATCAAGTGTATTTGTTCACCAGGGTGACAATACTTTAAGCGTGCAATCTCTCAGAGATAATGATAATATTGTATTGTATCTCCTGAACAATGTTATTCTGGAGATTCAAAAACAGTAATCGTTTCTTTTCGAGGATCAAAAGAATGACCGTCTTGATACGGGATCTTTCCCGCATCAAGACGTTTTTTTTGCAAGCTTTTTGAGGTCCCCGCAAAGTACTCGGATGAAGCTTCGAAGTAAGGCTCCGCAGAGTGGAGTCATTTTGTGGGAGGTAGCTCTTCATGAATGCAGCGACGGTTAGACATATACTCGAAACTATGGAAGCAATGTTTCCTGATGCACATTGCGAATTAAATCACAGCAATGCATTTGAATTGACGGTAGCTGTCCTTTTGTCTGCCCAGTGCACCGATGAAACGGTTAACAAGGTAACCGCAGATTTGTTCCAGAAGTACAGAAGCCCTGCAGATTATCTGGCAGTTCCTCTCGAAGAGTTGGAACAGGATATTCGGCGAATCGGTTTGTACAGGAACAAGGCCAAGCATATTCAGAACATGTGCCGAATTTTAATAGAGCAGTATGGCGGTGATGTACCGCAGGAACATGATCAGCTTGTGACGCTACCAGGTGTCGGGCGGAAAACCGCGAATGTAGTTGTTTCCAATGCGTTTGGAGTACCGGCAATTGCGGTAGATACTCATGTTGAACGTGTATCCAAGCGGCTGGCGCTTGCAGGTTGGGATGACTCCGTACTTGAAGTCGAAAAGAAACTAATGAAGCGCGTACCCCGGGACGAGTGGACTTTAACTCACCACCGGTTTATATTTTTTGGACGCTACCATTGCAAGGCACAGAACCCTGCGTGTCATATCTGTCCATTGCTGGACATATGCAGGGAAGGGAAAAAACGTATGAAAACGTCCCAAATCAGGAAAGATAAGGAACGTGTCACCACCCGAAAACGAAAAATAAATTAATGAGCAGAAAAGGATGAATAATCATGAAATGCATTTCCGTGTACACTGACAATTTTGAGGCCTTCTCCGATATCTTTGAACAAATCGTTGAACAGGAAATGGCTGAAAATGAAGAAAAAGAAGTAGAAGGCATCACAGTAAGCCACTCTGGCGACGTGCCTGAACATTATCTGGAGCGTATGTCCGTTAAACCCGAAGTTGTTGTTATGAGAGACAAAGGCAGAGACATTACAATTCTGCAACATGGACAAGTATTTGAAATCTTGCTGCCTTCCATGGAGAACGCAGTTTCATAAGAAGTGATTACACTATTGGTTCTGTTGTATTAATGTCATGATGATCGTTGTGGTTAAGATGATCGCATCGCATTCATGCAACAGACACTTGGCGTAAGCATTTGCTAAATACCGAGTATAAAACGTATTACAGATAAAACCGACTTGTTCGGTTTTATTTTTTTTAGATTATAGAACTTATACGTCCATTTATGTATATTCAATTCCAACCGTTCAAATTCAAACTTGATAATGTTAAAATAAATGTTGTAAAAGAGATAGACGTCGAAACGGATGTCAAATTAGAGGAGCCAGGGGGAAGGCCAGTCATGTCCAGAACAGATTACCCAAAAGAAATGGCCAAACCTCTGCTTCCGCTGCGTGAAGCGATGGAGCAGACAGGGGACCATACAGCTGTACAGGCTATAACGGATTTAATCAGCAAGGCGGAAATGAAACATCTGACGATTGCGTTCTGTGGTCATTTCTCTGCAGGCAAATCGAGTCTCATCAACAGTTTATGTGGTAAGCGGGTGCTGCCTTCAAGTCCCGTGCCAACTAGTGCAAATGTGGTATCCATACGTAATGGTAAGCCAAGAGCGCTTATTTATACTACTCCAAACGTAAGCGCTGACAATGGAGCAGGAACACTTGAAGTTTCTCCAGAGGAATTGGAGGCGTATTGCAAAAATGGTGGAGCTTATAGCTCAATTGAGGTATGGGATGATATTCCTCTGCTGAAAGATGATGCTGTCCTGCTGGATACACCAGGTGTGGATTCAACAGATCGCGGACATAGTCTCGCAACCCATTCAGCGCTCCATCTGGCGGATGTGGTGTTCTATGTCATGGACTATAACCATGTCCAGTCCGAGACAAACCTTTCATTTGCCAAGAGTCTGTCGGATTGGGGCAAACCGTTGTTTTTGATCGTGAACCAGATCGACAAGCATCGGGAGCGTGAGCTCTCTTTTGACCAATATACCGAAGGTGTCGAAGCTATATTTGCGGCCTGGGAAGTCAGATATGACGGACTGTTGTTTACTTCCCTACGCGACAAGCAGCATCGCTACAACCAGTGGGATGTGCTTCCGGAACTCATTGGACACATGATGCAAGAGAAGGAAGCGTTAATTACGCACAGTTTGGCAAGTTCGGCCAGTCATGTAACGGAGCAACACCTGACGAGAGAAGCGGAGAAACGTGAAGACGAAGAGAATTCCCTGCTGGATGAAATTGGTGGCAAGGAAGGAATTGAACGCTTGGAACGAGAGCTGGAGCTTCTTGATCAACAAGCAGCAGACATTCGTACCGGGCCTTCGAGAGTGCGTGAGAAATTCCGGGCAGAGCTGGAACCTCTTCTGGCAAATGCAAATCTTACTCCTGCGGATATTCGTGCGTCGGCTGCCGCCTATTTGGAGAGCCGCAAACCGGGCTTCCGGGTGGGTTTATTGTTCTCAGGTGGCAAAACCGAGCAGGAGAAACAACGCCGAGCTTCTGAGCTGGTCAGACTGTTACAGGATCAGGCTTCCGGACAAGTTGAGGTACATATTCGTACGATGCTTAGACAGCTGGGTGAGTCCCATCAGCTATGGGGAGCGGAGTGGGAGCAGGCGCTTAATACGGAGCTGCCTGCTGTAGATGAAGCACTATTGGAGATGAAACGCAGTGCCAGTGCAGAGGTATCTCCAGAGTATGTGATTCAGTTCAGTAAAGATGTGCGGGGCGAGATTGAGGCCCGCTATCGCAAGTCGGCCATGATGCTGGCCGACCGCATGCTAGAGGCGCTGGCAGCGCGAGGCGAAGCCGCGCTCCAGGCGCTGGACGCCAGCCGCGCAGCGCTGCTGGCGCAATCCGCGGCGGCGGCGCGCTACACGGCGCTCCAGCGCAGCGCCGCCGCAGAGGCAGCAGGGCTGCGCAGCCTGCTGCCCGATGCGGGCCCCCTCCCCTCCGGACTATTGCCGGAGGTGAAGGGCCCGCACGTGCCCGCGGTGCCTGAACCGGGCGAAGCTCCCGGTTCGCATGCGGGCACGTCAACGTCTGTGGCTGCGCAGCCACAGACGTCAGAGGCACCGCCAGCGCAGCGCGCAGCCGCAGCGGCGGTGCCTGGGCCATCGTCGGCGGCTGGCGCTGAACGCCGCCGACGCCTGGACGCAGCAGCGGCACGGCTTGAAGCCGCTGCTGCGCTGGTGGAGCCGTACCCCGCCATGGGGTCGGCGGTACGGGATCTGCGTGCCCGCGCGGCTTCGCTTGCGGGCGGCACGTTCACTCTGGCGCTGTTCGGAGCATTCAGCGCCGGCAAATCCTCCTTCGCCAACGCGTTGCTGGGCGAAGCTGTACTACCCGTCTCGCCGCATCCAACAACAGCGGCGATTAACCGAATCATGGCTCCTGCCGGGGGCGCGGAGCATGGAACAGCCCGGGTCCGGATGAAGACCCGGGACGCCTTCCAGGAAGATCTCGGCTATTCCTTCCGATTGCTCGGACTGGGTGAGCCTGGAGCGGAGTGGCAGAAGCGAGTACGCTCCCTCTCACCACAGGATGTGCATCCGGCGGGGCGCCCGCATTACAGCTTTTTGCAGGCAGCGGCAGCCGGCTGGGAAGAAACAGCGGACCAGTTAGGTCAGGATGTGCTGGTGGATCTGGACGGTTATCGTAACTTTGTCGCAAACGAGAAGAAGTCCTGTTTTGTAGACAGTATCGATCTCTATTACAGTTGCGATGTGACTGAACAAGGCATTGTACTGGTAGACACACCAGGAGCGGACTCCGTGAATGCTCGTCATACGGGTGTAACCTTCAATTATATGAAGAATGCGGATGCACTCATTTTTGTAACGTATTACAACCATGCTTTCTCCCAAGGAGATCGCCAGTTCCTGAATCAGTTGGGACGTGTTAAAGATAGTTCTGCCATGGATCAGATGTTCTTTGTTGTGAATGCCAGTGACTTGTCTTCCTCTGAGGAAGAACTGGAGCAGGTTCTCGATCATGTGAGCACCCAACTGCGCAGTAATGGAATTCGGGCACCACGACTCTTCCCGGTATCCAGCATACTGGCGATGGAAGGCAAGATGGCAGGTGATTCGAAGCTGCTTGAGCAATCCGGTTTTATCCGTTTTGAGGAAGAGTTCAACCAATTTGCAGGCAGAGAATTAGCCGATCTTGCCGTAGGTGGAGCTTCCGAAGAGATGGCACGTGTCATTCAGCGGTTGAAGAAGCGTGCCGAGGATGCAGCTCAGGGTGAGGAAGCATTGCAGCAGCGGCGGGATGAACTGGAGACGATCCAGGGACAGTCACGCCAGCGCATACAGCGACTTGCAGAGCGATCCATGAAGGAAGAACTGTCACAGGAAACAGCAGAGTTGCTGTTCCATGTGCGGCAGCGACTTGCCTATCGCCTTGGTCTATTCATGGCAGAAGCATTCCATCCTTCCGTACTTCGGGAGGATCGGGGCAATCTGAAGACGGCTTTTGCAGCCTGTGGACGTGAACTGTTACGCATGATTGCCATTGAACTGGAGCAGGAACTGCTTGCTACCACCCTCAGACTTGAACAGGCAGGTCAGTCCTGGCTGATGAAGCAAGTTACGGAATGTATAGACGATGTGAGACAGTTATCGGGTGGCGTGGATGTGTCACTGCCACTGAACGAACGCTGGAGTACACCTGTGCTTGAAGAAGTTCGTCTGGAAGAACCGTCTGGATGGAAGAGCTATTTGAATTACTTCCGTAATCCGAAACAGTTCTTCGAAGGGGACGGACGTCAGCGGTTACAGGAGGCACTTGATCCTGTCCTTAAACAGATGATCATTGAAGTTCTTCCTGCTGCGCAAGAAAAACTGATTCAGTTTTATGACAACCAGATTTGTCAATCGTTGCAACACCAATCCCGTCAGTTGGAAGAACGTCTGGACGAGGCGGTGAGTGGAATTCAAGATACACTGGAGAGCGGAATTCCGGCGGAGCAATGGACCAGCTTGTCTAACCAACTGGAACAGATTGAACGCAGTTAAAATCACGGCATAACGCGTATTCTCTGGAAGTCTTTGTAAAACAAAATGAATGATACAGCAACACATTGAAAATGTTGCGAAAATCAACCCAAAAAGGCCCCTGCCGAAAAGGCATATAGGGAGCCTTTTTTTGGTACGAACAACCTGAAATAAAGAGAATATTCAAACATTTGATTGAAAGGTGGGTATTTACCTTCGTTAATGCGTCAATAAGCTGAAAGCAGGCAGAATATGGTCTGTTATTCGCTTTGCCGCGAATGGGGTACGGTGATAAACTTCATAAATGTTCATAGTATTTTTGAACGACATAAGAGGAGGAGAAACATGGATGTTCTTAGGCAACTGCAAACCTTTTTTTGGGAAAAGCGAACGTATTTATTTGTATCAATCTTGTTCCTCGCCTTAGCGACCGCACTTGGGTTAGTGTATCCGTACATGCTGAGGATACTGATTGATGACATCATTGTTCCGCGAACTTTTGAAGACGTTCCCATAATTGCCTTGACTGTGTTAGGTGTAGTTATTTTGAAAGCGGGAATGCAGTTTTTACATGGCTTTTTTGGAGGACGCTTGGGTAACTTCCTGGCGTACAGACTTCGTAATGCATGTTACGAAAAGCTTCAATTTTTATCCTTCCGTTATTATGATACGGCCAAGACAGGTGATCTGATGTCCCGCCTCACGGGAGATTTGGAAGCCATCCGTAACTTTATCGGATTTGGTTTCGCCCAGATTCTTAACATGGTTTTCATGGTCGTATTCGGCGCAATCATGATGATGACCATGAGTTGGCAGCTTACGCTGTTCACACTCATATGCATCCCATTACTTGCCTTCGTTGCGCTGAGATTCGAATCCAAAATTCACCCTGCGTTTCAGGAGATGCGACTGGCGCTCAGTTCACTGACAACAGCGGTACAGGAGAATATCACTGGCGTACGTACGGTAAAATCCTTTGCACGTGAGCCTTATGAAGTGGAGAAATTCTCCATACGTAATGAGCGTTACAAGACAAATCAGATTCATGCCGCAACATTGTGGAGTCGCTATTTTCCGATCATGGAGATTCTTGCTTCGGTGAGTATCGTGCTGTTGCTGGTGATCGGTGGAAGAATGGTTATACAGAAGACGCTGACACTTGGTGAACTCGTTGCCTTTTTCAGTTTGATCTGGTACATAATCGGTCCAATGTGGAACCTTGGGTTCCATATCAACAACTATACGCAATCCAAAGCTTCAGGTGAACGGGTGCTCGAACTGCTGAATACGCCAGTGGATGTGGAAGAAACGCAAGATCCGGTCATTGTGGAGGCAGACCAGGTGAACGGTCATGTGACATTTGAATCCGTTACCTTTGCCTACGGCAACAAAATGCCAGCAGTAACCGATATTAATTTTGACGCTGCACCCGGTTCTGTAATCGGTTTCCTCGGGGGAACAGGGTCAGGTAAATCGACCATCATTCAGCTTCTGATGCGTGCCTATAACGTAAACTCGGGAACGATCAAGCTGGATGGCAAAAACATCAAAGATATAGGTATTCGCAGCTTGCGGAGTCAGATCGCTTCTGTTTTCCAGGAAACATTCCTGTTCTCATCCAGCATTCGCAATAATATTTCCTACGGACTTAAGAACGTCACCATGGATGAGATTATCCGTGCAGCGAAGCTAGCCAAGGCTCATGACTTCATTATGGAGTTCCCGGACGGATATGACACGGTGGTTGGTGAGCGCGGTATGGGATTATCGGGTGGACAGAAACAGCGGATTGCGATCGCAAGGGCTTTGCTGAAAAATCCAAAAATTCTGGTACTTGATGATGCAACCAGCGCCGTGGACATGGAGACGGAACACGAGATTCAGTCCGGTTTCCAGGAAGTTATGCGCGGCAGAACGACATTTATTATTGCACACCGTATATCTTCACTACGACATGCAGATGAGATTCTGGTGCTCGATGAAGGCCGCGTGGTACAACGTGGCAAACATACCGAACTCATTGAAGTGCCTGGACCATATCAGGATGTTTATAAAATTCAATATGCAGATTATATTGCCCGCGGTAAGCGGGAGGCTGGGGAGCAGGTGAATTCATGAGTGCCGAAACAATAGCAGACAGGCGCGAGGCAAAAGTGGCCTCTGAGAAGAAACTGAATGAACGATTTGTGTATCAGGATGATGAAATTATTGAAAAACCGTTTAACTGGAAAGAGTTCGGACGTTTATTTGCATACATGAAACCTTATGCAAAACAATTGTTACCACTCGTTATTCTAATGATGATCTTGGGTACCATTACGAAATTATCCGTACCTTTTCTGATCAGTCTGGCGATTGACCGTGCCATCGCACCGGCAACAGGGTTACCAAGCATGACTATGCTTTATCTTATTGCAGGCTCCATATTTGTGTTGTATCTGATTCAATGGGCAGCCAATACGTACCGGATCAAACTGACAAACATTATCGGACAGCGCGTTATTTATGATCTTCGCTCGGATCTGTTCAAGCATATCCAGAAGCTGTCCTTTAACTTTTTTGACAAAAGACCAGCAGGTTCGGTACTGGTACGTGTTACGAATGATATTAACTCCCTTCAGGATCTATTCACGAACGGTGCAGTTAACGTCATGATCGACTGCGTACAGTTGCTCGGGATCATTGTGATCTTGCTGTTGATTAACTGGAAACTGGGTCTTGCTGTGATCATTACGGTGCCAATCATGTTTATCATCTCGACCAAACTGCGGGTGCTGATCCGTCGGGCTTGGCAGGATGTGCGCATGAAGAACTCTCGGATTAACTCCCACTTGAATGAATCCATTCAAGGGATTCGAGTGACTCAGGCTTACACACAGGAAAAAGAGAACATGAAGTATTTTGACAACATGAATCTGTCCAGCAAAAAGTCATGGGATAGAGCATCAGCGATGAACCAGGGCTTTGGACCGCTGATTGAGATTACCGGTGGATTCGGTACATTAATCCTTTTCTGGTTTGGTGCTTACCTGATTCAACATGATCAGTTAACCGTGGGATTACTTGTTGCTTTTGCCAACTATGTCGGCAACTTCTGGGACCCAATCAATCGTCTGGGACAGATGTACAATCAGTTGCTGGTTGCGATGGCATCATCGGAGCGTATCTTCGAATTCATGGATGAAAAACCAAGTATTGCGGATAAACCAGGTGCCAAGCCACTTCCTTCTATTAAAGGAGATATCGCATTCGAAAATGTGGTGTTCGAATACGAGAAGGGCAGACAGGCGCTGAAAGGAATCAGCTTCTCAGCGGCTGCGGGACAATCGATTGCACTTGTTGGTCATACGGGCTCGGGTAAAAGTACGATCATCAATCTGATCAGTCGTTTCTATGATATATCCGGCGGACGTCTCACCATTGACGGACAGGATGTGCGGGATGTAACAGTAGAGAGTTTACGCAGCCAGATCAGCATTGTATTACAGGATACCTTCATCTTCTCGGGTACGATTCGTGACAATATTCGATTTGGACGACTGGATGCAACGAATGAAGAGGTGGAGGACGCAGCCAAAGCAGTCAATGCACATGAGTTCATCATGAAGCTGCCTGGCGGATATGATACCGAAGTAGAGGAACGCGGGAACGTATTATCCATGGGACAGCGACAATTGTTATCCTTTGCCCGTGCGCTGCTTGCTGATCCACGCATACTGATTCTGGATGAAGCTACAGCCAGCATTGATACGGAGACAGAGCTCAAAATCCAGGAAGCGTTGAAGGTGCTGTTGCAGGGAAGAACGTCCTTTATGGTCGCTCACCGTCTCTCAACCATCCGGAATGCAGATAACATTATCGTCCTGGATCATGGTGAAATTAAAGAAGAGGGTAACCATGAGCAGCTGATCCAAAAACAAGGCGTCTATAATGGATTAATAGAAGCTCAATACAGATTTTTGTGATGAAACCTTCGGACGCCTGTGAAGCGTCTGAACACATATGAACTTATAACACTCTGGCGTTCTATAGCCTGATCTTTCAATAATAAGTGCATTTTATTCATTGAAGACAGCTTAGAGGATAGCCGGAGTGTTTTTTTTATTCGTTAGTGTGGTATGTTATATTTTTGAAGAATGAAATCAATACAATCGTTCATGGCTGGAGGGAGATCAATGCAGATGGACAACAACGAAATAAATTCAAAGCATTTGGATCACCTGGATCATATGAATTTTAGGCTCCTTCACGTGAATTATACAAGTGATCCTGCGACGGAGTGGCTTCTGAGGAAACACTTCATTGAAACATACATGTTATTATTTGTAGCCAGTGGGCAAGGGTGGTTAAAGATAGATGGCAGTTTCATTGAATTAAAGGCGGGCGGACTGTACGTAGGCTTCCCGGGGCAACTGGTTGAGGCAAATGTGCATTCGTTGGATGAACGAGGCGTGTATCACATGAGTTTTGATGTCATGTACGCACTGGAGCAGGAGGGTGCAACAGCCCTTGAAATGATGAAGCAAATTTTACGTAATGAAGTGAATGGCGAGGTCAACTCATCTTCACCCGTTGCTGTTGGCGTGATATGTCAGATGATTTACCACCACACATTGAAGAAGGATGGTTTGCAAAGGTACTATGGTCAGATTCGTTTTCAGGAACTATTGTACACCATGTTTTACGACGTGGCCTTTACCGAAAAGACGGACCTGGCTTCACCAATTGAACATGTCAAAGGTTACATGGAGCAGAATTATTCGAAGAGATTAACCATTGAGGAATTAGCAAATGTGGCACGAATGAGCCCTCGACATTTCATGCGTTTATTCAAGAAAAGGTATGGTTACAGTCCTGTTGACTATTTAACGCTATATCGAATTAAACAAGCCCAGATCTTAATGAGAAATGATCACAGTTATCGACTCAAGGATGTGGCATCGTACGTGGGTTATCAGGATGAGACGTATTTCCGGCGTAAATTCAAGCAAATCTCTGGCATTCCACCAGCAGCGTTTATACGTAATAGCAAACAAAAAATTGCTGCAATTCATTCTGTGAGCATTGGTATACTGCTTGCATTGCAGATCATTCCCTGTGCCGCGCCGGCAAGTCATCCGTGGACATACTATTACCGACGTAAATATGAAACGGACAAAGTTATGCCACTCGCAGAGAGTGAGACCACTTGGCTGGAACAGCTTCGATTAGTTAAACCTGATTATATTATTACTGTTGGGACGGAGTCTGAGGATTTGCAGAGGCAGCTTCATTCCATTGCTCCTATGTGTGACCTCCCGTGGGAAAAAGGCGATTGGAGAGAACATTTGAGATATGTTGCAAGCTTTTTGGACAGGTCTGATATTGCAGAGGTATGGCTTCAAAGATATGAAGAGAAGGCAACGACCATAAAGGATCAGCTTGAGGATTTCATACGAAAAGACAGATTAGTTGTACTCAAAGTTTATGGTGAAGCGTTGCAGATGTTAGGCCCAAGGAGCATTGCTTCCGTTTTTTACGTTGATATGCAAATGGAGGGTCCCGAAGGAGTTGAGACTTATTGGGAACGGGGCACAGTGACCATTAAGGAGTTATCTGTTCTCAACGTGGAAAGAATATTATTGATTGTGGGTGAAGATGAGGAATCTAGGCAGACATGGTCTGCTGTGCGTAAGTCTGAGGAATGGCTTGCATTGTTAGCGGTACAGAATGGCAGAATGGATATGCTTTTGTCGAGCGTCCTGCTGGACTACACTGCGTTTACCCATGAGCTTATGTTGGATGAAATATTAAAGTTATGGCAAGATCGTCCATAGCAAAAAGTCTGAATAGTCAATATCATACCTGAACATATTTTAATATACTTACTCCTATATCAAATGATAATGATAATTATTATTAATTAGACGTTGTCATAACTAAATGCCATATAGGGGGTACATAAAGAATGAGATTCAGATGGTTAACGGTACTATGCACCATGATGTTGGTGCTCATTATTTCGGCTTGCGGTGCAGCAGGCAACGAAGCATCCTCGAGCGAGGGTCAAGAAGCGGGTACCGCCAATTCTTCAACAACAGAAGCCAGTCAGGTGAAAAAAGTGAACACGGAAATGGGAGAAGTTGAAATTCCGGTGAACCCACAAAAAATAGTTGGTTTGTCCGTTGTATATCCAGAATTTTTATATTCTCTTGGCATCGTACCCATTGCTGTACAGAACTACCATGAGGATTTTCCTTCTTACTTGCAAGAGCCATTCGCAAACACGATGAAAATGGGAATAGGAAGAACGCCTAACTTTGAAGCCCTCATGGAGGCAGATCCGGATTTAATTATCGCTCCTGACTGGTGGTCCAAAAAGGACTATGATCAGCTTACTCTGATTGCACCTACCGTACTTTTGCCACAGCGTGATGATTGGCGCGATGAACTGCGGGATATGGCCAAAATTTTGGACAAAGAAGAACAGGCAGAAAAGGTGATTCAGGATTTGATGGATAAGGAGAAGGTAGCTGCTGCCAAATTGGATAAGCTGATTGGTGAGGAGACTGTTCTCTACATTAGAGTGATGGAAAAAGAAATCGTACTTCATGGGGAGAACCTTGACCGAGGAAACTTTGTCCACAAACGATTGGGAATGAATCCACTTCCTAATTTCCCGAAAGATCAAACTGCCATGTCCGTATCCTTGGAAGTACTGCCTGAATACGACGCAGATCATCTGATCGTTCAGCTGGATGATGAGACTAATACGGAAATTAAAAAGAAATTTGAAGATATGTTATCTTCATCGTTATGGAAAAATCTGAAAGCAGTCAAGCAGGACCACATCTATATGGTGGGTGGCAAGGAATGGTTTAATCTGGGAATGTCTCCACTTGCCGATGAATATGTCATTGATGATATTGTTGCTGCTTTTGAAGAGAAAAATAAATAAGGCAAACGGTTCATGTTACACATATCTCTAAATTCACTACTAAATAACAGGATGTGTCCAAAATGAATAAGGAAGATATCTATGATGTAACCATCGTCGGAGGCGGACCGGCGGGATTATATGCGGCCTTTTATGCCGGGATGCGTGATATGAGAGTTAAGATCATTGACGGCAAAGACCAACTTGGTGGTTTTCTGCATACCTATTCCGAAAAACCTATCTGGGATGTGGGTGGCCTGCCACCAATGAAGTGTTCAAAGTTGATTGAGTATCTGGTTCAGCAGGCGAATACCTTTAATCCAACGGTTGAATTGAATTGCAAAGTAGATCGTTTCGCTCGACTGGACAACGAGATTTTGGCTCTGTATACTGCTGAAGGAGACATACACTATACGGGTACAATCATTGTTGCAGTGGGCCGCGGTATCGCAGAAATTCAGAAATTGGAGCTTCAGGAGCCGATTCAATGTGAGTATGAAAATCTTCATTACACCGTGCAAAATCCAGAACATTTTTCCGGGAAGCGTGTGCTCATTTCAGGAGGAGGCAACAGTGCAGTAGATTGGGCAATTGAACTTGCTCAACTTGCACGGAGCGTAGTGGTCGTCCACCGAAAAAATGAGTTTCGTGCAATGGAACGCAATGTTAGCGAGATGAACAATGTAACGGATGTTAGAACACCATATAGCATCACACGGCTTCATAATCATGGTGAACGTATCCATCAGGTTGTAATTACGCATATGGAGAGTCAGGACAATGTATTGTTAGATGTGGATGAAGTCGTAGTTAGTCATGGATATAAAAGCAATTTAAGTGATCTTGCCAGTTGTGGCTTAGAAATGGACGATGGAATGGTTCTAATGAGTCACTATGCACAGACGAGTCTGCCGGGTGTTTTTGCAGCAGGAGACTGTGCAACTCACGATAGCAAAGTCAGACTTATTGCCGGAGCCTTCAACGATGCGATTTTAGCTGTAAATAGTGCGAAAAAATACTTGACTCCAGATGCTCCCAAGATGGCGTACGTCTCCTCCCATAATGAAATTTTCAGAGAAAAAAACAAGCAAATCCCAAGGTTCTAAACTTGGGGTTTGTTTGCTTATTCATGTTCACTGGAATATTAAAATCTACTCTTTTGACATTTCCTTAATTTTGGGAGGAATGGAAGGAGTATCGAATCTGTGAGCAGTAATTGTAAAATTTGATCGAAAAAACACAAAAAATCTTGTAAAATTCACAAGAAAAATAGGGAGCACTCTTGCAATCTTTAACCAAAACCCCGAAAATAGAGAGACAGATATAGAAGATTTCTCTTTGGGAGGATTGGAAAGAACATGTGGGGTGCTCCTTTTACGGCTCAAGCCAAAAAAATGCTGCTACTAGGCAGTGGAGAATTGGGAAAAGAGGTCGTTATTGAGGCCCAACGACTGGGAGTAGAGACGATCGCTGTTGATCGTTATGAGAACGCACCTGCAATGCAGGTCGCGCACCGGTCTTACTGCATCGACATGCTGGATGCCGAAGCTTTGAAACAATTGATCCGTAAAGAAAAACCTCATTACATCGTACCTGAGATTGAAGCTATTGCAACAGAAGCTTTACTGGAGCTTGAGGAAGAGGGATTTTGTGTAGTACCTACTGCCCGAGCTGCACGCCTAACGATGGATCGCGAAGGCATCCGTCGGCTTGCAGCCGAACAATTGAAACTTCCGACAGCTGATTACCTTTTTGCGGACAACCTGGAACAACTTCAGGAAGCCGTACGTGAGCTTGGCACACCTTGTGTCATTAAACCATTAATGAGTTCTTCCGGCAAAGGGCAGAGTGTATGCCGAACACCGGGCGACGTGGAGGATTGCTGGAACATTGCTCTTTCGGGGGCTCGTGGCAAATCCGTTCGTGTTATTGTGGAGAGCTTTGTGCAATTTGACAGTGAGATTACATTACTTACCGTTAGGTCTGTTTCAGGCACCGTATTTTGTCCTCCGATTGGTCATATTCAGAAGGATGGGGATTATGTCGAATCCTGGCAGCCTCATGCAATGACTCCTGAGCAATGGCAGCAAGCTTGTCATATTGCCAAATCCGTCACGGATGAACTTGGCGGGTATGGACTGTTTGGAGTGGAATTGTTCCTCACATCGGATGGTGTTGTGTTCAGCGAGGTATCTCCTCGTCCACATGACACAGGTATGGTTACAATGGTGACGCAAGACAGTTCCGAGTTTGCGCTGCATGTACGTGCAATTCTTGGTTTTCCGGTCACAGGTGTACATCTGTTGACACCGGGAGCTTCAGCAACGCTGAAGGCTAATGATGAAACATCTGACTTTACTGTAGGCGGGATTGAAGAAGCACTGGCTCTTCCTCGTACTCAGATTCGTGTATTTGGCAAACCTGAGACCAAAGTAGGACGCCGAATGGCTGTAGCTTTAAGTGCTGGTCAAGATGTGGAAGAAGCTCGTAAAACAGCGGTGCAAGCCGCTAATATGCTGAAAGTGGAGGTAAATCATGTCCAATAATGTTGAGGCCCCTGTACTGATGATCCGAGAGTGTGAACTACGAGATGCTGAAGCGGTAACGGGACTGATGCGAGAGGTCAGCTATCCGACAACAACCAATGTCATGAAAGAACGTATTGAATGTTTGGAAACCAATCCAAACGCATGCATGCTTGTTGCCGAAGTGGATGAACAAATTATTGGTGTGATTGGCTTGCAATGTGTGCAAAGTCATGCCTATCCAGAACCTGCCGCACAAATTACTTCCCTGATTGTAGGTCAAGAACATCGTGGTGGTGGGATTGGCCGTCGTCTGATGGCTCGTGCCGAAGATTGGGGCAGACAGCAAGGTGGTAAACAACTGTTTGTCACAGGTGCAAACCGTGAAGTGACTTCAACAACGTACTCTTTTTATGAGCACATTGGTTTTCAGAAGAGAGGTTATCGGTTCAGTAAAGTTCTTCTATAGTATAAATAAAGTCTCTTCTATTGCATGGAAATTCTCATGATATCCTGATCTGCACATTCTGGTGTGGTGAATGATAAATAGATGGTGAAGCGACATTCGACTAGCATTTTTAGTCCGAATGTCTTTTTTTTTGCTTTTGTAAAATCTGTAACACTCTAAAAAATGACAAAAAAGTTACTTTTCCATATTTTATAGGTTCACAATCTCCTGTTGAATTGATATACTGCTAGAGTATTAATTACAAAGTTGTAATAACTAATCTTAAGGAGATGAATGAATTTGAAAAAGAAATGGATGAAAACTGTCGTAACGAGTAGTCTGACAGCCGTACTGGCCGTAGGGGTAATGCTTCCTGCTTCCGCGTCTGCTGCAGATTCAACATATAAGACTATCACAACGTACAAAATTACAAGTACAGACAGCTTGAAAGCTTATATTGAGAAATGGCTCAAACAAAATGGATACACCGTATCCGAGGGGCAAATTGTAGAGAAACCTGCTACGCAGCCTGATCAAACGACGAAACCTGCTGAGCCGACCACAAAACCAACTCAACCAACAACAAAACCTGCTGAGCCTACAACTAAGCCTGAGCAACCGACTAAACCAACACAACCAGTTCAAGAAGAAAAACCGGAAACTACACCGGCTAAAGATCCTTCAAACACAGGTAACACAGGTAATACTGGTAACAATACAAGTAATAATGGTAGCGAAAGCACACAATCCGACTTTGCTACTCAAGTTGTAAAACTTGTGAACGCTGAGCGTGCTAAAGCAGGTCTGAACGCTCTGGCTTCAGATGCACTTCTGGACAAAGTAGCTGTTGCTAAAGTAAAAGATATGAGTAATAATAACTATTTTGATCACCAGTCACCTACGTATGGTTCTCCGTTTGATATGATGAAACAATTCGGAGTAACTTACAGCTATGCAGGTGAGAACATTGCCCAAGGACAAAAAACACCACAGGAAGTGGTTACAGCTTGGATGAATAGTGAAGGTCACCGTGCCAATATTCTGAGCAAAAACTTTACGCATATCGGTGTAGGTTTCTACAACGGATACTGGGCACAAGAGTTTATCGGTAAGTAATCGATTTATAATGAAGAAAGTATGATTTTCTTTTCCACAAGGTTATGCCAGTACACAGTTCATATCTGTGTATGGCATAACCTTTTTTCCGTAAAATGACATATAAAAAATGAATTCTGCGAATGCAGCGCCAAAGTTTGCAAATTAACGACAGAACATTTATGTTATTTAGGAATAGCATCATCAAGGCGTGTCTGAAAACTCCGAAGTAAGCGGATTTTCAGACACGCCTTAATGTAAAGTCATTATAAATTATAAAATTATAAAGTACCCGAACTGGTGTACATGAGTGGAGATGTGATGATGAAAAAGAAAAAAAGCCTAGATTCAGCACCCTGGATCTGGAGAACTGTTAGTACAGTATCCATCTTGGCAACTTTGCTGTTGTTATTTGGATTTGGATACGCCATAAAAGACGTGATTTTTCCCGAGGGAGATTCCGCATTAACGACAGGCCAGGAGGCAACTGCTCCATCTAAGGAGATTGAGGGGGAACCGGCTGTCGTGGAAGATGGCAAGATTCGGATGGCCGTCATCGGTGATTCCCTGGCAAGAGGCACGGGGGATGATGAAGGACTCGGTTTTGTGAGACGTGCAGGGAACCTGCTTAAAGATAAAGGATATGACGTTCAGGTTCTTAATAATCTGGGTGTAAACGGTTTGAGAACAGATGCTTTATTGGAAAAACTCGATGAGCAAGGCGTGCGTTATGTCCTGCAACAATCCAATTTTATTTTGCTCTCGATCGGCGCAAATGATTTGTTCCAGGGAGGACAAGTTCTACAGGGGGAAGATCCGCCAACAGCAGAGCAGCTGGCAGCGGCTTTGCCGGAAACGTCGAAGCGCCTTCAAGAGATATTGAAGAAAGTAAAAGAAATTAATCCCGATGCACAGATTGCGTACATAGGGTTGTACAATCCGTTTGGCGATGTGAAGGAACTGGAGAAGCCTGGTAATGTAGTGGTGGCTGCATGGAACGATGCTGCACTGGCTATTTTGAACAATGAGGACAAGATGACACTGGTCCCTACATTCGATCTGTTTGAAAATCATCTGGGGGAGTATCTCTCGTCAGATCATTTCCATCCCAACGGACAAGGTTATGAGCAAATTGCAGTTCGGATTGCACAGGAATTCCAGGCAGATACACCCGCAGAAGGGAGTGGAAATTAAATGGCAGAGCAACTGTATGATTCCGTCCTATCCGTACAGAATCTGAAAAAGCGGATCGGACGCAAATGGATCATTAAGGACGTTACATTTGACGTAAAACCTGGTGAAATCTTCGGATTTCTCGGTCCCAACGGTGCTGGCAAAACAACTACGATACGGATGCTGGTCGATCTGATCAAACCAACAGAAGGAAAAATTAAAGTCTGTGGTTATGATGTGAATCGGGACCCTGAGCGTGCTTTGAAGTATGTAGGCTCCATTGTTGAAAATCCGGAGGTATATACATATCTGACAGGGTGGGAGAACCTGGAGCATTTTGCCCGCATGCAACCAGGTGTGGACAACGAGCGCATTCAGGAAGTTGTAGATATTGTGCGTCTGGATCAGCGGATTCACGATAAAGTCAGAACGTACTCATTGGGTATGCGTCAACGGCTCGGTATTGCACAAGCGCTGCTTGGGCGACCGCGTCTGCTTATTCTGGATGAACCGACGAATGGTCTTGATCCAAAAGGAATTAAGGAACTTCGTGTCTTTATTAAGCAACTTGCCAGTGAAGGTATGGCTGTATTTGTCAGCAGTCACTTGTTAAGTGAGATCCAGCTTCTCTGTGACAGAGTAGCCATTATCAGTGCTGGGCGTGTGCTTGCTGTTGGAGGTGTAAGCGAACTGATTGAAGATCATTCGAAGTTGGCTATATGGCATGTTTCACCACTGGAGCAAGGCAAAAAAATGTTGCAGGATGCAGGCATTGCTCTGGTAGGTCGACCTGCGGATGTGATGGATGATACCATTGTTGCGGGCCTTGGTCCCAACGCTGTGGTTGCCGAGATGCACGAAGATCGAATTCCTGATATGGTGCAACAGATGGTTCAAGCTGGTGTACAGGTTGAAGGGGTACAGCGGATTCAGCCTACGCTTGAACAACTATTCTTAAAAATGACAGAAGGTGAATCCATTGAGTAATATCATGCCGCTGATCCGCAATGAAACGATTAAGATGGTGAAGAAAAAACGGCTTTATATTATATTTATTGTACTTGCGGTCCTCGTACCGATGTTTACGTATGCCCAGATGAAATCTGCGGAGAATAATCGCGACAAGTTTGGCGGCGATTGGCGTCTTGAACTGCAACAGGCCATCACAGACAATCAAAATTCGCTCGGTAGCGATCGGGTACCTGAAGAGTACAAAAAATATAGAACAGTATATATCCAGCAGATGCAGTATTATCTTGAGAATGATATCAATCCCAAAGAACCGGGTGGTGTTACCTTTACGCGGGAGTTCATGAACAACGCGGTTGGATTGTTTATTCCACTGTTAATCATGGCTATTGCTTCAGATCTTGTTTCTGGTGAACGTACGACAGGTACGATTAAAATGCTTTTAACGCGTCCGGTTAGACGCTGGAAAGTGCTTCTGAGTAAATTAATTACGCTGATTATGTTTGTTTCGATCATAGTGGTATCAGCCTACATTATATGTTATGTCATATCGGGTGCGGTCTTTGGTTATAAAGGCTTCAACATGCCAATCTTCACAGGATTCAAAGTTGTGGGAACAGATGTCGATATGTCGGCAGTGCATGCTGTAGACCAGTGGCTGTATATGCTCATGCAGGCAGGACTGATCTGGTTTGTGAGTGTAATTGTGGCTATGCTTGCATTTATGGTATCTGTGCTTGTGCGCAGTACTGCTGCAAGTATTGTTATCATGATGGCCGCTTTGATTGCAGGGACAATCTTGACCAGTATGGCAGCGTCCTGGCAGACCGCGAAGTATTTGTTCATGGTTAACCTCGAACTTCCGAATTATTTGTCTGGCGGGTTACCTCCAATCGAGGGTATGAATTTAGGTTTTTCCCTTATTGTGCTTAGTGTTTGGGGCATTGCTTCACTCATTGTGTCATTCCTTGTCTTTACGAAACGGGATATCTTGAATTAAAATGGACAAGGATAAGAAAACATCTGTTTGCATTTTAGGCATTTTTTTAGTTGCAAGTTAAGAAGGGGGAGCATGAATGGTCGAGCAAATCGATATGTCGGCAGGTTCGACAGGCGGAGGACAGGGGTCTTCAGGCTACGACGCGGACGACATTCAAGTACTTGAAGGGTTGGTAGCGGTACGGAAACGGCCGGGGATGTACATCGGCAGCACCAGCACTTCGGGTTTACATCATTTGGTATGGGAAATTGTCGACAACGCTGTCGACGAACATCTCGCCAAATTCTGCTCCAAAATCGATATCACGCTGCATAAGGACGGTTCTATTACGGTTCAGGATAACGGAAGGGGAATTCCGACAGGTATACATAAAACAGGGATTCCTACTCCCCAGGTCGTGTTTACGATTTTGCACGCAGGCGGAAAGTTCGGTGGATCAGGATACAAAAAATCAGGCGGTTTGCACGGTGTAGGTGCGTCAGTTACAAACGCATTGTCCGAGTGGCTTGAAGTCGAGATTTTCCGTGATGGCAAGATTCATCGTCAGCGATTCGAGTATTGGAAGGACAAAAAAGGGATTGAACATGTCGGTGAACCGGTCTCCGGTCTCGATGTGTTGGGCAATACCAATCGGACAGGTACAAAAGTTACATTTAAACCGGATATTCGGGTGTTCCAGAGCGGTATTCAATTTAATTATGATACATTGGCAGAACGTCTTCAGGAGATTGCTTTTCTGAATTCGGGTCTGAGAATTGTGCTCAAGGACGAACGTTCGGGCAATCAGGATGAATACATGTATGAAGGCGGAGCAAGCCAGTTTGTTGCTTTTCTTAACGAAAGTAAAGATGTGCTGCATGATGTTATTCACTTCTATGCGGAGAAGGATGACATTGAAGTCGAAGTGGCAATCCAGTATAACGCGGGTTATACGGAAACACTGGCTTCATTCGTGAACTCGATCCCTACTCGGGGCGGCGGTACTCATGAGACCGGATTCAGGGCTGCGTATACCCGTGTAATGAATGATTACGCACGGCGTACCAGCATGATTAAGGAAAAAGACAAAAACCTCGAAGGTAATGACCTGCGTGAAGGTATGATGGCCGTCATCAGTGTCAAAATGTCAGATGTTGAGTTCGTAGGTCAGACGAAGGATCAGCTCGGCAGCGCTTCCGCTCGAAGTGCTGTGGATTCGGTCGTGTCCGAAAATATTCAACGGTTCCTGGAAGAAAACCCGCAGGTAGCGCAAACCTTAATTCGCAAAGCGGTTCAAGCCTCCAGAGCCAGAGAAGCAGCCCGCAAAGCACGTGATGATATGCGCACAGGCAAGAAACGTAGCGAAAGTTCCAACCTGAACGGCAAACTAACGCCGGCGCAATCAAAGGATTTTACCCGAAATGAGTTATTTATTGTCGAAGGGGATTCCGCAGGTGGTTCTGCCAAACAGGGACGTGACTCGAAGATTCAGGCTATTCTGCCGCTCAAGGGAAAACCGCTCAATCCGGAAAAATCAAAGCTGGCCGACATTCTCAAAAATGAAGAATACCGCGCCATTACAGCGGCGATCGGTGCGGGCATAGGAACCGAATTTGCAGTTGAAGACAGCAATTATTCCAAAATTATCATTATGACCGATGCGGATACGGACGGCGCACATATTCAGGTGCTGCTGTTGACCTTCTTTTATCGTTATATGAAGCCTTTAATTGATGCAGGCAAAGTATATATTGCTCAGCCGCCATTGTACAAACTTACTCGTAAGTCTGGTAAGCTTGCGAGTGTTCGATATGCATGGACGGATGAAGAACTGGCGAATTATATGAAGGAATTCGGTAATAATGTTGAGCTTCAACGTTATAAAGGTCTTGGTGAGATGAATCCGGATCAACTGTGGGAAACAACAATGAATCCGGAAACTCGTGCGATGCTGAAGGTACAGATTGTTGATGCAGCAAAAGCAGAACGTCGTGTATCTACGCTCATGGGTGATAAGGTTGATCCGCGGAAACGCTGGATCGTAGAGAACGTCGACTTTACAGAGTACGAAGAATAGAAGGTGCTTGGAATGAGTCCATCAGAACAATTTATGCCGGCCTTTCTCGAAGAGGTCGTTGGGGACCGTTTCGGTCGCTACTCCAAATATATTATTCAGGATCGAGCCATTCCGGATGTCCGGGATGGGTTGAAGCCAGTACAACGGCGTATTCTATACGCCATGTACGATTCAGGTAATACGCCTGACAAGACTTACCGCAAGTCTGCCAAAACCGTTGGGGACGTAATGGGTAATTATCATCCACATGGTGACTCCTCCATCTATGAGGGCATGGTGCGGATGGCTCAACCATGGAAAATGGGCCATATGCTCGTGGACGGTCATGGTAACTGGGGATCACAGGATGATGACCCAGCAGCGGCGATGCGGTATACGGAGGCCCGTTTGTCGCCCATCGCGATGGAGATGCTTCGCGATATCGAGAAACGGACGGTTCTGTTTAAGGATAATTTTGATAATACGGCCAAAGAACCGGTTGTATTGCCATCCCGTTATCCGAACTTGCTGGTTAATGGTGTCAGCGGTATTTCCTCCGGATTTGCAACGGAGATTCCTCCACACAATTTGCGTGAAGTCATTGATGCTTCAATCGCTGTGATGGAGAAACCGTCGATTGAGCTGGACGAAATCATGATGTTTATGAAGGGTCCTGACTTTCCAACAGGCGGATTGATTATGGGCGGTGACGGCATTCTGGATGCCTATCGCACAGGTAAGGGACGGATCTATATCCGGTCCAAAACCGAGATTGAAAACATGCGCGGTGGCAAACAGCAGATCGTCATTACCGAAATTCCTTATCAGGTCGTGAAGTCTCGTCTGGTTACAGCGATGGAGAACATCCGACTGGAGAAGAAGGTTGAAGGTATTGCCGAAGTGCGTGATGAGAGCGGACGTGAAGGTCTGCGAATCGTGGTTGAGTTGAAAAAAGAAGCGGACGCACAAGGTATTTTGGCTTATTTGCTGAAGAAAACCGACCTGCAGGTCACCTATAATTTTAATATGGTTGCGATTGTGAATAAAGCACCTCATCAATTAGGATTGAAATCGATTCTCGAGGCTTACATTGCCCATCAGCGGGAGGTTGTAACATTCCGTACCCGGTTTGAGCTGGAGAAGGCGCAAGACCGTGCGCATGTGCTCGAGGGCTTGGTAAAAGCACTTAACATCCTTGATGAGGTCATTGCGGCCATCAAAGCGTCGAAGAACCGTCAAGATGCCCAAAACAACCTGATGTGGATGTTTGGATTCACGGAACGCCAAGCGGATTCCATCCTTACGTTGCAATTGTACCGTTTGACGAATCTGGAGATCAATTCTCTGGAGAAGGAACTCGGTGAACTGATGAAAAAGATTGCACAATTACAATCCATTCTGGATAGTGACCGCAAGCTCATCGGAGTCATCCGCAAGGAATTGATGGAGATTCGTGAGAAATACGGCATAGACCGTCGTTCTGCGATCCAGGGTGAAGTGGAAGAACTTAAGGTTAATCTCGAAGTACTTGTGAATGCGGAAGATGTATTTGTTACGTTATCCAAAGAGGGATATGTGAAACGGACAGGCATGCAGTCCTTTACACGTTCTGGTGGTGAACGGAGCGGAAGTGGTGTGAAAGACGGCGATTATATCGCTCAGGTTCTGGAAGTAAATACGCTTGAGAACTTGCTTGTCTTTACGAGGAAAGGTCAGTACTTCCTGTTACCTGTTCACCAGGTACCTGAATTCAAGTGGAAAGATCCAGGCACAGCCATTGTGAATGTCATTCCCCTTGCGAAAGATGACCGTATTGCAAGTGTGCTTGCTGTGAAATCCTTTGAAGAGCCAAACCACAGTCTCGTCTTCGTTACGCGAAGAGGACAGGTGAAACGAACGGAGCTGAAGGATTACGTTACCAAGCGTTCCGGTGCAGTTGCGGCTTGTAAAGTGGGCAAGGACGATGAAGTGTTATCTGTACATTTAAGTACAGGTGGTCAAGATATTATGTTGATTACAAAAGAAGCCATGGCGATTCGTTTCCGAGAGGATGAGGTTAATCCAATGGGACGTGTATCCGGTGGTGTTCGTGGTATTCAGTTAAGAGATACAGATGAAGTTGTATCGGCTTTATGGGTAGAAGGAGATGAAGGTGAAGTTGCCGTGTTGTCCGATCTGGGATATGGTAAACGATCATTACTTCTGGATTACGCTATACAAAGTCGTGGAGGCAAGGGGCTTGCCACATTCGAGTTCAAAGAAGGCAAACGTGTGAAACCGAATGGTAGCCGTATTGTTGGAGCGTTCTATTGCAAAGAGCAACGTAAGATCACTGTAATGACCAAAGAAGGCCAAGTGTTCCCGATCTCTTCGGAAGGTGTTCCGATTACAGAGCGCAAACATATTGGCAAGCTGATCGTTCATGTGGACAAACAGGACGAGATCGTTGAACTTCTAAGGGACTTCAATGAGAATCAACCAGCATCATCTTCATAAAAACAAACAAACGAGACTTTTCGCAGAACAGCTAATCCTGTCATGCGAGAAGTCTTTTTTTGTTGTTCGAAGGCGGATTAGAAGAGGGCATTCATGCAAAGTTTAACAACCTTCGTCGATTACGGTCGATCGCTAGGAAATTGAAAAAAGGCAGCAGGAATGCGGCTTTGGAGCGCGAAAACTTAAGCAGGTGAAGTGATAACTGGTTGCAGAGAGGAGCGATGGAAGATGTATAATTCCGATTTTGCCAAGTGCTGGTCCAGGTTGACCAAAGATTATAAATTGCATATGGATCAAGAGCTGGCACCCTCATTAACGGAGGCTCAGCTGGCTGTTTTGGAGGTACTTGAAGACCATCAGAAGATGAAACCTTCGGATCTGATTCCTTATCTGTCAACTACGCCAGCTGCTGTAACCATGCTGCTCGATCGAATGGAGAAGAATGATCTGATTCGCAGGAATCGGGATAATCAGGATCGACGCATTGTGTGGGTATCTCTGTCAGAGAAAGGAAGAATGGAGACAGAGCGGGGAATCACCATCCGGAATGAATTCATGAACTCTGTTCTCAGTAACATTTCGATGCACAATCAACAATTGCTGGTATATCTGTTAGGCAAAATGACAACACCCAAAACCAAAGAGCCTGCCTTATCTACTTCGGTATGATACCATGCTGATTCTTCTGAATAACCATAGGAGTTCCTGCTCGTTTCATGCAGGAGCCCTATGGTTATTTTATTTACAAATTACATATGCTACACACTGTGTCCAGGTTAGTTGGGTAAAGGCATGGATGTAACACAGTTAGTATGTCCTAATATTTTTTTTGTGAATTCATATGTAAAGAGTTGACTATGTAAATATTTTTGTTATAATAAATAATTGTTCCCCTGATATTTCGTGTACGAAATATTATATTCCAAAAGTAAAAGGGTGAAACAATGACTGATACGTATGAAGTATTCTATATTATTAATTCGTTCCGCCAAGTGAATCAAATGCTTTTTCGAGCATTTTGGAATGAAAACAAGGAGATCGAGCTGACTTCGATCCAGTTTATGGTGTTATCCATCCTGAGGGAGCGTCCTTCCATTGGCATCAATGAAGTGGCTGAGCTATGCCATATGGGCAGTAGTTCCATGAGCGCTGTTGTAGAGCGACTGGTCAAAGGCGAGTATATCGTTCGGACACGTTCGGATGCTGACCGCCGATCCGTTAAGCTTCAGATTACGGATAAAGGGGAACAGGCCCAACAGGAAACGCACCATTTGTGGATGGAAAGAGTATCACCCATTCTGGACATATCGAAGGAAGACCTTGAGCACCTACTTAGAATTCATAGTCAAATGATTGAAAAGTTAGAAGGAAGAGAGATGAACAACATATGAGTACGACTACTGCTGCAGCTCCATCCTCAGCGATGGACAACATCAAGAAAGGCCCTATTGTAGCGGCATTGTTAATTGGTGCCTTTGTGGCATTCCTGAACCAAACCCTGATGAACGTAGCGCTTCCTAAAATCATGGAAGACCTCGCGATCAATGCAAACAAAGCCCAATGGTTAACTACGGGTTATATGCTCGTCAACGGTGTACTTATTCCGGTTACGGCATATCTGATTGCCAAATTTTCAACACGTCAAATTTTCATTACAGCCATGACTCTATTTACCATAGGAACGTTAGTCTGTGGTCTTAGTCCAACCTTCACTATTCTGATGGTAGGTCGTGTTATTCAAGCGGCAGGTGCAGGTATCCTGATGCCTCTGATGACCGTTGTATTCCTGACCATCTTCCCAATCGAGAAACGCGGTCAGGCCATGGGAACCATGGGGATTGCGATGATTCTGGCTCCTGCGATTGGTCCTACACTTTCAGGTTATGTGGTTGAGCATTATTCCTGGAGATTGTTGTTCTACATCATCTTGCCATTCTCTATTATTGCAACGGCAATTGGTATTGCTTTTGTCAAAAACGTAACACGTCAGTCCAGACCTAAACTGGATTATCCAGGCGTAATTTTATCTACACTTGGTTTTGGTAGTTTGCTCTACGGATTCAGTGATGCGGGTACCGATGGATGGGGCAGTGCAATTGTCATTGGATGTCTCGTCGTAGGTGCGATATCCCTGATTCTGTTCGTTATTCGTCAACTGACAACAGATCATCCGCTCCTTGAGTTCCGTATTTTCAAGTACAACATGTATACATTAACAACGATTATCAATATGCTCGTGACCATGGCGATGTTTGCAGGTATGATCCTGCTCCCTATTTTCCTGCAAAACATTCGTGGATTCTCACCAATTGAATCAGGACTTCTGATGATGCCTGGTGCGATATTGATGGGGATTATGTCCCCAATTACAGGTCGCATATTTGATAAAGTGGGCGCACGCTGGCTTTCGGTTGCAGGTCTTGCCATTACGGCAATTACAACTTTTGGACTGAGTCGTCTGGCAATCGATACGACCTACGGCTACATGATGTTTATCTACACGGCTCGTATGTTCGGTATGTCGATGCTGATGATGCCAATCCAGACAGCAGGTCTGAATCAACTGCCTCAACGTCTGAACGCGCATGGTACAGCGATGTCCAATACATTGCGTACAGTTGCCGGTGCGATCGGTACAGCCATTCTGGTTACTATCATGAGTAGTAAGCTCAAAACACATCTGGCGGATGCAGTGGCTGCTGGCCAAGTTGACCCTAATAATAAGACAGCGATGTTAGCAGCTACAGCAGATGCAACGATTTACGGCGTTAACTATGCATTCATTGTGGCTACCGGAATGACCGTGGTTGCTTTGATCATGGCGTTCTTTATTCGGAAAACAAAACCAGCTGTCGAACCTGTTACTGTAGAACAGGAAAAAGCGACGGCTACTGCATAACGAATATCAGAAAACCAAAAAGAGAACTCTAGCAGTCGAAGGGGTAACCCTAACTGCCTGAGTTCTCTTTTTTTGGTGTGCGCGATAGGAGGAGAGTACTTTATTATTCGGGCTGGATCGTTGGATCGATAAGAAATACAGGATCGGGCTCATGACCGAACTGTTTGAGATTAATGGTTCCGTTCAGTTGAAACTCCACACCTTCGCTAATCAGTTCTGTTTCCTGCATCATGCGCGAGTGTTCGTCCGGTATGGAGATTTCTCCTTTTGCATTGACGACACGGTGCCAGGGCAGACGTTCCTTGCGGCTCATCGAGTGCAGAATACGTACGACTTGTCTCGCGGCTCTTGGACTCCCGGCATGGGCTGCAATCTGACCGTAAGTCATCACTTTACCTTCGGGAATCGCCGCGATGATCGCAACGACTTGTTTGGTAAACGGGGTCATCATGATGTCTCCTCTCTGTATTTTAGGTATACAGCTGAAAATATAAGAAAACGTGTCGTTCAGATACAGAATCTGAACGACACGTTGTATGGACAGATGTAACCTGATCCTGTGCACTTATAGAGGTTGTTCGATAAAACCGCTTTTGATCCCATCTTATCGGTATTGAAAACCAGTCTTTTTGAACACGTATTTATTGAGATTGTCCAAAAGCTTTTTGGTACACAGCGTCTGGCCATTCTGCCCAGGGGAATTCTCTTGCAGGCAAAGATTGCAGAATAACTTCTTCCTTAGTAACTGGATGAGGAAAAGCAGCAATCGCAGACCATAGAGCAATCTGTTGCCCGGGTTTATTCACGCTTGCGCCGTACTTCTGATCCCCGTACAGAGGGCAGCCGATTTCTTTCATTTGCACTCGAATCTGATGAGATCTGCCGGTGTGCAGTTCGATATGGACGAGGCTGTAACGGTCTGTCTCGCCGATAACACGGTAATCCAGAACGGCATCCTTACCGCCAGCCGTACCTTTAGGTACAACAGTAACGGTATTTGTACGTGCATCTTTCAGGAGCGTGTGTTTTAACGTTCCCTGCTGTGCAGGCAACTTGCCATGTACAACAGCCGCATATATTTTACGGAAATGACGTCCCCGCACAGTCTCGGACAATCTCGAAGCTGCTTTAGAAGTCTTGGCAAAAATCATTGCCCCTCCAACAGGACGATCAAGTCGGTGTACTAACCCGAGATAAACATTGCCAGGTTTGTTGTATCGTTCTTTCAGATCCTGCTTCAGCAATGTAAGCAAATCCGGATCACCTGATGAATCTTCCTGGGTAGGTACATTGACCGGCTTCGTAATGCCTAACAGATGGTTGTCTTCGAACAGAATCGGAATCGCATCGTGATCATGCCGATGTTCTGACATGATTAAGACTCCCAACGGCCCAGAATACCACAAGGCAGATCCAGACCACTGCGTGTGATCGGCAGACCAATTTCACCTGCAGTAATGTCACCACCGTACTGAGCAGACATCGTCATGGTCAACATGTTGCGCAGAACCGTAGAGGAAATGCCCGTAGTGTAGGAGTTAACCAGCATGAATAATGGATTATCCGACAAGATCGTCATACATGACTTCAGGAAAGGATATAGGTTCTCTTCCAGTTTCCATGTCTCTCCATTAGGGCCTCGGCCATATGAAGGAGGGTCCATAATAATAGCGTCGTAACGATTTCCGCGACGTTGTTCCCGTTGTACAAATTTGAATACATCATCTGTAATAAAACGAACAGGGCGATCAGCCAGTCCGGATAATTGAACATTTTCCTTGGCCCATTGAACCATGCCTTTAGCAGCATCCACATGCACAACAGAAGCGCCTGCGTAAGCTGCGGCTACCGTTGCTCCGCCTGTATAGGCAAACAGGTTCAAGACAGAAATAGGGCGTCCTGCATTGGAGATTTTATCCATCATCCAGCTCCAGTTGGCGGCTTGTTCAGGGAACAGACCAGTGTGCTTAAAGCTGGTAGGTTTAATGTGGAATTTCAGGTTTTCGTATCCGATCGTCCAGCGCTCGGGAATGGGCTTTTTCATATCCCAGTTACCGCCACCGGAAGAACTGCGATGATAGTGACCATGCACCTGACGCCATTCATTGGTTTCTTGCTCAAGGGGCCAGATAATCTGTGGATCGGGTCTGCGTAAAATCACATCTCCCCAACGCTCCAGTTTCTCGCCGCCTCCTGTATCGATTACTTCATAGTCCTTCCAATTCTTAGCTACGTACATAATGATTTATCCATCCTTCAAAAGTCATTTGGATACTATTGTACAACAAAAAAGGGCTTGGACGCCAGTTGGGGGACGGGAGTGCACCATATACTGAAAAACAAAGATAACCAAAAATTTAATTTGACAATGATAATCATTATCACATATGATTTTGTTAATCCAAAATTCATTCTTTCTTCATAGAGAGAATATAACATGATCAAATAAAGTGAGGGAAAAATAGATGGCTAAATTGTTAGTAGCTTATGCGAGCATGACAGGAAATACAGAAGAAATTGCAGAACTGATTGTGGAAGGAATTACACAGGGAGGCCACGAGGCAGACCTGAAATCCGTAACGGATTGTAATGCATCTGATGTATTGGACTATGACGGATTCATGATCGGTGTGTACACTTGGGGAGATGGGGAGTTGCCAGATGAATTCCTTGATTTCTATGAGGAGCTGGATGAGCTTGACCTGAGTGGTACGAGGGCTGCGGTGTTTGGTAGTGGTGACACCTCGTATGAGCAGTTCTGCGGTGCAGTTGATCTAGCGGCTGCCAAGCTGCAAGAGCGTGGGGCGGAGGTATCTCCAGAGATGTTGAAAATTGAATATAGTCCGCTTGAGCAGGAGAAAGAAACATGCCGTGACTTTGGCAAACGCTTCGCTGCTGCCGGATTACAGGTATCCTAAAGATCATGTTAAGACATAATGTTCAGGCAGCGATGCCAGTCGGAAGGAATGACCTTCCTGAACGTCTGCTTGAAGATTACAGATTGGAAGAAATGCTGCGCAGCCCACACCGATTCATCCGCCCTGAACCAGTGTCTGAGCAGCGTCTTCCACTGCAATGGAGGCACCGTGTACAATATGCGGTGAGCCATGCGGTCAATGCCTTTTACAGTCTCGACCCCGATGTTCGCAAAGAGGTACCCGTACAGTATTTACTTGAGAAGTGGTGGCCCAGAAAGACGGATGGTTTCGAATCTGTTCTCCATTACTGGGATGTGAAGAACAAGATTACGGATGAATTGTCACTCGCCATTGCAATGAACGATGATCTGAAGCATCCAGCCATTCTTTTTGAACAGTGGAGAACGGAGTTACCTTCATTATCCATGCATTTATCGATGATATTTCAGGCGGCCTGGCAACCCGAAGGCTGGGATTCGCTGCTTATTCAGAAATATATGGTTGTCCATGATCCAAACGTAGTTGAGGCGTTTCAGCATATGGTCAGTGCATTCTGCTGGGAAGCCTTCGGAAAATTACCGGGTATGATCGAGATATACTGCTTGTTGGAAGGACGCAAAATCAGGTACATCCCTGGACGCCAGTCTCTGATCCGTTCCATGGACTACATTCGCTTGATACGTGACAGCATGCCGCAAGCAGAAGTGGCGGAGTCAGAACAGTTTACGACGCGTGATAAGGCGCGCATCCACGAAGAGGTAGATCGCTGGAGAACGGAAGCCATTGAACCGAAGAAAACATGGTTGATGTGAAGACAGTTGAAGGATAACGATATATCATGCAGATAGAGGAGGGGAAGTTGCCATGTCTACCGGTCTAAGTCAAGATATAAGCAGCAGCAAGAGACGTGCAGGAACTTGCGAATTCAGTCCGTTGCCAGTACCCCAGTCGGTTATACGAAAGTTGCTTGATGAAGCAGATCCTTCATTATATGTAATGAGTTCAGAACCTTGGAGGTTTATGTTGTTTGCTGGCGAAGGACGACAGCTTTATCTGGAAGCGGTCAGACAGAGCTATCCACCCCACCTAGCTGATCGCTACGGCGATTGGGCTACATATCAATACACGGAAGCAATCCCTACCCATCTGGTTGTCGTGGCGCCTAGAAATGCCCGTGAGGATGATCTTCTGCCGGCCAAAGCCTGGAGCAAACGTTTTAGTATTCTGGCTGCGGAACAGGGTTTGAATGCTGTCTGGAAGATCAATGATTATCAACAACATCCTGTGTTTATGAATTTGATGGGACTGACAAGTGAAGAGAAGGTGCTGGGGGTCTTCCATATCGGTTACGGAGACCAGCCTGCATTGCGGGATATAGATGCAAGCAGACCAGCCTCTGAACTGATGACGGTCTATGACCATCTGGTATAAAAAAATGATTCATTAGTTCTCTTATTTGCTGGTGTTGGACAGAAAATCACGAACGAGCTGACGATTCGTCTGATCTTTGTTGTAGACGGAGAACAATCGATTGGACACCGTAAGGACATTGCCAAAAAAGAATCGTTCGAATTGGGTCTGCCTGCCCCCGAATGATCCAGCCCCAAGCTCCCAGATCAGGCGAAACAGAGCGTTGCGTTCGTGAGAAGCCATATCGTTCCCTTTCAGATATATATTCAGTGACGGAGCGATATCGGATTGAAACTCTTCTTCCTGAGGGATCATAATCACCCCGCTCGAACCCAAGAGTTGCAGAATTTCAATCATCTCAGGATAAAGTTTCGGAAAAAGGAGATTGGCTGCCATTAATGGTTTGGGTGCAGGTAATACAAATCCTCGTCCGTCTGGTATTGCACCTGCCTCCGCGGCCAAGGCCAATGCTTTTAACGATTCAAGACCTGCGAACACACGTGCAGATTTCTCTATAACATGTGCTTCCGTATTCAGATCCAGTGTATCCGTGAGAAGCTGGATTGTACCGAGAACAAATTCCGTCTTGGCAATATAACGACACAATACCTGATGACCTGCGTGAATATGAAAGTTGCTACCACTGAAGAGACGTGAGGACATTTCCTCACTTCCTGCAAAAAATATTCGTTCATGCGGAACAAGCACCCGGTCAAAGATGACGATATTGTCCATTTCTTCATATCTGGAACTCAGAGGATAGTTGGTGTGAGATTCGGCTGCGTAAGTATCCCTGCATACCAGACTGATTCCTGGCAGATCATTGGGGACAGCAAAAGAGAATGCAAATGGATTTTCGTCATCAAATGGGGCAGGAGAAGGTGACGGATAGACAAAAATCTCATCCGAAGTGGCAGCTTGTGTAGCCATCATAAATGCTCCGCTAATAATGAGGCCTTCCTCAGTGCGATCTACGACCTTTGCGGCAATAGCATCCTCAGTGGCATCCAATTGCCCTGAGATTTTGCTGGCATATGGCTGAATGAAGGCATGGGATAGCGTAATATCATGATCACGGCAGTAGGCATAATAATTCTTGAGATTTTCTGCATATTGGGGAGATAATTCGTTCAGGAGATCGGCACCTGTGTAAAAGGACATTATGGCTGTATTCATGTAATCGGGTGAGCGACCAAGAAAGCCATGATGGACATTTGCCCAGATATTCATCCCTTCCCGGCGTTTACGGAGGTCATCGGCACTCGTTGGAGGCAGGAAGGATATGCCCACAGGTTTGCCGTCTGCCGGGGAGGCATACGTCATCTTTTCCGCAAATTGAGGATCAGATTGCAGATCATACATGTACATCTGAGTTTCCATTAAACCAGCAAATGCTACATGTTCAGAGCGTTTTCCAGTAATAAGTTTACCTTTGTACCAGCAAGGGACGGACTGGGCATCAATTCGTTCGCGATACTGTGAGCCACTTTTAACAGGCATTATTATTCACCTCTTGGTTCTAATCGTTCATGGGCAGACTGACTTCTTACGTAGTGTACGTAGGTCATCTGTCCAATGTGCATTGAAGAGGTTAGAAGGATTTTTACAGAATAGGGCTTGATAATAATTATCATTCTTGTTACAATAGACAAAGAAAAAAGGAACCGGCAAGGGCTCCTTTTAGTGGATCATTTGAAATTACTTATTTTACTTCAAAAGTCTTGCAGTCTGTTTCAGCAGACTGACTTGCTTCTTTGGAACTGTGACTCACAATGTAGATCGAAGAAGCGTTACATTTGTTCTCTTGAGCCCAGTGACGACAGGAATTAACTTCACACAATACGTCTTTTGCCATGATTGTTAACCTCACTTTAATTGGATTACAGTCGTTGGTATAAAGATCCGGATAAAACAAGTTGCCGCTTGCCAATCTGGAAAATTTTTGCTCTCACGAAATTCGGAGGGCTTTTTTGCGTTATACACAACGATGCATATTCAGAATAGCAAATTTTCTTGATGCTTGCAACCAAATGCCCCCATCTGTGGCAAAATAGTGGACGTGCTGTGGTTATATTTGCAAAAAGGCAGTAGTATGTTATTATTTAATAGTAATAATTACGATTAAAAGTCTAATTGGTTCTATACAAATTGAACTAAACATTTACACGAAACCATAAATGAAGGAGCAAGTGTATACATGAGCAAAATAAACCATATGAACCGGATTCCCCGCGCGAAAGGGATCGATATGGCTGCTTTTTACACGCCAAAAGAGTGTAGGCATAAAGCCCAGCATATTGTATTTTCCGCTGAAAATGAACGCATCATTAATGAATTTATCACCATTCTGGGCATGAAAGAGAAGTTCAGAGAGCATGATGTATCAATCCCCAACAAAATGGTCATGTTCGGGCCTCCCGGTACGGGAAAAACATTAACGGCATCACATCTGGCGGAGCGCCTTGATCTGCCATTGGTTCTTGTGAGATTAGATGCGATCATTCATAGCCATCTTGGGGAGACGGGGAGTAACGTACGTAAGTTATTCGAATATGCACGAATGAATCCCTGTGTGTTATTTCTCGATGAATTTGATGCCATAGGACGGACACGTGAGAGCAATGATGAAGTGAAAGAGATGGCTCGTGTCGTCAATACGTTGTTGCAATGTCTGGACGAATTCGATGGGGAAAGCATTCTGGTGGCTGCAACGAATCTGGAAACACAACTGGATCACGCCATCTGGCGGCGGTTTGATACGAAGATGACCTACGGTATGCCTGATGATTCGAGTCGCAAATTGTATATCAGCAAATTGGTAGGGGCATTTGAACAGGAGACTCGGCTGGAAGATTACATATGTGAACGCTTGAACGGGTGCAGTTATGCGGATATAGAGCAGATCGTTCTGAAAGCAAAGCGGAAAGCAATCATTGTCAGTAGTGTACTTCATAAGCAACTGATCTCGGATGCTTACGATGAATACAGACCACGTGTATTAGAGTGTTGATTGCTTCCATTTTGGATAAAGCAACAAGGAACACGTTGAACTAGCCCAGTCTCTTGAATGGAGTTCTGGGCTAGTTGGCATGTTAGCGTGATGCGTTATACTTTAACGGCTGCTCCGTATGCTTTTTCTGTATTCATGGCTTCTTGTGTTGCAGTCCAGCGTGGCAGACTTAATCTGAACATGCTGCCTTCCGGGCTGCTGGAGACAAGTGTCAGTTCACCGCCCTGTTCCTGAGCGAGTAGGCGGCTATATGTTAATCCTAGACCCAGACCGCGGTTACGACGTTTTTTGAGTTCTCCACGATAGAACCGTTCGAAGATTTTTGGTTGTTCTTCGGCTGCGATGCCTGTGCCGTGGTCCTTAACATCAACGTAAAGCATCTGTTCTTCTGTACTTAGATAAATATCGAAGACAGCCTTCTGTTCAGGAGCTGTGGCATGAAGTGCGTTATTAAGCAAATTGACAATGATCTGCTGAATGCGGAGAGCATCCCCCATGGTAAAAAAGTTAATTGGAGGGGCGTGCAGCTGAACCTCTGGCATTTTGTCCTCATACGCAATCTTCCACTGATAGATGATCTCACCGACCAACAGTTTCAGATCCGTCCGTTCCTTGCGAACGGCAACACTTCCTGCAGCCATGGCGTTATAGTCAAGCAAATCTGCGACCATTCGCTCCATGCGTTCAGATTCCTTCAAAGCGATATCCAAAAATTCTTTACCTTCCTGTGGACTCACGACATCGTCACGTACCGCCATAACGAGCCCCTTGATGGAAGTTACCGGTGTCTTGAGTTCATGACTTACCCCTGCCAGCGAAAGTGTACGCCATTCTTCGAGTTGTTGGAGACGAGTGGCCATATCGCGAAATGAATTTACAAGTTCATTGATCTCACGTTCTCGTGTATTCAAGTCAAGACTCACATCATAATTGCCACCTCGAATCTGTTCAGCGGCATAGGCGACCTGACGAATCGGTCTGGATAACTTTTTGGACAGGAGATAGATTGTAAACCATCCACAGAGGATTAGTCCTCCGAGGATTAGAGCCACGAGCCATATCGTCTCTGGACCAAATGTAATGGATTGTTTGGACTGCATGACCCACACTTTACCCAAGGTTTGATCGCCCTCGGATATGTTGACCGTTACACCTGCATATTTGTTGTTTCGAGGTTCAAGATAATCGTCTGACAGTCGATAATGCACATCTTTTTGCTCCATTTTAGGCTGGGAAAAGATCAATTGATTGTTGTTGTCCAAGATCATGACACAAAAATAATTATCTGTGTTGAATAGTTTCTCTCGCTTGGTTACCAGTCTGTCCAGATCGGGTGGAACCCGAAGCATATTATTTTCACTGGTCACTCGATCGGCAATCTCCAGCCCAAGCAGTTCTGCGGTTTTGAGGCTTTTCTCAATGGAAGTTGTCCGAATCCAGTAGAGTGCCCCTGCCGCAATAATCGTGAAGCCAATGCACAAAATGAGAAAATATCGCAGTGTCCAGTGTGACAGAATGGATATCGTTCGTTTGGGTTTCTTCTGTTTCAGTTGGCGATCCAAAATTGATACCCCATTCCTCGCAACGTCCGAATTTCTCCCGTCTCTGGCGACCAGTGGGAGAGGGCTTGACGTAGTCGTTTAATCGATAGATCCACAGCACGGTCACTGCCATCATAGTCCATCCCCCATACCTGTTCAATAAGATGATCTCTGGTAAATGTACGATTCGGATAATCGGACAGGAAGAACAGTAACGACAGGTCACGAGGTGTGAGTGCAACCTCTGCACCGTTCAGCAGCACCTGCTTGGCAGCAAGATCAATGACGAGATTTCCAAAGGAACGCTTCTCTTTGCCACCTGAGGTCCAATGTGGATTACGGCGCAACACCGCATTAACTCTGGCGACCACTTCTTCCGGTACAAAAGGTTTGCTCATATAATCGTCAGCACCGGCATTTAGTCCGTTGAGACGGTCTGAAATGTCATCCAGTGCAGTTAGCATGATCACGGGACAAGCACTTTTTTCACGAATAATCCGCAGCAGATCCCATCCGTCCATTCCTGGTAGCATCACATCAAGTAATACAAGGGAAGGCGTTACGGTATCAAAAAGGGTCAGTGCAGTAGGTCCATCTGCTGCATGATGAACTTCAAATTCTGCTTTTCTCAGATAAGCAGCCAATACTCGTGCAATAGCTTGCTCATCCTCGACGATAAGTATGGATTTCAAAAAAAGCGTTCTCCTTTCGCTTTGTAAACTTGTACTGATTTTACATGAGCCAGAGCGTAAAGCCAATCCTGTATTACGGATTTGAAAAAAATATGTGACTTGTCTTATCTTGACTTCTTCCTGACACATTCAATTGATATGATTCACTCCAAGAAGCAACCTAAACAATCATGTACTGGAGGAAACATAGAGATGAACAAGAAAGCAAAAGCATGGCTTATTACAGGTGTAGCGGCGGTTGCCGTAATCGGTGGCGGTGGTTACTATATCACAAACAGTTACTTGGGGAACAACGTGGAGATTGAGCAGGTGCTTCCTGCGAGCACAGCGACTTCCACCACAGCTGTAGATAGCACAGGAACGGTTGTAGCCAATGAAACTGCTGGAGCAGAGCAACTGAACGGAGACTGGAGCATCAGCGAAGGTTCGAAAGTATATTTCTCCGTAACCACATCACAGGAGACCGTTAACTTTGTGGACGAGCAGGTAACAGGGAATTGGACCATTAATGTTGATGATGCTGCTCAGATGAAGGCAGAAGGACAGATCGAGATGGACGGAATTGATTCCGGGAATGCACAGCGTGATGGTCACGTGAAGCAAGCCGATTTCTTCGACGTTGCTACATATCCACAAGCTACATTTACAGCGACTTCATTTGAAGGGGTACCTACGGAATGGCCTGTCGGTCAAACGGTTGATATCAAAATGAATGGTACGATTACGGTTAAAGGTATTGAAAAAGAAGTAACTTTTGACGCAAAAGCTGCTTATGAGAATAATGCAGTCTTGTTGTCGGCAACATCCATGGTAACGTTCGAAGATTTCGGAATGGAAAATCCACACTCCGTTGTGCTCTCGACTGAAAATGATATCCAGGTACAGCTTGAATTAAAACTTTCTAAATAAGTGTAACAATGATCATATACCTGAAAATCTGTTCTGTTCTGCCTTACGGTAGACGGACAGATTTTTTTGTTTCTTTTGCAAAATAGTGTGATCGATATAGCTCAAAAGTAACTGTTACAGGATCATATTGTTAAAATAACTGCTGTTTCCTTTGGATTATGCCGTGTTACCCATCACTATTAAGCGCTTACAATGAGGAGGATTCATAACATTCATTGATCCATGCACAATCAAACACAAAAAGGGGGAGATCAAGAGTGAATAAGAGGTACATAAGCGGGTGTCTGGTATTACTGATGCTGTTCTGTGATCTGGGGTTGATGGTTCGTCCAGCGGCTGCAGAAGATGCAAAAGTGAACGTGGCACTTAACAAGGCGGTTACGGTAAGTGAGCAAGATCTATTGTATGAGGGACAAAAAGAAAAGGCGGTGGATGGTGATGTGAATACTCACTGGAGTGCGAGCTCACCTTCTTCTGAAAGCAATCCTCATTGGTTGACCATAGACCTAGGTGCGCCATATGAGCTTTCCGGAGCGGAGTTGACTTGGAAGGACAAAGACCAAGTTGTAAAATATTTGATTGAAGTATCTGATGATGGTAACAACTGGTCGACTGTTGTGGACCAAACGACTAACGAAATAAAACAGACTGTTGCTAGTGAAGAATTCCAGACCAGTACATCTGTCCAGTATGTGAAGGTTACGATTCCGTACTATGCGGGAGCAACTTGGTGGCCTGGGATATCCGAGCTTAAAGTCTGGGGAGAAGAGGAAGAAATTGATCCAGCAACCATTACAAGTTACGATCCCGTTAAGGTCAATACAGTGGCTGGGGTTGCTCCTGTTCTGCCGACAAAAGTGACAGCGCAGTATCTGAACGACAAATCTGGTTCGGTTCCAGTAAAATGGGACAGTATCGACCCTTCAGAGTACGCAAATGCGGGCAGCTTTACCGTGACGGGTGCAGTATACGGTGCTTTCTTACCAGCAGAAGCTAATGTAACGGTAGGGGGATATCGAACGGATTATGTTAGAGGAGTAGATATCTCTACTTTAACAGCGATTGAGGATAACGGCGGCAAATACTTAGATAGTAATGGCACAGAAAGGGACTTGCTCGATATACTCAAGGACCGCGGTGTCAATTATGTGCGTCTTCGTCTGTGGAATGATCCACAGAAATCAGGGGGATACAACGACAAGGACGATGTCATTCGTTTGGCCGAGCGCGTGAAGAAAAAAGGTATGAAAATCCTGCTGGATTTCCACTACTCGGATGAGTGGGCGCACCCGGGTCAGCAGCTTCGTCCCAAAGCTTGGGAAGGCCTTTCGCATGAAGAGCTGAAGCAGGCCGTATACAACTATACGTATGAAGTTGTGGGAGAAATGAAAGCTAAGGGCGCCATGCCTGATATGGTGCAGATCGGTAATGAGATCAACAGTGGTGTTCTGAACGGCTTGAGCAGTGACGTGGATTTCGAGCAAAATGTTGCATTGCTAAAAAGCGGAGTTGATGCTGTACGTGCAGTAGAAGGAGAGAGCACCAATAACGCGGATAAGGTGAAGATTATGATCCATCTGGCTGAAGGTGGCAAGGTGGATACGTTCAAATGGTATTTCAGTGAGCTGGAGAAACGCGAACTGAAGTACGATATCATCGGACTTTCGTATTACCCGTTCTGGCATGGGACGTTTGCAGATGTACAGAAAACGATGAATGAAGTGTCAGCCGAGTTTGGCAAAGATGTCATTATCGCTGAAACGTCCTATCCGTTTTCCTACAAAAACGGGGACGCTCATGGAAACATCATCGGATCGGATGAAGCGCTTCATGTTGGGGGAGCAACATTCCCTGCAACGGTACAGGGGCAATATGATGCTATTGCTGGCATTATGGATATGATTGCTGACGTGCCGGAAAACCGCGGAGCAGGCTTCTTCTATTGGGAGCCCGCGTGGATTGCCGCCAATGTAGGCTGGATTGATTCCGAGGGAGATGCATGGGAAAATCATGCCATGTTCGACTATGATGAATTTCCGGGGAATGGTGGATACTCCTACGAAGGACGTGCCTTGCCATCACTGGATGTGTACAAACGTGGACTGGAGCTTCTGCCCGCAGACCGCCAGCAACTTGATGCGGCACTTACACGAGCCGAATCATTGGTACAGACTGATTTTACTCTGGATAGCTGGGTGACTCTGGCTCCGGCAATCTCGACAGCGAATGATATATACGAACAGGCATACACGCCGGGCGGGGTGACTCAAGCAGATACAGATGCAGCGACAGCAGCATTGGAACGTGTGATGCAGCAAATGCAGGTTATCGCCCCGCAGCTTGACGAGCTCAGAGCCAAAATAGCGGAAGCGCGTACGTATCAGCAGACTGACTGGTCTGCGGCCACTTGGGCGGTGTTGACCAAAGCGCTGGAAGGCGCTGAGCAGGTCTTGAATGATCCAAGAGCAACACAGACGGATGCGAATACAGCGGTTAAACGTTTGCATGATGCCATTCAAGGTCTATCCAATGTGGACAAAACACAACTGCACCAGTACATTCAACAAATGCAGCAGCAGACTAAATCTTCCTATACACGCCGGAGCTGGTCTGTATTGGAAGAGTCGTTGAAGGCAGCGATCCAGGTCCGAGATAACAATGCTGTTGTCCAGTCTGAGGTGAATTCAGCACTGAGTACGTTGAAACAAGCCTTTACTAATCTGGTCTCTCTGGAGGCTTTAACAACGGGAAAAACGGCAACGGCTTCAAGCAGTGCAGGGACAGGAGGTAATCAAGCCAACTCTCCTGAAGGTGCAATTGACAACAATCCGAACACTTCATGGGGGACCGATAAGAGTATTGACAGCTTGTGGCAAGTGGATTTGGGGCAAGTCGCAAACCTGCGCAAGATCGAGATGTCGATGTGGAGTGGCGGCATCAAATATACGATCGAAGTGTCCAACGATAACAAAAATTTTGTGAAAGTAGTGGACACCACAAGTGATGTTGTTGTATCGACCGCACCTAGCCATGTACTTCCAGAAGGCACGGAGGGACGTTATATTCGGGTAACGATTAAAACAGGTCCCACCTGGGTAGGATTCATGGAATTTGAAGCATATGGTACGTTCCCGGCGGACAAATCTGCACTGCAAGCTACTGTAGATACCGCTGAGAAATTAAAACAAACCGAATACACGACTTCAAGCTGGAATGTATTTAGTAAGGCACTTTCTGAAGCGAAAGCATTCATTCTGGATGTTGAATCTTCAACGCAAGATGTAAGCAATGCGGATCGTGCGTTACAAGATGCTGTGAGTAAGCTTGTACGTCAAGATGTAACACCTGGCCCTGGCCAGCCATCAGAACCAAGTGTACCTTCACAACCTTCCAACCCGGGAACAGCTCCTTCAACGGGGAATCCGGCTGTAACACCACCGGTTGAACCTAGTAATCCGCCAGTTAAGGGTCTAATAACGGTAAAAGGAACAGCAACCGGGAATGACAAGTATGCGATTCGTCCAGATGTATCTCAATTAACCCAGGCACTGCAATCCATGGATGCAGGAAATCGTACGTTGAAACTGTTTGCAGATGTACCCGACACAGCCAAGACAGTCACATTCCAGTTGGCTTCAAGTCAACTGGCGGAATGGATTCGTTCCGAGGAAGTGAAATCCCTGGATGTAGTTGTAGGACAGACTACCGTTCGTGTTCCTCTAAAATCACTCCCGCTAACTATTGCGGAGACTGAGGGAACGTTCGACATCGTAGTAGCAAAAGGTTCGACAGATACATTGTCCACATCGCAAAAAGCAACGATCGGAAATCATACGATTGTTGATGTGAATTTGTTAATGAACAATAAGCCATTGCAATGGACAAACAGAGCGGTAGAAGTTGCCCTATCCAATGTAGAGCAACCTAAAAAGAATGATTTAGTTATGGTTGTGCATTCCATATCTGCAAGTGGAGAAATGAAACCTGTTACGTATTCCAAGTACGATGATAAGACCAAAACGATGACGTTCAAACCGCTGGAATCCAGCAGTTATGTCATTGCAGAAGTTGAAGTACCATTAAATGATCTGCAAAATCACAATTGGGCTCTCCAAGAGGTGCAGAACCTATATGGTAAAGGGATTATTACGGGGATGAGCGCAACTCGTTTTGCCCCGCAAGGTGAACTGACTAGAGCACAATTTTTGCAAATGATTATTAAAGGTATTGGTGATACACGCCAGCCGGATCCATCTATCTCAGTCCCAACGGATGTGAAGGAAGGGCAGTGGTATGCCGATTCAGTACGACTTGGAATTGAAATGAACATTATTCAAGGCCGGGCAGATGGAAGCTTCGGAGCCAATGAACGTATTTCGCGAGAAGACATGGCCGTTATGCTGAACAGAGCACTGAAGGTTGTCCAGCGTGAGGATTCGGCCAATTCTGTACAAGGAAATATGGTGTTTGTAGACAATGATGAGATCGCCGGATATGCAAAAGAAGCTGTAGCCTCGATGCAACAACTTGGACTGCTAAATGGCATGCCTGATGGCACGTTTGCTCCGAAAGAAACAGCAAACCGTGCACAAGGGGCTGTTGCAGTCGCCAGAATGATGGAACAACTGTATTAGAGATAGTTAGAAAAGTCCGCTTTTGATTACGAAAGGTGCCTAATGGCATCATTAACACGTATGAATAGAAAATAACGAAGCAGGTAAAGAGATCGGATCATAGGATTCGGTCTCTTTATTTTTTGTGAAAAGAGATTATATAAGTTTAACTATTGATTTACACGATAACGGAGAGGACAGAAAAAACTGAAAAAGCGAAGCGTTCGCCTTTATCACCGGATTTTCCCTTTAGAAAAGGGAATCGAAAAAATCTGGGGATAACAGCGATTAGAAGGTTAATCTGTCATCGGAGTGTCAGTGTAAATAATCTTTAGTTCAACTTATATAGAACGGACCCGCTTTCTTTAAATAGGCATATAAACATTTTGTTAATGTCGTATTGACAATATTGAATCCGTTTGTTATCATTTCGATAATATCAAAACGACAATATTAAGAAATGGGGAATGAGCCATGTTTGGATTCCGATTTGCGAAGTTTCAACCCAGTGAATATGTCATGAAAGTGAAAAATGGTGAGGTACAACGTCAAGGTGTCGGATTGTCCTTCTATTATTATGAGCCGACCACATCGGTAGTGGTTCTACCCGTATCCTCGGTGGATGTACCGTTCATGTTCGAAGAGATTACAGCGGACTATCAGACGGTTACTGTGCAGGGGCAATTAAGCTATCGAATTGTGGATTATTTGAAAATAACCCAGAGCCTGAATTACACGTACAATTTGCGCAAGAATCGGTATATTTCCGACGACCCCGGCAAGCTGGATCAACGGGTGATCACCACAGCGAAAGTACTGACCAAGAAACATCTGGAACAAATGCCGCTGAAAGAAGCTATTCAATCCAGTGAACGTCTGGCTAGCAGCATGAAACGAGAAGTTGTGCAAAGTGAAGAATTGGAGAAACTGGGCGTTGAGTTGATGAGTCTATCGATACTTGCCATTCTGCCTAATAAAGAGACGATGCGTGCATTGGAAGCACAAGCGCGGGAAGAGATTTTGCGTCAGGCAGATGAAGCGCTCTATGTACGTCGCAATGCCTCCATTGAACAGGAAAGACGAGTGAAAGAGAATGAACTGAACACCGAAATTGCCATAGAGACGAAGAAACAGCAGATTCGTGAGACCCAATTGCAGGCTGAGCGCTCGGTGAAACAGAAACAAAATGAGATGGAGCAGGAGCAGCTTCAGTTCAATACAGCGATGGAGGAACGGAAGCAGCAACTGATTGAGTTAACCATTGCCAATCACAATGCCGAAGCAGATGCCAAAGCCTATGAGATTGCTGCCGTAATGAATTCATTGCAAAATGTACAGCCGAATGTACTGCAAGCAATGGCGAACATGGGCATGAATTCTGATAAGCTGATCGCACTTGCGTTCCAGGAACTGGCTGAAAATGCGGGCAAGATTGGGCAACTTAATATCTCGCCAGATCTGTTGCAGGGATTGATGTCTCCTGCGCCGGGCCGAGATCAGGGAGGACGAGCGAGATGAGATTAGGAAGAAGAGAGCAAGCGGAGCAGGCAGGGAAATCAAGACGTCAGCAGCCTGCGGCAGATGATCGGATGAGCGAACACAAGCTGATTCTGGTGAAGCGCCGGACCCGACTGGAGGAACTGGTAGTTCGATATAACACGGTGCAGCAAGCTCAGTTCTATATTGAACGTCTGGGCGCAGACTTCAGTGATTATATGGAGGAAGACCGTCGTTATCGACAATCCGTGCAGCAGGCACAGCAGCAGATGGGACAATTGGGCCGCGTTCAGACGATTGATCGGGAACATGTACCCAATTTTATCTTTGGAGAGCAAGATATCGTGGTCGTGGTTGGACAGGATGGGCTTGTGGCCAATACCCTCAAATACGTAACCGAGCAGCCGCTCATCGGTGTGAATCCGGACCCGATGCGTTGGGATGGGGTATTATTACCTTTTACCGTGGAGGATCTCAGCTTCATTGTTCCTGATGTCATTCGAAAGCAACGAACCTTGAAAGAAGTCACTCTCGCCAAAGTTGAACTCAATGATGGACAGTATCTATATGGTGTGAATGATCTGTTCATTGGTCGGAAGACGCATGTATCGGCTCGTTATGAAGTGCGTTTGGGTTCATCCACAGAACAACAATCTTCTAGTGGCATCATTGTATCCACAGGCATGGGATCGACAGGCTGGTTCAAAAGTGTGCTGGCCGGAGCCACCGGAATTGTAGGGTCCGGTGCATGGCAGAACATGAATTCTGAAGCAGAGGTCGCTACAGCATCGGCATCCATTCATGGGAGCAGGCAAGAGCTGAATCATTTTAACTGGGATGCGCCGTACTTATATTTTTCAGTACGTGAACCTTTTCCGAGCCGAACGACTGCGGTCAATCTCGTGTTTGGGCAGATCCATTCAAAACAACCACTGCACATTGTATCCCAGATGCCAGAGGATGGTGTTATTTTCAGCGATGGGGTCGAGCAGGACTTTCTTGAGTTTAACTCAGGGGTGGAAGCCATCATTGGGTTGGCAGAGAAGAGAGGGCGTCTCGTGGTCTAAAGCTTTATTTTCAAGCCGTTTCCGACTAAAATGGGTAACTAGATGTGATACACTGACGTCAGGAAACGGAAAGAGGGTTAACGATGCAGTCGATATTGTTGGTTGAAGATGATGCCAAGCTAGCAGGATTGCTGGCGGCTTATCTGACCCGAAATGGATTCCAGGTACAGGTCACAGATGATTTTCGTCATGTATTGGATGAATTCGTGAAGATGGAACCGGATCTGGTGCTGATGGATGTGAACTTGCCTCAATATGATGGCTACTATTGGTGCAGACAGATACGCACACATTCCATATGTCCCATTTTATTCATATCGGCTCGTGATAGTGGTATGGATCAGATTATGGCATTGGAACATGGAGCGGATGATTATATTACAAAACCTTTTCAATATGAAGTCGTTCTTGCCAAAGTCCGTAGTCAGCTGCGCCGAGCCTATGGTTCTTACGCTGCTGTTCAACAGGAAGTGAAGGTGAAGAACGGTCCCATGATCCTTTATCCTGAGCGATTTGTATTGGAATATGATGAGCGTTCTACCGAGCTAACACAGAAGGAAGCGATACTGGTGGAAGCGCTGATGGCGAAGGCAGGGCGAGTTGTCAGCCGAGAAAAATTGTTAGAACAAATGTGGGAAGATCAGCATTTTATTGATGATAATACGTTGAATGTCTATATTACACGTGTTCGCCGGAAGTTGAAGGAGCTGGGTGCAGAAGAGATTTTGGAGACGGTTCGCGGAGCGGGTTATCGTGTGTTGGATCTGGAATCGTCCTCACAGGGGAAAGGGAAATGAGACTGTTCCTGAAAGACCACCAGATGTTAGTTGGATTTTATGTGTTACAGATGCTGCTGGTTCCGTGTGTGTACTGGCTCTCTGGTGAGGGCCGTCCGATGAAGATTGTTCTCTATGGCATGTTGATCAGTACTGTTGTGCTGTTGGTCTATCTGATCATACGTTACTTCCAGCTGCGAGCGTATTATCGTCTGCTTGAACAACCACGAAAACTGGTAAACGAACCTTTCCAAACGCTTGGAAATTCGGTCGTGGCGGAAGCCATCCAGCAATTGTTACATGAACTGGAGCGTAATCGGCAGAACGAGATGGGGCAGTTACGTACTAGCAAGGAACAGCAGGTGGTATTCATGAATCGCTGGGTTCATCAGATGAAGACCCCGTTGTCCATTATCCAACTGACCTTGGAAGATGTAGAAGATGAGACGGCGGGCAGTATTCAGGATGAGCTGGATAAGCTGCGCAAAGGACTTGAAATGGTCTTGCATTCATCAAGGCTTGAACAGTTTGAAGGGGATTTTCGTGTGGAGCTGTTGTCTTTGCAAGAAGTGCTTCGGAGTAGCATTGCAGAGAACCGACGTTTGTTTATTCGCAGAGGCATTACACCGGATATTCGTATGGAGGGTGACCTTCAGATATACAGTGATTCCAAGTGGCTGCGGTTCATGTTCACCCAGATTTTGACCAATGCCGTGAACTATTCCGATAGCAAATCAGGCAAAAAAGTGATCATTACAGGCTATAAGCAGGAAGAGCGTACAATCCTGGACATTCAGGATGAGGGAATCGGCATCTCGTCCGAAGATATTCATCGCGTGTTTAATCCCTATTTTACAGGCGAACGGGGCAGACAATATCACGAATCTACTGGAATGGGATTATATCTGGTTCGTGAGATCAGTGCCCGACTGGATAACCGTGTGGAGTTGTTTTCGGAGCCAAATGAGGGAACGTTGGTCAGATTCAGCTGGATTCATTCGAAATATCCGAAGTAAAGAGCGCTTTGCCCATGGGCGAGGTGCTTTTTTTTAATGCACAGAACTGTGATAGAGGAGGCAGGGGAACAAAACCTTAAACGCGTTGTAAGAGAAGTTTAAGGTAATTCGATAGCACCGTTAGGGGAGGTCGGTTAGGATAAGAATAGAATTAACGTATAAAGAATGATGGATTAGGAGGGAATTACGAATGGAAATGTTACAGGTATCGGGACTGAACAAAGTATATCAGGGCAAAGTGCAGACTCAAGCCCTTAGTGATATTCATCTGACAATCAAGCAAGGTGAGTTTGTGGGTATTATGGGCCCGTCGGGCAGTGGCAAAACTACATTGTTAAACATGGTCTCCACCATTGATGAACCCAGCTCGGGCAAGGTGCTGATTAATGGCATGAACCCGTTTGATATGAAAAAGAAAGAACTTGCCATGTTCCGACGTCGGGAACTCGGATTTGTCTTTCAGGATTTCAATCTGTTGGACACGCTGACTGTTGCTGAGAATATTGTACTTCCATTGACACTGGACAAGGTCAAACTGAAGGAGATGGAGAGCAGACTACATCGCATTACAGCGAAGCTCGGGATTGATCATATTCTGGATAAACGAGTCTACGAAATTTCGGGCGGACAGCGACAACGGACAGCCATTGCGAGATCCATGATCAATATGCCTTCGATTGTTTTGGCGGATGAACCCACCGGTGCCCTGGATTCTACGTCATCCCAAGCGGTCATGGAGTCACTTGAACAGATGAACCAGCAGGAGAAAACGACCATTATGTTGGTCACACATGACCCGCTTGCTGCAAGTTATTGCAACCGCATCGTGTTCATTAAGGACGGAAAGCTGGCAGCCGAGGTACACCGTGGAGATAATAGACAGACGTTTTTCCAGCGGATCATTGATACTTTATCCTTCTGGGGAGGGAATTCACATGAGCTTTCCTCAGTTCGCGTTTAACAATATTCGCCGGAATGGGCGAGCATATATTGCTTTTTTTCTAAGTAGTGTGTTTATGGTCATGATATTCTTCGCTTATGCGGTGTTCATTTATCATCCGTATGTGACAGAGTTACCGATGGGTGACACAACCGCTACGGGAATGCAGATCGCTTCAATTATCGTATATGTGTTTGCATTTTTCTTTGTTATGTATTCCATCAGTGCTTTTCTCAAATCACGGAATAAAGAGTTTGGCATTCTGACCATACTTGGTGCAGAACCCGCACAGATTCGGAGATTGGTCATTCTGGAGAATATGTTGATCGGCTGCCTGTCCATTATTGCCGGTATCGGCGGAGGTATGTTGTTGTCCAAGTTGTTCCTGATGTTAACTACTCGTTTTATCGGGATGGATGATCTGCCCTTTTATTTTCCCGTGAAAGCGATTCTGATTACGATTGGAGCCTTTCTGTTATTATTTTTCTGCATTTCACTCTTCACATTGTTTTTTATCGGAAATAAACGGACGTTAGAACTTCTAACGGGAACCAACAAACCTAAAAAAGAGCCCAAAGCTTCATGGTTCTTCTCACTTCTGGGTTTTGCATTACTTACAGTAGGTTTTGTGGTACTCCGTAACGGGTTAAATGGCGGAACAATCATGCTTGCAGCAGTAACAGGGATAGCCGGGACGTATTTTTTCTACTCACAACTTTCCGTGCTCATCATTCGTTTATTGAAGCGTAATCGCAAAACGGTATGGCATGGTACACGGCTGTTATGGATCTCAGAGATGAGTTACAAAATGAAGGATAATGCTCGCATGCTCTTCATGGTGACCGTAGTGATTGCGATTGCTTCAATGAGTGCAGTTGTAATTTTGTCACTGGATCAGGAGAACCGGGAGCAGTTTACAAACAACGATTTTGCAATTCAATACAACGTATTCAGACCAACAGAGCAATTGGATATGAGTGCTATTGATTCGAAACTTGAAGCCGCAGGCTTGGATTATCAGCAAGTCTATATTGAATATTTCTGGTCTAATGCAGATCAGAGTGCAGTCTCGGTTATGCCGCTTAGTCAATACAACCAATACAATCTGACACAAGGGAGAAAGATGTTCGAATTGGATACCGGGTCCGCTGTATTTGTGGATACCCGCAATGAGAAGGGTCAGGATCAGATAAAGCGCAACAGATTTCGTAATTATGCGAAGGGAGACAAGTTGACGTTGAGTCTGAATGCTAGTCCGTTGGAAGTTAGGGTTACGGATACAGATATCGATCCACAGTTTGGAACTCTACTCTATGCTACAAGTGTAGTTGTCCTACCGGATGAGAAGTATGAAGAGATTGCCCAACAGATCAAAGATAATATGATATCTGGTAAATATCTGTATCAGATCCCTGCATGGGGTCATGCTGTACCTGATCGCCACTCTTCGGAAGCCATGGTTAGCGATCAGCTTCTATCCTCCGCGGATTCCATCCGAAGCAGCAACGCTTCAACGGATAACCAGTCTGGATATCTGAGTACGCGGTACGATGATTTTGAAAGATTCAGACAGGGTACAGCACTCTTTACCTTCCTGGGCATATTTATCGGATTAATCTTCTCCATCTCTTCTGCAAGCTTTCTGTATTTCAGACTGCATACCGATCTTGAAGCGGATGGAAGGATGGTGCATTCTCTTTCGAAAATGGGTCTCAGTTTCCAGGAAATGAAACGATCATCCACCGTTCAGATTGCTATTCTGTTCTTTTTACCGATCGGGGTAGCTATCATTGAAACTTTGGTCGTAGTTAAGCCATTCCTGACTGAATTCGGTATTACCAATTATACGATGCCGGTGTTGACTGTATTTGGTGCCTTTGTACTTGCACAGACGTTTTATTTCATCATTATACGTTCGAGATATATCGCTTCTCTGCGCAAAATGATGGTTTAATCATCCAGAAACGAATGATCATATGGATCGACCATGATATGTTCATTTGCCCGTATTTCTTGATTCAGATCAAGGAAATGCGGGCTTTCTTGCGATAAGATGAATGTATTCACAGATTACATTATCGAGGAGGACGATTATGATGACTATCACGTCATTGCAAGAAGTTAAAGCATTCAGCGAGGAGCGTTTTACGAAACGAGTTTTATTCCAACAGGGTGGTGGAGTGACCTTTGTACTTCATTTTCTGCCAGGTCAGCAGCTTCCTGTTCATAATCATCCGGGCACAGATGTTATTTTGCTGGTGGTCGAAGGCACAGGTACACTTATTCTGGATGGAAAAGAACAAGCGGTGAAACAAGAGGATGTGATCCATTGTGGCGGTGAGGTCGAGTTCGCATTCCAAAATACAGGAGATCAGGAGGTTCGTTTGTTCGTGGTGTTAAACAAAGTGCCAGCAGTATCGTATGCCAAGGACATCTAACATCTAACATCTAATATCAAGGAATCGATAGAATGATTCACTGATCGGTACTAATATAAGGGAAACTCTATTCTGGAGTTTCCTTATTTATATTTTTTATTCAAGAATGCCTTGACCAAGTGTGGTTCTCATAGCAAACAAAAAGCATACCTGGGTCTGAGAGTATCAGATCTTAAGTACGCTTTTTCGTATTCCGGCAGCAATTTGTTCATTCATCCGGTCACTGTTCATTCTGCCTAGAAGTATCCCAGCATTTCCTTGGCTTCATTCGACATCAGCTGTGGAGACCATTGTGGCTCCCACACGACTTGAACATCAATATCGGTCTTATTTGTATTTTCCTGCAAAACCCATTTCACCGCACCAACAATTGTATCATGCAGCGGGCAACCTGGTGTAGTCAGCGTCATTCGTACATGAACCCGTTCAGACTCTTCCCTTACTTCATACACCAGACCCAGGTCAACGATATTGACACCTAATTCAGGGTCATACACTTCCTTAAGACATTCCAGCAAATGCGTGGTTTGTTCCATCATGTTCACTCTCCAGTCCATTTTATTAACATTAACGTCTGAATACCAAAGCAATATTTGTTATATAAACGATGGAGACAAGAGACAGTATCGTTCCTCCAACCATCATGACCTCAGCCAGATTAATCAGAATTCCACTGACAAGCAAAAGGCTTCCAGCGATCATGGCGAGCATACCCCAATTGACATACCGTTCACTCAGCATACCTGCCATCAGCGGTGTTCCGGGTCTGCCGGCCTGTTTGCCATATTTGTGGGTCCACCATAGAAAAGGCACGATTTTGGAAGCATATCCTAGTATGGTGAGGGACACCCAGCCCCCGAGATATACCCATCCAGACAGCAGAACAACACGTGGATGGAGCAGCAGTTCAGCCCCTTGCGAAGAATAGATCAGTAGGGCAACAGCATATACAGCAAACGCACGACTTACATAGACAGACCAGCGGATGCCCGGACCTGGGTTACTTTTGTGCCGTTTCTCCTGAATTTGCTCCAAGTGATACACATAGAAGAGAAGGGCTGCGGTTAGAAGTAAGAGCGCAAGCCAGAGCAATCCTCCCTTAATACCTGTCAGAAATGCGACAACACCTGTAACTACAGCTGCATTCCACAGAACCAAGACCACTTTTTGCAGTCGAATGGAATAATCGTGGGACAGGTAGAACATCGGAAGCATTTTGTAACTGAAGCCGGTAATTAACATGCCAAACCAGCCAAGTGTTCCCATCCAGATATGTGCACCGAATAAGCGTTCATGCAGACCATTCCAATCACCAAAGGCAAAATTCAGACCCATCAGCATACCGGAAAGCCCGGTTAGAACCAGATAAAGACAGGAACAAGCTGCACTGATCGTTACCGGATTCCACTGTGAGGCACGGATGAGGGTAACGGCCATATTCCATCCGAACAACAGAATGCCAGAGAGCGCGAGTGTAGCAGAACCCGCAATCCAGATCACATCTGCACGGATGAAGCCGTATAACATGCCCATGATCCCGATACTGAACAAGAAATAATGACAATAACCGAGCACCAGACTGTAGATATTCGATTGCAAAATAACATGTATCAACTGATAAACGGCACCCATAGCCAGCATGGTTGCCCACCCGAGCACAAACAGATGGGCATGAAACCAGCCTTCGGGTCCTCTGAGTTCCTCACCAAGCCAGCCTGTCAGCGAGAGCAGGGAGAATGCGTGATACATTACAAATCCAAAGATGCCCGTGATGATAAAAAGAAACGGCAACCTGGACATGGCCTTTGCCTCCTTACCCTTTTTCAATTCTCACTTTCGCCGTACCATCGGCTTGATCCTCAACCGTGAAGGGGCAACCGAGATTATTTAACTCTTCAATCAAGAAGACTGGCACACGGTCATTATGAATCAGTACGACTTCCCCAGGTTTGCAACGCTCCAGTGCGGCAAGTGTTCGTATCATGGGTTGTGGCGGTTCCAATCCGCGATTGTCCAGTATAACGTTGGGCGCCTGTAGAGATTCAAAGTTTTCAATCGCAACAGCTTGCTCCTCCGGATGGCCTTTGCATGAAGCTGATTCTTCGTCTGAACCGGGCTCAGAATCGACTTCCGATCCAGATAAAACTATTGCAGATAATGCTTTGGCATCGGTTTTATTTTTTTTGTGCACAAACGTGGTAACCCAGTGATCTGAACCTTTTCGTTCCGATGTGCTGGAGTATCCTTTCAGCTTGAGAATACCGAGCAGAGGCGTTGGTATGAATGGAGCATGGAGTACTAAGACATCTTCATGTTGAAGGCCTTTGACCGTGTCCATGATCAGTTGAAACGGCTCCAACTTTTTACTCAGATGAGGACGCACATCCAATTCAACAATATGGACATCAGATGGAGACATGTGCGTTCACATCCGATCCTGCACTAGCTACATCCGCCTGCTGTACCAACTGCAGAGATGATTCATACAGGGCGGTCATTCCACCGTACAGCGCATAGAAGAATGACTCCGGCGCATCGAGGGAGAAGGACAGATAGGCTTTGGGGTCCGTGCCGAGTACACGCTCAAATAGTCTTGCACTGTCATAGGCGTAAAAACAGAAATGAATGTATTCGAACACAGGCATTTTTTCGTAAATGGTGATAATCTCTTGCGCATATTCCGCTTGCTCACGCTGTGCCAATTGAACCATGGTTGTGGCGTCTTCCAGCCGCAGCGTGATGCGAAGTGTAGTATCGTCAATGATTTCAACGTGCGCCATAGCCGTTCAGCTCCAATCTATAATTTACTGATTTTGACTTGGAAGGTTGTAGGACCCTGCTCAATATACTCCCAGTTGAAGCCATCAGGATGTGTGGACTGGAATTGGAATCGAAGTGGCTTAGGATCGTGATCGTTAATAAGCAACATGGATTCCTGTGGTTGCAACTGATCAAACGTTTCGAAAATAACTTTATGTTTCAAATGCGGTGGATACTCCGTGGCATTAATGGTTGCTGCGTATGTGTTCATGTGTCATTCCTCCAAATGGGATAGTGTGGTGTTGCAATTTGATTATAGAAAACGTGAGGAGGAGGCTGTGTGAGCCTGCTCACACATTTTTTAATGTCATAGTCTCGCCTTATTTGAGTCAGAATCCTGTATGGAAATATTGCCATGGGCAAGCCAAAGCTAACAATATCCTGATACGCATATTGCTAATTGTGAATGCGAAAGAGACCTTAACATTGATTACGGTCGTTAAGGTCTCTTTGTGCACACACGTTTAATGTAATAGCGTAGGAGAAAACAGTGTAGCTGGGTGCAGGGTGGTCACGTATCCCTTTGTTGCTTCAAAGCTTGCAAATCATGAATGATGATCCGGCTGCGATCCACTTCGAGCAAATGCTCTTTTGTAAGCTGGTTTAAAAGCCGATTCGCTGTTTCCCTTGTAGTTCCAATGGAGTTGGCAAACTCCTGATGTGTCATGGGCAGGTTGATGATAATCTGGTCTCCATGCATTTGTCCGTGCTGATCTGCGAGCATAAGAAGGAAGGAAAGTACACGATTGCGTACATCCTGACCGGAGAGCACTTGCAATTTATCCTGTAATTCTCTTATTTTGTCACCGAGTACACGCATAATTTTGATCGCAATTGAAGGTGTGCTCAGCATTAATCGTTCGAAAAGTCGGACAGGTATGGCTAGTAGTTCGGTAGGGGTAATGGCTTCTGCGGTAGCCGGGTAAGGGTGCGCATTAAAAAAGCCGGTGTGTGGGAACATATCTCCTGTTTTGAGGAAAGAGACAATCTGTTCATGCCCGTTCTCATCGGTTTTATAGGCCTTTACAATGCCGGTACGGATGAAAAAGACAGCTTCTTTTTCGCTTCCTTCGCTGAAAATAACCGATTTCTTCTGAATGCTTCTGGAAATGGCGATATCTTCGACTTGCTTTAATTCCTCGGGGCTAAGGTCCTGGAAGATGGGGAACTGTTGTAGAAACTCCGCTGTTGTATCTTTGTTTACCCTACTCATGAGAATCTCTCCTCTCTGTGTTCATAGTTCTGAACGACGACATCATTTCATCATAGCGTGATTTTTGAACACATCAGGTGATATAGATCACCGTAAAGCCACATCACTGTTTTTGATTACTCAACCTGGGTTAATGGAATGATAGAATATGATTGAACAAGAGAGGGGTCGGCCCGGATGTGGACTGCATTCATGTGGGGCGGCATCTCTGCCTCAGCGGTTGTCATTGGCGCACTCGCAGCCTTGTTTCTGAAGATTCCCAAACGAGTCATTGGATGGATCATGGCTTTTGGGACAGGAACATTAATTGGTGCAGCGACCTTTGAACTTCTCGGAGATGCGCTGAATGATGGAGGAATAATACCTACCGCCATTGGATTTACGGCGGGTGCCGTCGTGTACACGCTGTTTGACTTGCTCGTTTCTGCAAAGGGAGGGGCGGGGCGTAAACGTTCGGCAAAGTCGGGAGACTCGAACCAAAGCGGGCTTGGGATCTTTGCAGGAACAGTAATGGATGCTATCCCGGAATCCATCATGCTTGGTGCCAGCTTGCTGGCCGGTAACGGTGTCAGTGTGGTGCTGGTAGTATCGATCTTTGTCAGCAACATTCCTGAAGGTCTGTCCAGTACGGTTGGACTACAGGGCAAATACAGTCGTGGCAAAATCATATTAATGTGGCTGAGTGTACTATTGATCTCCGCGATTGCAGCACTGGGTGGATATCTGTTTCTGGAACAGCTTCCAGAGGAGATGGGTGCAGCGATTGGTGCATTTGCAGGTGGCGGAATCATTGCCATGATCTGCTCGACGATGATGCCGGAAGCCTTTGAAGAGGGTGGGCCTGTTGTAGGTTTGATTGCATCCATGGGATTGCTTGTGTCGCTGTTGTTGGATCTGTAGATGACAGAATAAGCTTCCGATCTATGAGTTGAATTTATATAAAAAGAGTATCCGAACAGCGTGATTTCTGATCGGATACTCTTTTTTGCCAAAACAGCTTCCTCGCATCCACAAGCTTTCTTACCCAGTTCATTGGCTTCGGGCAGGCGGTTCAATTCTTTCCCTGAGCTGCTCCAATTGCAGAATAAGGATACAGTTCCCTGTAACCTGAAGCAGTCCCTGGGTTTGCATCATGGCAAGTTTGCGACTAAGTGTTTCGGGTGTGATCCCGAGTAACAGAGCCATATCTTTTTTGAATACAGGCAAGCGGATCTCATGTTTTGCATGATTTCGGGTATGGAAATACAAAAGCAACTTGGCAATCTTCTGTTCCGTTGTCATCGCACTTAGCGAGCTGTTCCATTCATCTGTTTCACGGAGCAGCTTGGAAATGGCAAGCAGGAAATGATAAGCAAGCTTTGGATCATGTTCAAGTAATTGGTCAAAGTCATGTTTGCTGATAGAGCAGATGGCTGAAGGCTCCAGAATTTCGGCGTTCGCGGCATGTGGTTTTTGGTGTAACAGGGAATCTTGTCCGAAGAAATCGCCGGGAAACAGAAACCGGATAATATGTTCTTTGCCATTTTCATTGTATTTGGATAACTTCACACATCCCTGATGAACCACATAAAGCGTATCTGAGCGTTCTCCCTCCTGGATGACAACTTCGCCTTTGTTATATTTGCGGGTATGCAGAAGGGAAGTCAACAAGGCAGCTTCGGATGGATCAAGATGCTGGAACAGAGATACTTTGGAGAAACAGGCATCCTTCGCTTCGTGTGTACAGATCATCGTTTAATCACCTCGAATGGTTCAGGATAGGTATAGCCATTATCTATTGTCATGTCTCAGTGAGACATCGCGGGTCCACCATGATCAGTACCATCCTTGGTCACACGCAGAACAGCGGCAGCGCCTTTGGCTACATGGTTGAACTGATGGGTTACAATCGCATAATCACCTTCTTCGGTCACGGTGAACTCTACGACAGCTCCACCACTTGCGGGAAGCATAACCGTCTGTATTCCATACTGGATGTTGCGTGGATTCCCATCGGTATACACACGGTCCATAATGGTACCCACAACGTGGAAGGATGAGACTTCATTGGGTCCTGCATTACTGACATAGATTCGCACCGTATCTCCTCCTTTGGCTAACAGGGGATGTTTTATTAATCCATAATCATTGCCGTTAAATACGACATAATTCGGTTCCCCGTTCAAAAAAGCTTCATAATCATGTTCTTTGTACCATTCACTCTGAACAAGGGTATACTCACGATCAACCAAGTGATCGGAAGGGTATCCTGCTTTGGGATCAACAATAATCATGCCGTACATCCCGTTGGCGATATGGGCAAGAACCGGTTTGGTTCCACAGTGATACATGAATACGCCGGGTGAGGAGGTGGGATAGGTGAACGTGCCTTCCTCGCCTGGCATAACATCAATAAATTTGCTGCTGGGAGCAGCATGTACAGCGTGAAAATCCATGGAGTGAGGCAGGCTGGAATCTTTATTTTTCAACGTGAACACCAAGGTATCTCCCTCGGTCACTCGGAGGACGGGTCCGGGGACGGTACCATTAAATGTCCAAGCGTTGTATATCACTCCTTTGGAGATTTCGACATCTGTAACCTGGGCCGTCATTTCAATATATACCGTAGTACCTTCTCTGCGAATGATCGGGTCCACCGGGGGTTGACTGACCGCAGAGGAGGAGGAGACTTCATCGTGGTGAACAGGTTTAACCGTATCGGTTGAACTACAGTGAGAGAGAGTTGCTGTGAATATAGAGAATACGAGTGACCATTTATATACATTCAGTAAGGAGAACATAGTTGCACAACCTTTACTCAAGTGATATTTTTCACAATTTAAAAAGCAAGTTTTCTTTCATTTCAGTAGTTATTTAGTTATAGATTACGTTATTGAGGTGGAGACGGGTGTGATGAGGCACACACTTGGGTATGTCGTATTAGAGGCATTTCCAACAATCTGTCTTCAATTGTTGTGCTGAGCAACGGAGTTTCATATAATTTTAGAGAGATGGATTGGTAAATGTTGAGTATTTTGACGCTGTGTGTGTCGTACTTTTAGAAGAAAGGTGGATACAGGATGAAACGTTTCGAAGATGAAGGTGCGTATAAGTATAGTTTCTATTCGGTTCTTCGACGGGGAGAGCGGATTGATGTGAAATGTCCCAAATGCGGTGGGCACGCTTCGATTGATCAACGGAACGGTCAACTGGGGTGGAAGTGTTACGAATGTTACGCTCAAGCTTTTGAAGAACCAGTATATCAATATAAAGCCAAGGGGAATTGCGCTGTATGTGAACGTTGGTTTAACGTGGAAGTCATGGACGAGAAGAAGACGTCTCACCGATCGACGCATGTGGAATGCCCGCATTGTGGTTCTGTGAATCAGGTTGAATTACACGCCAAGCCGACATACCAAAGGTGTTTTTCCGAGATTTGTGCTGGGAAAGATCCTGTGTTCGGGCTGGAATTATACTTCCTGGATGATTTCAGAGGAAAAATAATATGGGCTGTGAATCGGGAGCATCTGAATTATCTCATCGCTTATGTCTCCGCAGATCTGCGTGTAAAATACGGAAATATGCCTATACGAACGGCTTCACATAGTATTCCTTCTTATATCAAGGATGCGAAGAACAGGGATGTAGTTGTGCGTACACTGTCGAAGCTTCAGCACAAGACTGGATGAGACTGAAATTGAAGAGTTAAAGCCGCAAGGAGAGAAGACATGAAACTACGAGTTAAACTTACTATTTTTGCAGTCATTCTGGGTATGTTGATGATTCCGGCTTATTTTATTTTACAGACATTTGGTGTATTTCAAAAAGAGACAGTATTATCTGACTATGCTCTGGCCGTTGATGTTAATGGGAAGTCCTATGGGGCCTGGCCGCTGATTAACAGTTTTGCAGCGATGGACAAAGAGGAAGATAACCGTCAGTTTTATTACCGAATTGATATGAATCATATCCAATACCTGTTTAATCTGGCCTATAAGGAGTATGATGTGAAGCCCGGCGGGGACAATCCGTATCTGGCTGGTACGGTAAACTATCAACGCACAGATCACAACTATGTGCAGACCGAGAGAAAGTATGAGAACGCCAATGAATTCACAACGGTTTTGAATCTGTATGATCAGGATGGGCAGGTGATCTACACCTACAATAACACCGGCAAGGGAGATAAACAGCTGGTAGAATCCATCATTCATCAGGGAATGAGCCGTAATAGTGGCGGTAGTAGCGAAGCTGCCCGCGATCCGTATATCAATATTACGGCGTTATTTCGCGACAAGCTTAACATTGATGTGAAACTGACGGTGGATGAGGAACACAAAGTGGTTACTATTCGAATGAACAAATCGGAGGCGAGATGATGAATGAGTATGGTGTACGACACGGACCTGTTTATCTGGAAGGATTAATTAGGAAGGAAGAGGACAAAAAGTCCGATGAAGTGGAGTGGAAAGGCAAACTTCAAATGAGTGACGGTCATGATAAATTCCATATTTTTTATTATGGTGACTTGACGGAAGATGATCTGATTGCCTGGCATGATTCGACACCTCTTCTTGTATATGCGGAGCATACGGTCACGGGTGAGCGCTATCTGCTCATTGATACCGCCAAGCATGGATATGATGCCATGTTATGTGAGACCTATTCGGAAGAAACACTACATGACAGACCACTTCGCCCTTATCTAGATGTTGAAGGAGAGGATATCTTTGAGGTAGAGTTGACGGCTTACTACAATGTGCCTTGGGATGAAGAGTTTGGCGAAGATGTAGATGAAAATGGTGCATATGAACTGATTACGGGAGAGCGCATGCATTTTGATCAGGTCAAGCGTGATGGATATGATGCCTTTGCCATTCGCATTCTGAATCGTAAAGGAGTATGGACTGAAATTGTACAGGAAGAACTGGCTTAGATCCTGAAAACGAATGAACAAACTGAGATGGGAGATGTCGAAAAATGTATATTGTATCCCGTGTACTTAAGCCGGTTCCAGCAGAGGAACTGGATCACTTTGAACAACAGCACGGCATCTCGCTACCTTTGTCATACCGCACCTGGATTGAGCACTACGGGGAAGGTACATATACGGGGTGGATGAATGTGCAGAGACCGGACCCAGAAGTGTTGAAGCCTTTTGTTGAATATGATTTTTGGATACATACGGATGATTCGCCTATAAGTCAGCATCAACTTGAGCAGTGCATCTCCATCGGCAGTTCTGTAGATGGAGATTTCCTTGCTGTTCATCCGGAAGTTGAGGGGCTGTTGTGGCTACCGCGTCATGATGAAAATATCACCTTATGGACATGCTCGGAGACTGAATTTGGCGAAACGCTGGACCGGATCTATTGTGGGTATTACCATCAGGATAAACCAATAACGCCACTTTACTTTGAGCCGTGGAATGAGTTGCGGAAACATACATTTTACCATTTTTCAGGCACGGAACAGGGAAGTTCCATGAAGGAACTCGCCGATACATGCAAAACAGAATTTAAGTGGGACGCTGTGTTGGAGAATGAGTACATGTGCAAGATGTTCATGGTGTCGATGGGAGGATATTTACGATTTAACTATGCTGCTGGGAGAGAAGTTGCCCTGTTCTATGAAGAAAAGAATGGTGCGGAGGAGGCGACGGATAACGAAATCAGTTTGTTTTTGCAAGCACATCATTGTACGGCATATGAATAGGGCTTGAGTGGAGGGAAACCTATGAGTTGGTTAAAGGAAGACATTGCGGAACAATGGCGCAATGAAGGCAAGCGTTATGCAAGGGATGTTAATGCATTTGTCCGGAGAAGTATGTGTGGAGAGCAACCGGATGAATCCGAGCTGGAGGGAGACTCCAGAAGCGGAATGAGTACTGAAGTATTCCAGATGGTGAGACAGGCCAATCTCCATGGTGACTTGGAGATGCTTCGACGTGAGCTACCCGCAGCGACGTGGCCATTGAACGAGGCGTTTCAGGCTTCCATGCAAGCGGTCAAAGTTGTAGGTTATCTGAACGAGGAAACGATTGTATGTAATACGGGGATTTTCACAGAGAATAGTCAGATATATACGATGGATCAGCACGGATGGCAGTTGATCACTCCATATACTTTTGCAGGGTGTTCATCGGATGGACTTGACTTTGCGCTTGCAGGACGGGATGGGATTCGTATTATTCGTCAGCCAGATCGCAAGTTGGAAGGACAGGAGATAGCGACATATCGATGGGAAGATATTCAAGCCCGGATACAGTCGGCATTACCTCGGATTGAATCACTTGCGGACTGTGAGCATCCCGAACGGACACTTGAAGGACTTATACCTATGGATGAAGGCAAAGCACTACTTATACATTCAAGATACGGGATATATCTTGTAACGCAAGATCAATTGACCTTGCTTCATCCCGATCTGGCAGAGATCGAAGAATATGAGCTAGAGGATACACAGATAGATATGGGGCATGCAGCGGTATCTCGGGATGGTCGATGGATTGCCTATGGTAGCCAAGGAAGCAATCATATGGTGATGGACCGCCAACTGAACAAGACATACTCTCTCTATCCAGAATCGAGCTACCCTCATTATGCAGCATTCACCAGTGATAACCAGACTGTCTGGTTTAACGCATGTCATTTCTATAACGGGGTCACCATACAGGTTCCGTTGGAATCAATTGCAGGCAACGAAACAAAGGAAGATTGGCCAGTGATGGATGAGAATGCACGTGTGTATGCAGCGGTTGAAATAGAGGCAGGCATGGTGCTTGGAGATGCATACGGTTATCTGTATTGTGTGAATGGCGAGGGGAAGGAAGTGTGGCGTCATTTTGTGGGCAGTACCATCTATTCTCTCGCCGTATCGCCAGAGCAGTCCAAGCTGGCAGTGGGTACCTATGGTGGCATGCTGCATGTGATGGATCTTCGTTCCAAAGAGATGGACGAGTACGGAATCGGTACAGGCACTCTTCGTGAGCTGGAGCGGTATGTGTTGTGGCGTGGAGAAGAACCTCTGCGCTGGTGAGGCAGCATGACAACCTGCAAAGGGGTGAACGAATGGAACGTGAAGAGGCTGTAACGTTATTAAAATGTCACTCCTTTTCCTATGATGATCTGAGTCATCCCAAGATGGAGAACGGTTTTATTGGCAGTCTGCGGCCTTTCCGTGGACAATTAATTGAGGAGAATTTTCATGAGTTGATGGAGATACTGCGTGTTCTGGCGTCCGAACTTGCACGGCCTTCACTGGATCGGGAAGTCATGGCATGTCTATGGGGAATTACTCATATGGCCCGTGCTTGGGCTGTTGAACCTGAGGGTATGCTTCGCAGCAACAACCTCATTTCGGACGCACAGGTGGCGTTGATGGAACAATGGCTTAATTTGTTGTCTTACGCAGTCATGATTCTGATTGAAGGCGGCGGAGAGGAAGAAGCGTTTTGGGGATATCATCAATATCTACAAGAAGAGAAGCACTGAGATAGGGGAGGTGTGGTGAGATTGGAGCCGAATGTATCACTAAACGTGCTAATGGACGAGCTGAATCACTTGTTAGATGAGAAAATACAGGATCAAGAGATTCGGCAATTGTTTGAAGAATATCAACATCGGGAAGGTGCATCCGAGGAAAGTCTGGATCTATTCGAAAAGGAGTATGGCGTCCGGCTGCCTGGCGATTTTCGTGCCTTTTACCAAAGGAAAGACGGCAGTGGCTACGGGTTACATGTGCTGTACTCGGGTGATGCCGAGACGGGCAGATGTACACCCTTTTATCTGATGTCATTGGAAGAGATTCGAGAGACCAAACAATACTTCTGTGAAGTGGATGAGAAGCTTGAAGAGTATTATTCTGCCGAAGAGATCAGCCAGCTGGACCCGGAGATCAAACCATATTTGTTCCATAAAACATGGATTCCTTTTGCAACAATTGCGGGAGGTTCGCTGTATCTGATGCTCGATTTTGATCCAACGGCGGAAGGCACGTATGGGCAGATTATTATGTACGTGCACGATCCGGACTTTGTTTATTACCTTACACCTACCTTCACGGATCTCCTCAGCATGTCGAACCGTAATCTGAAGATGATGGATGAGATCACCTATTAAAATCCTGCACGAGTAGACAATTCCTCCAATAATAAAGAAGCTGCCGAAGCAGCTCCTTTATCTGAACAAGTACTTTGAATGAGTCTAATGATTACCACTGGAAGAAACGATGTCCGTGAAATCCTCCGCCTGGAGGTCCTCCGTGTCCATCTGGACCACCCGGCCCGCCTCCATGAGGTCCGCCTGGATAGCCACCTCCGTGAGGTCCACCGGGATAGCCACCTCCTGGGAAATGACCAGGGTGTCCACCGGGGTAACCACCGCCGGGATATCCACCATGCCACCAAGGACCACCGATCGGATATGGTAGTGGAACAGGAACGATGGGTGGGTATGGATACGGATAAGGGTAAGGGTACGGTGAGGGTGGCGGAGGTGGTGGATAATAAGGGTAAGGATAACCCGCAGGTTGCGGGGATGATACTGAACCAGGGCCGTATGCCATGTAATAAGCCTCCAATGACTGGATTGATGATATCAGCCTATGCCACAGTGGTTTCAGATGATACAGCAGATTGAAGATTAATGAATAATGAGTAATGAGGGGGAACATATGGTAGCCGTAGCTTTTCACACTGATCCAAGAGGAACTGCCTATGAGCTGTTGATTGACGAATTGATCGAGAAGGCAGATCGTTTTATGCTGGTAGACAGACAAAGGTACGAAGAGAACGAGATACCGGAAGTAGTTCGTGTGTTAGAGAGATTGAAGCCCTATCTTGTGGAACGAGCTACGATGGAAGAAATGATGCTAAAAAGCGGAGCCTATTATTCCGAAGGCACCTATTATACATATCGCTGTACGCCGGAATCGGGTCACGTGCTCAAAGAAGAAGCCAATCGTTTTCATGATTGGTGTTATCCGTCATTGCCGGACGATCTTTGCTTTATGACAGAAGACGGAAATGATTATTTTTTCTCGGTTGCCCATGAGCATATGTATGGCATGAGGATTACATACAAAGAAGCGAGTGAACTTATGGAGCGGATTCCGGGGTTGTTCTTTGATTTGGACCGTCATAAGGAAATTGATCATCTCCTGGACGATGCGATCAGACATCAGACCGATAAGCTGGATATCAGCTTACATGGTTTAAGTGAGCTTCCCGAACGAATTCGGGAGTTGAAGCACTTGAAGGAGTTGACGATTTTTGAGCAGAATCTGTACTCACTCCCTGCAAGTCTGTTTGAACTTACTTCATTGGAAAGATTGGTCATTACAACGCTGGATCTGGAGTGTATTCCGGCAGAAATCGGGAAATTGAAGCAACTTCAAGAGTTAAGAATTTATTGTGGTAGCCCTTTTGAATCTGCACCTGGTTGGAGGCCCAAACCACAAACTGAGTTGGGATTAAATTGTATCCCGCCTGAGATTGGTGAATTAAGTGAGCTGAAGTATTTGGAGATCGTATATTCTGGTATACGTGAACTCCCCCCGGAGTTGGAAAAACTGAAGAATCTGCGTGCTTTACTGGTGACAAATGCACTGATTGAGGGAACTCCGGATGTTGTCACAAGAATGCATTGGCTGAAGTATGTAGACTTAATGAATATTCCATTTGGAACCCATTGGGAAGAAGTCTGGGAAATGAAAAAGAACATGTAACAAATAGAGCCCTGCTCGGGATGTCCGAGTCAGGGATATTTGTTATGCGATGAAAACTTGGCGGAAATGGGCTCACGTATCTGGGCGCTGGGCATAAGCTGGCATATAGGTTATGACCTAAACCGAGAGCGAAGGGCAGGCGTTTTATTTTGGCAACCTCATACATGGATTACACTTTACCAACCACCGAATTTACTTACGATTTGAGCAATAACCCGTTATTCAAGAAGGATGAGAACAACTATATTAACGCTCTTTCCATCAAGCAGTTAAACACACTGGGCAATGTTTCTTTACTGGATATTTTCCTCAACACGGGCAATGTGGTTGAACCACATACGCATCAGAATGCAACGGAGTTGGTATACTGCATCAGCGGTGCGGCAGTTGTTTCCCTCATTAATCCATTTACCAACGAGCTTCTTCATTTCCCGATTACTCCGGGGCAGGTGGCTAACGTTCCTCAAGGCTGGTGGCACTATGAAGTGGCCACTGCAGATCACACGCATTTACTCGCAATCTTTGATGCACCGGTTCCTGAAGCGATATTTGGCTCAGACACCTTACGTCTTACACCTGCAAAACTTTTGGCTTATACGTACTGTCTGGATGAGAAAAAAGTTCAAGAAGCACTTGCTCCCATTCAAAAAACAGTGATTATTGGCCCGCCGGCAGATTGCCAGCCTTCAACTGCTCCTGCCTCTAACGGTGCTCCAAATGTGAATCATCAGCCTTACGTAATGCCTAATGTACAACCAAATGTACAGCCAAACATGCAACCAAACACACAACCCAATGTACAACCAAACATGCAGCCCAACTCACAGCCGAACAACCAACCAAACATGCAACCTTACGTAAACCGTCTTCCGTACTGGGGCACTTGGGTTGATCCACGTATTATTCATGAGCCGGGCTGTCCGTATTATAGAGAGCTTCCTATGAATACGAATAATCAAGAGGACAGATGACGGTCATGAGGCGAGGTTTATCTATTACACATAAGTATTTCAGTTAAATTAGGTATAACAAAAGAAGCGTCCGCAATGGAACGCTTCTTTTGTAGATTAAAGTTGTCTTCAAACCTGCTGAAAGCCGATGCATACATGAACGAGTCCGGAGCATGGAGTGCTAACGAATCGTAGGCGTCTTCATCAAGGATTTGAAGCGTGCCTAGAAATCTAAAGAATCTGAGACACCTTATATCAGAATAAACAGCCGTATGAAGTGTTTTTATCGGGGGATTTTGGGAAATAACGAGTCTGAGGTTCCTTACAATTTTAAATGAGGACCTAGAGGCCAAATAAGATGTCCTGAGTTCCTAAGAAAATTTTCAACCCATTCCCCAGAGACCGCAGGATAGTACTTCAAGACTTTTTAGGCGCGACATCCATCATCGATAATTTGCCTGAGGTTGTAGAACACCTATATGTGTTCAACTAAACATTTATACGATAACGGAGAGGGCAGAAATAACTTGAAGAAGCGGAGCGTTCGCCTTTATCACCGGATTTTCCCTATGAAAAAATGGAATAAAAAAATCTGGGGATAACAGCGATCGTAAAGTTATTCTGCCATCGGAGTGACAGTGTAAATATATTCATTAGTTGAACTTATATATGATTTAAATTACGATGTGTAATTTCGTCCCAAGCCAAGCTCCGTTAACAATTGACGATAAGCAATCGAAGTACGGTCTGCGGGAATATGGGCCTCGGCATGCAGATCAAGGGGCAGATCCTCCGGTTTCTGTGACTCGACCATCTCGCGGTCTTCTTCAAATACCTGCAAGTTGAACTTGATCGTATCTTCAATGGGAGCGTCTTTGTCAAAGTTGCGTGTGATTGGACAGAATAAACGTGTATAACGGGCAGAGATCGGCGAAGCACAATTCAGAATATTCAGCTTGTCGTCCCCTGGGAAATGTACCGTAAGAGAAGCCGCGAAAGGTGGGAACACTCGAAACTCGCGCAGCCATTGGAAACCTTCAGGTGCAACAAGATCTTGCCCTTTGCCATAGTTACTCACCGTACTCCAATACTCGGCCAGTAACTCATTACCTTCGCGTTTTACTTTGTATTGGGGGACTTCTGTGTTGTTTCGATCACCAAACGTTTCGGTATGCACATAGGCAAAATGGGATACATCCAGGAAACCCTCCATTTGTCGTCCAGAGGATCCAGCAATGTCAAAGTTGGGTGGCAAAATATTGATATAATCCGGATCATCCCATCCAGGGAAGGAGGGGATCTGTTCTTCTGTTCCTGCCAGTGTGGTCCATATCAAGCCATAACGTTCGACTGCTGGGTACACAATGAGTTTGAGCTTTGGTGAGATTTTGGAGCTTGGGTGCGCAGGTACTGCGGTACATTTTCCTTCACAATTATAACGGAAACCGTGATAAGGGCAGACAATCTCGCCATTTTCTACCCAGCCTTTGCTAAGTGGAGCCCCGCGGTGAAAACAAAGATCCTTGGCTACCACAACCTGATCATTACTGCGGTAGAGAACAAGCTTCACATCGAGTAATTGAGCAGCCAAAGGTTTGTCTGTTACTTCGGTTGCTTGGGCTACCGGGTACCAATATTGGGATAATACATGCCAGTCTTCGGCGGTGAACGTACAGCCTCTAGGCAATTCGGACGTCACATTACGGTTTGCATTGGAAGTTATCATAGGAAACACTCCTTGCCGATATGAATAAACGATTCTCTTTTTATGTTAGAAAAGTTAACTTAATTAGCCGTATGTTACTACTCTTTTGGTCAAAATATCAATATATCCAACCTACTTTTGGTTGAAATCACAAACGCTACAGCAAAAACCGTACATGAATACGGAAAAACGCGGATTTTTCTTACATTAGATGTTGATTGTAAAAAGAGAACAACCTTTCAGTATGTTTTTCCATTACTGATTATTAACTCCATGGAGGTTGTCCTACCATCAGAATCTAAGTGTGAATATTCGTTAGTTGAGCAACCATTCTTGTGGGCATAAAAAGATTTTCGCAAAGAATGTCACAGATCCCGGCTGTCATTTGTCTACAGTATGTAAACCAAATGACGGAGGCGAATGAGAAATGAATTTAAGAACGAATTACAGAGTAGCGAGTCCAGGCGCATTTAAAGCGATGATGGCGATGGAGCAATATATTTCTGGGCAATTTGAAAATAAAGTATTGTATGAGTTGTTAAAAATCCGCGTGTCCCAGATTAATGGCTGCGCTTTTTGTCTCGATATGCATGCCAAAGATCTGATGAAACTGGGAGATTATGCGGATCATATTTTATTGCTGAGTGTGTGGCGTGAAGTGCCTTTCTTCACGGATCAAGAACGTGTTATGCTGGAGCTGGCTGAAGCGGTGACCCGAATCTCGGAACACGGTGTACCCCTTGCGTTGTACGATAAGGTCCGTGAACATTTCAGTGAATCCGAACTGGTGGATCTGATCCTGGCCATTAACACGATTAATAACTGGAACCGGATTGCGATCACAACTGGGATGTATCCGGGTTGCTTTAACTAAAATACACGCATCATGCCAGAGGGGGCCATTCTTATGAATTCCAATCTCCACGCCAATGAGCCAGATGTGTCTTCTCTGGATGTTGGTGAGTTGTATATTCGTTATAAAAAATATGCATTTTCAATAGCTTACCGCATGCTTGGCAGTGTGGTAGAAGCTGAAGATATTGTGCAGGATTGCTTTGCGGGGATTCAGAGCACGTCTACTCAGGATATTCGTAATGCCAAGTCCTACATCGCCAGATTGATTGTGAACCGAAGTTTGAATCTGCTAAATTCCGCCCGTAATCAGCGGGAAAGTTATGTTGGTGAGTGGTTGCCAGAGCCGATGGGTGACAGTGAAGAGGAGAACATGCCAGAGGAAACGATGGAGAAAAAAGAGCTGATCTCCTACGCCTATCTGGTCATGTTGGAGCGTCTATCGCCCATGGAACGGGCTGTTTTTGTCCTTCGTGAAGCGTTCCGATATGATTATTCCGAAATAGCGGATTGGCTGGGCAAAACGGAGAGTAACTGTCGTCAAATCTTTAGCCGCGCCAGACGAAATCTGCCCGAAAGACTTCCGCCGATCGAGCAGAGTGATGCGGATATGATAGCCAAAGGTGAATTGCTGAGCCGTTTTACAACGGCTTTCCTTCGTTATGATGTCTCTGCTATGCTCGAGTTACTGGCGGATCAGCCTGTATTTACAGCAGATGGCGGTGGCGTTGTGCATACGGTTATGAGAACAATGAACGTGCACAAAGGTGTGCTTGCACTCCTGACCTCACGGCGAGTCCTTACGCGATTGCGTGAGAGAGAATGGGTACCGATGTGGATCAATGGCGAACTTCAACTCGCGTTGATGAAAGAAGGGCAGTTGTCCGAGGTACTCTGTTTGGAGCTGGACGCTTCTGGAGAGCGGATTGAGGGTGTGTATCTCGTTGTAAATCCGAACAAACTTACATCAATAGACACTTCAACTCTTTGATCCAAACGTAAGGACTTAATATGTAAACTTAAAAGCGACAACCTCTGTCACGAGGATTGCCGCTTTTTTGGCATTCACATTTTGCGATTCAGCATCCGATTATTCACGGGTAAATTGTTGTTGAACAGGTTCAATGATTGCTCTGACTTCAGGAGTAAGCTCATCATTGTTCTGATTGAGAACCAGTAAAATCTTTTCCATAGTGTCCAGAAGAACACTCTGCGTATCGGGCTCCCGCTTAGCCAAAGCTTTCTCGTAAGCCTGTTTCACCTCAGGGTCCATGGTGCGAATTTCTTCGTCCGTGTACCAATCATAAGCAGGCGTGTTGTCACTTCCGTAAAACAGATAATCCACAAATAACCCTTGCTTCACTGCTGATGTGCGATTGGAATTCGGGAAGTTGTTCAAAAAGGCTTCTTTCTCCAATGCACGCTGGATTAATTCGTTCCAAGAGATGATAATGCCCCCATCTGAAGTCGTCATTTGGTTGGACTCGGTAGCCATAATATTAATGTATGCAGCAATATCAGCCTTAACAAAAGGTTTGAACTTTTGATATATCTCATAATTGATGATGGGGTAATACAAGCCTTCACTGGTTTCCAGTTTGAACCCGAGATCTGAAGCTTCCTGCAGAAGCTTCTTCACGGTCGGATCTTTAATTTCTTTGAGCAGACGACTATATGTAAGCTTCTGTTCGTAACCAAGTTGTTCATGGGCTTGAGATATGGCCTGTTGAAATTGTTCCGTATACATTTGGTAGTCCATATTAGCCAATTTCACGTTTTGCATGTTCTCCAGTTGCAGCGTCATTAGTGTGGCCTGCCAAGGGCCGACTTTATCGATATGATTCATCAGGTATTTACGCGCTTTAACCAGACTTTCTGTGGACTTTACTGCTTCTGTTCGATAGGTTTGGAATTGATGATACACCGCTTTGGAAGCGGGAACAGGTGCAGCCAGTGTTGTTGAAGGTGTGAGTATTGCGCCAATGGCAGTACAGCCGAGAGCCATAGCCAGTAAACCAAGTTTAGCAGGTTGCTTCCATCTCATTTGTATACCTCCCCATTAATGAAGAAAAAGCCATTTGAATTCTCGTATAACAGCATTTCACCCTATTTTATATGTATATTCCGTATGTTGAATTACGGGTTTGTCTTTGATTAAACCAGTTTCTGGTAAGCGAATCAAGTGTCTTCAGTAGGAAAATGATTACAAATAATGAAAGAACAGCCCCTATAACCCGAAAGGGTTAAAGAGACTGTTCTGGGGAATCGGACTTTATTTTCTAATTAATGAAGTGGTTTATTGTTAATAGGCATCTGAGGTGCTCCGGTTGTTGGAATGTATGCCTGAAGCATCTGTTGTGTATCACTTGGAGTGAGTTGAGGTACTTGATAATAGGCGTTTTTATTCTGGAACATGAAAATTTCATAGGCCATCTCGATAAAATGCTGGATCTGTGAAGCAATGACCCGGCGAACCGTTCCATTTGTGATCTCGCTACAGGACATGCCGAGCAGACTCGCATGTGACTTGATCAGTCCCAGCATATGACCGCTAATCCCGGCATCCTTTACATCAGCCAAGCTCTGGTTTGGTTTTTTCGGTGCTGATGGCTTAAGGCCATATACCGGTGGTACCATGTTGGGGATCATATAGGTAGCTGTCTCTTGATGAGGCTTCTGTCCGGATGCAAAACACTCTGCTGTCAGATTGTACTGGGATAATATGAAATTGTACTGCCGGTCGAGAATGCCAATCAGTTCCTGGCTCTGCACAAATGTACGAAAGATCATGTATTGATCCAGCACGTTAATGGTAGAGGACAGAATCTCATGCACATCGAACATCTCATGGCCGCCATGATTCATGTTAGGGGTGACATTTGGATTGGTGTTCAATGTAGGTTGTACTACATGCTGAGGGTTCATGGAATTTGGATTCATTGTAAATTTGATTCTCCTTTGGTAAATGGTATGATTCTATATAAGTTGAACGAAAGAATATTTACACTTGCCACTCGGATGACAGAACAACCTTCCGATCGCTGTTATCCCCAGATTTTTAATTCAATTTTACAGTGGTGAAAATCCGGTGATAAGCTTATGCTTCCGAAGTAGCTTTCTTGTAGAAAGCTTTTAGCGAACGCTTCACTTCTTCAGGTTCTTTCTGTCCTCTGCGTTCTCGTGCAAATGTATAGTTCAACTTCTATAGTATGCTTGGAAAGTAGTAAACTTATGTAAAGTGTTAGGAGTATACGCACAAATAGGAACAGGCATGGTGGTGGTTAAGGATGGAAGAGACCGATTGGGGTGTAGCAAAGGATTTGTTCGTCAAACATTACGGGAGCGCTATACAAATGCATCGAGAAGGCGTGTATGCCGACTATAAGCGATGGGACGTACCCCAAGAGTTAGAGGAACAATGGATAGGAGAGCGAATTCAACAATTAAGTTCTGAGCTGTCTATCATGAATTGGGATGCGGTGGATGAACTTGCGTTGATTGCCAAACATCGAACAGAACCAAGTATAATTAAAGCCATTACAGCATTTGCTTCAAGACAATTGAAGAGTGCAGACAGTATGGTTCGTCTCGTGTATGCTGAGCGTCTGATTGAGCTGATTAAACGGTATGAATCCTCTCTGCCGATGGACAAGATACGGGAAACCTATCAACTGACGATGGATTTGCTGGTTGATGTGGCGACTAAACCGTTGGTGCTTGATCCAGGGCATGAATTACAGCAGTATGGATTAAAGGATAAACGTGGATTGAATTTGCGTGTTGAAAAGAATAAGGAAGAAATCATCCGATATTTTCGAAACTAATTGAATTTTATCAAGTGAGGTCAGAATCATTGAGAAAACTGAATTATATTCGCATATTTATTTTCCTTAGTGTGGTTACTGTAGTAACGCTTGGGTTGTACTATGTAGCCGCAGATTGGCTGGATCAGCGTTATTTCCGCTTTCTGATCTGGAATCTGTTCTTGGGCTGGATTCCTTTTGTGTTCTCTTATGCAGCCTATCTTCTAAGTGATGTGAAATGGAAAGGTGCCGCATGGCTTGCAGTTGCAAGTGGTCTGCTGTGGTTGTTATTTTTCCCGAACTCTTCTTACATTGTTACGGATCTGGTTCATCTGACAGCGAGAAGTTCCCGGTATTATGGTGGGAACGGGGTGGACTACACGTATTGGTACGACTTAAGTGTTGTATTAATGTTTGTCTGGACTGGACTTCTGCTTGGATTCCTGTCGATGTATCAGCTTCAGGAAGTGATCTATCACCGAATTGGACGATGGGCATCCTGGATCTTTGTACTGGTTGGCAGTGCTTTGGGAAGTTACGGGGTATTGCTTGGACGTGTATATCGACTGAATAGCTGGGATGCACTGACGAATCGCGAGACGCTGATTGAACTGATGCACGAAAGTGTAAGCCGTCCTTCTCTGGCGTTTTGCCTGTTTTTTGGTACGTTTATCACTACAATCTATGCCACATTGTATTATCTGATCAATACGAGGGCTCCCCGTGAAACGAAGAAGAGTGCAGGAAGTCCCGAATCGGACCTGCAAGCGTTACGCTAACACATGTTGCCTCGAGACATACAGTAAAACGAGTGGAACAAGTGATTGAACAGCATTTGAGCATGCTTTGTCAAAATTAATCTTACGTTGTCTGAAGAAGGGTTATTTCCTTTTAAGGGAGTAATCCTTCTTTTTATGAAAATTTGGCAGGTATGCAGGATATGACGAAGAATTAAGAATGAGAATGTAATGAATACATAGACAAGTAGGTGAACAACAAAATGTTGAATCCAGTAGAGCTGACAACAAAAGTAGAAGAAGTCATGGAACGCGTGAATTTTTCGGGTGTTGTATTACTCCAGCAAGCCGGGAAAACCCTTTTGAATATGAAACGTGGTTATGCAAATCGCAGTGAAGAACTTGCCAATCAGGTGGATACACGCTTTGGAATTGCATCTGGATGTAAGATTTTCACGGCAGTGAGTATATGCCAACTAATTGAAGCGGGTAAATTGTCTGCGGATTCCAAGCTTACGGATGTATTGGATGTGGAGTTTCCACTGTGGGACAAAGGGATCACCATCCAGCAGTTGTTAACATACACGTCAGGCATTCCGGATTATTTCGATGAAGAAGTAATGGAAGACTTTTCAGAATTGTGGAAAGACAGACCCGTCTACTCGATGCGGCGTTTAAGTGACTTTCTGCCCATGTTTCAGCATCTGCCAATGAAGTCTGCTCCGGGTGAACGTTTTCACTACAACAATGCGGGTTTCATTGTGCTGGGACTTATCGTGGAGCAACATTCAGGACTGTCATTTACAGATTATGTGGAAGAGCACATTTTCAAAAGGTGTGGCATGAAGGAATCCGGTTATTTCGTAACAGATCAGCTCCCGCGTAACACAGCTTTAGGGTATATCGATCATGAAGATGGCTCTTGGAATACTAATATGTTTTCCATTCCTGTCAAAGGTGGATCAGATGGTGGAGCCTATGTTACGGCACCAGATATGATTCGGTTTTGGGATGCTTTGCTGGGTCACCAATTGTTGAATGTAGAGATGACACAGCAGTTATTAACTCCACATGCTCATCAAGAGGATGAAGAGTATTATGGGCAGGGTATCTGGATTGACCGCAAGGGAGAAGTGATTTTCAAATTTCATGTCATGGGGTTTGATCCAGGGGTGTCGTTCATGTCTTCCGTGTATCCGGACTATGACCTACAACTGGTAGTGCTCTCTAATCAAGAGTCTGGTCCGTATCCAATAACAATTGCTATCGAAGAAGCTTTGGCATGACGAATAACCCTCAACCTATGGTCAGGTTATGGCCACAACGTTGGGGGTTAATTGATCGAACAGGAAAGAAGGACTGCCCGTGTTTATAACATTTTCCATAGCTCAGGGGCGATTAATCGAGGGAAAACATCCAGCGGAGGTTTCTCTTTCTTTCGTTTGTCATTGGTTAACACCGTAACAAGTTCGAGCTCTGGGACAATATATACATACTGACCACCAAATCCTCGCGCGTAATAATAATGGAGATTGGGTTTGTCGTCTTCAGCAGCAATATTTTCGAAGTCAGACCTTTCGTTCGGATAGACATCCACCCACCAATGCCAAGCATAACTGCCGTGATTCGGTGGAGTGACTGTAATAAAAGGCTGCGTCGAACGAGATACGAGATCACTTGAAATGAGAGACTGCCCCTCCCACATACCTTGCTGTAGAAACAGCTGACCGAATTTCAGCAGATCTACGGGTAACATCTTAAGACCGAATCCGCCAGTATGTACACCTTGAGGGTCACTTTCCCATTCGTAATGCTTAATTCCGAGCGGGTCAAAAAGATAACGCTCTGCGAACTCGGCTACGTTCATACCTGCATTTTGCATCAGGATGGCGGATAGGATCTGTGATACTCCTGAGTTGTACTCCATATATGTACCCGGTACATGGCTTAAGCGTTGTTCCAACGCAAAATCCACCCAATGATCGGTGCGGGTCATGCGAGGGAATGAATTCTGCCCGCCGAACTCGTCCCAGTTGAATCCGGCTGTCATCGTGAGCAGTTGTTCCAGTGTGATCGCTGGTTTGCGCGGGTCAGGATCGGATGTCAACTGTGGGAAAAAAGTAGAGATTGGGGCTGATGCCTCTGGCAACAAGCCTTTATCCATCGCTATACAGATGAGGGCGGATAGCACACTCTTGGTACATGAATTGATTTTTGCAATATCAGTCGCAGCCTCGTGGTTGCGGTAGTGTTCGTACATAATCTCACCGCGTATGCTGACGAGGCAGCTTCGCAGATCCAGCTGCGGAACGATCTGTTGTAATTTGGATGACAGTGATGAAGGATTCATAGTGTCCTTTCTGTACGGTTGATTTGTTATAGGATTTTGTAGAAATAGGTGTCCATTATCTTAGCATACTCCCGAGGTAGGGCTCAACAAGCGCTACATTATTATGTCAAAGCAAGCATGCAAAATGCGATATCCTATGAAAGCTATAAGAATCACATGCGAATATCGCATAAATTCCCAGCATTGTCTGTCAATCTTATATAATTGTCATGAGAAGAGTACCAGACATGTATAAGAGAAAGGGGTCTGTGATGTGGGAAATATAATAGAAGAATTATATTACGGTAACCTGAGACCAGAGGAGAATATTGTTCCTAAAGATTCGGAGTATCGTTCTATTAATAAGGAGATTACAGCTTATATCGAAAAATTTCAGAGCAAGCTTTCGGAGGATGACTTTAAACAGTTGGAGGAACTATTAGATATGACGGATCAAGTTCACTCTATGCATTCAAAAGAGGCTTTTGCGAGTGGTTTCAAAATTGGGACGTTGATTATGATCGAGAGTGGATACTCAAGCTAATATTCTGGTTTTTCACAAATTGTGGTTATATAGTTAACCTCTTTCCTATGAACATATGGAAGAGGTTTTTACCATTATGAACATGCCAATATAGGAAAAATATCATATGAAAAATGAACTATGTTAGTGCGTATTAAGGTTAGAAATGGTAAAATATCAATGCCTAGACATGGAATAAGTAGATTAAAGACAATTAAATATAGGAAATAGTGTAGAATCAGTGTTTTAGCAAAAAAACTTTATAGTAAATTATAGTAATCTAATACTGAATTGAGGAATTGAACATGGCGATTATTGACGTAATTAAGTATGATGGCTCACCTGATGTGTTTGCTTGGAAACATCCCGAGACTGAACTGGGAACATGGACTCAGTTAATTGTTAATCAATCTCAACAAGCAATTCTTTTCAAGGATGGAAGAGCACTTGATATGTTTGGACCCGGAAGGCATACGTTGAGTACTGCAAATATCCCAATCTTGAACCGTCTCGTTAACCTTCCGTTCGGAGGGAAGTCACCTTTTGCAGCAGAAGTATGGTATGTCAATCAAGTAAGCGCATTGGATGTTAAGTGGGGAACGGCGAATCCGATTCAGATCCAGGATCCCAAGTATAATATTATTGTTCCCGTAAGAACATTCGGACAAATGGGAATTAAAATTTCGGATTCACGAAAATTTTTGGTCAAGCTTGTGGGAACACTGCCTGAGTTTAACCAAGCTAATATGATTAATTACTTCCGTGGGTTGATTATCATGAATATTAACTCCATGTTGTCATCATATCTAATACATAGAAAAGTAAGTGTTTTGGAGATCAATGCATATATCGCCGAGATATCACGACATTTTGCAGATACGGTAGCTTCTACTTTTGAAGAATTTGGTATTGAGTTAATCAACCTGTATATTCACAATGTTAATCTGCCTGAAGAAGACCCTTCAGTCATTCGATTAAGAGAAGCGTTGGCACGCAAAGCTGAGATGGATATTATTGGGTACACATATCAGCAAGAACGTTCGTTTGATACGCTTGAAGGTGCAGCGAAGAATGAAGGAAGCATGCAGTCAGACATTATGGGCGCAGGGCTTGGTATGGGCATGGGGGTTGGTCTGGGTGGTTCTTTCAGTGGCGAGATGTCCCAGATGTCTAAAGTGATGTCTACGAAGGAAACGCCTGCAGTAAGTATATGTAAGCAGTGCCATCATCCGAATCAGGAGAACAGCTCTTTTTGCAGCAAATGTGGCAATTCATTAGCCGAAAAATCGGTAGCAACAACAGATTGCAACAATTGTGGACATGCCTTGCCAAAGGGAACCAAATTCTGTCCTAACTGTGGTGACAAATACCATGCATGTCCTTCATGTGGGGCGGATAATGCGGAGAACGCATTGGAATGTATCCAATGTCATCAACCGATGCCTAGCCCATGCCCAAATTGTAACCATATGAATTCCGGTCATACAAAATTCTGTGGCAACTGTGGCACAAGTTTAAGCTTGAAATGTAGTCGGTGCCAACATGAAGTAAAACCCGGCCAGAAGTTCTGTCTCGATTGCGGAAACAATCTGCAAGAAGGAGGACAGGCATAGTGATGGTAAAACGGAGCAATCTCTTGATTTTGGATGTCGTCTATTTAATATGCATGTTAGTATCGTCGATCGTTTCTTTTACGCTGTTTAATCATGCGCTTCTGTCGTTTTCTTTTTGGATGAATCTCGTTGCTTCTTATGTAGCGATTACGGCTATTTGGATCTACGCGCGGTTCATCATGCAAAATACGGATCGGTTTAAACGGTTTGTTCCAGGTTACACAGCTTTAGGTGTAGTATTGGGTATTTATCTGATTTGTGTGATGATCTACACGTTGTTAACAGGTTCAGCAGATCATGCGCTTCGCTGGTTCGTATTGTTACACACGTTAACGATTGCGATCGCAATTATTTTGTGCGGAATCATTATGATCTATATTCAGAGTGCGCGCCGTCATGAAATAGATGAACATACAAAAATCGCAAACTTACAATTAATCGAAAAAGCCTTACAGCAATTGCTTCATACCATGGTGCAACAACCCGTCCTAACTGTGGAAGAGGAGCGCAAAACCGTTCAGTCATTAATTGAACTTGTAAAGTATAGTGACCCAATCACTCCGGATTCCCTTGAGAAAAATGACCGCCAGATCTTGCTGGACATTGAATTGATGAACAGTGAGCTTGCAAATCAGTACGAAGCAGGGGAATTGGTAAATAGTGAACGTTTTGCTTCGCAACTATCCCAGTTAAAGTTCCGTTTGAAAGAGCGCAATCAACAGATCATGACAAGCAAATCATAAATTGCAGGAGGAGAAACTTTGAAAAAGAAATTTGGGATTATATTCATTATAATTTCATTTATAGCAATTCTGTTCTCTTTATTCGAATTATCCGAGGGAACGGATGTGGCAATTATCAATGCATTTGTACTTTTTGTAACTGGAATTGTTCTGCTTGTAATAGGAATTAAAATGTGTGGTCGACCTAAATTTCAACTTAAAGCCGATCAACATTATGTTGACGATTCTAGTAGTAATGTGCAATATGACGGAGGTAACTATCACGAGGAGTATGAAGAAGTCGAGGAATCTCAAGAACCTTTATCCTTAATATGTTCAGGGTGTGGAGCTAGAGTAAAGGTATATCCTACTTCGTCTGCGGATTGTGAATATTGCGGAACAACGATGAGAATCTCGTAAACCGTGTAGCGGACTAAATGACTTCTTTTACGGATACTTGTAATATACACTGCTAGGTAGAGTGTGATGTTTTAAGGAGGAAACGCGGTGAAGAAATTTTTTGGCATTTTATTCATTATCCTTTCGTCTGTGACGATCCTGTTATCTTTAATATTAATATCCGAAGGAACAGAAACGGCCATTATCAGTACAATTATTCTTTTTATCCCTGGGGTTATCGTACTTGTTACAGGCATTAAAATGTGTGGTAGACCTAAATCTCATTCTAAGACTAATCCATACCAGCATTATGATTCTAATGATAAGCAAGATCAGGAAGATCAGCATCGTGTGAAATATGACGAGGCACCTCAAGAAACTGTAGCCGTGAATTGTTCAGGGTGTGGAGCCAAGGTAAGGGTATATCCTACTTTGTCTGCGGATTGTGAGTATTGCGGAACAACGATGAGGATCTCTTAAACTGCATAGGAGGAATCGTGTTGTTAAGGAAGTTATTTGGACTCTTTTTCATGTTTTATGCCATTGCTATACCCATACGATTACTTATGGAAGAGAATTTCTTAGATCAATTGAATATAGTTCTTGTAGTTGAAATTATTATCGTTGAATTTTTATTTTTGTTTTTTGGTATTAAATTGCTTAGGAAAAAACGTGTTAAGAAAAAGCGTGGCCCTGAACGAAATTTTTATGGAGGAGACTATGGAGGTCATCTTGATCGCGAAACTCCGAATCCACGTACTTATTCAAGTTACAATAGCAACACCGTGAATTACAGCAGTCATAATACAATTAACTATACAGAGATCAATTTCTCGGATAAGGAAAACACTGAAGAGAAAGCCGATGAAAAAGTTGAAGAGCCACAAAGGCCTGTTTCAGTGAGTTGCCCGGGATGTGGGGCGAAGGCAAAAGTTTTTCCTAAGCAATCAACGGACTGCGAGTATTGCGGAACAACAGTTGTAGCAACTTAGAACGGTTTAGAATGGATACGTGAAGGGTAAAAGCCTGATTCCTATGGAGTCAGGCTTTTTACCTCTTCAATTTAGAATCTCTAAAAGACCCTCAAACGATCAAATCGTCATATAATTCCACGTGAGTTGCCTTAATGTAGTCCCTTTAATGAAACGTTTCGAATTTACATTTATTAATAAACCGCATAATAATCAGTATTTGTAAGCGTTCTATTTTATTGTTTACGAAAATGGGAAATTTATGATAACATATACACGAAACGTTTCGAATCCATTTGAAGGGAGAAAATCATGAAAAAAGTAAAACAATTCAGCTTCATTTTAACTTTTTGTCTGTTAGCTAATCTAGCTTTAACTCCTATGGCTTCAGCAGGTGACTCAAGCAATTTAATTGGATTTCGAGCAGAATTGAAAGCGATTGCATATAAGACCTATACGTTTTTTGAGGACTATACGGATCAGAACACTGGCTTGACTTACGATGAAGTACGGCACACTGAAAACGGAACAGAAGAAGCTAAACGTACTTCGCCCACAAACATCGCAATGTATATGATGAGTACTGTTTCAGCGCAACAATTGGGCATTATTTCAAAGAAAGAAGCTGTACATCGCCTGCAAACGACTATACATTCCCTCGAGAAGTTGGAAAAGTGGAACGGCCTATTTTATAACTGGTATAACACGGATGACGGATCAGTGAAGAAAGATTGGGGCCAATTTATTTCCCAAGTCGATAATGGCTGGTTATCCGCTGGTTTAATTGTTGTTGGGCAAGCCTATGAAGAACTTCATGGGGAAACAAGCAAGTTGGTTACAAATATGAATTATACTCCGCTATATGATCCTGAAGTCGGCAAATTCCGCGGCGGTTATGATGTGGCTAAAGGCGCGCTGACGGACCACCATTATGGGATGTTTTATACGGAACCACGTGTAGGCAGCTATATTGCTATTGGGAAAGGTGATGTTCCTCAAGATCATTGGTGGAAGATGTATCGCACATTACCTCAAGAATGGGATTGGCAAGCTCAGATTCCTCAAGGCAAATCCGTTAAGTACGATGGAGTGGATGTGTTTGAAGGAAGTTATGTATACAAGGATAAAAAGTTCGTACCAAGCTGGGGAGGTAGTATGTTTGAAGCTCTTATGCCCGGTATGGTCATAAAGGAAAAAGACCTGGGTACTCAAGCTTTGGGATTGAACAACCAGCGTCATATCGAATTGCAAATCGAATATGCCAAAGAAAAAGGGTATGCCGCATGGGGCTTCTCACCTTCTGCCACTCCGACAGGTTACAGTGAGTTTGCAGCAACACCGTTAGGTACCTCAGGTTACAAAGATGGAGCAACGGTAACAGCACACGCAACATTCCTTGCTCTGGATTATGCCCCTGAAGCAGTTCGAAAGAACATTAAAGCTCTAAAGAGCTTCAAAATGTTTGGCAAATATGGGTTCTATGACTCAGTCAATGTTGAAACGGGAGAACTTGCAAAAGCTTATCTGGCACTGGATCAAGGGATGATTATGGTGTCGATCGCCAATTATCTTCAAGATGGCGTTATCCGCGATTATTTTCACAGTGATGTGATAGGGCAGACGCCAGAAGAATTATTAAGAAAAGAAGTGTTTTCCATTCAATAAAGGGTTGCTTTAGATTAGAGCATGTTCACTAACGAAATGGGACGAAGATTAAAAGATGGGCGGAACGAAGCAGGGTATCAGCATGCTTCGTTCCGGTTTTGCGTTTACCATTGATAATGAAGTCGCAGATCGATTAGATTATGGAATTTATCCGGAAAAAGACAAGGCATTTACAATGGCGATTTTAAGACTTGCGTTGTGGGGCATAAGCGCAAAGAAAGACGCGTACGCCTTCAGTGATGATATGTTTATTTTGTTCCTCATCTAATGTCCCGATTTTTCCCGGTTGATTGAATACCAATAAAAACGTTAATGCAGCGAAGTGCTTTGCAGCCATTTTAGGATCAATCACATCGAGCAGTCCGTTTTGTCCAAACGCTGTAAACCTCCTGATAATCCCCTCTTCAGTTGCGTTATCGAGCCTTTCAAAAAACGAGTCTGGCAGGTTGGCAGCTTCCACCATAACCAGACGGATCAAAGCCTTGTAATCTGCCGAACCGTTTGCAGAAGCTACGATTTGCTCACAAAATAAGATGAGCGCCTGCTCAAGATCTTCGAATTTCAAGAGGTGGTCTGAAATCCCTTGCTCAATCATGACCAGAACCGCCGAACTGGATTCTTCCACAACGGCAAGCAGTAGATTCTGTTTGTCGCCATAATAATCATAAACTGTCCGTTTGGAAACTCCCGCTTTAGTTGCGACCGCATCGACACTGGAACGATCAAACCCGTCTGAAAGAAACAGCTCTCGTGCCGCCGCAATAATTTTAGCTCGTTTGTCTGAAGAGCCTTTGCGGATTTTCTTGTTTTCCGTATGATCCATTCTTACGTTTTCCCCCTTAGATGTATATTTAAGAAATTGATTGAGTCCTGCTTTACAAACTACACTGTACGGTGTAGTGTAAAAAATGTAGCGTATCAAATCAATGCTCAAGGAGGTTTTTATCCATGAATACCATACCGTCTGTTGTTGATGTTCTCATCGTCGGGGCCGGACCCACAGGGCTTACACTTGCCTGCGACCTTGCCCGTCGAAACGTCAACCATCGTATTATTGAACGAAGCACCGTGTATAACGTTGCATCTCGCGCCAAAGGAATCCAGCCTCGCTCGCTTGAAGTCATCGATGATTTGGAAGCCGTTCACTACATTTTTGATACAGGTGTTGTGGACTTGCCTGTTCGTTATTATACCGCAGATGGCAGAAGTGTGGACAAGCCGACTATTACCGTTGCAGCGAGCGCCGAACTTGAGACACCCTATCGTGATCCGGTCTGGATTGCTCAATTTGATGTGGAAAAAGCGTTGCGCGACCGATATGCAATGCTTGGCGGTCAAGTTGAGTTGGGCATGGAAGCTGTAGAGCTTGTTCAGGATGTGGATGGTGTATCGATACCGGTCAATACAGCACAAGGAGAAGAGCAAATTCGTGCTCGTTATGTAGTCGGCGCTGACGGGGGCAAAAGCAATATCCGCAAATTTATACACTTACCGTTGGTTGGGGAAACACATGATCATGAGCGATGGTATCTTGGCGATGTACGATTGGAAGGGTTAGATCGTGACCATATCCATATCTGGACTTCTTCGGAGGGGATGATCGGGGTGACGCCGCTGCCAAAATCCGATATTTGGCAACTGCAGGCTACAATTCCGGCAGACATCGATGAACCAGAGCAGCCATCGCTAGAGGTGTATCAAGCCATGTTTGACCGTCGTGCCGGGTCCGGACGTGTTCGGCTTACGGATGCTTCTTGGTTGTCCATCTACCGGGTCAACGTTCGTATGGTTGAATGTTACCGAAACAACCGGGTCTTTCTTGCCGGTGATGCTGCTCATGTTCATTCGCCGGCCGGTGGTCAAGGCATGAATACGGGAATACAGGACGCATACAACCTCGGCTGGAAGCTGGCGGCTGTCATACACGGAGCAGACACCGCCTTACTCGACACCTACGATGAGGAGCGCCGCCCAGTGGCTCAGGCCGTGCTCAAAGACAGCACTAAGAAGATGGGAGGCGTCATAGGAACGGCGACTGAAGGCGGAGGGTTGTCCCAATCCTTGAGCACCATATCCGACGATCTGACGAGCGGGCTTCTCATTTCCTATCGTTCAAGTTCGCTTACCCGTCCGTCTGCTCGAACAAATGCTACCCGTTTACTTCCTGGAGATCGTGCTCCTAATGCTACTGGACTACAAGGCACCGGGTTTGCAGGAAGTGTCTTTGACCTCTTGCGCGGCCCACACTGGACGCTTTTGGCATTTGCAAACTACATTGATCCTTCTCTGAAGAACTTCACCAACGATGCACTCCATTTGCATTATATCCTTCCATCGAAGGTGGAGGGGGCGGAAGGCATAATAGACACTGCAGGGAATGCCTATCGAGTTTACGATGTCGCAAGTAAAGAACTTGTATTGATTCGTCCTGACGGTTACATCGCCTTGCGCACCTCCATTGATGATACCGCATCGATCCTGAATTACTTGAAATTGTGTGGCTTATCATAGGATCGAGCGACCCAAGGCTCTACCCGAGTCACGTCGTCTTATTGAAAATAGAGTGCAAGAAATTCTATTCATGCAAAAGAGGGTCCTGCCATTTTCATAACAGGACCCTTTTTCCGTAACCTAGAAATCCCTCAAACGATCAAATATCTCATATAGTTCCTCGTGATTAACCTTAATCAAATCATCTTGACGCAGTTCCAAATTCTCCTGTAACTGATCCAGCAACTCCGTTAGAACAACATAAATCTCTTCACGCTCAACAGTTTCAATAAAGCCGGTCTTGGCATCCATCTTGTTGAAGGTCTGTGTGTAGTTCTCAACCAGGGAGACGAGCCGTATGTGCATATCTTCCTGATTGTTAAAATCTTGACTTAACTGACGGATTTCCTTCAAGCACTGCTTGTACAATTGAGCTGCTTTTTTGGCGTGTGCCGCCTTGATGTGGTCCCGCCCATCCCAATCCCGAAACGGATTGTTCAGGTTCTCCGCAAGCCATTCGGGTTTGCGTGCTTTGGTGATCTCCATATCAAGTCCGGCAGCAGCGAATTTTTTATATCTTGTTTTGATCGATTTGGCTGCATCGGCAGGAAGGCTGGTTAGCCACAGCGTAGCCAATTGTGGAAGTTGCTCTGGATCAGGGAATTCTTCACCATTGAAGCCGAACAGGTCATAAGTAGTGAAGATTTGCAAATTTGCCAAATGCTGAATCGACTCTATATGGGATACATTGCCGGGTTTACCCCACAGTCGCAACTCTGAAAGCTCAGGATAATACTGCACAAGTGGCTTCAGATTGAGCTCCGTGATATCTCTGATATACAGACCTTCAAGTCGTGAGATACCCGTAACCTGTGGCAGGCCCGATGGAACATTGAGAGTGATGCATTTACCGTCTTCATAAGCCGCGATACGCAGATCAGGAGACAGCTCACCTGTGAAATTCAGACTTTTCATCTTTGTGTTCAAAATTAACTCCTTCAACCCACTGACATCCACAATAAGTCTGGTCAGGTGGCTCTTGCTGATATCCAGCATCGTTTGACCATGATGTATGATATGAAGTTCATTAATGAACGGGTTGTCTTCTATAAATGTAAAGATCGATTCCGTATATCCATCCATTTCAATATGTGTCAGACAAGGTAGTTTTGCGAGTTCGGCTACATCTTTAGAAGATCTAGGGCTGAAATCACGGAGTGTACTCGTACTGCGCCGCATTACACGATCGCCAACCATCACTTCTTTGTCATCATCCGCAGCTTGTTTGAACTGCGCTCTTCGGATCGCATCGATACCTTCCCATTCACGCTGGAGATAGAGACTTTCTCCGATCGGCCAGCCTCCGCCATACGTATTTGTTTCCTCGGTGTAGAGAGGAGGGATATTGCCTGCAAGCACATACTGTGAAGGAACATTAGCACTCACGAAACTATGGGCAAGTCGATCATGCCAGAAATAGAAGTTACAGATCAACGGTTTCATCTGATGAAGCTGCATTTCATTAGGCAGTTGATCACCAGTCCAATCCAACTGAAGAACTGAGGCGAGCGTATCGGAAGTTTTACTCTCCGTTTCTTTCAGTCCAATCACCTGGCAGGCTGTATATTGTTGTAATTTTTCGACGTATACGCAGTATACATCTCCAACATTGGGGATCATGTTATGCTCCTTTCGTTCTGCACCAATCGATGCTAAGCTACTTGTAAACCAAGTATTCTGCAGAACTAATAATAGATGAATTATATCAAAGTCATTCAGAGACTACCATTTTGGGATAGGGTCGAATAGGCTTGAATACTTTTATAAAAAGGAACGATGTCTATGGATACAAGTATGAGCCGTAACAAAAAACTGGGTGAGTTTTTGAAATCGCGGAGAAGCCGCATTCAACCGGAACAGGTTGGATTGTCAGGATCTTATGGACAGCGAAGAACACCCGGTCTACGGCGGGAAGAGGTAGCGGTATTGGCTGGTGTCAGTGCAACGTATTACACGTGGCTCGAACAGGGTAGGGAGTTGGCGGCTTCACGAGAAGTGATGCAGAGTATAGCGGATGCGCTCCGTTTAACCCTGGAAGAGAAGAGTCATCTATTTGACTTATGGGACCCTAATACGGAACATGAATTCCTTGCTTCGTATTCGCAACTGGAGCCAGGGTGGCATAGTATTATTGGCCAGTTGACTCATCCTTCCTTTATTACCAATGAACGTTCTGAGGTACTTGCCTGGAATGAAGCTGCAGATACGAACCTTTTCAACTTCTCGTCGATGAATGTGAATGAGCGTTTAATGATGCGGATTTTATTTCTGGATACAGCGCTCAGGGAGCGTATGCACAACTGGGATGAATTCGCGCGGCACTCGGTAGCCGTATTCCGTACGTATTATGACAAGTATCCGAGTGACCCCGAATTTAGCAGAATCGTGAAACAATTGATTGACGAAAGTGTAGACTTCCGAACGATCTGGAGCCTGCACCAAGTTGAGTTAAAACAAGTCAATCGTGTCCTGCTTGAAACGACGGATCGGGCAGATGGCGTTGTGCATGCATACGATATCTTTTCCATGAATAATCTGAACAGCCAATCAGGCATTCATTGTTGTATTTACGTTCCTGTTGCCATATAGAAAGTTAATCAAACTGGTAATTTCTTTACTAGCATAAACAGCGTGTGGTTGGGGTCTCGGAAGTGAAATAGAATGAACTCAAGTTCATACGTATCTAGTTAACGTTTCTATTTCAAGATGAAAAGAGGGAGCCTCATGCTCATAACAAGAACACTAGGAAATGATAAATTACGAATATCTGCGCTTGGCCTGGGTGTGATGATGATGCCGGATAATGACGAATCGGTACATACCATTCAGGGTGCGCTGGATGCAGGAGTTACCATGTTTGATACGGCGGACCTGTACGGAGCGTATGAAAAACAGCGATTTGGAGGGAATGAAAAACTGCTTGGACGCGCGCTTCAAGGTCGAAGATCCAAGGCAATCGTTGCCACCAAATTTGGTATAACACACACTCAGGGCCCCAAGGGAGATCCAGCCTACATCAAAAAATCAGTAGATGCGAGTCTCTACAACCTGGGAATGGATTATATCGATCTGTATTATCAACATCGTCCTGATCCGAATACACCCATTGAAGAGACGGTAGGCACGCTTGCCGATCTGGTTCAACAGGGGAAGATTCGATATATTGGTTTGTCCGAAGCGCCAGTAGAGATCATTCGGCGTGCACATGCTGTTCATCCGATTACAGCGTTGCAGACCGAATATTCATTATGGAGTCGAGAGCTTGAGGATGAGATTATGCCTGTCCTGCATGAATTGAACATTGGCTTGGTTCCATACAGTCCATTGGGGCGGGGCTTCCTGACAGGTCAGATCCGATCTATAGACGATCTGCCGGAGGATGATTATCGTCGTCACTATCCGCGTTTCCAAGGTGAGAACTTTCAGAAAAATCTGGAGGTTGTTGGATTGATCCAAGAGATGGCTAAGCAAAAAGGATGTACGGTCTCTCAACTTGCTCTGGCTTGGTTGCTTGGAAAGGGAGAACATATCGTTCCGATCCCGGGGACTCGCAATCTGGAAAGAGTTCACGAGAACTTGGGAGCGCTACAGGTTTCACTTACGGATGATGAGATGAACCAGATTGATCACATATCTCCCCAAGGCATTGCAGCCGGAGGCAGATTCCCTGGTCAAGTCTAGTTCGTTTATACAAGATTCTAAGAAACCTAAAGTTCAGGATTAAAAACAATATATAACATGTGTCAACGGTATTATCTTTCTATTCTCCGGCATACAGTACAACAATGAGATGTATGCCCAAGGAGGAGAAATGATCGAATGATGAATCCGATTTTACAAGCCCCGAATGTTCCGCTGGCAGCCGATTCCAATGCGGTTGTCAATTATCAGAGGGATTCACGCAACTATGTAACCCAGTTGTTTGGAGAACAGCTGCCGACCATTGCGAATGGGTTCTTCAACGTATACTTAAGCAAAGGAATCATTGTGCAGCCGCACTGGCACACCAATGTCACGGAGATGGTTGTGGTCATCACCGGTGAAATTACAGCGTCAGTCTTCAATCCGTTTACGCGTGAACGATTGACATATCGTCTGAAACCAGGTCAGGTTGTGGTATTTCCGAAAGGCTGGTTTCACTGGTTTGTCGCTGAGACAGATGATGTATATGTCTTAACAATCTTTGATCAACCAACGCCTGATATTGTATTTGGAGCGGATTTCTTGGCAGCTACACCGCCGGAAGTGGCTCACCGCGCGTACTGTTTGGATGAAGAAGCATATGCGAGAGCTATTGCTTCCATTAAAAATGATGCGATTCTGGGCCCGCCAATAGGGTGTGATACACAGGTTTCTGATCAATCGACTTCGCCTTCCAAGACGTCCGTGTCACCATCCAATAAGCTGAAATCTTAAGTCAAGATTCCTTATTCATTATCAAAATACACAGCCTGTAACTGGAGAATATCAGTTGCAGGCTTTTTGATGTGTCGATGTAATAATCGTATGATAAAAATTCAAAATGCCTGAGTCAGTGGGTTACGTTCTCTGTTAGTATAGTATGAACATCCAACAAAAATGGAGGACTCATGAATGAACATGTCAGAAATGAAAACGCTTGAAACTGCAATGAGTTATGCACCGATTTTGATGTTTGACAGAGCCGAACCCTTTTATCCTGATTTTGTTGGCATTTCTGTGTTGCATCAATCTGGGCCTTCACCATCGTTCAGAAGGGACATTAAGTTTCCGACCGAGGTAGTACAATATGTAATTGAATATGCAATCTGGTGGGATTATGAGATTGGACATCTGTATGAAATGGAGCATGTATGGGTTTATGTGGGTCATGACGGAGAGGTAGTAGACTGTGAAGCCAGTTTTCATGGGAAGGTGCTGCGCGGATTATTGAAGGAACGGGTCAATGTGGTTGGACATCATGTATGTCTGTACTCACAGCCTGGCAAACATGCTTTCTCACCACTTCCGGTTGTATTTGAGTTATTGCCAAATCTGTATAGTGCAGCAGGTGCCGAAGCTGGATGTGATGGACTACTTGTTAATGAGTTGTTTCAAGATTATTTTGAAACGAATGAACATATCGATGCTCAGGTGGAGCGTTATCTACAGACCAAAGCGTTTGTACCTACCATGGAGTTCGAAGAATATTTACTAAAACCGGAGATGTTCATGACGTGGGATAATCTGTTTGGAATTATTCCGCACAGGATTAAGGACCGCCTAATGGAACTGGAGCAGCTATATAACACATAAATAATTAGTTTTAAACGGGTTTTATGTTAATTTAAAGTGTATTTTTTCGCTTCAGAACCAAACTTTGTTGATTCGGGTTTGGTTTTTTTATGGGAAAATGGACTCAGTATAAGTAATCATTTATTAGACTTAGGTCTTGAAATGTTGAGTCTGTACAGAAAAAATACATAATTTTTTGTGTGGAAAATGATATTTGTTAGACGTAAGAACTATATAACTTCTTGTATAAATAAAAGAAGATCATGTCACATGAAATTTTGTGTGGAGATGTATGTGTAATTCAATGCAGAATGTTGATTATACGTATATATGTAAATGAAAAAAGCAATTTAATAGGTAAAAAGTATAATTTATATTAAAAAGAAGATTCTTTATATCTGAAATAAAAATTCATAATAGTGCAAATTTATAGAAATAAAAATCTCCTATTCAGTTTTAATATATTTATGTCGAAATAGATCGTAAGTTGTCTGGAGCGCGACCAAGAGAAGGGTTTACCAAGCGTTATATACATAACTGGACACTACGATGCCTAGGAGGAGATTACATGAAGTGGTTTGGAAATATGAAAACAGCAACAAAGATTATCTCAGCGTTTTTAGTTGTGTCGATAATCCTTGCGGCGCTTGGCGTCTACTCTGTAGTAACATTGAGAAGTACGAATGAACGAATGCAAGAGATGTATAACAACAATCTAATCTCTGTGAAAGAATTATCCTCTGCTCAGATTGATTATCAAAGAATGCGTGTGAACGTGCGTGATTTGAGCTTTGAAACCGTTGAAACCGAAAAAACTCGGATCACGGAGAACATCGCTTCGATCCGTCAGAGTGTGAATGATCGCCTGACCATCTATCGTCCGCTTGCAACAACCCCTGAAGAAATAGAGTTACTCCGTAATTTTGATGCGGAATATCCAGGATATTTAACAATGTTTGAACGAGCAACTAATCTGGCTGTCGCAGATGATCAAAGTGCCTTTAATACCTACCTTAAAATTGAGCTTAAACCACAAGGAGACAGGATTGTAGAACTCCTTACCAATTTGATCGACCTTAATGAAAGTATGGCTGAACAGGCGAATATACAATCTCAGGCTGCCTATTCACAAGCATTTAAAGTAACGATAATTCTTGTGGTTCTGTCCGTACTCTTCAGTATTCTCATTGGATATATCATCTCTCGCTCCATTTCGAAGCCGCTCATGGCTATGCTGGGTCTAGCTACGGAAGTTGCCAACGGAAATCTCACCCTTAAGTCAGACATATCCAGCAAAGATGAAGTGGGTCAACTAGCCGCGGCACTGAATCGGATGGTCGATAATCTGAAAGAGTTAATTAACAATATCGTGATGAACTCCCAAAGTGTTGCTGCTTCTTCGGAACAGATCTCAGCCAGCACACAGGAAATTGCGAGCACCAGCACAAGCCAATCCAGTGAGGCGGGAAATATCTCCGAATTGTTCAAGGAGCTTTCACTTGCCATTAACTCCGTCGCTGCAAGTGCGGAAGAAGCGGCTGAACTGTCCAACGATACGGTGAAGACTGCTCGTGAAGGTGGACTTGTTGTACAGACTTCATTGGAAGGTATGCAAGCTGTTAATACAAAAATGACTAAACTTGAAGATGATTCTCGTAAAATCGGTGACATCATTGAAGTGATTGACGATATTGCTGAGCAGACCAATCTGCTAGCGCTGAATGCTGCAATTGAAGCGGCACGTGCCGGAGAACAAGGACGAGGATTCGCCGTAGTAGCAGATGAAGTCCGGAAGCTTGCCGAACGAAGTGGCGAGGCGACCAAAGAAATTACAGCCATCATCAAAGCAATGCAGGAAAATACGAGACAAAGTGTACAGGCTGTAGTGGCCAGTGTTGAGCAGTCTTCCATGACTGGACAGGCGTTTGATCAGATCATTGATATGGTCAATAACTCTTCACAGAAAGTAAACGAAATTGCTGCTGCATGTGAAGAAGAAGCAGCCCAAGCCGCAGAGGTGATGAGCTCTGTTGAATCCATCTCGGCTTCCAGTGAGGAATCCGCTGCAGCGTCTGAAGAGACAGCGGCAACATGCCAGTCTTTGGCACATCTTGCGGAAGAACTGGCGAATTCGGCAGCTGCCTTCAAAACAAATTAATAAAATTGAATTGAGGGTGAATCGATGTCTTCACTTCAGAAGGAACAATATATTGAACTGTCTGTAGGTGCAGAGACTTGCGCCATTCGAATCGAAGAAATTCACGAAATTATTAAAATGCTTAGCATTACAGATATCCCATTCAGCCGCCCAGAGATCAAAGGGGTAGTTAATCTGCGTGGCAAGGTTGTATGTGTGATGAGCCTGCGGAACCTGCTGGGTATGCCGGATGAACCGGACACCAGAGCGACGCGTATTATCGTAGTTCGACATCAGGAAGAATATATTGGCTTGATCGTGGATCGGGTGAACAAGGTAACCACATATTCCGAAATTCATCCGCCAACCGGCGGATATGGTCGTAACCGTGAAGGTTTATTCCATGGTGTGGGTCAACAGGAAGACAAGCTTGTGGGCATTTTGAAACTGGACGAAATATTGGGCGGTTAGGGAGGTATATACGAATGATGGATTTGTCTGCCTACCGTGACATCTTTATCGAAGAACTGAATGATCAACTGGAACGTATGGATCAGTCTTTATTGGCATTGGAGCTTTCGCCTTCTGTAGAACTGGTTCAGACGCTGTTTCGGGCAGCCCATACCATCAAGGGATCGGCATCCACTATGGATTTCCGTGAATTAAGCGACCTTACGCATGAAGTGGAGTATGCTCTTGAATGGGTCCGGGAGAAAAAACCGGAGATGACTTCGGAGCTAATTGATACGTTGTTCCGCTCTTTGGACGCCATGAAGGTGCTTCGTGATCAGTACATCCGTGGGGAAGCCTATGCAGACTTTCGAGCGGTAGTACGAGAAATAAAGGATTTAATTCAGACCCCGGCAGTAGTCGGGCAACTTAAAGTACCTCAATTGCAACCAGCAGAATCGATTGTGGCACAGGTGGCTATAGTGTCAGGCAAGCAGTTATTGTCCATTCATGTTGTGCTGGAGCAGAAGTGCATGATGAAAGCGGCCAGATATCATATTTTACGACAACGTATCGAGGACATCTGTGGTACGGTTGTCGCTACTGCGCTCATGGAGAGTCAACCGGGCGCGCAAAATGAAGATGATCATTATGGTCAGTTCATCATCATCGTAGCAACGTCGAAGGACCCACAGCAGCTTAAGGCAGAGCTGTCTTCAGACTCGGATATTCATATGCTGGAGATAGATCCATATCTGCTGGAATCCAATGAGGTTGCAGCGACTTCTGCACCACTTGAATTAATCTCTGAAACAGAGCAATCGAAACAAAGCTTACCTACCGTGAATACAACTGGGCCAGATGAGAAAGTGAAAGCTGCTCAACCTACAGTTCGTGTGAGTGTTGAGCGTCTGGACCATTTGATGAATTTGGTCGGTGAACTGTTAATTGATCAGACATCCCTTGCAGATCTGAGTGGCACGGGTGCGCGTAAGGAGTCTTCAACACTCATCCGGAGTATTAGTGGTGTATCCGATCATATGGGCAGGGTAATCAAGGAACTCCAAGAAGGTGTAATGAAGACACGGATGTTACCTATTGATCAACTATTCAGTCGCTTCCCGAGATTGGTTCGTGACCTATCACAGAAGCTGGGTAAGGATCTGGAACTGGTTATCCAAGGTGGAGAGACTGAGCTTGACCGTATGATTATTGAAGAATTGAGTGACCCGCTGATCCATCTCATCCGCAACAGTGCAGATCATGGCATTGAAAGTGCAGAGATTCGAGCGGAGCTCGGCAAGCCGTCCAAAGGAAGAATTACCTTAACTTCATTTCATGAAGAAAATCATGTTGTCATTCGTTATTCGGATGATGGCAAAGGTATCGATGGTGAGAAGATCAAAGCTTCCGCCTTGGGCAAAGGTATCATTAGTGAGGAACAGGCTGCACGCCTAACAACACAGGAAGCTGTCCATCTCATATTTGAGCCTGGTTTCTCCACGGCTTCTTCTGTCAGTGAAGTATCAGGACGCGGCGTTGGAATGGACATCGTGCGTAGTCAGATCGGGCGACTCAACGGTATCATTGATATTGATACGGAGGTTGGTGTGGGTACCACGTTTACGATTCGTCTACCACTCACACTGGCGATTATTAAAGGTTTGTTAGTCAAAGTGTCGGGCCGTGTGCTGATCTTGCCGATGTATAATGTTGCTGAGATTGTTCGAATCTCACCTGAAGATATTCAGATGATTCAGGGGCAACAAGCGATCCTGAATCATGGGCGAATTGTACCTTTTCACCGACTGTGCGACAGGCTCAACTATCCACGAACGGACCGTAAGTCCAAAACTATTCCATTGGTGATCGTGCGTTCTGTTGATAAAATTGCAGCTTACGCAGTAGATGAGATTATAGGAAATCAGGAAGTCGTTATTAAGACGCTTGGTACGTATCTGGGAGCGCTGAACCATCTATCTGGCGCAACGATCCTCGGTAATGGTAAGGTTGCCCTTATATTGGATGCGTCCTATCTGGTGAGTCTTTAATCGTTAGATAAACACAAACATTATGCAGGCCAAAGAGCCTCATCCTCCATAACTGGACGGTGGGGCTCTTTGTTGTACCTTTTGACATTGTGACCACTCAGGATTTGAAAATGAGATCCATAAACCGGTTGGCAGCCAGAGAAATCGGCATATTGCGTTTGGTCATAATCCCCACATGGGAAGGGGGGAGCGGGACATCAAGCTGAATTTCGAAGAGAGAACCTTCCTCCAGCTCTTTGGATATAAATTCACGTGTAACATAGGAAATCCCCAGTCCTCGACGCGCAAACTCAATTAACAGATCAACGCTACCAACCTCAATCTCAGGTTTCAACGTGTAATTATAGCTGTTAAACAACTCGGTTATAGCCATCCGAACCCGGCTGTTTCGGGAGAAGAGAATCAGTTGATGCTCCAGAAGCATCTCAAGTGTCATGACTTTCCCCTTCAACTGAGCATAACGTTCCCCGGCTACAAAACAGTCCTTCAACTGAATACTTTCCCTGACTTCTAGCTGTGGATCAACAATGGGCATCCGCACAACACCAAGATCAATCTTGCCTTCTTTCAGAAAGGTAATCACTTCCGGCGTGGTTCCATGACTCAGATGTAGCTTGATGTTAGGGTACAAGGTGTGGAATTCCTCTAGATACGCCAGCATGTAATGCTTGAACAGGGAGTCACTGCCACCAATTCTCAATTCACCATTGTCGAGATTCTTCAGTGCGGCCATTTTTTCTTCCGCAAGTGAGATCAGAATCTGGGATTGTTCAATATAGGAATATAGACTGGCACCTTCCTGTGTCAACGCTACACCCTTGGAATTTCGATAAAACAAGGTAAGACCAAAGCTCTCTTCCAATTGCTTAATGGCATGACTGACGCTGGGTTGAGTGATATACAGTGCTTTCGCAGCCTGTGTCAAACTTCCCGTTTTGGCGGCCCAATAAAAGACTTTATATAGTTCGTAATTTGTAGTCATAGATGTGGTCTATAGCTCCTGTGAAATATATTAATTACTTGTATAGCTATAAAACGTATTATAGTGTAACTACAACAAAGAAACCAGAGTTACTTGGAAGGAGAACGGTGAGATGGAACCAACTACCATTGTTTTATTTGGTGCTACTGGCGATTTAGCCAAAAGAAAAATATATCCTGCCTTATATAACTTATATCTTGAGCAGAAGCTTCCTGAAACCTTCTCATTGATTGGTCTGGGGCGTAGAGATTGGTCTGATGAATTCTTTCAGGCACAAGTGGAAAAATCACTTAATGAATTTTCCAGACGCCAAGCTGATCCTGAAGTTGTGAAGTCATTTGTGAAAGCTTTCCGCTACAGTGTATTGAATATAAGCCATAAGGAAGATTATATAAAGCTGTTGGGATTAGTTGAACAAAGAGAAGCTGAGCTTGGCATTCCGTCCAATCGCTTGTTTTATCTCTCGGTTGGTCCGGAATTTTTCGAACCGATTGCCGAGAATATTCAAGAAAGTGGGCTGGGTTCCACAGAGGGCTGGAAACGCCTCGTCATCGAGAAGCCATTTGGTCACGATCTACAATCCGCCCGAGACCTTAATCGCAAATTAAGCGAATCGTTCACGGAGGAAGAGATTTATCGGATTGACCACTATTTGGGCAAACCGATGGTACAGCGCCTGGAGACGTTGCATCAGAGTAACCCAATCATGAAGGCTTTATGGAACAACCGTTACATCTCCAATGTGCAAATTACGGCGAATGAGACTGTAGGTGTCGAAGAACGTGCATCCTATTATGATCATGTTGGTGCAGTGCGAGACATGTTCCAGAATCATATGTTGCAATTGCTCATGATGATGGCGATTCAGCTTCCTTACAACAGTACTTCCGAAAAAGTTGGATTGAAGAAAAAACACATTATGGAATCGATCCAGCCGTTACAAAAACAAACTGTGGGCGCAAACATCATCCGTGGACAGTATGCAGCAGGTAACATTCAAGGTAAACCGGTAAATGCTTATACTGCTGAACCGGGTGTAGCCGAGAATACGATGAATGACACATTCATTGCTGCCAAATTGCAAATTGATGATTTCTTCTGGCGTGGTGTTCCGTTTTACATTCGCACGGGTAAAAGAATGAAGGAGAAATCAACACGTATCGTGATTGAATTCAAAGAACCTTCCGGACAGACAAATGTGCTGAAAAACAAGGGTTCCAAGCCAAATCTGCTCGTCATTGAGATGAGTCCGGATCAGAGCATGACATTGCAACTGAATGCAAGTGATCCTGAGAATAAAGGTGAATTCAAACCGGTTCATATTGATCTTTCTCCGGACAAAGGTGACCTTGCGGAAGCTTACGAGAATCTGATTCGTGATGCTTTGCTGGGTGATCCAACCTTCTTTGCCCACTGGGATGAAGTAGAATTGTCATGGGCGTGGGTGCAGCCAATTCTGGATGCATTCCAGGAAAATCTGTTACCACTTCACCTGTATCCTGCGGGTAGCTATGGACCGACTGAGTCAGATATTATGCTTGAAGAAGAAGGTCACCACTGGTGGTTTGATGAGCCGGCGGATCAGGAGTCTGTAGTTACAAATAGCATACCCTTGGCGGTTAATGCAAATCTCTAAACCAAAATAAAAAATATATCTGGAGGTAATTTAATCATGAAATTTTTTATCGATACAGCTAACGTGGAAGATATCCAAAAAGCATACAAAATCGGCGTATTGTCTGGTGTAACAACAAACCCATCTTTGGTAGCTAAAGAAGGCGTGAAATTCGAAGATCGTATTGAAGAAATCTTGCGTTTGGTACCTGAAGTGGAGTCCGTTTCTGCGGAAGTGACACCAGATGCCCTTACTGCTGAAGAAATGATTGCGCAAGCAGACGAATTGATCAAAATTAACAACAGCGACAAAAACATCACGATCAAATTGCCAATGACACTTGCAGGACTTGAAGCTTGCCGTTACTTGACCAAAAAAGGCGTGAAAACCAACGTAACGTTGATCTTCACGGTGAACCAGGCGCTTCTGGCTGCTCGTGCTGGTGCGACATATGTATCCCCATTCCTGGGACGTCTTGATGATATCTCAGAAGATGGCGTACAATTGGTTACCAAAATTGCTGAATTGTTCCGTACACATAACCTGGATGCACAGATTATTGCGGCTTCTGTAAGACATCCGGATCACGTTACACGTGTAGCGATGGCTGGAGCACATATTGCTACTGTTCCATTCTCCGTCATTGAACAGATCTCCAAACACCCGCTGACAGATCAAGGTATGGACAAATTTGCAGCGGACTGGAAAAAAACAGTACAATAATCACTGAACATATATTCGTTTCAACTTACAATAAAACTATATAAATCATGGAGCATTGGGAGGACATAATGAGTAAACAACAGATTGGTGTTATTGGATTGGCAGTAATGGGTAAAAACCTGGCTTTGAATATTGAAAGCAAAGGTTTCTCGGTATCGGTATTTAACCGTTCCCCAGAGAAAACGAACGATCTTCTGAAAGAAGCAGAAGGTAAAAACCTGACAGGTGCGTTCACTATTGAAGAATTCGTGGAATCCCTGGAGTCTCCGCGTAAAATTCTGATCATGGTGCAAGCAGGTAAAGCAACAGATGCAACGATCGAGCAACTGCTTCCTCATCTGGATCAAGGCGACATTATTATCGATGGAGGTAATGCTTACTTCCCTGACACACAACGTCGCAGTAAAGAACTGGAAGAAAAAGGTTTCCGCTTCATCGGAGCAGGTGTATCCGGTGGTGAAGAAGGCGCACTGAAAGGCCCGGCAATCATGCCAGGCGGTCAGGAAAGTGCTTATCAGTTGGTAGAACCGATCCTGACAGCGATCTCTGCCAAAGTTGGCGATGACGCTTGCAGCACATATATCGGACCAGACGGTGCCGGACACTATGTGAAAATGGTGCATAACGGTATCGAGTACGGAGATATGCAGTTGATTGGTGAAGCTTATCACTTGCTCAAATCCGTATTGAACGTTTCCGTTGAAGAGTTGCATGAGATCTTCAATGAGTGGAATCAAGGGGAGCTGGACAGCTACCTGATCGAAATCACGGCAGATATCTTCTCCAAATACGATCCAGAAACAGGCAAACCAATGGTTGACGTTATTCTGGACGCGGCTGGACAAAAAGGAACAGGTAAATGGACAAGCCAAAGTGCGCTGGATCTCGGCGTTCCATTGTCCATGATTACGGAATCCGTATTCTCCCGTTTCCTCTCTGCGATGAAGGACGAGCGTGTAGCAGCTAGCAAAATCCTGAATGGACCAGCAACTGAAGCATTCTCTGGCGACAAAAAAGCGTTCATCGAGAACGTGCGTAAAGCATTGTTTGCAAGTAAAATCGTATCCTATGCACAAGGATTTGCACAAATGCGTGCAGCTTCCGATGAATACGGCTGGGATCTGAAATACGGTAACATTGCCATGATCTTCCGTGGTGGTTGCATCATCCGTTCGCAGTTCTTGCAAAACATTAAAGAAGCATATGACAAAGATGCAGAACTCAAAAACCTGCTCTTGGATCCTTACTTCCAAAACATCGTTGAATCTTATCAAGGTGCATGGCGTGAAGTTATAGCGGCTGCTGTAAAACAAGGTATTCCAGTACCTGGATTCTCCAGCGCACTGTCTTACTACGACAGCTATCGTACAGAACGTTTGCCAGCCAACTTGCTGCAAGCACAACGTGACTACTTCGGTGCTCACACATTCAAACGTGTGGACAAAGAAGGTTCATTCCACTTCCAGTGGATGGACACAAACGAGTAATTTTAATTCCGAAAATATAGCATTCCTGCAGTTGCCCTTGAATTTAGCTATTCAGGGCGGAAGCGGGAATGCTTTTTCTCGTTAATGGTTCGAATTTGAATATCATCAAATTGTAATAAAATGTACGAATCTGGGTTTGGCAAACAGATGAACTGACCCTTCAACTACGTTATACTTGTTCAGACGGACCTGTGTCCGTGATGAAAATTCAGAATACAACTTATTGACGTGGAGGTTAGACCGGGCATGTTTGTATTAGCAGGTATATTGTTTTTGGTCGTATACGGTTTATTAGTGTTCTACATAGGTTGGAGCGGTTGGAGTTGGATGAAACCAGTTGTGTCCGCCAGATTTCGATGGTTTTATATTATAGCGATTGTGTTCCTTGCCGTTTCCTTCATTTTGGCACGGGTATTTGGAAGCATTTCGTTCCTCGGTATCATCGGTTCTTACTGGCTGGCAATCTTCTCGTTGTTATTGTTGATCCTGCCCGTCGTCCACCTCACGATGTGGTTGCTGAGATTAACCCGTATTCCAAGACATCACACACAGAAATGGGCGGGAGTTGTTACGCTGGTGCTGTTAGTGTCCACATTGGGTTACGGAATTTTCAACGCTTACAGCCCTGTAGTCAGAACATATAATATCCAGATTGATAAAAAAGTAGAAGGTGTAGACAAGCTCAACATTGTCATGGCTGCCGATATGCACTTTGGACTTCTATCTGGCCCTGCACATGCCAAACGCATGGTGGAGGAAATTAATGCACTGAAGCCGGATCTGGTGCTGTATCCTGGAGATATTATTGATGACAATCTGGATATGTACCTCAATAGCGGAATTGCCGATATTATCAGTGACATTCAGGCTCCATACGGCGTCTATGCTTCACTCGGGAATCACGATAAGTTCGATGGTCCGATTGAAGATCTGATTGCTGCGCTGGAGAAGAGCAACATGCAAGTTTTGTACGATGACAAGATCGTGCTGAATGACAAGATCACCCTCATTGGTCGGAAAGACCGAACAGAGAAGGATCGGGCAGAAGTAGCTACTTTAATGCAAGGCACTGATTTGACCCAACCGGTACTTATGATGGATCACCAGCCGTATGATCTGGATATTGCGGAGCAGAATAATGTAGATCTGGTCGTATCTGGTCACACCCATCGTGGTCAGATCGCACCGGCTCAGTTCATCACACAGGCCATTTATGAGAACGATTGGGGTTATCTGCAAAAGGGCTCTATGCACTCCATCGTAACATCAGGATTTGGATTCTGGGGACCTCCAATTCGTACTAGTAGTCGTTCGGAGATTGTACAGATTAATGTTACATTTCAGTAATAATACGGTGGGCCCTTCGAGAGAAGGGTCTTTTTTGTTCGAAGCAAGTGATCAAGTGATGCTTATTGGTTGATTTCGTTTGAATCTGCTCCAAAATGTGAATACTAAAGCATATGTACCCTTAAACGTGGAAGCTTAGGGAAAAGACTCATGTAAGGGAATGAAGTGGAATAGCAATAGTAGTATTTTTGGGTTGACACCGTTTTCAGGTTATGATAAATTATATCCGAGGCTTGTTACCGGTAATGCGGGCAAAACCACTATGGAAATGATTTTATTATTTCTGTTTTGGTTTTGCCCTTTTTTATTCCTCAAAAAAAACCAGGTGGGTCCATAATGATTATTAAACAGATATTTAATAACAATATTGTCAGTACCGTGGATGACAAAAATCAGGAACTACTGATCCTCGGCCGGGGTATCGGATTTAAGTTCAAAGCAGGCGATGAGATTGATGAAGAGCGGATTGAGAAGGTATTTCGTCTTCAGGATGCATCGATTTATGAGAAATTCAAATCCATCGTAGCTGAAGTGCCGATTGAGATTCTGCAGGCAACAGATGATATTGTGACACTGGCACGAACGCAATTGAACAAAACCATCAGTGACGGGATCTATGTCTCGCTGTCTGATCACATTCACTTTGCTGTTCAACGCTTGGAAAAAGGAATGATTACTCGTAATCCACTTTCTTGGGAAGTTCAGCACTTCTATAAGGCGGAGTATGATGTGGCCAGAGAAGCACTGACCTTGCTGAAGGAAAGACTGGATATTGAGTTTCCCAAAGATGAAATCTGTAATATTGCCTTACATTTCATCAATGCGGAAGTGAATGATTCCATGAACGATGTCACTCATCTGATGCAGCTGTTGCAGGAGATTATGAATATCATCAAATATCACTTCAACGTCGAATTGGATGAAGATAGCGTCAACTATTTCCGCTTCATCACCCATTTGAAATATTTCTGTCAGCGTGTCATTACCCATTCTTCACATGATGATGCTGAGGAGTATTTATATGAAGTGGTTCGGAAAAACTATCCGGAGACATTCAAATGTATTGGCAAGATCGAGACTTTTATCCATAAGAATTATCAGTATGACATGACTCACTCTGAGCAGTTATATCTAACGCTCCATCTGGAACGTCTGATGAAAACCAAGCGGGACGTATAAAGTTCGCGCAATAGAATGAAATCACAACTGGATATCCTATGGGCTTGTTACTGTTCAATCAGGCAATACCCGAATGAGATGGCGCCATCAATGTGCGCTATATTCGTTCGGGTATTTTTTATTGGAAAAATGAGGAGGAAAACATCATGAAACATCAGGAAACGGCACAGGAAATCATCAAAGCCGTTGGGGGAACAAACAATATTAACTCGGTGTATCACTGCGTTACTCGACTGCGCTTTGATCTGAAAGACAACGATAAAGTTGATAACGGCTCACTCAAAAAACTGGATAAAGTCATGGGAACGAATATTTCCGGCGATCAATTCCAGGTCATTATCGGTAATGACGTGTCGAAAGTATTCGATGCTATGGTGAAGGAAAATCCGGCAATCCAGCAAACTACAGAAAACAAAGAGCCAAAGTCGGATAAAAAACAAAATGTAGTATTGAAAATTTTTGAAACAATCGCAGGTGTCTTTGCCCCGATGCTTCCAGCGATTACTGCGGCAGGTATGCTCAAGGGATTACTTGCACTATTTGTGTCCGTAGGTTGGATGTCTGCTGGAACGGATACGTATCGTATTCTTTCAGCAATTGGTGACGGCGTATTCCACTACCTGCCTTTACTGATTGCAGTCAGCGCTGCTCGTAAATTCGGCAGTAACCCGTTTGTTGCGATTGCACTAGGTACGGCACTCATGTATCCAGACATGACAGCATTGTTGTCTAGCGGCGAATCGGTTGGATTTTTGGGAATCCCGGTTACGGCTGTAAGTTATGCTTCATCGGTAATTCCGATTCTTCTTGCAGTATGGTTGATGTCCTATGTTGAGAAATGGGTTGACCGTGTTATCCCTGCTGCACTCAAGCTACTGCTTGTGCCGCTGATTACCTTACTTGTTATGGTGCCGGTAACGCTGATTGCGATCGGTCCATTGGGTACATTTGTAGGTAGCGGATTGTCTGGCGGCATCAACTGGCTGCTGAATGAAGGCGGATTGATTGCAGGTATTGTTCTTGGCGGCGCGATGGCGCTCATTATTATGACAGGAATGCACTATGCACTTGTGCCGATCATCCTGAGTAATATCGCTACACTGGGCTTTGATAAATTCTTGCCATTGACCTTTATCTCCAATATGGGTCAGGCTGGTGCAACACTCGGCGTATTCTTCCGGGCAAAAGATAAAAAACTCAAAACCGTGGCATTGTCAACGAGCTTCACCGCACTCATGGGTGTAACGGAGCCGGCTATGTACGGCGTAAATATGAAATACAAAAAACCATTTGCCGCAGCCATGATTGGTAGTGCAGTGGGTGGCGGATTCGCCCTTGCTTTTGGCGCGAAAGCGTATGTGCTTGCGGGTAACGGTGGTCTCCCGGGACTTCCTTCCCTGATCGGACAAACCTTCTGGTATTCCTTTGGGGGTATGATTTTGGCCTTTATCGTGGGTGCAATCATGTCTACGATATTTGGTATCAAGGAAGAAGAAGGAGACGCAGAGGCGTTGGCTCAATTCTCACCGGGTGCTTCTACAGCACAAGCGAAAGCTGTTTCCAACGATGCTGCAACCGTAAATGTGGACGACATGGGTGATCCAACACCAACGAGTGATGCAGTAGCTGTTGCACCGATGACAGGTAAATCCATCCCGCTCAAAGAAGTCAACGATCCAACATTTGGTGATGAGTTGATGGGTAAAGGTGTGGCATTTGTTCCAACGGTGGGCGAATTGGTATCTCCAGTGACAGGTACCATCATGAATGTGTTCAAAACAAAACATGCGATCGTTGTCCGCAGTGATAACGGAATGGAATTGTTGATTCATGTTGGTATCAACACGGTGAAGCTGCGTGGACAGTATTTTGATGCACATGTTGCTACAGGAGCACGTGTACAGGCTGGAGACAAGTTACTCACGTTTGAACTGGCCGAGATTGCAAAAGAATACGACATTACAACTGCTATGGTTGTTACCAATACGGCTGATTACAAGCAGGTTTTACCTGTGAAATTGGGCGAAATCACGATGGGTGAAGACGTCTTGAAAGCTGAAATCTAAACTGTTCGTCTTAGGACTAACCATATCAACAAAAGAAGGAGAGATTCGAATGATTAATCGACAAGGGTTTCCGGAAGGTTTTCTATGGGGCGGCGCTATTGCCGCCAACCAGGCTGAAGGTGGATTCGACGCTGGCGGCAAAGGATGGTCGACGGCCGACATGGTTCCTTATTTTGAGAAAAAGGACTACACCAACCTTAGAGAACTGATGCATGTTACCAGTGCAACGGTTGAGAAAGCAATGGCACATCACAGTGCAGAAGGTTATCCGAAGCGTTACGGGATTGATTTTTACCACCGTTTCAAAGAGGATATTGCGCTGTTCGCTGAGCTAGGCTTCAAGACATTCCGTCTGTCCATTAACTGGCCGCGTATTTTTCCGAATGGTTATGATGCCGAGCCGAATGAAGAGGGACTGCGTTTCTATGACGAAGTGTTCGATGAACTCCGGAAATACGATATCGAACCACTTGTAACCCTCTCGCATTATGAGATGCCTATGGCACTTGTTCTGAAATACAACGGCTGGGCTGGGCGCGAAGTGATTGGACATTTTGTAAGATATGCGGAAACCGTGATGAACCGATACAAGGACAAGGTCAAATACTGGTTGACGTTTAATGAGATTAACACAACCATTATTGAACCGTTCACAGGTGGCGGTATTATTGAAGACCGGGTTGAGAACACGATGCAGGCTTCTTATCAGGCACTTCATCATCAATTTGTAGCCAGCAGCCTGGTGACAGAAAAAGCACGTCAGATTAACCCGAACTTCCAGATCGGATGTATGCTTGCGCGTATGATTCACTACCCGGCGACATCGAAGCCAGAGGATGTGCTGCAAGCACAGATCGATAATCAGCTGAACCTGTTGCATACGGATGTACAAGTTCGTGGTAGTTATCCAACGTTCATGGCTCGGTATTGGGCAGAGAACGGGATTACGATTGCCATGGAACCTGGGGACGAGCAGATCCTGCGTGAGCACACGGTTGATTTCATCTCGTTCAGTTATTACACATCCTTGGTGTCCGCAGTGAACCCAGAGGAATATGGAGTAACTGGAGGTAACCTGTACAGTACAATTAAGAACCCGAATCTGGAGCGTACAGAGTGGGGCTGGCAGCTTGATCCGATCGGCCTGCGCGTTGCACTGAAAGAGCTGTATGACCGTTATCAACTGCCATTGTTTGTGGTAGAGAACGGCCTTGGTGCCAAAGATACCGTTGAAGCAGACGGTTCCATCAACGATGATTACCGGATTGATTATCTGAGAAAACATATTACACAAATGAAAGAAGCCGTTATGGACGGAGTGGACCTGATGGGATATACCAACTGGGGAGCGATTGATATCATCAGTGCATCCACTTCGGAAATGTCCAAACGTTATGGCGTGATCTACGTGGATCAGGATGACAACGGACAAGGCACATTGAATCGTTATAAGAAAAAGAGCTTTGGCTGGTACCAAAAAGTCATTGCCTCGAATGGTGAGAACTTGGAATAGATTAATCTATAAAGGCACTCCGGGCGTAGCTGGTATTACGGCGCCGGGGCGCCTTTTTAATATGATCAGGTAGAATTCTCATCAACGCTATTGGCATTTCAAGGTAAAAAAGATGACTACATAACATTCTGGATGGTATACTGTGTTCGTATTGGGGGAGGGATAACCATGAAGAAGCCTATTATTGCTGTAGATATGGATGACACGATATGTCATCTGGTCAAGCGGGCTATATATCACAACAACCTCAACTTCCCGACCCATCCGTTGCGCTATGAGGATATGATTCATTGGGATACATCCCATTTGCGTCATCCAGAGAGCACGCATGATGTATTTTATGGTCGGCCGGGTCTGTTCGAGGAATTGGAATTATACGACGAGTATGTTGTAGATGAGATGCGAAAGTTGAACGATGCTTATGATGTTATTGTTGTGACGGCAGCAGAACCAAGAACAGTCGTTGAGAAGTGGAACTGGCTTCAGCAGCATATGCCTTTTATAACCGCAGAACAGTTTATTACATGCAAAAGAAAAAACCTGCTCGCTTTTGATTTGCTCATTGATGATGGAGCACATAACCTGATTCCCGCGCATGAGGACGGCAAAAAGGTCATCTGTATCCCACATCCATGGAACATACAGGAGCGTGAGCGATACAACTTTCCGTTGATGTCTTCATGGAAAGAGGCCAAGGCATACATAGATGAAGTGTTACAGGTTGTTGGTGTCTGAAAGTAAATCTTATTGTCCAGAGTGCTGTGCTCTGGATTTTTTGCGATAGGCGAGAGGTGTTTCGCCTGTTATTTTTTTGAATGCAGCATAGAATGAATCCAAATCCCGATATCCAACCAGCTCTGCAATCAGGCTGACTTTGTGCTGTGAACTCTTAAGCAGTTCACAGCTTTTTTGTATACGGAGGTGTTGCAGGTGGCCGCTAAAGTTCTGTCCGGTATGTCGCAGAAACATTCGCCCAATTTGCTTCTCGCTCCAGCCCGATACACGTACCAGATCAGACATTCGAATACGGTTGCTCACGTGTTCCTTGATATAGTGAAGGATGTAATCAAAACCGGTGGAATGATGCTCTTCATCATGATCCTTTTGATAAAGTTGTCTGTAGGTCATCAATACCAACTGGCTTACCAAGGTGTATAACATGGTAGACGAACCGATTCCCGGAACGGAGGATTCACGGTACAGCTTCACCATTAGTTCTTCAATCCGGTCGTTGTGATCCACAACGGATATATAAGGAACCTGATTTTGTTCCAGATCCATCAGATGTTGAATGATTTCTTTTTCCTGAATGATTGCTGTCAGCGTGTGGATCAATTCAGCATTAAATAAGCAATTATATATAATTAACGGATGCTCGGTTACGTTGGTGCTGACAGGACGAAAGACATGAGGAACGCCGACAGGAATGACAAACAGCATCCCCTTTGTCACCGGAATGACATCTTCACCGATATGATGAAAGCCCTTTCCTTCGGCAACGTAGCTATATTCAATAAAATCATGTGCGTGAAAAGGAAGCACAAAATCTTCAGAGCAACGATTGACAAAAAGTTGCAAATGATTATGCAGAAAATATTCACTTTTCATGAGTTGTACAGATGAATTCACAAGCAACCTCCTCGCACAGATGGCTGAATCACCGGATGAAATAGTCCTGATTACCGGGTATTTAGGGCAACAGGATCGATATAATTATATCGTAACCCCGAATGGGAAGCCAAGATGGAAAGGACGATCTGCTAATGTTCAACGTTAGTCACCTTCGCTGTGAGTATAGAATTAATCCGATAGGCCTTGATGTCAAATCACCGCGTTTAAGCTGGCAGCTGCAATCCGATCGTCGAAATTGCATGCAATCCGCATACCAGATCCAGCTATCCCTGTCAGAAGATTTTGATGGAATTGCATGGGATTCTGGCGAGATAAGTACGGATCAATCCATACATGTGGAATTAAACCATTTTCAGCCTTCCCGGCAAACGCGATACTATTACCGGATTCAGGCATGGGATGATGCAGGAAGTGATTCGGGCTGGTCCGAATCGGCTTATTTCGAGATGGGACTTATGGATAGTCATAACAAGTGGCAAGCAGAATGGATCACAGCTAAACCATCAGATGATGGAGATACGTCATGCCCGCGTATGCGCAAGCAGTTTAATGTGAAACAACCTGTTACTTCTGCCCGCATATATGTAACAGCACTTGGATTATACGAGTTGCATATGAACAACACAAGAGTAGGAGAAGATTATTTTACACCTGGTTGGACCTCTTATCGTAAGCGATTACAATATCAAACCTATGATGTTACCCACCTGCTTCAGGATGGACAGAATACTTTAGGTGCTAATCTGGGAGATGGCTGGTACCGAGGATATCTTGGCTGGAACAAAGAACGGGAGATATTTGGTTCAACGTCCGCATTGCTGCTGGAACTGCATATGAAATACGCAGATGGATCAGAGGAATGTATTATATCCAATGGGGATTGGACCGCTGCTCCTAGTGCCATTCGTATGTCGGACATCTATATGGGGGAGACGTATGATGCACAAATGGAGTCCGACTGGTCGGATTCATCTCAGACGAATTGGTCACCCGTGAACGTACTGGATCATCCCAAAGATATCATCGTTGCTCAGGAGAACGTACCCGTTACCCAAGTAGAACAGCTACAGCCAATCGCTTTGTTAACAACCCCACAGGGAGATCGTGTAGTAGACATGGGGCAGAATATGGTGGGAAGGGTGAGATTCAGCATTCAAGGTGAGGCGGGTCAGACGGTTGAGCTGCACCATGCTGAGATATTGGATCATGAAGGCAACTTTTACACCGATAATCTTCGCGCCGCCAAGCAGTGTATTCGCTACACGTGCAAGGGGGATGGCGTGGAATCATTTGAACCACATTTTACGTTCCAAGGGTTCCGCTATGTGAAGCTGGTTGGCTTTCCGGAACACGTTCGTCTGGATGAATTCACCGGAATAGTACTGCACTCGAATATGGAGCAAACAGGTCAGTTCTCATGCTCCAGTCCGCTGGTAAACCAACTGCATCACAATATATTGTGGGGGCAAAAGGGGAATTTCCTTGATGTGCCGACAGACTGTCCACAGAGGGATGAACGGCTCGGATGGACCGGGGATGCACAGATGTTTGTCCGCACGTCCTCCTACCTGATGAATACGGCTCCCTTCTTCACTAAATGGCTGCGGGATCTGGAAGCCGATCAGGGAGAAGATGGCGGTATTCCATTCTTTGTTCCGGATCTGAGAAGTTCCACCTCAGAAGGGTGGGGAGACACCAGTCATTCTTCCGCCGCTTGGGGTGATGCAGCAGTCATCTGTCCTTGGACTATCTATGAGATGTATGGGGATGCCAGATTACTGGCCGAACAATATGAGAGTATGAAGCGGTGGGTTGAATACATTCACGTGCAGGGTGACAATCCGTACCTGTGGAACACGGGATTCCACTTTGGCGATTGGTTGGGGCTGGACTCCAAGCCTGATAGTTATGTCGGCGCAACGGACACGGATTATGTGGCAACAGCATTCTATGCCTATTCGGTTTCTTTAACTCAAAAGGCAGCTGAGGCACTTGGAAAGACAGACGATGCTGAATATTACAAGCAGTTGCATACAAACATTGTTCATGCGTTTCGAAATGAATTTGTGACTCCAGCTGGGAAAATTGCTGTTCCAACGCAAACAGCGCATGTTCTTGCGCTTCAATTTGACCTGCTGGACGCCACTGCTCGAACTCGTGCTGTTGGACAATTGGCAAAACTCGTGAAAGAGGCGGGCAATCATCTTACTACAGGCTTTGTGGGCACACCTTATCTAAATCCGGTATTGAGTGATGCAGGTCTTCACGACCTGGCATATACATTACTTTTTCAAGAGGATTATCCGTCCTGGCTGTATCAGGTGACTCAAGGCGCAACGACTGTCTGGGAACATTGGGATGGGATCAAAGAGGATGGAAGTCTCTGGAGTGCTGATATGAACTCATTTAACCACTATGCGTACGGTGCGATTGGAGAATGGTTGTATCGTTATGTTGCTGGCATTCGGTCCGATGAACATCAGCCAGGATTCCGAATGGTGCATATCGAGCCGCAACCCGGACCTGGACTGGATTGGGTGGAAGCGAGTCTGGAGACGATGTATGGTCAAGTTGCTTCAAGCTGGCACCGGCTGGCGGAGGGTGAAATGGAGATTCGGGTGCATATTCCCGCCAACACGAGAGGTACGGTACGTCTTCCTGGAGCAGGTGCACAGATCGTTCTAGAGCAAGGGAAACCGTTGGATCAGATGAGTGGAGTTCAGGATATTCAAAACATTGGAGACGATGTTGAAGTCACACTTGGATCTGGGAGTTACCAATTCACTTACAAAGACACAGACGCTAAGAAGGATCAGGATGTTCAACAGTCTGCATTGACAGAGTCCGTATAATGATAGAATAAGCGGGAAGAGGTACACTTGAAGAGGATCTGCACACACGCAGGTCCTTTTTCGAACTTGTCTGAGAGTGAATTTGTAGTTTTTGAACAATGAAAGGAGCATGATCATGGCAAAACCTGCATTCAAAGATGCACCTTTACGTAGTGAAATAGAGGATTTGGCTAAGCAACAGGATCACCATACATTGGCTTGTTGGGCTGCGGAGTGTGCGGCACGTGTCTTGTATATATTTGAGAAGAAGACGAAGGATCTCCGGGCCCATGATGCCATTGATGCAGGAAGAGGTTGGATCCGTGGAGAGATTGCCATGGTTGATGCACGAAAGGCGGCTTTTGCAGCTCATGCTGCTGCACGGGAAGCCGATCATGTCGCTGCCTCTGCTGCCTCTCGTGCGGCGGGACACGCAGCTGCAACGGCCCATGTCAAAGGCCATGCGGTACATGCCGCAACCTATGCAGTGAAAGCTATCTTTTATGACTCTTTGATGGAAGAACAAGAACGTCGTGTCTTGGAAGAGAGAACGTGGCAATATCAATATCTATTGGGAGGATGTAATGATCATGGGGAAAGAACACGTTAGATTAATTAAACCATCAAAAGCCTATAAGGATGCGTATTTGGCATTTTATGAAGACTGGGTCAGAAGTGGAGAATTGATGGTTCCTTGGGTCATTTCCAAAGATCCTTATGCGTTCGATGAGATGTTGGCATTTTTGCAGCGTAATGAACAAGGGATCGACATCCCGGAGGGCTGGGTCAAAGACAGTACATATTGGCTGGTCACGGAGAGTCAACAAATCGTGGGTGCTGTGAATATAAGGCATGAGCTTAATGATAAATTGTTCAACAGTGGAGGACATATTGGATATGGTATTCGTCCAGGAGAGCGGCACAATGGCTATGGTTCCGAAATTCTCAGGCTTTCTTTGGAGAAAACGAGAGAGCTTGGAATCACCAAAGTATTGATCGTATGCGATGCGGTTAATGAGCCTTCCAGAAGGGTTATCCTTCGAAATGGTGGCATTCGGGATGAAGACTATGTGGAGTCCAATGGCAACGTTGTTGAACGATTCTGGATAGAGATTGTCGAATAATGCAGAATAATGATGAAATAAAACGAAAATAATATGGATTATGATTGTATTACCCTCGTGTGCTGATTAAAATGAAGCATAGAATCTGGATTGCGGCCGGAAACTATCATCCCATATCAGGCACAAGTGAGGTTATCTTTATGAATCAACCGGTTAATCGGCCCCGGCGAATTGAGTATCTGGATCTCTTTCGTGCTTTTGCCATCATGGCAGTGGTAGCTATTCATGCAACTTCAACAGCAGTTGCGCATTACCCCAAGCATACATTAGATCATGATGTGTATTACTTCTGGAACACGTTTTTGCAATTTGCCGTTCCAGCGTTTCTGTTCCTGTCATCCCTGGTCTTGTTCTACAACTACAGCTCCAAGGTGAATGAGAAGGGTTGGATGCTCGCTTTTTATAAGAAGCGTTTATTTAATGTATTTGTTCCCTATGTGGTGTGGTCCCTTATCTATTTTGCCATTAAACAGTTGCTTGCGGGCAAAGAACCTTTGACCCATGGTGTTCAATTTGCCAAACAATTAGTGATGGGAACCGCTCATACGCACTTGTACTTTTTTCTGATTATTCTTCAATTCTATGTCGTTTTTCCATGGCTTCTGTCCCTTACACGCCATCGTTTGTTTAATCGGTACTTGCCATTATTTTTTATTGCGGGCCAAGCGATCTTCTATGCTCTACATTTGCAGTTTCACTTCGAACGGACAGGAAGTTTGTTACCCAGTTATCTGATCGTGATTGGATTTGGCGCATGGGTTGGGTTGAACTTTGAGTGGGCATTGAACAAACTGTATACTCACCGTTATGTGCTCATAGCTGCGTTGTTAGGTGGAGGTGCCATTTTTATATATGGTAATGCTTATATCAAAACCACTTTTGCTGCATACCCGGTTATTACCTATACCGTGCTGTTCCTGTTCCGTAATCTGTTTACCTTGTCAGCCTGCTTGCTCCTGTTGATCTTTAGTGAACGAATCGGCACAGGAAAACATACCGAGGTTCGTAAAGCTACTCGTATTCTGGACTCCTTGGGTACAGTTGCGTTCGGTGTATTTTTAATGCATCCACTCGTATTGCTCTTCTGGAGACGTGAATTCACAGATGACCTGGCTCGCCACTTCAGCGTGGGCATCATTCTATCTTATATTGTGGCGCTCCTGATCTCATGGATCTGCGCGATGGGATTGCGCCGGATGAAGTGGGGATGGGTACTGATTGGACGTTAAGTTAGAATAAATATATTTAATTAAAGATAAGAGTTTTCAAGCCCTCACGCGTTGAGGGAATCACTTGAAACCTCTTTTTTATTTGCCCTAAAGAAGTTATTATAGAGTTTAATGTCCATAAAATTGAATTAATGGAATGAACACCACCTTGTCAGGAGTGATCAAATGAAATTGGTGATTATTTTTGGTCCGCAGGCTGTGGGCAAAATGACGGTTGGGCAAGAACTGGAGAAGATAACAAAGCTTAAATTGTTTCATAACCATATGACCATTGAATTGGTGTCTCCTTATTTCAGCTATGGCACACCACAAGGCAAAAGACTGGTGAGTCTGTTCCGGCAGGAGATTTTTGAAGAAGTGGCAAAGAGTGATTTGCCGGGTCTGATTTTTACATTTGTGTGGGCTTTGGACGCAGAGTCAGATGGTGAATACATCCGTAAGATCAGTGAGTTGTTTACATCTCAAGGAGGTCAGGTCTGTTATGTGGAACTGGAGGCCGATGCATCGGAAAGACTAGAGCGCAATAAAAGTCCGCATCGTCTGTTACATAAACCAACAAAGCGTGACATTGCGTGGTCTGAGCGAGATTTGCTAGATACGATGAAGCATTATCGATTGAATTCGGAACCGGGAGAAATCAAGCATGAGCACTACATAAGGATTGAGAACACACACAAGAGCCCGGATGAGGTGGCAAAGTTAATTCAGGAACGCTTTAATTTGTAATCTGAGAAACGTCTAACTTAGGAGATAAGTTACTTTATATGAGAGGGGCACTACATCATGTACTTTGTTATATTTTTGCTCATAGGACTTGTTCTATGTTATCTGATCCCATTCGGTCCGATTTTGGCTGGGGGCATTGTTTTCGCACTTGTGATAGATCATTACCGTCAGACGATGCATATGCGTGAAGATATCCGGGATATTAAGAATCACCTGGGCCTAATGAACAAAGGCGAGGCGCAGGAGTACGAAATGGATAAAGAATACACTCAAGTCGATCGTTTGGATTCAGAAGAAATGGACATGATTAATCGAAAAATTGAAGCAGACCTGGAGAAAGACAACAAAAACAATAAACCGTGAATACCTGTAAAATAATTCTTGATTTGCTCACTCCTGTGAGTATATTTACCTAGATCAGGAGTCATGCTAATTCGATATTAACTTTTTGTTGCACTGTGTAGAAATTTGTAATAATATGAGGGAAGCGCGTACAACATATCGGGTTGTAACTGTTGAATCAGGCAAAGCCGTATACCTTGAGAAAAGGGATTGGTTTGTCTTTTTCTGTATATTGGAGTGATAAAGTGAAAATCGAGAAGGTGCTGAACAATAATGCTGTAGTTGCAATGAATGACGAGCAGGAAGTTATTATCATTGGCCGGGGGATTGCTTATCAGAAGCGGGCGGGTGATATGGTTTCCGAGCAGCATATCGACAAGATATTTACTTTACAGAATGAAGATATTCAGGAAAACTTCAAGGCATTAATCTCAAGCATTCCTCTGGAATACATGAAAGTATCCGAGGAAATCATCGCTTACGCCAAATTAAAACTTGGCAAGAAATTAAATGAGAGCATTTACTTACATCTCACAGACCATATTCACTTTGCCATTGAGCGGTATCGCAAGAATCTGCCTATACGCAACGGCTTAATCTGGGAGACAAAGCAGTTATACAAAGAGGAATATGAAGTCGGAATGGAAGCGCTCAATATGATCTGTGATCAATTTGGTGTGATCTTGCCCGAGGACGAAGCCGGTTTTATGGCACTTCACTTTGTCAATGCAGCTTTGAACGAGGAAATGCCCAACATCAAGAGTATGACGCAGGTCATGCAGGAAATCTTGACAATCATCAAGTATCATTTCAAGATTGATTTTGATGAGAACTCACTGACATTTTATCGCTTTGTGACGCATTTGAAGTTTTTCGCCCAACGTTTGGTTAAGGGAAAACATTACAAGAGCAACAACGATGATGAATTGTTCCTGATGATTCAGAAAAAGTATCCAGCAGCGCACAAGTGCTCGGAGAAAATCAAGAAATTCATTGAAAGCAACTACACGTATCAACTAACTGACGAAGAATTGATGTACTTAACGATTCATATTGAGAGAGTTGTGAATGCAACTTCTGAATAATCCCATAGATCAGCTTGCAGGGTTGCAACCACTAGGGCAAAACCTGAACGCTTGAATGACTGAACATACCGTTAACCGGTTGTTCCATACATTCAGATGTTCAGGTTTTTTTATTCTCTCCAATATGCTTTGAATCCGTGTCTAGCCAGAAAGGAAGAAAAGACTTCATGAAACACGAGCAATTAGCCAAAGACATTCTGTCTGGCGTTGGTGGAAAACAGAACATTAACAGCGTGGTGCACTGTGCGACCAGACTTCGTTTCAAATTAAAAAATGACAATAATGCCAAAACAGACGAACTCAAAAATCTGCCTGGAATCATAACGGTAATGCAAAGCGGGGGGCAATACCAGGTCGTTGTGGGTAACGAAGTGTCTGATGTTTATAAAGCCTTGTTACAGGTGGGTAATATGAATGCGGATGAACCGGTCTCAAGTGATGATTCAGAATCTTCCGGTAAAAAGGAGAGTCTCTTGGGTCAGTTTATTGACTTGATCTCAGGTGTCTTTACACCAATTCTCGGATTGCTAGCTGCAACAGGGATGATCAAAGGTTTCCTGTCCATGTTTACTTCTCTCGAATGGCTGGACCCGGCTTCAGGAACATATCAATTGTTGAATGCTGCAGGAGACTGTCTGTTCTACTTCTTCCCGATCTTCCTGGGTTACACAGCTATGAAAAAATTCGGTGGATCTCCATTCCTCGGGATGGCCATCGGAGCATCACTAGTATATCCGACCTTATCCGGTCTTAGTGGTGGGGAACCGCTCTATACGCTGTTTGCAGGCACATTGTTTGAATCACCGATTCATATCACGTTCCTGGGTATTCCCGTTATCTTGATGAGTTATTCCTCATCCGTCATTCCGATTATTATTGCTGCTTATTTTGGAGCAAAGGTAGAAGCGTTCTTCAAAAAGATCATTCCATCTGTTGTGAGAACGTTCCTCACGCCATTCTTTACAATTCTGATTGTTGTCCCTGTAACATTCCTCTTGATTGGTCCAATTGCGACATGGGCAAGTCAGCTGATTGGTGCCGGGGTATCGGGCATCTATGACTTGAGTCCGTTGGTAACCGGTATTGTTGTTGGTGGATTGTGGCAAGTGTTGGTGATCTTCGGGTTACACTGGGGTATCGTACCAATTATGCTGCTGAATCTGTCCACACTGAAAGCAGACCCGATTCTGGCTATGATGTTTGCTGCTTCGTTTGCTCAGATTGGTGCGGTTCTTGGCGTTATGCTTAAAACGAAAAATACCAAACTCAAAACACTGGGTGTTCCTGCCTTTGTGTCCGGGATTTTTGGTGTAACTGAGCCTGCTATTTATGGCCTTACTTTGCCATTGAAAAAACCATTTATTATGAGTTGTATTGCTTCTGCAACCGCTGGTGGTATTATTGGATTTGCAGGTTCCAAAATGTTTGTATTTGCTTCAGGAATCTTTGGTGTTCCAGCGCTGATTAGTCCCACAGAGGGGATCAACTATGAATTCTGGATGGCCATGATTGCCACTATCATTGCTTTTGTACTAGGTTTTGTTCTCGTTTATTTTGTAGGATTCAAAGATCCTGCTAATCCGGAGGCTGCCAAACAGGCTCCAGAGCCAGTAAAAAAAGAGAAGGCAGCACTTGAGCCTAATCCTAACAATCGCTACGAAATTGCTAGCCCGATGACGGGTGAGGTAGTTCCTTTGCAAGAAATTAATGATGCTACATTTGCTGGTGAACATATGGGTAAAGGGATCGCTATTCGCCCAACCAGTGGGAGAGTTGTATCCCCGATTAATGGTGTGGTACAGACGATTTATCGTACCAAACATGCAATTGGTCTTGTAGATGATCAAGGTGTAGAGATTTTGATCCATATCGGTCAGGATACGGTACAGCTCAAAGGTCAACATTTCACTGCACATGTGAAAGATGGGGATCGTGTGAGTGTTGGCGATCTGATCGTTGAATTTGATCTGCAGGCCATTATTGAGGCGGGTTATGAGACCGTAACACCGATTATTGTAACTAATACGGCTGATTATTTGGACGTGGTTGCAACAACAAGTCGTGAAGTGCAAGAAAAGGATAAATTGGTTACGGTTATAGGTTAATTCTGCTTTAGTGCGAATTTTATTAATCTGAACATTAGCTTTATAGAGACCACTTTGATGTTTTCGAAGTGGTCTCTTTTTTTCATTTTCGGTCACTCAAATGTATTTGTGAAATTAATAAAAATAAGTGTTGCAAACGTAGTTCAGATGTACTATGATGAGTTCAAGAAGTAAGCGCATACATTGATCGGGTTGTAACTGTTCAATCAGGCAATGCCGACCACCCTCAGTTCAGAGGGTATGGAATGTAACTTACTTTCGTTATCCAAATAATTAAATACCAATGTGTACAGCCTTACAGGGTTGCAACCGTTAAGGGCAAAACCTGAATTGCTGAATAACACGACTGATTTCCGGACGATCCGGTATGTTGTGTATGTTCAGTGGTTCAGGTTTTATTTGTTTCAAAAGTCATGGGGAGTCTACTTAGAGAGGGAGAATTACAATGAGCAACTACGATCAATTAGCTAAGGACATTCTGTCACGTGTAGGTGGTCGCGAGAACGTAAACAGTGTATTCCATTGCGTAACAAGACTGCGGTTCAAACTGAAAAATGAAAGCGTAGCCAAAACGGAAGAACTTAAAAATCTGCCAGGGGTTATTACCGTCATGCAAAGTGGTGGACAATATCAAGTTGTTATCGGCAACGAAGTGCCGGATGTATATAAAGCAGTTGTTAAAGCAGGGAATTTGTCTACTGAAGGTCAAGTAGATGAGAAAGATGCAGATTCAGGTCCCAAAGGCAATTTGTTTAACCGTTTTGTAGATATGATTTCGGGTGTATTTACTCCAGTGCTTGGATTGCTTGCAGCGACGGGGATGATTAAAGGTTTCACAGCTATGTTCGTGTCCCTGGGTTGGATCGACAATACTGCTGGTACGTACGCCTTATTGAATGCCATAGGGGATTGCTTATTCTACTTCTTCCCTATCTTCCTTGGCTACACAGCTATAAAAAAATTCGGTGGAAGTCCATTCCTAGGCATGGCTATCGGTGCATCGTTAGTCTACCCAACACTTGCGGGAATTCGTGCTGGAGAACCGTTATACACTTTGTTTGCAGGCACTTTGTTCGAATCACCGATTCGGATCGAGTTTCTAGGTATACCGGTTATTTTAATGGATTATGCTTCATCCGTTATTCCGATTATCGTAGCAACGTTCTTCGCGGTCAAAATCGAACGTTTCTTCAAAAAGGTTATGCCTAAAGTAGTCAGCAATTTCCTAGTTCCATTTTGTACTTTGTTAGTTATTGTACCAGTTACGTTCCTAGTAATTGGGCCGGTTGCGACATGGGCGGGTCAACTGTTAGGTGCATTCACATCTTCAATTTACGGACTGAGCCCTTTACTTACAGGACTTGTAATCGGCGGTTTGTGGCAAGTATTCGTATTGTTCGGACTCCACTGGGGACTCGTTCCATTGGTATTCGTTAACCTTGCAACGCTTGGCTATGATTCGATTCTGGCATTGTCTTTTGCAGCTTCCTTTGCTCAAATTGGTGCAGTGCTTGCGGTTACTCTGAAAACGAAAAGTCAAAAAATAAAAACACTCGGTGCACCAGCGTTTATATCCGGTATTTTCGGTGTCACTGAGCCAGCGATTTACGGTGTAACATTGCCATTGAAAAAACCATTTATTATGAGCTGTATTGCTGGTGGTATTGGTGGTGGTATCCTTGGTTTTGCTGGAACTAAAGGTTATATAATTGGTGGTCTTGGAATCTTCGGTTATCCGAGCTATGTAAGTCCTACAGAGGGAATGAATTCCGTATTCTTCTGGACGGTTGCAGCAACCATTATTGCATTCATCCTTGGTTTTATTCTGACATACGTGGTTGGATTCAAAGATCCGGTGGAAAAAGTAGCTGCACCTGCACCAGTACTTGATCCAAATCCGAACAGCAGATACGAAATTGTCAGCCCAATGGCTGGTGAAGTTGTTGCACTGAATGAAATTAATGACGTAACGTTTGCAGGTGAGCACATGGGTAAAGGGATTGCAATTCGTCCAACCAGTGGTAGGGTGGTATCTCCAATCACAGGTGTCGTTCAAACCGTATATCGTACCAAACACGCCATTGGTCTTGTAAGCGATGATGGTGTAGAGATGCTGATCCATATTGGACAGGATACGGTCAAGCTGAAAGGTCAACATTTTACAACCCATGTAAAAGATGGAGACCGTGTTAACGCAGGTGACCTGATTGTTGAGTTTGATCTGCAAGCCATTAAAGATGCAGGATATGAGACGGTTACACCGATCATTGTGACTAATACTTCAAATTATCTGGACGTTGTAGGAACAAAAGATGCATCCGTTCATGAGAAAGATAAATTGATCACGGTATTAAGCTAATTCAAACTAAGGATGGTAAGGAGGAACTCCTCAATGAATGAAAAGTTTACAGCCTTCCCGGAGAATTTTCTCTGGGGAGGAGCAACCGCAGCGAATCAATTGGAAGGTGCTTATCTGGAAGGTGGCAAAGGTTTAACAACGGTAGATCTGATTCCGATTGGTGCCAATCGATGGAATATTGCTCTGGGTAACCTGGATTCATATGAACCAAAAACAGGGGAATTCTATCCTTCACATGAAGCTATTGACTTCTATCATCGATATAAGGAAGATATTGCGTTATTTGCAGAAATGGGATTTAAGTGCCTCAGGCTTTCGATAGCCTGGGCACGGATTTTCCCTAATGGTGATGAAGCGGAGCCAAACGAAGTAGGCTTGCAATTTTATGATGATGTCTTTGATGAGTTATTAAAATACAACATTGAACCTGTCGTGACGATCTGCCATTTCGATGTACCTGTACATCTGGTCGAAACTTACGGCGGTTGGAAGAATCGTAAGATGATTGGTTTCTTTGAGAAATATGCGACGACTTTGTTCAATCGATATAAGAATAAAGTGAAATACTGGATGACGTTTAACGAGATCAACATGTTGCTGCATCTTCCGTATATTGGAGCGGGAATTGTCCTTCAGGATGGTGAAAACAAAGATCAGGTTCTGTATCAGGCAGCACATCATGAATTGGTAGCGAGTGCACTTGCTGTTAAGGCTTGTCATGAGATCATTCCGGATGCACAGATTGGATGTATGTTAGCCGCTGGAATGGTGTATCCATACAGCTCTAATCCGGATGATGTATGGAAAGCCATGGAGAAAGATCGCGAGTCATTCTTCTTCATCGACGTGCAGTCGAAGGGAACATATCCAGGTTATACGAAAAGATTTTTCAGGGAAAATGACATTCGGATTGACATGCAACCGGAAGACGCAGATATCTTGATGCAGAACACGGTCGATTATATCGGTTTTAGCTATTATGCAAGCCGGTGCACCAGTACAGACCCTGAGATTTTGAAAGATTCGACAGAAGGCAATGTATTTGGTTCGGTGAAGAACCCTTATCTGCAAGCTTCCGAGTGGGGGTGGACCATTGATCCTAAGGGGCTTCGAATTACACTTAATCAACTGCATGACCGCTATGGCAAACCTTTGTTTATCGTAGAAAATGGACTTGGAGCAACCGATGTGTTGTTAGACAATGACTCCGTAGAAGATGACTATCGCATCGAATATTTGAATAGTCATTTTGCCGAGATGGCTGAAGCGATTCAAGACGGTGTAGAGCTCATAGGTTACACAAGCTGGGGACCGATTGACCTGGTCAGTGCGGGTACCGGAGAGATGAAGAAACGTTATGGCTATATCTATGTAGACCGAAATAATGATGGTACGGGCACACTTCGCAGAGTGAAAAAGAAGAGTTTTCACTGGTACAAAGATATCATTGCGAGTAATGGCGCACAATATTTCTGATACAAGATGTCCGACGCTATAGAATAAACAAAGAGCAGTCTCGTTATTATGGGATTGCTCTTTGTTTATGAGGGGATGAATTTGACCCATGATGTGGCTTTCAGATATAATAGAAAAATTAAGAGAATCTTGTCACTTAAGAAGGGAGGAGCATCCACTCATGAAGAAAAAATCACTTGCGTTTATATCTTCGGGATATGGATACTCCACTGCTGTCTTTTTCTAGAATCTATTCCAAGGGTGAAGTCTGCCCAAAATCGGAAGAAAACTAGGAAATAACGCAGAAAAATCTTAAGAATGATGAGGTAATCCAGATGAATATTGACAAAATTACTAGAAAAAATCCAGAAAATATGCCAGCTCCTGTAGGTCAGTACACGCATATTACAAGAATTCCGAGGAATGCAGAGTTATTTGTGACTTCGGGTCAAATTGGAGCAGATCATAATGGACTCTTTCCAGAGAGTCTGAATGAGCAAGTCACGAATACATTTAATAATATTAAAACAGTGCTCGAATCTGAGCGCTTAGATGCTGAACATATTATCAAAGTGAACGTATGGGCAACCGAGGAAATCGATTGGGATTTCTTATATGCCGAGTGGGGACAATTATTTAGTACGGATTATCCTGCAATGACGATTGGATATATTACGGCGTTAGGTCTACCAGAGATTAAAATTGAAATAGAGCTTTGGGCAGCAAAAGTATAACATCGAATACTTTTTAACCAAACGAAGGAGCATCTCACTTACAGATGCCCCTTCGTTTTTTAATTTGTGAAAAATGGAAAGGATATGCCTGTGTGCAATCATGAGCGATAGTAGGTGTATTATGGCACCTGCAAGCTCTGATAAGCATTCAGTCGACCATATGTCCAGTAGATCCCGGAGCCTGATACCGGATCAGAAGCGAAACACAGCGCATCCCGAATTTGAGCATTTGTTTTCCCTTGTGCAGCGAGAAGTGCAGCTACTCCAGCCACATGAGGGGCAGCCATGGATGTCCCGCTAAGGTAGGCATAGGAACCTCCCAGGTATGTGGATAGAATGGTATCACCCGGTGCGGCCATATCCACCCAAGAGCCATAGTTGGAGAAATTGGATTTGAGATCGGAGGGATTGGTTGAAGCGACAGCAATCACGTTGGGATATGATGCGGGTACGATTGGGAACGAAGTGTTATCGTTACCGGCTGCGGCAATAATCACAGCTCCTCGCTCCCAAGCATACTGTACGGCAGCTTGAAGGAAAGCATTTCCCATCGGCCCACCAAGACTCAGGTTAACAACCTGAACACCGTTATTGGCAGCAAAGACAAGCCCGTTACCTACATTACCTATCGTTCCTTGCCCGTTGTTATCCAGTACCCGGAGCGGAACGATGGATGCGAGTGGAGCAGCGCCTGCGATGCCCACTCCATTGTTGGTAACGGAGGCAGCGATCCCGGCTACATGGGTGCCGTGGCCGTTCCCGTCCTCAGGGATGTTATCATAATCAACATAATCATAACCGGGGAGGAGCTTGGAGGCCAATTCTGGATGGTTTAGCTGTACACCGGTGTCGATAATGGCGATTTTGACAGAGCTGTTACTCTGAGTAATATCCCATGCAGCGGGGGCGTTGATTTTGGACAGGTTATACTGATAAGGAAAGAAAGGGTCATTGGGAGTGAAGGATGCCTCAACGAGGTAATTCGGCTCTGCATGTTCAATAAGCTCATGATCTTTGTAATGTTTCAGCATCCGGTGTATTTTTTTGCGGGATTCCACACGGTACCATCCTAAATCTTCATAGGTCTCAGCGACCTTACATCTCCCTTTTTTGTGAAGGGTATGCATCTCATCCTCGGTTGTACCTTCCTTGAATTTGACGAAGAGCTGCTTGGGAGCGTGCGGATGAAACTTGCTCTCGGCAAGTTGGTCCAGATAACGATACATGAACCCGATTACTAGCAAAATGAAAACAAAAACACCTAACCATAACCACATGAGCGTTTATCCCTCCAATATGATTTGTGACACGCCTTATCGTATGCGAACTCTATCAGACTGCGCGGGCACTCTTGCAATTTGGATAGTAGTGTAGATAGATTGATAGGAAGGGATAAATTCGGTAAGATGATATGAAGAGAACCACTTTGGCATGAACAAGATTTAAGGCAGGGCCGAGAGGTAACTCCTAAATACAGAGGATAAGGAATGTGGTTTTATTGACACAACTTCAGAGTATACCGACAGTCACACCAGTTCAGGTACACCAGATTCATGACGCCATTGATTTTGCCATGCGTGTACGCAGAGAAGTGTTTCCGATGATGGATCATACGAAATTGCCTGTGGACTTCGAGCAGTTCAGAGAACATTATCTGCACTCCGATGGTTCGATCTTTCTTGTTGCAATGATGGAGGATGCGGGCATCGTCGGTTCTATTGGAATATTACCTTATGATGGACGTATCGAAGCTGTGGAAGGTCGATATGCAGCTCGATCGGCTGCCGAAATAGTAAAATGTTATGTAGATCCCGCGTATCGTAGGTTTGGCATTGGCTCGATGTTGATGAACGAACTGGAGAGCGTGGCAAAGGATATGCACTATACGACGCTGTATTTGCATACACATCGCTTCTTGGCAGGAGCCGTAGATTTCTGGAAACGCCAAGGGTTTACGGTTATTGCTGAGCAGGATGATGACTGGCAAACCGTACATATGGACAAGTTGGCATGTAAGTAACCATTGGAATTTATTGAAGGAAAATGACATTGTTATACGGACGCTGACATTTTGTATAGATACCGACTTACCGATGAAGACACGAAGAAGGAAGGGAAGCTGGAGCTGTTTGTACCGGACGAGGATGAATATTACTATTTTGATACGCGGACGGCTGATCACCTTGGAGAGTACAAAGTGATGCGTTTGGATTACTTTAATGGGGAACCTGAAGTATACGCGGATTCTTTTGCCGAATTTTTGGAGAAGTTGATCGATCAGCGAACACCACGGAATAGGTAATTTTGTATAAGGAAAATGTCTGTCGGCACTCGCTCGGTTAGACATAGACAACATACATGATGGGGGCTAGGCAGATGAACGAAACGAAGCGAAAAATTGTTTTTATTGATATTGATGGCACACTGGTAGATGATGACGGAAGTATTCCGTTGTCAGCACAGAAGGCTTGTAAACAGGCCAGAGAGAACGGACATCTGCTCTATTTATGTACAGGCCGATCCAAAGCAGAAATTTATGATTCCATCTGGGATGTCGGATTCGATGGTCTGATTGGTGCAGGTGGGGGTTATGTGGAGTTTGGCAAGGACGTGTTATATCACAAAAGGGTAACAGCGGAAGATGTTCGACATATGGTCGATTTTTTCAATGAAAACGGCATTGACTTTTACCTTGAATCCAATTCGGCATTGTATGCGAGTAGCAATCTTCAACCTCACCTGGAACGCCGCATCTATGGTGATGTGGAGAATGACCCTGTAGCCAGAGAGAAGAAGGAGCTAAAGCCGCACCCGTTTATTGCCGGATTAACGTATGGTGAGGCCGACCTGTACAAGGATGATGTGAACAAAGTATGTTTCTTGGAGAGCTCAGCCATCCCGTTTGAGCGGATCAAGCAAGAGTTTGAAGGGAAATTCGAAGTCATTCAGTGCACTGTGCCGATCTTTGGTGAAGGAAGTGGTGAACTGATGATCCCTGGCATTCACAAAGCCATTGCAATCGCCGATTTGCTGAAGCATCTGGGCATGTCCCAAGAAGATACATTTGCCATCGGTGATGGCATGAATGATGCCGAGATGTTGGAATTTTGTAACATCGGAATTGCCATGGGTAATGCAAAGCCTGGACTGAAAGCCATTGCAGATGATATTACTGGAACTGTCGAGGAAGATGGATTGTATCATAGTTTTGTGAAGTATGGATTGATCACTTGATAAAAAAATGAGGCAATCTGGAAAACAGTTAATACGTACACCCTTTGTCCCAAACCTTATTTTAGACCCTGCATATATTATTGCAGGGTCTTTTTTTGGTTTAAACAGATCAATTTATATTTTTACAAAAGGATTCTAATCAAACCATAACATCTAAGTGAAGGAGAGAATCGAAATGGCCATTCTATCAACCGGACCTATCGAGAATAATGCCGTCAGTGATGTACGGCCAACACAACAAGTTACCGTTAAAATTGATAACAGGAATTCTCTGGATGGATCCGTTGTTTTGATACAAGGGTATAATTTGACCACTACGAGGACTTTATATGTCAGCGAGCAGATTTCAATTGATCCGGACCAGGTAGTGACAAGAACTTATTTTGCCAATCTTGATGCGTTTGAGTTTGTCTTTACAGTTGAAGGTGTAGCTATAGAGCAGACGGAGATTTCCGTGTGGGGCAAAAATGAAACCGGTCAGCTAGTTGCCGCACATCGATTAGTTTCTTCCGAACTTGAAATAGAGGGGGATAATACGTCAGTCAACCGCATATATGTAGCCAATTTTAATAGTAACGATGTTTCCGTCATTAATGGCGATACGAATATGGTCATTGCTACCATTCCTGTGGGGACGAATCCTGCAGGGATTGATGTCAATCCATTAACGAGTCGTATTTATGTCGCAAACAGAAGCAGTAATACCATTTCCGTCATTAATGGTGTAACCAACGCGGTAATTGCTTCTATTCCGGTTGGGAATGAGTCAGGGGACGTAGGGGTCAATATAGCAACCAATGCCGTTTATACGGCAAATTTTAATTCATTGGATACAACTGAAGATGTAACCGTTATTGATGGATTGACCAACACGGTGATTGATACTATCACTATTCCGGGACTCAATTTTTTAACGGGTATAGGCGTCAATTCCTTAACGAATCGGATCTATGCAGTTAATTTTAATTCTGATACTGTCTCTGTAATCGATGGAGTAACCAATACAGTGATTGCTACGATACCCGTTCAGGTTAATCCATTCCGTGTAGGGGTCAATCCAGCCACCAACCGTATTTATGTATCGAATTTTACCAGTAATACGGTTTCCGTTATTGATGGATTGACGAATACCGTCATTGATACCATTCCAGTCGGCGTTACGCCAGCTGAAGTAGCTGTTAATACCTCCACAAACGCTATTTACGTACCCAATCGAGACACGGATAATGTTTCAGTAATTAGTGGACTAACCAATACGGTGATTGCAACTGTTCCTGTCGGAATTAATCCAAACGGAGCGGGCGCCAATCCGTTAACCAATCGAGTTTATATAAGCAATCAAGATGACAATACCATTTCTGTGATCGATGGCGAAACAAATACGGTGATTGCTACTATTCCGGTGGGGGCACGTCCGTTCGCAGTAGGTGTAAATCCGTAGAAAGGTGAGGGGATTCGGATGAAAGAAGTTATAACGGTATCAGACTTAATGGAACAGCTGATCACCATGAACAAAGAAAATTCTGTATGCCAAGTTAGGATTCCAGGTAAGGGGATGTATGTAATTGTATTACAGGACGATTATTCAACTGTGCCATCTTCAGATCAAATGTTGAGTGATACAGAGAACGAAGTGAGCGAAAAAATCGGATCTGAAATAAAGAGGAATCCGTTTCTCTGAGGATAAGGAGAATCGTGAGTCTTGAATGATCAGATCAGAATGGAACAGGCATCTCCTCAATGGGGGTGTCTTTTTGCATTAGTACTCAGACTACAGACAAGATCCAGTAAAGAATAACACTAAATGTTCCAACACAGAGGCCAACAAGGAGCCCAAAAAGAACCACGAATTTTTTTCCGTTCATAGAAATAGATGCCCCTCCGTTTGACTTTATTATTGCATAACTCCTAATGAAAGTTTATTATAAATTTTGCAAACTAGGAATTTATTGGTTTTAAGTTGTCAAAGTGCATGAAATATAAAGTTGATACATGGAGGATGCTGAATGAGTAATGTAGCTCTGTTGTTTCCTGGACAAGGTTCTCAGATGGTTGGGATGGGGAGAGACTTTTGGAATAACTTCGATGTGGCTAAGAAGTTATTTGAAGAAGCCAGTGATGCCATTTCTTTCGATTTGAGAAAGTTATGTTTTGAAGGTAGCATGGCTGATTTGACAATGACGATGAACGCTCAGCCTGCACTTTTGACTGTTAGTGTCATAGCGTATCAGGTGTATATGCAAGAAATAGGGATGGAACCCGCTTATTTGGCTGGGCATAGTTTGGGAGAATATTCGGCTCTGGTCTGCGCAGGTGTTCTATCATTTCATGATGCCATTAAACTGGTAAGACAACGAGGTATCATTATGCACAATGCAGACCCGGATCAGAAAGGTACCATGGCCGCCATTTCAGGTATTCATTTAGATACACTTCAAAACATATGCGAACAAGTTTCCACGATCGAGCGTCCTGCTTGTGTGGCTTGTGTGAACGCTGACCAGCAGTTTGTCATTTCGGGACATCGGCACTCTATACAAGAAATTATTAAAAGGACAGAAGCCCTGAGAACGAAACATTCGTATATCAATGTAAGTGGTCCCTATCATTCTCCTTTGATGCAAACCGCAGCAGAACAATTCAAAGTTGAATTGGATCAATATCAATATGCCCATGCAAAATACCCGGTTATTTCCAACGTTACAGCAGCACCCTATGAGTCTGATCGATCTGTCGTCGATTATTTAACCATGCAGATGACGATGCCTGTAAGATGGTCAGAGTCTATGCTCTATCTGGTTGCAAATGGGGTTACTGAAGTTATAGAGTTGGGTTCTAAACATGTGTTAGCTAGTCTTATGAGTAAAATAACGAAGCGTATTGTACCTTACTCGCTAAGTCAGCCTTCCGATTTACTAATGCTTACAAATACACAAGAAAGGAAAAATAAACGCTTAACAATTCGTAAAAAGTTGTTATCAGAACTTATAGTAACCGCACTCATTTCACGGAATTATAACCCTGATTCGATATCATACACCCAAACGGTTGAGCCATTATTTAACCAATTACAACGGGCAAAGGAACAAGTAAACAACAATGAATGTGAACTTAGTGAAGAAGAGATAAATGTTGCTCTACAGGTATGTCATTCCATTATTATAGCAAAAAAAATTCCATTGGATGGAACCGCGTTCATCGATGCAATCTAGTACCCGATCTGTTCTTTTGCAAGATCTATATTACAGCGACAGACTGCCTTTTTGTAAGGTAGTCTTTTTGTCTTTTAATGCATCTGAACTTGTTGAAGTTTCAGATATTTGGTAATAAATATGTCAATAACTCACAAATCAATCTCTATTTTTTACCATATAGTAACAATAAACTGATTGATTTTACATATATTTCTATGGTAAAATTTTGCTTGAAAATATGTGTAAATAATTAGATAAGCATGTTAGAGATGATTCATTTGGAGGAGAGATATGTATACTAATCAGTTTCAAACACTAGTGGATGTTATCCGCGACAGAGGTAAAATAACGGATCGCGGTATTCGTTTTATCGATGCGGACAAACGAGAAACTTTTATATCTTATCATCAATTATTTACTGAGGCACAAGGGTATTTAGGTTATCTACAAGCCATCGGAATTAAACCTAAACAAGAGATTATTTTTCAGATTCAAGAAAACAAACGGTTTTTAGTCGCATTCTGGGCTTGTATACTCGGTGGAATGATCCCTATCCCTGTAAGTATTGGTGAAGATGAAGAACAAAACTTGAAAGTATGCCGTATTTGGAATTTGCTAAATAACCCTTTCATGATTGCATCTGAGAAGGTGCTGGATAAAATGAAGAGATTTGTTTTGGAACATGACATGCTTGATTTCCATCATCAATTAGAAGTCAGAACGGATATGATCCAAGACACCATATATCATTATGAATCTATTAATAATATAGTTGAACCTCAGTCTGATGACTTGGCATTTATTCAATTCTCTTCTGGATCAACCGGTGATCCCAAAGGCGTTATGCTCACCCATCGAAACCTGATTTATAATACTTGTGCTGCTATTAATGGCACACAAATTAGTTCAAACGATAGTTTTCTCTCCTGGATGCCCCTTACCCATGATATGGGTTTGATTGGATTTCATCTCGTACCCCTCGTGGCAGGAATTCATCAGTACTTGCTCCCAACGGAATTATTTATTCGCAAACCGATTCTATGGATGAAAAAAGTAAATGAACACAAAGCAACCATACTGTCTTCTCCTAACTTTGGTTATAAATACTTCCTGAATTTCTTTCGCGAAGACAAAGCGGAGGGATGGGATCTGTCATCTGTACGAGTCATTTATAATGGGGCGGAACCTATATTACCCGAAGTGTGTGATGAATTCCTAAATGTATTGTCAGCATATCACTTAAAGAAAACAGCCATGTTTACCGTATATGGACTAGCAGAGGCCTCTGTTGCCGTCTCCTTTCCCAAGGTAGAAGAAGAATTTACTGCGGTGTACGTTCACCGGAATCATCTGAACTTAGGGGAGCGTGTCATCGAAGTCGAGAAACATGCTGAACATGTGGCATCATTTGTTGCCGTTGGCGAAGCAATTGATTATTGCCATGTTAGAATTTGCGATGAGGAAATGAACAGTGTTCCCGATTTAGTTATTGGAAAAATTCAAATCAAGGGGGATAACGTCACCCAAGGTTATTATAACAATTCACTAGCAACGGAGAAGTTATTAACGCACGACGGATGGGTGAATACAGGAGATCTGGGTTTCATCATGAACGGAAAACTGGTTGTAACAGGGCGGGAAAAAGACATTATCTTTATCAATGGTAAAAATGTATATCCCCATGACATTGAACGTGTCGCCATACAATTAGATGATATTGAACTCGGAAGAGTTGCTGCTTGTGGTGTGTATGATTCGAATAGTCAAAGTGAAGAAATTATTGTGTTTGTCGTGTACAAAAAAAAGATCGAACACTTCTTGCCGCATGTTAAAGAAATCAAAAGACATCTATATAAACATGGGGGATGGAGTGTCAAAGAGGTACTGCCCATCAAAAAATTACCCAAAACAACAAGTGGGAAAATCCAGCGGTATCAGTTAGCCAAGCAGTATGAAGCAGGCAAATTCTCAACAGAATCTGCATTCATCCATGACTGGATCAAGAATGACAATGACAAGGCAAAAGAAAAGGCTGCTGTTTCGGTTCGAGTCATAGAACGTGAATTAACTTCACTATTTTCTGAAGTGCTGGTTGGGAAAAAGGTTGAACTTGAGGATAGCTATTTTGATATGGGTGCAACTTCATTACAGCTGGCCCAAATCGCTGAACGTATAGAACAAAAATACGGAGAAGAGCTTGCTGTTACGGACCTCTTTACCTATCCCTCGATAACTGAATTGGCAGCATATCTGGTTAGAGGCTACAGCGAGACCATGCAAGTCAACAAAACTCAAGAGGATCATACGCCATCCAAAGATATTGCTATTATCGGTATGTCTTTGAATCTCCCTGGTGCATCAAATGCAAGCGATTTTTGGCGTGTTTTGGAAAATGGAACGCATAACATTCGGGACTACCCGGAAAGTCGGATAAAAGACGCAGCGGATTATATACAATCCATGCGAAGTGGAATGAGCGAAGTTCAATGGATCAAGGGTGGTTACTTGGATCAAATTGATCAATTCGACTATTCTTTCTTTGGCATAACTCCAAAAACTGCACAATTTATGGACCCGAATCAAAGGATGTTCTTGCAAACGGCATGGCATACGATTGAAGATGCTGGGTATGCAGGGGAAGGAATCAATGGAAGAAATGTGGGCGTGTACGTGGGATATTCCAAAGTTGGGTATGATTACGAACGGCTCGTGACAGCGAGTTACCCCGCAGAACTCAAAAATTATATCATTGGAAATTTACCATCTGTACTGGCGAGCAGAATTGCATATTTCTTGAATTTAAAAGGCCCGGCCTTAACGATTGATACCGCTTGTTCCTCCTCACTTGTTGCTGTTCACATGGCATGTAAAGGATTGCTCGCCGGAGACTGTGAAATGGCAATCGCAGGAGGCATTCGAACGGCATTATTACCGATAAGTATCGGACTGGATATGGAATCTCCAGATGCATTGACGAGAACGTTTAGCGAAGATGCCAACGGCACGGGATTTGGCGAAGGTGTTGGGTCGGTCATGTTGAAGCCAATGCAGCAAGCGATTAAGGACGGGGATCATATCTATGGTGTGATTAAGGGAAGTGCGATTAATCAGGATGGCAAGACGGTAGGAATCACAGCACCTAACCCGGAGTCTCAGACCAATGTGATCGAACAGGCATGGAAAGAAGCCGGCATTTCTCCTGATACGCTTAACTTTATTGAAGCACATGGAACAGGGACAAAATTAGGTGATCCGGTTGAGTTCAATGCTTTGCGTAAAGCTTTTGAGAAATATACGGATCGGAAACAATTTTGTGCAATCGGATCTGCCAAAGCTAACATTGGACATGGTTTTGAAGCGGCGGGGATCGCTGGATTAATTAAATCTATTCTTATGTTTCAACATAGAAAGATTCCACCATTGGTTCACTTTGACAAGCCTAATCCCCTGCTTAAGTTTGAAGCTTCACCTTTTTATGTGAATCAGGAACTAATGGCTTTTGGTGAAAAAGAGGGTCCATTAAGATGCGGGGTTAGTTCTTTTGGTTTCAGTGGTACCAATGCGCATGTGGTTCTCGAAGAATATGTTCCTTCCCCAACCGTAGATAAAAGAATGTCCCAAGAGCCTAATCTATTTGTTCTGTCTGCTGCCACGGAACGGGCGCTGGGTGAATTGGTCAGAACGTATCATGAATATCTAACCGATCACACGGATGTTTCTATTCAACAAATCTGTTATACAGCCAGTACGGGAAGGGCTAATCTGGATTATCGGCTTGCCATCGTAGTGACGAGTACACAAGAATTACATGAAAAATTACAACGAATTGCAAGCGGAGAGGGTAAACTGCCAAATGTTTATTTTGGTTATGCCAAAAAAGACAAAACGCTTGTTAGCGATCATCTCTATGTTCAGGGAAAGGCAGAATCTTTAAATGAACTCGGTCAGTTATTTACACTGGGGGCAGTGATTGATTGGGAAAGGTTTTATAATCATGAAGTCATTCGGAAAATTCCATTGCCTCTATATCCATTTGAGCAGAAGCGGTGTTGGATTGAAGTCAAACATACGATACCAGCGGAACATTGGTCAGAGAGGAATGAGGTTCAAATGGAGATGAATACAAACGATATTGAATTAAAGATTAAAACAAGCATCAGTCGTGCATCTGGTTTGAAGTTGGAAGAGCTGGATCATCAAGCTCATTTTCTCCAAATGGGATTGGATTCCATTATTCTTGTGCAAATTCAGAAGGAAATCTCAGAGCTGTTCCGTTTGAATATCCCGATGGAAATGTTTTTTGAAACCCTTACAAATATTAATTCCTTAGTTAAATATGTGTCAGAGAATATAAAGCATCATGATGTATCTGAAAATATAAACAATCAAACAGTTCAGGAGCATACTGAACAACGAAATCTGGCATCTGTGAACAATATAAACACGGCAAAATCATCAGGGAATGTGTCGGAACAAATTGTGATGTCTGCCATTCAGCTCATGGAATCTCAATTAAAAAGTTTGAATGTGCTGTTAGGCGAGCAAATGAATGCTGTTCAATCGCCTCTTTTGGAGATGAAACATCATGAAACCCCAAAAGTTCAAGCTTCACCGGTAATGAATGAAATCAATAAAACCAACGAACCCAAAAAGATCCAACCGGATTCGGAATCGAAGGAAGAAAAAAAACCTTTTATACCGTATCAATCGTTGAAAATTCATGAAGAGAACGGATTATCACCGCTTCAGAACCAGTATGTTGAACAGTTTGTAACAAAGTATACCGCAAGAACCAAAGGCTCCAAATTAAAAACTGGCCAAACACGTTTGGTTCATGCGAATAATCGCAATGTATCCGGATTTCGCTCGTATTGGAAGGAAATGGTGTATCCCATCATTTCAAGTCGTGCAGAGGGATCTAAGATATGGGATCTGGATGGGAACGAGTATTTGGATCTGACGATGGGATTTGGTGTGAATCTATTTGGCCATAATCCAGCGTTTATTCAAAATGTAATAGCAGACAGCCTCCAGGAACAATTGCCTCCATTGGGCCCTATGTCAGATTTGGCAGGAGATGTTGCAGCTAAAATTTCCGAGCTAACGGGTGTAGAGCGTGTCGCATTTTATAATTCAGGAACAGAAGCTGTCATGGTTGCACTTCGTTTAGCGAGGGCAGCAACGGGGCGTTCCAAAGTTGTATTATTTTCTGGATCTTACCACGGTACACATGACGGCGTGTTGGGTGTAGCGAATCCTGGGGATGCTTTATCGTCTGCGATGCCTATGGCTCCTGGTATTGTACAAAGCTCAATGGATGATTTGATTATTCTTAATTATAACCATCCGCAATCCCTGGATATGATTCAGAACCTGGGTGGTGAATTGGCTGCTGTGCTTGTAGAGCCGGTGCAAAGTCGAAGACCTGATATGCAGCCAACACAATTCTTACGGGAACTTAGAGAAATAACAAATCAAACTGGGACTGCACTTATTTTCGATGAAGTCATCACTGGATTCAGAATTGGTCTGGGTGGAGCACAGGATTGGTTTGGGGTTCAAGCAGATCTGGTTACGTATGGAAAAGTGGTCGGTGGTGGGCTGCCTATTGGCATAGTCGCGGGTAAGGCTGAATTTATGAATCCGGTAGATGGTGGAACCTGGAACTTTGGTGATGATTCTTACCCTTCCGATGCAGATAAGAAAACGTTTGTCGGTGGAACCTTCTGTACACACCCTCTTACGATGAGAGTGATGTTAACGGTACTGCAGTATCTTCAATCCGAAGCAGGAACTTTATATAAGGAATTAAATGAAAAAACAGATTATCTTGTTAAAGAATTAAATGTGTTTTTCAAAACAGCGAATGTACCGATGCAAATGGTGAACTATGGATCTTTATTTCGATTTATATCATTTGGAGATATGGAATTATTCTTCTACCATTTAATTTATAAAGGTTTATATATTTGGGAAGGTCGTAACTGTTTTATATCGACTGTGCATTCCATGGGTGAGATGGATACGATAATCAGAATCGTGAAAGAGACGATCCATGAACTACGCGAGTGGGGGTTTATCCCTGGTGAATCGCCTGTTTCGGAATATCCGCTCTCTTTAGTGCAAAAACAATTATTGTTAACTTCATTACATGGGGAAGATGCGAATGCTGCATTAAATCAGAGTGTTATTTTAAAAATGACAGGTGGAATAAAGCCTTCCACACTGGATCAGGCCGTGAATCAGATCGCACAGCGTCATGAAGCCCTGAAAACAGTCATTCATGCCGATCGTGAAACACAACAAATCAGATCCGTAATGGAATTTCAATGTACATGGTTGGATTTCTCGGCATATGCGGGTGAGGATCAAGAAAGGGAAATTTCCAATTGGTTATCTGCCGATGCAAATGAAGCCTTCGATTTACAGTCTGGGGAACCTCTATTTAGAATCACCTTGCTTAAAAAGGCAGCCGATCAATACCTTATGGTGCTGACATTTCATCATATTGTTGTAGATGGCTGGTCGATTGCTGTATTCATTCAAGAGTTGGAACATACCTATTCTGCTCTGGTCCGAGGAGTTCCGGTTCAATTACCTGAAGCCACTCCATTCCGTGCGTATTTAAGCTGGCAACGACTTGAACATGAAAAAGGGTCATTTACCGAAGGGATTCAGTTCTGGAAAGAACAATTTTCCTTATCCTATCCCAACATCACACTTCCAACGGCACCGTCCCATGATGTGCCCAGGGGATATTCTGGTGACAGGTATTCCATCAAGCTGGATCATCAATTAACAGAGTCATTGCGAACGTTAAGTATCAATAATAAGAGCAGTTTGTTTGTAACAATGTTTGCAGCGTTTCATTTATATTTGCATCAACTAACAGGGCAGTCTCACCTTGTCATCGGCGTGCCTACAGCGGGTCAGTCTCATATGCGAAAAAATGCGCTGATTGGCAACTGTGTCAACATTGTACCTGTTCATCATGCCTTGTTAACGAAGCAATCCGTTGTAGACCATGTTCTTCAGCTCAAGGAAACGCTGGCTCTAGTCATGAAATATCAGCATGTTCCATTGACCCTCGTATCCGAACAGCTTGCTCATATGACTGCACCGGATACCCGGATTTTATTTAATATGGACAGAACGATTCATCATCTCCAATTTGAAAATATCAAGACTGAATTCATGTCGTATCCGATCAAACATATTTCTTACGATTTATTTCTTAATATTACAGATGTTAGCCATGAATTGTACCTGGATTTTGATTACAATACCGAGCTTATTGGACCTGAGATGATGAAATTGTGGTCTGAAGGATTTAAGGGTTTGCTGCAAAAAATGGTGAGTCATCCAGAGGCTGAAATCTCGTCTTTGACGTTGTTCTCATCCGAGCAACAGGACCAATTACAGGAAATATATAATCGGTTTGTTACGGAGCGTCTTCCTCACGTTAATCATGCAGCCATATTCGAGTCTCCAGTCAATGACGTGGAGAAAAAGCTGGCTTTGATCTGGGAGGACGTATTATCCCTCGATCAAGTGGGGAGACATGATCACTTTTTTGATCTCGGAGGTAACTCGCTCAAGGCGACAGTAATGCTATCCAAGGTACATGAGCAGTTTCAACACAAAATTTCAATCGTTCAATTCTTCCAAAACCAACGTCTGAAGCAGCTTGCCAGTCTGATTACAGGCGAGAACGAGGAAACATTCATTCCAATCAAGGCATTGGACGTGAAGGAGTTCTATGAGACGTCAGCTGCACAACAGCGAATCTACTTTCTGGATCAATTTGAGCCGAATAGTGTGTTTCAGAACATGTGCGGTCATATCACGGTCACAGGAAAAATCGATGAAGCTAAACTAATTTCGTCATTGGAACAAATCGTGCAACGTCACGAAGCTTTTCGCACCAGTTTTCATCTGATGGATGGAGAGCTTTACCAGCGTATCGCGCCAACGATTGATTTTGAAGTGAAACGATCTCAGGAAAGCTCTGCTTCATTCGAACAACATGTTAAGACGTTTGCCAAACCATTTGATTGCTCCAAAGCGCCGTTAATACGTGCCGAATTCATTCGTATAGACGATGATCATGCAGAGATCCTCATTGAGATGCATCATATTATATCGGACGGATATTCCGTTGGTATTCTTGCGAATGAATTGATTGATGCGTATGACGGAAGAAGCATGTCGGACATTGAGGTTGAATACAAAGACTTTGCAGCTTGGCAGAAAGAATTCCTGGCGGGTGAGTCTTATAAGCAGCAAGAAAAATATTGGCTGGATCAATTCAAAGGAGAACTCCCGAACCTTAATCTGCCTACTGATTTTGTTCGGACACCTCAGTTGACTTCGGCAGGTTCTAGATTGTCATTTGTGTTGGACGCACACTTGAAGCAGTCGCTGGAGAAGCTTGCGAAACAAACGGGAACTACGATGTTTATGGTGTTATTGGCAGCGTATAATGTGCTGCTTCATCAATATACGGATCAAGAAGATATGATTGTAGGCACGCCAACATCAGGAAGAAACCATCCGGATGTCGAGAATATGATAGGTGTCTTTATCCAGACGGTAGCGATTCGATCACAGCCGGTGGGGAATAAGTCATTTCGATCCTATCTCGAGGAAATTAAAAAACAATCCCTGGATGCATTGGATAACCAGGACTATCTTTTTGACAACCTTGTAGAGAATTTAAACACGCATCGGGATACAACCGGGACAGCACTTTTTAATACGATGTATATCTTCTTAAATACCGCGTTGAATCAACGGCAAGAACAGGATTGCAGCTTTGAAGTTAGAGAATTAAATGTTGGTGTATCGTTATATGATCTGATGTTCATCGTTGAGGATGATAATGAGTGTCTGGAAATGCACTTTAATTACAAGACGGAGCTGTTTGAACGGGATACCATCGACAGAATGAAAACACATCTGTTCAACATCCTCAGAGACATTGTGATCGAACCTGATATTGCCTTGTCCGATATTCAAATGCTGTCTGAACCTGAGCAGAACGTTCTTTTATATGATTTTAATGATACCAACATAGAATATTCCCGGGAACAGACCATTCAGGAGTTATTCGAAGCACAGGTGGAACGGACACCTGATCAATTGGCTGTTAGTTTTGGAAATGAGCGATGGACGTATCGTCAATTGAATGAACGGGCGAATCAGTTGGCATATACGCTTAGAGCTGAGGGAGTGCAGCAGGATCAATTTGTAGGTATTCTGACAGATCGTTCGATTGATATGATCGTTGGCATCTTTGGCATTCTAAAAGCAGGCGGGGCGTATGTACCGATTGATCCGGATTCTCCTGAAGAGCGTATCCGGTACATCCTGCATGATTCGGGGGCAACGTTGTTAGTCACGCAAAAGCATTTGAAGCAGTTGGTATCGTTTAATGGAAAAATGATTGATTTGGACGATGAAGAAATCTATGCAGCTAATCTGTCGAATCTGGAACCGGCAGGGAATTCCGAGCAGTTGGCTTATGTGATCTATACTTCAGGCACAACAGGCATGCCAAAAGGTGTAATGATCGAACATCGTCAGGTTCATCACTTGGTTCAAGCGTTGTACAGTCAAGTTATAGATGATCAGCATAGCGGTTTGCATGTCGCTTTACTTGCGCCTTACTATTTTGATGCATCTGTGAAGCAGATTTTTGGCGCACTGCTGTCAGGCCATGCCTTGTTTATTGTAGACAAGGACACGGTACTGGATGGACAAGATTTAATGAATTATTATCAGCTCCACCAAATTGATTTGACAGACGGTACGCCTGCGCACCTGAAATTGCTTTCGAAGGCAAAAAACGTTCAAGGCATATCGCTAAAATATATGCTCATTGGCGGTGAAGCTCTTTCTCAGCAAAGTGTAAATGAAATCACATCATTATTTGCTCTCAATCAGATCACGGCGCCAGCCATAATTAATGTGTACGGTCCAACAGAATGTTGTGTGGATGTTGCGACATACCGTGTACTTCCAGAACACCTGGATACAGCGAATCAACGAGCTCACCTACCGATTGGTCGAACATTAGGAAATAATCGCCTGTATGTATTGAACAAACATGGCAAAGTTCAGCCTGTAGGCGTCGTAGGGGAATTATGTATCTCTGGCGATGGGGTTGGTAGAGGATACTTGAATTTACCTGAGCTGACAGCAGAAAAATTTGTGCGTGATCCGTATGTACAGGGAGCGACAATGTACAAAACGGGAGATTTGGTGAGATGGCTTCCCGATGGCCATATCGAGTATTTGGGAAGAATGGATCACCAGATTAAGATTCGCGGATATCGGATCGAAGTAGGAGAAGTCGAAGGGGCGCTGTTAGATCTAGAGTGTGTGAAAGAAGTTATCGTCATTGCACATGAGGATGATCATGGAGACAAATCGTTATGTGCATACTTTACAGCGGATTCCACGCTGACGGTGGGAGAGTTAAAACAAAGCCTCTCTAAGGTGTTGCCAAATTACATGGTACCAGCCTACTTTATAGAATTGGATCACATGCCTCTGACAGCGAACGGGAAAATCGATCGCAAATCGCTTCCGAGTCCAGAAGAAAACATACAAACGGGAAGTGAATATATAGAACCCCAAACTGGGGTGGAAAAACAGTTGCTGCCTATTTGGCAGGATGTGCTTGCCGTGAAAAAAATCAGTGTAAAAGACAGTTTTTTTGATGTTGGAGGCAACTCTTTACGTGCGACCAAGCTGGCCGCCAAAATCAATCAAAAGCTGAATATCCACATATCGGTAAGAAACGTCTTTGAATGGCAGACCATTGAACAGATGGCTCAATCTATTGAACAAATGGAACAGGAAGTATCAGTGTCCATTCCTCAAGTGGAGGAAAAAGAATATTATCCTATTTCTTCAGCGCAAATGAGAATGTACATTATGAGCATCAAAGCTGGCAAGGAACTCATGTACAACATGTCAGGTATGTTTATGTTGGAAGGATCGCTTGATCGGATCAGATTGGAAGAAGCATTCCAACAATTGATTCATCGTCATGAATCGCTTCGGACTGGATTCAAAGTCATACACGGAGAACCGAAACAGATCGTATACCCTAAAGTGAACTTTGGAATTGAATTGATCGAGTCAACGGAAGTAGAGATCGAAGATCGAATTGAACAGTTTGTTCGCACATTTGATCTCGGGCAAGCACCTCTTATGAGGGTGGGACTTATTGAACTTCAGCAGGAGCGTCATGTTTTGCTGGTAGATCTCCACCATATCATTGCAGACGGACTATCCGTGCATCTTCTGATGACTGAACTTAGCCAGTTCTATAAGGGAGAGGAGCTGTCTCCTCTTCGAATTCAATATAAGGACTATGCTGAATGGCAGCAAATGCAACTTCATAGTGAGCGGATGAAAAAGCAGGAGAAGTATTGGCTTACTGTGTTTGGTGAAAGTATCCCGCTATTGGATCTGCCAACAGACTACGAAAGACCTGAAACCCTAAGCTATGCGGGAGATGTATTGGACATTGTTTTGCAGGAAGACATCTTTCCAGGCTTAAGGAACATCGAAGCACGGACAGGAACAACGTTATATATGATTCTATTAGCCGCCTATACCATTCTATTATCTAAATACAGCGGACAAGAAGATATCATTGTAGGCACGCCGATTGCAGGAAGGACACATGCTGAGCTGGAGCCGGTTATGGGGATGTTTGTGAATACACTGGCTATTCGAAATTATCCTGCCGCGGATAAAACATTCACGGAGTATCTGCTGGAAGTGAAAGAAAATATGTTGAACGCTTATGAGAATCAGGATTATCCGTTTGAAGAATTGATTGAGAAAGTAAATGTAACCAAAGATGCTCGGCGGAATCCGTTGTTTGACACTATGTTTGTATTGCAGAATACAGATGCTTCAGAGATTCAGATGGATGGAGTAACCTGTAAGCCTTATGCCCCAAATACGAGAGTATCCAAATTCGATTTAACGTTGTATGTTACCGAATTGCAACACAAGTTAGAAGTGGCCTTTGAATACAGTACGATTTTATTTGAGAAAACAACGATTGAAGCGATGTCACAAAATCTGTTGGTCATATTAACAACCATTGCCAAAGACCCTCATATTGAAATCAACAAGATTCAATTGGTTGAAGAATTAATAGATGGGGATACGCTGGCTGATCTAATTGAAGTAGATTTCTAAGATAACTAAAAATATAAATGTGATCGGGGTGCCGTATGTCTATTTTCAAGAAACAGGAATCGTATTGGGCAAGCCGATTTGAAGATGATGATCATCTTGTTCATTTGCCTTATTGCAAGACAACCTCCAAACACCCAGACGATACGCAGCACCAGAATGATATATATAAGTCTTTGTCAGCCGATGTTTCATATAAAATCAAGTCCATGTCGCGAAATGCTCCTATGGCGATATATACGATCTTATTAACGGGAGTTCAGTGTCTGTTATATAAATACACGAATGAAACCAAGATGATTATTGGTATACCAACGATGGAAGAAAAGAACACTGATCTATCGCTCTCGAATAAGGTTCTTGTCTTAAAAAATAATATCAATCAAGCGATGTCATTCAAATCCTTATTTAATCAAGTGAAGATCAGTTTAACCGAAGCCATTCAGCATCAACGAATCCCTTTCAGAAAAATGGTTGAACGTTTAAATGTTCAGTATGATTCGAACCATGTACCTCTAATTCATACCTTGGTTTCGTTAAATGAAATTCATCCTGCCCTTGATGAAAATAACGTAAAAGCGGCGACGATGTTCCACTTTGATCTGGAGAACGACTCCATTCAGTTAAGATTAGTTTATGATGATGATCGTTATGATCGCGATTATATGGTTCAGATTGTAGAGCATCTTGACCAATTGTTTTCCGTAGTTCTAAACCAGCCTGATCTGGAGTTAAGTCAAGTTGATATGTTATCAGAGTTTCATCGAAACAAGCTGTTATATGACTTTAACGATACAAGGGTGGGGTATCCACAGAACAAAACGATGCATCAATTATTTGAAGAACAGGTGGAACGAACACCGGACCATCCGGCAGTCGTATTTGAGAATAGACAGTTAACGTACAGAGAGTTAAATCAAAAATCCAACCAATTGGCCCGATTGCTTCAAGCTAAGGGGGTGCAGGCGGGTCAGTTCGTTGGCATTATGGCAGAGCGCTCACTTGAGATGATCATAGGTTTATTCGGTATTCTAAAAGCTGGCGGGGCATATGTCCCAATCGATCCGGAATATCCGGCAGACCGTATTCATTACATCCTTGAGGATTCAAAAGTGGCTTGGTTGCTGCATCAAAGTCATATACAGGAACCTGAACATTTTGCAGGGACATGTGTCATTCTGGATTCTGAAATAAATCATTATGATGATCATTTAAATTTGGAAGATGGAGCGATCTCCAGTGATTTGGCATACATGATCTACACGTCTGGAACAACAGGTCATCCCAAAGGCGTAATGATTGAACATGCCAGCATTGTGAATTCCCTGCAATGGAAATCGGATTTTTATCATTTTACCGGAGATGATCGGGTAATAATGCTGAATCCTTTCGTTTTTGATTCATTTATTACTCATTTCTTTGGTCCGATGATATCTGGCTCGACAGTGTATTTGTTAAACCAGCAACAGTGTAAAGATGCTATAGCCATTAATAAGATGGTCAAAAAACAGCAAATCACGCATATCCAAAGTCCACCCAGTTTCTTGATGACCCTATTGGAACAAGTAAGCGCGGAAGATTGGACATCCATGAAAAATGTGGTGGCTGCGGGAGAGAAGATTGTTCCTGCCTTAATACACAAATTGCAGCGCATCAATCCACTCATCGAAGTGTGTAATGAATACGGTCCGACTGAAAATAGTGTTGTATCCACAGTTCTGTCGATCAAGTCGGCAGATCAAAATATCTCAATCGGGAAGCCTATTGCGAACAATAGAGTCTACATTTTAGGAGAACGGAATGAATTGCAGCCTATTGGAGTTCAGGGAGAATTATGTGTAGCCGGAGCAGGGCTATCCAGAGGTTACTTGAACCGTCCAGATCTGACTGCGGAGAAATTCGTGGATGATCCATTTGTTTCGGGAGCGAAAATGTACAAGACGGGTGACTTCGCAAGATGGCTGCCCGATGGGAACATAGAGTATATAGGAAGGGTGGATCATCAAGAGAAAATTCGTGGACACCGGATTGAACTTGGTGAAGTGGAGACGGCTCTTCTAAATAGTACCCAGATAAAAGAGGCCATCGTCATAGCCAGAGAAGATGAAACGGGAACCAAACAATTATGTGCGTACCTGGTAGGAGAGGATGCAATCACGATCGGGGAACTGCGGGAGGCGCTGTCCCAGCAACTGCCAAACTACATGATTCCGTCCTATTTTGTACAGCTGGATCAGATGCCGCTCACGTCTAACGGGAAAATCGATCGCAAAGCTTTGCCTGCTCCCCAAGAACATATGTTGAAGGGCATGGAGTACGAAGCACCCCGAACGATGGTGGAACAACAACTTGTATCGATCTGGGAAGAGGTACTTGGGGTAGAGAACATTGGGATTTTGGATAATTTCTTCGAGCTTGGAGGAGATTCGATTAAATCCATTCAAGTTTCTTCGAGGTTATATCAAGCAGGTTACCAGGTGCAGATGGATCATTTGTTTAAAAATCCAACCATAGCAAGCTTGATTCCCTATGTTCAACCCATAAGTACCCTGTCAGAACAGGGAATCATCACTGGAAAAGTGATGCTGACTCCAATCCAGCATTGGTTTTTTGAGCAATACAAGGTAGATGCCCATCATTATAATCAGTCCGTGATGTTGTATCGGAAAGAAGGTTTTCATGAAGTCACACTTCGCCGTGTATTCGATAAATTGAGTGAGCATCATGATGCACTTCGTACGGTATATCGTCTTACAGAACAGGGTTATGAAGCGTGGAATGAAGGGTTGGCAAGGGAATCCTTATATACACTTGAAGTGATGGACTTCAAGTCATTAGCAGATCCATCTCAACAAATTGAGAAGAAAGCAAACGAAATGCAAAGCACGTTCACTTTGGAACGTGGACCCTTGATGAAGCTGGGCGTATTTCAATGTGCAGACGGAGATCATTTACTCATCGTTATTCATCACCTCGTCATCGACGGGGTTTCATGGCGAATTTTGATTGAAGATCTATCGAGAGGATATGAACAATTAAGTGAGGGAGAATCGATTCAACTACCGCAAAAAACGGCTTCATTCCAATTATGGGCAGAACAGCTTCAGTTGTATGCGAACAGTGATGCGATAACGCAAGAGCTAGCCTATTGGAATGAAATTGAACAAGCAACCTATAAACCGTTACCTACAGATTTCGAAGCGGATCATGCACTGGAAAAAGACAGTGAAGAGATCACGATAGAATGGTCAGCGGCAGAAACGGAACAATTATTAAAACAAGCGAATCGTGCGTATAAAACGGAGATTAGCGATTTGCTGCTCCATGCATTAGGCATGTCTATTCACCAATGGACGGGCATGGATAAAGTGCTGGTCAATCTGGAGGGACATGGAAGAGAACAAATTTTACCGGATCTCGATATTACACGAACGATCGGATGGTTTACGAGCCAGTATCCGGTTGTACTTGATATGGAAGCAAGTTCAAATATGTCTCTTTTCATCAAAACAAACAAAGAAATGATTCGTCAAATCCCTAAAAAAGGGATTGGTTATGGTATTTTACGATATTTAAGTGCACATCAACAAGAAACGCCCTTTACCTTGAATCCTGAAATTAGTTTTAACTATTTGGGTCAATTTGATCAGGATCTTCAGAATAGCGGGATGCAGATCTCTCCCTATCCAGGCGGAGCAACAGCAAGCGACAATCACAGAAGAAATGTTCTTATCGATATGAATGCCTTAATTGTGGAAGGCAAATTGACGTTGTCCCTTCGGTATAGTCGCACCCAATATCAAAAAGAAACGATGGAGCGAGTGGTAACATATTTTAGAGATCATCTGCAAGAAATCGTGATGCATTGTGTGACAAAAGAGAAGCCGGAATGTACACCAAGTGATCTAACGTTAAAAGGAATTACCATTGAAGAATTAGAAGGATTTGTTCAAGAATCGGAACACATTGGTGAAATCGAAGATATATATGCTTTGTCACCGATGCAAAATGGAATGTTCTTTCATCATTTGCTTCATTCAAAATCGGAAGCGTATTTCCTTCAAACTACGCTGGATCTTCATGGTCCGTTAGACGTGGAAGCATTTACGAAGAGTCTGGATCAGTTGATGCAGCGTAATTCGATTCTCAGAACAAATTTTCATAGCAAATGGAAGAATGGACCCCTGCAAGTGGTATACCGTCATAAACGGAATGGGCTAATATACGAAGATTTGCGTGAGATGAATGAAAAAGATCGTGAAGCATACGTGGCAGAATATACAAGAGCAGATAAAATAAAAGGTTTCGACCTGTCTCAGGATGTGTTAATGCGTATTTCGATCTTGCAAACGCATGACCAAACCTATCGTTTCATTTGGAATTATCATCATATTTTGATGGATGGCTGGTGCCTGTCTCTTGTAATCCAGGAGTTGTTTGATGGATACTTTGCTATTCAGGAACAACGAAAACTGGAGGCAAAGAGTACGATTCCATACAAACACTATATTGAATGGCTGGACAACCAAGATCATGAAGAATCCCTGAAATACTGGCGTGACTATTTGCAAGGTTATGATGAGCAGACCACTTTGCCAAAAGAACATTCAATTACGAAGAGTGATGAATATCATTCAGAGCATATGATTTGTACAATAAGTCAGGAATTAACCGGACAAATCGCACATGTGGCCAGTCAGAATCAGGTAACTCTGAATACGTTCATGCAGACAGCCTGGGGAATATTGCTACAGATATATAATGGCAGTGAGGATGTTGTATTCGGAAGCGTGGTGTCGGGCAGACCTGCGGCGATTGTTGGAGTGGAGCGAATCATTGGTTTATTCATCAATACCATTCCTGTACGCATTCAGACTCAAGGTAACGAGACATTTGCAGCGATTATGAAGCGGAATCAGGAACAAGCTGTCGCTTCGCATCCACATGACACGTATCCGTTATACGAGATTCAAGCAGAAACATCGCAAAAGCAAAATTTGATTGATCATATCCTGATATTCGAGAATTATCCTGTACAGGGCATTATGGAACAGTTTGGGGATCAGGAAGAGACAGCTCTTCGGATTACGAATGTAGAAGCAGATGAACAAACGAACTATGACTTTAATCTGATTATTAAACCAGGCCAATCCATGAAATGTATGTTCTATTACAATGCTAACGTCTATGATCGGGCAAGCGTAGAACGCATTCAAGGTCACTTGATTCAGATGTTGGAGCAAGTGGTCAACAATCCGAATATTGCGATCCATGACATTGACTTGACGACAACACAGGAAAAAACACAAATTTTGGAACATTTTAATGATTCTATGGCTGAATACCCAATGGACAAGACGATTCATGGACTGTTTGAGGAACAAGTGGCAAGAACTCCTGAACACGTTGCGGTTGTATTTGAGGATCAACATTTGACCTATCAAGCGCTGAACGAGAAAGCCAACCAATTGGCAAGAACGTTGAAGGCTAAAGGCATTCAAAATGATCAGTTAGTCGGGATCATCGCTGATCGTTCGCTAGACATGGTTGTAGGAATCCTTGCGATTTTGAAAGCGGGTGGCGCATACGTGCCGATTGATCCTGAATATCCGGAGGATCGTATAAACTACATGCTTGAGGATTCGGGCGTACATGTATTATTAATGCAAAGTCATTTGCAAGAACGCATCTCTTTTGCAGGAGAGGTCGTTTGCCTGGATCAACCTGAGTCCTATCATGAAGATCATTCCAATTTGGGAATGACTGCTGCACCAACAGGCCTGGCATATGTAATTTATACCTCAGGAACGACAGGTAAACCAAAAGGGACATGTATTGAACATAAAAATGTGGTGCGATTGTTGTTCAACAGTAAAAATTTGTTTGATTTTAATGCATCAGATACATGGACATTATTCCATTCCTTTTGTTTTGATTTTTCGGTATGGGAAATGTACGGAGCATTGCTCTATGGCGGAAAACTGGTTATCGTACCTCAAATGACGGCAAAAAGTCCGGAACAATTTCTACAATTGTTAAAAAACGAGCAAGTGACGATATTGAATCAAACGCCAACGTATTTCTATCATCTTCTTCAGGAAGAACTGGCAGGTCATGCAACAAATCTGAAATTAAGAAAAGTGATTTTTGGAGGAGAAGCCCTCAATCCCGTGTTATTAAAGGATTGGAAGCTGAAATATCCATTTATCCAGTTAATTAATATGTATGGGATAACCGAAACAACGGTTCATGTAACGTATAAGGAAATAACCGACATTGAAATACATGCTGGAAAGAGCAATATTGGAAAACCAATCCCGACGTTGCAGACCTATATTTTGGATAAACACCAGCGCATTCAACCGATCGGTGTTCAGGGAGAATTAGTTGTAGCAGGTGAGGGCCTTGCCAGAGGTTATCTGAACCGGCCTGATTTAACCGCAGAGAAATTTGTTGATCATCCCTGGATTACAAAAGGGAAAATGTATCGCACAGGAGATGCCGCAAGATGGCTGTCGGATGGAAATATTGAATATCTGGGACGAATCGATCATCAAGTGAAAATTCGCGGTTACCGAATTGAGCTTGGCGAAGTGGAAACTGCGCTCTTGCAAATAGACTCCATTCAGGAAGCAGTCGTTATTGCCCGTGAGCATAAGGATGGTTCGAAGCAGTTGTGTGCGTACTGGAAAGGCGACAGCTCACTGACAGCGAAGAAAATCAGAATGGCATTATCTCATGAAATTCCGGATTATATGATCCCGTCTTATTTTGTTCAATTAGAGCATATACCGTTAACTTCCAATGGGAAGGTTGACCGAAAGGCATTGCCATCTCCACAAGAACGTATGCAAAAAGGCACCGAGTATATGGCGCCGCAAAACGCTGTAGAACAAGCGATCGTCGCTGCCTGGGAAGCTGTGCTTGGTGTTCAAAAGGTTAGTACATCAGATCATTTCTTTGAACTCGGGGGCGATTCGATTAAATGTATTCAAGTTTCCTCACGACTGCTCCAAGCAGGGTATAAAGTGGAAATGAAGCATTTCTTCACCTATCCGACAGTAGCGGAGTTGAGTGAACACGTTACATCCGTGAGCACTATTTCTGACCAAGGGGAAGTTACGGGACAAGTGATGCTGACACCTGTTCAGCGCTGGTTCTTTGATCAAAATATGGTGGACGCACATCATTACAATCAGGAAATGATGTTCTTTCGTGAAAAAGGGTTTGATGTCCGCTTCATTCACAGCATCATGGATAAGATCGTTAAACAGCATGATGCTCTACGTACCCTTTATCGACAAGCGCCTGAAGGCGGATATGAAGCGTGGAACCGAGGGGCAGACGAAGATGGATTATACAGCCTTGAAATCGTTGACCTCAAAACAGAAGCAGATCCTGCATCGTTCATTGAAAATAAAGCAAAAGAAATTCAGAGTGGTATGGATCTGTCTCACGGACCTTTGATCAAACTTGGGTTGTTCCAATGTGCTGAAGGGGATCACCTGCTTATTGCCATTCATCATTTGTTGGTAGACGGGGTTTCATGGCGTATTTTATATGAAGATATTCAGACAGGGCAAGACCAGTTCCTGAGAGGCCAAGAAATCCGACTTCCTCAAAAAACGACCTCGTTTAAACAATGGGCAGAACAATTGTCGACGTTTGCAGACAGCCCGGCGATGAAGCAAGAGAATCCATACTGGAGTCGTGTGGAGCGGGCACAGCTAAGCTCGCTGCCTAAAGATAGGGATTGTGATGAGACGATTGGCAAAGATAGTGAAACGATCACCATTCATTGGACAGCAGCGGAAACCGAGCAATTATTAAAGCAAACACATCATGCGTACCATACGGAAATTAATGATATATTGCTAACGGCATTGGGAATGGCTGTTCATGATTGGACAGGCATGGGAGAAATCCTCGTAAATCTGGAAGGGCATGGTAGAGAAGACATCCTGCCAGAGCTGGACATTACGCGTACAGTGGGATGGTTTACGAGTATGTACCCCGTTATGATTACGATGGAGTCCGGGGCTGACTTATCAAGGAAGATTAAGACCGTCAAGGAAGGACTGCGCCAGATCCCAACCAAGGGCATTGGTTACGGGATTTCGAGGTATTTGTCACATGGAAATGAAGGATTCAAGTTAGAGAAAAATCCCGAAATTAGTTTCAACTATATGGGACAGGTGAATCAGGATTCGGGCCAAGATGGCATTAAATTCTCGCCTTATTCCAGCGGACCATCCGTAAGTGAAAACAACAAGAGACCTTTTGTGCTTAATATCAATGGCATTGTTACAGAGGGGCGGTTGTCGTTGTCCATTAACTATAGTTCAAAACAATATCGCCGGGAAACGATGGAGCAACTGGCTTGTCTCTATAAGGAAGGTCTTAATAGAGTCGTTGAACATTGTGTAAGGAAGGAACAAACCGAGCTTACGCCAAGTGATATTTCATGCAAGTCATTAACCATTGATCAATTGGATCAAATCGTGGAACACACTGGGCACATCGGTCGAATCGAAAATGTGTACCCACTTACACCATTACAGAAGGAAATGTTGTACGAAAGTGAACGGAATCCAATTTCGGGCGCTTACTTTGTACAAATCATGTTTGATATGCGTGGAGATTTGGATGTTGCCTCTTTTGCGCAAAGTTTGGATCAATTAATGCAAAGGCATGCGATATTAAGAACTAATTTTTACAGTGATTTCGTGGATATCCCTCTTCAAATCGTGTATCAAGAGAAGAAATTTGAATTTAACTATGAAGTTGTAGCTGGCACAAGTGAGCTGCAACGTAAAACGTATGTTGACGAGTATATCGAGCAGGACAAGGCAAGAGGATTTGACTTACAACGAGATTCGCTAATCCGTATGTCTGTTTTGAGAATAGAGCCTGAGGAATACCGCGTCATATGGAGTTTTCACCATATTTTGATGGACGGCTGGTGTATGTCTCTTGTAAGCAAAGAGATATTTGAAAATTATTTTGCGATTCGGGAAAATAGAAAGCCTCAAGTGACTCTATTAACCCCATATAGTCAATTCATCGAATGGCTGGAACAGCAAGATCATCAAGGTGCAATAACGTATTGGACTCATTACCTGAAGGGTTATGAAGGACAAACGAAATTGCCTGGAGAAAAAATCAAACCGAAACATGAAAGACAGGATTCCAGAACGTTAAACTGTTATTTGGATGATGTACTAATCGAGCAAATGAAACAGATTGCGGAACAGCAGCATGTAACGCTCCATACATTAGTGCAGACGGTCTGGGGTGTATTGTTGCAACAATACAATGAGAGCAACGATGTTGTATTCGGAAGTGTTGTATCGGGCAGACCGCCTGTCATTCCTGGGATCGAAAGCATGATTGGATTATTTATTAATGCAATTCCTGTTCGGATCCAGGCTCAGGCCGATGAGTCATTTATATCTCTAATGAAAAGGAATCAGGCACAAGCTGTGGAGTCACATGCATATGATACGTATTCGTTATATGATATTCAAAATCTGACCAAGCAAAAACAATCTCTGATTAATCATGTTGTTGTGTATCAGAACTTCCCGGTAGAGAACCGAATGGAGAGTCTGGGTCAGAAAGGCGAAATACCGCTTGAGATTATGAATGTTGGGGGTACAGAACACAATAGTTTTGATTTTACCTTGATCGTCAAGCCTTATGAAAATATGAAGATCATATTGATGTACAATGCCAATGTGTATGACCCATCTACCGTTGAACAGATTCAAAAACACTTTATTTCCATGATTCAACAGGTGGTAAGTAACCCGGAAGTTAAAATAAACAAACTTGCGTTGAGTACGTCGAACAGTTATTAGACGTGAATAGCAATCTTTAACGAACCTCAGTAACGTTATTTCATCATATCAGGGTGTCAGAACCTAAAAAACGACCCAATCTACGAAATAATGTCTCAGTGATTCGTTACACCACAGACCTGTGCAAATCAGAGCGAATAGCGTGTGCCAGGTTCATTAGAATAAAATAACTTTAATAAGGGATGCCTCAGTCATGCTCATGACTGAGGCATCCCCTTTTTATGCTCCGTTAATGATGATAGCTGGAAAATTACTGTAGATGGAGAAATAAAGCTTCTTACGTGGTCGGATCAACATTTTGATCGACCTTTTAACATTTCTTCCCTTCTGACCGATATATAATAAGTACATCATGTAATCAGAAAGTGAAAGGAGTGCAGAACATGGATATTGCAGCATTATCAATGGCGATGAGCCAAGCTTCAGTGGTGCAGTCGGCAAGCTTGCAAGTGATGTCGATTACAAAAGACATGGCACAGCAGCAAGGCCAGCAGATGGCGGAAATGTTGAAGTCAATGCCTGCTCCTCATCCCAATCTGGGTAGAAGTCTCGATCTTTCGGTTTAGTTGAAATTACAGCATGTGTCCACATGTAACACCCATTGCAGCAAGCAAAACCCAAACAGCTCCAATTCGAATGAATTGAAGCCGTTTGGGTTGTTTCTTTTCTGAATACTCATTCCTAAATTACGATCGTCTCAGCGAAGCTTTGACAAGCTTGGCAATCTGCCTTCAAAGGGCAGTGTGTCCTTCAATGTCCATAACTCATCGTAACTGGAAATCTGAAGGTCGGCTTTGGATAAGTCCTGATTGCCTGATCCCGGATTACGATATCCGATGCAGCGCATGCCTGCACTTTTGGCGGCCTGAACACCATTGCGCGAGTCCTCGATCACTAGACAATTCGAAGGAGATGCACCAATCATCTCAGAGGTGGTCAGGAAAATATCTGGTGCCGGCTTGCCGTTTGTAACTTCCTCACCTGTCATTCGCACCTCAAAGTATTGTCCAAGTCCGGTTTTGTCCATGATCAAATCAATCAGTGCACGTGGAGAGGAAGAAGCTACGGCTATGGGTACGTGTTGCTCATGTAGCCAGCGTAACCAGCGTTCCACGGAAGGCATTGCCGTCAAATTGGGATGGGCGAGCATCGTTTGCATCACATTATGCTGATGATAAGCAAATATTTCTTCCAGCGTAGCTGTCAGCTGATGTTTGTCCAATACTTGCTGCCACATGGATTCCAGCGTAACTCCTACATAGTTATGATGTTCTTCATCAGTCACCCTTGCTCCAAAATGGGTAAAAGAGCTGCGCTCAATCTCGAAATAAATCGGTTCGCTGTCAATTAGTACACCATCCATGTCAAAAATGACCGCTTGAATGATGTCATCATTGGGGGCTCCCAGTCCGTTAGATTCTTTGTTTACTGCCATGTTGTATTCCTCCTCCAGGATTGTGTATACATATATCTCTAATGTAGTCCTTTCATGGTTAACGTTCCACTTTAGAAACTGGAACCGCTGGATTGCAGCACAACTTTAATGGCATGTGAAGAGGCTTGAAGTGTGCGTCCCTGAATATCGCAGCCAAGTGTGCGGAATGCTTCTTCGTAATCCTCCAACGGGAAGGAGTGGGTGATGATTTTTTTTGCCGGAATAATCCCTTGTTCAATCATATAATGTGCGGTTGCAAATGTTCCCAGAGAATCGATGGAACCAATAATTTTCAGACTGCGGTCCACAACTTCCTTGGGATTGAAGGATGTGTTTCCATCTCTCAGACCAACCAGCATCAGGTAACCGCCGCTGGCGAGCTGGGATAGCACTTGTGTGCCCACAACGCCAGTTGTATCCACAATCATATCGACCTGATGGGTTGCGGGTGACAGTGATTCTATTGCATTTTCGAAGGATGAATGAACTTCCCAACGATCAGGTGCAATGGAACCTGCAATGGCTAAGCGTTCTTCGGAGATGTCAACCAGACAGCCGGTAACCCCTTTGGAAGCGAGCGCATAGCTGTACAGAATGCCAATCGGGCCTGCACCGAGGATGATTGTTCTGAAATTCGGCAGTAGATGAATCTGATTAATCCCCGTCAGCATACAGCTGAGCGGTTCCGTCAAAGTCGCTTCCTCATAGCTCACATGGTCCTTCAATTTGTACAAAAAACGATCCTCGGTCACATAATAATCTGTAAATGTCCCGTCAGCACTCACACCTGTCTCGGTAACAGACTTGTGTGTGCAATGATTTTGTCTGCCTGTTCTGCACATGTCACATTGTCCGCAATAGTAGGTAGGATCGATCACAACACGGTCGCCCGGTTGTAATGTCGTTACCGCAGAGCCAACAGCAATGACTTCCCCGGCAGACTCATGACCGAGAATGACAGAAGGAACCGCATGATATTTGCCGCTGACAATACCGAGATCGGTACCGCATACACCTGTCGCCCGAATACGAACCAACACCTGATAATCTCTTGTAATTTCAGGGACAGGCCTTTCCTCAAGAGCCACATCCCAAGCCGATTTGTATACCAATGCAAGCATGATATAACCTCCTTATAATTATATAAAATATAAATATAGCGATTCATCTTAAACAGTTTTTGACAAGATACGAAAGTAGTGAAGGGGACGAAATCGATTCTGGAGAAGCGAAGCGTTCGCCTCAAAGCTTTCTGAAAGAAAGCTACTTCGGGAGCATACGCTATCCACGGATTTTTCCCTTGAGAAAGGGAATCAAAAAAACAGAGATAACAGCGATCGAAAGGTTGTTCTGTTTGTGTAGTGTTCGAGTGTAATATGAATTCCTCACTAATTAACGCTGGCAAGCACCGAATCCAGCCGCTCTACAATCTCAACCAGTTCGTCTTCGGTTGTGGTAAGGGAAGGCCGAACCTTAACAACGTTACCGAAGCCATATCTTGAACTTCTCAAGATCAGATGCTCATCTGTAAAAGCACGGTCAACAATGGCATTGGTTTTGAGCGTATCCGGTTCATTACCGTCACCTACAATCTCCAACCCCCACATTAACCCGACACCACGAGCTTCACCGATACTTGGGTATTTCATAGCCAATTCTTGCAGCAATTCACCCAAAATTTCACCTTTGCGTTTCACCGCATTCAGAAACCCGGGTTCGGATACCACTTCCAAGGTGGATTTGGCAGCGGTTACGGAGATCAGATTGCTTCCTGAGGTGAAGGAGTGTTCGTGCTTTTCGAGCACATTCAGCCGGGATTGCATTAACACCGCAGCAACAGGTACGCCGATCCCGCCAAGACCTTTTGCAAGGGTAATCATATCAGGCTGGATATCAAACAGTTCGCTGGCAAACATGGTTCCGGTACGACCGATGCCTGTCTGCACTTCGTCAGCAATGAGAATAATATTGTACTCATCACACAGTTTACGCAGACGTTTGAAATATCCGGGAGGAGGGATGATATTGCCGCCATTTCCGAGAATAGGTTCGATAATCATGCAGGCGACTGAGCCAGAACTTGCATATTCTATCGCATCTGATATAGCTTCAACGCATTGATATCCGCAGTCTCCATTTGAGGATTTGAATGGGCAGCGATAACAGTATGGGGCAGGTACATGGACAGCGTTAGCCACAGCCGAATTGGGGAACCGTTTCCGCCGGAAGGCATTTCCCGAAATCCCGGTGGCAAATTGGGTCTGCCCATGATGGGATAGATACAGGCTGATGATGTCTGTTGATTCGGTATACTTCTGTGCAATTTTGGTTGCACATTCGTTGGCAGTTGAACCAGTGATATCCCGCATCCATCCGGCATTAATGTCGTTTGGAGCATATTCGATTAAGTGATCAAGTACTTCATTTACGTACGGTTCAGTGAAGGAGGAAGACATATGCGTCAGATTGCCGACTTGTTCCTGAATTTTGCTGACTACATGTGGGTGATTATAGCCCAGTGACAGATTGAATGTTCCCGACACGCCGTCCAGGTATTCAACACCTGAATCGTCAATCAACTTAATCCCTTTTCCGGCTATGAAGCGGTTGTTGGTTAAAGTTTGCATACGATTTCCTCCAATATAATGGTGTACTAGCTCGAACGAAGCTCAACAATCCCGGATGATACGGGCATCACCTCCCTTAAGAAACGATGTTTACATTTTCTTGCTATGTTGTGCGAGAGCAGTACGTACTGCATTATTTTTATTTTTTACAGTCCATAGATGAGAGACCATCAATGTGAGCAGCAGGATCAGACAGAATCCGGCCAAAATCCAGATTGTATTCACGACAGGCCCTGTACTCATACTCCATCCAGTCACATACTGCAAGATGGCACCCCCAATACCCCCCGATGCGATCAGGATACTGGTTGTCCGCTCGGTCATACCGGGAATCAAAACATTAGCATAGACCAGTGCGATACAGAACAGCCCTGACATGAATAGACCGGTTCCGAAGATGAGTACATACGTTGCCCACTGTCCAGTTACAAATACCATAGCGGATGTGAACAAAAACGTACCGACTGTACTCCAGATCAGGAAAGGCATATAGTTGACGGCTTCCGCTATTTTCCCGGAGAAAAGACGACCGATGATCATCGCAATCCATAGGATGGAGACACTCAGCGATGCGACGGATTCCTGAAGCTGCAATCGTTCTACGAGAATGGAAGGCAGGAAGTTCATCAATCCCAATTCCAATCCCATGTAGATGAAAAAGAAGATGACGAAGATCGTCAGCAGACCCAGATGTTTTCTCGAATATTGGGCTTTACCTGCTGCATGTGCCACTGTATTCTCGCCAGCCTGTTCCAGATACAGTGCGGCTGGCCGGGGCATAGTGATCCACAGCAGCATAAGAACCAGTGACAACACGGCCACCGTATAAAAAGTAAGATGCCACAGATCCATCCAGATGAATAAAGCAGCGACAGCCGGGATGAGAAGTGCTCCAAGAGCAAAGAAGACATCCAGCTTGGACATGGCGACCGCCTTTTGATTCTCAGTGAATTCGATCGTGAATGCACCTACAGAGGGTTCGATGATACCTGAACCGAAACCTACGATAATTGTGAGAAGAAGAACTACAGACCAGGATGGCAGAAAACCGAGTACTATATAGGCGGCTACAATACAGATCAGAGCTAGGGTCAGCATCGCTTTTCTTCCGATACGGGCTGTCAGGGCAGGAGCTGCGATGACACCGACAAGAAATCCAAGAAACTGCAGAAATAACAAAAATCCGCCATCACTGTAACCGCGCTCATAATGTGACAATAAAACAGGAAGAAGTGCACCGAGGACAACGCTGGTTATGCCGATTAACAGATAAAAACCGCAGCTTAGAGCGAATATTCTTTTCAAAAGCCCGCCTCCTAGATGGATATAAATTTTATATTATGTAATTAATGTTTATTTCATATATAACTTATACCATAATTGTCCAAATGTACATGCTTTTTGTTGTAAAATAATGTTAAATTTTGATGAAAAGAAATATTTCTCGTGCTAAGTTTTTTCTAAAACGATTTCGTGTCGAAAGGGTAGATATGATTCAATCCATATGCCTTTTAACAGGGTTTGGCATCTGTATTGATCGAGAATAGTAAAACGTGCATATATAAAAAAACGTTCCCTGTCTAGGTAGACGGGAAACGTTCTGATTAACCGTTTTATATGATGATACCTGACTTCCACGTATCGCTCTTAAGCAGTCTGTACAAAGAAAATTCCATCGAATGGTGCGTGAGCAGACGCGGGACCCTTTCGCAAAAATAAATAACCATTTGCATCGGGAAGACCCAATATATCCCGATAAGGCTCAGGAAAATCTCCGGAATATATTTGACACACCAGTTGATGTTCCTCTAGCAAATGGTCAATTCCTTTCACACCGTTTGGTACAGTGGGAGAGAAAAATGAAAATGCAGGGAACTCCCGTTCGTCTAACTCCATTTCTATCAAACGTACGCCGCTTAACGGAATGGGTGGAACGGGACATACGGAAGTGAGTGGATGCGAAGATACCGAGACATAAGTGCATCCGGCAACAATATTCTCGTTCCATTCCAGTTCATCTCCCGTATAGGTTACCTGATCCAGAAAGTATTCGGAGGCGGAGTAGGTCGAGAAGACCGAGATATATTTATCTTGTGGTAAAGAAGGGATATGGATCTGCTGTGAAAGTGTATTGCAATTGATGGAGAACAGATGCAATAAAGGTTGCCCCTCAGGGTTGAGAGGCCAGTCGGAAATGTATGCAGTTTCTCCACCAATCCACATGCCAGAGTCTTGGTTTGGATCATCGGGGTCAACTGTAAATCGAGTAACTTTGTACATGAGAAACTCCTTCCAGAGTGTATTTTGGCTTTCCTATGTAACGTTGTATGTGTTTTTATATAACAATTCATTGCTTCGTTTCAGTATAAATGAGATGATGTGGAATGAAAATCAGTACAAGGTACTAACTCATTGCATGAAGCGAATGAACATACCAGCATTCAAAGAACCAGTGGCAATACTATAGATGAGAAGTGGTGACACATGTTAATTAACAAATACATAAGTGAAACGGGATTCTGCTCCCGCAGGGAAACGAACCGTTTAATTGCGGCCGGACGCATAACGATCAATGGCAGGGTATGTGAAAAAGGGGCGGAAGTTGAACCTCACGATGTGGTACTCATTGATGGCAAGCAGATTCCTCGTAATGACAGCGAACCTGTCTACATTGCTTTGAACAAACCCATCGGTATTGTCTGCACAGCAGCAGAACATGTGGAGGGGAACATCATTCAATATATGAATTATCCTTCTCGCATATTTGCGATAGGCAGGCTGGATAAGGCATCTGAGGGGTTGATTTTGCTTACGAATGACGGAGGCATTGTGAACAAGATGATGCGTTCGGAGCATAATCATGATAAAGAATATGTAGTGACTGTAGACAAACCCATAACTGACGAATTCGTAAAGTCCATGTCTGATGGCGTTGAAATTCTGGACGTGGTGACCAAGCCCTGCGAAGTGTATAGGCAAAGTGACAATGTATTTCGTATTATTCTGACACAGGGTCTCAACCTGCAGATCCGCAGAATGTGCAAAGCCTTGGGGTACCGAGTCCTGAAGCTGGAGCGCGTGCGAATTATGAATATTACGCTGGATCAACTGGAGCGGGGGCAATGGCGTCATCTGGAGCAAGAGGAACTGGAGATTCTGCTGTCTCAATTGAATGAGATAAAATGAATGACTTCTGCTGCATGTCAACGGTGGTCAACCATGATGTCCAGTTATATCAGTAAAAAATGAAGCAAACACTAACCCCTATGTGGATTAGTGTTTTTGTTGTTAAGCTTGTGTCCTTTTTGTTCTGAAATGTAAGAGCCAAATAGGGTTAAGAACGCACCGAGTACAATCACCCAGGTTATCTGCTCTTGAAGAATCAGTGCAGATGACACAACAGTAATGACAGGCACCAGATAGATATATACGCTCGTTTGGATAGCTCCGAGAAGATTCACGGCCCGGTTCCAGGTCACGAAACACAACGCGGAGGCACCCAGACCGAGGTAGAGAATATTGGAGAGATTGGTCATGTTTGTGAAGCGTCCGAGTTCCAAGTGGAATTCAAACAGGAAAAGAGCTGGCAGCATGAAGATCAGGCCATAGAAGAACACTTTGCGAGTCGCACCAATGGAGTGATAGCGAAGCTGCCCAATTTTCCGCATTAGCACAGAGTAGATCGCCCATACCGCAGGTGCTATGAAAGCAAGCAGATCACCTATCGGATTCAGTTGCAGAATGAAACTGCCGTTCAGTGCGATGAGTAGGATGCCGCTCAAGGCAATCCCGAATCCGATAATGAAGCGGCGAGTTAACTTCTCACCATCTAAGAAGAAGTGTGCGAGCACGGCAGTGAAGAACGGGGCAATGGAGACAATGACACCCACGTTGGAAGCTGTTGTGTACACCAGAGCAATATTTTCAATAAGAAAATATAACGTCACCCCACATAGTCCTGCTGCGATAAATAACCATTCTTCTCTGAATGAGGCGATCCGCAGTGAACGTGGATAGATCAATAACAGTACCAAATACCCGATCAGGAAACGGAAAAATAGAATCTCCACTGGAGTAAAGTCAATCAGTAGAACCTTCGTCGAGACAAAGGTAGTCCCCCAGATCAGTATAGTAAACAAAGCGAGTAAATGTCCGGTAGAGGCTCTAGTGTTTTGATGATCAAGATGACTTGTCATACGATGTTAGTGGAGGTTCGTTTCAACTCCGAATCATGATTGAAGATACGTCTATATTGCTTGGGTGTCAGGCCGATCAGTTTTTTGAAAAAATTCGTGAAATGGCTCTGGTCACTGAATCCTGTCTGTGCGGCTACTTCAATCGGAAGCAGACCTTGTTCCAGCAGACGTTTGGCTTGATTAATGCGAATCGTCTCCAGATAACGGTAAGGTGATATTCCTTTCTGGCGGGTGAATAAACGCAGCAGGTGGTACTTGCTCATCTCCGTCAAATCGGCTAACTCGTTCAGCGAGATGCTCTCCATGTAATGAGCTTCTATGTAATCACATATGCGTCTGATCTCCAAGGTCACATCCTGTGTGGAAACAGGTGGTTCAGCATCCGAATAATCTCGCAGCAATTGATCCAGTAGTAAGAGTAACAATTCTTCTTTGCAGAAATCCGATTGCTCTTCCAGAATCATCTGATGCAGCTCGTGCAGGGAACCCACAAGTTCACTTTGATAGAGAACGGGGGATGTGAACCGTGGCAAGTAAGCTTGTCCAGTAATCTCTCTCACATACTCTCGCATAACCTCAGGCTGGACGTTGATACAGCGATAATCGAGGGTTCTGCCATCCACCTGTTCGCAGGCGTGCGGATCATGTGGATTAAAAACAATCATGTCACCACTATTCAGAATGTATTCTTCGTTGTTGCAGACGAGGTGACGCTTGCCTTGCTCAATGAATCCAATGACGTAATAGTCATGAAAATGATTGGGAAACTTCTGCATAATGCCTTCAAATTGATAAGCTTCTAGCTGTAGATCGGTATCAAATACGACAGTCCGGACTTCCCGAGTCATGATGCACCTTCTTTCTGGTATGTTAACGTTATTATAGGTTGCAAAGAAGGAATTTTCTTGAACGATATTGCTATTGCTCGAAGTGTTTGATCGGACAGATATCTATAAAAACAAAATACCCGCAATCCCGGAGGGAAAGCGAGCCCTTTGCTAAGTATAATTGATTCATGAGTTCAAACCTATATATAGGGGAGAAGAAATCTCTGGGAACAATAACTAATTGTTCTTAGTGTAACGTAGCGAGTACTTCAGGTGTAAAAGCTTGAATCTCGGATACGCGTCCTTCGCGTATTTTGGCAGCCCATGCCGGATCACCAAGGAGTGCACGTCCCACAGCCACCAGATCAAATTCCTGTTGATCGAAACGCTTCATAAGCTCGCTCATACCTGGATGTGTTGCTTTATCTGCTCCTGCTTCAGGCTCATCTGGCATACCCACAGAACCGACGGTAATGGTGGTTTGACCACTTAGCTTTCGCACCCAACCTGCAAATCCAAGCTCAGATCCTTCAAACTCTGGCTCCCAGAAGCGTCGTGTCGAGCAGTGGAAGATATCTACACCTGCGTCAACCAGCAAATGAAGGAATTGCTCCAGTTGTTCGGGGGTGTCGAACAGTCTGGCTTGATAATCATTCATCTTCCATTGGGAAATCCGCATCGCGATAGGGAAATCAGGACCTACCGCAGCACGAACTGCCATTACAACTTCAACCGCGAATTGAGTTCGTTTCTGTAGGTCACCGCCATAGCGGTCTGTTCTCCTATTCGTTGTTTTCCAGAAAAATTGATCGATCAGAAAACCGTGTGCACCGTGAAGCTCAATTCCGTCAAAACCAATGCTTTGTGCATTGGCTGCTGCATCTGCATAAGCTTGAATCACAGTTGCGATCTCTGCCTCCGTCATGGGCGCACCTACTTGAGTACCTTCCATATCAACTCCCGATGGACTAAGAGATTCAGCTTCTGGGTGAGGTTGAGATCCAGAAGGGCGGGTAATACCCAAGTGCAGAATTTGCGGGAAAATCTTGCCGCCAGCTTCATGGACTTGCTTGACTACTTCAGCCCAGCCGTGAAGAGCTGCTTCTCCATACATATGAGGGAGCCTAGGCTCACTTGATGCAGACGGATGCTCAATAGTTGCACCCTCTGTAATAATGAGTCCAACACCATGCTCGGCACGCCGGCGATAATATGCAGCTACATCGGGACCTGGCACACCATCCGGGGAGAAGGCACGAGCCATGGGGGACATGACGATGCGCGAGGACAGGGTTAACTTTTGAACAGTGTATGGTTGGAACAGAAGCTCCGTAGAAATAACGTTATGTTGTTGATTACTCAAACTAAGCACCTCCATTATTATGCACCTTCAAGCGGGTACAAGTGCAATCTTAACAAGGTGTATAGGCATGCTCAACCAACAATCGAAGCATTTTGTTGCTTAAGCGAAAGACACGGATTATTGTATGGTGTCTTTGCACTTACTTTCACTTGTTGAACAATTAACACTTATCTATAATGAAGGAGTCTAACCAAATATTTTGTGTACAAAGGAGGATTGGGACATGTCTGGTGTATTGTCTCCAAACTCGAATGATCCGCGTGTAATCCGCACGCGTCAATTAATTCTTGATGCGTTTATAAACCAATTGAATATTAAAAATTTCAACAGTATTACGATTCAAAACATTACAGAACAAGCCACAATTAACAGGGCTACATTCTACGCCCATTTTCAGGATAAATATGCACTGCTTGAAGCCTTTTTAGCGGATGCTTTTATGGAATATGTGACGAAAAGAGTGGACCCGGATGCCCGGTTATCAGCCGAAACCATACAGCAGCTTATATTTTCATTATGTGATTATCACGTCTCAAGTAATGGTTGCATCAAAAAATATGAGACAGTTGCACCAATTATTGAAGAGAACATCAAGACTCAACTGGAGCAATTCCTTCTTGAATTATTGAGCAAAGTAGCGGGTAATGTAGATCCCAAAACGCTGAAAATTACGGCAACCACGCTAAGTTGGTCGATCTATGGAATGACGTATCGATGGAATATTGAAGGCGGGCAGGAATCTCCGGCTGAATTAGCCAACAGAGTGGTCCCTTATATGATGGGTGGATTGGAATTGTTGAATTAACTTTATTTAACGAAATTGCATTAATATTCGGATGGATATGGGAGGAATAACAAGATGTTTGAACATTTGGTTGTTTTTAAATTTAACGATAAAACCACAATAGCCAAACAGCAGGAATGGGTGGATCAATTGCTCGCGTTACAGGAACAAATACCGGGGATTGTCGGGCTGACCGCAGGGATCAATGCAACGGAAGAAACGGATCGTATCCAAGGTTACACGATTGGATTGAGAGTGACGTTTGAAGATCAGGAGGCATTGCGCGCCTATGGTCCACATCCTGCTCATCAGGCATTTGTAGCTTCCCTCGATGGTTGGGTGGAAGATGTAATTGTAGTTGATTATGCTATTTAAAGGCGCGAAATCAGAGGTTTAACGAATATAGGAGTTGAAGATTCCCATGTGTTTAATTTTATTTGCTTACAACATGCATCCAAAGTATCCGCTTATATTGGGATCCAATAGGGATGAATTCTATCATAGACCTACGGCTCAAGCACACTATTGGGAAGATCATCCTCATATATTGGCTGGCCGGGATTTGTCGAAAATGGGTACCTGGATGGGCGTAACCACAGAGGGGCGTCTGGCTGCTGTCACAAATTATCGTGATCCAAATGAAGAGGTACATGCCAAGGGCTCAAGAGGAGATCTGGTTGCTGATTTTTTAAAGGGAACGTCCACACCTGAGCAATATATGCAACACGCGGAGAGAAGTCGCAATGATTATCCTGGCTACAATTTGTTAGTGGGTGATCCTGACGACCTCTATTATTATTCTAATGTGGGTAATGTTGTGCTGAAGTTGAAACCGGGAATATACGGGATTAGTAATCACTTGATTAATACAGATTGGCCTAAGGTGAAACGTGGGAAAGAAGGGTTGGAGAAAATCATCCATGGGGAGGACGAATCTACCCTGAGAGAACAAATGTTAGGTTTGCTGCAAATGGCAGACCCTTCAGTGGATGATCTTCTACCCCATACAGGTGTTCCATTGGAATGGGAACGTTTGCTTTCTCCCATCTTCGTAAAAAGTGAAAAATTCGACTATGGGACCAGAGCTTCATCCGTTGTTCTAATGAACAGAGAAGAAGTGTCTTTTACGGAGAGGGTTCACCAGAACGGAGAGGTAATGGAGCAACGTTTTAACATCAAACATCTTAACTCGACAAGCTGAGAATATGAAAGAAATGATGTTCAAACATTATGCATTTACATGAATCACTGAAGTTAAATCCAAAGTTCATGTTTCTTTTCTTCTGAGTTAAAGAGTATTCTCGTTTCTCTATGTCAACTAATATAACGCGACATAAACGGTTTGAGAGTACCTTTTGTATAACACGCCCAATTTTAGTTAGGCTCTTTATCTCTTATCACAATTCTATGTTATGAATCATGGAACTTCCCTGAATAGTTTATATAATGTGAATCAACATAACATGATTTTGCAGCGGTTCGGTTGATTCTAATTTCAGGGGGGCAACGTGGGATGAAAGAAACCAAAAAGATGAGAGTTTTTTCACTGGGGATTCAGCACGTACTCGCGATGTATGCGGGAGCAATTCTGGTGCCTTTGCTTGTGGGCAGAGCACTAAATCTGACTGCAGAGCAGTTGGCGTATCTGGTATCCATTGACCTGTTAACGTGTGGGATTGCAACATGGCTTCAGGCTCGGAAAGGGAAGTATTTGGGTATTGGTTTGCCAGCGGTGCTCGGGAGCTCTTTTGTAGCGGTGACACCCATGATTGCGATTGGATCGCAATACGGAATTCCTGCCATATATGGGTCGATCATCGCAGCCGGGTTATTTATCGTCATCTTTGCCGTATTTTTTAGCAAAATCGTCAAATTGTTTCCGCCAGTTGTGATCGGTACAGTGGTAACCATTATCGGTCTTGCGCTAATCCCAACCGGCATTAAAAACATGGCGGGTGGAGCAAACAGCGAGAATTTCGGAAGTTTGGACAATTTGGCGCTTTCATTTGGTGTATTACTGTTCATTCTAATCCTGAATCGATATGCTCGCGGTTTTGTAAAATCCCTGGCTGTTCTCCTTGGTATTATTGTGGGAACCCTCATCGCAGCCATCATGGGAAAAGTGAATTTTGCTTCTGTACAGGAAGCCTCCTGGTTCCATTTACCTCAACCCTTTTACTTTGGATGGCCTACCTTCGAAATCGGCCCCATTATTACAATGATTATTGTAGGTACGGTGGTTATCATCGAATCAACAGGTGTATTTATGGCTTTGAGCAAAATCTGTGATCAACCGATCAACGAAAACGATCTGGCACGGGGATATCGCGCAGAAGGTCTTGCGTTTGTCCTTGGCGGCATCTTTAATGCTTTTCCATATAATACATTTGCTCAGAATGTTGGTTTGGTTCAGCTCTCCAAAGTGAAAACGACCAATGTTGTTGTTGCAGCCGGAGGTATACTGGTCTTTCTCGGACTTATTCCCAAAGTAGCTGCTTTTGCAACCATTATTCCAAGTGCTGTCCTCGGGGGAGCGACTGTTGTCCTGTTTGGAATGGTCGTCTCATCCGGGATCAAAATGCTGCAAAACGTCGACTTTGGCAAACAATCGAATCTATTGATCGTGGCTTGCTCCGTTTCACTTGGGCTCGGTGTTACTGCTGTACCCGATCTGTTTGCCCAGCTTCCTCAAAGTATTCGGATTATTGTTAGCGATGGTATTATTACGGGAAGCCTGTCAGCCATCCTGCTTAATGTCTTCTTTAACCTTGCTTTGAAAAAAGAGAGCTTGCCAATACAGCCTGTACAGGCTCAAGAAGCACATACGTAATCCTTGTAATAACAGACGTGTCATCTGGTAGTAAGTGGAATAGATCCAAGATGGTTTTCTGGGAAGTGGAATGTAAGACAATGATTCCACTTGGCAAAGAAACCTCTTGGATTTTTTTGTGTTTACGATTCATGAGGAATGCAAAAGGCATGCAAATATGCTAAAGTTTCATCAAGAACATTTTAGATGTTCGTTTAAGTCAACAACCTCTTGAATTGAATTTCCATGCGACTACATAAATGAGCATTGGTTCACAAGGCTACAATATAACCAAGGGATATCCCTGGTGCAGAAAAGGAGTTGTGATCACCATGCAACAAGAAACGTTGAACAAAGGTTGGAACTTGGAGAATAGTTATGCGCAGTTGCCGCAACCCTTTTTTACAAGTCAGGGCGCAGTGCCTGTTGAATCACCAAAGCTGATTATTTTCAATAGACTGCTTGCATCCAGCTTGGGTCTGGATGTGGAGTCTCTTGACAGTGATGAAGGAGCGGAAATTTTTGCAGGTAACCTGATTCCGGAAGGGGCCGAGCCTTTAGCTCAAGCCTACGCAGGGCATCAATTCGGCAATTTTAACATGCTTGGAGATGGACGAGCTTTGCTGTTGGGTGAACAGATTACGCCACAGGGCGAGCGAGTGGATATCCAGCTGAAAGGTTCAGGGAGAACACCGTACTCTCGTGGAGGAGATGGACGTGCTGCTGTAGGGCCCATGTTGCGAGAGTATATTATTAGTGAAGCGATGTATGCACTGGGTATCCCAACGACACGCAGTCTGGCTGTGGTATCAACAGGAGAAAACATTATCCGCGAAACAGAGCGGCCAGGTGCCGTATTGACCCGGGTGGCTTCCAGTCATATCCGGGTAGCAACCTTTCAGTACGCAGCAAGATGGGGGTCTATTGAAGATCTTCGGGCGTTGGCTGATTACACGTTGAATCGACATTTCCCTGAGGTTGCCCAAGCCGAAAATCGCTATCTTTTGTTCCTTCAGGAAGTGATTAAACGGCAGGCGGCTCTCATAGCCCAATGGCAGCGTGTTGGTTTCATTCATGGCGTGATGAACACGGATAACATGGCGATCAGTGGTGAGACCATCGATTATGGTCCATGCGCCTTTATGGATGCTTACAATCCGTCGACCGTATTTAGCTCCATTGACAGACAAGGTCGCTATGCTTATGGTAATCAACCGTATATTGCCGGGTGGAATTTGGCTCGTTTTGCCGAGACGCTTCTGCCGTTGTTGCATGAAGATGAAGAACAGGCCGTGCAACTCGCTCAGGATGCTATCGCACAATTTTCTGAATTGTACCATCATCATTGGCTCAAGGGAATGCGTGCCAAACTGGGCTTGTTGGATGAAGAGGCCGAAGATGAAGCATTGATCAAGGAGCTTCTTGAACTTATGGAGAAGCATAGTGCAGATTACACCAATACGTTCCTGGCTTTGACCTTTGATACATTGGAAGGGACAGCTTTGTTTGGCACGCCAGAATTTGCTGAATGGCATGAGCGGTGGCAAGCAAGATTGGACAGACAGCAAGAGGAGAAGGAAGTCTCTCGACAGTTGATGAGAACAAACAATCCAGCGGTCATTCCCCGAAATCATCGGGTCGAGGAAGCCCTTGAGCAAGCGGAGAATCACGGAGACCTTAGCGTGATGGAGAAGCTTTTGGCAGTTCTTTCAGATCCGTTTGCACACTCACCTGAACAGGCTGAATATGCCGAACTACCTGCACAATGTAATACTTCGTATCAGACTTTTTGTGGGACCTGATTGAACAGTAGGAATAAATATGAAGAGGCTGCCTTGGGCAGCTTTTTCATTTTTTTATTCTGTCATGAACGTTAGAATTCAACGTTTTTATTGAATTTTTAGATTATCATGCAATAATCAGAGAAGTAGAGTTTTACTTTTGCAGAGGCAGGTGCATTCATGTCCAACATGTTAAGCAAAGAACAATTGGCAGACATCCTTTTACAGCTTTTAGAGCGTACATCTTTCCCTAGGGAACAGATGCAGAACTATGTTAACCGCTTGTTTGAGACCTTTAAATGGGATGGGGTGCCCTATGTAGAGATTAGAGAAGATGCGTATATCGTTCGAATTTACGAACGTGGTCTCGTCTCGTTGGAGAAACGGGTGAAACAGCCGGATGAAGTCATCTATTGGTTGCTGGAAGATATTATTTTCACCGCGACGCATGTAGGGTTGTTGGAAAGACATGGCGTGGATAATAAAGAAACGCATTTGAACTATACAAATGAAGTGATGAAAGACCTGAACAGGGGTGTTCTGGAAGCCTTCCAGCAGATCGGTAATCCGTATTTACATTGGCATCAGACGGGTAAACGTCAGGAGTTAGAGGGCATGGCATAAAGAAAAGTGAGGTGTGTTACGTGAGCGAGCAAGATATTAATGATGTATGGTATGACTATGCTGTGTTATTTGTCGAAAAAAAGAATGAATCTGAACAGGGCTGGGCATCGTTGAATTCGAACGAGCAGGACATTGCTGCTTTATGGCTGTTAGAGGCGGATGTCTTTAATGGCGGTTTTATACAGTTTTTCTGCAACTGGGGGGAAGAGGTATACCGTTACGCGTTGCGGGCATTACATATCATTGGTGCGACTCAAGTCGTGGAGATTATAACGTCAGCATACGGCTACATTGAGCACTTGAAAGAGGATGAAAGGCTTACCGAACTGTGGGATATTCCTAAATTCCTGACAAAGGAACAAGAGCAGCAGTTAGATGCGCTGGATCAGCAGTTTTGGAACAATGAGGATCAGATCGCGGAGAAAGCTTATGGTTATTATCACGGAAAATTGAACATGATGATTATATAATCTGGTTTCAACTATGCATCCGTTGTTCTGTTCAAAGATTAATACTTGGTCTTGCAATGACTGAAACGTTCGGCTATACTTGCTATAAATTGAATACATGAATCACGTTGATAGAGCGCAGTAGCGGCTTTGTCCCTGTTACAGAAAGTCAGGGGTTGATGGAACCTGATACATACAAGGGCTGCGAATTACACTCTGGAGTACTTGGGTAATGCCAAGCGGATGGGCAAACGATATATTGCCAAAAGTGGTATGGATAACGTGTTAAGGTCACGTGTTGTCCATGCAATTTGGGTGGTACCACGGTTATGATAATCGTCCCTGTGTCTAATGAAGACAAGGAGGCGATTTTTTTGTGTCCAAAAAATCCGTTCCAGCGTGTAGTTTCGTAATTTAACGTTGATCATGACTGAATCTTGAGGATAGAAAAGGGGTTATACACATGATGAATATTATTGATGAACTACAGTGGCGTGACGCCATTAACCAGCAGACAGATGCAGAGGGACTGCGTGAGTTGACTGAAACCAAATCAATCTCATTGTACTGCGGCGTTGACCCTACGGGGGACAGCATGCATATCGGACATCTCATTCCATTCATGATGCTGAAACGTTTTCAACTGGCAGGACACCGTCCGGTTATTTTGATAGGTGGAGCTACAGGAACGATTGGTGATCCAAGTGGTCGGCAGGCAGAGCGTTCTTTGCAAACGATGGAGCAAGTGCAGGAGAATGTGGATGCACTGACAGCGCAGATGAAGAAGTTGTTTGTAACAGACGGTGATAATCAGGTTCGCATGGTGAACAACTACGATTGGACACACAAAATCAATGTGATTGAATTCTTGCGTGACTACGGCAAAAACTTTAACCTCAACACCATGCTGGCTAAGGATGTAGTTGCGAGCAGACTGGAGGGCGGAATCTCGTTCACCGAGTTTTCCTACCAGATCCTTCAATCACTCGACTACCTGCACCTGTTCCAGAACGAAGATGTACAGCTTCAAATTGGCGGTTCCGATCAATGGGGGAATATCACGAGTGGTCTTGATCTGATTCGTAAAAAAGAAGGATCTGAAGCGAAGGCGTACGGTCTGACCATTCCGCTCATGCTCAAATCCGACGGTACGAAATTTGGTAAAACAGCTGGCGGTTCAATCTGGCTTGATCCGAACAAAACGACACCATTTGAATTCTACCAGTTCTGGGCGAATACAGAAGACCGTGATGTGATCAAATACTTGAAATACTTTACCTTCCTGAGCAAAGAAGAAATTGAAGCTTTGGCTGAAAAGGTAGAGACAGAACCGCACAGACGTGAAGCACAGAAAGCACTCGCGGAAGAAATGACAAAATTCGTTCACGGCGAAGAAATGCTCGAACAGGCTAAACGTATTACAGCGGCGCTGTTCAGTGGTGATATCCGTTCCCTAACAGCAGATGAAATCGAGCAGGGTTTCAAGGAAATGCCAACATTCGAAACGGACGGGGAAGCGAAAAATATCGTCGACTGGCTCGTAGATCTGGGGTTGGAGCCATCCAAACGCCAGGCGCGTGAGGATGTCACTAAAGGCGCTATCTCCATGAACGGTGAGAAAATCACGGAGCTTGAATTCACAGTGTCGGCAGAGCATGCCATTGGCGGTAAATTCATTATTATCCGTAAAGGTAAGAAGAACTACAGCCTGGTTAAACTTCAATCGTAGTTTCCAAGAATTAGAACGTAACACAGAGACGTATAGAGACTACAATAGACGCACAAATAGAGCTACAAATACAGAAACAAAAAGACCGCCTTCCATCTCTGTCAGGCGACAGAGGGGAGGCGGTCTTTCGTATATCAGGCCAGTGAGTGACCTATCTTATTGATTAACGATCGCTGTGATTTCTTCATCCAGATCAAGTCGCACATTTTCACGGTACGCCCGGATGTTGTATTCACTGTGCAGGTAACGAAGAATCGCTTCAATCATATTGGACTCGACCAGATATTGACTGCGTCCTTGGATCCAAACTTCAGCGGAATAACCTGTATCTTCTTCCCAGCTCAGTTCTACATTCACATCGGTTGGACGTACACCCTTACGTTCTGCCATATGAATACAGATTGCATTCACAATTTCATCCATGCTCAGAACCATAGAGATTAGTACCGTCCGTTTCTGTTACGGTCATCATCACGATCATTGCGACGGTCATAACGACCATCCGCTGCAGGTTTGCGACGATTGGAGATGGCTCTGAAGAGTGCCATAGCCAGCATAACAATCAACATAATTGCTGCAACGTTCACGAGCAATCCAAGGATGTTACCCAGAGCGCCCATGCCACCGAACAATCCGCCAAACATCATACCAGCAAGACCACCAAGCATCATGCCTTTCATGAATCCGCCGCCACCGCCGAAGAATCCGCCACGGTTCGTTGTAGCTGCTCCATTGCTGGAATTGTTATTCGTATTCGATTTGCTTACATTGCTGTCGGATTTCTTAGGTGTATTGCTATAACTTTTCGTACCGGATTTGAATCCGCCACCACGTCTTGCATCTGCAGAATCCGGATTCGTTACTCCCACTGTTGCGAACAATAATGTAAAGGCCATAAATACCATCATTAGATGTTTAACTCCGAATTTTTTCTTCATTGTAAAGATCGTAACCCCCCGATTAATTTGTTTGAATCGCCCAAAAATGGGCCTTACTCATGTAATACGGTCAACTTGCAGGAACGTTTCAAATTTTATTAAATTTCTGAAACGCTTGGACTCGGGTCTTGAATTGCAGCTTGGCCATCAAGCAATTGGGTAACCCAATGACACCATTCCAGGCCTGTTTGTGCGTGCATTAACCCTTTTTGTACCAGGATGTAGCTTCCAAAATCTCGGTTGCCTACACGAAGATTATCCTGAGGTATACGTGACTTCAGATCCTCGAAATAACGTATGCGTTCCATAAACCAGCTTTTACGCTCGTTAAGAATGCGTCTCATGCTTCCGTCTTCCGCTATGCCAACACACAAAATACGCAAATTAAATTCATCGCGTGTAACCGGTGCGGTAACAGGAGTAATCATCCATTCCAAGAGCTTTTCAATGCCTTTTTCCGTAACTGCGTACATTTTCTTGTCCGGTTTGTCAGACTGTTGTACCCAGCGGGAGGCCAATAACTCATCGTTTTCCATCTTGGACAGGAGTGGATAGATCTGGCTGTGTTTCGCCTGCCAATGTGGCTGGATTTTCAGCATCAGATCATAGCCCGATGACTCCTCGCGGGTAAGCAGCCCGAGTAATCCGTAGGAAAGTATGTTCATGCACATGTCTCCTTAATATTAGGGCTAGGTCAGAGAGAACAATCGTTTTTACTTTCTTTGACCGCTTTCATAAAAAGTGTACACTGAAACTGTATGGTTTGACAACCTGACAGAGCAACTGCCTTAATTTAGACAAAAAAAGTGCGAACCATAAGGTCCGCACTCCAAACCATTTAGAGAGATGCCTGTTGTCCATACCCCTCAGCGACAAGATCAAGCTCACCTGTGGCAGAATCGATAACCATGCCGTGGACGGGTACATTGGGAGGAAGTAAAGGATGCTTCTTGATCACTTCCACAGTATGTTTTACCCCTTCTTCGACGCTGTCAAACCCGCGCAACCATTTTTGCAAACGGATGCCAGAGTTCTCCAGAGTAGTCATGACTTCTTCCGATACGCCACGCTCAACCATATGTCCAATCATGGTCTCAGCGTGAAGGGAAGCCATACCACATTCGGTATGCCCCACTACCAGGACTTCATCTGCACCCAGTTCATAGATGGCGACAAGTACACTACGCATTACGCTTCCGAAAGGCTGAGAGATAATTGCGCCTGCGTTTTTGATGATTTTCACATCACCGTTTTTCAGGTTCATGGCCTTGGGCAGCAATTCCACCAGACGTGTATCCATACAAGTGATGATAACCATCTTTTTGGTTGGAAACTTGCCAGCCGTATACTTTTCGTATTCTTTAGTCTCGACAAATGATTTGTTGTAAGTCAAAATCTCTTGAATGTTGTTCATGTCCATTGCCTCCTGTTATCCAATACGACGAGCACGGCCACTTGCATATGATGCAGCTTGTCCTACACGCCTTTGCTTTAATAGTATTTCACGGTCAGCAGATGGCATTACTCCAACCCTTTAGAGGTTGTTCAAAAAGTCCACTTTTGATTACGAATCATGCCTGAGGGCATCATCAGCATCGAAGTTGAACGCCATTTCTATCTTCGCGGTAATGAAAACCAGACTTTTTGAACACGTATCTTTAGGAGAACAATGCAATTTTCATCTGTTAAAAGTTGATTATACGCAATGCAAAAAGTATCATCAATAGGGTATAACATTTTTTTTGAAGAGGTGAACGATAACAATGGATAAACAAACACAGGAACATTTGGAATCCTTCCGTAATCTGGCTCGTAAAATTAAGAGCTATCATGAAGCCATTGGTTTGCTTCACTGGGATCTGCGCACAGGTGCGCCGAAAAAAGGCGTTCCGACTCGTTCGGAGACGCTGGGTATGTTGTCCACCGAAGCATTCAAGCTGCAAACCTCGGCTGACATGAAGACTTACCTGGATGCATTAACGACTCCAGCAGTATTGGAACAGCTCGAAGATATAGATCGTCGTCTGGTTGAAGATTGCAAGAAAGAATATGATCGCAGTCAATCCGTACCACCTGAGAAAGTACAAGCTTATACCGTGCTAACAGCCAAGTCGGAAACAGCATGGGAAGATGCCAAGCATAATAGTGATTTTGCAGGATTCTCACCTTATCTCACAGATATCGTTAAGCTCAAACAGGAGTTTATTGATTATTGGGGTGTGAAGGATACACGTTATGATACGCTGCTTGATATGTATGAACCGGATCTGACGGTTGAGAAAGTGGACGCTGTGTTCGCCCGCCTCAAAGCACGTTTGGTGCCTCTACAAGAGAAGATTAATGCTTCAGAAAACAAGCCAAATACAGAGTTCCTGAATCAGTTGTTTGACACCAAACAGCAGGAAAAATTCAGTCTGTTCATCCTGGAACAAATGGGCTATGACTTTGAAGCTGGACGATTGGACGAGAGTGTTCATCCTTTTGCAACGGGTCTTAACCCGGGTGATGTGCGGATCACAACACATTATCTGCAAGATGATGTAGCAAGCGCAGTCTTCAGTTCACTGCATGAGGGTGGACATGCCCTGTACGAGCAAAATATTGATGACAGTCTGGCGGGTACCCTTCTTGCCGAAGGAACGTCCATGGGGATTCATGAGTCCCAGTCCCGTCTTTGGGAAAACATGATTGGTCGCAGCCTGCCATTCTGGACACGCTATTACAAAGATTTGCAGCAGCATTTCCCGCAACTGAGCGAGGTTGAACTGGAAGATTTCTATCGTGCAATCAACCGGGTGGAGAGTTCACTCATTCGGATCGAAGCGGATGAACTGACCTATAACCTGCATATTATTATCCGATATGAGATCGAGAAAATGTTATTCAACGATGGTCTGGAAGTGAAAGACCTGCCAGAGACCTGGAATGCAAAATACAAGGAATACCTAGGTATTATGCCAACGAATGATGGAGACGGTGTTCTTCAGGATGTTCACTGGTCTGGTGGTGACTTTGGTTACTTTGCTTCGTATTCTCTGGGTAATATGTATGCAGCTCAAATTCTACATACATTGCGCAAGGAAATGCCGGAGTTTGATACCCTCATTGCCGAAGGAAATCTGATTCCAATTAAGGAATGGCTTACAGACAAGATCTACCAGTATGGTAGAAGTCGCACACCTTCCGAATTGATTGTTGCCGTAACGGGTGAAGAATTGAACCCGGATTATCTGGCCGATTATCTGGAAGCCAAATATGCCGAGATTTACAAGCTGTAGATATCCCATATATAACATATTAAATAACATATCGAAGAGCTGAAGAGCCGGGCAACATTGCCCGGCTCTTTTTTGCATTTAAGTTCTTAACCTTTTGTTGGGCATCGGCATATCCATAATAGAGAGAAACTGCTGAAACCAGTGAAGGAGGGAAACAACATGAAATACACGCCATGGTTCGTCCGGGGCATCGTTATTCTGCTGATTATCATTGTGGCGCTCACCAGCTGTAATAAGGAAGAGAATGAAGCCAAGATTACGATAGGCGAAGTGACTCGTTCGGTATTTTACGCACCGGAGTATGTGGCTGTGGCTCAAGGTTTTTTTGAAGAGCAGGGACTTGAGGTGGATATTCAAACGACTGCTGGTGGTGACAAAACGATGGCGGCATTACTCGCAGGTTCGGTGGATATCGCACTGGTAGGGGCGGAGACGTCCATATATGTCTATCAGCAGGGAGCGGAAGATGCGGTTATTAACTTTGCCCAGCTCACCCAGACGGATGGTACATTTCTGTTCGCTCGTAACACAGAAGGTAGCTTCGATTGGGAGCAACTGAGGGATTCCACATTTCTCGGTCAACGCAAAGGCGGCATGCCGCAAATGGCAGGGGAGTTCGCACTGAACAAACATGGCATTGATCCGCAAAGTGATCTGGAGCTGATTCAAAATGTGGACTTTGCCAACATTGCGTCTGCTTTCGCTTCAGGCACGGGAGATTATGTTCAACTGTTTGAACCCCAGGCATCCATCTTTGAACAAAAAGGTCGGGGTAAGGTTGTTGCATCGTTTGGCACAGAAGGTGGTCTTCTGCCTTACACCGTCTTCATGACGAAACAGAGTTATCTTAACGACAATAAGGATATCGTACAGAAGTTTACGAATGGTCTACACAAAGCGCAGGCATGGGTGGATTCCCATACGGCTGAAGAGATTGCTGAAGTCATTTCTCCTTTTTTCAAAGACATCGATCCAGCCATTTTGGTAAGCAGTGTGAACCGTTATAAGGAACAGGGCAGCTATGCAACGGATCCGATCATTGATGAGGAAGAGTGGAACAATCTGCTTGATGTCATGAGTGCCGCCGGAGAGTTGAAAGAACGTGTGGATTTGAATGCCATTGTGGATAATGCCCATGCGGAAGAAGCTACGAAATCAAAGTAATGGGGTATTCAGGAAAGGAAGTGAGCAGAATGCCTGAATCCGAGAGTGTGATCCGACTGGAGGGGATCTCTCAAGTATACGTCAGCGAGCGGGAAGCTTCCTTGGTGCTTGAGGACTTGAGTCTGGAGATCCAAAAAGGAGAGTTCGTCAGTCTGGTTGGACCGAGTGGATGCGGTAAAACGACATTGTTGTCGATCATCGCCGGGCTGCTCACACCCACCCGAGGAGAGGTTAAGGTTAAAGGTAAACTCGTTGGCGGCCCCTCAGCACAGATTGGTTATATGCTTCAACAGGACTATCTGTTTCCGTGGCGGACCATTCTGGATAATGCATTAATCGGTCTTGAACTGACAGGCAGACTGGATGAACGGAGCCGTGAGCGTGTACGGGAACTGCTGGTAAGTATGGGATTGGCCGGAACGGAGAATCAGTACCCTTCAGAGCTTTCAGGAGGCATGAGACAGCGAGTAGCCCTGGTGCGCACGCTGGCAACCGATCCGGGGATTTTATTGTTGGATGAACCATTCTCAGCACTTGATTATCAAACCAAGCTGCAATTGGAGGATCTGGTCTCGGACACGTTAAAACAGTTTGGCAAAACATCTGTTCTCGTCACCCATGATTTGTCTGAAGCCATTGCGGTCAGTGACCGCGTCATTGTACTGGATCGCAATCCGGGCCGCATCCGTCGTGAATTTATCATTCCCGATGGAATTCGTAAATCTCAGCCGTTTCATGCCAGGGAGCAAGAAGGATTTAATGCGTTGTTTCAGGCATTGTGGAGTGAACTGGATCAGTCCGGGGGAGGTGAGGAAGACGCGTGAATCCAATGAATCCGAAGCAGGAAAAGCGTGACGAATGGATGGGGCAGCTGCATCGGAATCATATTCAGCAGGTGGCTAGATGGCGACATCAAGTGCTTGCCGTACAGTTATCTATGTTAGTATGTATGTTTTTGCTATGGGAAGTGGCAGGCAGACTCCGTTGGATTGATGTACTGTTATTCAGTTATCCGAGTAAGGTTTTTGCCCAGATTGGCAAGGACATCGCTAGTGGCGAGTTGTGGGCACATGTTGGGGTAACCGTAGGGGAAACGGCGGTTGGTTTTTTACTGGGAACACTGGTGGGAACCTTGCTTGCGGTTTTAATTTGGTGGTCTCCTTTTTTGTCCAAAGTGCTGGACCCCTATATGGTTGTATTCAACAGTATGCCAAAGGTAGCACTTGGCCCAATCTTTATTGTGATGTTCGGCGCGGGTTTTACAGCGATTGTAATGACCACGTTGTCCATTACGGTTATTATTACAACATTGGTCGTGTATAACAGCTTCAATGAAGTCGATCCCAATTATATCAAAGTCATTCGTACGTTTGGTGGAGAACGTTCCGAGATTTTTACCAAAGTTGTATTACCTGCTTCTTTTCCGGCGATTGTATCCACCTTGAAAGTGAACGTTGGCATGGCTTGGGTGGGTGTAATTGTGGGTGAGTTTCTTGTCGCCAAACAAGGACTCGGTTATCTCATTATCTATGGATTCCAGGTATTCAACTTCACACTTGTATTATCAAGTCTGTTAATTATTGCTGCAGTTGCAACAGCCATGTACCAACTTGTTGTCTATGCAGAACGCAAAATGCTGGCTGGCCGAAGGTGATTCGGAAGTGTTTTACTCGTAATGTGACCGGGTATGATATGTATACAATTTCACAAGGGGTGTCACGTTGCCCGATACCGTAAAATCAAGTACCATATTTAGTATGATTATTCCGCGCAGATCCGGAATGAATGCGATGATTGGAGAAGAGGGCCTTGAGGTTCTGTCGCAACGATCTAACTTGCCAGCGTCCCTCATTCGGGGCGTGTTGCTGTGACCGGCATGCATGCGCATGTCGGTTGATGTCGTCTAGTTTACTTTTGGATGAGACATACTAGTCATGATAAATGAATGAGGCGACGAGCTGGCTAAGAATTTTTTTGCTGCTTAGAGGAGATGGAATGTTAAATGGGTTTTAGGGTAATTAAAACTGCAATCGCCGCATTAATGGCTGTATTGATTGCAGACTGGTGTCGCTTGCCGGGACCAACATCAGCGGGATTGCTTGCCATTCTTGGTGTGGATGTAACGAGAAAACGAAGTATTCGCACCATATCGGCGCGGTTCTTTGCTTCCGTAGTTGGACTTTTATTTGCAAGTGTACTTTTTCACTTTCTAGGCTTCCATTATTGGGTGCTGGCGGTATACATATTGATCGCATTCCCGGCTATTGTCCGGGTAGGATTTAAAGAAGGCATTGTTACAGGTTCTGTTGTGGTGTTTCGGGTGTTCGGCGGCGGGGAGATGGACGTGCATGTCGTCCTCGTGCAAATTGCTTTGTTGTTAATTGGTCTTGGTTCCGCAATGGCGGTTAATCTGGCCTATATGCCGGCAGCAGATCCACAGATGCTGCGCATTCGCAAACGAATCGATGAACTCTTCTCGAAGATTTTCAAGGAATTTGCGGCCACGCTGCGTAATCCCAATGAAGCATGGGCAGGGAGAGAGCTGATTGAAGCAGATAAAGCGATACTTGGCGGTATTGATGCTGCCAAACGTTCTCTGGAGAATCAGGTGATTCATCCGAATGAGGAATGGAGCGTCTACTTCTATATGCGCAAAACGCAGTTGGACTCCATCCAGCACATGATGCATCTCGTGTCCCAGATCTATCAGAAGATGCCACATGCGGAGATGGTATCGGAGCTGTTCGATCAGCTTAGTCAGGACGTACTCACTGAATCCTACACGGGACGAACTGAAAAACTTCTTGCAGATGTGCAAGAAGAATTCAAACGTATGGAGCTGCCGGATACAAGGGAAGAATTCGAGATTCGTTCTGCAATTCTCCAGTTGTGCCGCGAACTCGCGCTGTATCTGAAAGTCGCGAAGAAGGACAAAGCACCGTCCCCAATCTCGGACCGGTCCCAATCTACAAACGAATAATAGAAAATAGTTGTCACCCTAGACGAATGCCCTGCATACACTTGTAGTGAATGATTGTATGGAGGAGGTTTAAAGATGTCATTGAGTCATAAACATCAATGTAGAGAGATTATCACGAAGGCGATCTGCGGCAAAGGTCGTAAGTTCTCTACCGTAACACATACCGTGACTCCGCCAAATGGTCCGACAAGTATTTTGGGGGCTTGGATTATCAACCACCAATATGAAGCCGTATCAGCGGGTGACGGAATTGAAGTTATTGGTACTTACGATATCAACATTTGGTATTCCTACGACAAGAACTCTCAGACGGATGTAGCCAAAGAAACGGTCTCGTATGTAGAACATGTGCCTTTGTCCTATCTGGACCCGAAACACCGGACTTCCACAGTGGAGGTATCTGCGGATGCAACGCAGGAACCTAGCTGTGTGGAAGCCACAGTATCAGCAGGTGGAAGCAGTGTAATTATCCGGGTAGAACGGGAATTCGCTGTGGAACTCGTTGCCGAAACCAAAGTTTGTGTGAAGGTCTGCACAGATGGTTGCGGTGACTACGAAGACAAGGACTATGACTTTGGCAGTGCCGATGGAGATTATGACGATCTCGATCCCGATCTGCTCGACGATGAGCTGTGAGTTTGACGCCTGTATTTGATAACCTAAGGTATCATATGCGCCAGAAGGCGCGGTGAAGAGGGCGTAAGCCCTCTTTCTTCTTAAATATTAAAAAATGGGTGGTAACGAGCCTCGCAATGTGCCTGGAATACCTTTCACGGGAAGGCTCCGCATTGCGGGGTTATTTTTATTTTAGTTGCATGATCCGGGAGGGGGGACGTAATGAATGTGATGGAACAAGCGGAGGAAGCGCTGCGCCGATATGAAAGGATGACTTCTGGAGAACGTGCAGAACGGTTGAAACAGGCAGGCATTGAAGTATTGTCACTGCACGATCGGCGCAAACGTGAACCAGGCTTGCGTGTACGCTATGACGTAGAGATAAGCTGTCTGCAGGCGATCCGGATCAAGCGCAAGGATACTAGTGGCATGGGAGGGGCACAGGAAACTCTGTTGGAGCGTGAAGCGAGTTCAACCTTATTCAAGCGCATAGAACGACTTGCGATCAAAACGCTGTATACGCTAGGACTGGATCATGGAGCTGTTCGAATGGAATCCTCAGGGAACGGCGGTTGTGCAGTGATTTCGATTGATCCATGTCCCTGGAAAGGGGTGACCAACCTTGCTGCTACCTATAGGGAAAGCTGGAAGCAGCATCAGGAACTGCTGGATGAGGAAGTGAGTCACAGACCCACTCCGATACTCGGCATGGACCCCGAGTTCCTTCTGGTTCAGATGCCGGAATCCAAAATCGTACCCGCCTCCAAATTTCTTGAACGTACCGGAATGGCAGGCTGTGATTCCGTGACGATTGGTGGACGGCGCATATATCCGGTTGCCGAACTGAGACCGGCTCCCAGCTCCGAACCACGAGAATTGCTGGCTCATCTGATGAGGGCATTCGCAGCTGCTTCCCGCAGCATTAGTGATCACTCGCTCATCTGGCAGGCAGGAGGGATGCCACAACGGGGGTTACCTTTGGGTGGTCATATTCATTTTAGCGGGGTGAATCTTACCGGGGAACTGCTTCGTGCACTGGACAATTATCTGGCATTGCCACTGGCATTTCTGCAAGACCCCCGTGGATCGGGAAGACGACCCCGTTATGGAGCACTTGGTGATTTTCGTCTGAAATCCTATGGTGGGTTTGAGTATCGTACGTTACCCAGCTTTCTTGTGTCGCCCCTTGTTGCGAAAGGTGTTGTGGCCTTGGCAGGTCTGATCGCGAGCGGGTATACTCAATTACGGCAGCGTCCGTTGGCGAAAGCTGAGGTTCATACGGCTTTTTATGAAGGAAAGCGCGAAGTGATTAAGGATCACATCCCAGCACTCGTAGATGATCTGAAGAGGTTGGATGGATATGCACGTTATGAACGGTATGCGTCTCCGTTAATCCTTCAATTAAAACTGGGAAGAACTTGGGATGAGAGCCGTGATATTCGCAAACTCTGGAATATTCGGGCAGGTTCATGAAGTACGGACGTTTTTTTGATATAATAATAAACAAGTCTTTTATGAGTAATAAGCTACTACGGAAGATATGGAGCAGCAACCTTTGAAGGAAGTGGCGATTAGCCAACACATAAGGCGGAGGCGCAAACACAGTGCCTGACCGTCTTATTGTCCTTCCAGGACGCGTTTCTTCCTGACATTATAGGAACGGGATGGAGGATATTCATCATGGCTCAGTATACGCCAATGATTCAACAATATTTGCAAGTGAAGGCCGAAGCACAAGATGCTTTTCTATTTTTTAGACTGGGTGACTTCTATGAATTGTTCTTCGAGGATGCGATTAATGCTTCCCGTGAACTTGAGATCACGCTGACCGCACGCAACGGAGGCACGGATGACAAAATTCCGATGTGCGGTGTACCTTATCATTCGGCTGACAATTACATACAGCGTCTGATTGAAAAAGGATATAAAGTTGCAATTTGTGAGCAGATGGAAGATGCAAGTGTAACCAAAGGCATGGTACGACGCGAAATTGTACGTGTGGTTACACCCGGAACGGTGATGGAAGGAAAGACGCTGGGTGACAAGTCCAACAACTACATGGTCTGTCTTACAGGTAATCAAAATACGCTGGCCCTCGCGGCCTGTGATTTGTCAACGGGTGAGTTGTATGTGACATCCGTACCCTATTCCAAGGAATGGCTCAAGGATGAAATCGGCATCTACGAACCATCGGAGCTGGTGGGGGATGCAGCGCTGCTTGAAACGGTAGAAGCCGAGGCGTCTCCAATCGGTCGTCCTGTGGTCTACACGTCGTGGATAAAGAATAAGGAAGATCTGGTCCGTCAGCAGTTTGGCGAGGCTGTCTGGGCAAGATTAGAGCCTGAACGTCAAGCGTGCATTGCACGTCTTTTCTCCTATCTGAGTGAGACACAGAAACGTTCTCTGGGGCAGTTAACTCAAATCTCAACGTATGAGCCCGATCATTACATGATCTTGGACCCGTTTACCCGCCGGAACCTGGAATTGGTGGAAACCGTGCGTGAACGCTCCAAAAAAGGTTCATTACTCTGGTTGCTTGATCGGACCGAGACGTCCATGGGTGCAAGAATGCTGCGTCGCTGGGTCGATAAGCCATTGTTACAAAAAGGGAAGATTAGTGAGCGTCTTGAAGCAGTGGATACGTTGTACAACCAGTTTATATTGCGTGAGGACCTGCGGACAGAACTTAAAGACATCTATGATCTGGAGCGTTTGGTAGGCCGGATTGCGTTTGGTAATGCGAATGGTCGTGACCTGAATGCGCTCAAGTCATCGCTGGAGAAAATTCCAGGACTTCGTCAGCATTGCGCAGGATCATCTTCCGCAACATTGCAGCATATTGCCGAAACGATGGATGATTGCAATGATCTGCGTGAAGCTATCGGGCAAGCCATTGTGGACGAGCCGCCGGTATCGGTAAGGGACGGAGGTCTGATTCGTGAAGGGTACCATGAACGTCTGGATGAATTGCGTGAGGCTTCAGTTAACGGGAAACAGTGGATTGCGGAGCTGGAAGCGCGAGAGCGTGAGGCGACAGGCATTCGATCGCTGAAGATTGGATATAACAAAGTATTTGGTTATTATATCGAGATCACCAAGTCCAATCTGTCCGCGTTGCCAGAAGGACGTTATGAACGTAAACAGACACTTGCCAATGCAGAACGTTACATTACGCCGGAGTTGAAGGAAAAAGAGACGCTGATTCTCGAAGCTCAGGACAAAATGGTTGATATTGAGTATGGGCTGTTCGCAGAGCTGCGCGAGCGGCTGAACAAAGAGATTGCAAGATTGCAGAAGCTGGCTGAACAGGTAGCGGAAATTGATGTGTATCAATCTTTTGCGGTGATCAGTGCTGAGCGCAACTTTGTACGGCCCACGTTGACCGACGGTTATGATCTGGTTGTGGAAGAAGGACGCCATCCGGTCGTTGAGGCGGTCATGCGAGATGGCGCATTTATTGCCAATCACACGGCAATGACCAAGGAAGAGGCACGTATTCTGCTGATTACTGGACCAAATATGGCTGGTAAGAGTACGTATATGCGACAGGTCGCTTTAATCTCCATTTTGGCGCAAGTAGGTTGTTTTGTACCTGCGGGTCAGGCGGAAGTGCCGATTATGGATCGCATTTTCACACGGATCGGTGCCGCGGATGATCTCATTGGTGGACAAAGCACATTCATGGTGGAGATGGCCGACATTCAGGTCATGACGGACAAAGCCACACCACGTAGTCTGATTATTATAGATGAATTGGGACGGGGAACGTCGACCAGTGAAGGTATGGCGATTGCTCAGTCTGTTATTGAATATGTACATGATATTATCGGCTGTAAAGCCCTTGTATCAACTCATTTCCATGAGCTTGCTCATCTGGAGGAGAGTCTGGACAAGCTGGCCAACTACTCGATGGCGGTACAGGAGAGTGGTGACAAAGTTAATTTCCTGCGCAAATTGATTGCCGGGGCAGCCAGCAGCAGTTATGGTATCTATTGTGCACGTCTTGCAGGTCTGCCTGATAGCATTATTGAGCGGGCGAATGGACTGTTGCATGGGTTTGAACATGCGGCTGCTCAGGTAGCAGTGGGCAGTGAATATATCGGGAATGAGAAGCAGGAAGCAGGCTTGAAATTAAAAGGTGTAGAATTCCAACACACGGATTCAGCACCATTGATCCGGGAACACGAGATTGAGGAGAGTGCAGAGTACACACCTTCTATTGAAGATTCGGTTGGGAAGCAACATGCCAAGAAATCAAACAGCAAAGGACAGTCCAGCGCAAACCATTCGGATGTGGTTCAACTGTCCATCTTTGGAGATGATGAGCCGAATGTGGCAACGAAACCGGATGTAGTTGCGGTGGATAAACCAGCGCGAGAATTCATCCGTACGATGAAAGATATCGATGTCATGAATATGACGCCTCTTCAGGCGATGCAGATATTGAATGATCTCAAATTGAAGGCACAGCAATTATCCTGAGTATAAGGGAGGGGAAAACCTGTGGCGAAAATACATGTGCTTGATGAACATATTGCCAACCAGATCGCGGCGGGTGAAGTGGTCGAACGGCCTGCTTCAGTTGTCAAAGAGTTGCTCGAAAACTCGGTGGATGCAGGCGCCACCAAGATTGAAGTGACGGTGGAAGAGGGCGGACTCCTCAGTATTCGTGTCAAAGACAATGGTACAGGTATTGAGCCAGAGGACATGGAAACCGCCTTTTATCGTCATGCGACCAGTAAAATAGCCCATGGCCGAGATCTGTTCCAGATCACAAGTCTTGGATTCCGCGGAGAAGCCTTGGCGAGTATTGCCGCCGTGTCCAAGGTAGAGGTGTTATCCGCAAGTGATAACGACGGGCGAGGACGCCGCATCGTGATTGAAGGCGGGAACCTTGTCTCTCATGAAGATGCAACCTCACCCCAAGGTACAGATTTTGCAGTGAGAGAACTATTTTACAATACACCAGCCAGACTTAAATATATGAAAACGATCCAGACGGAACTGGGACATATATCAGATGTCCTTTACCGGATGGCGATGTCTCACCCAAACATTTCGTTCCGACTGCGCCATAATGAGAATGTGTTGCTTCAGACATTGGGTAATGGCGATCTGCTGCAAGTGGTTGCAGCGATCTATGGGACAAGTGCAGCGAAAGCGATGCTTCCCATCCAGGGTGAAAGTCTGGATTACCGGGTGAGCGGGCTGATCAGCCTGCCAGAATGGACACGAGCGAATCGTAATGGTATGTCAACGATTGTTAATGGGAGATTTGTTCGCAATTACGGTCTCAATCAGGCGATTCTCAAAGCCTACCATACCTTGCTGCCCATCAATCGCTTCCCACTTGTCGTGGTGCAGTTGGAGATGCACCCCTCTCTTGTGGATGTGAATGTGCATCCGGCCAAGTTGGAGGTTCGCTTTAGCAAGGAACCAGAACTGTATGAATTCATAGAGACGACGTTGCGGGGTATACTCCGGCAGGAGGTACTGATTCCACAGGTCAAAAAACAGCAGATTCGACGTGGGGACGATAGTTCCTTTATCCAGGAACAATTCCTCTTTCCACGTGGTCCGCTGAAAGATGCATCTGATGCAGAAGGATATGGACAACAAGGTCCACTCGGGAAACCTGCTAGTACATCGCTGAAGTTAACTACGGAAGATGATGATCTGGATTTGGATGCTCCGGCGGATGTGACCACAGGACAGCCAGTATCTGAACAGGGTCACTCAGTACCGTTGCCCGAAGCTCCACCTGAGATTACACACCCCCCTGTGCAGTTAGAAAGTTGGAACGGGGATATTTTACAGAAGATTGCTAGTCATGACGGGGGGCAGACATCCGTTAACGTGCAAGAAGGCACTAAGGATGTAAGTACAAGTTTAAGTTCAAGTACAAGTTCAACCGAAACTGTTCCCAAATCTGACCTCTCTTCTCAAGATGGTGGGGATCGTGGAGCAACAGAGAAACCGCTGGCTGAAGGCAAACCAGCTACGTATCGCTCCGATTCCGTATATTCACCGGTTAGGGAAGCGCGTTCATCGTATAATCCGTCTTCAGTTCCGAGAAGTGAACGGACGTGGAAAACTTCAGGTCTACCTGATGCCACTAAACTTGCTGCTGCCATTAAATCGGATGCATCCATGCCTGAATTTCCGGAGCTGAGTCTGATCGGACAGCATCATGGTACGTATTTGATCGCGCAAAATGACCAAGGTTTATATTTGATTGATCAGCATGCCGCTCATGAACGCGTAAATTATGAGTACTATTACGAGAAGTTTGGTAACCCTGCCCAGGCCTCACAAGAGTTACTGCTGCCTATTACGCTGGAGTTTACACCTTCGGAGACGGAAAAGCTGAAAACAAGGCTGGCTTGGTTCGAACAGGCGGGTGTATATTTGGAGCATTTCGGTGGACAGACGTTCCGTGTGCGCTCCCATCCGTTCTGGTTCCCCAAAGGGGACGAGAAAGACATTATCGAAGAAATGTCCGAGTGGGTGTTGAGTGAACGCAGCATAGATGTCGCCAAGATGCGAGAAGCTGCATCGATCATGTGCTCCTGCAAGGCGTCCATCAAAGCGAACCAAAAGCTGACGGATCAGGAAGCAGAAGTGCTAATTCAGCGATTGGGTTCATGTCGTCAGCCCTACACTTGTCCACATGGGCGGCCGATTGTGATTTCATTTTCAACATATGATCTGGAAAAATTGTTCAAACGTGTTATGTAGCTATTTAGGAGGAATCTATGTATATTACAACCGGTGAAAAGGAAGCGGCTTTACTTGTGGAGCGGGCCCAAAACCTTGCTGAAACAACAGGGGGTACTTACGTGCGCCGTAATAAAATGTCTCTGCCCATGATGATTGAACACTATGAGGCGGAGGAGGTTCTGGTTGTACTCCAGGGTAAAGTGCGTCTATTTCGGAAGGATTCACCGTTGCTGGAGTTCCACCCCAGCATGGGATTTGTTCGTGCCAAACGTATATTGCGAGGAGAACCTGATCCACTGCTGGAGGCGGGGGCGGTGAATGAAGGGGATACCATCATCGATTGTACAGCCGGACTGGGCACGGATGCACTGGTGTTCTCGGTTGCAGTGGGCAAAAGTGGACGGGTGATTGCATGTGAGAGCTCTCTTCCGCTATATACACTATTAGTGGAGGGGATGTCTCAATATGAGACGATCAAGCCAGCGGTAAATGAAGCTTTCCGGCGTATTGAGCTGCATCATGCGAATCATCTCGATTTGCTTCGATCGTTGCCAGATCAAAGCTGTGACACCGTATATTTTGACCCCATGTTTCGTGAGCCAATGATGGATTCAAGTGCTATACAGCCCTTGCGAGATTATGCAAATGCTCACGCGCTGGATGAACAGAGCATTATGGAAGCAAAACGGGTTGCCCGTAAACGGGTAGTCATGAAAGAAAAGCGCGGCAGCGCGGAGTTTGACAGGCTCGGATTTGAAATACTTGATCGGGCGAATGCAAAAACCCTGTACGGAGTGATTAATGTTGAAAGTGGAAGTTAAACCAAAACCTAAACTGCTTGTGTTGGTTGGACCAACAGCAGTAGGCAAAACAAGAATGAGCATCGAGCTTGCCCAAGCTTTCAATTGTGAGATTATCTCAGGAGATTCGATGCAGGTATATCGAGAAATGGATATCGGAACTGCCAAGATTACCTCTGAAGAAATGAAGGGTGTACCCCATCATCTCATTGATATCCATGAACCGGAGTATCCGTATTCTGTGGCCGAGTTTCAGGAGAGTTGCACACGATTGATTAGTGAAATCCACGAACGCGGTAAAATGCCTTTTATTGTAGGGGGCACCGGTCTGTATGTGGAATCGGTATGTTACGGCTTTCAATTTTCGGATAGCGGTTCGGATGAAGCGTTCAGAGAGGAACAATTCAGCTATGCTGAGCTAAATGGAGCTCAGGCCCTTCATGATCGACTGAGGGAAGTTGATCCCGTTAGTGCGGATCGTCTGCATCCGAATGACCAACGGCGAATTGTACGTGCGCTTGAGATCCATCATCTCACAGGAGAGAAGTGGTCTGATCAGCTGGCAGTACAGAAGAAAGAGTCACCTTATGACCTTCTTATTGTTGGTTTGACAATGGATCGGCAGAAGTTGTACGCCCGGGTAGAAGAGCGGATTGATCTGATGATCGAACAAGGTCTTGTGGATGAAGTGAAGTCCCTGTTGGAACGCGGAGTAGCCAGAGGTCATATTTCCATGCAAGGGCTGGGGTATAAGGAGATTGCAGCGTTCCTGCAAGGGGAAGTGAGTTGGGAAGCTGCGGTTGAGTGGTTGAAGAGGGATACGCGTCGGTTTGCCAAACGGCAGCTTTCTTGGTTCCGCCATATGAAGGATATTGAATGGGTGGACATGACGGATACCCAGGATTTTGAAGGGAAATACAAGCAGATTAGTGAATTGATTACACAAAAATTTGATTGATTTGAGCGATTGTTAGTATTCTTCTGACAGGCATCGATTAGATCAAGATATGTAAACCTCTACCTTCTGGTTATCAAAAGGATAGAGGTTTTTATTTATCACTAGAACAGATGGTAGAGGATAAGCATTCGCTAAACAACGAATAAATGTACTTTAAAATGAAGATTTTGTCCCTCTTTTGCAAAACAGACAAGCGGTGTATAATGGATAAGTCTTCTATTTGTTCACCTCGCTAAGAATGGGGGTAAAATAGCAGACAAGGGGTTTTTGTGGATTATATGAAACTGTTCATGATATAATAGCACGAAAGCTACTCAGCGATATTGAATATTACTTGAACACGAATTCAAATGAACCAATGGGGGTACGGCTAATGAACAAGTCCATCAACATCCAAGATACGTTCTTGAACCAACTGCGGAAAGAAAATATTCCTGCTACGGTCTATCTGACCAACGGCTTCCAAATCCGCGGGACGATCAAGGCATTTGACAATTTTACGATCGTCATTGACAGCGACGGACGCCAGCAAATGGTCTACAAGCATGCCATCTCCACGTTCACGCCGCAACGCAGCGTATCGCTGATGCAGCAAGATAACAGCGGCGAAGCTTAAAAAAATTACGAAACCTTTTCACCAACCATTTCGTCTACAAGTATAGGTATTGAAACAGAGCAACCTGAATAAAGGGTTGTTCTTTTCATTCCGGGCAAAATATGTTTAATATATGCCTGAGCCTACAGACGATTAGAAATTATGCAACCGAAAGGGAGTCAGGAGGTAACATGCCAAACGATCCGTTGTCGAGGTCTAACAATCGCAACAACAATAACAAGTCACCCAAAAAAGCGAAGCCAAAGACCTCTAAAAAGAAAAAAATTACGGGTAAACGCGTTGGATGGACACTGTTTTTCACAATGGCAATCGCCATATTCTGTGCACTTGGCGGATATTTATTTATTATGGTGAGTGGTGAAAATCTGCTCAAAGCCAATAAGGACAAAACCACAATTAATGAAACTTCAAAAGTATATGATCGCAATGGCCAATTAATGGGGGAACTATCCATTCAGAAGCTGGAACCTGTCAAAGAAGACGATATTCCTGAGCTTGTAAAGCAAGCCTTTGTTGCAACGGAGGATAAGCGATTCTACGATCATCAGGGCGTGGATATTTGGTCCATTGGGCGTGCGGCGGTTAAGGACGTCATGGCTCGTTCCATGGTGGAAGGTGGTAGTACACTAACCCAACAGCTTGCCAAGAACATGTTCTTGTCCCGTGACAAAACGTTCTTCCGTAAAGCAACGGAAGTATCGATTGCCATGGCATTAGAGCGCAAGTACACAAAAGACGAAATCCTGACGATGTATCTGAACCGGATTTTCTTCGGTCATCAGCGTTACGGGATTAAAGCGGCATCTGAATTTTACTTTGGACAAAAAGATCTGAGTCAGTTGAAGTTGTGGCAAATTGCTACATTGGCGGCTATGCCGAAAGGGCCTTCTGCCTATAATCCGGTGAGCAATCCAAACGACTCAAAAGCACGTCGAGGTGTGGTATTGCAGCTGATGTATGAACAAGGCTACATTACCAAGGCGGAGATGGACGAAGCAAAAGAGATTAACTATAATTACAAGCGACCAGAGAAAGACAGGAAGTATCAAGGTTTTATAGATTATGTGCTCCGTGAAGCTGAACGTGTAACAGGCAAAACGGAAGATGATCTGAATATCGGCGGATACAAAATCTATACAACTATGGATGCTCAGGCTCAAACAGCCATGGAAACTGCCTTCACAGATGATAGTCTGTTCGAGGCAAGTAAAGACGATCAACAGGTTCAAGGCTCCATGGTTATCATGAACCATGAGAATGGTAGCCTCGTTGCCCTCCTGGGAGGACGGGATTATCAGACTAAAGGTTATAGCCGTGTAACGCAGAGTCGAAGACAACCAGGTTCAGCTTTTAAACCGATTGTGTCTTATGCACCTGCGCTTGAATCAGGAAATTACAGTGCCAACTCGTCGCTGAGTAATGCGAAGCAATGTTTTGGTAACTACTGTCCTGGTAACTTGCATGGATATTCTTCAACGATCAGTATGACGGATGCCATTACGAAGTCGGAAAATATCCCTGCGGTTTGGCTGCTTGATAAAATAGGTGTTAACACAGGCATTAATTTTGCCAAGAGTGTAGGCATACAGCTGACAGATGAAGACAAAAACTTGGCGATTGCCCTCGGTGGTCTAAGTAAAGGTACAAATACACTGGAAATGGCGCAGGCCTATAGTGCATTTGCCAACCTCGGAGAATACCGACAAGCCTATGCGATTAAAGAAATCAAGGATAGCGCAGGCAAAACCACTTATAAACATGATAACTCGGACACAACACGTGTCATGAGTGAGCAAAATGCGTATCAGCTTACACAGATGCTACAGAACGTTGTTAATGACGGTACGGGACGTTCAGCACGTCTGGATCGTCCGGTAGCGGGTAAAACAGGAACAGTTCAAAGTGGTATCTCTGGCAACAGTGCCAACCGTGATGTATGGTTTGTTGGATACACCCCGGAATGGACTGCCGCAGTCTGGATGGGCTATGACAATCCGGATGCCAATCATATGCTTAAGAACAGCAGTAAGCTGTCGGCAGCTTTCTTTGCCAAAGTCATGGGAGATGCTTTAAAAGGCGTTCCAGTGAAGCAATTCAAAGCACCAGCTGGAGGGCAGGCACCTCCGCCAGTAGAAGAACCAGAAAAGCCGGCTCTGTCCGTTAGTGGGCTGAGTGGATCATACGATCCAAATGCACAAACCGTCTCCCTGAGTTGGACTGGAACGGGTGACGCGAGTACGCAATATCGAATTTATCGGAAAGAAACATCTGAAGCCCAGTTCACTCATCTCATTGATGCAATAGGAGCGACCAATGCACAAGATTTAAGTGCGTTGCCTGGTCTAACCTATGAGTACTATGTGACAGCTTACGACTTGGCATCAGGACTTGAGACGGATCCTTCCAACACCATCTCCTTGATGATTGAAGCGCAGGAAGTACCGCCGGAGGAACCTGATCCTGGTATAGACCCTGGAACAGAGATAGATCCTGAGCAGCCAGGTACGGAGAATCCGGACAATGGTACACCGGATAATGGCAACTCGAACGGTAATAACGGTAACGGTAATGGTAATGGAAATGAAAATGGCAATAACGGTAATGGTAATGGTAATGGTAATAACGGAAACAATGGCAACGGTGGTAATAACGGCGGAAACGGTCAACCTGGGGAAGGAAATACGACCCCACCTGGTCAGGGCACAACAGATCCTGGCGGAAATGGTGAAGGTTCCGATGACGGGGGCGTAACAACGCCGGGCGAAGTTGTAACTCCGGACAGCGGAACAAGTGGGGATACTGGAGGGACAGATGCACCTGCAGATTCCCAAGCTGGCACCGGCGGCTAAGCCAATGAATCACTAAATAGCTACATTATAGCTACATTGAAAAAACTGCTTCCCGGGAAACCGGTGAAGCAGTTTTTTTGTGTTATACAAAACCAACTCTAATGGAAACCGATTTGATGAATAGGTGGGACAAAGCTTGATTTTGAGTGTAAACCTTAAATATGGTAAGCTGTAACTATTCGTAATACGTTGTGCAAGGGCGGGCCCAGAGCGCTGGAATCCATCAGGCGGACGTTATTACATTGTTCACCAATAACATCAGAGCAGGTCACGGACCTGTAGTCGGCAAAGAGGGGTTCGTATGAAACGGAAATTCGGGGATCGCGCGAACTGGCGCCGGATTACGAACCGACAATTCACATGCCGGTTCGTTCAATCCAAAATTTTCACAGGTTATATTACGTTGTACACCATACAGGATTTGAAAGAACCTCTGTGGAAAACTTATGGAGGCAGTACCTTCTGTATCGCAGATAAAGGTTATTCCTGGCTGCAATACTATCCGAAGGGAGAGCACTTTGTAGTTACGGCGATGTTTGACGATCAGGAACGGATTGTAGAGTGGTACATTGATACATGTCGTAGTCAGGGGATAACCGATCAGGGTGTTCCTTGGTTTGATGACCTGTATCTGGATGTCGTTGTACTGAAAGATGGAGAAGTTTTTTTGCTGGATGAAGATGAGCTTGAAGATGCACTGTCACGAAAACATATTACAACGGGTGATTATGACTTGGCTAACAAGACGGCTAAGGAATTGCTGCATGCCATTGATGCACATGTATTCCCATACTTTCAGTTATCACTGAAGCATAGGCCGAGTTTATTTGAGAACGGAGAGTTTCGAAAAAACATTCAGATTTGAGACATCTAATTATCCGTAGAATTCTTCATGATCCTTCTAATATTGGAGCACCTGATAGAATACATTAATAATCAGGAGAGTTCAGCCCGATAAAATAGAGGTGATGGCGAATGAACGGACGGGTCATGGCTGCAGGAGAGCAACCAGGAGGCAGACCATCCAGACAAATTAATATTGTGTTGCGTAACCAGGAACCTCAGATGTTGGTCAAAGATGAAGCAGCGGCATTACAGGCAGCCAAGAGTATAACCAAACATGCGCACTTCCAGGAGATACAGGGTGAATTGGAGCAACTGGTTGGACTTGAAAATATCAAAGACTTGGTGTTTGAGATCTATGCTTTCCTACAGATTGCTCAGATGCGTACCGAAGCAGGCTTACTTAGTGGTGCGCACGTGTATCATATGATCTTCAAAGGCAATCCCGGAACCGGTAAGACCACCGTGGCGAGGATCGTTGCCAAACTCTTTCAGAAGATGGGTGTGTTGAGTAAAGGTCATCTTATTGAAGTAGAGCGTGCGGATCTGGTTGGAGAATATATCGGTCACACGGCGCAGAAAACAAGAGATCTGGTCAAGAAGGCACTCGGTGGAATATTGTTCATTGATGAAGCTTACAGTTTGGCCCGCGGGGGAGAGAAGGATTTTGGCAAGGAAGCAATCGATACGCTTGTAAAATCAATGGAAGATAACAAAAATCAGTTTATTCTCATATTGGCTGGTTATTCAGATGAGATTGATTTTTTTCTTCAGACCAATCCCGGATTACCTTCCCGCTTTCCCATTCAAGTGGAGTTTCCAGACTATAGCATTGATCAGTTGATTCAAATCTCTGAGATTATGGCCAAAGAGCGTGACTATATTCTAATGCCACAGACCATACTCAAGCTAAAACAACATTTGCTTCAGGAAAAAAATGATTCGCTGCATGCGTTCAGTAACGCCAGATACGTTCGTAATGCCATTGAGCGTTCGATCAGGCATCAGGCAGTTCGTTTGTTGGAACAATACTCGGAAGGCAGTCCAGGAAAACTGGAGCTGATGACAATCCGTACAGAGGATTTGAACTTTGAGCGAAAGTAAGCGATAATATAGTTTTTACACCAGCCGGCCGGGCCAACCGGTTCGGCTTAAGGCATGCCATGGCATATTCGTGGCAATGTATATCAACGGATTAATTTAGTAATTAGAGGGAGTGAACATATATATGACAAATGGCACGCATGATACAGATATGGTCAAAAAAGATCGCGCCGTCTTGGTGAGTCTTGTTACGGATGATGTAAAACGTACAGGTATCAACCCTGAGTACTCTTTAGAAGAACTGGTGAAACTTGCCGAGACAGCTGGAGTGGAAGTGCTAAGTGTACTTTCTCAGAACAGGGAAAAACGTGATACCAAATGGTTCATTGGTAAAGGTAAGGTGGAAGAGCTCCGTGCGATTGCAGAGGAACTGGGAGCAACTACAGCTATATTTGATCAGGAATTGTCAGGTGCACAGGTTCGTAATCTGGAAGAAACCCTCGATCTCAAAATTATTGACCGTACCCAATTGATTTTGGACATCTTTGCACAACGGGCAAACACTAGAGAAGGTATTATTCAAGTGGAATTGGCTCAACATAGCTATTTGCTGCCACGGTTGTCGGGTCATGGAAAGAACCTGTCCAGACTCGGGGGCGGAATCGGAACAAGAGGCCCGGGGGAAAGCAAACTGGAGACAGACCGCCGTCACATTCGTGGTCGTATCGATGATCTGAAGCGTCATCTGGATGAATTGACTCGTCATCGCAAATTGCATCGTGAACGCCGTAAAAAAACAGGTATTGTCCAGGTAGCCCTTGTTGGTTATACCAATGCTGGCAAATCAACCTTGCTCAAGCAGTTGACGGCTGCAGATGTGTATATTCAAGATCAGCTATTCGCTACATTGGATCCCACTTCACGTACGATGGAACTTCCAAGTGGAAAAGAAATCGTACTTACCGACACGGTTGGATTTATTCAAAATCTACCGCATGATCTGATTGCAGCATTCCGGGCAACGCTGGAGGAAGTGAATGAGGCAGACCTGATCCTGCATGTTGTGGACGCCTCATCAGCTATGCGTGAAGATCAGATGCGGACGGTTAATACGATTCTGCAAGAACTTGGTTCAGGGGACAAGCCGCAGTTAGTCCTGTATAACAAAAAAGATGCGTGCACACCAGAGCAGCTTGAGATGCTTCCATTGGATAAAGACCATATTAAAGTAAGCGCATTAGACTCGGAGGATCTGCTTAAAATCCGTGAATTCATTCAGACAGAGCTGACAGGTGATACGAAGCGCTTCCGTATTCCGGCAGAACGTGGTGATCTTACGTCGGTACTCTATAAAATTGGTGATGTAGTGGATACCAGCTTTGAAGAGAGTGATGTGATTTATGAAGTTGAATTGCAAAAAGGTGAATATGAGAAATTTGGTTATATGCTTGAAGAATTCATTGAATTGTAATATTCATGACATATTGATGTGATAAGTTACACGATAATGGATATTCGACGTCAGATTCGTGCTATGAAGGGGAATGAAGTAAGATGGTAAGCTTTGATTCAGAAATATCTGAACTTCAACGTCAAGTGGAGCGTCAGATTGAAGGACAACTGCAACAGATTGATCGGATCACAGATCACAATCAATGGAAGGTGATTCATGCTTTCCAACAGCGAAAAGTAAGTGATTTTCATTTTGCAGGTTCAACAGGTTATGCCTATAACGATCGTGGGCGTGAAGTACTTGATGAAGTATATGCTGATGTATTCGGCGCGGAAGCCGCGTTGGTGCGTCCTCATTTTGCTTCAGGTACTCATACGATTAGTACAGCTCTCTTTGGAGTTTTGCGTCCAGGTGACGAATTATTGTACATCACGGGTAAGCCTTACGACACATTGCATAAAGTTATTGGCGAACCCGGTGATGGTACAGGTTCATTACGCGATTTTGGCATCGGTTACCGTGAGACGGCCTTAACTGATGAAGGTGGAGTGGACTGGGCAGCAGTTGAAAAAAGCATTACACCGGCTACAAAAGTCATTGGGATTCAACGTTCACGTGGTTATGACTGGCGCTCATCCTTCTGTGTTGCTGAGATTGCTGACATGGTTACGCGTGTTAAAGAGCTTAAGGAAGATGTCATCGTATTCGTAGACAATTGTTACGGTGAATTCACGGAGGAACGTGAACCGACAGAAGTCGGAGTTGATCTGATGGCCGGATCACTGATCAAGAATCCTGGTGGAGGCATTGCGGAAACCGGTGGATACATATGTGGGAAGGAACAATACGTACAGCTGGCAGCTTATCGTCTAACAGCCCCTGGAATTGGGGGAGAGGTTGGAGCAATGCTGGGGACAACACGTGGCATCTACCAAGGACTTTACATGGCACCGACAATTGTAGGACAAGCTATCAAAGGAAGTGCGTTTGCTGCTGCGATGTTTGCTGAATCCGGATTTGTAACCAAACCCGCCTGGAATGAAGCTCGCACAGATCTGATCCAGGCTGTTAAGTTTAGCTCTGCCGAGCATCTGATCGCCTTCGTGCAGGGGATTCAGCGTGCAGCAGCTGTGGATAGCCATGTGGTTCCTGAACCGTGGGATATGCCTGGTTATGAGCACCCTGTCATTATGGCGGCAGGTACGTTCATTCAGGGTGGAAGTCTGGAATTATCAGCCGACGCGCCTATTCGGGAGCCGTATATCGGGTATATGCAAGGCGGATTAACGTACTCTCATGTCAAATATGGCGTTTTGATGGCGTTACAGACTATGAAAGATCGTAAATTATTGTGAGTTTATCTAACACGTCATTGACACTTGGTAATAACTAAATGTACAATAGGGTGAAGAATAGATGACTGGAAGGTTGATGAACATGGGTGATGAAATCCGCAGAAATATGGCCTTATTCCCAATTGGTATTGTAATGAAACTTACGGATCTGTCTGCACGTCAGATTCGTTACTATGAGCAGCACAGCTTGATCGTTCCTGCGAGAACGTCAGGTAATCAACGGTTATTCTCTTTTAATGACGTAGAGAGATTGCTAGAGATCAAGGCTTTGATTGAAAAAGGAGTTAACATCGCGGGCATCAAACAAGTGATGAATCCTGTTTCAAAAGAATCCGAGGAAGCTACAGTTATCACGCCAGATACTGAAGTTAAACGCAGAGAGCTGTCCGATACGCAGTTGCACCGCTTGCTGAAGCAGCAGCTTGTATCAGGTAAGAGACCAGGACAAGTATCTCTCATTCAGGGAGAGCTTTCCCGATTCTTTAATAAAAACTAAATTCGCATAACTTGGCGAGTGAGGGGAAAACATACACTTTTGGTGTGAGACTCCTTGACCCGTGGAACTTTCTAATGTACAAATATAACAGGCAAGCCAAATACGCAGATAAGAAAGGGAGAGGTTATAGTGAGTTATACAAAAGAAGACATTCTCCGCATTTCGAAAGAAGAAAACGTACGATTCATTCGATTGCAATTTACTGATTTGCTTGGAGCTATCAAAAACGTTGAGATTCCTGTGAGTCAGTTGACTAAGGCTCTGGATAACAAAATGATGTTCGATGGATCTTCCATTGAAGGTTATGTACGTATTGAAGAGTCCGACATGTACCTCTATCCAGATCTAGATTCTTGGCTTATTTTCCCATGGGTTGCAGAGAACCGTGTTGCACGTCTGATTTGCGACGTATATCTTCCGGATGGTAATCCGTTCCCAGGAGATCCACGTGGTATCTTGAAACGTAACCTGAAGGAAGCCCAAGATATGGGATTCACTTCCTTCAACGTTGGTCCTGAACCCGAGTTCTTCTTGTTCAAAACAGACGAAAAAGGAAACCCGACTAACGAACTGAATGACCAAGGTGGTTATTTCGACCTTGCGCCTACGGATCTTGGTGAAAACTGTCGTCGTGACATCGTTATCACACTTGAAGAAATGGGCTTTGAGATCGAAGCTTCCCACCATGAGGTAGCTCCAGGTCAGCATGAGATCGACTTTAAATATGCTGATGCTCTGAAAGCTGCTGACCAGATCCAAACGTTCAAACTCGTTGTTAAAACGATTGCACGTCAGCATGGTTTACATGCTACATTCATGCCGAAACCACTGTTTGGTATGAACGGATCCGGTATGCACTGTAACCAATCCTTGTTCAAAGGCAATGAGAACGCATTTGTTGATGAGTCGGACGAGTTGGGTCTGAGCAAAACTGCTCGTCACTTCATGGCTGGAACTCTGAAGCACGCACGTGCGTTTGCAGCAATTACTAACCCAACTGTGAACTCATACAAACGTCTTGTACCAGGTTATGAAGCACCTTGTTATGTAGCATGGTCTGCTAGTAACCGTAGCCCAATGATTCGTATTCCAGCTTCCCGTGGTCTGAGTACACGTGTTGAGGTTCGTAACCCGGATCCGGCTGCTAACCCTTACCTGGCTTTGTCTGTTCTGTTAAAAGCAGGTCTGGACGGAATCAAACGTGAGCTTTCCTTACCAACTCCAATTGACCGTAACATCTACATCATGTCAGAAGAAGAGCGTGTGGAAGAAGGCATTCCAAGCTTGCCAGCTGACCTGAAAGAAGCATTGAATGAATTGATCCGCAGCGAAGTAATCTGCGATGCTCTCGGCGACCACGCCTTGGCTCACTTCTATGAGCTGAAAGAAATTGAGTGGGATATGTACCGCACACAAGTCCACCAATGGGAACGCGATCAATATATTACTTTGTACTAATTGAAAAAACCTTGTAACTACGGGGTTTTTTGAGGGTTTAAATGGGGGACGTTTGAAAGGGGATTATACTTCTATTAAGGAGTGTCCCCCAAACGTCCCCCATTTTGATTTTTTGAACCAAGAATGTTGGCGGTATACTGTTCATACTGATCAATATTGCGTTGCTCTAACTTTTTGGAGATGTGAGCATATATATTAGAGGTGATCTGCACACTTCCATGACCAAGCTGTTCATGAACAAAGTTTATGCTTACAACGGCCTAAGCATGGGTACAGCATAGGTCTGTTGAAGAGAATCGATTCGAAGATAATCACTCAATTCTGCACGCTTTATAATCCTCTGGAAAGCATTGAAGAGGGTAGACTTTGGCATGTGGTTTCCATCGTTTCGACACAACACTAAATTTAGATCATGCCTGTACATGGATTCTCCCAGGTTAATTTTATTTTGGTTTTGCCAAGTGGCGTGATATCTCAAATCATTGATTAAGCTAGCGCTTACAGTAATTGTGCGCGTGGATCTGAAGGTTTTGGTATCTCCAAATAGCTCATCATCATTTTCTGTCTGAAAATCAAGCGTTTCATCAATGTGTATCTTTTTTTCTTGAAGTTAATATCAGACAATTTTAAAGCTGCTGCTTTACCTTTTCTCATGCCTCTTTCAAGAAGAAGCTTAAAGAAAATTCAATAGATATATCCATATCCTCTAGCTGCATATAGAAAAATAGCAATGTCCTCCGAATCAATGGTATTATCCCCTCAAGGTAGGCAGTGAAAAAAGAGATCATTTTAAAATGAACTCAACACTGAAAACAGAAGGGGATTTTTGTTATGCCAGCGAAAAAGGCCAAACTTTTAATCAATATAGTGAAGAAACGAAGAACGAAGCTGTTCGTCTACGATTGGAAGAGGGTTAGACATACAGTCGGATCATGGAGAAGTTTGGTATTTAGAGTGATGGCCAGATTATTACTTGGGTACGGAAAAGCCAAAATGGAGAGAGTTTTGAGGATTATCGAGGACGTTGGACGAAGAAGCATTTTAGCAGTGCAGAAGAAGAAAATGCTTATCTGAAAACGCAGGTAGAATATCTAAAAAAGCTCAATCCAAATTTGCACGGAGAGGGAAGCTGGATTTCGAAGCCCTGTGCCAGTCCGTTCGAGAAATAAGTAAGTGGGCATCTGTGGTTTTTTTGGAAAATTGCTGAAATCGTACGGGTTACTACAAATGGAATATCATCCTCAGAGAGAAACGAGCGGATCGGGATGCGGATCTGAAAGCACATATTTTAGGCATTCATCGGCTTCGTCCTTATTTCGGCTACAAACGTATGCGAACCGCGTTAGGAAAGGAAGGCCTCGTGGTGAATCACAAAAAGGTACGTCGCTTAATGAGAGAACTCCAGATTCGTGGAGACTCTTTGGAACGCGTAGGTTAAACTTCCCATTGTACTCATCCTGTCGTCAAAGTACTATAAATAAAATGGCTCCCCTGCAGATTAAGCGGGGGAGCTTTTTGATAAAATTAATGATCAGTTTTTAGTGAATTGAATTGTATAAGGTTGGTTGTAGTTGTTGATACCATTATCCATAATTCTGAAGTAAACCTTCTCACCAGGTTTAGCGCTCATACCAACTGCCTCAGCGTATCCTGGTCCATTCCAGTTATCCATTTGAATGGACAGTATCGCACCGCTAGCATCTTTTTTAATAATACCCATAATAATATCGAAATTAGGTGGTGGGGTAGCAATAACACTAAATGTGACAACAGAAGATCCATTTGTGTTGTCTACAACATAATAATCGTTATCACTCATGCTATCTAAATACTGTGTTGCGCTAAATCCGGAAGACTGGTTAACACTTGAGTACATCACTTCTGCTGTCTCAAAGGAATCAGCCCAACCAGTTTTAGCGAATGCAGAGCCGGAACCGAATGCTAATAAACAAGCAGTTGCCATAACAGAAATAGAGAATTTTCTTAATCTTTTCATATTCAAACCTCCTAAATATACTAGAACCAATAAAATAGAGATTCTGGTTTGTCTGATTATTTGAACTTAGATGTCGAATAGCCTCTCACATATGACGGTTGGCCAACCATGGTTAAATATACCATATATAATTTAATATTGTAAATACTTAACATGTAAAATATTAGTTCAGTGAATACTATATTGGAAATTTTCAGCAATTAAGAACTCTATTAATAACAAAAGAAAAGGCGACAGGGATAACCTGCCACCTTTGTTTATTCAAATGTATTCAGTACATTGCTATGGCACGGAGTAGAGCTAGTAATCTTTTTATAATAGTCTCCTTTATAGATTACTTATCATTTGCGTCACTAGCGCTAAACATGATTCCAAGAACATCAGAACCGGTAAGAGTATAACGAACGCCATTAACCTCTGTGGATTCATCAATTGTTGTCCAATCTACACCTTCATCGATGACTCCCAAATATTTCATAATATCGCCTACGGCTGATGTAGGTATGTCAGGGTTGGTTCCCGATATAACCAATCCAATACTTATAATAATATCTGCTCCAGAGGAAAGAGTGCCATTTTCTTGTCCAATCATCATTACATCACGTAATGATCCGTCTGATTTGTTTACTGAGCCGGCTATACCTATGTAATCTGTGGTCATATACTGGAATACATCTTGAGCTGGTCCAGTTTCGATGTTTAATTTCTTGCCAATTTTCAGTTTGGAGTTATTAAGCTCATCTGCGCGTTTATTGAACGATTTACGAGATTCTTCCGGAGTCATTCCCAGAGTTCCTCGTATTTCTAAGTTCTTATCCTCTTGCTTCTTTACATTCTCTTGTGCTACCATAACTTCCTCGGACTTAGTAGCAGATTTTTCAGCAATAACAGTTTCTGACTTGGTTTCAGCCGGAGCGGAAACTTTGGTTGCTGCAACTGCCTCTTTCTTAGTTTTCTCCTCATCTTTGTTGCCGAAGATACCTCCCACTATAATCACAACAATAAGCCAAAACCACCATTTTTTCTGAATAGGCTTTTTCAATCTTCTTCCTCCTGATATAGTAATAATTAACAACATGAATAGTCTATCAAGCCTAGGTAATATTTTCTATAAAATTTTGAATCATTTGATGTTGTAGGAAAATTTTAATGAACAATACATATAAAGTACTATCCATTAATAAGATTGGTGATAACTATACTCTTACCTCATGTAATATATATGGGGTTTTATTTAATTTCTTGACAATATTATCTAATGGGAATTATAGTATATTAATACATAAGAAAAGGAGACTTACTAATATGAAGAAATTTCTGGTAGCATTATCATTAGGTGTACTCGTAGCCACGGGTTTGTCAGTATCAGACAATTCGTCTTTCGCTACAAAGGTTGAAGCAAAAGAATTGGTTTACACAGTTAATTTGCAGCCCAATGGAACTTATCAATTGGGTTATGGATCGGGGTATAAATACAAAGTAATCACAAGCACAAGTTCGGATGGAACGCCTGATATCACGGTGTCCTCCAGTGGGTTATTGAAATTAGCTTCTTCACCAATTAATGTTGGAGTGGCAGGGTATGTATATGTAATAGATAGATATGGTGATGTTATTGAAGAAGTAACAGTACAAATTAAATACTAATTTGTAAAACCTCTGTACGCAACAACCTTTAAGGAAGCACCCCACCGAAAATACTCGTGGGGTGTTTTGCGTCTATCACAATAAAAGTGAACGGTGATAAAAATGAATCATACATACAAAGCACTATCCACACAGACCTAGATTTCCTTACAGTAGCTTTAAACCAAATCCGTGTATACGTCTGGCATGTCCTAGGTGAACATGAATACATCATTGATTAGGGAGGATCAGTAGAAGCGTATAGCACTGTATCCATTAAGATCATGGGGAAGAAATACTTTCGTAATACGTTTGAATTTAGGGTACAAAAATAGAGCAGGAGGGATAACCTCACTGCTCTTTCTTTTTATTTGGTCGTATATTCACTTACTTCAAACGTCAATATCTTATCGAAGATCACGTAATCTGTACGCTTGCTGAATGGACCTTTGTTGTTGCTGTATTTATTGATGGCGAATTTAGCTGGTCCAGATCCTGCATCACGAGTATCGTACCAGTTGAGGAATGAATTTACATCACTCATTGGAAGATCATATTCCTTCTCCAAACCAGTTGTCATGGTAACTACTAGTATTGCCCTACCTTCAGTCGGTTGCTCAGGTTCCGGAGTGGTTGGAACTTCAGATTCTACATAATTAAAGTCCACTAAAGATCCATCGATATCGATTGCATCAAATCGATAATTGTAAACTACTACAGTTGACGAAGGAGTTTCGGTCCATATAATTACTTCATGGATACCATAGTCAAGATCCAATTTTTCATATGCAATTATTTGATGGCTCCAAGATTCCTTCCATGTAGAAAAATACTCGGTGTTACCATCAATACTTATTGCAACTTTTTTTGAATATGAATCTGACTTGTTTGTAATTAATCTGATTTTCGATCCTTCAAATTTAAATTTAATTTCACTTTTTTTCTTATGTTTTGCGCCTAAAACAGTTTTGTTGTAGTCACCTACTGTATCGGCGTTATTAAGCAATACCAAGTCATCATTAGAATAAACTAATTCAGGGGTCCTATCATCGAATCTCGTCCAACCCTCTTCAGGTGCCTTAAGGACACTATCTACAGTTGCCGCATATGTACTTGTTGAGAAGCTTAATAGAAGAACTAAGGTAAATATTGTAGTAACAATCATTTTTAACTTTTGCATTGTGATCTCCTTATAACGTTATTTTAATTACATAAGAATAAATTATTATTAGTTACATATCTAAACAATTAAACCTATATATTCAAGTAAGTGTTAGATGTAATGAAAAAGCTTTACCGACCTTTCTGAGTCGATAAAGCTGAGTATTTCTATCCTATTTCTTTTAGCAATCCTTCATTGTTATTCCGCACATTACCGACTTCCTTCGGCACCTCATATGCGCGCATCTCTGAAGCATGATATGGCTTAAGCAGACCAAGTAGTGACTGAACATCGTCATTATCTCTTCCAAGCCACTCAGCCTCATCCTCAGATCGCAAGATGACCGGCATACGATTATGGATATTCTCCATAAGACTATTTGGTTCAGTTGTAATGATGGTGCAAGTACTCAGCTTTTTTCCGTCTGGATCTGTCCAAGTATCATAAAGGCCGGCAAGCGAGAACAAGCGGTCGTCCTTCATCAAAATGCGCATAGGCTGTTTGGTCGATCCTTCCTTACGCCATTCATAAAATCCATTCGTCGGTATAATGCACCGCTTGGAACTGATTAGACGCTTGAAGGAAGTCTTTTCGGTTAACGTCTCAGCACGGGCGTTGATCATCTTGTTACCGATCTTATCATCCTTGGCCCAAACGGGTACCAGACCCCATCGGAGTGAGCCCAGTCTATTGCCGTCTTTGCTCCCTATAATGGTGGGGATGTACTGCATAGGAGCAGCGTTGTAATTAGGCTTGTACTCAAATCCATCTGCAATAGATGCATAGTACCTGTCCATTATAGCTTCTATGGGGTCAGTGATTGTAAACCTTCCGCACATGATAATGCCTCCTTTGAGACTCTATACTATGTAATTTTACTCAAATTTTTAAGAATAGAAACGGGTAATTTGTGGAGACATGCATCCAATATAAAATAAAAATGCAATAAATTAGATGATATTTATAGATCAGCAAGTTTATGTTTAGACAGCCTGCAACACTATACGTTACATTTTCATTAGCAAAAATATGGAGGGATTCAAATGAGGAATTATCTTATCAATTTCGGAAAGTTTAAGGTATTAGTTTTTGGTATATTATTATTCTTTGGTAATGCTAGTGTCAATGCTGCTTCGGATACTAATATAAAAGGGTTGCTAGATGGTAAACTCGTTAAAACAGGTTCAAGCGAGATAAACGTATTTGGGTCAACAATGGCTGTTACTGATAACGATACTGAAACTTATTTTGCTTTACCCACTGAAAGAAGTGACTTAAAAGTTGCAGATACACTTGTCTATACATTTGAAACACCAGTAAATATTAATAGCTATAAGCTTCATATTTTAAATTATGATGGCGGCCCTGTTGCTATATATTTTATGGATAAAAACGGTACTGGTCTTCTAGGTAGCATTCCTACTAAACCGATTCCAGGTGACGATGGAATATATGAGCTTTCCAATGTAATAAAGGATGTAAAACAAATAGTCATTTTTCAGAAAGGCACAAAAACATATAATGTAGCTGAATTGAATTTTTACAACAATGCATCAATTAATTTAGAGGCTGTAGGTGGCAATGACCAAGCAACACTGACGTGGGACTCGGTTGAAGGAGCTGCTAGTTATGTTATAAGGTACGGGACTGAAGCAGGAAGTTACACTGAAACCGTAACAGCAACAAAAGATGCGTATGAGAATTTCGTTATTCCAGGATTGAAGAATGGTACTACATATTATTTTGTTGTGAGCGCTGTTGTTGATAGTGTAGAATCTGGGTACTCCAACGAAGCCTCTGCAACTCCTCAAGGGCCTATTGTTGAACCAGAGCAGCCTTCGAGTAACCGTGCTATCCTCGTGGTCCCCATGACAACCGGACTCGAAAAAGAATTCGACCTGAGTATGCAAGAGGTAAATGCCTTCATCGACTGGTACGAGACCAAGCAGGCCGGAAGCGGTAAGGCAACGTACGCCATCGACAAACACGACAATAACAAAGGACCATTCAAGAGCCGTAAGGACTATATCCTGTTTGATCGGGTGCTGACGTTTGAAGTAAGCGAGTACTAATTATTTTTAAAAAAAGGCTATCGCATTGAATTGCGAAGCCTTTTTGCGTTGTTTCACACAATAAATTGATCAAACACGGGTATACGCAGCAAACCGGGTTTGGTCCAATTTCGCATTTTTACCCTAGCTTGTATCCGTGGTTCCAGGTAAACGTGATTTGTGTCCTCTCCAGTCACAAGCTGCTGGCACACTCCGCGGAAAGCCTGCTTATGTTTTGGACTTGGACCATGCTCAATGATCCCTACCGGGCGCATCCTTCCAGTTGGATCTGGAACAGCAGCAAGCCACCCGAATTCGGATTTTTTGTATCCCGTAATGTACACGTCAGCGTATGACCAGTTAATAACCTTCAACCAATCCTTGGAGCGCCTGCTAACGTACTGGCTGTCTTTGCGCTTGCCAACTACACCTTCCATACCCATAGTCTCTATCTGAGTGTATAACTCCTCTCCAGCACCTTCTATATGGGGCACAACTCCAAAGTTAGAGGAAGGAAGAGATAGACTGTGTAGGATCATCTTGCGTTCCATAAGAGGTAGCTTACGTAGATCTCGTCCCTGGTAGAAAAGAATATCAAATATAGCAAATGTGGCAGGCAGTTTATGAGTGAGCTGCGTTATCTTGCTGGCCTGCTTTGTGCTGAATCTACTCATGACTGCTTCAAAGTCGTTAAGCCCTGTCTCTGGATCAGTGCAAGCTACCTCGCCGTCCAAGATAATAACAGAGTCAAACGGCAGGACTAACTCAGGATACTGGCGAGTACAATCGTTATTGTGACGTGTGTATAACCGGACATTGCCGGACTGTTGCGAATATATCAACCGGTGCCCGTCAACTTTAGGTTCATATATAAAATTCGAGTGACTGAATGGACCCGGTGCTGTTTCAAGTAACATAGGACTTATGAACATAAAAACACCTCAACCTAATTATAGCGTTTTGCCATAAAGGGTTGAGGCGGTAAGTTATGGGGTATTACTTTGAGCGGATTGGTTACTTAAAAATCCGTTTGATCACCTTAAAAATACCGAATGTCGTCTTGTTGTACACTTTGTTATACTATGCCCGTTTCGGATTACGTAACCATCCATATCCACGGGGCATTTTCAATCCGACACGATTTACGATCTGTCGTTTAATACTGGTTCTAACGGCTATCCGTTTTTTTAGGCTGGTCTTCCGGAATCCAAACTTCATGCAACGCGCCGCCGATCTGTTATTTTAAATTAGCTACTGCGTATTTGGCTTCTTCCTTTGTGAACTTTTCACCGTAGTCAGATGTTAGTTGATCGTAAATGGCGGAATCAGACATACTCATTGATTCGGCGTAAGTCTGTGCCTTTTTTAAAGCATTCTCTTTCCAATCAAAATCAATGGTATCAATAGCGTACTTGGCGGCTTCCTTCGGAAAGTTCTCGCCATATTCAGATGTTAACTGATCGTAAATACCGGCTTTAGACATGTTCATAACTTCTGCGTAGGTTATTGCTTTTTCTAGTGCAGCTTTATGTTCTCTGGGTACACTGTTTGCTTCGGCTTCTTTTTTAGCCAGTTCTGCTGCTGCAGCATCGTCTTTCGCTTTCTGTTCTTCTGCGGATTTCTTCTCAGCTTCAGCTTTCTCTTTGTCTGCGGCAGTTTGTTCTGTTAATACATTCTCTGTTTTAGGCTGTGCTGCTACTTGGGATGCAGACTCATTGGGTTTGGCTGATTTATCACCGAGATTACCAATTGCTCCAATAACAAAGATAATAGCGAGCCAGAACCACCACTTCTTATAAATCGGTTTTTTGTTCAAGGTACTTCCTCCTATGTATTTAGATAAAGTTAGTCTATCAGACCTAGGAAAATGTTTCTATGTTTTTTTGAAACAATTTACAAAACTATCGAAGTGGTATAATATACCTATATCCGAAAGCATCGGTGAAGACCGCTAACCTGATTAGGTCGGCGATTTTTTATTTTCGTAGAATAGTTAATTGGGAGTGAATTCATGAAAAAGAGTATGTACATACTGGTGGTAATTATGGTTCTTATTATGAGCGCTTGTGGTGGTGGAAGTTTTAAACCAGACGAATTCTCAAAAGATGACATGGCAATAATCAAAATAGAAACAGATGAGAAAGTAAAATGTGGGATGAGTAGATTGGAAGCTGAAAAAATACTTGGCAAAGGCGAAGGAACAACCGGCATTGTAAGCACTTTAGAATATGCTAGTGGCATTTTAATTGAATATCGTGAAGACGTTGTCGCTTCCATTAAATTGAATGGAGAATCAAAAGGGAACTACAAAACAGCTCGTGGTGCTGAAGTAGGTATATTAAAAGGTGAAGTTTTGGAGAAGTATGGGCATAAATTTGTAATAACCGAGAATTCAAGTGCTATAGAAATGAAATATATTTTAAATAATGGAGAGGAACTATCAGAAAGTGAAATCGAAGATAAGAAGTATGGTTTAGAAAAGTCTTACAATGCATCATTTTATTTTGATACAAGTGGCTATGCTGATAGCATAATTTTAACGAATATATAAAACTAAAAAGAGCAGGAGGGATAACCTCACTGCTCTTTTTGTTAGTTGGTTGTATACTCACTTACTTCAAACGTTAGAATTTTATCGAAAATTACATAATCTGTGCGTTTACTAAATGGACCCTTATTATTTATGTATTTATTAATGGCGAATTTAGCGGGACCGCTTCCGGAATCGCGAGTATCATACCACTTAAGGAATGCATTGACGTCGCTTATTGGAAGATCATATTCTTTCTCCAATCCTGTAGTCATCGTTACAACTAGAATGGCACGATCTGCAGATGGATCAACCGGATCTACTGGATCAACTGGATCAACCGGATCAACCGGATCAGTAGGGTCTGGTGATGTATTCGGATCCTTACTATAGAAGAAGTCAAGTTCGTTAATATTGATATCTTCTCCAGTTAAAGTATACAAAGTGATGTATCTTACTTGTTTTATTACCTTTTCATTAGGAAGTGGTTCAAGTTTACCGTCACCACCATTAAGTGCGAACTCACCTAAGTAACCAACAGATCTATCATAAAAGCTTATTCTCATGCCTTTTAAATCACTATTTATTTTATAAGAATCTATTGTTCTATCTTCGCCTAAATCAATCATCAACATTAATTCTTTCGGAATTATTGATCCTGTTTTCTCGTCGTTATCTGTAATAGTTGGTGTGACAACTTTAGAATGATGCGGCTGTGTAATGAAATAGGTACCAGGCACCATAATCGTGGAATCTTTGCCGTTAGCATACCCTCCTGTATAGGCGCTTACAGAAGATAGTGGGATAAATACCGAAACAATTAGTGTAAGAATAAAAAATAGGTTGATCTTTCTTTTCATTAGTTTTTATGTCCTCCCAAAGGTTAATTAGAGATTTATCATACATAATTTAACAAGGGTCGTCTAAACATTAAATCCTACAAATTCAATTAAAAGTGTAAAAATGGTTAATTAATTTAAGGATTAAGTAGAAAAATGAGGGTATTTTTTTCTATTGAATATCGAACGTATATTCGCATATAATAGCTAAAAGCAAACAAACGTTCTTATCATTGGGGGTATGAACATGCCAGTGAAATACTTGGGTTGGTTAGTTGAAATTATCTACGAGGATCAAAGCGGAAAGATCACGAAACGTCGTATCCAAGTCAAGAGCATACGATCGGGAATGATTAAAGCTGATGATTTATTGTCCGGAAAGCCACGTACGTTTAGGGAATCTGGTTTACTGGCATGCCGTCCAATAAGAACGACAGGACAGGGGGATTCAAAATGTTGACGGATTATCAAAGGAAGGTCCTTCGGATTTTATATAACTACAAAGGTGGACGGCGTAGGCTTCCTACAATCCATGAACTGACTGTCAAAACAGGTAAGCATAAACCAGACGTTATGGCTGCTCTTGATGCTCTTGTGGCTGCGGAATACATACATTGGGAAGATAGGCCTGACACGGCCAACATAGTGATACTGGAAGGATGGGAACGTGAGGGAGAACGTCCTAAGGTAGACCATACACCATTGTCTGGGAACAGTGACTATTGGACTCAATATTAAGGGGGCTTGTCATGCGTAGCAGACTGAAGGATAACGGGTTGTATGAGACATCCATGATTATTATGCCTGAACACAGAGAGGCTTGGTTTGCTCAGTGTGAACAACAGAAGAGACGCGGTAAGACGGAACTGGACGATCAGGAGATGCAACGGATCAGTGAAGTACTTGTTGACTATTATGATAGAAGTAGTACGGTTGATTTGATATTATTTAACCCTTTCTTCGAAGAGCCGCTCTCAGGAGTAGTTGTGGGATTAAACTCTGCACGGTATGAAATAAAGTTGATGTTAAAGGATGAGTTCCACTGGGTTTCTTTAGCGGAAATTGTCTCTGTTAATTAATGAGATTGTATCGCTTTAGAATTGCGAGTTTATACTTTATAATATCTGTATAAGCATACTATTTTAATTAGGAGATTTTTGATTAAACCAGCGTCATATGTCAGAGTAGTAATGCAATCAAAGTGAGTATTTGAAACGAGTTTCTTCATTATAATAATAAAAAAAGGGCGCCCACAAAAGCGCCCACAAAATGCCCACAAAAGTCTGAATAATTATGATTAGTTTTGAAAAGCTGATCACTGATAATACTTGTTTTAAGCCAATTTCTTATGGTGAATGATACACTTTGAAAGCATGGAACATAAACGGTACACAAGTCCACCAATGGGAACGCGATCAATATATCACTTCGTACTAATTGAAAAAAACCTTGTAACTACGGGGTTTTGAAGGAATGAGTCGGGGGACGTTTTGAGGGAATTGCACTTTTATTGAGGTTGCGTCCCCTAAACGATCCTCGGTTTTTGAAGTACTCTTCATATTTATCAATGTTACGCTTCTCTAGCTTTTTAGAAATATGAGCATACACATCGGATGTAATTTGCACACTCCCATGCCCAAGCTACTCTTGTACAAATTTTTATGTCGGCCCCAGCTTCAAGCATGATCACGGCATAGGTATGTCTCAAGGAATGGATCGTTAAATCCTCACTTAAACCCGCTTTTCTCAAAATTCTCTTCGAAGCATTAAAAAGACTAGATTTAGGCATCGGACTACCATCATTCCTGCACAAGACGAGATTTAAATCGTGTCTGTACATGGACTCCCCTAAATTGATCTTATTTTGATTCTGCCATGAAGCATGATACCTCAAATCATTTATGATTCCGTTACTTACATTAATGGTGCGGGTAGAATTTCCGGTTTTTGTATCTCCGAAAAGTTCGTCCTCGTCTTCAGCTTGAAAATCGAGTGTTACATCAACACGGATCATCTTTTCTTTGAAATTGATATCCGACCACTTTAGAGCGGCAGCTTCGCCTTTTCGTAACCTCGTTTCAATAAGCACTTTGAAGAAAATCCAATAAATGTACCCATACCCTCGAGCCGTATGAAGAAATTTGGGGATGTCTTCTGAATCAATGAATTGGATCGTCTTCTTTTTGTGCGCTCCTTTAATAATTGAACCTTTACATGGATTGCGTAATATTTTTCCTTGAATCAGTGCATGTTCCATGGCTGAGTATACAGTAGAGTTGATGATCTCAACCGTACGTTTGCTGAGTCCCTTTTTAAATAGAGAGTCTAAAAAGACCTGATACATATCTGGTTTTAAATCTTTGAGAATCAGACGCTTAAAATAAGCTTTGATATGGGTATTAAGGTTGTTTTCATGTAGTTTGATCGTATTCTTTCGTACAACTTCTTTTTTGTAGTTATTTATCCAATTTCGAATGTAATCGACCAAAGGAATGTCGCTCTGTTCGAACCCTTGCTTTAGCTACCTTAAAAATTCAGCAGCAGCTAATTCAGCCTCTGGTTTAGTTCGAAAACCCGCTTCGGATTTCTCTTTTTGTTGTTGAGTGAACGGATCGGTGTATTTTAACCGATACCTCCAGCCACTTTTTAATTTCTTAAAACTTGCCAATTTCATTCCTCCTACTAGAACGTTAGTTTTCTTTTTGTATGTAAAACCGCCTCACAGCGATATAAGCGTAAGTTAATCAATTTTGAGCAGAGTAGTGAAATATTCTGGGTTAAAGATGAAAAAGGAGAAAGAGCTTCGAATTAAAGTCGGAAAAGATATTTTAAAAAAATCATCAAAAAACGAGCCTTCGGTAACTAAGGCTCGTTTGTGCAGGAGTCATATTTGGCTCCAATAACTATGTTTAAATTAGTGCAGAGGTTTCTTGCGGAAAAGTAACTAAAACAATTCTACCCTATTTCACAGGATTTGATCATACTTTAGCTTTAAAGTTCTTGTCCTTGGTTCGAGACCAGAACTTGTACCGATTGCCGAAAAGGAAATGATCTGATTACCGATTAGATAAGTATTTAACTACTTGTCACTGCTCTAATTCATTAAGCTCGCGGGCAGTTTAGTTTAAGATTAACTGAGGTGAACCATATCATCGCTAGTGATAAAGCAGAGAATTGAACTGGATATCGCATCGGCAACGCTGAGTTTGCAGGAAGGAGCTTAAAGTATTCACGTACTCGATACATGTGGAGTGTCTAATATTGATGGTCCGTAAGGAATAGATGAGATGTGACAGTTTAGCTCAAACGACTTAATTGTATAGTGTTGACACTTCGCCCACTTGGAGTAATATGTTACTATTGAGATAGCATTCTATTTCTGATGAAGATAGTTTGAATGTTATTTATGAAGGAAAGACACTATGACAATGTTCGAGATATGTTCTATGCAAAGTCTATTTTATGAACAACGGCGGTTGTTTGTATAGAGCTAATAATATAAGTAACCGCTTAAATCCGGATAGTGATAATTGTTATAGTGTAGACTTTGCTACCTTAATATTCAACTATTTTAAGGAGCGGCTATCATGAGATATGTAAATGCCGACATCATCTTTCCGGAAGAATTATTAAATGAAATACAAAAGTATATGAACGATGGATTGGTTTACGTCCCTAAATCAAAAGGTTTACGTTAAAAATCGGGGTGAAAATTCAGGCAGCAGAAAAATTATAATCTTAGAAATGATGAAATCCGGCGAAAGTTTCTCGATGGTGACACTATCGAGAAACTTTCAGATCGATTTTTCCTTTCAAGCGATACTATTAAAAAGATCGTTTATACAAAATAATAGCTTAACAAAAGTCGCATTGGAAGAAATCCTAATGTGACTTTTTTGTGTATAGTATAGTTTAAATTGTTTATTACATATTTTCAAGCTTTTACTATCGTTATAATAACATATAAGAGAAGTAGTTGATTTACTTCATAAAAACTGCAGGGGGGATAACAAATGAATGATTTTTTTAGATTTGATACTGATGAAGAACGGCGGGCGTTATTAATCAGAGCAAGGAAAGTCGCTTTATCTGCAATTCGAAAGTATAACTTAGAATGGGATAACATCCAGTTTATTCAACTATCCGATACGATCACGTATAAAATTGAAACCAGTACAGATAACAATTATTTACTTCGCATTCATTCGGACCGATTAAGCAGAGAGGAAATTCGTTCGGAACTCCTACTGTTACAAGCACTGAACAAATCGAAAGATCTAAAAGTACCAGAAGGGATGGCAAATTGTGATGGTATTTATGTATTGGACATCGAAACAGAGACAGGATATAGGCGCCCTTATATAACGATGATGCGATGGATAGAGGGTGAAAAAGCAGCAGGTGAATTTACAGATAGTCAAGCATATAATATGGGTGTATTGATGAGCAGGCTCCATGAAGCAGCAAAGGATTTCAATCCACCTTCTGATTTTGTAAGACCTACTTGGGGAGTAGAAAGTTTTAAACGTGAAATGGCTAAGTTGGAACGTTACTATGAGCGTTTTTTATCCGAAGAGGGATGGAAGCTCTATCAAGATGCAGCTGAGAAGGTTGTATCCCAACTTACCACGATGCATCCAAGTGAACATAACTATGGGCTCATTCATGCTGATTTACATACCGGTAATATGGTATTTGAGGATAATCAACCCTATCCGATTGATTTTGGAAGATGTGGGTACGGATATTATCTCTACGATATGGCAGGCACCATATTGGAGCTTTGGCCAAAGCATCGATGGATGCTTATCCAAGGTTATGAGAGTATTAGGAAGTTGGAAACGGACTATATTCGGGATCTGGAATGTTTTTTTGTCATGTTCATAATCGAGAACTCCTGCCATCACTCCTCTGATCCAAGAGAAACAACCAGTTTAATCGCTGAACAAAAGTATGCCCAAGCATACATAAGAGAATATTTAAATGGTAATCCATTTTTATTCGAAGTGATCGAGCCTGTAAATGTGGATTAATACTAACCGAACAATAAGAAAAAAAGGGCGCCCACAAAAGTCTGAATAATTATGATTAGTTTTGAAAAGCTGATCACTGATAATACTTGTTTTAAGCCGATTTCTTATGGTGGATGATTCACTTTGAGAGCATGGAACATAAATAGAACACAAGTCCACCAATGGGAACGCGATCAATATATTACTTTGTACTAATAGCTCAATCCCTTGGCGCTCTAGCGCTGAGGGTTTTTTATTTTTGTGGGCAAGTACATATATATTTAAAGAAAAATCAAAGTGCCCACAAAATATTTTTCTATTCGAAAATTTCTTCAGTGAATTTCTCAACTCTATCTATATTGCTTTTCTGGATCTTGCCTGAGATTTGGCACATACATCTGATGTGATCTGAATACTTCCGTGACCTAATTGTTCTTGAACGAATTTCATATTTGCCCTGGACTCAAGTAAAAGAACAGCGCAGGTATGTCGGAGAGAGTGAATGGGGAGGGATGGGAGATCACAACGTTGTAAGATGCGGGAGAAGGCATTGAACAATGATGATTTAGGCATGAAGTTTCCATCTTCCCTACATAGAACCAGATCAAGGTCATGGTGGTATCTATCCCCAAGTATCCCTTTGTTATGTTCCTGCCACTGTCTGTTGGTGTCACCGAATAATTTTTCTTTGTTTTTCGCTGTAAAATCTAGAGTTTCATCAATTGTAATAAAATGTTTATCCAAATCAATATCGATCCATTTTAGAGCAGCTGCTTCGCCTTTTCGCATACCAGTTTCAATTAACACTCGGAAAAATATCCAGTATACATAACCATAATGACGTTAGTTTTGCTTAAACAATGGTATATCATCGGAATCAATAAAGTGGACTTCCTTTTTGGATCGTCTCAAGCAGGCTTCGGTGATTGATGCGATTATTGACGGTCATGTTCATGGTGTTGTGGCATACCTGGGACTGAAGACTAAATCCGTGAAGGGGGAGAAGCCTATGACGATAGAAGTGATGAAACAGTTGGAGGAGCTGAAGGCCATTGTTAAATCGCAGGCCAAGTGGATTACACTTCAGAAGGCAAAGGAGAACATGGAATATCCTAAATGGACAGGAGAAGGTTATGAGTTTTACAAGGACTGCATAGATGATAATATAGGTAGCTATGGATTTTTGGAGGTTGTTAGTTATTAACTATCGTAATGAAAGAATAGGAAAACCAGTTCGATTTAAAACAGGAACTGTCGGAGGGACTCCTGACAGCGCCTGTTAATTTAGTACACCTGGCATGGGTGCACAAAAGTTTGTCATTGTTCGTTGATACTAATAGCTAACATGGAATTTGAAAAGTATCGTATAAGTACCGTGGTTTGCACTTACAACTGTAAGCCCAGGTTGAATAGGAGTAACTAAAAAGTCAGGGCCAATATCACAAGCGCCATCGCTATAGATCACATCATAAGTGTAGCCGCTATACCATTGTCCAGGTTGGCCTACTTTTAGGTAAATATCGCGCTCAAAAAAAGCATGAGGTGCTATCACCTGGGACATTTCCGATGGTGAAGAATTAGGTGTTGAAATATTGGCATCAGCGAAGGACGTGGATCCAATTGAAAAACATGCAGATACAGCTAATAATCCAGCAAGTAATTTCTTTTTCATTTAATCTATTCTCCCTTTAGTTATTTTATCCCGATCGGTAAATTTATCATACCTTATATGGAAAATATAAACAATAATTAAAAATTTAAGTTGTTTAGTTATTATTTTGGTTTTGGTGAATAAGAAAACTCGCTAATCTTTTGGTCGATGCTTTTGTGTGTGTCAATCGGTATCGCCTGACCGCTGTTGTACTATTATATAGGGGGGTTCTGACATTTGATTTATAATCCATTGGAGCTGTCCTGACGGTTCATTTAAAGTTCTTGGGGCATCCCCCAAGTCGAAAAAAGCTATGATCGACTACGAACTTTAGTTCCTATTCGATTGCGTAAATAGCGCATAAATATTGTAAGAAACAATAATATGAAGTGATCGTACATAAACCGCACCCCAGTCCACCAATGGGAACGCGTCAATATATCACGTTGTACCTTAATAGCTCAATCCCAGGGTGCTCTAGCGCTGAGGAGGTTTTCTTTTTGTGGGTAACTCTCTACATGCTTAATGAAAAACCAAAGGCCCACAAAATCCCCGCAAAATTTTCTATTTGTGAGAAATAAGTGGGTAAAAATAGTTATTAACAAGATCAATTAAAGAGATTTTTCAGAGTAATTTACTCTGTAATTAGAAAGCTAAGATTGCTACTTTTATCGCTAAATGTATAATTTTTATAAGCGATATATTTCCAGGCGTATAGAAATAAAATAAGGCCTTATCAGCACTTAGCTGACAGGGCCATATTTTCATTTAATCAGACTTTTCTTAACAATGTCGAATATCGTCTGATGGTAGACTTAGTTATAAAATGCCCATTTCGGATTTCATAGCTATCCATATCCCAGTTTGATGAACGATGACTTATTTATATTGGTTTGAGCCGGAAAATGCTCTTTCAGGCTGGGCTTCACAATCCGATCTTCATTACATTTTACTCTCAATCTGAAATTTGAAAGAAGCGTAACCCGTAAGATCATCCATTGAGTAAAACTCAACCGTTTTGCTTTCACCTTTTCCCAGGAAGTCAGCCGTACCGTTTGCTGTACCGATTTGTTTTCCGTCTTTGTCGTTAATGGTCGCCTTGAGCAAAGCAACTTCGAATTCTTTATCAGTGTTTTCAATAGAGGCTGTTAAAGACCACATCCCATTATCATCTTTGACGGACACTTCCGATATTTTTAAACCATCAAGTTCATATTCGATTGCTTCAACTGTTTCTGCTACTTCCTCTTGCTTAGTTTCTTCTTTTGCCTGCTCAGTGTCTATTAATACATTCGTTTCTACTAGTTCTGTTTCAGTTGATTTCACAGGCACTATATTGGCTGTTTTTTCTGTCTCACTTCCACATGCTGTTATTGCTATTGTTAACATTAAGGCTGAAAATAAAAGTGATGCTTTTTTCAAGATGATTCCTCCAATATATGTATTCTGCATATAGTCTATCAGACCTAGGTATATTTTTCTATGTAAATGAGTGGATAAGGAAAAGCTAATACATGAGGAGTCGCAACTAGAAGGGGATGGCCTCTCATAAACCTTAATAAAGGTCATTGTATCTGTCAGTCTGTCCTAGATGGTCGCGAACTTCTAACTTCTTGCTGTACCTTGTCTTTAGGCATCTCAGTTGTTCTTATCAGGCAACGACTGAACATTTAGTCATTTCTCCTTAGCCATTCATCCTTTTACTCAGACATTAGAATAACCTGCTACGATAATAGATGTATTCCATAAGACTGTTGAGTTTAAAGCCAGAACTCACCTACTATCGCAGTAAGCTGATACTGTCTATCGAATGAAAGACTTACATAGCACCCTCATAAGGCAACTTGATAGCCACGAAATAGAAAGGAATACTAGCTTTCACTCTTTCAAAATTCCAACCATCGTTCAAATACATACAATATGGATGTTTCATTTGTATGTTGAAAGTTTCATATAGAAGAGGTATACTTTAATTGAATTTTGAACAATTTAATTTTAAATAATTAATTGGAGATGTTAATATGGATCAGGCAAAACAACTGGTGACAGAACAACGTACATTTTTTTATACAGGTCAAACTAAAAATATTGATTATCGGATTAATGCGCTTCAACAGCTTAGAAAAGGAATTGAAAAGTATCAGCAACGGATTCAAGATGCACTTCGGGCAGATTTGAACAAATCAGAGGCGGAAGCTTACGGTTCCGAGATTCGCATTGTTCTGGGTGAACTGGATTTTGCATTAGAACACCTGCAGGAATGGGCTGCACCAAAACAAGTCCCAACCAATTCGGCTATGCCGGATGGGGTGAGTACCATTTACCCTGAACCATACGGGGTGGCTCTTATAATTGCACCTTGGAACTATCCTTTCCAACTGGCCTTTGGTCCACTGATTGGAGCAATTGCAGCCGGTAACTGTGCAGTTATCAAACCTTCTGAATTAACACCAGCCGTATCTCGTCTGACGTATGATCTGATTCAGGAGATCTTCCCTCAGGAGTATATTGCGGTTATGGAAGGCGAAGTTGAGGCTAGCACAGCATTGTTGAAAGAGAAGTTTGATTATATTTTCTTCACAGGCAGCACAGGTGTTGGTCGCATTGTTATGAAGGCAGCTGCGGAGCACTTGACCTGTAACTCTTGAGTTGGGCGGCAAGAGTCCTGCTATTGTCCATAGTGATGCAGATCTGAAGCTGGTGGCCCAACGTATTGTTCGTGGTAAATTCCTGAATGCAGGGCAAACATGCGTCGCTCCGGATTACTTGCTTGTGCATGAACAAGTTCATGATGAACTGATTAATCTGATTAGCGCAGAGATCAAAGATAAATTTGGGGATGATGTGTTACAGAACTCTGATTTCCCGCATATTGTCAACGCGCGTAATTTTGATCGGTTGTCGAAATTCCTCACAGATGGCAAAACACTAATTGGTGGGCGTTCTGTACGTGAGCAGTTGCTTATTGAGCCGACGGTAATTGGTGATGTGAACTGGGAATCAGCTGTCATGCAAGAAGAGATCTTCGGTCCGATTCTTCCTGTATTTACGTACAGTGACCTGAATCCTATGCTGGATGAGATTGTTCGCCGGCCAAAACCATTGGCACTATATCTCTTCACACAGGATGAGCAACTGCAGGATCAGGTTCTGAATCAAGTATCCTTCGGTGGTGGATGTATTAATGACACACTTTCTCATATGACTTCACACTATCTCCCGTTTGGTGGTGTAGGAGAGAGCGGTATGGGCTCATATCACGGACAACAGAGCTTTGATGTGTTCTCGCATCACAAGAGTATTTTGAAACGAAGTAAATAATTAGCCGCTAAAATAACATAAACATGAAAAAAGAGGTTGTCCTGTTCATCAGGGCAACCTCTTTCGTATTTCATTACATCTAGTTTTGTTACTCAAGTTAAATATTAATGAATATCTCGGAAAAGGCCAATGACTTTACCCAGAATACTAACGTGTTTCAAACGTAAAGGTTCGAAGGTCGCATTCTCCGGTTGAAGGCGAATATGATCTTTCTCTTTATAGAACGTTTTCACTGTAGCTTCATCGTCTTCAGTCATTGCAACGACGATATCACCGTTATCAGCAGTTTGCTGTTGGCGGACAATAACATAATCTCCATTAACGATTCCAGCTTCCACCATACTATCTCCCACTACCGAAAGCATAAACACTTTCTGTTCGCCTACATAATGTGTAGGAAGAGGGAAGTAGTCTTCAATGTTCTCGGTTGCAGTGATTGGAACCCCGGCTGTAACCTTACCAACAACAGGAATACGTGCAACGCTATGAGCAAATTGATGAGAATGCTCAGATTCTTCCTGGCTCAAAAGCTCAATGGCTCTTGGCTTGGTAGGGTCGCGTCGGATCAAACCTTTTTTCTCCAAACGATCCAAATGTCCATGTACTGTTGAGCTGGAAGCCAGTCCAACCGCTTCACCAATTTCCCGTACGGAAGGAGGATACCCCTTCAACCGGACTTCATTTCGTATAAACTCCAGAATAGCCTGCTGCCTGCTGGATATCTTCGACATACCGTATCAACCCCATTTTAGTAACGTTTGGGAAAATTATAACATAGAACCTCCGTTCGTACAAACATAAGTTCTAAATAAAATAGCATTAAATCAGTGTTTTTTAACTTATAGAACAGAAATTGTCCAAAAGTCAGAGCATAATACTGCAAATGTTTTGCAAAAGTACTTGAAATAAGATATTGTTCCTTCTAAAAAAGAAGCGAACAATTGTTCTAAAAATCTATTGAACAAAACAAGTGTTCGTGTTATATTGATTTCAACAGATAGGAACAAACGTTTGGAGGCGGGTATTTAATGAGATATTCTACTTATCAAAGCATTTATGAACCAATCAATTCGGAACTGGTGAAGTCTAACATAGGGAACTACAAGAAGGTTTTAGCGCGTTTCAAGATTTCTTCATGGATGTTAAAGGTAGCCATTACCTCTATGATTATATTTATTGGATGCAGCACCGTTTTAACTGTTTTTGCTGGCAATGAGAATGATGTTCTGCTTGGAGGAAAGATAGCTGTTTCACAAGGGGAAACATTATGGAGTATTTCTTTGGAACATAAACCGACGAATATGGATACACGTATTTATATAGAAGCAATTAAGAAAGTGAATCAACTTCATACAACTTCCATCCAAGTGGGACAAGTACTAGCTCTACCGCAATTTGCAGAATAAAATGCACATCAATGAGTGTTAGCGCGTGTCAGCTTGACAAGCAGCCTTTATAATGGCAAAGTTAATATGACTTTGTATTTTTGGAGGGGACAAGCTTGGATATAGATAGTCTGGTAGCACGCATTAACGAATTGGCTCGTAAGCAAAAGTCCACTGGATTGTCGGAGGAAGAGCTTGCTGAACGTGCCGAGCTAAGAGAGATTTATTTGAGTAATATTCGCAGCAATTTCAGACAACAACTGGATACCATTGAGATTGTTGATGATGAGAATGACAAAGGCCACCAAGGCAAACTCAAACACTAACGAAACCTAATGATATCATTATGATATTTAGGTTTCTTCCTGTTATTTTGAGTGTGCAATTTATAGGGGGAAATGTTGGTTTGCAATTATGTAAGCCGATACAAAGACACATAAGGGGGATTCTCATGTCGCGTTCGTTCGAGAGAACGGTTAAGAAAAATTCCAAGCAGTTAAATCAGCAACGCAAAAAAAGTGGTCAACCAATCACAGGTACACCAGGTGAAGAAGTCTTTAAGGGACGCAGTCTTTTGTTCCCTATATTTTTGATTGGTCTCGCCTTTTTGTATCTGTTTATGAGCACGTTCCTTGTGCAAGCTCCAATGACAACTTGGGACTGGGTGACCATGCTGCTTTACGTATTTTTGGCAGTCATCTTCATGCTTCGACGTCCATACATCAAGATTAGCAGTAATCGGATTATAACGACGAAGGGTAATCGTGAACGTTCAATTGGGGTTGACGATATCGTCAAATTCAGAATTGAACCAGGTACAGTTGTTATCGAACATAACAGTCGCGGGAAAAGATGGGTGTTCACCAAGTTATTGAACCGTTACGATACAGATGCGATTGCAGAACGTTTGCTGAAATTTGCGAAAGCACACCAGATCACCGTGGAAACCGTCGAAAAGTAATTATTGCATAAAGGGGTAGATGATCGGAATGGCGTTAAAAGCGATTTTGTTCGACCTAGATGATACTTTATTATGGGATGAGCGTAGTGTTCGAGAAGCTTTTCATGAGACTTGTCTAATCGCAGCGAAAGAGTCTGGGGTTAAACCAGAAGAACTTGAAGAAGCTGTTCGTAATGAGGCACGTGGACTGTATGAATCATATGAAACCTTTCCTTTTACTAAAATGATTGGAATCAATCCGTTTGAAGGCCTTTGGGCTAACTTTACTGGTGGGGATCAACCTGAGTTCCGTCAGTTGGAACAACTTGCTCCAGTTTACCGTAAAGAATCCTGGCGTCGTGGCTTGTTGAAGTTGGGTATAGATCGGGAAGATCTTGCTGAACAACTTGCCGCGCAGTTTGGAGTAGAACGGAGATCCAGACCTCATGTATACGAAGAAACGATGGATACCTTGCGTCAGTTACAAGGAAAGTACAAACTGTTGCTGTTAACAAACGGTTGTCCTGCTTTGCAACAAGAGAAGTTGGATGGTGTACCTGAATTAACTCCTTTCTTTGATGAGATTATTATCTCGGGTAACTTCGGAAAAGGAAAACCAGATCCGTCGATATTTGAACATGCTTTGAGTAAACTGGGTGTTAAACCCGAAGAGAGCATGATGGTTGGAGACAAGTTAACGACTGATATTCGTGGTGCTTTATCATCTGGCATCCAATCCGTATGGATTAACCGTGAGCATAAGACCAACAATGAAACGTATGCGCCAGACCATGAAATAACACATTTATCGGAATTAAATCAGCTTATTGCTAATTTCTAAGCGCAATCAGTTATAACATCTTTCCTCAGCACCCTGAAACATTGGAAGCTTCAATGAACGATGATATCGTTCTTGAAGTTACCAATGTTTTTTTATTTGAGCTTGTTGAGTAAATTACCTTGTTAAAAGAGATCTCCATTTTTTTTTGCTAAAAGTTATTGAAATTAGAGGGAAGCTGGATTAGAATATAACTAACATACTAGTATGACTAGTATTTAGATTGTCATAAAGCAATTTCTTTTTGACTTACTTCATTAAATGGAGGCAGGGAGTTATTGCTTATTATTTTCGACTGATTGTAAGCGCTTAATATTTTAGAATATCTTCTTCCGATTTGGAAATCACACCACTTAGTAAGTGCTAATGAATGATGTGAAGCACATTGGATTGTGTGATTCTACATAATACATCAAATTGATATCGCTTACATTTAGCGATTATCTATTTGGTAGTGGGGGTGAAGTTAAAGGAGTTGTTGTCTTCTACAAGAGGAGAAACGATGGAGATTGTACATGAATTACTCTTACTTATCAAGTCCTGGATCGGAGTGAAAACACATGGAGTCGGAAACCGCTAAAACAACGTTAACCATGACATCTTTACGTAAAGAGAGCAGATTACGAACGGCAGCAACCTTGTTTCGCAAAGACTGGCAGCTGTATTCACTATTAATCCTTCCCATCATTTATCTCCTTATTTTCAAATATGGACCGATGATTGGTAATGTGATTGCGTTCAGACGTTTTGTTCCCGGGGGAAGTATATTTGGAGAAACTTGGGTTGGATTAAGGTACTTCAAAATGTTCATTGAGGACCCTACCTTCTGGAGAGTATTCGGTAATACGCTGATGTTAGGCGGACTTGCGTTACTCTTTACATTCCCGGTTCCAATTATTTTTGCCTTGATGCTTAACGAAGTGAAGAGTAAACGATTCAAAAAGTTTGTACAGACCGCGTCTTATCTGCCTCATTTTCTGTCCATCGTTATCGTTGCAGGTATGATCCTGCAGCTGACAGCAGTGAATGGTTCCATTAATGGACTGGTGGCTTTCTTCACCGGAGACAATATTCCTTTTATGCAGCGGGCTGAGTGGTTCAGAACAATCTATATCACTTCCGAGGTATGGCAGGGTATGGGTTGGGGAGCGATTCTGTATCTGGCTGCACTGACAACCATTGATGATTCTTTGTATGAAGCTGCGCGTATCGATGGTGCCAATCGGTGGAAGCAAACGATTCATGTAACGTTACCAGGGATCTTGCCAACGATTGTGACGTTATTGATTTTGAACATGGGTAATTTCCTGGCTGTTGGATTTGAAAAAATCTTACTCTTGTACAATCCGCTGATCTACGAGACATCTGATGTGATCTCCACTTACCTGTATCGGGTGGGACTGGAATCCAGTAACTTCAGTTATGCTACCGCAATTGGCTTGTTCGAATCGCTGATCGGTCTGATTCTGGTGTTCTCCGTAAATGCCATTTCACGCAGACTGACACAAAGAAGCTTATGGTAAAGGAGGAGCACCATGCAGGAATCCAGATCTTACAAGGTATTTAAAGTATTCAATGTCATCTTTCTGCTGTTCGTGGTATTTATAACGCTCTATCCATTCTTAAATGTCGTGGCACAATCCTTCAGTAGTGAGTCCTATATTAATTCGGGTAAGGTTAGTTTGTTCCCAAGAGGATTCAATGTGGAGACATACAAGACCATCTCACGTGACAGCATGTTCTGGACGAATTATAAAAATACGATTATCTATACTGTAGTAGGTACATTAATCTCCATGTTTATGACGACTATTTTCGCCTATGCCCTGTCCAAAAAGAGGTTGATGGGTCGCAAGTTTCTGACGATGTTCGCCGTATTTACCATGTTCTTCAGTGGTGGATTGATTCCAAACTATGTGTTGATTAATTCCCTTGGGTTCAACAACACCATGTGGGCACTTGTTGTTCCTGGCGCAATTAGCATATACAACATGCTGATCATGAAGTCATTTTTTGAAAATATGCCTGAAGAACTGGAGGAAGCTGCCTCCATTGACGGTTTGAACACCTACGGGATCTTGTTACGCATTATATTGCCGCTTAGTAAAGCCGTTATGGCAACCATGGTGCTGTTCTACGCAGTAGGTCATTGGAATTCCTGGTTCCCAGCCTTTCTGTATTTGGACAAAAAAGAACTGTTCCCTGTCACCATTTATTTGCGCAATATGATTGCAGGAGCGACAAGTGGGGCATCTGCCGGTGCAACCTCAGCTGATAACCTGACACAGATTGCTGCCAATATTAAGTCAGTAACGATGGTATTAACCATCTTGCCGATACTCACCATCTATCCATTTGTCCAAAGATACTTTGTAACCGGTATCATGTTAGGGTCTGTTAAACAGTAATACCTAGCAGCTATATAAATTGAACTAAAGATGATTTACACGGAACACTCCGATGACAGAATAACCTTTCAATTGCTGTTATCCCCAGATTTTTTCGATTCCCTTTGTAAAAGGGAAAATCCGGTGATAGCATATGCTTCCGATGCAGCTTTCTTTCAGAAAGCTTGTAGGCGAGCGCTTCGCTTTTTATTGATTAAAAAGTTTTAAGTCAAGGTCAACCTAAACCAAATTCAGGGGGATAACCTAAATGAATCAAAAGCCACGTAAGTTTGTTGGTAAAATGGTGTTGGCATCAATGATGACCGTTGTTCTGGCAGCATGTAGCAGCGGTAATGGAGCTGGAGGTGACGTCACAGAAGTTCAAACCAAGGCAGCGATGGAGACGTACAATGTCGGGGATACATTCAAGGCGACTGAGCCGTTTAATCTATCGATACTGTATAGTGATCAACCTACCTATCCGTACAAAAAAGACTGGTTGCTTTTCGAAAAGATGACTGAAATGACTGGTGTTACACTTGAGCCAACGATTGTTCCTATGAGTGACTATTCTCAGAAGAGATCTCTTCTAATCAGTTCTGGTGATGCACCACTGGTTATTCCTAAAACGTACCCTGGTGAAGAGTCTGCATTTGTATCTTCCGGTGCGATTCTGCCCGTTAGTGATTATATTGATTTGATGCCCAACTTCAAGGATAAAGTGGAAAAATGGGGATTGGAAGAAGAAATCGAAGGACTTCGACAGGAAGATGGCAAGTATTATGTACTCCCGGGTCTGCATGAAGAAGTATGGCCAGATTATACATTAATCGTAAGAACAGATGTTTTTGAAGAAAATAACATTGCGATCCCAACCACATGGGATGAACTGTATGACGCTGCAAAGAAACTTAAAGAGCTGTACCCGGATTCCGTTCCGTTCTCGGACCGATTCCAATTTAATAGCACATTAGGTATTGCGGCTACCGGCTTTGGTACCAAGGCTGGATGGGGTTTTGGTAACGGATTGACGTATAAGGAAGATCAGGATGAATTTGTGTACACGGCTACTACGCCGGAGTATAAGGAAATGCTAACGTACTTTAACAAGTTGGTATCCGAAGGATTGCTGGACAAAGAAAGTTTCACACAGGATGATGATCAGGCTGTACAGAAATTTGTATCCGGCAAATCATTCATGATTAATGGTAATTCCCAAACGGTAGTGCTGCACCGAAATGATATGAACAAAACGCTGGGAGAAGGTAAATACTCTGTTGCGAAGATTACAGTTCCTGGTGGGCCAAAAGGGCAATTAATGTCTGGCTCAAGACTTGAAAACGGTGTCATGATATCCGGGAAAATTCAAAAAAGCGAAAACTTCAAAGCCATTATGCAATTTGTGGATTGGTTATACTACAGTGATGAGGGTCAAGAGTTTGCCAAATGGGGCGTTGAAGGCGAGACATTTACCAAAGAGGGCGGAAAACGTGAATTGGTAGAAGATGTGAACTACAATGGCTTGAATCCTAAAGGCACGAAGGATCTGCGTATTGACTTTGGTTTCTCTGGTGGAGTATTTGCCTACGGTGGTACGACAGATCTGCTGCAATCGATGTTTAGTGAAGAAGAGTTGAAATTCCAGCAAGACATGAAGGATACCAAGGAAGTGATCCCGGCAGAACCACCAATTCCTTACTCTTCAGAGGACCGTGAACGGGTGACACTTCTGAGTACACCACTGAAAGATTATTCGGATCAAAATACACTTAAATTTATCTTGGGTGAACGGGACTTGTCTGAATTCGATACGTTTGCCAAAGAGCTGGATAGTCAAGGATTATCTAATTATCTGAAGCTGGCAAATGACACGTACAAAGCCTACAAAGAAAACAAGCAATAATATAGTTGATGTTGGCCAGATTACCGTTTCACACCGATATATAAGTGGAACGGTAATTTGTGCTAAGATGAATGAATACGGCTGATAGAAAGAGGTCTAGGCATGTCACTTAATCAAAAAATTAGAGGCTCGACCCGGGCATATTCATATAACCTGTTAAAAGAACGAATTCTTCACCTGGAACTTAAGCCGGGTACCAAGATTTCAGAGAAAGAGATTGCAGATGAACTGCAGGTGAGCAGAACACCCGTTAGAGAAGCATTCATGAAGCTTGCTGAAGAAGAACTGCTGGACATTATTCCCCAGAGTGGAACGATCGTCTCTCATATTAATCTGGAGCATGTGGAAGAAGGCAGGTTTATGCGGGAGAAGATGGAGAAGGAAATCGTGACTTTGGCTTGTGTTTCTTTTCCTGAAGAGTTCAGATTTCGACTTGAGACCAACATTGCAATGCAGGAAGTCTGTATAGGGAAAACAATTTCTATCGGCTTTTTGAACTGGATGAAGAGTTTCATCAGATTTTGTTCCAGGGCACGGGTAAGCTGAGAACATGGAAAATGTTGCAACAACTGAATATTCCGTTTAATCGGTTGCGTTTATTACGTCTAGCGGAGGACTCCAACCTGGAGGTCATTATCTCCCAGCACAAAGAGATTTATCGTCTTATCACTGAGCGTCAGACCGAGCAAGCTGTTCAGGTGATGGAAGCTCATCTTAGACTAGTTGTTATTGAACAGGAATCGATAAGGGCGAAATACCCGCATTATTTTGTATAATGCACCGATGTTGTATACTACTCTCCATATGCATATGCGAAAACCCCTGTTCAATTGAACAGGGGTTTTGGTTAAGCAAGTTGTAACACGAGAGTGTTAGGCTTGTTTGATAAAAGTAGGATCAGGGTATGGATCTGCAATCCAGCCATCTTTTTCGATGAACAGACGTACAGCAATAATTTGTTTGTTCTCCATTAAAGTGAAGAAGTGCGGTGTATTCTCAGGAACAGAGATGACGTCTCCAGGAGACAGTTCTACATTAAAGTAGCCCACATCATCTGTAGCTTTGATAACAAAGATTCCTTTACCAGCAACAATTGCACGAATCTCATCTTCAGCGTGGGTGTGAATTTCTTCGAACTTGGCGAGCTTTTCTTCGATATCTGGTGTTTGTTCGGACAGCGTGATGACATCCCAGATCTGGTATCCGCGACGTGCAGCCAAATCTCTGATTTCATAATCGTAAGTTTCCAAAACCTCGGTTTTCTGTTCATCAGTTAATCCAAAGTTATTTTGCAGATCAGTGTTCAGTTTGGAAGCGTCCCACTTCTCATATAATACTTCGTATTTGTTCAAGAAATTTCGAACATTTTCGTCACCAGTGATGCGTTCGTTCGTATTTCGGATAACAATTTCAGCCATGTTCTTTCCCTCTTTTCCACTTGGTTTAATTGAATTATATCGGATTGCTTTGTTTTTGTCGATTCTCAAATTCCGTTCATATTCGTGCAAACCCGCCATCTTTCGGGACCAAACCCGATCTTTCACATTAAGTTAGTTTCTGTTAAACTAAGATCTAACGTTTTGCGGGGGTGAAGATATTGGATAAGATTAGTCTACACGATGCATTAAAACAACGAATATTAATCCTCGACGGTGCAATGGGGACCATGATTCAACAAGTTGATCTGACTGGCGAAGATTTTGGCGGCGAAGATCTGGATGGATGTAATGAAATGTTAGTGCTTACTCGTCCAGAACTGATCCAGCGCATTCATGAAGAATATCTGGAGGCGGGCGCCGATTTAATTGAAACCAATACATTTGGTGCCACATCCGTTGTGCTTGCGGAGTACGATATTCAGGATCGGGCACGCGAGATCAACCTGGAAGCAGCCAGAATTGCGAAAGCTGCGGTTGATCGTTTCTCTACACCTGAATCTCCACGTTATGTGGTAGGTGCGATGGGACCAACAACCAAAACACTGTCTGTAACTGGGGGCGTAACGTTCCAGGAACTTATCGACAGTTATTTGGAGCAAGCGCTTGCTTTAATAGAGGGAGGCGTTGATGCGCTACTACTCGAAACCTCACAGGACACCCTCAATGTAAAAGCAGGCAGCATTGGAATTCAGCAGGCCTTCGAACAGAGTGGTGTTACACTGCCCCTGATGATATCAGGAACGATAGAACCAATGGGAACGACCCTTGCGGGTCAGAACATCGAATCCTTTTATATATCCTTAGAACACCTTAACCCAATTTCGGTAGGACTAAACTGTGCTACAGGTCCTGAGTTCATGCGTGATCACATTCGTTCACTTTCCGGAATGGCATCGGTTGCCGTTAGTTGTTACCCGAACGCGGGTCTTCCGGATGAGAATGGTAATTACCATGAGTCACCAGACTCGCTTGCACAGAAGATCGGTGCTTTTGCCGAACAGGGCTGGTTGAATATCGCTGGTGGATGTTGCGGGACAACCCCTGCACATATTCGGGCGATGCGCGACACACTTGCTCAGTACCCCCCAAGAGAAATGAACGGAACACATCCACCGGCATTGTCTGGTATAGAACCGATCTACATCGAACAGGACAATCGTCCATACATGGTTGGTGAGCGTACGAATGTGCTGGGATCACGGAAATTCAAACGACTCATTGTAGAAGGTAAATATGAAGAAGCCTCGGAAATTGCTCGTGCTCAAGTGAAAAATGGAGCGCACATTGTTGACGTGTGTGTACAAGATCCGGACCGCGAAGAGTCTGAAGACATGGTGAAGTTCCTTGAATTGGTTGTAAAAAAAGTAAAGGTTCCTCTCATGATTGATACAACAGATGCTTCAGTAATTGATCTGGCCCTCCAGTACTCGCAAGGTAAAGCGATAATTAACTCCATTAACCTTGAGGATGGCGAAGAGAAATTTGAGCTGATTACACCGTTGCTTCATAAATATGGTGGTGCAGTAGTTGTCGGAACGATTGACGAACGGGGTCAGGCGATTAGTCGGGAAGACAAGCTTGACGTAGCCAAGCGCTCTTACGATCTGCTGGTGAACAAATATGGTCTCAAACCAGAAGACCTCATTTTCGATACGTTGGTGTTCCCGGTAGGTACGGGAGATGAACAGTACATCGGTTCAGCCAAAGAAACCATTGAAGGTATAAGAGTGATTAAGGAAGCGATGCCAGAATGTCATACGATCCTCGGGATCAGTAACATTTCATTCGGACTGCCTGAAGCGGGCCGTGAGGTGCTGAACTCAGTATTCTTATATGAATGTACCAAAGCAGGTCTTGACTATGCGATCGTGAACACAGAGAAACTGGAGCGTTATGCCTCCATTCCTGAAGAAGAACGCAGACTCTCCGAAGAGCTTTTATATAACACGAATGATGAAACTCTGGCGGCGTTCGTAGCGGCGTTCCGTAACAAGAAGGTTGAGAAGAAGGAAAAAATCTCAAACCTTTCATTAGAAGAGCGTCTAGCTTCATATGTTGTGGAAGGAAGCAAAGAAGGATTGCTGCCGGATCTGGAGCAGGCACTTGCCAAATACACAGCACTTCAAGTGATTAACGGTCCACTGATGCGGGGGATGGAGGAAGTAGGTCGTCTCTTTAACAACAATGAGTTGATTGTAGCTGAGGTGTTGCAGAGTGCGGAGGTTATGAAGGCTTCTGTAGCATATCTGGAGCAATTCATGGAGAAGAACGAGACTTCGGTTAAAGGTAAGATCATTCTCGCCACGGTCAAGGGCGATGTGCATGACATCGGGAAGAATCTGGTTGAGATCATCCTGTCCAATAACGGTTACCGGATCATTAATTTGGGTATAAAAGTACCACCAGAACGTATCATTGAGGCATACCGAGAAGAAAAAGTCGATGCAATCGGTCTCTCGGGTCTATTGGTAAAATCAGCGCAACAGATGATTCTTACCGCTCAGGATTTGCGAACAGCAGGTATTGATGTGCCTATTATGGTTGGCGGAGCGGCGCTAACACGTAAATTCACCAAAAATCGTATTCGTCCTGAATATAACGGAATGGTTGTATATGCGAAAGATGCGATGGACGGTCTGGATCTGGCGAACAAATTGATGAATCCTGTTTCACGTGAAGTGATGCAACTGGAGATGGAAGCTGAGAAAGAAGCTGATGCTTCAAGTGCTGTAGCTGTTCAGGCTCTTCCAGAGCTTACCCGGGTAGAACGTTCGGATATTGCTGTAGATCATCCGGTTCTTGTACCGCCTGATCTGGAGCGGCATACGATGCGTAACTATCCTTTATCACATATCCTGCCATACGTGAACATGCAGATGTTGCTTGGACATCATCTGGGGTTGCGCGGTTCAGTAGAACAACTGCTTGCTTCAGGTGATAAGAAGGCTACCGACCTGAAAGCAGTCGTGGATGATATTATGCAAGAGGCTGTTCGTGACGGGATTATTCAGGCGCATGCAATGTATCGTTTCTTCCCGGCTCAGTCCAGTGGTAACAGCGTCATTATCTATGATCCAAAGGACACCAGTAATATTTTGCATACATTTACGTTCCCACGTCAAAAAGTCGAGCCGTTCCTATGCCTGTCCGACTTCCTGAAACCTGTTGAATCCGGTCAGATGGATTACGTTGGTTTCATGGTAGTTACTGCCGGACACGGTGTGCGTGAACTATCCACGGCGTGGAAAGATCAAGGGGATTATCTTCGCTCGCATGCTCTGCAATCCGTAGCGCTCGAAGTAGCAGAGGGATTAGCTGAGCGTGTGCATCATATGATGAGAGATATATGGGGATTCCCGGATTCTGCCCAGATGACCATGAAGCAACGTCATGGTGCACGCTATCAAGGCATCAGGGTATCTTTTGGATATCCGGCTTGTCCGGATCTGGAAGACCAAGGGCCGCTATTCAAGTTGCTGCAGCCTGAGGATATCGGTGTGGAATTGACGGAAGGTTTCATGATGGAACCTGAAGCTTCCGTATCAGCGATGGTATTCAGCCACCCGCAAGCTAAGTATTTTAATGTAGAGAAGGCATAAATTCAGTAGAGTGTCAGGCAAAGCCCTCCGCATTGTCGGAGGTTTTTTGCTGGCAACAGAAAGAGGTGCGATCCAGAATGGAACTATATTTCCTGGGAACTAATGCTGGTGTACCTACGCTTCAACGGAATGTAACTTCCATTGGGCTACGCATGTTGGATGAGCGCAGAGCTTTGTGGTTGTTTGACTGCGGGGAAGGAACGCAGCACCAGATTTTAAGTTCTCCGCTTAAACTGAGCAAATTGGAGAAAATATTCATTACTCACCTGCATGGTGATCATGTATTTGGACTTCCAGGACTGCTTTCGAGCAGAGCCTATCAAGGTGGCACCACACCATTAACCGTATATGGTCCGCCAGGTACGGAACGAATGATCAGTACAACAATGGAGCTGAGCCAATCCCGGGTTAACTATGATCTGAATATCGTGGAACATACGGGCGGCGTCCTGTTCGAGGATGACAGTTTTATCGTGGAAGCTGCTTTGCTTGAGCATCGGATTGACAGTTATGGATACCGGATCACGGAAAAAGATCGTCCAGGAAGCCTGGACCCAGCCAAACTGGCGGAATATGGTCTGAAACCAGGCCCATTGTTCGGCCGCCTGAAACGTGGAGAAACCATTACGCTGGATAACGGTGATTCGCTTCGTCCAGAAGATGTATTGGGAGCGCCCAAGCGTGGTATGGTGATCACCATATTGGGTGATACACGTCCATGTGACAACGTACAGCCACTTTCCATCAATGCAGATGTACTTGTACATGAAGCTACATTCATGCATGATCTGGCCGATACAGCGCATGAGTACTATCATAGTACTTCTAAGCAAGCGGCAGAAGCGGCTAGAGCAGCCAATGTAGGGCAACTAATCATGACTCACTTCAGTTCACGCTATAAGGATGAGGATCAACTTCAGCCACTTTTGGAAGAGGCGCAGTCCGTATTCCCGAATACCAGACTTGCAAACGAACACCAGCTTATTCCTGTCGTGCATCGCAAGCAAGAATCTTAACCCTGATTGCGAACCAGTGCACGGCTAAACACGTCATATAAAGATCCGGGTAATTGCACGGGACTGAGGGAGAGGAACTCCCGCGGTCCCTTTTGCAATCTGGTCAGAAAGCGTGTAGGATGGGCAATATGAAGAGGGAAATGATTCAAATTATTTTCCGGGAAAGCGCAGGAAATGACAAGCTTGTACAGAAGACGCGCGAGTTAAACCGTCGGTGTTCGATCCGGTTCGACTTGTTGCGTGCATATGCCAGCAAGCCATTATTTTTTGCCTGAATACATAGGATCGCGGTCAAGTTCGAGGTAAATGATTAAGGACATGAAACGTTAATGGAATGAAGAAAGGAAGTGCTGTGTGTGATTAAGGCCTATCTGATTGACTTGGATGGTACGCTCTATCATGGCAGACATCGTATCGAAGGAGCCGATCAGCTTATTCGAACACTGCAAGAGCTAGGAAAGCCGTATTTATTCGTAACAAATAATTCTTCCCGTACACCACAAGGTGTGGCAGATCATCTGAACGGGATGGGCATACCTGCCGACGCGTCTCAAGTATGTACTTCTGCTGTGGCAGCTGCTGAATATGTTGCTGAAGAGTCCCCGGGCGCAAAAGTGGCATGTATTGGAGAAGCAGGACTGCTGGAAGCCATAGAAAAAGCAGGACTACAGCTGACGGAAGATGCACCAGATTACGTGATACAGGGGATTGATCGTGAATTTTCCTATCATAAACTGACCAAGGCGCTAAGGTGGATTAATGCGGGATCAAAATTCATCATGACCAACCCGGATCTGCAGCTTCCTTCCGATGATGGACTGACACCTGGGGCGGGGACTATTGGAGCAGCAATTGAAGCCGCGACCGGAGTTCATCCTACAGTCATAGGCAAGCCATCGAGTGTTATAATGAAGTCGGCCATTAGCCGGCTAAACCTGGCGTCTCATGAAGTGGCAGTGATCGGAGATAATATGCGAACCGATATTGCAGCTGGAGTGGCAGCAGGGTGTGAGACGCTGTTGGTACTTACCGGTGTGACAACACGGGATAATATGGATGGACACATTCAAGCAGCGAAGGCTCGACCTGATCATGTGTTTGAAGATTTGCATAAATTGATGGAGTGGCTGTCGCAAGAGGCAGACCAAGCTTCCAAAAAGGGGTAATGTACGATGCCGGAACTACCGGAAATGGAAAATTACCGGACCTTGCTGTCCGAGAAAATACTTGATCTACTGATTACAGGTGTTGTAATTAACCGCGATAAAACGATAAATACGGAGCCTGATCTGTTTATCAATGAACTTACAGGTAATCGCATCATATTTGTTGAGCGCCGAGCGAAGCATCTGATTTTCCACTTGGCTAATGGCAAACGCCTGGTGCTGCACCTTATGTTGGGCGGTATGATTTTCTGGGGCACGGAAGAAGAACGTCCTGATCGTTCCACACAAGTGGAAATTCAGTTTGGCGATCACGTTTTATTCTTTATCGGACTGCGCTTGGGTTATTTACATCTGCTTACTTCGAAAGAAACCGAAGAGGCGATGTCTGATCTTGGACCTGAACCTTTGGATCGACGGATGAATGTGGAACGTTTTGCTTCCCTGTTGAAAGGTCGCCGGGGTACGCTCAAGACAACATTGGTAAACCAACATATTATTGCGGGGATTGGCAATTGTTATTCGGATGAGATTGCTTTTGCTGCCGGTCTGAGACCAAGCTCCAAAACGCAGAATATCGCAGCTTCACCTGAGCTGACGGAGCGTTTGTTCCATTCGTTGCAGTCCGTGTTGCGTGAAGCAGCTTCTGAGGGCGGTTATATGGAAATGCCGCTGATGCAAGGGGATACGAAGACAGGAAGTTTTGACGAGCAATGTCGCGTGTACGATCGGGAAGGCGAGACTTGTCCGCGCTGCGGGGGAACGATTGAACGAGTGGAAATTACGGGCAAGAAGGCGTTCTTCTGTCCGAATTGCCAGCATGAGGCCTAAAACCGGTATCGGGGCACATGTCAGCACGAGAGGCGGATTTCTTCAGGCAGCCAAGAGAGCGTATGAGATGGGGGCAACGGCGTTTCAGTATTTTCCGAAGAACCCGCGTAGTCTCAGCCTGAAAAGTCTGGACCTCAAGGATGCTGAGCAGTGCAGGGATTGGTGTGAACAGCAGGGACTTGCTTCGATTGCACATTCACCCTATCCCACGAATCCGGCGTTGGGCATGACCCGTGGAGAGGCGGGCTTTCATGCTACAATAGCTTCTATTCGCAATGATCTTGAAATTTCGAATGCTTGCGGTTCTGTTGGGACGGTGGTCCATTTTGGACATATCAAAACAAACGATCCGCTGGAGGGTTATCAGAACCTCATTCATTGTCTGGATACCGCCTTGGAAAATTGGAATGGACACTCAAAGGTGCTGATTGAAAATCAGGCAGGTGATCATGGCCCGATGGGCACGACAATGGAAGAAATGATACAGATTCGCAAATTAAGCCGTTATCCGGAGCATATTGCTTTTTGTTTTGACACATGCCATGCTTTTGCTTCAGGTTTGTGGTCGTCAGGCAACGAAGCGGCGATGCTCGATAAGGGCAGGATGCTCGGGTATTGGGATAATGTTGCTGCTGTCCATTTTAATGATTCCAAATATGCGTCTGGTTTGTGTAAGGATAGACATGCGAGGATCGGACAGGGATATATCGGCAATGAATCAATGAAAGCATTGTTAAAGGCGCCTGAGTTCCAAAATGCGGTTGTTGTGCTCGAAACAGAAACGGGCGAAGATGGAACGCACCGTGATGATATAGCGCTCATGCGTTCCTGGTTATAATGGGGAGAGGAGCGATTGTATGCATGTTTTTTTGGATGACTATCGGGCATGTCCGAAAGGATTTGTTCTGGCAACGAATGCAGAAGAGTGCCTGATGCTGCTAAGAGAAGGTGACGTGGACATTTTGTCTCTGGATTATGAGCTTGGTCCAGATTCGCCCAATGGCGGTGAGGTCGCGGCATCTATTGTACGAGAAGGTTTATTTCCGCGCGAGATCTATTTGCATACGTCCAGTATGTTTGGGAAACGCCAGATGTACGAGATGTTATATAGCAATAAACCCGATTCGGTAACCATTCATAATGGACCAATGACGGGTGAGGTCATGCTGCGTGTTGCCGCGGGAGAAGAAAGTTAATGAAGCCAATTACATCCAAAATGTTAATGCGTAGTGTTTGGGAAGGCATGCCACAGGCTGTATTTATATATACCCCTTTATGTGGGACATGTGCGGCAGCACGGCGTATGTTAGAGGTCGTTGAGCACATGCTGCCAGAAGGTATTTTATTCGAAATGAACATTCATGACATTCCTGAACTTGTACAACAATTTCAAATTTCAAGCGTTCCAGCAGTGATGCTTTTTGACGGCCAGCAAGATGTTCCAAAAATGGTTTATCGGATGAGCTCTGTGGAGCATTTGCTCTCGGAGATCCGGAAGGCGGTGCTGAAATGAGTATAATCTCGATGGAACATGTTTCACTTAGACGAGAAGAGAATCAGATTTTGGATGACGTACATTTGCGCATCGAACAAGGAGAACATTGGGTTATTCTGGGTCGGAATGGTTCTGGCAAAACAACGTTATTGGAAATGATGAACGGATATATGTTTCCAAGCCAGGGACGTATTGAAGTACTCGGTAATCTGTATGGACAATGTGACGTCAGGGAAGTTCGTAAGGAAATCGGTTATATCAGCCAAACGTTGATTGAGAAACTCACACCAAGAGATCCGGTATGGGAGGTCGTCGCTACAGGAGCTTATGCTTTTTTGCGTTTTTATCAGACAATTCCGGATGAAGTAAAAGCAAAGGCAATTAGTTTGCTGGATGACATGGATTTTGCCAACCTGGCTAACAACCCGCTTGGAACGTTATCCCAAGGGGAGCGCAAAAAAGTCATGCTCGCTCGTTCATTAATGGCCGAGCCAAAATTGCTGATTATGGACGAGCCTTGTGCCGGCCTAGATTTATATGAACGTGAGAAAATGCTGGCTGAGATTGATCGTCTGCGCCAGCGTAACATTACAGTTGTGTATGTAACACATCATGTTGAAGAGATCGTACCTTTATTTACACATGTGGCCTTGATCCGCGATGGACGTATTGCGGCAGCCGGCCCCAAACATGAAGTTTTGACACAAGATACAATTAAGCATACGTACGATGTTCCGGTCGATATCCAGTGGGATAATGGTCGTCCGTGGATACGCGTACGTTCTGGAGGGTAACACAATTTGAGTACACAATCGTCTTGGGAAGAAGGCAACTTCTCCCGTTTTATCTGCACAGCCAATCATGGCTTTGCCCCTTATGCTCAGGAAGAGTTGCGCCGTACGTTTGGTGCGGTGAAGAGCACGGTACTCGTACCAGGAGAAATACTGCTTGCGGGTCTGCCTGTAGCGGAGGAAGAAGTTGCAGATAAGCTGTGGGCAGAGTATCCAACGTTTTTACGTCATATTCAACCTGTTCAGTTTCAGGAGAATACAGAAGATTCGGAGCAGTCTATTGAGAAATTGATTGTATTTGTGTTGAATCATAAGGAATTGAACGGTGCCTCTGTCGTGCTACAGGTACGGAAGACAGAAGGGGCCTTTTGGCAAGAAAATGCAGCCTCATTGAAGCAACTGCTAACTGAAAAGCTGGATGAGCTAGGCTGTGAATGGGTTGTACGTGATGCTGAATATGTCATTTCTGTATTTGCAACGAATGATATGCTGTATGCTGGCATATCCAGACCTGAACAGAACTTGTCAGACTGGAGCGGGGGAGCCGTACGTTTTCAAAAAGAAGATGGGCAGATCTCGCGTGCTAAGTTCAAATTGCTTGAAGCCGAGCAAACGTTTGGCATTGACTTTACTTCATTTCATAAAGCACTTGATATCGGCGCTGCACCAGGTGGATGGACTTCGTTCCTGCTTGAACGCGGGCTTGAAGTAACGGCGGTAGATCCGGCGAAGATGGATGCAACGCTGCTGGCATCACCCAAACTGACTTTCTTGAAAAAGAATGCAGGGGATGTGCGCTTCCGTGAAGGAGAATTCGACCTGCTCGTATGTGATATGAGTTGGAGTCCGAAGCTGATGAGCCGACTTGTATCGGATCTTCTATATAGCCTGCAACCCGGAGGAACAGCGATTGTTACCGTGAAGTTATTGCATAAAAAACCGCTCGCGCTCATTAAAGATGTTATTGATACGTTTGAGCGTTCGCGGATGCAGATTCAACGTTCCAAGCAGTTGTTCCATAACCGGGAAGAGATTACACTTTATATGGTCAAATATTAAGAGATCTAGCTTTGATTAAAGTAGCTAAAGGCATTATGAAATTGATTCGATTAAGCTCATTAAATTTTGTGCTTTACAATCTATTCCTGCCTGTACTATAATGATACCAATATTAACCATAACAAACCTGAGGGAAAGCATCCCGAAGTGAACAAAACCGGATATCCGGTCTGTTCTTCTTCGGTGAAGCTTTCCCTTTTTTGTTGTGTATTGAAGGAGGAATTGGTATGAGACATCCGGCCAGGCTGGAACGCGGAAGCCTGCTGGGAGGTAGATATCGTATCGTATCCATTCTGGGAACAGGCGGAATGAGCCATGTATACGAGGCGGAGGATCTGAAGTTGCCGGGCAAGATATGGGCAATTAAAGAAAGCGTAACGATTATGCCCTATGAAGGCAGTATGGAGACGGAGGCAGCACTGCTAACATCTCTTCGTCATCCAAGATTGCCGCAAATTGTTGATTTTTTTGTTCCGGATGAAGACGGGTACACATACTTGGTGATGGAATACATCGACGGGTTAACACTCAGTGAGTATTTCAAGCAGTGTCGTGGGAAGATCCCGATGGAGCAGTTGACGGAGCTTGTACTTCAATTGCTCGATGTGTTGAGTTATTTGCATAATCAGAATCCACCTGTGATCTATAGGGATCTGAAACCATCAAACATCATGATCACGCCGGAACATGAAGTAAGATTAATTGATTTTGGCATCGCCAGAAGTTACAAACCGCAAAGTGCTGAAGATACCGTTAAGTTGGGAACCGCTGGTTTTGCCGCTCCAGAACAATATGGCTCGGGTCAGACCGATGCACGTTCAGATCTATATGGACTCGGAGCATTGCTACTGTATCTTATGACAAGTGGTGCATATACGGAATGGATTCAGGGTGTGGAAAGCTCTATCCGGAGTGATGTTCCGCGGACATACATCCCCGTGGCGAGAAGACTGTTAAGGTATAATGCCGAAGAGCGATTCCAATCTGCCGATGAGGTAAGGAAGGAACTGCTCCGAATACCCGGCGGAACAATTCCCGGTGGAGATACAACGATGACCTTGAATGGGGGAACAAGAGTTATTGCCCTAACTGGTGCTTCATCTGGTGTAGGGGTTACCCACACGGCTATAGCTATCAGTCATTATCTCGAAAGGCAAAACTTCAAAGTAGCTGTGATTGAAATGTCACCTCGTTCTCAATCCTTTGCAAGGATTCAACAAATCGCTCAAGCGGGTAAACCGGTGCCAGCAGGCAGACAGTTTGCTGTGGATGGTGTGCATTATTGGAAACAATCCGGGCGAGCGGATATTTTGTCTTTGCTTGGGGGGAGTTATCAGTTCATCGTGATGGATCTCGGTAGTGGTCAGGACCAGAACCGGCTGGAAGAATTCCTGCGTGCAGATCTGCCGATTGTTATAGGCTCAGGTGCCGAATGGAGACAGGCGGAGATTGGCGCTTTTGTTCGATCACATCATCGGTATCCACGAGAGAAATGGATCTATTGTCTGCCCCTGGCAGCAAGTGAGGCAGTTCAGCGCATTCGTAAAGCTCTGGATACATCGAGTGTATATGGTCTGCCGTTACATATCGATCCTTTTGACAAGGACGCACAGATGGATAAAGTGTTTTCACATATTTTAATGCATATGATGGTACGACAACCCAAGAAACGTTCGTTCTTTTCACGAAGGAAAGTACATGATTAGAAGAGATTACGAAAGGAGAGCCTCTTTTGTCTAAATTAAGAAAACAAAGCCGTCAACTGATCTATGCCGGACTTATCGGAGCAGGAGCTGTAGGGTTGGTATTCGGAGGATATGTTATTTACAATGTCAAAACGATGGGGGATGTCAGGTCAGCTGTAGAAGCCCGTTATTTATCGGCATATGAGGAAAAGGAAGCTGAATTAAAGCAACAATGGGATTCGGGAGCACAAGGATGGGTTACGATTCGGGATATTGAAGCAGGTGAACCGATATTACCGGAGGATCTGAAGCTCATTGCTGTTCCGGATGCACAAGCACCGCGAAACCTCTGGTCCAGTACCAAGCAGATGGAAGGCCAAGTGGCCAAAATAGAGTTAAAAAAAGGAACAGCCATTACCACCGAGATGGTGTATGAGGATGTACCGGCTCCTCCCGATTTAAGAAATCGAGAGCTGCAAGTTGTATTACTGCCGTCCTCACTTGTTAAGGGAGATATTATTGATGTTCGTATTCAATTCCCTACCGGACAAGACTATGTTCTCTTATCGAAGAAAAAAGTGGAGCGACTCAATGCAGCTACCTTATGGATTACGATGACGGAGGAAGAAATTCTGTCACTCTCAAGTGCAATTGTAGATGCCTATTTACATAAAGCTTCAATCTATGCCTTAACCTATGTAGAACCACAGTTTCAGACACCTGCAATCGCGACGTATCCTGCCAATTCAGAAGTGTTAAAACTGCTGGAGAGTGATCCGAATATTGTTCGACGAGCCGAACAGGAATTATCCAGACAGGTGCGAAGTTCGCTTGAAAGTTCACTGGCCGCCTCCATGACAGCACCGTCAAAAGGGGTTGAACAGGATGTGGCACAATCCTCAGTTACATATAACAATCGTCCATCAGCCAATAATCCGGCAACGTCGGATGGAGTGATGTGGAATGATGGTTCAGGAAACGGAGCAGGAGCTAATTCTGGAAGCGTAAATGATCCTGCTGATGCTTCACAAACAGAACAACAGAGCTTGTTAACGGGTGGAGAATAAAGTGAAATCCGAGGTTTAATTTAGAATAATTCAGATAACAGGGAGTTTGGGAAAAAGAAAGGAGTTGTAACATCTATGCATACATGGATCTTTGCGGGTTTATGTGAGAAGAATGATCTGATGTTATATCTTTGCAAGATATTGGCTTCCACAGGCAACAAGGTCCTACTCGTAGATGGAACCTTACAACAGAAGTATGGGTACGGCGTGGGTGATAGTCAGCAGTCTTTGCGAATTACGGAATTTGAAGGATTTGATATCGCTTGTCATTTTGTCACTTCAGCAGCTGTAGAGAATCATCTTGAAGTAAATGGAGAGCGATTGGACAGTTATGACTATGTGTTATATGACATGGAGACCTCGCATTTTGCATCACGTAATCTCTGGCTAACCGCTGATGTAAGAGTCTGGGTGAGTGATTATGAGCGTTACAATCTGGAACGTGGCAAGGGCTGGTTGAAGCGGTTGCTTGAAGAACAGTCATTGCCTGGTGAGCTGTCATTTCAGCGGCTCTTAATTAACGGGGTTGACTGCAAGCTTGAAGCTCGTTATCTGTGGGCGTATCTGGAGGGCAGTCCGTTTGTGTGGACTGGAGAATCCTTAGTGCTTCCGTGGGATGAATTAACAGCTGCAGTTAAGCTTGAGAATGAGCATCATCGCCGAGTTCATCTTGGACCTCTGTCACGAAATTACAAAAAATCGTTGTGTCGCGTGGTCGAGCAGTTAACAGGTTGGGAAAGTGTTCGCAGTCGCCGTGCGATGAAAGAAGCAGAGAGGATGAGAGCATGAGCACAATTACCTTTTGGAGCCCTTTTGCAGGAACAGGTTGCACTTCAAGCACATTAATTAGTGCTTATGCGATGGCACTTCACTACAGGACAAGAGTGTTACTTGTTAATGCAGGCCTTGCCGGAACTGGCACAGAAGCTGCTCTACCATCCAAAGATACGGATTCAGCGGATTTTATGTTCTCCTTTGAAGAGGGTGGCTGGGATGCGATTGAACGGCTGCATTCGAGCGGCAGTCTGAATAAGCACAATCTCAGGGATTATACCAAGCCACTTCTGAAGGAAAGACTTGATTTCCTAACCGGAAGAATTGATGAGATGGAACGTTCCCCTCAGGAACATGGTGAGACAGTGAAAAAGCTGCTAAATGTAGCTAACGAGTATTATGATCTGGTTCTTCTGGATGCGGATCATGCTGGTGTTGATTCACAGCTCAAGCTGCAACAGGCGGACTATGTTGTAATTAATCTCGATCAAAATATGCGAAATCTGGAGTTGTTCTTTGAAGAGATCCTACCAGAACGAATGAACAATAAGAATATACATGTCGTCATTAACAAATACGATTTGCATTCCCGTGCAACGCTTTCCAATATTAAGCGACAGTTCAGATATAAAGGCACGATATCTGCGATACCGTACACAACCGGATACCTAGATGCAATGAATCGGCGAGATGTCGCTAGATACTTGCAGTTGGAAAGTTTGACTGAGGATAAGGATATTCGTAAAGGGAGTTTTGCTGCAAGCATGAGCGAACTCGCTCGCCTGATTATGGACGGTGCAGGTATGCGCACAGTTCTGAAGAGGCTGGAAAGGGGAGCCTGAACCTCCGATGCTCTGGAATACCATATGGATAAGTTTGATTTTGATTCTGTGCCTGACTTATATCTGGTTCAAGTATAGAACGTTTCTTCGTGCAAAGAGTGCTCGTGTGCCTGAACAGGAATCATTCACGATTGACATGTTGATTGAGAAGGTGAAGAACTCACTTCATGAGCTTAGTCATAGTCAGCTCGCGGATGCGGGTCTGCATGAAGAAGAATATCGTCGAAGAATTAATCAGCGTGCCGAGATGAGAAAAGCACTGAAGGGCTGTGTCTCAGGCAGTATCAGCGACAAAACGTATGTCAAAAATCTGATAGGGGATCTCCTGACCCGAAGCATAGGGCTGAACAAATCAAATGTGGATGAAGTTATTTTGTTTGCAGAACCAGATTTGCTGACGATCCAGGACCGATTCGAAATTGTATTTTATCTGTACCGACAGCAATTCGGTGTGGATGCACTCTCCCGAATGATTGATACCTACGATCTTGGCAGACTGAGAATGGAGGAAGGTACGGACGATGGAGGAAGTTATTATATCTCTGAGGAGGATATTCAGTATGTGTTCGAGTGCGAATATCGAGAGCTTGGATTCAGAGAAAAGACGGATATCATCGTGCAACGTATCTACCAACATTATAAAGGATTCTCGGTTGTTGATGAGATAAGGGACCAACGTATTGACGGTGTTAGTGGTGGTGTCAGCGGTATGCTTGATGCTGTTCATAATATGGGACTTCGAAAACCGGCATCATGGAATGATTTGCTGGATCAAGGACTGGAGGATAATGCACATGAAGAACCGCTTAGCGGTATGGAAAGTGTCTGGATTTTCTATAAAGGTAAGTCCATTCATCTATCCTTTCTGTCCTTCGGCAGTATTCGTGAACTGAAAAGGGTATGCCAGAATATATACAAATACAATTACCCCGGACAGTTGTCGGAAGCAAGTGGATACAAGGTGAACGAGATGAAAGACGGCTCCCGTGTCGTTGTTGTTAGACCTCCTTTTGCAGAATCGTGGGCGTTCTTCGTCCGGAAGTTCGATATTCCGAATGCTTCACTTGAACAGTTAATTACGGGTAACAACGCAGATCTGCCAATTACATTGCTTCAATACCTGATGAAAGGAAGCCGGATCACAGCTGTGACCGGGGCACAGGGTTCTGGTAAAACAACGTTGCTTATGGCTATGGTCAAACACATCTATGCATCGTACACCCTTCGGGTGCAGGAAATGGCGTTTGAACTTCAATTAAGACGGATCTATAGTCGGCGTAATATTTTGAGCTTCCGAGAGACCGAACACATTTCAGGTCAACAAGGGCTTGATTTGCAGAAAAAAACGGATGGTACCGTCAATATTCTCGGTGAGGTTGCGAGTGATGAGGTGGCCGCTTGGATGATTCAAATGTCTCAGGTTGCCAGTCTGTTCACCCTGTTTACCCACCATGCCAAAACGTTTCGTGATCTGGTCTTCTCCCTCCGAAATTCCTTGCTCAAGACAGGTATGTTCCAGCATGAGCATATTGCTGAGGAGCAGGTTGTGAGTGTAATCAACTTCGATGTTCATATGAAGAAAGATGCTGAGGGACGAAGATATATCGAACGAATTACGGAGTGTCTTCCTCGTGCGAATCAAGGTGATAGCGTGGAAGAGAGGGCAGGTTTTACATTTCATAATGTTGTGGAGTACAGAGATGGAGCGTATGTTGCAACAGCTCCAATCTCCTCTGGAAGCATGGTGGATATGCGAGACCAGATGACATTACAGGATGCCGAGAAATTTGAACTGTTTATGAAGCAACACTGGGGTGATCAGCATGACAATTAAATGGATTCTGCTCCTCGTATTAAGTATTTGTGCAGGGGGTTTGCTGATTACACTTCTGGTTTTAAGCATGTTACGTCACAGAGGAGGTGGTTCAACAAGTCAATCCGGCGTGATTTTTGTTCCTAGCGGGAAGGGATTCAAAGGACTGGGATCAATCTTGTTGCAGTCCTACCGTCTTGGAATGAAAGTGCCATTGCTATCAGCTTATATTCTACAGGTGCAGAAACGTATTTCATTCCGCCATGTTGGGGATGAGCCCTCACTTCGCAGGCTGACGATGACAGTGGTTCTAATTGTTCTTGGAGGTTATGGCGGCATAAGTGTCATTCTGTTTCTTCTGCAGCCGGGTATCGCTTTTGTAATACTGTCCGTGCTCTGTGCTGTGGTACTAAACAGCCTGGTATTGGATATGTGCCTTAGTCGTATGGAGAAAAGGTTGCTGGTGCAGATGTTGGATCTCTTTGCAGATGTAAGGCATCGGTATCATCAGCATGGAATAGTTGAGGAAGCGCTCTATGAAGCCGCTGAAGCAGGTACAGGAGAAGCAGCAGAACAAGTAAGACTGATCTACGAAGCTCTAACTTCTCCAGATCCAAATGAAGCACTTGAGCGTTATTATGAAGTGGCTCCCAACCGTTTTCTCAAAGGATTCGCAGGCGTTTCCTATATGGTCATGGAGTTCGGGGATAAGGACAGAGCACAAGGGTCTATCTATCTCAAGGGACTTGGTAATCTGACTCAGGAGATTCATCTGGAGATTTTGCGGCGTGATAAATTGGATTACCTGCTCAAAGGACTTAATATCATCGCGCTCGCTCCGGTATTATTCACCGCTCCGATCGAACGCTGGGCTAGAGTCAGTTTCCCAACGATGGATGAATTTTATCGCAGCAAAATCGGTTTTGTTACCAAAATATCGATCTATGTGATCATCATCCTTGCTTATTTGCTTCTGCAAAGACTCCAGCAATACGATGAGACCCGTTATCGGTCAGGGCATAAGCATTCATGGTTGGATCAGTTTCTGTACAAGCAAATCTTCATACGGAAATTGGCGATGTTGTTTGCGGCGAAACCTGGCAGTACACAGTACAGTCAAACGATACGGCTCATGAGGGAGAGCAGTTCAGAGTTGAAATACGAATGGCTTGCCATTCGTCGAGTGATGTTATTCGCAGGTTGTTTGGTCCTTACAATGGTGTGCATCTTGCTGTTGCACCAGGTTGAACGTAACCACATCTTGTATGATCCAATCCGCGATGATCGAATGTTTGGTGCAATGGCTGAAGCGGATCTCAGGAAAGCTGAGGAAAAAACAGCGTTGGATCAATCCGTGTTGGAAAGTGTAGAAATGAACCGAGGAGCTACATACGAAGAAGTCTCCAAAGCGTTACAGCAGTTATCTCCAGTTCAGTTAGACCATGATACCCAGAATGAGACCATCACGCGCATTATGCAGAAACTTGAGGTGTATAACAAGCAATATGTACGCTGGTGGGAAATGATTATAGCCATTCTCATGGGTGCAGCAGGGTACTACATGCCCGTATGGCTCATGTTATTTCAGCGGAAAATGCGAAGGTTGGATATGCGACATGAAATATATCAATTCCAGACAGTAATTTCCATTTTGCGTGAGATGGACCGAATGTCAGTCGAGGAAATATTGGAGTGGCTTAATCGATTTGCCGTCATTTTCAAGCGCCCGCTGCAAAAATGTTTGTTGCATTTTGAACATGGACCAGAGCTTGCACTTGAACAATTAAAGGAAGAGGCGGGTTTGCCCGAGTTCCAGAGACTGGTTGATAAATTGCAGCTTGCCCTTGGCAAAATCTCAATACGTGAAGCCTTCGATGATCTCGAGAGCATGATGGCATTTTATTTTGAACAACGCAAACAGGAGTACAGCAAAATGATAGATGTCAAAGCATCATGGGGGAGAACCATTGGATTTACACCTATGTACGCCCTTATCTTTTTGTATCTGGTTATTCCATTAGTCGGTATGAGCTTCTTACAGATGAGCATTTATTATGAGCAAATTCAGAAACTGTAGCACAATTCATCTGTGTGACAGTCTGAAATAGTTTAATAACTTATAACTTGGGAGGATTTATCATGAACAATGCATCAAGCGCTTTAAAGGTGGCAGCAGGGATATTCTTAACAATCGCTTTGATCACAATTGTAGTTCTGTTGTTTATTTCGGCTCAGGAGGCAACCAAGACGGCCCAGAACAATTTTGCTGATATCCAAACCGAGTTGTCCCAGGCTGCATTTACGGTATATGACGGAACAACCATCAGTGGATCACAGGTAACGAATGCGCTGCGTAAATATGCGGACAAGGATCAGTTCGGTATTCAAGTTATTACAGGTAAAAATAAAGCGGGTCAATGGTACGGCAATCAATTAAACATTTCACAGGATCTCAATAATGCGGACTACGGCTCGGTTATTGCACCCGACGATAAAGTGGGGATTATTAACCAGACCATGAGTGAAAAAGAAAATCAATATGTCAATCCAAGTGGTAAATTCAAAGCCATTATCGTAAAAGACCGTTCGAACGTGGTAAGAGGGCTGATCTTCCAGCAATCCTGACAGGAGTTGGTTTAACATGTCCCGGAATACACAGCATCTCATGTTGTTTTGTACGGCGGTTGTCCTGTTTGTGACAGCCTGCCTGTACGGGCAACAGAATGTTAAGATTTTATCAGCGGCCTTGAACGACAGAGTACAGACAACAGCAGGCATGGAAGGTCGGCTGACAACAACACTGCATACCACCAATCCGTATCAGTATAGTGGTGCGGAAGTGTTGCATACCGTTAGACAGATGACAGGCACAGGCATTACTGTGGAGGTAGATGGAACTTCGTATGTGATCGATCCACTTGTCAGCAAAACAGCGACGATTCCTGTCCAGCTCGATGCCACCTACAGACCAGAGTTTATAAGAAATGAAACTGGAGAACTGCTCAAGATTGTTTTTTGGAAGGAGGCGAGTGTGAATTGATTAATGCCGCATCCAAGCTGCTTGCCGTATTGCTCGCAGTCCTTCTGCTCTATGTGTACCCAGCTGCTGAAACAGCCGATCGGCAGGATGATATAGCACGTATGACGGCTGTTCAGAATGTAACACGTTTTGTTGATGCTGTCCGAACGAAAGGGTATATTTCACCTCGAATGTTGGCTGATTTTGAGGAGCAACTGGCCCAGACGGGCAATGTGTATGAGGTGTCGATGGAACATTTACATAAGAAATATGTACCTCACTATATAGACCCGATGGACAATAACAGTTTTAACGGGACCTATGAAGTGGTGCAGGATGGATATTATGCAGCTCAGATTCGAGAAAGACTATTCCCATCCTCAGGTGTGATACCGGTTGATGATCCTGGCCGAAGATATACGTTGACGACAGGGGATTTTTTCACCGTGACGCTCCAAAATACAAATCGTACACCTTCCATGCTCATTCGTGAATGGTTGAGTGGCACGGTTCAGGCTTCAGCAGTATTTGTAACATACGGAGGTATGGTCCTCAATGAAGATTACTGAACTATCCATTGTATTTGTGTTGATCTTTTTCCCGCTCTTTTGGATCATCTCACTCCATACGCAAGATGCCGAGGAGGCTCAATATCTTGGCCAACGATACAGATCTGCACTTCAAACTGCAGTCATGGATGCAGGTGCAGTGATGCATCAAAATGAGAAGCAAAATGATGAAGCCGGTTATGATTCAACCAAGTTTGTTAAAGCGGACAAAGAGCTTGCCTTGTTAACATTTACGCAGACGATGGCTTTGAATATAGGGATTCAGGATGATCCCGCAGCTATTCGAAACATGTTTAATTACATTCCTGCCGTGGTTATTCTGGATTATGATGGCTATTATATGATGTCCACAGAAACAGAGTTGACGGGTCATCGTGAAGATTCTTTCAGGCAAGTGTGGAGCCCCAAGAAACCTTATACATATTCAGATTCTAATGGTAACAGTATTAACTTTACACTGGACGACTACGTATATGCCTATGACGCAAACGCAGGGAAATGGATTGAAGGATTTCAAAAAGAACTCGCTGCTAGCTCTCAGATTCCTTTACTTCAGAATACCAGCGTATTTGAGCAAGTTAGACAAAGCCGGATTGTGACTACTGTGCAGGATGATCTGGCTGATGTGATTAACCGCCATAATGAGTTTGCCAGAAAGAACGGTATTTCCTATACGTTTACGATGCCCCTGATTGCGCAGGAAGATTGGTACAACTCCATTAACGATACAGGGATTATGGCCTTTATCCAAGGTATAGGTGTGGGTGACCAGAAGATCAACAACTACGCAATCGGTGGAGGCAGACTTGTGAAGAAAACGGCCATCGTAGGTGGGGTAGATCCTTTAACGGGTATCAAGTACTATTATCCCTCCACTTGTGGTAATGGTTACCGTGCTGAAGAGGTGTTTACAGACGCAAGACAAGCAGCTGCACAAGGCTATTTCGAATATAAATGCTCTAATCGTTAGGGTAGCCTGTATGACAAAATTATGTAAGAGGTTCCTGAACTGTTTACATTACTTTCAGAAAAGACGGGACCTGTGCTAGAATAGGGTTTCGGAACAATAATAAAAGTAATGTCTAATAGATAGGAGCAACCTCATCTTATGAGTTTATTGTCAGTAGAGAACGTAAGTCACAATTTTGGAGATCGCACGTTATTTAAAAATGTATCGTTTCGTTTACTTGCGGGAGAGCGCGTAGGACTTGTTGGTGCCAATGGTGTGGGTAAATCCACATTAATGAACATCCTTACCGGTAAATTGCTTAAAGATAGTGGAAAAGTGGAATGGACACCTAAGGTCCGTTATGGATATCTGGATCAGCACACGAAGCTTACCCCAGGCAAAACCATTCGTGACGTTCTTAAAGATGCTTTCCTTCCGTTGCTTGAATTAGAAAAAGAAATGATGAATATAACGGACCAGATGGCAGATGCAGATCCAGATAAGCTAGAGCAGTTGCTGGAAGAGATGGGCGATATTCAGGAACAACTGGAACAGGGCGACTTTTATCTGATTGACGTAAAAGTGGAAGAGATGGCCAATGGACTTGGTTTGTCCGCAATTGGTCTTGATCGGGATGTCGCAGCTCTAAGTGGTGGACAACGTACAAAGGTGCTTCTTGCCAAGCTTCTGCTTGAGAAGCCTACAGCCCTTTTGCTGGATGAGCCGACCAACTACCTGGATGTAGAGCACATTGAATGGTTGTCACGTTACCTGAAGGACTACCCTCATGCGTTCCTCTTAATTTCCCATGACACGGAATTCATGAATGAAGTCGTAAATGTCATTTATCATTTGGAATTTGCCAAATTAACGAGATATGCAGCGAACTATAACAAGTTCCTTGAGATGGCTGATATGAATAAAGCCCAGCATATTGATGCATACGAGAAACAGCAAGAGTACATCAAGAAGCAAGAAGATTTCATTCAGCGTAATAAGGCACGTGCTTCAACTTCGGGTCGAGCGAAGAGCCGGGAGAAACAGCTGGACAGAATTGAACGTATTGATCGTCCAGATGAAGCGGCCAAACCAACGTTCAAATTCAAGGATGCCCGTGCGAGTAGCAAAACGGTCTTTGAGGGCATTGATTTTGAAATTGGATATACGTATCCTTTGCTGCCTAAGATGACAATGACAATTGAACGTGGTGAGAAAATTGCCATCGTAGGTTGTAATGGTGTGGGTAAATCGACGCTGCTGAAAACCATCTTGGGCAAAATATCTCCACTCAGTGGAAAGACCTTTTTGGGAGATTATCTCGAAACGGCCTATTTTGAGCAGGAAGTTCGTGCTGGAAATATCACGCCGATTGAGGATGTCTGGAATGAGTTTTCACATTTGACCCAGAATGAGGTCCGGGGTCATCTCGCTCGCTGTGGGTTGAAAAATGAGCATATTACCCGTCCGCTTAACATGCTGAGTGGTGGAGAACAAGCCAAGGTTCGTTTATGCAAACTCTTGATGCGTGAAAGCAACTGGATTCTATTCGATGAGCCGACAAACCATCTGGATGTCACAGCGAAAGCGGAGTTGCAACGTGCTTTGCAAGAATTCAAGGGAACGGTGTTACTGGTATCTCATGAACCTGATTTTTACGAGGGTTGGGTCACCAAAACATGGAATGTCGAAGAATGGTCTGAGAAAAACTAGAAGATTCAAGACAATGTTTAACAGAAATGACGGTGACAAAAAAATCCGTCTATGGTAACATAGGCTACAACTTCATATGAACACTAGGGGGGCCGCACGATGTGGCTGAGATGGAAGAATGCGATTCCGGACCCTTTGCACCTGATCTGGATCATACCAGCGTAGGGAAGTGGCGAGCGCGTTTCAGTGAATGACGTGAGCAAACGGCAATTCGGAAGGATTTCAACCGTCTGCTTAACGAATTGAAACATGCAGTTGCGTGTATAACGTTATGGCTATAAGGTCTATAGCTTTATTGCACGAAATGAACTGTATGTATCAGTCAGTCATCTGGTCCTATAATTAATACGCAGCCACTCCCCTACGGGAGTGGCTTTTTTGTGTTTTCATAGCATTCACGCATGGAAGGAGATGAAAAGTACGGTAATTTCTCATGAACGTGTACACGGATCATTTGAACTGCATGTTGTATCTACGGGTGTAGGGAATCAAGCATCTTTTGTAAAAGCTGCAAAGGACGTTTGGCCATGGGTGGACTACATCCATATACGAGAGAAACAACTCTCGTGGCAACAAAAGATCGGTTGGGCTGAAAGTCTGCGTGGTGTTGGCGTTCCGTCTTGTCGCATCGTTATCAATGGTTCAGAACTGCCACCACAGAATGACATCTATGGCGGTGTACATTGGGGGCAAGAGGCTATACGTAACTACAACCCTGCTGTTATAAGCAATGTCCAGCGAATTCGTCTGGGTGTATCTGTTCATTCAATCGATGAGGCAAAAATCGCTGAAGAACGGGGAGCCGATTACCTTTTCTTCGGGCATGTCTACTCAACCAACAGTAAGCCTGATCTTGAACCAAGAGGATTATATGCTCTGGCTGAAGTGTGCTCTGGTGTCTCCATTCCTGTCATGGCGATTGGGGGCATCGAACCGGGAAACATTCACGCTATTCGCTCTGCAGGCGCACAGGGAGTCGCTGTGATCTCGAATGTATGGGCGAGCGATTCCCCGGATCGGGCTGCTGCATTATTAAAGCAGGCTATCGTTGCTACAGAAAGTTTGAGCCGCTGAATCAAGGAGATGAGAGGATGAAAAAGATCATTACTGATAGACCGGATAAGATTTATGCAGAAACGATTATTGTAGGCGGAGGCGTTGTTGGATGTGCCATTGCGTATGAGCTTGCTTCCCGTGGACAGGATGTGCTGTTACTGGAGCGTTCGGCGATTGCAGGAGGGACTTCTTGCGCAGCGGCTGGGATGCTGGCAGCAGACAGTGAGGATTTTGCTCATCCTTTGATGGCTAAGCTTGCCAGGCAGAGCAGGCAGTTACTTATCGAGCAACAGGTGCTAATGGCTACACTCAGTGAGGTAGAGACTGGTCTGCAACGCCAGGGATTCCTAACTCCTTTTCGTTCATACAGTGAATTAAGTAGTTATAAGGACAATCGGAAGTCTGCGTTGTCTGCTTCTGCTGATGAGGTGTGGTGGGACCGTTCCGTTGTGCAACAGGAGGCATCATGGCTTAACAGAGATACGTATGGAGCCTACTACAGACCTTACGAGAGTGAGATTCTTCCTGTCCATCTAACGAAGGCATATGCTGAATCCGCTCAAGCATTGGGAGCACGGGTTATGGAGGGCATACAGGATATACGTGTGCAAGCAAACGAACACGGCGTGCAGGGGATCACCACATCGATCGGTGAGATGAAATGCAAACATGTCATTATAGCGGCTGGATTACAGAGTGAAGAGTTGATGAGACATGTGAATCTGAGCTTGCCTGTGTGGTCGGTAAAAGGTGAAATATCCGCCGTTCAGTTCTCAGATGAACATGCAGGGTACAGACCTGACAGAACGGTGTATGCAGAGGATATCTATATTGTTCCCAAAGCCAATGGAGAGGTTTGGCTCGGGGCAACCAGTCTGCCAGGCAGAACGGATTTAAACGTTTCTGTACAGGGTGTTCAGAAGCTGCTAACAGCGGCTACCCACTGGGTGCCTGGGATGAAAGAAGCACAATTTTTGCGGGCGTGGGCAGGCGTAAGGCCGACAACTCCGGATGGTCTGCCTTATATAGGTGCTTGCGAAAGTGTTCCCGGGCTGTTTGCCGCCTTTGGACATTACCGTAACGGTATTTTGCTCAGTGCGATAACAGGCAGACTAATCGCTGAATTGCTCGCGGGCAAAAGCTCAGAAGAGCTCGGAATTGAGGCGCTGAGCCCTGAGCGATTGAACAGAAAGGGAGTGGTGCAGTGAATATCATCGTTAATGGTCAACGGATGGAGATTGAAGACAGATTGAATCGTGTGGATAAACTGCTTCAATCTTTTGATCTGCAAGTCAAGACTGTAGTTGTAGAGCTGAATAAGCATATTTTAACCCGCGAGTACCATGAAACGACGGCATTAAGAGAAGGCGATCGAATTGAGATTGTACATTTTGTAGGAGGCGGTTGATGATGTTGAACATTGGTAAATATACGTTTGAGTCCAGATTATTGCTCGGAACAGGCAAGTTTTCGGATCTGGAAGTGCAAAGTCAGGCTGTGGAAGCATCTGAAACGGAAGTTTTAACCTTTGCTGTTCGTCGTCTGAATCTGGAAGAGCGTAACCAGAAGCATTTCCTGGATACGTTGGATCTGGACAAATACACTCTTCTTCCGAATACGGCTGGTGCTTCCACTGCGGAAGAGGCGGTGCGGATTGCTAAGCTTGCGCGGGCTTCAGGACTTTGTGATATGATAAAAGTCGAAGTCATCGGAGATGGAATTACGTTATTCCCAGATCCGATTGAAACGTACAAGGCTTGCGAAATTTTGCTTGAAAAGGGATTCACGGTATTGCCTTATATTTCGGATGATGTAATTCTAGCCAAAAGGCTGCAATTGCTTGGCGTACATGCTGTAATGCCTGGCGCTTCTCCCATCGGAGCTGGCAGAGGCATCATCAATCCCTATAACCTTGGTATCATCATTGAGCAGGCCGTTGTTCCTGTAATTGTAGATGCAGGATTGCGCTCTCCAAAAGATGCTGCTTATGCGATGGAACTTGGTGCCGATGGCGTATTGTTAAATACAGCCGTATCCGGATCAGGGGATCCAGTGAGCATGGCTAAAGCGATGCGATTGGGGGTAGAAGCGGGTAGATTGGCATATGAGGCAGGCATGATTCCCGTAAAGCGTTATGCAGCAGCCAGTAGTCCGGTGGAAGGAATGGTTCATACATGACAGATCAAATAACATCTTCCGAGCAGGCCGATCGTTATTCCAGACAGGAACGGTACGCGCCACTTGGCAAGGAAGGCCAGGCCAGATTAAAGGGCAGCAGAGTTTTAATTGTAGGCGCTGGCGCACTTGGAACAGGAATTGCAGAAACGTTAGTTCGTTCAGGAGTCGGACACTTAACGATTGTGGATCGTGATTATGTGGAGTGGAGTAACCTGCAGCGGCAGCAATTATATGTAGAACAGGACGCGATGGAGCGGATACCGAAGGCAATGGCGGCGGAAAAACGTTTATCTGCCATTAATTCCACGGTTCATGTGGAAGGGAAAGTGTTGGACGTCAGAGTAGATGAGTTGGAAGAACTCGTTCAGCATACAGACTTGATCATGGATGCAACGGATAACTTTGATACCCGACTACTTATTAATGATATGGCACAGAAGTACGGTATTCCCTGGATTTATGGTGGATGCGTAGGTAGTTATGGTATTACCTATACGTTTATGCCCGGAGATACGCCATGTTTAAATTGTTTGCTGGGTGAAGTCCCTCTGGGTGGAGATACCTGTGATACGTCTGGCATCATACCTCAAGCGGTACAGATGGTAACGGCGAATCAGACAGCAGAAGCGATGAAGTTACTTAGTGGCAATGCAAATGCATTGAGACGTAAGTTGTTGTCATTTGACGTGTGGAGGAACGAATACATATCCATCAATGTGGATGGTGCGAAAAAGAAAGACTGTCCTTCCTGCGGTACTTCGGCAACGTATCCATATCTTTCTGCGTCCAATCTGGAGAAAACAGATGTGTTGTGTGGCAGGGACACCGTTCAGATCCGACCTGCAAGGCGCATGAATCTGGATCTTCAACATACAGCAGATCGCCTGAACAGGCTTCAAGAAGGAAAAGTGGAATCCAATCCGTTTCTGGTTTCTTTTACAACAGGAGTCCATAGAATGGTTATTTTCCAAGATGGACGTGTCCTCGTACACGGAACAAAAGACACAGCTGAAGCACGTACGCTCGTCCATCGCTACTTTGGTTAAAGCAAGAAAGAAGCAAAGTCTGTTCCCTTAAGGGAATGGACTTTTTCATTTTACGGCATGCTATCTGTACCAACCATTGCTGCGAGCGGTGGGGATAGAGACAGGCCGGGTGAAAAAGAGTGAAAACAGTCATTTTACTGATTGGAGCAGGAGAGCAGGTCAGCCTTATTCAGGATGTTTTATGTAGCGAAGGGTATGAGGTGCAACGAATGGAGTGGTCCGAACTAAACCAATCCGTCGAGCCTTCGTTGTTGCATATTAACCTGATCATCCTGGTAGACCGGGAAGAGGGGACGAAACATTGTGGCCAGGATCAGAAATTAGAATTAAAACGATGGTTAGATAAAGGTCAGGTTATACCTCTACTGGTTATTACTTCAATTGCATCTCCTCAGTTCATCGTGGAATGGCTGGATTATGGAGCTAATGACGTGATGGAGGAACCTATCCACATGACCGTAATGCTTGCCAGAATACGAAACTTATTGCGTGTTTTTGCGAATGCAACACCAGAGGGCGAAGAAGTAATTGTAGTTCATGATCTTAAAGTGAATTTGCGTTCAAGACGGGTAAATCGTGCGGGTGAATACCTGACATTAACACCAAAAGAGTACGAATTGCTGGAATTCCTGGCCCTGCATGTGAATGAAGCATGTACCCGGAGTGATATTTTGCGGGAAGTATGGGGATATGAGTATGCGATGGATACCAACGTTGTGGATGTGTATATCAAACATCTGAGGGTTAAGGTGGATAAGGGAAGAAGTGTGAAACTGATTCATACTGTGCGTGGGATCGGTTATATGCTGCATGATAAAAATTAGATTACGAAGTTAGTTCCATGAATCACCAGTTTAAAGTGTGGCAAAAAGAGGGTAAAAATAAAAGACCGGATAATAAACCCCGGTCCTTACTCATTAGCTATGATGTGAATCTAAAGTACACGACGAGCTTTAACATACGTTCTCTTCCAAGTACCAGAGTCCAGATCAGAGAGGGTTACGCCTGGAGATCCGTACGTGTGCAGAATCTTACCATTTCCCGCATAAACGCCTACGTGAGTGACATTGGAACCGGTAGAACGGCTACCACTGGAGAAGAATACCAGATCTCCGACACGCAGATTAGCTTTAGAAACAGCTTTACCTTCTTTGGATTGTTTCACGGAAGTGCGCGGCAAATCTACACCATACTTTTTGAAAATATATTTCATAAAAGAAGAGCAGTCAAAAACCTTGGTTGTTGAAGTTGAAGCACCAAATTTATATGGAGTTCCAGTGAATTTTTTGCCATAGTTAACAATCTGTTGACCTGTGGATACAGAAGCAGTTGCTGCCTGTGCAACAGGTGCGTTAGTCATTAGTACAGCTCCAAAACCTAGTGTAGCGCACAACCCGACGGTTACGGCCTTTTGGACAAAGATGTTTGTTCTCATGTTAGTTAGTACCTCCAAAATTCGTTTTCGTTAAGTTGCTAGAGCGAGTATAACAGCTTTGTAACAGCCTAGAAATTGGATAGGGAAGTGTAATCCCTTGCGCCACAATGGTTTGGGTATGTTTATTAAAATATGATTAAAAATGTCAAAAAATTAATCATTGACGGATGAAGAATAAAGATGAAATAACAAAGACCCTTGAATATCAAGGGTCTTTATTATGTGTGAACCTATTTACTTCATTGAATCACTGGTTACAAAAACGTAATAAATAACTATAAAGCATACGAGTAGATTCAATCTTTGCTCTGAATAATCAGTAATAAGCCGCTATCGATAGTGACTGTACCGGAGGAGCCTAAGAGCTGATTGCTTACACCCAAGGATTGTCCCATGCGTATGGTGGCTTGATCTAGTGGATACATAAAACCATCTAGAGTTATTCCTGTAACTTCATGAGTCAAGGGGAGCAGAGAAACATATTTATAGTCACGGTGCTCAACTTCAGCTTTGGATGTGGTCAGTGTCATGTAGTTGTGCTTGTCCTGAATGGCACAGGAGATATGATGCTGCATCGCGCGAACCATGATATGTACATTGGCGAGTGTGTGATCCATACGTGTACCTGTAGCACCTAACATTAAGATGTGAGATGGTTCGTAATCTAGCGCTGTCTCAAAAGCCATTTCTGTATCAGTAAGATCTTTATGAACAGGGTCACATGTAATGAATCGAATGCTATTGTTACTTACAATAATACGTTCCTCTTCATTAATGGAGTCGAAGTCACCAACTGCAATGTGAGGCTGAATGCCGTGTTCAATTAAAAATAATGCACCGCGATCGGCCGCGATGATCATATCATCTTCTCGTATTTCCTGAAGTAATTCTACAGATAAGTTTCCGCCTGTAAAAATAATAATCCGTTTCGCCGTCATTTTATTTCATCCTTCCTAATTCAGAGAAAAATAGTTCATAGTCCAAATATAATGTTGGAACCTGTACAAATATATTCACCAAACCAGTATAATCCACAAAATGTGGTTGCACAATTTAAGTGCTCGCGGATACAATGGGTAGAGCGACATGGAGATGACTTGAAAAGTGAGGTTTGAACAGGTTGGACTTACACATTTTTGAAGTATTCAGCATTATAGGCACTATCGCATTTGCAATGTCCGGCGCTTTCGTGGCAATGGAAGAGGAGTATGACATTCTGGGTGTACTAGTGCTTGGACTTGTCACGGCATTCGGAGGCGGGATTATCCGGAATGTACTTATAGGTATACCTGTAACGACACTATGGAGTCAGGGATCACTTATTATGTTAGCCTTAGTATCTGTAGCGATTGCGTTTATATTACCTCTCAAGTGGATTAGTCACTGGAAGCGAACAGAGGCGTTGTTTGATGCAATCGGACTCGCAGCATTTGCAATTCAAGGGGCGCTGTACGCGGCGAACATGGGACATCCCATTAGCGCAGTTATCGTTGCAGCAGTAATGACCGGCATTGGTGGAGGCGTTATTCGTGATGTGCTTGCTGGACGTAAACCGCTTGTATTGCGTGACGAAATCTATGCTGTATGGGCAATGACAGCCGGTTTTGTTATAGGTATGGGTTGGTTAACAACGAATGCTGGATTATTATTTTGTTTCGCGGCCGTTGTGTTCTTCCGGATGTGCTCTGTACATTATAAATGGAAACTGCCACGTCGTTCGCTCGTACCATCTGAGACCGGAAACGTCAGTCCTCAGCCAGAGAACATTGTGACACAGCCAACATCGTCGGTACTTCAACGTACGTTAAGCAAGGGGGATTAATATGATTAATGTTTTGTTTGTATGTCTGGGTAATATATGTAGATCACCAATGGCTGAAGCCGTTTTGCGTCACAAAGTCCTGGAGAAGCGGCTTGAACACCAGATTCGTGTGGACTCAGCGGGTACAGGGGACTGGCATGTTGGTAAACCTCCGCATGAAGGGACTCGAAAATTGCTGGATTCGTACCAGATTTCTTATACCAACATGGCAGCAAGACAGTTCGCCAGCGAAGACTTTACTCAATTTGATTACATTGTGTGTATGGATAATTCCAATGCAGATAATGTGCGCAACGTTCCAGGCGGAGCTGAGGCGGACATCATCAAGTTCATGGACATGCTTCCCGAGGGAAAACTCAGAGAAGTACCTGACCCATATTACACAGGCAATTTTGAAGAGGTGTACGAGCTGGTTAACGCAGGCTGCGATGTTCTGTTGAGAAAGATTGAAGCGGAACATTCCTTAGCCTAAAAGGTAAACGAAATTCATGCTTAATTTGTAATTCGACAAAGAAGCAGGAGTAGAGCACTTAAAGCAAGCGGGATATCCTGCTTCTTTTTCAGGTTACAATTGTAAGCGGTATCATTAAAATAAAAAACAATAGCGGCATTTCAGCCGCCTGTTAAAGTGGTCCTTTTATCTTTCCTGGAGAAAATAAAGTAATGCTTCGGGCAATTCCTTCTGCCAAAAACCCCATTGGTGTTTTCCGTCTTTCTCCTGGTAGGAGACGAGGGCACCACGTTTTTCCAGCAATTCTCGAGTATCCCGGTTTAATTGAACGAAATCATACGTACCTGTGTCTGCTTCGAAATCAGTCTCCTGCAAACCAACAATCATCCAGATCGAGAGCCAAGAAAGATCTTCAGCTGCGGCATAGATTTCCTGAGAAGCAGAGTAGAAGGCGCCAGACAGGCTGATCACACGTGTGAACAGATCCGGATATAACAGAGCAAGATGAAGCGAAACACTGCCACCGAGCGAGTCTCCGGCAAGAATGCGTTCCTGCGGAGAACGGCGCACAGGATATTTCTCTTCTATATAGGGAATAATCTCTTCAGCGAAGCAAGCGGTATATGCCTTGAACCGATCTCCAAATGGAGCATATTCCCTCGTTCTCACGGACACATCGACCTGAACCCCTACAATAATGAAAGGTTCGGCTCCTTCGTCCAGAATAATTTGGTTAGCTGTTGTAGCAATTCGTCCGAAATTAAAAAATTCTTCGCCATCCTGACAATATACGACAGGGTAGCTAAGCAATTCGTTATAGCCCGGAGGAAGGTAAATACGGAGCGTTCGCTTCTCTCCGAGATAGCGACTTTCAATCTCTTCCTTCACAATCGTGCGTTTCAAATAGCGGGAATCCGTCATAAAACGTCACCTTTCTCGGTTAATTTTTTGCATTCGACCGCGCAATACGGTAAGATTACCCTTGTGCGGGGTTAGGTCAAACACGCAGTCATGTATTATGCTGTTATACCAATATTAAGCCCCTGTTATACATACAATCCGGCAGGAAACATAAAAAAATTACGGATTTCTTTGACGTATGGAGTGAAACAGGTGTATAATAATATTATAACAGCGGAACTTGATATTCAAATTTTTTGTTGAGGTGAAGAAAAAAATGAGCAAGGTTCCTTATGAAGTGTATACAGAGGATGTAGAAGCTCTGTCCGTGCTGTCTCCTGACGGCGAAATTGTTAACAAAGACATGATGCCTACACTTTCCGATGATCAATTAAAAGAAATTATGTACCGCATGGTATTTACCCGTACTTGGGATGACCGTGCAGTAAACCTGGGCCGTCAAGGTCGTCTTGGTTTCTATGCTCCAGTATCTGGTCAAGAAGCTACAATGGTTGGTAGTGAATTTGCAATTGAAAAAGAAGACTTTGTATGTCCTGGCTATCGTGACATTCCGCAACTCGTATGGCATGGACTTCCTCTTTATCAAGCATTCTTGTACTCCCGTGGACACCAACATGGTGGACAAATTCCAGATGGCGTTAATGTATTGATGCCACAAATCATCATTGGTGCACAAATTCTGCATGCAATGGGTATCGCTATGGGTTACAAATTGAAGAAACAAAAACAAGTTGTTATCACGTACACAGGTGATGGCGGTTCTTCTGAAGGTGACTTCTATGAAGGTCTGAACTACGCTGGTGTATACAAACTGCCTGTTATCTTCTTTGTACAAAACAATGGTTATGCCATCACAACTCCTTTTGCTAAACAAACAGCAGCTCTGTCCATCGCTCACAAAGCGGTAGCAGCAGGTATCAAAGGTGTTAAAGTTGACGGTATGGACATCTTCGCTGTTATCAAAGCTGTTCAGGAAGCTGCTGAGCGTGGACGTAACGGAGAAGGCGCAACATTGATCGAAGCAGTAACTTACCGTTTCCGTCCTCACTCCCTTTCGGATGATGCTTCCAAGTATCGTACAAAAGAAGAAGAGGCAGAATGGTCTGCTAAAGATCCTATCGCACGTTTCGCTAAATATCTGGAGAAAAAAGGTCTTTGGACTGAAGAAGATACAGCACGTGTGAAAGAAGAAGCAAAAGCTAAAGTAAATGAAGAGATCAAAAAAGCGGAAAAAACCGAGAAAATGACGATTTCAGGCTTGATCGACAGCATGTTCGAACAAACGCCTAAGCACTTGGAAGAGCAAAAAGCTGATTTCCAATAAGTTTTTTCCGATAAAGCATAAACATCCGCGACTTTAATGTCCCGGTATACATGTACGAATTCAAATGTGAACTGTCAATGTTTAAGGAGGAAATGAAGCAAATGGCACAAATGAACATGAAAGAAGCAATCCGTGATGCGCTTCGCGTGGAGTTGAAACGTGATCCTAACGTTCTGCTTTTCGGTGAAGACGTAGGTAATGTAGGCGGCGTTTTCCGTGTAACGGAAGGTCTGCAAAAAGAGTTTGGCGAAGAGCGTGTATTCGATACACCACTGGCTGAGTCCGCTATTGGTGGTCTGGCTGTAGGTCTGGGTGTACAAGGCTTCCGTCCGGTTGCTGAGATCCAATTCGTTGGTTTTATCTTCGAAGCCCTTGACCAAATGGTAGTGCAAGCTGCTCGTATGCGTTTCCGCTCCGGTGGAAAATACAATTCTCCAATCGTATTCCGTACACCATTCGGTGGCGGTGTAAAAGCGGCAGAATTGCATACAGATTCCCTGGAAGGTCTGCTCACGCAAACACCAGGTATCAAAGTCGTAATTCCTTCTAACCCTTACGATGCAAAAGGTCTGATGATCGCTTCTATTCGCGATAACGATCCTGTATTCTTCATGGAACACTTGAACTTGTACCATGCTTTCCGTGCAGAAGTGCCTGAAGAAGATTACGTTGTTGAATTGGGCAAAGCGAACGTTGTTCGTGAAGGTTCCGATGTAACGATCATTACTTACGGTATGATGGTTCACACTTCTGTGAAAGCAGCAGATGAACTTGAAAAACAAGGAATCAAAGTTGAAGTTATCGACCTTCGTACGGTTAGCCCGATCGACATCGATACTATCGTTGCTTCCGTTAAGAAAACAAACCGTGCAATTGTTGTACAGGAAGCTCAAAAGAGCGCAGGTGTTGCAGCTGAAGTCATTGCCCAAATCAATGAAAAAGCAATCCTGCACTTGGAAGCTCCGGTTCTGCGTGTAGCTGGCCCGGATACTGTATATCCATTTGCACAAATCGAAGATACATGGCTGCCTAACCCGGCGCGTATCATTGCTGCGGTTAACAAAGTCGTAAATTTCTAATTTAATCATCTGACATGCCGCAAGGCGCAGTATGGTGATTCACACCGCAGCGCAAGCTGCACTGTAAACAGCCATTAGCCCCTTGAGTAACAGTTATTTGCATTAGCAGTAACAGTTGTTTCTTGGAGTTAAGGGTTGTTTTCAGGATTGAGCACATAATCAAGGAGGTTTTTCAGTTGGCTAAATTTGAATATAAATTCCCTGAATTGGGCGAAGGCCTGCACGAAGGCGAAATCATCAAGATGCACATCAAAGTCGGTGACAAAGTAACTGACGACGACATCATCATGGAAGTACAGAACGACAAAGCGGTTGTAGAGGTACCTTGTCCGGTTAACGGAACAGTTACAGAAGTATTCGCTAAAGACGGTCAAGTCTGCCACGTTGGTGAAGTTGTAGCGATCATCGATGCAGAAGGCGAACTTCCTGAGCAAGACGACGCTCCTGCTGGCGATCAAGGCGAGCAAGAGAAAGATGCAGCTCAAGGCGGAGCTGACACAAGCGGTTCTTCTGCAGCAGCTTCCAGCTCGGATGCAGCTAAAGAAGGCGGCAACAACAGCGTTCCGGCAGTACCTGCCAAAGACGTTCTGGCAACACCAAGCGTGCGTAAATTTGCTCGCGAACAAGGTGTAGACATCGCTCAGGTTAACGGCACTGGCAACAACGGTAAAGTAACCAAAGAAGATGTTGAATCCTTCAAAAACGGTGGCGGTTCTTCCGCAGCGGCATCTTCCGAAGCTCCGGCTCAAGAAGAGAAAAAATCCGCAGCACCAGCAGCTGCAGCTGATCAACACGTTGAAGAAGAGCGCGTACCATTCAAAGGTATCCGTAAAGCGATCTCTAATGCAATGGTTAAATCGGCTTACACAGCACCTCACGTTACAATCATGGACGAAGTGGACGTAACTGAATTGGTTGCTTTCCGTACTCGCATGAAACCAATTGCAGAGAAAAAAGGAACAAAAGTTACTTATCTGCCATTCATCGTTAAAGCACTGGTTGCGGCTTCCCGCCAATTCCCGGCTCTGAACGCTATGATTGATGAAGAAGCTAACGAAATTGTTTACAAAAAATACTACAACATCGGTATCGCTACAGATACAGACAACGGCTTGATCGTTCCTGTTATCAAAGATGCTGATCGTAAATCCATCTGGATGATTGCTGATTCTATCCGTGATCTGGCTGCTCGTGGTCGTGAGGGCAAATTGAGCGCGAATGAAATGAGAGGAAGCACAATCTCCATCAGTAACATCGGTTCTGCTGGCGGTATGTTCTTCACTCCAATCATCAACTTCCCTGAAGTTGCTATTCTTGGAACAGGACGCATCAGCGAAAAAGCAGTGATCAAAAACGGCGAAGTAGTTGCAGCACCTGTAATGGCTCTTTCCCTGAGCTTTGACCACCGTATCATCGATGGCGCAACAGCACAAAACTTTATGAATTACATTAAACAGCTGCTCGCTAACCCTGAGCTGCTTGTTATGGAGGTGTAAGATATGGTAGTAGGCGACGCTTCTCTCAATATCGACACATTAGTAATTGGTGCGGGTCCTGGCGGCTATGTAGCTGCCATCCGCGCTGCTCAACTGGGCCAAAGCGTATTGATCGTAGACAAATCCGAACTGGGCGGTGTTTGTTTGAACCGTGGATGTATTCCATCCAAAGCCCTGATCTCTGCTGCACACCAATATGAGTCTGCACTTCACGGTGAAGCTTTTGGTATCTCTGCTGAGAACGTAAAAGTGGACTTCAGCAAAACTCAAGAGTTCAAAAACGGCGTTGTTAAGAAAATGACTGGCGGCGTAGCTGGTTTGCTCAAAGGCAACAAAGTTGAAGTTTTCAACGGTGAGTGCATGTTCATCAACGAAAACGAAGCTCGTGTATTCAATGACCACGAGTCTCCGCGTTACAAATTTAAAAATGCAATTATTGCAACAGGTTCCCGTCCAATCGAACTGAAACCTTTCCCGTTTGGCGGACGCATTCTTTCTTCGACAGAAGCTCTGAACTTGCCTGAAGTACCAAAAAGCATGATCGTTATCGGTGGCGGATATATCGGTGCTGAGCTTGGTCAAATGTACTCCAAATTCGGTGCGAAAGTAACAATCATCGAAGGTTTGGATACAGTACTGCCAGGTTTCGATAAAGACATGACTAGCCTCGTGGCTAAAAACATGAAGAAAACAGGCATCGAAATCGTAACGGGTGCAAAAGCTGAAAGTGCTGAGCAAACAGATAAAGATGTAACTGTTAAGTACTCTGTAAATGGTGAGTCCAAAGAAGTAACTGCAGATTACCTGCTGGTAACTGTTGGACGTCGTCCAAACACAGATGGAGAACTTGGTCTCGATATGATTGGTGTTGACGTTGACGAGCGTGGATTTGTCAAAGTTGACCACCAAGGTCGCACTAGCATTCCTCATATCTTCGCAATCGGTGATATCGTATCTGGCTTGGCTCTGGCACACAAAGCTTCTTATGAAGGTAAAGTGGCTGCTGAAGCAATCGCAGGACAACCATCTGTAGTTGACTACAAATGTATGCCAGCTGTTGTGTTCACAGATCCAGAGTGTTCCAGCGTAGGTTACACTGAAAAAGAAGCTAAAGAAAAAGGTTACAAAGTAAAAGCTGGCAAGTTCCCTTATGCGGGTAACGGCCGTGCTGTATCTTTGAACCACGCTGAAGGCTTCGTGAAAATCGTAGCTGACGAAGAAAGCGGCCTTGTATTGGGTTGCCAAATCGTAGGTCTGGAAGCTTCCAACTTGATTGCTGAGCTTGGTTTGGCAATTGAGATGGGCGCAACTTTGGAAGATCTGGCTCTCACAATTCACGCTCACCCAACTTTGGGCGAAATCGTGATGGAAGCTGCGGAATTGGTTATGGGTCACCCGATCCACATCATCTCCCGTTAAGATCATCTAAGCTTCGGATCCGTCCGGCATTATACGTATATCAGAAGAGACGAATGACGTTAACGCGTTATTCGTCTCTTTTTTTGTTTTAAAATGGGAGAGATCATGTGAAGGTTTACATGTTATACTATAATGTCACACATAGCATAATGTTTGAGGAAGCCCTTTTTATCTAGAGGCTCAAATGATACAATATTAAAATGATCGGACGTGATGTGGTGTATGCCAGTCTTAGTCTGAATAGGTAACAAATAAGAAGTGCGAGGGGATAACAACATGAAAAACTATCTCGATTTATTGCAGGATATTCTGAACAACGGCGTGCATAAAGGAGACCGTACAGGAACAGGAACACAATCTGTATTTGGCAGACAACTCCGTTATGATCTCTCCGAAGGATTTCCGCTGGTAACAACCAAACGAATTCATCTCAAATCGGTTATTCATGAACTGTTATGGTTTTTGAGTGGCGATACGAATATATCTTATTTGAAAGAAAACGGTGTGAAGATCTGGGACGACTGGGCGGACGAAAATGGGGATCTCGGTCCGGTATACGGCTCGCAGTGGCGTACATGGGAAGCACCGAACGGAGAAAAAATTGATCAGATCGCTGCAGTCATCGATTCGATCAAAAATAATCCGGATTCACGTCGTCACCTTGTCAGCGCATGGAATGTGGCTGAGATCAATAATATGAAGCTGCCACCTTGTCATTTTGCGTTTCAGTTTTACGTTGCAGAGGGTAAATTATCATGTATGCTTACGATGCGTTCCGTGGATACGTTCCTCGGATTGCCGTTTAACATCGCGAGTTATGCGCTCTTGACTCATATGATCGCCCAGCAATGTGATCTTGAGGTGGGTGATTTCATCTGGTCTGGAGGGGATGTTCACATCTACTCCAACCATGTTGATCAGGTTAAAACGCAGCTGAAGCGTGAACCTTATGCTTTACCTAAGCTGGTAATCAAGCGTAAGCCGGATTCTATTTTTGATTATAAGTTTGAAGATTTCGAGTTTGAGAACTATCAGCATCATCCGGGCATTAAAGCTCCAATTGCAGTCTAATTATGTGTTCAATCTCGACAAGAGACTTGGATTGAAGGAGTGTATTACCCTTGAGTATTGAATTGGTATGGGCAATGGGGGAAAACGGTGTGATCGGATTAAATAATTCGATTCCATGGCGTTTACCCAAGGATATGGCCTTTTTCAAACAACGTACATTAAACAAAACGATTATCATGGGACGTAATACGTGGGAATCTTTTGGCGGTAAGCCGCTTCCTCAGCGTCGTAACATCGTAGTGACAAGAGATCTGAACTACAAGGTGGAACAGGCTGAAATCGTACATACGATTGAGGAGGGTCTGAGTCTAACCAAAGGTGAGGAACTGTGCGTAATTGGGGGTTCCCAAGTGTATCGTGAGTTCCTGCCACTTGCAGATCGTCTTGTGGTGACCAAAATTCATGAGAATTTTGAGGGAGATACGTTTTTCCCAGAAGTGGATTGGTCCGAATGGGAACTGATTGAACAGATTGAAGGCGAACAGGATGAAAAAAATGTTCATGCGTATACATTCGAATTTTACGAACGTAAACGGTAAATAGGGCATAAGAAATTCCTGACTTCGGTCGTATTTGTATGATGAGAGGGCGCTGATTACGAAATATTCGTGAACAGCGTCTTTTCTTTATAAAAAAAATGAGTCACTTGTTTAAACTGGAATACATATAACATTAATATAACATAAGTAATTGGAATTTATGTATAATATACATACGACCAATCATTAAACAGTAAAAAAGTGTAAAAATTTTGGGGGTTTAACGTCGTGAAGCCCTAAAACAGGTCTGATATTCGGAATTGAGAACGATTTATAGCAAAATATGTTGAATTTGATGACAAATTATCTAACATTCACTTAACGTTTCGACCTTTTATTTCTGTAACACACACCAGATTTCGCAGTTCAAAACCACATTTAACACCAAAATAAGGGTATTGACCATGGGTAGACTTGAAAGATATGATGTATAAAATACAAATAATTATGCGGATAATCCATTTAATATTCAGCACAGTAAATGCTACTATAATTGAAATATCTTCGAGAAGATTTTGTGATACAATATACAAAAACTCAAGTAATGAGTAATCCATTTCATATAGAACCATGCACATGAAGGGATTAAGACAAGAACGGATGGGGGAAAACGTAAGATGTCTACACCTACTGGATTTATGGAATACAAACGTCAACTGCCAACAGATCGTGAGCCAGCGGAGCGGATTAAGGATTGGGAAGAGTTTCATAAACACATGGCTGAAGAAGAGCTCAGAACACAAGGTGCACGATGCATGGATTGTGGTACCCCGTATTGCCATACAGGTATAGATATGATTGGCGGCACGTCAGGTTGCCCCGTGCATAACCTGATTCCAGAATGGAATAATCTTGTATATCGCGGACTGTGGAGAGAAGCACTTGAGCGCCTTCACAAAACGAATAATTTCCCAGAGTTTACAGGTCGCGTCTGTCCAGCTCCTTGCGAAGGATCATGTACAGTTGGCTTAATTGGTCAGCCTGTAACCATCAAAACGATTGAAGAAGCAATTATTGAAAAAGGTTTCGAAGAAGGATGGGTGGTTCCCCAACCTCCTGAAAAACGCACGGGTAAACGTGTAGCTGTGGTAGGCTCAGGTCCAGCGGGATTAGCTACTGCGGCTCAGTTGAATAAAGCAGGACACTCGGTAACCGTATATGAGCGTTCGGACCGTGTCGGCGGATTGCTGATGTACGGTATCCCAACGATGAAATTGGATAAAAACGTAGTTCAACGTCGTGTTGATCTGCTCGAAGCAGAAGGCATTCAATTCATTACGAACACCGAGATTGGTAAAGATATTGCAGCACAACAACTGGTGGATGAATATGACGCTGTTGTATTGTGCGGTGGTGCAACGAAGCCGCGTGAATTCAATATTGAAGGCAGCGACTTGAAAGGCGTTCATTACGCAATGGATTTCCTGAATGGCAGCATTAAGAGTTATCTGGACTCCAATCTGGAAGATGGTCAATATCTGTCCGCTAAAGATAAAGATATTATCGTCATTGGTGGCGGTGATACAGGATCTGACTGTGTGGCTACATCGCTGCGCCATGGTTGTCGTACGATCACTCAATTCGGTACGCATACACAAGCGCCTATGGAGCGTGATCGCATTAACAACCCTTGGCCGCAATTCCCGAACGTATACACACTTGATTATGCGCAAGAGGAAGCCAAAGCGTTGTTTGGTCAAGATCCGCGTGAGTTCTCCATCATGACAACAAAATTTGTTGGAGACGATGAGGGGAACCTCAAAGAATTGCATACAGTACAGATCGAGCGTATTGTGGATGAGACTGGTCGCAAGATTTATCAGCCGATTCCAGGTACAGAGCGTGTATTCCCGGCTCAGATGGCCATGATTGCCATTGGTTTTGATGGACCGGAACAAACGTTGGTAGAGCAACTGGGACTTGCAACAGATCGTCGCACAAACGTTAAGGCACGTTACGGCAAATACAACACCAATGTGGATAAAGTATTTGCAGCAGGTGACATGCGTCGTGGTCAAAGCTTGGTTGTATGGGCGATTAATGAAGGACGTGAGGCTGCTCGTGAAGTGGACAAATACTTGATGGGTGCTTCGGTTCTGGTGTAAAAGTATAGAACAAGATATCAATGACAACCTTCGCGATCAGCGAGGGTTGTTTGCTGTTATTTTAACCAATTTGACTACATATTTCATGTAAGTGTGAGCAATATCATTGCTTTTTAAGTGATAAAGATTTATTATTATATTATAATGATTATAAATAAGGATTACCTGAAACCATGAATCCCTACGATAAAAGTAAATTTCAATGAATATAAATCGGAGGTGCGACCTGCTATGGCAAGTAACCGGGACAAGTCCATTTCAGAACAGATCTTTCACATTAAAAATCAATTGGTTGAAAAAGGATATAAGTTAACACAACAACGGGAAGTTACTGTACGTGTATTGCTTGAACATGAGAAGGATCATTTTAGCGCAGAGGAAGTATTCCTGCTGGTTAAGGAGCAGTTCCCTGAGATTGGATTGGCTACCGTATACCGAACTCTTGAATTGTTGAGTGACCTTCAGGTCGTTGAAAAGATTAACTTTGGTGACGGTGCTGCGCGTTTTGACCTGCGAAGTACAGACGGTTCCCATCACCACCATCATTTGATTTGTACAGAATGTGGTAAAGTGGAAGAGATTATGGAAGATGGTCTGCTTCGTTTGGAACAACAAATCGAGCGTCAGTATGGCTTTGCTGTTACGGATCATCGTCTGGATTTCCAAGGTGTATGCAAAGAGTGCAGACAAAAGCATGTATTAAAGGAACAAGCAGCAGGATAATTCATTTCGGGAAGGTGCTCCCGAATCCAAAATCTGATATAATGAGTTTCAGAAGCAAGGGGCTTCCGTCGGCGGAATGCCCCTTTTTGCCGTCATGCGGACGGTGAAGGAGGAGAGATGGACGGATGAAGACACTGGTTATAGCGGAAAAACCCGACATGGGTCGAACCATTGCCGCCGTCATAGAACCAAAAGCCAAGAACAATCGCACGTATCTGGAGGGTGAGCATTACATCATTACTTGGGCGATAGGGCATTTGCTTGGACTGGCTGAACCGGATGCCTATGATACAAAGTACAAGCGTTGGAATATAGCGGACCTGCCGATCATACCCGATCAGTTCAAGATTGTACCCAATCCGAGAACAAAAGATCAGCTCAAAATGATTGGAGAACTGGCAAAACGGGCTTCAGCGATCGTTAATGCTTGCGATGCAGGGAGAGAAGGTCAGTACATCTTCGCCCTCATACAACAGCAATTGAAGCTGCGTCAGCCTGTAAAGCGTTTATGGATATCGGATTTGACGGCAGAGAGCATTAGACGTGGTTTTGATGGTCTGAAGGATGCCTCTGAATTTGAAAATCTGACCCATGCTGCTCGCGCCAGAAGTGAAGCCGATTGGCTGATCGGCATGAATGCATCACGGGCGTTTACAACCCGCCATAATGCATTGTTGTCTGTAGGCCGTGTACAGACGCCGGTACTCGCGCTAATCTACGATCGGGAAATCGAGATTGAAGCGTTCCAGTCACAGACCTTTTATGAAGTAGCCGCCTGGTTTCGGCAGGAAGGTGTGGAGTACCGGGGACTGCGTCAGGGAGATAAGTTGACCGATGCGGAGGCAGCAGAGGCCATTGCAGCCAGTGTGAAGGGCAAGACAGGGCAGATTACCAAATACGAAGCAAAGCAGACGAAGGAGTATCCGTATCGTTTGTATGACCTGACCCTTTTACAGCGTGAAGCCAATGCCAAGTTCGGATATGGAGCCAAAAAAACACTGGATATTGCACAGGCCTTGTATGAAAAACACAAGGTAATTTCGTATCCGCGGACAAACTCCAACTATGTTACAGAACAGAATATTGAAGGTATGCACAAAACACTAAACCTGCTTAAAAATGGTACCTATAGTGAGCTTGCGCAAGGGGCCAAGTCGGAGCTTGTTCATAAGAATAATAAAGGGGTATGTAATCCGAGCAGGGTTGAGGATCACCATGCGATCCTACCTACTTTGAAACGACCAGGTACCTTATCCAAAGATGAGCAGAACATCTATGATTTGATTGTCAGACGTTTCTTGTCTCACTTTTATCCTCCGGCGGAGTATAAGCAACATACCGTGCTCACCGAAGTGGAGAAACATCAGTTTAAGACATCTGTCAAAGAGCTGTTGTCCCTCGGATGGAAAGTGGTTCTCGGTTCTGGAGATCAGGAACAGGGCGGTGCAGGCAAGAAAAAGACCAAGAAAAACGGCAATGAGGAAGAGGAAGCTGAAGAGTGGACGGACAAGGCTTTTGCTGTGCAACCTGAATTGCCTGTCCAATGTACGAAGAGTGAGTTCAAGGAGAAGGCGACCCAGCCTCCCAAAAGTTATACCGAGGGAACATTGCTGAAAGCGATGGAGAGTGCAGGCAAGCAGATCGAGAATGAAGAGCTGCGAGATGCGATGAAAGATAGTGGTCTGGGTACTCCGGCTACACGTGCGGCTACAATTGAGCGTCTCAAAAACGTAGGTTACATTACGCTGCAAGGGAAGAAAATGCAGTTAACGCTCAAAGGCAGAACGGCTATTGAGTTGATTCGTCGCGCGGGTGTAGATCTGTTAACTTCACCTGAGATGACCGGGCAATGGGAAAGAAGGTTATATCAGATTTCCAAAGGTGAGGCGGGTCAGGACAAGTTCATGGAGAACGTTAAGAAATTCACCTTGTCCATCATTGAGAAAGTGCGTGTACAAGCCCCGGCACCAGCAGATGCTTTTGGGGAAGATTCGCGTGGAGGTAGGGGAAAAGGCAAGGGAGCCAGAACGCAGGCCGGGAATACAAGGACATCTGCCAAGACGGCTAGTGGCGGTTCAACTGTAAAAACGTCTCGTCAGGCTACGGCATCTTCATCGAGAGTTGGCAGTGGGAAAAGCACGACCACCAAGGCGCCGTCCTCAAGTGCGAGCTCATCTGGAGTGAGAGAGTTACTGGCACCTTGCCCCTCTCCTGGCTGCACGGGTCAGATTATAGAGGGCAAGAAGGGTTATGGATGCTCACGTTTCAAGGAAGGCTGTTCATTTGTGGTCTGGAAAGAGTATGCGGGCAAAAAAATCACCAGTACGATGTTAAAATCGCTGATTGAGAAGGGCAGTACACAAGTACTATCGTTTAAACGAAAAGACGGGAGTACGGTGAAAGCACGGATTATTTTGCAGGACGTAGTAACAGGCAAATTATCTGGCGAGAAGCAGGATGCCTGATCTTAGTTAACAGTTAACATACAGCAAAAGGACCCTTAACCAAGGGTCCTTTTCTGTTGCTGCTGTTGTATATTTTCGTGTATGACTTTTGGTACCTCTTCCAGTGCAGTGATGGTATACATCGACGTTTCCGGATTAGGCTGAAGTTCTACGATGTTGTATTGCCATTCATTCGGTTGTTTGATATAAATGCTGTGAATTCCGGCTTTTACCGCAGGCATAATATCTGTGCGTAGTGAGTTGCCAATCATCCATGTTGCACGACGATCAAACGGACCATTAGACAGAATGCCTTCCAGTGCCTCGACGTTTTTGTGTTGTCGGATATAGATCCGATCATCAAAATAAGCCGAGAGTTTCATCTGATCAATCTTGCGCTGCTGAATCACGGTTTCGCCGCCGGTATATAAGTAGAGGGAGTGTCCAGCACCTTTGAGGTTCTCAAGCGTTTCAACCATATGAGGGTAGGGTTCAACCTCCTGATCGTACACACTCATACCCAACTTGCTCAGATAAGACTCTTCTCTGGGAGAGGTTAATCTGGCGAACTTGCTGGAGAAATAACGATAGGTATCTATAAGGGATTGCGGGAAATGATGACTCGCAAAACCAAGCTTGTTCACTCCGGTTACATCGATCTCCAGCTGTTTTTCCCGAATCTCTTGTGTTGTCAGAGAATGTCCATCAAACCACTCTTGCATATTCTCAAAGAACTCTCCCAAAATCAGGTTGAAGTATTTGTTGCAATATACGAGTGTATCATCAAGGTCAAACAAAATATGTTGTTTCATTATTTTCATGATCTAACTCACTCCTTGTAGCCAGTAAATCCACAATGGTTCAACTAAATTAAATGCGAATATAGGATTCCAGGAACATATTCAATTCAGATACGCCATCCGGCCGAATACTGTATTTCTCTTTACGGTTACTTCCGAGCAGATGGGTCCGTAGCAGACCTGCGATGCGTAGCGCCATAACCTGGTCTTTGACCGTGTCTTCGTCTTTACCCAATTCTTCACACATCTCAGCGAGGGATTTGGGTTCATCCGATACGTAACGAAGCAGGCGAAGTCTTTCGGGATCAGCCAGCGCATGGGTGAAACGTAAAAGGCATGTTGGCGGCTGGTCTTCGTTCTCTTCAGGTGCATCTACGGGATACTGCATGATCATCATACCCTCATAGAAACAGTACATATTAATAGGACGATTGTGCACCGTTGGAAACAGGATGACTTCGTTCAGTCCCGGCATCGGTTCAACAAGAACGCCCGCTGTAGCATATTCAATAAGCAGTTCAGAGCCCATTTTATCAAGCAAAATGCGTTTTTCTTCGGCATCTTCTTCCAGCCACACACGCTGATCTTCGCTCATATTCTGACAGTAGTGTTCATCCCATAGTCGCAATAATGGGACATAGCTGTTCCGAATGCGCGTAGATTCTTCTATTGTAAGAGCCGGCAGAAGAGGAGACACACGTGCAAACAGGTCTTCCGCTGTCATTCCGGCAAGCATGTCCAGGAAATCACGATTCTCCGATGTATCATTTTGATAGGCTGCCCATGCAAACAAAACATCAAAATCATCAAAAGGCCAAGTGGCAGCAGGTGCGAGCGCAGCTCGTACATTGGAACTTAGTTTGCCTTCCACTTCCAGAATCCATTCAGGACCAATATCCAGATGCTGAATCCATTTTTTCGTGACATAAACTAGAAAGCTGTTAAGCATTTCATATATCGGTGAAACATCAATTTTCACATGATAAGCCATAATGTTGCAGAATCCTCCCGTCACATCTAAATGTACGCAGCGACTTAAGTACGATTAGTGCGTGTTCAAAAAGTCTGGTTTTCAGTAACAAGAAGATGGAACGAAGCTAGAAATGGAGTAGCGGAGCGTAGGAAAACTACGTGAGCAACGGACATTTCGGCTGAATTTCATCTTCGAAGCTGATGATGCCACTAGGTATGATTCGTAATCAAAAGTGAACTTTTTGAACAACCTCTATTATGGCTTGTTTTGCAGGGCGTTGTCCACTATAATGTTCAAGTCCGGGGCAAAGCCCTGATCTTTGAATAGCAGTTTAAAACCATATGTATACCATACAAAAGTCGTCAGCGATGGCGATTTTTCTTTGTGTGCTCGCAGGAGGAATGAATTCGTGTCATCGATTACTCGTCCCAAACTATCACACTCGACAGCCAACTATCTCATTTTGATTACGGTTATTGTGGTGGCGGGAATAAGTCAGGGGCTTTTGCTGCCTGTGCTTTCGATATTTTTGGAGCAAAAAGGGGTTTCACCAGGTTTAAACGGATTAAACGCCGCCGCGTTGTACATTGGCTCTTTTGCCATGACTCTCGTTGCGGAGCGACTACTGGGTGCATTCGGGTTCAAAAAGCTGATTGTAGGTGGCCTGATATTAGTCATGGTCCCTTTAATACTATTTCCGTATTTTCCAGATATTAAAATATGGTTCATATTACGTCTGATCGTTGGAATAGGAGACAGCGCACTTCATTATGCGGCTCAACTATGGGTACTGCTTGTTACCGCTCCTGAAAAGCGTGGACGCTACATATCACTATATGGCATGTCCTATGGGCTGGGATTCAGTATTGGTCCGCTGGGAATTAAGCTGCTTGGCTTCGGTTATGCTGTCCCTTTCTGGGTTTTGTTCATCTGTATCGCAGCAGTACTTATACTGGTATTAATGAAGCTTCCGGATACAAAACCGGAAAAAGCAGAGCATGGCCAACTGCCGGAACGTCGCTTCCGTCGAAGTCTGGCATGGGCCTGGTATGCACTTTTACCAGCACTCTTATACGGATATATGGAAGCGGGTATGAATAGTAACTTCCCCGTTTATGGGCTGCGTATTGGATTCGATACCAATCAGATTTCGTCGTTGCTTCCTTTTATCGGGATTGGAGGTTTGTTCCTTCAATTGCCACTCGGGATGTTGAGTGACCGATATGGGCGTAAGAAGATATTGATGTTTGCGGGCATCAGCGGGGGAATCATCTTCATGCTGGTTCCAATCGCAGGTACGCATTTCTGGTGGACTCTTGTATTGTTAACAATTGCAGGTGGCCTGGTTGGTTCATTTTTCTCACTGGGCCTGGCCTATGCCGCAGACATTTTGCCTAAGGTGTTGCTGCCTGCAGCCAACGTTGTGGCATCCTTTCATTTCACGATTGGAAGTATTATTGGGCCGAATCTGGGTGGTCAGATGATCAACTGGATTTCACCCGGAAGCATGTTCACCTTGCTCGGAATCATGTACCTTCTTTTCGGCGTGGCAGGTATATTATTTCGTCGTAAACCTGAGTTCGAATCTGTGTTAAAATAGAAGCTGGTGTTCGCATGGAAATTGATGTCCATTTCCGAGTACACTAGTGGTAGGGAAAAACATGGACAAGAGGAGACATCGCGATGATCAGAGTAGAGAACTTGAGTAAATCCGTTGGCGTGGACCGCGTTCCCGTTCTGCGGGATATTCGATTTGATATGCAACAGGGTGAGATGATAGCTGTAGTTGGTTCAAGCGGTAGCGGAAAAAGCATGCTGCTCAAATGTCTGGCTATGATGGAGAAATGGGATTCAGGCCGGTTTACGGTGGATGGCGCCGAGATTTTGAAAGAAGGCTGGTCTGGAAAACGGAAAATCAAACGGGAATGGGCATACTTGGAACAAAATCCAGAATTATTTCCTAGACGTACGGCTCTTAAAAATGTATTAATCGGACGATCGGGTCAGACTCCTGTATGGAGAATGGTAACCGGTATGGTACGTTCCGATGACTATATGGGTGCTATGGATTATCTCGAAGGGTTGGGATTACTTGATAAAGCACATCAAATAGCAGAGAAGCTCAGTGGTGGCGAGAAGCAGCGTGTTGCTATTGCAAGAGCACTTGCTCACGGTGCCAAAGTCGTTTTGGCGGATGAACCAGTCATTGGTCTTGACCCTCACACAGCAGATTCGGTGCTGGAAACGCTGCGCAAATTATGTGAAGAAGAACGTGCAACAGTCATTGCAGTGCTGCCTATTGAGCTTGCTGAGAAACATGCCACACGGATCTGGGGATTGGCAGAAGGCAAGATTGCTTTTGATATTCGTGGACGAAGACTGACACAGCAAGAAAAAAACCAGATTTAAACTATTGAAAAGAGTGATGAGATTGTTTAATTCACGGTGGGGACGCTTTGTAGCAGCAGGAACTATGGCAATTATGCTTGGTTCTGTTCTAAGCGGATGTACAGTCATAAGTGATCCCAAGCTTCTGATGAAGCAACCTATGATGTCCATGGACAAGGAGAAATTATATACGATTGTACAGAAGGAACAACCATCGGAGAGTAAGTTAATCCGGCCCAAAGATCTGAATAATACAAGCATGATTCGTGTTGCTGATCTGAATGGTGATGGTACTCGTGAGGCTATTGTTTTCTACGAAACCCCTAATGAGAATGTGCGGATTCATGGAATGCTCTTAGAGGAACAGGGTGATACATGGGTGAAAAAACTTACATTTGACGTTCCGGGGAATAGCTTGCAATCATTTAAATTATTGGATATTACAGATGACGGAAATCCAGACATTGTTCTCGGGGTAAGTGTTGAAGCCCAGAAAGCCTTAATGGCCTACTCCTACAAAGGAGGTGCCCTTGAACAGGTAATGGGTGGTGTGCCCTACAATCAATTTATTATTGACGATATTCAAGGAAACGCGCTGGATTTAAATGGGGACAACGAAAGTGATTTTGTGATAGTGACATTAAATACGAGTGGTTTTGCCACAATTGCCTTATATCAATTTAATGAGGGTAGTTTTAAAGAAGTTGATCGCATGCAGACTGACTATACTGTTAAAGAAATATATAGCGCACTCGGCGGACAGATTGCTGAGAACAAAATGGGTATTGTTTTGGATGCTGAGTTAGATGATCGAAGTACTTTTTCACAGATCATATATGTAAAAGACGATAAATTGATAAATGCTTTCAAATCACCCGATCAAACTTATAGAGATGACAAAATTTTAAGTAGTGATGTCAATAATGATGATATTATTGAATTTGGATTAAAAGAAACACCAAAGGGTTGGGAGCATTATGTTTTTGATGAGCGAATGTGGTTCTATACTTTTTACCAATGGGATGGAAAAGATGGGAAGAAATTTGTCTCTTTTCAGTATCGAGACGATGCAAATTCATTCCATTTAAATCTCAAATCGGATTGGTATGGGAAAATAACTATTGATACTAAATCGGAAAAAAACAAGTATATTCGCTTTAAAATGATTGACACTGATGAAACTGTTGGTGAAATTAAATACTTCACACTTTCGCAGTGGGAACAGGAGAAGGGAAAGAGTTGGAAAGAAATTACACGGAACAATGAACATATTATTGCTTCACGTGGTTCTCAACTTGATGGGAACCCTGGACTCTTAGAAAATTTATCGCAGACAAATAGAAAGGAAGAACTTAATGAGTAAAGTACTTATTCTTGAGGATGAGGAATCCATCCGCAGTTTTATTGTAATCAATTTGAAGAGAAACGGATTCGAAGTACTTGAAGCTGGAGACGGGCATGAAGCGCTTCGCATACTGCAAACAGTACCTGACATTGATCTGGCTCTACTGGATGTTATGGTACCTGGTATAGATGGTTTCGAGGTGTGTCGCAGGATCCGTGAGACCAATGAACGTCTGGGCATCATCTTTTTAACCGCCAAAGTTCAGGAACAAGATAAAGTATACGCACTCTCTGTTGGTGCAGATGATCATGTAAGCAAGCCTTTCAGCCCAACAGAGTTGATTGCGCGTATTCAGTCTTTATTACGCCGTGTGAACGTGCACCGGGAAACTGCGGCGAAGGTTACGTTCCAGTCTGGACCATTTTCACTGGACTTGATCTCGAAGCAATTCAAGAAACAGAATGAAGCCATTGAATTGACTCCAACGGAGTTTTCCTTAATTCAGTTTTTCCTGGAAAAAGAAAACACACCGCTCAGCCGCGATGTGTTGTTAGATCATGTATGGGGCAAAGAGTACATGGGTGATCCCAAAATTGTGGATGTCAACATTCGTCGTCTGCGTCAGAAAATTGAGAACAATCCTTCCGAGCCCGAATACCTCCAGACTGTATGGGGTCACGGCTACAAATGGAAGGGCCGGGAGCAATGATTAAAAAAGGCATTACGCGACAGATCGTATTACATTACTTCATCGTAGTTTTTCTTGCTCTGTTGTTAGTTGAATTCATATTTATGCTTGCAGTGCAAAGATACTATTATGAGAGTATCTATAATACTATAAACCAGCGGATTACGATGACAAATGATTTTAAAGAACCTTTGTCTCTAGTGAATGGTGCAGAAGATGGTAATAATCTATCGTATCTGCTTGTGAATCTTCAACTTGATAATACTGAATTACAAATTCTCGATTTGAACGGAAGAGTATTGGCCAGTTCTACGGCATTTGAGTCAGAACATGCTGTTCTTCAGACCAGTGACATCTCTCAGGCGATGAACGGGAATGTGGGTCGTTGGGTCGGGAGACAGCCAATTACAGGAGAACAAGTGATGGCAGTATCTCATAAACTTGACCTTGGAGGCGAGAATACTTACGTTGTCAGGTACTTGACATCTCTTGACCTAGTTAATTCAAAATTACTAGTGATGGGATTGCTTGCAGCTGCTGTAGGTGTTGCTGTGCTTTCTCTTGTATTGATCATCAGCATTGGTATGGCAAATTCCATTGTACGTCCAATTAATAACATCACCGCAGTATCTGCCCAAATGGCTAGAGGACGGCTGGATGTCAGGGTCAAGGGGAATTATAAGCACGAACTGGGCGAATTGGCATCAACACTTAACTTCATGGCACATGAAATCGTGCGCAGTAATCAGATCAAGGATGATTTTATCTCTTCGATCTCACATGAATTAAGAACACCTTTGACCAGTATCAAAGGCTGGAGTGAGACACTGGATTCAGGCGGTTATGATCCGGATGAAACCCGTATCGGTATGGGTATTATCTCCAAGGAAACCGAACGACTGATTGGACTTGTTGAAGAGATGCTGGATTTCTCCAAATTGCAGCAGAATCAGATGAAGCTGGTCAAAGGAACTGTCAACATTCGTGAAATTGTACAGGAAACGATGTTGAATGTCTGGGCCAAAGCGGAACAAAAACAGGTCCATCTCAAGTTGGAGACGGACGAGACTCGTGCTTATAATGTCCATGGAGACGGCAACAGACTGAAACAAGTCTTCCTGAATGTTGTGGATAATGCGATCAAATTTTCACATGAGAATTCCTGGATCTTCTTGTCGGTCAAAGAGGAGAATGGTCAGATTATTGCAGCTGTTCAGGACACCGGTATCGGAATTAGTGAGGAACATCTAATTAAAGTGCGGGACCGCTTCTTCCAGGTAAATCATCAGAATGGGGGAACGGGACTGGGGCTTGCGATTACGCAGGAACTGGTAGAACTGCATGAGGGAACGATCACGATGCAAAGTGAACTCGGATCGGGGACAACCGTTACGGTTACGTTACCGGCTGTGGCTGAGGAGATGGGTCCAGAAGAATCTGTAACCGCGTCTGGTGATGCTGAAGTCACAGATGAGCGAACAGCTAGTGATGCTAGTGATACAAAATCAGATCTAGAAAAGTCTTAAGGTTTTAAAAGATAAGAGATTTTTCTATCTGATGATCGAGCATGTACGCTTTATAACATCCATATCAACATCAACACCAAAAAAAGGCGAGCCATCGGAGGCTCGCCTTTTTCATATTATATTTGCTTAATTATGAAGAAAGTTCACCAGCACGCAGGCGCCCACTTTTCTCATATACTTCTTTCAACATACGAACAGGTTGCGTACGGACAGCCGGTTTGGCAGAGACGATCTCGTTAGGTCCAACGACCACAATTTCATCTGCTGTACCTTTAACGATTGCACCGTCCTTGATTATTGCACCTTCACCGATGATGGCGCGTTCGATGTGAACCCCACGGCCTATGCGTGCGTTAGGCATAACAACACTGTCTTTAACCTCAGAGCCTTTACCCACTTCTGCACCGCAGAAGATAACGGAACGTTCTGAACGACCTTCGATTGCACAAGAGTCGTGAATCATGGAAGTAACATGTTCGATCTTTGTATGTCTTGCTTTGTAAGCACTTGGTTTGGAGCGCCAGTCGCGAGTAAACATCGGCCAGTTTTCTTTTTGCAGACTCCAGTCTTCCTCATTGTGTAACAGATCCATATGTGCATCCCAAAGGCTCTTAACCGTACCTACGTCTTTCCAATACCCATTAAAGTTATAGACAAAGAGGGGATTGTTTTCGTTCAACATCTGAGGAATAACATCCTTACCGAAGTCATGGCTGGACTCAGGGTTAGCGGCATCTTCCATGAGATGGCGCTTCAGGTACTCCCATTTGAACATGTAGATGCCCATTGAAGCCAGATTACTTTTTGGTTCAGCCGGTTTCTCGGCAAACTCGGTTACACGCAAATCCGCATCGGCAGCCATGATCCCAAAGCGATGTGCTTCATCCCATGGAACTTCCATAACTGAAATCGTTGCTGCGGCATTATTGGCTTGATGAGCCTCCAACATATCACGATAATTCATATGATAAATATGGTCACCCGACAAAATTAGAACATTTTCGGGGTTTTGTTGGTCAATATAGTCGATATTTTTATAAATAGCATCCGCCGTTCCCAAGTATTCGTCATTTCCTGTATGATAAGATGGAAGCAAGGAGATTCCTGCCTCACTTGAGTTGCCATGTCCCCATGGTTCTCCTCCACCGATGTGATCGTGTAAAGATTCCGCTTGGTACTGCGTCAATACTCCTACAGTATCGATCCCTGAGTTTACGCAGTTACTGAGAGGAAAATCGATGATCCGGTAGTGCCCGCCAAACGGTACAGCGGGTTTTGCGATACTCGAGGTTAAAGGGGCTAATCGCTTCCCTTCTCCTCCCGCCAACAGCATAGCGATGCAATCTTTATTAAACATAATCGTTTCCCTCCCAAAATATTGTGCATTGTAGTACATCATTAACGCAAAGTAGAGCAGATGAAACGATTGTTACTGTAAAAATTCTGAAAATGAACAACATTTTCTAATTCACCGCATTTTTCTTTTCAACTTGGCTAGAATGGGGTAATGGTTACTGTTATATCTATTTTCTTGAGAAGAAGGTGATCTCTTGGCCATTCAACCGTTAGCACACCCGGACATATTGCCGGAGCATATTTATTTATTTCATGAAGGTAACCTTCATCACAGTTATCGAATGTTGGGCGCGCAGCCTGAGAGTTGCGATGGCCTTCGGGGGTATCGCTTTACCGTGTGGGCACCAAATGCCGTAGAAGTAGGACTGGCTCTGGACCGCAATGAATGGAAAGGCGAAAAGGAACCTTTATATAAGATACCCGAATCAGGATTTTGGAGTCGTTTTTTTCCGGAAATCAGCGAAGGAACTTTATACAAGTTCCGTATATTAACGGAAGATGGAACAGAATTGCTCAAAGCGGACCCATATGCGTTTCAAGCAGAGGTTCGACCTCAGACAGCCTCTGTCACCAGTTCAATCGAAGGGTACAAATGGAATGATGGAGCCTGGAGACGCAAACAACGTGCCATGTATAACAAACCTCTACATATTTACGAAATGCACATGGGAACCTGGAAGCGTAAAGAAGACGGAAGCCTCTATAGTTATCGCGAGATGGCTGATTTGCTTGTTCCTTACTTATTAGAAATGAAATATACACATGTTGAAATGATGCCCCTCAGTGAGCATCCATATGACCTTTCGTGGGGCTACCAAAACACAGGGTTTTATGCGCCAACCAGTCGTTATGGGCATCCAAAAGATCTGATGTATCTAGTGGATACACTACATCAGGCCGGGATTGGCGTATTGCTGGATTGGGTACCTGCACATTTTGCCAAAGACGCTCATGGGTTGCGTATGTTTGATGGTACGCCTTTGTATGAGTATGCAGATCCGATGTTAGCAGAGAAGCCGGGCTGGGGCACACTTAGCTTTGACTACTCGAAACCTGAGATTCGTTCATTTCTAATCTCCAATGCATTATATTGGATGGAGATGTATCATTTTGACGGACTCCGTGTTGATGCGGTTACGAGTATGCTACGGCTTGATTTTGAGAAGCAGCCAGGACAATATCGTACCAATGATGAAGGTGGTCTGGAGAACAAGGAAGCTGTAGCCTTTTTGCAGCAGCTGAATGAGACGGTGTTCAAGTATTTCCCTTATGCATTGATGATGGCTGAAGAATCCAGTGCATGGCCAATGGTGACTTTACCTGTAGATGAAGGTGGTCTGGGTTTTAACTACAAATGGAACATGGGCTGGATGAACGATACGCTTGATTACATGGAATCTGATTTTCATGAGCGTCCTTCCAAACATCATTTGCTGACTTTCCCGGTCGTATACTCCTTTGCTGAAAATTATGTGCTACCTCTGTCACATGACGAGGTTGTTCATGGCAAAAAGTCGCTCCTCGACAAGATGCCAGGAATCTATGAGCAGAAATTTGCCGGCATGCGTGCTTTTCTGGGCTATTTTATGACTTTCCCAGGGAAAAAGCTGTTGTTTATGGGTGGAGACTTTGGCCAGTTCATCGAATGGAAAGATGAGGATCAACTGGATTGGTTCTTGCTGGATTATGACAGTCACCGCAATTTGCATAAGTTTGAGCGTGAGCTGTCTAACCTGTACTTGAGTGAAAAAGCTTTGTGGGAGCTTGATCATTCCCTAGACGGTTATGAATGGATCACTCCGGATGATCAGGACCAGAGTGTCATTTCATACGTACGCAAAGGAAAAAAACCTGCGGATACACTCCTTGTGCTTATTAACTTTCAGCCGGTCAAGCGGGAGCGTTACCGGATTGGTGTCATGCGTCCCGGTATGTATACCGAAGTTCTGAACAGTGACCATTCCGTGTACGGCGGTTCAGGCATTACTAATGATATGCAACTGCCTACCGAAAAGATTCCTTTTCATGGGCATCCGCATAGTCTCGAATTGGTATTACCTCCGCTTAGCATCGTGATTCTAAAAAAGAACACACGTCGGAAAACGGATGAATCACCTGCGAGTATAACTTCCGTCAGTTCAAAAACGAAGAATAAAAAGGAAAGCAACACGCTCAAACCGAAGAGGAGGACAAAGGCATGAATATTCTATTTGCTGCTGCTGAAGTACATCCATTTATCAAAACAGGAGGCCTTGCTGACGTAATCGGTGCTCTCCCGTTTGCATTGAAGAAGAGCGGGGCAGATGTGCGGGTGATTATGCCTAAGTACAAGGGGATTCCCGATGAGTATAAAGACGCGTTACAGCCCGTAATTACAACGGATGTGCCTCTTGGCTGGCGCAGGCCCTATTGTGGAATAGAAATGCTGGTTCATGATGGGATTCCAGTCTATTTTGTGGATAATGAGTATTATTTTGGGCGTGATGGAGTGTACGGTTATATGGATGATGGCGAGCGTTTCGCCTTCTTCAACCGTGCAGTTCTCGAAGTGTTGCCACAGATTGAGTTCAAGCCTGACGTGTTGCATAGTCATGACTGGCATGCAGGAATGATTCCTTTGGTGCTTGAAGCACACTACAGACACGATCCATTCTACAGTGATATTCGTACGGTATTCACCATACATAACTTGTTGTATCAAGGGGTATTCCCGCATCAGTTATTCAGTGATATCCTTGAGCTGGACGATCAATATTTCACCGTGGATGGAGCCGAGTATTACGGTAATGTCAACTTCCTGAAGGCTGGAATTGTCTACGCTGACCATGTAACAACCGTTAGTCCAACTTACGCACAGGAAGTGAAAACATCTTATTACGGATACGGTCTGGACGGACTGCTTAGTTCACTTGGAGATCGATTCAGCGGGATTGTAAATGGCATTGATACCAAGAGCTACAACCCGGCTACAGACACCAAGATCCCGGTGAAATACAGAACAAGTCTGTCCAAGAAAACGGAAAACAAAATTGAGCTGCAAAAGGAACTTGGACTTCCTGTTCGTCCTGATGTACCTCTTATGGTCATGGTCACAAGGCTTGTGGATTCCAAAGGACTTGACTTGGTCTGCCGTATCCTGGATGAATTGTTGTATTATGATGATATTCAATTCGCTGTACTTGGAACAGGGGAGCAGTCCTATGAACACTGGTTCCGTGAAGCCGCGAATCGTTATCCACTTAAAATGTCTGCACAGATCAAGTTCAACGACGGATTATCCCGTCGGTTTTATGCAGGCAGTGATATCTTCTTGATGCCGTCCAGATTCGAACCGTGTGGTATTAGTCAGTTACTGGCTCTGCGGTACGGTAGTGTGCCTCTCGTAAGGGAAACAGGCGGTCTGAACGATACTGTGCAGGCATATAACGAGTTTACTGGAGAAGGTAATGGTTTCTCATTCACAAGCTTTAACGCTCATGACATGATGAGTACCATTCGGCGTGCTGAGGAGATCTACAAACAGCCAGAACACTGGAAGAAAATTGTGAAAAATGCAATGGGCGGAGAATACAGCTGGAATGTCTCAGCTGAAGAATATATGGATATTTATCGTCGGATCACACTTGACCCTGTAAACTGATGCAATCCTGAATAAGTCGCAGCATATCCATGCTGTGGCTTTTTTTAATCAAATAAACAAAACACTTCCAAAGTTCAGAATGAAGTATCATCTGAGACGGTGGAAGTGTTTTTCTTTTCTTTTATATGACTGTTTAGAATTTAAATCTCAGTTGTGTTGGATAGTTGCCGGATCAAGCTGTCTGTACAAAATGCGGTACCCATAGGGGTCAAGCTTAATATTCATCATTCCATCGGTTGGAAACACAGGCTCTTCAGTTAATGCGTCTTTCCAGTCTTTTGTTTCCATAGGATGAGAAAGCGTTCGATCTTGAGGTGTATTGTTCATCCATACGGTAAAGTGAAGGTTGTCATCCACACGCTCGTACACGATACAGGGATCATTGTGATCAGCCTTGAGGAATCGGAAGCGTCCTTTGCGCAGGGCTTCATTACTTTTGCGTAAATCAATCATCAGACGATAGAAATCATACAATTCTCTGTCTTGCTTGGCCGGGTCCCATTCCATGCATTTTCGACAATCCGGGTCAGCATCACCACTAATCCCAACTTCGTCGCCGTAGAAGATACAAGGTGTACCGATATAGGTGAAAAGAAATACAACCGACAATTTTAATCGTCGTTTGTCTTCTCCTAACCGGGTGAGCAGTCGTGGGGTATCGTGGCTGCACAGCATATTAAAGATCACTTCGTTGGTTTGTTGCGGATAGCGCATAATCAGTGAACCCATCTCGTTGGCAAAGTTATAACCGTCCATTGAACCACAGAAGAACTGAAGCACTTTGTCGGCAAATGGATAATTCATGACGGAATCGAATTGATCTCCCATGAGCCAGGTTAAGGAATCGCTCCATACTTCACCAACAATGTAGGCGTCAGGATTCGCTGCCTTAACAACTTTGCGAAAATCACGCCAGAAATGGTTGTCCACCTCATTTGCTACATCCAGACGCCACCCATCCAGCTTAATTTCCTTGATCCAGTACTCAGCTACATCAAGTAGATATGCCTTAACCTCAGGGTTGGCTGTATTGAACTTGGGCATGTTGCCATAGAACCCAAATGTATCATAGGTCGGTATACCATCCTTGATCTGAAGCGGATATTCATTGATGTGGAACCAATCGGCATACTTAGAGTTTTTTCCATTCTGGAGAACGTCTTGAAAAGGAGGGAAGTCTTCGCTGCAATGGTTAAACACCGCGTCAAGCATGACACGTATGCCCAGGCGATGACATTCTTCTGTCAATTGTTTGAGCAGGGCATTATCACCGAAATGAGGGTCGACTTTTTTATAATCAATCGTGTCGTATTTGTGGTAGGAATTGGCCTGGAATAACGGGGTAAAGTAAATGGCGTTCACGCCAAGTTCAGTTAAGTCATACAGATGATCCAGCACACCTTGCAGATCTCCACCAAAATAATTGTCCAACTCAGGCTTGCCACCCCAGTCATGCGTTTCTTTTGGATTCAGCTTGGGATCTCCATTAGCAAACCGTTCCGTCATGATCTGATAAAAGACAGCTTCTTTGGCCCACTCGGGCACCTTAAACACATCTATTCCATGTATATACGAGAACTCATAATATCCTCCAGTTGGATAGGGGGTCTCATAATGAATTCCATTATCCGCTAGAAAAACATCTTCTGAACCGGCAGTTATCCGAAATATATAGGTGAGACGTTTGAATTGTGGCTTGACGGCAGCCTCCCAATAATCAAACATATTGTCTGAAGCAGCCTTCTCCAATTGAATTTCCTTGTACGTTCCATTCCAATCGTACTTATCTCCGGTCAGTGCAGTCACGTATTGCACATCATTACGTTTGGTTCGTACGCGCAGATGTATGGTAGACGAATTATAAGCATAAGCCCATTTGTCACGAGGAACATGATACATGGCTTCGAGCAGCATGACAGCACCTCCTGAATATAGGATAAGTTATAGTTATAATTAACCAAGTTAGCCAGCAAACGAATCACATTTACTGTAATAAAATGTATTATTTTCATCGTTTTCAAAGGTTTCTTTCACAGCATTTCCAGCTTTGTGCTGAATATACTTACAGCTAATTTAGAAAAAGGGTGCCCTGAACAGCTTGGAATTTCAAGATTGTTCTGGGCACCCCTATATAACATGATAAAAGCAAATTTTAGCGAATAGCTTGCTCAAACTCCGTGCGGATGGTTTGAAGCAGCTCTGGCTGGCTCAGTACGTCATAGGCTGTTGTTGCAAGTGCCTTTGCTCCCAGAATCATGCCATCCAGCGCACGCTCCTGTAGTGCAAGGTCACGGAAGGCTATGGAGTGCAGTGTATGCACCTCGTCTACAACACGAATGTAGGGATGGATTGCAGGACATTTCAGGGAAACGTTACCGATGTCCATAGAGCCGTGATCATTACCACTCACAATCTCTTCTTGCGGGATACCAAGTTCCATCAGATTTTGACTAAACGCAGCTGAGAATGCTTCATTGGTAACCATCTCGTCATAGGATGTTTCATAGTTGGATGTCACGAGCTTGCAACCTGTCTGGAGAGCAGAACCTTCAGCGATCTGAATCACACGTTCTGTGAGGATATTCAGTTCTTTACGAGTTGCTGCCCGTACATAAAATTGGGCAGAAGCATAGTCAGGAATGATATTTGCTGCCTGACCTCCGTTGTTGATCACACCATGAATCCGAACGGTGCTTTTCACTTGTTGCCGGAATGCATTGATTCCGTTGAACGTTTGAATGACGGCATCAAGAGCATTAATGCCTTCGTGCGGACTTGCAGCAGCATGTGAAGATCGGCCATGGAATTCAAATTGCACAGCATCAATAGCCAGCGAGCTGCCTGACTTTTCGTAGGCATAATATGGATGCGCCATGAGAGCGACGTCACAGTCATCGAACAAACCTGCTTCAGCCATCGGAACTTTGGCACCACGTGTCTCTTCAGCGGGGGTACCAAACACTTTAATGGTTCCACCTACTTCATCCAGAATAGATTTTAGCCCAACAGCGGCCCCAAGACTCATCATACAGATCAGATGGTGACCACAAGCGTGACCGATCTCCGGCAAGGCGTCATATTCGCACAATAAAGCAATGGTAGGGCCGGGTTTGGCGGCTGAATAGGTTCCGATAAAGGCTGTCTCCAGACCGAGGATTGGAGCCTCTACAGTGAAACCGTGGAAGAGCAGTTCTTCTTTCAAACGGGCAGAAGCGAGATACTCTTCATTTCCCAGTTCGGGGTTGGCACCGATATATGATGAAATGGCTTTAAAACGGGAAGCATATTGATCAATAACCGTCAGAATTTGTGATTTGTTAGCTGTCATTAGTAAACTCCTTATGCAAAAATGAAAATAATTCATTGATTATATCATGTTTGCTTTATTTTTTCAGAAACAAGTCAAGATTTGTATTGTCAAAATGCATTGCATAATCATGCATTGTACTTTATAATGACTCAGTCATCAACATGAGAAGCATACAAAGTATTGTAAGGGGAGAGAAAAAGGTTGAAATTAATAAGTCGTTACACCATGATGCTGTTGACCTTTGTTATTCTGCTGACGACTGCCGTTCCTGTGGCACTTGCAAGTGGAACTACAGATAATTCAAGCAGTAAAAAGCTGGTGCTCGGTACAAGTGCCGATTTTGCACCATATGAATTCCATAAAGTGATTAATGGCAAAGATGAAATCGTCGGCTTCGATATTGAGATTGCCAAAGAGATTGCCAAAGATCTTGGCGCTGAGCTTGTGATTGAGGATATGGGCTTCGACGGTCTTCTGCCTTCATTGCAGAGCGGGCGTGTTGATCTGGTGATTTCAGGTATGACGCCGACGGATGAGCGGAAGAAAAGTATCGATTTTTCCGACACCTATTATAAGTCAAAACAAGTGATTATGGTTCGCAATGTGGATAAAGACAAATATCCAACCATGGCAGAACTTGAAAATGCGAAGATTGGCGTTCAGAAAGGCTCCATTCAGGAAACGATCGGACAGAGTATTCCAGGAGCGAAGCTTACTGCGCTGGATAAAATCTCGGATATCGTGCTTCAATTGCAAACAAAACGCATTGACGCGGCAATCGTTGAAGATACCGTTGCTGCAGGTTATCTGGACGATATCATTGGACTTGCTGCTGCTGTTCCGGACGAAGAGCAAGCAGAAGCAGCAATCGGGATTCGTAAAGGGAATACCGAGCTGCTAGCTGCAGTAAATGGAACACTGGAGCGACTGAAAAGCGAAGATAAAATCAATCAGATGGTGACGGACGCCAGCCTTTTGATGGCGGATAAAGCGAATAAATCACAAAATATTTTCCAAGTATTCTGGGAGTACAAAAGTTTCTATGCTACAGGTGTAGGATACACACTTCTGTTGTCTGCACTTGGGGTTATCTTCGGGGTAATTATTGGATTGATCATCTGTTTGTTCCGTTTGCATGACGCTGCAATCTTGCGCTGGATCGGTACTGCTTACGTTGAAGTGATCCGTGGCACACCGATGTTGGTACAATTGATGATTATTTACTATGGTTTTTCCCTGAGCTTTGGCATTAACTTCACTGCACTTCAGGCAGGTATCATCACGCTTTCCATTAATAGTGGTGCGTATCTGGCGGAGATTTTCCGTGCAGGTATCCAAGGTGTGGATCGTGGTCAGTTGGAAGCAGCTCGCTCCCTCGGAATGGGCAGAGGCGCCGCGATGCGTTATATCATATTGCCACAGGCATTCAAAGCTGTATTACCGGCGATCGGTAATGAATTCATAACTATCATCAAAGAATCCTCCATTATCTCCGTTATCGGTATGGTGGACATTATGTATCAGGCAAGTGTGGTCAAAAACATTACGTACCAAGGCTTGAGTCCATTTTTGATTGCAGCAGCCATCTACTTTGTAATGACGTTCATTTTGTCCAAGCTGCTGGGACGACTGGAAAGGAAGTTGAGTGCAAGTGATAGACGTTAGACAATTACACAAATCTTATGGTAATAACGATGTGCTTAAGGGCATTAACGTGACGATTGGCAAAGGTGAGGTTGTTGTAGTCATCGGCCCTTCCGGTTCAGGTAAAAGTACTTTCTTACGTTGTCTGAACCTGTTGGAACAGCCTACCTCGGGTGAGATTGATTTTGAAGGCGTGTCAATCACCGATCCGAAGCACAACATTAATGCAACTCGGGAAAAAATGGGCATGGTGTTCCAGCACTTCAACCTGTTCCCACACAAAACGGTACAGCAAAACATCACGATTGCTCCGATTAAAGTGAAGAAACAATCGACTCAGGAAGCGGAAAAAATTGCTGCTGATTTGCTTAACACCGTGGGCTTGTACGATAAAAAAGATACATTCCCGAATCAGCTGTCTGGTGGACAGAAACAGCGGATCGCCATTGCTAGAGCATTGGCCATGCAGCCGCATGTGATGCTGTTTGACGAGCCTACGTCGGCACTGGACCCTGAGATGGTCGGTGAAGTGCTGGATGTCATGAAACGTCTTGCAGAAGGCGGAATGACGATGGTCATCGTAACACATGAGATGGGTTTTGCACGTGAAGTGGGAGACCGAATCCTGTTCATGGATGGCGGGGTTATTGTGGAAGAGGGAACACCTGATGAGGTTTTTGGAGCTCCAAAAAATTCACGTACACGTGATTTTCTTGCCAAAGTACTCTAAATGTTAAATGGTTGATCAAATAGCGTTACTGACTTCGAGTCGGTAATGCTATTTTTTTATGGATAATAATCACGTGTGGATTCGGAAAAGTAACTTTTCTGTTACCAAATATAAAGAAGTCGGTTCGCCAACTTTTCTGAATTATCCAGTATTCTTACAGTTGATGACATGCTAAAAACCATTTGGTAAGAATTACTACAAGTTCAGGTTACAAAATTGTGATATATTGATCTCTGCCGAAACTTCCGGACAGGGAGTGCGGGGGATGTAACGATGCAGATTGTGCAGGGGGAAGATCTACAGCACACTGCTTGGGGTGAATTGGGTACATAACGTTTCAAATGTAACGAATAACCTATAGGGTGGGCTCCTCATCCGAATCCGACAACTAACTTCGCAGGCACAATGAGGGAGGAAGACCATGATTAACAAGAAACGTATAGCCAAAACAGCAATAGCATTAATGACAACAGCAATGCTCATTCAAGCCGTTCCGGCTCACGCCGATTCAGTTCATGTGGCCAAAGAAGGGGATACCTTCTACACCTTATCAAAACAATATGGAGTAGCACTCAACACGTTGGTTAAAGCAAACAACGACATTTCGGCTTACAACATTTATGGTGGTTTGAAAATTACGATTCCCGGTAAGGCAAACAATGTAGCAGCCGCTGCGGCAACGGAGAGCAAGACCCAAGCGAAGACTGTTACTACAGCGAGCTTGGACGTTAACGCAGATAACAAAGTGGTTCAAGCCTGGGGTAAGACATTCGATTACAGCAAAGCCGTTAACGTGAAAGCAACGGCATACTCTGCAGATCCGTCTGAAAATGGAGGATGGGGTGCAGTCGATTATTTCGGAAATGACCTTGAACTGGGCACGATTGCAGTTGATCCAAGTGTAATTCCACTTGGAACTAAAGTACTGGTAACTGGTCACAGCCATCCAGGATTGCCAAAACAAGCTTTTGTAGCCACAGCACGTGATGTGGGCGGTGCAATCAAGGGTCACCGGATTGATATCTTTATCCCGGGTAGCAAACAGTCTGTAAGCTCATTTGGTTTTCAGGATATCGAGCTGTACATTCTGAAGTAGAGAGAAAATAACATTTAAAATGAATTCAAACAGGGTGTCTGCCAGTCGCTAATTCGCGATTGAACAGCACCCTTTTAATATTCTCATTATTTGTTATCACGGTCGTCCTAATCTTTGGCCTTTGGCAATCCCAACATTTCGTCCAAGGTGACCAGTTCATATCCCCGATTACGTAGTTCCTCAACAATTTCAGGCAAAGCCTCAATCGTGCCGTTCAGGTTTGACCCTACACCGCCTCCAGCATGTTGCAGAACGATGGAGCCAGGTTTCACGGCAGACAGGATGTTATCTTTCACCTGTTCCTTTGAAAGGCCTTTCCAGTCCAGGGAGTCTACGTTCCAGTTCACAATGCTATAGTGTTGTTTGGCAGCCCATCTCAGCTGTTCTTCATTAATGTCTCCATAAGGCGGCCGAATCATCTTGGGCGTATATCCTGCCAAACGTCGAATAATATCCCCGGTATGTAAAATTTGTTTGCGAAAGGCATTCATCGACAGCTTACTGAATTCAGGATGATTGTAGCTGTGATTACCAACCATATGCCCTTCCTTAACGATGCGTTTCACCAGATCCGGATGTTTCTCAGCACGACTACCCACGATAAAGAATGTAGCTCTGACATTGTATTTCTTCAATACATCCAGCACTTGTGGAGTAAATCGTGGATCAGGTACATCATCAAAAGTCAGTGCAACCTTCTTGGTTGAAGGACCATTGGTTTTGAACGTATCGGCATATTTTTGACGTAATTGTCCCAATGTCAGTTGTTCTTCTTCCGCAGAATCCGAACCTGATACTGATTCACTTGGCGGGCTTGAAACATCCCGCGATGAAACTGGAGCATGATATCCTCCGAGAAAAATAACGATAACCATCAGCATAATGAGGCGTACGCGCATAATATCGGCCTCCTTTTCCAAAATGACGTTCTCCTTGGTATGCCCGGGGGCTCCATAAAATATGCGCAGTGTGAGAAGTTTCATTGTGGATTTAGCTCATGACAGCCATAATTCCTCCATATATAACATATAGAAAAGGATAGGTGGATGGGTATGAGTACATATGATTTGAAATCCATACGTTTACAGGTGATTGAAGCAGGAGAAGATAAGGTTTTTCTCGTTACCGGAGGTAAGGCACATATTGGCGCAGTAGCCACGTTCTACGTGGATTATGAGCGCGTAAGCGGGTCGACGGTACATATTCCTGGGCATAAAGAACAAGAGCTGTGTGAGCGGCTCGCCCGAAAGGCTGCCTTGCAGCTGAAAGTAACCGTTACGGTGATCATGGGTATTCATTTTGATTCCATCACGCGGATGCAGATCGACGAAATCGTGCAGACTGCAGAGAGGTTGATGGAGGATCATCTGAACAAAGATAAACGATCTTCCTGACATAAGAGCCATCGAATGTTTTGATTTTATTTGCTAAAATTGAAACGAGTTGTAGATTGTTACGTATGTATGTTTATATACGATGTAATATCGACTAGGAGGAATAACATAATGTCCATTTTCAAACGTTTGCGTGATCTAACTATGTCTAACATCAACGCCATTATTGACAAGGCGGAAGATCCAATCAAGATGACGGATCAATATATCCGTGACATGCAAGAGGATCTGGAAGATGCGGAGAAAGCAGTAGCTCAACAGATCGCCATTGAGAAGAAATTCAAGCAGTTGTTCGAAGAGCAGGAAGCTCTTGTGAAGAAACGTGAAGAGCAGGCGCATACGGCGGCACGTGCTCAGAATATGGATTTGGCTCGACGTGCTCTGGAAGAGAAAAAGGCTGCTGAAGAGAAGATGGCTGAGTACAAAACCAGCTATGACCAAAACAAGGCTTCTGCAGATAACCTGCGTGGCAAGCTCGACGAGATGCGTAAGCAACTGACTCAAATGAAGAACAAACGCGAAACACTGGTAGCCCGTTACAATGCAGCAAAAGCCCAAACGGAAATCAACAAAGCGTTGAATGGGTTTGGCTCTGATACCGCAAGTGCTGGTATGAAGCGTATGGAAGAGAAAATGATGCAGATGGAAGCACAGGCCGAAGCAAGTAACGAAATGTCTTCCAAAGGAAAATCTTTGGATGAAGAGTTCGAGAAGTTGGGTAAAGATCAGGCTGTTGAAGATGAACTCGCAGCATTGATGAAACAGTACGATAATAAGAACTAATACCTTGGTTGTCAGCAGGGTTAACCAGCGGAGGAGAAGAGTATTTCTCCTTCGCTTTTAAATGCGGTTCATGTTGATATGTGGGGGCTGTGTAAATGGATTTGAACATTTTGGCGATGCTGGTCTGGACCGGATCTGGTTCGGTTTTGCTGTTTGTCTTGATGTATGTTGATTCACTGTTCACGAAATATAAGGATTTTGCTGAAGTTAAGGCTGGCAATATGGCCGTTACGACACGTATGGTTATGAAATTATTTGCACAAGGATATGTACTCGCTACGTCCATTTCTACGGCCGGTCACCTGGGAGAAGCACTGCTGGTCTCCGTTGTATCCTTTATCATTTTGTTGATTCTGGAGAGTGTTGTACACTTTATGATTCGCAAATGGGCCAATCTGGATCTGGATACGGGAATTCAGCAAGGGAAGACAGGATACGGGTTGTTCTCTGGCGCTTTACATATCGTGGGCGCACTGATTATTGCAGCTTGTTTATAAGATAAGGAACAGGAGTAATTCTCATGAGTGTATGGAAACGAATTAAAGGAATACTAACGAAACCTGAACCACCGCAGGCAGAGAAAACGATGCTTCAGCTTGCACCTGGTGATATCTGTGAGGTTTCTCTGGTCACTTATGAAGTCGTTGGTCGGGTACAAAATCGCGCTCGAAATGCAGTTGTGCTCACGCTGCAGGATGGTACCGCATTTCGATATTTGCATATCGAAGAACGGGAACTCACACGTTACGCCCTATATACACCAATTGATGGCAGGCTTGATGCACCTGATGAGGTGCCCACATTGCTGGATCTGGATGGACGCGCATTTCATCTGGAGGAAGAGTATGGAGGCATGGTATCAACGGCAGGTAGAACTCCATATGGCCAGGACGGAGAACAATTGGTATGGCAGTATCAGTCGGATGATAATATGCTTCTTCGCGTGGAGTGGCAAGACAGAAGATTTACACTGTATGAGGGTGAGTCCATTCTTCCTGCGGATATCAAAGTGATTCGTTCGAGCTAGGAGAGGTTCCCAATGAAAAAACGCTTGGCACATGGATTAAAATTAATGCTGGTCCTCAGCCTTGTGATGTCTCTGTTGTCCGCGTGCGGAGCAGCACCTTCTGTTCAGGACACCTATCCGCTTGAATCGGTTAACGGCAGTGGTAACTCAACGTCCTATGTGTACCGGGCTTCGGACCGTACCGTTCCGGAAGTGGCTCAGGAATTGTCTGACCAGCGGCAACCGGATCAGATCTCGGCAGAGAACACAGAGCGTATGTTCCTCGTGTATCAGGACGAGTATTATCACCTGCAACAAGATCCGAACAAGCCGGAGGATACCTTGATTGAGGTGGACTCCAAGGAATATGTTCGGCAGAATTACGATTCATCTTTTTTACAAGGTTACCTCACCGCTACATTAATTGGTAATCTGTTCGATTCTTTTGGCGGGCGAGGTTATGGCAACTATCGAGGATATACCAATAAAGATACGTATAAACCGAGTGCAGGATCTTATCGTGCACCAACAAGTAATGACAAGAAGCTTGCTCCACCTATTACTGTTGATCGGAAAGGTACGATTACAAGGCGCGGAAGCGATAAAGATTCAAGCGTGGGATCTGGCGGAGGATTATTCAACCGCAACAAGGATCAGAGCAAGGGAACCATTGATCGCAACAAGAGCAGTGGTGGGTTGTTTGATTCACCTAAGAAATCCTATAAAAAACCAAAAACCAGAGTGGGCGGCGGCCGAATTAAGAGGCGAAGATAATAAACATCTAATCATAAGGATGGCTGCCAATCGCATATTTCATTTAAGAACAGTGACAAGGGAAGGCGGATTCACCTCGCCGGCATATGACCTTGGAACTGTTCTTTTTGGTTTACGATTTGCGAACATGATTGGACTTGCGTACGCGGGGAATCGTTGTGGCAGGTTGTTTGCGAATCCAGCGAATAAATGGAATCATTCGTTCAGCTTGTCTCAAGGATTGCAGATCCGTGAGACCAAGGGTTACAATGTCGCGATTGGTGTATAGCGAATGAATCTGTTTGTGACAGGGGATGCACAGGTTGGCTGTTGGCAGTAATGTTCCGCCCATTTCTTTGGGTGTCAGATGATGAACGGTCGTATTCACAGGTTCTCTTTCGCATAATTCACATCGATTACTCATGATCATCGCCTCCCTTTGTCACTTATATTATGGGCAGACAAGATGCCTTTCATGTTGAATATATCTCAAGGAATGTTACAACTGTAAGAAATAAGATTTTGTCACAGGATTCAATAAGTGATGTACTTGTTATCTTATAGTATTCGGGCTACACTTTCTTAAAGGATGATAGTCTTTAGGGGGTAAGAATACTTTTGAAAATGAACTCACATTCACATGATATGACAACTGCCAAATTCAATCGTACAGCTGTACAGGTACCGGATGCCCAAGCCAAAATAGCTGCAAGAGTTACTGTTGGCTCCATAGAGAAAGTTCATCTTGAATCTGCTCATGGCCGCACACTTGCAGAGACGATTCAGGCACCCCATCCGTATCCATTCTTCCGGAGATCGGGTATGGATGGATTCGCGATTATAAGTACAGATACCATAGATGCATCGAGTGATCATCAAGTTTGGTTTCGAGTCATTGATGAAATTCCTTGCGGCTACACCTCGGACCATACCATTGTTTCAGGTACAACGGCTCGCATTATGACCGGTGCACAGGTTCCGGAAGGTGCGGATGCGGTGGTCATGATGGAGATGACCGAGAGCAAGGTAGAGGACGGAGAACAGTGGATAGCATTGAAACGGCACATATTGTCAGGTGCTAACATCACTCCAATCGGACTGGAAGTCCAACAGGGAGAGCAACTGCTCGAAGCAGGAACGATCATCAGGGCAGGAGAGCAGTCCGTGTTAGCTACTTTTGGCATAGCAGAAGTTCCCGTATTTCAACGTCCAAAGGTGGCGATATTCGCAACCGGTACGGAATTGCTTGATGTAGATGAGCCATTACAACCAGGTCGGATTCGGAATAGCAACAGTTACATGCTGCGCTCTCTGGTTGTTGAAGCAGGTGGAGAGCCTGTGATGTACGGCTCTATTGCAGACGATGTGAATACGGCAAGGGCCAAACTGGAAGAAGCCATTCAAGATAATGATATCGTGGTGACCACAGGCGGTGTATCCGTCGGGGATTATGATATTATGGGTGAACTTGTGCTGGAAGAACATGTGGAGATGTTGTTTAACAAAGTGACGATGCGACCAGGCAGTGTGACCACAGCTGCTATATATAAAGATAAATTGCTTTTTGCACTTTCGGGTAACCCGGGGGCTTGTTTTGTAGGTTTTGGTTTGTTTGTTCGTCCAACCATACGTTCCATGCAGGCGGATGCTCATCCTTATATGGAAGAATGGACCGCGATCTTGGAAGAAGAGTACACCAAAGTAAACAATTTTACACGGTTCGTACGTGGACGCACAGAGATCCGCAACGGCATGGTGTACGCAATACCGGCTGCCGCCCGTGTAGATGAATCCAGTGTGATGATCACCATTAAGGACAGTGATTGCCTGATTGTTGTTCCACCTGAGAAAAAAGGCATTCCTGCGGGTGAGCAGGTACGTATTCTCAAACTGCCCTCAGGTCATGTGAGGTAGTGGTAGATGACTACAATGAGTGATGCAAAGCCACATATCATACAGATTGTTGGATACAAAAACACGGGCAAGACAACCCTGACAGCCGCGCTGATCGGGCACTTTTCTTCTATGGGACTTAAAGTAGCGGCAATTAAGCATGATGGTCATGACCATTTTGAGATGGATCAAGAAGGAACGGATTCTTATCGATTTGGAGAGTCTGGGGCTTCGGCGGTGGTTATCATGTCAGAGAAACGTACTGCGATTATGGAGCGACAGGCAACCAAGCTGGAGGATATGCTGAGCTATCTATCGGATTATGATTGGATTGTTGTTGAAGGATTCAAGGATGCTTCTTATCCCAAATTTGTGATGGTTCGAGAAGAGAAAGATCTGACCTTGGTTAATCAACTTAAAGGGGTAGTGGGTATAATCTCATGGTTACCTTCAGAGCAGTTTATAGAGCGGAGCACCGTAAGCAGAGATATAACATGGTACTCGGTTCATGAAACGGAGGATATAGCCAAAGCGTTGTTACAGATGGTTGAGAGCGAGTGTAGGTAGAATGGTGAAGTCTAATCGTAGAAACGTTAAAAAAGTAGGATATTATGATCGCTGGATATGATTGAATGTACAGAGAGCGTGATTGATCGACTTCGGATATAACGTAATTTTTATTATGTAAACTAAATTGTTTCTACTTATGCTCTTCTCCTTGAATGATGCAAAAAAACCAAAAAGCAGCAGACCTTTCTCGGATCGAAATCCTTGATGCGGTTTGCTGCTTTTATTATGTTCGGGATGTTACATCCCGTCTTCGGTACGACGTTCGATGGCTTCGGACATCGTTTTGTCGGTAAGGTGAGCATAGATCTCAGTCGTTTCCGTAGAAGCGTGTCCGAGTTGCTCCTTCGTTTTGTATATATCATTTTGCAAATAATAGTCGGTTGCGAATGAATGGCGTAATTTGTGCACGGTCAAGTATGGTTTGCCAAAGCGCTTGGCGTATTTCATAATCATGGCCTGGATCGCTCTTTTGGTCATTCGACTGCCTTCTGAATCTCCGTTACGCAAAGCAATGAACAGACCTTTCTCCCGCTTGGGCGTGCGGTAACGTGATTGCCGCAGGTTCATATAAGTTGCGAGTTCGTCCTTGGCCTGTTCCCTGAAATAAACGGGAGTTTTGTACGTCTCATCATTGTTACCTTTGCGATAGACATATAGGAGTTTGTTGTTCAGATCAAGGTCATCGACGTTCAGGTTCACAACTTCCGACACCCGTAAACCTGAATTGAGGATCAGGCTGGCAATACAGGCATCCCGTTCTTTGTTGATTTCATGGGAGTACAGGGCCTGCTTGTTCTTCTCCATATCCACAGCGTAACCTTCAAGGATATATCCAATAAATTCCAGCAGTTCCTCTTCCTCCAGGATTTTACCTTTGAGTTTGGCAGCGGTGTCCTTGGGTTTATGGGTACGCTTGATCTCGATTTTGGCCATAATGTTCCGCTTCAGCAAAGGATAAAAGTCTTCATCTTCCGCAATTTGGCTCAGGTAATGAAAAAGGGAGCGAAGGGAAGAGAGTTTGCGAGATACGGTAATTCTGGAATTGGTTCCTTCCCGTTTGGTTGTAAGAAATAACCGATAGGCGGTAACCGAATCCATGCGAAGGACTTCCAGTTCAGTCAAGGTAACTTCTTTATTAGAGCTTGCCTCGGATAGCCCCTCTGCTCGCAACCATCCGAAGAAAGCTTCGTAATCTCTCAGATATTCGAGCAGAGTAGAGGGGGACAGGTCAGGCAGTTTGTAGTCCATAAATTGCTGAACGAACCAAGGCATGGAAGGTAGTTTGTCATCCAGCTTGCGTCGATCAATCTCTTTTTGCACGTTGGTCAAGTTCGACACCTCCATGTGAAAAACATATAAGATTAATATTCAATTTAATAGTATTCTATGCTCTAGTGTACCATAATTTACATGCTCACAGCTTGTTCACCAAAGCAGGCAGTAACTAGGGTATGCTTCCTTGCCCTTCGGCGCGTAAACCTTTAAAGTAATTAGTATACGTAGAGCAGAGGAAGTGAACCGGATGAGTATGAAAATAGAACTGGTTCCCCGGGAACGCAGTCAGGTGATTCGGCATTTAATGCAATTTTATCTATATGATTTTACCAAATACCTGAATATTGATGTGGACAGTAACGGCATTTTTCCGGAATATCCCGGTCTGGAGGCATTCTGGGCAGAAGAGGACCGCAAGTTTCCTTTTTTGATTACAAGTGATGGGGCACCTGCAGGGTTTGCTCTGGTGGAGAAATTGGAGCCTGGTAGTAAGGATAATGACTACTATTTGACTGAGTTTTTTGTGATGCAAAAATATCGGCGCAGTGGAGTGGGCACTCGAGCAGCATATGAGCTGTTTAAACGTTTTCCAGGAAGATGGAAAGTGACCCAAGTTCGTAACAATGTCATTGCGCAGGCGTTCTGGCGAAAAATTATAGGAGATTATACCGGAGGCCGCTTTCGAGAGAAGTTCCATCCGGAACTGGGCAATCCAAGCCAGTATTTTGTAACCTGATTCCTATCGGGGTTTACCTACATATAGAAGCATTTGCATGATTGCGATATAAGTTGAACTAATCATTTACAGGATAACGGAGAGGACAGAAAAAACCTGAAAAAGCGAAGCGTTCGCCTTTATCCCCGGATTTTCCCCTTCAGAAAAGGGAATCAAAAAATCTGGGGATAACAGCGATTGGAAGGTTATTCTGTCATCGTAGTGTCAGTGTAAATAATCTTTAGTTCAACTTATAAATCTGATGAAGGAGTGAGTAACATGAACGTACCCACATTCCATCTTGATGGACAGACAGCACTGGTGACAGGTGCAGGGAGAGGGATCGGAAAAGCAATTGCGATTGGACTTGCCCAGTCAGGCAGTGACGTTGTACTTGTATCCCGAACGATGAAAGAAATTGAGGAGACAACAGCCTACATCTATGAACAGACAGGGCGTAAAGCGCTAGCTCTGACTGCGGATGTGACATCAAAAGAACAAATGGAAGAGACGTTTCAAGAGGCGATCTCGGAGATGGGGAGTCTGGACATTCTGGTGAATAACGCAGGTATGAACATACGGACACCAGCACTTGAAGTAACGGACGAGCAGTGGGAGACCATCATGCAGACAAACTTAAAATCGGCTTTCTTCGCTTCGCAATTGGCGGGTCAGCATATGAAAGAACGTGGGACCGGGAAGATCATTAACATCTCTTCGGTAGGCGGCCATACGGCTTTGCGGACAGGGGTTGTATATGGCGCGACCAAAGCTGCGTTAATTCATATGACCAAAGTGCTCGCACTGGAATGGGGCAAGTATGGAATCCGTGTCAATTCAGTAGGGCCATGGTATTTCCGAACACCTCTGACTGAAAAACTGCTGGATGATCCCCAGTATTTGCAGGAAATTGTAAGCCGCACACCGCTACAGCGAGTGGGAGAACTGGAAGAAGTGGTAGGGCCGGTTGTATTTCTGGCATCAGATGCAGCGGGATACATAACGGGTCAGACGTTATTGGTTGACGGTGGAATGTCCATTTATGGTTTCTAAATAAATGACGTTGGTTGTAGTTTAGAAAAGTGGGTGGCATAACCAACTCATGGGTAATAACATAAGGGAAGTTGAAGTTAATCTGTATTTCTATTTATCTGTACCCAATTCACTGAACTTGGAGGAAGATAACCATGGAAACGCGCAAGTACGGTAATACTGGTATGAACGTAAGTACACTTGGATTTGGCGGAGCGGAAATAGGCAAAGATGTATCTAAAACGGATGTAGCGACATTGCTGAATAGTGCCCTGGATGCTGGATTAAACGTGATAGACACGGCTGAATGTTACGGTGACAGCGAAGAATTAATCGGTGAGGTGTTGTCACATCGGCGTGATGACTACTATTTGTTCACCAAATGTGGACATGCTGCCGGGATCGAAGGCCCGGATTGGGATGCCAAAGTACTGGAGCAAACGATTGACCGTAGTCTGAAACGGCTGAAAACGGACTATGTGGATGTTATCCATTTGCATAGCTGCTCCGAAGAAGTACTCCGACAAGGAGCAGTGATCGAAGTACTACAGCGTGCCAAGGAAGAAGGGAAAACCAGATTTATCGGATACAGTGGGGATACAACAGATGCGCTATATGCGATTCAGACCGGAGTATTTGACAGCCTGGAGACTTCATTAAATATCGCAGATCAGGAAGCAATTGATCTTACGTTGCCTGAGGCAAGGAAGAGAAACATGGGTGTCATCGCGAAAAGACCAATTGCCAATGCGGCTTGGACGTATGAAACACTTTCGGAAGAGGCATATCCATTTATATACTGGAAGCGCTTAAGTGAACTGAACTATGGTTTTCTGGGAGAAGATGCCCAGGCAGCGGTGGAAACAGCACTGCGTTTTACGCTAAGTACCGAAGGTGTAGACACAGCTATTGTAGGAACAGCCAAGCCCAATCGCTGGCAGCAAAATGCTGATCTTGTGGCTAAAGGGCCACTCCTCCAGGAACTGTATGATGAGATTAGAGCACGATGGAAAGAAATCGCCGGAGCTGATTGGACTGGCCGGACTTAAATCAGAAATATTAGCGAAGCCGCCATATGGCGGCTTTTTTTATGACAAACATAAAATATTTTCACCATATGAAAAATTCACAACAGAATTCGGAACAGAGTGCGAAAAATTTTAGTGGATAATGTCTATACGTCAGCCTAGCCCGAAAACGGGTGAAAAAGGATGAAAGAGGAAAAATCCCAGGAAATAGCCTTTATTTAAAACAATTAAATTTATAAAAAAAGATAAAGCTATTGAGATAATACGAAAAATAGGCAATCTACGTTCAATGTAAAAGAAATAACGACTTAGTTATAATATTTCAACATATGAAAAATTCACAATAGAGAGATCATTTTCTCACCTTAGTTACCATCTCTCATATAGCCACATTCACGCACCACCAAGTTTAAAAGGAAAACCATTTAAAGCGATTGAAGTCAACCCCTTTTTTTGCGGATTTAAATCAAATTGAAAATATATCTTTATGAATAATGCTTAAAAGCACACAGCTTAAAATCATCATCAGAATGTTTTTAACATATTTATTATTATGTAAACTAACAATAATTCTTTTGGCAATACAGACATAAAACCTCCATGACCTGTAAATCGTAAGGGGATAAGGCAGAAGGAGGAGCTTCATGAAAAGTCAGCAACACCGTAAAAACGACGACGAAAAACTAAGTTGGTTCAGCCTATCCTTGTTTGGCGCGGGTTGCACACTGGGAACGGGATTTTTTCTAGGGACCAGTCTGGCGATTCATTGGGCCGGCATATCCGTACTTATATTGTTGGTGCTGGCGGCAGCAGGTACTTACTTTGTATTTGGTGCGCTGGCACAGATGACGGCAGATGATCCAAAGGAAGGCGCTTTTCGAACGTATGCGGGCGAAGCATTCGGACCTTGGGCTGGTTTCGGTAGTGGATGGATGTACTGGTTCTCTGAAATGCTCATCATGGGCAGCTCATTAACGGCACTTGGGCTGTTCTCTCAATTCTGGTTTCCCAAGTTTCCGCTATGGGCATTTGTTGCGATCTATGCCGCTATAGGTCTGTTCATTGCTGCACTGGGAGCGAAGGGATTAACCAAAACGGAGAATATTCTTGCTGTAATCAAACTTGCTGCAACGGTTGCATTTATAGCTATAGCAGGAGCGGCTTGTCTGGGTTGGTTACCTGTAAAAGTCACACCCGAGCAATTGAAGAATGAATGGTTCCCGCATGGAGGTAAAGGCGTATGGACCGGTTTCATCTATGCATTCTTTGCTTTTGCCGGGATCGAGGTTATGGGTTTGATGGCAGCTAACCTGAAAGAACCAAAAGATGCAGTGAAATCAGGTCGAGTAATGCTATTGACGGTGAGTACACTCTATGTGATTGCAATTGCGTTGATCCTGTTGCTTGTGCCTTCAGTTCAGTTAACTCCAGATGAAAGTCCGCTTGTCAAAGCCATGTCAACCATTGGATTCACTGTTGTGGTCCACATTCTCAACGGAATTCTGATTATAGCCGGATTCTCGACAATGGTGGCTTCGTTATATGCCATTACGTCCATGTTGGTGAAACTCGCGGAAGATGGAGATGCACCAAAGTTGTTCACGAAGACCCGGGGAAAAAAGGACATGCCACTTCAGGCATTGTGTTGTACAGCGGCTGGATTAGTCCTGTCTACGTTGATGGCATTATGGATGCCCAAGAGTTTGTTTGAATATGTGACGACAGCAGGTAGTCTGGTATTAATGTATACATGGCTGCTCATCTGTATCACGTACATTAAAAAAATGAAGCCCGTGAAGTGGAATCGCATCAAAGTGTGGATTGCCATAGTATTAATTGTGGCTGCTGTGGCTGGGACAGCGATGGAAAAAGCCAGCAGAACGGGTCTGCTGGCAAGTGTGGGACTTTTGGTGTTCCTTGGGATCATCACGTATGTTGTTCATAAGGTACGTGGCTCGAAAGCATCGCAGTCAGCACCATCCAAACCATAAGCAACTCTCAGCAACTTTCGTGGAGGTCGTACAACGGATTAATGAGTGCTTTAAGATTATTTCGTCAACTTGCCTAAGGCTTGCTTCATCCGCATGAATGGACATTTGGAAGGTGTCTGCTCATCATCAGGCAGGAAATACTGTTTCCATTCCAGATTATCCTGCTGACCATACCACATCAGCGAAGGGTGAGCAGGTACAGCATCATATGCAGCGAGACGTTTGCGAATTAAGGTTTTCATTTTACGGCCAAGAGGGGTGTTGTCATTAATGGATTCGAATACCCACCGTGGTTGAAAAGCAAACATGAGATAAGGAAAATGCCGGCTGGCTCGGAGTTCATGTGCAGGAGTTGCACAAAAACAAAAGTAAGGCTCTCCGCCAAAGCAAAACTCCCATGATGAATCATGAGGATCGGTTGAAATATGTTCCGGCCACGGCTCGGTATCGTGTGAACTTACCCGATTGAGCATTTGCCAGAATAACGTCTGATATTGCTCTACCGTTGTATGATCTTTCAGATCACTTGGCGTCTCACAGATCACGACCATCGAAGCGTAATGACCAGTGTCTCTGGAGACAGGACCATATTGTCTAAGCAGATCGGCCATATCTTCGGCAGCATGTTCAGATCGGGGGTCACAAGTAAAGCCGTACCTCAAATGCCCTGACAGAAATCCCATTCGTCCAGGTACACACGGATACGTATTATTTTCATCGGCGATCATATCTGCAAATTGCGAATAAGCGTCCTGCTGCCAAGATGGAAGACGCTCAAACAAGGTGTTTATTTCGTCGGCACTATACAGCTCCGCCATTGATTCCCAACTCCATTCCACATGATACCGTTACAGTATTAATGTGGGGGAAGTTGGGTGACTGTCCAGCCTGATTTTGTTGTCAGAAAAAAATGGAACGTACAGCTTCGTACCCAAAATACAAACCAAATCCGATCAGGCAGATTCCCGAAATGATAGAGATCCAGCGCAATACACTCTCACTGCTATGTTTGTGGAATCGACTGGCCATTCCAGCCATAATGACATCCCATACCAGGATACCAATGAATATGCCTGAACTGTAGAGCAGCAAATGAGCGGTATCCGTATGTTTCACAGTTGTCGCAAGAATAGAGCCATAGATCCCCAGCCAAAATAAAATATTCAGTGGATTGGACAGGGCCATCAAAAATCCGGAAATAAAAGATTTTCGAACAGTTGCTTCCGCAGTAGATGTGCCTTGAATGCCTTGCTTTAGCTTCGAGAGCGTTTCCACTCCCGTGTAAATCAGAATAAAACTGCCAAATGACCAGAGAAAAGAGCGCATGAACGGCGTGTCCAGAAAATGGGCAACTCCAAAATAAATCAGCAACATATACACCAAATCTGCAAACATAGCTCCGAGTCCTAGAATCCAGGCATGCATGAATCCGTGGCGGGCTCCACGGTCGAGTTGGGCGGCGTTAATCGGACCGATTGGAGCGGACAATGATATTCCCAGAATGATATAACTGAACAGTACAGACATAAACACGTTCACTCCTTAACGGGTTCGATGAATTGTACCAGTTGTCACAGAAAATGGGTACAAGTCATCGTATTCCCGCAAGGAGTGAAATAGAACAAACTACTTTTATCTCATACTGCGTCAAGGCATTGTTATTCTGTTAAAGTTCCACATCCAATTGAATTGGGGTGCAGTTGTATCCGTTGCATGAGCTTTCTTCACAAGGACAGGCGGAGAGCCCAATTGTGAGATCCATTAATGCCTCCATCTCGATATAATCACCTGCACGAGAGTCGGGAGCTACAACATCAATCTTGCCTTCACTGTCTACAACGGACTTCATAAACAGGTTAAATGGATAGTGTTGATCCGGCGGTAAGATTCCGAAGGGTTCTAGTGCTGTGTTCAGATTGTGATAACAACTGGCGTGATTCTTTTTGTCGTATAACACCTCATACATCTCGGGACGACAAGCAGAGTTGAAGAAATCATGTACCCCAACGGTGTCACGGACAATCTTGAGTAAAGGTTGATACTGATTGGAATATACAAATTGTCCTGGTTTAATTCGATAAGTACGCAATACGTCCATTGTCACACCGGGGTCCAAGCGATGGTTAGCATCCGTAGCATCGTATGCCACAAAATCAATGACTTGCTGTCCCTCCAGATCCGTTATGCGTAGTAAAGAACCCTTGTTTACTTTCAAGGCATATCCCGTTTTGGCTGGGATACGATAAGACTGTTTATGGCGCTGATTTGTATTCATCTGTTACATTCCTCCGCTACTGTTTGCTTTCAGTATGCGGAGCAGATGATGCTTTCATGCACTGTTATGGCGATGCACTCTGTACTCAGGCAGGAACATCCAATGGTAAATTTGACACACCACATAATACGTCTTTATGCTGGAAATAGTGGATTACCTCTCATCCCGATCCAGAGGTCTGATTGTTCAAGCTGTCCAGCCAGATGTAATAACCAATCTTCACGTCCCTTGGTTGCCATCACTTGAACGCCCATTGGCAACCCTTCAGGTGTCATATGCAGAGGTACACTTATCGCAGGCTGACCTGTCAGATTTGCAAGCTGGGTGAACGGTGTATACGTAAGACTTGGCTCAAACATTTCATAAATGAGTTGCTGCTGCTGGGTCTTGTCCAATTCACTAATTCGCATCAGATTACGGATCTGTTCGTCATGAGGCGTTAATTCACCAATCTTAGGCGCAGGAAAAGCATTAACAGGTGTGACGTAGAAGTCATAACGCTCGAACAAAGTGGACATCTGGGCTGCAGCTACATCCCATTCAGCTAAGCTATGTACAAATTCCGCAGCGGACACCTTTTTGCCTGCTTCAGCCAGAACCCAAGATTCAATCTCCATATCATCGGAGGTCAGAGCCCGGCCCATGGATCGTTCCATGGAAGAGATCATCGCAGCCATCTCACCACTGTTCATCATGTAATAGTTCTCCATCAACCGAACTCCATTGACTGGACTCAGTTTTTCTTCAACATGATGACCTTGATCTTCCAACCAGCGAACGAGCTTGTATACAGACTCTTTGGCTTCTGCGCTGACAGGTGTTCCCACGGGCGAATCCGTTGTGTATGCAATTTTCAGTTTGCGTTGATGTGGATAGCTCATATCAGCCAAGTAACTGCCTGGAAAGAGTGGAGCATGGAACGCAGCTTCGGGCTGAATGACTTGCAACGTATCAAGCAATGCAGCACTGTCCCGAACCGAGCGAGAGAGGGCAAAATCAATCGATGCGCCTTGCCATTGACGACCAACTCCCGGTCCTACAGGTGTGCGCCCGCGGGTTGGCTTCAATCCAAACAATCCGCTAAAGGAAGCCGGGATACGAATCGAACCTCCTCCGTCACTGGCTCCGGCAAGAGGAACAATACCCGAAGCTACAGCAGCAGCGGCACCACCACTTGAACCACCCGGGGAGTGATTGATATTCCATGGATTGCGAGTGGGACCATGAAGACGGGGCTCGGTAATATTTTTCAAACCAAATTCAGGTGTATTGGTATGTCCTATGAAGATAAAGCCTGCATCACGGAGTCGAGTGACAAAATTGGAATTGCGTAATGCACGATGCTCGCTGAACAAACGGGAGCCTGAAGTCAGAAATTCACCTTCCAAGGATTGCGAGATATCTTTCAGGAGCAGGGGAACACCGGCAAAAGGTTGTTCTCCAGGTCGAACCAAACCGGCTTCCTCCCGTGCACGAGATTCATATGTACGAATAACCGCATTAAGTTGCGGATTCACTTCTTCAAGGCGTGCAAACGCCGCTTCAAGCATTTCAACCGGGGATACTTCCCGGGATCGGATCAGTTCAGCCAAACCTACGGCGTCGTAGGAGGTATATGAGAATGAAGACATTATGATCGTTCCTCTCTGAATATAATTCATCTGTTTATTCCATATGTCATCGTACCACCCGATTAGACAAAAGACAAAACATAGAAGAATCGTAGTGCGATGATATGGATATTCGTTATGAGGTTGGAGGGAAAGAGGGGAGTATTTGCATTTGCGATATAGAAATAAAGCAAAGGATTACTCGATCATTTTGCTAATTGAGAAAATGATCGAGTAATATCGAGTCATGGAAATAAAAAACCACTGCTCATCTTATTTGATGTGCAATGGTTTTATTTTTATATTTGACGACTATTTGTTTATATGAGAACCTCACATATATCCACTTACTCTGTACGAAGCTTTGGTGCAGCATCGGCCGCAGTTGATGATCTTTCCTGCTGTCTGGAAATGGCGAAGAGGGCCACCCAGATCAGGATAAAACCAAGCAGCTGCTCCCATGTAATCAGTGTACGGAAAGCAATCCAGTTCACCAACACACCCGCCATCGGGAAGCTAAGTTCTGCGAGTGTTGCAACAGAGGCTTTGGTTGACGACAGACCTTTGTAATACAACAGAAGACTGAGCAAACCTGGTAACAATGCCTGACCGAGAATGTTGAGGATGACAGCAGTCTGTTCACCCGTTCCGGACGGAAACGTCCATGCCGCACCTTCGTTCCACGTCATAAAGATCAGGAGCGGGAGAGCAACGACAAAGCGCAGGGAGGTGACGGTTTCGTAACGCGCCTGACCCAGCATCAATCGTCCCATAACGGTTGAACCTCCCCATAGGGCAGCAGCCCCAAGGGATAACAAGCTTCCAGCATGAATCCAGTTGTCCCAGTTACCTAATGGCAATGTGAATCCAAATGTAAGCAGGTACGTTCCTGCTAATGCAATGAAGAACAATCCACCGAAGCGACGTGGCAACGTTTCTTTTAGTAACAGTTTAGCCAGCACAATAGCGAAGAGTGGTTGCATTTTTTGCAATAAAAGCACAGTATTCGGATCGTTATGTGTTAGTGCCATGGTGAACAATACCGTTGCGAGTGCTGATCCTCCCCATGAGATAAAAATCACGGCAATCCAGTGGCGAGCACGCAGGTTTTTCAGATCAGCTCGAAATTTCCACAGTACGGGAATGGCAATAAGACTGACGATGATATGTTCCACCAGTACAATCTGCGTGGATGTCATCGTATTTAGCAAAATAATGCGGAAGAGTGGGTCGACACCCCATAAGGCGGCGCCGAGAACTACAAGCCAGAATCCGGTATTACTTCGTTCCTTGCGGTAAACAGGTGATGCTGCTGATGTCTTTTCCATATTCAGGACTCCTTCGTCAGAACACGGAATCTTCAGTTGGCAAAATCGACAAAAGCCCCCGTTTTGGTATATACCAAATAAACGGGGGCTCATCCAAGGACATGCGTCAGGAAAGAGGCCTTCCCGTGAACGGCATGTCAATGTGTTGATCTTCTCTCATCCGGACTGTACCGTCGGCCTTGGATTCACACCAAGTCAGTCGCTGAATGTCCTTCGTTAAGAACTAATAGCGAGTCGCGGGCTGGTTCCGAAGAACATCACCGCCGGTTGGGAATTGCACCCTACCCCGAAGATCCTATTCAATTATATAGTGTGTTGAACAAGCTGTAACATTAATAAGTTCATCTTATTCCTGTAAGCGCTAGCAGTTCAAGCATTTTTTTTAGAAAACGATTTTCCAGCTTCCTTGCTGTCTGCGAAGGAGCACGATCTGACCTGCGTGATACGCATCATGGAGTACCCAGCGAGCTAGTTCGTGTGCCCATTTCTCTTCGGAGTCCATATATGCGGCTTCAAGATCTGACTCTTGAAGTGCAGCCAATTGATCTCGCAACTGCTGGGCTAATCGAGTTGTACCCTGCATCAGTGTATTCCAACCAGCTGCATCCGTTGCATCTCCCGGATTCCCAAATGTGTATTCATTGGAGTCTACAGCAGGAAGGGTAGGCTCCTTACCTTGCATGCGACATAATAAGCGATGGTTGTAATAATACATATGGTTAACCAACTGCCAGATGCTTAATCCCCCTGAGGGTGGAATCCAGGCTGCTTGTTCTGCTGTAAGACCCTCCAAGGATTTCAACAAAGGTACAATCCAATTACATTGATCCCAAGTATCATCCTTTTGAATAAGTAACACATCTAGTGCTGTTGTGTTCGTCATTGCCTTTTCCTCCTTGCGTATAATTGTGATAGGTGATGTAACTAGCTAAAACTGATTAATGAGGTTACACTTAATATAACACATCAAAGATGAGTTGTAACCTTCTTTGTTTAATTAGATGGTTACAATAAACGGAGGTATATATGGACAGGTTATGGACCGATTTTGTAAACAGCGATTATCACGACTGGCGTGGGGGAGATCGATCGGAGGACAGACTTGGGAAGGCGAGCTGGCAGCAAGATTTTCTGGAACGATGGCAACTTAACGCTGCTGTCCCTGCATCTCCAGAAGAGGAGTTGTCGATGAGAAATTTCAGGAATGAATTGTTGGCTCTTGGAGCCCGCGTGTCTTCTGGAGCATCATTAACGGATGTAGAAAAACAATGGTTGAACGGCGTTATGGGAGCAGGGCATGTGAGAAGAACATTGACTACAATTAATCAGGGACTGAAACTCCAACTGGTAGCTGTAGAAGCGCATTGGCATCAGGTTATAGCTGATGTAGCTGCTGACTTTGCTTTGACTTTGGTAGAGGGAGAAGGCGGCAGGATCCGGATCTGTGATAATTCGGATTGTCGCTGGATGTTCTATGATGATACCCGAAGCAGAACACAGAAGTACTGTGATGATAAGATGTGTGGCAATCTGATGAAGGTTAGAAGATTTCGGGCGAAACGTAAATCCCAAAATTGATAAATACTAACAATAACTATATAATGTATATATACTAGCGAAAAAATAGTCAGAAGTAGTACAGATTCGTAAGCAGGATGTGATCGTCTTTCAAACCAAAATAGATGGGAGATGTTTCTTGTGCGGACAAGTTATCTGTTGAAAAATGGCTGTGTGTTGTCGATGGATGCTAAAATTGGACAGTATAAGAGGGCGGACGTTCTGATTCAGGATTCACTGATCATGGCGGTTCAGCCCGACCTGGATATTCCGGATGCGGAGATCATTGATGCTTCATCGATGATTATTATGCCTGGGCTGGTGGACACGCATCGGCATATGTGGGAATCACTTGTCAAAACAGCGGGAACCAACTGGTCGTTACCAGTTTATTTGCAAAATCTCTATTATGGTGCGATGGGAAGCAAGCTCCGCCCACAAGATAGTTATATTGCCAACCTGCTCGGTTCCTTGGAAGCGCTTAACGCAGGAGTGACGACAGTAATGGATTGGAGCATGCCATATTCCCCTGACCATACGGATGAACTGATTCGTGGACTTCAGGATGCTGGCATTCGGGCGGTATTTGCTCACGGATTACCTGGTGAGACGGACTACTGGAATCGGGATAGTCAACTCACGTATTCGAATAATGATGTGAGAAGAGTCAAAGAACGTTATTTTTCATCACGGGATCAATTGCTTACTTATGGGCTTGCCATTCGTGGTCCGGAGTTCAGTCATTGGGATACAACCGTGAAAGAGATCGAGCTAGCACAAGAACTGGATGCGATCTGTTCCATGCATGCCGGATTTGGCAGTTGGGGATCTGTGGATCGCTCGATCAGTCACTTGTACGAAGCGGGACTCTTAAGTCCACGGGTGAATATCGTTCATGGTAACACCATGGGCATGGATGAATACAAAATGCTGGCAGATAGCGGCGCTTCCTTGTCGGTCACACCTGAGGTTGAAATGATGATGGGTCATGGATATCCGGCCACCGGCTATTTTCTTGAACATGGGGGAACACCTACACTTGGTGTAGATGTAGTGACGTCTACAGGCGGAGATATGTTCTCGCAGATGAAGTTTGCACTTCAAGCTGAACGATCCAGAGCCAATGAACAACTTTTGCAGCAGGGTGAGATGCCTGGTGAGTTGAACTTGCAGTCCAGCCAAGTGCTGAGATTTGCAACTTCAGCTGGTGCCCAAGCGTTGGGATTGGAGCAGAAGGTCGGTACGTTGACCCCAGGGAAGGAAGCGGATCTGATCATGATTCGTACCACCGATCTGAATATGTTCCCCGTTCATGATCCAATTGGCGCTGTTGTGCAATTTGCCAATCCATCCAATGTGGATACGGTCTTTGTGGCAGGTAGACTCGTGAAGCGAGAGGGTAAGCTGTTGAATGTTGATCTGGATGCGATTCGTCATGCGGCCATGCAGAGCAAAGATTATTTGTTAACCCAATACCGGATGTCGGACGCGGAGAGAATTACGTTCTCATAATTTACTTTTTCATAAAAACCTGAAATGAAGTCAGTTTGTATTTTTATATACAATTCTACCTATAGTAAGAAATAAAGGGCCGCATAACGCTATGTGGCTCTTTGACATGCCCTTCATATCGTCGAATTAGACAGGATAAGAGAGGAAGGGACAGCGGAAAAAGACGAAAAGAGCTCTCTTTTTCTTAACTTCAGATAACAAGGAACCAGAGATGTTTTTCGCAGAAAATTATGCTCATAAAAACTGCGCATAATATAAATTATACGCAGTTTTGTTTTAAATCGATTTTCATATTCAACCACGTGCAACAGATCATGATAAATTTCGCGGAAAAAGAACAAAATAAGTGATCTTCAAAAATAAATTTAACCAAGCAACGCGATAACGTGTAGAATTCGATAGGTTTTTATAGGTGATCGATAAGATAGAACAAATGACTTTTTCATAGAACAGATGGGAAGCCATCCAATCGCTGCTACATCCATAGCACATTCAAGATTCATGACGAGAGGAACATGACTATGCATGAGAACAAACAACGATCTTCATTATTTCGTAAAAAACCAATTGCCTCCGTGGGCGATAACAGCAGTGCATTGAAACGGGCGCTCGGTCCGTTGGACTTAACCACACTCGGGGTAGGTGCCATTATCGGCACAGGGATTTTTGTGTTGACTGGTGTAGCTGCCGCAACGTATGCCGGCCCGGGCCTTGTACTGTCATTTTTGCTGGCAGGTATCATATGTGCATTCGCGGCATTATGTTACTCGGAATTTGCATCAAGCATACCGGCATCGGGTAGTGCGTACACGTATAGCTATACGGCTTTTGGTGAAGTTATTGCCTGGATTCTGGGATGGGATCTGATATTGGAGTATGGTTTTGCGAGTGCGGCGGTAGCCAGTGGATGGTCTGGATACTTTCAAACGTTGTTGTCCGGATTCGGGCTGGAGTTACCACATGCTCTTACGAGTGCGTTCAGCCCGGAAAAGGGAACTTATTTTGACATCACAGCTGCGGTCATTACGTTAATTATCACTTTTCTGCTTACCCGAGGGGTGAAGGAGGCGGCTCGTGCGAATGGCATCATGGTAGCGATTAAAATTATCGTGGTGCTGATCTTCATTGGTGTAGGTGTTTTCTATGTAGAGCCAACCAACTGGCAGCCATTTTTGCCTTTTGGTATCTCAGGTGTAACAGCTGGAGCAGCAACCGTATTTTTTGCTTACATCGGATTTGATGCGGTCTCCACAGCGGCAGAAGAAGTTAAGCAGCCACAACGGGATTTGCCGATTGGAATTATTGCGTCACTGGCAATCTGTACCGTTCTCTACATTGTTGTATCATTGATCCTCACAGGGATTGTGCCTTATAACATGTTGAATGTAAGTGATCCAGTTGCGTTTGCATTTGAATTTGTTCAATTGAAGGGATTGTCCTGGATTGTATCTCTTGGAGCGATTGCCGGCATTACGACCGTATTGCTGGTCATGATGTATGGTCAGACACGTCTGCTCTATTCCATGTCTCGTGACGGCCTGCTGTCACCTGTCTTCTCCAAAGTTAGTGGCAAGAGTCAGACACCAGCGGTAGGGACATGGGTTGCGGGCATTATCGTCGCTCTGTTCTCCGGGTTCATCTCGTTGGGACATTTGGCGGAGCTTACGAACATCGGAACGTTGTTTGCTTTTGCAGTTGTAAGTCTGGGCATTATCGTATTGCGTAAAAATAACCCGGATCTCAAACGCGGATTTCGCGTTCCACTTGTGCCACTGATTCCGATTCTGAGTGCCTTGGGTTGTGTATACTTAATGACACGCCTTGCAGCGCTGACATGGATTACGTTTTTTGCTTGGTTGATCATTGGATTAATTATCTACTTTGCGTATGGAAGGCATTACAGTCATCTGAATCCGAAACGCCGGATCTCGAGTGCTTTCAGAGCAAAGGATAAATAGATTAGTCGAGAACATCTTTAACCGAGAATATCTTCATTTTTCCTCATTTCGTATCGCTTAGGCGAAGCGGGATGGGGATTTTTTTATATAGAAAGATAAAGGAAGATAACAGCAGGGGAAGGTTGGGATTTTCTTCATATATGGGTAAGTAATAAGGGACGTGACGAACTTAATCACGGGGGCGGGGTTGCGGCTAAGCCAAATATGAAATATATTTGGGGATGTGACATGCCATCAGACATAAGAGAGGGGATGTATCATGAACACACCATTACATACGAATTCAGATCATCAAAATGCAGCTTTTGGATTTGCATTAGCTGACTCATCCGTACTTGCAGAGGCACAATTAGTTGTTTCACAATCAGGAGGTGCAGGTGACCTACAGTTAGATATTGATCCGCAGCGCCTTCTGAAGGATGGACGTAAAGTATCTGTCATTGCACAACAGTTGGATTCACCGGTCAATCGTCAGGATGCCAATATCATCTATGGTCAGGAGCTGGCATACGTGCAGTATGCTGTTAACCTGAAACCGGATAGCTCAATCTCCATTGCATCTATTGAAGGCGTTGAACAGTCTGTTAATCTTAGTTGGGCAGCATTTACAGAGGGGGAATACGAACTTCGAATCTCCCTGCATATGAAAACACCTCGTATTGCTGAAGGTACACTCGAACCAGAACAACTTGCAATGGTTAAGTATGCGCAAGTTATCACCGCATATATATCGCTTTTCCCGGCAGATGCAGCGTCGTTGAGTTCACCATCTCAAGCTGTGTGGAGCAGAAACCATCATGTGTTTGACTCCTACGGCAGAGGAGGATTTATTCTCGCTGACCTGCCTCGACTCGCTGAACGTGTAGAGGCACTGATAGGACCGGGTAAGCATAATCTGATCGAACAATTTGCTGAAGGAAACTTGTCGGATACTTTGCTGGATGAGGGGCTGATGGCGATCGCCTGGGGCGTGACTCCGTGGTGTTATTCACTCTATTCTGCACCAGATGAGCAGTCTGCTCGAATACTCGCCGTGGACAAGCTGGGCGATGAACCTGAACGGCAAGGGATCTACCATCTCGATCCGTCCATTCAACAATTAAGTATCGTACCTGCGAATGAGCTAGCTTACTGGCCTGCCTGCGTTCAGAACGATTGGCCTGTCATTGATGTGGCGGGCGAAGGCGAGACGTTGCATATGGATCTGTATACTCAGATCTGTGAATCCGTGAATGGGTTGCACGAGAATCCATTGCCATCGTTTGTACTTACTCGCAATCAAGGCAAACCCGAAACGATCATTCCACTGATTGATGTTGTCATTGTGGATGAAGCCTAGGGGCTCTGTTCAGCTTAAGAAGGTTGTTCTGTCATCGCAGTGCCCGTGTAAATAATCTTAGTCAATTTATAAAGAACCGAATTGAGGTGACGTAGGCAGATGATGACCGAGGAGATTCAGGAGCAATATGCGGACGAGCTAGAAGCTTTTCACATATGGATGAAGGACGCCGGATATACAGGCCATACAGTAAAATCATACACCGGTGACGTGGTGGAATTCCTGGTCTCCATTCAAGGAAAGTCACTGGAGCAGGTCAAAAAGCTGCATGTGTTGTCTTTTCTGTCCCGTGCCCGGGAGCGTGGGGTTAGTGATGCCACGAGAAATCGCAAACATGCGGCGGTGAACTGTTTTTACAAGTCCCTCATTGAACTCGAATTGTTAACCAATAATCCGGCGTTTGGGATCAAAAAATCCAAAACCGAAAAAAACCGTGCGCCCGTTTTCCTTGATGAAAGTGGGCTGACACGTTTTCTGGAGTCGGTAGAAGGCAAGTATCGTACACGTAATCTGGCTGTTTTTCTATTGATGGGATATATGGGATTACGGGTTGGAGAAGTACATGCGTTGGATTGCAAAGACTATAATGCGGAGCGGCGTACATTGGATGTATTTGGTAAAGGTCGGAAATGGCGCTCGCTTCCTGTACCGGAGACTGTGGCAAAAGTATTATCTCAAGCGATGGCTGAGCGTCTCGATCCTTGGCGGCCAAAAGAGGAAGCGTTATTTGTCTCGCAGAAAGGGAAGAGACTGTCGATTCGCAGCATCCAGCTCATATCTACAGAAACCTTTGAACGTTTCCAGCAGGAATCACCAGCCAATCAACGTCAAAACTACTCCAGTCATAAGCTGCGTCACTCCTTCGCGACCATGATGTTACGGCGTGGAGCCGATCTGCGTACCGTGCAGGAGCTACTTGGTCATGCATCGATTCAAACAACAACCGTGTACACACACGTCACCAGTAGGGAGAAAGAAGAGGCTATGGCTTTGCTGGACGTAAAACTTCCGACATATTAGAAGAAAAAAGCCAATATTTAATCCGAAAAGGAGTCTGTCCAAGTGACAGGCTTTTTTTGTTATTGATTTGGATGGTGGATATTTAAACATAATTAATATTATGTAAACTAATATCTGAAATCTAAATAGGCCTATAATAGAAATCAAACAAAAGAACCATTCGCCTCTTCTCTTTAGAAGAAACAAATGGCCCTTTTGGCTAAGACAGATATCTTAATTTACAACTTTTAACGTGCTAAATCGTTCACGATATGAATGATTGCGCGATTGAATTACTCGAGTCCAGCGATCTGTTCTTTTAATTTGTTAGCAGAAGCCTGGAAAGCCACTTTTTCGGTTTCATTCAACGGAAGAGGCAGAATTTCGCGCACACCGTTGCGATCGACAACACATGGAACACCCAGATAAACATCCGATACACCATTGTAATCTTCAAGGTACGTGGATACGTTCAGAACGGAGCCTTCGTTGCCGAGAATTGCAGCTACAATGCGGTCCAGAGCAAGGGCGATTGCATAGGAAGTCGCTCCTTTGGCATTAATAATCTCATACGCTGCATTTTTGGTACGGTCGAAGATATCCTGCTGTGTTTCTTCATCCAATTCCAGATCTGTTCCTGCAACGTTAGCCAGGCTCCATACTGGTACTTCGGAATCGCCGTGCTCACCAATAATATGTGCGTGAATACTACGCGGGTCGATCCCTTTATTTTTACCAATCAGGTAACGGAAACGTGCGCTATCGAGCAATGTACCTGAACCGATGACACGTGAAGCAGGCCATCCACTTTGTTTCCATGAAGTATAGGACAAAATATCTACAGGATTGGTTGCAATCAGCAAAATACCATGAGAATTCACTTCAGTAATACGCTCGATAATATCTTTGAAAATGCTTGCATTTTTCTTCAGCAGATCAATCCGGGTTTCGCCCGGCTTCTGGGAAGCGCCGGCTGTAATAATAATGATATCTGCATCTTTGCAGTCGGAATAATCGCCAGCCCATACTTTCACGCCTCCCGTAAATGGAAGACCGTGGTTCATATCCAGCATTTCGCCGGTTGCTTTATCATGATTCACATCCACAAATACCAACTCGGACGAACGCTGTCTCAACATTAGCGTGTATCCCGTTGTTGTTCCCACCGCACCCATGCCTACAATCACGACACGACTTGGTTTCAGAGCTGCACTATTTGTCATGTTCAATATCCTCTCCTTTTTGGGTTATACTCCCATCCATATTAAGGGATTAGAGAATATAAAGCGAGTGTTGTCTATAAAATAGTTCACATTTCATGTCTTTTTACCAAGTATTCCGTCGAAAAACAGTTTAGGATGAAATTAATGGTAATAAATGTGCGACCTATAGCCCAGAGTATGAGCTGGAAAAAGGGAGCGGGCCGACCATGAGTGGGCAATGAGCCTTTTACATAAGGTTTGTGGTAGAATAGGAGCAGTGGATTCTGATGAATCGTAAATAAAACGCCATAGGACAGGCATGCGCGCCTGTATATTGGATGAGAGAGGTGGAACCCACTTGCGTTTGCAATGGATTAAAATCGCGCAGACAGCATTGCTGTCTATAGGTATAGCAGCTGTATTGGCTGCATGCAACGACTCAGATCAACCTCCGGTAGCAGAACCTCCGCAGCAGCAGGAGGACGCCGGGAATACAGGGCAGACGTTAACTGTCGTTCCCCCTGTGAACAGTACAGAATCTGCAGATATGGCCAAGTACCAAATACAGACCCGTTTGACCGATTTTCAGTTGCTTAATGACAACGGAGGATTGGCGTGGGGGGTGACGCGGAATGCGCTGCGCCTGTACTACACTCAGGATCAGGGAAAGACCTGGACCAATATTTCACCTTCGGAAAATGTACAATTTCCGGCTAACCCTAAATATGGACAAAGCATTTATTTTGTAGATCGTGCGCACGGTTGGATTGTTCGTGAAGGTATGGGTGGAACAGATACCATGGTGCTTCGCACCAACAATGGGGGCGTGACATGGAGTCTGTCTTCTCTGTCCAAGACGGATAAAGTGACTGCGATCTCATTTGTATCTCCTGAAAAAGGCTGGATTCTCACTACGGTCGATACCGCTATTGGTAAACAGGACAAGAAACTTTACTTCACCGAGGACGGTGGAATTACCTGGAATCGGATGTCATCCAGTGATGAAGATGGCAAACAGGAAGCAGAAGAGATTTCCAAACGTGGATACACCACGGGCATGACTTTCTCGGATCCAAAACATGGTTTCTTAACAGCGCTGGAGTTCGGCACACCGAAGTTGTATGTAACATCAGACGGTGGAGAGAACTGGGATACTGGACCATCTTTCTTTGATCGAAACAAATTCAACGGGTGTGGGAATTTCAGTGTCAGTTCACCACAATTTTTTGGACGTGAAGCGCAATCAGCCTGGATGTCAATGTCCTGTTCTAAAGGGGAGGGCACGACATTCAATGGATTTTTTACCACCGACGGCGGAAAGAGCTGGAAGCTGTCCAATTTCACTTTAAACAAACAAACGGGTCCGAATCGTAACCTTTCACCAGTATTTCTGAACGCATCGGAAGGTTGGGCGATGCAAAAGGGCATAACCTACCACACCAAGGATGCGGGCAAAACGTGGAGCGCTCTTCCTGCAAGCAGTGTACTGGAGAAAATTCTCGAAGATTATCCGGAAATTGTGAAGATGCAGATGGTTACCCCCAAGCTTGGCTGGATATTGGTTGAAAATACAGATGCCAAAAGATCGTTGTTATTGCAAACGGTAGATGGCGGTGTACATTGGAAAGTACTCTAAAGTAGAGTGTTATCGATGTGAATAGATAGGAGAATGGAGAGGAGCCTAAGGGTTCCTTTTCTTTTTTTGCTTAGTTTGTGAAATAAATCACAAATAAATACGTCAGAAGGTGATATATTTAACTCAACAAGAGAAGGAGTGATGAAGATGAGAACCAACGGTCAAACTCAATTCACGCAGGCGGATGAATTAACCAGATATATGCTTCAATTATGCTACACATGCGACGATGCGAATCGTTGTACCACAGAGGATGCAGTGAAGGCTTGCATGGCAAAACACGCACAGGCAGACCAGCCCGAACCAGCTGAAGGTGGAGAAGTAACTCGCGGGTATATGGACTTGATGTACGCATAGTTATCAAAACGGATCAAAGAAGGCTGATATATCAACGTTTTGCCCCTGAAGTACCCCCCTAGAATAGGACATTGGAAAAACCTCTGGGTTTAGCCGATGAAATTCTAGGGGGTGTATTTTTTTATGGCGATTAAAGGACACTTTGAAAGTGTTATCTCGGTTGTTATCACGATTACTATTGTAAGAGGAACGTTAGCAACTGAATCAGTTATTTATTCCGCGACATCTACGAATGACTTTGGCCCTCTGGCACCACAGATTATCACATTTCCAGCAAAAGATTTCAATCCACCACTCTTACTACAATTGACGTACACTGCTTTTATAGGCACTAGTCTGGTACCTGTTATTCGTGTAGGTCCTGAGAACTTCGATTGGTTCATTGTCTCAGACTAATCTGAACAAAAAGAATAATTATGGTGATATAGGAACAAATCCGATAGCATCGGTAAATATGACTTCACTGGCATAAAGCTGGAGGAGTCATTTTTTATTATTTGGATTTTAAATCCCACAAATGTTAAAGTTAGGATATCCGACAGAAGATAGGGGAATACTTAAATGGAAACTAAAGCAAATGGAGTTCTCAAAAATTTGACTTACCTTGTTTTAATTATTGTTTTATTCGCAGTTGGATCTATGTTACTCAATAACCAACTTACGCAAGCCAGAACGAGATTTGATGTTAGTCCTTTTTTGATGACAATTATACCAATTGTTTTCTTCGGAGGTATTGGTGTGGTTCTTGGATTAATGATTAGAGGACAATTGAGATCAACAAAACAACAGGACACATCGGGTTTCCTACTGATAACTTTACCGGCTCTTATTGTTTCTTTAAGTTATGTATGGGCCTCATTTGGATGGTTAAATGATTCTGTATATCAATATATTGTTGTTAATGACTATTTAGTGATTGTGGCTAGTGTAATCTTAGGATTCTCTATAATGTCAGCTTTACCAAAGAAAATTTAGGGTAATATCGGAATTGAGTTGGAAAGGTTCTCAGTAAAAATCCAACTTCTAATACCTTTAATTATATTACAGGCTGGGGTTATGTGAATTGGTATCCTGACTCAACCGTTTCAGGTCCTAGAGGTAACTCTGAAGCAACTGTAACTGCTACAGGTATGGGCTCGGGCTACAAGTTATTCTTATTCTATGCATTAACTAAATAATTGGACTTATAAATTATGAACGAGCTCCACTACTAAAAGTTAGTGGGGCTCTATTTTTAATTATAGAGTTTTATCAAGCAGCGTGTCCGGCTCTTGTTTGTCTGTAGCTCAGCAGTAGCCTTGCGGCCTAGTAAACGTTTGACAATCCGGACCGCTTGATAATACTTATCTGCCCCATTCCCATAAATGTATGTGATGTCTCCCGCGCTGTTATACTTCCAAGGTAAAGTTATCTCCAATAGAACAATTCTGTTTTTTTCTGGAATTTATGACCGGTAGTATAATTGGGCTTAATGAAATATCTCCTGAATTGAATACATAATAGAGCAAGAGGGATTACCTCACTGCTCTTTCTTTTTATTTGGTCGTATATTCACTTACTTCAAACGTTAGAATTTTATCGAATATCACGTAATCTGTACGCTTACTAAATGGACCTTTGTTGTTGCTGTATTTGTTGATGGCGAACTTGGCCGGTCAAGCTCCTCCATCACGAGCATCATACCAGTTGAGGAATGCATTTACCTCACTCATTGGAAGATCGTATTCTTTCTCTAAACCAGTTGTCAATGTGACTACTAGGATAGCACGATCCCCAGATGGTTGTTCAGGCTGTGGTTCTGGGATAGAAGGTTGTTCTGGTTCTGGTTCAGTTTACAGCCCTCAACTAAATGCAGTCGAGGGATTATGGAAATGGCTGAAATCCGATGTAATTAACAACGTCTTCTACCACAAAGTGACTGAAATTCGCATCAACGTAGAGCAATTCATGAACAGATTATGCAAGTGCCTTTGACAATCATAGATCTGCTCTGCGTCAGGTTCTAGCGAGTCGTTTCTTTAGTTCCATTTAAATAGAACTCAGATGAGAAGCAATAAATCAGCTTGTACAACTACAAACGTATGTGAGAGAAAATTATAGTAAGATGGATCTGATGTACGCTTAGACTAATGATTCACGGAGAACGCTCCTGCGGGAGTGTTCTTTTTGATTTGTTGATAAATGTATGCGTTTTTAAATTCACTTCGCAAATATTGTAGCATGGGTTATTATAGAAACAATTAAGGTAATTTACTCAAAATGTGGAATTCGTGATAAAGGTCCGAAATAGCAGAAAGGATAAAACTATGAATATTCAAGATCTCCCGATTGAAATAAAAGAACATATAGGGGAAGTCCAGAAAATCACTTTTCCTAAGCAAGGTCATACTTCTACTGTGGCTATACTGGATACGTTTGATCAAAAGTACATCATCAAGAAGACAGAAAACGATCTTTATAATGAATGGTTATCCGATGAATATAAGGTACTCCAATACCTTTACCATACGGGACTCCCTGTTCCAAAGGTGTATTCATTTCATACTGAGGACACATCGAGATGGCTTCTGATGGATTATATTGATGGAATAAGTTTAAGAGAATTTCTCTCTAAGATGCCTGACCTTCAAAGTAAAGAAAAAGCGATTTTTAACTTTGGGCTTTGTTTAAAGAAAATACATGAATGCACTTGTCCTGTTGAATTATTGAACAATGATAGTCCTTGGTTAGATACAATGCTTAGTAAAGCAGAATATAATCTAACTCACTTTGCTGTAGACGGATCAGCAGAACTACTTCAACAGTTGAAAGAAGGAAGACCAAAACCAATAGAGAACACTTTCATCCATGGAGATTTTACTATAGATAATGTGCTAGTTAATGATTGCAATATTGTTGGAGTTATTGACTGGGCAGGAGCAGCTTATGGCGATCCAAGATATGATGTAGCATTAGCCATTAGACCGAAACATAATGCGTTTGATAATGAAAGAGATAGAGAAATCTTTTATAACGGGTATGGAAAGTTAAGAATAACGGATGAAGAATATAATTATTTTGAAGATGGGATATATAACTTCTTTTAGTCTGGCTGAAAATCATGTTGTTTCGGATTAAAAAATGTTCCGTTTCAGTCATTTAACTCTTGATCTGTTGAGTGCATTAGAGAAGTAAGTTCACACGAACACAACCGCACGGACTATCCACATCGCAACTAGCGATTGAGCTTAATTCGGAGGAAGTCGTGAACTCAAGACAGGTATACGATAACTTTAAGCAAAGGGATGAAATCTTATGGAATCTTCGGAAATCTTCAATATAGTTGAGTTAACTCTAGAGGGTTTGAAGAAAAGATTAGATAGTAATAATTCATTATTAATACAAGGTTCAACTGGTTATAGTGAGCCTGCAAGATTTACGTTTTATCCGGGTTCATCAAATCAGGAGATCGATTCTTTATTTGAAGAGTTAAATTTAGTTATTCCTTGGGACTATAAAGCTTTTTTACTAAATCATAATGGAGCAGATCTATTCGTGCATCCCTTTTATGGAGGGGGGATCCAATTGTATAGCTTAAACATGATTCGACAGGTATACATTGATTATGATTATGTTAGCATGATACCGCAGGGTTGGATTCCAATAGGTTCGGATAATGGAGATATGCTTTTTATAAATACGAATGAATGCATTGATAGATTTTCTAGCTATTTGTATTGGACTGAAATGTTGTTCGTTGATAGCGCAATTAAGGTGAATATGAATTTTGAGAGATGGTTTGAAAGACTGATTATATGTAATGGCGCGCATTTCTGGAATTGGAATAATGAAAATTCTGAACGTTATTATAGGCATTTACAAGGACACATTGAAAATGTGAATAACTATGATGGCAAGAACTATACGCTCGCTTTGTCAAAGAAGGAGTCGAATAAATGAGCCCTCCAAAACATATCTTATCTGCCGCTGCAATCGTGATCAACGAACAAAATGAATTATTACTTATTAGAGGACCACGAAGAGGATGGGAAATGCCAGGTGGTCAAGTGGAAGAAGGAGAATCTCTAAGTCAAGCTGCGATCAGAGAAACGAAAGAGGAGTCCGGAATCGACATTGAAATCATCAAATTCTGTGGAATATTTCAGAATATCGAAAATTCAATATGTAACACATTATTTCTAGCCAAACCAATAGGAGGAGAATTTATTACATCATCGGAGAGCTTAGAGTCTGGTTTCTTTCCGATCGAAGAAGCCATTTTAAAAGTCGAATGGAAAAACTTCAGAGAAAGAATAGAGTATTGCTTAAAACCTGAGATGCTACCTTTTTGCATTGAGTTCAGTGATAAAAATAATATTTAAAAGTTTCCGAAAAGGAGGTTCAATCATTGAAACGAGTCGATGTAAATCGTTGGAGGGAGAGAGGAGATATCAAGACCAGACGAAATCTCTGAGATTGCATGGTTGGATATAACACAGGCAGATGAGCTTATGCCTTACTACAAGAACGGCTTTAAAAGCTTACTTAATGGCAATGAGATTACATATTTCAACGAAGGTAACAAGTAATGTTCTGAATGTAGTGTATAAAGGAGGCTATCAGATGAACAAGTACAGTGTTTATGAAACAAACAGCTTTTATTGGGATACAAAAGGGAATGACTTTTTGAGTGCAATCGTGCTTCCACATTATGGAGCATTTATCTCAGAAGAAAAACACCAACTTTTTGGTGATGTCTCAGGATTAAAGATGTTAGAGGTGGGCTGTGGAAATGCTCAATCCTTGCAGTATCATGGAGACCGCAAAGCAGGTGAACTGTGGGGTATGGATTTATCCCAGAAACAGATAGAAAAGACACAACAACACTTGAGGACATACGGAATTCCTGCAACATTGATATGTTCACCCATGGAAGAGGAATGCGGTATTCCTACTAATTATTTTGACGCTGTGTATTCGATTTATGCCATAGGTTGGACAACCGATCTTGAAGTTACTTTCAGCCGAATCGCTTCTTATTTAAAGAAAGATGGTATTTTTATTTTCAGTTGGTCTCATCCAATTCATAGATGTGTCGTTGAAGAAAATGATAGATTTGTCTTCAATAAGCCATATTCTGATGAATCGTGGTATGCGATATCTCCTGACTTTTGTCAGGGTGAATTAACCTTGGCTGATCGTCAAATATCAACCTATGTCAATGCGTTAGCGAAAGCGGGATTTGTCATTGAACAAATGATAGAAGAATCCGATGAGGATATCATGCAATTACATAATAATAGCGATAGTCTCCTTAAAAGAGCGAAGATGTTACCTGTATCCTTTGTAATTAAAGCAAGAAAACGATGATTAAATGAAATGAATCGGAGAGTGGGATATGTTTAAATATCAAATGGATACTGCTACCTATGTATCGCTATTGGCAATGAAAGATGCACCCCAATTATATAATCTGATCGATCGAAACAGGGATCATATAGGAGCGTGGTTGAAGTTCCCCAGCATGACATTAACAGAAGATGATTCAAGAAATTTCATCAAGAGAACACGTATACGCTATGCTCAAGATGATGGTTATTGGTTAGGAATCTGGTGTGGAGACGAGCTTGCTGGTTCTATTGGATACTTATACATTGATCAAGAAAACAAGAAGACTGAAATAGGATATTGGCTTGGTCAGGATTATGAGGGTAGGGGACTTATTACAAAATCGATTAAAATTCTAATTGATTACGCATTTGATGAACATGAATTAAATAAAGTTGAAATTGGCGTAGCAACAGACAATCTCAAAAGCCGCGCAATTCCTGAAAAATTAGGCTTTCAACGTGAAGGTGAATTAAGAGATTACGAATATATTAACGGTACATATTTAAACAGGATTATTTATGGGTTGAAAGCAGATCAATGGAGAACGTAATAGATCAAATTTTATTTTAACTAAAGGGGCTAGTTATGAGAAAATTACCGCTGTTTGTAGTGACAGGCGCGAGTGGAACAGGAAAAACAACGATCTCTTCGCTTGTTCGGAAGCAACTTCCCGAATTTGACGTCTTTGATATGGATATCATCGATAACGTGGATTGGCAGATTGCCAAAGAGAATTGGTTGAGGATTGCGTATAACATATCGCTAAGTGGACGAGGGACTGTTTTATGCGGAACGATGGTTCCGGAAAACATTGCATCGTCGGATTACATAGATCGATTTGATCGAATTCTATATATGAATTTGCATTGTGACGATGTTACTCGCGAGACGCGTTTAAGAGCCCGTGGGTGGGACGTGAACTTGATTGAAGATCACAAGAATTTTGCCAATTGGTTACTCCAGAATTCGGAAACTGCGTTTGACCCGCCAATGCAAACAGTTGATACGACAGAACTTACAGCAGTGGAAGTAGCTGAACAAGTTAAAGAATGGGTTTTAAAGAACTGGTGTGTTGAATGAACATCTAAAAGACATCGTCTGATGAGACGAAGGAGGTCACGAATTGTTTCTCAATGTATTACTTTGGTTGATTATTCTCTGGGTGATCTCCCTTTATTTCAGTTTTCCTAAGAAAGATCGCATGTACACAGTCAATGTGCCAAGCACATATTACATTCAATCTTCAAATCGGTTGGATATTCAGAAAAACTACGAATGCGCTGCATTTTCCAGTGCGTTTGTCTTGAGACATTTCGGTTTGGAGTCCAACGGAACAAAGCTTTATGAAACCTATCCTCGCAAATTACTGGATGGGACGGTATATCCCAAAGCGGTCGTTGTTTTTTTCAGAAAACTAGGATATCAGGCAATGTACTTACGAGGAAATGTGAATACGTTGAAAAAACAGATCAGCCAGGGTGTGCCTGTTATTTTATTTATTAGAGTACATCCCAAACAACGTTATTTGCATTTTGTTCCCGTCGTTGGCTATGATGAAACGCATTTTTACTTGGCAGAATCGTTAGACCACAAGATTAATTGTGATGAAGAATATTACAATCGAAAAATCAGCATAAGTGAACTCAACACGTTATGGAGGTCGTGGTTACCTTTTTCTCAAAACTCCTATATCGTCGTCCATCCGACGCAGATTTAAGACGGCTCTCTTTCAATGGGCATGATTTATTAGCTTTAAACGAACTAATCGGCATTATTCGGAACGTCTGCGTTGTTAAATCATGAAACTCATGCCCAAATGGCATGAGTTTTTTTGAACAGATATCGCTACGTAAACCAGCTCGCCTCAATTAATGGTTATGAACAATTTAGATCAACCGTATGGGCGGTGTGATATCCATTTTATTGTTTTTTCTGGGAATTAGCTGAGTTTTTAACTAAAATGGTTGTTCGTCCACGCACCTTTTCATCTACATACGTACATTAAACTATGTCTGTAGGGAGGTGTCCGCACTGTGAGTCATTCAGAAGTGAAGAAACGTATGAAGAGAAAAAAGGCAACATTCCATCCGTGTAAAGTTAAAAGAAAAGAACGCCGATTGAAAGTGGTCAAAAAGTTCGTTCGAGTAAAATGTCCGCCTCCAGAAGTGAACATATCTACACCTACTGTTGTTGGCCCAACAGGACCACAAGGTATACAAGGCGTACAGGGCGTACAAGGTATTCCAGGTAAACAAGGGGTTGAAGGGCCACCTGGAGCTCAAGGACCAGCGGGGGGGCCACCTGGACCACAAGGGCCTCAGGGACAGCCAGGTCCTGCTGGAGCGATAGGCTCTCAAGGTCCGGTCGGACCTGCTGGACCTATGGGAGCACAGGGGATTCCGGGAGAAGCAGGGGCCGTAGGGCCACAAGGTCCTCAAGGTAATCCAGGTCCTGCCGGAGCAATTGGACCTCAAGGTTTTCCTGGAGCTGTTGGGCCGACGGGGGCGACAGGAGTAGCAGGACCGGCAGGCGCGGTAGGCCCTGCCGGAGCAGTGGGCCCTGCCGGAGCAGTGGGCTCGACAGGACCAGCAGGTGCAACGGGAGCAGTAGGCCTGACAGGTGCGACTGGAGTAGCTGGTCCCGCTGGAGCCACAGGAGTTACAGGAGTTACAGGTGCGACAGGAGCAGCTGGAGGCGTATTGGGGTTCGCTGACTTTTTCGCCCTGATGCCACCTGATAATGCTGCTACGGTTGCTCCAGGTGCAGATGTTAACTTCCCTCAAGATGGTCCAACAAGTGGAACGACGATCTCTCGCACGGGCCCTAGTTCATTCAATCTGGCAGCCATTGGTACGTATTTAGTTATGTTCCAGGGGAGTATGAATGAAGCTGGGCAACTTATGTTAACACTCAATGGTGGTGATCTTTCCAATTCAGTAGTGGGACGGGCAACAGGTACAAGTCAGATGCCAGGAATGGCTCTCGTGCAAACAACAGTAATAAATTCAATTCTAACCGTACGAAATCCAGCAGGTAATTCCACTGCATTAACCATGACGCCTCTTGCAGGCGGAACCAGACCTGTATCGGCACATCTTGTGATCACACAAATAGCGTGAATCCGTTAACAGGCTAGCAAACTCTCCTCAACTTTATTAAATATGCATCCACAACGGTAACATGGGTTTGCTTGAACTGAGATAGCAGTGCTTTACCTGAGGCTGTTATCTCAGTTGGAGCGGATAATGGTACAGGAGTAAGTACATATCGGATACCCTTTTTGTTTTTGAGGAATGGTGAAAACGTCACTACTAATTATTTTTTCAGTAGATAATATGATAAAATATTGGAAAAACATCAGAGGTGAGTGCATGAAGAATGGACACTGGATAAAAATTACATGGGTTGTTGCGGCATTATTATTAATCATGGTCACGGCTTGCAGCAATAGCAAATTCAATCCAAACGAATTTTCAGAACAGGATCTGGCTGTGACGAAGACCGACAGTGAGGATAAGATTACGTATGGAATGAGTCAGGAAGAGACGGAGAAAATCCTCGGTGAGGGAACATCAACCGGTGTGGGTCAATCCTATCAATACAATAATGGAATCACGATTGGTTATAGGGATGCCCAAGTCGTTAGTATCATCTTGAATAAGGACTCGAAAGGGTACTTTAAGACGGCTCGCGGGGCAGAGGCGGGGATGACACATCAAGAGATTCTCGATCTGTATGGCAAGGAACATGTTTTGGTCGAATCTGAACGTAATATCGATTATGCCTATCATATTCAGAAGGAAACATTCCTGGATGAGAAGTCGCTGCAAGCGGAAAAAGATGATTTGGCTATCTATCGTGCATCGTTTATGCTGACAAAAGAGGGACAGGTTAATCAGGTTATATTGTCGGATCAACGATTTGCAACAACCTTTAAGTAAAACATGGCTGCCAGGCAGCAGGGTATTAGATAATGAAATAGTACTTATTTTCGTATGAAGCAACCCTTCGGTATTCTGCCGGAGGGTTTTTCCCTTCACATCGTTGGATTTCAATCCGGATAACAAGTTCCTTGTTTACGTGCATATACATTACTGGAGACGGGTCAAGACTCCGGCTGTCCTAAGTTGTATGAACGGAGGGAGAGACATGGGCATTGAATCATCCTGGATGTTTGATTTGTTTGGAACCGTCTTTCCGGTTGTATTTGTTCTGATTATAGGTATAGTTCTTCTGTCGATGGGAAAGGAGGTATGGAGGTGGGGACGTAACAACTCGGAGCCCCTATTGACCGTGCCTTCACGAATCACCAGCAGACGGATGAAGATGAGTCAGTCGCAATCTGAACCGGGCAGTACAGCACGAACGTTATACTACGTCACCTTTGAAGTGGAAAGTGGAGATCGGCTCGAATTCAAAGTCAATGGCGAAGAGTATGGCCTGTGTGCTGAGGGGGATGAAGGACGGCTCTCGTTCAAAGGAACGCGTTATGTAGGCTTCGAGCGATATAATCGCGTATATTCTGAACGCCTACGGGGTTAAACTGAGCAGCTTGCGCCAGGATGGCGTGAGCTTTTTTTGATTATTTATTGGACAAGCGTTTCTTAATGGGCATAACGTGTTTTTATATAAGAAGAGGCTTAATCAGATTATGATCAAAAGATCATTACCATAGAGGAGGCAATCAATATGTCATTTACAGATCAGGTCGTTGTTGTAACCGGGGCCGCTCAGGGAATAGGACGAAGTGTGGCTGAGGCTTATGCAGTCGCTGGAGCCAAAGTTGTACTTGCCGACTACAAGGAAGCAGAAGGGGCGGCCGCGGCAGCTTCCATTCGTAATGAAGGCGGAGAAGCCATCTTTGTCCAATGTGATGTTCGGAGCGAGCAGGATATTACGAATCTGTTTCGGACAACCGTGGAAGAATTCAAACAAATTGATGTTTTGGTGAATAATGCAGGACTCGCCAAGTGGAAGTCACCCTATGAGCTGACGCTGGAAGAATGGGACGATGTACTCAATACCAATGTGAGAAGTTGCTTTTTGGCGAGTCGGGAAGCAGCCAAACATATGAAAAGCAATGAACATGGGGGTGCCATTATCAACATGTCTTCAACTCGTGCGCTGATGTCTGAGCCGGATACCGAAGCTTATGCAGCATCCAAAGGAGCGATTGTAGCTCTGACGCATGCGCTGGCGGTCTCATTGGGCAAAGACCAAATTCGGGTCAATTGTATCAGTCCGGGATGGATTGAGACAGGTGACGTGGAGAAATTGAAAAAGGAGGATCATGAACAGCATCCCTCCGGTCGTGTGGGTGTTCCTTCGGATATCTCCCGTGCTTGTTTATATTTGTCTGATCCAAGCAATACCTTTGTCACAGGGACCAACCTCGTTATTGATGGAGGCATGACCCGAAAAATGATATATGAGGACTAGAACCGGGATTGAACCGGGCGAGCCCTAAGCTGTCCCAACTTCAGAGCAATAAGCCCAAGTTAAGCACTTGGGCTTATTTGTTTTTAATAACTCGGTTGCTATAATAAATGTGATTTTACAACAGTAGAGGAATGGAGGGAGTATATGTTCGGGAAACAATCCCGGAAGGTATTTTGGCTGTTACTGCTGATCGGAGGGATGATAATGATAGGGAATGAGTCACCTGCTGAAGCAGACGGCGCAGATATACGGGCGGCCTGGGTATGGCAGGCACAGTCTGTTAGCAACGGAGATGAGCTGTTGGCCAATGCAGCTAAACATAAGATAAACAGGCTGTACGTGAATGTAGACATGGCGCTGTCCAAAGAGGTATACCAGACGTTTATAGCCAAAGCAAGCCGTGCAGGTATTGCGGTTGAAGCGCTGGGAGGCGATCCATCCTGGGCACTCAGTGGCCGTGAAGGCCCCATGCTCAGATTAGCGTCTTGGGTAAGTGATTACAATCAAGCTGCTGAGCCCAACGAGCAATTTGATGCCATACATCTGGATATCAAGCCCTATGTGTTACCAGCTTGGAAAGAAGATGCTAAACCATTGGTACAATCCTGGGTAGCCAATATGAATCTGTTATTTGAGCAAGTAAGACAGGATGGCGCAGTTAGAGTGAATATTGACCTGCCATTTTGGTTGGATTCCTATACCGTTACAGGAAATAGAGTTTCTGAAGATGCAGATAACGAACCATTGTCACGTTGGTTCATTGACCGAGTGGAGCATGTCACTTTACTCGCTTACCGTGATAATGCGCAAGGGAACAATGGTATCATACGTTTGATTGAACAGGAAATGAACTGGGCAGATGCCAGCAATGTGAGCGTCACGGTTGGGTTGAACACCAAGCCCATGCCAGGCGAGGAGTTCACGTCATTTGCCGGTAAAGGTGCGGCACAACTGGAAAGTGTTATTGAAGAAGTTGCCTCCGCATTCGGCGAGCATAGTTCCTACGCAGGTTCTGCTGTACATGACATCGTATACTGGGGAGAACTGGAGCCGTCGGAACTGCCATCACCCGAGATTCCATCCAATCAGCCAGAGATTCGGGGAACGTATATCTGGGAGGCCTCTCAGGTGACGAATGACGGGGGAGAGCACATACTAGCATTTGCTAGAGAGCAGAATATTAACTGGTTGTATGTCCGGTTGGACCTGGATCAACCCTATTCCAGCTATCGCAGTTTTGTGAAACGGGCAAAAGCGCAGGGCATTGAGATCCATGCGATGGGTGGACACCCCATCTGGGGCAAAAAGGAGAATCGTCCACGCATTCAGCGCTTGATTGATTATGTGAAAAACTATAATGCTGAATCCGAACCTGATGAACGATTTGAAGGCATCCATCTGGATATTGAGCCTTACACTTTGCCAGAGTGGGAGAATAGTCGGGACACCTTATTGACCGAATGGGCTGCCAATATTACATTTTTCCAGGAAGAAACAAAGAAGGACAGTGATCTCGAAACAAGCGCAGACCTTGCTGTATGGCTGGATAGCTTCGCGTTACCAGGAAAGGATACATCTGTGGCTGAATTTATGATCCGTACACTCGATCATGTGTCGCTGATGGCTTTCCGTAACAACGCCGAAGGTTCCAATGGGATTGCTGCTGTTGTGAGTCAGGAGATGGAGATCGCCGATCGTTTCGGTAAAAGGTTGATGATTTCGGTCGAAATGAAGCAGAACCACGAAGGTCCTCATATTTCTTTTTATGAAAAAGGGGCAGCGGAGATGGAACTTCAGCTTGCCAAGCTTCCGGATCTGCTGGCCGAATATCAGGCTTACCAAGGCAACATTGTTCATGCCTATGATTATTGGATTGAAGCCAAGCCTTAAACAGGCGAGTATTATAAGAAACGAGTTGCTTCGGGACTTCACCTTGGGTGAGGTTCCGGGCTTTTTTTTATGGAAAAAAGATGGAATCGTGTCACCGAATGGGCTCCTGCACAATACGATGTACGGAGATGAACAGCTGAAACAAGGGAGGAAACAGACTATGGCTGTTATTAAAGCCAACTCAGAGGACGTCAAGCTGCTGGCTAGGCTCATGAGGGCAGAGGCTGAAGGTGACGGCGATCAGGGTATGTTGCTTGTGGGCAATGTAGGTGTGAACCGGGTGCTGGTGGATTGTCTGGACTTTAAGGATATTCGCGATATCAATCGTATGGTATTCCAGAATCCAGGAGGCTACGAGTCAACACAGAAGGGGTACTTTTACCAACGGGCAAGACAGTCCGAGATTCGTCTCGCACAACGGGTGATCAATGGAGAGCGCATCTGGCCAGCGAGCAATTCATTGTGGTTTTTCCGACCTGTGGGCGACTGCCCACCAACGTGGTATGACCAGCAAAATACAGGACGTTTCAAAGCGCATTGTTTCTTCAGTCCGACAGGCGATGACTGTCCGGAAGTATATTAAATTTTGGGAGGAATCATCATGATTAATCAGCCTTATCAACCAACAACTCAAACAATGGGTCAGCAAGCGAATTCCGTGTTGGGTCAACAAGCTAATTCTCAGGTTCAAGGTACGTCTTACAAAATCGGTAACGGAATGCCTGCCATGTCACCAACGCCAGGGATGGTATCACCAAGCTCCACAAGTGTACCGCCACTCGTATCCAGTGGAAGCCCAATGACACCAACGGGTGCAGTGATTACAACAACAGCTCCACAGTTTGAGCAGTCATACATTGAGAATATTTTACGTTTGAACCTTGGTAAATTCGGTACATTCTACATGACATATGAAGGCAACAAAGAATGGAACGCTCGCATATTCCAAGGTATTATTGAAGCAGCGGGCCGTGACCATATTATCATCAGTGACCCGAAGACAGGAAGACGGATCATGCTGTTGATGGTCAACTTCGACTATGCTACATTTGATGAGCCGTTGTTGTATCAATATCCGGGCGTAGTAGGCAATTACCCGCAAGCTCCAAGCAGATAATCATTGGCACCTCATCATGTTGATTGATAACTGACATGTCTAACACATATTGATTTACTTCGCTGTCCTGTATGTGGAGGTAATCCGCAGACAGGACAGCTTTTTACATAAACATATATACGAAGGTTAATATAGGTTTAGAGTCATACGTAACCTTTTGGAGATAACATGGCACTTATACATGAATAGAACAAGCAGCATGCTTATATGAAGGGAGTCCATAGCATTGAATTCATGGATTGAAGGAGCGATGAAGGGCGAAACCGAAGCTTACGCACAACTGATGTCTCAATATCGCGGAATGGCTCTTGCTGTTGCCTATAATCGTTTAGGAGATACATTTTGGGCTGAAGATGTCGTACAGGAGGCGTTCACTGAAGCCTTTGGCAATCTGTCCAAGCTGGAAGCTCCTGAGGCTTTTCCCGGGTGGTTCAAGGTTATCGTGGAGAGGCAGTGTTATCGCTGGCTAAGACGCAAGCAACATACCATGATCCCAGTTCAGGAGCTGGAGCATGTATTCCATGAAGAGGATCAGTCGCATAATCCGGAAAAACAAGCGGTGCAAAATGAAATGTATCGTACGCTGCGTGATTCCATTGCAATACTGCCATCATCGATGCGGATTGCTGTTGAACTGTTTTATTTGGAAGGATACTCGCTCAAGGAAATATCGGATTTCCTCGGGGTGAAGGTACCTGCATTAAAGAAAAGACTGTTCGATGCCCGATCCAAACTCAAGCGCTCTATGCCAGTAAGGGATCTGGTCTCTGTATTCAGTGACTTGTATGAAGGGGGAAAAGGATTGTTACACATTATGAATGGGGATCACGCTGCCAATCGTTTAAGAGAAAGTGGAATTCAGGGAGACATCTTGGTATGGAGAGAGTTGTACACGTTCGGCCCGGTAGCCAAAGAGATGGGAGATACGAAGGAGCGGCAGAATCGGGCAACCGTGTTAGAGCAGCAGTTGGGCATTCCACAGGCGGAATACTTGAAGATTGAAGAGCTTGAACGCAAGTTGCATTCGTTTCAACAATACAAAGAAATTGTTTTATGGTTCGAATACGATCTCTATGATCAAACGATGTTATCGTATCTATTGCATTATTTCAAAGGACAAGCACTCCAGAATACGAAACTGAATCTGCTCTGTATTGACTCGTATCCAGAGATTGAGCACTTTAGAGGACTTGGACAGCTTACCTCCACACAGATTGAACGTCTGTCTGGCAGTTGGCATGTGATTGAGAAAAACGAGTTACAAGCCGGTGCGCAGTTCTGGGAAGCCTATACGTCGACTGATTTCCGGCATCATCTGGATTACTTGCAGGCAGACAATTCTGCGCTACCCTTTGCGAAAGCTGCCTTTAAGGCACATTTGTCCCGTCTGCCATCTGTATCGAACGGTCTGGGACTCATTGAGCAGACAACACTGGAGACCATAAGAGCAGGTGTGGAGCATCCGTATCCATTATTTCGTGAGGTAGGGGACAAGCTGCATATTCTTGGGATGGGTGATCTTGAATACTGGGCACATCTGAAGCGGATGACAGAAGGACCTCATGCTCTTCTTCAGATGAGCGGTGCAACCACTTTCCCTAATTTCAAGCAGCATGATGAAAAATTCCGTGACGGAATCCTGTCGCTAACGGAACTCGGAATTCAGGTGTTAAATGGAGAAGTCGATTGGGCATTGCTGAAGCAGGATGAATTCTGGATCGGTGGATTGCATAACGAAAGCGGGAAACTAGCCAGATGGCGTTGGAACCCCGCTTCGGAAACCGTAGTGGAGATTGAGTCGACATCGTAATCAGCGGATAGAATTTAAGAAAATAACGTATTACAAAAAAGAGAGTATCCAGCCATGTCGAAGCATGAGCGAGGATGCTCTTTTTGGTTTGGTTATGGTAGATCATTGTTTGTGAAATGTTAAAAAAACAGCGTAATCGAGACTTTTGTTCAAGAAAAAAGGCGTTTGTGCCATTTCGTTGTCATAGGACACGGATTGACTGTGTAGTTTAGAATTATATAATAAAAGAAGCATATCTTTTTTATTCGACAGAACAAGGTGGAGGTGGAAGCATTGGGAAGTTGAAATTGCATATGAGCGGCAGAATGGCAAATATCCTACATTTTCGAAGGAGGTGGACCTATTTGCCGAAGAATGACGGCGAATAGGATGAAAATTTGAGTGACCCCTTACCGAGTATTTTAAATTTAGTAATCATTGGTTTACTTGTATTAATGAATGGTTTCTTTGTGTCGGCGGAATTTGCGATGGTGAAAGTTCGTGGAAGCCGGATTGAGGCTTTGGTGGAAACAGGCAACAAAAATGCCATCTATGCTTCCAATATCGTACGTAATCTGGATGCATATCTGTCAGCTTGCCAACTAGGTATAACTTTGGCTTCACTGGGACTCGGGTGGCTGGGAGAACCGGCAATTGCACATCTGTTAGAGCCCATGTTTACCGCATTTGGACTGGGACCAGTCTACGTTCATGGAATCTCTATTGCCATTGCATTTGTGATTATTACGATCTTGCACATTGTACTGGGAGAACTTGCTCCCAAAACGATGGCGATTCGAAAGTCTGAGACGATCACGTTGTGGTCTGCGGCTTTGCTAACGTTCTTCTACAAGTTAATGTATCCATTCATATGGGCACTGAACGGTATGGCTAACGGCTTGTTGAGACTGTTCCGAATGGCACCAGCTTCGGAGATGGACTCCGCACATAGCGAAGATGAAATACGCATTCTGATGAAAGAAAGCAATAAGAGCGGTTTAATTGATAACACTGAATTAGCACTTGTTGATAATATATTTGATTTTACGGATACAACCGCCCGTGAAATTATGATTCCGCGGACGGAAATGATCTGTCTGAATGCCAATGAGTCCATGCTGGAGAATCTGGAGATTGCCAGTGAGAGTATGCGAACAAGGTATCCGGTATATAACGGAGACAAGGATCATATTATCGGCTTTATTCACATTAAGGATCTGATGCGATCCCAACTTACGGATACCATCTCCGTAATCCGGCCCATCCTGGCTGTGCCAGATACCACGCTGATCAGTGATCTGCTCAAACGTATGCAGCGTAGCAAGACACAGATTGCGATTCTGATTGATGAATACGGCGGAACCTCCGGCCTTGTCACACTTGAAGATATCATGGAAGAGATCGTAGGCGAGATTCAGGATGAATTCGACCATGAGCGTCCTGTCATTGAACAAGTGGATGAGATGGAATACTCTATTGATGGATTGATGCTGATTGAAGAAGTCAGCGAACGATTCGGACTGGAGATGGATCGTGCCGATTACGATACCATCGGGGGCTGGTTATACTCCAGAGTAGATGCCATTCCACCTGAGGTCGGTCAATCGGTTGAGTATGGGGGTTATGTATTTGTCATTCAAGAGACAGAGCATAAGCGGATTTCCCGAGTAAATGTGATTAAGCTGGAACTATTGGTTGAAGAAGAAGGCGCGTAGCCAGATCGAAATGTAACAGATGAAGCTGTATGGTGACGTAATGGTCATCGTACAGCTTCTTTACATGTTCATGATTCTTTGGGTGCATGAATGACAATATCGGCGTAACGATTCTCCGTGACCAAGCTGTTCTCGATAGAAATTCGCTTATAAGTGACGTAAACATTCTCTCCCGGAGCAAGATCATACTGGATATTCAGCTTTTTTCGAGTGGATTGGGTTGTTATCGGTGTCTTAATGGTGATGATGGCGTACATAGGCGTATCGACAAAAGTAACCTCGTGAGAATTGTAGTCCCCCACCTTAGTGGTGGATAACACGGGATTTTGCTTAAACTGGGTCAGGTGATCATTCACCATGCCAAGTGCTACGGGTAACACATAAAACAGAAGTACCAGAGGCAGAAGGGAGAAAGCAATCCCGAAAACACGTAAAAATTTGACATGGGAAAGGGTTCGTCCGCTCTGCTTAAGTAAAAGAAAAGCAAGGACGGGGGACAGTGCAAGTCCCCAGATCATAAAGGGCAATACATAGCGGTCAATCCCCATGCTTATCCAGCTTTCCCGAGCTGTAGCCAAGAAATATATTAAGGTCCCTGCGGTAAGCGCACTCACCAAGATAACAAGCCAACGTTTGAACGAGCCGGAAACTTCGATATGTAGTTGATTCGGATTGGAGCTGTGACGATGCCTTCTGGATTTGAATTGAAATTTACTCAAGTTTTACACCTCATTTGCAAATCTGGTTGGTTCATATGGTTTCGTGTATCCATTACCCAATACATACGGGCTGGAATAATTTAGGTTTCAACCATGCTGGAGATGTATACAAAGATAAAAGACGCTGCCGACAGAAACATCAGAGCGTCTAATTTTTTTTTGAAACCTGTCACCCGATCCGTCCGTTTATACCCTTACACAAAATCAAGTATGGAAGCGGAGGATGGATCAATATGTGGAAAATGAAAACAAAGAGTGCAGCATCTATGCTAAAAATAACCCTTGTTGCCTTGTTAATGGTGCCAACAATCCTGGCTATACCTACGTCCGAACCAGCCGTTGCAAGCCCGATGATCAACGTGTCCTCTGGTGCCCTTACACCCCCACCTCCGCCGGAACCATCCATCCATTCGTTTGCTAACACTCGAGAACTTGGACATATCTATCAAGCGGTCGGTGCAGTCACTCCTGGGGGTGGACTATCGGCTATCGTCAATACCAAGACCATGACATATACAGCAATGAAGACACTTTCCGTAGATTATCGACTTGAGCGCTGGACAGGAACAGCATGGGTAACTTTTAAAACGAATTCCAACAATGCAACGAATACAAACTTACTGAATGCTACATCGGATTGGACCGTTATGCCAGGATATTATTATCGCGTTACCAGTATTCATACAGCGTATGATGGAAGTACCACGGAAACAAGCAAACATGTCTCTGGCACCGTGTTATTCTGATCTTATCGACGGGTGCTGCCGGGAAACTTCTGCTCTTGAAAATCGTTGGCAATAGCAGTCATTTCTTCTTCCGAAAGGGTGCCAAACAGACTCATATTGTTGGAACCCATCATCCACTGAAAGGAGTTATAGGGTGGGCCGATATACATCAGTGCTTCCGAGCCATCCGCCAGCTTTACGGTGCTCATATCACGAAGCATGGCCCCTTCAATTTTCTCCCCAGGCATGACATGGACATAATCAAACTGGATGATCTCATCCTCTATGCTCTTGCCTTCACTGGTATATTGAACTCTCATTTGTGTGGACTCATAATAATCGTCTGGATTCACAGGGTTTTCAGTATCGAGCACAAGTTCGAATTTGACCTTGTTGAATCTCTCGGGAATGGCATTGGATAACAGAAAGTCACCCATGAACCCTTCGCGTGCGATCTCTTCCGTAACAAGTACTGGACGAAACAGATGGCTCGATAACTCATACGAAGGTGTATTAAGAGCTTCTTCTTCTTGTACCTTAAGAATGTCGTCTAAGCTGGTTTCTGGTGGTGGAGGCGTTTTGGCTGTTGACGGATCAGCCCCCAGTTGGGTCGTACGATCCTCAATGATAATGGATTTCATGCCATTGCCCCAATCCTTGATGGATTGCACAAAAGGGGATACCGCTTGCGTACCGGACGGCAGGCTGAAAATAACGGCTCCGATGGTCACGGACGCAGCTACGACAACTGAAAGTCGCAAGGTACGTATTCTTTTTTTACGTAAACCGATTCTGTTAATTTCCCTGTTTACCTTCTGCCAGGAGTGCTGCATGGCTTCGGTATGGGAGGCGGAAGGGGCAGAGACAGCCTGATGGAAAGCTTCATCAAAAGCCAGGTCAAACGCAGCGTCGAAATATTCGTCTTCCAGCTCTGAATCGAATCGCTCCACGTTTTTATCGGACTTGCCTTTGCTCAATGCTTCCACCCCATTCCTTATGTAATTTCTTCTTAATACTGCCACGGGCTCTGAACAAGCGTTGCTTCACAATGTCTTCGGAGGTATCCAGCAGTTCGGCCATCTCTCGGTAGGAGAGACCTTTTTTCCACCGTAACTCCACCAATACACGATATTCCGGTTTGAGCTGTCTGAGATAATATTCAATGGACTCTTCCATCATCTGCGTTTCTACCATGCTTTCCACGGAAGCTGCCGTCTGATTCATTGTCTCCATATCTATAAAAACACTATCCGTATCCAATTGGTTACGGTTATTTTTATTTTTTCTCAGATAATTAATAGCTGTGTTCCGTGTGACAACCTTGAGCCAGGCTTTCAGTTTGACCTCGTCTTCAAAGATGGGTTTGTTTTTAATGATTTTGATAAAAGCTTCCTGAATAATATCTTCTGCTGCAGCACGCTCCTTGATGATATAAACGATAAGACCATGTACCATATTATAATATTCATAATACACTTCTTCTTGAAGTGCAGAGCCTAAATTATGGAAATCTGAGGCTAGTAATAACTGGAGCCGATTGGCCATGATGTTCTCCTTTCTGGTGAACAGTCCACAAACATTGGTATCATTACATTTTACAACATAATATGGAAACGGTACAATGGGAGGTTGGTCCGGGAAAAACCAGATGAGAGAAGTGTGTATAACATGCGGGAAAGTTTGCTGAAAATTAATAAAAGGCCGTCTCGCCAACCATGAATACATGGATGCAAGACAGCCTTTCGACTATTCAGAGAACATACATTACGGGAGATAACTTTCCGCGATCATTTAGAACGCCCAGTCTCCCTTAAGGAAGATGGCTTCGCGTTCGCCGTTTGCCGTGATACCGTAGATGTCCGTCTCGGGAGAGCCCATCATGAAGTCCACGTGGGTGATGCTGGTGTTCATGCCACGGGCTGCAAGTTCTTCAGGAGACATCGTTTTGCCACCTTCGATATTAAATGCATAGGAACTGCCAATCGCAAGATGGCAAGACGCATTCTCATCATACAGTGTAGTGTAATACAGGATACCACTCTCAGAGATCGGTGAATGGAAGGGAACCAAAGCGACTTCGCCGAGGTAATGAGATCCTTCATCCATGGAAATGAGTCTTTCCAGCGTATCCTGACCTTCTTCGGCATGAAAATCAATGATACGTCCGTTCTCAAATGTGAGTGAAAAACGATCAATGATACTACCGCCATAGCTGAGTGGTTTGGTGCTGGACACTTTGCCATTAACGCCATGTTTGGCTGGAGCGGTGAATACTTCCTCTGTCGGGATATTCGCGACAAAAGGGGTGCCTTGCTCATTCACGCTACCTGCCTGCGCCCAGATATGACCTTCTGGAAGCTCGACAGTAAGATCCGTCCCTGGGGAGAGGAAATGTAATGCTTGATACTTCTTGTTGTTCAGGGCAACGGCTTTGGTCTCCAGTCGTTCAATATGCTGTTCCCAAGCCGCTACAGGGTCCTCCAGATCGGCTCTCACCGCAGCAAAAATGGCTTCCCACAACTGGCTAACCTGCTCAGCTGCCGGGAGATCCGGGAATACTTTGGCTGCCCAATCGGGCGAAGGACATGCCACACCCGTCCAGCTCAATTTATCCGCCTGTTGATACTGACGGTACTTGGCCATCGCCTGACCATATGTACGCTGATGGGTGGAAATCCGCTCCGGGTCAATACCTTTCATCAGGTCTGGGCTGGATGACAATACGGTCAGGAAGGCTGCATTATTGGCCGCCAGTTCTTCAAGCTCCGCTGCATGCCATTTCGGCGGCTCTTGGAAGGATTCCTCAGGGGCCATCTCAAACCGCAATCGATTGACGGTTTCATCTCCGTATTTTACAATCACCTGCTTGGCTCCAGCTTCATATCCCTTACGTACCAGCAACCGTACAAATTCAGCGATATCAATCATCGCAGAGATGACAAATACTTGCCCTGGTTGCACATTAGCACCTACTCTTACAGCAAGTTCAGCGTAACGATCCAGTTTTTGTTCAAAACTTAACATATGAGTTCCCTCCAATTGTTGAATTTTTGACCTGTTGACGCAGGAAAAGAGAGGAGTAATCTCCTCTCTCCTAAATCACATCAAACGGGATTAGAATGCCCAGTTTCCTTGCAGGAAGATCGGCTCTTCCGCGCCTTCGGAGGTCACACCGTGGATGTTCATTTCTCCGGATCCAATCATGAAGTCTACATGAGTGAGGCTGGAGTTCATACCACGTTCAATCAGCTCTTCTTTGGACATCGTTTTACCACCTTCCAGACAGAAGGCATAGGCATTACCAATCGCCAAATGGTTGGAGGCATTTTCATCAAACAAAGTATTGTAGAACAAAATATTGGTATCGGAAATTGGGGACTGATGTGGAACGAGGGCTACTTCACCCAGATAGTGTGCGCCATCATCTATCTCGATCAGGTTTTTGAGTGCATCGAGACCTTGATCGGCGGTATAGTCAACAATTCGGCCGTTCTCGAATGTTAGTGAGAAACCGTCAATCAGGTTGCCGCCGTAGCTCAGTGGTTTCGTGCTTCGCACTGTACCGTTAACACCCGTTTTCAGCGGAGCCGTGAATACTTCTTCCGTAGGCATATTGGCAATAAAGACATGTCCTTGCTCATTCACACTTCCACCGGATACCCAGATATGGCCTTCTGGAAGTTCAATGGTCAAGTCTGTGCCTGGAGCTGTATAGTGAAGCTTCTTGTATTTTTTGTTGTTCAACAGATCAGCGCGGGAATCCAGGTTTTGCAAATGGGTTTTCCATTCGGCAACAGCATCCTGCTCACCGATCCGTACCGTTTTGAAAATGACATCCCACAGGCGGTCCACTTGTTGCGCTTCCGGCAGATCCGGGAACACTTTAGCTGCCCATTCCGGAGAAGGAACGGCCACGATAGACCAGCTGAATTTATCAGCCATCTGATAAGAACGATATTTTTCGAGCGCTTTGCCGCGCACTTTTTGGCTGGTAATAATGCGTTCCTGCGCTACACCGTTCAGCAAATCCGGATTTTCAGCGATGACGTGCAGAATAGCGGCACCTTCTTCAACCAGTTCAGTCATTTCAGCTGCAAACCATTTCGGTTCAATGGAGAAGGCTTCATCAGGTGCAAGATCGTAATGAAGACGTGTAACGGTTTCATCACTCCAGTTTACTTTGACCAATTTCGCACCTTTACCGTAGGCTGCTTTGACAATCAGTCGTACAAAGTGTGCTGCCGAGATTGGAGCGTTAACCACGAGTGTCTGCCCAGGATGGACATTGACACCGACTTGTACAGCCAGTTCAGCATATTGCTGCAGATTCGTTTCAAAAGTATTCATGCTATTTTTTCCTCCAATGTGATAATAATATCGTAGCTTGTTGGCTATTATAGTCCTCATTACAACTATGTAAGGACTCAGAATGGTTCCTTCATTGAATAAGGTATACGTTGCTACGTTATATATTGTACAATTAACCAATAATAATTACCAAACTAGGTTTACCAGAAATGTTGGAGACCGACTGTAGATGAAAGATTAAAGGAGAGAATGATTGTGAATATTGAAATTATAAGTGCTGAAATGCGCCGTGAAGGTGAAAAAGGATACGTGGGAAATACTGTTTACCGCACAGAAGGCGAAAAGTCAGTATATGAGATTACCTTCATGAGCAAGAACGGAAAAGATTGGGACTATAGCTTGCATTTCACGGAGCAATCTGGTGATGAAGAAGAGTTACTGCGTATGGACGAGTTGCTTGAGAATGATGACGATCTGTATAATCAATTGCTCGATGCTGCTTTGGAGGCATTTCCGGCATAACTGGCCGAGATGTTCTTGTTCTATTGTGTTGTGTCGATGACTATACTAGACGGTGTATGCCCAAAACAGGGTGTATACCGTCTATTTTATTGGAAATGTTGAATAGATGATCCAGAAAAGGGAAGTCTACGAGATGAATGGAACCAGAGAGACAATCCGCCTAATGGGAGGTAACCGTGAATGGCATCTGACAATCTGATTACAGAAGGGTTGACGGGACTTGAAGAAGTCGCGCCCGATATTCTCAGTCTACGTACACTATTCGTTAATGTCGTGTTCATCGGAGAGCCAGGAAGCAGGAACTGGGTCCTCGTGGACACTGGAATGGCGAGGTTCACAGATCATATTGTTCAGGTTGCAACAGAACGATTTCAAGGTCCGCCGTCTGCGATCATATTGACGCATGGTCACTTCGACCATGTAGGAACCGTTATTGAGCTGGAACAATTCTGGGGTGTGCCAGTGTATGCTCATCCGCTTGAAATTCCGTATTTAACGGGATTAAAAGATTACCCGCCAGCGGACCCTTCTGTAGGTGGAGGTTTAATGTCCAGGTTGTCATTCGCTTATCCCAATGAGGCAATCAATCTGGATGATCGGATATTCAGTTTACCCAAAGATCATTCCGTTCCAGGTCTATCAGGATGGGAGTGGGTGCACACGCCAGGTCATACGCCTGGACATGTGTCGCTGTTTCGAGAAGCAGACCGTTTGTTAATTGCGGGAGATGCAATCATCACAGTGAAGCAGGAGTCGCTGTGGAGTGTGTTGCTTCAGGACAAACAGTTGCATGGCCCGCCATCTTATTTCACAACCGATTGGCAGGCTGCTCATCAATCTGTCCAGCATATAAGGCATCTGGAGCCGAAACTTGCGATTACCGGGCACGGGCATGCCTTGAGCGGAGATATGCTGAGTGAATCCTTGAAGCGGCTTGATCTGGACTTTGAAGAGAGCACTGTGCCGGATCATGGCAAATATGTGGATTAATTGAACCATCATATGAAAGACAGTAGAGACAGCCGTAACGTATTACAGCTGTCTTTTTCCTGTCTTTTTTGTTTTTCTATTATGAATTTGTTCTCTATCATAGATTGGTATTTTGCGCTCGGGCATGATATAGTCGAGCCGTATAATATAACCTTAGTATGCAGGAGGTACATATAACGATGACACAGCAAAATGCAGCATTTGAAGAACAATTTGGAGGGATTCCGGCCGTTTGGCTTCGTTTTAATCAGTTTGAAGCGGCAGTTATTCCAAGCGTAGGTGCAAACCTCGTTGCTTTCCGTGATACAGAAAAGGGTTTCCGTTACTTGAGAGAGCCGAATCAGGATCAGATGGATGAGTTTATGGCTGCACCTGCGGTCTATGGAATTCCGATTCTTTCTCCACCGAACCGTTATGAGGATGGACGTTTTCCCTGGAATGGTAAAGTCTATCAGTTGCCTGTGAACGAACCGGCTACAGGTAACCATTTGCATGGATTTTTGCATGATGCCGAGTGGAAGGTTGAGGGATACGGTTCTGATCAGCTGGAGAGTTATGTGTTGCTTAGCCAGGACGTGAAAGAAGGGCATACATTCCATCAGTACCTGCCGTTTACGTTTACGGTGACGCTTCGTTACTCTTTGAGCAGCCAAGGACTTCAGCAACAATTGATCGTCCGCAACAACGGGACTGAATATATGCCGAATTTGTTTGCATTCCACACGGCGATTGCTGTACCTTTTGCACCGGACAGTCAAGCCTCGGATTACACGGCCAAAGTTACGATTGGACAACGTCGTGAATTGAATGAGCGTTCCCTGCCAACAGGACAATTTCAACCGCTTACACCTGAGGAAGAACAATTGAAGAAAGACGGGGTTAGTCCGTTCTTTGCTGCCATGGATAATCATTACACGGCGGAGCCGCAGAATGGACGTAACTATATGGAACTTACGGATCACCGTACTGGAGACAAACTGGTATACGATGTGGGTACTTCCTACAAGCACTGGATGATCTGGAACAATAACATGGGTGGCGAATTCTTCTGTCCTGAACCACAGATGAACCTGGTTAACGCTCCTAATGTTGAAGGCATACCTGCAGAAGAAATCGGATTGATCGGTTTGGAACCAGGTGAACTATTCGAACAGAGCAGCCGATTGTATCCAATTGCGTCACAAAAATAATTCACGCTCATTTTGCGCTACGCTTACAATTTTGTCGAAAAGGTGAAAACCTGCTCGCAAATCATGTATAATATGACGAGATACACAAGCTTTGTAGAGACCCAAACCATCTTTTTGGAGGAGGACAAGCAAGTGGAATACCGCATTGAGAGAGATACGTTAGGCGAAATGAAAGTACCAGCCGACAGGCTGTGGGGAGCTCAGACGCAGCGCAGCAAGGAGAACTTCCCGATTGGCAATGAACATATGCCGATGGAAGTTATCCGTGCCCTTGCCATTTTGAAAAAAAGTGCTGCGGCCAGTAACCATAAATTAGGTAAATTATCTGCGGCTAAGTCCGATGCTATTGCTTATGCAGCAGACGAGATTATTGCAGGCCGAATTGATGACCATTTCCCACTGGTAGTATGGCAGACGGGAAGCGGAACACAATCCAATATGAACGTGAACGAAGTGATTGCGAATCTGGGGAACCAACTGCTGGAGCAAAAGGGCAAGGAAGAGCGTCTGCATCCAAATGATGACGTGAACATGTCCCAGAGCTCCAACGATACATTCCCAACGGCTCTGCATGTCGCAGGTGTTCTGGCTGTTGAGGATCAACTTTTGCCAGCAATCGCGGTATTGAAAACCACTTTTGCAGACAAGTCGGAGGCATTCAAGGATATTATCAAGATTGGACGTACCCACCTTCAGGATGCAACACCAATTACGCTTGGTCAGGAGATCAGTGGTTGGGAAGCCATGCTGGGCAAGAGTGAGCGTATGATCCGTGAAAGTGTACAGTATCTGAAGGAGCTTGCGATTGGCGGTACAGCTGTCGGAACGGGCATTAATGCGCATCCGGACTTTGGGGACTTCACTGCCAAGGAGATTGGCAAACATACGGGGAAAGATTTTGTATCTGCACCAAACAAATTCCACGCACTTACAAGTCATGATGAAGTTGTGTATGCGCACGGTGCGGTTAAAGCGCTTGCAGCTGATTTGATGAAAATTGCCAATGATGTCCGATGGTTGGCCAGTGGTCCTCGTAGTGGATTGGGCGAGATCCGTATTCCTGAGAATGAGCCAGGCAGCTCCATTATGCCAGGTAAAGTCAATCCAACTCAGAGCGAGGCCATCACTATGGTGGTTACGCAGGTCATGGGTAATGATGCAGCGATTGGTTTCGCGGCAAGTCAGGGTAATTTTGAACTGAATGTATTCAAACCGGTTATCATCTATAACTTCTTGCAATCCGTGCAACTCTTGGCGGACTCCATTATTGCGTTTAATGACAAGTGTGCCGTGGGCATCGAGCCTAATCTGGATCAGATTGAACATAATCTGAACAATTCGCTTATGCTGGTTACAGCGCTTAACCCGCATATTGGTTATGAGAATGCAGCCAAAATCGCGAAACTTGCACATAAAGAAGGTTTGTCTTTGAAACAGGCGACGTTACAAACGGGCCTGCTTACCGAAGAGCAATTTGATCAATATGTCGATCCGGCCAAAATGATCGCTCCAAAGGCCTAAAATCAGCCAAAATGAGCAATATAGATCACTGAAGAGGACGACCTGCACAAGCAGGTCGTTTTTCTTATGATTACCGATGAACTTAAAGCTTGTCAGACTATACGTATACATATAAACTACATATGCACCAGTTTTAATTTAATTATGGGATTCGTATATATTTGGAGGTTTCCGCGTTGTCAAAAACGAGAAGATTTACGATACGCTCCAAAATTTTATTGGGCTATCTTGTGGTTGTGCTTTTGTTTGGAGCTGTTCTGTTAGTGCTTACGGCCCAAATTAATGTGTTACAGAAGGAAAATGATTTTATCTCCCATCATGATCTGGAAGTACATAATCTGACCAACGCGATTGAAAAAAATGTCTTGAACATGGAGACAGGACAGCGTGGATTCATGATTACAGGTAATGAAAGTTACTTGGAGCCTTATTCCCAAGGCCTATCCCAGTGGAGTTCCAACTATGATCAGTTGAATGCTCTCATTAGCGATAATCCTTCACAGCAGCAGAGTCTGCAAAGCATCAAAGCTCATATTACACGCTGGATTGAGATTGCTGGGGAGCCGTCGGTAGACTTGAAAAAGCAAGGGGATCAAGCAAAAGTAGTTGCATTCTTCGAATCTGATCCGGGTAAAACTGAAATTGATCTACTGCGCTCTCAACTTACAACCTTCCGTAACACAGAGATCACTCTGACCGAGGCGAGGGTTACTGAACTTGCCAGACGCAGTTCTACACTGCTGTCGATTATGTACACGCTGTGGGGTATTATTGCAGCATTATCCATTGCAGCCGCGATTGTGATATCAGGAAATATCGTCAAAACGTTGCGAGATGTTATGCAAACCATCAGTGATATCTCCAAAGGTGGAAACCTGAAGCAGCGAATTCAGGTGCGCACACATGATGAAGTGGGAGACCTGGGCCACGAAACCAACAAATTACTGGATGAAGTACAGGAACAGAATCGGGTCAAAGACCAGATCACAGGCATTGCCACACTCTTACAGAACCCGACCAATATGGAAGGATTGTCCCGCTTGTTCCTGAACGAGCTAGCCATGTTGTTTGAAGTTCCCTATAGCGTCTTATATTACTGGAAAGACAATCGACTGCTGCGCGTGGCTGCATATGCTGGGGATGGAGAGAAAGAACGTTCGCTCGGTAAAGTGTCGCTTGCTCCGGGTGAGGGGCTTGTAGGTCAAAGTGCTGTGGAGAAGCGAGTTCTACGCATGAATGATCTGCCCCAGAACTATATCCGAATCTCTTCGGGTCTCGGGTATACATCTGCCACATCACTTACTGTAGTCCCGGTCCTGTTCGAAGGCAGAACGATTGCAGTAATCGAGCTTGCTTCAATGAAGCCGTTGCAAGAGAATGATATGAAGCTGATGCAAGAGCTGACGGATATTTTTAGTGTTTCCCTACACTCTACCGTCACTCGCATGGAATTACAGCAATTATATGATGAGTCACAAGTTCTGAATGAAGAATTACAGGCACAATCGGAGAAACTTCAGGCTCAGACCGAAGAGATGTTGTCTCAGACGGAGGAACTGCAAATGCAGACCGAAGAACTTCATATGCTTAACGATCGTCTGGAAGTACAGAAGAGTGCTGCAGAGACATCAGCCAATGAACTTTCGGTTGTGGCAGATCAGTTACGAACGAGCTCGGGGTACAAATCCGAATTCTTGGCGAACATGTCCCATGAACTGCGGACACCGCTCAACAGCATGTTGATTTTATCTGAGATATTGTCTGAAAATAAAAATCAACACTTGAATAGTGAAGAGCAGAACTATGCTTCAGTCATTCACAAATCAGGAAAAGACCTGCTGAATCTGATCAATGATATTCTGGATCTATCCAAGGTGGAAGCCGGACAGATGGAAGTGGATTTTGATGATGTCTATCTGGGCAGTGTTCCTGAAGTTATGAACCAGTATTTCCTGAAAACAGCGGAACAGAAAAAAATAGATTTCCGAATTCAGCTCCAAAGTCCTTTACCGGAAACGATCGTGACGGATGAGATGAGATTGCATCAGATTCTCCGAAACCTGCTCTCAAACGCATTCAAGTTCACCAGTGAGGGTGAAGTTGCCTTAACCATCTCCAAAATGAGTCTGGCTCATCCTGAATTGAAAGATCAAGAGACCGACGTGATTGCTTTTTCCGTCAGTGATACAGGGATCGGAATTGCGGATAACAAACTCGTGCAGATCTTCGATGCTTTCAAACAGGCGGATGGAGCTACAGCACGTAAATACGGGGGAACCGGACTTGGCCTGTCTATTTCTCAATCGCTTGCGAATTTGCTGGGGGGTTCGATCTCGGCAACAAGTCGTGAGGGGCAGGGCAGCGTGTTCACGCTATTCCTGCCACTGCGAAGAGATGAACCTGAGACTATGAATGCATCGCGGTTGTTCCTGAATGAGGTGGCTACCACTACACCTGAGATCACTAAGCTTCCTTCAATCACTTCCGGACAATCGGATGTTTTATTGACACCTCTGGAAGAAGCGTTGCTCAGCGGACGCCAAGTACTTGTCGTTGATGATGATATACGTAATGTATATGCCCTGGCTAACGCCCTTGAGCAATACGGTATGAATGTCATTTCAGCGCAGAACGGGTACGAGTGTCTGGAATTGTTGGAGCGTGGAGGAGTCAAACCTGATATCATCATGATGGATATTATGATGCCGGAACTTGATGGTTATGAGACAACTCGCCAGATCCGTGAACGACTTGGTCTGACCCAGCTTCCGATTATTGCTCTGACAGCCAAGGCCATGAAAGAGGATCGGGAGAAATGTATTGCAGCAGGTGCTTCGGACTATCTCAGCAAACCACTGAATATCAAAGATGTATTATCCCGTATGAAATTATGGATGAATCACGAAACCATGGAAATCTGATCTAAAAACCTATGCCGATTACAGGAAAGTGCGCTGTAATTAGGTCATAGGTTTTATTTTTTTGCCGTGTAAGCTTTATTTAGAAAATTGATGTTATAATACTTAACAACAAATAAAAGTTGAACGCATAAATATGGATTTAATTAGAAAAACAATGCGAGATTTAGTTTCGTTAACCAGAATGACATAACAATGTGTTATATATATGGGAGGTAGTGTCCATGCAACTTACGGTTAAAGAGGCTTTACAGGTGTACCCGTTGTCAGAGGCCAAACTGGTTGCGGGTGGAGAAGGGACTTCACGGATGATGAAATCCGTTAACGTCATGGACGCTCCTGATATCGCGGATTGGATCAAATCCGGAGAAATGTTGTTCACCACCGCTTTTATTATGAAAGACAGTGAGACGGATGCACTACGTTTGATGCGACGTTTGAATGAACGCGGCTGTGCAGGACTCGGCATCAAGCTGGGACGTTTCTGGCAGTCCATTCCCCAAGGTATTGTCGAGGAAGCTGATCGGCTTCGTTTGCCACTGCTTGAGCTCCCCTTTCAATTCACCTTCTCCGACCAGATGAATGCCTTGTTCAAGGCTGAACATGAACGTAGCAACCGTTTGCTGCATGAGGTTGTGCAAAAGCAGAAAAAATTAATGCAGTTTGCGCTGCAACAGCAGCCACATCGGAATGTGTTTGCCGAACTTGCCACGGTGCTGAACTATCCCCTTGCCGTCATTGGTTCACGTGGGCATGTGCTGTATGGTAGTGAAGGCATTGCAGGGGATGCTGTAACCCAAGGCTGGCCTTGGAAATCTGTCATGCACCGAGTGAAATGGAATCAGGGAAGTTGTCATCGCGTACCCATCAAGCAAAATGATGAAGAGTACGGTTCGTTGCTTGTGTTTACGGATTCAGCCCTATCGCTTCGAGCAGAGGAAGAGCTGTTTCAACAGGCTGCCGATGTGCTGGCATTTTATATGGATATGACTTATCGCGAGCATATTAATCCGACCGTGCAAGATGAGATGCGTACACTGCTTTCACAGTATCTGGATAACAAAATGACTGTTCAGGAATTGACCACCATGAGTGAGAACAAAGGTGTACATCTATTCCAGGGAACTTATCAGTGCGTATTGATTACACTTGAACCAACTCTGTTTGCCGAGGGAAAGCTACTTAAACAGATTCATCGCGAGTTGCAATACAATCCGCTGATGCAATTCACGGCTTCACAGCATTTTCAGATTGAGGATGGCATTTTGTCCATCTACACCTGCCCAACAGGGCGAGATTATGGAGAGGAGCTGTCAAGTTTTCTCTTGAGCCGTTTCGGTGATGTTCTGGCAGCGCAAGAAGCAAAAGGAGCACCAGCTCCGCGTTTCTGGGTCAGCAAAATGAAACATGAGCCCAAATCGCTCCGTGAAGCATACCAGGAGTGTCTGGATACTCGACAACTGGCTCGTCGATTCGGCATGAAAGACCGTGCGTTGCAATTTGAAATGCTCGAATTTGCCTATGTGTTCCAACACGTACCGGATAACATCATGGAGAATTACTGCAATAAAGTACTTGAACCGTTACTTGCCAGGGATGGTGATCCCAATCAGGTGCTGATGAATACATTGGAGTCCTTTATCGAAAATGATGGACTGATCAATGAAGCTGCCAAACAGCTGTTTGTGCATCGCAACACGGTCACTTATCGGATGGAGAAAGTCGGCAGCTTGCTGCAAATGGACTTTAAGAAAACGAATGATCTGCTTAAATTAAAGCTGGTATTTACCTTCCGCAAGTTCGTGCGGGACAAAGCAGCTGCAAGACCGCACAATGTCCAACTCTAGACCGCACATTGTGCAACATGACAATGCTAACGGGTCATACCCCCCCCAGAACCGCGTTCCCTTGATGGAATGCGGTTCTTTCATGTTTAAGGGCAACAAAAGCTGATCTTCCCGTGCACAGCAAACAAATCACAACTCTGATGTTATGTTATATTACAAAATTGCGTAAATATTGTTGTCGCGACATTGAACGGCACTTAGAATGAAGAACAATAATCCACAACAGACCGGAGGTTCTAACATGAGCGACTTAATTAAACTTGTTAACAACTGGTCTATTACACAGTTTGTGCATACGTTTGGCGGCTTATTTGAGGAATCACCATGGGTGGCTGAGCGTGCGGGGCTTTCACGACCTTTTGATTCATTTGAACAGATGATGAAAGTGATGAAAAACGTGGTTCAGGCATCGGATGACCAGGTGAAGTTGCAGTTGCTTCGAAATCACCCGGATCTTGGAGCGCGAATCAGCATGAGCAGCAACTCCGTTCAGGAGCAAGCTGATGCAGGGCTTGATTCACTCTCACAAGAGCAATACAACGAACTTCAACAATTAAACAAAGCATATACAAGCCAATTTGGCTTTCCTTTCATATTGGCCGTAAAAGGCCATACCGCAAGCTCCATCCTCGAATCCATGCGGCAACGTCATCGCCGAGGCAGGGAAGAAGAATTCGAGACTGCATTGAAGGAAGTATTCAAGATAGCGGGCATTCGTTTGGAGCAGTGGCTCGCACAGATCGGTCATGAACATGAGTTCGTGAGCAAACCAGCCGCAGTGCAGCAGCGGACCATGTATTACGGCAAAGGGGATGTGTGGATGTATCGTTCCTACGCCAAGCCGCTGACGGGCATACAGTCGATCCCGGAATCTCCGTTCATGGGACGCAGTAATATTCTGTTTGGATTGAACATTAAGGTCGCTGTGCAGGGCGATGAATTCTTGCCTTCTTTTGCAGAAGGGGATAATTCGCTGGTGGTGGCAACCGATTCGATGAAAAATTTCATTCTCAAACATGCAGCGGACTACACAGGTGCGACGGTGGAAGGATTTCTTGCGCTGGTAAGTCGGCGTTTCCTGGAGACGTATCCGCAGATGAGCAAGGTTCAGATGACAGCAGATCAGATTCCTTTTGAAGATATACCCATTGGATTAGAAGGAAGTTATCGACCGAGTGCGCTCGTATTTCGTTATTCGCAGAATGATCGTGCGACAGCTGCCGTGGAAGCAGAACGAACAGGAGACTCGATTGAACTCAGCAACCATTTCAGTGGTGTAGCCGATCTGAGACTGATCAAGGTCAAAGGCAGTGAATTTGCCGGATTTATGCAGGATGAATATACCACTCTTCCAGAGACATGGGATCGACCGTTATTTATTTTCCTGAACATCAATTGGCGTTATGAAGATCCGAGAGATGGCATGGACGATCAGCGTGGACGGTATGTAGCGGCGGAACAGGTCAGAGATTTGGCTGCTGCGGTATTTCATGAGTGTCGATCCGCTTCCATTCAACATCTGATCTACCAGATTGGACGAAGGTTGTTAAGTCGATTTGAGCAACTGAGTGAGGTTTCGTTTGAGTCCAACAATCGGACTTGGGAGACAGTGCTGGAGGAAGTGAAAGAGGGAGAAGGCAAAGTATTTACCGAGCCGAGACCACCATATGGATTCCAGGGTTTCTCGATGACAAGGGATGACCTGGGAGCAGACGGCCGTGATTCCTCGAAAGAAGGTGACGTCTGATGTCGATATCTGGCGGACGAATTACAACACATGTGCTGGATACATCCAAAGGCGTGCCTGCTGCGGGTGTTCGGATCGAACTGTATACCCTGAAGAGGGATGGAGAGCAGGAAAGCAAGACAAAAGTGGCTGAATCGGTTACCAATGCGGATGGACGTTTGGATGCACCGCTGCTGGATGGAGGCAAGTTGGAGCCAGCCATATATGAGCTTCAATTCCATGTCGAGAGTTATTACGCACAGCGTTCGTTGGAGGAGCTAGGCCAGGCATTATGGACGATTGTTCCGATTCGTTTTGCTGTATCTGATGCCTCAAGCCATTATCATATTCCGTTATTGATTGCTCCAGGAGGTTACAGTACATACCGGGGAAGCTGAATATGCACACATCCGGTTCTGATTCAGGGGGAGGGTCATCCACATGACAACATTTGATACAATCATCCGGGGGGCCCGGGTGGTGCTGAGAGATCGGGTAGAACAACTGGATATTGGCATAACTGGTGAAAAAATAACGGAACTATCCACGCGGCTGACCGCTGGTGAAGCGGCTTGCATCATAGAAGCTGAGGGGCTTACAGTGATGCCGGGTGTCGTGGACATTCATGTACACTTCAATGAACCCGGACTCGCCAGTTGGGAGGGATTTCGATCGGGTTCGGCAGCTCTTGCCGCAGGGGGAATCACGACCTATGTCGATATGCCGCTTAACGGCGTACCACCAACCACAAGGCCGGAAGCATGGGAGATGAAAAAGAAAGCAGCCGCAGACCAATCGTATGTTGATTATGCGTTCTGGGGAGGTTTGGTTCCCGGCAATCGTGAGGAACTTGCTCCACTGTCACGGCTGAGTGCTGCCGGATTCAAGGCATTTATGTCTGAGCCGGGCGGAGATGGGGAAGATATCTTTGCCAGAGCCGATGACCATACGCTACTTGACGGAATGCATGAAATTGCAACATTAAAACGTGTGCTGGCACTTCATGCAGAGGACGAAGGCATGGTTGCCGAACTCGGTGCAAAAAGCATTGCTGAGGGAAGGACTGAACCGATGGACTATGTCCGGTCCCGTCCTGCGGAAGCCGAAGTCGTCGCGGTTGCGCGAGCGTTGAAATACGGTGAACAGACCGGGTGTGCGCTGCATTTTGTGCATATTAGCACCCGGGAAGCCCTGGATCTGATAGCAGACGCCAAACGGTGTGGGCAAGACGTCACTTCGGAGACATGCCCTCATTATCTGACGCTGACCGATCAGGATGTGATCCGATTGGGTGCTGTGGCAAAATGCGCTCCACCGCTTCGTAGCTCTTCCGAGCAGGAGCAGTTATGGGATGCACTGACGTCAGGATTAATTGATGTTATTGCCTCAGACCATTCGCCATGTCCGCCATCCATGAAACAATCCGATAGCTTTTTTGAAATCTGGGGAGGTATATCCGGAGCGCAAAGCACACTGCTGATCATGCTGGAGGACGGACATCTTCAGCGTAATATCGACCTCACGTTGCTCGGAAGAGTGCTCTCCCTTCAGCCTGCCAGAAGGCTTGGTCTGGAGAACAAAGGAGAGATTGCGATTGGCAAGGATGCAGATCTGGTCCTGATTGACTGGGAGAGAAGCACAACCCTGAACACGGAGGATCTTCATTATACGCATAAACAGAGCCCTTATGTAGGACGTACATTTAACTGTCAGATTGCAGACGTATTTTGCCGTGGGCATCGTGTCTACAACTCGGAATCCGGATTATCTCCTGTGCCTCTCGGGCAACACATTACGGCTTACTCTTCTAGTCCCATCGAAGCGGGAACGGAGGAGACGCCATGACGGAATCTGGAGTATACCGGTCATCCGGTACAAATAATGCTCCTCTTCCATTGCCGGATGTGGAACAGGTGGAGCTGCAAGCCATGCTTGACTGGCTGTCGACATATGGCGCGAATGCACAGGGCGGCGTTACAAGACTGTTGTATGACTCGGCTTGGTGTGAAGCACAAGGTGCTCTTGCAGTCAAAATGCAGGAGAAAGGATTGTCTCCCGAATTTGACCAGTCTGGTAATCTGTATGGCACACTCAAGAGTGAGGGTAAGGAATCAGCGACTGGTGCTGAAGAATTGCCGATTGTGACCGGATCACATATTGATACGGTGGTGTATGGCGGCAAATATGATGGTGCTTACGGTGTGGTGGCTGGTGTTCTTGCTTTGGAGTATTTACAGAAGCATTTTGGAGCACCGAAGCGAACACTTCAAGTGGTATCGTTATGCGAAGAAGAGGGAAGTCGATTCCCTTTTGCGTATTGGGGTTCACGCAGTATAACAGGAATAACGGCTCTGGAAGATGTAGAGCATCTGAAGGATCAAGACGGCGTTACCTTTGCACAAGCGATCCGGGATGCGGGTTTTGGACCTGATAGTGCATATAGACCTGCCGCGAAAAATTACGGTGCCTTTATTGAGCTTCACATTGAGCAAGGTCAGGTTCTGGAACGTCTTGGACATTCGATTGGAGTTGTATCCGATATCGTAGGTCAGAAGCGGTTCAGTATTACCGTAAGCGGGGAAGCGAATCACGCAGGAACGACGCCGATGTCCTGGCGCAAAGACGCACTTGCCGGAGCAGCCGAGATGATTACTGTGGTAAGGAGTGTCGCATTGGATGCAGGAGAACCGCTTGTAGCCACGGTTGGGCGAATCACGGCCGATCCGGGTGTTGGGAATGTAGTTGCAGCACGGGCGGTGTTTTCACTCGATATCCGCCATATCCGGCAGGAGAGTATTGATCGCTGCTGGCAGGATATGCTCCAGGCATTTAGTCGTATCGCAGCCGAGCAGCAGCTTGTACTGGACTGGGAAGAGCATCTATCCGTCACACCTATTCCCATGAACGCACAGATGATCTCAGACATTCAGGATACCTGTGAGCAGGAGCAGTTGTCCTACTGGTTAATGCCAAGCGGCGCGGGACATGATTCGCAGATTTTTCAGCCGGCTTGTCCGACGGCCATGATCTTTGTGCCGAGTCAGGACGGTATTAGTCATAATCCACTTGAATATACAGCTGAAGCAGACCTGATGCACGGTTTTCAGGTTCTGGTCCGGCTACTCTATAAATACGGTTACGGGAGTTGAATGCAGATGTCCAACTATAAAGAGTTATCTCCGTCCTTGCGGACCATTATGACCCCAGGACCCGTTGAGGTTGATCCGCGTGTGCTAAGAGCATTATCCTTTCCGATCCTGGGGCAGTTTGACCCGGAGTTCACATCCTTGATGAACGAGACAATGGCGATGCTGCGAGAGCTGTATATGACAGATAACGAGTGGTGTTATCCAGTTGATGGTACATCCCGTTCAGGGATAGAAGCTGTGTTGGTCAGCCTAATTCAGCCCGGTGACAAAGTTCTCGTTCCGATCTACGGGCGATTCGGACATCTGCTGGTTGAAATCTCGGAACGTTGCGGTGCAGAGGTTGTCTTTTTTGAAACGGAATGGGGAACGGTATTTGATCCGGAAGAGGTGATCAAGGCGATCCATACCCATAAACCAAGTCTGGTTGCGATGGTTCACGGTGAGACTTCCACCGGACAGATGCAGCCCCTTGCCGAGATTGGCAAAGCCTGTCGTGATCTTGATATTTTACTCGTTGTGGATGCTGTGGCTACCATTGGTGGGACTCCGGTGGAGACGGATGCGTGGCATCTGGATGCGGTAATGGGTGGTACGCAGAAATGCCTGTCTGTTCCTTCAGGGATGGCACCTCTCACATACAACAGTCGAGTGGAGCAGAAACTGATGAGCCGCAAAACAGTTGAACGCGGACTGCGAGATGCAACCAGTGCGAGGGCAGAAGGCCGCACGATTGCCAGCAATTATTTTGACCTGAGCCAATTGCAGGATTACTGGAGTTCAGCACGTTTGAACCACCATACAGAAGCTACCTCCATGCTCTACGGTCTTCACGAAGGCTTACGCATTTTGCTGCAAGAAGGATTGGAGGCCAGGTTCCAGAGACATCTGGTGAATGAACGTGCGTTGGTTGCTGGAATTCAGGGAATGGGACTACAGTTGTATGGGGATATGTCCAGTAAACTTCCGGTGGTCACTTGTATCACGATTCCGGAGGGGATTGATGGTGAATCGGTGCGCAGCATGTTGCTGAACGACTTCAGCATTGAGATAGCCAGTTCATTTGGACCGTTAAAAGGACAGATCTGGCGGATTGGTACAATGGGATTCAGTTGCCAACGCAAAAACGTACTACATGTGCTTGGAGCGCTGGAAGCTGTTCTTCTCCGTCATCGTCACATATTACCTGCCGGTGAAGCGGTGCAGGCCGCATTGGATGTGTATGCAGGGAAGGAGGGTGCCTTATGTTAAACCAGATGCCAATCTCCAGGGAGGTCATGGTTACTACTCCTCATTATCTGGCGAGTGCAGTGGGAAGCTCCATCCTCCAGCAGGGTGGGAATGCTTATGATGCTGCTGTTGCGGTCAGTGCAGCTCTGGGTGTGGTATATCCGCATATGACCGGACTTGGAGGGGACGCCTTCTTCCTGATTCATGATGGAACGAGCGGTGAGATTACCGCTTATAACGGAAGTGGCCGCTCAGCCGCAGGCATTCATGCCGATACGTTCAAAGCGATGGGCATGAATGCCATCCCTCAACGCGGTGTGCTTAGTGCCATCACGGTTCCGGGAATGGTGGATGCCTGGTGGGAAGTCTGGTCTCGGTACGGTAAGTTACCGTGGGAGCAGTTGCTTGAACCTGCCGCACAGTATGCGGAAAAAGGATGCCCTGTATCCCGGAATCTCCGCCTGTGGATGGAAAGGAATGAAGATTTCATTATGGGCCATACACCGCTGCGAGCGGTATTTGCGCCTTTGGGTACACTTTTGCAGGAAGGTGAACTGCTGATCCAGCCTGATCTTGCTGCCTCCATTCGTCTGATTCAGACGGGTGGAAGAGACACTTTTTATACAGGAGAGCTTGCGGATCGTCTGACTTCGGCTATTCGTGAGGATGGGGGCATGCTTGCACCAGCAGACTTTGCGGGTCATCGTGGCGAGTGGGTGAAACCGGTCAGTACGGAGTATCGTGGCTATGAAGTTCATCAGATGCCGCCCAACTCGCAGGGATTCTCGATGCTGATGATGTTAAATATGCTGGAGCATACCGATCTGTCCTCTGTAGCACGTACCTCACCGGAATTCTATCATCTGATGGCGGAAGTGGTGAAAAAGGCGTTTCGGGATCGTGATCGTTATCTGACGGACCCGGATTTCAGGGACATTCCGCTTGATCACTTGTTATCCAAGAGTTACGGAGACCATTTGTGGAATGAGATTCAGTCTGCTCCACCTGTGGCACAACCGTTTTTGTCCAAAACGATAGGTCAGGACACGGCATATGCAGCGGTGGTTGATAGCGAAGGCAATGCCGTTTCATTCATCCAAAGCCTGTATTTTGACTTCGGTGCAGCGTATGTTCCGGGGGATACGGGGGTTATCATGCAGAACCGGGGGTCGTTTTTCTCCTTAGATCCGAGGGATGCCAACGTACTGGAACCGAATAAACGCTCATTCCACACCCTCATGCCGGGCCTTGTTACACGAGATGGCAAACCTTATATGCTCGTGGGTACACAGGGGGGAGAAGGGCAGCCACAGACACAATTATCGGTGCTCACCGGAGTGCTTGATTACGGGCTCAACATTCAGGAAGCAATCAGCCTGCCACGTTGGGTGTACGGACGTACCTGGGGCGAAGAAGGCGATACGATGCGTGTTGAGAACCGATATCACGATGACGTATGTGCAACCCTTGCCCAGTGGGGACATAACGTTGAAGCGAGAGCGCCGTGGGACGGCATTATGGGACAGTCGCAAGGCATTGTCATTCGTGAGGACGGCATGATTAGTGGCGCAGCAGACCCTAGAGGTGATGGTATGGCTATTGGGTGGTAACAGCTACATTGGACATTTATAAGTTCAACTAGATATTTACACGATAACAGCGATCGGAAGATTGGTCTGTCATCGGAGTGCAAGTGTAAATATGTATGAGTTGTAATATATAGACAGACACAGATAGGGGAGATTGGCATGGGAACGATCCTGCTGAAAGGCGCACAGCTTGTGACGATGAATGCAGAAGAGGAAGTGTTCATTGGAGATCTGTTGATCGAGGATAATAAAATCAAGGAGATTGCAGCGCACATCGACATGCAAGCTGACCAAGTCATTGATGCTCGTGGTAAAGTGCTGTTGCCAGGTTTCATCCAGACGCATATTCATCTGTGTCAGACCTTGTTCCGTGGACGTGCGGATGATCTGGAACTGATGGATTGGCTCCGTCAACGTATCTGGCCGCTGGAAGCAGCGCATGATGAGGAGTCCGTGTATTATTCGGCAATGCTTGGACTCGGCGAATTGATCTCCAGTGGAACCACGACCATTCTGGATATGGAGACGGTACATCACACGGACTCGGCGTTTCAGGCGATGGCACAGAGCGGCATCCGGGTCATCTCTGGCAAAGTGATGATGGATCATGGAGACGAAGTTCCGGAACCCCTGCGTGAGGATACAGCAACTTCGCTACAACAGAGTGTGGATCTGCTGGAGAAATGGAACGGGTTTGGCGGAGGTCGCATTCAGTATGCTTTCTGTCCACGCTTCGTTGTATCGTGTACCGAAGAATTGCTGGTAGAGGTGCGCGACCTGTCGAATAAATATCATGTCAAAGTCCACACCCATGCCTCCGAGAATCGCGGAGAGATTGAACTGGTAGAACACGAACGCGGAATGCGTAACATCGTATACCTCGATCATATCGGTCTGGCGACCCCCAGATTGGTACTGGCACACTGTGTATGGTTGAGTGAGGAAGAGAAGGAGATCATCCGCAAACGTGGTGTCAAAGTCACTCACTGTCCTGGATCAAATATGAAACTTTCCTCCGGGGTAGCAGATATTCCGGATCTACTGAATCGGCAGATCGCGGTTGGGATTGGGGCAGATGGTGCCGCATGCAACAATAATCTGGATATGTTTCAGGAGATGCGCCTGACGGCCCTGATGCAGAAGATTCCTCATGGTCCAACGGTGATGGATGCTCGGACCGTATTACGCATGGCTACCATGGGAGGAGCAGAAGTGCTTGGCTTGTCGAAGGAAATTGGCAGTCTCGAAGTGGGCAAAAAGGCAGATATGCTGCTGCTGGATCTGGATGATTTCCACACGTACCCTTCCTATGAGACGGATGTCTATTCCCGCGTAGTGTATTCCGCAACACGTAGCTGTGTGGATACCGTTATTATTGACGGAAGTATCGTGCTCAAGAATCGTAAGATTCAGACGATTGATCGTGGCATTGTGCTGCGTGAGTCGGATAAGAGTATTGCGAGATTGATGAAACGTATCTGACTGAAGGAAGTTTATGCAATTCCAGAAAGGATGGAGACCGCTATGGAAATGCATGATCTGTGTGCAATCGCAGCCCGTGAAACGCGCTGTGTGCTCGCAACGGCGATCAAGGTAGAAGGTCATGCTTACCGTAAGCAGGGAGTCTCTATGCTGTTGACCGAGGATGGCAAAATGGTTGGCAGTATCAGTCCGGGATGTCTGGAGAGTGATCTTCAGGCCCGGGTGAGCCATGTGCTGGATACGAAGCAGATGGAATTCGCGGAGTACGACATGCGTCCCGAGGATGATCTGTCCTGGGGGGAGACGATTGGCTGCGGCGGACTCGTTGTTGTGTTGCTTGAACCTGTGTGTGGTGAACTCCGAGATACGTTGCAGAAGATGTATGATTGTTTTCAATCCGGCGCTGCAACAGCGTTAACCCGAACGTTCCAAGATGATTATACGAAGGTTCAATATGGCTGGAAACGGATTGAACCAACGGGTACTCGGCGCCAGCCAATCTTGCGTCCTTCGCTCGTCCCAACTCATGATCGCGTGACGAACAATAATCCAGCTTCATTGCAGGTTGATGTACAACACAGCAGTGGTAATATCAAGCATGAACATACGGCATCAAAACAATATTCTCCCGACATACCTCGCCTTACGCTTGTGCCTGAAGTGGTACCTGTTTTGTCAAACGAATCTCACTCTTCCCATCTATCCGGTGATTCACAACATATCTCTGAGTCTGATGCTGAAATAGCGACAAACAACACGGTTTCAACGAATCCCTGGGACCTCCCGCAGCAACTTACTTCGCTGTACACGCCTAAACCTCGCCTGATTATCATCGGAGCCGGGAATGATGTTATTCCTGTTGCCAGACTCGCCCAATCCGCAGGATTCCGAGTAGTCGTAGCCGATTGGCGAGAGTCCTTATGCACCTCGGAAAGGTTCCCAGAAACTGAACTTATACTTGGTTTCCCATGTGAGATCATGCCTCAGTTAAACGTAAACAACGGAGATTATTTGATTTTAATGAGTCACAATTTTCCCCGCGAACGTGAACTGTTGGAGATGGTAGTGGACTGTGAGTACGCGTATCTTGGCATCATGGGTTCCAAAACACGAACAGTCCGTCTGCTGGATGGCTTACCACCGTTGAAATATGTGCATTCTCCCGTTGGTTTGAGCATCGGAGCAGACGGTCCCGAACAGATCGCCATCAGCATTGTAGCGGAATTGATCGCATGTAAACATAAGGTTTCTTCCTTGAGTTCTGAGGTGCAGAGGGGGAGCGTTGCACATGCGAATGACGGGCATAGTTCTGGCAGCAGGTAAGAGTCGTCGCCTTGGTCGGGATAAACTCTCGGTTGTCATGCCTGACGGAAGGTCACTGGCTGCATGGTCATTGGAAGCTGCGTTGAATTCGGAGCTAGATCAAGTGGTCTGTGTGGTCAAACCGGAAGATTCGCTGGCATGGCTACCTGTAAAATGGTTTGATTCTGCCACGTATGCCTACCATCCCACAGCGAGACTTCGAATTGTGGTCTGTGCTGACTATGCCTGCGGCATGGCCAATTCTCTTCATTCTGGCGTATTGTCGGCCATGCAGTACAAACCGGAGGGCATTCTCATGTTACTGGGTGATCAGCCTTTATTAAAAACGCAGGATATTAATCGGGTGACTACAGAACTGGCTACCCACAAGTTATGTGACTATGTCGCAGCTACCGACGGTGAGGGAGGTAAACCGCCCGTTGCTTTTCGCTCCCATATGTTCGGACCTCTGTTATCCTTGCATGGAGATGAGGGGGCACGTAAGATTATGCGCAGCGCTAACTATTCAGGTGTACATGTACCACTGTCTGAGACTAGTTTCTGGGATGCGGATACAGAACCGGAATTGGAACGCATTCTGAGTTATGTATATGAATCACAGCAGACAGACTAAATAACAGGAGAAGATTATTAACTATGTATAATTTAATAACATGATCAGGTCAGCCAGGCAGTCTGGTTGGCCTGTTTGTCTTCTTTTAACGTGTGGTGAAAGAGAGTCTGTGTTAGCTTTCAATAGATCATAATGCATCAAGCACAAATGGAATGCAGGTTTTATACATTTATCCAAAACGATGTGAAGGGAATTGACGTTGCTGCTGAACTCTCATATGATTTGAAGAATTATCTGGATTAGACGGTTGAATTTCCTGCCCATGGAAGAGAGAGAAAGGGGATGCAGCGATGGTAACACCGGCATACGGTTCTGGAGCCATGCCATCGGTATGGCAGCCTGAGAACCTGCAAGAACTGCAAACATTGAGAAGTAGACTAAAGGGAATATATTGTTTCACGGCAGGCGGAACATTGCTGCGAACCCAGTGGGAAGGTGGCTTAATTCCAGCGCCTGAACACATGATTAGTCTGGCTCGTATTCCTGAAATGAGCGGTATATCTATTCGTGGAGATGAGCTGGTCATTGGAGCCATGACCCGATTAAAGGAATGTGCTGCACAAGCGTTGCTGCATCAACTGCCGATTCTGCAAGAAGCTGTGAATGCAATTGCGGCCCCTTCCATTCGTAATGTGGCAACCATTGGCGGGAATATTGTGTCCGGAGTAGGGGATACGCTGCCTGCTTTGCTTGTATATGATGCGGAGCTGCACTGGTTGACAGACAGCGGCATTGAGATCCGTAGAGTGTCTACCTGGCTGCAGGGTGGACGGGATGGCAGCCGTAATCCAGGGGATGTATTAATCTCGATTCATATTCCAATGAGACCGTCCCCTCTGTTTGATGTGAACAGTGAGCACAGACCTGCTGCACGAGAAGTTTCCTTTTACCGCAAGCTGGGTCGACGGGAGACGTTCAGTGCTTCGCTGGTGACGGTTGCGTTATACGGTGAGATTGATTTGGATAACCGCTGGACCAAGATTGCGATTGCGGCTGGTGGAGGCTCAGGCATGGCGATGCGACTTCTGAAGTCGGAACAACAGCTTCTTGGTAGCGAAGCTACTGTCATGCAAGCAGCAACTCTTGCAGCTGCCGTGGCTAGCGAATTTACGACTTATGGCGATGCATTTGCAACGGAACATTATCGCAAACAGACCGCAGGCAATATGCTTGGTGCCGGGTTATGGGAAGCACTTCACGAATAGAAGACTTCGATCAAGCAAAGGAGGAGAGGCATCATGCTGCTGAATCGGAAACAGAGCGGGAAACGCTGGCACCTGCGGCCAGATGGGGCACCCAAAGTTACAGGCCAACTTCAATATCTGACGGATATGACGTTACCTGACATGATCCATGGCAGAGTATTGCGAAGCGAATATCCTTATGCTCGTATACTGTCTATAGATACTTCGGAAGCTGAGGCGTTGGAAGGTGTCTATGCGGTTCTGACCTCCAAAGATGTGCCTGGACTGAATCGTTTTGGCATAGCAACCCCGGATCAACCTGTGTTCTGCGAGGATATTGTACGTTATATCGGTGACGCCATTGCAGCGGTTGCTGCGGATTCCCCGGAACGTGCGGCGCTTGCACTGGATGCGATCCGTGTAGTGTATGAGGAACTCACTCCGCTGAATAGTACAGACGCTGCATTGGCTCCCGGCGCACCAGAGCTGCATGAGCATGGTCCAGGTAATGTGCTGCATCGGACGGAGATTAAACGCGGAGATGCTGAGCAAGCCTTTGCCACGTGTGATCATATCGTGACAGAGACGTATTATACGCCTCGTCAGATGCATGCGTACATGGAGACAGAAGGTGGCCTGTTTGTCCCGGATGAAGAGGGAAGGCTGAATGTATACGCGGCAACGCAACACGGTTATAAAGACCGGATGCAACTTGCGCGCATTATTGGTTGCTCTGAAGAAGATATCCGGGTGGTGTCTTCACCGATTGGGGGTTCATTTGGCGGAAAAGATGAACTAAACGTACAGCCCTATGGTGCATTACTGGCTTTAAGATGCGGACGTCCTGTGAAAATGCATAATTCACGTAAAGAATCCGTGCGTGCAGGGTTGAAACGGCACCCAATGAAGATTGAAATGCAGACCGGCATGAGTCGAGAAGGCATCATCCAAGCGCATCGTGTCCGTATAACAGCAGATACCGGAGCGTACGCCACACTTGGTGCACCCGTACTGAACTTCTGTACCGAGCATTGCCTTGGACCGTACGCTATTCCAAATGTGGATGTGGAAGGCGTATCTGTATATACGAATAACGGGCTGTCAGGTGAGTTTCGCGGATTTGGCGGGAATCAGGCGATTTTTGCCATGGAAGGCCAGATGGATCGGCTTGCAGCAATCATGAACATGGACCCTTGGGAGTTCCGCAGACGTAATATGAGGGAAAAGAATGATCCTGGACCACTGAATCAACGCATTCTGGTTACGGATGGACTGTCCCAAGTATGGGAGGCATTGGATCGCTCCGAACTGTGGCAAAAACATCAGAGTCCCCCGGCACATCCTGCTCTGCCACCGTGGATCAAACGCGGAGTCGGAGCAGCCATCGCCATGCACGGTGCAGGGCTGGGTTATGGCATTCCAGACCCTGCGGGAGGCCGCCTGTCCCTGAACAACGAAGGCAAGATTGAGGTGGCGTTCAGCTACGAGGAATTTGGTCAGGGGCTCATTGCAACGCTGGAAATTATGTTATGTGATCTGTTCCAATGCAGTACATCGGATCTCAGTATTATCATCGGCGATACGGATCGTGTGCCCCACAGCGGATCAAGTACAGCTTCACGTTCAACAACGATGGCATGGATGGCTCTTCAACGCTTGCAGACTCCATTTCGTTCCCGTGTTCTCGCTGTCGCGTCTGAAATGTCAGGCGTTCCGGCAGATGAACTGTTAACAGGACCTGGTGGTATACGGCGCAAAGGCCAGCTTCCTGCCGAAAGTTCAGAAGTAGAAACAGATGTGCAAAGAACAGGAAAGAGCGAGAAGAAAGTAGCATTGGCGCTGGAAGGCGTAAATCAAACGTCTGAAGAAGCAGGAAAACTAGAGAAGGCTGAAAGAACTAAAGTGGCTGATATTGTTGCTGGAGGGACTGAAAGTGGTCAAACTGCTGAAAGTAGTTATTTAGGTGCATCTCAATACCTGGCGAAACAGGGAGTTTCATCAGGCTTATTGATCTCGTATGCTGAACTCGCAACGCAGGGCGAAGCCGATGAATGGATTTTTGATACAAAGTTTGATTACCCAACTACGCCAGACAACGTGGTAGGCGGGCATTATTTGTATACGTATGCGGCGGTTGCGGCAGAGGTGGAAGTAAATACATTGACCGGCGAAACCAAGCTACTTGATACACGCCATGTTGTAGCGGCAGGCCCGGTTATCAACCCTATGGGTTATATCGGACAGATTGAAGGTGGCAGTGTCATGGCGCTTGGATTCACGTTAACGGAGGATGCGGTCATGCAGGACAGCCGTTATGTAACCACGAACCTCGACACGTATCTGATCCCAACCATTCAGGATATTCATACCAATCTGGAGGTTGAGGCTATTGAAGGCTTACCCGAGGGTGATGCGTTTGGTCCTAGGGGGATCGGTGAGATAGGCTCCGTTGCGCTTGCGCCAGCCATTACAGCCGCAATTCACCAGGCGACAGGCGTATGGGTTAACCGTCTTCCTGTACCGAGGGAACAACTGGTCAGACCTTTAAATGTACCTTTGCAGGAAGGAGTGAGTCCATCATGAGTAAACCACTTGAGAATCACTGGACAGCCGTTGTAAATGGCGAACAGAAACATCTGGAGATCGCGCAAACGACCCGACTTGTCGATGTGCTTCGAACTCATTTGCAACTAACGGGTACCAAAGTATCCTGCGAAGTTGGTCGCTGCGGCGCATGTATGGTTCTGATGGATGGAGAGCCTGTGAATTCCTGCCTTGTCATGGCTTATCAATGTGAAGGAAGTGGCATTATGACGATTGAAGGTCTGCACGGCGAGGAGAAAGGCACTCTGCATCCAATTCAACAGGCTTTTGTAGAGGAAGGTGGTTTTCAGTGCGGCTATTGCACTCCGGGCATGGTGATATCAACCAAGGCATTACTGGATGCACATCCTGAGCCTTCTCAAGAACAGATTGAAACAGGATTGTGCGGGAATCTGTGTCGTTGTACCGGCTACGGTGGCATTATTCGGGCGGTACGCAAGGCAGGGGAACGCTCTGTGGTAAAAGAAACGTCTACCGAGGAAACCGTAAGTTGAGGCAGGACGCAGGACGCAGACATAAGCAAGGGCAATTGAAGAAACATACGTGAAAAAGCATCCGAATAGGAATGCTTTTTTTTGTTGTTTATCAGTTTTTCTTTTAAGTGCACATCTAATGTGAGATGAAGTTTCATACGCTAAATTGATTAGATTATGAACCGTTTTCGTCAATTATCAATTCGGATGAGAGAAAGGAGATATAATGTTCAAAGTACTGGTACAAAAGAATTTCAAACATTCTCATTCACCATATATTTACAAATATTGGTGTGCATGCTATGTTTAAAATGAAAGCGCAACCATGAATGGGTTCATTGACATTTCATTATCACATTTCACTTGGGAAGGAAGATGGAATTGATGAAAAATTTGCTCAAAAAGGCAACCGCAATGATGCTGGCATTGGTCCTACTGCTTGGATTAATGACAGCGCCCGTTCATGCAGACACACCATTGTTCACCATCGAAAGCGAAGATGCTCAGCTCACCCCGGATCTTCAAGTGGTTACTTCAATCTATGGGCAACCCAAGCCCGGATTCTCAGGGGCCGGATTTGTCTGGATGCAGAACTCTGGCACACTAACCTTCACAGTGACTGTCCCGGAAACCGGCATGTACGCGATCTCCACACGATATATGCAGGAGCTCAGTGCAGATGGCAGGTCACAAAATTTAATCGTGAATGGTGTTACGAAAGGGGCGTTCATGCTACCTTACACGACAACATGGTCAGACTTCGATTTTGGCTTTCACAAGCTGAATCAGGGTGCCAACACGATTGAGCTGAAGGCTGGCTGGGGCTTCGCGTATTTTGATACTTTTACAGTGGATCATGCTGATCTGGATCCCCTGAATGTGCAGCCAGTTCTCACTGATCCTGAAGCTACACCTGAAACTCAAATTTTGATGAATTATTTAACGGAGGTATACGGAAACAACATTATTTCTGGTCAGCAAGAGATTTACGGAGGAGGGAATGACGGAGATTCGGAGCTTGAATTCGAGTGGATTCATGATCTGACTGGAAAGTATCCGGCTATCCGTGGCTTTGATCTGATGAACTATAATCCGTTGTATGGTTGGGAGGACGGTACAACTGATCGCATGATTGATTGGGTGAATAACCGTGAAGGTATTGCAACCGCTTCCTGGCATATCAATGTACCTCGTAATTTCAATACGTATGAGCTTGGGGACTTTGTGGATTGGAAAGAGGCGACCTACAAGCCAACAGAAACGAATTTTAATACAGCCAATGCGGTAATTCCCGGTACCAAAGAGTATCAATACGTGATGATGACCATCGAGGATCTGGCAGAACAATTGCTGATTTTGCAAGATAACGATGTGCCAGTGCTTTTCCGTCCGTATCATGAAGCAGAAGGCAACGGCGGGCTGAACGGGGAAGGTGCATGGTTCTGGTGGGCTTCGGCAGGTGCAGAAGTGTACAAAGAGCTATGGGATCTGCTGTATACCGAACTGACCGAGACGTATGGCTTGCATAATCTGATCTGGACCTACAACAGCTACGTATACAGCACTTCTCCTGCCTGGTATCCGGGCGATGATCAGGTAGATCTTGTCGGATATGATAAATACAATACGATCTACAACCGTTATGACGGTTTGTCCGGCGTACCGAATGAAGATGCGATTACCTCGATTTTCTATAAGCTTGTTGAGTTGACGAACGGTACAAAAATGGTAGCCATGACGGAGAACGACACGATCCCAAGCGTGAAAAATCTGACCGAGGAGAAATCAGGATGGCTGTACTTCTGTCCTTGGTATGGCGAACATCTGATGAGTTCTGCTTTTAATTACCCGGCAACATTGAAAACGCTTTATCAAAGTGATTATGTCATTACGTTGGATGAGCTGCCCAATCTAAAGGTTAACAATCCCAACCCCAATGCATCCATCACACCTGGAAACGTTGAATTTGACAAATACACACCCAATCAAAGCGATAAAACCGTAACCGTGAATGCAAACGGCAATACGCTAACTGCTCTCCGGGCAGGCAACAATGCGTTGACCGCAACGACAGACTATACCTTGAACGGAAGCACATTGCTGCTGAAAAAAGCTTATCTGGCAACCCTGCCAGTTGGTGAGCATTCGATTGTTCTGGATTTTAATCAAGGTCAGGACCCTGTGTTAAAAGTCAAAATTGTGGATTCAACACCGGGTACAAATGCTGTGATTTCTCCTGTGAATGCAACATTTGATAAAGCGACGAATCCCGCGCAGGATATTAACGTCTCTCTCACCCTAAATGGCCGTCAGCTTACAAGTATCACAAAGGGGAATGTTACACTTGTAGCGGGTCAGAATTATACAGCATCCAGCGCTGCTGTTGTTCTGAACAAATCCTATCTTGCCACGCTTCCGCTGGGCCAGAACGTATTGACCTTTCACTTCAATGGAGGAAATAACGCTGTGTTCACAGTGAATGTGGTAGACAGCACGGTTACTGTGCCAGCAGGGGATTTGACGATTCAAGCTTTTAACGGTAATACAAGTGCATCCACCAACGGCGTCTCACCCAAGTTCAAATTGATCAACTCAGGCAATTCGGCTATTCCGTTGAGTGATGTAAAACTCCGGTATTACTATACAATTGACGGGGAGGAAGCTCAGAGTTTCTGGTCCGACTGGGCCAGTATGGGCAGTGCGAATGTAACGAGCAATTTCGTTAAACTGGCGACTCCAGTTGCCGGAGCGGATCATTATCTGGAAGTGGGTTTTACAAGTGCGGCGGGATCACTGAATGCGGGCCAGAGCGCAGAGGTTCAAACACGCTTTTCCAAAAACAATTGGTCGAATTACACACAGACTAACGATTACTCGTTCAAGGCAACCGGTAGTCAGTTCGCAAACCATGATAAGGTTACCGGGTATGTGAACGGTCAGCTGGTATGGGGAATTGAGCCGTAAAGATAGGTAGCACGTTTAATGGGCTGGATCAGGGATTGAACCTCTGATCCAGCCTTTTTATGGCGTCGAAGGTGACACCGATTAGACGGAATGTTCTTTTTCACTTGTAGTATGTGACGATGTATCCATATCTGTTAATATGCGATCTATTATCTTTTTCGTATGGCCCATGATGAATTGAAGAAGTACACCTGCACAACATACGGTTATCAACGTTCCAAGCCCGATTGGCCCACTGAGCAGAAACGCCAGAATTAAAAATACAAGGTAAATGAATGTTCTCGATACAAATAAGGGAGTTCGAGTGATTTCATGCAAGATTAATGTTAAGCGGTCAATCGGAATGGGTGCAAAATTGGTCTGTAAATAAATCGCCGTGCCGATACTTATGATCACTAAACCAATGACAAAAGTCATTAATTTGCTGTACCAAACTTCGGGTGTGATCAAGGAATCAGATACATAAAGCCAGATATCAATCCCCACACCAGTAATGAATGCGGTGACGAGCCCCAGAAACTCGGGTTTTTGCTGCTTCAAAAGCGAATTACATCCAATTAATAGGAAAGCAATGATGACCTCCCAGCTACCAACACTTAGCCCTACATGATGTGACAGCCCTACCAGAAGTGCATCAAACGGTGAGGTGCCCAGTTCAGATTGGATGGTAAGGGAAATGCCAAGTGTTAAGATTAGAATACCTGCGACAAAAAGTACATATTTCAATTTATTCAACCTCTTTTTTAATATTATGTTGCAAATACAACAAAATTAAGCTAAATTCAATGTAACCCTTTTTTATTGCATTTGCAACAACGATTAACTTGTTAAAGGAATGTGAATATAGATGACGATTCGTATAGAGATATGTACCATTGAACATGTATGTGAACTGCAGGAGATTAGTTATGAGACGTTTAATGAAACGTTTAAAGGGCAAAATTCACCCGAAAATATGAAAGCTTATCTGGAAAAGGCATTTAATAGGGTGCAATTAGAAACTGAACTGTCCATTGCGGATTCACAATTTCTTTTTATTTATGTCAACCACAAAGTGGCAGGGTACATGAAGGTAAATATCAATGATGCTCAGTCTGAGAATATGGGTGTGGAATCTCTTGAGATCGAGCGTGTGTACATCAAGAAAGAGTTCCAAAAACATGGCTTGGGTAAGGTACTGCTTAATAAAGCCATAGAGATGGCAACAGAACAACACAAAACGAATATCTGGTTAGGCGTGTGGGAGAAAAATGAAAATGCCATCGCATTTTATGAAAAGATGGGGTTTGTACAGACAGGAGCTCATGCTTTTTACATGGGAGATGAGAAACAGATTGATTTTATAATGAACAAAACGATATTGTAACTGGATCATCGAGGGAAAGCTTGGGAGAAAAATGCTATTGAGCAGAATTCTTTCGGGCTTTTTTATGTTTTGCCAGAACCGTTGAGTAATAAAATGAAGAAATCGATGAGAATTAATACATAATAAATATTATGTAAACTTATTATTTTCGATGACCTTCATAAGCTGCATCTATGGCTTTAGCAAAAGTTAAAGGCCTGATTAATACATAACTGGCAGTATAATTTTGCTCAATAATCGTGAAGGTAACAGGTTGATCTCAAGGATCGTCAATACAATTTATTAGTTTATTTCTACGTTTGGACATTCAGCCGAAAATCGTTTTCGTTCGTAGTCTGTTAGATAGCGTTAAGTTTTAATAATCAGTATATAAGTTGTATATACCTCATGTTAAAAGAACTTTTTGCATATGAAATGGACGTGTTAATCCACCATGTTGAATTATTTAGTTTTAGAGCGGAAAATGGAAAATAAAATTAATATTTTAAGTAAGAACTCAGGAGGATTTGGACTCTTAAAACCAGCCGAAAAAAGGAGCGAAATCGATCAATATATTAATTGGATAAATAAGGTATACATCATTAAAAAGGCGCTACTACGCCGATTATAGATCAATTTCATATGGATTTGCGATGGATTTAGTATCGCTTTCACGTTATGCTTTTGGAAATTGGAAAGGAAGTGGGAAAAATGGAACGCGAACTGGCGTTGGAAATTGTCAGAGTAACAGAATTGGCTGCGTTAGCCTCAGCACCTTGGATGGGACGAGGCGACAAGAACAGTGCAGATGAAGCGGCTACTTTGGCCATGCGCGCCATGTTCGATTCCGTGTCCATTCGCGGCACGGTGGTAATCGGTGAAGGAGAAATGGATGAAGCACCCATGTTGTACATCGGCGAGGAAGTAGGCAACGCTGAGGGCCCTGAGGTTGACGTGGCTGTAGACCCGCTCGAAGGTACAGAAATCGTGGCCAAAGGACTAAACAACGCTCTATCGGTTATTGCAGTGGCGGGAAAAGGTAACCTGCTCCACGCACCGGACATGTATATGGAGAAACTGGCGGTAGGGCCTGCGCTTGTAGGCAAGGTCAGCATTGAAGACCCGGTTGAAGTCACACTGGAGAAAGCCGCTGCCGCATTGAACAAAAACATCTCGGACCTCACTGTGATGATTCTGGATCGTGTTCGACACGAGAGTACCATCAAGACGCTACGCAAGGTTGGCGTACGGATCAAGTTTCTCAGTGACGGTGATGTTGCGGGTGCGATGGCACCGGCCTTCCCGGAGGCGGGCATTGATCTGTATGTCGGATCTGGAGGAGCGCCAGAAGGTGTGCTGGCTGCCGCAGCGCTATCTTGCCTTGGGGGTGAGATCCAAGGTCGTCTGATGCCTGCCAACGCAGACGAATTCCAGCGCTGCTTGCAGATGGGGATCGATAATCCCTACAAAGTGTTAACGATGCAGGATATGATCGGCACAGAGGATGTCATTTTTGCCGCAACAGGTGTGACGCCAGGTGAGATTCTGGGAGGGGTACGATATCTTGCGGATGATCGGGCTGAGACCGATTCGATTGTTATGCGTGCCAAAACCAAAACAATTCGGTTTATTCGTTCCCAACACTTTCTGCCGAACAAAGAAGTGCTGCACAAAGTAAGACAGCTCCAATCCACGCCAGAACCCTCGGATCGCATTCCGAGTCATGCGAAAACAATGGAGCAGGCTGAGTTTAGTCAATCCTCCGTTGATCTTGGCGTTACAACGACGTTGTGAGCTGTACTCCCCATAATTGAACAAACAGGATCAACTGAAATCGTTGTATTTAAGGTTGTATTTAAGTTTGATAAGTAACTTGAACCTCTAAGATTACAGAGCATGAAGTTAATGAAAATACCATCTCTGGCAAGATAATAGTGAGGGCTTGGATTAACCCAAACCCTCATTATTTTTTTGTGTTAAAAGCATTGACAACGGTTACATGGCATGAGAAAATGTACGCGCGTACATAAATATCGATTTTTAATTACTATTTGATTTATTGATGAGCTATATATGTTGAACTAATCATTTGCACGATAACGGAGAGGACAGAAAAAACCTGAAAAAGCAAAGCGTTCGCCTTTATCCCCGGATTTTCCCCTTTAGAAAAAAGGAATCGAAAAATCTGGGGATAACAGCGATTGGAAGGTTGTTCTGTCATCGTAGTGTCAGTGTAAATAATCTTTAGTTCAACTTATATAAAAGGGGGTGAAATTCATGGCATCTCGTAAAGAAGTGGCTGATCTTGCGGGTGTTTCCGAGGCGACGGTCTCCCGGGTGCTTAATGGGGTAGGTCCTATTAAAGAAGAGACACGCCGCAAGGTTCTTGAAGCTTCCGAACAGTTAGGCTATGTGCCCAGCGCTCTTGCTCGCAGTTTTGCCAGAAGTAAAAGCGGGAACCTTGGCGTGGTATTACCTTATGTTCCGAAGGCGCACCTGTTCTCGGCGTATTTTTTCTCGGAAATGCTGAGTGGGATTGGAAGCAAAGCCAGAGACAATAGCATGGACCTGTTGGTTATGTTCCGAACACCCGGTGAAGTGATGAATTATGCGGATCTGTTCCGGCGTCAGAAAGTGGACGCCTGCATTATCCTTGGTGCCAGAGACGATCATGAAGAACTGGCGGCCATGCAGCAGCTTCATCAGGAAGGACACCCATTCTGTGTCATGAATCAGCATTTTGAGGGCCAATCGTTCACGGAAGTGGATGCGGATCATGTGGAAGGAAGCAGACTTGCCATACGTCATCTTACGGATCAGGGGTATCGCAAAATCGCTTTTCTCAATGGTCCAGACAGCTATTCCAACAGCCAGGAGCGAATGGAAGGCGTTCGTCTTGGCCTGCAAGAAGCAGGTATGGAGCTGGACCCGAGTCTATTGCTTAAAGGGAATTATAGTAGAAGAAGTGGCATTGAGGCGGCAGCGATTGTAGCAGATCGCCTACATGAGATTGATGCTGTATTTGCGGCCAATGACCGGATGGCCATTGGTGTCATGCATGGTTTGCGTGAGCGGGGAATAGGGCCTGCGGATTTTCCGGCATTTGTGGGTTATGACGACTCTGATGCCGCCGAGATGGCGGTTCCGCCGCTGAGCAGCGTCAGGGTTCCATTTTTCGAGATGGGTGAACTTGCAGTATCGAAGCTTATGCATGGGTCTGTGGGTGACACACACAAAGCGAATAACTCTGTTGTAGCGGTAACCGAATCAGCGAGAGCGTTGTTGCCTACCGAACTGATCATCCGTGCTTCTTCTATCCGTCAATAGTTTATTGGTACACATATTGAAAGATTTTTTATTATTCCAAAGGAGGAAATGACCATGTCAAATCGTCTTCGTGTCGGAATGGTTGGATACAAGTTTATGGGGAAGGCCCACAGTAATGCCTATCGCAGTCTGCCGATGTTTTTCCCGTCTGCTCCGTTGCAGCCTGAGATGTCTGTGATCTGTGGACGTAACGAGCAGGGAGTGCAGGAGGCAGCGAATCAGTTCGGTTGGTCCGAAAGTGTAACGGATTGGCGTGAACTGGTGAAGCGGGATGATATCGATCTGATTGATATTAACGCGCCAAGTGATGCCCATAAGGAAATTGCGCTGGAAGCAGCTCGTCAGGGCAAACATCTGTTTTGTGAGAAGCCTCTGGCCCTGTCGCTTGCGGATTCGCGTGAGATGCTTCAGGCAGCAGAGGATGCTGGAGTCGCTCATATGGTCGGGTTCAACTACCGTTTCTCACCAGCGGTGCAATTAGCGAAGGATCTGGTGGAGAGCGGACGACTGGGTAAGATCTATCATTTCCGTGCTTTTTTCTTGCAGGACTGGATCATGGACCCTTCGTTCCCGCTGGTATGGCGTTTGCAAAAAGAAGTGGCTGGCTCCGGTTCCCATGGGGATCTGGGTGCGCATTTAATCGATCTGGCTCGTTTCCTTGTTGGTGAATTCCAGGAAGTCATCGGTATGAGCGAAACCTTCATCAAAGAGCGTCCGCTTGCAGCTGAAATGACCGGTCTGAGTGCAAAGGGCAGTTCGAATGCGGATGCACCCAAAGGAGAAGTGACCGTCGACGACGCTACGTTGTTCCTGGCACGATTCGCAGGAGGGGCGCTGGGCAGCTTCGAGGCTACACGTTTTGCAGCGGGGCATCGGAGTACAAACTCGTTTGAGATTAACGGCAGTCTCGGCAGTGTACGATTTGATTTTGAACGGATGAATGAACTGGAAGTGTATTTCACAAAGGATGAAGAGGACGTACAGGGATTCCGTCGTGTACTGGCAACCGATCCGGCACATAAATATGCTGAAGCCTGGTGGCCTGCTGGACATACGATTGGATTCGAGCACACGTTCACCCATGAAATGCTGGAGCTGGTAACAGCAATCTCTGAAGGACGCCAACCATCACCGAGTTTCCACGACGGGGTCGCTTGTCAGGCTGTACTGGAAGCAGTAGAACGTTCGGTAACAGAACGGCGCTGGGTGACGCTTGAAGAGATGTGAGCAAGCAAAACAGTGACGTCAGAAATAAGGTTGAACACAACTAAACTAGGCGAAAGCGAGTGAATAAACGATGAGTAAAGCACTGATTGTATGGGGCGGCTGGGATGGACATGAACCGGAGCAGGTAGCAGCGATTTTTGAGCGTATTTTGAAGGAAGAGCAGTTTGAGGTTGAGGTCTCAAATACGTTGGAGTCTTATGCGGATGCAGAGAAGCTGCTGGGTCTGGATCTGATTGTGCCTTTGTGGACAATGGGACAGATTGAGCAAGAACTCGTCAATAACGTATCAGCGGCTGTTCAGAGCGGTGTGGGCTTGGCTGGTCTTCATGGCGGGATGTGTGATGCCTTCCGAAATAACGTAGACTGGCAGTTTATGACGGGTGGACAATGGGTTGCTCATCCAGGTAACGATGGTGTGGAGTATATGGTGAACATGAAGCGTGGCTCTAGCCCGTTATTGGATCATATCGAAGATTTTCAGGTGAAAAGTGAACAGTACTACCTGCACGTAGACCCGGCAGTGGAAGTGCTGGCAACAACTCGTTTCCCAGTGGTGGCTGGTCCGCATGCGGCGAATGGTCCTGTAGATATGCCTGTTGTCTGGACGAAACGCTGGGGCGCAGGGCGGGTATTCTACAACTCCCTGGGACACCATGCAGACATTGTAGACATGAAACCCGTGACTGAAATGATGCGCAGTGGTTTCAAATGGACAGCAGCAGGCAAAGAGCTTGCCAAGAGTCGAGTAAGTTCAGCAACCGAAGTGTACACAGGTATGGCGGACAACCAGAACTAATGAGATTATAGTTTGATTGCAAACGTAACTTCAGTGTTAACCATTCATCCTCAATGGATAAACCATTTCTGATCCACGGCGAAGGGAGCCCCAGGTATGAAAACAATGAAAGTAGGCATTATTGGCTGCGGTAAAATCAGCGGTATTTATATGGAAAACTGTCACCGGTTCGAGGTGCTGGAACTTGTTGCTGTTGCGGATCTCGACCGGAAACGTGCCGAGGAGCAGGCAGCAGCCTATAACGTCCCTAACGTATACAGCGTCGACGAAATCTTGGCTGATCCCGAGATTGAGCTGATCATCAACCTGACGATTCCTTCCGTTCATGCGGATGTATGCTTGCGGGCACTTGAATCTGGCAAACATGTTTATGTAGAAAAACCGCTCGCTGTTACCCGTGAAGAAGGGCAGGCCGTGCTCGAAACAGCGAAGCGTAAAGGATTGCTTGTGGGCTGTGCACCAGAAACGTTCTTTGGTTCAGGTATCCAGACTTCACTTCAATTGGTGGAAGAAGGGGTAATCGGCAAGCCGGTGGCGGCGACCGCATTTATGATGAGTCGTGGTCATGAGCACTGGCACCCAGATCCGGAGTTTTATTACGCGTCAGGCGGTGGGCCAATGTTTGACATGGGTCCGTACTATCTCACCGCATTGGTTCAACTAATGGGACCGATCAAGTCGATCGCAGGTATGACAGGTAAAGCCATGGAAGAGCGGACGATTACGAGTGAGAAAAAGAGGGGCCAGACGGTTCCCGTCGAAATTCCAACTCACGTTACCGGTCTGTTACAGTTTGAACAGGGAGCCATTGGCACACTGATTACAAGTTTTGACGTATTTGGCGGAAGTGCATTGCCACCGATTGAGATATATGGCACGCACGGTACATTACAGGTACCTGACCCCAACACCTTTGGTGGTCCGGTTCGTTATCGCTTGCTGGGTGAACATGAATGGACGGAAGTTCCGCTCCTCCCAGGATATCAGGAAAATACACGTGGCATCGGTGTGGCAGATATGGCCTATGCAGCACATAGTGGACGTGCACACCGTGCGAGTGGGGAACTGGCATACCACGTACTTGAGGCCATGTGGGCATTCCACGATTCATCAGATGAACAGACGTTCTACCAGATGAAAAGCTCGTGTCAGCGCCCGGCTGCATTGCCGGTGGATCTGCCATTGTATACATTGGATAAATAAGATAGCCATTATGACTTATATCATGATAAACAGCCCCTTTTCCTTCGAACAAGGAAAGGGGCTGTTTTTTATTAAATCAAAAAAATCTGGGAATAACAGCGCTCGAAAGGTTGTTCTGTCATTGGAGTGTCCAGTGTAAATAATTTTTAGTCCAACTTATATAGCCATTTATGGCTCAAATCCCGCCTGACTGATCCAGATCTCATCTTCGGCAAAAACGTTTTTCATCCACTGTACAACAGTCTGATACGCATCTGGATGATACCAATGCTCCATCCCCACTTCTTGATAGAGCGACTCCATGCCGAGTCGCCGGGTTCGCTTGCCCTCGCTGCCATCGCCCATGAAATAATCGTCAATGCATACACGCTGAACCAGAGGTCTCAAGATGGCTGCAAACTGTTCACTGCTGGGTAATACGGGAGCAATCGCAACCTGCGTGGGTATTCCGGCATCCCGCAACTGTTCCAGTGCACGTAATCGGCCTGCAATTGGGGGAGCGGAAGGACTGAAATGCTTGCGCATATCGTCCAGATCCGTCTCCACCGTCATGCTGACCCGAACCCGGTCACCTAACTGTTGTAGCAGATCTATATCCCGGGTAACGAGTGGACTGCGGGTTTGGACTAATACAAAATCGGGCGGATGCTGTACCATCGTTTCAAGCAATGAACGCGTGATACACTCCTTGTATTCGGCGGGTTGATACGGGTCGGTACTGGATGACATGAACAGAGTGACTTTCCCTTTGGTCAGGGCACGCTGCAACTCTTTGGCGAACACTCGGGAGGCCTCTTGTTTCACATCGACCCAGCTTCCCCAATCCTCTTTGCGAAATAAGGAGACAGGCATCTGTCTGACATAACAATAAGAACAACCGAAGGCGCAGCCTGTGTAAGGATTCAGCGTATGTGTATAGCCATTAAGGAACCCTGTCCCCTTGTTGAGTAACGTTTTGGGTACTTTGTAAGTAAGATTCGTCTTCATAAGTTCTCATGCCTTTCGCGGTAGTGTGCAGGTGTGAGACCTGTGTGTTTGCGAAATACAGTAATGAAATAAGCTGAGTTAGGTATACCGACATGGCGGCCAATATCGGTGACGGTAAGTCCGGTATGTTCAAGCAACTTCCGGGCTTCGGTAATTCGTTTATCCTGAATATATTGAACCGGTGTGCGGCCTGTAATCCGCTTGAACACACGATGCAGATGATAGGGACTGCCATGACTTACAGTGGCTAGGACATCTAGGGTTAGAGGCTCGGCATAATGATGTTCGATGTAATCGGTGATCCCATATATCCACTCCTGATCAGGTACGCGCTCGCCGGTTGGCTTGCAACGTTTGCAGGGTCTGAACTTTCGTGCTAACGCTTCTTCAACATGTTGAAATATTAGGACATTCTCAACTTTGGGTGCTCTGGACTTACAGGAAGGTCGACAGAAAATACCCGTTGTCTGCACACCGTAAAAGAACGTTCCATCATAAGAACTATCGTTATGGATGATGGCATGCCAGTATTTTTCATCTATAGATTCAGGCAGTATGCGATCTTGATCTCGACTTTCCACGGTGATCACCTCATCTCTAATTATACCCCTGATTCCAAGGGATTGACGAAGTTTTAACTTAAAAAGCAAGATATCAATATTTGGAGATAAAGTACCTTCCTTCAATCTGAACGAAATATGAGCTACAATATACAGGATGGAAGTGGTTTATATCTCAAATGAAATTTATAGATGAAAGAGGTAGGTAAGCATGGTTCGTTTTGGCGTAGTGGGTACCAACTGGATTACAGAAAGGCTTCTTGAAGCCGCAGCACAGGTTGAAGGATTCAAATTAACCGCTGTGTATTCCAGAACTGAAGATAAGGCTAATGCATTCGCAGATAAATATGATGTTGAACACCGATTCACCGATCTGGAAGAGTTGGCGGCAAGTGATGTGATTGATGCAGTCTACATTGCAACACCAAATACGGTTCATGCAGAGCAGGCTGAGCTTTTTCTGAGAAACGGTAAACATGTATTGTGCGAGAAACCTCTGGCTGCAAATAGCGCCGAAGTTCGGAGCATGATCGATACAGCACGAGAACACGAGGTTCTGCTCATGGAAGCGATGAAATCGACCCTTGTTCCCCAGTTCAAAATGGTGCAGAAGAGCCTGCATAAAATCGGTCCTGTCCGCAAATACGTAGCAGGATACTCTCAGTATTCTTCGCGTTACGACAAGTACAAAGAGGGGATTGTCCTGAACGCGTTCAAGCCTGAACTCGCTAATGGGGCGTTAATGGATCTCGGTGTGTATTGTCTCTATCCATTGATTACGTTGTTCGGTGCACCTAACCGGGTTCAATCCCAAGCGATGATGCTGGAATCTGGCGTGGATGGACAAGGTAGTGTGCTGCTGGACTATGATGGGATGGATGCGGTCGTTACATACTCCAAAATCTCCAACTCTCATCTACCAAGCGAAATCATGGGTGAGCTGGGCAGCATCATCATTGACAAGATTGGCTCACCGGAACATGCAGAGATACGTTACAATGACGGTACGGTGGAGCAGCTCACAGTCGAACAAAACCATCCGGCGATGTATTATGAAGTGGAGGAGTTCGTGAATCTGGTTGAGCAGGGCCAAAAGGAGTCTGACATGAACACGTATGAACGCTCTTATGTGACGATGCAAGTCATGGATCAGATTCGGAAGCAGATTGGGCTTGTGTTCCCCAACGATTGATTCAAGCGCAGGAAAGGAAGCTGAGACGAGATGAGCAGAGATGAGCAGAGCAACAGTAAAGAAGTGCAGAAGAACAGTAGAGAAGATCAGCAGTCCAATGATTCTGGAGGTTTGGAACTGAAACAGATCGTTTTCATAGGAAGAACCTTCGAAGAATATATGAAGATGTTCAACCTGACGGTGGACGAGATTAATGGCAAGTCTATTCTGGATTGTCCAGGTGGAGCATGTTCGTTCAGTAGCCAGGCGCGCAAGTTGGGTGCTGATCCCGTGGCCGTGGATATTGCCTACGAATACGAGATCGACGAGCTTGAAGTAAAGGGATTTCAGGACATTGAGCATACGATGAAACAGATGGAACCCGTGCAAGGGATATATGTGTGGGATCAATTTGGATCAATCCAGGGGTTAAAGGAAGAACGAACTCGTGCCATCACAGATTGCATCGCAGATATGAGAATGTTTCCTGACAGTTATGTGGCGTCTGTGCTCCCGGATCTACCCTTTGCAGATGAACAATTCGATCTGACGTTATCCGCCCATTTCCTGTTTACTTATGCGGATCGATTGGATGTTGATTTTCATGTTGCAACCATAATGGAGTTGCTGCGTGTGACCAAACAAGAGGTTCGCATTTTTCCAACAGTGGATCTGTCTGGTGAACGTTACAAACACATGGATGCTTTAAAATTAATACTCGAAGAGCGTGGGTGCACGGTATCCGAAGAACCAACTTCATATGAGTTTCAACGGAATGCTCACACCATGCTTCAAATTGTTAAACATAATTGAACATGATAGGAGGTTTTTTGGATGAATAAAGTACTTATACTTGGGGGTACACGTTTTTTTGGCAAACGTCTTGTGGATCACTTGCTGTGGGAAGGGAAGTCTCAGATCACAGTCGCAACTCGTGGTAAAACGGATGTTGACTTCGGACCCGAAGTAAACCGAATCAAGATGGATCGTGAAGACCCGGAATCTCTGGCAGAGGTTGCGCAGACAGACATGTGGGATGTTGTGTACGATAATATCTGTTATTCCCCAGATGCGGCGAAAGCGGCATGTGAATCTTTTGCAGGGCGCACCAAAAGATACGTTCTGACATCCACACTCTCGGTGTACGGTGATCCCAGACCTGGATTTAAGGAAACGGATTTTGACCCGTATACATATCCATTGCAGTATGGAAGTGCAGAGGATTTTTCGTATGGAGAAGGCAAACGGCTTGCGGAGGCTGTATTTTTCCAGGAAGCTGATTTCCCGGTTGTGGCGATGCGCATTCCCATTGTACTCGGGATTGATGATTATACGAGAAGACTTCATTTTCATATTGAACATGTGCAAAAAGGAAAACCGATCGGTATGCCAAATCCGGATGCGGAGATTGGATTTATCAATTCCACCGAAGCGGCAAGATTTCTCGCTTGGCTTGGACATTCGTCCATTACCGGTCCGGTGAATGCAGCTTCCAAGGGTGCGATTACGCTGTCAGCCATGATACATCTGATCGAGACGGTCACGGGCATGCAGTCCCAGATCCTCACGGAAACGGTGAAAGAGGACATGTCACCCTTCGGAATTGAGCAATCATGGACGATGGAGACGACCAAAGCTGAACAAGCGGGATATACGTTCGAACCTCTGATGGACTGGTTCCCGGGACTCGTTCGTGAGGTCGCTCTTGCATTACAGTCGGAGCGGTAGAATATCGGCTCGGATGGAACTGAAATGAAACTGAATGAACCTGTCTAACCAACCAGTTCGGACGAACGGGTCATTCTAACGAATGAACATCAAACAGGGTGCAACCAGAGCGTAATCTCCGCTGCACCCTGTTTATGTTGTACATTTTTCGAATTTGAACGGGACCTAATCCAGATAAGTGGGACTAATCATTACACGATAATATTTAGTCAACTCACGCGCTTAACTCTATTTTTGCTCACGTGGAGCAGTAGCTGAAGCCCGTATGCGCAGTTCTGACGGTAGAATGAGGGTTTGGGCTTCGGAAGGGGACTTACCCTCAATTCGGTCAATCAGCATCTGTACACCCTGAAACCCAAATTCATATGCTGGCTGTGCAGCTACAGTCAGGAAAGGGTCGAAGGCAGAAGCCAGATCCAGATCGTCGAAACACACAACAGAAATGTCTTCTGGTACACGTAGTCCCCGTTTGCGCAAAAGCCGAATGACCCCAATCGCCAGCATGTTGTTGGCTGCAAAAATGGCTGTTGGTTGATTTGGTTGAGAGAGTAGTCGATCGAGTCCCTCTACATCACTGAAATCCCGGTACCCGGTTCGAAGCACAAGCTCGGGATCAATATCAGCTCCGGCCTCTCGTAAACCCGCTATATAACCTTCCTCCCGCAGTCTGGCGGTAGAAACCTCCGAAGAACCATTGACCAGTGCAATGCGCTGGTGCCCCAATTGCACCAGATATCGGATCAGAGCAATCGCGCCTTCCCGGCTATCTCCAGCAATGATATCTGACGTAATGCCAGGTACGGTGCGGTCCAGAAAGACAAACGGAATGTGACGTTCCTGCAGCTGTTTCAGATGTTGGAGAGAACGATCTCCCGCTGGGGCAAAGAGTACACCATCCACACGAGTAGACAGAATCGCATCTACATAATCCTTTTCCTTTTTGTAATCCTCGTCACTATTGCCGAATAAAAGACGGTACCCACGAAGATGGGCTGCATCTTCAGCACCACGCGCCAGTGTTGTATAAAAAGGGTTGGTAATATCCGTAATAAGCAGGGAGAGCATCTGGGTTCGTTGAAGCACAAGGCTGCGTGCATTGGAGTTCGGGATGTAACCCAGTTCGTCGATCACCTGTTGCACACGTTCACGTGTCGCGGAACTTATACGGCCTGTATGATTAATGACCTTGGAGACCGTCATGGCGGAGACGTTGGCTTTTTTGGCAATATCGTAAATGGTAATCATTAGAATCTAACCTTTCCGCAACATAGTCTTACCATTCTATAGGATAATGCCAATTGACAGCAAGATAGGCTCATGCTATGTTAGGGTTACCGATAACCCTAACAGGTTTCTGAACGTCTTTACTACATAAACCATTTCGTTGAATTCGCTCATGCACGTTCCATTTTCTTGAATAGAGGAACTACATACATAGCTAATTAATGAAGTGGTTTATTGTTATTTTTTTAAATATGTAAACGTATTCAAACTAAAATAAGGCTCTTGATAATCTGTGTATGTAGCTCTTGTGTGCCACTCGGGTATCGGTTGTATTTCCGTCATTATCTCATTCCAATCAATGCATATGGATCAGACAGAAGGTTTCTCAATTAAACCCAAATCCTATGAAACGAATTGAAGGAGGACATTCCAGTATGACACATCAGGATTATCGTTATAAGCAGGCTTTCCCCAAGATTGGTATTCGTCCCACGATTGATGGAAGACGAAAAGGCGTTCGGGAGTCACTGGAAGAACAAACGATGCGGATGGCGACATCTGTTGCCGAGTTGCTTGCAGCAGAACTACGTTATCCTGACGGGTCCGCAGTGGAGTGTGTTGTGGCTGAGACCTGTATTGGCGGGGTAGCCGAGGCGGCCGCAGCATCAAAATTGTTCAGCCGTTCGAACGTTGGCGTAACGATCACCGTGACACCATGCTGGTGTTATGGTACGGAAACGATGGATATGTCACCATCCATTCCTACAGCCATCTGGGGTTTTAACGGAACTGAACGTCCGGGTGCAGTATATCTGGCAGCGGTACTCTCTGCCCATGCACAGAAGGGAATTCCTGCCTTTGGGATCTATGGAGAAGATGTGCAGGACGGCGGAGATACAACGATTCCCGAGGACGTGCGTGAGAAATTGCTCCGGTTCAGCCGTGCGGGTCTTGCAGCTGCGACCTTGAAAGGGCAAGCCTATCTGTCTATTGGATCAGTATCCATGGGGATTGCAGGTTCGATTGTGAACGATTCATTTTTCCAGGAGTACCTGGGCATGCGCAACGAATATGTGGATATGAGCGAACTCACTCGTCGTATTGAAGAAGAAATCTACGATCCTGAGGAGTATAAGCTCGCACTGGCCTGGGTGAAGGAGAATTGTAGCGAGGGTCCGGACAACAATGCTGCCCATCTGCAAACGGATCGCAAACGCAAAGAGTACGAATGGGAAACCGTTGTGAAAATGACCCAAATCGTGCGTGACTTGATGGCGGGCAACCCAAGATTGGCAGAGCTTGGGTTTACAGAGGAGTCGATGGGTCACCACGCGATTGTATCCGGCTTCCAGGGACAACGGCAGTGGACGGATCATTCACCTAACGGAGATTTTCTGGAGTCGATATTAAACTCTTCCTTTGACTGGAATGGCAAACGTGCGCCTTATCTGGTTGCAACGGAGAATGACAGCCTGAACGGGGTATCGATGTTATTCGGTTCGCTGCTCACACATACGGCACAGATCTTTGCTGATGTGCGGACGTATTGGAGTCCGGATTCGGTACAGCGTGTGACGGGGCACCAGTTGGGAGGGAACGCAAAGGATGGCATTCTGCATCTAATCAACTCCGGGTCCGCAGCTTTGGATGGCACTGGGCAACAGTCCAGAGACGGTAAGCCTGTACTCAAACCATTCTGGGAAATTACAGATGAGGAAGTTCAGGACTGCCTGAAAGCAACATCGTGGAGACCGGCATCCGTAGAGTATTTCCGCGGGGGCGGCTATTCAGCGGATTTCCTGACCAAAGGTGGCATGCCTGTAACGATGACACGTCTGAATCTGGTCAAAGGACTGGGACCAGTGCTGCAAATCGCTCAGGGTTACACAGTCGATCTGCCTGAAGATGTGCATGATACGCTGGATCAGCGGACAGACCCAACCTGGCCATCCACCTGGTTTGCACCTGTTCTAACCGGATCGGGAGCGTTTACTTCCGTATACGAGGTCATGAATCAATGGGGCGCCAACCATGGCTCCATCTCGTATGGACACATCGGTGCTGATCTGATTACACTCGCTTCTATGCTTCGCATTCCGGTAAATATGCATAATGTACCTGAAACGGAAATTTTCCGTCCGCGTGCATGGGGATTGTTCGGCACAAGTGAGCCGGAGAGCGCAGACTACCGTGCTTGCAGTGTATTTGGTCCGTTATATCGTTAAAATAAAGTTCCATTCCTGTCAAACGCCATGTTCCTTATGAAATGAGGTAACATGGCGTTCTCTTGAAAGCTGTGTTCAGAACTCGAATACGGCTTATCGCGTAGAGTTAAGGAGGCTTGAAAGAATGGGCGATCAAGCAACACATGTGCTTGCTGCCGATTACGGTGCCGGTAGTGGACGCGTAGTCCGTGGTTCTTTTGACGGAAACAGACTCTCGTTACAAGAAGTGCATCGATTCAACAACGAACCCGTGCAGCTGGGGGACGGATTGTATTGGGATTTCTTGCGACTTTTTCATGAATTAAAACAAGGCATTGTGAAAGGGACGCAAGGCGTCTCTCCATCGGTCCGTTCTATAGCAGTGGATACGTGGGGAGTGGACTATGGACTGGTGGATGGTGCGGGAAGGTTGTGCTCGAACCCACGTCACTATCGGGAAGCACGCAATGCACAGTGGATGGAAGAAGTTCTGCACATGGTGAAAGATGAAGAACTGTATGCCATGTCTGGCGTTTTGCCGCAGCAGATCAATACAGTATTTCAACTGCTAGGCAGTGTACGAGAGCAGGCCGAAGGTTTGCGTACGGATGTGCGCATGTTATTTATGCCGGATTTATTTCACTATTATCTATCCGGTCAGCAGGCTTGTGAGTATACGATTGCAAGTACTAGCGGGCTGTTGCATGCAGGCGAGGCGCGTTGGAATGAACATCTGATCGGGCGTCTCGGTATACCGGAAACATTATTTCCAAAACTCGTTCAACCGGGTACCGTGCTGGGTGATTTAACAAATGAGTTGTGCGAAGAGTTACGGACTGGACCGATGCAGGTAGTCTCTGTGGGCTCACATGATACGGCATCTGCCTTGGCAGCAATACCTGCGAATGATTTGGATTTCGCTTTTATCAGCTGTGGTACCTGGTCTCTTATGGGGGTGGAGCGTGATACACCTGTATTGGATAACCGAAGTCGTGCATTGGGATTCACCAATGAAGGGACGGTAAGTGGAAAAGTACGCACCCTGAAAAATCGTTCAGGCTTGTGGCTGCTACAGGAATGCAAACGGCAATGGGAGCGGGAGAATCAACCTTTTACACATGAAGAACTGATTCAATTGGCTACCTTGGCAACGCCGCATCAAAGTTATGTATCGCCGGGAGATGGCGTGTATTTGGCGCCAGGAAATATGTCTGAACGAATACGGCAACAATGCAATCTCACCGGACAGACTGTGCCTGAAACGACTGGAGCGATTGTGCGCTGCATTCTGGAAAGTCTTGCATTAGAATTCAGACAAACGCTGGATGAACTGCAGTTGATTACAGGTACAAGACCTCGTGTCATTCATATGGTTGGTGGTGGTGTACACAATCGACTACTATGCCAGTTTACAGCCAATGCAGCCGGTGTCGCGGTAGTGGCAGGCCCGGCAGAGGCGACATCAGCCGGGAATTGCATGCTGCAATTCCTTGCGCATGGAGAAGTGAGTAGCTTGGCCGAGGTACGGGAGGTCATGGCTGCTTCCTTTTCCCCTGAGACCTATGAACCTGAGGATACAGAGCTGTGGCAGGAAGCTTATGAAAACTACCAAAGTCTGAATCAAATCAAAAGGTAATAAATAGATTCAATGCAATGAGCATTGACGCAAAATGCTAAAAAGAAAAGTATGAGGAGTGGAGAAAACATGTCTGAACAACAAGTAAGGGAAGAGTTAACGAAGTATGCTCAGAGAGCAGTTGCTCAAGGACTGGTAGTCGGACCTGGTGGGAATCTGAGCGCTCGCTCTGGGGGAACGATGTTGTTGTCTCCGAGTGGTTATGCACTTGAGGATCTGGAGCCTGACGAATGGATCGCCATTGATATCGAGACAGGAGAGACTCGTGCGGGAGCAATACGCCCTTCTTCCGAAGTATTGATGCATCTGTACAGTTATCGTGTGAATCCTGATATCCAAGCCATTGTGCATACGCACCCGGCATATACGATCGCACTCAGTCTCGTTTTCGATGAATTGCCACACTTGTTCCCTGATCAGTCCGCCTTGGTAGGTGATATCGGATTTGTTCCATATGTTCTACCAACGACGAAACAACTTGCCGATGCAGTCTCAGCAAAGGTAGAAGAACATACGGCACTCATTCTCGTCAATCACGGATTGGTTACGACCGGTAAAAACCTCCGCGAAGCCTATTACCGCACCCAAGTGGTGGAAGAAAGCGCGAAGGTATATATGATCGCCAAAGCAGCCGGGGAACCCAAAGTGCTTACTGCCGAAGAATATAAGGAAATTCAATCGCTTGAAAGTGAAGCCTACCGTGTGCAGTTATTGCAACAACTCAAGTCTTAATCGGAGATTAATCATTCGTCAAAACATGACATGAAACTGGACAATCCACTATTTTTCTCGTCAACTATTGCATAACCTGAAATACCGAGTATAATACTTGGTAAATAGAACGAAAAGGGGATGCAATAAACGATGAAAACACATGCTGAATTGAACTCACTTCTTGTTGACGATTATCTGGATCTCCTGAACATTGCGAAACAGCTAGGTGATGACGAATGGAAAGATGCTATTCTGCAAGCATTGAAGGAAGAAGTCGATGCGAATCATCATCTGGATTCCAAAGAGGTAAGACAGGATTTATGGATTCAATTTGAAGGCATTAATGAACAAATGCATGATCTGTTAATGCAATTGAAGCATGCCGACAGTCCTGAGGAGAAAGAGCAGATTATTGAAATGATCTGGGGATTGAAAGTAGACCGTCATGCGATCACACGTAAACTTGAAACCATGAGCCGTGCCAGCGCTGGACATCAATAAGCTCTAGGTTGATTATACATTGAAAACCCGCGTGTTTCCTGGGATTATCCCCTAGGTCGCACGCGGGTTTTGTTTATGTTTTGAGTGTTATTCTACTTTTTGAACTACCTCTCTTAAAACTGTTTTGCGAAAGTGCGTGCTTGTTCGATAGCTTGTTGCTTAATCTCATCTGCACGATCTTTATATTGATTGTGCCCCTCAACAAAAATGCCATCAAGCTTCGGCACACCGAGGAATGACATGATAATGCTTAAGTAACGATGACCGGATTCCATTTGAGCCGCTGGGCCTTCGGAATAAATGCCACCGCGCGCCTGAATATGCAGTGCTTTTTTATCAGACAGCAGTCCAACAGGACCTTGTTCGGTATAACGAAATGTTTTGCCAGCTACGCAGATCGAGTCGACATAAGCCTTCAGAATAGGAGGAAACGAGAAGTTCCACATCGGGGTTACAAAAACATATTTATCTGCTGAGGCAAATTGATCCGACAGTTCATTCAAACGACTTACTTTGGTCTGCTCTTCGGCAGTCAGATCACTGCCCGATTGCAGTTTGCCCCAACCACTGAAGACATCCGCATCGATATGGGGGATATCCGAGCGATACAGATCGAGGTGAACAACCTCATCAGACGGGTGACTTTCACGATATGCATCAATAAATGCTTTGCCCGTAGCCATGCTGAAGGAGGTTTCATGATCATGAGGATGGGCAGTAATATACAATAAGGTAGACATGTAGTTCTTCCTCTCTGTGCGATTAATGGGGTGAAGCAATCTTGGCAACGATGAAGCGACCGAAGTAGTATGCATCGTTTCCCCCGTTTTATACGTCAGAAAGGGATATGTATGGATTGATCATGATACTGAATTAGATGCTATATAGTGACCGGATACTCAATCCATGTATAATATACAGGACGAGTATTTATTTTCCAAAGACAATAGGATGAGTGAGATGATCGCACATGGGAATGGACCTGGAGAAGCAACGATTAAGCATTGAAGCAGCGAAATTGTATTATCAGTCCGATTATAGCCAGCAGGATATTGCCGCAAGGTTGGGCGTGTCGCGTCCAACCGTATCAAGGTTACTTCAGTACGCCAAAGATCGTGGATATGTCCGGATTGAAATTATGGACCCGCTGGAGGATATCGACATCATTGCCGGAGAACTTAAGTCAAAATATGATCTGGATACGGCACTTGTGTGTTTTACCCCGTTGAAGAGTGATGAGGAAATACAGAAGCATATCAGTAAACGAGCAGCGGATTATCTTCAAGAGACGGTTCAGGATGCAGATATTATCGGGGTGACTTGGGGAACAACCATGCATGCTGTAGCACGCCAGCTTCGTCCCAAGCAGGTTAAAGGTGTCGAAGTCGTGCAATTGAAGGGGGGCGTAAGCCACTCCCATGTCAATACGTATGCCGCTGAGATTGTTCATTTGTTCGCTGAGGCATTCCATACGGTACCAAGGTATCTGCCGCTGCCTGTTATTTTCGACAACATTGAAGTAAAAAACATGGTGGAAGCGGATCGACATATCGGCAGAATCGTGGAACTCGGCAGACAGGCCAATATTGCTTTGTTTACCGTGGGTACTGTGAAAGAAGATGCATTATTGTTCAGGCTCGGTTACTTCAATGAAGAAGAGCAACAATTGCTGATGAACTCCGGTGCAGGTGACATTTGTTCACGCTTTTTCGATGCGGAAGGTCAGTTGATCAGTGAAGAGATTAACAGCAGAACCGTTGGTATTGATCTAGCCGAGTTGAGAAATAAGGAAAAATCAATCCTTGTCGCTGGGGGACAACGCAAAATTGAAGCCATACACGCCGCGCTCAAAGGTCATTACGCAAATATTCTGGTCACGGATCAGTACACAGCGCAGGCATTACTTCGATTTTAATTTCAAATGGATATGGATGACAACATCTGCCACGTAAAAAGGGCGGATGTTTTGCTTTTTTAGGAAGAAAATATAACGAAGAAGAAATGTAAGTGTAACTGTGAACAAAAGTTCAAGTTGATTTTTACATATGTTCATGTTAGTGTAAATGTATAGAAAATAACTAGTTCAGATAAGGGAGAGATTTAATTGACTACACCACAATTAGCGAAAATGATCGACCATACGTTGCTTCGTGCGGACGCAACGCAAAGTGAAATGGCCAAGTTAACCGAAGAAGCGAAACAATACCAGTTTGCTTCCGTATGTGTTAATCCAGGCTGGGTTGCTTATGCTGCTGAGCAGTTGCAGGGTACTGGCGTAGATATCTGCACCGTTATTGGTTTCCCTCTGGGAGCATCTACATCGGAGACAAAAGCTTTCGAAACGAAAGATGCGATTGCTAAAGGTGCAACTGAAGTCGATACGGTCATCAACATCAGTGCTTTGAAAGATGGCAAAGATGATTACGTTGAACAAGATATTCGTGTTGTCGTTGAAGCGGCTGCGGGTAAAGCTTTGGTGAAAGTTATTATTGAAGCTTGTCTGTTGACGGATGAAGAGAAAGTACGTGCTTGTCAGGCAGCTGTGCGAGCTGGAGCTGATTTTGTTAAAACTTCTACAGGTTTCTCCACAGGTGGAGCAACGCCAGAGGATATCGCTTTGATGCGTCGTACTGTAGGTCCTGATGTTGGCGTTAAAGCTTCCGGTGGCGTACGTAGCCTGGAAGATATGCAAAAAATGATCGAAGCGGGTGCAACTCGTATCGGTGCAAGTTCTGGCGTGAAGATTATGCAGGGTGGTCAGTCTACATCTTCTTATTAAGCAAAAGCATCTTATTAAGAAAAAGCTTAATAAATAAAAGTAATGTTATATTCTCTGTACTTGGGCATTCGACTCAGGTACAGGGAATACAACTTACACTTGTATTTTAAATAACGGGACTAATTGTAAGCGCTTCATAAGTTTTCTGAAAGATTACTGATAAGAATGCTTAAGAGCCCTTTGAGCTGAATTTTCACATCCGGCTTAACTACCTTCAAAGGAGAAATCAAATGAAATTTCTAATTGCCATTATCGGCTTACTCGTTGTTTTTGGACTGGCTTATATCGCAAGCAACGGCAAAAAGCAGATTCGTTACCGGCCGCTGGCTATCATGATTGTTTTGCAAGTTATATTAGCTTATGCTCTGTTGAATACAGGAGTGGGTACTTTTTTAATTGGCGGTTTCGCGACCGTATTTAAAAGTTTACTCGACTATGCGAATGAAGGTATCGCATTTGTATTTGGGGGTTTGACTACTGTAGGTGCCGAAAGCGGGGGGGCACCGTTCTTCCTCAGCGTATTGATGCCGATTGTTGTCATCTCCGCCCTTATCGGTATATTGCAGTATATCCGAATCTTGCCTTTTGTTATAAAATATATTGGTCTGGTATTAAGCAAAATCAACGGAATGGGCAGACTGGAATCATATAACGCGGTTGCTTCGGCTGTATTGGGGCAATCTGAAGTGTTCATTTCTGTGAAAAAACAAATTGGGTTGTTGCCAAAACATCGGCTGTACACCTTGTGTGCTTCGGCGATGTCCACGGTATCGATGTCGATTGTTGGTGCTTATATGACCATGATCGAGCCGAAATATGTGGTTACAGCTCTTGTACTGAACCTGTTTGGCGGTTTTATCATTGCTTCTATTGTGAATCCTTATGAGGTTACAGAGGAAGAAGATATATTGGAAGTACAGGAAGAGGAGAAACAGTCCTTCTTCGAAATGCTCGGCGAATACATCCTGGATGGATTCAAAGTTGCTATCATCGTAGCTGCGATGTTAATCGGTTTTGTTGCCTTGATCGCACTTGTTAACGGAATTTTCAGCGCGGTGCTTGGCATTTCGTTCCAGGAGCTACTTGGTTATGTGTTTGCACCATTTGCCTTCATCATGGGTGTTCCATGGAAAGAAGCGATTCAGGCAGGAAGTATTATGGCAACCAAAATGGTATCCAACGAATTCGTAGCTATGCTTAATTTGAAGGAGACTGCAATGTCTGCCAGAACAACGGGTATCGTATCTGTCTTCCTCGTGTCGTTCGCCAACTTCTCCTCCATCGGTATCATTGCTGGTGCGGTGAAGGGACTCCATGAGAAGCAAGGTAATGTGGTCGCCCGCTTCGGTCTGAAACTGCTTTACGGTGCTTCGCTTGTCAGCGTGCTGTCAGCGATCATTACTGGACTGTTCTTGTAAACCGGATTATTGGAAGGAGTGCTTAGGTTATGTCAACATTCAAAAGAGTACATCTGATCGTTATGGATTCTGTAGGGATCGGCGAAGCGCCGGATGCAGCAGAATTTGATGATTTTGATGTAGATACCTTCGGTCACATTGCACGTGAACGCGGAGGTCTGAAAATGCCTCACATGGCCAGTCTCGGACTGTCCAACATCAAAGAAATTGAGGGTGTCCCTGTAGCGGATGCACCTAAAGCGTATTACACCAAAATGCAGGAAGCATCCAGAGGCAAAGACACAATGACAGGTCACTGGGAGCTGATGGGTCTTTACATTGATACACCTTTCCGTGTGTTCGAGAATGGTTTTCCCGATGAGTTGATTCAGCGCATTGAAGAGAAAACGGGCCGCAAAGTAATTGGTAACAAACCGGCCAGTGGCACGGAAATTCTGGATGAGCTGGGTGCAGAACATGTTGAAACTGGCGCGCTCATCGTTTATACATCTGCCGATTCGGTTCTGCAAATTGCAGCACATGAGGACGTTGTTCCACTGAAAGAGCTGTATGAGATCTGTGAGTTTTGCCGTGAAATTACACTTGAAGATCCGTATATGCTCGGCCGCATTATTGCACGTCCATTTGTAGGTGAAGCGGGTAACTGGAAACGTACTGCAAATCGTCATGACTATGCGCTTAAACCTTTTGGTCGTACTGTTATGAATGAACTGCAAGATAGCGGATTTGATGTGATTGCTTTGGGTAAAATCGCAGATATCTATGATGGCGAAGGTGTGACCAAGGCTGTTCGTACCGTCTCTAACATGGATGGCATGGACAAGTTGTCTGAAACGATGGATGAAGAGTTCACTGGACTCAGCTTCCTGAACCTGGTTGATTTTGATGCCCTGTACGGTCACCGTCGTGATCCGCAAGGTTATGCTCAGGCACTTGAAGACTATGATGCACGGCTGCCAGAGATTTTTGCCAAAATGACCAATGATGATCTGCTGCTGATCACAGCTGACCATGGTAACGATCCAACATACCGCGGTACAGACCATACACGTGAATATGTACCACTGCTTGCCTACTCTCCGCGCTTCAGCGAGGGCAAAAAGCTTGACCTGCGCAGCACATTTGCTGACCTTGGCGCAACCGTAGCCGAGAACTTTGGAGTGAAAATGCCGGAATACGGCACCAGCTTCCTGAAAGATTTGAAATAAGTTTTTCAAAACTGGATAGGGGAGGTCGGAGTAGCTTGGGCTGCTCCGGTCCTGCCATCATAATAGACTAATTTGTATAACTGGAGGAGATTCATTCATGAGTACACATATTGGAGCAAAACCCGGAGATATCGCAGAAACGATCCTATTGCCAGGTGACCCTTTGCGCGCGAAATATATTGCAGATACGTACCTCGAAGATGTTGTATGTTACAACGAAGTTCGTGGAATGCTCGGTTACACAGGTACATATCAAGGACACCGGATTTCGGTGCAAGGTTCAGGGATGGGTATTCCGTCCTTCGCAATCTATGCTAACGAATTGATCAGCGAATATGGCGTGAAAAACCTGATTCGTGTGGGTACTTGTGGTGGTATGCAGGAGCATGTACGTGTACGTGACGTTATCCTTGCACAAGCAGCATGTACAGATTCCAGCATGAACAAACACGTATTCGGTGGTTATGACTTCTCACCAATCGCTACGTTCTCCCTGTTGAAAGAAGCATATGACCGTGCAACAGCTAAAGGTATGAAGATTCACGTCGGTAACGTATTCAGCTCCGATTCTTTCTACCGCGATGACCGTTCCGTAACCGAGAAGTTGATGAAACACGGCGTACTCGGCGTAGAGATGGAAACAACAGCATTGTACACTATTGCTGCCAAGTTTGGTGTTAACGCACTGACCATCCTGACGGTAAGTGACCACTTGCTGACAGGCGAAGAAACATCTGCCGAAGAGCGTCAAAAAACGTTTAACGACATGATGGTAGTTGCCCTGGACACAGCAATCACACTGTAATTGTTGCATTTTATATTCATAATCAATTGATGTGGATCGAAACTTTTGTTTTAAGCACAGAGTGAAGGACCCGGAATCGATTCTGAAGAAGCAAAGCGTTCGCAGGAACGATCCGGAGCCGTAACGGACTAACAACAAGGTGTTCAATACAATCAATACACACACAAGGAGAGATCATCATGAGAATGGTAGACATTATTGCTAAGAAACGCGACGGAAAAGAACTGACAACAGCTGAGATTGATTTTGTTGTTCAAGGATACACACAAGGAGAGATCCCGGACTATCAAGTCAGCGCTTGGGCGATGGCGGTATTCTTCAAAGATATGACAGACAAGGAACGCGCCGATCTGACGATGTCGATGGTGAATTCCGGTGAGACGATCGACCTGTCCGCTATCGAAGGCATCAAAGTAGACAAGCACTCCACAGGAGGAGTGGGCGATACAACAACACTGGTACTCGCTCCGCTCGTTGCTGCGCTGGATGTTCCTGTTGCTAAAATGTCCGGACGTGGACTTGGTCACACGGGTGGTACAACAGACAAGCTGGAATCCGTTGCTGGTTTCCACGTAGAGCTTGAAAAAGAAGAGTTCATTCGTCTCGTAAACGAACACAAAGTTGCAGTTATTGGACAAAGTGGTAACCTTACGCCTGCAGACAAAAAGCTCTATGCACTGCGTGACGTAACAGCTACCGTTAACTCCATTCCACTGATCGCCAGCTCCATCATGAGCAAGAAAATTGCAGCAGGTGCTGATGCAATCGTATTGGATGTTAAAACGGGTGCTGGTGCATTCATGAAAACAACGGAAGATGCTAAAGAATTGGCACATGCCATGGTAAGCATCGGTAACAATGTTGGACGTAAAACGATGGCTGTTATCTCCGATATGTCCCAACCACTGGGTCTGGCGATTGGTAACGCACTTGAAGTGAAAGAAGCCATCCTCACCCTGCAAGGTAAAGGTCCGAAAGATCTCGAAGAACTGTGTATGGCACTTGGACGTCAGATGGTATTCCTTGCTGGCAAGGCAGATTCCTTGGAGCACGCTGAGGAGAAATTGAAAGAAGTGATCCAGAACGGTAAAGCACTGGAGAAATTCAAAGATTTCTTGGCAAACCAAGGCGGAGACGCTTCGGTTGTGGATCATCCAGATCGTTTGCCACAAGCACAATATCTGGTTGAAGTCCCAGCAGACAAAGACGGCTATGTTGCCGGAATCGTCGCTGACGAAATCGGAACTGCAGCAATGCTGCTCGGCGCAGGCCGTGCAACAAAAGAGTCCGAGATCGATCTCGCGGTTGGTCTGATGCTGAACAAAAAAGTGGGTGACCCAGTCAAGGCTGGTGAGTCCCTCGTAACAATTCATGCTAATCGTGAAGACGTAGCAGACGTCATCGCGAAGATCAAAGAAAACATTACAATTGCGGATCATGCCGATGCTCCTGTGTTGGTTCATGATATCGTAACGGAATAATACAATCAGACAAGACGAGATGTAATCTTATGACTGACTGAACATGAAAGCCCCAAAGCGATGTAATCCATAGCTTTGGGGCTTTTTGTCGTTGAGGTGCAAGTTGTTACTACTACTAGCAACAACTACGGGCTCTTTATTTTCTCATACGCCATCACCGAGTCCGCATTGGTGTAAATATAAGGCGTGGATGGCTCAGATACAGGTGTCACCTTTGTGGCGCGAATTTCAATCGTATCCTTACCATTCACCTGTGCTGAGCCGATGCTGCCATCAATTTGCACCCAGCTGTCTGTAGGGAAGCTATCCGCTTCGGGGATGTGAATCATCACGCCAAAGGGAGATGCATCTGCGGGGCAACACATGACGAGAAATCGACCCAGCGCAAAATGTGATTCATGGTCCATGCTTTTGTCCCGATAAACGAATCCGGTTAAGGAGATATCTTTGCCTGCAAATTGTCGCTGGAACATATCAATCGTGCCGAGGGTTTCAGAGAAGATCTCGGGATAGACTCGGATGACCTGTTCTGCATACAACTTCTCAGCCAGTTCAGCGAATTCGCGGCTATACTCGTCTGGGGGAATGAACTGTACTTTGGTGGCCGATGCAGGCTGAACGGTCGTTGATTTTTGTGTGAGATCTTGTACATTCAATTGCGTTGCTGGATCAGGTAAAGGCTCTTTTCGACGAATCTCGGGAGGGGCATAGGTGAGAGACATGCCTTTCTGACTGGCCATGGAACTGCCGAGAGCCCGATCAGGTAACAGAAACCCCAGCAACAAGGGGATAGCAATCAGACCATATACCATTAAGCTACGAAGGAACCCCGAGGGTGGTGGATGTTCACAGTCGCAATGAACCTCGTTTCTGCCGAACAGTCCATGCCAAGCCATGATAATGGCAATAAACAATAAGGGAACAGGACAGCATAATAGCAGTTTTTGCATGGTAGGAGCCAAATAATAATGAAGCGAATCACTTGAATTCAACTGAATAATGTACACTGCCACCCCGCCGATCCAGCCTGCACGGATCAGGTTATGCCATTGGATGACGTGTGACCTTGGAACAGGAGGTTTGGTCATCGTATAGACAGTGTGGTTCATAATCATCACCTCATCTCTATTCATAGTTAGTATGAAAGTTCATGTGATTAACCATTCAGGCCATGAAGTATGTTGCTCAACCTTTATACCAGTAGGTTAATCAACCACGAGCCGGCAAAAACGAGCGTAATAATCGCTAGACTTAGACCAATAACAAATCGGGTACGGAAGGTGGAGAGTAGCATGAGCGTGCTTTTGAAATCCAGCATCGGACCAAGTACAAGGAAGGATACCAGCGGCCCCAGTGCAAACGTATGTGAGAACGCAGAAGCCACAAAAGCATCAGAAGTTGAGCAGAGGGACAATACATAAGCAAAACCCATCATGAACACGTAGGAGGCAACAGGACCATTACCAAGTGAGATCAGATCGCTGCGGCTAATGAATGTCTGGATGCAGGCTGTAATCAGGGCACCGATCACCAGATATTTGCTCATATCGACGAATTCATCTCCGGCGTGAATGAAGAAGCTACGCCAGTTTTTTACATGGTTATGATCATGTGCATTTGCGTGCGCGTGAGGTTGCACCATTTTAAACCCAGGATGTGTCTTGACCTCTGTCACTGCGACCTTTGGCATCCGAAGAGGATTTCGACGGACAAACACATATACGAGCATGCCTATGGAAGCTGCTACAGCAAAGGCCAGTCCCATACGGGCAATGGTAATCTCAGGATGAGAGGGAAAGGCGAGCAAGGTTGCGGTAAATACGATGGGATTGACTACGGGACCACTCAGGATGAACGTAACTGCGATATAGGCTGGCATACCTTTGTGCATCAACCTTCTCACGACCGGGATCATGCCACATTCACAGATGGGGAAAATAATACCGAGTAGCCCTGCGACCAGCACACCACCGATCGGATTTTTTGGCGTGAGTTTACGGACCATTTCTTCGGATACAAACCATTGCATGAGCGAGGATAATAGCACACCCATGAGCAGAAAGGGTGCGGCTTCAAGGAAAATACCTATGAATACGGTTTTCATATTTTGCAAAGCTTCACTGTTCCATGCTTCCTTCAAGTCTGGAGCCATTGTGATCAACACGGGAACAAGAAATGCACAAGGGACCAGGAAGGACAGGAGCTTCAGATTGGCTGCCATTTTCATGAAACAGACCTCCACAACTAGGACTTTGCTAAAATATATGCTTGTACGTGCAGCAACATACATCATTCCTATGTTCTAATCAACATTTTTACGATTAATCAAGATTTTTCATCATATTAGAGTTGACATCGCACGACACATGGGCAGATTGATCCGAGAGAGATATTGAATACGGGACGTTTTGATTTTGAAAAAGCAAGCCAGTCCGCGGGTTGGATCCGCGAATTAATGAAAGAGGAACATACGCCGGAGACTGAAGAATATGGAATTCATTCATTTGTCTATCATCGTAAACGTCCATTCCACCCGGAACGCTTACTGCGTTGGATTGCGAAATGGCCAGATAACATCGTGCGATCCAAAGGTCTGATGTGGCTGGCGACAAGAAACCATATGGCAATCTCTTTCAGTCATGCAGGTACATCCAAGCAGCTTGCGCCAGCAGGAATATGGGTAAGTGCGATGAGTGAGGAGGAAAGACAACTTCACTTTGGTGATACATTGCCAAGCATACCGGATTGGGATGATGAGTGGGGCGATCGGGTGACGAAATTGGTCTTTATCGGCATTGACATGGACCGGGCTGAGATTGAACGTACATTGGATGAGACTCTTCTTACGGAGGAGGAGATGCGTATGAACTGGCGTGAACTGAAAGATCCATTTCCGGCATGGAGATGACAGTTAAATAAAAAAATCTTCAAGTGCACGTATGCACCTGAAGATAAAAATAGTACTGCTTAAAGCATCTTAGCTAAAGTACAAATCGCCAAGATAAAAATCACCGTTGCCACTTTTTTGCGGACTAAACACAAAGGTAAGGTACACTCCATAGGAACCCGTCCATCCTTGTGGATAATAAATGGCTTTGTAGCTGTGTCTTGTTTTGGTTTTATCATCCATTGCAATCACTTTAAAATCAGCTGATTTCACATTAATCAACTGATCTGCATATTTAGTCAGCGTTTTTTTATCATTTGCTGCAATGATACCTTTGACTGTAGTCTTAAATTTATCTTTCTGGGATTGCTTACCCAGATCAAAAATGTCGATCTCAGGATTTTCAATAACTTTAGCATCTATGTATTTATCAAATTCACTAGTGCTACCTGTTTTAAGTGCTTTACCATACATTTTGATCAGTGTTAAAGATTCTTTCTGCAATTTGACTATCATCTGAGCGTCAGTTCCAGTCATCTTGATTGAGCCTGAATTAGAAGTACTTGAGTTACTTGAACTACTTGGTTTACTTGAATCTTCAGAACCTTTGGTACCTGTACTGCTGTTATTACTACTCGAACTGCTTGACTTACCGCTACCTGAATTCGTGATACTTACAACTTTGTTGCTAACATTCAGAGATACGTTGGCTCCGAGTGCTTCTGCTGTGGTACTTACAGGCAAGTATACATCACCGTCATATACCAGTGCATTCAGTTTGTCCCCAGCTTCATTCTTGGGTGTCCAAGACAGACCGTTTACTTTAAAGCTAATGTTGCTGTCGAGTGCTGCTTCAATATCTTGAATTCCGTTTGAAGCTGCTACACCCAGGGCACCGAAAGCCAAACTGCATGCTACCAATGACCCAATAAAAGTTGATTTTTTGATCTTCATCTAGTTCCTCCGTAGGTAAAGTATAATGATACCAAAGCAGTATATCATATGAAATTATATTATGCATACAAAATTTTACTGTAACAGATATGGAGTTGACAAAAGAAAAGCTATAGACTAATATCATTAAATAGTAATAATTACGATTAAATAAGAGGAGGCAACAACCATGAGAGTCATTGTAACTTTAGCCTGCACCGAGTGCGGGGACCGCAACTATACAACAACCAAGAACAAACGTAACCATCCAGAGAGACTTGAGATGAAGAAGTACTCCCCACGTTTGAAGAAAATGACGATCCACCGGGAAACCAGATAAAATTTTTTGTTATTTTTAAATCGTAATATTTACGAAAAGAGGGAATGGCATGATACTATCCTCCATGCGTGATGTTGTATTTGGATATGGCAAAGAGCCGGTCATTGATCAACTGTCGCTGGATATCCATGTGGGAGAGTTCATAGGCATCACAGGTCCCAATGGTTCTGCCAAAACGACCCTGTTAAAGCTGCTGCTAGGGCTATTGAAGCCCTGGAGCGGCACGATACATATGAATCCGCAGTTGAAACGTGGGAACAAGTCCAATATCGGTTATGTGCCCCAGCAGGTTGCATCGTTCAATAGTGGATTTCCCAGTACGGTGAATGAACTGGTCCGGTCCGGGTGTTACACCAGGCTGGGATTATTCCGCAGATTCACAGCAGAGCAGGATGCCATCGTTGAACGCAGTCTGCGGGAAGTTGGTATGTGGGATTATCGGAATACACGCGTCGGTGAGCTGTCTGGCGGACAGAAGCAGCGGATCTGTATTGCCAGAGCTATGGCTGGGCAACCGCAGGTTCTGGTACTGGATGAGCCAACAACTGGAATGGACCGCCACAGCCGTGAAGGATTTTACAATCTGATGCACCACTATGCTGATGTTCATGGGTTAACGATTATTATGGTTACTCATGGACTGGAAGAGATGGGAGATCGATTGGACCGAACGATTACTCTGGAGCGGCAAGAAAGTGAGGAATGGCAGTGTTTGAGTACGAATTCATGCAACGTGCCTTCTGGGCAGGTGGACTGATTGGAGTCATCGCTCCAATTCTTGGGGTCTATCTGATGCTCAGGCGGCAGGTCCTTATGGCGGACACGTTATCCCATGTCTCACTGGCAGGGGTTGCGCTCGGTTCGGTCATGAATCTTAACCCCGTGATCTGCGGATTCGCCATTGCAATTATCGGTGCATTACTGGTTGAACAACTACGGCGAAGCTACCGAACCTACAGCGAGGTACCTGTGGCGATCATCATGACTTCGGGGCTGGCTCTTGCTGTGGTATTGATGAGTCTCAAAACCAATCTGTCCAAGACCTTCAGCTCATACTTATTTGGATCTATTGTCGCGGTTAGCGATATACAATTGTGGATGATGGCAGGTGTGTGTGTCATTGGTTTACTTTTTTTCATCCTGCTCCGGAGACCGTTGTATAACTTTACGTTTGATGAAGAGACTGCTTCCATTGGAGGCGTTCAGGTAAGAGGTTTATCGTTTGCATTTGCCATTCTGACAGGAATGACTGTAGCTTCAGCCATGCCGATCGTCGGTGTGTTGCTGGTATCTGCTCTCATTGTTTTACCTGCTGCCTTGGCATTGAGAGTGTCTCGCAGTTTCACAGCAGCGATTATTGTCGCGGTAATTACAGGATTAATCGGTATTTTTAGCGGGCTCACAACATCTTACCATCTAAATACACCACCGGGAGGAACAATTGCACTCATCCTGTTGGTTATCCTATTGACTGGAATATCAGCGCAAAAGCTGATTGCACGATATAACCGCAAGCGTCACCGCAAAGAAACGAAATCACAGCACGTCATTCTGGTCAACCATTCTAGGAGGAATACATCACATGAAATTCAGTAAAAAAGCTACGCTCGGATTGTTGTTTAGTCTTACACTTATCGTCGCAGGCTGCGGACAAAAATCCGCTTCTGATGCAAATACAGCTTCGACAGGCACTTCCGTTCCAGTCGAGACGGAAACTGCAAAATTAAACGTGCAGGTCAGCTTCTACCCGATGTATGAGTTCACCAAAAATGTGGCAGGTGATCTAGCCGATGTGCATACACTCGTTCCGGCAGGAACGGAGCCCCATGATTGGGAGCCAACACCACAAGATATTGCCAGCATTGAAGAAGCGGATGTGCTTGTATACAACGGTGCGGGCATGGAATCTTGGATTGATCAGGTCACCGGAAGTCTGAGCAATGCTTCACTCATTCAGGTGGAAGCGAGCAAAGGCATCAACCTTCTTGAAGGTGGAGAGCATGAACACCATCATGGTGAATCTGAGGCAACAGAACACGATCATGACCATGACCATGCGAATGAAGCTACTACAGAAGCACATGATCACGATCATGCGGATGAAGCAACTGCTGAAGAACACGACCATGATCATGACGCAGAGGCAGAGGCAGAGGCAGAAGCAGAAGCAGGACATGATCACGATCACGGTGGACTCGACCCCCACGTATGGCTGTCACCTGCATTGGCTGTAAAAGAAGTGCGCAATATTGAAGCAGGTTTGGCGCAGGCTGCCCCGGAACATGCCGAACAGTTCAAGCAGAATGCAGATGCCTACATTGCTCAACTGGAGTCACTGGATCAGGACTTCAAGGCGGCTGTGACGGATAGCAAACGTAAGGATTTCATCACACAACACGCTGCATTTGGTTATCTTGCCAAGGAATATGGATTGCAACAGGTGCCCATCGCAGGATTGTCTCCTGAGCAAGAACCTTCAGCAGCGCAGATGGCATCTGTCATTGATTTTGCAAAAGAGCATCAGGTGAAAATGATTTTTTTCGAAACACTGGTTTCATCCAAAGTGTCTGAGACAATCGCAAGTGAAGTGGGGGCCAAGACGGCTGTATTGAATCCGATTGAGGGACTCACCGAGGAAGAAATTGCGGCGGGAATGGACTACATTAGCGTGATGAGACAGAATCTGGAGGCTCTGAAACTGGCACTAAACGAATAATTTAAAATCAGTTTGATGCCTGTCACCGAAAAAGGTACAATAATACAACATGCTGAGGAATGGATCGCCATTCCTTTGCCTTTTTGCAAAGCAGAGAGCACAGTGATGTGCTCTCTCTTTGTTGAATAAGGTGACCGGATCAAGCAGAACAGGAGGACGCATTGCATGAATTTAAATGAGGAACATGAAGTGCTGTTAAGTGAACAGCCTGCCCATCTGTGGAGACGGCGTAAGCTGGAGCTGATGCACTGGACGGAACGTGATAAACATACAGTATCCGCGAAGAAAACAGAGATTTGGAACGGTGTTGAAGTTGATGCCGAACTCGTGAAGGCATTGTCCATACTTCAGAGTGCGGGCGTGAGGACGGAATTTTCATGTGCAGGGGTGAGTCCGCTTGATGAACCTGTCGATCATTCCCTTTATGCTTATGTTACCCTGATACAAAGTGAGGTAGCAGATCAATTCGTGCACTATGCCCTCCGTCGGATGCGGAATCGACTGCTCGTTACGCTAGAGGCCGAAAAGGGCCGCTATGATCTATCTTCTTTTTTCATTGGACACAATCGGAGCTTCTGCTGGTGGATGGAGCACTGTGCCTTACAGTTCGGAAGCCGAAACGAATCGAGTGAAAAAAGCGTAGTATAAAGGATAGGCTTGTTTACTTGATTGTTTACTTGAAGGTAAAGGAGGTATACACGATTGAATAAGTGGGTCAAAACGATACTTTTTCTACTAGGCTCCGTCTTTCTTACACGATTCATCCCATTTTCGTCCTTGTTCCGTAACCTGGATACGATGATTCACGAATTCGGTCATGCACTAATGACACTGGTATTGTCCGGTAAAGTGCTGCGCATTGAATTATACGCTGATCATAGTGGTGTAACTTACTCTTCCATGCTGACGCCAGGCAGATCGATCCTGGTTTCTCTGGCGGGATATATCAGTGCATCACTGTTCGCCTTGCTGTTGTTTTACTTATACCGCAAAGGCTTGCACATGTGGGGACTTGGTATTATGACGGCTGTCGCTCTGGTGTCGCTCCTGTTATATGTAAGAGGGGAGTTCGGCATGTTATGGCTGACCGGGTTCATCGTACTGAACGTTGTCATTATGATTTTTGGTGCCAAGATCGTGAAGTACTATTATCTGTTACTGGCGTTTCTTACGCTGGAAGAGTCGGTTGTTAGTGCTGTATACGTTGGATTTATGTCCTGGACTCAGCCTTCACGGGCAGGGGATGCAGCGAATCTCGCTCAACAGACATTCCTTCCCGCGCTGTTTTGGGGCACGCTGTTCGCTTTGTTTGCACTGTGGTGTGCCAAGGGAGCACTCGGTCTCTTTTTCCGCAAAGAAGGTACTTCGCGATCGTCACGGTCTCGGGGATTACGAAGAGCGTAATGGATATAAAGTTATATAAAAGTAAAGCAGGCACTTCCTTTTTCATAAAAGGATAGTGCCTTTTGTTTTTGGACTTACTTCTGTATTCAAGCTTGATATTAAAGATATTGAACCTAATCTCCAAGATTATCCCATAACACATAAAAGTAATAAATCTCTTCCATAATCGCCTTATCGTCCTCTGCGGTAACGCCGCCCTTCATCCGAGCGAGGGTCCCCAGAATATCATAAATTGATTCACGCTCCACACTGAACTGAATGCGGTTGACGACTTTATCCCAAGCTTGCATTGCATAATTGATTTGGGACTTGGCTTCAGTCCATTGTTTTCCCTCGACTTGTTTCTCCAACATCTGTACAGATTCAAGCAAGCGATCATCGGTACCAAAGGGCTTTTTGAGAAAGGCTCCGCTAGCCATAATTGCAACGAACACAAGAATGAGGAAGATCGGAAGCACATATAACAGCCAGAAACGCGTTTTCATTCAACCGCCTCCTTGATGTAAAGAGTTTAGAAAGGCCCCTCATAATCGCCCATGTCGATTTTTTCGGTGATCTTATCCTTGAACAGATCAACATACAATTTGTCATTAGGCAATATGGCGGCAAAAGCAATATCCTGTATCGTGATCTTTTGTTTCTTAAGCTGTTCACTGAGCCAATTAATATCTTTGTGTCTTTCCTCCAGATTTTGCTTAATCAGCAGGCCATCAATGATAATCTCAGTCATCAGCTTACTCTTTGGAGGATGCATATGCATGTCTTTGGCGGTTACAGGCTGATTCTCAGGTTTCAAAACAACCGAGAGGCTGCCATCCGGTTCCAGAATCGCATAATCCAGCGTCGTAATATCAAATACATCCTTTTGCCGCAGCATCATGGTCAATTCGTCAAATTTGACTCGCATTTTACTCAGGTTCTGTTCGAGAATTTTACCGTTCTGGATGATCAATGTGGGGTCTGAGTCCATTAATTTGGAGATGGTGCGATTCTTCAGCGTAATATACTGAAAGATGATCGTAATGATTGTGAAAATGGTCAAGGCCACAAAATGAATCCACGCCTTGGACGAGAGATCGGTTGCAAACGTACCCGCAATGGAACCGATTGTAATACCGTTAATGTAATCAAAATACGTCAAGTTACCCATCTGCTGTTTGCCCAGCACCCTTGTATAGATGATCAGGGTCAGAAAGGCAATAATAGACCGTACGGCAACAACCCATGTTTCTTCCATCATATATGTATCACCTTCCTTTAGTTCACCGTAGCTGTATTAAGAGCTAGTTTGAAAAGTTTGCTTTGAACACGCATTATAACAAGCTTTTCCTACGCTGGAGGATCTTATGCTTGAACGCAAAAAACCGAAACCTGGGTATGCATCCCAAGCTTCGGTTTCATTAAATACCTATGGTTGTTCTTTCATCGGAGTGTCTGTGTAAGAAATCATTATACACCTGAATAGGCCATAAATCCGCCATCTACCGGAATGACTGTGCCAGTGACAAAGCCGGATTGTCTTTCATCCGCAAGCCACATTAATGTGCCAAGCAGGTCTTCCGGTTTGCCAAAGCGGCGCATGGGTGTATGAGCAATAATTTTACTGGAACGCTCCGTAGGTGAGCCGTCTGGTTGCAGTAATAGATTACGGTTCTGCTCGGTCAAGAAAAACCCGGGTGCAATAGCGTTGACACGAATACCGGATTCGGCCAGATGAACGGCGAGCCACTGCGTGAAGTTGTTAATGGCTGCCTTCGCAGCGCTGTACGCTGGAACTTTTGTCATGGGCGATGGGGCGCTCATGGAAGAAATGTTTATGACAGTAGCGGGAACATCACGCTCTATCATATGTTTTGCAAAGATCTGAGTAGGGATGAGAGAACCGACAAAATTCAGATCCATCACCTGACGAAATCCCTCTACACTCACATCAAAAAATGTAGTGACATCGCTCTTTTCCAGATCTTCCAATCTGAAAATTTCATTGGTGGTGTTGGCACTGGCGTTATTGCCACCCGCGCCATTGATCAGAATATCACATGGTCCGAGCTGTTCCAGCACCGCATCTGCTGCTGCTTGCACACTATCGGCCTGGGTTACGTCACAGGCAATAGCAATCGCTTTGCCACCGGCAGCTTCTATCGCAGATACAACTTCCTGTCCCTTGGACACCGTGCGGTTCAGGATGGCTACACTTGCACCGTGCCGAGCGAGTTCTTCCGCCATGGAGCGGCATAATACTCCGGCACCTCCGGTGATTACAGCTGTTCTGCCTTCAAGACGAGATGAGCGTTCATATTGGTGTTCACTCATTCTTTTGCCCTCCTTTGCAGGGAATCCCAGACGCCCCAGAGATACATGATCCCCAAAGCCCGGTCATAGAGTCCATAACCAGGTCGGCACTGTTCTCCCCAGAGGTGACGACCATGGTCGGGTCTTGCATAACCTTCATAACCGATATCATGATAAGCCTCAACAACCCCCGCAATATCGACGCTTCCATCTTGACTGCGATGTGACGTTTCAATAAAGTCGCCGTTTTCGTAGATTTTGACATTACGAATGTGGGCAAATGGAATCCGATCCTTGAACTCGTGTATCATCCCGATAATGTCATTATCAGCATTCGCTCCCAAAGAGCCACTGCATAGTGTCACGCTGTTGTAAGGGCTATCATAAAGATTCAAATATTTCCGAACATTCTCCTGACTTGTAATAATCTTTGGTAATCCAAAGATTGGCCATGGTGGGTCATCCGGATGGATGGCCATTCGAATCCCCAGCCGTTCGGCTGTAGGCATAATCTCTTGCAGGAAATAACGTGCGTGCTCCCACATATGATCCTCGGTTACATCCTTGTAGGCTTCGAACAGACCTGTTAAATACTGCAATCGTTCTGGTTCCCAACCTGGCATGGTGAGTGCGGAGTTTTCCGTAATGCGTCGAACGAGTTCTAGAGGTTCTATATCTGCAAGTTTACTGTGCTCATAGAAGAGGGCAGTTGAGCCATCCTCCATTTCCTTGTGCATATCCGTGCGAAGCCAGTCGAAGATCGGCATAAAGTTGTAACAGATGACCTTCACACCAACTTGAGCCAGTTTCTCCATCGTTTTAATATAGTTCGCAATGTATTTATCCCTTGATGGCAGGCCCAACTTGATATCCTCATGGATGTTCACACTCTCAACGACATCCAGATGTAACCCGGCCTTGTCCGCTGCTGTTTTTACAGCGAGTATTTTGTCCATCGGCCATTCCTCGCCAGCAGGAACATCGTGCAGTGCCCACACAATACCTTCAACACCCGGAATCTGCCGGATATGATCCAGCGTTACCGTATCATTGCCTTCGCCGAACCAGCGAAAAACCATTCTCATCACGTTCACCTCATCATGAATAGTAGGAAGAAAAATTCAGTCATTGAAAATAGGACGGATATGTATCCTGCAGGACAGCCAAATCGGTGACAGTTAAATGCAAATGTTCCTGCATCAGTCGCTCTGCTGTGTCGGCATCATGCTGCTGAATGGCCTTGACCATAGACCGGTGCTGTTCAATCAGGTGATCCCACTGGTGGTCCGAGGACAGGCGTAACATGCGACTTCGATTCAAATGTACATTCATCTGCTGGATAACAGTCCAGGTGTTGCTTTTGTTGCAGCCTGCAAAAAGAGTGCTATGGAATTCCTCATCCAATTGGAACATTCGTTCATCATCCGGTTTGACCCTGCATTCCTGTTGCCACGCAAGGTTCTGTTCAAGAGCTACCATCTGTTCGTTCGGAAAGTTCTCGCAGGCGAGCCTGATTACGGCTCGTTCGAGCTGTTCACGCATGAACCGTGCTTCCTCAACGAGATCGACCTGAATCAGAGAGACGTATGTGCCGCGCTGTGGATACACTTCCAGCAGACCTTCCTGTGCAAGCCTTACAAAACTTTCTCGAACAGGTGTCCGGCTTACCTGGAACTCCAGCGAAATTTCCTTCTCAGAAATAGCTGTTCCCGGAGGCATTTTCAAACTCAAAATGAGTTGTTTCAGCGTGAAGTAAACGACATCTCGCGTTGAGTAAGATTGCTTATTATTCATGGAAGACATATTGCTCGCAACAGGCAACAAACCGGCTTTGGATGATAACTTTGGGGTATATTCCACAACTTCAACTCCTTCAATGACATACTACCATACTTGTATGGTAGTATGGAAGCGCTTTATAAGCATTATATTAAATTTAGTTGATGGTTCACTTGCAGTTCAAGTGATTAAAGAGTACAATTCAGTCATTAGGTTCGAATGTTTAAACCAACAGACATTGAACAGAGAAAATATACGTAGAAATAATGAAGAAGAAATAGTATAGAGGTGAAACCATGGGACAAAAAGCAATTAGCGTTTTTCAAACCTGTATTCCGTTATTTCAGGTCTTAAGTGACAACCATCGTCAATCCATTTTGCTGACACTTACCGAGAAGGGCAGAATGACGGTGAATGAAATTACCGAACAATCCAGCCTATCCCGGCCAGCCATATCTCATCATCTCAAGCTGTTGTTAGAGAAAGGGCTTATATCTGTGGAACAGAAGGGGACGCAGCGTTATTATTCGGCTTCATTGAATGCATCGGTGGAATTGCTGAAGGAACTGGTAGCTGCTTTGGAAGAAGAGTGTCTGTAGAGTAATAGTGATCAAACATGCTTTTGCATGTGTCTTATAGGTTCGTAAGTTTAAACGCTTGATCAATAATGAATAGAGGAGTATGTATATATGACAACGACGATACAGGAAGTAACCAGTCATGAAGTTGAACAGATTTTGGAGCAGCAACGACAGTTCTTTCGTTCCGGGGCCACAAGATCGGCAGAAGCTCGAATTGCCCGTCTGACCCAACTGAAGCAGGCCATTCAAAAGTACGAATCCAGACTGACAGAAGCTCTCTATCAGGATTTGGGCAAAAGTGAGTTCGAATCCTACACAACCGAGATCGGATTTATGATGGACAGCATCACACACACCATTCGTAAAGTGAATAAATGGGTGAAACCCGTTAAAGTGAAAACGCAAATGGCGCTCCTGGGTTCGAAAAGTTATATCATACCCGAACCCTACGGGGCGGTTCTGATTATCGGACCGTTTAATTATCCTTTTCAACTCTTAATCGAACCATTGGTAGGTGCTATTGCAGCAGGTAACACAGCCGTGCTCAAAGCGTCAGAGAATACACCTGCGGTGTCCGCTATTGTACGTGAAATGATTGCGAGCGTGTTCGAACCGGCATACGTCCAGGTACTTGACGGTGCAAAAGATACAACGACAGCGCTGATTAACGCGCCATTCGACTATATCTTTTTTACAGGCAGTGTACCGGTAGGCAAGATTGTGATGGAGGCAGCTGCCAAAAATCTCGTTCCCGTTACGTTGGAACTGGGAGGCAAAAGTCCGGTCATCGTTGATGAACAAGCGGATATCAAAGTAGCTGCGCAGCGCATTATATGGGGCAAACTGCTTAATACAGGACAGACCTGTATCGCACCCGATTATTTACTTGTGCATGAGCGCGTGAAGGAACCGTTAATTACGGAGATGAAAGCAGCGATCGTGTCCTTCTTTGGTTCGGAGATTCAGCACAACAAGGACTATGGGCGAATCGTGAACAAGGGACATTTTAAACGTCTGACGACTTTGATTGAGCGGGATCAGGCCAAAGTGATATATGGAGGAGCTTCGGATGAGGAAGATCGTTTTATTGAACCTACCCTGATTGATGCGGAGTCCTGGGATGCAGCGACGATGGAAGATGAGATTTTTGGACCGATTCTGCCGATCATTAGTTATCGTAACCTGGATGAAGCCATTGTAGAGATCTTAAAGCGGCCGAAACCACTCGCCTTGTATCTGTTTACATCCGACACCCGGGTTCAGGACAAAGTGCTGCGCGAAGTTTCTTTTGGAGGCGGCTGCATTAACGATACCATCACGCATGTAGCGAATCCACGTCTGCCGTTTGGCGGTGTTGGTCATTCTGGTGTTGGCTCGTATCATGGGCAGTACAGCTTCGAAACCTTCTCTCATCTCAAAAGTGTACTGAAAAAAAGCACCAAATTGAATCTGCCGATTCTGTATCCACCGTATGATAACAAGCTGAAGCTGATTAAGCGTTTGTTGAAATAATAAGAAAGACTAACAGCCTGCTACTGGACCTATTCCAGAGCAGGCTGTTCCTGTCGGTAACGGGAGGGTGACATGCCGGACCAGCGCTTGAATTGACGACTGAAATGGGCAATATCCTTATAACCAAGCATGACGGCAATATTTTGAACGGACAGCTTCGGATTGCCCAGAAGAAGCTTTGCTTCATGCAAAACCAACTGGGACAATACAGCACGAGGAGACTGACCGAACACCTGCTTGAACACGCGATTACAGTGAGAAGAACTGATGCCCAGCTCTGCTGCAATATCATCAATGCCATAGTGACCTTTGGACTCGTGTCCCTGTTTGAATTGCTGACTCATCAGGCCTTGCAATCGATTACGAATCTGGTGGGCGAGTTCGATCTTCTCCTGTCCGTCGGTAAACCATTGCGCTGCCTCTTGCGAGACCGCCTCCCACAGATGGCCAAAAAGTTCAAATACCGCAGATTGCAGCTGCATACGCTGTACCATCGTATTGGCTGTTTCATCATCGGCAGATGACATCAATTTGCGTAAAACCGGCTCAATCTGCTGTGTAACCGGACTATCCGCACTGAATCGCACTTGTTTGATACGCGCCAGCAACGATAAGAACAACTGATCATCAATGTCAAAATGCATGCAAAAATACGTGAATCCCTTGCCGTTATGGCTCTGGCTGGAATGAACGCTTCCCGGAGGAATCAGGAGCAGTTCGCCAGCCTTTTGAATATATAGGGTACCATTCACCATCATGCGTTGCTCGCCTTCCGTGACATAATTCAATTCATATTGAGGGTGCTCATGCGCCGGATAATCCCAGTCCAAACCCACACTTCGTAAATGAATGGCGAACAGATTAACCGTTGTTTGCACATCTGGATAAAAAACTTCATGGACACTTTCTCCCAAAGTAGGAGGCAAATACGTTGAAGACATGGAAGATCCTCCTTCATAAGAGGTTGTTTAAAAAATGTGATTTTGATTACGCACGTATATCAAATGGAATGTTTTTGTGTAACCGCTTTAATCCATTATAGTCTATCAGCTTGATTTGGGTAAATATCCGATTGATTTGATCATGGTCGGAGGTGGAACCACGTGTTAGGATGGGGCTAATGAAAACGCATGCATACCATTCTGAGAGGGGTTATGATTCATGAGCACATTCAAATCCATCTTTTATAATGCACATCATGCACCGATTGGTGCTTTTGCGAGTTTTACACTGGGTTACAAAGGAGCCAAAGGCGGGCTGGGTCTTGAACTCGGCAAGCCGGCTGACCAGAATGTATATATTGGATTACAATCTCGCGATGGCGACAATTATCAGGCGCTTCCTTTTTATGAAGCTTCCGAGGATGAGAGCAGCCGCTATGATGTAGAGAAGCTGGAGAATGGGGACCCGGCGTCGACAAACGCGACCAAAGCTCCACAACCTCTTATTACGGCTTTTCGCGATGAAGATATTACACGTGAATTTACCTCAGGTACGGATACGTGGACTGCTGGAGATCTGACGTTCCGTATCTACTCGCCTGTACGTCCAGTACCTGATCCAACGAATGGGGATCGTGAAGAATTAATGGATGCACTCGTACCTGCCGTATTGGTTGAGATGACAATTGACAATACGGAAGGTCAACAATCCCGCAAAGCCTACTTTGGCTATCAGGGCAATGATCCGTACTCTGCGATGCGTCTGATTGGGGGACCGGAAGGTGGCTCCATCACAGGTGTGGGACAAGGTCGACTTACAGCGATTATGTCAGCAGATGACGGACTGTGGCCCGCACGCGGATTTACGCTGGAGAAACTGTTGCAGGAGAAACATCGGGAGAATCTGGCATTTGGACTTGGTTCAACAGCTGCACTACTGATGGAGGTTCCGGCTGGAGAGAAACGTACGTATCAATTCGCAGTATGTTTCTATCGCGGGGGCATTGTGACGACAGGAATGGACACAACGTATTGGTATACGCGGTACTTCTCCGATATTCAGGCAGCAGGAGAGTATGCACTTCAACGCTTCAGTGAGTTGACTGCATCCTGTGGAGAGGTTGAACAGCGCCTTGGATCGGCTGCTTTGACCGAAGATCAATCATTCATGCTTGCTCATTCCATTCACAGCTATTATGCCAGTACTCAACTGCTGGATGCCGATGGTGAGCCACTCTGGGTGGTGAACGAAGGGGAGTATCGGATGATGAACACACTTGATCTGACGGCTGATCAGTTGTACTTCGAGCTTGCCTTGAATCCATGGACGGTGCGTAATGAGCTGGAGTGGTTTGTGAAACGATACAGTTATACGGATCAGGTTCGTTTCCCGGGGGAAGAGAAGTTATATCCGGGCGGAATTACCTTTACACATGATATTGGTGTTGCCAATGTGTTCTCACGCCCTGGACACTCGGCATATGAGCTGGTTGGCATTGACGACTGTTTCTCACAGATGAGCCACGAGGAACTGGTGAACTGGCTCTGCTGCGCGACAGTATACATTGAACAGACACAGGATCAAGCTTTTGTGAAAAACATGTTGCCTGTTATCCAGGATTGCTTCGAAAGCATGCTTAATCGGGACCATCCCGACGCTGAGCAGCGTAACGGTCTAATGGGTCTGGATAGCAGCCGTACCCAAGGTGGAGCGGAGATTACAACTTACGACAGCCTGGATGTGTCACTTGGTCAGTCTCGAAATAATATCTATCTGGCGGGTAAATGTTGGGCGGTCTATGTTGCATTGGAGAAGCTGTTCGCTACTGAGAAGTTGGCCGATCTGTCCCATCAAGCAGGGCTTCAAGCGGATCGCTGCGCTGCCAGTATTGCTGCACAGTTGACTGATGGCGGCTACATTCCAGCTGTTATTGCAGAAAATAATGATTCTCGAATCATTCCGGCGATTGAAGGTTTGGTGTTCCCGTACTTTACAGGCTGTGAAGCAGCACTGGATGTCAATGGTCGTTTTGGACCTTATCTGAAAGCACTCCAAACTCATCTGAAGACGGTTCTTGTACCGGGAACATGTCTGTTCGAAGATGGAGGCTGGAAACTGTCCTCAACAAGCAATAACTCGTGGCTGAGCAAAATCTATTTGTCCCAGTTTATCGCTAGAGAGCTGCTGGGTGTGGAATGGAATGAGACAGGCAAGGCTGCAGACGCGGCTCATGTCAACTGGCTGCTGCATCCGGAGGAATCCTACTGGTGCTGGAGTGATCAGATCCTGTCTGGTGTGGCGGTTGGCAGCAAGTACTATCCGCGTGGTGTAACGTCGATTCTATGGCTACTCGAAGGAAAAGGGAATCACCTTGGGCAGATCTATGCCAGCAAGGAGGCGGTACAATGAGCCAATCCGTCGTTCAATCTGCTTTGTCGGGTCCACAGTACGATGCGTGGCTGGGGTATCACTCTGAATTGCCAAGAGCGAATGGACTTGCCCAAAAGACGGCTCCTGCGTGGAGCAAGCTGATATTGGTGGAAGAGAACCATGGAGTAATTACAACAGCTCTGACCGAACTTTCACGGGGACTGGAGAGGTTATATGGCGTGAAACCGTCGGTCAGTCATCTGTCTGATGCTCAGGAAAGTGAACGGGACAATCACGCTTCCGCTCCCGCAATACGAATCGGCACTTGGACAGGGAGCGATTTGGTGGCTGGGTCGTTCAGTGAGACAGAGCGTTCAACTGTTCAAGGGGAAGGGTACATCATTCGTGAGAACAAGAGCGAAGGTGTACTGGTCATTGGATCAGAGACCCCCCAAGGTGTGCTGTATGGTGCATTCCATCTGCTGCGAGAACTGACAATGGATCAAGGAAGTGCACATGAGCCCGATGACGCTGTGAATAAGTGGAGCTGTATTACAGAGCAGCCAACCAATGCGCTACGAATGATTAATCAGTGGGATAACGTGGACGGCAGCATTGAGCGTGGTTACGCAGGAGACTCCATTTTCTATGATAACGGGGAATTTACGCTGGACTTGGTACGCATCCGGGATTACGCACGTTTACTCGCTTCCACGGGAATCAATGCCATATCGATCAACAACGTCAATGTACACCGCCGTGAGAGCCTGTTTCTGACGGAACGTTATCTTAGTGATGTGGCGAAGGTTGCCGCAGAATTCAGAGCGTATGGTGTTCGATTGTTCCTGAGCGCCAACTACGCGAGTCCAATTGAGATTGGCGGATTGCGTACGGCTGACCCGCTGGATGCGCAGGTACGGGAATGGTGGAACATTCAAACGGCAAAGGTGTACGCAGCGATTCCGGATTTTGGCGGTTACCTGATCAAGGCAGACTCCGAGAATCGTCCTGGACCGTTCACGTATAACCGTGATCATGCCGATGGTGCGAACATGTTGGCTGAAGCCCTTCGGCCATTCGGTGGATTGGTCATCTGGCGTTGCTTCGTCTATAACTGCAAGCAGGACTGGCGGGATCGTTCCACTGACCGTGCACGTGCAGCCTATGACCACTTTACGCCGCTGGACGGGCGTTTTGCCGAAAATGTAATTTTGCAGATCAAAAACGGGCCGATGGACTTTCAGGTAAGAGAGGCGGTATCCCCGCTGTTCGGGGCCATGGAAAATACAAATCAGGTGATTGAATTTCAGATTACACAGGAGTATACCGGGCAACAACGTCATCTCTGTTATCTGGTTCCCCAGTGGAAAGAAGTATTGGACTTTGACACATACGCTAAAGGCGAAGGTTCAGAGATCAAGCGAATTGCGGACGGTTCTCTGTATAAACGGCCATACAGTGGATTCGCCGCAGTATCCAATATTGGTGCAGATGCCTGTTGGACAGGACATCCCCTCGCGCAGGCGAATCTATATGGATACGGAAGACTGGCGTGGAACCCGGAGCTGTCCTCGGAAGAGATTGCTGATGAGTGGGTGAGACTCACATTTGGACATGAAGACGAAGTTGTGCGGCAGGTTACGGGCATGCTTTTGACTTCATTAGATATCTATGAGAATTATACTGCGCCTCTCGGTGTGGGTTGGATGGTTAATCCGGAACATCATTACGGGCCGAATGTAGATGGATACGAGTATTCCAAATGGGGAACGTATCACTTTGCCGATTGTCATGGCATCGGTGTAGATCGCACCGTGAACAGTGGCACAGGATACACTTCACAGTATCACCCTGAGAATGCTGATCGTTATGAGTCCGTAGACACCTGTCCGGATGAGCTGATCTTATTTTTCCATCACGTGCCGTACACCCATGTTCTGCATTCGGGTAAAACGGTCATTCAGCATATTTATGATACACACTTTGAAGGTGTTGTGCAGGCAGAGGCGTTAGCCGAGACATGGAGAGGGCTGGAGGGGAAAATCGACCCGGTTATTTTCAGTAAAGTTGCTTCATTACAGGACAACCAGGCCGAACATGCCAAGGAATGGCGGGACATGATCAATACGTACTTCTATCGCAAGAGCGGCATTGCGGATGAACAAGGTCGAACTATCTATTGAGTGGAATTGCGGATGCAGATGAACTTGGTAATTAGGAAGGAAGTAAGAAGATACCTTGTTTTCTTTGATGTACAATAGACAGCATGGACATACATGAGGAGGAGAACCGTATGGGACAACATCAACTGCCCGAGACCATGAAAGCTGCTATCATGACAGAGCCAGGACACATTATTATTAAGAAACAACCCGTCCCGCAACCGTCAGCGGATGAGGTGTTAATCCAGGTGATGGCTGTCGGGGTATGTGGCTCGGATGTGCATTATTTTGAACATGGACGCATTGGCAGATTTGTGGTGGAGAAACCGATCATTCTGGGTCATGAGTGTGCAGGGATCATTGCTGCTGTCGGCTCGAACGTATCCCGTCTGAAAACAGGGGATCGGGTTGCTATTGAGCCTGGGGTGACTTGCGGACGTTGCTCGGCATGCAAGGAAGGTCGTTATAACCTGTGTCCGGATGTACAATTTCTAGCGACCCCTCCGGTGGATGGGGCATTTGTACAGTACATGGTGATACGTGAAGATATGGTATTCCCGATCCCGGATCATCTGTCTTATGAGGAAGCAGCTATGAACGAGCCATTCTCTGTTGGTATTCACGCTGCACGCCGCAGCAAGTTGGCTCCGGGTACAACCCTGGCGATTATGGGTATGGGTCCCGTTGGACTCATGGCTGTGGCTGCTGCCAAATCTTTCGGTGTAGAGAAGATCATTGTAACGGATCTGGAGGAAGTTAGGCTGGAAGCAGCTCGTCGCATGGGTGCCACTCATACCATTAATGTGCGGAATGAAGATGCGCTGGCTGTGATTCGCGAGTTAACAGGTGGTGTGGGTGTTGATACCGCATGGGAAACAGCGGGGAATCCGAAGGCACTACAATCTGCTCTGTATTCACTTCGACGTGGAGGCAAACTTGCGATTGTGGGCCTGCCTGCACAGGATGAGATCGCACTCAATGTTCCATTTATTGCGGACAATGAAGTTGATATCTATGGCATATTCCGTTATGCCAATACGTATCCGGCAGGAATTGAGTTCCTGAGCTCCGGCCAGCATGACGTGATGTCCCTGATTACAGATCGTTATTCACTCGAAGAGACACAGCAAGCGATGGAGCGTGCATTACACAATAAAAGCGGCAGTCTGAAGGTCATGGTATATCCGAACGGTATGTAAGAACAACCTGGAAGAGTCCTGCGGTATAGGACTCTTTTTTTGTTTTTTTTGCAAAAAAAGTATGGGTCAAGCTCCCATAACATGGTATAATTCATGAAGATTTTAATATATAAATGGATACACACCATATTGGTGAATAAGTACTTAGCGAAAGGAACTGAAGGTTGTGAGAGTACATGAATTTATGATACACGCTGATTTTCATCGGGATGATCTGATGTCGGTATCTTCTCAAGCGTCGCGTTTTTCCTCGGATATTATTTTGTCGTATATGCAGTCTGAGCATGAGCATCGTGTAGATGTCAAAAGCCTGCTTGGAATGGCGTTACTACCCATTCGATATGGTAGTGTTGTCAGATTACAGACAAGAGGCAGGGATGAACTGGAGGCTTTGGAGTACATGTTGAATGTACTGGAGAAAGGGACGGCTTGACACCTGATTAGGTGCAAAATCACAGATATCATATTTTTTTTAGCTATTCCTCAAAACCTGCTGGTACTTTGTCCAAAAAAAGAGTATAATAAAATGTAGTTTGATTCTAAAGAAGTACCCATATTAAAGGAGTGTAAATAGATTATGCCAAAAGTTGACATCCATCCAAAGACACAACTCGTAATTTTTTACGATGCAAGTGCTGATTTCAAATTCCTGAGTTCTTCCACGAAGTTCTCTAACGAAACTATGGAATGGGAAGACGGTAACTCTTACCCAGTAATCCGTGTGGACACTAGCTCCGCATCCCACCCATTCTTCACTGGTAAACAAAGAAACGTGGATATCGGTGGCCGTGTTGATAAATTTAACCGTAAATACAACATCACCAAATAAGTTTGTCCATACATTACAAAAAAACCTCGGGATTTGTCCTGAGGTTTTTTTGTGTACATATTCAGGGTAAAGGCTAGTGAATTTTACTTGAAATTAATATTTGTAACTATATAAATTGAGATAAACATTTACACAAAACGGAGAGGACAGAAAGAACCTGAAGAAGCGGAGCGTTCGCCTTTATCCCCGGATTTAACCTTTATAAAAGGAATCAAAAAAATCTGGGGATAACAGCGATCGGAAGGTTGTTCTGTCATCGAAGTGACCAGTGTAAATATTCCTTAGTTCAATTTATATAGAAATATCCATTTCATAAAAATTAATTCAACCAATTATTGCGCTTACAACACATTCGGATGTACACTAGGAAACGAGTACGAACATATTGGAGGAGGATATAGAGATGAGCAGCATCACACATATGGTAACGTTTACACTTTACGCGGGTAAAGATACACTGGAGGCCGAAGCCTTTTTGAAGGAAAGTTCGGATGCACTGGCTATCATTCCTGGCGTAGAGCAATTTCAGGTTCTGAAACAGGTAAGTGAGAAGAATGAGTTTGACTACAGTTTCTCTATGGTCTTTGCAGATCAGGCTGCGTATGATGCATACAACAATCACCCGGTTCACCGTCAATATGTAGAAGAGCGTTGGGAAAAGGAAGTCAGTCGCTTCCAGGAAATTGATCTTATTCAACATCATAATTAATAGTCTCCACATATAGGAAAAAAGTTGAACTACCATATACAGCATTGAACAATGCTGTATATCTCTCTGAATAACGCGTAATTAATGAATAAAAGTAACATATTTTCGAAATCGTTTTCGATCAAATGAATTCAAGGAGGTTTTCGCTGTTATGCAATTGGATCTCTCAGGAAAAACGGCTCTGGTTACAGGAGCAACCGGACAGCTGGGGAGAGTCATCGCCCGCACGTTGGCAGCCTGTGGCGCCAATCTGGCTCTACATTACATAAATAATGATACCAAGGCTCGGGAGCTTCAAGGTGAGATTGAAGCACTCGGTCGTCAGGCTGTTATTGTACAGGGAGATATTACAAAGCAGGATACAGCATTTCGGATGCGTGATGAGATTCAGTCTGTCCTCGGCGGAGTGGATATCGTTGTTGCCAATGCGGTCATTCAATATGAATGGACAACGGTGTTGGAACAGTCTCCTGAAGATTACTTGAGCCAATTTGAATCCTGTGTCATGCAAAGTGTGTATCTGGCCAAAGCTTTCATTCCACATATGCAAGATATCGGAGCCGGTCGGTTCATTGGTATCAATACAGAATGTGCGATGCAAAACTTCGCTCACCAATCGGCTTACACGGCTGGTAAGCGTGGAATGGATGGCGTATATCGCGTACTTGCCAAGGAGGTTGGTGAGTATCAGATTACCGTAAACCAGGTTGCACCTGGATGGACAATTAGCGAACGTGATCGGTCCAGTGAGCCTGGACATGATGAGGCATATACACGTACCGTGCCGCTGAAACGCAGGGGTGAAGATCAGGAAATCGCCAATGCGGTAGCTTTTCTCGCTTCGGACCTGTCCTCATTTATCACGGGTGCCTATATCCCGGTTAGTGGTGGCAATGTGATGCCTGCTATCTAATGTCTGATTTGGATTCGGAAATCCAGATGGAATAACAATAAACCTAGTTTAACCGTAATCCGTTTGTCATTCGACAAACGGATTTTTTGGCATTTTGCTATAACTGGAATAAAGGTTTAAGGAGCCGGTTTTGTTTCATATATCCAGACATACATATTGAGTTGGTTCGGTTTTCGAAAGATTGGGGTATAAGAATAGGTATATTAACCGAGTGGAAACATAATCAAAATGAGCAATTAAAGGAGACTCACCTATTATGAAAAAAACAGTCGCGGACGTTCTGGTTGAATCCTTATTGAACGCTGGCATCAAACGCATATATGGCATTGTTGGAGACTCCTTGAATGCGGTACTCGACTCCATCCGTCGTTCGGGCAAGATCGAATGGATTCATGTACGTCATGAAGAAGTAGCTGCATTTGCTGCTGGGGCGGACGCTCAGGTCAGTGGAAGTATCGCTGTCTGCGCAGGTAGTAGTGGTCCTGGTAATATGCATCTGATCAATGGTCTGTACGATTGTCACCGCAATCGTGTTCCTGTACTCGCTATCGCTGCACATATCCCAAGTGACGAGATTGGCAGTGAATATTTTCAGGCGACCCATCCGGAGTATCTGTTTCAGGAATGTAGTGATTATTGTGAAGTCATTACAACAGCAAAACAGATGCCGCGTTCTCTGACGATGGCCATTCAGACAGCAGTTGCACGTTCAGGTGTGTCCGTCGTTGTATTGCCGGGCGATGTAGCAGGACTTGAAGCAGCGGATCTGCCTGTGCCTGAGCACGTGTATCATGCGACCAATCCAGTGGTACATCCTTCTGAGCCTGAACTCGTGAAACTGGCGGAATATCTGAATCAAGGCAAAAAAATTACGTTGTTGTGCGGAGCAGGCTGCGCAGGCGCTCGGGAACCCCTCATGCAGCTCTGTGATCGATTGAAATCCCCCATGGTTATTGCGTTAAGAGGGAAGGAATATTTGGAGTATGACAACCCCTATTCCGTGGGTCTTACGGGTCTAATTGGGTATTCATCCGGTTATCATGCCATGATGGACTGTGATGTACTATTGATGCTCGGAACGGATTTCCCATATCGTCAATTCTATCCCGAAGATGCGAAAGTCCTTCAGGTCGACATTCAATCTTCCCATTTGGGTCGGCGCACGAAGCTGGATTACGGCGTATGTGGGGATGTAAAAGCGACCATTGAAGCTTTGCTTCCTTATCTGACAGAGGAACACAGTGACAAACATCTGCGTAAAAGTGTGGATCGTTATGTGAAAGTACGCAAAGATCTGGACGAGCTGGCCGTTGGAAAACCGGGTAAAAAGCCCATCCACCCGCAGTACCTGACCAAGGTCATTAGTGATGTCGCAGCTGAAAATGCCATCTTCACCTGTGATGTCGGTACTCCGACAGTATGGGCGGCCCGTTATATCGAGATGTCTCGTAATCGCAGACTGCTCGGTTCATTCAGTCATGGTACGATGGCAAACGCTTTGCCACAGGCCATTGGCGCTCAGGTCGCTGATCCGGGCAGACAAGTCATCTCTTTGTCGGGTGATGGTGGTATTACGATGCTGATGGGTGATCTGTTGACATTGAAACAGCATAATCTGCCGATCAAAGTTGTGGTGTTTAATAATGGAGCACTCGGTTTTGTTGAGTTGGAGATGAAAGCTGCCGGATTCCTGGAATCTGGAACAGAGCTTGTCAATCCCAACTTTGCGATGGTTGCTCAAGCCATGGGCATGGAAGGTATTCGGGTTGAGGATCCGGATGAACTGGAAGGAGCTGTGCAGCGTGCCCTTCATCATGATGGTCCTGTGCTGATTGACGTGGTGGTGAATCGTCAGGAATTGTCCTTACCTCCGAAGATTGATATCAAACAGGCGGAAGGATTCACCTTATGGATGATGAAAGCCGTGCTCAATGGACGCGGTGACGAAATTATTGAATTGGCAAAAACGAATTTGCTGCGTTAAAGTGTTTTGATAAGCGGATATGCACCGTTTGAAGTTATAGAGATACCGACTTAAAAAGTATTGTATATGTAAAAGAGGAGCATGCAACAAGACGTAATAGTTGTGTGCTCCTTCAATTAAAATGCTGAAAAAGTGACAGGTCATATAGTATGAATACATATTATATGATTTGTTTTTATGTCGAAAGTCTATTAGAATAGGTAAAGTCAGGAAGGTTTTATGCCATTTTTGACCTACATATTGCATCATTGCATGTAAGTACGTTTCATATCGTATTCATCGATCCAATCACAAGATGACACACACACATGGAGGAGATCAACATGAGTCACGCAGGAAAAGTAGCCATTATTACTGGAGCAGGAAGTGGATTGGGCCAAGCAGCAGCGTTGAAGCTGGCTGAGAAGGGTGCATCCATTGTTGTTGTGGATCTTGTCGAAGAGACAGGTCTTGAAACGGTTAAGCAGATTGAGAAGCTGGGAAGCAAAGCTATTTTTGTACAAGCAGATGTGAGTAAAGCACCTGAAGTTGAGAATTATGTGAAAAAAGCAGTCGAAGAGTTCGGACGAATCGACATGTTCTTTAATAATGCAGGTATTGCAGGTCCTGGTATTAAGCTGATTGAACATACGATTGAGCAGTTTGACCAGATTATTGATATTAACCTGAGAAGTGTATTCTACGGGTTGAAGTATGTAATTACTGAAATGCTCAAAACAGGTGGAGGTTCCATTCTGAACACGGCCTCCACAGCCGGTATTGTTGGTGTACCCGCAGTTGCACCATACGCAGCAACCAAACATGGCGTAGTGGGCTTGACCCGCACAGCTGCGATTGAATATGGCAAGGACAACATTCGTGTAAATGCGATTGCCCCAGGTACAATTGAGACGCCGATGGTCATTCAGTTCGGTAAAGACAACCCTGAAGTATTCAAGGTAACCGTTGATAGCATTCCATCCGGACGTCTGGGCAGACCAGAAGAGATCGCAAACCTGGTTTCTTTCCTGCTTGGAGATGAAGCACCGTATATCAATGGTGCAGTATATCCGATCGATGGTGCAGTTACGGCTCAATAAGAGTTCTGCTTATCGGTAATAGAATAGCCGTTAAAATGGTTAAAGAGAGGCCACTGTATACGTACAGTGCCTCTCTTTTTGGTTTGTTTTTTGTACTACAAATTCATATCATGCAACGTTGTGCGATGTATTGGCTTGTGTACTTTTGACAGGTGCTGAACGATACGAGCTTATAACGATGATGACGGCAACAGCAACCCCGACAGCGCCAATCCAGGTAATGGATGATAATGAAACGCTGCTGACCGCGATTCCGCCAATACCTGCGCCGGCAGCCATGGCTAATTGCATCACCGAACTGTTCAGACTAAGCATGATGCCAGAGGATTCCGGAGCCATGGTGACCAGGTTATATTGCTGAGTTGGTCCTGAGGACCACGCGGCAAAAGACCACAAAATCAGAACAAGGAAGACAGCGAGATGAGAGCTTGCCGTTATATTCAACAGGACCAGACTTACGATATGTAATGTCATGCCTGTGATCAGCGTTCGTTTTACACCCCATCGGTCAGCACTGAACCCTCCAACTTTTGAACCGATCAGACTTGCTATGCCAAATGCGAGTAAAGCTGAACTGAGTAGTGCTTCGCTCATTCCTGAAACGGATACAAGGTAAGGTGAAATGTACGTGTAGGCAATGGAATAACCACCTAACCAGAAAAATGTCACCAGCAGTGCCAGTACAATGCGTGGCTGTTTGAGCAAAGACAGTTGTTTCTTCAGCGGAACAGGCGCTTCTGCTTTGGAAGGCGGAATGGCGGCCGCAATTACCAGCATGGCGAGAACGCCAAGAACAGCGATACCGGCAAAAACAAGCTTCCAATCCCAAGATGCAGCTACAAGCCTTCCGAGCGGAACGCCAACGATCAAAGAAGCCGTAAATCCAGTGATTACTGTGGCGATTGCACTAGCTTGTTTGCCCTCCGCTGCTATTTGGGAAGCGACCGTTAATGCCGTGACAACAACAACACCTGCGCCCAAAGCCATCAACACTCGTGCTGCCACGAACAGTCCATAACCCGGCAACAGGTAGGCAAGAACATTAGCCACAACGAATAGACCGAGGAAGTATAGCAACAGCTTGCGACGGTCCCAGCGCGAAGTCAGTGCAATAATGACAGGTGTACCTAGCGCGTATACGAGCGAAAAAATCGTAATGAGCTGTCCGGCAGCGATTAAAGAGATGTTCATCGTATCTGCAATACGATCCAAAATGCCGGCAATGACATATTCGGACGTTCCTACAAGGAAACTGACCAAGGCAAGAACATAGATTTTGAGCGTAGAAGACATGGAAACATAACCTCTTTCTAATTATAATTATTATATTTTTAGAAATATAGAAATAAAGACGATAGAACAAGACATGAATGCTCTGAATGCAACCCATCTGCGCGAATGGTAATGTTACAACCTAGATAATGAATATTGGAATAAGCGTAAACTTAGGTGACCTGGTTTTACTAATAAATATTGTGCGTTGTTTCAATATTTCTAATTATATAGAAATATAAATCAAATTTTTTATTTATTTAGCAGATAGGGAACAAACTTTTGTGCGGTCTCCGTGTTTAGGCTGTAGTAGATATACGTACCTTTCTTCTGCGATGTGAGCAGACCACAATCGGACAGCTGTTTCAGGTGATGAGACAGAGTCGATAGGGCAACCGTAACAAGGCGGCTCTCCAGATCGGCAGGACACAGGTTGCTTTCGCCCGATAAAATCTGAATGATTTTGTAGCGTGTTTGTTCGCCCAGCGCTTTATGAATTTTGACGACTTGTTCAATCTCATTTGAGTTTGATTGCATAATGATCTGTCCTTTCGTCTTTATTTCTTATTTCTAGTAATATAGAAATACAGTAGCATATGTTGTTTGAAAAGTAAACTCTCGGACGAAGATTCCACACTTTCTAATGCGTCTGTGTTAACAGCCGAAAGTCTGGAGTAACTTCTCCCGAGAGTTATGTGAGTTGTATATTACCGATCCAGAGAATCAACATAGTCTTTGGCTTCCTTCAACGAAAGACCTCGGGCTTCACGCAGTCGTTTGATCGCCATAATTTTTTTCCCTTGTTGTATAAGTGTAAGCAGTTCCTGATCCAGATCCGTTTGGGCTGGTTGGATTGTGTGGGAAGGAAGTGCTTCTTTCGGCGACAAGGTGTAATTGAAGTCGGATCGGACGCTGCCGGTTGAACCGTTCTCCAGACGCTCGACATCTCTTTTCAATTCATTTAATTGGCGTTGCAGGCTGGTGACTCTGACCAGTAACACAAAGATCAGAAGCAGCAAAACGATCCATACCAAGGTGTTCATTTCCATGATGTCATGTGCCTCACTTTCATTTATTCATATTTAGCCATTATTTTAGTTGAACCGGGATTTCCTTGACACCACGAACATTCATACCAGGTCTCCATTCCAGTTCATTCACATCTGCCTGAAGCTGTATATTTGGAAAACGATTCAGAAGTGTGCTGACTGCAATCTCACCTTCCAGACGAGCAAGCGGTGCTCCCAAGCAGAGATGAATGCCCTTGCCAAAAGCCAGATGCGAACTCTTCTCGCGTGTGATATCGAAAATATCAGCATCCTTAAACTGCTGTTCGTCCCGGTTGGCGGAATCAAGCGCAACAATGACAAGATCACCTTGAGCGATACGTTGTCCACGGTATTCAATATCTTCCAGAGCCCAGCGGGATGTGCTGAACTCCACCGGTCCGTTATAGCGAAGCATCTCTTCAATGGCATTGTGAATAAGCTCGGGCTGGTTGATGAGCAGTTCGCGTTGCTCCGGATGCTCCAGCAGGGCGAGAATCCCATTTCCGATCAGATTCACGGTTGTTTCATGACCGGCAATAATTAATAAGGAGACAACGCCAAGCAGTTCTTGTTCAGTTAATTGCTGCCCGGATTCTTCCGCAATGACGAGCTGGCTGATCAGATCAGTGCCGGGATCTCGGCGAACTTTTGTAAACCAGGCCGTCAGGTAATCCGTAAACTCCCTGGCATGCTGCTCAAACAGCTCGGCGCTCTCGGCTATGGAAGCATCAATTATCGTATTGGACCAGATGCGGAATTTGTCACGATCCTCAAGAGGGACTCCCAGAATTTCACTAATGACAATGATGGGCAGCGGGAAGGCAAAGTCATCGATCAGATTCATTTTTTCCTGTGACGGGAGGTTGTCCAGCAGTTCATCAGCAATGTCCTGAATATGGCTCCGCATGTCTGCGACCAGTTTGGGTGTGAATGCTTTCTGCACAAGTCCCCGAAGACGTTTATGATCCGGTGGATCGGAGAACAACATATTATTGGAGAAGATGCTTTGATTATCAGCTCCGTAACGTCGGACCATATCTTTGCTGAAGCGAGGATCTTTCAGGATCTGGACTGCATCCTCGTATCGCGTAATAATCCAGCCGAATTCCCCGTGAGGAAACATGAGTCTGAAAACAGGCTCCTCTTTTCTTAACATTTCATATACCGGGTAAGGGTTGTGTGTGAATTCTTTGGTAAAAAACGCTGGCTTTGAGGACTCTTTGGGTTCATTTGGGTTCAAATGCAAAATCTCCTCTCATATTCCTGCATAATACCTGCACCCTCTATATATTCAATACACAAGCTTTTGAAACCTTGTTTTTTCTTCATATGGATGATAGAGCAGGAAAATAGAGGAAGATGGAAGAAGACATGGTAGAGAGAATCGGTTATTATGCTTGGTAAAAATGAAAATGAGGTGAACGCTGACATGTCTTACGCACAACTTCCTTTGCATCATCACCAGATTCCGGCAAGTCGAATGGTTCTTGGCTGTATGCGGTTTGGGGGTGAATGGGATGGGTTCCCCATTACTTCAGATCTTGTCGTAGAAGGTCATCGAGCGGTAGAAGCAGCTATTGAAATCGGCATTAATCACTTTGACCTGGCGGATATTTACACACGTGGTAAGGCAGAGCATGTCTTGGGACGAGTTTTATCCGAAACTCCCGGTTTGCGTGAACAGATCATTATACAGTCGAAGTGTGGTATACGTCTTGTGGGTGATGATGAAGGGCCACAGCGTTATGACACCTCAGGTGCACATATCCTGGCGAGTGTGGACGGTATCCTGGAACGGCTCGGAATCGGATATCTGGATATTTTGCTGTTACATCGTCCTGACCCACTTGCCCATCCGCAAGAGATTGGAGAAGCACTGGCTGAGCTGCATCATTCCGGTAAAGTGCGCCATTTTGGTGTGTCCAACATGGGTTCTGAACAGATTCGTCTTCTTCAGCTTCATAGTAAAGTACCTCTGATTGTGAACCAGTTAGAGATGAGTTTAGACAAAATTGGATTCGTAGAAGCTGGTGTGACGGTAAATCGTCCTCAAGCCAGAGACAACGTGTTTCCCTATGGCACGATGGAATATTGTCAGGCAGAGCATATTCAACTGCAAGCTTGGGGTCCACTTGCTCAAGGGCGATTTACTGGCAGGGTAGTTGAGGGACAGCGCGCGGAGATTGAGCATACGGCTCAACTGGTTGATCGAATGGCTAAGGAGCGTGGAGTTACACCGGAATCCATCGTATTGGCTTGGTTAATGAAGCATCCAGCAGGGATTCAACCTGTCATTGGTTCGATTCGACCAGAACGTATTCTGGCCTGTCGTGATGCAACGAATATTGAACTTACCCGTTATGAGTGGTACGAGCTGTATTCGGCTTCGTGTGGGCGTAGAATGTAAGTAGAGTCTTCTGAGAGATTGGTTAGTTTCGATCAAAATTCATAGATATTGGGTGAAATATGAACATATAAGAAGACACAGGCTGCTGATGGCCTGTGTCTTCTTTGTAATAATGGGCTTCATTTGGTTGAAACACACGATCGAAAGTGTAATGATTCCTAAGGTCATATGGCCTACAATGCTTTTAAATGGGTAATAAGCATGCTGATTCGGATCCGAAACCAGTGTGTTGGCACGGCTGTAAGGATATTTCACCTTCATATTTGCGCTAGAGGCTATGTCCATGGACTTAGAAGAAGTGCTGATAAGAAGGACGTTTCAACCATTTTTAACGTTTTACCGGGTAGTTGCTGGAGTGCTGTGATAAAATGATAGGAATAAGAACATACGATCTGTTTACGTGAGAGGAGACACCTTGACGATGGAGATGCTTAAACCACCCGCCGAGACATTATACGAGGTTGAATTACGTGCGCTGCGAGAGGAAGATCTGGGGAAACGTCCCCCGAACTGGCTGTTATCTCCCGCCTATGTGCGCGATTTTATTATTGGCAGGGATAAGCCTGCATTATTGAATGGAGAAGAAGTCACGATTACCCGCAAATTCTATGGCAATGACGTGTTAATTGAACGTGCAGTGGTTACTCTTGCAGGCAATCGAGGATTAATGCTCGTGGGAGAACCCGGAACAGCCAAGACTATGCTTAGCGAACTGTTAACTGCTGCGATTTCCGGTACCAGTCTGAACACGATTCAAGGTACAGCAGGCACGACAGAAGATATGATCAAGTATTCCTGGAATTACGCCATGTTGCTTGATAAAGGCCCTTCGGAAGCTGCACTTGTGCCATCACCGTTATATAACGGCATGAAGAAAGGCATTCTTACCCGTTTTGAAGAGATTACACGTTGTCCCGCGGAAGCGCAGGATAGTCTGATCAGTATTCTCAGTGACAAGGTCATGAGCATTCCTGAACTGGATGGTGGTGTATTGTTTGCCCAACCGGGATTTAACGTTATTGCTACAGCCAATATTCGGGATAAAGGTGTTAACGAAATGAGTGGTGCATTGAAACGTCGGTTCAATTTTGAAACGATCAAGCCCATTCATAACGTAAAGATGGAAGCCAAAATCATTGAATCCCAGGCACGAAGCCTGTTGTTACATAGTGGAATTGATATTGAAATTAACCCGGATGTGGTTGAATTGCTGGCTACAACATTTATGGAACTACGCACCGGCATGACACGGGAAGGATACAAGCTCGATACCCCTCAAGCATCCATGAGTACGGCGGAAGCAGTGTCTGTCTATGTCCAGAGTGCGATGACTTCCTATTATTACGAAGATAAAGCTATTGCACTGGATCGGTTGGTGCAGAACATGCTGGGCACCATTGCGAAGGAAAACGACAAGGATCTGTCCATTCTCAAAACCTACTTCTCCAAGGTCGTAAAAGAGCGTTCCAGAGAAGAGGGAATGTGGAAGGACTATTATGAGGAGAGAAAATGGATCGGTTAACAGCAGTTCTGGACCCTGATGTTGAGCAGTTACAATCCTTGTTCGAGTCCCAGGTATATAACCTGAGTAATCATACGGTCTATTATCCTATTAGACACCACAGCCCTGCATGTTCGTATCACTTGTTACGATTAATCGGGGAGTACAAGCCGGATATCATTCTGATCGAAGGACCGGAGAGCGGTAATCCATTAATTTCGGTGCTGAGTGATGAGGCAACGATACCTCCTGTCAGTCTGTACTATACCTATGAGAGTGAATTGGAGAGAGAAGCCTGCTATTATCCGATGCTTCGGTATTCGCCTGAATATGTAGCTTTGAAAGAAGCAAAACGGCTGGACATTCCGGCGAAGTTTATTGATTTGGACTATCAACACTTCTCCACTCGTGCATCCAAATCTGACCAGACAGAACAAAAGGAGATCTCCATTCAGGACGAAACCTTGCTTGCGGGGTCTGATTTCATTAACCGATTATGCCAAAAAACAAACTGTCGCAGTTTTGATGAATTGTGGGAAAAGGTGTTTGAAATTGGTGGTCTGGAAAAATCCACTCGGGCATTCGTGCAGGATGTATTCACGTATTGTACTTTATCCCGAATGTGCTATTCCACGGAACGATTACAGTCTTCAGGTGATCTGGCAAGAGAAGCACATATGAAACAACATATTCAACAAGCGGTGCAGGAGCATGACCGTGTGCTTGTCATTACCGGTGGGTTTCATACGTATGGACTGTTGATGTCAGAGAAACATGAATCGGAATTGGAACAGCCAGAAATGAATAAACGACATACAGACCAACGTTTGGATGGACAAGGTAAACCAGGAACGTCTCAACAAAGTGAGGTTAATCCAGATACGGTTCACCAACAAATGTACCCGATGGTCTATACCTTTGCTGAGGCGGATCGGCTCAATGGATATGCGAGCGGCATGCCTTATGTAAATTATTACGATCAGATCTGGAACCAGCTGCTTCGCAAAAAGAGTACACCGTATAATCTAACGGCTCTGGACTTGTTATCTCGGCTGATGCGCCAATTACGGGATGGACACGAGCATGTATCAACGAGTGATGCAATTGAGGCATACAGTATGATTCAAGGTCTTGCCGGGCTTCGTGGTAAAAGGGAAGGCGGCGTCTATGAGTTGATGGATGCAGCACTCTCTTCCTTTGTGAAGGGTGAGCTTACCTTGGCGACTGATAAACCGCTGCAAGAGCTGCAGCAGTTATTGACAGGAGACGTCATTGGAAGCGTGGCTCCCAATTCATTCAGTATTCCCATCGTGGAGGACTTCAAGGCTCGTTGTACAGAGTACAAACTGCAGATTCGTACAACAGGTCAACACAAGAAAGTGCTGGATCTGTATGCGAAACCGGAGCATCGTCAGATAAGCCAATTGATTCAATGCATCACCTATCTGGTTCCGGAATTCGCGAAACGGCAATCGGGGCCGGACTGGATCGCAGAGCGTGATATGAATCTTGTTCGCGAAACCTGGGTTTATATGTACTCATCTCGCATTGAAGCCAGATTGATAGAGAACTCTCTCTATGGTGGAACACTTGCCGGGGCCGCTACACGCAAAATGGAAGAACAGATGCAGGAAGTACCGGATCATCATAGCGGTGAACTTGCCCGACTCATGCTTCAAGCGCTGCTCATGGGACTTCAGGACACTGCGATGAAACTTTATGAACAGGTCCGTTCAGCGCTGAGAACGGACGGGAATTTTCTATCCTTATGTAACAGTCTGCATGTCTTGAACCGAATTCATCAACACCGCAGGTTGCTGGGATTATCTGACGAGCAACATCTCCCTGACCTGGTATCCGAAGCTTATAGGAATGCCGTAGACAAGTTGTTACAGCTCTCCAGAGCCAATCCGGATGAACATGAAGCTATTATTCAGGGATTGAAGCTGCTAGCCATGCTCGCGGAGTCATCAGAGGAGAATTTTCAGGATGAGACATTCCGAATTCACCTGAATGAGCTTCTGTCTGATCACCAGCTTCCGGCTCAGCTGGAGGGTGTGTGTGTGGCTATTTCCTCAGGGCTCGGTGACAGGCCCAGGGATGAGATTGTTGATCGTGCTCGCGGGTATATCCATGGTACACCGGATCAGACCCGTCAAACGGCACTTTTTTTGCAGGGAGTATTCACTGTAGCGCGTGACGCTTTTTTATATGAAGATCAGCTCTTGTCTGAGTTGAATTATCTGATTGAACAGCTGTCATACGACGACTTCATCAGTATGGTACCGGAATTGCGGTTGGCATTCACCTACTTTACACCAATGGAGACGGGCTTGATTGCGGAGCGGGTGGCGAGTCTGCATCAGGTTGAACCAGAGGAGATGTTGAGGCCTGCGGTCGATGAACAGATGCTGATTCAGTCCAAGACGTGGGATGAAGCGCTTCGAAAGGAGTTTGCCGCATGGAAGCTAATATGAATGAAGCGAATCGGACAACGGACGAAACCGGAGAAATCAATGAAAGTTCCAATCCGGATGGAAGCAAACGAGGGGATCAACATTCTGCTGAAACCTTAAATCGATGGCGTCTGATTCTCGGTGAATCGGCGGAAGAAGGGTTGTGTAATACAGACCAATACACTTCGGCTGAATTTCAATATACGGAAATCGATGAGATTCTGGGGTATCTGTATAACCGTGAATACGGTGAAGAACAAGGTTACCGAAAAGAGGGAGGACGCGGTGTGTCTAACCTGACTGTACCAAAATGGCTGCACAAGGTCAGGGATCTATTCCCCAAACCAACGGTAGAAATTTTGGAAAAACAGGCGCTTGATCGTTACGGGCTGACAGAATTGTTAACGGACAAAAAGCTGCTTGAATCCCTTGAACCCAACATGAATCTGCTCAAGAATATTATGCAGTTCAAAGGACGGATGAAAGGTGAGGTATTAAAGAGCGCCAAGGATATCGTGCGAACTGTGGTTGAAGAGCTCCGCAGCAAGCTGGAATCGCAGACCCGAGCCAGTATCATGGGCAAGCGCAGTCGCTATACCTCCAGTTCAGTACGATCCTTACGCAATCTGAATTTCAAGCGAACCATCACCAAGAATTTGAAAAATTACGATAAAAACAAGCGCAGGTTTGTGATTGATCGTCTGTATTTCGATGGGAATATCCAGCCCCATAACAAGTGGAACATCATCATTGGTGTGGACGAAAGTGGCAGTATGCTGGATTCAGTCATCTACAGTTCGGTGATGGCCAGCATCTTCTACCGTTTGAATGCGTTGCGCACCCAATTATTCATATTTGATACGCAGGTTGTTGATCTGAGCGACAGGCTGGAAGACCCCGTAGACGTGCTCATGAATGTACAGCTCGGCGGGGGCACACATATTACCAAAGCGCTGCGTTATGGCGAGACGTTAATCGATAATCCGGGCAAAACCATCTTTATTCTGGTTAGTGATCTGGAGGAAGGTTACCCGATTGCGCAGATGTACAAAGCCTGTAAAGATATCATCGATGCAGGATGTAAATTGCTGGTTCTCACCGCGCTCGATTTTAACGGGGATTCAGTCTATAACAAACATGCCGCACAGACATTAACCAATATGGGGGCACATGTAGCAGCAATTACGCCTAACGAACTCGCGGATTGGATTGGCGAGATCATCACTTAAATTCAAGGAGGAATGTGTAATGCTTACCGCAGACCGCGCAGTTGAAACTTTGGTGGAGAAATTCGCAGTAACCTGTTCAAACGAGTATTCATTAAAAACAGATCGAAGCTCCGAAATTATCGATTACGTCTTGGGAACGACAGACAAGTTCCCGGATATGATGGGAAATTCGAGTCATTATGTGTATCAAACGATTGATCTGCTCATGAAGCTTGCCAAAAAAGACGATGGAGATATCTTTTACCGTGCCGGGGCTATTGTGATATATCTGGAATCCAATTATTCCAAAAGAAATTCATGGAGAACGGATGCCTTTACTGTCTGTATGGGAAATGACTCCGAAGCTTACGGATTAAGCGGGAAGAGCAAAAGCGCTGATCGTATGGATGGATTGTTGTCCCGGTTGGAGAAGATCAAACAGTTTGCAGGCGAGAACGAAATTCTGACTGAATTAAAGAGTAAATTAAAGCGTGCCCAGTGGCTTTTTGATTCCAAAAAAGCGGACAGTCAAGGGGATTACCGGGATGTAATTAATGCTTTAATGCTGCTGCAATTATATTCAAGACTCAGTGACACGGCTTCTCATCTTGCAGAGGTTCAATCTTCTGTTCAATCGTTACCAGTGTTGTTTCAACATGTGATGGCTAATGATGCAGATAAGTTGCGGGACGAGCTACATACGTTGATTGAACCTGTAGTGGTCAGTAATATTCAAGGGAAACATAACGGATCTTCCCAAGAATTGAAGGATGAATTCCTCAAGGAGAAGCGTAGTCAGCTCATAGCTGAACTGTATCCCAATACGTCTTTCTCTTCAAAAGAGCAATGTTCACACACAGTATTCCATCAAACTATGGTACTTGTGAGTGGTGCCTTGTTGTACCTGATTAACATTAGTGGAGGTAAACAACGGTTCCTTGATACAAATAGTGAGATTGGGCATGTTTTGCTTCACACAGTACATCAATTACATGAGATTTATCCACTTGAAGTTCGCCGTTACTTGCTGAGTATGGACCCTAGATCCAAGAGTCCAAATGATCTGCTTGCTGGACTTGTGCCTCTGGATGAACCTTATCAGTTGGTTGAAATGTTGCGGGACGAGCTTAATTCGTACACGGTATCTTGGAACATGTTACAATCCGCGATCGCGAATCGTCCTGAACAAGCGATTCGAGCATACGAGATTATCAAACCGCCATTCCTCAAACTCTGCATTCAGAAATTCATGGAGGATCAAGGATTGACATTGCCTAATGCGGAGGGGTCACTGGAGCAAGCGGTATTTAACGCTCTTCGGCATCCTTTGGACGGGGGACGTCAAGGACTTGCGATTGCAAGATACTTAAGTGGGGAAAACACCCTGGAGGAATATTGGGAGGACCCAAATAGTCGTGGGTTGTTTAATCAACTGAATCGGGATAAAAAGCGTGTTCACAACCTCATTAGTATTAGTTTTCTGCCCTTGGATTCGGAGGCGATGCGCAGGTTCGCAATCCTGACCACTCATCCCGATTGGACACTGGATATTATCTCGGACATGTACAATTCATACGCGTTTAGTGGAGAGCAGCTGCTTCAACGTTACGGGCAAGACCCTGAGGTGCAACGTGAGAAATTGCTAACCAGCCTGATCTCACTTAATGGCATGACCGACTACAGATACAAATCGATGCCGCATGACGAATACCGCCGAATCATTCAGCAGAATCTGGACTATGCACTGACACAGTACAAGAAACTGCCAACAGATACACGCATTTTAATTCTGGAGATTACCTTTGAACAGCGTGATGAGTTATCGAAGAAAATATTGGCTGAAGCGATTCGTGCCGGACTGCAGGATTCTTCCAAAAAGGCCAACGGCGTGGCGTTAGCGGAATTCAACCGAATTCCTGATCAGGACTTGTATACGCTCGTCTACCTCTCGGAGAAAAAAGTGGGAATCAAAGAGATGGCTTTGACCGCGATCCGCAGTTTGGAAAATAGCAAGGAGCTGTATGGTGAGCTTTTGAAGAAAGAGAAGTCCGACGATTGGAAGAGCTTGATCCAAATTCTGCTGGATACCGCAGATCTAAGTCCAGAGTATGCCCATGCTGCACTCGCTGATCAGGCGGATGCCAAAAAGTTGTCGAGACTGAGCTGGTTGTCCTTGAAAGATCTCCCTTCACTGATACGTATTGAAGACAATCAGCCTTTAGATGACCGGATTAAACAGTATGCTTTGGTCCAATCATTGGATCATACATCCGGTCCTAATGAACGGTTGAATGAATTACGAGATTACGTAAGTGAGGCATCGCTCGCTCGTTTTGCAAGTGAACTGCTCCAGGTCTGGATTCAGGAAGGTGCTCCTGCAAAAGAGAAATGGGTGATGTATGTATCAGCACTCTTTGGCGATATTCAGATTGTAAATATTTTAGCTCCGCAAATTAAGGAATGGACAGAAAACAGCCGCGGCGCGATTGCAGCAGATGCTGTGAAAGTGCTCGCTTATCTGAAAGATCCATCTGCTCTTATGGCGATTGACAAGATCAAACGTGGCGTGAAGAACCGTCAGGTGAAAGGTGCAGCAGAAGAAGCGTTGCAACTTGCAGCCGATAATATGGGACTTACCTCGGAACAACTGGAGGATCGGCTGGTCACCACACTTGGTTTTGATGAAAAAGGAACCATGCAGCTGAGTTACGGAGAGCGTTCCTTCCTGGTTAAGGTCAATGGAGACTTACAAGTCGTTGTCTTAAATGAAGAAACGGGCAAATCCGTGAAGAGTCTGCCTGCTCCTGCACAGAAAGATGATCCTGAATTGGCAGCGCAGTCCAAGGCACGTTTCACACAGCTGAAAAAAGATCTCAAATCCATGGTTAACATTCAGGCGCAGCGTCTGGAAGAGTCATTGTCCAAGCAACGTCTGTGGTCTGCCGATGAGTGGAAAGCATTGTTTGTACAAAATGTAATCATGCAAAAATTTGCTGTTGGTCTGATCTGGGGAACGTATGAGGATGGCGCTCTGATGAGCACCTTCCGTTATATGGAGGACGGCACCTTCAATTCTGTGGATGAAGATGAGGTTGATCTGCCTTCGGGTGCGCAAGTGGGACTTATACACCCGCTGGAACTGGATCAGGCGACGCTTGAAGGTTGGACAACGCAGTTGGAGGATTACGAGATCAAGCAGCCATTTGAGCAACTGAATCGTGAGATTCACCAGCCTGAAGATGAGGACAAGACAAAGAGTGAATACGATCGTCTGCCTGAGTCTGATTTCTCACCAACGGCTTTCCCCAAAGCACTGGAGAAATACGGTTGGATCAAAGGACCGGCACAGGACGGCGGCTGGTATCATGAATTTTATAAAGAGTACGGAGATCTTGTTGCAGAATTGCAATTCAGCGGTACGAGCATCACGTATTACGAGGGATTGGATGACATTACCCTGGAATCCCTTCATTTCTTCAAACCGAATAACAAGCAATATTATTACTATGGTGACAACAAACCCATTGCTCTAGGCAACGTTCCAGGTCGCGTGTTCAGTGAAACGATCTACGACATTCTGAGAGCAACGGGGCGTTGATGACGTGAATGGATTCAAGGAAAAATTCCGGATTTTTTCGAAGCTGTGCACGGAGGATTATCTGATTCGGTATGCCAACAAGGGGTTGTACAAAAGGTCTTTGAAAGAGTTGGACAATGGTGTAAGTGTAACGTACACATGGAATGCATCATCTGTGAGTTGTCAGCTCAGTGACGGGACACAATGTACGCTTGAAAATACGCTGGATCATTGGGAATGCTCCTGCCCGGCCGATCATATCTGCAAGCATGTGCTTATTGCAATTCTGTATGATCAACGGGAATATACGGCAGAGGATTCAATGAATGCAGACGAGAAGCATGCGCTGGATAAGGACTCAGGGATATCGGACAATGATCCGTTGGACGTACCAAAAAACGTATCAGTAACAGAATCAGCATCAAACTTAGTATCAAATGTGGACGATCCAAGCGAAATTCCGCATACGGTGTCACGTGAGATCGAGTCTCGCTTCCGCTGGATGACGGAGTCTGACCTTCCCGTGTTAATTAAATCGTATAGTTCTTCCATGATTGAGGAAGTTGTTTTCCGACTGAGATACCCAGAGGAAATTAAGATCTTTGAAGATTCACTTCTTACGGTTCATCTGACCACCCAGAATATCGAGGTGTCTTTTACTGAGGAAGCGAACCTTGCAAAAGCACTATGTAAGGTGCAGCAGACAGCCGGGAAAATGGCCAAGCTTGAAGCTTTGTTACGGTACCGGAACCTAAAAGGCCTAGATGATAGGGATGCATTAAGTGGACGGGTGTACGAAGCCAAGTTCTCTCTTCAGACGGTGCAGGAATGTCGGGTTATGCTGGCAGGATTGTTGAAGACGGGACTGGCCCGCCTTCCTCAGTCCTATATGGCACAACTGGAGACCTTGGCAATCGCTGCTCATAGTGGCAACCTGCCTGACATAGAACGCAGTTTACGAGGGATTCAAGGAGAACTACAGTTGTTTTTCAACAGACATATACGTTTCTCCATGCAATCCATGTTGGATCGGGTAAGCAAGCTATATCTTGCACTCCAGGTTCTTGAAGAAGAAAAGGTGTCTGTCATTCAGCAGAGTCAGCTCATTGGCAATTTTCGAAGTAAATACTTTACGGTTCCTTCACTTCACCTGTATGGACTGGGAGCTGACGCTTGGGAGACACGATCCGGTTTCCGTGGAATCACTTATTATTTCTATTGTTTCGATGATGAGGAAATCTACACCTATAGCGATGTACGTGCTGTATATTATGATGATCAGCAGTTCTCATATACAGAGCATTATGGTGCATTCACACCATGGCTGCCTAATCTGACCTTTCGCCAGTTTGTGGGTGAAGAAGTTCAATTCCATTCAGTTAAAGTGAATGAAGAACGCCGGATCTCTTCAGGGGAAGGTGCCAAACTTGCGATTTTGACACGAACGGGTGTGGAAACGTTGAATCTGGGCAAAACCATGCAAGACGTAACGTCTGTACTTCAAGAGGAATCGCGATCATTCGACTTGTTTGCTGCTCCCAAAGAACGACTGGCTGTGATCAAAGTTTCTCGAATCGTGGACCATAACTTTGTCAAACAAACGCAGGATCTTGTCCTGACGGTTGAGAATACCGAAGGGGAAAGACTGGCACTCACTCTCCCGTATTCATCTGACTGGCAGGCGATGATCCAAAGACTGGAGTCAGGATATGGTTCCCAATCACTTGAACATTTCTATGCCTTTGTGCGTGTGGAACCAAAACGGATTAGCCCAATCAGTTTCCTGAAGGGTCAAACGGTGCTCAGTCTGAAACTGGATATCGGTAATGGGAGGATGGGCAGACTTGGAAGAATATAATCAGTTCATGCAGAAAATTAACGGCTGGTCAGAAGAGTTGCTGCTGCGCGGGTTATCTCAGTTTACGATCCGAGATATTGAGGTACTTGAGCAGCTCTCAGTGGAATCCTTACAGTTGCAGAAGAGTTTCCTTCATGAATTGTTGAATCACGTCATTAAGGAAGGACGTAGCGTGGCTCTTGGACAAGGGGATGAAGAGTTGCTGTTATCTCAGTATTGTCGTCTTACCCAATATGTACAGCTCAGTGTACAAGAAGAGGCGTGATATTGGGTAGTAATCGAAGCGAAGGCCAATGAGAGCGATATGATGTAGTAAATAAGATGTATTATAGAAGATGAGAAGATTTGCAGAAGGCTACAAGGCCACTGCAAATCTTTTTTTATCGTGGAGTAAGTAAAAGTCATTTGCCAAACGAATATAGGTAGGAAGCACGGATCAACACGAGCACTCGTGATCATATGAGCATGGAAGGGAGGGGACATCTAATCGTGGAAGAAGAACAGATACGGAAGGCAGTAGCGAATCGTGATCCTGAAGCCATGGAATGGGTGATGAACCACTACGCAGGTTTGTTATGGAAGATTGCTCATTCCATCCTACATCATGCATCGACAGAAGAGATTGAAGAATGCGTAGCAGATACATTTTTTGCTTTTTGGCAGAATCCGGATGCATTCCAGTTTGGGCGAAGTAGCCTGAAAAATTACCTTGCAACAATCACAAAACATAAAGCGATTGATCGCTACCGGAAACTTAATCGAAGAACTGAGCTTACATATGAAGAGGAGATTCATTCGGTGCAAACGGATGATTTGTTGGTTCAGATGATCAGTAAAGAGACATATACGGAACTTAATCAAATGATTGAATCTTTTCCAGAACCGGAACGGGAGATTATGAAACGTCGGTTTTACGAAGGACAGAGACCCCATGAGATATCGGAAGCATTGTCCCTACACGTTAGGCAAGTCCATAACAAGCTTTATCGCTCCAGGCAACGATTGAGGACATGGTGGATGAATAGGAAATAAAGGAGGCGATCAAATGCGAAAATCCGAAAAAGAATTCACTGAGCAGAACCTCTTTAATATTAAAAAGTTGTTCTATGATAAATTGGCGCTGAATGAACCACCGACCGTTACGAGATCAGATTCATCATTTTATCCATCTGTATTATATCCATCCGCTCCATCCGCACAGACAAAGAAGTCCATGAATAAAAGAAAAAGGTATCGCAAAGCCATCTATATTCCTGTAACCGCTGCGTTATCGTTATGTCTTGTTACAGGGGCAGCTGCATCGGTGGGCATCATTGATCTGTCTACTGTTCTTCATTTTCTAGGTGTAGATCGGATTGGCATTCTTCAGCCTGTTCATCAGGTGAGTGAAGATCAAGGGATTCGAATGGAGGTTATAGGTGCTGTCAGGGACGGAGATACAACGGAAATCTATGTTTCATTATCGGATCTGACGGGTCATCGCATTGACGATACACTGGATGTATATGATTACAGAGTAACCGGAGGTAATGCAAACAACGCTCAGATTATTCATTATGATGATGCGAACAAAACGGCTATTGTCCGATTCCTCATTCAAGGAAAAGTCAGCAAAAATCGGATTACCGTTCAGATCAATACGCTGATGTCAGGTGCATCTCGACAAGATGGTTACAACGTACAAGTGGACTGGGAGCAGTTGTTACAAGAAAAGCAAAACAATAACTATGATATCGTGGATCAAGATCGTATAAGTGGCTTGGGAGGTACAACCGATATTCAATTGGAAACCGATCCAATTCCCGTACTGCATCAGGATGTAACGAATGTCCCCGTTGAGGGTATTGATTGGATGCATATTTCCAATATAGGTTTTGTGGAGGGCAAGTTACACATTCAGATTAATCCGAATAATGAGATTGGCGAGTATAATCATGGATATTTCTACTTCACGGATGAGCAAGGTCAAAAACTCGATATACCTGAATATTCCGTTAGCTATGGACATTATATGAAAGATGGGGTCGGGTATGGAGGAGATTATGAGGAGTTTGTGTATGATCTGTCTGCTGTTGACAATTTAGATAAGCTGAGAATTCAAGGCAGCTTTACGAGCATAAGTGAAGTTGTGCAGGGAAATTGGAAAACGACCTTTAACTTGAGTCAAAATGCTTTGAGTAAAACAGGAAACATTCAGCTTGATGCAAATGGAGGCTTACAGGCAAATGTTACTCTTTCCCCGGTTGGTGTCACACTTACAGGTGAGGCACTGAGTATGATTCGGATGGAGGATCTGAGTATTAAAGTGCACCTGAAGGATGGTACAAAGTTGACTGGCGAATCCGGTTTCCTCCAGCTGGATCAGGATTTCATTAAGTGGATATCCCCTAAGACCATTCCGGTGAATGATGTGAGCTACCTGCTAATCAATGGAGAGAAAGTAACTTTGCAAGATAGATAATATAAAAAGTGAATCAAAGAATCGGGGAATAAGTGCAATCAGAAGGCTGTTCTGTTATCGGAGTGGTAAGTGAGAATATTCTTTAGTTCAACTTATATAAAATGAATTACATGTCATATCCCGATTTATGACGCATACCATTAGGCGAATGCGGTCATAAGGGAGGAAACTAAGATGTCCATGAGCGAACCGCTGTTAACGCAAATTGTGAATCAACATATTCCGGCTGGCGCAACGGTCGTCACTATTGATAAACCTGTTCAACATCCAGCGATCTATGCGGCAGATCTTACCGGTGACGGTATGCCGGAGATTGCTACAGTCTATCAGTTGAATGGTGAGCTGTATTTGCTCATTCTGAAATTTGTTCAAGGACATTGGATCAAGATGGCACTAATTAAGGGATTGGGGTATGGGGTGACTTTAATGACTGCAGCCCCTGTAACTTCAACGGCAAGGAACAATCTCATTATCGGTTGGCGGATTGGTTCTATTTGGTCTAAGCTTGCCGTATATGAGTGGACCGAATCAGGGCTCAAAGATCTGGCGCCTGACGATCTATACTATAGCTATGCAGAGATTATAGATATGCCTGGTCCGCATGGTCGAGATGGGAAAGTGGAGATTGCACTCTGGATACATGACACAGGTGAAGCCTATCGTGTGGAGATTATCCGATGGCAGAATGGGAAATGGGTTCCTGCACCGGACGTATATGCAACCTATTATCCAAAAGTGGTGCAATATTACGAGCAACTAACCCAGCAATATCCTGATTATATCTTTTACTGGTATTACCTTGCGGATGCTCAGTACCATGCCGGCCAGTATCCGGCAGCACTTGCTTCCGTTCAAAAAGCACTCAGCTTTCCGGAAGCGTATCCTTCCAGAGAGGCGCTACTGGAGCTGGAAAAGAAAATTAAGCAGGCGATGGTCCCTGTAAGCCATGCCCGGGTAGCGACATGGTTATATCCAATCTCCGTTCGAACCACGAGTGGGACGCGTTGGGGGTATATGGATGCCCAAGGTCACATTCGGCTTGAGCCGGTTCTGGATGACGCGCAAGAGTTTCAGCCGAATGGATTGGCTGTGGTTGTGAAGGACGGTCGTGCCGGCGTTATTAATCTTCAGGGGCAGTATGTCGTTCAACCTGTATACGATTCCATCAATTCCTTTTCCGAAGAACGGGCGATAACAATTGATCCTCAAGGATTTAAGATGATTAATGAACAAGGTACAGTCCTGACCAAACGGGCGTACCCGTATATCTCGAACATGAACGACGGTCGAGCTTTATTTTACGATTCTAATCCTGGCCAGGCAGATGGATCGGTGAGTCGGTACGGTTATCTGGATGCGTCGGGCAATGAGGTGATTCCGGCACAATTCGCTTCGGCGAATGATTTTCAAGATGGTAAAGCGGTTGTGCAGATTAAGGACAATGAATATGCGCTCATTAATCGCAATGGACATCGGCTCGCAACGTATCCATATGCCTATGTGGGACCACTGGGGGATGGACTGCTTGCTTTTCAAAAAGAAACCTCGGGCAAATATGGGTACATCGACGAACGGGGTAATATTCGTATTCAGCCCAAATTTTCATCGGCATTTCCTTTTAACAACGGGCAAGCGATCGTTAATACAGCAGAGGACTACAAATCGAACTATGGCGTCATTAATACGCAAGGATCGTTTATCATTCAACCCGCCTATAATGACATCCGCGAACTAGGCGAGCATCGTTATGCGCTGGGGCAAGCAATTAATCCGGAGCAGCCGTATATTGGCTCTGTATACGCGATTGCAGATACCAATGGCAGAAGACTTACGGAGTTCCTATATCGCGAAGTAGGCAATTACAAAAACGGCCTTGCTTCCGCATCGGATGGAAGACAGACCTATCTGTTGGATTTGAGTGGAAGACCTGCCGCTGGGTATCCCCATGTAGAAGGTTCGGGTACGCTGGAGGTCGTGGCACCAGATCTGATTAAGGCCTATGTAGACCAGCGTTTATCGTATGTGAATCGGGCCGGACAGATCATCTGGCGGCAAAATACAATCGTTCCACTTCATCCACCGTACCGTGTACGCGAAGAGAAGTACAAACCAAACAGGGACTACCTCGTATATTATCCGCAGGTGGAGGGATTAACGAACCAAGCGGAGCAAATTGCGCTGAATGCCAAGTTGAAGCAACTCTCTCAGGTTAAACCGATCCCTGCCGATCAGCAGCTGGATTACACGTATACAGGTGATTTTGATATAACGTTTTATCAGCAGCAATTGCTGCAACTGCAACTCACAGGTTATAACTACCCGGCGGGTGCAGCGCATGGTATGCCTACGATGATCTATGCGATCATTAATCTGACGAATGGTCAGTTGTATGAGTTGAAGGATTTATTTAAACCGAATAGTGACTATGTAAAAGTGTTGAGCCAGATTGTGGGGGATCAGATCAAAAATGATCCTCAATACTCGTATGTGTTTCCGGACACCTATACGGGGATTAGTGGGGATCAGCCGTTTTTTGTCACAGCGGATGCTCTACATCTCTACTTCAATCCATATGACATCGCTCCCTATGCGGCAGGTTTTCCAACGTTTACGATTCCATTTGTTCAGATCAAGGATATCATTAATACAGAAGGTTCGTTCTGGAGAGCTTTTCATAATTGATTGAGGGGACAGCCAACATTTTAACGAAAATATACGCTAAGGACGTTGAGGCACAAAGACAGCGGATTTTTCCTGCTTTAAGCAAATGTCCGCTAATGCTTAGCTTATATAACAGTCAAAATGTTGGCGCTACCCCATATAGAACTACTCCATAGAGCGCTACTATAAATCAATCATTCCATCCTTTACACACATCAATCCACTCTGAATAACTAGAGTATTTTTCTAATTGTTTTATTGTAAGTTCAATAGCACTATTGCTACTCCCGCAAGCTGGATAGATTGTGTCAAAACGTTTTAGAGATATGTCTAGATAAACAGAAACATCATTTTTAATAGCAAATGGACAAACACCTCCAATGGCATGACCAACCATATCAATGGCTTCATCAGGAGAAAGCATTTTTGCTTTTGTTTTGAAATACTCTTTGAATTTTTTGTTATCCACTTTTGCATCCCCGGCAGCAACCACTAAAACAGCTTGTCCATTCACCATAAAAGAAAGTGTTTTTGCGATTCTCTCTGGCTCACAACCTAATGCAGATGCAGCCAAATCCACGGTTGCACTAGATACTTCAAATTCGATAATTTGAGAATCCATACCATATTGTTTAAAAAAATCTTTTACTTTTTCAATTGCCATAATCATCACACCTCATTTTTAAAATATTTTCTAGAAGATCATAGATGAAACTTGCCTATGTTCTTGGGTAAAAAATCATGTTGTAAATGACACATGGTTCTTGATAGGGATTATTATAGGAATGAAAAACATTAGCACGAAAGCGGAGTGCTTGATTTTCTTTTAGAACAATTTTTTTTGTGTTGACTACCAGCTCTAACATACCTTGTAGCACAAAAACATATTCTTCCACACCTTCAAGGTGCCTTTCAGATGGATGGTGACACCCAGGATCAAATTCGATATAAAATATCTCAACGTTACGGGTAGGGTCAAAAGGAAAAACAGGAAATGCTCTCATTTTTCCATCATTTTCAATGATAGCGTCTTTGGACCGTGTATCAACCACATTGCACTCATCTTCTAGCTCTTCCAATAATAAAGATAAAGGAACTTTTAAGCCCACTGCGATTTTCCAAAGAGTTGTAATCGTTGGTGAAGACTGTCCTCTTTCAATCTGTCCAAGCATAGGCTTACTTACATCAGTAAGTTTAGAAACATCTTCAAGTGTAAGATTTCTAGTTGCTCGTATTTCTTTTAACCGTTCTCCAATAGTTAATACTGGCGATTGCATTGCATCACTCCTTTTGTATGTTATAACATGTTGAAATATAATATAACATACTAACAGTTGAATTCAATAGGCGACAGTTAAATGATGTAAGTAACTCTTTCACATATTTATCCATACTAAATGGAAAATATTACGGGAGTTACAGATCAAAGAAGTCATATTTATCTATACAAGCAAAAAACGAAAACTTTCTCCAACAACAATTTTTTTGCTTGGCAAGAATGTAAATACTTCACCAGACATTCTCAAGTTAAGCGACGAGGTCATATGTCCAATAGGGCTTATAAGATGCTGTTAGACAACAATAATCCGTGATGAGGTATTAATGCTCCGTGAAGAGGTAGTGATCATTCAGGGCTCTATGAGATATTAATGTGCGTATATAGCACTGTGCTATATTGAGAATGATTATTAATATCAGGATGGGTGAGATGAACAACACATCTGAAGTGTCCGGACTAATGCAAGTAACGAAGGAGCGCAAAGGTCTGCTGATTACAGCAAGTATCTTCTCGACCCTGTCGAGTCTGTTGCAGATTGTTCCTTTTGTCGGAGTGTATAAGATCGTCGAGGAACTGCTAACGCATGCGGGCCAACCATCTGCGATGGACAGAGATCTGTTGATCTATTGGGGGATCGTCGCATTCGTAGCCCTCATTGCAGGGCTTATTGCGCTTTATATCGGGGGGATGTGCTCACACATCGCTGCATTCAACATTTTGTACCAGCTTAGAGTTAGACTTGCGGAGCATGTTGCCAAAGTACCCATGGGGTATCATACCCGGACGGCAACCGGTGAGCTGAAGAAGATCATCGAAGTCAGTGTGGAGAAAATTGAGAAGTTTATCGCCCATCAGTTGCCGGATCTGGTAAGTGCGATCGTTATTCCACTGATGCTCTTGGGATATCTGTTCTGGCTCGATTATCGGATGGCGCTGGCGCTGTTGGTTCCAATCGGAATCGGGTTCTGGCTCCAAAGTCGCCTTTTCCGCAGCGAAAAAGGCCGTCAGGCTTATCGTGATTTTCAACTTGCCATCGAAGAGATGAATGCGACGGGTGTTGAATACGTGAGAGGTATGCCGGCAGTGAAAGTATTTGGGATTACAGCCGATTCGTTTCTGACGTTTAAACAGGCGGTGACGCGTTATCGGGATATTTCGTTGAAAATAACAGATTTGTGTAAAACATCCTACGGACTGTTTTTTGTAATCATGATCTCGTTATTTACATTCATCGTTCCGGTGGGTATTCTGCTGTCGAGTGGAAATGCGGGGAATCAGTCGTTTGCGATCACGTTTATTCTGTTTCTGATCATTACCCCGAGTCTATCTGCACCGTTATTGAAGTTAATGTATCTGGGTAGTGGGATGCGAGAGATTGTGGAAGGACAGAAACGGATTGAATCGGTGTTTGCCGAGCCGGTTGTACGAGAACCTGTGTTTCCCAAAGTTCCGGATACATATGAGGTTGCCTTTCGGCAGGTATCTTTTGCTTATGAACGTAAGGAGAGCGAAGCATATAAACCTGTACTTGATCAGATTGATTTTGTAGCCAAAGCAGGCGAGATGACGGCACTTGTCGGACCTTCTGGTGGAGGAAAGTCAACCATAGCGAATCTATTGCTTCGTTTCTGGGATGTGCAGGAAGGTGAGATTACGATTGGTGGAATTCCGATTCAGGAGATGGGTACGGAGAAACTGATGGATACCGTGTCCTTTGTATTTCAGGATGTACATCTGTTCTACGATACGATTGAAGAAAATATTCGGATGGGCAATACATCGGCTTCACGACAGGACGTTATAGCTGCGGCTCAAACTGCTTGCTGTCATGAATTCATTGAGAAACTGGATGCCGGATATGACACCAAAATCGGAGAAGGCGGTACGTATCTATCTGGCGGTGAAGCACAGCGAATTGCAATTGCACGAGCACTGCTCAAAAATGCTCCCATTCTGGTCTTGGATGAAGCGACGGCCTACGCGGATGCAGAGAATGAGCACAAGATACAGCAAGGTCTGGCCCAATTGGTTCAAGGCAAAACGGTACTGATTATTGCGCATCGTCTAACAACGATTCGTGCAGCAGAGCAAATTCTTGTGATCCGGCAAGGGACAATTGCTGAGCGTGGGACACATGATCAATTGCGTGCATTAGGCGGAGTATATGAGCACATGTGGCAGGCCCATATCAGTGCAGCTTCCTGGAAGCTTGGAGGTGCAGGACGATGAAGAATTATTTATACAATATATCTGGCGGTAACCCGCATAGTCTGCTTCCTTCGGTGATGGCAGCGATTCTGGACGGGATTGCAAAGATTGTTCCTGCGGCGCTGCTTGTAGACATATTCAATACGATATATAAATCTTTCGCTGAACCAGACAAAGGACTGGATATCAACCGAATGTGGGTTGTATGCTGCATCCTGTTTGCCTGGCTTCTGGTGGAATATGCAGCGTACGCTTCACTCTATGACAAGACCTATCGGGCAGCATACAGCCTTGCGGCTTCAGGACGGTTGAAACTGGCCGAACACATTCGCCATCTGTCACTAGGATTTTTCGGAAAACGTGATCCTGGAGATCTGACAAATCTGATCCTGAGTGATTATGGTCAGGTTGAGCATACGATCTCTCACAATCTGTCACAGCTGATCAGCGCGATTGTGCTTCCGGTACTTGCTTTTGGCGGACTTCTGTTGGTGGATTGGAGAATGGCCGTAACCATGTTTGTTGCGGTTCCCTTAGGTGTGGCTCTGTTATGGCTTACGGATTCCATTCAGGCACGACTGAGTGAGAACCATGTTCGAGCCAAAAACGAAGCCGCCAGCCGGCTTCAGGAGTATCTGAGCGGTATTCGTGAGATTAAGGCCCACAATATGGGGGGCAAACGTTTTGAACGGCTGCGTCGTTCTTTTGACGAATTGAAATCAGCTTCCATTCGGTTGGAAGGTATCATGGGACCGATGATCATGGGCGCGATGTTGCTCGCACGATCGGGGATGACGTGGATGATTCTGGTGGGCAGTTATTTGCTTGCAGGTGGTGAGTTGTCCTTACCGGTATTTCTGTTATTTTTGCTGGTAGGTACAAAGGTATTCGAACCGTTAACGGTTGTACTGATGAGTTATGGGGAGATGCGGTACTCAGCATATAGTGCAAGACGCATTATGGATGTGCAGCAGGAGGCCCCGATGGCAGGAACGGGAGATGTACAGCCCAATCAGGCGATTTCATTCGACCAGGTGACCTTTGGATATGATGACCGGCAGCCGGTCTTGAAAGACTTGTCCTTTACGATTGAGCCGCATACCATCACTGCGCTGGTTGGCCCATCCGGTAGTGGTAAAAGTACAGTCACACGTCTCATTGCCCGCTTCTGGGATGTACAGCAAGGCACCATTCGCATTGGTGGCAAACCCGTTGATCAGATGGACCCCGAGAAGCTGTTGCAGGATATCTCTGTGGTCTTCCAGGACGTGTATCTGTTCCAGGATACGATCGGCAACAACATTCGTGTAGGAAAGAAAGACGCTTCGCAATTCGAGATTGAGGAAACAGCACGCAGAGCTTGTTGTCATGAGTTTATCTCCAGTCTGCCTCAAGGGTACGATACGCTCGTTGGCGAGGGTGGATCGACGTTATCTGGTGGGGAGAAGCAACGGATTTCCATTGCACGTGCCTTGTTGAAAAATGCATCAATCGTATTGCTCGATGAAGCTACAGCTTCACTTGATCCGGAGAACGAAGCCGCCGTGCAGCAAGCGATTAATGAATTGGTCGCGGACAAGACGGTTATTTTGATTGCGCACCGATTAAAGACCATTCAGAATGCCGATCAGATCTTTGTATTGGACCAAGGTCAGCTCGTAGAGCAAGGAACTCATGCGCATTTGTTAGATCACTCAGGCATCTACGCTCGGTTGTGGCAATTACAACAGGATGCAGAAGGCTGGCAGGTAAAAGTAAACGTATAATAATGAGTTCGATGAGATAGATAAAGTAACTGAAGCAAATAAGCCTCATGTGGCTAATGAACTGACATAAAAGGAGAATGACAACGATGTTTAAACGAATTCCTGTATGGATTGCACTATGCTGTATGCTCACCTTGGCGGCCTGTGGAACGACCCAGACCACCAGTGAAGTGGCCAGCTCCTCAGAGGGGACTGCACAAGCAACGACCAAATTGATTACCAACCCAAATGGAGAAGAGATTACGATCCCTTTGAATCCAGAGCGCATTGTTGATCTATCCGGCTCTACAGAAGAACTACTGATCATTGGGAAAACACCTGTGGCCACGATGAGCGCAGATTACGGTAACCCGGAGGAACTCACGCCAACCATTAAGGATCAGCTGAGTGCAGATACCGTTAATCTGGGCTGGTATGGTTTCCCGTTCAGTATTGAAGCTATAGCGGGTGCCAATCCGGATCTGATCATCTTGGGAAAGGATTTTAACACGGATCAATATGAAACTTTATCTAAAATTGCACCTACAATTGCATTGCCATACTCCTACTATGATTGGAGAGAACGCCTGACATTCTTGGCAGATACGTTTGGAGAAGAAAGCAAGAAAAATGAATATCTGGCCAAATATGATGCGAAATCTGCAGAGTGGAAACAAAAGCTGGAGGCGGCTGTACATGGTGAATCCTTTGCCGTAATTGAGACATATCCAAACAACCTGGTCATCTATTCCAATAAAGGGGCAGCTGAGATGTTATACGGTGAATGGGGCCTGAAGCGCACAGAGGGTATCCCTGATCCAGAGGGCTGGGGAGGTAAACAGATCGCACTGGAGGCTCTGGCTACCGTTAATCCGGATCGTCTGTTATTGATGGAGAATAGCGAGAATAAGATGGTAGATAGTAAGGTGTGGAATAACATGAACGCAGTGAAGAATGGAAAGATCTACAAAATCTCTAATGTCGATAATTACAATTATTCGTACACAGCGATGGGGAGAATGGAGCTTATGGACCGTTTGGGTACGATGATTCTGGAAGGTCAGAAGTAAGAAGTAGTCGTTGGATTAGAGCCATTGAAACGATAGATTAAATCTAACATTTAACAGAACCTAATAACGCCTATGTGTAATTGTGTAATTTGTTCGAAATCATGTAACTTGAGTGGTTCTGGCTGCGTTTAGACATTGGGGTGATCTGATGTTGGTGAACGCGGTTCAACGGTACATGGTATTAGGACTTATATTTATCGGGATCTTCTTTACAGCACTCATCGTGCTTGAGAGGATTGAAGGGTACCATATTACAACGACAGAGTATTACGGCTTACGTAATCTAGGGGGCTTGATATATATTTTGTCGCTCATCCTGGGATTCGGTCAATATTTAGTCGCTTTTTATGTTGTTATTCTTAGCCCGATCTCATGGCTGCTGCGGAAATATGTATGCTTTCCTATGGTGAGAACTTTCATCTATATGATTGGGTTTGGATGGGGCGGGCTGTGGGTTTTTGATCTCATGTACAGTCCATATTTCGTGAATGGATATCATCTGAACCGAATGACATCGATATGGATATTTGCCGTCGCGGGGTTAGTCTATGCCATTGTGGAGAATAAGATTTGGCGAAGAGGACAGATGCAGAACGAACAGAAGACTACTTAACAAATGTTGAGTAGCCTTCTTGGTTTACATAATTATTATGGTGTTTTCATTGGTGGTTCAGTTAGAAAGGATTATGTAAGAGTAAGTAGTTAGTGAATATGAACAGCGGTTAAGTTAATTCGATAGTTTGTTATAAAATTCACAAAGGATGCAATTAAAATGAAATAGGAGTTTTATCGTAAAAAGGTAAAATTTTCTGTTATACTATTTGAGTTGTTTACATAAAGTTAGATATTTTAATGAAGGGAGTTCATGAAGTAAATTAGCCGTTTAGTTTAAAATTGTAGCTTGGAGGAAAGCATTTTGTATAAAGCAGGTTTTTGGATTAGATTAGGAGCAGGTGTATTGGATAGTCTTATTATTTCAATTCCGTTAGTGATTATTGCAGGTGTGCTGACGGGCAACTTTGATACGGATGAGCCGATTGCCAAACTGCTTAGTGCGTTATACTCAATTTTATTACCAGTTTACTGGTATGGTCGAACCATAGGCAAACGTATATGTGGAATTCGAATCCGCCAATACGATACACACGAACCGCCAAAAATTGGTACGATGCTGATGCGAGTTGTTGTAGCTGGACTTGTGTACGTATTAACTTTGGGTATCGGAGTTATTGTGAGTGCTTTTATGGTCGGTTTGCGTGAGGATCGACGTGCGATTCATGACTTTGTAGCAGGAACAGAAGTAGTTTGGGATTAATTCGAAGATTATAAAGAATTGCTGTACAGGGGTAAAAATCACTGTGCAGCTTTTAAATCATTAGTACTGTTTCACAAAACTCGTATTTTGTACATATGTATATAGATCGTTTGTAACTGAATCGCGTCTTCTCTTTTACTACTTAAGTGTGGTTGCATAATTTAACATTGTGTTTTTATCAAAGTACACACTATTCATTTCAAACAGGATATCGTCTTTAATCCAAGCTATGCTTCCTCCAGATCTGTTAATGAATGGGCTATAAAAGTACTTAACATCCCCTTTAATTATGATCTCGGTTTTATCCGATTGATTGATTTCTTGTCCCTGATAATAGCTCTCAGAAATACTCAGTACGGAGTCATTCTCTGACAAGTAGAAAATTACAAATGAACCATTAATCTTTTTAGTAACAACTTCAAAGTTTCCAGGAATAGTGGCATACAGTGGGCTAACTTCCTTTGATTTAATCTTGGGATTTATTTCTTCCACATTTAATGGCCCTGCACTTACTGGAGACATAGTGGCCAATAACCATATAATACTTAGAACTAGAAGCATTTTCTTTTTCATGTGTACCCTCCTGTGCTTGAGTTTTCCATTCTTAGCATAAGCTTTAATACAAAAACGTATACATTAAATTCTATAGCCTAAACGTAGTCTTTTGGAGGTCGTGAGAGAACTGTTTTGTTTCGAGGCACTGACCCATTAAACCGCTACGATCTTTCTGCTAACCCAACCGTTAAACGAATATAAAAAAAGGCCAACCAGTATTTACTGGCTGACCTGATAATTCGAAAAACCTCTAAAATTGCAACTTTGAATGGAACAATGTTCTTGTCCCGCGTCATATCGACTTAGACATTATCAATCTAGCTTTGATACGGAGAAGTATATGTTTCAACAAACAACCCTGAATTCCTGATTTCATTTAGATTTCCCACACATTCTTCTTGTAGTCCAATGTACATATAGTAGTCATTACCGAAATGAACAAACATGGATGACACGGACTGTTTCCCCCATAAATGTTCTCGGAGAATTAGTTTACATATATCGGATAAATTTGAATTATCAATGGTATCACCATCTTTTACGGTTGCAAACAAATCAGCCATTTTACTCGAAATAGACAGATTCTGAGTAACATTATCATCATATTTTTCTACGTTTGTAATTTTAAACGAAGAAACTTTCATACATTGCATTAGAGTTACTATTGCATCAATATATCTACTCTCAAAAGATAGATAGTCTGACAGTGTGAATTCTTTTCCTTCATAAACTTTCCCGATATCATAATATGATGTCCAATCTTCTTTTTTAAAGTTTCCTTTCAAAGTACCCAAAATAAAATGACACAAAGTAAAAAAAGTAAACGGCTAATCATTTCCGTTTACTTTTTTTAGTTAGGAGCTGCTTGAATAGACAGCTCCCAGTTCTCTCTTCAGGAGAGCATATTAAAGCATGTGATTAGTACTTATGGCATGATTAGTACCGGTTTAATAATTTTCCCTTGGCGAGCGAGATCCATAGCCGTATGAATTTCTTCCAGTGGAAAATATCGTATTAATTGCGCGAAAGGAAATGCACCATCTCTTGCATACTGGATTAATTGGGGAATAAATACTTGCGGAATGGCAGCCCCCTCGTCTACTTCTCCCCAGGTTTTTCCTTCGTTGATCTCGGTATCGGTTAGATGGGGTCTGTTACCCCCTACCCCGCATCCGATTGCTCCTGGTTTCATCACTTTTCGTACTTCATTCAAAACCTGTTCATTCCCCGTTGTATCAAATATATAATCAATTCCATTTGAAATTTCGAATAGAACTCGTGCTACATCTTCTGACTTCATTCCATTAATAAAATGCGTCGCCCCAATACTTTGTGCAGTCTCTAATTTAAATGCAACTTGATCAATAGCAATAATAGGATGGCTTCCCGCGATTTTAGCAGCCATGACTGCCGCCAATCCAACGCTCCCAGCACCTATAACTACAATTGAGTCACCACTCTTCGGTTTCAAATAGTTGAGAACAGAACCTGCACCAGTCATAAAGCCACACCCTAGCGGACCAAGTTGACGCAAATCTAAGTCTTTCTCCACCTTCACCACACTATTTTTATGACAAACCACATGAGAAGTAAATGAGCCCTGCCGAATTAGAGCAGCTACGGTTTGCTTATTATAGTTAATCGGTGATGTTTGATCCTTACGTAGACCCTCAAAGTTCTGATAGATGTGATCACATTCGTATGTTCTGCCATCCAAACAAGCCGTACATGTACCAAAATAAGTATAGGAAAGAACAACATGATCTCCTACCTGAAGGTGGTTTACGTTGTTTCCGACGCTCTCAATAATCCCACTTCCCTCATGACCTAAAACAATTGGATAATAAGAGCTGTTCTCAGTTGCATAGAGATCGGTATGGCAAATGCCACTGGCTACAATTTTGACCAAAACTTCATCAGCTCTAGGGACAGACAACTCAACATTTTTTATGGAAGCCTGTTCTCCTGGTTTTTGTTGAACTACGGCTTGTATCTTCATATGCTGCACCATCCTCCCAAGCTAGAATCAAGTAATACGAGTATAGAACCGCTCCATTTTTTTGTATGCAAATTGTATAGAAGGACCAACACTGAGTGCAATAACTACTGTTCCATACGAAACAGGACCTGATAATAAAAATCCTAAGATCAATGCTGTCGCTTCACAAATTAACCGAGCAAACCCGATACTGAGGCCAAACTTGTCATTGAGCACAAACATCAGTCTATCCATCGGGTGTGCTGCAAAGTTGGCTTGGAGATAAATCCCTGAACCCACTGCAATTAAGATAAAACCAAGTACAAACAGCGCAATTCTTGCGCCTAGGCCGACTAATTCAAAGGATTGAAAAATAAGAAGCGTACAGAAATCGATGACTACTCCCATCGTGAAAATGGTTATAAATGCGGGAAAGTCAGGACGTTTTTTGCCTAAAAAGGCATTCAGGAATATAACGAGCAGTCCAATGATAATTACCCAGGTGCCTGTTGTGAGTCCTACCGTTTTGGATAACCCTACATAAAATGCATCCCAAGCACTCGCTCCAACATTAGACTCAATGACACTAGAGACCCCTAGAGCAAGAACAATCAGGCCAATAAAGTAAAATAGCCATCTTTTGAAAATAAACACCATATTTCTGGGTTTTGCCGCAATTTGATTATTGTTTTCAGTCATGGAAACTCTCCTTTATTTCTATAAGAGTCAGGCATAAATCATGAGGCTATAATTGCTCCCCGTTTGTTGCAATAACATTCTTATACCAATCAAAACTTTTCTTCTTGATTCTGTTGAATGTTCCTTTCCCTTCGTCATCTCGATCAACATATATAAATCCATATCGTTTCTTCATCTCTGCCTTGGAAGCACTCACGATATCAATTGGCCCCCATGTTGTATATCCCATCAAATCAACACCATCAGCGATGGCTTCCTTCATCTGAACAATATGGGCACTCAAAAATTCTATCCTAGCATCATCATGGATGTTCCCGTCTTCGTCAATGGTATCCAAAGCACCAAAGCCATTTTCAACAATAAAAAGAGGTTTTTGATAACGATCATACATCTGGTTCAGTGTGATTCTAAGTCCCTTAGGATCAATATGCCATCCCCATTCGGTGAGTTTTAAATAGGGATTTCTACCACCAAGGTGAAGGTTACCTGGCGTGGTGTTTTTAGCTTTCTCTACATCCGTTGTTGCTATGGAAGACATATAGTAACTAAGCCCGATAAAGTCAACGGTATACTGCTTCAGTATAGTTTCGTCCGAAGGCTCCATTGCAATCGAAATATCATTCTCGATAAAATGTCGCTTTAAATAACTTGGATAATATCCACGGACCTGTATATCCGAAAATAATAAGTTCTTACGGTCTGCTTCGAAAGCGGCCCATACGTCATCCGGATCTGGTGTAAGCGGATAGGTGGTTAAGGCTGCAATCATACAACCGATTTTGGCGTTGGGATTGATCTCATGGCAGGCTTTTACAGCAAGTGAGCTTGCAATGAACTGATGATGAGCGGCCTGAAACATCACATTTTTCCGATTTTCACCTTCTTCAAATACGAGGCCTCCGCCGGTGTAGGGAGCGTGCAAAATGACATTAATTTCATTAAAGGTCATCCAGTACTTTACCTTGTCCTTATAGCGCTGCATAACTGTACGGGCATACCGATCATAAAATTCGATGAGTTTACGACTTCTCCATCCACCGTAAGTCTTGACCAAACCCACCGGCATCTCATAATGAGAAATCGTCACGACAGGCTCAATTTTATGCTTCAGCATCTCATCAAACAAATCATCGTAAAATTTCAGACCTTCTTCGTTAGGCTCCAATTCATCTCCATTTGGAAAAATTCGTGTCCAGGCAATCGACGTACGGAAGCATTTAAAGCCCATCTCGCCAAATAAGGCGAGATCTTCTTTATAGCGATGATAGAAATCAATACCGTCATGATATAAATTAACTCTCTCTGAAGATTCATCTGGGGGAAACATAATCCCATTCGGGTGAATATCTGCGGTGGAAAGCCCCTTACCTCCTTCCCTATATGCCCCCTCTAGTTGGTTTGCGGCTACTGCACCACCCCACATAAAACCCTCTGGAAATTCCTTTTTCATCTGTGTCATTGTATAAGCCTCCTATGATAATATTTAGTGGAGAGATGATTAGCTATCTTCTCTCCATGTGTTAAGAACGAGCTGTTTATGCTAATAAAGTAATTAAAGTCTCATTGGCTTGAACACGAGTGGATCTTGTATTCTCACTACATCCAAGTATTGGTCGGAATTTGTAACAATAATGGGCGTCGTTACCTGATACCCTTCTGCTTTGATTTCTTCAATATCGAACTCTACAAGCAAATCCCCTTGTTTCACCTGATCTCCAGCCTGTACTTTTGGTGCAAAATATTTTCCTTTTAATTTGACTGTGTTGATTCCAATATGAATTAAAATTTCCGCTCCATCCCTGGATGTAATTACAATGGCGTGGCTTGTCTTAAATATTGTTGATACGATACCATCGACTGGAGAAATTGCTCTTCCTTCACTTGGTTCGATAGCAATACCTTTTCCCATGGCTCCTGAAGAAAAAGCCACATCGTCCACCTGATCCAACGGTTTCACTTCACCTGATAATGGACTACCTATCTCCTCGGCTTGTTTACGGTCGTCGATAACAGGTGTTAAGGGTGAAACCTGGTTGTCTGACTTTTCCAAGTTTGTTTCTGCTTTTTTCCCATTGAATCCAAACATCACAACTAAAACTGCTGCTAGAGAGAAAGACGAAGCAATACCAACCACATACAATCCAATAGGTGAGAACACCGGAATCGTGAAAATACTATGGAATGCGGGATAGCTGAATGTAACTCGGAAGAAACCGATAATGCCCCCGCCTACTGCTCCTGAGATCATCAATAATGGCAATGTACGTTTATATTTGAGAATCAAACCGTAAACAATCGGTTCTGTTACTCCGGCTAATATTCCTGTCAATGCACTGGAACCAGCCAACGATTTGATCTTTTTATCTTTGCTTTTAAGAAAAACACCGAAGGCGATTCCCATCTGTGCAAACGTTGCAGCAGCCCACATCGGTCCAATATGATCGCCGCCATTCACGGCAATGTTAGAGAGCATAATAGGAATTAGCCCCCATTGTAATCCGAGGACAACAAGAAACGTAATTGTGGCACCGATGAGTGCACCCGTAAGTAAACCACTTTGTCCACTTAAGAAAGAAATAACAACACCAATACCATTACCTACGTAAACACCTATCGGTCCTAACGCCATTACGGTTAATGGAACAATGATTAATAACGAAATCATGGGCACTAGGAAAAATTGCAACGATTTGAGAATGACTTTCTTTAGAAAACGATCCAATACAATATAGGCACTGATCGCAATAATGATAGGAAATACGGTTGAAGAGTAAATCATCAGCACGACCGGTATCCCAGCAAAATCTGATATATCTCCAGTGTTAGTCATCAAACCTGTAAAATTGGGCTCCATTAAGGCCGCGCCAATCCCAGCGGCTACATACGGATTTCCACCCAGCTTTATCGCTAGCGTAATACCCAAAAGGATCGGCAGAAAATAAAACACTCCATTCCCAGCTGCGGATAAAATTGCATAAGATCCACTTTCTGTGGATAGCCATCCAAGGAGGACCAGTACAGTCAAAAGAGCCTTGAGCATACCTGCTCCAGCAAAAGCCGGTAATAACGGTGAAAAACTTCCAGATATCGTTTCAAAGATGCGTGAAGATAACTTGGTCTTTTCTACTTTCTCAGAATCATCATTCAGGTTCTCGGTGTTTAAGTTAGTCATTTTCGTGATTTCGTTATACACATTCCCCACATCATTTCCAATTACAACTTGAAATTGTCCACCTCCTTCGACCACCGTTAAAACACCATTCAGTTTCTTTAACGTTTCTTTGTCCGCTCTGCCATTGTCTTTTAGATTGAATCGTAAGCGAGTGGCGCAGTGTGTAAGTCCAGATACATTTTTTTCTCCGCCAATTAACTGAATTATTTCTTTAGCGAGTTCGTTATGGCTCATGCTGATTCTCCTCTAATTTTTCTCATATTGAAGACCAAAAAACCTAAACTCACCTCTTAAGAGATTTGTTTAGGTTTTGCCTTTTGGTTACAACCCTAAATTGGTTTCTTTTCGTGTTGCCGTATAACTCGTTCGATATGAATCGTTAAATACATCTGTTCTTCATCCGTTAATTCATAGGTGTAGCTATTCTCAATAAACTTTTTGATTTTTTCCGAACACTTATGCGCCTCTGGGTACTGCTCTTGAATAACCTCAAACAACTTATCTTTATGGTGTCTTTGATAATGATTCCCTCTCACTAGTCGTTGAGCGAAAAACTTCAAATGAGTCATAAACCGATAATAGATAAGGGAATTCTCATCAAAAGTAATTTTGAAATGGTACCGCACCAGAGTCAAAATTTCTTGCATTACTTTTGTCATACTCTGAATAGTAGGCATTTCTTCATTCAATTCTGCATTCACCAAATGAAGAGCTAAAAATCCAGCTTCATCTTCAGGTAATATGACACCAAATTGATCACAGATCATATTCAATGCTTCCAATCCAATTTCGTATTCTTCTTTATAAAATTGTTTGATCTCCCACAGTAAACCGTTTCTAATAAGCAAACCGCTTTCAAAACGTTGGATAGCAAAGTAGATATGATCCGCAAGATGAACATGGATGCTTTCATTTAAGTGTTTTCCCAACTTCATTTTCGCATAGGCAATCACTTTTTCTGACACTTCCATGTATTCAATTGGGATATCCTGAATTAAGGTTTTGAGCTTATTATTAATATCTTCGTTGTTTAAAGTGAATACCTTTTCAACATGCTGCTCCTCAACTAAATCCCCAATACTTTTTTTGAAAGCTATGCCGCGCCCAATAATAATGATTTCTTGATCATTTTTGATAGAAATAATGGCATTGTTATTTAAGATTCTATCTATTTTCACTTTATTATCATCTCCGATATTAAATCAGGCAAAACCTTTACCAGCTGATAGGTAAACGGTTTTGCCTGATTTAACAGTGACAACCCGTTTAAAATGCTTACCCTTTTTTTATAATCATGCAGAAGTCGTGAAGTACGATCTTTTTTCTAATTGAAACATCAGTGAACTTATCAGAATACCCAAAAGTACGATACCTGTAGAGAACCAGGTTAATCCCGTAAAGGACACACCTGAATTAACAAGAAACGTTCCAAGAGTAGCCCCTAGGAAATTGGCCATGTTAACAGTTGAGGCAGCTATGGTACCTGACATTGAAGGCGCCTCTCTTGCAGCCAACACTATTTTTGAATTCAGAATAGGAATCGTCCCAAACGTGCCAAAACCGAGCAAAAAACAGAGTGAAAATGCTACGATCGGAAAAACAAGTAACTGTGTAAACAACGACATCACAAAGGCTAACATAATAAGTGCAGCAATCAACCAGAACGTTAAGTTATGTTGTTTGATTTTCCCTGAAAGATAGTTCCCACATACTGCTCCAAGTCCCCATAAAAAGAGACCGGTTGTCACACCGAGAACACTAAAACCTGATATTTCTCTTAGCATGGGTTCGGTGAAAGTATAAGCTGCAAATACGCCAGAATAACCTAACAAGACAACAGCCATGATTAAGAGTACATGGCGATTCTTAAACATTCTTAATTCACTTCGAAGATCAGGAGCTTTCTCAGGTTTTTGATCTGGAATCGCAAAAATAAGCCCTAACAAGGATAATGAACTCAGAACCACAACAAACCAAAACACATAACGCCATTCAAATACTCCACCGAGATATGAACCAAAAGGCACCCCAATGAGGAGAGCGATTGTCACACCTGCATTGACAAGAGACATAGCGCGTGGAGCCTGCCCAGGTTTTGCTAAACGAACAGCTACCAACATGGCTACGCCAAAATAGGGTGCATGAATGGCAGCAGATAACATTCTAGATACTAGGAGTACCTCAAAGTTAGGTGCTGCAGCTGCGGCTGCATTACTCAAAATAAACACGACCATATACCCTACAAGTAACTTTTTAGGTGATACTCGAATTGTCATCATATGCAATAGCGGTCCAAGTACAGCTACCCCTAAAGCATACATTCCCAATAACATACCGGTTACTGAAATATCCACGTTCAAATCTACTGAGAACTGTGTTAATAGTCCAGTTACCACAAATTCTGTCATACCAAGACAAAAGGTTGTAATTAGGAAAACAATACTTGTCCAGTTCTTACCTTTCTGTAAAACTTCCATTCCATCCTCCTTACTATATTATTGAGCCAAAAGAAGAGCTCCTAGGACCTGCTTCTTCTGGCATTGTATTGTATTCGTGTAACACGAAGTCAAGTCTTAATTCATCTTTGATATCATTCTGAGATTGCAAACCAGCTTGGAGTGCCCTTAATGGCAGTCCACATCTTTTCTGGCAAACGAATTTGTTCCACTTTAGAAACTTTAAGTTCCACATCAATCTCATCTTCACGACCATTTTGTACCAACTCTACCCAGTTGGGATTCATAACCAATGCTTGTCCAATAACCGGCAATGGCAATCCCATATCAAGCGCCTTAGCTACATCATCCGGAGTTCTCAGGAATCCTGCTGCTAGAACAGGGACTCTCCCATTTACGTGTGTTACAATAGCTTGTGCAATCGTATCCTCATCCTGACTCCCCATTGGTTTGGAACTCAAGACGTTGCTTAATGATGCATGCAAGTAGTCTACTTTCTCATCTATAAGACGATCAATTAATGCATACGTATCCTGAATACGTAATCCACCTTCCTGAGATTCTTCCGGAGATATGCGAAATCCAAGTACAAAAGGTTTAGATGCATGTTGTTTGATCACTTGATTAATTTTCTCAACAATAGCAAGCGGGAATCTCATTCTGTTCTCAAGAGATCCACCCCATATGTCTGTACGTTGGTTAAAGAATGGAGAAAAGAAATTTTGAATTAGGAATCCGTGTGCTCCATGTATTTCTACACCATCAAAACCCACTTCGATCGCTCTTCTTGTCGCCTCACCAAAGGCTTCAATAATCTCCAAAATCTCTTCATGAGGTAATTCTCTAGGTTGAACATGTCCTTCCATAAATGCTGTCGTTTCTGTTTTCAACGCACTTGAACTCACGACATCTGCATTCGGTATCAATTCAGGTATGGCCTTATTACCTGCATGGAAAATTTGAAGAATAGCTGGTGCACCACCACTTTTAGCTGCATCCGCCAATTTTTTTAAGCTTGGGATAAACTGATCGTCATACGATGCAAACTCACCACTAAATCCAAGACCGTTGACTGCTACGTGAGTACATCCCGTGATGACCAAGCCAACTCCTTTGACCCGCTCACGATAATAATCAGCTTCAGCATCTGATATTGTCGCATCCTCGTTACTGGACCAAGTTGTCATCGGAGCCATAACCAATCGATTCTTAAGCGTGATTCCATCTTTGAGCGTAAAATTTTCAAACAGTTTGCTATACTTTTCTTTCATGACTTAAAACTCCTTAGGTGTTAAATTTCTTAGTTGAGATGTTTTTTTATCTCATCAAACAAATGCGAAAACCCGTTGTAATATGACGTATATTTTATGGAATGCAATACTTACTCCCTATCCATTTTGTTTAGTCCCAGGTTCCATCCGTGCTAACGGATAGGTCTTTCCATAGCTCAATCTGTTCTATTTGATTCTTAACGACGGTATCAGCCCACGTTAACCCATCCGACCCAGCAATAAAGGAAACTGGGGGATTCTCTATTTGTGAAAGTTTAAGGATTACTTGTGCAAGTTTTACAGGATCCCCTGCCTGTTGATGATTACGATTGTCATGGAATTCGCGGAATTCTGCTAGAGGTTTCGCATACTCGGTAATGCCTTGGTCCGTGTATTTAGCCGAGGAAGTGTCCAAGAAATCGGTTCTGAAGAATCCAGGTGAAACAGCTGTCACTTTTACATTAAAATGAGCAAATTCCTCCGCAATTGCCTGCGAAAAGCCTTCTACCGCGAATTTGCTGGAATTATATATGGAACCACCGAACACTCCCTTTAAACCAGCCACAGAAGAAATATTTAATATGCGCCCACTGCGTTGTTTTCGCATATAAGGAATCACTTCGTGAGTCATGGCCATTAACCCAAATACATTGGTATCGTATTGTGCCTGTATCTCTTCCATTGTACTCTCTTCGAATACACCTAGATGACCATAGCCTGCATTGTTAACTAGCACATCGATGCGCCCAAAACGATCGATTGCTGTCTTTACAGCGACTTTAATTTGATTCTCATCCGTAACGTCTAAAGCAAGTGGAAGCAAGTTCTCAGCATTACCTAGTGCATGGATAACCGCATCCTTTTTCCGTCCTGTAGCGACAACCTGCTCTCCAGCTGCCAAGGCTACTTTAGCAATTTCAGCTCCCATACCTCGTGTAGCTCCAGTTACAAACCAAACTCTTCTCATTGGACGACCTCCATCTACTTAATTTATCTGACAGTTTTATCGTTTAACGAGTTGTATATCCTCCATCAATATCCAGTTGTTGACCATCAAGAAAGGGTACTTGCCTGTGTGTGATACTTCCACTAGCTGTAACCATTCATTTTCATTTGCCACATTGTGCATTATAAAAATTAGTTTTTTCAGCAACGGTTTTGGAACAGATTTTTGGTGTTTCCTCTCCTGAGTCTAATCTGATTAAATTCTTCCCAGTTCTCGTACAAGCACTTCACTTACATCAACATAACTCGGTTGATCAATGGCATAAGCGATAGCGTCTGCGATAACCTCAGCAGGTAGAGCAGTCTTACGAATTTCTTTTAATCCTGCCGCGCTAGTCTCATCGGTGATATCCTGACCCAGTTCTGTTTCTGTTACCCCAGGGCTTATGACGGTTACTTTGATTTTACCGCCGGATTCTTTCCGCAGTCCTTCTGAAATTGCTCTAACTGCAAATTTCGTACCCGCATAGACGGCAGCGGTAGGTTCGACCACATGTCCTGCCGTAGAAGATGTATTGATGATATGACCATACCCTTGCTTTTGCATCACAGGTAGGGCAGCAGCTATTCCATAAAGCACCCCATTGATGTTGACACTGATCATCTTTTCCCACTCATCCACTTTCAGCTTGTCCATTGTTGACAATGGCATTACACCGGCGTTGTTGATGATCACATCTACTTTGCCATACATATCAACGGCATGCTGAACCAAATTCTCCACATCACCACGTTGAGTCACGTCGGTAACCTGAAACGTAGCAGTACCACCCGTTGCTTGAATAGAAGTCACAAGCTCCTCCAGGTTTTCCTTTCTTCGAGCTCCTGCTACAATTTTAGCTCCCTTTTGGGCTAGTAATTTTGCCGTTGCCTTTCCAATACCACTGCTTGCTCCCGTAATGATGATTACTTTATCCTGCATGATGTGATCTCCTCTCGAGTTAGAAAATGTCCTGATTTTGTAGGATTTATGTTCACTTTATTCGTCAAATCCTGTAGAGGTAGCCGGGTTTTTCCATACTTTCATTTCTTTTTGAATATGATCGATTTTATTTTCAGCAAGTTTATAAGCATCTTCCCCGACAAATAGATGCAAAGGTGGATGTTCAACTTGACTCATTTGGATCAACAGATCTGCAAACTTATCCGGATCTCCGCCTTGATTATGATCATTTTTACATAAATTTGTTTTTGATTTTTGACGAAGTTCGTCATAATCCTCAGAGGGACTCGAATCTTCCCATACCAATGAACCGGATGACAAAAAGTTAGTACGAAAACCACCTGGTTTTAATGATGTTACATGAATACCTAGCGGTGTTAATTCATGTGTCAAGGCTTCAGTCAAACCATCGACCGCGAATTTTGCAGCATTATAAATTGTGCTTACGGGAAAACCAACATAGCCTCCGATTGAGGAAGTATTAAAGATATGACCATATTTTTGCTTTCTTAATTGTGGAAGTACATTGCGAATTACATTAAAAGTACCGAATACATTGACATCAAAGTTTTTGCGGGCCAGTTCATCAGATATTTCTTCAAAAATACCAACTTGACCATACCCTGCGTTGTTAAAAATGATATCCAGACTTCCGAATTTGTTAACTGTAACTTCTACAGCCTCTTGGATTGCCGTTTCATTCAACAAATCCATTTCGAGCGGTAGAAAGTTGTCATGTTTGCCTACTGCCTGTTGCAAATCCTCAATAGACCTTGATGTAGCCGTTACTTTATACCCCTGTTCCAACAATTTCTTGACTGTGGCTAGACCCAGTCCCTTCGATGCACCAGTTACAAACCAAACTTTATTTTTTCTCATCGGTTATCATTCCTTTCTTAGCCTTATGATGAAGTGGCTGATGTTTTGATTTTAAAAGCTCCTCTTGGATAAACAGGCATCATCGTGGAAATCACTACTTGAGGATTACCGCGAACACTGTTACAATGCCATCATAGTATATTCGAGTAACTCGAAGTCAACACCTAAGGGGGATTTATTTTGTTAGATCAGACTACTCACGAACCTAAATACACTGTTAAAGATGTATCTGAAATGACCGGTCTTACAAAACACACGATTCGATATTACGATGATCAGCATTTAATTCCATTCACTTCAAGAAACGAACGAAACATTCGATTATTTTCTGAACATGATCTGGACTGGCTACGTATGGTTCATTCTTTGCGAATCTCTGGATTGCCAATATCAGAAGTAAAGCATTACATTGATATGTGCCTCCAAGGAGATGAGACCATTCCACAACGGGCAGAATTGATCGCACAGCAGGAAGAAGCACTTGAGAAGAAAATTCATGAGTACAACATTCAATTAATGCACATTAAGAAAAAGAAAGCTTATTATCAAAACGTATCGATGGGTCAAGCGGATGATACATGGAATCCTGTTCATGGTCCCGATTGTGGTGCAGAATCTCAACAAATTCAACGGGCCGTCAAAGTTCAAAACTGACGATAGTAGTTAGTTTAATACTTCGTGTGTACTCGAAGTCAAACTTTTATCGATGAAATTGCTGAATTAACTTTTATGATCATTGGTTATCAATATAAAACAACTCCAATCGCCAATTACAGCGAATGGAGTTGTTTTAATTCATTACTAACGTGTTTTTATGAAAATCTGATATGTTTAATGTGATAAGCCAAACCTTTTAAAAGGACTAGCTACAGATCTACCATCTTAACAAAAGTCTTTTTTTCTCTTGTCTACTAAAAGGGTCTTCCGCGACACCTGTTACAGATAATCAATCACTACCCCTAAGTATTAATATTGTTTAGATAGTCATCAATTTGGCAACCGGGACAAGTATCTGTATCGAATTTAGATATTTGTTACGAATAAACAAAAAGATTTGACCATATAGCTTCTCTTTTCCAGGGTAGTAGGGAACTTTATGTCAAATTCCAGTCTGGTAGGGAACTTTATGTCATTCTACACCCCCCTTTGAACCAAACTAACTAAGGGAGCAAATTTTAAATTTTGCTCCCCTCACTCACTAGGTCCGATCCAATATTAGATCTGATCGAGATCGAATAACGTGCATTTCTGGTGTAACTATATTCAAGCTCTCCGTAAATGTATTCGAGTTAAATAATAGTGGATTGGTCTCGTATAGGTGTTCTTCAAATACAATACCTGTAACTTCTGTAATCGCTGTTAAGGAAACTTGATACATCGTTAAGGTTTCCATTCTTTCTAGAAACCCGAATGAGCTTGAAGTATGGAATTCCCCCTCATTTCTCCAATAGTCATCTTGTAATATTTTGAAAGCGGTGGAATGTAGTTTATCATCGGTTCCAATATAAAATGCGACTTTCCAGAAACCAGCCGGTATTTTAATTCCACAGCCTAGGGGTTTTCTAAATCCACAATATTCTCGATCACTCTCTGTATATATTGGTCCTGTGAAAATAGAAAGCTTTTTGTTTTTACTTTCTGTTCTTTCAATTATCCACCTCTCAATGTCCCCCCATTTTGTAGCGTGAAATTTCTTATGTTGGGGCACGATATTCGCAAAGCAAAAGGAATCACAATCTGCATCATTACCCTCTACGTCTTCTCCCCAGCCTACATCGTTTCTTCTGACTAGATGACCTCGATCCCATAAATCTACTTGGCCTCCGGCGTAAAGCCAGTCTCCTACTTGATTTCCCTCACCGATTCGTTCATCAAAATGCCAGTCATTACATCTGTCAATTCGCAAATCTTGTTCTAGATCCGTATTGTTTGCTCCGTAAATTGCAAATTTCCTGTCCTTATTCATAACGATTGAAAAATGAGTGAAAGGAAATATTTTTCCTTCCTCTACTGCTATCTGAACAATATCTTCCCTTAACTGAGGAAAAGGAATGGGGTATTGCTCCCCCAGAAAAGTCTCATTAAACCCTTCATTTAATCCCATCTCGTGTACACCTCTTTCTCATCATCACAAAACGCGCTTTATTGTCGTCTTAGACAGAAGTATCAGTTTCTAACCATCCCTTTGAACGATTGATCGGTAATAGCACATAGAGCTCCTTTAATTTTTTTACATCATGTTGAAACCACTTCCTTATCCATTTACAATACTCCTCACTCCCAAGATGCTCTTTACAACCAGTCATGTTTACTTTGTCAATCAAATGACCCACCATCATACCTGACATGATTGCTTTTAAGACACCGTGTGATGAGGCAGGATCCAGCACAGAAGCAGCATCACCAACTAAATAGTAGCCTGGACCAGCAGGTTGTCGAGCTGCTCTCCAAGTCATATCTGCTCCGAGAGTTTTGCCTATTGGAGTTAATTCCTGATATTCTTTTGGAAGCCACCCTTTTTTCAGTGGAACATTGTTGAAAGATAGGCGTGTCCACTGGTACATGCCAGCTCCAATCTTTGCTGTCCATGTCCATCCTTCATGATCGGCAACAATAGCAGGTTCATCATCATGGAGATGGCATTCTCCTTGTACATACCCATATCGTGCAATAAGTTGAGGTGAATACGTATCCATTGGTAATTGCAACTTTTTTGCTAACCAGTGCTGACGCCCAGTACCATCGATTAGAAACGAGGACATCAATTGACCTCCTGCTGTAACGACGCCTACCACACGATTATTTTGTATAATCGGTCTCAGCGCACGATGCCGAAGATAAACCTCTACGCCCAAAGACATCGCACGCTCGAGCAAAATGGAATCAAATTCGGCACGTCGTGCCTGGTATCCATACCAAACACCTGTTTCATCAGCACCAAACGGGACAAATTGACGATCTTGCTCCCATGTAATCCAGTGTCCCTTATGACGTAAAAAACCTGCTTGGTGGACGATCTGTGCAACACCTAAACGGTGCAATACAGGCTCAATACCTGGATGTAATGTTTCTCCCGGTTTTTGTCGTGGGAAAGACTCCCCATCGATCATGGCAACTTTGAGTCCCTTACTTGCGCAAGTGATTGCAGTTGCTGCCCCAGCTGGTCCACATCCAATAACAATGACATCGTACTTTTCATTCATTCCCATTCTTATATGTCCACACTTCATCTTCACATGTTACGTAACGAAGTAAAATATTCGGCCCACTTACAAATAGGATGACTCTTTCTTTGATTGTTAATCGGATCTTTTTACTATTACTTTGTGTAATAGCATCTCCTGACTTATACACATCAAATCGATAGATATTACCTGCAAATTCAGTTCTCGTTTGCAACTGGGCTCTTTTCAGCTCTTCATTATGACCTGCAACTACTTGAAAAGATAAAACTCTCCATTCACTTTTTTGTCTATTTAAGCTATTTTCAGGGTTTGGGCTTGGAGCCAATCCTAACGCTTTATAAACATAAGCCATCGTTAAAAGCCTTTGCTTATACTCCGTAACATCTATTTTTCCGGTAAGAGACAAAGTGAATTTATTGTTCAAAGCATTTTCAACATAGTCTGCATGAGATAAACGATTGTACTCCACTTCACCTTTGGTTTGATCTAAGATTGGACCTGGAACACCATCCCAAGGTAAACCCTCCACAATGCCAAGCTCCTCATCGGTTAACGGGCATACCGTAGGATATGTTGTTTCAAACGTCCTTGCGGCATCCGGGGCAACTGCGGGCCAAAATGTACTCAAGGCTGCACACAGCTTGGCATCTTCAGGGAATGGACTTCCTAGACCATAACCCGCAATAAATTCTTGTCCTTCCTTGCTGAGATCGTAGCTTACGTCCCAACCTGGTGCGAAAACTCCAGAAGCCGCATCCGGCAAATAGGAATGTCTCGTTGTAAAAGGGACACGTAACGTTGTTTCATCTGGAATTTGCTCATACAATGTCGATACGATCGCCGTTGTCGTGTCATCGTTTAGACTAAACACTGATGACCCTTCATTAGTTAATTTTATATTTACAGGGTATCTTATATCAGATAGCGTGTAAGGCAAGTCATCTTTGTTTTCCCAAACATAAATTTTTATAGTTTCATTCACTTCCTTCTCGTACCATTCCATTAGCTCTCTCTGGTCACAGTTCGGGAAGAAGTCTGGGGCTGTTACCATAGAATAGGCAGGGTAATATTGTATATCCGTTATTTCTGGACAGACTGCTTCTATCCATCCATCCCCTGTATAGTCTTTATAATGAATGGCTTGGTAGCCTCCTCTCCTTACCTTTTTTATCATCTCTTCCACTGTCATATTGTTGAGGTTCTGTGGGCTTCCATTGTCTAAGAGTTCATGACGTACATGTACATATTCAGGCACTGGTCTTCCGAAAATAACATTCTTTGTTTCCTCAAGGCTCTGCTGCTCTTTATAGAAACGAAATTGTAAACTTGAGGAAAAGGGCCGAATATCTAAACCTGAAATAGTCCCTTCCTCTAAATCACTGCTTTCAGGAACAATGAAGGTCAGTAACTTATTGTTATATTCTGCTTTTTCAATAAGTGCTGGATGTACATCAGGGACAAGCACGTGAGGTCCAAAATCAGGATTACCGGACCATGCAGCTATTCCCTCAGTGAAATAAAACGGCGGCTCATGAATATCTGGTTCTTTCCAGCCGGTATCATAAGTTCTTTCACCCACATATTCTTTATCATTTAAAACCTGATGTATACGACGAATTTTCTCGTTAACAAGAGTCGCCTTAAGCTCTAAAGTTAACTTCAATGGATTACCTTTATCGTCTTTTAAACATTCCGAACCGGTAAAAATCTTGTGAATAGGTACCCAAAACATTCTATCTTTATCCTCTTCTGCAACCTCAGCGATACTCATTGGTCCAAAATTCCCTGAATCCCCTTTTTTTTGGACTGCTAAGTAAGCTGAGTACCGCGCGGGTAGGACTCTAAATGCAAAATCATCGCCTTCAAAAAAGGGAAGAAACCCTCGGGTTTCGGGGTTGTAAAGGGGCTCCTTCGTCCCAACTCGTGCTACCCCAGTGCGTGAGAAACAAACATCAGCATGTTTTCGATGAACTGTTTCTGGTGAAGGGCGATATTCCGTCGAAAACACTACAATGGCTAGATCTCCACCTGCACGCTGGTGCAGTTCAGATAAGCATGGTGGCTTGATGCCATAAACATAATTCTCGACGACATCAAGCTCAGCTAACGTTGGAAATACAGACAGTGGTAAACCATTAAGCCCCAGATTGACATTCGGTGAAGCTAAGGCGTGATAAAGCAAGCTTCTAGCTGGGTAGCCAGGTTCAATACCCCGATTTCCTTCAATTGAGAAATCTTCAAAACCTTTTATCGTACGATCAATCTTTAATTCTTTACTCAGCTCTCCCTGCAAATCCGGTGCAGTGATATCTACTCCATGTATCAGAAGTAAATCTCTCCACCCGTGCGGAGCAAGCCGTTTACATATTTGTTCGACCTGTTTTGTTAATAAAACCATCATATACATCCTTTCATTTGTTTGTATGACTTACTTTCAGTATGGGCGTAATTTCGACAAGAAATTCTCTTTTCATCCTAATAAAACAATTAATTCCAAATTAAAACACTTGGACCTATGGAATAACAAATAATTTACAACGATCGATTTAGGATAACCTTCTTTTGTTATTCCATTGCCTCTCCATTAACGAATTAGATATACGCCATTTAACGGATAAAACTATTTCAGAATCCATCAATAAGGAGAATTTGGAAAGAAACATTTAAATCGGAACATGTTCTGTCCGCGTAGAAGAGAGAACTAGTACCGATTTTCCATCCAAAGCCGCTAATAAAGGCGAATTTGAATGGAACAATTTGCAATCAAGTTTATGCCAGAAAGCGGCATCCTTGACTGGAATACTTGCTGCATAGGAAGTGTCTACATGTGAAAAGGACGGCGAATTTGCCGTCCCTTTTTCACTCCCCTATTCAATGGTTGTCATTGAAGGCAGCAGGTTCAATAACTCCCGCTACCATACTTCACAAGCGATGCTTGCAAGATATCCAGTTGTCGGATGATCCGATATCCTTGCTCTGTTCCTAGGGGTTGGAGGATGACCAAAGCTAGATGATCCAGAAACTCCTGGAGCTGATTCTTGAACGTGTGATAGTGCGCAACCAAAACCTGATTGGTTCCGAGCGCCGGCTTCATCTCCAGCACTTGCTGTAATTCATCTACCCTGGGCAGGCGTTCATCAGTTTTCACCTCACCCTCATTCGGAAAAGCCAAGACAGCCGTCTGCAGCGCACGTATAACCGGACTGGAAAAAACCGGTATTTGCAACGGGATTTTTTTATTCCTCAAAATTTCCCCTAACTGCCGCGCCTGTGTTTTCCCCAACTCGCTTAAAGGGTCTTCATCACCATTGCCCCCAACAGGCCGGGCATGGCGAAAGTACAGATTAAAGCCACCCTGAAGCAACAGCGAAAAGGGATCCTCTCTTTTCGCCGGATGCTGAAGCATATCCATAGCCCATCCAGTTTTTGAAGTTTTATGCTGGATTGGGAGCAAGTTCTGCTGGGCCAGCAGACTCTCCATTGTCCGGTGGCTGCTCTCGGCCGCCTCTAATCCTGTCGCCTCTGTCGATATCTCCACGATGGAATTGCCGGCCACCGTCCAGATCTCCACACTCTCTTGAAATCCATCCTTTTGCCCCTTATACTTTAGAGCAGTTATTGGGCCTAACACCCTGGTTTCTGTCAAAATGGCGCTAAAGTCGCGTTCTCCCCATTTTTGAGTCTTCAGCATTGGCGGGGCATTTTCATTCAGAATGCCTCTCCACTCATCCAAGTTATCCTCTTGGACGATCTTTGCTTTTACTTCATAGGAAAGATCAAACGTAAGGTCAGCTCCGCTCCAATCAACCTCTTGTTTGCAGGTGGGGTCCTCAAGATCAAATCCAAGCTCCTTTGCATGATCCATTACCTGCTGCAGATCTTGACCCTCAGAAAAGTTAAACCTCTTCTTATAGGTGATTTCCCATTGATCTTTATTCGGTTTCAGCCGGGCACGTAATATCCAATTATCGCGGAAGAAATCCTGTTCTGGCGTATCTATGAAACGGATATCGATCTGTTGCCCCTCCGATTGATCTAAATGCACAAGCTCTGTGCGCAATGTATGCTCATCCGTAAGCACCTGGTTGGCATCGAGCAGAAACTTGATTTCATACTGCGTGTCTACATTACTCAATGCAAAACCCACTCCTTTCATATGTTCACAAAATCCACATGTCGGTAAATTTGTTCCCTAAAAACCGTTCAAACGCGAGATCAGTGCCCTCAAATCGGGTAGATTGCCAATCCGTTGGCTGGCAGGTCTGCCTGGCGCGTCCTGCTGCGGACTGCCCGTTGTGCGCAGCATCTCCCGCACTATTGCGTAGGGCAGTTGCCTTCCACCGCGGGTCAGATGAATACTCTGCAAGCATGCCAGAGCCCCGACAACAATTGGAGATGCGCTGGAGGTACCGCTGAACTGGTCGGTATACCACGAATTCTCGCCGCTGCCCCGTGATAGATCGCCATAACCGGTAGTTGTCACTTCCCTTCCCCAACCTTGCGCGTCAATCGCCGATCCATAATTGGAGAAGTCCAGTCTGGATCGTGCGGGACCGTGATTTCGTCCATGGGTTCCTTTCGGGGGAGCGCCTGCTCCGACAAGAATGGCTCCGGAATCCCTTCCTTGTCTGCGGAAGGGATTGCTCCAGTTGGGAGGAAAACCATCTTTGGGCTGATCGTAGATCGGAGCATCCAGATTTTCGCCGCCGTTCCCCGCCGCCTCCACAACAAGAATCCCTTTAGCAACAGCATATTTTATCGCAGCCAACATATCGGGGTACCATTCAATGGCAATGTATCCCCGTTGATCGGGACGCCAGACATAATTATAGTGCGGACCGGGGACATGCATTTCCAGCAGCAAAATATCGCCGGTCCGCAATTGATCGGCCGCTTTGCGTATCGCTTCCGGGGCGCAAATCCGGATGGAATCCAGCAGCACGTCAGGGCTGTCACCTGCGGACGCGCAGCTTTCATTCCAGGCGATGCCCGCTATGCGCGCTTCGGGGCAAATCCCTTTAATCCCTTTGGCATCGTGATCCCCGCCCATCACCCCAAGCACGGCAGTTCCGTGATCGTTATAGTCATTCTCCGTACCAATGATACCTTGCTCATTGACCTGCAAATCCTCATGTGAAAAGTTCCATCCGGTTTCAAGATCAATGATCCGCACTCTGTTACCATAACCGCCGGGCAGGGTCCAGGCATAATACGCATCAATCCCTGTCGGTGCCGCATTTAAATAACCTTGCCGTTCGCCGAAATCCGGAGTAGCTGACGGCAAGGGGGATACTTCCTTCTCCGCTTCCAAAGCAACTGGGTGGGGAATTTCCGGTTCAGGCCGCACATAAGCACCTTGAATTCGGCTGTCTTGACGTAATTTCTTGGCGATCTGATCCAATTTATCATCGGGAGCGTCGACCCTGTAGAAGATGTGCAATCCTGCTCTGGCCTCGGCCATCTCAGCGGTCATTTCAACAGTCTCAGCTTCAGCTTCCTGTTCCCGTGCAAATAAAGGAAGCAGTTGAAAGGATTCTCCCATCTCCGCAGACAATTCCGACAATAGCGTGTGGACTGTAGGCAGCGGCTGAATCAAGGAGCTCTCTGGAGGATTTAATGCACCGGGGTCTGATATAACAATCAGCTCGCGCCTGTTCTCAGGCTTGTGCCCAGCCGCCGATGCCCGACTCATACCTTTACCATTTCGTGTTCGGATTCTGCGGATGCTTGCGGAGATGCGCCAGCTTCCTTCCATTTCAGCACATTGGCGTATACATCACGGTTAATCCGGGTACCGGAGTTGCTGCCGGTGGCTGCACAACCGCCGTAAGCGTGAATACAAATGACTTGATTAGTCTCGCCTAGACATACCGGACCTCCGCTGTTACCTTCCATTGTGTCCAGTTTGTAATATACTTTTTGCGCCTGCACGTTATCGACAATCCCCTTCATGTACCACTGTGTGCCGTTTTTATCGGAAGGATAGCCTGTATTCAATATAGGCTTTTGATTGATAGTGTCATTAGGATCATACCTGAAGCCAAAATAGCCAGTGTTGTTGCCTATGGTAGAATTTAGAATGATTGCCCCGTAGTCATACTCCTGATTCCCTTCTTGAACCCAGCCGTTGACGGACCAGAAATGCTCGGTAGTAACCGTGAAACGTCCATAAGGTTCGCGTCTTTCATCTTTACCCGGAATGACAACTATCGATTTATGCCATTTTCTAGTTTCGCTGTCAAATACACAATGCCCCGCAGTAATCACAGTACCCGGACCACATAGCCACCCCGTTCCAACGCCCTCACGTCCATCATCCAGTGTAATAATTAACCGGCAGACCGCGGACCAGGAGAATTTCGCCGTATCCATTACTCTAAGCCTGTCATCAAGCTGGCAGACTTCCTCTTTATTCACAAATAGCAACGACTCAATGGATGGAAGGTGTTTGTCTTTGATATCTGTTTCCGCTGTCCCCCGATTGGAGAGGGTACCTGTTCCTTGAAAAGCTTCGGTCTGCGCCGAATCAGCCGCTGTATTGGCAGGGGCGACTACAACTTCTCCTTTACCGTTCACCATATTATGCAATGTATCAGCCATCTAAATCACTCCTTACGACTATTTGTACATATTCTAATTATCCGGCATTTTTGCTCTTCTAGATTAGGCATATTCACTGACATTGACCGGGTGTTGCCGTAAATGTTCCTCCAGCAGCTTGTCGGCGGTAAGATACAACAGACCGTTGCCTTCAACGGATTTAGGCCTTCCCAGCGGGATCGTCCGCTTCGTCAATTGGGCGTAAAGCTCCGGCTCGGTTAACTGACGGTTAAACTGTTCCGCACTTTGGCAGCTATTGATCAGCAGCGCCAATGCCCCGGCTACATGCGGGGCAGCCATCGAAGTGCCGGAAAGAATTTTGTAGGGGATGGTTTTATCCTCCGCCAGCTCCAGCGGAAACGTCGATTTGATCTCCACACCCGGAGCTAGCAGATCAATTTCATTGTTCATCGTCAGGAATGGTGCCGAATCAGAGTTGAAATTAATGGCCCCCACTGAAGTCGATTCATTGAACCCGGCCGGATAACGAAACTCTTCTTTTCCCGTATTTCCGGCTGCACACACGACTATAATATCGTTGTCCACTGCACGCTTAACGGCATCATGAATCCCTTTGTGGTCAGTTGCAAAAGACAATGACATCGAGATGATCTGTACATTTTGGTCAATCGCATAATGAATCGCCTGGGCAATCCATTCCGGTCTTCCACGCCCTTGACGGTTGAGAACTTTCAGAATCAGCAGCCCCGCTTCGGGAGCAATGCCTACCACGCCGTCCCCATTCTTCGTCGCAGCGATAATCCCGGCCACATGCGTTCCATGTCCGTTGTAGTCCTTGTACACGCGAGGAATTCCATCGTCATCATCGGTGAAGTTCTTACCGCCCATAATCCGCTCGCGTAAATCGGGATGTTCGGCATCACAGCCGGTATCCAGGACTGCGATCATAACTCCCTTCCCATAATTTCCTTGTTCCCAGTATTGCGGGGCCTGGATCATCTGCACGCCTTTCGGGATTTCTTTCACATGCTGCTGCACACTTACCGTTTCGAACGGAGGCAGCTGTACGTCATCTGCATTGTCTACTAACGTTGACATGATTCACCTCTTGTAACAAATTTCAGCTTTTAGCTGCGTGGTTATTATTTGAGCATCTTTTCATATCATCCACTCCTTTTTTTGTTAACGTGTTAAGCCACTGCAGTGCATTGCCAATTTTCCAAAAGTTAATCCGGATACTGGGTGATCCTTGGTTCATAATATAGTTTGGTTAAAAAATACTCATTACGAAAAGGAGTAACGTCAATGACCGAACCGCAGAACGCATTGAAGATTTGTGTCATCTTGAAACCCCCTGCTGACAAAAACAACGAAGCGGTGTCCATCGCAATAAAAGAACGGGCAGATAATGCCGGCTCGCTTGAACTTGAAGCCGACGACTTGGAGAACATGACCGCCCGCAATGAAGTCGGTCCTGAGATTGCCCTTGTGGTCCGAAAACTGTGGCGAAACGGTAGAACGCTACGCGTCCGCTTTCTGGACGGAGAGCCTGCGATTCAGGCCAAGGTCGTCCGTTGGGCCAAGGAATGGGAAAAGTATGCAAATATCACCTTTGATTTCGGCGATCACCTGGTGACTGAGATCCGGATTACCTTTCTCGACAAAGAGAAGGCCTACTCGGCCGTAGGGACGGATGCGCTGTTATTCAATACTGGGGCAACCATGAATTTCGGCTGGTTTGACCAGGATACCGAGGAGTCGGAGTTCGAAAGAACCGTCATGCATGAATTCGGCCATGCCCTGGGATGTATTCATGAGCACCAGAGTCCATCGTCTGGTATCTGCTGGAACGAACAAGCTGTTCTGGAGCATTTCCGTAGAAGCGGCTGGGACGAGGAGACAACAAGACACAATGTATTGAATAAAGAAAACCCCTTAAATACAAACTTCACTGCATTTGACCCCAAATCAATCATGCTGTATCCTTTCCCGGGTAAATTGACCTGCGACGGAAGAGGTACGCCGTTCAACACCACCCTGTCGGAAACGGATAAAAACTTCATGCGTCAAATGTATCCGGGCGTAGCCACGCCCGCACCGGAGCCGGTCATGGGCTGATAATTCACACTTGGATCAGTAAATCAGATGAACCTGTTCTGAAGACTCCGGCATTGTAGAAACATCCCCATCATTAAGCTGTTTTATTTTATGTAAATAACCCCAAGACCCTTTATCTTGTTCTAAAGGGCCTTGGGGTTATTGTGTTAAGCTTTCGAGAAAGGATATGTGTGAACACCACATTATCCCGGTAAGCACTGAGCCTCACAATTGCCATCGCGGCCTTCCCTCATATTCCCGAGGCCAACAAACGGATTAGTCAAATTACAGGGGCGGAGTTTGGGCCTTCTTATGAGGAGCTTCTAAACGAAGGTAGCCTAGTTCTGGACTCCGAGATTGCAGCAATCGGATTTAATGCTCTGCGTTCACTGGCCCCTGACCGCGCAATCGATCTCGCTTCTGCGATGCAAAAGGCATTTTATTATGATGGCTTAAGCCTTAGCAATCCACAGACGTACTATAAAATTGCGCTGCAGAAAGACCTTGATGCTGATGAAGTGATGAAAATACTGAATGATCCAGCGGCAATTGCCGAGGCACACGCAGAGTTTGCCCAAGTACACCGCCTTGGAGTAAACAGCTACCCGACACTTCTTCTCCGTTATGGAAATGAGTTTATTTCATTAGGCGCGACGATGAATATAGAGGAACTTGGAGAGCGTCTAGCTAGTACAGTTATTGCGAAGCAAACTAAAGGGGATCAATGTACACTGGGTAATAAAGAAGGCTGTTGGTTTGAATTAAGCAAAAAGGGATCTATGATATTGGATGACCCCCCTATCCGTTATTCTAAATAGGCAGGATATAGGGAATGTTAAGTCATCATGACCACCCGTTCACCGAGTGGTCATGAAGGTTTCTTTATGTTATACATCATGGGAAAATCATAGTTATTGGTAAATTTTATGTCCCTCCTGCTGTTCTGCAAAGTAAAGTTCCATCGGTGTGATTGCATGATTTTGTCTGAATTTATTCTTGTACGTTTCAAAATTCCAACTTTCCAGAAATTTCGTTGCTGTAACATGTCCTGATTGCAGTAAGAAACGCTGGTCTTCTTCCGTCAAATTGAACTTCGTCGTTGTTACTTTTCCAGTAGGAATAAACATCGTTCGTTCTTCCGTATGTTCATCTACATGTCTTTGATCGTGGGCCTGTAACATCGTTTTGAATATTCCTTTGAGTAAAGAAACCGGACCGTTGATATCCATAGATTGGGCATACGTACGCTTTTCTGACAGCCGGAAGCCAAAGGTCGGCCACTGTGGAATCCCCTCCACATCAAAGAGCCAGATCGGAAAGTTACTGAGCATGCCTCCATCCAGCATATAATACGGTTTCTTCTGTAATGGCGTATGCCATAGATAAGGTTTAAAAAAGAAAGGCAGTGTTGTGCTCATTCGCACAGCTGCAGCAATTGGAAATTCAGATGCTTTCAGTCCGTAATGAGGCAAATCATTAGGAAAAACGACGATCTTACCATTACTTATATTCGAGGCGATAATGGAAAGCTTTCCTTCTGGAAGATCTCCAAACGTTACAATGTTCTTACGTTTCAGCCAATCTGTCATCACTTGCTCTAAAATGTGATTGCTATAGATTCCAGAGTCAAATATGAATGGAAGGGTCTTGTTAAACAGAGGCAACCTGCTTATTCCTGTCCGTCCGAGCAGCTTAGTATAATCTAGCGAGCTCATCAAATTCCGAATTTCAGCACTGTTGTAACCGCAGGCTAACAATGTCGCAACAATCGCTCCAGCTGAAGTACCTGCAATTTTGTTCCAAGTATAGCCTCTAGCCTCCATCACCTCTATGGCTCCCACAAAAGCAATTCCCTTGACCCCCCCGCCTTCAAAGACTGCATCTGCCTTCACTTGAATTTCCTCCTTACAAAATGAAATATTTCCTGGTTATTATTAGCTTTGTAAATTAAACTATTCACGTTGAGGATATGTTTGTTATGCTTGCTTCCCCCTTCAATCGGTTAACCCTTGTGCCGAGCGATCCGCCCAATTCCTCCCCAACGGCTTCAAACAGCTGTGATGGCAGACATACCCTCAAGCGTATAAGGAATTTTCGGGCGTTGTCCTGACATAAGTGTTCTGGCGAGGGCTTCAAAATCCAGTGTAGTGTGATGGATAAAATAGGTAGATAAGTTTGTGTCCCGATTATCAAAACGAATCACCCTGTATCCTTTTGCCGCCAGCATCTCACAAAATGGAACAGTCCATCGGATCATTTGTGTTCCCGGCAGGCAATCAGGAGCATGGTTTCATGCTTTTCATCGCTATAACTGTCATAAGCAAGATCAATACCGTTAACGTTTAACATATGGTCATATAAGGCAGCATGCAGCACGGTATTACCAAACCGCCATAGTAACTCGTTCATTAGATCCATACTGCCGTCCTCATCACATTGCTTACGGAACTGAGGAACATCAGTAAATGACATTTGTAAATCCTGACTCACAAGACAAAATGCCGAACATCTCGAAAGATCCTCTTTGTTCTATCCAGTAATTTATCTCGACATCTCCTCTTATTGAGATATGAAAGGACATTCGAGGATAGGCTTTTAAGGAAACGCCTTTATCGCGCGCAGATATCGGCATAGTCCCAAGGAGATTCTTAAACGCTGGTGCGAACGCTTCCGGCGATTGGTATCCATATTTCATAGCAACATCGATTACCCTCGCATCGTTTGCCTGCAGTTCAAAAGCCGCTAATGTCAAACGACGACGTCTGATGTACTCGGATAACGTGATTCCTTTAATGAAAGGGAACATTCGTTGAAAATGATAGGTAGAGCAACAGGCAATCTGCGCTATTTCATCATATGAGATATTGTTCTCCAAATTTGTTTCGATATTATCGATTGAACTTTTCATCCTCTCCAACCAATCCATCGTTCTCCCTCCCTTCGAGTTAAATACTATCGTAAATAAAAAAGACTTTCCTTGCATTTCCTGCACCAAATTGTCAGCATCGTTCGCATCCCCTGAAGACCAATCCCAACAAATCTTGTCTAATTAAGTTCTCCTAAGAACATGTTCTTGTCCAATACGGTAATCGGTAGAAGTTTTTGTCCTCAGCAGCTACTTTCAGTCCGATATTTCGCTTTTTTAATACCTAGCAACCGTGTTTAACCTCTCATCTTCTCAGTTGTCACATAACATTGTGAACATTTTCATGTATTATGGTACTTAATGAATCTTTAAGTGCATGTGATCAATGTTAGATCTCCATCTAATCGGTAATCGGCTTATGATCTTGTCCATTCCGGCAATCGGTACAAGTTCTTGTCCTTGGCTCGGGACAAGAACTTGTACCGATAAAATAAAAAAGCCGCTAAATTAGCGACTTCAATGGGACTATGTTCTTGTCCCTCGACATTTCTCCCTTTCTTCGAGCGACTTGCATTGCGGTACAAGCAAAAATACACCCCCTAGAATTTCATCGGCTAAACTCAGGGGTTTTTCCAATGTCTATTCTAGGGGGTGCACTTCATTTTCAAATGATGAAACTAAATTCTTCATCTTTTTCTTGCGACATTCTTGATCTCTAAAGCTGGCGTTTTTTTGTTTAGCGCGCTTCATGCATTCGTTGTAGTAGCTTCTCCCCTCCCATTTTAGCATCAATGTTTAATTGTTTATTCCATCAAATCTGTTACTGCACCTCTTGAAGCAGAGGAAACTAATTTAGCATATTTGGCAAGTACACCGGATTTCACTTTCAGTGGCGGTTGTACCCAAGCTTGCGCTCGAGCGGCCAACTCTTCTTCTGGCACTTCAACCTTAATTTCCTGAATGTCGCTATCAATGGTGATAATATCTCCATTTTGGAGCAAAGAGATCGGTCCACCTACTTGTGCCTCAGGGGATACATGGCCGACTACAAATCCATGCGAGCCACCCGAGAACCTACCATCTGTTATGAGAGCAACTTTCCCACCGAGACCTTTCCCTACAATGAGTGCTGTAACGGAAAGCATCTCAGGCATACCTGGTCCACCCTTCGGTCCACAATAGCGTATGACCAATACGTCCCCTTCTTGAATTTCATCATTCATGATCGCTTCTGTCGCTTCATCTTCGCTATCGTACACCTTTGTCGGTCCGGAAAACTGTTGTATCTTCATGCCTGACATTTTGGCAACAGCGCCTTCAGGAGCTAGGTTTCCTCGAAGCACAACCAGTGGTCCATTTGGTTTAAGCGGATTATTGAGTGGACGTATAATCTCTTGATCATTCTGAAGTGGAGCAGCTTCCGCTAAATTCTCCGCCAACGTTTTACCAGTTACGGTGAGGCAATCCCCATGAAGTAATCCCTCAGCGAGCAATAGCTTCATTACCCCGGAAACACCACCAATATCATTCAAATCCTGCATGACATACTGACCACTTGGCTTCAGATCTGCCAAATGAGGAACACGCAAGCGAATTCGTTCAAAATCATCCAAGGTTAAATCCACTTCTACGGAGTGCGCAATAGCTAGCAGATGGAGAAATGCGTTGGTTGATCCCCCTAGAGCCATAACAACGGTGATCGCATTCTCAAATGCTTTCTTCGTCATAATGTCTCTTGGGTAGATTTCCTGTTCAAGAAGTGAGATGACCTGCTTACCGGCTGCTTCGCATTCCAATGCTTTATCCGCTGAGATAGCTGATGTCGAAGATGAACCAGGCAAACACATACCCATTGCTTCTGCAGCTGCGGCCATCGTATTAGCGGTATACATCCCCCCACAAGCCCCTGGACCTGGACAAACACTGCATTCGACCTTATGCAATTGTTCGTCTGTTATTTTTCCATCTTGATATTGCCCAACGGCTTCAAAAGCTGAAACGATATCCACTTTTTTACCGTCGAGATTACCAGGTTGAATGGTTCCTCCATATACATAAACAGAAGGAATATTCATCCGTCCAATAGCCATCAAACATGCAGGCGTATTCTTGTCACACCCACCGATTGCAACAACGCCGTCAAAACGCTCGGCTCCGGTCACAATTTCAATCGAATCAGCTATAGCTTCCCGACTTGGTAGCGAGAACAACATCCCGCCATGCCCCATCGAGATCCCATCAGAAACGGTAATCGTATTAAAAATTAGTGGGGCACCGCCGTTATTACGTGCGCCCCGCTTAGCTTGCACCGCTAAATCATTGATGTGCATATTACACGGTGTTACTTCACTCCACGTACTTGCTATTCCGATCATTGGCTTTTTAAAATCCTCATCTTGAAATCCAACTGCACGCAGCATCGCTCTGTTCGGTACCCGGTTAGCACCTTCACTGATTACCTTGCTTCGAATGCGAAGATCTTTTTTATTTTCCATGTTTCTTCCCTCATTTCAAAGTATTTCGTTCAGTTCCTGCATCGGTCGAATAAAATTTTGTTTCATTAAATTATGGGCATCGTTGCTATTTTTGCCTTCAAAAGCTTTAATAATCTGATCATGTTCTTCAACTGAAGCTAGTGTAGCCGTAATAGGTTGTTTTAAAAATACGTATTTAAATCGCCTAATGTGAATCTGAAGAGATGTATTAAATGTAGCTACATAAGGATTATCTGAGAGCTCCACAATATAATTATGAAATTGCTCATCCACCTCCATAGCCTGATAAACTTGGCCATTCTTAATGGAACTTGCGAATTCCAAATTTATGGATCTTAGTTTCTCAATCTGTTCTGGAACAATAATTTTGGCGGTAATTTCAGCAGCTAAGGCCTGAAGAGCAGCCATCGTTGAATACATCTTAAAAATATCGTTTTTCTCAATATTCGTTACTTTTGTTTCTTTTCCTGGATGCATGGACACTAGGCCTTGAACTTCGAGTAACTGAAATGCCTCCCGAATCGGTGTCCGGCTGACTCCAAGCGATTCAGCCATTTCCGCATCAATAAGCTTTTCACCTGGTTGCAGTGTTCCATCAATGATCCATCGTTGAATCTGAGAAAAGGCTCTTTCTTTTGCGGACATACGGACTGGTAAGGAAAAATCTTTAGGTATTGGCATTGTTTTCATCCTCATTACAATTATTCTTATATGCAATATATCGCATACACGATCGAGAAGCAATTATTATTTCATTTACTCGCTCAATTAATTTTATCCAGATAACTACCTGTTTTTATTGAGAGTCTGAGACAAAAAAAGAGAACTATAATTTAAGAGTCTTTCTTTGAGAAATGTTACATAAGTAATATATTTTAATGTGAATGTTATTATATAAAATTATTTGGTACTAATGAGGGCTTATGTACTTTTTACTTAAGTATACATCTAATCGGAAATCGGACGATGTTCTTGTCCATTACGGTAATCGGTACATGTTCTTGTCCCTCGACATGAGTTTGTAGTTTTAACTCCCACCCCTCCGTCGTATAATCTACCTAAAACGCCGAACTCATATTCCGAGTTCGGCGTTTTTAAAATTCAATGGACACAATTAATATGCCGGTTTGATCGACTCTCGCATCCTCCAGGTTCATGAATTTATGCCCTTTGTCTAAATAATGGCAAATGAATGCCTCAAAGAAGAATGAACCGTCAAAGCCGGCTTTCCAAAGGCTGTTGCATATTTCTCAACAAGTTTTTCTATAGAACGTTGTGTTAAACGTCTATTTTTAAAATGCTGTTCTACGTCCGCAGGCTTTTGAATGCCTTCCAGCCCTGAGTTTCGGGCTAGATGTTTTTGTTTGTCAGTAAAAAGTATTTTCGTATAACTTCCCCGTATGCGCATCAAGCACTTCGGGCGTCCGCTCGTGCTCGCTACCAATCATTCGATACACTAGTTCGTACGGGGCCTCTTCCACCCTAGCATTGTGCATCCGTTCCCATTGCAGACGCAGCTTGGCCTGTGCCGTCCATCGGAGGATGGCTGTCTGGTAATCAAATGAAGGCACGGTCTCCAGCTTCTTTAACTGTTCTGGCCTTATGGAGGGGGACATCAAACTTTTGACCCTCCCATTAGAGCGGTCAACAGCTAGTTGATAGCATTCATCCCTGACAGATATGTCTTGAACATATACACCAAAGCGAATGATTTCCAAACGATCTTCGTCGTCGCTCTCTTCAGTTAGAAGCTTGAGATACGGCAACATTTCGGCTGCTAGTCCTCGGACATAGTCCATAGCTACTTCTATACATGCGTCTCGATCCCAGGTTAATGGAGCTAGTTGATCTGGCTTACCATGCGAAACAAAGTCAATCAGTTGTCCGGATTGGCTGTCTACTCGCGCCTTGACCGCTCCCTCCATCTGATCAGCCCAATAGGCCTTCCAAGACCGGTCATTCTTGGCTGGACGCTCTTCATTCTGTTGCTTCCACACCATCAACTTGGTGTTCGAGCCAATATTGTCGTCTTGTACTAACTGAAATTGGTCGTTGTCTACGCCAATCCACTCTTCTAGGCTTCGTGCGGGCGGGAACTCACCTGGCCACTCGTCCAGAGTTCTTGGGTCAGAGGGGACAGCTTCTGCCCTATAGGCTGTCGGAACTTCCTCCTGTGATGATGCAGTATAGATTAGCCCTCTACTTCGGGGGGCGTAAACAAGATGGACCTGATCGTCACCATCCGTGTACACGGCTTTGTCCAATACGCAATACTCCACATGTAGCAAAAAATTCGCCTTCATACACGCCATCTGTTCCTCTTCTGGTGTGATCATGGTTGGGAGTGCTGGCCCTGGAACGGTTCCATAGTACCTAAATCCGACCACGCGACCGCTGGGATGAACCATAATCAGGCATCCCGTCTCAGGAAGCGGCAGCCCCATCGCCTTCTGCTGTCGTGTGTACACAAACATCCCTTCCATCCACTCCATCTCACAATACGGAAAATCACGCAGTGCGCCGGGATAATGATCTTCCAGGAATTGCTCTGCCTGCTGTTTGAGCTCCTCCTCAGATATCCGTGTCTCGTTGTCCAATGAGGCCCAGGAAATGGCATAGTCTAGCAAGTTGCCGTCCCTGGAGAGCGTGGCAGAAACGGCGTCATCACTCCCCGTTTTAACCCATAAGAATCCCGCTTCTCCCTTCCCTGTTCCCCTCCCGGTGTTCTCTTGATAGTCATTGACGATCAGATCATAATCCGGTGAAACGGCAAACTGGTGCTCTGCCTGTTGTCTTAACTGCAGGCGTAATGTATCCAGGTCTCGTTCGAGAAAATCTTGAGCCATTTCGTTGCGCAAATGTTCCAGCCCCTTCCGTAATTGTGTTTTTACAGTACCTAATGGCATATCCAGGAGATGGGCGATTTGCTGCTGGGTCAGGTCCTTCTTATATTTTAAGAACAGGAGCTGACGCAGCTTCGGATTCAGACTGGCCAATGCACGCTCCAGATCCAGGGTTTGATCGATATCATTAACGACCAATGGCTCTTGCGCCTGCGGGTCTTCGCTCAGGTGAACACGCTTGGATTTCTTCAAATGATTGAGCGCCCGGTTCACCACAATTCTGGTAAGCCAGCTCTCAAACGCTTCGGCTTGCTGCAGCGTTTGCAGTGACTCATAAGCCTTAACGAGGGCATCCTGAACGATATCCTCCGCATCTTTGGACTCCCGTACATAATGGCGAGCCACTCGGTGCAGCTTATCCGTTCGATCCTTTATAAGAGATACGAAGGCATCGTGATCTCCGTTTTGTGCGGCGTTGATTTGTTGCTGTGCATCGATCATTGTCGTTTACCTCCTGTTATATAGACAGCTAACTCGGGGGTTTGGATTTAATTAATGTAACATTATTCTTATAGTTGCTCCCAAATAAGTGCATATGCTGATTATTTAGATATACACCTAATCGGCAATCGGTACAAGTTCTTATCCTTAGCTTGGGACAAGAACTTGTACCGATAAAATAAAAAAGCCGCTAAAATAGCGACTTCAATGGGTTGATTCTCGTGATGTCAGGGCATCCTGTGGTTGATCGATCAGCATGGGCCAGTACCTTCAGCTCCTTCACTTCATCAGTCCAATTATAAAGGTGAACATGAGTTGTGGCTGGGTCTTTATGGGCAGATTTCCAGTGCTCGCTTCGTTGAGCCCCTTTACTGCCCATTAGCTCTTTCATCTCTGCTGTACCTTCTTCCAACAGAATTACCCGTTTTGTCGTAACAACCCCCGCATAACTTCATCGTCGAACGAATTGAATACAGTCAACGTGATAGATCTACGAAAACATGTTACATGCAATTTTAGTCAGCTATTTAAAAGCTCGACTTATTTTAAATTTCAGAATAATCTTGTAATTCTCTCGATCTTCAGATGAAGAGAATTCTCCTATCATCCGATGCATAACTTTTTCTATGATTTTTTCACCCAATTTATAACTTTCTACAGATTCATTCTTTATTTTTAATTTGTTTTCTACACAAATCACAAAATGATTATCTTCTATATAAGTAAATAAATTAATTTTTTGCTCTCGATCTGCATATTTTAGTATGTTAGACAGAAAATTATCAAATACACGTCCGATATTTTCCATATCCACAATAATTATGACATCAGTAGGGGAGGCATTTACAAGCACCTGAAATCCTTCCGCTCTAAGTACAGCTGTAATATCTGACAATACATCATGAATTGATTCCCGAACTGAAAGGGTTACTAAGTCTGCCTCCCTCTCTTTATCTAATAAAAAATATGAAAACAGATCGTCTGTACGATTCTTAAGTTGGAGAGCCTTTTGATACGCACTCTCGATTTGATACCTTGTTTCTACACATAAATCTTCTGGTGTATTACGGGCAAACTCTAAATACATGATGAGAGATGTCAGTGGCGTACGCATATCGTGAGACATTTCGGTTGCAAGATTTCTACTCTCATTTTGCAAATTTTCTATCCTTTCTAACCTGCCTAAAAATGCTTTACGTAGTTCCTCTATACTTTCCGCAATCATCGCCAATTCATCATACCCTCGTACCGTTATAGAATAGTCTAATGAGCCGCCTTCAAGGATATGAATTTCATTATTAATTGTGCGTAAATATTTGATCCCTCTACGTATTCCTAATAAAACAATGGTTATAAATAACATTGCGGACAGCAATATTTCAAGCATGTAGGCCACATTATAGTAGTGAGAAAAATAAAATCCATAGATTGAAACGTTACCTGTCCCATCCTTAAATTGTACTGGGTAAGAGTTCCGTCGATCATAATCAGTTTCAGGCTGACTTCCATATGCTCCTTCGTCATCAGCATGGTACAAGGAATCATATTGAAGCACCTGGTTCTGAAATACGTATAAAAATAAATTACTCTTCTGACTTTTAATCCAGTCTGAAAACGCAATACGATCTGTCGTTGACAGATCGTTTGCTGAAACATATTCTGAAAATTTTTGGACATAAACTTGAGATTCGGACTTTAAACGCTCATCAGAAGTAAAATAATGATCCATAACCCGATTGCTTATGGACTGCAAAAGTAAAAAACAAAGAACACTTATGGTGAGAGCAATAATTATTAAAACAGTCAACTTTTTAGTTATAGTAAGTTTATGAGTGGCCAAAACGGTAACCTCTTCCCCATTCCGTTAAGATATACGCTGGTTTTGCTGGATCTTCTTCGATTTTCAATCGTAATTTTCGGATGTGTACTACTACCGTATTATTTGAACTGTAGAAATAAGGTTCTTTCCAAATACTCTCATAAATATTTTGGGCAGAGAAAATTTTATTTCTTCTGGTCATCAACAGTTTAAGTAGACCGTACTCCAGATCGGAAAGCTCAATCTTCTGACTGCCTTTCCATACATCGTTAAATTGTTCACTTACTTTTAAGCGTCCTCCGATAAGAAATGTTTCGCCATAATCCTTTTTATCTTGATAAATCGTATACCTACGCAACAAAGCAATAACTCTTGCCAGAAGCTCCTGTACAGAAAAAGGTTTAGTTAAGTAATCATCTCCACCAGCAAGCAAACCTTCCGTTTTGTCCAAAGTTCCGGATTTAGCAGTTAGAAAAAGAATAGGAACATTGTATCGTTCTCTGATTCGTATACAAGCCTCCAGTCCGTTTATTCCAGGCATCATAATATCCAGAATCACCAAATCCAATGACTCATTTACTAATTCAATTCCCTGTTCTCCATCTTTAGCTGTTGTTACTTCATAACCTTCACGGACAAGAGACATACGTAGCAGATCACGAATTTCCTGATCATCTTCAACCACTAAAATCCGGCTTGTCATAGTTCACCTCATACTTGATTTAACTTTTAGCTATCCGTGCGAAGCAATGGCTGTGTACTGCAACGGAAAGCTCCGCCGAAAGAACGAGAAATTTCGTAATCAACATATTCTACTTTGATTCCTCTTTTCTCAAGCTCTTTTCCAATTGTATTTTTGAATGCAATGTCCGTAACATATACTTTGCTACTGATTGGCAATCCATTTACTGCCAAATCTTGAGCATCCTTGTAACTCACTTCGATTTTGTCCCAATTATTAAGTTCTTCTGGGAGCCCATTGGCTAACGAATCCATGCTAACAATCATTAATCCATCTCTTACAAAACTGATAGCACAATCCAGGTGCAATGTGCCAGGCTCTAGCTTCACCTCAACCACCTTATAACCTGATGGTGTCAAATAGTTTCTGAGCCAATCAATACCGGCTTTGTTTGAAGCTAGACCAGAATTACCGACGAATACAGTCTTTCCATACACGAGGATATCTCCACCTTCAAGGTAAGGACCGGCAGCAGAGTTGATTCCTTTAGAAACGTCTGGTTGTGGGACAGCTACATGCGGAACGTTATTTTGGGCTGCTTCCTTATCCAGAATACTTCTAACAGGTAAAACCTCAAGTCTCCGGTAAGCCGATTTAAATGAACCTTCAATTAGATGATTTCCGATTGTGAAGAATGGATCTCTGACAAAGAAATTAGTTACTCCTTCGCCACCTGTAATGCCATCTTTCACAGCCCCTAGTTGTTTTTCTTTTTCATTTAAAAGGCGTGGACGTTGAACCTCAACCCCGTATTTTTCAAGAACCTTTTTAAGATCTTCACGCTCTTTTTCCCACTTTTTCTGTGCCTCTGCCGGATCCGTATTCATTATAGACATGCCTCCTTCAGGCATAGGCATGTCTCCTTCTGGAAAATCATCAAAATTGAAGTGCATAAAAGCTTCAGATTGTGTCAATACAACTCTTTTTAGCGTGGCGAATTCACTCTCTACATATACATTGTTTTTCTCACTTTTTGTAGTCACAGTTCCATTCACTTCCGTAACTCTATTAACTTTAGACACACCAGTCGCCCCTGCCACTGGTAATATGCTAGTTACCAGTACAAGTGATAATGCTGTTGATCCAACCCACTTCAAACTCTTTCTTTTCATATTAATGCCCTCCTAATAATTTGTTTTAATGCTTACAGTTTGAATTATAGAGAGCAATTCTTAACAGTTTATGAAGGCATACTATTTTAATTTAAACTCCTCCCCGTAAGGTCTGACAAGAGATCTTTTAAATGAATCACATCTTCTTCCATCAAAAACTTAGATACCCGCTTCTCCATGTTTTGGCTCACGCAGTTTAATAGAAGGATTGCTAGATAGATAGGTTTCTTCATATGTAAAGCAAAATAAGGAACGTTCAAAACGGATACGGTGCCCTAGGCTGCTTGGTTTTAGACGATCAGGTTGCTTTGCTAAGTATTCCTTCAGGAGATTTAGAGTTACTCCCGAAATATCTACAATCCCTTGATCAGAAACCAACATCTTGAGTTGTAAAGCATACGCACCCAATGTATTCAGGCTCAACCCTTGAATTCGTTTATCTGCCTTATAATGATTCCAAAGTTCAATTAAAATCATAATAAAACCTCCTATTAAGAGCAATTAATTAAGGATGTAATTATGGAACTTCGTCATCTAATTACCTTAAAGACCATCGTTGAAAAAGGGGGATTTTAAGAAAGCAGTTTATCAACGCTTGGGTAAACAAGTCGTTCTTACTCAGTATGGTCATCAATTCCTGCCGTATGCTTTAAAAATCATTGAGTTGTACACTCAAGCGCTCACTACAAATGATAAGGCAACTGGTAATTTAACACTCGGTATCTAGGAGTCTTTAATGATCTTTCGTAGTCCTTTAGCTCCTCTTTTTTGTTGTATTTACAACAAAAAAATATCGTTTATAATCATTCTAAAAGTATGTTTAATTTGTTTTTAATTACAAAATGAATTTCTGAAAGGATTATAAGAAATGAAATCAAAAAAAATAGACTCAATTGAGGGGCTCAACATCGCTTTTCAAATAAGAGAAGAAGTGTTTGTGAAAGAACAAAATGTACCAATTGAAGATGAGTTTGATGATTATGATAATTTAGATGGACAGTGTGAGCACATCCTGGTCTATTTTAATGAACTACCCGCCGGAACAGGCAGAATTATTATTCGAGATGGCGTAGGTAAATTAGATCGAATATGTATCTTAAAACCTTATCGCGAATATGGTCTCGGTAAATTAATTGTTACATCACTGGAAGAAATTGCAGAAAATAAAGGAATATCCAAAGTTAAATTACACGGACAGACACATGCAGAGGGATTTTATCACAAGCTAGGATACCAGACTACTTCCGATGTATTTATGGAAGATGGAATTCCGCATTATCTAATGGTAAAAGATTTATTATCGAAATGATGCCGTTATCACGTGTAAATCTGGTCGGTTTGTTCTTGTCCTTAGCTTGGGACAAGAACTTGGTTCCTTAAAACAAAAAAAGTCGCTAAGCAGTTTGATTATAACCTGCCCTATCCTCGGTTTTATTGAGCTATCGTTTCCCGAATCTTTAGATTGCAACTTCTTCCATAACTCGCCTCAATTTCTTTAGACAATACATTTGTTTGTTCCCCTAGATATTTCAAGTCGTTAGTCAGAACTGTTGTATCGTCGCCTAACCGAGTCATAACTGATACACTTACAACATTTCGAACATCAACATCATTACTTAAAGCTATTTGTTCGATAAAACCCAAAATTATCACAAGTATTTTTTCCTCACTTTTGGTTAATTCATGGTTAATTTAAGTGTGAACAACATTTTTATAATTTAACGTTATCTCTTTCCTCTTTAAGCAAGGTTAGTCCCACTCAACTCTTCGACTTATTTGTTAAACTATCCTGCCCTTATGATACGGTTCGAAGTATTATCTGTAGAGCGAAATCGAAGGCACCCAATAGGGTGCCTTCGATTTTCTTACTGTCTCTCTTTGGCAAGTTGGATAAACGAACTCAAATCCATTAACCAACCTTGTTCGGACACTCGTTCATTGTAAAGAACGTGCAAGTGCTGCAACAGAACCGCGGAAATCGGGTCTGCCGTCAGCCGTCCACAAAAGCGCTGTCACAAATGTATGGCGATTCGGATCGTACAGCGGATCTCCTATAATGTTCTTGTACGTTCTTGCGTGAAACACAAATAGCGTCTCTTCGTCGTCCTCTGACACCGTGAAGGAATTATGACCGGGACCATACATTGAGATACTCTCATCTGTAGAGAAAACCGCTGCTTGAGACTTGCGCCATGAGGTGGCATCGAGCAAATCAGCATCCGCATCGGCTTCAAGTAAGCCCATGCAATAATTGAAATCGGTGGCGCTAGCCGAGTAAGAGAGGAATACCCGATTACCCTTGCGAAGAAATGCCGCGCCTTCGTTCACTTTATAACCAATGATCTCCCAGTCATATTCCGGCATCGAAATCATCGTTTGCGACCCAGTCAACGTCCACGGATTGCTCATTTTAGATATATACAGATTAGAGTTACCTTCAATATTCGGATCCTTTTGTGCCCATACGTAATACCGGCTTCCATTATGCTCAAAGGTAGTGGCATCGAGGGCGAAGCTTTCCCACTCGGTACGAACCTGCCCTCTTTCCGTCCAAATGCCTTCGAGCGGATTGGCATTTTCATTCTCTAGCACGTACATCCGATGGTCGAACAAGCCTTCATTCGTTTCCGTCGTGTGTGCGGCAGCGAAATACACGTACCATTTGTCATCAATAAAATGCAGTTCGGGTGCCCAAATATTGGCACTAAGGATACCAGTCTCGCGCTTTCTCCAGATCACTACAGGAGTTGATGTAACAAGCTTCTCAAGGTTCTGGGCTCTACGGATTTCAATCCGATCATACTCCGGAACGGATGCTACGAAGTAATAATAACCATCCGAATGTCTGTAAATAAAAGGATCAGCTCTCTGTTCAATTAATGGTTGAATGTCGTGTGACGCTCGTTGTTGGATTTCCATCTTATCACCTGTTTCATCATAATATAGATTACCCTTTAACAGCGCCTGCAGTCATACCGTCTATGAAATATTTCTGAAAAGCAATGAATAGTATGAAAATTGGAATGATGGAGAAGAAGGAGCCCACGATTAATAAGTCATAGTTATTGCCATAAGGAGTTAACAACGTTTTCAAACCGATTGGAAGTGTATATTTACTCTGATCTCCGAGCACCATGAATGGCCACAATAGATTATTCCAGCTATTCATACCATTCAATATGGCCATTGCTGCAAACGATGGCTTCATAATCGGCATAATTAGTCTGAAATAAATCGCATACTCGTTTGCGCCATCAACCCGCCCAGATTGAATAATCTCTTTGGGTATGCTTCGTAGATATTGCCTGAAGAAAAATATTGTCGCGGCATTGGCTATACCGGGCAGAATGATTGCCGAATAGCTATTCACCATTCCCAAATCATTAATTAGGCTGTACAAAGGAACCAGCAGTATTTCGAAAGGCACCATCATAATGAGTAAAACACATATAAAGAGGAAGTTCTTACCTTTAAAATGATATGCTGCAAAACCATATGCAACAAATGCGCTTACAAAAAGTGTTAAAACCACTTGAACGATTGTTAAAATCATACTGTTCCAAAACCACACAAAATAATCATGTTCTCCAGTAAACAGAAAGATGAAATTATCAAAACTCATGATTTCAAAATCCAAACTTAGGTTAAGTCCATATCTAACTAATGATTCACCTGGTTTAAAGGAAGATAGGGCCACTGCGTAGAATGGGATCATAATTATAACGAATAGTATAATGAATAAACAAATAATTACTATTCTAGAGATGAAATCACTCCTCGTCTGACTTCTGCCCACTTTAATCCTCCTCCTTTTTGAACATTCCACTAAATTTCAACTGCGTTAAATTGATAACCATAGCAATGACTAACAGAACGATACCAACTGCAGCTGCGTAACCCAGCTTATTCTGCTCAATCCCTTGTCTATACAGATATCCAACAATGGTTAAGCCAATATTTTGGGGTGATTTGTTACCGTTGAACATCATCAGGCTCTCGGTAAACATTGCTAAACCTGCATAAACACTAATTGTGGTAACATATACCGTGGTCGGCTTCAATAATGGCATTGTGATCGTTCTAAACTTCTGCCAAGCAGATGCACCGTCAATTGAAGCAGCCTCATAATATTCATTGTCAATGCTTTTCAAACCCGATAGATAGTAAAGCATATTAACGCCTGTCCATCTCCAACATGCGAGGATTAACAGTGCTGCCATACTCCAATTTCCGTCTTTCAAAAATTTGATAGGCTCTACACCAAATATACCTAGGAAACTGTTCATTAATGAACCTTCCATCTCACCGAATGTAAGGCGGAAAATGGTACCCGCAACTGCGACAGATGTCAATGCAGGGAGAAAGAAAGAAGATTTAAAAAACTCTCTTCCCATCATTAACTTACTGTTGATCATAACGGCGAATAACATGGGAAAAGGAATCAACAGCACTAAGGTTCCTAACATGTACACAATGCTATTTTTAATAGATGTCAAAAACACTTTATCAGTGAGTAATTTCGAATAATTTGCTTCACCAATCCATTTAGGATCCTGTCCCAGCATCCTATCTTGAAAGCTCATTACGAATGAATTTACAAGCGGAAAAAACCAGAATACCAAAAATATGAGTATAAATGGCAATACAAAAACATAAGGTGCAACTTTTTGAGAGTATACAAATTTCTTTATCATATTCTCAATCTCCCTTGACTATGGTTAAACCTGCCGACCACTGTACCTGCCGACAGGTTTAATCAAATCATTTACTTATTATATTTATTTCAATTCTTGTTCAATTGCTGCTTGTGCTTCATCCAACGCTTCCTTCACGTCTTGGCCATCTTCAAAGATAGCATTCAAAGTAACCGTATTGAATATATTGCCGATGGTTGGTGAAGCTTTAACGGACTTAATCGCTCTAATTTCGTCTTTGATTTCATTCAAAGTATCAAATGCATTTGTTTTAAAGTATTGGACGTATTCATTTTCAGGGTTTTTCGTAACTGCATCATCTTTCCATACTTCCATGTTGATTGGGTCAAATCCAAGTGTATTCCAGATTTCTGTAGTAGCTTCTTTCGAAAGCTTAGCAAAGGCTACAAATTCTTTTGCCAACTGAACGTCTTTACCATTCTTAGTAACAACTGTGCCAGTACCGCCTAAGCCAACGGAACGAGGATTACCTTCTTTGAATACAGGCAATGGAGCTATTGCATACTTACCTTTAAGGTCTTTCATTTCGTTTACAAAGCGGGACATGTACCACTCAGGCATCAATGCACTTGCGTAGTTGCCTTTGTTATATTCACCTTTTGCTTCTTCTGTGTCGGGTTGTCCGCCAGGGATCGTATGAATAACATTGTTCTTCTGCAGATCGACTAACATTTCATACGCTTTAATCATTTCAGGCGAGTTCACTTTTGGATTACCATTTTCATCTGTAAAATCGGCATTTTGCTGAGCTAGTAGCAGCGATGCTTGCCACGAAGCTGATGTATCAGCAGTACCTAAGTACTTGCCAGTCTTTTCGTAAACCTTGATACCTGCTTGTTTGTAATCTTCCCACGTTTTGATTGTCTTGTAGTCAACACCTGCTTGTTCGAGAATTTCAGTGTTGTAGAAAGCAAGCGTAGCACCTACGTGATAATCAAAGCCATAAACCTGATCGGCTTTGGAGTAAATCTCGACACGTGAAGGAACAACAACGTCTTTGTATGGTGTAAATACATCATTCAAAGATTCCAGGGGAACGTTGTCACCTTCCAAGAATTTAGGGAATTGACCAAGCTCAATATCCGCGATATCAGGAGCACCTTTTCCGCTTGTAACTGCCAATAAGAGCTTGTTGTGCATATCATCGTAAGGCATAACCGTTACATTCAACTTAATCTGTTTGTCTGGGTTCTGTTGGTTCCATAACCCCAGCATTTTATCCAAATGCTTGCCGTGCAAATCTGCGAATGTCCAAAATGATAATTCTGTTGCATTCTCACCGGCATTAGCGCCTAATTGTTGTGTTTCCGTTTTTGAACCAGAAGGACTACCACATGCAGTAAAAACAAGTGACATAATCAGGAGAGTAACGATGGAGATTAAAGCACTGCGTTTTTTCATTTGTTCGTCATCCTCTCTTTTTTGTTATGCATTTGAAAAGTCGGCTGACTAGTTAGTTCTGTTAATTTAAGCGGTTACAATCCATCTTGGCACCACCATCCTTAACATAATTCTAACCTTTCAAAGAAAAGACCCCTTCGCAACAATTTCTCAGATTCCATATTGTAAGCGCTTTACATGCCGTATTATAATATATATGAAATAAGCTTTATATAACCAATTGATTATAAAATCATAAAGTTTATGGGGAGATGCTACTCTTTGAAAAAGCTGGCGCTCTACAAACAAATTCGAGAAAACATTATACAGAAAATTAAATCAGGGCAGCTTCGGCCAACGGACCGCATTCCTTCTGAACAAGAACTAATGGACGAATTCAGAGTAAGTAAAATAACCGTCAGGAACGCCCTAACCCTACTAGCTGACGAAGGATTAATTATACGCGTACAAGGCAAAGGCTCATTCGTCTCTTCTAGTCTTGTTGTTTCTAGCATCAATTTCTCGCCATCCCCACGCAGCGCGTGCTCCATGCCGCTCATCGGCTTCATCATTCCGACGATGAGAACCCGTGTCATTCAGAAGCTCGTTGACTACACGGAACACTTCCTACAAGAAGCCTGCCTCAGCATGGTACTAAGCATCACGCGCGAGTCCTCCTCTATCGAATCAAACGTCATTCGTACACTAACGGAGCTCGGTGTGAAGGGGTTGATCGTTTTTCCAACAGAAGATGAGAAGTATAACGAATCATTACTGCGTCTGTCGCTCGATAAATTCCCGTGTGTGTTCATCGACCGCTATCTGCGCAACATTGAGACGTACACCATTACATCCGACAATTACGGCGGTGCGTATAAAGCTGTATCCCATTTGTTATCCAAGAGTCATCAGCAGATTGCGCTCATCTCACCTGAAAATGCCAATACAGCCGTCGAGGATCGCACGCTCGGCTTTGAGCAGGCGTACACAGATCAAGGCATCTCGATTGACAAGAGCTTGTGGTGTCACATCCCTCTCGACATTCTACGCAGCGAGCAAGCATTGGACTATGTAAGCAACTTCTTACAGAACCACAGTGGAATTTCGGCAGCCTTTTCCTTGACTGAAGAAACAGCACGCCTTACATCCGCCGCTATCAGTCTTCTGAACGTTCACTCAAATATCGACTTGCTATCTTTTGATAATCCACATCTTTCAGGCGTAGCTTATGTGCAGCAGGATGAACAGGAAATGGCACGAACAGCTGTAAAGCTGTTACGTGAACAAATGGATGATATCTATTCTCCCAAGAACGCCGTTATTCCCGTGCAACTCATCTTCCCTTGACACGACAAACGTTGCAGCCTACACAATGATCTTGTCTTCAGCTTGGGACAAGACTTGGTTCCTAAAAACAAAAAAAGGCACCTCTGTGGAGAGATACCTTTACCTATATTATCCGCAAGACATGTTTCTGGCTGAGCAATGGATAAACATTGAATAATGCTGCAGATTTCAAACACCATAAATAAATTTAGTTGTCATTGTATACAGCCTCCCTTTTTCGCAGTACCACTACGATATCTGTCTGAGGTACAAATAAATTATAATTCGTTACATGCACTTGTCTCGTTTCGGTTACTGATTCTATCTTTAATTCAGGAGGAAGACAGCGCTCTATGTGAGTAATTAATGTTTCTTTGGTAAATCTCCAAATTACACCATCAATCGAAGAGTTCGCCATATAACCACCGTCCGTTACAGAACCTGAAAGAGACTTGAGAACAACCGGGTCCGCAATAATGATAGATCCACCGTCACGTAACAGTCTGCAGCTCTCTATGAAGGCTTTTTTGTGATAGCGAATGTGATGAAAGCTTCTTGCAAACAAAATCATATCGCAGCTATGATCAGGTAAAGAAGTCGGTTTATCAATGAAAGCATGGATATAAGAATTAAACCTTCCCCACTTCTTTCCAAGTTTTAGAGCATTTATATTCGGATCCATGTTAAGAAAACGAACATCCTTCTGCTTGCGAAGATACTTGTTCAATAAACCTGTACCACAGCCCACCTGAAGAACATCGCCCTTTAAAGGGGGTAAAACTTTGTAAACATTACGAGGAATAGGAAAATTTTGAACGTACATGGCCAATTCGTAGAAAATCGGATAACGCTCTTGCAATCGAACCAATTTACTGGTGTAGAAAGGATTCCGCTTTTTGTGACGTTTAAAGTCCCATTTGTTCAAATAGTAGACAGGGGTTAACAGCAAGAACAGAATAATAAAGACACTTTGGACGCTATAAATTCCAAGTTTACTAAAACGATCATTGGAATTATGAGACATCATTTGTTTAGAAGTATTCAAAATGATCACTTCCCTCTCACAACGCTATAAATGGTGTAGAACCTCTTTAACATAATAAACAAATCCTATATATGGTTGAATGTTTTGTTGAAATCGCTTATGTATATGAAAGAGAAGGGCTTCATCAGATTGGGGGCCAATGTATTTTGGTTTCCAAAGGCGACTTGTCTGTCATCCCCCTGGTGTATCACATGTGTTTCAACCACTGGATTTGAAAGAACAGGTTCCGTTATATATTATGAACTGTCTGTATAAGCCGTTTTTGGAGAAATCATTTTTTCGTGGAGGCCTCAATTGGACAATGTTTGTCGAGCGGCGTAACGAATTTCGCAACGTATTCGAGCAAATGTTACATCAACAGGAGGCTAATGCTACGCCTTATTTAGCTGCTGCTCAATATCAATCATAGTCGTCTTGGTCTGGAATGGTACAATGTTCTTGTCCCTCATCTGAGCATCGAAAAAGCCGCCCACAGGCGACCTTTTGAGCAAGAATACGATTTCTAATTTGAAGTATGATCATCAGGACGATGGATCATATAGGTCTGCATCATGTTCTTCGATCCAATCAATTTGCCTGAATCCATAGCCAGCCATCGTTTGCTGCACATCCAGCACCTCTAATTCCGGTGCCTGCCAAGGCGTTTTTTTCGTTTCCATCGGCCGTCCCCTCTTTCTGCAAAAAATGGAACCAACTGGAACCAAGATGCGAGCACCCTTACATTACTTGTGCGATACAAACTTTTTTGGGATACGATTTGTATCTTTTTGAAAATTATAAGACACAATACGTATCTAAGTAAACAACTATTTCATCCCTTTCTATGGGTTAAGTATTTCCCTGTAGCGCTACTGACCCAAGTTAAAGCCCACTCTCCTCTATATAGCTTTTTTATTTTGATACTCATCTAATCGTTAATCGGACTATTTTCTTGTCCCTCCACAGGAAAAGAAGTTCCCTACTAAAACTCGTCGACACGCGCTTCACGCATTCAACTGGATAAAGCCATTAGGATATATGTGTGTCAACAAAATTCTAATTAAGATAAATTTATTAATTCAATTAGTATACTGCTGAAGTATTCTTTGTTCAGCAGAGATTTTCTCCAAGTTTGAGTGAAACAACTGATCCTCCTCCTATCAAAAAAGCAGCCCCGTCAGGAGCTGCCTCATGTATTATGCCTTATATTGTAATCTTATCTGTTTCCGTTACCAGCTAACTTACTCCGCACCCGGATAAGGATTGATCTTCTGGATCGTTCCATCTTCGTTGTAGTTCAGCTCCGAATATTTAACGCAGCGCTTGTGGTTGACGCCTTCCGACAGGGAGCTGTCGTGATAGAACAGATACCACTTGTCTTCAACTTGCACAATGGAGTGATGGGTTGTCCAGCCGATAACCGGAGAGAGAATCTCGCCCTTGAACGTGAATGGTCCCATCGGGTTCTTGCCGATCGCATATACGAGCTTATGCGTGGTTCCTGTAGAGTAGGACAAGTAGTAATAGCCGTTATATTTATGCACCCATGGGCCTTCAAAATATCTCCGTTCCTCATCCCCAGCCAGAATCGGATTCCCGTCTTCATCGATAATCGATATCTCGGCAGGCTTGCCTTGGAAGGACAGCATGTCGTCGCTAAGCAGTGCAACTTGCGGTCCAAGCGCCGGCTGGTCAGGAGCAGGTCCTTCTGCATCTGGCACGAAGCTGCCGGTCTGCCATTTCTCCAACTGGCCACCCCAGAGTCCGCCGAAATAGATGTATGACTGATTGTCGTCATCCACCAATACGGCCGGATCGATACTGAAGCTGCCTTCCATATAATTCGGTTGCGGCATGAATGGGCCTGCCGGAGACTCTGATGTTGCCACACCCAGACGGAAGATGTCGTCATGATCCCGTGCCGGGAAAAACAGGTAATAGGTATTGTTCTTATAAGCGGCATCTGGTGCCCAGAGCTGCTTGGAGGCCCACGGAATATCTCTCAGATGCAACGCTTCACCGTGATCAACCACCGGGGAATCGAAGTTGTTCATCGAGAGGACATGATAGTCTTCCATTTTATACTGGTCGCCGTTATCGTTGCTCGGCTCGTCATGATCGAGGTCATGGGAAGGATAGATGTAGATTTTGCCCTCGTAGACATGGACGGACGGGTCAGCAGTGAAGATGTGGGTTACGAGCGGTTGGTGGGGCTTAGGTAGTTGTTGTTGATTCATAAGGCATCTCCTTTGGTATTGGAATAATAAAATACTTCATGTACGGGATTACGGTAATTCATTGATTGCATCCTCAGAATTAAAAGCAAGCGTTTACAACCTCTAATGTTATTGTATAAGCCCCGCTTATTCTTTCCTAGTACACATAATAAAGATCTTCCCCCGAAAAAATGTACAATTCCCGCCCATCTCATTATATTGGAAATATACACCAATTGCTCGCATTTTGTTTACCCGGCGGGACATTTTTGGTGAGTTCTATTACAGGCCGCAAACTTTGTAACAGATCTTCTCCCCATACAAAGATAAGTTATGAGGTGAAACATATACATTCTTATATCTTAAATAAGAATACTTCAATGAAGTCAACTTTTTTGCGTTGTCTTGTCACACATGATTACTTCTTCTCCTCTGGATCGCAACCGTTATTTTTTGTGTGTTCTTTCGTTATTATCTTCCAGGAAAAATGATTTTTCTAATTATATAATAACGAGCTTTCATGTTAAACCACCTGCCCGTTAGCTTAATGAATTAACAGGCAAAATAACAATTAGATTTTAGCCTAATCGGCAATCGGACTAAGTTCTTGTCCTTGGCTCGGGACAAGAACTTAGTCCGATAAAATAAAAAGCCGCTAAAATAGCGACTTCAATAGGATCATGTTCTTGTCCCTCAACATTTAGTGTCATACACTATATAGCTCGATTTTCGTTCTGTTTTTTATAAGTTCCCCTTTCTTGCATTAAAAAAGCAATTCGGACTTAATCCCGCCAACGGAAAGGCCAAGCGATTTCAAACCCTCTTCGATTGCCGGATTTATCATTCATCCTGGATTCCCGGCAACTCATAACGTTGTTGCAAATGGCAATCCTAAAACATCAGCTATTGTTCCATGTTTTGGAAATATTTATTAATTACTCCTTTAATCCTTCTAACTCCAGCAGCAGAAGATTGTTCTTTTTTAATACTGAACTTTCCTAAGTTTGTTGTATCTTCTACATGAGGTCCTCCACATACTTCTCGACTCCAAACTTTCCCTTCGTTATCTTTGATTGTATACACTTTAACGATATCCGGATATTTATCCCAAAAATTCCCTTCCACATTACTTTCTTTTGCTTCAACTTTAGGCATCTCGGAAATATAGGTAACTGCTTTTGATGAAATCGCATCATTCACATACTTTTCCACCTCAGCTATTTGCTCTGGCGTAAGTTTTTCATCATGGTTGAAGTCAAACCGTAATCGTTCTGAAGTAATATTACTGCCTTGTTGATGAACATGATCACCTAACACTTCCCTTAAACCAGCAAGTAATAAATGAGATACCGTGTGCAGCGCTGTTGTTTCTTTTGAATGTTCAGCGAGTCCACCTTTAAATTTACCCGAAGAAGCAGTTCTGCTCTTTTCGGCATGTTTCTTTGCCGCCTCTAAATAAGAAGCCTTATCCTCCATGTTATATCCACTTTCAGTTAGAAACTCTTCCGTCAACTCCAAGGGAAACCCATATGTTTCGTAAAAATAAAAAGCATCTGCACCTGTAACTTTACCCTTATTCTTAAGATGTTTTTGTATTTCAAATTCTCCTTGCTGTAAAGTTCTATAGAAAAGATTTTCTTCCTTATTTATTATTTCGATAACTTTCTTTTTATTATCCGTCAAATCTTCATAAGTTGTTGCTTCATCGATATAAACTTCAGACAACTTACCCACAAAACTGCCTTGTATGCCTATCTTTTTACCTGCTCGAATCGCCCTTCTTAATAATCTTCTTGTTATATACCCTGCATCACTATTCGCTGGTTCTGCACCATCATTAATTAAAAAAGTAGCCGCTCTCACATGATCAAGTATGATTCTAAACCACTTTAAATCGTCAGTATATTGTTTACCACTTATCTCCATCAATTTTATCTTGGGATTAAAAAAGAAAGCCGTGTTATAAATATCCTTGTCACTATTAAGGGCTGTTGCAACCCTTTCTAATCCACCTCCATAATCAATATTGGGATTTTGCATTTTTACAAATCCTGTGTCTTCTTTTTTGTAACACATAAATACGTTGTTCCCAATTTCTAAAAATCTCTCGCTTTCAGAAGCAGGATGATCCAGTGAATCACCATCTGGCTCAAGATCGTAGAACATTTCACTATCAGGCCCACCGGGTTCACCAACAGGCATATCCACTGGACTTCCGGATCGACTCCACCAATTTTCTTTTTCATCGTATAAGAATATTTTCCCACCTCTAGATGCCCCATATTGATACGGATCATCTTCAACGATAGGTTCTATACCAACTGATTTAAATTTTTCTGACCAGATTTGAATGGTTTCCGTATCTTTCTGTATATTCAAATCATCACTTCCTATAAAAACACTGATATATAGTCTGCCAGGATCAATTCCTAATTCTTTAATATGCCAATTCCAAACGGCATCGATTTGCTTTTTCTTATAGTGATTTTCATTTGCTTTAAACTCCCATCGACCTACCATTTCAAAAAATGTCAGATGCGACGTATCTCCTACTTCATCAATATCGCCTGTCCTTAAACACTTCTGAATATTAGCAATGTCATTGCCTATTGGATGCTTTTCCCCCAATAAATATGGAACCATAGGTTGCATTCCGCTTCCCGTAAACAGTGTTGAGGGATCATTCTCTGGCAACAAGCTAGAAGAGGGCACTTGGCTAGCCCCTATTCCTTTCATAAAGTCAATGTATGATTTTCTTAATTCATCTGGTGTCATTTTAACCATGCTCAATACCTCCATTTTATTATTATTTATACTTGAAAAATGATTTTGCATATGTTTAAACGAAAAAGAATAAAACAAAAAAGCCCTAAGCTGACATATTTCATGTCAACTTAGGGCGAACGATTATGTCCGTGGTACCACCTAAATTCAGATTTCTCTGCACTCGATCAATACGGGATATCTCCGATATTGTTTCCTGAATAACGGTGGAACTCCGTTGAAGCCTACTGAGATTCCTCTGTTCGGTTCACAGCTCCGAGACTGCTTCGCTATTAGATCAATGAAGATTCGCACCAACCATCTTCTCTCTGTGAGATCCCTAATAGCTACTATTTCTCATCATAGCCTTTTCGTTTTAAGTTAAAGCTATGCTATCACACTCAACTTGCTCCGTCAATTAACATTTATGTTAAATTCTTAAAAGGGCAGAAATTAGTTAATCTGCCCTTTTCTTTGGAGGTTATTGCTTGTTAAAGCGATAGAGATAGGATTCATTCGTTGACAAACTTCTCAAATTCACTTTTCAGCCAATGCTGATTCTGATATGCAATATACTGTTCCATCCGAATCAGTAGATCAACCAATTCTGGCTTTGTTAGCTGCATATAACGCTAAAATCATCACCAATTTTAAAACAGAATGGTTTCGGGGGTAACACCCTTAGGATACTCTTCCTCCCATACGTTTTTCTCTACATAGGCCTGGTACCACATCTCGGCAATTACATCCGGATCATTAATTGCGCCAGTACCTGACTCCTTGATCAATAAACCTAATGAGCGGTGGCCCACAAAAATCCCTTGAGCAGACAATGAAGTATGAAGATTAGCAACATAATTGCGTAACCCTGCAAGAGCAATACCGATATTCCCCATCATGGACACAGGGTACATGGCGGATAATCCTGAGGTAAAGAGCAAGGCTCCCTCTTTCCTAGCGAGCATATCAGGGAGAACAGCATTGACGACATGGATGGCACTAACCACATTCGCCTCAAATGCGTCCCTGGCGTTCTCCGCCGTTAACTCCAATACAGAAGTGGGAGGATAATTGCCTGCTGTTGGACTGAATTCCAACACATCAATCTGACCATACTTTTCTTTCATGTTGGTCATAGCCTGTTCAATCTGTTCCTTGTTAAAAATATCTGCTACGAAATAAGATGCCTCGATACCATCCGCTTTCAGTTCATCCACCATATCTTGCAGTTTTGCAGCATTTCTTGCAACTAATGCCACTTGGAAGCCGCGCTTGCCAAAGCTCTTCGCAATAGATAATCCTAATCCCTTACCTGCACCAACAATCGCCAGTGTTTTCATTTATGATTCTCCTTTTATGAATGAGTTAGTGAGTTCAATTGACAGTTGTAATTGTAAAACGTACAATTAAAAGACTCAATGGTCGATATAATTCAATGTGTTAAATAAACATCACTTTTGATAAATCTGGCTATTATTTATGGAGGGGAAGCACGAATTGGGTAAAGATAAAGTGGATCTGCGCATTCTCAAAACGCGGAAAGCCATTAAAGAAGCGTTTCTGAGATTAGTACAAACCAAAGGCTATGAACGAATTACTGTGCAGGACATTGCCAAAGAAGCGATGATAAATCGCAACACATTTTATTTGCACTATGTAGATAAACCTCAATTCATGGAGAAGTTATTTCAGGAAAACGTGGAGAGTTTAAATGCTTGCTTAAGCCTGGAAGTGAGTTCAATTCATGAGATGGATAAAGATATGTTTGCTACCATGTTAAAAACGATTTTCGACGATATTGAAGCCAATATGATATTTTTTAAGACAATGATCACTCAAAATATTTATCCAAACTTCTCCGTATACTTGAAAGAGGCTTTTAAAACGATCATTTTTTCGGGAATCGGCGATCATCGCCACGATGAGAAGATAAAAATTGGCATCGAATACATGATATCTGGATTGGTAGGAGTAATTTGTCTCTGGATAGTTGAACCGGAGAACTACAGGGTAGATAACTTTATCGAGCAATTGAGTGAAATTCACTATTCTAACATGGTTGACTTGCTGAAGGATACTTGATACTAAACTAGTATGATCTGAACAGAAAGGCTATTCTTGCCGAATCTGATCTGGCTCGACTCCCTGCTTAGATCTGTCAGAACTAGGCAGGCATAGAATAATGTTTGCAGTCAGATACGAAGATAACGGTACTGTCCTAACTCCGGCGTTCTCAACGCTTCCAAGTACCATGAGCCTGTCATGAATCCACATGACAAAAGCTACGTGGCTATAATGCGAGTCCGATATACTTTGAATCAACTTGCTTAATGGGTAATTTCCACCACTACAAAGCAGAATATCCCCCGTTAAGTATAAATCCTCATACATCTTCATATTTGGACACGAACATTTGAATTACTACCTCTGCCAAGAAGCCACAATTCGTGTTCCTAAGCATGAGCGTGAGATACCAAGAGCAATCTACGAAACCGACATCGACGAGTTCGTAAGCACATATACGCGTCCCGATGGTTGGCGCAGATTGATTGGTCTTTACCGGAAAAACGTTATTTCTAATAAAAAAATCGTTATTCACGCGAATTCTTAAATTCATGTGCTTTTTTCTTGCCACATGATCTTCATCATGATGCTATTTAGATAGATACCTAATCCGAAATGACACAATGTTCTTGTCCTTAAAACAAAAAAAGCCGCTGTAATAGCGACTTTAATGGAACAATGTTCTTGTCCCTCGACATTTTCGTTTCTTGCTTTTTCTAGCGATGTCACTCTTCGATCGAATTCATAATAACTTTAAGCCTTGCGAAGCATTTGTCTCTCGCTTAGCTGTGAAAGCATATCCTTCGTCATGGCCTTCAGGTCGTAGCGAGCATGAAATCCCCATTCTGTTTTCGCTGCCGTTGCATCAATGGAATGAGGCCAGCTATCGGCAATCGCCTGTCTCTTCGGATCAACGTCATAATCGAGGATAAAGCCGGGAAGCTCATCCCGAATCGCTGCAGCGATCGCCTCCGGATCCACGCTCATTGCGGTGACATTAAATGAATTTCGGTGCATCAACCGGGAAGAATCCGCTTCCATCAAATCGATGATTGCGTTCAGGGCATCCGGCATATACATCATGTCCATGTTTGAGTCCTTGGCGATATAAGATGTATACCGGCCAGCCGTCACGGCTGCGTAATAAATTTCCACGGCGTAATCCGTCGTTCCTCCGCCGGGAGGCGTCATATAAGATATCAAACCCGGGAATCGCAGTCCCCTAGTATCCAGGCCGTATTTGTGAAAATAATAATCACAAAGCAGTTCGCCCGACACTTTGTTCACGCCGTACATCGTATTGGGCCTCTGGATCGTATCCTGAGGGGTATTGTCTTTCGGAGTCAAAGGACCAAAAGATCCAATGGAGCTTGGAGTGAAAAATTGGCATCCGAGCTCCCTGGATATTTCAAGTGCATTCATCAATCCACCCATATTCAAATTCCAGGCAAGCAGCGGTTTCTCCTCTGCGGTAGCCGACAGCAGCGCAGCCAAATGGATGACGGTATCAACTTCGTACCGCTTGGCGATTTCGAACATCGCCTTATCATTCGTAACGTCCAGCAGCTCGAATGGCCCGGATCGGGTAATTTCGTGGGCTGATGATCTGAGATCCGTAGCAATGACGTGATCCGCACCATAAATTTCACGTAATTTAACAACTAACTCAGAACCGATTTGGCCCAGTGCTCCGGTCACCAAAATCTTGTTCATAAGACATTCCTCCCGAAATGTACTCCCGCGAATGCAGCTAAATCAGCTTCATTTCCTTGCCAACTTTCTCATAAACGGAGATCACCTGGTCGAGCATCTCCTTGGTATGGGCAGCTGTCGGCATGTTGCGTATTCTTCCGGTTCCTTTCGGAACCGTCGGAAACAGGATTGCCTTGGCGTAAACGCCTTCTTCATAAAGCCGTTTGCTGAACTGTTGGGTGGTTACTTCATCGCCAATGATACAAGGTGTGATCGGCGTTTCGCTTTGGCCTACATCATATCCAAGCCGGCTCAAGCCATTTTTCAAATCATTGCCGTTCTCCCACAGCTTCTCGATCAGCTCTTTGTCATTCATCAAAATGTCGACAGAAGCGCTGCAAGAAGCGATTGCAGCCGGAGGTAGCGATGTCGAGAACAGAAACGGACGGCTTCTCAGCTTCAACCATTCGATCAGTTGTTTTTTACCCGCCACATAACCGCCGACAACGCCAATCGCCTTGGAAAGAGTACCAATTTGAAAGTCAATGCGGTCGGACAATCCAAAATGCTTCACGGTTCCCGCACCTGCTCCGAGAACGCCCGAACCGTGGGCATCATCCACATAAGTAATCAGATCGAATTCTTCTGCTATTTTCACGATTTCAGGCAGCTTTGCTATATCACCATCCATGGAGAAAACCCCGTCGGTGATGACCATAATTTTATGGTACTGACCGGATTCCTTCGCATCTTTCGCCTGCTGTCTTAAATCATTCATATCCGAATGCTTAAAGCGAATCACCTTGGCTCTCGACAGGCGGCAGCCATCAATAATCGAAGCGTGGTTCAGCTCATCTGATAAAATCGCATCATGCTGGTCCATTACCGCGGATATAGCAGCCATATTGCAGTTAAATCCCGATTGATACACGATAACGGCTTCCGTTTTTTTGAAACGGGCCAGTTTTTCTTCAAGCTCAATATGAAGATCCATCGTACCATTAATTGTTCTCACAGCCCCTGCGCCTGCCCCGTATGTCTGCGACGCCTTAACTGAAGCATCAATCAGGCGGTGATCTGTTGCCAGTCCCAAATAGTTATTGGAAGACAAATTGATTAAGGACTTTCCGTCGATACGAATAACAGGACCATTTGCACCCTGCAGCGTATCGATGACGTTATATAGACCTTTAGTCTTTAGATCTTCGATGTTCGAACTTAAAAATTGGTCCAGTGCTTGACTTGACATTCCATTCCCTCCTCGATATACGTATGTCCTCGTACAGGAGACACAGTATTCTTCGAAAAAACCCTGTTATAAAAGGAAATAAACTAAATTCAATGTATCATCATTTTTATTTTTTGTACACATGTGGCGGACAAAAAAATAAAAAAATAAGCAAAAAAACATAGCGATTGCTTCCCCATTCTCGGAAGCAATCGCTACTAAATCTTTGCTATACTTTTTGTTACATTCTATACTAATTCATCATGTATTAAACTATTATTATGCAATGAAACTCTATTTCAACCTGTGAGGTGATTTGATGAACAAGATTTTAGCGATCTCGATTTTGGGAATGGGTTTAACAGGTGCTGTTTTAATCATCTCAATTGCTCTGTTGTTTAACCCCCCAATAGGAAGTGTGTTGAAGATGGTTACTGTTGCTTCAACATTATCTTTTATTATATTTGCTGTTTCGGCTTTGATATTTCGTCGGCGATTAGATGATGAAAATAGTGAGTAGTATATTTATACTTCCTCGATTTAGGACGAATGCTTCGCAGTTGCAATCCTAACAATGTTTCTGCTTATCTTCAGAAAATAATGAAACATGCATCCCCCCCTACAAGCACCCATGCTAGAAAATAAGCGGTTTTCTATACCTTTTTTCCATAAAATCCAATATAGTTATACATCTCCCCATCTTCTTGCCAATAGGCTTATATAATGGGCATAAACCGTTCTTCAAGTAGTTGAAGTATACCGTACTGTTCTTCCTGTTCGATCCGTTGTTTCTCTGTGTAGAGCGTTTGAATGGTTCTACAAAGTCACTTCTACTAAGCTTACAGCATGTAAGATACTCAGCATCACCAAAATTACCGATCGGACTGTGAAAAATAAAAACATCACTTTGCCGGGCAACACCCACTGTTTTCCCTTTATATCCAGGTACGTGATCGCTGACCTGCACTTGGGGCGTCCTAGTCTACGGAGGAGCCCTTTTTCGTGATTTAAATACTCATACGTAAACATATACAAAAAAGGATCGTTAGCATTTCTGCAACGATCCCTGTTGTCAGTCCGCTAGTTGAAATCAGCAGATGATCAATTTGATACCTTATTAAGTTTGATTAAGCTAACGTTTCTCGTTAGCTTAATCTCGACAATAGATCGCTTTCTTTGTAACGATCTCTCTTAAGCTTTTAGATTCTATAGGATAGCAGTGGAATTAATCTTTAGCTTACTCGAATAACTCTCTGAGCATCCTATCCTTGTTATTCACAAACTCTTTCATAATCATATAATGGTCGGTTTCTTCCAATACTTGGACTTCGATACCATCCGGCTTTAGATTGTAAATAATCGAATCTGGGTATGCCATAAGGATTGGGGAATGGGTCGCAATTATAAATTGAGAGTTTTGCAAAACAAGTTCATGGATTCGTGTCAGCATCGCCATTTGGCGAAGGGGAGACAGTGCAGCCTCAGGCTCATCCAGTATATATAATCCATTCTCCCCGAACCGATGAATGAACGTGGAAAAGAACGACTCTCCGTGCGATTGCTCATGCAAGGACTTGCCACCGTACGATTCTATTATAGGGCGAGCGAATGAAGGTTGGCTGTCCAACTCATCGATCGTTGTGGCTAAATTATAATAACTCTCTGCCCGGAAGAAGAAGCCATCCTTCGGTCGTCGCGGACCTCTGATCAATTGTATATATTCATATAAGCTCGAGTGAGTAGCCTGGGTTGAAAAGGAAAAGTTGATCGTCCCACCCTCCGGGTTAAATCCCCATGCGACAGCAATGGACTCCATCAGTGTTGATTTGCCCATCCCATTTTCACCTACGATATAGGTTACCTTGGGGTGAAAATCAAGAGTATTTAGGTTTCGAATGACCGCCAAATCAAAGGGGTAACGATTATAGGTGGGTACTTGTTGCCGCTTAAGCTGAATTTGTCGTAAATAGGGATGCTGTATATTAATATAGTTCACTCCCTTTTAAAACTTTGATCGTTATGCTTACCTATGTTGGGAAACGCTGACACATGTTAGTCTCGCCCTTTAGTTTACTCCATCAAACAAATAATACCACATACCGAAACTAACCTGCCCGTTAGTTTAATGAAACAGATAAATGTTCTAATCGACATGGGTACCATGTTCTTAAAATCGTTATTCAAACGAAGTCTTATATTAATGTGGGTTTTATCTCGCCATAGGAGTTCCATCATGCTTCTATTTAGATAGCTACCTAATCTGACGTGACACAATGTTCTTGTCCTCAGCTGGGGACACTGCCATGCTTATTCATATGAAAAGAAGTCCGCAGAATCTGCGGACCTAATTGTGTAATACATCATGTTCCTCATAGTGCTTCAAGTCAAGAAAATACCTCACGATTACGGAACGCTCGATATGTACCAAGTACAACTACAGCTGTAACTACAGTCATAATAAGCAAATACAACTGTAGATATGACACCTCCACCCTGAATATGCAGTAGTTTACTGGAGTTTGGAACAGTCTCGTTACCCGCATCATTGTACTGAAGGAAAATTCCTCAATCCACTTCGCCCATCCTGGGTTAAAGTTCATCACATCAAATGCCAGATAGGGCACGCCTACAATAGCCACATTAATGATTATGGCAACAAACGCCGTTGAACTGAGCGAAGAAACCCATAGCACAACGCATCCAAAAATCAGGCTGCCTGCCAAGTGTGTGACCAACTGAACTACATAATACTGAAGCGCAGACAACCTATAAGGCGAGAACTCATAATCGAAGCCTTGAAAGTACATGCCTACACTCTGTATTGGGGTATCTGCTCCAGCCAAATTTCCAAACCTCAACCAGTAGATTAGCAAGTTGATACTTGTAAACAAGATGACGCATAGGACAATATATACTATTGAAGCCATCAATTTAGCCGATACGATTTGGCTCTTCCCTCGCTTGCTGCTGCGTACCAACGCTGCCGTTCCCAATGCATATTCCTCTGCGAATACGGGAGCCAGTCCCAGTAAAATCATAATCATCATAAAAAGCACGCCAAATTGATCAATGTATTCCAACAGATAACCCCAAGGTTTATTGTAGTGAATTTCAGTGACGTTTACGGTCCGTTCCATGACATTCCCGCTATCATCAGTTTTGGTGTAGTTTTTTATGAATTCCGGCGAAAACATGGAAATCTCATAAAATACGCCATATCGATTCTGATTCGCTTCATCACTATAACCCTTGTTTTGTAACTGTTCCTGTGCAGCCTGAACCTTCTCAGCCGTAATGGCTCCTTCATAGGGTTTGTAGAACGATGTACCCTTCATCGGCCCCGGATGTCCGAGATAGGCATACAGAACAAGCAGCATTAGTAGCCCGGTGAGTGCAAGATAGATACTTTTACGCGTCATTATTTTAACAAATTCATATCCGGTCAAACGAATCACGATGTCGCCTCCTCATCAAAATAGTGCATATATACGTCTTCAAGCCGAGGGGCCTCTGGCATAGCTTGTGGGACAGGCCGTTCTTTTGCCAAGATTCTCGCCACAATACCATCGGACTGATAGGACAATCCGCTTACCTTGAAACGAGAGGTGAGTTCGGCAAGCTGCTGTTCTGTTAACGTTGCAGTCCAAACGCTACCTTGCATACTGTTCATGATCGCTTCCGGTGTGTTCTGAGTAATCAGTCGACCTTCATTCATCAGGATCATTTCCTTACACGAGAACTCCAGATCAGAGATAATATGCGTCGATAACAGTACAATCCGGTCTCTTCCCAACTCACCGATAATGTTACGAAATCGAATACGCTCCTTCGGATCAAGGCCAGCCGTAGGTTCGTCGAGAACTAGAATTTGCGGATCATTTAGCAAGGCTTGTGCAATTCCGAGCCGCTGCTTCATACCGCCAGAGAACGTACGAATTTTATGTTGTGCCTGCTTTTCCAGATCAACCATACGTAATGTCTCCTGCACTCGAATAGCGGCTTGATTCGTACTCAGTCCTTTTAACGAACACATGTACATGAGAAATTTATGAGCACTGAAACGATTATAAAATCCAAAGCGCTGCGGCATATAGCCCAATATATCGCGATAACGATCCCCCATCTGTTCAATGGGTTGCCCATCCAGCATAATTTGTCCGGACGTTGGCTTGGCGATGTCTACAAGCATGCGAAGCAGCGTTGTTTTGCCCGCTCCATTTGGTCCAAGCAGGCCGTAGACGCCACCGCTGGACAGCTCTAACGTGAACGATTTCACGGCCCACTTGTTTCTATACTTCTTGGATACGTTATCCATGGTCAATTTCAAAGGAATAACCTCTTTCCGTTTGTGATGTATATTTTCGCGTCATCTGCCGGATCTGACTGATCAACAGAACCACTCCACATAATGCGATTGCAATAAGTACTGGGGTCTGGATAGATTGTACTAAAGTAACAAATCGGGGATTGCTTAACATAAGCCAGAAAAGCCCAAACCATGCGACCAAGAAAATACTAACAGCTGTTCCACCCCGAACACGCATAGCCAGCCACAAACTAGCCCCTGCCGCAATGATCAGTTGGGTATACCACAGACCGACGCCACTCCATGAGATGAAACTTCCTCTTCCGCCAGATACCAATAGCATAAGAAGCAGAACAAATACCATATTTCCTGCAAGCACGACGATCAGACGAGTCAACATCAGCTGTTGTGCCGTAATTTTACAGGTCAGTTCGATCTCCATCAGCCCCTGATCCCGACCTTTGAATACTTCCAGTAATCCGAGAATAAAAGGTACAGGTACCAGAATAAGTCCACTCATGTATGGGGATATTGTGCTGCGGGTTCCCAACCAGAATCCGCACAACAGAAGCAATGCGCAAACTAGCCAGTACGATTTGTGGAAAATCATAACCTCACCCCGAACGAGTTGGAACAGTTCAGTAAATGATTTCCCCGGTGATTGCTCCAGATGAACATTCATCTGTCCTGGCATATGTGCATCCAAGGCCCTTATCGTCCTATCGATCTCCATCTCGGATGGATATTCAACCACATAGTCATCCAAAAAAGGGGCAATTTCGGCGTACTCCTCCATCTCCAATTCAGTTCGACGCTTCCTTCTATCTTCGTTTTCTGTACGTTTCATCCCGCTCACCTCCCACAATGATCTCTTTTAATTTCGTTATGCCCAAGCGTATACGTGATTTCACTGTCGACTCATTCGATCCCGTCAGCTCGGCAACCTCTTTGATCTTTAGTCCGTTGTAATAGTTCAGAATGACCGCGTCCCTCTGGTGCTCAGGCAAACTTTGTATCGCCAGCCTGACCTTGTCATTCTGAAGCTGTTTATAGAATATGTTCCACACATTCTGGTGCTCACTTGCTGGGAGCGCCTCTTCTGTTAACTCACTCTCTCTGAGTTGTTGCTTGAACTCGCGCCCACGAAAATAATCCATACAATGATTCACTGCTATTTTCAGTAACCAGTGACTGAATTTTCCGTTATCTCGATAATTCCCCAATGAATTCATCATTTTTACAAATACCTCTTGAGTTAGATCAAAAGAGATATGATAATCTCCCGTTTTTCGGTACACATATGAAAATATCGACTTGTAATGCCGCTTCACCAAAACTTCCATTGCAGCCCGACTACCTTCACGAATCTCATGAATTAATTCTTCATCATCCAACGCTCCCTCACCCCCTCAAACTAATTAACGATAACTTGATCATAAAAGATCAAAACTATTTATGTCTTGTTTTATGCATAATACAAAATTAGCCATTACGAATATTCCTGGGTAGCCCATGTGAAGGTCAAGGCCCTATATTATTAAAAAAGCGGGGAAATTCCTGCTTCCAAGCTGTTGAGAAAGTCTCACCAGCCTATAGATATTCATCTAATCGATAAGCGGAAGATGTTCTTGTACCGATAAAACAAAAAAGCCGCTAAAATAGCGACTTCAATGGGAATATGTTCGTGTCCCTCGACAACTTTGTTATATTAAGTATATTAGTTTTGGTTGTATGATCATCATTGATCTAAACCTTAAATTTCTCTCGCATAAAACATCCACAGTGCAAAAAATACGATTAAAACAAATAATAAGCAAGTTAGTAAGGTGTAGAATATCAAGGGATTAAAGAAACCGGCGATCACGGAGGCAATGCCCAGACCAACGAGAATGATTGCTGTGCTGAGTGTGCCGGCTCTCTGGAGTATCATTACACTCCGCTCGTCATTCTCCTCAATATACTGCTTCTTCAGCTCGGCTTCATTATTACTGGCTTTTATATACCTGACGAGGAAAAAAGCGACGGCCACTTCAACCCCGATAAAAGCGCCTGTGTGAAATCCCTTTATAAAACTAGGTAAATCGGGTAGTCCACCTCGGTAAAATATAAGTCCTACATAGATCAATAGGGTAGCAGCGGCTACCAGTGACAGTACGTTTTTGCGAGTTTTTATTTTAATCTTGTACTTGTCCATTTACATTTCCTCCACTTCGCTGAAATCAAAAACATCTTCAATGGCGAGTCCAAAAAAATTGGCAATTTTGTAAGCAAGAATAAGGGAAGCCGTGTATTTTCCCCTTTCAAGAGAGGTAATGGTTTGCCGGGTAACACCAACAATTCGTCCCAGCTCTTCCTGTGACAGCTTATGCTGCTTACGCAGTTCTGCAATTCTTGTTTTCAAGTGATCACGTCCTTGCAATGTTTGCTTTGCATTTTTAGCATAGTTCACTTTGCATTATGTGTCAAGTTAACTTTGCATTTTTACTTACCTCTGAATGCAAAACAAGCTAAGCCCCTCTTTGTAAAAGGAGGGCTTGGCTTGGTTGATTTTGTTTATATAAGATGCCAGAAGAGTTTACTTTAACAGAGCAAATGGTTGATGCGCTTGGTGTTACCCCTATAGAAACGTATGTAGGCCGTGACTTAATGTTTGTATTGGAAAGTGAAAAAGCGGTTCAAACCGCTACACCTGATCTCTGGAACCATAGATGGTATACTCGTACACTATTTATTCGGGTCTCGGTGCCACTTATCATCTCCCATTATTCTATCAACAATATGATGGGCTTCCCAAACAGCCGCAATCTCTAATCCTTCGCATTCTTCGCTTTTAGAAGGTCTAATCTCTCCCATATGATAAGTCAAATATTCTCCTGATATCTTATCAATGATACAGGCAGGTGGGGGCCAAGCCTCTTCTTCATCCGGGAACGGACGATTTTCAACGACCCGCCAATCACCTGATTTCAGTACATCATCATATACACCCACGATAAATTGGTATTCCTCTTCTTGAGGTATCTCTTCTATCGTGTCACTTATCACATTATAGATTGCAATGCTGGCATCTTTAAGCCTTCTCCCAAAGGCAAACTTACCGTTAGGCAGAGGTATAGCGTAGATATCACCCAATTTTATTCGTTTACGTCTCGTATTTTTCACGGTTTTCCAAACTCCTTCGTTGAGGCTTTGATATACTTACTGTACTTCTTATTTATGGTGGTTAGCATCCCTTTTAGCGATGTTTTCTAAAGACGTACCTTTTCCACTTGTTCGCCCAGTATAAACAGTACTCGTAATTCATTACATTCGACCGTCCCCGGTCGGTTGATATTCTGGGAATGGCCATTATCAATCCTGTTAGTATTTTTCAAGTTCTGTCTTTAAATCCTCAATTAGTATATCGACTTCTAATACAGCAGAATCAGCATTATTTAAGAATATTGAAGGTTTAAAACCCTCTTTTTTTAAATTGGGTAGAAAATCGTCTATGAACTCGTACAAATCCATACGTTTACTTGAGTAAATTTCCCAACCATCAGTTGCACAGTATTCCGCGAATTCTTTCTTAGGCCAAAATGGAAGTAATTTATTACCTTTATCATCTTCAGTAACTGACCAACCATTCTCATAAAGCCCCCACACTTCTTCTGAATCCACTACTTTTTTGATGAAGTATTCATAACGAATATTTGCAGGGAGATTGATGACTGATTCAAATTCTTTCTGATTCATATTTCCTCCTAATGATGTTTTATCTTATTTTTCCATTATTATTGTATCTATGTTGCGTCTAGGAATCATTTTCTGGTTATTCAGGTAACCAGTACTTACCTATGTTCTTGTCCTTCGACAAGAGTTGCAGCCGATGAACTACAGTATCAAGTCTAAATTTAAACGACCGATTCCCAGGTAGAAATATTGGGAATCGGTCGTAAGCCTATTTTAGAGTATAAGATTTCAGGTTCTTCGGTTTGGCCAGTATCTGTTCCATCTGATCTTCATTCGCTCTATCCGAAATCGCAAATTACTGTTCTTTATACACGCGTACATAATCCACTTGCATCGTCGCCGGGATATCGGAGGCGTTCGGGGTACGGCCGCCGTCAAAGTTTCCGCCGACTGCCAAGTTCATAATGAGGTAGAACGGCTCATCGAAAGGTGCATTCGGATTATTCGGTGCAGCTGCGGAATACCACTGCTCGTTAGTGACTTTATAGAAAAACTTGCCATCCACATACCATTTAATATTATCCTCTTCCCATACTACTGAGTATACATGATAATCATTGGCAAAAGTTTGCCCCGCCGGGAAGTGATAATCGCCGCCCGAATACTGGTTCCCGGGCCATTGTCCACCAAAGTGTATGGTACCGCTTACTGATCCAGGCAGACGGCCTCTCGCTTCCATAACATCAATTTCACCTGATGCAGCCCAAGTGCCGTATACCGAATCTTGTGGAAGCATCCACAGTGCTGGCCATACACCATCACCTGTAGGAAGCTTGGCACGGAAATCTACTCTGCCGTATTTTAAGGATAGTTTATCCTTGGTGTTAATCTTTCCCGAAGAATACTGTGCATACCGATTCGGGTCTTGTGGGAAAGATTTGCTGTCGTTCATGGCTTTGATATTCAGCTTCCCGTCCTGTACATATACATTTTGGGTGCTGTTTGTGTAGTGCTGCAGTTCTGCATTTCCCCATCCCCAAGTACCGGGATCGTTATTGAGATAATATCCTGTTTCATAGTTCCATTTACTTGTATCCAGCGTAGTTCCATTAAATTCATCCTGCCAAATGAGGTTCATGCCCGCGATTGCCGGGTCGGTTGGCGTTCCGATGGAGATATCCTCTTGATCGGATACATCCGGACGCGGGGCATTTGGATTGCCGATGAAGGTATAATTGACGAAGTTGTTGCCAATATTTCCACCCGCCTGTCCGTTCAGCGGATATCCAATCCGGATCTGCATATTTTCTTGGATTGGCTGGAACCAAAGACCATAGATATAATCGGCCCAGTAACCCCACTGGTTGGCATCGGACATATTGTTATACCCATTACCGGAGTATGCAAATTTGCTCTGGCTGGAGTTACTCAAATCAACCCATTGCCCATTCATGTTAATTTGGTATACAAAATTGCCCAGTTCCTTGGCGATTGGTGCCCCTCCATCAATTTTGGGAAGCGGAACCCCAATGGAACCATTCGCATCTGCTGTGAAAGTTGTCCCTTCGTATGGCGTAATGACATATGAATTTCTTGTAGGTTCATTAAACGTAATGGTATAAACAAGATTAGCCGAAGAAGTCTTTGATTCCAATTTGACATTGATCGACTCCGTTACGTTAAACCAGTACCCACCGCCGCCATCCGTGAAGTGGCCAAAATTGTGATCGTAGATCCAGCCGCTGGCTGCGTTATTGTCAATATCAATCCAGGTGCTGCTGTTTACAGGTTTGACATACACCTTCAAATCATCCGCAACAGCTTCATAAGTGACCGCAGGATTATTGTTGAACGTTGGATATGTAAAGCCCGCACCGCCTGTGAAACTTGCTGTGATTTGTGGACCTTGTGTCGCATTCATCGCTGTGATGGTTGTTTTGTTGATGTTTTGGAATACAAGTTGATACTCCAGCTTAACACCATTCGCTTTGGAGTACAGTTGAATCTCGGTTGTTGCGGAGAGGGTAAACCAATAGCCATTGAAGCCGCCATCGCTCCAGTGCCCCCAGTTTTGGTTATAGATATAACCGCCTGCCTGGTCGATATCAACCCAGTTGTTGCCCACTTTAACATTAACGCCTACATCACTGTAAACATCATTCCATGTCGCGGAGCCTCCATTGAACTTAGGCATAACAAATCCGTAGCTGGCCTTGCCAACCCCAGATTTTGAAATAACAGGCCCGTCTGCTGGTGAGAAATACTCCATTGAGGTTACAGTAGTTCCCGCTGCCTGAACCTTTGAAGTTGGCAGTATGCCAATACTAGCCAGCATCACAACCACAAGGAACATACCGAGCACCTTTTTCATAAACCGTTTCGCCGTAAAGTGAGATGGTTTCATAATTGCCCTCCTTTAATAGAATAATAGCTTCTCCCAATCCATGCGCATTAAGGAAATCGCTTACATGTGGGAATATCTTTATTCTATCGAATAGGTTCATTTGCTGAAAAGGTACAATTGTTTTTGTGGTATCCCATTTTTTTGGCTTTTGATTCAATCTGCCTTCTGCCGCATCATCTGTCGGTACTCTGTGGGTTGGATCTGCATCACAAGTCGGAACGCGCGTGTAAAGCTTTTGTAGCTTTCATAGCCAACCATAGCAGCCACCTCAACAATTTTATGATCGGTTTCGGCGAGAAGCCGCCGCGCTTTATCCAGACGTACATCTCGTAGGTATTCAGCAAAACCTTTACCAATATTCTTCTTAAACAGATTGGAAAAATAAGCATAATTAAGCGATACATGATTGAATACCATCGCGAGGTCCAGCGGTTTGTGGTAACTCTCGTGTATAAAACGAATGGCTTCATTTAGATCCTGCGAATGGCGATAGCTGCACTTATAGTCATAATATAACTGATTCAACCGAAGCAGCTGCTCTTGCAGTGCTTGTATATAATCACGCATCCCTTGATAATCAAAGAGATTACGCAAGGATTCAAGGTCCAGCACTTCTTCCCCCATATAAGGGCGGATAACTCGTTCGTATTCCTCCATCATCTGAACGGTGGCGGCGCAGAGCTGTTGGGTATAGCGAATAGGATAGCGTTGAAGCACCTTTTTATGAAATATTGCAGAAATACCCTGAGTAATTGTTCCACTGTTATCTGTTCCAATCGACTGGAACAGTTCATATAAGTCTTCATAGGGAAGTTGCCACTGTTGTTCCATATGCTCAATATGTGCTGGGAAGATACTGTACTGATCAGGAAACAGGTAACTGTGGCGATAAAGCTCAAGCACTTGGGTATAGCTGTCGGGTAGTTCTTTTAACCCCTGAATTGGGTTAGTCATGGCCGTTATGGCATCGATCTTTGCTTCCTTGAGCGCTGCAGTCCAAACACTTGGATCTATGGACGCATCCACCGCAAGGATCAGGTATGGGCGATGTTGCAGGCAAATACAACCTTGTTTGCCAAACACACGATAAGCAATGGCTTCCAAACTATGGGCGCTACTGGCCCCGGGCTGGTTCAAGCAAACTTCTTCCCGCAGCAGGGCTAGGCGATAATTACGCCATAACGCATCATTCTGTTCCTCAATCTGAAGAATCCATGCGTCATCACTTAACGCACCCTGCATAAACATTCTTAATTCTTTACGATCGGTCTCTCGGGCGAGACGGGATACACGCTGCATACTATGCGTAAGTGCCTGCCGTGTCTGGATCTCTTGCCATACATGCTCCAGGGAATGTTGCAGATCCTCTCGCTTCAAAGGTTTGAGCAAGTAGCCCTTTGCCCCAAGCCCGATCGCTTTTTGGGCATATGTAAAATCACGATAACCGCTGATAATGAGGTATTCCACATCCATGTATTCCTCTTTGGTTTGAGCCATGAGTGCCAACCCATCCATATCGGGCATCATAATATCGGTAATAACGATGTGAATGCAATGCTGCCGCAATAGGCCCAGCGCCTCAATCCCGCTCGCGGCACAGTATATGTTGTTCAGCTCCAGAGGAAATTGATGCAGCATGGCCTGCAGGCCGTCACGAATGTGTTTTTGATCGTCCACAATCAGGATATTAATCATGCTCTACCACCCTCCAAGATTTACATCTTCCCAAGGCAAGCGTATCGTTACGCAGGTATATGCACCTTGCACACTATCAATCCAAAGACCGCAATTCTTGCCATAATGAAGCTGCAATCGCTTATTCACGTTTTCCAAACCAAGTCCGCTCCTGCTAGTAACCATCGGTGTATCCGATTCGCTCCGCAGTACTGCCTGAAGACGGTGTAACATCTCAGGCTCTAACCCCTTTCCGTCATCTCTTATGTTAATGAAAAGCAGATTGTCATTCTCCACAGAAAAGGTAATCTCTAAAGTTACCCTGCCGCCTGAAGGTGCCCCGTGATGAACTACATTTTCAACGATGGGCTGCATACACATCTTGGGAATGGTGTAACGAAGGATCTCCTGAGGAAGATCGGCGGTCATAACGATACTGCCACCTTCCATAAAGTTGATAAATTCAATATAACTTTGGATATTGGCAAGCTCCTCACGAAGAGCAACGGTATCGCTACGCCACTGCATGCTGTAACGTAACTGGGAGCCCAACGACACCAATGAATTGGCTATAGCAGGCTGCCTCTGTACCTCTGCCACCATACGGATCGATTCCAGGGCGTTATATAAAAAATGAGAATTAATCTGCGAATGTAGCGAGTGCAGTTGTGCGTTTTTGGCAATTAACTGCTTATCCACGACCTGTGTCATTAGGCGTTTGACCTCATGTAACATTTTATTGTAATTCACCGCCACCTCATCGATTTCATCCCCTCTTTCGTTCTCATCAAGGCCTGTATCAATCATTGCATCCAGCTCGCCTTTCCCTACCTGACGCATGGATACCAGTACGCTGTCCAACCGCCGGAAAATGCGCCGCGTCGTTTGGGATACGAGTAGCATAATCAGCAGCAATACACATAATGTAATCGTTACCACAAATGCATACCAACTGCGCGGCCCCTTCATCAATGCCTGATGGGAAGCAATATCAACCACATAAGTGTTCAACGGAGCGATGTATCGATACAATGCATAGAAGCTCTGATCTCCCACCTTAACCTGAAGCGGGCTTTCCTGCGGCATTATATCCAGCTGGCGATGAATACTGCCAAGGATCTCCTCCATCCCCTGCCCGTACTTCTCAGAAAACTCATGCTGGGGATTGTAAACATACTCGGGAGGATCGCTTGCGTTCATCAACACCGAAAAGAAGTCCCCCTTGCTCTCCTGGAGCAGGTCGCTGAAAAACATGCTGTGCGGGACTCGCACTTCCATAATACTAGGGCGTTTTTGTTCCTGCCCTTGAAGACGAACGAGACGATAGTAGGATAATGTGTGTTCACCATCCCTAAAAGAAAATAAACGGTAAGCCGCACCACCTTCGTCCCGAAGCTTTACCCAATAATCCTGCGGCCAAAATTTCTTATAATGATAGATTTCAGGCCAGATTTCATACAAGTTTGGGTTATCAACGTAAAAGCTAAGCTCACTGATCATCGCATTGCTTTGAATGATATTAATCATTTGCTCAAACTGATTTTGCTTGAACTTCACCAGACGCAGTCCATCCACAAGCATATTGGAATGAATAAAATCCACAAATGATTTCTGAGTGAGGGCTGTATTGGAAGCGTTATCAATCATGTCCATTCTTCTGCGCAATTGTTCATTCAGCCATGTAACGTGGCTGTTGCCCGTTGCCATAGCATCCTTATATAGCTGGGTTTCTTGCATGCGGATATATACAAAGGATATCAAAATAACAGGTATGGCAATCATCAAGCTAAATGCCAGAAACAGCTTTTGGGATATACGGGCATTGCGATAAAGCTTCCTCAATCTCGTTAGCAGGTATTTCATTCTGATGTATTCACCACCTTTGTTATACCATATACCATATATCACCAGTTAGCTGATAGTTAACAATGTAGGGAATGGTTACCTGGCTATCTTGGCTTTCCGCAGTTCCAGTTCAGCCTGGCGATATTCCATCACCTGGTTAAAGCCGTAGTTCACACGACGTATCAGAAAATTTTCGAAAATTTTGTCAAAGGCTGCTTCATCCTTCGCTGTAATCAGTTCTGGCAGCACTTCTTCCCAATTCTGAGAAATACGTGACCAGGCTAACGCTATATCGGAATCCCCTACAGGATCTAGTCCCTTATAGATGCCGCTGTCCAGATCGGCCTGTTGGTTGGCGAACTCCTCCATTTGCTTAATGGATGGTGCATTCTCTGGTCTCCACTTGTTAACGAAAGCAGGGTTTCGCAGCATCCAGTAGGTATCCATAATGCCATATTCCTTTTCCAGCCGCTCCCTATCCGTGTCATGCAACTGAACCATTGCCGCCGTCAACTGCGGTTTGCCGTTTTTCATCGCCCAGGTTTCACCTTCTTTGCCCAAAAATAAATCCCTTTGTCCTTCTTCGCTAGCCAGATAGGTCAAAAATCGGATGGCCCGTTCAGGGTTTTCCGTGGATCTGCTAATCATCGTAACCATCCAGCCATCCATGCTGCCAGGAAACAGTTTGGCGGATTCTCCCCTGCTGCTCCGGGGTCCATCTACAGCAATATAGTATGAACTCTGATTCGTAATGACTTCCAATTTCGAATTAAGGTCTGCTATGTCTGTCCATTCCCGAATCATCATAAAATATTGGGCTTGGTTGGTTTTTTCCTGCACCTGTGCACTGGAGTCGACCAGAAAATCAACATTAATCAGGCCCTGCTCGTAAGCGATACGAAATGTTTTCAGCCACTCCATATAATCGGGATCTGTCATTCGGTCGTATACTTTACCGTTCTGTTCATGGGGGATCGCAAGCAGATTTTGCAAATATTCGGTCAACCCATAGGATGCATTCCCCTGTGCCCAAAATGGACTGATCAGCTGGCCTTTATAAACAGAATATTGATTCTTCAGCAATTGCAGTGCATCTAGAAAACCTTTCGGTGTGCTAAGGTCCGGTTTGCCCATCGACTCATACAGATCTTTACGCACGAGAAAGGTTTGGTTCGCTCCCGTCAAGCCGGTTGAACGCATCTGGTCGGGACTATATGCATCGTTGGGAATGACATAGGTGTGGCCGTCTTCCTGCCGATACCATTGTAGAGCACCATCACCTGCTACTTTGTAAAAGTAAGGATCATACTGGTTGGCTAGCTCATCCAGGGCATAGATGAGATTACTCTCCCGAAGTTTGTTAACCGCACTCTCCCAGGAACCGATGGTTATCAGATCCGGCAGACTACCGGTCGTCAACATTCGTGATAACATCTCGCTTGGTTCACCAGTGGATACTTCAAATTCGATATTGACCCCTGTTTTTTGGGTGACATATTTGGAAGTCAGGCTCTCACCCCAAGTGTGCCCGTACCATTCGGCTCCAACGAACCACTCTAGATTCACGGGGGTGGTATCCATCTTCCATGCCGGTTCTTCCAGATTCAGAGTAAGGCTCTGTATCTGCTCCGTGAAGTCAGCCTTTGTCGAAGCACCCTTATCTTCCGATTGCTCTGACTCAGAACAAGCAGACAAGCCCGACATCAGACACATCATCAACAACGCTGTAATAAAAGGACTTCGAAACATAAACAACTAAGCGCCTCCTTTCTATACTGGCCATCTCCATCTCCATCCCCATCTGCAACAGCATTCATACTAGTGATGGTACAACCGATTTTACTACCCTTGGATTAAAATGGAAATGGTTTAGTGGTCGATTCGCAGATGATCCGCAACATTCCCCCTAACGAAACATAACTTGTAATAAATCAATGGAAGGGAGACCAATTCGTGTATTTAATCTGGATACTTATTGTCGGTGGGCTAATTGGCTGGTTAAGTGGAAATCTGATTGGACGGGACGTGCCGGGAGGCGTACTTGGAAATATCATTGCTGGCTTTGTTGGATCGTGGTTAGGGTATGAACTGTTGGGACCGAGGGGGCCGGTGGTGGGTGGATTTCATATCATACCCGCGATCGTCGGGTCAATCATTGCTCTCTTGATTTTCTATGCTCTGGCGCGCGCTGGAGCGTTCCGAAGACGTTAACAGGCGGAGACGACAAGTTTTTACCCAATTAATTGGGTATTGACGTAAAGCTTCTTTCGCCACCTTTGCATAATCTTCTTCACAAAGCATAGTATCCACCTGGTAGTCGAATAAAGCCGCCGATCCTGTTGATCGGCGGCCTCCTTTGGTTTTATGGAAATTAGAAACCACCTCTAGAATGAATGATTTGTCCGGTGATCCATTGGGAATCGTCGCTTGCCAGAAAAGCAATCAGACGGGATACATCTTCAGGAAGACCGATCCTGCCCATCGGAAATTCCGGTAGCAAAGCTTTTTTCACTTCTTCTGACATCCAACCCGTATCAGTAGGCCCGGGATCAACCGCATTCACAGTAATGTGAAACGGAGCCAGTTCAGCAGATAGACATTCGGTAAAGGTGGAGACAGCGCCTTTCGTTGCGGCATAAGCGAGATTGCCAGGCATCGGCCCCTTACCTTGACCGGACGTGAGGTTGATGATCCGGCCGCCGCAAAGGTCCTGATGGACGGCCAGTTCAACCTCCAGCATACGCGCAAATTCGGCCGATAGCATGAATGTACCTCGAATGTTCATGGCACAGTGCGCATCGATCAATGATGCATTTAATTGACGGAAATCAGCTGCTACACTGTAGGTAGCGTTGTTGACGAGAATGGTCGGCAGCCCGAGAGCCGACCGGCATGCATCAAGCAGTTGCGCTGGAGAATTGGGATCGGTAAGATCGACCTCCATATGCGCTGCCTTAACGCCATAGGAGCGAAGTTCTTCGGCAAAGAGATCCGGCCAGTTTTTGTCGGCATCCCCCGGATTCTCTGTTTTATCGTAATCGTACAGATGGGTATAGAACACATTAGCGCCTTCTTGTGCCAACGTGCGGCAGACAGCGGTTCCAATACCTCCGGGGCGGCTTGTGCCTGTCACAATAGCGGTTTTTCCGTATAGTTTGGTCATTTTATTACCTCCGTTTAATAAGGGAGGGAGAAAACCATTTTTCATTGGAGATGGAATTATCCTAGGTATAACAAAAAGCGGATACATCAAGTATCCGCGCCCGGGTTTGATTCAAACGGTTCCTCGCGTCCCTTGAATGATTGCGGATCGGCATCACAAACCAGGCGTGTGGTTATAACCAAAACACCAAGTCGAGCGATCCAGTTTAGATAACCATTACAAGGAAGTCCACATTGTCCAGCGAGTCCCCTTTCCTACATCTCCACTTCAAATATTACGAGTCAGACTCAATTACTGTCAAGATAAATACATGGTAGTGACAAATATAGCAATTCTTATTAAACTAACCTGCCCGTTAGCTTAATAAATTAAAGGGCAAAATAACGATTACGCCTATTCTGCAATTAGGAACAAGTTCTTTTCCCTAGACATTTGTTGAAAGCAACATTTTAGAATTCTCTTTGACACTATAATTTAATCTTGATGGAAGAGATAATTCTCATTTCACAAATATCAAAATTTGATTAGGTCCAGTCCTTTTCATAACCCGGTAGCCTGTTGTAGATGATGTTGCAATTCCCTCGTTATTCGGCCGGCAAAATCCCCCTACCTGATTAGTACCGTCATCACGAACAAGCAATTTACCGACAACACCAATCGGTATCCATTCTACCCTTTGCAATCGCGGGATATATTCCTTCGATGAGTCATATTATTCGACCTTCCTTATCTTTCACTTCAGGTACAACAACATCATGATATTGAATTCTTCCCACTTATCTTTGATGTATAGATCATTCCATCTGAGGAATGATGGCGTACCATATCAGTTTTTAATTTTCTTCATCTAAAGTAGCAAACTCTTCAATCGAAACTTCTTTCTAACCTCGGATTGAAGAGTGATAAGGTACTATATCATTTGCAGAATTCCTTGATTTTCTCCCAATAAGCCACTTCTATAGCGACATGAATGCAAAATGCGCCTCTATTCTTGTCAATTGACAGTTTTTTATAATCTATCTGTGGAGGCTATGTAAGCCGGATATTTTTTTGCTTCTGGGTATACTACAGCATGTCGATTGAACAACTTCAAGGAGGATGAGTAATGAATCAAGAACAATTGAATTATGGTACAGATTATAAGTTCGTCCCCGTAACTTCCGTAGGAAATGGTGTGGGGATTGAAATATTACCTGATTTATTTTGCTACACTATCCAAATCGTCAATATCTGTCTAGTGGGTAACCCGGAATCTGACGAGTTCGTTTTAGTAGATGCGGGAATGCCAAAGTCAGCAAATGAAATAATCTCTGTCATTGAGGAGCGTTTCGGTGCAAACAGCCGTCCCAAAGCGGTAATCTTGACTCATGGACATTTTGATCATGTCGGAGGGGTGATCGAACTTGTAAAACACTGGGAAGTTCCGGTTTATGCACATCCGTTGGAGCTCCCCTTCCTCACAGGGGTAAAAAACTACCCGGAACCAGACCCTACAGTTGAAGGTGGTTTGGTAGCGAAGATGTCCCCATCTTTTCCGAATGAATCAATAAATCTTGGAAGCCATGTGCAAACGTTACCTCCTGACGGAACTGTACCCCATATGCCGGGATTTAGATGGATTCATACGCCAGGACATTCCCCGGGTCATATTTCGTTGTTTCGGGAAAATGACGGAGCTTTAATCGCAGGTGATGCTTTCACTACTGTAAAACAAGAGTATATGTATAAAGTATTTAATCAGGAATTGGAGATAAGTGGCCCCCCTCGCTATTTAACAACAGATTGGGTTGCTGCGAAGCAATCTGTTGTTAACCTTGAGAATTTAAAGCCCTCTGTTGCTGTAACTGGCCATGGATTACCGATGTCCGGTGAATTGCTGACAACAAGCCTGAAAAAACTGGTTAATGAGTTTGACCAAATTGCCGTACCGGATTACGGCAAGTATGTTAACTAATTTTGTTCACTTCGAGCATAGTGTTTGGACAGCGGTACAATTCCGTTGTCCAAACCAATGCTTTAACTTTTTAGTACCAGAACCTTCGTTTATTTAAAACTGCCAAAAAACTTTTTTATATCGTTCATGAGGAGTACAGGCTGTTCTAAGGCTGCAAAGTGACCGCCACGTTTAAACTCTGACCAGTGAATGATCTTATGATCGCGCTCGGCAAATCGACGAATCGGTAGCATAGTATCCTTCTGAAAAACTGCTACACCAGTAGGTACTGTAGAAATTTCCTTGTTTTCCACTGAAGGATCATACTTAAATAATGTCTCATAATATAGACGTGCTGAAGATCCAGCTGTTCCAGTTAGCCAATAATGCATGACATTTGTAAGAATATCATCACGATCGATAGCTTCTTCTGGAAGGTTTGTAGAGTCCGTCCACTCCTTAAATTTTTCAACAATCCATGCTAGTTGACCAACAGGTGAGTCGGTTAAAGCATAGGCTAAAGTCTGTGGACGTGTGGCTTGGATTTTCATGTACCCAGATAGTTCAAGATCATAATGCCTCAATTTTTCTAAACGCTCTTTTTCTTCTTTTGTCAGACTCTCTACCTCTTTAAAATCTTCAGGAGGAAATGTCGTCAACATATTAAGGTGAATCCCAATAATATGATCAGGGTTTAGCAATCCTATTTGTTGAGAAATAAATGAACCCCAATCTCCACCTTGTACGCCGTAACGTTGATATCCTAATCGTTCCATAAGCACTATAAACATCTGAGCGATACGTTGGATATTCAATCCAGGTTGCCGGGTCGGTCCTGAAAATCCGTATCCTGGAATGGAAGGCACAACCAGATGAAAAGCATCCTCTGGATTCCCTCCATAGAACCGAGGGTTAGTTAACGGACCAATAATATTTAGAAACTCAACAATCGATCCCGGCCAGCCGTGGATCATTAACAACGGTAACGCATTGGGCTCAGGAGAACGAACGTGGAGAAAATGTATGTTTTCACCGTCTATCGTTGTGTTGAACTGAGGAAACTCATTAAGTCTAGCTTCATGTTTTCGCCAATCGTAATTCTTACTCCAGTAGTTTACCAATTCCTTAACATAATTAAGTGGTACACCGTAATCCCATCCCACTCCAGGTAATTCATCTGGCCATCGAGTGCGTTCTAAACGATTTTTCAGGTCATCAAGATCAGCTTGAGGCACAGAAATGCGAAAAGATTGAATTTGTTCCAAAGTTGGATCTGCCACTTCCGTTCCTCGTTTCCTTGAATCATTCATCCTTTAAAGCCTCCTATTAAAACTATATTGATTCCATATCAATAAAATCGATGAGATCCATTGTGGCAGGCATCCTCCCAAATGTCTGCATTAAACAATAGCAACCATTCCCTCTCCATCTATTAGGATGATGGGTTACCTACTTGTACTCGTTTTATGAAGAAAGCAAGAGGCAAGCCGACAAGAGCAACCACAAACGCAAAAACAAAGCTAGTCTGGACACCTGCTATTAGAGCTAACGAATCATTTACAGGGTTTGTCGGGTCGATTGCCGTTTCCATAAAAGCATGACTCCCGACTGATATCAGGCTGATGGCGACTGCCGTACCGATTGCTCCGCAATCTGCTGAATCGTATTCATAATCGCGCTTCCATGCGGGTATAGTTCCGGAGGCAGTTGATTAAGACCATTGGTCTGCGATGGCATCCATACCGCACAGATACCGACCATCAATCCGGTGTGCATGATCATAATGAGTATTAACGAGGTACTTTCCGAAATTCCCTTAAGAAATAACAAAGCCGTAGAAATTGCGATCAAGCCCAGAGGAACAATCCAGCGTGGGCCAAATCTATCAAACAATTTCCCCATTACCGGGGACATAATGGCTTGCAGAATGCCTCCAGGTAATAGCACCAAACCCGCTGTTAAGGCATGAAGTCCCAAGCCTCTGATCAAGTACATGGGGAGCACCACCATGGCAGTTAATATGAGAAGCATGCAAACAAACAACATGAGTGTTCCAATCGAAAACATGGGGTATTTGAGTGCACGTAGATTCAACATCGGCTGCTTTATTCGGTTCTGGCGCCACACGAATACCAACAAAGCCAATATTCCTGCAATCATCGGTAATATAACCATCGCACTACCCCAACCGCCCTCACCTTCACCTACACCACTAAAAGCAAATACAATTCCACCAAATCCTACCGTAGAAACGAAAAGAGACAAAAAATCGATTTTGGGTTTGGAAATCGTAGACACATTTTGGATGAACCTCAATCCAAGCAGCAGACAAATTCCGATGATGGGAAGGGACAACCAGAAAATCCACTGCCACCCCAAGCTTCCGATAATTATTCCCGACAACGTTGGGCCCGTGGCAGGTGCTACAACCAGCACAAGACCCAAAATACCTATGACCGCGCCTCTTTTTTCTGGAGGAAAAATAATAAGAATAGTATTAAACATCAATGGCACCAACACGGCCATACTTGCAGCTTGAATGATTCGTCCGATTAACAGCACCTCAAACCCTGTGGCAAGGGCGGCAATTAATGTACCGCCTATCGATAAGCTTAAGGAGAAAATAAACAGTTGCCTGGTGGAAAACCATTGCAGTAGCAGTCCCGACAACGGAACTAAAATGCCCAGTGTTAACAAGTAACCAGTGGTTAGCCACTGCGCCATGGAAGCTGAAATCTGGAACAAGTCCATCAAGCTGCTTAAGGCGACATTCAGCGCTGTTTCGCTGAACAGTCCGACAAAACCACTAAGCAAGAAGACTGCCATAATGAGAGTTGTTTGGTAGTTTTTTTTTGAATTTTGTACGACTTCTGATCCTTGCACATTCATCTGTACACTTCCTATGCATAATAGATTTTATAGATACTTTATGTATCTAATTATTTCAAAAAAAATTAAAGTTTGTCCTTCATTTTAATAACAAGTTTGACCAACATTTGCTCTCCTAAATGCTGCTCCATTTTGGCCTCTGCGGCTTCAACGACTTGCTGAATCGGACATTCAGGTCCATGGTCAAAACTGCAATCAAATAAAGACGATGTACCTTCAATAGCATGAACGATATCAAGTAAAGATAGTTCATCCCATTTTTGCTTTAATCTATATCCCCCATGAGCTCCGGAAGCGGATTCGATCATGTCCGCTTTAGCGAGCTTGGTCAGAATTTTGGACAAATAGGTAGGAGATACCCCCTGTTTCTCAGCCAGCTGATGTACCCCAATTGTCTTGTCGGGGGTAGCGGCCATCAAAAAAAGCATCGTATGAAGCGCATAATCGGTAGCTTTTGAGTATTTCAAGCTCATCAACCTTCTTTATTAGAGAATCTACATATTCATACTATTTTTAAATTGATCGTTGGATCAAGCTTATGAAAGGTCAAGTCGCTTTACTGGCTGAATTCTTCTTCGGTCAGCTCAAGATTCAGGCTTGCGGCAGCAACACTTCCTGCAGCGGCAGCCACAATAAGTTGTGAAGGGGCACCTGAAGCTGCCTCACCGGCAGCAAATATTCCGGTAATCCCCGTCTTTCCTGTAGCATCGGCAATGACCCCTCCTAAGGCATTTGTCTCCAAGCCTAACCGCTCAGAAAACACAAAATTCGATTGCCAGTTCGGAGTAACAAAGCCACCTGTTCGTCTAATTTTGGAGCCGTCAACAAATTCGACTTCTTGCAGTATCCCGTCTTCGCCATGAAATGCCGCGACTTTTTTTTCAGAAACCGTGATATTGTAGCCAATCAATTTTTGCTTTTGTTCATCGGTCAGAATACTGCGCCCGTTGCTGCAGATGACAAGATCACGACTCCAGTTATATAACAGCTTTGCCAAGTGAAAGAGACCCTCGTTCTCGGCAATAACAATTAGCGGACGATCTCTAAGTTCCCATCCATCGCAATAGGGGCAATGAAACAGACTTTTCCCATACAACTCCTTCAAACCGGGAATATCGGGTACCGTTTCCTTCATCCCTGTAGTAATCAACAGCTTGCGTGCTCGTATCATCTGATCTCCTGCCATAATTAGAAACCCTTCCGGTATCTTCTGGATATCCATGACCGTAAGTGGGTGATGTTCTACAGATGGATAACTCGTGACCTCTTCATAAGCGATGCGCCGAAACTCTGACGGTGTAATCCCATCCCGTGTCAGAAATCCGTGTGAAGCATGTGTAACTGCATTGCGTGGTTGATTGTTATCCAGCAGGGCAACCTTCCGTCTGGCTCTACCCAGTACTAATGCCGCATTCAATCCTGCGGGACCACCGCCAATAATGGCACAATCATAAATCATATTCATTCGCCTCCTTCAAATTTGTTTGTCGGGCCTTAATCAACATATCACAGACCCTTAATATCTGTAAATAAAGTAATTAAATTTTTATTAATGTCTAGATGGCATGAGTACGCTATTTGTGATGGGGGAAGTACAAGAAACAGATAAAAGTACCCAGAAATATCGTTTTCATGATTCCATATAAACAGGTCATTGTAACTTCAATCGCTTGTGCCGATTGTACCAATATCTATGGTCAAACTACTCATTAGTTGAACAAAAAACAGCCGATTAAATTGATTGATCGACTGCTTTCAACTGTCTTTATTAAGCTACCATTGGTAAGCTAATTATTCGAAACGAATCTCATCTATCCAGATTGTACTATTTCCACCATGCCAGAATGTCATCGTTAGTTGTCCTGGGCTGCTACGATCTATACCCTTCGCTGCCAAATCAATTTCAACTTCTTTGAAGCTGGTTGTTACCGTATCCCCGCTGAAAGCTGCCAGTGTTTGGGACACTCCCCCGATCGAGAGCTGCATATGATGTTGTTCACCGCCATGTGCACCTTTGATTTTAATTACCATCTTTGAATAATTTTCTATGTTCTGCTTAATATCAGAGCCAAACCATCCGTTATTGTTATACTGAAGCTTCAACGCGCCTGATTCAATGACACCAGCATCGTTTACAAACCCGTTTGCTCCTGTCCATTTGCTAATACCATTGCTTCCCGGCCAACTCATTAAGTCCTTAAATTCATCCAGGAGTAAACTGCTCGTTCCGCTGCTGTAACCGCCGTCATAAGGAGTTTGAGTTAAGCTATACGAAAGTGTATTTTCAGACTTCAAGCTGTCGAAAGGCCCGATGTTCTGGTTAGCAGGATCCATGCCGATGCCGACTTTTCCAATCGGTGTCCTGCCGCCGGTATAATAATTTGTATTGGCAAATCTTGCGCTCGGACGATTGCCATAAGGATCAAGAATGGACAGCGCCAAGGTGTAAGTACCCGCTGGCAGGTTGGAAGGGATATCAAATTCCCCGGAAACTTGCTGATCCGAAGGCGTCTGATCATATTGACGCGTAGAACTGTTCCAGTCGTCACCTGGCATCCAATTCCGAATATCCTCATTGTTGAATATGCCCTTCCAAGCAACTGAGCGATCACTTCTCAGCAAGCTGGCTTCAACGGGCCATTTATAATAGAACGGGGCAGAACCTTTGTTTACAACTTGAAAAGATACTTTCATTTTCTCACCAGGCTGCACGTTTTCCGAAAATGTCGCTTGATTGATGACGAATCGATATCCGAGTTCCTTCTGCATCAGTGCAGCTCCCTGAGAGACAGCGGAATTTTTGGCATCGTACAGATCAATCCAGCCTAGACTGGTCGTATGCGTCTTTTTGATCCAATCGATAACATAATTCCGATGTCTTATATCGCTTAACGTATCATCCGGAGAATCGCCAGGCTGGATATGTTTCTGTCCCCAATCATAAGCAACCTCGCCGCCGTTGACTTGTGTTCTCCAGCTATCTCTAGCAACAATGCCTTCCCCACCTTCCAAATCATCAATTAATGCGAATGAGTCCCAAAGAAGGCCGAAATCATAATTCTGGAACGTATCGGGATAACGTACTTGAACTTTCTTATTTTGAAAAGCTTGCTCAGCAGCGTCTCCTAAAGCTGTCTGGAAGCTGAGCGGAATCCGGTCGGTCTCATCGGCAAGTTGATCCGGATAAATATGATGTTCTCCCCAATTCCCCCACAATCCCAGCTCCACATAAGCAACACGGGGATCGCTATCCCATGCCTGACCTAGCTTTTGAATAAATGCAGCAAGACGATCTTTCAATATATTTGTTGTCCAGCGTGTAGCCACGTCGCCACTAGGAACCCCTTGGGGCCAAAATTCTCCTTCGTTCGGATATACGATGAGAACGCGAGGAATAACTTTTTTATTTTGGCTTTCAATCCCGGCCCAAGCTGCATTGCTCCAATCCATGATTTTCTGTACAGAGTCCGATGACGCATTCTCCAAATCCGTGTATTTGATATAGTGCTTAAACACCGTTCCGTATTCATGATTCGGAAATTTGGTGTCATTCATAAACCGAGTAGGTCTAAATCCCTTAAAAGGGTTTTTGAAAGCCTCTTGCGTTTCAGTTAGATTAACGGTGATTGTACCAGCTGCTGCTGACGTTTTAGGAAACATTACCGCTAATGGACCTCCTATGAATAACCCAAGAGTTAATATCATGGCCATCGGTTTAAGTAATTTTCTTTTCATCAATGATTCCTCCCAATATCTGATATAAACTTACTGTTGCTAGTGTTAAATTAAGTTTGCAATAACATTATGTAGACGTCTTTTCCACCTCACTGCCTTTAGTCAATAATTTACTCAAGATTCTATTATATGATCAATAATCAACCGATCCAAATTGTATCTGTGAACGTCGAGGTCGTCTTGTTTTAATTATTTTGGTAAGTTTCATGCCCTTCTTTCGCCTTTATATTAAACATACTTATATATACACACACTATCCTTTCTGATAGTAACTATCAATAAAGTGCGTACTTTGTTTAAGTAAGTTTTTATTTTATACTAGCCTTACTTTGAGGAAAGGAGTCAAAAACAATGAATAAAGTCAAAACCTACAGTCACGATCTTTGGGATCACGGCATCAGCCAGGGCTACAGCGTCAACGGCACCATTTATATTTCGGGACAATTTTCCCACAATACGGAGGGTGAATTCGTTGGTGAGGGCGATATTGAAGCACAGACCCGGCAGACGCTGGAGAATCTCGATCGCGTGCTGGCGGAATTTGGTATCACAAAATCGAACCTCGCTTATGTGGAGATTTATCTGACAAACGCACAAGAGCATATCGAGCCGTGCATTGGGTTGTTTAAGGAATACATGGGACAACACCGGCCTGCGGGCAGCTGTATCGGTGTGACATACCTAGCGTCACCTGAGCAGTTGATCGAAATCAGTGCCGTTGCACACACAAACTAACTTCATTACTGTTTTTTTATATGTCACTAAATGTGATATTTCTTGAATGCTTAAAAGAGAATCATTTCATTATTCGCTATATCGGATCTTTATAAAAATGATTGTATGAGTTGAGCCTTGACATTCTATATAAACTGCGATAATATTACCTTAGATGACAGTCACCACTGACAGTCATTAAGGCGAGGGATAGCGAATAAGTAACAGTGAAATTTTAGCAACAATGAATAAAATGCTGTTGGCAACGCTCGATCTAATCACGGAAAAAGGTTACAAGATGTGCAGATAATCACTAGGGCTCAACCCCCTAGTTTTTTTACTCACATGATGACAGTCAGTACAGACAGTCATTTCAATTTGAAGGGTGGTGGTTTGGCAGAACAAAGATAAAAATGACGCAATACGGATGAAGAAAATAGTTTAAATTAAGTAAGTTTTGATCAGTCGAATACCAACCACTAACCAAGGAGTGAACATGACATGACATTGAAAAAAGACGATAACACACGCCGCACCGCTGCACAGCACACCCTGACCGAGCACCTGCGCCTTACCGCAGCAGGACGCGTCGACGAATGGTTGAAGCTGTTTGCCCCGGACGCTGTGCTCGAGTTCCCGTACGCGCCGGCCGGCGTCCCCCAACGGGTTACGGGCCGAGACGCACTGTTTGCTCACATGAGTAACTTTCCCAAGACCTTTGACGTGGAGTTCGTCGACCTGGTATTCCACGAGACGGTCGATCCGAATCTGGTGATCGCCGAATTCCGCTCGACGGGAACGGCGCTGCCGACCGGCAAGCCGTACGAGCAGACTTGCATCTCCGTCGTTCGGACCAATGACGACGCGCTCATCACCCACTACTTGGACTACTGGAACCCACTAGTAGCGATCGAGGCGCTCACCCCCCACGACGTGCAGTCCGATCCTGATGACCACAGTGTGACTTTTGGGAGCTGAGGGGAAGCCATGTTTTTAGCTGATGCCTATGCCCTCCGCTGATGCTAGCACGAAGAGCGACGAACGACGTCGGACCATCAATGCATTTTCATTATAATTTATTGTAATAAACATGGTACCATTTCCTGAAAGAGGTGATGGTACCATGTTTATTTCCCAATGGTTCTAACGTCTCTAATTTTATTTGACATTGTTATGTACTTTAGCTACTATAACAATGATGACAGTGATTACTGACATGATTAGAAAAGAGGAATGAAGATGTCTAACAATACAAAATTAAGCAGTAGGGAAAAATTAATGACGGCTGCCATTGACTTAATCTCAAAAAAAGGCTATAGCAGTGTAACAACTCAAGAAATTGCTACTTCTGCTGGTTTAAGTGAAAAAACATTGTTTCGGCAATTTGGAACGAAACAAAACTTGTTAGAAACAGCCTTCGACCATTATCACTATTCAGAAGAAATGGCCAAGATATTTAATGAAAGGCTAGTTTGGGACCTACAAACGGACTTAACATTGATCTGTAAAACTTATCATGAAATTATGAATCGTAATCGAAAAATGATTATGATTAGCTTGAAAGAAGAAGATAATTTACCTGGTTTCAGGGAACGAACAATAAAACATCCTCGTCAACTGATGGAGGTTTTGACCAATTATTTTAAAACTATGTATGATAAAGGAAAATTGATTGAAACGAATCCTGAACTACAAGCTTTTTCATTTATGTCACTGAATTATGGTACATTTATAAATAATCTGAATGCAGGAACTTATTTTCCAGCTCTCTCTTTAGAAGATATTATTAAAGAGTTTGTATGGCTATTCTCTAGGGCCTTAACTCCCTAGTTTTTTTCTCGATAATGTGACAGTGAGCACTGACGGTCATTTGTTTAATTATTCATAGCATATAAAGAATCGAGGAAAATTAAATGAACAGCAACGCTGCTACAACAGATAAAACAGGCCAACTTTTACTCCGTGTTCTAGTCTTCACGCTTATTATTTCAGTTATGAACGGAACGATGTTTAATGTGGTATTGCCGGTAATCAGCAAGGAATTTGAACTCACCGCATCACAAGTAACTTGGATTGTCTCAGGTTACTTGATTGTGTATGCCATTGGTACAGTAACCTATGGGAAATTATCAGATAAATTTAGTATTAAAGCTTTAATTACGTTTGGTCTCTTACTTCTCGCGGCTGGGTCCATTGTGGGTGTGGTGGCAACAAAGTATTGGATGATCATCGTTGCGAGGATCTTGCAAGCTGCTGGTGCGGCTGTAATACCGGCGTTAGCCATGATAATTCCTGTTCGTTTTTTTTCTCCTGAGAACCGTGGTCACGCTTTGGGAACTTCTGCAATCGGGACTGCTCTTGGATCAGCACTTGGTCCCATTATTGCTGGATTCGTCTCGAGTGCTTTAAATTGGAAATTTCTCTTTGTAATACCTCTGCTCTCTCTTATCACGTTACCCTTTTATAGAAAATATTTGGATGATCAGCCAGTGACAAACGAAAAAATTGATTATATTGGCGGTATTCTGTTGGCAGGAACAGTCTCCACTTTCTTACTGGCACTTTCACAATCCAATATCTGGTTGTTAGTAAGTGGATTAGTCATCTTAGGTTTGTTTATCCTGCGAATTCGCTATGCTTCCGTTCCCTTCGTGAATCCCGTGATCTTTAGAAATAAAGAATATTCGATGGGGATGGTTATTGCATTTGTACTAATCGCGGTTGGCTTCGGCATTCCATTCCTGACACCACTCATGTTATCGAATGTGAATGGTCTGTCTCCTGCATTAATCGGATTCATAATGTTGCCTTCAGCCCTTGTTACAGCGTTTCTTGGTCGTAAGGGCGGAAAATTAGCTGATGAGAAAGGGAATCCTTTTCTACTGTATACTGCCTCAACACTGCTTGTTGGTGGTTTCATTATTCTCTCTTCAGTCGTGGGGATGTCACCTACGTATATTCAAATTTTCCTCACACTAGGTGTACTAGGTCAATCTTATATGCAAATTGCTATGTCAAACACCATTTCACGTACCTTGCCTAAGAATGAAATTGGGATCGGTATGGGATTGTTATCGATGTTTAACTTTATTGCAGCAGCAGGATCTACGGCTGTCATTGGCAAGATACTTGACGGTGGAACAAGTACTATTCAATTAAATCCGTTTGTACATGATAATGTTGCTTTTGTGTATAGTAACATTTTGCTGGCTCTAGCCGTGGTAGTCGTTGTAATGACAGTTCTTTATTATTATCAGTTTGGACGTAAATCCAACAATAAAATAACAATATATTCTAAAGGAGTTGAAATCAACGAAAAATATGACCTATAATTTTGTCCTTGAAGACATTTTGTTATTTAAAGGATTTCTGTACTTATTTACTTTCTCGCAACATGCGCAATGACTGTAGCTTTGCCAACGGGCTCATTTCGTTTTCGAAATCTGAACCACACTTGAACCTTTAGCGATATCTACGCCAACAACAGGTTTTATGTTCTCAGTCCTTATCTTTCGTTTCGACAGTCCTTTCCACGATGTTTCCAAACCCATAGCTTCGCTTGTTATACGGGGTCAACTGCCTCTACCAGCCTAAACATGGTCTTTTGGGAAGTCGTGGGAGAACTGTTTTTGTTACGAGGTCCTAGCCTCTAAAGCCGCCCCCAGTTACCTCTGCCTGCCCGTCTGTCATATGCGTTCATTAATTCTGATCAGTAATTTCTTTAAGATTTGCTTCTCCTCGTCATTAAGGGCTTGAACGATTTCATCCTCCACTTTTTGAAAAGAGTTATTAAAGTCTTCAATCAAGTCAACCGCTTTTGGTAATACATAAATATTTTTTTGCCGTTCATTATTGGCCGGGATTTTACGTTCGATGAAACCTTTTTGCTCTAGACCTTGAAGCATGCTTGTAACGCTTGCCCCACGCAGATGAAACCGATCTGCAAGATCCTTTTGAATAATATGATTATCTTGATTCTCATAAATATAATCAATTACTTTTCCTTGTTGAGAACTTAATCCTAGCTCTTTTATACTCTCATCCGCTCTTTTCTTTAACTTAAGACCGATAATTTGAAACAATTCCATATAAGGCGTATCTTCTCGGGAATGCATGACCGTCCATCGTCCCCTCTGTAATTGTTAGGAATCTAATTGTAAGTAGCTAAAATATACAGTGATCCCAGTAGGCTTGTCAAACAAAAGTTAGACTATTGACTGTTAGATATCTAACAGTTATACTCCGAAGTGTTGAATCACAAACACATTAGGAGGATTTATGATGGAGAAATTAAATCAGAATGCTGGGTCTGAAGAAATTACGGCGATTACAAATGTACGAATCTTTGATGGATATCAAATTATTGCTCCCAGACATATTGTCATTAAAGGGGTTTCCATTATTTCAGTGGGCGGAGACATCCCAAGCGATGCAACAATTATCGATGGAGAAAATGCGACATTAATACCTGGTCTGATTGATGCACATGTCCATACCTCCATTGGTGGATTACGAGATGCCTTAAAATTCGGTGTTACAACAGAACTTGAAATGAACGGCGATTTTACGAAAAGAGGGCGCGAAATTCAGCTAAAAAATGTGGATGACATCGCAGACGTTCGATCTGCTGGGACAGCGATTACCGCTCCTGGTGGGCACCCAGATGAATTGCTGCCTGATGGAGATGAAATACCTGAATTCGTATTAAAGGAACTAGAGAAGTTGTCGGAGGAAGACCGGGAAGCAATGTTGGCCGCCTACGCTCACGATCACGACGAAATACCTCAAGTGACGACGGTTGAAGAAGCGATCAAACATGTGCATACTCAAGTGGAGAATGGATCTGACTATATTAAGATCATGATTGAAGAGGGAACGGTCATGGGTGCACCTGGCCTGCCTGTTCTAAGTGACGAGATTCTAAAAACAGCTGTTACTGAAGCCCACAAGTTCGATAAGTTGGTCATTGCCCACGTCTTGACGGCTCTTTCATCGAAAGCAGCCATCGATTTTGGAGTCGACGGTTTGGGCCACTTGTTTATCGACAGACCCGAGTACACGTCCGAATTGGTCAAATCCATAGCTGATTCTGGAGCTTTTGTTACACCGTGCTTGGTGTTGAATTCATCGATTATAGGTAATCCGGCATCAGAATTGGCTAATGATCCACGAGTTCATTCCAAATTAAGTCCTGATTGGATCGATATCTTGAACTCAAGCTTCAATACATTCCCACAAGGCAATATGGAGAACAGCTTTAAAAATGTGATGGATCTTCACCGTGCCGGAGTTGATATTCTTGTAGGGACGGATGTCGCACCGGTTCCCGTTCCGAACCTTGGTGGTCTTGCTCATGGGGCCAGTGTTCATCACGAAATGCAGCTGCTGGTGAAGGCTGGGTTCACTCCGATCGAAGCTCTTCAGTCGGCTACTTCCAAACCGGCCCGTTGCTTTGGTCTACAAGATCGTGGCCGGATTACCGAAGGTGCACGTGCTGATCTTATTCTCATAAACGGTGATCCGATCACTAATATTTCAGATACCTTGTCAATCCAATCCGTGTGGTTCAATGGTTCGCAAAAACTAGGCTAAAACTAGTAGTTTATATTTCCTAATTGTAAAATCACTAAGAAGAGGGAGTGCAAAATGCAGTCCCTCTTCTACTTTAATCTAATTATGCTTTTGGAATTGCCCCTATTTGTTGAAGCAAGCCAAGCATATCGGGTTGACCATACTCTTCAATAATTTGGCCATTAGAGATCCGATAAATATTCATTGCATTTACTTCGATTTTTTTGCTCGTTGGTGGAAACCCGAGAAACTCTCCGTCTTGTGTGCCCTTCATGACAAAATGAGCTGCTATTAGTTCCTCTTCTGCTACCAGCTCCTTAACAGTCCATTGTATATCGGAAAAACCAGATCTCATCATATGAATTATGGAGAGATAACCACTTGGACCATTCATTGGTTCTTTTTGCATAGGTACATAAAAAACAGCATCTGGAGAAATCAATTCTTCAGCAAGTTCCTTGCTTGCCGTATTAATGAAGTTCGTGAAACGATACATCAATTGTTTGTTTTCTGTAATCGTCATATTTAAACCCCTTTCTATTTTCGTGAGCATATGCCTTCATTAAAATTTTATCTCTACTTTAGATAATTGGTAAGTAGGCACCTTAATGTTGCATAGGAACCTTTTTGTAACTATTATTTTATCTTTAGGTTGCAGAGCCAATAAACTGATCTCTAAATGCTGTCTCCAAGAATTCAAGAACGTTAACATATGATTCAAAAAATAGTCACTCAGTTGCATAAACTCTCTTGCAAACTCCCCTCCTTTCATTTGATTTTTCATCGACAGAATTATAATATAAGCAATGTATTGATTTTGAAAGTAGGCACCTTTTTGTTATATAGGAACCTAATAGTAACTATTGGAGGTGATAATGTAGTGATTTCAAAAAAAGAGTTGCCGTTGTGTCCCGTCGCAACGACAGTTGGATTGATAGGTAACAAGTGGAAGTTATTGGTTATGAGGGATCTTTTGAAGGGAACTCATCGATTCGGAGAACTTCGTAAAAGTATCCCGGAGATCAGTCAAAAGGTTCTCACTGAAAATTTACGTTCAATGGAAGAGGACGGAATTGTCATTCGTACTGTTTTTGCAGAAGTCCCTCCGAGAGTCGAATACAGCTTAAGTGATTTAGGAAATTCACTGAAGCCAATTATATTCTCTATGGAAACATGGGGGCTCGGGTACCAGAAACTCAATGATGAACTTCCAAACGATATTCATCAGAGTGAATGATGTCAAATTGTTACTCCACGGTCATTTCAAAATAGAATGAATCCCTCTACATCTTCAAGTTAAATCAATGGAGGACTCATACGTCCTCCATTAACTCGTATGAGAGAGTTGATCTTCGAACATCAGTTTCTGCAATATTTCTATTGCATGAAGAAAAAACGGGCAAGATCCTCATTAAATGAATGGCTATTTAAAATCAAAATGGATATGCACTGTTTTTGGATACATGAATAATTTCAGATGGAAACCTTGCCTTAAAATATTTTTCGACTTTCAGATGAATTCTTTTCTCGTACCATTTCTCCCAGCCGTTCGCCTCAAATAATTGTGGCATCCCTAACCGCTTAGATCTCATCCCCATTTGACCATCACCAATCAATAGCGTATCAATCCAAATTCGATCAGTTATGTCTTGTAACATGTTAGCGAAATTAGGTGAAAAAGGTAGCACAGGGGAAATAGATACTTGTGTATGTATCCCTGCATCATTTATCTTTTTCAAGGCTTTAACTCGTAAATCTATTCCAGGAGCATAGGGCGAAAAAATTCGTTTCACGTCTTCGCGATCTGTCTCGATTGTCATTGAAACCATAATTCTACATTTTTCCTTTAATTTCAGCAGTATATCAAGGTCTCTGGCAACCAGCGGGCTTCTAGTTTGAATTTGAAGTGAATCTGGTGGGTTTTTATCCATTTCTTCCAATAGGCTTCTTGTAATGTTTGCCCTCTGCTCTACAGGTTGATAAGGATCTGTGGCTGATGACATGAATATACTTATGGGTTTATTTTTACGTCTTAGAAGAGAGACTTCCCTTAGATAGTTTTCTGCTGCATTTTTCTTAACATCCACCCACGATCCCCAAGGAATATCCTTAAACTTTTGAATAGGCATTTCTCTGACGTAACAGTATTCGCAAGCAAATGCACAACCCGTATAGGGATTTAGTGAATGAGTAAAACCAATATCTAGATAACCTTTTACTTCACTTAATATTTTCTTAGACACAATGTCTTTGATTTCAATTGGCATGACGCTACCATCCCCTCAATTACTTTTATGCCCACTTCTCCTCTTGCGTTTTATCTTAAAATTTCTCATGCTACTTGAAAAGTAGGCACCTTTTGATTAGATAGGAACCAGAATGTAACTATTGGGTGTTAACAACAAAACAACCGTTTCAACTCGATTATTCTACTGCTCCAGTGGAGCCGATTCGAAGATCAACTTCCACATCAAAATGTGCTCGGGAAAGCTCTTTCCCCCAGTCGGCCTGTGCTTCCTTGTATAAGGGATACTGATATGCCCTGGCATAAAAACCATACCCGAAAGGATCGATATTAAAGTTCTGGCACTTTTTAATAAGCGCCTCCATGTTTTTTTTCATTTCCTGGCTTAATTTATTTGCCATTTCCTCGGAATTTCCCAAAAGCTCAAATTCAAGAAACTTTTCAGTTATGCTTACGATCGACTTCACTTTAATGTTGAATTGAAATCTGCCTTTTTCATGAGAGGATTTCGTTTTTACCGATATGTCACCTAAAGAAAAACTCACTTTGTCGATGTTAAATGGCAAGGTTTGTTGTAAATCATCAACAGGAAAAGTGAGAGTGACCCCTGGTTCAGCTTCATTTTTCAAAATGTGAAGAAGTGAAGTCTCCTGATAGGTCAGGGAAGTTCTGTACTCCCCTTTTCGGGATAAAAGAGTTGTTCCTTTTAGCATGATTTTATTATTTTCGATCTTGATTTCGGAGATGGAAGGCGTCATCGCTCGATCATACAATTGTCTATGTAGCTCCTGCGCGGTTGTTTTTACTGTAGCTGAACTTCTGCTTCCTGAATCGACAATCGCTTTTATAAATAAAGGTAACGGTGGCTGATCTTTGGCTTGAAAATTAAAAATATCCGCAATAGGACCGTCAAAAGCAATGATGCGGTCGGTAATCGTATTGCGAGGATCGCGGAACATGACATCAAGTACTTTAAACCAATCCTTATATTGAAGCAATTGTTTCCCTACAATGACGACTTGAAAATTACGTCCCGCAAGCGAACCGGGAAATTGGGCATCCTGCTGATTTCTCGACTGTCTTAAACCTTCTGCTATTCCTCCCCCTTCGCGGCTTTTCTTTTGAATGTCCTTACTGAATACAGGGGCAGATATATAATAATGGAGCTTTTTATCTTCGACATCCAATCCAAGAGCCAAAGGAACCGTTGCGTCTTCTAAATTGGTTTTGTCATTGACGCAACCTGCGAGTGCAACCAGTAAAATACAGGACACACCCGAGATAATAAATTTCCCGACCCAGCTCATGTGCGTTGCCCCCCTCCCATCTTTTTACGGATTGCTACATACAGAAGAACGCCCGCAGGCAGAACAAACTCCATCATAAATCCAATGTAATTGAGTGCGTAGTTTACTTGGGCAGATTCGATAAAGCTGGGCCGATAGAGGAAAAAGCTAATCTCAATGACAATACACCACACTGCAAGATGGTATTTTTCCTGACCTTTTCCTACCAGCGACGCGGAGCACCTCGAGACAAGATACATGGAGGGAATCCATATGCAAGAGAACACGAACAGATAAAATGCGATAAATACCACTTCTACGCGCTCAATAAACTGAAACTCAATGGACTTCATAATGCTAATCACGGGGTCGTTATACTCCCCGATCTCATCAGGACTAAAGTACACGTAACAAATCAGGGTGATTCCCAAGTAAACGATGCAAGTGAGCGTGTTGGAGATGATCATGGCAGGCAATGCTTTTTCTTTGTTTACTAGTTGGGGATAGAGAAACAAAACCAGGCCGATGCCGAGCATCGGATAGATCATAAATTGGATAGATGAAAGAACTGGGAACCATCCCTCTTTAAAGATGGGCAATAAATAGAGCCAATGGGCACGACTTAGCGTAGACACATAAATGAACGGAATCCAAATGGAGAGTATGGTGACCATTTCGCTGTACCGCCCGATGGCCTGAAAGCCATGCTGCGCAATCTGAAATGTGGGGATGAGCAGTAGCAGGACTAGAATATAAATATACGTGCTTGGCAATAACCATAATTTAATGACAAGTGAAGCAATCATATAACCGTCATACGCCAGAAGCAAATAATAGGACATAAATATTAAAGCAGCTAATTTTGCTGCCCACACGCCGATATAACGCTGAATCAATTCAAGTATTGAACTGTTTGGACTATATTTCATCAACTTGACGATCGCTAAGGAAGCTAACGTTGCCAGCCCCCAGCCCAAGAAAATGACCATCCAGCCATCTGTCCCCGCATGCCTCGCCAGCTCTCTGGGAATAGACAAAAAAGCAACGCTGATTTGGAAAGAAGAAATAATAAGAATGAATTGAAGCATCGTTACCGGGCGTAATGACTTCATGTTCTATTTATTCTCCTTCCATCCTCTGCTTTTCCCCTGTCTTTTTGACTGACGTGAATTCGTGCTTGCGGGGCGGTTGTTCATCATCCACAACGGTACCCGCAGTAAGGTATCCTTCCAATCCATGGCCCTAAATGGGGCTATAGGTGTGCTATAGGAGGTACCGAGTGAGTTTAATGTTATTAGTCGACCGATGAAGCTCATCATGCCCACGACCAGTCCAACAAACCCGAACCAGGTAGCTAGTATCATCATCATGAACCGCATGATGCGTACAGCTGCCATCATGTCTTGATTGGGAATAATAAAAGATGAAATAGCTGTAAAAGCCACCACGATAACCATTACATTGCTGATCAACCCTGCCTCCACAACTGCCTGTCCAATGACAATACCACCTACGATTCCTACTGTTTGTCCTACTGGAGCTGGAAGGCGAACTCCCGCTTCCCTTAACATCTCAAGTGTTATTTCCATAATAATCGCCTCTACAAATGGCGGGAACGGAACTTGCCCTCGTGACTCACCAAGCGTTAATAGGAGTTTCAAAGGTATAATCTCAAAATGAAACGAAATGACGGCTATAAAAATTCCAGGCAAAAAAATAGCGATGAAAAAGGCAAAAATGCGCAATATTCTGAGGAATGACGAAATGGACCATCGGGAACTGTAATCATCAACCGTCTGAAAAAAAGACATGAACGTAGCTGGCGCAACCAGAACACTTGGCGAACCATCGACTACAACGACACAACGGCCTTGCAGTATTTTCTCTCTGTCGTAATCATTTGGGGAAGTAACGCAAGTGGTTGGTCCTCAATAAATTCAGCCAATTCTCCAGTGTTAATGATGGCATCCACATCAATGGATTGAATCCGTTCTTCCAGCGCTTTAATGATATCTGGCTGAGTCACATCTTCCAAATAAAGCAAAGATACTGGCGTTTGTCCCCGCTGCCCAACAATATACCGCTTCACCTTTAACTCTTTGTCCGCAATATAACGACGGATCATGGCTATATTTTGAGAACCTGTCTCTATAAATCCTTGATGCGCCCCTTTCAGTGAGGGCTCCTGCTGAGGATCCTCAATAGCGCGTTGCGGGAATCCTTTTGTATCTAATGCGTATGCAGTACTTCTTCCTTCAATAAATAACACGCTGTAGCCGAGTATGATGGAAAGTCTGAGCTCTTCCCACTTGGCGTGAGGTTTTACATAACCCACTGTTGTAATGAAATCTCCGGAAGAATTTCCGGTTTCTAGTTGAAGCGGAGCAAGCACATTTTGATTAAGTGACGCTTTATCTGTCAATTCTTCCATATAGATTATAGCGGCTAGTTCTCCGGTCTGTTTTATGCTTAACTTTCGGATGATTAAGTCGGGAGTATTTGTAAAGATATCTTCAATTCTACCCAAGGATTCGTTCAAACTTTCGGTGATATTCTCCTCATTTGTGTTCGTGGCAGATTGTTCATTCACTACCCTTACCTCCCTTCTTAGAGCAACATTTCCTTATTATGACGATTATTCTCCTTGATATACATGGCGGGTTGTTCATTCGAAAGGTATTTACGTGCAATCATTCCGTTTCCGAAAAACAGTTACATCATCATAGGAGTAAAGATACCGTCGTACTCCCTTCTATCCTGCACTTCTGCATTAATCATAAGTACACATACAAGAAAGCAGCCCGCGCGGGCTGCTCCTTAAAACTCTCTAAGAGTTCTGTATTTAGAAGTGCTTTTTCTTGCTGTTATGTTAACCTACCCGTCAGCTGAAAAAGGATAGTTGAAGAAGATTCTTAGTAAATTGACTTTCTACTAATGGAGATATTTGTATTGTCATGTTGAATCCATATTATTAACCGCTGTTGTTAGATCATCGTCTTTTCGTAGTAGAGAATTTGAATACAACAAACAGCGCCATCACTTTCGATTGAATCAGCGCATTGACAAGTCACGGAATGAGTAGATGCGATATGTATTTTTGCCTTCCGCCTTGGCAAGATAAAGTGCTGCATCTGCTTTCTGAAGCAGTTCTTTTACTGAATCGTCTTCTTCATAAAAGGCAATGCCGATACTTGAAGTTGTATAGAGCTCCTTCCCACCGAGTATCCAAGGGAGCTGCAATGTTTCTAAGATGTTTTCCGCCAAAAGGCTAAGTTCTGAGGAGGATTTGACATGAGGAAGTACAAAGACGAATTCGTCACCACCCATTCTGGCCAGGACATCGTGTTCTTGAAGACAAGATCCTGCTCGCTTTACAAATTGCCGTAGCAATTCATCCCCCGCATCATGACCTAATGTATCATTGATCTGTTTAAAATTGTCTAGATCCGCAAACATGACGGCTAGCTGGCCAGCGCTTGTCGTTGCTGCACTTAAAGCATCGCCGAGCATTTTATTAAGATATCTCCGGTTAGGGGCACCGGTAAGTGCATCATGATAACTTAATTGTTCCAATTGAACTTGGTACTTTTTCCGCTCTGTAATTTCTCTTCCCACGAGCATCATGTTTTTAAAATCACCGTCCTCGTTGAACATGGGTGTCCCTTTTATCTCCAGCCATACAGGATAGCCCTGTTCATGCTGTCGCTTTATTTCATAGGTAAAGGGCTTTCTCAAAAGCAACATACTCATAAATACTGTACGAAACTTATCGTCCACATCTCCATTAGGTTGGTAGAATACCCATTTACCTATATATTCTTTTGGATCGAAGCCAAGCACCATTTTATGAGAAGGAGAGGCATACTCCACAATGCCATCCAGGTTGATCAACTGGATCAGATCAAGGGAGTTGTCGGCTAAGAGTCGATAGCGCTCTTCGCTTTCTTTCAAAGCCTTAAGCAGATGCCTGTACTCAGTAATGTTTTTAGCTACTCCAAAGATCCCGTTTACCTTACCTTCAAAAAACAAAGGAACTTGCTTAATTTGCAAATAAACAATTTCTCCATTTTTATGATGGGCTTCGGCAACATATTGACAGGATGCACCCTTTAAGACTTCCGAAAAATATTGACTGTTCAAATCAAGCTGATGTTGACAAAAGAGATCTTTGTAGGATGAACCCATGATTTCTTTCTTTTGAAATCCTAAACACTCTGTAACCCCTTCATTTACTTCTACGATCGTTCCTTCGTTCGAAACGATAAAAGTGGCATCTGGGTTGTGATTTATGATTGATCTAAATGCCTCAATGGACTGCTCGCTCAAAAACTCTTTCATGCTTCCCGATCAATCCTCCGCTAAAATGGCTAAATTTGTAGAATAACTATACAATATTTTAGCAAATTTTGTTTTTATTTAATATTACTAAAATTATCCAATTACACATTTTCTGCTGCTGATCACTTCAATTCCTCGAATATAAAAAAAGCCGATCCATAAGGAAAGACTTTGGTTGTTATATGTACAATAATGGGTAATCGAGTGATGCTTTTAAAAAGATTGGCGTCCGTATCGTCCGCCCTTACAAAATAAGCTGCCCGTTAAGGCAGCCGCTTTTTGGTTCAGCAGAATTGACGATAGCACTCAACCCACTAACTTCAAAATTAAAATTGTCCTGTAACAAGCATACGTTCTCTGGTTATAGGAATGAGGGATAACACAACCTCTTGAGCTGCCTTATAATCATTACTGGATAAAGCGTGCAGCGTGTCCCGATTAATTCCAATCGCACTGTAATGTTTGATATGCGGAGTTCGCTTGAAGCGGACGATGGAGTACATGTAAAGTTTATCCCGAAAGGAGTCAAATGTGTTCAGCATTACACCATTGTTCAAGGATTCAACGATCTCGCGCATGAAAAGAAAATGATGTTCGGTGTATAAGGCATAGTCATTCCTTTTCTCGGCGGTCCGCTGGACCTCAACATGAGCTGCAAGTGATTCAAGATTTAAGTAGATCTCTCGGTTCGGGTTTTTCATCATTTCGAAAGAGTAAAAAAGCATGGATTGAATCTGTTCAATCAGATCAAGAAATTCCTTACCCCCTACATCCTTGACCAATACACCACGATTTTTGAGAGAAGTCACATAACCTTCTGATTCAAGGCGAGCAATGGCATGACGGATTGGTGTACGGCTCATTTGATACTCCTCCGCCAATTCGTTCTCTGAAAGCAGGGTTTCGGGCATTAATTCACCGCAAACCATTCGCTCACGAAGCATCATATATGCTGTATCGACAAGCGATATTTTGTTCATATCATAATCCCTTTCTCTCATTGATGAGGACTTCATTTGAATTTTAATGCAATCTACACATTTCATCCTATATTACCAGTCTTAGGAGAAGTTACGCAACAAGACTGAGACAAGAAGGAGTCCAACACTGTATCCCAGTTTCTGGACTCCATTTTTTAAACCAGATATTTGTTTTGAAGAGCTGTCCTTTGCTCTGCACTAATGCCTAGTCCCTCTTTAAGATACTGTTCAAAAGAGCCGTAGTTCTCGTCGATTGCTTCAAGTGCCGCTTGGATAAAGGCCGCTTTCATCATTTCCGGAATCACTCCCTTAAGTTCAGGCATTTGATCCATGTATTTTTGATAATCCTTGTTGCTTCCGGAGAGGAAGCGCTGCATGAGTCCGTCCACCGCGAGATTCGTCAGTTCATAATCTTCAATAACTACATTTTGCGGCACACCCAAGGTGAGAAGGATCACTGCACATACGACTCCGGTCCGGTCTTTGCCGGCTGCACAATGGAACAAGGAGGTATCCCGCTCTTCTTTTAATAGTTCATTTAGGATAAGTGCACATTTGTCCGTATTTAAGATCATCGCTTTGTAGCCTGCATGCAGATCATGTCCGATCTTCTGCATTTCCTCAGGACTTGCTTCCGCCATAAAGGGAATATTCGTGTTGATCGCATGGCCAATGGCTGGGCTTGGACGGCTAGCTACTTCAAAATCACTGCGCAGATCACAAATCCAGTCAATACCGAGCGCAGTCGCCGTGTGCAGGTCCTGCTCACTAAGCTCATGCAGATCAGCAGACCGCAGCAGCATTCCCCATCGAGTCGTACGACCATCTTCTGTGAGATAACCGCCCATATCACGGAAATTAATTACTCCATCGGTGTAAATCATGCGATCGTTAATGGTTGATATCGACCCATTCGTGAACTTCACATGATAATAGTTTCGGCCTGGAGACACCGTTCTCGTAAATACTGCTCCTGCCGGGTCGATATGTATATCAAGCAGTGTGCTGTTGGATTCAATCAATTCCGGTAGAACAGAATGGTAAACTGCCTCCGCCTCCATGTTCTCTTCCATATTCCAAACTAACGTAATCCCGTTATTATCGCTATACCTAGCCTGTACCTGAGGGCCTTGTTTCAAAAGTGAATTAGATGTTGACATTGATATTCCTCCTCAAAGTGATATTCATCGTTATGAATTTGAATAAATTAGTTTTGACGTGTTTTTAGCTTCATTTTGTATCGGTTTGCCACAAATTCCACGCTGAATACCATGACAAAAACGACCAATCCGACAAACAAAGCAGCCGCAAAGTTATAGGATTTCATGGCATGAGTCATCTCATATCCAATACCTCCCGCGCCAACCGCACCGAGAATAGTGGATTCGGCAATACCGCCTTCCAGCTGGAGCACGCACCAGGCAATAAAGGCTGTCTTCACGGTAGGCAAAATACCTTGCATGATAATCTGCAGCCAGCTGGCACCCGTAGACTGCATCGCTTCGAGTACCCCCTTGTCGATTTCCTCCAGTGACTGGGCAAATACTTTGACAAGCATGCCTGCGGCAGAGACAGCAATCGCAAGCACTCCGGGAAGCGGTCCAAGACCCACGGACACGATAAAGATAAGGGCCCACACGATTGTGGGAATCGCACGAAGCAAGGAAGCGGCGCTTCGAATGATCCAAGCGACGAACCGATGAGGCGTCAAATTGCTTGCAGCCAAAAAGGAGAGAAAGAACGCTACGACGATACCCAGCACCGATCCAAGAATGGCAACTTGCAATGATTCTACAGCAGCGAGCAGGACATGGCGCCAGGCCGAGAAATCAGGTGGAAACATGGTTCCCATGTAACCGCCGAGTTTCGTAAAGCCTTGGGCCATCTTAGAATAGTCGAACTGCAGCTGAACGAGACTGAACACAAAAAGCACAGCAATAAGCGGCAGACCGATCACGGACAGCTTGTTTCTTTTTGGCTTGGGTGGCTCTGGTATGGAAGTATACAGCGTAAAAGATGGCTTCGCTTCGTTCATTCGCATACTCATATGATTCGCTCCCTTACGCGATTGGTGATCATTTCCACAACAAGAACGATAACGAGCACAAGCAACACGGCCATGCTGGCTTCCTGATACTGAAACAACTTCAATTTGGATTGCAAAATAAATCCGAGACCACCGCCTCCAACCATCCCTACAATTGTAGAAGCGCGTACGTTGATTTCGAAGTTGTACAAGCTCCAACCGATAAACCCGGGTAAGAATTGTGGAAACACGGCTTGGGACAACACTTGTAAATAACTCCCGCCAGCAGCTCGAACCGCTTCTACCTGTCCCGTGTCAATTTCTTCAAGTACCTCGGCAAAGGAACGAGTCAACATACCAATTGAGATCAGGATCAGCGACATCGTACCGACTACAGCCCCCAGTCCAAACGCTGCAACAAGCAGAATCGTCCAGATAATTACCGGAATGTTACGAAATAGCGATGTAGCCGCACGAACAAATACCTGAAGGTAAGGGTGAGGGCTTGTCGTGGCCGCGGCTAAAAAGGATAACATCCCTGCTACAACCGACCCGATGACCATCGCCACCACACTCATATAAAGGGTCTGCATGGCAGGTTCAATGAGCTGGGAAAGTGAAGATAAATCAGGTGGAAGAAAATCAAAAAAGATAAATCGGAAGCTCTCTCCTACCCCTGCAAACAAAGCTCCAAATGAAAACTCTGCGCCGATGGAAGACCAGATGATGAGAGCCAACAGCACGATAAAAAACAATATCGTCTGTGTACGTTTCATTTTTCGGGCAGATTGTAACTGAGCCGCATTCATGTCAGGCTGTCTCCTTCACTTGGGGATTGGTCTGGTTGTAAATGAGACGGATCATATCTTCCGTCAGTTCATCCGGTGTCCCGTCAAACACCTTGGATCCTTTATGGATACCGATGATTCGGGTTGCGTATTTCTTCGCGATATCTACCTGATGCAGATTGCACAGGCAGGCAATGCCTTCCTCTTTGCAGATCGTATATAAATAATGCATAATCGTCTCAGAGGAAGCAGGGTCAAGACTGGCTATGGGTTCATCTGCCAATATCAAGTCCGGCTTTTGAGAAAGTGCACGTGCAATACCCACTCTCTGCTGCTGACCTCCACTGAGTTCATCTGCCCTCTTATACATCTGCTCATGTAAACCAACACGATGAAGCATAAGCTTGGCGGCTTCTGTATCTGCTTTTGAGTAAAGACCCAGTGCCCCTTTCAGCGGATTCATGTAGCCTAATCGTCCATGCAGCACGTTATTAAGAACGGACACGCGGGTGACCAAATTATATCCCTGAAAGATCATGCCCATATGGCGGCGAAGTTCACGGAGCTTTTTACCCTTGATGCCCATTGTTTCATTACCTTTAAACTGAATCTTTCCGTTTGTCGGCTCGATCATTCGGTTCAGGCTGCGCAGCAATGTGCTTTTCCCGGCTCCGCTCGGTCCAATGACAACAACGAATTCTCCAGCATTAATTGTTAGGTTCAAGTTATCAAGTGCTTTTGTTCCGTCGGGATATACCTTGGACAACCCTTCCACCTGTAAAAGTGTCATTTTAATTCCTCCTTCTCTCAAGTTTGAATCCTACTTCTTCAGCAGTTCCTCAGGGGACATATCCAGTGCTTTGGCGACTTCCCGGATTGGATCAAAGTCACTGTCACTGCCTTCTACAAAGCGGGCTGCACCGACACTTTCCAGGAATTTGGGATTTTTCGTATCGTAATCCAGCATAAGATCACGCAGCTGTGTAACCAATTCCTCTGGCAAGTCTTGACGATAAAGCAGTGGAGCTCCACCGACGATCGGATCGGATTTGGCAATCACGCGGAAATCCTCCTCTTTAATAAGTCCTGATTCTGCCATCATCGGCACCATGAGACTTGACGTCCCAATCCCATCTGCATTACCGTTTGCCAGTGCAAGCAGTGATTTGTCATGTCCACCGGAGAACGCTACACTGCCGAAAAAGGAATCCAGTTCCTTATTGGAAAGACCAAGTTCTTTCATTAATGTGGCACGTGGGTACAGATTGCCTGATGTTGATGCCGGATCGGCAAACAAAAAATCTTTTCCTTTTAGGTCCTGTACACTTTGATATGGAGAGTCCTTACGAACAAGAATGACCGTATTCGATTGTTGATCACTTTCGGAACGGACAAGCAGTTGGGCATTGGCTCTTTCCGTAGCGATGATGTAACCAAACGGCCCGATCAGTCCAACTTCAATTTTGCCTGCACGTAGGGCTTCGATAACCATGTTATAATCTTCTGCTACAAAAATTTCCGCAGGAATGCCGGTTGCTTCAGTAATGTCTGTTGCAAGCTGTTCCTGAGAACGGTTCATCTCGCCCTCTTCGCTTGGCATAATACCGATTCGGATTACTTCTGGCATTCCGCCTTCACTGGAGCTTGAACTTGCTGATGCCCCGCATCCAGACAGGATGACAAGCATAAATACAAGCGAGAGGATCAAGCTTTGATAACCTTTACGTTTACTATTTTTCACAATGTATACCCTCCTGAAATTTGGTTGCTTCCATACCGAATTATCTGGTACACAAGTAGGATACAAGTTGAATGTAAGAAGAGTGATTTGGTGAATCACCGAATTTGTAAAACATTTATCGGACTATGTTTTGTCAATTTCAGCAATCTGTACAAGTTCTTATCCTTGGCTCGGAACACGAAACTTGTATCGATAAACAAAAAAGCCGCTAATATAGCGACTTCAAAGGGAATATGTTCTTGCTCTTCGCCGACAGATTTTTATTTATTTTATTCTTTATTTTCAACTACAGACTTTTCAGAAACTCAACATATATTTTCTATGACATAGAGACAAAAAATACCGACCCTTCAACTTCAAAGGTCGGTTTACCCATATGGGAGAAGAAAACAATGGTCATAACTGCATTATCTCCACCCTATGAAGTTTAATACCTTATTCGCTTGAACTCCATGTTCATGTGGGCAATTCAGTAATATCAACGTTCATATGTTCAGTAAGCATTAAGGTTACATCCACTTTCACTTTGCTCCATAATAATGTCATTTTATGAATGTAACCTCTCACCGAATAATCTACCGTTAAACTCAGCTCAGATCTCACTTCATCTATGATTTTAATATGATGTTCCTTTAGCCTTTGCTTTGATTTGTACATTTCTAAAGCTATTTTCTTTTGGGTACCGTCCAGGTAGTCAACATACACAGATTTCATTTTGAAGTTTGAAGCGTATATTTTATGCTTATCTACCTCCAGAGCACCTAACAGATAAGGGAGCTCCACTACCCTCTTTACGAGTGAAAGTTCCTCCAAAGTCTGTCGCACTTTACACGCCTCCTTCTTCAAGTTTTACAGCGACCAATTGATCAAAATCGACCCATTCAAATCCATTCTCCATTTCAATTTTGATTTTCTTTCCAAAGGTACTGACTGAAGTGACGATCCCGTGTATATACCGATTGCCTGACTCAGTAAATATTGCAAAGGTGGCTTGCAATGTATAATTGAGCGACATATCTATATTTTGTGTAATAATCTCCCACTCATCTTCATGGATCAGCGGTTTCGTTAGATAATGAACTTGAGTACGATGCTGTATAATTCGTTCTTTATGTTGAGGAAGCATCATGCGGCTCGATTCCCATAATCCATTGGCCTCCAGTTTTTTGCTCATTTATAATGCCCCCCAATTTTAGATGCTCGATCGATCGCTTGACCCGCAGCCGTAATGGAGCTCGCTCGTAGAATGGCAATGTCGCCAAATCGATCCTTAATGTCGTCCATAACCTGATCAATGGCCCGTTTCTGCTCTTGATCATCAAAAAAAGAAAGTTGATATGTATCCGCGTTGGATAATTGAGACAGGGATACGCCTACACGGCGCACAGGTTGCCCATCCCAGTGTTGATGAAATATGCGTTTGGCTATCTTGCATACATCAACGGTTATGTTTGTAGGATCAGACAGTTTAACCTGCCTGTGAAAACCAGTGGGGTGGTCAAAATCCGCTCCAGACACACTCACGGAAACGACACTACCCATCAGTCCCTTTCGGCGGGCTCTTCTGCATACTTCAGTGCAGATATCGAGAATAACCACTTCGATCTCCCAAGCCTCTGTGAAATCTCTAGGCAGGGTCATTCCGTTTCCGATATCCTTTTGTGTACTGTGCGTGTTGACGGTTACCGGCGAATTGTCGAGTCCATTTGCGACTCGCCAAATGACTTCTCCATTAACACCCCACTTACTTCTTAACTTGGAAAGAGGCGTATTCGCCAGGTCTCTAATGGTTCGGATGCCCATCTTCCACAGATGTTTTTCCATTCTTGAGCCGATCCCCCACATATCGCGGATGGGCTTATCTCCAATGTGGAGGTGTAATTCCTCTTTCTTTAAGTGGAAAATACCCCCCTCTGCTTTTTTAGCGATCATATCACAGCACAATTTACTGATGATTTTGTTTTCACCAATGCCAGCTCTTGCGTAAACGCCTGTTTCATTATAGATTTTGTCTTGAATTTGCTTGGCCAAATCGACTGGATCATTACCGAATAGATGCATAGACCCTGTAAAATCAGCGAATAATTCGTCTATACTGTACGGTTCGACCAGATCGGTAAACTCCTCAATAATGGACATGATTTGAGTGGATACTTCGATGTATTCTTGCATGTGTGGTCTCACAATGATCAGTTCAGGGCACTTCTGAAGAGACTGCCAGAGTGGTTCCGCGGTAGACACACCCTTCGCTTTGGCTAGTGGACAAGCGGCAAGGATAATTCCAGAGCGTCTTGCGGGGTCTCCCGCAACAGCTAATGGTCTATTTTTGTATTGAGGCATTTTTGCCTTTTCGACTGAAGCATAAAAGCTCTGCATATCAATGAGCATAATGGTTCGTTGCTTAGTCAACACTGTAATCACTCCTGTACTTTTGAGAACGTATGTTTGTATATATTATAGACCGAACACACGTTCTTTATGCAAGAGGTAAATATTTATAATTAGCTTTTGAAAACCCTTGGACACCATAATGAACTGTAGACTGGATATTGTCAGCCACTGTAGCCATCCAAATAATTAATTCTTAGTTTTATTATTGATGCACAAAAAACCAAGTACTTGTCTCACAAAGTGATAAGTACTTGGTCTATTTGATGGAATTTAAAGATTGGATCATCTTTCGTTCGAGTGCAAATTATATTTCCAAATCCAATCTTTCCCCGTTGGATTCAATCACCTTTTTATACCAGTGGAAACTGTCCTTTTTACTTCTTTTCAGGGTACCTCCGCCCTCGTTATTCTTATCTACATAAATGAATCCGTAGCGTTTCTCCATTTCGCCAGTTGAGGCACTAACGATGTCGATGCAACCCCAAGCCGTGTAGCCGATAAGATTAACGCCATCGAGGATAGCTTCTCTCATTTGTTCGATATGATCTCGCAGGAAATTGATTCTATACGTATCATGGATAGAGCCATCCTCTTCGATGATATCAACCGCTCCCAGACCATTTTCAACGATCATTACAGGGATTCTATACCGATCGTACACATGATTGAGTACGTAACGAAGTCCAACTGGATCGATTTGCCATCCCCAATCATTTGCCTTCAAATAAGGATTTTTGAATCCACCAAAGACATTCCCCTGGGTCTCATCACCTTCTGGGCGGGTACCCACTACATGAGACTTGTAGTAGCTGAAGCTATAGAAATCAACACAGCCTTGTTTTAGCACTTCTACGTCCTCTTCTGCCATCTCAATCTGAATATTGTTCTCATTAAAATATCTTTTGGCAAAGTCAGGGTATTCCCCTCTAACTTGCACGTCGCTGCTCAGCATATTGTTAATCTGATCCATTCTCAGAGCCTTCAACATATCTTCCGGTTTACATGTACTTCCGTAACCATGACTATAATTAATCATACAACCGATTTGGAACGCCGGATTAATCTCATGAGCAAGTTTGACAGCTTTTGCACTTGCTATAAATTGATGATGTAAAGCCTGGAATCTTAATTGCGTACTATCCACAACCGTATTGTTAAATACACCACTATCATCAACTAATAATGCCCCTGCTATATATGCTCCTGCTGGAACAATTAAACTATTGATCTCATTAAATGTAATCCAGTACTTCACGACATCCTTGTAACGGGTGAAAATGGTCTCACAATACCGTACGTAGCAGTCGATCATCTCTCTGGAAGCCCAGGCATTGAATTTCTCTGTTAGCGCAAACGGAGCTTCGTAATGTGAGATTGTAACGATAGGTTCAATATTATACTTTTTCAGTTCACTGAACACCTTGTCGTAAAATTGAAGTCCTGCTTCATTTGGCGTTACATCGTCCCCGTTGGGGAATATTCTGGACCAAGCAATGGACATTCTGAAGCATCGAAAGCCCATCTCTGCAAACAGACGGATATCTTCTTTGTAATGATGGTAAAAGTCTACTGCCTCATGGGAAGGATAGTTTACACCCTCCTCAATGTGTTTAGTGATCCGTCTTGGAATAGTATGCGTTCCACCCGTCATCATATCTGCTGTACTTGCCTTTTTACCATCAATGTTCCAGGCACCCTCGTATTGATTCGCCGCTGTTGCGCCGCCCCACATAAAAGAGTCTGGGAATACGGTTGTGTTCTTCATTGGAAATTCCTCCTTATATGATCTTAATTAGTTTTTCCCCGATCGTAATCGATGGTTTGTCTATACCAATTACATCTGTAAAGTCATCTGAATTCGTAACAATAATAGGTGTAGTCAGATCATAACCTTTGGCGGCTATTGCATCTGTATCGAATTCGATAAGTAAATCCCCAGCTTTTACTTCATCACCTTCTTGCACATGTACCTTGAAATGTTCACCTTTCAGCTTCACCGTGTTCATGCCAATATGAACGAGGAGTTCAGCGCCATTATTCGAGCTAATACCCATTGCGTGGAAGGTAGGGAATACCGCGGATATTACACCATCGGCTGGTGAAACAAGCTTTCCAACTGTAGGTTCAATGGCGATCCCTTTTCCCATAGCTCCAGTTGCAAAGGCTTCGTCCTTTATTGTTGATAACTCTAGAACTCGACCAGTCATTGGTGCTATGAGCACATGTTCAGAAACACTAACAACAGGCACACGGTTTGTTGAAGATGAATTGGCTGGTGTTCGTTGATCCTCTCCATCCTCAGGAACATCTTCAAATCCTAAAATAAGCGTCATCAAGAAGGTAACAACAAAGCCAATGACCAGACCAATTGCTGCATGGATTAGGTTCCATGGATTATCTGTGATAAATGCTGGTAACGTAGCCAAGCCGGCAATGCCTAGAGCAGATCGAGCTACACCGAACAAGCCAACGTATATTCCGCCTACAATACCACCAATGACAACAGCGATCAGTGGTTTTTTTAACCGTAGATTTACACCAAACAATGCAGGTTCGCTAATTCCTAACAGCGCAGTTACGCTAGTAGAGTAAGCAACTTGTTTAAACGCTTTATTTTTGGTTCTTAATGCGACCGCGAGCGCAGCTGCACCTTGAGCAATATTGTGTACGAGCATACCTGGGCCAACAATGCCATCGGTTTTTGTTTGTGCATAAGCAGTGAGGACAACGGGTCCCAAACTATAGTGCATCCCAGTCAGAATCAGGAAAGGGAATGCGCCGCCAATAATACCAGACACTAACCATCCTGCGTGTGTATTGACATAGGATACAGCAGAAGCAAGATAGTTACCGGCAATTGCACCCAATGGTCCTAGAATAATTAATGTTAGAGGCGCCATAACAAGGATTACAACTAAAGGTTTCAAAATGGATTTGATCACGGAAGGAGAATACTTTTCAGCAAATCGTTCCACATATGACAGGATCCATACGGCTAGAATAATTGGAATAACGGAAGAAGAATACGTCGCTTGTGTGACAGGCAGACCAAAGAACGTAACAGGCTCACCTGCAGACATTAACGCCGAAAAGCTAGGATGTAACAAGATACCCGCAATGGTTAAAGCAAAGCCCACATTAGCTTTAAGTTTAACAGCAGCACTCCAGGCGAGTAGCATTGGCAAGAAGTAATAAGCCGCATCCCCGACGAAAGTCATAATCGTATTAAATTGACCGTCAAGGTCAACGAGATCAAAGGTTTTCAAAATAAGAAGAACTGCCTTAATCATGGCACAACCGATCATCGCCGGTAGGATGGGTGTAAAGATTCCGGAAATCGTGTCCAGAACAGTGGAGACTTTTCCTTTTTTCACAGTTGGAGCATCATTCTTGCTTGTAAAGTTCCCTAGTTGCGCAAGGGCTTTATAGACGTTGTTGACCTCATTACCAATAATGACCTGATACTGACCTCCACTACTGGCAACGCCCACAACTCCTTGTACGTTTTTCAGTGCTTCGTTGTTTGCAATCGACTCGTCTTTTAAGTTAAAGCGCAGCCTGGTAGCACAGTGTGTAACACTTTCGATGTTTTTTTCACCACCAACAAGTTTTAGAATGTCGGTAGCCGTTTGTTCATGTTTCATTTTTGTTCCCCCTTCAATGTATTATTTTACAAAAAAAGACCTAGAGTTCTATCGAATATAGATATGCTCTATACACGATGGAACTCTAGGTCTTGCCTGCATCACCAGTAACAATCCTAGTATAGTCATTATGGAGCGATGATGGGTCAATCCCTTTCTTCATCAGTCACCCTTTTGATATGAACAGTTAAATACACCAATTCGTCTTCGGTTAATTCTTTCCCATAGTCTACCCGAATCAACTGCGCAATTCTTAGACTACATTGGTACTCTAGCTTATATTTTTCTTTAATAATATTGAGGAAATCGTTATCATTACTTTTCATCACCGTATTGTTAAACAGACGATAGGCAAAAAACTTTAGATGCGTGACCAGTCTGGAGTAGTGAAGGGAGCTTTCGTTAAAGTGAATTTTGAACTGATAACGAATAATATTTAAGACCTTTTGAATCAATTGTGTCATCTTCATGGTATCTTCCATTTCAGATCCTAGTTCTGCATTGACGATATGAAGCGCAATAAAGCCGGCCTCATCTTCAGGCAACGTAATGTTGAATTCTTGATTAATCATATCCAAAGCCTTCAAAGCCACTCGATACTCATTGGCGTAGAATGCTTTAATTTCAGACAATAACGCATTGTTGAAGTTCATTCCCTGTTTATAGCGTGATACGGCGAAGTTAATATGGTCTGTTAGCGTCAAATATATATTTTCATTCAGCTCTTTATCCAAGGACTCCTTGGCATATTGAATAATACTATCGGACACACGGATGTACTCCATCGGAATCTGCGCGAGCAGGGCATATAATTTGCCAGTTACATTTTTGGACTTCAGGAAAAATTCTTTCTCAATCTTCTCTGTGTCCACATCGTCTCCTTTTTTCTTCTGAAAACCAATGCCACTTCCTAGAAGCATCATCTCCTGGCGTCTTTCATTTACAGCGCAGACGACATTATTATTAATAATTCGCGTGATTTTCATACGAATCTCCTTTTAAAATGAAACGTTAACAGAATTTAGCAAATAAAAAAGACCATTAATAGTGCACCCATGGTATTAAACTCTACATGTTTGCATATTAATCGGTCTAGCCTGCTGATCAGTAACAATCCTGATTATATTCATTATTTACTTGTACGATTATCTTAGTGGAAGGCGTTAGATTTGTCAATATGGTCATTTGAAGTACTGATGGGGCATTTGCCTGAATAAAACAAGAGGATATCTCCCCTATCCTAGCTTACTTAATTAACTTATTTACAGTGATCATCAGTTCATCCAAAACTTTGTGATCGCCTTCTGAAATGCGTTCAATGACACAGCTTTTCATATGATGTTCCAAAAGCTGCTTTCCTACGCCATTCAATGCGGATTGAATGGAGGCAATTTGGTGCAACACGTCATCACAATACGTATCCTTCTCAATCATTCCTTTTACTCCACGCACTTGCCCTTCAATCCGATTCAACCGGCTAATTAATTTTCGCTTTGTACTCTCCGAATGATGGCTTTTCCGCTCGTTTGAAGATGTATGGTCACATGAGGCGGCCTCAAGTATCGTATCATCCATGTAGATCAACTCCTTTATTAACACATTACCATCCCCCCTACCCTATGTAAAGGGAGCAAGAAGTATCATGGTACGTGCTAAGAGAACGGCTTGTCATCAACCAAGATTGAATCGGTTGGGCAACCATCTACTGCATCTTGTAAGCATATTATACCCTCCACTCCTACAAAGATATATCAGTCAAAGGTATTTTTTATTAAGAATAACCCCAGTCGGAAGTTGACCGGGGTCATAACAGTTACTTAACTAACTCACTGATTTCAGTGAGATTTTCGGCAAAGCCTACAAACACCTTATCTCTAATGACAATGGTTGGAACAACCTGTTTTCCAGTCAACTTCCAGACTTCCTCAGCGTACTTGGCATCTTCTTCACAATTGTAATCCGTATAGGGAAGCTCACGCTCTTTAAAGTAACGTTTAGCATAATTGCAATCGCTGCAGGTTGGGATTGAATAAATCTGAATGGATTCCGTCATGCCCAATTACTCTCCCTTGTATTTCAATATATATTACGCTCCGACGTTATATCCTTTTTTACGGATCGCTTCTTCAATTTCAGCGATTTGAAATTTAGAATCGTCAAATCGAACTTCTACTGTTCCCTGTTCAAAATTAACGTGGCCTTCAGCGCCAAGAGCGCTAATTGCACTTTCAATTTTAGATACACAAGAACGGCAAGACATACCTTGAATTTTTACAGTTGCTTCTTTCACTGTTTTCACCCCCTTTCAAGCGTCATAGACTTCAAGTTTTCCAGTGTCATTCGATTAACGAATTTGCTGAACTTTTCTTTGCCTTTCGCATGCATCTTATAATAATCAATAATTGCGGTAACGAAAGGAATAAGCTGATCCTCCATTAATCCGGAGTATAGAAGCTTGGCGAAGGAGGGTTTAAGCCCCTTCGACTCGCCACCAACATAAACATCGAACTTATCGCGCATCTTTACGATCCCAATATCCTTAATCAACGGTTCACTTGTGCCTAAGGCGCATCCAGCATATCCAATCTTGAGTGGTGTAGGCGTATCGATACCGGAAATGGCCTGATTTAAATTTTTGGCTGTTTCCATGCCTGCTTCTTCTGCACCTCTACAAAAGTTGCAAGCGATCAGACTTTTGGTTACAAATCCTGCAGGGTTTATTTCAAGACCGCGATCCTCAAGTTTATTTTTGATCTGATCTCGTTGTTCAATCGATACTTCTGCGTATAGTTGCTTAAAGGGTGTCATCTCCACTTTTGAATCTGGACCAATAATCTCACCAATTTTAACTAGTTGCTCCGGAGTGAATAAGCTTCCACCAAGTTGGATTGCTGGACTAATCGCTATTTTAAATTTATCTCCCATGCTCATACCTCTCTACTCACTTTATATCTACTACAAAAGGTACTGTAAAGACTTCTCCATCATGCTGGAATTGGCCCCAGATTTTATAGATTCCGCTATGCGGGAAGGAGGTCATAAACTCCGCTTTTGGACCTGTTGCCTTTTCCTCTGTTGGATGAACATGCAGATATTGCTCTGCATCCTCAGAAAGGATAACAACATGACCTACAGCACCGAGGTATTGTTCCAGATTATTGATCCCTTCGTTCGTTGACGCATCCATGATATTAAAGGTCAGATTTACGTCGTTGTTGGCCTTTTTGGTACTCAATGAAAGTTCGATTTTTTTACCATCCACTTCTTTTACAAGGTTGGAATCCGCTTGAACAGGCTTTTGGGCTTTTTCTTGTCCCCCAACGTTCACCCATTCACTGAGTGCAGTACTCGCTCCACCTTTTGGAACAAAGTCGGCAAGGATTTTGTATTCGCCACCGACTGGAAATGAAGTTTCAATCGCAAACTTTCCATCGCCTTTATAATCAGGATGAATGTGATTAAAGTAAGAAAGATCTTTACTCACTACGATAAGGTGCATTCGTTTTTCGTGACCCATTTCAAATTCATTAACCGGATTACCATCGACGTCCGTGATTTGGATTGTCAGATGCGAATTTTCATTGGCCTTCACATCTGATGCAAAGGAGAACGAGACTTTAAGGGTACTTGCTGTTGAATCAGCATGAGGCCCTGCATGATCATGACTCGCACCTTCAGTTTCAGAATTCATCTCAGTATGATTCATACCACCATGTCCATCTGTATGTGCACTTTCTTTAGGGGTTCCGCAAGCAGACAACACACCGAAAGCTAAAACACCGGTTAACATTAGCATGATTTTTTTACTCCTCATCATCATTATGTTCGCTCCTATTCTAGTACTTTGACTAGTGACGTACTTTTACGCGTTGCAATCGCAGGGCGTTCAGAACGACGGATACCGAACTCAAGGCCATCGCTGCGCCTGCAACCCATGGTGCTAACAGACCGATAGCTGCAATAGGGATGCCTAAAGTGTTGTAACCAAGTGCCCAGAACAAGTTTTGCTTAATGTTGCGCATGGTCTTACGACTCATGTAGATAGCATCAGGAATACTGGATAGATCACCGCGCATGAGTGTTACATCAGCCGCTTCCATCGCTACATCTGTCCCCGTGCCAATCGCCATACCAATATCTGCAGTGGCCAAAGCTGGTGCATCGTTAATACCATCGCCAACCATGGCCACTTTTTTACCTTGTGATTGCAGTTTTTTCACTTCTTCCGCTTTTCCTTCCGGCAAGACCTCTGCACGAACGTGGTCAATACCTACTTGAGCAGCGATGGCTTTTGCCGTCCGTTCATTGTCACCTGTAATCATAATGACCTGAATGCCCATTTCTTTCAGACGGCTCACTGCAGCTTTCGAAGTTTCTTTAATCGTGTCTGCTACAGCGACCATACCTGCATATTGACCATCAATGGCAACCAGCATCGCAGTTTTGCCCGCTTCTTCCAGACGTGACATCGAATGATAAGCCGCTTTTGCATCGATATTATACTTTTCCATCAGTCGACGCGTACCCACGAGTAGTTGTTTACCTTCAACCATTGCTTGGATTCCGAAACCCGGAAATGCTTCAAAGGATTGAGTTCCTGGTAGTTCGATATTTCGTTCCTGGATGCCCACAACGATGGCTTCTGCAAGTGGATGCTCAGAATTTTTCTCTGCAGCTCCAACAAGTTTCAGGAATTCATTTTCATTGCCAAGAGCGACGACGTCAGTCAATTCAGGTTTACCTTTTGTAACAGTACCGGTTTTATCCAGAAGGATCGCATCAATTTTATGTGTCTGTTCCAGATGTTCCCCGCCTTTGAACAACACCCCTAGTTCAGCCGAACGACCAGACCCCGCCATAATGGATGTTGGGGTTGCAAGTCCAAGTGCACAAGGGCATGCGATAACAAGAATCGCAATTGCTTTTTCTAACGAACCTGCAAAATCGCCTGGTGTAACCCAGAAGTACCAAACCACAAAAGCAACTATTGCAATCCCTACAACGATCGGGACAAATATGCCCGAGATCACATCGGCTACCCGCTGAATTGGTGCTTTTGATCCCTGAGCTTCTTCAACAACCTTAATAATTTGTGCAAGAGCGGTTTCTTTACCTACTTTGGTTGCTTTGATCCGAAGAATACCGTTTTTATTAATCGTAGCTCCAATCACAGCATCTCCGACTTTTTTCTCTACTGGAAGACTTTCACCCGTAAGCATGGATTCATCTACAGATGAGATCCCTTCCAGCACCTCTCCGTCTACAGGAACTTTATCTCCTGGGCGAATAAGGACAACATCTCCTACAATGACTTCATCCACTGGAATGGTAAGTTCTTTGCCATCCCGAACCACTAATGCCGTCTTCGCCTGCAGACTCATCAGTGATTTAATTGCCTCTGATGTTCGGCCTTTCGCAAGTGATTCAAACAATTTACCCATAAGAACCAATGTAATAAGGACCGCACTCGTTTCATAATAGAGGGATGGACCATGATGCATCCCGTCAGCCATACTTGACCATTGAATGGTTAAATACAAACTATAGAAGTAGGCTGCAGAGGTACCAAGTGATACCAACACATCCATGTTGGCACTCCTGTTTCGGAGAGCCTTATACGCACCTACATAGAACTGTCTACCAATATAAAATTGTACTGGTGTAGCTAGGATTAGTTGGAACCACGGATTCATAAACAATTCCGGCACATAGATCCATGAAGTGAACGAGAAGTGACCTACCATAGTCCACAACAGCGGCAAGGAAAGAATCGCCGAAATCAGTAATTTCCGTTTTTGATTACTCAGTTCTTTCGCACGATGGTCACTTGCACCACCACTGGAACCGTCTGCCTTCACGATCGCCGTATAACCAAGTTTTTTCACCTTGTTTTTCATGTCTTCGATGGAAACTTCACCAGGGGAAAATTCAACTCGGGCCGTTTCCATGGCGAAGTTTACTGAAGCGTTAGTCACGCCGGGCAACTTGTTCAGGCCCTTTTCAATTTTGTTCGCACATGCTGCACAGGTCATGCCTTCAAGATTGAACTGCGCAACCTCTGATACGGAACCATATCCAAGTTTTTTGATTTTTTCCTCAAGTTCTTTCATTTCCACTTTCGTGGGATCATACGTTACACTTGCCTTTTCCAAAGCAAAGTTAACATTTGCTGATGTGACCCCGTCCATTTTACCGAGGCCTTTTTCGATTTTGTTTGCACATGCTGCACAGGTCATTCCTGTAATTTGTATACTCGACTGTTTTGTCTGAGCCTCTGCTGTTGCCACAATAACTCACTCCCCTCATCGTCCATTACTTACGCTACTTCGTAGCCTTGCTCTTCAATAACTTCTTTAATTTGCTCCAAGGAGACTTGATTTTCATCATACGTCGCTTCAACCGAATCATCACTGAGGTTCACCTTGCCACTCACTCCAATTTCTTTCAGAGCACCTTCGATGGAGTTTACACAATGTTGGCAGCTCATACCTTGTACATTCAAAACAATGTTTTTCATCTTATTTCGTCCCTTCTTGTGGGTGATTTTTTGGTTTAGTTTGACCTAAACGATGGGCTAAACTCTCGAGGCCAGTTTTTCAGGTCTCATCAAGCTCTTGTACAATACAATACCCCCCTACCCTATATTAGTCAACATATTTTTATACCCCCCTACCCTATATGGACTATCTTTCTCGTTAGATCAATGAATTTATGGAGAGAAGAACCGATTATTTATACGCTGATTGGTAGTCGGATCATGTTCTTGTCCTTGATTTGGGAATAAAACTTGGACCGATAAAACAAAAAAGCCGCTAAAATAGCGACTTCAATGGGACCATGATCTTGTCCCACGATATAAAATTCCTTTATTTATGGTTGAATGTTACTCCATCCGCTTACATCACATTGTCCATAATCATTATCACCCACAGCAACCATCGTACCATCCGATTTCAGTCCAATCGTATGGGCACACCCCGCCGAAACAGCTCTAATTCCGTGCCAGCCACGTACATCACATTGGTTATGTTTATTCGAACCCACAGCAACCATTGTACCGTCGGACTTAAGACCAACGGTATGATAACTCCCCGCTGCAACTGCTACAATATCGCGCCATTCGCTTACATCGCATTCGCCATTATTATTTCTACCCACAGCCAATACCGTGCCATCCGATTTGAGCCCAACCGTATGAAGATACCCCGCCGAAACAGCCAATATGTCGCCCCAGTCGTTTACGTTACATTGGTTATATTTATTGTTACCAACTGCTGTTACCGTTCCGTTTAATTTTAGACCAACTGTATGCCAGTCACCCGTCGTGACCGATACAATATTGCGCCAGCTGCTCACGTTGCATTCCCCTTCATTATTTCGCCCGACCGCAACCACGGTGCCATCTGATTTAACCCCAACCGTACGGCACCAACCTGCCGAAACGGTTACAATATCGCGCCATTCGCTTACATTGCATTGGTCATGCTTATTCCAACCTATAGCAGTTACCGTACCATCAGATTTAAGACCAACGGTATGTGCATTACCGGTGTTCGTAGCCATATGAACATTACCAGCCGCAACTGCGACGATATCGCACCAATCGCTTACCTTACATTGACCATATTTATTATCACCCACAGCTATTACTGTTCCGTCACATTTAAGAGCAACGGTATGACGACGACCTGCCGCTATGGTACAGTTACGGAACCGTTTCGTCTCAAAAACCGCTTCCTTCCGTGAATTGTAGTCCATATCTTCCTCCTCTCCACCAATTGAAAATCCGCGGTTAGTTCAACTGTTAAGTTATAAAGTTTGTTGTTAAATCGCATGTTACAAAAGAAAGGCTCGCACAGGCAGGGTATTATTACTTCCCTGCCCAATACGAGCGTCTATGTCATATTGCACTCAAACGGTTGATCCGAATGTGTACTTTTAGCAATCATTTCATTTCATGTAGCGATAGTCTAATAGATCCTTCAAATTTGAAATTTTCTGCAACAGCTTTTCTCCGACATTGGTTTCCCTCACCAGCTTCCGCGCCAGTTCTTTGTCCACCAATCTTTTTAGAGATAACACGTCCGTTCCGTTACATAACACATCTTCTTTTGAATTAAATTTCTTGTGGGCAACGAGCTGCATGCCAAAGGAATTGTACAACAAGGTATATCCGGCAATGCCCGTTGTGGATTGATAGGCTTTGGAAAAACCGCCGTCAATCACGATCATTTTTCCGTTTGCTTTAACAGGGCTCTCTCCACTAATTTCTTTGACTGGCGTGTGCCCGTTAATGACATGTCCATGATCTGGATTCAAATCAAACTCCTGCAAGATTATTCGACAGATATCTTCATTTTCACGTAAATGGTAGTACGGATTCTTTCTCTCTTTATGTGCTTCTTTATCTTGGATAAAATATCGTTCAAAAGTGGTCATTTCTCTCTTTCCAAAGAGCGAGGAACATTCTCCTGTCCAGATGTACCATACCATATCCGTCGCCAGATCTTCTGTCTCTTCCGGATGCGCAAAGGCGTAACGTAAATAATCTTCAAAAACATCAAGCAATTGACGGCCCGCATATGTCTTGTCTTCAATCTGCATTTCTTCCATATTTCCTTCTTCATCCAAAGGAATACAGCCGTGGATTAACAAATTCCCGTTGTATTTTAAATAAAGGCTACCTTTTTTCATGAGAAAATTCATATGTCTGGCCATCTTTTCGGAATGCTGAACGGAGAACAGCAGCTTTTCCATCACCTGGCGTTCTTCCTCCAGCAATTGTTCAGGTTTCTGCGGATTTACGGTTGCAAAACAGGTGTTTTCCAGCAGGTACGTTTTACCGCAGATGTTGATTTCATTGTTGTCGTAATCAATCTGCTCCAGCAAAAGTCTTTCAGACATATTAAAGTATGGGCGTCTCTTGATAATCGGGCTTTCAAGTTTAAACTGAATCATGGCAATGGCTTGGTGAATTTTGGTGATCTGCAGAATTTCCTGCTCCGATACATTATGTCCAGCCTGTAACTTAGGTCTGAAGGACGGATTGTCTTCGTAATATTTCTCCGCCAGGTTTAGCAGTGGGCGCAGATTGATTCCGTATACATCTTCAATGATGTCCAGATTATCGTATCTGGCGCAGATCCGAATAATATTCGCAAGGCAGACCAGAGAACCTGCGTAGGCTCCGATCCAGAGGACATCATGGTTCCCCCACTGTATGTCTACAGAATGGTAGTTGATCAGCGTATCCATAATTTTATCGGGGTACGGCCCCCGGTCATAGATATCTCCAACCACATGAAGATGGTCAACCACCAGGCGCTGTGTCGTATAAGCAAGGCCGATAATGAGATTGTCCGCCTGGCCCAAAGAAATAATTTGCCGATATATTTCCTCGTAATAAGGATCCTTATTGTTGGTCGAATCCGTCTTGTATAGAAGCTCTTCTACAATATATACATATTGCTCCGGCAGAGCTTTACGCAATTTTGAGCGTGTATACTTGGAAGAGGCATAAGAAATAAGCTTAAGCATGTGTTCAATTGTTAGTCTATACCACTGGTTCAAAGCCTGTTTATTGCTCAGTTCCCCTATAACCAGCTGAATTTTTTCTTCCGGGTAATAAACCAACGCCGCAAAATCATTGATTTCTTGATCCGTCCAAACCTCCCGGAATAATTCTTTGATTTTCTCTTTGACGGTACCCGAACCGTTTCGTAGTACATGCTGAAAAGCCTGAAACTCCCCATGCAAATCACTGACAAAATGCTCGGTTCCCTTCGGGAGATTGGAGATCGCTTCAAGGTTGATGATCTCTGTTATAATTTTTTCTTCCGTATCATATTTCTCGGCCAATAAATCTAGAAACTGCTCATCCAAAACAGATGTCCCCCTTCAAGGAAGTATGGTGTTGTATAGCCGGGTCCAAAAGCTTTAGACCGATATCAAATTACACTCTATACTTGGCATTGATTATATGGTAATTATCAGCATCGCCTTCCCCCATCATACTCCAGTTCATCATATATGAACAAATTTCATTGAATGGATTTGAATGAAACAATGTTTGTAGTTATTTAGGAATAAGAACTGTGTTCAATCTGTTCTGGTCCCTCGACATTTTTTTACTAACTGCTATTTTACACAATGAAAAATAAACGATCTATTCTCAGAATTTGCTTGTTTGAATTCCCAATCACCATATGTTTTAATTTTTGAAAAACCGATTTGTTTCAGCGACTCATTGAATTCTTCTTGATTTCGAAACCTCAGCTGCATTTTTTCATGAACTAACACTTTGTCTGTTTTAGTATTTTTTACTATTTCATAGAAAGTGTAAATATCTCCCTCAAACCCTTCATATTCTGTATAAATTTCTAAAGGATCTCCGCTTAGTCTATCTTTAGCTAAGTCAGGAGTTTTGTCCTTCTCCCATTCTTCCCATACTTTTACCAAAGGGTTTCTTGTATCAAAAATAAAGTGACCCCCGATTTTTAGGGATCGGAATACGTCTGAGATTACTCGTTTCCAGCTGTCATCTGTAAGAAATACCTGTGCAACATTCGCTGTCATAATTACCGCATCATAGGTATTGGTTTGTAAATCCGCACTATCACCTATAATCCATTCCACACTTTCAGAATTATCTTTACTTCGCGCTATTTCAATCGCTTCTTCATTGGGATCTATAGCGGTAATTTTATAACCGCACTGAACAAGATGAGTAGTCCATCTTCCTGTTCCACAGCCCAGGTCAGCTATAGATTCTACTTGTAATCTCTTTAACAATGAAAGGAAAAATTCATCGTCTTTTCCCCAATGGTTAATCTGGTCATATACTAATGGAATCATAAATAATGTCTCCTCACTTTCAACAGCATTTTACTGTGCTCAACAGTTTGATGTCTCGTACATAAGCTATACGGTTTTATTCTTACTCTGTGAACCAAAAACTTCCCTGGTTGCTTCTATAAAAGATAACATCATTGGTGAAAGCCACTTGTCTTTATGCCACAACATCTGTGTATATACCTGCAAGTCCGGAATTTGCCATGGGAGGACAACAAGTTCTCCGCGTTCAACTTCAGATTCCGCGACGATCTCAGGAAGAAAGGCAATACCGATTCCTGAAATTGCACATTGTTTAATGGCTTCAGCACTTTGAAACTCTAAATATGTAATGCTATCAATGCCCTCTTTCTCAAATGACCGATCAAACATCGTCCGATAGGGACAACCCTTCTCATTTGTCAGGAACACTTCATCATGAAAATCTTCCAATTGCAACACAGTTCGTTTGGCGAGTGGGTGATCTGGAGCAGCTAACAATCGGAAATGTTCTTCCAGCAAAGGTTCCACGGAAAGTCCACTCGAGCGAATTGGTTCATCCAACATATAAACAATATCCGTGGTCCCCTCAAAGAGCGTTTGCTTGAGCTCTTGATTCGGAACTGAGCGGAAAATTAAGCGAACTCCCGGATGCTGCGAACGAAACCGTTGGAAGACAGGTGGAAGCCGATAGGAGCAAATAACCTCATTCGCACTTATCGTTAAGGTTCCACTTAGTTTTTCATTATTATGGACAGCACTACGAGCCTCGTCCATTTTTTCGAGAACGCCTTGGGCGTGTGTTAAAAAGCGTTTACCCGCAGTTGTGAGCGCGAGTTGCTTGCCCAACCGATCAAAGAGGCGAACACCTAGCTCATCTTCCAATGCTTTAATTTGCATCGTGACGTTGGAAGGAACGTAGCTCAGCACTTCTGCTGCCCGCGTGAAATTCAATGTTTTTGCAACCGTACAAAACGTATTCAGTTGACGCAATTCCATCCAATGATCCCTCCTTCATCTTTCAATTTTATTGAATACTATCTTGAATTCTATTCACTTTTATTGAGAGTATCACAAGCTCTATACTGAGTACAAGAGATCACAGTGAACCTGTGGTTTTTCATTTTGAAGGGAGCAATTATACGATGGATTATGAAATTTTTAATTTGGGTGATGTACTCTTACAATCAGGAGTGACGTTACCAAACGCTTATCTCGCTTATCAAACTTACGGAAAATTAAATGAACAGAAAGACAATGTTATTGTCTATCCAACGGCTTTTGGAGATCAGCATATTCAGAATGAATGGCTCATTGGCAGCGGGATGGCACTGGATCCAGAGAAATATTTTATTATCGTTCCGAATTTGATGGGCAATGGACTCTCTTCCTCTCCCAGTAACACGCCTCCTCCATTCGATCGGGCTAACTTTCCACAGGTAACCATCTATGATAACGTACGATTCCAGCACCAACTGCTGACCGAAAAATTCGGTATTCAAAAGATTGCTCTCGTCGTCGGGTGGTCAATGGGCGGCATTCAGGCATTTCAATGGGGGGCAAGTTACCCGGAGATGGTTGAACGAATCGCACCTTTTGGAGGCATCGCCAAACCTTGGCCTCACACATTTGTGGTCCTGGAAGGCGTGAAAGCTTCACTGCTATCTGCAGTCGGCTTCGACTCAAGTAAATTAAACCAACTAAGTTCTACAGACATGCGTGCCGTTGGTCGGGTGTATGCGGGATGGGGACTATCACATGCGTTTTATAGAGAAGAGCTATACCGTGAGATGGGATTTGACACATTGGAGGATTTTGTAGCTGGTGTTTGGGAAAATAGCTTTATGAATATGGATCCGCATAATGTTCTGGCCATGTTATGGACAGGACAACATGCAGATATCAGTGCAAACCCCTCCTATAACGGAGACTTTGATAAAGCACTTCAGAGCATAAAAGCTTATGCCTGTATCATGCCGGGAAGCACGGATCTCTTCTGCACAGCGGCCGATAATGAATACGAAGCTAAGCGTATACCTAATGCTGTCTTGAAACCAATTCAATCGATCTGGGGCCATTTTGCCGGTCGTGGAATCAACAGTGCCGATAATCAATTTATTGATGACAATCTAAAACAGTTGTTGTCACTTAGCACTAATGAATAGATCGTCACTTGCATTGGGAATTCAGTGAAGAGAAGCGTTGATCTTTCGGAGGGAGAGCTCCCCCCAAGCAGTGGTGTTGTTGAGTGATGATGTAGAAATTAAGGAACCAGCAATAATGAAGTTGAGGACCTTATTCCGATCTTTCTTTTGCATCCTCTGCCAGTCTCATCTCTATGTCTTTCATCTTTAATTCCACCGGATAACTCACTCTGGTTGGCATTACAAACACACCTCCAAGATGATCTTGAAGGTGTGTTTGATTAATACATATTCCTAATGATTATAACTACAATTAAGTAAGTACAGTCATCGCCTCTCTTGTGAATGGAACCAGATCATCAGTACGTCCTTCTTGAATTTTCTTAACCCATTCAGGGTCGACTAGAAGAGCACGGCCTACAGCAACCAGATCAAACTCATCATTCTGGAGTCGTTGTACCAATCCCTCGATACCGACGTTACTTGCGCCTTTACCTTCTGTGAACAGACTTGTAAAGTCACCATCAAGACCAATCGATCCAACAGTGATTGTCGGTTTACCAGTCAGTTTTTTGGTCCAACCAGCAAAATTCAGATCAGACCCTTCGAATTCCGGCTCCCAGAAACGGCGTGTGGAACAGTGGAAGATATCGACTCCAGCTTGAACCAACGGTGCGAGAAGCTGCTCCAGTAATTCCGGTGTTTCAGCCAATTTAGCCTGATAATCATCTGTCTTCCACTGAGACAAACGCAGTACAATAGGGAATTCCGATCCCACTACTTTACGGCAAGCCTCAATCACTTCAACTGCAAAACGTGTGCGAGCCATCATATCTCCACCGTAACGATCCGTACGAGAGTTGGTTTTCTCATACAGGAATTGGTCGATCAGATAGCCGTGTGCTCCATGGATTTCAATACCATCGAACCCAACGCGTTTCGCTTCTGAGGCTGCTTGTGCGAATTCCTGAACGATTGTAGCAATCTCAGCTTCCGAATAATCATTAACATGACCTTTGGCTCCCATATGCCAGATCTGTGGAATAATTCGACCACCAGCTTCATGTACTTCAGATACAACATGTGCCCAGCCATTCATTGCAGCTTCGCCATAAAAGTGCGGCACATTGGCTTGATTGGATGCATCCGGATGATTAATTATTGTCCCTTCTGTCACAATAAGCCCCACTGCGTTCTCTGCTCTGCGGCGATAATAGCCCGCAACATTTGAACCCGGAATACCGTCCGGAGAAAATTGACGCGTCATCGGCGCCATCACGATCCGATTGGATAACTTCAAGTGACCTAATTCTATAGGTTGGAACAATGCTTCTACGGATTGAGAATAATTCATAATAACCTCCACATATTTCGTTTTATATAAATTGACCTAGGAGATGTTAAACAGCAACTAGCCTGGTTAACAACTAGACGTTATTTCCAAATGAATCAATACACGATTTTTATCGAAAAGCCCCACCTCCTTCAAGGTTTCGTGGTGTATTAATCCGCCTTCAATTATTGTTGACTTCGTAGTCAAGAATTTCACAAAAAAAAGATCAAGACATGATCATGCCAAATGAAGTACGCAGAACCGTCTCGATCTGTTCACGGGATGAACCTGATTTCTCCATAACTCTCACACCAAGAATGGTGTTATTTAGATAAGATGCAAGCTCTATACTCGTATACCGGTTGGAAATTAACTGTTGATTCTGGCCACTACTTATGATCTTCTCTAATACCAGTTGAATCTCTTCAGCCATGAGCTCAGTTTCGCGTGTGACCTGCTCGTCATCTGTTCCGAATTCGAGTGATGCATTCACAATTAGACACCCTTGGCAGCTAGTTTCATCGTCTAAAAGGGAATATCGTAAGGTATCCAGTTTATCAACGGGAGACGAATCCAGGGCTTCAATCTCTTTCAGTTTCGCTATAACCTGTTCACGGTAAAGTGCCAGCGCCTTCAGGAACAACGATCGCTTGTCTTTAAAAACACAGTACAAACTTTGCTTTTTGACTCCTGTAGTACGCGTAAGGTCCTCATAAGAAGTTGCTTTGAAGCCTTGATTCCAGAACACTTCCATAGACTGGTGTAATACACGATCGACATCAAATTCTCTTGGTCTGCTCATGGGATTAATGTATCAGTTATTGACCATGCAGTCAAGAACTGATCATTTTACATCCTAATCTCTACGGTAATTTCCTGCAGGTCCATTGAATGCGGTCTAACTCTTCCGGTAAGCAACCTTGTGAAAAGCATTGATATAACGAAACAGTGCTTCACCATCATCAGGCACATGCGTACTTGTATCCAGTGGTAGCATCATTGCCTGATACGGCTCTGGCACCATTCTATATTGATGGACATAGGAGGTTAGGATGAACCCGTTGCGTTGCCAGAACTGTATGCGTTCCTGATGAGCCTCTGTTGTCCCGAACTCCGCCTCGATAATCATACCTTTAATCCGGTGTTCCCTTAACGCCCAGGCTCTGAGCTGCTCCAGCATCCAGGTCCCTATGCCCCACCCACGCATCTTCTGTTCAACCGCGAGGTAATCGATGATCAGGATGCGGTCCGCAACCTTCCCCTCCAGTCCAGTAACAGCCATCGCAACCACTTCTCCATGATGCACGCCCGTGTGTAAATAACCAATCTTCCGGTCCAGCATACTGCGCAGAATCGCTTTTGTCTTAGCGCCGCTTTGAAAAGCCTCATGATAGATTCGCTCCATCCGCGCCCACAATGCTTCATCCCACTCCTCTATAGTCGTAAACTCTAATTCCAACATCTCATTCGCCTCCAGCTTTAATTCAGATTTATCGTGATTCAAGACATGTAAGAGATATTCCTTCCGGTTTAATGGATTATGATCGTATCTTGTGCATGAAGGCACTTCACCATCGAAGGGCTGATAGCCATAAAATCCGGGCGGGTTCGACCTCTTTTTTCTGCAATTCTGAAGACTGTAGCATGTCTTTAATCTTAAAAGTTTATGTTTTTATCGTTCGCATATCTGGCGTATATTCACAAAATTCATCTACCCTACCCGTTAACGTAATGAAAGCTGCCGACACAGGCAGCTTCATTTTCGTCGTTTATTCAATTATAGTTTCTACGTTAGCGTAATAAAGCATTAACTTTTAATATCTTTTTCAGCCTTTTGTCTATATCGAATTATGGAAAGAGGTAAATTAACTACTCCAAGAATAAAAGAAGAGCTAATAGATATCCATTGAGATATTGAAGGATAATTTGGTTTTCCGTCTCCTACAGGTCCTATTTTGGGTTGGTGGCTATCCCACAAAACATATAAGAGACCAACAGCAGGTAACAATATGCAAACTACACTTGCAACTATATGTAACACATACTTGTTCAATCCTACCCCTCCATTTATTGTATTCCTACTCCTTAGTTTAACAAAAAAAATTCTCCTTTAAGATATTTCCTAAAATAGTTTTCAATAACTGTTGGAAAATTTGCCGCTAAGGATTGTTGTTCATTTGTATTTAGAGAATGGAATGCGAAAGTCCTAATGATTGACCAAATAAAAAATGCTTCTAATAACTAGACATAATTCTCTTCCAGTTGATTTACTTTGCTATACGATGAAATAAAATAAATAAAAGCCATAGCCACAATTCGAAAAATCTATAGGTTGAGGAGTATCCTCATAAAAAACATAGTTACTCTCATGAAGGTCAGAATGAATAACTCCCCAGTTACTTGGCAAACGTTTATGATTTTGTATCACATTTGCTATTTTATGTGCTGACTCTTCTACATGAACAAACACTTCACTTGAGATAAGCTCTAAATTTACTAACCATTTTAATTGATTAAGTGAGCCGCCATTAAGAGAGCTAAATTTTCAGTTTCATTACTTGTTGGCTCTCTTTGAAGTACGCTTCCATGAATACATTGATGAATAGTCACCATGATTGTATTTTCGCTAAGATCAGTTGAGATTTTTGTTACCAGATCACCTTGAAGATTTCTAACAGGTACAGGTATGACGAGATTTGTATCTTTAACCAAAGCTTCAAGCCAAATAAACTCTGATGTGATATTCCCTTTTGATTGAATGGAAATCGTTGAGATATGGATTTTGATAAGAAACTTTTGATGCATCGTTGGTCTGAACTTGAAATTTAACATTATCACTCTTTCCGAGATACACAAGTTTTTCCCAATAGATTGGGTATTGATGTAAAGCTTCTTTCGCCACCTTCGCATAATCTTCTTCAGAAAGCATAGTATCCACTCCAGTTAATGTGATTTATACTTCACAATTTTACCAAGTGAACTTTATTTTATGGTGATAAAAGTTGATTATAACTAAACTTTACTGCCCTGTACCTACACAAAATTTCAAATGATGTACTTGCCATAATTTAGTTGTCAGATGAGTATCGCTGCGGAGCAAAAATATCTGGATAAATGTTAATTTCACCCATGTAGTCAATAAAATCAATTATAATTAATTTATATTAAGTCGATTACCCACCCTAAGTTAAAAGGATAATCATACGCAAAAAGACATAGTGATGCATCGCGTATGTTCTAAGGGTTATATAGTTTTCGAATACACACTTATGTATAAGAGGGGGTGAATGATATGGCGATAATGCCTGTTATAGTAATGATCTTTGTATTTGTACCTACCATTGTACTCATGGTAAGCATGCCTTATTTAACAAGAGAGACGATTAGTTTTGGAGTCACCGTCAGCCCTGTACAATTTCATAGCGAACCTCTACGCCAGATGCGGAAGTCATATGCTAGGATTAATGCTACCTTGCATACCATCCTATTCATTGTTTGTATCATCTGCCTAATATACGGTGATGAACATTCCAAGCAACAAAGTTGGATCATTGTCGCTTATTCACTCGCCATGGCCGTAATCTCCCTAGTCATAAACATTAGCTATCATTTCAAAATGAAAAGTTTACTACCTATGCTGCCTATTGCTCTGGAACCATCGATCATAGCAGTGGACACTGGTTTTCGGAAAAGAAACATTAGCTTGTCTAGTAAGTGGTTCCTCATCCATGTTTTCATTGTTGTTGTTGGTATTGTAACTGTGCTACTCAACTACGAACTAATTCCTGACCAGATTCCGATCCATTACAACAGCAGTTGGAACGTAGACGGCTATGCAGCTAAATCTTATAGTTCTGTGTTTATGCCTACGATAATGCAAGTGTTCTTAATACTTGTGTTCATATTTGAGAATTGGAGTATTCGCAGAGTGAAGCAGCAGGTTCAACCCACTGATCCGAACCGTTCCATCAGACAAGACATAACTTTCCGCCGTACTTGGTCAGGTTTTATGATTACAGCAAGCTTCTTAGTAGTTATCCTGTTGTCCGTCGTGCAACTAAATATGATATCTCTGCTTAACATCAATTTCGCTATTCCCATTGTCCTAATCATAATAGCCTTTATCATCCTATACGCCTTAGCCTTATCGTTCTGGGCTGGTCAGGGCGGAAGCCGATTGGAGCAATCGGCAGATCGCTCCAATTCTAGACCTGTCCATGATGATGATAAATGGCTATTAGGTATGATTTATTTCAATCGCAAGGATTCAAACCTAATCGTCGAGAAAAGGTTTGGAGTCGGCTGGGGATTAAATTTCGGTCACCCAGTATGCTGGCTGATTTTTCTCGGAATTATCGTACTGTTAGTTGTGGTGTAACCAGGCTTGGAGGTTAGTACTCGCTGGAGTATTCTAGCTAGGGCAGACCTGTGGCGTGATTTGACTTTGATGTCATGCCGGGTGATGGGACTATGTTATTATCCATTCCGTCAATCGGTACAAGTTCTTGTCCCACGACAACTTTTATTCTGGTAAGGACATTTATATTCAATACGTTCTAATGCTCTTTGGAATGTTAAGTCAGCTCCGAGCATAATGTATGCGGAAACCGTCTGTAAGCTTGACGAGATCGTGTCTACGGCTTCATTCGCTGCGAACTTACTCCCATCACATCAAACTTTGGTGCAGTTGGACCTACTTTCATTGGGTTATTATACGACTACTCAGGAAGCTTCCTTCCAACGATGATCGGAATAACGAAGGAAAAGGAACATTGAATAGAACAAGAAAGAAAAGTTTAACTGGTATAAAAAAGTAATCGAAACCAATGGGGACGAATTAACCTAAACAAAAATTCATGTGTGATCACTCAACCTCCACTACAGTGGAGGTTTTAGTATAAATAAGGACTAAACTTAATAAAGCTGGTCTTTCGAAATGATAGATACCACAATTTCCCCTGTTTCAACAGCTACAACTGGTCCCATTGCATGCTAAGAAGTACCTTAGTCTCGTACTCGCCATGTTAAAAATATATTGTTCCTATTTCCTCTCACGTTTCATACCCAATACTGCGTGTAAAAAATCCGCTATAATAGCGACTACAATGGGACTATGTTTTTGTCTAACGACACTTTACATATACGGGGATTCTTTTTATATGGATTTCAATGTATACAAACTTCATAAATTCCTTCGTTTTTATACCACTCCTTCTTCATTTGCGTCCTGTAGTATGTCTTACATCGGGATAATGAAGGAGCACAACGAATGAAGAAAACGATGATGTTAACCTTACTCATAGTCATTACGGCAGGAATGATCTGGTGCAACTGGGGGCTTGTTAGGACAGGTCAGAATCAGCCGGACTCTACATTTGGCACCAGCGGCTGGCAGGAAAATAGGCTTATTGCACATGCATTTGGTGGAGTTAACGGTGCTAGCTACACCAATTCTTATGAGGCATTTATAACCAATTACAATAGAGGGTACCGTTTGTTCGAGGTTGATCTTGTGCAGACGACGGACGGGAAGCTTGTAGCCAGACATGATTGGTCGCAGAGGCTACAGCCGGATTTGGCCGCTCATCGCGGACGAAACGTAACAACGCTTCAGTTTGAAAACTCGCTTATTATGGGAAGATTCCACCCTCTTACCCTGCCGGACATACTGCAGCTGATGCAGCAATATCCTGATTTTGACTTAATTGTGGATACGAAAGCAGGCAGCAAAGAGCAAATTCAGCAGCAGTTTGCGCATCTAGTCAATGAGGTTCGACGTACGGATCCTGCACTGCTCAACCGGATTATACCTGAAATTTTCAGCCCGGAAATGTATGACACGGTTATGGGAATCCACCCCTTTCCAAACAAAATATATTCACTTTACAAAACTGGCGCCTCCGCCGAAAGTATTGTAGAATTCGTAAGGGACAAACAACTGACAGCGGTTGCCATGCCTGTATACCGTGTGTATCTAAACCCCAATTTAGTTCCAACACTACATAAGTTTGGGGTAAAAAGCTATGTTCACACCGTCAACAGCAGACCGGTTATGCAGATTCTGTCCAGGTTCGGGGTGCATGGATTTTACACGGATCAGGAAGAATCACCAGCGGAGCTGATGCTTGCAGACGCTCCCCCCGGCCATGTTGAATTTTCGGGATACATGAGTTCCGGATTAGTAAATATAAGAAATATCGTGATGAAGGTGAGAAATAATGGCTATAAATAACATTCTTGTTGTAGACGATGAACCGGAAATTCGAGAAGCGCTCGTTATTTATTTGAAAAGCGAAGATGTGGATGTATTAACTGCCTCTAACGGATTGGAGGCGCTGGAAATTCTTGAACAAGAAACCATTCATCTTATTATCATGGACAACATGATGCCACAGCTCGATGGAATTAAAACGACATTTAAAATTCGTGAAAACAAAAATATACCGATCATTATGCTTTCCGCCAAGTCAGAAGATAGCGACAAGATTTTGGGACTCAACGTTGGGGCTGATGACTATATTACGAAGCCGTTCAATCCTCTAGAGCTGATCGCTAGAGTCCGATCTCAGCTGCGCCGGTTTACGAATTTAGGTTCCTTCCAGTCAAACGGGGATGAGCTCATTCAAGTAAGAGGACTCGTGCTGAACAAAAGCTCGAAGACTGTTGAGATAGATGGAGAGGACGTCAGATTGACCCCGAAAGAATACAAAATTTTGGAGCTGCTGATGGAGAACAAGGGTAGGGTTTTCTCAATCGAAGAGATTTATGAGCGCGTGTGGAATGAACTGATCTTCACTTCAGAGAATACGGTTGCCGTACATGTGAGAAACATTCGTGAAAAAATTGAAATCAATCCTAAAGACCCAAAATATTTAAAGGTGGTATGGGGAATTGGATACAAAATCGAGAAAAAATAAAGCCGATCGGAAGGTTCCAATCGACCTTATTGTCATCATTGTCGCCGCGATTCTATGGAGCCTCGTACTCATAAACAGGTATTCATACACGGGGTTGAGTCTGAGCTATTCAACTTCAAGTTATATCCAGACACTGCTTGCCTTAATTATTCTTTGCCTGCTGGCAAGCAGACTGTTTCTTTATTTTAAGGCACCCCATAGTAGGCGTTCCTTCTGGCATGGCAGTCTGCTGATGGATTACTTTCATGTTTGGAGGACCGGTCTTAGAGCCAGTTTACAAAACGGGAGACTAACGTTTGGCCTCATCATGATGCTTTTGCTAACCGCGATAGCCGGCATTTGTATTTGGCAGGCAGTCACATATTACGGACAGGGGTGGCTTCTACTTTATTTGTTGCTCTACGTGTTGTTCTTGGTTCCATATATACTTTCCAAGCTTAGAAGATTCATCGCCATTATCAACGGGAGCAAAGAGATTGCCGAAGGAAATATTCAAAACACAATTCAGGATACCGGCAAGGATGATCTATCCAAGCTTGCTGGTTATATTAACAATATGAAAGCCGGGTATCAAAGCGCGCTGGAGAATCAAATGAAGAGCGAACGGTTAAAAACAGAGCTGATTACCAACGTATCACATGATTTGAAGACCCCGCTTACTTCTATTATCAACTATGTTGATTTATTAAAAAAAGAAGATCTGTCTACGGAGACCACCCGAGCCTATATTGAAACCCTGGACCGGAAGGCGCTACGGATGAAGCTGTTGATTGAAGACCTGTTCGAAATCTCAAAGATGGCCAGCGGTACAGTAGAGCTGGATATTGAGTACGTCGATGTCGCGACATTGTTGACACAGGCGATTGCCGAGTCCAACACCAGTATAGGACAAGCGTCGCCTGTGATTCGGGAGAGGATTGCGAAATTCCCGATCCATGCACATTTGGACGGCAATAAAATTTGGCGTGTATTCGAAAATTTAATTGGAAACGCGCAGAAATATTCGCTTCCGGGAACCAGAATCTATATTTATTTGGATGAGTCTGATGATCTGGTGCTATTCAAAATTCAAAATACTGCTGCTTATGAGATTGATTTTGCTGCGGAAGAGTTGTTCGAGCGTTTCAAAAGAGCAGATGAATCCCGCCAGACAGAAGGCTCCGGCCTAGGGCTGTCCATTGTGAAAAGTATCGTTGAGCTGCACGGCGGGGAGATCAAAATCGAAATTCATGGTGATCAATTCAACGTTATTCTGCATTTGCCCAAGCAGCGCTTAATTTAAAAGTCCTAAAACTACGTTAACCCTCAATGCTCCTTTTCAGGAGTATGAGGGTTAACTTTTCATTTTTATTCAGGTATAAAAGGTGAATCGTATGAATGGCTTACCAACATCGATTCCTAAATATTAGTCCAGAAGGCTGTAGATCTGAATGCTCTCCACCTTGGCATCCTTGATATGGAACGACATCACATCCACATAATTGGATGGCTCGTAACGGAAGTCATCCTCTTCATCTGGAGCTCCATCACCAAGCAGTTTCCCTTCAGGGTAGGCGTTTTTGAGTGTATCCAGGCTATCTCCTGCTTTAATGTTTCGCACTGTCGCGTACTTGGGATCTGTGATTTCGATATGAAAGATGGAGTCTTGTTTTCCCTCTGGTATACTGATTGTTTTAATCTCCAGACCAGGATACGTATAGACCTTTTCTGTAAAACCGATTAACGTATCCATGTTTGTTCCATCATCAGCACTGTACGTATGAGATTTCAGGTTCTCCGGTTTGCCCAGCATCTGTTCCATCTGATCTTCATTCGCTGTATCCGAAATCGCAATGGTGTGCTCATTATAGACAAAAGCAAGCTCCTTTAGCACCACATTGCCTTCCTTCTCCATGGAACCTTCCTTAATAGCTTCAGTACCCTTTTCTTCAGAACTTTCGGAAGCAGGCGCATTAGCATTTGTTGCTCCTTCGCCTTTGCTCTGTTCATTCGCTGTGTTCTGTCCGGTTGCTGGGGGCGTAGCATCATTGGACTGACAGCCCGTTAATGCCACCGTTAGTAAAGCACCTAGTACGATAACACCTGTTGCTTTGTTTATCAATTTCATCATGATCCCTCCATAAATGTGTGATTTGTTCTTATGAAGTGATTATAAATAAAACATTTGTTAGTCTCATAACAGAAATGTACCAATCTTGTAACGTTAATTATTTACGATTGTGTTTCCGCACGGGGCAACACAATGGTAACGGTTGTTCCTTCCCCGATTTGACTTTCCATGTCAATATAACCATTAAACCGCTCGACAATCTCTTTGCAAATAGAAAGTCCAAGACCTGAACCGTTCGCTGTGCTTGCATTTTTCGCCCGGTAAAAACGTTCCTGCACTCTCTCCAGCTCATCGCCCGCGATACCAATACCTTGATCACGTATCCGTATAACTATCTCGCTTGGCGTATGTTCCAACTTCAATTGGATTAGCGATGGACCGCCTGAATATTTGATGGCATTGTCCACAAGGTTCGCAATCGCATGAGACATCAGCATTGGATTTACGTTGGCGTAAACTCTTGTCTTACCCTTATCATCCGGTTCTTCCTCCGCCTGACTAACTCTGATCTCTATCCCTTTATCCTTGGCCTTGGCACCCATATTCGTTGCGACTTGCAGAATCAGTTCGTTCATTTCTGTCTTCTCGACTTCCAAATCGTTAGAACCAGCCTTGTCGAATCGGGATAACAACAACAGTTCATTAATCAAACGTGTCAGCCGATCCGATTCCTGCAGCAGATGAGCATAGATTTTTTGCAACTCCTTGTCCTCGTTCTCCCCTTCAACCAAGTATTGAGAGAAACCACGAATGGCTGCCAAGGGTGTTTTTAACTCGTGAGATACGTTGGAGACGAATTGCCTCTGGTACTGAATGTAATCATGAAGTTGCCGCCCCATAGAATCCAGTCCATCTGCCAGCATGCCCAGTTCATCCTTCCGGTTTAGATGAACTCTCCGAAACTCCTGTCTAGAGAAACTTTGCGTAGCGCTAAGCAACAGTTTAATCGGCTTGGTAGTGTTGCGGGCAATCCACAGACTGGATAACGTAATCAGTACAATAAATCCGCCTGCACCCGCAAACAGGATATAACGGATTTGATCCATAATCGCATAAAAGTAGGAAATGTCCTCCACGAACTCATACACATAAGCGTTCTCGTAGAATTGATCCTGAATGGGAGTCGCAAAATAAAGCAGATGATCTTCCGTTACAGTGTAGGCATAACTGCCGCTCAGGGCTTTCTCAATATTTTTTTCAAAAATAAGAGGTTTGCCATCATTAATGATGATGCCATCCACAGCTAAGCCTATCAACTGCTTGGAGCTGTCATAGATACGTACTTCCTTGCCCGAAGCTTTCAGCTTCTCTAGAGCAAGTCTGACAATTTCCTTGGTCTGGGGCTCTCCTGAAGATGACCTATGCTGTGATAACACCTCACGGAAGGACAACTCGGACAGATCCGCCTTCTCCATCATCTGTTTCTCAATGGTAATGAAGCTGTAGTAATCGATGGCTTTATTTACAGCAAAAATGATGATGCCAAAGGACAGCACGGAGAAAAATAAATAATTCAGCAGTAACCGGGTTGCATACTTCAGGCCTCGCCACCTCCAAGTTGATAGCCAAATCCATAGATCGTTCGGACATACTTCGGTTCGTCCGCGTTATCCTCCAGCTTCTTCCGTAATCGCATGATGGTCATATCCACACTGCGACTGTCTCCCATAAAGTCATATCCCCATCCGATCTGCAGTAGCTCATCCCGAGTAAAGATTTTGTCTGGCCTTTTGAGTAACGTTTCCAGAATTTTAAACTCTTTGGCCGTTAAAGACACGGGTACACCGTTTTTCAGCACCCTGCGGCTTTCCAGATCAAATGTCAGCTCTTCATGAATGATGCGTGTAGATTTCACTTCTGTTCCTTCACTTGATTCCTCCTTGCTCTCGTTTCTTCTCAGAATGACCTTGATCCGAGCGAGCAATTCACGATTGTCAAAGGGTTTGGTCATGTAATCTTCCGCCCCTAGCTCTAGTCCCAACACCTTGTCGATCACCTCATTTTTGGCAGAGAGCATGATCACAGGAATGGCACGCTTTCCGGTAATTTCCTTACACAAGTCATATCCGGAGCAGTCTGGCAGCATCAGATCAAGTACGACTAAATCGGGTTGAAAAGAGTCGAGCAGCTGCAAGCCCTTTCTGCCGTCCTCTGCAGTCTGCACATCGTAGTTCTCTCGCCTTAGCACCAGCTCAATTAAATCTCGAATTGCAATTTCATCATCAATGACTAGGATTTTCTTCAACTGTACACCCCTATCTAGCCTTGTTTTCACCAGCTTTAATCAATTATTAACCCATCTTAGCACAGGCGCTTTAGATTCCTCCACCATCAGGAAGATAAGGTATATTCCAACGAACCCAACATAACTTGTAATAAACCCGAAGAAAGGAGAACAATCCATGGATCTGCTCTGGGTACTCATTGTTGGTGGACTTATTGGCTGGTTAAGCGGCAACTTGATTGGGCGGGACGTACCGGGTGGTGTACTTGGGAACATTATTGCGGGTTTTGCGGAGCCTTCCGAAGACGTTAACATAGAGAGGCGGAAACCGATCCCGTCATTCATTAGTGCAGGATAAACATAGAAGGACCGAAAGCATTCATCGATGGAAGATGAACACTTACGGTCCTTTTTTAAAATGTAATGACAATCTTACCTACAGCGTGGTGAGTTTCACTCAAAGCATGTGCATCATAAATCCCCTGTCTACTAAACGGGAATGTTGCCCCTACAATTGACTTTATCTTGTTCTCTTCCATCAGCTCTGCCATTCTCTGCAATTGATCACCATCTGGCTGTAGCCAAATCCCCTTTGCTAATACATTGTGAGACTTAGCAGTATCATGATTGGGTTCACCAACAATGGTAATTAGTCTTCCGGTATTTGGCTTAAGCACCTTATAGCTATTCTCAGCTACTTCTCCACCCATCGTGTCAAACACTAAATCTATATCTTTTAGAATCTCTTCAAAGTTTTCCTTTTTGTAATCAATGACCTGATCAGCACCTAACGAGTAAAGAAGTTCATGATTTTTTTCACTTGCTGTTGTAATAACATGAGCGCCGGCATGTTTTGCTAATTGAATGGCATACATACCTACACCACCAGCTCCAGCGTGAATAAGTACAGTTTCACCTTCTTTTAGATCGCCATGAGTAAACAGTACCTGCCATGCTGTTAAACCAGCCAAAGGTACAGCCGCAGCCTCCTCATATGAGATTGAATCAGGTAGTTTTGCCAGAAGGTGCTCATCAACTGCTGTATATTCTGCATACGAACCGAAACGTGTTGTATCAGGACGACTGAATACTCGATCCCCAACTTTCCATTTGGTAACGTTTGAACCAATTTCAGTTATGACCCCAGCTACATCCCAGCCTAAGATAATAGGAAATTCCCAATCATACATTTCTTTTAAGTAACCCTCTCTTAATTTCCAATCGATTGGATTAATGGATGTAGCCTCTAATTTTACAACCACTTGATTGGCTTCTGCCCTCGGTTTATTCACTTCCTGCTCAACTAACTCTTCTTTACTTCCATATTGATTAATCACAACTGCTTTCATTTTTGTATCACTCCTCTAAGCTAATATCCTCTTACATGTTATTCCCGATTATTTATTTATTTGTATCTAGTCACTGGAGTTCATGCATATTATCCTTACTCATTTTTAAACAACCAGGATAAAATTATGCAAAAGTTAAGTTAGAATCGTCAGAAATGTTGCTTTTATTATTATATTTTTACATAAAAAAACTATTGAAATGGACTTAGTGTTCGTTTATATTTGACTTATCAACAATTGACTAGTCAAACATTGATGGCTCAACTAAATATAAAGGGAGAGTAACTATTATGAAACCATACCAACAAACAAACGATTTTAACGAAATTATTTATGGACGCCGCTCCATTAAGACATACGATTCATCCGTAAAAATCAGCAGGGAAGAAATGACTCAAATCATCAATGAAGCTAGCACTGCCCCTTCCTCCATCAACATGCAGCCTTGGCGCTTCCTTGTGGTGGATACTCCAGAGGGAAAAGAAAAACTCGTCCCACTGTCCCGCTTTAACAAAGAAAAAGTCGCTCAAGCTTCTGCTGTCATTGCTGTGTTTGCAGACAAAAACAATTTCGATTATGCAGAAAACATCTATGGAAAAGCTGTTGAGCATGGCTTAATGCCACTAGATGTTAAGGACTTTCAGTTGAAGGCATTCAAACCGATCTATAACAACATGTCCGATGCTGAAATGAACGATGTCATTATGCTTGACGCCGGTCTGGTTTCCATGCAATTGATGCTGGTTGCCCGTGCACATGGGTATGACACCAATCCAGTCGGTGGTTATGAAAAAGATCAAATTGCTGAAGTGTTTGGCTTGGATAAAGAACGCTATGTACCAGTCATGCTACTGACAATTGGAAAAGCTGCAAGCGAGGGATACACCTCCTACCGTATGCCAGCCGAAGAGACCACGTTTTGGGCATGATTCAAAGCGATAGTGCGAGCAGTCTCCACATTGTGATATAGTTGCCTTTAGTTGTTGAATGTCTTGGAAGGAATCTGCCCTTGTTACATGAAGCTTTTCAAGACATTCTGCACCATTCAAGGAGGGGCAAACATGAATTGTTCGCTGGAACAAGAAACCTTATTAATATTACTTAAAAATATAAGCAATCAGTTGAAACCTAAATTTGAACGTTGTACGGGGATCAGTTCCTCACGATACGTTCTGCTGTATCATCTCTATCTTCATGAAGAAGTTACACAAAGCCACTTGCAAAAGGCCATTCATATTGACAGTGCTGCTGTTACACGCCATTTGAAGCAACTGGAAGCAGACGATTTGGTGTCACGAAGAAGAAACCCTGACGATCATCGGGAAACCTTCGTCCGGTTAACAGAACAAGGGCTAACGCATATCGCCAATTTCAAGCAGGATCGAAACCAGTTTCTTCATCAGATGATACTGGATTTCAGTGAAGAAGAAGTTGCAATGATGACCGACATGCTTACACGCATGCAATATAATCTGAAGGATCTGTAAATTTACGATGACAGTCAGCCTTCTTCAGATTTCTTTTCATAAATGAATAAAACTAGTTAGATGAGATGATACAATATCTCAGATTAACAAGAGATTATAGGCCATATATTATTCAGGCAAGATCAAAACAAACCGCTGAGTGTTTCATTACATGGCGGTTTGTTTTAATTTATCAACAGCTAGCTTTTCGAAATATTACAAGTTGGACTAGCACATACTAAGGAAACAGTTGGCTGAAGCTTACATAATGGAGGTCTCATCATGGTATTTACAATCACAATTATCATCGTTGCACTGTTTGCAATATGGGGAGCCGTCGCTCCTGATCAGCTAGCGGATGTGGCTAATGTTGCCTACAACTTCTCTATTCAGAATTTTGGCTGGTTTTATTTGCTAGCGACACTGTTCTTCCTGATCTTTGCTTTCTATCTGGCGTTCAGCCGATTTGGCGGTATTAGGCTTGGGGATGACGATGATGAGCCGGAGTATTCTACGGTTTCCTGGCTGTCCATGCTGTTTAGCGCAGGTATGGGCATTGGGCTGGTTTTCTGGGGAGTTGCTGAACCGCTGTCCCACTATTTATCTGCACCTGAGGGGGCGGTACCCGAAACAACGCAAGCAGCCATACTTTCAATGCGTTATTCCTTTTTCCACTGGGGGCTGCATCCTTGGGCTATCTATACCGTCATCGGCTTAGCACTTGCTTACTTCCAGTTCCGGAAAGGATACAAAGGGCTGATCAGTTCCACCTTTATTCCTCTGATCGGTGAGCGTCTTGCTGCTGGCTGGCTTGGTAAGGTTATTGATATTCTGGCGGTCATATCCACCATCTTTGGTGTTGCGACCTCGCTTGGATTGGGTGCTCTTCAGATCGGCGGGGGTCTGAATCACTTATTCGGTATTCCTAACTCGACTCTGTCTCAGGTTGTCATTATCATCGTTGTAACCGTACTGTTTTTAATCTCGGCAACCTCCGGTCTGGATAAAGGTATTAAGATTCTGAGCAACGTCAACCTCGTTATAGCTTTGTTATTGATGTTGTTTGTATTGGTGACTGGACCGACTTCTTTTATATTTGACACATTCACAACAACCTTGGGCAGTTACATGCAGAATATTATTAACATGAGTTTGAGACTGACGCCGTTCTCAAGAGAAACCTGGATTGGAGCATGGACGTTATTTTACTGGGCATGGTGGATCTCGTGGGCTCCTTTTGTCGGCACTTTTATCGCAAGGGTATCCAGAGGAAGAACCATAAAGGAATTTGTAATTTACGTCATGGTTATTCCAAGTCTTTTCGGATTTATCTGGTTCTCCGTCTTTGGCGGAACAGGACTTCACATGGAATTGTTCAATGCCGCTCATCTGGCGGAGGCTGTCAAGGAAGATACGACAACCGCTTTATTCCTTATGCTGGAGCAGCTGCCTTTGGGCACGATCGTGGCATTCATCGCCACAATGCTGATCATGATCTTCTTTATTACGTCGGCTGATTCAGCTACCTTTGTACTGGGCATGCTCACTTCAGATGGCAAACTGGACCCAAGTACAAGAGTGAAATTAACCTGGGGAATTATGCAGTCCTCCATCGCGGTAGTACTGCTAATCAGCGGGGGGTTAACTGGCCTCCAGACAGCATCCATTGTAACCGCATTGCCGTTCGCTATTGTCCTTATCGGTATGTGTTTCTCCCTGCTCAAGGCTCTAAAGGCTGAGGACAAAGAGCGCCGTCAGAAGGAAAAACGGCAGCGCCAAAAGCTGAAACGACTGCTGGAGGAACAAGAAATCTCGTTGAAGGAAATTTCCGGCAGGTAATGTATACTTGATGTTAAAACTAACAAAAGCCCGCGTCCTTGCGGGCTTTTTATTATTTCATGGTATTGAGTTTTTGATTACTTGCTGCTCCTATACCAACTACAAAGAGTAACACCGAAGCCCCAAGAAGAATGAAAAGTGGCAGGTTCCAACTATTTGTTGCATCGTGCAGATATCCTATAAGGGCTGGACCGATTGCGGCAAGAAGATATCCGATCGATTGGGCCATGCCAGATAGTTCCGCTGCTTGATGCGCATTTTCAGTACGCAACCCGAAAAACATCATGGCCAAACTAAAGGCGAAACCTCCACCAATTCCGAGTATGACGATCCACAACAGAATGACATTAGAACTATTCACCTCAACAAAAAAAACTATATAGCTAGTATATTGTTTATCTAGATTCTTTTCCATTCCCGTTCAATAGAACGTGATGAGATTTTATTGATAAAATTGTATTAAAAGGATAAAATGACGAGCATCAACGGTTTTATTTGAAGAATGGTATAGCTTATGAAAGGTGGTTTAGCAATGAAAATTCTCATCGTTGGCTATTTTAGCGAGACCTCAAAATCAAATATTGCAAGGTGTTTTCCGCAAGACTGGAACGTTGTAATTGTTCCGCCCGGAAAAGAAATGCTGGATCATATTGAAGATTGCCAAGTAATCATTCCTGAACATATTAAAGTGGACCACAGCCTGCTTTCTAACGCAAAAAAATTAAAATTGGTACAGACAGGTGCAGGATTTGATAATGTGGATGTCCCTGCCTGTACACAGCGCGGCATTTGGGTGGCCAATGCTGGAGGAGTGAATGCACAGGCAGTGGCCGAGCACGTCATGGCACTGATATTGTCTTATTATAAAAACATACCGTTTCTTGATACTTTCATGAAAAACAAGATGGATGAAAATCAATTGGACTATGCAGGGAGTGAGTTAAAAGGAAAAACGATTGGAATTATCGGTTTGGGTGCTATTGGAAAAAAAGTAGCTGCGTTTTGCAGGGTTTTTGATATGAATGTGCTGGCATATGCGAGAAATGCCACTGCACAATCGGACGGTTTTGTGAAAATGACGGATTTTGATACTCTTGTAAGCACATCGGACATAGTCAGTGTACATGTACCCTTGAATGAGCAAACCAAACAGCTGATCAACAAAGCGACATTCAAAAAAATGAAAAATACCACTCTTTTTATCAATACAGCCCGCGGAGGCATTGTCAACGAAAGAGACTTGATTGATGCATTAAAAAACGGGGATATTCCAGGCGCATGCCTGGATGTGTTTGAATCTGAACCGCTTCCGATTGACAGTGAGCTCCGGAGTCTGGGTAATGTGATACTTACTCCCCATACAGCGGGAATGCCTGATGGTCGGAAATTTCATAAAACAAGATATGATTTCTTTATAAAGAATATAAAACGTGTAGAAAATGGTGAGGAGCCTGAAAGCAAGCTCAATCAGTTATGATGTTTTGGTGCAGGGGTACCTTTCCCCTGCCCGTTTTGCACAGCAATTTACCGCAAAATCCGTAGCGTAAGTGTCCACTTTCTTGACAGAGGTCCATCATACAGATTGATTCGAACTGTCCCACTATTTATGATTTTGCTTAAGTTGGTATTCAAGTTCATGAAGTTTGATCTATTATTGCCAACGGTTAAATCGGTACCAAGTGTGTTAATATCTTTCCCTGCGTTAAGCGTTCCCTCACCTCTCGTAATGTTGAGCTGTTAATACTCGTTATCTGGTGTTTTGTAGTAAGCAACTAATTGTGACTGCTTGGATTGCCGTTTTTCCTGGTTGGTCATTTCCAGTTCCGTGTACATTAGATTGGACTTTGCGTCATGGTAAATGGTGGTCAAGCGTTCACGGACTTAGGTCTGCATTTTTTCAATGCCTAATGATACAGAAAAAAACCTCAGCCGGGTTAACCGAGCTGAGGTTCTTTTAACTTTCTAGCAGGTCTCACGTATGCTTTATTTAATAACTTCAACCTTTTTATCCCCTGCTGACTTCGCTACTTCTAACGTTGTTGTCCCTTGAATAGCGACTATCACGCCAGTAGCCAGCATAGAAACGATTAAAGCTGCACTGAGTGCTGTGGACATTTTCTTCTTCTTGACCATAATCATACCTCCTATATTTATTATGTAATAAGCGGCTAAGGACGATGACGAGCCGAGGGTGACTAATCAATTACAATATTTCATTTTTTTATTGAGTAATTCACCTAATGATTGTAGTATAACGTACTGACAATGATTGTAAAACAATTTTTTCCATTTGGAGTTTCATCCCATCGTCTCCACCCCTACAGCAGTTCAAAATGAAGTTGAGTCTCAGGTACCTCCGTATTTTCTTTCCACTGCTTCGCACCGTATCCCAATTCCAGAACCGCAGCAATGCGCTCGTTACTTAGTACACCAAACATTTCAGTACGGCTCGGGTCGTACATCCAGTCATGCAAGGTACAGCGCACACCCAGACTTTGCTCATAAGCCAGCAAGCGGAAATTCTGAATTAGGCAACAGACAGCTGCAAAGTCCTCTTCCCGCTTATATTGATCCGCCTCTTCCTTCACCAAGACCAGAAGATACGCAGGAGCCTGGTTCTGTAATCCCTGCATGATGTCCCCATACCGGTTATCAGCAAAGATAAATCGCCACGGCTCTCGGAGGCCATCATTTGGCGCCCATACGGCATGATTGAGCAACTCAAGGATTAGTTCCTGCGATACCGGTTGATCCAAAAACTCACTCGGACCGTCCATGTCTCCTTCCAAATCTGACAATTTCATTTTCTTATCCTCCTCTTCTATGTAGGCTGCCCTCGCAATACGGTCCACTTCTGCTCGGCTGGTGTCCTTTTCCGACTTCTTGGCGCTTTGTCGTAATACCCTATATGAAGAATACCAACAAATCTTTCCTCCTCACGTAAGCCAATTCCATTGAAGAGCCCTTCATGCTGAATCATGGACTCTGTATCCCACAACATTCCTAAGCCTCGTTCCCAGCCCAGCAGTTGGAAGCTCTGCATCACCCCGCAGGCAGCCGCATAATTGCGGTCATTGGTCAGACGATTCGGTCCTACAGTCGACATAACAATGACGTGGGCAGGAATATCGGTAAATCTCTTTTTAAAAACATCCAGAAGTTTCCCTGGAATCAGCTTGCCGAGCTTGCTTTGTGACATCTGTTCCAGCATGCAGTCCACCAACCGTTTGCGTGCTTCTGGAGTTCCGGCATATACTACACGCCATGAGCCAGACTCAACAAATGGTTGAAGCCGTATAGCCTTACGCAGTAGTTCAACAACCAACTCCTGGTCCACCGGCGTAGAGTTACATTTACGAATACTCCTGCGCTCTCTGATCAATTCCGCCAGACTCATATGCTTCACTCTCCTTCGTTCTATCTGGATTCAATATTAATACTGCTGTCTTGAAGAAATTGATGGATTACTTTTAGCTCCGTTTCCGAATATTTGTCAAGAGTACGATAAAAGCGCTCAGCCTCATGTATATGCAGACGTTCATGTAATTCAAAGATTTTTTTGCCTTGCGGTGACAACCGGAAATAGCTCTCCTTTTTGTTGTCGTTCATTTTCGTACGTTTGACGAATCCTTCCTCCAGCAGTTTGTTGCCAATTTTGGTGATACTTGCTTTGGACAAGTTCATCGCCTCGGCAATACCCGTGTTGTTAATGGGCTCATGCTTGCCTATGCAATCTATCATATGAACCGCGGTCAAATGCTGAGGGATTTTCTCGATGCTTTCACGCTGGGCGATACTTAGGAAATGCTCGATTTCTGTATCCTTGTGGTTCTCATACACATGTAAAAAACGGATAAATTGGTCATAAAGCAACTGTTTTGTTCGATCTTTTGAGATCATTCTTTGATCGCTCCTTATTTACTTGTAAACAAAAATATTCTTTTAAAAATAGAGTTATTCTAAATAAATTATTATATTTAGTTTACTGGTTAACAATATATCATGAATGATAAGGCTTATCAACTATATTCTCTGACATTACAACATTACTCTATAATCCAGGACAGAGACCTGCCTTGAACGGATTATCTTTTAACCTGCTCGTTAGTTAAACAAAAACAGCCGATCACGCTGATCGGCTGCTTTCTTAAACTTGGGTTATTGGACTCAGTATCGTTCTCTCTACTTAAATTATACCGTTATTTTTTATGTTTTTATAGACTGTTTTTTTTGAAATTCCTACACTATACTGCTAAATACAAAACTAAAAAAGAGGTGGATCATTATGGATGACAAAAAAGTGATCATAGACCAAGGTCCTTTTTTTCATGGTACAAAAGCAGAACTGCAAATTGGTGATTTATTAGAACCACAGTTCTTATCAAATTACCAAGAGAAAAATTCTAACCATATATACTTTACTGCAACATTAAATGCTGCCAAATGGGGTGCTGAATTGGCAAGATCTAATGCAAAAGAAAGAATCTACATTGTAGAACCATTAGGAGATTTTGAAAGTGATCCTAACGTAACTGATAAAAAGTTTCCTGGAAATCCAACACGTTCATATAGATCTAAATCGCCACTTAAAATAATAGCTGAATTAGCTTCATGGGAAAGACACTCTGAAGAAGAGATTAATCACATGATTACATCTTTGAGAAAACTAAGTGAAGAAGGAAAAAATATAATATATGATTGATCCCTCTCGTTTCGTTAAAAAAAAAAGCCGCTATAATAGCGACTTGAATTGAACAATGTTCCCGTCCCACGACACTTCTTTATTGGAATATCTATGAGATATGCCATCATGGAATAAACTTTGATTATTTTGCTAATATCCACTTTTGTCGATCAAGTGATGGATTCAGTTCACTTAAGAAGAGTTCGGTCCCATCTTCCGATACCTCTAATGCTTTTTGATGATGAGCTGAAGTAATATGAACGGATCCGTCTTTGTTCTCGTGAAGGACCCAACGCTGGTTGTTGTACCCTAAGTAATGATACAGCTGAAGTTTGTTTTGCCCTATATCCAGATCAAGTGTCTGACCGGCCGTAGTACGAATTGAATACGAACCTGCTTCGTCACCTGTCGGAACAAATACCCACTTCTGGATGGAAGCTGCACTTGCATCATGCAAGGTAACCGGCTCTCCGTTGACAAGGTTAGCTGTGTAAATGGATTTCTGCGTTGCGGCATTTACAAGGCTGGACTTGGTGAGGTTTGCAGCTTCACCGTTGCTGACATTGACGTTCTGATAAGATGCGGAGCCGCCAAATACATTCAGTCCAAAGTGGCCTTCTGCAAAAGTCCCATCCATGATATCTATGACTTTTTGGCTGTCCACGTGAACGACAATATGCGGACCATTCGCTTCTATTTTCACCTTATACGTATGACCTGGCTGAATGAACGTTGGTACTTTTGCAAGAACCTGCCGTTCTTCAAATGCTCCATTGATTTTATAGAACAGACGAATGGCCTTCATGTTAGGGTCTAGATTCAGATAATAACCACTGCGACCATCTTCGCTAGCCCTAAACAAAATAGAACCTGCCCCTCCTGTTTCACCAAGCTTCATGTCTGCTTCATACGTAAAATTCCCAGCCTTCTCTTTGGCAATATAATTCGCATCGCTAAAATATTTACCACGAATCCCATGTTCACTAACTAACCATGAAGCAGCAGACAGATCTTTAGTCCATCCACTCAGGTTTGTCCGGAACTCGCCACCTGAGACTTTAATGAGCACACTACTGGAAGCTTTACCATTCGGAGTAGATACAGTGACTGTGGACTCCCCTTCTTTTTTTGCCTTAATAACTGCATGTGAATTGTCTACCAAGTCTATGGCGATTACGTCGTTATTACTGGAATTCCACTTAAGCGGTTGAACGCCTAAACCTGGTCCATACTCGACCATCGCTTGCAGTGTATCCGACTCGCCTACCCCCAGTTCCCGAACGCTCGTATCCATCTTTATTTGAGCTTTTGAAGGAATGTCCGCATTCCAGACAGATTGAAGTTGATGCACTTTCAAGGAAACAACATTCACATTCCCACCTTTCACGTAAAAACTCATCGCTCTACTAGCAGGATCCGGAAATATTACATCTGAAAAGACGACTTTGCCATTGTTACCAAAGGCTTCAACAGAAGACTCATCCACAAGAATACGCATCTTGATCCGATTATTCTCCATCTGCGTAGGTGCTTCATGTTTCTTACTGAAAAGGTTAGAAAAATCCGTTTCACCGGATGCAGTTCGGTCCACAAACATATGACTATCACTTGCCTTATAACCCACGACCGTCTTCTGATTTGCACCCTCACGAATGTTAAAGCCAAACTCGGTCACTGTGCTGGTTTCAGGGATTTCAATTTCAGCTTCAATTTCGTAAGCACCTGAAATAATACCTTTTAACAGATTCCCGGAAGAAGGGCTCACCGACTTGTTAGAAGCAGAATACAAAGGTTTACGCAGTGATTCCAATTCTTTGATTGGACTTTGCACCATCCGAATTCCATCTTTGGTTGTTACCAATGATACTTCTCTCGGAATGGTTAGTTCACCTTTCCAATTGGACGTTGGGAAAGCGAACGGATAGTCCCAATTCGTCATCCACGCCATCATCACTGTGCGATGATCAGGCATGTTAGTGAAAGACATCGAAGCGTAAAATTCTTTACCAAAATCTGTTCTTAACACCTTACCTGCCGGATTATCGTTCACGAATTTACCATCAGCTGTTAAATGACCGATAAAATACTCGGCATCTGATCCGCCTGTTTTGGGATTCGCTCCTGTACTGATCATCATAACCCACTTTTTCTGTGACGTTCCGTCTACCGGAAGCTGGAACAAATCAGGGCATTCCCATACTCCTCCGCGGACGTAATCCCCATATCCCCAATTATCTGTCAATGTCCAGTCAAGTAAATTCGTTGAAGTATAGAAACGAATATGATCTCCTCCGGACACAACCATAACCCATCGGTTATTCTCATCATCACGGATTACTTTCGGATCGCGGAAATCCCAATTCCCAGCTTCATTTCCGCTCTTACCTGGGTTCTCGATCACAATCGGGCGCTCCTTCGAATACTCCCAAGTACGACCTTGGTCTTTACTGTAAGCTAGACCTATACGCTGGTTCCCATTCGGGCTATCCGGATTAAAGGAAGTATAGTATGCAATAAGGCCCTTGCCTCCTGAATCTCCGAATAAACCAGATGCATTTGTCATATCCGCAACAGCCGACCCAGACCAGACATGTCCGTGATTATTCCAGGGAAGTGCAATCGGAAGCCGTTTCCAGTTCAGCATATCTTTACTTACCGCATGCGCCCATGTTCCTCCATCCTGATGGAAGAGATGATATTCTCCTTCAAAGTAGACAAGTCCATTCGGATCACTCGCTGAACCACGTATTGGCGTGTAGTGATATTGTGGACGATATATCTCATTGTAATATTGGCTCAGTTCCGTCACATAAGTATCCTGAAAGTAAGCCGTCCCCTTTTTTACGACGATTCCGGTACTTCCACTCCTGTAGGTTGAATCTTTCACGTCAATCGCGGCCGTAGTGTATCCGTCCAGGAAGACCTGAATTCGATCTCCCTTTGCCTTGATTTCCACATGATGTTTGGCTCCCATCTGACTCGGATAAGTACGTTGCGAACTTGCAATTACTGTTCCTTTTGTATTCGTCAAACTTACACGGACCTGATCTCCTTCCTTCGTAAGAGTAGCTTCATATCCTTCAGCTCCATCGGTTGAAGATCGAAATGCTAGAGCTACAATAGAATCAGGACGAAGGGTAATATTCCCTTCATACACCATATCAGTCGCATTTTTATTATAGATTTGCTGTGCTTTGCTCCCCTGTTCTACCGTCCCTCTTTTGCCGTTGATATCAGGCTGCCATTTTCCCTTGCTAGAAAGCACCGTCCCCAAATTACCTTTCAGATCGCTCACCACGATGTTCGAAAACAAGGCGGATCCATCCCATACATGGAGTCCAAGCTTTCCGCTTTGATACGAAATGTCTTGAACATCAATTAATGGTTTATATTGATTGCCCCAATATACTTTTAGCGAGGAACCCACTGCCTTCACTTTGAGATGATAGATTTGCCCCATTTCAACAGAAACTTTACGCTCCTCCTTTAATTTCCCATCTCCATTTTTTGCATCTCTTAACCGAATCAGACCTGCTTCCGGAACGATTTGCAGCATGTACGAGCTAAATCCATCCTCATTAGATCGAAACAACAATGTTGCATCCGCCTTCGTATCCCTGATCATGACATCAGCTTCATAGATAAAATCATCGGACACTGTCTCTGAGATGGCCATTACATTTTCTTTAGGCTGTGAAGTCAGCAAGATTCCTTCTGAAGTATCCTCTAATCCACCTTTTCCTTTCACTTGCCAGCCTATCAGATTGGTATTTGATTTGGATGCGCTTTCAAAAATATCAAGCTCCTCCTTTGCCTGTTTATTTGTTTCCTGATCAGCAAGTACAGCACTAGCCGCAATTGATTTAGATGTAAAAATACCGTTTGAAGTAAGAACTAGTCCCGTTACCATCAGAAGACATATTGCGAATTTAGATTTATCTTTCATTCCATACCCTCTTTTCTAATAGGATTGTAAAGTCGGTTCAAATTTAATTGGTTTTGGACAACCAGTTCAGTTCGGTTGATTTTCCCAAATGCTTACGAGATCATTGATTTGAAGCGACACGACCTTTAGTTCTCCGCCAATGGCATAGAGTTCCAGCCCTCTACTTCCCAAGTCGGGGAAAATCGTGTCTGAAATGATAGTTGTTCCATTGTTGCCAAAGATCTCTACACTTGACCAATCAACATAGATGCTCAACTGTATCCGTCTATGCTCTGGCTTCATAGGGGCCTTGTGTTTTGTAGCAAAATCGGGATGGAAATCAACAGCGTTTGACTTCGTTCGATCGACAAACAACTCCTCATTCAAGACATTATATCCGATGACTGTCTCCTGGTTGGAAGAGGAAGACTTTCGCACCTTGAACCCAAATTCTATTGCATTACCGATTTCGAGTTCCGCAATAATTTCCATCTTTGTAGCAGAAACATCAGACAAAACGTTCATATCTGGTTTAATCGTAATGTCTTGTAGAGACAGAATTGATCTTCTAAGTTGATTTAACTCACTTATGGGTGCTTGAATTAAGCGAAGTCCTTCCGAATACGTCCTGAGCTGAATCTCTCGTGGGATGGACATATGGCCACGCCATTCTTTAGAAGGAAGAGTGGAAGCATAACGCCAATTATTCATCCAGCCGACCCAAATCTTTCGCCCATCCTCATTCGGTATACCATCCCAGGTCACGGCCGCGTAAAAGTCAGATCCGTAATCTATCCATTGGATTGTATCGAATGATTCCAATGTTTCATCTAGTGTAAAAACCTTACCATCAAAGTGACCTATAAAATACATCATGCCAGAACCGCCTGCGGGTGGTTCTGAATCGTTTGGATTTACGCCATTTCTATCTCCGACACTTAGTGTCAGAATCCATTTAGTGGTATTAGGGTCCTCATCCACTTGGAGTTTAAAAACATCAGGACATTCAAATATTCCACGATGGATGCCCGGAATATCAGAACCGAAACCGCTTGCAAAAGACCAATCCTTAAGATTCGAAGATGTGTAAAATTCTACACGGTCGCTAACAGCAAGAACCATTACCCAGTTTGAAGATTCTTCATGCCAGAATACCTTTGGGTCTCGAAAGTCTAGCGTCTCCGTGGGGAATAAAACAGGGTTACCTTCATATTTTGTCCAGGTTCGACCTTTGTCCTTGCTGTAAGCGATGCTTTGAACCTGCGTTTTACCGGGTTGAGCGTTGTTACCATTATTAGTATAAATTGCAACCAATCCTGATCCTGCTTCGTTGAAGAATCCGCTTGTATTGTTCTTATCGACTACCGCATTTCCCGAAAATATCGCTCCATCTTCCCCAGGCGGGATGGCTGGTGGGAGTTCATCCCAATGTACTAAATCATTACTTACTGCATGCCCCCAATGCATTCTGCCGAAGTCAGGCTGCGTATCATGGGGAGTATATTGGTAGAAAAGGTGATATTCTCCTTCGTAATAAACCATTCCGTTAGGATCGTTAATCCAATTTCCCTTAGGGGAATAATGTATTTGCGGTCTGTATTCATTTTTATAAATAAAGTTTTCTGGACCTTTGCTGATACTATTTTCACCTGATAGATGTACTTTTTTAATTTAATTCACGCTCCCTTAAGGCTATTTATAATCTAAAAGAAGTAATATGCATTCCTTATTAACAAAATAAGCCACCTGTTTTCATTTGTCAAAGTATTTTTGTATAAATGAACACTATTTTTTATGTATATATCTGTTTTAGTTTACATTTGCACAATTTATGATTAGTTATAGAAAATAATAATTTTTATTTAAGTTGATCTAATCATTTTTTTAATGATTTAAACCTAATGGTTTACAAATGTAAAAATGTTTATATCTAAACTTCTCTTTACTTGTTCAGCAAAATATCGTTAGTATTAAACCTAATATTACCGATAAAACAAAAAAAGCCGCTAAAATAGCGACTTCAATAGGAATATGCTCTTGTCTCTTAACATGTTCTAAATAAATTAACGGCTCGCTTATGCTTTAACAACTTCAACCTTTTTATCCCCTGCTGACTTCGCTACCTCTAACGTTGTGTTACCTTGGATAGTGACTATTAGGCCAGTAGCCAGCATAGAAACGATTAAAGCTGCGCTGAGGGCTGTGGAAATTTTCTTCTTGACCATAACCATACCTCCGATATCTATTATGTTGTGTTATGCGGCTCAAAGAACTATGATGAGCCGGGTGTGACTAGATATTACAATATTTCACTTTTTTGTTGGGCAATCTACCTGGTGATTGTATTATAACGTACTGACAATGATTGTAAAAGGGTTTTTTCCTTGTGTTCAAATACAATAAAGTATGATTGTTTTCTCAGAATTTCTTTTCAAAACTAAAAAATTTGGCGGTCATTCTCCTTGATGTGAAGTATCCACATATTCAATAAACCTTTTCGCTGCTGGGGAAATATTATGATCATCTCTCCACTTCAATCCTATTTCCCAGTACCATCCTTCATCAATGATAGGGATCCAGACCAATTCATCTAACATCAACCCCAACGTCTTAGGCAGTACTGATACACCTAGACCCGACTTTATAAAACCGGCTACAGTGATCAGGTCCTCCGCTTCATAAGCCGAAGCAAGAAAAAATCCGGTATGTCGGAACCGGGATATGATCGTTGCTTTTAATCCACAGTTGTTTTTCAATCCAATAAATGGCTCGCCAGACAGCTCTGTCAAACTAAGAGCGCTACAATCTGCATAACGATGTTGGGAGGGAACAACAATGTATAAAGGAACATTTTTAATCGTCTTCCAGTGATGATTATTCAAAGTAGATTCCCTCGATGTAATCATAATATCCGAGAATCCTTGCTCCAGATGTTCATCAATATCTCCTAAGTTCCCTTGTGTCAATTCGAACCGAACTTTGGGATACTTCAATTGATAACTCCGAATTAGGCTAGGGATCAATTCAACACCGAGAATATTTAGATAAGACAACGTGATCACACCAGTATCCGGATTGGACCACTCTTCGATTTCCTTTAGACCATTTTCAATATTATGTAGGGCCCTACCAATCCATTTAGAGAACATAGTACCGTTGCGGTTCAGCTTAATATTTCGTCCATTTCTCTCAAATAAAGGAGCTCCTATCTCGTTTTCAAGCTTGGCAATTGCATGACTTAACGCTGGCTGAGTAATACCGAGTTTTTTGGAGGCTAAGGTCATATGTTCAAGCTGTGCAACGGTCATAAAGTATTCCAATTGTGTAAGTTCCATTAAAACACCCCTCCATATATTAATAATATTCATCATTTCTATTATTATAATAAATTGGACGTTATGAAAGTAGCAAGTGTAGTATTAGTTCTAGCTCCTCTCGAACAACACATTAAGGTTTAGAGACAGAGCAATTTCAAATTAATCATTGAATACCATCACTAGGAGGAATAGTTATGCATAAAGAGTTTGAGTTCTCTGTATCAGAATTTAAAGGTAAAAGGGTGCTTGTAACCGGAGGAACAAAGGGAATGGGGCAAGCAGTTGTAAAAAGACTTGCAAACGGCGGAGCTACAGTTCTTACTACTGCCCGTTCCCTATCTGCTGACTTGCCAAATTCGGTCAAATTTGTTCAAGCAGATGTCGCCACAACTGAAGGTGTAGAGCAAATAATTTCAGCAGTAAAAGAACAACTTGGAGGTATCGATATTATTGTCCATTGCGTAGGTGGATCAACGACACCACCAGGAGGCGCACTTGTATTGAGTGATGAGGATTGGCTTCATACATTAAATTGGAATTTACTCGCAGCAGTTCGAATTGATCGTGGCTTAATTCCACTTATGTTAGAAAATAATTCAGGAGTTATTCTTCATTTCACTTCCATCCAGAGACGTTTGCCTTTATATGAAACTACACTGGCTTATGCATCTGCCAAAGCCGCGCTGACTAATTATAGCAAGGGATTATCGAATGAATTTTCCCCTCAAGGAATTCGCATCAATACATTGTCTCCCGGATTTATTCAGACAGAAGCGTCTGACGCATTAATTGATCGGATCGCAACGGAAACCGGAAGTCGAGAAAGTGCGCTCGAACAACTTATGACTTCACTCGGAGGTATTCCAATTGGTCGGCCAGGATTTCCTGAAGAAGTCGCTGAGCTGGTCGCATTTCTGGTCTCAGACCGAGCAGCATCGATTACAGGTAGTGAATATGTCATAGATGGGGGAACGATCCCTACCGTCTAAAAACTAATTAATAAAGGGTGAGAACAATATGGATCTCAATCATTTACCGTCTGTAATCGCCAAATACATTACTGCATCTAACAAGCCAGACCCGATAGCATTTGTAGATTGTTTCTCAGAAAATGCCGTCGTGTTGGATGAAGGAAAAAAGCGAAATGGCAAACAGGCGATTCGGGAATGGAGTGATCAAAACCATTTCGCGGCGAATGTAACGTTAAAGCCAACATTAGCAAAAAAAATAGGTGATGAAATTGTGCTAACATGCGAGCTGGATGGTACCTACGACAAGACTGGTCTACCCGATCCACTATTATTGAATTATCATTTTGTTATTGTTGACGATAAAATCGTCAGACTTTCCATTTTCTAAAGATATCCAAATGTAAACACAATGTTTGGTTGACTACCTGGAACGTAAGGTCAATTATTCATATAATGGGCATATAGTTCCTCGAAGGTTGTAAAACGTTCGACTTTTCTGCCGACCTTATCATACTCTTCTAGATAATCATCCATCACTTCAAGGAGCTTCTCTTTCATAACTGGTAAATTACTTGCATCAAAGTACTGCATAAGATCATATTTCTTGGTGCCTTTCTCCAAGGCCATTTCATCAAGATACTCATGTGCTCCAAAGGCCGAAAGAAAGACGTAGGAAGCATCGTTTGTTATAACACTGTTCAAAATTTTATTCTGGTAATTGCACCACAATTCTTCGTATGTTCCCCTTAGATTATCAAAGGTCGGAGCCGGTTTAACAATGAAGTTATCACACATTGTGTTATGTAACCTCGTAACGCTATTCAACATATTAAAAGATGTTATTCGAATATCTTCAATGGTATGAGCTTCGATGATTGACATGTATAAGGATTCGAGATCATCTGGAACATAGCGAAACGAGCGTATCTCTTCCAAATATCGCTTGATCCCTCGTTTGATACACGTGTTATTCATACTCACCAAGGCATTGACGAGATTGTACAGAACGCCAGCAGATGCATATCGCACTGAACCGATATCTTCACCAAGCATCGTATCGCTGTATGCTTGCTTAGCCAGATCGATCCATTTATTTGCTCGATTAAGACACACTTCTCCTATCGGATTCGCAAGTGCATCAAGAGCTTTTTGCCTGAAGTCATTCAATTTCTCCAAATCCTCAGGCTTCGCATAGTAGAGTACTTTAAGCTCGGTTAGGCTCGATACGTTAGGACTCTCCAAGGTGGATTGCTCTTGTATTCTTGAATCCCATGGCGTGCAATAGATATCATATCCAACGTCGTCCAAGATGAAGCAATCGGATATTTCCCATCCCTTTTCTGTATTATTAATGATAATTAAATCAAGATCACTCTTCTCGTGAAAGTCACCGGTGCTAAATGAACCAGTAAGCCCAATAATGGCGATATCGTCTAGAAAATCTCTTTTTACGCGTTCAATCACCATGTTAATGAGCAGTTCATTTTTGTCCAGCAGCTTCTTTTTTATGATTTCGTTCATTCGTTACCCCTCTTTGTATGGTCCGGCCGTCCTTTATCACAACAACCTTAACTTGAGTCTATCGATTTAGAGGTGCGGTTACTATGTATAAGATGACTTAAGTCATCTTTGCACAAAATCCGCTAAACCGTCGATACGACGAGTTAGCGGATTTCATTAGTTTCTTGTATAGACTATTTTCTTTATGCTTTCGCAGGACAAGAAATACCGATCCGCCAACTCCTCTATCCTGACTCCATTACGGAATAAGGATTTAATCTCAGCGTTTCGAGCAGAGACCCTGCTCTTGCTCTCTGTTTTCTCGCCCCATTTTAGGTGTGCCTCTTTGGGTTTTGGGATATAAACCAATTCCCCTTGAACGTATTTTTGAATGATCCGTAACAATTCTTCCGGAAAAATAGACTCGGCTTTTGAATATTTCATGGGCCTCACTCCTTATTTAATAGATCAATAAGGTACAAAGCCAGTTAGTAGAATATTACGATTCGTCGTTGGCAATGTGTTTATTCCCGGGCTCTATGCAAAGCATTGCCATAACCTTCACTGGCTTTGCATAGAGCCATGCATGTAAGAATCCTACCCCGATTGTTTTCAATAGCCTCACCTCCATAGAAAATAGATAGTTGCTATTTGCTTATTATATCAGGGCTTGTTGTTGAAATGTTTAATTATGTCTTTTGGGGCTGACACGATTGTACGCGTAAAGTGGGATGTATATCAAAAGGTAGGAGCCGGTAATTCATCAATTTTTATACGTAGTAAACTGTACGGTTTTTGTCGCAGGTCTCTTCCATAATGAAATCTCGCCTGCCTATGTAATTGGTTCACAATCACATATAAGTATTGATCCGGACCAATCGAAAAAGTATCCGGCCATAAAATTCGGGGATCATGGGCGATGGTTTCCATGATTCCATTCGGCAATATCTTTCGAATACTATCGTTTTCGTAATCTCCAGCATAAACGTTTCCTTTAGCGTCTGTGATCATCCCATCAGATGCACCCTTCTCTCCCCAATACTGCACAAGATCACTTAACTTAAAATCCGGTATCGTTCTGTCTCTTAACGATTCTGTTGAGATCGAGTATAGCTGGCGACTGGTTAATGGACAATAGAATAACATTTTTCCATCAGGGGAAATGGCTATACCATCAGAGGCCAATCGAAAGGGAGATGTCGAACCATCCGCGTTTCGATTCATCAAAATTTCACCTTCCACTTTTGGCACAAAATATGGATCGGGTGAGGTCGAGCTTGCTCCATGCAACCGTCTATACGCATTTCCGTTTTCTAAATTTACGACGATAATAGCGCCTGGACCATTGGAAGAAGAATCCGTTATATATGCGAAACCTGCTTTTCCTACACGAAAGTCAAATCGGACATCATTCAGATACGTTGTTGGCAAGACTACATCATCTGCAAATGTATATACTTTTCTTATTGTATTTGTTTCTAAATCTACCGCGACTAATTTTGCCCCTCCTTTAATAGGCTCTGAAAAGTTTGGTGCAGCCGTGTCCAGTACCCACAGGGTTCCCCTTCCATCTGCAACAACACTCTGGACACTAATGAAGGACATAACGATATTCAATGGGTTGATCAAATTCGTTTCTTCATTAGGATAAGGTTGCATCTGACCATCAACAATTTCCGCTACCGTAAATCTAACGTCATCTCCCCATTTCGGAAAGCAAATGAAGATACGCCCGGTTTCGGATACACTAACGCCTGTAGGCATAGCCCCGTAAAAGGAATGAACGAGTTCTAACTTACCAAAATATTCTTCCATAGGTAACATAGGCAGTATGATGTCCTCCTCAACAAGGTTGAATAGATATTACCTATAATTATGTTCAAGACTTATTCTAATGCCTCTCCCTTAATCATTCTTTTTCAACCTTCATTTTGAAATTGTCCGATAGATCTAAAAATACAAAAAACTTCGGCGTAAGCCGAAGCATGTTGACTGTAACTATATGTGTTCTAGGAAAAATGCTTCCTCCGATCGTCAACGCAAAACTTTGCCAAGCTTATCAGTACCAAAACCGTTTTATTGTTGGTCCGGTAAACCTAATGCATTGGCTGAAGTTATCGCTTGATCTAAAAATTCCTCTGCTCGGGTCAATTGCTGCCTGGCAATCTCCAACGCTTGTGAATTTGTTGCCGCATTAGATTCACTTAACGAGCTTATTGCCTGATTTAAAGCCTTCTGCACCTCAGAAACCGCGTTAGATGCATGCTGCTCCAGCGTATTACTACCACTCGAGTTAAGTGCATCTTCTGCTGGTTTTCTTGCGTTTTCGGTTGCTAGATCAATTTTGTTTTTATTGGGCACCGTGACTCCTCCTTCCATGAGTAAGATCATTCATTTAAACAGAAATAAGTATGGGATTGAGATTTTGTTTATATCCCTGCGACTGTATGGGAATATTCGGATCTTACCTCTCCGGTGATCCATATTAGTATAAGATCCGGTGCATTGGAAAATCTAATCTTGATGAAAAAGGAGGGGATCATTTCTGAATGGCTAATCCAACGCTAGCGCCGCACGAATCGATGGAACTGCATGAAGCGTTAAACTTCAAAACGCTCTGCATCGCTAAGTCGAAACTTATGCAAGGCCTGGTCTTTGACCAAGAGCTAAAAGCATTAATGCAGAAAGACGTAATTCAATCCATACAACAGATTGCTGAGCTGCAAGCAATCTACGCAAGAGCTCCTTTTCAAGCACCCGTTCCGAATAATCCGACACCTATAACACATTAAGGGGAACTCAGATGAATACCGATTATTTAGATCCGATTAATTCATTGAATATGCCGGAAATGGCAGATATGACTTTTGCCATGGACTTCCTTCTTCGTGCCAAGGAGGGTGTACGTAATTTGTCCATCGCCCTGACGGAAACGGCTTCACCGGATGTAAGAGCCCTGTTGCATACTCATCTGAAGCAGGGAATTGCAATGCACCAAGAAATTTCGGAGCTCATGATTCGCAAAAAATGGTTTCATCCTTATGAGCTGAACGAACAGTACCAACTCGATCAGCTTTCGGCGAAAAATACGGTGATGATCGGGCAGATGAATCTGTTCCCGGGTGATACGTCACGTAAAGGGATGTTTGATCGGACCCCAGATGAACATATTGGAGGACATAAAGCATGAAGGCGGTAACGTATCAAGGGGTTAAAAATGTCGTGGTCAAAGAGGTGCCGGATGCGAAGATTGTGAAACCGGACGATATGATCGTAAAGATCACCAGTACCGCGATTTGCGGTTCTGACCTTCATCTTATTCACGGGATGATCCCTAACCTTCAGGAAAACTATGTCATCGGACATGAGCCGATGGGGATCGTAGAAGAAGTGGGCCCTGGCGTGACCAAGGTAAAAAAAGGCGACCGCGTAATCATCCCGTTTAACATCGCATGCGGAGAATGCTTTTTTTGCAAAAATCAGCTGGAAAGCCAATGTGACAATTCCAACGAGCACGGGGATATGGGCGCATATTTCGGCTACTCTGGAACGACCGGTGGATATCCCGGCGGGCAAGCGGAGTATTTACGGGTCCCATTTGCTAATTTTACCCACTTTAAGATCCCTGAAAACTGCGAACAACCGGACGAAAAGCTAAGCTTGATCGCCGATGCCATGACGACGGCATTCTGGAGCGTAGATAACGCCGGCGTTAAAAATGGAGATACGGTCATTGTGCTCGGCTGCGGCCCGGTCGGACTCCTGGCCCAGAAGTTCTGCTGGCTGAAAGGAGCTAAGCGGGTCATAGCCGTCGACTATGTCGATTACCGCTTAAAGCATGCGAAGCGAACAAACCATGTGGAAATAGTAAACTTCGAACAGGATAAGAATATTGGGAACACTCTCAAGGAAATGACCAAAGGCGGCGCCGATGTTGTCATTGATGCGGTAGGAATGGACGGCAAGATGAGCGATCTTGAATTTCTAGCCAGCGGTATGAAACTGCAAGGCGGCACCATGAGCGCATTTATCATTGCATCTCAGGCTGTTCGCAAAGGTGGCACCATTCAAGTCACTGGGGTATACGGCGGACGTTATAACGGATTCCCGCTCGGTGATATCATGCAGCGAAACGTGAATATCCGTTCCGGACAAGCTCCGGTCATTCACTACATGCCATACATGTACGAGTTGGTTACGTCTGGCAAAGTGGACCCTGGCGACATTGTTACGCACGTCATTCCGCTCAGCGAGGCCAAACGGGGCTATGAAGTGTTCGATACAAAAACGGACGATTGCATTAAAGTCATCTTAAAGCCTTAAATATGAATAGATACATGGGAGGACAATCTGAATGGATTCCACTTACGCTTTGCATGAGATGCTCGAGGTGCATGAAATAGCTGCGTTCAAGACGGTTTGTATGACTAAATCCAAGACCATGCAAGCTCTGGTAACCGACCCGGAGCTCAAGCAAATTTTGCAACAAGATGCGATATTATCACAACAGCAACTTCAGGAGCTCGGTGAAGTGCTGTCTAAAGCGACTGTATAGGAGATAAAAAATGAACCCAATATTAGAACATATGACTGGTCTTAATACGTTGACCGATGACGTAATCGCAATGGATTTTTTGATGAACGCCAAGAGCAGTGTCAGAAACTACGCCATGGCTGTGACCGAATGTGCCACCCCCGAAATCAAACAAATTTTGATGAAACAGCTCGATGAAGCGATAGACTCTCATGAAAAGATATCAAATTACATGGTGCAGCATGGCTTATACCACCCTTACCATATTGCAGAGCAAATTCAGCTCGATCTGAAAAACATTCAGACTGCTATGAACATTCCGTCCTGACACCCTTTTTGATTTTAGCCAGAGACTTCAGAGAACAAAATGTTCCTATGTCAAGAATTTCAACAATAATAAAAGGCGGATACACTCCGCCCTTTTTTCGGTATCATCACGAAACACGCTTATACAAGCGTTCCTTTACTTAATTTCCATCCTGAGACTGTTTTATGGACGCTGCTCTCAACTTTAATTGACTACAGTGAACTTAAGGCTCCAGCCTCCATGACATCTCCCAAAAATCAAGTTCAAAGCGACTGCACATCACGAAAATATCTTCCATCCGTTGGTACGTTCCCTCGCTACAGCCTTCTAATAGCTTATCCGTTAACGTCACTAGGGAGTGATTGTTGTTGTTGTATTCAGAGGAAGCATATCCTGTGATCCACTCTCCGTAAAAAGGATGATCAGCTGCGCCTGGCTTTTGGGCAAGGACTTGACCAATCTCTGCATAGCTCCATGAGCAGGCCAGAATGGATACAAGTACTTCTGCTATGCCACCGGCATGGGAAACAGAGAGCATATAGTTAGTATAGGCTGCATTTTTCAGTGCAGGTTTTACCTGGAAAACATGATCCTCTGTAATTCCTAATCGCTCCATATAAGAACGATGAATTTTCATTTCACCATTTAGGATGTTATCTACGTTTTTACTAAAAAACTGCATCAATTTCGGGTCGTGCGACTTGATGATACCTAGTGCAAATACACGGGCATAATCGAACAGGTACAAGTAGTCTTGCAGCAAATAATAACGAAATTGTTCAACCGTTAAGGAACCATCTCCGATTCCTTTAACAAAGGGATGCTCAAGACATTCCTTCCACACAGGCTGTGCTGCCTGATATAGTCTCTCTGAAATAGTCAACATGTGTTCCTCCAATTCATAATGTACGTATTTAAAAACAAAAAAACGAAACATCCATAGGATGTTTCGCAGACAAATACACTAAAACAAGGGGGTTCGCATGAGCTACCCAAGTACAGCGTTTCATCGTTGCATCCCTACGTTGGAATTATCCAAATCAGGTAAGGTCGGTTTAACACCCTCTCAGCCGGTTAAGGCTCCCTCGCAAACGGTTGTATGTAGTTGATTACTTTCTTATCCGCATAAAAGAAAAAATAACATCCATTTAGTATATCAAGGGCTGTTAAATATAGTCAAGGCAGATTGTATCGCCCTCATCAGCTTGAGTGACGTATGTAAACGATGAAAACCATCACAACAATGGTTGAGTTTTAGCCACTGTTATGATGGTTTCTATTCTTGCAACTACTGCCGATTGTTTAATGCCCGAGTTTGTTCTTTCCGACAAAAGTGAGTATTCCGTACTGGGAAGTGTTTCTCCAGCTCTCATTGGTCGTATCATTCCATTTAGCTACGCTCTGCTTACCTCCGCCCTGGTTGTCGTTAATTTGAAGCTCGAAGCCGAGAACATTTCCTGTTTTGGGCGTCAATGATTGTAAATGAATTCTGGCTTCTACGAGGTATCCTTTATTCGTTTTCTTCACAGCACTTACAAGGCGTCCGGGTGAGGCACCGCCTGCAAAGGTTCCTACATTGTCTGCACTGATTCTGAACTGGGCATCATCATATTGAAAATACGGTGTGCGCTGGTGATTCTCGTCCAGGAAAATCTCAACCGAATCCTGATCCCATGGGTTGATGCTGTCTGTAATGATGTTTGGATCAGTGACGTCGATCAGCAGGTATAGATACTCACCTGACCACATTGCGCGAGCCACTGCCTCTGCACCTTTGGTCTCATTCAACCGTTTTACTTCAAATGGTACAGCCTTATTCCATAGGGCGTCTTTCTTCCCATCAATCTGAACAATCCCTTGCACAGCTTGTGCAGATTTGGGCATAGGGGTGAGTTGAATCACGCCGTATTTGCTTGTATCTTGTTCCTGAGATTGTGTTCGATCATTCCAGTACAGTGGATTATAAGGTTGTGTCCCACTTGAACCGCCATCAGTCACACGGATATCCAAGCCGGCTTCATATTCTGATCCGACTTGTATACCACCCCATGGAATAGACAATTCAACCTGATATCCGGCGTTTGTCTCGCGTACACGATACGAACGCTGCACCGCGCCCTCAGCTTTGCCCGACCGCTTAATGATTACATGTCGGTCATCTGCTTCATATGAGGTAGTCTTGCCATTATTGAGATCGACAAAGATATCTACTTTGTCATTCACGTCTGCCTTTGCATCCTGAACATCCACAAGGATATACAGATTACTATGATCCCATAAGGTGCGGAAACTGGCTGATTCCGAAGAGTCACCCTTCAGTGGAGTGGACACCGCTTTGTTCCAGAGCGGATCTTGTGACTGTTTTTTGATATCCGGTTTACCCGAAAGTGAGGCGGCTCTCTGTGTCAACACAGGCAAACTGGATTCATCCACGAGTCCCCAGTATGCTTTTTTGGCCTTCAGGGCTGAATCAAACAGCATAGCCTGGTTGTTGTAAGACTTCTCATCTTGGAGTCCCCATAAGGTAACTGAAGAAATGTGGTCTTTGTGTTTTTTGTACAAATCCAACAGTTCCTTATATCGATACGCCTGCTTTACTGCAACTTCATCGGACATCTCTTCACCAAATGGAATTCCGCTATCCACATCCAGTTCCGTGATCTGAATATCCAATCCAAGTTCGGCGAACATGTTGATCGTTTTTTCAATTTCCTTGATGGGCGGGGATTCCAGGTTATAGTGGGATTGCAAACCCACACCATCGATGAGCCCCTTCTCTTTCAGTCGTTTGACCAATCGATACATATGCTCTCTTTTCTCAGGGATTTCCGTGAAGTATTCGTTGTAATATAATTTGGCATCCGGATCGGCTGCACGAGCGAATTCATAGGTTTTCTCAATGTAATCCGGACCGATTATTTCATAAAAGGGACTTTTACGTAAACCGTTGGCATCACCATTGCTATCCGCAATCGCCTCGTTTACCACATCCCAGGCATAGATCTTACCTTTGTATCGGGTCATGACGGTTTCGACATAATCCTGAATCCGGGCAAGCAGTAATTCTCGACTCGCAGGGTTACCCTGAGGATCCTTGAACATCCACTCCGCAGCATCAATATGCCACAACAACGCATGTGCGCGTACGCCCATACCATGCTCCTCAGCGAACTGAACATATTGATCGGCTGCCTCGAACTCATAAACACCTTCGGAAGGAGACATGTACTTCGGTTTCATCTCATAGGTTGCGGTCAAGCTGTTAAAGTGCTTTGTGAGCAGTTGTCCATATGCGCCTTCCAACTGCCAGCGATACACCGCTGCACCAATGGGGAAATCATCTTGATACAGGTCCTCCAGAGACCGAATATCTTCTTCAATCTCCAGTTGCTCGGCCAGAGTAAATGATACATCATCCACATAGAACGATAACGTATCTAGGCTATCTTCAGAGATGTAGGGTGTTTCGATGAACAAATTCAATTCAGTGGGATCATCACTATACTGAAATTTTCCGGTGATTTTGTGCCATGTATTCCATTCTGCTTTGGCAATCTTCACGCTACCGATCGGGTTCCAGCTTTCGGCAGTTGTTTTTTTATATGTGGTGAGCTGTAGTGTTTGATCCGTGGTGGGCTCCTGGGTAAGTCTTACATATGCCGCAATTTCGTACTCTTGGTTACGCTTAAGCAGATCCTTCATGGATAACATCGGTCCATGATAGGAACGCTCACGGTTGGCGACCAGCATACTGGACTGACCTTCGTGTGCCTCCTGCTGTGTCACTGTCAGCCTTTCGTTACCTGTACGTGGAGTCCATCCCTGAAGTGTACCGTCTTCAAAGTTTGTACTCAAATGACCTCCCTCCACTTCCGTAACTGCCTTGGCAGCATGTGAGACATTCGAAAATGGAAGCATGGCGACTATCAGCACAAGAACCAAGGCTGCAATATTCCATTGACGTAACCGTTTCATACAATTCCTCCTCTTGATTGGGTCTAAGTATTTCTGAACGGATTAACATCCAGATAAATAGATTATAGCTCTTTGGATAGCGCTTACATATAACAAATTTCCAATGATTATAATAAAAAGTTATCAATTGGTAATTCACAATGCCCGTCCCGGCCGTTCAGATCACACAATAAATTAGTTAGGAAACACTTTATTCGACATTTTTCTGCATTTTGATATGAAAATGTTTCTTCATCTGTGACCCTAAGAGTATCTCTAAATAATTGATATTCAGTAAAACATTTCATTTAATTGCTAAATAAGTGTGATTTATGGTACCTTTAAAACAAATAATGATAGGTTGGCTATCATTATTTGGAGATTTCCACAAACTACATTAAAGGATGGCGAGGAGACATGCAGACTGATAACAGATCGATCGTTATTCATCAGGTATCTAATTTAGAGACACCTGAAGAACTTTGGAATCCATATGCTTATTATGAGTACATGCTGGAGAATCATCCCATCTATTTTGACGAGAAGCAGCAAGTATGGAATCTGTATCGTTATGATGATGTCAATTCCGTTCTAACAGACTGGAAACGGTTCTCCAGTGTTCGTAAACGGAGTGTATCCCCGGTTCCACCGGTAGTTACCCGAGTGAACATCAATTCTGTTGATCCCCCTGTTCAACGTGATATTAGAAAGTTAGTCTCTAGTGCCTTCACCCCACGTCAGTTAAAAACCTGGGAGCCTCAAATCGCGGCTATCGTTGATGAGTTAATGCTTGAGATGAAGACGAAAGATGATGTGGACATTGTTCGAGACCTAGGGGTTCCACTTCCTGTTACTGTCATTGCCGATCTACTTGGGGTAGAGAGGCAACACCGGGCACAGATCAAAGCCTGGTCTGACATGTTATTTTTCCCCAATGCCACAGGTAATGAGCAGGAGCAGATGAATGCGAAGTATGCGGCTATGCAAGAATTTAACGAATTTTTGCTCCCCATTGTTCAGCAGAAGAGAAAGCATCCTGCCGAGGACATTATTTCCGATCTCACACTTGCCGAGCTGGATGGGGATCAACTAACCGATGAAGAGGTTGTTACCTTTAGCTTGGGCCTCCTTGCTGCTGGGAACGAAACAACGACTAACATGATAAACAGCCTGTTCTACAGTTTTATGTATGATCAACCCGGAATCTATCAGGATATTGCCGCAGATCCAGAACTGATAGAGAATACTGTTGAAGAATCGTTAAGGTATCGTTTTCCCACGACACTTGATCGTGTGGTAGTAGAGGATACAGACATCCTTGGCGTGCCTATGAAAAAAGGAGATGTTATATTAACCTGGCTGGGTGCAGCCAACAATGACCCTAGACATTTTCCCGAACCTTCCCGCTTTGATATCTACCGTCCCAACAGCAATCGTCATCTCTCGTTTGGCAAAGGACCTCACTTTTGTCTGGGCGCTCCATTAGCCAGGCTAGAGGGCCAACTGGTGCTGAGAGGGTTCACGAATCACTTTTCCAATATTACTGCAAAAATCAAATTTGAAGCGGCAAGCCAGCTCTACCCGGGTACACAGACTCTTCAAAACCTGTCAGCCATCGTAACAACCAAGCTTTTTTGAACTAATTTCATCAAATTAAAAGTGCCCTTACACACAAGCGATTGGCTGTGTGTAAGGACACTTAAATCTTGTTATGCCTTTCTTCTATCTTCAAGCTCTCTAATAATCGTTGGATATTCCTTGTCCAGCTTGTTTTTGTAAAGGAATACTACAAGAAGAATGAATACAACAATGGGGACGTATATATTCAACGCGATGATGGCCTGCTTTGCTCCTTCTCCTTGGGTTGTAGCTTGTTCGACATATCCTCCTAGCGCGAGGAACCATCCAATCATTGCTGTGCCAATGGCTGTGCCTACTTTTGAACCGAAACCGATGACACTATTCGTTAAACCAACAAGTCTTTTGTTAAATTTCCATTCGCCGTATTCAATCGTGTCTGTGACCATTGCTCCACCTACTGCCATTAGCGGAATTGTACCAAGCGTTTGGAAGATAGAACAGATCAGACCCAATGTAATGCTCTCGGGAGCGACTAACCGAACGGCTGCTCCGAGGAGTCCGATTAATATACCGCCGAGGGCTGTATTTCGCTTGCCATAACGTTTGATGAATGGTCCGGACAAGGCAAATCCGATAATAACCGGAATCAAACCAATAGCACCCATGATGCCGATCAGGCTTACATTGCCCCAAATATATTTGGCATAATAACTTCCTGCTGCCACGCCCAGAGCAAACAAAATGCTAGCGAGAGCCATTACGAAGAACATATATACCCAGTATTTATTGGCAAAGAGCAATTTCAGTCCTTCACGAATCGGCGTTTTATCCTGAAACATGCCAAGCTCATCCAATTGAACATTGTTGTACTTTTCCCTATTGGACAGGAATGAAATGAAAATCCCGATTGCTGCAACACCAGCAAAAATTGATGCGAGCAACGTCCAGTCACTTCTGCTATTGCCCATTGCTGTAACGATTGGAACAAATGCAACGGCAACAACCATACCTGCCAGATACCCGCTGCTTGAACGGATAATACCCATTAAGGAACGCTCGTAACTGTTACGCGTTGTTAACGCCATCAAACTGTTATATGGAATCGAGGTTGGAGTAAACACCAAAATGTAGAATACAAGATTCGTAATAATCGCATATATAATTTTGCCTGTAGAACTTATATCCGGCACGGAAAACATTAAGAATAATGAGATGAACATTGGAATGGTCATCCATAACAACCAGGGACGAGCTTGCCCATACTTGGTTTTGGTCCGATCCACCAGTACACCCATACCGATGTCTGCAAACGCATCCAAAACTTTGGTAAGCAGCATTACCGTACCGACTACAGCGGCAGACACGCCAACGACATCCGTATAATAATACGTGATCAAACCCAACAATCCACTTGAAATGTTTAACCCGAACTGTCCCATTGAATCGCCAATTAACTTTTTCGTTGGTATTTCCCGGGGTGGCTGAGTCGGCGTATTATCTACTTTAATATGCTGCTCATTCACTGCAACTCCCATAACACTCGCCTCCGTTACTCTTCATGTTGAATTTCTTTCCTCTTCTATACTTTCATTTTATGTCCTGGCACATATAACAGATATAGCGCATTGTTAAGATCAAATAACGCAATCCAAACAGAAGGTATTCCTGCTGTTTGAATGACAAAAAAACTGACTCAGGTATACTGAATCAGTTTTTGGTCCATATGTTTTATGCACGATCCTTATGAATAAAATGAACCGAAATAGATCAGGAATCGGCTTTAAAACCGCTAGAACCATGATCGAAAGACTTGCTGTTACTCCTTAAAGTGTCAACCCACCGTCTGCTACTATGATAGAGCCTGTCATATAACTGGAGCCGTCCGATGCCAGGAATGCTACGAGTTCAGCCAGCTCTTCCGGCTCCGCAAAACGCCCAATTCTCATATTTGGGAATTCTTCGGGCATATAATCGCTTTCTTGTAACATTTGCGGAACAGCTGCGGTCAGCGAAGTGGCTACACCCCCAGGGCAGATAGCATTTACCCGAATGCCCTTTCTGACGTACTCAATCGCTGCTGCTTTTGTCAATCCGGCAACACCGTGTTTACTCGCTGTATAAGCGGCCAGACTGTGCTCAGCTCGAAGCGCCGTGGTTGATGCTGTATTTATCACATGACCGTAACCTTGTTGAACCATCACGTTGAGAGCGTGCTTCATCCCCAGGAAGATCCCCTTCAAGTTGACGTCAATGATACGGGAGAAATTGTTCAGGGATGTTTCATGGAAAGGCTGGAACTTCTGAATGATTCCTGCATTGTTGAACGCGACATCGATTTTACCAAATGTTTCAATTGCTTTTTGAATATAGTTTTCTACATCCTCTTCCTTGGATACATCAGCTTGAACAAAGATGCCCTCGCCATCCTGCTCCTTCACAAGCGCAAGTGTCTCTTCCCCTGTTGTTACATTGTAATCCACCAGAACGAGCTTGGCTCCTCTCGATGCCATCAACACTGCACTAGCTCGGCCAATACCGCTACCAGCGCCTGTGATGGTAATCACTTTGCCTGCAAGCGAATCGGATTTGGTATTCACAGCTTTGCTCGCTTTAGGAGCCTCTGCAGATTCGAAGGTTACGTTAGCAAGATCCGCTTTCAGTGCGGACAAAATGTCTTCTGGCAGATCGACCTGTGGAACGGCTGCGAGTTGATCCAGCGTAAAATGGGAAGCCATTTTGAATGATGGCTCGTTAATGAATTCAGGTAGATGTTTGGTAAGCAATGTTGTTGCTTCATCATTATTCAATAGTTCCGAAATTTTAATGTTTTCATTGTAAGTTGTCATAGTTGTTTCCTCCAAATTTTATTTTGATAGTTTTACTATTATCTTGATATAAATACTATCATTTTGTGTCTTTTTTTGCAATTCGTCATTTTAATAGATTAGGAACGAGCCCGAAAATGGCTAAAGGACTTATTCTGTTTATGCTGTGTTGCCTCCAGTGTTATGTCACCGAAATAGTCTTTAGCCCATCGTTAAGCTGCTTCTGCTCTTCCTCGGTTAACAGGTTCCACGCCTGGAACGGGCTTAGGAAAAATATCACTCATCTCCTCCAGAATACAAGGATAACCAAGAATCATTGCATTAGGCCGAGTGGAACCCATCATCCTCAAAGCTGCAGCAAGATGGCCCCCTGCGGAGAAGCCGCATACCGCTACTTTTTGAGGATCAATTCTCCAGTCCGCACTGTTGGCCCGCTTGCGTGTCAACGCTTCCTCCGCATCGTTCAATGGTTTTGGAAATACAGCATGCTGATTGAGTGAATTTCACAGGATAAAGACTTGATAACCTTCAGCCAAAAATGCCATAGCAAACGGGTTCAGCTTCTCGATCAGAACAAGCTCTATATCCTCCACCTGGAAGCACAAGTACCGCTGGCCGCTTTTTGGTATTTGCCAGCTCGGGTGAAGAATCCAACAGGTAGAGTGGATTGACATGGCCAAAAGGATACTTCTATTGTAGATTTCAAGTGAGACGATCGACTATAACGCGATACAAAGATTGTGTAGCGTAATTCAAGCCCATTGCTAGTCAAAGACAAAGAAAAAACCGCGAAATCGCGGTTAAGTAGGGCTATCCTCTCGTATTATGATTATTGACCTTCCGTGTGATATCAAATGCATCCGGGTCAGCGAACTGATTCTCATCCCGGTTGACTGAGGAAAAGGAAACAAAGAGCATGTCGCCCTTACGGATGTGCTTGCCACCGAATTCGACATCCTCGGTAGCCCAGCGAATATTACTCACCTCAGCAGGCCATCGGTTTGAGATGATTTGCATTTAAAGAAACGTCATCGTGTTTCGTTTTCGTCGTATCTAGGAGCAATGATTTATTCTATACGATTTGAATGGTCTCCAGCTTGAGATCGAGCTGGTCAAGTTCTTCCTCTGGCGTACTGAACGAAGGATAGGTGGATAGATCACGCAAGCTTGCTTCCCCCATCGGGCCAATTGTCCCCGGGTCCAGCGAAGCCAGCACCGGTGAAAGCTCGTGCAGCATACTCCGGCTATGCTCGTTACGAAGCAGTACATTCAGAGGTGTACGGGTGCTTAACGTTTGTTTGTATGGCACGGATGGTACATAAATAAAATCATACGTGCCACTCACCACTTCGATGATCACTTCATCTTCAACCTGAACGACAATCAGGCCTGTATCCGAAAGTGTAATTCCGTTCATCATCACCTGATCAACCACGGCGCGTGGCAGCTTGATCGTTGCTGTTGCATTAAATGGAACAGAGAAGCTTAAATACAGCTTACCTGCTTCATCAAACCTCCATTCACTGCAATAAGTTCCTGCAGCGGTGTCAATGCGACCTTTAGTCCACTGGATTCTGAAATCAGGCATCGGTGCCAGCAGTGCATGGCGGAAGCCAGGTCGATCCTCTACTGGATTGATCCCCGCCATATGACGATACATCCATTCAACAACGGCACCATAGGCATAGTGATTAAGCGAGTTCATACCATTTTCACTGATTGTACCATCTGGCAAAATGGAGTTCCAACGCTCCCAGATTGTTGTTGCTCCCATATTGACCGCATACAGCCAGCTTGGGTAATCATCATTGAGCAGAAGCGTATAGGCGATATCATTGCTTCCATATGCTGATAGAACCCGGTTCAAATACGGCGTACCTACAAAGCCAGTTCTCAAGTGGTTCTGATCCTTGCGTACACGCAAGCGAATAGCTTCTGCAATCCGTGCTTTATGTTGCTCAGGAACGAGATCCATATACAACGCTATAGCGTATGCGGTCTGTGTATCTACTGCCAGACGTCCATTCGCAGTAAAGTATTCCTTCACAATTGCAGCTCTAACCTCTTGCGCCAACTGGTCATAGGATGCGGCAAGATCATGATGTCCAAGTACTTTGGCAGCCTTGGCTACGATATCTGAAGAATAGGCATAGTAGGCTGAGGCAATAAAGTAATTATCTGTTCCCCCCATTGGAGAGTTCGGATCATCCCCATCTAGCGCAAGCCAGTCACCAAAGTGAAAACCTATCGCCCATAAACGTGTACTACCGGATTCGTCATCCGAACGCTTGATGTAATCTACCCATGTCTTCATGCTGTCAAACTGCTGCTCCAGAATGGATGGGTCCCCGGAATGCAGATACGTGTTCCACGGAATAATGGTTGCCGCATCTCCCCAGGCGCTGGACCCTCCGCCCTGCACACGTCCAACCGGAATGACCATCGGAACCATACCGTTCCGATCCTCTTGTTCCATCCACAGATCATATCCATACTTGTTAAAAAAGGCATACGTATCCATATTGTAATTTGCTGTACCGGAGAATACCTGTGCATCCCCTGTCCAGCCCATGCGCTCATCGCGCTGTGGACAATCGGTAGGGGTATCTAGGAAGTTTCCCTTTTGCCCCCAGAGTGCATTTTCGAACAAACGATTCACGCCAGCATGACTGGTTTCTAAATACCCGGTACGTTCCATATCCGAGTAAACCACACAGCCTGTGAAGTCATTCAGATCCAGTTCGCCTGCCCAGCCTTCAACCTTAACATATCGGAAACCGTAAAATGTGAAATACGGACGCACAATAGCTTCTTCACCGTTTGCTGTATAGATGTACTCCGCCTTAGCCGAGCGAAGGTTCTCCCGGTAGAAATTGCCTTTCTGCAACAATTCGCCATATTGCAAATGGATGACCGTTCCGCTTGGTGCCGTAGTACGGAATTGCAGCCAGCCTACCATATTCTGGCCCATATCAATGACCGTTTCTCCCGCAGGCGTGGTCAAAATTTCGATCGGCTTCAAGGTTTCCTTGATCACGACCGGAAGACTTTTTCTTGCTTGTAAAAGCTCATACCCCATTTCACTTTCCCGAACTGGATAAATCTCAGTCACGTCCAGCGTGGCATCATAGATTTCTCCATCATAGATGTTACCATCCACCACATTCGAGCGGGTGGCATGCCAGGACAGATCTGAAGGGACAACAACTTCTGTTCCATCCGTATACGTAATCACCAGCTCGGACAGCAATGCAAAATGATCACCATACAAATTGGCAGTGGTATCTCCTTCAAAACCAAACCGTCCCTTATACCAGCCATTCCCCAAACGGACATCTATCGCGTTGGACCCTTCTTGCAGCAGGTCGGTAATATCGTAGGTTTGATACTGAAGCCATTTGTGATAGGCATTATAATGAGGGGCCAAGTACTCATCCCCAGCCTTGACTCCGTTTAGTTCCAATTCGTATACTCCCAAACCACAGATGTACGCCCGTGCTTTGGCGATGGGACCTTTGACTTCGAACGTTTTCTGGAGGACTGGATGAATCGTCGGTTCCAGTTCAGGTGTAATCCACTTTGCTGTCCATGGTTCATCCTGCTTCGCCGTTTCAAACCAGGCCGTTTCACTGGTCGCCTTTTCCCCAAGCTCATTCCATAATCGAACTCTCCAGAAGTAACGCGTCCGTGCAACCAGTTCCAGATCCGGTGAATACGCGAGCGAATCCATATCCTCTGTTATTCCGCTATCAAATACAAGCTCTGCAAAAGATTCATCCAGTGCAATTTCTACCTGTGCGGCGATCTGTGTTGTCGCTGTCGTATCCGTAACGGTATAAGAAAAGGTTGGCTTGGTTACCGCAAAACCGAGCGGATTAGTGATGTGATTTGTTTTCATATGAGTAATGTTCATCGATGAAACCTCCCCTTGTCGATTACCTTTCGGAACGTTTAACCATCCTGCTTTAAGGCCGAGTCTGCGCCGATTGGTACCATTCATTCACTTCTTCCGTGATTTTTCTTCCGCCTGAATCCATCCATTTTTTCACGAACTCATCAAAAATGGCGAGTGGCTCCTCTCCATAAATAATGGAGTTGAAGGTGTCCAGTTCCATTTTTTGCAAATAAGTGTTTCGAGCTTGCATTGTTTTTGTCGGGGGCCCCTGAAACAGATTGACTCGATCAATCTGCCGCTGCCTGGTCTCTACAACATTTGCCTTCATAATGGGATACTGCTTCTCATCCTTAGGGTCAATTCCCATACTGAACAAAATGGCGCGATCATGAGAGCTCAGCCCTTCTCGCTTGCCCATTTTCAGAAGAGCTGCTCTGAATCGGGAAGGGTAACTCGCATATTGTCCCATGAGGGTATATTTGAACGTTATCACTTTCCCCCCGGGAATATCGCGGCTGTCACTATCCACCGAACCATCCGGGTTCAGTACATAATCATATCCATTCTGATAGGCACTCAGATACAACGGATTATTCGTCACCGTAGCCTCATACAGATAGTTCTGATACTTAAAAAAAGCCTGCAAGGCTTCTTCAGAAATGTTTGCGCTGATCATTAAAGCCCCGCTGTAAGAGTTTCCTTTGAATCTCGCTGTGGTTCCGTCCATTCCTGCAGGAATCGGATAAGGCACAAACTCAGCCTTCGGATCCTTTTCATTAAGTTGTTGCAGCGGATAATCTCCAAACCAGCGTGGACCAGCTACCATGCCAACTTTGCCATCAAGGATATTTTTATTGACCTGATTGAAGTCCTGCAGAGCTATGTTATTGCTCACATATCCTTTTTTCTTCCAGTCTTGCAGTTTTGCCAGTGCGGTTTTGATCTGAGGCTGGATACTTCCGTACACGAGATTGCCCTGTACATTCTTGCTCCATATACTTGGAATCGCTCCATACGCACCAAATACCCAGGATATGTCTCCGATAGGCGAGGCCAGATACTGGTCCTTGATTGCAAAATCAATACCGTAGGTATTCTGTACGCCATCACCGTCTGGATCATCATAGGTAAAGGCCTTCATTACACTTTCCAGTTCGTCAAGATTGCTTGGTGCCTTCAGGTTCAGATAATCTAGCCAATCCTTGCGAATCCAAAGTACGGACTGCGAGGCTTGCTCCGTAATGATCGGAATCGCCATCCGTTTCCCGTCAATCTCAAAAGGCTTCCATGCTTCTGGCACTTCAGCCATAGCCGCTTTCCAAGTGGATGATGCATATCGATCAAAGGCTTGTCCAGCGTCCAACAGTTTGCCTGAGATCATAAATCCATTGACTGTGTCCATGACATTGGATGAGAACACGTCAGGTAACGTATTGTCAGCAGAGAGCATTAATCGAAGCTTCATATCATAGTCATCGACAGGAGCACTCCATTGGGTCCGAATATCCACGCCAAGCGTTTCTCTGGCCCAACGGATATGTACATTATCGGCAGCAGTTTCGCCATTTTTGTAGATGGTGGTTGGATCATTCATTTTGACTGTTGTTACGATCACACCTGTTTTTACAGGCATAGGCTCTTGTGCTTTACCACTGCATGCGGCGGTAAACAGAATCAAACAAGCAACAGAAAGAGACAGGTATATTTTGCTACTCATGTGCGAAATGCACTCCTTCATCTAATTCATCTTCATCATATCGTGCCAGTTATACAGTCGAAATAACGCTTTTTCAACATTAGATAATTCATTCTTAACCTTCATCTATATTACATTCCAAATCACTTGTATTTCATCCAATGCCAGCCTACAATAAGGTGAATTTACATCGTTGGCAGGAGGCGTTAAGGGTTGAAAAAGAAATACAGGACCTTTATGAACATAGTGGCCATCACGCTGATTATGCTTGTCGCCGTCCTGGTCATGTATACCTTCTCGGTTCAATCCAGTCTGGATACCGTTCAAAAGGATATTGAAACCAACAATCTCAATCGAGTGCAGTTTGTCGTTAACTCACTCGATCAGAGCATAAATCGGCTGAATATGTTATCCATCTCCATGGAAACGGACAATTCTATTGCACTGCTGCGATCCATTGACGTGATGAGTTCCTTTGAGCAGGTACAGTTGATTCAAAATGTTGCTGTGAGAGTCAATTTGCAAAGTTTGTCCGAGGGATGGAATAACAAAATATCGGTCTACTCGGTTCTGTTGAATCAATGGATCATTTCTTCGGAGTTAGATATGAAGACTCCCTCTGTAGATTCACTGAAATCAGGCTGGAACTATGATGCAGCTACAGCTAAATATTATAAATACAAGGTCAGTCCACAGATCATTATTCGGTTGGAGTTCCCGCGCAGCAATCTGGAGGATATAGTTGAGAACTCACATCAGAGCGAGAATGAGACGTTATTCTATAAACCGGACGAGCAATTGATTACTCGCAAAGAGGCTAATTCCATTACCCCTCTCATCATGAAGGAGCTAACCGGTCATCTACAACCATCCTCCGGTACAGAAACCGTTTCGGTTAACGGAGCCCAGTACATTGTCAATTATGTGTACTCTCATCAGCTCGGTTGGTATTTAATTGATTTTATGCCTCTTGATAAAGCGTTACAGCCTATACGAATGACCCAATTCTGGTTTTACTCTGCCTGTGTCATGCTGTTTATGGCGGGGGTCACGATTATTGTTGTTCTTTTCCGCAAGGTACAGATCCCCATACTTGCTCTGTTAAAAGGTGTTCGTCTTTTGAAGCATGGCGACTTCTCTTATCGTATTCAGCGGCAGAGCGGTAATGAATTTGATTACTTATATGGTCAATTCAACGACATGGCCGGACAGATTGAGGATTTGATTGAAAAGGTATACAAGGAAAAAATCGTAGCTCGTGAAGCGGTGCTGAAACAGCTACAAGCCCAGATTAATCCTCACTTTTTATATAATTGTCTCTTTTTCATTAATAATATGACAAGATTGGGCAATGAGGAAGCGGTTACTGCCATGACCCAGAACTTGGCTGAATATTTCAGGTACACCACACGCCTTGACGAGCCGATGACCTGTTTGGAAAAAGAGTTGGGTATCGTTCGCAATTACCTTGAGATACAGAGCTTACGCATGGACCGTCTCTCTTATCAGATTGAGCTACCGGACGAGCTAAGATCTGTCCCGATTCCCAAACTACTCATTCAGCCTTTGGTGGAAAACAGCATCATCCATGGCATAGAAGCCAAGTGGGATTCCGGTTCCATTCATATCACCGTTGAGCGCACGGAACACGGGCTCTGTATTGTGGTTGACGACGACGGGAAAGGCATGACGGAGGAAGAAATTAATGCACTTAAGGCCAGAATATCCGAGCCGCCTGTGGACACGATGGGATGTGCACTCTGGAATATTGCGGAGCGTCTGCGCATTCAGGACGCTACCCATTCGGGTATCCAGTTTGAACAGAGTCCCCTTGGAGGCATGCGTGTCCGATTAAACTGGTCGCTCGCCAATTGGCAGAATGAATCCTTACGTTGACAGAAAAGAGTCTAGTTTGATAGCATAGTTTGAGTTCATTCCAACAAGGAGGTTTTTACAATAGAACCCCGTCAAAGGCTTCAACAAGAGCGCAGTGACCTCAAAACAAGAAGACGAGCAGCTATAATTGAAGCAGCTAAAATTGCTTTTTTGAATAAAGGCTTCGAGCAAGCGACCATGCAGGATATTGCGGACGAGGCAGTACTAGGCGTGGCCACAATTTTTCGCTACTTTCCGCGGAAAGAGCAGCTTATTGTTGCTGTAGCTTCAGATATTGTTCAGTCCGAGGTTCTGGTATTCTCCGATATTATCAGAGGTGAAGGCACCTGCTACGACAAGCTTGGCCGCCTTTTCGACTCGTTAGTTTTTTTCCAGCAGGTAGAAAGCCAGCGAAGTTCCAAATTAATAGAAGCTTTTGAGTGTTACGTCGCAATGTCCAAGTCCCCGTTGGAGGATATCGAGATGTATCATTCTAACTACCAACAGATTATTATGCTTTGTGCAGAGCTGGCTGAGCTTGGTCAAAAGGATGGATCTGTTCGTAACGATGCTAATGTGGTTGAAACGATTAACACGATGATTAATGTCTTTGGCAACTTCTCCAAAAAAACAGCGATGCTCAATGGCATTGAAGCCTTCCAAACAAAAGTGGACGAAGCCGAGCAATTTAATATCCTTAAGAACATATTTTTGGATCATCTCAAGTCCTGAATAGCGGTTCCGATTTTAAGATATAACTGATAGCTGTGCTATGAGGACCGCTGTGAGATCAGATGGAGCAGCCCTCTCGATGATGTGTACATCCTGAATACATCTTATAACATCCTTAGATGGAAAACGCCTATAAGTCATGACTTATAGGCGTTTTTGAGCGTTTTATAGTTGAAGCAGAAGTTTGATTTTACTGACGAACAGCCGCATTTAATCCAGCAAGCAACTGGGAAAGAGTTTCCTCCGTGAAAGCCCCTCCCGTAAACGGAATCAACGAACGAAGCGGCATGTATTTCATGGTTGCCTGAATCATTTCGGAGGATATCGCATCGGATTGTGCCTCTTCCGTTCCCTCTGGAACCAGTCCCTGTAATTGACTCATGACAGCCATCGTTTTTGGATTGGCGAGCAGCTCACCCAGCGTTGTATTACGGTCAAAGGTAGGTACTGGCCCGGTTGTTGTGGACTCCACGTTGACCGTCTGTTGCAGGAGAATGGAACGAGAGGATGAGCCAATCAAAATATCATAGGAACCGCTCTCTACATGCCAGTCCTTCAAATCAACATTATAATAGGCAAAGCTGCGTTTATCCAGTGTGAAGGAAACGCTGCCCTCAGCGTCCGGCTCCAGTCCGATTTTGGCAAATCCCTTCAATTCCTTGTCCGGACGACTTACTACGGTTTGCTGATCCCGCACATACAATTGCACAACCTCTTGACCGTAACGAGTGCCTGTGTTTCGAATCGTAACAGTTACCGTAACCCGATCCGTATCCTTGAACTGTGTATCGTTCAGATTCAGACCGGTATATTCAAACTGTGTATAGCTCAATCCGTAACCAAACGGGAACAACGGTTCAATGCCCTTACGATCATAGTAACGATAACCAACATATATGCCTTCACGGTATTCCACACGATCTCCGTCCCCGGGGAAAAACAGAGCCGAAGGGTTATGATGCACCGATTGCGGGAACGTTTCCGCCAGCTTACCGCTTGGGTTTGTTTCTCCGAACAACAGATCCGCCATGGCTCCTCCAGTTGCCTGACCGCCCAGATAAGCCTCAAGTACTCCCTTCACATCATCAAGCCATGGCATCACAATCGGTGATCCATTGCTTAATACGACAACAAGGTTAGGCTGCTCTGAGGCAACGGCTTTGATTAGCGCCGATTGGTTAGCGGGGATGTCCATGTGAGACCGGTCATATCCTTCCGATTCATAGCGGTCAGGCAGACCAATGAACAGCACAGCGACTTCCGCTGCCTTGGCCGCCTCGACGGCTTCCTTCATCAATAGCGGGTCACTTTCATCTGAAGCAAGCTTGTAGCCCTCAGCATAAGTCACCGATGCATCCGCTTCAGCAAGTAAAACCATCTGTTCATAAGGGTTATCCAGTTGAGTAGGATGGATATGCGAACTGCCGCCGCCCTGATATCTGACCTTCTGACCTAGCTCTCCGATAACGGCAATGCGGCTATTCTTGCTCAGCGGAAGAATATCGTCCTCGTTTTTCAACAAAACCATTGTTTCTCCTGCTACCTCTCTGGCAATCTGATGATGCTGCTCAGAATCAAAGGTTGCTTCTGGACGTTTATGCTCTGCCGTCTTGAAAATAACAGCTAACAACCTCTCCACGGATTGATCAAGCTTTTCTTCGGATAACTCGCCGCCATTCACCGCCTCCACAATTTTACGTGGTCCTTCTCCGTTGGAAGAAGGCATTTCCAGTCCAAGTCCCGCGGCGATGCTGGCTGCGATCTCATTCACTGCGGACCAGTCTGTCACAACAAAGCCCTCATGTCCCCATTCTTTCTTCAGAATGGTATTCAACAAATATTCATTCTCCGACGCATACGTTCCATTCACTCTATTGTAAGAAGACATTACTGTCCATGGCTGCGCTTGCTTGACCGCCTTCTCAAACCCGGTAAGATAGATTTCTCTTAACGTCCGCTCGTCGACCACCGCATCGGTAGTCATTCGGCGATGCTCCTGATTGTTCACTGCAAAATGCTTAAGTGAGGTTCCCACACCCTGGCTTTGCACACCTGAAATATGAGATGCTGCCAGTTCACCCGTCAGGTAAGGGTCCTCTGAGAAATATTCGAAGTTGCGCCCGCATAACGGGGAACGCTTGATGTTCGCCCCTGGGCCGAGCAGAATGGCGACATCCTCCGCTTGCGCCTCTTTACCAATTGTTTCTCCGACAAGTTGAACGAGATCCCGGTTCCAGGAGCTGGCCAACCCAACCGCCGATGGAAAACAAGTGGAGGGAACACTTCCATTCAGTCCCAAATGGTCGGCATCACCTGCTTGCTTGCGTAATCCATGAGGACCATCAGTCATCATAATGGATGGAATATCCAAACGTTCTATAGCATGCGTTGTCCAAAAGCTGCTACCTGAGCATAGTGTTGCCTTTTCGTTTAAAGTTAACTGTTTCACGATTTGCTTGATATCACGATTCATCATCCAGACACTCCTTCATCTATCGGCAGGTATCCTTGACATGCAAAACGGTTATGTAAGGTCCCGCATAATATTGTTTTAGTTCTCTTTTTAATAATACTGTCTCGTTGAATGACATGAAATAGCGCTTTCTTAATGTGATATAACGCAATCTGAATACAAAGAAAGCTTTCATGCCTCGCAAGCCATATGCAGCGGTAATCCGCATAGGTATTTCTGAACATCTGTATCGTTTTCTTAAGATTTGAGGTGAGCCAAGGCGGCATCCATTGAAATGATAGTTCGGCCATCATACAATACAATAAGTGTTGTAACAGCTTGTCTATAGAGGGGGAATTAGCTTGTACGGTTTATTAATAGTGGATGACGAGAAATCGGTTGTTGATAGTCTCGCGCTGACAATTCCCTGGGAAGATTATGGCATCCAGGAAGTGCATAGAGCTTACTCGGCTGCGGAGGCTCTCGATATCGCTTCCAAATACGCTGTTGATATCATGATTACCGATATTCGTATGCCCGAGATGGATGGTTTGGAGCTTATTTTGGAGATTCGGCGATTCTCCAGTAAAATTAGATGTATTATTTTGTCTGGTCACGATGAGTTTGAATATGCCCAAAAAGCAATTCAGTATCAGGCTGCTAATTATCTGCTGAAGCCGATAAATACCGATGAGCTCATCCAAGCTGTAACAAAGGCTATCGCCAATATTGAGCACGAATGGGAACGCATCAGTTCATTTCAGCAAATTCAGCATGCTCTTCACGCCAATATGCCCTTGTTGCGCAATCAGCTGCTCAAGGAACTTCTTCAGAACAAAGCCATGAGCCATCAGATTTTGGCCGGGCGTCTCAGCATGCTGGAGATTCCCTTTGCGTCCTCTGACCCCTTTATTATGATGGTCATTCGGATGGAGGAAGAATTTTCCGGTTATGATCTTCGGTCATTATCCTTGCTCGAATATGCTGTAACCAATATAGCCGAAGAAGTGTTTCAGCATCCGTTCAAGCTGTGGCATTGCATTACAGAGCAGGGATATCTGGTATTTCTGATCAAAAACAGTGATCTGCATGCACTCGATTCAGTCGACTCCCACGCGGTCAGACTGCAAAACAATGTGCAAAAATTTTTAAAGGGAGCCATCTCCATTTGTCTGAGTAAAGAGCAATTCTTCCCTGACCACCTCTCCGATCTATATTTAGCCTCCGTGTCAGCCATCAATCGGAATGTGGGCAGCAACAAAAGCTATTTTATTACGCTGGACAAAAAGGATGCGGATTCCCATGAACAGCAAAACCTAATTAATTTGTATGAGCCACCCTTGCTCCCTAACTTGCTGGAATCAGGTAATTGGGATGAGGCCATAAGCAAAATTTCCAGAATTCTTTTCTTGAACGAAGTTGGCAAAGAACTGTCCCACGATCAATTGTTTACAGTACTACTCTACCTGTCTTCCACATTCTCGATTTCACTAAAATCGCAGGACACGACGGTTGAGGAAATGCTTGGGGAGGAGTTCGAATTTTTGCTTCGGAAAAAAAGCCAGTTATCCGGCCAACGCATATATAGCTGGGCAGAGAAAATGATTAATCAGCGACGCAAGCAGGCCTCCAATCAGCTGATGAATGCGCACGAACAAATTACGTCTAAAGTGAGAACATACATTCAGGAGCATTTGGCAGAAGGTATCTCCCTTCAGGTCATTGCCGATTATATCGGCCTGCACCCCGTTTACCTGTCCAAGGTGTACAAAACGGTCACTGGAGAAACGATTGGTGATTATTTGTACAGCTTACGTATGAACAGAGCATCTTACCTGTTATTGAACTCAGACCTCAAAATTGCAGATGTCAGCAAGGCGCTTGGTTTTTTGGCTCCGCCGCATTTTATAAAAATATTCAAAAAGCATTATGGTTGCACACCACAGGACTTTCGCACTCGTTAACGAAATGAATGGAAAAAAAAGGTCTTGGCCTATCGCTCATTTTAAAAGGAGAATGCACCGGGATTGCTCCCAGTGCATTTTTGCAGTTCGTATAAATCTATTATGGCTTCACCGTAGTTTTGTCCAATTTTCCCAAAACATGAAAGAAACTCACTACTCGGACATGCCCAAGGATAAACGGTCGCAGCTTGAGCTTGTCTTTATTTTGAATATCCGCCTGACAAGGCCATGACCAAATTAGCAGCCTTTTATAGGCTTTCACCCATTCCCCTGCTCAATTGCCTACATACAATACATTAGACTAATGAACAGGAGTGATGTGATATGACATTTTTACCTCCTTTTGGACCTGGTGGAGGATTTGGCGGACCTGGGGGTCCCGGAGGACCAGGAGGACCCGGCGGATTTCCTGGTCCGCCATCGTTCCCCGGGGGTGGAGGCGGCGGACCACAAGGCGTGCAGGCACCTACCGGACCGCCACCATCATTCATTCCACAGCAACCCGCTTCGTTATATGCGGTAGATCCAAGAGCCATATCCGGCTGTTTGTTTCGCTACACATATATTTGGCCGGATCGTGGTCCCGGCTTCTGGATGTACCCGGTATTTGTCGGTAGAAATTCGGTGGCTGGCTTCCGCTGGAATGGCTTCTTCTGGCTATACACCGGCATTGATCTGCAGCGAATCAGCTCGTTTAGCTGTTTCTAGAAGTAAATCCCCCTGTATGCGGATTAATCCACATACAGGGGGATTTAGATTTATGGAATATTCACCTTGTCTAAAGCAACTTAATCAGCTTTTCTAGCTCATCAACCAAACTTTTTGCAAGTTCAAAATTAGTATCTTTTAAAGCCAATTCAATTTTCATTTCAACAGACTTTTTCTTTTGTTCATTTTCTAGATAGTTTTCATCAAAATGACTCGCATAAATCATCTGTCTGAATTCTTCTATACTCATTTTACTAATCGTTCTGTCCTCAATAATTAAAACATAATCCATACCATTTACAACCGAATAAAAATCATGAGAAATCATGATAATCGCACCTTTGTAGTCTTCAATGGCTTTCTCCAATGCGATTTGTGTATAGATATCCAAATGGCTTGTTGGTTCATCCAGGAGCAATACGTTGGCTTGACTGGCAGAAACTTTAGCCAATTGAAGCATGTTTTTTTCACCGCCAGACAATGATTCAATCTTTTGATCAAGGATTTCTCCTTCAAAGCCATAGTTTGGAAGATACGATCTAATTTCATCATACGTTTGAAACCCGGAATCTATGAATTCATTTAGGATGGTATTCGAATCCTTTAACATTTCGCCTTGAACCTGAGATAAATAGGCCACTTTAACATCGGTATCTATTTCAATGGAATCCTGATTATTTTTAAAGATTTCTCGGAGTAAAGTCGTTTTCCCGGTACCGTTAGGACCGATCAGGGCTACTTTATCTGTCGATTTGATCTCAAAGTTCACATTTTCCAAAAGCAACTCGTCAAAGGAAACGCTATAGTTATTGACGTTAACTACAACGGTGTCTTCCATTTCCTTATCGATCCCAAAACGGATATTTGGCTGTTTGATATCGACAAAGGGTTCTTTTATTCGACGTGCTTCCAATCTCTCTTGAAACTTGACTCTGGCTTTTAACGCTCTGCCTCTCGAGGCTTCCGAATTATATGTGGCGATCTCTCTAAGATTGTCGATGATGTGATCGTATCTCTCAATTTCTTCAGCTTCTGCAACCGCGATTTCTTGCAGTTCGATCTTAGACTGAAGCAGTGAGAAGTTATAATCGATATATCGCCCGTCAAACTCCTGGAGCTCTGTGTTTTCTAGGTGTATGATTTTGTTGAAACAATGATTCAACAGATACCGGTTGTGTGTAACGACCAGCAGCATTCCCTTGTGGGAGTTAATCAATTTTTTAAGCGCGTTCAGGTTTTCAAAGTCTAGAAATACATCGGGTTCGTCCATAATCATGAAGTCTGGACGATTCAGCATTTCCTTCATCACTTGAATAAGTTTGAATTCCCCGCCGCTTATGGCGGATATACTAAGATCTTTGAGCTTCATGAGGTTGGCAAGGTTTAACTGCTTATTGATGTTTTTTTCGAAATTATCACCATCCATCGCCTCGAAGGCATCCAAAGCCAATTGAAGCTTTTCCATCAGGGAATCCATATCCGATGTGGTGGCCATCTCCGCATAAATCGCTGTAATTTCATCTTGTATCTTGATGAATTCTTCTGCGATATATTCAAAAACGGTCATTTCTTTTGTTTTGTCTACTTGCAAAAACTGACTCACATACCCGATTCTGCAATCAGGGTCTATCTCTAACCTGCCCTCGAACAAATATCGTTCCGGATCCATCAGGATATCGATCAGTGTACTTTTTCCACTTCCGCTTGTTCCGATAAAAGCACAATGTTGTGCCTCTTCAAACGTAAATGAAATGTTTTTATATAGTTCCTTTTGTGGAAATGAGAAGGATAAGTTTTCAACTTTTATCATAGTGTTACCTTTCTTTACAACTAAATTGGTGGCTAGTATTAAATATATTGTCGAACACAGACTTTTAGAGTAACACTGTTTACCACCAAGTACAATCGATTTTTAGCACTTACCCTCACTTTGAAACTCTAATACGTTCTATAGAATGATGGCTAGTGGACGGTGGTTTCTTCGTAAAACACTACTGACATACTGTTGTCAGTAGTGTATTTGTATAGTTGGAGTAAGCAATTGTAAAGGAGTAGAAGTAAATGCGAAGTGTTTTTGGTCCAAAATGTATTACTTATTATAGGAAGGATGATATCTCGTGAATTTTGCTTCTTTGCGTATCATTACTGATGACGTGGATCGTCTCGTCGAGTTCTATGAGAAAATCACGGGTGTTTCGGCGGAACGCCCTGCACCTGTCTTTGCCGAACTCGTTATGCCATCGTGCACTCTAGCGATCGGCCACTCCCAGACGGTGCAACTATTTGGCGCTGGTTCCGCTGTGGCAGCCAACAATCGTACTGTCATTATTGAGTTCCACGTCCACGATGTTGATGCCGAATACGAGCGCTTGAAGCCGTTTGTTGATGAGTGGGTAAAGGAACCTAGCACAATGCCGTGGGGGAATCGTGCTGTGCTGTTTCGTGATCCTGACGGTAATCTGGTTAATCTCTTCACGCCGGTGACCGAGGAAGCAATCCAACGGTTCAGTGGTAGGCTATAAAGGACGGTTGAAATGAGCTACCAGAGGGCGGCATGCTTTCTAACGATCTCAATAAAAGCTTCTACTTGGGGAGAGATCCACTTGTTTTTGGGATACAGCAACTGCGTAGCTAGATTTTGTTTGTACTGCTGACCTGAAAGTTTTTCTTCCTTCAGCTCCTTCTCTACCGTAATTCGAGGTAACAAGGATATGCCCATACCGCTCAATATCGACTGTTTCACAGCTTCAATACTCCAGAATTCAATATTGGAAGTAATCCCAATCTGATACTCTTCAATGCATTGTTCAAACAATGTGCGATAACCGCAACCTCTTTCGGTAAAAAGTAAATTGCTTCGTACAATGTCCCGTTGTAGCTCAAATGAATTGGGGTACAGCAGCATCATGGGCTCCTCAGCCAATTTCTCACTGTACAGATTGGGATCATGCACCTCTGTCCCCAACATGAAGGAAATATCACTTTTACCTTGCATCAAATTCTCTTTATAATGTACGGAATCTAATTGGTGCCACTCGATATTGACATGAGGATGCAATTTTTTGAACTCTTCAATAATAGGTGGAAAACGATAGATCAACAACGTTTCCCCAATACTGATCACGATATTACCTGTTAATTCACCTTGTGCAACAGTCACTTCCTTAATCATATGATAAAGCTCAAGCATTTTTTGGGCATGTGGCAACAATTTTTTCCCGGTCTCCGTTAAAATAACCCGCTTACCAATTCGATCAAATAAAGGGTAGTTAATCTCCTCTTCCAACGCCTTAATATGCAATGTAATTGTAGATTGCGCGTATCCAAGATGTTCAGCAGCTTTGGTAAATCCCTCGTGTTCCACAATTGCAATAAATGTGACCAGATGACGTATTTCCATCATTGGCTCCCTTCTTTGTAACATCATTAAAACTGATCGTTTACATATAAACTATCAATTTAACTAATGTAAAGCAATCGTTTATATTCAATGTAGCTCATTAAGAGCCCATTTCATTTTTAATCTCAATCGTTTATGGAAGGGAGTAATCACTATGCAAACAGTAGCAACGTCATCCATCTTGATTAATGGATATCGAATCGCTTATGAGCAATACGGAGAAGGCTCTCCCATATGGCTCCTTCACGGAACACCCTCTTATAGCTATGAATGGAGAAAAGTAATACCCGCGCTGGTTCAAAAAGGGTATAAAGTCTACGTACATGACCTTCTTGGATATGGAGCATCCGAAAGACCACTCGAAGCAGATACTTCTGTGGCAACACAATATACGCTGTTTAGTCAGCTTTTAGACGAACTCGGAATGGATCGTTTACATGTCGCAGCCCACGATCTAGGTGGAATTGTCGGAGTCCAACTGGCCTTGGAACAGCCTGAACGTGTACAATCGCTTACGTTACTCAACATGCCCAGCTATGATTCGTGGCCCTCACCAACCTGGAAGAAAATTATTGAAGAACAGCTTGAACAGGTTGAACAAATGCCCCGTGCAGATTTTGATATCATGCTAAAGAAACAATTACCCATGGCAGTGTATAATAAAGAGCTTATGACTGGCGATACACTGGATGCATATCTGGAACCCCATACAGGTTCATTGGGCAAAGCCTCTTTTTTCTCCCATCAGGTAGCTCACTATAATGCAAAATATACTGAATCCTATGGAACAGATTTACCCAAGCTGAAGGTTCCCGTTCAAATTTTATGGGGGGAAGAAGATGAATGGCAGCCCCTCGCTTATGCAAAGAGGCTTGTCCAGGATATTCCCCATGCCTGCCTGCATGTCATTCCCAAAGCAGGTCATTTCGTTATGGAAGATGAACCTGGGCAATGTTCCGATTATATCGACCGTTTCTGCAATGAGCATCCATGAGTATATTTGTATATTGAACAGAATGTCTTAGAGAAAAATTAAGCGTTCCACTGGCATAAAGCTGGTGGAGCTTTTTTTGGTTAATGACAACGTTTCTTGATGCAAGACGTAACTTCTACATTCGGGTTGAGTGCACTGGTACTACAAATGATCATATTCTCCTACGTATATGTATATACAAATTTAGTGTTAGTCTTCATTTCCCCCTTCAATATTACGATAAATAGTATGGGGTTATACGAATAACCATATTTACTTTATTACATCCAAGGGGGAACCGTACGTGAGACAGACTCGCAAAAAAAAGATGGATTTAAGGTTCAAACTGTATTTGATTATTCTGGTTCCGCTACTGGCCATGGGCGGTCTAATCATATGGGCCACCATCGACTCCAGTGAAAATGCATCATTAATGACCATGCAGCATAACAATCAGCAGCTGGCTGTGAATACCGCCTCTCAACTAGGTCAGGAGTCGGAATTAATTAAGACATTATCTTCTACTGCTTCAGAGGAGAGCAACGAATATAAAAGTCTTAGGGACGAACTCGTTAAAGTTAGGCTTCAATCGGGAGCCTTGTATGTTTATATGTATAACAAAACTTCGGACGGGTGGATTTACACCGTGGATGGAGCGAATTGGGACGATACGGAATATAGTCCTTACGGCACTGCAATGGAATTCAATCCCCAGATTCAGGAACGCTTGTTACGCGGTGAAGTCGTCACAACAGGCATTGTAGATGATCCAACCTGGGGACAGCTATTGTCCTCCTTTACACCAATCAAGGATTCGCAAGGTGCTGTCATTGGCTATCTGGGCATTGATATTTCTGCTGGAGCAGTGAATCAAGTCTCCGCGACATCTGTGAATAATGCTTATCAGACCATTATCCCGATTTTTGTGGTTGTACTGATTCTTTCTTTGGTCATGATGTTATTCGTAGTACGAGGTATTCTTAGACAAGTACGCGATATTAAGTCAAGTCTCGAGCAGGTTGCTGATGGGAATCTCAAAGTCGTATCCACACACATGTCCAATGATCAACTCGGTGACATTAGTGATTTGATTAACATCATGGTTGCCCAATTGACGAACATTCTGATGGGAATACAGCAAGGTTCAAATACATTACAGCAGTCATCAAAAGATATTTCGGAAACCGCTCAGACAAACCAGCGTCAGAGCGAAGAACTTTCCAGAGCGATCGAGGAAATTGCCATAGGTTCAATGAAACAGGCTGAAGAGACAGAACACTCCGTCCAGCATTCAGAGAATCTCGGCAAAATAATGGATGAAGTAGGTTCATATGTGAAACAGTTTACTTATACTTCAGAGCAGCTATCTTCTGTTCAAGTACAAGTTACACGTGAACATGAGGTTCTGCTTGAGAAGGGCCGAGAGAATGCCAAGCGTGTTGAGCATCAACAGGATATTTCCAGGTCTCTGACGACTCAATCCGAACTCGCTTCCTCTATTAGCGGTCAGATTCACAACATTTTAAAACAAACTCAAATACTATCCCTGAATGCTTCAATTGAAGCAGCCCGGGCTGGAGAAGCGGGTAAAGGCTTTGCAGTCGTTGCTGGGGAAATGGGACAGCTCGCTCAACAATCCGAACGTTCGATCCAGGAGATTGATGAGATCCTGGGTTCATTTGTTCAAGAGATACATCGGATGGGCAGTCATTTTGATGCGAATATGGTAGCTGTTAAGGAACAGGAGAAACAAATCGCTGATTGTCTCCAGGCATTTGGACAGGTTAGCCGCTTATCGACCGAAGTGCATGAGTTGGCTCAGAGTTTGGACAGCCGGACGATGGATATGCACTCTATTCGTCAGGAGTTGGAACAGAATCTCAGTTATATTGCTTCCGCAACCGAGGAAACTTCAGCCATGGCCGAAGAAGTCACGGCTAGTGCTGTGGAGCAGCAGCGATCGGCAAACGAACTGTCGAACATCTCCGGGGAACTCGCTGGTCTTGCAGGCAACCTCAAATCATATTCCGATCAATTTCAGATCGAAGTCACTAAATAAGTTCCCAAACTCCATTAAAGGTGTTGTTAGATGACAACTTAGAATCGCCGGAAATATAACTTTCTTGGAGCGTTAATTTTTCGGAGGACTCAGGGTTATGATCAGCATATAAAATGACCGTGTTCTTGTCCTGTGTCACGTTGACTTATTAACGATTCCTCATTTATAATTCGGACATTAAGGGCTAGGCAGACATGGCTTACCATGGATGCCTAGGGTATCGATCTGTAAACAAACTCAAACTTAACAGTGAAAGATGTGAATGCACTATGGTTAAAGAGAAATTATATTATGGTAAAGATATCGAGGTTATGTTTAATTCGGATGTTTGCATTCATTCCGGTATTTGCGTAAAGGGCCTCCCTGCTGTTTTTGATTTAAGCAAGCGTCCTTGGGTTGATCCTGATGGTGACACTTCGGAGGCCATTGCCCAGCATATTGACACATGTCCAAGCGGAGCATTGACGTATAAGCTTCTGGACGGTGAATATTCAACAAAGAAAGAGGATGAACATGCATAACGTAGAACATGAACCTGCCAATAAAAGATTTCTTATTCAAGATAACGGTGACATTGCTGCGGTGATGACCTATGTAATCTCGAGTACAGAGCTATACATCATTGATCACACATTGGTGGAAAATGCTTACCGAGGACAAGGGCTTGGCGATGAACTTATCAAAGCGATGGTAGAATACGCGCGGGAAAACGGTATTAAGATTTTACCTCTATGTCCGTTTGCCAAGGGACGTTTCGATCGTATCTCTGAATACGCGGATGTTCTCCATCAATAAAACGAGTATTCGCAGCTAATTTTCATGTGGTTACACAACAATAGAAGGCGCCTATATCATTTTCTGAATGATATAGGCGCCTTTTTCTTTTTACGTATCCTACTTTACTTTACTATATCGCTTAATCCAACAATAGTTTCAAACGGTCGCAACACCAGTGGCAGCAAGCCATTCTCATAGTTGGTAAGCCAGATCTCTGAGAAGTTGAGGCCGAGTTCTTCTTCCCCAAGCTGCACAATATCTTCAGAAAGATTGATTACTACCAGCACCTGTTGGTCTGCCAGTGTGCGTGTATATGCATATACACTCGGATGATCCGGCATAAGGAGCTCATAGATCCCATAAGTCAGCGTATCGTGCTCTTTTCGCAGCTGAATCATTTGTTTATAAAATTGAAGAATAGAACGTGGTTCCTGGAGTTGTTTCTCTACATTAATATTGATGTAATTGTCATTCACCTTCAGCCATGGTGTTCCACTGGTAAACCCGGCCTCTTTGGCCGAAGACCACTGCATCGGTGTTCTGGAGTTATCGCGACTCGAAGCCCAGATGATGTTCATGATCTCCTCATGCGACATCCCCTCTTCGCGTTTGATCTGATATAAATTCCGATCGGCTATGTCGTTATAATCCGCTATGGAAGGGTAAGCCACGTTTGTCATGCCTATCTCTTGCCCCTGATATATGAAAGGTGTGCCTTGCATGAAAAAGTACATGGCTCCAAGTGCTGTGGCACTTTCATACCAATACTCCGTATCATTTCCCCAAGATGAAACTTTGCGAGGCTGATCGTGATTTTCAATAAACAAAGCATTCCAGCCGACGCCTTCCAGTGATTTTTGCCACTTGGTCAAGACGTTTTTCAATTTGGGAACATCCAGTTGCCTGTCTGTACTGTTTTTCCAAAGGTCCAGGTGTTCGAATTGAAAGACCATATTAAATTTCCCTCTGACTTCACAGATCCAATCCAGCAGATCTTCTTGGTCCTCTACCTTAACTCCATTTGCTTCCCCAACAGTCACGACGTCATATCTGGATAATGTGTTCTCTTTCATTTCTTGCAGATAACTCTGGATTCCCTTGACATTCATATGTTTTTCAAAAGAGGAGATGTATTTGACGCCTTCTCTTATTGGCATGTCCAAGAGACCCTCTTCTTTGTGAATATGGCTGATTGCATCCACACGAAAACCATCAATCCCTTTATCCAGCCACCAATTCATCATTTCATATATGGATTTCCGAACTTCTTTATTTGCCCAATTCAAGTCTGGTTGTTTTTTGGAGAACAGATGGAGATAGTACTGTCCGGAGACTTCATCATATTCCCAAGCAGAACCGCCAAAGATGCTCTCCCAGTTGTTCGGTTCGTCCCCATTCTTCCCATCTTTCCAGATGTACCAATCCCGTTTGGGATTATCCAGTGAAGCTCTGGATTCAATAAACCACGGGTGTTCGTCACTTGTATGATTGATCACCAAGTCCATAATGAGTTTCATGCCGCGAAGATGAACTTCATTCAGTAATTGATCAAATTCCGCCATCGTGCCGAATTCATCCATAATGGAACAGTAATCGCTGATGTCATACCCATTATCGTCGTTAGGTGAATTATACATCGGACAGATCCATATCAGATCAATACCGAGATCTTGAATATAATCCAGTTTTGAAATGATCCCCTTAATGTCGCCAATGCCATCCCCGTTGGAATCCATAAAACTTCTCGGATAGATTTGATAAGCTACTGCTTCTTTCCACCATACTCTTTTCATTGAATACAATCCTTCTTTCTTGAGAACTGAACATTATATAACGTATTATGCTTTAATCATGGATAAGGTACATTCTGGCTTCATATGGACGTAATTCGCTCTCCGAGAGTTCACCTGTATAGTTAGCTACCAAAAGCTGATGAGAACCTGTTAATTGCTCCTGAAGCGGAAGTTCAGTCGTATATCCTTGGAAATTGCATACCACAAGAATTGTCGTACTATTCAACGTTCGGGTATAAGCAAACACGTCTGGGTTCTCTGGAAAGATCAACTCATAATCACCATATACAATGACTTCATGATCTTTTCTGAGTTGGATTAACTTCCGGTAATAATGGAATATGGATTCAGGGTTATTCAAACTTTCCTCGGCATGGATCTGCTTATAATTTGGATTCACCTTAATCCAAGGTTCCACTTGTGTAAAACCCGAGTTATCGGAAGTATCCCATTGCATAGGTGTGCGTGCATTATCGCGGCCCTTGGCGTAGATCGACTCCATCACGCTTTGTTCAGGATAACCTTTCTCCATTCTTTCCTTATAAAAGTTGAGCAATTCAATATCCCGATAATCCTCGATCGCATATTGAACATTCGTCATACCCAGCTCTTCACCTTGATATATGTAAGGCGTACCTTGCATGCCATGAAGAAGGGTAGCCAACATTTTAGCCGATTCAACTCTGAATTCTCCATCATTTCCCCAACGTGACACGATTCGAGGCAAGTCATGGTTGTTCCAGAACAGACTGTTCCAGGCGTCACCCTTGAGCTCTGTCTGCCATTTGGACAGCACTGTTTTTAATGCCATCACATCCAAAGGTTTAAGATCCCACTTTCCTTTGCCTTCTTGTTCATCCAAGCTGATGTGTTCAAATTGGAAGACCATTGAAAACTCACTTCCGTCTGGATTACTGTACAGTTTGGCGATTTCCGGAGTGGCGCCCCATGTTTCTCCAACGGTTAGCAGGTCTTCCGCTTTTTGAAACGTCTCCTTGCTCAGTTCCCTGATATATTTATGCAAATTAGGTCCGTTTCCCGTAATCTTCAAATCCGGTTCTTTACCGATTAAGTCGATCACGTCAAGGCGAAAACCACCCACACCCTTGTCGATCCACCAATTGATCATGTTGTATATCTCCTGCCGGACTTTGGGGTTTTCCCAGTTGAGATCTGGCTGTTTTACGGAAAAGAGATGCAAATAATATTGCCCGATCTCAGGCACCCATTCCCAGGCTGAACCACCAAAGGTGGACCCCAGGTCGTTCGGAGGTGTTCCTTCCACGCCATCTCTCCAGATGTAGTAGTCATGGTACGGATTGTCTTTACCTTTTTTGGCTTCTTGAAACCAGGGGTGTTCATCCGAAGTGTGGTTCAACACCAAATCCATAATGATCCGAATGTCTCGTTTCCCGGCTTCATCAATTAACGTTTCCATATCTTCCAAAGACCCAAACATCGGATCAATGTCCTGATAATCTGAAATATCATATCCGTAATCATCTTGAGGAGACTTGCAAACGGGTGATAACCAGATCGCACCGATGCCGAGTTGCTGCAAATAATCCAATCGGGACACAATGCCCTCCAAGTCTCCGATGCCATCCCCGTTTCGATCTTGAAAGCTACGTGGATATATCTGATATACAACGGTTTCTTTCCACCATTTTTTATTTTCCATGTTCCATTCAACCTCTCTAATGTTATTCTTTGACCGATCCTACGACAATGCCCGTCACAAAGTATTTTTGCAGCAGCGGATAAATCAGCAATAGCGGGATAACAGCGACTACGATTTTGGCTGCATTCAGGTTTTTGTTCGATATTTCAGTCAGGTTACTGAGTTCGCTGGAATTTGTGCCCGCTTGAAGCAAATCAGCAATATTCACGTTAAGGGACTGAATATAGGTCATTAACGGATAATTACTCACTTTGGTCATATAGATCAACCCGCCGAAAAAGTCATTCCACGTACCCACGATACTGAATAAGGCGACTGTCGCCAGTGCAGGAATGGATACGGGAACATACACTTTGAACAAGACCTGGAGCGGATTGGCCCCATCGATGAATGCTGCTTCTTCAAGCGCTTTAGGTACAGCGGAGAAGAAATTCATCACGAGAATGACACTGAATATCGGGACAGCGCCTGGCAGAACAAGTGCCCAGATCGTATTCAGCATATCCAGGTTTTTGATCAGCAGGTAACTGGGAATCATGCCTCCACTGAACAACATGGCAAAAATCATGATATTCATATAAATGTTTCTGCCTTTAAAATCTCTTTTTGATTTGGATAGCGGATACGCCATTAAAATAATCAGAATCATGTTAAGCACAAGAGCTAGCGCAACACGTAGAACGGATATACCAAAGGAGCGCCAGAACTGTGCATCTTCGATAATTTTGGTATACGCTGCTGTTGTGAAATTAACTGGAACGAGACCTACTGCGTTCGCGGATACTGCCTCGCTGCTGCTGAATGAAATGGCGACGATATTCCATAACGGAAGAAGGCAGACCAATGCCAGCATGATGACGATGGCATAGATGGCAAACCGGCCAATTCGATCTTTTAAGTTTGTAGAATAGGACACAGGTTTGGCCTCCTTAGAATATTTTTCGGTCCGTATATTTTTTGGCCAACTGGTTGGCAGACATGAGCAAAACAATACCGATAACGGACTTGAACAAACCAACAGCTGTACCGAAGCTATACTGTCGCCCAACGAGACCGATCCGATAGACATAGGTATCCAGAATGTCGCCCGACTCATAGACAACCGGGTTATACAGATTATAGACTTGATCGAAACCAGCGCTCAAAATGTTGGTCAGACTCATTACGCCCATGAGCAGAATAATAGGCAGCATGCCTGGCAATGTAATATGCCACACTTTTCTCCACCAACTTGCTCCATCCATTCCTGCCGCTTCATACAGACCGGGATCAATGGACGTAATCGCAGCCAGATAAACGATGGAACTGTAACCAAACTCTTTCCATACGTCTGTACCGATAATCAGTGGCTGGAACCAGGTGTTGCTGCCAAGGAAATTAATATTTTCGAGTCCAAAGAACGCCAACATTTGATTCACAATGCCATCCAAACTGAACATGTTGACAACAACCGATGCCAGTACAACCCAGGATAGAAAGTGCGGCAGATAAACAATCGTCTGCACAGATTTTTTAACGTATTTGATACGAATTTCATTTAATAAAACAGAAAAAATGATGGCCATCATCGTTCCGAGCAGAATCTTGCCAATCGCAATCACCAACGTATTGCTGACGACCTGCGCGATATCCGGAAGCTTGAACATATACATAAAATGCTTCAGGCCTACAAATTCGGAGCCGAACATGCCCTTGGCCGGTATATAGTCCTGAAACGCTGTAATGATACCGACCATTGGAACATAGCTGAATACAAGCAAAAACAAAATGCCCGGCAGCATCATCATATGGTACATGGCACCTGGGCCGAGCCGCCCTCTCGCTTTCCAATTCCCCTGTTTCATGGATGAACCCCTTTCCTGAAGAAAGGCTGCGTATCGCAGCCCTTCCACTGTTCATGGATATTATTGTTTCGATGCGATCTCGTCTTCAATTTCCTGAATGACTTGATCACCACCTTGTTTCTTCCAATTGCTGACGAATGTATCGAAATAATCGAGCGGTTCTGAACCCGTTACAATTTTGATAAACGATTCCTGCTCCAACTTTGTCAGATTGGCCCACGTCTGTTTCATGCTTGGTGTAGTGCCAGAGAAAGCAGGTGTCATCCATACAAATTTGTTTTCTTGTGTCAGTTTGTCGATCAGTCCAACACCGTTGATCCGCGAATGATATTTTGACCAAGCAGTCACATCATCCGTATCCATGTCGCTCAAATAGGTTTTGATGCTTCCGATATTGTTCTTCGATTCGGTTGTGCGAACCTCATCCAGGCTGATCTCACCTTTAATCCCGCGAACAACGTCAGAGTAATCATCCAGTAGCGATGTAGCCGAGTTGACTTCGATATTAAAAGGTCTCGTAGATCCGTCTACCCCGGTCTCCTGATACTTGGCAGCTTCCGGCATGGTTGCTGCGGCATTTTTATCATTTGCCAGTTTATCGTAGAACAGGTTTACAATTTTAACGGCCAGTTCAGGGTGCTCATAACCTTTTCTCACCACGATAAACTGATTGGATGGATTGGCATGCGCCACATTGACCTTGCCGTTTGCATCCTCCAGCGTATAAGCCGAAAATTTCGTATTTTTATCCATCTGTTTTGCACTGATCAGTCCCCAGTCAGGGATATGCCACGGTCCAAAGGCGATACCGCTTTGGCCATTGGCGTAGAGTGCGGTAATATCATCAAACGTGCGGGTTCCGAATTGCGGGTCGATAATACCATTCTTGAACCAATCCGCCATGGTGCCCAGCATTTTCTTCGTTTCTTCTGTCGTGGAACCATACACGATTTTGCCGTCTTCACCATTCATCCAATATTGCGGGAAGGCACCCTCGGTTGAGGCCACACCCAGCATCGTATAAGCAGAGCCATTATAATCTGTTGTATTCATCGTGTTCACAAATGGAATACCTACCGGGTTCCCGGATTGGCCAGGATCTCTTTTCAGGAATTCCAGCGCTGTTTGCTCCACTTCATCCAGTGAAAGGGCACCGTCTCCGTCTGCATCCAGTTGAATCCCCAGCAGATCCAGCCAATCTTGACGAACCCAAACCATCGTTGGTGCGGAATCCAGGGAAGTCGCCGGAAGGCCCATCAAACGTCCATCAATCGTTGCATTGTCTAATGCACGCCCATCATAGGAATCGTACATCTGCTTAATGTTATCTGTGGCATATTGATCATAGATGGCGGTCAGATCCTCAATCAGATCGTTATCCACCAGTTCTTTCAGTTCATCTTTGGAATCAACACGCATCATGTCAGGCAATTCCCCGGATGCGATGGCAAGCGATACTTGACGACTATAATCTTCACCATTGGCTTCAAATTGATCTGTAATCTGAGCGTTAAACGTGTCTTTGACCAGCCGAGTATATGCGTTGTTCTCATAGGTATCACCAGCCGGCAGTTTTGGGTTGGCTGTGGTTACCCGTCCCATGGTTACGGTTATTTCGTCTTTATAGGCACTGAACGGATCTCCAGGCGTTACCTCATATTTGCCTGCTTCCTCTGCAGTAGGAGGATTGGAAGTGCCTCCACATGCCGCTAGGGCTGCAACCATCAAGGCGGACATGGACAGCACGGCTAGACGCTTTGTCACCCGTTTGCTTTTCATAGACCATTTTGTTCTCATCTAGTTCGATTCCCCTTTATTCTGATGTTCAATATTTGTTTGCGCTTTCATTATAAAATGAAGTGAAGGCCAATCGAGATAGGGATTACACGTCCGTTTGGATAGAGAAATGGTTACAGTTTTCAGTCCGTATGATGAAGTATGATTAACTTGTGATCATTTACCCTACCTACTGACTAACATTTGTCTATCTACCCCTCTTCTAGATCAAAACAAAAGCCGGCAGCTCCTAAAACAGGAGACTGTCGGCTATTTATTTCCTCTACCTAGCTGCCGATATTCGCTTGGCAGAAGACCTGTCAGTTCGCGGAAAATCCGGCTGAAATATTTTTCATCCGAATAACCCACTCGCTCCGCAATCCAGAAAATCGTATTATTCGTATTGAGCAAGTACTCTTTGGATTTCTCTACCCGGATGAAGCGGGAGTACTCATTAAAGGTTTTCCCCATCAGATCTTTGAAACATTGACTGAAATAACTTCGGCTGATGTTGAGTTGTTGGGAGAGACCTGAAGCCGTATAGGCCTGTTCCAAATCCTGTTGCACGATCATCACCGCTTTTTTCACGGCATCGATGATTTCCTGTGAGTACGAAGTCTGTTCATCAGCCTTTCGAATGCTTGCAGCAGTCTGTTTGATCCATTCTTCAACCTCGTACCAAGACTCGAAAGAATGGATCATCGAGATTCTTCCAAGCGTAGTTTGGGCAAAAATACGGTTCCACTCCATCACGATCGAGTACAGCAATCCCATCAACTGACCTTTATGTAATCGTAAGGATATAAACTGATCAATGAGTTGATTGTAGTAACTGTCATGGTGGGTCCACGGGGTTTGGAACCAACTTTGTTTAATCCGGTCAAGGTCCTCATCCTGTGGTTCATTTGAACATGTGTCTTTCTCATTCATCGAAACGGCAATGACTTGGTTATTGGGGTTGTATGCATAGAATAAAGACGTCTCTGTATAATTCATAATCCAGTTTTTGATTTGCGACCATGTTCGCTCTTGTACATCAGACAAAACCAACAACGTACACTGGGGAACTTGATGCAGGCATTCTCTCAATTGATGAAATAGTTGATCCTCTTCGGACGGGGGTGCAGCCCACATGCAGCTATGACGTTCAACCTCCCATCTTATCTCATCTTCATGCGCAGTTAGCTCCATTGGCCATTTATGCTCTGATTTCCGATCTTGTGAAACAAGAGCATACACATTTCGATAATGGAAATTGATTTCATTCTGTGCAGGCATCTTTCTTATCGTGCTTGTCAACCCGTTAATTCGTGTATGAATCCGTTGCAGAACATGTTCGAATTGCTCTTTCTCCAGCTGCACTTTGGCTATATAATCGATGGCTCCGAGTCTTAGCGCTTCCTGGATATAATCGAAATCCTGATGCAGTGTTAACACAACGATATGAAGTTCAGGATAGAGCTGCCTTGCAGCTCGCATCAGTTCGATCCCTGACATGACGGGCATCGCAAGATCCGTTAGCATCAGATCGACCGGTTGGGTTTTCAGAAAATCCAGTGCTTTCAACCCGTTGCTTGCTTCTCCTACAACCTCCATGTCGAACTCGTCCCATGGCATCGCAGAGCTAATACCTTTGCGTACCAGCTTATCATCATCTACAATCAATACCTTAATCATGCCGAGATATCTTCTCCTTTAATAGGCAATACGAGCAGTATGCTTGTCCCTGTTCCCAATTCACTCTCGATCACCAGTTGTGCTTGGTCCCCGTACTGTGCCTTTAACATGCGGTGAACATAATTGAGTCCGATGCCCATCCCTACTTTTTGTTGTTCAGCCTCACGATTGTTCAGCAGATTATGAATGGTTTCCTCAGTCATACCTGCGCCATTATCTTGTATCATAATGTTCAACGTTGAAGTGCATGTCACTTCAATATGAATAAAACCTTCGTCACTTAATCCATGATATAACGAATTTTCAACCAGCGGTTGCAGAATAAAGCGGGGCACAGGAATTTGAAGTACTTGTTCATCTGCAGTAATGCGGACGTCAAATTCAAAGTCATAGCGAATTTGCTGCAAAATTAGATACTGTCTTAGGGCATCGATCTCCTCTTCCATGGTGGATACTTGCCCTAATTTGCCTAGATTGTAATAGAGCAGCTTGTTCAATGACTGCACCAGCTTGTCGATCTCCCCTTGTCCGTTCATGACGGCCAGCCAGTGCACTGTATCGAGCGTATTCATTAGAAAGTGCGGGTTGATCTGATAGAGCAGCTTTTCCACTTCCAGGTCTGCACGAATCTTCTCTTTCTGCTGTACTTCCGTGAAGAGGTCACCAATTTGATGCTGCATATTCGAAAATTCACCCAACAGAAAATCAAATTCGGGAATCTGAGTGCGAGCTCGGCTCACTGTCCTTTGTGGATTTTTGGACATCCCGTTGATCTCCGAATGGAACAGACCGAGTGGTTTGTACACCATCTTCCACAGGAGCCAAGCGAGAAACACGGTAAAGCCGAGGAAAAATAAAGCGACCAGCAAAATTTGAAGCAACCACTGGTTTTTCTCCTGTTGATATTTAGACTGCGAAATGACCGATACGACACTCCATTTCTGTGAGGAATCCTCCTTGAACCAGTGATACCCGCGGGATATTCCGTCCTTGGCAGGATCGACCGTTAAGCTGGTGAAATTCTCCCCTACCTTCATGGCTTCCGGTATTTCGCTGTACACAATGTTGCCTTCACCATCCAGGATGAGATGAGATAATGCGCCGTTGTATTGATTGTAACCCAAGATATCTTGAGTGAGGCGAAAGCCTGATTCTACGTAAATGAACACGTCGTTCCTCTCGGATAATTGCACTTTGCGCATAGCAGACAGAACGAGTTGATCATCAAATCGGTTCATACTCATATGGGGGCCATAGTACTTAATGCCATAGGTTTGGAAGAGCACAGGCAGAGACTCAGGAGAGAAACGATCCTTAATCGGAAAGTTGCCGAACTGAGTAGTACCTTCTTTTTGAAAGTAATATAGGGTCAATCCGATATTAGGATTGGTGAAGGTCACAACACTTAACTCGTTTTTTAATTCGTCCCTGGCCTCAATCAGTTCGAAGATATCGGAGGACGGATTCAAGAATTCATCCATTCTTTTGCCTAAAGTACCCCTGTAAGATAATTGTTGCGTCACATGATTCAGATTGGTGATGGAATTCTCCAATGAGGATGTCACCTGCTGTAAATTGCTACGGATACCATCATCGATCTTATTTGCGAAAATGGAGTCGATCGTATAATAAGAAATTGCAAATATACTGATAAAGGGGATAAACGCACTGAGAAAGAACAGTAAAAATATTCTTTTTTTAAGTGTCATGGGAACCTATTCTCCTTCTGAAAATGAAACAGCAAGCCTCCTGCGTATGGAAGCTTGCTCTGAATATACATTCAAGCGGACAGGCTGTCTGTATCCTGTCCAAGTCCAATTTCCTTTCATCATTATAGATTGATATTCAAATAAGTCAAACGCTTTCATACTGTGCGCATATAAAAAGTGCTACTCCTCAAAATAATGAGGAATAGCACTTTTATATGCGTACCTTACTTCAGTTGTAATCACTTCTTGTTAATGGAATGCTCCAACATTTCAGTCTACTCTCGTACCGTCACATTTAATTTGTGTGATCTGGTTTCCCCTGAAGAATTACGAAGTACAGCTTCATACTCGTAGATTCCAGGTACTCTTCCAGAGATTGAGGTAACCGCAGACTGTGCACCAGGCGAATGAGATTGCAGCGATTGTGTGTCAATCGATACACCATTTTCGTAAAGTTCGTATTCGGTTGCGTTTGTTCCCCACCACAGATTCATGGTGACATTATAGTTGCCGTCACCGTCCCAGTTGTCGTTCGACAGAACAGCTTGCCCCGGGGAAGCATCCGTGACGATGACTGTTAGTGGAACACTCATGGTTGAACCCAGTGCATTGATTAATTCTCCAGTATAGATATAGGTGCCATTTTTCTTTCCAGTAATATCAACTTGAACAGATTGGGCGGACGGGGATTGATCGACCAGAGAAATTTCCTTAATCAGTTCACCATTCTCATACAGCTTGAACTGATTACCGTTATTCCCCCACCACAGACTCATCGTGATTGTATAGTCTCCGTCTTTGAGCCCCGTGTCGTAACCATTATTATCAGATAACACCGGAGTGCCTGGGGCACCGTTTGCAAGTGGCGTTGTCTGATGGAGCCATTCCTCCCACTTAATCAGCACACTTGTCTGCTCATCCGTAAATACGGTTCCTCTAACTGCTTGAACGTCATTACCGTAGGCTGCAAGCAATTGACGCGCTTTTGCTCCTTCACGATCGTTTGCTGCCTGTTTGGCCTGCTGTAACGTGTTTGTGAGCTGATCAGCAAGAATGCTGGCATTAGGATCGATCGATTCATCAGCAAAGGTGTTGGTCAGATTAATCAGGCTGTCGAATGTAGTAATAACTGCAAAACTATATTCTACCGTCTGTTCCCACCCAGCCAAATCGGAGACGGTTGCCGTAACCTGGTTCAGTCCGGGTTCAAGTGTATACGCAGGAGTGTCGAGAAGCACACCCTCTGGTTCTTCTACACCGGATACCGAATCGGAGGCTGTATAGCCAATTTCCACCTGCTGATCAATGGTGTATTCGGTTTGACCATGAATTTCAATGGTTGGAGGTACGAGATCAATGGATATGGACAAAGACTGTTCGCTCTCTTTGTTACCGTCAACATCGACGCTCCAGTAGGTGATGGTATGTGTTCCTTCTTCAGTTAGGGTCAACTGTGTGCCACTCACCGTTTCGCCACCATTAATTTGATAATAGGTCCCTTCGATATCGGAATCTTCATCGCTTGCTGTGAAGGTTACTTGTGCAGGAGAAGTATACCAGCCGTTCTGCAATTCTCCTTCCACAGTTGCCGTAGTCTGCGGGGCCTCCCGCTCCGGAGATTCTCCTTCCAACGTAACAAAATCAGATAAAGGTATATTCAATTCCTTCACAAGGCGTGCTACGAGTTCAGACACCTTGATTGCACCGTTCATTTGCAAATGTGTATTGTCTTCCGTTGTGCCTACCCACATGAATATCGATTTGGTTCCTTCTGTGCCAAGCTCCTGGAAATGCTCCCAACTGGCTTGGTTCAGATCGATGATAAGCGTTTCCGTTTCCTGCGCCGTTTCTTTCATCGCCTGTACGTATTCCGGGAAGCTTTTGTTCAGCACCTCTCCGGTAAAATCACGACGGTTCACTGGCGTGACCAGAACCGGAATCGCACCTCTCTGCAGAGCACCGTTAATGTATTCTTTCAGATATACCTTAAATTGCTCTGGTGTAAGATAACGCTCTGGACGTGAAGGTGTGGAATCGTTATGAGACCACTGCATGAATAGATAATCGCCTTCTTGAATGTCGAGTAAAATATCGTTGAGATATCCACCGACCAGGAAGGTCTTACTGCTCAAACCTCCAACTGCCCGGTTATCAATACTGACTTCATTTGGATCAAAATATTCACCCAACGTTTCTCCCCAGCCCGCTTGCGGACGATAGTTTTCCGCGTAATTGGCCACCGTGGAATCGCTGGCCAAATAAATAACTGGTTTATCACTTGCACTGTGATCTGGCAGTCGCTCCAGCTTCAGCGCATTGATCTTCGGTGCATTTCCGGTAAAGTTGAAGTTAAAGACCCCATCAACCAGGGCAACGTCATACGTGATTTCTTTGAATTCGCCCTTGGCAATGCTTGTAATCGGCAGCTTTGTCATCTGCTCTACAACGACATTTGCGCTGGTCAATTCCTCCGCATCCCCGATGGTCATCGTTACCCGGTAATTCGCCGGCTCCATTTCCGTCAGGAAGGAGGTGCCGTTTACCCGTGTGAAATCCTCCTTGAGCAAATCTCCGGTTTCCCGGTTCTCATCTTTGGTCAGCGCAGTATCAGCAAAGCCGTACCCATTGCCTTCAATGTACGCTCTTTTGGCATCTACCTTGATGTATCCGTCGGCTGCGTCGCCAGAACCAAAGTCAAATTTGTATTCACTTGTCTCTTCGCTTGGTTCACTTGTCAATGAATCCTTCGCCACAGTTAACATGTTAAACGTATGGTCAACTTTAGCCTGCGTGGCTTCCGTATTAAATATAGCTTCCGCAGCTGCCAAAGCCCGGTTCACCACGGCCTTCGATGCATCTGTATATTCCGACAGATCAATTGCTTTGATCTCATCGTATAGAGCGATTAAGGCCGTCTGATCGCCACTCTCTGAAGAGAGCTGAGTGCCTTCAATCCGCACGTTATCGATCTGGGTAGTCCAGTTCAACGTGCCTCCACCGCCTTTTCTCGTTCCCAGGAACCGCATGGATCTGACGTTGTTCGCATATGCGGCGGAACTCAGCGAGATATCTGCAATCGTTTGGGTAACTGTCGGATCGGCTAGGTTCGTTAATGTCAGATCCAATGTTTTTTCGGCAAAATTAACGGTTGCATCCACATTGACCCACTGGTTCTTGGAAATATCTGTAGCCGTTCCCCCTTCGGGTATGGCTGTATCCCCTGTGCCGTAGTCTGGGTTATATGCACCGACAAAATAATGAATTTTGGTGCTTCCGGTTTTGGTATACAGCGTGAACAGGGCGTTTTCGTTAGAATCCTGTATTGTGAGATGACCTTCTGATGGATAGGCACTCACATTACCGGATTGCCAGTCAAAGTTCACGTTCACCTGATCGCCGTTTACGGCATCGAACAGACGGAATACCTTGGCCCGATTGCCCGATCCGGAACCCGCGACGGACAGTACCTTATTTCCAGACTGTTCAACAACGGTTCCCGTCATGGTTCCTGCAATACCCGTGGCATTGACCATCGCATACTGGTAGTTGGTAGCGTCGCCTTCAAAGTCCTCCTCATATAGCTGGGCTTCCGGTTCTGGTTCTGGCTCGGAAATATCCGGGTCGATGACCAGTGATGAAATGCTCAGCTCCATGTCTTTGACTGCACCAGCAACGAGTCCGGCAATTTTCTGTGCACCATAGCTGCTGAAATGCGTATTATCGTTGATCCCATTCGGGTATTTTGGATATTCACCCGGATTAGCATATAGGAACACTTTTTCCGTAGCTGTATTTCCAATTTTGTCGTAGTAAGCAATACTCAACTTGCTGAGATCAATCAGCGGCACGTCCTGCTCTTCCGCCACTTCTTTGGCAGCTTGAACATATGCCGGGAAGCTGACGTTGAATTCCTGAGTCACTGTATTAAAATCTCTGCGCCCAACCGGAGTGAGCAATACCGGTGTAGCGCCCCGCTGTTTGGCACCGTTTACATAACGAGCCAAGTAAATCTTATAGTCCTCCGGTGATGCGTAACGGTCCGGTATCCCTGCACTGGCGTCGTTATGACCAAAGGAAATGAAGAAGAAGTCCCCCGGCTTAATTCGTTGCAGGATTGTATCCAAACGACCGTCTACCATAAAGGATTTACTGCTTCGGCCACCGATCGCATCGTTCACGACGACAGCCCCATTGGAGAAATAACGTCCGAACTGTTGGCCCCATCCTTCTTGAGGAGCCTGCGCTTCACTGTAAGATTGCATGGTTGAATCACCAGCCATATAGATCGTTGTTGCCGCACCAGCCGCTTTCTCTGGATATTTCTCGATGATGACGTCTTGGATGTCTATGGCTGTACCCGTGAAGAGAAGATCGAGCTGTCCATCCACCACAGCAATATCATAGGAATACTCCAGTGGTGTCCCTGCTGTCACATTGGTTACGGCGAGCTTCTGGACGAATTCGGATTTGACTCCAACGTTCGAGTCATTTGCATCATTGCCCAATCGCAACATCACCTTATAGTTCGCATTGGGCAGATCAACGGCAAATGTCGTGCCCGCCGCGACCGAGACCTGATTTGCCCCTACCGTAACATCACTTGTATCCTTGAAGCCGTATCCCGGATCTTGTGCGTAGAGCGTATCCTGTATGTTCGTACTTCCTGACGCAGTCTCTGTACCGAAATTAAAGCGGTAGACCGGCTCCAGCATTTCAGCTTCGCGGGTCAGAGTCAGATCGGCTTTAGGGAATGCTGTAGCTTCCGCTCCAAGATAAAAGCCGGTATGAGGCGGCTGGTTGTAGGCTACATTTTGCCAGGCTACGCCAAGTCGATACACAGGGTCCTGCATCAGCGTAGGGATGCGATAGTCTGAAGGAATGGTCGTTGTGTAGAGACGATACTCCGAACTATCTTCGCTCCGCAACAGAAGCTCCTCACGCCAGTCTCCCAGAATGTCCGCCTGAAGTGCCGGATTGCCTTTGGTATGGTTGTTCGTTAACGTACCGGTCGCCCGGAAGATTTCATTCAGCTTTTTGTTTTGGTAATCCCACTTATAGATGAGTGGAATACCTTTGGCTGTGCTATTATCCCACTCATGGTCCAACAGCTCCCGCTGAAGATCTCCATCCCACCAGATGGCGAAATTGGCGGTTTTGGGCCCTTCGTCCACAGTGTAGATAGCCTCTCCTGCTGCAGAATAGGTATTGGTTACAGGTACACTTTGCCCGTTGGTAACGGTCGTGGCCCATGATTCGTAACCTGGATAGTTGGGATCAATGTCCGCCGACATCCCGCGACCGGTGTCAAAACCTGTTTTCTCACCCCAGAGGATTTCACCTGTTGCCGCATCGCGCATCTCCAGACCGTATGCCGCATCAGAATGCTCATGCACGCTTACGACCTGATAGCCCTCCCGGTTCGGATCGAGTTGGCCGGCGTGCATGGCGTCACCGTGGCCGAGTCCAGTGCTGTACAGCAAGCTGCCGTCATCATCAATGGCCAAGGCGCCAAACATAATTTCGTCCTTGCCGTCCTTGTCGACATCCAGCACACTTAGATTATGGTTTCCCTGTGATTGATATTGTGATCCTGCTTCGTTTGTGTCGAACGTCCAGCGTTTGACGAGTTCCCCGCCAACATAATCATAAGCAACAAGCACTGTGCGGGTATAATAACCCCGGCTCATCACGACACTTGGCTTCGTACCGTCCAGATAAGCGATGCCGCCAAGGAACCGATCTACACGGTTGCCATAGCCGTCACCCCAATCGTTGACGTTGCCTCTTGGAGGATCATAATTCACAGTGGATACAGCCGCGCCAGTCTCACCGTTAAACAGCGTGAGATATTCTGGACCTGACAGTATGTATCCGCTGTCGTTGCGATAATCCTTCGTGCCATCACCAATGACTGTGCCTTGGCCGTCCTTTGTGCCGTCCGCCGTCTTGACAACAACCTCAGCCTTTCCATTGCCATCCAGGTCATACACCATTAACTGCGTATAATGCGCTCCGGCGCGGATGTTGACTCCCAGGTCAATCCTCCACAGCTTGGTGCCGTCCAGTTTGATGGCATCGATATACACATTGCCGGTATAACCTGCCTGCGAATTGTCCTTGGAATTGCTCGGACTCCACAGGAAAACAATTTCATATTCGCCATCCCCGTCCAAGTCAGCTACGGAAGCGTCACCTGCATAATAGGAGTAGGTTCCACCATCCTTAGTCCGGCCATCGGCCGGTTTATCGAGCGGGATAGGTAGATAATCGTTATGCCAGACCGATACAACCTCCGGTTGCATTTGCTCTTTGCCTGCAATAACGGTGGAGATCTGATATTGCGAACTGTCGAAACCAGTGGTGTCCACATAGTTGGTCACATCGCTTATGGGAGATGCGTTCACTTTAGTTCCGTTTTTATATATATTAAAAGCGATATCATCTGGATCGTTGTTTAAATACCTCCAGCTTAAAAAAACGCCGTTGTCTACAAGAACCGCAACCAATCCCCGGTTAAGATACTCTGCTTGGCGACCCGGCAGGCTGCTTGATGACTCTGCACGTATCGGCGCCGGAGGAACAGCCATTGAAATAACCATAAGGAGTGCTAAAAAAGATACAAACATCGATTTTTGGATGGAAACAGTTCTTCGGATCATTCGATTAACTCCCCCTTATCTAAAAATTCATTTTTAGAATCATCAGTTCGATCCTGCCCAGCTTGTTGTCATATGAACACAATTTACAGCCACCTCCTCTTTATGTTACCGCTTACATTTATCTTACAGGTCTAAAAAAAGACAGACAATCTAAAAAATGTGACGTATTATATAAGATAATTGACTTTTTTAGGAAGGAGATGAAACGATGGTTCATACGGTTTCTTATGCTTTTCGTAATGACGATACATCAATCATGACACTGGACTCTATTGGATGGCAGATCGTTTCTAGCGAGGAATATCGTTGTCCAAGTGATGATAGACCGGACCCGGGGCATGTCGTTTTTCAATACACACTTAATGGCCAGGGTTATCTGGATATTGACAATCAAACGCTCCCTTTACCGAAGGGACATGCCCTACTTGTCAAAATTGCAGGAGAACATTGCTATTACTATAAACAAGAGAACAACGAGCCATGGGAATTTATATGGATCAACATTCGCGGGGATGAAGCTAACCGAATTTGGGATATGATGCATGATAATGAGGGGCATGTCATTCGACGAAACGCGGACTCTCCCTTGATTCAAGAGTTATGGCAAATTATCCATTTGATTCATCAAGAGAAGGTTACGGACAAGTATCGCTTGTCCATGCAAGTCTATCGGTGGTTGCTTATCCTAGTACAGACGAGTCGGGATGCGGAGAAGGATATCGGTGCCCTATCCATAACAACGATTGAGAAATGTAAAAAGTTCATCCGAGAGAATTATGCATCTCCATTGACGTTGGATCTTCTAGCCAGCCATTGCGATATCAATAAACACTACTTGTGCAGGTTATTTCAGAAATCCGAGAAAACATCACCGCTAGCCTATCTCAAAGACAGACGCATTGAGGTTGCAATCCGACTACTCCGCACAACGGAACTTCCGATTTCTCAAATTGGTCAACAATGCGGGTTTGAGAGTCCCAGCTATTTCGGCAAAGTTTTCCGTCAATATATGTCCATGTCGCCCAAAGAATATCGCTTGAATAAGTTAGAGTTTCCTTATGAGGCCATCTATTATGAATAGCTAAAATCGCTGTTTGCTAGTTGTCCTTGAATTGGGAACTGCTCTTATACCAATACAATATAAAAAAAGCCGCTAGAATAGCGACTTTTAATGGAACTATGTTCTTTGTGTGCTTCGATAATTGCTACACTTATTGAGCGGTGTATCCTCCGTCTATGATCAAGCTATTTCCTGTCATATATGAAGAATCGTCGCTAGCCAGGAACAGAACGGCTTTTGCCATCTCATCTGCTTGACCCAGACGTTTCATTGGTGTTGCCGCTGAAAGTGCTTGTTTGCTCTCTTCCGGGATAATCGGTGTATCGATAAAGCCTGGGCAAAGGGAGTTCACCCGAATATTCTGCTCAGCATACTCCAGCGCGAGCGAACGAGTCAGGTTCACAACGCCGCCTTTAGCTGCATTGTAGGCTGCAGAGCCAGGTGAACCAACCCATCCGTACATGGAAGCCGTGTTGACGATTGTACCTCCACCAATTTTGAGCATTTCGCGAATCGCTTCACGTGCAACCAAGAATACGCCGTCCAGATCAACATTGACTGTATTGCGCCATTCGGCATAATCAAGCTCATGCGTGGGATGAACACGTCCGATTCCCGCATTGTTGAATACGATATCGACTTGACCAAATGCTTCTACGGTTTGTTTGAAAATCTCAGAAACCTCTTCTTCACTTGTTATGTTTGCTTTAATAAAGAGAGCCTCTGCTTTAAGCGCTTTCAGTTCCTGCTCAAACGCCTTACCTTTTTCTTCATTTAGATCCACCAAGACCACTTTAGCTCCTTCGGAAACGAATAAGCGAGCTGTCGCTGCGCCAATCCCGGATGCTCCTCCTGTGATGACTGCAACTTTATCTTGAAGTTTGCCCATGAATAAATCCCCCAGTATAATATTTTGAATAGCGCCTATATAAATAGTGCTATATGATGTTTACAAAACTAATTCTATGCTTAAAATTGTAACAATCCAATCATTAAGATGTGACCAAGTGTCTACCTCGTAGACACTTTATAAAACTATGTCTATATTTATAGGAGTTTTTTTGAATGAATAATGAACTTATTGTGACATCTCAACATCGTAATCGAACCAAGGAGCACCTAAAAACTGCTCTGATTCAGCTCATTAAGAAAAAAGGATTCCATGGTGTTTCTGTCAAAGACATCGTTGATCAGGCGGGTTATAATCGTAGCACGTTTTATTTACACTACCAGGATAAATATATTCTCGCCGAAGAGTTGTTGAGTATGACACTCGAAGGATTGAGGGGCGCAGTAGGCAAACCTTATTGGCACGGTCAAAAGGTTTCAACAAACAAGCTGGATGCCGAATCTTTTCAAATCGTGGATTATATCTACGAGCACCGTGATTTCTTCGAACTGATTCAATACGATGATACGTTACCCGGTCTACATACAGGCTTTCCGCAAACCATACTCAAAATCTATCAGGAGCAATTTGTCTTTGAGACGATCAACAACTCCCCAGTTAATATGGACTATTTCAAGTACTATACCGCCTACGGTTTTTTTGGACTATTAAATAATTGGATATTAAGCGGATATCGTGAATCACGTGAGGCATTTATCAAAAACGTGATTGATCTCACCAAAACGCATATTCACTCTTTTCATTATGTCGGTAACACGTTTGAATCTTGATCTCAAGTAAGTTGATTTGTGAACATCACGATGAACGATATGTCTGCTTTAGATAACAGGCTAGTTGCAGATGGAGCAGATGCTCCTGATTACTCAGGGACATGCCCAGACACCAACAGGACGCAAAATCACAAGGGGATTTAAAGCATAAATAAAAACGGGCATGTCATTTACACGAGAGGAATGAAATCCTCAAGATAAATGCATGCCTAAGTGAAAATTAATTAGATACAAGCCCAAGCGGTAAACGGACTATGTCCTTTTCTCTAGACCATTGAACATAGACTACTCTATATAAATTAAATCATTATAATACGGGTCCCATTCTCCAGTTACAAATCTAGCAATGACTGCTTTTTCTAAACTAACAGGTGACCAAGATTCCAGTTCGGAGGCAACTTCAATCTGTGAAGCACTGGGAGTTTCAGTCACAATATCACCCTTATGATCTACCAATGTATATCCATCTTCAGTTTCCTCTTTGTACATGGGAAATGTCATCCTAGGTATTGGAGCATTACCAATCACTTTCCAGATACCATCTTCAATCCTGGAGTTTACAGTCTGTATTAAGAAAATGATTGGTTTAGTAGTGATCTCACTTACTGTTGGGTGTTCCATTGATATCAAATCAAATACAATCATACAATCTGATATTCTTCCTTCAGAAACAACTTGTCCATAACAATTCCAATCCTGATTTAGTTTTATTGAGAAGACATCTCCTATCTTCACCGAAACTCTTTTTTTCATTATTTTATCCTTTACTATTTCTTTTTTATTCGACCTATTCTTCTAAGTGGAATTTTTAACAGCGTATTAATATTTCAGGGTTGCAGAGTGCCTTTCAGTACCTGTTTTATTAATTAAAGCAACTTCAAAATCAGATACCCATGTAAGTTCACCTAGATGTTCAGCATAGGCAAATTCATCTGGTTGTTCTGATATGACCTTCTCTACAAGTACTTGCGTACCATCACGTTGTAAAATAGATAGGAATATATCCATGCTATCTACATTATGATGACATATGACTCTAGCATTGTACTTCTTATTAGGGCTCTTTACGTCTTTTTTCCAAGTCCATTCATTTACATAATCTAACTGCTCTATTTGCAAAGCTATCTCCCTAAATGGATCAATATCCCAATTATTACGTAGAGCAAGTTTCTCTATGCCTTCCATTAGCAGGCGAAGCGTAGCCTTTTTTTTCTCCAACTCATTTTTTTCACTAAAGTCATTCAAACTAAATTGGATCGGTACCGAACACACACCAGAATCGTTAACAATACGTTCATCCGTAATGTTTTCTACACACTCTATTAGGACTTTCCAACAATCTTTCGTTTTGTATTTCCCCAACAGACGTTCATACATCGCTGTAATACAGCGGGTTTCCAAACTAAAAGAGCGTCTTTTCCATTTCCAATTCAACGCATAATCTAATTTTGTTGCTTCGTTGTACTCACATTTTTGTTTTTTTATTATAGATTCAATATTTTCATCATCTACAATATACGGTAAATCCAAATTGAATCCTTTTAGATACATCTGGTTCTCTCCTTAGATTACTCCCGATGGTTAGTGCATTATTAACTTCTATCCAAACTTGAAGCCCAATTTTTGAAGCAATTAAGCATCTCTTCTAAATTTTTTGCTCCCCCTGCACTGTGAAACACTCCATCTCTCACGATACAGTAGAACCAATCTTCTTCATTTCTCTCTTCTTCAATCGAATCAAATGGCACATCTTCTAAATAGGTATCCGTCAAATCGATTTCGACAGACCAACCAGGATTATCCACCGTATCAATTCGCACACCGTATAAATGCTCCCAATCACCGTCACAGTTTTCATAATACCAGCTTTGAATCCATTTTAGGATATCCATCATCGTGACCTCTTTTTTTGTTTTTTCTACTCTAGGGAATTATTATTTAAAGGAATTCTCATGCCATATTGCATACTTTTTTCGTATGAATTACCTTTTAGTAATAATTTGCTTTTTTTACGTAGGGTATACTTAAAAGCAAGGGGAAAACTTTATTTCAAATCAAGGAGGTCATTATGAAAAAAATAATATTGTTTATCTTCATTAGTATGATTATACTTTCGGGCTGTTCTAACAAGGATGAGAAAGAGAATTATCCAGTTTTCGAGGGCACTGTAGTATTTAAAACAGATGAAAATGACAAGTACAAATTTCTTGTTCTTCAAAATGTAAGTAAGGAAGACCTGGAGAATGGAAATCTTGAGGATTTTATAGAATTAGCACAAGACCAGGAAGCTTCGTATTATTTGGTTAATAGAGAAACATATGAAACAATTGAGGTAGGGCAAAGAGTAAGAATTACTACTGGATTTGACCAACTAGAACCCTCGCCACCCATTAGAACGGTTGTGAGTATTGAAAAAATCAATGATTAAAACTTATTAAATATGAACTATTTTAAGTTATGTATCATTCTCTCATTCGAAATATATTTCCCCAAATGATAAAAAGACCTTAACGTTTTAAAGCAAAAGTAAGGTCTCTTTATCATTTTAATTTCAAGATCAGAGTTGAATCACGTGCAGTTAAATCCGACCACCCGGTTCTCTCCTTTTATTACGCGATAAACCCTCCCGAAATTCAGGCAAATCAATACTAAGGCTTTTGAGGTTTTTTAATCATCTCTACGCCGTCAAAGGTAAGGCTATCAATATCCGCATCCTTTTTCAACATATATTTATCAAAGAACGCCTTTGTATAAGAAGTGATAATGTTGCGCTGTTCCATCGCGTCCCGGGTTCCTCTGGATGCTTTATCCGTAGTTGTAAACAAGGAATCGGAGAAGTCACCATGGATTACATTATCAATAATGGCAAAGTAGGTGTCCTTGCTGTTGGATTCAAGAAGAAATGCATTCGTATTATAGGCAAGTACAGTGCTGAGCTGCATGAAGGGTTTCTTAAAATCACTATCCAAGGCACCTAACATATTACCGTCAAGGTTTACAGCGCCGACAAATCGGTCATCGTCACGGCTAACAATTGCCGCTGTCGTTCCTCCAAAAGAATGTCCGAACACACCCATACCGAGATCAAGCTGCAATCTGCCTTTAAACATAGATTCCATGTCACCTGTATTCATTTTGTACAAATTATCTGCAACATATCGAATATCCTCGCTCTGTAAAACGGCATAGTTAGCAAACTTGACTGCTTCAGGCGCGGAAGTTAATTTGCGAGCAATCTCAATAGCTTCTTCTTCCTCAAGCTTCTCTGTCACAATTTCAGGTGGGGTTAGGGTGGCCGCTTCCATTCCGTATTTCGTTACTTCGTCCATAAATTTCTCTGACATACCCATCGTTCGTCCATCTTTAAGTTTGTACACGCCACTTTCGGCATGGCCGATGGATACCACAATATAGCCGGCGCTTGCCAGGTCTTGTGCGAACAAAGTGCCTTGCTGTGGGTAAGCGCCTGCGCCATGAACAAAGAATAAAACCGGATATTGTTTTTCCTTTTCAGACAAGGCCAGATCGTCGTAAGACCATGTCTTGAAATTGGAATCAAAAAGCTGCTCACCACCCGCGGTGCCCCCTAATCTAACCAAAAGCTCATCCCTCAGTGAATGAAACTCCGGAAATGCATACTCTGCCGTTGGTTTGCCCTCATTGCTGTCGGACGGATAGAAAAATAATGCTGTCAGTTCTCTTTCTGAATGGTCTGATGCTGTGTACTTGAAGTCCATCTGTGTACGCCCGACCGTATAACTTCCCATTGGTTTCGGAAACTCATTCTGTGCGGAAGCAACGTTATTTTCAGGTTTCGGAATTTCCTCCTGTGTTGAAGTCCCGCTATTAGTGATGCTGCAAGCGGAGAGCATGGTCAGTGAGAGAACAGTTGCCAGAATCGTTGTCAGTCTTTTTTTCATCATTTCTCCTCCAATTTGTATTCATGCAACTATCATAAACGGAGGAGAAAAATAAAAAATCGTACAAAAGGGCAAGACCCAAGTGTACGATCGGGCAAATCTATGAAATGTTTGATTATAAATGCAATATTCCACGCTCTACCGCGACGGCGACGGCCTGCGACCTCGAATCCACACCCAATTTATTGTAAATACTCGTTAAATGAGTCTTTACAGTCCGTTCGGATATGCCCATATCAAAGCCGATCTCTTTACTTCGAGAGCCACGGGCAATTGCTTGAAGCACGATCAGCTCTTTGTCTGTAAGAGATATCCTCGCGGAGGATGACTCTTTCGCCTTTTCTGATGTCTTGTGAGCAAATACTTTCTCGCTGATCTCCGGAAGTAGCAACGTTTCCCCCCGCATCGCTGCATCAATCGAGCGAAATATCATCTCTCTTCCCGTGTCCTTTAGCAAATACCCTTTAGCACCTAAAGCCAGCCCGCGGATCATCATTTCATCCTCGTTATATGTAGTCAAAATAATGATCGGTATATCCATTCCTTTAGCTCTGAGCGCTGTCATGGTATCCAGGCCGCCCATTTCAGGCATGTTTAAATCCAATAGAATTATGTCCGGATTGTAAGTATCTACCCGTCGAATCGCTTCCTTACCGTTAGATGCTTCTGCAATTACCTCGTACCTTTGATTGGTTTCCAGGATCAGCTTAAGTCCCTCCCGAACGACGAAATGGTCGTCCACAATAAGAATCTTGATTGTCATGCGTTGGTTTCCTCCTGCTGTAATGGGATGCGAACAGAAACTTGGGTTCCTTGCTTTCCGCTTTCAATTTCGATCTCCCCGTCCATAATTCGAGTTCGTTCATATAAACCAATTAAACCATAACTACCGGATTGTTTTTCGATGAGGTTGGTATCGAACCCTATTCCGTCATCCGTTATGTTTAGCTCGACTTCCTTTTCCCGTGCAGCAACCACGATTTCTACATTCGTAGCATTAGCATATTTAGCTGTATTGGCCAAGCATTCTCGGATGATATGTAAGCTATGTTCGAAGATCAACTTCGGCACCACCAGATGGGGCATCCATAACCGAGTGACAACACGAATCCCTGTTATATGTGAGAAATGTTCAGCCTCTTCCTTCACTGCTTTAGAAATATCTATTACCTCTGCAGAATACGAACGCAAGTCGTCAATTGCGCTTCTCGCTTCTGAAAGCGTGCGCTTTGCTTGGGCTTTTGACAACTGAACAATCTCGTGGGCACGATGGTTATTATCATTTTCTAAATGCGCATCCACGGCATCAAGCTGCATGATAAGACCTGCCAGCCCTTGTGCAAGGGTATCATGTAAATCACGGGCCATCCTTTGACGTTCATTGGCAATCGTTAGCTCCTCCACTTTCCTGTGCGCTCGTTCCAATTCACGTAAAAACGACTGGGTCCGCAATTTGGCACGAACTTGTTTATAGAACAAAGCAGCATAGCCGATTACGAAAAACATGATGAAGAAGAGCGATGGTACTGTAGATGGCAAATCCTCGGTAGTCCCGAGCCAAACCAGGGAGGCAGAAAACAAGGTACAGTAAAAGATACATACCAGAAGCACCTTCATCCGTTGAGCGTATACGCCAATACTCTGACCGGCCAAAGCCGTCAATAGACTTACAAAAATGAGAGAATGAGCATTAGGCATGAATAACGCACACCCCCAGACAATACATCCTTGTGTCACAAAATAAATCCAGGGTCTTCGATCGACAACGTATCCTGCATACCAATGCAGCAGAACGTGAACCAGAATGAGAGCTGTAAACATCATAAATTCAAACCATGTGGGCAACATCGGTAGCTGGGAGTACAATGCAGAAAAATAAATCAGAATACCCCAGATCAAAGCAGGCAGACGAGAATCACGCAGAACATTTTGAATATCAGATCGGGAGCTTGTATACGGTTGGTTTATCGAATAATTACTCATGCTTGATCACCTCTATCAGGTACTATCTCAAAACAATCTTCCTAAACACAAAAAAACGGTACATTACTGTACCGATCATTATCTCACTCCATCTATGTTAATGTACGAAGTGTCTCGAAGTCCAGCTCCAGCAGAATCGTCATGATCACACGCAGCCTTCCTGTTCCGCACTATGCCCTGTTCCTTTACTTCTGCGAGCATATATTCCTCTATTCTTGCTGCTTTACTTTCCATGTTCATTCCATGCTGGTTCCATTTTTGTCACTAACGATATCAACTGATCATATGGAATAATGTGCCTTTTTAAAGACCGTCACATGTTTTCCAATACACCAGCTGCATGCTTTGTTTCTTTATACATAAAGTAATCAAAATCGGCATGTTTTCGGGTTCCACCTAGATCCTGTACACAAAGACCGATATAAGTTCCCGTAAACCGGATATACTCCGGAGATTCATCGGACAGATGTGTGATATCAACCCACTCGCCTGCTGTATTCCAGGATGAATCACTATTTAACGCATAATAAAAGCGGGCGCGATCTTGATCCACCACAGCCTTTAAACGGAGCGTGCTCACCGAATCTAGCGGAATATCCTCCAGCAGTTCGTCGTATACCCCGTATTTGGACTGAATAATCCCCAGGCAGTGCCCTTTCTCTTCATGATAAATTACACGTAAGTAGAGATAGTCCTGGGTATCGTAGTACAAAATCAATCCTGCCATTTGTTGTGGATGGTCCGGCGTAAATTCCAGACACGTCTCGACTTCACACTCCAAGGCCTGAAGTCTCCGTGCGATCATGCTTTGCCTGTGCGTTGAACTCATCGACTCCATGCCGTGCAAGCGTAAGTAACCGGGACGTTCCGTCAAGCTGAGCCAAGTTGAATCGGGTGGAATGCGAAGTGTATTCCAATCATGCAGAAGCTCAAAGTGATCGAAATGATCCATTTCAGCAATCGGCTCAAACGGATGGGACTGGATCATCGGTGCAGGCACTTGAACCTCCGGATATCGGTCACCGCTCGCAAGTCTCAGCCAGCCGTCCTCACTCCACGTACATGGCTGAAGTGCGGTCTCACGTCCAAGAATGCAATATTTGTGCTGAACGGGTCGTCCGACCAGATGAGCCATGTACCATTCGCCGGTATGCGTTTCGACCAGACTACCGTGGCCTGCCTTTTGCAGAGCTAAATCCGGTCTGCCGTATGAAGTGAGGATCGGATTGGCAGGATCGACCTCATAAGGACCTTGTAACGTACGGGAACGTGCTGAGGTAACCGCATGCTCATAACCGGTTCCACCTTCAGCCGTAATGAGATAATAATAGTCCTTGTGTTTATACAGGTGGGGTGCTTCGGTCAGGCCTAATTCTGTTCCCTTAAATATGTTCATGGCCGGTCCGATCAGCTTATGTTCCTGGACGGAATATTCCTGAAGAACGATGCCTGCAAACCGATTTTTGCCCTTACGGTGATCCCATATCATATTGACCAGCCACTTACGCCCGTCTTCATCATGAAACAGGGAAGGATCAAAACCGCTGCTGTTCAGATACACCGGATCGGACCAAGGACCCTTGATATCCGTTGCTGTCACAAGGTAATTGTGGGTATCTTTAAAAGCGCCTACCCGGCTTTTGACATCGGTGTAGATCAGGTAAAACACACCGTTGTCGTAACTAAGACAGGGTGCCCATACGCCTCCGGAATTAATGTTGCCCTCCATGTTCAACTGCGTTACACGAGTCAGCGGAGAAGCGATGGGCCGCCAATGAACCAGATCCCGGGAATGGTGAATCCGTACACCAGGGAACCATTCAAAGGTGGAAGTGGCGATATAATAATCCTCCCCTGCTCGGCAGATGGACGGATCGGGATGGAAACCGGGAAGGATGGGATTGGTGATCATTTTCTTGATCTTATTCATGGAAGAAACCTCCGGTATGAAAGTAATGATCTGTACAACAACAGATACACAAAAGGTGGATATCAGTACCAGCCCAGCGCTTTTTTGCCGGCTTCCAGGGCGGTTACGATCCGCTCGACATCATATATATTCCCTCTCCAAGTCCCACCGCTGACCGATTGCAATGCAGCCCAGAGCTTTGTATCATCCGGCAAAGCCTCATCAGGCCTCATATCTGGATGAAAGGGCCTTTGTGCCAGGATGAGAGCACCTTCTTCCGGCGAAAACTCCAGATCGCCTTCTCCGACAAAGTTAATGCTACCCTCCAGCGTGTTACGATCAACCGTGATGTCAATCAGGTCTCCGTTCCGCAGCTTGCCAATCGGTCCGCCTGCCAGCGCTTCGGGGCCAACATGACCAATACACGCTCCGGTGGAAACACCGGAGAACCGGGCATCCGTAATCAGTGACACGTATTTGCCAAAAGGCAAATGTTTAAGCGCAGATGTAAGCTGGTACGTCTCCTCCATTCCAGTTCCCGATGGACCTCGCCCGAGAAGCACAACAACGTCGCCAGCCAGAATACCTCCGGTCTTAATCGCATGGATCGCCTCACGTTCAGTGGTAAACACCTTTGCTCTGCCACGATGACGGTATACGCCATGCTCATCCAGCACAGCAGGATCAATAGAGGTGGATTTGATGACAGAACCTTCTGGAGCGATATTCCCGGTTGGAAATGTTACAGTCGATGAGATTCCAAGCCGCTGAGCGTGTTCTACACTCATGATGACACTGTCCGGATCGATACCGTCCTGCTCTTTTAACTGCTTCCGCATGAGATAACGGCGTTCCGACGATTCCCACCAGTCCAGTACCTGACCCAATGAAGTACCTGTAACCGTTGGTACAGACACATCCAACAGACCAAGCTGTCTGAGGTGGAGCATGACCTCCGGTACACCTCCTGCCTGAAAGACACGTATGGTCGGATAAAAGATCGGTCCATTTGGCAGGGCACTAACCAGCCTCGGAACATTTTTGTTGACCTGTATCCAGTCCTGTACCGTGGGTATGGTTAAACCGGCTGCATGGGCAATCGCCGGTATGTGAAGAAGCAGATTGGTCGATCCGCCAAACGCGGCATGAACGGTCATCGCATTGCGAATGGATGCATCGGTGACAATGTCTGCCATTCTCATCCCCTGTGACTCCATGTGGATGAGTGCACGTGAAGATTGGCGCGCCATTTCAAACCAGATGGGCTGTCCGGAAGGTGCAAGCGCAGCATGTGGCACTGTCATACCCAGTGCCTCTGCTACCACCTGGGCCGTAGCCGCGGTACCTAGAAACTGACAGCCTCCTCCCGGTGTAGCACAAGCTCGACATCCTAAATCCGAAGCCATTTCCAGAGAAAGTTCCCCGTTGACGTACCGTGCACCGATGGTCTGAATTTTACCGGCATCCTCTCCATCGGTAGGCGGAAGTGTGACGCCACCGGGAACAATTACACCAGGCAATTGCGGCATGCCGGCAAGTGCGAGCATCATCGCTGGAAGACCTTTGTCACAAGTGGCGACACCAAGCACGCCTTTACGAGTTGGTAGCGAGCGAATCAGTCTGCGAAATACCATAGCGGCATCATTCCTGTACGGAAGCGAGTCAAACATGCCGGTTGTCCCCTGTGATCTGCCGTCACACGGATCGCTGACATATCCAGCAAACGGGATTCCTCCCCGGCTTGACAGTTCTTCTGCGGCAGCCTTCATCAGCAGGCCGACCTCCCAGTGGCCGGTATGGTAACCGAGTGCTGCCGGGCTACCGTCTTCATTCCGTATGCCACCTTGTGTACTCAAGATCAGAAATTGTTTTCCGTTCAATTCCCCGGGCTTCCAGCCCATTCCAACGTTCTGGGACATGCCGAACAAGTCGCCGCTTGGAGCATTCCGCAGCAAATCATCCGTTAAAGGCAGACGTCCGGCAGCCCCTGGAGCATGTGCTATGATATCGAAGCAGTTGGACGCGGTCTCTCCCATAATCGACGTAATCTGTTCGTACATGATAGCCTCCCACAGTTTATGACTTCACAAAGACCGTTTTGATGGCCGTGAAAAACTCGATAGCCGCTTGCCCCTGTTCTCTGGAGTGTGAACTTGACATCTTCATTCCGCCAAACGGAGCCTGCAGCTCTACGCCGGCTGTTTCTGCATTAATTCTGACCAGTCCTGCATCCATGTCCCGGATGAAAGACAACATGGCTCCGACGTTCTGTGTATAGATGGAAGCACTCAAGCCATAATCGCTATCATTAGCCGCTTCGATCGCTTCCTCCAGGGAATCTACCGCAATCAAGGCCAGAACCGGGCCAAAGATTTCTTCCCGGGCGATGGACATATGGGATTCGACCCCTTCAAATACGGTCGGCTGCACATAGAATCCCTCTTCTAATCCCGGACCGTCCCCTCTTTTTCCACCAGTGAGCAGAACGGCACCTTCATCTTGGCCTTTTTGAATATAACTCAGCACGGTATTGAGCTGTCCTTCGCTTGCACATGGACCCATCCAGCTTCCAGAAGACATGCCGTCACCCAGCCGAATTTCCTGGATTTGCGAGAGCAGCTTTTCTTTGAAGGAATCGTATACATTTCGTTCAATAATGACCTTGCTGGTGGCCGTACATTTTTGCCCGGTCGATTTCAACCCACCGCTGATCGTGGCTTCCACAGCCAAATCCAGGTCGGCGTCAGCCGCGATAATAATCGGGTTTTTCCCACCCATTTCAAGTTGATACTTGGCCCCACGTGCCAGTGCTGCGCCGCCGACCCGTTTGCCCACTTCATTGGAACCTGTGAACGTTATTCCGCCCACATCCGGATGCTCAGCAAGTGCAGATCCGATCACTGAGCCTCTGCCGCATACCAGATTAAGAACGCCTGCCGGAATGCCCGCCTCTTCAAAACACTCCATTACTTTAGCCGCAGTGACCGCAGTTTCCTGAGCAGGCTTCAACACAACCGTATTGCCGTAAATCAAGGCCGGAGCCGTTTTCCAAATCGGAATGGCTACTGGGAAATTCCAAGGAGCAATAACCCCAACAACGCCAAGGGGTACGCGGGTCGTAAACATCAGCGCTTCGCTGTCCGTTGATGGAATGACATCACCGGTTTTTCGCATGCCTTCTCCAGCGTAATACCTTAAGATCGCGACACCGCGCAGTGTCTCTCCTCTGGCTTCTGGGAGTGTTTTGCCCATTTCCCTGGTCATCGCCTCTGCAACCTCATCGGCCCGGCGTTCCAACACATTGGCTGCCTGAAATAGATAGTTTCCGCGTTCCGCGCCCGATAACCTCCGCCAATCTTTTGCTGCTTCCTTCGCGGCTGCAACAGCCCGGTTCAGATCCTCTACGCCTGAGGTGGGTACGTAGCCAACTACCTCCTTCCGATTCGCTGGGTTGATGCTCGGTTCGGTTTCGCCGGACGTCGCCTTCACCCATTCTCCGTTAATGTAATTGCTGTATGTCTGCTCTACCTGAAATGTGATCATCCTATTCATCCTCCTTATACATTAGTTTGAAATGACTGGATTAATAAGTGTCCCGATATCGCTAATGGATATTTCAATGCGGTCCCCGGGTGCAAGTGTAAATTCATTAGGTGGCACGATGCTAGTGCCTGTTAATAACACCGTACCGTCAAACAGATCGTTATCTCTGGCCAGAAAAGAAACCAACTCATCGAGTTTTCGGTTTAACTCACTCGTGCTTGCCTCGCTTTTGACAACTATTTCACCTTCACGATATATTTCGCAGACGATGCTGAACGCATATGGATTCTGCACCGTTTCCGCTAGACGAATGGCCGGACCTATAGAACAGGAATTGCGCCACATTTTTGCTTGCGGCAGATACAGCGGGTTTTCCCCTTCAATATCGCGGCAACTCATGTCATTGCCAACGATGTATCCCACAATGCTGCCATCCGCGGCAAGCACCAACCCCAGCTCAGGCTCCGGGATCTGCCAATTGGAATCGCTGCGAAGCGTGACTGCCTCAAGCGGTCCTATAGTGCGGGCTGCTGTGGATTTAAAAAAGATCTCCGGTCTTTCGGCATCATAAACTTTATCGTAAAAGGTCTTTGCATCCAGCTTGCCTTCCGTTGCTTCATAATTTCGCGCTTCCCGGCTGCGCTGATAAGTTACACCTGCCGCCCATACTTCCGGAGCTTCCAATGGAGTGATTAGATGTAAGGAAGTCCAATCGTCAGTTAACTTGTTTAACGGTTTAAAAGCGCTTTCAACAAGTTGAACTGGAGAAATCCCCTGCTTTCTTGCTTGATAGATCAAAGTCATAAAATCTGCTTGTGGCAAACGATACGCTTGTTCATCATCCGTAACGGCTGCCAGCCACTTCTGTTGTCCGTCCAGAAATCGAATAATTCTCATTCAAGCTTGCCTCCATTTTTCCCCATCGGGTTGATAATACTACCATAGCACCCGCTAGGGTTCATGACGATGTTCTAATCATTCCGACGATTTACCCTTTTCACGCATTTTTTTTCTGTTAAGATGAGGTTAGATCCGTTGAACTAAAGATGGTTTACGAGGATACTCCGATGACAGGATGTTGGTATATAGAATAGTACAAGGGGGTTGGTTTGCTGTGACCAAGCTTTCGGATGCTGTGTATTTAGGTCGTTTGCCCGATGTTCGCATGTCTTTTCAATTATTGGGGCTGCATGCAAGAAAGGTGGATTCCAGCTGGACTTATCCGTCTCATGAACATTCAATGTATGAAGTCCACTGGATGATGGACGGGCAGATGAACATGGTTGTCAACGGGCAGTCTTATCGTCAGTCGGTTGGCGACCTTCTGTTCATCCGGCCTGGTATGACCCACTCTTGCACCGGAGCCGGACCGGAGGGGTTCACTTATTTTTCCGTGCATTTCAGCATACACGATACATCCTTTTGCAGAGAACTTAACCGTTGCAAAGACATCTATTATCCGGCAAATTCGAATTTGGCTCTGGGGCTCTCCCCTTCCCTGTCTACCTTGTATGGTCTGTCCACAGAGCATTTGTCTAGCTCGCTATCTTCCTCCAAACAAATGAAGGTACATGCGGCCGTGTTTGAACTGCTTGGTTCCCTGGTTGGCCAGTTATCTCAGCAAGCTTCCGTTACGTTGTCGAGAAAAGAAACCATTGCTCATCAGATTGCTGAGCACATTGAGGATTCGGTAAGATATATCCATCTTCACGGGGAAATTCAGGAGAGTGAGCGAACCTGGATTCAGGACATTGCCAAGTCGCTGAGCATTAGCCCGTCACAGGTTAATCGTATTTTTCGGCAGGTATACGGCATCGCTCCGCGCAAGTTTCTATCCGAAACCCTTCTGAACGAAGCGCAAAGGCTGTTAAAGCAAACCGACCTGAACATAGACCATATTGCAATGATGCTGGGGTATAAGACCAATGCGCATTTCAGCCGCCAATTCAAGCGGTGGACAGGCATAGCGCCAAGCGAATATCGCAGCCATTCGCAACAGGCTGGAGAAGCCAACGTTGCGGATGATTGAAGAATAATAGTAGTACAAGCGACACCTGTCGGTATGTTTGGAGAGCGCTATCATTGTTGGGTAATTATATACTTTTCTTTTATAACAGATATTCAGTCGAGTTCATCTGATTGGCAGAACTTCACGGATGCGTTTTCAAATTGAATCTGCACAGATGCTTGAAATACCAGTCTGGATTATACCCTGTTGCGGTTAATATGGCTTTATAACCAAACGGGTATGTGAACCTAATACTGATTGGACAAAGCCTTCAATTTATTAGTGCTTCATCACTTCGGATAGAATAGAAACGGATCAAAAACCGCTCACCCGAGTAACGGATGAACGGTTTTTTCATCTTAAACAGTTAGTGATGAATACCAAATCGTTTCAACCAACCATTCAGGTAGTTCGCTCCACGGGATGCCAGCAATCCAGCAGCTACCATAGATGTGTATGCGGAAATTCCGGTCAGTCCGAATGGATTCAATCCGGATGAGATTGCTAAACCAACGCCGACTACGATTGACACACCATATGTAGCTCTATCCTTGATTGGGAGAACTGTCTTAACGACCTCTGTAAGAGCTTCAGTTAAGCCCGCCAAAAGCAACCACAAACCAACTGAGGCTACGGCTGTAGTAAGTACTGCATTCAATGTAACCATATTACTTCACCGCCTTGGCAATCAGAATGGTATTCAGAAACGCTAGTTCTGCAGCTGTCAGAGTCCCGTTCTTAGCTTTAGTGATCCAAGCTTCGTCTGTAAAGTAGCCCTTAGCCTTAAAATTCGTTAGTGCGCTCACGAGCATGTCTAACGCCCATTTATCAAGTTTCATTGGTTCGTCATCCCCCGATACTGTATTTTGTGGTACATTTACTTGAGTCGTAGTGCAATCCTTAAATTCCGCTACCACGTCATTCAGAAATTTCGTCTTGCTTATGCCCATAATCTTCAAGGCGTTCTTGTAAGGGTCGCTCTTACGATTGGGGTCAAGTTCGTTGTGTCCTGAGATACATTTCAGGGGATCCAGTTTGAACTTGTTACAGAGGTATGCCATGTACCAAACGTAACGCTTGTAAGACTCTGTGTTATTGATGCTACCCTTCTTATTGGAGTAACAAAGTTCTACGCCGATGGCACGATCATTAGAATCGAATCCGTAAAGATCATTGTCAGTTTTTACGTTGTAAAGGACATGCCAAGCCTTTTCTGTAAGGGGCACACACTCAATGATTACTTTATCATCGATAAAGGTATGCGCCGATGCACTTTGGACATTAGCGGAGTTCATGTAGTAGTTCACGTTACCTGCCGCTGTACTTCCATCGTTACCTGTATCGTGTGCCACGATAAAGCTAATTCCCTGATTCTTGATACCGGAACGTCTCTTGGTATTGTTAGGCAGATACCGTTGCTCGATAGTGTATTTCATTTTAAAAGTCATCTGGTTCACCCTTTCTATTGAATTTTTGGTGTATTATCTACTTTAGTTCCCTCCACAGTAAGGACACTTTCTACTAGAGAATGCTCAGGCACTGTAAGGGGAGTTTCTGAATTGATAGTTTTGAACTCTTTCACAGTCTGTATGGCAAATACCCCGCCAACAATAGTCATGACCACCGTACTCAAGCTATTAATCGCCTCTAAGGATACAGCACTCACCGCCGCTCCTAAGAATGGTGCAAAGAATGCAATTGTTAGAAACAACGCGAACAAACCTCCGAATAGTACCATTAAAAAATCCTTTGCAGAAAATCCGTCTCCATCGTTCCAGAAAGCATTAATTAAAAAAATTCTCACCCTATGCTACATCTCCCCTCCGTGTTGAGAGTTGAGCTACTAACTGCTCTACTTTGATGTTTAGTAGTCTGTTCTCTGTAATAAGTTCCATATTTTCCTGGCGGAGCGTGATCACTTCGTTGCTCAGTAGTTCAATCTTTTCTTCGGATGAGGTCAACCTTTCAATCAACCTCTCACGGAAGGCTTGCTCGTCTTTGGAGAGCAGTTCCCTGTCAGTCACTTTGTTGTTACTTTTACCACTGGCATAGCCGATTACACCGGATACAGCTGTACTAACAAGACCGACGACTGCTGTGATTACCCCTACATCCATATCTATCACTTGACCTTTCCGTACCTGTATGAATTATGTTGAGACGTTCTTATTCTACCTACAAACAGAAAAAACTTACCGATCCTACCATGGAAAACTGTGTACAGGATATAGAAAAATAAACAGCAAACATTCAGAAAATTTCATTCTCTTACAACTATAATATAAGTAATTTAGGCGTGAAAATAACCCCAACCAAGTAAGGTAGGGGTTATTTTCATTACATGATGAAGCAGTAACCGTAGTCAGCGACTACATCAATTGTGGATACAATGTCGTTACGATACAGAATATCAAGTTGTGACGGTACTGTACGGAATTGCCATGTTTCGATGAAGGACGGAAGGTCTGATTTATCAGTCTGCCTTGCTACGATTCTACCGTCGAGGTCTTTGTCAGCACTTCTTAGGATAGTGATTGTAGAAGTCAGGTCGGACTTGTCAGTTCTCCGTACCGTAATGCTACAGTCCAGTAGGTCACTCTTCTCCAATACTTCAAAGCGCATCGGGATTTGAGAGAAAGCACTTCTGCGGACTATAATTTTGGAGTTCAGGACTCTCCATTGGATGGTGTTAATGCTACCTCCAATGTCGCTGTTGTCCCTCTGCTTTACGATAATCTTACTGCTCTTGTCGTTCTTGCCCCAAACCCTTACGGCAATCTCCGAAGGCAGGTCAGAAGGGGTAGTTCTTCTGACCGAGATTGTACCCGCCACGTCAAGGAAGTGGTGAACTTCGATTGTCGAAGGTAGGTCTTCGTGACCGAACTGACTAACAGTAATATTAGATGGGAGGTTTACGTGCTCATGGACTTCGATAATCGACTTGAGGTCGCTATCGTCTACCGGAATAATGAATACTTTACCCGTCATTTTATTTACAGGAGGAACACCTAAAGTAGTAGGTAGGTCTTCATTTGCTCTGTATATAACGTCCACGTTCGCAGGTAGGTCGCTCTCCCTTCTCACACGTACTGTAATGCTAGAAGGAATGTCATCCTCAGCGTTCAGGACAACTTGGATACTACCTGCGATATCGGAAGCAGGGCTAATGTCAATACGTCCGTCGAGGTCTGAATCCCCAACAGGGATGAAGTCAACGTTACCTGTCATCGTGTTATCGAAACGAACGCCTAACTTGGAAGGAATGACATTAAAGAACACTGGTGAGATAGTAGAAGCAAGGTCACTATCAGCCTTGACGATTACCTTGAGCGTTCCTAACGTGTCGTGGTTTGCCCACACCCGTACTCCGATTTTACCTACGAACTGCGACCACTCTTGGACTTGCAGGGTTGAAGGAATCTCCGAGATGAATCGGGTTCTTACTCCGATAGTACCCTTCAGGTCTTTGCTGTCGTAGGCAGGTACGGCGATGACAGAAGCCAAGTTGCCTGAGATAATTCGAATAGTCGAAGGAATGACGCTTGCCCCAACAACATCAAGGCTTCCTAAGATATCGCTCATGTACTTCACGTAGGTTCTGCTGTTAAGGTCACCATCTGCGCTGTGCATTACTGCCACACTAGAAGGCAGGTCTTTGTTAGCCACTACGTCTAGGCTTCCTGTAATATGAGGTCTGTTTACCACCAGACCGCCCTCAAACGAGGACTCGCTTTCTACCCTTACTCCGATGCTTGACTCAAGGTCAGCAGGTTTGGTAACGACCACACTAGCAGGAGTTTCCGGTCTACTTACCGCCATGCTTGCCGCTACATCATTCTCGCCTACTACCTTGACCGTAATCGTGGCGTTAATGTCGGCAGGAAGAGTAACTTCCAAGCTAGAAGGAGCATCCGGTCTGCTTACCGCCACAGTAGATGGCAGGTAATCGAACCAAGTAGGTGCGACTCGCAGTTGAGCGGCAATATCGCTGGTCAGTGGTACGAACAACGAACCTCCCAAGTAATACCCAACAACCTGCAAAGATACAATCAGGTCGCTGTCTGCTTTGCCAATTACCGTTACCTCAGAGTAAAGGTCTTTGTTGATGCCAACGTTGACTTTGATACTTCCGTCAATGTCTTCATCTCCACTGTGCCTTACGGTCACATTAGCAGGAAGGTCAGTATCCTCACTACGCTGTACCGTGACAGCCCCGCTAAACTCAGGCTGAGATACAGCAATCTTCGCTTCCATATCTTCGTCAACGTAACCACGAACCGTAAAGCGTAACTCGATATCGTTGTGAGGTTTTACGAAGATGGTAGCAGGTCTCTCTTTCACATTGACAACCAACCAAGAAAAGAAGTCCTGTTCAATCTCTACTCTTACGCCGACCTTAGAAGGAAGGTCTACTCTATCTTTAACGTAGAAGCTGACTGGAAGCTCAGGTCTACTTACTGTCAGGCTACCGTCAATCTTAGCAAGAGCCCTGTTCGATACTCCCAAGTGAGAAGGAACATCGTGGTTGTTACGGTACACGACATGAACGCTGGAATCCAAATCAGGTTGGCTTACTGTAATAGCACCGGAGAACTCATTATTACGAGTTACTTCAATGGTCGCAGGAATCTCTACGTCCAGCCAAGCAGGTTTTCTAACACGCAGTCTTGATGCCTTATCGTAGTGCTTAGGTACTCTAATGCTAGAGTCGATGTTAGAACGTCCAAAACTCCATACAGCAGGGTCAAAGTACGTGACCACTAACTGAGGGGCTAGGCTTGCTTCCTTGGTAAAGAAGTATTCGTAGTCGTTCTCAGGCTCGTCAGCCGCCACCAAGTAGAAGTCAACTAGGTTGTTCCCCTCTCGGTACTGTCCTTCGATGAAGTCTGTCACATCGAATGTCACGTGCCCGTCTTCAGTTGCTACTGTGTAGGCGCTGGTAATTTCTGTACCAATGCTTGGACGGTTGTTCCATGTTACGCCCATCTCCGACCAGCTTCCGTCAACTGCGTACAGCTTCAGGTTCTTGTCAGGCTCTTGACCGTACACCATGCGAAGTTCAACCTTGTCGATATCGTAGCTTCGTTTCAAGCTAGAGATATCGAATCCAAGTAGTGAGCGAAGCACCTTACCTTTATAGCTACCGACTGCGAAAGTGGTCTCTTCCCCATAGTTAAGGGTTGGAACATCTTCCCTAACATATGTGTCTTTGATAACATCCAGAGTAACTTCCTCACGGATTGGTAAAGTGATATCTACAATACCTGTCATCTTATTGGTAGGTGTGACTCCCAAGAAGCTTAGGAGGTCTCCTGCCCCACCCTTCGCTACGTCAATGCTTGACTCAACGTCACTGTGGACACGAATCTTAGCAAGGACTTTGGAAAGAATCTCACTCCGTGCAGGGTACATGACATTGATTCTACTGTTCAGGTCTGCGTGACTAGGGATGATAACACTACCCGCTAAGTCGTTATGCCACAGGATGGAAATGCTAGAGTCAATCTCAGAATGTTCTGCTCTACGGATGGAGATTTTACCCTTCAGGTCTCTAACAACCCAAACATCAATACTACCCGCCAGGTCTTTTCCTTCGGTACGTCTCACTGTAATACTAGAGTCTACTGACTTGTCGTAGGTTTGGCGTATAATAACACTACCTTCAATCGTGCTAAAGGAGTACACGTCGATTGAGGAATCAATATCGCTTGCCAATCTCACTCTGATAATGAACTCACTGTCAAGGTCTTCGTTGCCGTAAGCAGGAATCTCCAATCTACTGGACAGGTATCCCGAATTTACTTGGATGCTGGACGGTATCATGCTTGCCCCTACTACATCAATCTCAGCAAGAATGTCCTTTCGGTAAGGCACATTAATTTTAGAGTTCAGGTTAGCGACCTTATTCTGCCTTACGGTAATACTGCCTACCGTGTCGCTGTGAATGATAGGGAAGATTCTACCTTGCAGGTCAGGTCTGGATACTGCCGCCCGCCCATCAAGGTCGCTCTTATCCTTACGTCTTGTCTTAATTACCCCGTCTAAGTCACTGCGGAATCTGACGTAAACTGAAGAGTTCAGGTCAGGTCTAGACACCGTAATACTAGATTCCTTTTCCACTTGCGAGGAACGTCTTACAGAAACGCTACCCTTGTAGTCGATATAAGGATTAACCTCAATTGTACCTTGAAATTGGAACTGATTGGCAGTGATGCTAGAAACAATATCACTGTTCTCGCCGCCCCTTGCGATTACCTGCGAAGGAAGGTCATCACGGTTCAGTACATAAATCGTACCTGGTTTGTTGCGCTCACTTACGGTAAATGTTCCGAACAGGTCTTCGTCCACCGAATGGCGAACTGTTACGCTTCCTCCCAAGTTAACGTAAGGTCGTACATAGACTTGTGCAGGACGTTCTTTAACGGTAATAATTGCCCAACCGTAAAGATTATCTTCACTCCATACTCGAACACCCAATTGCGAAGGAGTGTCTTTTCTGTTGGCTACGTAAAGCTCTGAGTTAAAGTTAGGTCTGGAAATTACAATACTACAGTTCTCAAGGTCGTACAGGTCTACTTCTCTTACGGACACCTTAGAATCAATCTCACTCCAAGTATTTATCCTTACCGTACCCTTACCGGACAGGTCAGGTCGGCTAATCATCACACTGGAAGGATAGTTCTCGAATCTCTTACCCGATGGCGTAACCGTAATCGTCGAAGGTAGTTCTTTATTATCGGACTTCTTGAATACATTAATCTTAGAAGGCAAGTCCTTTTTAGCAGGGTACGTGACTAAGATACTCGTATCAATTCCAGAACGTCCAGTGCTTCGGATTACTTCATCGAAGTAAGTGTACTCGATGGTAGGTGTCAATGAAGCCCCTGCATCCATTGAAAAGAACTGCACAGATTCATCGCTCTCATTTACCGCTCGCAAGTAAAAGTCTACGAGGTTCTTTCCCTGCTCTTTTGCTTGCAGGATGAAGTTGGTAATGTCGAACTCGATGAAGCCTTTCTCAGCGTTTACAACGTAGTCTCCTTGGCTAACAATGTCACCGGAGTCAGGTTGGTTGTTCCAAGTGATTCCGAACTCTGTCCAAGCACCATTGACGGCGCTTAGTTCAATTGGGATAGTTGGAGTGCGTCCGATTGAATGCTTCAGTTTCATGACTACTTTTTCAATCTTGTAGTCGTTGGTCAGCCCCATGAGATTAGTAATATCGAAGCCGACAATGCTTCGGAACACTTCTTCACGTGTTGCACTGTAACCTGTAACCAACGTTTGCTCCCCGCCGTAGTTCAGCTTAGGATATGCTTGACGAACGAATGCGTCACGTTTAGCGGTCAATTTATCGGTTACTCTCGTAGGTTGCTGAATATCTACAATTGCTGTCATCTTGTTTGCAGGGGTTACACCTAGCGTCATAGGCAGGTCAGAGACTTGCTTGACGTTTACATTAACGCTCAGGTCACTGTTATCAGTGCCCCAAATGTCGGTATTACCTGTCATGGCGTTTCTTATACGGACACCAATTCGACCGTCGATGTAAGACTCACTGACACCCATCGCAAAGATACTACTCTTGATTTCCGTCTCGCCCCGACCGAAGATATCAACCGCACCGTCCATAGTATTGGACTCTCTAACGGCTATCTGCGATTTAAGGTAGCTATCTTCCGTTCTCTTGACTTTTACCTTCGTATTCAGGTCAGCATCTCTTACACCCCAAATGAACGATATACCGTCCATCGTGTTCGTCTCTGTTACGGAGATAGCACCATTCAACGCTTCAGTGATTGGAGGGGCTACTGCTAGGCTACTGCTTATCTCCGAATCAGCCGCCACTGCGTTAAGTATGGAAGTATGTTCAGCGGTAAAGTAAGTGGTGTTAGGGTCTATCCTGTTATATGCTTGAAGGTTGAACGTTTTAGAATAAAGTGTATGTTCTGCTGTTAATTGTAAGTCACTCGTCCCGTACTCCACCGTGTTATGTCTAGCGGTTAAGTTCAACCGCACACTCTTAGGGAGAACTGCATGGCTACCAGTTAATAAAAGTGGCGACTTCCCTTCTGTTCTATGACTTGCCGTTAAATTGAACGTTGCTGTCTTCAGCAAGACGTTATGGTTGGCAGTTAAGGTATAAGGGGTATTTTCATTAATGGTATGGGTAGCCGACAGTGGTAGGAAAAGAGTCTTGGTTAAACTAACGTGCGAAGCCGAAAAACTCGACTCCGCACCAATGATTCCTGATGCTGACAATTCAACCACTTCCTATCCCATTGTATTGAGATGAAAAACCCATTACTCTGCCGAAGTCACTGTTACGGTTATATCGAACTGCCCTGCACCAGTTACCCCATCATAGGTCTTTACTCTAGCGTACAAGTCAAACTCTCTACCACGTAGGATACTTAACCCGTTCAAGGAAAGTGGGTTGGCATTGTCAGTGAATGTCCCATCCAAACTAAGCTGAAGTTCTGTCTTATCTGACACCCCTGCCGCCCTTGCCCAACCTACATTAATACTTTTTATTTGGTACTTATACCCATTCTTTAGCCTGACCTTCTTAGTGGGGGAGTTGCCGCCCTCAAGCACTGCCCCAAAGTCCAAGTTTGTAATCGGCTTACCTGCGTCAAGTAGGAGGAACGACATGAAGTCTTCAAACCACAAAGCAGGGTAGGATACCGGACGAAGAACCCAAAACGTATTTACGCTTGTTGTCTGGTTAGCATTCAGGTTGTACATATAAGAAGGGTCTTTGAGTTGCGTCTCCGTAACAGCTAAGGCAAGGTTTCCGTTATACCCTGCATAGTTCATTCTTGTGCTGTAATAGCAGTTAATAATATTCATCGGGACACTGTTCGTCCAGCCTCCTGCAAACCCTCCCAAATAAGAGTTATTGGAATTATAGGATATAGTATTGGAAGCCCACGAACTATAGCATTGAGGGTTGGCTGAAGATATACTTCCTACGATACCGCCTACGTAGTTGGAATACTGCTTGATATCGACATTGAGCGAGTAAACGTTGCGAATTGTACCATTCGACATACTCCCTAAAATCAGACCGGAATAGCCGCCCACGTAAAACTTACCCCCACTGACATATACGTTCTCAATCAGCGCTCCCGCCACAGCCATGTTCCCTGCAACAGCCGCCATATAAGACATACCCGATGCTTGGATATCCACGTTCACCATCCCGAAGTTCTTAACTATGGCTGTCGCTCCAAGCTGAGGGAACAATCCCCCGTAGCTGGTGGTCTGTCGGTTGAAGTAGTTGCTGATTACGTACCCATCCCCATCGAACGTACCAAGAAAGGCTGTTGTATGCCCAAGATAAAACCCAAGACCTGTATTGTAAGGGGCGATATTAAGGTCAATGTCATTAACTAGCTGTGCACACTTGGATGTGTTAATAGTAACTACCTTGCTCAAGAACTCAAACAGGTCGTACCCATCTTCAATCAGATAAGGGTCGTTCGCTGTTCCTGTGCCTCCCTTATAAACTCCATTAGCCATTATAAAATCACCTCTGAGTGGAATTGTAATTACATATGAAAAGCCCTTACCATCATTATAAGATAGCAAGGGCGCATTTTAGCTTTTGCTTGGGTCAGCTTTGACAAGGATATCAAACATGCCGCCCCACATGGATTGACGGTTGGCGGCTATGCGAACATAAAAGCTAATCTTCGCATTATGCTCTAACTGCTCCACGTAGGTCAATTTGTCAAGCGGATCGAAAGGAGCGTCTAGCTTACTTACCTCTGCTTTAGCGTTCGTACCGTCAAGTTCTCGCTGGTCTACTGTCAACCGGACATTCTCTACCGGATAGCCTAGAGTATTCTTTACAAACACCCTCTCTGCCGCTGTGGTCTGCCCTGCAACGATTGTACCGAAGTCGAGGTACTTAATTACCTCTCCGAAGTCATCCGAGTAGAATGACTCAGCGGCATCGCAGAACATCAATCCTGATAGGATACCTACGAAAGTGATATCCAGCGACCTAGCCCCGCCCAATTCATCCAACGTGTCAACTCTGAGTACGTTGTTAACACCATTTTTGACCTTAGTCTTCGGAATGGTGTATTGAATGCTTAGAGGTACCGCGTTGTATCCGGTATAACCATCCTGCGGGTATAGCTGTTCTCCGTTTAACGTCAGTCTGTACTGTACCTTGTCCGTATCAAAGTCATTAACTGTGGCGTTAAGGAAGTTACCCTTTACCGTCCCTGTTATCGTAGGGGCAGTGTTTGTCTTAATGATTACCTGCGTCCAAGTCGTCAATGAACCTAAGTCATCTTTTACTTCAATCTTCAGGGTGTTAGCCCCCACGTTGAAGTCTGCGTTGTTGATGACCAAGCCGATTGTTGCAGGTGACGGCTCAAGTTCTGTAAAGCTAGTAATCGGGTATTTCTGAACATTGTTCAGGAGCACACGGTACTGTACTTTATCACCTTCAGGGTCGGACACTGTTCCGCCAATCATGATGTTGTCCTTGTGAATCTGAGCGGCAGACAGTTCAGGGGAAGCAGTGGGGGCAATGTTAGTCTTGGTTGTCGTCCACGTAATGGCATCAGTCATTCCTGTCGTATCCCTGACTTCCAGCATTACAGAGTTACCGCCCAAGTCAAAGTAAGTATGGGACAGGTCTTTAGTAAGCATGAAATCAGGTAACTGTGGAGAAGTCCATCCACTTGAAGGGAATCTCTGCGTACCATTTACTAACACCCTGTATGATATGAGGTCATGTTGTACGTGGTCAATTGTGACGACTAGCTGGAAGTCTTCCTTGTGGAACTCCTTCGTAACGCTGGTGGCAGAGAACTCAAAGGCGATTTCACCACCGCCCATGAGCCGTCTAACATCGTTTGTCACGTTCTGCCACGCAACTACACCATTACCGCTGTTGTTATTTACAGTAGTACCTAACATCCCATAATGGTTGTAACCTACAGACCGGACATTACCTTCGTAGTCCAGCGCCATAGTATGATAGTAACCCATAGCTACCTGCTTGGTGTTTGCCGCCACCAATGTAGGTGTTGGATTTATACTACCCCCTACGAACCCTCTGCCTAGCTGACCGTAATCGTCATTACCGAAGGTATACAACTTACCTTCATTTGTCACAATTCCTGAGAAGTACCCGCCGCAAGTGACTGAGCGACAATTATCCATAATCTTGTGAGGTGTCGGGTAGGCGTTACTTGTACTGTTACCTGTGGCTCTGCCTGTTTGACCATGATAGTTGTACCCTGCTCCCCACACCGAACCATCATTCTTCAGGAACAATGTATGGTACACACCTCCGTCCACTTGGCGCACATCATCCATGACGTAGGTGAAGCTGTACCTAGCCTGCGTCCCTGCGATACCAAGCCCACCGTATCCGTTGTACCCTGTAGCATAAAGCTTACCCTCTTGGTCGATCGTAAACGAAGAAGTATACCCTGCCCCTATCCTACGAATACCTGTGGCTACCTTCTGTGGTACGTAGCTATCGTTTGAGCTTCCGTTACCTAGACTGCCGTAATTATTATAACCAAAGGTGTATACGTCACCGTTATTCTTTAAGACAACCGTGTGCAGGTATCCACAGGCTACTTCCTTAACATCGGACATGACCTTTACAGGCGTGGGATACGCATTACTGTTTCTCCACCCCCTTGCGTCACCAAGCTGACCGTAGTAACTGTACCCAAAGGTATACAGGTCTCCATTCATAAGGAGTACAGCAGAGTGGTAGTGCCCCTCAGCCACCATTTTGACATTAGGTAGTTGAGAAACCTTTGTTTGGTAAGGGTAAACAGCAGAGGATGAAAACCCTAGCTGACCGTAGCTGTTATGCCCAAAAAAGTAAACGTCACCGTTGTTTTTAATGTACGACGAGTGCAGTGCTGATTGAGTACTCATTTATTCCCTCCTAGCCGCATATTAAGCGGGGTCTCCTACGACTCTTACATCGAATTCCCCCCCGCCAATGGCTTTTGGTGAAGCATTGATTCTTACGTAAAAAGGTACGCTCTCCGCATGGGCTAGGGAATCAACCTCTATCCTATTAGTTGCGGTGAAAGGTTTGTCCGTCAGGCTCAACTCTACGACCTCTTCGGTAGGATTAAGGTCTTTCTGCGCCGTTGTCAGTATGATATTCTTTACTTCGTACCCAATGGTGTTCTTCAGAGTAACTTTGAACATTCCTGACAAGTTGCCTGCCACAATCGTCCCTACTTCAAGATACTTCAGAACCTCACCGATATTAGTAGAGTAATACTGACCGTCCTCAGATATGAACATAAGACCTGCGTAGTCAATCAGGGTGGTTTCCTGCCAAATCTTGCTCTCCCCCATGTCATCTTCCATCACGATTTCTACCTTGTGAGTGTTGCCGAAAACAATAACTTCTTTAGGTATCATGAACTGAACGTCAATGGGAGTCGGTATATACTGCGTCCATACACCAGCGGAGGGAGGGTAAACCTGTGAACCATTTATCAAGACTTTGTAACGAACGGCATCCCCGTCATCGTCAGTAATGTGAGCAAATAGGGTCTGCCCCTTAACTTCAGCTTCCACTAGAGGTAGTTTATTTAGCTTACTGACGGTCAAATTTTTACTCACTGTCGCCCCGTACTCGTCTACCGCATTCACTATAACCGTATTGTCACCAATTAGAAGGTCACTGTTACGCAGTGAGTATACGTAGGTATACGGTGTATTTAGGCTCTCAGTGAACCCTCCTGAGTCGGGGTACTTAGCAACCCCGTTAAGTAAAATCTGAAACTTAGCCTTATCTTTTTCTGCGTCAGACACGACTACCTCAAGGGAGATGTGCTCCTTATGGCAGGTCAGCGTAGATGCCGTTATGTTAAGGAAAGGGTCAGTGTTTGTCTTGAGAACGGTCGCTACAGCCGTCACCTTAGCAGAGTGCGTATCTATAGCTTCCAGCGTTATCGTGTTGGAACCTAAAACAAGATCCCTATTAGATAATAGGTGATTGACTGTAATAGGCACTGGAAGGGATGATACGGTGGCTTTCTCCACCCCATTAACAAATATCTTGTAGGAGGTTGGCAAGTCATTCGTATGCCCTATCGTTGCTGTAACACGGAAGTCTTCACGTGTCAGCGTGGCAGGTGTTGCCTTCAGGTCATTAATTAAAGGTCGCTTGTTTCTTACACTTAGTTGAATAAGCCCGTACTGGTATCCGTTGGCGGTAATGTAAGTCGCCCCGCCGTAGTTGAAGCTGGAAGCGCTGAAGTAACTATTTAATTTATTTCCAACCATGGGGTAGGAGTTAGCTAAATTACCATAACGTTTACTGTACGCCCCTAGACGTACCCCGCCGGATAACGGAAGAAATACGTACTCGTCCGTGACAGCGAAACTAACTAAGTTGTTTGGAGCATACCAAGGAATATCTACGACAAACTCTGGTATAGCATTGGGAGTGTCCAGCTTGATCTTGTACAATTTAGCCGTAGTCCCTTGACCAAGACCGTTAGCGAGTAGGTAAGCGTATCCTTCATTCGTTTGTTTGTTGAATGCGAACTTAGTTCCTGCCCACGTTACCAGCACCCCGCCGTTGGATAAGCTTGAACTAAAGGTGTACTTCGCAGTGTAGGTCAGATTCCAGTTCATACTTGGCTTATTAATACGGTACTTGTACATGGTATAAGGGTCTTCGTCATGGATAATGTACAGGTGGTCGTTCCAAGGGTTGTAATCATAGCAGTCAGGATGCGTAGTAGTATATTGCATACCAGTTAGCTGGTAATTTCTTACGTAGCTTACTGACCCGCCCACAGTAGCAGTTCTGACCATGTGCCATATGTCGTTACCTCCGTGTCCTGTGTCACCGATAACATCCAACGTGTTATCAATCTGTACCATCTGCATGTTGTATACGTACCAAGCAGGTATTTCACCGACCTTGGTTACATTCAAAGAATAATCCTTATTCAGCACATCCCCGTAAAACTCTACCTGCTGTATGGTTTGGTCTCCCGTACCTGTCCTTACAAGAGTCACGGTACTCCCATACCAGTTACCACTCGCTTCGTACCAAGTGTTTGTGATGGTTAAGTTAGTGACGACTCTCACGTTATCTACATATATGGACACCCCTTTAATTGGGTAACTTGGGTGCGATTTGAATCTGAGCTTAGTAAAGCGAATCGGAACGTCCCACTGATACGTAAAACCTGCGTAGGGGTCTCCGTTGTCATCAAAGGGATATGTCGTGTTAGGTGTAAGAAGACCAACGGGGTCGAACCTGCTGTATCCACTCGCAAAGGCATAATCGTACTGAGGTGCTACGTTCTCGATGGAGGTTGTGTACCACTGTCCGACGAGTCCATTCCCTGTGGGTACAGCCCCCGCCGTGTTCATTACGGTTGTTACCTCAGATGCAAGCAGCTTCCTATTCCAAATGCGGGCGTTACGAATATATCCGTTAAACTGGTAAGAAGTGCTCAGAGACCACCCACCAAACGCCGCTGAGTTGCTTACAGTCATTGAGCGTGAACTACCAAGGCGCTGAGCTATCGTCTGCTTGACCCCGTTAATATAAATTTCCAGGTTTGATGCATTAGGTACTCCGTTATAGAAGACAGCCGTCACATGTACCCACTTATTCGCTAAACCACTGCTTGCTATCCCAATAACATCACTATTATTTGTGTTGATTCCTAAGCTTCCAGACACTAAGTAAATGTCGTAGTTGTCAAAGCCGAAGGGCATCTGCCCATCATCTCCCCGCCAGAACATCCAAAACTCTACAGTGTTTTGAGCGCCCGCTGTGCGGTTCACGCCCGTAGAATCTACAACTAGGCGGTTGTTTTTATGATTAGCCATTGTATTGACCTCCCTTTCTTACAGGGCATTGCCTGTTACTTTAATCTTGAAGTTGCCCCCGCCTACTGCATCGTCGTTCATTGTCAGACGGACATAGAACTTAAGTGTATCGCCTGTGACGTAGGTGTCAGGATAAAGCAGTCCACTCTCAGGAGCGAAAGGTGCGTTGCTCAGGCTGACCTCAACCTTCTCGTTGGTTGGGTGTAGGTCTCCCTGCAATGCCTTAATCTCAACATTCTTCACAGGGTATCCAAGTGTGTTCTCTACGAACACCTCAAATATTCCTGACTGCTCCCTAGCGTAAAGGACTCCAACGTCCAGATACTTCAGAAGTACCCCGAAGTCCGTAGTGTAGAAATTACTAGAAGCGTCCTTAAACATCAGCCCGCTATACCCTAATACTCCTGTCGAAGACCACTCTGATATGTCTCCCGCCGAGTCGATTACCTCAACCCTCACTGTATTAATTTGGTTGGTAATAGTTTTTTTCTTGGGTAAGGTGTACGTAACAGCTAGTGGCGAAGGGAACGGGGCAGAGTAACCGGACTCAGGGATAACCTGTTCACCATTTAGCAGAACTCTAAACCTAACCATATCTCCGTCAGCGTCCTGCATGAGTATGTTAAGTGTGTTTCCTTTCATGTCCACCGTCAACTCAGGTTTTGTGTTCACCTTCGTCACCGTACTTGTGCCTGACACAACTTCAGTATTGGTCTTGTAGTTATCCTTCACTTCAATAGTAATCGTATTGCTACCGATGTTTAGTTGGTCAGCCCTGAACGAGCGCCGAACAGTCAGTGGGGAGTTGTAACCTGATACTGTCCAGTCATTAACCACAATGTCATTTAGCAATACCCTGTACGTCATGAGGTCGGTGGGTTCGTCCTTTACATAGGCTTCAAAGATTACGTTATCCACGTGCGTAGTTGACCTTGAAACGCTTGTTACGACTATAGGTTCGTTATTCGTCACCGTGATGTTGAAGGTCTTTGTTGATACTCCACCGTAATTATCCTTAAGTTCCAACGTTAAGGTGTTATCCCCCAAGACCATTTTGGAAATTGGGACTGTTACAGTATTATTAGTCACTGGAAGTGGAAATAAAGTTGCGAAAGGCTTAATTACCGTCCCATTTATCAATGCACGGAACGTGGCTGAGGACGCACTACCTAATGTTTCAAGGGAGATATCAAACTGGATATCAAAGTCGTCATGTGCAGTGGTAGGGATTGTAGTATTAGATACAACTAAGTTAGTAAGGAATAAGGTCTTAACTGTGTTACTGAAGGTAAAGTAGTACGCTACACCTCTGTTGGTAGGGTTTATCTGGATGCACCCCGTGTTTCCCGAAATAGCAGTGACTCCGAAGCTTGATAGATTACCACTTTTCATGATAGACTCTGCTAATGAACCGTTGGACAAGCTAAAGCACCCAAGAAACCCGTCAGCTTCGTTCGAGCCAGAACCCCAATAAGCGTAATTCCCATCCACTAAGAGACCGCTCCCTGTGTAACTTGAGTCAAGAGCATAACCGCTACCTTGTATGCCAACAACCTTGGTCAACCCACCAGTCTTGTTATTCAAATCCCACTTATATATGCTCATGTCATTCCTGTTCCAGAACCAAACAGCGTCCCTTCCGTCCCAACCACCACGACCATATGAACCCATTGTGGTAGGGGCAGCATACTGAGTACGGTTTACAACCACTTGGTCGGACTGCCTAATAGTCCACTCGAACAGTAAAGCGTGACTAGAAGACCAACCGACAAGGTAATCTTGCCCGTCTTTAGTGTAAACGGCATAACCATAAGGCACTGAACTTCCGCTTGCACAAATATATTGGACGTAACTGTCATTTGCGACCCAATTTAAGCTCCTGACTAAAGAACCAAAAGTTCCGTCAGCATTTTTATTGTAAACATATACGGTGTTCAAGTTATATGAAGCAACGTATAGGTATTTATCTCCGACCATAACATCAGCCACAGAGCCATTCACCGTCTGCGATGCGGCTTGTCCTGTGAACACTAGATTTCCTATTTTATACGGCATGATCGTACCTCCTTAAATAGAAAAAGACTGTCTTAGGATCAAGACAGTCCGAAATTAACTTCGCCGCCCACGCCTTTTCTTAGTGGTGCTTTGAGTTCTGTGGCAATTCGGTTGTTCTTCTTGATTAGAAGCACCCCGTTAAGCTGTTGATCTGCTACAAGCCAGAAGTTGATATACATCGGCTCACCGAATGGAATTCTGCAAGTAGCTTTAAACTGGAAGGTTACTCCGTCAATCTCAATCAAAGACTTGTATCCAAAGTTAAATTGGGTAATTGTAGTGTCAGCGACAGTTCCGCCCTGACCCACAGCAAAGTTCACAGAAGACTCCGCATCCTTGTAGGTGATGATATCGTGAAACTTTCCAGCGTGACCGGTAAGGTTGTACTCTCTTTCCCCGTCCTTGTAGATAACTTCTATTCCCGAGCCACCGAGGTTGAACACACCGTCATTCTCGAAGAAAAATTTATTACCGTGACCGATAACGCCAAATCGAACCAACCGATCGCGATCAATATCGTAGAAACTGTTCTCTTCCTTGGTTGTAAGGTCGAATTCGGATAGGTAAGTACCATCTATGTACTCACCCACCCACACGAAGTCTTGTCCTACAGGAGAGATCCCGCTGTGTTCATTGAAAATCGAAAGCATGTTATGAATTCCTCCTTCATTGTATTGAAGTCAATGTTTACACGTACTGGTAAGACACACGTGTCAGGAATGTTACTAATCCTGCTGTAGCTGTTGGTGGTACGTTGGCACGAAGAGTTACCTTCGATAAGTTTGCCGTTGTGTTAGCAGTATTAATGTTACCGTCATTTGCCGCCCCTTTGATTGTTTTCGCAGGAGTGTCAGACTTCGTAGCACGAATATCTTTCGTGACTGTGCCGCCGATAGCAGTAAACGTGGATTCGGATAGAGAATCCACTTTAACTTCAATCCAAGTGTTTGTTACAAGTTCACCCGTGTTACCACCCGAACTATCCTTAGTTGTGATTGTGCAGTTCTGCATATCGGATACTGCGGACGAGCCGCCACGGTTATTCCAAATCAGTACCGTAAAGGTAGTGGACAACGAACCTGCGTCAACTGTACCGATATCCCACTGAGTTACTTGCGAAGAGTTATCGGACGTGTACCAAGAAACTATTGGTGCTGGCATTGTATTTCCTCCCTTAATTGCTTAGTTCTCGACTTTGTTCTTGTCAAGCTATAGACAATATAGGTTGGTCAGGTGAAACCTTAACAATTGCCGTGTAAAGTACACTACTATATTAGTCGTTTTATAGTTAGGTTCGGGGCAAATAAAAAGACCCCGATAAAGGGGTCTAGTTACTAGAGAATCTTCTTGTACTTGACGTACAGTACATCAGGGATTCCGTCAGTGATCTTCAACGTCTCAGGTGCGAATTTTACACCACGGATTGCGCCATTACCGTCTACATGGTACTCGAAGTTGATGGTAGGTGTCTGTACTTGACCGTTGATGGACAGAAGGACAGTCTTAGGTTTAGCCAAGCCGTTAAGGAACACGTACTCAGTCTCACCGCCCGCCGCTTCAAACACTTCTTCTTCATCTTCAGTTTCAAGTTTCACCAAGCGGTCAGTTTGAGCCTTAAACTCAGCATCAGCGGCAGTCTCAAGGTCAACGATACGACCCTCAGCCGTGCCGAAGTTTCCCGCCTTGAAGTAGCCATTGGCAGAGTCAGAATCACGGTTAGCGATGCCCACAGTCAGCGTCTCAACTTCTACCAAACGCTGTGCAAGGTCAGCCAGTACAGCCTGAACGTTTGCACCATCGTAGTTAGGGTCAACGACTACCCCAACAAGGCTCGCACCTTTAGCCGCCGCAGTGGATGCCAAGTCGTTACGGATAGCTGTATCAGCGTCAGTACGTGCTTGAATCTCGTTGGCAATTTGCTGTACAATGCTAGTAGCGAGGTTAGCGTTACCGTCATTGTCCAGAGTGCCACCGCCACCGTAAATGTCCTTCATCAACTGGTTAAGGTTCATGTAGGCTTTAGCATCGACGGCATCTGCTACGAGACCTGCCCCGCCACTAACAATAGCATCAACAGGAATTACAGACAGGTTAGTACGGGTAATGTACTTGTAGTCGAATGTTACCGCATCTACGAATGTGTAAGGGGCTTCTACTCCTGCAACTTCACTGAAGAAGTCAAGGTAGAAATCTCCTGCATCTTCACGTACTTTACCGTAAACTCTATCTCCGTCTTCATCAATAAACGGGAAGTCTTGTGTGCCATTCTTACGTAGTTCGATTACGTTGCCGACAACAGTACCCTCAGTGTTGGAGTCAACTGCTACGTTAGTGTTTAGAATGTCGGGCGTGATTGCGATGGAGTTCAGCCCCACACCTACAGCTACATCATTCTTTTGAACGAACACGTCGATTTTGGTGTTTTCAAGGGATTCACGGTGTGCGTGGAAATCAATATCCAAATATTGCTCATTGATTTTGTTGGCAACATCGAAGTGGTTATTACGCATCAACTTGTTGTTCAACTGTTCACCACGGAATCTAGCAATACCCCTAGTTCCTGCCATATTTATTCACCTCTCCTTTACGATCTTGCGGCTCTTTACCGCACATACATTATAAGCAAGTAGTCCAATATTTTACTGTGGGTTTGGTAAACTGTGGAACTATCCTAACCGCACTACCAGTTCTATTGTTACACCCTCAATGCCTTCTCCACGTTCGACCACGTTGATACGGAAATGGTCATCCTTGTTGATTCTAGGAACGGATACAGCGTAAGGTCTGTCTGACGTTCTACTGGAACGCTCGTTCCCATCTACCACAAGATTGCTGTGGAAGATTGTCTCCCATGTTGGGTTCAAACCGTCGTAACTTTCCTGAGAACACTTCTCAATTTGGAAGATAGTGTCAGCGTCTCCCTCACGTGATGTGGAAGCGTAAACCTCAGTGATATCTCCCTCATACGGGAAGCGCATGACTAGCTTGGCTACTCCGTCAAACACCCGACTCAGGAAGAATACCATTGTCTTGGATTCTACCCGCCGCTCAATAAAATCGAGACGTTCATCAAGGCTGGAATGAGGTGCGTCAGCGTCCTTGTATTGCCTTGCTTTCCGTATCTCTTCTTCCAGAGTCAAGAACCTGAGTTCATCAATGTTCCCGTTGCCCTGACGGTATTCAGGCTTCCATGTACGGATAAGGATTTCATCGCCCACCTGAAGCTGTACAGGAAGTCCAGCAAGGGGTGTGTCTCCTTCATACGTCCCTAAGTCCAACCGGATAGTTGTCGGGTCAATCTCTTCGTAGCCGCCGCCTTCTAGCAAGTGTGCTCCGTTAAAGTACACGTCTAACTGCTTCGTGCCCATCCGGTATTCGTGGTCAAGGTAGATGAACAACCCACGCTCTAATAAAAGGTACTGTTCGTCTACGATGATTTCCTGTTCATCCCAATACTGAAACTCACCGCCCCCGTAGCGGCGAAGGGTCATCTTCGTTCCTGCCATTTACGCTCACCTCCTTACGTATGGTTAATGTCCAGAATAAAGTGCAGGGGTTTAATCTGGAAACGGTCTTCCATCCTCTCAACTTTCATCCAGAACTTTCGTTCTCCAAGAGGTGGTAAACTGCCCATATCTAGAAGCTTCGAGAACTCCTCTGTCGGCGTGTCTGCCCCGTCATCATGGCAAATGTCTGCCCACTCGTACCCGAACGTCTCCATATACTTTAGGATGCCAAGCGATATGGTGTTTGCAGGTTTCTCCTTGGAAGGGTTCTGTAGTAACATCTGAACGAGAATCTGATTTTCATACATCGTGCCAAGATACGTGTCGGTCTCCTTGTTAAGTTCCTTACCATTCCAGATAACCTTTAGTTCAGTGCCAAACAGGTAAATGTCGCCACCGTAGATATCGAATGCGCCGAGACTTGATAGAAGCGTACCTTGCGTATCGTAAACCCTGATAATCCCGTTATAGGGCATCAAGGGCAGTTCAATCTCACAACCTGTCCAGTTAGGCTCAACCACCGCTGAAGCCACTGAATTGCCGTCAGGGTCACAGAGGTAAACTGAGTACCCCGTAGGTAAGTTGCCTATCGTAATTTTGTCGCTCTTGCAGACAACCATCCTATCGAGGTTCAGAGTGTCGAAGTTAGTTTGTTCCCTATTCTTTAGGATGACACCCATCTTCTCAGCGACCATAGGAGCAGTATCGAATATCTCCCACCCACTACCGCGATGGGCATAGAACGTCCACTTATTTGCTTTCTTTAGTGCCCGCCAACGGCTATACTCCCTAATGGTTGTGTCTTTACTCTCAAGAAACTCCAATCGGTGGTATCCGTCCTGCCAGATGATAATACCGCCTTCATCTAACAGTTCTGTCGGCACGTAGTCAGCGGTCACTTCCATTAGCACAGTCTGCTCTTCAGGAACATCGAACATAATAGAAGTGTCGCTTTCAGTGTGCGGCATGATGACCTGACCTAAAGCATTGTCGATTGAAACAGCATCACTAGGTGAAAGGGTATAGCGGGAATGAATACTCCCGCTATCGAACCTGTCATCGAAGATTAAGCCACTCGACTTCTTATAGATTCCCAATTATTATCACCTACCTTGTTTTCTTCCAGTTCCAGATGCTCCAAGAAGCTATCTTACCGATAATGAGCCAGATGCGAGGTTTCTTCGGTTCTTCAGGTGTCTTGAGAATACCGCCCTCAGATTTCTCAATTGTCGTCTCGATTACACGTTTAGGTCGTTCTGCACCTTCTGATTGCTCGATATCGACCTCAAGAACAAGCTTAGGTCTGTCGACTTTCTCCGGTTTTTCAATTCCCACCTCAATCGCCTTAGTAGGTCTAGCGGCTTCTTCCGGTTCGCTGATATGCGTCTCGATAGGCTCACGGTGATTCGTCACTTTGGAGTCGTCTTGGATATCAGTCTCAAGTTGCAACCTCTTCCGTACCCCTGACTCCAAATCCTCAATGACTGCAAGGTCTTGATGTGAGATGTGCTCAGCGAGTTCTCCTGCCTGAATAAAGGCACCCGTATCCTTACCGCTTACCGCTCCCTCCAACTCATGGGTGACTGCTTCAGCATTGGTTGTCGTTGTTGCTGTCCCCATTTCCGAGATAGTTCCAACTTTACTGCTATCATCAATATTAGCCGATTCACCCTCATGAATAACGCCCATTGTCGAGCCGTCATGGTATTGGGCTGATTCTCCTTGATGAACCACAGCTTCTTCGGAAATAAAGGAAGTTGCTCCTTCTATACCCACCACAAATGCGTCATTAGACTTGCCGCTGGTAGCCCCTTCTAGCTTGGACTCCACTGCTTCATACCCTTTGTCCGTAAACATTGCTGTGTGTTCTTCGTAAAGAACAGTCTCCTTCGCAACATCGCTATGCCAAGCATCCTCCAACTCCTGAATAGCTGTAGGTGAGTTTCCATCACTGATTCGAGCGCCTTCGATTTCATGGGTCAGTGCATCCCTGTCTGTCCGTTGTTCGCCCAAACTAATGCCGTGCCACACACCGTCCACACCTGTACCATTAAACGCTGTCTCAGTCTTGTGTTTATAGCTTACATGCTTGCTGTCAGACTGTGCGGCGGACTCCATATCCTGCTTGATGCCCTCTACACTTGTTACTTGGTTGGCTGTGTCTGGTCTTTCTAGCTCACCTTCATACCCCATGCCCGCCAAACCTATCTCAAGCTTTGTACCTACACCTTCAGCAGTAGGGTTAGATAACGCTATCTCAGTCTTGTGTTTATAGCTTACATGCTTGTTGTCAGGCTGTATGGCGGTCTCGATGTCCTGCTTGATACCCTCTACACTTGTTACTTGGTTGGCTGTGTCCGGTCTTTCTAGCTCGCCTTCATACCCCATGCCCGCCAAACCTATCTCAAGCTTTGTACCTACACCTTCAACAGTAGGGTTAGATAACGCTATCTCAGTCTTGTGTTTATAGCTTACATGCTTGCTGTCAGACTGTGCGGCGGACTCGATGTCCTGCTTGATAGCCTCTACACTTGTTACTTGGTTGGCTGTGTCCGGTCTTTCTACCTCACCTTCATATCCCATGCCCGCCAAACCTGTCTCAAGCTTTGTACCTACACCTTCAGCAGTAGGGTTAGATAACGCCGTCTCAGGTAAGTGAACTACACCGTCCCTTGTAATGTCGGTCTCTGCCGCAGTGAGCCCTGTCTGCTTAACACCTTCACCGAAGGTCTTCTGATCTGCCTTGTCCAGTCCTTGAATGACTCCGATGTGCTTGTTGGCTTCCGCAATTGCCCTGCTTATTTCAGTAATGTTTGCAGTCTGCTTGAAGTCCGATAAGGAAGCACCTGAAATTCCCTGCGGCATCGTGCCCTCCTGTTCTACTACGTACCGTCCGGTCGTCGGAGACTCTGCTTTCAGGTCTGCCCCCTTGTTTTGTTCGACGTGCACCTCTTCCTGATTGGAAGCAATAACCGTAACCCCTGCCCCCGCCTGTTTCAGCTTTTCGATTACCGTTTGCGTAATGGCAGGGAAATCAGCTTGTGTGAAACCTTGAGTGATGCTATCTTGGATGATGTTCTCCATCCCTGCTTCAATCAAATCAACCGCTTTTGAGCCGTACATAATTTCCATGAGTCGCACCGCCTTCAGTATTTCAGGCGATTCTGCAATCGCTCCCCGAATCTGCTCGAACGTATAAAGGGATTCTACCTCTGCCTGTGTGCGCTTCGACATGCCAGCTTCCGTCCACTCTTCGAATTCTGCATCCATTTTGTCACTCTTATCGGTAGCTTCTATGAATCTATCAACCAGTGGGTCGCCGCCCACGTAAACTTCTGCGTCACTGATAAGCTGGATAGCCCCGTCACCGCTCACATACGTAACATCCGTAAAATCGTCAATGTCAGCGTTGTATTCCTGTACGGCGCTTCCTTGGGATACCAGTTTGAGGTAACCTTCGTTGTCTCCAATAGCGCTAGAAGCGTCTGTAAGGCTTCCTGCTTTAGCCGTGTCCGAAGTGTACTCTACAGTTACAAGAAGGCTCTCAGTGGCATCCTTGACACTATCTGAGCTTGAAAATGAGGAATTGGTGATGTGCTTATCGAAGTAGTATGATTGGTCTAAACTTTCAACGCCCGCCATATACTCCATCTCAATCTTACCGCTTTCCAGTTCGAGTGACTGCCTGCCCTCTTGCTCTGTGTCAGCCGTCACCGTCCGGTCAATCAAGAGCAGTGAGTTAGCCCAACTTTCCGCTCTAGTGAACGTCTCAAGTTCACTGTCCTGCCTTGTATCGTAGGTCAGGAACTCCTGCATATCTGCTGAGACACTTGTGTCCACAGACTGAGTAGATTCAATTCTAGCGTCCTTCACCTGAGAGGTTGCCTTGGATGAGAATTCGAGGCTGTGCCCGTTCTCGTAGGTAACAGCGGTGGTCTGCTCGTCCGTCTGTGTATTGACTAAAGTGTCGTACATCAAACTCTCCTGCATTGCGGCATCCTGTACGTTCTCTCCCTGTACCAAGACCCTTTCCACTTGACCATCGTAAACAGACTGAATCAACTCACCTCTTACGTCATCCTGCTGGCTTGCTTGCATAACTGTATCCGTACGAATGAACTCCTGAGCATCGGCGTTCTGGTAAGTATGAACCTCAGTAAAAGGCTGAAGGTCTACGTCCTTATTCGTGTCCACCATCACATACTCACTCAAGATGGTTGGTTCGTTGTAAAGGGTCTCTGCCAGTACGTGTTCATTCATCTCAGCTTCACCGCCGCCGTATGTGTCGGCTACCGTGGTAAGCGTAAGTTCTGCTTCATTCCTCTTTTCAGCGAAAACAGGTGTTCCTGTCTGAGCATCAAATACCATATCCAAATGTCCGGTCTCTGTCCGAGAAACGAAAGCATCCTCCGTGACTTCCAGCTGTCTTGCTTCCTCCCTGCCCTCAAGAGTACCCTCCTGTCGAGTATCCGTAAGTACGTAAACTTCTAGAGAGGATCCCTTTACGGCTATCTCTGCGAGTTCATACCCTTGCTCACTACCCTCACTTACAAGGACTGCATACTCCAATGGATAAGAATCACTGACAGCTCTGTCAAACCCAACCTCACCTATTTCCGTATAGTGTAGTTCCCCTACCACGCTAATGTCAGGGTTATGGGTAGCTACGCTGGTTAAAGCCATCTCCCCATCTAAGATACTGCGGACGATGTTGGAAAGTACCGCCCGTCCTTCTTCAGCATTCAACCGGACACCGTTCTCTGCGGATTCAATTCCGCCCATCTGAGTGTCTTGTGAGATACCGGATACGGTGGATTCGAGCGCATGTATTACACTTTGTTTGTTGGACAGGAAAATGGAAACCCTATTACCTTCTGCAACGGAGACCTTAACGTCATAAAGATCACCGGAAGCCAGTTCTTCAAGGTGTGCAAATTTGTCTATCCGACTACCTTCGCTTACCGCCGCACCTTCAGCTTCAAGTATCTGCTCAAGCCTACGTGCATCCTGCTGTCCATCTGTTGTTCCGTCTGTGACTGTTTCGCCGTTAAAATACTTATGGATGCCTGACAGGTACGATACGATAGAAGCTACTACAGTCTCTACTTCAAAGCCGTCATACTGAGTGATGTACTCAGCACTCCCTAGCCGCCCGAATAATCCGGTAGCCGAGTGAGGGGCTTTGTTTGCGTTCTTCATGGTATCCTCAATCAATGTCTTATAGGTACTGTTAACGGGAGCGGTCAGGTGATATTGATTGTTAGCATTGATAATTTGTTCGAACCCAATTTTCAGTTCATAGCCCCTTTTAGAAAAAAGGGCGGTGAAGCTGATTAGGTAAGATTTCTTACCGTTCATCATTCACCGCCAACCTCCCATACTATAGATTACGAGTTCTTTTTAAGCGTTTCTTTTAGGATGCCTAGGCCAATTGGAGCAAACGGTGACATGTTAGCTAGAGTGAACGGGCTAACAGGTGTGTCTGCCAAAGTGTAGCGGTACAGTTGCTTGTACTCGTAAGTAGCAAGAACTTCCGCTTCAGCCGCAGGTTCTTTACCCTCAAGGAAACTGATTGTCTTCGTCTCGATATCAACCATGTAGTCCGTGCCGAGCGTTTGGTCTGCACAATCCACCTGAACCTCAAGCTTGAACGGCGTACCGTCATCCTTCAGGGATGGCGAGTGAGCCAGGTGGAAGACTTTGTTTACTCCGTTGCCTTTGCCCAATTCTTCATGGTCGGAAGTCTCAACTACTTCGAGTTCATCCAACTGAGAAATGTTCTTAGGGTGGACGGCATAACACTCATCCAGCTTGCCTACAAAGCCATCATTCGGGTGAACAATGTACATCGGAGAAATGTGGTATTTACCGCTGTATACAGATGGGTTAAATCGGGTTTCGCCCGCATCAATGCTCTTATCGTGCGTAATGAATGCGAGGTAATGCTGTTGGTAGTAAGTACCACCAATAGACTGCTGTAACTGTACTCCACGGTTTCCGTTAGAAGTGTTGTTTCCGTAGTCCACGTAAACTGCACCCAACTTCATGTCCTTCTTCCAAACAACTTCATCGGCTTCACGGCAACCGGAGATAATGACGTTGTTCTTACGAGGGGCTTTACCGAGGGTCGTCAGCCGCCCGATGTACAATGGAGCGAAGTACGTGTTCTCTGCGCCCGGAGTTGGGTCTGGACGGAAGAACATTACAATGCGGTCTTTGGTCACATTCCCCCAAAAGTACATCGTGCTGTCGCGTTGCCATCCTCTATCAAAGTTCTGCAACGGAGTGAAGGACAGAGCCGTTGGCAAGGACGGATAGATGTAGTAAATGGACGAGTACACAGCGTTCATCAGGTCGGTAGGTTTATCAGGGTCAAAGTTCTTAACCATAATATCACCGTAGTTCAGGGTTTGTGTTCCTGTGGCGTTCAGAATTTTCACGTAAGATGCGTGAAGTTCTGCCCCTGCGTCCGGTGCTTTTCCAATGAACGTTACAGTATTATTAGTGTAGTCAACTGTGTAATTAGTTGCGGCTTGTTCGACCTGATTTACATAAACCCGAACAGTGTCAGGTTTAATCGTTGCTACAGTAGGGATTGGGAACAATTTCTTAGTTCCGTCACCATCAGGTAAAATGGATTCAGGGTCTCCGATTACTACAGTACCACTTACGCCTTGTACAATACGTTCGCCCCGCACGTCATCAAATGTGAAGAAGTACATACGCTTCACTGGTTGTGGTGCAATTGGGGATGGGGAATAGTTGGATGTGATTGCGTCTGTAGGTTCAGGAGCAGAAGTGAACGTAACTACGCCCTTCATTGCATCCAGTGCGTAATCCGTGGAAGGCACGGCGTTACCGTTCTTGTAGATAATTGCCGAGTCTGCGATTACAGGGAATACTTGGTACTGGAACTTGGTATTCAAGGTCTCATCTCTAATCAACGCACCAAGAACGGAGTTCTGAGAAATAAACTCTTGCTCACCCAATGCAGGGGTACTCTTCTTACCGTAGCCGTAAACCATGCCGAAGTTACGCATTTGATTATCCGAGCCAAGAGACCTGAACAAGCGGACTTCTGCGAACTTGAGACCGTCTTGCGATACAGAGCGGTATTTAATGAATGTATCCCATCCCTTGGAGTTAAATAGCGCTTCAAGGTCTTTAGGGAATAGCTGAATCGTGGAATCTCCATCAAACCAACTCACAATAGATCACCTCTAGTTTAGAATTGCCCCGCCGATTTTACACGGCAGGGCTTGATTTTTATGGGGTTACAGGCGGTGTTGGGGGCGTAGAAGTAACTTCTATTCCTTCGTCATTGACTGTGTTGAAGTATAATCCGATACCCGCTGGGCGGTACTGAGTTCCTGGCTTGCTGGTCAGTGGCGATACGCCTTCGACCAAGAAGTAACGGAATACATCGAACTCGTCAGGGCAATGCTCCTTCTTTACACGCAACTTGTTAGCGTTAAAGGACAGCGCCGACAATGCGATAGTATCCTTCAGTGCTCCCCTCACCCCTTCTTCTGGATGTACTACGTACAGCTTGGAGGTGTGAACCTTACCGCTGTATCGGGATGGGTTGAAGGAATACTTGTAAAGAGGATTCTCAGCGTTGTTCCAAGCCCTTGGGTAATCTCTCTTACCATCCACTGAAGTACGCATTGGAGGGATGGCATTTGCAGGGGCGTTCCACGACAGGTAGTAAGCCTGATAACGAGCACCTAGTTTACCACGGCTTACCATGATGTTATCCAAACCGTTCGCAGGAAACTTAGGATAAGACTTCATGAGCGGCATGATGTTTGGTTGCTTCTTCGCGGTGTCATCAAAGTCGTATTCGGAGATTGCTGTCAGCCCCGCCGTACCTGTACTGGATACGATAGGCACACTACCCGTGAACATTGCATAAGCATCGTCACCTTCTTCAATAGCATCTAGCTTGCCGAAGTAAAGAGGAATGACTGGAACAAGATTCCCTTCCGGTGCGGGTACATTATCACACTGGATGATGAAGAACAGGCTTTCTCCGTTCAAGTGACCTTTAATGGAGATTTCAGAGTCAGCCCACCAGTTCGTATTCTGAATGGCGTAGTTGATAGTGTCATCGTAGTAATTTTCCAGCAGGTTTGTCCGAAGACCAGCTTGCATAATAGGAGACTGCATCCGATTACCTTCGGCTTTAGTTACTGTAAAAGTAGCTGATGCACCTGTGCCCACCCAACCTGAAACTTCAACTTCGATATCTAACACTGCCCTTTTGAGTTCTGAGGTATTTATCCAAGGCAATGTAATGTCAGGGTTGTTTGTAGTCAGTCCAGCAAGGTTCTCGACCATGTAAAAGTACAAGGTTTGTGGAGAACGGTACTTACGGAACTCGTTTGTCGCCCATTCAGAAAACACTTGGAGTGTCGCAGGAGCAGGTGCTTTAGTATCAGGGGACTTGTTTAACTTTCTCAGCACACCTAGATTTTGATTCCAAGTACCAAGGACAGCCACCCCGAACATTTTACCCTCCGTGTTCTTGTAGATGAAATGCTCTGCTACGTAAATCGGAATGTCAGTAGTATCAAGTCCGGTATAAGTGCTTCGCATTATGCCTGAATCAAATGTCACTTTCTTAAAGTTTGCTACCGTCTCCCACCCTTGAGTAGCAAGCAGGTCGCCCAAACGCGGTTGTATATCCTGCTCCGTTACCTTTGGGATAAAAGATGCAGGCGTTGTGTCGATAAATGGCATTTAAATAACACCCCTTCACTTATTTGCTTGTATGAAGCCCTGTTATTACACAGGGCAGTTTACCAAGTATTCCCACGATGAACCTGAACCTGAACCAGAACTCATCACTACTTTAATTTGCGTCACACCGCCCACAGGACTGTACTGGAACTGAAGCGAACCGCCATTGGATACCTCAGTGTTCGTGCTTGCAAGCAACTGATTCTGATAGTAAACATCCATTCGGTCAGCTACTCCGTACATGTTGTAGGTGATTACCACTCGTCCAGACGTGTTACCCATCTCATGGAGTTTTTCGGTGTAAGCACCGCCGCCAGAGTCGTTCAGCTTACCGCACTGCAATGTGTTTGCGGGTGGTGGTGGAGCAGGTGGTGGTGGAACGTACTTGGCAGTTACCGATACGGTCGCCGTACCCGTTGCCTTCTGACCTAATTCATTCCACACCGTAAGCTTGACCGAATACGTGCCGACATTGTTGAACGTAAATGTTGCATTATCGACCGTATAGCTTCCCTTGTTCACATCGCTTGCTACTTCCCACTTGAAGTTTGTAATGGGAGAGTTTTTACTGTAGATAGAAGTAAACCTGATTGGTGTTTCCTCTTCTATACTTGAGTAAGCAGGGTCGATGGTTAGAATCAAGGCTGGTGGCTCAGGTGGTGCAGGAGGAATCTCAGGGAGAGTGTATCCCGCCTTCAGGATGCCTAGTGCGGCAGGTCTGAACGGCGTTGCAGGTCTCTTTGTCAGTGGCGAGATGCCTTCGACCAAGTAGTAGGAATAAACTTCATACCTATTCTCGTCATCGCAGTAATCCCTCACAGCCTTTAACTCGTCACCATTCATTATAGTTAAGGGAGACGTTAAAATAACGTTTCGCAGTGTTCCGAACGTGCCATCTTCAGGGTGAACCAGGAGCGCACGGGATGAATGGGCTTTGCCACTATACCTTGAAGGACTAAACTGGTACTTGTATTGCTCATTCATGTAATCCTTCCATGCTCTTGGGTGCTTGTGTCCGTCAGAATCTTCCCTGCGTGGCGGCATAGTGTTTGACGGTACATTCCATGACAGGTAATGCGCCTGATACCTTGCTCCGAACTTGTTACGTTTGACCATGATTGAGTCAACGCCGTTACTTGGGTAGTGGGGGTATTCCTTCATAACAGGCAGTAGAATCTCTTGCTTAACTGACGCATCATCGTAATCGAACTTAGCTGACTGTTTGAGTGCGGCTTCTACGTCTGCCCCCTCTTTGTTGTACGCTGTTCCTGAGAACAGAGCAGACGGTGTTCCCTCAGCGTTCCTATTGGTCTCGATATGCACCTCAAGGAACATTCGACCGGATACCGGAGTGTAACCACTTACCCCATCCCCACTTTCTGCTTCAATGGTTACGGAGGACATACCCTCGATACCAGTGATATCAAACTGACCCATCAACTGAGCATCATTTTTATTGTTTGACGGCTCTTTCACCCCCATGGTGTTGAACCGACCAATCTCCTGTCCTGCAATGGTTAGCCTGACTGCTTCGTCAGGCATGTCGCCGTCCGTGTCACCCATGAGCCATACCTTTACATAAGAACCTGCATTGACCATTGGTTTTCCTGAGATGATTGTAGAGGTCTTAGTCGTCTTCCGGTAGAAGTCAAACGTGATATCCCGATTAATAACTTCCTCAGTCAGGCCATTTACGTCGAAGTCTCCCATGTAAAGAGGAATCGCAGGTACGGCATTGCTGTCCCAAATCGGAGCAGTGTCAGCTAAGATGATTAACATAATACTTTTTCCGTCAATGAATCCTTTGACGAACACTTTGCTATCATCCCACCAGTTCGTATACTTCACGTCCACGAAAGCAATCTTCTCAGTGTGTTCAAGCTGAGGAATACGAGTCCTTGCTGTAACGATTGGAGATTGATACATCTGAGGGAACGAGTCCGTTATTCTCGACTGAAGAGCATTCGTGTTATCGTCCAACCCCCACATGCTTGTCTGCACCTCTACGTCCAGAGAAACCCGTTTCAGTTCATCGGTTTTCTCCCAACCGACCAACATCTTCCCATTTCCAATCCACTTCTCAAGCTGATAAAAGTAAAGCGTGTGTCGCTCAAAGAGTGCATCTTCGTTTGCCTTCTGGATGGCCCATGAGAATACACCGCTGTCCTGCGGTGTCAACTGCGTACCGTAATCTGCATTTTTATCGTAGATTGCAAATGGTACTTTGCACCCTGTCCGTCCAATCTGCTCATTGACGTTTGCCATCATCGCCATACCGAATAAGTTTCCCGATATGTTCTTGACGATGATATGCTTGGTCACGTAGAAGTCGAAGGCATCCGTGGACCCGACTGTGCTGTAGTAAATAGCTACTTGACCGGACACACCTGCTTCAAACGTGAGCGTGGTTGTCTCGTCTGGATTCTTGACCGCCGTATAATAGGATGTTGGAGCAATCTCCCCATCAATGAAAATGTAGTAATCGTCGTTGAGTACCTTCGGCAAATCAATTTTAGGGTTAGCCAGCGGAAGATAGAACCGCTTGATTGTAGGCTTTGTTAGCTTGTTAGAGTAGACGACCTTGGTAAACTCAGTAACCTTTGTCCACCCATTGGCTGTCATAATTCCAGCAAGCCCTTCCAGCAGGAACTCTTCATTAATAGTCGTGTCGAGCCACGGCGTTGGTTGATATGAAGTATCTGCCATTTAATCACCTTCTTCCTACTTGAGAGTTTGGTAGTTTGCCCAAACGACCTTGGGCTTGCCGCCCTCATTAAAGAACTCAAAATGAATCTGCGTCCCTTGCTTACACGGGATGATTGCCGTCAGGTACATGCCCTCCGGTAAGTCCTTCGTGTAAATGTTTTTACAGACTAGCCGTTCCCCTACATACAAGTTCCAGTAGTCCCTTGCTTCATAGTTGGATACGCCTACTGCAATAGAGAGCAGTTCGCAATCTTCTTCAATGGTTAGCTTATGTTCGACCTTGCCCGCCATTTGGGACTCTACCATAATCCCTTCAATGTACGGGTCTGTTTTTGTTGGCATAAAAGGAGGGTCGAGTCTACCGCCTACCAAGTAACTTGCAAAATTAGCGCCGCTAGACATTCACTACACCCCCTTTATATATTCGAGTTCCAGATTACTGAACAACCCGTTCTCCCTAATAATAGTCCCTCTAATGGTGCTAAAAGATGCGATATCCGTTTCCTCTTCCATTTGCTCGTTGATTCTGGAAGGATATGCTATCTCTATAAGGAAGCCGTTAACGATTAGATTCTCGTCCCTCTCAAGCGTCAGCACTTCAATAGTCCCATTGTCATAGGTGTAAACCACTGAGGTTACGAGAGCGGAGTATCCTGCCATCTCTCTACGGGCTTCCACGTTAATTACATTTGGTTCTACCGGAGCACTGTTTATGATTGTGAGGTCGTCGCCGCCCGTATACAGACCAGACTTCTGCATCTCCCTACGAATTAAGTCAAGTATGGGATAAATCTCATTCGAGTTTAGAAAGTTTCTATTCTCCACAGAATCCACCTCACTTCTATGGCATTATAAGAAAAAGCAGGAAACAATTAGCGTCATAGACGTAAGTGCTCCCTGCCCATATGTGCTACCCTACTTCTGATAGTGTCTGCCAGGTCAACTCAAGGTAATTGAAAATACCTTCGTTACTGCCCACCATTCTATTTCCCTTTACTAAATAGTAACTGGACGTGAATGTCTTTGCGTCGTAGACATAAACTGAATCCAGTAGTTCGATTAACGGATTCCCTTTGACCACCACATTCTTCGTTCTCGCCTGACGTTTATAGTCAAAGAAAATCTTGTTGGCTACGTCTTCCTTCAGCCCACGCATTGAAGAGCCATCGACTTCCTCAATCCAATCCAGTTGAGCACCTGCGGTACGCATATTACCCTTGGTTGCAATTATCAGCGACTTATCGAAGAAGTGCTCGACAATCCCTGCTGTACCGGAAATCATCAAGTGGTTTCTAACACGGGAGTAATCCGTAGAAGAAGTGACTTCCAGTAGATTCTCGCCGTCGATGAACTCCCATTTCATTCCAGAAACCATGGCCCAATCAGGTGCATCCAAGAAATCCATGCGTTCCATTCTGAACGTCCCGTACCTATCGCAGTAGATTCGGTATGGTAAGTCCTGAATGAGAGACTGCAAGGCATCGGAAGCGTTTGTACCTAATGGGAAGGTTACACTTGCCACGAACGGGTTCTGCCAGCCACCCACTTCCATGATGTTCTCTTGACTAACGGCTTCTAGTTCTCCGTTATCCTTGTTGAACTTCATGAATGTATTCTTTCCCTTGTTTACGTCAGTGTACACTGTATCCTCAATTACGTAGTCAGGGTTAGCCATATCCTCTGCATGAACTTTCCATGCGGTGAATCCAGAAGCGACAACGATATCCTCCACGATGCTTGATTTAATCCAAGCAAACGCCCCACCGTCTCCCGCATAAGCTTCTTCTGGCGGGTACTGCATCGGCTTGTAGAACACAAATTCCTCAAGCATGTCGAACCTGTCCACACAGCTAAAGGAGATAGTCTTCTCCGCAGAGTTCTCTATAATCTCGCCTTTAATTATCCCCGTGAATACCCGAACAACTTCTTCGCCGTATCCAGCGTAAATCCTGATTGGGGTGTACTCACTAATGACGTGACGCAGTTCTCCTTCTTCGTAGTAACTCAGGGGAGACTTGTCCGTTCGGAATGCGTCTGGAAACTCCGGTTTGCGCTCCCACAATGGAGAGTAGATACCTGAAGCGTTGTTCAGCGTAATCCTTGCTGTGCTAATAGTCGTATCGAGATGGGTGTTGATTTCCCAATTCATTACGTCTACGTCGATGGTGTACGTCTCTTCAAAGACGAACTCCCCTACTTCATACCACTTCTCCTTGTAGGTGTCACCGATAGCTGTAGCCAACTGCTCAACGGCGTAGTCGTTAGAAGCATAGTTGATACTATCGAGGTAAATTGTCCCATCCGTCACAGCGAACAGGATTCTGCTCTGGTATGGGTAGTCGAACGCCGCCCCACGGATTCCGGTGTTGACCCAAACATCGTTAAGCTTCACGTATACGTCAATGTCCGTTTGGTCATGGCAAACTACGGTATACTCAATGAAATCGGCAGCCGTATTGAGTTGGTATGTCCCACCACCACTAGTGTAAATTTGGTCATCCTTTATGTTCAGAAGGAATCCTTTTGTACCGTCGCTGATAATTAGCTTGCCACTTGTGCCCGCCGCAGTCTTCAGGCTGAAGTTAATCGTAAAGGGGAACTTCTTGATTTTACCTAGCCGCTCAATACCTGCTTCGCCGCCATTAGTTGAGATTGCCTGATAGTCACCTTTGTCTTTTTGTACAACGGTGCTGTACGGAGTCCACTTGTTGGCGCTACTCATGTTGTCTTCAAAGTCCCATAAGGTTTTTGTCTCTACCGTCTCCACATCAAACTCTTTAGCCCGCAACCAAAGAATACCGAACTTGCCTCTCGATGCTTTGGAAGAGTTGGCAAACGTAATCTCGACCACGTTATGTCCTTTTGGCATTGGGATTGATGGTGGATAAGCTACACCGTTCTTGGCATTAATACCTTTGATTCGCACGACCTCGTAATCATTTACCTTGACGATAATTACATCGTCTATTTCAAGGTCTGAGAAGTATGACCATCCAAGGTTTCCTGCCTTAAACCAGTCATGCTCGAACACTATCGTCTTAGCCTGACCAGCCCCGCCCGTACCTTTGAATCCGAGTACGTTCATCTGAGTATCGTCGTCAATGACCGTCATCTGTACCGCGCCGTCAGTCTTGGTGTACTTCTTAACATCCAGCGAGGTCTTCTTGGTTGTAAAATCCTTGAAGTAGGTTTGCTTGGAAGTCGTCTTGTTGTACTGGTACGTTACGATTTCTTTGTCGATGCTTGTATCACCGGTAGTGTCCGCTGAACGGGTCTTTCCGTCTCCCCAAGACTTCACTTTCACCACGACAGGCTTCCTACCAAACTTAAGGGCATTAGGCTTCGTGTCAAAAAGAATGTCAATCCGGTTTCCTTTAATGTCGCCGCCAGTATCATCGGCAAGGTATTCTCCCCAACTTACTCCATCGACAACAAGTTCAACCTTACTCTTTAAGGGGATGATGGAAGGGTCAACGGCAATAATCTTCCAGTTCTTCCATGTGCGAACGTCAGTGCCGCCTCTTGTGATTCCTATACAGCCGGGGCAATCAGCGACATATGCCGTGGCTTCCATGTTGTATTCCACATGAGAAGTCGATGAATCAGCCATAACCGAAGCATCCATAAAAACAGAATCCTGTATGTTTCGTGGGTCAGCTTTGGATGCGGTCTGGATGGTCTTCTTACCGCGAAGGAACTGCTCAGGGTTCAGTGCCTTACCGTTAAGCCTTACTTCAAAGTGTAAGTGTGAACCGTCTCCCCCATTAGACCGAGAAGTACCGGAGTTGCCCCCTAGACCAACAAGACCTCCTGCCTTAACCTTATCCCCCACACTGACACTTATCTTGTTTAAGTGGGCATAGCGAGTCTCCCATCCGTTGCCGTGGCTAACATAAACAACTCTACCGTATCCTCTTAAGGTGCTGGCGACTGTGACCGTACCTGACCACACAGCGTAAACAGGGTCGTTCATTGCAAGGTCGAGGTCAATCCCTTTATGCTTACCTCCACGACCAACATACCGTGTGCTTCTTGGGTCGGTCTCAAAGAAGTCCGTGATATACATGCCGTTGATGGTACGCTCCCCGTTCTCATGTCCGTGCATGGTCGAACTGCTCTTGATTGGCATGGAGAAGTCGGAGTTACGAAGTTCCGTGCTAGTCTCCACCAACGTACCGTCAACGTAGTCCGTAAGTTTCTCAGCCTTGTCGATGGACAAAAGGTCGCTTACAGCACTATCCATTACGTACTGTACTGCATCGTACTTTCTACGGAATCCCCGCACGTATGATGTTTTGTCCAACTCCACGACCACCTTCGGCTCATTTCCAAGTGCATTCACACGCTCCATGATTCCTTGTAACAACTGCCTTGAAGGGTAGTTCACGTTAGAAACATAAGTCACTTATCCCACCTGCCTTATCTATATTTCTCTGTAATCCACTCAATGAATCGGTTTAGGTAGGTTACAGCTTCCGCTCTAGTAATACATGCTTCAGGTTCAAACTTGTCATCGGCGTAAAGAGGGAACACATAGCAACCGTCATGGTATTTTTCATCCAGTAGAGTCAGCACATCGTTCCTGTACCAATTGGCTTGAATATCAGCTTTATCTGCAATATCTCGCATTGGCGTGGCGTTATATGCGAACGCACGGTCAGTGTATCGGTTATGAAGGTTCTCATAAATACGGCTCATGAGTGCGAAGAAGTCTCCACGACGAATGCGAACGTCTCCGAAGAACCTGTCGTTATATGTCACCCGTCCTGATTCGACGATTACCGTCTCGCTTGTGCGTCTATTAACCCCATTAATCTTTGCGTTATACCCGATGGTTGCAGGGAATCCGTTATACATATAAGGAAGGTACACTTCACCTTTATGTATCACGAATACATCCCGTTGGAATCCGATAGCATTCCTGATTACAACTCCCGCATCGCTTCCAGCCCCCACAGTAACAATCATCCTCTTCAGCTTTACACCAAGCACCGTACAAGACTCCGGTGGGTTGCTCAGACTAAATTTGTAAGTGGTCGCATATTTTAGCGTTCCGTGCGGCATCCGGTAGTCAGATGTTCCGTTGTATGGGGTATTAAGGCAACCAATATCCTTCCGGTCAGGAATACCATAAGCGACACATACTACCTCTATGCCCGCCGACAAAGGGTTGGACATGGTAACTTTCCCATCCTCAATCTTTTCGGGAAGAACCTCCACCCCATTAATCATGACGAACATAGGGTTGTCGGCATGGTATTTATAGTCAGGAACAAGGAACTCCTGCTGTCCGTTGACTGTTACAAAACGCTTAACCATGCGTTCGTAACCTGTCTTGAATACGTTATAAGTCATGCCGCTTAGTACGTCCACGTCACCTGTACCGTCTGTCTTCAGTCGGGTAATCTCAAGGGTGTCACGGTAGAACCAATCCAGAGGGTCAACGTCAATCCATCGTTTCATCTTAATACCCCCTTAGTAATTTATCCACGTATCTATAAGTCCTCATAAGCAACGTTACTGACTCTGCCCGTGTCGCCGCTTCATCCGGACGGAAGTTAACAACGGACTCCCCGTCTGCTTCCCAATTCGTTGCAATAAGTCCAAGTTGTTGCATATTGTCGATGTACTTGTTTGCCCAATGGTTCTCAATGTCGATGAACTCGGTCAGGTATTTGTACTCGAACTCCTGTTTGCGGACAAGGGACATACCAACGGTTACGATGTACTTGGTTTCCATCTCTGCAGTCCTGATATTGGGTTCACCTGTTACGATGCCGATGTAAACTGTTCCCTTTTCGTCATAATACTTATGCTGTGATCCAATATACTGAAGCCAATCAGCGTATTCCTTCTTGGAATAGAACAGCATGGTAAGTGTAGCGTCATAGTGGGAAGTACCGTTTTGCACGAGCCCCGCAGAAGATGCTAGGGTCTTATTGACATATGTCTTAAGTACTGGAGTTGGAGGCTTATATTCCGTAACCAGTTTCGCCTTGACCTGTGTAAACTGAACTCCGTTGTCGTAAAATAGCTTCTTCTTATAAACCGAATCCTCCGATAAGAGGCTGTTTTGTTGTGTCATGAGTGTACCTCCCTATACGTAACTCCCCACCTCATTTTAAGATGGGGAGTGAGTTGTTAACTTCGGTAGTTAATTGGGTTCATGGCTTGTTGGTTACGAAGACCGCCCACTCGTCCCACTGACAAGCCTTGTCCGATGGACTGTCCGACCTGTTGCAACTGGCTGGATGTCATGCCGTTAGTCACGTTAGGAAGCGTGATGTTTACGGTCACGTCTCCTGCTCCAATGGCAGTTGTGTTATGAGTATTCCCCCGTGTGAGGTACTGGTAGCGACTCATAGCCTGTACACCATCTGGCATGTTGAACGTGCCTGCCGAAGCTTTCATTTCACTCAAGATTCCTAACTGAGTCTGTAAAGATTGCTTTTGCAAGTCGCGGATTTCTTGATTAATCTTATAGGTCTCGTCAGCTCCTGCCGCAGGTAGCCTAGCCTTCAGGTCAGTAATTACCTGATTGATTTCGGATACCTCTTCCTTGGCGTTGGCGATACGTCTGTTACGTAGTATTGGGGAAGAGTCATCAGGGTTTCCAGCACGAAGTTTGAGTTCCAGTAGCCTGTTCTCGCGTTCCGAATTGTTGTTCTGAATTTCTGCAGTACCTAGACCGATGGATGCAAGGTTGTATTCTTTAATTCTTGCTTGCTCGTTGGCAATTTGATTCTGAAGCTGTAAAACCTGCGTTGCTTGGTCTTCGGAGAGATCCCCGATGGATTCGATTGCTTTTAGGTTGGAGAGTTCGGACTTCATCGCAGACAGCTTATTCAGGGTGATTTGTTTCATGGTGTCCAGATATTCCTGAGACTGAGTATCCATGTTGTATGCCGCGGCTAATTCCTTTGCCTGAGCGAGAAGATCAATTCTTGACAGACTGTTATTTACCTTGCGCACCTGACCTTGGTATGTTTCCTGACGGTTGTTCCATTTCTCCTGTAGAATTTCTGCTTCACCTTCATTGGCTACTTTGCCTCTGGCCGATGTAAAGGAATCATAGGCATTCTTGGCATTCTGATACTCTTGCGACTCAGGATCAGAAGTTTCCATAATGTTCTTTGCATTTTGGATATACTGGTCAATGATAGCCAATTCATCATCCAATACCTGACGTAAGGATGCCGCTTGTGCTTTACGCATCGCCATGTACTCGTCGGAGTCGGTCTTCATCCCGCTCATGAGTGAACGGAGGGTTTCGATCTGGCTGGTATCTTTAATCTCCTTCAGATTGTCAGAGACACGATTAAGTACGTTGTCAGTATCAATGGAAGTGAGTTCAACAGCACCCTCCATGTACTTCTTCTCGTACTCTTTCGTAGCGATATCTTTGAGCTCTTTCTGTTCTATTTCAGCCAGTTTTGAGGCTTCGTACTGTTTGGTAAAGGCTTCCTGACGCAACTTTTTAGTATCCTCTATACGTCCCGTTTCCTTTGCCCACTTGTTCACGAGAACAGTTTCGTTCAAAGTAGGATCATCCTGGTTGTCGTTCAGATACTTATACATATCGTTAAGAGAACGAAGGTTAGTCCCGCGATCCCTATTGAGCATGTTGAGAACGCCAACTGCAACTTCTTTGCTACCGCCTTCAGTAAATACACCCGCGTGGGACATGTCTGAGTTGGCCACAGACTGGATCAAGTTCATGCCGTCTCCGTACAGTCCACCCAAGAAGTTAAGGAATCCCGCTACTGAAGTCCCATCTCCTTCCTGACCAATCCTAATTGAATTGGCGGCTGAAGTAAGTTGCTTGTCGTCCGTGTCAGCCATCGCCATCATCCGTTGGTCTTCTGTAGAAGAAGCTTCCCACATGATAGCTTTAGCTGCTTCAGCTAAAACGATAGCCGCACTAATCTCTAGAGCAGCTTTAGCGATACCTCCTGCAAAGCTTCTAAAGGAAGTAGCTGCACCTCTTCCCATGTCTGAAATGTCCTTCATAAACTGTTTGAAACCAGTCTTCAGGGATGTAGTCTGAGATAATGCAGAGTTCATTCCACGCACTGCGTTGGATAGGTTACCAAATTCAGGGGAGGCTCGTCGTGCAGATGTGGCAATTTCCCTTTGACTATTCTGATACTCATCCATCGCACGACTAAGACTCTGAATATCATTAATTTGAGGTAAACCATTGCGCTGTCTGTCTACCAAGTGGTCTTCAAATCCATTGAAATCTCCTTGAGACATTCGGGACATTCTGTCAGTCAATTCGGTGTATCCAGATACGTTTGCTCTGTAGGTTCCGAATGTCCCTTGACTAGCTGTACTATTGCTCAGCCTGGTCAGAAGGCTAGGGTTAATAACACCAGCCAATTCAGCTCTTGTGCCCAGACGGTTGTTGTACTGCCTTGTACGGTCGAATTTTTCATCGTCTGTTAACTCCGTCTGCTTCTCCCAATTCTTAGCTTCGTCCATCGTAGTAAAAAGAGTTGGAATGTCTTTTATATCAACTTTCTTTTCAGAAATGTAATCTTTAAAGTGTCTACTCTGTTCTTCCGACATACCATTCAGTTCCTGAACATATCGATTCAGCAGTGGATCTTGCTGCATAGCAGCTACCTCTTGTCGATTTAACTTCTTGAAGTCGCTATCAACACTTACATCTTTCATGTTATCTAGGAAAGCAGTCCGTGCAGTCTCACTCTCAAAGTTACTTCTAATACCTAGATTTCCAGCTCCCCACTTTATACCTTTGAGCATTAGCATTCCGAGCACCACATTCGAGAGTACATCACCCAAAGCTACAAATATCTGAGCATTCTTCGCCACGTTTTCTGCCAAGTTAATAAGTGCATAGGACACTTTATTTATGGCAGGAGTCATTTCTTGAACGATAGCATCAAAGGCAATGGTAGTCCCTTGTGTTGCTCGTTTAGTGTTGACAAGAGGGTTGTCTATTGAAGTCATAATCATTTTCTCGTACTGGGACTTATTGAAGTTATCAGTAACTTGCATTACCTTGACGAACGTGTTCATGACTTCGTGCATTGCCGCAGCACCCTTTGAGGACTGCGATGTACCGAACAGGGTATCAGCTGTGTTGCGAACTGTTAGACTGTCTGCACCGGACAACTTTTGAGAGATGGATTTGAAGAGTTCCTTGGCTGGAACTAGGAGTTGTCCTCCTGTATCCGTAACGTTCGCAAGACCAAGTTCCTGCAGTTTCTTCATGGCATCAGGAGACTGAAGCTTGGCAGCTACTTTCTCGCCATCATCACCGTAGTTCGGGTCAACAGCCAACTTATCCATTTTGTTCAGCAAGTTAGAAGGCTGTAATCTTTCTACAATGGAATTGTAGAAATGACTGACATTTGTCCCTTCTATTGCAGGAGATTGGTTGGAAGCGCCAGCCATTACAATAGCTGTCTCAGAATCAACTTTGGTATTATTAGAAGCAGAACCGGATCGCTTTATAATGTCGAAAAGTTCCTCGACGCTGGTATTCGTGACTTGAGATACTGCTGCTATCGGATGTGCCACCCTATCTTCCATGTCGGACATCTCAAGGCCGAACTGCGACTTTGCTGACTCAAGACCCTTTGCGATTTTAAGAGGGTCACTACCAGGGGTGAGGGCCTGCAACTGAGCAGTCACCCGTACGAATTCTTTCATTTCAACAGGCTCTTTGAGAAAACCGGAAGCTACTCCACCAACTTGATAAAGTTTATGGTAGTCCGTTCCGTAAAACATGGACTGTTGTCGAATAAACGATTGTAGTTCGTTGACAGTATTCTCTACTCCAGCCATGTTGGTGCTATTGAGGACATTTCCGTTTTCGTCTTTATTGTACTTGTCCTTCATCATCAAGTTCTGAATCATCTTAATCTGTTCGGTCTGAACAGACTTGAAGGTCTCGACAGCTTGGTTCAAAACAAGCATCGGTGCACCGACCATAACACCTGTAATCTTGTTGCGCATCATGTTAGAGACTGCGGACTCCAGAGCCACGTTGCTTATTGTTCCTGCAAAACTGTTCTCCTGACTTGAACTGTTTCCGTTGGATACCGTTTCACTTGGTGTTGTGCTGTCGTTCTTGCCATTCTCGGAATAGGATTCTGTAGAAATGTCAAGACCTCCTGCGTTCTGTATCTTAGCGTCTCGGTTTAATCCTTTTGGTCTTGACTGGACTTCATTAATCTCCTGGATGATAGACTGTACCTGTTCATCCACTTGTTCGCGGATTTTATCAATCATGGCATTATTAATATGATTAATTTGGTTGACGAGGTGACGCTTTAGCTTAGGTTCAGGCGTGATTTCCACATTGTTAATTGTCTTAACTATCTGGTCAATCTCTTCCTGTACACTATTACTCATTTTCTTGTCGAGAGCCTTAGCCACTCGTTCAAGTTGATGTTTCAATTCATTCCCACGGAAAGAACCTAAATCCACTGTTCCAAGAGTGTCCAATTGATCAACCGTAGTTTCGAGTTCTCTTGCAATAATCTTCTTGACTTTATTGCTGAGGTTTTGTATTGGAACGTCCAGCTTGCCTGCCGTCGCCCCGTTGATTCCTGCTACAGTTTTGTTGACGTACTCCGTAAAACTACGTTCAAGTTCGTTCGAGATATTCTTAATATTGTCGGTGATCTCCTTGCCGCTAACATCAGGTACTTCCACTTCTACCGACTTCAACAGCTTTTCTTTTACATTTTTGATTGCTTTGTTCAAGTCTTCTTTGGTAATTATGAAGTCACTAGAATTCGCTACATATGGGTTCTCAAGCTTATTCAGAATCTCTTGCTTGATTTTATTGACGAACGCCATGATGGTGTTCTTGCCTACCGTAACTTGTAAACCTTCGAGAGAGTCAGGTCCAGTCAGACTTGCTGTGTGATTTTGAATAACCTTAATAAGGTTATGGATTTGCATTTTTACAACCTTAGCGACTTCCTCGTTGATTTCATTGAAATCTTCGTTGCTGATAGGTAGCTTCTGCCCTTTGGCATAGCTAGAGTCTATTTCAACATTCATGTTACGGACATGCTTACGTAACTCTTCATTAATTTCGACCTCTATCTTACCGAAGATGCCTTGTAGAGTCTCACGCTGAACGGTCAGTCCTGTCGAACCTAACTGCTGAAGAAAAATTTCGTTTCCTGCAATAAAGTTGTTAAGTCCTTTAGTTAATGATTCTGTAATATTTCCATCAGTTCCACGAGAAACCTGGGATTGCAGGCCAGACAGAGATGTCCGCATTGCGTCAATACGTTGGTCTAATCTACCAAATTGAGCATCGAGAGTTGCCATCTCCTGTCCCAATCGGGTCATGTTTTCAATGGATTTCTGAAATTCTAAAATCACATCAGATTGGATATTTTTCATAATCTCACCACCCTCATAAAATAAAACTCCTGCCCCTCCCTAGAAGGAAGCAGAGCAGGAGAATTTATAATAACTGTGCAAGGAAACTCATGTCTTCCGCATCGGCTACTTTATAACCATTCACGTAGTTACCGTCGGTTCTTGTTTCTTCCTCACCACCGCTGGAATCTTCGTTGGAAGGAACACCGCTACCGAACAACCCGCCGAGAGACATACTAGAAACTTTGATAGTAAATTCAATGTGTTCATTACATTGTTCCAGGTAATAACCCAACTGAGGTAAGGTTAACTGCCATACATCCTGCTTTTTCAAGTGGCAGTAGTGGGCGAGCTTGAAGAAGATATTTGCCCAATTGACAGGCGGCATGCTGTCATAGTTTTCTTCCTCTACCTGAGTGGTTACATGGACTTTTTTAGCCCATTGAGACCAATCATGCAGTCGATAATTTTCTTAGCCGTCTCCAAATCAACGTAATTTCCAAGATGTTCGACCGTCATGTGGTTGTAGTACGGTTTAAATGCCATTAGTAGCACATCAAGCAGTTCGTCAAATCTATCATCCCCGTCTTCAGGGATAAGGTTAGCGATGATTACACCAGAATCAATCGTGTTAAGTTTATTCATTAGCTTTCGAGCATCCATCAGACCTAATGGTGGAATATTGTAAGTTTTGCCGTCACGTAAACGAACCTTATCGTCCTCTTCAAAGAATACTTTCTCACACACTTCTGCTTCCTCTTGTGTCAAAGGATTCTTTTCTTTTTCAGTTACCGCCTCTTGTGTCTGCTCTTCAACTTGACTGGCAATCTCTTTGGTCACAGTACTATCTGCTCTTGGAATTACTAAATCTCGTTCACTCACTTTACACTCCCCCTTTAAATTCTCCCCCAAGAATCAGTTAATCGAAGTGACGACAAGGTGGGGGAATCCTTGTAATCACCTCATAGGACATTCTAAGTGAGTAAGCCAAGGCTATAACATTTTGTATGTAAAAAGACTCCCCGAGGGGAGTCTAATGATTAGCAATCTACCGATTGGGCTGAACCTGCCTCGTAACGCTTGATAGAACCAAGCTTACCGTCAAAGCGTTCAGGGTCGATTACAGTTAGAGTTACACTATGTGTGGAAGCTTGTTGACGTTGTGCGTCGAGAGTGAAGTTGGACTTCACACGGCATTGGTACAGCTCAGTTTGATAACCTTGAATCGTTCCATCTTTCTGTTCGAATTGTCCGTCGTGAACAACGTGAACTGTCAACGGCATGTCCTTGGTTGTGATATCGAGGATATCGACAACTTCGTTACGCTTGTAGTTAACATAAATGTCTACATCTTTCATAGCCGAGTTGAACTTCAGCGTGCCGGCGCTAATTACATATTGGTCTTCCGTAGGATTAGGATTGACCGTTTTTTTCAGAAGGACGTTACCTTGCAGGGTACGGACGGATATCTGAGGGTCTGTATTGAGTGAAGCACCATAAACAAGATCAGTAGTGAATTCAGAACCGTTTTGTTTAACGTTGTGCTTCTCTTCCAGAACCCATACAAAGCCATCAGGGTCTGGAGTAATACCCGTTAGAGCCACAGCGTAGACGATGACAACTGTTTTACCTGCCAGTGCCATGTCGAACACTACGTTCTGACCGGATATCGTCACGTCTGTACTCAGGTCTGTACCGCCCACTGCACCCTCAAAGGACTTAGGTGCAGGAGAAGCGATAGATACTTGAGTCAGTTCTGCTTGATATGGAGATGCAGAAGGAACTACGAAAGTCTCAGTAACCATACTGTAAGCAGAGCCTGAGACACCTTCGCGCAGTTTTGAGCCAAGTACCAACCTAACAAGGTTGAGATCGAACTTAGCCGCTTCTGCGGTAATGTCGATTGTCTTCTTACGCAGCAAAGTGTCCAGAGCGACGCTAGAATCGCCGGCCTCGATGTCCTGCATATCCAATTGAATGTCTAGACGCATGTTATTTAGCGTTCCGATTGTAACGAGGTCGTCACAGTTCGGGATTTTCGCCATGAATTTACCTGCACCTTTAATCAGCATTTTTTTGTTTTTAGTAACTTTCATTCAAAAAACCTCCTTTATTCGTCTATCCCAATAGCGAAAACTATTTGGGTGAAATACTTGTAGGTGTTTTCCAGTAAGTATCGTCTTCAGAACTTGTGACGTACTCCCTCTTAAACACACTACCCTTCGGCATACCAAGGTACTGGTCGTCGAAAATCTGGCAAATCGGTCAGCGATGTTTACAGTCAATACCACATCATCCTTCGTATAGATATCGAAGTCTACGATGAATCTATACTCAAGGTAATTCTCGCCTCTTGCTCCAGGATTTTTATAAAATATTATCAAGGGCAAGTTGTGCTGACTAAGTCTTGAGGCTTCTTTCTCTTCTGAATTTAGGTAGCTAAATTTTCTGGAGAATCGTTAGCCGGCAGTCCTAGCATTGCAAGATTTGAGGGTCTTGACGAAGCGTGGTGTGAATATAGGTGTAAACATTGGAGATGTGGATTCTCCCATTACATCACATCCTCTTATGAATGCTTCGTATACCAATATAAGCTGAAATGGGAACATTTCTAACAGCCGTGCGTATTGAGGTGTCCAACAATATCAACATCAGCCGGGGGATGCTCTCCCTCGATCTGTAATAACCCATGATTGAGTAGACTGGCCCTATACTCTTTTTACTTGATCTCAATAACGGATACTATGGGATAGCTTGCCGAAATCATATACAGCTTTCCAGATTTGAATGCCTTTTGCTCCTTGAAAATTAGACGTTGATCTTCATTGCCTACTCGAGGATTATGCTTGTCACTTACGTAAATATCGCCATAACCCAAGTTCTCGACAATCAGGATGGTATCTTTTTCCTGAGCGTTATAAATGAACTGTCCGAACATAGTAAGTTGTTGGGTTAACTCGGCTACCACATCCCCCTCCACATCCTCTACATTTACATCATCAGTCGCCATCGGCTTGCTTCTTTCCTTTGTCTCTAAGTGTGCTTCAGCGACTTTTAATTCTTTCTTGTGCGTCCCAGTTGGTCCTGCCATGTAAGAAAACTCCTCTCAAAATGGTATTATTGTGATAATAAAAAAGGTGGGGGATGTAGCCCCTATCCGCCTTGTAGTTAGTGATGAGTTAACAGAGTATCGATATCAGATCGTCAAAGGAATATTTTTACTGAAGTTCACTTTATATGACTCATCTTTGATTATATGGTTATTTAAAAACAGACTAACAAACTTAGGTTCATGCTAGTTTAAAAATATTTGAGTTGTACTGGGAGAATTGGTCTGTAATGACTTTCGCAATATTTATTAATTTAATATATTATTTATCTTTTAATCTTTAATCTTTTAATCTTTATTGAGTGTAAAATTTACATTTCAAAAAAACATTTAAATAGGTGGAAATCCTAAAATGTAAAACTTACACTTCACGATTCATAATGTCCCTATTTGGATTACATGGTTAGAACATAGGGATACATCATTTATGCTTAGAAATAAAATCAATCTGCTTTTTTCAGCTTTGAAATGAATTCTAATATTTGGTCAACTGTCCGCAAGTTATCTTCAAGAGTCTCAATGTCGTAGCCTATTTCCATGATTCGCTCAATTTCGATATCGCAAGTAAAAAAGAAGCCGTCCCCCCCGACAGTGATCTGTGCTGTCTTACGGAGATCTTCCAACCGATCATTCCATCCGTGGTAACAGAAACGGCAATAAGGAGCATAATCATCCGGCTCACCATTTGGTATGACGTCGGACTTGACTATGCCCACGAATTTGCTAATCCTTGCTTCCTCTCCACACTTTACACATGATGTACGGAGTTTATGGACTTCATCAGCATGAGCAAGAATATCCCCTATATACCTGAATGTGTTGTTTTCGGAGTCAACATCGAGACCAAACAAGTAAACTTCAAGTCCTCCCATAGCCAATCCCTCAAGAATTATGAAGCCATCTTCCTCTTGATTAAATAACTGTGTCTCATCTACTAGTATTGCCTCCAGACGCTCCGATTCGACTATAGCTGGGATTTCAGACAGATATTTAACAGCCCTCGCAGGGGCTTTATCACCTTCTCTAGAACGGACAAACTCATCACCCTCTCTCTCACTCGAAATAAACGGCTTGAACACAGCGACTTTGACACCATCGCCCATCATTTCTTCGTAAAGGTCAATTAGTTTTTTTGTCTTACCGCTCCTAACTGATCCAACAAATGCAATTAATCTCCCAATGTTTATCTCCATTACTTCACTCTCCCTAAAAGCAGACCGTTTAACCTTATGCCTGCTCTAACAATTTTTTGTGAATGTGAAACTCAGTTAAGAGTAATCAATCCATACGTATATCGAGATGTTCAATCATGTACTCGAAAACAGCAGACAGATTTCCTTTAAAATAATTTTTAGCTACTTTTTGTAAATACTCTTTATTTTTAGGAGTAGTTCTCAAGTAAATACGTTCCGTTTTCATGACGATCACCCTCTCTTCTTCATACACGGTCTACAACCAGTGGGCGTTTTAGGTAGAACTTGCATCCGTTGATTCGAATCTTCTAGCTCTTCGGGCAAGACCAAGTAGCTGTATTGGTTCAAGACTTTCCCCGTAATTTCCCCGATACAGTGTAGACAAAGCATGGATTCTCCTTTCAGTCCTTCAGCCGCAAAGTTCTCCCTTGCTTTATCAGTAACGTATCTGAATTCACACTTAATGCACTTGATTAAAAAGTCCATTTTAAATCAATCCCTTTATTTTTCTTCTTACCGTAAAGCGCAGGACTAGTTTAGGATGGGAGAGACTTTTCACTCTCCACAACCTTTACCATACTCGGCAGTATTCAGGATTTTATCTGCCCATACGAGGCTTACACTTCGCTTCACGATTCAAACCAGTATGTCCTAACCCCCTAATCCAAGTAATTTCCTTCTTAATTCCTCTTTTTTCTTATCTTGAGCGCAAGGACGGCACTCGTAGATTCCCATATACCTATCTACTAATTCTTGATAAGGAACACTCAGGGTCTCTGACAAACAGTGAATACACTTGCCACCATTCGTCTCATAGATCGAGGCTAAAGCCTTGGCATTCTGCGTGATGAAGCGTCCGCAATCGCATTTCATATGACCACCTCTAGTACCAATATAAGTTGATTTGTACACAATTGAACTTTTGTACGTACTAGACACATCTTTTTATAGGAGTAGTGCGACTAATTGGAATGTAAGGGTCAGAAGAGAAATGAATATAATAAGACCAGAACCGAGAGGACAGAAATAATGTGAGAAAGCGAAGTTATGTCAGCGGGATACACTATTACTATTTACCCTTTTGGAGGAGGGAGCCCAAAAATCGGGGTAAAAGCAAGCGGAAGATTGATTGGTCATAGAAGTGGAAACTCTAATAATGTTTAGCTCCTTTCATATAGATGATGTAAACCAGAAGTACATGTCAATCATGCACAATACAATGGGTGTTTCTTACAAAAAGTCGAATCAAAAACGTCTGATGTTAGTTCTAGCTACTAGGTATATTTTTGATGGAAGTCATGAATTGGCGGATGGCATATGAGCAAACAGACTCATAAAACTACAAGGAAGAGTGATAAAACAATGGAACCGCTGAGACGTTGACTCACGTGTACATTGTTGACACTGTTCCTCTTTATTATGAATAAAAAATTATGCTGTGATCGTTCAAACTGGTTGTATTCTTGCGCAGATTACCTTTCTACGTTATCAACCTAAAAAGGACCCCGAAGGGTCTTAATTAACATACTAGGACTTGATTTAAGACTTAATTTAGGATGTAATTTAATGGTCGTTTAGAGCTGTCCTGGACTACGTGATAAGATAAAATACTCAAAGAGTTTTATATATCGTTGGAATACAAGTGAGTTTTAATGTATTCATCGAGTTGATCTAACCATATGCTGATAGTTTTCTTCTCTAGAGCACTGCTGAAGCGCCCTAATTCCCTACCTCCGTGGCTGACGATCATAGTTGGTATGAACATGACATCTGTGTGTATAGAGGGCACATATTCGACTTTAGAGACATCAATGTGCGGACGTTCCGAGGCTATATTGTCTATGGTCTTATGGAAACGTCGGCAATGACCGCATTCATTGTTGTAGTATAGGGTGATTTTCATTTGTAGTATGTAAGGTGCTTGTCATAAGGGTCTATGTTCCAGTTGTGATAGTCGTTGGTATCCACTTATAGTGCTCCCTTCATTTAGAATTCATAGTGGAATAATAGAACTGATAGATGGGAAGTTATCGTCAGTCTCTTTTCAAAAGGATGTTTTGGTTTATGATGAGTTCGCGCTTTCATCTCATCACTCTTTCCTATACAGTATCAGGGGCTTGTCGCCCCTCCTTAACATACAAATTTTGTTGTCTATTTCATAAACATCCATTACGATGATTTCTCTAGCTAAATTTTTTATGATTAATTGATAATTCGACTGTTGTCTCATCCGCTGGCAGCTGTTCAAGATTTTCGCCGTAAGAAGGGACTTCAGAGTGATTTTAATAAAGATACATTTTAAGATATTGTGATCCAAACGTCCTGGTTTAGTTTGTTTTCTATATACAATATTGATCCCCGCATCCTTATTAAAAAGTGCGAGTTATTTAAGCACTTTGTTGAATAGCTTTCTGACGGATGTAATAAAGCACTCTGGTTGTGTAGGCGTTGGTGTCATACCCACACACCTCAAGTAGTTCTGTAATTTTATTGATGCACAAGTTCTCATTACACTCCCTTGTTGCCTGAGCGATAAGTTCAATCTCCCGTTCATACTTGGAAGTGCTCTTAGTTTCCTCTTCCTTCAACTCTCTATTCACAGTTTTGCTGCGGATTCGTGCGAGAGTACGACTAATGGTCATGGGGTATACGTCCAGTTGTTCAGCAATCTGAGCATTGTTGTTACTTGTATCGCTCAAGAGCAGGCGCATGACCTTCTTTTCGAATTCATTAAATATAGGGTCATCCAGTAGTTGCTCTACATAAAGACGATTGGCCACATCTTCTTCAAGGATTTTCTCATCCTTGTTGACGAATTCAAAATTATCAATCCCGTCATAATGCTCAAGGCCATCGCTGAACATGGCAATCTCGCGATAGCGCTCAATTGACACATTAAGTAGAGCTGACATTTCTTCTTCACCGGGGCGATAACCTAGAGCATCCTCAATCCCGACCATTTGCTTAATGAGGTCAACCGCCCCCCTGCTCAACCTTACAGACTGAGAATCACTATAAAGAAGCTGATTGATTTCCCAGAGGATGGGGCGTACAACGAATGTTGTGAACTTAATGCCTCGTTCAAAATCAAAATCCTTGATAGCAGTCAGAATGCCAATACAAGCATGTTGGTATAGTTCGTCCTCTGTGATTCGGAACTTCGTTTTAAGTTCTAGGATACTCCCCTTGTAGTGCTTGATAATAGAGAAGATAAAGTCTCGATTAGCCTTCAAGAAGTCTCCCATGAGTTCTCTGTTCTCTTTACACGCCTTCAAGAGAACCATATTATGCATATCCTTCATCTCTTTATCCCTGAGCTGTAGGTAGTTGGGACTCGGCACTATCTAATTCACCTCGAAATTTCTGTCTTTTTTGTATTACTTTTGAGAAGTCCGCTGACGTCCCATCTGCTGTGATTTTGCAACTTTGTTCCTTGATCTTGAGGACCTACTTTAAAGGGCTACATTAAGTTCTTGAAGTTCTGCCAACTTGTTATCGTTACATCAGAGGTGTGAAATACTCATTTTCTGGTCTCCTTCCTGTGTCAAACAAAATTATTTCCTGCATACTCTTAGTAGTCGCGCTAACCCTATCAGGAGGTGTGAACAAATAGAAAAGACCCCTCTCGGGGCCAATATAATGAAGTTGAAGCGCTGAGCTCATCTCAAAAAAGACGAAAGCTTGAAAAGCTAATCAACGACTATTTCCATGAAGGAGCAACAATTCTGACTTTGTCCAACAGTGACAGAAAAACCGTTTTTCGTAGAAACCTTGCTCCACCCCATTCATAGAGTTACATCCAGATATCTGAGTTTTTAAACGAATTTTTACTTCGCTTCATTTATGCTATGGAAGTACTTGTTTTCACATAAAAAAACGGCATGAGGGTTTTTCCCATGCCGTTTCAGTTTCAATTTTATTTACCCTATCAAGTCTTTGTAGTTTAACTAATATTGCTTGTAGGCTTTCAGCAGATAGACTTTCTTGCCGACTTTAAGTCTTTCCTGTGCTGTTTTGAATTCCTGACATACTTTCGTAACCTTGTGGTCCTGAACCATGATCCTGTGCAACTACTTTTTGATTTTTGCCAATGCTTTATTAACTTTGGTCAAATACTTAGTGTTATACGTCCCTCGTTTAACGTTCCCCTCGCCTTGATTATAAGCAACGATTCCCAATTCATCGCCGAATCTCTTTTGAGTATAGGCAAGGTACTTAGTGCCAATTTTGATGTTAATTGAAGGTTTTTTGAGACTCCCCGATATATTCATATATTTCTGTGTGGAGGGGAGCACCTGCAGCAAGCCTACGCTACCGTGAGTACTGACAAGGTTAGGGTCGAATGTCGCCCCTGTTTCAACTTGAATAATTGCTAGTATAGTATAAGGATCGACACCGTAAGTCTTGCTATTCTGTACGATAAGAGTGGCAAACTTAGTAGAGTCTGACTTGTTTACCTTGTATTTGAGAAGATGGTTCACTATGTTCTTTTGCACAGTGGAAGACTTTGTAACGACAGCAGTAGATTTAGGCGCAATTTTCGGTTTATCTGCAGCAGCTGTCATTTTAGGTGCTGGTTTTGCTTCGAGTACAGCTTTTGCAATCATTGGGATTGGCTCTTTTTTATTCGCCTCTATCGACAAGAGGTGTCTAACGTTAAACACACTTTCTGACACAGAAACTTGGGGGATCGGATTATTATCGAAATCCGATGTTTTCTCATGCGGGGAGCAAGCAGTAATCGTCATGGCTAATGCCACTGTCAACTTAATTTTCTTCATTTAACAATTTTCATCCTTTTTGTTCTACAAGTATTTTCCAAACGAAGTCTATAATTAAATAATAGAAATCCTTAGATGCAAAGCCTCTGACTGAAGAAATAGAATAAAGAAAAGGTGAGCTAAATTGTCTAAGATGAATCATGGAGTAGCTTGGATGAATTTGAACTTCTCTTCGTCCGGTTTAATGTGCTAAATAAAAGTAACTGCTGACACTCATTTTGCCAATAACCATGCCATTTGATTTCAAACCTTATTTCCTTCCTTCTTTTTGTCTTCCCTATTATGGTCGTGACATGCTTACAATAAGGTGTGAAAAAAGGTGGGCGCTTAGCCCACCTTAGCCATCCGTTGCTGAATATCTCTACACCACTCGTAGTCTCGCATCCATAAAGCAATGTCCATAAGAACATATAAGCCTATGAAATCCAGAGAATTCAGTTCCCAGTGCATAGACTTCCGACTCAGTAAGATATGTGCCCGTGTTCCTAGTTTTGCTTTTACTTTGACAAAACGCTCCGCAATAGAAACTTCCTTACCATACAGATTGAAAGTAACCCTATTCGGGGCGAGTGAGACAACTCTGCCAATAAGACCGTTATGCGGGTGTCCTTCACTATCAATTTCTATGAAGTCGTCCACTTCTGGAAACATAGGCATGCCTCCTTTACTTTTTAGTTTACTCCTGCACGGTTAATTAAGTACTTCTTGATCCATTCATAGTTGCTACGATAGCTGCAGCATATATAGATAGGGAACTTAGACGGTTATCCATATGGAGAATTCCATATTTTTCAGCAAGCCACACATTAGTGCTTGGAACAAGTTAACATAGTTAGTACCAAGTTAATGTCACTGGCACGTTCCGCTTGCAAACACAGTGCTCTTGTGAAAATGGACGATCTCTCTATCATTAGACCACATTACCTTCTGTTTCAAGAATTTCTAACAATGTCTGGTAAGTCGGCAGGTTAAGAGTAGTCTCTTCGATCCAGTGCTGGAACATATCCAACTGTTCCTCGTTAATCAATTTCTCTTCAGTCATGGAACTCAGAAAAATACTCTTCCCGTTAGCGTAGAAGTGTATCTCTTTCGTTTTGTTTTCGGGCACATCTTTTAATCGAAGCCCTTCGACTATTCTGTTGTCAATTTTCATCCATATCACGCCATTCTTAGTAAAATAAGCCCCTCATTTTTTATCCCAAGCTGACACAGTGCTATTCGTCACTGGTTTTAGAAACTCTGGATGTAATAGGTATATATTTATTGATCAAAAACATTCTGATGTTTACCTATCAACTAAGGTCTAAACACTTATAACAAGAGTTAGCTTTAGCCCTAATAGCGTCAATATTTTCGTTCAATTTAATGTCTGAATTGTACAGGTCTGCGTAACTTTCTTTCAGCACATTTAGTTCATCTGAAATTAAGCATTTACCTTCACCATCAAGAACATTTGTTACATCAAGACCCATATCCAAAACAGCCTTCCGATTATTCTGCAGGATTTCATATACATCACGGAATTTGATTTTCATTGTCTTCTCGTCCTCCCAATTGTGCTGAGACGGTTTGTGTAGTCAGCAGAGAAACAGTCCTGCAAGCACTGTTTGTTGACTTCGATAAAAGCTTGTAAACTAAATGTGGAGGTCACATCAGCATTCATGATGCGTTCAAGCAATGCTTCAAGTTGAGACTTGTTTCTGCGAATTACATCCACAGTGGCAGGCGATACATGACGCATAGTTTGTTCCATATTCTTAATAGATCTCTCAATCTGCTCGACTTGCTCTACTATGACTCCGAGAGTGTAGACATAAGTGCTTGCCATTTTGATCCTCCTAGTAATGTGAGGTTAAAGCTATCCCATCATTTGTTGATAATGTCGTGCTACTGGCTTTATTTAGGTTTAATAGAATTCTAATCATTTTTCACTGGATTAAGTACTTCGATCACTTTAATAGTCGCGATAGGAATGAATTTTCACTAAGTTCTAGTTTACTTCGTCATTTGCAAAGTTGAATTATCAAGTCTGCTCATTGTTCAGCCCTGTTATTAATCAACTTTGTAAATTTTTAACTCATAATGATATTTCTTCATTTCACACTTAGAATACCGTTCTTTTTTATCTGTTCACTTTTCCTCCCCTCTAAGGTGACCGGAATATCTATATGATAAGATATGTTCTCTTTAATCATATAGAGCCCTCAGCAGTGGAGTTCAACTGCTTATACTTCAGTAGTCGGGGTATCCCCATTGAGGGGTGCGATGAGAATTTTCAGTCAAAAAAAAGAGACCCGTAGGCCTCTCATGTACATTTTATTTTCATGCCCTTTTAGACTCATTCTCCCTTGTTTATCAGCAACTCTTACATCATGAAATAGACCATCCAGATAGTCAACGAGCAACTATTAGAAGGTCTGATATTGTCAATTATATAATCTATATACGTCTGTGACCCCACGACTCTCATCTAACTTATGCAACCTACATTCACCTTCCTGCCTTCGGTGCACTAGTATCTGTCCGGAACAGTTACCAGTGATAGATGCGCCCTTGTATTATCCATTAGCTATTAAAAGTGGCAGTCACGATTGAAGGTTGTACGAGGGAAAGATGACCGTAGTGAGCGTGAAAATTACCCAGTCTCTCCAGTTCAAATATCTCAGGTTAGCTGGCAATGGTAGAAGTGAGAGGTTAGGACTCAGATTTTCTCAAGGTATATTAGATACTCGTTCTATTAGTAGACTCGTTTACATTCTTTGTAACCTCTCCCGCTTTTAATGTCCAGTAGGTCACCTTGGTAAAAGGTACACCTGCTAACTCTCCGTTGATGTTCTCAACAATGAACATCTCTCCCTGGCGATGAAGCCTGCGGAATATCTTTTTGTATTCGTCCTGTACGTCCTTTGCCGACTTGAGAATAATTTCAATAGGCTTGTCAACGCCATTCTCTACAATCTTACCTATCAACTTAGGATCAATCTCAAACCAATCGACTCGCTTAACTTCCCCATTATCAAGGAAGAACTTAGCCGTTACCTGAACCTTCATGGTTTTCACCCTCTACTTCTGTATAATGGTACTCTCTGAAGTCTTTAATGTGTATCTCTATACTTTCCATCCACTCTCCTTCTTCGTTAAGCATCTGCTCAATGTTTATGAGTTTTTGAAGGTTTTTCCTGCTGACTGGAGGGACTATCGTTTCCTCCCCTTCATTGTAGCGAAGCCACCACCTGAGAACAGTTTCGATAGTCAAGGTTTGATTTATGAAGTTACCGCAGTTGTTACACCACAGAACTAGTGCCTTATCGCATTCCATTTCTTCAGGTGTAAAAGAAGAACGTGCCCCACAATGAGGGCACTTGTTTAAGAAGCCTATCATTCACATCACCTCATTATAGTGGTCGATATATGGTTAGTTAGAGTTGCAAAATCTTAAACTCCTCTTCGATTTTTCTATAATTGGCTTTAGTTTTCATAATTTTTTTACGTTGGGTGGTAGGTTTATCTAAATGATAAGGAATGCAATTGCTCATACATTTATAATCGAGTCTCTCCCTTAAAATATTTGAAATAGTCTTGATTATCACTTAACGCTTCATATTGAACCCCATTGTCAGCAGGGTATTGGTAAGTATGAATCACTTTTACTTCTTGAATGTCCTTCGGAATCCCGTTAGGGAATGCAGCACAAGTCATTCTTGCACGTTCGTCCCGATTGAAGTGTTTACAGAATACGCAAGGAACTGTAATGTCCATTAAGCATAGCCCCCTTATGTTGCATTTATTTAATACATTCATAAAAACTTGCAATTTTATTGATAGATATCTACCATCCCATACATTTGTATCCACCGTATTGCTCGTACCACTCCCATATCTTAGCATCAATGGGGACTCCGGTTATTTTGGCAGTGAATGTCTCAGGGACGAACTCAATAGGAAACCACTTGGTAGCGTAGTTACACAGGTTGTTTGCTATGTAAGATGATTGAGCGTTTGATAGTATTGTCTTCACGCCGTAGTTATCAGGGTCAAGTGCTGAATATTGAAAGAACTGCTGTGATCCGATATTGTGATAATGAAGCCAGTGCCCAATCTCATGAATGATTGTGCGCAGCTTGTCGGGTGAAGACTTCTGCCCTGTGCTGTACTCCATTTGGGCAATTGTGGCGGCGTTAGTGTAGTCATAAGTCTTGCTTATGACTACCTTTCCAGACGCAGGATCAAAGTAACCATTAGCTCCGTTTCCATTCTCTATGTTAATAGTTAGCTTGTGCTTCTGAATCATCTCTTTAAAGCCATCGCATGTGTTCAGTAAAAGCGCCAAGGCTTCAGTCACATAGTTTGCTGCATCAAGTTTGTTTGCGAAGTTTACCGACACGCCAAGGTTCTGTGTCCATTTGTATGCATCTACAACGGAAATAAACGGTTTCCACGTAATGGGAAGTTGTATACCATCTTCAGGCGTATCCGGTGGCTGCTGGTCATCTGCTGGCTCTTCGGAAGGATCAGGGTAATTTCCCAAATCTGTTGTTTCAGTGAGTACCAAATCAACGTTATGCTCAGTAAGAAAGTGAAACATTAACTCAAAATTTCTTCTGTCTCCTTGAGGTGTATGGTACTCAAAGAGGAACTCTTTACCTGCCGCTACAGGATGTGCCACCTGAAAATATAATCCCTCCTCGTAGTTTTTACAGTGGATGTTCTTAGCAACAAAATTGCCATCTATCATCAGATTCCAGTAGTCCTCGACGTTGTTCGAATTGGTTCGGATGGATACCGCATAGAACTCCAGGTCATGTGACATTGTAAAGGTATCCTTGACAGTTCTATCCCCGTTCGCTTTAGCTGGAATTATGATTTCCCTACCTACAAAGTGAGGGCTTGGTTTCGTCGGAAAGTAGGGTGGGTCAAGTCGTCCGCCAACTAAGTACCGCTCAAACATTACCCAACACCTCGCAGAAACCGTTTCAGCTTCAAGAAGCTTTTAGATAAGGGGTTTGGTGTATTGGGTGTCCTCTTTCGGATGACTTCCATCATCTCTTCTGCGAACGTTACAATCATTGCGGCAGCTACATCGGAATCTGCTTCTTCCTTACGACCACTGTTCTTTGCAATGTTTTTTGCAGTATGAGCAACCTTACCTGCGATGATTTCTGCGTATTGTTGTGTTGTCATCTTCATATTGTTACCCTCTTTCTAATAGTCGCTCCACGCACTTGCTAATGGAAGTGATTTCAAGTCTTGACTTCGTTGGGATACACGTTCTTGGAGTGGGATTTTCCTGTTGTCATGGGATCATCTCCTATCAGTTGCCTGTTTGGCATACACTCTAGTAGTCAACCCACTAGCCTGAAAGGGTGCGGCAATGAAAAAAGACCCCTTAGAGGTCTTTGACTTACTAATTATCTACTATGAATTATCAAAATTACTTTACTGTTTAGGGAGATTAAGATACCCCAATTTCTCCTGTGAGGGAAATCATGCCGGTACCACGTGCTGCAACTTTAGAAGGTAGACCGTCAATCTGGGTTTCTTCAACAGCTGGTACTGTCTGGTATGGTGTATCTCCGATAAACTCTACTGCACCTGGTCCCTCAATAGACATTGTCACTCTCTCGGATGATTCAGATGTCTCAAATAACAGCACTGTACGTGGCTGGTCATCATGAATACCTCCTACCTTTGCAATTACAGGACAGCCTACCTCGATCAATTTGTCGTTCACATGCTGTACAAAGCTAGAGGTTACATGCTCATGGCTTGATGTATAACTTCCTGCATCAAGGACAATTGTGTAGTCTGTATCGTTGACGTTGATAACGATTATGTCATTCACTCCAGATTCCACCTCACGTTGAGGGGCGAGGTGGGAATTTCCCCATATTCGAATGCCTACGGATGGCATAAAAATCACTCCCTTTTAATCAGCTAAACACATTATAAGTAACTAACTTTCAAAAAAACAAAAAGAATCGTATTAAGTGTTTTCTTCACTATCATTCTCATCATCTAAGTCTCCATCAGCAAAAATTCCAACTTTGTAATCAAAGCCGAACTGAGAAAGTTTCTTATTCACCTCTTCCTTGAATATATCCTTCCAGTCCAACAGACCTTCAGTCATGAGACGGATTTGTTCTTTGGAGAAATTACCACCCCAATAAGGGCTTACTTCAATATCTGATTTGAACTTAACGCCTACGTCATTGGGGATGACATTAGCCATAGTGTCCGTGATCGCTTTGAGCGCTGCAGGGTCAACTGTCTCTGGGACATCAAAAATCAACTCGTCATGCACCTGAAGAACAAGGTGAAGGTCGTCCTTCTCAAGCTGAGACATATAGCCTTCACGTAACCACTCACGGCGGTCTAAACACTTCGTTCCGTCAAGACGGGTCGGGTAAAATAGATCAACCATTGCCTTCTTGGTTTGGTCAGCGGATGAACCCTGAATCTTGGCATTGCAGGACTGACGTTTGCATTTTTCAATCTTCCAATGCCATCCTGACTTCTTCCAGATGTCCTCTTGTTTAGCTTCGGCAATGGTCTCACCAAATCTACGTTTACGTCCGAGAACAGTCTCTATGAACCCCTTCTCCATTACTTCCTTGTGAGTTGTTGCTTCCCACATAAGATAGTTGGGCATGGAGGATTTAAAGCCTTCAATTAGTTTCTTAGCCTCCTCTTTACTAGAACCAATTTGCTCACTTAACCCTAACTCAGTAATACCGTAAACTACCATTTCGTATCCCCATATTTCTATGGGATTGGACTATCCCTTAACAGTTATAAAACTACGGCGGTCAATCTCGCGATGATTAGTTTTGAGATAGTTAACCGCTCTCAGTTCTCTATGAACCTAAAGTGCTTTCGAAAAGCCTTTACCGCCTGAGATCAATACTAACAAGTTCCCTCGTGCTTCATCACAATTTACTGTAAGTACCAAAGCGATTCGAGACACCTTGTAATCTTACATTTCCCATGAATTCACGCATATTGGAGTGAATTTAGCATCTTCAGTAAAGAGCAATGCCTTTTCAACATCAACTTTAATTCGTCCTTTAGCTATAGAAGCAACCTTAGTAAATTTATTTTGGCTTTAATATAAGCTGCTGACTGTTAAATTAACGTAGGTTGATCCTATCTAAGAGATAACTGTTCTCCCCATTACATAGATTCGATTGATTTGACCACTAGTGGTCAGGCGACCTATGATAAGTCTCTACACCATCATTCACTACTAACCTAGCGAGTTTTAGCTCGGTATTGCCGTATGGAGCGTCTCTCGACAGCCACTTAGATTTCACCGATATGAGAGGAGTTTAAATTCGGCATAGTTGTTACCGAACACTACGGATTTAGTTTTCTTACGGAGCAGTTCAAATAATCCAGCAAGGTATTCAATCGTTTGGCTTGACCCCCCCACAGTGGAAGCGTTCGCTCCTTTTTCCTTACTATTAAGATAGGTCATTGCGAAGAGAAGTTCTTGAGAACCAGAATATTTCGCATTTATTTCCTCTATTTTATTAGAAGTTTCTTTTTCGGACTCACCCTTGTAACTTCGAATCATCTCAAACATATGGTAATCAAATCCGTGAATCTGGCACGTTACCCGACTGTGCATATCCAAATCCAACTTAAATATATCAATGAGGGTTTGCTCCTGAGAAAAGATAGCTAACCAGCGAAGTTCTTGTTGTGAAAAGTCGGCAGAAACCAGCAATCGACCAGCAGATGCACGGAATGCATATCTTATAAGGTCGAACTTTGATGGAATCTGTTGCAGATTCGGTGCTGAACAGGATACACGCCCGGTACGAACCATTTGATTGTAGGAACAGTGTATAATACCTTCCACTGTGTCATTAGGAAGTTTATTGCAAAAAGCGTCAATCAGCTTGGAAAGACCTCGATATTCCAGAATATAATCTACTATTTTATGAGCCTTGTCGTTTACAGAGACCAGGACATTCTTATTCCTTGTCAGTACCTTCTTGCTTGTTGATTGTGTAGGTACTTTACGCTTGAGTTCTTTGACGTAAACCATCTCAGGCTCAAGTATCTCGTGCTCCACGTATAACTTAATTGCTAGATGCGCGGGAGAAGCAAGATTAAATTCTTCAACGATCTCATATTCTTCCTTGAACTTAATACCCTGTCGCTGACGTGTTCTTGATTTGGTGAGGGTAATCGTTCTGCCTAAGACACTGAAGATATCTGTCTTAAGTTCATCCAACTTTTCCTGAAGAACTCTACCTATAATGTCTTTGAGAAACTTAGAATCAAGTTCTACACCTCGCCGTTCTGCAGTGGCGAAAATTGCCACCAATGGCATCTCAACTTCTCTGAACAATTTGTAAACACGATATAGTCCAAAAGAAGGATTTTCTATAATGAATTTTTGATATCTGAACACCCAATGTGTCATGAACACGTCATGGCAAGCATAATAATTGGCAATACTGTGAGGTATACTATCATATGGGATTTTGTCGAACATGCTACCAAACTTGAAGGTTGGCCGACTGAGTTCGTCACGACTCAGTTTACCTTGCTCAATTAGCCAAGGGAGGGTGTATGAGTTGTACCATTCCTTCAAACCTTTTGGTTTGTTTTCGTTTAACAACCCACCCATTATCATAATATCCCAATGAATATTAAAGGTAATGTCAATATTTGCCCAATTCTTGAGTACGTGAATATCAAATTTCCCGTTTGCCATTACAATCATATAATCAGTTTCTAACAATGGTCTCAGCGCGTCGGATACAACATCAAAAGGCAGAGTTTCGACACCCTTCGACATATTATGTAGAAATTTGCGCATAGGTATGTTAAAATATTGTTCTGATTCAAAACCGATAGAAATGGATATTAAAGAGTCCCGCCAGTTGTTTAGTCCATAAGTCTCAGTATCTAAATAGACAAAAGCATCGCCTTGATACATCTTTTTATATGCTTTATAATATTTCACTAGCCGCTCAAGTAGTTCAGGGGTATTAACAAGCGTATAGTTATCTGGCATTCTAATAGAAGATTCGATATCCAAAATCTGCTGTTCTCTTTTAGTTAACTTTTTTTTAGATTTTAAAATTTCTGTTTTTTTAGTGCGGCTCGGTTGGGCGTTTTTCTTTTCAGCCTTTTTGAGAATTTCAAGTATTTCATTAGCTTCAGACACTGTGACCCTCCCTATTACACTTGAAATGTTGTAACGTCTTAACATGATGAATGTGCTAAGGTTTAAGTAAGTACAACAATGAGGGGCTTTATATCCCCTCACGTTTAACGATTAGAATGGCAGCTTACGATGTGCAGTTTGAGTCCCTTGCTGCTTCTCGTAAGAGGGTACATGTCTACCTTGAGGCGATCGAATATCGCTGTTAGTATAGAACTGAGTAACACCTGCCATTGCCTGTACAAATGCCGTAATCTCATCAGGGCTGTGTGGTGTTACTTGTGGTGTAATGTCAGGTATGTTGTCTAGTAATTCTTGAGAAGGATAATCAAGTGAATTGTTTGCCTCAAGATTAGCTACGTAACGGCGGGCGCTATAGGAAGTATCCGATGCTCCCTTTCCAGTACGGTAGATAGTTACAAAATTCTTAGTTGGGTCAATCTCGTGCTGTATGAAATCACAGTTCAATTTTTGAACGTGGGTTTTAGCTAGAGATACGAATTTTATTTTATTTTCAACCGCATCATATACACGGAACTTAATGCGAAGTGCAGGATACTTGGAAGGATTTGCTTTACACAGGGGACAAATATTTTTTCCAGGGCAACGAACATACTTAGGATTCAAAGTAGCTTCAAAATGCTCACGGATACCGAGCAAGTTTTCAAACCAATCAATAAAGAGCAAAGTCATGGGGTTCCCTTCTTGAAAAGTAATAAAATCTGCACCACCAGAAAGAATTGCTCCAAGACCACGAACTACAGTGTTAGACATATCGGTCTTCCTCCAATAAACAGTTTTGTGTTTGAGATTAAATAACTTCAAATAATTCGTCGTTCCACATTTTTGAAAGATAGGAATGACTTGTTAAGAAGTTGGATATGATATGTAAGGAAGATTCAATGTTCTCTTAAATGTTTCTTCACTTAATTTTTAGTAATGTTTCTATCCTATTCAAAAGATAAAAAAGGTTGTTTCAAAAACGTAAGAATTGGTTAAATAATCTTAAGTTTTTAGAATAATATTTATATGAATTTGATAAAGATGTATTGTTATAAGCAGTATTGTAGTGTATTGACACTACCCTCAGCAGAGTGGTAATATGATCGTATATATACTTGGAAAGAAATACCTAGGAACAAATGAGAAAATAAAAAAAAATGTGAAGTGTTATGTGATATACTTAAATAAAAGTATCTTCATTTATTCATTTGATCCCTTTATTTTATATTTTATTATTTGCCCTAAAAGGAATTTAACTTTGACATAACTTTTTAAGTTTGCTCATTGCACGTGAAGCATGGGACTTGTCTAAACCGAGGAAATTAGAAATCTCTGTCGGTTTCATATCTATTCCTCCTTCCGTGAAGAGCATGAAATCAATTATTTTGCGTTGTTGCGGAGTGAAATCAGAGTGATTATTCAAGTAATCTGTCTTTACATCAGATAGACCGTAGCCCACTTCTTCAGTTGCGTAAGAGAAGAAATCAACGGTTGAACCTTGCTCTTCATCTGCACCATCGCAGTAGTTTACAAGAGTGCTGTTCTTCGTAATCATTCTGTTATTCTTACGATAGTAGTCGTAAACAGCACGTTGAACGACAGTGTGTGAGAATGTAAACACATCTTTTTTAACTTGTCTTTTGTCGATGGCAGTCAGAATACGTAGAACGGCTTCGGATTTAACTTCTTCACGGTCTTCGTGTCTTACACCTTTCAATATGAAGTTAAAGATTGGCGTCAAAGTTTCGATATCGAAGTTAGCTACGGTTGTCTGATTGGTCACAGTTAATTCCTCCAATGGGATAATGTATAATGTTTTACCTTTTGCTATTAGTGGTCGTTGCATGCTGTAGAAAAGGTGCGAAAGAAATTAAACTACTTGAAAATTGCACCGATAAGGTTCACATTGTAGGTGACAAGACGGTCTAGTAGTCCAGCATTTAGTAGCTCATTGCTATCTTTGAACACAGGAAAGCTAGGGTAGCGAACCCGGTTTACAATCAAACCCGCCCTATCCAGTAATATGGCGGCATCCTGCATCCCCTTCTCACCCGCCTTATCGTTGTCGAGCATCAAGTCAACCTCTTCGATGCCTGCCAACTGTAACTCCCGAACCTGATTTCTGAAAAGGATACGTCCATTAATTGATACCGCGGGAATACCTATCTGGTAGTTGGACATACAGTCAGTAGGTGACTCGACCATTCTGACTCTTTTGATTCGATTTGTCGTAGTTCTAAGTTTGTTAATGAAGTGAAGACCGAAGACGATATCTTTTTTTATCGTACTTCCTTCATTTATGAACTTAGCACCATGATAGTTGTTGCCGATTTTCCTCTTTTGAACAAAACGGAGTTGTCCCGTTCTGGTTCTTTGAGGGAAGACCAACATCTCAGTTTTGGTGTCAACACAAATTTCATAGGTCTCAAGAGTACAATCTTTAAAACCCCGACCACGCATGTAGCTCATGCCTGATTGAAAGAGAACTTCATTCTTTGATCTTGATTTCTTTAGAGTCACTAGTTTACTTTCTTCAAGATAGGGGATTACATATTTGTCCCTACGATTATCTATATAGTCAACCATATCGAACGTTCTACTTTTTTCCTCGAATATATAGGTAGAGACCAAAAAATTAATGCCCTCTCCTTCGTTTAAGTCAAGAGCATTCTCTATTAAGTTGTCTATTGTCCCTAAATAGCCACAAAAGAAGCAGTTGCAGTGATAGGGAGACTCTTTAGAGATTCCGAAAGAAGCTCTAGATTCTGTGTGTAAGGGACAACAACTCATTATCCATTCACCTGTATCATTTAAACCCGTGAATGCATTAGGGTTGCTTAAACCCTTAGAGAGATACTGAAAAGAAAAACGTAGTTCTTCTATCAACTGTTTGGGGTCGATGTGCAAGGATTCAAGAATCTCTATATTTGGATTCTCTTTTGTTGATTTGTAAATATTCCACTCCCCTTACTCCCTTATTTTTGAATGGAAGGGTTTTTATGCGATTCAATATGTATTTAGACAAGTGGAAGTATTACTATAGAGTCGGTAACTCTTCTGAGCGGACAGAGAGAGTTAAATACATGTATTCTTGCATTAACTGCTTTTGTGCTTGTCTCTCTTAAAAATATTGTTCTCCAATGTAATCATCCAAGACGGAAACGATTCCAGTATCGAAGTCGTAGCGCACAAGGAAAGATTGCCCACTTATGTTATTTCTATTCTTAATGACCAAAATACGGAATGTATTATCGCTTACTTTAACGATAGAGATTCCTTTAGAAGCATCTTGTACGATTGAGAAAGCCTCCCCGATATCTGTAGCATCCACATTTTCTGTAATATCTTTTTTAATTTTTTTGAGAGCGTCACGGTTCGCTTGAGCAACTACCATAGCAGGTTTTCCAGTATTGAGGATAATTTCACGGACACCTGCAGACACTTCAAATAATCGTTGGCGGAGGTCTCCCGCACTACGGTGTGAGAGTCTAACTTTTGATAGTTGATCAAGAGTCCAGCGATTGTGACCTTCTCGCTCCAGTATCCTGTGTATATCGTCAAGCGTAAATGGTTTGCCGCCGTTGCTGTCAAAGTCATAAATCATCATGTCCTTCTTCTTTTGCTTAAGTCGGTCAACAAACTCTGCATAAGCGTCTCTCTTTTCACCAGAAAGCGTACCTCGTGTTAAAGCTAGTCTAGATATTTTTGCAAGCGTATTGTCCCAATTCAGAGCAATTTCGGATGCTCTTTGCTCAAGTGAAAAATAGGCAGGGTAGTCTGTGGCTAACGAACTATTCCATGCAGCTCCCATCATAAATGATGATATGAGTGTTTTTCCCATGTTTGTTGGCGCAAACACAAGGAAATAATCTACCGCTCCTTCTAGTGATTCAATTCCGTTGGTTGCTAAATCAAGTGGTTTAAAACCCGTTGTCATTCCAATAAATTCATCTTCTGCTCTACCATGAATTCTGTTATAAGCCTCTAGCCTTACTTGAGCATTCTTAACATAGGAGTACCCTTGACTGCTTGATCCAATTGACTTCAAAAAACGCTGTGCTTCCATTTGCAATTGTTGAATTGCCGCTGTCGTTTCTTTATTAGCGAAGGCTTCTGAAGCTGATACAAGTATCGGTTTAAACTGTCTGTATAGGAAGTCCTCTTTCAGTGATTTAATTACATGGTCGATATTCTCTAAATCCACCAATTCAAATGTATTAAACTTGTTCATTACCGTTTCAATAGTTGGCAATTGTCCATTAATTCTTATGAAAAATTTGATGAACTCAAAAGCGTCTTTGTGGATCTGGAAATAATTCTCGGTGATTCCTGCACCCTCTACTACGCCCCAGTCTTTAACATTGAGGACGTGATTTAATAGTTGGAGTTCTTCGATCGCAGCCAACGTTTCCCCTCCCAATATCCAATTACATTATCAGTAGTTGATTCATGTATTGGTAAAGGTGCGCGAGGATCACAAATACTTCTTTTCTTGTTCATTATGTATGCTATTATTACTTCGGAAGTAAATAGCATTTCATGAATTTTGGCAATAAGAAAAGACTTGCTCAATTACAATAATGATCGATGTAATCGACAAGTCTTTAAGGTGTCGCCATATGATATGCCTAAACACTAATATACAATTCAAACTATGATTAGAAAGAAGAAGTCACACTTTATCACAAGACTTAGATATTATGCCCATTTGGGGGCTTTTTTGAACGTACTAGTCGTTAGACCTTGTGAGTGTCGTTATTATGAATTTATTATAAATAAAGCAATTATTTGGTGATTAAAAAGCGTGTGTAACTTAAATAAGCCCATTGGCTTACGTGAGTTAACATCAATCTCTTCCTTACTGGAATAGGATATAGCGACAAAAAATCGGGAAAAACTCGGAGCCACCCATTATTATATGAATAGTGGGCATCCTGAAGGGACATTGCTCTAATTAATATAACCTTGACGGTAGTCGTGGTGTGTAATTCAAAAAATTTAGTCCGTCAAGCCTAATCCATTTAGAGCAATAAAGTTTGAGGAAAGGAAGGCGGATTACAATAAGTAGTACTGAGTTTCCAAGTAGGGAATTTCAATACCTCCTACTTGATAACTAGACTAGGAACATAACGAAGGTGAGTACAACCAATATAACTTTAACTTGAACCAATTCCATATAATACAGCTTTCTATTGCTCGGATAAAGGTTTCCGTCCGCATTAGTTTTAGGGTGAATAGAACTACTCCTAGGATTACATTAGCAACCTTCAGACGTTCTACATATAGTTGTTTAGCGAACTTATTAGAGCAATCATAGCAGTTCCTTGCCGTATATTCAACTAACTTGTGATGTCCAGGTTTAGAGTATATTAATAACATTTACAATGAAAAATTCTATTTCTAGTCAAATTACCTTTAGTAAATATAAGTATTATCTTCCCTTCTATCTCTTCCCCCCAATGGAATGACCATTGTATTGTAAAACATTCGGGAAACAACCATATCACCAAGCATGTCATCTTGACGTAATCTTGACGTAGTGAAGTTACTTGTAAAGATAGTGCTTTTTTGTTCTTCTTTACGTAAGTCAATAACATCATAGGTAAGATCCCGAATTATCGGGGTTATTCTGCCACTCCCTATGTCATCGAGAAGTAGTAAAGGAACGTCTTTCATTTGACTTAGTTCTTTGTGCGCTTCAAAGCTAAACTGTGCGTCATTGCGAATATAAATATCCCGTTGACGGTTAGCCCATGCCCCAAATTTAACATACATTGCTACTGGACTTTCATAGTCAAACCACCCTGAGTCACGACAAACCTTGTAGATAAATTCATTAAGGACTGCATTCGCAGTCCATGACTTACCTGTCCCCTTGTTGTAGTTAATCAGCGCGAGGTTTGTACCGGAAGTGACGAAGCCCACTGGATTAGTGAGCAATTCCTTTACTATTGGAGCGAAGTCTACATTGTCATCGTCCACTACGTAGTTGTAAAGGTTTGCGCTATGGTACTCCTTCGGTATCTTCGCCAGTTCAATAGCCTTGGACAGCTTTTCATAGCCGATGCAGAATGTGTGCATATTATCGAGCGGTAACTTGAACTCGCCGCTACGAAGTCTACACCAATCCTTCACAACACAGTTTTTACATGTGCTGAAGAGTTCTTCTTTAATCTCAATCGTTGTACTCATTTTTTGCCTCCTTTAATCCTTTTTAGGAAGTCGTCAGCAGTCATACCACTCTTTATTTGTAATTGAGTTTCAGTGGTGCTCTTCTTCTCTTTTGTGATAATGTAAAAGGGTCTCTTTCCTTGAGTAATGAACAAATCTATCTCAACGGCTCTTCCAGATGTACAGAACCATTCAAGCGATTGATTATCATAGCCGATTTGAAAAAAAGCTTGTATCCTTTTTTTTACCAGTATTTTATCATTATTAGTTTTATCAACTATACGTCTAAACATTCCACGGTGCTTACTACGTGTGGACTCGTGAGTTCTTCCTGTTGCATTAATAAACTGTTCATAAAAGTATTGAACGAAGTTATCCATATTCCATTTCTCTACGTCATCAGGAAGAACAAATCTATTTGTATCCATTAAGATAGTTTCATGAATTTTAATAGTTCCGTTTAAAAACTTATCTGTTGTGTTCTTCATCATAGGTTGATCAAACGTTTTAGGCTTCACTTTCTCAAGGTCGAGAGGCTTATACATGCCATCAGCATTCTTCAATATACCCTTTAAAAGGGTCTCTCTTATGTAACCCTCTGTTTCAACATTGACCGGAATCTCTCGGAACACAATTCCCTCGGCAACTATGTTCTCAAGCATTTTTATGAAGGAGTTGTAGACTTCTTCATAAAGGCAAGCTTCCACGTTCTTGTAAACTTCGTTAACTGCGCGCCAGAACATCTCCGACACATGTAAGTGCTCTATTTTATCAATACTCATCAAGTAGTAGGTGTTTGTCTTTCGATTACCGTTTCGATCTTTAAGGATAAATTTTTTGTCACAAAGTTCTTTGATATATTTGATGACGGTTTTCTTGGTGCAATTGCAAGCCATTGCTATTCTAGATACTGCAGGAAATGCTTCTCTGCCGTTCTCACAAACGTACTTAGATATTACGCCATATGCTATCTTCGATGTGTCTGATAAGTCTAAACAAGAGATGACCATATTCGGTATTTGAATGTGCCCTCTATTTCCAGAATCTTGATAAATACACTCTCTTTCTTTAGATAATATCACCGGTTCTTTGTGTACCATCGTTAAAATCAGCTCCCTACCTCATTAGTCGGTGCAAGTACTGAAATAGTTGCTAAAGTTAAAATCCTAAATGCACAACCAACTTATCCTTAGGATAAGTCTTACTGTAAATCATATTTAATATATTGCTACTCATTAGTTTAAGTGAATTAATCAATATGATGTTCATTTTTTCACTAGTCAACCCTTAATAGGGCATTCGTGAATGATATGTAATATATGTTCTAAAATATCATTCATTCTCTTTCCGCACTTCGTGCAATCATAATTCAATACTACACAGTCCTTTCCCTGAGCCCTACTTTAGAGGTCAATGCTCTTACAGAACTCTGTCGTTATCTGGTTGAATAATTCAGCCTAAGCATATTTCGCTTCCTGTTTTAAATCAGAGGGTTCATTGAGTTTTCCTGTTCTGGCTAGTTGCATCAAATTTTCCAAGTAGCTTTTTCACCTAAAACTCCAGTATAACCTTAGGTACGTAATACGAATAAGAGTATGTAGAGCGTTGTCCAGTGTTCTTATCAATCAGCAAGAATAATAGCCGCAGTGGTAGAAGTTACTGCCTGTTACGGCCTTCTTAACTTCATCTTTATTTCTTCTCTCCTGTAAATGTAGCTAATCTATTCAAATCACTAGCATTTAGCTCATAATGTTTGACCCCCTCAATTTTCAATGGTCGTTCTATGTTTAAAAAAAGTTGCTTGTTTAAGGTAAAACAAATTATTGCTTTATCAGCTAAGTAGTTGGAAATCGCGAAAAAAATACTAGGGTTTAAGAGTTGTATACAAGGTTTTTTTGTGTGGAGATTAAAGTGAGAAGTTTACAGATATTCATAAAGACTCAAATTCGAAGAGGAAAAAGATAGATCAAGCTGTGGAGGAGAATTTTTTCACATTGTGTGGAAACTACTAAGAGGAGTATGGAAAATCTTAAGACGGTACTGTATTTGGTTCAAAAGATTGGTCTTCAAGCCACCATGCGTAAGAAACTTCGATATAAAAGGAACTCGCAAGGTTCCCGAACAGTGAGATGCTTTTTAGTAAACGTCTCATGTCTACGACAACTCTATGGGACGGCCACCATTTAAATTAAACAAACCAACGAGGACAGTGTACCGAAGTCAGCTTGGGTTTCTTATGTTTTAGATGTGTGGAAATTTTTGAGAAAGTCTCAACCATCGTAATTTACTCAATTCTCATGTTTACTTTAACTTATTACTTTAACTAATATAATGCCTATGATAGAAAAAAAAGGCAGCAGGAATGTCGCCCTACCACCCTATTTGAAATTGGGATTGACTATAAGCTTAAATACTTCGTCCACTTGAACTTGTAGATACTCACATACTTTGATTGCAACCGGAAGCGATGGTTGATGCTTATTACGTCTCAGCAGGTTGATAGTATCTTGCGTAACATTACAGTATGTAGCTAATTCTTCCTCAAGTTCTTTAAGAGATGGGCGGGCAGTGCCACGAGTTCCAGCTGCTCTTCTTGCTTGCTCCATTATCAATAGTTCAGTTAGGTTGTTTTCAGTCTTGTACGGTAGTGGTATTCTTGCCACAATGAATCATCTCCTAAAAAAGTGCATATACTTTTACTTTCTAGTCGGTACTCTTTTACTTCCATAACTCAGGAAACGAGTCACTTGGTCAGTCTGAGCGTTGAACCTACTCATCATAAAGAAGCTTAGTACAGGTGTATCTATAATTGCTACTTTATATCCTTCCTTGAGTGTTTGTTCCAATTCAGAGTTAATTCCATCTAAATTAAGGAACTAAAAGAAATCCAACTTTGATTGGAGCTTGCTGATTGTAGGAAAGAATAATACTTTGTTTTGGAAAATAAGTCTACTCTTTCGCTTAGTCAACATAGTATAAATTTATACATTCTTATGAATTATTTCATAATATCTTAACTATTAATTATTATATTTCGCCCATTTGCGTATTGTCAATACCCTACCGTTGTGTAAGAGGACGGTAAAATTACACCAAGTTTACAGAAAACGCTTTATTATTGTGCCAAGTTTTTTTGCTATATTAGCAATATTCTCAACTGAATTATACACCTTCCCATTATATTTCCCATTTTCTTTTAACTCAGTTTTGCATCTGTCCATATAAGTCATGAAGACTCAAGTTTTACGGTTCCCTCTTTGCTGCAACATTGTTTTAGCTATGGAGAAGGTATTGTGTAGTCCAGTCTAGCTAAAAGCTACTCCCCTATCTATCAATAGATAAGAAGGTTCACCTGTGTCTGAATACCATGTTAGCTGCTGATATACATAATCTTTTTGAACTGATCACTGGATTTTAGACAGCATCGCTATGTAGTAACACCATATATTATTTTATCTACTCCACTCCATCTTTTAATGAGACCCTACTTATCCTGGATAACGCGCTGATTTTGAACAACATATCATCTCCAGTCTATTAACATAATGCGAGTATATAGTTTCCCGTACAGGGGAAAGTCAAGGGTGTAATGCTTCTCATTTGCATTGCTAAAATCAACCAACTTCCTTGTCTTCACTTTATATTGTTGTTATAAGTAAGTCAAAGAACCTTTTTCGAATGAAACATTTTTTTTTGAACAAAAAAATGCCACTAATTGTGGCATCCTCTCGGTACTCATTCAATTATCCTGCTCAGTCAGGATCATAAAATCCCCAGTGTTCTCGCTTCACATGTGGAGGCGTCATTGGACATTTATCTACGGCATACCCACGTAACTTGACTACGAAATCAGCGTTGTTCAACAACTCTGAATCAATGATGTCCGAGGTTTGAGTCGGAATATCCAGATCAACTTCGTTCATGGCTTCAACCGCTTTTGGATTCAGACCGTGTGTCTCCAGTCCTGCTTCTCGATTTCTTAAATAGCAGTATGGCAAGAAGTAAAGCAATTCCTACAGCTCCAAACCCCAACCAATTTAAATACAGGACAGATGTACGACTGATCACAATCCCACCTAATCCAGATCCCAATGCAAAACCAAATTGGATAAACGACGTATTTACGCTAAGGGCAATGTCGGGATTACGAGGTGCCAGTGTAACCAGATATAGTTGCTGGGCCGGAGATATGCTCCACGTTGCTAACATAAAAATCATTAAAACCAAGATTAACATCATAAGATTAACTCCAGTTAGAGCAAACAAAAGAAGAGTTACGCCTTGTAACAGAAGGCCTAGACAAATTGTAAACTTTGATCCCTTTGCATCTGCCAATTGTCCGCCCACTTTTGATCCGACAAAGCTGCAAATTCCCGCGAGAAATAGAACACCGCTTATCTCGGTCATGGAAAGAGAAGACGTAGCTTGTAAGAAAGGCGTAATATATGTGAACAGTGTCGAATAGCCGCCGATATACAATAATGTAATAAGCAAGGCAGTCAGAATGAATGGATTTTTTAAAATGGAGAGCTGCATTCTGAGGGTGATCTTTTCTTCCTCTTTGATTGCCGGAACCTTTTTGTAGATAATAAGTAATGGAACAACACTTAACAATCCAATGAATATAAATAGAACTCTCCATCCCAACATTTCACTAAAAAATGTGCCCAATGGGACACCGAGCACTAGCGAACTGCTTAGCCCCATCAAAATGATGCCGATGGCATTGCCCCTTTTTTCTTTTTCAACCAGTCGTGTCGATACGGCCATCGCTACTACGGTAGCCACTCCTCCGCTCGCCCCTTGAATAATTCGTACCCATAGTAAAGTTTCGTAAGAAAGGTCAACAAGCATAAGTCCATTGCTGGCAATAAACACACTGAGGGCGGACAACAGTAACTTCTTGCGATCCATATTTATTGTAATTGCAATGAGAATTGGAGCGATAATGGCCGCTGCCAGAGCGAATACAGTCACCAGTAAACCCACTTCGGAAGTAGATACGCTCAAGTCTGAGGCGATCATTTCTATGACTCCTGTAATAATGTATTCAAGGGTTCCGATCAGAAAAACAGCCAATGCCAAGATATATATAATCCATTTATTTTTCAATTTAATCCACTCCGTCTTCTCTAGTTATCTATTTAGTATTGGAATTTGTATTTCTATAAACTGTACATCTTGTTCTTGAGATAAGGGTAAATATAATTCCCTACCAGCTCCGTTCTCCTTGATCTGATAGTTATTATTCTCAATCCATGTAGCCAGATGAACACAGGCTTTACAGGCAAAGGTGGCATTGGAACGATAAGCTATGGTGGCCATCATGGGCTCAGCAGGAAGAGTCCGCAGTTGAAATGGGTCGGGAGGTGATCGCAGCTCACAGCTTAAGAAGTAACCTATTTCAAACTCGAACTCTTCCTCTTGTCCTGCGATTTCTTTCCACAAAACAACCTGAGGTCCGTCGATCATTTGGCGCATTTCTTTTGTTACTGACTGGTCAAACTGACGAAATAAACTCGGGATCTCCTCTTCCCTCCCGCAGCCTGTCTGAAAAAGGAACTGCCGAGCACCTTCCTCTTTGATTCGGATTTCTTGCCCAGTTTCGACTTGCCCCTCTTCCTCTATAAGCTGCATGCGTTCCTCGATTCTGATAAGTTTGGCTTGTTCCGTATCGATAATCTGCTGAATTTCGCTTCTTTTTAGCTTAAACATGCCTTGAATATTCTCCAATGTAATATGTTCCTGTAACAGCTGTGTGATTTGTGGCAACGTAAACCCCAATTCTTTATAAATGAAGATTCGGTTAAGCTCGAGAAGCTGATCTGCGGAATAGTAACGGTAACCCGTATCGTGATCTACCTTTCTCGGCTTAAGTATGCCAATCTGGTCATAATAACGCAGTGTTTTTAATGAGACCCTACTTAGCTTGGAAAACGCACTGATTTTGAACAACATATCATCTCCAATCTTTTAACCTAATGCGAGTATATAGTTTCCCGTACAGGGGAAAGTCAAGGGTGTATATGCTTCTCATTTGCCTAGCTAAATCAATCACCGTCCTTGTCATCACTCTATGTTGCTGTTATGGGTAAGTCAAAGAACCGTTTTTGAATGAAACGTTCATTATTTTTGAACAAAAAAATGCCACTCATCGTGGCATTCTCTTGGTACGCATTCAATTATCCTGCTCAGGCAGGTTTGTATTATTTTCCGGTTTCAGCAAATGTTTTAATGCGTTCCCCGATCTGGTCACGAACCCTTTGGAATACGGCCCATTTCTCTTCATCTGTACCTTGTGCTTTGGCAGGATCATCAAATCCCCAGTGTTCTCGCTTCACATGTGGAGGCGTCATTGGACATTTATCTGCTGCATCCCCACACAACGTGACTACGAAATCAGCGTTGTTCAACAACTCTGAATCAATGATGTCCGAGGTTTGAGTCGAAATGTCCAGATCAACTTCGTTCATGGCTTCAACCGCTTTTGGATTCAGACCGTGGGCCTCAATTCCTGCGCTATAGATGTTCCAGTCCTCACTCAGATATTTCTTGGCCCAGCCTTCGGCCATTTGGCTCCGGCAAGAGTTGCCTGTGCACAGGAAGTACAGTGTTTTTTTACTCATGTTCATCGTCTCCTCGTTGTTTGAATTATAGAATGCTTAACCACAGATACAGACCCACTAGCGTAATAAGCAGAGTCGGAATAGTGATTATGATACCTGTCTTGAAGTAAGTGCCCCATGAGATTTTGACACCTTTGGTGCTAAGAACATGAAGCCAAAGCAGGGTCGCGAGTGAACCAATCGGGGTAATCTTGGGTCCTAAGTCCGAGCCAATAATATTGGCATAGATAAGCGCCTCCCGAACAGTCCCTGTAGCTGTGGTTGCATCAATGGCAAGCGCATCAATTAACACGGTAGGCATATTGTTCATCAGGGATGAAATGATTGCCGCAATAAAGCCCATACCCATTGTTGCAGCGAACAATCCCTGATCAGCCACAGCCTGAATGACAACGGCCAACAAATCGGTCAAACCTACGTTACGTAGACCATAAATCACGACATACATACCGATGGAGAAAAATACGATGGCCCACGGCGCTTCTTTGACAACCAATGTAGTTGGTACAGCTGAACTGCGGGAAGCCATGATCAGGAAGAATATCGCGACAATACCTGCCACAAGAGATACGGGAATTCCGATAAATTCACTGGTAAAGTATCCAATGAGAAGAACCGCTAACACCACCCACGACAACCGAAACATCTTCATATCCTTAATGGCAGTTACCGGAGGTTTCAATTCACTCGCATCAAATCGTTTGGGAATACTCTTGCGGAAAAAGAGATACAGTACACCTATACTCGCCGCCAGCGAGAACAGATTTGGAACAAACATCCTTCCTGCGTACTCCATAAACGTAATACCAAAAAAATCGGCAGACACAATGTTGACCAGGTTACTTACAACCAGCGGCAAGGAAGTTGTATCCGCAATAAATCCACTGGCAATAATAAATGGAAATACTTTTTTCTCATCGAAATTCAGTGCACGTACCATGGCTAGAACAATCGGCGTCAGAATCAGTGCGCCTCCATCGTTGGCAAAGAAAGCAGAAACCACCGCTCCCAGGATGGAGACATAGACAAACATTCGTACACCATTGCCATGAGCGGCTTTGGCCATATGTAAGGCAGCCCATTCAAAAAAGCCGATACGATCCAGAATTAATGAGATCAGAATGATTGCCACAAAAGCAAGCGTGGCGTTCCATACGATTTGTGTCACATCCCATACATCTTCCAAATTGACCACACCCACAAGTAAAGCAAGGATTGCTCCGCCGCAAGCAGACCAACCAATCGACAGGTTTTTAGGCTGCCAAATAACGAGTACAAGTGTAATCAAAAAGATGATGCAGGCTAACAGCGTAGAAAACAAAACCATCCCCCCTTTCAATTCATCTTAATTTATATTGGTATATAATGATATGCTTATATATTGAACAAAAATTAATTACACCCTGAAGTAAAGTTTTCTTTATTTAACGATTTAAGAATAGTTGCTGTATCCGGCATCAATTCCAGGACAGATGTAATATAGGGTGTATTCTCTACATTTAAAGAGTAGTATACCCACTGACCACGTTTACTTTCTTTAACCAAGCCTTGATCCTTCAGTTTGCGCAAATGTTGACTAATTCCAGGTTGTGACATGTCTAAAATCTCTACAAATTCACACACGCACATTTCACGTTCTTTGAGGAGTGTAAGGATAGTAAGGCGTGTTTTGTCACCCAGCAATTTAAGCTTATCCGCTACCTCTTGCATAGAATCCATAGCACTTCCTCCTTCAATCACATATAAGTGTATGCTTATATTATAATATCAAAAAAATGAAGTCAATGTTTACTTGATGATTAAGTCCAAAAAGCGTTGGTTCGAATTCGAATCAACGCTTTTTGGAGTTTGTGATCATTTTTTAAATAAACAGATTATGATTGCTTTGTGATGCTTGTCCAAGATAGTAACCCACACCACCAATTTTGACTTGATCTATTAATTCTTCACGCTGAATTCCCATTAAATCCATGGACATTTGGCAGGCAACGATCTCTACTCCTTGTGTAATTGCGCTCTCAATCAATTCCTCCAACGACGGCACATGATGTTTTTTCATCAAACCACGGATCATCTTCGGGCCTGCTCCGAGCATATTCATTTTGGACATGTCAAGCCTCTGGCTCCCGCGAGGTAACATCATATCAAACATACGGCCGATCATAGTTTTGGATAACTTCTGAGGTTGCGGCTTACGAATAATACTCAATCCCCAAAATGTGAAAAATAGGGTTACTTTCCGTCCACTCGCTGCTGCCCCATTTGCAATAATGAGTGAGGCGATCGCTTTATCCAGATCACCACTGAAAACAACCATCGTGCTGGCAGGATCGCTGATTGGGGCATTGGATACGGGTTGTGCTGTATTTTTGGCAATGACAGACTCAATTGTACCGCCTTTCAGTCTTTCCAACTGCAAGATTGTGGAACCCGACATTGTGGCCCATGCTTTGACATCTTCATAGAATCCTGGATCGGAAGCTTTCACGCGAAGGGTTTCTCCGTTCGCTAGTTGATCCATTTTCTGCTTAACCTGAATTAGGGGACCAGGACAACTTAATCCGCAAACGTTCAACTCATGATCAATACGTTGCGGTTGTATCGACTCAGAGGGAATAGACTTTTTTTCCTTAACGTCCACCGCAGAATCATGATGATCTTGTTTTGCAGTAGTAAATGGAGCAGGATTAAACTGGGCTTGACGGTATGTTTTATAACCACCACTTAAGTTTTTTACGCTAAAACCATGCTGACGCAAAATTTGCGAAGCAGTGTAACCACGTAAGCCGACTTGACAGTATAGCCAGATTTCTTTGGATGGGTCTAATTCATCTAAACGTTGACGAAGCTCATCAACTGGAATAGAGAGTGAATCCGGAATATGACCATTTTGATGCTCAATTTCACTGCGTACATCCAGAAGTATCGACTGCCCCGGCTGACGATCAGCCAGTTGATTATAGGTGAACGTCTGAACACGTCCGGTAATCATATTCTCTGCTGCATATCCAGCCATATTCACGGGATCTTTGGCAGACGAATAAGGAGGCGCGTAACTCAGTTCAAGCTCTGTTAAATCCCGGACATGTCCTCCAAAATGAATGGCTACAGCAATATCATCAATTCGTTTATCCACTCCATCATAACCGACTGCTTGTGCGCCTAAAATTTTGCCTTCCGGAGTAAACAGCAGTTTAAGAGTAATTGCACTTGAACCCGGATAATACGATGCATGAGAAGCAGGGTGTACGATAACGGTTTGATATTCCACGCCGAGACGCTGTAGTGTTTTCTCATTACTGCCTGTCGTGGCTGCGGTCATTCCAAATACTTTGATAATGGACGTACCTTGTGTTCCTCTATAGGTAGAAGGAAGCCCTGCGATACGGTCGGCAACAATACGGCCTTGTTTGTTGGCAGGTCCGGCAAGTGGTATCGTTGCCTTCGTACCATGAATGCTTTCCGTTACTTCGATCGCATCCCCAACAGCATAGATATGTGGCACACTACTTTCCAAGGCTTCATTTACGATAATATGTCCACGTGCACCCAGCAAAACGCCGCTATCTTTCAAAAAATAGGTGTCTGGTGTTACGCCTATCGCAAGAATAACCATGTCAGCTGTCAACACATGACCATCGGCAAGTTCAACCCCTATGCCCTGCTCTAAGGAATGAAATCCCTGAACACGTTTGGAAAACAGCAGGTTTACACCATGATTCTCCATTTCCTGTGCTAATGCGGCTGCTAACTCGGTATCATAGGGTGTGAGTACTTGTGCGTTCCCCTCAACCAGCGTTACATCCAGACCAGCTTCCTTTAAATTCTCAGCCATTTCCACACCTATAAATCCACCGCCTATGACAATCGAATACTTGTTGTTAGACGAACTTACTTGGTCTTTGATCCGATCGATATCTGGAATACTTCGTACGGTATAAATTAGTGGATTGTCCTTGCCCGGCAGATCGGGAATGATCGGTTTAGCACCTGGTGACAATATCAACTCGTCATAACTTTCTTCATATGCACCGCGCTCCTGGGACTGTATCTTAACCACTCGCTTCTGCGAATCGATAGCTACAACCTCACTTCTTGTACGCACATCGATACAAAAGCGATCTGCCATCCCTTTTGGCGTTTGCACCAGCAGACGCTCTCGATCATCGATTGAGCCACCTATATAATAAGGCAAACCACAATTGGCAAATGAAATGTAGGGCCCTTTCTCAAAGATAATAATCTCGGCATGTTCATCCAGACGGCGAAGACGTGCAGCTGCAGATGCACCTCCAGCTACACCGCCAACAATGAGTACTTTTTTGCTCATGATTCACAATCATCCTTTTCAAATAAAGTTTTGATAATCTGTTCAACCCGTTGATCGGCAAGCACATAGTTCACTTCAAGACCATTCCGCTCCGTAGCAACAATACCTGCACTACGAAGTTTCTGGAGGTGTTGTGAGACTGTTGATTGGGGAAGATCCAGACATTCCTGCATATAAGAAACATTACATTTTTTTTTCATCATCAGTCCGCGCACAATGCATAAACGAATGGGGTGAGACAAAGCTTTCAGCAGATTAGCTGGTTCATCGAACTGTTTAATGTTATTGCTGTCAAAAGCGGGAGTGTTCAAAAGTATTCCTCCTAAATCGTTATATCGTAATAATACGATTTATTGATTCTCCTGTCAAATGTATTCTGGAGTTAATGCGTTTAATAAGTTCTATACACGCTCAACCCTACGGTTTTGGCTTGTTCCAGGTGGATGATAAAAATGCCTGCCAAAACCGCTAAAAGCGACATTTGACAGGCAATCATGCTGTATCAGGTCTTCATAAAATAGCGATTTAACTGAACGTTTTATGTTAGAGTATGACCGGCTGAATCAGTCCGTCCTTACCAAAAAGAAGCGGGTCCATACATATTTCGCGGTGATACCCCTTTCCAGAGGAGAATCTGGACAGTGGTGTTACAAAACGGTGATAGGCAATCCGTAGTTGACCGGTTTCATTTTCATTAAAGATACAGTGATGACCTGTTCCCAGCATGCCCTTCTCGACTTTTTTGCTCAAGATTGGGTATCGATAGGTAATTGGACCATATAGCTGCTCTGCCGTACCATAATTCACATGATAGTCTTCGCTGCCTGTGTCATTACAGGACCATGTAAAGTGGTATAGTCCACCCTGCTTCAACACGGTTACCGCCTCACGAAAATCATGCAAGTCCGCCAGATTGCTCATTGTGTCCTCAACGACACTTATCATGTCTTCACCAAGCTCCACAATGGCACCATGTCCATTGCCAAATAGCAGATACGGTCTTCCATCATCTTCGACATAGATGGAGGGATCAATAGCTTGGCCCATAGCAATGCCCAGACGTTTCAACTGCTCCATTGTGATTAAAGGCTGCGACTCGGCCAGGAATGGACCAATCGGTGTATCCGCTACAGCAACGCCAATGGCACTGTCGCCGTTCAGCATTTTGCCACAGAAATAAAAATAGAACTTTTCGTTACGGCTGGCAATTGCCGGTGCCCAGGCATTACCGGTTGCCCAGGCGACATCCTCTGTTCCCAGATCAAGGATAACACCTTCGTCTTGCCAATGCTTCAGGTCTGAAGAAGAAAACACTTTGAACTGTGTCCCTGACCACCCCTCGAAGCCATCTGTTGTCGGATACATATAGTAACGATCCCTAAACTGTGCGACATCAGGATCGGCATATTGTCCGGGAAGCACCTGATGACCATCCCCAAAAGCCGCGAGAAGCCGGCTGCACTCCTCAGCTGTGATTGGCAGGACACTTCCATGCCGCTTTTGAGTCGTTCCCATATCGAATTCACCATCAGGGACGATTCGGAATTCTCCACTTCCCAGATCTGTAGTCAGCAGAGGAAGATAACCCTTGCCTTCAGCAAATCGATCAACAATCAGACACCATTCCTCCCGGTCATTGAATTTAAAGATTTGAGGTCCCTCCACACCTGCCATAGCCTCCAGTACCGGAGCTTGAAGTGTAACAAATGTCCCTTTGTCGAGAGAGTCTCCTTTTTCTACCCGTATGTTTTTGGTTGTTTCATCCTTGGAGTATCGATAATAAGAGCCATCCGCAGGAAGAATCGTTGTATCAATAATATGATTATCCCGCTCAATGTATTTTTCCGATGCAGAGAACGTACGAAAGTCTTTTGTGCGAGCACTGTATATTTTTTGTTTTCGTTCTTGCTCCTGTAGTTCCTGCGTCGCAGAAGCCCAGAATACAAGAAACTCATCTGCCATTTCATCATACACAGCTTCTGGTGCCCAGACACATCCAGCGCCCTCAACACCTAGTGTAACGTTCCATGGGGATGACCAGTTCACGAGATTGCTGGATTCCCATATAATTACGTCACGGCTCCCGGCATTAACGGCATGAGTCCATCCTTTGCCGCTTGCGATGCGGAGATCCGTAGCAATCAGATAAAATTTATTATCCTTGACTGAACGAACCAGAAACGGGTCCCGTACCCCCTTTTCTCCAAGGTCGGAAAACAGCACAGGCGATCCGCCATTAAGGTCCTTCCAGTGAAGACCATCCTCGCTATAGGAGAAGTAAACCTGCTCTCCGTCTGGTTGTTCGCCAATAAAATGTACAAAGAGATACCCATCATAATTTGGAGTTGTTTTGATCAATGGTAAAGAGCCTCCTGAAAATGAAATTGATTGTATACTAACAGTAATATAAAAATGAAAGCGTTCTACTTATGTTGTATCATACTTCAAAAATAGCGGAATGAGTATATTTTTGTAATCTCGTATGTTGCAGATCATGTGAATCTTTCGCCGGGATCATTTTTCTCTGATTGGAATGCTTGACTTGCTCCTCATGCAAAGAAATAAAGTTATCACCGTATTTGTTTATTTTACCTCAGGTATACAAAATTCTTGGTTCTCATTTACAAATAAATGCTAATCTTCTTAATGATGAACAAATGAATATAGATTCATGCATTCATTTTTGTTGTTGAGATATTACGAGGAGGAATCATTGTGAAATTATCCAAAAGAGTATTACCAGCGGTAGCGCTGACTCTGGCTGTATCGGCTTCTACTCTCTTGTCTGCAGGACAAGCAAGTGCGGTTCAAGCTGTAAGTGTGGAGAAAAAACAAATCAAGAACATCATCTTCCTCATTGGGGATGGCATGGGGACCTCTTATACTTCCGCCTACCGTTATATGAAAGATGATCCTTCGACGAAGGGCATGGATAAAACCGTATTCGACCCTTATCTGGTTGGAGCACAAATGACCTATCCGGATGATGATAAACAAAATGTGACGGATTCCGCTTCCGCAGCAACGGCTATGTCGGCGGGTGTGAAAACATACAATGCGGCCATTGCGGTTGACCCTGAGCAGAAGGAAGTCAAAACCGTACTTGAGCAGGCCAAAGAAAACGGCAAGTCCACCGGACTCGTGGCTACATCGGAGATCACTCATGCCACACCAGCTGCATTTGGTGCCCATGATATCAGTCGAAAAAATATGGATGCAATTGCGGACGATTATTATGATGAGTTGATTAATGGCAAGCATAAGGTGGATGTACTTCTGGGTGGAGGGAAATCCAATTTTGTACGCGAGGGTCGTGATCTGACGAAGGAGTTCCAGAAGGCCGGATTCAGCTATGTGACGGATCGTTCCTCTCTCCTTGCGGATAAGAATCAACAAGTTCTTGGACTGTTTGCGGACGGAGGGCTGGACAAGTTGATTGATCGTACTGCTGCAACTCCATCATTAGCTGAGATGACCAATACAGCGATTGATCGCCTCAGTTCGAACGACAAAGGATTCTTTCTAATGGTCGAAGGCAGCCAGATCGACTGGGCAGGACATGATAATGATATCGTTGGCGCGATGAGTGAAATGGATGATTTCGCAGCAGCATTTCAGGCAGCTATTGATTTTGCCAAAAAAGACGGTGAAACACTTGTCGTAGCTACTGCCGACCACTCCACGGGCGGACTTACGCTTGGAAAAGACGGAGAATACAACTTCTTCGTAGACCCAATCAAAGCTGCACTGCGCACACCTGACTTCATGGCAGCACAAATTGCAAAAGGTGCTTCGGTTGAAGAAACACTGAAAAGTTATCTCAAACTGGAGTTGAAACCTGAAGAGATTCAATCGGTGAACGAAGCAGCCAAAAGTGCGGATGTAACAAAGATTGATAATGCTATTGAAGCGATTATTGATAACCGTTCATATACCGGCTGGACAACAGGTGGACATACAGGTGAAGATGTTCCGGTCTATGCCTACGGTCCGGCAAGTCATCGCTTCGCCGGTTTGATCGACAACACAGATAATGCCAAGATCATATTTGATATTCTCAGTAAGCACCAGTAAAAAAAATCCCTAATAAATTTCGGTAAAACTTTGAAAAAGCTTAAGCCCTTGTCTCCAGTTGTTGCCGATGGAGACAAGGGCTTTTAATTGATCATTCGTGTACTTGACGAAGTGTTATATTATCTTCCCTTGACTTTTAATACATTCTTTATACCAGTAGAAAGAATCTTTTTTAACTCGCTTTAATGAACCCTTCCCATCATTGTCTTTATCGACATAGATTAAGCCATATCTCTTTTTCATCTCTCCTGTTCCGGCACTGACAAGGTCAATGCAACCCCAAGGAGTGTAACCTATCACTTCGACCCCGTCTTCCAGAATGGCTTTTTTCATCTCACTCACATGCTGTCTAAGGTAATCAATCCGATACGGATCATGCACTGACCCATCCTCTTCGAGCGTATCCACTGCGCCTAAACCATTCTCTACAATAAATAGCGGGATCTGATACTTATCATACAGCCAGTTTAATGTAATCCGGAGACCTACCGGATCAATTTGCCATCCCCATTCACTGGCAGGCAAGAGCGGATTTTTATAACCGCTTATTTCATTCCCCTCACTCTTGTCCTGATCGGTTGGATTAGCCATAACGACAGAGCTGGAGTAATAACTGAATCCGATATAATCTACGGTTCCTTCTCTCAGAATCAATTCATCCTCAGGAGCAGTTTCAATTTCTAATTGATGCTGCTTCAGGAACCCATAATATGAGCGTGGATATTTGCCTCTGACATGTACATCGAGAAAGAAGTAAGCTTGTTGAAGTTTTTTGACCTGGGCAAGCACATCATCAGGGTCGCATGTAGCTGCGTATGATGTTGGATGAAGGAACATGCCGCCGATCATAAAGTCCGGGTTGATCTCTTTACCAAGCTTGACTGCTTTGGCACTGGCTATCAGCATATAATGCGCAGCCTGGTACATGGTCTGAAGTTTGTTTTCCCCATCGTTCCACTGAATGCCTCCCGGCTTCCATGGCTTGCGCACAATCATATTGATTTCGTTAAACGTCATCCAGTACTTAACCTTTGTCCGATATCTGGTGTAGACTGCTTCGCAGAAGTTTAAATAAAAGTCAATCAATTTACGATTGCGCCATCCCCCATATTCCGTCACTAGATGATATGGCATTTCGAAGTGAGATATGGTGACTACTGGCTGAATCCCGTATGCCAAACAGGTGTCAAACAAGTCATCATAGAATTGCAGACCTTCCTCATTCGGTTCCGTCTCATCTCCGTTTGGAAATATCCGTGTCCACGCGATGCTGGTTCGAAAGCATTTGAATCCCATCTCATGAAACAACTGAATATCTTCCTTGTATCTTGTATAAAAATCACTAGCCTGATGACTAGGGTAATATACATTCTCCTCAATTCCCTGTGTAATTCTTCGCTCCAAGCCATGTGTTGCTGCTGTCATGACATCTGCAACACTGACTCCTTTGCCGCGCTCATTCCATCCACCTTCTAACTGGTTGGCCGCTGCAGCGCCTCCCCAAAGAAAGTCTTCAGATAATTTACTCATATTTACCACCTCTAAGCGTGAATGCGTAACAGTGCTTCGTTTTGGACAACCCGATCCTCAGCAATCTGCTCAACACTCTGATATTCAAAAGTATTCGATATAATGATGGGCACGACCGTATCAAATCCTGCTGCCCGAATAGCTTCATGATCATATTCGATCAGCAGATCTCCTTGCTTAATCACCTGATCCTGCTGCACATAAGCCGTGAAATGCTTTCCTTTCAACTTGACTGTATTTATCCCTACATGAACAAGCATTTCCACACCCTCATTCGACATCAGTCCAATGGCATGTTTGGTTGGGAACAGCGATACAACCTTTCCGTCAAATGGGGCGTATACTTTGCCGTCGATTGATTCAACTGCAGCACCGCTCCCCAGAGCAAAGATGGGATCGTCGATTTCAGTTATATTTTTAACTATCCCGTTAATCGGAGAGCCAATGATTAGTGTTCCGGTTGGTCGAGTCAAAGCATGGGATTCTGAGGTCGACGTAATCACATTAGCGGCAGCAGAACCATCTGTTCCATTGCCAACACTTGCAGTAACTGGAGCTGGAATCTCTTCTTCAATTCCCCAGATCAAGACGGCAACCAGTGCAAGCGTAATGCTGATTGCTACCCCGATAATGATGTGTATATAACTGTCAGCGATATAGGTTGGCAAGGCCAGGATACCTGGCAGAATCAGAGCCGTTGCTCCTCCACCCCAGAAATTGATGTAAGCTGCTCCGATACCTCCTGCAAGCATCGCACAGATAAAAGGACGCTTGTACTTAAGGTTGAATCCGAAGATAGCCGGTTCGGTAATACCAAACATCGCCGTTACACCACTGGATAAAGCACTGGATTTGCTCGCTTTATGTTTCAATAAGAGGAATACACCAATACATGCCCCGGCTTGAGCCAGATTTCCAGTCAAGTTCGCAGGTGAAATTACCGAGTATCCATATTCAGCAATCAGCTGGCTGTTAATTGGAGTAATCGCGTAATGCATGCCAAATATAATTAGAAGGGGTCTGAATGTTCCAAATAAAAATGCACCAATGACGCCATTCACCGTATACAAATACGTTACAATTTGAGCAACTCCACTGCCGAAGTAGGTTCCTAAAGGTCCGAAAACAATTAATCCAAGTGGAACCATAATGAACAACACAATCATCGGCACAAACAAAATTTTAAACATATCGGGTATTCGCTTATTAACAAACCGGTAAACGTAGCTCATCACCCAAACCGAAATAATAATCGGAATGATCGTTGATTTATAGTTCACGAGCAATAATGGAAGGCCGAAAAAGCTTAAACTGGTAACACCCGTCTCTGCCACTTTTGCTGCACCTTCCATAATGGTGGGATACATATAAGCCCCGGCAAGGGCCACAGCCAGATATTCGTTGGTTTTGAACTTCTTGGCCGCGCTGACTGCAAGGAAGAAGGGGAAAAAATAGAAAATAAGATCACTAATCAGACTAAAGGTTTGGTACGCACCACTTGTTGTCTCAAGAAGATTCATTGTCGTCAGGATTGCAAGCACAGACTTCACCATACCGCACCCAATCAACACTGGAATGACTGGCCCGAATATACCTGCCACCGTTTCCACGACTCGGGAAATCACATTCTTTTTTTGTTGTACTGCTTTCACTTCAATGTCCTGATTTTCCAAGTCAAGCTTTTCACTTACTGCGTCAAAAACGCTTTTCACTTTTGCGCCAATGATGATCTGTAACTGACCGCTGTTAAACTGGGCTCGCAGGACACCTTCCAGTCGATCAAGCGCTTTCAAGTTAACCTGAGACTCATCTTTTACGTTGAATCTCAATCTGGTTGCACAATGCGTGGCATACGTAATATTATCCTGTCCAATGTTAGCGATAATCTCCTTAGCCAATTCCTCTGTTTTCATATGATTCCCCCGCCCTCTTAGCTGTCTTTACTTGCCTCCGGCAAAGTTGTATAACATCTTTTCACGTAGGCCTGATGTATCTTTGCCGAAGATTTCTGCAATTTTGTATGCAAATGGATAAGGTGTTGCAGGCCCTTGGCTTGTAACGAGATTCTGGTCAGCTACGACGACTTCATCCTTGAAGATGCCGCCAATCAATTTCTCAGCGTATCCTACATAACCTGTTACCTGTTTGCCCTCAATGACCTTTGCATCGGACAGTACCACCGTACCGGAACACATTGCGCCAATGTACTTATTGTTCTGATTGAAGTACTGCACCATGTCAATCACATCCGGATTTTCCTTCAGGTTTTGTCCACCTGGGCGGCCTCCCGGCAGAACGATCATGTCATACTGCTTTACTTCTTCGCCAAAAGGTTTGTCTGCTTCTACAAAGATGCCGTGCATGCCCTTAACCAGCTTATCGCCAAAATAAAACGTGTCACAATTCAGGCCGGCTCTTCTCAAAATATCAACAATCGTCAGCGTTTCGCCCTCTTCGTAACCTTCCGCCATCAATACTGCTACTTTATTCGTCATTTCAGTTCCCTCCTATTCAGCATCAAATGCATTGAAATAAACCATACGATTTTTGACAACCATACTGTCTCCGCCTAAGGCATCCACTAATGCAAAAGCGAAAGCATAAGACGTCGCAGGGCCGCGGCTTGTAATCAGATTTCCATCTTTAACAACAATATCTTCTTTAAAAGTACCGCTCGTTTCAATTTTCTGATCATAACCTACATAAGCGGTAAAATTTTTGTTCTCCAACACACCTGCTTTGCCTAGTGCAAGAGGTGCTGCACACATGGCTGCTACATATTTGCCGGACTGGTTCATTTCCTGAATAAGTTGAATTACACGGTCATCATCACGAAGATTAGCGGCCCCAGGCATTCCTCCAGGGAGTACAATCATATCGTAGGTTTTAACATCTTCACTGATAAGCGCATCAGCCTTGACCACGATGTCATGACTACCACGAACCATTTCACCCGCTGTACTAATCATGTGACATTCGATATGTGCTCTTCTCAAAATATCAACAATCGTCAGGGTCTCACTTTCTTCAAATCCTTCTGCTAATAGAACTGCAACTTTACTCACGCACATAACCTCCTGTTAATTATATTTTGGAGCAGACATTTGCATATTGCTCACGCTTACACCGCTATGGACATCGTGAATACATTCATAATTTATCATAGATATTCGCAACCCCAAAGCACATTTAGATTGCTTGTATGTAACTAATAGTTGCAGTATGATGATTTTTAACCGTGTTGCATCTATAGTGTTTACATCAGAGTCACACAAAAGATTACCTCAGGAGGTATGCATGCTTAATAACTATAAATATTTTTTGGTTCTGTCCGAAGAGTTAAACATTTCCAATGCAGCGAAACGACTATATATTTCCCATCAATCACTCAGCAAATACCTAAAAAGCTTGGAAGAAAAACATGGTGTTGCGTTCTTCGAAAGAAAACCTAAAATTGCGCTGACAGCAGCGGGGAAAATTATGCAAGATACGCTACGTCAAATTGAGCTACTGGATCAAAATATGGAGAATCAACTTACTGATCTTAAAGAGGATAAGTCAGGCACGATTCATTTTGGCATTACCGAAGGCCGCTATCCCATTATCGTGCCGAAATTATTAAAAGAGTTTTATGCCCTGCATCCCAAAGTGGAGCTTAAAATTCATCGTACAACCTCACCGCAAATGCAGGAGATGGTGTTAAACAATTCACTGGATCTGTTTCTCTCGGGTGTAGACAATATCGTAACGCAAAATGTAAAGTATGAAACGATTCTGCTTGAACAGATGTACATGGTGATCTCGGACAATTTGCTCAAGCAGTATTTCCCTGATCAATATCCCGAGTGCATCGAAACATTTAACCAGGGTGCGGATTTGAGTCTGTTTCAACATGTCCCCTTTGTTCTGAATAAGAAAAACTTCAATTCCCGTATTTTGCTCGATAAACATCTCGCTGAACGTAACATATCCCTGCATTGTATTAACGAATTGACGCAACCGGATATCCATCATCTTTTGTGTGCTGAGGATTACGCGGCCAGTTTTTCATTAACGATGTATCTTTCAGGGATTCATGCATTAAATGAGTCTAATCATACGAATTCTCAACTTCATGTATTTCCAATCGCTGAGTTTTCCTATCTTCACCCGCTCGCATTGATCTATCACAAATCTAAAATTTTCCCCTCATACGTAGAGGATTTTAAAAAAATAGTCAAACGTTATTGCACCCCTTCATTACATCAAAGCAATTGAATCATATTGGCGTTCAATTACTTATGTGCATACAAAAGTTGAGTTAGTGCAGTTAACTTGTGCTTGAGTTCAACATCATGACAACTTTATATTTCTGTTATGTAAACTTCCCGTGTATTTGCGGATTGAAGTCAAAATAACGAGGTGAACTGTTGTGAATCATATGATTGTAGAACTTGCCAACTACATAACCCGTCTTCAATATGAGGATCTCTCCGAGAGGGCTATCGAAGTAGGTAAACAGGTAATACTGGACTCTTACGGTAATATGGTATTTGGTCGATACTCTGAAACAAGTGAACGCATTTTGGAATATGCAAGATTGGCAGACTCTATTATTAAAAATGAAGACTTGGTCTCATTGATTGGTGAACAGGATGTTCGCACTAGCACAGATCATGCTGTCTTTATTCATACCATGATGGCACGTTGTGCAGACCTGGATGACGGCTATCGCCACGCCATGGGCCACCCTGGATCTGTGCTTGTTCCGCTCCTGCTAAGTATGGCTCAGCTTCACCGAAACGATGGGAAACAGATGATCACCGCCATTGTTGCGGCTTATGACGTATATGCTCGGTTAGGCGAAGCGATCAATCCATTTATGTACCGGGAAAGAGGGTTTGATGCTACCGGGGTATGCGGCGCTGTCGCAGCAGCGGCCTTGGTAAGTAAATTAACAAATGCAGATACCAAGCAGACCAAGGATGCGATGGGAATTGCTTCTCTTTTCACAGGAGGTTTGATTGAATATCAGAATGATGGAACTTCAGGGAAAATTTTATGCAGTGGCTGGGCGGCATTGACCGGATTAAGGGCCGTGAGACTGGCATCCTGTGGTTTCACGGGTCCTGATGCAGCTTTGGAAGGAAAATATGGATTCTTCCAGGCCTTCAAAGGAACAAGCGGGCATTGTGACACAAGTCATGTGCTGGAAGGACTGGGAACTGATTTTAAAGTGACTGACATTTATTTCAAACGTCATGCCTGCCAGCGTGGATTACACGCCACTCTGGATGCTATGTTGGAACTTCGTGAAGACTATAGTTTAACACCATCCAAGATCAAGTCTGTTGATGTGAGGACCTCTTCATTTGTATATCGTCTGACGAATCCTAAACCCAAGACCGCAATCGGAGCACAGGCCAGCACACAATTCACTTCAGCCGTGGCTCTCAAATACGGTCGTATGGACTCAGAGGAATTAATATTCAATAGCTTCACCGATCCGGAGGTTCAGGAGCTGGTGCAAAAAATTACAGTAACCCTGGATGATGAAGTGCAGCAATATTTGGCTGATCATCCAACTCATTTTTGCGCTGCCCATGTTGTTATAACAACACATGATGGCAATATATATGAACGGTGGATGCCTGTACCTCTAGGCGATATGGAAACTCCGTTTGGCTGGAATATGCTTGAACAGAAATTCAATCAATTTCTTGCAGGCACACCTTTTGATGGATACAAACAAGAACGATTCGAGTTTATTCGTAATCTGGAACATATGAATCATGTGGATAAGCTACTCCGTTTTTAAACGAATTTAAACTGCATTAATGTAAGTTTACTAAATGCGCTAAAAAAGGTCGCTTACCCTTGTTGGATAAGCGGCCTTTTTAACGTTTGGACTCACACATGCCTATTTCGAATTTGCTAATATGCATTATAAACCATGGAGTTGGTTAACTTATACAACACCACTTGTATTGAAGTGAGAGAAATCCGATAAATGCTGATGCCGCTTATAGTGAAACTACAGAAGTAACAAAGCTTTGGAGGAAAATGGCATGTTAGGAAACATTCTGTTGGGTATGGTCATTCCCATTATATTGGGTGTATGGATTCTGCGTCGGAACTTTACAATCCTTATTCTATATTATCCACTTGGTGTGGCTATTTCAGCATCCATCAACAATATCGGGTTTAATTACTTCTGGAATATTCTGCCGAATACTCATAATCAATCCTTGGCTGCTCTTCCAATGGATCTTGGAGTCTATCCGATCGCTGGTTGCCTGATGATGTATATGATTTCAGAAAAAGGCGCCAAGCCATGGTTGGCGATTCTTGTTGCATCATTGTCGCTGACATTAATCGAATGGGTTGCCAAAATGATGGGGCATGTCATCTATTTTAATGGATGGAACATAATTTGGACCTTTGTGTCATACCTCCTGCCATTTGTTCTTGCTTATGGTTACAGTAAAATATTGAGGTATACCAAGTGAAGTTTTACTGAAGCTTTCCACAAATAAGGCAGGACAGATGATATGGGTTAACGCTGATGGGCATACGTGCATATCTTAACTCATATTTGTCTTGGAGGGATTCTTAATGTATGTGGCATATCCTTATGGTTACAGGTACACTTTTACTCCGGTATGGGCAACATCATCAGCCGAAGCACTTGAATTAATCAAAACGGCTGTGCAAGGAGAACGAAACGATGAGGTGTTCTATGACTCACTGATTCAGTTGTCACCTGATGCCAATCAGGCTGCCATCATCACGAGCATCCGCAATGATGAACGAGGACATAATCAAATGTTCCGCCAAATGTACAAGGATCTGACAGGTCAGGAGATTACGGGCATAAGCAGTGAGCCGGTTGAGACGGTCACCTCTTATCTTGCCGGACTGCAAAAGGCGTTTCAGGGTGAATTGGCGGCCGTGGAAAAGTATAGAAAAATATGGTTTGGTCTCCCTTATGGCATATATAAAGACACGGTGTGGGGGATCATCCTGGACGAACAGAAACATGCGGATAAATATAACAATTTGATTACCTACAATTTGCCGAGATAGTCATGTATGGGATAAACAACGCGCGTATTCTTTTAAAAAGAAAATTGAAATCAGCAAAAACCAGTGAATAATTAAAGCTCACTGGTTTTTTTGCTTTGCCGAGTCGCTCTTTTATAATCCTGAGTTTAAATGCACTCTTCCAACATATCAGGTTCCACATGAACGTGAACGGTGTATACGTCATGTTCCTCCATTAACTCGTTCTCCACGTCTGTACAGATATCGTGTGCTTGTTGAAGATCCAGCTCAGCATGGACTGTTATGACAACGTCTACTACAACGTTATTGCCATAGTTCCGCGCTCTCACGTCTTTAACTGTCTCTACGCTGTCAATTCCGGCAATCGTTTTTTTGTACTCCTGAATCAGTTCAACATCAAAACCATCCGTCAGATGATGTGTGGCTTCCTTGAAAATGTCCCAAGCGGTCTTACAGATCAGGAAACCGACGATGACAGCCGTTACAGGGTCCAGCCATGGGAGGCCGAACTGGGAACCCACGATCCCAATGACCGTACCGGTGCTCACCCAGGCATCGGAGATATTATCTCGAGCTGCAGCCATGACTGCCTGACTTTTAATACGAGTAGCAAGTCTCTTGTTATAGCGATAGACCAGATACATGACAACCGCGCAGAAAATGCCTGTGTACGCAGCGATGATATCCGGAGATTCATGTGTACCCTGAAACACAGAACCAATGGCTTGAAACAGTACTTGTAAACCTACTGCCATCATAATGAAAGAAGCAACAAGTGACGCAACGGTCTCTGCTCTCCAGTGACCATATGTATGATCTGTGTCGGCTGGGCGTTGGGCAAGCTTCAAACCGATCAGTACAGCTATTGAGGCCACAATATCGGTGGCATTGTTTAATCCATCCGCCTTGAGCGCTTCTGATCCGGCCATACTGCCAACGATCAGTTTTAATACGGTCAAACATATGTAGGCGATAATGCTGATGATAGCTCCGCGCTCCCCCAGCTTTAGATTATCGTATTTAAGTTGATCCACATGATATCCTCCTGCAATCTTCAATTCAAGCACGTGTATGATGGTACCATTGAAGATTTGTGTGGGTCTAGAGAAACGTTTTGAGTGTGACGAAACATAATCTGAACGCGGCAATTTTTTTACGAGCATCCAAAAAAGTTGGATTTGGCAAACTTAAGTGATTAATGGGTGGTAAGAGGAAGGTGGCCGACTGCCTTCCCTTGTAACCACACTTTCTTGCACTTGGACACAAAGAGCCAAATGGATCGTTTTGATCCACTCGGCTCTTTATGTTATTTTACAATAATTTGTATAACATCACTTACCGTTGTTCCACTTCCATTCATAAATCACTGCCCTTATTCAGAAAGTGTCGATTCAACTGGCGGCTCATTGGCAAGCTGCTCCGAATCATCGGAATGCCGTTCGAACATAACTGCGTCAACCCTCGTATAGATCATATCCGCAGGAAGCGTTGGCGGGTCTACCGTGGTAGGCGAAACTCTGGTTAACCGGACATACTCGCTACCGTCACCCGTAAAGTCGAACGTTCCCAGATTAACCCAACCCGATGAGCCGGCCGTTGCATCGATATAGGTGACCTCGGTACCCGTTTTATGTTTCACTTCCACTTTGACATTGTTATCGTTTGCCGTCGTATGGACGAGTTTGTAGATCGAGACCGTATATTTCCCCTCTGGGAACTGGCCTTTCCACGTTGCTGATGAGCCTTGAACTGTTGAATAGCGGGATTTAACCCCAATTTTGTATCCGGCTAAATTACTTTGGCTCCACGACCCTTCCGTCGTGTATAACCCCGTTGTATTTGTACTATCGACGATAATCGTTAGGTCCCTGATCGTGATATTCAAAGGCGGTGTGGTTAAGGTCACTCCGTCAATCGTAACAGTAGCCCATACCTCAATGTGATCCGTGTCTCCATCAAGATTAAGAAGGGTCAACACCCCACTGCTATTCACTTCAGCCAGATCCGTACGATCAACGAAATACTGCACATCGGCCTGTGTAAGATCACCGACCAAACCGTTATCCAAATAACCTATTACGCTCAGTTGTGCGGTTTGAGTCATCTGCAGCTCGCTGCGATCGGATAGGATCACAGCAGACTCCAATTGCGGTATCCTGTTTGGGTCCACCCACATGATTGAATCGGCAACGACTCTGGACTTATTGGCCTTATTGGTTAGTTCCACGTACCCGCTATCGCCTGCAGCAAAAGGATAATCCCCCAGGTGCATCCAAGTACCATTCGCTGTTGTCTCATCAACTGTCACCGTCTCGGAACCTCCGCTATGATAAACGGTAAATGAGACATTTGTTGCCCAATTTTCACTCGCAGCCGTGATTTGCGGAATCTTGTAATACACACTGTAAGTGACACTTTCCGGCAGCTCAGGCCGCCATCTCATTTTACTTGTCGCTGTGCCGGTCGTAGATTTGGCATACACATAGTTATCATAATAATAATCGTTAGCCGTCGTATCCCTTATCCAGACGCCTTCTGTCTCCGCCTCCGTATTATCCACGATGATGGATGAACTATCCTGCCCATCGGGTTGGACTGGAGTTTCCGTTACCTGATCAGGCAGATAAAGTGTACGCTTGTTGGTCTGTTTCCCGTCCGATTCCACGTAATACGTAAAGGTTTGGGATAAATCATCCACTCGTATAGACCATTCCATCGGGTATATCGTATCGGGTATAGTCGTATACGTAGCTCCGCCATCCAATGAATAATGGATTGTCGCTGGTTTTGTCGTTTTGGCCTGCACATAAACATCATAGACCGTTTCGTCGGGCTTAACGATCAGCATGCCTTTAACCGCATCAATTGGACTGTGGGTATCAAAGAAATAACTTGCATCCGATGTATCTGCCGTTCTGACCTGATGTAGCGGCACATTAATGTTAAGTCCTTCTACAATGATCGCGGTGATGCCCTTGCCTGAAACCGTGGCTTGAATGATTCCACCACTCATAACTGCTTGCTCTGGTGTACCATTGTCGCGGATGATCGTTACGGTATAATCCTGTGCCGGGTTGAATCCAATGATCTGTTCATTCAATTCAATCGGAGTCTGAACTTCTTCAGACGATGCATTGCTTAATCCGATGTAGAATTTATCCCCGCTCTCACCCGTTATCCAATTCAATTGAGGATGGTTGGTCTTAATAATCCCCTTAGGCATCCAGAGCCAAACGTCCGAATTACCATAAAATTGACCTGGTTTATTCCCATAGAGGTGATATTTGAACCATAAAAAATTCGTTTCAAATACGGAAGGAAACGTAATGCTCCCGTTTGATTTCAATGATTGTTCGCTGATCAAATAATCCATCGTTTGCCCGAGTTGCCCAGGGATATGGTGATAATAGATGGATGTAGCCCCGCTGGGGCCTTCCAGAGGAAAGTCCGGTTCAAGTTGGCTAACGGCGAATCCTTTATAATAATAACCTGGATAACTGGAATATCGTCCAATAACCGCATTATGAGCAATATCCTGCAACAGTTCATCCCCTGTATAGAGCGACAATCTCAGCATGAACGGAGCTTCCTGAGCATTCATCCGATAATAGCCGGTTGTACTTCCTGCTTCAAACGTCAATCCGCTCGGTGAAATAAGCCAACGCTCCGCTTGAACACCTCCGGCAATATCTTCGGGAAGCTTGAGCCTAGGATATTGAAATTTACCACTTTCCGGCCAATGAAACGACTCGGCGTAATTATATGTCTCCGGCTGAGGAATTGTAACGTTACCTTCAGGAACTGGACGAGCAACAAACATGGTCGCATAGCGTTTGGCTTCTTTATAGGCGGCATCCAAGTATTTGGGATCCTGAGTTTCCTCATATAGCTCCAAGATCTCCATCCACAGCTTGCTATAATAATAAATGAACTCATTTTTACTCACATCGACGGATGCAGGCGTATCAATATGTTGCGCGATATAACTGTCGGCTGCATCCTTCGCAGCTTGCAAATACTGTGCATCTCCCGTCATCCGATACATCATCAGGGGCTGAATGACAGGCCCCCGGTCTTTCTGATCCGGGTCACGTACAAGGTACTCTTCCTGAGCGAGTGCACCAATGCCTGCCGAAGTGCCCATCATCTGATTAACAGCCGCTACGCTTGAAACATCAAAAGGCAGAGTAGCCATTTTCCATAAGGAAGGCACACCGTATACTTTCTTCTGCGTTGGCGACCAACCGATACCATTTCGCGATACGCCATACTGGACGGACGGTAGTGCTCTCGTATCGTAAAGCTGGTCATCCCCAGTTAAATAATAAGCTCCCAAAAGAACCGCATTTGAGCTTGTTCGGACGCTATCCTCGTTTTCGATATCAATAAAACCCTTGGCACGGCTCCACCACCCGCTGGGTGATGGGACATAATTAACAGAGTCGTCTCCTTGCGGCTCAATTTTAAGGAGATCAATCATATTAAACATCGCGTCAGTAAGCGACTGATCTGACACATTTTTCCGGTATGCCGAATAATCGTACTCATTGCGAAGAATATCCACGTAGGACTCATATAGATTGCTTTTTTGAGCGATTAGCCCCATATGAAATTGATAGGTGTTTTCTGCGGCCATTTGCGAATAAGTCCCTAATTGAGGCGCATACAGGATTGGCTGCACGCTGCCTTCGTTGTTAACCAGGCTCATGCCAAGCCGTTGTTTCGTAACACCTCCCGTCGGTTCAAATTCAACCGGAAGCTCTGCCGAAGGTACAAATACGCCATACGTCAATGGATTTCCTGAACCATCATTTTTCTCAACCAGGCTCATCGGAGCGCTCAGCTCTCTTAAACTTGTTGATTCCACCGTACCTACCATTTTGGCATGTGACCTGAATCCATTTAACACTTCATTGATGCCCGAGACTGCCTCTGTTGTGAAGGACTGATATCCAATCACATAATTGCCGTCGCGGCGAGGTGTAAAGGCAAAAGAAACATCTGGTTTATCCCCTGCCATGGACCAGTTCACTTCAAAATCGTAATCACTGCCATGCGCAGAATCGGTTAATACCGCCGTCTGGCTGTCTGGAAAATGGACCTCGTCGAATGTAATCCAGCGTTTGTTCATCGTATCGTAGTAATTGGTTCGGCTGCCCGCGTTCCCGTCCAATAGAACCCATTGTTCCTCAAGTCTTTCCGATTCATTATTGATTGGAACCCAGTTCCCTGTCTCCGTGTTTTTGTAGAACATGTCACGAACGATGGATTTACCTTCATCCCATGCTGCCTCATAGAAGGTTGCCTTATAGTTCGCATTTTCGATGCTGCCTTTCTCTGTGTAACTGAGATTCGCTAAGGTACGGCTTCTTAGCGGGGGGAGCGGTGGTGCTTGTTGACGGATATTCCCCTCGAACTTGACTGCATCAGCCCGCGTAATAATTGTACCCGTAGAAGGCTGCGTTCGAGTCAGCCTGACAAATTCGCTATCATCACCACTAAACTCATACTCCCCCAGATCCACCCATCCAACCGATGGACCTGACGAAGGTCTTAGATCCATAAACTTAACATCCGTAATCCCGTTATGAACAATCTCAATTTTCACATTACTGTCTGCTTTATCCGCCCAATCCAGCTTATAAAACGATATTCTCGCCGTCCCTGCTTCCAAGCGTGGATTCCAGGTGATGCTTCTACCTACAGCGTCTGTAAATTTGGAACTGGAATTATTGTATCCCTTCACTCCCGCGCTTGTGCTCCAATATGGAGCGGAGAATCCGTTATTAGCGTTGCCGGAATCAACCGTAACGACATGATCAATTGTGAGGCTCCCATCATCAATGATGATTGTCTTATGTGGCTCTTTCTGCGTTATATTCCCTTCGAACTTAACCGCATCCGCGCGTGTAAGGATCGTGTTTGTGGTGCCGGTAGAACGGGTCAATTGAACGAATTCTTCACCAACTCCAGAAAAATAGTACTCTCCCAAATCAACCCACCCTGCTGGAGCGCCAGATGAGGGTCTTAGATCCATAAAGACTACATCCGTTGTTCCATTATGAACAATTTCGATTTTTACATTGCTATCAGCCTTATCCGCCCAATCCAGCTTATAGAACGATATTTTCGCCGTTCCTTCTTCTAAGCGTGGATTCCATGTTATCGTTCTGCCTGCTGTACTCGTATATTTGGTGCTGGAAAGATCATACCCCTTCACCCCTGTGCTTGTAGTCCAATTTGGAGCCACATATCCATTGTTCTCGTTACCCGCATCAGGTGTCACAACATCATTGATCTTGATACTCCCGTCATCGATGATAATCGTCTGATAAGGTAAGGTCTCCGCATCAGCGGCCCTTATTCCGATCAGGCTGGAAGGAACTACGACCGTCAACATGAAAACGATGAAGAAAAGCAGCTTCCTTTTGACCATACAATTCACAGCCTCTCCTTAAATGATAACGCTTCCATAAATGCATTGCCTTTTGCTCAAATGATTGTAAAAAAGCAATTAACCTTCCCCTTCTGTCTAATTCCGCTCTGTCGTTTTTATCTTAGCATGTTACATGACGGTGAAATTTCTTTCATTTTAAGAATTTCTTATACGATTTTAAGTAAAAAAAGAAACCTACATCCTAATTGATTGCTCAGTTGCAGTCAGATAGAATATAGGTCTTTCAAGTGTTCCAAGAGGACTTATCAATTATAAAGGCGGCTGCACCAATAACAACTTTCCAAGCTGAATGACGGTTTGATCATACCAAGCTGGATGTTGCCGAACATGTTCCATACCTCGTTCATTACCACTTGCCTCAAACACGGCCGCTTTGTCAGTTTTCTCGTGATCGATCTCCAAGAGAACTGTATGTTTCCCATTTGGTAGCTCCGGCAAGAAAATATATTGATTTCTATTATGATCGTTGTAGAGCGTGAATCGATCAACAAGGAAGGGTTCCCCTCCATCCACAGTCACCTTCAATCTGCCAGAATCCGGCCCCCCGATATCAAATAGCCCGATGTGGGTACCCTCAAACTCCACTGTGATCGCCTCTCCAGGATCAACTGCTCGCCACAGACCGGGGAACAACCAATCGTACTCACGCACTAAAGGAAAATCATCAGGGGTCACGTAAGACCACCCTGCGGAGAAATGAGTAAGACGATCCAGTGGCAACATGGTTGCATACTCCCAAGGATTGGCCGGGACCAAGGGGTCCTGCGGCAAGTGATGTTCGACTTTTCCTACGTGATCTCGAAGTTCACTGATTTTCTTAAATGACCGTGTGATTGTGTCCGTGTAAATCTGGTGTCCTTCGGGAATTGTCGGATGGATCGAATCATGCGTGAAAATAACGGCTCCGGGAATGGACACATCTGCCCCTGAGGTGAAAATGAGCTTTCCATCCGAAACCAATTGACTGACCGCTACGCCCAGATGAATCGAAGGAATGCCGTAATAGTCGGCGACTTCCTCTTGCATAAGAGCGCCCTTCTGGTATTCGCCGGATTGAAATGAAGTCAAATCCCGCTCCTTAACCGTATATACAAACAGGATATCGGTAAACCGGCTCCGCTTGCGAATCTGTCGCACAATGCCTTCGATCCGCGCTTTGGATTCGGGCACCCCCCCATCGTTTCCAACGAATTCAACAAATACGAGATCAGGCTGATGACGCAGTACATCCGTCTCCAAACGGGCGCAGCCGAGGTCCGATCCGGTCCCATCAATGCCTGCGTTCACAGCGCGGATATTCGCATGGGGATATTGCCCTTGCAGCCAATCCGCCGTCATGACCCTGTATCCTTCAGAACGTGTATTACTACCGCCAAAATAAACGATGGTCGCGGTTTCTCCATTTTCCAACTTTTGAATGACATTAGGCAGCCCTCTTCGTGGGAAAAATTCCTTCATCACGACTTCACCCGCCCTCACTTAGCGTTTTTAGGAGCAAAAAGTTTTACAGCAAACACTTCATAATATGGCGAACCATACGTTGCACAGAAATCAAACCGGATTCGGGTTACACCGTTTGCATGCACTTTATGTTTGTTCAACGAAAGATAATTACCGCGGATTTTAATTTCTCTCTCGCTTCCATCTTCTAAGGTTAAGGTCACATCATAATCCTGGATCAGTGGCTCGATCGGATCGTCGAAATGTTCCAAATTCAGCTGCGAATTGAAAACAAGATGGATTTCATCCAGATTCTTGGGGCTTGCAAAACCAAATTCCAACCATTCCTGTCCTTCCGTACGTTCCGAAATCCAGCCGTTAGGCAGACCATAAGGTCTGGAGAAACCGTTGACGACATTCGCAGGATTATACATATCCTGGGATGGTATCAGGTCTTTGAAGCAAATGCTCTTATTAAACTTCTTCAGCTTGGATGGCTCTTCCGGTCTATAAAGGAAGCTAACCGCTCCAGTCATTTTCTCTTCATTGCTGTGTACAGTGAGGCCCGCCGTACCTTCCAATACGATGTAGATTTTGTCGTCTTCTGGCTTCTTGCAGCTGAGGTCCAGTGTAATCCAGTCATCGTGACCCGCTGAAATCACCAAGTTGTAGCCCTTCAGCTCGCTGGTGGGAATATAGTTTTCCTTTCGATCCCCGCCAAACAGCTTCACTTGCAACGTTTCCGAATACTCGGATCTATTTTTAATTTTGATCTGCACGCTTTCAACTACGGATGTCTGAATCGGCAAGACCAAACATAACGCGTTCTCCAAGGATATCTCTTCGGTTGGATGAAGTTGTTCATAGCTTCGCTGAGACGAGGCACGAATCGTTAATCCGTCTGCGAAATAAGGATCTAACGGCTCTTGAAGCCCTACAATCGTTTGCCCGTCTCGAAGCAGCTGCGCCTGAAGTTCACCCATATGGGCTTTGACGATGTCCGCAGGGTCTGTCTCATATTTTACGCATAACGCAGCAGCCGTTCCTACCGCCTGCCCCATACAACCACAAGTTGCCATCACCCTTGTAGACCCAAAAGCCACATGTGTAGCGCTTATATTACGGCCAGCAAACATGAGATTTGGGATATTACGTGAAAACAAGCTGCGAAACGGGATATTATACAATCCCGGCACAAAATTCCATGCTGTAGCCGGCCCTTCATCGTAGATGCCTTTATTTGCATGCAGATCCATATACCAACCTCCAACGGATACCGCATCTTCGAAATGAGTCTTTGCTGTAAGATCGTTCTGAGACAGCATGTGTTCACCTATAAACCGTCTCGACTCTCGCTTTCCCGGAATCGGGCATACATAATCCAAAATGAGATTGTCTACATCATCAAACTCACCGCTATTTTTGATATAATCCCATATCCCGTACACCAATTTCCGTAGTTCCAATGCAATGTCTTCATTATTCTTGATAATATCCATATGTCCGCCGTATTCCAGCCACCACAATCCGCCAAGCCCGTTGATTTTCCTTGGAAAAGATCGATGGTTTAATCCTTTTCTGATACTATCAAAAAACTCCAGCTTCGTAATATCATACGCAAAGCCTGGCCTTTTGTAAGGAACGGAATAGTTTACGTCAAGGGCTTGAAACAGAATCGTATCACCCATGGTGTAATGATCCGCCACTTCTGGAGCGAGTTCCTCCTTGTATTCATGCTTCGCCTCTCTTCCCCATCGGAAGTGAGCACCAGCTTGGTATCCAACAATTCCATCCCCGGAGCAATCAATGTAGGTTGGGCTTTCAAAACGAAATTTTCTCTCTGAAGCCAATTGAAGGCCCTCCACCCATTTGATTCTGCCGTTCTCCATACCCGTTTCATGCACGCATGTATTCAGAAATAGAGAAATGTTAGGCTCATCATAAACCATATCCAATAACACCGTATCCGAAAGCGAAAGCATAAGTTTTTTGTTGTATAACGGATTATAATGAAAGATCTTCAGCTTGAGTTCTTCCACCAACCCGCCTTCGCGAGCATAATAGGATGGACTGTTTCCGAGATATGCCGACCCGTTAATGTGAACTCTGACCTCGCTGCTCGCATTTCCACCCAGAACTGGCCGATCATTGATAAGTGAAACCAGGAGTCCTTGGCGTGCGGCAGCAATGGCAGCGCATATCCCGGCAATTCCTCCACCTACGACGGTTACATCTGCTTTCATAAGTTCCATTTGGATAACCTCCATGATTAGATGCTCCTATCATGGTAATGGTTTTGGCCCCTTTTTTTTTACAGGATTTCGCGAAAAAATCATACATTTTTTGCATCCTTAGTTGGATTCCTACCGTGTCATTTTTATCCGATATTGCTTGGGTGTATCCCCCGTATATTCTTTAAAAAGTTTGCAAAAATACCCTTCATTGACGATACCTACTTCCTCGCACAATTCCAATAAAGAATAATCCCGAACGTTTAACAACTCGAGGGCGAGATGGATTTTTTTACGGTTGATGTAGCTAATCACGCCTTCGTTCATTGTTTTTTTGAATAAGCTGCTAAAATACGATGGCGCTAGATTCACTTCCTCCGCAATTGCTTCCAACGTTAAACGTTGTTTCAAGTTTGTCTCTATATAATGCATAGCACTCATGATCTCTGCACGATGTAACAGTTGGCCCGCATGCACGTATTCGAATGTGAAGTCGCCAATATAGGCGAGCTGCTCCTGAAAAGCCATAAATTCCATGGGGAAGTCTGGAACTTCCGTGGCCATCTTGTTCCCCGATTTAAATTTCACGGTAATGTCTCTGTACAAGTCTCTAATCATTGGTGCCATGATAGACTTGTGGATTTTATGGTCGGTAACAAATTGCGACAGATCGGCAAGTGCATTGTCCAGCTCTTCCTTGGAAATCTTTCGTTTCAGGCGTATAAGAAAATCAGCCAGCTTCTGTTGAAAGTCTGCTTTTTTGTCATTATGGTATTGGAACCGATGCATCGGTGTTTTTACAACTTTTTCGGTATGATAATAGAAATCCTCACTCACATTTTTAGCTTCCGTGTACGCCTGTTTGATCGATTCCCAGCCTCGGTGCGGACTTCCAAAAGCGACAGATACCCTTTTATTCAAATATTGATGCAAATGAGAGATGATCTGCCCTCCCAATGATAGGCAAGCATATTCCGTTTCCATATCACTGCGGTTATTTTCCCAGGATAGAAAACCAATAAAACGATTATCGGACAGATCCGCAGCTACTCCACTGCTACCATTCATCACCGTTTCTTCGATGATATTTGTAATCGCATACTTCAAGATGTTTTGATCTGCGGCCGCGTATTCGTTTCGGAAACTTTCATACGTATTCATCTCAACGATGAAGCAGCAATAGTTCGCTTGAAAGAAATGAAACTGCATGCGATTGGCAAAATCCGATGCCCGATGAGAAGGAATTTCACCTCGGATCAATTCGTTAAAAAATTGCTTGCGGACTCTGTATTTATTTTCAAGCACGGATACATTTAACGAGTGAAACTCCGCTTCTTTTTTCTCAAACTCATTTAAAATTCCGGCTGCCTTATCCAACGCTCGATTCAAATCGGCTTCCCTCAGCGGAACCTTTACAATGTACTCCAATACGTTGGCTTGAATCGCCCGCTGAGCGTATTCGAAGGATGAATAGGCGGTCAGAAGTATGTATTGGGTATGGGGGAGCTCTGCCTTGAGCTGCTCAATCATGGAGATGCCATCCATACGCGGCATTACAATATCGGATATGACGATATCCGGTTTAAGTTTTATGATCTCCTCGATCCCATTCAGCCCATTATTCGCTTTGCCCACCAGAACAAATCGTCGATCCCTATGAGAGAGTTCATTAAAAAACAATTCCAATCGTTGAATGATCAGGTCTTCATCGTCAACAATGAAGCAGGTATAGTCTCTCCCCATTATGCATCTCCTTTTGGCAATTCTGCCGGGAATACAGCGCGTATACGGGTTATTTCCTTAGGTATGCTTATGATATCCAGCCCGAATTGATCTCCGTAGTGGAGTCTTATTCGCCCATGAATATTGTTCAGCCCGATTCTTTTTCTTTTTACTTCCTCTTCACTCGGTTCTGAGATTAAAATATGTTTTATTTTATCAGCTGGAATTCCCTCACCTTGATCAACAACTTCGATGATGACCATGCCGTCCTCCCTGTACGCATGAATCGTAATTGGCCCCTCAATTCCCCCTCCGTTATAACCATGGAAGATACTATTCTCCACAAGGGGCTGCAACAGCATTCTAAAAACTGGAAAATCCATCAGTCCTGCTTCGATATCTTCAATTAAGTTGAAGTTTCGGTTATACCGAATGTTCTGGATCTCGATATAATCCGCTACATTGCGTAATTCCTGGCGTAGGGAAACCTTCTCAGAAGCATCGTCTATCCCGTACTCCAATAATGAAATAAGCGACCCGATCACCACATCTACTTTCTCTATTTGTCCGAGACGTATCACATTGCTGATCGAACCAAGTGTGTTATATAGAAAATGAGGGTTAATTTGAGACTGTAACACCTGGATTTCCAACTTCCGCTCAAGTTCATTATGAAGTTCAGCTCGGCGAATCAGTTCAACAATTTGCTGAAGCATACGATCGAATGCTCGTGAAAGATCTCCAAACTCATCGTTTCGATTAATGGTTATTGTTGTTGTGAGGATGCCTTGCTCTACCTGCTTCATTTTTGTTTTGAGCGTATAAAGTGGTTTTCTTATATATTTGGCAACCAAAAAAGAAATGAACAAACTTAAAAGAAGACCTGCAGCGAGCAGCTCGAGGTAATAGGTTTCCAATCTGGACAACGCTGCTTTTAAGCGTGATTCATCGTTGATCGAGATGATGGTCCAGTTGAATTTCTCCGTTGGTTTTTTCAAAAGGGAGACCGGAATACCATCGTTGGTAAACAGTTGAAGGTTTGTTTCCGTCGTATCCAGAATTTCTTCCGCTGACGTCTCTCCGATCGAAAAAGAATGATCTTGAATATTCAGAGGTCCTTTATTTTCAGAAAATCCGGCAATGATCTTACCTGACGCAGTGATCAGAGCCAGATTCATTTGTTCCTGTTTATTAATCTTGAACAAGGTTTCTTCAATGGCATTTAGATCCAAATCAACCGCAATGGCCATAGGAAACGGAGCACCGTTCAGATATCGAACCATCGTAACGGTCCAGCCAGAATACTTCGATTTGTAAGGTTCACTAACAAAGGTAGTCCTTCTATTTTTGTCAGCCGCATCAAATAAAGGGGCTCTTTCAGATAAAGGTTCATCGAATATTCGAGTAGGTGTACTTCCGCCCAGAATGGATAAATCGTTTTTGATCAAATAAATATTACTGACATAAATACTGTTGAGTTCATACAGCTCCCTTAATTGCTTTTTAATCACTTCGGTATTGTTAATGTTGGCTTTCACTGATGTTTCAACTGAGAAGAGAATCGTCTGGAAAGAGGAAAAATTAACGGTAAAATACTGGTCAACCTTGTCTAATATTTGATTGGTGTAAAAAATGTCATTGGTTCTTATTTCCTTTTGGACATAACGATAAGACAATTGGCTTATCAAGATGATGCAGCCTAATACAAAGGCAAACACGATAAAAAATAATTTTAAAGGCAAGCTGATTCTTCTTCGCATCCATCATCTTCCTTTTAGTTCCGTTTTAAACTAAGAATAGCATATGCTAATAAAGAGAGGGGCTACGAATAGCCACTCTCTCTTCGTTTATTTTTACTTGATAAGGCCGGCTTCTTTAAATTGCTGGATTGCTGTTTCCTTATATTTCTGCATGTCAAACTTGGTATCCAGCGTCTGGAGGAAATTCTCCCAGTTGGATAGAGGCTCTTTGCCCGTCATAAATTTAACTAAACTCTCATTAATGAAACGAGTGCGGTCAGCATCCAAGGTATCGCTAGGGTCAGGGGTCAATAAATTTCCGGGCAGCGTTGGCCCCACATATTGCTGATTGTCCTTGAAAGCTTCCGCTGTCTTCGGATTCTGGAAACTGAAGTACTCCGCATCATCACCACGGCGCGGCATTCTATAATGATCGACCCACAGGTACTTCTCTTTCATTTCCTTTGATAACTCGGAGGTTTTATTTTTGATCTTGCCGTCTACGACATCCCAATGGATGCCTTTGATTCCGTATGCAAAGTTTGGATAAGCTTCTTCATCCGTAAAGAGATAATTCAGCATGGACAAGATCCGAATGATTTTATCCTCGTCCGCTTTTGCGGATATGGCCCATGAATTACCTTGGAATGATTTTCTCTCTACAATTTGATCACCGTAAGGACCTTTCATCGGAGGAATAACGACCCATTCCGGCACCTCGCCACTAATTTCTTTCATTTTCTGCTGATAGTCCGGCTCCAGTCTACGAGCATCTCTGATCATGAAGCCAACTCTACCCTTAAACATCTTTTGGTCCAACAGATCAGGCGAATTCATCGTTACCCAGTCCGGGTCAACCACCTTGGCTACCATCATTTTATTAATGTAAGCAAGCGCCTCTTTCATTTTGGGATCGATAAACAGAAATACCGGTTCATTATCTTTTATCTCAACGGCTGAAGGAGGATTGACGCCAAACATCCACATCAAGCTATCAAAGCCATAGGTTTGCAGATTACCTTCTTTATTCATACCGCCGATGAATCCGTACGTATCGTTTTTGCCATTCCCATCCGGATCTTTCTCTGTAAAGGCTTTCATAACTTCGAACAACTCATCAGGTGTCGTTGGTACCTCCATATTCAGCTTTTTCAGCCAATCGTTGCGGATGAAGAAGCTTCGACTGATACCGTTCACATTATCATAGCCTGGAATTCCAATGGTTTTTCCTTGATAGGACATCGCCTCCCAGGAGTCGGTTCCAAACCGTTTCTGTAGTTCAGGGAATTGGTCCATATACGGTGTTAAATCCGCAAGAACTCCTTGGTCGTAATATTGCGCAAGATCAGCACGACTTTTCAAGAAGATCAAGTCTGGAATATCCCCGCCTGCAATGAGTGTATTCAGTTTGGTTGTTGCTTGCCCAGCCTGAGGAATCATCATCTCCAAGTCGATGTTCATCTCTTCTTCCAACATTTGGCGTTGAATATCTTCATCACGTGGAGGTACCGGAGCAGCAGCATTAAAAGTGCCTTGGTTAAACATTGAGATTTTCATTTTGGTTGCAAACTGGCCAGACTGGCCTTGCGAATTACTCGAAGTTGTCGATGTAACTTCTTCATTCCCCCCACATCCTGACAAAAGCGTTCCAAGTCCTAAGATTGCCGATAGAATAGCAAATGAAATCTTTTTACGCTGCATATTGACCTCTCCTTTGCTTGTATATTATCACGGTTTCCCCGTAATAAGTTAGGTTGGAACACCTTTTATCCTTTAACGGATCCCAGGAGTACACCTTTGGTAAAATGCTTTTGCAAAAATGGATAAACGATCAATATCGGGACTGTAGTTACAACAACTGTAGCCATCTGCACAGCGAACGTACTGACAGCCCCGGAATTGGCGAGCGAATCAGCGCTTTGAGTTGCAACGTTAAGCAGAATGTTGCGCAAAATCACTTGAAGTGGCATGTAGTTGGAATCATTGATATATACAATAGCATCAAAATAACTGTTCCAATGCCCGACTGCGTAAAATAAGGAAATGGTGGACAGGACGGGTAAGGACAGGGGTAAAATGATCCGCCATAACGTCTGAAGTTCACTGGCACCGTCTACCCTCGCTGATTCCTCAATTTCACCAGGTAATTGTTCAAAAAAACCTTTGATGATCACCAGATTAAATGCACTAATGAGATTTGGAATGATCAATACCCAAGGACTGTTTAACAATCCCAGAGAGCGGATTAGTAAATAAGTCGGAATTAATCCCCCACTGAACATCATGGTAAACACAATGAAGAGTAAAAATGGACTTCTTCCGGGCAAATATTTTTTGGATAACGGGTAGGCCGCGATTACCGTAAAAAACACGTTTAACGCAGTCCCTACAATCGTTCGGAACAACGTAATTTTATACGCCTGCCAGATCCCATGAGAAATGAATACTTCTTTATAGGCCAGAAAGGTAAAGGATTCTGGTATAATCACAATCCCTCTTCTTAATACTTCCGATTCTGGTGTTACGGAGACAGCAACCACATATAGAAAGGGCAGCACGCACAGTAGGGATAATATAATAAGAACTACATAAACGACGGTTTGCCAGACTTTTTCCCCGATTGTCATATGGATCATTCTAAAGACCACCTCACCAGATTTGCCCATCGAATTTTTTGGCGAGCTTATTCGCTGCCAACACTAAAGCAAATCCGATGACAGCTTTAAACAATCCTACAGCAGTAGCCAAGCCAATCTTAAGACGCTCCAACCCTTCCCGGTATACCCATGTGTCGATAATATCGATCTTCTCCTGGTTAAAGGTGTTGGCAAACATGAATATTTGGTCAAAACCCGCATCCAGAATATGGCTTAATTTAAGAATCAGCATCAGAATAATGACTCCTCGAATACCAGGTAACGTGATATGCCAGAGCTGTCTCCATTTGGAAGCACCATCCATTCGAGCCGCTTCATATAAGCTTGGATCGATTCCTGCCAAGGCAGCAAGGTACAAAATCGCCCCCCATCCAATATCCTTCCATACTTCAGATAAGATGATCAGCATTCTGCCCCAGGCAGGTTCGGTTAGAAACGAGATGGGTTCAACACCTAAATCCTTCAAAATCATGTTAAAGAGACCATCGCCTGGGGCTAGTAATGCTACCATAATTCCATACACAATGACCCATGATAGAAAATGAGGTAAATAAGTGATCGTCTGTACGATTTTCTTAAACCATTGGCTATACACTTCATTGAGGAGTAAAGCAAGCACGATGGGCGCGGAGAAACCGAACAATAGCTTATACAACGATATGACGATCGTATTTTTCATGATGTCCCAGAAATAAACGCCGTTCATAAAATCCGTAAAATTTTTGAATCCCACCCATGGACTATCCCATAGCCCCAAAGCCAGGTTGTAGTTTTTAAAAGCAATCATAATTCCCGCCATAGGAATGTATTTGAATACCGCAAAGTAAATTAAAGCTGGTAATAAGAGAGCATACATAACTTTATATTTTTGTATCGTCCTTATCCATGTCTTTCGCTTTTTGGAGATGGGAATGGCGTCCGCTGCCAACTTTGCTTGCATTTCATCACCTCGTCTTTGTTTGTATTTGTATAATAGCACCCGCCTATCGGATAAATTTCTGAAATATCAAGAATTTCTTATAAGATTTTAAGGAAGTGTGCCTGGCTCGTTCCAACAGCTAATCCCGGCAGGTGAGACAAGAACTTTTCTACTAAAATAAAAAAAAGCCGCTATAATAGCGACTTTCAAATGCCGTATTTATACTTCTCCCCAAAAAATCTCAGTTTCATAATCGAATTCAACAAGACCATTTTGATTATTTTTATCAAATAAATTCCGTAGTTCTGTCATCATTGGATCGTAATTTGCATGCCCGGGTACAGGGCTGTAAGAAGATGATAACAACCGGCCCTTCAATCCCTCGAAATCGAACTCCTGACTCATTTTGAATCGCATTTCAAGCATTGAACCTTCCTTGAAAAAAGAGAGCAATATCGCCTGAGAAATATTTTTATGATTAACTTTTTCGTAGTCAGTTCCATATGTATGGAGCAGTTGATTGTACTCTTCACGAAATGGAGTACCGTTAGTAAGACGTGAATTCCAGATGAGTATTACTCTCCCACCTGGCCGTAGAATTCTGCGGAACTCGATTTGGGCTGCGGAGCGATCAAACCAGTGAAATGCCTGAGCACAGACAATAAAATCAACCGACTGATCAGGTAATCCGGTAGACTCAGCAGAACCTGATGTACTCTGAAATTTCGGATTACTTTCTAACATTTGCTCGGCGGCTTCCCGCATTGCCTGATTTGGCTCGACTGCGACTACATAGCTTCCACGTTCCAGAAGTAGTTTTGAAATGATGCCAGTGCCTGAACCGATGTCTGCTGTATTACTGCTCGCACGTAAACCAACGACGTCGTACAAATAGTCAATAGCCTCTTTTGGATAACTCGGGCGGTATTTCAAATACGAATCGACCCGGCTCGAAAACCGTTCTCTATTGTTCATCGATCGTCACGCTCCCATCACTATTTTGACATCCTATATACTGGCTTCAGTAATAGCTTCAAAATCTTGCTGCCCCAAAAAGCAAATACCGTCGTTCCGGTCCATGAGCTGCGCTTATCTTGGCTGTATTGATCGTTGATCATATAAGTCCGAGTCGAAATAGGACTCTTCAGACCGAACTGTTCCCATTTCTCGGGATCATTCGAACCTCCGAGTTTTCTAAGCATATTCGCCGATTCATGATCTATTTTAGCCGGAATTTGCTCGAATGCTTGGGTGATTTGCGTATGAAACTCGTCGATTGGGTTGCGACTGGTAATGCTCTCGAGATGAATGCTTTCACGAATGTAAGAAACAAATGCCAGATGGTCAGCCCAGAACTCGTCGATATAAAAAAGCCGTACACGCCGCTCCGATGGACTCATCAGTCTCTCAGCTTTCAAAATTCCGAGCCGTTCTTCATATAGAATTCGCCTCTGATCCTCTACCATATCCGAATAACAGTTCAATTCCCGCTGAATATCGAAGTTTTGACCTATAATAACGCGCTGAATATGCTCGATTTTGCTGCGGAGCGCCGGATCATCAAGAACCTCGTCCTGATTTGGAGCGCGAAACAGTTTATGAATGCCAAAGCGAAGCATCAACTCGTCCTCCAGGCTAATATAAAATACGGAAGACCCAGGGTCACCTTGGCGGCCGCAACGTCCGCGCAACTGGTCGTCAATCCGCATGCTTTCGTTCACATATGTACCTATCACGTATAATCCGCCCAGTTTGGCAACCACTTCTGCCTGTGCGGGATTACCGCCGCCGAGACGAATGTCGACGCCGCGCCCTGCCATATTCGTAGATACCGTTACCGCGCCTATTTCTCCCGCTTTAGCGATGATTTCGGCTTCTTTTGCATCGTTTTTGGCATTCAGAACCTGGCAAGGTACGCCAGCAGTGGCAAGCGCCTCCGCCAGCATATCAGATTCCTCGACGCTTGACGTACCAATAAGAATGGGGCGTCCCATCCTATGGACGGAAGAGATTTCTTGTACAAGCGCCTTATATTTAGCTTCTTTATGGGTGTAAATTCGGTGCTTGTGGTCAATCCGTATGTTTGGTTGGTTCGGCGGAATTCGCACGACCTGCAGCGCATAGATATCTTCGAATTCCATTGCTGAAGTGTGCGCTGTAGCCGTCATTCCGCAAATTCCCGAATACAGGCTAATAAAGTGCTGAATGGTGATCGTGCCGAGAATTCTCCCGCCGGCCTTCCACTGTAACCCTTCTTTGGCCACAAGGGCAGCTTGCAACCCGTCCGGCAAATACCTGTTTTCGGCCACACGACCTGTATGTTCTTCGATTAGCTCAATTACACCGTCCCGGACGATATAATCGACGTCTTTTTTTAATAACGATTCCACATGCAGCGCACAATTCAATGACGTTAACCAATGACTGTTATGGCTATCGTACAGATTGCCGCATCCCAGCAGCAACTCTGCTTTTGCAGCACCCGCTTCATTCAAGTAAACGTTTCGTTGGAACTCGTCAAAATCATAATGCTCTCCTGGCTGCAGCTGCCGGGCCACTTCTGCGAAAAGAACGCCATCACTTTTGGAAGCACTCGAATCGCCACTAATGACTAACGGCACTCGTGCTTCATCAAGAAGCAATGAATCTGCTTCGTCGACGATGACGTAATGGAAAGGACGATGCACGGTATCCGCTTCATTAAATGCGATTGTGTCACGCAAATAATCGAACCCTGCTTCTTTAGCTGTAACATAGGTTATATCCTTGGCGTAAGCTTCCCGTTTCTCGAACAGGCTCATGCCCGATTGAACCGAGCTTACCGTTAACCCGAGGAAGCGATAGATCGGGCCCATCCACGCCGCATCTCGATTTGCCAAGTAGTCGTTAAAAGTAAGCACATGAACGCCTTTGCCTGTCAAAGCGTTGAGATAAACAGGCATAACGGCAGAGAGTGTTTTTCCTTCACCGGTATGCTGCTCGATCAAAAATCTCTCGTGCAAAGCAATCGCAGCCATAATTTGCACATCGTAAGGCTGTAATCTGAGTGTTCTCTTCGCAACCTCGCAGACTAGAGCATAAGCATCAACAAGCAGATCATCCAAAGGCTTGCCTGATCTTGCTTCTTCTTGCAGCCGAAGAGATTCGGCTTGCAGGTGCTGATCATCCCAAACTTCCAAGTTCCGTTTCCTGATAAGCTCCACTTTGTCTCGATAATCCTTCAACAAACGCCGGTTATCTCGCTCTTTGAATTCACGTATCAACTTGACGACTACATTCATCGGAATTTGATTCCTCCTTAGTAGAAATAAGTTGTGAAAAGAAAAGACTCCATATGGAGTCTTTTCTGTCGATGATTAAAGTGCCACCAAACCATTCGTTATAAGAGAAACCTACATTACTTCTCCGATGGGAGTGGTGTAAAGAGCAGATTGACCGGCAGGTTGCTTCCTGGCGCGGCAGAGAAAAGAATCGTTACGCTCTCTCCAGTTAATCCTGTGCGGTAAAGAACGCTTTGTTCACTTGAATTGCTAACCGCAACGTTACCTTCGGCAATCGATACCAACTGATTGTTCACCAGAGCTACTCCGGAGTACTTCCCTCCACGAGGGTTAAAGGAGATAAGCGTACGCGGTGCAACATTGGTCAGCGTGATTTTGTACAATACGCCGAAATTACCCGCATTGGATGCGTCTGTGTAAGCCATCGGATCTGTTCCTACCAGATTGGGATCGCTTGAATTGTCACCAAGTGGCAGACGGGCAGCTTTGATTCCCACGTGCTCATCGTACTTTATAATGCGAGTCGCATTCGGGTACGTACCCCGGTTGTGTACTCCGTCACGATCCAGCACAGGTAGCAATGACAAAGCCTCGAAAGGATCTTTATTTTCTTCCACCAGGATAACGTTATAGTCTAAGGAATAATCACTATAAGCGTCCGAATAGAGGGAGATTACTTGTCCTTCTTTCATCGGCGTTTTATTAAGTTCGGTCAAAATCAGTTTGCTTTCCCCAGGTTGAAGGTACTCTTTCTTTTGATCCGCTCCAGTCTGAATCGACTTGAACCATTTATCAATAGACAATTTCCCAGCTACGGTAGCATACGGTGTAGGTCCGGCAAAGCCCATATTCTGTTGTTCAAATACGGCTGGATTCAGATTGTTATTGGTTGCAATCACATACATTTTTACTCTTTTGCCTGTATTGTTCACGTGGTGAATCATGAAACGGGTCTGCCCCGAAGATGATTCTTTATATACAATGCCTTCCGTATTCACAGTTTCCGGACTGTTACTGCGGATCAGCAAACTTGGCTCATCCATGTACGTATAAGGCACTTTCTCCATCGTAGTCACTTCGCCGCCGTTAAAGGTGAATTTCTGTCCTACCGGCGTGAAGAGTAAATTAAAATCGGTAAATGAATATAAGGTCTCATTGGTTATGGTGATGACTTTGGAGTACGTGTTCGTAGCACCGTGATTGTCAGTTACCGTAAGAGTCACCGTTTTTGGACCCGGTTCAAAGAACGCAAGTGAATTGTTCTCCCACGCCGCTTTAACAATATTATTTTCATCATCTGTACTTTGGTCTGTGTATGTTATTTTTTCGCCCATTTTATACTCTTCTTTATCCGTGGCGAACATGGCTACAGGAGGAAGATTAGGAGCCAAAACTTCAATCGTAGTTGAATAGGGATCGCTCCATTGACCATTGGAATCCTGTACTTGATATGAAATCGTATATGTACCTGCTTGATCAAATGAATCCTGGCGACCAGTCCAGCGTTCGTCAACGATATCCATTCCATTAGGTGAACTGGAAGAAGTCACGTAGTCTACTTGATCACCCGCAAAAATTTCCTTTTGGGAAATGGTAAAGCTTGCAACAGGTTTTGTATTAAGATTCAACACAACCGTTTTAGCCGACTGATTCACTTTATAGGTGATGTTCAGAGCTTGAGTAATGGAAGTTAACGGCACCATGAATGTACTTTTTTGCTGATAAGCAGGGCCTTTCATCGTTCTGGTCTCTCCATTTACCGTATAGTCCTTGCTGTTAGTTTTGAATCGGAGTTCATCTTCACCACTAATAATGATGGTTTCCTTGGTTTTGTTATCATATTTGACGCCATATCCCACACGGTCAACCAGCGCACGGATTGCAACATAGGATACACCGTTTTTTACAGCCATTTGCTGTCCAGCAAGATACGTTTTTCCATCCTGCTCCATTTTGTTGCTATTCATGTACAACGTCAGATTTCCACCTGCTACTGCAGGAGACGTCCCATCAACGGATGGTTGCTCTATCTGAGCAGGCGTAGCTGGCGTTTCAACCTTCTCAGGGGTTTCCTCTTGAACTATAGGTTTTGTACCCGTTTCGTTTGCAGGGGTCTCTCCCCCATCCAATGCAGGTTTCTCGCTGTCTGTTTTAGGTGTTGCCTCAGTGCCGGTTGAGGTTTGAGTGTCCTTGGCTTCAGTGGGCGGAGTATTGATAGATTTGTTATTGCTCTCCGTCTTCACTTCACGCTCTGCAATCGGCTGCTCTTGCTGTAACACCTCAACTGATTCTACATTGGCTGTGTTTACTGACGTGGTGTCACCTTGCGGTGCTGATTGCGCACTCACAGAACCGACTGCAAATGCTTGAAAAACGGCTAAAGCGGTAAAAATGGATAATTTCTTCTTCATATTCATGTGTTGTCTTTGGCTCCTTCTACTCTCTAGTAATGTATAACCCCTCAAAAAGTCATAATATTAGACGCTAGATTTAGGAAAAAGTTTCTAATTGAATTGTAAATTATGGATTTTTGTGCAACTATTTTTTCAATGTTTGGTTATAAGTTCTTTGAATAAGAAGCGTCTATTGCATAATAGTCTTGATTTTGCACAAGATAATCCATGTCGCATTTTATAAAGAGGTGGATCAATGACCCCAACCAATCAGGCTTTTTCTGAATTAAAAATGAATATTTCTTATGTTGAACAGTCCCTCTACTGTACTGACGATCTGAAACAACAACAGCTTCTACTTAATGGTGTTCAGAGTGTGCTTCTCTATATCGATTCACTTGTAGATCAGGAGATCATTCAAACACATGTCTTAACAGCACTGAATGGCCAAGCTCATTCGGAAATCTACCCATCGTTCACCACTTTAGAAAGTCGAAAAGATACGGATCTGCAACGTGGAATAGATTCACTTATTCAAGGGAAATGTCTTTACATAATCGACGGGCACCCGGAGTTTTACATTCTTTCTACCGAGAAAATGTATGTCCGAAGCACAACCGAACCGGAGAATGAAGGCGTTATTCGAGGGCCGCACAATGGATTCGTAGAGCAGCTTTCGGTTAATTTGAATCTGATCCGTAGACAAATTATTAGTCCATCCTTAATCGTTCGATATTTTAACGTCGGCGAGAAGACACATACCAAAATTGCAGTTGTATATCTTCAGGACTTGGCCAATCCGGAGTTAGTGAACGAAGTAAAAGAGCGAATCACGTCCATATCTTCAGATATGGTACTCGCTCCAGGTTTTATTGAAGAGTTTATGGAGGATAACCCCTTCTCTCTGTTTCCCCAGCAGCTCAATACAGAAAGACCTGACCGGGTTATTGCCAACTTGATGGAAGGACGTGTCGCCATACTTGCCGAAGGAAGTCCTTCAGCTCTTATTGCTCCAGTTACGTTTTTTGCTTTTTATCAAAGTCCGGATGATTATCATGGTCGCTGGATTGTCAGTTCCTTTTTACGTTTAATTCGCATGATGAGTTTTGTCATTGCTTTTACATTACCTGCTGTTTATATTGCAACCATCTCTTTTCACTCCGCTATTTTACCGATCGAACTGGCACACACAATCAAGAAATCATTGCAGAACATCCCCTTTCCTGCACTTGTAGAGGCAATGTTGCTTGAACTGATCTTTGAAGTATTAAGAGAAGCCGGGGTCCGACTTCCCAGCCGAGTGGGCCAGACCATCGGCATCGTTGGCGGTTTGGTTATCGGAGATGCTATCGTTCGTGCGGGGCTTGTATCCTATACAATGATTATTGTGGTTTCACTAACCGCTATCTCGTCGTTTTTGGTGCCTTCACATGAGATGAGTTCGGCAGTCCGTATTCTCCGTTTTCCAATGATGATTGGAGCGGCGCTTTTTGGATATATCGGCATCGCATTTGGTCTGGTGATTCTAACCATTCACCTCTGTAAGATGGAAAACTTCGGATCGCCTTATTTTGCTCCAGTGGCCCCTTTCCGATTAGCTGACATGAAGGATGTATGGATTCGATTTCCCATCTGGGCGCTTCGCGGGCGTCCTCATGATGCCCGCCCGCAGCGGCTGAATCAGCAGAAGTTCTCTAGGAGTTGGAAAAAACGTGAATAAGGAAACAACAATCACTCGGGGACAACTATTCTTGCTCATTTTGAAATTTGAGATCGGTGTAGATATTCTGTCCCTCCCTTACCGTATACACCTTATCTCTAAAGGCGGAGGATGGATTTCTGTTTTTCTTGGAGGGTTCCTGATCCAACTTGTCATACTGTTGTGCTGGCTTTTGATGCGAAGATTCCCGAGTTCATCCATTTATGACATTGTAACGCTGATTACGGGGAAATGGATTGGCAAGTTGCTGATCATTGCCTACGTTGGATATTTCCTGTTAATGGGTACTTCTGTTCTGGTGAACGCCTACAGTGTGATTAACCGCTGGATGCTGCAGGATACGCCTCGGTGGGCTATATTAGCCCTCTTCTTGTTCAGCAGTATCTATTTGGTTCGGCAAAAATTACGAATCATTGCGCGAGTACTTGTACTCATCTCCTTTTTGGTCTTGCCCATGATGGTATTGATCAGTTATGGACTCAAGGAAATCAATCTGTTATATCTTTTGCCGTTAACCGAAGCGGGATGGCCCAATATCATTAGTGGATCAACCGAAACATTAATGGCTATGTTCGGATTCGAGTTTTTTCTCGTTGTGTTTCCTATGGTTGAAGGTAGCAGCGGTGGCAAACTCAAGTCTGTTGCTTTAGCAAGTGCTGTAGTCGTGGTGTTGTATGCATTCACCGTGTTCATTTGTTCAACGGCGTTCAGCCCCCAGCAACTTGACTTAATGCCTGAACCGGTTATTTATCTGCTCCGCTCTATCCCACTCGGGACAATGGATCGGGCCGATTTTCTGTTCCTCCCTATCTGGTTAATTTCAATTTTCGGGGCCATATGTGGCTATTACTATACGGCATCCTATGGTATAAGTTATCTCTTCAAACAAAAACACCATAAAAAAGCGGTGCCTTATGTGGTTCTTGCTTCTTGCATAATTGCCTATCTGCCACAACAGAAGGAAAAACTTGAGTTAATTAGTACGATAGCCAACAGATCGGCATACTTTTTTCTCATGATCCTGCCTCTGCTCCTGTTGGTTCTATCTTATATAATGAAACGAAAAGAGAAGATGATATGAGTAAACGGGGGAAAATCCTCATCCTGCTGACCCTGCTCATGGTGATGACGGGATGTTGGGATCAGGATAGTTTAAAAGATGCAAGACTGGCTAATGCTTCGGCGTTTGACATCACCTCAGAGGGTGAAATTAAACAGACGCTTGAAATTGTCGATGATTCTGAGAGTCAACAAGGGAGCAACGGTAATGAAGTCCACTCAGGCACCGGGAGATCCGTCCGTCAAAGTACGGATAGAATTCGCGCTAAAGTGACTGGTGATATCCGGTTTTTTAAATATGGGATGATCTTATACGGCAACAAACTCGCACAAAATGATATCTACCCCTACCTGGACGTCTTATATCGGGAACCCGATTACCCAACCTCACATGTGAAAATTGCGATTGTGGAGGGCGATGCCGGAGATCTGTTACACCAAAAAAAAGTTGGCAGCATATTGATTGGTGATTTTATTACGAAAAAAATTAAGAGTCTGGAGGAATTATGTATTTTTCCGGAAATGACGTTAGAGACCCTTCTCCCTCCCATGCTGGATCCGGGACAGGATTTTACACTGCCTTATCTATATAAGGATGGAGAGGAGATTGATGCTCGGGGAATCGCCCTGTTTCATGGGCAAAGATTCAATGGGAGTCTTACGACCGAACAGGCTCCTCTATACATTATTATGAGTGGGAAATGGAATAAAACAGCGCGTTTTGTCAAAAAGGTCCACCCAGGGCCTTCCAGCAACCCGCGGAACTATGTCACTTATGAAGCAAATATCGCACAAATTAAGCGCAAACTTGCGGTAAAGGTGGCAAGTGATAGCCAAATTGATGTGAACCTCCGTATCGAACTTCCAGTAACGATCGTTGAGTATGCAATGAATCATCTTGAGGAAAAAGACACAATTGAACGTCTGAACCGCAAGTTAACCGATGACATGACTCAGGACGCAGAACAAATTATCAAGACACTTCAGCAAAGTGGATGTGATTCCTTCGGTATTGGCAGACATTTAATTGCTCATTACCCGGACTTATGGAAAAGCCTAAACTGGAATAAAGAATATGCCCAAGTTCGTTTTCACCCGGAAGTAACGGTTACAGTAGTCGGCAGCGGCGTTTTAAATTAATAACATGCTGTCGTGCAATTGGGAAAGCTCTCTTCCATTTGGAAGAGAGCTTTTGACTGTTGACGTAAAAAGAAGGATTTGCTAATACTCTAGTCGTTGAGAAGCACTTCAGTGAAAAGCTTTATCTTGCTTGGTTGAGTATAACATCGGCAGTGAAGCTGAGCTATAAAATAGGTGAAAGAAGACGTGATATTCCTTCTTTAAATTTGATAATAAGGGACCTGTTTCTATAACGATCAGAAGTAAGTTCTGTACTTAACTGGCTATCTTGATGAAACAATTCTTGAAGTTGTTTCGCAACTCCCTCGTCATATACAATTGCATTCACCTCAAAATTCAATCTAAAGCTCCGGGAATCAATATTCATCGTCCCTACTGAAGCGACTTCTTCGTCTACTACAATGGTCTTTGCGTGTAAGAATCCATTATCATACAACAGAATCTTGGCTCCATAGTCCAATAATTCACCAGCATACGCCCAAGTCGCCCAATATACAAACGGGTGATCGGGCTTATTGGGAATCATAATGCGCAGATCCACCCCGGATAGCAGTGCGATTTTACATGCATCCATAAAAGTGCTGTCAGGAATAAAGTAAGGCGTTTGAATATACACACTCTTTTTGGCATTTACTATAAGCTTGATGTACATATTCTTCAGGTGTTCCACCTGTGAGTTAGGACCACTAGACACAATCTGAACTGGACTTGAACCATCAAGCCTTGCTGTGTTGAAGGAGTATTGTTCGTAACTTACTTGATGGGATTTGCTGGCGTGTTTCCAATCCAAAATAAACCTTCCTTGAATATGATTAACGGCATCTCCGTGCATTTTAAAATGTGTATCACGCCAGTATCCAAACTTTTTATCCATGCCTAGATACTCATTCCCCAGATTAAATCCGCCAATATAAGCGATCTCTCCATCAATAATACAAAGTTTTCGATGATTTCGATTATTCATACGGAAATTTAATGGCCTAATCAGTGACGGGAAAAAGACCTCTACTTCTCCACCGGCAGAGATCAGTTCTCTGAAAAACTTCAATGAAAGTTTCTTTGAACCAATTTCGTCATAGAGAACTCGCACTTTTACGCCTTCTTTAGCTTTAATAGTTAATTCATCTCGTAATTTCTTCCCTAAGGAATCCGGTTGAATGATGTAATATTGGATGTTAATCTCTTTCTTGGCTTCCTTGATATCAGCAAATAAAGAATCAAATTTCTCTTGTCCATCATCGAAGATGAATATCTCATTGTCATTGGTTAGGATTGCATTGGATGATGTGAGATTCAATTGAATCAGGTCAGCATATTTCATGAGCAGGGGGTTGTTTTCCTTACGTTGCTCCTTCAATGTCACTAACTGGTTCTCGACAATTAACTTTAGGGAGTTTCTCTCTTCAACTGAAAGTCCGTAGAAATTTTTCTTTTTAAGGTTACGTCCCAAAAAGAGATAAACGATAAAACCTAAAATAGGAATGAAGTAAAATATCATGAGCCAGGCCCAAGTATAACCAATGTCTCTCCTTTCAAAAAACAAAAATACCGCTGAGAGTAATATGTTTATAATCATAACGAGCGAAAGTATCAGCGTGACCATACTGCTATATCTCCTGCCTTCCATTGACTTTATGGAAATAATAAAAAATGCTTATTACTTAGCTATTCTCGAATGAAGCCGTCATCCCAAAGAATATGATAACATACTTGAGGAATACTAAATCTATTAAATGATAATCACTAGACATCGAACTAAAAAAAGAATCCACTTCCTATAAAAGAAGGGATTCTTTTGCATTGAATATTTATGCTTTAGTTAGTTCCTTACAACAGGAATCCACATTTCACCATATACCAAACCATTTTTCTCTCCCATTTCAACTGTTGTATTTGGACCGCCAACATAGGCATAATCCTTTTCTACGGGGAGGGCTTGACCAAAGGCAATGCCAGTAAGCATGTTACTGAGCGCATCAGCCGTCTCTGCTTCACCCTTCACAACAAGGTATTCTCCCTTAGGAAATTGGATTACTCTCGTTGCTTCTGGCAGAGATTCTTCTGTCATGACACCAGCATAATGCATCATCTGGTTATTTACTGCTTCGTTTACTGCAAAAATGTAGTCGTTTGTTGCCAGAGACTTTAGTTTGTCCAGGCTTCCATCCTCTTTCACCGTGGACCAAAAAACCGCCTTCTCCTTGCTGATGCCAACATAATCTGTATAGTCGCTCTTAAGATCCGTTCCAATACCTAACACGATAAAGCTCTCTTTTTCTTCGAAATGATAATTACTCATGGTTTACACCGTCCTCTTTTAAATTTTCAATTGATTTGTGTTTTCACTTGATAGGTTTATAATAACCTTAAATCATGTCAGAATATGATACTGTTTAGGGGGCACAATGAAAAAAGTTGAACGCATTAATACCATCACGCGGTATATCAATAACCGTGCACACTTTACCATTTCTGAAATCATGCGAGAATTTAATATTTCTCGTTCGACAGCCATTCGAGATATCAGAGAAATTGAAGCCATGGGAATGCCACTTGTCGCTGAAGTTGGGCGGGACGGGGGTTATTTTGTAATGAACAACTCCCTCCTGCCCACGGTACGGTTTACCGATAATGAAATCAAAGCGTTATTCATTGCTTTTATGGCGACAAGAAATCAACAGCTTCCTTATCTAAAGAGTCGTCAATCTTTGGCTGAAAAATTATTGGGCCTTATTTCAGAAAATCAGCAAGATGACCTGGTGCATTTGAATCAAATATTGCTTTTTGAAGGGACCAATCCCCATAATCCAGACTTGCTTGATCTATCAGACTTGCCTCACCCTACCTTGGAAAAACTAATCCAAATTCTTCTTATAGAACGTTATTTGTTAGTTACTGTGCAAGAAGAGAAGAAAACAAAGTCCTATCCCATCGTTCTCTTGCACCTTCATCATCAAAAAGGCCATTGGATCATTGAAGGTTTTGATCTGGCGGAAGAAAAGAGACGAATCTTATCAGTTGACAACCTCATCCATGTCGAAGCATACCCGGCGAAAAAAAGACTGAGTACAAAAAAGATTGTAGAACAACTCAAACGAAATACGCAGGAAGAAGTTATCAACCTTGTCCTGGAACTTGGCCCAAAGGCGATTGCGCAATTCAAAAAATACCATCCTTTAAAGTTTTCAATTGCCTATACAAATCCATACCAGACTACGGCTCTCCTAAAGGCATTTATGAATGTTCATAACTCAGAAGAGTTAACCGAAATCACCAATTGGTTGCTTTTTCTAGGAGAAGATATCAAGGTGAAGGAGATTCCGAAAGAAGCCCTGAATGCTGTACAAGAGAGATTAAGCTTATACCAAATGAAGCAGTGAGCATCCCCTCCTCCCTAGTCTCTCCATTATCTAACAATGCCTTACCTGAATTCAGGCTGAGGGTTCAGTACGGAAAACCAAAAAAAGCCGCTGTGTTAGCGACTTATAATGGAATCATATTCATTCATGTCTCACGCCAATGCTTGGCGAGCTGTTCCTTCTATGCTAAAAGTCAGCATTAGACTGGGCATGATTAGGTGTATGCTGCGGGACGTTTTTAACGAGTAGGAAATAAGTAACAATGGCAATGATACTGGTCATTAATAAAGTGAGTCCTAACGGGACGGCAGTGTCCTCACCTGCAATACCGACTAGAGGAGCAACCAGTGCACCCAGAAGAAAAGGAACAACGCCGAGCAGTGCTGCTGCACTTCCGGCCATCTTAGCTTGACTCTCCATGGCAAGTGGGAATGCCGCTGTAGACGTAATGCCGATCGAGCATACGAAGAAGAACAATGGAATCACCAACGCGAAAAGTGGACCATGAGCCAGGGTTACGACCAAAGCAGCCACACTTGCTATTATAGCAAGCCAAAGTCCCGATAATAGCAGCGTCTGCTCAGGGATACGTTTGGCCAATCGACCCACGATTTGAGATCCGATGATCAAGCTGATGCCGTTTGAAGCAAATAATATAGCAAATACCGTCGGTGTGACTCCATATATATTTTGGTAAATGAATGGGGTTCCAGCCACATAAGCAAAGACCCCTGCTGTCATGATTCCCTGTGCCAGCATGTAACCAACAAACTTGCGGTCACGCAGAAGCATTCTGTAATTACCCAATTGCTGTTTGAAGTCAGGAACCATACGTCTTTCGACGGGGTGTGTTTCTTTTAAGCTCCACTTTGTCATGATTAATAAGAAAATCCCCAAGAATGAAAGGCAGATAAATACGCCAATCCATGTTGTGAAGGAAAGAACCCCACTTCCCGCAATCGGTGCTGCCAAAGGCCCCAAATTCCCTACAAGCAACAGCAAAGAGAAAAATTTAGTGAGTTCATGTCCACTGTATAGATCTCTAGCTATCGCACGGGAAATGACAATTCCAGCTGAAGCCGCAAATCCTTGCGTGAAACGAAACAAAATCAATAGTCCGATATTCGGAGCAAAAGCACATGCCAAGGAACAGATAATGTAGGCTGCCATACAGATCAACAATGGTCTACGTCTACCGTACGCGTCACTCAAAGGACCCATAACGAGTTGTCCTACACCCAGTCCTAATAAACAAGCAGTAAGGCTAAATTGTACAAGTGATGCCGTTGTATTCATATTTTGTGCAATCTCCGGAAAAGCCGGTAAATACATATCAATCGTAAATGGACCTAATGTAGAAAATAAACCTAGTAGTATTGCCAGTCCAAAAACATTCCAATTCGTGCTCTTCGCCATAATAAATAAAATCTCCAATTCCTTATATAATTTGCAAGCCTAATCGAGTATAAGACATAGAGTTAACTGTAGGTCAAGTCTTAAGACTATTAAAACCAAAAAAAGCCGCTTATTAAGCGACTTTGAATGGAAAACCATTTAAATTGTGTAACTCCCCCGGCCTGAACCCATATGACTCATGATCATTTCGGCAGCTCGTGTGTAACCGCCAGCCTGCCTTAAAGATTCACCAATGAGGTAAGCCTGCCGTCTATAAAGTGAATTGTGTAGCACTTCTGTTAATGCCTCTCTCAAATTAGTTGCATTGAGATTATGTTTATTTAAAGTAATACCCGCGCCCAACTCCTGTACCCGATTGGCGACAAGAGGCTGATCCGATGTTAATGGAATCATCACCATTGGAACGTTATAATATAACGCCTCACTTGTGCTGTTCATTCCAGCGTGTGTAATAAAAACATCGGTATGCTGCAGCATGTCCAACTGGGCAATGTATGGCTTGACGATAAAATTAGTAGGTACTTGATTCGCCAGCGGCGTCATGTCCGTGTACTTTCCTGAAGATAAAACAACATTCACGGGTAGATCCCCTAATGCTTCAAAGCAAAGCTGATAGAAATCCAAATTTTTATTTAAAATCGTACCCATAGCAATGTACACGGTTTGCGGGTACCGTTCACGAAGCACCTCAAACGAAAAGGTCGGAGCATCTTGACGTGTTATGATCGAAGGACCCGTGAAAATAAAACGATCATCCAGCTTTTCTGCCTGCGGCTGAAAATAACGGCTGGTGTACACAAGCTTTAACTGACCTGCATGTGCCGGAATCTCTTCCATGGCTGGAATACTCACTTGAAGCTCTTCGGCTAACTCCGTTGTAATCTTCATTGTAGCCTCATAAAGCTCCTTCGTCTCCGTCTCATTCAGAACTGAGCTAGACCCCAGAGGCTCCACAAAAGCAAAGGACGCAATCGAGCACACCGCAGGAATTCCCAGTTTTTCTGCAAGAATAGTCCCTCCCCATCCCATCAGGGAATCAAAGATCATATAATCAAACTTTTGATCCTCGACCACCTGCAGCACATTGGGGATGATCCTCCGAATAATACTTACCATCATATAAATGAACTGATACGGATGCTTGTATTCCTGGGGTTTCAACACCGGATCATGAGAGAAGGCATCTTGTGGAAACGGATAGGTAATGATCTGGGCACCGGTTTGTTCAATTCGGGAACGGTACTCCTCCGTGCACACATAGATGACTTCCTCACCATTGTCTATCAACTGAGTAACTAACCCTAACGATGGATTCACATGTCCTTCAGCTGGAGTAATGACTACTAATACACGTGCCATCTTACCCACCTCCCAATGCAATTAGTCCCCCCGTTCTTCATGATGTATTTAACGACGCAGTCGTCATCCGTTACATGGAGATGTTGTCCTTCACTTGGTTGATTGGATGATGTTCTTGATGAACGAGTTTGGTAATTCGTAGTGATGCTAAGAAACTTAACAAGACCCATAATAATTGGAGTGTTAACACGATCAAAACACCTGTCGATATGCCCCACTGTAACGTTTCGGACAAGGCAATCAGAGCGCCACCAACGCCAATGCTTACACCCATATAGAAGGAATCCACAAATTGTAGATTCGCGGACATTTCGCCCTCTTTCCTGGGCAAGGCATGTTGTAAAGCAATGGCTGCCGTTGTAGGGTTGGCCAATCCAACACCGAACCCTGTAATCATTTGTGAGAGAAGGATGAGTATAATCCCGCCGTCCGTCAAAATAAGAGCCATGATCACAAGTACAGTTCCGACGATCATAATCCCAATGCCCGTCATAACCCTACCCTTTCGGGCACGACCTTGATCTCGTGCATCAAGCTTGGCTTGTAACCACGCTGCGGCGGACCAGCTCAGAGAACCTGCTGCTACGATGAGACCAGCAAGGTCAGCTGATAACCCCTTCACTTCGGTTAGTGCCAAGATCACAAAACTTTCCGTTGTAAAATAACAAGCAACATATAGCCCTCTCGATACCAAAGTAGCAGGCAATCCTTTTTTTACCGAAAAAGTCCCTACTGGCAGCAATTTACGCATTGGTGTGATCATGACGACTAATCCAGCCAAAGTGAGTACTATGCCTTTCCAATCGGTTATCATACCAAGTCCGGTGAGTAACAGCCCCGTTCCAACCGCAAGCAGAATTGCATACATAATCTTTGAGTCAGTTGCTCGCGCTGGACCTGACAGATCTTGCTGAAGCTGCAAATTACGGAAAGAACGGAATGTGAGACTGAGCGCTATTCCAATCAAGGGTAAAACGATCCAGAAAACATATCGCCACGAGATGTAGGAAGCAATAAGGCCTGCTGCATAAGGTCCGATTAAGGTTGGTAGGACAAATGCCATAGAGAATGCGGCCAGGATTTGAGTACGAAGTGTATCTGGATAATGTAACGTCACACAGGTATAAACACATGTGATCAGGGCCCCCGCTCCAAAACCTTGAAGGCCTCTTCCGGCAATAAGCATGTGCATATCGAAAGAAATAGCCGAGACCACAGTTCCTAACACAAAAACACTAAAAGATATCAGCATGGATGTAAAAACGCCGCGCTTGTCAATCTGCTGACCCATAACCAAAGTTCCAATAAGCTGAGATAACAAAAATGCGCTAAAAATCCAACCGTATAAATGAATACCCTCTAAACTTTGTGCCATTTTCGCGGCAATCGTTGTGATAGCCAGTCCTTCAAAAGCTACGGTTGCCAAAACCAGCATAATCCCAATTGTAGGGGCCCTGTACTGAGCATCAAAAATCCCAATCTGATTGTTGTTTGTCTTCCACACCTCCATAATTTGATGGATATTATGGTAAAATAAACCTTTTTACTCCCTGAATATACATGAAGTGTTATACTTTGTAAAGTTAAATGTTTAGAAAGTAAGATCATGATTTAGAATAGGGTTCCCATGTTCAATAGGAGATTTTGCTTGAAAATATGCCATGTTCATTACAGTCAATTTGGAGAAGTTCATCCTGCAGGATCCAGGCATCTGTTTTTTCAACAAAGAAATGAAATCCTCCAATGGATTGAATCAATGCGGGATCGACCGGTGTAGCACTCGCATTGATTCCAATTGTAAAAGCATCGGAGCCTCCTCCGACATATTTTGCGTAAATCCTTACATATTGGTCCTCTTCCAATTCCCATTCATTCTTAAATGAATCGATTGCTTGGTCAGATATTACAAATGAGATCATTGCTCTGCACTCCTTCCTTCAGTTCAGTCACATTTTTTCACTTCGCCACGATAATTGGCCATTCTGAAACTGGCCCCGCATCCACACGAAACTTTGGCATTTGGATTATTCATGGTGAATCCGCCTAACATTCCGCTCTCTTCATAGTCAATCTCAAGACCATCAATATATGGAATACTATTTGCGTGAACCAATATCTTAAATTGCTTTTTATTTAACACAATGTCTTCTTCTGCCTGCTGTTCATCCACGATAAGGGTATAAGATAAACCACTGCATCCCCCTTCATCAACGCCTACTCTAAGAAAGGCATTTTGGATATCCGCACTTGATAAGATCTCAACGATTTTGTCCGATGCTGTATCACTGACCTCAATGATCATCTTTATTCCTCCCGGTGGTATCATTTTGAAATTTGGTATCCCAGTCCATTAGACAGGGTATGAATGCTGCAAGAGCAGCTCCTTTTGGCGTAAGTTCATAAATAATTTGTGTAGGGCGTGTCCGTATTGTTCTTTTGACCAAATGATCATGTTGAAGACCCTTTAAACGTCTGGAGAGGATCATTTCGGAAATGGAAGGAATGTTATCAAATATTTCACCGAATCTCTTCGGGCCTTGAGACAGAGCACATAAAATATGGATCGTCCATTTCGTTCCGATGATGCGATAAGCTGTAAATAGTTTATTCGGATCCTCAGTGAGCAATGGTCTGTACACCCACTTCCTTATTCATCTTCGTGGTGAGATCCGAGTGCTGGCAATGATACTCGTGACGATCAACAAGAGATGGAAACCCATGGCTACAATTAAGCCGGATTGAAGTGACATACCGCCAGCCTGACACACGACAAGAATGGAACCACCAATGCCGATCACTACACCAGGTGTAAAAGAATCTGCAAATTGCAGATTTGCCGAGGTTTGGCCCACGCCTTCTTCCCCCGTTTGGGAAAATGCGACAACACCACTAATTGGATGCGCCAATCCAATACCAACTCCTGCAATGATCTGACCAATAACTGCAATGGTAACGGTCACAACAGGTACCCAAAATACGATGGCAATCCCTATGGCAAGTAACAATACGCCAAGAATAATTCTCATATGACGTCCACTGCCCTGATCTGCCGCATCCCACCGTCCTTGCAGATACGCAATGATACACCAACTTAATGCAGCACTCGCCACAATTAATCCGGCCTGAGAAGGTGTAATTCCTTTCACATCGATTAGAGCCAATACCAGGAAATTCTGTGTACTAGTATAGGCAGCGAAGAACAATCCACGTGTTGCCAAAATAGCTGGCATTCCTCTGCGCAACGTAAGTGTTCCCTTCGGTAGCAATTTACGGAGAGGAAATATCATCAATACGAAGCCAATTATGACTAAAACAAATCCCATAATGCTCGGAAGCTTACTTAGACCAACCAGGAAAATCCCTGTACCCAACGTTAAGAGTAACGCCATCCAAGTGGATGAAGATCCGCTATCCCCTCCCGTCTTCTGCACTTTCAATTTCCTAAAGGCAGGTAAACTAAGCAATGCTGAAACCACCAGCACAGGTAAGATCCCCCAGAAAACAAAGCGCCAGGACCACTGATCTGCGATAACTCCTGCTACATATGGACCGAGCATGGACGGAAGAACATAGGCAGTACCAAATGCTCCAAGAATTTTGGCACGCAACTCATCCGGGTAACTTAACGATATAGCTGTATACACACAAGTCATCATAGCTCCGGCACCCAAACCCTGTAGAGCCCGTGATCCTATCATGGTATACATGTCGCCTGCGGTTGCGGCAGCGATCAGCCCTACGATAAATAACAGAAGTGCAAAAGTGAACGGTGTTGCAGGTCCTCTTTTATCAATGATCCGACCGACGACCAGCGTTCCGATAATCTGCGCAAGCAGATAGGTACTGAATATCCATCCGAACAGGCTAAGGCCGTTCAAGTCTCCAGCAATCGAAGGAGCAATGGTGGTGACGGATAGACCTTCGAATCCAACGGCCATCACTGATAAAATAATCCCTATGGTTAGTGCAAAATAACGCGGACTGAAAATACTTTGATGATTAGACGACATGAAATGTGACCTCCAAGAAAATTGGTATGTATACATCGTATCCGGATACTTAGTAAACATTTTTGTTTATAATGTCTAAGCTACAGTCCGGCTTTGACTTTGTCAACATTTTTGTTTAAAATGTAATTAGTCATGTAGACTCAGTTGCGTCACAAGGAGGTGCACCATGAGCGGAAATCAAACTAAAAAGGATGTCTCGACCAGTACCCGGAGAGCAATTATTAATCTGTTAAAAGAGCGCGGGGGAATGGATGTTGTCACTCTCTCCTCTCAGTTTTCGTTATCCGGAATGGCTATTCGTCAACATCTGAATGCGCTAAAAGGAGAAGGATTGGTCACCACTGTGGAAGAGGCCCGTCCCATGGGTCGTCCCACCAAGTTATGGATATTAACTCCCGCGGCTAATCGTTTTTTTCCAAGTGGATATTCGGATCTATCCGTCAGCCTCATCAATTCGATGAAAGAGGCTTTTGGTACTGAAGGGCTGGACAAGCTGCTGGATGTTCGAAATAAAAATATGCAAGAACAATATCTTCAGCATCTTGGCGATTCATCAGGAGTTAGAGAGAGATTGGAGAAATTGGCCGAAATTCGTACGAATGAAGGTTATATGGCCGAGGTTAAGGAGCAGGATGATGGCAGTCTCCTATTCATTGAGAAGCATTGTCCGATCTGTGAAGCGGCCGCGGTATGTACCGGGTTATGCAAGAATGAGTTACATTTATTCAAAACAGTTCTAGGCGATAATGTTCATATTGAACGGGGAGAATACATTCTAGCCGGAGGAAGAAACTGCGTATACACCGTTAGGCATAATAAGCCATGACCAAAAGAGCAACCTCATTGGAGATTGCTCTTTTGGTTTGGATTTTGAACTGATTAGAACGATTCGGATTTCTCTAAATCATCCTTCATTATACCGGTTATTTCTAACGCTTTCATAATCGTATGTACCCGATTATGTAATTTTGAATTGAGGTAGAGTATAGTAAGAGTGTCGAAAATATACTCTAGGAGGCTACTGCCATGTCACAAAAAATCTGGATGAACCTGCCGGTGAAAGATGTTGTGCAATCCACTACCTTTTTCAATGAGATTGGATTCCATGGGGAGAATGTTGGCAATGAGAGAGCTCAGCTTGTCATAGGCTCAACAACGATTCTCCTGTTTCCGTATGCAACGTTCGAGAAATTTACAGGTGCCAAAACCGCAGATACTTCCCATAGCGCAGAAGTGATATTTTCCATTGGTGCTGACAGCAGAGAAGAAGTTGATGCTTTTATTAAAAAAGTCGAGTTAGCTGGAGGAACCATCTTTGGCAAGCCGGGTGAAACAGACGGCTGGATGTACGGCGCAGGATTTGCCGACCTGGACGGTCACCGCTGGAACCTGTTGTATATGGATGAGAGCAAAATGCCGAAACGGTAATGTATAACGCCTATCACTACGTCCGCCTCTTATCCTCCAATTTTGGAACCCTCGAATCGGCTAGTCATGGAGATTCTGAAGTAATTCGTTACGATACTAAAGATAAGGAACACGATTCCTCCAACTACAATATATTGTGTACTTATTCCAGTTACGATTAGTCCACATACACTAGCACCAAGTGTTGTTCCCAGGTTGGAAGAGGTTAGAAAGATCCCATTCGACAGTTCGGGTGCCTCTGGTGCTGCCGATACCACCCAATATTGAGTGATATTGCCCCCTATGCCTCCTATGATCCCCCAAATGAAAATAAGGAAGGCTGTTGGCACACTGAATTGTCCGAAGGTGAACAACAAGATGTATACCGTTATTAATGCAATGGGATACATCTTGATCGTTCTTAAAGGGAAATTAGCGAGCAGTTTCCCTGCTATCATGTTCCCAACCATATTGGCCAAGCCATATAGAAATAACAACACACTGACGGTGTTCCAGTCATATCTTGTCACGGTTTTCAGAAACTCGGCAAGGTAACTATAGACCCCAAATACAGCTCCGTTCATGAAAATCACGCCAGCAATGGATAGCCACATCACGGATCTTCTCAATACATACAGATGAGTACCCATAGAGATTCTTTTCGTAACTGGCATTGAGGGCACAAAAAGAAGTGTTGCTACAAATGCAACGATCGTTACGGCGGCAAAGAACAACATCGCATAGAACAACGATGTGCTGGTGGCAATCAAGCTCGAAAGGGGTACTCCAAGTACCATGCCTGCCGACACGCCTACAAATACTTTAGCGACTGCCTTAGGCGCTTCTTCCTTGGGGACTGACGCCGCTGCGACCGTAAATGCCAATGAGCAATAGACCGGATGGAAAAAAGCCGGAACGACACGTGCAATGACCAATACCGTAAAGTTTGATGTGATGGCGGAGACCAGGCTGCCTACAATAAAAATGCCAAGTACAAACAACATGACATGCTTGCGGTTCATGCCCGAAAATAATAAGGGCAAAATGGGGCCAGATATAGCAACCGCAAGCGCAAAAAGACTCACGATCAAACCAGCGGTTGAGATACTGACCTCATAATGGTCTGCAATCAAAGGCAAGATTCCGATGACGCCCATCTCCGTATTTAAAATACTGAATACACCAAAGGTCAGAATGAATACAAGCAGGTGATTTCGTTTAGTTGTCATATGCCATGGATTTAGAGAGATCCCGGTAAGCATTGATCTCTGTCTGAAGGTTGGCCATTTTCTGCTCTGCATCAGCAGTTAAAGCAGCCTTAGCAATAGTTGTGCCCATAACTCGACCAGCGCCATTGATAAACCATACTTTTGTCTTATCCATATCATTCATTCCTTTCAATTTCTTCTCCAGTTGCCTTGCTTTTTAGTTTAGCGTTTATACACCACATAGCAAATACTCATATCTTATAACAAGTTATGCTTGAAAGGCATTTCTGTAAGGCTTATTGTAGAATATCAGGGATAAAGGAGGAGTTACGATGGAGATTAGAGTATTGCGTTATTTTCTTACAGTCGCCAGAGAAGGAAGTATTACACGCGCTGCTGATTTCTTGCATGTTACGCAGCCCACCTTGTCCAGACAATTGAAAGACCTCGAGCAAGAGTTGGGAAAGAAATTATTTATTCGCAGTAGTTACAGTATTGTTCTCACAGATGAAGGTATGCTTTTAAGAAATAGGGCTGAAGAAATTGTGGGTATGGTCGATAAATTAGAGGCAGAATTTGAATCAATGGAAGAAACCATAAGTGGAGATATTTATATAGGCGGTGGAGAAACGGAAGCCATGAAACAGATTGCAAGAGTGGCAAAAGAAGTTCAGAATAAATATTCCAATATACGCTATCACCTATACAGCGGCAACGAAGATGATGTAACTGAGCGGCTTGACAAGGGACTCCTTGATTTCGGTATTCTAATCCAGCCAGCGGATGTTTCCAAATATAACTATATCAATTTCTCCGACAAGGATGTTTGGGGAGTGGTCATGAGAAAAGAAAGTCCACTCGCCTCCAAAGATACGATTCGATCTACAGACTTATTAAATGTTCCACTGATCTGTTCACGACAGTCAATGAAGCAGACATTTTCAAAAAATGAGTTTGCGGATTGGTTTGGCGAAGATTTTGACAAATTAAACGTCGTTACTACATACAATCTTGCATATAATGCTGCCATTATGGTTGAAGAAGGCATTGGTTATGCATTAACACTAGATAAAATAGTGAATACGTCCAGTGAAAGCGATCTTTGTTTCAGACCTCTAGAGCCAAGACTTGAATCTGGCTTAAATATCGTTTGGAAAAAACATCAGGTCTTTTCGACTGCTGCGGATTTGTTTTTAAAAGAAATTCAGGCTAAATTTTAGACTGATAAAGGGATTAACGTGAGTACAAGAAGAAACCCACCGGAGTTTAATTCTCGGTGGGTTTCTTTATGACTTGTTCAATCCCGAGCAAAATAAGCTTCAATCCGAACTCGAAAGCTCCGTCGGTTCCCATCACCTCAAACAGACCATTCTTGTACATCCTGCTGAAAAGTCCAGCTTCCTTCTCACTCATAGAATCCAGAAGATGTATCATCTCTTCACCCTGAAGTGCTTCCTGGTCCTTAATAACGGCTGATATATTGCGCTGATGCTGATAATCGTCCAGTACGAAATAGAATACATAGTTGACCAGTGTAAGAACGGCTTGTAATTTCTGCTCTTGCTCTAATGGTGTTGATTCCATGCAGAGCAACATGCGGTTGGTGAAGCGGATCATGTCCGGTTCATGGGGCAACGTCATCATCATGAGCTGTGTGGAGCACGGGTATCTGCTGAGCACACTCCGTACCGTCACCGCAAGCCCCTCCATCTGCTCCTTCCAGTCCCCTTCAGTATGAAACTCGTCAAGAATAATTTTCGATATCTGGTTGGCCAGACGCTGGTAGAGCGTCTGCTTGCTCTTGAAGTACCAGTATAGAGATGGAGCCTGAATCCCCAACTTGTCTGCCAAGCGTCTCATGCTGAATTTCTCGATGCCCTCTTCCCCGAGAAGCTCCCACGAAATTTCCAAAATCTTATCTTCCGAAATCTGAGGCTGTTGTTTTTTCATCAGTATCCGCCCTTTTATCTAACAGTGTAAGTTTATGCTTTACAGGTTCATAAGTTCATGATACCATCTAACACTGTAAGGTTCAATCTAACGGTGTTAGATTAGATCAATATTAACGAAGAAAGTAGTGACCCACATGGATGCAGAAAACCTCCATTACTTCGAAAAAGCACCAATCGCCAAAGCCGTAGCTCACTTTGCTGTCCCAATGATGCTAGGCACGTCAATGAGTGTTATTTACTCCATCTTGAATGCCTATTTCCTTGGCACACTGGGTAATACGGCAATGTTAACCGCACTCGCATTAACTTTACCTTTATTCGCGGTTATCATGGCCCTTGGTAATTTAATTGGTATAGGCAGCGGCACATTCATCTCCCGTTTGCTGGGAGAGAAAAAAGTAGATGATCTGAAGCATGTATCTTCATTTGCCTTTTACAGCAGTTTAGTTCTCGGAATTATTGTGATGGCTGTTGGGCTCCCGCTGATTGAACCAATCGTTCATGGGCTGGGGGCAACGCCAGAGTCCTTCGGATTTACGAAAGAGTATGTCACGATTATGCTTATGGGTTCACCCTTTGTCATCTTATTCTTCACCCTGGAGAATATCGTGCGCTCAGAAGGTTCAGCAATGACTTCTATGACCGGTATGATTCTCAGTGTTGTTATAAATATTATCCTCGATGCACTATTCATTTTTGTCTTCCATTGGGGCGTGATTGGCGTTGCATCTGCTACCGTCATCTCCAACTTGGTTGCGAGTGCATTTTACGCTTACCATATGAGTTATAAGAGTCAATTCTTGACCGTCTCCCTAAAATGGTTCAAGGTTACGAAGGACATCCTGAGCAATGTGTTCAAAATCGGTGTTCCCGTCTTTGTTATGAGTGTCTTCTTGGGTGCAATGTCGCTTATTCTTAACCTTTTTCTTGTCGAATATGGGGATCAGGCCGTTGCGGGGTATGGAATCTCATCACGTTTATTGCAATTTCCTGAGTTTATTCTGATGGGCTTGTGCGAGGGAGTTGTGCCGTTGATTGCCTTCTCATTCACAGCGAACAAATTACGCATGAAACAAACGATTGGATTCACGATCAAAGCTATTTTGGGCTTAGCCGTCCTGTTTGGTGTTATCGTTTATCTAATCTCTGACCACTTGATTGGTTTATTTACGACTGACCCGCAATTAATTGAAATGGGTAGCTACATTCTGCATGTAACCTTCTTATCCTTGTTTATTACAGGAATGACTTCTTTGTTTATGGGGATCTTCCAAGCAACAGCCCAAGGAACCGCCGCGTTTGTTATGTCCATCATTCAAGGGATTACACTAATTCCTATATTGTATATCGCTAATCAAATGAATGGCTTTCATGGAGTGATCTGGTCGCTCGTTATTGCGGATGCCGTGGCGTTCCTAGTTGGGGCCATCATGTTATATGTTTTGCGGACCAAATTGCAGCCGGATCTGGAACATTTGGCACAGTAGTTAACGTATAACACGCAAAAAGGCAGGATAAGGGCGCTCCCTGACCCTGCTCTTTCATTTCGAAATGACAATTATCTGGTGATACGAAGAGATCGTAAACCCTCTGTTATAAGGAAAAAGCGGTCAACATATGTTCTATTTCATCCATATACCCATCCACTGTAATGCTTCTCGGAGCAAACAGAAATCGTAGTGATTGTTTCCATTCCGAGCCTGCAATAGAGGTTGGTAACATCGAATGTTCTGTATTAGAGAAGATTTTCACATGGAGCAAGGAAGATGGCTGAATTCCTTTACGGTATGCTTGCTCTGTATCAACAATGTCCACATTCACATCATCTTCTCCAAGCAGAAGGAGTACCGGGGTTTTGAAATGATGCAAATCCGCCGTGGCATCTGAAGCAAAATTTTTCTTTATGAAGTTCCAGCGTTCTTTGGAAATCAGATCATGCTCTCGAGCAATCTTGGTGTACTCTTCATATGTGCCATGTTTCTTTAAAATCTCTTTAATCTGGTTTTCATAATCGACCTGATTTTGAATCTCCTCCGTGGAATAACCATCTTTCGCCATTTGGCTGCGTGTGTTGTATTCTCCCTGTTCCAACCAGTTTATCGCTGGTGATACCAAGATACTGAAGGCGAGATGTTCTTTCCCAGCAAGCTTAGGAATCACCCAGCCTGCTTGGCTGGCACCCCATACGCCTATTCTGGAATCATCAATGATGGATTGTTCTTTCGCCCATGCAATAGCTTGCTGTGCCTCCACAACACGATCATCCATGCTTTGATCTAGCCAGTTTCCCTCTGAACCCCCGATTCCCCGTTTATCTAGCGACAAGGATGCATACCCGATCGATGCCAGTCGCTCCCACAACGGTTTGTATCCCTCACCATGAGTAGAGTCTATCGGACCGTCACCGTGAATAAACAGTACTAGACCTAGCTTGCCTGAATGGTTTCTGGGTAACGTGAGCGTACCTGTTAACTTGCCCTGTGGAGATTGAATTTCAATGGTTTGTTCCTCCATGTCAAAATCACTTTGATCGACTATGTACAGTCCTGCACCAACCATCAGTAAGATTGCCACAATAACTGAGATGTATCGTTTTTTCCAATTAAACATAACTATCTCCTTTGTAAATCATGTAATGCCATTGGTTTTCGCCTAAGAGCAGGCCGGTCAGAAAGCTGTTTGTGCTATACTGCTTGCGAAATTGATAGCGTTCATATAACTGTATCGCTTGATGATTCTGACTTGCCACATGCAAGCTAAGAGATGACATTGATTTGGATTGCAACATATATTTCTGTGCCCATTGAAGCAACTGCGTACCAATTCCCTTGCCTTGGTGCTGTGGATGTACAACCAGATCTTCCACATAACATTCGCCTAATTTAGGAGTATGCTTCAGCAGATGTAAACCAGTTATTAACTGAAGCAGTTTCCACATGCCAACTCTATTGCAGTGGCTCCACCAATGAGGATTGGCACGAACGCTTGTTATTGCTGCTCTGTTATCTGCTTCCTTCCATTTCAAGCACATGGTGCCAACAATCTCCTCATTTTCACGTGCAATGACTCGAAGAGTACTTTGTTCTATGGGCGGATGATTGAGCAACTGTTCAAATACGTAAGCCAGATCAGTTATGGACAATGAAGTGATCTTTTGAAATTTGTGTCCAAAACCATAAGCCATGAGTTCAGCAACAGCTTGATGAAACTGGGGACAAACGGGTTCTATCTGAATGGAAGTTGTCACTGTGTGCCTCCCCTAATCGATCATTTGTAACAACAGCTCATAATGAAGCTTTTCTGGTGTGAATAAAGATAAATAAGATTTTTCTACCATAATAAGTGGACCGTGATAGGGATAGCCCTGATCTTCTGCGTAAGCATAAAATTCGTTGATATGTTCTTTGAGTTCAGTTTCAATTTGTACATATACATGACGAGAAAGGTATTTTCCTCTAGGCAAAACTAAATCGTTCGCTCCCTCCTTTTGTGTATAAATTCCTACGGTGTCCGTCTCATCGTACGCATAATGGATGTCGGCTTCAAATAAATTGGGAATGTTTTCTTTAAGTTGGATCAGTTGCCTTGCTTGCAAGTACTCTTGCGCTTCCATATGGAACCACAGGGATAAGTGAATCTCCTCACGAGTATCAATATAATAAGTCACTTGATCCTCATCACGTGGAATATGATCTTTCTCCTGCAGCAACTTGCTGATAAGGTGCTTTGTTTGCTGAAGCTGAGTGATGGCTGCTTCCGTGTCTGCTAACGCTTGGCGAAATAATGATGTGATTTGAACGGTTGTCAGGTTACTCAAACATTCCTTGATCATTTGAACAGACAGTCCCATTTTGCGAAGCAATAAAATATGAGATAGACGGTAAATTTCATCTACCCCATACATCCTGTATTGGTTTTCTGCTATATAAGCAGGGTGTAACACCCCTTTTTCTTCGAAGTATCGAATTTGATGTACAGAGACTTTCATCAGCTTTGCCAGCTCACTAATCGTAATTTCATCACTCAACCAATTCACCACCTTTGCTGTTTTTCATATTACAAGCATAAACCTTAGGTCTGACCTAAGGTCAAGTCTTTATTTTAGCCTCTCCTGATAACAAAAAACCACGGCACCAGATTCGGTACCGCAGTTTATTAATCAATCATCCTATTGGATTTGTTTCATGTAAGATTTGAATTCCTCGGCAATTTCTTTGTATTTGGTATGATGCAGGTAATGTGAACCTTCCATTGGGATCATTTTGCCCTGCGCGGATTGTTTGGCTTGTGCTTCATGTAGCGGAATCCACTGCGGGTTTTTCTCGTTATTGGATTGAACAAAGAGAAGCACTGGCAGATCACTAGGATACGTGAGTTTTTCTCCATTTTTGAAATTGGAACCCAGATGTTTAAGCTCATTTACTAATGTCGGATTTGTCGAGACTTGATTCGAAATCAACTTCATCTGTTCTTTGGTATGTTCATCATAGTCAAGTGATGCATATGAATCACCACTCACTTTATTGAGTACTCTCATTAAGCCTGATTTTTGAAAGAATTTCATTAAGTTCAAAGGTAATTTAACATCCATGCCAGGTTGATTCGGAACACTGCTATCGATCCCGACAAAAGCAGAGACTTCATCCGGATACGTGTTCACATAAGTCGCCGCGTACAGTCCCGTGATGGAATGCCCCATCAGAATATAACGATCTATACCGAGTTGCTGTACAGCTTCATGAATTTCACTAACAATATTCTCGGTGGTTCTCTCCGTTTCGGTTTGGTCACTTAACCCATAACCGAAAGGCTCAATCGCCACAACTTTGTAATCGGAAGTTAATTCATCGATTAACAATTTGAAATCAAGTACTGGTGACGGTGTTCCTTGTCCGGGAAGTAACACGATGGTTTGTTCGCCGCTACCTTGAATGGATACATTCATATTTTTCCCATCAACATTGACATATTGGCCGTACGATTCGATTTTCTTTTTCTCTGCCCCATTACTTATCGTATGAACGACAAACGTGATGCCCATGAACAGCACCAGCGCGCCGACAATACCACCTATTATTTTCAACCATAAGTACCGTTTTTTACGGCCCTTAGTCCCCGTTGTTGTTACATCCACTGCTTCTGCCATTTCCATCTTCTCCTGTCGTTTATATCTGTAGAGCCGCTCTTGCGACATAGGTATAGTGTAACCATGAAAGATGTCCCCTTCGTGACGGGAATATGAACGGAGTATGAACTACAAAAAAAAGAGAGCTGCTTGTTGAGAGCAGTTCTCCATAGGATAAGACAGTTTTAGTGGTCCAGGAACACAAGCTGAATGAAGAACAATACCGCAAAAATGTAGAAGATTGGATGAACATCTTTACCTTTTCCACGAAGCAGCTTGAGTACCGGATAAAAGATGAAACCTACGCCGATGCCTGTTGCAATACTATGCGTCAATGGAGTAAGAATGATAATCAGGAAGGCAGGAAATGCTTCTTCGAGATCATCCCATTTGATTTTGCTGATAACGTTAATCATAAAGTATCCAACAATGATCAGTGCCGGAGAAGTGATCGCCGGGATGCTTGATATTACACTTACGATCGGTGTGAAGAACAAGGTCAGCGCAAGCAGCACACTTACCGTTACCGCTGTCAGTCCCGTTCTTCCTCCTGCAGCTACCCCTGTGCTGGATTCGATGTAAGCCGATGTTGGACTTGTTCCGAGCAAAGCACCTGAGGTTGTTCCTACGGCATCTGCCAATAATGCGCCACGCGAGCGTGGGAATTTACCATCCTTAAGCAATCCTGCTTGTTCAGCAACGCCGAGCATCGTGCCTGTCGTATCAAACAGCGTGATCAACAAGAAGGTAAATATGATTGTATATAAACCATTCGAGAATACCCCTGCCAGATCCAGTTGCAAAGCCGTTGACGCGAGGCCTTGCGGCATGGATACAATCGATTCCGGCATTTGGAATAGTCCCATGATCCAGGCAAGTATCGCTGTTACCACCATTCCGATGAACAGGTAACCTTTCACATTATAAGCCATCAGCACAACGGTAATAATCAATCCGATAATGGTCAGATAAGCCATCGGCTCAGCCAAGTTTCCGATCGTAATCAAATTCGATTCTGAATCGGCAATAATCCCGGCATTTTGCAAACCTACCGTTGTAATAAACAATCCGATCCCTGCGGTTATGGCATGTTTTAAGCTAGCAGGAATTGCATCTAGCAACATGTAACGGAATGAAGTCAGTGATAAAATAATAAACAAAATCCCTGCTATAAATACGGCTCCCAGTGCAACCTGCCAAGATACGCCATACCCGGCAACTACGCTATAGGCAAAGAATGCATTCAGGCCCATACCCGGCGCAATGACGATTGGATAATTGGACCATATTCCCATAATCAGAGTTCCCACAATACTTGCCAGTACCGTTGCTATGAATACTCCGTTAAAGTCCATGCCTGTGCTGCTGAGTATTCCTGGGTTTACGATAACTATGTATACCATTGTGAAAAATGTTGTAACCCCTGCGATAATTTCTGTGGGGATGGTCGTGCCTCGTTCTTTAAGTTTGAACCATTTGTCCATGGTAAAGCCAGCCTCCAACTTTCAAATTATACTCCAAAGCTAAAAACAAAAAATCCTAATCTTCATATAGGATTGTAATATTGTCGCTCCTATATTCGTTGTTAGGATTAAAAGATTCAACAGCTAAGCTCTAAACTAAACATAAAGATACTCATATCTGTTTTCAACCTGAAGTCCATTTCGTATTCTAATTAAAATTACATGCAATGTCAATGAATTAACGATTTGTTCACAGTTATTTACGAACTATACAGACATTATCTCTTTTGTTCATTCGTTTTTAGGATAGAGTAAGTACGTATCGCTCAATGTCTGCGATATATGAAGAAAAGACTGCCAGCAATGTTCACTGACAGTCTCTTGGCAAGCATATAAGACAAATTATAGAGAATTCAGAAGCTAATTGGCAGGACCCAGATTAATCAAGCTGACCTCGGATAATGAGACGGTTGTGTTGCCATCTTGCTCACCATCAATGTTACCCAGATCAAATGAAATTCGAGTATTCGCATAGCTGTCTTCTGTTGCATCAAATGTAAACGTGAACTCCTGTTCTTCTGGGGTCAAATCAACTCGTGCCCCAAAGAACCCATGCCATTCATAGTTGGCAGCTGCATCGACCCATCCAATCCCCAAACCCAATTTCCTGGACTTCTCCGCTTTGGCTTTAAACGTTAATTTATATTTAAAACCTTGCTGTATGCCAAATCCTTCATTCATAACTTGACGATCCCATGGATGCTGGCCTGCATGACCAATTTTGGCTTGAAGCTGTTGATTGCTAACTTGCATCTCAAGGTCCGCTGCATTACCGTCCGCATGGGTAAACCAACCTTCCTTACCTTTGGTGAAGTCTCCATTAGGAATAAGATTAACATGAGCAGGCTGCCCACCTTGATCTGCATTCGGATTAACTTCATATAACTGGACGTTATTGATGTGAATCAAGTGTTCACCTGTAGATAGCGGATATCCTAATCCAAATGCAAGCATAGCTGCCGAATCGGAGCTATCCCCCATAGTGAAGGTATAACTATACGACTTTTGATCTGCGGTTAATTCCACTTCTTCTTCAAAATACTTCACAAAATCCCCTGCATTCTGAGAAAGAACCGCTTGCATGGATTTAGGACTGGAAGCAGATCCCTCGAAGGTAAGTCGGTACGTTTTGTTTGCATCAAGTTTGATCTGACCTTGTTGCAACAAAGCATCCCACCAATGTTCACTTGTACCAGGCAATTTAATCGTTAATCCTGCGCCCTCGTCATGTGAGGCTGTCAGATCATTAGGAGTTAGCTCCCAATTATTCAGATCAGCTGTTAGCTCACTGTTCTGAATTTTGTTTTGTGAAATATCCACCCAACGTGTATTATAATCTGCTCCTTCAAAATTCACATAATAGGGTTTGCCTGCTGTCAAGTTGACCCCTGGAAAATACACCGTTTGATATGCTTGCCATCCACCCGTGTCTCCGAGACTCAGGTCTGATTGTGCAACGGTTGTACCTTGTTCATCCTGAATGCTGAACTGAACCTTGGAATCACTTTTTCCACTGGCCATTCGGGCAGACAGAACATATACTCCGTCGTGAGCTACATCGATTTTATATTGCAGCAGATCTCCCTGATCCATGTAACTGACATGTTTTCCTCCTTCTACGGAGTCCTCCAGTTGTAAGCCCTGCATCATCCAGGCTTCGGTTGCAGGAACATGTGCGTAGCCATTCACTGACAGAGGTTTGCCGCGTTTCGTCAGACGAACATTGTCCACATATACCTTACCTTTAGAACTGCCGAATAACAGTCTTAGCTCGGATTGTGCGATTGATGCTCCATCTCCAATGATGATTTCTCCGGTGAATGTTTTCATTTCTTGGTTCAAGGAGAGGTTTTGTCCTTGATGAACCTGTACCGTATGCCCATTACTGCTGACAACATCAATGTCGATACTTCGCGGTGTGTCTGCCTTGGCATCTAAGGAGAAACCATACGTTGTATTAGCTTCCAGTTTCAAATCCGGTTGGTTCACCGAAACTTGTTGTGGGTCATTATTCGTTTGAGTAACATCAACAACCAGCTGACGCTCCATAATTGGGAATTTCGAAAAGTTATTTACACTTATATTGGCTGCCGCACTGTCCTGAATGCTACTTGACCAGAATCCCAGACGCTCCTTGCCTTGATCGAATGTGCCATTGTAAATAAAGTTGCCATCAGGTAGCGCGTTTCGTTCGACAGTTAACGGATCAGCTTCACCCACCTCGATCAGCCTGACATTGGCAAACCAAACGGTTGTATCATCCAACCCCAGATTAAATTCGAATCTGGCATTGTTATCCGTGCCATCCCGCATATTGAAGGTATAGTCATAGGATTGCCAATCTGTCGTGAGTGCAAAGGTGTTATCACCCGAATAATTGGTCCAACTTTTTTCGAATTGGTTCAGTTTGGACATGATCGTACGGTTAGCAGATGCTTTCGCATCAAATTGTATCTTGTACTTTTTGTTTTTCTTGATGTACATCGGCATCTGAGTGAGTTGAACCGAGTAGTTTTCAGTACCCGATGCATCAATGGTAACTTCTGCTGCTTTCCCTTTCTGCTCATCCGTTACAACTTTGACACTGCCAGCTCCATCAGCATTTGTGATGAATTTCCACTGAAGAGGCACTCCATTGTCTTCAGACCCTTCCGCAAAATGATCATTGTAGATTTGATTGCCATCGGTTTGTGGGTCACGCTGTTGCGCAGGCTCGATGGGATTTGTTGTTACATCAGGCCATGTGTCTAGATTTTTGTAAGAATATACTCGCACAAAGTCAACATTCATCTTTTCAGAAGTGAAGTTGCTTTCAGGTGCCCCCGGCCAGTCTCCTCCAACTGCCAGATTCAGAATCAGATAGAATGGACGATCAAATGGTGCAGGGAACGTATAATACTCGGGTTGGCCGGCGGCCTTCGTTTGCCAGTTGGTCACTTCATGATGCAACTTTCCATCCACATAGAAACGAATCATACCCGGCAACCATTCCACCTGGAAATCATGATAATCGTCAGCGAAAGTTTCTCCCTTCGGAAGAGTAAGACTTCCCTGATCATGTCCATGGGAGCCGTCAGGCTTCACACTGTCATAATGCAATGTGCTATATACCTTGTTATTACTCTCTTTGCCACCAATTAACTCCATAATATCGATCTCACCAGAGGCAGGCCATCCACCATAATGTGCTTCATCTGTTGGCATCATCCATATGGCAGGCCACATGCCTTTTTCAATCGGAAGCTTTGCACGTACAACTACTTTACCGTAGGTCCAGTCTCCTTTTCCCATGGAGATCAGTTTGCCAGAGCTGTAATCCTTTCCGTTTTTCGGACCCTTTTTTGCTTCAATCTGCAACACGCTTCGATTCTGATCTTTTGTAATGCGAGTGTTATCGGGGCTGTAATATTGCATTTCATTGTTATAAACGAGTCCTGTATCCTGCACGGTCCATTTGGAAGAATCAATCGAAGGCCCGTTAAACTCATCATTCCAGACCAGCTCCCATTGATCATGCGGAATCGTTGTTGCTGGAACCGGTTTTTCGCCAGCCGGATTGCTTGGTGTTGATGGTGTAGACGGTGATTGCCCGTCTGGAGAAGATGGTGTGGGTGTACTTGTCACACTTGTTGAACCACCAGGCTGCGATGAAGCAGGTTGTTGGGCTTCACCCACCATGGATGTGCGCAATCCTTGTTTTACTTTCTCTCCGTTGATCACAACATCATCGGCATCTACACTCAATTTTTGGATCGTACCTTTGGTATCCATTCGAGTCTGACTCGCTTCTGCATGAATATTCATGGAATCAATCAGGCTGTTTGAAGAGATCTCCAGAATGGATTTCTGCTTTACATGCATCTCCTGAATGTTGCTTTCTTCCGTAATGGCAATTCTGACGGGTTCCCCACGTTTGTCAACGACTACTCGCTTCAGCTTGGAGTTGTTAATGTTGATGGAATGACTGCCTCCGCCTTTAATGATGACACTTCCTGTAACAGTTACGCCCTGAAGAACAACAGATCCCTCGCCTATGCCTTCTGCCAGCAGCAGATTTCCATTAACAACAATATTTTTTAACGTGACATCCGTCGATTTAATAATCAAGTTGCCATCTACCCGGGACTCATATGTTCCAGGAGTGCTTTTTACATCTGCAATCATCGCTGACAGTAACTCTGCCGTCTCCGCTCGTGTAATCGGGGCTTTGGGATTTAATTTGCCTTGGAAACCTTTAAGAATATTTTCGTTCACCAGATAGGTAAGCGCTTTCTTTGCATAACTAGAAATATCATCTGCATCCTGAAATTTCAATTGTTCACTATCTTCATTTGTAACCGCTGAAAGTTGAAAAGCTCGATCTACCATAACCGCTGCATCTTGGCGTGTAATCGGTTGTTGTGGTGACAGATGTTCACGGTCTGTCCCTTCGATGATGTCAGAACCATTCGCTCGTACCATCACGTCATAGTACCAATCGTCTGAAGTCATATCCGCATATGAACCAGTCGCCGCATTACCGGTGAAACCAAAGGCCCGATCCAGAATCATGACGAATTCAGCTCGGCTAATGACCTGACTGGGCTTGAACGTACCGTCCGTATAACCTTTCAATAAATTCAAGTCTTGCAAACGTGTAACTGCAGATTGTGACCAATGCCCGGTCAGATCTGTATAGGGAACAGAGAAGTGCAGGCTTTTCGCCTGCACATTTCCCACCTCCGCTTGACCCTGTACACTTTCTGCTCCAGCAGTTGCTGGATAAACGAGAGAAGCCATTAAACTCCATGCCACCATACATGCCAGTCCTTTTCTCATCCTTCTTCCTCCCTCAGCTCAGTTATCCTTGCATTTGCATAGCCTATTCCTTAACTGCTCCAATAACGATCCCCTTAACGAAGAAACGTTGTAAAAACGGGTATACCATCAGGATCGGAAGCGCGCCGATAAAGATCTGTGCTGCGCGTACGGTTCGCTGCGAGATATTCTCCAACATGGAAGGATCGACGTTGATTTTGCTGAGATCTTGCTGAACAATAATGGTCTGTAATAGAGAAGCAAGTGGATAATTTTTAATATCAGACATATAGATCATGCCGTCGAACCAGGAGTTCCACTGATACACCATCGTAAATAAGGACAAGGTTGCGATAGCTGGAAGTGAAAGCGGTACATAGACCAGAATCAACGTTTTGATATGACCCGCTCCATCCAAATAAGCTGCTTCCTCAAGTTCTTTGGGCAGACCGCGGAAGAAGTTCATCATGAGAATAACGTTCCACACGGACAGTGCGCCAGGCAGAATAAGCGCCCAGATTGTATTCATCAGGCCAAGCTTCTGGATCAGAATGTAACTTGGAATCAAACCGCCGCTGAACAAAATGGTAAATACGAAAAACCACGTATATAAGGAGCGACCTTTAAAACTGATGTCTTCCTTCGACAACGGAAATGCGGTTAAGAGCATGATGACCATACCAATGATGGTCGCAATTACAGTCCGTTTAAGTGATACGATCAAGGAGTTGATGAAGTTTGAATTCCCGAATGTTTTTACATATGCGTCGGTTGTGAACCCGATGGGCCAGAAGGTAACCAGGTTTGATGATGCTGGCGCCATACTGCTGAATGAAACAGCCAATATATGAATAATTGGTAAAATGCAGAGTATCGATAATATCCCAAGAAAAGTATAGTTAGCGATGCTGAATATGCGGTATCCTTTTGTTTTATAATACAAGCCCTTTTCTCCTCTCTAGAAAACTCGATAATTAGCTAGTTTGTAAGCCATTCTGTAAGATATAACAATCAAAATGGTAGCAACCACAGATTTGAACAACCCTACTGCTGTGGCAAAACTCATCTTCCCGTTCAGAATCCCGAGTCGATATACAAAGGTGTCAATGATGTCGCCTTTGTCATACACAAGCGGATTGTACAAGTTGAACACCTGATCAAAACCGGCGTTCAGGATATTGCCGATAGAGAGTGTCATCAGTACGATTGTAATCGGCATTAATGCCGGAATCGTAATGTGCAGCGTCTGTTTAAATCGGTTGGCCCCATCCACCTCGGCAGCCTCGTAGAGTGCAGGATTAATTCCTGAGAGAGAAGCCAGAAATACGATCGTACCAAAACCAAATTCTTTCCACACATCACTGAGGATCAGCGTTATTCGGAACCATGTACCGTCTCCCAGGAAGAAGATCGGTTCTCCTCCAAAGGCTACGACAAGCTGGTTGACCATGCCGCCCTGAGGAGACAGGATATCGAGCAGAATACCACCGAGAATAACCCAAGATAGGAAATGCGGTAGATACACAAGCGTTTGACTTACTCTCTTGAATGCCGTCAAGCGCACTTCATTGAGCAAAATGGCAAACAGGAATGGAGCGAACAGTCCTGCGATGATTTTGAAAAATGCAATGACCAGCGTATTCCAGATCACCTGACCTACGTCCGGATATAAGAATAAATATCGGAAATTGTCCCAACCCACCCATTTGGATTCAGAAAATCCCAAGTATGGTTTGAAATCCTGAAAAGCAATTACAATGCCACCCATCGGTATGTACTGAAACACCAGTGCCAGCAATACAGCTGGAATGAGCATCATATGCAAGGTCCAGTTCCGTTGCATATTCCAGCGCTGTTTAACCCTGGTGGAGCGCCGTTTATGCGGCGTTTCTAACGTATGTTCCTTCACTCCTGCATCCCCCATGTTCTAAATTTTGTATTTTACAAGTCATCGTGAACTTGTATATTAAAATTATAGCAATGGAAATTTGTGATCTATATCCTAATATTGCAACAACGATATCAATATTTTAATAAGATTAAGGAGGTTGGACTTTGTTCACACGCTTGAATGTCTTTACCAAAATTACACTGTTGTTTGTGATACTGCTTATTCTGGTGCTGTTTCTCTATACATACTCGAACCGGGAAAGCGTGCGTGTTATCGAACACGAGATTCAAAACAATACGATGAATCATCTCTCAACATTTGCTGATTCAGTAGAATCCAACATTTACCAACTGTCATTGTATGGGATGTCTATTGGGCAAGATTCGAGTATTCAGGAATATCAACGTCCCGACTACAAGGACATTCCCTATGAACGTGTGAAAGTTGGAAGCGCCATTCTGGAGAAAATGAATCTGTACAACGCAGCAAGCAAATGGCATTCGACCATCACACTATACTTCCCAAGGATGCAAAAAGTGATATCAACGGATTATTATGCTTACATTCCGTACATGGATGATGAATTTAAGGAGCCTCTCTCGCAATCCTGGACCTATGCCAACAATCAGTTTATCTGGTACACCACCGATCCAACGACAGCGATGGCGAGACCTGGCAAAGCCAGATTGATTACCAAAATCAGTTTTCCAGTTCATCACTTAACTGCACTTCTTAATCAAAACAAGTTAAATAATAAAGGCGACCCGTTCATGTTCCATCCCGATTATGGATTAATCAGCAATAGTTCTGGAAAGGAGACCTTGAACGCAATCCTGCCTTCCCTGAAAGAAGCAAAACTGCAGGCCAGCGGTGGATTCAGTATAACGTTGCACAAAACGGAATATTACGTCTCTTATATTCAATCCAAGAGCCTCGGCTGGTATTATGTTGACTATGTGCCTATGCAGCAAATTTTGAAACCGATTACGAGTAGCCGGAATCTTTTTTACGCTTCAATTGCCGTTCTGATCGTGATGAGCGTTGTTGTATTATATACACTCTACCGAAGTGTGCAGCTTCCACTCTTACAGTTAGTGAAAGGGACAAATCGCTTGTCCACCGGGGACTTTTCCGTTCGGCTTCATCATTCTGCACGCAATGAGTTCAGCTTGTTATTTGCACGTTTCAACATCATGGCTCAACGAATTCAAGAATTAATCGAGAATGTATATGAGGAGAAATTAAGAAGTCGGGAAGCCACGCTCAAACAGTTGCAATCGCAGATTAATCCGCATTTTCTATATAACTGTCTGTTCTATATCAAGAACATGGCCCGAATGAAAAATGAAAAGGCCGTAGTAGCCATGGCACTGAATCTGGGAGAGTATTACCGATACATAACCAGGTCCGAAAAGGATCAAGCCACGCTTCGTGAAGAGCTGACAATGGTCAAAAATTATTTGGAAATCCAGTCACTTCGTCTGGAACGAATGCATTTTACAATCGACGTGCCCCATGATATTTTAGATAAAACAGTTCCCAGACTAACCCTCCAGCCTATTATTGAGAACGCTATTATTCATGGTCTGGAGCCCAAATCGGTAGATGGTGAGATTAAAATCTATGCGGACTGCGAGGATGATGTGTACACAATTATCGTGGAGGACAGCGGGCTTGGCATGTCTGAGAAACAACTTGATCATCTGAGAGATAATCTTCTTAAACCGCTGGATGAGAATATGGGATGTGGTACATGGAATGTCCATCAGCGTTTATCTTTTCTGTACGGTGAAGGATCTGGACTATCTTATGATCATTCTTCAATGGGTGGGATTAAAGTTAACATCACGTGGCACGACAATACAGACAAGTAGGTGAACGACCCATGCTGCAAATATTATTAGTTGACGATGAACGTTCCGTCGTGGAAACGCTGGCAGAGACCATTCCGTGGGAAAGCTGCGGGATCGGTACAGTTCATGAAGCATTATCCGGTGCAGTAGCGCTGGAAATTATGGACAACCACGACATTGACATTGTAATTACGGATATACGTATGCCCGAAATGTCAGGCATTGCACTGATTACAGCGATTCATGAAAAGTGGCCTCATGTGCAGACAATTCTGTTATCAGGTCACGCCGACTTTGAATATGCGAAACAGGCCATTGCGCAGGAAAGCTTTGATTACTTGCTGAAACCCGTTAGTGATGAAGATCTGATCGAATCCGTGCAACGTCTTGTTCATCGAATTAAAGAAAAGTGGGAAACCGCAGCATCTCATCAAAGAGCCTTACACGCCTTTCAGGATCATCTGCCATTGCTTCAATCCACGATGCTGCATGAGTTGCTGACTGGAAAAGTCTATGATCAGAAGACGCTGGCAGACAAGCTTGATCTGCTGGAGCTTCCCTACTCCGTAGGAGAAGATCTCGGCATGCTGATTATTCGTATGGAGAAACATCTATCCGATATGGCACACGGCGACCTGGCCCTAATGGAATATGCGATATGTAATATCATAAGTGAAGTGATGCATAATCATTTTCATATCTGGCATACACGTGACGTTCATGATTACATTGTTGTTCTGGTAAGCATGAAACATTCCACAACGATGAGTTATAGCAGGAGTGAGACGCCTCAGACATTGCTTGAGCAGTATGCTGCCCAGATTCAAACCAATGTTCAGTTATACCTGAAAGGTGCAATCTCCATTTCCGTCTCCAGTTGGGGCAAGTTTCCCCACGAAATTGGAGAACTCTATGAGCGAACGGTTATGTCCATGCGTAAACGGATGGGTCAGGTGCAAGGTTTGTTTGTCACCGCTTCCGATGAAACGGATGCCAATCCTCTACATACGATTAGGTCGCTGTATCAGCCGCCAACGTTGATTAGCCTGCTCGAAGCTGGTCGCTTTGAGGATGTGGAACAGAAAATCGAGCACATTTTTGAGGAACTGCTGCATTCCAATGAACATCATGATATTGCCGAGTCAACCTTTGAGGTGTATTTTGCTATTGCGGGCGCGTTTGCGTACATCATTCATAAAAATGGCAAACAAATCTCTTCTTTGATTCCAGCAGAGTCCTATCGTTACTTTCAAGCTCCCAGCTATTCCACTGCGCAGCAGCTACAGGACTGGTCCGTCCGTACACTTCATTACATACGAGATGATGCTGAACAAGAGCTTAGAGACAATCACAGCACCATTGTGCGCAGCGTCAAAAGTTTTGTCGACCTTCATCTGGCTGGTGATGTATCACTGCCTGCAATTGCTGACCATGTGCATCTGCATCCAGTGTACTTGTCCAAGGTATACAAGGCGGAGACAGGTGAAGCACTTACTGCCTATGTGTATCGGTTAAGAATGGAGAAAGCAGCCTATCATTTGCGAACATCAACTGCCAAAGTGTTTGAGATTGCAGAACTTGTCGGTTACAACAATACCGCGTATTTCATTCGAGTTTTCAAGAAGTTTTATGATCTTACACCGCAAGAATATCGGGAAAATCTGCCGGTTTAAGATACTCAGGCCAGACTTGACGTTCTAGTAATCTCTCCGGTTTCCCCTACTCTATATCAATTACAAAAAGGCATTGCCGGAGATTTTCTCCTGCAATGCCTTTTTGGTGCTTATTGGCCGGGATGAATCATTTCAGCCAGCCCTTTGTCATCCTATTTTCCGCTTTTCACGGAATCATACCACTCGTTAACTTCTTTCGTAATCTGATCTCCGCCTGAAGACTTCCACTTCTCAACAAATGAGTCGAACGCGTCCACAGAGGTTTTGCCATATACAATTTGAGAGAAGGTATCCTTCTCCATCTTCGTCAAAATGTCATTGTTCATCTGCATCGTCATTGAAGGTGCACCGGTAAACATTTGATTGAACACGATATCTTTTTGATCCAAAACAATCTTGGCTGCATCAAGCATAGGTACTGGTACACCTGATTTGATTTTCTTCTCAAACGGTGTAGTTGCTTCTTCACCGCTTGCCAGCTTGGCAAGTGTTGTCATGCTTAGATTTGGTATTCTCGCTCCATCAAAAGTCAACGTGTACTTCTCGGGAGCATAACCACCCGTAAGACTTGCATCGGTTGATGGTTTCCCATCTACCATAACCCAATCGTATCCTTCGGCAAATCCATGCTCGAACTCATCGCCCTCTTTAGGATTCGCATAGTGATCAAAGAGATAGTTCTGATAGGTGAAAAAGGCTTCCGGATTTTTCATGTCTTTGTTAATCAGAACTACGCCGTTTCCGTTTGACGTACCGTGTCTTCCTGCTTGACCGTTTGGACCAGAAGGAATTGGATACGCCTTGTATTCAGCCTCCGGATTGTTTTTCTTCACATCCTCCAGCGGCCAGGATGGCATCCAGTGAGGACCAACCACAATACCTGCTTTTCCGGCAGTAAATTCTTCAGCTGCTTTTGTCTCATCATACACGCCGGCTTCTTCCGGGATATACCCTTTGCTCATCCAGCTCTGTAATTTGGCCAAAGCCTGCTTTGCACCAGGTGTAACGGAACCGTATTCAAGTTTTCCATCTGCCGTCAGATTCCATTGGTTTGGCATTGTACCATAAGCGCCAAATACCCACCCAGCTTCTGACATCCATGTGTTCAGCCAGTTCTTGAAGCCAATGGTGAGTCCGTAAGTGTCCTGCTTCCCATTGCCATCCGGATCTTCATTCGTAAACGTTTCCATAATGACTTCAAGATCATCTATAGTTTTAGGTGCTTCCAGATTGAATTTCTTCATCCAGTCTTCACGGATCCACATGACAGGATCACCATTATAGGAATAGTCCAGAATCGGAATACCGATCTTTTTGCCATCTTGCATGTATGGATACCATACGGAAGGATCTTCGTTTACGGCTGCTTTCCATGTGTCGCTGGCATATTTGTCAAACAACTCGCCCGCATCGACAAATTTTCCGGACTCAATCAATTCACGCACCAGATTGAATTCGCCGCGATACGAAATAATGTCCGGCATGTCCGCATTGGAAGCAAGCGATAGACGCAGTTTTGTCTCAAATGCATTATTGGTGGATGGAGATATCCACTGGTTTTTCAACTCAATTCCGAGTTTCTCCTTGGCCCATTTTGTATGGACGTTGTTATCCTGATCCTCGCCTGACTTAAACTTCACGTCTGGACCCCATGGTCGTAAATACGTAATGGATACTGGTGGATCATACTTCCCATTTTTGAGCTCCAACGTTGTCGCTGGTGTACTCGATTCTGTTTTCTTATCGCTCCCGTTACTACACCCACTCAAGGCTGCAGATAGGGCCAATACACCGATCATGACCAAACTGCCTACTCGTCTCTTTTTACTTGTGTCCAACTTCGTTCCCCCAGTCTATGTAATGTTGCTTACAGGTTAATCATAATGAATTTTTGATATTTATGCCCATACTAATATTGCAACATTTATTGCATTAATTTAGGATATTGGATATTGAATACATATATTGAATAAATACAATGCCAGAATATAGAAAAAAGCAGCCGCTAACGGCTGCTTCAGTCTGCTTAATTACTCGTATATTTGACCCAATCGTACTCTGCATAGAGCGGATTAGCCCCATTATAAGGACCGAGCCAGCTATCTACTCCTGTTCCATTCCACAGGTTCATCATGATTTTTCCGGGTGTTTTAGGAATATTGCTGGTTGCCGTATGTTTCAATACACCATCAACATACCATTTGATATGTCCCGGCTGCCAGTCAAATGCGTAAGTATGGAAGCCCTGGGATGCATCAAACCCTAGATTGATAATCTTCTCATGATTACCAACCCCATTGGTATAATAATTAAACTGCACTTTGGTTGTGTCTTTTCCTAAAAATTCGATATCAATCTCATCCCATTGGGTGCCATGTGCAGGGCCTGTGTATGTGAAAAATGAGGAAACTACACCTGTGTTCTTGGCAGGTTTCATACTGACTTCATACAACCCGTACCCATACGTATTCGTGGTACGATACTCTCCGCAATCAAACTTGTTCTGTGCAGAGCTGGTCAAACCAAGCTTAAGCTTGCCGTCACTTGTAAAATTAACATTGTTAGCCCTCCACGTACAGTTAAACATGTTCCCATTGGAATACCCATCCGCTTTTTGCCACGTACTTGCGTTAAAATAGGTTAGAGGTTCCCAGAACACATAACCCGCGAAAGCGCTTACCGAAAAAAACAAAGAGATGACACCAGTTACCGCCAAAGTATACCAAGACTTCCTCTTCATCATACACCTCCATGAATGATTCCAACATGTATAATCAGCGCAATAATAGATAGCGCTTACATGGTTGGTATTTCCATTTTATCCGGAAGCATGGTGGTAAACTATAGCAAACTTTAAAGCAGAGATATTCAATTTTTAAGATCTTCGTTCTTGTATCTAATCCTGTTATGTTAAGACTATGCCAGTTTCATACACGTAAGATGGATTGAATGAAGCGCCTGCCCTTCAGCATAGAAGGAATCAGGCGCTCCATGAAAACCATTTTTACATATATCTCAGCATGTTTGTTTCTTTATTCACCCTAAAAGGGTTTTATTTCGCACCAGCTCGTACCAAAATGTCTTCAATTTCTTTGAAGCCATTATTCTTCGCATGACTGAGTGGTGACACCCCATCACGGTCCGATATGTTTACGTCTGCTCCGTGGTCAATGAGTAATTGTATCGTCTCCTGCTGCCGAGCATTGCCATCGTTAAGAATGATCGCTTCGAGTAGTGCTGTCCATCCCAATTGATTCACATGGTCCACATCCACCGAAGTTTGAGTCAGTAGTTCTTGCACTACATCCACATATCCATGCTCCGAAGCTGGAATAAGTGCTGTCCCTCCATATCGATTCGTTATCGCTGGGTCCGCTCCCGCCTCGATTGTCCGCTTCAAAATATCCAAGTATCCTTCAGCGCCAGCATACAGAAACGGGGTATTTTTCATATCGTCCTGTATATTCACATCTGCCCCCGCTTCAATTAACACTTTAGCCGATGTTAGATCATTATTGTAAGTTGCAATCATTGTAGCGGTTCGTCCACTCTGATCTTGAGCATTGATATTGGCACCTGCTTGAATCATTTTTTCGATGCGTTCAGTATCGCTGTCCTCTACTGCCTTGAACAGCTGTTCATCTGCTGAAGTCATGGCCTTTTCCTCCACGTTGGAGTCGTTTCTCATTTCAGGCACGCAACCTTGAACGATTAACATACTGCTTATCAGGACAACGATAATCAGCGTTTTACTCATACTGCCTCCTTTACTCCAGTGTCAAGGTGACCGAAGAAGCGATACTCCAATCCCCAACTGGGTTTATTGTATACGTAGTACCCGGAGTCAACTTTCCATCATTTGTTAGGTCGAATACACCCGTCGCACCTTTTCGACTTGAATATTTATAAGTGGCCGTCAGAACATCCCCGCTAGGTGAAGTTAACGTTACACTTCGACCAGAGAACAGTTCATCCCCAGGGTCCTGGTCAAGTGTAACTTCAATGGAGGTTTCGCTCACTGCTTGAGCACTTGCAACCACTAGTGGATCAAACGATTTCGCCGTAAATGAAGCATTTTCGATGTTGGCCCAATCCGAAGAAACCGTATATGTGACGCCTGATTTCAGCGTTTGTCCCTCAGGCAAACGGAACTTCGGTTCTTGTTTACCGTCTGTGGATTGCGTGAACGGAACATATCTGGCAACGATAGGCTCGCCACCTTCTGGCGTAATTACAACTTGTCTTGCCTGCATGGAAGAGATGATTTGATATGTTTTGCCTCCTGCTTGCTCTTGATCATTCAGCACAAATGCATTAGCTCCTCGACCACCGCTGTAAGCCGAAATGATGTAACCATAATCCACGACACTGTTCACTTGCAATGCTTCAATCTCGAATGTATCATTCGTTACTTGACTAGCCGTTGTCATGTTTATTTTCGTACCACTGCCTTCAAAGGAACCAGCATCTTGGCCTTTGTAAGTCAGGTTGTACACTTCACTAGCATCTTGTACGGACGTTGGAACGATGTAAGTCGCGATTGACCCTGTTTTCAAACGGGGCATATTGGTTAACGTCAACCCGCCACTAAACGCAAAGTCCGTTTGTGCCTTGGCAAAAGCTTCATTCGCTGCTGTCAGCGGCTTGTCAAAAGTTACAATTAACGTAATGGCATTCAGTGATCTAACGCTCTTGATTTGAGCTTGCTCCGAAGGAATAGCTTGGTGTGCAGTTTGCAACAGCACTGCTGTTTCGCCGCGCGTTGCTGTACCGTTCTCGGAGTAGAACTCGCTCATCCAATGGTGAACGGACTTTACATCACGTTGCATCGCTTTGGATACGACCTGTTCGAGTTCAGCATCCGACACTTGAGTTTGCGGATTGAATTGTCCATCGTTAGCATGCATGATGCCAAGTTCAACAAGCTTTGACGCATATGGCGCATACCATGCATTGGAATTGACATCCGTTAATTCTACGGTTTCTCCCGTCTTGCTCTCCAAATTAAACGTTTTGAAAACCAATGAAGCTAACTCCGCACGGGTAATTGCTCGATGTTCACCCATAGATTGATCTGCATACCCGTTCATGATCCCCAAGCTATTCAGATCCTTGATAGCAGCTTCAATCTGTTGTTGGTTAAGCTGTGTGGTTGTTGCCGCAATGTTAGTAACGTATGTAGCTGCATGTACTTGATTCGCAGTTAACGGGAACACTGCTGTACCTAATGCAGTTATGGTTAGAAATGTAGCGATTTTGCGGGTTGTAGAATTCATGGTTGAATTCCTCCTCTATAGGTTGTAGTTGCCTGTATCTATAGAATAGAGGACAAAAAGAAACTCCCAAGGCTAAAGTTATTAACAAAATATAAACTAGCTCTAAATTTTCACGAAACTTATGCAGTAAACCGGTAGCCTGCACCCCAGACGGTTTCAATATACTCCGGATTTTTGGGATCTGTCTCCAGCTTGCCGCGCAGTTTGCGAATATGGACAGTAACCGTTGCAATGTCTCCGGTGGAATCCATGCCCCAGATCCGCTCGAACAGATCTGATTTGCTGAATACACGATTGGGATGACTCGCAAGAAATACAAGTAACTCGAACTCCTTGGTTGTAATCGCCACCTCTTCTCCATTAACAAAAACACGGCGTGATCCTTTATCAATGTGAAGCCCGCGAATGTGGATTTCATCCTGCTCAGCTGGTTTGTTTTTGCCAAGTAGTCTCTCGTATCGGGTCAAATGAGCCTTTGCTCGTGCAACCAATTCACTCGGGCTGAACGGTTTTGTAATAAAGTCATCCACTCCCAGATTAAATGTCCGGATCTTATCGATTTCTTCCTTTTTCGCGGAAACGACAAGGATGGGAACTTCCTTTACTTCACGAATGCGCCTGCAACATTCGAAGCCGTCGAGTCCCGGAAGCATCAGATCAACAATGATCAGATTATAGTCCCCCTCCAGTGCCTGCTTCAGACCTTCATCTCCAGTATGGCAGAGATCCACGGAAAATCCGTTGAGCTCAAAATAATCCCGTTCCAGTTCCGCAATCGTTGTTTCGTCTTCAATGATCAAAATGTTTGCCATTACTCATTAGTTCCTCTCTTCATTCAGCCGTTTCAGCTTGATATATATGCTCGTGCCATCATTGGGCTGGCTTTCTGCCCAGATAAAGCCCCCATGTCCATCAATGATTTGGCGGGCAATTGCTAGCCCGAGCCCACTTCCGCCCGTTGAGGAATTCCGGGATTGTTCTGCACGATAGAAGCGTTCAAATATATAAGGCAGTGCCTCTTCAGGTATTCCCCTGCCATTATCTTTAAACGCCATCGTAATCCAGTTCTCATCAGCTTGAAGTGTGATCTCGAATCGTTTATGTTCATTCTCCATGTATTTGAGTGCATTATCCACCACATTAACAACGGTACGTTTTAACTTCTCCGGATCCACAGCAGCCATGGCGGGACCAGACACCTGGTTATTCCAATCCAGGGCAACACCTTTATCCTCCAGATCATATCTCAGCTCTTCGATGCTATCTTCAAGGAAATCAGCGAGATCAACTGTTTTGAACAGGAAAGGTTCTTGGTTCAAGTCGAGCTTGGAATACAAAAACAGTTCATCCACCAGCTTATCCATGCTAACTGCTTTGGAGTGAATGATATTAACATAACTCTCCATTTTCTCTGGAGTATTAGCCACGCCGTCACGAATACCCTCAATATACCCTTTGATATTGGTAATCGGTGTACGGAGATCATGCGAAATGTTGGAGATAAGCTCTTTGCGGTTCACTTCGTCCTGCTGTCGTAACGCATAGGAGAGCTGTAATTGATTCCGCATGCTCTCAAACGCTTCGCTGAGTTGACCAACCTCGTCATTAGAGTTTAGCTGAAGTTTAAAGGATAGATTACCATCCTTGATATGTTCGGCTGAACTTCGTAGTTGATTCAATGGTTTAATGAAGCTGCGCGTGATCCAGCGGAACAAGAGCAGATTTGCAATGATGAGGACACCAATAAGCAGGAATGACATCACAGGCAGCAACTTGCGAGTAAGCTCCGCAAAGGGGCTTCTCTCGCGAATGACAAAGATACTCCCCCGTTCCCCATCTGAATATTGAAAATCAAATTTTGCATACGCGTAAAATCGCTCACCAATATTGAAGGTGCTCCGAATCTGATAATTGTTAAGATCATAGGCAGGCAGTGCTTGCTTCAGTTCTTGCTGGTTGAAGGTCAGTGATTCGAAGATCTGACTATTCTCTCGTCTGATGTAGAGCCCTGACTTCTCAGCTCGAAGCTTCATATCATATTCACGCAGCAAAACCTTGTTCTGCAGGTCATCCGGGTCATTTTTGGCCAGAAACTTCATCTCTTGAAAGATCGATTCTCCCTGTTCAGTCAGGGGGTTGATCTGATAATGTACCTTGTAAATATCGCGGAAACTCTGTAGATCCCCTGTAGCCGCAATCGTATACAGACTTGCCGTAAGCAGGATGAACAGTAGACTTATAACAAGCATGCCCGTGAAGGACAGCAGCATTTTTATTCGAATTGACATGGGTTCCCCTTCTCAAGCAAACAATTGGATTAGTTAGTGCACATGTTAACACAAGATGGATTCTATTGCCCATATGTAAAAAAGAGCTTCCTTTTTCATTATATATGTTGACAGTGATAATCGTTATCAATAATGTTGGAGTAAGGTGCATAACGATTTATCTTAGAATGACCGGCAAACACTTTTGAAATGAGGTACGTAATGTGAAAGTAGACGTTAATCAGTTAGCAGCGCATTTTGCACACATTCCTTTTCAAGTTGAAGGAGTATATCGATATGCTAGAAATCCAGGGGTTCCCCAGGCTGACTATACCGATTCTTTTCCTGGATTTGTATTTCCTCTTACAGGAAAAATACAATTTCAATTTGATGGTACACCCTATATTTTTTCACCAGGAAAAGTTGTACATGGGGGCGCGAAAATGAAACTGGATCAAACCGTGTTTCATAGAACGGACTGGGAATATATCCTCGTTTTATACCGGATATGTAGTTCGGACCTCGAAGAGACAAGTTTTTCCCATCAGCATTTTGAATTATCAACGGGTCAATCCCCACGTCTGATTGAATTAATCATGCGTCTTTGGCATGTGTATAATCAGCGCGGAGGTATTTCAAAGTTTCAGACAGAGATGCTGTTTCGCGATGTACTGAATGAGACTTTAATATGTGTTGATCATAGGCAAAATAGTTGTGAATCAGATACTTTATTCGAACGGGTCTCTACCTATATCCAAGAATACTATGCTCAAAATCTGACTGTCGCATCGCTTGCAGAACAAAATAATGTTAATCGAAATCGACTTTCCTACGTGTTTAGAAGACATGCAGGTATGGGTCCAGCAGAATATGTATTGAAATATCGTATAAACATGGCACAACAAATGTTATTGGCAAGTGATGTATCTGTACAACAGATTGCTGAGAGCGTTGGTATTGCTGACCCCTTTTATTTTAGCAGAGTGTTCAAGAAACAATGTGGTATTTCTCCTACGGAGTATCGTCTGAAGTTCATCAATAATCCATCCTGATTTCAATAGGCATCCATGTTATACCAAAGCTTAAATCAGTATACTGAACATATAGGATTAATACACAGGAGGAATGACGATGCACTATCAAGCTATTCAATTGAATGAGGAATTTTCGAAATTAAACGATCTTTGGTCTCCGAAACTCATTGGTGAAATGAATGACTATCAATTTAAGATCGTTAAGATTGCTGGAGATTTTGAGTGGCATGTTCATGAGGAGACTGACAAGTTATTTTTTGTGCTCGAGGGGGAAATGATAATTGATTTTCGTGATGGCCAAGTGAAGATTTCCAAGGGCGAGATGTATATTGTGCCTAAAGGAGTCGAGATCAAACCTTCCGCTGAAAAGGAATGTCATATCATGTTGATGGAGCCTGGAAGCGAAGTAAACACTGGCGGGACTAAGGCGGAATAAGCGTCAGTTATTGGAACCAGGATGTCAATTTGTAATATCAGAGAGCCGATAACCGCGTAATAGGGGTTATCGGCTCTGCGTCTGTACGGCTAGCTTTTTGACATGCATTAATTGACATATATTAATCAGCAGTCTCTCGGTTATGTCACTTGTTGCTGGTCTTCTTGATCAATTCCACACCATCGTATGCCAGACTTTCCACACTTGTTGCCTTCTGCAGTATGTATTGATCAAAAAAGTTCTTCGCATAGTCTGTAACAAGATTTCGCATCTCCATAGCATCCCGTTCGCCTCTGTGTTCCTCCTCATTAACACTGGTAAACACGATGTCACAGTAATCCAAATGTGCAACACGATCAACTGAGAAATAATAGGTTTCCATGCTATTGTTAGCGCCAATAATCGCATTCATATTATAGTTAGGTTCACAAAACAGGAACAAGAAGGGTTTCTTAAGATCGCTGTCAAGAAGTCCAAACGCACTGCTATCTAAGCCAATCCCGCAGGCGAACCGGTCGTCATCCCGGCAAACCATCGCCGTCGTAGGCCCTCCATAAGAATGTCCGACTATACCCATGCCGATGTCAAGCAGTAATCTACCCTTAAAGATGGAATTCAGCTCTTCAGAGTCCAGTTTGTAAAGATAATCGGCTACATACCTTACATCTTCTGCCTGTGATTCACTATACTCTGTTATCTTGGAAAGTATCGGTAGTGCAAGCACGTTACGGCACATCTCAATCGCAGTTTCATCGTCAGGACGCATCTCCATCTTACCAGCCAACGCCAGCATCTCCGGATCTTCACCAAACGCTGTAATGACATCCGAAAAATCCTTGGATACATTAAACAGGCGCCCATCTTTACGTTTATACATCGTGCTATTCTGATGGCCGATGCTTACCACAACATACCCCATGCTTGCCAAGTCTGTACAAAGCACTGTACCCCATTCTGGAGATCCGCCCCCGCCGCAAACATAGAATAACACTGGATAGCGCTTTTCCTTCCCGGAAAGAGCAAGGTCGTCGTAACACTGGGTCTTGATATCTATAGAGAAAACATCCTTCAACGCGGTGACAAGTGGCTGCTCATTAAACATCTCGTAGACTTCAGGAAACATGTACGTTGATGTAGTCTTACCTTCGCTACTGTCAGACGGATAGTACACAAAAGCGGTCAGTTCTCTTTTGGAGTAATCTGATGCCGTGTACTCAAAATCCATCTGGGTTCGACCGACAGTATAGCCGCCAGTTGGTTCTGGAAATGCATTATAGGTTTTCATTTTCTTTCCCCCTTGAGATCGCTAACCATTTCAGAATATTTATGATCTTCAAGCAGCCCATGACCCATAAATTCAGCAAAGTACTTGCTGATCTTATGTTGCAGCTCAGAGTCCTTAATATCGAATTCCCTAAAAAACAAGATTAAATTAAGCTGCATTGACTCAAACATAAAAGAAATCAGGTCGTCGTCAACATCCGGTCGGAGATATCCATCAACCCTCATTCGGCGTAAAATGTCCTTGATCATGGGGAATGACTCGCCCTTTAACACATTCACATATACTTTCAGCAAAATGTCCTCAGGAATATATGAAAATGTTTTAGTCAGTTTGATTTCCAACTCATTCAGTGGCTCGGTCACCATGCCATTAACGTTACCAAATAAGCCAGTAAGGAAATAGCTGTAAAGGGAATCTTCATTACTGTTACTGAAGTATGCAGCTCTTTTCTGGGTCACATTACGTATTAAGTGACAATAAAGGTCATCTTTGTCTTCAAAATACCGATAAAATGTTCCGGGGTGCATGGACAAACTATCCAAAACCATCTTCATAGTTATATCCTCGTAAAGATTATCAACAAAAAGATGCATAGCGCTATTCGATATTTCCTCGCGCCTTGCTTCGTCTAAACGAAAGAAAGTATTTTTTGGCATAGACTACTCCTTAATGTATAGTGTGAACTGATTCACACTATACTGATAATTCATTCACAAGTCAAGCTATCTTGTTAGTTTAATATCATTATAAAAATTTAAAACCACTGTATTTAGATTTACAAAAGTTAGCCTAACTATTTTTGGTTTTGAAAAGATTCGGGAAGAAATATGCAAGAGCCGCTGATCACTCTGATCAGCGGCTCTTTGAGATGTTTGTATTAAAATCAGTTGGTGAGGGATGTAATTCATGAATATCGGATCAGATATCTATTCAACGAGAAAGGACTTCAAGTACTTTACCACTTTTATCTTCAATAATACGTATACTGTTGTCATCGATGAGTTGAATGGTACTATCTGAATTCAAAATTTCCTGCTGGCCCGTTACCCCGTGAGCAATGGATTTGCGAATCAGACCTTTATTTTTGAATACCAAGGTGTAAAGATCGTAGTCTTCCGTTTTTCGATTAGTGTGTTCAATGATGACAATAAGTAGATTTTGGGGACTCCTCTTAAAATTTATTTTAAGATCATGAGTATTCACATTCATGTCCTTTATCCCTAAGGGAATCGAACTCTTTTGTCCAGTAGAAGCATTCGTAATCTCAAGATCTCCTTTTGCAGTGCGAATGACATAGGTGTAACCCATGTTGCTGCCATAAAAAGTATCAGTATAATTGCTCAATCCAGTCACGGTTACCTTGTTCGTTTTCATATCTTGATGAGTCACTTCCCCGTCCAAAGCAGATGCAAGAAATCCTATGGGTACATAAAGGTGACTAATATACCACACAGGTTCTCTGCCCATATCTACTTTTTGACCATCAACCTCGGCAATGCTGCTTCCCAAGTGCACAACAATATGCTTCTGACTGCTCTTCAGTACGGCGGTATTATCATCTTCCATCCCCCACACTAGGCCTGCCTTAATACCCAGTGAGAAAAAACTTCCGTAAGTGACTCCATCCTTGATTAACGTCTGAACATGGTTAATTCGACCGTCTGCCCACTGAATTTCCAAATCAACATATTTGGATGCTGCTTCAGATTTTTGAGCCCCCAATGGTAATAACACCGACATCACTAATGCAACGACAACTACTTTTTTTAAGTGCTTCATTCTCACAGCGACTCACCCACTTCATGTAATTTTTAATCTTACAATAATAACGTTATATCCCAATAAAAGTTTGATCAGCTTTAGAAAGGAATTTGGTCCCTGATAAACAAAAAAAGCCGCTAAAATAGCGACTTTCATTGGTACTATGCTCTTGGCCCATGAAACGATCTTGAGGCACGAATGGTCATTAAGCCGAAATTTTCATTACAAGCCTAGATCATCAGCAAGTCCTTCAACGCCTGTGAAGATGGAATCTCCGTATCCCCAGAAGTTGTTGAAATCAATAATGTAGATTTTCTTGTTTTTAACTGCGTTAATGTTTTGCACCTGCTTGTTGGCAAGCAGCTTTTTAATCGTTTCTTCTGGATCAATACCACCTGCATACCTCGAAATAATCATTGCATCCGGATTAATCTCGATTAACTTCTCCAGGCTGAGTGTGCCAGTTTCATTAATCAGCATATTATGCATATTGATTAATGACATTGCACTTTCAATAAACGTATCACCATTTCCGTTGTAGATTCCAATGGTTCCATCACCATTATCCGAAAAGGATGCATAGTTGATCGTTTCAGCGCTAGCTCGGGCCGACAAGGCATTCTCGCGTGCTTTAAGCGTCTCAATATATGCCGCTGCATTGGCTTGTACGTTAAATATCTCACCTAATTCAGTAATATCTTGATACAGACTATCTAACGATGCATCAGGAACACTGGTGCTTTGTACATATGTTTTGATCCCCATATCATTCAAGCTACTTACTGTACCAACACCCCAGTCCGCATCCTCAAACAATCCACCACGACCAACAACCAGGTCAGGCGTAGCCCCTATTGTCACTTCCTTGCCTACATAGCCTTCAGCTAGCACAGGAATTTGTTTAAACTCGTCCGCAATATCTTCAGGTACACTACCAAACAACGCAGCTACACCTACAAGTTTGTCTGTCAAACCAAGGCGAATCATCAGCTCGGCTGCACCTTGGGTATTGGCAACTACTCGTTCAGGTGCCTTGTCAAACGTTTGATCCTTCTTCACCCATGTGCCGTTCTCTGTTGTATAGTTTGAAACGGTTACTGGGTAAGTTGTTTCGGCAGGTGCTGAAGCGTCAGCGTCGGTTTGTTCCCCATTTGTTGCTTCATTCGTGGCACTGCTCTCCGCAGCCTGCTGTGAGCTGCCATTTGCATCTTTGCTGCCACCATTGCTGCTTGAACACGCTGCGAGCACCAAAATCATTGCAGTAATTAAACAAAGAAACATCCCTTTTTTAACGGATACCAACATGTAAATAATCTCTCCCTTTTCAATTCTCTCTTGTCTTTTATACCAATATGTAAAATAACTATTGTCAGTATACAGTAATTGTCGAAGCGTGTAAATGAGAACAATAATCAATATCATTAGTCTGATGAATAAAAAGAAACCAAGTTCATCTCCTTTGTACGGGATTGAACTTGGCTTTTCTTTTACTTAACTATTCATTACGTGCCTGGTTAACCTTGGCGATAAGTTCATTAATAATTTCATCAGGTGAACGTTCATTCATCCATTGTTGACCGAACATTTGGAATACTTTGATCATTGGGAAATCTGCCCAGAATCCTACAAACTCCTCGTTAAGATATACCTTGTCCGTAACGTGCTCGTTCATTTCATTCAGGCAATGCTCCAATTCCTTTTTTGCTACAGGATCACTCATCCACTCACTAAGCAGACTGAATTTGTGGAACGTGATTTCTTCCTTACCAAAGTCACAATGCAGACGTTCCGTAATTCGGATATCTTTGGACGAGCTGCCAAGTGAAATTTGGAAAAACCCGGTCTCTGCCACCCAACGGTTATACTTGGTGTTGTAATAGGAGAAATCTCTCTCTTCCAGTTCAAAAGTAATCTTGCGTTTTTCACCCGGCTCCAGTTCAACTTTGGCAAAAGCTTTCAATTCTTTCTCTGGACGGGTCCATGTGCACTCTTCATCGTGAACATACAATTGAACAACTTCTTTCCCCTTGCGCTTTCCGGTATTTTTCAATTGGAAGGACACCGTAACACCGGTGTGGGTCTGAGACACTTCCAGATCCGTATAGGAGAACGATGTGTAAGACAATCCGTGTCCAAACGGGAATTGAGGTGCCAGTTCTTTCCGGTCATAATATCGATAACCCACGAATAGGCCTTCGCGATAATAGAGCTTGCCGTTCTCTCCGCGAATTCGCATATGTGAAGGGTTGTCCGACAGTTTGACAGGGAATGTCTCAGACAGTTTGCCCGAAGGATTCGTCTGTCCGAATAATACATCTGCAATCACTTTACCCATGCCTTGACCCGACAACCAAGAATGAATCACACCAGGTACATGCTGTACCCATGGGCGCATCGCCAGTGCGGAGCCGCTACTCGTTACAACAATACACTTGGGTTGAACTGCGGCTACCGCGAGAATCAATTTCACTTGATGCTCGGGAAGATCAATGCCTTGCAAATCATGCATCTCCGATTCCGCATATTCCGGTTGGCCAACAAACAGTACAGCAACATCGGAATTCATCGCTAATGAGACACTTTCCTTGATTAGCTCATCATTGATGGAGTCATCCTCCGGGTAGCCTTCTGCATAATTCATGGTCATGGCATCGCCAGCCAGATTTCTTATCTCATCCCATGGAATATCGACATTAGTAGGCGTTACCTTTGCACTGCCCGCTCCCTGAATTCTCGGTTTTTTGGCAAACCGTCCGATCACGGCAATCGACGAAATGGACTCCTGCACTAGCGGGAGAATCGCGTTCTCATTTTTCAGAAGCACAATACTTTCGGCCGCCGCTTTACGTGCGAGTGCATGATAGTCCGAATCTGTAGAAGAATCCATGTCTTTCTTGCCCGTTACCCGCTCAACCAGCTTCAAAATACGACCCACGCTGCGATCCAACTGTTCTTCGGAAAGGCTTCCGTTCTGAACCGCTTCAATGATCGCTTTGGCATTGTAATTGGCGGGACCCGGCATCTCCAGATCAAGCCCAGCCTTCAGACCGCGTATGCGATCATTAACAGCTGTCCAGTCGGATAGAACAACACCTTCATAACCCCACTCTTCTCTCAAAATGTCATGCAGTAAATGTTCGTTCTCACTTGTATACGTTCCATTCAATAAATTATAAGAACACATAACCGTCCAAGGGTCGGATTTCTTAATGATACGTTCAAAGGCGCTCAGGTAAATCTCGCGAAGCGTTCGCTCGTCGATTTCCGAACTGGTTACCATCTTTTCAAACTCCTGGTTATTTCCTGCAAAGTGTTTGACAGAAGCGCCCACGCCTTCGCTTTGGATCCCGTTTATAAACGCCGCCCCAAGTTCCCCTGTCAAGTATGGGTCTTCCGAGTAGTATTCGAAGTTTCTTCCGCCAAGCGGTGTTCTTTTCATATTGACACCCGGTCCAAGCAGCAGCTCAACGTCCATGGTTTTTGATTCACGTCCCAGTGCCACACCAACTTCATATAACAATTCCGTATTCCACGAAGAACCGATGGCTGAACCCGTAGGGTAACAGGTTGCGGGTACATTTTCCGTTGTAATCCCCATTTCTTCATCGCTGTTTGTTTTACGAATGCCGTTTGTCCCATCATACATATGAACTGGCGGAATGTTTAACCGCTCGATTCCTTTTGTCATCCACATATTCAATCCTGCGCAGAGTGAAGCTTTCTCGGCCAGCGTCAATGCCGACAACAATTCATTGATTGATTTATCCATAGTACTCACCCTTCTGATATCAATTTTGTTCCTGTTCTTTCTTCAGTTCCTGTGCATCGTACAGTTTGAAAAACGGGAACCAGACAATAAATACAATCACCAGGACGACTGCCAGCAAGATAAGCCCATTGAATCCGGACATAATGTAGGTGGACAGGCCGATCGGCGTGTACCATAGCTGGAAGATCTGGCTCGGAATCCGCACCCAACCCCAGTCGAGAGCCAAGTACACAATCACCGGCGTGATAAGTGAGTTAATCCACATCGGTACCATGAGTAATGGATTAAAGGCAATCGGTGCTCCGTACACGACGGGTTCATTGATGTTGAACAAGGATGGGATAATAGTTGCCTTGCCGACAGATTTCAGTTTTTTCGAACGTGCCATCAGGAACCAAACAACTAACGGCAAGGTCGCTCCCATTCCTCCAATACCCAGCCATCCGGAGAAAAAGGTTTCAAACGTGTTGATATTAACGGGATCTTGTCCCGCTGCCACAAGAGCTGCATTTTCTTCGATTGCAGGTATCCAGATCGCGTACCAGATCGGTGTCATGACCCACGGGCTTACGCCGAAAGAATACAGTACAACACCAATGAAATTGAACAATAAAAATCCTGTTAAACTCTGCCCTACGGCATTGATCGGCTCAAATACGTTCACGATCAGTCCAAAAATATCAAAATGAAGCTGATATACAAGCAACCATCCTGTTGTTAATACCAGGGCGATCGGGACGAGAAAATCGAACCAGTCCATAATGAATTCGGGAAGTGAAGACCCCTTTTTGAAGAACGAAAATTTGTTGCACATGATCATTACAAGAGCGACAAATACACCTACCAGGAGTGCTGTTATCATCCCCGAGGGTCCAAATCGTTCAAGGATAAACTGAATGGTACCGTCTTCGTTTACCGTCGGGTTAAGCAGCATGACGAACAGAGATATCCCCGTCATTCCCGCCAGCAACTTGATTTTGTGTCGTTCTCTTTTTTCCATCACGACATAAGGCGTCAGAAAAGCAATAAACAACCCCAGCAAACCGAAACTGAATGTCGTGATAGGTGTCAGGTCCGGCATTCCCGGAATGAAATCCTGCAAAATCGAAATCAATGTAATAATCGAACCGATGAAAATCATCGGAATGGCGACCATGATGGCTTCTTGAATCGAAGAAACCCAAATATTGTTCGTAAACGCCTCCAATCTTGGCGCAAACGAATCTGTCATCCATTTCATGAAACGCTTCATCCAAAACTCCCCCTGTCTTCCTCTATGCTGCCACAACCATAGTATATCGATTTGTGTTAACGCTTTCTTGTTGGAACTTGCCGCATCATGGTTCGTTTTTTGCCCAATCCATCGCTATAGTTCTAGCTTGCCAGCCTGAACAAGAAATAAACAACAAAAAACATCCCTTCAAACTGAAGGGATGTCTTAAGAGCACTTTTTTTTAATATTGTCTATCCAAAATGAGCAGCATTACCCCATGTGGTGGAAGCAAAATCTCTCTGCGCCAACTTTCATCTCTTACCATCTCTGTCCCAATCACGGGTCCACTCCTGCCGTTTAGATAGGCGATTTCTTCTTCCGTCAAGGAATAGGGCGATCCCATGCGGGTCCACTCATCAAATACCGATCCATGCTCCCGATCCAGTTGATAACTGGTGCATTTATAAGGTCCCTCGAGATTGCTCAGGGTAAGTTCATAAGCTTTGCTGCCTTTTTCCTCAAATACGTCATAGCGGGTTGAGCTGGATAATTCCGACCAATCTCCACTTGCAAACAGCTGGTCTACGTGAACATAGTGATAGAACAAAAATTGCATGCTTCCATCCCTTTTTCGGGTTCCGACATAACCGTCCCCCTTGACCATCAGCTCATCCCCAAGCTTTTGCATAAGCTCAAATGCATAATAGCTGGGTTTCTTCAGCCCATCGCGGTTAATCAGGCCAAAACCTCCGTAGAAAGGAGAAGCGGGAACGATACTTTCTTCGAATACATCGGTAAAAGACCAGAAAGCCATCGCTTTCACGTCACCGAGTGTGTTCATGGTGTGGTAAATGACAAAGGGAGCCATGAACATGGTATCGTGCAGCAAGTTCCGGTCATACAGCGAAAAGTTCCACTCGGTGACATGAAGTTCAACATGACCATAAGATGACGTATTCATTTTTTGCCGCATAAGCTCAATACTTTCTTTATAAAAAGAAGGCGGCATGATCTGGGTTAAACGATCGTCTTCAACTTTTAGCTTGGGATACTCCGAATAGATGTGAAACGAGAAAAAGTCGAGAGCCACTTCCCACTTGCGGCAATAGGACAAAAATTCCTCAGCCCAGGTATCGTTCCAGAGAGACCCGTAACCCATAGCTGGCCCTCCCACCTTCAGTTCCGGCAAAATCGTTTTGATGGCATGAACGGTCGATTCGTAAAACGCAAAGTATTCTTCCTTGCTTCCTGCCCAACAAACACCAGCCAGGTCAGGCTCGTTCCATACTTCGAAATACCACTGCCTCACTTCTTCCGCTCCATAACGATTCAAACAATGGCGAACAAATTCACCAACAAGCGTCTGCCACTTGGCAGGGTCGGATGGCGGGCTAATATTGCCCCTCCACCAAAACAGCGTTTCTTTGGATCTCGCCAGCTGGCTCGGCATAAAGCTTAATTCCACAAATGGCCGAACGCCCTGATCCAGCAGGAAATCATACAATTTGTCCACATAAGACCAATTATAGAGGGGAGTACCCTGCTCGTTCTCGCTATACACCATCATCTCGTCATTAAAGATGCCGTGAAATCGAATATATTGAAAAGGCACTTTTCCTTTCAGCGCGGAGAGCTGCTTCCGCCAATCTTCACGCAAACCTTCAATGGCTCTCCCTGCCGTCATGGTCATATTCCAGTGCTTTTCGTAGACAGACGACGTCTGATCCGCACGAATTTCAATATAAGTTTGGTCTGACAGATGTACAGACGGTACAGGAAGCGTGTCCTGATCGGCGTCAACCTTAACGTCCAGATATCGATACAGTAAACCAATCGCATTCAGCGTTTCCATCTCGTAATAATCTCCGCTTGAAGACTCCTCATATGTTTTGGGTTTGCGGTTCACATTCAACTGATGGAGTTCCGGTGTACGGAAAGCTTCCCGATAGGAACCGGGCGTACAGCCGTACTTTTCCTTGAAGTATTTGTTAAACAGCTTCACATTGGCAAATCCGCAATCCAGCGCGATCTCCGAGATGTTTTTATCGTTGGCTGCCAGCTGAGCTTGAGCCTTCTCCAAACGAATGAGCGTCAAATACTTTTGGAAAGGTATCCCGATTTTGTCGGTGAAGAAGTGAGAAAAATAATGCAAACTTAAATGTTCGGAATGCGCCATATCCTGCAGTGTAATCTTTTCATTGTAGTGTAAATCAATATATGTGAGGACCCTGTTCAGTCTTTTATAGTCATAATCCCTGCTACCGTCTTCCAATGCGGAATTCGTTCCAATGGAAAAATACCTCTGCAGGCATCCGCATAACATCTGTAATCTGCCCATTGTGAAATTTTGATAACCTGGCGTTTTTTTGTTGATCTCCCATACCATTTGCGCAAGATATTGTTTAATAATTTGCAGGCGAGGAGCGTTTTGTTCCACGTTCATAGCAGAGTTACAGGAGATAAACGCATTATTGTTCATTAACTCGGGACCGAACTGCAATGTTAATAACACATTGTCCTGATTGGTTCGTTCGATCTTGTGGACGGACATACTGTTAACCACGATCACATCATCTTCATGCAGTGTATATTGCTGCTGGTCCAGATACATGATGATTGAACCGTGGAGAACATATACAACTTCCACTTCCTTGTGCCAATGAAAATCAATATGTTTTACCGAGTTCACGAAGAGTTTCATAGGCAGATCGTCCTGATGTTGAATAAACTCATATAGATAGCGAATTGTCTGCACCTTCCTTCATACCGATTATTATAGCCACAGCATTTTGAAGATATCAACAAGCTAAACAGTAAGAACAAAAAAGCCGATCAATTAAGGTTCAATTGATCGGCTCTTCTATATAAATGTTCAAACTACCTATTCAACTAAATGCACTGCTATCTTACCAACCGCGGTTGGACATGCGCTCTTCTGGAGCCAATTTAGAAATTTCGATCCCTTTCATCGGGGCGCCCAAGTTTTTGGATACTTCTGCAATCAGTTTGTAATCCGTGTAATGTGTTGTAGCTTCAACGATTGCACGAGCGAATTTCTCAGGGCTATCGGATTTGAAGATACCTGATCCTACAAACACACCGTCTGCTCCCAGGTGCATCATTAATGCTGCGTCCGCCGGAGTAGCTACACCGCCTGCTGCAAAGTTAACGACAGGAAGTTTTCCATTTTCATGAACTTCGCGCAGCAACTCATAAGCTACACCCAGATTTTTGGCTTCAGCGTACAGCTCGTCTTTGGACATATTTTGCACTTTGCGGAGCTGGCTGTTAATTAGACGCATATGACGAACTGCCTCAACAATGTTGCCCGTTCCAGGTTCACCTTTTGTACGAATCATCGATGCACCCTCACCAATACGGCGAAGAGCTTCTCCCAAATCTTTGGCTCCACATACAAATGGTACAGTAAACTCATGTTTATCGATATGGAACACTTCGTCTGCAGGCGTAAGAACTTCACTTTCATCGAGATAGTCCACACCTAGGGATTCAAGCACTTTGGCTTCTATGTAATGACCGATACGTGCTTTGGCCATAACTGGGATAGATACAACCTTCATAACCTCTTCAACGATGGTTGGATCTGCCATACGAGCTACACCGCCAGCAGCGCGAATATCGGAAGGTACCCGTTCAAGAGCCATAACAGCTGTTGCCCCTGCCGCCTCAGCAATTTTAGCTTGCTCTGCATTCATAACGTCCATGATGACGCCACCTTTTTGCATCTCAGCCATTCCTCTTTTTACACGATCTGTACCTGTTTGCATGATTGTAGTCCTCCTAATTAACTTTTGGGTGATTATCAATAAAGGCATCGCTCTAATCTATGATTTAGTATAGAATGAGAATGGTCATATAAAAAGATCCAATATTTTTGGTTTTTATTGTACCACTTCATTTATAAATCTGGAGGTCCTATGCAATTTCATGTAGCTTACAGTTCATATTTGAACCGAAAATATACGAAGATGAAGGCTCTCTATCATGCCATTCGTGATGCAATTCATGAAGGTAATCTTATACATGGCGAGAAGTTACCCTCTACTCGAGAGTTAGCCGCGACGTATCACATTTCCAGAGGAACCGTGAATCAGGTCTATGATACGTTGACTGCACAAGGTTACATTCATTCAGAGCATGGAAGAGGAACCTTTGTTGCTTACCAGTTGGATTTGAACAATAATGCGTCCACCGAGAAAGCTTGTACGCATCACTTATCCGCTTGGGGGAATCGTATTCAGCAGTTTGAACAGCAGTCGATTCAAAGAAATACACCAGCCAATGCTCATACACATGATTCCAGAATGAATAGCGACGAAGTGATTGACTTTAGCAAATATCAACCTGATTTCTCCAAGTTTCCTTACGATGAATGGAATAATCGATTGTATGCAGAGATAAGGCAGCGTGAGCATCACCTGAAAACAACCTCTGCTATGGTTAGTTCAACCGGGGATCCAAAATTGAGAGAAGCCATTGCTGCCTATCTTCGGAGGATGCGGGGCATTCAAGTTGATCCGGATCATATTGCAGTAACTGCAGGCTCCATGCAAGCTATAGCTCTACTCACTCAATTACTTGCAGATCCTGGGGATTATGTAGTGACAGAAAGTCCTTGTTATGTCGGGATTTCTAAAGCCATAGTGGCTGCGGGTGCAAAGTTGATTGAAGCTAATCTCGATGGTCAGGGAGTTGTGCCCCAGGACTGGGAAGCACGTATGTTGTTTGTCACGCCGTCACGACAATTTCCTACTGGTGAAATGCTCAGTCTGGAACGCAGACAAACCTTGCTGGACTGGGCACAGCGAAATGATGCCATGATTGTTGAGGATGATTATGATAGTGAATTCCGATATCGCGGAATGCATGTTGAACCACTGAAAACACTCGATAAAGCAGGACGTGTAATCTACCTGGGTAGTTTTACAAAAACCTTGCCTTTAGAAGTACGACTTGGTTATGTGGTCCTTCCCCCTACCTTGGCAGATACTTTTAGAAAGGCACAGGCATTATACGAGCCAAGACCCGTCAACCTGATCGAACAACGGGCATTAGCTGCATTCATGACAAGCGGTCAATATGAGCGTCATCTGCGCAGAATGAATCGATTATACAGTCGGAAATTCCATCTGTTACTCAAACTTTTGAACAAGCAGCTCTCTACATGGTTTGATTGGGTGGAGAATGAAGCGGGTCTACACGTGTTTGGTTGGTGGCGAGGTAATGTGACCACTTATGAGGCCTTTCGGGAATCGTCTAGGTCACAAGGTGTGGTATACTCAGAAGTCAGCAGTTCAACGTCTGTTGGTACGAAGTATGGTATCTATTTGTCTTTTGCACATTTGTCAGATGAACAATTACAGGAAGGCGTATCCAGATTAAAAAATGCCGTTACAACTGCATTGTGAGGTAAATCGTCTCCAAAGTAAGTACATGAAGATCATCATTCGGAAGAGAGGCGATCGTTATGAATTGGTTAAATGAACTTTATAAAATGAATAAACAGGAACCGGACAAGGAAATCGAACGTTCTTTGGTTAACGCCATCTTCCGAATATATGACCGGTTCCCCCGAATTGGCCTTAGAGAGCGAATTGGACAGCAAGAAATGTCTCTCGATATCGCCGATGCTTATATCCATGGGCATAATGCCATGATTGAAGCTGGTGTCGGAATCGGTAAGTCTTTTGCGTACCTGATCCCAAGTCTGCTCACGAATCAAATGTCTCAGAAACCAATCATTATAGCGACATCCTCCATTCAGCTCTCGGAACAGATACATAAAGATTTAAGGATTATTGGTAGCCGGTTGGGATTCTCAACGGTTCGCTCCGTGGTGGGAAAAGGCATGGGGCAGTATGCCTGCCGAAGTAGAGCAGCGGAATGGATCAATCTTGATGATGCAAACTCCTCCGTATCTACCCTCGCACAGCGCATATTAGATTATGAAATTGATGAAAGAGCCGATATCAAAGCTGGAGTTAGTGATGCCGAATGGTCCCACGTTTCCGTGAATGATTGCAAATTTGAACGTTGTCATCACAAAACTGCATGTTTGTTTTACGATATGAGAGCGAAATTGAATGCAAAAGCTCACGAGATTGATTTTATTATCGTGAACCAGGACTTGCTCATACGGGATCTGATGAAGAAAAAAGAAGGAACCAAGAGCATCATCTCAGAACAGCCTGCTCTGATCGTCATTGATGAAGCGCATAATCTGGAAGCAAAAGTTCGGGATGCCAGAACACTCGAGTTCACTTATCGGGGAATCTGCCGCATTCTGGATAACACGGTGCAGCTTCTAACGAAGCAGTCCGGGGATAAAAGTCTCTTCTCACAATCTAAGTTCATCAAAAACTGCGCTGAGCGCATCTTCAAACAGGTAAACGCGGATCTGCTCCACCATGCCAAGCAGGATAACGACCGAATCAAAGTGTCGGAGATCAAAGGAATACCGTTAAACCAAGTCTTAAACAATTTAAAAGATCTCAGTCTGCGCCTTTCCATTTTGACCTCACGCCACGAGCGGGAGATCGATGACGCTTTTGAAGCCATCAACGGGCTAATTACCCTTATTAGTGTCTTATCTGAAATAGAGGACAACTATCTTTTATGGGCAAGCAGTCCCCTTAGAGTAACCACAATCAGCATCTGTCCCAAAGATATAAGCCAATTTCTGAAATACGCTTTATTTAATGGTAAGGTACCTGTAATCCTAACATCAGCAACGCTGTGCCAAGGCGGGGATACGCTGGAGGAACAATATTCTTATATGACGCACTCCCTTGGTTATAAGGGAGGTTTCTTAGAGCGCCAACCCTCTCCTTTTGACTACACCAACCATGCCATGATGTATATTTCGAACAAAGTTCCCTATTACCACCACGATCAGCGCGAAAACTATCTTGAAGCAGCGTACAACGAAGTGGTTCAACTCTGTAATCTAACTCAGGGAAGAACAATCGTTCTTTTTTCAGCAAAAGAGGACATGAAATACATTCACAAAAATTTGATCTCAAAGGCTAATGAATACACATGGGCACTCCATGTTCAAAAAGAGGGATCATCACAGGACAGTGTCATCGCTGATTTCAGGAAAAGCAAAGGTGTACTCCTGGGTACCGGTGTATTCTGGGAAGGTGTGAATATCGAGGGGTCTGACCTGTCACAGGTCATTATTTTCCGGCTGCCCTTCCCTGTTCCATCGGATCCTGTATATGAATATAAGGCATCTGTAACGGAGAATCCCTTCATGGAGGTGTTTGTACCGGACATGCTTCTTCGGTTACGGCAAGGAACGGGACGCTTGATTCGTAGTGAAACGGACCTTGGCATACTCAGCATACTTGACTCCCGTCTCAGCGCAGCGGCTAAAAAGAGTTATCGGGAACAAGTGCTGGACACGTTGCCGTTCAAAAAAGTGACGGAGGATTTTGAGGTTGTAGAGAGATTTGTTCAAAATAAAAGGATACGACGTACGGATTAGAAGTGGTACACCCAAACGCTATAAGACTGTTCCAATTACATGAAGCAGCCCTTCCACCTATCAAGCGGAAGGGCCAATTTCGATGCTGGAAGTAAGATTTATGCTACAATATATTCCAGATCTATGATCACAAAGGAGGCATTACCATGGTTGAAAGACCAACTACAGAGGAATATGCAGCTTATTATGAAGGGTACATCCAGCTTGTTCCTGAAGGGAACATCATCGAACGCTTAGAGCTGCAAGCCAACATCATACCAACTTTGCTCTCTTCATTAACAGAAGAGCAAGCAAATTATCGGTACGCCGAAGGCAAATGGAGCGTGAAAGAGGTCATCGGTCACCTTTTGGATAACGAACGCATCATGAGCAGCCGATTGCTTCGCATCGCCAGAGGTGACCAAGCGAATCATCCCGGCTACGATCAGGACGTGCTTATGCAGACCCACCCTTTTAATGCGTATACCCTAGCCGATTTGAGCGAAGAATATGCCGTCACACGCCGCTCAACCATTCTTATGCTTCGTCGCCTCACCCCGGAAGCATGGCTCTGTAGAGGGATCGTCAGTGATAACACTGCTTCAGCTCGATCGATTGCATTTGTTATGGCTGGACATGAGCTCCACCATTGTTCAGTACTTCGCGATCGCTATTCGTTAGATTTGAAATTATAAAATTCATTCAAAAAGACTTTGAACCTGCATTCGCTGTAGGAACAAAGTCTTTTCTCATCTGTCGTTTTATCGTTCAAAATGAATCCGATGTGCGTCCTCTCGCAAAGATAATGTGGAATCATCATTTAGAATCGGAATGTCCCCAGTGAATTCAATGGGCAGTATCACATAGCTGGACTGAAAGTAATCCGACCCGTTCCAGCGATCCGAAAAGTACAGGTACTCCTCCTCCGATCGCTTCAGCACAAACGCTGGTTGCGTTTGGTACGTCGTTTCATCGCCAAAGTCGCTGAGCATCCCCCAAGGACCATCCATCGTATTAGCTATCGCGTATTTCCCTTGATTGGGAGCCCAACCTGTGCAAAATGAGGTCACCATATAATACTTCCCGTTCCGCTTGAAGACAGCTGGTGCCTCCCGATACTCCCCCTGCCACAGCTTTCCGATAAGACTTTCCACATTGAGATAATCCTCCTGCAGGCGATAGATGTGCAGGTCCGCATTGTCTCTGGCAGCCGAAATAAAATAAGCTGTCCCGTCATCGTCCTGAAAGAGCGTGCAGTCACGCGACATATACCCGTACGGATTAAAGCTGCCATGATACACGAAATGACTATCCGGAGAATTCGATGTGGCAATGGCGCATGCGGCATCGTTGTAATGGTTTCCATTCTCATAGTGAGCCCAGAGTACAAACTTTTTTGTCACCACGTTGAACAGAACTTTAGGCCGTTCGAGATTTACCTTTCCGCCTTTGTCATTCACTAATGCCAGATTCGTCCGAACTCGAATGGGGGCAGCTGGCGTAGATGTCCTCAGGATATGATTCCGAAACTCCCAGTTGAATAGATCTTTGGAACGGTAACAACTCACATAAATATCGTCTCTCCGATCTTCGCCATACCAGTAATAATAGTCATCATGGAATAACATATGTCCACCATGAGCATGGATTGGATTACCGCTTGAATCATTCCAGATGCCACCATTGGTTAATTGATTATTCACACTGTTACCTCTCTTCTTTTAGGAACATCGTTAATTGGTGTCCGATCCAAATACCTTCACTTCCCAAAGTCTTGGCGTGTACCAATTGTTGGGATTGTTATGAAGTGCCGCATTTTGCATATTAATTCGTACATACCTGGCAGCAGTGCTCGATAGCGTATCTGAGGTGAAACCGTAAGATGTATTATTGGTTCGATCCAATACCACGGTCCAGTTTACATTATCCGTACTGGTCTCGATTTTGTATTTGTAAAAACCTTCGGAGCCTTTTTGCATCCACCAGGAGATTTGCACATTATTCAATTGCTGAACAGAGCCGAGGTCGACCTTCCACCAATGTGGCCAGGAACTGCCTGTGCCTACCCATTCGGTTTGATAGTTGCCATCATTAGCATAACTTGCCGGATTTGTTCCAGTAACCGTTTGGGCTGTTGCCGGTTTACCTTGTGACAGCAGTTTTCCATTCTGAACGGGAACGACAACATCATCGCTTGTGTTATAAAGGACTTGATCAAAATAATCATAAAATGCGTAACCATCAGAGAACCAAACGGGAAGCAGTCGTTCCTCTGTTGTTCCATTTTGCGTACCTGCCCAGCCGAACATCCAGCGATACGCAACCATAACCACGTTGTTACCCGTATCTGGCTTCACCCGCATGACGGAACCCGACTGCGCCGAGAAGGTTGACGTGTTGCCAATCGTCCGTAATTCAGACCAATCTCCGTCAATGCTTGTTGCTGATGAATACAAGGGTATACTCGGGTACCAACCTGCCGCTTGGGAAGAGAACAAATAATAAATGCCATCTTTTTTGATCATTTTAGGCAGTTCCCTGTGTTGATTTTGATAAATAACAGAAACTTGATGATCCACATCCAACCAATCGGAGGTTAACTTATATAAGATGGTGTCCGAATTATTATTGGCCGTAGAGATCAGATACGCCGAATCATCATCATCTTTGAAAATGGAGATATCCCGGGATTGGTTCCCTTCCGGTCGAAAGCTTTTGTGAAATGTAAAGTCTTCTCCAGGCGTGGCCGAAGCCACCGATACTCTGGCAAGTGTGTAGTCTGTACTGTTCTCATAGTGAGCCCAAAAAACAAATTTGTTCGTGGGCGCATGGTAGAGGATATTGATCCCCTCAAATTTAGAGTTCGCCAGATCGGGATGATCCGTGTAGGACAGGACCACTTTATCGTTACCATAATTGATGTCATCCGTTGACGTCTGTTGAATCATTTCGCCAAAACCGCCTGATGACTTTTGCACGAAATTGAATCTGTAGTAGGTGTCTCCAACTTTAAGTTCATTCGGGAGCATAAGCGTTGATTGCGTTGTGTTATTAAAAGTTGTGAGGTTCTCTGGAAGGCTGTAAGGGGTATATTCTGGCGAGACAGCGGAGGTTAACAAGGAAGTTCCGCCATATGCCTTCACTTGATACTTGTATGTGTTCCCTATGTTGAGTTCATAATCATCCGTCGTTGTACCGGTTAAGGCCTGTAATAACGAATAAGGCGCATCGTTCTCGGATCTATACAACTCGTATGCAGTCGCTCCCTGGACAGGTGCCCAATGGATTTTGGCATTGGATACTTCGGATTCATTCTTCAGCACAAACAGTGTTGCAGCAATATGGGTCTCTTCACCAGCAGCGTGAACGGTTTGAGCTGAGGACGTTAAATGAACTGTTAACAACATCAATGCAATGACGATAGCCATCCACGATTTACCTTTGATCATGTCTCATCATCTCCTTTTTTAGAAGACCAACCTTCCAGTTGGCGGAAGGCTGATCCAGGTGATACTTGACTTATTTCAAATTCATCAGTGTCATTACATCCGTCTCGCTAGCTTGGTTGTACCATTCGTTAACTTCTTCGATCACGGTGTCTCCGCCTTTTTCATGCCACTGTTTCACAAAGGTATCAAATGCTTCAAGTGGCTCATTACCATATATGATTTTGGTGAACGTCTCCTGTTCCATGGTGGTCAACTGTTCCCACACATTTTGCATCGTTGGCGTTGGCGGACCGTTAAACTCATTTGGCAGTAAAACATCTCTATTTTCATACGAAATCCGGTATCCGTCCTGCGTCGTTTGATCCTTCGAGGCGCTCTGAATGAGGACACCCGTGTCGGCTTTAACCCTATTCGCCAGATCGTAGTAGGATTGGCCGGGGCCATCAACACTCGGTGTATTTTTGGTGAATGCCATTTTCCCAACGCCTTGCACAGCCTCTAATGGCGTATTAAATTTCGTTGGATCAAAAGTGACTTCATCGTTAACGATATCGTAATCGTATCCTTGAGCGTAGCCGTATTTGAACTCTCCCGTGCTGAACGCTGCGTCGTACATTTTATCGTAGTACAGGAAGAAGGCTTCCATGTTCTGAAAATCCTTGTTAAACATGAACACACCATCGTTCAACTGTGCTGACTGATAGGTCTTATCGCCGTTCACACCTTGAATGGTCGGATAAGCACTAATTTTTGCACCCTCCACATTTTTCTCTACGTCCTTCACACTGTCGTACAGCCAAGGACGACCAATGATGATACCAGCTTTCCCCTCCGTAAAATCAGACAGTGCATCCCAGGCCCCTTGGGTGGCCAGTTCTTTGTTCAAGTACCCTTTTGCATACCAATCGCGTAACTTGGCAAGTGCCTCTTTGTTGCCAGGAGCCACAGATCCATAGGTGAGTTTGCCATTGTCGTTATGCCATTGCCTTGGAAGATGTTTGCCCGTGTATGCGCTGAATATCATGACTGGATCGCTGACCCAGCCCGTGTTGTAGGAATCTTTACCTGAAAAAGTAAAGCCGTATGTGTCTTTCTTGCCGTTCCCATCTGGGTCCTCATTAGTGAACGCCGCGATGACTTGTTCAAACTCATCAATCGTTGTTGGCGCTTTCAAATTTAACCTGTCTAACCAGTCCTGGCGGATCAACATGACTTCGCCTTCCGTCAAATTCGGTGCAATCGCCATTCCGTAGACCTTACCCTCCCTAACCACTGGATTGAAGGTGGTTGGGTATTGTTTGTATATTTCTTTTATCCGGTCAGGCATGTAGGTTGAGATGTCTTCTGTAATCTCCTTGACCTGCCCCGACTCGATCAGATCATTGACCAGCATGGTATCATAGACAGGCAGAACGTCTGGTAGTTTCTCGGAACCCGTCAACGCCAGCCGCAGCTTGGTATTATATTGTGAAGCATCACCTCCCAGCAGGGTGGTCTGGATTTTGATACCCAGGTTTTGTTCGCCCCAGCGGGTCAATACATTGTCATTCAACGTCTCACCGTTGATGTACTTTCCAGCATTCTCATCCTGTTGTTTGGCGATGGTGATCGTAAACGGTGGATCATATTTTCCGTCCTTAAGCACCGATGCCGGTGCGGTCTCGGAAGCAATCTCCCCTTTGCTACAGCCAGCCATAAGAACAGCCGACAGCATAACCATACTTACCATTTTCCATAAATCAGTTCTTTTCTTCATGGAAACATGCCCCCTTCACTCATACTCAATTTGTTTTCTATATAAGTTCAACTAATTGCATATTACACTGGCACTCCGATGACAGAACACCTTCCGATCGCTGTTATCGTGTAAATTTTAGTTGAACTTATGTTGCGATCCAATTTTTCGTCATCCTAATTATTCTTTGACAGCGCCTAGTACAATTCCCTTCACGAAATATCGTTGTAAAAAAGGATAGACCAAAATGATCGGAAGCGTGCTTACGAAAATTTGGGCTGCCTTGATGCTCTGTTCGGACATTGCGGCAACCTCGGACTGGCTCATCGCCATATTTTGCATATTGCTCTGCACGACAACGGTCTGTAAGAACGAAGCCAGCGGATACTTACTTGCATCCGACATGTACAATATCCCGTCAAACCAGGAGTTCCAGTGCCCCACCATAATGAACAAGGATACGGTCGCTATGCCTGGCAGAGATAATGGTAAATATATTTTGCTGAGAATTACGAAAAAAGACGCTCCGTCAATGAAAGCTGCTTCTTCCAAGGCTTTGGGAATCGTTTTGAAAAAATTGACGAGAAGAATCAAATTATAAGCACCAAAAGCTCCCGGTAACACAAGAGCCCAGATGGTATCCTTTAAACCAAGGGCTGTGATCAATATGTAAGAAGGTATCAATCCCCCCGAGAAGAGCATGGTAAAGATAAAAAACCACATGAGCACGTTGCGTCCCCGGAATTCCTTGGACAAGGCATATCCTGCACAGGTAAGGATAAACATGCTGATGGTTGTACCCAATACGGTTCGAGTGATGGATGTTAGCATGGCACCGTTGAAATTAGAATTGTTGAACGTTTTGATATAGGCGTCCACGTTGAACCCCACCGGCCAAAATGAAACCATATTACCGCTAATGGCCGCTTTGCTGCTGAGCGATTGTGCCAACAGATGAAGCAGTGGTAGGAAACACGCCAGCCCCGCCAGTATCATGAACGCGTAATTAAAATAGGAGAATACTCTATAACCTGTCGTCTTATGGTACATGATCCCTCTCCCTCCTTGTTAGAATATTTTGTAATTGGCGTATTTATAGGCCAGCCTGTAAGAGACAACGATCAAGATCAAGCTAATCCCCGATTTGAACAATCCTACTGCTGTCCCGAATCCATATTGCCCGTTTAACAAGGATGAACGGTAAACATAGGTGTCAATAATATCTCCCGTAGTGTAGACAAGCGGATTGTACAGATTGAAGACCTGATCAAAACCCGCGTCCAGAATATTTCCCAGACTCAATGTAGAAATGACGATGATCATGGGCAACATGCTAGGCAAAGTGACGTATCGAATTTGCTGCCGGCGTGTGGCACCATCGATCTCGGCCGCTTCGTAATAGGAAGGATTAATTCCCGCGATGGTCGCCAGATAAACAATCATGCCGAAGCCAAAGCTCTTCCACACATCGCTGACCACAACCGTGAATCGAAACAGATCAGGATCACCCAAGAAGTAAATGGGATCGTTGCCGAAAACCTTTGTTAAGATGTGGTTGATTCCCCCGTCTAATCCGAGAATGTCAATCATCAACCCTGCCACAGTAACCCAGGACAAGAAATGCGGCAGATACACCAGTGTCTGTACACTTTTCTTAATGCCCATATTTCGAATCTCGCTCAACAGGATAGCCATGACGATTGGAACGATAATACCAACGATAATTTTAGAAACGGCGATAATTAACGTATTAACGATCGCTTGTGTGGCTTCTTTGTACTGGAAAATTCGTTCGAAATTATCTAACCCGATCCACCGTGAACCTGTGATGCCCAGCCATGGTTTGTAGTCCTGAAATGCCATGAGCAAACCTACCATCGGGCCATAAGAAAAGATGCAGACAAACACAAATGCGGGAATACACAGTACGTACAAAGGCCAGCTTTTCTTAATTTCCTTTTTGAATGAAGTCCGCTGGGAAAGCTTTGTTTTTGTTTTTTTCGCGGATCTGGCGGGCACAATCTCTTTAATGTTGCATACCTCCTCTATGATGGTTCTTCGAAAGCGATCCTTGCAGTTAAGCTTAACAAAAGCGCTTTCACTCCAAAATGCCAAAATTTCAAGATCATCACCCCACCCTGAAGCACTTTAAAACCGCTTTCATTTATCGCCGTTGCTACCCTTCCGCTTTTCAAAAGTTTGGCTTATATTAAAGTTAATTCGATATGGATTTTAAACTTCTGCGTTTAACGATATGAAAGGAAACATATATGATCAAAAAAATGTATATGAAGCGATTCATCTATTTCTTTGTTTTTTTTCTGCTGCTGACGTTAAGTTTGTTTTTCGTGATGAATCGGTTGAGCTCCAAGACACTTGAAGAAAATCTGATTGGCGCTTCCAAAAACCAGCTTGATTATGTGAAAGGCAATCTGGACGGGATTATATACGAAGCTAACATGTACGGGGTTCAGTATGCGGCAGACAGTGATGTCCGATTTTATCAGAGGCATGTTATGGAGCTGAGCAATTATGATTCCCAAATGAAGAAAAACGATATCGTTGATCGCTTGCGGCAAACACTCCTCTCCAGTCGATCGATTGAATCGATCGGCATTTACTGGAAGTCTGAAGAAACGTTTCTGTCCACCAACAGTACGCCGGAGGCGAGACTTCCGTTCAAGGATGTTCATCAACGGGGATGGCAAATCGTCGGCAATAGCTTGTATTATTTTGCCCTCTACCCTTACATCCAAAAATCCGGACAAAATGAACCGACTCAGTACGTCGTTGGTGTAAAGCTGAATACCGATTATCTGAAAAATTTGCTGAAAAAGGCTGTGAACAACGACAGCTCAAACGCTTTTTTTTGGTTTAATTCCCATCAGTTATGGAGTGAGAAAGAAGTCGACAGCGATCTATTGAAAGCGGTTACTGAAATGATTTCTCCACAGCCGGAGATCACTTTAAAATATGATTATCACACCAAGTCGGACGACTATTATGTCCTTTCCCGATATATTGAATCAATCGACGCCTACCTGATTACATATACACAGACAAATGATTATCTGCAACCGATTGACCGCAACCGTAAAGTTTTTTTTGCCAGTATTTTAGCCGTTTTCACGCTTGGTCTGGTTGTGATCTTTACGTTTTATCGGAACTACTACCGTAATATTCGTTTGTTGGAGCGGAAGTTTTCACAGGTCGAACAAGGCAATCATAATACTCGTATTACCGAAAATACGGATAGAGAGTTTTACAGCCTGTTCAGAAGTTTTAATCATATGGTTACCGAGATCCAGGATCTGTTCGTATCCTTGAAGACTGAAACGGAACTAAGACGAAGTGCGGAACTTCAACAACTCCAGGCTCAGATCAATCCTCATTTTTTGTACAACAGTTTGTTTTTCATCATGTCGGTGGCTCAATTTTCACCGGATTCTGTCAGGCGCATGAGCAAACATCTAGCAGAATATTATCGTTATTTAACGAAGTTGGACCGGCATGAAGTCACGCTGGAAAGCGAGCTTCAGTTTGCGGAACATTTCTTGATCATTATGGCTCTTAGCAAAAAAATGGAGTACAGCATTGATCTGCCGCCAGAACTGTCCTCCCTGCCCCTCATGCCGCTGATCATCCAGCCAGTGGTTGAAAATGCAATTCAACATGGAATTGAAGGACAACAAGGAGCCCATCGGGTGACGATCGATGTCAAACAGACGGAAGCTGCGATAACGATCAAGGTATCTGATGACGGTAAAGGTCTTTCGCTGGATGATATCCGTAGTCTGGAGGCTCGGCTTGAGAGTGATACCCCGCCTGAAGGAATTAAAGGCGTAGGACTCTGGAATGTAAATCAACGTCTGAAAAATACGTACGGCGAACGTAGCGGGTTACATTTTACTACTAATAATTGGGGCGGCTTGTCCGTCCTGCTGCTCATCAGAATTCCCGTGGTGAAAGGAGATAACTAATGCGATTATTAATTGTGGATGATGGGCATTATGTCGTTGAATATATGAAGCACTTGCTCGATTGGAACACCTTTGGCATTGATCAGATCGAGACGATGACCAATTCGATTGAAGCCCGAGACATGTTGACTCAAAACCACATCGATATTCTGATCACTGACATCCGAATGCCTGAGGTGTCTGGTATTGATCTGCTTCAACATATCCACCAACATAACTTGCCAACCAAAGTGATCATCCTTTCCGGCTACTCTGAGTTCGAATACGCGCAACAAGGAATTCGTTTAGGTGCGCTCGACTACTTGCTCAAACCTGTCGACAAAGATGATGTGGAGAAAGCCATGTCCAAAGCCATCAACAATATTACAAAGACTCGGCCCGCTCAATCTGTTGCATGGGAGAAATTCGATGGATTGGAGTATCTGCTTTCGCTGCTTGGTCACAATGAGACATTAAGGAAGGAATATGATGCGTATACTGAATTTTTAGGGCATCGTCGTATGTGCTGCTTCAAGCTGGAGGGTTTCACACAGGAACATGAGGATGCTATAAAACATGCTGTCGGAGACAAATTGGATCGTCTCGTGTGGGCTGCGGGAACGCGACTGTTCGGTCTGGTTCCGGAAGAAGTTGCTGCAGAACTGACCATCCAACTGGAGCAATCGTTCGCGTCTCCTCCCTTTTCATTGACTGATCGAAACGTGACCCGGCAGATGTTCTACAGGTTCTTTCTTAATGAGGACGTATACTCAGAAGACTTCAATGGCATATTCAACCATTCTCCGTCATGCGGTGATTGGGAGTCGGCGGGAAATATCATTAAAAAATATGATCAAATCCATCTCCATAAGCAAAAAACAATCTTTCTCATGGAGACCATTCTATATGTATATATGACGGATAAGGATCGCGATCCCTCTGAAACCGTGGAGTGGATATTTAACCAGTTACGGTATCCTGATGAACTATCCTCAACTCTCATGGATCGGGTCAGTCGGATCAGAAACAACAAACAGATGTCGATTCAAACTATCGTTGACAAAGTACAAACGTATATCGAAGACCATCTGTCACATGGCCTTAGCCTGGATGAACTGGGGAAAGTTGCACATCTCCATCCCGTCTACTTTTCCAAACTGTTTAAACAAGAGACGGGCGAAAATGTGTCAAACTACATTTCCAGGAAGCGGTTAGAGAAGGCCTCTCAACTGCTTCAAGATTCGGAACTCCGTGTAGCCGATATAGCCCAGATGGTTGGTTACCGAAAAAATCAATATTTTATCCAGTTGTTCAAAGTCGAATACGGAGTTACGCCCTACCAGTACCGGAGAAATATGATCCATCAATGAAACTCTATAGATGCTGATATGATTTAGCTATACTGTCTGCTCTGTTCTTCAAAAGCAGATGTGGTCATTCACCAGGGCGAAACTAATTCTTGTCTTCAGCAGAGGACAAGAATTAGTACTCCTTGATCGATTCTAACGATCCTTTAATCTTGCCAATCAACCAAAGCACAGCAGGAAACATAATGCCGAAAATCATGGCATAATAAGGCCATACTTGATTTAACTCGATTATGAATGAAATGTTTGGCCATATGAAATTGGTCATGGCTAATATGATCAGGATCAGGGGAATCAACAGAGAGTTAGCGTTACGAAGACGAAAAGCATCCGCGAGCCCTTGTGCGGAAATATACAGAAGTAGCGCAAGGCGGAAAAAAATAGTAACGAACCAGACGATTGCCAGGATGATTTCGAATCGCTGAAGAAACTCGCCAATATTAATGGTTCGGTCAATAAAAAATGTAGGAAACGTCAAATCCGCTATTACACCAGCGCTGATGACTGTGATGATTTGCAGCATCATGAAAAAGTACATACTGCCGCTAATCAGGGCACTCACAATGACCGACTTTCTCCATTGTTTTAAATCCGAGAAGTGATGAGTAAAAAAAAGATAGAGGATCGCTTCTGCATAAGGAAAAGCAAATAAATTGATGGATGCAAGAACGACAGGTTTCAAACCGTTTTCCAAAATAGGAAGAAGATTGTTTAGCTCAGCCTCAGGAAGAAGAGTGATTCTGACCAATAGATACAGGACTAGAAAGAAAAAGAACAAAACTTCTGCACAGCGGCCAATAACGACTGGACCCGAGCGGACAGCGAGATATACGGCTATGAGCATAATGAAATATATGGCGTCATAAGGTGTTTCGGGCATTATAGATGTCGTCACAAAGTCGCCTAGATTTCGAAGTGTCATGATACACTCAAGAAAGGGAAAGGAAAAAATGAAAACTATGGCAATAGTACCGCCCAGAGGGCCGAAGAGGCAACGTAGATACTCCACAAAAGTTCTCCCTTTCATGTGCCTGGCGATAGAGGTATACAACGGTATCAACATCAGATGAAAGGCCAAGGAAATGGGAATGGAAAGCCAAGCATCCTGTTTAGCAACAGAGGTAATAGCCGCTGGCAGCACTAAGTATGCACTTCCTATTTGATACAGAGCAAACCATGTAATGGCCTGGCGAACAGTCAGCTTGGTATTCACTCCAAAGTCCCCTTCTATGATAATATTGTTGTAATGAACTCGCTTAATGGTTGGAATAGAATCCGGATTCCTACCAGTGGACTCGGCAGTTCAATATGCGCTATCCTCAGAAAGTTTAATATAACTCCAACAGCAAAGAGTACCATGCCACATACGATTTCACGTATGTAGTGCTTCTCCTTCAATGCTCGAAATTCAATAACCATTGCGACAAAAGATCCTACAAGTATTACATATAACATATGCATCCACTCCTAATTGTTCTGATAGGAATCGACGGAATTGGTAATTTTTCCGACACGGTTCAAACGATAACGAAGATTAACATCGACCTGGAGATGTTGAAATTTTCTGGTCCAGTCCTCTTTCCATTTATGCCACTCAGATGGGTACTTTCGATGAAAAGCCTCCCCGAACCCGAATATATCGGAACCGATATGCTGTGCATTTTGAATGCCTTCCTTTAAGATTTTTTCCTGTTCTTCTCTGCCTGCCACTTGAAACTCATTAAACGTCTTTTCATCCTTCAGGTCAGCATTACACGTAACCTCTCCGATGTTGGCTTCTGTATCCACTACAAGAGTAATGTGTGGCTCATTGTTTTTTATTTTTGGAATGATTTTTACGTTGTTATGAATGACTTCAAAAGCAAACTTTCCTTTGGAATTCGGACAGCCAACGGAAGCAACTGTACTGGAAACTCGATTGGATATGTAGGTAAAAGCCTTACTCTTGGATTCTTCTATCCAGCCAGTCAAACGGTCACCCTGAAAAACGCCAATTCCGGTAAATAAATAATTCACATGTTGAGGTGATTTTTTCACGTTATCGATGGTAAGACCTTTATTCAGATTGTTCAATCGAATGCCTGTAAGAACAGGCTCGATGCCCTCTTTCGTTAAACGCTGAAGAAGATCTTTGACATCGACCGCGGAGGTGGGTGCCCATGTTTTCTCAGATACTTTCAAAGCTTTATACATATCCATTGCAGGTAAAACCTCGGTTGGAGCTACAAAAGAAACGGCATCCTTCGCTGAACTTCCCCTGACAATGGCCAAATGGAAATCAGGCCGAACTTCATGATCCCGGAACAGAAAATCCAATGGCTTCTTAATGCCTTTTCTTGCTGTGTTCTCGTCAAAGATTACAAACTTCAAGTGTGACATGTACATTTTCCGAGATGATTCGGTTGTGAGTTTGCGAAGGGCTTCAAATAGCGTGTCAGCACGGCTGGAAAAAACGATTGTTGGCGACCGTTCCATAGCCCGATTACGAGACATTTGAGAAGGGTCAACAACTTGCAGACTGATCTCATATTGATCATCCACTGTATCAATACCCAAAGCTATCACGACGGAAATTTCGTTCAGCTCCTTACTGTTCCAACAACCCGTAACAACGACCATCAGCAATATGTAAATAAGAGGTTTTAAAATTCTGGATCGGTACAAGATCATGGGCCTACTCCTTTTGTTTTTTGTGTTGCTTTGTTTTATTCCTGAATGGAAAACGTAATACGGCATCACTTTGCTTTGACGAATTGTAATTCGCCAAAGGACTCATATACGGCACACCAAATGAATGAAGGCTATTCAGATGTACAAAGAGTATGAGCATGCCAACAGTCAAACCATATACTCCATAGATCGCGGCTAACCCGATAAACACAAATCGCAATATCCGGATTGGAATGGCCATGGTGTAAGAGGGTATAACAAAGCTTGAAATAGCTGTAATGGCAACGACAATGACCATAACAGGTGAAACAATGTTTGCTTCTACGGCAGCTTGGCCAATAACGATGGAACCGACAATGGAAACTGCCTGCCCGACTGTTCTTGGCATTCGCAGGCCTGCCTCTCTCAGAATTTCAAAAATCACTTCCATGATTATTGCCTCTACAAATGCCGGAAAAGGTACTCCTTCACGCTGCGCGGATAAACTTAATAACAGTACCGTTGGAATCATATCCTGATGGAACGTTGTTAACGCAACATATATGGCTGGAGCCAACATACATATTCCCAGGGAAATGTATCTTAATATTCGAATAATACTGCTGTAAATATAAGATTGATAATAATCCTCGGCAGATTGAATGAAATCAACAAACACCGCAGGGGCAAGGATAACGAAGGGAGTTCCATCTACAAATATCGCAATTTTGCCCTCCATGACTCCTGCTGCAATAGAATCTGGACGATCCGAATTATAGAAAATCGGAAATATAGTAAACTGTTTCTTCTCGGTGAGGGATTCTTCGAGATATTCGCCTTCAAGCACACGATCGACGCTCATGCTTTTTAATCTGGATATCAAGTTCAGAACCATATCCTGATCAGCGACCCCATCCATATACATGACCGATATGTCCGTCTTGGTTTTTTCACCAACTTTGACGTTGGTTAGTCGCACTCTTGTATCTTTAACCCTGCGGCGAACCATTGTTGTATTTGTGCGTAACGTTTCCGTAAACGATTCTTGCGGACCTCTGATAACAGGCTGTGCCTTCGATTCTGTAATGCTGCGTTCTTCCCATCCTGGCAAAGAAATAACTAATCCTTCATCGATCCCGTCCAGTAACAATAGAACTCCGCCTGAAAGGATTTGATCCAACGCATCTTCAAAGCTCTGAACCAAACTTGCTTCGCCGACATCCAGAATGCTATTTTTCAAAAATGGTAAAGACATCTCATCGCTATCAGAATAGGCGAATTCATGCAATGGACGAATCACATTGTCTTGTACCTTCTGCATGTCAACCATGCCATCCAAATAAAACAGAGCGGCGTGATTCCTTCCAATAGTGATCTCACGAACAACAAAATCAGAACTGTTTCCCATGAAGTCACAGATAAGATCGATATTGCGAACGATTTGTTTGGAAAAATTGGGTTGCAACTTCATTTCACAATCCCCCTTGATTATGTATTATTGGTACTAATTCGAAATATAATCATTGAGTTGTAAGTGCAATGTCCTTCTCTGACTGAATTAAACCCGAAAAAGAAGTCGCAAATTTTGCGACTTCTCTTACTAAACATTATTTGATTGCCACAGATGGCAAAAGCAAATAAGCGACTATATAATCGGTTCTTCTTGATGGATTAACCGTGGACTTGCTGTTTATGGCTTACTAAAACAGTAGGATCTGAAAGTCCCAGATGCTCTCGCAGCGTCATCCCCTCATACTCTTCACGGAACAAGCCGCGACGCTGAAGCTCAGGAACGACGTGCTCAACAAAGTCATCGAGATCACCTGGCAGAACCGGCGGCATGATATTGAAGCCATCGCAGCCGTATCCATTGAACCACTCTTCCATGAGGTCGGCAAGCTGCTCCGGCGTTCCTACGAATTGCATATGACCACGGGCACCGAGAAGCCTCCGTCCGAGTTCGGCAATGGATAATTGCTCTTCACGTGCAAGGTCCATAATGAGTTGGACGCGACTTTTCATTCCGTTGCTTGCTTCGACCAGATCTGAAATGTCCGGTAGTGGACCGTCGGCAGGATATCCGCTGAGGTCTGTTTGAAGTATGCCAGACAGCATCATTACCGCTTCTTGGGGATCGATGAGATCTAGCAACTCCCGTTCCTTGTGTCGGGCCTCCTCTACAGTTGAACCGAGGATCGGCGACAACCCCGGCATAATGAGCAAGCTGCCACGCTCACGTCCAACAGCCAGAAGCTTCTCGTTCACTGTGCGATAGAAATCTTGCGCAGCAGCTAGTGACGTCTGTGCCGTGAAGATCACCTCTCCAACTTTTGCAGCGAAATCCTGACCTGGATCCGAGGAACCGGCCTGAATAAGGACGGGGTAACCTTGCGGTGGACTTGGCACGTTCAAAAGCCCTTGCGTCGAGTACCATTTCCCTTTATAATCTGCGACACGCAGCTTGGATTCATCGACGAACGTACCTGATGCCCGATTCATTACGAGTGAATCCTGTGGCCAGCTATCCCATAATGCCGTAACGACGTCAACAAATTCCTGCGCCATCTCGTAACGTGTTCCGTGTTCAGGATGCTTATCTCGTCCGAAATTCCGAGCTTCTGTGTCAACTTGGGACGTGACGATATTCCAGCCGGTCCTTCCCCCGCTTATATGGTCGAGAGTAGATAAACGGCGCGCGGCATTGAACGGCTCGTTATAGGTCGTCGACAGGGTTGCTGTCAACCCGATTTTATCGGTTACCATGGAAAGTGCGGAGAGTAGAGACACCGGGTCCAGCATGCCTGCAGCAGCCCGGCTTGGGTAGATCAAGTGCAGCAAGTCCGCAAAAAAAATCATATCAAACTTACCTTTCTCAGCTGTCTGGGCAATCCACTTATACCATTCGATATCGAACATCTTCTCTACCCCTGATTCCGGATGACGCCATCCGGCATGATGATGTCCAGTAAAATATATAAATGCACCAAGATGAAGCTGGCCCTGTCGTTTTTTCGTCATATCTGTTCCTCCGCTTTCATTCTAGATATCTATAATCAGCCTTTATATGTGTTATTCCATCGAAGGAATCTTCTTTCTACTAGTCTGACTGCCGAATCCGAGAGTTTACCAACCAAGGCGAACAGAATTATACCCACGAAGACAACATCCGTCTGTGCATATACACGTGCGTCTTGTATCATATAGCCGACTCCTGCGCTTGCACCCATCATCTCTGCCACGGCAAGCAATAACCAGGAGGCACCAACAGATAACCGAATGCCAAGCAGAATGTTTGGCAACGCTGAGGGAATAATTAGCCTGCTTAATAGCCTGAACTTAGAATATTGCAAGATGCGGGTAACCTCATAAAACTTTCGGTCCGCACTGCGGACCCCCAAATGTGTATGGAAATAGAGCGGGAAAAACGATCCGATTGCAATGAGCAGTACTTTGGATAATTCCCCTACGCCGAACCACAGAATGAACAGCGGAATAACAGCTAACAACGGAACCGTCCGAAGCATCTGTATCGTCGGGTCAAGCGTCTGTTCAGCCCATTTGCCTAGACCAGTGAACACACCAAGTATTAATCCTGTAGCGGCTCCAAGTAAGAATCCTCCGCTTGCCCGAATAGTGCTGGTTGTGAGATGCTGTGTCATATCGCCGGTTACGCACAGTTGCCAAAATGTCCGCGCAATGCGGGATGGAGCTGGCAGGGCCGAGTCAGACAACAGTCCAAGAGCAGATCCCACCTCCCATAAAGCTAGTATAATAACCGGTAACACCCAACCATACAGCCAATTCGGCATTCTCCAGTGGCGTCCCCTTCCCATCCCCATTTCTTTCTCATTAGCCTTCGATTGTAATGTCACATCGTTCAAACTCATAACTGTTATCCATCTCCCTCTATGGAATCCTGCCAACGCAACGATTTTTTCTCTGCCAACCTGACCAGTGAATCGGTCACTTTGCCAACAATCGCAAAAACAATAATGCCGACAAAGATGACAGACGTTAGCGAGAAGGAGCGTGCGTCATTGATGATGTAGCCGATCCCGGAGCTTGAACCCATCATTTCTGCGACAACCAGCCCAAGCCAGCTAACTGCAATCGAAAGACGTACGCCTAAAAACAGTGAAGGTAGTGAGGCAGGAATAATCAGCTTGGTAATGGTTTGAAATTTCGTGAATTCCAACACACGTGCTACTTCGAACAATTGACGATCCACCGAGCGAACACCCAAAAAGGCATTCACATATAAAGGAAAGAATGCTCCCTTGGCAATGAGTACGATCTTTGAAGTCTCGCCAAATCCGAACCACAGAATGAACAATGGCGCAACAGCCAAGTGAGGCAGTGTCCGAAGCAGCTGAAGCGACGGATCTAGCAATCGTTCCGCCTTTAACGAAAACCCGACCCATAATCCTGCGGCTAATCCCAGGCCACCGCCAAACAAGAACCCTAGTGCCGCTCTACCCGTCGAGATGCGCAGATTGGTCAGCAGTTCTCCCGACGAGATCATGCGTCCGAACTCAGCTACGATGTCCTTCGGAGGCGGAATTAACACCGTGTTTACCCACCCACTCGAGGATGCAATCTGCCAAATGATTAATATCGCTGCCGGTACCGACATCCCGATCAGGAGATGAATAGTCCGAAAAATAAGCTTGTTTCCCGATATTTGCATAACCGCACCCCTACTTTATTTAAGAGCTTCTTCAATGTATTGGTTGTCGAACACGTCAGCCACGTTGATTTCCTTGCGGATTGTACCTAATTCAAATTGAAAGTTTGCAGTGTTCTGCTGATCCGCGATTGTTTCGTCACTTACCGGGATATTGATCATTGCCGCCCGTGATTGCATGCCCTTCACCAGCTCAATCGAAATGTTTCGTTCGTCGGCATAGCGCTGAAACGCTTCCTCTTGATGATTAGCTTCCCACTGGCGGGCCTTCTCGAATGTTTTTAAATATAGCGTAACAAGCTCCGGATGCTCATTCGCAAAATCCGAACGAACCAATTGGAAAGATGGAGATAGTACACCTTCTCTCTCCCCATCAGCCAGCACTTTTCCTTTGCCGCTTAGTGCATTCAGGGTAATGTATGGGTCCCAGACGGCCCAGGCATCCACTTTTCCACTTTCGAAGGAAGGCTGGGTTTCATCAGGTTGTAATTGAATTTCTTGAATATCGGAGTTTCCTAAACCAGACTTTTCCAGTACTAGATAAAGGAAGTTGTAGGCGTTGCTGCCCTTCGTGACGGCGACCTTCTTGCCCTTGAGATCCGCAATGCTTTTGATCGGACTACCCTTCGGCACAATGATCGCTACATTGTTCTTGCCATCAAGTAGCTGTGAGATGATTTTGAAGTCAATACCAGCTGCTTGTGCAGAGATTGGGGGCATATTGCCCATGCCAGCAAAGTCCAGATGATTAGAGGCCATCGCTTCAATCATTGGAGGACCGCTCTGGAACTCCAACAACTCCACTTTTACCCCCAGCTCTCCAAATGCATCCTCAAACCACTTCTGTTCTTGTGCTTTACCGAACAAGCCACCCTTGCCCTGTACACCAATCTTCACCGTGACATCATCATAGGATGCATTCGGATTCGAATTATCTTCTACTGGCTTGGCATTCTGGCCATTGCTAGCGTTGTTATTTGCATTGCCGCATCCCGCTACAACCAGTATCAGAACAAGTATGGCTGCAAACCAAACCAATTTTTTAATCATCTATTCGCATCCCCTTTTATGAACGTAGATTCGTTAATAGGTATCCAATTAAATGCCAGCGCCCTTGTCTATCAAGGGAGAATGTTCCACTTTTTCGAACTCGCCTAGAACGCGGGAGCGAAGTTCCTGGAATGAACTCCCACTGCGTTTACGCGGATAGGGAAGGTCTACATGAATTACATTGCGGATATGACCTGGGCGAGGGTTCATAATGACGACTTTCTCTCCAAGAAATACCGCTTCGTCCAAGTCATGCGTAACGAACAACATTGTCGTCCGGCTGTTCTGCCAGATATCCAGCAGCGCTTCTTGCATGTGTGTGCGAGTGAAGGCATCGAGTGCTCCAAAAGGCTCGTCGAGCAGCAGAATCTCCGGTTTGCGCAACAAAGCCCTTGCAATAGCCACCCGTTGAGCCATTCCTCCGGACAACTCCTTCGGATATGCTTTCTCGAATCCCTTTAGACGAACCAATTCAATTAGCTCTTGAACTCGATGGCGAACCTGAGCATTGCGAAGCGAGAGATTGGCCGCGATATTCTTCTCGACCGTCATCCAAGGGAACAAACGTGGCTCCTGAAAAATAAACCCTTTATCAACGCTTGGTGCCGTAATGGCCATTCCGTTCAGTTCCACTTTTCCCTCATATGTCGTATCCAACCCGGCCACGATCTTGAGCAATGTACTTTTGCCGCAGCCACTGGGTCCGATAAAAGTAATAAATTGTCCCCGCTCAACCTGCAACCCTATATTGCTAAGCGCTAGAATCGGCCCGGTAGGAGCAGCGAACGTTTTGTTCAACCGCTCAATATTCAGCATCAGATGTAACCTCCAATTTAAAATAATTTTTCGGATCTATTTACTTGGTTTTATGGTTATAAAAAAAGGCCTTCTGCTTGTATATCTTTCCCCACGAACGATCTCTGGTTATCCAGTCGAACTCTCGTTCACAAACCGAGCAATCACTCGGTTTGTTGGGGAAATTGTAGCAGTGGCCTGTATCTGTTGTCAATCATTTCTTTTGGAGACTTTTGGAATTATGTAGAGATCACGCATATTTTCATATTCGAAACCTTGTTCGCTTGTGATTCCGAACCCTTTACCCATCATGTCTTGCAGTAAATAAAGAGACGATGGAACGCGCTTGCGCACGAATCGGAACTTCAGCGCCGGGCATTTTTTGCAGCGTTAGTCCTTGAATTAAACTTACAAAATAATAGGCAAGCTCCAAGGGGACACCACTGACGATGAGCCCTTCCTTTTGCCCCTGTTCCATTATGTTCGCGACAGGACCAAGGTTATTCGTGAAACGTTCTGTAACTTCTCTTCGAATCTCTTCGGAGGAAGATTCCGAAAGCCGCGCTGTGTGGATAAGAATCGTGTAAGCCCAATTGTTTTCCAGCGCGAGCCATGACTCAGACAATAGTAAAAGTTTATTTAGAGCATCACCTGATTGCTCAGCGAGTTGGGAGACATGTTCGCCGTAACGCGTCTGACCTCTTCTGAGAATTTCGCTGATAATCTCGTCTTTGGACTTAAAGTAGTGATACATGTTCCCAATGCTCATGTCTGCTGCCGCTGCGATGTGGTTGATGCTTACTGAACCAATGCCTTTAAGTGCAATGATCTCCAGCGCGGAATCAAGGATGTGATTGATTCTTTTTTCCCGTTGTTGTTGGTCTTTCTCTATGTTTCTAGGTGACATTAACGTTGCATCCCCTTTCTGAATTTCATTATAGCATAGCCGTTTTACAGGCTGGATTCATCCGGGAAGCTTTCAGAGCATCTTCGGTCGTTGTTCTCAAAGATATGTCCGATCACTCAGGACCGCAGAAATGTGATCCGTCAATGAAAAAAACCAACTTCCACTCTTAGTTTACAGAGTGTGTTGGGTCTTTTTAGCGCAATTAATGGGTCAAGTCGATCACTTTATCAAAGCAATATGAATCTCTGTCATAGCCGTTATGCTCATAAAAAGCATGGGCGTTGGTTCGCTTCATTCCGCTGCATAAAATAATACTTGATATTCCCCGTTCTTTAGCATAATTTTCAGTCTGCCTTAGTAGTTTTGAACCTATCCCTCTATTTTGCAGTTCCCTTTTAACAGCAAGAGCTTGAATATGTAGATAACCAATTGGAACTCCTACAGATAATGACTGTACAATAGTTACAAAACCGACGACATCATTATCTATTAGTGCAACAAATGTTTTGTAATTCCCGGCCTTATTCATCTCTTCCATAGTCACTCGGAAGTCTGCATCATTAACATTACGAATTTCAAGTACATCATTCCATAAAAAAACAACTTCAGCATAATCATCTGATATAATTTCTCGAATTTTAATATCCATACTAAACAACCCCCTTAAAGATAAAATAAATCGGACAATCTCCCCTATACCCTATTGGTGATAAGGTTCTCCGCGCTGTCTGTAACGGCAAGTTTTAGGGCCATCCTTTGTGGGGATGACCTTATATTATAATCTTATTTTTTCAGTTGTCTTCTTCGTTAACGCCTGCATTCCACTCGTATGGAAGCATTATTTTTTCTTCACAGGTATCCAGATTTCTCCTGAAACATTCCCATGCCGTGCCATTCCATAATACATCTCGAAAGTAGGGCCCTCAACCTGTTCGTATTCAGATGTCGGAAACCACTCAGAATAGATTCGTACCCATAGTTTTTGCATATCACACTGCGGCTCCGGAAAAATCGCCCACGTTAATGCTGGGACAGCAAGTTTTGTGAATCTCTCCGGAATCTCAAGTCCCTTAGGTACATGATAACAGATCATGTATTTGAAAGATTCTTTAGTGTGATCATAAAGGGCGGCATGTAACATGGTATCACCAAAACGTCCCAATAAGTCGTTCATATGATCAACGCTGCCATCATCATCACATTTTATACGAAATTGAGGTACTTCAGCGAACGCTGTTTTCTGGTCTGCATTTATAATTCCATATACTCCAAACATCTCAAAAGAATCTCTTTGCTCGATACGGTAATTCATTTCGACATCCCCTTTTATTGAAATATGAAAGGACATTCGAGGATAGGCTTTTAGAGAAACGCCTGTATCACGCGCGGATATAGGCATAATACCATGAAGATTCTTAAAGGCGCGTGCAAACGCCTCCGGCGAATCATATCCATATTTCATAGCTACATCAATAACCTTTGAGGCTGTTGTCTGCAGTTCGAATGCAGCCAATGTCAACCGTCGACGTCGAATGTACTCCGATAACGTTACGCCAGTAATAAATGGAAACATTCTTTGAAAATGATAGGTAGAGCAACAGGCTCTCTGTGCTATTTCATCATATGAAATAGTGTCCGCTAGATTTGTTTCGATATATTCCATGGCACTATTCATCCGGACCAACCAATCCATCGTATTCCCTCCCTTCAAGGTAATTTTATGGGAAATAAATAATGAATACCTTGCAATTTCTGCACGAAAAAGTCAGTAAAAAAACTTGCTCTTATGGATGATACGGTTCACCGGGTCATCACTGGAGTAATCAAGAACAGAGTAGACATGAGCGAATCATCTGGAAGTACGACGATGGGACTTGTTTTCCCTGCGTATCTTAATCGGATGCTCTCGCAATCCATGTTGCGAAGTATATCGATAAAAAACTTTCCATTTAGTGATACCACAAATTCTTCCCCACACATCTCTAATAGTGGAATTTCATTCTGAATATCTCCAACATCGGCTGTTTTGGACAATAGTTTTAATGTGTCTGCATTAGCTACTACTCTAATCACTTGTTCACTAGCCATTATAGTTACACATTCAACTGCTTTCAACAAACATGCTGTATCAACTGCGATTTCACACAAATAAGATTGAGGGATTACATTCTTTATGGATGGGAACGTTCCTTCAATAAGAGCAGACTCCACTTTCAGTCCAGTTGTCAGGAATTTAACTCGATTATTACTCACTTCAATTTCAGTTGTGTCATCTATTTTGTTCAATATTTTCGATAATTCATAGAGATTTTTTGCTGGAATAATAGCGTTCAAACTGTTGTGGGTAGCATCTTCTAAATGCAAAGCGCGGTATGCAAGCCGCACTCCATCTGTAGCAATTAAGTTAAGACAATCATTACTGCATTCCAAAGAAACTCCTGTTAATATGGGGCTGGTCTCGGACGTTGATGCTACGATTGCTAGCTGTTTAATGGTCGAACGAAGTAAGGAAGTATTAATGCGTAGTTTAGTAGAAGGGAACGCTTCTCCATCATCAATGGAAGGAAATTCTGTAGGGTCCATGCCGCATAAACGTAATTGAGAATGACCGGATACAATCGAAAGAATCATTGGCTCTTTAATTTCAAGTATAACTTTGTCATCATTAAATTTACGAATAATATCGTGAAAATAACGCGATGGTATAACAATAGCCCCTGTTCTTTTTACAGTCAGAGAAACACCATCTTGAGCAATCATAGACTGTATCGTCATACTTGTATTACTTGCCGTAAAAGTAACGCCATCTGCACCTGCTTGAATATGTATTCCTTGAAGAATAGGTATTGAACTATTTGCTGCTACTGCCTTTATCACATATTGTATGGCATTCATAAGAGAATTTTTTGTTATCTCTACCAGCAAAGACCTCACCTACCTCGAATAAAAAAATTATTTTGTATAGAATGACTCAATGATGTTACGTATAGCCTCCGAACGAGAAAGTTTATACTCTGTGCAATGGTTTTCGATTTTCCCCCACATGTCCTCTGTTAGAGTTAAAGATATTTTTTTAGTCACACCTATACTCTTTCTCCCGGAACCTTCTCGCAGACCACCTCTCGAAAAGACAAAACCTAACTGGCCTTCTTTATTAGAGACACCAACTTTAATGTTATTGTTGTTCAATATAATAACACTCCCGAATTTTGATTTAGGTAACCTCATTCAAATGGATCTATACTCATCTTATCATAGCTCTATATAGATTTACAATATTTTCAAATCGAACACTGAGAACAAGGAATGAAATGTAAAGATGGGACTACCTCAAAAAGGATTCCCCCTTCGCTTCAAGCGCTAACGAACCTACCGCACTCTAAGCGGCGGACTCTTAAGGAATGCAGCATGTAACGAACCTCAGTAACTTTATTCCAATGTAAACCGCCTAAACATCATATAAAAGGACCAACTCGATGAAACAACATCTCTATGATTCGTTAGAATTCAAACCTATGCAAATGGGAGCAAATAGCGTGTGCTAGATCCGTTAGAACTATATAACCCTGACAAAGGGCTGTACCCGGTCATGCTCATGACTCACAGGACAGCCCCAATAAAACAATTACGTATAGACGCCTTTTTTATATACTCAACTGGACTTCGGGAATCGAAGTGTTGCTTTATGTTCGGGAAGAAAGAAGCTTTTGGGGAACGACCACCAAATTTGAGTATTCGGTTGTTCAAAATCGAATTATGATCCATCAATGAGAACGAATAAATAACTTCATCAAATTGATATAAAACGGGTTGACCATGTAGCCATTTGGACTTACGGAATATCTCTTACCCGTGTCCAACCCTCGTATTTGTTCCATTTCCTTCTCACTCAACTCAAAGTCGAATATTTCATTGTTCTCTTTTATCCTTTGAGGATTCGATGATTTGGGGATGACAATAATTCCACGTTGCAAATGCCAGCGCAAAATGACTTGCGCAACCGATTTCTGGTGGCAAAGGGCAATTTCCGCCAGCTTCGGATGCTCCAGCAGCTCTTTGCTTCCCTGCCCCAACGGTCCCCAAGCCTCATGCAGAATCCGATGCCGAACCATATAATCATGCAATTCGTGTTGCGGAAATTCCGGATGGGTCTCGATCTGATTTACCAACGGCGAAATCCGGGAATGTTTCTTCAGATGCTCCAGATGCCGGATCTCGAAATTGGCTACACCTATAACTTTGATTTTACCTGCGTCGTATAACTCTTCCATCGCCTTCCAGGCGTTCACGTATTGAGGACCGGCAAAATGAATCAAATACATATCGAGATATGTCACATTCAGCTTCTGGCAAGTCTTCTCGAACGCCTTTTTCGTCGCACGGTACCCCAGGTCTGTCGTCCATACCTTGGAGGTAATGAAGAACTCCTCTCTGGGAATGCCGCTGTTTTGGATGATCCGACCTAGCGCCGCTTCATTACCGTAAATTTTGGCCGTATCGAAATGGCGATAACCCATTCGAATAGCCTCCTCGACAGTCCTCTCGAAGGTCCCCCCGTCTTTGATCTTATATAGGCCGAACCCGAGTTGAGGAATGTCCACTCCGTTTGCCGCTGCGACTGTCTGATTCATTCGCAACTCCCCCTCCCCGTTTTTTCTAATTGTTGTTCCGATGCTTGTTCTTCACATTGCGTTAGCAACTTTTCTATCTCGTTCACCAGGTTTTTCAACAATTTCAACTTGCTACCGGAGTCAAGGCTGTAATAGTTGAGAGTTCCTTCTTTACGAACACTTATTATCTGTGATTCTTTCAATATTTTCAGATGATGTGATACGGTCGGTCGGGAAAGATGAGTTTTCATCCTGATCTCTCCTACGCGCATGCCGGGTTTTTGCGGCCCTTGAATCAAGGCTATGAGGATGGCTTGCCGGGTCTCGTCTCCGATCGCATTCAACACCTTCTGATTGTTCTTAAATTCAATAGCAATCGTGGTCGCAAGTTCCTGATCCAGGTAAATCATCCCCTTCCATTTAGAATGTGTAATACTTTTGTAGATACAGCCTATCACAATCTCGGATTCGGCTGTACATCGGGAAAGAAATTCAAGAACCTATTTTTCCCATGTCTTAAGAATACATTAGTAAAAGAAGAAGCCACCCCTGACGAATGGAGTGGCTTCTATTAATGGTTGTATTTTTTAAAAAGGCATGAAAATTCCAATCAGTTGTTGAAGTAATGAGACTGTTTAAGGTCGGGAATCAGTGCAGGTTGCACTGGCCGCCATCCCATAAGTTCCTGAGTTGCAACGCTTGATCTCGGGATATCTAGCGCTGCGAGTGTGCTGAGAAAGCCAAAATGGGCATCTGCCTCTTCGCGTGAAATGCTGACTACAGGTACGTTCAGCTGCTCACCAATAGCACTCGCGATGTCGCAAAATGGCACTCCTTCATCTGCGACCCCATCTAGTCGTGAACCAGCGGGTGCCTTTTCTAACGCCAGACAATATAGATGCGCGGCATCAAGGCGATGCACAGCCGGCCAGCGGTTGTTCCCCTCTCCCACATAGGCTGAGAAGCCCTTAGTCTTGGCAATATTGATCAGGCTCGGCACAAATCCTGTGTCACCCTCACCGTGTACCGATGGACAAAGCTCTACAATCGATGTACGCACTCCACGCCCTGCCAGCGCTAACACCATGTTCTCCGTTGCCACTCCATTCACATGTGTGGTGATTACGAACGGCTTGCCAGATCCTTCAAGTGCCGCCCCCATCGCTTCTACGGCATGCAGATCTGTTGTGAGTGCTCCAGCGAAGTTCGAGAAGTCGTGATGGAATGCCAGATGAATGACGCCATCCGCAGCAGCTGCACCACTACGGAGGCTGTCAAGATCGTTGATGTCACCGCGGTGTACTTCGGCCCCGGACTCTTTTAGTTTCGCAGCACTACTGTCTGAACGCACGAGACCGATGACCTGATGCCCCCTTTCAATAAGTTCGCTGGTGACAGCGGAACCGATGTAGCCTGTTGCTCCTGTGACGAAAACACGCATCATGAAATCCTCCTTAAGTTACTCACCCTCATTGTATAACTATGATCACCAAGCAATGGGTCCATCCTCATCTGAGAATGTTCCTGTTGGGCCATCCGCTCCAATCATCGCCAGCCGGACCGCTTCACTAGCCCCTTGTTCAACACTACGAGTACCAGCAAAATTATTAAGCGCAGTGGATGTGAAGCCTGGACATGCCGCATTGACCTTGATGTTTGTTGATTCAAGCGCAAATGCAAAGGCAAGTGTCACCGCATGAACAGCTGATTTTGATGCCGAATAGGCACCAAACATCGCACGATGCGAGTTTTCGGGAATAGAGTTCCAGCTAAGGGAGCCGCCAGTACTGCCTATGTTGACGATACGTGCTGCCGGGGCCTCCCGCAAAAGTGGCAACATCGCCTGCGTAACAGCAATAACTCCAAAAACATTAGTCTCATAAACTGTACGAATATCTTCAAGCGAAGCAACGGTCAAAAGACCACTCGCTGCGCCACCGTTCGGAAATGGTTCACCCGATCTGCCTGCGTGCGAGATCCCCGCATTGTTCACGAGTACATCGAGACGGCCAAATTCGTCCCGAATACGTTCTGCAGCAGCAGCGATGGAGTTTTCATCTGTAACGTCGAGCTGGAGAGCGTGTGAATCTGAACCGATGCTTTTTGAGGCAGTTTCTCCATTCTCGAGGCTGCGAGATCCAACGAGCACGGTGAATCCTTGTTTCGTGAGATCCTTCGCAATTTGAAGGCCGATACCTTTATTAGCCCCGGTGACCAGAGCGACAGGTTTATCTTGCATAGTTATAATCTCCTTTTTTTGTGATTGGTGGGTCCATATGAACTAAGTTGACGCGTCAACCTTGGATCAAATTTAGCACATTGAAGTTGACGCGTCAACCATGTTATTATGCTCCTATGGATAAAAATGAACTTAACGAAGAAGAAATGCGAATATGGCATATGTGGAAAGGTTCCTTTCAGGCCATCTTCGGTCGTATCGTCAAAGATATGGCCGATCACTCAGGATTGTCAGAGGGTGATTTTGGAGTATTGGACCGATTAGTCCTTTTTGGGGATGGTAGCCTTCGCCAACAGGAATTAGCCGACTCTATGGACTGGGATAAAAGTCGATTATCTCATCATCTGAAGCGTATGGAAAAACGTGGACTCGTGATGAAGAAACCATTAGACAACGATCGTGGAGTACAAGTCAGTATCACTTCTTCTGGAAAATCAATGTTAGATGATGCCCGTCCCTACCTCTCCAAGGCAATACGCAAACATTTTTTTGAACAATTAACCGAACAAGATATCGAGTTGATTACTAAACTGGCGGAAAGGACAAACTCAAGCTCTTAGCGTCTTATCTAGCTGCCCTCTCGACCACGTTTGTTAAAGGTGAGCTTCTAACAAACGTGGTTTCGGTTTGTCAACCAACGTAGAAGGTATATGAAAAACACGTGTCACTTTGTGAGGATTTAAGTTTTTGTTCTCAACATCTAACATGCCATTACCTGGTCACAAATCGAGATGATGGCCTCTACCTTGTAAACAATTAAAATCGTGCTATCCTTAATGATGAGGTGGATCAGATGGCAAATATTCAAGAGATTGCACGTCTTGCAGGCGTTTCTACAGCAACCGTTTCAAGGGTAATTAATCGACATCCTTATGTAAGCGATTTAACAAGAGAAAAAGTCTTGAACATCATTGAGCAATTGGATTATGTCCCTAATTCAAATGCAAAATCCTTAAAAAATGGAACGACAAAAGTCATCGGTGTTATGGGTGTTACTTACAATCCCCTTTTGATGTCACTTGTCCGTTCATTTCACATGATATCCCAAAAATACGGATTCAACATTATGCTTTTTATGACAGACGGAGATCGTGATAAGGAGCTTGTAGCGCTTGAAATGTTACGCAGTAAACAGGTGGATGCCCTTCTTTGTCTGGTACGGACGATTGAGTGGGATATCATCGAATCCTATACGAAATATGGGCCAATTGTAACATGGCAGCGTCTTACCAGCGACACCATACCGTCCGTATTTATGGACCAATATCAAGGTTATACGCTGGGTCTCGAATATCTGTATGCCAGAGGTTATCGTAAAATTCTGAACGTGTATTCGTCCAAAGGACAGAATACCTTGGAGCGAATAAGAGCTTATGAGGATTTTGTACAGAAGCATGGGTTGAAGAACACTGGCTTTCCGCAATTTCATAATAAAGTCACCATTCATGATGGTGAGGAAATAGCGCGATGGTGGATAGAACAAACGGACAAGCCGGATGCCATTTCCTGTTCGACTGATGAGGTAGCAGCAGGTATTTTAACGGAGATTCAACGCTCGGGGTTTTCGGTTCCGGATGATGTGGGAATCATGGGATTTGATAATACAGACAGCGCTCACCTGCTGGATCTGACAACGATCCATTACCCCGTGGATAAACAAGCAGAGAATGCCTTTAATATTATTATGAGTATGCTGGAAAATTCGGCATCCAATCTTCATCCTCTTCAGTTTAGACTGATTGAACGAAAATCTACATAAAACAACATCCATCCTTTTAAAAGAAGAAAAGAGTCCATTTGAGATCATGAGTTCTTTTCTCTTCCATCCCGTTAAACTTCATGAACGAACAACATTCAGGCCTGTCCCTATATGAGGGACAGGCCTGAATGACTTCAATCTCTAAATAAATTATTTGTGAAATTGCGGAAGATGTTCTTTATGCGCTTCCAACATTTCATCTAAAACTACCTTAGCAATGTCACCGCTGGTAACGAGCGGATTAAGTGTGAATGCTTGTAGAGCGGTTGCATAATCTCCTGTGACCGCTGCTTCGATCGTCAGTTCCTCCATTGCCTTCATCACCTGCAATAGCCCTTTTTGTGCGGACGGGAATGCGCCAAAGTGAACAGGCTCTGCACCATGGGCTGTAATGATACTTGTAACTTCGATGGCACTGTTATATGGTAGATCGCTAATTGCTCCGCGGTTCTGTGTGTTGACTACCATATGCGTTCCCTTGTTGTTATATACAGAATTAATAACTTCACAAGCTGCGTCGCTGTAATAAGCTCCTCCGCGTTTTTCCAATTCCTTAGGCTTGTAATTCAGGTTAGGATCTTTATAAAGTTCAAACAAACTTTCCTCCAGGCGTTTCACAACCTGCCCGCGAGTTCCTTCGCCATTGACCGCTTCTACTTCCTCTTCAAGCATGCTGTCGGTCATGTAATAGTACCGGTGATAAGGACAAGGCAGCATACCCAGTTGGAGAATTTGCTCATACAAGAAACGCATGCTTTTTATATTTTCTACCATTTTTTCTGGCTCGGCATCAGGACCGTAGAGCTTTTCGATGGCCTGTTTAGTTAGCTCTTTACCATCTCGGTCATAAATTTTGTGCCAGTGAAGGTGATTAATACCGGCAAATTTGAAGAACAGTTCCTCTTCATTTTTTTCCAGAACAGCAGCTTCATTCTTGGAGGAAATAATCGGAACATTGCACAAACCAATGACCTTCTCCCATTTACCATATTGGAGCACAGCTTCCGTTACCATTCCCGCAGGGTTCGTGAAATTGATTAACCAAGCATCTGGGCAAAGTTCCTTCATGTCCTCAACAATTCCAAGAACAACCGGAATGGTACGGAATGCTTTGAACATCCCACCTGCTCCGTTGGTTTCCTGACCAATCATCCCATGGCTAATCGGAATCGTTTCGTCCTTAATGCGAGCATCCAAAAGACCTACCCGGAATTGGGTGGTGACAAAATCGGCATCGGCCAACGCTTCTCTTCGATTAAGCGTCAAGTGAATATCACAGTCGATTCCCGCCGCTTTTATCATCCGTTTAGCCATGGCTCCTACAATTTCAAGTTTCTCTCTTCCTGCTTCGATATCCACAAGCCACAATTCACGTATTGGAAGTTCATGATGCCGTTTGATAAAACCTTCGATCAATTCTGGGGTGTAACTCGATCCGCCGCCAATCGTCACAATTTTTAATCCCTTTTTCATTTTGAAGTCCTCCTTGTTCTATTGTGTTCTCAATTTGGACTCTATCTTGTGTAATGCATTACATGTCAAGAACTTTTTTAGTGGAATTAAATGGGATTAATTTGTAACTTGAAACCGCTTTATTACTTGTGCTATAGTTACCTCAAATAAGGATTGTGACCGTTGATTCGGGCAATACCTAAGAAAGTTTGAATGCCGTTAACCAATTGGCGGCGTTTGAACTATCTTAGGTTTTTTTTATGCATATTGCAGAAAACAAGGAGCCGATGCACATGATTATTGAAAAAGTATTAAACAATAACCTTCTGCTGACCCGCAATACAAAGGGGAAGGAAGTCATCGTTATGGGTAAAGGCATCTCCTTCCAAAAGAGTGCAGGTGATGAGGTCGATGAACACAAGATCGATAAAATCTTCCATTTAGCCGAGCATGCCTTTGCTGTAAAAATGGCTGAACTGATTCATGAATTACCCGCCGTTCATTTCGAAGTTGTGAACGAAATCGTAAAACACGCCAACCATGTCCTTGGTACTGAACTCAGCGACAATATTTATCTGTCGTTAACCGACCATATTAGTTTTGCTATCCAACGTAAGAACAAAGGTATGGAGATTAAAAATGCCATGCTGTTCGAAATTAAACGTTTCTATAAAACGGAATTCAGTATCGGATTGGATGCTCTGCAGTTAATCAGCGACATGATTGGAGTTTCGCTCGGGGAAGATGAGGCTGGGTTTATCGCCTTACATGTCGTCAATGCCCGACTTGACGGCACTGAAATGAAATTGACGATAAAGATGACTGAAATTGTCAACGAGATTTTGAAAATCGTCACGTACCATTACGGCACTGTTCTTGATGAAGCGAGCTTAAATTATTCGCGTTTCTTAACACACCTTCAATATTTCGCCATGCGCTTATTGCGCCACGAGATTCACCAAAGTGGCGAAGATTTTTTATATCAGCAGGTGAAAAAGACTTATGTCAGAGCCTTTTCTTGCACTTGCAAGATCAACGAGTACTTAGAAAAAACGTATGTACAGTCCTTAAACAAAGATGAATTCGTTTACTTAACCATTCATATCCAGCGGCTTACTGAACGAAGCACTTTATAGCCCTATTTCTTTCAAGCTAAAACTTCATATACAACACATTAGATAAAGGATTGTGACTGGTAAAGCAGGCAAAACCTGGACTGATGGCAAAATGATTTTTCTTTTTATTTTGCCACGAGTTCAGGTTTTGCTGCTTTTTGGAAGTGAAACGATGTAAGCCGGCACATCAGGAACGAACAGCTCACAACCTGAGATCAATTACCCATCATGAAGGAGGCAATATGCTATGAGTAATAAAGACAAAGAACTGTCCATACGTGTTATTGAACTTGTTGGCGGTGAATCTAATGTGAATGATGTATATCACTGTGCAACCAGGCTTAGATTCACCCTGAAAGATCATACAAAAGCGAATGAACAGGCGTTGAAAAATATAGCTGGAGTCATCACCGTTGTGAAAAGCGGCGGTCAATTTCAAGTCGTCATCGGCAATAACGTGTCCAAAGTTTATGAAGGAATCATGGAGCACACCAACCTTCAAGATGGCGGTAGCAAAACGGATACTAAAGAGAATGCAGAAAAAACAGGAATATTCGGAAAAACCGTAGATCTTATTTCCAGTGTTTTTTCCCCGCTGCTCAGTGCGCTAGCTGGAGCTGGATTGCTCAAAGGTCTGGTTGTTTTGTCTGTGGCGCTCGGCTGGCTAGATGACACCTCAGGAACTTATCTAATTTTAAACGCGGCATCAAGCAGTGTATTCACCTTTTTGCCCATATTTTTGGCAGTTACTGCCGCAAGGAAATTCAAAGCTAATATGAACGTATCCTTGGCTATTGCAGGAGCCCTGGTCTTTCCGACCATTTCCGCTGCGTTTAATAGCGGTCAAACTTATGATTTCTTAGGCATCCCCATTGTGCTTGTGATGTACACTTCCACCGTGTTTCCAATCCTTCTGGCGGTGTGGGTTCAATCTCATATAGAAAAATGGTTCAACTCGATTATTCACCAGTCTATCCGCAATATTCTTGTGCCGATGCTGTCGCTTCTAATTGTCGTCCCGCTTACCATTCTTGCTTTTGGACCGATCGGCAACAGTGTTAGTCAGGGGTTAGCTAGCGGTTTTACCTCACTCATGCAATTCAGCCCAATGTTGGCAGGAGCAGTCACTGGTGGTTTCTGGCAGGTCATTGTTATCTTTGGACTTCATTGGGCTTTTCTTCCAATTACACTTAATAATCTGGCGACAATAGGCTATGACTTAATGCGGCCGATGTTGACCGCAGCCGTGCTGGCTCAAGCCGGTGCTTTGCTCGCCGTTATGCTGAAAACCCGCAATTCACAGCTTAAAACCCTTTCCGGATCTGCTACGATTACTGCGATTTTCGGAATTACGGAACCAGGCATTTACGGAGTTACTTTACGATTGAAAAAACCGTTCATTTACGCATGTATTTCCGCAGCGATCGGGGGCGCAATTATCGGAGTCGGGGGTGGTCGGGCAGTCGCTTACTCACTTCCCAGCCTGCTCGCTTTTCCTACTTACGTAACAACGGGGTTCGCCTCGGTTGTGATCGGTGTTTCCGTATCTTTTGTCCTGGCTTTTCTACTCACGTTGCTGCTTGGATTCAAGGATCTTGAGGCTACTGTTGAGGAGCCGCAGATTGAAACTTCTGGACAGGAAAAACAAGCGATTGAGCCAAGTGAATCTCGGTTAAACAAGGAAATCATTGTGAGTCCGCTGAAAGGCAGTGTTCAGCTACTTGAAGATTTGCCTGATCCCGCCTTCTCTTCAGGTGCCATGGGACAGGGGCTTGTCATTGAACCCACTGATGGAATTTTGGTATCGCCAATCAATGGTGTCGTAACCACCGTATTCCCTACCGGTCATGCGCTCGGTCTGACCACGGACAGTGGCATGGAGCTTCTGATCCATATTGGAGTGAATACGGTAAAGCTAAAAGGACAGTTTTTTGAGAAAAAAGTTAAAGAGGGCGATCGGGTTTCTTGCGGGCAACTGCTTGTAGAGTTTGACGCGGAGCAAATCCGGACAGCCGGTTACATCACTGCCACCTCAGTCATCGTTACCAACTCCGCCAACTACTTGGACATGTTAAAAACTACCGAACAGGAAGTGAAGCAAGGCGATTATCTAATGTCGGCGGTAGTCTAACGATTGGAGATGGATTACCTGTCGGTAATCGAACTATTTTCAGGTTATATAACTGTCTACTAATTCACTTATTCCGTATGATCCAAAGAAGCCACTCCGGCAAAGGAGTGGTTTTTCTCTGGATAGCACTTTCCGTTTATTTATCAGCTACAATTGTAAATTCCCATGGAAGTTTTCAGTAATCCAATCACGGTGCTCATCAAATTTGATTATAAAGCCGGATGTAAATACGGAATTTTAATACATTCTAAATACGTACGGGTGTATTTTTCTTATTAATCCTTCTGTGCAATGATGATATAGACGGGTTGGTTAGCAACTTGCGTCGGTGAATGGATCGTATTAATAACTGAGAAACCTGCCTTTACAATTTCCCATTTTCTCGGGTGAAACTCTTGGACCAGTAGGCATCTCTGACTCCTCTAATTCAATGCACACAAAGATCCCTTTGTCTTTTAATACGCTATGGATTTCAAGCAGTACGGACGAAAGAGGTTGAACTTCGTGTAACGATATGGAAGCAACGCCCTTTTCTAATCTTTCGTTCGCGAGTGGCATCTCTTTAAAATTTGCGGCAGTGGTTTCAATGTTGGCAACCCCTGCTCCTTATCTTTTAATTCTAAATACTGTAAAATATCAGCATCTTAACCCAATGCAACTACTCTTTTCACGTAATTAGCAAAAGCAAAGCTTATATAACCTGTGCCAGCCCCAAGGTCTAATAGTTCCTCCTCTTTATTAAGCTGTATAAACTCAAATAACTCCTTTGCTGGAAACCTCTCAATATTCTCCAAGTACTCAATTTTTCTTTGTATATTGGGATTCATTTTCATACTCCTCACCTAATCGTATTAGCCAGAGCAATGCCCCTACAATAGAAAGTGACGAATATTCTAGCCTGCACGTCCATTATTTAGCCAGTGTAAAGACAGGAGTTGTCTGGCTACAACATACGGAGGATTAGACGTGGTAGAGATCGTCGTAACAAGTCCGATCCGTTTCATTTCACGAGCGATCGATGCAAAGAACAACGTGGGATCCGGGTTGCCAAAGTTGGAGGCATCGCCTAACATCTGCAGGCTTATATATAGATAATTTGATTTTTATTTAAATACACAAGTTACGAATTCAATATGCATAATTATCTAATCGACCATCGGAATAAGTTTTTTCCCTCAACTCCTGAGATAGGAAACTTACATGGCTAAGACAAAAAGCCGCTTGAATAGCGACTTTTAATGGTTTTTATTTTTTTAAAAGGTGTGAAAATTCCAATCAATTGTTGAAGTAATTAGACTGTTTAAGATCAGAATCAGTAAAGGTTGCACTGGCCGCCATCCCATAAGTTCCTGAGTTACAACGCTTGATCTAAGGATATCGAGCGCTGCGAGTGTTCTGAGAAAGCCAAAATGGGCATCTGCCTCTTCGCGTGAAATACTGACTAAAGGTACGTTCAGCTGCTCACCAATAGCACTCGCGATGTCGCAAAATGGTACTCCTTCATCTGCGACCCCATCTAGTCGTGAACCAGTGGATGCCTTTTCTAACGCCAGGCAATATAGATGCGCGGCGTCAAGACGATGCACAGCCGGGCAATGGTTGCTTCCCTCTTCTATTGTATCGATGGATTGCTATTTACCACAGCTCCATTATGAGGAAATCTGCTCAAATAACCTCAGTCCATCTTTTTAAGTTGTTAACGCTTCTGTTATGTCCTCAATAGACAAATACAAAATTGGAACATCTTCATCTTTTAGATCAACGCTAGTACTAACATATTCGATAGAGTATTTCGTCAGTATATGTTCACAGCTGGTTCTATGTTTTAGCAGGATAGTTTCATCCTAATACATAATACAAACATGCTTCATGACTTTCTCGGTTATAGAGTGACTGTGATTATTGAATTCAAAAAAAGCGGTTCTTAGTAGGGGATAGATAAACCTATAAACCATTTTAATCTTCAATCTGTATTGTCATCGGGATTAAGTACTGCATTACATTCATTAAGATGATCAGTTTTAGAGAAATCTCTTTTGTTCCGTAGTTAAGATCGAAACCGTGTAAGATAGCATGTCTACTGATTTTAGATTCGATTGGATTTCCTGGACTAAAAGAAGTGTAAATCATATTCTCACAATAGTCACTAATTGATTCAGCATAGATAAGAAAATTTTCCTTATCCTTCATGAGGTTAATTAGAGCTTTCTGCTTAAGGTGTTCCCTAAATTTAAAAGAATCATAAACATATCCTTCAATTTGAGTGAGAAGGACCGGTACAGATAAAAAATACTTTCCTCCGTTGTGGGCTTCTAAAACCTGTTTAAGAATATTGATTCGATTATTTAATGTAGGGTTAGCAATCCATACTTTTTCAATCTCAAGAATTTTCTCTACAGTATAATGGTTAAACATATATCGCCTGTAGACTTTTTGTGCATTGTAAATATCGTTATTACCAAGGTGCGTCATTACACTGTTCAATACCTTCGTATGCACAAATATTTCAGGATCTAAAATCCAATCTGTTTTAGAAGAAAATTCCTTAAGAACTTTAGCAAAATTGTCAGCCACTTGCTCGAAAAATTGGGAAAGGTATTCTCTAAAACTAGTATTGAACATAAATGTTGATTTAGTTTCTTTATAGTCATTCTGTTCCAATAGCACATTTCCTTTCATATATCAGAGTATAGTAAAGGTCCTTATTATGAAAATTTGAGACAGTTTACTATCCTTGCTGTGTTATATTTTTTTTCTGTTCTGAGCATACTTGATTGTTTCATCTTACGTTTAGGTTCGATAGTAAACGGTTACTTTGGCCCTTTCCACTTTGTATGTATTATCAAGAAAGCAATTATGAATCATGTGTAGCCATTTCTCAACGAAAGGAAGTTACACTCATTAAGAAATAAAGGTGTGAAGTTTGACGTTATAGTTCTTAAACTAATTTCATGGGAGTGTTTTTTTGTTTTCTTGAGGAGTTACTACCATGAGCTCATGTCACTTTATTATAGGAATAATCCAAAAATACATGTTTAGCTGCGTTGCTCGATACACTCCAAATTCCATTTTGAAATGGCTAATTGCTTCATCCAGGATATTGTGATAGAAATCGTTTTTAATTCTGTTAAAACCAATTAAAGGTATTTCATCATATTTATTCATCAAAAATTTATCAAAAAACTGTGGGTAAGAGAACAGATTTTCCTTCTCGAAAAGCTCTAGCTCTTTGTCTCTTCGAGGATGTAAGATGCAGAGTACCATAAATTTATTAACCGCAATCGGGAAATTAGCTAGTTTTGTTTTGTCTTTGGTGAGCTTGGCAAAAATACCATTCTTGTTCATATACATTTTTTCTTGGAGCAAATCCCACGTATAAAATAAACTGAATTCTATTAAGTCAGAGTAATTGTCATCTTGGAATGTCACGATATCTATGTATTTATGCTCTCGTTTAACCACCATTCCATCTCTATACATTGCATAGGCGGTTTTGTCCCTAATCAATCTTTCCTCCTTACCAGTTAACTGTATAAAGGCAAGCTCGTCACCATCAACTTTCATTAACTCTGACCGGATATACTCTTCCAACTCTTTAACTTTCAAACTTTCCTCTCCTTTAATAGCCTGTTTTATTTTACGAGTTCATTAACTAAGTACTCTCTAGTTTTCGTTTGCATGCACTGGTGACTGTTTTGCCTACAAGTTGTACAGGATCATCTAAATAATACATCACTTCACTATAATAAAGATTCACTTCTTTCATATTTTCAATTCGTTGTCTATCTGCTAAAGAAAGAATTCATCGGTACGACTAAAAAGGGATTACGTGTTCCAATTTTCTGAACAGTCCAAAGGAGTGCGTTCTCTTTTTAAAATACTTTAGATTAATCACTGTTCTTTTCGTTTAAAAAACATCTTGCCAACCATAAGTCCCATAGCCGATGAACAGATCAGATACCCAAAGAACAAGAAAAGTAAATAAATAACATGAAGATCTGCAGGAATCTGTTTCAAACCTTCAAACCAAGCAAAACGAAAAGGATAAAAGATGACTACCCAAATGATCAGCAAGAAAAGAAGAAAATTAATTATTTTTAGCACAATAATGATCCTTTCAAGCTTGAGTGGAAACAGTTGAATGTATATGCTTCATCTTTCATTTCGCATTACCTTACCACTGCCCGCACTATATTAGTTAGCTTATGTATTAGGGTTGATATGTTGAAACTATAAATAATTACTAATTATAACAGGAAACATTAGGAAGATGATCGTTACGGCATAAAGAAGCCCTTTCTTTTGGTGGAACGAGCTTCTTTTTGCGTTTCACGATAACACTTTATGCTTACTGGACACCAGGCGCGTTTTCATTCGTAGTTAAATTTGATCTTTTCTTCTTTCTTGGCTGCCCTTTCCAGGACAGATAAGTCCAAATCCGTAGGATATACTCGACAGGTCCATTGCTAAATTTCTTAAGATATAGCGGACTGAGCCACAATTGAATGCCGTAGACTGCAAATGCAATAATTGCTCCGATAAACACGCCAGCACTTCCAAACAGTCCCAGGCCATATCCATAGAAAATTGTTGTACAGATTACGCTCTGCATCAGATAATTCGTCAACGAGAGACGGCCGACCGCCTCGAACCTGCCCATCAGGCTGAAACGGCGGTTTCCAGCATACAACAGCGCGAATGCGTATATGTATCCGAGTGCAAGCAACGCTCCTCCAAGCGTCCCCCCGATTCCGATTCCGAGCCAACCTTCCGCACCCAATTGTGGCGCCAATACACCATATGCTTTGAGTATCAGACCTACCGGAATCAATAATGATGCCCGGCGAAGATATATAGCTCGCATCGTTTGGGGATCGCTAAACGTGCCTATTCTGGCAGCGTGCATGCCGAGCAGGAACATCGGCACCGTCATGAGTGGTGCTAACATCAGGGCTATCAGGGCAAATGACAGCTCCAAATCCCCGCCGAATGGATCGCCGTTATTACTGAAATTCCTGATTTCCGCGTATGTGCCGTTGCCGTATACATCCTGACTTTGAATGATGTAGTTCTCCATATGAATGGACTCAATCGCCAGCGGGTTCATCGGATTAGATGCCGGGAGACCAAGTATGCCCGCTCCCATGAGTAGCAGTACCGCCCATATGAGCAGCGTTTTGGGCTTCCGATTAAGGAACATGAGCAAGAAGAAACCGAGTACACCATAAAATGTAAGGATATCCCCTTCCCACAGATAGATGATGTGCAGTAATCCGATTCCAAACAGTAGTAGAAAACGGCGTGCCAGATGACACTTTGGTCGTAAATCTCGTGATTTTAGGCTTTCCGAGAGCTTAACCATTCCAAAGCCAAACATAAATGCAAAAATCGGCATAAAACTTCCCACCACAGTGATCAGCAGGAATGAGAGGAAAGCCTGATCTGCTCCGCCAATCCCGAACAGTTGGGGTTTGCTCTGGCCATACATTCCATATTGGAAAGCCAGCATATTCGCCAGCACAATGCCGACCAAACTGAATCCACGCAGTCCATCAATGACTTGAACGCGCTTTGTTGATGTGCTCAATCAATCACCTCTGTCTATAACATAAAGATCAGATCTAAATATACGTTAAATCCTTCCATAATTTCAACATAAATTAATAAGCGAACGTTTATATTTTGATTTAATTTGACGTATCAATAAAACAAAAACAAAAAAAGTCGCTAAATTTAGCGACTTTCAGTTTGAACACCTTAAAGAGTGACAATAATCGGACCATTTTTAGTAAGGATAATGGTATGTTCTATTTGAGCTACATAGCTGTTTTTAGTAACAAAGGTCCAGCCATCTCCAGTTTGGACTACTTCTTCTTCTGAAGTTGAAATAAATGGCTCGAATGCGATAACCATACCTTCTTTTAACAATTCATCATCCGATGGATCATTATAATTATAGATGTGGTCAGGTGCTTCGTGTATTCCACGTCCAACACCATGTCCTGTAAGGTTTTTGATAACCGTTAATTCATGCTGTCTAGCAGTTTGGAATACGGCTTTTCCGATCCCGCTTTTTTTGGAGCCCGGTTTTGCTTTTTTTAGACCTGCTTCAAATGCCAATTTAACAACGTCGCATATTTTCGTTAACACTTCTGCACCTTCGCCTACGACAAACGAGAGTCCCGTATCTGCAAAATAACTGTTCTTGGAGCCCGACACATCAATATTGACGATGTCCCCTTCTTGAATAACCCGATCTCCCGGAATACCATGTGCCACTTCTTCATTAACACTAATACAAGTAAATCCCGGGAAATTATATTCACTTTTTGGAGCAGAAACTGCGCCAGCTTTCTCAAAAAGCTCTCCTGCCAAATCATCAAGTTCTTTAGTCGTTATGCCTGGGATGGTTCTTTGAACCAATTCATCTCGAATAGAAGCTACAATTTTGCCAATTTCCTTCAAGCCATTAAAATCTTCTTCTGTTCTTGCGATCATTTTTTCTTACCTCACTATCTTTTATCATTAATTGATTACATAAGTGTTATCTTTGATTGCACATTAGATAATCATATCCAAAGCAGCAAAGCTTCGCAACTTTTTTATCTAGTTCTTTATCAAGTTCCCTGATCAAAATCCGATGAGTTCAAATGCTGTCAGTGAAGTTGTTAAAGTTGATAGTATTCCATTAACTCGGATACAACAGCAACAAGTCTGTCCTTCAAACGCTGTGGTTCGATGACTTGAATGGACTTCCCATAGGATAGGAGAAAATAGGGGACGTATGTATCAATTGATTTTTCATCAAATAAAAAGATGGCTTGATTAGAAGTCCGCTCTTTCAGATAATGTCCCATAAACCAGTGCAGCCCCAAGTCATCCAATGCCTCTGATCGGCCTTCGATAACCAAGGAGATTAACCCCTCTTTGCCCCCTACATCAGGTAATAAATTTTGCAGAAAAAATTCACGGGCTGAAAAGGCTTCCGAACGCTTAAAGCGGAGCGGAGTAAGCTTGATTCGCAGAATACGATCTGCCCGAAAACTGCGGAATTCATTTCTCAAGTGGCAAAACGCAATGGTATACCATTTATTATTCCAGTAAACCATTCCATACGGGTCTATTATTCTATTCTTGGGTTGTTCTTCACGGCTTCTGCGATAATCAATTTCGACAGAGCAATCATTAGCCACGGCTTGCTCCAATTCCGCCAAGATCGGCTGAACGGATGGATCTCCCATGCGATTGATAACGTTAAACCCGGCTAAATGACGGCGAAGTGTGTTTTCCTGATCCTGATTTGTATACATTTTCAATTTGGATGTTGCATTGTCCAATGCCTCACTCAAAGGGTATCCAGCTTCTTTTGCAAACACAGCAGCTTGGAGAAGTGCCTTTTTTTCATCAATATCAAATAACAGAGGTGCTTTGATATGCTGATTCAGCAAGCTATACCCGCCGTTGTGACCCGTATCGGAAATGATCGGTACTCCACTGGCACATAATGTATCAATATATCGATATACGGTTCTTATATTGATTTCTAACTTTTCGGACATCTGTTTTGCAGTTACTTTGGTGCCTGAATTCAGCATCCATAGAATGGCTAACATATTATCGTTCTTTGGCATAACCTGCATCCTCATCTTCAATTCATTATTGGATATCTCTACATTATATCAGTCCAACTTATTTTACATAAAACAACTGCGTTGGGCGATACTACCTAGAAATATATTCTCCGGTTTGGAGCGAAGGCCAAATGAAGCAATCAACATCTAATATTAATACCTCCGAGGTAATTATTGTAGTTATCAATTCAATACTCGGAGCTGGAATTCTAACACTCCCTCGCACAATTAGTAAAGCAGTAGGGACACCAGATGTATGGATTTCTGTCATTTTATCAGGATTAATTGTAACCACAATCAGCATCCTCCTTGTAACGTTGTGTCGTAGATTCCCCGGTAAAACGGTATTCGAATTCATACCCGAAATCACAGGTCAGTGGATTGCTTATCTATTGGGACTTTTAATTATCGTATATTTTGTTGTTCTTTGTTCATTCGAAGTTAGAGTCATGGCCGAAATTACAAGTATGTACATCCTTGAGCGCACGCCTACTTGGGTCACCATTATGGTCAGTCTGTGGATTGGTATTTATATGTTAACGGGTGGTCTTAAGGTCATCATCCGGGTCTTTTCAATCGTGTTGCCCGTTACGCTTGTGTTGTTAGCGCTGGTTTTTCTTTTAAGCAGCAAGATGTTTGAAATTAATAACCTCAGACCACTCCTGGGCGATGGATTCATGCCTGTGTTGAAAGGTCTTAAACCTTCGTGTCTCTCCTATTCTGGATATGAAGTTTTACTCATCATCACAGCTTACATGGTGGACGTGAAAGCAAGCAATAAAGCTGCTATATACAGCATACTTAGTTGTACGATCATATATTTGGTCACGATTGTTACCGTTGTAGGAAACTTATCTTTGCCAGGAATTCAAACACGAATGTGGCCAACGTTCGACATGGTTCGAAGTTTTGAAATTGAGGGGTTTCTTTTTGAGCGATATGAATCCCTGTTCATTGTGTTTTGGCTGATGCAGATTTTTGCAACCTATGCTTTTAAACACTATTTTGCGGCAATCGGGATCCGAGATTTGTTTCGTCTCAAAAATATTACGAGCATACAATTCGCGATGTTGCCAGTCTTGTATGTAATTGCTTACTTGCCTAAAAACCTGGAGGAAACGTTAGCTTTGGGTGATTTTCTTGGCAATATGTCCATTTTTTTATTTGGCTTGTTACCACTGCTACTGCTAATCATTAGTTTTGTTCGTAAAAAAGGCGGGAAGCAGGCTTCTAGTGAAGCACTTAAGGCAAGCTGAATGTTTGGTTCTTATTGTATGTAGACAGTAAAAAAAGAAAAAAAGCCGCTAAAATAGCGACTTTAATGGGAGTATATTTTCTTCATTATTTATTAAAAGTAACCTTTTCTGTACCGCCTTCAAAAATGATGGATGTTTCCCGCGGCTTCGATTCCGCAATTTTACGGCCGCCTCTGTAGGAATAAAGTACGCCGGCTTGTTTGCGAACAGCCTCATATTCGTTCTCTGCTTCAAGTACGATGAAGTTAGCAGGTTTACCTTCTTCAATACCGTATACATCCTCAATGTGTAACGTTCTTGCGCTGTTTTTCGTAATGAGGTCGATCGAATTCACGATCTGGTCGTAACCAAGCAACTGCGAAGCATGAATCCCCATGTGCAGTACTTGCAGCATGTTGCCTGTACCGAGCGGATACCATGGATCGAAGATGTCATCGTGACCAAAGCACACATTTAGACCTGCTTCCTGCAACTCTTTGACACGCGTCAGCCCTCTTCTCTTTGGATACGTGTCGAAGCGTCCTTGCAGGTGAATGTTAACCAGCGGATTGGAGACAAAGTTCAGATCAGCCATCTTCAGCAAACGGAACAATTTGTACGTATAAGCGTCATTATATGACCCCATCGCCGTTGTATGACTTGCCGTCGTGCGTGAACCCAGTCCACGTTCGTAAGCTTCCTTGGCAACAACTTCAACAAAACGGGATTGCTCGTCATCGATTTCATCACAATGGATGTCGATCAGACGGTCGTATTTTTCGGCCAAATCAAACGCAACTTTCATTGAATCAACGCCGTATTCCCGTGTGAATTCGAAGTGTGGAATGCCGCCGACCACGTCAACGCCCATTTTCAGTGACTCTTCCAGCAATTCTGCCCCGTTTGGATAAGAGTGAATGCCTTCCTGTGGGAAAGCAACAAGCTGAATGTCCATATATGGAGCCATTTCTTCTTTTACTTCAAGCATCGCTTTAACAGCAATCAAGCTTGGATCGGTAACGTCCACATGAGTTCGTACATGCTGGATACCTTGTGCCAATTGCCATTTCAGTGCCGTTTTGGACCGTGTTTTGACATCTTCATGTGTCAAGAAAGCCTTGCGCTCTGACCAGCGTTGGATGCCTTCGAACAGCGTTCCGCTTAGATTCCATTCCGGCTCGCCTGCAGTGAGCGTTGTATCGAGATGAATATGCGGCTCAATAAACGGTGGCAGCACAAGCGATCCGTTGACATCCAGGATCTCTTCATTCTCGGTCACTTCCAGTGATTGTGTAATTCGTTCAAACTTTCCGTTCTTCACAACGATATTCCATAGTCCTTCTTTACCCCGCAATTTTGCGTTCTGTATAATCATTTATTTTCCCCATTTCTTTGGTTTCTTTGGCAGGAACAATCAGCATCAAGACGATATAGGCCACTGCTGTACCAAGCAGTGCGTTCAATGGTGTTACGCCAGGAGCCAGTTGAGCGAATGCCACGCCGATGGCCCAAGCCACCATCGCTACCCAGTTTACATTTTTGAATGACATGTCGGCAAATGGCTTATAGTTTCTACGTTTCACAATGAAGTAATCTGCGATAATAATAGCCCCGATCGATGGTACCGCCGCCCCCAGTACGTTTAGGAAGCTGACGAAGTTGTTGTACATCCACATGGCGAATACGGTACCCACGATACCGTTTACGACAACGAAGAATTTCTTTGAGATTTTGGTGATGTTCGCAAAACCAAGACCCGAAGCGTACAGTGCATTATCGTTGGTTGTCCAGATATTCAGGCCCAGAACGATGATTGCCGGGATGATCAATCCTTGCAGGAACATGACCTCCGAGATATCGGCCAAGTTATAGGCCATTGCACCAACTGCACCAAACAGAAACATGAGTGAGTTACCCAGGAAGAATGCAATCACTGTTGCGGTAACTGCCTGTTTTGATGTCCGGGAAAACCGGGCAAAATCGGGTGTCAGCGTTCCGCCGCTTATGAATGATCCGATACAGATCGTTAATGCTGCCGCCGCGGTAAGCGATTGAGTCGGCATGTAATCAAGCAACCCTTGCAGACCACCCAGCGAACCTGCACCTTCGAACATGGAGTACCCACCGAGAATGGCAATCGCAGGAACCGCGATATATCCGAGAATGACGAGTGACTTCATACCAAAGATGGCTGATGCCGTCATGGCAAGTCCGAACACGATAATTAGCAGGTACACGTTCCAATCCATGGCTTTGGCGACTGGAATCGCGAACATGGCTACGCCTACTCCGAACCATCCGACTTGTGTGAAGCCTAGCAGGAATGAAGGCAGATACGACCCTTTTGCACCGAACGCATATTTAGCGAGCAAATGTGTCGACAGGCCCGTTTTGGCAGCGATATGTGCCAGTGCCCCTGTGTAGATACCGAGCACCAGATTACCCGCAAGCACGATGCCAATGAACTCCATGAACGTCAAGCTTACTCCCAATGTGCCTCCTGCCAGCATGCTTGCTGAGAAAAATGTGAAACCGAGCATGACGGCTAACGTCTTCCAAAAGTGGTTTCTTTGCGATTTCGGCACAGCTTGCCATGAAAACTCTTGATCTTGTTTGCTCATCAGAATACCCCCAACGTAAAGTGTATCTGATACCAAAAAAAGCAGAAAAAAGAGGCTACTCGTCAAGTTATACACTGACAAGTAGCCTCTTTTTGCATCATAATCCGCGCGAAGACACAGAGCATCCCATGACGGAATAAGCCCTGATTCTCGCGTGATTATGAAATCCGCTGCCCTTGCCAGCCTCTCTGGACTGAATTAAAGGTACCAGTATTCAATTACATTCTATTATTTTGGAAAAACCTTTAGTTGTCAATGTCATTATTATCCAACGGTTATTAATTCCTTATACAGCAAGCATTTTTTTGATCATTCCTCCTTAACCAGTGGCTGGAACAAGCAAATAATAATGTCGAGTTTACGATATGTGTCCAACAATTTCTGGTAATACTCTTTCATATTCCTTATATAAAACATAACGATTAACACCTCTGGAAGAGTTAAGTGCTTCATGCGCGTGCTGAATAGCGATATCACGGTTTTCTGCTTTGAGTTCAATACCCGCGAGCAATGTTGATCGCATCCACTGTTTTTTAATGGATTGAAGTCTTTCACGCGCATCTTCACTTTTCCCGTCTTCCAAGAGTAGAATGGTTTCGTAATATGTACGGTAGTCCGATAAGCCGATATGAGGTACAGCTTGCCGAATGGCAAACATATCCTTGCGATATAATCCGTAAGCTGCCTTGAACTGTGCTTGTGTTGTTCTTCGCTTATATTTCTGCATAATCTGCTCCATAACTAGTTCTACCTCATCATCAAGTCTGTTTGCAAGAACGTAAATAATGTATGTCCCAGGTGTATTTTGCTGCTTGGATAAAAAGGACTCTAACCGATCTATACGCTTATCAAATACTAAAGGATAAAAAACATGCTTAATAAATGCGATAAGAATGGTAACGACTACAACCCCCACAATCAGAAATAGAGGATATTCGTTTATTTGCATAAACAAGACAAACATCAATACAACCAAATAAAACCCGAATTCCCACCAAGAGTACCTCATAATTAATCTCCTTCTAATAGAAAAATAACCAGCAAGTCTATATTATATCAAATTTAATTCCTCTTTTTGTATAATATTAGGGAACAAAAATCACGAAGAATACTCTATCTGTCGCAAAATCAAGCCTGACTAGATTTACTGATACAACAAAAAAGCCGCTATATTAGCGACTTTCAGTTGAAATAATTGAATTTATTATTGTGCACTTAATAGTTCTTCAAAAGCTTTTATGTTCGTGTCAAAATCAGGAACGGTTTGAGTTTCTTCAGCAGATTTGACCAGTTTTACAACTAAATCATTATAAGGTGTCACAATTCCCGTACCTTCTGCCCTGCTTGAAACAACTCCGTTAATGTAATCAATTTCCGTTTTGCGGTTCTTCTCCAGATCTTGAAGCATGCTTGCTTTGAGCAGTCTGGAGGGCTCCATCACGTAACGTAATGTTTTCACCCGTTCAGGGATTTCTTCTTCGCTGTTCACTTCGAGTGAAGAGATGTCGAATCCATTCATTTTAACCAAGGTAACCCCATTGGCGCGAGCAACTTTAATCGTCTCGTCCGCAATATGAGCTGCACTCACAATGCCGGCTTCATGATCGATAATGTCTCCGTATTCCCCATTCAATGCAGCGGACAAACCACTGAATGCATTGTTAATCAACAATTTGGACCATTTGGTTCCAACCAGGTTATCGGAAATATGAGTTCCACCCACAAGATCCAACACCGATTTCACGCGCTGAATTCGTTCGGTGATTTCACCATTTAATTCGCCAATCTGAAAAGCGTACTGCTTAAATTGAGTGTACTCGGTAGTCAGACTTGATACACCTGGTTCAATGAACGTAGCGCCGAATTCAACGGAGCCAGCAATAACACGTTTTTCACCCACGATGGACGCCACTTTTTCTTCGGGAATCCCGTTCTGCAAGGAACACACCATACTGTCTTCATTCAAGAATGGAATTAATTCCTGAAGGATGGAATCGTTGTAGAGTTGCTTGGTTAAAAGTAACACGAGGTCATATTGTCCTGATTTCTGATCAGGAGTAATGGCTTTTACTTTTGCCTGAAACTCTGTGGTACCCGTCACTTTAGCACCGGTTTGATTTAAAGCATCTACATGTTCTTGATATGCATCAATTAACTCAACGTCCAGTCCACCATCCGCAAGGTATGCACCTACGATGGTTCCCAAAGATCCCGCGCCTACAATTGCAATTCTCATTTTATTTTTCCTCCTTATTTCTCTTCCAGGTAGTTATATACAGGTTGTGCAGCGTTTAAGGTTAGGTTGGTAAGGATATGAGAAGCGGACACCACTTCCAACACAGGCAGATCTGCAAGAGGAGCCAACGCATGTTCGAACAGTTGAAGTCGGGCAGGTCCTGTCCAAGCTTCCTTCACTTCGATGTCCGTAATTTGAGAACGGATCAGATCACATATTCTTAAATTCCCGCTATAGTCTGTAACAATCTTAATCATAAAATTAGGTCGGCATATTTCACGTTTGGCGAACTCTTTATCCATCTCCACATGTTTATAGCCCATCGTTGCCGTGGCTACACGCAACGATCCATAATCTAGTGTGCCAACAAGTGTATCCGAATCGGTATACAACTTGGGTGCGCCCAGCTTTTTCGGATAGGCCGTGAGCTCTCGACCACTCGCAATCGCGGGGAAATTGTCTACGTACATCGAATGCACATAATCGCCTTCCTCCCCATTGAATTGCACAGGAATGACTTGTCCAGCTTCTGTATATGCACCCAGTCCAGAAACATCTGGCATCCACATCACTTCGAATTTAACCAAAGGTTCAGTAATTTCCAGAGGCTCTGGTACGGCTGCCCGCAACGCTTTTTCATCGGTCCGGTAAATAATATTCAAGTATTCACGATTCACGAATTTGTACGGTGGCATTGGATATGCCGGAGCTGTTAGGGGTGTATTCAGATTTTTAGCTATGTTATTCACATCGATTTTCATCAAAGACACCTACCTTATGTTCTGGTTCTATATAAGTTGAATTAAAGTTTATTTACACTGACACTACGATGACAGAACAACCTTACAATTGCTGTTATCCCCAGATTTTTCGATTCCCCTTCTAAAGAGGAAAATCCGGTGATAGCTTATGCTTCCGATGCAGCTTTCTTTCAGAAAGCTTTTAGGCGAACGCTTCGCTTTTTCAGGTTTTTTCTGTCCTCTCCGTTATTGTGTAAATGATTAGTTCAACTTATATAGTCAGGTTTTTGTTATTTAAAATTTGATCTGTATCTCATAAAAAAATTCTACATCAATATTTAAATTTAATATAATACATAATAAGTACTATATATATTTATCAGAATAAATAAGGAGTGCAGATAAATGGAATTGCTTCAGCTCAAATACTTTCAGACCGTTGCCTATACTGAACATATCTCCAAGGCAGCTGCCCAATTGAATATTGCTCAACCTTCCCTAAGCTTAACGATTAAAAGACTTGAGGATGAACTGGGTACCCCCTTATTCCACAGGAGAGGAAGAAACATTCAATTGAATTCCTCAGGTGAGATTTTATTAAAGCATGTAAACCGGATTTTTATTGAAATTGAAAATGCAGAGATGGAGATTAAAGCGGAGGAACAGCAAATATCCAATACAATCAGGATCTCGATTACGAATACTCGGTTCCTCACAGGTCTCATTAGTGACTATATCAACGGTTCCCCTGAAACCAAGCTTCATCAGGGTATTGGGACCCGCAGTGAAATTATTACAGGTTTGAAGAAAAATGATATGCATCTGGGCATTACGGGGCATCCGATTCAGGATGAGGAGATTGAGAGTGTTGTTCTTGTTGAGGAGGACATTGTTCTTGTTGTGCCCACGGATCATGCATACGGCGGAGAAACAAGCATTTCATTAAGTGTTGTTGCAAATGAGCCCTTTATTTCCCTTGCCGATAATAAGGAGTACAGCCGCTTTACAACTATGCTCTGTGAAAAAGCAGGTTTCCTCCCCAATCATGCATTTGAGGTCGATTCTCATACCCTGCTTGAAATTATCAGCCTTAATCAAGGTGTTGCATTAATTCCGATCTCCGTATGTAGAGCACTGGGGTTACGTTATGTAAAAATTGCTGATGATTCAGCCATATATCCCATTAGCCTATCCTGGGTCAAACAAAAATGGTTATCTCCTATTGTTCGAGAATTTCGTGATTTTATTACTTCGTACTATGAAGACCATGCTAGCTTGTTTAAAGTGGAGTAGGATTTCTTGATACATGACAAAAGATAAAAACAAAGACCACGTTAGTCCCATGGAAGGAACCGACGTGGTCTTTGATCGTTATCGTTCTTAGTTATACTGCAGTCTGTCCTTATACCAAATGTCCGGAATCATCTTACGCTCCAGCTCCAACAATTCATGGATGATCTTGTCCGCGTCACTGATGGAACTCACGAGCGGGTCGGTGAGCATCGCCCTTCTCAGCTTCTCGTAGCTCTGTTCCAGCACAGCTTCAACCGTAAGCTCATGCGTATCCAGTACAAGTTCTTGCATCCCTCTTATCCCACGCGGCATCTCGCCTACATGGAGTGGTTTCGCCCCATCCATATCTACATCGCATAGTAGTTCCAGGAACGAATCGTTATTCATATTGGTTACCGCACCTTGATTGAGCGTATTGATGAAGAACTTTTTGCCCAAGTTCCCCACCATATTTTCGATGATATCTGTCGCATGATCTGGTCCGAAGGTGCTCATATAATCGGCAATCGGAATGTTCCCCGCAAGGAAGTCATCCACCTGCTTCCACATTTCGTCATGACGCTCATATCTGTCCTCTGTCTCCCAGATCGATAATGGAGGAATGGTATCTGCAGTTTTGCCAAGACCCTGCCAATACCGAACGTATTCCTTCGTATGCGCCGTACAAGTAGGAATGATTCCGAAAATATCATATAGTTCATAGGTAATCGCATCGTTATACAGAGCTTTTGCGCCGCGATCACCGCCGTTATTCTCATCACCTGCCAGCTTGCGCATGGCTTCTGCAATTGTGGACATCACATTTTTTCCTTCATACTCGGCTTTGAGCAGCCAAGTGAAATGATTAACACCTGCGATACGAAAATCGAATTTTTGGTTGATCTCTTCAGTGAACTGGCTATTGTCTCCAATGATTCCAGCTCTTACGGCATAATAGGCTTTCTTATGCGGCATATGATGACTATCGCACAGCGCAAACGATTTAAGCTTCGGTGCATATCGATGTAAAGCAATGCCATGAACGGTAGACGGGTTAATATAATTGATCACCCACGCATCCGGACACAGCTCCTCGATGTCTTTGGCGCATTCCATGATAACCGGCAGTTCCCGCATCGCGCGAAAGATTCCGCCAGGGCCAATCGTATCGCCGGAACACATACGAATTCCATACTTTAGAGAAACCTGGCAGTCAATGCCCCGATATTTCACCGATTCTTCCGCAAAGCTGAGCACAACGAAGTCGGCTCCCGGTAGTACCTGTCTTCGGTCCACTGAACCCTCAATCTTTAGGGATACGTTGTTCTCCTTGGCGACCATTTTCGCTAATTTCACCATTTTCGAGAGCCGTTCCTCGTCCGTATCCACCAAAGCCAGCGTTCCCTGATTCAAATATGGGGAGTGTACCATCTGCCAAATGGACTGCCGACCAAAAAATAGGCTGCCCGCCCCAATAACAACTACCTTTGGATGCTGTGTACTTGTAGCATTCATCAATAACCCCTCCTTGTAACGATATAAGTTCATTATAGGTGAGTGAGCTGGAATCGGAATGTGTGATAGTTTTCAATACATGTCATATCGTACGGTAGTTAACAAGAGATAAATCCTTTGTTATGATAGTGAAAAATTAAGGATGTCATAAAGTGGAGAGGATTCGGTTGGATTAGATGCACACAGGAACTGTAAATATGAGTATAATCGACGAACTTTCGGAGTATATCACACTTCGCATGAGCTCTTATTTGGAACAAACGCATGACAGCAATTGGACGGAGCACAAGTCTCATTCCGATTATGATCTATGGTTCATTACAGCAGGCTCCCTCAAGATTACCATCGATGGAATCGAGCATATGGCGAACCCGGGTGACGTCGTGTTTTTTTATCCGGATATGCCCTACACGGCTTCCACGACCGGAGAGTTGTGCCGATTCGTATACATGCACTTTGATTTCAGCATCGCTGAGCAGAAGCGGATTCTCAGCGAGTTTCAACTTCCCGGCATCGTACCTGGCAATCTGATTCAAGAGGAATCAACGCTATTCACCTCGTCCTATCAAAGATTCAAGCAGAGTAGCGGTGCTTCTGCCAGTCCACTTTACTTGAAAGCCTCTCTGCTTCTCGTCATCGCCAAAATTTTGGAATTACATAGGCAAGGGCTGTATCACGGTGAGTTTCTGAAAGACCGAAAACCGAGGAAGATCGAAGGAAGTCTGGAGGTTCTGCAGAATGTCTTCCCATACGTGGATGCAAATCTGCATCGTACCATCCGAGTTAACGAACTTGCAGATATTGCTGGCGTCTCTGAGAAATATTTTATTTCTTTGTTCAAAAAAATTCTCGGTATTACACCGGGGCAGTATATCAATCAGATCAAAATGAACCGGGCCAGAGACTATCTGTACGAGAAAAAATATACGATCCAGCAAATTGCCGAATTTCTGGGTTATCCCGATCCCTTTACGTTCTCCAAAGCATTCAAAAAATTCTACAACGTGCCCCCTTCCAAATTTGAATAACATACCGCAGACAAACAAAGAGGCAACCGGTCGATCCGGCTGCCTCCCCACTTGATGAATCCTTGGTTATTCAGGGTTTAGTTTACGTACAGGTCCCTTCAGCGTCCCTCATACTCAAAAGGAGCTTCAGTGGAATACATCTCATGGAAAAATCCTTTATACGGTATATCCTCTTCCAGACATTTAATGAGATACAACAGTTCTTCGTTAGCTTCCGGTTCTTCGCCAGCACGCTGCATTTCCTCAAATTGACCTAGAATATTCTCCAAGAGAGTGACTTGAATAAATAAAGGCAGCTTCTCCAGCATCGAATCTTCGATCTTGGTTTCGGAAGTATATCCAGCGAGGGCGGTTTGGAAATAGTCATCCATGAACTGTTTGCGTTTATCCGCATTCGGCTCAATTTGAATCCAGCCGACGCCATGTGTCCATAGATCTGCCAGATCATACATATACCAACCGAAGCATGAATTATCAAAATCATACACGGTGATCTGACCGGTATCAAAATCGATTGAGTAATTCCCATCGTTATAATCAAAATGGATCATGCCGAATGTCTCTTGGTTTGTATCCAAACCGTCTAAGGTATTAAGAAGCTCAACCATCTTCTCCTTAAGCAGAGGAAATGATTCAGGTACCAGGTTATCGATATATTCACCGCTGTAATTGTCAATCAAATGATGCCGGCGATGGACGGGAGTGTACCCTTTCGATAGTTGATGCATTCTGCCCAGAACTTTACCGCTATTATAATAGTATTCGGTAAGTGGAACGCCTTCCCGGTACTGATAATGGTTCTCTACCAGCAACTTTCCCTTGGCCTTCACAAACATACAGATAAAGAACGTATGCTCACCATAAGTGATCTCTTCTAACAGATGGCCCTTTTTCGAGCTGACTACATTCGAGACACTTGCACCGTGCTCAAACAGATACCGGACATACTCCAGTTCGGCAATGTAATCTTCCCGCTTTCTGTCAGGCAAAAAAGACACCCGTAGAATTAGCGATTCACGCCCCTCTTGCTCGCAAGTGTAAACGACATTACGTCCACCCTCATGAGGCGGAATAAGCTGAATATTGTAACCCTCCAGATGAAACAACTCGGGTACCAGCGTCAGTACATGTGTATTGCTGATGTTAACAGCTTCGTTAAAATTAATAATAATCTCCTCCAGTAAACATTGTTTGGACGGTTTCCCGCAGTGCAATGTCCACAAAAGGAATCTCTGTAATGCAAATATCCTTCTGTGAACCTAAAGCAAAATCACCTTGTTAGACATTTAAAAACGCTCCTTTTTGTTCAGATGGTTACATCTTATCCTAATATTCCACATTTTACTAGCCAAATTTATAACTCAGCAGCCTCGTAATAGTACCTTATCAAAATGTCCTGATCGTAGTTGCCGAACCCTTTCCCGAACAACGTAAGTCCGCCTCGACCGGGCACCCCTTCTTCCGGTCTTAATCCAAACGTCCAGTAAGTGGATGAATCCAGCTCCAGATCATGGATACGCACATCTGAGATGCGCTGGCTATCCATAAACGTCCCATCTCCGTTAATACGCAGCACCTTCAGTACACCATACTGGTTGACGTCCAATTTCCACCATAGCGGTGTATGTTTGCCCTTCCGATCTCCAAAATCCCCTGGGCTTGTCCAAGTTCCGAGGTGATGACCATTAAGGGAAAAACGGATGTCAGAAGGCCAGTTTTCATTAACTTGGGGTGCTTCCGAACTGAGTTCGAGTGAAATTTCAATTTCCTGGAGATGCTGTTCTGTATTCAGATAATTGGGAATCTTATATTCAAGAAAACCTCGTGCCATCCAAAGGATTCCTGCGTTCACCCGATCCGGGTCCATAAAGCACGCCGGTGTGTCATACTGTCCAATCATCTGCGTAGTTGTCGCAATCCCGCAGGTCGGCCACGCTTCATAATCTGTATACTGACCTACCGGTATGGATATTTCATGGTAAGGAGCATCAACAGGCTCTGGTGACAGGTTAATAGTCATGAATTCTCGTACGATAAAACAGTATTTATAGGTTCCACCGTTCTCCCGTTTCATTCGGCTACCGACAATTCCTGCTTTTTGCAGCTTGCTGACATGTGTACTTACAATAGCTTTGCTCAGAAAAAGCTCTTGGGCAAGCGCATTGATATGCATTTCCCTGTTTTGTAGCAGCAGGCGCACAATGTTTAAACGGGCTTCACTTGCCAGTGCCTCGTAAATTAGCAATGAAGCTGCATCTGTCCCAAGCATCATGATGTCCACTTCCTTTTTGAGTAAAATCGATCTATTTCAATTTCAGGATTCGTTATTTAGCGAACTCATAAAAATGAACTTGCTCAATATATAAGCATTATGATACATATTAGATAACAAATCAATGATTTGATTTTGCTTTTAAACGAATTCAATACCACTGTTAATTCTTTTAAAAATATGAATTCATCCAATGGAGGTACATACCATGCTTACATCCAAAATGCTTATCGATAAAGACTTTCAGATTGCTGAAGTAGATCCGCGTGTCTATGGTTCATTTATAGAACATCTGGGACGGGCCGTATACGGCGGCATATATGATCCAGGTCATCCCACCGCAGATGCTCAAGGTTTCCGTCAGGACGCTATTGAAGCGATCAAGGCTTTGAATGTACCCATCGTTCGTTATCCGGGCGGCAATTTCGTATCCGGTTACAATTGGGAGGACGGCGTTGGTCCGGTAGCGGAGCGTAAACGCAGACTTGAACTCGCTTGGTGGACGATTGAAACGAATGCGGTAGGAACAAACGAATTTGCAGATTGGGCCAAACTGGTTGGAACCGAAGTGATGATGGCTGTAAATCTGGGTACTCGCGGCATTGATGCGGCCAGAAACCTGATCGAATACTGCAACCACCCATCTGGCACATACTGGAGTGATCTGCGTATCTCTCACGGTTACAAGGACCCGCATAAATTCAAAACCTGGTGTCTAGGCAACGAAATGGACGGCCCTTGGCAGATTGGTGCAATGACTGCATATGAATATGGCCGTATTGCCAATGAGACAGCCAAAGCGATGAAATGGGTTGATCCGGATATCGAGCTTGTGGCATGCGGCAGTTCCAGCCGTGACATGAGTACATTTGCAGATTGGGAAGCAACCGTGCTGGATCTCACCTATGAAAATGTGGACTACTTGTCCCTACATCAGTATTACAACAATAACAAAGACAACACGTATGACTTCCTGGCGACATCGCTGGATCTCGATCAATTTATTGATAGTGTGGCTTCAATCTGTGATTTTGTACAAGCCAAGAAACGCAGCAAAAAGAAATTAATGCTGTCTCTGGATGAATGGAATGTCTGGAAATCCATCGGCACAAGCCGTATGGAAGAACGGTGGCAGATTGCGCCTCCAGAGTTTGAAGATGTGTATACACATGAAGATGCACTGGCTGTGGGCTGTTATCTGATTACCATACTCAAGCACGCCGACCGTGTAAAAATGGCTTGCCTTGCTCAGTTGATTAACACCATTGCACCAATCATGACGGAAAATAACGGAGCAATCTGGTTCCAGACGACGTATTTCCCATTCATGCATGCATCCAACTTCGGTCGTGGTACGGTGTTGCGATCCATCACAACTTCACCTAAATATGATTCCAAAGACTTTACAGATGTGCCTTATCTCGAAGCAATCAGTGTGCATGATGAAGAAAACGGCACGATCACAATCTTTGCGGTGAACAGACATCTGGATGAGAAGTTGGAACTGAATGTGGATCTGCGTTCCTTCGGAGAAACCACATTTGTGGAGCATATCGTATTGGAGAACAACGACTTGAAAGCAACCAATACTAAAGAAAACCCACGTAACGTTGTTCCTCACAACGGCGGATATACAACGGTTGACCAAGGTAAAGTGCAAGCAGTCTTGAACAAAGCATCATGGAACGTGATTCGCCTCAAAACCAAACAGGCTTAATAAGAGCGGGATAGAGTTTTCTCCTACTCTGCAACATCAGCATTGTTTTTCGCACCGCGTGTAGCTCCCTGCGCGCGGTGCTTTTTGCTGTATGATGGCAAACGGCCCAACTACATAGTTCCAAAGTTAGAAGTGTGGCGCGTATTTGAAACCTCATTTTTTATTCCTCGCAACGAACGAATTTAACGAACACAGGGAGTCTTATTTAACCCGTTTCGGGCGAATTTTAATTCTAACGAACACAGGAGAAGCTATGTTGCAGAATCAGCCCCCTTTTTCATACTATCTCCTACATTTTGCAGCAAATAGGGTTTTGTCATATTCGTTAGAATTTTAATGGCTTGATATTGACTCGAATACGGTTTCTGAGGTTCGTTAGCACTGAGCAAGCATGCGAAATCGAGCTGATTAGAACCTCATATACAGCATAAACAAATAAGCCACCCTCCGTTTGGCATACGGAGAGCAGCTTGCAGTGAAGCATCTAGCGAAGAAGCTGAAACAGAACAGAGAAGAAGATAAGGAACAGAACAGATCAGAAAGAGATCAAATCACCCAACACACTAGCAATGCTTCCTTCCCAAATGCAACGAAGATTGTGTTCTATTTCACGATTTTCATATCAAGTATTATCCTTGTTGTGCTTCCTCTTCACCTTCGGTTTCAGCCTGAGCTGCCTGGCTTGCTGGAGTCATCAACCCTTGAACTGCCCCCATAAATGGCTGAATCTGCTTAATCATGCCATACCCCATTTTGACCACAGGTGTAAACCGCTGGATCATGCCAAACAACCGCATACCCCCGCCTAACATACCTCCAATCGAGCCTGCACCGCCAAAGCCACCTAACAATGAGCCTAGCATAGGCATGAAAGATGATACCTGGGCTTGCCTAGACGCTGAGCGAGACATCGACCGGGATCGTACTTGCGACTTACGTGTGCTGTTCACCCGTTTACGGTTTCGAGAGGATGCTGTTTTTCTCGTAGCCCCTGCTTTAGGTTTTGTTTTGCGAGCACTGCCTTCAGATGAGGGTGCTGTGATTGCGGCCTGTGTAAGCTTTCCGCCCCCGGTAAGCACTACGCCTTCGCTGTTAACGCCAGAGATGTACCCGACGTACGTCTCGCCATTATGAAGAGTCACGCAGACTGGGCGATCCTTGAGCCGTTTCACCCGGACGTGTATTTCATTGGTTTTAGCCATGGAATTCACCTCACTTGACTTGATCTACTTCAGTCTACGCAATGGGTGGACGACTTGCCTGTGCGAATAACACATCCGTGTGCCGAAAGCAGGAAGATTCTGACATGGCTCCTGCCTCAGATATGCTCAATATACATCTCATTCAAAATATGACCCATACGATATGTGTGCTCTACCAATTCAGATTTCACATATGATTCAATATCACTCTTTTCGATATTGTACAAGACCTCCATTTCTTTAGAAAAAAGAAGGTGTCCCTCATTGATTTTCTGCTCCAACGAGTTTATTTGTTTTGGTTTCAGATCACCACCAAGCACCTGCTGAAGTGCTTGCACATATGTTTCAAGAGAACGCGCTCCGACAATTTTCATACCCTGGTTCTCTTCATTCACAATGATAATTGATGGGAAACCTCTAACTCCCAAACTAGCGACACTCTCAAAGTCTTCCTCTAATAACTCTTGTGTAGATTGCTGTGCAGCCGCCTCAACCACTTCTTTACCATTCAAGCCCAGTTGATTAACGATATCCGTCAGCACATCATCTTCTCCAATATTTCGATTAAATGCAAACACAGCTTCACGCGCACGTCTTAAGAAGTCCTGCTCTTTACCAGGGTGCGTACTCTGAATGACCTTAAATACGCGAGATGGCGGATAGGAAGAAAGTATTGGATTATCGTGCCATAAGGAACCGTCGATGGGCATGCGTGAATGCTCACCCACTTCCTTCCAATGCTCTGCAACGTCCGAAGGTTTCTGAATCCCGTTAGCGCCATCCGAGAAACCATTCCAGTTAGCCAGTAGCCCACCCATTTTGATTTGCAGCGTAAAATAATGGCCGTATTCCTCAACAAACCGATGAAGCACAGGCTCAAGCGCCCAGCAGTGAGAGCAGATCGGATCTGTTGCGTAATAAAGAGTTATCCTTTTCTCAACGTGATTCAGATTGATTTCTTGCATCCCCTCTTCCTCATTCACACCACATACGCCTGTTTCCAGATCACACATCATTGATTCGTTACTCACGTTTATCCCGCCTTTATATTTTCTTATGAATTGATTTTCTTGTGTTAGTTTGATTATAATGTCTACAATCTTCTGAACAAGTACGATTCTTTTTCTGACTTAGTATCAAAAAGTATACTATTGGAGGGTATCAAGTGAAATACGAGTTTAATTTTGATCAGTTATGTCCAGCGACTTATGCATTTCAGGTCATTGGAGGCAAGTGGAATCTTCCGATCCTGGCAATCCTCAGTGAAAATGACTGTATACGTTACAATGAATTAAAAAGAAGACTGCCTGGCATTACCGGAACGATGTTAACGAACTGTTTGAAGGATTTGATTCATTCCGGCATCGTGCATCGGGAGCAATATAACGAGGTGCCACCGAGAGTGGAGTATTCGCTCACAGAATCAGGCAAGGAATTGGTTCCTTTAATTGAATCCATGGTAATGTGGGGTCAGAAAAATATGAAAGCAGGTGTGAAGCAACAAGAACTATAACACCTGGCCTAATTTAACCCCTTATCATAGATGTTCATTTTTGAATCGCTCTGTACACTTTGTTCAACGGCAAAAAGGCTATTTCACTGGACCATCATGTCCTTTGAAATAGCCTTTCCTTTATAAATACAAGACGGCCGCTTGTTTACGACGTGGACACATCTAACTATTCAGGTCGTCATCTTCCTCATTTCCTAAATACATAACCGTTTTTTCTCCCTCAACCAATCTAATGATCTGCTTTCGTAATTTTGAAGGAAATAAAGGTAGTTCGTTTATATTTTTAATTTCAAGCCATTCATATTCCACCTGATTTTCGTCACTTGCCAGAATAGAACTATCTTGGTCCATCAAACCTATGTACTCGCATAAAAAAACAAAATCTACACGATGAAGAGCTTCACCGTATACCCCTTCAATGACAAATTCCAGTGATAACGGTTCTACATCTATTCCGATTTCTTCCGCAACTTCACGCTTCACAGCATCCGTCAGGGTTTCACCTGCATTCTGGCTCCCACCAGGCAGGATGTAGATGACTTCATCATTATCATCCTGCTTCATTGCAAGCATTCTCCCGTCTTTAATGATCAATGCTTTTGCAGAATTTCTAATCTTTCTCTCCATTGCTAATCCCCCATATATATCTGTATCATGTTGCTGAAGGTTGATTCCATTTAACATCACGATCTCCATGAAAAATATTTTAACACATACATCTAAACAAATTCTGAACAATCAAATCAACTCACTCTTGGCGACCTCCATGAAAGCAGCCATGGACGGAGAGATCCATTTTTCCCGATGCCAGAGCATTTGCGCAGAAAAGGATACATCTGATAAATCCCACGGCAGAGCAACCACTTCCCCTTCGCTCAACTCTTTCTTCAAAGCCATTTCAGGTAATAAAGCGATCCCTAGACCAGCCGTAACACATTGTTTAATAGCTTCTACACTATGAAACTCCAGCTCTGTCAGAGCATCCGCACCTTTCTTCGTTATGGATTGGTCAAAATAAGTGCGATACGAACAGTTCTTTTCGGTCAGCAAAAAATGCTGTTTGTGGAAGTCATCGATAACTAACGCGGAACGCGATGCTAACATATGATCGGGAGAAACCACCATTTGAAAGGTCTCATCCTTTAAAAACTCTGAATGAAGGTCTTTGGAAGCAATAGGCTCATCCAATACAAAAACGACATCGGCATGCCCTTCTCTCAAACTTGATTTAAGCTCTTGCCCAGACAAGGGGCGGAACAATAACCGCACACCAGGATAGTCCGCTCGAAAGCGTTTGAACAAGGCTGGAAGAAGATATGCACACAGCACTTCGTCTGCTCCAATCACAACCGTCCCCGCCAATTCTCCGTGCTGACTGGATATGCACTTTGCTTCCTCTACATCGTTTAATATCTTAGTGGCATATGGTAGAAACTGTTGGCCAGCATCCGTTAACACGACCTTTTTGCCTAATCGATCCAGCAATTTTACACCAAGCTCTTCTTCCAGCGATTTGATTTGCATGGTTATGGTAGAGGGTACATAGCTCAATAATTCAGCAGTTTGACTAAAGCTGCAGGTCGATGCAAGTGTCCAAAAGGTTTTTAGCTGGCGTATTTCCATGAGTCAGGCACCTCCTAAGTTCAAAATAAATGAATGATATGTTCGATAACGTTTCGTTGAATTGATAATAGACGTATTGTAGAGTGAAATCAAGTTATTACTATTTTATAAGGAGAATCAATCTATGAACGATTATGAAACATATAACCTTGGAGATACATTACTTCAATCGGGAAAACAGCTCCCTCAAGCCTTTATCGCTTACAAGACCTATGGAAACTTAAACGCGGCAAAGGACAATGTTATTGTTGTCCCAACATGGTTTGCTGGAATTCACACAGATAATGAATGGTTAATTGGAACGGACAAAGCACTGGACCCCAGTCGTTATTTTATCATTGTGCCCAATATGTTGGGTAACGGATTATCGTCTTCTCCAAGTAATACCCCTGCCCCATATGATAAGGACAACTTTCCCCTCATCTCCATGTATGACAATGTGCGTGCCCAACATCAACTCATCACTCAAAAATTCGGTATCTCCAAAATCAAACTTGTTGTGGGCTGGTCTCTAGGAGCCATGCAAGTTTATCAATGGGGAACTAGTTATCCTGAGATGGTCGAACGTATTGCCCCCTTTGGCGGAACAGCTAAGAGCAGACCCCATACACAGTTGGTATTCGAAGCAATGATCGCGGCGTTACAGGCAGATTCGAATTATAAAAATGGTAGATATGAACGCCCTCCGGTTGCCGGTCTCGCAGCGATGGGAAGAGCTTATGCTCCATGGGGGTTCTCGCAGGCGTACTATTTGGAGAAATTGTATCAATCTGAGGGTTACGACTCCTTGAAATCTTATGTAGAAGATTACTGGGATCAGGTATTTCTTCCCTTCGATGCTAACGATTTGATTACCATGTTGCGTACAGGAATCTATGGAGACATTAGCGATAATCCCGTAGATGATGGCAACTTCGAACAGGCGTTAAGCAAGATCACTGCTCCTGCACTCGTTATGCCAGGATCAAGTGACTTGTTTTTCACGCCAGAAGACAGTTCGTATGATGCTCAGCATATGCCAAACGCGGTGTATCAACCTATAGAGTCCAAGTGGGGACACTGCTTTGGAATCGGAGCAAACGAAGAGGATTCACTCGTTATCGATCGTCATCTAAAGCAATTTTTGGAGTCATGAGTAAAAAAAGAAGGAGTACAAAGTAAAAAAAGTGCACAAAGCTCATTATTCTTTTCTCCGCTACAACTCAAAAGTAAAAAAAGATACCAGTTCTCGTCAATAACCTTTATATCCCGTTCCCCCTTTCTCGTTTAGAATATTTTCAAGAAAGAGTTATTGAAATATGACTGATAAGGGGGAAAAGAAATGAACAAGAGAACAAAAGCCTTAGTCTTGTCTGTGTGCATGTCAACCTTATTACTCGCAGCCTGTAGCAACGGAAGCGGTGCTGATAAAGGTTCAACGACGGACACGGATTCCAACGAGGCTGGAACGACAACCATTCATACCGTAACATCAGAATACACTTCTGCAAAATATCCAAAGGGCGACGATATCACCAACAATGTATGGATTAAGCGATACAAAGAGAAGTTTAATATTGATGTCAAAACAGACTGGGTCAGCGATGAGTACGATACAAAACTCAATTTGGCTATCGCATCGAACGATCTTCCTGACGTATTCAGAGTTAATCCATCACAACTGAGACAGTTAGTCGAAGCAGATATGGTCATGGACCTTTCTGAGGTATTTGATCAACACGCTTCAGATCGCCTCAAAGGTTACATGGAAGCAGATGCGGACAGTTATGAGTCTGGAAAGAAGGACGGTAAGCTGTACGGGATACCACAGATGCACTGGGGATTAATTGAACAACCAGACTTCATCTGGATCCGGAACGACTGGAAAGAAGAATTGGGAGTCCAAGATCCAAAATCTGTGGAAGACATCAAAAATATCGCACTAAAATTCATGGAAAAGCACGGTGGTTATGGTATAGCGGTAGACCAATCGTTGGATTACCTCAACCTGCTGGCCATTGCATGGAATGCGCATCCGGATATGTGGATGGAGGATAGCACTGGAAAACTCGTGTACGGCTCCGTGCAGCCTGAGATGAAAAATGCGCTGGCTGAGTGGTCAGAATGGTACAAGCGAGGCATCATTGATCCGGAATTTGCAATCAAAGACTTTAATGCGATGAACGCGGATATCGTAGCCGGCAAAGTGGGAATGCAACCTTATTACCAATGGTGGGGTTATAATCCGGGTGTCGACACAGTATCCAATCTGGGTAAGGACGCTATCTTCTACCCTTATATCATCCCTACCGTTGATGGAAAAGAAGCCAAACAATCCATTTTCTTCGCCAACAACAATTATATCGTTATGAAAAAGGGATTTAAGAGCCCTGAAGAAGTGATCAAAATTTTGAACGACTACGCTTATATTGTGGATGAAGGCAATGGCAAGGAATCCACAGAAACGTTATCCGCCTTGCTGGACAACGATATTGCCCATGTGGTTGGAGCGTTCCGTGTACTTAATCCGAATTCCGATTACGAGCAATTTGAGGCGGTATCAGCTGCCCTTCAATCCAAGGATACCAGTGGGCTCACAACTTCGGGTATGTGGCAAAAATATAACAACAGTGTTGAATTCATGGAGAATGCAACCCCAGGAGCAGTTGGTGATTATTTGCAACAAGGGGCTCCAAAGAATGCGTATGGTCTTGCCAAGAAAGTACTGGACAGCGAGAACTATACAAAGACGGCCTTATGGGGTGTTACGCCAGAAATACTTTCAAGCTACGGCACAACCTTGGATGATATCCTGACCGAAGGTTTCACCAAGATCATTATGGGTAGCGAAAGTATCGATTATTTCGATGTTATTGTCCAGAATTGGCGTGCAGCCGGGGGCGATAACGCAACTCAGGCAGTTAATGAAGCCTACGGGAAGAAATAATCTCGTTTGTCACAAAGAGGGGATGAGGGTCATCCCTCCCCTTTATTTGATAGCGATTACATTTGGCGTACGATGAACGGAGGAATATGAATGTTGAGAAAATGGAAGCAGCAGAGTCCTTACCATCTCATGTTGATCCCAAGCCTGGTCTTGGTCTTCATCTTTTGTTACATCCCTTTCTACGGACTTATTATTGCGTTTCAGAAGTACAATCCGGGCCTCGGATTCAACTCGCCATGGGTAGGATGGGATAATTTTACCCACATATTTAATCAGCCGAACTTCGTAAGAACGATCTGGAATACATTGTACATGTCTGTCTTTAAGATTATCGGTGGTATAATCGTACCCGTAATTTTCGCATTACTGCTTAACGAGGTATTGCACAGTGGAATCAAACGTACATTTCAAACCCTTGTCTACATTCCGAACTTCCTCTCTTGGGTCATTATGGCCGGCATCATGCTGGATATCCTTAGCTCCGACGGCATTATCAATACATTTCTAAGTGTATTTGGTATTGCACCGATCTCCTTTCTTGGCACACCCTCAATTTTTCCTTGGACGATGATTGTCAGTGATATATGGAAGGGTTTCGGCTTTGGCACAGTTGTTTATTTAGCAGCCTTAACTAGCATTGACCCGGGACTTTACGAGGCCGCGGTGATCGACGGAGCGAAACGGTGGAAACAAACCATCTACATTACGTTGCCTCTACTCATGCCAACCATTGTTTTAATGACCGTACTTTCACTTGGAAACGTACTCAATGCTGGCTTTGACCAAATCTATAATCTCTACTCCCCTGTTGTCTATCAGACGGGTGATATTATTGATACCTATGTCTACCGTTTAGGAATTCAACAAGCACAGTATTCAATTGGTACCGCTGTCGGGTTATTCAAATCGATCATTTCCAGTGTTCTCGTTGCTGTATCGTACATCCTGGCTTACAGAGTGGCTGGCTATCGTATCTTCTAAGAAGGAGGAACTTACATTATGATCTATGATAAAAGTATGAGCAGACGTGTATTTCTTATCATAAACTACACCATATTACTTCTAATCTCTCTCCTATGTATTCTGCCGTTTATCAACCTGCTGGCTGTTTCATTCAGCAGCAGCGCGGCTGTATCTGCGGGGAGTGTTACGTTCTGGCCTGTGGAATTTACGACAAAAGCCTATGAATTTGCATTAACTGGAGGATCATTTTTCTCCTCTCTCTGGGTAGCCATTCAACGAACCGTTATCGGAACGGTGGTGAATCTGGTTCTGATCGTACTCACGGCTTATCCCCTCTCCAAATCCAAACAAAAATTAATGGGGCGTAATATCTATATGGGATTTTTCATAATAACCATGTTATTCAGCGGAGGACTAATTCCAACCTATCTCGTGGTCGTCAAAATGGGACTAATCGATTCCATCTGGTCTCTGATCCTGCCTGGGGCCCTCCCCGTATTCAGTATGATTATCCTCATGAATTTCATTCGGGGGCTGCCCGAGGAGATTGAAGAATCAGCCATTATCGATGGTGCTGGGCCTGTACAGGTATTGCTTCGTATTCTACTCCCACTTCTCAAGCCCGCTCTCGCTACGGTTGGTTTGTTCAGTATCGTTGCCCACTGGAATTCGTGGTTCGATGGCATTATCTATATGAACAATCCAGCCAATTATCCATTACAAAGCTACCTCCAGACCCTTCTGCAAAGTTTTGAGCAAATCATGTTAAAATCTGGGTCAGATTACACGCAGCTGTTGTCCATGATGAACGCCAGAACGGGGCGCGCCGCTCAGATGTTCTTGGGTGCCATTCCGATTTTACTTGTGTATCCGTTTTTACAGAAATATTTCACCAAAGGTTTGGTGCTAGGTAGCGTCAAAGGGTGAACAAAAGGGCTTGCAGTTCATACTGCGAGCCCTTTGTTTATATCTAAACTTATTTTTTATGATCGCTGTACCGCATTATGAGATGCATAAATGAAAGCTTGTATGATTATTTGGGTTCTAGGATGGCAGGCAGCAGAATGGAGAAAATGGTACCTTCACCTATTTTACTCTCCACCTGAATTCCATAAGGTTTACCAAAATGAAGTTGAATCCGCCGCTGCACATTATGCAATCCAATCCCATTCGTTCCCGTACTTGCACCGGACTTTTCTTCCAATAGATTCTGCATCGTATGATGATCCATACCCACACCATTATCGCAGACCTCGATCACAACTTCGTCCAGCTGTGATTGAATCCGAATGGTGATGATTCCGTCTTCTTCCAGTTCGGCCAGACCATGAAAAATCGCATTCTCCACAATCGGCTGCAGGATCATTTTGGGCATGCGATAATTTAGCAATCTATCCTCAATCTCGTATCTCATCTGAATACAATCGTAATACCTGACATTCTGGATCGTTACGTAATTCGTTATATTATCAAGTTCCTCACGAATGGTTACGAGGGTTCCATCAGATTTTGTTGCATAGCGAAGCATCGAGATTAGTGCATCGGTCATTTCCACGATTTTGTCTGCCTGCTGCATCGAGGCAATCCATTTAACCGACCCAAGGGTGTTATACAGAAAATGAGGCTTGATCTGGTCATGGAGCGCACGCATCTCGGCCTTGGCTTTCTCTATTTCTTCCTGCTGCATCCGTTCGACCAACCGCTTCAATTCATGAGACATTCTGTTAAATCGAATGGATAAATGTCCAATCTCGTCTTTTGATCCAATAGGTTCAACTTGTTCAAACTGACCTTTCTCGACTAGAGCAATATTCCGTAGCAGTTTTTTAATGGGAGTTGTGATGACATGAGATAAAAAGATGGATATGACGGCAGCAAAAAGAACAATGACAATGGCAAGCGTCACCAGATTACGACCCAATATTTTGCCATCAGCAGTCAGCTCATCCAAAGGCATATATAAGTAAGTTGTCCATTTTTGCTGACTAAGGGGACTGGTCACCACGACATTTAGTGATTCAGGCGGACGAACGTTATCTCGAAACAGTGTCCCGATTAATCGTTCGTTCACGTTATATACGATCTTATCATTCTCATCAACGATCATGAATCTGGAGCGCAGTCCTTCCTGCAAGTTGCGGTTGACGATTTCAATGAATTTGATATCAATGCTGACAACAATCACGCCAAGCAGTTTTCCACTAGTCACATCATGAATTTTGCGAGCGTGTGACACTGCCAGTATTTTATTCTCCAATTGCTCATCAATTCGTGTTGTGAGGGTAATGGTTCGATCCTTATCATGCATGAACTTTTTAAACCACAATTCGTTTGCTACTTTGAAGTTTGGATCAATGGGTTGATGTGGACTGACAAAAAGGTCTTGCCCCCCGTTCATATTGTAGAGGTAGATGGAGAATACGCGATCTTTCATCATGATATAATTCATCAGAATATTGTATGCGGCAATCTCATGTTGTTCATCACCCTCTCGCAGGAAATCCTGGATCGGAAAACTCCCTTCATGAGTCGCAGACAGATTGTCACTAAGGCCATTGCTGGCGAGCAGCGAAATTTTCTCAATCTCCTTGAGGAACTCGTCAATGCGAATATTCGTCTGTTTGGCCAGATCGTTTAGCAACGTTGTATAGTTCTGTGTCAACAACCGCTCTGAGGAGTAATACGAGTTGATTGTCATCACCAATACCGGAAGGATAATGACCGTCATACAGATCACCATAATTTTGTACTTGATTCGGAAGGGCCGAACATGCTTCATATGCTGCACCTCTATTCACCGATTACATTCATCCCTGCTGTAATTCTCGATATTCCTCAGGAGTGACACCTACCGATTTTTTGAAAATCTTACTGAAGTACGTGTAATTATGGTAACCCACCTTTTCTGCGATTTCATACACTCTCATTCCTCTGCTCAATAGATACGCCTTGGCATGTTCAATTCGAACTCGGGTCAAGTACGTGATAAAGTTCTCTCCTCGTTCCTGTTTGAACACACGGCTGAGATACGACGGATTCACACTAATTTGGCTAGCGATACTTTGCAGTGAGATATCTTCCGCATAATACTTGTCGATCAATTCGGTGGCGAGATCGGTGTAAGTGCTTTCCTGTTTGATTTGGGAATCAGTTTGGAAGTAATACGCAATATGAGCAAGCATATCTTGGTGGATATCCTCCCAATACTCCCCCTTCAGAACGATTTCGTAGGGCGATTTCTCTGTTAAAGAAGGTGCACCTCTTTCCGTAGCTCGGGATAGATGGGAATGTATCGTTTCCATTACCATGATATATTGCTTGCGAATGCTATTCTCATCCGCTCGTAGCTGTTCCAGATTGGATCGGATTCCTTCAAGGAACTCTTCCGCCTTTTTGTTGTCTTTGCTTACCCATAACTTCAACAAATCTCGTTCTTGTTGCGGGCTTAAAGCCCCCTTAACTTCATGTCGATCTGGGGATTGAACCATATCATCGTAATACAACACCTGGTTGCTTCCTGTGAAGAAACTCTGTTGTAGAGCCGTTTCTGCCTCTTGGCAGGCCCTCCTGATGTGAAGGAAACCGGAAGTCATTCTACTTACCCCAGCCGTGAGCGATAGATTCATAAAATCCTTGATCGAAGACAGCAATTTATTACATAGTTTATTTAAGTCGGCGTGTACAGATTGGCTCTCAGGAAGTACATTGACGATCACCCAATATTCAGAGGAACTTTCAACAAAAATCTCTTTCTCCCACTTCGATGGAATGATCTCTTCCATAATATTAAGAATCGAAAATCGGAGCAGCTTTTCCCCCTTCTCAACATATTTCCGCTTTGCATCCTCGTAATAGTTCACGATGAACTTCATGACAACCAGCTGGTCTGAACGTATACGAAAATGCAGTTCTTCCGCTTTGGTGACGATATCCTCCTCACTAATGAATCCGCTTACAATATCTTGGAAGAAACTATCCTTTAGATATCTTAGGCTCTTGGAATAGTCCTGTGTTATAGAGGGTGTGTTGGTTGTGTGAACATGTTCACTTTGAAGTTTCTGTCCAACCGTGCTCAGGAGGTCAATAAGGGAGGATTCGGTGATCTCACTTTTAATCAAGTAATCTGAAGCGCCAAGTTTTAGCGCCTCTTTCACATAATGAAATTCGTCAAAATTACTCAGGATGACATACTTACAGGTTTTCAGTACGCAGGAGGCCTCTTGTATAAGCTGCAGTCCATCCATAATCGGCATCTTGATATCTGTAATAATTAGATCAGGCATCACTTCAAGCGCAAGGCTTAATGCCTCTTTTCCATTTCCCGCCTCACCAACAACATAGAAATTGTACTCTTCCCAATTCAGCATGGAACGAATTCCAACCCGCATGAGCAATTCATCATCTACGATCATCAGTTTATACATGCGTATCCCCCAACATGAACCATTTTTAGATATTTTACCATTAAACGAACTGTTGCAAAGATGACTAGCGAACCTTATTGAATTGCGGGTATCATAAATAACACTTTTACAGAACATACGTTCCTGTTATAATTAGATTATCGTAATTGGTGTAGAATAACATGCCCGTATGGAAAGGATACATATCATGAATTTATACAAGTTTGAATTAACGGTGAACGGATATCTATTACGTGTTCATTTCAGTGCATCTGAAGAAAGTGGATTGAAATGGTGCAAACGAGTTGCTTCTGAATTCCAGAATAACGTTGCCAATCTGGAGATCAAGGTTGATATACATAAAAAGCAGAAACAAAAGCATGCACGGGAATATCACGGAAAACCATATCTGTATGATAGGACACTAAGGAAAAAACCGCTTGCGAAGAAAAATAAAACGGCTGAATCATCTGCGGTTATGTGAAGGTAAATTAACATTGCCGCTTAACAAGTCTTCTCAATAGAAAGACAAAAAGACTAAAGAACGACTAATTGATGATAACATCAGTAACGTTCTTTAGTCTTTTATGAAAGTACTATCGACACCTTGAGTAGACTGAAATTCCTTTCACGCCCCGGCGTCTCCAATCATTTGTCGTTCAATTTGTTTCATTTCATAAAAATAGCCTTTTTGCTCCATCAGCTCGGAGAAAGAACCCGATTCTACAATCTTGCCTTGGTCCATGACCACAATCCGATCCATCTCTTCCAATCCCGTCAGCCGATGGCAGATCAGGAGAAGTGTATCTTCGGATGCCTGTGCCAGAAGATGCTGCAATACACGTTGCTCTGTGACGTAATCCAGTGAAGAAGTTGGTTCGTCCAGAAGCCATAACCGTCCTTTGCGCAGCATGGCCCGTGCGAGAGCCAACCGCTGCTTCTCGCCATCCGACAGGTTTTCCCCTTTTTCATACACCATGTCGGTCAACAACTTATTCGGCAGTTGGACTTTATCCAGCACAGCCAACAGTTGTTCATCCGAATGTTCTTCTCCATTCAGCAACAGGTTGTCCCGGATGGTTCCCCGGAAGAAGTGGCTTTGCTGCAACACTACATTCGTCCCTTGCCAAATGCTCTCTTCATTCAGTTCCTTCACCGAAACATTGTTTAATCGTATATCGCCAGACGTTGGTGCGCGCAACTTGAGTAACAAATCAATAATCGTTGACTTGCCTGACCCGCTCGGCCCGACAATCGCTGTTTTGGAGCCTGCTGCAAGTTGCAGAGATAGCTCCCTCAGCGCCGGTCTCCATTCCCCTTCATATTGGAAGTTAACAACGGATAGGTCAATCGAAACCGCCTGATCGGCTGACAATTCACCGCTTGGCTGTACAGGATGCACATCGGAGGTTGGCACCGTTTCCGCCAGTCGCTGAGCGGCGTGTTCACTGTCCTGCTTATACAAAGGTAATATAGCCATTGCGGCAGCTTCTTCGAACACGGTCTGCGTGGCCAGGATCAACATGGCGAGGAATACACCGGCAAACGCTCCATTCACAATTAAAAAGGCGCTCAGTGCCAGCACTCCCCATGTAACAAGATACGTCACAAAAACGTGCATGGATTGCCCGCGCAGCAATTGCGAAGCGGCTTGCCTCTGTTCCGTTGCTAATGCAGCAGAAGCCTGCTGAAGCTGTTGCTCACGCTGTTCCAATTGGCCGTATACTTTCAGATCCCTGAAACCATACAACACTTCGGTTACTTCCGTGGATAGCAAGGCCCGTTGCTGGCGGACACGTCCGTGTATTTTTCGCTGACCTAACAAGACAATACCTGGTACAACAAATGCCGTAATCAGCATACCTAGTAATAACAAACACGCAATCCAGATCGAAAAGGCCGAAGTGAACAGCATGGTAGCCAAAAACACCATAACGACCATGATGGGTGGATACGCGACCCGCAAAAAGTAATTTTGCAAGCTTTCCACATCACCCACGATCCGCGCAAGCAGATCCCCGCTTCGGTTTTTGTTCAATATACCTGGCGTTACCGGGATCAGTTTGGCAAAAAAGGACGTCCGCAAGCGGCTCAACATGGAGAATGTTGCCCTGTGGGAATACAATCGTTCTCCGTAGCGGCTCGCCGCTCGAAGGAAACCCAGCAGTTTGACCATGGAAGTGAGTACAATTAAGGTGTACAGCGGTGGCGCAAATACCGTTTGCGATATCATATACCCACTCGCGGAAAAGAGAGCTACCCCTGCTATGCCGGCGATAAATCCGCCCAATATCGAAAGCAAGATATCCTTGCGCTCCTGAATCATCGCTTTTGACAGAATCGTCAGCTCATTCATGCTAACCCTCCTTTCCGTTGTACATCAACCATCTCGGCATACTGCGGCAAGCGTGCAAGAAGTTCGTTATGATGTCCTGAATCCACCAATACCCCACTATCCATAAACAAAATGTTGTCCGCATGTTGAATTGTATATAAACGGTGTGCCACCGTAATCATCGTTGCCGTTTTGGCTAATGACGTAATGGATTGTTGCAGTATCCGCTCGGTGTGCAGATCGAGTCCTACGGTGGGTTCATCGAACAAAATGATAGCTGGTCGCTTCAGAAAAGCACGTGCTAAGGCAAGTCTTTGCTTTTCCCCACCAGATAATCCCCGGCCACCTTCACCAACAAACGTATCCAAGCCCTGCTCCAATTGTGCAACAACGCCAGCAAGCCCTGCTTCCTCTGCCGCCTGCTCAATTTCAGCTCTGGAGACGTTCCGACCCGCGCCAATCGCTATATTTTCGGCAAATGTACCTGCAAAAATATACGGATGCTGTGTAATATAGCTAACACGTTCAAACCATGCAGCCTCATCCTGTTGCGAAAGCTGGCTTCCGTTAACCAGAACCGCTCCCGAATCTGGTTTCAGTAAACCGGCAATGAGATGAAGCAGCGTGGTTTTACCTGAGCCACTTTTGCCTACAATAGCAATCTGTTCTCCCGGTCCAATCGAGATCTGTCCTGTCTCAAGTCCAAAGGAATCAGGTGTGTACTGGAATCGGACATCGTTCAGTTCAATGGTTGGTGGCATTGTTATCAACTCGGCACGAGCTGTACGAAGCTCTTCCGTCTTTGCAATTGCATCGACATCGGTTAATTCGCTTTGATCCGGTCCTTCTTCAGGCTTCGTTTGTGTGCTCTTGACACTAGTGTCCGCGAGCATCTGTTCCACCTTGCGAATGGCCCCCATACTGGTTCGCCCGCTGTGGAAAGCCGTTCCTGTATTCTTCAACAGACTGTAAAACTCAGGGACGAGTAACAACACGAGAAAGGCCGTGTGGAAGCTCATCGATTTGAAAACCAGTAATTGAATAGCCAGTTCAAGCGCGACAATACCAATGCTTAACATCACGATCGATTCCAGCATAAACGTATTTGTAAATGCAATCTTCAAAATGCCCATGGTGGCATCACGATACCCCAGACTGCTGCGTTCAATCTCCTGCTGTTGACGTTTAGCCCGTCCGAATATTTTCAACGTAACCAGCCCTTGAAGCGAATCCAGAAATGTACCGGAAAACTCAGCCAGTTGCGCGTATTTTTCTTCTGATTTGTTCTTTGTCTTGAGCCCAACCAAGATCATGAACAGCGGGATAAACGGTGCCGTAAACAACATAATCCAGCCTGTGTTAGAGTGCTGCGTAAACGTAACAACCAGAATCAGAATCGGGATCATCGCAGCTTCCATCATACGCGGCATGTACTGACTGAAATAACTGTCGGCCTCATCCACAGCATCCAAAGCAACACTGACCTTTCCTCCCGTCTGTCCACTCAGGGTTGAAGGCATGGAAGCGCGGGTCAGGTTCTGCAACACAGATGCTCGCATATTTGTCTTGGCGCGTGCTGCCATATGCAAGCCCACTTTCCCATTACCATACGACAACAGTGAGCGTACAGCCATAATAACCAGTAATAGGACAAGCAACAGGACCACTGATGAAAAGGAAGCTTTCTCTACAAAGATTCGCTGGACTGCTTCAGCCACCAAGGTGGCCTGGCTTATAATAGCTACACCAAGGGCCAGCGAAATGATCGCAAGGAGAAGTCTGTTTTTTCGTTGTAAAGACATTTGCTGCGAGATCAGATTGGATTTGGCTCTCCTCTTCATTAAACGCTCCTCCTTTATTTTTTCCCTTTCACATAATCCGCATCAAACAGGAACAGTTTGAAGACCAGGATTAGAGAAGGAATTAACAAGCACAGACCACCGATAAACACAACGACGAGTGCAAAGCCCATTGCAGGTGATGTGGCGCTACTCTGAATGGTAATGTATGGATCGAGAATGTAAGGATATTGCCCAATCCCGTAAGCAAAAAAGGCTGTGAGAAATTGCAGCATGATGCATATAAAAGCTAAACCATAACGGCGTCCGTTATATAACAGCCACATGGCAATCATGAAAAACGCAACGGAAAGCGCCAGCAGCCACCATAAATCCATCATATTTTGAAAATGACGCTCATTGTGTTGACCCAAATATATAAATGCAGTCAGCGCGAGAATAATGGTCGGTGTGCTCCAGAACAAAGCATAGTTCCGCATCAGCTTCAATGCCGAATGGTCCTCTGCGCGAGAAGCGTAAAATGTGAGAAATGATCCGCTAATGAACAATACGGACACGATCGCCAGTCCAACGATGCTCCACGATAATGGATTCGTAAATAGCGCCCAGTAATCCAGGGAAACGGTATCTCCCTGCTTCAAAATAAAGCCACCTTCAGACAGGGTCAGTGCCACTGACAATGACGCTGGAATAAGTAGACCCGTAGCTCCGTATAAGAACAAATACACGATACTTTTTTTGGAACCATAATTTTCGAAAGCATAGAACGACCCACGAATGGCAAGTAGAATGACGGCAATACTTCCTGGAACAAGCAGCGCGGAGCCATAATAATAGGCCGTGTCCGGGAAAAATCCGACGATACCAATATAGAAAAAGACAAAAAATACATTGGTGATCTCCCAGACAGGTGATAGATAACGGGAGATCAGACGATTAATCAGATGATCCTGCTTCGTCAAGCGTGCGTAAAAGGCGAAGAAACCTGCTCCAAAATCAATGGAAGCTACAATAAGATAGCCGTACAAGAACAGCCAGAGTACCGAAATACCAATTAATTCATAACTCATTATGCCTGGCCCCCTTTCTCGGCTGATTGATCATGCTTCTCCTTCAACCATTTCTCCATCTCGAGTTCAGCAGGATTGTTATTGAACAACCGTCTCAGTACGACGACACACATAACGCCTAGCAGGATGTAGAGAAGCAAGAAGACGAAAAATAAAATTCTCACACTCGGTGAAGAAGTAGCGGCCTCTTCTACCCGCATATAACCTCGGATGATCCATGGCTGCCGCCCGATCTCTGCATAGAACCAACCCATCTCAACAGCCAGAAAAGCAAGCGGTGCACTCAGTGCAACCATACGAAGCATCCACTTGTTAAACTGATTACGTTTCTTCCAGAATACAAACAGGAAGTACAGACTTGATATAGCAAGCAGAGCGAATCCAATACCAGCCATTAGATCAAACAAATAATGCACAAGTAAGGGCGGGTGTTCATCTGGTGGAAATTCGTTCAGCCCGGTTACCTCGGCGTTAAAGTCTCCAAAGGCAAGGAAACTGAGCAGTTTCGGCAAATGAAGAGCGCCTATAATTTCATGTTCTGCATTCAGCCATCCCAAAAAAATCAAATCCGCGCCGCTTTCCGTCTCGAAATGCCACTCGGCAGCTGCGAGCTTCTCCGGCTGATGCTCAGCCAAAAACTTGGCAGACACATCTCCAGCTAAAGAATTTAACAAACTGAATACCAGCACAACGGCCATCATGAGATTCAAACCTTTTTTGTGGTAGGCCGACACTCCTTTTCTCAGCATCGCAAAGGCTGCTATTCCTGCTAACAGAGCAGCTCCTGTCAGATAAGCCGAGCTTAATACATGGAACACTTTGGAGAACGTCGCTGTATTCAGCATCGCTTGCACGGGGTTCACTGCCATGAATTGACCTGCTTCCATGACAAAACCTTCAGGCTGGTTCATGAATCCGTTCACTGTTGTAATAAAAACAGCAGACATGCCTGCCCCGGCGACAATCGGAATAGTCAGCAACCAGTGGATATACGGATTTTTGAACCGATCCCACGTGTACAGATAAATGCCCAGAAATATTGCTTCAAAAAAGAATGCAAATACTTCCATAAATAGTGGCAGTGCAATGACATTCCCGGCAAGTTTCATAAAATTCGGCCATACCAAGGCCAACTGTAGTGAGATCGCTGTGCCTGTCACGACACCAACCGCGACAGAAATGACAAATCCTCTGGACCACCTCTTTGCCATAAGTATGTAATGGTGATCCTTCTTCCGAATGCCGATGAACTCTGCAATAGCAATCATTAAAGGTACGCCGACACCAAGCGTTGCAAAAATCACGTGGAACCCGAGCGTCAAACCAGTCACTAGCCTGCTCCATAAAACCGTATCAATAGCCATTCTTTGTGTTGCCTCCTTTCAAACTCTGTTCAATTTAGAAACATTCAATATCAGATTTGGCCAAGCTCAATGCAGAGTTGCGAAAAATTTCACAAAGTTAGGTATGACGATATCTTGCCACACCTATAATGCGTTTACTCCTGTAGGCCCCCGATAATAACAAGCATTGGATGCCTATTAAAATCTGATATTAATGCACTTAAAGTACTAACCAAGCCTATTAATCAAAATTATTATATCTTTATTTTTACCTAATTCAATCAAAGACACGGCTTCTACCCTAAACGTTCAAGAAAGGATCAACTCTTTCTGACAACTTGGTGAAAAACAAAAAATACACCCAATGGAGCTATTGATTCATTGGGTGTAAACGTGTTATTGCACGGCAGATTCTCTATTTCACTTGCTTACTTGCTCCGGACTCGCCACACCTGCCTCGTTACGTACGCTCATGATGATCAGTGATGCAGCTAATACCGTAAGGATGATTCCAAGCATCTGAAATCCTGTCACATTAAATGTATCTCCCATGACAATCCCAATCAATAACGACGATAAAATGGTCCCCAGGTAGCGTGATGTATTAAAAATACCCGATGCGACTCCAATCATTTCTTTGGGTGTGCTTTTGAACAGTGCTGCTTGCATACCGACCGCGTTTAGGCCGTTACTTATGCCAAATAAAGCTAAGGCAACAATGATTATGAAGATTGGAGAAGTTTCATTCATAACAACGATTAATATAGAGCCAAATGTCATTAAAGAAGCAGATACGATCAGAGCTGGCCGTGATCCTGATCTGTCAATCCAGCGCCCTGCGATCGGAGCAATAATGACTGAACATAACCCCAAAGCTAGCATGCTCATTCCTGTATGAACTTCGTTGAGATGACGTACCTGCTTCAAATACGTAGGAACTCCAAAAAAAAGTGCGTAAAACAGGATGTTCACCAGCATGTATTGCACATTCACCCAAGTCATCTCCGGATATGAGGCAAACGTTCGCAGAGGGATAAAAGGCGTGGCTGCTTTTAATTCATGTCGGAAGAACATGACGAGTGCGATTAACCCGATCCCCCCTGTCAGCAGATGCCATGTTGAAATATCTCCTGTGGAATTTACTGAAAGTAAACCGATGAGCAGAGTCACCAAAGCTACCGTAAACATCAGGATACCTGGTGCGTCAATTAACGTAAGCCATTGCCGAATGGACATGTGACCAGAGATAGACAGGGATTGCTCGTCCTTCGGGATTGTTTTCCAGGCGAACCAAAAACTTGCCAAGACAAACGGAATATTAACGAAGAATATGCTGTGCCAGTCCCACCAATGAATCAATACTCCACCAATAAAAGGTCCAATTGCAGCCGCTCCAGAAAGGAATATAGCCAAGGTGGACAAGGCGGAGGCTTCTTTTTCAGTCACGTTCATTCTGACAATCGCCATTCCAACGGCCACCATCATGCTTGTGCCAATCGATTGAACGATCCGGAATACGATGAGCCACGAAAAACTGGGAGACCACGGAGCTAGCATGGACGATACAAAAACAATAACAAGACCCATGAGGAATATCTTCCTGCGGCCAAACAAATCACTACACTTGCCCATGACGGGTTGAGCGACAGCACTGGCAATGTAAAATGATAAAATAATCCACGAAACGGCTGTAAAATTAAGTTGATACACTTGTTGTAGCCTGGAGATTGCCACCGAAATCATGGAGGAATTCAACGGATTCAACATAATTCCGAGTCCAACAGCTAACATCAATCCTTTATTTCGAACGTTCATTGGTGCACCTCTCTCTCTTCTGCTGTTATCTTACTTGAACGTATTCATTTATTCCAACGCATTATATGTTATGATTTGATGAACTAGAAGGAATGAAGGAATGGTGCAAATGGAGCTTCTTCAACTAAAATATTTCCTGACGGTGGCCCGATGCGAACATGTTACGGAAGCTGCGGGAAAGCTGCATGTCACGCAATCCTCCCTGAGCAAAACGATACAACGATTAGAGGACGACTTGGGAGTCCCTTTATTTGATCGAATCGGGAGAAAGCTGCGATTAAACGACTTTGGAAGAACATTTCTTCAGCGAACTGAAAAAGCCTTATTTGAATTGGAACAAGGAAAGCGGGAAATCGCTGACCTCTCCAACCCGAATCAGGGTACACTGCAATTGGCAGTGACTACGGCGAGCACATTGCCCGGCATACTGCGGGAATTCCGGAAAAACAAGCCGGATATTCAGTTCCATGTGCAAATGGTTTCGTTAGAAAACATGTCCAGACTTCTACATCGGGGCGAGGTGGACTTTTGTCTCTCCTCCCCTCCGATTCAAGGTGACGATATCGAATGTCAGATACTATATGACGACCCGATTGTAGTCGCTGTTCCTATGGCTCATCGATATGCAGACCGAAGCAGCATTCAATTAACCGAGCTTAAGGACGAGCGGTTTGTTGGGGTGAAGCAAGGGTATGGGGTTCGGGATATGGTGGATTCCGTATGTCAATCCGCTGGTTTCCTACCAAAGTATGTGTATGAAGGTGATGAGCCTGCAAGATTAACAGCCCTTGTGGAGGCAGAGATCGGTCTCGCGTTTATACCTAGCACAGCCAGAAACCCGCATGAGCGCATTAGATATCTTCAGGTAGAGGAACACCAGCTCGTTCGGGAAATCGCTCTACTTTCGCACAAAAACAGGTATATTTCCAAAGCCGCTTTAGAGTTTCGCAGCGTGGTTATGGACTACTTCAGTGCTATGCCATGAGCATAAATTCAATCCAAAGGAGATGTCATTTTGATATTAAAACCAGAAAAATTTGATCATACTTCAGAGACAGAACGGCTAGTCATCCGACCATTACAGAAAGACGACTATGAAAATTGGTTATATGAGTTTGAAAACCGCCATCCCTCCCAACACCGCCATGATAAAGGGAAAATGGATATGAGTGAATGTACACTGGATTGGTTTCATGATCTGGTAGATCGACACCAGGAGTTAGCGCGTACAGATGCGGTTTATGTTTTTGGAGTATTTAGAAAGCAAGATGGTACACATCTGGGTATGATTGATATTGCTACCTTGGCAAGGGATCATTTTCAATGGGGAAGTTTCGGATACACGATCCATAATCAGTATTGGCGAAAAGGTTATGGGAAAGAAGCAGTGAATGAAGCACTTCATATTGCATTCGAACATCTGAAATTCCACCGCATAGAAGCTCATATTAATGTGGATAACACCCCTTCCATGAAACTGGCAGAGAGTGTTGGTATGGAATTTGAATGTCTACGTAAAGGGTTTATACACGAAAATAATGAATGGACTGATCACTTGGTGTATTACAAAAATTCTAATTAAACGGTTCATACAACTTACTCTAAAACAAGGGAACTCCATATCAAGAAGTTCCCTGTTTTCTATGTTTGTTGAATATTCTTCTTTTTGCGATGAAGGGTTACTACTCCCAAACTAACTGCTGAAATCCATAATAGGATTATTGCATTACTTGAGACTAATGATTGCACTGTATCTAGTTGTAATAATTGCGTAATTAACCTTCCTTCATACGGTGAAAGTGTGGCTCCCAAGTTATACGCGATCAGAACAATGGTGGTACCCAACTTTGCCATTTTGGCGATTTGTTGTGCAAAAGTATGCAATAAATAGGGCATTATACAGCGGAATGAAAACCCGATGATCATTGAACAAACGGTAGTAAGAATGATACTTTGCGAGATTGTCGTAACGAACATCGAGCTTCCAAGTAACAGAATCGATAATGGAACGATATAGTTACCGAGTGTTTTGTATACTTTCCCAAAAGAAAAGCCGGCAACAAAAGCTCCCAAACCTATAAATGCAATCATGTTGCTTCCGTTTGTCGCAGTTCCGATATTTTTTTCCAAAATCAAAGGAGTAATCTGTAAATTATAATTGATGAAAATAGCTACAATCACAAATAATAAGAGACCATAGCCAATCATGACTTGAAGGGCTTTTTTATTATTTGTGTGGCTTGGATTCGTGGTGACCTCTTCTCTTCTATTAAGCTCTTTTTTATCAGAAGGAACGAAAATCAGGAATGCAATGAAAATAGGAAGTGCCAGGGCGTAGACATAAAATGATGTGTGCCAGCCCATTTTCAATAGTTGACCAACGAGTAGTGTTAGACAAATGCCTCCTAATCCCTCAAAGGCACTTTCTAAGCCAATTACGGTTGCTTGTTTAGCTGGATTCTTATGATACATATCACTGATCATCTGAATGATGAGCCGGTTAAATAAACCTATACCTAACCCAAACAAACAGCGAGAAATGAACAGCAACGAAAAAAGGTCATGATACAATGCAGGGAATACTCCCGCAATGAGAACAAGTCCTAATCCAGTTAGTATAGTTGCTTTCTTCCCAATAAGAAGTTCAAGTCGATTAGCAATTAACACACCAAGAATGACAAATAATGAAGGTATGGTCGTTAATAATCCTACATGTGTTACCGATATCTCTGGAAAATCATTGGCTATCGCAGGAATGTTAGCGGCAATCACTGGACCTGAAGAAATTAATAACGCAACGGACAATAACGAATATGTTTTAAGCTTCTCCATGGATATTATAAAAAACCAACTCCTAATGTTTGTATTTGCTCCATATGGCCGATAGTTAGCCTTGATGCTGCGATAAAGGGATAAAGCAGTAACGCATAAGTCGATGACTTCATACGTTACTGCTCAGTCGATTAGAGTTCTTTGCCGTTACTTTGAATAACTTTTTTGAACCATTCAAAGGATTTTTTCTTGCTGCGTTTCAACGTACCATTTCCAGCGTCATCTTTGTCGACATGTATGAAACCGTATCGTTTACTCATCTCTCCAGAACTTGAGCTTACTAGATCAATGCAACCCCAGGACGTGTAACCCAACAACTCTACGCCATCTTCTTCCACTGCTGTTATGAAAGCTTGGATGTGTTGACGCAAATACTCGATTCTATAATCATCCGCAATATATCCCGTCTCATCAGGAGTATCTATCGCTCCTAAGCCATTTTCAACGATGAATAGTGGCTTTTGATATCGGTCATACAAGGAGTTCATTGTAATTCTTAGACCTTCAGGATCGATTTGCCATCCCCATTCACTCGTTTTCAAATGAGGATTGCGCAGTGTTGGAAACAGGTTAGCTGCCGTTTGTGTGTTTACTTCCGGATCTGCACTGGTTAATCGTGAACCATAATAACTGAACGAAACGAAATCAACCGTATTATTTTTCAAACATTCCTCGTCCCCGTCTTCCATGGCTAAATGAATATTCATTCGTTCTAACATTTTCTTGGCATAGTTTGGGTATTCTCCTCGGGATTGTACATCGACGAAGAAGTAGTGCTCGCGATCTCTTGTCATGGCTTTCCAGACATCATCTGGTGCACATGTATACGGGTAAGTGTTGGCACCTGCTAACATACAGCCAATCTTAATTTCCGGGTTAATTCTACGCGCAATTTCAGTTGCTTTTGCACTTGCGATCAATTGATGATGAGCCGCCTGATACTTCACAGCATCCTCATTCTCACCTTCTTCAAACACTAGGCCTGAGCTGCCAAAAGGTAGATGCAACAGCATGTTAATTTCATTAAAGGTAAGCCAATACTTCACTTTATCTTTATAACGGGTGAAGATCGTTTCACACAGTCTCTCATAATAATCCACCATTTTTCGACTTCTCCACGATCCAATGGTTTTCACCAAATGAATAGGGACATCAAAATGGGTAATGGTGACTAACGGCTCAATGCCATACTTCAAACATTCGTCAAATACATTTTCATAGAATTTCAAACCCTCTTCGTTGGGTAACTCGTCATCTCCATTAGGGTAGATCCGAGTCCATGCCAAAGATAAACGGAAACACGTAAAGCCCATCTCTGCAAATAAAGCAATGTCTTCTTTATACCGATGATAAAAATCAATAGCCTCATGACTCGGATAAAAATGTTCTTGATCACACTCCAACATTTTTAACTGTCCTCGCATGACAGGAACACGATCTTTCCCTGCCGGGATTACATCAACTGTGGATAGTCCCTTGTTGCCTTCTGCATATCCACCTTCACATTGGTTAGCAGCAACTGCCCCACCCCACAAAAAGTCTTTTCTTAAAGTCATTAAAACACACTCCTAACCTGTAGTTTTGTTAAGCTTTGACAACCAACAATGTATTGTTAAAATCAATATTTTTGGGACTAGTCTCTGCGATCACATCCGAGTAACTATACGAATTGGTTACAATAACGGGCGTTTGAGTGACATATCCTTCTTGTCTGATTTTGTCCAGATCAAATGTCAGCAAGGTCTGTCCTTTTGTAATTCTCTGACCTTCTTCAACGAACGCTTCAAAATATTTTCCGTTCAGCTTTACCGTATTTAACCCGACATGAATAAGAATTTCGACTCCTTCATCGGATAATAGTCCAATAGCATGTTTCTTAGGAAATAGAGATACAATCATGCCATCAAATGGAGCAATAACTTTCCCCTCGCTAGGTTCAATAGCAATTCCTTTACCCATTGCCTCTGAGGCAAACGCTGCATCTTGTACATCCTGAAGTTGAATAAGCTGACCTTTAAGTGGAGTTGCAATAACAGAATCTTTAATTGTAATGACTTCATCCGCAACCCCACTCACTTCGTTTGCATTTGAAACAGTGTTCTGTGAAGGTGCATCTTTTTCATATTTCAAACTGAGCAAATAGGTAAGTACAGCAGTTACGACAGTTGTTATAACAAGTGCGATCAAAATGTTATATAGATTCCAGATATTTTCACCAATGTACAGCGGAATCGCCGGGATTCCTGAAGCGCCTGTTGCGTAACGAGAAACATCCATTAGCCCTGCAAATAGTCCCCCACTGGCAGCTCCAATCATACCCGCGACAAGTGGGTATCTCTTCGGTAAGTTTACGCCGTAAAGAGCTGGTTCCGTGATTCCCATCAACGCGGTGATCCCACTGGAAGCTGAAATTTGTTTTAATGCTTTATCCTTGGTTCTCATCCCTACAACTAATGCCGCAACACCTTGACCTATACAATTGATCATCGCCCCAGGACCGAGGATATTCTCATAACCTGATGTGGTGATTTGAGCAATGGATAGAGGCACAATATTATGGTGCAGCCCAAACATAACCAGTATTGGCCAGAAGGTTGCAACCAGGAAAATAACCAGCCAGCTACCATGTGCGGCCAAGAAGTCAAAGCCCATCGCTAAATACGTTCCGAAAAATGACCCCAGTGGTCCCAACACGGTTAAGGCCAGAATTCCCGTTACTAAAATAGTGCACATGGGAACAAAAATAACTTTCACTGCATTCGGAATGATCCTTTTAAACAACGATTCAATATATGATTGTGACCAAACTATTAAGAGAATTGGAACTACAGAAGAACTATAAGATACAAGAGTTAGCGGGATTCCAAAAACACTTACGTCAGTCCCATCCAAACGCAATTGCGTCAAGTTGGGATGGAGTAAAACACCGGCTAAAACGAGTGCTAAGACGGGACTGCATTTTAGTTTGTTTGCAGCTGAAAACGCCAACAAGAATGGTAAAAAGTAGAAAATAGCATCTGACATAAGACTTACGACATAGTAGGTTTGGGAATCTTTTGAAATCCAGTTGAACAAAATAAGTAGAGCGAGTAATGCCTTGATCATACCAGCCCCAGCTATAGCGGGGACAATCGGACTAAATGTCCCCGAGACGAAATCGATTAATTTCCCCAAAATACTAACTTTCTTAACATCAGTTGGTTCACCCGATGAACTCGCGTTAGGTTGAAGATGCTTGATCACTTCTTTGTAAACGTCTTCAACATGTGTGCCGATGACGACTTGAAATTGTCCGCCGCTCTCAAGCGCATCAATAACACCATCAAACGATTTAAGCGCTTTTTGATCTGCTTTATTAGTATCATTCAGTGCAAATCTAAGCCTAGTCATACAGTGAGTCAGAGTGGATACATTCTCACTACCGCCCACTTTCTCTACAATATCTTGAGCCAACTTCTCGTATTTCTTGCTCATCCAATAATGCCCCCTCTTGTTGTTGCCATCTAAATGAATGAGACCAAAAGCGCTCTAAATAACTTCTTTTTGCAATAAAAAAAGCTATTTATCTGAAATACATAAAGGCTGCATTCATTACACCTTTAAAATATCATCTGATAAACAGCTATAGCCAATACCTATAATTCATACTTTATTATGCCTGAAAGGCATGCCTGATATGTTCCAAAAAACGTACCTCCGTTTGACTGAATACCTTATGTTTTTTCCAGACAATCACTGTTGGAAACTGAAGTTCCGGTTGAAAAGGTCTGAAGCATAATGTGTCAGACTGCTTCATTGCAAGCGCACCCTCAATACAGATGGCCGTCCCTAACCCCTCCTCTACGAGGTTAAGTATGTTAGATATTAAATTATAGGTCGCAACAAAGTTTAAATGTGCATACTCATCGGCAAACCAGCTTGCAATCTCATTCTGTACGACAGATCGGCTGGATATGAGCAGAGGCACTCCGGCTAAATCGGTTGAAGTGACATATTCTTTTTGTGCAAGAGGTGATGAGGTCTTCATAAGGACTCCCCAGCGCTCCTTCTGGGGCAGTCTGATGAAATCGTATTTCTCAATGTGAATGGGCTCTAACAAAATGCCCACATCGAGCAGACCTTTATCGATTCGTTCCTTTATATCATCCCCCGTTCCACTATAGATGTGATATTTAACCTGCGGATACTCCATATTGAAGTCTTTTAATAATTGTAAAATAACATTGGATGTTAATGATTCAACACTCCCGATCGATATGGTTCCTCCAACCAGGTTGTTCTGATCTTTAAACTCTTTCTCTGTTTTATCCGCAAGTGTGAGAATTTCTTCTGCTCTTTGACGTAGAAGCATGCCTGCATCTGTAAGTGTTATTTTACTTTTCCCGCGTATAAACAATTGAGTTTCTAAATTTTTTTCCAGATCAGCCAACTGTCTGCTTAACGTTGGCTGTGTCACATGTAAGATCGTTGCAGCATGTGTGATATTTTCTACTCGAGCTACTGTCAAAAAATATCGAAGTACTCTTAACTCCATAATTCCTCCTGGTTTACGTTCATTTAAGTGTCTCCTGATCATTCATTTCTTTACTATACCTTCCTGTTAACCAGAAGAAGACAGTTGATTGGGATAATCAACTGTCTGTTGTTTCAAATAAAGAAGATTATTTCTCTGGAATGATTTCATTAACGCAGGCTAAAGCATTTAGTGTTCTAGGAAATCCCATGTAGGGAAGACAGTGTGTTAGAGCGGTGATCATGGTTTCTTTATTATTGCCAACATTGATGTTACCCTGAACGTGTGCTTTGACTTGACTATCCGCACCTCCGAGTGCACTTAGTATACAAAGAGTAAGAAGTTCTCGTGTTTTCAGATCCAGACCTCCGCGGGTATAGAAGTCACCAAAGCAAAATGCTGAAAGATAGTCTTGGATATGCTTCTGATTTGACGGGGCATTTTCCCGGTTTTTCTCAATAATATCGCCAAAAATCTCTTTTTGAATACCAAGTCCTTTGTCAAAGCGATTATCTTCTTCAACCCGTTTTTGACTTTCAAGAGGCAGTGCAATATTTCGCTCTTTGAACACTTCATTCATTTCCGATATGGCATTTAAGGTTTTGGGGAATCCCAAATATGGTGCGCATTGATAGATTGCTTCTTGGATCTCCGTTGGTGTCAACCCAACATTTAGCGCTGCACGAGTATGTGCTTTGAGCTGTGGCAACGTTTGATTAGTAGCCAGTACGACCAAAGTAATAAGCTCACGTTGCTCATCATCAAGGGTACCTTGATCAAAAATTTCACCAAATATGAAGCGACTTAATATGTCCTGAAATTCAGGATCTGTAGCATATGCCGCTGGAACTCCCTCGCCGAATAGCCTTTTATATGTTTCCTGGCTCTTTTCGATTCGATTCATATTCATCTAACCTCCTGTTTCTTTTTAGTTAAAACTAGGTGTACCCATTTTACATTGAAAGAGGAAAGAATCCATATCCTATTCATATCATTTTATTGCCTAATCCTATCAAATGATTGTTTGTTGATGAAAAAAGCGAACAAAGCACTTGCGTGCCCTGTTCGCTCTTCTTGGTGCAGCCATGTTACTGTCTTCGCCTTACTCGCCCAAGCTGTCCCAGAATGATTGGAACGCGCCTTTCTCCACTTCCAGGAATGCCGGAACATTACCATAACGAACCAGACCTTCTTCACCAAACAGAACCAGTGGGACCTGCGTTTTGTCTTCCAGCGTGAGATAGATGATCTTGCGATCTTCCTTGCCGTAGAGGTTCTCTTCCAGCTCCGGGCTCGTTGCGATCGGTTTGGCAGCATTTAGCGATGAGATAAAGCTGTCCAGTGCTTCATCCGTTGCTAACGGTTGAAGCTGCTGCAATCCATTGTTCCAGCTATTAAACGTCTCCCATTGCGCCGAGGCGATGTTGCCTTCGAGATGAAGCTTGCCGATCAGGTCGGCACCAGTACCAATAGTGATCCCGTTGTTCTTGTCGAATAACTGAGCATACACCTGACCATCGATCTCGGTGTAAGACATGATGCGGAAATCCTTGTCGTAGCCATTAACAGCATAGATGTCAGCTTCGCCAATGTTGGAAGCAAGCTCCGTATATTTATCTTGGCCGCTCAGCTCATCAATGCCGCCAGTGGTGGTACCCAGTTTATCCCCCCGCAGGTTGAGTGCATTTGCGCCTTCAAGCAATGTTGGGGACTGTGTATATACGCTTCCTCCATATACAACCAGTTGCATCATATCAGCCATCGCGCCTTTGCCCTGTGAACTCGGCAACTCCATCTTCGGAATCACGATCGGATCAAACGATGCGCCTGGAGTCACCGCTGCCACCTGTGGTGTTGGTGCGGCTGGTCCATTGAATTGTTGCCATACACTTGGCGCAGCCAATCCAATGCTGGCAGCGATAACAACACTTGCTGCAATGTATAGTGGTTTACGTTGACGTTTTGGTCCCTGATGTTGCGTGTTTAAGGATTGCTCTACCCGTTTTTTCATTTGCTCGTTTGTTTTCATATGATCCACCGCTTTCTTGTAGTTTTGTTTGAATTGTTCTTCGTTCATTACAGTTCCTCTCCTTCCAGCTCCAGTTTTAACAGCTGTCTTCCTCGTTTCAATCTCATTTTCACTGCTGATTCGCTAATCTCCAGGATCTCGCTGATTTCTCGGATCGGATAATCTTCGTAATAATACAGATGAACCACCGATCTATACTTGACGGGCAGTGACAGCACAAGTTCGATCAGCGCGTGATCTTCAGGGTTGTCTGTTGTAAGAGGATCGACTCCCTCCAGCTTGACCTCCCGTTTGCGCCAGCCTCTGCCTAATAAGGATTTGCAATGATTGGTGATGACCCGAATCAACCATGCTTTTTGATGCTCCGCATCGTTGAACGTAGGGGCTTTTTCTATTAGTTTGATGAAGGTATCTTGAGTGGCTTCCTCCGCGTCTTCTCGTCTGCCGAGGTGCACCATGGCAATCCGGAACAGCGTATCCGCGTATGTCTCATAGACTTTCATCACATGATCGCCCAGCTGGGGCACTGATCGCTGCATGGTTGGTATGCCCTCCTTTATACCTCTAACACTCTTACGGACGGCATTTGGTCACATTTTGTTTTAGGATTTTTTTGCGTTCATTCTTTTCGTTCCAAATAAAAAAAGAAAGCAACCCCGTTTAGGAGTTGCTTTCTTCATCTTCGTCTTTATTTTCATATTAAATGCATATCGTTTCACCAATTAGAAATTCTTCTGTAAAAGCTCAATGTTGTCTTCCAAACTGCTGTCCAAGCTTACGCCAACCTTCTGCAGTTTGTTTTGGTAATATGTCTTAACATCTTCCCATTTATAGTACGGATAGGTCTTTGTTTCAATTGGGAACGCGATCTCTTCTTCATTTCTAAGCATTTTCACGAGAACATCCTTACCATTGGAATACAGAATCCATTGGATATTTGCTCCCATCGGTGAGATAACCGAGCCATTCCAGTTTTGGGTCACGTCCTGCGGTTTGTCGATACTCACATTAGCTCCGGCGATATCCAGGAATGAAGATAGTGGAATGATGGTTTCTGCGTGAGCAAAACGAAATATACCAGCCGTGTCTTTTTGCTGAATGGACTGGTCGGTAGACACGATCAATTCTTTGACCAGAGGTGCAATGATATTCTGCGGCAAATCCGTTGACGTTAAAGATGGACCTTTTTCATAAAAATCGTTGATATTGTCAATGCTCTCGTACCATTTTAACTGATTAGCCGTGAAATACCGCCCGAATTCGAAGTCACCTTCTCCTTTTATATTCGAAGAAATGATGTAGAGTTCATATAGATTAGAAGCAGCCTCGGTTGGGTTGCTGAGCTTCACTTTTCCCTTCTCATCTTTCAGTTCAAACTCTCCAGCGTTCAGCCGTTGATAGAAGCCTTCAGAGAAAAATTGCAGAAGGACCTCTTTTGCATAACGCGTTCCAGTGTTCTGTGTGACATAATCCTCGTATAACTTAACCCAGTCTCCATCTTCTGCGTACTCGTTATACTTCGTAGCCAAGTCGTAGGGCCGTAGATAGGGGTCTTTCCCTTCTTCAAAAGCTGAAGCCAGAATGTCTACCTTGTTATCTCCCAAGCTTTCCTTTAACCCGTCAATAAACTGATCTCTGCTCTGCGGCGTTCGATCTTTGAAGGTTGCTTGTGCAATCACTTTTTTATCCGATGTAAAGAGTTCTTTGAAATTCTGCCCAACTCTGGCCCCTATTCCTTTCAGTTCTTCTCCACCCGTAGTGGATAACAATCCATAATGATCTTTTTCAACCTTCATCAGATTGCCAATTTCCTTCTTCAGCTCTTTGCCCAGATTAGTGATCTGCCCGTCCTTTTCAGCGATGTCGAGCAGTTCAAATAACGTCTTGTCGTACTTGGAACTGGAAAGATGTCTGGAACCATGTCTCCCTATGTAGTTAATAAATATGGGTTCATATCCACTAGGAGCTTTTGTATAACTTGTTTCCTTAAAAGGATATGGCGTTTTGGTACCGCGGTACCCCTGCTGATCGCTCATTTTTTGTCCAACAAACACCGATTGGGTGTTGTTATCCCAGTCTACCTCTTGCCCCAAGGCTTCACCAATCGCTCTTGCAGGTACATAAGTAACCCCATTGTAGAGAAATGATTCGCCTTCCACCCTTTGACCGTTTACAACAACATTAGCCGATTGTTCAGAAACTTCGATCATGCGTTTGGAGCCTGCGCCATATACGTCAAACACACTTACAGACGTTAAGATGGCGAGTGATGCTACTGAAATTCCGATTTTTCTGATCATCATAATGAATAGTTTTCTCCTTATTCCGCCTGATATTGGTTTATTTTCGCTCATCATACTATAGGTGAGAAGTGTCTGCGCCGTATCCATCCTATGTTAATTAATTGTAAAAGAGTACATATAAATATTGACGTAAAGTCTCATACGACAAAAAGAGCCGCTCCTTAGCGACTCTGACTTTTCATTATACAAAGCTATCTTCTCTGCCATACAATAAAAAGATAATTGCTATTTGCCCCGCATTACAGCGGTTTTCTATATATTTTTATATCTATCCCTGACTCCGTCGGATGACCTTCTCCAATAAGTGCCTCACGGTTCAAGAAGGATAAGGCTTTGCTGTCTGTAATCATTTTGGGAGAAGTACGAAATAAAGCAGTTTTCAGCGTTTTATCAATATTTCCGTTATTTTCGATATAAATTTTGCAGGAATGCCCTGAGTTGTCGGTTCCTTGGAGCATGTATCTGGCCGATAGCGTATGCGGGTCACCATTCTTCCCGATGATCTGCGTATCCACTCCTCCACCCAGCACAATTCCCTCAAAGTACTTTCCGGTTACGCTGCCTGTAAAAGTAATCATGACAACCGAATCATCTTCGCTATTCTGTAAATCAAATGATTTCTCAATGTTCACATGTACCGTAAACAATTCCTCTAATTTCACGTGTTCCCACCTCCATATGAATTCAATTATAACTCTACTCACTAAAAAAAAGATTTACATATTTCCTTTAAATCATTTAAAATGGTTTACACAATGTAAAGGTTAACAAGTTGTAAATGAAGGGGTTAATGACGTACATGAGTACATTACCAAAATCAGTTCGCTTTCCACTGTTCATTCTGATGTTAAATCTGTTTATTGCTTTATTGGGGCAAGGGATGCTTATCCCCATATTGCCGGAGTATTTGAAGCTTTTTCATGCGGGAGGCACAGTAGCAGGATTTTTAGTTGCAGCCTTCGGTGCGGCTCAATTCTTCTTTTCCCCTCTCGGGGGACAACTGTCTGATCGATTTGGACGCAAAAAGTTGATCATTGCGGGTATGTTTCTGTCTGTCATTTCAGATATCATATTTGCGCTATCGACGTCATTGCCGTTCCTCTATGTCGCACGGTTTATCGGTGGAATAAGTCTCGGTTTAATGGTTCCTGCCAACCTCGCATATGTCGCCGATATTACAACGCCAGAGACACGTGCAAAAGGTATGGGCTATTTCGGCGCAGCTATGAATTTGGGGATGGTTCTCGGACCTGGTCTGGGCGGTCTCATCGCCGAGATGGGCATTCGCATGCCCTATTTCTTCGCAGCGGGTCTGGGACTGATTGCGGCCCTGATGACGCTGCTATTGCCTGAGACACTTCCCCCCGAGAAAAGAACGGTCTCCATCCGTCTTCAAAAAGGAGATCACTTGGGCAAGAAAATCTGGAGTTCTTTTAAAGTCCCCTATTTCAAATACTTGATTGTGTTGCTTGTCATGACCTTTGGTCTCATGAGTTATGAGACAGTATTCGCGCTTTTCGCAGAGCAAAAATACGGGTTCGACGCTGCAACAATCTCCATCATTATTACTTTGGGCGCGATTATCGGTATCGTTGTGCAGATCTGGCTTTTGGATTGGTTCGTACAGAGAATAGGTGAAGTTAAGTTGATCCGTCTCTCCTTAATAATCACACCCATAGCTTTATTGTTAATGTTAATTAAGGTCAACCTTGTGTTTCTGTTGTTCGCTTCTGCGTTATTCTTTGCCTTTAATTCGTTTTTACGACCTTCGGTCAGCACGTTAATATCCAAAAATGCAGGAGATCGGCAAGGTTATGCATCGGGTCTGAATACTACATTTTCCAGTCTCGGCACGGTGATTGGGCCGCTGATCGCAGGACTATTGTTTGACAAAAACATAAACTTCCCGTATATTTTTGGTGCAATTATGCTACTCGCTTCTCTCGGACTGACCTTGAACGCATTTCGTTCGAAGAAAGGACAATTGTATACAAGTGAATGAAAACTGGCATCAACAATTGGGAAATAAACATCGTGATGATTTGATTGCAGCAGGTAAGGAGCTTTTTTTGAAATATGGATTGCTCCAGGTGAAGATTAAGGATGTATGTACGAAAGCTGAACTTAGTAGAGTGACCTTTTATAAACATTTCCAGTCAATGGATGAACTTCTTCTAGCCATTCAGATGCAACTGATCGAACATTTAACGGATGAGGTTAGCCGTGCTTCAACGAAGGACTTAAACGGGCGGGAACAACTCACGGTTATGTTGAATGCATGGGTTGTTTATGCCGAGAATCATCCAGACTACATCCGGTTTATTCAATTGTTTGATATCAACTATGAGATGTATGATTTTAGCCCTGAATTAAGAGAAGAGTATGATAAGTTCAACCAGAACGGGAAAGAAAATCATTTCCTGATGGACGCTTTATCACAAGGCGTTGTTGACGGCAGTATTAAGAATCCATCTCCTCCGCTGGATCTGGCTCAGTTTATCTTCACAACGATGATGGGCATGCTCCAGCGCATGGTAACTATTCGTGGTGCTCATGATAATTCATTGGATATGCGGATGACGGAGCAATTTGTGAAGATGCTGCTTCATTTTGTTTGTAGCGAAGAAATACCCGAGTGATGGCATGGTACATGGATCGATAAAACAAAAGTTTGAAATAAAAAACGGATTCCGTATGCTGGAATCCGTTTTTTTCTTCATTAATTAAGCGTTAATCCGTTAGTACGGGTAACTGTCCTCCAGCTTTCAGTTGACCAAGCAATACTTTGATCCCGGCAGACGTATTTGGTTCCTGCTTTCCATACACAGCAAGCCCTGAGCGCACGTTCTGCAAATAGATCATCTCGTATGGGTTACCGAGTGAGAACAGCGTGTATCGCTGATTACTCTTGTTCATCGCATTAATCAAGGTTTGATAATCACTCCACCCGAACTGGCTGGCCACATTGCGGAATTGGTAAGAAGCTAGAATGACATAATTGGCTTTGCCAATCGCCTGGAGCGTTTCATTCATGTTGCCTTGTCCAACAAGTGATATTTCAGTCTTTAACGACAGGTTATTAGCGGCTTGCAACAGTTGTTTCTCAAGCTGTTTCGCCTGTTCCTGCTCGGCTGCGACAATAACAACCCGGTCGCCTTGCTGAATTGGATCAGGAAGCACACCTTCGCGACTGCTGAGTACAGTGACCGCTCGCTCTGCGATTGTCTGCTCCACTGCTCGGTGCGCCTTCGATCCGATGATACCGTTAAGCTGAGTTAGCTTTTGCGCAAGAGTTTGACTGCGTTCAAATAAACCATATTTCGCTTTCATCTCCAAGATTCGTTTCACAGATGCATGTATGGTTTCATCCTTGATCGTTCCATTGTTCACCGCGTTTACCAGCGTTTGATGGGCCGCTGCTGAATCTTTTGGCATAAGGATGATATCAACACCTGCGGAAACGGCGCGTTCCACCGATTGATTCTCCCCAAAATGCTCCGCAATTGCATTCATGGTAAAGGCATCCGACACGATGAGACCTTTGTATTCCAACTCTCCTCGAAGAAGTCCTGTCAGTACCTTTTTCGATAAGGTGGCAGGAATCGGCACAGGTTCTCCGTCTTTGAGGGAAGTAACATGTTCGTTGTCAATGGCAGGGAAAGCAATATGCGCGGTCATAATCATCTCTACATCATTTTTGATTGCAGCCCGAAACGGTTTTAATTCTACCGCATCAAGCCGTTCTCGGTTATGGGCAAGCACAGGCATACCAAGATGGGAATCTACCGTTGTATCTCCATGTCCCGGAAAATGCTTAACTGCCGCCATCACCCCTGATTGCTGTAGCCCTTTTATTGTTGCCAGACCAAGCCGTGTCACCAAATCCGCATCCGAGCCAAACGACCGTATACCAATGATGGGGTTATCTGGATTGCTGTTGATGTCCAGCACTGGCCCAAAATTAATCTGCAGTCCCAGTGCCTTCAGCTCCTCCCCTGTCAGCTGACCAGCTGCTTCGGCTAGTGTTGCATCTCCAGTTGCGCCAAGCGCCATCTGACCGGGAAGGTTCGTACCTCCTGGTATTCGCTTAATAACGCCTCCTTCTTGGTCGATACTAAGAAATAGAGGAATGTCACCTGCTTCTCTTTGTATATCATGTGTGAACGTTGTAAGCTGCGTCACGTCTACAATATTTTTGTCAAAAAGAATAAGTCCGCCCAAGTCCTGATCTCGGATACTGCGTTTCAGCCCCTCATTAACGGTCGTTGTCGCTTTACCATTCCATTCCCTAATGTCGGGCATAAGCATCTGACCAACTTGCTCGCTTACCGTCATATAGGATATCAGTTTATCCCAATCTTGTGTCCGAATGGCCGCTTCACGTTCGAAGCGAATTACTCTCGCCATAAATACGGCATATTCAGCGCGCGTGACAGCTTGATTTGGACGGAAGGTGGTATCTGAATAACCGCCGACCAAGCCGTTTGAACTCATAATAAGAATGGGTGCTGCTGCCCAATGCCTGTCCGTGTCTGTCCATTTTGCGGCGTTCTTACCTTCCACGAGTGCATATGCCCGTGTAAGGAAGGCCGCAGTCTCTGCGCGGCTAAGTGGTGCATCCGGACGGAAAGTTCCGTTAGGAAAACCACTTGCAAGTCCATTTTTAGCAGCTATCATGATTTCTCGATGGAAAGGATGTGTAGTTGGAACATCGGAATAAGTTGTGCCTTCCACTGCTCTTTGAAGCTGATCTGAATAGAGCTCGCGCACCATAAAAGTGACAGCTTGTGCCCTTGTCACAAGTGCCTCTGGCTTGAAGATCCCATTGCCGTATCCGGCTACTGTTCCCCGTTTCGCCATATACGTGATGCCATCCTCTGCCCACTTTGAATACTTTAGATCAACAAACGTTTCTTCCGCAGCTGCCGTTCCCACCCCTATAAGCATAGAGCCAACAACGGCACCAATAATCGTCATCCATTTTACATGCATTTGTTTCACTCCTGTTGTATTCTATGGATGAATAGACGTTACTACGGTATAGTTTGTTGCGTTTTCATAAGTTCAATGAAATTATATTCAGGTCATGACTATCCCTTCACGCCACCAATCGTCATACCCTGGACAAAGTATTTCTGTAAGAACGGATACACCATCAGAATAGGAACACTTGCAATAATGGTCATGGTCGCTCGAATCGAGGTTGGTGTGACCGCCGTTGCATTGCTTTCGGCAGACTGATAAGCATCACTTGCTGATGAAGTCGCTGAGGTTGTCGAAGTTTGCAGAATCTTCATCAACTCATATTGCAATGTGCTTAATTCTTTATTGGAAGAGTTGTACAGGAATACATCGAACCAGGAATTCCATTGTCCCACAGCTACAAAGAGTGATACGGTTGCCATTGCGGGAATCGTTAGCGGCAGGACAACGCGGATAAATGTCGTGAACTCCCCTGCCCCGTCAATACGGGCTGACTCCAGAATGCCTTCAGGAAGACCCTCAATAAATGAACGGATGACGATCATATTGAAGACACCGATTACACCCGGAATGATATATACCCAGAAGGAACCGATCAATCCAAGGTCTCGAATCAGCAGATAACCGGGGATCAACCCCCCGCTGAAATACATGGTGAATACAAAAAACATCGTAACAAACTTGCGAAGCACAAATTCCTGACGACTAACCGTATACGCGAGCATGGCTGTACAGAAGACGGACACCACGGTTCCAATGATCGTACGCAGCGCCGAGATCAGAGTTGCGTGATAAATATCGGATTCGCCAAAAATGTATTTGTAGTTGTCCAGTGTCCATACACGAGGCCATAGATATATTCCACCCCGAATGGCATCGTTTGCATTATTGAAAGATACGGCAATCATATTAACAAAGGGATAGATCGTCACAATCATCAGACATACCATGAAGATGATGTTAAAGGTGTCAAACGCTCGATCCCCGGTGCTGCTATTCCGCAAGCGGGATGTGTTTCCTTTTCGCATGGCATAGGCCTCCTTTTAGAATAGTCTGCTCTCTCCCATTTTTTTCGCTATATAGTTCGCTGAGAAAAGGAAGATGAAGCTGACCACCGTTTTGAATATGCCAGCTGCTGTACCTAAGGAAAAGTTCCCCATCCCTAATCCATATTTCAGTACAAAGATGTCCAGATTCTCCGAATAGTCCATATTCATCCCGTTACCCAGCAGATATTGCGGTTCGAATCCGGATTCAAGAATACTTCCCATGTTCATGATCAACAAGATCACAATAACCGGTTTCAAGCCAGGCAGGGTGATATATAACATCCGTTTGAAGCGACTGGCTCCATCAATCTCGGCAGCCTCATATTGCGCCGGATCAATTGCCGTAATTGCTGCCAGATAGATAATGGTGTTCCAACCGACATCTTTCCAGACCTCAGTTGCCCCCAGAATACCCCAGAAGTATTCTCCTTTCCCCATCCATAGTACCGGACTGTCAATCAGGTGAAGCTTCATCAGCAGCAGATTGATAATTCCGTCTGGTGACAGGACTGTTAATACAATGCTGGAAGCAACAACCCACGAGATAAAGTGAGGCAGATAACTGACGGTTTGCACAAAACGTTTAAATATGACATTTTTCAGCTCATTCAACAAGAGAGCCAGCGTAATTGCTGTCACAAATCCCAACACCAGTTTAATGGAACTCATAACGAGTGTATTTCGCAGCACCCGGTAGAAGGTATTGTCTTCAAATAACGTACTAAAATGTTGCCAACCTACCCATTGCTGATCCGAGAAGGACCTTGCCGGTTTGAAATTCTGAAAAGCCATGGTCCATCCCCATAACGGCAGGTACTTGAAGATAAAAGCCCAGATGACAAAAGGAATACACATCCAGGCAAGCGTTCGTTGCTGCACAAGTCGCTTAAAGAACGAGTGTGCTCTGGTTCCCTTCGGACTCGAGGCCGGAGGCATCGAGTTAAGGGAGACATTAGGTTTCTCCACGGTGAACCTGCTCCTTTCCTGTGCTGTTATTCATGCGAGGAGAAGCTGGAGTTTATGCTCTTTCGTCTTCTCCTGCGCATGTAACAGTTTGTTTTAAAGAGGTTGTTCAAAAAGTCCGCTTTTGATTACGAAAGACGCCTTGCGGCATCATCAGCATCGAATATGGAATTCAGCCGAAATGTCCGTTGCTCACGTAGTTTTCCCTACGCTCCGCTACTCCATTTCTAGCTTCATCCCATCTTCTTGGTACTGAAAACCGGTCTTATTGAACACGCACTTAAAGTGTTCGTATTACCATTTTCCTGCAACACGATCCTTCACAACTTTGGTAATGGTCGCTTCATAACCAGCTTTGTCCAATTTGTTCAATTCAGCCATGTAGGCATCCCACAATTTATCAAAATTCGATGGCGCTCCCAAGATCATCTCCGGCAAGTATTTACGTTGCAAATCATCCGATTTGGTCGTGAAGATCTGTTCAGGTGATCCTTGCTCCAATGCGATGGACCATGCCGGGAACCAAGGCCGCTCCTCCGGTTTGTTAAACAATTCACTAAAGGTTTGGATACCGTAGGCTTCAAGGAATTTCTTATCTCCCTCGGTGTAAGATGCAGCGGCCACTTCCGGCTGGTTGCCAGGGCTATAAGCGTTACCATCGGTTAGTGTAGATTCACCGCCATATTTCGGCCAGTCTGTCCCAAAGTAGGTGAACCCGAATTTACGGCTGAGCTCCAGATCATCATGAGCCTTGCGTTGATCTTCATTTGCATAATAGAATCGGCCCTTTTCATCCACACTGTACGTCTCATCCTTGATTCCCCATTGCACCAGAACCTGATTCTCTTCCTTCAGCAAATTATCAAAATATTTGATGATACGAACAGGGTCTTTGGCATTCACCGAGATACCTGTTGCATAGTTGTTGACAAAGCCGGGAGGATCCACATACTGATCCTTGATTCCTTCATCAAACACAATCGGAAGTGGAGCGTAGCGCTTCTCATCAATGCCTGCAGAGAGCAAGTTTTTCGATGCATCCCCAATCTGCCAGCCATAATTGAAGTATCCTAACACACGACCCGAAGTCAGCTTGGCCAAGTACTGGTCTTTGTTCATCGTAAAGGATTCCGGATCAAGCATGCCTTGAGCATTGATTTCATTTAACTTCTGAATCCATTTTTTCTGAGCATCTGTTCCCGCGACGACTTTTGCTTCATGGGTTGTCATGTCGACCATGACACTGCCATCGTTCGGATAACCGGCGAGATGCATCGCTGGATTTTGCAAGGTGAAGAAGTTATTGGCCACACCCGCAAGTGACACAAATCCGATCGTCTCTGCACCGTCGACAGTTGGATGTTTTTCCTTATAATCCTGAATTAGATCAAAATATTCATCCAGTGTAGTGATCTTGGGATAATCAAACTCTTTGAGCACAGATCGTTGAATCCAGAAAGCTCCTCCGCCCACATTTGGGCTACCTGAATACTCACCCTGATTAGCCGTATAAGGCAGGGCATAGATTTTTCCATCTTCGGCATTTTTCATTTTATCGAAATATGGTCCATACACCCTTTTGATATTAGGACCGTATTCCTCAATCAGATCATCCAGCGGAATATAGGCACCGGCATCCAGTAACTTGGACATCTCACCACTGGAGCTAATGACATCAGGATAGTCTCCACTGGCAATCATGACACCGGCTTTTGTAGCACTATCACCTACCAGATATTCCATCTTCCAGTCCACACCCGTCTGCTCTTGCAACGCTTTACCGATGGTTGTTTCGCTTGCCAGAACATCCTTCTTGCCTGGAGAGAACATGTAATACGAGAACGTGACTGGACTGTTCTCATCATCACCTGTGGCTGAAGGCGCTGATGACGAACTGTTCTGACTGCACCCAGCCAGCAAAGCTGTTAGTAATACAGCTAAACCCGCTGTTCTAAATTTTGGTTTTAACATGTGAATATTCCCCCGTTCCGTGTTTTCTCTTATGGATTACACTCACCATTTGCCAGCTACACGATCCTTAACTGCCTGTGTTATCGTAGCTTCGTATGTTTTCTTGTCGAGTTGATTCAATTGACTCATATATTCATTCCATGTGTTCTCGAAAGTGGAAGGCGAATCCATAATCATTTTGGGTAAATATTTCTTCTGGAGGTCTTCTGCCTTGGTGATAAAAATCTGTTCAGGAGAGCCCTGCTCCAGTGCAATAGACCAAGCAGGAGACCAAGGACGCTCATCCGGTGTGCTGAATAGTTCTGTGAATGTCTCCACACCATATTTCTCTAACAACAGCTTGTCACCGTCCGTGTAACTAAAGGTAGCCACTTCTGGTTGGTTGCCCGGTCCATAGGCGTTGCCATCCTCCAGCACGGAGTTATTCCCGTAACGAGGCCAGCTGTAATTAAAATAGTCAAAGCCGAATTTACGACTTAATTCTGGATCTTCATGTGCCTTGCGTTGGTCATCATTTTCAAAGTAAAAGCGACCCTCATCATTCACACTATACGTCTCGTTCTCAACACCCCATTGAACCAGAATCTGGTTTTCTTCCTTGAGCAAATTATCAAAATATTTAATAATTCGCACGGAATCTTTAGCATTTACGGTAATTCCCACACCGTAGTTGTTCACAAAACCTGGCGGGTCCACATACTGGTCTTTGACACTGTCATCAAATACGATCGGGAGAGATACGTATCGTTTATCGTCAATACCAGCCTTCTTGAGGTTGTTCGTTGCATCTCCAACTTGCCAGGAGTAACTGAAATATCCCAGCACCCGACCGGACGTCAACTTGGCGAGATACTGATCCTGGTTCATTGTGAAGGATTCTGGATCAAACATCCCCTGTGCGTTAACCTCGTTCAGCTTCTGAATCCATTGTTTCTGATAATCAGATCCGGCTACCAGTTTGGCTTCATGACTCTGCATATCCACCATCACACTGCCATCGTTTGGATAACCTGCCAGATGCATAGCCGGATTTAGCAGGGTGAAAAAGCTGCCCGATTCACCAGCAAGTGTGGCGAAGCCGATGGTTTCTTTTCCATCGATCTGCGGATGCTTTTGCTTGTATTGCTCAATCAAGTCAAAATATTCGTCCAGCGTTTTGATCTTGGGATAGTTAAACTCTTTTAACACAGCACGCTGAATATAAAAGCCGGTCTGAAAATTAGGCTCTGACACATAACCGATGTTGGCAGTGTATGGCAAGAAGTATATTTTTCCATCCTCCTGTCTGAATTTGTCCATATAAGACCCGTATACCCGCTTGATGTTAGGCCCGTATTGATCGATCAGTTCATCCAGCGGGATAAAAGAGCCTGCATCCATCAATTTGGCCATTTCACCACTGGAGTCGATGATGTCGGGGTAATCCCCACTCGCAATCATTACACCTGCCTTGGTTGCACCGTCGCCCACCAGATATTCCATCTTCCAGTCAACGCCTGTTTGCTCCTGTAGCTTCTTGCCAATGGTCGTGCTGCTTGCCAGAATGTCCTTCTTGCCACCGCCAAACGTGAAATATTTAAAGGTGACCGGAGTGTTGTCATTACTGTCAGGATAAGAGGCTTCCGGGCTGGCTTTATTACAACCTGCCAGGGTTACAGCCAGTAAAATGGCCAGACCTGTTATAATGTTTTTTTTTCTAAACATGTAGCAAATGCCCCCTTAAAGTATTATTTGTGTCTTTAAGCCTTCTCAATATATCAAGATAGCGCTTTCAAAGTTACCCATGAAAGTGTACCTCCTACTTTGAAAAGTATATCCCTCGTATTTAGTCGCCTGGCATGGCTGATGGATCAAATGGAAGCTTAATTTGGATACGCGTACCTTCTCCTTCCCATGTCTGGATGTCGAATGTAAAGTGATTTTTATAACAAAGTTTTAAGCGACTATACGCATTTTTCATGCCAACATGCTCTCCCATATCGGTGTTTTGATCCAAGTAACTTAACAACTCTTCCAATTTTGCTTGTGACATCCCTATACCGTTATCCGTTAGTCTGATATGGAGCAGGTCATTTTCCATTGAAACGAAGAGTTGAATGATGCCTACACCCGGAGATGACTCAATTCCATGAATACTTGCATTCTCAACAAAGGGAAGGATAACCATCTTGGGGATTCGGTACATCAGTACCGCAGGATCTGCCTCAATATTGTATTGGAGTTTTTCTCCAAAGCGGTATTTCTGAATTTGCAAAAAACTCTCGATGAGTTCCAATTCTTCCTTCACTGTCACATCATTCTGATTCCAACTAATCGACTTGCGAAACATCTTGGCCATGTTATGCACGATTTTGGCAGTCTCTTTCTCACCTTTGATGAGGCTCCGCATACGTACCGACTCAAGGGTATTAAACAAAAAATGAGGGTTGATCTGACTATGAAGTGCATGAAGCTGCGCTTGCTGCTGCTTTAACTCCAGGTCTTTCTTTTGGATGTCGGCGAGATATACCTCATGAATCAGGTTATGGATCGTCTCGGTCATTCGATTAAATTCCATCGTGAGTTGACCTATTTCATCTCTTGCATCTTCAGGCGGAATCGTCTGGAAATTCTGTGTTTTTACTTTTTTCATATGTTTCAGAATACGTACCAGCCTGACATGGATGGTTCTGGACATAGTTGCGATGATAATAGTTGGCAGAACAAAATTAATGCAAGCCAGCCAAACGACGAAGGAACGGGACTTCCGCACCTCCTTCAACACAATTTCTTCATCCATGACCCCTTGCAGGGACCACCCTTCCAGATAGTTGATGCCTGTATACGTAAGTTCAAAGGGAATCATTTTGTTCGGAAACTGTATCTCGCTGTAACGTTTCCCTATCTGAGCTTCGGCTGTAGAATCATTTGAAAATTGTATGTGTCCTCCCGGATCAAGAAGATACACTTTTCCATCAAATCCGCTGTTGTGAAAATACTGCTTGATCATATCCATGTTCAGGTCAATTTTAAGTAACTGCTCTCTCCCCCCTGTGTCCAGATTGTCGAGCCGTTGAACCAGACTTAACATCTGATCCGATGAGATCAGTGCCGGATAAGGGGCGGTGTATGCCTGAAATTGAACGTACCAGTTAGAGCTTCGGACCACGTCAGTTAAACGATCAATATAACCGGAAGATAAAATGGTAGAATTATCGGTATACACTTGATACCAGCGAATTCCCTGATTCATTTGACCGGAGAATTGCCCTTTTAGATAGGAATTATAAGCGTCAATATACTCAAAATGACTTTGAAATGAACGGGAGATGGTGTCATTGAATACAGGGTCAGTATATAACGAATAAGAGAGGCCGACGCCCTGATCAATGGTTACCCGCAGGTCGTTCTTCAGATTGTTCAGTGCCATGCCGGCATCACGAGTTTTCTGACTGCGAATATTGGCGGATGTGACATTATAGAACACCACATTGGTGACAACGATGGGAATAAACACAGATAAGACATACATAAGCAGTAGCTTATCTCGAAGCTTCATGTAATTCAGGTTCCATCTTGGCATTGTGCACCTCGCTGCTCATTTCCCATAAGGAGATTGCGATACTCTGTAGGCGATAACTTAACCAATTTCTCAAACTGGGTTACAAAATAATCCGCATTCTGAAATCCTACACGTGCAGCAACCTCGTACATTCTCAGATCCGTCTGGCGTAGTAACTTCTTCGCCTCTTGAATCCGCAGGTTCAGCAGATAGTCATTGAAATATTGATTGTAACTTTTGCGGAATAACCGCCCTAGATAAACGGGATTCATATAGAAGAGCGCAGCAATGCTTTTGAGATTGATGTTCTCGGTATAATTTGTATCAATATATCGTTTGATCTTGCTGATATCCCCTTTGGATCGCTCCATTCGTAAATGAGAGACATAATCCTCGGCTTCCTCCAACGCGATGAGAAATGCATTCTTCAATAGTCGTAAATTCCAACCTTCATGATTTTGTTGTGCCAGCTCCTTTAGCTGCTGCAACCCTTCATCATTACCACCCATTTCGTGGACTACAGCAAGAATACCCGTTATATAACGCAAAAGAGAACCCGATACAGCTTGAGGAGAAAATCGATTCATATGAAACAATTTGAATTTCTCTTCTACAATCTTGTGATAAGCTGACCTATTCCCCTCTTCCAGGCTCAGAATTAATTGATCCACCTCGTCTTGATATACATTGAAAACAAACAGCGGTTTGTCCTTGATCTCCGTATAACGTACGATACCTCCAGTTTCAGCATACTTATGCTTGGCTGCTTCTTCAGCCGCCATAAGGGATTGTGTGACATCACCAATCTCTTTGGCAAGTGTTCCTGCGTAAAGACCGATATCCAGGTTAAACCTTTTGCTCAGTGTTATATGAATATTATGCAGTTTATCCTGTAATGCCGAGCCCGCTTGATGATGATCAGGCCACAACAGTAATAAAGTAAACATGCCGCGTTGTTGCTCACTGATGAACATTTTGCATACATTACTCTCCAGAGAATGTACTGCTTCACGTAGCTGTTCAATCGTAAATTTAATTGCATCTAATCCGGTCTGAAGTTCAATCAAAGTTATGAGCAGACTGGAGTTACGATTGATCCCAAGCATCTCGGCATATCGATGTTCATCTTCCTTCTGTACATGGCCTTTGATCACATCCTCCAGCATGATGTTACTGGCCTGTCCCTCAGCCAAAAGAATATGTTTTCTTTTATTGCAAATCAGATTAGCTGACTTCTGCAACGTCGCCGTCAGTTCTTCATCATCAATAGGCTTCAGGATATAGTCATGAACACCGTACCTGATTGCCTGTTGTGCATATTTGAAGTCATGATAACCACTGATGATAATGAACACAGGTTCGAGATGTGGCATTTTCTCTACGGCACGTATCAGTTCCAGTCCATCCAGGATTGGCATACGGATATCTGTTATAATCACGTCTGGTTGCAGGCATTCAATCAGATTTAATGCCTCTACACCGTTCTCTGCCTCTCCGATAATCTCCATATTAAGATCCATCCAATTTATGAGTTCATACAGCCCCTTTCGTACATACATCTCGTCATCTACCAGTAATACTTTTAACATCCGTGTGTCCCCTTTCCTCCAACGAAAATAAACCGCCGGTAGCATGTCTCCCTATCGGCGGCATCTAATATGGTGACTGTTTTAGTTATTGCATAATAAATTCATTCAGGTCGCGCATAATCCCAATAGTCGCCAACGAGGCCTTCAATGATCGATCCACTGGCCCATGGCATCAGGCAAAACCAGGTGCTGGCTAGTGTACCATCCGCATATTTTTCAGTGACCAGTCCTTCCGAATGACAGAAGCGTTCAGACATCCATCCTTTTTTGCCATAGCCGAATTCTTGATCATAACGATTATAGGTCTGACAACCCCACTCGATGGTATCCATCATACGTTGACGAACATAATTCTCGTCCCGCTGTCCAACATAATACAACAGCTCGTCCACTAGATTGCTGGACATGGGGTGAATATGCGGATTAGCTACAGAAGTAACACTTCCCCCGGAACTGGACCAGCCTAATGTACTGAGTGGCGGAATCTTAATAGGTGAGTTGTAACAAAATTTGAAGCTGAATTCATAGCTGATTGCATCTCTCATGTGATCTAGATGCAGCTCGTCACCGGTCAACGCGTGCAGAAACCGAACAGCTTTGATGTAAGCCAGAATACCTTCCGAATCAACAGCTTTGTCCGCATCCAGCGGAGCGCCGTAACATTCCATATGTTGCACATAGGTATTGTAATAGTGGGCTTCACTGCGTCTGAGCTCATCCAGAGAAGATTCATCATGGGTTAACCAACTGTAATATGCCTTGGCAGCAAGACACCAGACTCCACTAAAAGCATCATATTCAAGACCTGCTCCGGTCCGCTCTGACAAAATGGTGGGATATTCTCCATCCGTATTTTTCGTGCACTCCAGACGATCAAGTATTTGTTTGACGTAAGCAAGCCAATCATCGTGTCTCACATATCGAATGCGCTTCTCATAATCGTAGCTTTTCAGAATGTAGAACATCGCTTGAGCTACAAGGTAAGAGGAATGTCCTGGGGTACGCATGCCGTCGAACCACCAGCCTTTAACACTCCAGATCCCATCCTGATAAGCGTCATACGGAAGTCCCGATTCGGGATTCATGGCATTCTCGATAATATTGGTAATACAGGATAACGCCTGCTGTCGCATGGGCTCATTATTCAGGCGCAGTGCGGCCATAAGCATTGGTGCAGCGATGGTCATACCATTTGTCCAACTGATTGAGATAATTTTGTTGTATCGGTAGCCATCAGTTTCAGCAGCATCTTCATATACAAATGTTGAATAATGACGATCCTCCGGAAGCCAGGCATATTCATAGATGGCATTGGACAAATCCGTTACCGTTGTCTGAATGTCACTTCCTTCTCTTGGTTTTTCGTGATACCTCCTATAGATTGTTTCCAGTGCAGGATTGATACCCAGTTCTGATTCAGACTCGTAGTTATATAGTTCAAGAGTGAGCCCAACTGATTCACCTGCCGCAAGTTCAAAACAATTTTCTCCAAGGGCAGCTCGCTCATGGACAAGTCCTGGATTTGATAAATAACAACGGAGCATTCTCATATCCCAGCGTATATCCGACCGTACCCTTTTCAATAGAACATGTGAATCCCCCATATTGCACGAACGTTCCTTCCATTCCTGGATACCATTGCTGCTTCTGGTTTCCCGTATTGATCCAGTAGGGACTTGCGCTTAGACCAACAATCCGACCTTCATCATAGATAAGTGCAGCCGGATGAGACAGACGATCGCTTCGGACCATCCACCAGGGTGATGAAGGGCGAGAAGGACTGCCCTCCCTTAGTCTAGGGAACTCATTTGGGACATTCTGGGGTGCTTCGCCCCGGTTGCGGCCATACATAAATGCAGGTAAAAAAAACCTCGGATTCTGTTTGTCCAACGGCATTTCCACATGAATAACCCCTGCCCAGGCATTCTGTCCCTCGTTGTAAATCTGAATGTCGGCTTGCCATGGAGCTTCTGCACTGCCGTTTCCGCTTATTACTTTTACGCTAGCTTTGAGAGCATGCTTGTCCAGTGCCGTGTATTCTACGGTGTCCTGCACTTTACTTCTAGCCGTGAAAATCAGATCCATCTTTTCCTCCAATCGCGTTGTGCACACCTGAGTGGAAACGCTTGCAATTATGTATCCATCATGCTAGGATGGTTACATTTTATAGGTTCACGTCTGCAATTTCATTGCACAAACGGCTATATTTATTGCGCGAAACGACAAGGAGGTCATATATCTGATATGAATGAGACTTCAGAATACCTGTTTGATCCAATCCAGAATGAGCTGTTGTACCTTCATCGCACCACCACGTATTATATGGGAACGTTTTATCATCGACATAATGCATATGAACTCTACTTATTTCTTCGTGGCAATGTGAATTTCTATATTGAGAACCGTTGTTACCATTTGCAACGTGGCGATCTGCTCGTTCTTAGCCCGGAGGAGATGCACCGTTCCTTTGCCTTGGACAAAAACGAATATGAGAGAATTACCATAAATCTGAAAAAGTCATATCTGAACCGCTTGTCTACGTCAAGCACCAACTTATCCGCATGTTTCGACTACCGTCCCAAGGGTAAGGGTAATATCGTACATCTTGAAGAGGACGAGCTTCATCGAGTGCTGCAATTAGCTGGCGAGCTTGAACAGTGTCTCTCATCAAGTGACTATGGAGCGGATATTCTGGGGAATATTTTGATTACTCAGTTACTCCTTCTAACGAATCTAACTTTTCAAAATACGGATTTTGTTGCAACGGATATTATGCCTGAACTAGTTCGAAACACGATGGATTACATTGAATGTAATCTGACGAGGCAACTGACCCTCGAACAATTGTCAGAGGCTATGTTCACGAATAGCAGCTATATTAGTCGACAATTCAAAAAGCATACCGGACTAACGATTCGAGCATACATTCTTAGTCGCCGTATAGAGCTGTCGAAATCTTATTTAATCGAAGGTTTAAGTATTACAGAGGCCTGTTATCAATCCGGTTTTGGAGATTATGCCAATTTTATTCGCAGCTTCAACAAGCTGGTCGGCACTTCACCTGGTAAATTTGTTAAATATGGAAGTCTTCTTTAAACATTGTGTTGAGTAAAACACGCCAACTCTTGCCTATATCTTATCTCAGCAAAAAAAAGAGCGAATACCGGCAGTTTTGTCAGCCGGTATTCGCTCAGGTAATCGGTAAATTCTTATTGATTATTCCAGTCGTATCCTCTTAGTTCAATTATTGAATTGGGGCCAGGAAAGTTTAATTCTATCTTTTGGTCCAGATAGGATACGGTTACTCTTGATTCTGCAATAGAGCGAATTCTGGCATTTAACAGATTACCATTTTCCCATTCCAGATCTATTTCAAATCCGCCACGAGCCCGAATACCACGAATATATCCTTTTGGCCACGCTGCTGGTAAAGCAGGTAACAATCTGATTACTTCGTTATGACTCTGGAGAAGCATCTCTGCTATCCCTGCAGTACCTCCAAAGTTCCCATCAATTTGAAATGGAGGATGGTCACAAAACAGATTGGGTAACGTGGAGGAACGTAGAAGTTCCACGATGTTATCGTGTGCAAGTTCCGACTCCTCTAATCGTGCCCACATGTTGAGAATCCACGCCCTGCTCCATCCTGTGTGTCCACCACCGTGTTCCAGTCTTCTGTCGAGTGTTACACGAGCTGCCTTGGCCAGGTCAGGCGTTGATTGCAACGTAATTTGCGTTCCAGGATGCAAAGCGAATAAATGGGAAATATGTCTGTGACCCGGTTCCAATTCATCATAATCGTTACTCCATTCTTGGATCTGGCCATGTTTGCCAATGGAGGTCTCCGGTATTTTGGTTAAAGCACTGCGGAGTACTTCTCCAAATTCCTGATCTTCTTGCAATATTCGGGTACTTTCAATGCAACGCGTGAAGAGTTCTCTAATAATCTGATTGTCCATTGAAGCACCAAAACATAAAGCCCCCGACTCTCCATTATCTAATATATAGCGATTTTCCGGTGAGGACGAAGGACATATCACCCAATTGCCGGAAGGATCCTCTATTAGATAATCCAGAATAAAGATAGCCGCATCTTTCATCGTGGAGTAAACTTTTTTGAGAAATTCAACATCCTTATTGTATTCATAGTGGTCCCATAGATGTAATGAAAGCCATGCTCCTCCCATAGTCCAAAACGTCGATGTCATGCATACATCCTGCGGAGCAGCGTCTGCCCAGATATCCGAATTGTGATGAGCAACGAACCCCTTGCATCCATACATGGTTCTAGCGGTTTCCTTTCCCCGGACTTGCAGTCGATCTATAAAATCAAACAATGGAACGTGACATTCAGACAGATTGCAGCTTTCTGCAGGCCAGTAGTTCATCTGTGTATTAATATTAATCGTATATTTGCTATCCCATACAGGAAGCATGTCTTTATTCCATATCCCTTGAAGGTTTGCCGGTAAAGAACCTGGACGACTGCTTGAGATAAGCAGATAACGACCAAATTGAAAGTATAGACTCATCAGTTCCGGATCATGCTTGCCAGCTCTAAGCCGCTCAAGGCGCTGATCGATTGGAAGTTCGGAATATACAACATCTTTATTTTCATCTTCGAGATGGATATCCATCTTTTCGAATAAGGATTGATAGTCCGAGACATGATCGGCGAGCAGTTCGCTATATGGCTTTGTTGAAGCGGCCTCAATTCTTCGGAGGCACTCCGCTTCAAGTTGTTCCTTAGGTACTCGGAAATCCGTGCAAGCCGTGATTAGAATAGTCGCTGAATCACCATTCTTCAGAGAAAGCTGACCGCTTGAATAATGAACCTGCCCTCCTTCAGATATAAGGCGAATCGCACAACAAAATCGGATTCCTTCTTCTCCCCCACTTCTTCCCCGGATGATCAAGTCATTCGTTCCACGCTTCTCGATCCGGTCCAGATAGGATTGGAAACCAACAGGATGCTTAAGAATATCGGAATAGGATGTTGATTCCAGAACAGCTCCCCTGCCAAAAACAGTGGAGAATGATAACTTTCCAGGCACGCTAGATTTGAGATGAACAACGAGCACTTGATCCGGGTAGCTAGCAAAATAATCACGGCTGTAAATGGATTGATCTGCGGTATAATGCACGTTTACCTTGCCTTGTTCCAGATCGAGATGTCTTTGATATCCATTTGGTTCATGTTCACTGTGATCCATAGCGATATAGAAGTCCCCTAATGGCTCATAATGCCTTTGCCCGTCAGGAACACCTACCAGAGTATCTGCTGCGAGTTCTTCTGCTTCCCTAATCTTACCGTCAAAAATCAGGCTTCTGATCTGAGATAAAGATTCAAGTGCTTGAGGATTATTCCGCTGCATCGGCCCACCATACCACAGACTATCTTCATTAAGCTGAATTCTCTCGATCTGTGTTTTCCCAAAAATCATGCCTCCAAGAGTTCCATTTCCGATAGGCAATGCCTCTTCCCATGTTCCAGCAGGTTGATTAAACCAGATATTTTTGGTCTTCACGTTAAAACCTCCAACGAATTATAATTCCTCATATTTTCATGTTTAGTGTGTTCCGTTTGTATGTTCTTTCAGTGTACTGTAATCTCTTAAGCATCTAAATGAACAAAATTAACTTGAATTATCACAATCTTATCCCAACATTAGAGGTGTAATCGTGAATTCCGAAACTGACAGTACAAATTCTTTGTTCTGGGCAAGAAAGTATAGCTATTGGCAATAAAAAAAGCCGCTATTATAGCGGCTCTGTTTCGTTCATTTATTTAGCTTACGTGAATGTTGGCATAAGTTATAAAATATTTCGCTCCATTTGTTGCATGAATTGCCTCAATATCAGCCGATCTTCCGAAGAAATGGATTGAAGTAGTTTCTCTTGTTGCTCTCTCCATTTATGCTCAACCGGTTTTTCTAATTCTTTGCCCTTATCGGTTAGAAAGATACGCATGATCCTTGCATCCTGTACATCACGCTTGCGATATATAAATCCGTTCTGCTCCAGTGATTTGACCATGTTTGTAACCGTTGGTGGTTCGCATTTCATATGTTCACTTAGTTGCATCTGTGTTACCCCATCACCCAACCACAGCCGGTACAACAGATTATCTTGTCCTACATAGAGATTAAGTTCCCGAAGAGATTCACTATAATTTCGTCGCATTTGGGAGGAAATTCGGTCTAAAGACTGTCGAATTTCACAATCTACTGTATCTGTCATGAACGATCCCTCCCTACATCCGAATTATATTTAGCAGACTAAATGTATCATGGAGATATACAGGTGTCAATTCACCTTTGTGTCGTCTTTAAGGGCCTTTTCCTATCCAAGTTTCACCCGAAAGATTGGTTTAGTCCTTATTTTTTGGCAAAACCTTGTTTGTTCAAATAGGTCATCATTTGCGGTTGAATACTTCTCTCGAGGTGATCCTGGATATGGTCACTCCATCCTTTTACTTTTTTTACGGTGAAAGGGGCTCTCGTCGGACGATTTTCATAATACTTCAGCATGGTCTCATCATAGATTGCTAATTTCTCTTGATCCATTGGTTGGTATTGATTATCAAGCAATACCATGGATTGAGGGAGTCGAGGTTTCAGTTCCGGCTTATCTCCAGCTGGATTACCGATACATAACCCCACCAGAGGGATAACATATCTAGGTAAATTCAATACGTCAGATAGTTCGCTAATATTAGCTCTGACCGCACCAATGAACACTCCGCCAAGTCCCAGCGATTCAGCCGCGGTTAACGCATTTTGTGCCATCAGGCCAGCATCGAAAGAACCAATCAACAGAAATTCAATATATTCAATATCCACATCCGGAGCGATTTCATGATTTCGGTTGAAATCTGCACAGAAGATCCAGAATTCGGCCGCTTCTTCAATATAGGGTTGATCGACACACAGATGTCTGAGTTTTTTTCGAAGTACTGGATCTGTGATGCGTATAATGGATACCGCCTGCAGAAGACTGAACGATGAAGTTTGATTTGCTGCCTGAAATATTGCATCTATTTGTTCCTCAGTTAGGGGTTGAGATGTGTAAGAACGAAACGATGTATGGTTATGAAGCAATTCGAGTGTGTTATTCATTAAAAAGCTCTCCTTTATTCGTTGATTCCATGTTCCTGCAATCCGTATTCGTAAGGAACGCCCATATTCTCGCGTAGTGTTTTTCCTTCGTATTCCTTATGGAACAAACCGCGTTCCTGCAAGATAGGTACTACCTGATTCACAAAATCTGCAACGCCATCAAAAGATACATCGGGCACGACTGAGAATCCGTCACATGCTTCAGCCAAAAACCATTCTTCCAAGAAGTCAGCAACCTGTGTCGGGGTGCCTGCAACAACCGGATGATAGTTGATGACCCCGTGAGCGAGAACATCTCTTACGGAGAGTCCTTCTTTTAATAACTTTAAGGCTCTCGGAGAACGTGGGTCCATGGGGTTGGCATATGCATTTTTCAACAAGTCTGCCGCTAAAGGTTGATCTATATCTACTGAGTTTACCGATACGGGTAAACCAACCATGGAGCCGAGGTAACTTACCCTGCTAGGGATTTCCTGGGGATTAAAACTCATAAGCTGTTTCCGACGATCCAGAGCTTCTTCCTCCGTTGAAGCCAGAGAAAACATAAAACCTGCAAACATTTTGATATCATCGGGGTTTCGACCGAAACGGGCAGCACTTTGCCTTATGGCTTGTCTGTGTTCACGGGCAGACGTAATATCATAAGGATTGGCGTACACTCCCGAAGCATATTTCCCAGCTAATTCTAATCCTTCACCTCCTCCCCCTGCCTGGAAAATCACTGGCTGCCCTTGCTCAGAGGGCGGAATGGGCAAAGGACCACGAGATGCATAATATTGACCCTGAAGGTTGATAGGCTGGATTTTGTCCATATCAGCAAATTCCCCTCCTTCTACATCTAACGTCCAAGCGTCTGATTCCCAACTCCCCCACAAGGCCTGAACAATTTGTATGCTTTCATGTGCCTTGTCATAGCGTTCTTGGCGATTTTCAACCCGGGCACCGAAATTAGCAGCCGCTAGGGGATCGGATGTGGTAACTGCATTCCATCCCACACGTCCATGACTGATAACATCCAGTGCTTTGAACTGACGTGCAATGTTGTAGGGATAATTAAATGTTGTAGAGAGGGTAGCAACAAGCCCGATGTGTTGTGTCTCTCTTGCTACTGCCATCAGTGCCAACATGGGGTCCATAGGGAACATAGGTGTCTGTGGGCCTAAATTATTGGATAATCCTGGAGTGTCAGCGATGAAAATCATTTGAAATTTTCCTTGTTCAGCTAATTTAGCCCGTTCTACATAACTATCCATATTGGTGTAAGCTGCAGGATCCGTGCCAGGCATTCTCCAGGCGCTAAATTCGGCTCCATAACCCGAAACCATCTGTAAAGCCAGTTGCATTTCACTTCTTTTTTTCATAACGATTTTCTCCTTCGTTCTGGAAAGACACAGATATGTGTGCCCTTACTATAGCGCTAATATATTTAGCATGCTAAGTATATGGATGAATCAGATTTTGTTCCGTTGAGTGAGGGTTATAGATATTGGCGTTCACCGGTCTGGGCTGATTTCTCGACGGCATCCAGTAACAGATGAAGTTTCACCGCATCCGCGAAATTAGGTGCTAAGGTAGTACCTTCTTGAATATCTTTGGCAAACTTACGATAAGCCTGAGCCATGTTCAGAACAATTCCGGAGTCGTTATATAAAGAATGTGGAGCCGAGTAATAGGCATCGGGAATGGGTAGTTCACAAAGCTCGTTGTCCGTAGATCCTGCACCGCGTAATTGGTGTGATCCGAATTGAATGGATGCCGGGGCGCTCAGCACAATCGTGCCGTTGTCTCCGAAAATTTCAAGTGTGAGTCCTGTCTGATGTTTGACTCCACCTTGAATATGAACACTGGCTGCTGCCCCATTAGCCAATTTCCCTGTAATCATGATCTGATCATCCGTTGTTTTCTTGATGACTTTCTGAATATCTACCAATTCAACTTCTGAAAACTGTTGAGCTGTGGTGGCAGACAATTCTGTAAAGTCCCCAAGCATGTAAGTGAAGGCATCCAGATTATGGCCCCCTACAATGGTCAGCAAGTTCCCTCCAACTTTCCGGTCATACAAGTACGCACTCGACTTGTCACCAACGCCACCCATGCCATCAATGGAGATCTTCAGGTTGGCAGATAACACTTTACCCACATAACCTTCTGCCAATAAATCTTTTACATATTGAACGGCCGGGGCTTGCCTAGCCTGTAATCCAATCGCATTTGGCAGTTGTGCGGACGCTATCCATTCCTGCATTTCCAAGGCTTCCTCTGTATTCGACCCCAGTGGCCATTCACAATAGATTGGTTTGCCCGCAGGAGCGATGGCTTTGACTGCATTATAATGTTCCTTGACGTTAATACTGACAACAACCATATCCACATCAGGATGCTGAGCCAACTCCTCCATATTATCAAAGCCGTGATCTGCATAGAAAGCTTCTGCGCTTTTCTTTGCACTCACCATATTACTTGTCCCAACCGCTGTAAGCTCGAACTCATCCAAATGCTGAATAGCTGGAATATGTGTACCACTCGCCCACCCGTTATTAATGGATGCCCCTATGATACCTGTACGAATTTTTTTACTCATTGTTAAACATCTCCCTTGTTAAAATTTACAGTATGATCGAATATCGGTTTGTCTCCAGCCCTTATCAGTCACTCATTTCTATGATATATTTATTTAGCTTGCTAACTATTCAATCGAGATAACATTAATTATTCTTTCACACTTTAGGTAAACTAAAATTGTTTTGGTGTTGACACCATCATAGGTGTATTTGTTTTATTAGCAAAGAGGGCAATTTAAATGAACATAGTACATCTTTTTGTACCTTTGGATCAGGAGTGATATGAATGAGAGTTTGCAACGAAGGATTTGAACAAGAGTTTATAGATGGAAAAAGTGACATGTACGCCATAGCTTTTACTCAGAATGTCCTTTCTGGGCGTTGGAAATATTTTATCTTATGGTACCTGAAAGACGAAACACGTCGATATACGGATATCAAAAAATTCCTTGGAGATTTGTCTCAAGGCTCCCTCACAAAGCAGCTTAAAGAGTTGGAGAATGATGGTGTTATTCAACGTGTTGTATATCCGGAAGTTCCTCCGCGAGTTGAGTATTCGTTAACAGACAAGGGAATGAAGTTACTACCGATCCTTGAAAAGATGGAGGACTTTGGAAAAGAATACGGCTAAGCAACTTAATTGAAATGGATAGCTTAACCCAAAAAAGCCGCAATTTAGCGGCTTTTTTACTCTGAAAAATTTCTATTCTACTTTATAATCAGTAACTACATCAAATTCTCCAATAATATTGTCTCCTTCTACATCATACAAATGAATCGTTCGAACAGTACCATTCACTTGTGTTTGTGCCAAGGCTTCTTCGATGGTAGTGATTTTAGGTGTAAGATCTTCAGCTTTTAGATAACCCTCGATTCCATTGGTGCCAATTGCAGCAATCAAATCGGGTTCAACCCCAATGATTGGTTCAGATAATGCTGATCCATAGGTATGGCCCTGTGAATTGACATCATATTTAGTTTGAAGCAATAATTCGTGAATCGTTTCCGATGTTTCAGTGTTGTTTTCAAATAAAACATTTGATGAATTTACGTTCGATAACTTTAAGTGTGGCGATTTGTATCCAGTATACCGAGTGTATCCATTCCCATTATAGAATTCACCAACGTTCTGAGCATAATACGTCGTTTTAGTCGTTATTCTTGGAGAGTAGACAAAAAAACTAGAGGTTTTCGACGTATTATATGTCATGGAACTTGAAGCTTTTAAGCTTCCGCCAGATGTGTACAATCTAGCCATAGCTCCCATATATCCATTTGGAACACTTGCTGAAGCCTTCACTGATGCAACGGCTTCAGCAGTCGTACCTGTAGTAAAATTCCGAGTCCATACTTCAGATGTGAAAGTGTACGTGTGTCCCTTAATTTTGGGTGTACTATACGGTGAAGATGCAGTATTAGCCAGGACTGTTGAAGATGCCAAAAATAACGATAGAATACAAATCATTACCGTACTAACTTTCTTCGTTTTTCTCTTATTCATAGTTTATCCTCCTCATAATAAAAAATATTTGGATTATAGTTTCAATCTTTAATCCCTCTCTGTAAATATATTAAATTTATTGTAATATTTAGATTTATTTTCCTTTTATATCATAGCACTATTCCAGTTTTTTTGAAATAGATTCGCTAGTTTTCTTGCCTTAACATCAAAGACATATTTATAAGATGTATTTCAGTCAACAATAGTGAAACCATCCACAAGGGAGTGATTAATTCTATCTTGTTGAATGTGACATTAGGTTTTGTGATCCCTATTGTTGTGTTGACTATCGCCTCTTTCAGACTTCTTCTTATTTAATAAAATCCAAAAAAGCCGCTAATATAGCGGCTCTCCATCGGGCCTTACTCTGGTCCCGCTCAATATCGTGGTATCAACATTAATCTATGGTTTAATATTAGCTTGCTGACCATCAGGAGCCACCGACTTATCGTTCGTCTTCACACCCCTGCGCTTCTTGTATCCTTTAAATATGAGATACCCCACTATAATTAAGATAATCGGCATTCCGTACAGTAATAGAATATAGAAACTGAACAGCAAAAGTACGATTATCGATCCATCTATTACATTCAATATGTGCACTCCTTTATAAGTATCACTGGCTGATTTATTACTACTTTACTCAATAATTATTTTCTCATCTTCATATGTAAAAAATATTATTCATAGAAAAAACATATTTTTTCTTATGTTAATTGTATAGACAAATAAAGTTGCTATTATAGCAACTTTATTAAATGACATTTTTAGATTTCTTAAACATTTTCAGGCTCATAAATTCCGTAACCATTCTTGCCATTCTTTTTAATCTTGTACATGGCTCCATCCGCATGTCTCAGAAGTTCGGAAGGCTCCTGTCCATGCTTGGGAAATAGGCTGATACCAATACTCATCGAAAGGTTGATATAGTTTCCGGCAATTTTGAAATGGGTACTGAATGCAGCTTCCAATCTTTTGGCGATGACTTCAGCATCGTGATCATCTTTCAGATGGCTTAAAATGATGAATTCGTCCCCGCCAAGCCGAGCTACAGTGTCCGCACTTGGAATTGTTTCACTTAATCGCTTTGCCATTTCCAGCAACACTTGATCGCCAACATGGTGTCCATATGTATCATTCACTTGTTTAAACCCATCAGCATCCACAAACATGACGGCTAGTTTGTTATGGTTTCTTTTGGCATTACTGATGGCCCAGGCAAGACGGTCATTATAAGCAAGACGATTAGGCAGACCGGTAAGTGGATCATGCAAAGACAAATGCTTGCTGATTTTCTCGGAGATCTTGATTTTGGCGTACTCCGTCTCCAGCTCTTTGATCAGATTTTTAAGTTTATATACCCTGGTATTGGTGTTAGTCATGTCAGTAATCTGAATAAGGGCATAACTCCGATCTTCATGATAGAGCGGTTCAACATGCATATTTTGTCTGAATAATTGTTCATCCTCTCCTTCATTAGGAAGAATGAATGCCTTATGTAACGCGCTTGAGCAAAATCTGCTCTGTCCATGATACAGCGCATTTTGCAAAATATTTAAATACATGTTCGACTTAAACCGTGGGCAGACCTCAAGCAGATTCAAGCCTACTACCTCTTCTACATTCTTGCCCGTAAAGCGCTCCAACCAGGCATTCCACACAACAATTTTTAAATGCCTGTCCACGATCATTATTCCCATATGGGCTTTGTTCAAAGCTTGTGAAATAAGATTATCCATTGTCCGCCTCCAACAAAGCGTCCATTTTGGCCAGCAGGCTCGATATGGAATTCATACTTAATGCTATGACAATGATACCTGTCACATCCGTATCGGCAAGTAAAAACGAGGTATGTAACACCAAGACATAGACTTCATTCTGAAGCAATATTTGTTGATCGGAATTGGTGACATAGATCAGTTCAATATCAGGCAGGACGTATTCCAGTTTGATCTCGAGGAAATTACCGAATTCTCCAATAATGGCGTTAAGCAGGACATTGCTAACTTCCTTCAAAACGTCCAAATCCGTATCCATCAGGTTCGGATCGTTCGGTATAACGCTCTCACCCAGTTCTCCAAGACAGATGTTTGCCAATACTTTAGCCTGCTCAACAGGAAACATCAGAAATGCTTTTCCCTGAAATTCGTATCCAAACTGTAAGGATGACCTAAACAGGTGACCTTCACTAAAGAAAATGTTGTATCTTCGATCTCCAGGATCAACATCGGATATGGAGATTAGTTCCACTTCCGGAATATTCAAAACGATACGCTTGTCTACAATCTCTGACAACATGTTAGCCGCTTGTCCCACGTAAACGTTCACTAGTTCAGTAAGCAAATCCTTCTGTAAATCATTCAGCATGATAGGCCGCCTGAATCAGTTGAATCATGGTAGTTGCCTTCTCTGCGGTTAACGGTTTATTCAAAAAACCAGAAATGCCTAACATTTCAACTTCATCCCTAGTTGTCTTCTGAATATCTGCGGATAAGATAATAATTTTGACATTGCTATCCGTTTCTCGAATCATTCGAAGCATTTCTTGTCCGTTCAAACCAGGCATTAGCAGGTCGGTGGTTATAAAATCAGGTTGAAATTCCTTGAATAGGTTGTATCCTTGCTCTCCATTATTGGCAACCTGAATCTCGCATTCTGGAATATGATCAACAATCAGCTTTGTAAGCAATTTCTGTACAAAAATGGAGTCTTCCACGATTAATACTTTCATTTTCTCTTCAGTCTCCTTGATAAAGTGGTAAGGGCTCGGGATGGTCAGGCGCTGTGGACAGTTCTTGATATAGGGCTTTCGCGCGCAGTGGCACCCTGAAAAGAGACTGACTGGTGAATCAAGTAAATATAAATTATAGTAACTTTAATTTAATTGTCAACAACATTATTGAATAAGTTAGATTCGTGTGCAATTGACATACTACGGCCCGCCGTTTAAAAAAACATAAAAAAACGGTCACCTAGTGACCGTTTTTGATCGGTTATCTGGAACTGCATTAAGTTTACTCTTTTACCCCTCCAAGCTGCAAGCCATGAACGAAATACTTCTGCAAAAATGGATATACGACTAAGATGGGTAATGCCGCAACAATCGTAATCGCTGCCCGAATAGATACAGGTGTGACCATGTTACGCGCAGCACCAAGATCTGCACCATTGGCAACGGCTGCACTGCTGTTGGAATTCATAGAAGATGATAATAGTTTCATCAACTCATATTGCAGCGTGCTTAGGTTTTGTTTGGAAGATGCATACAGAAACGTATCAAACCAAGAATTCCATTGACCGACTGCAATGAATAGTGCAACAGTAGCAAGAACCGGTTGGCACAGCGGTAGAATAATGGAAATGAATGTTCTGAAATCTCCAGCACCATCGATTTTGGCGGATTCGATCAATCCCTCGGGTAGTGTCTGGATATAGGTTCGAATAACAATCATATTAAAGGCACTGATCAGCCCAGGAATAATGTACACCAGGAAGTTGTTTAACAAATGCAAATCTTTCATTAGGAAGTAAGTTGGAATAAGACCTGCACTAAAATACATCGTAAGAACAACTGTAATGGTAATGGGCTTTCGTAATATATAATCTTTTCGGCTTAGTGTGTAAGCCAGCATGGAGGTTAAGAATAGACTTAAAACTGTCCCCAAAACCGTTCTCGCCACAGATATACCAAAGGCGCTGAAGATGGTCCCTCCTGCAAATACTGCTCTGTAGTTTTGATCTGTCCATACCCGAGGCCACAGATAAATCCCACCCCGGATGGTGTCATTACCGGCATTGAATGATACGGCGAGTGTATTCACAAACGGATACAGGGTAACAATCGCGATTGCGATCATCAGTATACCATTTAACGTATGGAAGACAATCGGTTCAAGCCGAGATTTATTGATTCCCATCTCTAGTCCCCCTTATATTAATCGGTCTTCCCCGAGCCGTTTGGAAATTGAATTCGCCGCAAAGATCAGCGTGATACTAACTACTGTTTTGAAGATACCTGCCGCAGTAGCCAAAGAATAATTCCCGATCTGTAGTCCGTACTTCAGGACAAATATATCTATCGTCTGTGACCAGTCGACAACCACACCATTACCTAACAGATACTGAACCTCGAATCCAGCTTCCAAAATCCAGCCCATATTCATGATCAGCAAAATGATAACAATGGATTTGATTCCGGGTAAGGTCACATACAGCATTTTCTTATATCGGTTCGCACCATCAATCTCTGCCGCTTCATAGAGGGAAGGATCGATAGACGTGATGGCCGCCAAATAAATAATGGCATTCCAGCCAACTTCTTTCCATACATGGGATGCGCCTACAATGCCCCAGAAGTATTCCGGAACGCTAAGCCACATGATAGGTTCTTGAATGATATGCAGCTTCATGAGTACCACATTCACAATACCACCATCTACAGATAGTGAACTTGCTACGATACCTGTCACAATAATCCATGAGAGAAAGTGAGGTAAATACGATATTGTTTGAATGGTTCGTTTATATAACTTATGTTTGATCTCATTAAGTAAAATGGCAAATATAATTGCTGTCGCAAATCCGAGCACCATATTGATGACGCTCATCGCAATGGTATTACGAAGCACGTTAAGAAATGCATCATCTGTTAACAAAAACTTAAAGTGTTTGAGCCCGACCCATTCCTGCTGCGTGAAACTCTTCGCAGGACTGTAATTCTGAAAGGCCATAACCCAGCCCCAAATGGGATAATACGAGAATACGAGAATGTACGCAACGATGGGCAATGACATGAACATGAGTTGTCTTTGTCCGCGCAATCGTTTTAACAGTGGTGCTTTGGGAACGACTGTACGGGTGGTTTGCTCTGGTATGGCTCCAGGCGTGTTCGCCATCTTTCACTCCTCCTATTGGCTTGCAGCGACTTTAAGCATGATGTCCCCGGAAGGCACTCGCCTGAGTAATCCTTTGGTTGATACCTTCCGAGAGAATCATTGCCGCATTTTTTTATTTAACAGACCAGTTCTCGATTCTCCATTTCAGTTGTTCATTAATCCGATCTTCATAGGATTTAACATCGATCTTCTTGTAAGCGTCTACGTATTCAGTCCAAATGTTATCGAACTCATTTGGTTTTGACATGATTGCTTTAGGCAAGAATTTCAATGAAGTGTCTGTCATTTGTTTGTTCGCTACCGCAGCATCAGAGCCTTCTTTCAGATCGACCTGCCATGCTGGATAGTACACTGGATTTTCTGGTGCAGGAGAGAAGAAGTCACTCCACGTTTTGAAGCCGTATGCATCCAGAAGTTCTTTATCTTCCGGTTTGAGGTTGTCATAGAATTCCTCAGGTTGGTTGATCGCTCCAATTGCATTGCCATCTTCAAATGTTCCTTCGAGCTTCGGTGCAGCAGCGTAGAAACCTTCAGCTTTGTTAACCAATCTCCATGCTGGATCATCCTGCTCTGTCCGTTGCTCTGGTGTACGATAGAATCTTCCCTCTTCATTCACTTGATAGTCTACACCCTCTTCACCCCATGACAAGAGCTTCTGGTACTTCTCGTCCATAAGCTTATCGAGGAATTTGATGAGTGCGACAGGGTCTTCGGCATCTTTACTGATACCAAAACCATTGTTCAAGTTAATGACCGGACGATCCAGATAATGATCTGTGATACTTGTATCATAGACAAGCGGGAAGCCTACGTATGTCTGGCCAATTTTCCCCTGTGCTACGAGTGGGTCTTCGCCGGCTTGGAAATTCCAGTGCTGATCGAACATACTAAGCACACGTCCCGAAGAAATTTTGGCCAGATATTGATCGTAGTTCTGAACAAAGGCTTCTTTATCCAGCAATCCCTCGTTGTACAGATTGTTTAGTTCCTTATAATACCGTTTGGAGATATCTTTGTCGGCAAACACGGTTGCGACTCCACTATCATCTACGACTACGCCCCCGTCATTGGGGTGACCCGTAAGATGTTCAGGTGGGTTAAGCAAAGGGAACGTCCGCCAGTCTGAAGCCAATGTAGTGAAACCAATCGTTGGTTGACCATCAATAGTTGGATTCTTGGCTGCATAATCACGGACCAACTTTGTGAAATCATCCAACGTTTTAGGAGTTGGGTACCCGGCATCCTTCAGTATGGACTTTTGGATCCAGAATGCAGGACCAGAATAATAGTTACTAATGAACTCTCCTGTATACACTCCATAGTTAGGCAACCAGTAAATATGTCCGTCACTGGAATCTTTCATCCGGTTCCAGTCTTTACCGAAATGTTTCTTCAGATTAGGTGCATGCTCTTCAATGAGATCTTCAAGCGGAATAACCGCACCCGCTGAGACCAACTTGGTGTCTGCTGTGATCAGATCCGGGAAATCGCCCCCGGCAATCATAACGCCCAACTTCTGTTGAAGATCACCTACTAGAAACTCCATCTCAAGATTAACGCCGAGTTCATCCTGAATCTTCTTGTAGATTCGGTTATCTTTAGCTGGCGCCTGATTTGGCGTTCCGATAAAGGCCGAAATGTTCAGTACCTCTTTCCCATCCTTTGTAGTCGCTTTCTCATTGTCACCGCTGCATCCTGCCAGTGCCAAACTCAAAGCCAGAACGAGTGATACGGAACCCCAAAGCTTCTTTTTCTTAAGTCCCCCCATGTACTTGCCCTCCTTGGAAGTGGTATGTCTTACTGTTTTTAGTATGAAGAAATGTATGCGGTTACAAAATATATACATTTAAGGTCTACCCCCCTGTAATTGTAGGTCTTATTCAGGAGGGGTTCTTCTTTTTCATGGATCAATTCGCATACTTTTGCCTGTATTCTACTGGTTTCATGGCTGTTCGTTTTTCGAAGTGTCTGAGAAAATGCTGGTAACTGCGGTACCCTACTTGCTCCGCAATCGCACTGGATGTTTGATTCGTCTGCTGGAGCAGACGCTTCGCTTCTTCCATTCTTAAATCATGTACTACCTCGATTACACCCTTACCATACTTTCGCAAAAAGGATTGCCCTAAATGGACAGGATTCACGTAGAATTGTTCTGCGAGCTCCTGGATCGTAAATGTCTCCCTGTAATGCATCTGCACATATTCAGCAACCGTCGCCTGGATGCCACCCATTTGCCTCTCCCGGAAAATCGCCAGTGCTGACTTGCATTGCAAACAGAAATGTTCCAGATTGTTAGCAACCTCTTCTATATTTCGATGGCCCTTCTCTAGAATTCCGCTCGCCAATTCGTTCATTAGAGCATTAGGTTCTCCTCCTAATTCTCTACACAGGGACAATCCGCGGAATATAATATGGGTAGAGAAAATATGTACAATCTCTGGCGCAGCCTTCATCTGTACAAACAGTTCAAAAGCACTCCGAATCGCAGACGAGAGTTCCTCCACAGAACCGTTTTCAAGTAAATCGCAAATATGGTCCACCTCTGACAGCGTTTCCGGATCAAACTGCCAATTCTCCAGCTGAATATCTTCGGCAAACAAAAGACGCTCTTGGTTAAAAAATAAATAACGCCCAACTTCCTGAGCGGAGCGGAAGGATTCAGATAAATGCTCCAGTTTGTTGACTGTTAATCCAACCGCGATATGAATTTCTTCGCAGCCGTTATGTTGCATATTGTTCATCAAACGCTGTGTAAAAGCTTTAATTGCTTCAAATGTCTCATTTCTATCATTCGCTTCCTCCCCCCATACAAGTCCCAATGAGTCTCTTGTTCTGTCTATCACATAACAGCAAGTTGTTTCTTCAGCCGTTTGTTCGGCTACTGAACAGACTTCCTGAATATCTCCCTGAAAGGCTATCCGCAGGTATGCCCAATGGGACTTGTTTAAACGAGGAAGGATCTCTGACATCTCCTCCTCCGATATATTTTGCTTATCCTTAATCAGTGCAGACAAAAACGCTTTGATCCTTTGCTCGTTTGCATGTTTCCTTATACGCTCCTGGTTTTCACGCTCCTGCAATTGCATACGGAGACGGACCAACATATCCTCTGCTTCTGTACTGTCAACCGGTTTGGTTAAATAGTTGGAGACACCTAATCGAATAGCTTGTCTGGCATAATTAAAGTCACTGTATCCACTCGTGATGACAAACAGCACAGACTCATGTTCCAATCGCCTTGCTTCTTCTACAAGTTCCAGCCCATTCATCACAGGCATACGAATGTCTGTCACCACGAGATCAGGTCGATCTTGTTCCATCATCCGAATGGCTTCCTCACCGTTGGCGCACACGCCTCTGATTTCGAAACCATACTTTTCCCAATTGATCAGAAGCTGTAACCCTTCAATGGCATAAGGTTCATCATCGACTAACAGTACTTTATACATGAGAGTTTACCTCCTATTTCCTCTGTTCCAGCTTGGAGATCGGTATACGGTACCCTGCAATAGTTTCCTTTCCAGGTACACTGCTTAGATCAAATATCGCATTTCCTTCATAAAAGAGTTCCAACCTGCGGTAGACATTGCGGAGTCCTACATGCTCGCCGTTCCTGGGTCTTTCAGAACGAATATCTCGCAGGAGCTCGGTTAGTCTCCCTGCATCCATACCGATTCCATTATCGTTCACCTGAATAACCAGTTCAGAAGCGTTTCGACTCGCCGTTATCTTAATCTCTCTTCCATTTTTTCGCGCCTGCAAGCCGTGTTTGCAGGCATTTTCGACGAGCGGTTGAATACTCATGCGGGGAATAAGCAACGAAGCTGCATCAGGATCAACCTCGAAGGTGTAATCAAACAGCTCTCCAAAGCGAAACTTCTCAATCTGGAGATAAAGATTCGTAAATTGCAGCTCTTCTTGCAAAGGAATCAGATTGTCAGAATGACTGAGCAACTGTCGCATCAGTTTGGACAGACTTTTAATAATCTCAATTACTTCCGTATATCCATTCTTCGTACTAACGACCAGCAAGGCATTCAATGTGTTAAATAAAAAATGGGGATTCATCTGACTCTGGAGCATGGACAATTCAGTCCTCACTTGATCCAGCTCCAGATCTTTTTGACGGATTTCCAGTTTATATACGTCATTAATCAGCGTATGAATTTTACCAATCATGATGTTAAATGTACGAATAAGCCCGCCAATTTCGTCGCGGCCTTCGTGAATTTCAATCAGATCGAATCGTTCGTTACGAACCTTCTCCATATGTCTGGACAACTTGCGAATCCGATAGTGGTAGGAACGCAAAATAATGTAGATCAATACAGAGGGGACCACGATACTTAATGCGAGTAACCCCAGAATTGACTTAAAGGCTTCTTGCAGCAGGTGGTCAAGGTGACGCGTATCGGCAACTCCAATCAATTTCCAACCCTTTAGATAGGCTAGATTCCCCAACGATTTTTCGAGCGTGTAAGCAGAATCTCCAGATTCCTTGAGCATTGATTCATTATCAAGGGGGGATAAGTCGGTTTCGCTGAATTCCCCACTTGAAACGACAGTTCGATTGTTACTGTCCACCAGACGCAGCTGAAGACTGTCTGATTCACGATTTAAAATGCTATACACCCGGCTAAGTTCCAGATCAATCTTGGAATACTTGTTGTAATTGGCATAGGAAGTATAGGTATCCATTTTGCCAATCACACTGATTCTTCTTCCCGCGTTAAATCCGGATGGCTCAATATAATCAACGACAAGAATGCCTCCACTGGTGGATTTCAGCTGTTTCAATCCAGGGAGTACATTCTTGTCTTTCATCACGATATAATGACTACCCGTCTGAATGGTATCGTTATCCGTATAGATACGCACCTCCAGAATATTCGCTGACATGTACCGTGTTAATTTATCTCGCAGGAATGCATGGTAGACGTTGTAATAATCCACGGGGGAGTGATAGGTCCGATCCAGTGCCTCATAGAGCGAATCGTCTGCTGCAATAATCCGGCTCAGGGCAACGCTCTCATCAATCATGCCTAGCAGTTCCCCCGCAGCCCTGTCGATGGATTTACGCAGATTTTCCTGTTCTCTAATCTTGATATCCGCAGAGGTTCGTTCATAAAAGAAGATATTAATCGTTATTACAGGAAGGAGAATACTAAGTACATAAATAAGCAGAAATTTGGATCGGAGAGGAATATCATTAACCTTACTGAACATCCAGAATTTATGACGCATATAATCACCCTTGGTTTTTGTTTTTATAGACTGACGGAAGCTCCCCTGTATGCGCTCTGAACTTTTGGGTGAAATATTCAGCATCATGATATCCTAGCCTGAATGCAATGTCAGTGATCTTCATATTGGTACGTCGCAGGAGTTTACGGGCCTCCTCAACACGAAGCTGGTGCACATAGTCACTGAAACTGACCCCCATCTCCCGCTTGAACTGTTGACCCAGGTAGGCAGAATTCACGTGAATACGATTAGCTACATCTTGTAATTTAATTTTACTTCGATAGTGTTGCTTCAATTCATTCACTGCTTCTGCAACCAGCCCTCCCGTACCCGTCTTTTGGTTCAATTCAGACTGGGAAAGTTGCTTGGATAGTCGAACACACAGGTCTTGCAATGTGCCGGAAGACCAACTCGCAGCCTCATGCCATTCTTTTTCACATAGTATTTCTCTGCAACCCTCTCTTTTTCCATATTTTCGTAGCAGCTCCCCGTGGATATATCGAATGACATGATGTATCCATTCCAATGAAACCTCTGCTTTCTCACTTTTCTCTAACAGTGCACTCACTGCAATATCGATAGAATACGTGTTTTCTGCTTCAATCAACGCCAAGATCTCTTTGGAGATATTCATCATTTGCTCTAAATCATATTCTTCGTTTATTCGATATTCATTAAAATGATCTTCATAGGTTTCATCTGTAACCGTGACTCCATTTTGCTGTTTTTGCTCATTTCTGCGTTTGTCCAGAGGTTCAATCATTTCCATAAGGATTTGATGAATCTCCTCGGGAACAAGAGGTTTAAGCACGTACTGATCGACCTGATACCGTATGGCTTGCTTCGCGTAATTAAAATCGGAGTATCCTGTAACGATAACAATTTTAGAGGTATAGGCGAGATCTTCTCGCAAGGTGTGAATCAAACCAAGACCATCCATAACAGGCATTTGAATATCAGTGACGACAAGATCCGGTTCAACCGAGTTGAATAGAGCAAGTGCTTCCTCCCCATCCGTTGCCGTTCCGCAGAGTTCATATCCACAAGCTCGCCAGTCAATCATCGTTCTCCATCCTTCTAGCATAAACGGCTCATCGTCCGCGACAATGACCTTGTACATTAGCTCACCTCACTTTTATCCTTGATCAGCTGCATGTATTTTATCTATATCAATAGGTAGATTCCAGTTGTTCTGAAAACGCTAAACAGCAGAACAACAGCAGGATTGTTGTCTGCTCGCACAACTTTGGAGAACAAAATTTCTACCAGTCTCATCGTCATTTATCAATAACATAGAACATGGTTCCATCGGACCGTACTATAAGAACGCTCCGATTGTAGCGAAGCGCCGGGTTAACAATTCAAGTGTAACGCTTACATTTTTGTACAACAACCTGTTAAACTATAGGTTTTCACCCGACAAAGTATAGGTTTAGCTCAGAAGTAATCTATTGTCAGTAGAAAGATTTTTCATTCTCCACGTACAATACGGAATCCTTGATCGGGACCAAAACCATTTGCATCAAATTTGCCTCGAAATGATATTTCATTGTTATTGACACCGCCGATCCAGCCTCCGCCTTTCACAACTCGCCAAGTTTGATTTGGACTCTCCGAATCGCTGTACCAGTCCCAGCACCATTCTCTCACATTCCCAGACATATCATAGATTCCTAACTCATTCGCCTTCTGAGTTCCGACTTTTTTGGTTTGATTACGATTGCTCTCAATAGCGGGCCAGCTCCAGTCACCCGTCAGAATGTTCTCGCCGGCATTTACCCAGTACCAAGCAACTTCATCAGGATTATTACTTCCGCTGTATGTGTAATTTAAGCTCTTTTGACCTCCGCTTGCAGCGTATTCCCATTCTGCCTCTGTGGGTAAACGGTAACCGTTGGCGTCCTCGTTGATCGTTACATTCCATTTTATAGTGTCATTTTCATTGTGATTATTCGTGTCCTGGTTGTCTTTATCTATATTGTAATAAGGTTTCAGGTTTTCTTTTATACTTTTTTGATTACAGTATTCCACTGCGTCATACCAACTGACCATTTCAACAGGCTGGTCATCTCCCTTGAAGCCAGAAGGGTTTTCCCCCATAACCTCCATCCATTCTTTTTGAGTTACTTCGTATTTGCCAATATAGAAGGAATCCAGCGTTTCATTCCTATCGATCTGACTCGGCTTACTGCTCTTGAAGGCTCCTCCTTCGACGAATACCAAGTCATCGCTTAATTTCGTATTACTTGCTGAACAAGCACTTAGACTAACAACTATAGCGATTAAAGTTAACCATACCAGCTTCTTCATTCAATTATTCTCCTTTACTAGCTTAAATCCGGCAACGTCGAGGTCTGTTAGTCTGGAGAATAACGTTACTCAACGCTACCGGAAAATTGAATTTCAAATGCAGGTGCAGAAGTTGAACTGCATCACATCATTTTTACCAAACCGTCACGTTTGCGCTTCCGCTACTTTGATAACCTTCGGTTGCCATCACCTGATAGGACCAGCTGTTGCCTAAGTACATCCCTTTGCTCGCCCATGCATTCACATGATTACTGAACGTGATGGTAGAATTGACTCCGATTGGTTTCTTGGTCTGTCTAACACTCCAATACTGAGGGAAAGTCTGAGTACCATCAATGGAAGGTGCATTGTATCTCATCGTTGTATAGATGTCATATGTGCCGCCATCACTAGTCATCGAGCCCTTATACGTTCCGGTAGGACGATACGTTCCCCAGCTATCCACCACGTAATATTCAATTAGAGCGTTTCTAGTCCAACCATAGAAGGTGAGATAGCCGTTACCTGAAGGAGAGAATACGCCGGCATTATAATTGACCACTCGATTAGGCGTACCGTATGTCCACCCTTTCCCGACAACAAAGTTCCCGGTATTTTGCCAATTCACGCTGTAATTCCCGCCCGATCCATTCACGGCGTTGACCGTTCCTCCACCATCTGTCCAATTTTGCCAATAATCTGTTGCTGCGCTCGATGTGGCTGCGAAGACACCAAAACTCATGGCAGATGCGAGAACAACGGTTAACAATTTTTTGCTAAATTTAAACATAGATTATACCTCCTGATATTTTAATAGATTTGGTTGATGCTACAATCCGATATGAATGTTCTTCAGCAAATTCACTTGAAAAGACGTTGCGAAAACAGATACAGATCGTTCTTCCACACGGGCCAATCATGTCCTCCACTTTCCTCATGCCAAATGTGAGGTACTCCGTGTTGCGCCAGATATTGGTGAACCCCAAGACTAATCTCTATAAGATTGTCCTGTTCACCGCAAGAGATCCATAACAGCGAGAGTAATGAAGGCGCTTTCGAAAGATCAGGGACAAGTAGCTCCGGACTTCTGGTGTTTGGGGCTGCGGAGAAAGCACCGATCCATGCAAAATGGTCTAGATTACTTAATCCGATATTTAAGGATTGACCTCCACCCATGGATAAACCAGCAATCGCCCTTTTATCCCGGCTTTTATGCAAAGGGTAGTTCGACTCCATGTAAGGTATCAAATCGTTGAGCAGATCGGAATCGAACCGTTTAAATGCTTTGATTTTCTCAGGTTCAAACAGGTCTCCTACGGCTCGATCATTCGACATTGCGCGACCGTTGGGGAAAACAATAACCATCGGTTCAAGCATATTATCGTTGTACAGATTATCGAGAATAATTTGCGGAGAACCATGAGTATGCCATTCGGTTTCGTCTCCGCCAATACCATGCAAAAGAAAAAGTACAGGATACATCGTTGTCGAAGAAAATTCTGGTGGGGTGTACACCATCGCTTTACGGGAATTGCCAACCGTGGTGGAAGGATACTCTACCGTCTCCATGACTCCACGTGGTATATTCTCCCGATACTGGTCATATCCCGTTACTGCTGGTGAGATCAGTTCCATTCTCTTTTCCTCCGAACATATGAGTGACTATCAGTCTTCAGTTAATCCACATAGCCAAAACCCAGAATAGTGAAGCATTTATGTTCATGGCCTTCCGCCATTTCGATCTCGATGGAGTGCTCCCCCACATGCTCTTCGTTAAGCAGAAGTGTGGCATGGCAATGGGTCCAGTTCACTTGACGCGGATCGACTTTTTGGACAAATACCCCATCTACCTTGATATGTGCAGTTCCGAATTCATCGTTACCAGAATCCTTGAAGATCAGAATGAGGCGTTTGCACTGCAAACTTATCCGAAAGCTACTCTGATCCTCTTTTCCCTCTCCTGTACGCATCCAGTTGTTGGGGAACTGAGGTGTACCATAGTCATGAGCATCCATCTCAGCCATCTGCAGATCCGTGTCCGTTTTACAAAAAGAGCCTGCATCGATTCGGGCAATATGATTGCCGTTTTTCCGATCCAACAGCTTCACATTAACAAATTCATTTCCAATTAGCGGAGCTTTTTCAATATCATGATCTTTCTCATCCCACTCAGAACGATTCGTCACGTCGAACAAATATTCCAAACAATCGGCCATAATTCGATGCCCTATGTTAGTTGGATGATATATATCATGGAAAAATTGCTTTTTGGAAATAACATTGCCTTCACCTTTTGTCTTGTTGAACTGTTCTACGACAGCATCTTTCACACTTACCATTGGCAGATCATAATGCCAGCCTACCGGAGCGAGACGATCCTGTAGATTCCAGTCATTTTCGAATACACTGAATAACAAGATGACCGCTGGCTTGTTATCGGCAGTAAGTGCTTTGAGTACCAGACTCTCGTAACATTTACCTTGGGTTTCATCATCTGCGTCATTGACTGCGAATTCGATTATGACAATATCCGGCTGAACGGCACCTCCCCTCAGCACATCACGATCATAACGTACAATCCCCAGTTCTGAAGGAGTTCCACCCACACCTGCTTTAATCAGATGAATCGGACTATCTTTTGAAAGCGCAAACATAAACTTGAACGACTCATAAGACCGATAAGCGTAACTTTGGAGATGAATAGGTACTGCACCAGCACCATGGGTAATGGAGCCTCCAATATAAGCGATAACGACAGGTTCGCCGTTTTTTGCCTTCTCAATGGCTCGTTTTAATCTGACATTATTTCCTTTGTTCAGAAGAGATCGGCCAATCATGTCGCGATATCTAGGTGACTCAAAATCAATTGCGGGCTTGACTGCCGACGCTGTCACTCCAACTGGATCGCGCGGTGCAGTGAATTCCGTGTTTTCACCTGCATCTCCTGAATCCTGGAGCATAAATCATCATCACATCCTTCCGGTTAGATTCTGACCATCCTCAAACAACTTTTAAAGAATCACAGCTTGTATTATTAGATCAGATGTGATCCTTCTCCCAAAGTGTATCCCTTACATAATTTTACAACAACCTGACAAAGTATAGGATTTTAACCAATATATCATTTTAATTTGAGTACAATGACAAGCAGATCAGAACACCTATAATTTTTCATGTAAACGCTTTAATTTGTATACTATTTCCATGTTATAATTTTGAAAAACCGCATTGATGAAGGAGGATACTCATGAATATCACGGGTCAAGGCGCGTGGGATACGGGTACATATACAAATCTGTTCTTGAAGCTAGGCTACGATGAGAATGAGATCACGAACAGATTGGAAGAAACATGGAACGAGCTGTTTTATGGCGATGACAATACTCGAATATATTACCCCATGGGTGTGGACAAAGGTTATTTGCTGGACACTGGTAATCTCGATGTTCGCTCCGAGGGCATGTCCTATGGCATGATGATGGCTGTTCAGATGGACAAAAAGGAAGAATTTGATCGACTCTGGAATTTCTCACACACGTTTATGCAACATAAAGCGGGACGTTATAAAGATTATTTTGCCTGGCATTGCAAGCCTGACGGAACCCGACTCTCGCAAGGTCCTGCTCCTGATGGTGAGGAGTTTTTTGCCATGGCGCTTTTTTTTGCCTCCAACCGCTGGGGCGATGGCGCTGAACCTTATGATTACAAGGCACAAGCCCGTAAGATCCTTCGTGCATGTATACATCAGGGCGAAGAAGGCGAAGGCGATCCCATGTGGGACCCGGAAACAAAACTGATCAAATTCATACCAGAAACACCGTTTAGCGACCCATCCTACCATCTGCCTCATTTTTATGAACTATTTGCGAAATATGCGGATGAAGAAGATCAGAGCTTCTGGAAAGAAGCGGCGACCGCTAGTCGGGCCTACCTTCATACAGCCTGCCATCCAGTAACCGGACTATCACCTGAATATGCGAACTATGATGGCTCTCCGGCTCCAATACAGCCGCATGGTGATTTCAGACATTTTTACAGTGACGCTTACCGTGTTGCTGCGAATATAGCGCTGGACTGGGAATGGTTCCGCAAGGATCACTGGCAGATCGAACAATCCAATCGCATTCAATACTTCTTCAGTGATATTGAAATGTCCGATTATCGTCGCTATACAATAGAAGGTGAACCTTTCGACGAACCTTCACTGCATCCTGTAGGTTTGCTGGCTACCAATGCCATGGCTTCACTGGCTGCGGACGGTCCACATGCTGACACATTCGTTCACAAGTTCTGGAACACACCTCTGCGTCAGGGAGAGCGACGTTATTACGACAATTGCCTGTATTTTTTCAGCATGCTCGCTCTAAGCGGAAGATATCGCATGTACTAAACTAAGGGAATGTGCACGAGCCGTTGAACCTGCCCTGTGAAAGTTTGGCTTGCAGGACAGGTCCAATCACTGAATTTTAAGAAGGATGCAATGATATTACGATTTAATCTATATCAATAAAAAACGTTCCCGGCTCGCATATGTTGACTGCGAACCGGGAACGCGTTTGGTTGTGCAAATACAGGCAGTAACTTTTCCCGCTCTGTATGATCCAGATACTTTAATTATTTGGAGACAGAAGAAGTATCATAGGAAGACTGCATAATCTCCAGATATCGATTAATGTTCAATCCCTCCAGGCCTTTCACATATTCATCCCAATCCTTATCCAGACTTTTGGCGCCAGTAATAAATTGCAGGGCGTTCTGATCGATGTAATCCTTGAGATTGGTCTGCATCATGCTGGCTTCATCAGCTTGGGACGGATCTACCCACAATGCCCAATGAGGGAAAATCTCTTTTGGTTCCTTGCCCTCCATTAACAATGTCGCCTCATAGAGACGTCGCTCACCACCATCATTGGCATAGATGTCTGTCCCCTGTACTTCGGAGTCCCGATATGCCTGATAATGATTGTACTGACTTAATGCAGCCCAACTGTCATTACGAGGTTCTTCTCCAGAAGGAAGCGGAATGGCTTTATATAACGGCTCAATCTGATCATTGAGCGCCACTTCTCCTTCTTGTGGTTTGCGCCAGCTTACGCCCTCTTCTCCCAGATATGATGCCATGGTTCCTTCCTGGGTATAGAGATAATCCAGCAGCTTTATGGCCGCGATCTGTGTTTCCTCACTGGCTTTGTTTGTCAGTACAAAAGACGCTCCGGGATCAATCGGATAGTTGTACGTAGCATAAGCAGCATGGGGTCCCTTCAATGGAGGGATGGGATTATAATCATTCCCGTAAGGAGAACCTTCGGCAGTGGTTACGAATAATGATGGATGCATCGCTGCTCCCGCACCGAGAAGCTGTGCATCAGCGTTATCTCCAATTTTTTTGAAGGCCCCGACGTTTTGGGTAAATGCCCCTGGATCAATCAACCCTTCATCGTACAGGGATTTAATATAGGCAAGCCCTTCTTTCCACTCCGGTTTGTTCACTACGGTCTCCACTTTCCCCTGATTGACAATGAGATAATTCCGATCGTCGTCATAGATAAAACCGTTCATCAAGTACGGAATAATGTGCACACCGAAATTTTCAGTCGAACCGCTTAGCGGTACTTCGTCGGCTTTACCGTTCCCGTTCGGGTCTTTCGTTTTAAATGCCCGAAGCATTTCCTTAAATTCTTCTGTCGTCGTGGGTTCGGTCAGGCCCAGTTGTTCCATCCATTTGGTGTTGACCCACATCTTGTTTGGATATGAACAGTGAAAACATTCATTCAGACCCGTCAGACCATAGATATTTCCGTCAGGAGCAGTGTTCATGGCCCGATAATAGTCATTGCTCTCAAGTACTTTTTTAATATTGGGAGCATGCTCCTTAATCAGATCATTCAGTGGCAAAATAACCCCCTGCTGACCAAACTTCAACAAGTCTGTCTGGGAGAAACGATCTACCCAAGGGATGAGCAGATACAAGTCCGGATAATCACCGGAAGCCAGTGAAATCTGTCTTTTCTCCGCTGCACCGTCGAATGGAACCGTAGTCCAGTTGAACTGAATATCAAACTTCTCTTCCATTTTCTTCGTGAATTTGTTAGTGGACAGGTTGGTATCCGAACCCTGGTGAGCAAACACATTAATGGCCGTCTTGCCTGACGGATCGCTGCCTTCCCCGTTCCCCTTATCAGAGCTTGAACATCCGGCAAGTACCAACGAGGTAAACAGCATACAGGCAAGAATGATGAATCCCGCTTTTTTCAATATAATCCTCTCCTTCATGAATAATAGAAAAAATGAACTTATCCTTTAACTGAGCCAATCAGCATACCTTGCACGAAATACCGTTGAACAAAAGGATAGATGATTAGCACCGGCAAGCTGGCCATCACAATTAACGAGTACTTCATGAGTTCAGCCATCTGCTGCTGTTTGATCATTTCCGATGCATCCATGCTCCCCGTACTGCTGTTCAGAATAAGAATGCTGCGTAATATCAGCTGTAGCGGATAGAGCGACTGTGATTTCAGATAGATGAGGGCGTCAAAGTATGCATTCCACTGACCGACAGCGTACATAAGTGACAACACGGCGATAATCGGTTTGGCGAGTGGCAGGATAATACTGACGATAAACCGGATGTCACTGCAGCCATCGATGTCTGCTGCTTCGGACAATTCTTCCGGTATCGAATTCTGAAAAAAGGTGCGGGCAATGATGACTTGCCATACCCAGACGGCATTGGGAATCAGCAACGCCCAGCGGGTATCAATCAGTCCCATGGTTTTGACCACCAGATAGGTAGGGATCAAGCCGCCTGAGAACAACATGGTGAAGGTAATAAACATCATTAACGAGCTGCGGCCAACAAACGTTTTTTTGGATAATGGATAAGCAATCATAATGGTCAGTGCCACGCTGATGAAGGTGCCGCAGGCTGTATAAAAAAGGGAATTGGCATACCCGGTAAGGACTTGATCATTCCGCAATACAGACTTGTAACCGTCAAACGTCAGGTCAATGGGCCACAACCAGACTTTTCCCGAGGAGACGGCAGCAGGGCTGCTGAGCGAAGAACTCACAATATATATCAAGGGATACAGCACGGCAATCAGCACCACTGTCAACATGAAGTAAACAACCGTTATAAATACGCGGTCTCCCCAGGATTCACGAATCGTGCTGCTGCTCTTGATCCGCGAACGACCTGCATTTGTCTGTGTGTTAGGCATGGGTTGATTCTCCTCCTTTCGCTCCCGTTACCATAAGCTTGTATTGGACAGTCGCTTGGCGACCGCGTTTACGATTAATAGCAGAATCAGGTTAATCACCGAGTTGAACAGGCCAACCGCAGTAGCAAAGCTATAATTGGCATTCAGCAATCCTATTTTATAGACATACGTGGAGATAATCTCCGAAGCAGACAGGTTGAGCGGATTTTGCAGCAAATATATTTTTTCGAACCCAACTGCCATGATATTCCCTACACTCAGAATCAGAATGATGACGGCTGCCGGAAGTAGTCCAGGCAGATCAACATTGATGATTTTCTGTATTCGGTTGGCTCCGTCCACTTTGGCGGCTTCATACAGGGATGGATCAACACCTGCCAGAGCAGCCAGATATATCACAGCCGAGTACCCCATTCCCTGCCACACATCGGAGAATACGTAGATGGATCGAAACAGTCCGGGCTCACCGAGAAAATTCACCGCTTCGAAACCAAGGGCACCTGCAATCGTGTTGACAATACCCAGCCTAGGAGACAGAAAGAGCATAATGATGGAGACCATAACAACAGTAGAGATGAAATATGGAGCATATGTCACCATTTGTACTGTTTTTTTGAATCGTATGTTTTTGATTTCGTTCAGCGCGAGCGCCAGTAATATAGGAATCGGGAAACCAACGATTAGGCTGTAAAACGAAATGTAGAGTGTGTTCTTGATCAGCATGACAAACGCCGGATTTTTAAAAAGTAATTCGAAATACTTGGTTCCGGCCCACGGACTGCCCCAGATCCCCTTGATGACGTTGTAATCTTTAAATGCCAGGACCGCATTCACCATGGGTACATACTTGAAAATAATAAAGTAAGCAATCGGTGGCAGGATCAGCAGATATAGCTGCCAATGTCGCCTCCAGCTTCTGGATAATGCTTGCTTCAAGGCAAACGCTTTACTTGGTTTCTTCACGGACTTTGATTCACTGGTCATTGTGGTTCTCAGAATCATCCCCCCATTCTTGGCTCCAAATCGTGCTGAACTTCAGCTCAACTTGGTAGCGCTTACTTTTTGAGTAATCATAAGATTGCGCTGGGGATGCGTAAAGGTACAGTTACGCTGAGAAAGTACAAAAAGCGAATATAGTTCCCGAGAAACAGCCTACATTAACCGCTATGAACGTCCATTTTCCGAAATACACTCGGAGAAATGCCGCGTACCCGCTTGAAAGCTCGGCGGAATGAATGTGCACTGTTATACCCGGTGGCCTCCGCTATCTCGTCAATGGTCTGACCAGTGGAGTGCAACAAGTTCGAGGCAGCATCAATGCGTACCCGTTCTACATAATCGGAAAGATTCTCTCCCGTATGTTCTTTGAACAGTTGGGATATAAACTTCTCGGACTTGCTCATGTGCTCGGCAATCCGATAGATCGTCAAGTTTGCATCCCCATAATGTTGTTGGATAAAACAAATCATTTCGCTTACAGTATCCGCATGTGCTCCTGCTCTTCTTCTCTGGAAATCACCGCAGATGTCTTCCGTTAACCGTTTGAATTTTGCCCGCAGCGAAGTAATCGTTTCTGTCATCTGAATGGATGTCACCCGGGTTTTATATTCCTCCAGCAGGGAGGCATCCAACTTGAATTTTGGTTCGTCCAGCTTCAGAAAAGTCCCCTTCAGCTCCATGATGAACTGCTGTGTCATCTCGTAGGACAGTTCCCGCTCCTCTAAATTACGAAGAAACAATTGCTCCAGAATGCGTATCGCCTCTTCAGGCTCACCGACTTTGATTGTGTTCAGCAGGCGCTGTTCAGACTCAATCGGATAATAGAACATTTCATTTTCCTTCATCGTATCTTCAAATCTCACCAGATGATCTGTTCCCATATGAATGGCATAATCCAGAGCTTGTTTGGCTTCGTCAAAGGAACGCCCTGCATCATTCCAGACCTCGTAAGCTGCACCTGTGCCAATTGTTGTGGATATCCGATGCTCCCGGTAGATCACTTCCATCAAGGTGTTCAGCTCTTTTTCACATCTCCCTATAGTTTCATTCAGTTGGTTCTCATCCAATGGACAGGCAAAAGCGATCTGGTCTGTTCCCCAATCCGTGATCAGCAGCTGCGCATTCCACTCTGTAAGTACCTGTTTGATGAGCAGCCTTGCGACACCCAGTTCATGGATCGTTTCTTCACTGTCCGGATTGGCATATCCGTTTACCTTCACTAAGCCTGCCAAGCCCTTGCTGCTATGAAGAGAAATGTGCGCCTGGGATGAGATAACCTCCAACTCAAGTGAGGTATAGACTTCTCCCGTTAACAAACGTTTGATAAAACCGTCTCTCAATAACGGAATCTGCTCATTCATGGCGTTTTTAAGTGAGTCGTTATTAGCAATGAGATTGTTAATATGGCTTGCCAAAAAATCATATTCATTGCCCCGTCTGCCTGGGGAATCGGTGACTTGTTCCCGAAAAGAGGCCAACAATCTGTATACGGGTGCACTATTCCGATAGGCGAGAACCAGCCCGAATAACAGTCCCAAGGCAATGGTTGCCAAAGTAAAGACCAGCGTGACTTGTTTGATTTGGTCCGCTTTTGTCATGAGTGCTTTCTCCGGAATCCCTGCCATGTAATTCCATCCATTTTGACTGGACTGCATCGATATCAGCAGCCGACCATCACTTCCAGGCTGTACATTCTGCACGTTCAGCTCCGTTTCCGCAGCGTTATCTTCTCTCTGGCGACTCTGTGCCATTTGCTCGGCTTCGGCTTGTTCAATGCCATGGGAGAAAATGATCTGCCCTTCCGCATCAGTGACGAGAGTCCAGCCGCCATATTGATCCACAATATTTTGAGTAAGGCTGGCCATCTGATCCTGATCAATCATGACACCAATCGTCGCTTGCGGTTTGTTGAAGCTGTTCAAAGGCAGAGATTGCAGAAACGTAATGGCGGGAACGTCTGCAAGCACAGTGCCGAGTATTTCACGTTTATAGTTTCGAAGCGGTATGATTTCATTAAAGTGTGGTTGTTTGAGAATTTGGTCATGCCATTGTTCAAACGACATACCGTCCAGCTGATTGGCAGCATAATAATGCTCTGGACGATAATACACAGTTCTTGGTGTGATGATGGCATTGTAGTTTGGTATGTGAATGAAGAAATGGGACAAGTAATCATTGGTACTGCTGTACATGGAGAGGCTCCGCTGCATACGGTTCATACCGTAGACATTGTAGAGATCATGCGGCTTTGGGCCAGCAATTAAATTTTGCAAATCGGGATTGACGGCAAGCTGCCTGGTAAAGGCTTCAACTTGAAGAAGGTTACGCTCAATGATCTCTTTCCCGAGACTCAGCGACTTCAAGCTGTTTTCAATGGAACTGGAACGGGCCGCTTCAATAGAAGCTCGGTAAGAGGCATATCCCGCAATTTGAGGAATCATCAGAATGACAAGATACGAAATGAGGAATCGGCGGAACACGGGTGAAAATTTGGACCATAGGAGCTGCATATGTACCCTCCCTTTTTTTATCGAGCGCTTACATTTCTCTGTGTTAAGGTAGCTGTTCAATGATACACCGGGCATTTCTTCCTGGTGAAGGTACAACTTCTTCCTTATGGTACATTTACATACTGTAGCGTACAATGCTTGCATGAAAATAATTGTTGGTCTGCGGGTTAGCGCACAAATATAGTTGTATTTTACCTTCGCATGACATCCATCACAAAGTATCAAAAATAAACGCAAAAAACCTCCCCAAGACATGGAATGACTTGGGGAGGTTTTTGTTTAATGTTGTGCTTATTAATTGCTAACGGCAACAAATTTCCATTGTTGGTTTGTAGCACCTGTGTAGGTGTTCTGCTGCAGCAAGGCTCCATCCGAAGTGGAAGCGTTTGCCACTTCAATCGCTTTATTGCTGTTCACGTTGATGATACTCCAGTACCCGTTACCAAGATCGTTGACCTTAAAATGCTGAGCGGTTGTGTTCAGATTGCTCATGAGTTGAACCGCTTCCCCATTGGTGAGGGTACCGTTGCGAATATCGATGACTTTGTCCGGTGAGTTCACACTTGTCAGTGTATAGTTGCCGCTGCCGATCGAGGTCAGAACCCACTTCTGAGGGTTACCGCCCAGATCACTCCACTGCTGGAGCTGAAGATTATTTTCATTTTGACCACCAGGAACATCAACAACTTTGTTGGAATGCCGGGCTACGATTTTATAAGTTGCACCGGATACAAGACCCGTTGTCGGTCCGCCACCTTGTCCACTGCCCGGATAAGTCTGGGCACGTTCATGGTACCAGTTGAACAGGAATCGTCCCATGGCACTCCGTGAAGCATCTCCATCCCATTTCAGTCCAGCCGTTGGGTCGGCAAAGGAGCTTCGTGGTCCTTCACTTAGAATGAATCCGTTCATATGAGCTGCAATGCTGACATTGCCTGATGCGTTGAAAATCGTTTTGGTATTGGTGCCAAAACCTTCATTGCTACCATTAAACAAGTTCCAATAGGCCGAATCGCCAGGTTTGTTTTTGAACCAGGTTACCTCGGTAATATTAATCGGATATTTGTCAGCAGCTGCCTTCACGTTGGTATTCCACTGGTCTTGCAGGATAGAGAAGTTGTCATATGCGCCATAACCAGGGTACCAGTGAACCGCATATCCATAGTTATTGAGCGGATCAGTCAATGGATGGCTTGCCGTCAAGCTGTAAAATTGGTTGTATCCCAGACCTGCCGCCCAGATGACGTTGTCCGCACCTTTGCTGCGAATTGTTGAAATCATGGAATTTTGGAAATTACGCAAGTCATTCCAGTGATCCACAAAGTCATTTTCCCCGTTGTATCCACCCCAATGTCCATTGGCATAGGATTTCACCGGTTCGTTGATCAGTTCGAAGTGAACGTTGTCTGCACTTTTGATCTCCGGGCGTGAAGCGAGATAACCCCAGATTTCGTTGAATTTTTGCAGGTTGGCAGGTGTTGTTGCCTGATCATCTTTCAATGTGAAGTCCAGTCCCAGGACAACATAGACACCTTTTGTTTTGGCATATTGAATATACGGAATAATTACATTTTGCGTAACGGTCTGCACACCGGCAAAGTTATATGTACCAGCAGCCACATCTCCCATGTCCTGACGATCGATGAACAGACGTACCTGATTCATATTCCAGCCATGATTGCTTCCGTACTTCGCGCTGGTGTCAGCAAAAGTATCGGTAATGTCTTTCAGATATGCCAGTGTAGCTGCATGACGGTTATTGCCGTGCAGATTGAGATAATAATTGCTGTCCTGATATGTCCAGTAGGCACCTGAGGGTTGATGCCAACCGTTCAGTAGCACAGGCTGGTTGTTGCTGTTCACCAGGTTTTTGCCGTTTACGTGCAGCTTGCCCATCGGCATGCCCACCCATGCTTCGGCACGGCTGCCTCCCCATGGAGCAATTGTGATCAATAAAGCCAGAATGAGTACAAGTTTACAAGATGTCATGAACTTCTTCACTTTAATTCCTCCTGATCTGATATATTGCCTTGCAATAACGCGAGTATGCTCCGTCAGAGTATCTCTCATCAAACAGATCGCTCAGGTCGGCGCCCGCTCCCGCAGCCCGTTCCACACCATCAGGGGGATCCTGCGCAGGGAAGGATCGCGGTTCTGCTGTAAGCAGACGTTCATGAGATCGTTACATGCCCCCTTTTCACAGATGGAATGTTGCATGAAGTTCCTCCTCCCTCTTCCAGTCTGATCCCACTCCAAATGTACAGAAGAACTTAACTTAACCGACGATTCCCGTACGCTCTACACTCTCTACGAAATATCGTTGCACAAACAAATAGATGATGATCAAAGGCAGAATGGCAAGAAGAATTCCTGTATCCTGGATCATACTCAGATAGAACGGATCGGCTTGGGAAGCTGCACCGTCAGTAACCTGCTGGGCCAGATTATACGGAAGGGACGATAACTGAGTCGACATGACTTTACTTGAAGTCAGATAAGTCGTCGTATAAAAGCTGTCGTTCCACTGCCATACGAAGGAAAACAGCATGACTGTTACCATGGACGGAATGGCATTGGGCAGCATGATTCTTGAAAATGTTCGTCCGATGCCCGCGCCGTCCACATAGGCCGCCTCCTCCACTTCCTTCGGAATACCTCTGAAGAATTGCCGGAAGATAAAGATGTACAAACCGGCTTTAAGTGAATTGGCCGTAATTGCCGTCAGAATAAACGGCCAATAGGTATTAAGCAAATTAACAGGTTTGCCGGCTATAAGCGTCATAAGCCCCATCAGGTCAAAGCTTTTCAGATTCAGGTATACCGGAATGAGAATGGTCGTTGGCGGTACAAGAATCGTTAGAATTACACCAGCAAACAGCCAGTTGCTTCCCCTGAATTTCAGTCTGGCGAATCCGTATCCTGCAAGTGCACAGGATGCTGTAGTCAGCAGTGTAGTCGTTGCAGACAGGGCAAACGTATTAAACAGCGTTGCCCAGTAATCCATTACGCGTATCGCCTCTTTGAAATTGTCGATGGAGAAGTTCTGTGGAATCCACACCACCACTGCCGAATACAGATCACCTTTAGCTTTGATGGATGTGGAAACCTTCTGAAATATGGGAAACAGGATAACGAAGGAAAGCCCGGTAATCAGAACGAATCGGATCATGGCCCACAGCCAGCCTTTCCAATGCTCCAGCGATAATAATCGTGATGTTGTCACGTGGGACACCCTCCTTTCTAATCTTGATAGAAGACTCGCTTCGAGAAAATGATGTTTACGATAACCAGAATGATGGCAATGGCCAGAAAGTAAACCCATGCCATGGCAGAACTTAATCCAAAGTCAAATTTGACGAAGCCGGTATCCCGGATCAGTTCCGTCATGGCGTTATTGGCAAACGAATCAATGATTGTATAGATCGCATTGACAAAAATAAGCGGGCTGACCATTGGGAACGTAATTTTCCAAAAGGCTTCATAACCCGTTGCCCCTTCCATCTTCGAAGCCTCATACAGTTGAGGGGAAATCGTCTGGATCCCTGCCAAAAAGATCAAAATCTGTACACCGGATTGACTGACGATCTGATAGATCCGATCTACGGCGCTGCTCAGATACGTAACGATCCAATCGCTCACTCCGGCGTTAACCATCAGATTTTCGAGTTCAAATGTCCCGAGTGAGCTTCCACCTGTGCTGCTCTGATTAACCGCTTCAATCAGGCTGGTGCTCTCCAGTGTCATAATCACTCCCGATGCCAGAATAACGGGCAGGAAAAAGATCGACCGCGCTACAGCCCGGCCCCTGAACTTCTGATTCAGGATGACGGCAAGGAACAGACTGAATATAACGATAAGCGGTACGTTGATGAGCACGTCTGTGATCGCCTCAATTAACGCACGGTTAAAGCTTGTATTGACGGTCAGCGCCTGAATGTAATTGGCAACACCGTTGAACTGAATTGCTATGCCTTCCGCGTTAGCCTGAATTGTACTCATGCTGTATCGCAGAGAGGCTAACAGCGGAATGAAGAAAAACAACACAAAACCAATGAGCCAGGGAAGCACGTAGATTACGCCCCACATGGCTTTCTGCTGAGCATACGTACGACTTCCCCATTTCCATTTCAGGAGCGTCTTCAGAGCTGCTCACCACCAGTCACATAGCTTTGGGCTTCCACTGTATCGTTGTCAACTTCTACAGGGAAGTCGTTATAATTGACGATTACGAACCCGCCACCTTCATATGTTGTCCGGAAGACACCCTCCTCCAGGGATTCATGAGATATCATGGAACGTCCGGCAAACGGCTGGTTCACCTGGTTCACCTCGTTGTAGATCTCGGCAGCCAGATCGATCCATTGTTCATAATTCGCCGCGTAGAGATCATCATAATCCGTTTCTTTCACAACATGGTTTGGCGCATTGAACCATGCAAAGTAAGGGCTGGCTCCATATTCAATCAGCTTCAGCACATATTGCCTTGCATTGGTATATGTGGAGAGATTGTATGGCGTCCCCGTATAACCGATGCTGCCGTGTACAACGAGCTGATAGAACGGAATCTCTTCATCCTCCAGCTTGAAACGACTGCTGGTCATCGGCGCATCTGTCAGACCAGTTACATACGGCAGGGCATAAGCGTTCCCGCCTTCAGCAACAAGCGAGCCAGCCTGCTGCCCGATCTGTTCAAGTACCTTCTTCACGGAGCCAAGCGCTTGTGTTCGGTCCACTAGCTTTTTCGGATTCATATCGCTGTTTAACTGAGCTGCCAGATCATTCAGGCTTAGTGACAGTCCATCCTTTTGAAGGGACCTCAGCTCATCTAACATGTCTGCCGTCACGTCCTCGAGCATGTTGGGCGAAAGCACATAGGATGGTGAACGATCCCGGTCCCGCCGCTGGATGGCCTGGTTCATCGGATACAAGACCGCCGGTTCCTGAGTTAATGTGCGTGAAGCTTCTTTGGACGGTTTAAACCCTTTTTTGGATTGCACATTCAGCAGAGCGATATCGGGATAGAAACCGATGCCCGCTTCTTGTGTGTATGCGCTGAAATCCCGCAATCCCTTTTTCCCGCCTACCGCGCCGTCTACTTGGATGGAATCCGGCAGTCGATGATGAAGCCCGCCGTTAAGCCATCCTGCATAGCGCACCTGAATATTGGATACCTTCTTCTCCGTCAAGGCGGAGAGAATTTTTTTGGCTTCATCAAACGTGGTCACAGCCTCCGTTGAATCATACGGTATGCCCAGCATATGCTGTCTTGTTGTCATGCCACCGAACAGTTGCAGATAAAAGGGAACGTTACTCTGCTCCTTGCTGGCGTTCAACTCGGGAAGTCCGCCGTTTTGCATCAGATAATCCCGATAGAGCGATGCAAGCCCTGAGTACGAGGCCTTATCCGCCCCCACAAAAGCATATCGAACGACGAAATCAGACGCGGTCGGTTTCTTCTGGAATTTCGGAAGTGTACGAACCATATCACTTGCCTGAAGCGTCACATCGCTCTTGTTCACCACATAGAAGCTGGGATATACGTTGTTGTAGCTGTTCAGTTTGCCGCTGATATCGGCATTCACAACTGCAACGGCATCCCCTTGTTCAATAATGCCCAGGAAAGCTCCCTCTTTCCGAATCAGTCCAAATACCGGCAACCTGGCTCTGGCTTCATTCGAACTTGCTTCCCGTAGTTTCATGGTCATATCCGGTCCGTATATATCTTGTTGGTAGGCAGGATACTGCAGCTTGCCATTGTTAAAATGGATCAGCGCTCCAGAACCGTCCGGCACCAGTATGGAGCCCTCTTCTTCTGAACCCCCGGCCCCGAAATAATCCATTACAGATATGCTGTTGATCGGATATTCCTCCGGAAAATGAATGCCTGAGGACGGAACACGTACAAGCAGATCCTCTCCATCCAGCTCATATTCCATCGTAAGCATAAACAGCCGTGGTCCACTTCGTTCCTCTTCAATGCCAAACTCGGCATGATCCTGAGCCAGATCCTCCGATGTGTAACCGGCTGTGTCAAAAGCCTTCAAGGCCCGGGACAATTGCAATCCTTGCATCGCCTTATCAATCCGGACGTAAGCGCCTTCATCCTTGTCTTCCGCATAGCCGACCTTCAAGGCCCGTTGCCCGGCCTTGTCTAGCTGTGCAAGCAGCCTTTGTTCGAATCGCTCCTTGCTGATCTTCATCGGCAAGTCTTCTATGGATCGCTCAGTGCTTCCAAACTGGTAGTGGACCCGCACGCCGCTTGGCAGCACCTCGTAGCTTATCTGCTTGTGTGCAACACTATCCGTGAAGGAATTTACGGTGCTGCTCTGTCCGAGGCTGTTGAAGAAGCTGAGCTTCGTTTGTGATGACAAAAGGTCTTTGTTTATCCCGGCAGCAACCCCATCCTGCTCACGATCTGCAGGATTGCTGCGCCAGATCTGCCCGCTCTGCGTGTGAATCACTGCAATCTCGGCAGTCTCTTCGTTAATGAACAACTGCAGCGCAGCATTCTGCGCAATACCTACCATGCCGGGAAGGCGGACATCGCTGAACGATGATTTCAGTTTCTCTCCGGGAGGCAGGGAGGGAAAGTCCGTCTGATCAGCGGCAGTCACTGTCTCGTGAGCGAGCGGTGTTGGCGAGAATTGACAACCGCCCAGAAGCAGACTGCCCGCGAGCAGCATTCCTGTTATTTTTTTGGCTACGGTATAATTCATAACAAATTCCTCCTCCCTTAGCCCCGAAGCACTAATTCCTGATAGATGGTTACGACAAACGATACAATCTGCTGTACAAGACTGAAGAATAACAGGCACAGAAATGCCATAAACGCCATCGCCACAAGTGTCAGCAACATCGTGAGCACCGTTTTGGCTGGTGTGTACTGATGAACCGTCATATTCCCTACAAATAACAGATATACCGTCCACGCAATGGCAAGTGCATTGGAGAAATAATAAAAGGCAGTTTCCTGCGCAGAGATCACAAGACTCAGCCAGATCCATGGAAAATGAATGAGTAACAACGGTACCAGTGCAAAGCACGTTGACATGAAAATCTCGGAGAACTTGCCTTCCCCGTCCATCAATGTGGTTAACGACCAGTTAGCCACACACCAAAACAGTACCGGTATAATGACATATAACATTTCGAGCAGACTGTTCAGGTACTTTGGATTACTGAGATTAATGAGAAAACCGCTGTACTGGGCATGCAAAATTTTGGTGATGACCAGAAGCACCAGGATCATGAAAGCAATCAGCAGTGAGTTTCTCTGGTTCCGTTCATACTTCAATTCCCAGTATCCGTCAAACGGATGAAAAATCAGATGCAGCGGGTACTGGTATAGTTGCTTACTTGATGCCTGCATTCGTAGTCCTCCTTTTCTGCCTGCGAACGATGATGACGGTGACAATCGCAGCGACAGCCAGGAATATACCGGACATCATCCATGAAAAATGCTCACGCATCAGCTCTTTGCGGTACAAAAGAAAAGCTTTGGAATACCCTTTGGGCTCCATGCTGCGCTTGAAATATTTCGCAGACTCGGCGTATTCCTTCTGACGAAGCAATGCTTTGCCAATTCCCGCATACGCATATTCCAAGTTAGCGTTCATCTCGGCAGCTTGGGCAAACAGCACCGAAGATTGATCTTCATCACCGTTATAGTAGCTGCGCACCGCTTCGTGGAGTGTACGTCCGTATTCAGTTGTTTGAAAGACGGTGATTTCACCCAGCGCTTTATCCAGAACTAACATCCGGTCTCCCGCACGTTCCAGGGCAACAGGTGTATTAAACTGGCCCAGCCGGTTCCCGATGCCCCCATAAATATGGAGCAGATATCCGTCTCCATTGTAGGTAAAGATTCGGCCCTTGCTGGAATCCAGTACGGAATACATGTCACTGTCACCCACATCCACATCAATCAGGCGGGATGGCCCTGCTTCTTGGGTATACAGCAAATCACCCTGCGGAGTCTGATAGCCTTCTCTGCGCAAAATGTCTGTACCCTGGGCATTCAGCTTCTTGACCGGATCTTTGCCGCGATCCCCGCTAGTGGCGTAGATGAAGCCCTCTTCATCCATATCCAGATTGGTAAATTCCGTTGGAGTGAACATCACCATCTGGCTCCGCTGCTCCCGTGTTGCAAACCGTTTCCAAAGATACTCCACCGGGTCCACCTGAACTCTGTTCGCTCCAATGAAGGAAGAGAACGTACCATCGGCGCTGAACTCCATGAATCCATCAAATACGCCTTCGGCCATGACGTAGATACGCTCCCCTTTGTCCATAACAATCCGCATCGGTTTAAACTGGAAGTCTGCTTTTAACAGATCCGATTTTGGTTCAGACACGATCTTGACCAGCTTCCCCTGTTCATCCAGATGCACCACCCGGTGATTATCCGAATCAGCGACCAGCAGATGGCCTTTTTCCGTGACGTACAATCCCTGTGGATTTTTAAAATGATCTTCCTTGCCTTCCTGCTCAAATGAATCAATCGTCCGTACCAGCTTGAAGTTGCGATCCATCTCAATGATGCGGCCATTGCCCGAATCGAGCACAAAGACGTGCTGATTGGAGGTAACATGCATGTCACTTGGCTCTTTCATAGGAGTTGTGTTCAGCTTCTTGCCGGTGATAATGGTTGTTGCCTCATATGCCGCCGGTGAAGGAACTGCGTCACCCCAGAAGGAATAATGATACGCATCCGTTTTACCGTCTGCATTCACGTAGGGCGCCTCTTGAACGAACAACAGGAGGCAGATCATGCCCATGATGATCGATTTACGTTTTTTCCATGTGCTTCTCCGCACCTCGCTGCCTCCTTTCTACTCTTTCATGCCCGAAGTGGCCATCGTCTGCATAACACTGCTCTGAGAGATGATAAACAGAGTGATCGGTACGATCATCAGCAGCAAAGCAACAGCCGCACCTACACCAGCTCTTGCAATCCCTCCCTGCACAATCTGACTGAGCGCATAATGCAGCGTTTTGAGATTTTCACTGTAAATGAAACTCCCGCCATCCGTTCCCCATAACGCTGGAAACTGCAGGATCATGAGCGTGAGCCATGCCGGCTTCACATTAGGCATCACAATGCTCCAGAATATCCGGTATTCATTGGCTCCGTCGATTTTGGCTGCCTCCAGCAAAGCATCGGGAATCTGCTCCATGAACTGTTTCATCAGGAAAAGTCCCAGCGAGAACGCAAGTGATGGCACAATAATGGACGCATGAGTGTTAATCCAGCCAAGCCAGGACATGACCATGTAGTTCGGAATCGCCGTAACATGCGGCGAGAACATCAGGGACAGAATGACAATGGTGAACAACACTTTGGAACCCGGAAAACGATATTTCGCCAGCGGATAAGCCGCTGCAGATGCAAGCAGGATATGCCCGGCTGTGCCAAGTATCGTAATGAGCAATGTGTTGGCAATATAGCGGGATAACGGCACCCACGAATTGCCCATTAGGTTGATCAGATCGGCAAAATTCTCCGTTGTCGGATTGTTCACCCAGAAGCGCGGCGGGAAAATAAACAGCTCATCCAGCGGCTTGAATGCATTGTTGACAGCATAGATGAGCGGAAGCACCATAAAGGAGCCGAACACGCCCAGCAATGCAAATAACATCAGGCTGACGGTAAATGACCGATTAAGCCTTTTTGGCATGCCAAACACGGCACGTACTTTGCTGGTCATCGTCATTCACCTATCTTTCTAAGCATTTTTTGCGTGAAAACGTTTGTACCCAGCATCAGGGCAAACAGAACCGTTGCGATGGCCGAGGCATAGCCCATCTCGAAACGAATGGTTCCGAAGTCCATCAGATGTGTGACAACTGTGTGTGCCGCATAGTTTACGCTCGGGAAACCTGCCAGTGCGATGGAGATCTCAGCTACGGCGAAGGAAGCGGTAATCTGCATTACCGCACCAAACATCAGCTGCGGTCTCATCGAAGGCAAGGTGATGTACCAGAGCTCCTGCCAGCGATTTTTGATCCCGTCTACGGTTCCTGCTTCAACCAGAGAACGATCAATGGTTTGCAGTCCTGCAATAAAGGCCAGGAAGCTGGTTCCCAGGCTCAGCCACAGCTGTACAATAATGACGATTGCCAGTACATACTTCTCGTCTGCGAGCCATTGGATCGGTTCCAGTACGACGCCAAGGCGCATCAGGAATCCGTTCATATACCCGTAGCTGTCACCCGAGAAGATGATCAGCCAGATGAAAAAGACGTTGCCCGATATGGATGGGGCATAGAAAACCAGCGTCATCACCGCCCGAATTTTAGGAGACAGCTCATTGATGATCCACGCAAACAAAAAGCAGGCTATATAACTGAGAGGGCCTGTAATTACGGCAAAAAGCAGCGTGTTTTTGAGCGCGATCAGAAATACGTCATCGTTCAGGAAAAGCCGGGAATAGTTCTGCCAGCCGACAAATCGCGGCAGCTCCAGCATATTGAAGTGAAAAAAGCTGAGCCCAAGTGAAATGCCGACCGGAATGACAGTAAACATGAAAAAAATCAGCATAAACGGTGCCATCAATACATAATAATGCCTGCTGAGATACAGATCCCGCTTCAATAGGGACCACCAGCCGACCTGGCGGGTATGGACGGCAGGAGCGGCGGCTGTCTTGGTAGTTTTAGCTTGCAACCGTTACCCTCCCTTTCCTCTATTTCAGATTAAATTCCTTGCGTTTCAACTCAATTTCATCATCAATGTACAATACATAGTCTGATAAGGCTTCACGCGGATTTTCATTTGCATTGACCACCTTACGGAAGGCGTTGTCCAGATGTCGTCCCGTGAAATAACCTCCAGGAAGCTGCGGGATTCCCTGTACCCATTCCCATTGTTTCTCGAGATTTTGATAATCCTTCACAGGCCAAGGCAATTGCTTCAAGGCTTCGATATTGGCCGTTGGGTAACGGGCAGCCGCTCCCATAAGACCTTCCATTTCTCTCCCGTATTCAATCTGGGTCTGATCATCAGTCCACCACTTCATGAACTTCCACGCCGCTTCCTTGTTGTCGGCATTTTCGAGCATCATCACCGCGCTCGTAGCGCTGGCCACTTCATGCCGTATGGACCCATCCGGAAGCTGTGTACCCGGAACAATCGTAAAGTCCCAGAGATTGCGGATTTCCGGAGCCATAACCGTCAGCATGTTATACGTGGTGTAATCAGCAATCCCGATCGGCATTTCTCCTGTACGGAACCGGTTCGGAAAATCGGCTTTGAGCGGAAACTTGTAATTGGTATAAAATTGCGTCCAGCGTTTGAACGCGTCCATTGAAATCTCCGAATCCAGTGCACTTTTCTTCTGGTCTTCGGTGTAGAACGTTCCGTCATTCTGATATAACAACATCGCAAAGGTTGAATTCGGAACCAGGTTGGCATTGTTCAGCGTATCCTCTATCGGCAGATAAAACTCCATGTTATGCTTCTGCAGCACGGCGATGGCGTTATATACGTCTTGCCACGTTTTCGGCGGTTCGAGGCCCAATTCATTCAGAATATCTTTGCGGTAAAAGAGCATTGGAAAATGCTGTTGCTCCGGAAGGGCATATACCCCGTCGTTGTAGCGGTAAGGCGTCAATCCGCTTTCACGGAACCTGCCCGAAATTTCCTCGAAATCGGGGAACTGGCTCAGATCCGCTGTTGCATTCCTCATCGCATAGTTCACCGGAATGTCTTCGCCCATCTGCATGGCAACATCCGGTCCTTCTCCCGAGAGTGTTGCGGGCAACAAAATATTCGGCGGAACGAGACGTAACTGCACAGATACATCCGTATCCGGGGTAAACGAATCGTCGATCATGCCTTTCAGTACTTGGGCCTGATCTCGTCCGGTTGTGATCCATACGGTGATGGCATCCTTCTTTTGTTCCACGTTACCAATGCTGTCGTAATCTTCGGTATACGAGGCAACATATGCGCCCAGTTCGTGCTTCACCTGCTGGACGGTGCTCGCTTCCGCTTTGGGCAACGATTCACCCGGCGGAGATACGACAAGGTAATCCAACGTAATCGGCTGTTCACGTACCGATAGAATCCATGTGCCGAGACCACCTACGTTAATTTTGAACGTATCCAGCCGTTTGGGAACCGTCTCTGGTCTGGCCGCCATATCTTCAAGCTGCAATACCATAGCGTGCAGTACGGCCACTTTGTCACTTTGCTCACCCGTGGCCTTTTCCAGGTAATCTGCAACGGAGCGCAAGGTGTCAGCTTGTCGTTCAAACACCTCCGTCATCTCTGGAATACGCCGTTCCAGCTGGTAATCCCGCAGTGGGTCCGGACTGTTGGAAGTGATCATTAATATTTTGCGATACATCTCATTCAGTTCCAGCACGCTGGATTCCACGGTCCGAAGCAGCGGAGCGATGTCGCCAAGTGTAACCGTCATTCGGATTCGATGTTTCCCTTTTTCCAGATGAAACTGATATGGCTGATCTTCTCCCGAACCCAAGACCTGAGTTTGCCAGGCCGGGCTGTAGTTAAATCGAATGCGTTTCATTTCCTTAAACGGAACTTCGCCGTTAATCGTCAGACTGCGGGTGGCATAGATGCCACGCAATTGATCCTGTTTCACCTTAAGCGCCAGTTGATACAGTCCGTCTTCAGGCACGTCAATTTCCCATTCAATCCATTCGCCCGGCAGTTTCCAGTTAATGCCCCCGATGGCGTTCATCCGAATTTTCGATACATTATAAGGCTCGAGTGAAGGACTTGATCGGTCCGAGATTGGTGCCAGTGTAGGAGATGATTTGCTAACAGCTTCCTCCCCCTGAACTTTCAGCATGACAGGAGCCGATTGTTTCAAGCCGAGTGAGGCATAGGTTTGCTCCAGCTCTGCATAGGAAGGAACTTCGCTTTCTTGGTACAGCTCGATATAATCGATCGCCATGCTTTCTCTTAATGAAGTGAGCGATAACTTCTGACTGCCTTTTTCAAAATAAAACTGAAACGGTTCCTCGAAGTACCCTGCGCTGTCCTTGAAGGAAGTCAGTTGCCATTCGGGCTGCTCCACTTGTCTTGGTCTAAGCTCGTTGCCACGATCGTCCTGCCGGACGTTATCCTCGCGATTCCCCCATACCCTGTCAAACAGAAGAATATCGGCCCCTCTGAACGGGACCTTACCATTAAGCTCAAGCCTGCGTTCGATCCCGGAGCTTTTGCCTTCTACGGGATAATAGTGAATGCGAATGTTGTACAAACCGCTCACTTGAACGGGAACATCCCAGCGAATGGTTCCAGTTTCCGGCGTAATTACGGCATTTCCGTCTAATCCGGCGTACCCTTGCACAACCTCAAATTCCCCATCCTCTGCCTGAACATAAGATTCGCCTTCGATGCGTACAATTTCATCCGGTTTGGCCGTATTGTCATGAGCAGTCAGATAATGCTCATAACTGAATGAATCCTCGGTTCCCGATACCGCCTCAAAGTCCTCAAGCGCATGTACCGTTCCCGGATTACGATCCCGCGATGGATATAGTGTCCATATGGAGAGCACCAAGGCCAGGACAAGCACCAGGATTAGTCCCTTTTTCTTACGTGACCGCATGTTTGAATGTATCCCCTTTCCTGTAAGCGTTGAGAGAACTGAACGATTGACTAACCCGGACAGACCGCACCTTCACTGGTGCGTTCTGCCCGTGTAACGTGATACTTATTTGTAAACCTCATCAATCGCAGCCTGGAAAGGAGCCTTGTATTTCTCGATCAGCGTAGATACGGATACCCCTTCTTTGAGTTCCCCGTCAAAATCCCAGAACGGCAAGGACGGGAATGTGTTATGGTCGAGAACCAACATACCTTCCGCAACCTCTCTGGCGTTGTTGATATCTGCTTCATCGGTCAGATGTGTCTCCAGTGTGGATTGTCCTGGATACTCATAGATCGATTCGATCTCATTAATTTTCTCCCAGATGTACATCAGTTGTTCCGGATTCTCTACCGCTTTTGGAATCGTTATAGCTTGGTAACGTGACTCACCGGAGTGATACGCTGTTGCACTTGGACCTTTTGGAAACGGTACAAAACCAATATCGTAGTCCTGCATATCCGTCATAATACCTTCAACTTCGTACATGGCACCTGAATACATCAAGGTGTTGCCTTGACGGAAGAACGTGGATGGCTCTGTCCAATCGCCGCCCTCAGAAGCTCTACCGACCTTCTCGGTAGCCAGTTTGGACAGGAAGTTCAACGCTTCTTTCGTTTTTGGATCTTCCAGGTTCTGCTTATCCTCTTTGGTCAGAGAAGCCTCGTTGGAATACAGAATCGGTTCCAGCAAGCCCGTTTGAGCGAGTCCCCAAGTGTCTAGCTTGCCATCATTGTTTCGATCCTTGTTCGCTTGCTTGGCAACACTGATGAACGTATCCCAGTTCCATTCATCGGCATCCACATACTCCTGAAGTGGCTTCAAGCCGAGCTCTTGCATGAGTGTGCGATTATAGAAAATTCCGTTGATAAACGAGGACTGGTCCTCGGTAAAGCCGTAACCTTTGCCTTCATACTGCATGTATTCCTTGGTTGTTTTCTGGTTGAATACCTTGTCGTTTTTAATATAATCATCCACCGGCCATAACAGATCCTGTTTGGTCAATGCCGGAATGGCATAGTTTTTGCCCAGTCTCACCAGATCGCCAAGCGGTTCACCGGCCATCAGGGAAGCAACTACTTTTTCCTGATATTCACCAAAATCGATGGAAACATATTCAATATTAAAGTTGTGTTTTTTCTTCAGCGCTTCGAGATTCTCAAGGCGTTGAATGTTGTCCGGGTTGTTCCCCTGTATTTCCATGTCCCACCAAGCAACAACCTTGATCGTTCTGCCCCCCATGTCAAAGTCCATTTCTGGCGTGGAGTTTTCATTCTTTGACTCGGTTTCCGCGGGTTTTTGTTCCTCCTGTGGTGTTGTCTTTTCCGGCTCGGGTTGAGCGGTAGGTGCAGAACTGCATGCAGCAATTACCAACAAGACCGCAAATACCAGGCTCAGTAGCATGAACTTGTGTTTTCTCATCGTCTTCCCCCCTGATTGTCGTTTGCTATCACAGTGTATCGTTCAAATGAAAGCGCAAACAACCTGCCGAAATACAGATGTTTACCCGGGCTGAATATAGATTTGCGTAATTTTGCACGAGCAAAGTGCATTATAGGTTTTAATTGGTAAAGAAATGCACTGTCTACAAAAATATGCACATTGTATGCGCTTTCTTTTATTACCATAATGAAATTAAGTCAAATTTTAGTTAATCTAGCGCATTACAATTCAGCAGAAGGTGAGGTATTGCTTCATGTATGATATTTTACTTGTGGATTTCAGCCGTCGTTTGTGCGGAGAGTTGCAACAGATGTTGCTACGGAGCAAAGCTCAATATACTATCGCAAATTGTGTGTTCTCATCGGCCGAGGCTTTGACCGCATTGTCAGAACGAGACTTTTCCCTTGTTATGGTACATACAGAGAGGTTTGATACCGCGGGGCTCTGGTTATGCAATGACATTCGAAAAAAAAGTCAGATACCTATCCTCCTGATGGGTGGAAGAGATCACTTCAGGTTTGTACGCAAAGCCCTGACGTATCAGGTAAATGATTATCTCCCGTATCCTGTTAGTCCTTCTTCTTTACTTAACAGTCTGCATGGACTTAGATCCCACCTTGAAACCGACCCGGCACACAAAACGTCGTCGTTCTTCAAAACACCCGTTCAAATGAACGGTAAACCCATGCACTCCAGTCATGTTATTCGTATCGTTAAGGCCTATGTACGGGATCATCTGAGTGATGAAATCACGCTGAAGAAGATCTCTGACATGCTTCATTTTAACTGTGCGTACCTTGGACAGAAGTTCAAGCTGGAAGAGAAGATGTCTTTCAATGATTATATGCTCCAGCAACGTATGGAAAAGGCACAGCAGTTGTTGTCTTCCACAAATCTGCGAATATATGAGATTGCTATTGAGGTAGGTTATAAGGATATTGATTGGTTCTATAAAAAGTTCAAAGCGTATGCCGGATCGAGTCCCAATGCTTATAGAAGACAAAAAATCCACACGGCCTAAAGGTGGATCGCCGAATCGGTTTGTTTATCAATTAGATAATAACCACAAAAAAACGCAGGATGTATTCTACTTCCTGCGTTTTTTTGTGGTTGTTTGGGTTTGGTCAATTCCAGAGTATTTACCGTTAACGTACCAAAAGGGATTCCCGGTATTCTTGGGGAGTCATTCCCGTTATTTTCTTAAAAAGTCGGGTAAATGAATGGGCAGCCTCGTACCCCACTTGAAGTGCGACCTCACGCACCATAAGATTTGTGTTCTGAAGCAATTCTTTGGCTTTCCGTATTCGGCAGTCGTCAATGAACTCTGACACGTTTATTCCCATTTCCTGCTTAAAGAATCGCGACAGATAGGATGGATTAAAATGATGGAGTTCTGCCAGTCTCACCAGAGAGAGATCTTTCTCCAGGTTCTCCTTGACGTAACTGCATAAGGAATGAATGACAACGTTAGCGCGTTCCTGTTCATTTGATCTTTTGTAGCGGACTAATTCATCAGCAGCACGATATAGAAATTGTACTGCATCCTTCATGCAGGTATACTCCCCTAAGTGCAGCAAGCTTCGTTGATCCGGGATTTTCTGTTGAAGACCCCAACGATTGATCGTTGAATGCAATAATAATGCCAGATTGTAGTATGTCTCCATGGCACGTTCCATCGTAATTTCCTGTTGCAGCAGTTCTCCTGCAAGCTCCTCAAATATATCGTAAAATGGCTGAATTCGTCCCGTTTCCAAATATCCTGACATAATCTCGATCCGGTTTGAGATCCGCATGGATTCTTTGGGTACATCAGATGAGAGATCATTGCGATGATCCGTGAGTACCATGGATACACCATCCCCAATTTTCATCCACTGGAGTAATCTCAGACGTTCATATTGTTTGGTTAACTCGGACCAATTGCAGCTGCGACTACTTAATGAAAAAGCAATGGATACGCCGAGTGATACCATGCATGCTTCCTGTACCAGTTCCAGTGTACCTTCTAGAAATCGCACAAGTTTATCATTTGTCATCTCTTCCTCCTGCTTCGGCTGAAGCAGCCAGATCGTATCCCCATAATGGTCCGTTACACTTGCGCACACTGTACGCTCATTCATCAGAGAAGAGCCGATAATGCGCACAGATTCCTGGACTTGTGTGAGGTCCGAACCTTTTTCTGGAAAATTATTGAATCGACCCAGTATGAGATAAATAGGTGAGTTGTTCTGTAATCTTATATCTCGTTTGGATAATTCGTCCTGCATATCCATAGTAGAATCTATAACCGCCGTACAGTCTTGAAGTAACTTCCGTAAATACTCTTTTTGCTGTATCAGTGCAAGCTGCGAATTGACTTTATGAGAATGTTCCAACAACTCAACCATGCTGTGACTTTGCCGGATCTCTTCCATCACATCTTCTACAACAGACATCACCTTGTCATAACCTTCCGTTTTGAGCAAGTAACGCACATTAGCCATCTGAAAAGCTTGATATGCATAATCAAAATCGCTATGTCCTGTCAGAAAAATGACGCGACAATTCGGCCAACTGGCTTGAATCCGCTCTGTCAGTTCCAACCCACTCATGCCCGGCATGCGGATGTCCGTTAGAACAATGTCAATTCTCGACCGTTGCATCCAGGACAATGCTTCTGTTGCAGAGTAGGCCTTACATACATCAAGCTGTTCGGGTATATGTCTGGCGAACGTTTCATAGAGACTATCCGTAATAATCTCCTCGTCATCTACAATCAAAAGTCGATACATTCGTTTTCCCCCTCTTTCCACTGGATTCGAATTGTGACTTTTAACCCTTGCAGTTCACTTCTGGATAGGAAAAGGCCACTTCCTTCTCCATACGTCAGGACCAAACGTCGATGAATATTTATTAACGCGGTCATTTCGTCTGTACCTCCGTCCTTATGCAAACGATGTTGAAGAGTTTGAATGTGTTGCTCTTCCAACTCATTTCCATTATCCTCTACGGTGATCTCGGCATATGAACCTTCCATATTAAACCCAATAATTAGAAGACCGGAGTCCGTATTCTTTTCAAGGCTGTGTTCGTAGGCATTCTCAATAATAGGTTGAATAATGAGTCTGGGAACTTTAATATGTTCCATCTCAGCAGGTAGTGGCCCAAAATCAACTTTGATTCGTCTGGAGAATCGTAATTGTTGAATCTCTGTATAGATTCGTGAATGCTCAACTTCCACTTTCAACTTCACATGGTCTGTTTCATTTCGCGTAATGAACCTGAAATACTCTCCAAGCATGTTCGTGAATTGCTCAATACGTTCGGTTTCTCCTGTCCTTGCCAGTGAATTCAGAATAAAGAAGCTATTGTACAGAAAATGAGGATTAATCTGCGATTGAAGCTGTTTCAACTCGGCCCGCTGCATCATCAATGTTTTCTTAAAATCTCGATCGATAAGGGATTGAAGATTTTCAATCATTAGATTGAAACGGGTGTAGAGGAAGCCAAATTCATCCTTTCGGTTATGCGCAATGGGGACATCGAGCATGCCTCCCTCCATTTTTTTGAATCTTTTCACCAACAACAGCAACGGGATATGAATCAACTTGTAACTTGAATAGAGATACGCCGTGATGGCAACAAATGATGTAATTGCAAACAGCCAAGCCCAATGATAGAACTTGCTAAGTGGCTTGGTAACAATTGCCTCGGGTAGATATGTAGCTACGGATAAACCCAGGGAGTCCATATGCAACTGACTAACATGGTACATGGTGTCCCCCACCTTCATCCGAAAGCCATCAAGTGTACCCTTTACACTGTGCTCACGGTAATTCGCGAGAATAACACTAGCTTGATGTTTATCTGTGATGGCATGCCCCGTTTTGTCCTCAATCAGAAACGTTGAACTCTCCGGGTACAAATTAAGCCGTGTGAGTTCATTCTGAAAATGGTATGTATCCAACTCCACCTGAATGACAAAAAGCGGGGGTTCTCCTCTCGTGCCTGTCAGCCTGACGGCACTTAAGTTCAAGGCGTCCTCTTTCACCGTGAAACGTGTACCTTTTCCTTGCATGCCTGAACTGAAATATAGATATGAACTTTTATCGAAATCATCGATGCCTTGGATCGCGGATATACTCTTGCCAACAGAAGGGATATGTACATGAACGTTTTTGATATAAGCAGTGCTATTCTTGAATGAAGCGAGCCGTTCAGTCAGGTAATTTAATGTATCACGCCGCTCAACCTGATCCATCATGTCCCAGAGAATGGCCAGACGATTGAGTTTTCGATCCTCAACGATATCAAACTGCTGTAATTCCATCCATTCTATCTCTCTGTTCAATTCCACAACATATTGGTTCAACCGTCTCTCCGTTGACAACGATATTTCCTGGCTTGCATTGTCATAACTCCAATGATACAGATACACGCCAAGAAGAATAAGGGGGAGTACAAATACCAGATAGGTGATTATTAATCGCGCAAATATACTGTTAAACCATGATTTAGCAGGGATCTTGATCAATGCATTCACCTCCAATGCCAAAGGCTGAGTGGGTTCCTTGTAAGAATAAAGTGAACATTAGCGCTCCTTTGGCTTGCTGGCGCGAAACCACGCGTTAACCTCCGATGTGATCTGATCTCCCCCCAGCTTGCGCCAGTTCTCAACGAATTGATCAAACTCATCTATCGACCTGCCTAGAATAATGTTCATATAGGCTTCAAGCTGAAGATCCCGAAGAATAATTTGTCGATCAACCATCGTGTCCGTAATTCCGCCCGTGAATTGATCATAGAGAAGTTGGCCGTTCTTCTCGTAAGAAGCTGCAATGCTAAAAGCACCCGAAGGCCCATAGGTTTGTTTCCAACCCCAGCCGCTCTCTACATCTTCCAATTCATAGGCCACAATGCGTTTGTGAATGGCGAGAGCTTCATTCTGCAGAGCCGAGAAGTCTCCTGTACTTCTGGCATCCCGAATTTGTTTGTATGCATCTATATTTTTATTACCGGGAAAAGGAGTTACCGGTGAAAGCATCCACACAGCTCGGGAGTCGTCATTGTAGTATGTTTCATACTGTGCCTGATCCCCCCAGTTGATGTCCAGATGCAGATTCATGAGCTTTACAACAACTTCCGGATTAGAGAACCCCTTTTTTACAGCAAAGTATTGCCCAGTGTTGGAACGTAGCGGTACGAACAGGCTCCGGTCCGACTTGGCAACAATGGGATATGCCTGCCATTCTACATCTATATCTGTTTCTTTATCACGGGTGCTCTGAAGCATAAAGGATGTCCACTGTTCGCCGTAAAGCATCCCTATTTTTCCATCTTGAACTAGACGAAACGCCTTGTTTCCACTTTTATAACCAAAATCCGGATCAAGTTGGCCTTCACGATACAACGTTTGCAGTACTTTCAGAGCCTCCCGAACTTCAGGCTGTATACCTCCATAAGTGAGGTTTCCTTCTGCATCTTCAACCCATATATTAGGGTAGGCACCATAGCCGGACATGAACCCTGCAGCTCCCATAACTGGATCCCATAGATGGTTCGTTAGCGCAAGTCCGTACGTATCATGCTCTCCGTTCCCGTCGGGGTCCTTCTCTGTAAACGCTTTCGAAACCTGGAGAAGCTCTTCCATCGTTTCAGGCGGCCGTAGCCCCAGTTGCTCCAACCAATCGCTTCTAATCCACAGGTACTGCGCTGTCTCAATGGAGGAAGATGATTCGGGAATAGCCATGAGTTTGCCATCAATGGTTGCCGCATCAAATGCGCCTCTTCCCTCCGCCTCCAATATACTCTTTGTAAGTGGGGAAGCATACTCTTGGTACACATGGGTTAAATCTTCGATCATTCCAGCATTGCTCAGTTGTCTAAGTTGATATGGATTAACTTTCACCACATCTGGAAAACGTCCTGCAGCGAGGGATACACCCAACTTCTGATTGTATACATCTCCATTAGCAGTCCAGTCATAGTGAATTTGAATACCTAGCTCTTTCTCATACAAACGAGTCCAGCGATTATCCAGTATCGTCTCACCAGGTAACTGACTAATCATGCGCTCAAGGTCATCTCCCGTTTCCCTGACAAAAGAGACCACGATGGGAGGAGAATACCTCTCAAACGTAGCGGGAAGTTGAATCTGCTGCCCATCTTGCTGCGGATGATGTTGTTTGGTATTACCTTCGGTATGACCTGCTGGTATGGATACAGCAAGGAACAGAATGAAGGTCCATCTTGTTATGTCCAGACATCTCTTATACATGACGACATGCCCCCAGTTCGGTTTGAACAACTCTCTTCTCTCTGTCAACTTTAATCCATATCATTGTACAACAACTTGTACTCATTGAATACGAAAAGCCGCCGTTGGGCGGCTTTTACGTATTTTCATTGTTTCTCATCAGGATTAATCACGCGATATTCAAAATTCGAAAAGTCAGCTGTTCCTCCAGCTATTTCAGTTGAATATACAAACAACCCCGTTCGACAACCCATAAAATGATCCAGTTTATATATCATTTTGTGTACAATCCCTATATCTCTCCATTCAGTTCCATCGAAATAGGCAAAAGAGCACTCATCCAGATTGTTCTCAAAATTTCCGAATGCTTTTAGTTTAACTACTGGATCTGATACCGGGATACGTTCATGTTCAGTGGCTGGCTTCTGGTCGATCAGATTGCCAAATATGGTGGAATCCTCACTATCTCTGGCATGCATGACCAAGTAAAACTTGTTATCCTGCTTCGTAAGAGCGATCATACCGTACGAACCGATCAGAAAGCACAACCCGGCATAATCCCCATCATTCAGCCGACTGCCGTCAAGCGTAACTATTGCTTCGCAAGCGGGCCCCATTGAACGCTGGGTTAGTGTGTTGACCGCAAACGTCAGATTTGGGCTGATCTGTCCCGTTCGAACACGATACACCCCCGATTTCTCTGTAACGGACCAAAGTTCATGATTAGGTGTATGATTCCATTGCCAAAAATCACGGAGGCGGATGCTTCCATCTTCCTCGGGTTCATAATTGAAACTGTCGCTACCCACTAACGGGTTATAACGGTGCTCTGGTCTCGTGCTCGGGATATCAATCTGTTTCGGCGCTTTGTTTGCAAAGACCGGTATACCTTGATCAAAGTGTAGCGGAACCAACACAGGAACCCGGCCAACAGCCCCATGATCCTGAAACAGCATTGCATACCAGTCTCCATCCGGCGTATCCACGATACCGCCCTGAGCAACACCTGAATTGAAATAATCCATATCGTCATTGAATACTTCTCCACCAGTGAAGATATCTTCCAGAGAGTCTGCCATATAAAACGCCTGTGTTCTCCGTCCGGAAGCTTTTGTTATATGAATCAGGAACACAATATATTTACCATTGATCTTGTAAAAATGTGCTCCTTCATAACCAAGGTGATGAGGCTGCTCGTCTTTTACAATCAAGCGATGCACTCCACCAGGTTTGGGCCCGGACAGATCAGAGCTTAATTCGGTCAGATAGATCTCGGTATTACCGTACACGAGATAGGCTCGTTCATCATCGTCAAAAAATAAGGAGCAATCATGGTAAAACCCTTCCACGATCTGCTTCTTCCACACTCCCGAGATGGAGGTCGACGTATACAAGTATGTCTTACGGGTATCATTCGCAACAAAGATCACATAGAACATTCCTTGATGATAGCGGAGCGATGCAGCCCACATGCCTTTACTATAAACGTGATGACCATCCACCAGCCGTTGGGCAGGTGTATCGTCCAATGTGTCGTATACATATGTGGCTACTTCCCAATGGATCAGGTCATATGAACGCAGGATGACACATCCCGGCATCATATGCATGGTTGTACTGACCATATAATATGTGTCTTCTACACGAATAACGTCAAGATCCGGGTAATCGGCCCAAATAATCGGATTCGGATACATGCTTCAATTACACCTCATTTTGTCTGTTAAACTTCCATTCTCTTAAAAGGATGGTTGAGCTGTCTGTTGAACTTTTAAGCTTAATATACAAGTCTTGCACACCTTTCGCACCCGTAACATTAGTTGTTAGTTCCATCCAGTGAAGGGATTCGTTCGCAGGCGGAACAATGATTTCTCCAATTAACAGTCCGTCTCCACGATCAAGTCGAAGTTCCAACGTACCTTCGGTTCCTTGATTCGCAATCGTGGCTGTGAAGGTTGTGGGTCCTTCACTTTCAAAGTCCACCTTGGATATAGCTATCCAGCTGTCATTATGCAGTTTAGCGGAGATCATATTCGAATCTGATGCAGACATCTCACCAGAGTCAAGATATTGCTCTGTTGATACTCCGCTACTCCATCCAATCGTTGAACCGCTTACCCGCCCATAAGGATCGAAGCATTTGATTTGATCTACGCCCTGATAATCGGCATGTACCTTCTTGATCTTACCCGTGGCCTCATCATGTTCGACTCGATTCAGATGTGTTGAACGGTAACCTTCGGGAATATCCATGGCTTGGCATAATGTCTGGGCATGATAGGCAATGTACCATTGATCCGATAGTTGAAATATAGCATGGTGATTGTTGCCGCCAATATCAAAAAAGTGTCCTGGATTCTGGAGTAGCGTACCCTGATATGTCCATGGCCCCATTGGCTGAACACTGGTCATATATGCAATCTCACCAGGTGGTGGGCTGTCATCTGGCCGATCACCCTCAATAAAATTGGAACAATACGTAAAGTAGTAACTATTATTATATTTATGTATCCCTGAATCTTCAAACATATAAGGCGCCTGAATAACCTTCGCTTTGCCAACAACGCTGATCATATCGTCTCCCAATCGCATAACTCTTGCCGTATCCGGTCTTTCTGCTTTCCCCTGTGGAATACCACCACCGAAATATATGTAGGCCTGATGATCATCATCTACAATGACAGCCGGATCGAATAGCCAGGTTACTTCCTCCACTCCCGGAGTCTCTCTTGTAATAAGTGCTTTTCCTATAGGGTCTATCCATGGACCTACAGGTGTGGGTGCAGACAGTACACCTATTCCACTGGCATTGTTGGCGAAATAAAGAAAGAAACAGTCCTCTCCATCCAAGATTCGATGAGCAGCTGCCGGGGCCCAGGATTGCGAAGCCCATGTTGCTGCGCCTTGAGGACCAGCCACTCTGATCTCTCCATGATCGGTCCAGTTGATTAAGTCATCCGAAGAAATGACCGTAATCCGGTTGATTGAACTGTAGCTGTTTTTCTGAGGAAGACCGTCCTTATCATATTCCAGCTTATCACTAGTCATATATAAGTAGACTCGATTGTTAAATACTAAAGCATAGGGATCGGCTCCAAATTTGTGGGCCACCAAAGGGTTACCGTTGGGACGAAGCTTTCCAATCTCCCCTGGAATACGCTCCAGATTGGCAGCTTGGTCTTGCTTTTGCTCACCAGCTTGTGGTGTAGAATGATGATTCATCAAAAGAATCCCCCTATAATCGTTTTTAGTTGTGTCTTTTTACGAGAAAGCGTTTGCAATACAAAAGGTATCATGATAGGATGATTACATTTTAAGGTAAGCTGAGTACAATTTCATTGCGTTAACCGCTCTATTTATTGCGTGAAATGACGGGAGGTACTTCATGAGTGGATCCTCTGAGTGTTTTTATGATCCCATCCAGCCTGAGCTCTTATATCTGCACAGCGTAACGACGTATAAGCTGGAAACGATCTATCATCGCCATAATGCATACGAGATCTACCTGTTTCTTCGTGGCAACGTTCACTTTTATGTAGAAAATCGATGTTATCATGTACAGCCTGGCGATCTGCTTGTGATGTCACCCGAGGAGATGCACCGAGCCTTTATTCTGGATGAATCTGATTATGAGCGAATTACAATCAATCTCAAAAAAACATATCTATTTCAGCTTTCCACACCATCAACCAATCTATCGTCATGTTTTGACCATCGCCCCAAAGGAACAGGCAACATCGTACATTTAGACGACGATAACTTGAAACAGATGCTGCAATGTACAAACGAACTGGAAGGATTGCTTGCTTCCGATGCTTACGGCACCGATATCAAAATAAATGCAGCCGTAGCCCAATTGTTGGTCATGATTAACGTCTGGTTTCATAACAATTCCTTTGTTCCTAATGACATTATGCCTGAACTGGTTCGTGAAACCATGGATTATATTGAAACACATCTGAATCAAGACATTACCCTTCGCAAACTTGCCGAAGTGTTCTACATGAACAGTACTTATATCAGCCGCCAGTTCAAAAAGCATACTGGATTGACCATCCGTTCCTACATTTTGGGTCGTCGTATTGAACGGGCCAAATTCCACCTGTCAGAAGGAATGAGTATTACGGATGCATGCTTTCAATCGGGCTTTAGTGACTATGCCAATTTTATTCGCAGTTTTACCAAAATGGTTGGCATCTCCCCCGGTAGATATATCAAACAAAGACGTGATGCAATGGAAGCTTTGCCAAAATAATGACAAGCTCATTCAATGTAAACTAAAAAACATCAAGCCATCCTGCATGGCTCGATGTTTTTTAAGTTCTTGATATACTTCGGATCTGCAAACAGTGCATTACTTTGATTATATCCGCAAGTTAATTGATCTCTTTACCCGTCCACAATCGAACGCGATCTTTAATCCACTCCGTATACTGCTGTTCCATGGCTACTGCACCTGCATTATCAAGTTCGGTAATCATATTGTCGTATATGTCTTCAAAGGCACTCGGAGAGGATGTAATCGCTTCGGCGATCCGTTTCTGAATAATATCCTGCGTTTTCTGATACACAACGTTATAATCCCCGCTATCCGAAGGAATCGGCATATTGTAAGCAGCACCCCACTCTTTCACCGGAAACTCCTTTTCGGAAGGGAACAAGTCCTTCCATGTGGTGATGCCATAGCCTTTCAAAGCTTCTTTTTCCTCATCGGAATAACTTTGCTGAATCTGTTCAGGATAATTCGTTGTATAGTAGTTATCCGTTGAATCTTTGACGCCATCCCCGTAGTGAGCACCAAAAATGTAATACAAGCCTACTCCGGTTTCTTTGGTGAATGTGTTATTGTCTTTGTTTTTACGTTCCTGTACATCGGCTGGGATGGTGCGAACACCGTCTTCCACGTTATATTGCTCGCCTTCAACGCCCCAGTTTCTCAATACTTGCCCTTCTTCAGAAGACATCCAGTCCAAAAATTTAATAGCCCGGACAGGATCTTCACAATCGACAGTTATGCCAATGCCATAACCGTCAAAGCCAATATTCTGGAAATCTTTACGCTGAAAGTTGTCATCTAGCGTGACCGGATAGAATCCGTAGGTCATGTCGTCTTTCCCTGCACTTTTCAAAGCATTTTCCGCATCACTGAATCCCCAGCTTGGATCAAGCAAGGATAACACGCGACCACTGGCGATTTTGGACTTATACTGGTCATCCTTCTGAACAAAACTGTCCTTATCCAGCAAGCCTTCATTGTACATCTTGTTCAACCACCGGAAATATTCCTTCTCCTCGGGACGTTTGTAATGCAGAACGGCTTCGTAGGTGTCCGGATTGATGAAATATTCACCATCTCCAGGTCCTCCAGTAGACATGACAGCGGGATCAGTAACCGTGATCATTCGCCGCCATCCATCTGCACTAAGCGTCAGCGGAATTGTGGGTTGGCCATCATCTGTGGTCGGATGTTTCTCGTAATATTCACGTAGCACTTTTTCGAAATCGTTTAAGGTTTTGATCTCAGGATACCCAAGTTCCTTGACTACACGATGTTGAATGGCGGTACCATTCGTCGCATCAAAGCTGACCTGATCGATTGCACCATTCGTTGGAATCCAATAGATTGAAGGATCGTCATTACTGTATTTCAACCGATTGAAGTGCTCACCGTAGATCTTTTTCAAGTTGGGGGCGTGTTCTTCGATTAGATCCGTCAGATCAATCATTGCCCCGGCATCAACGAGTCTGGTCAAGTTACCTTTGGGGAAAATCAAATCCGGATAATCACCGCTTGCAGCCATCAAGGAAATACGGTCGTTTCCGCCTCCGCTCGAAATATCGAATTCAGCATCAATGCTTACACCGGTTTCTTCCGTAATTTTCTTCCCTACCGCATCCTGCATTTTGTTCCAGTTGGGACTTGCATCTGCGCCGAAGAAGGTAAATGTGATCGGGCTGTTGGGGTCACTCGTATTTGATTCGGAATTCTCTCCAGCATTTCCGCAACCGGCGGAAATTAACACAACACTTGTTACGAGACATGCTCCTAGCACTTTTGATACGGCTCTCATTATTTTTCTGCCCCCTAAATGATGTTAGTCGTAATAACCAATCCAGACATTACGATGGTTCACTTTGAGATAGTATACGCTTACATATTCAACCGTTAGTAAACGACTACAACCCTGCCTACCCTATTCCATGTTTAAAGTATAAGGAAGTCTAATCACCCCAACCTTGATTATTAAGCCATGAAAATAGCATGATCTAGACATGAGTCTCAGTAAAAATGTAAAGACCAAAAAAGCGATGGTTGCCCATCGCCTCATAAAGCCAAGGCTAATTTTCAATAATATAATTCCAACGTAAATCCTTGGATCTCCCCTTCAACTTCCCGCAACAATTCCATTAGTTGGTCAGCGTAATCTCCAAGAATCTCTTTGCTTTTCTCAAAACCAATCCATTGAACAGTAAGCGGCATGCTTACAGCCCCAGTTAAGACATCCCATAGTGCGTCCAAATTGCCTCCATAGCTCTCGTCTAACTCAAGCTGGTTCTGCAAAATTTGATGAAGCTCTTCCTTGCTGTGAAAGTCGTTTCCGTTAATCTGAATGATGCTCATATCATTTCCTCCGTTTATTTTAACTGTTCAAATGACTTATAATGATCTGTCGTCTGGTAGATTAGACCGTCATTCGAGTATAGAATTCGGTCGCTTCCGCGCCGTCCTCCTGAGTAATTTATATCGGCTTCGTACCAGATCCGGCCTTTTTTGTTGGGGAGTAATCCTTCCCGGTTCCTGAACACGTCGCCGCCGATGCTTTTGCCTGGAGCAACTTCTCGCAGGTTACCTTCGCTTGGTTCCCATCCCAGATCTCTTGCCTCTTTCTTGGTAATATAATTTGGCGGGAGTTCATTGTGCTCCGAGATATAGTCGGCAACCTCATCAAATCCCATATCCTCCGAAACTTGAGGTGATCCAAGATCACGCAAAGACTCTGACGTACAACCTGAGAACAATAATGCAGCGAGGATGATCACTAACGTGTAAGCAAATTTTCTGAAAAACATAATCTTTTCTCCTTTTGATGTTCTTGCTCTTGCTGTCTTCCGTTTTGGTGCTATTTCGATGACAATGCTTCTAATGTTAACGATTTGTGGTAATTAAAGCAATTCTGTAAGCCTATTATGGAGTTGAAATTCAATCAATTATAGCTGTTGCCTTGCTCCATTGAAGCATTATTTTTATTCTACAACAAAAAAAGCCGCTAAAATAGCGACTTTAATCGTACGACGATCATTACCATTCAACACATTCATTTCATTTAATAGTTTAATTTAATGTAATGTATCCATCCAGTTCTCCAGTGCTACAACAACCTCTTCCAACTGCTTTTCTTCTGTAATTGCAGGTTGATTATCTCCTTTTTGCATGCCGTATGAGCCAAATTGACCGTGATTTCCACCCTCAATACTCACATATGTCGTGTCTTCCGGAAGATTTGCTTTGGAGTTCTCCCAGTCTTCCCTGTTAAGCACTCCGTCATCCGAGCCTGTAATCTGTAAGATAGACAAGTCCGTATTCTTTACGCTCCCCCCTTCATCTGCATAAGAAGCCAAGAAAAAGACACCTTCCAACTTCTCATTGTGCTCCGCAGCATACCGTGAGGCAAATGACCCTCCCAAAGAATGGCCACCAATAACAAACGCTTCGTCAGGATGTTCCTCGATAAAGGAATCAGCCTTGTTTTGACCGAAAATCGCCAAGTTTATTGGCATGTTCGCGATATATACGCGGTGACCCTGTTCTGCCATTTCTCTGGCAAGTGGAGAATAACTTTCAGGTTCAACCAGACCACCTGGATAAAAAATAATATTCGGTTTGGTTATCTCTGTACCCACCGGTTCAAATCGGTAACCGTCCTTAATCTTGGCGACAATAACCTGAGCATCACTTGTCATCGCCGTTTCAGCTCGCTCAGTCGGACTATACGTAACCGAATTGAGATATACGTAAACGCCGGCCACGATGATAACAATGGACAAGATGGTCCACATAATTATTTTCTTCCATTTGTTAGTACGTTGTGCTGTTTTCAACCTTAAAACCACCTTAGTATGAGGATAATGATATGCCTTTTTTAACTCTTCATAATTATACTTACCGGTAAGTATAATTACAAGATGATTTTGCTTACTATCGTTATTTGTCATAAAATATTCATGGAGGGAAGTCCAATGACAGAAAAATCACCTAAACGATTGCCTGGAAGACCCAAACATGGCAACGACGATATCTCAATTCAGCAAACCATTATTCAAACCGCTTCACAGTTATTCATGGAGTATGGCTACGAAACAGTCACGCTTCAGCAAATTGGCAAAACATGTAGCGTGTCAAAACCAACCATTTATTATCATTTCACCAGCAAACCCGAGCTTTTTAAGGTTGCCTTTACAACGATGTTACAGAATGTGAGCCGGTTAACCTCGCATATCCTTGATCAAGCCGAGAATCTGGAGTCGGGGCTTGTGCGTCTGGCAGAGGCCAGACTGGGAAATCCACATGCGGAGATTGAAACCATGCTCAGAGAAGCTGAGCCTTTTCTTGAACCAGCTCAAATTCAGGATATACGCAACGCGGAGCATCAGATTCATGAAGTGTTAGCCTCCCATTTCCAACGGGCAATGGATGAAAACAGACTACGAACGGACGATCCATTTTTCCTGGCAGAGACCTTCTCGACATTGATGTTAATGGGAAATCGGGAAGATAACCTGCATAAATATGGTTCCAATCTTTCATTGGGCCAAAAGCTAGTAGATATTTTCATTCGCGGAGCACAGTAAAAATTCAGGGCAACAAGGAGAGCTGACATGAATATCCCTAGAGGAACCTATGGGTTTCGATTCGCGGAAGACAAGGAGCTCCAATTGTGTGTACTATATGCGGCTGGATGTGATTCAATAACCGATCCTTCTTATCATTGGGATGGACTCGAACGTTCGGACGGGCCTCTCCTGTTATTCCAATATACAGTCTCGGGTGAAGGTGTATTTGAGTCGAATAATCGCATTCATCATGTTACCGCAGGACAAGCTTTTTTGGCAGAAATTCCAGGGCCACATCGCTATTACTACCATTCAGCATCAAAAGAGCCTTGGGAGTTTCTGTTCCTGCTGTTCAAGCCCACTCTTATTCTGCCCCATTGGAGAAAATTTCTTCGTGAAGCGGGAGAAGTTCCCTATCTTCCCGCTGATTGTACACCCATCCGACTGTTGCGGATGATCGTGACTGATGCGGCGGCAGGCAGAATCACTGATCCTCTGATCGCATCATCCAGCGTATATCAGTTCATGACAGAATTGACTCGATTACAGAAAACAACATTGCGCAACAGGGAGAATTGGTCTGAAAACATTCAAATAGCCGTTGAATACATAGAAAACAACTACTCCAAGATGATCAGTATCGATCACCTAGCGGAGCATGTTTCCCTTTCCAAATATCACTTTATACGTCGCTTTTCCTCCAGTACGGGCTTGACGCCTGGTGCTTATCTAACCCGTGTACGTACCGAGAAAGCAATGGAACTGCTGCGCGGAACTTCTCTTAGCATTGAAGTCATCGCCGAGCAAGTCGGGTATTCCAGCGGAAGTTATTTTATCAAAGCCTTTCGCAGCATAACAGGCGTTACGCCAGGTGAATTTCGTAGTGGCGGAGAAAGCCTTGTGTACCGTAAATTGTTCTTCGATTAACCGCAATATTTTGCTATTCGACACTCAACATTACTGTAGATATTAATAAAATCCTTTATTATGATGAATTGAGCGAGAGCAATAATTAATCCATAAAGGAGCATTCCCATGAATCATACACTTGCAGCATCAACTCCACCGCTTGGCTGGAACAGCTGGGATTGTTACGGCGCAGCCGTTACGGAAGACGAAATTCGTGGCAACGCCGAGTACATGGCAGAACATCTTAAAGACTTCGGCTGGAGCTATATTACGGTCGACATTCAATGGTACGAGCCTTTGGCCAATTCTTCACAATATCGTCCGTTCGTTCCACTCATCATGGATGAATATTCGCGGCTTATGCCTGCCGAGAATCGGTTTCCCTCCGCTGCAGGTGGACAGGGATTCAAGCCATTAGCCGACTACGTTCATAGTCTGGGGCTGCAATTCGGCATTCACATCATGCGCGGTATCCCACGTCAAGCTGCACATGCTGGGACTCCGATCCTGGGAACAACCGCCACTGCGCGCGATATTGCTCATCCGAACTCCATCTGTCCCTGGAATACGGATATGTATGGTGTTGATAGCTCAAAAGAAGGCGCACAAGCCTACTACGATTCGCTTTTTGAACTGTATGCACAATGGGGCGTTGACTTGGTGAAGGTTGACGATATTGCTGCTTCAAGGCTCTATGACACCCATCAACCTGAGATCGAAATGATATCCAAAGCGATTGAGCGCTCCGGTCGGCCCATGGTACTAAGTCTCTCTCCTGGCCCTGCTCCAGTAGAATACTCAGAATTCTTGGCTGATCATGCCAACATGTGGCGTGTCACGGACGACTTCTGGGACCTCTGGCCACTGTTATTGGATATGTTCGACCGCTGCCGGACGTGGCAGAGCGTTCCCAAAGCAGGCTGCTGGCCAGACTGTGATATGTTGCCTTTGGGTCATATCGGTATCCGTTCTGTAGACGGTGGTGGAGCAGATCGCTGGACTCGGTTCACACCTGACGAGCAGTTGACGATGATGTCACTGTGGAGCATCTTCCGTTCCCCGCTCATCTTTGGTGGTGAACTGCGAGATAACGATGACTGGACACTATCCCTGCTAACTAATCGTGAGGTTCTACGAATGCATCGCGAGAGTTACGGAGCCAGAGAAGCCTTACGCAAAGAAGATCTTATTGTGTGGACTGCCCAGCATACGGATGGTTCCTCGTACGTCGCTGTGTTCAACATTGGCGAGAATGCTCTACCTGTGGATCTGTCCATTGATGAGGTCGGACTGTCCGGCATTACTGAAGGTACCGAATTGTGGAGCCAAGAAGCAGCTCAATTAACAGAGAATTCCTTAGTTACTACTGTACCTGTGCACGGTGTGCGTCTCTATCGGTTTTCCTAAGCTTGCAAAAGAAAAAGAGAGGTCTGTCGTTCATTAGACAGACCTCTCTCTCATTTCATCAGTATGTATCCATGGCTTGAACGGCCAGATGAAATGCTTTAATCCTTCTTTCTAGAAGAGTCTTTTGTGGGCTACCTTCTTTGGAATTGGCATACATGCTCTCTAGAGATGGGAACAATCCCATCAAGACAAGACGAGCTTCTGCGATATCTTCCTCCGTGTAGGGATGAGATTTCTGATTCCATACCTTTTCCAACAGTGCTAGGCCGATGTATAAAGCTTGGAGACGTTTCTTTAACAATGTTGTATTATTCCTTTTCTGAGTCATATTCACTAAGGCATTTTCCGATTTGCGGATGGTTGATTGAAAGGCTTTAATGGATTGCAGTTGATCTTCTTGTGACACGTTTTCCATAGAGTATAGACCTCACTTTCTTGGCTTAGTTTGTTCGGTCTTTCTATTAAATCACCTCATAAATATAACAAAAAAAGCCGCTAAAATAGCGACTTTCAATGTATTCATTCTCGATTCAGTGCTAGAGTACCTTTTCCAAAAAGCTGATCGTCCGTTCATTCTTCGGATTTCCAAATATCTCTTCAGGAGTGCCCTGCTCGACAATATAACCACCGTCCATGAAGATCACACGATCAGCTACTTCACGAGCAAAACCCATCTCATGGGTAACAATCATCATCGTCATGCCTTCGCTCGCGAGGTCCTTCATAACACCGAGGACTTCTCCTACCATCTCAGGGTCAAGCGCCGACGTCGGTTCATCAAATAACATAACATCCGGATTCATAGCAAGCGCACGAGCGATAGCTACACGTTGTTTTTGTCCACCTGACAGTTGTGTTGGGAAGCTCTCTGCTTTATCAGACAGACCCACACGCTCAAGTAATTTGAGTGCTGTATCACGAGCCTGCTGTGCATTTAATATCCCGAGTTCTCTGGGCGCAAACATGATGTTTTTAAGCACACTAAAATGAGGGAACAAGTTAAAATGTTGAAATACCATTCCAATATTTTCGCGAGCTTTGTTCAGGTTGGTTTTAGGGTCATTCAGATCCTGATCATCCACAATAACCCGGCCTGCCGTAATCACATCTAATTGGTTAATGCAGCGCAAGAAGGTACTTTTTCCCGAACCGGAAGGCCCGATGACACAGACAACTTCTCCTTCGTTGACCGCCACATCAATTCCCTTGAGGACCTGATTCGAGCCGAAACTTTTCTTCAAACCTTCAACTTTTATTTTAGCCACGACGAATCTTCACCTCCAGATAATCAGCAATTTTGGTCAATGTGATGATGACAATCAGGTACATAACCGCAACCGTTAACCAAATGTCAAAAGAGGAGAACGTTCTTGCAATAACAATTTTACCCGATTGTGTCAACTCTACGAGACCAATAACGGATAAGATTGACGTATCCTTCAACGTGATAACCATCTGGTTAATGAAGGACGGAATCATAACCCGCACTGCCTGTGGAATAACGATCTTTATCATCGCTTTGCGATAAGGAATGCCCAATGAACGGGCAGCTTCCATCTGACCACGATCAATCGATTGAATCCCGCCTCGGATAATCTCGGTTACGTACGCCCCTGCATTCAGACTAAGTGTCAGAATAGCCGCCAGGAACAATGGCATCGTGAAGCCCATCGCCTGTGGAATCCCGAAATAGATAAAGAATGCCAGGACAATCAGCGGAATACCGCGGAAGATATCCACAAATACGGTGGCAACAACTCGAAGGAATTTGTTCTGTCCCACCTTCATGAATCCGAAAATCAGACCGATGATAAACGCGAAGAACAGGGACACAATCGTGTATAAAAGTGTTTTTCCCAGACCTTTAAAAAGTGCAGGAAGAGATTTCTGTATTAACTCCCAACGCCCCAGATTTGCGACTTGGGAATTCTCTCCAACATATTCTTCGATAATGCGCTTGTACTCACCGTTTGCTTTGATATTCACAAGACCAGCATTGAACATCTCCAGAAGTTCCTGATTTTTACCCTTACTTACCGCAAATCCGTAGGAAGCCCCGTCTTCTTTGGCGGTAACGATTTTTAAACCATTATTCTGCTTTACCCCATACCTTAGAACGGGTTCATCTTCAAAACAGGCCACCGAATTACCGGTCTTTACATCATCATACATTTGATATGATTCATCGAATGGGACAACGGTAAAGCCATATTTTGAGGCGATGGACTCAGCAAAGCTGTACCCTTCTGTTCCCGTTTTTACAGCGACCTTTTTACCACGAAGATCTTCGTAACTTTTAATGGTATCATTATTGGAACTAATCCCCATAACAACGCCTGAATCATAATATGGCTCTGAAAAATCAAATTTCGCTTTTCGCTCATCCGTAATACTCATCCCTGCGATCACACCATCGACTTGATTCGCCTCAAGTGCCTGTACAGCCGCGTTAAATCCCAGGGATTTGATTTGATACTTGAAATTTTGATCTTTGGCGATGGCATCCAGCAAATCCATGTCGATACCAACAAAATCACCATTCTCATCTTCATATTCGAATGGAGCAAATGTGACATCAGTTCCGATAACATAGGTTTTACCGGAATCGGACGCTGCGGCAGCGTTCCCTACCCATCCTGATAGACCGCTCACCAGGAGCAGCATCAGTGAAAGTATAAAAAATGAGATCTTCGTTGTTTTCATGTGTCCTCCCCGTCTCGGTATTGTCCGAATAATCATTATTTTCTTTGGAATCGGTATTACGGTTATGCTTTTTGTCGATCTTCTGCCCATTTGATTGTTATTATTTACTGTATATTAACAATCAATGCTTTGCCTTTCCACTTGCAACATTTTCCTCCATCATTTTTTTCCAACCAGTAAAAGTCCTTTTAATACTTACCCTTTAGGTAAGCTTCGCGAAACCCAATATTACATTGTGAATCTGAAAAAAGGTACATTTACTTTAAAACGTATTATTTAAAATTTAAAACTCAAAAAAGCCGCGATTTCCGCGACTTTTTATTGTACAGTTTTTTATAATCTATTAATTTGCTCTGGTTGTCAATACAATCTCGAACTTCGAACCAGCTTCACCCGCGAATACAATAGTTCCGTTCTCAGGCAATACAATTTCGTTTTGTCCACTGACCACTGTATGATTAATGCCTATGCCAGCTTGGTTATATACAGCAAATGCGCTGTTTGCAGACATCTTGACCGTCATTTCTTTACCTGCAGCTGATGCAGGAATCGAATACCATGTGGCATGACCATTTGCCTGAATCGTTGTCTTCGATTGTTTTCCCGCATAGATCGGTTTGATGATGTCTTGAGCAGCATAAACGTTGCCTCCAGCTGTAACATATTCCACGCCATTTTCCTCATAGAAATTAAACTCCATCGTGTCACGGCCCGCCAATCCAGGAATTTGCAATTGGTTCACAGCTTGGTTAGCTCCAACGATTTTATTCGTGTAGACATAACCAGGTAGCTCATTAACAGTATGAATGGGAATCATCGGCATTGCTGCGTTGTACAGTGTTGATGTGTATTTTTCATTGACCAACACGTAGGCTTTGCCTTCCCGTTTCTGCCATGCGGCCTTTACTTCTTCCGATAATTCATTGGTTTCAAGCTTTTCTGCCTTATATTCAGAAGAAGCAACTTGCCCAAGCCCAGGAACAGACTGATACGAGCGAGACCACAAATATGTGTTCCCGTTGACTTCCTGAACGAACTTCAGCTTTTCCGTAGCCGCATCATTAACAAATGAGCCATCAGGGGTGTACGTATAGGTCTGATCAGGACTGTTAGGAGTCGACAGATTAGATAGCGTTAATTGCCCATCATCTTTTACGTCCATCTTCATTAACATGTTTGCCCCACCCGCGTACATGCCTGTGTGCTGTGTAAGTTCCTTCGGCATGGTTGTTTTCACCGGTGCATCATGTGACTTCTCCGGTTTACGCTCTGGAATGATATTCTTCTCCTCAAGCGCACTAAGCAACAGCTCAGTTGCCAGCAATTGATCCGTTGAACTATGACCACCCGAAGAGGTTACGGCAGCAGCCATATTATACTCCGGAAGTACAATCAATGAGGAATGATAGGTTATTGTATTGCCACCTTTGCTTACTGCCTGGATGCCGTAATCATTAAAAGGAAACAGGTTCACGCTGTCCCAGCCCAGGCCGTAACCAATAGAAGAATCGCCTTCTTCTGGCCACATGCCTCTCTTGTATTCTTCTTGCTCCATGGCCTCTACGGATTCCTCCGAAAGAACACCTTCAACCTCACCTGTAAAGATTTTCGAGAACTGAACCAGATCTTCAGCGGTGGAATAGATGCCTCCCGAGGCAATCATATTTGTAGTCTCTAATGGAAGTTGCTCCTCATCCGAAGGGGCATATGTTGCTGCCATCTTGCTAAGCTCTACAATATCCTGCGGTGTTTTGGTATGCTCCATACCAAGAGGCTCGGTTATGTACCGGTGCATGAAAGTTGTGAAGTCCATGCCACTGACCCGCTCAACCAAAATTTCAGCTAATGTAAAACCGTCATTACTATACACCGAGTATGCGCCAGGATCGGCCTTCAGATGTTGCGTCGCCAATTGTTCCAATAACGTATCATGTGCATGGGTATCATTATCTCCAAACAGTATTGCACTGTTACTTGACGTTCCGAGAAGTCCGGATGAATGATTCAGTAACATGCGTGGTGTAATCTGTTGGTAACGCTTGTCTTTCATTTTAAAGTCCGGAATATACTTCTCGACAGGATCATCAAGATCGATCTTGCCCTGGTCCACTAGCTTCATTACGGCGGTTGTGAGCATCATTTTGCTGGTTGAACCAATGCCATACATGGTATCTGAAGAAAGCGGGATGTTGTTTATCAGGTCATTTTTGCCCGCCTGACCGGAGATCACAATCTCGCCCTCATCCATCAGTGCGTATTGCACACTTGTCGTAGCGTATGATTCAGTGAGTACCTTGGCCTTTGCACTTACTGCCTTTTTAGTTAGATCATACGTAGAGCTACTACCGTTACTGGTAGCGGGTGTGGCCATGGCCGACATTGGGGACATCATTGCAAACACCAAAGTTATGGCGGCGATAGACGTTCGTTTCTTTCGTGTCAATCTCATCTTCTCCTGTCTAGTCTATGGATTAGGAATCTCTGTGTTCGTACTCCCGTAGTGTAACCGAAGAAGATGAACTGTCTGTGGCTTGAATATGAATCGAGTATGAACCAAGCAGGACCGACCAAAATAGGTTGGACACACGGTAAAAATCGCTTTAGTTCAGCTTTGTTTTGTTTGCAAATTAAACTTTTGCTATAATGGTATATCAATCAATGGAGTGCCAGTAAGATGGCTAAGCACATAAATAAATGCAATCCATAATTCACCATGAGTAATGGAGTTGAAGCAATGCTAAAAGTTAATCGGAATGACCAACGCCCGATCTGGCAGCAACTTTTGGATCAAGCGATTCATAATATCACAACCGGGAAATGGCAACCAGGCGAATTGCTGCTCCCCTCACGCGAACTTGCTCAATTAATTGGTGTTTCACGCTCAACCATACAGATTGTGTACGAGGAATTATTCAGTCGAGGGTATACGGTAACCTCCCGACGAGCCGGGACAAGAGTTAGTGATTGGACATATGCACCTCGCTCATCAGAAGGCATCACGATGCAAGGGCCTATTCCGCCCGATCTGCCTACACTAAACGAATCGATTGGTCATCTGCATAGTTGGTTTGGCAATAGAGACAATCGCAAAATAGAAATTGATTTTAATCCCCACGAGCCTTATCTGGATGAAAGTTTCACAAAAGCCTGGAGGCAATCCTTTTTACAAGCTTCTACTGAACCCAATCTGGATCTTTGGGCTTATGGCGATGCCAGAGGGTTATTGGCGTTAAGAGAGCAGATTCAACGTTATTTGTCACTTGAACGAGGCATTCATATCGATGTTGATCAAATCTTGTTAACCTCAGGTGCACAACATAGCATTGATTTAATTGCCCAGGCTCTCTTAAGTGAGGGAGACAGAGTTTCGGTTGAAGATCCCGGCTTCCCTGCCGCTTGGATGGCGATGAAATACCGCCGGATGCAAGTCGATCCCGTTCCGGTTGATGAGTATGGATTATGTGTAGATCATATTCACCCACAGACAAAACTCGTATTTGTCACACCTTCTCATCAATGCGCCGTTGGTGTTATTATGTCGGAGCCACGCAGGCAACAATTGATGCACTTGGCAGCTCATCATCGATATTGGATTGTTGAGGATGACTACGATAGCGAATTTAGGTACCGTGGAGATCCACTTCCAACTATATTTAGTCAGCAACCTCAGAATACGCTTTATATGATGAGTTTTTCCAAAATGGTTGCACCTGGCATTCGACTATCCGCTATCATCGGCCCCAAAATAGCCATCGATCGCCTTACCCAAGTTCATGAATTAACCTATCGTCATCTGCCGATTATGGAACAATTAACGCTAACTCATTTTATTGAGCGTGGTCATTTTATGCGCCATATGAGAAGAGTTCGGAACATATATCGACGCAGACACGAAGTCATGACCAAAGCCATTGTTGCTTCTGGGTTAGGCTCACGATTTACATTAAGTGGTGTGGAAACGGGATTACATATGCTTCTAGAATCTGAAACGTCATTTGACGAAGAAGCGGTGACAAATGCTGCTCTTGATCAAGGTGTACGCGTGTATCCGCTTAGTAGATATTGCTTGGAGAGTCATCGAAAAGGATGGATATTAGGTTTTGCGAAAGTGGATGAGGAGCAGATTGAGGAAGGCATACATCGGCTTGCAAAGATTGTATTATGATGGAGAACATGCTCTGCAATCGGATTCGAAAGGATGTTTTTTGTAATGAAAATTTTAGTGTTAGGAGCCACCGGACGGGTTGGAAGTCATTTCGTCTCCAATGCCCTACGTTCCAATCATCATGTAACTGCACTGGTTAGAAGCCCGGAAAAGGTACAAATCAACGATGACAATTTCGTTCTACATCAAGGAAACGCTTTAGTCAAAGAGGATATTCATCACGCCATACAGGGTGTGGATCTCGTTGTTAGTTCCTTAAGTACCGATGGAACGACTACATTATCGCAATCCATGGGACATATTGTTGAGGCTATGGCTCAGGAGCGTATCAAAAGAATCATTACCATTGGTACCGCAGGAATATTGGAAAGTCGAACGGATCCTGGCTTGCTTCGTTTTCAATCCCCTGAGTCCAAACGTAAGTCCACGCGAGCAGCTGAAGAGCATCTGGAGATGTACAACATTCTGAAGGCTTCAGAGTTAGAATGGACCATCGTGTGTCCTACCTACTTATTTGATGGAGAATCTCTTGGTAAGTACCGGGTTGAGCGCGACTATTTGCCTGACGGTGGAACTTCTATATCTGTAATCGATACTGCGGAGTTTGCTTATCAGCAATTAATGTCTGATGAGTATGTACAGTCTCGTGTAGGTATAGCCTACTAGGGCTGTCTTAAGTTTCAATATAAACAAGCACATTACGAGCCTGCAATTGTTATCCATTAGGAACAATTGCAGGCTCTATTTGTGTCTGCTGTTGAGCTATTTAAGCCCTTCATATAGAGGAAATTGCGAAGTGATTTCACGGACACTACCTAATATTTGATTTTTCACATCCGAGTTCTTTGGATTTTTAAAAGCAAGCCCTATCAGCTGAGCAATTTCTTTCATTTCCCTGGCTCCAAGCCCTCTTGAAGTCATAGCCGGAGTTCCAAAACGAATACCGCTTGTAACCAAAGGACTTTCCGTATCGTGAGGAATTGCATTTTTATTCGCCGTAATCCCTACTTCATCCAGTAAAGCTTCGGCTTCTTTGCCTGTAAGGCCCATAGTTCGTAAGTCAACCAACACGATATGATTATCTGTTCCTCCCGATACAAGGGTAAGTCCTTCATTCATTAAAGTTTCTGCCAATACGTTGGCGTTATTCAGAACACCTTCAATATATGTTGTGAACTCGGTTTGCAATGCCTCGCCTAATGCCACCGCTTTCCCCGCGATAACGTGCATGAATGGCCCGCCCTGAGTCCCCGGGAATACAGCTTTGTCTATCGCCTTTGCCCAGGACTCCCGGCACAAAATGGCTCCCCCTCGTGGTCCTCGTAAGGTCTTGTGTGTGGTGGTTGAAACAAAATGGGCATGTGGTACCGGGTTAGGATGTAAACCTGCCGCAACAATTCCTGCTATATGCGCCATATCTACAAAGAAAAGAGCTCCCACTTCGGCGGCAATCTGGGCAAATAATTCAAACTCAATGGTCCGCGGGTATGCACTTCCACCTGCAACAATCATGCGTGGACGATACTTATAAGCAAGTTTACGTACTTCGTCAAAGTCAATGCGGCCCGTCTGTGCATCGACACCATATGAAACAAAATTGTAAAACCTACCTGAAAAATTAACAGTACTTCCGTGGGTTAGATGACCACCCTGGGATAGATTCATGCCAAGTATTGTGTCCCCAATCTCAACCGAGGCAAAATATACTGCCATGTTGGCCTGAGAACCGGAGTGAGGCTGCACATTCGCATGTTCAGCGCCAAAAAGTGCTTTAAGGCGGCTATTTGCTATCTCTTCGACTGTATCCACATGCTCACACCCGCCATAATATCTTCTGCCCGGATACCCCTCCGCATATTTATTGGTCAATACCGAACCTGTTGCTTCCATCACAGCTTGACTTACAAAATTCTCTGATGCAATCAGTTCTATCTTATCCCGCTGCCTTCCAAGCTCTTGCTGGACAGCCATTCCTATTACTTTATCTTGCTTCTCCAAATGTTTCATGAACATCTTCCTCTCCATATTACGGTTATTTATTCGTTCCAAGTTGTTTTTTGGGAAATTTACTATTCATCAGTAGATGTGCCATCATTCCTGCAAACAGTCCCCAAAATGCACCACCCACACCAAGCAAAGTCACATTCGCTGCTGTCGCCAAAAACGTAATCAATGCAGTTTCACGTCCCTTAGGGTCCGTTAATGCATTGGCAAGACTGCCACCGATCGTTCCAAGTAAGGCTAATCCCGCTAATGTTGCAATAAAGGTAGCAGGAAGAATCAAAAACAGAGCAGCCAATGTTACGCCAAAAATGCCGACAAAAATATAAAAAACACCACAAGCAATACCTGCAATATAACGTTTGGTTGAATCCTCATGTGCATCCTTTCCTGTACAAATCGCTGCTGTAATAGCTGCCACATTAAAAGCATGTGATCCGAATGGGGCTGCAAGAAGCGAACCCAAACCTGTTACAGCTAAAATAGGATTGGCACTTGTCTTGAATCCATCATTACGCAGAACAAGCATTCCGGGCATATACTGCCCTGTCAAGGTAATAATGAACAGCGGTAGCGCAACGCCAAGTAAGGCGTTTAACGAAAACGCTGGAACAACAAATACAGGCGATGCTACAGCCAATTGGATTGTACTGAAGTCTGTTTTCCCCATGCATATCAAATAAATCAAACCGATTGCCAATATGCCAACAATGGCGTAACGGGAAGTAAACCTTCTTAGCACGATATAGCCTGCAAACAGTACAATCACAAGCAAAGGATCTACCTTCGCCCCTCCAAAGGCCGAAATACCAAACTGTAGCAAAATACCTGCTAACAATCCGGAGGCGATGCCTGGGGGAATAAGTCGAACGAAACGTTCAAACATGCCTGACAAACCTAAAATAATAAATCCGACTGCTGAAATCATGTAAGCGCCAATAGCTTCTGGATAAGGGGTTAGCGCTAATGCTGAAACGAGAAACGCCACACCCGGTGTAGACCAGGCTGTAATAATCGGTTCCTTATATCGATAACTGAGCCAAATTCCTGTTACTCCTACCCCAATCGAGATGGACCAAATCCAGGAAGCGGTCATTTCCGGGCTTAAACCAGCGACTTTTGCAGCTTGAAAAACAAGGATAAACGTACCCCCGTAATTAACAATTACGGATATTAAAGCGGCGATCACCGGCGATATCAAATCACGGCCACGTAACGAAGGGGATGCTGTCTTCATATTTAACACTACCTCTCACTTAATCATCGATGCGTGTGTTTTCATTCCAGTAATACTCGTCCGGTAAATAGCGTTGACCAAATACACTTGTCCCTACACGTATCATTGTAGCTCCTTCTTCAATGGCGACTTGGAAGTCACCAGACATACCCATCGATAAAATATCCATTTCTACGCGTGGAATATTTTTCTCTTTAATCTGTGTACGGATCTGGTTTAACAATCGAAAACAATGTCGTGTTTCTTCGTTTGTCGCATTCAGTTTTCCAATGGTCATTAGACCTTTCACGTTTAATGTCTCGAATTGAGACACCTGTTCTACAAGCTCAACGGCTGTTTCTGGAGAGGCACCAAATTTACTTTCTTCGTAGGACGTATTAATTTGCACAAGAATGTCTAAGGTCTTATTCTCTTTGAGAAGCTGGTTATGTAACGCTTGACCCAGTTTCAGACGATCTACGGAATGGATGAGAGTAACATATTTAACTACGTCCTTTACTTTATTTGTTTGCAGATGTCCGATAAAATGCCATTCCACCTGCTTGCTTTGTTCCATGAGTGGGAATTTGTCTCGGAGTTCTTGAGCTTTGTTTTCTCCAAACAGGACCTCACCTGCTTGAATAGCTATTTGTAATTTCTCTAGCGGTACCGTTTTGGTCGCGAGCAACAACTTGATGTCCTCTATGTTGCGACCTGAAGCCTGGCAGGCCAATGCCATTTGCTGTCTTACAGCTTGAAGATTTTCTTCTACTAGATGTTTCATGTCAGCCACCTTCTTTCTATTCCAAACAGGAATGAATCAATGAGATTAGCTCCTCCTTATGTATTGTGAAGACTGTGTAGAACGTCATGCTAGTATAGCAACGCATGGATTGGATATACATATCCAAAAATGATCTTTTGGAACAGTCCAAAACGACAAATAGGACATTAATTCAATTGGTGTTCCTTTAATACGCTTTTAAAAGTCAATAATCTGATTGATGTGATGCCCGCACGCTTCTTCCAAAATGAAAAAAGCCGCTAAATTAGCGGCTTGGTTTAGTTCTATGTTCATGTCCAAGAAGATACATGTTTTATGATGATTTACTCGTTCACATTTTCCTTGGTTACCAGCTTCAATTCAGCGGGAATCGATGACTCCACCTGCTTGCCACTGAGCACATCCAGAGCTGCTTGCAGCGCCAGTTGGCCAATCAGTATAGGCTGCTGAGCGACTGTTGCTGTCAATTTACCATCCTGAATGGATTTGATTGCATCATCATTGCCATCGAATCCGATGACCGGAATGTCTTTACCTGAGCTTTGAATCGCTTCAATCGCACCAAGTGCCATCTCATCGTTATGGGCAAATACTGCTTGTACGTCAGGATTACCTTGTAGCAAGTTCTCCATGACATTTAATCCTTTGGACCGATCGAAATCAGCAGATTGTTTAGAAACCACATCAAGTTGCTTGTCGGCCACTTCATGGAAACCTTTACCCCGTTCTCTTGTTGCGGAAGCGCCAGGTACACCCTCAAGTTCAATGACTTTTGCTCCCTCACCCAGTTGTTCCACAAAATATTCAGCTGCCATGCGTCCACCTTTAACGTTATCAGATGCCACTAGTGCCGCCACTTCGCCTTTATCTGCGGAGCGATCCAGCGTGATCACAGGAATGCCCACACTATTAGCGGATTGAACCGCTGTGGAGATCGCTGCAGAGTCCGCAGGGTTAATTAGCAGTGCACTAACGCCTTGCTGAATGAGATCATCAACATCATTGGTTTGTTTTGCCGAATCGTTCTGCGCATCCACCACGATGACCTGTATTCCCTGTTTTTTGGCTTCAGCCATTACCCCGTCCTTCAGTGATACAAAGAATGGATTGTTTAGTGTAGATATCGACAAACCTATTTTCTTCTGTCCATTACTTTTGTTTGGGTTAGGTTTCGCCCATTCCGGTGGCTCCAGAGAGCACCCGGCCAGAACGATGATCATCAGCATACTTATGAGTGTTACAGTCCACTTTTTCATATTCGCTTCTCTCCTTATGCTGTTTTCTTGCGGTCCAGCAGGACGGCAATGGCAATGACGATACCTTTTACAACCATTTGATAAAATGAGTTTACTTCAAGCAAGTTCAATCCATTATTCAACACGCCGATAATCAGAACACCGATCAGTGTACCAACGATGCGTCCGCGTCCTCCAGCAAGGCTTGTACCACCCAATACAACTGCTGCGATTGCATCCAGCTCGTAGGATGTACCTGCCGTTGGTTGCGCTGAATTCAAACGCGATGTCAGAATTGCACCTGCCAGAGCAGCGAGCATACCTGTCAGGGAGTAGATCATAATTTTCACGCGATTAACTTTGATACCCGAGATAATGGAGGCTTTCTCATTACCGCCGATGGCGTACGTTTTGCGGCCAAAAGCCGTTTTATGCAAAACAATCCACAGAATCATGAAGGTAATCAGCATCGTGATTGCAGGTACCGGAATGCCCAGCAGGTAACCGCGGCCAAACAGTTGGAACAACAGGTTATCCCCGAGTCCTGTAATTGGATTACCATTCGTGTACACCAACGTCAGTCCTCTGAATATCGTCATGGTTGCCAATGTAGCGATAAACGGAGCCATTTTACCTTTGGTAATCATCAGTCCGTTCACCATACCCATGACACCACCGAGTGCTACACCGATAATGATGGACAAGATCGGATCGAGGCCAGACAACATCATATTTGCTACAAAAGCACTGGATAAAGCCAAGATTGAGCCGACCGACAGATCAATTCCACCCGTCAGGATAACAAACGTCATACCAAAGGCAATCAGCGCATTAATCGAGACTTGACGCAATAAATTCAGTATATTAAGCGGTTCCAAGAAACTTGGATTCAACACCGATACGATGAGAATAAGAATGATTAAGCCAAGCAACGGTCCCAATTTTTGTATCACGTTTGAGAAACGGAATCCGCTTTTAGCCGTTTTGTTTTCCTGCATTGTTGTCATATCACTGTCCCCCTGTGGCCAATGTCATAATGTGTTCTTGTGTTGCTACTTCCCTTGCAACCTCGCCACTGATGTGTCCCTCATGCACAACCGCGATCCGGTCACTCATGCCAAGCACTTCAGGTAGCTCCGACGATACCATGATGATTGCAACGCCGCGGTCAGTCAGTTCATTCATCAATTCATAGATTTCGCGCTTCGCCCCGACATCCACTCCGCGGGTAGGTTCATCCAGGATAAGCACGCTTGGTCCGATACCAACCCATTTCGCGATAACCACCTTCTGCTGGTTACCCCCGGATAGATTCCTTGCCGCCGTCTCGGAGGATTGAGTTTTGATCTGAAGACGTTTGATTAGTGTATCTACGAAGTCTTGTTCTTTCGAAGTTGAGATGAAACCTTTGCTTGAAAAACTGAACAGATTTGGCAACGCCATATTCTCGCGAATAGAGAAGTCTAATACCAGCCCTTCATCCTTGCGGTCTTCTGTAATAAATCCGATTCCATGTTTCACTGCATCTGCCGGTTTACGAATGTTTGCTTTTTTGCCGCGGATGAAGATTTCACCGCTATCCAACGTATCCAGACCAAAGATGGTTCTCATGATCTCTGTTCGTCCAGAACCCATGAGTCCTGAGAAACCGAGTATTTCCCCCGCTCTCACGGTGAAGTTAATATTCTCGAATAGACCTTTGCTGCTTGCATTCCTTACTTCGAGGACAACTTCACCATAAGAAGGATTCCGGACGGGATAACGCTCGGTAAGTTCACGACCTACCATTTTCCGCACCACTTCATCAAAGCTTGTCTGCGGAATAGCTTGCGTGTCCACCGTTCTTCCGTCACGCATGATGGTAATCCGGTCACAGATCGTGAATATCTCCTCCATTCGGTGAGAAATATACACGATGGATACGCCTTCCTTCTTCAGCGAGCTGATTACACCAAACAACTTCTGGATCTCGCGCTCCGTAAGTGCTGCTGTTGGCTCGTCCATAATGATGACCTTGGCATCAGTCATTAGCGCTTTGGCAATCTCGATCATCTGTTGCTGCCCGACAGAGCACTCTCCCGCAGGACGTTCCAGTGGTATGTCTACAGAAAGTTTAGCGAACTGTTCTTTGGCGAGCGCTTTCATTTGTCTTGTATTAAGCAACCCGATGGATGATGTCAGTTCCTTACCGATAAAGAGATTATCCAGCACCGTCATTTCAGGCCATACGTTCAGCTCCTGATGTATGAATGTGATACCCAGTTTCTCGGCTTCCTTTGGACTTGCAAAATAGTTTTCTTCTCCGTCTATGGTGATGGTTCCCTGATCACGCTGATGAAGACCAATCAGAATGTTCATCAGCGTGGATTTGCCGGCTCCATTCTCCCCCATCAGGGCATGAACCTCACCATCTTTTAGTTCAAAATCCACTCCGCTCAGCACCTGATTCGTTCCAAACGCTTTATGAATGTCTTGCATCTGAATGTGCATTACGCAACCTCCTTTTAACCGAAATGGACTCCCGATTGTAAAATGCAATTGGCATAGGGTGTGGCTTCACCTGTGCGGATGACCGCTTTCACCTGCCGAGTTAATGCTTTGAATTGTTCATGGCTAACGGAAGCATCGATGGCTTCTACCCCGAATTTCTCTGTGATGAATTGAATGGCTACGGGATTGCCTTTGCGAATCTCTTCAGCCACAATGACTTTCTCAATGACCATATCTTCTGCGATCACTTCCACCACTTCGCGAAAACTTGGTGTTCCCAGTTTGAGTGCCAGATCAATTTTGAGTACCCCGTCCGGTACTGGCAGACCTGCATCCGCAATCGCAATCATGTCTGTATGGCCCAGATCAGACAAAATCTTGGAAATGTGACTATTCAACATGCCATTTCTTTTCATTACAAGCTCTCCTCTACTTCATCACGCGTTGGCATACCGCCCTGCGCTCCGAACTTGGTGACGGACAACGATGCAGCCCGATTGGCGAAGCGTATACTCTCTTGCAACGCTTTTCCTTCAGCCAAAGCAACTGCAAATGCGGCGTTGAACGTATCTCCTGCCCCAGTAGTATCAACAGCCTCAACTTTATAAGTTGGGACTAGAATTTCCTCAGTGCCATCAAAGTAACGTACACCTTTACTGCCCTCCGTGATGAACAACTTGTTAGGATACTGACGTAATGCCTGTGCCGGACTCATACCCTGAAATAAAATCTCGGCTTCATGCTCGTTCGGCGTGATATATGCAGCGTTGTCGATCACTTCTTGCGGCAATGTTCTCGCCGGTGCGGGATTAAGCAGCAGCGGTGTTCCGAATTCTGCACACAATGCACTCACATGCACAACCGTTTCCTCCGGAATTTCCTGCTGAATTAATACGATATCTGCATCGCGGATCACTTCAGCTGCTTCATCGACATATGCAGGAGTGACTTCCCGATTCGCCGCTTCAACCACTACGATACTATTATCACCTTCTGCCAGAATGATATGAGCCGTACCACTTTCTAAATGTGTAACCGGTTTCACATTTTGCGTATTTACAGCATTTGCTCTAAAGTTCTCTACAATATCTTTGCCAAAAGCATCGTCGCCTACCCGGCCGATCATCGCAACCTCGGCACCCAGTCGTGCAGCGGCAACAGCCTGATTGGCTCCTTTGCCACCTGGAACCGTTTTGAAGCTATCGCCAAGAACGGTTTCACCCGCCCCCGGCCGTCTTGACGAAGTAACAACCAGATCCATCGAACTGCTTCCAATTACACATATTTTAGCCATCTGATCTCACCTTTCTCGTAGTGCCCCGTTCGATGAAACTTACGGGCAACTGTATGTTTTTGTTCTCTACTGCAGCTTGTTCCACAAGCTGGATAAGTAATCCCGCTGCTGCTCTTCCCATCTCGTATGCTGGCTGACGGATGGTGGACAATGCCGGCGATAACAGGCTGCTCATCGGAATATCATCGAAACCAATCACTTGTACGTCATCAGGAACCTTTCTTCCAATCCGTGATGCCTCATGCAGTACTGCCATGGCTGCGATGTCATTGCTGGCAATGACGCCGTCTGTGTCCGCGTACTTTCTGAATAATTCTTCAGCCCATACCCCTGCCTCGTTAATTGAAAATGAGGTCGTCTGGATCACCCGGTAGTCTAACCCAGCATCACGGATGATTTCAATCGCCCCTTCAAAACGATCTTGAGCGGGTCTGATCTGTGACGGTCCCTGCATAACTGTGATCCGGCGACTGCCGCGTTTGATAATCTCCCTTGCCGCTAGTCTTCCACCTTCCCTGCCATCTGCATACACGGATGGACGATCCAGTGAAGTTCTGTCCAGAAACACCACGGGAATCTTCAGTTTTTCATATATTGAAGAATGAGGGTAGTTCGTTGAAGAGATCACACCAACCACGTTGTTCTGGATAAACGTCTGGATGTAATCCTGCTCCTTCCGTTCATCCTCATCACTATTTCCAAATATCAGTCTGTAATCCTGCTCCTGCATCCGGTCCTCTACGCCGCGGGCCAACTGCGGGAAGTAAGGGTTCGTAATATCCGGCAACAACAGTCCAATCAGTTTGGATTTACGCTTATATAATGAGCGAGCCACTTCATTTGGCGAAAAGTTAAGCGCCTTCACAGCATCTTCCACTTTCTTGCGTGTGTCCGCATGAACATAACCTCTATCATTAATGACTCTGGATACGGTGGCAACAGATACGCCAGCCAGTTGAGCTACGTCTTTAATTGTTGTCATAAGTTGCTCTCCTCTATGTGTAACCGGTTACAGACATTAAATTATCATATTATTTTCAATTTGACAAGCGTTTTCATTCTGGAAATTTCTCCAAGTATACATAAAGTGCACTGGAATCCATCTATATCATGGTTTCTTCCTGCCAGGGAGATTGATACTTCATAGATGTAAAGAGCCATCACTCGATTAAAATTCAGAGTGATGGCACCCAGATCAACATAAGAATCAGCAATCTCGCTGAACTTAAATAGCCTTTAATTTAACAAATTAGGAGTAACATTTTCGAATAAATCAATTCATAGCGTTTATTTTACAACTTCCCGTAAACTTCATCTGTCACTGGTTCCAACCATTCCGGTGTACCCGCAGTGATCGCAATGTGTTCAAACCAACTATCTTTAGCGGCACCATGCCAGTGTTTTACACCATCATGAGTCACAATAACATCGCCGGCTTTTAGGAATTGAGCAGGTTTTCCTTCTTCCTGATACCAACCTTCCCCACCAGTCACTAACAACAGCTGAAATCCACCGCGATGGATATGCCAGTTATTTCTGCATCCCGGTTCAAACGTTACATTCCCAACACCCACATTCACTTTGGGATCAGCAACCAAGGATTGGAGATAACTTTGCCCTATGAAATATTGCGAAAATGCTTCGTTTTTTTCTCCTACCGGGAATATCACTCCATCTTTAACTTCTTCATGTTTAACCATTTTATTTCCTCCAATGTGATCTTATTGATTAATGCGTCCTGCTCCTATGTTGACCTAAAAATGATTACACACATACGTGCGATATCGCACATTCGTGTATAATATAGAATAATTGCACTGCCTCTGCAAGGATCAAATGAACCCGATCTGTGCCTTATGGCGCAAGGAGACAACATTTGTGCAATTACTCTCTGGAAAGAATGGTGATTACTATCGTTTCTATTACAGATCGAAGAATACTTAAGTCTCAGGAAGCGATCAAATCCGCTTTTATCAAACTCATGAATGAGAAACCTTTTGATACCATTACGATGCAAGATATCTCTGATCATGCAAATGTCGGCCGCAGAACGATATACCATCACTATTCGGACAAATTTGACTTGCTGGATAAATTAATTGAAGAACATATCGATGAACTACGAAGATTGTGCAAAGAAGCATCCGATCTGGATTTTATAGAAAGCAATGTACTTTGGTTCGAATATTTTGAAGTTCACTATTCATTTTTCTCGGCTATGTTACTGAGTAAAGGAGCCCCTTTTTTCCGCAATCGCTTCCTGGCTCTTGTCATTGAAGAACTGGAAGATGAGGTGAATGTGACGGAGGGGAAAAATAAAGGACTAACAAAAGAAGTGATTCTCACGTTCTTTGGTACAGCAATCGTGGGTATCGTGGAATCCTATTTCACGAATGGATTACCCCGGCAACCTCATATTGTCGCAGAACAAATAGGGATTTTATTAGAAAGGAATCTATAACATAGACTCCTCATGAACCGTTCCTTCTTGATATTCTTATCAGCTGAGGAGCGGTTTATTAATTATCATTACAAAGATTAGCGATATGTGATATGGTCAGTGAGGATGTTAATAGATTCATACATACATATGTACATGAAATGTGAGGAGAAGATCGAAAGTGATAGAGAGAAATACCCTTGAGAAACCGAGTAAATTTAGTGATCCCATTTTTGTCATGCTCGTGGCAAGCCTTTGTTGCTTGTTATGGGGAAGTGCGTACCCATCCATCAAACTTGGATATATTGCATTTAACATAATGCCGGAAGATATTGCTTCCAAGTATGTATTTGCAGGATACCGGTTTACACTGGCGGGTATGCTGCTCTTGCTCCTGTCTCGTATCGTTAGAAAACAGAAGCTCCAATTAACCAAGCCTCAGTGGACAGGCCTCATCATGTTAGGTATATTGCAAACCGGTTTGCAATATATGTTTTTCTACGTTGGCGTAGCCAATACGACAGGTGTCAAAGGCTCCATTATGAACGCTACTACAACCTTTTTCAGTGTTGTTCTGGCCCATTTCATCTATAAAAACGACAAATTAAGCAGAAATAAAATCGTTGGTTGCTTGCTTGGATTCGTTGGTGTAATCATCGTAAACTTCCATACGGATCTGCTTGCTTTTTCCTTTTCATTCACAGGCGAAGGCTTCGTTATTATAGCGGCACTTGTTTTTTCCGTTACAGCCCTTTACGCAAAACGTCTCACGGCTACGATCGATGTTCTGATCATAACAGGTGTCAGCTTATTCGTCGGGGGACTGGTACTTACGCTGTTAGGTCTATCACTCGGCGGTCGTGTCACCCATTTCACCTTGGAATCCACGAGTAACTTAATCTACCTGGCTTTGCTGTCATCTGTCGCATTTTGTCTATGGAATATGCTTCTCAAGTACAACAAGGTCGGAAGAGTGTCTGTCTACAACTTCCTTATCCCTGTGTTTGGCGCTTTATTATCAGCGTTATTTCTGGGGGAAACGATCTTGGAACTGAAAAATCTGGTCGCATTACTGTTCGTGTCAGTCGGCATTTATTTAGTCAATCGTGTACGTTCTGTGCAAAGCTCTAATAACACTCCAATGAAATAGACTACGCGTCCCACTTTCATGGATAACAAAAAAAGCCGCTAATTAGCGGCTTTTCATGTAAATGTGATTAAGCTATGCTTCATTTCTTTACGATGTTATACCTTAATATATATTCGTAAAGTCAATTAAGTCTTCTTCTTCCAAATAATTAAAAACTATAGTGTGCTTACCCAGCTCATATTCCATCTCATAACCACCAACAACTTCATTATAATATTCCGAGGTGGGTTTTCCCATCCATCGTTTCACATTCCATGGTGAGAGATACTGCTTTTCATTGTAAAGCTGGATAACCGCAATACGTGATTTCTTGCTAAGCTCGTGCATGTATGAATCAAACCCGACGCCGAATTTAGAATAATAATAGTACGCTCCCCATTCCCCGTTTGAACGAGAATTGGGTTTCCCCAACTTTTTTTGCATTGCTTGAAGCGTCATACCAATCTTGATGTCCGTCCGGCCTGGCAATACACCCTTTAAAGCGGCTTCCTTCAGGCTTTTCAGGTAAGCGCGATCGCCAACACCCGAGTTCGGCCAAGCATCTGAACGAAGGTTGCGCGTATCTTCCAAGCGCATTTCCAATTTATTCACATTCAACTTAAACGTATCAACCCCATAGACGAATTGAAGGTTGTTGTAATTTTTGAACTGCACTCGAGCACCTGAAAGAGTACGGATTCCATCATCTCTGCTTGCAGAGTAGGAATCGTCGATTTTTTTTCCCTTATTATCGACATATGTTACACGGCGCAATTCCCCGGAACGAACAATATACGTTTTCACCTCATTGAAATTAGAAGTTCCCCATCGGTGATCATCAGCATGTCTGGTGTACTAGCCTCTTTGCTTTTCACAACAAAGTTCCAGGTTTGAGGCAAAATAATCGTACTCAGATCCAGTTTTGCTGCCTGAACAGTTCCGTATGCTGCACCTTTTTTCAGCAAGGCTGCACGATACGTTCCTGAATAACTCTTGTCGCCTTTTTTATTGTTGGTCCAACCATTTTCTTCGGTTAGCGTTCTCTTCTGTTCATCATAAGCGAAAATATAAACGGTGTAAGCCGTTTGCTTGGCATCACGAAGCGTAAATGAAAGCCGGCTCATACTTTCGAGCTGTTTGGCGGAGATTTGCTCTCCTTTGGCAGCAGCATTGGGTGGTAGAAGGAGCAATGCGCTCAGAACGTAGACGAATAAGGTAAGTAAGGCCAGAGAAGCCCATTTTGATTGGTGCTTAGGGTGTCATCGATGACTCTCCTTTGAGTAAAAAATAAAATCCAACAGCTCTTTTCTAATTATGAATCGTTCACAATCTCAACATTCAAACAGGTACTTGTTAGCGTGTAATCTTGATCAAACTATGTAATTAATTTAGGTTCATGTTAAATAAGCATATCCTCCTACTAGTACTAATTTCCTAAGAATGATAACATACCCTTTCTAATAAAGAAATAACAATCTAATTAATAGATTTCGAATCATATAACATAAAAAAGCCGCTATTTAGCGGCTCTTCAAGTAACTTCGAATACGATATGATTTATAGACAGGAGTAAACCACATTACGTAAGCGTCGTTGAACGTATGGTTCCTGACTGTTAAGCAGGTGCTGTGCATACATGACTGTAAGCTCTGAATCCGGATCAATAATAGCCATACAACCAGCAGCACCACTCCATCCAAATTCACCAAGCGGGCTCAGCGAACCACTGCCTGCTTTGGAGATATGTGTACGGACACCTAGTCCATAGCCGTATCCATACATATGATCCCATGAATAATCAGCACGAGTCATCTCGTTCAGGTGGTCCGTTCGCATCAGTTCCACTGAAGCTTGTGACAGAATGCGCACGCCTTCGGGACTAGTACCATGCCCAGTAAGCGCGTTCAGAAAACGTGCATAATCGCTAACGGTTGATAGCAACCCTGCACCGCCGCTTTCCAGCTCCGTACCCACACGGAATCCATTGCCGTCAAAACGTACAGCCTTTTCAAGCTCATCATTATAAGCATACTGTGGAATCAGGCGTGTCTGCTGCTCATCGTTCAGATTAAACGCTGTATCGTTCATGCCAAGGGGTCCGGTAATTTCGTCCCGCAGATAGGTACCAAAGCGTTTGCCACTTACCACTTCCACCAAGGCTCCTAGCACATCATGGCACATGCTGTAATTCCAGTGTGTCCCTGGTTCAAACAGCAGTGGTTCTTTCGCAAGCGCTCTCGCGAAGTCACGTGTTGGCAATGTTCCGTCGGTGCTTTTTACAGCTTCTTGAATGCTTGGACTACCCACGTCATACGAGAACCCGGCGGTCATGGTGAACAAATCACGAACTGTAATGGCTTTTGTCGCCTTTTCCAGCCGGATCTCGCCGTTCGCCATCGTTTTCTTTACCGTCATCTCAGCATACTCTGGCAGATAATCAGACAGTGGGTCGCTTAGCAGCATTTCACCTCTCTCAACCAGTTGCAATCCTGCCACGCAGGTCATAATTTTGGTCATGGAGTATAGATTGAAGATCGCTCCATCACCGATAGGTGTTTTCTCTTCCAGATTGGCGTATCCATTACGATAATGGAAAACGGTATCATTTCGATGCATCACCAGCACCTCTGCCCACGGTACACGCCAGGATGTAATGCGGTCAATAAATGAAGCAAGCGGTTTAAAGTCCATTTTTTCCCGTCCTTCTATGTAAAATCGTTTATCATTTTGCGATGTGGTACATGTTCACTCCCACAATCGACATATTATTAATATACGACCTTTTACAACGATTGACTACCACCTATATGGCCTCAACCATCCATTTATTGACCGCCGAATTTGTATTTCATTTCGTTCATGATTTGGCAGGCAGTGTGAGATAACGTTAATCAGAAACAGTTTGAACTCCTCAATGTCTGACATCCAATCAACATCGATATTCAATTATGCAAAAAAGCCGCTATGTTCGCGGCTTACAATGAGTTCGTTTCACAGCTCGGAACCGTATGAAGTATCACTACTACTGTACTTCTGCTCTTGCCGTGGAGACAAAGGTCATCAATTCTTCTACGGGTGTGCGAGGACGAGGTTTGGGAACCTTGTTTGTATCAAAATACCCCAGATGAAGTGTGCCAACAATTCTCTCCCCTGGTCTCACACCGGTCTTGAAGTAGAAATCAGGATCGAAATTATATTCATTTGTCTTCCACACTACGCCGATATCCTGCTCCCATGCCAGGAGTTGAATATTTTGAATAAGGGCAGCACTAGCCCCCACAGCATCTTCCCATACCCGTTGTCTCGGATCAGCCTCAATCACAACCAGCAGATGGGCTTGGATAGATTCGCAATAGTCCTTTTGCAACTTCTCTGTCCAGCGCTCCCGCTCATCTTTGGAAAACGTATGTAGCACCGCATCAGCAAATTGCTTCCGACCTTCTTCTACAAATAATATGAAGCGCCATGGCTCTTTACGGGAATGAACAGGTGCCCACACGGCCGCTTCCAGCAAGTGCATGATCGTTTCTTTGGCCAGCGGTTTGCCATTGAACTGACGAATGGTTCTTCGTTCACGAATGAGCTTCTCTACGACGGACGTTTCCATATGCATTAATCCTCCTGTCTCGTTTCCTTATTTATTGGGTAAGGAAATTTACCGCTTCGTCGATAATCTTGCTCTGTCCAATGGGTCCTCCCGGACCTTGGAACCACAAGCCGTAGTCAACGATGTAGACATTGTTGTTTTTAACAGCATTCAGGCTTTTCCACACTGCTGTTTTTTGCAATTCTGTCGTTTCATTCTCGTCTGATGACAACAGGAAAATATGATCGGGATTAATCGATGGTAACGACTCCATGGAGATTACTTTCATTGAATCTGTCGGGTCAGGTATGGATACAGGAGGTGTCAGGCCTAGATCGTCGTACAGAACCTCATAGTTTCTTTTACTGTAATAACGCACTTCTTTATCGGATAAACGCAGGAACATCACGGTCTCGTCTCCGATGTATTGCTTGATTTTCTCACGGGCTTCTGCAGCTTTCTTTTCGTATTCTTCAATGACCTGTTTGGCCTGATCCGTCTTCCCTAACATATCTCCCATATGTAACAGGCTTGTCTTCATACGAATAATACCTTGCTCGTCCTGCAGCTTCTCTGCCAGCAAGGTAGGCGCAATTTTGCTGAGGCTGTCATAGGCATCACTCATGAAATCCTGACCGATAATCAGGTCTGGCTCTGCCGCCAATATGCTTTCGTAGTTGGGATCAACCTGCCAGCCCAGATTTTCTTTTCCTTGTAGTTGATCGGACAGGTAGGTAGGAAACTGATCACTCCCCTCCTCATTACTGGATGCTGCCTGGGGTACAATACCGAGTGCTAACAAATAGTCAGTTGCAGCCGGGAACAACGAAATAATATGCTGAGGATCACCTTTGATGACAGTTTCTCCCCAAGGATGCTTAACAACACGCTCCTGTACTGCTGATTCGGTGGATTGCGCATCTTCGGTGGTTGGAGCATTGTTACCGCTTGTTCCATTACTGCTTGTTGCTGAACTGCCCTGAGAAGGGGAACAGGCTGATATTAATAATGTAAGGCTGAGCATCAAAAGCAATGCAACGGGTTTTCTCGATCTCATAGATGTAAGTGATTCTCCTTTGGGTTTGTATTGATAATAATTATCATCATCAATAGGATCATAACCGCGATGCATGGGACTGACAATGGACAATTCTGATTCTTGAATAGCATTATTCTGACCGGTTGGCAGGGCGATACATTTTTGTTTGAACCGACCTGGTGAAAGGCCAAAATGCTTTTTAAATAAACGATTAAAATAGATCACATCTGGAATGCCGATTGCCTCGGCAATCTTCTGAAGAGATGCATCTGTGTGCAACAGCAGCTCCTTGGCTTTGTACATCCGTATCCGAGTTAAATAGGTAATCAGACTGCTGCCTGTCTCTTTCTTGAACGTTCTCGACAGATGCCCTGCACTGCAATCCAGAAGTTCTGCGAGCGGATCGACCATAACGGGCAACATGTAGTTCTCTTGAAGATAACGAACGGCTTGAGCTACCAGATCGGGCTTGGCAGTCTCAATTCCTTGTGCACTTAACTGCCTCATTAATTCATTAATAAATTGATAAAATAACGTCTTTACCTGAAATTTCGAGAACGCATCTGTCCGTTCCCAATGTTGCTCTATTTTTTGGACTTTATCATATAAGTCAATGGGATAGCTTGGGGCGAAAGCATATTGCACGTGAAACGGGACATGTTGCCTGAGCAGAGCTTGATTCTCACGAGTATTGGATAACGACAAATTAGCCCGATAAAACATCAAATAAAATTCGAATGAATCCTCGTTCAGGGAAATATTCATCCATACCCCCTTGCCTCCATGTAAGACTTGCATCTGATCGATCGCGTACATCGTGTCATCCAGCGTAATCGTTGCATTGCCGCGAACTGTATATATAAAACCGCTAATTGGAAATCGATAGGCATGGATGGGTTCGCCAGCGCGCACGACGACGTGACGCACTTCCCATATTTTAATTGAGGCCAGATTCCATAACTTCACATGCTCTTCTACGTGCATCTCTTCCTTCACCTTCCACAACCCATTAAGTTAGCAAAACATCAGCGAAATCAGCGGATATTTTCACTTTTCTCCATTCTATCGATAATCATTCTCAACTACAACATATATCTTCCTATTCGATAAATTGCTACGCACGAATAAGCCGATCCATGAAAGGATCGGCTTATGTTGTAACGTTCTAGACTTCGCCGCGTCTGTTCTCAACCGATTTCATACGGTTTTGATCATCTGGTACCCGGTCAACACTGAACTCTTGACCAGCTTCAACCTCACCATGACCGGAAATATTTCGCGAAAAATTAGTGAACTGTCTCTTTTGCTCATCCAGCTCGTGTTTTTGCTTCAAAAGCTCTTGCGGGTCCTGTTTTGTCACTATGCTAACCTCCCATACATACTTGAAGTCATGCAATTTAATTCGTACTACAGAAGTTTTCCATAAGAGAGCTGTACTTATGCATGAAGTACCGATTCCTTTCATAATATGAGTCCATACATTCACCAAACATTATATAGAACCTGTGTGACATAAAGGAGAGAACAACAGATGAAGCGGATCGTCTTGTCCTATCCTCTTAGTGTAAATACTCCCGTTTATAAAGATAATCCTCCTGTTGAGATTCAGCAGCAGTCCAGCATAGATCAAGGAGATCTGTATAACCAATTTATTATCACATCTCTCAACCATAATGGAACTCATATTGACGGGCCTTGGCATTTCAATCCGCAAGGTCTAAAAATAAGCGAGATTCCAATAGACTACTTTATCTTTACTCATCCAACAATCCTCGATATTCCCAAAGGTGATGATGAACTTATTACCAAAGCTGACCTGGAGCCCTATGAACATCAGATCGCTGGCTCTGATCTACTGCTCATACGCACAGGTTTTGGAAAGTTTCGATCATCTGACCCTATTCGTTATAGGGATCATAACCCAGGGTTTGCAGCGGATGCTGCAAGCTACCTGATGGTTTTTGATTCATTGCGAGCAGTTGGGATGGATATGATCTCTTCAGGCTCTGTGATTCACGTGGATGAAGCTATCGCTTTTCATCAAATTATGCTCGGGAAAGGTCGGGTTGATGGCAAGTTCATTCTACTTATAGAGGATATGAATTTAAACCATGATTTATCTGGAATTGAAAAGGTATATGCTGTTCCATTATATATTGAAGGTATTGACAGTAGCTTCAGTACAATTTTTACGGAAGCTTGATTTTTTTTATATGCATAAGGTAAACAAAAACGCGCTGGCAAGAGTATTCCTCCTGTCAGCGCGTTTTTGTATGTTAGTGAATATCTTTCTTTTTGAAATTGCCGCCTCTCACTTCAGCAACATCATATACGACTACAAAAGCAGTTGGGTCAATTTCGTGAATGATATCTTTAATTTTACTCTCTTCCATCCGGTTAATGACACAAGTAATTTCCTTGAATTGCTCATTAGAGTAGCCACCGTAAGCCTCGGTATACGTTGCTCCACGGCCTAAACGGTCCCGAATGGTTTCAACCATAATCTCAGGTTGATTCGTAATAATTTTAAACGTTTTGGAGCCGCTCAAGCCCTCTTCAACAATATGTATTACTTTAGAAGCAATAAAATACGCAAGTCCTGACAAGATCGCACCTTGCAGACCGAACACGGTAGAAACGACAATAAATACAAACATGTTGAGGAACAGAATGAGATCACTGGTTCCAAAAGGTACTTTTCGCGAAAGGAGTACAGCCAGCATATCTATGCCATCCAATGCGCCACCATTACGTAATGCAAGTCCCATACCAAAACCGATGATAATCCCGCCGACAACCGTAACAAGCAAGGTATCACCTTCAATGATGGTTGGTATATGGTGCATCAGACTGGTGCTGATTGCGAGTGAAGCAATACCGATGATCGAATATAACGCAAAGCTTTTTCCGATTTGCTTGTACCCGAGCCACACAAATGGAATGTTAATAATCCCGATGAGCATCCCCAGTGGTAATCCGAACAGCTGTGATCCTACGATACTCAGACCTGTGACACCACCATCTGAGACATTATTCGGGATCAATATGGCTTCGAGGCCATATGCCGTTATAAATCCCCCAATGATAATCAATAATACTTTGGAGAGAATCTTTAACTTGTTTGACTTTTGTTTTCTGTTTTGATGCATTGCATTTCCCCCTTGATGAACAACCGATAAAAAACAGTCTATAATAAAAATCACTGTTTTGGCAATAGATCGTCATTTGTGTGTGTTAGTTCATTGTCCGATGAGCGTTCGATACGACGAAATTTTACGCTCAAGCATCTCATCTGCTGTGTTAAGTATGTGCATCTGTTTTTGAATCGACTCTTTATGCTCCTCCAGCAGCTTCAAACGATCCGCCGCCGTATGCTCCCCTTCCTTAAACAAGGACGCATACTTCTTAATAATAGCAATGGGCATTTGAGTCTCTTTTAATTTGATCACAAATTGCAGCCACTTCAGGTGTGACTCGTTGTATCGCCTGTCTCCACTGGCATCTCGGAGAGGAGTTACAATCTGTTCCTTCTCATAATAACGCAACGTATGTGCACTGATATGGAGTAATTCTGCCACTTCACCAATGGTATGCATGGTTAACCTCCCCTCCATTTTCCCGCTTGACTTAGAGTAAGCTCTAATCAGTATAGTCAACTCGTGGTCACATCACAATAAAAAATGAAATCAGATCCAGGAGGAATTCCCATGAAATATACAGTGATTACCGGTGCCAGTTCAGGCATTGGATATGAAGCGGCTTTAGCTTTTGCAGCTCGTGACAAAAATATAATTCTGGCAGCACGCAGAACCGATGAATTGGACAAGTTAAAAGCAAAAGTAGCTGAAATCAATCCTGCTCTGGATGTTGTCATTCGTACAGTGGATTTGTCCATTGCCGCTAATGTGCATGAATTCTATGAGAGTCTTCACGCTTACTCCATTGAGACGTGGATTAACAACGCCGGATTCGGAAATTTTGCTTCCGTGGGCGAACAACATCTGCCCAAGATTGAACAGATGCTTCATCTAAATATAGAAGCTCTTACGATTCTTTCTTCCCTGTATGTACGTGATTATGCAGATGTTGATGGCACACAGATCATTAATATCTCCTCTGGTGGTGGATATACGATTGTAGCCGATGCAGTAACCTACTGCGCAACCAAGTTCTATGTAAGTGCCTTTACGGAAGGACTTGCGCAAGAGTTAAAAGGTAAGAACGCAGCGATGCAAGCCAAGGTTCTCGCACCGGCTGCAACCGAGACAGAATTTGCGAAACATTCTTTTAATGTAGATGAGTTTGAATATGAAGGCAGAGTTCCCAAGTTCCATACGGCGGAACAAATGGCTGGATTTTTGCTAGAGTTGTATGACAGTGAAAGTGTAGTCGGCATTGTGGATGGGTTGACGTATGATTTTGAACTAAGAGAACCGATTTTTCCCTACGCTGCACGAGCAGCCTCTAAACCGAAAAATTAACCCGAAAACTGAAGTCGAAGCTAAGTCGGCTCAATACCGGTAAACATTCACCTAACCTCACTGATAAACATCATTAAATCTAATCGTTAAACTTCATTGGACGTTAAAAAGGGAACCTGTCTCCAGGTTCCCTTCTTTGTATTTATTTTCAATTCTATATTAATACTTACTATATAATGAAGTAATTATGCCAGCCTCATTTTGAAATCCTGATATCCGAATTCGCGAACAACTTCGCAATCGCCGTCTTTTCTTTTGATTGCAATCGCTGGAAGCGGCATGCCGTTGAACGTATTGGTTTTCACCATGGAGTAAATCGCCATGTCCTCGAATACCAGACGGTCGCCTTCTTGCAAAGGCTGATCGAATGAATAGTCCCCAATTACGTCACCAGACAGACAGGTTTGTCCACCAAGACGATACAGATGGGCTTTCTCGCCTACTTCTCCCGAACCGATCAGCGGCGGACGATATGGCATTTCCAGCACATCCGGCATATGACACGTAGCTGAAGTATCCAGAATAGCGATGTCCATACCGTTTTTATGGAAGTCCAGCACAGAGGTCACCAGATAACCCGCGTTCAGCGCAACAGCTTCTCCCGGCTCCAGATATACTTCCAGGCCATAATCGTTCTGCATACGCTTGATGCATGCTTCCAGTCTTGGAATATCATAATCTTCACGTGTGATATGGTGCCCACCACCGAAGTTGATCCATTCCATCTGCGGCAACCATTGTCCGAACTTCTCGACCACTGCATTCAGCGTAGTCTCCAGATCGTCGGAGTTTTGCTGACACAGTGTGTGGAAGTGCAGTCCGGAGACGCCTTCCAACAGGTCTGCATCGAAATCCTCCAGTTTCGCGCCAAAACGCGAACCCGGAGAACACGGATCGTAGATCTCATGTCCTTCTTGGGTAGAGCATTCAGGGTTGACGCGCAAGCCGACCTTACGGCCAGCTTGAAGCGCCTTATCCTTGAATTTTGCAAGCTGCGAAAATGAGTTGAAAATAATGTGGTCGCAGATGGAGATAATCTCGTCGATCTCTTCTGCGCGGTATGCTGGAGCAAAGACATGATTCTCTTTGCCCATTTCCTCATGGCCCAGACGCGCTTCATACAAACCGCTTGCCGTTGCACCGCTCAGGTATTCTCCAATCAGCGGATACATCGCAGTCATAGAGAATGCTTTTTGAGCCAGCACGATTTTGGCACCTGTACGCTGCATAACACCGTTCAGGATTTTCAGGTTTTTCTCAATAAGCGCCTCGTCAACAACAAAACATGGTGTCGGTAATTGCTCGAACCGCATTTTAGCGAACAAGCTCCGATTCTTTAACTTCTTCTGGCAGCTCATCAACGAGTACCGGGTTGAAGTCTTCTACCCATGGGAGGCCCCATTTGTTCAACTCTTCCATGAATGGATCTGGGTTGAACTCTTCTACATTATATACGCCTGGTTTGTTCCATTTGCCTGTCATGACCATTGCTGCACCGATCATTGCTGGAACGCCTGTTGTGTAAGAGATCGCTTGGGAACCCACTTCTTTATAACACTCTTGGTGATCACAGATATTGTAAACATAATATGTTTTGTCTTTGCCGTCTTTTTTACCTTTGAAAATACAACCGATGTTTGTTTTACCTACAGTACGTGGTCCAAGGGATGCTGGATCAGGCAGTACTGCTTTCAGGAATTGCAGTGGAATAATTTGTTTACCTTCATATTCAATAGGCTCGATTGAAGTCATGCCTACATTTTCAAGAGCTTTCAAGTGAGTCAGGTAGCTTTGGCCAAATGTCATGAAGAAACGGATACGTTTCAGACCTGGCATGTTTTTTGCCAAAGATTCCAATTCCTCATGGTACAACAGGTACATGTCTTTCTCGCCAACTTCTTTGAAGTCGTAGACACGTTTGATTTCCATCGGCTTCGTTTCGATCCATTCACCATTTTCCCAATATTTTCCGTTCGCAGATACTTCGCGAATGTTGATCTCAGGGTTGAAGTTGGTTGCGAACGGATAGCCGTGGTCGCCGCCATTGCAGTCCAGAATGTCGATATACTCAATTTCGTCAAAGTAGTGCTTCAGGGCATAAGCGGAGAATACGCCAGTCACACCTGGGTCAAATCCACTACCGAGCAATGCAGTGATGCCTGCTTGTTCAAAACGCTCTTTGTAATCCCATTGCCAGCTGTATTCAAACTTCGCTGTATCATGTGGCTCATAGTTCGCTGTGTCCATGTAATTTGTTTTAGTTGCAAGACAAGCATCCATGATTGTCAGATCTTGATACGGCAAAGCGAGGTTCATAACGATATCCGGTTTAACTTCGTTGATCAGAGCGATCAGTTCGTCAACATTGTCAGCATCAACTTGTGCTGTTGTAATTTTTGTTTTTCCGCCGTCCAGCTTGGCTTTGAGTTCATCACATTTTGATTTTGTACGACTCGCGATGCAGATTTCCTCAAAAACTTCGCTGTTTTGAACGCATTTGTGTACTGCCACGGAAGCAACGCCGCCGGCGCCGATGATTAGTGCTTTTCCCATTTTACATTCTCCTATCCCAATATGTATTTTTTTTAAAATTGGTTTAATACGGTGACAACAAGACAACAAAAAAAGCAAGGTGAAAAATGCTCGCAATCGCGCATCATCACACTTGCTTATCGATATACATCATAAAAAAGACGTGAAGTCTCCATGACCAAAAAAGTTCACAAGAACTCCTTTGGCGGAAAGCTTCTTCATGTATATCAATATTGGATCAGAGTCTATATAGCAAATAATTCGCCTTTACCACTCTTATTGACCGTTTCACAAGTTGATGTGCAATTGCACTGGTTGTAAAGTAACCAACTTATAAAATTTGAGCTTTGAACTCAATCAATAAAGCAACATAAGTTGCCAATCGGCGTTTGACCCGGCTGTCCGTATGGCCTTAACTTCCTGGTGAAGTGGTCAAAATTATCTGCTGGAAAGCTCTAATTCATATTGATAAATTAACTTCCCAAAATCACAGGTCTTACACTATCAGACGTCGAAAAAAAAATCAAGCAATAATTTAAAATTAATTTTTTGATCTGATTACGCGTTGGAATGAAATTGATATCCTTCGAAAACTTTTAAGCCTTCTGTGTTAAGTAATTTCCCTGTTACTTCAGGCTTTTGAGGACTTTTGTCGAATACTTCTTCACACGAGATCATGATGTTGCCGCCAGCAATTTCCGCTAATCGATCATGAGCCGAATGGTTCGTTTCCTTCTTTGCGAGCTTGCAGAGCAATCTCAATGGCTTTATGCATGAATTGTTCATCTTTATTCATAAGGTTTACCTCCACCACAAAAATTATGTACCCCACTTTATCTTTTACATTAAGCAGTGTTCAATCCATTAATATGTTTCTTGTTCATTCCATTCTATCATCTATACAAATAAAGAGTATGACGATAATTCGTCATACTCCAATGGGTCACACTAAGTTTATCTATTAAAATTTTACGGGCAATGCTGCCAATCCCTGTGATGACAAAGCAGAGTGCCAATGAATCTCTTCCTGAGGAATACTGAGCTGAATATCCGGTAGCCGACGTAAAAGCGTAGTAAACGCCACGTCCCCTTCTACACGAGCAAGCGGAGCGCCAAGACACATATGAATGCCGTGTCCAAAGGCCAAATGCCGTTTTATTTTGCGTTCGATATCCAACTCTTCGGGGTCAGTGAACTGCTGCTCGTCCCGATTCGCTGATTTCAGAAGGGGAATCACAACATCTCCCTTTTGAATCAATTGTCCATCGAGCTCCGTGTCCTGTGTTGCATAACGAGGACCTGAGGAAGTCGCGGGTCCGTTAAATCGCAGCAACTCCTCTACCGCAGAAGGAACCAGATTCAGATCTTGTTTCAGTTGTTCCAGTTGTTCGGGATGGGTCAGAAGAAGATAAGAACCAGTTGCAATCAGATTGGAAGTTGTCTCATGTCCGGCAAATATCAATAACGTGATCATGGATATTAATTCATCTTCATTCAGTCGATCCCCCTCTTCCTCAATCGCAATCAATTGACTGATGAGGTCATCTGAAGGTTCTACTCGTTTGTTCGCCACAAGTTGTGAGGTGTACTCTGCGAATGATCGCAAGTGCTGCGCTACGGCAGGATCCTGTTTACCAAAACCAAGACCTTTTGCAATAGCTTCAGACCATACATGAATCTGAGGTCGGTCTTCCTGAGGTATACCCAACATTTCGGAAATAACGTTTATTGGGAAAGGATAGGCATAGTCTTTTACAAGATCCATCTCTCCCTTTCCTTCGAATTGGTCAATCAACTCATCGGCAATTTCCTGGACGCGTGGACGCAGGCTTTCCATATATCTTGGCGTGAACGCTTTGGAAACCAGGCTACGCAGTCTTCGGTGATCCGGTTCATCAACAAAGAGCATCGACTTTCCGGTAAAAAAGGTCTGGGGTTCCGATGAACCAAGCTCACCTGAGAGATTCTTTCGAATATCATTGCCACTATCAATAGAGTTCATATCTACCGTAAATCGAGAGTGATCTTTCAGCACTTCCATGGCAACGTCCATCCGAGTTACAATCCAGGTTTGCCCTGCTCCACCCATTGGATTAGGAATAGGGACAACGGAACCTTTGGCACGCATCTGTGCAAACATGGCAAATGGATCTTTACTATTTTCTTCGCTAAACAAATTAAATTCTGCTTTTTCTGATGTCTGGTTATTCGAATGATTCATAATAATCTTCCTTTCGAAGTGAAGTTATTCAAATCTATGGAAATATATGTTCATTCCGATTATATACTACTCGTATATTTAATTTCAAATATCATAGTTTAAACATCATAAAACAACTGTTATAACAACATTTTATTAATATACTAATAGTATATTAATAAAAAATACGGGCATAAAAAAGCAAAAAAAGAGGTCGGCTACGAGCCAACCCCCATATTAATTACGTTGCTTCACTAGTTCCAAATACCACCAACAGGCTTCGGTCAGTCTATTGGCTTCAGATTGAAACGCACTGGATTTGTACTCTTTGTGAAACGCTTGAAGCACCACTTCGATTACAGGAATATTTAAATCGTCTTGATCCTGTAGTAGCGCTAAAAGCCCCTTCGAAAGTTGCTTGAATGATGCAGATTCCTTGGATTTTTGTACACGGTTGTTGAACTCATCAAATTCGATCAATATATTATCGATGTCCAGACCCATATCATGGTTACGCTCATCGGCATTCAGGAAATAGAGAGACTGAAAGTCGAAAATATGTTCATTTCTCTGATGCATTGTTCTTAGGATCACTTCAATGTACGTTAATACTTTGGGAACCACTTCGCTCCATACCGGTTTTTGCGTATTTAGACTTCTTGATGTGTTGGCAATCTGATGTAATATGCCGTAGCACAATATGGCCCCTTCGTTGGCATATAAGCTAATATCGTTCCCGTAAACCTGAATCAAGCGTGTGGACAGCCATTTTAGGTGAACTGTAGCCAGTTTGGCTGAGTTGATCTCCCCGGAATAAAAACCCGTCCAATATAATTCCCATACTCGCTCTTTATTAGGTACAGACATAGGAATCGCAATCTGATCTACGAGCAGGTCATAATCCGATGTATAGTGATTTTGTTCAAGCTCTTTACGAATGAAAACATCCTCTTGTATACGCTGATCAATAATAGAATATAAACAGTCTTCTTTGGAACTGAAGAATTTGTAGAATGTGCCTTTGGATACACCCGATTGATCCAAGATCATCTGGATTGTTGTATTTGCATAGCTGTGCTCTAAAAATAGTACAAGTGCTGTTTCCAATAAACTTTGTTTACGACTACTCATATCTCGTTATCGCCCCAAGTTTTTCTATTGATTTTAACATTCATTCCTCAGGAGTTGAAGCATTGATTCGCAGTATAGCTGTCATATAAAATAATTGCTCAATGAGTAAATTTGCACAATGGGCAACTTGTTTGTTATGATAAACCTCACAAAGTGCATATTAAGTAAGTGTGCTCTTCTTAAAAGAATTAAACCATAGTCATTGGTGTTGGAGGTGAACGCATAAGCGGAGAATAATGATCAAACGAAACTTGCGACATTTGAAGAAAGAAGCAACTGAAAAAGCACTTGCTAGTGCTGCATTTGAACTTACCCTTGAACATGGGCTTGATGGCTTTACGGTTGAAGATATCGTGCATCAGGTGGGTTGTTCCCGCAGAACATTTGCAAACTACTTCACATGTAAGGAAGAGGCAGTAGCCAGAGGCGCAATATCCGTTCAGAATACAACGGAACTCGAAGAGTTGCTCACCGAATTGCCCGACAACGTCTCCTTGCTTGACGTACTGTATAACCTGATCAAGATGCAGCTTACAACAGAACTAATAGGAAGACTTCATCAGCTACTATCGCTATCCCAGACCTATCCCGTGCTTGAACCGCATTACCTTGGAGCCATGCACCGGATGCAGACGCAGGCACAAGATACCTTATTAGACTTATCTAACGGGAAGTATGACGAGATCTATACTTATCTTTTGATCAACGCACTATATGGAACAATACTGCCATTAATTGATGGAAGACTCAATGTGTTACTGCCCGGACAAGTCATTACTGAAGATACCAAGCCCGGTGTTTTAACATTCGATCAATTTTTGGAAACCACGTTTAATCATTTACGGGCAGGATTTGAACATGTCAACCATCCACATTCATCATAGAGGAGTGTAAAATAGAGAAATGTCTACATTATTATACAGAGTGGGGAAAACCGCTTTTAGCAAACCTGCCTATTTCATCATTGGCTGGGTTTTAATTCTGGGAATTGTCATCTCCATGATCAGCATCAATGGTATTCACATCAGTTCCGAAATGAAGATTGAAGGCACAGAGTCACAGAAGGTTCTGGATCAATTGGCAAAAGAACTGCCTGCCGCCTCCGGCGGTCAAGGAAGTGTTGTCTTCAAAGCTCCAGACAACGAGCGTTTGGATACGCCTGAACGTTTGGCCGCCATGATGAAAGGTGTAAATGAAGTTTACGGATTAGACAAAGTCATTAACCCTGCGGACTATGCAGCTGAAGCGGGTAATTCGGGTGCTCAGGCGGAGATGGCTCAGAATGCTCAGGCTACTGATATGGCGCAATCCGCAACAACCACGCCTCCTCCCTATGGACCTTTGATGGTAGATGGTGTTCCTGTACCTGGAATGCTGATCTCTTCGGACGGCAGCATTGCACTGTTCCAGTTCCAATTTACAATTGAACAGTCTGCCATAACACAGGATGTATTTGATTCCGTTATTCAATCTGTTATGACGGTAGAGCAAGGAACCAATATTAAGGTACTGCCGGGCGAAACGCTCAAAACGGTATCGATTGGGGTCGGCTCGGCTGAGATTGTCGGATTGGTGATTGCTGTCATTGTATTGCTGATCACCCTTGGCTCCGTTGTTGCAGCAGGTCTGCCTCTGATCACTGCACTCCTCGGTGTTGCCATTGGAGTTGGTGGTGCGTTCTCCATCTCCAAATTCATTGAAATGCCTAGTGTCACTTCCGTTCTAGCTCTAATGGTTGGATTGGCTGTTGGAATCGATTATGCGCTCTTCATTGTTAATCGCCAGCGTCGAATGATCATTGATCAAGGCTTGAGCGCAAAAGAAGCAACGGCCAGAGCCATTGGTACATCGGGCAGCGCAGTATTTTTTGCCGGATTAACCGTCATTATTGCACTGTGCGGTATGCTTGTCATCGGTCTCACATTCTTGTCTACGATGGCTTTGGTCGCAGCTGCCACCGTGCTCATCAACGTATTTGTTGCTTTAACCCTGTTGCCGGCTTTACTGGGATTGGTAGGAGAACGCATCTGTTCCGCCAAAGCTCGTGAGAAAAGCGCGAAACATCCTAAAGCCACTAACCACGGAGTCGCGAACAGATGGGTAAAATTCGTTATCAAAAATCGTTGGGCTACCATTATCGCCATCATCGTCATTCTTGGTTTTGCCGCGACACCTATCGCGAAAATGGAAATGGGTATCCCCGGAGCTTCCTCAGCGAATCTGGATACAACTGCAAGACAAAGCTACGATGCCATCTCCGAAGGTTTCGGAGAAGGATTCAACGGACCCCTTATTCTGGTAGCAGAGCCTAATCAGTCTTCCGCAAAAGTTACACCGGAACTCTTGGGTGGTCTGGTGATGGAACTTCAAGGTCAGAATAACGTTGCACAAGTCACACCGCTTGGTATGACAGAAGATTTAGCTATTTTCAGTCTCATTCCAAAAACGGGTCCTAACGATAATCTCACTAAAACACTGGTCACTGATCTACGCGAGGCTGATTCCAGCATCGCACAGACCTATGATGTGAAACTCGGAGTTACTGGACTCACAGCTGTTAACATCGATATGTCTGCCAAACTGGCGCAGGTGTTCCCTATTTATGTAGGCATTATTATCCTGTTGTCACTGATCATTCTGTTACTCGTATTCCGTTCGATCATCGTTCCCATCAAAGCAACAATTGGTTTCCTGCTTAGTATCCTGGCTACATTCGGGATCACCACTGCTGTATTCCAATGGGGCTGGCTGCATTCGCTCTTTGGTTTCGATACCGGTGGCCCGCTGCTGAGCTTTATGCCGATCATCGTAACAGGTATCCTGTATGGCCTGGCGATGGACTATCAAGTCTTCCTTGTGAGCTCCATGCGGGAATCCTATGTGCATGGTCATCGCGGGACCGAATCCGTTGTTCATGGGTACAATCAGGTAAGTCGCGTGGTTGTTGCCGCAGCAGTGATTATGGTCTCTGTATTTGCAGGATTTATATTCACTGACGATGTCATGATCAAACAGATTGGTTTCACTTTGGCGGTAGGCATTCTGATTGATGCTTTCATCATCCGTATGGGCTTGGTCCCTGCCATCATGGCTATTTTCGGAGACAAAGCTTGGGCACTTCCAAAATGGCTGGATCGCATTCTGCCAAACCTAGATGTTGAAGGCGAGAAGCTGATTGCTTCCCTGAATGCTGAAGAGCATGCCAACACGAAGTCTGGATTAAAATAATCATTCCACAACAATCGTAATGGTAATACCATGATTACTATTACGACTACATTCACCAATACAAAGACCTCCTCTGTTTTTATAAACAGGAGGTCTTTTTTCTTTTTCATATTATGCGGTTATGTCTTCAATATGGGTACTATAGCGTGGGGATTTAGCAGCATTAACAAACGCCGCAAATAACTTCTAACTGTAGTCATCTACTTTGTAGCTGTACTCTGGATGCCACTGCACAGCCAAAACAAACGAGCGGTTCGGCATTACCGCGGATTCAACGAGTCCATCTTCAGCGACGGCCACAGCAGTTAACTTATCCGATAACATCTTGATTCCCTGATGGTGGTAGCTGTTCACTTTTATCGTATCAGTTTGCAAGATATCACGAAGCAAATTATTTTCCTCAATATGTACATCATGTACAAGATTCGTATACGGCGGACTTTGCTTATGATTAACGAACTTGTTCACATGAAGCTGAAGACTAGTCGGAATGTCTTGATATAACGTTCCACCCAACATAACGTTAAATAGTTGTAGTCCACGGCATATGCCAAAGGCAGGTTTATCAAGCTCAATTACCTTTTGTAATAATATCGACTCCATCATATCGCGTTCAATACACAACTCTCCGCAGGTAACCTCTGCATGCTCATGATACAGCTCAGGATTGAGATCATGTCCCCCGGTGAACAGGAACCCGTCGAACTGATTAGCCAGCGTTGCTATGATCTCGGTATCCGTTGTCAAAGGCAGCATAATTGGAATCCCACCTGCTCCTTCTATGGCGTTCATATAATCTGGAAGCATCCAGTAACTTTTTTTGTCAATATCGTACAAAGGCAGAACACCGATCATCGGCTTTTTCATGGGTTCCCCTCCTATCTTTTCATTCATTTTATCAGATCTCTTCATATACAAATTCACTGAATTATTGCATTTTCCTACCTTTACAATCTGCGAACCCGTTACATCCGGAATGCTGGAAAACTAAAAAAAAAACAAAGCCGCATAACAGCGACTTTGTTTGTAGTTCATATACTATATATACGCATTCATGCGTTTAGTCTAGACAGCATCTCATCTAAGCTGCTTTTACAGTGGTTGCTTCGTCTGAATTCACTTGGATGGAACGCTGGCATATCAGGGTTATGACAAAAGCCAGCAAGGCAAGCATCACAGCAACTGGAGGCACCCACTGGACACCACCCATATTGACGGCAATTCCCCCGACACCAGAGCCTAGCGCTATACCTACATTGGCCGCCACAGGCAGGAGTGTAGATGCAAATGCTTTGGACCCCGGCGCGATCGATCCTGACACATCAAACAAATATAACTGGGATGCCGCGCTCATGGAGGATGACACACATCCAATCAGGAACAGGAATGCCAAGCCGATCCACAGATTGGAAACGGCAAAACTCATGCCCAGGAAGAGGATCGCTTGGATTACGAAAAGCCCCTTGAGCTTGGGTAGGAAATCACCCTTGGCTATTTTGGCACCAATCCAGTTACTCAGGATGCTGCAGGCGCCATAGATCAGGAGTATGGCACTAATCCATTGTACTGGCACACCCATCGTCTCACTCAGGAGTGGTGTAATGTAAGTAAAAACGACGAAAATACAGCTGTTTCCCAGTACAGGGATCAGACAGGCCAGCAATATCCGTGGCTTCACAAAGAGAGACATCTGATCACTGAACGAACCTGCAATCGTTGTTGTTTGGCGTGGCAGAATACGAAACATGAATACCAGCGGCACAACACCTATGCATGCTGTAACAACAAACGTCATGGACCAGCTCAGATGTTGTCCGATAAATGTACCGAGCGGAACACCTAGCACATTAGCGATTGAAAATCCGCCCAAAATCCAGGCGATAGCTTCCCCTCTTCGCTCCCGGTTCACTGCGTCGCTTACGATCGAGATCGAAAGTGATATCGTAAGTCCACAAGCAACGGCCGACACGATGCGAATGGCCATCAGAGAAGAGAACGTTGTTGAGAACACGGTCAATAGATTTAATGCTAACACGATTGCAAATCCGATCAATATGGAACTCCTTCTGGATATTTTGGCCAAGAAGGCCACAGCAAATGGTGTACCCACTGCGTATGCAATCGCAAAACCGGAGACAAGCATACCCGCGGCAGCAATTGATACTTTCATGTAACTTTCAATTTCCTTCAACACACCCACGATAACATACTCGGTTGTTCCCAGTACAAAGCTAACAAGTGTAAGCGTTAAAATAAGTAGGTTCTCTCTATTTCTAGTCATAAATCAATACTCACTAATCCTTTCTATTGTTGCAAGCGCTTCAATTCTGTCTACGATCATTAATTCATGTATTTTCTGCTTTCCCATCCCTTCACTTTCGATATATAGTACATTTTGGATAGTGAAATTGTACTGTCAGATATACCATGGCGACAATCAAGGTTGTTGTGGTTTTATTGCAAAACATTATATATGTTGTCATTTCAACACAGACTTTCATTACTGATTCTGAAGGGAAGACATAGATGAATACACACCACGAATCCGGCCAACGGCATCCAAATCGAGATTGCACCATTATTTATGTAGGCAAACTGGCCGACAATCCCCATTGGAGTTTTCCGACGCATAAACATGACGATCTGCATGAGATTATCTACGTAACTGAAGGCAAAGGATTATTCACCATTGACGGTACCAAACACTGGGCTCAGAAAGGGGACATGCTCATATATAACAAGGGTACTCTTCACGAGGAGAAGTCCAATCCTGAATTCCCGTTATCCACCTTTTATTGCGGCTTTCGTTTTACAGAAGGCACCCAGACCCTTGAGGATTGGGTCATTCCTCCCTCTAACAATCCGATCATTCGAGCCAACCGATATTCCGATGAGCTCCATTCGTTAATGCAGACTCTCTTCAATGAATTTTCAATCCGGGAACATGGATACGAGTCGATCTCTGAGCATGTCCTGAAAGCAATACTTCTGATCGTCGATCGGCAGTCCCGTCAACAGCTTCCTAGTGGGGAGATCGTTGGGAGCAATGCCCTTGCTGAGAGCATTAAAGACTATTTGGATACCAACTATCGGCAGAACATTAAACTCAAAGAATTGGCAGATCAATTTCATATCGATTTTTATTACTTAATTCATATGTATAAAAATCACTATGGCACTTCTCCTTATCATTACCTGATTCAACGAAGAATGGGTGAAGCCACCCGATTATTAGTCTCAACCAACAAAAAAATATGGGAAATTGCCAAACTGGTCGGTTACGATAACCCCAATTACTTTACGATTTTATTTACCAAAACGGTTGGTGAATCACCACGAAGTTTCCGAAAAAAGAATCAAAAGGATATGTTCGGGGATGAGGTGTCACATTCTTACTAATCTTACTACATGCAAAAAGGCGCTCCATTGGGGGAGCGCCTTTTGCTTTACATATTTCTTTACACATTTACTTACTTCTACTCTAGAGCTTAAACCGGCGAACCAGTTCTTGCATATTCTCAGCTGTTTTGGATAGCTGAGCAGATGATGCGGATATCTCCTGCATCGCCGCCATTTGCTCTTGGGCTGCTGCTGAAGTTGTCTGAGCACTATCAGCCGATACTTTAGAGATATGACTCATCGCGGCAACTGTAGCCGACACTTCTTCCGTGCTGGCTGACAACTGTTCTGAGACAGCGGAAATATCCTGAATTTGATCCACGATATGTGTTGTATACTGTTCAATGTTCGATATGGTTACTGAAGCCTCTTGGCTGATCCGTATTCCTTCACCAACTTGATTACGAACTTTATCATTCATAAGAGACGTGGATTTGGCAATCAGATCAAGCATTTTACCAATAGTAGCGCCAATCTCGTCCGCACTTTGTTTGGATTGCATCGATAACGTGCGCACTTCACCAGCAACGACAGCAAAACCTTTTCCGTGTTCTCCTGCTCTTGATGCTTCAATAGAGGCATTCAGTGATAGAAGATTGGTTTGCCGAGAGATATCCGCAATCGCTTCATTCATTCGATTGGCTTCAGCGGATAGACTGGACAGCTCGTTAATCAATGCCGAGGTTTCTTCAACAGCTCCGAGAATATGTTCCATTTGTTCTCCGACCTGGTTTATCGTTTTCCCACCATTAGCAACAGCGCGCTCCGTCTCTTCAGCCGAATCCACAATCGCACTCGCAGATTCTGCAATTGTACTGATGCCTCTCGCCATCTCTTCTACGGCATTCGCGGTTTGTTCCGAATTCTCCGCCCCAACGATAGCTGATTCCGCAGTCTGTTGCATGGTTTCAGCCACATGTTGAACCGATTGGGTGGTTTGTTCTGTACTTTCCTGAATCATCTGGGAAGAGTGACTTAACAACGATGAAGTCTGGTGAAGTTCAGCAACCACCGATTGAAGGGAGATGGTCATTTGGTCAAAATCATTTGCCAATATACCAAATTCGTTTTCGGTTTTAAGATTAACCCGTTCGGACAGATTCCCTTCGCTTACGCTGCGGGTGGCCTTTCGCAGTTTTTGCATAGGTACGATAAAAGATCTCAGAATGAAGAAAATAATTACACCGGCAATCAATACAGATATAACAATGACCGTTAGACTCGATAACATAATGGGTTTCGCTGCGGCGATAAAATCTTCATGGCCCATCAAAGCAATGACATTCCAACCCGTCAAAGCATTAACACCGTTATATACCTCCAGATCATACGCCAGATCCGTTCTGACAAATTGGGAAAATGCCATCGGTTCATCGGAATTTGAAGCCGTATTTGGATGGACTGGAATTCCCTCGATGAGTGCTCCGCCGAGCTCTCCTCCTCCACCTTTTGCAATCGCACCGGACCAAGCTGCAATCGTTCGATTGGAGTCCACTACAATCAGACTTCCATTGCCTCCTACATCAACATATGATAACGCTTTTGCTAATGGCTCCAGATCAAGTTTAATACTTGCTACACCATGTTCATCTGAAAGAGCTTTTGAAATCTCTACATAAATCTTCCCGGATGCCGGATCATTCATAATACTCGAAAAATAGAGTGATCCATTGTTACTTTCACCATTGGCATACCATTCTGTGCTGCGTGGATCGTATGTTGCATCCTCTATTGCTGGAGAAGATATAACACTGCCTTGGTCGTTGCCTACGGTTATGGCAAGAATATCAGGGTATGTATCAGCTAACTGGTCGATTCCTACTTGTAGTGCTTCATTGTTCGCCTGACTGGGGTCGGAGCCATACATACTGTCTATATAACTCAATAATGCCGCTTTTTCCCCCACCAGATTGTTAATATGCTGTCCGGTCATCGTTAATATGGTATTGATGGGCTCTGTCATTTTTTGTTGTACTTGATCTTTGGCACTATGATACGAGAAATATCCGATAAGTGCAGTGGGGATAATAAGTACCGCAAGGAAAGCTGCAATGAGTCGAGTACTCATTAATCGTAAAACGGCTCCTCCTTTCTTACAAAATGACCTTTTTTCACTTTCCTTTTTCAAGTTCAATCTTCCTCTCTTTATTCATTTTTGGTAGAACTAATCGGCCAGTAAACGCAAAAAAACCCATATATATGCACACCCAAAGAAACTTTGAGCATGTATATACATAGGTATTGCCTGAATGAATTCAGTAACAAGCCGTATTTGTTTAGTATTATAACATAAATAAAAAGGGTTTGTTAACTATGATTGGGTCTTTATACCAGACATCTGTTGTTTATAATCCGTAGGACTTAGCCCCGTATACTCTTTGAACACCTTCGAGAAATAGTGCTGGTCGCTAAATGACAGTACATCGGAAACCTCCTTAAACTTCATGTCGGGTTGACTTTCCATCAGTCTGCATGCCTCCTGAATGCGAAGCCGGGTGTAATACTGGACAAACGTAATTTGTGTTGCATTTTTGATCACTCTGCTGACGTACGACGGGCTAACGTGAAACTTCATGGCAATGTCGTTGATAGATAATTGAGAGTATTTATTTAGTTTTACGTAATCGTCAATCTGTTCGAACAGGATCGCCTTGCTTTTTCGAACGTGGGATTGCAGCATATCGAAGCACTGTCCCGTCCATTCCGCCAGTTCCTGGCAAAAATCGGCATAGGACTGTGCCTGGGCGAATTGTCTTGACCGAAGCTCCAGACCCAATCTCATGCCCGCCCCCTGTTCCTCGTACAGATGAGCAAACGTGTCTACAATCAATCCAATAAACCGATCCACCTCGGTCATATGTACATTTTCCTCTGCCCATCGATTCAGCAATTCGGATAACTTAAGAGCAAACCGTTCTTTCTGCCGAGCCTGTATCATCTGTACAAAAGCTGATTCCTGCAGCGGATCCAGACAGCCTGTCTCAGATCTGGCCATCGACACCGGATTCCCGGTATCCAACACTATTCCTTGTTTCAACCGTTGCTGCTCAGACAAAATGGACGACATTCGGTGATAGAGCTCCGGCAGATTACCAGACTCAGCGAATAGAAGTTGTCCTCCAATGATTGCATCGATGTCATGCGCAACCAAATGCCGTCGCATCGATTCAAGACATTCATGTACGGAAGAGTACACCTCAAGTGCACTCTTGTTGACAAAAGCGATAAATTGATATGAAGTTTGACTGGTGTAAACACGACAAGGATGGAATGCAAAAAAATCCTGCACTAAACCCTCAAGTTCCACCTGCACCCAACGTTCATGCCCTGCGGTAAAAGGCTGTCTGCTCATAATGATCATCATCTGGCTGAATAAAGGCGGAAAATGCTCCCCCTGTTTCGACGTAGTCTCACATTGGGGATGAATGATTTCCTGCAAATCCAGCAGTTCCTTGGACATCTGTTGATCAAGTTGGTCAATTACCCGACCCATGACTTCTTCAAGCGCCTCTCGCTCGACGGGTTTTAACAAATAGTCAAACACTTGCAGGTTCAATGCTTTTCTTGTGTATTCAAAATCGCTGTAACCGCTAATCAAGATGACCTTCAGATCCGGGTTGGCAATTTTGGCTTGCTCAATCAGGGACAGTCCGTCCATTTTCGGCATTCGTATATCGGTCAACAGCAGATCAATCGGTGACTGCTTTATCGCCGCCAAGGCTTCCTCTCCATTTGTTGCCGTAGCCGTTACACGAATCGGGAAGCTCAGCGTTTCCAAGAGCATTTTAATATTACGTAATATCGGTTTGCTATCCTCAACGATCATAACGTTATACATCGCCTATGCCTCCTAGTTAGTAAAAATCCTTCGTCAGTGAGCCGATGATTTGAATCGTTGCTCCATGTTGCTCTTCCGCATGATTGTTAAATATATTAATAAAGAGCCGGTTGTTATACATTAGTTTGAGTCGATTGACACTGTTGATAATCCCCATGTTACCAAGGGCTGTGGCACGATCGGCAGTCTGGTTCATTCCGGAACCCGATGCCTGAATATTGGCTAAAATCTCCTGGATCTTATCCGGTGGAAAGCCCTCTCCGTTATCTTTGATCTCCAAAGCCCATAATCCGTTATATTGCTTCACGGTAATCTGGATACGCCAAGGCGGCGTGGTGTTGGCAAAGGCATGTTCAATGCAGTTTTCCACAAACGGCTGAATGACCAACCGCGGCAATCGGATATCGTTCGCCAGCTCGTCAGCACAGATGTCCCACTCCAGATCCTCTTCGTACTTTTGTTGTACAAGGGACAGATAATGTCTCGTATGTTGAAGCTCCTCAGCCAAAGTCACATGCGCGTATGGTGAAGAGACAATATAACGCAGACTGTCCGAAAGATGTTTGCACATATCCGATACAACTTTGGTCTTCCCCTCTTGGGCGGCAATACTGATCAGGTATAAGACATTATGAATAAAATGAGGTGCAATCTGGGCTTGCAGCGCCGAATTACGCGCCTTTACTTCTTCATGAAGCGCCGATTTTTCCCGGTCAATGGATTGCTGCAGCCTCTCCATCAGATCCTGAAAGGCTTCATTCAGCAATAAGAGATCGTTATTCTTCGGCGTTTCATCCACTTTCAGATTCATATTGCTGTAATTCATGCGCCAGATCTGACCGCGTAGCTTGCGGATAGGCAGCAGCAGGTTACGTGTCGACAAGAAGATATACACAAACGAAACCAGCATCAGTGCTGTAATCAGCAGAATGGACATCGTCTGAACCGAATGAATCGAGCCTAGAACAGATTTTTTGGGCGTTATGATATACGTGATCCAGCCTGTACTGGGTGATGTGGAATGTGTGATATAATTGTCGTTTTTGTCCACATCCAGTCCCTCGTCTGATGCAGGCTTTGTCCATTTGGTAAATGTCGCACCCGCTTCCGAGCCCGTCATCTGCTCCCCTTGTTCATTCAGAATATAGACATCGCCAGCGGTAACTCCCTCCGTTAGGTTCTGTATATAGGCCTGTTCCATCTGGATGCTAAGATAACCGTACACCTTGCCGTTCTGATCATTGATCGTGCGAACAAAGGAGATCGTATCGTCTTGACGCAGCAGAACAAAACCACTTTCCGTCCAATCTCGTCCGACCTGACTACTCTCCATCATGGTGTTCAGTATTGCGGGTTGATTGCCCGAACCAAGGTATGATGTCAGGAGAACCCCGTGATTGTCGTAGATGGACATGTCCTTGATATTCATGCTCGGCCCGATGGCCTGAAACATGATGTCTTTGATGATCCGAATCTGTTTCAGTCTTTCATAATTACTATGCGCTGAGGAGCTCTTGTCCATGGCTGCAAATATATTTTTGCTGGATAATATTCGCTGCGACATTTGGTTCTGCTGTTCTACGTAAAGGTCAACCTGCTCTCTTACCTTCGTAGCTGTAACGAGCGTATCCTGCTCTGTTTTCAGTTTGAGCGGGCGGACTACGATCACATTCACATAAACGATAAAACAGCCCAACACAAACAAAAGCAGAGCCAGAAATGTCAGAAACACCTTTGTCTGCAAACTGAATTGAGTTGCTTTATGTATGAGCTTTGCCATTCTCAGAGATGCCCTCCTGTTCTGACATGATGTGAAATCCCTTATATTCATGTCTACTCTATCACGGTATTTCATGAAATGATAGCGATTTCAAGTTCAGGATTTTACACATCAACGTTCAAGCACAGACATGTACCGGGGCGAGAAAAGAATCTATAATCGGACTTGTAAACGGATTCACTACATGTTTCAGAGGGGGATTTGCATTGAAAACAATAAAAAGAAAAAAGGCGTTTTCTATTATTCTGGCCAGTTTATTATCTGTCTCGTTAACGGCTTGTGGATCAGGAGGTACGGATTCCGGCACTGCTGCTGGCGGGGACAGCAAGAGTGGCAAAGTCACATTGGAGCTGGCAATCTCTAAAAGTTCTCAGGACTCTGCCTTTATCCAGCAGGACATTCTCGATGCATTCGAAAAACAAACAAACATTCGTGTCAATTTGCAGCTGATTCCGGCGGAACAAACAACAACTGTACTGCAAACCAAACTGGCTGTAGATGAAACGCCTGACATTATTCAGTACAATCTGGCGAGCGCAGTCACGGACCTGAACCTTGAACGTAACTTCGAGATTCTGGATAACGAGCCTTGGGCGAGCAGAATTGTGAACAAAGACGTCCTCTCTTCTGGTGGCCATCTCTACAGCTTCCATGTCAGCCAAGATACGGGGATGCAAGGGGTCGTTTATAACAAACAAATCTTTGAAGAACTCGGGTTGTCGATTCCAACCAACTACGAAGAATTCCTGGCGATCTGTGAAAAAATCAAAGCGAGTGGCATTACACCTGTATTCATGCCTTACAAAGATGCCTGGGCTGCCAACATCTGGCCTGCTGCAGCTTTTGCCGATTTTGTAGCCAAAAATGAACCGACTTTTTTTGATGAATTGAACAGCAATAAGAAAAAATGGTCTGATATCCCGGAATTCAAAACATTCCTGGAACAACAATATGAAATTTACACCAAAGGTTACACCAACACGGATGTGCTTAGCGACAGCTATGACATGGCCGTAGGTAAATTCCTGAACAAGGAAGTTGCCATGATGTTTATGGGCGATTGGTTAATTGAAGGCGTGGCCGAGCAAGATCCAAATATGGAACTGGGCGTATTCCCGATTCCATCGTCAGACAATGCCAGTCTGGGTGCAAGTCCACTCGGCGGACAACTGTTCATTCCGAAGAAATCCAAACATCTGGATGAAGCCAAAAAGTTCCTGGACTATATCGCTTCCAAGGATGTCGCACAACAGATCGTCGATTCCAAAGGATACGTATCTAATTTCAGTGACGTTACGACACCGGAACTGCCAGCTTACAAACAGGATATTGTAGATAATTATATTACGCCGAAGAAAACTGTGCTGACAACGGATGCATACATGCTGGTTGATCGCAGCGAACTGTATCGGTTGTTACAGGATCAATTCGCGGGTGGTTTGTCACCGGAAGAAGTACTGAAATCCTGGGATGAGAAGTTCAGTCAGCTGATGCAGGATAAAGGTGTAGAAGGTTTCTAAAGAGTGAAATATAAGGCAGCATAACAGGATCGACCGTTATGCTGCCTGGCTATAACGGAGTGTGAGACATGAAAAGGACTAAAAATCTGTACTCGTATTACATGATATTTCCCGCACTGATTATCTACTCCATCTTTTTTGTTGTGCCTGCTCTCGCCGCTTTCTATTATTCGTTCACGGATTGGCGGCTGGACCGGCTGGAGCTGAAGTTCATCGGGTGGGATAATTTCCAGAAAATTTTCTCAGACAAAACGCTTATTCTGGCGCTGAAAAACACGGCAATATTTGCAATCGTCACCGTCGTTGGCAAAAATGTCATCGGTCTATTGCTGGCCGTAGGACTTAACATGCGACTAAGAACAAAGAACCTGCTGCGCGCGATCTTCTACTCCCCTTCCATTCTCAGCATCCTTGTGATCAGCATTCTGTTCACTCCCATGTTGCGTACCGAAGGTACAATCAACAATTTGTTGGAATCTGTAGGATTACATTCGTTAAGCCAAGCTTGGCTTACCAACCCATCGATTGTGATCTGGACGATTGCCATCGTCTCGATCTGGCAGAGTGCAGGGTTCCAGATGGCTATCTATCTGGCGGGCCTGCAGTCCATTTCTCAAGAGTATTACGAAGCAGCAAAGATTGATGGCGCAAGTTCGTGGAGAAGTTTTTTCAAAATCACACTACCACTCTTGCTGCCCGCGATTAACATTAACCTGATGCTGACATTGATCGGTGGACTCAAAGTATTCTCCGAAGTATATGTCATGACCGGTGGTGGCCCGGGTAACGCTTCACAGGTGGTAGGTACAATCATTCTGCGATCTTTCGGCGAAGGCAACTGGGGACTTGGTACGGCGGTCAACACCCTTCTGTTCGTGGTCGTTACCATTATCGCTATACCACTATTGATCTTCATGCGGCGTAAGGAGGTTACGGAATAACATGGGCTATACACGCAAACTCGCCATCCGCAACTATATCGTGGAAGGTTTCCTGATTCTGGCCTCTCTTATCGTTCTGTTGCCGCTTGTCATTCTGATCTTTGGTTCTTTCAAAACCAGCGCCGAAGTGCTTAGCTTCTCCCTGAGTTTTCCGGAAACATGGCAGTTCTCGAACTATGTTCGTGTCTTCCAGGAAGGTGGTCTGTCGCGAGCGTTCTTCAACAGCATTTTGATTACTGGCGTATCTTCCATCATTAATATCGTCGCTTCTTCGGCAGCGGCATTCATTCTGGCACGTCGGGAAACCAAACTATCCGGCACGATCTACATGTATTTCTTCATGGGACTGATTGCGCCAATGTCGATTATTACGACTATACGGGTTGTACAGGGATTGGGATTCTACGGCAGCATCACAAGTGTTATCCTGATCTACGCCGCGTTAAATACAGCTTTCAGTGTATTCTTGTATAGTGGATTCATCAAAACCATTCCACGAGCGCTGGACGAAGTGGCATTTCTGGAAGGAGCAAGTGTGTTCGGGGTGTTCTTCCGCATCGTCACACCGCTCATCCTGCCCGTTAACGCAACGGTAGCCATCATGGTGTTCATGTCCGTCTGGAATGACATTACAATTCCGGTGTACTTCCTGACAGACAGTTCCACATGGACGATGCCACTGTCGATCTACAATTTCTACGGCAAATATAGCCGGGACTGGAACCTGATCTTCGCCAATCTCGTGCTTACTTCCCTGCCTGTATTCATCCTGTATCTATTCGGGCAAAAATATATTGTCAGCGGCCTTACTGCCGGTGCAGTTAAAGGTTAAACCTCATATTCTCACCGTTCTTGAAGGAATGGAATTAGAGAATTCATGACAGACTTAACCCCCACCAGATCTGGCGGGGGTTGTTTTATTTATAGCGAGAAATGTATCTACACCTCTCTATTTTTGAAACAATTGCGGGTAAAGGGCAGCAACACCACCAGCAAGACCCTGTTGTACATTCCGACTAGTATCATCAGCAATAATTTCGTAGAGATCCGCTTCAATGGAATCTATTGCAATTTTGGCAATATCCGTTGGGCTCGTTTTTGGTGCATCGATACCTGCCGTCATATCCGTATCCATGAACGCCACGTGCAATCCGGCAACGCTAACGTTCTTAGGGGCTAATTCGAGACGTAATGCATTCGTAATTCCCCACTGAGCGGACTTTGCAGCTGAATATGCTCCTGAATTACCAAGGCTGAGCCAAGATAGAGCAGACAGGATATTCAGTATCGAACCTCCCCCATTCTTCTCTATTACCGGTGCAAACGCACGAATCATTGAAAGCGTACCGAATACATGTGTATTGAATTCCAAGTGAATATCGTTCAGCTCACCCGTGAGCAGAGAAGCACCCGTAGCGGAACCGGCATTATTGATTAGAAGGGTTACATCACTAGCTATCTCAGCTGCAGCCATGACAGATTGTGGATCCGTAATATCGAGTTGCAGTGGAATAGCCCCGGGCAGATCAATGGATTCAGGGTTTCGTGCCCCAGCATACACTTTGGTTCCCCTCGCCAGCAGTTCAAGAGCAAGCTCCTTGCCCAACCCTCGATTAGCCCCACTTACAATAGCAACTTGTTTGGAAATATTCATTTATTATTACTCCCTCTCATTGAGAATTTATTCATTTTCGAGTTGTTATGGGAATGATCATTCTCATAATCTCTAATAACAATCTATCACATCAGGAACGATCAGTAAAGAATAACTTTTATGATTCATGTCTTTATAAAAAGAAGATGCCCGATAACCTTTGAAATAAGGCTCCGAGCATCTTTCTTTGGTCCTTCATTGAGAACGGATTTACATATGGATTATGATTTTATGTCATACAGATTCGCAGGTAACGCCTGCACAAATGGTGACCAGTCACTCACTGTATATAGATGAAGTCGGTGCATGGCCCGTGTGCAGGCCGTATACAGAAGCTTGCGATCATATTCCTGGCTGTAAGCAACGGGTGAAGCATCATAGACCAGGACAGCATCGAACTCAACGCCTTTGGCGAGATACACAGGAATAACCATGATTCCTTTTTCGAAAATCTGTGTGTCCTTTGTTATGAGCTGCAACCCTTCGCCGCCTTGACTTTGCAACCTTTCATAGGCGTCACGGCTTTCAGCCGCGGTTTTCGTAATCACAGCGATGGAATCGAACCCCTCCGCCTTAAGCGCGGCGATGTCTGCGAGAATCTGCCCACCACGCAGCTTTTCGTCCTTCAATCCTGTTAAAAGAGGCTTCTGATCTCCCCTTTCAAACGGTCTAATCTCTTCTCCCCCTGGTAACATCTGTCTCGTGAATTCAACAATCTCTTTGGTTGAACGATAACTGCGTACGAGCCGTATCAATGTAGTTTCGCCTGCTCCGTAAAGGTGAACCAGTGGCGAGTTGGATGCTGCCAAATCCGTAGCCTGCATAAAAATCGCCTGCCCGAAATCCCCCAGCACCGTCATGCGGGCACGAGGAAACAGTTTCTTGAGATATTCGTATTGAAACGCCGAATAATCCTGACCTTCATCAACAAAGACATAACGAATCTCTGTGTTCGTCCGTACGCCTTCGATCATCTCTTTTACATATAAATACGGAGTAGCATCCTCATGGAACAGCTTGTTCTGAAGGATCATTGCCTTGGTCTGTTTACAAATCTCAGGCCAGTGCTGTGGGGGGATTGCCCCATTCGTTTGTTCCCGATAAGCGGTCTCATCTACAAATAGTTGTTCGTATATCCCTTTCACATCCACGAACTGGAATTTCCGCACACTCTTTCTTAAAGGTTTAAACATGTCTTTCACCAGTTTCTGACGAAGCAACTCCTCTTCTCGCACTGCAAAGTTAAAGGCACCCTCATCTTGCACTGCGCTGTCATTACCGTTATCTCGTGCTGCGTATTTTTCCGCTACATCGAATACAGGCTTTTCTTTGTGCAACATGCGGAAAGCTTCCACATACTCATCCGTGTCCAGATAATTCAACTCCTCCAGAACCCAGTCTGCTTCCCGTTCCAGACGTTCCAGCGAAACAAGTTCTCTCAGCAACCATTCCTGCAAAAGAAGTATACGGTTGGACAAGGTAAGATTCTGATCCAAACTGTAAAATTGGGTCTTGATTTGGTCTGAACTGATGAATTCACGTCCCCGAAATTGAATGCCGTTAAACCGCATCCCCTCTCTTCCTAACCACTTACCGTAGTTTTGGAGCACTTGCAGGAATGTCTCGGAAGCTTTGTACTTGATCGCCTCCATACGAGCTTCATATCCCGGATCATTCTGAGCTGTCAGCACATATTCAATCTGATCAAAGGCATCCTCTGGTCGGATGGAGGAATCCAGCCAATAATTCAGATATTCCTGGAAAGTCGTCTGCTGCATATTCTCTTCCCCAAGTTCCGGGAGCACAGTCGAGATATAACTGGTAAACATCGGATTCGGCGAGAAAAGTACAATCTGATCTGCTTTAACTGTCTGGCGGTGTTTATATAGTAAGTAAGCGACTCGCTGTAACGCAGCCGACGTCTTGCCACTGCCAGCTGCCCCCTGAACGATAAGCATTCGGCTTCGGTCATCACGGATGATGGCGTTTTGTTCCTTCTGGATAGTTGCTACAATACTCTTCATTTGTGAGTCTGCACCCTTGGCGAGCACTTGCTGCAACAATTCGTCACCAATCGTCTCAGTTGAATCAAACATGCTATGAAGTTGCCCATGTTGAATCTGGAATTGACGCTTGAGCTCCATCTTTCCTTCGATTCGTCCTGAAGGTGTGTCATAACTTGCTGGCCCGGGAGAGTGATCATAGTACAGACTCGCAATTGGCGTACGCCAGTCATAGATTAGAAAGTTCAAACCATCTTCATCCATGAAGGATGATACGCCGATGTAGATCTGTTCAGTCAATGTCATGCCTTTTTCCTTATAGTCGAAACGGCCAAAATACGGCGTTGGAAGCAGTCTCTTTGTATTTTTCCATTGTTGTGTTAACAGCTTGTGCCCGCGCTCCCTCTCCGCCAACACTCTCGACTGCTGATTAATGGTATAGAATGCATCTTCAAAATCCGTGTACGAACCGGTATTAATCGTCACTTCTTCCCAGAACCGTTTACGAATTTCGGCAACCTGTTCATGCATTCCGGCAACCTTCGGTTCTAACTCGTCGAGTCGTGCCTGAAGCTTGTTCCTCACCTGCACTAGTCTTTCCTCTTCCAACTTCCATTCCACTGTTTTATCCATGAATGAGTCCACTCCCTTTTCCATTTATTAGGGCCAAAAAAAAGAGCATTGACAAATCGGAATGTCGGATGTAAAATTAAATTAGGAGAAATAATGATTCATCCTTTACATTCAATATAAATGTCAATTGCGCTATAGATTATATCATGGCTTTTTTTCACGTTCAATGCTTTTTTTCGTTCTGTCTGAGTTGAACAATAATTTATATTATATAAGGTGTCCCTCGAGCTACACTAGGGGCATCTTTTTTTGTGTCCTGGGCATGGTTCATACCCTGAATGCGCTGTAAGCTATACACCCCTTTATAAATTCGATAAAATGAACGAAACATGAAACATGAGTTGATGCTTTTGGGAGGGATACATAAATATGAATATAGAACCTGTGGAGGACCGTTGTCCTGTTGAGTTTGCAGTCAATATGATTGGTGGAAAATGGAAGTTATTAATTATAAATCGGCTCATCCGCCATTCAACAATTCGATTCAATGAATTACAGAAAATGCTGGACCCCATTACGCATCGCACATTAACCAGGCAATTACGAGAACTTGAAGAAGCTGGTTTGATAAACCGTGTTACCCACCCTGTAGTTCCGCCTAAAGTCGAATATTCCCTTACAGAAAAAGGACAAAGCCTGACTTCGATCTTGTTTCAGCTAGGTGATTGGGGATCGAAACATATGTAAAACGCCTTCCCATAGTATCCTAAGGGATACTCTATATCATTAATGTGCGTACTTACGCTCCTATTCTAAATCCGTTATGCTGAGGTCATTGCTGAGTGTTAACTCATTCATTCCAATCACATATTGAAAGGAAGTTATTGACCACTATGACACAAAATGATCGATTTTTAGTATATGGGGCATCGGGCTCCCAAGGCGGCGCTGTCGCTCAATTACTCGTTCAACAAGGTTGTGAGGTTCGCACGATTACTCGAAATGAGGCAACAGCCAAAACACTAAAGGAACAAAACATTGAAGCTTTCATCGGGGATCTATCAGATGTGGAACAGCTTCATACGGCGCATGAAGGTGTAAGTAAAGTCTTCCTGAACCTGCCGGTGGAGTTCAATTCGGATAAGATCAGACAATATACCAAAAATGCAATTGATGCTGCTATACAGGCAAACGTTAAATTGATTGTAGTTAACACGGGTACCTATGTTCCTGACCCTATCACCCATTCCAAAGGAATTGAATTGAAACGTGAAGTTATCCATGAATTGCAGCAAAGTGGTCTTCCATATATCATTGTGGAACCCATTGTATACTTGGAAAACTTCCTGATTCCCGGAATACTGAACAATGGCGTTTTGGCCTACCCGGTACCAGCAGACAGGCCGATCTCCTGGATTAGCTTAAACGATGCAGCTCAATTCCACTATTATGCCTTGACTCATTCGGAATTGGCAGGAAGCATTATCCCAGCACCCGGATTAGAAGCCCTGACAGGTGAACAATTAGCGGAACAATTCAGTGCTGTATTAGGTGAAAAGATCAGCTTCATGTCTCTACCTTTTGACCATTTTGAAGCAGCGATTCAGCCTTTGTTGGGAAGTGAGACAGCAGCAGGTCTTAAAGGATTGTACCAATGGATTGATGGGCATACAGATCTTCTTCCACGGTATCAAGAGTTGGATGATAACATCAAAGCCAATCTTAAATTAACCCAAATAAGTGATTGGATTCATCAAACAATGATTAAATAATATTTTATGAACAAGCCCTTTGAATCTCCACTGGAGAAACGAGTGGCTTTTTCTTTTTATATGAGAACCTCAATAGACTCAACTGATTCAAATTCAGAGATTCTGATAGGATTAGGCAAAAGTTTGATAGAAATGTGGTACAGGTTGTTCCATTCGTTATGACATAATAATGTGTAAATAGATCACCATACAGGTGGCAATAATAAACATTAGAAAGGATTTGAACATAACATGGAATATACGAAACTTGGTAATACAGGCTTGGACGTATCTCGATTTTGCCTGGGATGTATGGGATTTGGGGATGCCAGTAAATGGGTTCATGAATGGGTACTGAACGAAGAAAATTCTCGCCCCGTGATCAAAAAAGCACTGGATCTAGGCATTAATTTCTTCGATACAGCGAATGTATACTCTCTGGGTACAAGCGAGGAATACCTTGGTCGGGCATTAAAGGATTATGCCAATCGTGATGAGGTTGTCATTGCAACCAAAGTACACGGACAAATGCATCAAGGACCCAACGGTTCTGGTCTTTCCAGAAAAGCCATCCTGAGTGAGATTGATAAAAGCCTGAAACGATTGGAAACCGATTATGTGGATCTCTATATCATTCATCGTTGGGACTACAATACGCCTATTGAAGAAACCATGGAAGCCTTACATGATGTGGTGAAGTCCGGTAAAGTGAGATATATTGGCGCTTCGGCCATGTTTGCATGGCAGTTCCAAAAAGCATTACATGTAGCAGAGAAAAATGGTTGGACCAAGTTTGTCTCCATGCAAAACCACCTGAATCTCATCTACCGTGAAGAGGAACGAGAAATGTTGCCTTTATGCAAGGAAGAAAAGATTGGTGTGACTCCCTACAGTCCTCTTGCTTCAGGCAGGTTAACCCGTGACTGGTCCGTATCAACACTTCGATCCGAGACAGACAAAATTCAGAAATCCAAGTACAATGCGACAAGTGATGCAGATCGGCTTGTTGTTGAACGAGTTGCATCCATTGCAGAAAAATACGGTGTCCCTCGCACACACATTGCACTTGCCTGGTTGCTGCAAAAAGACACTGTAGCGGCACCAATTATCGGTGCCACCAAAATATCGCATCTGGAAGATGCGGTAGGTGCTCTTTCTGTTAAGTTGACCTCAGAAGACGTCTCATTCCTTGAAGAACCCTATGTACCTCACCCTGTAGTAGGTGCTCAATAATCGCTTTTGCTTAAAATATAGAAGACCTCCTCTTTCCGTATCCGGAAGTTGGGGGTCTTCTTTTTATATCGCGATTTATTTACGCCAGAATGTTGAACATTCTGCCTTATCCGCTATATTGAACTCAATCATTCTCTCAAGTAACGAAAAATCAATCTCCTGTTTCCACTTCATCCGCACCAACTCTTTGGTGTGATCATAACCCGCCTGTGTGATCTCTTCCGAAAAACGATTAATTCCTGCCTTCTCGGGAGCAACAGCCAAGTGTTGCTTGGATACACTAAAGCCAATAATAAAGGTCTCATGGTCGGTAAACATCGGTTGATTCCAGGCTATTTTTTGTTTTAAATTCGGGAATTTTTCAGTGACCCAGTTCAAAACTTCTTCCGTTCGTGCCTGGTGTTCCGGGTTATCGATGCGTGCTATAAATTCTGCAAAGGTCTCCATTAGTTCCCCCCTATATCATGAAATATACTACTTATATTGTCCAATTCAAACTCATTCTATCATGAATATCAAATTCAAAAACCCTTATCGGTTGTTTTAATGCAAAAAGAATTTGTAACAACAAAGTTCTCTTTAATAGGCGTTTTTTACGTTGTATACAACAGTTTAAGAAATTTAAGATTGGATTGCAAACCTGCTTCCAAATATATTGAACCTTCATAGAATATAAAAAGCCGTTGATTGTTGTTATCAACGGCACTCCAACTATTATTTAGTTACCTTGTATTTAATCAGATTATATCGGTGGTCGCTAATCACGGTGCGATAGACCACATTTTCGGACGAGTCATATGCAAAGTTACTCTTATGCACATCATCTAAAACAAAGTATTTACTAAGTATAATGTCTCCATTATCTTTCATTAAGGTATACCTCTCTCCCATTTTTCATCAATGGTCCCAAAACTAGTATACTCAATATAGCTATCGTTTCGATAGGATCTCATTAAACCATTAAAATTAAGCTCTCCTTCATACGTACGAGAAAACAGCTTTTTGAAGTTATGATCATATAAAGTGATAATGTGTTCAGATTGGTTATCAATTAATAGTTTACTTCCGGTTGAATGCATAGAAATATTCATGTTTCTATCAAGCACGGTGTCCCATTTGAGTTTACCATTAACTCCATAGGCCATTAATTTCTGTCCACCATATGAATTGGATCTTGCATATTCTACAATTAGTGTACCGCCATTTAGTTGATGATAACCCGCAACGTAGAAACCACCAAACTTTTTGGAGTTAATCGTAAATAACGGCTTTTTCAAAGAGGTTACATCTTTAAAAACCTCGATTTTATTCTCACCTACAAAATGGAGTACATAACCAGAAGTCAGTACTTCAGTTTTATAACCTAACACAGTCTCGCTTGTCGTTATTCCTTTGGAATTTAGTGTGATAAAACGGGATTGATTTTTAAGACTATCCGTTTGTTGCAGAACAATTCCATTTTTATACGGATAGATATTTGAGAAACTTAAATCCTTCTTTTCGAATAAACGCTTTCCTTTTGCATCCAAACTAAGAATGTTGAACGTTTTCCCGTGATTTGTAGAATACTGATAAAATATATTACCGCTCTCGTTATAAAACCATGTATGATTCAACGGATAAAAGTTTTTCACTTTATTTTTGATGTCATACGTCCAGGCAAGTTTCCCTGTCTTAATATTTATCGTATATAGGCTGAAGTTATTACCAGACACAGTGGCGGGGTTTAACATAACAAGCTGAGCAAGACGATTAATATGGTCTTGTGGAGTGTAACCTAGTTCAAAGCTCAGATAATCAATTTCTTTAGGAAAAGTATGTACCCATTCCTGCTGTAGCCCTCCGTGCTCCTCTAAGCTTAATTCGGTGAATTCTGCGTACATCTGATTTGTACTGGCTAAATACAATGTGAAAACTACGAAAATTGCTATCAACCTTTTAGATATCTTACCTTTCAATACTGGCACAGCCCTTCTCTTATCTTATGATTTTTTCGTTACAAAGAATATCCTAATGTAGCTTACTTCTGATCAAATATAACATAGGGTCTCAAATTCATCTCCTTCTAGACCTTAAATGTTTTCCTTTATCCAAGAACGCAACTTATCCGCATAGAAAGCGCGTTCATCTGGATCGGACTGCGAACCGTTTGTCAGATAAAGTTGATCATTTACGTATCTAGGGTAAACATGGAGATGATAATGCCAGACGTCTTGATTGCCAGCAGGTTCATTATGTTGCCGTGTCGAAATCCCATCACATCCATATGTACTTTTCATTGCAAATGCCGTAAGCTGAGCCGCACGGTGAATTTCAACAGCGTAATCCGCAGGGAGTTCAAAGATGTTCTCGAAATGTTGATTCGGAACAATAAGAACATGTCCTTTATTGTTTGGCCACCATTTGCCCGCTATAAATGCCGTTACCATTTCATTCTGATAGATGATATCCCTTTGTTTTGTTCCCTGATCAGGTCGCTCGATACCCCAAATACGACAAAATGGACATTCGTACCCTTCAGGCTGATGTGAAAATGATACTGTCATCTTTCTCATTCCACTCCTTTCATGTTTACTTCACTAGTTATTAGACGCAGGTATCTTCTGTTCGTTGCGAAAAAAGCACGGGTTGTAGAATGATCAGCAATTAACAAACTGAAAAGCAAAAAGCAGCTGACCTTGGCGGCAGCTGCTTTTTTTCTATCTTTAACTATCACTATTGCACAGTTCACACTTACATAGTGCTGATATCAATAACAAAGCGATATTTCACGTCGGAAGCCAATACACGTTTGTATGCTTCGTCAATCTGATCGGCGGAGATGACCTCAATGTTAGGTGCAATATCATGTTCTGCACAGAAATCAAGCATTTCCTGTGTCTCACGAATGCCACCAATCATGGAACCCGCGAATGAACGGCGATGGCCGATGAGTGAGAATACGTTAACAGCTAAAGGCTCTGCAGGAGCACCCACGTTCACGAGTGTACCATCCAGTGTGAGCAGTGAGAAATAAGCGTTAATGTCAATATTCGCACTTACCGTGTTAATCATCAGATCAAATGTGCCTGCAAGTTTCTCGAATGTTTCCGGCTCGCTGGTGGCAAAGTAGTGATCTGCACCAAATTGTAGTCCATCTTCTTTTTTGCTCAAGGATTGGGAGAGAACCGTTACTTCCGCACCCATCGCATGTGCAATTTTGACAGCCATATGACCTAGACCACCCATACCTACAACGGCAACCTTCTTACCTGGGCCAGCTCCCCAGTGATGAAGTGGTGAATACGTCGTAATACCGGCACACAGCAAAGGTGCAGCAGCATCAAGTGCAATGTTATCAGGGATGCGCACGATGAAATCCTCTACGACAACAATGTGAGTTGAATATCCACCTTGCGTAGGCTCACCGTATTTGTCTACACCAGCGTAAGTAGGAATATTTCCTTTGAGACAGTATTGCTCTTCACCTTTGCGGCAGTTATCACACTCGCCACAAGAGTCAACCATACATCCGACTCCTACTCGATCACCGACTTTATATTTGGAGACCCCTGTTCCTACATCGGTTACAATCCCGGCAATCTCGTGTCCAGGAACAAGTGGATAATTCACAGGGCCCCATTCACCGTGGGCAGTATGGATGTCAGAATGGCAGATACCAGCATATTTAATCTCAATTAATACATCATTAGTATCCAGATCACGTCGTTTAATTTCAGCACTTCTGAATTGTTGGTCTGGTCCGTCAACGGCTCTGGCTTTAGCTATAATCAATGGGATAACCTCCTAGTAATTTAAAGTTCAAAATAATCTTACTCCCTCTAGTTAACTCTAGGTCAAATGTTTATCTTATTTTTTTATCTCCAACGTACTTTGACATCCAGTAATCCAACATGGTAGAATTCACTCGGATCATCCTAGAGTTAACTCGAAGTCTACCCCCAGTAGAAAGGAATTTTATGAAAATGACCTATTCAATCGGTGAAGTTGCCAAAAAATTAGACCTTACGGTATATACATTGCGTTACTACGACAAGGAAGGACTCATGCCTTTTGTGGAACGTACCACGAGTGGAACACGTTTGTTCAAAGACTCCGACATTGACTTTCTAAAGATCATCCAATGTCTGAAGCTGACCGGCATGCCTATTAAAGACATTAAGGACTTTATTGAATGGTGCTCTGAGGGGGACTCCTCGCTGAAGCAAAGATATGACATGTTTACGGAGCGAAAAGCTATTGTGGAAGCACAAATGGAGGAACTAAGAAGAACCATGGAAGTCATCGAGCACAAACGCTCCTACTACGAAACAGCTTTGGAGGCTGGGACCGAAGAGATTCACAAAATTAAACCGATGGAAAATGCCATCACCAATTAATGGTTCATACTTTCTATTTTCTAAAATTAGCGCACAAAAAAGTAGCTTGAAGTCCTCTAACGGATTTCAAGCTACTTTTTTGGGTATGTCTCTACTCATCATTTTTCCAAAAGTTTCATCGTTACATGGATAATACGGTTTAGTTTTTCTTTTTCCGTCGAGGTTCTTGCCATGGCTCTGATGCCGACAGAAATATTGTGCAGGTACTCTGCCATTTCCTTCGCATCATGATCAGAAGAGAATTCTCCCTCCCGCTGCCCCCATTGAATGATTTGCTCAAACATTTGCTCTGCTTCATTAAATGAATCAAGAGATCGTGTATCCACGTCCGGATCGCGTGTACCAAGCTCTACGGCGGAGTTCACGATCAAGCATCCCGATGGCGTATCCTCTGCTTCACTGATCATAACTTCGAAGATTTTATGCAGTGCTTCCACTGCCGTCTTGGATGCCTTGATTTCTGCAAGTAATGTGGTGCTGACCTTACCTCTGTAACGATCCATTGCCTGCAAAAACAGCGAATGTTTGTCGTCAAATGTATCATATATACTTCTGCGATGAATTCCCATATGCTCAACCAGGTCACTCATCGACGTTTTCTCGTAACCTTGTTCCCAGAAGATCTTCATTGCTTTATCCAATACTTCATTCACTTCAAACTCTTTACTTCTAGCCATTCGACTTCCCTCCCAAAATCAATCTAACACATCGGGAACGATCAGTAAATAAAAGATGCAGATACCCTTTTCATTCTTATCTTATCATGTATTAGCTGAACCGTAAGTGTATATCTTCTGTACTTGTTGTATATCATGACCTGTGTACTTGTGATTATGTAACCAGCAATCAGAATGTCTTATCCATTCACATCAAATGTTTGCCTATTCCTATCCGTTTTCTACCGCCTTCGGTCAATATACGATAGAATGTGATTATTATGTTGTGAGGAAAAAGGAGAACTTTGCATGTCTGATCAAATACATGAACAACAGAACGAATTAGCCACACTCATTGACCGTTTTTCTGACAAGGACGGGGTGCATCCTACGGTAATCCCTTCATTATTTCTAATCCGTGAATCGGTCGTTACTGAACCTATATTTAGAGTGAATGAACCATCCTTTTGCATTATCGTTCAGGGTGAAAAAGAGGTCCTGCTGGGACAGGATCGTTTCCGGTATGGTCCAGGAAGTTATATCGTGGCAACCGTTGACTTGCCGGTTAGTGGACAAGTGATTCAAGCCTCGTCTGAGGCTCCCTATCTGGCCCTGAAACTTGAATTCACATCCAGTGAGATTCTGGAGGTATTGAACCATTCCGATTTCCCAGCAAGACCGCGGAAAACAACGAGACGTGCGATGTTTGTCAGCCAAGCTGAGTCGTCTCTGCTGGATGCGGTCGTCAGGTTAGCCCGTTTGTTGAAAGATCATTCGGAAGATATCCCACTACTCGCTCCTTTGTTCAAAAAGGAAATTCTCTATAAAGTTCTGAAAGGTCCACATGGGACTGCCCTGGAACAAGCTACCATGGAGGGCAGCCATACCTATCGAATCAGAGACGTTATTGAATATATTATGAATCATTCTGAGCAAAATTTTCGGGTTGAGGAATTGGCGGATTTGGCAAATATGAGTACTGCCTCACTGCACAGACACTTTAAAGAAGTGACTGCCATGAGTCCGATTCAGTTTCAAAAACAACTTAGGCTGCAAGAAGCGCGCCGCTTGTTATTATCCAAGTCCACCGATGCAGCAGATGTAGCATTTCAGGTAGGTTACGAGAGCCCTTCCCAATTCAGCCGTGAATATTCTCGCATGTTCGGATTTCCGCCCAGAGAAGATATTAAACGCTTGAGAGGCGGAAGCGATGAGCCAACTACCATCTCTTGACTGGTTACTGGCTAATATCGTTCCTTTACCTTGTATAGTTTAACCTCAAAAAGGACTCCTTCTGTTTTATTAGAGGAGTCCTTTCTTATTTCTGTATTAATGAAGATCATTTAATCGTTAAATTATTAATACATTAAAAACCATTCGTATATTGTTTTGGAACGTCCGTTGTCTTGCGCAAAGCAGACGCAGCTTCCAAGGCCCAGTAAGGATTTCTTAACAACCCTCTTCCGACTGCAACGAGATCAGCTTCTTCATTTCCGATGACTGCATTTGCCAATTTCGGGTCGTCCAGCCTTCCAACAGCAATCACAGGCACATCAAGAGCTTCTTTGATTGCTTTAGCGAGAGGTACTTGATAAGCTGCGTGAGTTCCTGGTCTGCCCGATGCACCAATAGGTCCCTCGCCACCAGATGAGATGTCAAATACGTCAACACCTGCCTCTTTATAAGCCTTGGCAAACTCGGAACTTTCGTTAATGCCATAGCCACCTTCCACGTATTCCTTAGCCGAAATACGCATCATCAAAGGCATATCTTCGGGCATCTCTGCCTTTGCAGCCTGAATGATCTCCCGGCCAAATAAAGTTAAATCTTGACCATATTCGTCTTCTCGCTTGTTTGTTAGTGGAGAATGGAACTGATGAATCAGATATCCATGTGCGCCATGAAGCTCAATCGCATCAAAACCAGCTTTCACAGCACGAGCTACAGCACTCCGGAATTTTTCAACCATTCCTTTTACTTCGTCCGTTGTAAGCGCTCGAGGTTGCTTGGAATTCTCATCAAAGGCGATCGCGGATGGAGCAACTGGAACCTCAGCATCTTCTGCTTTGCGGCCCGCATGAGCAATCTGAATGCCAACCTTGGCACCATAACTGTGACACGCATCTACGATCCGCTTCAGAGCCGGGATCTGTTCATCTGACCATAACCCAAGATCATAATCTGAGATTCGGCCATCCGGCTCCACATCTGTCATTTCAATGATAATGAGACCTGTTCCTCCCACGGCACGACTTACGTAGTGCATATAATGCCAATCTGTTGCAATACCATCTTTTTGCTCAACTGAATATTGGCACATTGGAGCCATTACAACACGGTTATTAAGCTCCAGGCTTTTAAAAGAATATGGACTAAACAAATCTGTCATCAAAATAAAACTCCCCTTTTCATCATGAATCATGAATAATAAAAATGCATGCGCAAGCATCAAATTAATGCCTACAATTAATAACTCGTATGATTTAGATCTCACATTTATCTTTTACTTCATTACATAAATACATTCAAATCCATGCTTTCGCAAAATACGAACAGCCTTTTTGGATTGAAGCATACCAGGTGACATTATAATTACGTTATCTTCTCGAAGAAGGTATTTTTCCCATGTGAAAGCAAGACGCCCCAATGAGATGTTAATCGTATCCGGAGTAGGATTAGCCATATAATCCGTCGCATCTCGAATATCAATCACTTTATACTGCCGAAAATCACGCTCTTGTCTGAGAAATACTTGATAATCTATATATTCAAGATTGCGCACTGGCCAAAATTGACGTACAACGATGAAGATACCTAATATGAAGGTCAAAAGCATCAACATAATCATTGTATAGCCCTCTCTTAACTCATCAGATATCGTCGAAAATTTTGTTTTGGATCAAAGCCCACTCAATGCCTCAGATATTGTATCCTCACCAGCGATTAGATCAAATGAACGCTTGTAGGTATTCTTCTCACTCAAACTGGCCAAAATCACATGAGCTACATCTTCACGAGCAATGTTACCAGTTGTAATATTCTCAGCAGCAGTAACTCTACCTGTTCCCGGTTCATTCATTAGAATCCCTGGACGTATAATGGTATATGTTAATCCACTGATCTCTAGCAATCTATCAGCATAGTGTTTCGCTGCATAATATGGAAGGATGTTATCATGCCAGTTCTCACGATTATTGGCTTGGATCGCACTCACCATGATAAATCGATCAATACCCGCTTTTTGAGCCGCTTCAATGGTTTTCCCGGCACCATCCAGATCAATCAGGAGTGTTTTATCATATCCCGTTGTACCGCCAGAACCAGCTGCAAATACAATGGCATCACAACCCGTTACTGCAGCTACAAGTGAGTCAACCGTACCTTCCAAGTCGGCAAGCACCGTTTCCACACCCTGTGCTGCAAATGAATCTACCTGTTCTTGTTTTCGTACCATGGCAAGAACGATGTGTTCTTCACTATTCTTCAAAAGATGAATAAGCTGTTGACCAATCTGTCCATTTGATCCTACAACGAAGACCTTCATGTTCAATACCTCCTTTATACAAAATCACCGCACCCATATTAAATTCATGCGCATGCATTTAATTTAACGGATATATTAATGAGTGTCAAGTCTTCTTATAGGGTAAATGACTACATTACCCTATATTTCCCCTAGCCTTAGAACAATTCTTTAGTGAGGTTCTCTAATCGAGTCTCAAATCCATCCTGTTCCAATTCAGTTTGCAAGACCTGATTAAACGTTTGAAGTGCTCTCTTGTATTTATTCTCTCCAAGCTCAGTAATACGAGTGTAAATGCCACGTCGGTCATCTTCACATGCATGTCTTTCCAGAGCCCCACAGTCTTTGGCTTCCATCCTAACGACGAGCCTGGAAGTAGCACTTTGGCTCAAGCCTACTAGTTCTTGAAGTTGCTGTAGGCGTAATTCCTTACCCTCCGCATTATATATGAAGTTTAACACATAAAATTCCTTCAAAGATAAGTCATATTGTTGAAGCAGAGCTTGTTCCAGCTTCTCGTTCAGATGGGTATGAATGTTAGAGAAAGCCAACCAAACATTCAAACGTTCACTCTTTTGCTGCAATCTAGATCACCCCACTTGATATTTAATTTTCATCAGCTGTTATCCTATTGTATCAAGCTTAATTACATTGGTCAAAACCCATCCAAGTTCGACGTATATAACATCCTAAGCTCATAAGAAGAGCATTTCCCCGTCTTGTACCGACGTTTAGAAATGCTCCAGTATTACCATTTATGCAGTCTAATCTTACTTCGCGGTAAGCAGGCTATCGGAAATAAATCGAAGCTGACCTTCCAACGTTAACGGATCGTTGTACGAGTCTGAAGTCGGATCAAGCTGGAACACATAATTTGCCTTCACCGCAGGCAAGTTCTTCCACAATGTATTATCATATACGATCTTGGGATCGGTTGTATCTCCCGACCACGGGCTGGTGAAGATGATATCCCCCGCATACTCCGGTAATAGTTCCATGGAGATTGAAGCCCATCCAGTTCCGCTGTCAATCGCTTCAGCTTGGGCCTTGGCTGGTGCCTTGAGATCAAACTCCCCGTAAATAATTTCACCACCTCGACCATAGTTATGACCAAATACAAATAATCCTTTGGCGTATGGATTCAGTATGGAAACGGTACGATCGCCTACAGCTTCCTGAACCTTGGGCTTCAGTTCGTTGATCTTCGCTTCCCATTTAGCATTCCAAGCTTTCGCTGCGTCTTCTCTATTGGTGAGCTTACCCATTTCAAGCATTAGATCCTTGAAATTGCGCTTACCATATGCAATCTGTACAACAGGCGCAATCTGCTCCAGCTTGTCGATGCCCTCTGTTCCAGTGTACACGATAAATAAGTCAGGTTTTAAACTGATTAGTTTCTCTGGTGTAGGCTCTTGACCCAGATCACTGGTGCCCGCTGCTGCAAGTTGATCCTTGATATATTTGTTGTTCATCGCTCCTGATAAAGCGCCGACTACCGGTGCATCCAAGGCAACAAAGTAGCCTGTCGAAAATGATGTCAAATCAATAATGCGCTTAGGATTCTTCGGTACCTGTACTTCGCCTGCATCCGATTGATATGTAACAAGTTCCTCTTCGGCAGTTGCCGTTGATTCAGCGGAAGAAGCTGAATCCGAGTCCGTCTTGGTTTCTGTCTCCGTAGCCGCATTCGTGCTGTCCCCGTTTGTACTATTGGTCGTAGCAGACTGACCACATGCACTAAGTACAATCAGCAAGATAAGTGCCATCATGATCCATATTGATTTTATCTGTTTACGCAAAATAAACCCACCTTTTCGTTGATATTGATAATCGTTATCAACGATATCATGCTATGCAGGATTTGACAAGCTATGTTTACTTCACCCCCTCTATGAACTCTAACTTGCAAGTCACCAAGTTAAACAGCTATCATCAATAGAGTAAACCATTCACTTTTTATTAAAAAAGAGAGTTTTGAAAAGCCAATGAAACGTAATCAAGGAGGACAACATGGAAGAGATTATATTGTGGTTAAAGTATTTGTTTTTAGGTATTGTTCAAGGTGCGACGGAGCCAATCCCCGTCTCCTCAAGCGGTCATCTGATCATCGCCCAGAAACTTATGGGCATCAAGCAGAATGGATTGTCATTTGAGATTTTAACAAACACAGCATCACTTATCGCTATTATTTTTATTTTCCGGGAAGATATCAAAAAGTTGATTATTGGTGCATTAGGTTACCTGCGTACTCGTAAAGAAGAATATCGAGCAGACTTCATGTTTTGCTTATACATAATTATTGGTACGATCCCTGCTGCTGTCGTTGCAGTCCTGTTCAAGGACCGGATTGAAGAAATCTTCTCATCCGTATATACCGTTTCCATCGCGCTATTAATCACCGGGGTTGCCTTGTGGCTTATTCGTAATCTTCGTGGTCGCAAGCAAGACGGTGATCTGTCTACGAAAGATGCATTGTTGGTAGGTCTGGCTCAGGCGGTCGCTCTTATTCCGGGGATTAGCCGCTCAGGGGCAACTGTAATTGCGTCCATCGCTGTTGGCATGAAACAGGAAACAGCTTTGAAGTTCTCCTTTATGCTGTACATTCCCATCAGTATTGGCGGACTTATCATGGGGGTATCCGACATTGCCAATGATCCGAATCGATCACAACTGGCTATCCCTTATCTAATCGCATTCATCACGACACTCTTTGTCACGTATTTCTCCATGAGATGGTTTATGGGCATTATGGCCAAAGGCAACCTGAAATACTTTTCGTATTACTGTTTTGCCGCAGGTACATTGTTACTGATCTTCTTATAAAAAATAGTCCACACACCAAAAGGAACAACCAGCGATGGTTGTTCCTTTGTTGTATAGTGGCAGAACCTTAATGACCTATAGCAAGAGCTAGACGGTCAGACGCGTAGCCTTGTTGCTTCTGTTAACCAGCTCTGTTGCCGCGTACATGACACTGAACAGAATCAGCAGGATCAGGGGTACCATTGACATTCCCCATTGGCTGGCTATAAGTCCCATACCTAACGGGATGAGTGTTGAACCTGTATAGGCACTGGCCATTTCAAGTCCAATTACACTTGGGGATGCCTTCTCACCGAAGCGTTCCGGTGTCGCATGAACAATACTCGGATAGATCGGTGCTCCGCCCAATCCCACGATAAATAAAGCCCCTGCGGCAATCCAGTAAGGAATCGGCATAACCAGGATTACTAATCCGAAGCATCCGACGATTCCACCATATCTGATGAGATTTTTGCTGGTTACATGAGTCGAAAGAAAACCTGAGATTACACGTCCCAAGATAATGCCAATGAAAAATAGAGAGGATAGTGCTGCGGCAGTACCTGGAGAAACTCCTTTGCTAACAATGAAGAAAGAAGCCATCCACAGACCGGCAGCAGTTTCGGAACCGTTGTAACAGAGCATCGCAATCATCGACATTTTCACGCCGGGGATACGTATGGCCTCACGGTTGCTTACGCGTTTCTTCTCATCGCCTGAACCCTCTACTCTTCCCTTCTCAAAAATCTTCCATAGAGACAAAGTTGATAATAAGACCACCACGATCCCAAGCAAAATCAACGCCACAGTAACGTATCCTGCACGCCAGTTGTTTGCTTGATTCAGCCAATATGCCATAACGAGTGGGCCTGTCACTGCGCCAATTCCCCAGAAACAATGCAACCAGTTCATATGCTTGGCCTTGAAATGCAAGGCTACATAATTACTTAGTGCCGCATCCACCGAACCTGCACCTAAGCCGAGAGGGATCGCCAGAATCAGTAAAAACACAAAATTCTCAGAAAATGAGAATCCCAACAGCGCGATCGTTGTTGAAAGGATACTGAATAATGTGACTTTACCCGTTCCGAACCGGTGCAACAATCGACTGGCGGACAGACTTGAAACTACTGTACTAAATGAAATGATTAGCGATATGTAACCAGCCATTTCTGTTGTCGCATGTATATCGTTTTTCATAACGGACCAGGCACTGCCAAGTAAAGCATCAGGTAATCCCAGCCCTATAAATGCGAGATAAATAATGATTAACAATAACGTGACCATCTGGGTGTCTCTCCTCAGTTTGTTTAATTTCTGATTCTCGTCGAACCACCCATATAATAATATTGATATTTCTATCTGTAATCTTCCTATATTTTGACTCCTTATATCAGTATTCTGATATATTCTGGCGACTCATAACCTATATCACTGGTTCAGGATAGGTATTTCTCCAAGCAAATTCTTCAAGTTAATGGCATCCCACGGCATATGCTCAGTTATTCCTAATCCAACTACATCTGTTTCTTCAGACAGTTCTTTGATCAGATGAAGCAAGTGAGGTATTTGCATGGTTCCCGCTGGTGAAAACTCATAAGGTTCTCCTGGCTTGGCGAATAACAATGAACGGAACATGTTGGGATCAAGCACATCCAGATCAAGATGAATTGCCAGGTGTTTGAACCCAGTCTCTTTAATCCACTTCTTAATCGAATCCATGCCACGGGCTAATTCTTCAGTTCCAGCCGTTCGGATACCTAATCTTTGAATCACTTCGGTTTCCTGTTCCGTGGGGGTTGTCAACCCGGCCATGAAGACATGTTCAGGCTTCAAGGGGACACTCACATGTTTGGCAAACTCCGGATCGCCTTCCCCAAGAAGGTTTCCGAGCGGTAAAGTATGACCGTTTTCATAGCCCTCGTATCTAACCAGATCACCATGTGCATCAATCCATATCAAACCAAGTTCTCCGCCATATCGTTCATTTAAATAAGCAAACGGGGCTTGTTCAACCAAACAGTCACCTCCAAACATGATAATGCGATCAGGCTGGTGAGCTTGAATAATATGCTGGGCAGCATGCAATTGCTGAAGTAGCTGTGTTCTGCCTTTTATCCCGTTCTCGCTTACCAGAGATGTTCCATCATAAGCCTCAACAGGAACATGAATGAGAGGTTGATTATTGTCAGGTGCGAGCCATGCAAGCAACTCCGCTCCAAAAGAGTAGTTAGGATTATCTCCACCTTGCCATTGTGGCATAAGCAGACGTATTGTTTTTTGAGTCATCGTAAATCTCCTTTACTTCAAAGTAAGGTTAGTATAAACTGAGCCCAAACAAATAAATAGTACGGTCTTTTATGATAGGTACTACCCGGAAGGATAGTGTAAATGATGAGTATGGCTGAATACCACGGTAAAGTTAAAAACATTCAAGATACCCCTTTTGGATATACGTTGTCTGTCATTGGTGGCAAATGGAAAATGGTGATTTTGTATCTTCTGGCAGAAAACCCACCTGTCCGTTTCAATGAACTAAAAAGACAGATCGGCGCTATCACGTATAAAACGCTGAGTTCACAACTCAAAGAATTAGAAGCAGATGGTATGGTCGAACGGAAAGAGTATCCCCAAGTCCCTCCTAAAGTCGAGTACCGTCTGACAGCCAAAGCTGAAACGTTATTGCCCGTTTTGGAAGGACTATGCGAATGGGGTGTCCAACATCAAGAACCTTCGATCAATAATAGCGCAACGGATTGAACGCTTTTGTCTATATTTTCAGATGAGATAATTGGAGTAAATGGAGTATGTTAAAATGCAAAAAGTCGCCAATCGGCGACTTTTTTACTTTTATCTTGTGTTCCTCTGTCCGTTCAGCAAATAAAAGCTGTGATTCGTAGAATTATACTTTTTCGTGTACCAGATCTTTCTGATAGGCCAACACTCTGTCCCAATTGCCACTGAAAACAGGAATTCGATAATACCCTACACGCTCATACAGCGCTGCAGCTTCTGGTTGCAAGGGACCTGTTTGCAGTTTCAGATTGGTATAACCAAGTTCGTTCGCAAGACGCTCTGCCTCGGCCAATATAGCCTGGGCAATCCCCTTACGGCGGTAACCATTGCGTGTATACATGCGTTTAACTTCTACAGATGTATCATCAAGGGGTCTAAGTGCTCCGCAACCAACCGGATACCCGTCGATCCTGGCAACGATAAAAGCCGCACGGGGCACCTCAACGTCTGACAGTTGAAATCCCGCAGTTCCATCACCGCCATATAACAAACCGAGTTCTTCACTCAGTTCCTTGATCAATAGTAGCGAATCCTCGCTCCGAATATCTTCAGCTGCTGCATGCACGATATGTGTCATTCCACATACCCCCTTTATCTTATTGGACTTATTGGTTTAAATGATATATCTAAATTATCATTCCCAACAGCAAGCGTCAATTCCCCCATTCATTGAATATTTTTATAAGTACACCCTATAAATACCCGAACGTATCTTATTGCCGTCTTTATTCGTTTACATAAGAAATATAACGAGCAACGATGTATATGAAATTCAACTCTCGGAGGTCTGATATTATGGAAATTTCAAAGGGAATAACGATGCTTCAGCTTGATTTTGAGGGGAATATAATTCACCCTGTGCTGATATGGGATGAAGAAATGGTTGTGTTAATAGATACCAGTTTCCCTGGACAATATGACGATTTGCGTATCGCACTCGAAAAGATTGGTGTGCCAATCAGCCGACTTAAAGCAGTGATTTTGACGCATCAGGATGTGGACCATATAGGGTGTCTTCCCGAGATTCTGCAGGAGTGCGGCTCACAAGTCAAGATATATGCGCATGAGCTGGATAAGCCATATATTGAGGGGCAGCTCCCTCTTCTGAAAGACAGTCACCTTGAGCATCCTCCAATGGGAAAAGTAGATGAAACGGTTACTGATGGTCAGGAACTGCCGTTTTGCGGTGGAATTCGCGTTATTCATACTCCTGGTCATACGCCAGGTCATATCAGTCTATATTTGATGGACAGCAAGACGCTCATCGCCGGAGATTCAATGTACAGCGTAGACGGCATGCTTGGAGGCATTCATGAACCAACTACACTGGATATAGAGACAGCCCAGTTCTCATTGAAAAATATACCGAACTCGACATTACATCTGTGGTTTGTTATCACGGAGGACTAACTCATAGGAATGTAAATGAACAGATCTCAGGGCTAGTTAAAATGAACTAACGAATATTTACACTGGACACTCCGATGACAGAACAACCTTCCGATGTAACTTTCTTGCAGAAAGCTTGTAGGCGAACGCTCCGCTTCTTCAGGTTCTTTCTGTCCTCTCCGTTTTGTGTAAATGTTTAGTTCAATTTATATAGTTATGGGTTTATTTATTGTTTGGCATACTGCAAAATGGCTGTAGCTGCACGAATTCGCAACTCTTCTTCTTCACTGTGTAACGCTTCTCTCAGCACCTGGAGAGCTGTCTGAATCGTGGCTTCATCTACTCCTGTTGAGAGAGAGTTGGTTGCTTCGGCTGTTATACTGACTGCAAGACCTCGATCCAGCTGTGCTTGTGATATGGGAAACTCAAACTTCGCAAGGATGGCTGAATCATTTTGCAGTGCCTGCACTTTGTCATTCAGCTCAGCGAGAGGAATACGACCCAACCATGTAACTCCCCGACGGTGACAGATCAAGTCGTTTTCTGTGCCAGCGGAATCGTCATAATAATAATCCCCGATATCCCCAACATACGTCCATTCATCATCGCTAATTAATACATAATCTCCATCCTGCATGAGGTTAACAAACATATGTAGTGTCGCGAGTGTGCTCGCCAATTCTGCTTCATCCAAGGGATAGTGTTGAACCAACAGTTCCTTCCATAGCTCCGGGGGCGTTTGCTCCAGATCCCCTGTACCTGACCAAGCAATACCAATATAATTGTCTTCCAGAAATGATGTTACTCTGTTGATTCCATGCACGGTCGACTGGATATGATACAGGTTCATGCGTACCGCCTTCCTTTCAATCATTCGTATGAACATAGTTAACCATTGTAACATTAGCGGTGTCTATTTCAAACGTAATGATCTCTTTCCCATATGGCGGGTTATGTGGACCGTAGAACGTTCTGACTTCCAGAACTGTTCGAAAGTTATAACCACCTTGTGTGCGCCTTTTAAGTTCCAATACATGAATATCATATAGACCGTAGCTAGGGACCGGTTTATGATTTTCCTGATAATAGCTGATAATCTCACGGGCAATGTATGGGTTGAGCATCGTAAGCGCTATTGCCTTATAGTCATCTTCCTGTACGCTCTCAGGATCTGCATATGTAACATCTGTGTGTAGGGAAACACTATTTATCATTAATGTTGTTGCAAGTATAAAGTGAAAAAGACGTTTCTGAATTACCATACTCATCCACCTTTTTACTATTTATTATCCCGAGTGAATGCAAAAGCATACAAAATATTATTATCTATTATTTATCCTAAGCTGAGTTGGAAGGTTATTCTGTCATCGGAGTGGCAAGTGTACATACTCGTTAGTTCAACTTATATAGCGTGCACCTTTTGATATAGCCCTAGGCTATAACTAGGTATAATTTAATGGAATTACATTATAACTCCGGATCTGTGATAAATTTTGTGTAACATAAAAGCAGAGGGGTTTTAAACGATGACAAAAAGTAGTGTATTGGGATATCCGCGTATTGGTGCTGATCGGGAATGGAAGAAAGCGTTGGAAGCGTTCTGGGCAGGTAAGCTGGAGGAATCAGAATTCCACGCACGTTTGCAGGAAATTCGTATCGATCATTTGCGCAAGCAACAAGCAAAAGGCATCGACATCATTCCGGTGAATGACTTTAGCTATTATGATCATATCCTGGATACGGCTGTGATGTTTGGCATTATCCCTAAACGATTTGCTTATGATGGTGGTTCCGTTCCATTGTCCGTATATTATGGCATTGCACGAGGAACAAAAGATGCCGCAGCAAGTGAAATGACAAAATGGTTCAACACGAACTATCACTACATTGTACCTGAACTGGACGGGGCTTCCCCAACTCTGACGGAGAACAAACCACTTCTCGCTTATCGTGAAGCAAAAGAAAAACTCGGCATTGAAGGCAAGCCGGTTATCGTTGGACCGTTAACCTTCCTGAAGCTCTCCAAAGGCTATGATAAATCCGAGACAGACGCTTGGTTGGACCGCTTGCTTCCACTCTATACTCAATTGCTTCAGGAACTTGCGAGCGAAGGCGTTCAGTGGGTGCAGGTCGACGAACCTATTCTGGTAACCAAATTAAGCGATGAAGACGTACAGCGTCTGAATAAAATATATGAAACATTTGCAGCAGCCGTTCCAGGCCTGAATATCATGCTGCAAACGTACTTTGAATCTGTTGAAAACTACAACGACATTGTTGCACTGCCAGTTCAAGGTGTAGGACTTGATTTTGTACACGGACTCTCTGGTAACACACAATCTATTCGGACATCCGGTTTCCCGGCAGACAAAGTGCTCGGTGCAGGTATTATTGATGGACGTGGGATCTGGAAAGCTTCCCTTCAGACAAAACTGAATTTGCTGAATGAATTAACTGAGTTCGTGACGCCTGAACGTATCATCGTGCAATCATCTTGCAGCCTGCTGCATGTGCCAGTAACCACAGACCGTGAGGCAAAACTTTCATCTGAACTGAAAAATGCACTTGCATTTGCAGATGAAAAGCTGGATGAGATTGTTCTTTTGACTACAGCCTTATCTTCACCAAGTGCAGAGATTACTGCCAAAATAGACGAAGCAGAGCTTCCTCTTCTGGCGCTTCAGCAATCCGAAGATCGGAACCGTACCGCTGTACAGAAAGCCGTTGCTTCCATCAGTGTTCAACAGCCGGAGCGCTCCCGTCCTTTTGCAGAGCGTCATGAAGCTCAACAGGCCAAATGGCAATTGCCACTCTTCCCGACAACAACGATTGGTAGTTTCCCTCAATCTGCTGAAGTCAGAAAAGCACGTCAGTTGTGGCGCAAGGGTGAGTTGAACAACGAACAGTATGCTGCCTTCATCCGGGAGCAGATTGATATCTGGATTAAGATTCAGGAAGAGATCGGAATTGACGTATTGGTACATGGTGAGTTTGAGCGTACTGACATGGTTGAATTCTTTGGCGAGAAACTGGCCGGCTTTGCCTTTACACAGTTTGGATGGGTACAATCATATGGTTCACGTTGCGTGAAGCCACCTATTATCTTCGGTGATGTTGCATTTACGGGTGAAATGACGGTGGAAGAAACGAAATATGCTCAATCGCAGACAGAGCGTCCTGTCAAAGGCATGTTGACTGGCCCGATTACCATCATGAACTGGTCATTCGTACGCGAAGACATTGCTCGTGAGCAGATTGCCTATCAATTGGCGTATGCGTTGAGACAGGAAGTCGAGGCACTTGAACAGGCAGGCATTGGTATGATCCAGGTTGACGAGCCGGCTGTTCGTGAAGGGCTTCCGCTGAAAGAAAATGAACAAGCCGATTACCTGGCTTGGGCTGTCAAAGCGTTCCGTATCTCCACGTGCACGGTGCATGAAACGACTCAAATCCATACGCATATGTGCTATTGCGAATTCCATGACATGATTGATTCCATTGAAGCTATGGATGCGGATGTTATCTCCATTGAGACATCCCGTAGTCACGGTGAACTGATTCATAGCTTCGAAGAAAATACGTATGAGCTCGGTATCGGTCTTGGCGTATATGATATCCATAGTCCACGGGTTCCAAGTGTGGATGAAATGAGCAGCATGATTGAACGCGCTCTGCGTGTTCTTGATCCGAAGCTGTTCTGGATTAACCCGGACTGCGGATTAAAAACCCGTGGACAAGAAGAAACGGTAGCTTCTCTGCGTAACATGGTTGACGCAACCAGAATCGCTCGTAACAATCACGCTTCAGCTGCTGTATTGTAATCGGCTGCGAAGCAGCATAACTTCAAAAGTAAAGCCGGACACCCCTTCGTTAAATGGGTGTCCGGCTTTTTATATGGCTACTTTTTGTAGTTACTTTTAACGTACATTCATTTCACTTGTAACATGGCGATCTTTGGCGTTCCTATCCCTTTTCTCACCACCACCCAACGCTTACGACTAGATACTCTCTTCCAGCCATTGCTGCAATGGTATATCTTCGGTCAGTTCACCGAGCAGTATGTGACGGAACTCCCCATCCCTATCAATGACCATTGTTGCGGGCAAACCTGTAATCCGATACATACCTGATATGTTGCCCGTCACGTCTATGATCACCGGAAAATCAAACGCCTGCTTATCCATAAACTCACGAATCGTGCCCTTCGATTCCCCCACGTTAACAAACAGGGTTTCCACGTCATTCTGATAGTCCTGAGCAATCTGGTGAACGAGCGGCATCTCCCGTACACAAGGTGTGCACCATGAAGCCCAAAAGTTAATCATCACGGCTTTGCCCCGATAATCGGACAGGCTGACCTGTTCGCCTGCTGAATTAACCGCTGTGAACTCAGGGGCTTTTGCACCTGCTTGAATAGTATTGCCACGCCCAGACTCGGGTGTCGATACATTTTCGAAAATGGCCCATATACCTGCTAACAATGCGATCACACCAATCAAAATTGTAAGTGTACGTCTGCTTTTAAAACTCTTTTTCTGCAATAAACTCACCTTCACTTTAAGCCAAGACTTTGATGAAATGCTGCATGGAGCGAACCGAATTGATCACAAAAGTCGTGAGTAGAGCCCTCTCCAACATTACGTCCATGGTTCATGAATATCACCTGATCCGCAATGTCGTCTGCGATCTCCAGCTGATGGGTCGAGAACACGACCATGTGGCCTTCCTGTTTGATGCCCTTGAGCAGCTGAGTTAATTCCTGCATCCAGAATGGGTCCAGTCCATTCGTTGGCTCATCCATGATGAGCAGTGGAGGTTTCGACAGCACAGCCTGGGCGAATAACACACGTTGGCGCATGCCTTTGGAGAAGGTCGTAACCCGGTTTTTCTTTTGATCCTCCAAACCTACCATGGTCAGTACTTCCTGTACTCTCTCCTTGGGAACTTTCCTCAGAGAAGCCCAGAACAGAAGCATTTCCTCCGCACTCAGTCCTTGATTAAATTGATAATCGTCCGGCATATATCCAATCTGCTCTGAATAACGCTTGCGCTCCTTCAACCATCGTACATTGTTCACTGCAACCTCACCGGAGGTAGGCCGAAGAATTCCTGCGATCATACGCAGCACCGTGCTCTTTCCTGCACCATTCCCTCCACAGAGGGCAAGCACTTGGCCTGAAGTAATGCGAAAGGAGATATCCTCAACAATTGGTTGCTTTTTAATGGATTTGCACAATCCCATCACTTCGAGTCCCACTTTATCCATGAGAACGCCCCCTCTCCCAGATCGCATATACCGCCAGGACAGAGAAAGCAATCCAGAATAGGCATATCCCGATGAAGATCCAACTGCCATTTGGTTGCTGCACCCACTCCACCCATCGATAATATTCTGGTCCAAGAATGGAGCCACCTCCCAGTTTGATGACTACAAACAATCGCACCAGCTCGGCCGGATTGATGAGTGTTAGCATAACCAACAGTGGTTTCACCCATAGATAAGGCATCAGTCCCAGCACAGAGAGCAATAACGTCGGCCATCCAATGACAGCGAAGAACCATACGGTCACGGATATGGTTAACGCCTGCCACCGATTGCGCGACAACGAACCGATAAATAGCGCCAACGTCAGGAATAACAACACCAGTCCACACGAGAATGCCAGAAAAAGAAGATATGTCATGACATCCAGTGGATTCCCAATCACTCCGCTAATGACCCCCATCAGGCCGTATCCAAACGCAACAATGGTAATTAAAACAATCGACAGCCCAAGATACTTCCCCACAATAAAAGACATCGTGCCGATGGGATACGTGGACAGCAGTTGCCAGCTACCGTCTTCCTTTTCGGATGTTAGTGAGAAGGAACCGAGGAACAGCGTCATTAATGGTAAGAGGTAAAGAATGAGATTCAACATCGAACCTGTTGTGCCCGAATATCCTTCAACCAGATTCTGCGAATTCAGAAGTAACAAGCTTAAGCTAAAGGTGCAAAAAAGGATCAGAAACGAATACGCCCAAGGATTGCGAAATCCCATTTTCACTTCTCGTCTTGCAATCTGTATCATATCTGACATCATTGATCACCATTTTCTATTGTCATACTTAGTGGCCTGACTCTTCTTTCATCTCACCTTCCTGATGCATCTCATTACCGTCTCCTTCTTCACCATGTCCGTGCTCATCATGCCCATGTTCACCCATCATGTCCATATTCTCTGTGTTCTGTTTCCAGTCATGGGAGGCAAGATCCTCAGCGGTCATAATGGTTCCTACACCTTGCTCTGCAATGAAAGCTTCAGCCGAGGGCTTGTCCTTAAAGTTAAGAATTCCATAGGCCATAGGTGTACGCAATGAAGCGTCGTATACATACGTGGCTTTGCTGTATTCAATCCATTCCTTGTCATTATAGTCACGTACATAGTCCATGCCGATGTTATCTGTGCCATTTTCTGTTTTCCACTGGTTCATGCAGCCGATATCATCGAACTTGTAATTTTGGCCGTCTTTCGTAGTGAGCTGTGTTGCATATGCATCGTCCTTCACCTGCATTTTACAGATCGCACAGATATCCACGTCTTCATTGATCGGCAATGCCGCGTATTTTGTTCCGCAAGCGGTTAACAGCACCATGCCAAACATAAGTACCATGAGGAATGTCCATCTTCTGTTCAAACTTTTGTTCATTTTCGTAATACCCCCATATAGATGATTATAAAAGTTGCCATACCCAACAGAATTAACCCGAACAACCACACCACATTGGAATCTGTAGCACTTTCTACTGACATGTGCAGATCAGATTCCGTATCCATGCTCATTCGTGGCGATTTGTCGGTAGTCCATTGTTCTCTGCCTTCTGTAAACAACTCACTCAGAAAGACCATACCCGGTGATTGGAAAAAGAGCTGATACGCTGAATTTCGACTGACCAGTTGCTCATAAAAAGGATTGATCGCATAGGATATTTCACTGATCCCATCCCGATTCAGATCGAGCCCCTGAAAGGAGTCCCAGTAGTTCTCCATCAGGACATTATTCGGGCTATCCAGCGCCGAAGCTTCAATGACATTAGACACCAATTGGTTACGTGTAAACTCATTAGCTTCTGCCAGAACAAGCTGTATGCCAACAAAATTCCGAAGCACCGCATTGTCATGGATCTCATTGCCCGATGACTCTGCAATATTCATGCCGACACGATTACCCTCCACAACATTGTTGTGAACATAGGATTGATGTACGTCATACAATAGAATCCCTTGCGAGTGAACATTGGTACTCTGTTTGCGAAAAGAATTGCCCGATATGACCGTATTCTTGACGCCCATAATCATGGCACCTGTCATGTTCTCCTCTCCGGTATTGTCCATGACAGAAGAGCCGTCAATGTACATACAGTGGATGCCGTACCTTGTATGTAACAGCCTGTTATTTTGCACAGTAGACTTGCGACTGTTCTCCAGATAGATTCCATCCCTCATGCCGGTGATCTCATTGGCTTCAATGAAGCTATCATGGGAGTTGTACAGATCAATGCCATTGCCCTTCTGGCCACTGGAAGCAGAATCAGACCCGGCCCACGTAATGTTGTTCCGCTGAATCGTTGCCTGACTCGAATTCCGGATGATCATCCCATACCCCTGGGTCTGAATATGCAGATCCATGATTTCACTGTTTTTCCCTTCAACCTGAATCGCTGCAGTCTGTTCATTCGTATCATGTTCAATTGTAAAACCGCTCAATTTCACCCCATCCGAGCGAATCATTATCGTAGAGGTGGCTTTCGCATTAACAACTATGACCGTAGGATCACCTTGAATGGTGATGTTTTTGTCAATCGTCACGGGTCCAGAATAACGACCTGATGCAAGTTCAATGACTTCTCCAGGTGCAGAACGGTCAATCATAGGCTGAAGGGGAATGAGATCACGATGTCCGGAGGAGGCAATGACTGCACCGTGTGGAAGGGATAGCAGGAGCATCATCATTCCGATTAGAAAAATGAAACCCGTAACCCGACTCTTCTTACAACTGTTGAATACACTCAAGCCTGCCCAAGGATTACTCATAATTCAAACCGCGCAATTCCGGCTTCTTGTTACAGTTGCTTATTGCTATGGCAATGTATTCAACGGGTCTTACGTTAATCCAAAATATACGTTGGTTGTACACACCATCCCTCCATTCCACTTAAAATCAACTCTCCATGTTCCTCATCCATTGAAGCAACGTAATAAATGAAGCGTTATCACAATCCTGATCATAGTGTACTTAAAATGATATTTATTCCATATAGCTCAATTAGGCTATAGACGCTCCATTTTTGTGTCGATATTGTGATGTAAATCAAAAAAAGCCGCCATATAGGCGACTTCTAAGTAATATATTATTCAAATGGATAGGTCCAAAATGTTTCTCTGCCAAAACGTTTCTTGATTTCTTCATTATTCAGCTCACGATTTCCTACAAGCTCTGCTGCCTGGAATTGTGAACGATGGGCACGAATGGACGCCATTTTTCGATCCAAAAATTCGGATACGTCAACAAATACATCCGGTTTGCCAATGTACTGTTCCTGATTATTAGCGAACGCAACGCAGTGAACAATCGGACGTTCATCCACAGGAAGTTTAGTGATTGTACGTATAACAGCGGCTCCCGTTGCATCATGATCGGGATGAACACTGTACCCCGGATAGAACGTAATGACCAGCGTAGGGTTCAACTCTTTTAGTAGCGACATGATGGTATCTTCCAGTAACTGTGGGTCTTCGAACTCCAGCATTTTATCGTGGAAACCCAGCATTCTCAAGTCCTGAATACCAATCGCTTCAGAAGCTTCGATGAGTTCCTGTTTACGGATGCCAGGCAACGTCACTCGGTTGGCAAATGGAGGAATCCCCATATTGCGCCCCATCTCGCCAAGTGTTAGACAAGCATAGGTTACATGGGCACCGCCATCTATGTATTTGGCTAACGTTCCCGATACAGAGAAAGCTTCATCATCTGGATGTGGATATACCACCAAGATGCGCTCATGCTCGTTGTGTGTAGTATTCATGGTTATTCAATCCTCCGCTTTCATCAGAACATTTCTCGGCTTAATTGTAACGCCACAACTAGTTTACCCTGGCTGTCGTGACCGGCGAGAATCAGTCTTTCTTGTTCCTGCTCATCAATATGTGTAAGTCCTTCGGCGTAAAGCCATCCCTGCGTTGTTTTCAGACCAACACGGTATGGACCTGTACCTGAAATGGACCCCTGCGTATATCGTATGGCCGCATTAGTAATGAATGCCGATGCTGGATGTTTTGTACTGTCCATATGTTGTGCGTAAGCACCTGACGTAAGTTCTAGATGTACGTATAAGTCCTGATCAGCAAGATTATTGATCCGGAGCTGAATGTCTTGAGGTTTAATCGGTTGCATAGCGGCCTCCTTATCTAATGTAATTGTACAAATTTCATTTTAACATAACCACAAGAGAATATACATGGAGTGACCCTGTCGACCTCACATAGAGCCCTCTCATGATGATTCCAGTTTGAAAACAAGAACAGATTTGCGTGGTTTTTTCTCTTTTTATTCATGGATCATATCTATATTATGAAGTGTAGGCAAAAACGCCCGTGATGAAGAACCTTAAATTTTAAATGAATCTTGCTCCAACATGTTTGGAAAGGAGTTTAACTCGACTTGAAATCTCTAATACAACTACTTCATTTTGGCTATCATCAGGCCATGAGCTGCATATTTCCCGTAGCGATCTTTGGAACACTGGCACTGTCCAGCGTAATTCCTATTCCTTTCCTTCATCGATATGATGCCATTCTGCTCGTATTGCTTGCTGTGCAGTACCTAATGTATCGAAGCGGCTTGGAAACCAAAGATGAAATCAAGGTCATCTGTGTATTTCACATTATTGGCCTGGTGCTAGAAATCTATAAAGTATGGATGGGATCATGGTCATACCCTGAGCAAGCATACAGCAAAATCCTGGGTGTCCCTCTTTATAGTGGATTCATGTATGCAAGTGTAGCCAGTTTTATGTGTCAGGTGTGGCGAAGACTGCGGATGGACATGACCGGATGGCCTGGTTTTGCACCTTCGATGCTGCTCGGAGCAGCCATCTATATTAACTTTTTCACTCATCATTTTATGCCCGATTTTCGCTGGTGGCTGACGGCGCTTGTATTTATTGTCTTCTGGAAAACCTGGATTATTTACCGGGTACGAGCAACGACCTATCGAATGCCCTTATCGCTTGCTTTTATCATCGTTGGTTTCTTCATTTGGACTGCTGAGAACATCGCTACATTTTTCAATGCCTGGAAATACCCTGATCAGCATGATGCCTGGCAACTGGTTAGCTTTAGCAAAATCAGTTCGTGGTTCCTGCTGGTCATCATCAGTGTCATCATCGTTGCGCAGCTCAAATATGTGAAGGCCAATCGAACCGCAGATGATCCAAAGTCCAGGTAACTACTTATTCTCTAACCGTAAAACAGCAGCAATCTTAGACTCGTACCTAAAGTCTTCGAATGCCGCTGTTTTTTTACTGGAGTTCTATTTGAGATTATTCAATAAATAATGAGCCAAAGCCATCTGCCTCTTCAATGTCTTTGTTGATTAAGAGGTTCTCCTTTTGATCATATGCTTTGATTGTATAAGGAGGAGTAGCTGATGAAGGCAGGAATGCATACCAGATTTGTTGGTTCTCACCTGCCTCAACCAGCTTCGCATCGAAAGTTTCGGGCTTTCCATTTTGCTTGATTTCAACAGTTACACGTTTGATAGTGGAGTCTATGATGTCACCAAATAACATCGGTAACGGGGCCGAGACTTTTTCTAATTTCGGTATGCTCATATAATTCAACGCAAACTTGGATTCAACTGATTCATTAATGGAATATCCTCCACCCCATACCCATTTCCATCCGAAAATGTTCTTGCGGGTATACTCCATCTGAAGATTACTGTTATTTTCCCGACCCTTTTTTTGTGTAAACAAAATCATGCCCCCGTCCACAGCCTCCTGATGAATGAATTGGGAGGTATAAGATTCACCTCTAAATTCTTGAACGGCCCCTTGAGGACTGTTCGCTATAGGAATATGTATAGGTTCATTCAATCCCCAAACTTTGGATATCCGTTGATCGGCTAGCCCGCCAGCTCGTTCATTCATATACATATATGCCAAGATTGACAGGGGCGATAGTAAAATTACCATTGCAGTGATTAGCAAAATTCTCCTGTTACGCTTGATTATCTCCATGTACACTCCTTATGATAACGATGAAATATTAAATACAATCACTCTGATATTACCATAATTAGCATATTAGTTCTTGTTTAAGTATAATTCGGACAATCAAAAAAGGCCGCCATTGGCGACCTTTCAAGTCATTCATCAAAGCTATTCTCCCAGAAAGATTACTTCGGTTTCCAATTCAACTTGGAACGTATCATATACTTTCTTCTGAATAAATTGGATCAGATCCATATAATCCTGGGCAGTAGCGTGATCCACATTTACGATAAAACCTGCATGCTTCATGGAGATTTCAGCACCTCCGATGCGAGTGCCCTGCAAGTTACAATCCTGAATCAGTTTACCGGCAAAATGTCCCTCGGGTCGTTTAAATACACTTCCACAAGAGGGGAATTCAAGCGGCTGCTTGGATTCTCTCAGGAACGTTAATTCCTTCATTTTGCTTGCAATATCTTCCTTGTTTCCTTTTTTGAGCCCGAATTCGGCCTCCAGTATGATATAGTGATCCATCTTGAAGAGACTATTTCGATAACCAAACTTCATCTCTTCTCGCGGGATTTCCAACACTGCGCCGTCTTTGGTGATCACAGTCGCACGTTCAACAACATCGGCGATCTGACCGCCATAAGCACCCGCATTCATGTAAAGTGCGCCCCCCGTGCTGCCGGGAATACCACAAGCAAACTCCAAACCGGTCAAGCTATGCTCCAAAGCAAGTCTGGATACATCAATGATATCAACGCCGCTTTGCGCAATCATGCTGTCCTCATTCACTTTAATTTGATCGAAGTGGCTAAGAGAAATCGTTACTCCCCGGATGCCCCCGTCTTTAATAATGACGTTTGAGCCTTTTCCAATGACCGTCAGAGGTAACTGATGTAAGTTGGCAATTTCCACGATTTTAGTGATTTCGTCTATCGTTGTTGGATGGATGAGAATATCTGCGTTGCCACCTATTTTAATAAACGTGTGATTTTTTAGTGGTTCATTGAATTTCACTTTTTCCAAAGGTATCTGATGCTCAAAAATATTCATGATTTTCTCTCCCTGAATTCATAAAGAAATGATTGCACCATCGCGAAAATGAGATGCTCCTTCTTTATTATATGCTAAATAGGAGATTTTGTTTGAAATTATGTTGTTTTCATTATAATTAATCACATTCTCTTTAGATTTTGAACTTTTCCGTGAGTTCCTGCATGGAAGCAAGCTACTGCTCTGTTGCCGCGATTACATGATTATGAGAGTTCTATGTCTGTTTGAGTCAGCTTGGCTGATAGCTCCCATAAACGAATAGCTTGCTCAGGGTCGATGGCATACTTTTTAACCCCATAGAAACCTCCATCCTCAGGAGCCATTTCACTGATGTCACAATCCTCGCAGTAGACACCGCCTTTTCCCTCAAGCTGAGGAGAGGTTGCTGCCCAGACCTGCGTCGCTGCCCCCTGCTCAGGTGTTTTGAACGCAGGATTGGCCACTTGTCCAGATTCATCAATCCAGCCCAGAGCAATCATTTCCTCTTTTGGCATATGACGCTGTAGTGGTGTCATAATTCCGCCTGGATGAACTGAGAAAGCCCGTACTCCGTGCTCTGCACCTCGACGATCCAGCTCAACGCTGAATAAAATCGTTGCTGTTTTGGACTGTCCATAGGCAGGGAATTTCTCATAGCCATGTTCAAATTGGATGTCATCCCAACGAATCGATGAGAAATGATGTCCCGCTGATGCCAAGGAAACAACACGTGCTCCCCCCTGACTAGTGAGTGCTGGCCATAACAGATTAGTCAGGGCAAAGTGGCCCAGATGATTTGTTGCAAATTGAGCTTCCCAGCCAGGACCAACCCGCGTCTCCGGGCAAGCCATGATGCCCGCATTAAGAATCAGCATGTCAATGTCCCGATCACTCGCCAGAAACCGCTCCGCAAAAGCACGAACGCTGGATAAATCAGCGAGGTCCAATTCATCTATTTCAACACCTTCCAGACCCGAAAGTGCTTCCTTCGCAACCGCTGGACGACGTGCAGTCACCACTACACGGGCTCCCGCATTAACAAGCGCACGTGTCGTCTCCAACCCCAGGCCGGAATATCCACCCGTTACAATAGCAAGCTGTCCGGACAAGTCCAGATCCCTCAATACATCCTCAGCTGTACTATTATGGTTGAGGCCAGAGTCCATTTTATGTTGTAAAGTTCTAGTATTATTTTCCTGTGTCATTCTGTTCATCTCCTTAGTAATATTTCTACTTCTTCAAAGTCTACACCCTAGAGCGTACTCTAAGTCAAATGGAAGTGAATACATCACCTGCAACTTCTCCGTGCAATCTGTAAACGTAAAAAAGCCGCCAGTTGGCGACTTTCGTTGAAATGATTATAGTCATCCACGTTACGAATCACCCTGAACGGTGGATAACGAAACAAGGACCGGACTGGCGAAATCAGAGGCCTCTTCTCCTTTTGGATTATGAAGACGGAATAAAAATGCGTCCTCTTCTTCTGATTTCCAGACCATATAATCGCTAATGCCTTCTTCACCTGAGGCCTGAAGATAGAGCTCGGCATGACCAAGCGGGTGTTCTACCAGTTCTCCACTATAATCGGATACCTTACCGGCTTTTTCTAATTCTTCTTTACCCGCTGTCTCCAGTTCTGCCAGATTATAATCCGAAGGCAGTGGTTCAATATCCACATAATAGTCAGCGTTACTAGTCAGTGACAGACGGCCTTGAGCAGCATCAAATGTGAATTTCTCGAATACGTACAAGGAAAATCCTTCTCCTTGTTGCAAGGTCCCTTCTAGTGATTGATTGCCATCTGCGGTCAACATTTCAAAACTTGCGGTCTGTGGACGCTCCGTTTCATTTGCTTCTTCTGTTCCATCTGTTTCAGATGGTTGTTCATTTTCTGTTGAAGGTGCTGGAGCAGGTTCACCTACTGGCATTGATGGTTGAGGGCTAGGCAAAGGTTCATTACTACCAGAGCAAGCTGCAAGTGTTAGAACTATAACGATTAACGAGATACTCATCATAATAGAACGTGGTTGAAACATCAGGTTCATTCCTCCCTGTCTATATTCAGTGCTTACATGTTATTACCCATGGCTGAGACTCGGAATCCATAGGTCCAACCTATGAGTTTATCCATAATCAGTATTTCCCTAGGGTCAGGGAAGAACCCTTGATACAGACACCTCGGCATCGATCGAAAGACGCAAGGTGGATATCAATGCCATGCTGGAGGATCAATTGGTGTGGTTGGAGGAAGCGGGGTTTCGCGTGGCAGATTGCATGTACAAATACTTGGACTTTGCAGTGTTTTATGCGCAAAAATAAAAAAAGACCGGATTATGGGCAGCTATGCCGTAATCCAGTCTTCTCACATATTTTTCATCTTAAATCACTTATTTCAGCGATGCTGGCAGCTTAACGCCGAGAAGTTTGCCTTCGGCTTGGATGATGATCATTCCGTTTGTCTTCAACGTCGTGTTGTGCAGATCTCCACCGGTGGAGATGCGGAAGACCGACTGACCCGTCATCATGTTGAGGGCAAGCAGGGTGCCGTTACGTTGCGCTCGATACATTCCTTTACCGTAAACATCAATCTGAGAAACCGGGGCATCACCATGCCACTGAACCTCTTGACCATTAGCCAGCTTGATGCCTGTAAGTTCTCCCGTGTTTCCATTTTTGTAGATCAACCTTTCCTGTGTAACGCCAAGCCATACCATATTTTCGCCGTAAGGGCGCTGAAAAGTTCGAAGTGGCGCGGGACCTGGCTTGGTTGAGGTCAACGAATACTCCGCTATCTTATCCCCTTGTAGAATGTATAGTTTGTCTTTATTGGAAAATATCCCTCCATACCCATTCACATACGGTGGATCTCCCGGCATGGTCCACTTATACTCCTGATTTCCTTTTAACATACCGGTCTTCAGATTGTACACATTCACTTTCCATTTACGTTCTGGTGAAGACTCGTCATTTTCCAACATCGAAGAATAGTAGTCCGCTGAGTATACAAGTCCGTCTTTGATCTGAATAGCTTCCCCCTGACCAAAATGACCCCATAGCTTCTTGCCCGTTTTCTTGTCATATGCATTAAGCTGTAAGGATGTAAGTGCCCCTTGGACAAAAAAGGTTCTCAACACCACACCATTAGATTCTCTCAGATACTCAGTACCATTACCTTCACCTAATGGTTCATCTGCTTCCCAGCGCAGTTTGCCTGACTGGATATCCAGTGCAAACGTTGTACTCCCCTTAATCACGTAGAGGGTATCCACCGTTGGAATCAGAGCTTCCGTACGGTTATACGTATCAATCCAGGTGGATGTACCTGACTGCCATATTGCTTTGCCTGTCTTCGCATTCAAGGCATATGGCTTGTGATCAATGGTCAGTCCGTAGAGAATCCCGCTTTGATAGGTAATATAAGGAGTCAGGTCTTTGGCGTAAGTCCACAGCCGTTTACCTGTTGTCGCATCAAGTGCAATCAACTTCGATCCAGCAAACGTGAATACTTTGCCTTCTTCTGCGATGGCATTAACTCCAACATACGTCTCGTTCATATTCAGATAGTTATCTACTTTTGCTGTCCAAGAAGGTTTCAGTTCAGGTACAGTGATTCGTTGATACGAATACCAGTTACGGATGGATACATCCGATGCTTCAGCATGTGCCTGCGATGGCAACACGCCGATAACGCCGTGAACCATCAGCATTCCGGCAGTAATGCCTGCAATGATGGGTCTTCCTGCTCTTCTTTTCCATTCCTTATTCATTTGACGTTTATGTATATTGACCATGGTAAATCCTCCTGTTATTAAAATCCTGAGATATAACTACATAAACATAACGTGTGATGGGTCCAAATAGTTACCGGATTGTTAAATTATTCAAAGGAAATATCAAAAAAGCCGCCACCAGGCGACTTCTTGATAACTGTATTTTTTCGGAGATAAGTTGCGAACGTGACTCATTAATGAAGTTTCTACTTTACTTTAGTTGGATCTGGAATACATCACCGGAGTCCCCACCAAAAACGATAAAACCACTTTTCGGGAGTTTCGTCGATTCCTGATTGGTTGCTACAGAGAAGTCAACCATTTCCCCTTTATCATTATACACTGCATAACCTCCGGTCTTCGGAGAATCCACCGTGATGGATTTGTTACCCGATCGGGCGTCGATCGCATACCACCGGGCTTGACCGTTTGCCGGAATAGTCGTAATTCCTTTTTTTCCACCAAAGATTGGAGTAATCGCATCCTCGGCAATGTATTCCTGCCCATCCTGGAGCAAAATCTCGGCGCCATTCTTTGTGTAAAATTGCAGATCAAACGCGTCTCTTCCGTTCATTACAGGAATCTCGGCGATATTCTCTGCGTTGTTTGCATCCATGATTTGCGTACCATTGGCGTAACCATGTTCGGCGTCAACAGACAGGTTCTTGATCAGCATCGATGGAAGCAGATAAAAGATCGATGTTATTTTTTCATCCAACGCGTAATATTTCGAGCCGTCACGAGCTGTCCATTTCTCTTTCGTTGCTGCGTCAAGCGCATTATGATCCAGTTTTTGATAATCATACGTGTTCATTACCGTTTGACCTATGCCGGGTAACGATATCATGCCTTGAACTTTAACATACACCTTGTCATTACGTTCCTTCACAAAGCTAGCTTTTACACTGCCATCCGCACTTGTAAAATGTTTGTCGCCTGTGTACACATATTTCTGCTCTGGAATAATTCCACCCAGCAAAGCAGGCAGTTGCATCTCACCATCCTTAATCGTTATATCCAATGTCTCTCCTACCGTACCATAGAGACCGGAGTACGCGCTTAATTCTGTTGGCATCTTCACTTTGTCGGGTGACGAGAAGGTCTGATCGGGTTTAACCTTGTCAATGATGCCTTGATCCGCCAGAACTTCCAGCAGCACTTTGCTGGCAAACATCTGATTGTAGATGGAAGATCCGCCAGATGATAGAACCGCCATTGAAATATCATGTTCAGGTATAGTGATTAACACGGCATGGTACAACATGGTATCCCCGCCTTTGGCAAGCGCGGTAACCCCATAATCGCTGAAAGGTGCAAGGTCAACCGAATCCCATCCCAAGCCATAATTGATCGTATTTTGCTCATCAGATACCCATATGCCCTTACGATATTCATGAGATTGCATGGCCTTCACAGCAGATTCGGACAGAATATCCGGTCTGTTCCCCATTAAAACCTCTCCGAATTGACTCAATTCTTCTGCGGTAGAGTACACTCCGCCTGTGCCGATAATGTTTGCATTTTCGGTAGGCATCTTCATCTCAAGTGTAGGCCAATAGGTTTCGGATAATTGCGCTCTGTCAAAGGAATCTAGTGGTGTCTTCGTTGATTCCAACTTCAACGGCTCGCTGATGAACTTGGCGATATATTCGCTGTAGCTTAATCCACTCACCCGTTCAACCAGAATTTCAAGCAATTGAAAACCGTCATTGGCGTAGACGGAGTATGCGCCAGGTTTGGATTTCAGTTTTTCGGACTGAAGTTTGAGCAATAACTCATCATGATTGCGGGTGTCATTATCTTCAAACAACATGCTGTTTCCATAATGCGTACCGTAAAGACCGGAAGAATGATTCATCAACATGCGCGGTGTGATTTGAGTATAGCGCGCATCTGCCATTTTAAAGTCTTTGATATACGAAGTAAGCGGCTCATCCAGATCTATTTTACCGGAATCAACCAGCTTCATGGCGGCTGCCGTAACAACCATTTTGCTAACCGAGCCTATGCCATACATGCTATCCTTGTCTATTGGCTTCTGTGATGCCTTATCGTGCAATCCGACACTATCTGATAAAATATATTCCCCTTCATCCATGATCGCATATTGCACACTGGTGACACCGTAGTTTTGCACCATCTCCTTGGCGATCTGCTCCGCCCGTGTCTCAATCGTACCGCTGTTATTCGCCTCTGCTCTGACATCTGCCAGCGGTGTAATTACAAGCACCGCTGTACATAAAAGACTAATTAGTTTCTTCATCATATGTCCTCCCTCAAATGTTCTTATGAATGAATTCATCATATCCGGGAAGAGACTGATCAAACGAAAACGGACCCTGAATGGAAAAAAACAACCCCTGAACGGCAGGTTCAGGGGTTGTCGGTGTGGAACGGAAGCACGACCATGTTGTTAAATTTCCGATGCTGATGCTCAATACTCATATGTCCACCATATTTCTCGCACATTCGCGATATATTGGTTAGACCGATCCCATGGTACTCCGGATTGGGCTTGTCACTTTTCAAGTCAACGATCGGTTGCTCCACATGATTCATAATCTGGATGACCAGTGTAGATGATGTGGAGTGAATGGCAATGAGGATGTATCGATCCTCGGCCTGTCTAACTTTCTTGGAGGCCTCAATTGCGTTATCAAGCATGTTACCAAGCACCACACACAGATCATATCGATCGATCTGGATATGTTGCGAGTGGAGCTGGACTTTGGTGTCGATTTTGATCCCGTTTGCCTGCCCCATAGCCAAGGTATTTGTAACGAGTGCATCAATGACCAGATTACCGGAGTTCACCCGCTGGTACGCACCTTCAATGGTATTTAATGTTGACTTGATATGGTCACCTGCCGCTGCCAGTTCGTTACGCTGGATACATTCATCAATATACAGAAATTGCTGATTGATATCATGGATGATGGATTTAATGTTTTTGAAACTGTGAACGGTTTTCTCATAGTTGGCATCCTGGTAGTCCATCTGACGCTGTAACTGGGTATTTTCATGCGCAAGCTGTACCTTTTCCACCATGTTATCGAATACATATACAATGAACACGTTGAGAAATAGCGAGCCTAGTACAGAAAAGACGTAGAATATGTTTTTTTCACTATATATGGAGGCCACATTGATCTGATAGATCGTAATAATGGGTACGATAAGAAACAGCAAATAATAACGATAATGCACGGCAAAACTTCTGCGTTTAGCCACTAAACGTACAATTTGAATAACAATAAACATGATACTGCAACCAACCAGCATTACCTTGGAAAGAATCCAGTGGTTTTCTCCGTTGAACTGTTCCCATGAAATGAATTCTGTGGATTCCAAAACTCCGAGAATATATACGGCTATTGTATTCGCCATCGTAATCAGAACCGCATACAGGATGGTAAAAACAAGCTTGATTTTGAACTCCACTTCATAGGATTGTGCCAGACTGAAGATTAATAGCAGAGCAACAGCAGTAGAAACGATGTCCGAGAAGGAAGAAACCAAATAAAAATAACAAAGCAGGATAAATACGATGAAATAGATCGCTCTGCGCGGCTTACGCCTGGACTTGCCCAACACAGAATCAAAATAAAAGTTCGCCTGAAATGCCATAAGTAAGGTCACAAAGATGATGGAAAAGATCATATAGGTACCCATATCATTGAATCCTCATGATCATGTATTTGGTGTAGGCATCCTTGATTTCTTTGACTTTGGATCGGCCTATGGGCAGTTCCATTCCATTCAACATGACGACTTGGGTACCGGAAAACTTCTGAACATGCATCAGGTTGATGATAATCGAGCGATGAATCTGCAAGAAACCATGGTCTTTCAAACCGGTAGCATAACTGGATAAAATGCCTTTGGTCTCATGTACATTTTCCTGTGTCACAAAATTCAACTTGTTCTTGATCGTTAAACTTTTGACGACCTCAATCCAGAGAATATCATCATATTTCAGCAGCAGTTCATCATAGTCTGATTTGATTAGTACATACTTTTTGTCCAATGCCTGAAAATATTGACACAGCTTAATCATCTTTTCCTCGAAAACTTGCGGCTGGATTGGCTTGATCAGATATTGAAAGGTGATGACATCAAAGCTCTCCACCATATATTCCGGGTAACTGGTCAGAAACATAATCTGTACATCCAGAAACTTCATGTTCCTGATCTCTTTAGCGGTCTGAATCCCGTTCATTCCGCCCATCTCCACATCCAAGATGAGGATATTGAATGTATCCCCAACCTCTCTGTAGTGTGAGAGCAGTTGTTCACCAGATGTGAATAGGCTAATTTGAAAATCAAAATTGGTTTTTAGAGATAAGGAGACCAGCATGGATTTCACACGTTCTCGTTGCTGCTCCTCATCATCACAGATTGCAATATTGAACATGGGGGAACATCCGCCTTTCATCGACATCGACTCTGAATTTCACTCTCGAATATACTATTTTAGCATAGGTTTCGGAGTCGAATGGGGATGAAATGCATTATTCCGACCCTAAAACGCAGATCAACAAAAAAAGTCGCCACATTGGCGACTCTTGAGCTTGAAACCTTCTCCAGCCATTCCTATGAAAAGTCCGGTCTGTTATTTTGTTTTTTTGGGCACAGCATGACGGTAATATCGTATTACCTTGCGATACATCGTCTTGTCCTTTAATTGATTGAATATATATGGGTCAGGTTTGACATTTACTTCAATAATCCAGGGTTTCAGACTATGGTCAAGGCCGATATCTACACCGATTTGCTTAAGATGCGGGTACTTTTTTTTCATATGACGAGCTATGCGCAGGCTAAGCTCATTCATCTCTTGAACCAGTTCATTCCTGCGTTTTGTGGATGCATGTGATTTTAGCAGCTTGTGAATATCCATCGGTGTACCACCACTATGATAATTGGTTACGATTTTCTTTGGATGACCCAGTCGCCCGATGATTCCGGTAGCTTCCCAATGTTTGGTCGGGCTTAGCTGTATCATGACTCGAATGTCAAAACGTCTGTTATTGTGCTTAAGCAGATGGATTCCTCTCTGAATCAGATAACTTCTTTTATTCACCAGACGAGTCAGACTGTTATAAAACGATTCAAAACTGTCAAACGTCAGGCGTTTTTGCTCGATCTGATAGACAAAATGTTGATGACTTTCCATCTCGGCCTTAATAACACCCATCCCGAAAGTACCTCTCTCGGGTTTGACATAGACCATCCCATATTTGCTGATCATGGATTTCAGATTCGTTTTGTTATATTTCTGTGTGTCGGGGATAAACGGTTTAATTAATTCATTATTAATGATCAATTTTGTTTTTAACCACTTGCTTCTTAACGGCTGCAACTTATCAACTCCCATGTCGTAAACTCTCCCTTCAGCAACCGCATCAAAGCCTGCTGTTTGATCAAGATCCTGCAAGCATTATATGTAATACCGATAAAGGAACCCTCAACAAAAGCCCCTATTCGTAAAAATGTATATTTGCACATGCCCTGACCAAAACACTTTTGCACACATACCATATAATGAGTCATCACGATTTGTGCAAGGAGATGAGTAGATGTCCGTCCAGCCTGGAATCCGGTTGAATAATGCGCCTAAGATTGATGTTCTTATACCAGCGATCGAGAAAGATTTGGCTACCCTTCCCCTCGTCATCGATAACATTCGCCGTTATGTAAAACATCCCATTGGAAGCATATATATTGTTTCTCCGGTCAGCACCAAGATCAGAAAACTTTGTTCCCTTAAAAACTGCATTTTTGTTAATGAGCGATCCGTCCTGCCTATAACCAAAAACGACATACACTACCAGTCCTCCCGATGGAATCGGTCAGGCTGGTTATATCAGCAGCTGCTCAAAATGAACGGAGATTCCATTGTGAAGGCAAAGTACTTTCTAGTCATGGATGCAGATACCGTACTGATTAAACCTCATTCATTTCTTGTAGAAGGCAAAACAGTCTTTTACTGCCGTGACTGGAGCCAGCCGGAATATTTCAATACCTACCGCAAGTTGTTAGGCATGAAAGCTCCTCGCCCCCGCTCTTTTGTCACCCATTATATGCTGTTCGACAAATCGAAACTCGCTGCCTTAAAACAGAAAATTGAAGCGGTTCATAAGCTGCCATGGTACAAAGCCATCATCTCCAATATCAATAAGAAAAAGCAGTTTGGTTTCTCCGAGTATGAAACGTATGCCAATTTTATGTATACGAAAAACCCAGGCAGCATGGTCCTTAGAAGTTCCAAGAATAAAAGTCTGAATGTGAACGCTTCTTCGTTAAAAGAGCAACAAATCCGCAATCTGGCTCTTAAATATCGTTCTCTTTCCTTTCATAAACGGAAAATCTATAGTAAAGCTCCCTGAGCTTAAGGAGGAAGCCCATGCATATCGTACTGCTGTGCGGCGGCTCTGGCAAAAGGCTCTGGCCGTTATCCAATGAGCTTCGCTCCAAGCTGTTCATAGATATACTTCCATCACCCGCTGGAGGTAGGGAATCCATGATCAGCAGAGTATGCCGCCAGCTTGACAGTTCATCCCTAACGGATTCAACGCTCATTATTTCACATCAGGATCAGGCTAATATTACGGCACGACATACTCAAGGCAAAATCCCAGTCATTGGGGAACCTTATAAACGAGGCACTTTTACTGCGGCGGCCTTAGCGACGTTATATCTGCAATCCTTCCGAATGGCCAAAGATGACGATGTGATCTGTATCGCGCCAGCTGATGTGTTCGCAGGTGAAGATTTTTTCAGCAACTTCCAATTACTGCCGGATATATTGAAACATTCTCAAGCCGATATCGCTTTAATTGGGACAAGGCCTACACATGCTTCAGAACAGTATGGATACATCATGCCGGGTGGGGAAGAACGTAATGCTTATGCGCCCATAACACAATTTATAGAAAAACCCGAAGCCACCATTGCTGAGACTCTGCTACAACGTGGGGCACTATGGAACTGCGGTGTGTACGCATTCACCGTCGCGTTTATGATATCCCATATTAAAAAAATGGGGCTGCCGGTTCATTATGATCAATTGTCGTCCCTGTATGAAGCGTTGCCTGAACGCAGTTTTGACAAGCATGTTGCAGAAAAGGCACAGCGGGCCGTAGTCCTGCCTTATAAGGGAGTATGGCAGGATATCGGAAGCTGGGATACGCTGTGCGCACAGTTAGATACCCATGTAATCGGACACGGTGGAATCTCGGGTTCTTCCTCCGATTCCTATATTATTAACGAGCTTCCCTACCCCATCCAAGTCATTGGCGTGCCAGGTATTATCGCTGCCGCAAGTCCGGATGGCATTCTCATTGCCAACAAAAATAATTCAAATGAAATTAAAGCGCAATTGGGTAGCTTGCCACTAAAACCGATGTATGGTGAATCAACCTGGGGCAGTTATCGTGTCATTGAAGGTTCGTTAGAAGATGAGAATACAACTGTAACCACATTAAACATAACGGTTTTACCGGGCAAACATATCGGGTTGAACTGGCATAGAACTGGGTGTAGAGCATGGACCGTGCTTGCAGGCAGTGGGCAAGTGCTTGTCAACGGAAAGGTCATGCAAGTGAGTATGGGCAATCAGTTCGCAATTACCAAGGAGAGTCTCTTTTCTATTCTGGCTGAAACCAGGATGGTGATCCTTGAGGTCCGGATCGGAGTAGCAGAGGATAAAGACAACATACTTTTTGAAGAAGAAGATTGGAATGTTATCCTAAAAAGTGCAGGTTCATCTAACGCTTAATGGGCGAATGAACCGATTCAATCTGCATGTCTTATAGCCCCTTCCATTCGCGGAAGGGGCTCATTGGCATAATTAAGGGAGACCTGACACTTCTTCCCCTACATCTTAGTTAAACAACTTGCGAAGTTCCTCTACTTCCAGACGTGCAACTGGCTGGTAAGCGGAACTCTGTACATAACGCCGGAAGCTGTATAACAACTGTCTGCCCTCCAATGTAGTCATCAGACGCTCCAGATTCAGCGCTCCCATCAGCACTCTCCCCTTCCGGACCCGACACTCCATCAACAGGCCGAGCTTGTGGTTTCGCTCAAAATTGTCAATGGTCTGCACGATCGGATTCAAGTCTTTATCCAACTCATCCAAGATGATAGATGACGACTCGGACACGATGCTCCACCACGGATAAGTTGAGTGCTCCTCTGTGACAAAATGTTCGAAGGCCGGATGATCCTGTTGAATTAACAAGCCCATTGTGCCCACAGGAACTTCTCTTTTCATATTCTCCGAGATGGATCGGAACATAGGGTAAGACCAGAAATCGGTGCTATAGAAACCTTGAATCGCATGTTGAATCTGGTCGGGATTTGGGAAAAGCATAATATCCTCTCCCTGCTCAAGCAGCGCCAACGCCTGTTCCGAGAGTTCGGTAAATAGATTCAAACCGCTCAGGTCCACTTCCTCCTGACTAGGGTAGATCCACAGGTCGTAAGACTTACGGATATCCGTGCCCGGAATGGACAGTCTAAGCTCCACTTTGGTCATATTGGAGACTTCAGGAATGCGAATGCTGAGATCCGCGACATTCACATAATGTTCTCCATGGGTCGCTGGCAGGTCTGCTTTCCCTTCCAATAGGACGCTTCCTTCGATCTGCTCGCTTTGAATTTCCCACTTCAGATGACGTCCGTCCAATGCCTGTCTGCGGAAGTAACTTAGTTCAATGCGTGCTTCGAACAATTCACCCGCTTGATAATTATATTTGGGGAATCTCGCCAACAACACAGCGTCGGAACAAAACGTTCTCCACTCCTCAGGTGTAATCATGCCTTTGGAATCCATGAATGCGTCCAGTACACCCACCAGCGCCGTTCCCTGACCACTGAAATCCTGAAGATCCAGCAGCTGGAACCCGGCTAGTTGCTTCGAACGAAAAGCAGCTTCCAGTTCTTCCTTGTAACATGCGACCGCGAGTTTACCAGAAGCTCTGAAGTATGCTTCCGCCAGATGTCCCAGCCCTTTGGCATTCAGACGCTCTCGAAACACTTCGAAATTCTTGGCTTTGAGAGAACCCGTACACTTGTTGATCTCCTCGAAATTAGGAAACGTGGCGTACTGTCCAATTTCATGCGAGATGATTGGTACGTGTGAGACAAGTTGGTCACTTCCAGCTTTGGCCTGCACTGTTTTGGAACCTGTCCCATACTGAATCTGAATCTCTTTGTCCCCAGTCTGACCGGAAGGGTCAGCATCGCTGCCTTGCTCAGGTACAATGTTTGAATCGTAATCTTTCAATGTATTTGGCAGGTCGGTCTGCACGTGACCGAGCGGAGCATCACACATCGCATATGAACCTCTGAACAGGCGCTCTTTGGAGAAACGAACCCCGCAGAAGAATTCACTTTCCTCCAGAATGTCCGGCACAAACTGAAAGTTATTCGAACCTTCGGTGTATAAATGACGATGATCATATGCTTTGTATGCCTTCAGGATCGAATTCAATCTGTCCTTGCTTCCCCATAGTTCATTCCCCATGGACATCATGACAAACGAAGGATGATTACCAAAAGCACGCAGCATCGCAAATCCTTCGCTAATCAAGTAATCCTGCTCGGCTTGATTATGTCCATCCGAAGATTCATCCGTAATGGTTCCCCAGAACGGAAGCTCAGGCTCCATGTAGATGCCGAGCAGATCCGCTGCAATAAAAGCAGCCTCCGGAGGACAACAGGTATGGAAACGGTAGTGATTGATACCGTAGGACTTGGAGATAGCGAGAATGCGAACCCATTCATCCACATCTGTTGGCGCGTATCCCGTGAGCGGAAAGATCAGCCCGTCATGTTTGCCTCGAAGAAACGTTTTGCGACCATTAATGGTGAATTTGTCTCCGGTAGCCCGAAACTCCCGTAATCCCGTCCATACTTCGGTGGAATCCAACACTTCGCCATCCTGATCTTGCAGTTTAATGTGAAGTTCGTACAGGTTAGGCTCATCATCACTCCATAACATGGCATCTTCGCCAATCTTGTACGTCAGCTGGATCTCTTGCGAATCCGGGGCGAAAATTTGTTCCTCCGTCGTATGAACTGGATCTGCACTGACAGCAACAGCTGATACCACGATTCTTACTCCTTGCAGGTCACCGACAAGTGCTGCCTTGATCTCGAAAGATCGAGTCGCAAGATCGGGATAGACCTGAACATTATCCAGGAAAACACGCTCGAAAAATTGAAGTTCCAACTTCCCGGTGATGCCGTTCCAATTCGTCTGCGTGTCTTCGGATGTAAGGTGACCACCTTTGGTTGGATAATTGGTATTGTCCACTCGAATGGTAATTGTATGAGTCCCAGCGGTTAGCCCTGCCTCAATCTCGTAACGGTGAGGTGTATTCAGACTGTTTTGTGTTCCGCATTCCACCCCATCGATCCAAACTGTGGTTACTCGTGTTCGTTCCAGATGCAAGAAGCAACGTTTGCCAGCCAAGTGTTCGGGAATTTCAATCTCTCGTGAAAACCAGGCATAACCCTCAAATAAGTACTCATCCGTCAGCGCACCGATTAACACATTCTCGTTTTTCTTGCCCTTGGCCGCATGAGATGTAGTATTTGGCAATGTAATAACGTCTGAGAAATTCAGACCACGTTCCACCTTATGTTCATCAAGTTGGAGTTTCCATATGCCTTCCAGATTTATTGTTTCTATCATGATAGTGTCCCCTTTTAGATTCATATAATCGATACAAGTAATCGCTTCCAATGAACAGAAACCGTTTTCGAAAATCATACCTGTATTATAAACTCGATTGACGCCCCTCGCATAGATCATTTACAAATAAAAAAGTCGCCAATGCTGGCGACATCTTACGGATACATATCCTGTATCCTGAACAATTTTAAAATATGGTGGGAACCATGCCCCCGTCCATTCGGATGGGAGAGCCTCTGAAGGCTGAAGCATATGGGCTGCATACAAATGCAGCGAGTCTGCCTATTTCACTTGGTTTGATGAATCGCTGTAATTCGGACTGTGGCAGATTACTCTTCATAAAGTCTTTCTCTTTTTCCTCGAAAGTCAACGTCTCATCAGGGTATATGCCCTCAATGATTTCTTGTACGTTTTCGGACAGTGTTGGACCTGGCAGGACCGTATTGATCGTAACCTCGGTTCCTGCTGTCAGTTTGGACAAACTTTTGGATAATGACAGCAGCATTGACTTGGTCATGCAATACTGAGGCATCTGGCCTGAAGGCATAAGGGCTTCTTCACTTGCAATGAAAATAATACGTCCGTCATTGTTCTTCACCATTTTAGGTAAATAAAATTGAGACAAGCCATTGGCAGCAAGTACATTAGTACGGAAATATTTCTCCCACACTTCATCATTTATGTCTTCATAACTCATGATTTCATATATCCCCATGTTATTGATTAATATATCAACTTCAGGAAATTTCTCGAATAAAGCTTGGCGTTGCGCCAGATCCACAAGATCAGCGGTAGCCTTTTGCGGAGAGGTCTCCGGAAAAGTGGACTTGATTTCACGAACGGTTTGTTCCACCTCTTCATCATTACGTCCATTAATCAGAACATGAACACCTTCTCGAGCGAGTTCTATAGCAATCGCTTTGCCGATCCCTTTTGTCGATCCTGTAACTAAGGCTGTTTTCTCTTTTAGTCCCATATCCATCCTGCATTTCTCCTTCATGATTACAACTATCCGGCTGCTTCTTCTGGACATTGCCAATAGCTTCATGCACCGGATAGGTATAATATTACGCAGTCTGAAGGGTCTAGTAACTAGCAGCTTGCGCCAGAGTTATTGCCTGACACGCCAATTTGAAGGTGTATCCCCTTCCCAAGTCTTGAAAGCACGATAGAACGAATTCTGATCTTCATATCCAACCAGAAATGCCACTTCTTTGATATCAAGTGAAGGATCTGCAAGGTACGCTCGAGCCTGCTCCCGTCTGGCCTCGGTTAATAATTGCTTGAAGTTTGTGTTCTCCTCCGTCAGTCGCCGCTGCAAAGTACGATCACTTATGCGAAGCTCTTTGGCGATCGTCTGGATGTCAGGGCGCTTTCCTGTGAGGCTGCGTTTCATAATCCATTTGACCACTTCAGTAACGGAACGATTGCTCTCTTGTTCGTCGAGCGACCGATCCAGTGCCGGGGTCAGAATCTCCAGTAACTCCTCGTTATACGATAGAAATGGAAGACTCAGATCTTTCCGTTCCAGCGTCAGCCGATTATGGTTAGAATTCGTATCAACTCGGCAGCCGAAGTAAGCCTCAAGGGTGGCTACGTCACCCATCGGTTGGGAGAACTCAACCCGTTTTGCAGTCAAAGGTTGTCCTGTGCCCCTCCGTCCAAGTTCGATCAGAAATGCCAGCGTAATACCAACCAGTAATGGCGGACCTTGTTGCTCCTTATGTAACCATTCGAGTTCAATGAACCATTCCTCCCCTGCTTCGGTAATCTGTAAACTTTCGGGAGGACACATTTGCTTGTAACGGACCATTCGATTCAACGCATCACGATAATCACGAGCATGGTACATCGCCAGTACAGGCGGAGGATACTTCGATATTTCATATCCGGTTGCAAGTTTGATAATGCTTTCGGCAGTGTCCCCAATGAGATCAGAGTACGCCTGCCAGATTGCGAAGTATTGAGATTGGGTCACTACAGGTTTATTTATTGTCTCAAGAGATAGTTGTGCTGTACGAGCGATGTCGTCAGCACCAATCCCTAATTGATGTAATCCAGCCCAAAAGCCTGGATGAACTTTAATCCGATCATTCGGTTGAGGTTGCATGTATACAGACTCCTTTAACTTGTTCCATTTTTATTCTGATTTCTAATTATAGAATGGATGTACCTATTTTTGAATCTTACCTCAGCGAGCCATTTCCGGGTAATACGAAAACACGACTGCCCATAAATGGCCAGTCGTGTTCAAGTCAATCATTGTGTATCAATGAAAAAATGCACATTTTGTATGTTCAGCTACTCATTCAACGCAGTTTTGATCAGGGCATTCACCCGCGAGTTAAACAGCAGACCGATATGGGATACGAGGGAAACCGAAACGTTGTTCGCCCCGTTCAAACGGGAAAGTACCGGGGACACAATCGTGTCACTGGTGGAATAGATCGAAGTCACCTTTATTCCACTCGGAGCTGTCGTTGTGGTCAATCGATTAGCCCCGCCAAGGGTAATTAACTTATCTACTTTGGAAGCGCCTCCACGGTTAAGTATGTAATAGAGACTATTAGCTCCACCCATGCTATGAGCTATAATATTGACTTTTGTATGACCCGTTTGGCGTAGAACATCATCTACGAATCGACTAATTGCTGCGGAGTTCAACAGCTGGTTTCCTTGTTTGCTAGGAAGGTCAATCGCGAATAATTCGTCTCTTGTCCACCCTTGGCTACGCAAATAACTCTCAATTGCTGTAAAATTGCTATCTGAACCGGTCAATCCATGTACCAATACAATGGGTGTACGTGCCGTAGCTGCAGAAGCCTTTGAACTCGATCCTATTCCAGTTATTGATAAGGCAAGGATCATACTCATGAATACAACAAGTATTAATTTGGTCTTTTTCACTTCATTACCCTCCTGTAAAATGTTTTATATTCCATATATTACAATCTAACATATGGAATATAAATGAATCTTTAGTCTCATTTTTACAGGGATGTCTAAAGTATACTACAACTAACATCATTACATTTTATTAAACTCTAGTTCTCTACTTCTTATCCTTCAACGATATCTGCACGTAGATCCGTTGCAATCTCAATCATTTTGGGTACAATAGCTTCGTTCGAAATAGCTACATACAGATCCCCCATGTACAAGCGAAAAGCTATCTGTGCACCCTCAAGGTCCCACATAAAAAAGTCCCCCTCGATGGTCATGGTACTCTCAGCTCCTACAATGTTAAGAACCGGTGAATAGGTAAAATCGGGTTGGGATTCGAAGTAGAGTTTGCACTCTTCCAGCGAGATGGATTGTTCGGCATTACTATCTTGCATGGATCGGGTAATTCGAAAACGCTGATTCATTGATTTGCCTCCAAAACTTTATTAATATATACATGTTACACAGCATTATATTTTCTCATTTCCGTCTTCCACTGTCAAAACCATACATGATCGATTCTTCAAATTCATATATACTGAATACAGTGCACAACGAATTTCTACAATCAGGAGGAGTCAAATCAATATGTTAAAAACGGAATTCATTGATGTACTATCCATTGTCTCACATAAATTATATGATTCGGCTGCTAATGTCATGGACACGGCAAGCAGGTTAATTCCTGCAAACACGTTCTGTATTGCACAGTTGGATCATCTATCCACCAAAGTTCTGAACGTATATAATCGTGACAAACTAATTCTGGGTGAGGGGCTGGTCGTTGATAACGCCGAGTCATACTGTGCACTTGTGACTGAACATTCCCAAGGCCCGTTAGTAATCAATAATAATCTAACACATCCATTAACCAGACATATGGACGCAACCGAATTCGTAGGTGGATGTTCATTTGTTGGTGTGCCTATACATAATGAGAACGGAGAAATTTACGGCTCCCTTTGCTCATTTGATCAGGATTTCTATTCCTATCAACAAAAGGACGTGGATCTGCTTCTCTCCTTGTCTTCCTTTTTCACGAGTCTTCTTGAGATGGAAACAACTCTGCAACAGTTAAAACAGGCGGAAGAGACCGCTGCAAAAGTGCTTGAAGAAAAGAAAAATTTGCTGGCCGTTCTCAGCCATGAAATCCGGACGCCAATGAATGGTGTTCTTGCAATGGCCAATCTGTTGCAATCTACCAGGCTGAGTGAGGATCAATCGTTATATGTTAATGTCATTGAGTCAAGTGGCGCCAGCCTTCTGTCGATGATGGATCAGATTCTGGACTACTCCAAAGCAGAAGCTGGTGCGATCTCTCTCGAGATCAAACCCTATAATGTCACTGAAACAGTTGAACATGTATTACAATTATTCTCTTCTGAAGCACAGAAAAAAGGAATTAGGTTGTACGCAGAATATAATATTACTGATCACCTAATGCTTATGGGTGATCAGCACAAAGTTCGTCAGATTTTAATCAATCTCGTTGGGAATGCGCTTAAATTCACTGAGAAAGGGGAAGTATGCATCTCTACTGAGGTATCTGCTGATACCAAAGGTACTCTCCATGCATCCTACGAAATAAAGGATACGGGCATCGGCATCCCGCAGGATCGTCAGGATCTGTTGTTCAAATCCTACTCCCAGATTCATGGTAATTCAGGAAAGTATGGCGGAGCGGGGCTTGGCCTGTCCATCTGTAAACAACTCGCTGAATTAATGGGTGGCATTGTATGGCTTAAAGAGTCCAGTCCTATGGGCAGTCAGTTTGTCTTTAATATTTCCAGCGCTGCACCCACCGTCCATACAAATATCTGAATGATGAATATATTATTCTATCTGAAAAAGATAGGAGGTATATACGTTGACACAATTTCTGGATGCAAGATCATCGCAAAATGCTGCGTTGTTTAATTCTATTTCCATACCGATTCCAGTGATTAACACGCCTCAATTATTCGGCCAGATTGGTCTGCAAACGGCTGGAGCCGGAGCCAACCTGAGAGTCTCTCTCAAGGGAACCATAACGGTACAATTACCACTTGCCCTATTTCAAGTGAGGATTATTATTGTAAGAGGCACAGTTGCAACGGATCCGATCGTTTACTCCGGCAACTACACGTATGGTCTGAATGGTCTGCTTATCCCTGAAGTGATCGTCTTCTCTGCCAGTGACTTTAACACTCCGATCGTGCCACAATTAACCTACAGTGCATTTATCAGTACCAACTTGCTCGGAACGGTTCGGGTAGGCCCCGAGAGTTTCGACGGATTTGTCGTTTCGGATTAAGAAAACCCCAAACAACCCTATACCTTGAATCTGTTTGTTCATAAGATTAAAGGTACAGGGTTGTTCCAATTATATTGCATCAGTTTCCAAAATAAACATCCAGCTTGCCTGTGGGCGGCGTTGTCGCCATCCAGACAGCTGCCAGATTATCTGGACTAACTGTAGCCGCAGTAATATAGTCTCCAATGAGTACTGTGGGCATCGGAGAGTTACCGTTTGGATTAAAAGATGTAGTTGTGATGCGACGATTAGTGAAGCTCGCACCTCCATTAAATGATTCCGCAACAAAAACGTCCAGCAGGAATCCGTCAATTCGATTGGAGTAATAAATAACCCTGATCGTCCCTGCAAAAGGTGATACGGTTATGGACGGGAAAAAATTCTGTGTACCCGGTGGCGCGCCTGTGATACTGATGGGGTCTGACCATAAAAGGCCATCCGGAGATTCGCAGAGTAAAACATCGGTATATCCGGCACGTGCATCATTCCAAACCCCGTATAACGTCCCACTGTTAGGTCCATTTGATATATCCGCTCCCAAACTTAAGTTGGTCTGTACTCGAAAAGCATAATTAGGTACAGGTAAAGGCGAAGGTGCAGGTACAACGGATGAAATAAACGTTGCCTGTCTTTCCAGAGGAGGTTGATAGGTAATGCCCCCATCGTACGAAATACGTAATAACGCGGATGGACTGGCAGGACCCGTAATGATATATCCCGCATAGACTTGACCTGAGAATCCAACAGCCAACGCTGCCCGGTCATGAATTCCTCGCGGATTCGACTGTCGGTCAGGTGGCTCCCAGGTTAACCCCTGAGTGAGCGATCTTTGCGTAAATATAGCAGAAGTTGCGGTAGCAAGCGGAGTATATCCGACATATGCATGGCCTCGATAAGGGCTACCTGGAGAACGATCAACAGCTATGAAAGGCTCATCATTATGAACAATAGTACCGAACCCCGCTTGGACGATAACCGGTGGCTGCCACGTGAGTCCATCATCAAAAGAAGTATAACTCGCAATCGTTCCATCATTGATCCCGTTAAACAAATGTACGGTAACGATAAAGGTATTCGGAAACGTATAGTCTATCGTAGGCGCCTCTGCTCCTGCATACCCTGCCGGTTGAGGAAGCACAGTGGTGGTCCAGGTACTGCCTCCATTAATGGAACGATAGAAACCAGTCAATGTTGGCCCGGTACTGGTATCCACAGCGACCACGCACATGATATTCGGGTTCAGCGTATTAACTGCAATTGAAGGTTCAAATTGACTGCCTGCCAAAGCCCCGGTAATATTCACAACTACCATCTGCTCACCTCAATTCCTTTAAGGGATATTTGTGAATCGATCAATTAATGTCATCTCCGATTGAAGCACACGCTGGATGATCTGACCTGTAGAGTTAACACCATATACATGAATGACCGTACTTGTAGCACTAAAATAATCGCTTTGCACCTCGTAAAAAGCAGCATTAATCAATGGATAGATTAAGGTTCGGGTCGCTTGAGGAAGTAATTCAAACAGATCATGACCTATAGGTATACGCGCAGTTTGAGTGGTGTCCCATCTGAAAATTTCCAGCTCAATACTGACAGGAGCATTAAGGGAATCATTAATGCACGTCACAATGAGTTGAGTGGATTGGGTCTCACCCGAGGTTGGATTGTAAATAAAGCCTGTAGAGTTTGGCAAAAAGCACACTCCTTCCGCAATATATAGTAAAGTATATTACGATTCTTGCTGCCAGTATGACTATATTCCAGACTCTTATATTGGAACGATATGAAAATTTTGTTATGCTACATATGTTAGATTACTAGATTCTGTTCAAAATATAATTCTACTATTATGTACGGAGTTGGAGGACACAAACGATGCTTATTAAAAAAGCAGGAAAAATCGCTGCGGTTACTGTAATTGCTCTCTCTATCCTTGGAAGTACCCCCAATATCGGTGGAGCCTATGCTGCCCCGGCCATCTCAGTTCAATTGGATGATGTGCTCCTGAAATTTGATGCAGCTCCACGTATTGATAGAGGTGTCACTTACGTTCCGTTTCGGACGGTCGGGGAAGCCCTAGGTATCGATATTACCTGGAACAGCAAATCACAGACTGTAAAAGCAACGAACACTGTGAAAGGACAAACTACCGAGGTACTATTACAAGTTGGCAGCACCACAGCGACCGTAAATGGAAAAAAAGTTACACTCGCAGCTGCACCCGTTCAGCGGGAGGGCCGCGTACTTATTCCACTAAGTTCGTTCAGTAACCAATTCGGTGTACAAGTAAGCTGGAATCAAGCAACCAAGACGGTCTCCCTTGTCTCCCCACAACGCGAGATGCACCTGAGAGCCTTCTATGCATTGCAATCCTTTCAAGAAAAGGACCTTATTACTTCCATGAATTCCGTAGCCTTTGGCTGGAGCCGCATTGATCGTGAAGGTCAGTTCACGCTCCAAGGGGATGAGTACCGTCTCCCTGCTGCTGCGGGTGATATTACACCGCAGTCCATCGTTGCTGATGCAGCAGATCAACAGATCCAACCACAGCTCATGGTGTATGCCTTGGATGGAAACGGAGAACTGACCAAAGTTCTGAGCGACAAGAGCCTGCGGCTGAAATCGATTGAAGGTATAACTGCTGCTGTCACGGAGCATGGTTTTGGCGGAGTTGTTCTGGATTTTGAAGGACTGGGCTTTAAACTGGATGCGGTAGAACAACAGAAGCTGCTCAATGCTTACGTGAAACAATTAAAAAGTTCCTTGCCCCAGGACACAGCTTTATCTCTGGCAGTACCGCCGCTAAATAGTGCTTATAAAGGTTATGATTATAAGACACTTGCCTCTATTGCAGATGATCTTATTATTATGGCCTATCAGTATAATCCGGTGGGCACCAAATCTCAGGTACCTGAGCCAAATAGTCTTGTAGATCAGGCGATTCAATTAGCCATTCAGGCCGGTGTCCCAAAGAGTAAACTTCTGCTCGGTATCAGTCTAAGCAGTGAAACGCCGTCCTCTGTTGATGATAAGCTGGGTCTCGCCAAACGTTATGACCTCAAAGGAGCCGCGTTCTGGCGTCTGGGTCTGTTCCGTTCCTACAATACGAAAATGGAAGATGCCGTAAATGCTTCTGTGATCAAAGAGTAAACTTTCTAACTGGCTACAACTTAAATAAAAGAAGGACCGCGCCTCTGGTACGCAGAGACTTGGTCCTTCTTTTTCCCATCATCTTATTTTATAAATTTATCCACACTTCCAAATATAAGCTTCACAAACTGGGTAGGACCAGGCAAACGGGGCTGAAAGAGAAGAATGATCCCAATTACTGCCGCCACAGCAGTAAATCCCGCGCTCACTATTCTGGCTCGCTTCTCTTTGCTGCTCTTCCACTCTCCATACACTATCGCAGTCGCCAGCATCAATATTCCAAGGATTGAGCCTAGTTTCATGCAATCACCTCTCTTCCAGGCTTGTACAGGAGCCGATTCTGTTCAACTTTCGTCCTCATTAGGTATCCCCTGTGGTCCTGTTGATTTTCCGGTACGTACTACATGTGCATCTACGTTGACTTGCACGTCCATATCAGGATAGATGGTTTCCCAGTTCTTCTCCTGCGCCTTCCATTGATGCGGGTAATATCTGCGGAATTCAACTGCGAATTTGAAGAAATCGGAGCGCAACTCTTTCTGGGACATGACTAAAGCATCATGAGCCAAAGATGTGAGCTTAGCCGACCATTCCTTTTCCAGTTTAGTTAATACAGCAGGATCAGTCAGATTGGCATCCGTCGTATTTAACACCACTTCTCCCCTGGTTTGGATGTCGACCTTCATACTCCACTGTTTGTTTACAATTCGCGGCTTCAAGGAGGTTTTATTTTCAATGAGTCTTATCGAAAAAGAACCCTTTAACGGCTCAAACTCAACGGGCATGATAATGCTGTTCAGTTCTTTTGCAAGTAGTAATACACCTACGCTTAGTGGTTCTTTGACCGTCTTGACATAACGATCCTTCTTATACATACTCAGACCTTTCACATATGGCGTAGTCGTCAGTTTATCCTGATCGGGCTCCGGGGGTAAGATTAACATGCGAGACAAAATGGCTGAACTGCTCGGACCTTCAATAGATTTAGCCAGTTCAAGCGCAGTAACACGTGTACCTAACTTCAGATTGGCCATCTCACGTAGCGATTCAGCAGAACTTCGCTCCAGTGGATCAAGTAACGCAAGGATATCTTTCGCAGCCTTTTCGCTGGAAAAGACATATGCATGCTCCCTGAACTGAGGGTAACGCAGGAAGAAATCGATATACTCGCGGATACCGCGTTTGCCGGCTTGCTCACTGATGATTATGACTTCGCAGTGGCCCCAGAACATATTCCGGGGAACTTTACGTTGTAACCGATTCAATGCCTCTGCAATTGTACGTCCTTCCGCTGTTCGAATCATTGTTACCCCGCTTGGACTGCCTCCACTCCCACTACTATCTCCTGCACTCGCCTTCCGCGGAATGAAAATCTGTGAAGTCAAATGTACTTCACCATCTTCATAATCTATCCCTGTAGCCAGCACGATAGCCAAATCGTTAATCTCGATGCGATCCCAGCATCCACTTAAAAGCACACAACACAATATTGGCATTAGTAGTACTCTATATATTCGCAAGTGCTCCTCCCCCATCAATCAGGTGTTCGCTCGATTCTTCCGAAAATGTGCCCACCCTTTCTTCAGCCATGCGACACCGTAGATCATAGCCGGAAGGATTAATAAAATGCTGATCGTATACAAGTTGGCTGAAGCGCTAACCAAACTGGAAATACCGGATCCACCGGACACAACCCAGTAAGCAAATATCATGCACAGGAACGAAAGTGGACCAACCACAGGTTTGTAGTCTCGCAAACCAAACCATTCCGCGGTTGATGTAGCAAAGATATATAAAAAAACGGAAATTTTAACGAAAATACCGAAAATCCAGATGGCAATAATAAGGGATTCGATATGCTGCAGAAAGTCCGCAATAGTTATGTATCTTGCTGCGATCATGACCGGAAATACAAATGTATCCGTCAAATCACCAATTAAAAACAGGCAAAACAGATTGGTAACTGTCATTGCAGTTGTTGTAAATACAAGGGAACCCAGCATGACCCGGGTTATTCGTTTTTTTTCATTCACATAAGGTAGCAGAAAAGCCAACACGATATATTCACTAAACCATGCAGCAGGTGCAGCAGCCCCCGTAATAATGGGAATTGGACCCTTCTCCATAAAAGGAAACAGCTCGGCAGGATTCAGTTCACCAATCAACAATATAAAGATCAAAGCCAGCAGCACGATCAGCAGGGTAACAAACACCTGGGCGGTTCGTCCGACAACTTCGATCCCGAGTCTGACATTAATCGCACATACAACAACCATCGTACCCATCACAACAAACAAAGGTGTACGCGGAAGTGCATTATTGACAATGAATTCACCGTATTCCCGAATAATCAAGCCCGTCAGGTGGGGCAAAAAAGCAATATATATCAGGCCGAATAACTTGCCCGGAATCCGACCAATAATCAATACGCTGGATTGAATGAGTGTTTTTCCAGGGTACAGACGATCAAGTCCAACGGAAATACCAATAGCAGCCAATCCAACGATTGAACCTATAATCGGAGTCATCCACATGTCATGTCCTGCATAGTGCATTGTAATTCCAGGCACAGACAGGATAGCCGTCGCGAGAATGGCGGGAAAGACCATAAATGCCAATTGAGTCACCGATATTTTCCCTTTGTCAGTCAACATATGTAATCCCGCTCCCTTGTTTGCTTGAATGTAGATTGTTCTAGTGTGGTTTGTTCCTTGGGGATGGACGCCACCATACATCCTTAAGTTCCTTAGCCATCGTAGGTGCTACCGGTGAGAGATAAGGTGTTCCAAATGAACGAAGACTGCTTAGATGAATGACAACCAAGATGACTCCCAGCATGACACCCGTGAGTCCCAACGTTCCTGCAAGAAACATCATGGGAAAACGTAGTAGACGGGTCGCGATGCTGGCAGCATAGCGAGGGATCATGAAAGAAGCGATACCGGTAATCGCTACAATGATAATCATGGGGGCTGAGACAATTCCGGCACTCGTCGCCGCTTGCCCAATAATTAAGGCCCCCACAATACTGACCGCTGATCCGACCTGCTTGGGCAATCGGACGCCAGCCTCACGCAATGCTTCAAAGGCAATTTCCATAATGAGTGCTTCCACCAGGGCAGGAAAAGGGATCTCTTCTCTCGCCCGAGCAATACTGAGAAGTAATACGGTAGGAATCATCTCCTGATGAAACGTCGTAATCGCTACATAAGCTGATGGAAGCAGCATGGATAAAACAAAAAAAATGTATCGCAGCCAGCGTACAAAAACACTCATGAACACATTTTGATAATAATCTTCGGGAGATTGTAACATGGAAAAAATGGTTACTGGTGCGATAAGGGTAAAAGGCGTTCCGTCAACGAGAATAGCAAACCGACCTTCCAGCAAGTTGGAAACAACGACATCCGGGCGCTCCGTCGCAATCATCTGTGGAAATGGTGAATATCGCTCATCGATAATCCCTTCTTCAATGTATTGACTCTCCAGTACGTCTTGGAGCTTTAAATCGGCAAGTCGTGTCTGCACTTCCTTAACAAGTTTGGGGTCAATAATCCCCTCCATGTATACAAGTGAAATACTGGTGTTTGTACGTTCTCCCATGTTACGTGTATGAATCTTCAATGCAGGTGTCTTGAGACGTTTGCGCAGTAAAGACATATTCATGGTCAACGATTCTGTGAACCCATCCCGTGCACCACGCACGGTCGATTCAGCTAACGGTTCTTCCGTTGAACGATTTGCAGCTAGGTATAGAGGGTATGTAGTTCCGCCTATTGAACCGTCCAGCAGTAACAGAGCTTCTCCTTCAAATATGGCCTGTACTGCCTGAGTAGTCGTTTCAACTTGCTTAACAGAAGCTAGGGGAACTTGCGCAGCTTCGATCCCCATTTCCTGAATGGGGGTTAGTACCTGTCTCTCCAGCCGCTCCGTATCGCATACACCAACACAATATACGCATAACGCTGATGTAAGACACGCCGTTTGGAATGTATGAAATACAACGTCCGAGCAACCCGCAAAAACGGAGCGTAACATTTCTTGATCAATAACAAGTTGTCCGGTTAATGGCAGGTTCTGTTGTGTTATCGCTGATGTGTCCATGACGCCTCCCCTTTCCGTAAACGCTCCGTCCAGATATTCTCAGTTAAAGGTATCCTTTACTTATCAGATGGGATATATACGCAAAATATAGAATGCCAAAAAAGCCGCCCTCATGAGCGACTCTGATGATATAAAACGCTATTCATTCCTATGAATCCGTTGATCTTGCTCTTTGCAATTCCCTTTTTTATTTATCCCTATCCTTTCACAGCACCCAAAGCAACACTCCCAATAATCTGTTTGGAAAATACAGAGAATACAATAATAATAGGCAGGATTGAGATCGCTACACCCAAATACAAGAGCCCATAATCCATCCCATAGTACCCCTGCACTAGCGCAACCAATACCGGAAGCGGATATTTATCCAGGGAGAAAAACAGCACCAGCGGTGTTAGGAAATTATTCCATGATCCGATAAACGTGAATATGCCAAGGGCGGCGATTGCCGGCCCCAGAATAGGCAGTACAATCTGATTGAACGTCCGGAACTCACCGGCACTGTCCACCCGCGCAGATTCAATAATCTCATCCGGGATGCTGCTCTCCATGAACTGTTTGATAAAAAATACATTAAATGCGTTAGCCGCAGCCGGCAAAATAATTGCGGCATAACTATCCAGAAGTCCCATCATGCTGAATAGTCGATATACGCCAATCAAAGCCAGTTGACCCGGTACCATCATGGTTGCTAACAGAAACAGGAACAACCCGTTTCGACCTTTGAATTTAAATTTGGCAAATCCATACGCAGTTAAGGCCCCAATATACAGAGATAATACGGTCGATGTTCCGGCAATAAATATGCTGTTGGCAAACCCACGCCATATGTTGATTTTGGATACCATGTTCAGATAGTTATCAATCAAAAATGACCCAGGGAGAAATGTAAACGTCGAAGCAATCGTTGCATTGTTATGTGTGGAATAGATAAGCATCAGATAAAATGGAATAATGCAGAGCACGGCAAGACCTGTCAGCAACAGATAGATGATGATTTTGCCTGCCGTCAGGCCCCTTGTATTGGCATATTGCTGAATCGCCGCATTTGGTTGTTCAACTGATTTTGCAGTTTGCATAAGAACTCCCCTCCCTATGAACGGCTCTTCCGCTTGGTCATGATGAAGGATGCAACGGACAACAATATGATGATAATAAACAGGCAAAATGCGATGGCAGCGCCGTAACCAAATCGTGTGCTCTGAAATGCTACATTATAGAGATACATAATGCTCGTCATGGCTGCTCGGTCAGGACCGCCATTGCCGTTGGTTAGTGTAAATGGCTGATCGAAAATCTGGATGCCACCAATAATGGATGTAATCATCTGAAACAGAATTATTGGACGGAGCATCGGCACGATAATATGGATGAAAATATGTTTCTTTTTCGCGCCATCCATCTGTGCAGCTTCCAGCAATGAAGGATCAATGCCCTGAAGACCTGCAAGGTAGATGACCATGGAATAGCCGAAGTATTGAAAAAACAAAATGGATGATACAATAAGACGCATAAACCAGGGATCATTTTTCCAGTTAATTGGATCTTGTATTATGCCGGTCTGCACCAAAAAATGATTCAGTCCGCCAGACTGCCAGTCAAAAATCAAGCTGACAAGCAATCCAAGTGATGCCGCCGTAACGATGTTGGGAAAAAAGTATACGGCTCTGAAAAAGTCCCGTCCTTTGAGCAACTTATCATTCAGGATAAAAGCCAACACAAGTGAGATTGTGAGCTGTGGAACTACAGATACGCCCCAGATGAATAACGTATTAAACAAGGTTTTGTAGAACAACGGATCTTGTAATACGGCAACGTAGTTACCGATCCCTACAAAATCAGGTGTCGTGATCCCATCAAAGTTGGTGAAACTGATGTAGAGCGAATATAAAATGGGATACAGCCCAAAAGTGGTAAAAATAATAAAAAACGGAGCAATGAAGTAGTAGCCGTAATGGTCCTTGCGAATCGTTTTGGCAAACATGTTCTATCCCCCCAGTTATCATCGGATGTGTATATTCAATTGCTTACTAATCCACTTCCAGCTCCGGAAATCTCAAGGTGACATCACGTTTGATTCGCTTTACGACTTCTTCCTTGGTCTGAATGTCCTTGTTGAGATATAACTGGAGTACAATCTTGTAGATATCATTGTTAATCGTGGCATCATATTTGGTGCGTTCGTATACAGGTACCCGTTTTGCGGCCTCCGAGAAAAACTCGAAATGCTTCTGTCCTCCCAAATAGGTCGATGAGAGAGACGGGGCAAGTTCATCATTCACAACCATGTTACTGGTGAAATAATCCTGTTCTTTCGCTAACTCGGAAAGAAAGTCGTGGTCAAAATTATAGAACTCAATAAACTTCCAGGCCAAATCCTTTTTCTCACTTTTACTGTACATCGCGATATAGGTTCCACCTGAACTAAAGGCTGACGGTCCCTGGGCTAAGCCCCACATGCCTTCGGTATCCGGAGCGTTTGCCTTGAACGTATATTGCAAACCCCAGGTTGCCCCGGGATAGAACATGACCTCTCCTTTTTGCATGGATGCAGCGTAACCGGCACTTCCATCTTCATACTCGGCAAGTACATTCCGCTCACGTGCTTCACGTACAAGATCGAGCACTTCCAAGTACGTTGGATCGATGACAAGTTTGCCGTCCTTCACCCAAGGTATACCATCATATGAATTCGATATAGCATTCCAATTCGCCAATGCATGTACTTTATTCCCGCTAAGTTGCTGTACCTTCTCTCCAATCTCGAAGATCTTCTCCCATGTATCGATCTGTGAACCCACCTTCTCAGGATCATCGGTGCCCAGATATTTCTTCGCCAGATCCCGACGATAGTAGATGCCCCCTGGTGTTCCTTGATAACCTATCGCTCTGACATTTCCCTCACTGTCCTGTTCATTGGCCTGAACAAAAGCATATTGTTCCTGAATAAGTTCATTGGCGTTATACGGCGAAGCTGATAGATTCTCCAGATATGGAACGTCAATCAGCTCTCGAATATTCGCATTTTCAATCATAAATACATCTGGAGCCTTCGAGGTTGTCTGTAGCGCAGATTTCAGCTTGGTGATATAGAAATTACCGGGGATGTTGACAAAGTTCACTTTGATGTCAGGATATTTCTGTTCGAATTTTTCGATGGCGTACCCTGCTTCATCCGTAAAACTCCACACGGTAATCTCCTGTTGCTTGGTTTGACTCGATGGACTGAACTGACAACCAGCTAACAACATCGCTGCACATACAAATACAATAGTTGGCTTAAACCACTTCTTCATAGGCCCCCTCCTTCAAAAAGGAAACGCTTACAATTTATTAGAGTATATTGATTTTGGAGAGGGCTTTCTCCACAAATATTGTGCATTACCCTCCATATTTTGTGATATTCGTACGATGTTTCTTACGAAATTCGGAGGGTGTGCAGTCATTATATTTTTTGAAAAGACGATTATAGGAGTTAACATTGTTAAATCCGTGTCCGATCGCAATCTCCAGAATCGTATCCTGACGGAACAATAAGGCCCACTCGGACTTGATAATTCGAAAATGATTCAAGTATTCCATCAGTGTTACTCCCTTGATCTCTTTGAACAGCTTGCAGACATGGAACTTGCTGAATTTAATATGTTCTGCCACCTGTTCCAGTTTAATGGGCTCAGCATAGTGCTCCTCCAGGTATTCACAGACCGATTCAAGGAATTCGAATTTTTTGGAAGAAGTACATGCCCATCCTGAAGATGAAGATTCATCGGTAACCGGTACTTTGGTACGTAATAAAAGTATGATGAGATCATACAATCTGGACACCATTAACCATCGGTATCCCGGCTTCTGATTTTTCTTCTCGGTAATGATGTCATCTATATATTGAGTCAGATTGCTCTGACTTCCCGTATTCGAGGGAATAACTGTTGTTTTGTTGAAAAGTTGTCCGAGATCCTGAATTTCGGCTTCGGTCGTGAAACTCCCGGTTAACAATTCGAGTCGGAACAAAATAATGGTCAAATGTTCGGTCCCCGGCAAAAAGCAGTGCACATCCCCTGGTTTGATCAGCAGCACATCCCCTTTTTCCAACTCACACACGTGGTCGTTCACGCCAATTCTGGCGCCCTTTCCATTGACGAGAACCAGTTCAACCTCGTCATGCCAGTGTGCAGCATAATTGAACTGATTTCCTGTATGAATTACCCGAATGGGAAAACCTTCTTGCATATGGCCTGTCTCCAAAAAAGTGGGTACGCCCATCGTATCAACCTCCATTTATTTCCAACAAAAAATACTCCTCGTCTTTATATTATGCATTAATGGCTACTCTCCTTTCTTTTTAAGTATTTAAAATTCTATAAAATGCAAAAAAACTCCTCAACTCAGGTTGAGGAGCCGAACAGAATCACGTTCCACGCATTGGATGTCCAGTGTATATAACGTCTCTACGATCTCTCCGTTCAACAATTGGAAGAGAACATGACCTGCAAGCTGGCCTGCATCCCTCTTCGGCTGACGAAATGTGGTTAGAGGTGGATTCATGTACTGAGATGCAGGTATATTGTCAAAGCCAATTACGGATAACTGCTCAGGTATTGAGATATCATGCTCCCTGAAGGCTTCCAAGCCGCCGATCGCCATCTCATCATTTGCAAAAAATACAGCGGATGGCAACTCACCTTCAAGCAGTTTCTTGGCTGCATCGTACCCATCTTGCTTCATGTATTGTCCGCCAATTTTCCATTCGGGGTTCTCTTCGATGCCTGCCTCCTTCAAAGCTTTCAAATAACCTTGATAACGATGGAGATTACATTCCGATTGTGACGGGCCACTAATATAAGCTATTGTCCGATGCCCTTTATCGATCAGATAACGGGTAGCCAAGTATCCGCCTTGCGTATCACTCATCAAAACCTTTACAATATGTTGAGCATCCAGATCCCGATCCATGACAACAATCGGAAACCCTGCTTCAGATGCTTCAATCAGCAACTGATCTTGAATATTCTGAGCAATAACAATAGCTCCATCAATTCTTCGTTCACGAATGTAACGATGGGCTGTCGACTTCTCTCCACCCAACGAACTACATACGATCATATCGTATCCATGACTCATAACGACGGTTTCTATTCCGTTCACCAAATCCGAGAAATACGGGCTGGACATGTCATGGACAATAATACCAATGGTTTGTGTACTATTTCGTTTTAATTCCGATGCAGGACCATGCCTAACATAATTGAGTTGACTCGCTGCCTCAAGCACTCGAAGTCTTGTCGGCTCACTTACATTCCCTTTATCGTTGAGTACGCAAGATACGGTGGAACTGGCTACACCAGCCATCTTGGCTACATCTTTAATCGTTGTCATCATATATACTCCTCAAAGACAGTTTCATCTGTTTAGTTCATTATGGCAGTAACACAGCAATGCACACGGGATAGTTCACTAGCATTTTAACACGTCAGTCCAGTCATGTCTCTTAGCAAAACATCAACTACGAAAAAACATATTAAAGAAACCGAGGTGCCTTCATGAGATTTAGTGAATATGTAATAGGTCAGCGCTACGAAACCACATCTTTGGCATTATCCAAGCGTGATATTATTGAGTTTGCCACAATCTATGACCCACAGTACATGCATTTGGATGAGGAAAAGGCCATACAAGGCCGATTCGGCAGTTTAATTGCTTCTGGCATGCAAACGATGAATATCTCCTTTAAATTATGGATTGAGGTCGGGGTCTATGGAGAGCATGTCGTGGCGGGCACCGGAATGAATAACATTCAATTCCTGAAACCGGTCTTTCCGGATGATGAACTTCATGTCATTGCAGAAGTCATTGGACTGACTCCCAGACGAAAAGGAAATGGGATTGTTACGGTGCTACTGAGTACTTTCAATCAGAAGAATCAAAAGGTATTTCAGGCAGAATTAAGTGCTTTAATCGATAATTAAGGACGAGAAAAAGTCCAAAAAAGCCGCCAATTGGCGGCTTTTCGTAAATATATCACATTGAATCATTTTTAAGCGTTATACCCTTTCAATACCTGCCCCAAAATCTCTACACCCTTGACAATCTGTTCGTCTGACGGGGTTGAGAAATTAAGTCTGATGGCATTACAAGGGTCTTGCTCGTTCACCAGGAATGCATTTCCCGGTACAACCGCAACCCCTTGAGCTGCCGCTGTCTTGGCATAATCAAGCATTGGCACATGTGCTGGCAGATCACACCAGAGGAACAGTCCACCATCCGGTTGGGTATAGGTAATGGACTCACCCATATGCTCTTGCAGCTTGTCCATCATCAATGTTGCTTTTCTCCGATAGACCTCACGAATGCTGTTAATGTGCCCCGCGTAATCATACTCTGTCATGAACTTGTACGCCAGAATCTGTGGAAGCATGGCCGTATGTACGTCTTCTCCCTGTTTGGCAACAACCATCTTCTCCACGACTTCATGGGGCGCTTGTACAAAACCAACGCGCAGTCCTGCCGACAAAATTTTGGAGAATGATCCAACATAGATGACCAGACCCTCATCATCCATAGACTTGATGGTTGGCACATCGTCTCCATTGAATCGAAGTTCTCCGTACGGGTTATCTTCCAAAATCATAACGCCATACTTCTTAGCCAGCTCGTATATGGCCTTACGTTTTGCAAGACTCGTTGTTACACCGGTAGGATTCTGGAAACTTGGGATCACGTAGATCAGTTTCACATTAGGCTCCGTTTGCAGCGCCTGTTCCAGCTTCTCGATATCCATACCGTCCATCTCCATCGGAACACCTGCAAGCTTTGCACCGGATGCCCGGAAGGAGTTCAGGGAACCGATAAAGCTCGGGCTCTCACAGATAATCGTGTCCCCTTCATTACAGAACACTTTACAGGCCAGTTCAATCCCCTGTTGTGCTCCAGATACAATGAACAATTGATCGGATGGTTTACCGGTATCAAAACCTGTCTTCAAATGTTGAGTCAATGCTTCCCTGAGGGGAACATATCCTTCCGTAATCCCATATTGCAGAGCTGTGACAGGGTCGTGCTCCAGAATGGATTGAGTGAATGTGCGAATCGCCTCAATCGGAAAGGTTTCCGGAGCAGGATTTCCCGCAGAGAATGGAATCACATTTTGGCCCGAAGAAGCCTTCAGAATCTCACGAATAATGGATGGTTGCAGTGCTGCGATACGATTGGAAAATGAATAGTTCATCTTAAATAGTGCCTCCCGACATTTCATCTGAATTAACTCTCTATCATTACATTAGATTCTATTATACGAGCATTTCCCGAATTTCCAAACTGTCTCCACAAAATTAATGTTTGTACGCCAAAAAAGAGGCCGCCGTCAGCAACCTCTTTCCCATAAGTATTGAGCAAAATCCTGTTAGCGCGCTGTGTTCATCTCGGATAACCGTGTGGCCTTCACTACATAAGCGGCTAGACCGGGGATCATCCGAGCCAGACCAGGATAGAATTTATTGGTTTTGGCAAAAGCCAGCTTTTGAATTCTTCTTGCGCGTCTGAGCAATTGGGTGAATTCACGGCTTGCTTCCAGCGTGTAATTACTCTGCCAATCGGCATGTTCAATGTCACCTTGCAGGTACTTGTCAGTCCACCTTGCACACAGGAGTGAGGAGCGAAGAGCAATGGACATTCCGTCTCCACATAAGGGTGGTATCATCAGCATGGCATCCCCAATATGCGGATATTGAGACCACGGTTCAGGAACGTTGGACAGATGCAGCGGCGCAATCGACACTTGCGTTCCATCTACAGGTTTTCCTTCGGCTAAACGGGCTGCCAAACTCACGTTTGTCAGGGATGCCGCCTGTAAAATATCGTTTACAGATTTGCCACTTCCCTGGACGGTATCCAGTGTCAACAATGCGGCGACATTCACAATACCATCCTCAATCGGAGAAATGCCCACGTAACCACCCTCGCAAAAATATAACTCTACCCGTGCGGGAATCTCTATCCCGCTGAAGTGGGACTTAACGCCAACGTATACGGTTTGGTCCCGCAGATCAGGTGCGGAAGCCATCCCGCGCGGCTTTTTGGTCCCATGTGCCCCGATAACGGCTTTGGCTCTGTAGCTGATCCGCTCATCTCCCTGTCTCACCTGAACCTCATAACTGGCATCCTCAAGCTGCTCAATGCTCGTTATGGTCGCTTTGGTCACAATCTGGGCTCCGGCCTCCAGCGCCTTCTGATGCAAAATCTGGTCCAGCTCATATCGACTTATGCCATATGCGAATCCCGGCAGCGGTGCTTCGATCACTCCGCCTTGAGGCATAACGATTTTGGCATGATCCATCGTGCTAGGTTTCTTCGACTGGTCCAGAAGGTGAATGTCCAGAACTTCTAACATCTCCTTGGTTTCGGGTGACATGAACTCACCGCAGGTTTTGTGCCGCGGGAACTCCTGGCGATCCAGCAAAAGGGTCCGATGTCCTTTCCCTGCCAGTTGCATTGCACATGTACTGCCGGCAATTCCGGCTCCGATGACAATCACATCTATCGATTTCGACACGTAAGTTCACCTGCCTTTCGTGGGAATAACAACAGAGTAACGGAATAATGGCTTCCATTCATAGGTCATCGTATCATGATTGAGACGTTGTTTAAGTTCCTTCCAATCCCTTCCTGTAAAACCTTTGGCTACGGAAAGAGGCCCATCATGACGAATATAACGATTGCGCGAGATCATACGTGTAGTAATCCAGACCGCCTTATAGGATACGGGGTGGCGGTGAATATCATTAATAACGACACCGTATCTGGATGCTCGCAGCATATGAGAAACCATATCAACCAGCTGATCTCCGTCAAAATGATGAACAAACTGGGAGCCTGTCACGATATCTGCGGAAGCATCCGGCAGTTGTGTAAGATCGGCACGCTGTACCCGAACTCGGGGTTCGTCACGAAATAGTTGTCTCGCTTCCTCACACGCTTCTTCCGTCAGATCAACCAACGTAATTTCCAGCTGAACACCCTGACGATCTGCCCATTGCAGTAGTTTCTGGTTCACATCTCCTGAACCTGCCCCCACATCCAGCAGAGTCAGCTTATCCGGCCTGCCGACAGAGTTCCATAACTTCTCTACACCAGCCAGAGTTGGGCCAGGTGCTGCAAATATTTTGTTAAGACGTCTCAGATGTCTAAGCGCTTCACGCAGCTCCTCCCCTCCCAGAGAGAAGTCATCCATCAGTTCATCTTCCTTGGCGCGAATGGACAATGTTCTAAAAAAGGACATGATCATGCTCCTCCATCACTGAAGATAATGAGGGGACATAAGTGAATTTCATCAACTCTGCGGTGAGTCCCGGTCCAAATGCCATGGCTACACCATCTGTGGAGGATTGACCCTGTGCCTTCATGTCCTCACGCATCGCGTTCAGTACAAACAGAATGGTATTGGAAGATAAGTTACCATACGTTCTGAGGACATCCCTGCTATACTTCGTTTGCTCGTCTCGCAGCTTCATTACATTCTGCACAGAGTCCACAATCCCGCGTCCTCCCGGATGAATGGCCCATAGTTCAGGAAGCTGTTCACTTTGCAATAAGAGACGCAGTTCCTCTTCCAGATGAACACCTAACAGCTTCGGAATACGAGGGGATAGATACAGGTCATACCCCAGATTCCCCACCTCCCAGGTCATATCTTCAGTCGAATCCGGAAGAAGCACAGAATAACCCGTTCCAAGACTTAAAACATTCTTGTGCTGAGATTCTGGTGTGCCCACTACACAAGAAGAAGCAGCGTCTCCGAAGAATGAAGCTGCAAACAGCGCTTCCCGATCTTGTACAGGCTGAAAATGAATGGTGCACAACTCTACACAGACCACAAGGACCTGTGATCCGGGAGCTCCCTGCACCACATCTCGTGCCATCTGAATGGCTTTCAGCCCTGCGGCACACCCCTGAAAGATTAGCGGCAGTCGATTAACTCGGGCAGACAAACCCAAATGACGGATGAGCATAACATCAAGACCCGGCAGATATTGACCTGTGCAGCTGACCGTGATGATATGTGTGATGCTCTTTGGAGATACGCCTGAATCCTCCAGGGCTTTCTCTGCCGCCTCAATCCCGAGCGGAAGCGCCTCTCGCTTGTATGTATTCATTCGTTCTTCGGTTGTCGGGATGTCTGATCGCTCACCAGAGGGCAGATAACGGCATTCTTCGAGTGAACCCAGATAGCTTGGTTCCACGGTATATCGTGTTTCAACACCACAGGACTTGAATATTCGTCTGGCAAAACGGGCCAAATCTGGCCGATCCTGAAGAGAAGAAGCGATTAGTTCTGCAATATCTGACTGTGCTACGGGGTGAGCAGGTATAGCCGTTCCCATGCCAAGAATCGCGATATCGGATGGACTGTTATATTGGTTCATAATAAACCTCCTGGTATTGGTCATTATTTCCTCTAATGTAACAACTCTTACCCTTAACGATCTCGTTATAATCTCAATAAGGCTCCTAATCTAGTTTATTAACACATTCGCAAGCTCAGAAGCTTGGTTTCGCCAAGCCATTGAAGCAGTCACACCAATGAACGAAAAAAGCCGCCATTAGGCGACTTCAAGGTAACCAGATTCCTACTAAGCGTCATTCTGATACACGTTATTTGGAAAATGCTTCTCTGATCTTGTCACTCATTCGGTACCAGGCATCCTCAGCCATCTGGAGATCCCCAGAATGCGTAAATCCATGAGCGGCTCCCTCGTACTCCTTAAGTGTCACCTTCACACCGCTTGCTTCCAGCCTTGCTGCATATGTTCTTGCTTCTTGGGCCAGTGAATCTTTCTCCGCGGTAATAATCAATGCTTCCGGAAGTCCCTCTACTGATGTTGCGAGCACAGGTGAAGCCAACGGGTCTTGCGCATCTTCTGGCGTATCAAGGTACATGGCATTGAACGTTCTGGCGATATCGGCTGGAATGGCTTCTGCAAAACTCGGTTTCTCGGCCGGATCTGTAGCCACATCCAACACGGCATAATCCATAATTTGCAGAACAATTGGCAGCTCGCTACCTCGTTGCTGATTCAGTAAACACACTGCTGCAGCAAGATTACCACCAGCGCTATGTCCCCCAATAGCGAATAGAGACGGGTTAACCGAGAAGGATTGCGGGTTGGCGTGGACCCACTGTACAACGTCGTAACATTCATGGACCGCCGTTGGGAACTTGTGCTCTGGTGCAAGACTGTAATCGATATTAACGACCACACAATCAGATCGATCAGCGATCAAGCGACACCATGGATCATCCATCTCTGCTTGTCCCAAGATGAAACCACCCCCATGCATATTAAAGAAGACCGGCAGAGGCGCGGAATGGTCCCTATCCGGTGTGTACACAAGTACACGTGTATCACCTTTCGTCGTAGGAATCATGACTTCTTTTACTGTGACAGCATACGTGGAACTGGGTTGAAGAGCTGCACCTGTACCGACGACATTTTGACGCATACGTTGTACCATTGCCAATTGTTGTTGTTGATCCATAGATATCACTCCTTAAGTTGATTGCCAATACGCCTTCTTCCGTTGTCACTTTAAGTATAGATGACACTCGTCTATTCCGTCATGTGCAATTCATTTGATATGTATTGATCAACATGCTGAAACGTCAACCAAAATTACCTTCTCCTGCTGCTCTTAATGCTTCAATGTTAACATTCAGTGCCAGGAGATCGGTTTGGATCCGTGCCTGTTTCCTTTTTTTTGTGGAACATCATCCAGACCCCCATCAAACAAAATAAAACGCTGCACCCCATGCCAAACAAGCTACTGGTTTTTAATGCAAGAGGTGAGCCTTGCATGGTAAGTAATGTCGCTTGGGTCACCACGATGGATACCATCGCATCGGTGAAGTTAATCATTTTCAATGTAGATATGATCGGGTTATGGAGATGACGGTTAGCCCAGGTACCATACACGGCAAAAACCATCTTGGTAAAAGCGACTGTTGCTACGATATACACGATGTTACCCTCATATATGAAGGCATCGCCGATTAGATACATTCGCAGGCAGACCATCGAATAGGACACGCCTAGTAAACACAGGAACAGACCTCCGCGCTTATATACCGTAAGCTCCAATCTATATCTTTCTTCGGGAGAGTCCATCCTCTTGGTAACTGTATATTTATGGAGCACTTGGCCTTTTGCCACACACAGAATCAGATAATATACAGCATTTGTAATGAACCATCCCGAAAGCAGATATATGCCCAGGATTAACTTGCCTATCCCTGTTACAGCATTGATAACAAGGGAAGCCACATTAAACAAGGCTGTTCGATCTTGTTTATTTCCAAGGTAATGGAACCAAATGGACTTCAAATATGTCTTCATTTTCATAGGATATTCATTCTGTTAGAGAAGCAGACCATTAGCCTTTTCACCTACCTCTTAAATGTCAATAACATGATGAATGAGGTGTAGAGAAAGTGGTATACGTTCTCCTCATTCGGCCAAAGATTCCCGAACGCTTTTTGGAAGGGATTTAATAACCATATCATACGAGTGATCGATCATGACATAGACATCTTCATCGGACAATGAACCATCCAGCGTAATGGTATTCCAGTGTTTTTTGTTCATATGATACCCCGGTTGAACCGCTTCATGCTGCTCTCTCAGGTTCTCTGCAATAATGGGATCACATTTTAAGTTCAAGCGACAGTTCTCTTTGTTTTCAAAAATAAGCGCAAACATCTTACCCGCAACCTTCATCGCGACTGGATCAGGCCCAAATGGATAATCCTTGGTCGCACCTTTCTTCTTCAAACTGTATTCAATCATCGTATCCTTCAAGTCAGTACCTCCCTTTCACCAATGGACGATATAATGATACCGAATGTAAGTTCGTATGTAAATAAGCTCGTTGCACATAAAAGCATATAATAAAACCTCCTCCAAATGAATGGAGAAGGTTTTATCTGGATTTATTTAGATCTTAATTGGCTCTATCATTCCTAGTTTTGCTGCTGCGGCTGAATGAGCCATGGTTAGATTTACTGCTACTGCTGTTTGATCTACTGCTATTGGGTCTACCGTCGTTTGAACGACTACTGTTTGATTTACCACTCTTGGCAAACCATTCGGATTTGGGCTTGCGTGCCGGGTTAGCTTTGGACTTCGCCGGTTTGCCTGCAGCCGATTTGTTGAACGAAGGTTTACTGCCTGATGTTTTGCTGGTTTTATCAAACACAGGTACACCTGTCATTGGATACGGATGACCTTTCACTTCAGGAATCGTCTTTTTGATTACTTTCTCGATATCCTTCAGGAATGGAAGTTCATCCTTCTCACAGAACGAAATTGCCATCCCGCTTTTGCCAGCTCGCCCTGTACGTCCAATACGGTGAACATACGTTTCCGGAATGTTAGGCAGGTTAAAGTTAATGACATGTGACAGTTCCTCTACGTCAATTCCTCTTGCCGCGATATCCGTCGCAACTAATACACGTGTTGCACCACTCTTGAAGTTGTTCAGTGCCCGTTGTCTCTCGTTCTGAGACTTGTTGCCATGAATAGCCTGTGCCGTAACATTCGCTTTGGCCAAATCACGTGTAACCCGGTCAGCGCCGCGCTTCGTGCGTGTGAACACCAATGCCGTGACGATGGATTTATCCTCCAAAATTTGGTTCAACATATGTTGCTTCTTGCCGTTCTCCAACAAATAAATAGACTGCTCAATGCGGTCTACCGTTGAAGATACCGGTGTGATTTCTACTTTGACTGGATCAACCAGCAGGGTTTTAACCATTTTGGTGATTTCAGGAGGCATCGTAGCTGAGAAGAACAGCGTCTGCTTTTTGTTAGGCATTTTGGCAATGATTCTTTTCACGTCATGAATGAAGCCCATGTCCAACATCCGGTCTGCTTCATCCAGAACGAGAATCTCAACCATCTTCAGATCAATACGTTTCTGGTTAATCAGATCGTTCAATCTGCCAGGTGTCGCGATAATAATATCTGCACCTTGATTCAACGCACGCTCTTGCACTTTTTGCGAAACGCCGCCAACGATTGCCGTACAACGAATGTCCGTATACCGGCTATATACCTTGATGTTATCCGCGATCTGAATCGCCAGTTCTCGTGTTGGTGTCAAAATTAATGAGCGAATATTTCGTGCGGACTTCGATCCTTGCCCTTTGGATCTTTCGCTTAATAATTGAATGATCGGCACTGAAAATGCTGCCGTCTTGCCTGTTCCTGTCTGTGCACATCCCAGCAGATCTCTGCCAGCTAATACAGCTGGTATGGCCTGTTCCTGTATAGGGGTAGGATTAGTATAGTTTGCTTTGCTTAACCCTTCCATAATAGAGGGGATAATATTTAAGTCCTTAAATGTCATGTTGTCTCCTTCATTTACGCACATCTATCAATATGACGCATCTTTTATTTCACACGTAACGTATAAGGATACCATTAAAAACGTAATTTGTACATTATCTTTTTAAAATCACTTTGTTTAACTCACCAATTTAAGACCAACTGCCGATCCGAGCACCATAGCGATAAACAGAATTCGAAGGGCATTTCGAGGTTCTCCATAAAACACCATGCCCAGAATGGCACCACCGGAGGCCCCGATTCCCGTCCAAACGGCATATGCTGTCCCCATCGGAAGAGTTTCCATTGCAATGGACAGGAACAGGAAGCTTAAACCAAACCCGCCTACCAATAGAACCAGTGAAATGAGATTACGGTCTTTATGCAACTTGTTTATCATCAGCACTCCGATCATCTCAAATATACCTGCCAAGATAAGAAATACCCAGTTCATTATAGCTGCACCTCCTTATTCTTCTCTTTGCTCAGCATTTTAAGACCAATCACGCCAAGTAAAAGTACACCAATGAGTACCATTTTTCCGGTTTGAACAGTCGCATTAAACAGAACAATCTCTGCAAGTACCGTGCCAGCGGTACCCAGGCCAACAAATACGGCATATACGGTTCCCACAGGCAGTGTACGCGAAGCTGCAATCATCAAGGAGAAACTAATGATAATTGCAACCAACGTAAACCCCCATTCCAGCAGACCACTGGCATGTTTCAATCCAATGACCCAACCCACTTCAAACAAAGCAGCAATCACAACCGACATCCACGTTTTATTCATTCTTGTAACACTCCTTCTCTACTACATTTTTTGTACAACCCGTAAGGTTCATTAGCGTAAAAACAAAAAAAGCCCGGGAAACAAACTGCATGTAGCAGTTCATCTCCCAGGCTTTTATCCCTCCGTGGCACAACCAACAGGTTGCGGGTTTTCTCTCGGACCAGACCGACACATACATCGCGGAACCCTAGAAAACCTGTTTTTATTCTAATGTGTCTCCAATTATACACACTTCCACTATCTTGGCAACCCCGTAAATGTGATCACGCCATTTATTTGATAATCAAACCCATTAATCCTACAAATGTGGCGGCTTGATGTGGTGAAATCACACAACCGTTGAGATCTTCCATCGTCAGCACCAAGGAGTCAAATTCGCAATCGCTAAGATCCAAATCCTTCAGTTTGGTGCCTGTTAAGGAAGCTTGGTCGATGTTACATTGACTGAACTCCATTTTTTGCAGTGCCAAATAGGCAAAGTCCGCACCAATCAAGGTACATTCCGAGAAGGAGACCTGTTTCAGATGGGCAAAACGGAAATTGCTATAGTCGCCTAGACCATGAAGGAAACTGACATTTTGCAATCGGCTATTGGAAAAATCCGTTCCGACAAACTTGCAGTTATGCCATTCGATCCGGTGCATGAAGGCACCAGAGAGATTGACATTGGAGAAGTCGCAGTGTTCGAACCTGACATCGGTGAATTCAAATTGTTCCAAGGTAGACTCCGAGATGGTCACATGTCTAAATACAACATTTTCAAAGGAAACCTTACTCGCTTCCTGTTGATCCAATGTAATGTTCTCGATCAGTTTGTGTTTGTACTCCACTTTGGATTCCAGGAATGCAATCGTTTCCGGTTCGAGCAACTGCTCCTGAATCTTGGGTTTGTCCATTTTCATCCTGTATTCCCCTATTCCTTAATAGCTACAACTCGCAGTCGGCTTCTGTCCAGATACCACCTTCCACCCCGCATCAGTTGTGGCTGTACTTTTTTCTCAACTGCTTCCATAATAACATCCTGTTCCGCAGCTGTGATACCACTGAATAAATACTCCGCGAAGCTGGTCAACCACTTTCTGGCACCTGGCTTGAACGGGGTAAATTGATCCACATGCTGAGCCAGACTAACTCGAAATCCGTGTTGCTCCAGAAGATTAGCATATTCGCCAATGGTCGGGTGATACCACGGATTCCGTCCTTCCCATTTGTATCCACGGGCATCCAGTTCTTCCTGTACCGCTGTAATTAATATAGCCGTGTTGCCATTTGCAGCAAACTCAGCCACGAATCGTCCGCCCGTCTTGAGCGCTAACTGTATTGATTGTACTACAGCTGGAGCATCCTTTATCCAATGCAGAACGGCATGAGAGAAGACCGCATCAAACGGTTCTTCTGTCCGATAATGACAAGCATTTGCTACTTGAATATTCATATCAGGGTATTTCTGTTTAGCTTGCCTAATCGTCTCTTTTGAAAAATCTATACCTTTTGTCAGCGCACCTGCGGCTGCGATTTTCGCTGTCAGATCCCCATTACCACAACCCACATCAAGAATACGTTCACCTTGGGATGGCTGGAGCAATGATAAGATAGGTGTGCCCTGTAACGTAACAAAAGGAGCGGAATGACCACTCGATGATTCGTTCGCTTGACCGGATGAATGTCCGTTATTCATAGATTATAATCTCCTTCTCAATTAAGGATCTAATGTATCTATAATAACTTCAATATAAAGGAACTGTCAATTCACTCATCAGATCACTATAAAAAAAGCCGCCGAATGGCGACTTTAACATTAAGAATTCGGATCAACTGAGATTTTGTTAGCCCACATATTCCATATTTCAAACTCTCCTTGAATTTGTTCTGTAAACTGATGTTGTCTCGACCTCTTCGGTAACTAGCTCTAACCAGCATGTGAAGTATATCTCTCGATGTACGGAATTTTCTTCATACTTAATTTGCGATTCGAGCCTGTCAATTAATATTTGCCTCACATGGTTTGATAACCACTTCATCACTTTGTTCACCCAACTTTTCGATAAACTTTAATCGCTTGGCTCTGTTATCATACTCTTAGTATGCCGAGTCATGGGCTGCAAGCGGTATATCAATCGTCTTAATTGATTGCCTGATCCTCTCAGTCCCTCTTTTGGTTCTGTACGGTAAGCTTTATAATGTAAGTAGGTTAAATCCGTGAGGAGGATACATATGACCGAAGAAATATTTCAACCAAAACAGGAATTGAGTGACCTGATCAAACGCCATTCCAATCATAACGGTGCAATGGAAACGGCGATTCCTTCCCTGTTTGTCTATCACCATTCCAAGATTAGTGAACCGGCATACAGAGTATATAAAGCTTCATTTTGTGTAATTGTTCAAGGGTTGAAAGAAGTATTGCTCGCACAGGAGCGTTATGAATACGGACCTTCCAATTATCTGATTGCTTCCATGAATCTCCCGGTCATCGGGCAGATTATCAAGGCATCCGCAGATGCACCCTACTTAAGTCTTAAGCTCGAATTCACACCGAACCAAATTCTCGAAGTACTTAACGAATGTAATATCAAGGTAACATTCAACGAAAACGCCAGACGAGCCATGTTTGTAGGTCAGATGGAATCGTCCATTCAGGATGCTGTACTCAGACTTGTTCGATTGCTGGATACGCCGGGAGAGATACCGTTTCTGGCTCCGTTGTACGTTAAAGAAATCCTGTTCCGCCTCCTTCAAGGACCTTACGGAGGAGAACTGGCGCAGATTGCGGTTGACGGTAGCAGCACTTATCGGATCAGAGAAGCGATTGAGTACATCGTTCATCATTGGGAACGGCCATTTCGCATTGAAGATCTGGCTGAGACCGCCAGCATGAGCGTCTCTTCATTCCATCGTCACTTCAAAGAGATCACAGCTATGAGCCCATTACAATTCCAGAAACAATTAAGATTACAGGAAGCCCGGCGACTTCTGATGGCCGAATCTGCTGACGCGGCAGATGTAGCGTTCCGGGTTGGTTACGAGAGTGCTTCTCAATTTAGCCGCGAATATGCACGCATGTTCGGTGCGCCGCCAAGAGCCGATATCCGACGGCTGAAAGAGAAATATGACATGGCCTTGAGTGAGTAACCGAGTATTCACTCTCTATCTCACAACTATCACACAAAAGGCAAACCAAAAAAGGACAACCACAATGAGTTGTCCTTTTTTCAGTATCAAAATTCTGCGTAATATCTTTTGGAATTTTCAAAATACTCGTATTCATGAAAGGAAATCGGAGCTGTTCTCCTTAATTAATGAACAAGATTAGACCAATGCTTCGACCCGTTCTGGCACGTGGATCTCTTCGTGCAATAATTGAGTGATGTCACGAGTCAGTGCATCCACATTTTCCTGCTGCGTTGCCCAGCTGGTACAGAAGCGCACCGCACTATGTGTATCGTCAACCTTTTCCCAGAAGGTGAACGTATAACCGTTGCGTAATTTCTCAAGCAAACGATCAGGCAGAATCGGAAACTGCTGGTTGGTTGGTGAATCGTACAGGAAGCGTACCCCCTGCTGTTCGAGTGAGTCATGAATTCTCAAGGCCATATCTACGGCATGGCGAGAAATATCGAGGTACAGACCATCTTCGAACAACGTTTCGAATTGGATACCTAGCAATCTGCCTTTGGCAAGCAGGCCACCTTTTTGTTTGATCATATAACGAAAATCAGGTTTCAGTGCATCATTCAGGATAACAACCGCTTCTCCCATCAATGCGCCAATCTTGGTTCCCCCGATGTAAAACACATCACACAAGCGAGCAAGATCAGCAAGTGTCATATCGCAAGCGCGTGAAGCGAGTGCATATCCAAGACGTGCTCCATCCACGAAAAACGGAAGACCACATGCTCTGCTCACTGTATGCAATGCTTGCAGTTCTGCCTTGCTGTACATCGTTCCGTTCTCGGTTGGCTGAGATATGTAGACCATTCCTGGTTGAACACAGTGTTCCGGCGACGACTCATTCATGTGCGCATCGTAGACTGCTCTAACCTGCTCAGGCGTGATCTTTCCGTCCTCGCTTGGAACTGTGAGTACCTTATGTCCCGTAGCTTCAATAGCTCCGGTTTCATGAACCGCAATGTGTCCCGAGGACGCAGCAATCACACCTTGATATGGACGCAAAATAGAGGCAATCACCGTTGTATTTGTCTGTGTACCACCAACCAAGAAATGAACATCAGCTTGCTCATTGTCACAAGCCTGACGAATAAGCATTCTCGCCCGTTCGCAGTGTCCATCCGTGCCATACCCGCTCGTCTGTTCCATATTGGTTTCCATCAGTCTTTGTAAAATGCGTTCATGCGCACCCTCGTTATAATCACATTCAAATCGTATCATCGTGTTGTCTCTCCTGCCTTCTTGTTCAACTTCTCTTGTATGTTCATCATGGAGGTGTATACCTCTTGAATCTCTTCTTCATTCAATTCTTGCATCAGCTTCAGGATCTGTTGATCGGATCGGTCATTCAATTGGGCATACAGTTCCTCACCCTTGGCTGTCAGACGAATCAGACTGACCCGGCTGTCGGCCGCAGAATCCACTTTCACCAGCAGTCCTTCCTTGGACAGCTTGTTCACAATTCGGCTCATGTAACTGCGATCAATGGTCAGTGTATCTACCAGATTATTCGCAATGCTCTCTCCCCGAATTCCAATCTCAATAATGACTCGTACTTCTGCAAACGAATACCCTGTTCCGAGAATATGCTTATCGAGTACACCGAGTATGTTGGTATAAAAACGGTTAAAACGTCGCATGTCAGCCAGTATATCTGGATTTATGTACTGAGAGTTGATGTCAAACCCTCCTTTTTAGTGGACATTGTCAACATTATAATAATCACGTTAGTGGACGTTGTCAACATTATATTTTACATAGCATTTTATAACTTCATTTTTAATATCCAATCAATAAAAAAAGCCGCGCATATGCGCGGCAAGGTTGTTCTGTCATCGAAGTGACGAGTGTAATTATTTTTTTGTTCAATTTACATGGATTAAGAGTGACTAAATTGCACCTGATGAAGACGGCTGTATATCCCTCCAGCGGCGACCAATTCCTCATGGTTGCCCTGCTCAGCGATACCATCTGTGTTTACTACGATGATTCGATCTGCATTCTTGATAGTTGTCAGTCTGTGTGCAATCACAAGTGTTGTTCTGCCCACCGACAATTCAGCGAGTGATTGTTGGATCAGTGCTTCCGTTTCCGTATCCAGCGCAGAGGTTGCCTCATCCAGAATAAGAATCGGTGGATTTTTCAAGAACATACGAGCAATAGATAACCGTTGCTTCTGTCCTCCGGATAGCTTGACTCCACGCTCGCCAATGACAGTATCCATGCCATCAGGCAACGTGAGAATCAGTTCCTCCAACGAGGCACGACGGGCTGCATCCCAGATTTGTTCATCCGTTGCACTCAGATCACCATAAGCAATATTCTCCTTAATGGTACCCGAGAACAAAAATACATCCTGCTGAACGATTCCGATATGTTTGCGCAAGGATTGAAGCTTAACGTCGCGAATGTCCACACCATCTACAGTGATACGTCCCTCTTCTACCTCATAGAATCGGGGCAACAGGCTACAGATTGTCGTTTTGCCTGCACCCGAAGGTCCAACAAAAGCAACGGTTTCCCCTGGTCGAACAGACAGACTGATATCACTTAGAATACGCCGACTGGATTCATAACCAAACGAGACGTTCTCAAAGCGAATATCACCCTTCACACTTTCGAATTCAACTGCGTTTTTGCTATCCGCAATCTCAGGTTCTGTATCAATGATCTCCAGATAACGCTTGAAACCAGCAATGCCCTTTGGATAACTTTCAATGACGGCATTGATTTTCTCAATCGGGCGGAAGAAGATATTGGACAGAAGCAGGAAGGCCATAAAGTCCCCCATATTGATTCTGCCATCGATATAAAACCAAGCCCCGCTGATCATGACAAACACCGTAACCAGTCGCATCATCATATAACTGACCGAGATACTTTTCGCCATCGTTTTGTAGGCAAGCAGTTTGGTTTTACGGAAATTCTGATTGTCCACTGCAAAAAGTTCTTTCTCATGTTCTTCGTTGGCGAACGATTGCACAACACGCATACCGCCGACGTTGTCTTCAATACGCGCATTGAAATTGCCGACATCTCCGAAAAGTCGCCGATACGTCTTTGTCATCCGACCACCAAATACGATAATGACCCAAGCCATAATTGGGATAATGATAAAGGTAAGCAGCGCAAGCTCCAGATTAATGTTAGCCATCAGCCAGAACGATCCGATCAGAGTCATCACTGCGATGAATACATCTTCAGGTCCATGGTGAGCAACCTCTCCGATATCATTCAGATCATTCGTAAGATGACCAATTAAGTGACCTGTTTTACGATTATCAAAGAAACGGAAGGACAGCTTCTGCAAGTGAGCGAACATCTTCTCACGCATGTTGGTCTCAATGTTAATGCCCAGCATATGTCCCCAATATGTAACTACATAGTTCAATACGGTATTAAGTGCATAGATGGATAACAGCACAACACAGGCAAGCATAATGAGAGGCCAATCCTGACCTGGCAACAATTCATTAATGAATTTGCTGACGGCAAGGGGGAAAGCCAACTCCAGAAGACCTGCGAGTACAGCACATCCAAAATCAATCAAAAACAGTTTTTTATAGGGACGATAATACGAAAAAAAACGACGAATCATACTTATTCACTCTCACTCTCCAGATCCTTATTGGGGTTTACATCTTCATTTTGCAGCTCGAAAAGATGGATATACTCGTCGATGACCTGATCAATAGCTTTTAACTCCCCACTGATCACCGGGCGAATATGTTCATACTCCTCCTGTCCAAGTTGTCGGACAAGCGTTGTTCTCCGATTCTGCATTTGTTCCAGAAATACAAGAATTCGGCCGCGACGGAATGTCTGCGCACCACGGCCCCGTTTTCCCTCATGTTCACCATGACCTCTTCCACGTCTGGAACGTTCACCACGTTGCTCATTGTCACTCATATCGCGTCTCGGACGCTCACCTTGACGTACGCTTCCATCCATCTCTTCGATAGGACGATCTCTCATTTGCGCCACTCCCATTACGTGTATACATATGTATACAACGTGTTCATGTATACGATTGTATACGCGACAAAAAGAAGTGTCAACCTAAATTTTCCAATAGATAACGAAGTATGTATATTCACCATCTTCTTAACAGAAAAAAGCCGCGATTTCGCGACTTTTTTTGTTGGCGACACTATTTTATCTCACTCATAAACTTTCTATATTCTTGAACCATTTCTTTGGATCGGGTGTGATGCAAATAATGTTCTCCCTCAAATGTCATCACTTTTCCATGCACAGAATCTTTGACTTGCTCTTCATGCAAGGGTATCCAGCCTTCTGTTTCCGTATCATTTGCTTGTAAAAAGAAAATCACAGGAAGATCTTTGGGGAAGGACAGGTTCTCAGCTACTTTGAAATTAGGACCAAAGTTCTCACCTTCATTCAGGTTGTTCGGATTAAACGTATTTTTGAGTGAAAGTATTCTAATTTGTTCTCTGGTCTCATCATCAACATCGGGTGCAATCAGTTGATCCGGGGCCAGTTTCATTAACAATCGGTAGAACCCTGATTTTTTAAGCAGTTTGTACGTTTCGGTTGGAAATGGATCATCATTACCTCCCTGCGTTGGGACACTACTCTCAATTCCGACAAATGAACTTACTTCGTTTGGATATTTGTTCACATAATCCAGGCCGTATATCCCTGAAATGGAGTGAGCCATGAGCGTGTAATTATGAATACCAAGTTGCTGTAACGCTTCATGAATTTCACTAACCATATTTTCAGTGGTACGCTCTTTTTCAGTAATATCACTTAATCCATAACCAAAAGGCTCAATGACAACAACTTTGTAAAATGGAGATAACTCATCGATGAGCGGTTTGAAATCAAGGGCTGGGGCAGGTGTTCCGTATCCAGGAAGCAATACCACCGTTTCTTTGCCTTTTCCTTGAATCAACACATTCATGTTTTTCCCGTCAACTGCTACAAACTGACCATAGGGTTTTATTTTCCCTTCTTCCGATTTGTTGCTAAATACATTAACAATAAAAACAGTGGCAATAAATAATGCAAAAGCGATAACGATGGCTCCGAATATTTTGAGCAAAATGATTAATATTTTTTTCATCATGATGGTTCTCTCCTGTTGAGTTCATTTACTTTTTTAATGAAATTTCGAATTTGGAACCAACCTCACCTGCAAATACAATACGGCCGTTTTCTGGTAAAACAACATTATTCTTACCGCTGACCACGCTGTGATTAATACAAATTCCGGTCTGGTCATAGACAGCAAAGGCTCCATTTGCAGGCAACTTCACTGTCATGACTTTTCCTTTCGCAGTAGCTGGTACCGAAAACCATTTGGCATATCCATCTGCTTGAATGGTTGTTGCAGATTGTTTACCCGAATAGATTGGTTTCACCATTTCCTCACTAGCGTATACATAACCTGAAAATGTAAGATACTCTCCTCCGTTCTTTTTGGAGAAATGAATGTCCATCGTATCACGTCCGGCAGTACCCGGAATCTGCAATTGATTGGCTGCTTCGTTGGCTCCAATAATCTTATTATTGGACATATATCCCGGATTCTCTTTATTCAACTGAATAGGCAGGATCGATGTAGCATTAAGATAGAGCATTGATGTGTATTTCTCATTCACCAGATAATATTTTTTACCATCACGCTTTGCCCATGCAGCGTTAATCTCCTTGGATAATTTATTGGCTTCAAGCTTCTCCCCATTATATTCTGAGAAAGCCAGCTGTCCGAGTCCTGGAACGGATATATAAGATCGTGACCACAAGTAGGTTTTCCCATTTTTCTCCACAACGAATTTCAACTTGTCTGTACCTTCGTTATTAACAAAAGTACCATCTGCTGTATAGGTGTATTCTTGAGCCGGATTACTCGGAGCAGTAAGTGAAGATACAGTCATTTGTCCAGCCTTATTTATTTTGATCTTCATAACCGAATTATTGCCGCCATATATACCTGCATACTTGGAGACTTCCTTAGGCATATTTGCCTTCACAGGTACGCCAAATGATTTTTCTGGCTTCCGCTCTGTAATGATGTCCTTTTCCTCAAGTGCACTGAGTAATAATTCATTCGCAATGAAATTATTGGTTAAGCTTGACCCGCCTGAAGAGATAACGGCTGCAGCCATATTGTATTCCGGAAGTACCACTAATGAGGACTGATAAGATAAAGTATCTCCACCTTTCATAACGGCCTTAATGCCGTATTCGTTGAATGGGAACAAGCTCACACTATCCCACCCCAACCCGTAAGACATCAGCGTATCGCTATCCTCTGGCCACATGCCTCTTTTATACTCTTCTTGCGCCATAGCTTTGACAGACTTACTGGAAAGAATACCATCAACTTCTCCCGTGAAGATTCTTGAAAATTTGACCAGATCTTCAGCGGTGGAATACAGACCTCCAGTACCGATGATATTATAATTCTCTTTTGGAAGTGGTCCCTCATAAAAAGGGGAATAGATTGCCGCCATGTCTGACGGATTAACCACATCCTGTGGTGATTTGGTATGTTTCATATCCAAAGGCTCCGTGAAATACTTGTGTATAAATGCGGTATAACCGATGCCGCTCACTCTTTCGACCAGAATCTCGGCTAACGTAAAGCCATCGTTGCTGTAGACTGAGTATTCGCCGGGATCTGCTTTCAGGTTTTGATTCGCCAATTGCTCCAGAAACGTATCATGTGAATACGTGTCATTATCTCCGTACAATGTGGCATTGCTGGTTGAGGTACCCAGAAGACCAGAGGAATGATTCAGCAACATACGGGGTGTAATCTGTTTGTATCGGTTATCTTTCATTGTAAAGTCAGGCATATAGTTCACAACAGGCGCATCCAAATCAATCTTGCCTTCGTCAACCAGCTTCATTACAGCGGCTGTAAGCATCATTTTACTGGTTGAACCAATGCCATAGACGGTGTTCGAAGTAAGAGGTACCTTGTCGTTTATATCGTTCTTGCCCGTTTGACCGGACACCACAATCTCTCCACCATCGATGAGCGCATATTGCAGACTCGTCGTACCATATGTCTCGGTCAGTAATTTGGCTTTTTCGATCACGGCTTTCTTTGTTGTCTCATACGTAAGGTTGCTGTTGTTCATGGGAGCCGGTGCGGCCATTGCGGACATTGGGGCAAGTATCGTCAGCATGAGAGTCACAGCAGCTATAGTATTTCTCTTTTTTGCTGCCCTCACACTTATCTTCAGTTTTGTTACCTCTCTTGGTTTCATTCTTGCATCTACTCCTGTCTTCATCATTGTGTTAAGCCACCTTAACGTGGGCGCTAAAGACAATATAACAAACCAAGATGTCCCCCTAATGACTGCAGCATGAACGGAGGATGAACAGGCAAAAAAAGTTTGCATCATCATACGCAAGGAGGTTATACAGGGCGTCATAGCTTTGAGAAGGCATGAAATCCAATCACTCTGTGGGTGTTGTGATTGGCAAGATGACTATGAAGGTCGTTCCTCGTCCATATTCGCTCTCCACCCGGATGTCCCCTTGATGAAGCGAGACGATCTGCTTTACAATAGCTAGTCCCATACCGCTTCCTTCATATTTCTGACTGTGGGAACGATCAGCTTTAAAGAAGCGGTCAAATATACGCTTTTGGTCTTCCGGGAGAATCCCAATACCCGAATCCGATATGCGGATCGTCACGTTCTTGATATTCTGTTTGATCGTGACGTTAATTCGGGCACCATCTTCGGAAAATTTGATGGCATTGCCGAAGATATTGATCCACACCTGATTTAACTGGTCATGATCGGCCGTGATTTTGGTGGGCTGCAAATCAAGATCGATCTGAATGTTACGGGCCGACCATTGGGGTTGAATAGCGACGATTACTTGTCTGATCTGTTCATCCAGACTGAGCGTGGCGAGCCGCATTTGCAATGATTGAGATTCAAGCAAACTCAGCTTTAGCAGACTATCACTTATTTTGGACATTCGTGCAGTTTCAGTGATGATAATATCGAGATAATCGCTTCTTTCGTCATCCGGGAGGTCTACCTGCTTGAGCGCTATAGCAAAACCGGAAATGGAAGTGAGCGGAGACTGAACTTCATGGGACACGTTTGCTACGAATTCCCTGCGCATCTGCTCAAGCTGCTTTAGATCGTGCATCATTTCTTCGAAACTACGAGCCAGAGTACCTATCTCACCCTTTTGTTTAATATTAAGCTTGACATTGAAATCTCCGGCAGCTATAAGCCGGGTCGCTTCTGTCAGCTTTTTGATCGGTCTCACCAGAAACATAGCCGCAATTAGTATCAATAGGCTTCCTGCTATTAACGAACAAATCATAAAAGTTACAACAAACTTGATGAGAAATGAGGTGGAAGAGGAAGTGAGGGGCTCTACAAACATTGCTTTGCTTCCCATTTCAGTTTTTATCGGCAATCCCAAGAAGAACGTATCGATCCCATTGAATTGGACCCTTTCCCCATCCAGCACTTTCTTCACTTGTTCCGTCGTCACCGGGAAAGGATGTTGTTCTTTAAGTTCTCCGTAGGATTGGAATTGATCCGTTGCTTTATAGATTCGAATGTGATAGGAATTGAGTTGTTTCATTTCACTTATAAACATTTCTGCTTCATGTAACGGCAATGTCTCGTAGATGCGGACGATATCCTGGCCAAAGTCAAGCAAGGACCCTTGTAAGTTTTCGTTTAATTTATCTTGAAATATCCAGGTTGTAGCAAGAAAAGAAAGGATTATGCCCCCGATCACGGAGACCAGAAAGGTCAGGACTACGCGTGTATACAAGGAACCGATCACTCCTGCACCTCAAGCCGGTAGCCAAGCCCGCGCACCGTTTCAATACGAAAATCGGAGATAGCCGCAAAACGTTCACGTAGACGTTTAATATGCACGTCTATCGTTCGATCATCGCCAGTATAATTAATCCCCCAAACTTGCTGGATTATTTGCTCCCGCGTATAGACTTGTCCCGGTAATCCAGCAAGTTTATACAATAATTCGAACTCCTTAAGCGGCAAGGTGAACGACTCTGTACCCCTCATGACCTTATAAGTCTGCCGGTTCAGGATGACGTTGCCTAACTGGATGGTCTGTGTTAAACCTATACGGTATCGTTTCAACAGTGCCTTTACGCGAGCCATCAACTCAAGCGGATCGAATGGCTTCGTCATATAGTCATCTGTACCAAGCTGAAATGCTTGTACTTTCTCCCAGGTCTCGTTTCTTGCCGTCAACATTAGTAACGGAAGATCCGGATTGGCTCTTCGAAGTTCCTCACATAATGCCCAACCGTCCATGACCGGCATCATAATATCAAGAATGACCAAATCGACTGGCGTGGAGGTATAGATAGCCAGGGCTTCCTTTCCGTCTGCGGCGTTGATGGTTGTAAATCCGTCGTTGCGCAAAAATAAACAGACAAGTTTGCGAATGTTCGCATCGTCGTCAGCAACTAATATCGTAGGCATCGTTTCCACTCTCCTAATAAAGAATAATTCTTCAGTTAAGCAAGAGTGAAGAATTCTAACTGAAGTGACAAACTAATTATAGTTAAATTGAACAAAAGCAGCCGATTACTTTGATCGGCTGCTTTCTTAGTTTCTTTCATAAAACTAACTACGGTACAACATCTATTTTAATGAAATTTCAAATGTGGAATCCACGTCACCTGCAAATACAATGCGGCCGTTCTCTGGTAAAACAACCTCGTTCACACCGCTGACTACGGTGTGATTAATACAAATACCCTTCTGATCATATACGGCAAAGGCGCCAGTTGCAGGCATTTTAACCGTCATGACTTTCCCTTTCACCGTTGCTGGTATCGAAAACCATCTGGCATATCCATCTGCTTGAATCGTTGCTAGAGATTGTTTACCCGAATAGAGTGGTTGTACCATTTCCTCACTGGCGTATATGCTACCAACGGCTGTAATGTACTCTACTCCGTTCTTTTTAGCAAAGTAAATCTCCTTTGTATCACGTCCAGCCAGGCCAGGGATTTGCAGCTCCGTGACTGCTTCGTTTGCTCCAATAATCTTAGTATTGGATACATACCCAGGCGTCTCTTTGTCCAAATGAATAGGGAGAATTGGTGCCGAATTGAGATAAACCGTTGATGTATATTTCTCATTCAGAAGGTAATATTTTTTACCTTCACGCTGCTCCCATGAGGCCGTAATATCCTGGGATAATTCATTGGCTTCCAGCTTCTCCATTTTATATTCGGAGAAAGCCAATTGTCCAAGTCCTGGTAAGGATATATAAGATCGATACCACAGATAAGTCCTTCCATTCTTCTCCTTAACAAATTTCAACTTTTCCGTGCCTTCATCGTTAACAAAAGTACCATCTGCTGTATAGGTGTATTTTTGAGCTGGATCACTTGGAGCTGCGGGTGTGGATACAGTCATTTGTCCAGCCGTATTCATTTCGATCTTCTTAACTGAATTATTGCCGCCATATATACCTGCATTCGTGGCTATTTCTTTAGGTATATCTGCCTTCACTGGAACACCAAACGATTTTTCCGGCTTCCGTTCTGTAATAATGCCCTTTTCCTCAAGTGCGCTGAGTAATAATTCACTCGCAATGAACTGATCTTTGGCACTTGTCCCACCTGATGAGGTAACGGCTGCAGCCAGATTATATTCCGGCAGTACGACTAATGATGAGTGATACGATATGGTATCTCCACCTTTTGTTACTGCCTTGATACCATATTCACTGAATGGGTACAGATTTACACTATCCCACCCTAATCCGTAAGATATAGACGTATCGCCATCCTCTGGCCACATGCCTTTTTTGTACTCTTCTTGCGCCATGGCTTCTACAGACTTATCGGTAAGAATGCCTTGGACCTCTCCCGTGAAAATTTGTGAAAACTTCGCAAGATCTTCAGCGGTGGAATAAATGCCTCCAGTAGCGATAACATTATAATTCTCTTGTGGAAGCTGACCTTCATACATAGGAGAATAGATTCCCGCCATTGCTGCCGTGTCAACCACATCCTGTGGTGTTTTGGTATGTTTCATGTCCAAAGGTTCCGTAAAATATTGGTGTATAAAAGCTGTAAAACTCATGCCGCTAACACGTTCAACCATAATCTCGGATAACGTAAAACCATCGTTACTATACACGGAGAATGCACCGGGATCTGCCTTCAGGTTTTGACTCGCCAATTGGTCCAGAAACGTATCATGTGAGTACGTATCATTATCCCCGTACAATGTGGCATTACTGCCCGTGCCTCCCAGCAGACCGGAAGAATGATTCAACAGCATGCGTGGTGTGATTTGTTTGTAGCGATGATCTTTCATCTGAAAATCAGGTATATAGTTCACAACAGGCAGATCCAAATCCACCTTGCCTTCGTCAACTAACTTCATAACAGAAGCGGTGAGGAACATTTTACTCGTTGATCCTATACCATAGATCGTATCCGGCGTAAGAGGCACCTTGTTGTTTTTATCGTTTTTGCCCGTCTGACCGGACACCACAATCTCGCCACCATCGATAAGGGCATATTGCAGGCTTGTGATTCCATGCTTCTCAGTGAGTAACTTGGCTTTCTCCATCACCGTTTTCTTGGTTGGTTCATACGTATGATCACTGCTACTTGTAGTAGGCGCAGCCATTGCAGACATTGGAGCTAACATGGTTAATGCCAGCGTTAACACGGCGATTGAAGTGCGTTTTCCCTTTTGTCGTCCCATTCACATCATCTCCTGAATTTTAAGTATTTTGGTTATTTGATTTCTTCTGGGTCTACAAATTTCACCTCCGGATACAAGTCGTTTGGTCCCTGAATGAGATCTCCACCCGTTCCTTTCAGTTGCTTGTTAAAGAAATCGAGTACATATTGATTTACGATGTTTGATCCTCTTTTACCATTGATATCTCCTGTGATACCGGACAGTTTAACCAGCTCTGAATAGAACTGAAGGTCCGTGAAATTGAAGTGCTGGGTTCCTTCTACATAGATCACTTTTCCCCCATGATTCATAACATTTTTCATAATGTGCAGCTCATCTGAAAGAGATTTAGTTACTTCATCATCCGAATTTCTATCTATTTCAAAGTTGGCGAACCAGTCTTCAAAACTTCCCGATCGGATGAACATAAACGGCTTGTTTATATTATCTCTATTTTCCACTTCATATAGTGACCCATCCATATTAACTCCGGCCTTGATTCTCTGATCTAAATACGTTGCATTAAACGCGGTTGCCCCCCCAAAAGAATGCCCCATCGCGCCGATGTGATCTAGATCGATTTTTCCTTTAAACTGACTTTCGATTGCACCTGAATTCAGCTTTTCGATTTGATCGATTACAAACTCCACATCTTTCGTCCATGTACTCCCTGTTTTTGTACGTTCATCTAGTGTAGTCGTGCTTTTTTTATAATCCGTTACACGGCCATCTGGAAAAAGAGTAGCAAAGGTGCTATACGTATGATCGATGGTGACCACGATATACCCATGACTGGCCAGATTCTCGGCCTGTGATACATGTAGAACTCTACTGGTTCCCATACCATGAGATAGTAGTACCACGGGATAAGGACTTGTAGAAGGTACTATTTCAACATTTTCATAAGAGTTGGTTTGACTATACTTCAAGTAGTCGAGCAAAAATTCGGGCAGTTTTAAAGAATTAGAGAAGCTCTGAATATACTTTTTGAACATTTCTTTATCTTTTGGAAACAGCGTGTCACGCTTGTTATTATTGCTGTTTTCAGTTGGGTACCAAACTTGAACCATTAGTTCTCTCTTATCGCTTTGATCTTCAGTGAAGATTTCGTCTCTGTTCTGGTCTGTTAAATGAAATGTTTGAGTACCCACCTTCTCTGGACCATCAAGCTTCGGCAGATTAAAAACAGGTAAGTATACAGACAAGACGGTAGAACCAACAAGCAGAATGACGATTAAGGAAGATAAACTATATTTCAAGAACTTCCCTATTTTAAGATTCGCCATCTTATCGGAATGTCTGAATAAAACGATGATTATGAATAGAGCCGTCATGATATATACCACAAGCAACTGCCATCTGTATCCCTCAACAAATAATTGAACTAATAATATAACGCTACTTCCTATACCCAAACCCAAGCCTATTTTCTTTGCACTTCTTTTAATAAATAGTAGGTCTATGAGTAACGCGAAACAGGATAGAACTAACAGTATCTCAAATAATCTCAATTGAATTCCTCTCTCTCATCACGGACTTTTACAGAATTTTTACTTCGCTTCGTTCATGAATGCTCTAACATCTTTTGCTATTTCTTTGAATAACGTATGGTGCAAGTAATGTTCGCCATCCATTGTGATTACTTTTCCATGTACCGAATCTTTGATCTGCCCTTCATGCAGCGGTATCCATCCTTCTACACCTTCATTATTCGCTTGTACAAAGAGAAGAAGTGGAAGGTTTTTAGGGAAGGTTAATCCTTGGGCTCCTTTAAAATTGGAAGCAATATGGTCCATTTCATTCAAAGTCGTGGAACTGTTCGAGTTTTTATTCGACAGCATGTTCATCTGCTCTACGGTATGTTCATCAAATGCGAGTCCAGCATAGGGGTCACTACTAAATTTGACCACCAATCTTTGGAGACCTGATTTTTTAAGAAATGCGAACGTTTTAGTAGGTAATTTGGCATCCATACCCGGTTGGGTTGAAACACTACTATCAATTCCGACAAATGCCGTGACCTCATCCGGATATTTGTTCACATAATCAATGCCATAAATGCCTGCAATGGAGTGACCCATGAGCATGTACTGATGAATATCGAGTTGCTGCAGAGCTTCATGAACTTCACTTACGATATTCTCTGTGGTTCGTTCTTTTTCAGTAGCATCACTTAATCCATAACCGAATGGCTCAACAGCCACAACTTTGTAATATGGTGATAGTTCGTCAATGAGCAACTTAAAATCAAGCGCTGGTGCAGCTGTTCCAAAACCAGGCAGAAGTACAATCGTTTCCTTGCCTTCGCCTTGAATGAGCACATTCATATTTTTCCCATCTACAGATACATGCTGACCATAGGAATCGATTTTCTTGGCCTCTGAATTACTACTGATCACATTGGTGATATAAACAATACCTAGAAATAGAATAATGGCGATTACGATTGCTCCTACTATTTTCAGTATCATGTTTCTCACTTTTTTGGCCTTTGATCTATTCTTTGTTTTCTTTTCCGCAGGCTGCGTCGTCAGTGTTATCTTCTCCTGTCTTGAACTGATAGTTCGATTGTCTTTTTTGCTGCTAATGAAATCTTATCCAATGAAAATGTACTCCCCGTGACGTCAATATGAACTGAATATGAACAAGCCAATTCATTTATATTTACTGCTGCGTCATAAATCCCCTGAATTTTTCAGCAATTTCTTTGGCATGGGAACGATACAAATAATGATTTGCTTCCAGCAACACCACTTCACCACGCACAGAGTTCTCTATTAACTTCTCGTGTTCCGGAACCCAATTGTCTGCTGCCGGATGATTCTTTTGAACAAAGAAAAGAACCGGAAGATTAACAGGGAAAGTTAGTTGTTCAGATGCTTTAAAGTTGGAATACATACTTTCTGCCTCATTTAATTGCGTGGTATTATACATATTTTTGCGTATCAGAATGTTCAATTGTTCTTTTGTTTGCTCATCATAAGGCAGTCCATCATAAGGGTCAGCACTCAGTTTCAGTTGCACTCGGGCGAAACCCAAGTTGCGGAACCATTTAATCGGTTGTGTATCTGATGAATCAATCTTCTGTTCACTTATCGCTGGAACACTGCTATCCAGCCCAACATATGCACTTATTTCATCTGCATACTTGTTCACGTAATCCAGGCTATAGATCCCCGAAATGGAATGACCCATGAGGATATAACGATCAATATGTAGACGCTGTAACGCTTCATGAATTTCACTGACGATATTTGCTGTGCTGCGTTCCTTTTTGGTCTGATCACTCAATCCGTAACCAAAGGGCTCAACAACGACAACTTTATAATATGGAGATAACTCGGAGATAAGAGGTTTAAAATCAAGCGCTGGTGCCGCTGTTCCAAAACCAGGCAGAAGCACAATCGTTTCCTCGCCTTCGCCTTGAATGAACACATTCATATTTTTTCCGTCTACGGATACATGTTGACCATACGGCTCCATTCTTTTTTGCTCCGAATAACTGCTGATTTTATTGACGGTATATACGATAGCTACAAAAAGTAAGATTGCTATAATGATTGCGCATAGTACTTTAAACAAAATGCCTAACACTTTCTTGGTTTTGCTTATACTCTGGACTCCTCTGTCTGCTTGTAGTTTCACATTCATCTGCTCCTATCCTCATCTGTATATTGGCCTGGCAGGCTGCTTAAGAAATCCTAATCAAGAAAGATGTACTCCCCATGACCGGAATATGAACGGAGTATGAACAAGCAAAAAAAATGTCCTATGTAACATACAAGGAAGCTTGCATGTTACATAGGACATGAACATTTGGTTTAGATAATCCGATGGATATTCTATTCATTGGCCTAACCTGTGAGCCTAACTATCCGTTGGTGGATGGATGGGCAACGTAATCATAAAGGTCGTGCCTTGACCAGGTTCACTTTCCACTTGGATGTCACCCTGATGAAGGGAGACGATCTGTTTAACGATAGCAAGTCCCATACCACTCCCGTCATATTTGCGGCTGTGGGAACGATCTGCCTTGAAAAAACGGTCGAATATACGCTTCTGATCTTCCAGGGGAATTCCAATGCCCGTGTCGGATATTCGAACAGTCACATTTTTGAAGTCCTCTTCGATACTGACTTTAATCATACCGCCATCATCGGAAAACTTGATGCTATTTCCGATGATGTTTGTCCATACCTGATTTAACTGATCGTGATCAGCCGTTACCTTCACGTTCTCCAAATCAAGCTCGAAATGAATGTTGCGCCCAGACCATTGCGGCTGAAGCGCCACGATGACCCGCCTGATCTGTTCATCAAGGCTTAAGGTGGTGAGCCGTAGTTGCTGTGACTGCGATTCAAGCAAACTCAGCTTCAGCAGGCTATCGCTCATTTTGGACATTCTTTTTGCTTCTGAGATGATAATATCCAGGTAACGGTTTCGTTCTTGTTCTGAGAGATTTACTTGCTTCAGTGCCGAAGCGTAACCGGATATCGAGGTGAGCGGAGACTGAACCTCATGCGAAACATTGGTAACGAATTCCCTGCGCATCTGCTCCAACTGCTGAAGATCATGCATCATTTCTTCAAAGCTGCGGGCCAATGTACCAATCTCCGTCGTTTGTTTAATGTTCAACTTGACGTTGAAGTCTCCAGCTGCAATCCGTTTGGTCGCTTTGGTCAATTTTTTGATCGGTCTAACCAGATATACAGAAGCAACCACAATCAACAAACTTCCTACAATCAAGGAACAGCTTGCAAAAATCAAGCCAAACTGGACCACAAAAGAGGCTGAGGGCGGTGAGAGTGTTTCTAGAAACATCGCTCTTGTACCCGTTTCCGTCTTGATCGGTAGCCCCAAAAGAACGGTAGCGATACCTTTAGGTGTGTCCTGCACAACCCCTCCGTTTAACACCTTCTTGAGTTGATCCGTCGATACGGGTGATGATTTATGTTCGTTAAGCTTCCCATAAGACTGGAACTTGCCCTTTGCATCATAAATTCGAATATGATACGAATCAAGTTGTTTCATTCTACTAACGAATGATTCTGCTTCATCAGCAGGTAGCGTCTTATAAATCTGCACAACGTCCTGGCCAAAATTGCGTATGTTAATTTGAGCATTTTCATTCAATTGATCTTCGAACATCCAGGTTGACATAAAAAATGAAATAATCGTGCCTGTGATGACTGACACCAGAAAGGTCAGAACAACACGAATATATAAGGATCTGATCATTCATAGACCTCAAGTCTGTACCCTAGCCCACGCACCGTTTCAATCCGAAAATCAGGTGTTGTCGCGAATCGTTCGCGTAGGCGTTTAATATGTACGTCTATTGTTCGATCATCTCCCGCGTAATCAATACCCCATATCTGATCGATTAATTGCTCACGTGTATAGACTTGTCCTGGTGTTCCAGCAAGCTTATACAGCAATTCGAACTCCTTAAGTGGTAACGTAAGCGACTCTGTACCTCTCATCACCTTATACGTCTGACGGTCCAGAATGACGTTGCCAAACTGGATTGTGTGTGTGGAGCCGATTTTGTATCGTTTCAGTAATGCTCGGACACGAGCGGTCAGCTCTAACGGATCAAACGGTTTGGTCAAATAATCATCCGTACCCAGTTCGAATCCTTTCACCTTCTCCCAAGTCTCTCCTCTCGCCGTAAGCATGAGTAACGGGAGGTCGGGATTGGCTCTTCGGAGTTCTTTACACAGTGCCCAACCATCCATGACAGGCATCATAATATCAAGGACGACCAGATCTACTGGAGTTTCGCCATATATAGTGAGAGCTTCCTTACCATCCGCAGCTTCCACTGTTGTGAATCCATCGTTTTTGAGAAATAGACAGACGAGTTCACGAATGTTCGCATCGTCGTCTGCAACGAGTATAGTAGCCATATGTTTTTTCTGTCCTCTCCGTTACGTTTAAATATATAGTCCAACTTGTATAGTAAATATTAAAACATCTTGCTTATAGTATATCCACAGCAAACATCGTATGTTCTTTCAACGTTCCCTGGATTGGCACAGGCTGTGACCCATTCTCCTTGAATCCTGCTTTTTGAAGGACACGGATGGAACCTGTATTATCAGGTACAGCGCCAGCTTCGATTCGAGTAATTTCAGTTTCATGTTTGGCAAATTCCAGTACACATTGCAGGGCTTCGCTCATATATCCTTTTCCTTGATGCAGAGTATCCGTCACATAACCAACGATCCATTTTGGGGTAGAATCCAGTATTATCTCGAACAAAGAAATTTCACCGACGAGTTCATCCGTTGTATGTAGAAAAATACCAAAAGAATAGCGATTTCCTTCTTCTCTCTTCTTGTTCCAGCTCTCAATGAGTGACCTTTGCCCTTCCAAGCTGTAGAAAGACTCGTCCCGATCACTTGCTGATATGTTCTCGATTTCCGCACGATTGCGAACCTGTAGATCCAGAAGCAATGAGGCATCATCCACATTCCAAAATCTCACATAGATACGTTCTGCACTATATTTCATCACATTATTCCTCCTCTATTAACGTTAGATGCAATTGTAGCATGATTATATCAGGTCATTATAAGAGTACGAGCGAATCAACGAGAATTGTTTCGCCAGGAAATGAGGTGAATATGGCATATCATTACGCAACCAGGCAACGATGGTTCCAATCAGAGCCGAAGAACCGTACCATATTGCGATTTCTTTGTGAATGCCGGATTCTTCGAGTTCATCTTCCATCTCTACCCGATCAATTTTGGCTTTGACCAGCGTACTTAACAATTTGAGCAGTCGTTCGGTAAAAATCGGTGTGCGCTTTGTAGCAAGAACCACCTGATAGAACGAGGCGTTCTCTGCAAAATGCTCCAGTAACTTGACCAGAACAGGCCAAGCCTCTTCCGTCCTTTGTTTCTCAAAATGAGGGGCATATTCATCCACGATTCGTTCAATATTCTCAATCATCTCATCCGCCATCTTCTCCATCATATCCGTAATATCACGATAGTGCAGGTAGAAGGTTACCCGATTGATCGTCGCTCGTTCGGCAATTTTGTTGACTGACAACTTCTCAATATCCATTTCCTGCAGCAATTCAACAAATGCACCTCGAATTAACTGACGTGTTCGCAATATTCTTGGGTCCACGGCTGATTTCTTCTCGTCTTTCACGTGTATCCCTCCCATCAAATTTTAAACATTACAATTTTAAACAAACAGTCGTTTATTTTTGATTTACACAACAAATTCATTTTATTTGTAAAATAAACGACGAAAACACGTCATAACGTAAATTGTAATCTGTCCGAATATGTATATAATTCAATAAATACAATGTAAACTATACAACACGTTGTAAATTTAGTCACGTGTGGATTGAAAGGATGAAAAGGATTGAGTCAGGCTAGAGTTCAAGAAGAATTATCCGTAAAGAAAGGCCCCATCCTGTTTATCATGATTTTGGGAGCCTTCCTTGCAACGTTGAATCAAACGATCATGAGTGTTGCTACACCGGAACTGATGGGTGATTTTAACATCTCCGCCGCAACAGCACAATGGTTAACGACAGGTTACATGCTGGTGAACGGGGTGCTTATCCCCATTACGGCTTACTTCATGCAACGCTTTTCAACCAAGCAATTATTCCAAGCTTCCATGTTTATTTTCCTGATTGGTACCATCGTATCTGCTCTTGCAGATAACTTTGGCACATTGCTGACAGGACGTATGATTCAAGCAGCGGGTGCCGGCATTATCATGCCGCTCTTGATGCACGTTATTTTGACCTTGTTTGCTCCTGAAAAACGAGGATCTGCAATGGGTATGGTTGGTTTTGCCATCATTTTTGCCCCTGCAATCGGGCCTACCCTTGCCGGTTATATCCTCGAGAACTACTCTTGGCAAACGATGTTCTATGGCATGATTCCATTAACTCTTATTGTCATTGCTTTTGCGTTTGTATACCTGAAGAATGTATCCGAACGGGTCAACACAAAGTTCGACACAATCAGTGTGGTGCTCTCCACGATCGGATTTGGCGCATTGCTCTATGGTTTCAGCAGAGCAGGAAGTCTGGGATGGTCAAGTGCAGAAGTTCTTATCTGCATTGCGGCTGGAATCGTTTCGCTTGCCCTGTTTACATGGCGTCAGCTCGTGTCTGAAACTCCGCTGCTTGATCTGCGGGCTTTCAAGTACAATATGTTCTCCCTGACCACGGTCATCAGTATCGCGATTACAATGATCATGTATGCTGACATGATGTTGCTTCCCTTGTATCTCCAGAACGCACGTGGTTACACTGCACTGGAGTCCGGATTATTGCTTCTGCCAGGTGCACTTGTCATGGGCTTCCTGATGCCAGTAGCTGGAAAATTATTTGACCGTTTTGGAGCGAAATGGCTCGCTGTTATCGGGATGGTGATCACCATCGTGACCACAATTGGTTTCATCGACTTAACGGATTCAACCAGTTATGGATACCTGGTATTAATGTCTACCGGCCGCCGAATTGGTATGGCTCTGCTCATGATGCCGATTCAGACTGCGGGACTTAACGAACTGCCACCAAGACTTGGTGCACACGGTACAGCTATCTCCAACACCGTCAGACAAGTGGCTGGCGCTGTAGGTACTTCATTACTCGTAAGTGTCATGACCTCCCGTACAACGGCACACGTACAGGATATGATGGCGACTGGTGCAGCCAATGGTCTCAGTCAAAAACAGCTTGCTACAGAATCCATGATCCAGGGTATCAATGATGCTTATGTTGTTATCATCGGTATCGCTGTTGTGGGATTGGTCCTTTCCTTCTTTATCAAACGCACCAAACAAGCCAAAGAGGAAGAAATCAAACAGGTGGTAAGACAAAAAGTTTCTATGAATTCAAATTAAGCTGTCCAGCCTCATACTTGCTTGCATAACAAAGCGGCAGATCAAGACGTTTACGTCTGATCTGCCGCTTTTTAGGTTGTGTCCCGTATGTTTCCTTCTCACTCCGCAACGATCTTCACTGGCAGATGGGTCAATGACTGTCCCGGAGCTGAAGTGGCCAGATTATTCTCCAGATCAAAGGACTCCACCGGTTCAATCCGAGCAATCTTCTCCACAAATGCTGTCAAGGCAATGCTTAGTTCCATTCTTGCCAGCGGGGCCCCTAGACAAAAGTGTGGGCCATTACCAAAGGTAAGATGTCTTTTGTTATTACGACGATGAATATTCAGCTCAAAGGGGTCTTCAAACATCTGCTCATCCATATTGGCTGCACTCATCCAGGAGATGACAACATCTCCTTTTTTCAAATCCACTCCGAGCAGTTGATTATCTTGCTTTACTGTCCGATGCCGCTTGGCATTATGGAACCTATAACGAAGCATTTCTTCCACTGCGAGCGGAACCCATTCGGGGTTCTGCCTGAGTTGGCCATACAAGCTCGGGTCATCGTAGAGGAAGGAATAGAACGTATTTGAAACCATATGACTCGTTGTCTCTATACCGGCTCCAAGCAGAAGCATGGTCGTGCGAACAACCTCATCCTCCGTGAACTTCTCCCCCTCAACATCCACGTTCAACAGATCGGTAATGATATCCTCACCAGGATGAGTCCGTTTATGAACCACAATAGGATACAGGAATTGATAATACTCTTGAGCTGCAGTTTGCTTTTTCAGTTCACTCTCCTCAGCCGTCTTGGGATTGATGGGTTGAAACAGAATATCTACCCAGTTCTTGAAGCGATGGCTGTCTGTAAGAGGGATGCCAAGCAGATCGGCCATAACCATCGAAGGTAGCGGAGCGGCCAACGCTTGAACAATATCAATCGTCGTATTTGGCTCAATATCGGCTACCAGCTGCTCTGCAATGTTGCGAATTCGTGGCTCCCAGTTTTTCAGACTACGCGGTGTAAAAGCAGCCGATAACAACGAACGACTTTTTTGATGACGGGGAGGATCGATACTTGATATGTTTAATTTGTCTGGAGGTGTGCCTTCATTGTTCTTTGCTCCAACGGCAATCGTTGTACGGGTTCCTTCGGCTGAAAAATACTCATGATTACTAAGGACCTGCTTCACATCATCGTATCTGAACACATTCCAGGTGTCTGTATCTTCGTGATAGTACACTGGATGCTCGGACAGCATTTTTCGAAACCAGTGAAGTGGGAAAAACTCTTCAGATCTGGACTGAAACCCCGTGATGTCCTCAACACGTATCACTTCTTTATACATTTGGAATCCACCTCTCAGCATAGTTTCGTGATTGGTTACATGGGTACCTGAATTGACAGTTCAGCACCTGATTCCATTTTATACCACTCGTTCATTTATTGATATAAACCATTTGAACTAAATCAGAAAAACCCCTTAATATAAGGGGTTTTCGTTTTATACGTATCGTATATTATTTCTGTCGATGTCTCAGAGAGATAAGCCATACGAACCAATCAATCGCCTAGTTTCGCCAATGCTTCCTGTAGTTGTTCCAGTTGTTCAGACAGGATTTCAATCAAGTTCTTCGTTTGGCTAGCCTTCTCCATTAAGATTTGCTCTTCAGAACTGTCTTCCGATGCATTCCTGATTGGTGATGACTTCAATTCCGACAATTCGCTTTTGTATGTTTCTTGTTTCTCCAAAGCTATGCGCAGTTTTTCTTTTGTCGTACCGATCTGATGCTCCAGATATACGATATCGGACGAGTTCGCTCCATCGGATACACGTTGTGAATATGTCATGACTCACCTCTTTCAATTTCATCCATTGCTTTGCCAACAGTGTAGGGCTCAATATCGATATCCAGCTCCATACCGAGAGCTAGTTTCGCCAGTTGACTCCCGATAAAAGGACCCATGGTCAATCCAGAGGCTCCAAGTCCATTTGCAGTAATCAGACTTTGCCAGCCTGGAACAGCCCCCATTACTGGCAGAAAGCCAGGTGTGAACGGACGGAACCCAACTCTTACCTCCTGGAATGTGCTATTGGCTAGCCCCGGCGCCAGTTCCAGACCTTTATTCAAAACTTCCTGCATGCCTCCTGCAGTGACTCTTGTATCATAACCCTCCACATCATTTTCATGAGTGGCACCAATCACAATCTTCTGTTGATCAAAGGCCAGCAGATATTGATCAGAAGGTGGCATGATCACAGGCCAGCGGCCTGTATCCTCCCCATCCGTGACATGTAGATGCATAATTTGTGCCTTTTGATAATGCACTTTAAAGTGTATGCCGAGTGGCTTCAGCAGTTCGTTGGCCCATGCACCTGCACAGACAACGACTTCATCTGCCAGGAAACTCTGATCATTAACACTCACACCAATGACCCGATCTGCTTCGAATTGAAGCGTGGCGTCTCCATGGATCACTTCCGCTCCATTTCGTTGTGCAGACCGGATCAAGGCATCGCGCAGCGCCCTTCCATCTATACGTGCAGCACCGCTGATATGTACCGATTGAAAACGTTCATCCAGTAGAGGAAAACGATCACGGGTTTCTTTGGCATCAAAAGGTGTAATGTCGCCAATCTCCGGCGCATCTGTTTTGCGAAGATGGGCCCGCTCTTCCATCTTATTGATTTTGTCCACATCCGTATGAATACTAAGCGCGCCCACTTGAGCATAACCGGTTTCCGTTTCTCCTTCGCCTTCAAGCTCCGCTATGATGCCCGGATAGAACCGCGCACCTGCCTTGGCAAGCCGATACCAGTCCTGATTACGTCGCTGTGACAGCCATGGACAGATGATACCGGCAGCTGCATCCGTTGCCTGTCCTATATCTTTTCGATCTACGATGATTACCTCTGCGCCCCGCTTGGCTAATTGATAGGCTGTTGATGCCCCCAGAATACCCGATCCGACTACGATGACTTTCTTCATGTTTGCATCCCTTCCCTTAATCACTCATTCGTTATAGCGTATACCGTTTCGCATTCTGTTGGCAAGGCGGGCGTACTTTTAGATCCATAAATAGAGGCTGATCAGACTACAGTTCATACTCATTCATCCAATTAATAATCGTTGAAGCATTTATATGAAAACGTTTTATATATTGCCCGTCATTCAATTAAAATTATTCCATTTATGTAATATAATTCTTTCTAGGTTTCTTTTAACGCTGTAACCACGCCACTTACGCACATGATCCTTTAACGAAAAGAGGAATAACACGACGATGCCGAAACCTAGTATGGGGAATCCGCTGGATACCGATATGCCGCTCATGATTACAGGGCAAAACCAGTTGACCGTTGATGAATTGATGAATTGGAGCGACCATTCACGGGATTACAGCATTGTACAGTGCATCGGAGGAACAGGGCGAATCGCAGCAAAGAATCATGAATTTTCGATCAAAAAAGGGACCGCTCTCATTTTGTTCCCGGAGGTAACCTACCGTTACCACAATCTGAGTGATTCATTACGATTTGATTGTCTGTCTTTCAATGGCTATTTGTTGCCACGGTTCTTGCATACCTTGCAGATCGGGGAGCTGCGCGCCTTCAAGCCGGATGGAATGCTTCATATCCTGTTGCGTGAAATTACGTTGGCGCTGCAGTCCCGGCACAAGGATCAGATCTGGCACGTATCCGCATTACTGTACATGCTTTTGGTCAGATTAACCATTGAAGGTGAACGCTATAGTGCTTACGAACGTTCTGATGCCCGATTAAGATTGGATGAACTCATTACTTTTATCAAACAAAATTATCATCAGGATATTTCTCTCCCCTTGTTGGCTGAGCAGATGGACGTTACCGAGCAGCACCTCAATCGGATATTCAAAAAAGAATTTCAAATGACTCCATTGGAATATCTGATGCGATATCGGTTGTTGAAAGCCAAGGAAATGCTCATCGAAAATAACGCTACGACCGCTCATGAAATAGCCAAAGCCGTTGGTTTCAACAGTGCCAGTTACTTTGGATCAGTGTTCAAAAAATACGAAGGGATCTCCCCTATCGAGCTACGCAAGCAGTATCTGGATTAGAGCGCCTCCACATCAATCTCGGCCAGCGAGGATAACCGCAGTTCATGCATGGCGAATTCCAGACCACGCGTTACCTCGTTAGGTACGATGATACACCGAATACCTGCTGCATTGGCTGCCTTCAAGCCATTAGGTGAGTCTTCGAACACAATCGCTTCGGAAGCCTCGATCCCAAGACTCTGGAGAGCAAGAAGGTACAGTTCAGGGTCCGGTTTCACTCGCTTCACATCCTCGGATGTATGAACGACTGTGAAATAATCAAAAATGCCTAATTTCTGCAAGTAACCATGCACCCAGTCCCGTGTGGAGCTGGAAGCAACCGCAAGCTGAATCCCCTTTTCCCTCGCAGACTGAAGCAATTCATACACCCCTGGAAGAATGGCGGCCTGTCCCAAATAGACTTCGTATTTTTGTTCAGAGAGCAATTTGATATGATCATGATCTATCTTTTTTTGGAGCGCTTGCTCCAGATACAGAAATGGATGAAATTCCTCAAAGGATGTCCCCACATTTTTCGACCATAGCTCCAGACCAAGTTCCACTCCGTGCTCTTCATAAATATCGCGAAACGCATAATACCAAGGTGTCTCTGTATCAACAATGAGTCCATCAAAATCAAATATAAATGCTTTTACCATGAACCTGTTCTCCCTCCAGTGATCGGCCAGGGGAGCGGATTAGAAACGTGCGGTCAAGTCCGGATGAGTAACGTTCACGGATAAAAAGTGACACGTACAGCCCGTTCCAGTCGGCGACTGAACAACTAATCCAGCTCGAAGTTCCCCTTGTATCGGCATGCCGAAATATCGAATTAGTTTCCACTCTTCCCCATCGGGTGAATAAAAGAATGATATGCAGCCCTCTACTTTGCGTATACGCAGATAGGGATTAGGTACGGAGACTTCAACCGAATTACAATCATCGGATGAACCATCACGTGTCACCACCGACACGATGGTAGGCGCTTTACCATCATACTCAAAACAAATTTTGCACCAGTTACGATCATCCGCCATCACCATTAGGCATCCGGAATCATATTGATTTTTCATATCAACGGTTAATTGGGTTGTGATTTCGAAATCGCCAGGCACAGGCATGGACAAGAAAGGAGCAGTTGCACGAATATGCTTGCCCGCAGGGTCCTGGAAAAAGTCGGTGTCCGCCTTCGCTTCCACCAGCACACCTCCCTGATCCGTATAGGACCAGCTTTCAGGCTCGTTCATCCAACTCCATTGCTTCCGTGCTTCTGTTGTCATTACGTTAGTCATTTTTAGCAGCCTCCCAAGTTAAAATATGTTCTAGAGGTAGTTCAAAAAGTCCGCTTTTGATTACGAAGGATGCCTAGTGGCATCATCAGCATCGAATATGGCATTCAGCCGAAATGTCCGTTGCTCACGTAGCTCTATCTACGCTCCGCTACTCCATTTCTAGCTTCATCCCATCTTCTCGGTACTGAAAACCGCTCTTTTTGAACATGCATTTACTAGTTTTTTTCTGTACTACATATTCGCTCCAGATACAGTAAACCCCTTTTTCTACATATTTTTGTAAGGTTCCAGCACTTGGGAGTGCTTTTGTGGATCTGGCAGGAAAAACATAATGACCATGAGTACAACATATAGACCAAGAATGACGCTGAATAACAGTGTTGGATTGTGATGATAGAGCAGGCCCGTCAGGTAACCGGATGGAATGGCTGTAAGCGTCATGACGGTCTGCACGGCCGAGAACATATCGGCTTTCTCATGCGTACCCAATCGGTTCATCAACAGGGAATCCCGGTACGTCTGCAAAATGAAGTTCCCCGCAGCGAGCACGATTAGCGTGAGAAACAACATGCCTATATTCCCCACAGGGATCAACAGAAACAGAATGGCTCCGGCCGTGCTAAGCACGATGGAAAAACCAACATACTTTTCTTCCGAACGCCGTTTCAGTCGCGGAATGATGACCAGATAGAGCAGCATGACGGTTACCGCAGTCACTACTGGGATAAACGAAATGACACGGTCATCAAACTTCAACTGTTCCTTGAAGAAAATGACCTGGAAGAAATTCAGCTGCAAGATCAGATTGGATAACACCGTGATCAGAATAATCGGAAAAAGTCTCCGTTTGTAGAACGTTTTGCCGAACAGGCGCAGACTGGAACCCAAGCTCTGAAGCACGCGGGTTTTACTATGCAATCCCATAAGTTCCTTGCCGACCTCGGTCTCATCCGTGTATCGGTTACGAATGAAGAACATGGCGGTCATGAGGATGCCCCCGACAAAGTAAATAGTGGCGAGTGTAGGCACAATACCATAATCAGCAATGACCACCCCGGCAATTGGCGTGAGTACCCCAGCCCCTGTAATGATCATGTTGAGAATAGCAAATACCTTGGATCGTTTGTGTTCCTCCACATCCTCTATGATCAGACAGTTAAAGGCGACCGTTACAAACTTGGATGTTGCGTTCAGTAAGTAGGCGATCAGGAACAGCCAGAAGTTCTGGGAGAAGGCCCAGATGAACATGGGAACACTCCAGGCAAGCAGATCAAAGATCAGTGTTGTTCGTTTTCGGCCCAGCTTATTCGTAATGGAACCCGCAAACAATTGAAAGATAAAGGCAAAATAAAGATTCACCGAATTGATTAAACCGATTTCTATGTCCGAAAGTCCGGCTTCCTTCATATATAAAGGAGCGTAGAATAGAACGATCGTGCCCGGAATGGCCCATACCGGTTCGAGTAAAATGGAGTAGCGTGGATTCTTCGGCAAATCTTGAAGCAATTTCAATCGATATCCCTTCCTTCTGCGGTTTTCACCGCTGCAAATTCCAACTTCTCGCAGCGGCAAACCCGCTAATGTCTACATGCTTATAGTACCTCTTATAGGATAAGAGCTGTTTTGACCGAATTCATCGGCAACTTCTCTCCAGTATGCATGTCATAACCAATCGTTCCATTAAAGGCCTGTTCATAATCACTCAGCAGTTCCTTGGCTGTCACCATCTGTTCAAGTTCCGGGATACTTTGGGCAAATTTCAGTGCCGTACTGATCATCGAGTGATTAGCCACCGCGCCAATGATACTAATGCCATCATTAATGACGGCTGTTGATTTGAACGTCACCTCATAGCTGTCGTCATATCCCATAGGAATAATCTTGCCGCCTTTGGCAATCAGCTCGAACCCTACATGAAGTTGATTACCAACCGCGTCCACTACAATATCAAACTTTTTGTTATTATTGATCTCGTATACTTTATCCAGTGTCAGATCCTGAGGATAGAACACATGATCCGCGATCCCTGAAGCGAACTCTTTGCGGTATGGATCAACTTCCGTGCCTACGGTAAGCCTTGCCAATCGTTTGCTAACAAGCTGACACAGGGAACCGATTGCTCCAGAACCGAGGACCAGTACAGAGTCACTTGGCTTAGTCCCTGCTTTCATGAACGTCTGAAGTACACATCCCAGTGGTTCGATCATCATGGCCGTTTCCCAACTCATGGAATCCGGGATGGCATAGATATACTTTTCGTCCCCAACAAAATATTCAGCAAAGGTTCCGTGTGTCGTCATCCCTACTTGATAGTCATCAAAATTCTCGCAGTAGATGAACAGACCCTCACGGCAGTATGAGCAGGTACCGCAAGATTGCGTGGGATCAACCAATACCCGATCACCGATCTTGAAACCACGAACTTCGTCGCCCACCTCAACCACTGTGCCTACACCTTCATGACCAATGATCGTTCCTTTATTTGCTGGCACTTTGCCTTTGACAATATTCAGATCTGTACCGCAGATGCCGGAACCATAGATTTTAATTTTCACCTGGTTTGGCTTTTGAATGGTTGGCTCCTCAATCTCCTGGTAAGTCACCTGTTTGAGATCCTGATATACGAGTGCTTTCATTGAATAATTCCTCCTAGTCGATTGTCGATTATGATCTATGGATTAAGCTTCAAACGTTTTCGAAAGTTGCATCGCATGAAGATGTTCCTGCTTCTGAATCTCTTTCCAGTCTGACAGGATCTGCAACAGCGCTTCCTCGACCCACAGTAATTCTTCCCGTGTATGGGCATCAGAGAAAATAAAGTATCCTTTGGTGAAAATACCGAAGTGAGCCATTCTCTTCACCATGAACTCGCGGAAAGGATCGGTTTGGAAGTTATCTTCAGCCAAGGATTGAATGCAGAAGCTTGCATACGTCCCTCTCACTTCCAATTGATCCGTCAATCCGAGTAACACAAGTTCAGATTCCAGACGATCCATGATCCGGGTTGCCGGATCACGCCAAGTCGGCCATACTTTCGCATTTTTCATTAATCGTTCACAGGCAATGGCTGCCGCGAGCGCTGTCGTTTCGCTGGAATGGGCATTACTGAATCTGACCTGTCCTGACAAAGACATCAAGTGCTCAGGCCCCATAACCGCTGCGAGCGGTAAACCGTTGGCCATACCTTTAGAGATACAGAGCAGATCAGGCCAGATGTCATATTCTCCTGCTGTAGCCTGCTTGCCCATTCGAATACCGGAAGTTACCTCATCGAATATGATAATGATGTCCAGAGACCGACATAGGTTTACGGCTTGCTCCAGCGCGTCCTTTTTCCACTCGTTGGGGCACAGAACAATACATGCGATATCCTCGGGAGATGAGGTAATCTGAGCCTCAATTCGCTCCGTAGTAGGTTTGTTGATCCAGATCGTTGAACGCTCGATATCCACCGGGATGCCACGTTCTTTCGTCTGGCCACCATAATAACCGTAGGCAGACCAGTCGTGCCACCCATGATAAGCTGTTGCAATAACCTTGCTTTTGCCACTAGCGGCACGGGCCAGACGCACGGCCCCACTCACCGCATCAGCACCACTCTTGGTGAAGCGCAGCGATGGATAACGACCCTCGAACCGCTCCAGAATCAACTCGGCACATTCAAGCTCGATGTCGGCAGGTAAAGAAAAGCTTGTCCCTTTTTTCAACTGGTGAATGACGGTTAATTGGACTTCATGTCTGGCATGGCCCCATGGCGCAGTACCCATAGCCATTTCGCAATCCAGCCATTCATTCCCGTCGATATCTGTAAATCGGGAATTATAAGCCTCTGCACAACATACGGGTGTATGGCCCGGAAATAAACGTTCAGGTGCTTTGGCTAAAGTGCTGCATCCGCTCGGAATTACCTTTTCGACTTGTTCCAACCACTCCAGATTACGGGTAAATCGTACGGCACGATCGAGCGTGCTCTCTTTTTCTTTCACCTTAAGTACCTCCCTGTTTATTTTCGTTGTGAGTGAATTACCGAACTTTGGTTCCAGGCCAGCATCCATCGTATATGCGATCCATCGTGATCACATTGCCATACAGATCAATGATCAGATCCTTGGCTCGATGAGCATGTCTCATCTCAATCCAGTAGCGGTTCTCCAGCAAACGGGCGAAATTGTCCACCAAAAACAGTAACCGGTTCTCACTATGAATCAGTTCCTTGCCCAGTACCTGTGGCAGCCAGATGGCCCCATTGGAATTAAAGCGGTTTGAATAGTCCCGTACTTCGGCTACATTTGCAAATTCGGCTTCCTCCAGCTTGGTCCAGAATGTATCGGCATCACTTCGAACCTCGGCAAGGTCAATCCCGACAATCGGCAGATGCTGGTATTCCTCTTGGCTTTCCAGCTGTGCTTTCAGATGACTGAAAACGAATGGCCATACATCAGCCTCGATTTGACCGCCCCACTTTTTCCAGAAGCGTGCCAGATTGTTCTTCCGGTTGAAGTTGCGGTGAATGCCGCTGCTGCGTTCCCAGTGATATGCTTGAATATTCGGGTTAATGACCGTATCGTATCCGGCAGCTCGTGCCCGCATCTGATAATCAAAGTCCTCGTATCCGTTAAAGAATTTCTCATCGAGGTTGCCGATGGTCTCATACACCTCCCGCTTCATGCCAAACATGGCAAACACCACCAGTTGAACAGAGAAGGTTTCTTTTGGGATATCATCAGGAGATGCGTTCAGGAACAGGTGTCGGCCGATGGTGTCCGCAAAAGCAATGCCGCAATGCTGCACGCCTCCTGTTTGCGGATACAACAGAACGCCCCCAATCATGCCAATCGTAATATCGCTATCCAGTGTCTCTTTCATCATCGGTTGCCAGTTCGGTTGAAGAATGGTGTCAGAATCCAGGAAGTAAATGTACTCTCCCTTGGCTAGGCTCAGTGCGCTATTAATCGAGACGGCGCAACCGAGTGGAAAATCATGCTGAAGAATCTCGATGGTCACACCTTCTCTTACTTCTTGCTTCAGTTTATCCAGATGTTGAAAGACTGCTGAGCCGGAACCATCGTTGATGAAAATAATCTGAGTGGATCGGCTTACCGTCCGGAGTAGCGAATCTGTGAACAGGTTCAAAATGTTATAGTCCTGGTTGACTGGCACAATAATGGTGTAAAGCATGGAATCCCTCCTGATTTGGGTTGATGGAATGAGTACATAAGCTGATTCGAACTGCACAATTGCTGGTGTTTCTGTCCGGCCCCCTCACTTGAATATTTTGTCTTTATTTGGTAATGATTTGAATCTACTAGAAATTTATATCATTTTTTGTAAACTGAAAATCTTAAATTCTGAACTCTGTTAATATTTGAATATGTGAGAAAATCAAGTTTTTGCAGCTTGCGCACTGAGAAACGCTGTTGTGAACGCAAAAAAACACCCTCAAAGAGTCTGTGTATCTAACGATACATTCGACTTTTTTTGGGGTGTTCGCTTGATGGAAATCTATTGATTCTCGCTGAATTAACCTTGAGCTATCGCTGCTTAAATCCATGATAAAACGTATCCACCACAAGCGCGGGGGCTGCTTTTCTCGCGATAAGACCACTTACAACCTGCTGCCACGTCAGGAACATGATGGAATACAGCACATCGACAATCCAAGTTTTATCAAGATCAGAGCGGAAATAACCTTTCTGTTGTAACAGACCGACCGCGTGTAGTACAGGTTCTCTCAGTTTCAGATCTGCTCCCTCAATCTCGGGATTATAGTTAATGGTGGTGTCATGAGCCAGAAAATAAATTTTGTCGCCTAATGGAATCAGCGCCTCGATCAGCTCAGGTATGTACTTTTCACAGTGCTCCTCATCCAGTTGGATTTCTTTCATGGTCTCACTGACCACCTCTATCGCGCGTAATCCGAGATATACCATGAGCTGTTCGCGGCTTTCCACGTATCGATGTAACGTAGCAATCCCGATTTTTGCAGATTCTGCAATCTCATTCATAGAAGCATTCGGTTTTTCAATCAGCAATTTGGTGGCCTCGTCCAAAATGGAATGGAGCCTGGTTTGTTTGATTGTTGTCATTTCCTTTTTCATTGGTATTACACCTCTTGGCGAATTAGTCTACAATTGATCTAGTCATCCATCAAATGATTGGATGAGATTATAAAATTATAGCATACTTCCTCACGAGTAATACTAAAAGCCGCCATTTGGCGGCTCTTAACATGGTCATCTTTTATCTCATACGTACTTATAGTTCCATGATTCTCGTTGCAATATTTGCACAAAATTCACGATCATGCTCTACAAAAAGCAGGGTTGGCGAGTATTCCAGCAATAAGTCTTCGATCTGCATACGTGAAATGACATCTACAAAGTTGAGTGGTTCATCCCAAATATGCAGATGAGCTTTTTCACTAAGACTTTTAGCAATGAGCACTTTCTTTTTTTGACCTGCGCTAAACGTTGAAATATCTTTCTCCAATTGCAGTCTGGAAAAATCCAACTTTCGAAGTATCGATTTAAACAGGCTTTCATCAATCCCCTGTGTGGCCGCATACTCAGATAAATGTCCTCCGAGATCGGACATGTCCTGCGACACATACGAGATTTTAAGCTGATGATCCTTTCGGAAAAGACCTGTATAAGGGATATCTTCACCACAGATCAGTTTAAGAATGCTTGATTTGCCAGATCCATTTTTACCGTACAGGTTAATACGATCCCCTTGTTCAACCGTGATACTGACATCCTTACACACCGTATTGGAGCCATATGATATCGACACATGTTCCAATTCAACAAGTTCCTGCTTGTGAAAATCCAGCTGATGAATCTGTAGACGTTCTGCACTCTCGATATTTTTGAGAAGTTTGGATTTCTCTTGAATCGCAGATTGCTGCCTTTGTTCGATATTTTTGGAACGTTTCATCATTTTGGCAGCCTTGTGCCCAATATATCCTTTATCCACCTTGGAACCGGAATTTCTCGTACCATTTTTACTTTTTTCAACTTCATGCGACCATCCACCGGTCCGTTTGGCTGAATCGGATAAACGCTTGATATCCTTTATTAATTTCTCATTACTCGCAAGTTCAAACTGATCTTGCCTTATTTTATTTTCCCACCAAGCGGAGAAATTGCCTTTCTGAATCTCGATGTTACTTTTATTGATGGAAAGGATATGGTCCACGCTGTGATCCAGAAAGGATCGATCGTGAGATACCAAAATAAATCCACTCTTGCTACCAAGATAATTACTGACGATTTGTCTTGCATGGAGATCAAGATGATTGGTAGGTTCATCTATGAGCAGAAACCGATTATCCTTCAGGAACAAAGCAGCCAGCATCACCTTTGTTTGTTCTCCGTTGGATAACGTATCAAAAGGCCGATACAACACATCTTCTGACACTTTTAACAGGTTAAGCTCGCGCACAACTTGCCAGTGTAGATATTCAGGATGAATCTCGCCGATGACATCAACGGTCATGGCTCCCTTATTTTCTACCTGGAAAGGAAAGTATTCAAAGCTAACATTCGCAGAGATATGTCCGCTGTATTCATATTTGCCAAGCAACAGATTGAGGAATGTCGTTTTGCCTCTGCCGTTCCTTCCGGTAAAACCCAATTTCCAATCGGAGTCCAACTGAAAACTGACATTTTCAAATATATTATCGTAACTGCCTTCATAAGCAAAGGTCAGGTTGGTAACGTTGATTAAAGACATGCATATCATCCTTTTTATGTGAAATATAAAAGTAAACTGACGGGATTTCACCATAGAACATGGCATGGATTCCCTCACTTTAATATTTGAACATAATCAGAATTTAGATTCGCTTATACAATAAAGAAACCTGGCGATAAACCACTCAGCGCCAAGTAGATCTATGCATAGGAGGACAAAGTGTCGGATTCTGATTAGTCATATTGTGAACCATGCCACTGTTCATGTTTGTTGACAGGTCCACATAAACATCCACAACCTCTAATTCAGTCATGACTCTATCCCCCTTTGAAAGTTCAAAATTTAATACAGAAAACTTAACATGGAATACGATATGGGTCAAGACAGTGTAGCCTCGATCTCATCTTCCATCCCCGTACCGTTAAACCATTGTGTTTTCTGGCTTACACACCTCTACGTAAATTTTGATGATGTACTCATCGGGATTACTTTCTGCAAAATAAGTGAGCAGGTCCAGTGCATACACATGTCCACAGACTTGCAGTCCCTCTTTTTCTATCTCCTCTTTCATGAGGGAATACGTCTCCGGCATGCTTTCGTATGAACCTCGATGATTCATGACGGCATACATCCCTTTTGGCTTAATCCATATCGTTTCCCCTGAAATTGGAGCTTTTATTTTGTTGCCAAAGTAATCCGGATAGTATTCTCCTGCCTCATAGTGCTCCTGACGTAGGATCGTCCATACCGGAAACTCATAATCAATCATCTGTTCATCACAATGGGTCCTGTATTCAATGAACTTACGGAAAAATTCCTTATCCCCATCCCCTTGCTCCAGTTGAACAGTAATAAAATACTCCAGCTCACATTGTTCGATATGCAGCCCTTCAGGAGAAGCATCCGTGGCTTGTTTCGTCATTTCAATGGCACCACTTAGCAGCTTTTGCATACGTTTGATTCGTTGTTGCTCCAACTCAAGTGCCTTTAATTTCTGTTCAAACAGCTCAATTAACAATGGTGTATTCTGATTTTGAATAAACGACTTAATCTCTTGGAGTGAGCTTCCTGCCTTTTTCAGCACATGTATGACATCCAGCACATACGTTTGTTGCATACCATAATAGCGGTAGCCCTTGGCATTGGTATATTCAGGCTTTAACAGCTCAATCTGGTCATAATGAAACAAGGTATGTTTGGTCACTCCGCAGATCTTGGCAAATTCACTGGTGGTAAAGTGTTGTGCGTGATGTCCAGCCATCTAAGGGCCCTCCATGTACATATGTAGTCTAAGTTTTATCAATATACATGCATTATAGTGTGTAAAGAAAAGTTTGACTATAGGGTTACCCGATAGTTTAGTCTTTGAATTGTAAGTTATTCATATCGTCGGAGGGAAACATGTCAAAATTCAAACGCTGGATGATTCTTGTTATTGTCTCAAGTGCACTATTACTCATTGTGATGGATATGACCATCCTGTACACAGCCTTACCCAGCTTGACCCATGATCTCGGTGCATCTGCTTCGGAGAAATTATGGATTCTGAACGGTTACTCCCTTGTCATGGCGGGTCTTCTTCCTGCAATGGGAACACTCGGGGACCGTCTTGGTCATAAAAAAATATTTACCTTGGGCTTGGTCGTCTTTTCTGCTGCTTCTCTTGCTGCTGCCTTTTCTCCAGTACCGGCTATGCTAGTCATGAGCAGAATTCTTCTTGCTGTAGGTGCATCCATGATGATGCCAGCGACATTGTCGATTATCAGAGTTACGTTTACGAATGAGCGAGAACTCGCACTGGCAATCGGCATCTGGGGTTCCATTGCATCAGGTGGTGCTGGATTGGGACCGATTGTTGGTGGACTGCTTCATCAACACTTCTGGTGGGGTTCTGTGTTTCTGATTAACCTGCCCATAGCCATTATCGCTTTTGTATTCGCCTTAAAAATGATCCCTAAACATCAAGGGGATGCATCGAAAAAGTGGGACTTCACCAGTTCCATTCAGATCATGATTGCCATGGTCGGAATTATCTATTCCATTAAGGAATTCACAAGACGCGAAGGATCTCTGACACTCGCTATCATAGCTGCTGTGATCGGTGTTCTGTCCCTGATCATCTTTATTCGCCGTCAGAATAACAGTCCCAATCCGCTGCTGGATCTGTCCTTATTCAAAATCCCAAGATTCAGTACCGGCTTTATTACCGCACTGGTTGGCTTGTTTGCACAAATGGGTGTGCAATATATGGTCACTCAGCGGCTTCAACTGGTGGAAGGCATGTCACCGCTTCAGGCTGGACTATTCACCGTATCAATACCTGTTGCAGCACTCATCGCCGGACCTGTTACGGGGGCTATTATGCACCGTGTGGATGTTGTATATATCAAAAGCTTCACCCTCTTCATCGCTGCCCTTGGCATGGGGACGTATCTGATGTATTTCAATGCTGGGTTCACTGGGCAGATTATCGGCTTGGCACTGCTTGGTGCAGGTCTTGGATCAGGGATGACCGCTGCATCACATTCCATTATGAGTTATGCCCCACCACACAAAGCGGGCATGGCCGCTTCCATTGAGGAAGTGGGTTATGAGCTGGGCGGAGCATCCGGTATTGCAATCATCGGAAGCATGTCGACCCTTTTCTACACACTCGCTATGAAGATTCCTGCGGGGATTAGTGTGCCAGCCAATGCGAAGGACAGTCTGGATGAAGCACTTATCGCTGCCGAAAGCTTGCCTGCTGCGTCTGCTGAATCGCTCAAAAATGCCGCCTTTGCTGCATTTGACCAATCCTTCTTTGTTGTCATTGCAGGTGTGACCGTATTTCTGTTCATTGCTGCTCTGATTATGAGTTGGGTTGCTGTGCGATTGAAACGAACCCACAAGCACAGCGTTAAAATGTAATGAAATTCACTTCATGAAACAAAGCGAGGTATATACGAAATATGTCAAAAGAAGAGGATTAACTCAATTAAATTAACGTCAAAAACCATTACCTGAGTTGTTTCAGGTAATGGTTTTTGATATGCCTGATAACCGAAGCTTACCACCTTGCTGCACCTCACGGAAGATAGGCATCCTCTACCTCAACTTTTCGTTCATTCCCCATCGCAATGTATCTTACGTTAATGACATTTCCTTTCTGAAAATGGGGAATATGTGTGATTGGAATATAAGTCTCTACAATTGTTGGGAAGGTGCGGCCGTCAACTTGGGTTACAGTCAGATCCAATCGCACGCCAGGCCTTCCATCCCTACTGGATGATGTCTGCACAATATCATGAATTATTGCTTCTGTGTGAATTCCGTCCATCAGAATGCTCTTGCGAAGGTGATGTTTCTCTTTATTGTTACGTAGCAGTTTAAATGCCATAATCGTAGTGATTGTGCCTGTTATAAGCCCAAAGACAATAATAGCGACAATAATAATTAATGTGACGGTCATGATAACCTCCTTTTAGTTGAAACTTATGTTAACTACTTCTTGTTTAGATCTCTTTTTCCTGCCTATTCTCTTTGAATCGGAAAACCTCAAAGTCAAAAAAACCGCCTTAAGGGCGGCTTCATGCTGTGTATGTTCAACTCAACTTAGTCTACTTTCGCACCATACGAGCGTACAAACAGAACGGCTTGTTCGCGATCCAAACGTACGCCTTTGATATCCAGTGATTTCAGATCGATGCCTTCCAGGTTAGCCCCTCTAAGATCGGCTCCTTGCAACTTGGCTCTGCTTAATACAACTCGGGTAAGATCACTGTCTCTCAAATCCGCTTTGGTGAAATCCGTGTCCGTAAAGTCAGCCTCAAAGAAACGAATTCCTCGCAGATCCTGTTTCCCCAAACGTGTATGTCTCAGATTGGTATAGGACCAATCGCCGTGACTCAGGGTAATGCCATCCATTTGCGCACCAGAGAAGTCTGAGCCTGTCATCTTGCAGGAGCTGAATTTGGAAGCAAAGAGATTTGCACCACCGAAGGTGCAGTTTTCAAAAGCCGATTCCGTATGAATCGACCCATTCATGGAAGCCCCTTTGAAGTCACACTCGATAAAACGACAGTTACTCGTTTCAATTTCTTCCATAGAAGCGTTCATAAATGTACACTGTTTGAAAACACAGCTTATGAGTTCTCCATAGCGCAGGTCACGTCCCTCAAAATGTACTGCTTCATATTCCTGATCCTTATATTGATACACTGGTTACACCCCACATTGTATATTTCTCCGTCTTTCTTCATTAAAAGAACTTTTTATACTATACCACACCCCTGTCAAGTACCTGCTTAAACACCCGTAAAAGTCAAGTTACTTTTTTTATGAGTAAAATCTGAAAACTAAAAAAGGAACGCATAAAGCGCCCCTCCAGCTCACACTTTTAACTGTTCCAATGTGGGCTTATATATGAAACTCTCCAGTTAGCTGCTTGTTTTATTCCTATCAGAAAGCATTACACCAGTTTTTTGGACATCCTGTACAGGGATAACGAAGGTTTATTGATTTTCCCTACTCTCTGGTATCCCAAACGCTCGTAGAGTTTAATAGCTAGTAGGTTTTCCTTTTTAACCGTAAGTGAGGATTTGGACAGACCTTGTGTTATAGCTTGCTCCTCAGCAAAATGAATGAGCTGTGTTCCTACACCAAGTCCTCTGCTTTCTGGCAACGTAGCCAATGTTCCGATGTGGTACTCGTCGTTCTCCGCTTCTTTTAATGTAACCATGGAGTAGAACTCTTTCCAGTGTTGGAGATTATACTTAATCAGGCTCCATTTCCGAAGTTCAAACAGCTTGGAGAACGTTGGCAAAGCAAGTTTGTTCATTATAGTGGTCGGATAACACATGATCATGCCCAGCGTTTGGTTACCCATTTTAGCTTCATAAGCATATTGGTGACTGAATCGGTTCTGATTCGAACGCCATAACTTGTTAAATGTTTTTTCTATAATGCCTTTATCCTTGGTACCTGCAAGCGAATAGGCCATATATTCGAGTGCCATCTGATTTAGTTGCCCGCCGACTAATGATTGTGGACTGGCTTTTGTTATGGAAATCTTATTCATCGCTGTCACTCCTCTAGGTAGTTGAAATTGAATTAAAGTTTGGTAGCAGGTTGGTTGAATGATAACCCCTCAACGATCACATTCACCGTATCAATAGTTAATCCGGTCAGCTGTTCCACACGTAATCTCACATTGTTTTGCAATTCCCTGCAGACTTCATGCACTTTGGTTCCATAACAAACGACAACCTTTACGTTTATCTCCAGTCTTGATTCTACCTTGCGGATAGCTATGCCATTTTGCAGACTTTTCCCGCTCCACTTTTTGGTGATGCCTTCTACAAGTCCTGTCGACATGGAGGAAATCTCACTGGTAGTATTCGCAATCTTGCCGACAATTTTGGAGATCACATCATCCGATATTTGAATTTTTCCCAAAACATTTTGAATGGACATCCTAGGTCCCCCTCTTTATACGCGCATTTTTGATAGATAATAATATCATTTAATATAAATATAAATCATACAGAGTCCGATTTCAACTTTTGAATTCAGCCGTCCTCATTTCTACCTGTACATAGCAAAAAAACCGCGATCATCGCGGTTTCTTCTAGTCATACTATGGGAATTTCAATTGAATACGGACAGGAATGCAGGAAGATAACTCGCTATCTGTTCTGCCTTCTTCTGCCTGCTCTGTTTCTTCTGCTTGTACGATCCACTGCCTACCGATTAACGTTTGCAACAATTCAATCTCTTCTGCGGTCAGTTCAATATGCTTCAGAGACAACTCATCTTGAACGTAATCCCGATCCACCTTACGATCAAACCGGAAATCGAGCAATCGTTTCAACCCGTTAATATGCAAAAACTTGAACTCATAACCCTGACGTATCGCCCTTTCCCAATCGTCTCCGATATCAGCTGCTGTCTGTAGTCTTTCATCAAAATCCATCGCGGATTCCTTAACCAGAGGCAACAAACGGGAATAGTCTCGACGTTGTAACCATTCAATAATCACTTCTTTTGATTCTCTACTTGTCAGTACATTTTCTACAAGAAGCCCTACAGGAATGGACAGCTGAGTTCGACTCATTGCTCGCCCTCCTCATTCCCGAGGTACTGATTGAACCAGGCATTCACCTGTTCGAAGCTATCGATACGTAATGAAGGTTTACCGCTTTTGAGTAAACTGTGGTTGGAGCCCGGATAACGAATCAGTTTGGTCTTTTTGCCGTATCGTTTTAGCGTAGTATATAATTCCTCCGCTTGCGCAATCGGTGTCCGATAGTCCTGCTCTCCGTGCATGATTAGAAGTGGCGTCTCAATGTGATGTGCATGGGCAAGAGGTGAACGGGACCACAGGAATTCAGCGTTTTCCGCCGGATTACCACCAATGACTCCCTCAACATAGGAAATTCCGATATCACTCGTTCCATACATGGACAACCAGTTGGAGATGCATCGCTGGGTTACAGCCGCCTTGAAACGGTGGGTATGCGCTACAATCCAGTTAGTCATCACTCCGCCATAACTGCCACCCGCTACACCCAGACGTGATGCATCAAGGAAATCATATGTAGCCAGGGCATAATCAACAGCTTCCATCAGATCCCGGTAATCCCCTCCGGCAAAGTCACCACGGCAAGCTCTGGCAAACTCCTGACCGTATCCAATACTTCCGCGAGGATTGATCCACAGCACAGCGTAACCTTGCGCAACAAGTGTCTGCATCTCATGACTATATGTTCCCGTATACATTGCGTGGGGTCCACCATGAATCTGCAAAATCAGTGGCAGTTTCCCATTGGTGTCACGTATTGCCGGTGTGGCTAACCAACCTTGAAGCGGCCATCCATCAGAGGACTTAAACTCTACACGGACTGGCACATTTACAGCCAATTCAGCCATAAATTCATCATTTCGCCGGGTGAGTCTGAACATTTCACCACTGTCGATATCCACGCGATATAACTCTCCAGGGTGTTCAGCAGTCAACGCAGCGATTACCAGCGACGAACCATCTGGCGTTAAGGTATACTGATACACATCCTTTTCACCAGCGCCCGTCACAGATTGATAATTCCCATCTTCTTGAATGCGATACACGTCCACATTCCCGTTATCTGTTCCGAGTACATATACACCACGTTCTGGATGATGGGCATCCGAGATAGGAGAAGGTGACGCACCTGCCGACTTCATATCTCCAAGCGCCGCGTTACCAATCTGCATATCTAATTGAGGTGCGATTGGCCTGGGTATACCTCGATGAACGGGAACAGCGTATAAGCTGTTGTGGCTCCCGCTTCCATACTCACGATCACTGGCGATCAGGATCAGCTGCTGCCCGTCGGACGAATAGGAGAATTGGCTTATCGCCAGACTGGAATCCGTCACTTTGAACAGATCACTTTCTCCCAATCGAATGCTGTATACATCGGTAAAGTAAAGCAGATCCGCATCAAGTTCCTCGTCCTCTACTTGCTTCGAAATGAAAGAAAGCTGCTTGCTATCTGGCGACCACGCCGGAGCGCTGATATTCCATAGCCCGGAAGTCACCTGCGTGATTTCCCCGCTTTTGATCTCATATACAAACAACTGGCTGTATTGACCATCCCACCAGCCAGCCCCTTCCGCCTTCGGCGTTGTACGCTCGAAGACTTTACCTCGCAGTACAGGTACAGACTCCTGTTGGACGTCTGCTTTCTTCTGTTGGTCCTCCGGTTGTACTTTGCTGGTAAACGCAATGTACTGCCCGTTCGGTGACCAGATATAACTTGAAATTTTACGTGCGGGAGATATCAGCATGACAGGCTCTTTTTGATCTGAATGGAGCGTCCATAATCCTTTGCCCCCATCCTCTGAGCGAATGAATGTGAGCTGTGTGCCATCCGGCGACCAAGCAGGTGAGGAATCTTTTGTTCCATCCGAAAGTGCAATATCTTCATCACCATCGAGCGAAATCCCTCGAATTTGCGTGTTATATTCGTTTTTATCCTGATCTATGGTCTGTTCCACATAAGCCACTTGTCCCTTCGGACTGATCACTGGCTGACTGATCCAACGATAGTGATTCAGATCCTCCGGCATAATTGGTCTTTGATTCATAATGATGGCTCCCTTCTCCGTTTATTTATGGGTTGTCTCCGTACGTGGATCAAGCACATCACGCAGCCAATCTCCAAGGAAAATAACACCGAGTACGGTAAATGTAATGGCTAGTCCCGGGAATGTAGCGACCCACCAGCTTGTTGCAACGTATTGTCTCCCATCACTGAGCATCCCTCCCCAGGATACATCGGGTGGTTTGATACCCAGACCCAGGAAACTGAGTGAAGCTTCCATAATAATTGTCGTGCCGACATTCATACCGCAGATGACGATAAAGGATGAAAGGATATTCGGCAGAATGTGTTTCAGAATCAATCTTCCATTCTTCGCGCCAATTGATCTGGCCGCATGAACAAAATCACGCTCTTTGATACTAAGAACCTCACTTCTTACCACACGAGTGAATGGAACCCAGTTCGTCACCCCGATGACAAAGATCAACGTTGTAATACCCGGGCCAACAATTGCCATTACAACAAGCATGAACAGAATGGTCGGAATCGCCATGAATGCATCACCTACACGCATGATTACGGCATCCACCCATTTCCCATAGAATCCGGATACCAGCCCCAGAATGGCGCCAATGATTCCTGACACAATTACGGCACCCATACCCACGATTAAGGAAACCCGGGCACCATATACAATGCGGCTCCACATGTCTCTACCCAGATTATCGGTACCCAGCCAGTATTCGGCCGTTCCGCCCTCAAGCCATGCTGGTGGTTTAAGTCGGCCCAGCGGATTCACCGCTGCCGGATCATGACTCGTCAATAGAGGTGCACCTATGGCAATTAACACAACCAACAATACAAGCACAGCACCAAACATTCCGGTCTTGCTGATGATCAGTTGTTGCCAGATATAACGAAATCCGGTTGGTGCACGCCCATTGTCTTGTTCCTGTTCTGTACCCGGAATTGGCATTTCATTGCTGCCTGTCATATGATTGCACCTCCTTCTAGTCGTATTTGATGCGCGGATCAAGTAGCCTGTAAGCTACATCCGTCAAGATGTTGATTACTACAACGATAAAGGCAATGACAAACACCGCTGCCTGTACAATCGCCATATCATGTGTGTTGACTGCAACGACCAGCAACTGACCCAGTCCAGGCCAGGAGAATACCGTTTCCGTAATCAAAGTGCCCCCGATCAGACTTGTAAACTGCAAACTCATAATTGTCACGACCGGAATCAATCCGTTCCGAAATGCATGTTTTACAATGACAACCATCCGGCCAAGCCCCTTGCTGCGAGCTGTTCGAATATAGTCCTGGTTGAGAATCTCCAGCATGCTGGAGCGAATCAGTCGGGTCATCTGCGCAGCCAGTCCAACACCAAGTGTAAAGGCCGGCAAGATCAGATGTGACAATCCTCCGCGACCAGATACCGGCAATACGCCCAGCATGACGGAGAACAAGAGGATAAGCATAATCCCCATCCAGAAGTTTGGCATCGCCTTACCAATGACGGATATTCCTGAAATAATGAGATCGGTAAACGTATTGCGTTTGACAGCTGAAATGACTCCAAGTGGCACAGCCATAAGTACAGCAAAAAACATGGCGGCTACAGCCAGTTCAAAGCTGGCAGGCAATCTCTCCAGCACAAGCTCTAACGCAGGCTGATTGTAGCGAAAAGATTGACCAAAGTCTCCCTGTATCGCACTGCCCAGAAACTTCACGTATTGCGTATATAAAGGCTGGTCCAAACCAAGTGCCTGCGTCAAGACAGCACGATCTTCAGCGGTAGCCGTTTCAGGCAACATTAGCGCAACCGGATCACCGGTGACTCGAACCAAAATGAACACAATTAATGAAACAATGAACAGCACCGGAATGATCTGCAGTAGTGACTTAAGTACGTATTTGCCCATTCCTTGTTCACCTCCCTTTTAAAAAAGAACGGCAGGAACATGGTTATCCAGTCCCTGCCGTTCACGGCCTATCTTTTCAATGACCGGTTGTTATACCCGATGTTACTGTGCAACAGGTGTAATCTCGTCAGCATAGAACATCTCGTCACTGCGTGGCGCGAAGTTCACTTTAGCATTTGTTCCGTAGACACCTTCCATTTGGTACAGATATACGGCTGGGCGTTCTTCAGAGAAGATCTGTTGTACTTGCTGATACTCTTTCTCACGAGACGCAGGGTCCATGTTCACCAATGCCGATTGAAGCAGTTTCTCTACTTCAGGGTTGTTGTAATCCGACTCGTCTTTTGCTTCTTCCAACATATAACGATTGTAGTTATTCGAAGCATCGAACAAGGAGTTACCAATACCAATCATGAAGATTTCTTTGAATGATTTGGAGCTGTAACGTTCACTGAATGCACTTGCTTCCAGGACATCCAGATTGATTTTGAATCCGGCTTGTTCCAGCATTGCTGCAACAACTTCAGCCTGTTCTTTGTACTGTGCGGAAACGGAGATGGTCATCTCGGCTTCACCTTCCGCATAGCCAGCTTCTTGCAGCAACTGTTTGGCTTTTTCTTGATCATAAAGTGATGTTTTGTACAATGAAGGATCAGCACCGAAGTTGCCTGGTGTTACGGATGTGCGGGTTACGATACCTGCTCCGCCGGCAATGCTGTCCACGATCCCTTGTTTGTCGATAGCCAGGTCAATCGCTTCACGTACTTTCGGATCAGCTGTGATGCTGCCTTCTGTCTGACGGAAGATCAACTGGAGCACACGTTGGATTGGCGCTTTGACAATCTTCTTATCTGCTTCGCCTTCGATCCGGGCAATGTCAGTGGACGGAATGGAAGACGCAACATCCACACCACCAGCAAGCAATTCGGATACACGTGTGGAGGCTTCAGGAATAACGCGGAATACCACTTCATTCCATTTTGGTTCACCGTCGAAGTAGTTCTCGTTTTTCACCAGTTCCACACGATCATCTTTGGTCCATTTACTGAACTTGTAAGGGCCTGTGCCTACCGGTTGTTTCAGGAAAGTATCGAATCCTTTATCCGCAATATATTTTGCTGGCAGAATGCCTGCTCCCATTTTGGACAAACGGTTCAGGAGCAACGGATCTGGACCATCTGTGATAATATCTACGGTATAGTCATCCACCACTTTAACTTCTACGATATTTTTGAAATAACTGTTTTGTTTCAGTGTCTCGTCCTTGGCTACGCGCTCCAGCGTGTATTTTACATCTGCTGAAGTGAATGGATCGCCATTGTGGAAGGTAACACCTTCACGCAGCTTGAATCTCCACGTTGTATCATCAACCTGATCCCATGATGTCGCAAGTCCAGCAACTTTTTTCTGTTCACTGTCATTTTTGATCAGATAATCAAAAACGTTGACCAGAACCGCCTCACTGGAGGTGTTGTTGTTGTTGTGCGGATCGAAACTCTCAATATCTGTTGCTGCAGCAACGGTCAGTGTTGTACTTGCGCTTCCACTGCCCGTTCCTTCTGATGCGGAACCATCATTCGTGCTTGTCGATTTTCCTCCGCAAGCGCTGAGTACCATTACGACTGCCAGTAACGTTATCCACAAGCCTGTCCATTGTCTTTTTTTCATTGTGATTGCTCCCCCTCAGAAGTTGTATTCCGTGCCAAAAATTCAAGTGCTACTGCAGACAACATGCCCACACCATAAGGCATCGCTGTCTCATCGAGATCAAACATGGGATGGTGAAGTGGATAACGAGTACGTTCCTCATCATTCCCAGATCCTAGTCTGAAAAACACACCCGGAACCTGTTCACAATAAAAAGCGAAATCCTCGCCCCCTGTAGAAGGTTTGATATAAGTCCATCCCTTCTCCGCATTAACCTGATCACAAGTCTCTGTTAGCAGGTCAACCATGCCGAGATCATTCACGACAACAGGGTATCCATCGCCGTAGACAACTTCGCATCCAGCTCCAAAAGAATCACAGACCCCTTTAACAACCTGCTCGATCAAAGCTGGCATCCGCTCACGAATGGCAGGTGAGAGTGTACGAACCGTACCGATCATCTCCACTTCGGGGGCGATGGCTGTTCCCATATAACCTCCCGTGATTTTGCCAATCGTGACTACTGCCGGTTCAAGTGGATCAACCATCCGACTGACGATATTTTGCAATGCGGTGATGACCTGAGCGGATACCGCGATCGCATCAATACCCTCATGCGGACGAGCTGCGTGCCCACCCTTGCCAAACACCTTGATAATCAAGGGATCAGCTGATGCAAAAGCAACGCCCTGACTTACACCCAAGGTTCCCGTGTTCTGTCCAGGTGTCATGTGTAATCCTGCGATGGCATCAACCTTTGGATTCTCCAGAACACCGTCCTGGATCATGGCTCTTGCACCTGCAAGTCCCTCTTCGGCTGGCTGGAAAATAAATTTGATGTTGCCTGATTTCGGTCTTCCAAGACCAGTAAGCAGTTGGGCGGCTCCCATCAGGATGGAGGTGTGAGCGTCATGTCCACACAGATGCGCTTTGCCTTCCACTTGCGAGCGGTATTCCACCGCTTTCTGATCTTGGATTGGCAGAGCATCCATGTCTGCGCGCAAGGCAAAGGTTGGTCCATCTGTCTCTCCGCGAAGCAGGCCTGTAACCCCGGTCTGTCCGACATTGCGTGTAACTTCCAACCCCAGGCTTTCCAGATGCTCAGCTACGATAGCGGATGTGCGATGCTCCTCATAGCCGATTTCCGGATGCTGATGTAAATCTCTGCGCCAAGCACTTAACTGGGCTTGTAGTGGCTGAGCCAGCTGTATTAGTTCTGAACGATTCATTTGCTGTCATTCCCTTCATTTTTGTCCGATTCAGAAACCAAACGGGCATAGATTGCATCCGCTGAGAATTCGATATGCCTTTTCATCGTCTCCTTAGACTTGATGCTATCATGGGCTTTCAATGCTTCAAGAATCTCCATATGTACACCGTGGTTGACGGTACGTATCCGGTCATCATAAGGCATCAGGTCGAGAGCCGGATTAATTTTCGTCCGAATCTGTCTGACGGCTCTCTCACAGTATGGATTCCCCGAAGCCTTGGCGATGGTCAGATGAAATTTCACATCCAGCGCCCTGAACCATTCCCTTGTGCAGTCTGGCTCTATACTTTGCTCCATGTAACCCTCAAGCAGCTCCAGTTCGCCTGCGGTGATCCGCTCAGCAGCGAGAAAAGCTCCCTCCGGCTCGATGATGGTTCGATATTCGAACACCTTCAGCATCTGTGACCAATCCCGTTTAATTTCTTCTCTGGTCCGTTTATGCGAATTGGCTGTCAGAGGCAGTACAAATGTTCCGCCTTTGGCACCCACCCTTTTCTCAATCAAGCCTTTCTCTTCCAGTGAAGAGAGTGCCTCACGAACGGTAATCCGGCTTACGTTAAAAATCTCTGCCAGATCTCGCTCGGCTGGAAGCTGTTCTTCACTCATTAATTCTTTCAAAATAATGGCTTCTTCCAGTTGTTCCCTAATGAATTCACTAACCTTTTTGGTAGATACTTTCTCAAAACGAAATGAAAACGTACTGGACATCTAAACACTCCGATCTGTATATGGTCTAGACCTTATACCATTAATATAATTCCGACTAAACTTATATGCAATACTTTTTTTCAAGTAAATTCATATTTTTTTCTTATCACCTCCAAATTGAAGCATTTTGGCACAAAAAAGACGCATCTACACACAGCAGATGCATCTTCGTTTTCGTTATTTGACGACATACGGGCACTACGATTACAGGACAACCTTCCGATCGCTCGGGATAACGTATGCTTTCGATGTAACTTTCTTTCAGAAAGCTTTTAGACGAATGCTCCGTTTCTTCAGGTTATTTCTGTTCTCTATAACTTTTTATTAGCATAGGGTCTAAAATCCTCTGTAACCGCAAGTTTTTTGCTTCCCCTCAGGTAAAAGCTGTCATCCGCTCTCCAGGTATGACTCTTTTTGTTCTGTCTGCGGTGATAGACATAATTGTAAGGAGAGGTCGCGTACGCTTTGAATCCTCTTTTCCTGCATTGTCTCAGGAAGGTCACATCTTCCCCTATTGAACGGTCCGTGAAGCGGACTTTTTTCAAGATCTCTCTTTTGAATAAAATAGTGCCCCCTTGAACAAATTCAACCGGTTTATTTTTTTCAGCAGGAGATCTGACCAACAATGTCTTGGATGCGCCCAAATAGACCAGGCACGAATGTTTACCCACAATATCACTTTTGGTCCGTCTAAGTTCTCTCACCTGCTCTGTTAAATAATACGGCGAATAGTAGTCATCATCATCAAATTTGGCAATTAACGAAAAGCGTGCCCTTGTCATGCCAGCGTTCAGGCTTTGTCCTAGGGAAATACTCTCCGGAACTTGATATACATGAACATTGGCAAGATTCCGAACCCGGCTTTGGTATAATGCCAGATTCATACTGTCATGATTCAGGACAATGATCAGCTCTTTGCTTTTATAACGCTGCCGATTGTAATTTTGCAGGATGTTATCAAAAAATTGCGGCCGATTGGTACATACAACAATGGAAACACCATGACCCGTTTTGTGTTTAGTCAAGACATACCCTCTTTTCAGCTCATTTTTCTCTCATCATATGTGCCGAAATAGAGTCTGGTATGGACCAATAGCTAGCATCCAAAACACCAAAAACCCTCTGCCCCAAATAACAGGACAAAGGGTTTTGTAATCTATTGTTTTAAGCCTTTTCTATGCTTCGCTACCATTATTCAAGTACACTGCCTTGCCTGTGCGAGCTGATTCATAGAGTGCTTCCAGGATTTGAGATACAACGAGTGCTTGTTTCGGTGTGACCACCGGCTCCTGATCGTTCTCAATCGCTTCAATCCACTTTCTCATCTCAACATCCGGTGCGCTCTCGCTCTTACCATCGTAGAAAGCTACCCCGCCTGCACTCAGTTCAATCTCATTGGTGTATAGACGGCTGAATTTCTCACCATTGATGCGCAGTCCGTTCTTCATGTCCGCACCCGCTTCGCTACCGCTCAAGCTACATTTCGCCTCATCCACATCCAGTGAGTTCAGTGCCCAACTGGATTCCAGCATGATCGTTGCCCCATTCTCCATCACAATCATGCCAAAGGCCGAGTCTTCTACGGAGAATTGTTTTGGGTCCCACAGGCCCCAGGCATTGGCCGCATTTTCACGTTGCGAAAGCTCATGATAGGTCGTACCCAGCACAACTTTTGGTTGATAGTTATCCATCATCCAGAGCGTCAGATCAAGTGCGTGCGTACCAATGTCAATCAATGGGCCGCCACCTTGTTTCTCCTCATCCAGGAAAACACCCCAGGTTGGTACTGCTCTACGTCTAATCGCATGTGCTTTGGCAAAATAAATATTACCCAGGTCACCTGCTTCGCACACCTTCTTCAAATACTGACTGTCTTCTCTGAAACGGTTGTTGTATCCGATAGTCAGTTTTTTGCCGGTACGTTCTGCCGCTTCCAGCATGAGCTGTGCTTCAGCAGATGTCTTCGCCATTGGCTTTTCACACATGACATGTTTCCCCGCTTCCAGGGCAGCAATAGAAATCTCGGCATGAGAAATATTCGGCGTAAGTACATGCACAATGTCCAAAGACTCATCCTTAAGCAATTCCTGATAATCCGTGTAGACTTCGGCTTCAGTAGTGCCATATTTCTGTTTGGCTTCATCCGCACGTTCCTGAACGATATCACAGAAAGCCACCAGTTCAACATTATCCAGTTTACTCAGACTCGGCAGATGTTTACCATTCGCGATTCCACCACAGCCAATAATTCCGATACGATATACTTTACTCATATATATATTCACCCTCACTTAAGTATTGGTTGTTTCATTTTACGAAAAGCCGACGGGGTCATCCCCAGACGTTTGCGAAATACAGCATGCAAATAGTTGGCATTATTGAATCCTGAAGCAAGTGCGATCTGTTCAATGGATACGTTACTTTCCTCCAGATTGCGGCACACGGCGCGCAGACGAATATCCTCCAGTACACGGCTGAACGGCATCTCCGGCTGTACTTGGTAGAAGATTCGTTGCAATTGTCTGCTGCTAATATGAAGTTTCTCAGCTACATGCTCCAGCGTGACCACTGAAGGGTGATTCGCCTCCATATACTGTAGTGCATACTCATAGCGATATACCGACATATCCCGCACAGGGGCTTCCGGTCGATTCCCCCCGGTGTCGTATGCTCGCACGGTTTTGAGTAATATGCTGATAACCAGTTGCTTGATCGACGTATAATAACCTAACAATTTTAGATCACATGCCTCGTAGGCTTCCAAAAAACAATGCATTGCACGATGATAATCATTCACCGGAGTAAGCGGAAGCGTTCTTAGCTTTTCCAGCGTTTCCTCGGATTCTGCTGCTTCCCAGGGATCGACATGTTCTCTTGGCTTGTGAACGATATCCACATGAAGACATAGTTCATCCATGTCCTCTTTGGCATCAGCCTCCTGATAATGAACGACACCCGGTCCAGTCAAATAAAGCATACCTTCCGAGAGCGCATGTGTCTGATCATCGAGAATAACTTTGCCTTTACCTCTTGGGATAAAATGAAACTCAAACTCTGCATGATTATGGAAATCCACAACTCGGCCCGCTGGAAAAGAAGTCAGATGAAATCGCATCACGCGAATCTCATAATGTCCCCAAACCATTAGAATATCCAGTCTCTCCAGGAGATCCTGCCGTTCAAGCATTTTCTCATAAGGATACAGGCTCAAGATTGCACACCTCCTTAATAAAACCTAACCCTTCAACTCATCGAGAGCAACTCTGCGCCCTTCTTTGGCAGAGAGATTCGCTGCTTCCATCAAACGGGTCAACTCCATAGCGATCTGCACGTTTTCAGTTGCATCCGTATCATTCTGTATATGTGCAACCCATTGATTGAATGCGCTTTCTCTTTGGTCTGCCAAAGGAAGTTCAGTCCACTCTTGATACTGTCCCTGTGCTGCTTTCGTGCAAATCAATAACTTTTCTTCGGGTGTTCCGTACAGAATTGTACCTTCCGTACCATGAACCTCAATCGTAAACGGAGAATGGCTGTTCACAAAACCGGCTTCAACAACACCGACTGCTCCAGAATCCGTAAACAAGGTTGCAACTGCATTATCTTCCACTTCTTTGCCTGTAATATATCCAAAGTTCGCATTAACCGCTGTTACTTCCTGACCCAGAAACAGTTTGGCGAGATACATTGGATGGCAACCCAGATCAATCAGCGCACCGCCCTGACAGTCCTTCAGATCATAGAAGTGTTCAGGTAACCAGTTGGAAATCGCTCCATCATGCGATAAACGCGCTCTTACATAAGTTATTTTACCAAGTAATCCTTGGTTAAGCACATCCTGTATCGTTAGCGTATATCCTGCATTCAGACGCGGTAAGGAGACTGCCATCTTGACCTTGTTTGCCTTTACCTCATTGAGGATTCTGTTGGATTCCGCCTGTGTCGACGCAATAACCTTCTCCGTGAAGATGTGTTTACCTGCTTTTGCAGCAGCGGTGATCACTTCTTCATGAATGCGGGTTGGCGCATCTACAATAACGGCATCGATGTCATCCTTGGCCAGCATATCTTCGAGTGAAGCATAGAATGGTACGTTTAAGCGTTCAGCCGCTTCCTGCCCCCGCTTGGCATCTTCATCCCAAACGGCGGCGATGACTGTATCCTCATGTTCCTGTGCCTGCTTGATGTAATCCCATGCATGAACATGCCACAAGCTAATTTTTCCAATTCGAATAGTCACTGTTGTCTTACCTCCATACTATATAATATTCTGACATTTATCTATAAGTTATCACAGACTTAATCTATTTTTAATAGAAACTCGCGACAATAAATGTATAAAATCACGACATGAATGTTATTAGATATTTTCACAGCATAACGCTTTGGTTTGGGTGCATATAACGGAGCACACAACAAAAACCTCCTGTCCACGCTACCGTGACCAGGAGGTTTCTATAATTATGATATTCAAAAATCAACTCACCGTAACGTATACCCTTGTGTAACAATCTTGTACCCCGATACCGTCTGGCTTTGACCCTGCAACGTGTCTTTAACCCGTTCCAGCACATCGCTCTCATAAACGGAGGCACATTCAACTCCAGGCTGAACGTTCAACTCAACGGGTTCGGAGTTTAGATTATACCAGCGAGCAATCAAATCTCCAGTTTCCTCTGCGATCTTCAGTGTGGAGAATGCCAGTGTCGAACCTTGCGAATTCCACGCCAACCATTGCTTCGACAGAGGTAGTTCCACCTTCTGCCCATCAACTCCAGCATGACCTTCTTGCTCAAATGTATATGCAAGTGTCCCTAGCTGTACAGTCGTCCACGGAATCGGATACACATATGCGGATGCACATGCACCTGACTGTGCGGCATCGCCCGCAAATGGAATGATTGCATATTCCACGCTCTGAGGTCCCAGACATTGGGCTTCCGGTGTTTCAAACACACCCCAGTCACCCAGTTCCGAAGAGGAACGCAGTAGCGTAACCGCAATCGTGCTGCCTTCTTCATGCTGTAAAATCTCGTATTCATTCAGCCCTTTGTTTGCAATCATCAAGCCATGATCACCGTCGGTCACATGTACAAACGCTTGCTGATGCTGTGCATTACTTGGATTCACCCATTCCTTTGCCGGTGTATTGGAACGTTTGGCAATTTCAAAGATGGAATCTGCATAATGCTCCTCTGTCACCAGTCCGGATGGAAATAATGCACGCAGTCGATGATCCTTGGCCTGATTGTTAAAGTCAGATTTTACCTTGACCATATTACTGCCTGCTTCCAATGTATACGTTGTCGTAATCACCAGGGGAACAGTGTTCTCGACTCGCTGTGCCTTCCGTTCTGTAAAAGGAACCATTTGGCGCTTCTCCAGCTCGAACAGTTCATCTGCTCCAGCAGGAATATCCCAGCGTAATACACTTTCCATAACTGCCCGGTACGGAGACTGCTCCACAATCCGCAGGTCTGCCTTCAGATGCTCCGTGGTCAGCGTTGTCTCTCCCTCGGGTTGACGGTAGACATATTCATTGCCGATATCACCGGTATTCTCATATGAATTCAATCCCCTGTATACAGCACCGGAGACCTTATCTTCAATTGTTGCCGTACCATTCTCTTCAACCGTCACCCGTAATTGACCGTTCTCCATCATCATTCCCTGCACCTGGATGAGTTCACTCGTATCGGGCACTTCAACAATCTCAACAATCTCTGCTTGTTTCTCTACTGGAATGAGAGCATACGTCTTATAACCTAGAGAAGGTACATCCACCGCTTGGAAAGTCACTCTTACTTTACGAGCCATATAAGGCTGTCGGAAGCGATCCTTCGGAAGTTCATAGCCAAAATGCGCACCCAGATCCTTGATTTCTGCCGAATACGTGCGTCCATCTGAATCGACCAGCTGATACACTGGCAGTGCATCCTCTTCCAACTTTTGCGCAAGGGCTTGAGGGTGAGGACCTTCCGGAAAAAATGCTTTGTCCACAATCAGATCCATCTCAATGATTCCATTTCGATTCCATCCACTCGTGTTAAACACAGTGAACAGCACTGCTTCCTCTCCCCAAGCCTCAGCAGATTGCACACGAATGGACTCAGCAATCGCCTGCGCGCTCTGGGAAACCAATTTCTCTGCAAGCTGTCTGCTCTTGGCAAAGCGGGTCACCATCTCACGGTGAACCTCATCCACACTGCATCCGCAGATGCTATCATGTGGGTGGTTCTGCATCAGCATCTTCCATGCATGTGACAACAGATGGTGCGGATAATCCTTTACCCCAGCTATATGGGCCATGGCGGCGAGTGGTTCGGCTACTTTTTCAAGCAACATCTGCCCCTGCTGATTCAACTGTTTCAGATAAACCCTGGCAGATGCCGTATTCACCAGTGTTCCCCAACCATCCGTATGCTGACTGCGAAGCTCGCCCTCAATGGTCGCCAGATGCTCAGGCACTTCCTTCGTAACCGCCTCAATGTAATCGTCAAAATTGGAGTGGATAAATTCTACATCAGGATACAACGCAGCCGCCGTACGTAAAGCCTCGGGCAGATCCGTCTGGATCGGCTGATGATCACAACCATTCATGAACAACAGATGTGGAGTCGAGGCAAACTTCTCGGCATCCGCCAGATTTTTATCCCAATAGGCTCGGGCTTTCTCCGAATCAACCGGAACTTCCATCCCATTGCAGTACCAATTCGCGAACAAAATACCGAGCACTTCCGAACCATCCGGCGAACGCCAGTTCATCTCCGAATAGGGAGATTCATAACTGTCTGCATCAACCACAGCATTATTGAATCCCGTAGGCTTCACCCCACGCCCGAAGATCGCGTTATGAATATCCGCCTGTTGAAGAATCTGCGGTGCCTGTCCCATATTTCCGAAGGAGTCTGGGAAGTATCCCGTCTTGGATATCACACCTAAAGGTCGAGCATCACGATGACCGATGAGCAGATTACGCAAGTTGGCCTCGCTGCTGGTCAGAAACTCATCCTGTAACACATACCATGGACCAAAATGGATGCGTCCTTCGCGGATATAACGGTCGAGCCTCTCCTGTTGTTCGGGCCGAACCTGCAAATAATCTTCACGAATAATCGTCTGCCCATCCAGATGGAAATAACGATATTCCGGGTCCTGATCAAGCGTGTCCAGCAGTTTATCCATCAGCTCAATGAGCAATACGTGATGGTGTTCATAAGGCATATACCATTCGCGGTCCCAATGGGTATGCGAGATGAGATGTGCCGTCTTTTTGGTTGTCATGTAGCGTACCTCCTGTCATTAACCTTTGGTTGCCCCGCCCATGCTGAAGCCCTTGGACATGTAACGCTGGGAGAAAATATATAGCACAACCGAAGGCATTGTATAAAGTAGTGAAAATGCAGCCAATCTGCCGTATTCAACCATACCGTGGCTGCCAAAGAACTGATAAATCGTGACTGATGCCGGGAGTTTCTCCGGTGTCTGGAGCAGGATGTATGGCACGAAGAAGTTGCCCCAACTTCCCGAAAAGGTAAATATCGCTATTGTTGCAATACCCGGCAACATCAATGGCGCCACGATTCGTCTCAAACTACTCCACACAGACGCTCCGTCAATCCATGCCGATTCTTCCAAATCGATTGGTACTGAATCCATGAAGTTTTTCATCATCCAGATGCCGTAAGGAAGTGAGGATGCAGTCAGGAAAAGCATCGTGGCAATGATGCTATTTTGCATTTTGAAGAACAGAAACATCTGAAATACCGGAACCATCACGGCAGTAATCGGAAGAGCTGTCATGAACAGAATCGATAACAAGAAGCTTTTTTTGAATCTCATTTCATAACGGGATAATGGATAAGCAGCAAGAACCGATACCAGAACAACCAATATCGCTTGCCCTCCCGACAGAATCAGGCCTACACCGAATGAACGAAGATTGCTCGAATCCCCGAGTACATCCTTGAAATTTTGAATGGTCCAGGTACTGGGCATTTTGATACCCTGTTGCGCGTTCGGGTCAAATGAAGCCAGAATGATCCAGAGCAGCGGCAATAAAAAACAGAGCCCTAGAAAAACTAGAATCCCGTACTGGATTTTGCGTTGAAGCCCATGTTTGACCATAGGGATCGAACCTCCTTCATGGTTACACTTTCACTTTCATGGATCGCATGTAGAACAGGCTGGCGATAATACCGATGAACAACAGAACCAGAGATATGGCTGTGCCGTATCCAAATTGATAGTTCACAAAGGCCTGGTTATACATGAAGATCGGCAAGGTTTGTGTTGAAGTACCCGGGCCACCACCGGTCATCGTATAGATCAGCGTGAACACGCCCAGTGTCTGTAGGGTAACCAACATCATGTTGGTCACGATGGACCCTTTTACCATTGGAATCGTAATGTGTCTGACAATCTGGAACCCGGTGGCACTGTCAATAATCGCAGCTTCTTCAACTTCCTTCGGGATATCATCCAGTGCCGACTGATAGACCATCATCGAAAAGGCTGTGCCGTGCCAGATATTCGCGATAATGACACTCACCATAGGGAAACTGAACAACCAGGAGACTGGATTCGCTCCAAACCAGCCGAGGATCTGATTCAATGAACCATTGTCACTGAAAAAGGCGACCATACAGAATGCCACGACAATCTCGGGTGTCACCCAACCGGCAATGACGATGATGCCGATGACCCGGCGGAACGTCACATTTTTCTCCTTCATTAGAAGGGCCAGAATGAATCCAAGCAATACCTGACCAATCACTGCGGAGAAGATGAGAAAGACCAGCGTGCGCCAGACACTAATCCGGAAGTCCGGATCATGGAACATATTAATGAAATTCTGGAATCCGACAAACTCCAAACTCTTGGCTGCCGCCCCAGTCAGAGCCATATTCGTAAAGGCAAAACAGATCGTCAGAATGATGGGAACAATGAAAAACACAAGTAATAACAGTACGGAAGGCATGAGAAACAGAAATGAACCTGGTGCTTTCCTTTTCATAAGTCACTCTCCATTCGAACCGGAAAAAGGGGAGATTGTGCCTCCCCCTCCGAATATATCGATATCCTTATTTCTCTTCGATGCTGTCCGCGCCAAGGGAACGGGATACGTTGTCCTTCAATTGTGTAACTCCCTCTTCCGGCGTCAGCTTGCCAGAGGCAATACTCTCAACAATGCTTTGCAATTGTGCGGATACCGCTGCATATTGATCGTTCGCTGGACGGAAGTGAGCCACATTCAAGAGTTCCTGTGCTTCTTTGGTATATGGACGATCCGTATAACCTTCAACTTCCGTGGAATCATTACGTGGGCTGAGGCTGCCTTCCGCTACTACGCGTGCAGTCGCATTTTCCTTATTCATCAGAAACTCGATAAATTTCCAAGCCTCTTCCTTGTTTTTCGCCTGTGCAGGAACAGACCAAGCCCATCCTCCAGACATCGTAGTTGCTCCAGGTTCTTCCCCATTTTGTGTTGGGAATGGTGCAAAGCCTATTTTCTCTTCAACGTTGGCGATTGGAGCAGCACCGTTCTCGGCCCATGTCGAACCTGCCCAGCTACCATCTACAGCCATCGCCAATTTGTCTTGCGGGAACTGTTGCTGGAATGCAATACTGCCAGCTTGTCCATTCAGGGCAACCTGCATGGTTGGACCTGTTTTATCCGTGTTAAAAACTTGATCTATGAATTTGAAGGAATCCAGTAGCCCCGGGCTGTTCACGACCCATTTCTTGCTGGTGTCGTTATACAGCGTGTCCGCCGTACCATAGAGCAACATTTCCAGTGTTTGCATGGTGACACCTTCACCGTTTGCTTTGCCCACGATCATATTAAGTGGTGTCACACCCGGCAGTTTTTGCTTGATGGTACGTGCTGCTTCGAGTACTTCTGCCCAGCTTGCAGGTTTGAATGGAACTTCAAGTCCTGCCTTTTCAAACAGTTCCTTGTTATACCAGATTCCGCGTGTATCCGAGGTAGCCGGAACGCCGTACACCTTGCCGTCTTCGCCAGTAACCCCTGCCTTCAGGTTGTCGATGATGTGTTCTTCCCAATCGGACCATCCCTGAACCTGTGTATCCAGCGGCTCCAGATATCCCGCAGCAGCATCGGATTTGATGATGGATGTATCTTCGGCAATGACATCCGGTGCCGTATCCGGGGATTTCATTTGCAGAACCATTTTGGACGTATAGTCACCCTCGCTTGCCAGTACAGGCGCAATGTTGATTTTGATATCCGGATTTTCTTTCTCAAATTGATCCACCAAACCTGATTGGAAAAACTTCGTAAGTGTATCTTCAGATCCTGAAGAACGGAACGATACAGTTACTTCCTTCTTGCCGTCACTGGTTGTGCCTGTGCTTGAGCTTCCGCCCGAACAGGCTGTAGTAAGAATGAGCAAGGATGTCATAACTGCTGCTACCGGCATTTTCAATGATATTTTTCTCATGATTCGCTCTCCTCTTGTCGGAATTCAACGAACTCCGAACGTTATGATGTACTCGCAGGTTCTCTCTTGCTTTCCTATCTATTTCTGTACGCGGAATCCGCAATAATCCATAATTAGCTCACTAAAAAGCATGTTGGACCATGAAAACCACGGACGTGTATATTCATGTGGATTGTTAGCCGAAAAGCCTTCATGGGTCAGTCCAGTATCCGCATCTGTCTTATGGATGAGCTGGAGCAATCGTAGTTTTTCATTGCGATCCTCTGTAGTCAGCCCCTGCATCGATAAAGCGATATGCCAGATGTACCCTTCCGGTGTATGCGGACTACCGATTCCTGCTGCTGCTGCTCCCTCATAAAAATACGGGTTGTGCGTGGATAAAATGAAACGGCGTGTATTCTGATACACCTCGTCCTTCTCCTCGACATATCCGAGATAAGGTAAAGACAGCAGACTCGGCACATTGGCATCATCCATCAGATTGTGATTGCCTTTCCCATCCGTTTCGTAGGCATATATGGTTCCATATTCCGGATGTTCAACGGTGCCATAATCCTGAATACCTTTGTTGATCTGTTCCTCCAACTGCTGAGCAGTCGCTGCCAGCGTTTCATCCTCGAACACGGCTTTAGCAATTTCCTGTAGATATCGAAGCGCCACAACAGCGAACATATTGGATGGAATCAGATAACCATATTCACAACGATCGTCGCTGGGACGGAATCCCGACCAAGTCATGCCTGTGTAAACTGTTTCAGTACCTCGTCCCTCTCGGGTGAGCGTATCGGTTTCGGGAGCATCCAGACGTTGGAACGTGTAGGGTGATTTCGTCTCATGATGCTGTTCCACTTGCCATAACTGCATGATGATCTGGGCTGCTTTACGGAACGTATCATTGAATTGAGTTGTTCTTCCTGTGTTCTTCCACAAGAGATAACTGAGCTGAATCGGATAAGCCAATGAGTCGATCTCATACTTCCGTTCCCAGATCCAATCATTCATTTGCGTCAGGTCTTCCTGATGTCCTTTCCCACTCTCCGTCTCATTAAAAGCGTTTGCATAAGGGTCCAGGAGAATATAATTCAGTTGACGTTCAACCAGTCCAGCGATCATGTCGGCAATATCTTCATCCTCTGAAGCGAGAAGCAGATAAGGTCTGACCTGAGCGGCAGAATCACGTAACCACATGGCAGGGATATCTCCCGTAATCACAAAAGTTGTTCCATCTTCTTTGCGCTGAATTGTGGTTGCCATCGTATTGGTAAAACAATTTTTAAACATTTGGTTGAGTTCCGGATAATCTGGCATACGTTTGTTAACCCGATCAATCATGTCGTATATCGAGGGGGAAATTTCTTGATCATCTCTGAGTGTCAGCATGTTGTCCTCCTTATGTAATCCAGTTTGTTAACCGCTTTCATCATCCTAAAACGAATATAATGTTATGTCAATATATTTATTTGTATATTAGCATGTTATTTTAATTTGACGGCACCAAATAATATACCATTTAAAGCAATTCTCCCCATTTTATACGCACCAAAAAGAGGCCTCGTTTACACGAAGCCCCTGATTGAACACAATGAATATTAAGTTGTTATAATTAACCCTTTTGTTTCACCATACTCGTTGACTTCCCCTTCACCAATCGGGCAGGTAAAACAACTCTGTTCACTGTCATTTCGTTGTTCTGCATACTTTGAAGCACCATCTCGAATGCCTGTTTTCCCATATCAAACTGGCTTTGTCTCATATGGGTTACACGGCTTCCTTCGGCAGCGTTTGGACTGTCAAAGCAAATGATGGACATATCTTCCGGGATTCTCAGACCAAGCCGATCCGCTGCCTGTTCTGCAAGTAAAGCAATATGATACTCCGCAGCAAAGAGTGCAGTAATCTGGGGATATTTCTGTAAATGTTCCACCAGTGTCTCCACATCACGGACCTCGACTTGAGGATCAAACACACTTGGCAGTGTCGAAAGAAAAGATTCTAACCACAGTTCCCTGTTCACCAGAACTCCTTGATCATTGTGAGCCTCAATAATGCCTTCAATTCGTTCTTCAATGGGTGTAGTGTTCGCCGGAGGCTGCGTCAGAAAAGCGATGTGTCGGTGACCGAGATCGAACAAATAATTCATCCCTTCTCGCGCCGCGCCTACATTATCCGTACTGACAGATGAAGCCGGAATTCCTTTCAAGTACCGGTCAATCAGGACAAACGGGAATTTATTAACGACCAGTTTTAAAATCTCATCGCTGAAATATTCACCCTGTGCCGGGAAAATAATCAATCCATCCACACCCAGTTCCAGCAGTTCCTGAATACTCTGTTCCTCCTGCTCGGGAATCCCGAAGGAACGTCTAAGTACGAGAAAACAATCATGCTCTCGCGAAGCTTCTTCCATGCCATATAACAGTTCTGTACCATACATGTCACTGAAGTTAGTGATGACCAGACCAATGAGCAGCTTCTTTTCTGGATCTTTGATCGCAGCACGCGGAGCAGGTCTGTTAGGTCTTTCTTGTAACACATCTGCTGTGTCGGCTACAAAAGAACCCCGTCCCGGTTGACGAACAATTAATTGTTCACTCGCCAGCATCTCAAGTGCTTTTTTAGTTGTAATCCGGCTAACTCCGAATTCATCACATAATTCCTTCTCCGAAGGAACACGCTCACCCACTTGATATTGATGAAGCTGTATCCGTTCACGCAAGGATTCAAAGATCTGTTCATACATCGGCTTGGATGCCGAGTCTTTCCCCAATACAAGCACCTCCATAAATACCCATACTTCTCATGTTCTACATCCTAATATATCATGTTATATCATTAATGTGAAGAAAGGAGACAACTCACCTGCCGTCATATTGAGCAAAAGAAAAAGCATCCCAATGGATTTTTCATTAATCTTAGGTGTCAGATGTAAATCGAGATACAACAAAAAACCGACAAGCCCTGATACCTCGGCTTATCGGCTTCTTGCTTAGATGGTCAAAACGTAGTTATCATCCATGTCATACTTTGCATAATTAAGGTTGCAGACCCTCAGCGGACGGTGGACCTACCTCTGTTTCAGTCTCTTCAGGGCTCGAATCTGGTTCTGGAACGGATTGTTCTTGTGCTGCGCTGACGAACAATCGTCCAGCTGCTTCAGCCTCTACTTTGTTGCCTGCTGCATCCTGAGCTCGAATCACAATGACTCCACCCTCAAGAACAAGGGATGAAGGTGTTGTGTACGTACCTGTGTAACGACCAGGTTCAGTCTCCACCAATGGAACCTCTCCTGCCCCCTGGGCATTCAGATTCAGCGGTAACTGAATCCGGAAAGATGCTTGCAGACCAGGTTTACTGTCAAAAGATACGGTGACACTTTCTCCTGATGTGATTCGAACATCTTCAGCTGGCGTAATATTCGTAAGTTCTGGCAACGCCGTTTCCACGTATACGGTGCGGGTTACCGTTGTTTTGTTGCCAGCGAGATCGGTTGCTGTAATGGTAATCGTGTTCTCGCCTTCGTTAACCAATACGCGATGACTGAAGCTTCTGTCTTTGCCCACTTGTACGGTTTGTCCGTTAACAGTTAACTTATCGAGGAATTGTTCCACGACATTACCCGTTACGTGAACAACTTCCGCATTGATGCGATCTCCTTGAGTTGGCGTAACAATGGTCAACTGCGGTTTGGTCTGATCCAGAATAATGACGACGGGGAGTGAGCGGTCGGTCGTTTTCCCGTCCACCACTGCCTCGGCAGTAATCGCATTAATCCCAGAACGGAGTTTCACACCGTATGAGAACTTCCCATTTGCCACCGTTGTAGTGCCAGCGAGATCTTTGCCGTTGTAAAACTTGATCTGAGCGCCGGATGCCGGAGACGTTCCCGACACGGTGAAGGTTGATTGATTCGTATACGTGTTCGCAGGTGCTGTGAGCACAGGTGCATTTACCGGATATCTCACAACTGCACGAATCATGTAGTTACCTTCTTCATCAGGTGAAGTGCTCCACGCTCCACCTACTCGCTGCCAGCTTCGACCTGCATTTGGACCATCCTCATCGGTAGCGAGTCCCGGAGCGCTAGTTCCAGCTAAACTCTGTACATACACGATATAGAAATCACCCGTTACAATGACCGGTTCCGGGAATTCAACAGTTGTCCATTGATCGTTACGAAGTGCAGTACCGTCAAATGGTCCAGCCAGTTGTCGTCCCGGAGCTCCGCCCGCACCCGAAGCATCATAGACGGCATATTGGAACGCTGTACCTCCAGGTACAGGCCATTCGGTGTTCCAGAATCGGAACGATGCACCTGTCAGTTGAGCGGTCTCCAGCTCTGGTGTCATTCGAACCGCCCAAGCGTTATCCGCAGCGTTAAAAGCTCGTGCGTTCTCTGCTGTTCCATCATCATAAGCAATTTCCCCTGGGAAACCGATGAATGGTTTCAAGGCAATATTTGCCTCTGCTGTCCCATTACCAGGTACAGTTATAGTTACGGTTTTACTGTAATAATCAGCAGCCCGGATGGACAGGGTATAACTTCCTTCCAATACCTGAATATTGAAGCTGCCATCTGAACCTGTGCGAACTTCACCTACATTGGCATCTTCGACCACGAGAACGGAAGCGTCAGCCAGTGGTTGTCCTGTCCGCTCATCCGTTACTACACCTTCAATCTGTCCATGCGGGATTGCCTCCAGATTAAAGTTGGCTTTGGCTCCATTGCCATCTGTAATCGTCACCTGTTGAGTTTGAGGATAATAGCCATATGCTTCAGCTTTTAACGTGTAATCACCTGCTACGTGTGTGAAGTTATACTTGCCTGTAGCTGGATCTGTCTTCACCGAACGTCCGGTTTCCAGTACGGTAACCGTTGCACTTGCAGGCAGGCTTTGTGGATTAACCGAACCTATTTCTGGTTTTTCAACTTCCGGTTGTTGCTGTTTCGTTTTGTTAAACTCCGCTTTGTCTGTCCGCGAAATTTTGTACCATGGATTATCATAGGACGGTTTCGGTTTGTCATTGTTAAGCACAACCGCACTATCCTCCGTTACCGTCTCCGCAGCAACTCCCAGTACACGGAAATCATCAATGAACCAGCCTGTCTTCACAACACTGTTATCTGAGGTCAGGCGGAATCGGAATTGAACTTCATTACCGGTAAGTGCATCCAGATCATAAAATACCGGTGTCCATTGTTTACCGTTTGTACTATGTGAGAATTTGCCCAGTTCTGACCATGTGGTTCCACCATCCTTGGTGACTTCCACATAGCCGTAGTCGTATCCACTCTCAATCTCGTACCAATGATTAAACGTGAGTGTTCCTTCGGACACATCCGTCAAATCAATGACCGGAGATACGAGTGAATAGTTGGAGCCACTCTCGTACGTATTGTCGAGATCAGTCGCCCAGACATTCGGTGGAGAAACCGCGCTGGCAGGTCCCGTTACCGGAATACCGCGTTCCCACTCATCTTTGGTTCCTGAATGAGTCCAGCCGTTATCATCACTGCCATCGAAATGATCGATGTAGATATCCTGAGGCACCTCTACGGTAATGGAGACCTCATTCGATTTGTCGCTTTCATTGCCACTATAATCAAGTGCGGCAACGGTATAATAATACGTCGAATCTGTCACCGTAGCCGTATCTGTAAACGTTGTTCCTGTTGTAGTTCCAATGGATTCATAACCTGCACCTGCGGTTGTGGAGCGATATACGATATAGGATTCGAGATCCTCATCGCTCGGACCCGTCCAGCTCAAGGCTACATTACCAAGAATATCGGCTGTCGCAGACAATCCGGCAGGAGCGCCCGGAGCAATCTCATCCAGTTCTTCTACAGCGAAATCATCAATGTACCAGCCAGCCTTTTGCAATGAATTATCGCTCGTCAGATTGAACTTGATGAACACCTGCTGTCCCGCGTATTCGCGAAGATCCACATATTGTGTCTTCCAATTGCCACCTGTACCCGTGAAGGTTAACAGCTCTTCGAACACATAATCGCTATCCTCGGAAGCGATGTATACCTTGCCGAAGTCGATGTTATTCTCCAGGTCATACCAGTGCTTGAAGGATAATAACGCCCCTTCTGGACTCTCGGTTAGATCAATAGGCGGCGCAAGCAGATATGCATTGCTATTCGCCACATAAGTTCCTTGCAGATTGGTTGCAATCACCTTGTCACCGGAGTATGCACTTCCAGGACCACTGCTTGGTGCTCCCCATACCCAGGTACTTCCGGTTCCGCCAGTCGTGAAGCCCAGCTGATCTTCTTCAAAATCCTGAAGGTATCCTGGCTTCACACCATTGGACACAGCCACTTTATATACCTGACTTTCGAATCCGTTGTTGCCATAATCATTCACTCGGATATAATACTCCACACCTTGCGGTTCAATAAGAAAAGCAGGGATTGTCGCTGTATACGTCCCATCTTTGTTATCTCCAGCAATTCGATTCATCGGCAGATAGACGTACTGGTTGGTACCTGTCGTTTTGGCAAAAGCCTCGACGGAGACTACCGCGACGTTATCTGTCACATGAGCGGTTAATGGTATATCAATGCCTGTAAAGGCTGAATTGACAGGGGTATGTGCCAGTACTGGCTCTTCCAGATCATCTCCGGCTGTAACCACTCTGCCGGATACAGTGCCAATTCCTTCGAGTACAGAACCCACAGCATCAAGGGCATTAATAATGCCGTGACCGTAGCCGTTATTAGGAGAGGTCGGATACTGACCATCTGTTCTCGGCGTGGCTGTATCTGTAATGATCTGCTCCAGCTGATCCACTGTAAGGGAATGATTGGCCTGAAGCAGCAGTGCAGCAAGCGCAGTTGTATGCGGGCCTGCCATGGACGTTCCGTTCCAGCCTCCCTCATATACACCGCCCGGAACTGATGAACGGATATTCACACCAGGGGCAGATACTTCCGGTTTGATCTCCCCATACGGGGATGGGCCCAGCAGGGAGAACGAAGCCAGATTTCCGTTGATATCTGTGGCTCCCGTGGCAAAACTTTCAGGGTAATTCGCAGGGTTCGCAACAGAGCCGGGACCACCCGGATTCGTCAGTCTTACATTACCTGCGGAGAACTCGGGAAAGATCTGCGCATCACGCCAAGCTTGGACCATAGGACGGAACCATTCATCCAATCCTGCGCCTCCGCCCCACGAGTTGTTAACGACATCCGGTGCAAGTTCAGGATGCAGATTACCTTCCGCATCCACCGGAGCGATCAACCATTGTCCGCCATCGAGAATAATGGCATCTGTTGTTTCCGGATTGAATATCCGCACACCAATCCATTTTGCACCGGGAGCAACCCCGATCTGGTTGGTACCATCTGCTTCGGAGCCAACCATCGTACCCATCGTGTGCGTACCATGTCCGTCTTCGTCCGCAGGGAGGGAAGCATTACTGTGCGGATCATACCAGCTCAGTTCGGGATCAACGATATTGCCCGAGGCATCCAGTCCCCGCCATTTGCTGCGGAGCGCCGGGTGGGTATAATCCACACCACTGTCCAGATTGGCAACAACAATCCCTGTTCCATCGATGCCCCGATCCCACACGGCTGGCGCATTGATGTAATCCAGGTTCCATTCCACGTTCTCTGTCGCAAGCTTGTCCTTTGCAGCAGGCTCTTTGTCTTTGTCTTTGACACCGACTGAAGAGTCTTTAGCTGGCGTTTGGACAGCATCTTTGCCTGGTGCCGCATTCGCCGGTTCTTTACTCACTTCGGCTTTCTGTAAGTATCTCGTCTCATTCGGTAGAATCTTCTCCACCTCAGGCAGCAGCGCAATCTGTTCCATGACTTCTTTGGTACTCGTTACTGCCAGTGAATTGACGATAAAATAGCTTTTATATTCTTTGACCTTACCCAGGTCAACTTCCTTTTCCAGATAAGTTTCCAATGGATATTGTGTACGCGAGGCCGTTTCCCGCAGAGAGCTGACGACCGAATTACGAACGGACAGCTTTGTGGCTGAAGCCGTTTGTTTGGCGATGGTCGCCTTTTCAAGGGCCTGTTTGGAGACTGCTGCTGTATCTACCTGTTCCTTCATTTTCACCAGATAGGTCACATATTCACTACCATCAAATTCTTTGGTCAACTTGGCGTTTACTTTGGATTCCGTAACTTTGGCAAGTCCAGATTTCATATCCAATTTGGATGATGTGGAGTTTTCAGCTGAAACCGGATGAATGATCGAAAATGCAAGGAGAAGCGAGAGCCCCATGGAGATGGGCTTGCGTAACCGATTAATCTTTATCAAACTTTTCCACTCCTTTTACCCGGTTTTTTAATTTAGTCTGGTACATATGCCCTTCTCTGCAGAATGAAACGGTAAAATAACCTTTATTGCGTACGAAATAGATACCCTGGATTTCACATAAAGCCTCACCTCCTTTACAGGTCTGGTTAGGGAACAATATGAGTCAGAAGAGATAACAGATCAGTCTATGATTTTTTACTTGGAAGTTTAGGAGATTGAATGAATCGGATTAAACCATGTGAGTGAATAGTTTGGGTGTTTGAATCATGCAATGAGAGTGAATGTCTGTAAGCATTCATGTGGAAGGGTAATCTGGAGCGTTAGCAGAACGCTTGCTAAGGAGTGGTGGATATGACTTTCGATCGTGATTCGAGTGAGTAGTTAAACATTTTAATTACATATAATAGTCGATTAGGAATTTAATTGGATTTTATTGGTATAGTATAAAATCATTATTCGATATATACAAGCACTTTATTGAAAATTATAGAAAATAAGTCTATTTAATGCTTTTATGTGTCTCATGTCGCTTACGTATTTCAGCTTATTTTTCGTATTCATGCATTTTTTTTGATGAATAATAGTTTGTAGTAGTTCTATACAACCAAGACCTCATAATCAAAATTTCAAATCAAGAAAAAGAACGACATGAGAACTCTCATGTCGTTCATATCAAAATTTATATCTCATCATGTAATGTTCACGCCACCACTTGCATAACCAACAACGGTATTCACAAGAGAAAGTCCGGCTGCCGTTGCCGAGAACACCAGTAGAAGACGTGTCTGTGCAGTCACAGGTATAGCCAATCCGGTTGTTATACCATTGGAGATACTACCCAATGCAATAATACCGGTGAGTGGAGGTGCCAGTGTAACGACCGCCCCCGGAACCGCAGTAAATGCATTATCAGGAGTAGGTGAACTGAATAATTGCGCAGTGATGGTCACCGTTGAACCGACCAAGGCCAAGGCTGCTGTTGTACTAAAATAGGCAGCAATGGAAGTTATAACTCCATCTCGTGGAACAGAGAACGCAAAGTTAATGAGTGGTCCGACAATCGTTCCCGTTAAATCAATCGTGCCACCCAGAATGCTGACTCCTGTTGCCGAGCTGCCAAAACCGATAAGACTTGTCGTTCCAACCAGTCCACCAAGAACCGTTGTTAATATGGCAGGTCCGCCAGAAGCAAATGGTATGATGGCGCCCGAACCCGTAGCTCCTGTAACACCAGTGCTGCCAGTTACTCCCGCAATCCCAGTTGCGCCGGTAGCCCCGGTTACCCCAGCAATTCCGGCTGCACCCGTTGCCCCGGTGACTCCGGTGGCTCCTGCTACGCCAGGATCACCTGTTGCTCCTGTAACGCCAGCTGCCCCAACAGCTCCTGCACTCCCCGTTGCACCTGTGGCTCCTGTTGCGCCACCTGCTGGGCCTGCCGCACCCGTTGCTCCAGTAACACCTGTTGCACCTGCTGGTCCCTGGGCACCAGCAGCTCCCGGTGTACCAGCTGGACCTACACCACCCTGAGCACCAGCAGCGCCAGCCGGGCCTCGTGGACCAGGTACGCCCTGAGGACCCGCTGGTCCTGCAGGTCCTGCGGGACCTTGACTCCCTATGTTTCTAAGCCCTGTTGTGATAGCCAATTCGGTCGCCCGGATCAAAATGACCAGTTGATCTTTCTCAGCCGAATCGATATTCCCCTGTAAAATGACAGATAGGAGCACATCCAGCAATTGCTGCAAATTGGTTCCCACACTGATCGGAGAAAATGGAACGGCCTCTGCAGATACAATGGTAAGCTCCAAGATCGCTTCGAGATCTGCCTTGGTTCCCTTTTTCAAATCCGAGCAATGAACCAGAGCCAGTAATTTACGCAGTACCTCAATCAGAAGTGAAACATTGTGAGGCGTGGGATTGGCAAAAACCTGTACAATTGCTCCCTTCAACTCACCAATTAATTTGAGAAGGAATTCGGCTTCTTTGTCAAAACACTTATGATGGTGGTTATTGTGGTGATGATTGTGGTGGTTATGATGGTGCTCGTGATGGTGTTCTTTGTGCTGCTCTTGGGGATGGTCACAGTCCTCAGCTTTTTTTTTCTTAAATCCGCTCCAACCATATCTGATGCGTTTCTTTGGTTTCATCTTTTTTGCAGATCCTCCTTAGTGAGTCTCAATCATTCCATTACAGGCGAACATCACTGGTTTGATGGTATCAGTATATTAACAAGCAAGAATTTCGTGATTATTATATAAGTAAATTTCCGAATTACCGTTTTCAGCTTGGAGCAGCCTCCATTATCATGGAGAGGATTTTGCATGGAAGGCAGCCTTATGTATAACCCAACCAAAAGAGCGCTATCCGCTGAGTACAGTACTCCTGGAAGCGCCCTTTTTATATTTACAGTATTTATTTTATCTTTGTTGATTAGTCCAATTTAATTTTGAAAACAATAGGCGCATTACTTTTCACAGTTGTCGTTGTGATCATCAGTGCGTCCGCTGTTCTCTCCCATTTCGGTTGTTCCTCGTAACCAAGTACCTGAATATCTTGAATGACCCCTTGAAAATGATGAGAATTTTCCTTCAGGGATTTAATCTGCACCACCCCGTTATCTGGATAGGCGAGAACCGTAGCATACAGACTGCTTTCTTTTAACGTAAACCTTATATCTTCACTCGTAAATATCTTCGTATCCCCATCCGTGAATTGCCCTTCCTTCACCTCTGTCGGACCCTCGCCAAACGTACGCCAGAATGACGTGTCATAGATCGCTTCCCCATTCACTTCCAGCCACTTGCCAATGCTCAGCAAAATCTCACGATCTTCTTCCGGTATGCTGCCGTCTGCTTTGGGCCCAATGTTCAGCAGTAAATTTCCGTTTTTGCTTACAATATCGACGAGATCCCGAATGATCTCTTCAGCCGTTTTATAGTTATTATTTTCCGTATAACACCATGAGTTTTTAGCGACAGCTGTATCCGTTTGCCAAAAATAGGGCTTGAGCTCAGCGAACTGTCCCCGCTCCACATCCGGAACGGCACTACCAAACATGTAGGCCTCATGTTTATAATTGATAGCTACAGGCACACCCCATTCTTCGCCTTTGTTATAATAATAGGCAGCAAATTTTTTAAGATAGGGTTTGAACGCAACCGTTTGAATCCACCAATCAAAATAAAAGACCTTTGGCTGGTATTGATCGACCAGTTCACAACAGCGAATCAACCAGTCCTCCAGATACTCCTCGGTTGGAGGTGAGTCATACAAGTCGAAGTGATCCTTGGGTTCAGGCATGGCAGGCCAATAGAAATCCCCACGCTCCAGAGGTTCCTTAATATCTGAATCAAACTCCTTCCCATGAGACATGAAGAACCAGTGCTCGGCGCGGTGAGACGACACGCATAATGTCAGCCCCTGCTTCTCGTATGCAACCTTCATCTCACCCAGAAGATCCCGTTTGGGCCCCATTTCATATGTGTTATAGTGAGAGATAGAGCTTTTGTACATCTGAAAACCATCATGGTGCTCTGCCACAGGCATAACATATCTGGCTCCAGCCTGTTTGAATAACGTTGCCCATTCGTCTGCATCAAACTTCTCTGCACGAAACATCGGAATGAAGTCTTTATATCCAAAGTCCTTATGAGGTCCATACACCTCAAGGTGATGTTCATAAGCTTTGGTGCCTTGTATGTACATATTTCGCGAATACCATTCGCTATCATAGGCCGGTACAGAATATAGCCCCCAGTGAATGAATATGCCGAATTTCGCTTTTGGGTACCATTCTGGAACTTGGAAGGTGCTAAGCGAACTCCAGTTGTCCTTGAATTTACCGCTCTCAATCGTTGCTTCAATATGTTGCAAATATTCGTTTTTGTCCATGAGATGTTCTCATCCCTTCTGTTATTGTCTGTAGTTGTATTGTAGTGCTACGGCCGAAAGATAGACATGCAGAACACTAACTTTTAGATGGACAATAATAACCTTGTATGGAGATGAAAAGTATGAATCACCAAACTTTGCTTACGAACTACCTGTCCAATCTCCAAGTCGAATTATTCATGGTCAATTACAATCGGTGCGATACGGATTGGCGGGATCTGGATTACACGCCCGATTACAGCAAGTTTTATTTCATATGCGAAGGTGAAGGTTGGCTCAAAATTGGGGATGAGGAGTATTATCCTGCGCCTAATCAGCTTATTTTAATGCCAGAGGGGATCCAACAGTCCTACTCTGCCATTAATGACCGTCCTTTTCTCAAATATTGGTGTCACTTTAACGCAAAGGTTGGGGGAATCAATTTGTTCCAAATTCTGAAATTCCCACACATCTGTACGATAGATCAACCTGAGTTGATTCAAGCAATCTTCAGCAGTATCCTTACATATGCAAAATCCGATGAAGTCTATGGCCATATGATGGCCAAGAGCAAACTAACCGAGCTACTGTCCCACTATATAATGAATCTGGATCTGGATCAGATCTCTTTTATTAACGTGCCTGTCATGGAGAAACTGTCCACCATTCTGGCTTATATTGATTCCAACATCGAAGAGAATATTTCGGTTCAGGATCTGGCGCAGATCGCCTATATGCATCCAAATTATTTCATTCGATTCTTCAAGCAGCAGATCGGAGTTCCTCCGATCCTCTATATTACTGGCAAAAAAATCGATAAGGCCAAGGAGTTGCTGGCCTGCACCCCGAACACAATAACCACCATCGCCGAGCATCTCGGTTTCAGTGATTTGTATTATTTCTCCAGACAGTTCAAAAAGCATACAGGGTTAACTCCAACGGAGTACCGCAAACAACAAACGGTACTTACAACGAAACATGGTTTATAAATAAGATCATAGCAGAGAGAGAGTTCCCTCATTCGGAACTCCCTCCTATAGACTTGTTTCTATTCGATTCATGCTGAGTTACTTTCTTGAGTTCTCTCAAATAAGCGTAACCATAGTTTTGATCCGGCTCAAGATATGCACCTTCCGCCCACTCGTTCCAGGCATTAACAAAAAGATACTGACTTTTGTACAGCGTCCTCGCTCGTTCCATCTGTCTGGATAGATATAGCCCAAACTTCTCTGGGGTGGCCCCGAGCGTACTCTGTCCGTCAACACCTCTCCGCGGTGTATTATCCCAATTGACAAAAGCACCTGGATAGACAATTTCTCCGTTACGGTGTGGTGTTCGTTCGAGAATGGAGGACCATACCTTGTCGTAATTCACAGCAATATGCTGCTGTCCCTTGATGTTCATTTCGATCCAGATTCCATTCATATGTCCATGTGCAAACGTATAATGCGGTTCAAATTCCATACTCGCATCAAAGATCTGACCATTAAATGTAGGGAATCCACCAATGGTCTGCACAAAATGAATCCCATTCAGGCCATGTTTCAAAGCCAATTCACGCCAAAACTGAATCATTTCCTCACATTGCGGAATACTGGCTGGTCGATAGATCAGAAATAATGGCTTACCTTCCACTCGAATATATCGTTTGTCCTTAAATACTTTTACCAGATAATTAAAATGTTCTTCCCAATCCTCTCGATCCCCATAGTTCTGGGCCATGAGAATATCGGATTCTTGCCCATCCCATTTTCTTGTCCATGTCTCATTGGCCCAGGACAAGCAAAAAGGAAAATCAGGCTCCCCACTATCCAAAATTTCATTCACTGGTTTTTCCAGCAAACGCTTGCCTTTGAACCAATAATGATAATAACAAAATCCATAAATGCCATGCTGTTTAGCCGTTTCCGCTTGCCACTTTCGTACATCTGGATCGGAAAGGTCATAATATTTCCCCTGAAATGGCTGTTTAGGCTGATGATGACCCGAATATAAAGGCGCGGCTTTTTTTACATTCGTCCATTCGGTAAAACCGTCCCCCCACCATCGGTCGTTCTCCTCAATCCGGTGAAATTGGGGCAGATGCAGAGCAATTACCTTCAATCAGAACTCCTCCAATGCAGCAACATGATGCAGCCTACGCTCCTGTGATTTTTGGGATGATTTATATGAAAATGATATCCAGCAGTCGCAATGTTTTTTGTAGATGGGATTGATTATATTTCATGTATGCCAGAGCATGGCTAGCGGCCAGTCTCCTTGCATCAACACTCTGCCAGTAATGTTCAAACTTCTGAGTGAGTTCTTCACAAGAGTTGTATTGTTGAAAGTTACTAAGGTCAATCCCGTTGCTCTGATTCACAGATGGTCCTATGAGTTGAAACGTCCCACATGCGGCAATTTCCATCACGTTTTTGATTGATTCGCCACGATGAATAACCAGTTTGCTTCCGTTATATAACATCTGACGAGCTTCATTCGTATGAACAGGATTGAAATCCCCGATCTGTGCCCAACCCTTTCCATCTATCCGAACCTTTTTGTTATCCAAAAGACCCGATTTGGCAACAGCGGTGACGATGCCATCCGATTCTGCATCCCCGATGATATAAACATCCGATTCGTACTCCGGGGGAACAGCTTGCGGACAGAATATATGTGGATCAGGCGGCATGAACAGTTCATGACTACCAGTGCTTCCCATATGATGCTGATCATCGCTTATTTGGGTTGATTGTTGTGTAAACACGTGATCAAAAATCGGTAGAATAGTTTCGCTTTGGTTCACTTGTTGATCGGCAGACAACCAGATGGCCTTTTTCACGGTGGATGTCCTTAATGCTGTAATATTCTCATCCGGCAAGTTTTCTCCGCTTCCGATAACCATAATCAGGTCAACATCATAGGAAGACAAACAGGCTGACACGGATTCGATATATTTAATCTCATTCACATTTCTCACGAGATGTTTCAGACTCTGTTCGATCAGGACACAATGTGATGACATTTCTCGGTCATTACAAGGAGTAATAAGAAGCACATTTAACTCCTTATAGATCACTTTTGGCACTTCTCGGGCGGGTATGCTTCCCACCTGCATCATTTTCAGCCATTGCTGATTCAGTTCCAAATGCTGTACTTCCATATGTTTACGCATGGATTTGAGTTTCCTGTTCAGAACCACATTCATCTGTCTCAGAAATAAACGGTTCGTATCATGAACTGAACGTTTCTTTTTCGCGGACTTAACCTGCGTTCTTGACTTCTTTCGGATAACAAACCCTCCTGTTCCATGCGAAAACATTCTCTGCCTACAATATGCACGAAATAGTGTTTCGCTAACTCTTTTTTTTGCAAAAGGGGCTTTATCCCAGCTATATAATGTGTGGCCACCCGGATCATTCCAGATCTTGTCCTCATAGAATATAAGAATACTATATAGGAGATGATATCTTTGCCAACTTTTGATAGCATCCTTGTCACCGGTAATCAGACCATTAACCAAGATCTGCAAGTTAATGGTAATCAAACCGTTGGTGTCGATCTAAACGTCAATGGCAGTCAGACCATAACAGGCAGCCTTCAAATCAACGCCAGCTCCTCGATTGTCAACCATTTGGGTGTAGGCGGAGTGATTGAAGCTGGAGATAGCGTTAAGGCCGCTACACAATTAATGGCACTTAATCAACCTACTCTTCCACTCTCCCTACCCGTTTTGCAACAACTCAGATATTACAATCCTGGTGTTGCAGGTCAACCCGGTCTGGTCTTAACAGGGACTGCTGGCAATCAATATATACTGTTCGTTGATGAAAGTAGCGGGACACCCCATCTCGCCATTCAACCCGTATAAGATAACCCTGAATCAGATGAGTTTCACCAAAAGAAGCGATATCCGTGTACACTCCGGATATCGCTTCTTTTGGTTTCTTTTCTAATGAAGCCTGGTTATAACTCCATCCTTTTATAAATCTGTGATCAATACGGACAAGACACTCTTGCTTTCCAGCTGGAACTTCATCAATACATCGTGGCCCAGCTTAACCTGTATGTTGCCCGTTTTCTCCCCATCATTGAAGAGGACTAACGCTACGGAACCATCGGCATTTTTAAAAGCCACAGAACAAATTCCATCACCACTGGATGTTGATTCGATCCGAACAGCCTTCGGGCGGATCACAGCACTGAAATGAGCCAGAGCATAATAATCAAGTGTATACGTAAGTTCCTTTGTTTGCTGATTCACCTGTACGATCCCACGACACGTACTGCGGCCAAATCCCGGAACGGTTGGCCCGTTGTTCTCATCAAGTGCCATATTCCAAAGTACAAAGGACTTGCTGTAATTGCGAAGAATCTGAATTCCCGTTCGCATCACATTTGAGAAGGCTTGCTCAAATGGCGGGATCCACTCTCCACCCGAACCTTCAGTGAAATGCACTTCTTTACCTGCAAAAGCTTCATAAACCTTCGTTTGAGCAGAAGCATCGCCCCCGTACCAATGCCAGGCTACACCATCCACTTCCTCTCCCGCTTGTTCAAGTACGGTCAGGGGATAGTCCGGTTGATCCCAGTTGTGATCGTAACAGAGAATCTTGGTTTGAATATCGTTTTGCACAAAGGCTGGTTTGAGATGATTTTTGATAAAATCTGCTTGGGCCTCGGCTGGCATCAACATACCAGGATAGTGCCCGGGTTCATAGAGGGCCTCATTCTGTGGTGTAATGGCATGGATCGGTAATCCATGCTTGCCATATGCTTGAATGTATTTCACGAAATATTCAGCATAAACGGAATACCATTCAGCCTTCAGCTGTCCGGTGATCATTGATCCGCTCGTTTTCATCCATCCCGGTGCACTCCATGGTGAAGCAAATAGCTTCAGTTCAGGGTTCAATGCCAACGCCTTTTGCGTTAAAGGAATAACGTCCCCTTCATCATGTGCAATACTAAATTGGGTTAATTCCGGGTCCGTCTGCTGTTCGGGCATATCGTTATAACTATATACCGTTCTCGCATAGTCCGAAGCCCCCATTGGATTACGGATGACTGACAGCCCAATCCCTTTCTCTGGATGGAACAGCCGGGTCATGACCTCATCCCGCTGTTCCTCATTCAAGATTTGATTAATCAGATAGGCGGAAGAATCGGTAAAAGAAGCACCAAATCCGTCCATCTCCTGATACGTTAGCTGATCATCCAGATGGATGGTCGTTGTTTCCTTATCAGCATCCAGTGGTTTCAATTGCTCTTGGGATAGAGATACGAATAAATCTTCTTCACCCGTAGATTTGTACATTTTAAATGTAGTCATAGGATTCTCCTTTGTATTTCTATTATTGAATTCCTAATTTCTCTTTGTTCAATTTCATCTTTTCACTGCGTACCTTCACAATCTCTTCCCAACGGTTCTCACCTAAAAATGACTTGTAAGAAGCCAGTGCATTGTCATACGACGCATCATCCTTGGAACGTACCATACTGACCAGTGTTGTATTCCACTTCGTATTGATTGCTGACAACGCACGAGCTTCAGGCGTACCTTGATCCGGGCTAATATTCTCCAGAATGAAGTGTGGTTTCAGCTTGCCTTTGCCCCACTCCTGCATCTGTTTAATCGCTTCCGGAAAAGCATCTGCACTGAGTGCTTTGTGGCGGTCATGACCGAAGAACATAAACTCGCCCATCCGATAATCCTTTTTGAATTGATCTGCGTTATTCAGTTGCATGTCTTTCACTGCTGGCAGTAATTCTACACTACCGTCGGCTTTGGTTTGGTAGGTTTCCCCTTCGATCCCGTAATTCATAAGCGTCTGTCCTTCTTCACTCAGCAAGTATGTGAATATCTGAATGGCCTTGGCCGGATCTTTACAGTCCTTGGAAATGAAATTGATCATCCACCCGGTTATTCCGGATTGATTCAATGTTGGTGCATTGCCTTTGGTGCTCTGCGGTCCATCGATAGCAACATATTCTTTGCCTGGATTGGCACTCATGTAGATCTGCAGGTTCCCTCCTTGTTGAGGTGTACCGTCAAGCAGCATGGTTGCATATTTACCGGACTTCACTTTTTCTTCAAAAGCGGTTCCATCATCGGCAAAACTGTCATCACTGATATTGCCGTCTCTGTACACGGTGTTCAATGTTTTCAACCACGTGAGGTAATCTTCATCCAGATTGCGATCATAGAATTCTCCTGATTCGGTCTCCAACGGAACACCGATGAAATCTTGTAACGTATCCCCGAGTGAACCTGTTCCTTCACCAATGGAGTTGAATCCAAACGGGATCAGCGCAGGGAACTCTTGCTTAATTCGTTTCATCACACTCTGAAATTCTTCTGGCGTTCCAATGACCGGACTACCCAAAGCTTCGTACACATCTTTACGAATGATAAATGCCGTTTTGGCAGGAATGTTACCGCTATCATAATCCTCTTGCGTATTGGAATAGTTCGGGTAACCATACGTTTTACCGTCTGCCAACTGGAACCAGTTCAACGTATCGGCAGCCGCAACTTTATTGAAGTAAGGATCATATTTCTCCGCCAGATCGTTCAGCGGCATAGCCCAGGTTGCAGCTTTTTGTACCACAGGAGAATTCGAGTCAAATACGGTCAGCAAGTCAGGCATATCTCCACCGGCGAAAAAGGTGTTTAACTTGGTATCATCACCTGTGATGAATTTAATATTGATGTTCAAATCCTCTTTGATTTTCTTGGTAACAATGTCCTTGCCAAAATCAGTGTTCCACCAGTCCGCATTGACGTACCATGTCAGGTCGGTAGCCTCTTCCTTTTTATCCAATTGCCAAGCTGGCTTTTCCGGGTAAACCGTATAACGATCTTCAATGGATACCCAGTTTCCTTCACTGGAGCCCCCCGATCCACCACTGCAACCTGTAATCATAAGTACGGCTGTGAGCAGTGTTGCGAGCAATTTAATCCCTTTTTGGCCTGATGCCTTGTTCAACTTCAACATATTTTTGTTCCTCCTCAAAATGGGGTATTTGTTGCTCCTATTCCTTGACTGCTCCGAGCATCATTCCCGAGATAAAGTATCTCTGAACGATGGGATAGATCAGCACGATAGGGAGTGTTGTAATGACAATGGTGGCTAACTGCACGCCTTTGGTCGTTGTTTCAATAACAGCTGAACCCCCGACATTTTGCATGGATTGGGTCTGTGACTGTACGATAATCTCGTACAACATCATCTGGAGTGGATACAGTGACTGATCGGTAATGTATAACTTGGTTGTCATGAAGTCGTTCCATTGCCCCACCCCATTAAATAGCGCAATCGTAGCCATGGCAGGCATGGAGAGTGGAATGAAGATTTTCAGGAAAATATGCCAATCGCCTGCGCCGTCAATCTTGGCCGATTCTTCCAGCGAATCCGGGACATTTCGGAAGAAATTCATCAGAATCACGACATCATAGAAGCTGAACAACGCCGGAATAATGTATACCCAGAAGCTGTTTAACAATCCAAGTGATTTGATTAACAGGTATGTCGGGATCATGCCGCCCGAGAAGAACATTGTAATAACACCCATGGCAACGTATAATTTACGGCCTCTTATGTACTTTTTGCTCAGACCGTAACCAACCATGGCACAAAAGAACACATGTGTAACAACGCCAATCGTTGTTTTGGACACCGATATGAAGAAGGCCTGCCAGATGCCCTGATCATTGAATACAGCTCTGTAATTCTCCAGCGAGAATTCCGGTGACCAGAAGATGAACCCACCTTCCGCCAACGCTTTGCCTGAGCTAAAGGAAGAGATGATGACATTCCAGAGCGGAACCAGAATAACGATCGTACAGATGATTAACAAAATCATATTTAAGGTATCAAAGATCCGACTATCAAGATCTTCTTTTGCCACCTTTCCATTCACTCGGGATGCCTCCTTCTACAACACAGATTGATTATCGTTTAATTTGCTTGTGATTTTGTTTGCCGTGACGAGCAGAATGACAGAGATGATGGAGACACCCAAGCCAACGGCCGTTGCATATGAAAAGTCACCCTGAGACATCCCCATACGATACACGTAGGAATTGATGACTTCCGCTTTGTCGCGGTTCTGGGAGTTCATGAGAACCAGGGTCTGATCCAGATTCGACCCTAATAAACCGCTTACAGTTAAAATCAGATTTAAGCTTATGATTGATTTCATATTAGGCAATGTGATATTCCAGATCTGTCTAAGACGGCTTGCACCATCAATTTTGGCCGCTTCATAATACGTAGGATCAATCTTTGCCATGATCGCCAGATACAGAATCGTTCCCCAACCTGCTTCTTTCCAAATATCCGATAACGTAGCAATCCACCAATACTTTCCTGCATCCAGCAAGATGTTCTGCGGTTGCGAGATCACTCCCAGGCTAAGTAACAACTGATTAAATAAGCCCGTTGTCGAAAACCAGGTGATCAGCATTCCCCCAAGTACGATCCAAGACAAAAAGTGAGGTAAATATGAAACCGTTTGCACAAACTTCTTGAAGCGTCCGCTGTTTAACTCATAGATCATGATCGCGAGAATAATGGGAATAACGAAGCCTATACCCAATTTCAAAAAACTGATCCCCAACGTATTCACGACTGCATCCCAGAAGTATTTATCTGACAAAATGATTCTAAAATTATCTAGCCCTACCCAAGGAGCGGTAGCCAGCGTATCAATGACCGTGTAATTTTTGAAGGCAATTGTCAAACCGTAAATCGGAATATAACAGAAAATAATCATAAATATAATGCCCGGGATAATCATCGATTGAATCTCCCATTGTCTCCGATAATCGACTATGAATTCTTTAATCCGTTGTCCGATGGGTTTCTTCCCATTGGGACTGATCGCATTTTTACCGGTTGATGTCTCTACGGCTAATTTATCCACGTTTTTTTACTCCCCTCCATCATGCATACATGTTTATAAAAACGTTTTTATTTTTCGACATAAAAATCCCCTTTGCTTTTATTTGTGTAAAAAAAGACCGGAGAAGAAGCTGAGTCAACTTATGTACGGTAGTCTTTCCGGTCGATCTTCACATGGCTTGAACCTCTCACCACCAGCTCACCCGCCAATTTCTGTGCAGCCCCTTGTTCTTTCTCCTTAATCATACCCACCAGTTGATTGATGGCCAGGATACCCTGTCTTGCAATTTGATTTCTTACCGTTGTGAGTGGTGGGGAAAAATACTGTGCGATATCAATATCATCGAAACCCACGACACTAACATCTTGAGGCACTTCAAAGCCCTCAGACTTCAACGCATGCATACAGCCAATTGCACTTAAGTCATTCCCTGCAAGAAATGCATCAGGCCGCTTGCCGGGGTGCAAATGAAGAAAAGATTTTATAGCACTATACGTGCTCTCCTCCTCAAAATACCCTTGTATAATGTAATCTTCATCGATTGGAAGCTGGTATTCATGCAAGGCAGCCAAATAGCCGTCTCTACGCTGCACACTGTCAAACATCGTGTCCACACCCGAAATATAAGCAATTTTCTTGTGCCCCAGCCCAATTAAATACTTGGTTGCTTCATAAGCAGCCACATACGAGTCAAAAATGACACTTCCCATCGTATCACTCTGATAGACCCGATCCAGAAAAACCGCCTTGATCTTGTCTTTCTCCATGGCGATAATATCTTGCTCATCAATCCGAAGCTCTTCGTAGATAATGACACCATCCACCCGCCGACCCAGAATATTACTCATAATAACGTGTTTATCCTTGGTCACAAATACATTCAAACCATACCCAAGACGATCACATTCACGAGACATTGATTCAACCAGTTTATAGAAATACGGACCCGATACACTTGTAGTGAAAAAACCAAGCATTTTGGTTTGACCGGACTTCAACAGCTTGCCATTCAGATTGGGCACATAATTTAAACGCTCTGCCACCTTAAGAACATGTGATTTCGTCTCTGGGTTCAAGACATCCACACCATTCAAGGCGTTGGAGACCGTCGATATGGATACGCCCGCTTCCCTTGCTACATCTTTAATCGTTATCTTAGCCATAAGTTTTGTTCCTTTACTCTAAAAACGTTTTTATAATGTTTAAATTATCATAAAACCGTTTTCATGGCAACACTTTAATTTGTGAGTTCAGGCGTCATGTACTTTTTTCATAGCTATATACCACTGCGGGCGCAAAAAAACGGCTCATGTATGAGCCGCCGTTCATGAAGGTTTAGCTTTCTATTCCTCATCTTGGATATACATGGAGTGAATCTGTTGCAGCTGCTCTTCCAGACGTTCCAAGCGAACAAAACGATCCGCTCGAATATATTCCTTCTGCTCTACAAGCATGATCAATGTTGGAACGGTAAAAATAAGAAACTTGGACGCAACCTCTTCCACATCATTAGCATTAATGTGACCCAGGTATATTGATGGATAAGATTCCAGCAACGCCCTGATCTTGGGGAGTAAAGCGTGACATACACTGCACTCTGGACGAGATACATACAAAAAAACCAATTCATGTTGTTGAATAACTTCTTCAACCATTTCTATGGATGTTAACTCATGAATATCTTTCATAGCAACTCAACCCTTTCAGTCATTCAATAGCTTGCTCATTTAAACTTTTTCTTTTCAAGTATAGCCTATATGCGTTAGAATCAAATGGAATATATCCCCATATGAAAGAGGTTAGGGTATGAAAAAATCATTCTTATTTCTGTTCACTGCTCTGGTAGTTGTTACTTCCTTCTCAGCATATGCACCTGTGTCGATTGCCTCAGGCGATATTGGAGTCAGCTTATTGTCCGATCGTCAGCAAGGTACAGTAAAGTAGAACTTGTACAGAAAGTAACAGGCGACAATTCGGATAACATCTGAATTAGTCGCCTGCTTTCATTTATTCTTATTGATTTTTATTTCCAATCTCTCTTTCGAAGATAAGATTCGAATACAAAAGTACCAAACGGCAGTAGACCGGCGAGTCCACCCATTAACCAGCGTGTTATCTTCCACTTTTTGACCAGAGCCAAATGCACTAGTGCAATAAGATACAAAGGAAATAAAATACCATGAATCATGCCCATTACGGCTACAGCGGAAGAGATATCTGCAAAATATTTCAGAGGCATAGCAATAAAAATCAATAGAAGTAAGGATACGCCCTCCCATATGCCCGCAATTCTGAATCGGCCTGTCACTGTTTTCATAAAGTCCATTCTCACCTTTCCCGCTAATCGTTTGTGAAATATGTAACTTGTAACATGATACAAAAACCTCACGCCACATCTCTGTACAAATATGTCGTTCTGAAGCTCATATTCAGTATAACGTATGACTCCGATTTGAAGATGCTTCAAATTTGAATAATTATTGAATCCATAAAATCAGATTCCCACATCAGGTCTTATGGATTCAAGTCGTCTCACGCTCAATCAGCTGGTATGTCAGCTGTTCGGTCTGCAACTCCATTTTACCCAATACGGCCCACAATTGATGGAAAGCCTGGGTGGCTTGCTCCGCAATCGGATTGTGTATGGTCGTGATTCCAAGAACACGGGAAAGCTCGATATCATCAAACCCCACAATGGCGAGTTGTTCCGGTACCTGAGTTTTCCGTCTGCGTGCTTCACTAAGAATGCCGATGGCTGCATAATCATTTGAACACAATACGGCCTGTGGAAGTTCTGGCCCCTCAGCCATTCTTCGCATCGCTTCTTCGCCATCGGAGGAGCTAAATACGGAATATTGATATGCTTCAGTCCACACATGCAACCCTCTGCTCTTCATGAAAGATTCATAGGCTTCACGGCGGCTCTGGGTATTCAAACTTTCAGCCCTTCCAAATACATTTGCAATTCGGGTGTATCCTCTCGAAACCAGATGCTCCAGAGCTAACTTATACCCCTCTGCCTGATCCATAGCAACAGACGGAATCTCGTCATTCCCCATTCGCTGCCAGGAGACAATGGGCCCATACTCCATATAAGCCTTTAATTTCCGAGGATCATTAACACAAGCAATAATAACTAGCCCATCTACTCGTTTACTGCGCAGATCTTCGAACGCCTGCAATTCAATCTCCGGATCTCCACGGGATGTATAGATAATCGTCTGAAACCCAAAATCCATTGCTGTATCAATAAATTGATTCATGAATGTAAGAATGATCTCACCTGTGGTAGAGGTCACAATTCCAATCTGCTTTGTTTGCCCTGTAGATAAAGATACCGCATTCCGGTTGGGAATATAATTCAACTGTTTCATAATATCCGTTATGATCTGTCTTGCTTCATCACTAACATGCGGAGAATGATTAATCACGCGTGATACTGTCGCTTTTGAGTAACCGGACCGCTTCATAATTTCATCAAACTTGGACATCGGAGACTCCCTTCTTGCTAACGAACTATATAAGTTCAACTAAGGTTATTTACACTGGCACTTCGATGACAGAACAACCTTCCGATCGCTGTTATCCCCAGATTTTTTGATTCCCATATCTAAACGGGAAAATCCGGGGATAAAGGCGACCGCTTCGCTTCTTCTGGTTATTTCTGTCCTCTCCGTTTTCGTGTAAATTTTAGTTGAACTTATTTAGAATAATAGTATGCCTTAGATTGGGGTCAAAAGTAAAACTTGACGTGTAACCCGTTACAACGTTTAAGCTTTTTTTATGTCATACATGAATCATCTTAATATCAATTTGATGAATGGAGCGATACACATGAGTAATCATACTTATCAATTCCCGGAAAATTTCCTGTGGGGTGGTGCAATTGCAGCCAACCAGGCTGAAGGTGCATACAATCAAGGCGGCAAAGGATTATCTACTCAGGATGTAGCTCCCAAAGGCATCATGGGGCCAATCACGGAAGAACCCACTGAAGATAACATGAAACTGATCGGTATCGATCTGTATCATCGCTACAAGGAAGATGTGAAACTGTTTGCCGAGATGGGCTTCAAGGTATTCCGTACTTCCATCGCCTGGTCCCGGATTTTCCCAAAAGGGGACGAGCTGGAACCAAATGAAGAAGGTCTTCAATTCTATGATGATCTGTTTGACGAGTGTCACAAATACGGGATCGAACCACTCGTTACGCTATCCCACTATGAGACACCTCTTCACTTGTCCAAAGAATACGACGGCTGGGTTAACCGAAAAATGGTTGGATTCTATGAGCGTTATGTAACTGCCGTATTTAAACGTTATAAAAACAAAGTGAAATACTGGCTTACCTTTAACGAAATCAATTCGATTCTTGAAGCACCCTTCATGAGCGGTGGTATCTACACTCCTAAGGAAAAGCTTAGCAAGCAAGATCTCTATCAAGCGATCCATCATGAGTTTGTAGCCAGTGCTTCCGCTGTGAAGCTCTGTCATGAGATCATTCCTACGGCACAGATTGGTTGTATGATGCTCAGTATGCCTACCTACCCGCTGACACCGAATCCAGACGATATGATCAAAGTCATGGAATTCGAGCATAGCAACTATTTCTTCGGTGATGTACACGTAAGAGGTCGCTACCCTGGTTATATGAAACGTTACTTCCGTGAAAATGGAATTGAGATTCAGATGGAAGCTGGCGACGAGGAAATGTTGCTGAATACGGTAGACTTCATTTCTTTCAGTTATTACATGAGTATCTGTCAGACAGCAGACCCGGAGAAACAAATCGCAGGTGAAGGTAATCTGCTTGGGGGTGTACCTAACCCTTATCTGCCAGCAAGTGAATGGGGATGGCAGATTGACCCGCAAGGATTGCGTTATGTGCTTAACATGTTCTATGACCGCTATCAAAAACCACTGTTTATTGTAGAGAATGGTCTTGGTGCTGTTGATGAATTGATCACGGATGCGGACGGCGAGAAAACAGTTGAAGATGATTACCGAATCCAGTATCTGAATGATCATCTGGTTCAGGTTGGCGAAGCCATTGAAGATGGCGTTGAAATTATGGGTTATACTTCATGGGGTTGCATTGATGTTGTCAGTGCGTCTTCTGCCCAGTTGAAAAAACGTTATGGCTATATCTATGTGGATCGTCATGACGATGGATCAGGAACACTCGAACGTTATCGCAAGAAATCCTTCCATTGGTACAAAGAAGTGATCAGCAGTAACGGGAAAAGTTTGCAGCGTTAAGGATCTTTAAGCAAATGTAACAGATACCTTCTTCTATCCCTCAGACATATCAGATGAAAAGTGGTCGGTCATACGATACCTTGGCATGTTTTCTGTCTGGGGGATTTTATTTTTATTTTCAAAAAGAAACACCCGATGATACACATCGGGCATTCTCATTAGCTACGATCACGTTGTTCACTATTCTTCACTAGATGTTCTTCACTACATCCCTGCTGTACTTTGTTTTGTCTTCTTCCGTTATCTTGCGAATGACCCTGCAAGGATTACCCGCAGCAATCACACCAGACGGTATATTCTTGGTCACTACGCTGCCTGCGCCGATGATCGTATTATCTCCAATCGTCACACCGGCAAGAACTGTCACACCGCCACCGATCCACACATTATTGCCCACCGTGATGGGTCCAACGATCTCCAGACCTTCATTGCGCTGCTCAACATCATAAGGGTGGCCTGCTGTATAAAATCCGCAATTGGGAGCAACAAAAACGTTATCTCCAAAACTGATTTTGCCTCCATCCAGCATGACAATATTATGATTGCTATAGAAGTTCTCACCAATTTCAATATTATAGCCGTAATCACATACAAATGGCTGTTCAATCAGGAAACGATCCGTCGTTTTCCCCAGCAGTTTCTTGATTAACGCTTCTCTTTCATTGATCTTGGCTGGATGAAGCTGGTTATAATCGTAACAAAGTCCTTTGGCATGTAAACGCTCTTCAATTAACTCTTGATCATAATTGGCGTTATACAAGAGCCCTAATTGAGATTTTTCTTTTTCAGTCATCATTTCGTAAGCACTTCCCATCTTCTATCTAAAATAAGTTAAAGCTCAATCTCTCTAATAATTCTAGCAGGATTACCGCCCACAATCATATTATCCGGAACATCCTTTGTAACCACAGACCCGGAAGCAATGACCACGTTGTCTCCAATGGTAACCCCCGGGTTAATAACGGCTCTGCCACCAATCCATACATTATTGCCAATCGTGACTGGCTTGCCATATTCTGCACCCGTATTGCGTTCATGCGGATGGAGTGGATGAGTAGCCGTATAGATATGTACATCTGGCCCCATTAAGCAATGGTCTCCAATACGAACTTCACACACATCTAATATCGTACAGTTAAAATTGCTATAAAAATGATTGCCTACATGAATGTTATATCCATAATCCACATGAATATTAGGTTCCATGCCCAGGTGTTCACCTGTCGATCCAAACAATTCCTTCAATAACTTGGTGCGAAGCTCACCATCCGTTTCCGTCGTTTGATTGAACATTCGCGTCATTTTCCTTGCATACTCTCTGTCCTCAGACAATTGAAGATCCGAAGCCATGTACAGCTCGCCATCCAGCATTTTTTGTTTTTCCGTCTTCGTAGTCATGATCACCGCTCCCTCATTACACATCATGTAATTCAACATTAAATAATACTTTTAAAAACTCTTTTAATTATATAGATTAGTATGAATAAAGCAAGTTTTGCTCGATATGAAAATGGTTTATTCTACTGACGCGTACTCTAGCGAAACAGCAAAAAAAACCTCTACACCCATTAGACTATGGGAATGCAGAGGTTCAAGCTTTTTGTCTAATTTCTTTATTCTAAGCAACCGCCTGAACGGTTTTTTCCTTAACGCTAATGGCATAGATGGCAGTCACCAAACCAAGCAGAATCAGAACAGAACCAACCCATCCGGTGTTCAGAATCGATGAATGATCGATCACCATGCCGCCGATATAGGTACCCAGTGCAATACCTGCATGGGCAATACCTGAGTTGGTGCTGATTAGCGTTTCGGCTGTTTCCGGCGAAGTTTTGATAATGAGACTATTCTGCACAGGCGTAACGGTCCAACTCAGTGCACTCCAGATGCTTAACAACAGTAAGAAGGCGATCAAAGGCAAACCCACACTGAACGGAATGACAGCCATACTCACGATAAAGGGAATCAGCACAATGATAATGGCTTTAGCAGGATGCAGACGATCGGATAACATGCCACCTATGCCTCCACCTGCAACAGCGGCGATCCCAAACATCATATAGATAAAGGTAACCATCGTTGCGCTGGCACCCAGCGTGTCTTGCAAGAATGGCGTGAAATACGCATATAAAGTCAAATGACCCGCAAGCACAAGCAAAGTCGTAGCATGGATTGCCAACATTTTTGGATTCCACAGAGCCGTAAGCTGTTTCTTCAGGGATACTGCAGGAATAGGCTGCACACGGTCCATCGCAATCCAGATGGCCACCATAACCACTGCGGTCAGAATAGCGATCAACATAAACACCTCACGCCAGCCTGCCAAGTTACCTACAAAGATTCCAAGAGGTACACCTAGGATAAGTGATGCACTGCCTCCCATGGTAATAATCCCCACGGCGCGTCCTTTATATTGTGGTTCCACAATACGTGCTGCAAGGGTCAGGGAGAGCACAAAAATAAGTGAACCCGTGGCGGCTCCGAGTGCTCTGCCCGCCATCAGCATATAAAAACTGGAACTAAATGCAGAGATCAGATTACTGATCAGAAAAACAAACAGCGTACACATATATACCTTTTTACGCTCGAATCTGGCCGTCATATTTAATAAAATCGGTGCAGACAACGCATAGACAAGTGAGAAAATAGAGATTAAATACCCCGCTTTGGCCAGGGAAAGATGAAGATCCGTAGCAATCAGGTCCAGAATTCCGCCCAAGATCAGTTCAACGGTTCCGACCACAAATGCTGCGATAGCGAGCACATATACTTTCTTATTCATTTTTGAATCCTCCTCAAAAAGTTACAACTACGATAGTAACCCATAAGAATGAAAGTTTCAATAGTTATTTTCATGATTGTTTTCAAACAAAGATATAACAAAAAAACTATCCTCCGAGAGAATAGTTTTAATTTTAATAGATCAACCTGGTGAGCAGTTTCTCGATTTCAGCATCCTGTAACAGTTGGTCACCGTATTTTTTGGTAATCTGAGTAAGGGCAACATCATGGTAGAAATAATCAGTCATCGCTTTGACAATCGGTTTGGACATCGTCTTGATCGCTCGCCATGAATCATGCTCCACACCGGCAAACAGCAAATACGCATGATCCACAATAAGCAGCTGTGAAGGTTCTGGCGCATCAAGCAATGGAATCAACGAGTATATCCGGTTTAAGGATGTCTCCATTCCCCCAACGGCAAGCACTTCAACGTACACGCCCTGCTTTTCCTTCTGCTCCAGCAGTTCACGATATTTCTCCATACGCTCATTCCAGGCCAGAAAAAGAATTGATGAATCTGCTTCCTCGATAAGCTGTTCGATATTTGATGCGATGGACGACTCATCTTTTAACGTCCAGATATGCTCATCTGTAAATGTACGTTTGATTTTGTAACTCTTCAATTCCTCAATATCTTTCTCAAAATCAGCCTTGATCTTATGAATGATGGACTGAAGATCCACAGCCATATATAGTTTCTTCTTCCCATCCATCGTTGTCAGCACCGTTCCCTTGTCGATCAGGCGATTAAGTACTTCATAAATTTTGGCTTTGGGAACGTTGGAGTAATTTACAATCGATGTGGCATCAAGCGGTTCATCCTGCGCGAATATAGCCTCGTATACCTGACTTTCATATTGTGTAAACCCGAATTTCTGCAACATGGTTTGGATCGGCGCATCCCTTCTTAGTGTGTCTGGTCTATCTAGTTTAGACGCATGAACTTCCCATGTCCAGTATGTCCCAACTGACCTAGGAATGTGGAATCAGAATTAAATTTAGCGATGTCACCAAAATAAAATCACTTTCCAGTGGTTATATTAACAATCGGGAATACACATTTTGCTTGTGGAAGGAGCTGTAATTTTAAATGGAAAGTACTCAAGATTTTGTGAAGAAAGTTAACGAAAATGCCGAAAAAGCGCGTCACAATAAAAACAACGGCAAGGGAACGCCAGGGGACAAGTTGCCATCCAAACAGCACTCAACGAATAAGTAGAGTCTATTTATTAAACATCATGTCTTCCGTCTAACACCCTTTCCTCTACTTTTCATCTACTATTAAGAACCTTTAATAGAAAAGAGATGATTAGTATGGCTCGTGTCAATGCTGTTCCACAACCGGATCTGGTATTAATCTACTGGTCTAGAAATCCGCTCATTCCCGGTTCTGCGCGCAGAATCCAAAGTGTACGCGTGATTGGTAATACGTCTCCATGTACATTCACACTGGTACCAGGTGCACGGCTGATCAATGCACTGAACTGCTTGCTGGACAATGATATTGGATTCAAAGTGGTATACCGCTACAAAACGTCAGAAATCAGCGGAGTTCTGTTATTGAAACGCAAATGATCAGCATCAAAAAATGGTGCCTCCCTAGAGAGCGCACCATTTTTTCATTTTTCATTCTTGGATTATATCAATTAATCCTTTTATGGGTTAGCTGCGATGGTATCATTCACTTCTTGTGTGATCTGATCCCCGCCAAGTTTCTTCCAATTGGCTACAAAGTTATCAAACTCGTCAATCGACAAGTTACCATAGATGATTTTCAGAAATGTCTCGGCTCTCAGTTTATCCAGTGTAGCTTGCTTCGTATTCATTGTTCTCGTCGGTGCATAGATGAATTCATTCATGACAATGAGGTCATTATCTCGATAATATTTAATCACACCTTGTGAACTCTCTGGGCCAAAGATACGCTCCATATGCCACTTGTCGAGATTCCCATTCCTATAATCCATAATATCGTCATAGAACAGCTTCGCTTCAAGTTCCAATCCGGACGTATCTCCTGTTTTGAGCGCCTGCTCTACTTCATCCTGTGCCTTCACATTTTTGTTGGCTGGCAGGTTGGAGACCGTTGCATTATGAAAACCAAGACCTGTCAGTCCATTCAAATAAGCAGCCCGTTCTTCCTTGGCAGACTCACCGAACATTTTTTCAGCCTGGAAATTAAGAAGTTTAATCAACGCTTCTGGATGCTCGTATCCTTTACGAACGGCAAATATACCGCCCAGACTAAGATGATTCTGTGTTTTGGCTGGTTGATCATCAATCGATTGAACCGGGTAAGCCATCCAGTCGATGTTCTTGTCTTTTTTAATCATGCTGCTAACCTGAAAAGGTGCCCATTGTGGCAGGAAAAACATGCCTGATTTGCCCGCATTCACATCCTCCATCATTTTAGCAAAATCCTTCACGCCAAATTCGGGATCAAGCACACCCTTCTGATACAGAGTCTGAAGCTCACGTAATCCTTCTTTCACTTCGGGTTGGATCGTCCCATTCACGACTTGACCTGAATCATCCTTAATCCAGGTTTCGAGATAACCATGATAACCGAGCAAGAACGCGTTTATAGGTAAATCCTTGTTCAGGGCAATGCCGTACGTATCATCTTTGCCATTTCCGTCTGGATCTTCGAAGGTAAAGGCTTCCGCAATCTGGATGACATCCTGCATGGATTTGGGCGCTTCAAGACCAACCTTTTTCAGCCAATCCTGACGAATCCAGATCATATCTGAGGAATCCAGCGAGCCTGGGAAACTCACCATGGCGTATATTTTGCCATCCTTCGTTACCGGCTTCAGACCTGCTCCATCTTCAGCAGACATGAACTCCTTCACCAGTTCGGATGCATACTTGTCATATACTTCGGTCAGATCCTCCAACATTCCCGCTTCATGCAGTTGTTCGAATTGAACAGCACTCACTTTCAGTACATCCGGCAGATCACCACTCGCCAGCGTGACATTCATCTTATCGTTATAACTGGCATCTGGAACAATCCATTCGTACGTTACATCAATACCAAGTTCATCCTTGTACCCTCTGGTCCAGATGTTATTGGCGTGTGTATCTCCTTGGGCGAGCGATTCTTTCCCCGTTTCATTCATGGTGGACGTCAATTTAATGGGTGGGTCATATTTTGTAAGTGGTCCTCCCGCATCCTGCTGTGTGTTCGGCTCAGCTTCCTTTTCGGCACTTCCCGCACCGGATGAACAGGCAGCAAGTGTAGTGGCCAGTACCATGGTTAATGTTAATAATGAGAACTTCTTGAATGATATATTCATGCGAATCCCCCTTTTTTCTCCTCCCGTGAGGTATAATTTCATTTTATAAAGAAAGCGCTATCACTTCGAGTGTATCCCGTTGACATCTGGTATCTTTGATTTACCATTTGAGATATCATCTAACTTTTCTGATCCCGATACTCTTGAGGGGTGCAGCCTGTCGCTTTTTTGAAGAAACGATAAAAATAATGCTGATCACTAAATCCAACTTTCGCCGATATTTCATGCATCTTGCAGGAAGAACCCAGAAGCAACTCTTTGCTTCGCTCCACTCTGCGGTCATGGATGTAGTCGGATATGCCTTTGCCGGTAATCCGTTTATACCAACGCGACAGATAAGAAGGGTTAAGCGAGACTTCCTGTGCGATCCGTGTGAGTGAAAGGTCATCCTCCAGATGGTGCTTGATATAATGATGGATCGTGATCAGAATCTGTGATTGGTCGTTCATGCGGGCATCGCTTCGTTTGGAAATCATCCATTCGTATGCCGATTGATAAAAGATGACCAGATCGGTCCATGCGGTATGAATATCAAAATGTAACATTCGAGACAGCGATATTTCTTCCATTGCCGATTCATATAACCCCAGTTCATGCAGGACTTCAATGAGTACACTCGCTGCACCCGTATATGTTTTCATGCGAAAGAATGGATCTGGAAGTCCCTCCTTCGCCGCCTCGGTCCATTTATGGAAGGAGTCTATCCATTCCCGATCACCAGCGGTTATTCGCTGTTTGATCTGATCCAGATGCAGTGTTACAACACCCTGTTGGTTCATAATGCTAGGGGTGTAAGGCAATTCATCCTGGATATTTACACGCAGCAGCTTCTCCATCCCAAGCCCCGGACTCTCATGAATCGACAGGCGTAACTGCCCGATTGCCTGATTAACCCTGCTCCACTCTACCGCCTGCTCGCTGACCATGATGGATACAGACAGGTTCAAGCAGTCCGCACAGGATTGCTGCACAGACTCCAAAGTGCCATAGACAAAACGAAGGCAGTTATCCAGCTGACTCCCTCGTTCCCCTTGTGTATCAGATACGTGTGACGGATATGTCTCTTGCGATTGAATAAAACACGCGATGACCTGAGTGTCCAGATCAATCGCCCTCACCTTAGCCTTGTCTTGCAGCAGCTCCTCCGCAACATTGGCAACGGCATAGCGGATGAGACTGCGATCCGCCTGAGATTGATAGTTGTTCCACTCCTCTACCCGGATGATCACAGGAATAACGAGTTGATCGGATTCGAAAGGTAACTGCACAGCATCCAGCTCTTCTTGAAGTGAAACAATATCATGTCTATCCGTTCGCTTAAGCACATCCAGCAGCAATTGACGCTGTAACTGGGGCAGCGCTCTAGGTAATTTACTGCGAAACCAGGCAGCTTGGTAGCGAAAATCATTCTCTTCCGAGATCTGTGTTAATGCCCGTTCTACTGCAACCCGAATATGATTCATGCCCTCTGTCTTTAACAGGTAATCAACAACACACGGATTTCGAATGGCTTGATGTGCATAATCGAATTCGTTATGACCTGTCAGCAAGAGAACTTTGCATCGTGGCCACCGGTCCATAATCTGCTCAATCAACTGCATGCCATCCATGCCAGGCATACAGATATCACTGAGTACAATATCAATCTTGACCGAGTTCAGCCAATCGATGGCTTCATAGGCAGAGTATGCTTTAATAATCTCCATATCCTGAAAGTTCGCCTTTTGAAAGAAAGCATACAGTCCATCCAAAATAACGGGTTCATCATCTACAATAAGCATCCGTTGCATAACGCTACTCCCCTTTCCATGGAATCTTCACTATAATGCACAACCCACCGAGCTCACTTCGCTGCGCTGTAAGACCATAGGCAGCCCCGAATTTGATTCTTAATCGCTGATTCACATTCATGAGCCCGGTTATCTCTTCGTTTCCATGTTTCCGTTCTGTTTCCTCGAAGGCAAATTGCAGGTAATTTAAGGTTTTGTCTGATAACTGATCCCCATCATCCTCAATACGAATGGACAAGTAACCCTGCTCCTGTTGGTATGAAAGTTGTAGAATGCCTCCCTGGCTACGTTTGGCTAGTGCATGCTCAAACACATTTTCCACGATCGGCTGGATAATAACTCTGGGAATCGAAATCATTTTGTACCTCGCATCCAGATCCTCCAATTCCAACTGAATCCTCGAACCAAACCGGATTTTCTGAATGGATGCATAGACAAGCGCATGGTCAATTTCAGCCCCCAACGATACCTCTGTATGAGAATCCCGAGACATGTACTTGAAATATTGACCCAGATAGTCGGTGAATTCCTGAATGAGCTCCACATTCTCCACCTCAGCCATCTGCTTGATGCTGAACAGACTGTTGTATAAAAAGTGAGGTTGAATCTGGGATTGTAGATGTTTAAGTTCCGCTTCACTTGTTCGAATCCGTGCAACATAATTCTCATCGATCAAAATATGTAAGCGCTCTATCATATGGTTGAACCGGGAGTACAAATAGCCGAATTCATCCCTTCTGGATGAAGGAATATGTACGCTTGTCTGGCCCTGCTCTGCCATCCTGAATCCTCGAATGAGTACCGCTAACGGTTGGTGAATCGATCTGTAGATCGAAAACGAGAAGACAATAATAATCACAACCGACATGAAGGTGACCATCCATAACCATACGTTGTATTGTTCCAGCGGTGCCCTCAGCACATCTTGCGGTATAGTGGCTGTCAGCGTGAACGAGTGATCCTTATCATGTAATGAATAATAGAGATATGGATCGGATTGAAACTTCGTAACTTGCATGGACTCGGACGGTTCAGGCAATACGGATCGGATTGATTCCATCGGTGCAGACTGCTCGGATGAGGAAATCACCACATGTTGCTGTTCACCAAAACTCAGTGTAATCTCACTTTCGCCCGTTTCCGATAGCTGCTGCAAACGATGTTTCAGTTCTTCAGCAGACAAGCGTATCCCTAATATGAAATTGGGTGGTTCCTCATGGTTCATGTTATATGGATTACTTTTCAGAAAATAGAGATCGTTATTGGAATGTGATAATTCGCCATTTAGATTCCCCATCGTGGCGAGCAGATTCTGCCACTCGTTATCCTCTACGTCCCGAATCCCGTCCGCAGCACTGACCCGTTTGTGCAGAGCAGGAACATAGTACACCACATCACTAATGTAGGGACTTGTCACCATGATCTGACCCAGCTTATTGTGGATATTGTTCAGACTGGACGTGACTTCATACCTGCTCATAATCGCGGCTCGTGTACTTAGTGTGGACATGGTTTCATCAAATGAAAATTCGGTAACCAGCGCACTCATTCGTTCCAATTCGAATTGCAGATGATTATGGTAGAAGTACAATTTGGACTCATGTGCCTTCTCCACCTCCGTCTGCATTTGTTTGGAGCTAAGTTGCGTAATCATAATGCTTATCCCATACAAGGGTAGAATGACCAGTACAAAAGCAATCATCAGTTTGACAACAATGGATGACTCTCTCCATCTCCCCCGGATGAATCGCAATATTCCCCTCCTCCTCTCCTCACGCTCTCTCCTCAATAGCAAAAAAGGAGCCCGAAATCGGCTCCTTCCATCGATCGGTTTTCCTCCTATCGATCTTATCCCTTTACACTTCCAACGACAAGACCATGAACGAAATACCGCTGCAGGAACGGATACACAAGCAGGATCGGAATAACGGACAAAAAGATCTGGGAAGCTTGGGTTGTTCTATCCGATACCTGACTTAAGAGCGTTGCATCCTCCAGCGTCATCATCTCACTCTGAATCATCGTCACATGCTGTAACATGGACTGAAGATATGTAGCCAGCGGATAACCTTCCGGACTCTTCATATAGATCATGCCATCAAACCAGGCGTTCCAGTGTCCCACCATGGCGAACAGCGTAATGGTCGCGATACTTGGCAGAGAGATCGGAAGATAAATGCTGCATAGGGTGCGAAAATGTCCCGCCCCATCCATCCAGGAAGCTTCTTCAAGTTCCTTCGGTAATCCCCGGAAGAAATTAAGCATTAAAAGTACATTGAAGATCGGAACGGCACCCGGCAGAATCAGAGCCCAGATGGAATCCAGCAACCCCGCTTCCTTAACCACCAGATAACCAGGGATCAATCCTCCACTGAATAACATGGTGAATACGAATATCCAGGCATAGAACGTTCTTGAACGGAATTTGGCAGCCTCTTTGGAGAGCGGATAAGCTACGAGAATGGTGAAGATCAGATTGGTTGTAACCCCCAGTACTACACGAAGAAGGCTGGTGCCGAATGAGTTCAGGAATTGCTGATTTTCCAGAATGTATTGATAGGAGGACAATGTGAAATCCACAGGCCAGAATGTGACACTGCCCGCTTTGACCGCATCACTCGAACTAAATGAAATCGCTAATATATTCACAATCGGGAACAGGCATAACAAGGCAAGAATCGTCAGGATGACGTAGTTAAACCCTAGGAACCACCGATAGGCTCTTGAAGCGTGGTGCATGATTCTGCCTCCTTTCTAGAATATCCGATAATTCGCGAACCGATAGGCCAAGAAATAACCAAGTCCGATAAAAATGAAAGACACGACAGATTTGATCAGACCCAGTGCTGTCGATACGGAATACTGTGCATCCTGCAATCCGATCCGGTAGATCATCGTATCCAAGATATCTCCTGATTCATATACCAATGGATTATAGAGGTTGAACACTTGGTCAAAGCCACCGTTAAGTACATTTCCCAGACTAAGCGTTACCATCAAAATCACGATCGGGCGAATGCCTGGAAGTGTGATATGCCATGTCTGTTTCCATCTTCCCGCACCATCCATAACAGAGGCCTCATACAGAGATTTATCAATATTCGTGAGGGCAGCCAGATAGATAATGGTTCCGAATCCGAATTCTTTCCATTGGTCTGTAATGACAAGTATGTAAGGGAACCACTCGTTACTGGCCAGGAATTGAATCGGGTCAATGCCCACGGCTTTCAACAACATATTAACGATCCCGGTGCTTGGAGATAACACATCTACGATGATTCCCGCCAGAATAACCCAGGAGAAAAAGTGAGGCATATAGATCACGGTCTGAATTGTTCGTTTAAATCCTGTCTTGCGAACCTCGTTGAGCAATAAGGCTACAAGTACCGGAATCACCAAGCCGGACACAATTTTCATCGTTGATATAAATACCGTATTCCATACAACCTGCGAGAACCCCGGCAGATCGAACAGGTACCTGAAATTGTCCAAACCCACCCAATTCATGTTTTTGAATCCGGCAATGGGAGAGAAATTCTGAAAGGCAATAGACAGCCCCGCCATCGGAATGTAACCGAATACAATAATAATGAGCAGTCCAGGCAGAATCATGAGATGAAGCGGAACGTTTCGGATAAATTGTTTGTAGTTGGAACGCATAAGCTGACTCCTCCTTCAACGTTTATTATAGGAGCAGCCAGATCACCGCAATAGTGTGGGCTATTTACTTTGGGTATCTTTTGTTGACCCTCTCCCCTGGAACGCCAAAAAACCGCGATATCCGCGGTCTCTTGTTCACGATATGAATTTAATTTAGAATATCCATAACTAATACATTCACTGAATGAGCCGTTAAGTTAACCACCACCGATGTATCGGACAGTGTGATCTCCTGTTCTTGGGGAGCCACTTTCTCATCATGCTTCTGATTCACATTCGGAATATGCACCAAATGATCTTCTCCAGTAAGCGTGATCAGTCTGGCTGAAGCATTAACTTTCAGATCCTGAAGGCAAATCCGGGTTGATTTATCCACACCATCTGCATTGACCAGCTTCACATACACATGCCGTGCATCCTTCGTAACGGAGTGGAATACTTCCCGGTTGTAAGCTTCCAGCTTGTAATCCAGAACCTTGCTGGTATTACGTCCGTCTGTATAGGAGCAAACCAGATTTTTTCCTGTATCCCCACCATAGTTAACCGTGATTGTATAATCGGTTCCATTCTCGAGTGGTTCATAGTTGGTCGCTCTCAGGTTACCTGCTGCCGAACTGGATGAATAGTCTCCCAGTGTATAACCCTCAATCCCTTGTTTGTACACCTTTACGCCTGTTGCGTTCCCCCCGTAACTGATTGCGTACTCAATGACATCCTTGTTCTCGGGCGAGATATCCGTCAGTCCCACGCCGATGTAAAAACCATCTTCACCTGAAATTCTTTCAGCCTCAACGTGAACTTGGTAGTTGGTCCATTCGTCATTCAGCAGATACAATCCATTCAATCCACTTGATTGTGCCTTCAAAATGAGTCCTTTCCCTTCGGTTAACGTATATCCTTCCGATCCAGGAATCTGTCTCCATGCGTCACTAGGCTCTGTACGTTCCCTGAAATCTTCATCTAGCAGTATCGTTCCATCCACATTGGACGTCACCGTGACTCGTTTCACCACGATGTCTGCATGACCTGTTGCAATTTCGATACCGCCACGAGGAATGAGATACAACGGTTTGCCTTTGCTATAGGTGGAGAATGAAGTCTCAAGAACCTGATCCCCTACATATTTTGCAAAAAGCTGCTGTACATAATAATTCGGTGTATACCATACTGTTTCATCATCAAACCAGATGCAGTCTGGCGTCCAGCGGTAAGTACCATCCGTTAGTACTTTGTTGAACAATGGCGCATAGGCAGCCAAACGAACAACGTCTGCATTATTTTCAAATCCAGTCATGATCGCAGCTTCTGCAACCGCTCCTGCCAGCGTGTTTTTGTCCGTGGAAGCATATTCTCCCACAAATACTTTGGATGTTTCTTTCCAATCGATACTTCCGTCTTCAAGATAGGCCCGGTCATAGTAGTTGTACCGATCCGCGTTATTCAGCAAATATTCATTGGAGCGGTAGTAGTGCTCATCTGCAATGGTGTCCATGTAATTGTCCTGATTCTCATACCAGGTTACGGTCTCCTCAATCACCTCAGCACCATCTGCAAAAGCAACCTGAGCTGACCCGGTGAGGTTCCCACTAAGGAATTTCCATCCTTCCTGGTACGCATCATCATCCGCCTGAGCACCAACCGTCGAGATAATGTGCAGCTCATGATCAGGATAGTTCTGTTTCATGTAGTCATCTATCGAACGTTTGAATACTTCAAAGTTGGCAAAAAATTCAGTGCCCCAGTTCTCATTGCCTACGCCCAGATAACGAAGATCAAACGGTTCAGGATGGCCCATCTGGCTTCGTACAGCCGCCCATTCGTTGTGTTCAAAGTCTGTACTGAGCGCAAAGTCAATCAGATCTGTAAAGTTGCGGATATAATAATCCCTTAAAGCGCCACCCGCAGGGTGAGCATAATCCGAGCGTGCCTGACACAACACACCGCAAGCCATGACTGGAACCGGAGCGGCATTCAGATCTTCCGCCAGTTGGAAGTACTCCATATAACCGAGGCCCATCGTCATCATGTAACCCCAGACATTGTAATTTTCTTTGCGGAGCTCAACCGGACCCACAGAATCCTTCCAGTCATATACGTTATCCCAGATAAAAGATCCCTCCGAGATACATCCTCCCGGAAAACGCAGGAACTTCGGATGCAGATCTGCGAGTGCCTGGATTAGATCTTTTCTCAATCGATAGTTCGGGTTACCTGTGTAGTTAGCATGTGCCGTAGCCGATATTCCCTCTTCTGTCGGATCAGCTCCCCATACATTCTGAGGGACTAGGGACACCATATCGATGGAGATGTCACCTGCAAACATAAGTGCCAGTTGACCAAGTACAGTCTCCGTTCCGATCAGAGACAAACCGTATTTCTTCCATGTGTTCCCGCCTTCAACATGCAGCGTTACCGAATCACTGATGGAAGTGTCACTTCCATCCTGCAATTGAACAGTGATCGTTCCTGCCGATTCTGCTTTTGCCCATACGGTAAAATCATATGATTCACCCTGCTTGATGGACATGGCACAATGCTGGTTGGAGTCTGAGAATCCACGATTCCGAATCGTAGCCCCATCCTGAACCGTTACATAATAAGCATTTACTTCAGGGTCTTCCACGTTAAAGTGAACGTTTAGTCCATCCGTATGCTGTACGCGCATTTTCTCGGTGTCGCCTGACCAGGCAAACAAAGGTTCACGATTTCGTCCTGTCGAACAGCCACATTCTCCAGAGTCATGCGAGTATGTATCAAATGCAAAAGACTCAAATGATCGATTCTGAACAAGCTCTGCATAGATTCCGCCATCTGCCGCGTTGTTAATATCCTCATAGAAAAGCCCATACATGACTTCACTGATGTCAGCCACCTTCTGATCTCCATGGATGGTGACCGTATAAGGCGGGAGATGGGCTGGCACAACAGACACGTCAAAGCTTTGGCTCAGCTTACGATCACCTCTGTTCAGAAGCGCACGGAGCGTAACCTCTTGTGCTGATGTGATCACCTGAACCTCTCCGTTCTCAGACAGAACTTCTGGAGCACTGGAGCTCCATTCAACAGACACTTTACCACCCAGCAAGTCTGCGGGTAATGATACATTCTTGGTGATGATTCGGTTGGGGAAGGACAAGTACTTGTCCGCCGCAAGCTTCACAATCGCTTCATCTGTCAGTGATTCACACATCACTTCAATGACTTCATCCATGGTGAGCGCTGCCCCATAGATCCGAAAGTCGGATAACGAACCTGCAAAGTCCACATCCGCTGCATACTGGGAACGTCCAATATAATTCTGACTATAATTCTCAGGATCGGTGAACGAATCAAACCATTCGCGCAATTTGGCATAATTGCCGCTCGACGTCTGACTGATCGAGCCGTCTGCGGCCTTCTCCCCGTTCACATACACAATTGGACCCGCACTGCTCAACGTTCCCCCTTGGCTACCTGCCACGGAGAGCGCAATATGCAGCCATTCTCCACTTGCAACTCCTCCACTTGGGTGGACAACCAGATTATCGCCGGCATATAACGTTCCCAAGAGCTGACGTGTCAGAAACAAATACGGCCCCTTCTCCCCTTTACCAAAGTCAAAAATGCGTTCCCACACATTAGCCCCCTTGCCCAGAAACACCCATGTGGCAATCGTGATTCCCGTGTTATCGCTTACATCACGAAGCAGATTCGAGGGTAATTGCAGATAAGAAGTTCCATTCGCTCCCCCGTTGAAAGTCACCGCCGTTCTGCCTTTCAACTCGGATATCACAGGCGGGATCTCGCCTTTGGCTATACCATCATGTCCCTTACCGGAGCTATCCTTCCCGATCTTAACGGTATCTTCAAACGAGTATTGTGCAATTAATTGATTTCGATATGTGCTCATGTTCTTCTTACCTCCTATGTAGTTGGGAATTGTCGGTTCACGCTTTTGATTCGTATTAATATAAAATGATTGATAAATATTTAAATACATTTCTTAAACGTAATAATATCGCATCATCGCTCCCCATTTCAATCCTAAATTTGAGAAAGACAACTGGTTTATTTGAATGTAATGACCTTTATTGGCTCTTCCCGTCTCTCTTTATTTATTCATTTTAGTCTTATAAACATTACATTTATGGTTTACAAACATATAAATCAATTGATAATATAACAAATGAAAGCGCTTGATATAATGAAATACTCAAAGGAGGTCTGCGGAACCTTTTATCGTGTGTTGCCAAGTATCGGTTGATTTTTCATTCCGGGAAATAGGAAAGGGGAAACGTATGAAACGTTATTGGGTTCGCGTACTTAACATTTCTGTACTAAGCACCACTTTACTTACTGCAACAACTTTGGCACCGGTCTCGGTGTTCGCAAATGGTTCAGGGGCAACCGTGGGTAACTCGCAGAGTTCCACCACACCTATCGCTAATCCTGCTCCAACATTTAAAAATGTTTCTGTTCATGACCCTTCTGTCATTAAGGTGAATGATACGTTTTATATTTTTGGTTCGCACCTGCAAGTAGCTAAGTCCAAAGACTTTTTGAACTGGAATCTGGTCGCCTCCGGCGTTACAGATAACAATCCTGTTGTCCCCAATGTAACCAAGGAATTCGCTGAAGCGCTGGAATGGGCGCAGACAGATACGTTATGGGCAGCAGATGTCATTCAATTGGCGGACGGCAAATTTTATATGTACTACAATGCTTGTAAAGGGGACTCTCCGCGATCAGCGCTCGGCATTGCTGTCGCAGACAATATCGAAGGCCCTTATAAGGATCAAGGCATTCTGTTGAAATCCGGCATGTGGGATCAGATTAGTGAGGATGGTACCATTTACGATGCAACGATTCATCCCAATGTGGTCGATCCAGATGTCTTTTATGATAAAAACGGCAAGTTATGGATGGTGTATGGCTCGTATTCAGGGGGGATTTTCATTTTGGAGATGGATGCAACGACAGGCAAACCGCTGCCAAATCAAGGTTATGGCAAAAAGCTGACCGGAGGCAATCATAGTCGTATTGAAGCCCCTTATATGCTCTACAGTCCAGAAACCGATTATTATTATCTGTACCTGTCTTACGGTGGACTAGGTTCTGATGGAGGATACAACATTCGTGTTGCTCGCTCCCAAACACCGGATGGACCTTTCCTCGATGCGGAAGGAAACGATATGATCAACGTTAAAGCGGACAAGGATAAACCGTTGTTTGATGATCGTTCTATTGAGCCTTTTGGAGTCAAATTAATGGGGAACTTCCTGTTCGAGAGACAGATCGGTGATCCGGGCACAGGCCTAGGTAGCGGCTATGTATCGCCAGGGCATAACTCTGCTTATGTTGATCCCGAGACTGGCAAACAATCTCTCATCTTCCATACCCGCTTTCCAGAGCGTGGCGAAGAACATGAAGTTCGCGTACACGAGATGCATATGAATGCAGATGGTTGGCCCGTTGTTTCTCCGTATCGCTATGCGGCCTTGGGAGAAGATACAACGCAACTGACAACTCAGGAGATCGCTGGTCAGTACCAATGGGTGAATCATGGTAAGGACATCACGGCGGACATCAAGCCATCCCAGACCGTTCAGTTCACGGCAGATGGGCAGATTCATGGTGCCGTGACAGGAACATGGAGTCTTGGCGCAGACAACAAGGTTCAGATCACATCGAATAACGTTGTGTACAAAGGCGTTTTCACACATGAATGGAATTCGGAATCTCAAAGTACGGTTCTGACCTTTAGCGCGCTCTCATCCTCCGGAATTGCCATCTGGGGAAGTCAAGGTGTTGAACGGAGTGATCAGGACATTGTAGATGCGGTGAAAAAGGACCTGAGCATTAGCAATACGGATCACGTGTTCTTCAATCTGTCTCTGCCTACCAAGGGAACAAGTGATGCAGACATTACGTGGAAAAGCTCCAACACTTCGGCTCTATCCTCTACAGGTGTAGTGCAGCGACCACGCGCTGGTAAGGGTGATGCCAAAGTGAAATTAACCGCAACGATTCGTAAAGGAACTGCGGTAAACTCCAAAACGTTTAACGTTATCATTCCACAGCAAGCGGTAAGCCCGTTGCTCGGGGAGTATACTTTTGAACACAAAAAACTTGCCAAAGTCGCACAGGATTCCAGTAAAAATGGATATCACGGACAAGCCTTTAACGTGGTCAGTTCTGCTGCAAGTGGCAAAAATCAGGCTGCTACATTCAATGGGGTAGACAGTTACATTCAGTTACCTGGACTCATTACAGATACAACGGATTTCACATTTAGCGCCTGGGTCAATTGGGACGGTGGCGGGTCCTGGCAGCGTATTTTCGACTTTGGAAATGGCTTGACTAGACATATGTTCCTTACTCCCTCCCAACATAATGGGGCATTACAATTTACCATTCATAATGAGGGACGGGATCAGAGCCTGATTGCAGCAAAACCACTGCCTTCCAAAGAGTGGGTTCATGTCGCTGTAACCCTTCAGGGTGATGTGGGCACTCTATATGTGAATGGTACATCGGTTGCAAGCAGCTCTGAGATTACTTTTAACCCGAAAGATCTGCAGGTAACGGAAGCTTATGTAGGCAAGAGTCGTTATACGTCTGATCCGTTCTACAAAGGCAGCTTGGATAATGTAAAAGTGTATGATAAAGCATTAACAGCCAAGGAAATACAGCGTCAGGCCAAAGAAAAACCATAAGTTAGAGTCCTATCATAGGCGTTGGACTCCATAGCGAACAAACCTATAAAGCAGCCAACGTAATAAACTGCACCCATCTGTTAGAGACGACTAACAGCGGTGTTGCAGTTTGTTACATCAGGCTGCTTTATTTTCACTTCGAATAATGTATGACCATGCTTAACTTGATAGCCGAAGCTCCATGATTAATATAGGCATGGGGCCTGTCTGCTCGGAAACGGATTGACTCCCCTTGGTTCACTGCATATTCCTCCGTCCCTACCCGAATCGTAACTTCCCCTTCAAAGACCGTAATAAATTCTTCCGTACCTTCGATATGCGGTTCAGCATTCAACTCAGACTTAGGGTCCATTTCCATCATGTACATTTCAAAGCGGCGTCCTTCTTCAAAAGGAAAATGCGGATAAATCCGAACCCTTCCCTCATCCTCCATCAATACTTGAATATCATCCCCCGTTACAACGGTTGTATCTGACTTCGGCTCGTGAATCAAAGCAGTAAAGGAAGTTTTCAGGCCATTAGCAATCTTCCATACGGTTGCAATGGATGGATTGGATTCACCACGTTCAATCTGACCAAGCATGGTCTTGCTAATACCAGACATTTCGGCGACCTTGTCCAGACTGAGTTTTCTTTGTTCCCTAAGCTGTTTCAGGTTCTGAGCAAGAATACTATTAATGTTTTTCAAAAATCCATCCTCCTCATTTCATAATTTTGTTGTGCTATATAACGTACATATTGTACAATGATAAAGACCGTACGCTATAACGTACATTTGAGGTCATTATATCACACAACTAAGAAGACGTGGAGGAACCATGAACATTATACCTTTAGTGACCTATGCAATCATCGCTTCATTTACACCCGGACCCAACAACATCATTTCCATGACGCATGCCAGAAATCAGGGGTTCCGCAAGACCCTTCCGTTTATTAGTGGAGTCGCAGCCGGCTGCCTGCTAATTATGTTTCTGTCCAGTTATTTCAACCTTATTCTTCATCAATATATTCCTAGGATCAAACCCGTCTTAAACGTGTTAGGATGTGTGTACATGCTCTATCTGGCGCTCAAAATCATGCGAAGTAAACCTGCAGATGCGCAAGAAAACAAGGTCAATCATTATTCATTTCTATTTGGGTTCACCCTGCAATTCATCAATCCCAAAGTCATTCTGTATGGACTTACTGCCATATCCGTTTTTGTTCTGCCTCTTGGGCAGTCCCATGTACAATTAATTGTATTTTCCTTGCTGCTCACCTTCATTGGTATTAGTGCCAATATGACCTGGGCGTTTGGTGGCATGTTATTCCAGAGCTTTTTATTAAGATACGAGCGTCCTGTTAATATCGTCATGGGTATGTTGTTAATTTACAGTGCACTATCAATCCTGATGTAAAGTGTAATAGAAAAAGCGTCCACTCATTCAATGAGCTGAACGCTTTTATTTTTTTATCCTGATTCCGGTCTCCACCATGGATGTGTAGGATAATCCTCCGTATGAAGCACAACCTTCTCGCCGATTTTGGGAGTTGCAATCTTAACGTTCAAAGCATGTGCAGCCTTCGTGATTCGTTCAACCGGTTCATTCCAGGCATGATAGGCCAGCGTAAATGCGGCCCAATGAATCGGGATAAGCAACTTACCTCCTACATCCAAATGCGCTTGCACCGTTTCTTCCGGCATCATGTGAATATTGGACCAACGCTCGTCATATTGCCCGCATTCCATCAACGTCAGGTCAAATGGACCATATTTACTGCCAATCTCCTTAAAATGAGGACCATATCCGCTATCCCCACTAAAGAACACCTTCGTATGTTGTCCAGCGATAACCCACGAACACCATAAGGTAGAATTACGGTCGAATAATCCTCTGCCCGAGAAATGTCTTGCTGGCGTACAAGCCAATGTTAAACCTTTGAATGATAACTCATCCCACCAGTTATGCTCGGTAATCTGTTCCGAAGGCACACCCAGTTGAATCAGACGACGACGTACCCCAAGCGGTACGATAAATCGCTTGGTTTTATCCTTCAATCTGCGGATGGAGTTATAATCCAGATGATCATAATGGTCATGCGATATAATGATTGCATCTAGCGCTGGAAAATCTTCCGGTTGAATTGGTAGATTGGTGCTGTAACGTTTGGTACCCACCCAAGACACGGGGGATGGGCGATTGCCCAGCATCGGATCAAAGAGCAGTCTGTGCCCTTCAATTTCAAGCAAAAAAGCTGAATGTCCGAACCATGTAACCTGTGGATTATCGGATGCACTGAAGGTTTCAGCGGGTTCACATATCTCCATAGGCATTACGCCCGCTGGCCTCCGCTCTACATTGCCACGCATTGAATCTCTCAATATACTGATCAGGGATTTGAAGTTCATGCCTGCCGATGTCGGGAGCTGATTTTCGTATTTTGTCATTATACATACCTTCTGTTCTATATAATCAATCTAGGTTCAATATTTGGAAGAGAACTATTCATATCGTAGCTATATATTAATTGATTGGCCGTTGATATACAATTTTCACTAGAATACGCCCATTCCCCATGACCGAAGAAACTCAATTAAGATAGAATTAAGACTCTGTTTTCTCTCCTATAAGATTGGGCATATATGATAGAGAAAATACATGGAGAGTATGTGAGAGAACATGAAGAAATGGCGTAAAAGATTAGTTAAGTTTTTGATATTTGACCTGGCGATAGTTCTGTTGCTTCTGGGTACTGGCGTGATCTACCAACAAGTGGGTTTAAGGCAGGATGCCAAAACACTCGTCCCCCCTGGTAAGCTGTACGAAGTCCATGGAGACAATATGCATCTATATACTGGTGGAGAAGGCGATGTAACAGTCGTACTCGCCTCTGGCTGGGGGACCGCTAATCCCTATGTAGATTATTATCCATTATATGAAAAGCTTGCTCCCAACACAAAATTCGCTGTATATGACCGATTTGGCTATGGATATAGCGATCAGACCGATAAGAAACGTGATGTCGATACCGTAGCTGAAGAATTACACGAGTTGTTGCAGGTATCTGGACAGAAGCCACCTTATGTATTGGTTGGACATTCACTCGGCTCGCTGGAAACCATCCGTTTCGCACAAAAATACCCTGATCTCGTCAAGGGTATCGTTATGATTGATGGCGGAAGCCCCGAATATTATTCGAATGACGATGACTCTTTGGCAGACACAATTGGTGGTTTTGCGAATAAATTACGTATCCAAACCGGACTATTCCGCCTCTCCATGCAATCTGACATGGTTGTCGAAACTTCCAATGCCAATCGTAATGAACTGAAACTTGTACCCGATGATCTGAAAAAATTGGATACAACTGCGCTGTTGCACAACTATGGTAATGTGAACACGTTGGATGAATTACGTGAAATAGCTGCCAATGCCAAAGTGGTTGTAGATCACAAACAAACCTTACCGTTTCCACTCACCATACTGACGGCTGATTACCTTGGTGCAAGTGAACCCGAATGGGATAAATCACAAGTAGAATTCAAATCCTGGTCAGATGAACCTAAACAGGTAACTATTAAAGATACCGATCATTACATCCATCAATATCGCCCTGACCTCGTTGCGGATGAGATATTGGCCCTGGTGAAGAAGTAACGTACACCCTGCTAAAGTAAGGCTATGTTATATCATAAAAGAAACCCCAAAGATTCTCTAATATCTTTGGGGTTTTAAGTATGAGATTTATTGTGCTATCGCCAGTCTTGGCCGTTGGGACCTGAAATCGCTGAAAGCTTGTTCGATCTCTAATGAAGTCAACTGGTGACGATAAAAGTACTGTTCCATCCCCTCCATTTCGGTACGATCTCCATTGTAGATGTTATCAATTTTCCGAATGACCTGGTTATATAAGCTCTCACGTCTGGCGTTCACAGGCTCACACAACCATAAGTTCGTTCTTTTCACATCACCTGTCTTGGTCCAGAGCAGATTCTCATAACGGATGACATCCCAGTCCCAATATCCAGCATGAATCTGCTGAAGTTCCGTCGTAAACATATCGTATATCAAGTTGGGAGGAATGTGTCCATAGGTTACACGGTACTCTTTCAGTTTGAATGCTTCAATCCACTCTGTCAGGGTGTACTCACCTGGTGAATACGCATACAATTTTGGTGCATAAGGATTACTCTGCAATGCCCTAAGTGCCTCACTTTCCATCTCCCCATCCAATCTTGCACGTGAAGCATATACCTTAAGACAATAGTCTTGCAATCTATATACAACCGAGCGATTACTGATAAGCGAAGCCTGTAGAGTGAGATGGCCGTTTTTTTCGTAGTTCAACAGCATCTTTTCAATGTTATTACCAATGGGATTGATGATGATCATAATGAAGTCTCCTTGATTAAAAATAAAATATAAACCGTTTTCGAATTGGTTAAAAATTGTACTATTACATTCTATATTACCCTTTTATATTAGTATGAACATATACAATTTTGCCGGAACATGAAGTATTTGCTCTGAAATTCATTCTTTGAACCACCGTATTCCGGCTACATTTTTACTCTAAAGGCTGTAACCCGTTTCACGTCAACTTCAAAAAAGATAGAATAAATACGTAAAAAAGCGATGCTTCCCTAAAGTTAAGGATACATCGCTCTTATACAATATCTAATTATTATTGTTAGTTAATGGATTAATGCATAGGACCTTGTTGTCCTGGCGTTGATCCTACTTTGACCCGTTTCACAAAGAGTGAAGTAATCAGACCGATAATCGACAGAACTAATGCGAATACAAACGCATTCTGTACACCTGACGTGAAACCTGCCAGTTGATTTTCTGGACTTTCCGGGTTCGCTACTCCGCTCAAAAAGCGGGATTGTCCTGCGCTCAGTATACTTACCGCAACAGCCGTACCGATCGCTCCGGATACCTGTTGCAACGTATTCATGATGGCAGTACCGTGAGGATAATACTCACGTGGCAATTGGTTCAGACCATTCGTTTGTGCAGGCATCATAATCATGGAGATTCCGACCATCATGAACACATGCAGCGTAATGATTTTTGCCAGTGTTGTTGTAGGTGTAATTCCAGTGTACATGAAGAGTACAACCGTTACGACAGCCAGACCAATAATCACAAGCCACTTCGGACCAAACTTGTCAAACAGTCGGCCCATGACCGGAGACAGTAAACCATTCAGCAGACTACCCGGCAATAGAACCAGTCCGGCAGTTAACGCTGTAACGGCCATACCTTGTTGCAGATACATTGGCAGGATCAGCATGGATGACAGCATCATCATCATACAGATGAATATCAGGATCAAGCCAATCGTAAACATCGGATATTTGAACGCTCGCAAATCCATCATTGGCTGTTTCATTCTCAACTGACGGATACTGAATAACAGCAAGGACAACACACCAATAACGAGAGTGGCAACAACGACCGGACTCGTCCAGCCTCCGCCAGTTTCTCCATGTCCCCCTGCACTACTGAAGCCGTATACGATACCACCAAAACCAAGGGTAGAAAGGATAATGGACAGTACGTCAATTTTGGGCTTGGTCAATTTCGAAATATTCGGCAAGAACAACAAGCCGCATACCAGTGAGATAATGAAGAACGGCAAGGAGATCCAGAAAATCCAATGCCAGCTCAGATTAGCCAGAATCAGACCGGAGATACTCGGACCACTTGCTGGTGCAAACATGATAACCAAACCAATCAATCCCATGGCAGCACCACGTTTTTCAATCGGGAAAATAACCAATATGGTGTTAAACATCAGTGGCAACAATAGCGCTGTACCTATCGCCTGCAGTACCCGTGCCACCAACAGAATTTCGAAGCTAGGTGCAAGTGCAGCAACAAATGTTCCTGCAATCGAGAAAATCAAAGATGTTGTAAACAACTGTCTTGTGGTAAACCACTGCAACAGCATACCGGATACCGGTACCAGGATTCCCAACACAAGCAAGTAACCTGTAGTTAACCATTGAATCGTTGTAGGACCTACTTCCAGTAGAGCCATAAGTGGCGTCAATGCCACGTTTAATGCCGTTTCTCCAAACAGACCAATAAAGCCGCTCAGCAGCATCGCGAACAAAATCGGAAATACCTTGTATTGCTTTGTTTCTTGTTGATTCTGTGCAGAATCAGCCTTCATGGAAACCTCCACGATCCCATCCTCCTCAAACGTATCGAACTTTCTTTTTCTCTGTCTCTTGGTATAAATTATTGAATCTGTTTGGCGTTCTTCGTCACAACCGACAAATACTCAGCAGCCGTCAGCAGAGGCTGTTTATCCTGATTCGTCAGGCTGATAATCAGTGCTCCCTCCATCAAAGAAATGATCAGAAGTGCCGTCTCCCGCGCCTTCTCTTCACCAACGCCATCCAGAATCAGATGTTTCTTAATGACATCCTGCCAATCTGCAAATACACCCTGACAAGCAATACGCAACTGCTGACTAATACACGATGTCTCCACAGCTGCCCAGAAGCTGAATGGCAGAAATCCGGTAAACCCGGCTGCTTCTGTTTCATGAGCCAAATCATGAATAAATCTCTGAATGGCATCCCCCGTATTGTCGTGGGCTGCAAATGTTTTCTCAAATGTCTGCAAGATATGTTCATTGGCTTTTTGAATACACTCGTGCGCGAGCTCTTCCTTGCCTTGCGGGAAATAATGATACAACGACCCTTTCGGCGTACTACTCTCTTTGATGATCTGATTCAGACCGGTCGCATGATATCCTTGTGAAAAAAACAGTCTCGCTGCTGTGCTGACAATAGACTCTCTAGCATTAGACTTTTCACTCAACGAAAGCCACTTCCTTCAAATAATTATAACAATCGGTCTATATAATTAAACTCGTTCAGATAAGGACTGTCAATCATTTTTATTTCAAATTTTAATGTAAACGCTAACAGTTTAGGAGTGAGAAAATGAACCGAGCGACGGCTCATGGTCAGATCATGATAACAGCCGCTAATTTGGAGACAAAGCTCCAGATTAAGCGGCTGTTTGTTAGCTTGAGTATATTAAGGACTGTATATTAGTAGATATTGGAGTCATCTCCGTCTTAATGTACCTCCTCATGCACAGCTTTAGGAGTTTCACCTGTTCGTTTATTACCTGCCCACACGTCTTGCACGTAGCGTCCTTCGGCCTGAAGCTGAATGAGCCAGTCCTTCGCTTGCTGCACCGTTGCTCCCTGCACATCCTGATATGCTTGCTGTAAAGTCTCTTCTACCGCAGGAGCCATCTGGCTTCCATCCCCGCATACGTAGAGTTTTCCTTTGTTCATCAGCATGTGAATTAACTGTTCGGAATTCTCTTTCATTAGATGCTGTACATACGTTTTGGGCTTGCCCTCCGCACGAGAAAAAGCAGTGTGCAGCTTAACAATCCCTTGCCTTTCGTATTGTTCAAGCTCTTGACGATATATGAAATCTGAATCATTCCTGCACCCAAAGAACAGATGCGCCTCACTCAGAGACAAACCTCTCTGTTTCATAACAGCTCTCGCCTGGAGGAAACCTCTGAATGGTGCTACCCCCGTGCCTGGTCCCACCATGATCATCGGAACATCAGCCTCTTCCGACAGATGAAATTCGGATTCAGATGTACGTACAAACATGAGAATATCTTCTCCGGATGAACAACCAGCGAGGTACGATGAAGCAACTCCCTGGTATTCGCCTTTGCCACTCCATGCAGGCTCTCTTACTACCGATACGGTTATGCTTGCTTGCTCGGAATTCAGACTTGGCGAGCTGGATATTGAATAATATCTGGGCTTAAGCGGAGGCAATAGTTCAAGGAACCTTTCGAAAGGCAACTCACACGCCTCATACCTTTCTAGCAGGTCCAACATGGTGATTCGATTGGCAAGAATATCATCCCTGTAGCTGTTTTCATCCAACATGCCTTCCAGTTCACGCTTATGAGGTGGACATATCGTATGATTAGCCAACTCCTGCAACTGTGTTCTGGAGACTGGTGTCTGCAATTCCACACAATAAGCGAGCAACTCATGAATCTTGACGGGTCTGTTCAGTGGTAGGTGTGTAAGATGGCTGACGTCCGAAGTTAATTGGATCGGAGTATCCCCACGTAGTCCGAACCGACTGAGTATCCGATCCACATTCTGCTTCGGATTGCTAGGCAACACGCCGAGATGGTCGCCTTCTCTATAATTCATGCCTTCAGGCAGTAACACTTCGATGTGACGTGTGCTTCTTCCACTTCCCAGCGCCTGAAGCTCTTTATTGACTACAACCGTGGCATAGCTGGCATCATAAGTTCGTGCAAGAGGCATATCCGTTTTCTCGCGGACAAACTCCATTTGAAGTCTGCTGGCGCTTGGCTTCGAGGATTTGATTGCTTCCTCGCTAATCCCCAAGACACTCAACACCTGAGGCCACAACATATGCTGCCACGTCTCGACTTGTTTCTCCATGTCACCTCCGGCATCGGCTTCACCGCGGGATAACAGTCTTTTACCTCCCCATTCTTCAAGCCTCTCATCTATTAATCGAGGAATGCTCTGGTACGTCCCGGACCAACTCCGATCTCCACAGCCCAGAACGGCATAGTTTACATCCCGTGCTTTCTCTGACTCTGTTCCCTTTAACCAGTCTACAAATGCCGTAGCATTTTGCGGAGGTTTACCGTTATACGAAGCTGTGACGATAAGAACGACACCTTGGCGGGGAATGCGGCCAACACACTCATTCAGAGTGGCTGCTTCACTTGGGATTCCATACGAACGCCCTTTTTCCACAAGCTCTCGGGCAATGCCTTCTGCCGTTCCCAGATTGGAACCATATAACACCAGGAGCGAAGGCTTACCATCTGCTTCAACGGCCAGGATTTCTCCCCTCTGGCTGTCAATTGCTATATTTTTATGAACAACAGGAGCAGGTTTCTCTTCCACAGATCTGGTAGACTTATTCATCTTTTGTGACACTTCACGCGCTTTCACCTGGATCCGGAAGTCTCCCGGCTTCAATGTCAGCGTCTGTTTAACATCCAACTCATAGTTGCTATAATCGATCAACTCAAAATGTTTAAGGACCATGCCAAGCACAAGTGTTGCTTCATATAAAGCAAACTGCATGCCGATACATGCTCTCTCCCCATTACCAAAAGGTTTATACGCATGATGAGGCACTTTCGCCGTATCTTCAAATCGCTCTGGACGGAAAAGCTCTGCATCCTCTCCCCATGCCTCTCTGTCACGGTGTAGCTGGGGCAGGAGAATACTGCAACTTTCCCCTTTCTTCAAGGGATATTTGCCACCTATGACGGTGTCTTCTTTGGCATATACATCAAATCCCGGGGCTGTTGGCCAGAGACGAAGCGATTCACTAAGAATCATGCGAATATAAGAAAGCTGAAGAATTTCTTCGTACTGTGGTGAGTCACTGACCAATATCTGATCCACCTCGTCATACGCCTTTTGAAGCGATTCCGGATTTTTGAGTAGAAAGTAAAGAGCAAAAGATAACAAACCACTCGTGGTTTCATGTCCGGCAATGAGAAACGTAATAATCTGATACCGGATGTTCTCATCATCCAGCATTTCGCCAGTCTCCGGATCTTTGCCATTCAACATACGTGCGAGCAAGTCGACCTCTTCGGGTGCTGAACTCGCTTTACGTTCCTCTATAATCTGATCTACCAGAGAGAACATCGTCTGAATATCCGCTTGGAACTGTCGTTTGGTTTTCACCATAAGCAGATTCTGAATTTTCAAACGGGAACTCTTCTGCATAGCTTCATTTAATGCCCGAACCATGCTTTCAATAAAAGGACTGTGGTCCTGTCTGTAAAAACTGTTAAACCGATAATTGAATCCACATAGTCCAATGGTATCCAACGTAAGGCGTGTCATATCATCCGCAACATCAATCGTATCGTTGGAATTGAGGCGTGCCCACTTATTGATCAACTGTTCGGCAATATCAACCATCATCGGATGATAACCTTTCATGGCCTGTTTGCTGAAGGTGGGAAGCAGAATGTTATGGGCCTTTTTCCAATTGGGCTCCGATGTTCTGCTTGTAAATAAACCATCGCCTCCAAAGGCACGTACATTATCGAGTTCATTGTATACATATTTGTCAAAACGGGACACATCGCACAACTCAGCGACAAGATCTGGTCCAGATACGATTAAACCGGAATAACCGGGAACCGTAAGTCGATATATTGGTCCATGCTGTTCAGCCAGGACACCTAGCGACAGCGTTGGTTTCTCTTTATCTATCAAAGGCAGATTGCCAAGTGGCCCATACATTTTGGGCTGTGGAACATAAGTTGCATCACTCATGATGATCACCTCTTAACTGTACACCGTGGAGCAAGGTATTCGTTAGCCATGTGATGGCTGTTCCGCTTTCATTCATAAGTGATCTCTCCTTTGATGATTTTATAAATGATAGTTTTTTGTATCATTTGATAATATAATAAATCAAAATTGATTTAATATCAAATTTTCTTCCGGCTGAATTACTTTTAATTGAACCGTTCAACGTTTAAATTGAATAACAACAAATAGAGGATTGCATATGCAATCCCCTACTGTATGAACCAATGACGCTATGATTTTATGACGCTTTTTAATGTATTCTAATGATGACTTGGCTCATCCCACTTCTCGAAATTCAATTCATTATTAATGCTCACCGCAGACAATGCCCCCAGAGACGCAGCCGTGATTGCCTGATACATCTCGGATGCTGCATCACCAGCACTGTATACACCCGCTACAGATGTTTTGCCGGAAGCATCAACGATAACCGTTCCTGATTCTGTAATTTCACAACCGATGGCCTTTGGCAGTTCTGATCCGGTAAACAGTTTCGGTTGGAAGAAAACTCCTGTGCATGGAATCGCTGTACCGTCATTTAGTACAACTTGATGTACCATTCCTTCTTCAGAGTTAATGGATTGAATCGGTGCATCGAATACAGTAACATGATGCTGCTTCAGTTCTTCACGCTGCTCATCGGTTAATGAATCTGATCCATTCGTACAGATCGTATAACGTTCTGTCCAGCCGGATATGACTTTTGCCATATGTAATGCCTTATCTCCACTAACGATGATGACTAGCGCTTGGTCTCTTAACTCCCATCCATCACAATATGGACACACAAACGCACTTTTACCGTAAACTTCTGTTAATCCGTTAATTTCCAAGGGAAGGTCCTTCTTGCCTACCGCAAACAAAATCTTTTTCGTGCGATAACTTGCCCCCTGAGTAGTCTTAACTACAAAATCACCATCGCTACCTGTTATCGCAGTTGCCGTATCGGATGCAAATTGAACTGAGGGATACGCTGCAATCTGTTCTTTGGCAGCTTTCCGGAATTCACGTGGACTTGCCCCATCTCTTGTCACAAACCCATGAGTCTCCCTTGTAACCCAGTTACGCGGTGTCTCATCATCAATGACCACAACGTTCTTGCGGGCCCTGCCAAGTACTAGGGCTGCATTAAGCCCCGCTGGTCCTCCACCAATAATAAGTACATCCAAGAGTTGATTCATATTACTCATACTATACACCCTTTCCAGACATTTAATATCTCTAATTAAGTTTTAAAAATAACCTCCGCTTTCTCTTAAGAAAGTAATATCGGAGATTTACAAGAACAAATTTTAAACAAGACTATTAAAGATATCTTATATCTACAATAAACAAAACCTAACCATTTTGCAACATATATCTTTAACTACGTTCTTCAATCCAATCTGTGTGAGTTGAATAAAAGATTATTTACACTTACACTACAATGACAGAACAAACTTTAATCACTGTTATACCCGGATTTTTGGATTCTCTCCTGTAACACAGAAATAATTATTTAACAATTAAAAACAACCTTGTTTTTAAATTGTTCACAATCAAATGACATTATTTTAAATACTAAAACGTTAATTAAATCACATAGTGTATTGAATGGTATAATAGCGACATAATATACAAGTATAGATATAGGAAGTGAGTTCTTGAAAACATTGAACAATGGTTCACAGACCAATATCAGCCTGGAGTATAGCTCGATTCCGAAAGTATTCTTCGATACGATCAAAATCGGAATCATCAAGTCCAACCTGATCGCCATGTTTGCGGGTTTAAGTTTGGCTTTATATGTATTTGATGCTTCAATCTTAGCTAATATTGTACCAATCATCCTTTCCTTTATTGGATCTTCTCTCATTATTGGAGCTGCAGGGGTGTTTAACAACTTGTATGATCGTGATATTGATGCGATCATGGAACGTACGAAGAAACGTCCTACCGTTACGGGACGCGTAGATACCAAGTCGGGTCTAATTCTCGGTATTGCAATCACGATCATCGGGGGCATCATGTTGTATATCGCTTCCCCATCCGCTGCTGTATTTGGTATTTTGGGTCTGTTGCTGTACGTGTTCCCTTACACGATGTGGACCAAACGTACAACGATCTACAACACGGAAGTGGGAAGTCTTTCGGGTGCTGTGCCTCCACTCATCGGTTGGGCAGCCATTTCACCGGAACTGGGTCATTTCGAGATCTGGGCATTGGTCGTTACGATGCTCTTATGGCAAATGCCTCACTTCTACGGGATTGCGATTCGTCGTTTTGACGAATACAAAGCTGCTGGTGTTCCCATGCTACCCGTTGTTAAAGGCATCAGACGGACATACATTCAGACAAATGTGTATCTGGTACTGTTACTGATCTCCAGCTTTTTATTCTGGCCGATGAGTCCATTTGTCGCTATTGTGGCATTTCTGGTTAGCTTGGCTTGGCTCATTCTCAGTGTGGCTACCTTTGACAAGAAAGAAACAGAGAAATGGTCCAAACGGATGTTTATCTTCTCCATTAACCATATCACTATTATCTTCCTGGTCATCATTGCGTATTCCTTGATTGCTCAGATGATGAGATAAAAATATTCCATCTTTCCACTCGTTATAACGATAAAAAGCCTTACAGACTGTCCTCTTTCAAGGAGTCGTCTGTAAGGCTTTTTTGTTTTTTTATTATCTTTTCTAAATTTTCAAAGCTATCCAACTTTGGCGGGGGTTTGTTCCCCTTGCCACAGCAGCTGCATCTCTTCATTGGTGGCAAGCAATTCGACCAAACTTCCCTCGGCTTCAATGCGTCCATCTTTCATCACGATAATGTGATCTGCTTTGGAAAGTGCTGCCCTGCGGTGAGAAACTGCAATGCAGGTGACATCCGGCTCTTGGAACAGCCCTTCCCATACTTGTTGTTCTGTCTCCACATCCAGTGCACTCGACAGGTCATCAAAGATAAACAGGTCCGCCTCCGTCATTAACATGCGTCCTGTGGCCGCGCGCTGAATTTGCCCGCCTGAAAGCATGACTCCTCTTGGACCAACCGGGGTCTCAAGCCCCTGATCCAGATGTTTGATATCCTTCTCCATCACAGCCAGACGAATGGCTTTTTCAAGGGCTTGCTCGGTGTTACCCTGTTTGCCCTGGACGATATTTTCTTTCAACGTATCACTGAACAATCTTGGCACTTGAGGGGTATACGCAGCTCTAGGCGGCATCAGGAACGTGGCTGGATCAACAGCTGCTCCATTCCAGTGAATGTCCCCTTTTTGTTTGGGTAACAATCCCAGAAGTGTGCGTACAAGTGTTGATTTACCTGATCCAATCCGTCCCGTAATCACAAGAAATTGTCCGCGTTTCAGACGGAAACTGATCTCTTCTATGCCATTTGCAGAATTCGGATATCGATATGTCAGCTTTTTCACCTCAAGAGATTGCAACTTCTCCTTAGGGTCCCTCTGTTCACTTACAAGTTCCGGCGGATCTTCATACAGATAGATTTCCCTCGAATCCATGATCTGGTCTTCTTCCCCTGGGCGGAATAGCTTACGCATACGATCATAGGATACCTTGAGCCTTTTGTGCTGAAACACCATATAACCAAACAGTGAAATACTAAATCCGATATTGGCCAAATAACTGGTGAATAAGGCAAAATCACCTACGGTAAAGTTCCCTGCTTTCATCTCAGCTGCACACATCAGTAGAATCAATCCGGTACAGATACTTAGAACATGCTGATTCATCGATCTCATCCACTGCTTGAACAGATTGTCTCGAAGTGCAGCCTGGCGACGATCTTCATTCAACTGGTTGAAACGTGTAGAGACATTCTCTTCGGCCTGACCCAGTTTCAGGGCTTGCACTGCTCCAAACGTTTCCGCAATAAAACTGGTAATTCGCCCAGTCGATTCTCGATTAACCTGTGCATATTTCCGAGCCCGATTTCCGGACAGGTTGTTAAGTAAGGTAACGACCACCAACGGCAGCACGGCAACCAATGTGATCTGCCAATTAATGTTCGCCATAATGACGATAGACACAACAGCAAATACAAGACGTCCCCAGAAGTCTACCCATGATTCCACATACTCGACGACTTCATCCACATCATCCCGAAAGCGACTCATCGCTTCCCCTGGTGAAGCCGGAAGATTACGTCCCGGCCAGCGCATGATTGCTGCGAGCATGTTGGTTCGCAAAATCGCCTGAACATGATATAGATACGTAACCCATGCATAGAAGGCTACAAAAAATGTGCCCACCCGTGCCATTCGGACCAAAGCAATAAAGATTAGCGGCACAGCAAGCCACATGTAGTCAGTAGAACCCGCTGTTGTGCGATCAAAAAACCATTGCATTCCAATACCAATGGCTAGCGGTAAGGAGTGAAATATACACCATAACAATCCGTTGATTATAAACAGCAAAGGCCTGAATCGAAACAAACGGCCTATAAATCCTGCTACAGTCATGCCAATTCCTCCTCTCGGCCTGTAATGAGCAGTCTGGCATAGTGAGATGCCGGGTTACTGGCAAGTTCTTCTCTCGCTCCAAATTCCAGTACCTTCCCATCACCTAGCACCATAATCCGGTCCACTTTCTCCAGTGTAGCCAGTCGGTGAGCAATGATGACTCCGGTGGATTGTTTCATTAACTGGTCAATTGCAGATTGCAGCATACCTTCGGTCGCAGCATCCAGACGTGACGACGGCTCATCCAGAATAACCAGACTCGGTTCGGTCAGGAATACGCGGGTTAAGGCAAATAACTGCGCTTCCCCTGCCGACAATGAAGCTCCACCTGCAGCCAGATACGTATTAAGTCCTTCTGGTTGTGAATTAATCCATTGGCTAAGTCCAAGGCGATCCGTCGTTTCCTTGATCATCTGATCCGATACATCCCCATTGAACAGGGTCAGATTGTCACGCAGCGTGCCATCAAACAACTGTACATCCTGTGTCACCATACCCACCCGGCGATAGAGTGCTTGTAACGAAAGCTTTGTGATATCCGTTCCACCTACACGAATCGTACCCCGATCCAGATTATACAGCCGGAGAAGAACACGACTAAGACTCGATTTACCGCTACCTGTGCGACCGATGATTCCTAGACGTTCTCCAGGTTTAATGGCAAAAGTAATGTCCTGCAATACCGGTTTATCCTGGTTATAACTGAAATGTACCTGACTGAATTCCAGACCAAGAGGTCCTTCCGGCAATTGCTCCTCTGTACCCTCTTCAATCACACTATGCATGGACAATAGCTCTCTGGAGCGCAGCATGCCTGATTTTGCTTTTTGGAACTCCTGCACCTGATCTCCAAGCATCTCAATCGGATCATTCAGCATCTGCGTATATTGGTAGATCAGAAATAATGTTCCGATACTAATTAGACCTTCCATATAATAATGCACACCCAGCAAAAGCACCGCAGTGACCGCCAGTGCGAACAGAACTACTGTGGTATTCCACGGAATAACCCGTAGCAGCCAGGCTTTTCTCCCCTTACGGAATACCGTGCGCATCGTGCGGTAAAAGCGGTTCATCACATAAGGCACATGACCATTTGCTTGCACATCTTCAATCCCGGCAATGCGTTCTTCAATTAATCCGAACAGAGAGGCACTTGCCGCACGTTCATTTTTGGAAGAGTCCACGCCTAGATTTCGGATAAAGACCATGAAAAGGATCGATAATAATGTGAACACGGTCATCACCAAAGCAATGGGCACATTAACACTGAACATGAATCCGAGAATTCCGGCCAGCAGCACAAAACTCCCGATCACTTGCACAATGAACATTGCGAAAAAATTGGAGATACTCGTTACGTCACCATCCACACGTTCAATCATCTCTCCAGGTGTTTTCACATTATGAAAACGCATATCAAGACGCAGACAGTGCTTCAGCAAATCTCCGCGCAGTTGATTCGTGGCCCGCCAGGCCACGTCGTTCCCCAAATAACTGACCGCTACCGTGATGAGTTGATTAAACACGGCAACAACCAGAAATATTCCTGCGAGCTGAACAAGATTGGTGAGGACTCCACCACTTGCTGCTGTATCAATAAATCGTTTAATAATCTGTGGATTCAAAAGCTGAAGCCCCGTTGATGTGAGTAACATGATTAAAAGTAAGGCCAGCCGTCCTTTGACTGGTTTTAGATAACGCAGCAGCCATGACATGGAGCGTTTCTCTGTTTTGGGCACAGGTCCCACCTCTTTATCGGTTTATTTAATTGTTCTTGCCTATTCATATTTGTTGATGATCTTAACGACAGCAAATTTGCGATCACTAGGATGAGTCATACATAATGACATTAAAATCGGGATTTCCCGCCCATAATTGATATGTAGAAAATATGTTGACCATTGTACATTCTCCTTTTTAACAAGTTAGTTTTTTATAAAATAACGCTCCAAACGCTCCTTCCCATGTGAACAAATTGGGTGAAATGCATGCAAAAAAGCCATAGATGAACTAATGTTCATCTACAGCTTGTAGCCAAAAGAGATCGAATGAAATGCAAAGCATTTCCCGTATCTCCTCTGCATCGCAATAATGATGAGCGTCCACGACAGAGGTGCACAAACATGACTGTCCCAACGCGATCATTGCAAAAAAATTGGATTAATGTCACTATGCTCATGCGTATTCAGTTATCGATTCGAAATCTGTATAGGCATAAACATAATCATCATCCCACCCGTTTCACATATTTGTTGTTTATTGTATTCGCTGGACTAACATTCGTCAAGATAATTTTAACTGAATTGTTATTTAATTCATATCATTAATATTTTCAACTTCCGCTACATACTTAATGATGTGGATTCGGCTTGCTTCTCTCTAACAACAAGACGTCTATGTGCGATCAGAAGAAAAGGTACTCCCAGTGCAGTTGTCAGCGCAATAGGTACAAAAACGGCCAGCCCATTCTCCGCTCCAAATTGACTTAGCAACAACCCTCCCATGACAGGAGCAATGACACTACCGATATTATTGAAGCCGATGGTACCGAAATACGTCCCTTTCCATTCCGGCTTTGCAATCCGGTCGATGAGCATATCCATCATCGTGAACAACAATACTTCCCCAATAGTAAATAGTATGACACTCATCATCATCATGAGTACACCTTCAGCGATTCCAACCATCATCAGACTGGTTGCAACCAGCAGGTTACCCACAATCAGAGGAACAAGCGGTGGAAAGTTTCGGAAGGTTCGCACAAGCGGATACTGAATAATCAGTACCGTCACGGCATTCAGGGAAAGCATGTACGAGAACATCTGACTTCCATTTTCAAAGATCGGGCTCCTCGCCAAGTACTGTGCCAACGTAGAACTAAAGTGCCCGTAACCCAGAACACAAAATGTGGTACCGATTAATACTGGCAGAAACACCCGGTCGCGACCGGTGGTTATGAGTGCTTCACGCAAACGTGGTGCGGTTGCCTGATGACGCTCTGGCAGATTGGCATGCTGTAGCTTGAATTGAAGAAATAATACAAGTCCATAGGCTATGTATATCAAGCCGGAAATCACAAATGGGAACGTTGATTCAGATGATCCCAGCTGAAATCCGATAATTGGCCCAAAGACTACACCGAGATTAACTGCAGCATATCTGAGGTTGAACACCAGCAATTTGTTCTCCGGAGAAGTAATATCCGATAACAGCGCTCTGGAGGTGGGCTCAAATACTGCGCGGCATAATCCGTTTAACGTATTGGCAACAAAGAACACCCATAGATGCTCTGCTGCTGAAAAGATAAAAAACACACCTGCCCAGCTAAATACCGAGATTAACATCACGATTTTGCGACCGATCCGGTCCGAAATATAACCTCCATAAAAGCTGACCATGACACCTGCCAGCGAGCTAACGGCCACAGTAATACCGGTCTGGGTCGGTGTAGCATCTAACACACGTGTCAGATAGATGGATAGAAACGGGATACTCATGGACGTCACAAGACGTCCAAACATGGTTCCGATAATGATCGTCCATGCCAAGGGGTGAATCTGCCTTAAATATTGCTTCATGCGAACTTCTCCTATTCTTTCTAGATGCTTCAAAAGCGGACTTTTTGAACAACCTCTACTAATGTGTAATTGTAAGGATAAAAGGGGGAAAGAAAAGTGTAAACATATGATCACACTTTTCACCTTTAATAGAGGAGTCATGACCATGGATACCCTGCATACACACTTTATAAGGCTTGCTGGGGCCGAACAACTTTCATTCAAACTTCATGAACCTGTAGCGGTAACGATTGATAGCCTGTCCGCTGCCTTGTGCTGCACCCCTCGTAATGTGAAATTCATTCTCAGAAAATTGGAGGAACAAGGCTTTATCCATTGGCAGCCTGGGCGTGGTCGTGGACATCATTCGGAGTTAACAATGCTGCGTAGCATGAATGAAGCGTTGGAAGCGAGTTTTACCGAACTTTTGGGTAAAGGCAAAATGAAAGATGCCATTGAACTCATCGGAACCGTTCAGATGGATGATACATTGCGAGAACAGCTCATGCTCTCCCTTCATCAACAGATGGGATTTCACGGCCACGATGAAACTGCCTCTGGTCAGGATATCCTGCGCATCATGAGGTCACGCCAGTTAGGTGATTTGGACCCAGCCTTTGTTTATACTGCATTTGAAACCTACCTATTAAGCCAGGTCTGTAATACGTTGATCACTTATGATGCCAAGACGGAATCATTCCTGCCAGCACTGGCTCACATGTGGGAATGCAGCGAAGACCATTGCTTATGGACCTTTTATCTCCGAAAAGGTGTACGTTTCCACAATGGTCGTGTCATGACGTCCCGGGATGTCCAAGCGACGTTGCAACGCTTGATTGATGTGCAAAGTCCGTCCATCTGGTTATATCGGGATATTGAACGTGCGGAAGTAGCTGGCGATTACTGCATCAAGTTTGTTCTACATCGTCCTAATCGATTTTTCTTGCATCTGTTCAGTTGTATTCGGATGACAATCCTGCCCAACGATTACAATGTAGCCAATACATTGGTAGGTACCGGTCCTTTTCAGATCTCTGAGCTGAATGAAGATGTGCTGGAGCTTACCGCTTTTGATGCGTACTACGGCATCCGGCCACATCTGGATCAAGTCCATTTCTGGTTTGTGCCTGACCTGAGTCCGAATGATCGCTATTATGAGCTACCGGGTACAGATCGATTAAGTCTGGCAACAGGATGTGATCAGACGAACAGTATCAATTATCCGGCGCTGGGTTGTCAGTATATGCTGTTCAATTTTCACAAAGAAGGTATTCATCATCATCCCCTATTTCGGCAAGCCCTGCGTATAGTTTATGATTCGGTCGCACTTGTCAGAGATCTGGGCGGGAATCGGATTACACCAGCCAGCAGCTTCCTTCCCTGGAGAAGTGCAGCCCAAGACTGGACCGTTGCTTCTCTTGAACATGCTCGTGAATTACTGCATAACTGTGGGTACCAGGGTGAGACGGTAACATTATCGTATAAGCATAATAAGGATGCAGACGTTGCGGAGTGGTTCCAACGTCGTGCAGCGTCCATCGGTCTGAACATCAGCTTGCAGGCCGTTGTGAATTACTTCAACTCAGAGGAGACCACGAACGCGCAATTGATCCTCGCTGAAGAGATACTGGAGGAAGATTGGCAGTACGGCATGATTCATTTTTTCAAAAACCTGTCCAACCATTTTCATATGTGTATGTCTCCTGCATACCAGTCTCTACTGGATGACAAACTGGATCATTTCGCAAAGTTCCATCGGGAAGACCGTACTGCGCTCCTGGATGAAGCTGAAGCCTTGTTACGTGATCACTGCTGGATCTTGCATGGCTGTCACATGAACAAGCAGGCTGAACTGGATCAGAGCATCTTCGGCATGCAGGTAGCAGAATTCGGTTATCTGGACATCTCCAAATTGTGGATCAAAAATCCTTAGAGATTTGTCCTTAGTCGCATCTGTGGGATGCAGGATGGAGGACAAAATCATGGAACAACAAAAAAAAGCTGCTAGCCTATTTTAAGCTAGCAGCTTTTTTTGCTCATGAATCCATTTCTAGGATACTCAGAGATTATTTTTGATGTAATAGCTCTCCAATGCTTGCATAATGGACTCAATTTTGATCGGTTTGCTGACATACGCATCCATGCCTGCCTTCAAGCAGTTTTCCATGTCTCCTCTTACGGCATTTGCAGTTACCGCAATAATGAATGGGCAACTCTCGGGATGCAAAGCATTTTTAATCGCTTTTGTCGCTTCGAATCCATTAAGCCTTGGCATATGCACATCCATGAAGACAATATCATATGAAGTGTGTTTGACCGCCTCGACTGCCTCAACACCGTCCGCCACATGATCCACGAAATGCCCTTTTTTCTCAACGATTCTGCTAAGGACGAGTTGATTCACCTCATTGTCTTCTGCAATTAAAATCCGTAAGGCTGATGTTCTGCTCTTCTTCTGCTGTTGATCCAACCTGTTGCTCTCTTCACCGTTATTTAATTTAAATTGGGCGGTGAATATAAATATTGTACCCGGTTCATCCGATTCCTCGATCCAGATCTCACCCTGCATAAGCTCCACCAGTTTCTTGCTAATGGCAAGGCCAAGACCGGTACCTTGAGGTTTGCGGGTCATAAAATTCTCCAGTTGGTAGAAAGGTTCAAATAACTGTTGTTTTCTCTCAGCCGGAATGCCAATGCCCGAATCTTTTACCTGAAAATAAAGCTGCACGTTATTGTCGCACTGCTCCTTAACTCCCACTTTAACTTCTACGCCGCCTTCTGAAGTGAATTTGACCGCGTTGCCGATGATATTGGTAAGTACCTGTTTAAGACGATAAGCATCACCATACACCGGAGTTGGAATAACATCTTCTACGCACATACGAACATCCAGCTTCTTTTCACGAGCCAGTGGTTTTACGATTTGCACCGTCTCGGTCACGATCTCTACGAGATCAAAAGGATCTTCTACCAGATCGGTTTTGCCTGATTCGATTTTGGAAAAATCAAGAATATCATTAATGATGGCCAGCAAGGAATCTCCACTCTTCTGGATGATTTCGATGTATTCCTTTTGTTCCCCACTAAGTCCAGGAGTATCTAAAAGCAAATCCGTCATCCCAATTACACCGTTCATAGGTGTGCGGATTTCATGACTCATCATCGCCAAAAATTCACTTTTGGCCTTATTCATTCTCTCCGCTGTCTCTTTGGCTACCAGCAGTTTTTTCTGCTCCGTAATATCCTTCGCAATCAGGTAAAACCCGACATTGGATGTATTAATAATGATTGGAGCAAGCGTAGCCAAGACTTCTGTCTCAGATCCATTCGTGTGCCGAACAGCGTTGATCTCCTTTTCAGCCATCTCATAGTTACTGCCCAGAATCAGACCCAGATTACTGGCTCCGATAAATCTGCTTATGCTTGTACCCATCATTTCAACCACAGGACAGCCCGTCATTTTCACCGCCACTGGATTCGCATTCATAATATTACCATCCATGTTAAACGAGATAATGGCGTCATGATTGTATTTCTTAAGCGAAGTGTATCGCTCCACTGATTCCTGCAATTTAAATTCGATGCGTTTGCGTTCAGTGATATCCTGTAGTGTTCCGTTCAGCTGAACTGGCTGACCATGCTCATCAAGCGTAATTAATCCACGTAAGTGAAGATACTTCTCATTTCCATCAGAGCTGATGTGTTTGTATTCAAAATCGAGCGGTTCACCCTGCTTTACCCCTGCAATATGTTTTTGTAAAGAGGTTATATCTTCGGCATCCATAACATCAAAAACATCACTTATACGATATGGTTTGCAGGTGCGTTCAAGTTCAAAAATCTCAGAGATCTGATCTGAAAATGTAATACGGTCTAAGACCATATCCCATTCCCAACTACCAATTAAGGCAATACGTTCAGCCTCTGCACTGATATCCTTTTGTTTTTTTCGTTCGGATACATCTCGTCCTATCGAAAGAATCTGCTGTCCATGCTCAGCATCACCAAAGACCTTGTATGTGGTCTCGAACCACAGATAATGTCCCTCTTTATGACGAACCCTGATATTCAACAGATTTCCTTTAGTTAAGTCCATCTGTGAGATCTGTTCCAGATCTTGTGGGTGGAAATATGCATCATTATTTTGACCAATAACTTCTTCTGGCGAATAACCCAATAAATGTTGGACTGAGGGAGAGCAGAATCGACAAACGCCCTCCTGATCAGCAATATAGATGATCTCCTGAGCATGATCTGTAATAAGTTTAAACATCTCTTCACTATGCAGAAGTTTTTGCTCAGACATTTTGCGGTCAGTGATATCAACAATATGGCAAATGAAGTAAAGAGGTTCATCCGTAATTTCGTTTCGAACCAAGGAAACATGTATTGAACACCATAAGATGTCACCATTTTTATTAATGTAACGTTTTTCGTATTGATTTTCTTTTAATCTACCTTCAAATAGCTCATAACTACAGATCATATCTTGTGAGAAATCATCCGGATGTGTAATATCCTGATACGTGAGATCCATTAATTCATCACTTGTATAACCTAGCATACAGCAAAAAACAGGGTTCACTTTCATCCATTGCCCTGTTGGAGCAACGAGTGCAATCCCAATAGGTGCTTGGTTATAGATCTGCTCGAACAATTCATGATGATCGACCTTTTGAACCTGCATTGTAAGTTCTCCTTTTGGCATAGACTCCATGTAAATTTTGTCGAAATCTAAAATTTTTACTGATATAAGATGTTCTATAAAAATTAGTCAGTTTTAAAACAACAGTACCTGCTTAATACCCAGAATTTCAACCGTTGAAACAAATCTTTTTAAGAGATTTGTGTCTTTAAACCAAACAAGGCCCGGAATCCATCCACATGGAATCCCGAACTTTGTCATTATATATCATTATGAGTCATATGCAACACGGAATCATTAGAAAAATGGGTTAGCGCTCGCGACCAATAAGATAATCCAATAAATGTCTCAAAAATGGAATAGGTTTCGGCATCTCGTTCAATGCATCTGTAGCAAGACAATAATGCTCCCACATCGCTTTCTTCGCGCCTTCATCACCCAGAATAGACACAAAGGTTGAATTGTTGTTCCGCACATCCTGACCTGCAGGTTTCCCAAGAATGAGGTGATTTCCCTCGAAATCCAGCAAGTCGTCCTTGATCTGGAAGGCGATCCCTGCATGATAAGCGAACTTTTTCAGCGCAGCCATCTCCGGTTCCTTCACTTGAGCAAGTATCGCTGGCATGACCAGGGCAGCTTCGAAGGCAATGCCTGTTTTGTAAAAACAGATCATGTTCAACTGCTCCAGCGTCAATGCCTTGCCTTTGGAGTTCAGATCCATGGCCTGCCCCATACACATATCCTCTGCTTTTTCAGCCGAATACTGAATGAGTCTGAGCACGGTCGCCGCATCAAAACGATCCAATGAGGATTGCTCTCCAATCGCCTTCTGAATGAGAAACAGACCCGTAAGCTCTGCTGTGGCACTATTGTGTACATGGTGCAGCGTGGAACGTCCACGTCTTGTCGAAGCATTATCCTGCGTAGGAAGATCATCAAAGATCAGGGAAGCGGTATGCATGTACTCCAATGATCTTAGCAGCGGAACGATGGATGATTCATGAAGACCATACTCGCGCACGCCCATAACCCAAGTTAATATCGGACGTAGCCTTTTTCCGTCTCCCTGCAAGCTGTAATTGGCCGCATCGATCAGCGTTTCTTTCATCTCATGAAGGCCACCGGGCTTCGCAATCTGCAACTCCACATTAATCTGTTCGCGAACCGTTCGAATGGTCTGTTTGAACTCCTCTTTCTCCTGTTTGTCATTTTTCAATTGAAGCACAACCTGATCCCGTAACAATTTATCAAGGAAATCAACGTCATCTGCTTTTCGCACCATCTGTTGAACCAGTTGATTGAATTCAGGCTGCCCAGAGGCAAAGATCGTCATCACTTCATCATATTTTTGTTGCCCCAACCGTTCTTTACAACGCTTCAGACCGTTAATGGCACGATCCAGTATGACCTCGCGGGTCTTGGCGTCCGAGTTATATACATCATGGATTAGATGAGAGATGACTGCCCAATACAATTCATATGGATTAATCAAGTCGGGACGCAAATCTCGATACTTCAAATAGTAGGTATACGGAGTTACTGCCCCTTCTTCCATATCGTCAAACATATCGGCAAAATCATCAGCCAACTGATTATATATTCCGTAATAGAACGTCCGTAGATCAAATCCTTCATCCACTGGCGCACTGAGAACAGACCGGACGATTAATCGGGAAGAAGAGGATTTGATAATAATCGGAATGTACAATTCTTCATTGCTATAATTCGCATTGGCTAATTTCTTGTTGCGATCGATCTCCTGAGACTGAAAGAATACATAGGATTGTTCTAAAAACGTGCGCTGTTTCTCTGGATGCTGGTAGTTCTTGATGTACTCAAATGCTTCCCGAAGCTCGGAATGTACATATTCAATTACTTCAAGGTTGCTGCCTTTCCAATCCCCCAGATCAGGGACGACCCCGGTAAGAAGTGCATCGCGTATCATCAGGGAATATTGTTCTTTTTCATGAACTGTCAAAGCTTGAGAATCCAGCAGATCATCCACAAATGGATATGTCAAACCGTACGAATAACCAAGTCGGATCGCCGCATCAAATCTCCGGGCGCGTTCTTCAGGTAGCGTCTGCTCATTCATCTCATCGTCCACATGAAGGACCACGCCAAGAATGATCTTGATGAGCTTCCGCTGCGCCTGCTCTGCATCCAGCTCCTTCGGGATGTTGGATGCTACATTCTTTAATTTGTTCATCACCCAGATGACAGCTGTTTCAATGTGCTCCTTCTGTCCCCAACGGTACAACGCAGCCAGACTGATATAATCAGGCTGTCCTTTTCGCCCAGTAGCTGAGCCCATAAAGTATTTTTTAGTATTCTGGACAACGTTCTGAATTCGGGCCTGCGTACCCGGAGAATCAAGGGCTTGCCCCAGATCTCGCATATAAATATAGGAGATACTCCGATCCAGGTAATCATCCAGCTTTCCTGTCGTATTCAGCCAGTGGATATATCTATGAACATCCCGAGGATCCGGTTTTCTTTTGCTAGGTGATAAAAGAGAAAGCCAGGCAAAACGATGAATATGTTTCTTTTGCCATACATGAATATCTTGGGTAAGTGCTGTCGTATACGTATTATCCATAAGTTGCTGCCTAAGAGAAGTAAAATACTGAGATGCTTTCTGCTCAGCTAGCCGATATCCTGCATCAGCCTGTTCTGTAAGTACGTTATTCATAGGGTGGATACCTCAAATTCTATTAATGTTAAACATGTATCCATGAAAGGAGATGAGGTGCTCCATGGACGAAAACTGAACTCATTTGATCGTGTATCCAACGCTTCAGCTCATGTTCATAATCTTTATACGGCGATCCAACCGTTTGGTTACGAAATCGTCATTGTTCATTTCTACATACGTGATTTTACAGAATGGAAGACCAGACTTTGACCGCTGTGATGGCGATAAGTACGATTAATGCATATCGAAGTACCCTCACATTGATCATTGAACTAATCCGTGAACCAAGGGATGCCCCGAGCAGACTGCCGATCACCGTATAGATAATGGGTTCCATCGGAATGTCTCCACCCGTAATTTTACCTATAACGCCGCCGATTGCGGAGATAAATACAATCGCCAGTGAAGAAGCAATCGTTGTTCGTACGGGGATGTTGAGAATCGTCAGCATGATCGGAATAAGGATAAAGGCACCACCCGCACCAACAATTCCTGATACAATACCTACTGCAAAAGCAGTGCCTGCTGCAATCCATCGGTTAAACACCAGTGGAGCTGAGGTATCAAGCTTTCCCTTTCCGGGAATCAGCATAAGCACAATCGCCATGATCGCCAGAATGCCATAGATCAGATTAATAACCCTTCCGTCCAGATGACCGGATATGAACCCGCCGATCAGACTGCCAGCAAGAATGCTGGAGCCCATGTATAGCACCAAACCTCGGTGAACGATCGCCCCACCGCTTCTACCCGTTTTTACTTTTCTGCGGAATGCAATCACACCAGCAAGTGAAGCGAAAAACACTTGAAACATACTAATCGACGATACCTGATGTGCTGAGAACGGCTCCAATCCCACCCAGGATGGAACATATAACAGTAGCGGATAATTGATAATGGCCCCACCAATACCCAACAAACCGGAGAAGAATGAACCGACCAGACCCAGTATAAACATGATGACAAAAAGCAGAAGATCCATCGGTTATGCGCTTCCTTTCGTGCTATATAAATCTCATTTCGATATCACTCAAAAGTGCTATACACAGCGAAAATTATCCGTTATAATAAAAACCAAGTAAATTAATCCGAAATGAGTGATTAAGCATGTTTAACGTGTTGAAGACTCTTTTTGAAAATAAATGTCCACAGTGCAACGAAAAATTACAAGTTCATAACGATGCGTTATGCTCGACCAAAACCTGTTCTCAATGTCATTACAAAGAAGAGAGTTATGGCTCTCTCGGAGTTCGAATTGTATATGACACACCACAAAATGATAAAAAGATACAACCTTGCTAATTGTATCACGATCTCTGAAATTTCGGGATGATTCGACAAACTTATTTCCATCTCATATGCCATGATTACTTTATAATGAAAATACAAAATACAAAAACGGTGCAAAACGAATAAATCGTTCTGCACCGTTTTTTTCTGTTTTTTGAGATGAGTTCTCTTAATTATAAAAGGGTACTTATTTAGTTTTGAAGCTGAGGAATCCATCATCTACGGCTACGGTTGTACCATTAACTGCACTGGCTGCATCACTGAACAGGAATGTAACCACACTGGCTACTTTCTCGGGTTGAATGAGCTCTCCACGCATATGTTGAGTAGCAAGCGCATCCTTCATGGCTTGGTCATCACCCAGAATCGGTGTTTCGATAAAGCCAGGTGCTACACCAACTACACGAATTCCATGCTCAGCTAGTTCCAATGCACCGGATTTGGACATCATAACAACCGCAGCCTTGGCTGCGTTGTAGTTGAAGCTGCCTACTGCAGCAACACTTCCATAGATCGAAGCTGTATTTACAATGGTACCCTGTACGTTCAATTCAACCATTTTTTTCGCGCCATAATACATACCGTAGTATACACTGTGCTGATCTACATCAATGACTCTGTGATAGGATTCCGGGTCCATCTCCAGAAATGGCTTCACAAGTCCAATACCTGCGTTATTGAAAATACCGCTTAACGTACCATATTGCTCTACGGTCCAGTCGATCAGGGCCTTGATCTCGTCCCCTTTGGATACATCCACTTTGTATGCGCCCGCTGTTCCTCCTGCTGCTTCAATCTCTGCCGCAAGCTTCTTCGCTCCGTCTTCATTATAGTCAGCGACAACAATAGTCGCTCCTTGATCCGAAAGTTGAAGTGCTGTCTCTTTACCAATACCACTTGCTCCACCTGTAATAATGATTACTTTTCCATTGTGTTGAGTCATGACTCAGCTCTCCTTTGGCAAAATAGTTTTAGGTGTAGTTCTAAACTTATAGTAAGTAACTATATTTTATTAACTTATATACTTATCATACGCCTCTGTCCCAACCTTGTCAAACCATAGATCATCTTCACATAAATAAGAGATAAATGTCATATACATCTCCTATTTACATGATATAGTCTAGCTCCTGTGATATTAAATATGCATGAGTTTTGGGAAAATAAAAAAGCGAGCATAACGGTAATTCAATCATTCCGATATCTCGCCCTTATAAAATATGAGAATTTCAAACTGTGTTGTCTTCCATATTGAAAATTAATTTTATTCACCCTGAAGTCCGCTAAGCGGATCTTTCAAATTATTGATATTGGTGATCAGTTCAGGAATGCCTGTCTTCTCCCAATTCTCTGCCGTAAAACCTTGCTCTGCAATTGTATTCTCGAAATTGTCTACAACTTCTGTTAATTGAGTATTGTAACTGACCAGATTTTCATGAATACTCTCTCCTATTGCAGGAGCAGTCAACTGAGAAAATTCACTTGCCTCTGCTTGGATCAGATCGATTTTCTCCTGAATCTGCGTTGTTATCTCCGGATTATTCACCGCACCCGATGCAAGCTCTTGCAGATCAGCTCCGGCGTTTGATACCTGTTCTATATAATCAGTAGCCCCACTCACATAATTTAAACTTTGATTAGCTTGTTCCACGACAGAACAGGCCGAAATCAGCAGAATACTTGATGCAATAAGGCCTGTCATCATTAATGTGTGCTTTCTTTTTCTTATGAACATGATCATCTCCCCTTCTCCTAATCGGAATCCTTGTTCCAAGTCCATGATACCTGTTCAGACTGCTTCTTTGCAAATGGGTCTGCAGCCAACGTTATTAAGATGTATAATGGTAAAATCACACGGTAAAGGGATGTCATGATTATGCTTCAAGCCTTGAACCAACGCTTGAACCGCATCATGCCACTGATTACCCCAATCAGCATTATTATTGGCGTGTTATGCGGGAGTTTTCTTTCTTCTTATACCTTTTTATCCCCTTGGCTTTTTGCGTTCATGACGTTCGCTGGAAGTATCAGTCTTGGGATACGGGATTTTGTGAACGTGCTGAAAAAGCCGTTCCCCCTGTTTGTATGTCTGTTTATTTTGCATTTGGCGATGCCTCTAATTGCTCTTGGTATGGGTCATCTGGTTTTCCCTACAGATGCGTACACCATAACGGGCCTTGTTCTGGCAGCCGTGATTCCGACAGGAATAAGCAGCTTCATCTGGGTCAGTATCTATCGGGGCAATATCGCACTTACGCTATCCATCATCCTGATTGATACCATGCTTGCTCCTTTTGTAGTGCCCGGGGTGTTATCCCTGTTAATCGGAACCAGTGTCACACTGGACACAGCAGCCATGATGAGCAGTCTGTTCTGGATGATTGTTGTACCATCCCTGCTCGGTATGCTGCTGAATGAGTGGACCAAAGGCGCCATTGTCCCGGTCTGGGGACCAAGGTTGAATCCGTTGTCCAAATTGTTCATGGCATCAGTTGTTGCGATTAACGGATCTGTCGTTGCGCCCTACTTGGCTGATTTCAACTGGAAGTTGGCTGGTCTTGCGGTCATCATCATTTTCCTGGCATCATTCGGTTATGCGCTAAGTTACTTCATCGCTCGATTGCTGGGCTGGAACGAGGCCGATCAGGTCGCTCTGGTGTTTAATGGAGGGATGCGTAATATCAGCGCAGGTGCAGTACTGGCTGTTTCTTATTTTCCGCCACCTGTTGCTGTCCCGGTCGTGCTTGGCATGGTATTCCAACAGATGCTCGCTTCCCTGACAGGTTATCTGCTCGGTCGTCGCTCTCAGCTTCTGCATAAGTCGGATAAGACATCCGCGGCCTAACAAAATATTGGATGAAAAAAACGCCGACATGATTGTCGGCGTTTTGCATTGGATTGCTTTTATTACTTCAAGTGCTACGATAATGCTACGTTTCGTAAACCTAGCAATCAGTTCTTGGCTACAAATCCACTTTCATATTGCCCAGCATCTTGGCAACTTCAGGATTATCAATCTTCATGAATAGACTTTCCTTGGTATTCAGTGTGGAAATGGTTGCAATCTCTTCCGGGCTTAGTACAAAGTCGAAAATATCGAAGTTCTCGATAAGCCGCTCTTTGCGTACTGATTTTGGAATAACAACAACATCCCGCTGCACAAGCCAGCGCAGTACAACCTGGGCGACGGATTTGTTATGTTTCTCGGCAATGGAAACCAAGACTTCGTTGCTGAACAAATTGTTGCGACCTTCGGCGAACGGGGACCATGACTGGTGCTGTATCCCCTGTTCTTTCATGAAAACAGCGCTGTTGACCTGCTGTTGAAACGGATGCGTTTCGATCTGATTGATGACAGGCACAACTTCGTTGTGGACGATGAGGTCCATCAGGCGGTCAGGTAGGAAGTTACTGACACCGATAGCCCTGATCTTGCCCTCACGGTATAGTTCTTCCATCGCACGCCATGCGCCGTAGTAATCACCAAACGGCATGTGAATAAGGTACATATCCAGATAATCGAGCTGCAGCTTACTTAACGATTTGGCAAACCCCCGCTTGGCACTTTCGTATCCTGCATCCTGAATCCAAAGCTTTGTCGTGATGAAAAGTTCTTCCCGCGCTATGCCACTGCGTTTAATTGCACGTCCAACCGCTTCTTCGTTTAGGTAACCGGCAGCGGTATCAATTAGGCGGTAACCGGCCTTCAGCGCCTCATATACCGTGTTCTCACATTCATCAGCATCGGGAACCTGGTAGACACCAAAGCCAATAATCGGCATTTTCACTCCATTGTTCAAGGTTACCGTTTGCATATTCAATTCCTCCTATGGTTCAATTGTGAATCGCAAGTGGTCACGTATTCCTGAAATTCAGCAACAAAGCGAGGATTCCACTTCCGGCCGACTTGCGTTACAATAACCCTAGCTCCTTCGTCTTACACGAAGTCAAGCGGTCTCCAATATTTTTTTAGAAGGAGGAGTACATATGTATACTGTCCAGGATGCTGCCCAGCTTACGGGACTCACAGAGCACGCTGTTCGCTTTTACACGGATAAAGGCTTGGTTCCGAGCATTCAACGCAATAAAAATAATATTCGGGTGTTTGATGAAGAATCCATCAATTGGCTACATGGCGTCAAATGCCTCAAGCAGACAGGTTTACCGATTGAAAATATTAAAACATACGTCGATCTCTGCCTCGAAGGTGATTCAACCGTTTCGCAGCGATTCGCACTTATGATGGAGTATAAGGAAGCGGCGCTGATTCAGCTTGAAGAGGCTAAGAGCCGCGTAGCCCATTTGGAAGAGAAAGCACGTCAATATCAGGCCATTTTGGAGCAACGCATCCCGGATATGACCAACCCGGTCAATTGGGAAACCAAGCGTGACGAAGAAGGGAGTTGTCCTGCATCCCGTTTAAAAAGTCGCAGTCTTCCTGAAGCCGAGGTTTCGGCTCAGTGCCCAGCAGCTGCTATGAAGCAGCAAACTAGCATAGTATCTTAAACTTCACATGATATAGCTCACGTATGTTCAAAACATATAGGCTATTTCTTACATTATGTATATCTAAATGAGCCTGAGTAAAAAACGCCGACAACATTGTCAGCGTTTTTCGCCACTACAACCCTCTGCTGGGATCTCTTTAATCTATTCCTGCCCATTTTCTGGTCCCTGTTCACAATACAAAAAAACCATCAACAAGTGATGGTTTTTCATGAAATATCCTGTTCAGAAATCTGTTGCTCATGATGCCTTTATGCTTATTTCGGTTGAATATATCCTTCGGCTTTAAGCAGTTCTGCGATCAGAACCGCACCACCTGCCGCTCCGCGGAGCGTGTTGTGGGACAATCCAACGAATTTGTAATCATAGAGTGAATCTTCGCGCAGTCGGCCTGTGGAGACACCCATTCCGCGTTCGATGTCACGATCCAGTTTTGTCTGTGGTCTGTTCTCTTCTTCAAAATACGTAATGAACTGTTTTGGTGCACTTGGCAGAGCCAGTTCCTGCGGACGACCTTTGAACTGCAACCAACGCTCCAAAATTTCATCTTTACTTGGTTTTTTCTCGAAGTTTACAAACACAGTAGCCAGATGTCCATCCGTTACTGGAACACGAATACATTGTGTTGTAATTAATGGAGCCGATGCTTTGACGATCTCATTATTTTCGATGCTACCCCAGATTCGTAGTGGTTCCTGCTCACTCTTCTCTTCTTCGCCACCGATGTATGGAATGACATTATCAAGCATATCTGGCCAGTCCGTAAAGTTTTTACCTGCTCCGGAGATTGCTTGATACGTGGAAGCAACAACCTGAGTCGGGTTGAACTCACGCAAGGCGTGCAGTGCAGGCACATAGCTCTGAATCGAGCAGTTTGGTTTTACAGCAATGAATCCGGTTTTTGTGCCCAGACGTTTGCGTTGAGCTTCAATCACGTCCAGATGTCCCGGGTTAATCTCAGGGATTACCATTGGTACATCTGCTGTCCAGCGGTGAGCGGAGTTGTTGGACACGACAGGTGTGCCTGTTCTAGCGTAAGCCTCTTCGAGCGCTTGAATTTCATTCTTTTTCATATCAACCGCGCAGAAAATAAAATCAACCTGGCTGGCAAAAGCCTCAACCTGGGAAGCATCCTGAACAACGATTTTCTTCACAGCTTCCGGAATAGGAACTGCGAGTTTCCATCTACCTTGTACGGATTCTTCATATGTTTTACCTGCCGAATTGGCGCTTGCAGAAATAGCTGTTACTTCAAACCATGGATGTTGATCAAGCAGGTCCACAAAACGCTGACCCACCATTCCTGTTCCTCCGACGATACCAACTTTCAATTTTGCTGACATTCAATCATCATTTCCTTTCGGTTTAAGTGATTCTTCTCTTCAAATCAATTTCCTTACTCACTAAAAACGTATTATGAAATTGACTTCCTAATTAACACTATTCAGACAATTCCAAAGCGTGTAGTCACACCCCGGAAAAACCAAAAAATCCCATCCCCAAGACAATAGTCTCAGGGACGAGATTGAACTCTCGTGGTACCACCCAGATTCGCCAATATGTCACCATATCCGCCTCTTCAAGTAAAGGTTTACAACCACCTTGCCAGCTGTAGACCGTTCATACTCTAGCTCTGTAACAGGAGCTCCTGTCACACCATCCCTTAAATGCTAAGTTCCGATGTGCTGCTCTGAGTCTTTATTCAATAAAAAGTTCTTTACTCCTTTTCAGCTGCCGGAGCTCTCTTTGAAAGAATGATTTTTATCTACTCGTCTCTTCGTCGCATTTGATATTGCGATTATAATATCAAAATTACTGTGATGAAGTAAACACATTTTTTTAGATCATGGAATTTATATGTTTCCAGCGGAGCTGAACTATTCAATTATCGCAAGAAAAACTTCAGCTAAACGGTCTGTCTTCTGTGAAAAGTACGTCGATAGACATTTTTATTATAACATACTACAAATAGCTATTTCTTTACTGCTTTTTGGCAACCATCGCATACGTTCCCAGTGGGCTCCCAGGCCTCGTGGCATGATGTGTCCTAAGTAATTTCAGTTCGGAAAGAAGAAGTGTCTTTACTTTGTCCGGGATCGGAAGCAGTTTCAGTTCCACAGGCGCTTCTGCCAGTGTCATTTCGGTTTCCCAACGACCGTCCTGCAGCTCGGGAGAATGGATCGAATTCTCTTCCTTAATCGTCCAGCCTGCCGCAGAGACAAGCTCTTGGATGTCCTCCGGTGTAAAGAGCGTGCGCACATTGGAGAAGCTGTTCTCCTTGTAACATTCGACCTGGGACTGAATCAGAACGGATAACCAATGTGAGAGCTGGCTCACATCTGTAACTCGGGCATCCCATTCTGCAAAACATAACTGATGTCCCCACGTCCTAACCTTGCTAAGAATCTCAGCGAGTTCGGCAAACGATTTCAAGTACCAAGAACAATGGGAAAGTACGATAACATCAAACTCATTCTCGGCGAATTGAGCCTGATCACTTAGAATGTCGAAATCATAATCCATTCGAATTCGATCACCCAGTGGAGATCTCCGCAGCTTGGCTGCCGCTTCGCCTACGGTCAGCGGTGCACCATAATCCTCTGGTGCAATATCTACACCATGAACGTACCCGTGCTCCCCCACCAGATGTGCAAGCACGGCCGTTGTATCTCCCTGACCACAACCGATTTCCAGAACCCGGCTGCCTTCCTGTATTCCCCAAAAGAGTCCCAGTTTCATCCGATGCTCGGTCTGAATGTACTGAATGGCGGCGTTGTCCTCCACGTCCATATACTTAATAAGGTCCCTGATGATAGATTCATTCATGATTCCTCACTCCTCAAAGAGCAACTTGAACTTCTTGCTAATTGTAGCGTTACTGGAATAATTGTACAACACTAGAGCCTATGACAGAACCACGGTACGGAGGAGAACCCGTCCTACAGCAGATCTAAACCTCTGCTGCATATCAATTCCTATGCCCACTGAGTTGCAAGCTTCTGAAGATAGGGTGTCAGCATGGGCTGTAATTCCTTGCGCAACAGTCCGATCTCCAAGATCGCCTGAATATATCCGAATTGATCGCCTATATCGTAGCGACGCCCCTCCAGTTCAAGGGCCAACAGTTCCTCCACCTGACTTACTTCTTTCAAGGCATCCGTTAACTGATATTCCCCTCCAGCCCCTCTCTCGATCTGATCCAGGATTGGAAAGATGGAAGGTTTCAGAATGTATCGTCCCATTACAGCTGTTCGGGATGGCGCTTCTGCAAGGGAAGGTTTTTCGACCAGATTGGTGACCCGGTGAACCCGGTCCTCTGCACCATTCGAATCAATGATGCCATATTTGCTCACATTTGCCGCGTCTACCTGACGAACACCAATGATCTGGTTGCCTGTCTTTTCGTAGAGATGAACCATCTGTGCAAGTGCAGGCGGATCAGACACCATTATGTCATCTCCCAGCAGTACAGCGAAGGCATCATCCCCTACAAATTGCCGTGCACACCCAATGGCATGCCCCAGACCCAGTGGTTCCTTTTGACGAATAAAATGAATATTTGCCATCTCGCTGATGGCCTGCACCTCTTCCAGTAAAGACTGTTTGCCCTTGGCATATAAAGAGTGTTCAAGTTCAACCGATTTATCAAAATGGTCCTCTATGGATTTTTTGTTGCGTCCAGTCACAATGAGGATATTCTCAATTCCTGATTGCACTGCTTCTTCAACAATGTATTGGATGGCCGGTTTGTCTACAATCGGTAACATTTCTTTGGGCTGTGCTTTGGTCGCTGGCAGGAAACGGGTTCCGAGACCCGCTGCCGGAATAACTGCTTTTTTGATTCGCATATCATCATAGACTCCTTTCATTTGCTTCTTATAACCAATATTGCACGCTGTGGGCAGCTAAGTAGCGATACGAAACACCCAATATCTGCTGGCCATATAGTTCAGAACCATCCCCATCAAGGTCGCCAGGATTTTACTCATCACGAGACTCCAACCCAGCATATCTTGCAAAGTCATCAGTATGAGAGCGGATAACGCGAGAACGATAAGATTAGTGATTAGAAAACGAATAAGTTTCGCTCTATCGCCACCTCCTCGTGCCGTATCTCGAAAAGTCCACCTGCCGTTCAGCCAATAACTGTTCGCAACACCGCAGCTGTACGAGATTACTTGAGCCATCAGAACCGGTACACCGACCACCGCAAGTAAAGCAAACACCACCGCATCCACTGTCGTATTTGCAACACCCACAATACCGAACTTGAAGAGTGTCACCAGACGCTTAGTCATGATGAGCAACTCGGACTGTCAATTGGGATTTTGCTTGCTGGCCCTCGGCCTGCACCACATCTCTCACAATGTATAGCGGACGCGCCTTGGTCTCATCATAGATGCGGCCCACGTACTCGCCCAGAATGCCCAGCATGATCAGGATGAATCCGTTAAAGATCAGCATGATACTCACAATGGATGGCCATCCCTTAATCGTTGAATCCGTAAAGATGGCCGAAATAATAACCGTTAACATATAGATGAATCCACCAACCGACAGGATCGCACCTACATAACCTGCGAGCTTGAGCGGTTTATACGAAAATGAAGTAATGCCGTCCAGGCTTAGTTTCAACATGCGTTTCAGCGGATATTTTGTTTCACCTGCCAGACGTTCATCACGTTCATATTCAATCGCAGTCTGACGAAATCCGACCCAACTGACCAACCCCCGCACAAATCGGTTTTTCTCCGGAAGACGTTTCATCTCATCACATACTTTGCGGTCAATCAGGCGAAAATCTCCGGTGTCTACCGGGATATCCGTATCCGTTGAAGCACGAAGTACACGATAGAACAGACTCGCCGACCATTTCTTAAAGCGAGTTTCCCCACTTCGTCTGGTGCGACGGGCATATATGACTTCATAGCCCTCTTTCCATTTGGCGATCATATCCAGTATCAGTTCGGGAGGGTCCTGCAGATCCGCATCAATAATAACCACCGCATCCCCCACTGCATAATCCATACCAGCTGTTATCGCAATTTGATGTCCGAAGTTACGGGCAAAATCTATCAGCTTCACACTCTCGTCCCAACGGGCGTAATCACGGATCATCTGTGCACTTCGATCCACGCTGCCATCATTAACAAACAACAGTTCATAACTCTCTCCTGTGCTGCCCATGACCTTCTTCAGACGCCGATAAGTCTCCTCGATCACCGCTTCTTCGTTATACATGGGAATAATAATGCTGTATCGGTACGCGTGAGCCATGTTTGTCCCCTCCCTTTTCCAATGGACTTCGTTCGAGATTTTTATTTCGTCTACAATTTCACTTCATACAAAGTCGTCTGTCCGCCAAATCCGAATCCAAATCCAAGTCCAGCTTCATTCTCCGTGTCTCCGTTATCCATAGTTCCGCTGTCCGTACCTGTCTTCCACTCTGACGTTGGAATCTCGGTTCCGTGCTCTTTAATCCAATCGCTAATATCTGAGTTTCCTCCGCGGCCACCCATGCCACCAACCATGAAGTATTTCACTTGCCCGCTCTTGACGAGTTGCTCCAGTTCCTCCGTTGTGTACACCGGGTCTGACCCGGAGAAACCTCCAAGCGTAATGACCGCTGCTCTTTCATCGATGATATAAGGTGCTGCCTGATTATAGTCCGTAGTAGCGAAGAGATACGTTTCGCCTGTATTGTGCTCCTTCAGATAATTCAGTGTAGCTGTATCCACTTCTTCGTTACGGTTGCCCATTCCGCCACGGCCACCCATTGTAGGCATTTCTGTGTCTCCTGCACCGTTACCCATCGGCATGCCCATTCCTGCTCCACCAAACATACCATTGGAACCAGTAGGTCCTGCTGCCGGAATCATGCTGTTGCCACCATAAGTTATTGGGGTGAATGCCCAGTAGATTGGACCAATCAGCATCACCATGAATCCCGCGATAATGAAGCCCTGTTTCCATTGATGTGTGCGATGAAGCATAACGATTAGGATGACCGTGACCAGAATGCCTGCGATCAATTCACTAATGGACCAGCCTGCACCAATCGTATCGTTATACACCTGCATGATATACCAGGCGAACAGAGTCGTCAGCAACACGGACACCGGAAGCAACCATGCCTGCCTGCCATTGCGATCACGATATGACTTCCACATCGCTACAAATCCTGCGCCAGTCAGCGCCGCAATTGGAGGTGCAAGCATAATCAGATAATACTGATGGAAGAAACCTGCTACACTGAAAAAGGCAGCAACGGGAAGCAGCCAGGTCAGCCAGAACAAGGCTTCCTTGTGCTTGTTGGTTATATTTCTCCGTCTTAATCCTGCAAATATGGCAATGCATCCAAGCAGCACAACTGGCAGAAGCCAGCTAGCTTGGCCTGACAGTTCAGTCTGGAACAGACGTAGAGGACCTTTCTCCCCCGTACCAAACATTCCGCCCATGCCTCCGCCGAAATCTCTTCCGTTTGGCATTTCCATATCATTTGGCATCTGCCTGTTCGGGAAATTGCCATTCGAACCATTCATGTTATCGTTATCCGGTGCATTGACATCTTGCCCAGCGCCAGGAACACCACTGCCTGTCTGATTAGGACCTGAAGACGAGTCTCCTCGATTGCCACGATTATCTCCCTGTCCCATACCATTTGGCATACCTGCGTTACCTGCAGTATTCTGCTGACCCGTTAGGCGAGCCAGACCATTGTATCCAAAGGCGAGTTCCATGACCGAGTTTGTTTCACTGCTACCGATATAAGGCCGCTCGTCTTCGGGTATAGAATCCACAGTGACCGCCCAGGATAAGGAAACCACCGCCAGAACCGCTGTGCTGCCGATCAGCAGGATGATCTTCCTTCTCCATTTCGCCTGAAATGCAAGCAGATAAAACAAGTAAAATGCCGGGAGAATCATGTAGGCTTGAAGCATTTTCATATTAAATGCTACGCCTATTAACCCAAAAGCAACCAGAATGCGCCAAGTACTTCCTTGTTTGCTGCCTTTGAACAAAAACCATGAACCCAGCAGTAGTGTAAACACCAACATGCTGTCAATATTGTTGGTCCGGCTGACTGCCGCCACGACAGGCACAGTTGCCAATGTAAGTGCCGAAATTCGTGCTGCTGCAAGACCATATGTAGGTTTCACCATGAAATAGATCAGGAGCACCGAACCGATTCCCGCTAATACTTGAGGCAAAATAACGCTCCATCCATGCAGTCCAAAGACATAGGCAAAGGCCGTCTGAATCCAGAAGACAACGGGTGGTTTATCTACAGTGACCGAGCCTGCCGAGTCGAGTGAAGCATAGAAAAAGTTGTGGAAGTTGCTGAGCATACTCCCAACGGCAGTCGTATAATAGGAATTGGCATATTGATCATTCCAGATACCGTACCCATTCAAAAATGCCGCCAGTAATACAATCGACAGAAGGACAAGATCCATCCTTCTTTTGGTGTTATTCAATGTTGATCACTCCTTCAAAGTTCTTCATGTCTAGTATTGTGACATGCCAAAATAAAACTGGGATGAGTGCCCGCTGAATGTTGTCTGAGGATAATTCACAATCCTTTCAGCTAAATTTCAGTTTGGCAAGCGATAATACTACATACAGTCCCTCCGAAGTGAGGGAGAAGTCTAGATGAAACGGGCAAGGAGAGAAGGCAAATTATGAAGCTTAGCAGCGGAATTAAAATACTATTGGCTGATGATGAACCACATATTTTACAATTTCTAGAGCTTGGATTAAGCAATGAGGGCTTTGATGTGCGCACCGCACCCGATGGAGCGGCTGCGCTTGAGTTGGCGCTTGAATTCAAGCCACATATGGCTATTCTGGATGTCATGATGCCAGAGATGGATGGATTCGAAGTGGTCGAGCGTCTTCGTAAGACCGGTGCCGAGGTTGGCGTAATTATGCTAACAGCGAAGGACGAAGTCGAGAATCGGGTTAAGGGCCTTTGGCTAGGTGCTGACGATTACATGATCAAACCCTTTGCCTTTGACGAGCTGCTCGCCCGGATTCAGGCCAGACTTCGTAATCAATTTCCTTTATTAATAGGAGCCGTCACCCACGGTCCCTTCCGAATTGATGATCAGCGTAAAGAAATAACCTATCAGAATCAGGTCTTGGAGTTATCTCCTACCGAATACGAACTGTTAAAATTTATTGTTCTTAATCATGGAATTGTACTTAGCAAAGCGACCATTCTGAGTCGGGTTTGGGGGTATGATTTTGGCGGGGAAGAAAATATTGTGGAGGTTTACGTTCGTTCCTTGCGCGACAAACTCGGGGATAAAGAGCATAAACTCATTCGTACGCTTCGGGGTGTCGGGTACAGGGTGGATCTCTGATGAACTCGCTGCCTAAGAAAAATAAACTTCGTATAAGACGTCTCCACCACTGGATATGGCCTCGTTCATTACGTTCTCAATTGCTCTCACGTTCTCTGTTCGTGCTTGCCGGGCTGTTATTGTTAATCGGTATCCTGCAATTCTGGATCATGGAAAGCTTTCTCTACCGGAATCAGGCAAAAACCATGGAAGAACAGCTCATGTCCATGCCTCCGGTTTGGCTCGGAATCCAGTCACGTAGCGGCTCTTCCAACAATCCTTTCGGTGGACAGGCAGGAAACGGGTCTGGTAATCGGGTGTTGTTTATTCCTGACCGTTCACTGGCCCTGTTTGATAACCAAGGTACGTTCGAGGATATTTTTGGAGAAGACGGTCTGAAAGCCCCTCAACTAGCAACCGTTGAATATCAGGACATTACAGATGAGTTGAAAGAACAAAAACACATTCCCTATCGGATCGTCACGGATAGCCAAGGGAATGAGCAATTGATTGTATTTGCTTCACCCGGTCCACGCAATCGTGGTTTACCGATGGTCCAGATGGGCACAGCTACGAAGCCACTGAGAGATTTGATTATTAAACAGCTTCTGATCTTCCTCATGTTATCGCTGTTGGCCATGGTAGCCGGTCTTATTCTATACACTAAGGTATTACGCCGGACGCTGGTTCCCCTGTCCAACATGGTGAATAAAGTACAGCAGATCGATGCAGGTAGCCTCGCAGAACGACTTCCCGTCGTTCAGGGACAAGAGGAAGTGGATCAGCTCGCAGTTTCCTTCAATGGCATGCTTGAAAGGCTGGAGAACTCGTTTGAAGCGGAGCGGGAATCGAAAGAGCAGATGCAGCGTTTCTTGTCTGATGCTTCTCATGAGCTTCGTACCCCCCTCACCTCCATTCACGGCTTCATTGAAGTTCTACAGCGGGGTGCAGCGACCAATCAAGATCAATTGTATAAAGCGCTGGACAGCATGCACGGCGAATCGGTACGAATTAACAAGCTGGTTGAAGATTTGCTGTTACTAACCAAGCTGGATCAGGCTCCAAAGCAGGAGCGGGAGGTCATTCAGCTAGACAGTCTGTTGCTCGAAATGCAACCACAACTCGCCATGATGGCTCAGCAAAGATCCATTCATCTTGATCTGACGGCTGAAGTATATGTACTGGCTGACGCTTACAAGGTGAAGCAGGTTGTGCTGAATCTGTTCCATAACGCGGTGCAGCATACCGATCCTGAGCATGGAGCCATCTCCATAACGTTATATGCCACGTATCATAAGGCTGAATTATCAGTGAAAGATAACGGCACAGGCATTGAACCTGAACATCTGCCCCATATCTTTGAGCGATTTTACCGCACAAGCAGTTCTCGTTCGCGCAAACAAGGTGGCGCAGGTCTCGGTCTCGCCATTACCCGCTCGATTGTGGAGTCGCATGGTGGGAATATTACCGTACAAAGTCAGGTAGGCGTGGGAACTGAATTTATGATATTAATGCCGTTGTATAAGGCTGATGTCTAGGCTGAGCGTCGGCTGCAAGTAGGCTATACGTAAGATCTACTTGATCATTACGCAAGCTCTAGGCAGGCTCTCCAAACGATGCTCATCTTCCATTTTAATTCCGGCTTTTCATTGCATGACGAAATCCCCCACTCATTTCGGTTAAGAAATGAATGGGGGATTCTTTTTGTATCTGATTGATAGAGTGTAAAGTAGTAGCTCAATTGGGTTCAGGCTTTCAGGCTAACGAATCTGAGGCGTCTTATTCAAGCATTTGGAGCGTTCGCAGAGATCTAATGAACCTGAGCCACGTTATATTAGAATAAACAACCGTTTACTGCGTTTTTCTAAGGGGATTTCGGGAAATAGCGTGTCTGATGTTCTTTACAATTTAAGAAACGTACCTAAAGGCCGAATAAGACGTCCTGGGTTCGTTAGAAAATTGTCTACCCAATCGTCAGGATCAGCCATCTTGGACCTCAAGACTTTTGAGACCTTGGTATCCATCATCGTATAGCTTGCCTAAATTTGAATATGAGTTTGAGTTTGAAGATACACGCTAAAATTCATCCCGTTCTATCGTTGCTTTTGGCAACGTTGGATTACCAAGGGTACACGCCATTTTCATCTAGGAACTCCCCGTTATGGCGTTTACCATCCGTCGCATAGTGCACGATAATCGCAGCGCCGGCTTCTTTTGATTTACCGCCTTCGGCATTGCCATTAAGATCTGTTGATGTGAATCCGGGCGTTACTGCAAAGACTTGCGCCCTGCTGTTTTTCACTTCATAAGCCATCGAAAGTGTCATGGCACTGTTGGCCGTTTTGGATGAATTATAGTCGAAGGCATTTAAAGTAAATTCCGCATTTTGCATATGGTCCAGAGAAGCCATGTCAGTTGATACATTAATGATTGTGCCTTCATTATTTTTGATTAACGGGAACAATCGCTGATTCAAACGGAAGGTGCCGAAAAAGTTCACTTCAAAGGCGTTCCGTAGATCTTCCTCTTTTGTATCCGTAAAGGAATGAGAGAAAGCACCCGGCATACCCGCGTTATTGATCAGAAGATTTATTGCAGGATAACTCTTGTGAATCGTATCGGCTGCCTGCTCAATGCTCTTCAAGTCGCACATGTCGATCTGTACAAATTCTACATCTAACCCCTTGGAAGTTAATTCTGAAACAGCTCTTTCACCCCGTTCAACACTACGTGCGCCGAGGATAACTTTCCAACCTGCTTCACCCAACTGCTTTACGATTTCATATCCAATTCCTTTATTTGCTCCGGTTACAAAGACAGTCTTTTTCATGCGAATCCTTCTTTCCATAATTTGATTTATATTTAACAATGTATAAGTTACTATGCTACACTTAGTGTAGGTCAAATTATTTTTATAAAAAGGGGGATTAACATGTTAACGATTGGAGAAGTAGCAAAAAAAGTTGAGATCTCCATTGGAGCGATCCGCTTTTATGAAAGAAAGGGACTGCTGAAACCTGCTGCACGAAATGAGCAGAATAACCGTCTTTATTTGGAGGATGATCTGAACTGGCTGGTTTTTATCAAATGCCTTCGCGAAACCGGGATGAGTGTGGAAGACATCAAAAAATATTATGATCAGGTCAACGAAGGAACCTCCACGCTGAAGGAAAGAACCAAGCTGATTGAGGATCAAAAGCAAAAGTTGCTGAATGATATAGAGCAGAAAAAAGCGCAGCTTGTTCATTTGGATAACAAACTGGAGCGCTATTATCGAGGAGAAAATTATTAATATAAGCCTTATGCTATAAATTAACCTTTTGCATTTATGTAAGGGAGCACGTATCCTAACAAGGTTTCCTCAGTAGCTTCTTAAAATAAATACAAAAAAGATCAGACAGCCAGAGCAATAACTGTCCAACCTGATCCGAAACTTTCATTTTATAGCCCTTCACTATGGGACTACGTTCTATTAAAATTGGCCTTGTTGCTTACGCAGGTGGTAATGGTTATACTTTTCATTCTCGATCTCGATCGAGCTGACCCGTTCAAAATTACATTTCTGTATCACCTTATTAGATGCTGGATTGGTAGTCAAAGCGATGGCATTTAACACTTCCACGTTTGTATGTTCAAACAAATACTCCGTCATTCCTTTGAGCGCCTGCGTGGTGTAACCACGATTTCTGAAGTGTTTCGAAATACCGTACATAATCTCCCGATTGGGTGCTGGCAGTTCGTCCTTAATCCCTGAGCAACACCATCCTATAAACTCATCATTTTCTTTGAGTACGATAGCCATACGTAAGTATAAATCTCCGATGTCTCCTCCCGCCACCACAGCTTGTTTAAAACGCTGATTCTCAGGAATTTCATATTCGGTGAGCCACAGGCTCCTATCTTCAATCGTAGCCTTCCATCCCGGTAAGAATTCATACACCTCAGGTTGCCACGTAATTTCTTGCAGTTTCTTCAAATCCTCGAGTCGATACTCACGTAAATAAATATCCTTGCAATCGATGATTAATTCATCAGTTTGTATGGGTTGGTTCATAAGGTTGCCTCCACATTTTAATTTACATTACATCATTATAGAGCCGTGTACCATTCCCTTAAAGGCAATGCCTTGATATGTATAGCGTCAGGGTCTTGGGTTTTTTCAAGTTGGGGAAAATACTCTGGATATTGAGCTAAATATTCGCTAACACACCATCGAACCGACCAGTTAATATCTGTTGACCATTTTATCCAATTGTGTATTTCCTCCTTTGGAGCATTTTGCAATAATCCATGCATGTACCATCCACGCACTCCTCCTTCTGTTTCATGCATTAAATGCACCCAATACAACTTTCGCTCTTGTTCGTTCATCGGTTCCCCGAGGGTCGATACTGCAATTTTACGAACAATAGCGGATGAATCTTTCGTGAAACTCCATAACTCTTCACGTGATAATTCGTCCCTCTCAACTAAAACTGTTAAAGAGAGCGCTCTTTCGGTATCATCGATTGAATGAATTGCGCTATAGAGATTTTGATTTTTTATACTTATCATGGGTAAAGTTTTTGTTATGTACCTTGGCTTATCTGCCCTGTTCATATAACGAATTGTATTCTCAACATTAATTCGAGGAGCCAGGTTATCATTACCCTCAAGTGGTTCTCCATGCTCGACTAACAAGTGTCTTAGCATCTCCGCACTTAGACTCGGAAATTGGGAGAACAAATGGGCCGCAACACCAGCCACAAGCGTAGCCGATCCAGAGGTGCCCCCATAAAAAGATACGCGCTGACCAGAATCTTCAGTTTCATAAGAGGGGATTGTAAGGTGTAGTCTGGGCGCTAATATATCTGGCCTAAAGTGGCCATCTCCATTTCTACCATATGGTTCATCAGGGAAAGGAACGTGTAATGAACGATCGGCCTTTCCACGATCAACGTAGCCTCCTACTGCTAGATATTGTATTGGAGGCATGATGTTATTTAAACGTGTATTTCCATTCGAACAAATAACCAAAATGCCCTGTTGCACAGCTGTCGCCAATGCTTTAACCGTTGAGTTTTCACTCGTATTTTTAAGATAAACTTCATGATCTAATGCCTGCCAACCAGTACTTAAAATAATCTTAATATTCCATTCGACCCCATGTTCAAGAATCCATTCCATTCCTTTTTTCAGACGTTCTCCTTCTCCAGTTGTAAATGCGCCATGATCTAAAACTATAAATGTTGCTGCTGGTGCAATCCCGACGTGAATTTGTTCCTCTAACAGAATAGGTTCATGGGCTAAAGCCAGTGCACTCATAAGGCCATGTTCACCTTTCCGATTATCCTCCTCCCTGTTTATAGATGAAATGTCTCGCACAGAGACAGTCATATTTTCATGTACGGCAACACATTTGATTCGTGTATTTAAGTGATTTACGAGATGATGTTGTTTAATTGAATCGATAATTACAATCCCCACACCCAGACCAGAAGTATGAAAATCAGGTTGTTCAGCAAAACCTAACCTTTTCCATGTCGGATCGGGTATTGCTCTATCCACACGATCACCTCAGATTTGATATCATTAGAATACTCTCTCGCCTTCCGCTTAAAGTACATTATCATTTATCCAACTAACATTGGCAGATTTCGAGCTCTCTGGCGATCTTATTTATACTAGAATCATACAAGACCCTCTTTTTCCATAAACTCATCTTTGGTTAATCCAAAGAGGATCATATCCTGGTATTTTCCATCGGTGTAGATCACCTGGCGACGCACACCTTCCTGAATACATCCAAGTTTTCTCATCATGGCTGCAGAAGGTTCATTTCCTTCGAGTACAGAATCATTGAATTTGTTGAGCCTACGCTCGAAGAAGGCATACTTCAGTAAGATTCGTACGGCTCTGGTCCCGTATCCTTTTCCTCGATGATCCCTGTCAATTTGAATGCCAATGCTAAAGGTACCGTTCCTTTCATCAATGCTGTTCAGATTCACACCTCCGACATTTTCACCATCCATATTTACAATTGTAAACATGATCCGTCCTTTGGCTAAAGAAAAATCAGAGAAGTTTTCCGTGAAACTCTTCGCTTCAACATGGGTTGGCGGCAACTCTACTGCACACTCTAATAACCGACGGGCGGGTGTATCAAAGAGGTTATAATAATGATCTTCCCAATCTTTCTCACGCAAAGCACGCAATCTAACCTTGTCATCCTGCCAGAAATATTGACTATAATCGATCTCTCAATTCGCCGCCCCCTAGATTATTTTATCTCCAACTTTAAGATCCATCTTTATGGCTTTTCAGATCTTCTATAATTTGCTTATGCGTAGACAAGAAATGTTCTGGTATAGAATGTATATCAAAAAATCTTGTTTCTATGGATTCTTCACTTTCTATTATAGCTCCAGAAAAATCTTTGCTTTTAAACATCACTTGCACTAATGCAACTTCATCTCCATTACCATAAACCTCTTCGTACTGGGGCCCAGAATATATCGAGAATAAATCCATGGAGTTCAGTATTAGACCAGTTTCTTCGTAGACTTCTCTCTTGGCTGTCTCCTGGACACTTTCTCCCATCTCCATAAAACCACCGGGAAATCCCCAGAATCCATTATCCGACCGTTTCTGCAATAGAATTCTTCCAGCCTTATCGAACACGATTGCTCCTGAAACCACCATGATCACTTTGGAATTACCAACAAATGACCTCACATACTTAATATAGTCTTGCTCCATGGACCGTCTCCTTAGCTTGTTTTATATAGAATATAATAACCCATAATGTGGAATTAGAGGAGATTTGTTTTCATTAAACAGAACGAAAATAACCCCCGAACAGGATAAAACCTGTCGGAGGCTACGCTCTAATTTATATCAAAATCCCTTTACGATTCTTCCGTATATTGAGGCTTGGACACGTTATCCGGAACCGTTTCGTCAAAAACATCCTGACCTGGATAATCCCTTACGTCTCCCTCGTGAAGCTCATGATTTTCATAATCAAAACGATGTGCAGACCGCTGGTCCACCCGCCACGGAGAACTTTTCCCAAGAGACTCGGATAGTAAAGATGAACCGTAAGGGCCCTCCGGGAATTCTTCGAGTGTGATATCGTTTCGCTGCGACTCCACCGTAGACACATCGGTATATTCTTGCCGTTCTTCTCGCAAAAACTTATCTTTCATCGTTTATCCCTCCTGATCCACTTCAGATGATCAACGTCCACTTATTGTGAGCGAGGACAAACGCATTTATGCATGATCTTTGGAAAACACTGCGTTTAAGGTTCTAATCCATCGTCTTATTCATCACCGGATTAATCACGTTAATCATCGCCATCACAATTAGCGAATCCATATTAAAAGTACAAAAACAATGAGGCCAGCCATGCTAATCCAGGTATCACGTTTGGACCATACCAATAATGATGAACGTCCTTCGAGCGTAGAGTGCTCTCTAACTTTACGCATTTCCATCGCAATGGTCATATCCTCTGCACGTTGGAACAGTGCCATTAACAAGGGAATCACCATCGGACCCAGGTCACGAATTCGAACGGTATTTGGTCTTAAAGCCGCCTTTCCACGTGCCCGCACGATCAGTGAGAATCGCTGCCACTCACTCCAGATCATCGGGATAAACCGAAAGATTAACGATACAGCAAGAGCAAACGAAGCTACGGGCAACCTGATCTTTTTACCGATACCGAGTACCCAGTTAAGCCCTTCTACCATTCGCCCATAAGGTGTCGTCAACGAAAACCAAAGGCTTGCCAATGTGACGATAAACAAACGATACACATTCAGCAAAGTGCCCTCCGCCTGCATCAGGGAAAAGCCAAAGTGCAGACCGCCTCCCTCTGTTGAAAGGGTTGTCCCAGATAACGCCGTTGAGATGATGAAAAAGAATAATAATGGCTTCATTAACTTCATACATCCAGCCAAAGTCTGACGCGGGAGCACGGCAAGTGCTGCTACTACCGGCACCAGTGTTAAAGTCAATCCCAGCCATCGCTGTTGAAGCATAGCTGCGGTGACCAGCAAAATATACAAAATCCATTTCAGACGCGGGTCCATAACGCCATATAATCCGCCTGAATGAGTCAAGGTGTTCGGAAGAAGCTTTGGATCATCTTCAGTTTCAACGGACGACAGCTTCAGTGCTTTTTTTTCATACTTCATTACATCGCTCTTGACTTCCATCGTTACCGTCCCTGATGCTTCTTTCGATCCGTTCTGAATCCCCACCTCAACTGACGTGGACTGAACAATACTTTCAGCCATCTCCTCTGGCGTCATCGCGGTCAAAGACAGCTCAAGACCCGCTTCTCTTAACTGCTGTGCCAGTCTCATCGATGGTGGCAGTCCAATCCCTGTTTGCTCCAGCAGTTCAGGTCTTTTGTGAAGTTCTCTCGGCGTAAGATCAGCGATTAGGCGGCCTTCCTGCAACAACAATACTCGATCCGCACAAGGCAAAAATGTATCCAGATCATGGGTTGCTACCACACCCCCACCACCTGCCAGACGATGTTGCTCCAGTACATCCAGCAAAAGCCCGACACTTTGCGCTTCCAACCCGGCGCTTGGCTCATCCAGCAGAAGCCAGTGTGGGTTGGTCACACTTCCGAGAGCAAGTCCAAGCCTGCGCTTCTCTCCCCCACTTAGAGCAAATGGCGACCTGTCAAGATGAAAACGCCGGTCCAACTCCGAGGACACTGGCGGGTCCCATTGGTTCAGTGCTTTTGTGATCTGCTCTTGTTGCTGTTTCTCTGAAAGACGATAGGGACGCAGAGAATATGAGAATTCACGCTGAATACTTCGGGCAAACAGTTGTTGTTCCGGAAATTGAAACAATAGTCCCATTTGCAATAAAATCGACTGCGGCACTTTTCCTTCTTTCCAGAAAGGTGTGCCATCCAATGTGATACTTCCTGCATCGGGCGGTCTCAGACCAGCCAACGTCTGTAATAAAGTCGTTTTTCCTGAACCGGTGCAGCCCAGCAGCAAGGTGATTTCCCCACTGTTCAACTGTACACTCACATCTTCAAGCAGTGCACGTTTGCCCGATTCCGATGCTTCTATACGTATATTGGTTAGCTTGATCTCCAACGTGCGACCTCCTTGGCCAGTTGCTCAGGTCGCAGTGGCATGGCTTCTGGCATCATACCTTTTTGCTTGAGCAATAACGCAGTTTTTACAGTAAAAGGAGGGTCTAACCCTAACCGTTCACAGGGAGATAGCTGTACATTTTCCCGAATAGCCTTCTCATTCGTCTCTTTTTCATAGTAAAAGGACTCCGGCTCCCCGCTGTACACACAACGTCCCCTCTCCATAGCAATGATTCGATCACACAGGGTTGCTTCCTCCAGATGGTGTGTAATCCAGATCACCGTTGTCCCCCGCTGGGTAATCTTCTGAACGATGGCCTCGATACGGTCTCTTGCTCCTGGATCAAGCATGGCTGTTGGCTCATCCAGAATCAATATATCCGGTTTGGCTGCGAGCGCTACAGCAATATTAAGCAGTTGTTTTTGTCCACCGGATAATTGTGAGACAGCCTTCTCCGAAGGATATTGAAGTCCTACAGTATGTAATGCATCCTGCCTGCGCTCCAATTGCTCTTCTACAGAATCCATCAATGGTGACAGCGCAAAATGAAACTCCTCTTCAATCGTATCGCCTAGTACCTGTGCATCCGGTTGCTGCAGTACACCCCGAACGGTAAGTTCATCCGAGATATCCCGTACCCCTCCAGATAGTGGAATGAATCCAATCAGTAGTCCAGCAAGTGTGCTTTTTCCACTTCCATTCGCCCCCACAATACTAATCCATTCTCCTTGGTGTAGCGTAAGTGAGACCCCATCCAGTGCTTTTCTCACCTGACTACCTTCGGAAGCATAATGCACTCGAACATCTTCTAATGTAATTATAGGCAGGTTGCCTTGCATCGTAAATTAGTCCTTTCCCTTTCTATTGTTATGTGGTACGATCCTAATCGTCAACCACATTTATATAATTGGTTAACAATCATATTACCAAAATGGAGAGGATTGTTCAAACATGAAATTATCTTTGCGAGGCATTGTATTCAGCGCACTTATGGCCGCAATTTTAGTACTTTTTGGTTACATAAGCATTCCCATTGGCTTCTCCCCAGTACCGATAACATTACAAACTTTGGCTGTCATGCTGGCCGGAGGATTACTTGGTCCACTCTATGGTTTTCTAAGTGTCACGATGGTTGTTCTGCTCACCGCTCTTGGATTTCCCTTGCTACACGGGACCGGAGGACTTGCAGTACTTCTTGGACCTACCGGAGGATATGTGATGATGTGGCCGTTCTCCGCATTATTGATTGGATTGTTGCTTGCACGAATCAACATCAAAGGTGTAACAGGAATCATACTCGCTTTTGTTGTATTTGAACTATTTGGTTCTCTGCTCGTGTATGTCTCGGGGGTCCCTTGGCTTGCCTATGCTTACAAAATGGACATACCTGAGGCCATGATTCAAGGGTTCTATCCTTACATAATTGGGGATCTGATCAAAGCTGTATTTGCTGCCATCATCATTGCGCCAGTGCGAATGGTTTTCCCACCTCAACGTCTCACAGGTAACATGCATTCCACGGTTATAAAGGCGGATTCTTAATAGAAGCTACATAAGGTAACTGATCTGCCTATCTTTGAAAACGACGAAACCGCCAAAATCACTTTGGCGGTTTTCGTTACTTCTCTTCCTCGAAGGTTGTTCTGTTATAAGAGTGTCCAGTGTAAATATTCTTTAGTTCAACTTATATATTCACCTGAATTAATTGACGCTCCGTAATCTGAAATTGTTGATCCGCTGTATTTTCAATAAACCTCTGATCATGAGATACATACAGAATCGTCCCTTCATAGGCCTTGATAAAACGCTCCAAAGCTTCCAATGCATGCATATCAAGAAAATTCGTCGGCTCATCCAACAATAGAATGTTATATTGTCCAAGAAACAAGTGACATAATTGAAGACGAATCGCTTCTCCTCCGCTTAATGTCCCAACATTCTTCAGCAAGTCATTACCTGTAAACTGCATCGCATGCAACGCACTTCTGAGCTCTGATTCCTCATATTCCGAACGATTTTTCAGGAATTGTAATACGGTCTCTTTTGTCGTGAAACGATAGCTCATTTGCTGAAAATAACCGAGCTTTGCTTTTGGAGACATTGTGATCTGATCTCCCACATGGAAAACATGGTTAAGCAATGTGCTTTTCCCACTGCCATTGGCTCCGGTTATCGCTATTTTTTGTTTTAATGGAATTTGAAAACTTACATCCTCCAACAATATGTTTCCATCCACCTCAAGTGTAAGGCGATCTGCCATAATCGGAAATCGATTGTGCAGCTCCAGTGTCTTTGGCTGACGGAAGATCATAGGCCGATCCTCTTGCACCGCTTTTACCTCGTGAAGTTGTTGCATCCGCTGTTCAATCGCTTTGGCTGCGCGGTGCACCGCTTTTTGACTGGTGCCTTTGGATTTGGTTTCAACCATACGGTTTGTTTTTGCCTTGGATTCTTTTTTGGACATGCTTCCGGCCTGCGTTATTTTCTCGGCTTTCTTCATTTTTTCACGGGCGGCCAGCTCCAATCGTCTTTTCTCCTTGGAAAACTGCTCATGGGCCTGGTTTTGTTGTTCACGCTCCAGCCTCTTCTGTGCCTGATAATCACTATAGTTGCCGGAATATACGCGAACCTCACCTTGATGGATTTCCCAGATCGTGGTCACCAGTTCATCCAGAACCGCACGATCATGACTGATCAGCACAAGCGCCCCATAATAATAACGCAATTCATCCAGCAAAAATGTAATGCCCTCTTGATCCAGGTGTGTCGTTGGTTCATCCAGTAACAGTACTTCATGATAATGAGTGAACATTTGAGCCAGTTTTAGACGGGTCTGTTCTCCACCACTCCATGGCTGATCGTGTTGAGGTATCGCTAATTTACTGAGTAAAGCCCCGTCAACTTCGATACTTTCGTTAGACTGGGGCGGTTCCACTTGTTCCAAATAACCAAACTCTGCAAAACGTTTTACCTTTCCGACTGTTGGCTGGATTTGTCCCGCAATGAGTTTCAACAATGTACTTTTACCCTGACCATTACCACCCACTACACCAATGCGATCCAGTTGATGCACAGCCAGTCGCTCAATGTTCAGTATTACTTTATCCATATAGGTCATCTCAACCTGTTCTAATTCAAAACATATCTTTTCCATATTCGCTACCTCCGAAATAAGATTTATTTCGTATCGATAGCGAAGCACGCTTCTATCGATACGAGCTTATCGTGCCAGCTCGTATCAATAGAACAGTAACGTCATCATAGCGGTTCCCCCCAGTAGTCTGTATTGAGCGCCTGTACCTAATTATTTACCTGATTAAGATAATCAGAAGAAAAAACAAAGAATCACAGGCCACGGCCTGTGATTCAACGTAAACGGGAAAGCGAGTATAACACTTATTTTTAGGTCAGATGATTGAAAATGACAGACTGATCCCGTTTACCCTGAACCAATAGTCAGAGCCTTTGAACGTATTCAATTACCGATTCAAAGGAAGGAAGCGCAGTCTCATCGCATGTGTCATGTTCAATAATCCACCTTTCATTATCATGTAATAGATGTACAAATCTAATTATAATTTTCCAATTCCACCATGTCAACGGAACCATGAAAACACTACACCCTCGGATTAGTACATCAATCTACTTTTGTTCCTGGTCATTTCCGCTACTTAATTTCAATAGAAGTTCCTGGCTATGAACCTGACCTGTAGCCTGTGGAATCACTTCTTCGTAGTTGGCTGAGTTGGTTACTATAATTGGCGTTACCGTATGATAACCAGCAGCCTTAATCTGTGCAATATCGAACTCAAGCAACAGATCTCCCGCTTGGACCCGATCGCCTTCCTTGATATGGGAGACAAAATGCTGCCCGTCCAATTTAACGGTATCAACTCCCACGTGAACTAATATCTCAGCACCGGTGTCTGATACTACAGCCAAGGCATGTTTTTTCTTGAATGCTACGGTAACTGTACCATCAAAAGGCGCTACAACTCTCCCCACAGTTGGCTCAATCGCAATCCCTTTACCCATTGCTCCCGATGCAAAGGCCGGATCTGGAACTTCCGACAATTCAACAATCGTTCCTTCGATTGGGCTAAATACATTTTCGTCCGAAGCATTCGTTGCACGAACAGATTGCTGAGCGGATGTCGTAGATTCGGTTTTTATTTCTTCTTCAACCGGATCTTTGAAGCCCATGATGTACGTCAGTACAGCCGAAACAACAAACGATACTACGATACCCAGAATCAATCCTGGAAAACCTTGTCCGCCTGGTCCGTAGAAGATTGGCAAAGTCAGTAGTCCCGGTGCGCCAGATGCAAATGCCAATGTACCTGCTTGACCAATGATAGCTCCACCAACTGCACCACCGATTACTCCTGCAATGAATGGACGTTTCAGTGGTAATGTTACCCCATAGATGGCCGGTTCCGTAATACCGAACAGAGCCGTCAACGTGGATGATCCAGCCAGCGTTTTCAGTTTTTTGTTCTTGGTTTTCAGCATAACCCCAAAAGCAGCACCCGTTTGAGCAAAGATCGAAGCTGTCGCAGCGGGTTTAACACCATCCTGTCCATACACTGCAACGTTGTTGATAAATACCGGAATCAGACCCCAGTGTATTCCGAAGATAACGAGCAGCTGCCAGCTTGCACCCATAACGGCTCCTGCGAGCAATGGACTGAATCCAAATGCGGCAACCAGTCCAGCTGCAATTCCATTACCAACGTATACGCCAAATGGTCCAAATACAAGCAATGTCAGAGGTACCATAATCACTAGCAAAAACAATGGCGTAACAAAGTTTTTCACACTATCGTGAAGTGTTTTATTAAAGAACTTCTCCAACTTGCTCATGACAATGACAGCTAAAATGATAGGGATAACTGTAGATGAATAGTTCATCAAAATGACAGGGATACCGAAGAAATCCGTTGGTGTTCCCTCTGATTTCAACGTGACGATGGACGGATAGATCAGTGCTCCTGCAATCGTCATCGCAACAAACATATTCCCCTGGAATTTACGTGCTGTTGTAACCGCTAACAAGAGAGGCAGGAAATAGAAGAGACTATCTGCTGCTGCATACAGGATCGTATATGTTGTTTCTGTCGTTTCCAGCCATCCAATATTGCTTGCAATCAACAATAACCCTTTTAGAATACCGGCTCCCGCCATAACACCCAGAAGTGGTGCAAAGATGCTGGATATGATATCGATAATCCCCCCGAGCCCTTTGGCTGCTTTGCGAGGTTTTTCTTTATCTGACGAATCGTCCAGAATGTTACTGATCTGTCCAATGGCACTATAGACTTCAGGCACCTTGTTACCAACAACCACCTGGAACTGTCCTCCATTTTCTTTGACTGCGATGATACCTTCTGTTTTCTCCAGTTTGGCTTTGTCTGCCTTGGCATCGTCCTTCAATACAAACCGTAATCGTGTTGCACAATGAACCAGCGATTCCACATTTTTCTCACCGCCAACCAGTTCTACAATCTCTTTGGCCAGTTTCTCTTGACTCATGATCTGCACCCCCACTTTTTCTCAAACAGGCCCTTTACCGATTTTTTTGCACGCAAAAAACCTAAGCCTTGAGCAAGGGGACACAATGGTCCTGTCCTTCTCATGACTTAGGTTTTGCCTGCATAACCAGTAACAATCCCAGTTAAATCGTATTCAATTCCTGTTAATCACATATTATTATAATAAAACCATTTTTGTCAACATTTAAATATTATCGATTAACCACTCGTTCGATATGAACCGTCAGATACAACTTTTCTTCATTGGTCAGCTCATGGTTGTACTCTTTTTTGACAAACAACTCAATTTTCTCCGTGCACGCTGCGGCATCCGGATGTTTCTCCTTAATCATGTCATAGAAATGATCATAGTTGTTGTCGTAATGCGTACCACTGAGCACACGCTGGGAGAAGAACTTCAGATGTGTGATAAAGCGAAAATAACTGAGAGAGTCCTCATCAAATTCCATTTTGAAATGATATTTCGCTATATTAATAATCTGCTGGATAAACTTCGTAATATTCATCGTTGTAATAACTTCTTCGTTCATCTCTGCGTTGACAATATGAAGGGCAATAAAAGCGGCTTCATCGGGTGGAAGCTCAATATTCATTCGGGTGTTGATCTGTTCCAGCGTCCTCAATCCCAGTTCGAATTCGGACTTGTACAACTGTTTGATCTCCCACATTAATGCGTTCTTGATCTCCACGCCTTCCCGATAACGTTCGATGGCGAAGTTAATATGATCCGTAAGAGATACATAGATGTTCTCATTCAACTTTCGGCCCAGATTCTCACGCGCATACGTGATAATCTCTTCCACAATTTCAATCAGTTCCATCGGAACTTCCCGCAGTAGCATTTTGAAATTATCGGAAGTTTGTTTGTTTTTCAATGCAAATACTTTCTGGATGCGGGTCTCGTCTACTTTATCCCCCGGCTTTTTCTTAAAGGCAATCCCACGTCCCATCACCACAAGCTCTGCTCCATCCGCCTGATAGATGCTAATGACGTTATTGTTGATAACCTTTGCTATTTTCACTTCAATCCCCCCGTCACGTTCCACTCTCTTGGCAGTTATACATCGTCTTTTGGGCATACAAAAAAAACCTGAAGCATCACAAAATAAACAAGACATGGTGGTCTGCTTTTTTTGGTGCTTAGGTTTTGCCTACTTCGAGTAGTAACAATCCCAGAAACGATATAATTGCGTCAAGTATAGCGCGAACCTGACTATATGTCAACGCTTTCAATGCAGGAACAATCGGAAGTCCCATGGTTATATAAATTGAACTAGATAATATTTACACTAGCTACTCCGATGACAGAACAACCTTCCGATCGCTGTTATCCCCTTATTTTCTGTCCTCTCCGTTTTGTGTAAATGTTTAGTTCAATGTATATAGATGAAACTTCCGATGTTTTATTGCCGTACAAGACCATTTTAATTCAGAAAAATATAAACTACGCGTCACCCAGGTTTGTTCCGTTAGATTCGATCACATTTTTGTACCACTCAAAACTCTTCTTCTTCAGTCGTGTCAGCTCACCTTGACCTTCATTATTACGATCCACGTAAATGTAGCCATAACGTTTTCTCATCTCACCTGAGGAGGCACTTACAATATCAATAGGTCCCCAGCTGGTGTAACCAATGATGTTAACGCCATCCTGAATGGCCTCACCCATTTCAGCTACATGTCGTTTCAAGTAGTCAATCCGGTACGCATCATCCACTTCACCTTCCGGTGTAACCTCGTCATTGGCACCAAATCCATTCTCAACAACAAACAGCGGCTTCTGATAACGATCATGTAGTTGATTGGCGGTAATACGGAATCCTTTAGGATCAATCGTCCAGCCCCACTCGGACTTCGCCAGATATGGATTGGCTACCGAGCCAAATACATTACCACTGGTCATATTTTTGATAACTTCCGGATCGGTGCTGGTTGTACGACTTGAATAATAGCTGAATCCGATATAATCTACGGTATGATTCTTCAAGATTTCCGCATCACCCGGCTGCATAACAATGTTCAACTCGTGATCTTTGAAGAAACGTTTGGCGTAACCCGGATATTCCCCACGTGACTGCACATCGATGAAGAAATAGGACTCTCTATCTTTTTCCATGCCCTGGAACACATCTTCCGGATTACAGGTATACGGATAGAAGCTTCCTGCGGCGAGCATACACCCTATCATGGCACCAGGAATAATCTCATGACATGCCTTGACTGCCAGTGCACTTGCAACCAGTTGGTGGTGAGCAGCCTGATATTGAATTTCCTTGATGTTATCCCCTTCATTAAACGCCAGTCCCGCTCCAAGGAACGGAAGATGTAACAGCATGTTGATCTCATTAAATGTCATCCAGTATTTCACCTTGTCTTTGTACCGAGTGAATACCGTTGTAGCGTAAGTCTCGAAAAGAGTTACCAGTTCACGACTTCTCCAGCTGCCGTACTTCTCGATCAGATGCACAGGCACATCGAAGTGAGCTAATGTAACTACAGGTTCAATGCCGTTTTTCAACAATTCATCAAACAGGTTATCGTAAAATTGTAATCCGGCTTCATTTGGCTGTGCATCTTCTCCTGTCGGGAAAATCCGTGCCCAGGCAATGGAGACACGCAGTGCTTTGAATCCCATTTCTGCAAATAGAGCAATGTCTTCATGGTAACGGTGATAGAAATCGATTGCTTCGTGCGAAGGATAGAACTCGGTAGCCAGTGGCGTAAAGGCCGGAACATTACCTTTCATAATACTTCTACGGTTCTCTCCAGTCGGCAGCAAGTCAACGATACTCAGCCCTTTGCCATCTTCCAGATACGCGCCCTCCGCCTGATTGGCAGCAATGGCTCCACCCCACAGAAAATCTTTAGGAAATTTAAAATTCGTCATCATCATTCTCCTTCCAAATATGTAATTCAGCTACCCGCTCCAATCGTAAGAAACATTAAAAAGACAAAATAGAAAAAACCCGAACCAGCCTGGGTACACGATTACGTGTAAACAAGCCAGCTCAGGTTATGCCCATATCGGTAACATTCCCAGATCATGATTATGCGGATTGGATAAAACTTTAGCAAGAATCAGAACAGTTGTCAACTTCTTGAAACCGGTTTAGATTCGGATTGCCCGCTATGATATTTGATAGAACGCAGCACATGTGCCGCCAAGAATCATCTGTTGATCTAGTATAGGTAAGGCATTAATGTGAGAATTAATAAGACCGTATACTTCAGAATACGTAGCTGATACGTTGCTCACGGGCCAGTCCGACCCGAACATTAACCTTTGCGCACCAAAGGCTTCTATGGCGATATTCAGATAGGCTGTAAAATCCTTTGGAGTCCAATTTGCCCAGTCTGCTTCCGTCACCATCCCTGAAAGTTTACAGTACGCATTAGGTTGTGCGGCCAATGACTCAAGCGCTTCTTTCCACGGTGAGAGTATACCTGATTTTATGTCGGGTTTGGCTAGATGATCAAGTACAAATCGCTGTTCAGGAAACGCCTTAACCAGTTCAACGGCATAAGGCAGTTGCTCCTTGGATACCAACAGATCATAGGCCAAATCATACTCCTTTAGCAATGAAATTCCGCGCTGAAAGTCTTCTCTCAATACATACTTCAGATCAGGTTCATCCTGTATGACATGACGTACGCCCTTCAGATACGGATTGGACGCGAACAGTTCAAGCTGATTCCGAACTTCATCCGAACAAAGGTCCACCCATCCGACAACACCTTTGATACATTCATGCCGTTCTGCCAGCTGCAGAAGCCACTCGGTTTCTGTCAGTGATTGTCTGGCTTGTACCGCAATACATCCATCCAGTCCGGATTGGATCAATAAAGGTTCAAGATCTTTTGGAAGAAAAGATTGACGAATGACTTTCATCTCTTCTCCAATCCATCCGTACTCGGCGACGTTGTATTCCCAAAAATGTTGATGTGCATCCATCTTCATATTAGATCCCTCCCAGGGTATTTAAATCTAATTATCATTCAAAAGCAACCATATGATTTTCATTTCCAATGAAATAAACGCTCACTACACAATCTATTCATATGACAAAATCACTGATTTTTACATGATTTTTATTCCAATTGTGAAGGTATTGTCCAATATCAAATCATGATATAGTAAATTACGAAAACGCTTTCAGTACATAAATCGGTGGTGATTCTAGTATTAAACAAGTGAATTTTTGTTTGCGTTGAGCTCTATTTCCACCCTGCTTAACCGCTATTCACGTTTAACCATTCTCTATTCGAAGGAGACTATATTAATGAAAAAAAACCGCAAATCAGTCCTTTCTCTTACGCTTGTGACTGCCATGATTCTATCTCTATTCTCCTCGGCTATGGCTTCAGCTGCAACTGACAACAGCGAACAGGCCAATGCATCACCCGCTCCAAGCAAAATGCAGACCTATGTAAACGCCATGGAGCCTGGCTGGAATCTGGGTAACTCTCTGGACGCCGTTGGTGAAGATGAAACTGCCTGGGGCAACCCGCGCATTACGAAGGAACTAATTCAGTCGATCGCAGATGAGGGCTACAACAGTATCCGTATTCCTGTAACCTGGGAAGCCCATATCGGTGACGCACCCGACTACACAATTGATTCCGCTTACATGAATCGGGTTCAAGAAGTGGTAAACTGGGCCCTTGATGCGGATCTCTACGTCATGATCAATCTTCACCATGATTCCTGGCGCTGGATCAGTTACATGGAGAAAGACCATGACAACGTGCTTGCACGTTATAACTCTGCTTGGACTCAGATTGCGGACAAATTCAAAGATGCATCCGATAAACTCATGTTCGAAAGTGTTAACGAACCACGTTTCTCTGAAGGCGGCACAACAGATGCAGCGATTGGATATCGCATGCTGGACGAATTGAATACTTCTTTTCACAAGATCGTAAGAACTTCGGGTGGAAACAACGAGACACGTCCACTTGTGCTTCCAACGATGCATACCTCTTCCGCTCAACCTGATCTGGATGAACTGAATAAGACCATTCAGAAATTGAATGACACCAATATTATTGCAACCGTTCACTACTACGGGTTCTGGCCATTCAGTGTGAACATCGCAGGTTACACCAAGTATAACGAGGAAGTACAGAAGGACGTTACCGACACATTTGATCGGGTATACAATGCTTTTACAGCGAAAGGCATTCCGGTTATCGTCGGTGAGTATGGCTTGCTTGGTTTTGATCAACACACAGGTGTCATTGAGCAAGGCGAAAAACTGAAATTCTTCGAATTTGTTGGACAATATCTGCGTCAAAAACAGATGACAACGATGTTGTGGGATAACGGTCAACACTTCGGTCGCACAAGCTTTACTTGGTCTGATCAGGAATTATTTGATACCATGAAAGCCAGCTGGACAGGTCGCTCATCCACAGCCGAAACGGATCTCGTATATCTTAAACAAAATGAAGCCATTCAAGATAAGAAGGTAAAACTCAATCTGAATGGGAACAAATTCAATTCGTTGAAAAATGGCACTACCCCTCTTGTCAGAGGTAAAGACTATACGATCAAAAAAGATGTACTTACGTTAAAATCCAATCTGTTAACCAAATTGACAACCTCTGGTGATTTGGGCGTAAATGCCACACTCACGGCTGGATTCAATGAAGGTGCTGACTGGAACTTCAATATCATTAAATATGACACACCTAAGTTGAACGATGCAACAGGTACAACCAGTGCATTTGTCATTCCGACTACGTTTAACGGGAACCAACTGGCAACAATGGAAGCAACATATGCAAACGGAGAGAACGCTGGTCCACAGAACTGGACTTCATTCAAAGAATTCTCCTACACATTTAGCCCAGATTACGAACGTAATGTGATTGAGCTGAAACCTAACTTCTTCAATGAAACGAATGATGGCGAAGTCACGCTTAAGTTCCATTTCTGGAACGGAGATGTGCTGACGTACAAAATCACGAAAAATGGAACAAGCGTTGTTGGCGTAACTTCCAAATAAGAACTCATCTAACGTTCTGTTCAGAGCTTTAAGCTCTGGCAGAACGTTTTTTTGTTTCACCAACGACCGAATAACGTACAAGTAACCCTTCATACTTTTACAGTAACTAGGACTGAGGGGGAAATGTCATGTTTAAACGTGTAGACCGTCTTGCCATCGAACTACCCATATCCAATAATCCGGATCCTAATGGAGCTAGTGCAGTTCAGGAGTTGCTTGGTGGAAAGTTCGGGGAGATGTCAACATTAAATAACTATATGTTTCAGTCATTTAATTTCAGAGGCAGATCCAAGCTGCGTCCTTTTTATGACATTGTTGCAAGTATTACCGCGGAGGAATTCGGCCATGTCGAACTTGTCGCCAATACGATTAACCTGATGCTTGAAGGTTCCACTTCACCAGGCGCCCCGGACTCTACCCCGCTACGTTTAGGCAAAGACGCACGGATGACTTCACATTTCATCGAATCGGCTCAGACAGCGCTCCCGTATGACTCCATGGGAAGACCCTGGAATGGTTCATATGTCGTGAGCAGTGGCAATCTGATCTTTGACCTGTTGCATAATTTCTTTCTTGAATGCGGAGCCAGGACCCACAAAATGAGAGTCTACGAAATGACGGACAACAAAACAGCCCGAGAAATGACAGGTTATCTGCTTGTTCGCGGCGGTGTGCATGTTCTTGCGTATGCCAAGGCACTGGAAATTGCAACGGGAGTTGATGTAACGAAGATGTTCCCTATTCCGCGACTGGATAATAAAGCTTTTGAAACGACACGTAAGTGGGAAGCGAAGGGAGAACATCGCAGGCTGTACACGTTTAGTGACAAAGATTATCAGGGGATTGCTCAGATCTGGAAAGGGACGCACCCAACCGATGGGGGTAAACTGGAGGCTTTTGCAGGCTTACCGGGGTATGGAGGGCCAGTACCTGAGCTACCTGATCTGCCGGAAGAATTTGCGCCAGGGATATCCGCGGAAGATCTAATGCAGATTGCAGAGCGACTGAAGCGTCACGCTGGCCTGTAGGATCACGATTAACGTTTGCTTTTCATAGGGCGTCGATTGGATAATCGTACACTGGTGTTACCTTGTGTGCTAGAACACTTTGTTTAATTAGAATATTGATGATCCGTTTCTTTAATTTCATACGATTGTACACAAAAAAGGGGAATGGGAGAGATACATCTCTCCCATTCCCCTTATAACGTGCCACTATTGTGGCTCAGTAAATTTCACTACCAGCACCGCTTCCCCATTGGCTTGAACATGACCTGTTGAGGTTGCTGTAACAGTTGCTATCGTTTCGTTTCCACTTGGGACCAACACAGGTGTAATCAAAGGCAGACCCGCAGACTGAATGACATCCATGTCAAATTCAATCAACAATTGACCTGCAGTTACACGATCTCCGCTATTCACATGCGCGGTAAAACCGTTCCCTTTTAGTCCAACCGTATTAATTCCGATATGAACCAGCATCTGTACACCCGTCTCATGCTCCAGAATCACCGCATGTTTACTCTTGTTCATGACATGTGCGATGAAACCATCAAACGGTGCATACACTTTTCCTTCTGATGGCTCAATGGCAATGCCCTCACCCATGTGTTTTTCCGAGAACGCCGGGTCAGGAACCTGCTCCAGAGCAACGACGGTACCGTTCATTGGCGAAGCGATTTCGAGAAAATCTACCTTAGGACGATTGCTTGTAACGGCATCGGTAACTGAATTAATACGCGGATTAGAGTCCTCTGCTTTAACTTCAGTTGATGTTACTCCACTGTTCTCATGGCTCACCGATTCTTCTGCGACCGGTTGATCCTTATATCCGAAGAACCAGGTAAGTGCAAATGCAATCGCCATGGCAACTACGTTGGACAAGATATACAACGGCAGTTGGCTGTTCAGATAGAGCAGTGTACCAGGAATAACCGTTACAGCCATGCCTGTACCCTGCAGATGGAACAAGGAAGCGATGAAACCACCTACACCACCACCAACAAGTCCCATAATAAATGGTTTCATATAACGCAAGTTAACTCCGAAGATCGCTGGCTCCGTAATGCCCAGAAATGCGGACAAGGAAGAAGGTAATGCGAGTGCTTTGAGTTTCATATTTTTGGTCTTCAGACCGACTGCGAGACAAGCCGCTCCTTGTGCTGCCATGGCACAGGTAATGATGGCGTTGAACGGATTGAATCCCGTTTTCTCCAGTAGCTGAATCTCCAGGAAATTAAAGATGTGATGTACACCGGTAACAACAATAATCTGATGGAAGAATCCAATGATAATACCTGCGATGCCAAACGGAAGATCCAATACGGCAGTTGTTCCATGCAGCACCCACTCTTCTAGGGAATGGAATACGGGACCAATCGCGAATAGTCCAAGTGTGATCATAACCGTTAACGTAATAAAAGGAGTCAGAATTAAATCCAGTGCCTCAGGCACCCGTCTTCTTAGTACCTTCTCAAACTTGGCTCCAATCAAACCTACAAAGAACGCTGGCAGAACCGATCCTTGATAACCCACGACAGGTATAAAACCGAACATATGCAGCGGCTGTGCTGATCCATCTGCCACCGCGTAAGCATTGGGTAATGCGGGATTGACCAGCATTAGCCCCAGTACGATACCAAGTACTGGACTTCCGCCAAATACGCGGAATGCGGACCACGCTACAAGTGCAGGTAGAAATGCAAATGCGGTATCCGTCAGGATTTGAGTGAACAACAGGAAATTGGCCGAGATATCATCCGGTGTTGCACCGAATAACGCCAGAATTTCATTCTGGGTAAGTAATCCGCGCAATCCCATGAACAGTCCTGTAGCTACCAGTACGGGAATGATGGGTACAAATACGTCACCAAACGTGCGGATAGCCCGTTGAAAAGCATTTCCTTCTTTTTTCCCCTGACTCTTCACATCTTCCTTGGACGTTCCTTCGATGCCCAGCTTCTCAACCTCTTCAAAGATTCGATTCACTGTTCCCGTACCAAAGATAATCTGATATTGACCTGAGTTGAAAAAGGCGCCTTTCACCTTCTCAATATTCTCGACCGTTTTCTGATCAATCTTTTCTTTATCTTTCACCATGATGCGAAGACGAGTTGCACAATGTGCAAATGATGCGATATTCTCTTTGCCCCCGATGGCATGAATGACTTCTTGGGCAATCCGTTGATTCTCCGACATGTTATCTCATTCCTCTCACGTAATACTTAATAATTCCATTGAGTTGCTTCAAAATCAGCTTTGCCTCCGCGTGCAAAGAAACGAATGTCCACGCTGTCCCGGCTTGGGAAAATGCGGCTGGTAAAGACCTCTTCCCCATCGTTCACAAAGATCTCGACCGAGGACGAATCTACGAACAGATGGAACTTAATCACTTCCGCAGTAAGTGTGCACTGCCGTACAACGCCATTCTGCTCTGCCAGCTCGGTACCAGACATGGTCCGATCCAAGACAACTTTCTGCTGAATCCGATCATACAGAAGAACCGTTTTTTCAGTTCCATTTGCCCGGAATTCGATGCCTACAACCTCTGCTTCTATATGGCCTATCTCACATATCAGTTCATAGGCAATCCCATTAAAACCAGTGAAAGATCGACTCTCATTGTCAATTGTTGCGCGAATATGTGTACCTTTATCCTGCTGACGTAATTGGACCGTCTCTGCAACCGGTTGTTGAATTAACTTGCCGTCTCTCAGTGACAATTGCCGAGGAATAGTCAGGCAATGAGCCCAGCCACTATCGTCTGTTGGATATTCCAGATCGGGAAGTCCCATCCATCCAACCAGAATACGTCTTCCATCCGGAGCCTGCATCGTCTGCGGAGCATAGTAGTCGAATCCACGATCCAACTCCTGAAATTCACCATGATTGAACTCTCTCGACTGGAGATTGAGCGGCTCACCGATCAGATAACCGGACTGAAAAATATTCTGATAATGATCTCCCGCAGCGTCTAAGCCTTGTGGGGAAAAGACAAGTACACCTTTCCCGTCTATCTCCATATAATCCGGGCATTCCCACATGTAACCAAAGGAGGTTAACTGCGTGCGAATTTCACCAAGAAACTCCCAGTTGTTCAGATCAATGGAGCGATACAGCACTGTACATCCCGTCTCATCTGTTCTCTGCGCACCAATTACACAATAATACGTGTCTCCTTGTTTCCACACCTTGGGATCTCTGAAGTGTTCCGTGTATCCGGCTGGCACAGACGAGATCACGGGATCATTCAGTTTGGTTACTGAACCGCTTTCATCCATAACTGCCAAGCATTGATACGGATGTCTGACCCAATCCTCATCTCTGGTATTGCCCGTGTATAGCAAGTGCAGCTTGCCGTCTTTTTCAATTGCGCTACCGGAATAAGCTCCGTGTGAGTCATACCTGCCACCCGGTTCGATTCCAATCCCGACATTTTCCCAGTTCACCAGATTCTTCGAGCGGGTATGATACCAGTATTTCATGCCATGTTCTGTCCCAAGTGGAAACCACTGATAGAACAGATGATAATAGCCTTGATAATATGCAAAGCCGTTAGGATCATTAAGTAGACCTGTTATCGGCTGAATGTGATAACTTTGTCTCCAAGGACATACGGATATCTGTGCTTCAAGCTTCGCAATCTCTCCATGCTCTGCTTGCTCAATTCGTCTGTAGCGTTGCTCTCTAGTCATTTTCATAGCTGTTCTCCATTCAAAATATAGGAACCGGTTCCATTCGACGCAAAAAAATAATTCCATATGGCACTAATGCCTGCCCGTATTCGCATATCCGTATTGGATATTCATAATGGAACCGGTTCGATGGAATTATCATAAAGGATGTTTTTATAATTTGTCAACGCTTTCTCGAGGAATTAGTTCTACGTCCAGTGTTGTTCGTTCCTCCACCGACTCGCCTTTGACCATTCGAATAATGTGATTCGCCGCTACTTTCCCTGCCTGTAAATAATGGTATTTCACCGTCGTCAGCGTGGGATGAATCATCTCCGTAATATCATATCCGCCAAATCCCGTAACAGACAAATCTTGCGGTATGCGGATTTTATTGGAGAATGCAATCTTCATCACACCCAGTGCGATATTATCCGTGGCCCCCACGATGATCGTTGGTGTGGTCTCTTTCAGTATGGCTTCAGCGGTAACGATGGCTTCAGACATCTTAAAGCTTGTCTCATAATACTTCACTTCACATCCACCACACTCGGCGATTGCTCGCTGGAACCCTTGTTTACGATAGATTCCTACCGCCCGATCCTTCTCGCTAACCCCCATATATACGATCTTGCGGTGACCCTGTTCGACGACATATCTGCCCATCTCATAACCTGCCTGATCATCATTGTGAACCAGACTGTGCAGTTGCTCATGCTGCTGCCCTACCAATAACACCGGAATCCGTATATCCTCAACGGCCTTCAGATGTGCTTCGGTCACTTCAGCAGCCAGTAGAATAATACCCGATACCTTCTGTCGTGCAAAATCATAGATGGCATCAATCTCCCGTTGCATGTCCTGACTCGTATTTGCGATAAGCATCTGATACTGATTACTCCGCAGTTCTTCATCAATTCCGATCAATGTCTGTGATGTTGCAAACGAATCAAGACGTGGCACAACCGTACCTATGATACTGGTCTTCTTAGCCTTCAGACTCTGTGCAAATGTATTGGGAACATAGTTGTATTGTTTGATAATACGCTCAATCTTCTGGCGTGTATCCTCACTAACGGATCCGCCATTCAGGAAGCGAGAGACCGTGCTTTTTGCCACACCTGCCATCTGAGCGATATCAGAAATCGTTTTATTCATAAAGACTCCTCTTATTTCTATTAGCTAGTTTACCTTTTATTATACTTCGAATCGCAAATCCATGGCGAATTTGATTCAACTCCATTTAATACACATCACGTTGTACAACTCCGAATAAACAACAAAAGCCCGATGGCAATGTGACGTTCATACCGAAGTATGATCCGACATTCATCAGGCTGTTAAACTTCCATATAGACATTTGCACAGATCATTAGGGCAAGGATAATCCCTATCCCTGCTGACTCAGACCTCAATAATAATTGGCAAGATCATAGGTCTTCGCTTCGTTTGAGCGTAAATATAGTGACCAATCTCATCTTTCAGCTTTCTTTTGATCACATTCCACTGATTCACCCCAGCCCCGGTCAACTCATCCATCCGGTTTAGAACCAGCTCATGGATCTCATGCATGAATTCTTCCGAATCCTTAACAAATACAAACCCTCGGGAGATAATTTCGGGTGACGTGACCATCTGTTTTTCCGTTTTGCTCAGTGTAGTCACAATCACCAGCATGCCATCGGAGGATAGTTGCCTGCGATCACGCAGTACAATATTGCCGACATCACCCATGATCAGACCGTCTACGAGACTATTTCCCGATGCAATTTTGGGACCCAGCGAAGCAATGCCGTCTTTGTACTGGACCATATCCCCATTATTCACTATAAACACATGATCACGCTCTATACCTACGGATTCAGCAAGCAGTCTGTGTTGATACAACATGCGAAACTCACCGTGGATCGGAATCAGATAATCCGGTTTCATCAGGGTAAGCATCAATTTGAGTTCTTCCTGACTGCCGTGTCCGGACACATGCATCCCAGCAGCACCACTTGAACCATATATCACACGTGCTCCGAGAACATACAGGTTATCAATTACATGTGCAAGATTTCGTTCATTGCCCGGAATGGCTCCGGCAGCAATAATGACCGTGTCCCCGGCGTTAATTCTTACGTGAGGATGTTTACCGGATGCCAAACGTGACAATGCTGCCATCGCTTCACCCTGGCTACCGGTGCATAATACAACAACTTGTTCAGGTGGAAACTGATCCGAATCGATAGCTTCAATCAGCAATCCGTCAGGAACTTGCAAATACCCCAATTCACTGGCCACCGATACCACATTCACCATACTTCTGCCCAACAGTGCCAGTTTGCGGCCCGTCTCGAATGCTGCATTCACAATCTGCTGTACCCTGCTGACATTCGACGCAAAGGTCGAGATGAATACTTTTTGTTTTGCACGGATAAAGGCATCCAGAATGTGGTCTCCCACAACACGCTCGGAAGGTGTAAATCCGGGTCTTTCTGCATTGGTACTCTCGGAGAGCAAAATATGGACACCCTGTTTGCCAATCTCGGCCATACGGTGCAGATCAGGGAAAGGTCCATGTACAGGCGACATATCAAACTTGAAATCTCCGGTATGCACAACATTGCCTGCTGGGGTCTGAAAAAAGATACCAAGACAATCCGGTATACTATGACTGGTTGCAAAAAAGGAAACCTCGATCCCTCCCAGCGTAATGCTGGAATGAGCATCGATCGTATGCAAGTCGGCCTTGCGCATCAGCCCATGCTCTTTCAGTTTAAGTTCGATCAGCCCACGAGTGAGCCTGGATGCATACACCGGGATGTTCATTTGTTTCAACAAATAGGGAATGCCACCAATGTGATCTTCATGTCCGTGAGTAACCACAAGACCCCTTACTTTATCCAGGTTCTCCAGCAGATACGTTACATCCGGAATGATCAGATCAATACCAGGCAATGTCTCATCGGGAAACTTCGAACCACAGTCAATCACGATGATGTCCTGATGGTACTGGATAAAATACATATTCTTTCCTATTTCATTCACGCCGCCAAGTGCAGCGATATAAAGTTTGTTGTGGGCTAGATTCAACTCTGTTATTCCTCCTCTGCGTGGCAATCGTATACGATACGGATCTATATTCCTAGTATGGAAGCAATCGCCTCAGTTATGCATTTCAGCGTGATTATGCCAAAAAACCACCATGGAATTTTCATTCCATAGTGGTTTATACGTAAAATAAATGCGGTTACACCAATGATTTATCACGCTGTAGTAATACGTCTTGTTCATAGGTTTTGATATCGGTGATCCACTTTTCACGAACTGGAACGCCTTGCTGAGCACAATAGTAGTCCCAGATCGCGCCAAACGGATAGGATTTGAACTCTTCCGTTAAGGCAAGACGCAACGTGTAATCCCCTTCCAATTCGGCTTGTTTCAAGGCATCCATTGGTTCGAGCATCGCACGCAGAAGAGCTTTGATGGTGTTGCGAGTCCCCACAACCCATGCAGCTACACGGTTAATGCTTGCATCAAAGAAATCCAGTCCAATATGTGTGGTCGCAAGCAGATCATGTCGAACCAGTTCACGGGCAATTTCCAGCAACTCATCGTCCATGATTACCACATGGTCACTATCCCAACGCATCGGGCGGCTTACGTGAAGCAGAATGCCACTTGTAAACAAAGACAAGGACGACAGTTTATTAGAAATAACCTCTGTTGGATGGAAATGACCCGCATCCAGGCAGATTAACGTATCATTTTGCAAACCGTAACCCATATAGAATTCATGAGAACCCACCACATATGCTTCCGAACCGAGACCAAACAGCTTACTCTCTACCGCGTCCAGGTTGTGCTTCGGGTTAAGTGGTTCGCCGAATACTTCATCCAGCGATTCTTTGAGACGTTTGCGTGGTGTCAACCGATCAACCGGATTATCCTTGAATCCGTCCGGTACCCATACATTGGTTACACAAGTCTGACCAAGCTGTTCCCCGAAATAAGCACCAATCCGGCGGGACGCCTTGCAGTGATCAATCCAGAACTTGCGAATTTCAGGGTCTGGATGACTGAGCGTGAACCCGTCACTTGATTTTTCATGGGAAAAACATGTTGGGTTGAAATCCAGACCAAGTCCTTGTTCTTTGGCCCATTTCACCCAGTTCTCATAATGCTTTGGCTCAATCTGATCCAGTTCAACCTGCTCGTCTGTATCCGTGTAGATCGCGTGTAGATTGACCTTATGTTTGCCAGGAATCAGAGCAAAAGCTTGCTCCAGATCGTTACGAAGTTCTGCAGGGGTTGTCGCAGCCCCCAGATACTGACCTGTAACGGAAATGCCACCTGTTAGCTCTCCATCTTTGTTCAGAAAACCTTTGACATCGTCGCCTTGCCAGCAGTGTACGGATACTTTGATCTCCGCGAGTTTGTTCAGTACCTCGTCCGTATCAATTCCGTGCTGGGCATACAATGCCTTGGCTGCTTCATACGCTTGCTTGACTTGGTTATCCATCCGCAAAAACCCTCCTATTTTAACGTGTAAATGCTGCCGGTACACCGCCATCAATGGTCATCATACAACCGGTTGTTTTTTCGGATTTCGAAGAAGCAAAGAATGCAATTCCTTCCGCAATATCTCTTGGATAGATATTCACGAGCAAAGTCGTCCGTTTACGATAATACTCTTCCAATTGATCCGGTTCAATTCCATATGCCGCTGCACGTTCGTTTCTCCAGGAACCGTTCCAGATCGCTGAACCCTGTAGAATGGCATCTGGAAGAATCGTGTTGACACGAATGCCATACTCTCCACCTTCTGCTGCAATACAACGTGCCAGATGCGCTTCCAGCGCTTTCGCTGAACTGTAAGCAGAAGCACTCTTACCTGCATACACCGAGTTCTTGGACCCGATAAATACCATGCTTCCCCCAATACCCTGCTGTTTCATCAGCTTGAACGCTTCACGAGCCACGAGGAAATACCCTGTACCCAGAACATTCATATTCAGGTTCCATTCTTTCAGGGACGTTTCGTCAAATGGGCTGGATGTCGCCAATCCGGCATTGTTCACGATGATATCCACTCCGCCATACTGCACCGCAACATCAGCATAAGCAGATTGAACGGCTTCCTCATCGGTGACGTCCATTTTCAGCGCATAAGCACGATTCTCACCGTACTGATCATTGATTTCCTGTGCTACCTTCTGTGCGCCCTCCAGGTTGAGATCAGCAAGCACCACATGTGCGCCTTCAGATACCAATCTGCGTGCTGTTTCACTTCCGATCCCGCCTGCGCCGCCTGTAATAAACGCCACTTTACGGGAGAATTCGGTTTCTGCTGGAGCCAAAGACAATTTGTACAATTCCAGCGGCCAGTACTCCACATTGTAAGACTCGTTTGCACTAAGTGATACGAATTGGCCCAAGCTAGTAGCCCCACGCATAACGGCAATCGCTCTGTGATACAACGCTCCGCTTACTTGGGAAAGCGCCCAGCTCTTGCCAGTATTGATCATGCCCACACCTGGAATGAGGATAACGCGTGGTGCCGCTTCGAACATGACATCACCTTCGTTTTTGTTGCTCTCAAAATACTGTTGATACTGCTCTTTGTAGGCAGCCACACCTTCTACCAACTTGGCTTTTAAACCTTCAATATCTTCCGCATCCGGTGTCCAATCGATGAACAAAGGTACCACTTTGGTATGTACCAGATGATCCGGGCAAGCTGCACCCACCTGAGACAATTCCGGGGAATCTGCTCCGCCCACAAAAGCAAGTACGTCCTCTTGATCATCAAAGGACAAGATCATTTTTTTGCTATCCGATACCGCTCCACGAATCGTTGGCATTACACGAGATACGATCTGACGACGAACATCAGCGGCGAGTGCCAGGTGTTTCACACCACCAAACAAACTTTCTTCGTTCACCCGTGCTTCGATGAATGCTTCCGCTTCATTGATAATCTTGATCGTTTGAGCGTAACATTCCTCGGATGTTTCTCCCCAAGTGACAAGTCCGTGTTTTTCCATTAGTACGAGTTCGGCATTGGGATTCGAGAATACGCTTTCAGCAATCATTTTAGATAACGTAAATCCTGGACGTACATAAGGCACCCATACAAATCGATCACCGTAGATCTCTCTCGCCAATTCCTTGCCGTTATGCGCACAGCACAAGCTGATAATGGCATCCGGGTGCGTATGATCCACATGTTTATATGGAAGGAACGCATGCAGCAGAGTCTCGATAGAGGCACGTGGGTGCTTGGCATCAATCATGCAATGTCCCAGATATTCAACCATCTCTTCATCCGACATGGATTCACGTTCAATTAATGGTCGAATGTCTTCGAGCCCAAGTCCGGTAAAATGTTTCGCTTCCATGGAACCCAGATCAGAGCCGCTTCCCTTCACATACATTACTTCTACATCACGACCACGAAAATCCTTCACTGTCGTTTTGGTAGATGTATTGCCACCGTAGATGTTACATACACTGCGATCAGTTCCAATCAGATTGGATCGGTAAACCAACTGCTCAAGTCCTGTTGTTTTCTCAGATGCCTGCGATGCATTCCATAAACTCTGTACCATTTGTTTCCCTCCGATAATGTTTGTTTTATTCCTAATCCGAGTTTAACATCTTTGTTTTATTTTGAAAACAAAATATTTTAAAACCAAACGGAAATATTCAAAAGTCATTATAGATTGAACTATTTTATTAAAAAAACACCCTGACGTAACCGTCAGAGTGTTCCTGTTTCAACGGCGGATTAGAAAATCCCCGCTTTTTGAGAAGTGTTTTTAATACCATAGGTATCATTAACTACGGTGTTGCCAAAGCTCGTTAAGCTTCCGTTCGGACCTGTGGCCATGTCCAGATAGTTCAGACCGGAGCTGTTTCCGTACCAAGACCAGGCAAGCCAGCCTACCCCTTTTTCCTGACCATATCTCATGATGGCATACTCGTCCACATCACCGTTTGTGTGATATCCCCCGAATTCACCAATGATCAGAGCCAATCCTTTGTTCAGCACATTCTCCATATTGGCTTTGACCGTTGCAGCATCTTTGCCAGCATACTCATACATATGAATGGAGAAGACGGTATTTTTCTGAGAATCGGCTGCAAATACACTTTGTCCATAATCAACGATGGATTGAGGGAACTGTCCCCATCCGGCTGCATCCACAATTAGCGTATTTTTAATTCCCGCATTTCGGAGTTTCGGAATGGCTTTTTTGTAACCATCAGCCCACGCACTTCCATTCCACGTTCCATACCATTCATTGGCGATATTGACGATGACCCGATCTTCTTTGCCAATCAAAGCTTCCTTAATGCTAATCCAGTAGTTCACTGCCGCATCCAACGAATTATAGTCATCTTTCCCTGTGGCGTCATGCACCTCGAGTACAGCTATCATTTTATTTTGGTTAACCACATTAATAATATTTTTAACAGCGTTCAGATCATCTTTGGTGTACAGGCTACCATTCGAAAGAACAATGCGTACCGTATTGGCACCTGTTTTGGCGATTGCAGGGATAGCGGTATTCAAATCATTTTTGAACCAGGAATGTCCGTGATTAACACCTCTCATGACAAAAGCCTTGCCTGTGGAATCGTATAACTTGTTACCGCTTACATAAAATCCTGTAGCAGCAGATGCTTTGGGTGCTGCACTCCCTAATACCATGAACATGAGAGCAGCAATAACCGTGAAGATTGTACACTTTTTCAGATTAACCATTTGTTTGGAACCTCCTGTATTTGTTTTTTTATTTCAATTAACCCTGCTCTAGGCAAGAAGTTAACTAAAATCGTTGGTAATAGAAGTTTTTTGGTTAGTAAATAAACAACCAGTAACTTTACTATAGTTACATTATTTAGTTTAAATAAACTTTATCGTTAAGGTTATGAAGTTATAATAAATTGAAAACGCTTACCAGTCAAGATCTTTTTCCATGATTAGGAATCATTTTGTTTTAAATAACACAGCAAAAAAGGCTCTTTCCCCTCACAATCGTTCGGAGAAAGAACCCTCTGTATTATTAACGAAAGTTAACTCTTGTTTAACTCCTGATTTGACTAAGCGTCTTCCCTAAAACCCGCCAATACCAAACCAACCCGATACTGTGGTCTCACCCGAATTTCATTAAACTTTCCAATCTCCACGCCCTCAAACCGCTCCACATAAGCCTGATTCACATAACTCTCAGTCGTCCCTTTTCGAATTGGGGTTATAGACAGACGAAGCGCGTGATCAGCCAACAAATGACGGGATTGCTTCAAACCAAGCATCCAGCTGTGTCCATAGTGAATATGATCCGTTAACATCTGATGATGAATATGTGCTGTTGCAACGTCTCCTTCATAATCAATCTCAATCCACACGTCATCTACTTGTTCCGGCCACGCTGTGTCCAATCTCAGTGTTGCTACATACTCTTTCGGATAATCAACCTCTACAGCAGGCTCGTAAGGCGGAACTTGGAATGTATACGTACCGAATATTCCCTGCTTCGACTGGGATGACACAGCATATTTCGAAGCTGAAACATGCTCTGGAGCCGGATAAAAGGATACTTCCATCTCTGGTTGCTCCACAGATGTACATAGGAGCATCTCATTCTGTACATACAGATGACTGCTGCTAATTACAAGCCTTTCTTCTCCGCCCACACGGAAACGGTAGGCATGTAATGCCTCTTCACGGGTTAATGTAATGATACGTATGGCTGTACCGTCCGATGTTGTAATCCCCAGATGATGGTCCTTGCCGGCAATCGGATGTATCACAACTTCATTCCCCTGCTCTGATATTGTACCTTCGGGCATCTCCACATTTGTAACAGATGATGCATCAATAACATACTCAGGCATCATGCCTTCATGGGCATAAAAGACAGCCGTAAGCTCCTGATTTACCATAAATCGGGTCAGTGGCTGAACGGTAGCACTAATGATCTTCATTCCATTCAGATTCATATGGAAAGGCAGAATGGCTGCCATGCCGGATTTCAGCTGCATCGTTCCTTCTCTTGGGTATAAAACAGTCCCTTTGCTGGTATGAAGCTCCAATTGTATATCACGATCAGGCATCGCCACATGATCCTGATAATTATTCATGAACAGGAATCCCGAGCCATCTTGTTGGCGAACAGACCAACGCATATCCATCGTGTTCTCCGGTGTTATCGCATGTTGACCATCCGGTACAACACAGCCCATTGGTGCAAGTAACTCACCGTATGCTTCCAGGAACATGGACAAGGTACGAATGCGGTCATACGATTCACCAACACGTCCAAATTCCCCGAGTGGCGATTGGTAATCATACGTCATTTTCGGCAATGCCTGCTCGTTCATATATGAATTTTTGCCTATCGGATTGGTCCCCCCGTGATACATATAATATCCGACTAGATTACTGCCATTCGCCAGCTTCACAATGGTCATCGCCTCGACACTGTCCGCATCAACAACCGGCCGAGCGTGATAACTGACCTGCATGCCACCAGCAAGCTCGCAGTACGCAGCGGGGTACTCCAGACTGTCATAATCCACTTCTTCCACAGGATTCATATGCAGATCCCGGAACAAATACTCCCGGCTTGGAGGCTGATTGGGAATCCATGGTGTGTACGCATACCCCGCGAGCATCGGCAACGTTCCTTCTTCAGGCACGGCAGCATTGCCCCAGGCCGTGGCAGTATAGAACATCGGCTTCATACCGACTTCTTCGGCAATATGGCGAAGCATCTTCAGATGTTCTCGTCCATCCCGGCCGGAGGTAATGTATTTTTCGCGGGTATACCCCCATGCATCCATGGGTGCGCCAGCGTGCATATACTCATTTTCCAACTGTACCCCGATAACAGGGCCACCCTCCTGATAAAAGCAGCCGTTGAGCTGACGAGCAATCTCCCGGTATAATCGCTTGGCGTAATACAGATATCCTTCATCGTTCGACCTGACTTCGAATGGATAACTGAATAACCAATCCGGCATTCCACCATTACGCACTTCCCCATGACAGAATGGACCAATTCGTACGATCAGAGGCAGCTCATGTTTGCCACACAGATCCACAAAGTGCCGCAAATTCAGATTTCCTGACCAATTAAATTCGCCTTCCTGCTCCTCGTGAAAATTCCAGAAAACATAGGAAGCGACAATGCTCACCCCGCCTGCCTTCATCTTCAATAATTCTTCTGCCCACTGCAAGTAAGCAAATCTGGAGAAATGAAACTCACCTACCACCGGAATATGGGGTTTAGCATTACGAGTCATATAATAGTTGGTAAAATCATACGATTCCCCTCGTGGGCTTTCGCCGCCACTGCCAGTCATGCGACCCGTACGAATCTCTTTATCTTCCGCATCCAATATGAAACGAATCTGGCTACCTGCTATAGTATCATTCATGGATTATATAACTCCTTCGATATAAATGGGATGTGTTGAAACGATTATCAATTATCGATGGATGATTGCCCCTTGATGATTCGGGTTTTTCTCCAATATCCGCTCCAACTCAAGTTTGGCTTCACTTGTCCGCCCCAGCCCCAGAAGACCCAATGCCCGCATATACCTGCAATGTTCTTCATTTCGCTGATTGAGATCGTCGTCAAACACTAGGAAATCGGGCAGAGATACCGCAAAATAATCCATTCGGATGTGATCATGCATATGTCTTTCCGCATAGTCTATGAGTTTGTTAAAGCGTCGGTTTGCTTCCTTCACATTGCCAAGTTTCTGCCAGGCCAGACCCTGATAATAGATGGATTCCGGCGGTTGATCATTATAAAACATCGCGCTTGCCGGTTCATTCAAACCGATGGATGCTTTGTGGAAACTTTCCTCTGCCGACTGATTACTCTTCAGTTGCTGGTAGGCACAGCCAAGATAAAAGTAAACTGGGTTGTCTCCGGCTCCCTCCAATTTACCTTCACCTAAGTTCTCCGGGTAAACCAAAGCCTTCTTCAACAATTCCATTGCTAGTTCAGGTTGTTGTTTCTCCAGATTTCGCTTCGCCAGTTCCGTCAGTGCCGTAACATATTGTCCTGTTACCTTACCTTCTCCACCCTCCCATGGATGAAACCGCCGGGTCTGAAGGGCATTCCATGCTTCTTGATGACTACCTTGCATATTCAATAACGTCACCCACTCGATATAAAGATCATCACGGTGGTGAACCAACTCCATATGTTGTTCCAGCAATTTGACTCGATTCTCGCAGGAATACCCTATCTTCTTGTGCAATTGATCCAACTCGTAGAAGATTCGGGCATCCTGTGAATCCAACCGGAAAGCTTCCTCTAATGATGCCAGTGCAAGATCGGGGCGATTCAGCTTGTTATAATAAGCCAGTCCCAGATTCCGATGTACAGTCGAATATGCAGCATCCACCTCGCGTGAAGTTTCCCAATGGGTAATTGCTTCCTCGTAGCGTTTATGATCATATAACCAATTTCCCAGGTAATAGTGAGCACGCGCATCATTCGAATCCACTGCCAATGCATCCTGAAGCACCATGAATTCAAATAGCGTATTGGGAAAACAATAATCCGTTGGAGCAGCTTTCCCCTGCTTTTGACATTCCCGGGCCTGCTCCACATCCCCCAGCTGACGATACAAGTAGGCCTGAGCATAACCAACCATAGGATACGGCTGTGAATTTTCGGATTCAACATAAGAGAGTACCGTCAATGCTTCTTCCCACAATTCACAATCCGCGTAATCTGCGGCTAGATTCAGATAATTATAAACGTCTTCTCGCATCAGACGATGGAAATGCTCACGTGTTTGCCCCGCTTGTTCTCTCTCTGAAGGTGCAGTTGCTCCGCTGTAAATCAGGACTAATTCATGTGCGGCTCCAAATTCAACCGGGTCCAGTTCCAACGTTTCATACGCATATTGGATGGCCCTTTCATGCTGACCCAATCTACGCAGCAAAGCCACCTTCAGATGTCGAGCCTTATAATTTCTGGTGTTACGAATCAGCGAACGTTCGATGTGATCCAAAGCTTCGATGTACCGATGTTGCCCCGTATCGATCTGAGCAAGCATGTAATAACCTGTATCCTGATACTGTGCAGACCATACGGCTTTATACAGGGCTGCGTAGGCTTCTTCCTGTTTCCCTTGTAATTTCAAACTTAGACCGAGTTGGTAAAATGCTTCACTATCATATGGATTCGTATTTTTCCATGTCAGCGATTGTACTGCCTGTCTGAAATGCTTCTCTGCATCTTGAAACAGCCCTCTACGCAGCAGCAATGTGCCATACGCTATGTTTAGACGAATATCCGTTGCATCACGCTTCAAACCTTCCAGATAATAAGGTTCCGGTTCATACGTGGCATGCCGATATTGTTCCAAATGAAGACCCGCCAGATATAGTTGTTCATTCGTACGAATCTCGGATGGTAGCGGAAGTGGTGTGGCCGGATCTGGAACTTCCTGAATCTCAGAACGTTCAGGTTGATAGGCTACAAGTACTTTTCCTTCCGCAGTTCGAACACTTAACTTCACCTGATGCCATTCATCTTGTCCGCTCCACGGGAATGAAGATTTATATAGTTCCGTAGGTGAGATATTACATCTCTCGTGGAGATATACCATGGTTGGTCCTATCACTTCAACGGTCACTTGTTCAAAAACCGACGTCGCATATACCATCACGGTTACCATTCCGGTCGTTTCGTCCATTTCCAGATTAACCGCTGCATCAATCGTTGCATTTTTGACCATACCAATTCCTTTATACGGCATAAAATACTGCGAGAATGATTTCGCTTCATAGGGCTGTAACCACGTAAAATCAGGTTGATTATCGGTATAGATCCCGGTCATTAATTCAATATAAGGTCCATCCTCGTCCGTTAACTGACGATCCCAGGCTTGCCCGAATTCCCCGTTCCCCCAGGTCCATTGCTTCTTGCCCGGAGAAATATGATGATTGGCTACATGCAACAAACCTGCCTGAATCCCATGGTCATAACCCCCTACAAAATTATAATCCGACTTATACGCCATATAGGATGTTGGAACCGGTATGTTTTTGTATCGCGAGATATCCACACCTTCGGAATAGTCCATCTTGTAATAGGTGCCGGTTGCGATGGGAAAGCGGGATACGTCCCGTTTTCCATGGTCCAGCACAGCCGTTACATCAGGTGGAAACACGGATTGCGTATGATCGTTGACAGCTACAGCCGGGTTGGCCCACCATAGAAAAGTTTGAGGTGCGCTGGTGCGATTGTATACCTCGGCATGGATTTCAAGATAGGCTTTGCCGGGATGCAATGTGAAGCCAGCGGTCATTTTGGTACCATACATGCGGTCAATCTCACCCACCCACACGGTAGCGCTTCCATCTTGATTACTGCCAAATGTATAATCGACTGGACCAAACGTGTTGGGCCGATGATGCTGTGGCCAGTTGAATTCAATTCCTCCGGAAATCCATGGCCCTGCCAGACCCACGAGCGCAGGTTTAATCACCCGGTTATAATATACAAAATCGTAGTTGTTGGTCCGATCCAGCGCACGATAGATCCGTCCACCCAGTTCGGGCATCATCTCGATACGTACATATTCATTTTCGAGAATAACTAATCGATACGACTTCATTTTGGCCTCATCTTCAATGCTGTCGATCACGGGATGCGGGTACACCTTACCCGAACTCCCCTGGTAGATTCTCTTTTCAAGAAACATCGGATTTTTGTCCGGTTTACCTGTACCATAGGTTGGAATATCTCTGGTTTCTTCCCATATGCGAACATTTGATTTCGCTGTTACGTGATTCAATTCCCTCACTCCTCGGCCTCGTATATATTGTGATCATACGCTCCGACATGCAGGAAGAACATTGACATTAAGCGGTTCTTGATGGACGATCTTCGGATTCCCCCATAACCAAAGAGAGCACCTATCCACTGAATAATGCAGTGAAAGGTACTCTCTGATCAATCTTGATTAACTTATCTGCGACGTGCAAAATCCACAAATCTGAACTTGTCCGGTCGGTGCCTCGACTCCGTATACTGAAATTGACTGGCATCCTCTAGGTAGACTTGGCTCCTCACCACAACTACATTGTGGAAACCTTCAAGGTCAAGTAGTTCCCTGTCCTCTGCGGTGGGTTCTTCCACCAAAATCTCTTTTTTGGCAAACGAAATCGAAAGCCCCAGCTCTTGCTCAATGTACTGATAGATGGAATCATTACAGATCTCTTTGCTGAGCCCAGGAACAAGCCGCTGGCTAATGTAATCTTTGTCCAGTATGACCTGCTCTCCATCCACTTTGCGCACACGTCTGATCTCCCAGACCTGTTCATTCAGACCAAAGTTAATCTTCTTGTGCAACGCCTGATCGACCTGTTGCTCCTCAAAAACCTTCACATACGTTTGAGCACGATGTCCCATTTTTTTGGCTAATTCCTTGAAACTAACCAGACCTGAGATGGGAAAATCGATCTTGCGTATGTCCAGTACAATCGAGCCCTTGCCTTGAATCTTCTGAATGTAACCTTCTTCGTACAACATTTTCAATGCTTTGCGAATAGTCTCTCGAGACGTTTGATAACTTTCCGATAGATCCAGTTCCGATTGAAGTAACGTCCCTGCCTCAATCTCTCCGGTCCGAATACGATCTGCAATATCTTCATATATCCGGATAAATTTATTATTCATTATTCATCACCATTGTTCATTACCCTTTTTTATCATATTGGCAACTATTATAACATTAAAAACCAATCAAGCGGTAATGTCGTTACTGCCGATGATTGCAGTAACACATGTAAGAATCAATTCAATCTAGATATGACGATCGAACGCTGACGCTTTCTCCACTTGATCTGTACGCTTCTCATCCATGACTTGAATTAGCTTATTTAAACGGAAGATCAGCGCTGCAGCTTCGGATCTACTTAAGTGCTGCATGGGACGGAAGCTGCCGTCTTCATATCCTGTAATCATGTACAAACCTGCAAGTTCCTGCACTTCTTCTTTGGCCCAATTAGATACATCAGTCTGGTCGGTAAACGCTTTTGGGGAAGTCAGCGGTTCCGGTCTGATTTTACGGACAACATTAGCTATAATCTTGGATGCCTGTTCCCGTGTCACCAGCGCATGTGGAGCGAATTTCCTATTCCCCATGCCTTGAACCATCTCATGGTGAACGGCTGCCTTAATCTCAGGAGCAAACCAATCCTCATCGTTCACATCCTGAAATCCATGTTGTTCATTAACCGTTGTGTCCACACCCATCAGACGCACGATTAATGCGGTAAATTCTGCACGCGTGATCGGACGGCGTGGCTCGAAGCGAGTTTCACTTACACCTTGAATGATATTTTGTTCCGCCAGCCAGGTGATCTGATCTTTATTGAATGTTTGGCTGATATCAATAAATTTGATAATTTTTTTCACAGGTACATCAGGCTGCTCAGACGGTTCTGGTTGTGAACTCACCTCATCGGCTTGTTCCGATGTACCGTTTGGACTCGGGGTTGCACCGCCACCGCTCCAGGCGGATGGTGGATACGGAAAAGTCATGGCTGCTGCCCGTTTTCTTTCACTTTTTTCACCTGCTGAATTCTCCGTCCATACTTCCACCTCATAATGCTGCTCGGCATTCAGTCCTGTCCATACATGACTGCGCTGCGTGCCACGGTAGATCTCACGATCTTTATGGGTGATCACAATCACCTCATTCATTGAATCCAGTTCCCAAGTTAGCTTAATCGTACTTGTGCCTTGCGCTACGGCTGCAACTGTCAGATCCTCGGAAGGCAACGTCTCGAATTCCGGAACCAGGAGCGCCTCACCCTCCCCTGCCTCATTAAATGGAACAATTGCAAAGTCAGTATAACGCTCTGCACTGATTAATTCAGACACATGTATTGATGTCTCCGTTGTTGTTCCCACAAGCTCTTCATTTCGATAGATTCGATAACCCGCAGCACCAGGAATCAGTTCCCATGCGATGTCTGCACCATACATGGAACGCCCCTCTACTACAGGAAGTGAAGCAGCACTACCGGGCAAAGTCATGGCATGAAGGTAATAACCACCATCACTACTGCCCGAGGCATTCATGGTCTTCACTATATAGATATAGTTCACGCCCGGTTCGAGTTCCTTGTCGTCATAGAACAGTTCGTCTGCAGGAACACGAGCAACCTCCACACCATCACGCTCAATGATAAACAACTCGGCACCTTCGACCCGGCTCTGTTCCAATAGAAGACGAATGTGATCCTTCGCTGAATTAAACTCTACTTTGACAGGAGCTACTGGTTTGGTCAGAACGGAATACGCCAGCTTCTCCGATGCATCTCCCTGATCATTCTCTGTGTAGATTTCAATCGAGTACTGTTTGCCTGCATCCAGTTGATCAACAATAAACTCTTTTTGTTTGCCTCGGTATACTTCTGTACCATCCAGTAATATAACGAAAGTTTCGTTCCCATAAGGGAAGTCCCATTCCAGTTTCGCATGATCTGTCTCGGGGTATATCTTCATTTCCAGTGAATCCACATGAGGCAAGGTGTAAAAAGGAGTCACGATCATTGGACTTCCTGAACCAGCCGTATTATAAGGAATAATCTGTATCTGATCATATCGGGTTGCACTCTCCAGATGAGTTAATCTCACCTCTGTGATATCCCCTTCTTCAATCGTGGTGAACATCTGATCTCCGATACGTATGGTATATCCCTCCGCACCTTGTACCTTTGGCCAAGAGATCAATCCCTCTTTTTCCCCAATCTTGCTTGCATGTAAAGGTTCATGAATGATCGCAGGCAACGTTCGCAAGTGAACTTCGAAACCGGAATCACTCTCTCCCGTTGCATTGGATGTTTTGATGGTATACGTGTAATGCTCTCCTGGTGTCAGTCCAAGATCTTCAAATGAAGCTTGATCTGCTGGAACCTTAGCGACTTCAACACCATCCCGCATAATGATGAATTGCTCTGCTCCCCGTGTTGAGCTTCCAGTCAGGTCCAATACCGCAGTCTTATCTGTGATGTGTGTTATGCCTGCCGTCTGAGGTGATATGGGTTTCGTTAAAACTTGAATCTGAATAGACTCTGACCGATGCCCATCTTCATTAATCGCAACAAGTTCGAATTCATACGCTGTGCCATCCAGCATACTATTGAGATGTACAGACGGTTCAGACACGCTCTGCACATCTCCCGTTACCCGATTACGAATCTCATATGCTGCTGCTCCCTGAACAACATCCCAAGCCAGATCCACCACATGTGTTCCGGCTTTCACTGTTATACTTTCTGCAACCAATGGCAACGTTTGAGTCATTACACTGAAAGTAAGCGGCGCACTCGTTCCACTCGTATTGACTGCCCGAATCACATAAGTGTATTTCGTTCCTGGCAACAGATCCTTGTCTACGAAATGGGTTTCACTTGAATCCATCTGAGTGATCTCTCTTCCATCCCTTTCAATGACATAATGATCTGCCCCTTGGACACCAGTGTTACTGAAATCCAGACCCAGGCTGTTTTTTGCCACATCATATACCGCAATCTTAACGGGTTTCTCAGGCAAAGTCAGCAGAGATACATCCGTCGCTTCAGAACGAGTTCCCTGTCTGTTGACCGCCCATAGTTGATAGCGATGCCACGTTCCATCCTTGAGTCCTGTAATCGTTGCTTCATTCTCCATTCCTCTATAGATCTCCTTACCATTCTGCTCAATCACGTATTCAGCGGCACCTTTCACGACAGACCAGGAAACTTTTGCATGATGTACTCCTGAATCAACAAGTACTTCGGCAGGCGACACAGGTTTGGACAATCGGATGAGCTGAGCTGTTTCACCTGATCCAGAAGCATTCACAGCCTGAACTTCCAAAGCGTACTCTGTACCTGGCAACAATCCCTCAAGCATGTAGGCCAGTTCTGATGTTCTACCCATTTCTGTTCCATTGATTTTCACAATATAGAGATTCGCCGTATCTACAGCTTGCCAAGCAAGTCCCATACTTGTCTCACCAGTCGATGTGACATTAAGTCCTTCCGGCCTGCTAGGTAGCGTAAGAATTGTACTACTGGTGGATACACCGTACCCGGCAGCATTGCCCGCCTGTACTTCATAAGTATACTCACGACTGCTTGACAGGTGGTGAACTGCGAGTTGTGTATCTGATATCTCATGGCTATGTCCATCGATGACCACCCGATATTTCGTTGCCCCAGCTACAGGTTCCCAGCTCAAGATTGCTCCCTGTTCAGTTACTTGAACAACGTGAAGTCCCGACGGGCTCTCTGGTAACGTTGTTCCTGATACCGAACTTCGCATCCCCTGACCACTTCCGTTCACTGCTTGTACATCCAGTTGATAAGATGTTCCTGAACTCAGTCCCGCAAAGACCCATTCTTGGTTTCCAGCAGGAACCGTTCCCGACTTCTCTCCATTCAACCATAACTCATAACGATCGGCTCCTCGTACTGCTTCCCAATTCAGACGAAGGCTCCCTGTGGAAGCATCTGATACCTGTAAGCCGGACACCTGCCCAGGTAAAGTCTTGAGCAAAGGTAATCCTGCCAACGGTCCTGTTCCTGTCTCATTTCCGGCTATTAACGTATAGCTGTACTCCGTTCCGCTATCCAGACCCGAGTCCATATACTCCGTCTGCTCTCCTTCATATATGGCTGTTCCATCGCGTGAAAGCCCATAATACGTTGCAGAAGTTACTGTCTCCCACGTTAATGAAATATCATGCTCCTGAATTTGAACGGCCATAAACTCACCGGGCATTGCCGGCAGTGTGAGAAATCCGGTCCTATTGCTACCACCTGCGCCAGTTTCATTCATTGCGGTTACCGAGATGTTATGAATGGTTCCTGGAACGAGGTTGCTGACATAGGGAAGGCTGCCAGGATCAGATACCGCCTGATCAAATACGATTGCACCGTCTGAAGTAGTCGCAATAATGCGGTAAGCATCTGCTCCTCGTACTGGATCAAATTGAATTTCGGCCAAATTGGGCTGTGAATCTACTTTTCGAACGTGCAACGTTCCGGGAGCTGCCGGGGTAGTTAATACTTGAACACTTACTGCATCACTTACTCCGGTATGGTTTCTCACTCTAACTTCATATTCATAGACCTGACCACCGCTTAGGGAGTGATCGATTATACTGTGGTTAGGAAAATCGAGTGTCCATGACTGCCCTGTAGTTTTGTTCGTTATCTCATACTGATATCCATCGGTATACCTTTCCCCAGTTGGCAAATCCACTGTAAGTTCAGCTGAAGTCTCAGCGATCTGTGTCGTTTTCACATGAGTCGGTTGCTGGGGCTTGCGTTGAATAAGGTAAGGTGATGATGTTGTCTCATATGTATTCCCTGCTCTGTCCATGGTTTTCGCATGGATGTACCATATACCTTCCGATTCGATGGATATTTTATGCTGGTCAGAGCGAGCTTCAAGCCAATGCTCCGGTGATTCTGCACTGTTCGTAACTTGATAGAATCGTTCCAGTTCCTGAATGCCTGAGTGGGCGTCGGCATACTGAATGGTAGTGGATATATCCATGTCCGTCCAGCCATGTCCGTTCGGGGCAAATGTTATCGTTGGAGCCATCTGATCCACATAGGCGATTCGACTCACTTCCTTGCTCACATTACCAACGGTATCTCTTGCTCGGGCCCGAATGGTGGTAGCGCCGTTTGTACTAACTGTACCGCTACTTCCTGTCATATACGGGGCATCATTCATGCTGTATTCATAGGATATCGCTTGTTCATCCACACTTCCAGCGATAGTGAATTTTACATGTTCTTTACTCCATCCAGAAGGACTTATACTAATCACCGGCTCGGTTGGAGCTGTCGTGTCGATTCGAACCGTAGCCTGAGCGGATGTGCTTATATTGCCTACACGGTCAAGTGAGCGTGCATATAGGATCGTTTCTCCCTCATCGGTAACCGTCACTTCGCCCGTGTAATCGATCCAGGGACCTTCTTTGTTAAGTCGATATTGACTCTTGGCAAGCCCACTGCCTGCATCTTCACCACTGTTTATTGCAAAAGTTACATCCTGATTCGTCCAATCCTCTTCACTTAACGTAATCGTTGGTTGCTCAGGCCCAGTCTTGTCGATTCTGGCTGTTGCCGAAGTGGAAGCACTGACATTGGCGGCCCGATCAACACTTCGTGCGTAAATCTCGGTTATCCCTTCTTCACTTAGTGTAAGAGGAGCCTTATAGTCGATCCATTCTCCCTCACTTCCCAGCTTATATTGTGTCAGACCAATGCCACTTGCTTCGTCCGTACCCTCCGTTAATGTCACGATTACCGCCGCTTTTGTCCAATCGGGCGGATTCAGCGAGATGACGGGAGGCGTTGGTGCCGTCCGATCTACTCTGGCTGTCACAGCCGTTTCCTGTCCTGTATTACCAAACGCATCAATACTGCGTGCCATAACAGTTGTGTTGCCTTCACTGTTTACGGTAAACGGATCGCTATATTCACGCCATTCTCCTGCCGGACCGACTTTAACTTCAGTCTTCTGAGTTCCGCTCAAAGCATCCTTGCCTTCTTCAACCGTGACCAGAACATCTTCCTTGGTCCAAGTGGATGGAGTGACTGTAACGGAAGGAGCAGTTGGACCCGTTGTATCCTTAATCATCTCTCCAGCGGATATAAACGGGGTCTGTATCCCTTCACCATTCAGTGCCGCCACAAATACTTCATATTTTCCGTCCGCGAGTCCAGTCAGGGCAAACGCTGTACGTGTGGAAGTTGTTGTTCCCGTTGCGAGGACTTGCCCACCTGGACTGCGTATTTCCGTTTTGTATTGGGTGCCCGCAGGATTGCTATTATTATTCCAACTAGCTGTAACACAGTTGCCTGATTGTGTCACAGCCGCAGCAGCGGGTGGATTGGCCAATGTATATTTGGTGGATGGACTGGAGTACCCCGTGAAGGAACCACTTGAGTTTTTGGCACGTACAGCAAAAGAATAACTCGTATTCGGAGTGAGTCCAGTAACCTGCCGACTGTTTAATATACCTGTATCCACGATTTGATTCGTCGTCATATTTTTCAGTTCATACGTTACGGATGCATCATTCGCCTTCTTATCCCAATTTACCGTCAAGTTATTAGAATTAACCAATGTGTATGTCGGCGTTCCGGGCACAACAAAACTCCTTACCGTGAAGTTAACGGTTCCTGCCGAGGATACCCCACCTTTGTCGTCCATGACCCATACTTGCAAAGTGTGTGTGCCATCTGGCAGGGTGTCAGGCAATGTGTAATTGGTGTTGAAAGACTGATTCGAACCCGTTGCAGTCATCTGAGTCAAAATGTTCTCAGACCCACCATCAATGGACCATTTCACGGTCAACAGGTCGCCTACATCCGTATCTCGCGTTGTACCAGAGATCTGAAGTTGCTCGCCTTTGTAATACGTTTGCCCCGAAGAAGGAGCCGTTAGTGTAAATGAAGGCGGAACGTTCTGAGGGCCGATTCCCACGATCGTTGAAAATTTGCGTGAAGCCTGATTCGCTGTTGCTTTGGCATTCCACCAGAATTGTGCAGCTGTATCACTAGCCGTAACGGTCTGGCCTGGAGTGAATGACGAAGGTGAAGAACCCCCTGTTAGCTGCGCATTGTCCGGACCGCTGTACTGTCCCATGTATATGCGATCTGCATTCACAACATTGTACGTATTCGCATAAAAAGCCGTGACCTGAACGCCGCCGCTGTAATTGCGCCATCCATTCTCGATGACTTCAAACGGAGATGCATCATTGCCATTCACCATCGTATCCCAATAAAATGTTCCACCCAAATTCAGTGCCGATCCGCTGCGGTTGATAGCTTCCAGTTCAACCTTCATATACCCACCTTGTGAGGTAGCATTAACGATAGATACACGCAAAATATATTCGACATTGTCCTTTTGCCGGGACATCTCAATCACATTATTGTTAATTCGGTAATAATTAAGCGGCAATGTTTTGAAATTCACGGGTGATCCATTATGGTCGATAATCGTAGATACATTCCCTGTATCACCACCGTAAAATACATTTGTGTTTGGTAGTAATACAATTCTGTATTTACCGTCACTGTTCATCTCCACTTTCACCTTGGAGGACTGTACAGCCTTCATGCTGGACGTGTCGGATACAATCCCGATTGTTTCAACCGTTTCAGCCATTACCGTCGTTGCGCCCCATTCAAGCAAAAGGGCTTGTGGTGATAATAACGCAAATGCCAGTACCACTTTGGTTAACTGTTCCGCTTGTTTCTTCACACGTTTTCCTGATTTCTTCAACGTCTACTCTCCTTTTTGGCACACAAAAAAAAGGAGGCACCCCAACAAAGGAACGATGTCCTAAGTTGGGGTGCCTCCCCTAACAAGTGTCATTTTTTCTTGATTATAACGATTAAGCGCATGAATGTAAACACTTGATCATGAACGCCTTACTTCTCATTTTTCATCTCTGATCTTTAATAACGCTTCATCCAATGCACCAACGACCTTGTCAGACCATACATCAAATTCCGGATCTTCGGTCTGTAACTCAGGATGCGCCAGAATGTGCTCAATCGTACGTCGAATGCCCTGATCGGCTCTTGTCGTTGCTACAAATTCCGGAACAAGCCGCTTCAGCTTGCTGTTATCAAACACAACGGTATTGGCTTTGTCACCCAGCAATCCGCCGCGAAGATCCTGATCACTGCATGCTGCCAAGAACTCAGAGGGTACATGTACCGCATGAAGCTTAACACCCAACACGCCAGCTATAATCTCATGAATCTGATTCCAGGTGACGGATTCATCTGAGGTGATATGTACCGATTCACCAATGGCATGGATATTTCCCATCAGCCCGATAAACCCTTTGGCAAAATCAGTATTGTGCGTGATGGTCCACAGTGAGGTGCCATCTCCGTGGATGATAACGGGTTTGCCTTCACGGATACGCTTGAGAACCTGCCAGCTGCCTTGAGCACCATGAACACCCAGAGGTACCGATTTGTCGCCATACGTATGGCTCGGACGCACGATGGTCACAGGAAACCCATGCTCGCGGTATTGTTTCATCAGATAGTCTTCACAGGCAATCTTGTTGCGTGAATACTCCCAATATGGATTCGATAAGGGCGTCCCTTCCGTGATCCGGTAATCAGCCAAAGGTGTCTGATACGCCGATGCTGAACTTATAAAAATAAACTGCTTGGTTTTATCCTTGAACAAACGGTAATCTCGCTCCAATTGAGACGGTACAAAAGCGATAAAATCCGCCACAACATCAAATTCCAGCTCAGCTATCAGTTCCGCTACACGTGCCTCGTCATTAATATCCGCTTGAAGTACCTTGACCTCACTAGGTAAGTCATCGTTCTGATTGCCGCGATTAATTAAATAAAGTTCACAGCCTTGCTGTGCAAGCATCTCCGTAATGGCCGTACTGATGGTGCCTGTCCCTCCAATAAATAGCGCTTTCATTTCGCCACCTCCTGATCGATTTTACCCACTTTTCCATGATATCACGCACCAAAAAAAGGAGCAAAGCTCGGCGACCCGAAACCTTGCTCCTTCTGTTATACGACCTTAATCGTTGCATATATCATGTACATGCCGCAATGGATCTCATATTCTCCCTTGGGCAGATCTTTGTCGACCGTATAATAATTGGGTCCCTTTTGCATGTATAGATCCATGCCAAGCTTTTGTGATCCCACTGATTTCACATGTGTCACCGACCGGGTCAGAATAAAGTTGATTTTGGTCGGTACGCCAGCTTTCACCTCGATGACGTCTGGTCCAAAACCATCGTTGCTCACGTCCACATCAATGACTTCATATCCCTTCAAATCCTCCGGAGTCTCGGCTTGTGCTGTTACTGCACCTCCCGATCCGGGGGATACGTCTTTGCCCATAAAATAAACCAAAAATGATCCAAGCAGTACAACAACGGTCAGACCCAGTGTTAACCAAGGCCATGTTTTTCCAAACCAGCTTTTCATATAAACACTCCTCATTCGATGTCCCATCAATATTCAATCAACAGACGGATGTATTCATTAAGCATACCTGATTCGCATGACAATGAAAATGACCCCTCTGGGCTATTGCGATTGAGCTATATAAGTGGAACTAAAGAATATTTACACTGGACACTCCGATGACAGAACAACCTTTCGATCGCTGTTATCCCAGATTTTTTGATTTCCTTTTTCAAAGGGTAAAATCCGGGAATAGCGTATGCTTCCGAAGCAGCTTTCTTTCAGAAAGCTTTTAGGCGCACGCTTCGCTTCTTCAGGTTATTTCTGTCCTCTCCGTTTCGTGTAAATGTTTAGTTCAATTTATATAGAATATTTCAATAGAAAAAGCCTGATTTCTCAGGCTTATCTACGGGTATTCCCGTTCATGCTTCGCAATATCCCTTTTTGTATAACTCAGGAATAGATCGGTGTATTCCGACTTCGTCTCATGCGTAATTTATACAACTCTGGCAGGGCTACACCAATGAGTACAATAATAACTCCGAACCATTGCAATCCGCTTACATGCTCATGGAGCACGATTGAGGATAACAAAACTGCAATTGGAAGCTCCACTGCACCCAGGATTCCGGCCATGTCACCACCAATATGCGGAACGCCGATAGCGAACAGTACTGGTGGAATGAATGCCCCGAAGAATCCAAGCAGCAATCCAAATACAAGCAACTGGCTCCAGATCAATCCGTTAAAGAGGAATGTCGGTGGGAACAAAATGCACAGCAGGATCAATCCGCCTGTAACCATCCACGCACTGCGGAAGGCTGGATGTGCTGAAGGAACCGCTTTGCCGCTGAACAATACAAACAGGGAATAACTTACGGCTGCCATTAATCCAAGTGCAATACCCAGACCGTTGAACTCACCCAGTCCCTGTTCCAGGAAACCGGCTGCCAGCAAAGTTCCGCCGAACAGAATGATCAACGTCAGGAATGTGACTTTGTCTGGACGTTGACGTTTGCTTATCGCCTGAATCAATACACTAATCCAAGTGAACTGGAACAACAGGATAATGGCAAGTGAAGCCGGAATGTAACGCAAAGACTGATAATACACGAGACCTGTTATTACCGTTGGTGTTCCAGCAGCCATCAATATCAGACGTTGTTTCCACGTCAACCGCTTGAATACCTGTGCCACGGCTCCTGATGCTTTGCCATTTGCCTGTGACTTACGTTTTGTTCTAAATTTTGTGTATAGCGCCAGCATCCAGGATAGAAGAAAACCCGTGATCAGCTGTGCTCCCACAACCTCTCCAAGTTTATATCCTTCGCCGTACGCCAGAACCACAATCGTGGATAATATGCCATAGCTCATCGCTCCCGCGAGAACGGACAGATAATATTTCATTGTGAATAAACCTCCTGATGATAAGAAAAATACGCCTGCATGTTGATTCATGCCAAGGTCACAGACACCATCTAAATGCAAAAAATCCTAACTACGAGCAAGGAATACATTGATTCCTTGGCATCGTAGTTAGGAAGTATAGGCTTCCCGTAGAGACCCTCGCCCTGTGTACACTTTCGGCCTGCGAGGTTATACGAAATGATATATGCAATTTGATGTAATTCGTGTGTGACGACTTTTCATATATTACATGGGAGGTGAGATGGTGTCAACCCTATTCCGTATAAAAAGTTGAACTAAATTATTACACCGAGTCGCTTCGATCGCTGTACCATTCTTCGAGTACTCTGATTACGCTAAAACGTCATGTCCGATTGGAGCCTGAGGAGTCCCACTCCAATGTTTGCTGTAAACCTGCCTTCAATCCATCCAGATCCAGCCCATCTACGGCAAAAGCATCACGGATCAAAGGCGGCGCGACAAATTCATCATACTTGCCCAGATAAGGCGCTTCATCTTCAGCCAGTAACGCAGATGCGTCTTCAGCCGTTCGACATTCACTCATGATCTCGGCTAACAATGTTCGTTCGTCGACCTTGCCGGATACTACAAAATAATATGGCTCCATGGGCACAACCGAACGCAAGGCAAGTTTCTTGGACAGATTATGCTTCATCAGGCGCTCCAATGTACGGAATGATTTACTTCCCACCCAAGGAAGAACGTACATCGAATCTCCCCCTGCCGGAATCACGACCTGCTTCAACAGTCCGCTTTCACGAGCTAGGCGGCGCGCCCGTTCAAGTCGATTGACGGCTTGCGGTGACAAGTAGGGATAGATGGTCGAGTCGGACAACACTTCACGCATTTTCTGTACTACCGACGTATGAATATCTCCTCCCGCTCCAAGCCATAACGTATCTACCTTACCTTTTGCAGACTTCACATACACAGCCTTGTGCTTGTGATCAACCTCTTCCACTTTCCACAGTTTGCCTGCGAGCGAGAAGCAATAGCCAGGTGGGGGCACTGTTGTAATCGAACCAATCTCTTCCGAGCCGTTTAGTACTTTATGTTCCTCATCGTCTTTAAACACGGCGTAGAAGCGATAATTATTCACAATTTTCTCACCTGTCAGACCGATGATCAATGTTCGATCCTCTGTCCATTGCAGATGATCCGTCTCAATGAGGTAATTCAGGAATACCTGATATTGATCAGGTCTGATCAACGCAAATGGGGCCAGCGAAAGGATGGCTTCCGCAAGATCTCTCGGCTCCGCCTCCCCCATACTTTTCAACATGCTCATCGTCTGATGGTAGAGCACACCTATGGGCATTTTGCGAGCTTCAAGCGGCTCGACCCATTTGGTTTTTACATATAGTTCGATAACAGCAATCGCACGCATCAACGTCCACGGCATACGTGCTGGCAATTGCGCTTCCTCATCCTCTTCCTCCGGACATACAAAAAGCATCTCCGATGCCATGTCCTCTCGTCTCCCTGAACGTCCCAGACGCTGTACAAAGCTGGACGCACTATACGGTGCACCGAGCTGAACCACACGTTCCAGTTCGCCCAGATCGATGCCCAGTTCAAGCGTGACCGTTGCCGCAGCAACCGCAGGCCCCGATCCAGTGCGTAGGGCAGCTTCCGTCTCTTCCCTCAGCATGGCCGAGATACTTCCATGATGCACATGGAACACATCACGCTCTTGCCTGCGAGCCGCGACTCGCCGCATCTCAAGAATGGTGACTTCTGCATCCGTTCGGCTGTTGGTGAAGATCAGCGCTTTTTTACGATGTGTGCTCTCATAGATGAAGTCGTAGTACGCTTTGCGTGCGTTATGAAGCTGCTCCGCCTGCTCCTCGTCCTGTGCATCCGGAAAAGAGAAATGTTCCACCCGGAGTCGCAGCTTGCGACCGCCCGGGGAAGAGACCACATCCACTCCCTGCTGCGTTCCCGCAGCAAGCCAAGATGTAGCCGTATCATAGTCACTAAGTGTAGCAGACAAGCCCACTCTTCGCGGTGCACAGCCAGCCATACGCTCGATTCTGGCAAGTTCGCTGAGTACTTGAATGCCCCGATCCGCTCCCATGAAAGCATGCACCTCATCGATGATGACATACCGCAGGTCATGAAACAGCGCCGGGATTGCATTCGGTCGATTCATGAGCAGACCTTCCAGCGATTCTGGCGTTATCTGGAGCACACCGGACGGATTTTTCATCAGTTTTGTTTTCTCCGCCTGAGGTACGTCCCCGTGCCAATGCCAAACCGGAATATTTCCTTCGGATAACAGATCCTTAAGACGTTCGAATTGATCATTAATCAGGGCTTTCAGAGGTCCAATGTACAAAATGCCAACCGACTTGGAAGGCCGTTCATACAGCTCGGTCAATGCAGGAAAAAAAGCCGCCTCCGTTTTGCCGGAGGCCGTTCCCGCCGCAATCAGCATATGATGCGGGGTATGAAAACAGATATTGCAGGCCTCAATCTGAGCAGGACGAAGAGATTCCCATCTTTTTTTATATATAAATTCCTGAACAAACGGAGCCAGCCGATAGAACGGATTATCACTCATAATTCAAACTCCGCCAGAAAGTCGTCCAGATCATCTGTATTCGCGGAAGCATCTGTCCCTTTACCCGTTTCCTGAGGTTTGGCAACCCGCTCGCCAAGTAATTGAGTATAAGTCACTTCAGGATTCTGGTGTAACGTATGCAGAACATCCATAAAGTCTCGTACCACTTCACGCGTGGTCAGCAATTCATCCGCACCCAGCCGGTTCACCGCCGTTTGCATAAAATCAACCAATTGTTCATCCGTCAGACTTGCGCTGTATCCAAAATGCAGGGCATGAATCTGCCGCAGCTTCTGAAGTAAAATCAGAATCTCTTCATGCGATAACATCGCCAGCTTCAGGATCGGACCTGTGTAATTCGCATACGCTTTGGCTGCATAACGACCATCAATAAGCCTGGAGCGAAGCGCCTCATAGCTGTATAATCCGCGCCGTTCATCCTCCACAAATTGCGGCGTACCGCCTACAAATATGCCCAGGTGCTCCGCTTTGCCCTGCATCGTATCATTGAACATGGTCAGCAATTTTTCATAGTTGCTTTGGCGGGAGACACTGTTTGTAATTTTGTACAGATTCACCGCTTCATCAATGAACAACAGCAATCCTTTGTAACCAATGCGCGCTGTGAATTCAGACCACAATTTGAAGTAGTCGTACCAGTTGTCATCGTCAATGATAACGCCAACAGCCAGTTCTTTTTTCGCTTCCGTTTTGGTTGCAAATTCTCCTCGAAGCCAGCGAAGGGCCGCCTGTTTGCGATCATCATCAGCCAGCTTGTACCCGTTCCAGTATGACGCCAGTACTTTGGCAAAATCAAAGCCGTGTACCAGATTCTGCATCTCCCCCGTCACCGCATAGATCTGCTTCTCTACTTCCAGCGGCAGAGCGGGATCATCCGGGCGCAGGTTCTGACTCTGCATCGTGGACTGTTGCAAACCTGCGATCCATTTTTGCAAAATCGGCTCCAACGCTCCCCCATCCGGGCGTGTGCGTGTAGACAGACGAGTCATCAGTTCGCGATATGTCGCAAGTCCCTGGCCTTTGGTTCCCACCAGTCGTCGCTCAGGTGACAGATCCGCATCCGCCACAACGAAATCCCGATCCATCGCATAGTTACGAATCATCTGCAAAAGAAAGCTTTTACCGCTGCCGTAACGACCCGTAATGAGTTTAAACGCTGCGCCTCCCTCGGCGATATTGTCCATATCCCGCAAGATGGCTTCCACTTCCGGTTTCCGACCAACAGCAATCTGCTCGAGTCCTATGCGCGGGACAACACCAGCTGTCAATGAATTTACAAGTGCGGTGGTCAGCCGCTTTGGTATTTTAAGTTCTGTCACTGCGTATCACCTCTTCACATGTTCGAACACATCTATATAATCAGGAACAATCCGATCGCCATCAATCAGAAGATCACCGATCGTTTCCATAGCCACATCATTAATTTCATCCAGCAGAAGCGTAGGCATCGTTCCATATTGCTCAGCCAGACGCATCAGCTCCGTATCTGGACTTGCGCCAAGTAGAACATGAATCGTTTGCACCTGCTGAGGGGAGAGTTCCTTGGCAAAGAGCAGCCATTCTTCATCAAGATCAGCCTCAGCAGACTCGTCCCACTGCAACCTAATCGATTCTACTTGCGCTCCTGTTGCAATCTCTACTGCGCATGGCTCGGACTCCATAGAACCTTCAGTTGGAGTGATCTCGTCCCTTACTTCCAGTACATCGAATGGATTACTTGTAACATTTGCGTTGTTATCCTCTTCATCCTTCACTTCAGAAGGGTGATCATCCTCAATTGTAAGCGCCAATCGCACGTACTCACTTTCCTGCTGTAAAGATGCCAATTTCTCTGTATCAATACGAATCATCGGTTGTTCCACAGACTCCGCCTGCTCGATCGCATATGCTTTGTCCAGGTAACGTTCAATCAGATTTGCAAGTTCGGGTTCAAGAGTCTGTCCTCGCAATCTGCCTCTGAATCCGAGCAGTTCACGAAGTTTATTTTCAGTACATCGATAGATCCGCGTAACCATCTGCACAAAATCAGACTGCTCGCCTATGGGCATATATCTGAATGATACCGATCTTCCATAGATCGAATCATCATAGACTGCTTTGCGAAACAGGATGCGCTCCACCGTACGTTCATCGTTGGATTCAAACTCAGGCAACATTCCAACTTGTCGCGTACGTTCCAGATACGAATCAACCAAGGCCATGACGCGCGGGATGTACTGCTCCATCACTTCTTTGCCGCCATCTCTGTAGAACTTACTAAGTGTAATATCGTAATCATAGTATCTTTGTAGCATATTCAGCGAGATATCCGATACTTTATCCTGTAAAATACGTTGCAGCTCCATATCCAGCATCTCTGCTGGCAGATATCCGCCCGAAAGGCCCATGACCTCGGATAAGGACATCTCCATCTGATGGACTAGCACATAATCGACCATCCACTCTTGCATATATATATTTAATTGAGGGAGCCGTTCACGGTAGTTCACCCATAGCTGCTTCAATTGATCATAACCATCCTCAGGATTCTGCCAGCCAATGCCGTTAATTAACTCGTAGATATGAACAAATAGATAGGACAGATCGGTATCGGGGTATCTCCCCTGACGTACTTCCTTCCTCCAAAACATATACCACTTGCGCTGGGCTTCATTCATCACGCCATACGTTGGCCAGTAACTCATAAAGGGAACCCACGGGGATACATCCCCCTCCATCTCTGCCCACTGCTTTGCTTCCTCTACAAAACGTTTCTCTGAGGACAATATGCCTCCACGATGCTGAATCGTATCATGTGCAGACTGCACAATGGTTGAACGATCAGGAACCGGAACGGCTGCTGTTTCAGGTTCTTCACTCAGATCTATCTCCATAAATTCCAATTGTCTTGAGTTGTCTTTCATAGAACGTTATCTCACCCTCCTCCAAGACAGAATACGAACAAGTGTATCCATAGGGATCATTATATCACTTGTCCTGTGTCTGCGGTGACGAAATTTAGACATTCCTGGACACAAAAAAGAAGGCATTTCTGCCCTCTTTTCATCATGTCTATTTAACTTTTCTCTGTCCTCTCCGTTATGTGTAAATGTATTATTTCAACTTATATAGGTTCCTTTTAATATATGAAAAAAGTCCGCCCTACGTATTAATCCACTGATCTAACAGTCGGAATGTCTCTGATGCGCTGTGTACCATGTTGTCATGATCTTCTGGATTACTGATGGACCGCTGCAGCAAACCTGTAAACTCGCTCCATCTTGTTCTTGTCTCAGAGCCGTAAGCATTGAAATATTCCAAACCACGATCGGCCTCAATGGGCAGGAACTGCGACAAACGCTTGGTCATGATCTGTCCACCGTTCGTGGACCCCTCAATAACATACAGATATCCGAACAAACGGGCAGGTGTCGAAATATCCGGCAGTTCTTCACAGAGCGGAAGTTGGCTGATTTCCTCTTCACTGGCACCCAGATTTCGTAAATCTTTCTCCAACAGTACAGCCTTGCCTCTAATCTCAATATCCAATTCCGTACTTTCCCAGAAAGGCAGCAGAACAGCCTGATCTTCCAGTGGTTTCAGGAATCCATAAAATTTCTCTAAATATGTTCTATATTCTTCTATAGTCACAGTTTGATTCATAATGGCTTTTGCATAAGGGTTCTGTTCTACTTGTCTGTGATAATGAGCTGTCTCGCTCTTCAGACGTTCCATAATTGTTGTTGCTGTCATCGTAGTTATCCCCTTTCACAATCTGTTTTATTGTTGCAAATGAATGCTGATCCTCAACTGATCCTCAGTATATTGAAATAGAAACTGCTTTTCTTGCACTCAGCTCCATTTAAGACAAACAAAGACTCTATGTAAGTATACTTATTCTTGTTTGAGAAAACTATATGAATCCGTCATTGTTTTACGTTAGATTATTTCCCGCATTGTTATGATAACTTAGTTATAATTCATAGGATAAAAAAATAAAAAACGACCCCTGACGTCATTTTTGTCAGGAATCGTTTGATATAAAGATGATTTATTTGTTTATGGGATCGGACCCCGAACCCCAGTTTTTTAACTTGTGTAATAGACTGATTAGAGCCGGAAGCAAGATTGGAAGCATGACAAAACTTAGCAAAACCAATCCGATGATGACAGAAATAGCTACTTCAATCAGCGTAACAACACCGGAAGGAATTAGTGCGGCGAAGGTACCTCCCAAGATCACTGCCGCCGAGATCACGACCCCTCCTATATTACGGGAAGCTTCCGTAATTTTATGAATTGGATCTCCTTCAATCTCACGATATTTCATCATGAGGAAGATACTGTAGTCCACACCAAGTGTAACAATCATGATCAGACTGAAGAAAGGAACGTTCCAGCTCAGGTAGTCAACACCAAGCGGGCCAACCACCAGCAATTCATTCAGACCAAGGGCCACATAATACGTCAGGAATAACGCACCTATAATGATTATAGTCTGCCAAAACGAACGAATAATGAACAAAAGTATCAATCCAATTCCAATCAGCATGATCATGGACGTCCGATTCAGATCACCTCCGGATAATTCTTTCATATCCAGGTTCTGTGACGGTATGCCGCCCAGTGCCACTTTCGCCTCACTCAAATCCGTGCCAACCAAAGCCGTTTCCAACTGCTTGTTAAGATTTTGAACAACATCCATCGCTTCTTTCGAATATGGATTATCGGTCAAAATGATGGTGATTTCCGCTGTCTTCCGATCCGAAGACATATACATGTCGAGCGAACTTAGAAACTCTTCTCCTTTTAATACTTCTTCTGGAATGTAGAAGCTTTTCGCAGCATCAGACTGGCCAAGATGACCCAAATAATCTTCGGCATCACCAAGACCCTTCGACACATCTGAGAGTCCTTTTGTACTTTCGGTCAATCCGGATTTCAACTCACCCATTTTGTCCTGCAAATCGTTCAGACCGCTTAACAACTGACTCTGTCCTTCATTAATCTGACCCAGCCCATCTTTCACTTCCAATGTTTTACCCGCTATCTGCTTGGTTCCATTGGCTCCAGTGGCCAAACCTTTGGATAGCTCGCCAGCACCGTCTTCAAGCTGGCCGACACCTACAGCAACCTGAGTCAGACCGCCACTAATTTGAGCCATTGACTCGTTGGCTTCCTTGAAAGAAACCATAGCCCCATTGTACTGCTGCATCAACGGGTCCAACTGTGTGTATAACGCGTTCAGTTCAGTTTGAGCCGCTTGAGAAATATTAATCACTTGTACGGCATCTTCTTCTTGTTGTAACTCAGGGTGATTCACAATTAGACGGGTCATGCTGCCTTCGATCTGAGTATAGGCATCAAGCGCTCCCTTAATGGCTGTCTTGATGCTTGTGAAAGTACCACTAAAGGAACCAAATCCCTGTTCAAGTTGCCTATACCCTTTTTGCAGATCATTGGCACCTTTAGACAGGACTCCAACCTTTTCTTTAAGGGTAGTAAGTCCGTTTTTCAACGTCTCTGCCCCTTCTTCCCCATTATTCAGCCCATCAGATACCTGATTCATGGCGTCTCCCAATGCATTTACTCCAACTTGCAACCGGCTTGTTCCATCAATCAACAGTTGTACGTTACTTAAATCATTTGAAGATTGAAGCTGTCCAGCTGCAGAGGACAAACCTTCGTTAATTTCGCCCACACCTTCGTTTGCTTTACCAATACCCTGATTAAGCTCCTCTGCTTGATCGTTAATATACAACTCTTTAATTTGGACTCCAGTTGGTCGAGTGACACTGTAAACCTCAGAGACACCTTCCACCTTGGACATCTTATCCGTCAGATCATCCAGTGCCTTCAGCAATGTCTGATTGTCCATTGCCTGCTCGGATTGCACAACCAATGTTGTTGGCGCTGAGAATCCTGGTGCATAATGCTCCATAATCAGATTAATCCCCTGTTTGGAATTGTAGTCATTATTGACTTCAAACAGGTCATTATAACTTAGTCGATTACTGTAACTGAATAATAAAGGAACACTAATTACCGCAACCAGAACGATTGCCAGGAAAGGCCTTCGTACCGATTGGCGGGATAAAAATCCCCACAGTCGGCTGTCCGCATGGCCTTCGAATTTTTTCGATGGCCAGAACATTTTTTTGCCCATGACAACCATGAAGAACGGGTTCAACGTATTGAGGACGATAATGAGAACCGCTACTGCGATCGCCACCGCAGAGGTTGCCTGATATAACTGAAACTTGGCAAGCATGAGTGCAAGAAACCCGATAAATACAGCGATGCCGCTATACAATACGGTTCTGCCTGCTGTTTTAAATGTCGTTTTGGTCGCAAGAATCACATCGCCATCTTGTCTACTTAGTTCCTCCTTGAATCTGGTATATAACAGGATATTATAATCCGTACCAATACCAAAGAGGATAACGACCATAAATATCTGAGTAAAGTTCGAGAACGGAAAGTTAAACCAATCTACAAGATATCCCACAATAGCTAATGAAACAACGTAAGATATACCTACCGTGAGCAGTGAAATAACAGGTATGATCGGCGATCTAAAAATAATAATCAGGATAACGAGGATGAAAATGATCGCGATAATTTCTGTTTTCTGCACACCGTCTTCAATCGATTTACCAAAATCATCATCGATCAGGTCAGCTCCCGTCAGATATGTATCCACATCAGGGATGGCTGTAGATTCTTTTAATAGACTAATCACTTCCGAAAGAGGAATATTCTCATCTTTAGTGACGGTGATTTGAGTCAGGATCGTGGTTCGGTCCTCGGATATAAGCCGATCAGCTTGCTCTTCACCATCCAGATGGCTTGTGATCGTCTCAATATTCAGTTGCTTTTTCTGATTTTTCAGGTTGGATAAAACGGATTCGATCTCCGTCTTTTGCTGGTTCGTTAATGCTTGTGTATCTTCTCCACTATTAAATACAGCAATGATGGAATAAGTATTCCCGCTATCCTTATCCATATCTCTCAACATAGTCGCAGCAACCTGGCTTTGTGCCGTTTCAGGAATTGAAATCTGTCCTTTTTCTTTTACCAGTTGACCAAAATCAGGCATCGCCACTACAGAAACGAGAGTAATAAGTATCCATAAAATCAGGGAAATCGTTCTGGGATTCCTAAGTTTATTCATGATTTATCTTCACACACCTTATGTCTAGTATAGGAATGAATATTCATTCCGTTTATGTTGTAAAAAAAGGCCAATAGAATCAATGGACTCTAATGGCATTCCACAGGCACTCCTCAAGCTGGTTCATTAGCTCCGGCGTCGCTTCCAGGAGACCTTTATTAAAATGTTCAAACAAATGAATGAAAGCACCGTAGACTATATTCATTAAAGCTTCTGTAGGCAGTATAAGAATGGCTCCTTGCTGCTGCCCCTTATGTATGCATTCATTCAGAAACCCCATAAATTCATTGACACTTTCCTTGCTTTCATCGTGAAAATGCAATGCATTACCCGTAGAATTAATAAACTTTAAGCGATCCGGGTCGGACTCTGCAAACTTGAACAATCCACGAAAAATATGATGAAACTGGTCTCGTACAGGTATCGGCTCATTCGGAAATCCCTGTTTTAAGGCATCAAGAAACTCCCTGATACTTTTCTGAAAAAGTTCATTCAACAATACTTCCTTGTTCGTAAAATAACGGTAAATAGTACCTGCTCCCACCTGAGCCGAATCGGCAATCATCGGCATGGTTGTTGCATCGAATCCCCGCTGGGCAAAAAGCGTTAAAGCAGCTGCAAAAATATCATCTTTTTTGCTGCTTTTAGCCATGTGGCTATCCCTCCTTTATATAGGAATGAACGTTCATTCCGTTATGTTTGATCAGTATAACTCCTTTTGTCACTTCAAGCAAGACCTTTCTATCCTACTGTTTATTCTTCAAAATGATACAATAACTATAAAATCTATTATTTTGGAGGACTTATGTTCATGAATATAACCATTCAAGACATTATACAGTATCTCACAGCCCATGTAGAGTTACCGGAGAACACGGTAGATCGGCTGATTACTGGCTCGTCCGACCAAACGGTCACAGGTGTGTTTGTTACTTTTATGCCCACTCAACATGTCATTGAACATGCCGTACAACGTGGGGCCAATCTAATTATCGCTCATGAATCCCCCTTCTACAACCATCACAGTCATACCGATTGGTTAGCCAATGATCCAGTTTATGAAACTAAAAGAAATTTGATCGACGAAGCAGGCATCTCCATATATCGCTGTCACGATGTGATCCACCGTTTTCAACCGGATGGCATTACAGAAGGGGTAATCCAGGCCTTGGGGTGGTCCTCTTATGTGGAACAACGACTAGCGGAAGCAGACATTCTTTCTTTTCCGGAAGGACGCACCGCCCAAGCTATTGCTCAACATGTGAAAAGTTCCCTGGGCATCGATTATGTACGCGTTGCGGGCAATGCGGAAATAGTATGTAAACGCGCAGCGGTACTGGTAGGTTTTCGTGGTAATGGACATGTGACAATTCCCTTGATTCAGAATGAGCAATTGGATCTCATCATTGCAGGAGAAGGATTCGAATGGGAGACACCGGAATATATCCGTGATGCTGTGCAACAAGGCAAGTCCAAGGCACTGATCATGATGGGGCATGCCGAGAGCGAGGCTTCGGGAATGAAGCTATTAGCAGACAAGTTGGCAGAACGTTTTCCCGAATTGTCTGTTCGTTTTGTTAACGAGAAGCCTGTGTACACTGTGATCTAGAAGGATCATTGGATTTGATGTGTACGGAGAGGATCTTCTAGCTGATTGCTTCTATTCTCATTGCCTGTCCTACCCTGGAGCTTTGGATACTTTCTATGCTCCGGGGACGCTGGGCAGACTCTCGTGTCAGTTCTTGGATAGCTAACGAACCTGACACACTCTATTTAGCGAATATTTGCCGATTTTCAAAAGTAACGAATCGTAGACACCCTATTCCTCCATTCCCCCTGTTTTACCGCCCATTTCTAACCAACATAACCCATTTAACGTTGCTGAGATTCGTTAGATCTCTCAATTCAATCGGATCAGTACAATAAGGTGTCACTGGTTCGTTAGATTATGATGAAAAATGAGTACTGAGCACATATGCCACGCATTTCTTCATGCCCCATCTGGATTTCCCGAGTTCTTTATTGTACTCTAGATGCTGTGACTTCAAAGCTCAGGACATTTGTCCTTGGCGTTCAGAGTCAATTTATCATTTAATAATAGAAGTCGAAGTGATTGAATAAGGAGCGTACATATGAGAGGAATTATTTTTGCATTACTGGGTGGCGCGTGTATCACGCTCCAAGGTGTTGCCAATACTCGGATTAGCACCGACATGGGCACTTGGCAAGCTGCTACGATTACACAACTGACAGGCTTCATCTTAGCGGCGCTGATCCTAATGTTTGTTAGAGACACCAACCTTCAAGGACTCAAACAAGTAAAACCTATGTACCTGGCTGGAGGCGCTTTTGGCGCCGTCATTATTTTCAGCGAAGTGACAGCAATTCAGCAAATTGGGGTTACATTCACGATCTCGGCCCTGTTGATTGCTCAGCTGTTCCTGACTTTTCTGGTGGATAGTAACGGATGGTTCGGCGTGGTGAAACAAAAGATGAAACTGCCGCAATTTCTAGGTATTGCCTTAATGGTGACTGGTGTCATTATTATGAAACTATAGTTTTTGGAGAAGGATTGAAACATATCGTCGGGGGTGAATAACAGCGTGCAAGAGATCCATAACGAGCAACAATTAATACAATATCTGAAGCAATATCAACTCGAAACTGTATTTCACGAGCCCCTGCGTACACATATGACGTTATGCCACTTTGAGAAGTGTGAATTGATCTGTCGTGAAGGGGAAACTTCCGAATATTTGTACGTACTGGTCGAGGGTAAAATCAAGATTTTCACCACCTCCGCTCAGGACAAAACGCTGGTGCTTTGTTTCAAAACACCGCTTGAAGTTGTCGGTGACATAGAGTATGTCCGTGAAAGCGATATTGTTAATACGGTTCAGGCCGTGTCACCTGTGGTGATGCTTCGCATTCATTATCAATGGCTTGCTGAGCTTGCCAGCGATTATGCACCTTTACTTAAATTTTTGCTTAAAATCATCTCTCACAAATTCTACATTGACTCGAATTTTTCCAATTTCAACCTGATGTATCCCGTTGAGGTTCGTCTAGTCAGCTACCTGCTCTCCATCTCAACAGAAGAAGCGGGTAACGTCGTTCATGAAGAGCTGGACGCGTTCAATCTGACCGACATCGCGAATCTGATCGGCACCAGTTACCGACACCTGAACCGGGTCATCCAGAAGCTCTGTGCAGACGGGTTAATTGAACGACATCAGGGATTGATTATGATCAAGGACCGGGCGGGTCTACGTGAAATAGCAGGTCACAACATTTATGAATAAGGAGTTCGACAACCATGTTAATCACAGGTATTTCGCTTGCGCTACTGGCAGGTGCACTTGTCAGTCTGCAAACGATTTTTAATAGCAAAGTCAATGAACGCACCGGTTCATGGTCCACAACAACGATGGTGCTTTTCACCGGGTTTATTGCTTCTTTCCTCATCTCTCTGCTAGTCGAGGGCAAAAATACATTCAGCTTCCAGCATATGCAGCCCTGGTACTGGCTCAGTGGAGCCATCGGCGTTGGCGTGGTCTTCTGTCTCGTGCAAGGGATGAAGCTGCTTGGTCCCACATATGCCATCTCGATCGTACTGACGTCCCAATTGAGTTTTGCGCTACTATTTGATTCCATGGGATGGCTCGGTCTGGAGCAAATTCCTTTTTCGTGGAATCAGCTGTTCGGTGTACTTGTCATTGTTGGGGGAATTGTGTTGTTCAAGTTCGGTGGAAGTAAATCGGAAAAATCAGAGCAGTCCCCTGGAAAACTTCAGTCTGACTCATAAACGAACAAAAAAAAGAGTGTCCGTCCAATCCCGCAGATTGGTCAGACACTCTTTTTATGCAATCAAACCACCACGTATCGTCTCGTTCTCTTAAACGAACTCTACGTTATGGTAGACCTGCTGAACATCTTCAAGGTCTTCAAGCGCATCGATCAGTTTCTCGAACTGAGCTTGTGCATCTTCTGGAAGTTCAATATGGTTTTGCGCAAGCATCGTCAGCTCAGCTACTGTGAACTCAGTAATACCCACAGCTTTGAATGCTTCTTGTACAGCGTGCTTATATTTGTATTTCTCTCACTTTTTGTATGAAATTTTATACATTATTATACCAAATTATGAGTGATTTTACTATAACAGATTACATGTTTATCCTTCTTAAATGTAGTTATAAGCATTATAGACAACATCAATGAGGCGTATCGGTAACTTTATCTTTAATAATCCGTTTTAGTTCTTCAATGGAATATGCCGGTTTACGTTTATGTAACATAGCATGGCAGTTCGGACATATAGGGCGTAAGTCTTCCACTGGATCAATTTCATATTTTTCACTAATCTCATGCAAAGGCTTCAAATGATGAACATGGATAAAGTTCTCACCGATAATTCCGTAAATGTTAACAAAGTTAAACCCACACACTTGACAGCCTAATCCATAATGTTCTATACACTTCTTCCTAGCTATTGGATTTCTTTCATATACATTTACTAATACTTTCTTTACAGAACCTTCAGTATATATTTCAAGTTCATTGACTTCTTCCGCAAGAATTTCTGGATGATTTTCAGTTTCATTATCAAAAGACCATATTATTTTAACTGGACTTTCATCAAAATAGTCTTTTGCTCTTCCATTTCCTAAAAACAAAAATTTAGGATCATTACTATCTTCTCTCGCGAATATATATGTTCGTCCCTCTGGATTGATTAGGGATTGTATAGAACTCTGTGTTAATGTACTTTTATTTCGCCCATACCAAATAAGATCATTTCCATCAAACCGATTTGGATGGTCATGTCCAGTTCGCCCTGCGGTTCCCACATTTGCAAAGATGAAAGAATCCTTCTCATATTGAGTATATCCAGTATTCCAATGGCCTTTTTGTTTAGCTTTTGGAACATTTAATTTCTGATATATATCATTCCGCGAATAATACTCTCCCACTCTAAATGTTTGTTCTTCTGACATTTGCATTTCATTTTTTGTAGCTAAAGTTTCTTCTATAACTTCAAACCCTAATCGCTTAAGAAAGTTGTTAGTTTCTGCTCCCCCATTAAACCTATCACGACTTAAAGCATGTCCATTAGCAAACCTATTTGCAACACTTATTACATATTTCGGTGGATACAGCCCACCATTGTACCTTAAATGATATTTAGTTGATTCTCTCTCTTTTGGTACACCCTCTTTATGTATTACAGCTATAGCATCTAAGATATTTTGTTTAACTATGTTTTGTGGAATCATTTAATAATTAGCTCCTAATCACTTGAAATTCACCCTTAAATCACAACAACATAAACAGTTGCAGCACTATAATAAATACACAAGATGAAATTGAAATTATACAACATTACATTCTTTGTCGTACTATATTTAATCATTTTGTGTAATATAAAGATGCAGTGCACTTAGCACTGCATCAATCTTTGTCAACTTTATGTAAATTGGTACTCTTCTATCCTTCTTCAAGATTTTTATAATCTGGTACAAAGAGCCTACCCTGATGCTCAGGCTTTCGTAGCAAGTCTACATGCTGCTTAATTGTATTCACGTTATTTCTATAAATGAAGAAGTGATTTTTTAGTAAACTGTTATTGAAAATCTCCTCAGCTATTTCTTCGCTTGATTTATGAGGATATTTCTCCAAAAACATGTAAATAGCTAAATTTTCATGTTTTGTCCATTCAGGTGCTCCAGCCATATTAATACACCTCCACTTTGTTATGAAATCCTTTACCTATCGTATCATTTATGGTTAAAACTGTATATAATTATAGTTACTATTGTGAAAAGGAATGAGAACATGCCAAAGGTGTATATCATTAATACAAATAAATCAAACAACCCCCAAGCTGAAAATGACATGATTAGTAACATGAAATGTGCCGCTTATTATAGCCCTTGGAAGCATTATATCGACACAATCGAAGCAAACGATATTGTTTATCTCTATAGTAGTGGTGTAGGGATAATTGCAAGAGGGATAGCTACAGGTATTGTTGAAATTGATGATTACAATGGGGAAGAGAATGAAGAACATTATATGCACCTAAATCGATTTGAGAAATTGAATACACCATTAACAGCTGATAAAATCACGAATATACTTACAGAGGCTACAATTGATAAAAAGGAATATAAGATTCAATGGAATCAGACTATGATTCTCATTGCTTATTCACTAGGATTAAAAGTTTGGCAAGTGATCACCAAAAAACACATTTAGGATGTACTGTTTTAACAGAATACAAGGAATGATCGTTAATGATCGAAAACAAGAATGCATCTAAGAAGAAAAGTCTATTGGATGTGGTCGGATCATTAGGACCTATACATGGTGATATACAAGAACAAACAAAGGGTAAAACATTCGATTAAATTAGAAAAGAAGCCATCACTAAGCACTTTCAGGAACAGTATGAAATGCTTAATTCATCCAATGAGAAAAATAATGAGACACAAAAAACACTAATAGCTCAGTACTAATAGTGTTTTTTGCACAAAGTAAATTAAAAGACTATCTAACGAGATTGTTCTTCCACTTTCCATGAGTTAGAGTCGATTGGAGTACATGAATCCGAAAGTTTCACAAACTCTAAAACTGTTCAAAACTAGCAGAAGGATTCTTCTCTGAATATTTAGTAACGAATTGGACCATAGCTTTATATGCCATCAAGTCCAGAACGGAGTATGTTCGTTCTTCAATAGATGTATCTCTTTCCTATGAGTAAATAACTTCATACATATGATTCAAACTTGATTTACTCTGGATAAATGTAATAGCCCTGTCCCAATTCCCATTTTGCTGAGAAGCAGAATAGTCAACACTATGCTCACTTACTGGTTGTGTTTTATCCTTGGAGATTATAAAAGCATCGATTCCTAAGATGCTCAAGTTATTATCCTTACAGTAAGTAATTAGATCAATCGCATCCGAAAAACTATATAAATACAGACCACCACGTATTGTTGCTTTGTCTATAATGTTATTCTTTGAAAGACTCATTTTTTTCTCCTTTCTTGGTGAGTAAGAATTTTTATTGTACTATCCGGTTCCCAATCTGATCGTTTCTGTTACTTACTTGAATAATTAAACCTGATTCATCCTCAACAGTAACATAACTTCCATCTTCGTTAAAATATGCTGCTGCTTCTTTACCATTCGCCTTGTTTTCAGCCTCACTAGTTTAACTTTAGGTTCTCTCATCCATTTCAAACCTAGCACTGGATTTCTCTTTTCATCGATATACCCTTCCTCCACAATGAATTTTAAAAATGAAGGATATTTTTTTGTATTCCATTAATGTAGGTCTCTGATAGTCCTTTCAATTCCAAGTTCATAAGATATGCTTTGATGTGAGAGGTGTTGATCTCTTCTACTTCAACAACTGAAAATTCATTACATAAGTAATTTAGAAACGCCCGATTGTTATTTCTATATCCTTTTATAGTGGGGATACTATAATCCTTGATCTCCTAATCAAAAAGAAACTCTTTGTAAACATCTTCAAATAACATAAAAAAACTCACTCCTTATATGGATTTCCCCATACAAAAAGTGAGTTTTAATACTGCCCTTAGACATCTTAAATAGGAAAACGTATATCATCATAAAAATCACCAAGCGCTAACATGTATACCCTCGCTGAGCTATAAAAATGATGAATTCTTAATATTTGTCCTACCCTGACAAGGCTACAAAGATGCAACCATACCACGTATCGCCTCGTTATCTTAAACGAACTCTACGTTATGGTAGACCTGCTGAACATCTTCAAGGTCTTCAAGCGCATCGATCAGTTTCTCGAACTGAGCTTGTGCATCCTCTGGAAGTTCAATATGATTTTGCGCAAGCATCGTCAGCTCGGCTACTGTGAACTCAGTAATACCAGCAGCTTTGAATGCTTCTTGTACAGCGTGGAATTGATCCGGTTCTGCATATACAATTACAGCATCGTCTTCGTCCACGATATCACGTACATCCACATCTGCTTCAAGCAGAAGTTCCAGTACTTCCTCGGAGTTTTTGCCTTCTATACCGATAACCGCTGTTGGATCAAACATGTAAGCAACAGAACCGCTGACACCCATGTTACCCGCGTTTTTGTTAAACGCAGAGCGCACTTCCGGCGCTGTACGATTCACATTGTTGGTGAGTGCATCAACGATGACCATCGCACCATTCGGTCCGAAGCCTTCATAACGCAACTCTTCATAGTTCTCATCCCCGCTGCCTTTTGCTTTTTCCATCGCACGATCAATGATGGCTTTGGGTACATTATACGTTTTGGCACGTTCCAGCACGACTTTCAGTGCACGGTTCGCTTCCGGGTCCGGTTCGCCCTTCTTGGCAGCTACATAGATCTCAACGCCGAATTTAGCGTAGACCCGGCTCGTGTTTGCATCTTTTGAAGCTTTCTTTTCCTTGATATTATTCCACTTACGACCCATATCGTTTCCGCTCACTTTCAACATTTAATCTGCTTTCTACTATGCCATTATATCTTGTTGAGCGTACTTCAACAAGTTAATACACACGAAATAATGGGAATAACTGCGGTGATTATCCATCTCCATTTGAAGATTAGCCTCAGTTTATCCTCTCATAAATCTCTCAGCAGCAACTAACGTTACCTCTATTCACTCCATATATAGCAGACAAGAAGCACCCCATAAAGGAATGCTTCCGCCCTAAATCAGTCCTAATTTCAGTTATCTTACCCGGTCAATTAAGCGTGAAATTGTCGACCATCCAACACTTCAGGAACATAACCCGCACGAATGACAAAGTCTCCGAAATGTTCCCCTTCATTGCGCTCTTTGGCATACTGGTTCACCATTGGAGTTAACGTGTCCAGAATCTCGGTTTCGCCAATGTTTTCTTTGTACAGCTTATTCAAGCGATGTCCGGTGAAGCTGCCACCGAGATACATATTGTATTTCCCTGGTGCTTTACCGATAAATGAAATCTCCGCCAGCATCGGTCTTGCGCATCCGTTCGGGCAGCCGGTCATCCGAATGACAATTTCTTCGTCTCTCAGCCCGGCTTCGTCCAATACAGGCTCCAGTTTGTCGATCAGGGACGGCAAGTAACGTTCGGACTCAGCCATCGCAAGGCCGCAGGTCGGAAGCGCAACACAAGCCATGGAACTTCTGCGCAGCGCAGAGTAATGTGCACCATCGGTCAGATTGTATTGCTGAATCAACGCTTCAATCTTTTTCTTTTTCTGGCTGCTAATATTACCGATGATCAGATTCTGGTTCGCAGTCAGACGGAAATCACCCGTATGCACTTTGGCAATTTCACGCAGACCCGTCATGAGCGGATAACCGTCTACATCTTTTACACGACCATTCTGAATGAACAGCGTGTAGTGCCATCTGCCATTATTACCTTTTACCCAACCGTATCGATCCCCGTTAGTCTCAAAATGATACGGGCGTGCCGCATCCAGTTTCCATCCCAGACGGCTGGTCAGCTCATCCACAAACCACTCCACACCACGATCATCCAGCGTATATTTGAAACGAGCATGTTTACGAACTGCACGATCTCCATAATCACGCTGAATCATAACTGTTTTCTCTGCAACATCAATCATTTGCTCCGGCGTACAGAAACCAATGACTTTGGACACCTGAGGATAGGTTTTGGCATCACCATGAGACATCCCCATGCCGCCTCCTACGGAAACGTTGAAGCCTTGCAACTTGCCGTTCTCCACAATAGCAATAAAGCCAAGATCCTGTGAATAGACATCCACATCATTGGATGGTGGTACAGCAATACCGATCTTGAACTTCCGTGGCAAATACACTTTGCCATAGATTGGTTCAACTTCTTCGTCCGAGTCCTGGGAATCAACCACTTTCTCTCCGTCCAGCCACAGCTCATGATAAGCCCGGGTCCGAGGGTCCAAATGATTGCTCACCTGACATGCCCACTCATACACTTCAGCATGCACATCAGATTGATTCGGATTCGGGTTACACATCACGTTACGGTTTACGTCACCACATGCAGCCAGTGTGCTTAACAACGAATCGTTCACTTCGCGAATGGTGTTTTTAAGATCCCACTTCAGTACGCCATGCAGTTGGAAAGACTGACGTGTAGTCAGACGAATCGTCTCATTCGCATATTTATGCGCTACCCGATCCATCATCAACCACTGCTCCGGGGTTACAATCCCACCGGAAGCACGCACACGTAACATGAATTGGTATGCAGGCTCCAGCTTGGATTTGTGACGCTCGTTACGCAGGTCACGGTCATCCTGCATATAACTACCGTGGTGTTTCATCAGACGGTTGTCGTCCTCTGGAATAGCCCCCGTGATACGATCAGCCAACGTTTCGGTCAGACTTCCGCGCAAGTAATCACTTTTGATCTTTATATCTTCCACATCGCTATTCGTGCGCTGTGGGTTAAGTAAGTTATTATAAACCATGCTGCTTTCTCCTCTCGTCTCTGCGGGATGGTGCAATCCGGCTGGGCCGGTAATTAATAGACGTCCCGCTGATAACGTTTCTCCTGCTGTAACCGTGTCAGATATTCCGATGCCTGCTCAGGCGATAAACCGCCTTCTTGTTCAAGAATCGTGGTGAGCGCAGCATGCACATCATGTGCCATTTTTTTCTCGTCACCACAGATATATACGCTTGCACCTTCCTGAAGCCACTGGTACAACTCTTTGCTGTGTTCCAGCATACGATGTTGTACATACACTTTCTGTTCCGTATCACGTGAGAAGGCTACATCCATCTTAGTAAGCACACCATCTTTGAGCCAACGCTGCCACTCCGTCTGGTACAAGAAGTCCGTGGCGAAATGCTGATCTCCGTAGAACAACCATGTCTTGCCCTCTGCTCCTGTTTCTTCACGCTCACCAAGGAAAGATCTGAACGGCGCTACACCTGTACCTGGGCCAACCATGATGATCGGTGTATCCGGATTCTCAGGCAGCTTGAAATTCGGGTTATGCTGTATATATACAGGCAGGGTGTCGCCAGCTTCGATTCGTTCAGCCAGATGTACCGAGCATACACCGTAACGTTCTCTGCCACGTGCTTCATAACGTACCGAGCGAACGGTTAGATGAACTTCATCCGGGAAAGACTTCGAACTACTCGCTATGGAGTATAGACGTGCCGGAATTTTGCGAAGAGCAGCTACAAATTCTCCGGCAGGAATCCCTTTCAGATTATAATCATGAACCAGATCCAGCAGATCACAGCTATTCATAACCGTGCGGAATTCGGAATCATCTGCGAGTAACGCTGTCAGGCCACTCCCAGGATTCAGTTTCGCAAGTTGTTCCACGACCGGTTTCGTCACAGCTGTAATTTCAAAATAACGCAGCAACGCTTCTTGCACAGATGCCTGATCGCCATTTTTATTCACGGTCACGCGTTCATCGGCATTCCATCCCATGGCTGCAATCAATTCATCTACAAGGCGCGGATGATTCTCAGGGAATACCCCAAGGCTGTCACCTGGCTCGTAATCCAGGCTGGAACCTTCCAAAGACAACTCAATGTGGCGTGTTTCACGGTCCGATCCTCTGCCATTCAGATTGAGATTCTCCAACACTTCAGCCTTGAATGGATTCGTGCGATCATATTCGGATTCCCCGCCGCTCACCGCAGCTGTAACAGCCTCCGTGGTTACCGTACTCGCAGCAGCAGATGTACTGCTTAAGGATGCCAGTACTTCATTCATCCACTCTGCAGCTGCTTCATCAAAATCAACATCACAGTCCACACGCGGTACAAGGGCTGTACCACCCAATTCCTGCAATCGTTTATCGAAGTCCTTACCTGTCTGACAGAAGAACTCATAGGAGGTATCTCCCAGAGCCAACACCGAGTAACGAAGTCCTTCAAGCTTTGGAGCCCGTTTGCTGTTCAGGAATTCATGCAGCGGAATCGCATTATCTGGTGGTTCGCCTTCGCCATGCGTACTGACGATGATGAGGAGATTTTCAATTTTCTTAAGTCCGTTCGGTTTGAAATCTCCCATCGATGACAACGTTACCTGAAGACCTTGCTCTTCAAGTTTCTTGGCCAGCTTCTTCGAAAGGCCACTGGAATTCCCGGTTTGTGAACCGAAGAGCACGGTAACTTCCCGTGATACTGGCGGAGCACTAACAGGTGCAATACCTGTAGCTGGTGCAACCTGTACCAGGTTAGCTGGAGCCGCTATTGTCGCGCTTGCCTGAATTGCTGCAATATATCCGCTCAACCAAGTACGTTGTCCATCGGTCAATGTAGGAATAAGACGATTAAGCAGTTCAACTTGTTCTTGATTAAAAGGGCTGTTTGTCACTTGAAGTTCCACTGTTTGCCACCTCGCGCATTGCTTCGATTTTAATTCCGACTAAAATCATCACATTAATTTAATTTCTTCTCTCTAAAACCTAACACACCGGGTGTTGAGGGTCAATTTCAATGATTTTATAGCATTTATCAGTTTCGCTGATAAAGGACAAAAAACAACAAAAACCCTCCTTTTCAAATCAAGGACGGTTTTTGTTTTTAATTTTAATTTGGCGGCCAGCTCAAGTTGAAGTTGAAAGTGGAATATAGTCACTAAAATGATCTCCGAGCACTCTGCTTTTATCTCCGTATACTCTGTCCAAGTGATTCTCTCCCCACAGACATATGCGGTCAATGATGTCCTGTAGTGTCAAGCCGTACTCTGTCAGCTCATACTCTACCTTGGGCGGAATCTGGGGATGAATGATCCGATGGATGATTTCATTCTTTTCCAGTTCACGCAGCTGCTGGGTTAAGACTTTCTGGGTAATGCCAGGAATGGCTCTGCGAAGTTCGCTTGTACGTTTTTTACCTGATATCAACTGATGCAGAATAAGAATCCTCCATTTTCCACCGACCAGTTCCAGCATGGCCTGCACACCACTCTCATATTTTTTCATTTCTTGTTCCACTTGTACTCCCCCATAATTCACATATATGTATATCCGTTATTAAAAGTAACCGAAGAACCCCAAAGTATCTACAGCACTCTCAGGTGCGTACTTCTCAAGAAGATGTCATGAAACTTATAATAACATTGGTCAGAATGTTTAACCAAAATAAAAAAGAAAAAAGGATGGTTACTCCTACATGAAAGTTAAACTGGTCGTTACTCACCCAAGACAGGATTCCCTAACATTTGCCGTGATGAATCGTTTTATAGAAGGTATGCAGGAGAATTCCCATGAAATCGATATCCTCGATCTATATCATGACGGATTCGATCCCCTATATCGTGTAGAAGATGAGCGAGACTGGCAAAATCCCGATAAACAGCATGCTCCTGTGATTCGCAAAGAGCTGGATCGTGTGCTTGCGGCTGATGCCATTGTATTTGTTTTCCCGATCTGGTGGTACAACGTTCCCTCCATGCTCAAAGCTTATCTGGACAAGGTATGGAACATGGGGCTGCTGAACAAGGCAAACTCCAAAAAGGCACTGTGGATTGCGCTAGCTGGAGGAACGGAGGCTTCATTCCATAAATACGACTATTACAACATGATTTCCAACTATCTAAATAATGGGATCGCAGGCTATGCGAGAATGCAGGAATCCCGAGTCGAATTCCTCTATGAAACCATTTCAGAATCCAAAGAGCATATCGAAAGCTTGCTGGAGCAAGCATATCAAATCGGCAAACATTACAATTAACAATTCGCAGACATTACAGATAACAACTGCAAAACGATAGGAAGCTACTCGTTCGTTGAGTAAATGACTTTTCGCCTATGGCTGGCGTACAATCAAGAAGGCTTACTACAACCTGGGTTCCAGGTCAAAGTAAGCCTTCTTTTTCACACGCTACGATTCTGGTGTATCATCATTTCTTCCATACCAGTTTGCTCATCATCGCATATAACAACGTAGCCGATTCGGCTCGGGTCGCTTCGGCAAGTGGTTTCACTTCACCATTGTACCCGTGGGCGATACCCAGATTCACAAGTAATGCCACACTATCCCTGGCATAGGAGCGAATCTCGGAAGCGTCACGGAAACGAGTAAGGTTATCTGTTACAGTCGTCTCAGAGTCAACCAGTCCAGCCGCCGCAAGTGCTCTCACTGTCAACGTCATCATCTCCTGACGAGTGATCGTGGACTCTGGCAAGAAGCGCCCGTCACCGGTACCACTAGTAATACCTAGCGAACGCGCAGCTGTAACTGCTTCGTAGTACGGAGCATTTTCGTTTACATCAGAGAACGCATTCCCGGAAGAAGCATTCAAGCCCAGCGCAGTCATCAACCATTGCATGTATTGGCCGCGGGTCGTCTCCTGTTTTGGATGTAACTGGGTGGAATCACCGCTTGCCTCAGCATCAATTACACCTCGGACAGCCAAAGCCTCCATTGCTTTCTTGGCCCACTGCACTTCTGCAAGATCTGTGAATGTCTGCTCCACAGGCACAACAGCATAATTTCCTGTGAGTGATGTGACGGAAAATACAAGCTGCCCGCTTTTTTGATCGTAGTAACTTTGCGGCAACGGGGTTGCCACACCGTTCGCACCAATGGCAAATGCTACAATCCGATCCTGCTGAGCATTTTGTGAGGATTGGAAAGGCAGACGAAGTATTAACTGGCTTTCCGATGGCCATGGTTGACCATCCAGTTGAAGTTCAAGCTGGACTCCATATTTCGTGCCGAGCTGATCTGCGACTGTTTTTGGCAGCTCCGTTCTGACCAATCGGATTGATGCAATCCCATCACCAACGATATCCTTTGTTAACAGTGTCGCAGGAAGCTCCAACGTTCCCAGCTCTGTAACAATGTTGAACACATGTGACTCACCCTGATCTATCAAGGCAGCGGCAGGCAGAGACAATTCATATGCCGTTGCTCCCGAAACCGGCTTCAGCCGAAGTTCGACCAAGCGCTGGCCCGCATCTGTTGAGGGGGCAACTTTAAAAGCATCTTTAATCGTTGAAGCATCCACGTTGGACTGCACTAAACCCTTCTGATCTGACTGTCCCTGCAACTCCAGAACAGAACGGTCCTTTTCCGGTTTAGGTTGTGGTACCGCATTCTCTGCACTTGGGTTACCACTTCCTGATTGTCCACCATTGCTGGATGAACCAGAACCATTTCCTGGATTTCCACCGGAATTGCCGCCTGGATTACCGCCCGAACCAGGGTCCGTGCCTCCAGGGGAAGGAACAGATACCGGCACCTTCACTGTCAACGGTACAGTCAGGGCTCTACTGTCGTCAGAAGTTCGAGTAATTTCCAGCTCCAGTGTTACGGTTGTTTCCTTAGATGGTGGGACAATCGTTCCATCGGTTTGAATGACCGACGGTACCGAACTGGAAGCGATATTAACCGTGAAACCTTGCGGCACGGATGGTAACTTCAGTTTTTTCGTGCCTGCGGAAGGCTGTTCCAATGCTGTGATGCCTGTAGCTACATCGGCAGCGCTCTGCTGAGCCGTATGCACCTGATAAGCGGAAGATACACCTCTCAAGGATTGCCCCGTCGCATCCAAAGCTTCCACTTTGTAATAATATTCCGTGCCGGGGTTCAGTTCACTGTCCGTGTACTTCCGTCCATTGCCACTGTAAACCACCTTATACTCACCTTGCTCACGATCTGAGCGGTGGAGCTTGTAGCTTGCTGCACCAAGATGAGCATCCCAGCGAAGCGTTGCGCTCGTTGAATCTAACGCATCAGCAGTAAGGCCAGCACTATCATTTGCAGGTGGCGCGGCGTCAGGTTTAACGATCATAATCCAGCTAATCATCGGGTCCTGTGATGCCGTATTACGCACGGTTAACTCCAGCTTGTTGTCCGACACGCTGATGCCTTTCTGGGCTCTAACGTTGGCAGGCGTAAAAGTAACTGCACCGGTATTGGTGCCATTGATGATTAAATTCGCTCTGCGCGATGTATTGGTCCACGGATCGTTGAATCCGGCGTACACATCGTATGTCCCGTTTGGCACATCAAATCTATAGGTTAAGTCCGTGCCTTTAGGAGAATTGCTGACATTTCCACCGTTCAGATAACGTACGGTCGAGAATATATCCCCGCCATTCGAACCGGATGCCAGTGCATCTGCGCTGACATAACCCCAATTACGTCCCTCAGCCGGAGCGTACATCTGATCCGCCGTTTCCGGGTTCGCAAGCGTTCCCTTCATATAATCACCCATGAGACTGTAATCAGCCGTTTCGTAACCCCCGCTGTTCACAAAATAGAGTGTATTCTCCGGAATGACATTTACGCGAACTGCCTGCTTTTTGTTGTTATATTCCGGTGTCGTTACCTGTAATGTGAGCGGTCCTGGCTTGGCAAAATCCTCTGCCGTCATGGCCCGGTTATCAATCGTCCATACTGCTGGCGTTGATACCAGTGCTCCACCGTCGCGCACATTCAATGTTGTTGGCAGGGATGGTACTTTGCCTAGCGCCACGGCTTCTGGCAACGGATCAGCAATATCTACCTTGCCCATCGAATTCAGTAGATCAGGTGTCCAGCTGTTATACCACTTGATCGCGATGTCGGAGCCTATTCCAAACTCAATTGGCAAGAACACGTATTTTGCAGCATCATTCGAGAAATTGCCACCATTCCACGTATCCCCCACGTAAATGAATTTGCCTTTTTCCGGATCAACCGGTATGACGGAAGTCGTCTGTGTGCCAAATGCCTTGCCTGGATCAGGATCGGTTGGCAACGTGCGCACGAACGGATTGGTCTGTGTTGACCACGGGCCAAAAATGTTATCCGCCACCGTCACTTTGTTTTCGTTAGGGGCCCAACCGGAAGCTCCGGAAGTCAAAATATAATATTTCCCCTGATACTTGAACATCGCCGGTGCTTCACGTTGCCCTCCCGGGAACACACGCACGTAATCTACGCCGTATTCCGCCTGATAGGTGGAATCTCGTACCGGATTGCCTTTGTCATCCGTTCGTCCTTCCTTATGCCACCCTGTTACGTCACTGTAGTCTTCATTCAGTTTGGAGATATAGAGCGTCAGATTTTCCTCACTGGAGTAGATCAGATAGCCAGTGCCGTCATCGTCCTTGAACAACGTCATATCACGTGCCATACCCTTATCGGTTGGGAAGAAATCTTTCTCCCCTTCGGGAGCTCTGTCCATCCGGTAACTCTTCTGATACACAAAAGGCCCTGTTGGAGAGTCGCTGATCGCATAACCGGCCCGCGCCTTACCATAATTCGCATTATCGTTATAGGGGTCTTTGTCGCCGTCCATGTGGGCCCACATCACGTATTTCTTCGTTTTGTCGTTGTAGATGACCTTTGGTCGTTCAATAATCCGTCCTTTGCGGATATCTGCCCAGATATCCACGCGGTCTTCACGCCCCGCATACAATTTGGAGATCAACGGGTCATTGTCAAAATCATCCATGGATTGAATTGTTGTTAAAGCCATGCCTTCATCCTTCCAATTCATCAGATCCTTGGATGAATACACACGCACACCAACAGCTGGCCAGCCGCCCTTATGATATTCGCCATACCAGTAATAGGTCTCCGTCTGTTCATCATAGAAAAAGCCAGCCCCATGAGCATCAATCGGTTTCCCGTCCAGATCTGGCCACAATTGCCCTGGTGTAATGCTTGTGCGAACTGTGGCAACACCCAGCGGTGCGGATGCTGGAGAAGTTACGCCGTCCACGGTCGCCTGAATGATGTAAAAATATCCTGTGCCCATCGTCAGACCGCTATCGTTAAACGTGTTTTCATTGCCACTATAGACCTGCTGATACGTACCCGTAGCACTGGTTGACCTGGACAGGGTATACGTTACATCAGATCCAGGCAGGACATTCCACCCCAGAGAGATTGATGTATCCTTCACAGCTGTGGCAGCGAACTCTGCTGGAGAGTCAATGGAGTATGTCGTAGCTTCAGCAACAGTGGCCGCTGACTCACCAGCTGCATTATAGGCCGTCACACGATAGCTGTAGCTAGTGCCGGGCTCAAGCTCCTGGTCTGTATAAGTAAGTCCCTTCCCTTCATAAATCTGCTCGTATTGCTCACTGCCAGCTTCGGCCCGAACCACGCGATAACCCGTTGACTTGTCCACAGTTGACCAAGATAGCTTCACGCTTGTGGCATTAAGTGCTTCGGCCTTTAATTCGCCAGGAGCCTGTGGTGCCGCCGCAGTCGTCCGAACTTCCAGAGGAGCAGTCCATAGTGACTCGGTTAGACCTCCGTATTCATAAGCGAGCTTGTAATAATACACCGTATCCCCGCTTAATCCTACATCCGTATGTTCCAAAGATCCGGTACTGGTTACCAGAGAATAACCGCCTTCTGGCGTAGAGGAACGGTACAGGCGATAGGCTGATGCACCTACGATTTCAGACCATTGCAGTGAAACCGAAGATGCCGTCTGCTCTGCAATGGCGAGCAAAGCATCGTTCACTGGTGGCTGCTCGGCAATAATAACGTCATCCATATGTACCGACTGCCACTTATTTCGAATGCCAACAACACCTGACCCAATGGAAGAATCGTTTAAATCAAATACCAACCGATCGGAGCCATTTTCGGCGATATATCCTCGAATGGTGGCACCCGACAGCACTATTTTGAGTGTGTACCACGTATCTTTGGCAAACGCATAGTCCACCGTTTTCAACGTTGTATCGCCGTTATTCACCTTTTTGCTGAAGACCAATTTGTTGTTAGGTACCTGCATTTGAAAATAATAATAGTTGCTCTTATCCTGAAACCGCGGCAATATTCCCGGATATCCTTGACCGGCTCCCGTGTAAAAGCGCATGGACACGGTCATGTCCGACATGGAGTCTCCAGTAGAGATGATGCCTTCATTGGTATCGCTCTGGAAAAGCGTGAAGTTGGACGCATCTGTCGGGTCAGCAATCACTTCCCAGTTGCCTGAGCTTACGTTCCACGCAGGTGATTCCGTGTAATTCCCATCCGAAAAATCGTCCTGCAACAACGTGGCGGGTATACTGCTCAGATCGGCATACGCCTTACTCGGCAGCATCAACGGTCCCGAAGACAGCGCAAGTGTTGCTGATAACATAAATATCATGGGTTTCCTGAGTTTATCCAATGTTCATTCTCTCCTTTGGCGTGAAAGATGAAAGCATGGTTCTTGAAAGCGCGGTGTTGTTGTTCAGCCTATCCTCAGCAACCAGTGGTCAGTAACGAGCTCTTGTCCACCTCCTTATTTTAATGAAACCGGTTTCATTGGAGTGCAAAAAAAGACCCGTCTTCCCTTCTAAGTGCAATGATACCCATACGGAATACCGTGTTTTCTTTGCCCCTATGCAGTGAAACAGGTTTTTAACATATAAATGTAATCGCTTTCCTGAATTATATTATTGCCTTATTCAAGCTGTCAACTGTGAATTGGGCTCAAACATTTTTCGTTAAAACCACGCAAAAAAGGCGCGAGTTCTGCCTGTTTTGCAAGCAAAATTCGCGCCTTTTCTCACGCTTCGAGCTTGTTCGCAAGCTCGCACATGATTCGTAATCAAAAGCGGACTTTTTGAACAACCTCTATTTAGAATACTTTCGTGGTCCACGACTCACAGTTCCACGTCTCCGTAACGACATCACGGTAGAATTCCGGTTCGTGGGAAATCAGAAGAATACTGCCTTTGTAGGCCTTGAGCGCACGTTTCAACTCTTCCTTGGCATCAACGTCCAGATGGTTCGTCGGCTCATCGAGCACAAGCAGGTTGGTTTCATTATTGATCAGCTTACAGAGACGCACTTTAGCTTTCTCCCCACCACTTAGTACAGCTACCTTGCTCTCAATGTGTTTTGTAGTCAAACCACATTTTGCAAGTGCAGCACGCACCTCGAATTGGGTATACGAAGGGAACTCCTGCCAGATCTCTTCAATACATGTATTGTAGTTGGCATCCTTCATCTCTTGCTGGAAGTAACCAATCTCCAGATGTTCACCACGTTGAACGGTTCCTTCCAGAGCTTGAATTTCACCCAGAATACTACGCATCAGGGTTGTTTTACCGATTCCGTTCGCACCAACAAGGGCGATCTTCTGTCCACGCTCCATACGCAGATCCAGTGGTCTGGACAACGGTTCGTTGTAACCAATCACAAGTCCTTTGGTTTCGAAAATGAGCTTGCCGGATGTTCTTGCATCACGGAAGTTGAACTGTGGTTTCGGTTTCTCCTTAGCGATCTCGATGACATCCATCTTGTCGAGCTTCTTCTGTCTGGACATCGCCATATTGCGTGTAGCTACACTTGCTTTGTTACGCGCTACAAAATCCTTGAGGTCAGCAATCTCTTGTTGTTGGCGCTTGTACGCCGACTCCAGCTGCTGTTTTCTCATCTCATGCACTTCCTGGAAGTGATCATAATCGCCCACATAACGAGTTAGATTCTGGTTCTCCATGTGATAGATCAAGTTGATAACACTGTTCAGGAACGGAATATCGTGAGAAATGAGGATAAATGCATTCTCATATTCCTGCAAATAACGTTTCAGCCATTCGATATGCAATTCATCCAGATAGTTCGTAGGCTCATCCAGGAGCAAAATATCGGGTTTTTCCAGCAGCAACTTGGCAAGCAAGACTTTGGTACGCTGTCCACCACTCAGGTCATTGACGTCTTTATCCAGACCGATATCCGTCAGACCCAGACCACGTGCGGTTTCATCCACTTTGGCATCGATCATGTAGAAATCCTGGTTGGTCAGCGTATCCTGAATCGTACCCACGTCTTCAAGAAGTTGTTCAAGTTCCTCCGGGGTAACATCACCCATTTTGCCATACATATCATTCATTTCCTGTTCCATGTCAAACAAATACTGGAACGCGCCGCGAAGTACGTCACGGATTGATTGGCCTTTGTTCAATACAGCATGCTGGTCCAGATAACCAACACGCATCCGTTTGGACCACTCCACCTTGCCTTCATCCGGCTGAAGTTTTCCTGTAATAATGTTCATGAAGGTGGATTTACCTTCACCATTGGCCCCGATCAGACCAATATGTTCGCCCTTCAAGAGGCGGAATGAAACGTCGTTAAAGATAGCACGGTCACCAAAACCGTGACTTAATTTTTCTACATTTAATATGCTCATTCATGACACCTTTTCTATATAGACTTAATTCTTTGTATATTATAAGCGTTATATCCTGCACAACTCAACGCCATATTAAAAATTATTCCACCTTTTTGTCTGAAATTTGCCTTATATGAAAGTATGGGTTAAAATTTTGCCTTAACGAATTACTATTATATAGAACGGAGCTCTTCGAAGAGCATCAGGTGAAGATTATGATTGAAGTGAAACAATCCAAGTTGGGTGATGGTGGTGAGTTTAACCGCGGGGTATTTGCTACCGTTGATATTGCCAAAGGAACGCTTATCCATCAGGCACCCGTTGTGCCTTACCCAAATGAAGATCATGAGCATGTCGAAAAAACGATTTTGGAAGATTACGTGTTCGAATATGGGGCGAATCATACCGCAATTCTGCTCGGTTACGGCAGTCTGATCAACCACTCTTATGAACCTAACGCTACTTACGATATCAATTTTGATAACCATACCTTTGACTTCTACGCTTATACAGACATCAAAGCTGGCGAAGAAATCGTGATCAATTACAACGGTGAGGAAGACAGTATGGACCCGTTATGGTTCCTGGACGATTACGAGGAGCGTATGCTGGAGTTCAATAAGTCCAATGATGATGAGGTTGAAAAAGAGACCGAACCCCAGTCCCTGGATACGGACACGAGTAAATAAACGTTAAACTCAAGTAAAGTTCGCAAGCACTCTGTTGTATGTGCGAAAAGAACTCACTGTACCCGGTGAATGATGAAATGAGTAACTGGAGACTTTTCACAGTCCAAAGTTTAAACACACAAATAAGCAAGTCCTCCGTTAATGGAAGACTTGCTTATTTGTGTTGTCTTGCTTTCTAAGCCAGATACACCTGTTCATGTTTTATTGTTTATCGTGCATCTTAACTTGTTTTAATCTGTAATCGGCGGATCTGTATGCAAGTCTTGATCGGGTGTCGTGGATCTCCACTTGGTAAAGGCTACCTCGAACCCTGCACGCTTTGGTGAACACAGAAATGGACCTGCATGTTTGTTCGTTGGATAGGCAAACCGTGCAACCCGAATCGTACGCCATGGATGCTCATCTGTGCGTGCACGAATGACAACAGCCTCATTACTGTAGGAGGCTCTGATTGTTACGATTCGTCCACCCCACTCTGGCACAGGAGAGAGTGACCAATCGGAATACGTATCCGTCACGACGGCTCCAACATGTGCCACACCATCATTGACCTCAACTCCGGCCTTGATCCATTGGTCTTCTCCGTACCATAACATTAATCCCGCCTGGTCATATAATTCGGTGAATGAGCTTAGATCAAACGATACCTCAATCGCTTCCGTTCCGTCCCATGGAGCAAGCATGGCGTGTCCATCCCGATGACAGAACCCGTAGAATGTGTTCTCCCAAAAGTCACTGCCTTCCCGAGCTTCCACAACGAAACGATCCCCATCCATCCGTGCAGCAACGGGTTCCTTAGTCCACTTGCCTTCATAAAGCCCAATAAAATCCGATGACATCGTTATTTTCATCCTTTCTTCCGTCCCAAAGGGGGGTTCATCCTCACTTCATCACTTCTAAATTAAAGAACCCAGATCCGATGCAGCAGTAGGATATGCAAAATTCATGGTGTTTAACTGATCAATAGTCAGATTGAACTGAATCGCCATTGCAAAAAGGTTGATCAATTCTTCTGTTTTGCTCCCGAGCACATGCGCACCCAGAATACGCCCGGATGATTTGTCGATCACCACTTTGGCCATGGCAAATTTTTCATGAGTTCGCTTGTAAGTATACCATTTCGACATATCATTTACCTGCACCTCGTAGCCCTCTTTCTTGGCTTGTTCCGTGCTCATACCTACAGCTCCAAGGGCAGGGACAGTAAACACAATAGAAGGCATCACTTTATAATTTGGTTTGTGTTGATTTCCCTCCAACAAATTGAACGATACAGCCCGGGATTCCTGACCTGCTAACGGGGTTAAAGGCAACCCTTTTGTATCCGTTACATCGCCAGCAGCATACACTCTCGGATTACTTTCACTTTGCAAGTACTCGTTCACCGTAATCCCCTTTTTGCTGTAGCTGACGTTGGCTTTCTCCAATTCCAGCCCATCCACATTAGGAACACGCCCGGCTCCATGAACGACAAGTCCGCACTGCCACTGGTGATCTGCACCATTACGTGTGCCATGAACGACATAGGCGTTCCCCTCTTGCCGTATGGACTTCACCTCCGCGTTCAAGTGAACATGAATGCCGATCTCTTTTGATTTTTGTAACAAAGATTCTACAAGCTCCACATCAAACGACTTCAGAGGCTGTTCACTCCGATGCAGGATATGGACTTCCGTCCCGGCTCTGGCCGCAATATGCGCAAACTCAAATGCAATGTATCCACCGCCTACCAGAACTAATCGATCCGGCAGCTGTTCCAGATCCAGAAAGTCATCACTATATAGAAGATGCTCCGAGCCCTCAATCTCAAGTGGCGCAGGTCTTGCACCGGTAGCAATCAGAATGTGTTTCCCATGGAGCACTTCTTCTCCAACTTGAATATGATTTTCATCGACAAATGAAGCTTTACCATGGAACGTATCCATTCCGGCCTGTTTGAATTGATCTTCACTTGCTCTAGGTATGCTCTCGGTAAAGGTGCGTTTAAAGGCCATAAGTTCAGACCAGTTGATGGTCGCCTGTCCCTGAATTCCTTTCCTTTGCATCCGTTCATTCCAGTCAATCAGCTCAGCCGCTCCAGCCAGCACTTTCTTGGGATCACAGCCACGCAGTGCACACGTTCCGCCGAACTCACGTTCATCAATTACAGCAACTCTCCAGCCAGCTTCAGCGCAACGGGTGATAACAGAGCTTGCCGCGCTTCCTGTTCCAATTGCAATCAAGTCATACGTTTCTTGTGTCATCATGGTTCCTCCTCATCCTTTTGGTGCATCTATTGCAGGGATGCCTGAAGTTACAGCAATCCAGCCTGTTTAAGGTACTCTGTTGCAACCTGTTCAGGATTCGCTCCCTCTACGTTCACGTCATAGTTCATCTGACGCATCTCATCATCCGTAATTTTGCCAGCAAGCTGATTCAGTACCTCAACCAGTTGTGGATATTGATCTGCCGTTTCTTGACGAAGCATCGGCGCGCCTTGATACGGTGGGAATAACTCCTGATCATCCTCCAGCACAACGAGTTCATATTGTCTCAACTCACTGTCTGTGGAGTAAGCATCAACGAGATTGATATCTCCGCGCTGAAGAGCACCATAGCGAAGCTTGGGTTCCATTGTTGCAACGTTCGGAAATTCAATCCCATACTTTTTCTGTATGCCAAGGTATCCGTCTTCCCGATCCGAGAATTCCAGCGTGAATCCTGCCTTGATCTGCTGCTCAACCGGTTTGAGATCCGAAATGGTCTTGAGATTGTATTGATCTGCGATGCTCTTTGGAACGGCCAACGTATACGTATTGTTGTAATCCATAGGGTTCAGAAGCACCATGTTGAACTGGCTCAGCATTCCATCTCTTGCCTGTTCGTACACCTCTGTCCGATCGGTGCTCACAGCCGTTTCCTTCATAAATTCGGAGATCGCTGTCCCCGTGAATTCGGGATAGATGTCAATATCACCCGACTTGAGTGCATTGAAAAGGAATGGTGTTTTGCCTAATCCGGGTTTTAGTTCAACGGTCAGGTCTGTATCTTTTTCGATTAACAATTTGTACATATTAATGAGAATTTCGGGTTCCGCCCCCAATTTCCCGGAAATGACGAGATCCTTCTGTCCACCACGTGCCACGAAGGGAATGGTAATCACAAGTATCGCGATCAGAGCTAGCGAACCCAAGGTAACCAATGTTTTCTTGAAGGATAACCGCTGGAACTGACGCAATAGTACATCAAACATAATAGCCAGCAAGGCTGCCGGAATGGCTCCAAGAATGATCAGCGCCGTATCGTTCCGATCAATGCCCAGCAAAATTAATGCACCCAAACCTCCTGCGCCGATCAAGGCAGCAAGTGTGGCTGTTCCTACAATCAGGACCATCGCGGTCCGAATTCCGGCCATAATGACAGGCATCGCCAGTGGCAGTTCCACTTTGATTAGACGTTGCCAACTATTCATGCCCATCGCATTCGCTGCTTCCACCATGGAAGGATCAACTTCGGATATGCCTGTGTACGTGTTGCGGAGTACCGGAAGCAGCGCATACACCACCAGTGCAATGATTGCAGGAAGTGTGCCTATGCCGAATAACGGGATGAGCAATCCGAGAAGCGCCAAGGAAGGTATCGTCTGCAACACAGCCGTAACCCCAATAATCGGTTCAGCGACTTTTGGCTTGCGTGTCAAGTAAATACCAAGCGGGATAGCGATGAGGACAGCAAAGAACAATGCGATAAATGAGATCTGAATATGTTCCAGCAGAGCAGACAACAACTGACCTTTGCGCTCACTGAATACCTCCGTGAATCTACTCATGTCCTTCACCTCGTTCCTGTAACTGACCAGACCAGTATTTCATCAGATCAACTCGACTGATCTCGCCAATAATTTGGCGGTTACTTTCAACCAGCAGATGGTCATGGGAAGCCATGATATCAACTAACTCCGTCAACGTAATGGATACAGGAACGGCAGTTTTGGCTGATTTTGGCACATGACCCGGTGAGAGTGGTGACATGATGGATTCGAGATCAAAATCAGATTGTGAACCCGTATCGGTGTTAGGACTTCCAACAAATTCACGTACGAAGTCATTAGCTGGCTGTCGGATCAGTTCTTCCGGGGTGCCTACCTGCAAAACCTGTCCATCCTTCATAATGCAGATGCGATCCCCCAGCTTCATCGCTTCCTGAATATCATGAGTGACAAACACAATTGTTTTTTTCATCTGACGCTGGATATCCAAAATATCGTCCTGCAATTTCTCCCGACTCATTGGATCGAGTGCACTGAACGGTTCATCCATCAAAACTATCTCGGGATCAGCAGCGAGTGCACGCAACACACCAATTCTCTGCTGTTGTCCTCCAGATAACTCGGACGGTTTACGCTCACTGTACGTATCTCCGTGCAAACCCACCATATCCAGTAACGTATGTACACGCTCCTTGATTTGATCTGACTTCCATTTTCGCAGTTCAGGAACAACTGCAATATTTTCGGCAATGGTCATATGCGGGAATAGTGCAATCTGTTGCAGCACATATCCGATATTCCAGCGCAATTCGTGAATGTTGTATTCATCAATTGGGCGTTCATTAATGCGCACTGTTCCATCTGTTCGTTCAATCAGGCGATTGATCATTTTGAGCATGGTGGTTTTGCCACATCCACTCGGACCAATCATGACAAACAGTTCTCCCTTGTTAATGTTGAGGTTAACCTGACGCAAAGCCGTTGTTCCATCAGGATATTGTTTCGATACATTTTCGAACTGAATCATTCGCTCTCTTCGCCCCTTTATCTAGGGCGTGTCTCAGACACGCCCTAACATTCATCTTCATCTATTTCCCCAAAAGTGTGTTCGTATAATCACTGCTTTCCGTAGTGTCCCTGGTTAGGGAGAGATCCATATTCGAATCAACGATGTCAACATGCTGGTAGACATGCAAAAAGACGGGCACTAGGCACCGTCTTCTCATAATATGAAAATGTTTCTTCCATTATTTCCATACTTCCATATGATTTCGAATAAATTGCTCGAATGAAATCGGGTTATTCCCCGTTAATTTTTTCACCGTATCCGTCGTTCGATCTTCTCTCCCCTTCTCCCGGATAGGTACATCCAGTCTTGCGAGGGCAGCAGCGTATTCTCCTGACATTCCTGCGCGAATCATGCTGTTCCTCAATTCATCATCGGACAAAGATTCATGCTGGATGGACTGACCCAGTACACGGCTCAAGACGTCTGCAACCTGTCCATAGGACAACGACTCCGGCCCTGTAATGATATGCTCCGTATTATGAGGAACAATATCCGTCAGAGCATGGAACGCAACTGCCGCGATATCATCTGCACTAACAAATCCAATTTTCCCGTCACCCGTAGCACTGTATATTTTCCCCATTTGCTTCGTCGTCTCCCGATGCGGCCCTTCCGTAAAGTTCTCCATAAAATAGGAAGGCTGCAATACAGCCCACTCAGGAGCATGGGCTTTTATAAACTGATGTACTTTGCCAAATATAGGACCCTCTTCATCAATTGAAGCACTGCCAAGTAAAACGAATCGCTTAACACCGTTCCACAATGCTTCCTTGATGAACGGAATGATGACGTCTTCTGGGTTCATATCCATGACCGGCATGACAAGGTACACCTGATTCACATTTTTCAGCGCCAGCGCATATGTCTCGGAATCATACCAATCAAAATAGACATAATTATCGGCAGAACCAGAAAGAGATGGTTTAGTTCTTCCTGCCAAACGCACCGGATAATGATGCTTTTGAAGTATGGCCGCAATACGGCTTCCTGTCTTTCCATTAGCTCCGGTAATAAGTGTCAACGGTTTATCATTGATCATGCTTGTTTCCTCCTAAGTCCGATTCGAGTACGACCATCGGATTCCAATAGTCTTTATAATGTGTAATTTTTCCATTAGAGTGGCTCACTACAGAGATGTACGTTTGGTTGTAAGGCTTGCCTGTAACTAATGAACGCCCTTTACAAGTAAATTCAGCCACAAACTGTTGTTTCGTGGAATCAGCCAAGATCACCGGTTCAGAAAACTGCTGGATTTCAATCATCCCCAGCAGATTATGAAGATGATTCGTAATTGCGGCTTTGCCTTCCAGTTTCTGAAGATATCCTGCTGGTGCATATGGGAATTCGAAAATAGCGTCAGATGTATATAACTCCAACCACTGTTCCAGTTTTCCTTCCAGTAGCAATTGAGTAAATCCATGCATGATCTGATGCTGTGTACTATTGCCCGCTTCCAACTGCTGAGATTGTGTCATCCTTATTACCTCCTTCAGTTTGTTTGGTGTTCTTTTTCCAGACCAATCGGTCTACAATAGTCAAAAAATAAACGCCCTAAGCGTTCATTTTCAAAAAAACGTAAAGAATTCTTACTCAAATCACATGTAAAACGTTAATCCATAGCCCTTAGGGTCATCTGTACAAAATCCCGCAGCGCTTCTGTGCTTGCACCGCTCTTCGCCGTAAAGGTCAATGAGAGTCGGGAATAATTCAGAAAACGGGCAAGCCCGGGCAATTCTTCCTCTGCGTGCCTCAGTTCGCCACTCCTCTGGCCTCGTAACAGCGCAGTATGAATAACATCTTCCATTTGTTGGTTAGTGGTTTGAATAAAAGCTGCGATTTCGTGATTTTGTGGTGCCTGTTCAACCGCGCTATTAATGATGAAACATTCATTACGACGTTCGTTGTCTGTCAACACGTTAACCGCTTCGTTGAACAACTCCGTCACGCCTTGCCTCACACTTGTACATTCGTCTAATAGTCTGATTCCCGCTTCTGTCTTCTGCTGAATATAGAATTTAAGAGCAGAGACAAATAAATCATGTTTAGTTCCGTAGGTGTCATACAGGCTTTGCCGCGCAATGCCAAGTTCACTCAGCAGTAAGCTCAAAGATGTACCTTCATAACCGTACGCTCCAAATACAGACGTTGCTTTTCTTAGAACAGTCTCCGTGTCAAACTCCTTGGCTCTTCCCAATTTAAGATCTCACCTCCCTATTCATTAACTAAAGAATACCTTTTCCAGACTGATCAGTCAAGAAAATAAATGCTTTGATTTTTGCCAAAGTGGTATAATGGGAAATAGAAGCTGAATGAATTCTTTTACCACTTACCAACCATGACCACATATAAAGGAGTGTACCTATATGTATATTCAAATTACAGATTTGGCTGCAAAACGATTGACGGAAAGCTTGAATGACCAACCCGGATATTTCAAAGTGATCTATGACTTGGAAGGTTGCGGATGTAACGGAGTTATCGCTATTATCATTGTTGATGAACTTGCAGCTCTCGACGCTCAGATTGAAACCAATCTGGTTCCGTTTTATGTTGATCCGAAGCAGCAACTAAACCTCGAACAACATATGAAGCTGGATACAGAAGAGAATTATCCTTCTTTCAAATTAAGCAGTGATTCTGGTGTGCTCAGCGCCAACGTTCGCGTTCGTGACACCCGTACTGTAACTGCGGGAAGCTCCGGTGGATCTGACGCCTGCATGTTGTAATACAGTCTCCAGCTTACTTGAAGTAATCTAGCATTATCTCTCTTCACATCAAAAGCCGTTGCATCTAATGCAACGGCTTTTTTTCATCTATACTGCCTCTACGAGAGTTGAAGAAGAAGAATCTAGCAAACTTTGTTTACAACTCGGAAACAATTGGAGAACCTATGGATATAATCCTCTAGTATACTCGGTATATAGATTCATATATTCCGAGGAGGAACACACATCATGAAACCTTTTACTCGTAAATCCATCATATCTACAATTCTCGTAGGCTCTGTTGTAGCAGGTTCTGCCTTTACTACGTTTCCCATCACTTCAAGCCTGAATCCCGTCGCGTCTGCTGCAAGCTCCAGCTTCACTCAATTTCTGCATGATAATGCACCTGGTCGTACGATCAAAACGATTAAAAATGTGGCAACTGTGACCAATGTGTCCAGTACAGTTGTGCTTGTCAATAAAAAGAGAAATCTGCCTTCAACTTATGCACCTCAAGATTTGGTTGTACCTAATATTCCTTTTAGCTTCTCAGGTTCCAGTCCGAAGAAACAAATGCGTAAAGTGGCTGCAACCGCGATAGAAAAATTATTTGCGGCTGCCAAAAAAGACGGCATCGATATCAAAGCGGTGTCTGGCTATCGTTCTTATGCGACCCAGAAATCAATCTTTGACCGTAATGCCAGCATCAAAGGTGAAGCTGTTGCCAATAAAACAAGTGCTCGGCCAGGACAAAGCGAACATCAAACTGGTCTAGCCATGGATATATCAAGCGCTTCGGCCGGTTACGATCTTCAGCAAAGCTTTGGCAACACCAAAGAAGGCAAATGGCTGAAAGCCAATGCCCACAAATACGGCTTCATCATCCGTTATGGCAAAGATCAGGAGAAATTGACTGGTTACTCCTATGAGCCATGGCATGTACGTTATGTAGGGGTGTATATTGCTGGTGAGGTTACCAACCAGAAACTTACGCTGGAGCAGTATTTGGAACGTGCTAAATAAGGCAGGTTTGAGCCCAAAGCCTAGACAGTTATTTGATTAGATAAAAGAAGCGTGACTATAGATAACATGACTGAAGGAGAAGATGGGGCCGCAACTGGCCCTCTTCTGCTTCAATTTTTCATTTACACACTTCATCATGTCCCAACGATTTTTCTAAAGACCAGTGGCAGTCTCTTCAGACCTTCTGTTCCAGCCCAAGAGCCTACTCCAGCAAGTATTACATTATGGCACAAATAAAGTGCGACATTGTACACGATAGGGCCTAGAATAATCTCCACGACTACAAAACGTTTTAACGTCGAAGATTGGATCACATATACCCGAAATTCATGAGGGTCATGTCCTCCCATATACCTTGCGATCAATGCTTTCATGAATCACCTCTAGTGTTTTATTTTAGCGTATGGCAGACGATCCTTGTCTTATTCTAAAATAATACTTACATAAAGTAACTAAGTGTGTTATAGTCAGTTTATAAATCATACATAAGCGAGGGAAACTACCATGAGTGAGTTGGAGAATCTAGTCAAAAACCGTAGATCGGCCGTTATTTTTGAAGAAGGAATTGAAATTTCGGATTTGGAACTGCAAGAAATGTTTGCCCTGAACAAATTTGCACCATCTGCCTTTAACCTGCAACACACGCACTATCTTGTGATTAAAGACGAGGAACAGAAAGAGAAAGTCTATGAGGCTTCCCAGCAATATAAGGTAAAAACAGCTTCTGCAGTCATCGTGGTATTGGGCGACGTCAACGCGCATCATCATATCCGCACTATTAACGAAGGCCTGCTGAACCTAGGCGCTCTTACTCCGTTCCAATACGAGCAGGAATCCCAAAGTGTCACCGAATTTTACGAATCTCGCGGCAGATTCTTCCAACGTGAGGATGCGATTCGCAATGCCAGCCTGTCTGCCATGCAATTGATGCTGATCGCTCAGGATCGCGGTTGGGACACTTGTCCAATGATTGGCTTTGACTCGGAAGAACTGCAACGGAGTCTGGAAATCCCTAACCATTACGTACCGGTTATGCTGATCACCATCGGCAAAAAGTCGGAAGCCAAACAGCGCCCACGCGGTTACCGTAAACCGATTAACGAATATGTTAGCTTCAACAAAATGCACGCTGAATAACATATAATATAACAAATTATATAAGTTGAACTAACATTTACACGATAACGGAGAGGACAGAAAAAACCTGAAAAAGCGAAGCGTGCGCCTTTATCCCCGGATTTTCCCCTTTAGAAAAGGAATGGAATTAAAATCTGGGGATAACAGCGATTGGAAGGTTGTTCTGTCATCGTAGTGTCAGTGTAAATAATCTTTAGTTCAACACAGCAAAAAAGCCACGATCTCGTGGCTTTAATACGTTTCATAGATCAACGTATCCAACATGTGAAATTCATCGTCAAACTCCGCATATATGTACAGTCGACCAGCAGGTGTATCCCCCGCATCATAACCCAATCGGAAATATTGATCTCCCTGAAATTCTGCATCAGCCAAAATCAATGCATTGATATCTTCGTCCGGATGAGCCTCGGCAATGGTTTTAAGTGCCTGCTCACCTAGCATGTCCCACCGTTTCCACGTCTCTTCCATATATGGGGACAATATTTCCATCTCTGTCTTGGTTGAAACCTGTGCAGTGACTACCAGTTCTTTATCCTGAATAAGTAAGCTCATCTGATAGTTGGACATCGAGACGTCATACTGAAACAACCCCATACCCGGAACTTCATGATTGGATTCAAACATTAGATTATCTGCATACTGCAGTCTTTCCAGCTTGGGATTAGCGCTATAATCCAACTCGGTTAATTTGTTCTCGGAACAGTACAACTCTTTTAGTTGTACGTTATGGTGAATATCCAGCTTGCTAATATGGTTGTTAAAACAACGGACACTCTCTAAAACCATATTTGAACGAAAATCCAACTGTTTGATATGATTGTGGTTACAACGAAGTTCAATCAAGTTTGGACAACCTGTTACATCAAGTTCCAACATGTAATTGTTGGCGCAATCAAGTCGCCGCAGTTGCTTATTGTGTTCAAGTTCAAGTGAGAAAAGAGCGTTATAACTGCAACTAAGTTCCTCCAACTGCTCAAGGGGCTCCGAAGCCAGCTCCGACAACATATTCCAATGACACTCCACCGTTATAAGTTTGGAATTATGAGAAAGATCCAATTTGCGAAGTCGATTAAAACTGCAATCCAGCACCTGCAATTCCGAATTGGAGCGGAGGTCCAGTGTAAGAAGCTGATTCTCTCTGCAACGTAACGTCCTCAGCTTGTGATTCTGACCTAGATTCAGACTGGTCAATTGATTATAGGCACAATCCAACTCTTGAAGACCCCTGAAATACTCGATTCCATCAAGATCGCTAATATTGTGATTGGAAAGTTGCAATATCTCAACCTCACAAACGTCACTCTCCTGAATGAAATCCCGCTGATCACAAAAACGTTCCAACACAACTTGCCTGAAACGTTCATCCGTGAAGGCATAAGTAATATCCATGTCTAACGCCTCCCCCTCTCGTTTTGCTCTATTGGAACAGTCTTCCAACATATTATTACTATTCTATGAGTTTCGTCGTCGGGATTCAACAATTACCTAAGCAAATTCTTTAATACCATGTTAGCATCCAACATGTAAGAGAAATCGTACAGAGAGGAAGATTTTCATGAAAATGGTTATCGAAAACCTCCCGTCATATCGTATCGCCTATGTTCGACAAGTCGGTCCTTACGGTCCAGCCAATGCTCAAGCGATGAATACGCTGAAACAATGGGCAGACAAAAACCAACTGCTTCATGAATCAGCAATTTTATTCGGTATTCCACAAGATGACCCAACTACCACACCCCCTCAGAACTGTAGATATGATGCCTGTATTGTTATCACAGAATCTGAACGTCTGGAAGATGAGTTTGTTGAGATTGGCGAGTTATTAGGCGGAGATTATCTCATCTGTAAGGTGAGACATACGGCAGAAGCTATTCAGCAGGCATGGAATGTGATCATCCCTCATTTACAAACAAGTGGTTATCAGATGGACAACAAGCCGGTTATAGAAAGATATCGTTGGGAACTGCTTAATCAGCATTATTGCGAGATATGTGTACCTGTAAGACCCGTGTAATCCATGTTACGAGGAAAAAAAAGTGACTTCAAGTTGAAGTCACTTTTTCGTTCAGTAATATTACTGATACTATTTATGTTGAACTAATCATTTACACGATAACCGAGAGGACAGAAAAAACCTGAAAAAGCGAAGCGTTCGCCTAAAAGCTTTCTGAAAGAAAGCTGCATCGGAAGCATACGCTATCCCCCGATTTTCCCCTTCGGAAAAGGGAATCAAAAAAATTCTGGGGATAACAGCGATTGGAAGGTTATTCTGTCATCGTAGTGTTAGTGTAAATAATCTTTAGTTCAACTTATATAACTAAATTAGATATTAAAATGCCCAGTTGCCTTTACGGAATACCGGCTCGATCGTACCATCCTGTAACTCACCATCGATATCCAGCTCTGCGGAACCAATCATGAAATCAACATGTGTCAAACTCACATTGCACTCATGCTTCAGCAACTCTTCGTTCGACATCGTTGTGCCATCTTTCATGTTGAATGGATATGCACTGCCCACAGCCAAATGGCAGGATGCATTTTCATCAATACCCGTATTGTAGAAAATGCGATTCAGGTTGGAGATCGGAGAGTCATGTGGTACGAGTGCCACTTCACCCAGATAACGTGCTCCTTCATCGGTGGCAAACAGGTTCTTCAAATGCTCTTCACCGGATGCTGCCGTAAACGTTACAACCTGTCCATCCTTGAATGTGATTCTCATCTGGTCTACCAGCTGTCCATTCAGGTTCAAAGGCATGGTACTGCTGACATATCCATTCACTCCACTGCGCTTAGGCATGGTGAATACTTCTTCAGTTGGCATATTCGCGACCGTGTATACACCTTGTTTATTTTCGCTACCACCGCCACCCCAGATGTGGTTGTGGACCAATTCAATTTTCAGGTCTGTACCTGGCGCACGGTAATGCAGGCTCTTATAGTTCTTTTTATTCAGGAGATCACTCATGGTATTCAGGGTATCCAGATGTTCTCTCCAATTTTGTACGGCGTCTCCGCCATCTACACGGTTCATTTTGAAGATGGTTTCCCACATCACGTTGATTCGGTCTTCTTCCGGGATGTCGGCAAACACTTTGTTCGCCCAAGCCTTGGTCGGTGCTTTGATCAGACACCAGCTAATTTCATGATTACGTGTATACTTAGCATATCCCCGACGTGCATGTGCAGCTGCCTTAGTAGCACGGGAAACACTATCGGAGTCAATTCCGTTATACAGTTCAGGATCTGGAACTTTGATCGTCAGGGTAGCGCCGCCTGCTTCTGCAAACTTTTCCATCATATCCGCTTTCCAGGCTGGATAGTAGTCAAAGCTGTCATTGGAGCCATGTTCAAAACGACTGCGGGTAATGTTGTCGTCATCAAAGTCCACTTGTACATAATTGGCACCAGCCGCATAGGCTTTTTGCACAATCAGACGTGTGAATTCAAGCGTTTCGATGGGTGCAGTGACGAGCAGATCCTGTCCTTTTTGAATATTCACGCCGACTTTGACAACCAGTTCTGCGTATTGTTCCAATGACTTTTCAAAGGTTTGTTCAAATTGACTCATGGTTGTATTCACTCCTGTTTCATATATTATGACATGGATTGCAAATGACTTGGACTCTGTTGAGTGGCCGTTACAGCGAAGGATCGTTCTTTAGATCGTCGTTGTCCCCAAATTTTCTTCATCGTATTTTTCAAAGGTTAAAATTAGGAGACAAATAAGAACGCTATCGCTTCTTCAGAATCGATTCCTTCTCTTTCACTACGCATGATCAATTTGCAAAATTTCATCTATACAAAATGATCTATACATTTCGTTTTTCTTTTTCGCGTAACTCAATCCTGCGGATTTTACCAGAGTTGGTCTTCGGCAGATCCGTAACAAATTCGATCTTACGTGGATATTTATAAGGTGCTGTGATTTCCTTGACGTGGTGCTGCAATTCACGCATCAGTTCTGGTGAAGCCAGCGAATCATCTCGCAGTACGACAAATGCTTTCACCACATTACCGCGGATCTCATCCGGACTTGCAACCACCGCACATTCCTTCACGCTGGCGTGTTTCATGAGTGCTTCTTCCACCTCGAATGGTCCAATCGTGTAACCCGAACTGATGATGATATCATCACTGCGGCCTTCAAACCAGAAGTAACCTTCTTCGTCTTTACGTGCACGGTCCCCTGTTACAAAATAATCGCCACGCTGACTGGCTTCCTTCCGTCCCTCATCCTGATAATAGGACTTGAACAAAGCTGGCATCTCTTTGTGTACCGCGATATCTCCTACTTCACCCGCAGGAACAGGTTGTCCCTCTTCATCAATAATTTCAATCAATCCAGGTGTAATCGACTGACCCATGGAGCCAATACGTACAGGCGCATCCTTGAGACTGCCGATTAACAACGTGCTCTCGGTCTGTCCATATCCGTCTCGAATAGTCAGGTCGAAGTGACGCTGGAAGATTTCAATGACTTCCTGATTGAGCGGTTCGCCCGCTGAAACAGCACTGCGCAGATGGGACAGGTCATAATGTCCAAGATCATCGGCTTTGGCCATCAACCGATATTCCGTTGGTGTACAGCAAAGGACATTAATCTGATGTTCCTGCATCAGTTCCAGATAACGCTTGGGCTGGAATGATCCATTGTAGACCAGGCCAGTCGCGCCTCTTCCGAGTACCGACAGGAACGGGCTCCAGATCCATTTTTGCCAGCCAGGTGCAGCCGTTGCCCACACGGTATCTGAAGGTTGAATATCCAGCCATAATGAAGAAGCGATTCGCAGGTGAGCATATCCCCAACCGTGGCTATGTACAACTCCTTTGGGATTACCAGTTGTGCCCGAAGTATAAGCAAGAATAGCTGTATCATCACGGTGTGTTTCCACCGCAGCCATCTCATCGGGTTGATTCTGCATTAACTCATGCACATTAACCCAGCCTTCAGCAGGTACGCCAACTTCGCCATTAGGTGATGCCACAATTCGATGTGCCAGTGATGGCAGATCCGCGTCCATCTTTTCCACTTCCGAGGTCGTCTCGGACCATACAATAACAGCCCGCGCCTCAGAGTGACGCAGACGATATTCCAGATCTTTGGCCCGTAACATCTCGGAGGAAGGAATAACGGCAATCCCCAATTTAAGACAAGCAATGTAAATGACATAGGCAATTATCCGGCGTGGTACCATGACCAACACCCGGTCACCCTTCTCCAGTCCAAGTTCACGCAAACCTCCAGCAAGACGATTCGCCTGCTTGAATAAATCACCATACGTAATCTCTTCCAATTCTCGTTGATCGCTGAGCCATCTAAGTGCAATCCGGTCTGATGGATGATTCTCCATCTCGGATGTCAGGTTATAGCTTTCAGGCGAAATCCACTGTTCAAAGTTCAAATGGAGCCTCTCCTTCGTAGTTCAAATGTATAGCTTCTATATATTATACCCTAAATCCTAGGACCAGGTGCTATGAACTAGGCTCATTCCAAAAAAATAAACATAGGTCAATTAATGAACTATTATAATAGATCTTATCCTATAAAGAAAATGACATATACAAAATGGCGCCCTCCTGATAATCAGGTAGGCGCCATTTCATTCTTAATTTATATTACATTAGTTTTACCTAACTATAATTTTCACACAGCTATACTGTGTATGTTACCACGGATAATTACCCATTCCGTCCAAAATACTTTCGATCTCATTCAACTCTTCCGTCGTCAGATCCGCTGCCTGGAGGGCAGCCACGTTTTCTTCAATCTGGGACACACGGCTTGCACCAATCAGTGCTGAGGTTACACGGTTACCGCGCAAGATCCAGTTCAGAGCCAGTTGGGAGATCGTCTGCCCTCTTCGCTCGGCAACTGCCTGAAGCGCATCGAACTTGGCAATCCGTTCGTCTGTGTAAGCTTCTTTTTTCAAATTGCCTGTTGGATTGGCTCGTTCTTCCTTGATCTTGTCGATATATTTATTCGTCAACTGACCGCGGCCGAGTGGACAGAACGCAATGGAACCTACGCCTTGCTCATCCAGTACGTCTTGCAGACCGTCTTCAATCCAGCGATTCAACATCGAGTAGTTTGGCTGATGAACCAGACATGGCGTACCCAGACGACGGAGAATGGTTACCGCTTCTTGCGTCTGTTCTGCATTATAATTGGACAAGCCCACATACAGAGCTTTACCTTGCCGCACGATGTGATCCAGTGCCGTCATCGTTTCTTCCAACGGTGTATCCGGATCTGGACGGTGATGATAGAAAATGTCCACATAGTCCAGCCCCATCCGACTAAGACTTTGATCCAGACTGGCAATCAGGTTTTTGCGGGAACCCCACTCGCCGTAAGGTCCACTCCACATATGGTAGCCTGCCTTCGAGGAGATGAGTAGTTCATCCCGGTAAGGACGCAGATGTTTTTTGTAGATCACACCAAAGTTCTCTTCCGCTGATCCTGGAGGTGGACCATAGTTATTCGCCAGATCGAAATGGTTAATTCCGAGGTCAAAGGCACGCAAAATCATTTCTTCCTGAATATCCAATGTGCGGTTGCCACCAAAGTTCTGCCATAAACCCAGCGCAATTTGCGGCAGTCTGATTCCGGATTTGCCGGAACGTACATATTTCATCTCATCATATCGTTGTTCACTCGCAGTATAGGGCATCGTTATTCTCACTTTCCTGTAAGGTTTGTTGAATTCCTTTTCATCTTAGACATTTTCATGGATAAACGATATGGCATTTCACTTTGAACATATGGAATAATGATTGTTATCTATGTATACTAATGTTAAATAATTAATCTTTTCAGCTATTTAGTATGTTAAAATGCAAGATGAGACGAAATCGTACAGGAGTGAATACCCTTGATTACGTATATGTTCAAAAACAATCATTTTCAGGAGCTTCAGCTCCTACATTATGGTACGGAAGCCTGTACACCAGGCCACCACTTTGGCCCAGCCATGAGAGACTATTACAAAATTCATTATATTCTGAATGGCAAAGGTACCTTCGAAGTCGGTGGCAAAACGTATACCCTGTACAAAGGTCAAGGATTTCTGATCGTTCCGCATTCCGTCGTGCATTACGAAGCAGATCAGGATGATCCATGGGAATACAGCTGGGTTGCTTTTCAAGGCAGCAATAGTTCTTCCTTTTTACAGCAAGCATGTCTGTCAGAGCATCACCCGATTTTTGAGATGGGTAATGAGGATGACGAGATGCGATCCTGCATGCATCGAATGGTCAATTCCCGCAATACCCACAAAGGTTGGGAGATGAGCATGACTGGTTTGCTGTATCAATTCTTTTCTATTTTGATTGATCAGGCCAACTCCGAGCATCTTCACCCCATACAGGATTATTCGAAGGAAACGTACGTAACGCAGGTAATGGACTTCATTGAAATGAACTATGCCAATGCCATTACCGTACAATCCATTGCGGCCCATGTCGGTTTGCAGCGCAGTTATCTGTGCTCTCTCTTCAAGGACCAGATGGGTAGCAGTATTCAGTCGTATCTGGTCCATTATCGGATGCGCAGGGCAGCCGAACTGACACTTGATCCCGGTCTGACCATTGGCGATATTGCCCGTTCTGTGGGCTATACGGATCAATTGCTCTTCTCTAAAATGTTCAAAAAAGTGATGGGCGAAGCGCCCACCTACTACCGCAAACATAAAACAGCACCCTCCCAGTTAAGTTGTTAATTGGGAAGGTGCTGTTTTTGCCAATCGTTTATCCTTACAATCGTTATTCCTTACATTTTTTTCATTGCTTTATACCGTCTCCGGCATGGATATGCCAACAACTTGCACTTTGATTTCATCGACCATGACGCCGGCTAATTGTTCTACAGCCTGTTGAACATTATGTTGAAGTTCACGGCAGACCTCGTGCATCTTGTTGCCATATTGAATGTTGATGCGCAGCTGGATGGTTGCCTGATCGTCTTTGACATGTACGTCAATCCCTTTTTGCAGACTCTTGCCGCTAATACTCTTGGCAATCCCTTCAGTCAGTCCAACGGACATGGAGGATACACCAGCCGTTGATTGAGCGGCCATCCCCACGATCTTGGATAACACATCGTTCGAGATGTGAATGGTACCCATTTGAACAGATTGAGGTGCGATATATTCAGGTTCATTGTATTGTTTTTCGATAATTTCAGACATGTGCTCCACTCCTTCGAATAATTAAATTCTATGCATTCTGCCATTTGTCCTTAAAGAACATGTTATAGATTCGAACCAAAAGAATTTTAACGATCATATAAACTGGGATAATAATCAGGATGGCAATAATTCCACCTAGGTCGCCTGCACCCAACACCAGAATGATGGTCGTGAGCGGGTGAATATCCAGCTTTTTGCCGAATACGTACGGTGCAACCAGGTTGTCCTGAATCTGCTGAGCAACAAGAATAATAATCAGAGACCAGATGGCAACCGATGGTGATACCACGAGACCCATGATCACAATAGGCACGGACGACACAATCGCTCCGATAAACGGAACAAAGTTCATGATGACCGCAATTACCGTGAGCAGTAATGCGTACGGCAGTCCAATGATCAAGAAACCGATATACATCAGTACACCCAACGCCAGATTGACCAAAACTCTTCCCACGATAAAACCACTCAACGCCTGATCAATCTCAATTACAACATCACGGCTGTCATTTTGGAAACGTTTGGGTGCGATATGTGCCAGTTTACGACCAAATTTCTCGCCTTGTAACAGCATATAGAACAAAAGGATCGGTAGTGTAAACAAGATGATCGCAAAACTGGAAACAAGTGAGAAAAATCCACTTACATAGTTGGTTACAAAGTTAAATCCTTTGTTGATATACTCTGTGATCTGGGAGAAAGGTGTCGAGCCCTCAGGGAACAAGGCCTGAATGGCACCATTTTGTTCCAGCTCTCTCAGCTGTTCACTTAATGAATTAATTAGACTTGGTGCGTTATCAACCAGATTGATCAGTTGCTCACGTAACGATGGCCATAAACCAATGATGAAGAACACTCCCAGAATAGCAATAACCAGATAGATTAGCAAAATACTTAGCGTGCGATTTATTTTCTTTTTCTCCATATAATTCACAAGCGGCCTTAGCAGATAATAAAAGAACACCGACAACATCATCGGCACGGTAATGACCGTGATCATGGTGACGAGCGGCTGAAAGATGAAGCTTACACGTGATAATAAATAGATATTAACCAATATCAGCGCCAGTGCAATACTGAACCGGACAAACGTATTTACTTTGAACAAAATATTTCCCTCCACATGGACATTTCTTCTCTTATTTAATTTGGAATCTCAATGGTAAACACGGTGGTCTCTCGCCCACGCCGGGAAAGGATCAGCCGTCCGCCCATTTTCTCCGTATTACGTCGTGCGATGGACAAACCAAGTCCGGTGCCTCCGGTCGCTGTCCGCGCCTCATCCCCTCGTACAAACGGGTCAAAGATGGTTGACCACAGTTCTTGTGGTATGCCCACTCCGTTATCTGCCACCTCTATCACCACATGGGTATGAAGCGGAATGAGTTCGACGCGCAGTTCGGTCCCGATTGGATTATAAGACAGAGCATTGGTAATCAGATTCTGGATGACTCTGGATAACAGCTCTGGATCGTACCTCGCGTAGATCACCTCATCAGGAACAAGTACATGAAGGACAAACTGTTTCTGTTCAATCTCCCCATAGGTATCTGCCATAATCTCGCGCAGGAATTCTCCAATCTCTCTTCTCTGAATATGCATGCGAAAATCGGGCGAATCCACCTTGAGCAACTCCAACATATTCTGTATCATGCGTGCAACTTGAACAGACTTGTTATAGATGTATCCCAGATATCTTTGCTGCCTGTCCTTGTCCTCCCCACGTCCTTCCACCAATGCCTGCGCATATCCCTGTATGGATGTTATCGGTGTCTTCAGATCATGTGATAAGTCTACAATCAGTCGCTGTTTGCTCTCTTCGGCGTAACGTTTCTCCGCAGAGGTGTTCTCAATAACGTCCGCCATGTAGTTAAAGGTCTCACCAATCTGGACAAATTCCCTCTCGGCCGAGATCGACATCCGTGTACTATAATTCCCCTGTATCATCTGCGTAAGACCCGAGGAGAGGATACTGAGTGGTTTTTTGATTCTCCTTGCGACCCAGTAGCTGTAGACAAAGATCAATAATAAAACCAAACCGATGCCAATCATAATGTAAAAGGATAATGGATGTTTCAGATTAGTAATCAACTGATTATCATTAATTCGCACGCTGACCAGATCACGTGGGATTTTGAGCAATACATACGCTGCCGCTCCTTCTGTCGAAAATGGAGTGATGGAGTAATAGTACGGCTGGTCGCTTCGGTTCTCCAGTCCAGCATACAGATCAGCTTCACTGTACTGTGTGAACGCATCTTGCTTGTCTCCCACATGATGAATGACATTGCGATTCGCATCCAGAATTTCAATCCAGCCGCCGCTATCCTTCAGACGTCGAATCTCTGTGTCTTTGCCTTTCGACACCGAACCTCCACCGGAATAAAATTCGTTCTCCAGCTCTGCTACATACACGGGGGCTTCAACATTCAGATCCGGATCAACCACCTGATCCGAAATGCGAAAATCCACGACATCCAGTGAAACCATAAGGTACACAATCAATACCAGTAACAGCAAAAAGAAGTTGAACAGCAAGAAGTCCAGTGTCAGGGATGTCTGCAACAGTCGCTTTTCTCTAGCTTTCCATGGGCGCTTCAATTTTGTATCCCAGTCCCCTTATCGTTTTGAGATATTCCGGTTGTCTGGAGTCACGCTCGATCTTCTCCCGAATGTTGCTGATATGTACCATAATCGTGCTGTCCTCGTGCGCATAATAGTCGCCCCAGACCGCTTCGTATATTTTTTTACGGGTGAACACTCGGCCAGGTTGATCAAGCAACAATTCCATAATTTTATACTCTGTAGAGGTCAATGTTACAGGACTTCCTGAACGAAAAAGGATACATTGGGATCGATCCAGCGTCAGATCACCTAATACCAGATTCTGTTCTTTCGCTTCGGGGATCTCCGCTGCATCAAATTGATTAACTCTTCTGAGCAACGCCTCTACTCTGGCGACAATCTCAAGCGGGTTGAACGGCTTCGCTATATAATCGTCTGCCCCAAGTCCAAGTCCAAGGATTTTATCGTGATCCTGACTTTTAGCAGATAGGAACAGTACAGGCATGTGATATGTGGCTCTGATCTGTTTGATCAACTGCAATCCATCCATTACAGGCATCATGATGTCCAGTATGACCAGATCGATCTGTGTTGAACGTATGCATTGTAATGCCTCGGCTCCATTCACCGCAGTTTTAATGGTATAGTCCTTCTCCAGATATAGTTGAAGCAGTTCAACAATCTCTGGTTCGTCATCTGCAATTAATACGGTGTATCTCATGATATTCCTCTCATTTCCTATACTCTATGCCTATCTCTACATTATTACTATATACTACGTCTCTTAATTCAACCTAAATCATTTCTAAAGATAATCTAAATAAATAGAAATAGAGCCCTGGCTCAGGCCAAGGCATTAACTAAAATAGGGCTGTTTTCAGCCTACATTCAAGCTTTTCGTTCTTCATTCAGGCTTTTCAATCTTCATTTGGACCATTTGTATTAGATCATCAGATCAGTCCTTAAGCGAACGAAGCCACGGCTCCACTTTCCCCAATAAACGTTCCTTGTCATACTGCACATATTGGTTCGCCCGATTGCGCACGGGATCACCCGCGTAGAAACGTTCATATAGGTCATGCCTTGCTCCGAGTGGACTTCCGGTCAGCTCCCATGCGAGTTGAAAGAGACGAATCTTCTCCGCGGCTTGCATCGTTACTCCACCAAGATATTTGCCTACCAAAGAACCCATCATTTCATTAGTCTCAAACGTACCTGAAGGAATCTGAATCAGACCACCCGCAGCAATGGTCTTCAAAATCTCCACCGCGCGGGGGTAATAACGATTGCCCAGATTACGTGCGGTTTCAATATATTTGAATTCCGGCAGCCAGTTGCCAAATGTGTCTGGTTTGGACTGTGCTTCAGCAGCAATAATCAGTCCCTCGATGGTTTGCATCTGACTGATCAACTCTCCAAGTTGTTCCTGCACATTCAGGAAAGAGTCCACCCCGATCTCCTTGGCAATGGATGAGGTCACGGCTGTAATAAACTCCAGTTTCGAGTGTAATCGAATGACACTCTGATGGTAGGCCAGACTGGCCGAAGCTGTATTACAGCGAATCTGCCATACGGCTTCAGGGTTATTGTGCAGTAATACACGTTCCCAGGGCACAAATACATCGTCAAAAAATAATACGGCATCCATCTCATCATACTGCGCACTGAGTGGATGTGATTTATCTGTATCTTTTGTGGCAAAAGATTCACGACACATCATGTGCAAGCCCGGACTGTCCGCGGCTACAATTACCATATGGGCCAGCTCTGGCAGGTGGCCTGGAATTCGTTGAACGGGATAAGCAATGATATCATCGGCATAAGGCGCTGCTGTTGCCACCATTTTGGCCCCGCGGATCACAACGCCCTCTGTATTGCTTTTGACAATCCGCAGCATGGCATCCTCATCTTCTCCAACAGGCAAGGAACGATTAATCTGTGGGTCCCGCTGGACAATTGTCAGGAATGCATCTTTTCGTTTGGCTTGTGCAAAATAATCCGATATTTTGTCTGCAAATGCCGGGTCATGCGCTGTCATCTCATGTCGTGTTGCATACCAACCGGTCAGCCTGGATCGGGCATAATCAGACAATCGGCTCATCACCCCATACGTCCGATCGGCCCACAGCCGAAAAGCATCCGCCCTGCTGTTCACGTCAGGAAGTGAACGAGGCACAAGAAAAGAGCGATGCACGTAACTTCCCGTCTGTTCGTCCCAATAGGCCACGGTTTCCCTTGTCTCCGGGTCATCCACCAGATTGAACAATCCTTCTATGGTTTGAAGTGTTCCCTGAAAGGCCTGATGCCCAGTTACCTGGATACGCTCTCCGTCCAGCCATACATTCCGCTCATCATTCAGACGCTGAATGTAAGCTTGTCCACGAGACATCGTGATACTCATGATATGTCCTCCCTCTCAGGCACCGGCCTGACATTTCTGTAACTCCATCCTTCTAACTGCTTGAGAAACTATGTAATGATACATTCTGTATCTAACAAAATAGTACTGTGCCAGAGATAGAAAAGTCAACAGACACCGAGCGAAGAGTCCGGTGTCTGTTGGGCCATGCTATTTTATACTAATTTGGAATACATGTGACGCAGATACCGCCAGCGAACGAGTGCAAAATACAAAATCTGCATGGAAGCAAACACCAAGAAGATGCGCAGGCTGTATCCAAAGACCGAGAAATCAACCAGTTGCTGCAACGCCACAAAGGCAACCGAACTGTGGATGACCGCCACCAGAATCGGCAGGAAGAACATAAGCAATAGCTGCCTTGTTACGATCTTACGGAGTTCGGGACGACTCAGTCCCATTTTGCCAATCATGCGATACTGCGCTTCATCCCGTTCTAGATCTGCGTAAAGTCTGAAATACGTGAAACTTGCTGCAAAGGTGAAGAAAACAATGCCGATCAGGCCGCTCAAAATTAGAATGATGCCATTGGTCTGCTTGGAATTAAGCCAATCCACCACAAGCGCGCTGACCTCGTAATAACCTTTTTCGGAATGATCATCTTGAATGGATTTGATCAATTCAGGAGCAAAGCTGCGTGTACCCATCCAATCTTTCACGATAAATTGTATCGTTCGACTCGAATAGAAACCTTCAGGCATGCCAACTTCCTCGTTGTACGCAGGTCTCATCTTATTAAACAATTCGTCGGTTACGACGTAGAGATAAATTTCATATTGAAAAGGAATCACAATATCGGTACCAGGTGTCGATAGCTGGACAGGTATGTGCTGATTATCAACCTCCAGATTGATCTTTCCTCCCGAGGCTCCTTTTTCAACCTGTTCACGGTACTCCTTGCGCATCGCCAAATTGCTTGGTGTCATAAATGACTCATCGATTTGTTTCAACGTACGTTCTTCATACCCCAGTGCCTTCGCAAGACGGTTATAATCACTCAGTTTGATAATATTCCCATTATTATTTTCACCTATAGGAGCATAACTGCCCTTCACGTAGGGAACTTGATTATCAATCAACGTTTCTTCAATCTGCCGAATATGTCGCTCGGAGTTTGGAGTATACCAGTTATTCATATAACTGAATGCGTACGGATTCGACATGGACGACAACCCCGGGTCAGCAATAGCAAGCATGGTGCCAATTCCCGTAAATGAAGAAGCCGAGATGATACTTACCATGAAAAACATGATGGCGTTATCTTTCATTCGATAGGTAAGTTCAGATAGGAAGAGCAGATTGGTTTTACGGAAAAACAACCTTGGATTTCTTTTCAGTGCCCGAATGATGTATACACTGAGCTGCGTGAACAGAAAGTACGTACCTGCAATAACAACCACGACACTTGCGAGTAATAACGGAAAGGAGAAGCTTATCCATACAAAAGTGAATACTCCTGCATAACCCCCACCAATCAACAATACGGATAACAAGGCGAGTAGACGTGAGGCTTTGGGTTCCGGTTTCGGTTTTTCCTCTGATTTCACAAGGTCAATGAGAGTTCCTTTGCGAATGAGCAAGGATGAGGACATCGCGATCACAACAAACAGCAGCAGAAATGCACCTGCCGTCAGGGCAATGCTTTTTAGCGGAAAATAGAATCGAAGACTGTTCTCAACAGCCAGCATGGAGCCACAGATCAGCAGAATCAATTTGCCGAAAATAATTCCGAGTCCAATCCCGGTAATGATGGAAGCTAATCCGATACACATGTTCTCCATAAACAGAAGTCTGTTCATCTGCTTACGTGTCATGCCTATGATCAGGAAAATACCAAATTCCTTCTTGCGCGTCTTCAGAAATGAACCAACGGAGTAGAGCAGGAACAGGAATGAAAAGATGAATATAATGATCTCTGCAATCACAAACCCCTGATTTGCAAGCAACGTAACCGTCCCACTTGATCCCTTTAACCCCGCTTTCAAATCAGGATGGAACAGGAGCAATGCGTAAGTAAAAAAGATCATAACGGAAAATGTACTGCTCAGAAAATGAGCCAGATAAATTCGTTTATTGCGAACAACGTTATTAATGGCGAACTGGCGAAAATTCATGTCCTGAACCTCCCATTAGGGATAATACATTAATAATCTTCTGGTAAAAGGCTGCGCGATTATCGCCGTAGTGAATTTCATTATACAGTTTGCCATCCTTGATAAAGACAACCCGACTGCAATAACTTGCAGCTACTGCATCATGAGTGACCAGCAGCATCGTAGCCTGATCCTCCTGATTGCGCGTTTCGAGAATCTCCATGACATCTCTTGCCGCCTTCGAATCCAGGTTGCCTGTTGGCTCATCGGCCAGAATCAGCTTCGGGGAATGGATAAGCGCTCTGGCAATGGCCGTACGCTGTGCCTGTCCTCCTGATATCTCATATGTCCGTTTGTTCAGAATACCCTCGATCCCCAACTTGCTTGCCAGCTGTTCGACACGTGTGTTCATCTCTGCTAGCGAAACACCGTCAAGAGTCAGTGGCAGCACAATGTTTTCCTTGACTGTCAGTGTATTTAACAGATTGAACGATTGAAAAACAAATCCAAGCTCTTTGCGCCGGAACAGCGCGAGTTCGTCCTGATTCAATTCAAACGGATTCTTTCCTGCAATCCGCAGTTCGCCTGATGTTGGGTGATCAATGGTTGAGATCATGTTCAGCAGCGTTGTTTTGCCACTACCCGATGGTCCCATGATGCCAACAAACTCACCTTCCTGAATACTGAGGTCAATACCTGATAACGCTTCATAAGATACGATGCCTTTGTAGATTTTACTGATCTGTTTCACAGAACAAATCTCCATGGTTACAACTCCTTAGTGATATATGAATTCAAAATCAAGTTACATTCATGCTATGTGCATGTGTATTGTGCGTGGCCTTTCCTGTACTCTTATGACTATAGTCTATCGAAGTTTCGGCCATTCTCCTATGGTTTAACCTTTCATCAACATGACAATGTTGTAAGGTTGCATCATGAAAATCAAAAAGACGCCTTCGCCTCGATCAGGCAATAGACGTCTATACTTACACCTTACACTTACATTGTAATTCATACTCCACTCACACTTCTTCAACAAAAATACAGAACTCACGTCCCAATCTTATCTTCAACCTGTCACTTCAGGAGTTGAATGTAATTCGGACAGTCGTTCCTTCGCCGTACACAGATTCAAGATCAATCCTATGATTCATCCGTGTTAACACTTCTTTGGCAATATACAGCCCCATGCCTGTGGACTCTTTGAAATGCCGCCCGTTCTCCCCGGTGAAGAAAGGCTGGAATACCCGGTTTAGATCAGACTTCGGAATTCCGATGCCCTGATCCTGCACTTCCAATATGATGGAGCGTTCGGCTTCATACGCACGCACATAGATCTTTTGCCCGCTGCCCGCGGAATATTTGATTGCATTGGACAGTAACTGTACCAAGACAAAACGAATCCACTTGGCATCGGATTGCACAACCAGCGCAGAATCGATATGTATCTCTGGATAGACGTGATTGCGGATGAAGAACCGTTTCAGCTCATGGATCGCCTCTTCCCCAGCGGTCCTCAGTATCACAGGTTCCACACTGAAATCCTGTTCGAAGGTATCCAACCTGGCCACATACAGCACAGTCTCCAAACCTCGCCTCATCTGGTCCGCTTCCTCCCGAATGCTTACGAGCCGAGGATCATCATCTTCCTGACCTTCCACGGTCAACTCAATAACGGATAACGGTGTCTTCATCTGATGGACCCACTGGTTCATGAATGTCAGATATTCTTGCTGCCGTTGTTCCAGCCGATGAAGATGAGCATGATACTGGCCGTATTGTGAATCCAACAACTTCTCCAGCGCCAGTGATAAAGGACTTGTTTCGTTCAATGGTACAAATTCCTTCAGGGAATCCATCGACCGTGACATCCGGGTATAAAAGGAGCGATGTGAATAATAACGATACACCAAATATCCGATGTATAAAAATAATCCCAACGCTACGGCATAAGTAGCCGTGACCCAATCGTTGTAACCGTCATACCAGAACACTGCAACAACAGTGAACAAGATGGCAACAACCCAGCACGTTAAAGCGAGATGTTCTCGTATAAACAATCTCATGATGGTGAAGAGGCCTTCCAGGTATTGTTCAATCGGTAACCCGAACCTCTGACCGTTTCCAGTGCGTCCGTAATACCAAGTTCGGCTAATCGTTTACGCACCCGAGTAACGTTTACGCTGAGTGTATTGTCATCCACAAAAGAGTCATCCCACAGCTTCTCCAAGATTGTCTCTCTGCTCACAAGCTTTGGACTGCGGCGCAGTAACGTTTCCAGCAGAATCGTTTCCTTCTTCGTCAGCTGCACTTTGCGATCACCAAGCTGAATCTCCAGTCTTTCCAAGTACACGACCAAACCGTCCAGCTCCACCTTGCGTTCTTCGTCACGTGCAGCATAGTCCCCATATACCCGGCGCAGCTGACTTCGAATTTTTGCTATAACAATCTCATGCTCAAATGGCTTCGTGATATAATCATCCGCCCCGTTCTCCAGTGCCATGACCTGATCCATCTTCCCACTCCGCGCGGAGATAAACAAAATAGGGCATGTGGACAGCGTACGAATCTGGCGACACCAATAGAAACCATCGTAACTGGGCAAGTTGATATCCAGAAGTACCACATGTGGCTGTACCTGCTCAAACTGTTGCACAATCATCTCAAAATCCTCGACCAGTACGGCCCGGTCCCCGTAGCGTTCAATATGTGATTTCAATAATCCCGCAATCTTGGGATCGTCCTCTATTATCATAATGGTATACATTATTGGATCTCACCTCTGGCAAAATCATAACACAGGATTTATTATCTAGCATCGATTTGCTTACTCCAATCCACAATATCTGCATTCAATTGCTTCAGGTCTCCGGAAGCTTTCTGATCATCGGATAACTTGTATTGTTGCTTCAATGCCAGGATACGATATACACTTTCATCAATTCGGGACTCGGTGATTTTGCCTGACTTTACTGCACTTATTAGCGTATCAAAAATCGTCTTGGCACTCTCATAACTGTGAGCTACCAACAGAATGTCACTTCCTGCTTTAACAGTTGCTAGGGCTGCCTGGTCCAACTTGTAGTTCTTCGCGATTGCACCCATACTCAGGTCATCTGTGATGACGACACCATCATACTTGAACTTCCCGCGCAGATGTTCACCTATAATGACATCCGATAAGGAAGCCGGATGATCCGGGTCCAGCTTCGGGAACAAAATGTGTGCAACCATGACCGCCTCTACCTGCTCCTTCACTGCGACCTGGAATGGAATCCATTCAAGCTCGGCCAGTTGTTTTTCCGTTTTGTTCACAACAGGCAGATCAAGATGGGAATCCACGGACGTATCACCATGACCCGGAAAATGTTTCACTACCGGAATAATACCTTCACTACGTAGTCCCTTCATCTCTGCAATCCCCATACGTGACACCAGTTCTGCCGAGCTGCCGAATGAACGATCTCCAATCACCGGGTTCTTCGGGTTACTATTCACATCCAGCACAGGAGCAAAGTCCACATTAAAACCCGCAAGCTGAACCTGTCTCGCCAACAATTCGCCCATCGTTTCAGCAAGCGCGCTGTCTTTCGTCTCGCCTACTTTTCTACTGGAAGGAATGGATTCCACCGTCTCTGGCATACGACTGACTTTCCCGCCCTCCTGATCCACACTCATGAAGATCGGTACCGGGTTGGACTGATTCGCTTCCTTGATGGACTTCACAAACTTGGCTGTTCCCTCGAGTGTTGATACATTGTTGGCATAGAAAATAATGCCCCCTACCTTTTGATTCGTAATCATCTGTTTGGCTTGATCATCCAACGTTGTCCCTTGAACACCGGCCAGTATCATCTGTCCAATCTTCTCTTCTAACGTTAATGAACTAAGCTGCTCCTGCACCGGATCGACTTCTTCCGGTACTTCTTCCTGCGGTGGAGCGGTATTCTGCTCCGGCGATGAGGAAGATTGCCCTGAGTTGGAGCCAGCGTTCGATCCGGTATTCGAGTCCGTTGCGGAGGAAGGTTTCTGTGCTTGGCCACATGCCGATAAAAGCAGAACGATCCCCAGCAGAAGACACATCATATGCAGTGGTTTTCTCCATGTATTGTTCGAGTTGTACCTATAGTTGTGCAAGGATATTCATCCTCCTTATGTAATGTCATCTTGGCAACCCTTGGGTTCAGGCCTAACCTTATCATAAGGCGGTGGATTTTCAAAATAAGTCGTACTGAAGATTGAATCGTTGTTCAGACACTTAAGCGGTAAAAAAAGTGGTTGCACTGGAACCTGAGATGTGGAACTTAATGGTGTTGTGACTAGGCGCGTGTGCGATGTATGTGGAGAATAAAAAGGAGTAACGGTGCAAAAAACGATTTTCTATTGTGAATTTTTCATATGTTGAAATTATTAGTATAGGCAAATCAAAAAGCCGCCCAAAGGCGGACTATTTGTTCGTTTTTGTTTTACTTTTCGTTATAAATCGTTGCCGTTCAGCGTTAGTTCACCTTTCACCAAACGTTCTTAGGCTTCTATTAATGGAGTGTTTGCAACACTTCCGTTGTAAATGGAATGATTTCGGATATGCGACCTTCACGAACTTTGGCAGGCCATTCGGGATCACTAAGCAGAACACGACCCAAGGCAATCAAGTCAAATTCATTGTTCTCCAACTTCTCATTTAATTGATCCAAATGGGCATCACCTGTTCCCTGGTTCTCGGTTGCTCTGTCTACGAATTCAGCTTCAAGACCTACCGACCCAACTGAAATAGCTGGTTTACCCGTTATTTTTTGCGTCCAACCCGCAAGATTCAGCTCAGATCCTTCGAATTCCGGTAACCAGAACCGGCGTGTAGAGCAATGGAATATATCCACGCCAGCAGCACTAAGTGGGGCCAAGAATTGCTCCAATTGTTCTGGCGTCTCCACCAGACGTGCCTCATAATTCCCCATCTTCCATTGGGAGAACCGGAGCACAATTGGGAAATCAGGACCAACAGCCGCACGACAAGCTTCAATCACTTCAACTGCAAATTGAGTTCGCCGTACCAAATCACCACCATAATTGTCGGTCCGTCGATTCGTCTGCTCCCAGAAGAATTGGTCAATCAGGTATCCATGGGCTCCGTGCAGTTCAATGCCGTCAAACCCGATTCGCTGTGCATCCGCTGCCGCTTGGGCAAATGCCTGTACAAGACCTTGAATCTCCTCTTCCGTTAATGGTTCACGTGATGGTTCACCTGCCATGCTTACCCCTGACGGACTTACAGGTTCAGCTTCTGCGTTAGGCAAGTCACCGGAACGACGTGCTGTACCCACATGCCACAATTGTGGCATGATTTTGCCACCCGCTTCATGTACTGCTTTCACTACATTAGCCCATCCTTGCAACGAATCTTCACCATGGAATAATGGAATACTCGCTCCACTAACCGAAGATGGATGATTAATGCCTGTACCTTCCGTTATGATGAGCCCCACTCCACCTGCTGCTCTGCGACGATAGTATTCAGCAACTTCTGGTCCAGGTACACCCTCTGGTGAGAATCCGCGAGTCATGGGTGCCATAACGATTCGATTAGACAATGTTAGCTTGTCCGAGGTGAAAGGTTTGAATAATGCTGAAGGTACGTTCATAGTACATTGCTCCTTTGCAATTGGAAGTGTGGAACTCCGCATCCACATGAAATGCGACATGCTTTTGTATATTGTAACACGTGTAATCCAGTTGACTGGTTTAGGATTATTTCTCTATCCATTTTATAGTTTCTTAATTTTATTTTCAAATTTTCGAAGTTGGGCGTTCAAACTACTCTTATAGAAAAAAAAAGAAAGCTACCTTACGGCAGCCTCTGTTGGATCACACTACCGAAGCAGTCTGACATGCACTCTACTACATCTTAAAGTATTTTCCCGGTCACCAATAATGTGGATGTAGCATAGTATATAATCCATAATCTTCCTTCCAATTTAATTAGCATTCACGGGGATATCACTGCGATTCACTCGAAGCAATTTCCCTGATGAAGTTGATAACACATCCGGATCGGTACCCAGACCAAAGTAGAAGTCACCCTCGTTCTCCTCAAAAGACTTGGCATAGGTGTCCTGGTTAAAACGTAAAATCTCATTCCATGTGGTCAGATCCGTTGATTGGTAGACCCGATTAATATACAGATTGGCACTTTGGCGAGTGTACGTAAGCACATACACCTTGCCATCACGCAACAGCACATCGGTTGGGAGCGCCTTGGCATCTGGGAGATTAACTCGCCTTGCCTGATTGATGTCGGTCATGACATTCAAAGATTTGGGCAGCAGCTGCCCATCATTGAACACGCCTCCCGCTATATAGAGCAACTTGTTATTGAAGTTAACATTTTTGCCTATTTTATTATAAGGAATCGTGCCCGTTTGATAGGTTAGTCCAGGCAGCATTTTGTTACCATAGATGACAACATCCCGTTTCTCAAGCTTTTCATTAATCTCCAAAATATTAGTTTTATCATTCCATATTTTATTGGCAGGATACATCATGCCAGATGCATATAACTTGCCATTAAGATGGAACATGGTATAAGCCCGGAAACCAAACGTATTAATGGTCGCATATTTCTGCCAAGTTTCACCTTCATTATGAGAGATTAGAATGGTTGGTTTGGACTCTGTACCCAGCGCGGCAAACATCTTGCCTTGATAAGATGCCAAATCGTATACGTGTACACCCAGCGGCAGATTGCGATATTTGGTCCACACTTCTCCATCCAGACGATAGAAGTTGCCCAGTTCCCACTGTTCACTATCGGAATCATTGCCAGGAATATATAACTTGTCGTTTAGTACTCGGTAGATATCAATCTGTTCCTCATCCACATACATCTTCGTTGATGGCAAAATGCCCGGGTTGCTGTTCGTTACCGACTGGGTCTTAAATTTTGCATTCGCTGTATCATAATAAATGACTGGAATAGGGCCTGAATTTGGAGCTACGCCCAGATTGCTGCTATTTCCGTGGCCCAAATATATCTTGCCGTTGTACAGTTGCATGTCCCAGACGTTATTAGCATATGGTGTTTTGGTAAAAGGTCTGCCTAGCAGTTCGATCTTCGATGTTACATCGGCTGAACTGATCGGTGCATTCGACACCTTGGCAAGCCCACGTTCCGTCGCAGGGGGTTGACTCGTTGACGTGGTGTTTTTCGGCTTGGAGTTCCCCATAAGCATCCAGCTCATTCCTGCGACAATGGTCAAAATTACGGCTGTCCATTTTGTATTTCTGTGCATGTCCGCTTCCTCCTTCATTTTTTCATCATTATTACCTTCACACCAAGATGATACAATTTGTATCTTTTTATACTATGTAAAACCACCCGCACATGCAACAAATTCCGCCCTATTTATACAAAAAAAGTAGACAATCACATCTGTTGATGTGCTGTCTACTTGTTCTTAATGTCTATGATTTCTATTCAGCTTTTACCAAAATCTTAACCTGATTTTTCTCTTTCAACAGTGCTTCAAATCCATGCTCTACCACTTCATCCAACGAAATTCGTTTGGTCACCAGCTTGTCAGCCGGGAAGAAACCTTTATCCATCAGACTGATAACAGCCGGGAACACATCGCGATAACCAATAATGCCATTAACTGTACGTTCTTTCATGACAATTGAGTTCGGGTGAATCGGCGCTTCCTGTTCAAAAATACTGACGATCATCAACTCTCCACCAATACGTGTTGAATCGATGGCTTGTTGCAGAACACGTGGAACACCGGTTACTTCATAGGCTACGTTAACGCCGCCTTGTGTACGTTGATGGATCTCTTCCACGACATTAAACTGAATGGGATCAATCACAATGGCACCGAGCTCTTCGGCTTTTGCTTTCCGTTCATCCGATAACTCCACCACATAAATATCCGACGCTCCCGAAGCTTTAAGCGCTTCGATGACCAGTAGTCCGATTGGGCCTGCGCCAAAAACGGCTGCTGTATCTCCCACTTTCAGCTTGCTTTGGCGCACAGCGTGAAGTGCTACAGCTGAAGGTTCAACCAACGCACCTTGCTCATACGAGATTGAATCCGGAATGGCATGTACCATGTTTTCTGCAGCAGTTACATACTCGGAGAATCCTCCTCCGCCTCCAGCGAGTCCAAGGAAACCCATCTGATCGCACAGATTGTATCTGCCCTGTTTACAAGCTTCGCAGTGTCCGCATGCATAGATGGGTTCTACCACAACACGATCGCCCGCCTTGAAACGTGTAACACCTTCCCCTACTTCAACCACCTGTCCTGAGAATTCATGCCCCATAACTATAGGCGCTTGTTCCCCTGTTAGCGGATGCGGTGCTTGAGCGGGAATGAAGATTGGACCTGCTGTGTACTCGTGTAAATCACTGCCACAGATACCGCACCATTCTACTTTTATTTTGACCTTTCCTTCTTCAGGCTGAGGTTCATTAATATTTTCGAGACGTAAATCTTTGACTCCATGCCAACGTAATGCTTTCATTCATTTCATCTCCCAGATCATAATTTGTGATATAATCGGAAACGTTTCCGTAAATTAAATATGTCACATTTTAGATACGCTGTCAAACATATTTCTCCACTAATATGGCTATTTCATGATCATATCGAGTTCACTGAAGAATGCTCGCACTTTAATTCAAGTGATCTTAGCGGTATTACAAACGATGTAATCCTTGTTATTAACATATATCATGGCAAATATTATTGTAGTCCCATTGAAATTTAATCAGGCGTTGCCATAAATCTGGCCCTTTCACGGGATACTTCATTGTTCAAATGTTATAATCAAGTTATATAACTATCGTGAAGTTCTTACATATTCCTAATAATTCGGAATCGTTTCCGATAAAGTGAGGTAACCGTACATTGAGGAAAGAACAGAAACTTACGATCAAGGACGTTGCAGAGCGTGCCGGCGTGGGCATCGCTACCGTATCCCGGGCCATCAACAATTCAGAAGGCATCAGCAGTAAAACACGGGATAAAGTGATGCAGGCCATTGAAGAACTGGGGTTTGTACCCAACACCTCGGCACAGAGTCTGAAAATCCGGCAAACGCACCAGATCGCTCTTGTTGTACCCGACATACGAAACGCCATCATTCCGGAAATCTCCTGGTCTGTAGAGCAAACGGCGAAGCAACATGGGTACCATGTCGTCCAGATCAATACGGCAGGCAATGCCAGAACGGAGCTTGAAACCATTCGTAATGTCAAAAAATTGCATGTGGACGGACTGATCTTCATGCCTCTGGCGTACCCCAAAACGTTACCCGGACTGATTGATAAGGCTCCGCTCCCTATCTCGATGATTAATTACGGCAAAAAACTGGAACCGGGTATGAAAGCGGATATCGTCTCTCTCTCTCAACCTGAAGGCAAATTGGTAATGGAACATCTGTTCAAGATCGGTCGAACTCGAATTGCATATGCGGGAGCACCGAAGGACATTATTGAAGAACGCTTTCGTGCGTATGAGCAAGCTGTAGGCCATGTGGACATTTCTCTCGTATACTTTGGTGAGGACTTTTCATTAAATACAGGTGCCAATGCTGCAGATTATTTCTATGGACTTACGCATATGCCAGATGCCGTCTATGCCATTAATGATATGGTTGCCATAGGATTGGTTAATCGGTTCAAGGAGTTAGGGGTTCGTGTACCTGAAGATGTGGCTGTTGTGGGTGTGGATAACAATCAATGGACAACCGTCACGTCTCCTCAGATTAGTTCCGTCTCCATAATGGGCGAAGAAGTCGCCAGACTTGCTACTGAGCTGTTGTTAAAACGAATTCGGGAGATGAGCACGACCGATTACGAACACATCCAGTTTGAACCGCGCTTAATCGTTCGTGAATCAAGCGTAGCCATGATTCATTCTTCCCAGCGAGGGCCACACAGTTAAATTTGGTGAGGGGGATGGGTCACCGGGATAGAATGTATTTTACATCCGTCCCTTCATTTGTTTACTACACAGATATACTAAAAAGGTGTTGCTCAGGTCTAACTCTTTCCTGGCAGCACCTTATTTGTCGTTGATTCTATATAACTATAGCAGAGTCATACTCCGCATACGTTCATTCTAAGAATGCAGTTGCCTGATCGGTGTTCCCTTCAGGAACATCGCTATATTCTCTACGGTATGATTATAATAGATCTCATAATTGCCACGAGTCACATAACCCAGATGCGGTGTGGCCAGAACGTTGGGCAATGTTCGCATCACATGGTTAACGGGTAGCGGTTCCTGCTCATATACATCCAGACCTGCACCAGCAATCACACCACGCTGCAATGCCTCCACCATAGCTTCCTGATCGACAATGCCCGCTCGCGACGTATTTATTAATAGCGCACTCGATTTCATTTGTTGAAATTCGGCTTGTCCGATCAGATTCCGCGTACGATCACTCAATACCAGATGAATGGATACAATGTCGCTCTGTGCAAGCAGTTGCTCCTTGGTCTCGCACCAGATCACACCATGTTTTTCGGTTTTCTCACGTGTTAGATTCTCGCTCCAGGCCATCACATTCATGCCAAATGCTTGTGCGATCTCAGCCATGCGAGTTCCTATCTTGCCCAAACCGAGCAATCCAAGTGTTCTCCCATGCAAATCCAACCCTACAGTGCTCTGCCAGTTTCGATTGGAGCGAAGTGCATTATTTTCCGTAACCAGTTGTCTGGACAGCCCTAGAATCAGTGCCCATGTAAGCTCCGTCGGCGGATTAGAGCTTCCCTCGGTTCCACACACAATAATCCCGTTCTTCTCTGCAGCCTTAAGATCTATCGACGCGTTGCGCATACCACTTGTAATCAGAAGTTTTAGCTTAGGGAGCTGCGAAATGACCTTCTCCGGAAACGGTGTACGTTCCCGCATCAGCACCACAATATCGAAATCCTGCAATTCTTGAATGACTTTATCTTCCGAGCCCATATAGTTGTTGAATGTCTGAATCTCCACCTGATCCATCAACGGACTCCAATCCGCCGACGTCAGCGCAACGTTCTGATAATCATCCAAAATGGCACAGCGCAACTTCGTATTCATTTCTGATCTCCTCCTATATCTGCTCAATTCTTGTATATATTGTAGCAACTCCGCATCACTTTAAACAGAATAATTCCCTATTAATGTAACAAAGACAGCGTAACCTGGATGCTCTGCTCTACAAACAAGCGGTCCGGTCCTGATTTCATCAGTACAGTCAGTCCAATCATGGATACAACCAGAGACTGTGCGACCGCACTTGCGTTCATGTCAGTAGACAACTCCCCGCTCTGTTGCCCTCGTTCTATCGTTTCTTTGAAAAGAACACCCAGGTACATCTGATGCTCCCGTGTAAGGACAGCGAATTTGGGATCATGTGGAGCCAGCTCAACCATCGTATTAATGCAAAAACAGCCGTGACTAGGCTCGGTCACACTCCCCTCTGCTCCAATATGTTCAAACAATCCACGAAAGGCTTCCCGCACGGAGGAGCCCTGTTGAAGTCTGGCTCTGACTTGAGCCGCGTGCTGAGTGGTATACCTGCGAAGTGCTGTTTCAAATAATTCCTTTTTATCTCCAAAAGCCGCATACAGACTGGGACGTTGTATGCCCATTGCGGTCGTCAAATCATTCAAAGATGCCGCTTCGAACCCTTTGTCCCAAAACGTATGCATCGCTGCATCGAGTGCTTTATCCGTATCAAATTCCCGTTGTCTAACCATACAATTCACCTCTTTATGTATCGATCAGTATGTTTATATATTTTAACCCCATAACAATGGATAAGTCAAAGATCACTCATTTAAAATTATTAAAATTAAGTAAACTCCTCCATAAAGCGTTTTTAACCAAATTGAAAATCTCACCCATTTCTCTGTTGACAGAATTCACGCAAATAAAGTATGGTTATTCCGAAACATAACATACTGATCAGTACATAATAGAAAGGTGACATCCATTTATGCAAACTTCTTCTCCAGATGCACAATTATCCAATAAGGATCGTCCTGCCATGTCACGGTTAGTTGCTCTTCTTTTTGCCGTGTGCAGCGGACTTGCGGTCGCCAATATCTATTATGCTCAGCCTTTGCTGGACTCCATCGCTCAAGAATTCAGCCTCTCTCCATCATCCATAGGGATTATCATCACAGTGACTCAAATATGTTATGCCTTGGGGCTGTTCCTTCTTGTTCCGCTTGGTGACCTCTTAAATCGCCGCAAGCTGATCATCATTCAAATGCTCTTATCCGTGCTTGCACTGGTTCTCGTAGGAACCGCACAATCCAGCTCACTTTTATTCACGGGCATGGCTGTCGTAGGTCTACTCGCGGTCATTACGCAAACGCTCGTTGCCTTTGCTGCACACTTGGCAGCCCCTTCCGAACGTGGTCGCATTGTCGGGCAGGTAACCAGCGGAATCGTCATTGGTATTTTACTTGCACGAACGGTTGCAGGTACGCTGAACGATTGGTTCGGGTGGAGATCGGTATATCTCTTCTCCGCCAGCCTTACATTACTCGGAATTGTCGCCTTATTTTTTGTTCTCCCAAGGCAACAATCCCCACAGGTAAAACAAAGCTATATCCAATTACTCGGTTCCGTCTTGCAACTGTACCGTGAGTTGCGTGTGTTACGAGTACGAGGTGTGCTGGCCATGCTGATTTTTACAGCCTTTAGCATCTTGTGGACTTCTATGGTACTGCCACTAAGTAGCCCTCCACTGTCCCTGTCTCATACAGTCATAGGTGCATTCGGTCTCGCAGGAGCGGCTGGAGCACTGGCCGCTGCCCGTGCAGGTAAACTCGCCGACCGGGGCCTTGGGCAGAAAACAACCGGTGTCGCCCTTGTCATTCTGCTCTTGTCCTGGCTGCCCATCGGTTATGTCCATCATTCTCTCTGGTTTCTGATCCTGGGCGTTATCCTGCTCGATCTCGCCGTGCAGGCCGTTCATGTTACCAACCAGAGCCTGATCTACGAAGTTCGCCCCGAAGCACAGAGCCGCCTGACGGCAGCTTATATGATCTTTTATTCCATCGGCAGTGCGATTGGCTCCATCGTTTCTACCCAAGTATATGCATGGGCGGGCTGGACAGCTGTTTCCTGGTTAGGTGCTGGCGTTAGTGCAGCAGCCCTTGTGTTCTGGATGATCGATCGTTATATGCATCGGAATCTCGATCGTTGAATTAGTCCAGTTTATTCCACACCACAATAAAAAGAGTTGCCAACGGACCAAATAACAGGGAAATCAGAAACCAGTTCCGACCACTTCTGTTTTTTCCCTGAGCCAGTCCGGCATTAATCAAGGCAAGGGTACCCCAACCTACAAAATATTCATTATCCATCAAATGTCTTCTCTCCTCTATCCCTTCAATTCTGGCTACTGCTCAAGCATATCTTTGAGCTTACGATTACGATCCTCCAGAAATGCCTGCATGTATCTCTTCAGCACAAGTCGCTCCGTTGCCCATCCCAGTAATCCAAGTGGAGCTTCGAATCGAAGTGTGTCTCTCATGCAAGTCATCTGATCCCCAATTACGCTGAAATGATGTTCATGTCGCATGCTCTTGAAAGCCCCTTTCTCCATCTGATCCACAAATAGAAACGGTCGTTCAAACTGTACAATTCGGGACTTCAGCTTCTGTCTGACCCCAAAATGAGTAGCCTGAAATGTAACGGTATCCCCTGCTCCAATTCTTCCTGTGGTTACTCCTGCAACTGCTCGCTCTCTTGTATGTTGCCAGACGGTCTGAGTATGTACATCAATATCCCGGGCATAGTCAAAGCATCGTTCAATCGAGGCATGTATCGTAATCTCGGTTGTCACTTCAATCATGGCGATCGCTCCTTGGCAGGAAAATAAGGTCTTTGCAAAGTATACGCTTGCTTCCTTGGTCGAACAACACATCTAGGATGATATAACAAAAAACGGGTCCCCTGTCTTCGTACAGGAGGCCCGTCCTCAATATAAGTAAGGAATACAGATCATATTTAGATTAAATAAGCAATTCATCAATGGCAAGTGTACGCTCTTTGGAGAGATCGCGATATTCTTCAGACTCCACTTTGATGAGTGGTTTGAAAATATCAGATGTATTGTTCATGACAATCACACCTTTTTCTCCATTGCTGAGCAGAACCTGTTTCCCGATGAAATTTGGAAGCAAATGTTGCATCAATGCCTGAACCGGTTTTTCATTCAATTTACCAAATCCCATTCCATAGATATCTCTAAGGTTGTTGATCAGATTTGGATTGCTTCCTCCGTGATTCCCCGATCTCATACCTATATAGATATCCGCTACAGATACAATCTGGGTATAGGGATGAATTTCACTTTTCTCAAGTTGCATCGGATAACCCGACCCATCTTCCCGCTCGTGATGCTGCAGAGCAACCAGTGCTGTCGCTTCATCCGTCATCGAATTTTTGATGATTTCATGACCATATATGGTGTGACGCTGCATTTCAAGCTGCTCGTCCGCTGTCAACGGTTCTGTTTTGTTCCGAATCCGGTGGGATACTTTGCACTTTCCAATGTCATGCAGATAACCACCGCGACTAATCTGATAACTCTCCTTCTGAGAATATCCAAGCCAATTCGCAAGGTAGAAGGACAACAATCCTACCTGGATTGAATGTGTATAGTTATTGACGTCATCCCGCTCCAGCATCATCAGGAGATGAACGACATCTTTCTGCTCATCCAGTCCCTCAACCATCGGTTGCAGTGCATCATCCACCATGGTGGCGTTGAACTTGCCAACGGTCAGAGCTTCGAGAAAAGCATTTTGATAATTATGTACAGTCTGAATAAATTGGGACTTCAGCTCTTCTTCAGGCGGTTCTTCCTTCGTAGTTATCCCCGAAGCATGCTTTGCGGCTGCTGCAAAAAATTCTGCTTCAGTGATTTCCTCTTCGCGTGATTCAATATCTACATAATCTACACGGTGCTGCATAAGCAAGGTGATATCCTCACCTTTGATCACAGTTCCCTTCCCGAGAACGTGTAATCCTGCATCGCTGAATGTATCCGCAGTTAGACGGTCTCCGTCTTGCAGGTTCATAATATGGATTCTCAAATCGGTATTCCCCCTGAACAATTCATTATAGTAACAGCACCCAACGGAACGGGGCCACAAAAATACCTATACTTCTTTATATCGTTATAATTCTTCATTTCATACATAGTTCAAACGACCTTAATCACAATGGTAAATACGAACGCCTAAGACTTTATCCTCACTCCAACATCCAAATTAGTCCCGGTTTTAAACTTTTACACACTTTTGTGCCTCATTGCCGTATCAGAGTAAGCCAAAGAAGTTCAAACGCTCCGTTTGAACTTCTTCAAGACATCTCAAATTAGATTTTGATCGAACCCAGACTAGCACCTTTAACAAAAAATCTTTCAATGCTCTTCTCGACCGAAGCATCGGGAATCAGCGGCGGTGCCTGATGGGGTTTGGTACGTGCATCAATAATCACCTGATCACAGCCCCAATGCTTGTGGTCATATCCGCTATTAACCCCGTACATGTCATGTGAAGGGTTGCTGCGAGTAAAGGTTGCCCATAAGAAGTTGCTGAGGTTAGCACTCAGGAACGAACTGTCGTCACATAGAATGATCATCGGACACGAGTCCAGACCTCCCTGTTCTTTCAATAGAGACGTGAATGCTTGCATCTCCTGTGCTGTATCCGCATAACTCGTAAAGGCCGATGTCTGGATCGAAACGATACCCGGCATGATGAGCTGTGGATTCTCATAACCACGAATGTTTTTCAAAGACTCCGGCACTTCCGTGCACAACTCTCGAACCTTGTCGCCATATGCTGCAAAAACGACCTTGCTACCGCTGTTCAGCCCTGTACCCGAGTAATCCAGTGTATCAATCGTTGTATGGGTATGGAAATGAATATCCCGCTGCATATCCATACGCTCCAAGATATAGGTCAGGAATTCAACTTCCTTATGGGTATCCAGAGGTTGCTGATCCTCAGCAGTAATAAACAGGTACTTCGCCAGACTGAGCTGACCCGTACCCAAAATGCGATTGGCAATCGTGAGCAACTCTGTCGGCTGCTTCACAGCCTGATACGGCGTGTAACGTTCACTGCCAATGGCAAACAGCAATGGATGAACCCCTGCTGCATCGACCGCATGCACTTCTTTGACACCAGGAATCTCCTGTTTAATCGCATCTCCAGTAATCTCATGAATCAAATCACCAAAAGCCGTATCCTCTTGCGGCGGACGACCAACAACCGTAAACGGCCAGATAGCATTAGGTTTGGCATAGACTTTATGCACACGCATTAACGGGAATTCATGTGTCAGACTGTAATAACCCAGATGATCACCGAACGGCCCTTCGGGTTTTGTCTCACCTGGGTAGATATCACCCGTGATGACAAAATCGGCATCATTACTGATGCAATATCCGTCCTTGTAACTGTACCGGAAGCGACGTCCAGCGAGCAGACCGGCAAATGTCATCTCACTAAGTCCTTCAGGCAAAGGCATAACCGCTGAAAGTGTATGTGCAGGCGGACCCCCAATGAAAATACTCACTTTCAGTGGTTCTCCCTTTTTGACAGCTTTGGCTTGATGTATACCAATTCCGCGATGAATCTGATAGTGTAACCCTATTTCCTTGTTCATTTCAAAATCATTGCCATCCAGTTGAACCCGGTACATCCCCAGATTGGAATTCATGATGCCTGGCTTATCTGGATCTTCGGAATACACCTGCGGTAGAGTCACAAATGCCCCACCGTCCATAGGCCAGTGCTTGATGAGAGGCAAGTCCGAGATTTGAATTTCTTGCGCGGACACTGGTAGACTAATAGACTTCTGTTTTGGCAGCGCCTGCCACGCAGCAAGACCTGTTTGGACATGCTGAAATGGTGTCTTAAGCGCCTTCATGGGATCGTCACGAACTGCCATGACCCGTTGTACGCCTTCCAGCGTACCGCGGAACATGAACTTGCTTCGTTCCACCGTGCCGAACAGATTGGATACGGCCTGGAACTTTGAGCCTTTTACATTTTCGAATAACAAAGCAGGGCCTTTAGCCTCGTGCACTTTCATGTGGATCGCTGCCATCTCCAGATGAGGATCAACCTCTTCTTTGACCCGAATCAAATGACCGTGTTGCTCCAGATCGTTAATACAATCTTCCATGTTGCGATATTTCATTGGATGGCTCCATTCTCTGTATGATTAAATTAATTAAGTTCATAGATTCACATAACGTCTCTTCTATTTTATCAAATGATCCACTGCTAAACAAAACTATATGTGAAATTTTGTCGCGAATACAGATATCAAAAAAGCAATCTGGCAGCAATCTGAATCCTGAACGCACAGGGACCGATTGTTTCCATATTGCTCTCTCTGTTCTGGCTTGCCTTAAGATGTAGGTGTAATGGTCGATCTGGGGATCGTGACAATAAACTGTGTGCCTTTACCCATTTCGTTCTCTACATCAATTGTACATTGATGCAATTTCAATATTTTAATCACAATGGACAAACCCAATCCATTCCCTCGAAGCGAGCTGCTTCGCGCTTTGTCCACCATGTAGAATCGATCAAAGATATACGGGAGGGCTTCCTCAGGTATTCCTTGTCCAGAATCTCTAATCAATACCTTCACAAATGAAGATGACGTCTCAATTTCGACATGAATGGTACCTTGTGGACCGGTGTATTTGATCGCATTGTTTATTAAATTTTGCCAGACCTGATCAAACAAATCTTTGTCCACTGTGATCTCGCAGGGCAACAAATCCAATTCGATCTGTATGTCCTTCTGAGCCCACTGCGGCTCTGCCAGTAAAATCGCCCTTCTTAATTGTTCATCTACCTGGAATGTGGTGAAATGAACCGGATGATGCTCTGAATCCAGCGAGGCTAGCCGAAGCAGATTATCACTGAGCCTCGATAAGCGTAGCGTTTCTTCATATATAATATCCAGATGCTCTTTCTGCTCTTCTAATGGAATAACACCATCTTGTAGTGCTCTGGTGAATCCTCTAATTGATGTGAGCGGAGATTGCATTTCATGAGAGACGTTGCTGACAAAGTCATCACGAACCGAATCGATTTTTTGCAACTCACTGGCCATATGATTAAAGCTCTCCATCAGTTCCCCAAACTCATCCTGATTATTATGTTTCAAGCGGACCGACAGGTCACCTGAGGACATCTCCTTCGCTGCAACCGTTAATCTCTTAATCGGTTTCACAATGTACCCGGACATGAACAGGATTAATAAGCTGCCAATCACCAGAACCGTTAACAGTGAGGTTAAGAGCGTGTTTCGCAGTGTATGAAAAAGAGAGGAGAAATCACTCTGAATCAGAAATGTGCCGATCCCCTCGTTTGTTCCAGGAACACCTATGGTCGCGATTCCATCTTTACTGGACAGAAAAATGGCATCCGTTGTACCCGTTTCAAACAACGAATGAACTTTGTCCTCTGGCAAGGAAGATAACACTTCACTTTGTTCATTCACGGGAGTGATATTTAAGCCGTAGCGAGCAAAGATACCCAAGCTTGATTTCACTTTTTCCGGATCATCAATCAGGTTAATCAGTGTAGCGAGATCTTGAGCAAAGGTAACCATAAAACGATTCGGTGTTTTTTCCTGGGACCCGTTATTTATCATAAAGGAGAGAATTAAACTCACCAGAACAATCCCGATAAACGTAGCTACGATGCGAAGTCGCAGGCTTTTCCTAAACATTTTCATGCCCGCTCCAGCCGATAACCGAGTCCTCTTATCGTTGAGATCACTAGCTCAGGTACGGGTTCAAGCCGTTCCCTTAACCGTTTGATATGTACATCAACCGTACGCTCATCTCCTTCGTAATCGATGCCCCATATGTCATCTATAAGCTGTGTACGTGTGAATATTTTCCCTGGCGAACTCGCCAGAGAAAATAACAATTCACATTCCTTCTTTTTCAATTCGATAGATTGTCCATCCGCGATGATCATCAGGTTGCCCAAATCAATCGTTACACCGCTGATCTGAATCATGTTTGATGCACTTTTGTTATATCGTTTCAGTAACGATTTTACACGCAAGATTAACTCCACAGGATCAAATGGTTTAACCAGGTAATCGTCTGATCCTGCATTAAATCCTCTGACTTTGTCCTTGGATTCTCCCTTGGCAGTCACCATCAGGATGGGAATATCCAGATAAGACCGAATATCTTCCGTCAGTTCAATGCCGTCTATTCGCGGCATCATCACATCCACAATCGCCAGATCAACTTTCGTGTGCGAGAGGATATCTAACGCCTCTTGACCGTCTGGTGCTTCCAGCACGGAAAATTGATTCTTTTCAAGATAGATTCGGATTAATTTACGGATATGGGAATCATCGTCCACCACCAGAATTGTGTTCATGTAGCCATTATCCTTTCCAAAATTGATATTTATTCGTATCGTAAGGATTCCATCGGGTCCAGCTTCGCCGCTTTTGATGATGGCATCAAACCGGCAACAATACTAATCGCTGTACTTACCACGATCCCAAACAAGATATAATATCCCGAGAGATTAATGAGTTTAGCTCCAAACGCATTGTCCAAAAGAATGTTTAATACATAACTAATGATCACTGCAAAGATTACCGCAATAATACCACTAAATACGCCTAATAAGGCAGATTCGGAGAAGAATATTCGCTTGATATCTTTCTTTCTTGCTCCAATCGCTCGGAGAATTCCGATCTCCTTTGTCCGTTCCACGACACTAATATAGAGTACTACCAGTATCATAATACCGGATACGATCAACGAAATACCTGCAATACCCGCAAGTACAATGGAAGCCATACTTACATATGTGGTGATATTCTCCATGACCTTGGCCATTTGGGAGCCTGCGAAACCAGCGTCTACAGCAGCTTCATTGATATCATTTACATATTTAATATCGGTTGCATAGGCGTTAACTTGAATTGGCCCAATCGTTATTCCTTCGTCCGCATACATTTGCTCCAGCGTCTCTGATGAAATGTACCCCGGGGATTGTTGCATTGGAGATTGCGGATCTGCCGCTTCGTAGATCCCTGAGATTGTTACTTCTTTCTCCAAAGTCACTGGTTTATTATTACTATCCATCTCATTGATATATAAAAACACGGACTTGCCGATCATGGTTTCAGCTTGATCATCTCCGCTTAATTGTTTCGCTGTATCGAGAGGTAACAGCATCTGATTTTCTACCGGCAGAACACCAGTTGTCATCAATGCTGGATCAAAAGCATCCGTTAACGTTGTTAACTGTGTGAGTCCTACACTTTGTTTTTCATTCACCATAGTGGATTTGCCTGTAATGGTCGTAATTGTCTCTACATGATCCACATTAGGAAAATTGCGAATCGTCTCTACATCAGCTTCGGTGAACGGTTCACCTGGTGCCATCAAGGCCTCAGGACCTTGCATGTCCTTGGCTTCTTCACTCGGCTTTGTTATATCCACGAGGAAAGGGTCCATACTTGAATTGATTTCGTCATTCATATACGTCGTTATTCCATTCCCCAAGGAGAGCATCAGGAGTACACTTAATATACCTATAGATCCACCCAAAGCGACCAGAACATTACGCTTGCCGTTGAGTTTCATATTTTTAAGTGCCATCTTGAATGAAGCAAGCAAGCTCAGGCTACGGGAAGAATCCTGACCACTCTCGTAAACAGCCGTAGAAGGATCTTTCAGGTGAATATCATCACTAATACGCCCCTCTTCAACCTTCACAATCCGTGTACCGGAGTCAGCGACTTTCTGCGAGTGAGTTACGGCAATCACCAGCATTCCCTTTTTGGCTATACTGTCGAGCAAAGCGAGGATTTGATCTCCGTTTTCCCTATCCAGAGCACCCGTCGGTTCATCTGCAAGAATAATATCCGGATTGTTGGATAATGCCCGTGCGATGGAAACCCGTTGCTTCTGACCGCCAGATAACTGGTTGGGACGTTTGTTCAGATGATCCTTCAGTCCCACCTCTGTCAATATATCAACAGCACGTTGGTTGCGATCCTTCTCATTGGTATCCGTCATTTGCATCGCAATCGTTACATTTTCGAGGACAGACAGATGCGGGATCAGATTGAAATTTTGAAAGACAAAGCCGATATTATTCTTCCGATAATCATCCATTTCCTTCTCTGTCATGGCACTTAAGTTCTTGCCACGAACAACGACGTCCCCTTCATAATCGGAGTCCATGCCACCAATGATATTCATCAGTGTTGACTTACCACAGCCAGATTCACCGAGGATGGAGACAAATTCCCCTGTCTCAAAACTTAAGTTCAAACCGTGGAGTACCGGAACTCTTTCTTTTCCATATAAGGTGTATGATTTCTTCACATTTTTAACTTCTAGTATTTTCATATGGATCTCTTCCTCTCCTGATCATGCACGATATCTATCTATTTGATGTTCATATCGTAACAAATCAGTATGAACTGATAATGAACTGGACCATTGCACCTATAAGAGGTTCGAAGAGAACTATATGCAAAAAAAACACCTACAGCTTGCTTGAAATTTCATTTCAAGTAAGTGTAGGTGTCCAAATTTGATTAGATTAATCCCGCTTTTGCAAGTAACCTTTTCACAATCGCGGCTGACTGTGCACGACTAATGTCTGCATCTGACATCAGTTTGCCATCAGCACCTTGTAACAGCTCTTGTTTAATCGCCGATGCAACTGGCTCTGCTGCCCAAGCCTGTACTTTAGCGCTATCGCTGTATGTGCTCAGCAGACTTGTTGTCTCTGACTGGTCAGCCTGTGCCAGACCGACCAGTTTCATCGCACGTGACACAATAGTCAGCGCTTCCGCACGAGAAATTTCGCTGTTCGGACGGAAGCTGTCGTCAGCATAACCTGAGATCAGGCCGTAGGACACAGCCGTCTGAACCTCATCCTCATACCAGCTGCCAGTCTTCACATCTGTGAACGATGCCGCTTCTGTACTGCGCGGGGAGTGCAGCCCCAAACCTCTTAACAGAACAGCCGTAAACTCTGCCCGTGTAATACTCCGGTCTGGCGCAAATACGTCCTCACCGGTACCTTGTACGATCAGACGGGATGCCAGATCCTGTACGTCATCACGACTCCAGTGACTTGATACATCGCTGAATGTTGCCGGATGATAGATCAGCGCATAGGTGCTGTTCGTCAAGCTGTTAATAATAGCAGAATCTTGCACGTTACCTTTGATAACCTTTGTCGGTACATGCAGAAGGCTGCCATCTGGCTGAAGCACAACTCCTGTCGTGATCTTTGAACCATCGACACCTTCTGGCAAAGTAATGGAGCGCTCTACATAAGAGTTGAAACGATCTACATTAACTTGCTGTCCATTCCAGATCGCTTTTACTTCAAAATCAATCGGAGCTGCGATCACCGTTGTGTTCTCCAACTTATCCGCTGCGGCCTGAATTGCTGTTTGTTTAGATGTGGCACTAGGCAAAATAGCGATTTGGATTGTGATATCTTCCAACGGAACCGTGTTTCCGAATTGGTTGAGAATCTGTTCTACCTGAATCTGGTTAGCTGGAAGTGTGTACGTACCGCTGTCTGTCTGAATGACAACTTCGGCATTACTTCCTTCCATCGTTTTGACCAGTTTGCCGTTCAGTTCACCAACTACTGCGCCTTTGCCAGTACCTGTAATAGGCAGCAGAAGCGTTTTTAGACCACTTCCAATCTGATTAATCACTTTATCATTATCCACATGAACCGTGGTGGTAACCTGATTGTTTACCGTTGATGTGGTGGCCGTCGCAGATTGTTCCTGCTTCTTTCCGTTCACATAGATGTCTACGCCTTTGGTTACCGCCGGAGTCGATGGAACTGGGGTAATCACGGGTGTAGTTGGCGATACACTTCCTCCTCCACCCGAAGAGTTACCAGGATTCGGCGTAGGTGTCGAACCGGAATTGTCGCCACCTGAATTTGCTGCTGTAATTGTGATTGTTCCACCAGACAACTGAGCACCACTATTGTGTTCTACATTTGTAAAATGCCAATGTTCTGAATCAGTTTGATCTACGGATAGCTGTTTCGTTCCAGGCGCCGCATTGCTTTTGGCTTTGATTTCCATATCAAATAATTGGGTTTCATCTACAATTGAGTGGTCACCCCCAGTAAAATCAACCCAGATGATCCGTACCCAGCCTTCCGCATTATTAATTTGGTACTGGAAGTCTGCTACACCATCTTCATTTGGGGATGTGCTGATGACGTTGACAGATTTAGGCGTGATCCGAACAATTTCCAGTGCAGACGTATCATAATCAATCTGCATATTATAAGCTTTCACCCCGAAATAGGACTTCTTCAATGCAACAGGTACATGAACGGTCTGCCCTGCCTGTACGCTCACATTTGCAAATTGTACTTGTGATGGTTCTGCCGGCTCTGCCCCAGCTATACTCGGGAATACGATAGACGAGAGTAGCGTCAGTGCAATGAGACCTGACATTGTTTTTCTGATTCTAGGACGTTTCTTTTTCGGTTGAAACATGTGATAGCCTCCATGTCTGTATCAATTGATAGATCGTATGGTAAAGATAGAAAATGTATTGTTATTCGTTATCTAAAATAAAAAATTGAATTAATCAAGGCGTTGTATTTTTTCTTTTCCAACAATGTATACTTTTCTAGGCTCCGTATTCGAGTCCCAAGTGGACTGAGTAATAACTTCGAGCACAAGATAATAACCTTCGTCCTCATCTTTAACGGTATACTTTGCTCCTGTTTCCCCCTCGATTGGCACCATATCTTCTCTCGAAGCTTCTGTTGCGCGGTACCACTGGTAAGAAGGAGTATTAATGTAATCATTGTAATCAATATCCATTATATAATGACTAACGCCAATTTCATTTCCAATTAACATGGCATTCTTCAATTCACCATTTAGTACATACGGCGCATCATCTACTTGCTTAAAGGTCAACACATAGTCATTGTTTTTTCCACCAAGTGTTTTGCCTTTGTATCCTATTAACAAAGCATCCATGTCCCCCAGAGTGGGTTCCGTATTACGATCTACATCCATTCGGTTCATCTCTACATAAGAAAAGCTGCGGCGAGTCATCATGTTACGAATATAATTGAAAAGGTCTACGGCATCCAAAGAATTCACTTTTCCGTCTGCATTTACATCCCCTTTTTTACTAATGTAAAGTTCAATGTTATCCGTAACAGTCTCTGGTGCACCAGAGATCATATAATTCGCTTTCAATTCGATGTTGATTTTGCCGCTTTGGCGAGGAATAACCACCAATGTACTGACAGGCGTTGTCATATTCTCATCCTGTCTCGTTTCTACATACGCCTCAGCGATGCTGTTATCACTTGAGCTGGCTGTAGGCGGGCTATACTCATCGGATCGAAATTGTGTACTTAGATTGATTCTGATGATATTATTGGTGGTTACCTCAATAGGCACTTCGGGCACAAAAGAAGGATTATCTTGTGCCGATGAATAACTTAACCAGTTAATGCCATCGTTAAGAACAGGTTGTGAAATCTTAATCTCCGGACCAATTGCTCCTGCGTTAGCTTGTGGAAGCGTTCCACCTATAGGCAACGCAATGCTCAGCCCGAGTGCAGTCAACATGCTTTTTTTCAATATCGGCTTAAGCCGTTTTTTGTTTTGTTTCCCCTTCAATTCATGTTCCTCCTCGTATACATTTCAAATTTGAACAACTACATGCTCAGTATAACGACCCATTCTGAACCGATTCTGAACAGGACCACAGAACTACTTCCAGTTGAAATTCGACAAAAAACGCCATGGAGTAAGCCTCCATAGCGTTTTGAACACAAATCATTTTCCAGTTTGGATCATATTCACCTAAAATTAAATTCCCTCAACAATCCTTTTGGCTCTAACCTTCACCTCACGGTAAAGTTCATCCTCATCAATCGTGAGCAACTTTCTGCCTCTCATGAGGATCTGACCATTCACGATCATGGTGTCCACGTCCGCCCCATTTACGCTGTAAGCCAGTAACGATTCTACCTCATGTACCGGTTGAAGATGTGGTTTCGCCAGATCGATCAGGATCAGATCAGCTTTGCACCCCACCTCAAGCATCCCTACGTCATCCTGTAGACCAAGCAGACTAGCACTTCCGCGTGTAGCCATGCTTAGTACGTCCTTGGCTGGCAAGCGAGTTGGGTCGCCATAATCCAGCTTTTGCAGCCAGGTCGCGGCTTTGATCTCCTCGAACATATCCACGGTTGTGGCACTTCCCGCTCCATCCGTTCCGATTCCAACGTTAATTCCCTGAGCCAACATCTCGGTAATTGGAGCAATTCCACAGCCCAGCTTCAGATTGCTGACTGGATTGTGTGCTACACCGCCGCGCATGCCCTTCAATCTGCCGATGTCCCTGCGATTGAGGTGCACACCATGTGCAAGCAACACATGTGCCTGTTCGAACATCCCCGCCTCTTCCAGATACTCTGTCGGTGTCATGCCATAGCGCTCACGAATCTTTACAACTTCTTCCTTCGTCTCAGCCAGATGAATATGTAGCGGGATATCCTCTGTGACAGCCATGGCAATGACTTCACGAAGCGGCTCCATGGGACAAGTGTAGGGTGAGTGGGGCCCATACATGGTTGTAATCCGTCCATCGGCCGCTCCAGACCAGCGTTGTACAAGATCGATCGCTTCCTGCAACCTGCGTCCCCCATCATCCTCCATGAATACCATCCCACGTGTAAGCGATGCCCGCATACCCGTTTGTTTAACCGCTTCTGCAATCTCATTCATATGAATGTACATATCCGCAAAAGCAGTGGTACCCGAACGGATCATCTCGGCGATGGATAACTTGGCACCCCAATAGATGTCTTCCGGGTTCATCCGTGCTTCAGCAGGCAGCATTTTGCGTTCGAGCCAGTCCATCAGCTTCAGATCATCCGAAAATCCCCGGAGCAGACTCATCGGTGTATGTTGGTGGGCATTAATCAGTCCTGGCATGGCAACCTTATTGCGCCCATCGATAATCTCATCTTGGGGGTGAGGCACAATGTGATCAGCAATCTGCGTAATGCGATCACCCTCAACACGAATATCCCCCGTAAAGGGGGCATCGGCATCTTTCATCGTTAGGATCGTAGCTTGCTGAATTAGTATACTCATTACATTCACGGCTCCTCTGAATTGGTTATGGTTCTTTCCATATCCGAGGGTAAGCCTTCACGTAACGGCAAGGTCAAGTCATTTTAATTTTTGGATCGTCATCTTTCTGAAATGTTGTATAAAAGGTTTGGGGTCGATCTCGACCATATATGGATATACTCCTGTGCTTGTGTGCAAATAGAAAAATCCACCTTCATCACCCATACGGCGAAATGACATATCAAACACTTCCGTGATGTTGAACTCGCGGTATTTGGTCACAATTTTATCGGAATACAGAATCATGGAGCGGGCATTCATCTCAATCTCTTGGGCGAGACCCGTCACTTCTCTCTGTACTTTGTAATAAGGTAATACAGCAACGCAGTTCATGATCTCCCTCCATTCATGCCATGATTATTGTTCCATCATAGCAGATCGGAGGTTCCCAGCAAAAGAACATGAAACTAGGTGATCTTGGTCGTCACCTTTAGTGGCGTATGAAGTGCATCCTGAATGTCCTGCAAAGAGAGACACTGTTCAATATGAAACACACCATGAGGCAACTCTGACTCCGTTCTATATACGCGTTCCGCCACGGCTGCTGCCACGGCCGCTGTTGCATCTGCTTCCTTTGCGCCGACCAGTAGTTGTTCAACACGGATTTGCTCACCATTTTCCCATCCTACGGCATCGACCTTGACTGCATACATCGGCTCTCCTCCGGGAATAAGACCAAATGCCTTGACTGTTCCATTGCGAATAGACGGGATACGCAGCAACGAAAACAACCCTGCACGTTTGGAGATTGCCATGGATCCTGTGATCCAGCGGGAGTCCAGACAGAGTCTGGTAGATACGGTTGGAATACGTAACGTCCGAGCAACCACATGCTGATCCGAAAAGTTAAATCGATACGCCTTCCGGTTCCCCAGTTCCGCTCCAAAATCAATACGTTTACCATCTCCGAAACTCTGTACCTCAGCAGGTTTGCCCTTTTGCATCACTTGGTAGGTGGCATTCATCTGATCAACGGTCCACTCCACGGCAGCTTTTCCGTGCTTCTCTCCAAGTCCCAGCATTACGGTAATGTCTGCTTCCTCCACCTGATCCATATGCATGGTCGCTTCGCGCACAAGCAAATTAGTCACTCCAGGTGATAATCCAACGCTGAGGATCGCGGTCGATTTGGAACGTTGCATTTTGGTGTGGAGCTGTTCAACCTGAGCGAGAAAATCATATTTTGCAGAAATATCAATATAGTCGGTTCCGGCTTGTGCGCAGGCTTCAACAAAACGGGTATCGCTCTGATCCACACACATGATGACCAGCTTCACAGGCCGTAACATGGATGGCTCCACAGGTTTTGTTACATCCAGTTGAAGCGGTAGCACAGCACCACCTGTAGACCTGCTGAACTCTTCCGCACGGTTCATGCGTGTACCCGCAGCCCATACTTTACCCGGGAACAATTTCCCCAGTTGAGTACATATCATCTGCCCCACTTGACCATAACCACCAACCACCCAGATCTGATCTTTAATAGGCTTCACGCTAGTTTCGAATTGCATAATACCCCTCCACCCAGAACGCCCCGAAGTAACGTGTAATATGTGAGAAACCGCATTCGGTCAGTAGCTGAGTCATCTCTTCAGAGGATATTGGATCGGATTCACGGCCCAGGGAAGCAGCAAAGCGCTCCCACTCTTCAGGAAGGACGCCCACACTCAACATGTGATCCTTCCAAGCTTGCATCATGATTGGATGTGCAGGTGAACGAAGATCGGCATTTACAGCCGCAATGATCAGTGGTGCACCCGGTTTAAGTCTAGCTGCGAGGCTGGTCAGAAACGTTCTCTTGGCCTCCATCCCCTGAAGGAAATGTAACATGAGCATGCTTGTCGCCCCATCATATACAATATCCTCCAGCAATTCTTCAACCGTGACAGGTTGCAGTTTCACTCTGGAACCGATGCCTGCTTCCGTGACTCGTTTCTCAGCAAGTTGCAGCATGGGCTGTGATGGATCTACTCCAGTCAATGTCCAACCGGCATGACGTGATCCGAGCAGAGCAATCTCTTTTCCCCCTCCCGCACCGGCAACAAGGATATGAATATCGTTGTTATTCATGAAAGATGCTGAAAGCAGCCGTTCCATTAGATCATGCATATGAGAATAACCCGGAATTTTCAGGGCTATCGATTGTTCGTAACGATGAACATCTGCTGTTTCCCAGCTCATCGGTGATGGATTGTGATTCATAGACACCGCACTCCTCTTGAATTGAAGTTAGACTTGACTCGTTGTTCGTCTAATTTCATTATAGAAGGATACGGCGAGCCTACAATCCCAGAAGATTGGGATATGCGCACAGAGAGAGGAGTAATCTTGTTGACATCACGTATTGATCGGAACCACAGACTTATCACTTCTCTTGAAAAAGGAACCTGGACCTCACATACCTATCGGGAAGCTGTTCTCAAGCAGATCCATACGGTTATACCTTACGATGCATACTGTTTCACTACCGTTGATCCTCTGACTCTTCTCTCCACAGGAGCCGTGACAGAAGATGGCATTGAGGCCATTCATGATCGGTTATTCATCAATGAATACATGGAAGAAGATATACATAAATACGCTGAATTAATTCGCAGCGGTGAGCATACAGCTACACTTCATACGTCCATGAACTCACAGCTTGAACAAAGCCCACGTTATATCAACATTCTTCAGCCAGCGGGGTTTGGTGATGAACTACGTGCTGTATTGGTCAGTGGAGACGCTTGCTGGGGATATCTGACCCTATATCGTAAGACAGAAAGTGCTGTCTTTACAGAAGAGGAACGGATGATGATTCAGTCCTGGACCGCTTCTATTGCATCGATGCTGCGGTCCACGAGCCTGACACTGATCGATGAGATCACGAGTGAAAGTCCCGAGGAACCCGGAATTTTGATCACCTCAGACACGTTCCAACTCTTATCCCTGAACGCCTCCGCTCAATATTGGCTGTCCCAATTACGTATGCTGGAACATGTAGGGCCGGATGTGTTGCCCCGTCCGGTACGTGCAGTGAGTTCCCACTTGCAGCGCAAGAATCGGGCAGAACGGGCTGAAGATACTCAGATCGCTCCCAACTCACCCTCCAAAGTCTGTATCCAACTTCCGGATGGGCGTTACCTCATACTTCATGCCAGTATTATGCAACAGCTTACGGGACCAGATCAGATTGCTATCCGTTTGGAGCAGGCGATGCCACAGGATTTACTGCCCTTGCTCGCTGAAAGCCATGGATTATCCAGTCGAGAGCGGGAACTGCTCGGATATGTGCTACGCAGCTATTCGTCCAAGGAAATTGCTGCTTCGATGCATATTTCGGTCTACACGGTTCAGGATCATTTGAAATCCATTTTCGCCAAGACCAAGGTATCCTCCCGTCGCGAGCTCATCTGGTATTTCGTTTCCCGTTTCCAGCTGTCGGATGATCCTGCGATATAAATCCTGATGAAATTTCCCAGTAATCAAATTGACTATCGAATAATGAGAAAAATCAAAAGATGCCAATACGATATCCTCGTAATGGCATCTTTTTCTATATGCTATTAATTAAGAAGCATAGCGGTAACACAGGGTAACTTCGTTGTTTGAACTTTTGTTATCTTGCATTCTGCTTTAAAATGCAACGCGCAGTCCTGCCAAGCCGTTTTCCACAAAAAAATTCAGACTATATCATTGATTGTGTTATTTGGCTTTTGCTAGTAAATAAAGAAAATACGGAACACTAATGACTGTAATAACGATTCCTGTCGGCACATCTCCTACGAGGCTAACCGTGCGCGTAATCGTGTCAGCCAACACCACGACTAGTCCCCCAGCCAAGCTGGCAGCCGGAATGAGCAATTTGTGATCGGGACCGACCAGTTTTCTGGCCATATGCGGAGCGATCAATCCAACGAAAAAGAAGCTGCCTCCCACAGCTACACTGCCAGAGGATAAAGCAACAGCAGCGATTGACAACCCCAAGAACTGTCGCTTCACGGAAACACCAAGCCCCTGTGCTGTCTGATTGCCCAAATGGAGGGCATTCAGTATGCGAGCCTTGTAAAAAATATAGCCGAGCAAGATCAAGACCCATGGTGTCAGTATGGAAATATAACCCCAATCATCGCCCCATAGGCTCCCCGCCAGCCAATACAGCATGAAGTTCATCTGCGAATCATCCAGCTTGAGTGTCAAGAAGGTCGTCAGCGCCCCGTACCCGCTTCCTAACGCGACCCCAGTCAAGATCAAACCGATTGGCGAGATGTCTCGTCCGCGGCGATACGATAATAAGAAGATCAAACCCGCTGCCAATAGTCCGCCAACAAAAGCCAACAAAGGCAGAGCAATAAAGGAACTCTTGCCTGTGGATGCAATGAATACAACGAAGAACAGGACAAACAAACCCGATCCCGAACTAATTCCCAGTGTTCCCGGACTAGCCATGTCATTACGCAGCAAACTCTGCATCACGACCCCCGCCGCTCCCATTCCCAGACCTACCAAAATCGAAAGTACAATTCGTGGCAAACGAAAATCAAACACAATCAGATTTTGCTTATCGGTACCGGTTCCTATGAGAACGTTCAGCACTTCTAGCGGTGAAAGATTCATTTTGCCAGAATTCATGCTAATGATCGCAAACACAAGGATGAGCACCATAAGCACTACATTGATGATAATGCCTCGTTTCATCGTATAACGCCGCTTGATCATTCATATTCCCTCCTTTGTCTTCGAGCCAAGAAGAGAAAATACGGCACACCAATGATAGAAAATATAATGGCAATCGGCGTTTCGAACGGTTTATTGATCAAACGTCCAGCCAAATCAGCCGATACGGTCAGTAACGCACCATATAAAGCCGCTGCCGGAATAATGTATCGATAGTCGACACCTACCATATATCGCACAATATGCGGGGTGATCAGACCCACAAAACCAACCGGGCCAACCACAACAACAGCCAATCCAGTCAGTACAAGTACAATAATTGTCGACAAAATCTTGACCAGTCCGCTACGAATGCCGAGTCCACTTGCCACATCATCTCCCAAACTGAGCAATGTAACGGAAGGGGACAGCGCCAGTGCCAGCAGTATACCCCCAACAAAGAGCGGTGAGATAATCAGCAATTCTCCCCATTTGACACCCGCTGTACTACCCGCCGTCCAGAATGTCAATGCTCGCCCCAAATCATAATTGATTGCCAAGTACTGACTGAGTGCGCCAAACAACATTGAAATAGACAGACCTGCCAGTACAAGCCGCTGAGGCGTCATTCCGCGATTTCCCAGTGACGCGGTAAAGTAAGTCATACCGGTGGCGATCGCTGCTCCCAGACAAGCGAACAACATCATCTGCCAATACGAATAACCCGGCAGAAAGGCCAGGCATAGTGCAATTGCAAATGCTGCGCCAGAGCTAATCCCCATCAGCCCGGAGTCGGCCAGCGGATTACGCGTTGTCCCCTGCATGATAGCGCCACATACCGCAAGGCTGCACCCAACGATCAGATCAGCTACGGTACGCGGAAGACGCATGGTTTGAATAATTTGATGTTCAGTGAGCATTGGATCAAATCGGAAAATAGCCTCCCATACCGTTGCTAACCTCATATCAGCAGCACCAAACATAATGGATGCCGCCGACATGAGAACCGTTAATCCAAGCCCTACTACCATGTACATGGTGAAGTTCATCGCCCCACGGCGTTTTTGTTCAGGCTTGCTTTTCATCTCGTTTCCCTTTCATCACCTATTGACAATCCAAACGATTATGGATATTAACGTCCATAAATTCGATTGGTCATGTTTGAAAATTTGGAGTGCTCAATTAAAATTTCGTTCTAACTCTTATTTAGCTAATGCTAGCAATTGACTAACAATATAATCAATCAATGCACTGGAAGTCATTACGTCGGTGGACCAAGATAGCGAAGAATCCACCTTTACGATCCGATCATGTTGCACAGCAGGTATGGCATTCCACACTGCATTATCAGCAGCAACTGTTCCATCTCCTAAGAAGATCATATAATCCCCAGAGTAAGCGGGTAATACTTCCATGGAGACATCGCCCCAATATTTATCTGCATCGATAATATCCGTTTGGACTTTTGAAGGTGCCTGCAATTGAAGTTCATCGTAAACAAGCTCGCCAACGGCATGTTTGGCTCCAGCTATGTAGTTACTTTTATCACTGAATTCTCCAACCGTAATCGTCACATCGGATAGGCCCGCATTCTGAAAGGCTAGCTTTGCTTCTTCGATTTTTCCGGTATAAGCATTCAAAACATCCTTAGCCTCTTCCTGTTTGTTCAAAACATCGCTAATAAATTGTATCCGCTCTTCTGTAGTCATATCACCATAGGGAACATAAATGGTGGGGGCAATTTTGGATAAATCATCATACGACTCATCACTCCATGCCAAAATGATAAGATCAGGCTCAAGCGTCATGATATCTTCCGGCTCCATGGCTACTTTTATGGAGTCTGTAATCTGGTTAGCATAAACAGGCTCTGTCTCCCCCCGTGCAGCTCTAGCCACACCTAAAGGAGTTACACCTAGGGCTACCACATCACCAACCAAATAATCGACTACAACTCGCTGAGGGTTATCAGGTACCTCAACATCACCCTTAACTGTGGATATCGTTCTGGTCTGCGAGACTGCTTCTGAAGCTTTTGTCTCCGACCCTTCCTGTTGTGTCGTTTGCTGTGTCTGCGCAGGTGTTGTATTTGCCGTTCCCCCATTATTCGCTGGCGTCCCTGACGTACATGCCGTTAATAACAGCATCATGCTTATCGCCGCCGCCAAAATCATTTCTTTACTTCTTAAAGATCCAAACATCGTTGATTCCCCATCTCTATAAGACTTGACTAGACTCGCTAGTTCCCTCTCATCGTAAGGGAGATGAGAATCATTATCAATACCATCAACCTGCATGGATAGTGCGTTTATTTTCCGATAATCACTTGGCGTCATCTTGTAATGCTTCTTAAACATGCGGAACAGGTTTTTCTCATCTGTGAAACCAGCTCCCGTTGCGATTTCTTTAACCGTCGCTTCTGTATGTTTCAAGTCATGACAGGCTGCTTCAATCCTTCTCTGAATGAGATACTCCTGTAAGTTCATCCCTTCCCTTTTTTTGAACAACCGCGTCAATTGTCCACCACTGATCCCAAACATATCGGCAATTTGTTGGAACATAATCGGCTCCCTGTAATGTTTATCGAGATATATCTTGGCAGAACAGGCTGGATCTGGCTGGAGATACCGAATCTCACCACCCTCCAAATCCCTGTACACCTCATGAATCAATTGATATAGAAAACTTTTGGCCTGTAGCTGATCCATCGCCTTGCCACGTTTCCAGCCATTCATCATCCGTTGGAACCAATCGCGTAGCAAGATAGGATTACTTGGCGTATAACCAAACTGTTGAACAAATGGATTCACTTGCTCCAGTAATTGTTGCAGATGTTTCTTGAAAAAGAGAGGTGATTCTGCTCTATAAAACACCATAAATGTCTTCACCATCTCCTCTTTAGGCGTAATACTGAGCAGGCTCCCCTTCCCGCCGTGAACTAAACCGAAGCGTTCCATTGCAAATGTGGTTTCATTCAGTTGGATTTGCGCTTCTCCCCCATATGCATAGATAAACATGCTACTAGGCATTTTATATTGCTCCAACGGGTATTGTGACGCTACATTCTGAAAGCGTACATCTATTAATGTAATGATCGAACGTGCCCAGATACTGGCCATCATATCAATCATCTCTGGTGTAAATCCCTGTCTTGCTTCTTCCTCTTGCATCTACCCGCACTCCTCGTTTCACTTTTTCCAATGTATACATCACTCAATAATTGATATTGATTATCAATATCATATTTGATCAGGTAAGTATATATCATTAAGTGATATTGGGGAACAGGCAGTGGACGTTATGCTTTCCATCCGCTTTCGTAAAAAACTAAAAAGGAACACCTGATAGTACAAAAAAGAAGCCTGATCCATATGGATCAGGCTTCTTCATTATGTTTTTTGTATTCAACAAGATTACGTAGTCACCATGTTTCTCTTGTCACCTGCGACCAAATTTATTAAGACTTTGCAGGTTTCCGAGAAGGTTTGGCGGAGCTGGATTTTTTATTCTTTTTCTTACTTACTTCCACAACCACAGGCTCCTGTGGGTGTTCCACCGGGTACATTTTACGGAACAATAATGTCTGTAGTACCAGGAACGAACCCCCAACGGTCCAGTAGAGCGGCATCGCTGCCGGAGCTGTAAGAGAAAAGAATGCCATCATCAATGGGGAGAGATAACCCATAATGGCGAACTGTTTTCGCTGCTCAGGCGCCATATTGGCTTGTGATACCTTGGCTTGAATCAGATATATGACCGCGACCACCACAGCGAGTACGTAGTCCGGCGCTCCCAGTTTGAACCACAGGAACGAGTGAGAGGACAACTCCGGTGTAAGTCGGATGGCTGTGTAAATACCTGAAAGTATAGGCAACTGAATGAGCATCGGCAAGCAACCAATGTTCAGCGGATTGAACTTATGTTTCTTGTATAGCTCCATCGTTTCCTGAGACAGCTTTTGCTTATCAGCAGGATCATTTTTGCCTTCATATTTTTTCTTGAGCGCATCCATCTCGGGTTTCATGGCGTTCATGATGACTCGTGTTCCCTGCTGGGACTTGGCTTGACGCATCATCAAGGGCAACAGTGCTAAACGAATGACTAGCGTAATCACAATAATCGCGACCCCGTAGCTTCCGTTGAATATCGTGGCGATGTGCTGAATCAGGTACGACAGTGGAAATACAATGTAGTGATTAAAAAATCCCGGTGTCGATGAAGTAATCTCCGACACGTTGTTACTGCATCCGGCAAGCAGCATGACTGCAAACAAAATGGCAATCAGGCCATAGATCCGTCCCTTGCCCGAAGTAAAAGTGAATCCCTTGTTAGTCTTATCTTCCATATATATCCTCCTCGTTGATTTGTTGACCAATCGTTCAACGAGGAATGACAATCTGAATCATCTTCATCGGGCGCTCCTCTTCGTCTGATCATGCGGCTCCAGACTTCCTGTCTGTGTTGTCTGTCCAAACTCAAAGCGGGAAGTACTGGTTCAAGTCCACCACCGGCGCTACCTTCCATCCAATACTCTGTCATGCCACAGTGAAGATGGGCGATATAGGCATAACTGACGGTGAAGATGAGTCCAATCGAGAATAAATACGGTAATAGTTCCTGAAGTTCAAACAAGGGATTCACCCCCTTTATAGGTTAGTTTTTATATTATAACACTTACATATTGTTTTTGCATAAATCCGTACGTGAAAACAACGACTATTCAGCTATTCCGTTCTCAATTTGGACATTTCTAGCTCAGCTCGGTGTCTTGCCACGTTATAAGAAGGCCAGGAACGATCTGATGTATCCATATCCAGATATGCTTGACGTTCCAGCATTTCCCTTTTGAGATCAGGATACTCCTCCAGAGCAAACTCACGAAGTAACGGAACTGCATCTGCCGATAGACTCGCCAGATAGGTTGCATCAATATTGCCAGTCTGATGATAACGTTCAATATTCAGCTCGGCAATCCGTTTATCCATGCCCACATAGTTGACAGCAACATATGCAGTGAGCGCTAGCACAATATACCAGCGGATCAGCGGTATTGACGTGTAGCGTATACGAAGGCCAGCAATCAGCAACAGGAGTGCGAGGAAGATCATGAATGCGTGTACCAGGAAGCGGATGTACGTATATCCATATGCCTGCTCATACAGATTCAGGCGCATAAACGCGGAATACAACATAATTGCTGAACAACTGACCAGAATCAAGAGAAGTACCTGATGCACGATGGAACCCGTTTTGCCACTCGAACGGGTATACTGCAAAGCAACAATAAGAATAAAGAAGTTAATACCTGTGACGAGAATTAACTCTGCGAATCCACTTCTCGCATAATCTGCGTAAGACAGATCTACCGGAAGATGCCCCTCTCCTGCACCAAACAGATACGAAAACTGTACAAGTACAAACAAAACGTACACACAGTTAATGACAATCAACATCGTCCCCACAATGATGGGGTCCAATCTGAATGGTTCCCGCTGAACCGGAGTGCGTTCGGGCTCGGGTGTAATCTTATTGGTAACCTTACCTTCAGTGGCCGGGTCCACAGGAGAGAATATATAGGTGTGATCACGCTTATCAACCGTGGATGCTGCTCCATTTTTCCAATGTGCATTCGCTCTCTTCTCTGCCTCATATTGCATTGGCTGTACAAATCCCCATACATAACCGAACAGCAATACACCTGCGATGACAATCCAGATGATTCTTGGTATCCCTGGAGTAAAAGCCAATTGATTCAGCCACTCCGGAAAACCGGCTAAATACTGATCAAAGACCCCGTCAGCAGAGGACAGTAATGCAACGACTACAATGAGGATAGGCAAGGACGCCACAAGACCAATGAGTACTTTGAAAACAACTGTTTTCTGGGATTTGCCCATGCCACGCCCGCCTGCTCTCACAGCAATAGCAGCAACAGTCCCCCAATGACGTATGGCTTGAGGTAGCAAGTGGTCAATAGCCGTACCAATCAAGCCAATCTCCCACCACTGCTTCTGTTTTCTGCCCATCAGATACGTCATATGTAAGATAACTACGCCAGGTATGACCAGAAAATTAAGAACATACAGCAGTTCATTGTCGTATAACAGAAACGTTAGCGACAACAATAGCACTACAGCCGCTACAAAAGCATCAATGAACTTGAAAGACCTCATGCGATCCCTTGCAAACAGATACATGAACACATAAAAGAGAATTACAAAGATAGGATACGATACGCCAATCTCATTACCATAGAATAAATACTGGTGAATGATCGCCAGCATCCATGCAGACAGTAGCGTGATTAGAGCGCGTTGCGGTGAAGCCATTATTTTATCAATCATGGGAAAAACCTCCATTAACCTTTCTATGCTATATTCTAGATGATAAAATAGGAATATAAATAGAAATTAAAATCGACAAAACTTCTTATTTTAGAGGAATACGTCAGAGTTCACCTCCAGGAGGGAATCAACACTTGAAATTACATCAGCAATATCTGCTGTTACATCGTCATTACGGTCACCATACAGAACATGAACTTACACTCGCCGATCTCGCTGAGTTGCTAAATTGTACACACCGCAATACGTTAACGATTGTCAAAAAGATGGTTGCCCATGATTGGATTCGTTGGGTTTCCCAGCGTGGCCGGGGTCGGCGTTCTTCACTGACTTTGCTTGTTCCGGCTGATCAAATCGCCGCAGAATATATGATGCAGGCCATGAATCGCCGGGAGTTACAGGAAGCTGCCGAGCAGGTGAGCGCATTCTCCAGTTCAACAATCATGCAGGATCATCTAAACCAGTGGTTGCTTGGGTATTCAGGACATCATACGGAAGCCGGCACCAATAATGAGCAGATTGATACGCTTCGGTTGCCCCTGCGCCAACAGCTTCATGCCCTTGATCCGCTGTTCATTAATCTATTAGCTGAATCCTTTGTTACCAGCCATGTCTTTGACGGGTTGGTTCAGCGGGGTGAACAGGGAGAGATCCTCCCATGTCTCGCTCATACCTGGGATGTCAGTGCAGACCGAAAGACCTGGATCTTTTATTTGCGAAAAGGTATTACATTTCACGATGGTCAGTTGTTGACGGCCCATGATATAGTGCATACGTTTGAACGACTGCAATCTACAGATCGCCGGACACTGTACCGTGATGTAAGTAAACAGATTCTATCTATTGAAGCGGTCGATTCCTTAACCGTGTGTTTCCAGCTCAAAAATCCTCATGAATTGTTTTTGTCCTTCCTGACAACAAGTCGTGCGGCGATTGTACCCTCACCAGGAACAAACGAACATAAGCTGAAGCATTCGGGTGATGTGCATGGGATGCAAAAACCTGTTGGGACGGGACCGTTCAAGGTCACCGCTTGGGATGATCACTTGTGCAGACTTGAAGCCTTTTCATCGTATTTTCAGGGTAGAGCACACATGGACCGGGTAGATATCCTGCAGATTCCGTGGAGTGCCTCGGCAAAAATGGACGATAGCCAAGATATCGAAACTCCGTTCTTTCATCTTCTTCATAATCCGTCTTCGTCTGCGGGTGCAGACTGGACACAGATTAGTGCAGGTGTAATGGTTCATAAATTACTCACGTGTAATACACAAAAAACCGGACCGTTAAACGATCCGGAAGTAAGAGCACACCTTCAGTCATGCCTTGCTGGAATGTATAGAGATGACGGACATGCAGATGACTCTGAAGTCGTGGAGACTGATTTTAGTGCGGTGAATACCAAGAAAGTCCAGGTCCACTCGGAGGGATTTAGCGATATATCGATAAGTTCCGTATCCTCCAGTCCCATCTCCTTGCACATTGCAACCATTCCACAATATCGCAGGGATGCTAAAAATCTGGCATCCATACTGGAGCAGTGCGGTTTCTCCTGTACCGTCCGTACTGCTACGATGGAGCAGTTCAAAGGAAATCTCCGGCTGGAATCTGATCTGATTCTCTTCTCTCTCATTCGGGACAGGGACGAAGAACTGCGCAGATACGATCTTTACTCCACGTTGTCTGAGCATCTGGAAGATTCTGCTCGTATAACGATCTATGAGATCTTGCAAACCATCGTCGCCTCTCCCATCGCTGCGGATCGAACTCGTGAATTAGACCGCATTGAACAATTCTTGGTAAGCCAGAACCTACTGTTCCATTTATCTGAAAAACCGGTAGAGACGGCTTATCTGCCTTCAGTACGTGGTCTATCTTTCAACAGCCAGGGCTGGGTGAACCTGCGTCATATCTGGTTTCCTTCGCAGGTGATGAAGTGAGATTGTTATGGATTGTGCTAAAATAAGCAAATGATATTAGCTCACATCTTACACGCACTTGCACCATACTAAGGAGGCATTACATTCATGAGCAAACTAATTTTCTTTCTCGGTGGGGCCGGAAGTGGCAAGACCACACTAGCCAAAGCCCTTTCCCGTAAACATAAAGCTGCTTTCTTCGATATGGATATTCTGCTTCGTCCCGCGGCTGAGGCGATCATGACCCTTCAGGGACTTGATCCTTCCGACCGAGATTCGCCTGAATACAAAAGGTTGTGCCGTGATCTTGGGTACCGCATTACGATGGACGCCGCTCTGGATAACGTTCAGTTGGGTATCGATACGATCGTTGTGGGGCCATTTACCAAAGAAATCGGTACCCCTGACTGGATCGAGCAGGAACTCGCTCGAATTAGACATACCCTGGATGATACGGATGTGCGTGTAGCCTATATTTATCTTGAGAATGAAGCGTTGTATCACAAACGAATCTCAGCAAGACAATCCCCACTAGATGAATGGAAGTTAGCCAACTGGGATGCCTTCACAGCTTCTCTCGTCCGTAAAGAAGTAGCTTGGCCCCTCCCTGCTTCATCCGTCGCTTATATTGATAATTCCAGTGATGATCCTGCGATTGCCTATGCTGAACTTGAACGACGGATGTACGAGTAGTTTTATAAAATCTACTTCCCAATTCCTTTGCACGATGTCGCTTTGCATGGAAAATAAAAAGACGAAACAAAAAGAGGTATTTGTCGAGACCCCCGTTGGGTCATCATGACAAATACCTCTTTTCATATATTCAAGATTATTCAAAACTCACTCTTCATCCTCCACGATTGCGGGATCACGCAAAAAGGTTTGCGGTAGTCCTGCTGTAATAAGTGCGTACTACGGAATCGCCCTTACATTCGAACTGATAGATTATAGATGTACTTAAATGTAAGAGAACAAACATATCTCAACTCAAAGGAGAATTTCATGAAATCTCATGTAGCAACATGTCCAACTCGACAACAACAACACAGCTACAAATCGAATCCTAATTGGAAACGTGCCGTAGCCAACATCCTCCTGGTGGCATCTCTGAGTTTCACCACAATAACCAGTGTATCGGCAGAGAGCAGTCTCCCTCTTCCTCAGGTAAGCCCTCAGGAAACTGAATCGTTCATCAATCAATTCTTCGCCCAACCTGAAGTGAAGTCTGCTCTGAAAGGTGCCGTAGTCACCGTTGTTCACGATCAACAGATCGTGTTGAATAAAGGATATGGTTATGCCAATGTGGAAAAACAAATCCCCGTCGACGCCGAATCCACTCTATTCCGTGTAGCCTCCATCTCCAAAACGCTGACAGCAACCGCTATTATGCAATTGACCGAGCAAGGTAAAGTAAAACTTAATCAGGATATCAGCGCATACACAGACGCTTTGCATCTGACCAACCATACCGGAACAGCGTTAACATTGGATCATCTGATGACCCACACCAGCGGGTTTGATTTCACAGATGTAGCAGCTACAGACAGAATACTGGAAAGTTCTTATCCGCTTCAGCAATTCATCCAAGACAACAAACCGTCCGTTGTTCGCAATCCAGGAGAAGTTTTCCGTTACGACAACTACGGTTATGCACTCTTGGGCTACATTGTTCAGAAACAGTCCAAACTTCCGTTTGAGACTTATGTACAACAGCATATATTCAACCCTCTTGATATGTCGGATAGCCATTTTACACTAAGCAAAGACACGCTGAGTAAACTCGCAACTCCTTATGGCGCTGAAGGGCAGGAGCTTCCGCAATATCCCAATATACCGGACAGCTCCCCTGAGGGCGGATTAATTACAACTGGACGGGACATGTCTCACTTTATGCTTGCGCAGCTCAATCAAGGTTCGTACCAGGGTGCACGTATACTAGAACCGTCATCCGTCCAAGCGATGCAAACGTTGGATGTCTCCATACACGCGGATATACCTGGCACAGGTTACGGATTCGAATCCACCTATTCGCAGTATAATCATGGACGTAAAGTCGTGAGTAAAGCAGGCGATCTTGATGGATTCCACTCCAATCTGTGGCTGTTACCTAACGAGAAGACTGGACTATTTATCGTCTCCAACAGTGATGGACCAGATGTGCGAGAAGCGCTTTTCCAAGCATTTATGGATCATTTTTATCCGAATAATGAGGTCCAAGATGTCAATTATAGCGTACCCGAGTCTTCACTCCATTCCTACGAGGGACTATATCGTGATATCCGCCTGCCTGCATGGTTGTATGATATTTCAGCAACAGAGAAAGGTCTTCAGGTTATAGATGCTTATGGCACTCACACCTTAACCCCCGTTAAGGACATGTTGTTCATGGATGAGGAAGGCAAGCTCGCTGGTTTCAAAAAAAACCAGTCAGGTGAAATCACATATTTCTATTACAACAAGTCAGATAGCTGGTCCGAGAAATTGCCAGAAGCCAGACCTTATGAAGATGTGCCAGAAGACCATCCCTATGCTCCTTACATCTATCGCTTAACCCAGATTGGCCTGTATCCACAGGATCAATCCCTATTTGAACCAGAGAAGCCTGTAAGTCGTGGGGAGTTTGTAGCACAGGTTGTGGGTATAAGCGGGATGTCCATTTCAGCTCAATCACCAAAATTTAAAGATACCCAATCAAGTCCCTATGCCCCCTACATTCAAACAGCCCTTGAACTGGGTATTGTGCAAGGTAATACCCGTGGATTGTTCCATCCTGACCAAGCCATAACAAGGCAAGAGGCCGCGGTGATCATATCGAGAACGGCACAACAACTCCTTGGTGCACCTGCGGTAGCTGCCGATCTCATCGGTTCACAGGATCGTTGGGCTGAAGAAGGTGTCCAGTTTGTGGTTGCTCTAGGTCTCTACGGTCCGGAAGTATCTGTATCCAGCACCGGTGCTGTGGATTATAGATCAAAGCAACCTATGCTCAGGCAGGAATCATCAGTTTTGATGTACAAAATGTTAGGCACTCTGCTACATTAACATAGAGTGATGCTCGGCAAGCCATGTCATTGCTACATGGCTTGTTTTTCCACTTCATTTTACCAATGATGCATTTTATAAGAACGGATGATTTTACCATGCGACTAAAACTCTCATTACATAGATTCATGAAAACTAAATTTAATCTCGTGTGGTTTGTAACGATGTTGTGCTTTATACTGACAGCCACGTATATCCATATCTCTTCATTTATGAATCCTTATATCGGACTTTCGTTGACACCAAATGCCTCCAATTCTTGGGCAGTACATGATGTAAATCCGCAAGGTTTAGCTTATACATCCGGGATTAGATCAGGTGACACCGTTATCTCGCTGGAACCCAAAGGAGGAGTACGGTTACTCCATCAAAAAGGTGTATTCTTAGTGACTGAAGCCTACACCATCGGCGTTGAGAATTCTCACGGTCAGGCATCCGAACATACAATGAAGCCTGGACCACGTGAATGGTTCAACATCGGCTTCTCATCCATAGTAGAATTATTGCTATTGTTGACCGGAACCTATGCCTTGTTTAACCAACCCGGTTCACGAGTGATGCGCCTGTTCTACCTCCTTAACCTGTCCATGGCCATATGTATACTGACGATATACACATCCCAGTTGCCTTTATCTAATTATATTCTGGCCTTTTGTGCGGCATGGTTACCTTACTGTCTAACTGCTTTTTATGTGTCTTTTGTATTCCGTACCCGTCTGCATCGTTTCCGATGGTTATTAATCATCAGCAGATGTATTGCCGTTGCCTACTCTACCGGCCTTGCCTTTCTGTACATCAAGCAGTGGATGATGACCGATGTTCAGTTCAATCAAGGCATTACTACCGTCAGTACTCCTGTTGCACCGTCTGGTCCAACCAATCTGCTCAACTTTATTCTTTGTGCAACCCTTCTGATCTTAATCTGGATGACATGGGTTAATCGTAAAAGCTACAATCGCAAGGAGCAGAACCAGCTATTGCTCATGTTAACAGGAATTATTGTCAGCCTGATTCCCTTCATCATCTGTTTTGCTATTCCAACCCTGCTTCAAGGTGAACCGTTATTGCCTGTAGAGTATACATTAATTGGATTTCTGCCTTTATCATGGATGTTCACTTATGTACTTGTACAACGGAGTATGCTTGACCTCAAACTGGTTATGCCAAGATTGATAATTCATGGACTATATGCTTTAATCGTATTTTTACTGTTTCTGGCTGCTTCTCACCTGCATTCGTTAATTCATATCAGCTTACTGTTTGTCTCGTTTTTGCTAATCACTTGGGTGTATCAGTACACGCTCACACGCTCACGCAAGAAAAACAAACTTAACAAAGACTGGTTGGAACACCAGCAACTGCGGTTGACTGTGCGAATGGCTGAGCAGCAAAACATGCGGGACATGATTCACGTGTTTGCCGAGATGTTCCACAAGATGCTGGATATTGAAGGTGTAATTGTCATATGGATTGATGATAAGCACAGATATTCTCAGGAAGGTACAGGGATTTTTACTTCCATTCAGAATATAGATAACCAGGCGTTGGATATTAAAGTTTTACGACAAAAATATGATTTGGCACAGGTTTGGGAGCTGTCAGGTGAACCCACTACGGAGACGATAGGATTTTTGGGCATTGGTCACAAAGAAAATCGCACCCTTTTTTCAGCAGAGGAACAGGATATCATTGATAAAGGCAGGCTGGAGTCAATTCGAATGCTCGTCAATGGCAGACTCTTATCCGATCTGCAGAAGCGATATGAATACCGTGTAGACCAGACAGCTCTTCATGAACACCAGATACGCCGTCATCGGCAGTTCAATGATATTATGATGGAAGCCCAACAGGCAGAGCGTATGAAAACCTCTTATTTCCTTCATGATCAACTGCTTCAAAACCTGATTTTCCTGTCTCGTGATTTGGAGGAATTACACGATACCGGAGAGACGCATAAGGATCAAACGGCTGTTTGGCTGGAGTGCCTGTATGCTTCCCAGAGAGATATACGTCAATTGTGCGATGATCTCTACCCTCATATTATGGATCGAAGTGATCTTGAGGAAGCGTTGCAATGGCTCATCCGTACAATCCAAATACAAAGTGGCATCAGAATGGAACTAAACTACAACGCCCTCTCTGAAGAGTTGAAGCACGAACCTCTGAAGTCCACCGTCTTTCGGACGGTCCGCGAACTCATTATGAATGTGATGAAGCACGCACAGGCGTCGTTCTGCTCCATTCAGGTACATACAAGGGATACTGACTTGATTCTCCAAGTAGAGGATGACGGCTTGGGGTTCAATGTTCATACCACATTTGATACTGCAACAGGGCACTTCGGTTTGATATCCATACAGAGCAGCATTCAACATCTCGGTGGAGAATTCACCATACATTCCAGCCTTGGCAAAGGAACCTCAATCAACATCCGTTTGCCTTTAACCAAAGGAGCAACTGAACAATGAACGAGCCAATCACAGTCGTACTGCTTGATGATCATCCTCTGGTCATGGAAGGTCTCAACAACCGTTTGAATCGTGAACCAGACATACAGGTAGTGAAGACATTCAGCGACCCATTGCTTTTTTTATCCGAAGTAGCGGCGCTGCGGCCAGATGTTGTTGTGATGGATATCCGCATGCCCCGGCTCGACGGATTCGAGGTTGTGAGAAGATTGAAAGATCAATACGGGTTATCCGTTAAAATCATACTGCTATCCGGATACAACTATCATGAATTCCAGTTAAAAGCTTATGATCTGGGCGTCCATGCCTACTTGTCGAAACAAGCAACGTATGGACAGATTATCAACGCCATTCACCAAAGTATGTTGGGACATGTTCTTATTCCAGAGACCATGTTATCCCCTAATCTGGAGGAATCACTCACAGCAACTGAACGGGAAGTGCTTAACCGCATTGCACTGGAGATGACCAACAAGGAGATTGCACAGGATCTGGCGATCAGTCAACGTACAGTGGAGTATCATATAACTTCTATTACACAGAAATTTGGTGTTAAGTCCAGAATTGGTGCTGTAGTCAAAGGCTATCAGGCAGGGATTCTCGGTGACGTAACACTCCCTGAGAAACGGTAAAAACATGTACCCGTTTAAAAGAACAACAAAAGAGCGGTAGAACACCCTCTAACGCAACCTGAGGTTTGTTCTGAACCGCTCTATTTGTTGATTTACTTTACTATGAGGTTTTCCTATAAGGAGCATTCATGCTTGATACATCTGCTCCTTTACCCGCGCTGACGTTCAGCAATGCGAGACGTAATCAAATCGTGACTTTCATCAATCTCTTCCGGTGTACACGCGGCTTTTAACTCATATACTTTCACTGGCGAACGATCAATGATATCCAAAAATGAATCAAAAAAGGTCATGTCTTTACTATGGATGTATGGACACCAATGATCTGATAACCCTACGGTTTCATGAATATGCACGCCAACCACGTGATCAATCAACGCGTTAGCCTCACGTACATTATCGTACAGCCCCATTCGATCCATCATCATGCCGTGACCAATATCGTACCAAAGACCAAGCGGTGCGCCCTTCATTTGTCCAATAATCGTTCCCGCTTCGTTCAAAGTCGGCATCTGATAACAGCGTGAACGGGTCTCAATACCGAAATTCACCCCGTATCCCCGCTGCTCCGACAAGTTACATACCTCTTCCAGACTCTCCTGAATAAGGCTCAGGTAATGTGCGCTGCCATCTTCCCGCTTCTCCAGCATCTCTTGCCATAAAGATTGATATGCCGGTGAATCCGGTCCTTGATCGTGGTATATCTTTTTCAATACTTCATCTATATTGTATTCAAACGGAACCTCACCGGGATGTACAACAACAGCCTTGGCCCCATAACGATGTGCGTACTCGGCTGAGCGAAGTAACAGCTCAATCGCCCGTTTGCGGCGCGGTTCATCATTGAACCCAAGCAGGACGGAATCCGTCCCGTAATCCGGATCAGCCACAAGTGGAAATGTATTATGCACACTGGATACACCGATCTCGCCCTGTTCAATCATCGGTTCTATCGTCTGCAGCATCTCTTCCGTTACGTTATAATTCAGTTCAACTTGTTTGAATCCAAGGGACTTGATCTCCTCGATCATGCCTTGTCCGGTCGTATGACGTTTGATATTCCAACATGTTGAGAATGAATATTCCTGTTTGTCCGTATACATCATTGGTTCCTCCTGTCTCTCATTCTATCGCCCATTCATATTCCATTTATCTCTATCTATATAAGTTGAACCAATAAAATTTACACTAGATCACTCCAATTGCAGTACCATCTTCCGATGCAGCTTTCTTGCAGAAAGCTTTCAGGCGAACGCTCCGCTTCTTCAGATCGGTTCTGCACTCTTCGTTCTCGTGTAAATGTTCAGTTCATCTTATATACCTATTCATCCCTCTAACCGTTGTCTTCACGGAGGGTCAATTCAAATCTCATCCTGTTTGCAGTCTTTCCAGGCACATAACGATAGATGATCTCCGCATGATTCACGTACATTAACACGGATGGTTCAGGTGCTTCAGCCTTCACGGTACACGTAAGTCCAGGGAACTGCCATAACACTGGTGTAATATCCTGCTGACGAAGGAATGGCCCTCTGATTTCAAAATAAACATCGATCTCTTCCGCCGTATCCAGCTCCACATCAATGGTTAACGAATCTGGCGTGAGGTCCGCATCAAACGTTATTCCGCGCAGATGGCTGTTCCAGCCCTCACCTACCTCACGACGGATCAAGCGTAGATAATAACGTTCACCCGTCTCTGTCTGCCAGTGGATCGTGGCTGGATGCATCTGGCCATTGGTATTCACACTTCCCGACATGGCCCCGATCATCCGATCTTCACCGATCCAAGCTTTGGCTGTACACAAATTCCGATTGGACGTTGGATCATTGCGCTCACACAGTTCCATGAACCGTTTCTGCACAAGCCGATCTTCTTGATGAGCCTTGAAATACGGCACGGCTTCAGCGGGCACATCCACCCCAAGGAGCGCAATCAGTGGATCATGGCCTGACTCACAGTTGATTCCTGCCAGATATTCATACCCTTCTCCAAGCAAGAGATAGATAAATACACCGATCGAACTATGCTCTCGCATTTCCATGTCGTACGCCCGAGAGAATGGGCCGGAGAGATTCTCCAGATTGGCATTGTAATATAGCGCAATATTATTCCACAGCCCATGTTCAATCCGGTGTCCAATTTCGATCAAACGTTCCGTGAGTCCATACTTTCGATACATGCCAAGCACGGACAGATCCACCCCGTAATACGTTGTCGTATTGAACTCCGCGAATGTACCGTTGTATTGTTCAAACTCCTTCACCAACCCCTCCGCCTGTTCATCCGAATGCTGAATCCAATCTGTTCGGTTCAAGCGATGGCCGTAGTAGTGGGTGATGAAAATGTGCATCAACTCAATATTCGTGTTCATGGGGATTACATCGGATAACCTGCGTTCTATTGACCCTTGCACAGCCAACTCCATCGCATGGTCCATCCGTTTCATGAGTGTCTCCGGCATAAGTTCGGCGAATTCGGCAGTCACAACCACACAGACACAAGCGATAAACTCGCGCCAGTTGGGATCATAGCTGATCCAGACCGGTGGCAGAACCTGATTCACTGCCGAATAAAAAAGGTGTTTCAGTTGTTTGGGGTCTGCTGCCTCTGTTAGCAGAGAACCCTCTTCCTGTAGTTTATGGATAAACTGCGCAGACACCTTCTCAAAGGTGCGTTCCAGGAAATAGGCCGTGCCTGGCGCAAAAGATTTCCAAGCATAGTGACCCGCTGGTGGATGCACATCAGTTGGTCGGGTCGCGAAGGTTCCGTGATAGATCTCATCCGGAGCGTCATATTGAACATCGAGCACCTTGTGGAACACTCGTATCGCGCGTTTCACATCACCAGGCTCATTTCGAATTAACAATCCGAGCGCATAATGTGCACTGGCTCGTGTGCTGTGCTGCGATGAATCCTCTTCTTCGAAACTCCGAATCAGATCCACTTTCTCGTCATAAAAGCTATCCATCATCAACATGGACTGATTTACAAGATACTGTTGCTCTTTCGACATCTTCTCTACCCTTCGTTGTGTCATGTCATGGACCTCCCGAGACTATAGGTGCGTGTTCAAAAAGATCAGTTTTCAGTACCAAGAAGATGGAATTAAGCTAGAAATGGAGTAGCGGAGCGTAGGACAACTACGTGAGCAACGGACATTTCGGCTGAATTTCATATTCGATGCTGATGATGCCACTAGGCATCATTCGTAATCAAAAGTGAACTTTTTGAACAACCTCTATTAACCTTTTACAGCACCTACCATTACGCCACTGATAAAGTACCGCTGCAACCACGGATACACAAGCAGGATCGGTAACGTGGAGAATATAACGCTGGCTGCTTTCAGACTCTCAGGCAGGACTTGAACAGCACCAATACCTTCGTTCTGCATCAGTTCTGTAATCTGGTTTTGCTGAATCATCTGATACAATTTCAATTGCAAAGGGTATAGCTCAGGTTTGGTAATATACATGAGTGCATCCTGGAAACCATTCCACCGTCCTACCGCGTAGAATAGGCTTAGTGTTGCCATAACCGGAAGGGATAGTGGCAAAATAATGCGCATAAGTGTTCCAAAGTGGCTGCTTCCATCAATGCCTGCTGCTTCTTCCAGACTTTCGGGAATCCCTCTGAAGAAGGTAATGAGGATAATCATATAAAACGGACTAATCAATCCAGGCAGAATAAGTCCCCATGTGCTATCAAGTAGATGTAGATTTTTGATCAGAATGTACTCGGGGATAATGCCGCCACTGAAAAACATCGTCACCACAATGACAAGCATGAACCACTTGCGCCCTTTCAGATTGCTCTTCGCCAGTGGATAAGCTGCTGCAATGGTCATCACCATGCTTAGCACCGTACTCAGGACGGTCAGCCAAATGGTATAGATGAGGGAACGAATCATTGATCCATCTGCAAATACTTTGGTATACGCCTCAAAGGATAACTCTTTGGGGAAAAAGGAAACTTCTCCTGAACCGATCGCCCGGTTTGAGCTGAGCGAGATCGCAATAATATGAATGAATGGTGCAAGACACAGCACCATCGTAATGACAATAAGAATGACGTTTACCGTGTTGAATATTCGATTCGCCGTGTTTTCAGACATCCCACTCACTCCTTACAGATCATATGTGAATCAATCCACTACATAATGCTCTCATCGGTTAATTTCTTGGACGTATAATTTGCTCCGAGTATGAAGACAAGTCCAACTAATGCCTGGAACAAACCTACAGCTGTTGCGAGCGTAACTTGACCAGACTGTAAACCGACACGATAGACAAATGTGCTGAGCACATCCGAGTATTCACGTACAGCCACGTTACCGATTATAAAAGGTCGGTCGAAGCCGATAGAGATCATGTTGCCGACATTGATGATCAATAAGGTAACAATCGTTGTTTTGATGCCTGGCAAGGAGATGTGCCAGATTCTGCGTAGCCGACTTGCTCCATCCACTTCTGCGGCTTCGTAGAGTTCCCGGTTGATGCCCGTGAGAGATGCCAGATACAGAATCGTACCCCAGCCTGCACTCTGCCACACGCCTACCGCAAGATACGTGAAGAGCCAATAGTTTTTGTCTGAAAGGAAAGGTAATGGATCAAATCCCATGCTCATCAAGATATTGTTAATAAAACCGGATTGTGTACCGAATACCTGAAGTACGATCCCTCCAATAATGACCCACGAAATAAAGTGAGGAATGTACAGTAAAGTCTGTGCCAACTTTTTGAACCAGGCCTTCTTCAGCTCGAACAATAAGATGGCTAATATAAGTGGTGCCGGGAAGGAGACCAGTAGATCCAGCATGTTAAGCACTAACGTGTTGCGTAATGCCGTGTAGAATCCCTGATTATGAAACACTTCTCTGAATGCATCCAAGCCAATCCACTCACTACCGGCGATCCCTTGAAAGAAGTTAAAGTCCTTGAACGCAATCTGCACGCCATACATTGGCCCATACTTGAAAATAATGAAGTAGATCATGGGCAGTAGGAGCAACGCATATAGTTGCCAGTTTCTGCGGAAATAGATGCTTGTTTTCATATACCTTCCCCCCATGTCATTCAGGATTTTTCATCAAGGCGATGTTGCCATCGCCCTAATGAAATCCCTGTTCTTTGTTGTCATACACATTAGATGTGATCTCTACTCTACTTATTTCATCGCTTTGTAAGCTTCTGTACGTTCATCCAGGATTGCTTGACCACCGCTCGCCATGTAGTCCTTCATCATGCTGTCATACGTGGCTTCAAAATCAGCAGGTTTGGAAATGGTTGTTTTCACGAAAAACTCCATAAACTTGTCTTTCAAGCCGTTACCGTAGCGTGCTTCCGCCTCAATCGGTTTGGAGAAACGTACCGGTTGAATGGTGTCCGTGTTAGAGATCGCTACCGACTTGCGCATATCATCCCGATATTTCGACTCTACCTGAACGACATAGGCCTCTTCATTTTTCTTGTCATCCCCAACGTATTTACCGTTCACGATAATGGCAATGTCACCGGAATTATAGATACGGCCTGCAATTTCAGGAGAAGCATCATCTTTGATCAGTGGTACCCCATCCACAAGTTCATAGTTCTCGTTTTCAACACCGAATTGCAGGTCGAACAGGTTGTTGCCCGAAGCCATCCAATCCAGATACTTCATCGCGGCTTCCGCATTTTTGCTCGATTTCGGGATCATGACATACATCGCATTGGGTGCATATGCCGGTTTGGCGAATTTGCCTTCGGAGTTTTTGAATGCATCAATCGGTGTCATCACTGCACCCGGTTGATTGGTTTGCAGGTTTTTGTACGTACCGGAGATATAAATCTCCCCTGCATCCTCGGTGTAGAATCCAACTTTGCCGTTAGATACATCTTCCCACAGCTTTTTCTTGTCTTTGTCGAGTCCAAAGTCCTTGCTCATTAATCCTTCATTATAAAGTGTGTTCATATATTTCAGGGCGTCCTTGAAACCAGGCAACAACGTTGGATAGTCATTGGAACCCAGTTGTTGCGTTAATGTATATTTCTGTTCTTCCGTCAGCGGTTCAATGAATGACCAGATCAGTGGTTCATATTGAGCCGAGGCAATGGACATCCCCATCGGAATAAGTCCTGTACCGACTTTACCCGGATCTTTTTCCTTAAAGGCCTTCAGTGTTGTATGCAGCTCCTCAGCTGTCTCAGGTGATGGCAATCCGAGTGCATCCAGCCAGTCCTGACGAACATAGGATGCATACTTCCCAAGTACAAGACGTTTACCTGGAACCGCGAACTGTTGTCCATCGTATTGACCGTAGGCCAGAGTTTCATCTCCCAGGAACTTCTTCAGGTTAGGACCACTTTGATTGATCAGATCCGTAAGTTCGGTCAGACCTCCTTGCTCTGCATACCGGTTGAATGTTCCCGAATCGTAGGTAAAGACGATATCAGGTACTTCAGAGCCACTCGCCATCAGAACGTTAAGTTTCTGTACTTCCTCCGAGCGCGGTACCGGAACAAACTGAACATCGATGTTGTTTGGATCACCAAACTTCTCTTGAATGAAGCGAGTCAGATAACTGTCCGAAATGGTGTAGCCCGCCGGAGTGTTTCCCCGATCGAAGATTTCTACTTTCAAAGTCGTTTTTTCCCCCGAACCCGACTCTCCAGATGAAGATGTTGATTCGCTTCCTGATGAACATGCAGATAATAATAGAGTGAATGCTGTTACCACTGCGAGGATTGAACTTGCCTTGCCTGCCTTACGTCTTTGAAATAATCTCATTTGACCTTTCCCCTTTCGCACACTCTCTGAATGGATTCACATGATTGCCACTCCACTTTGTTCATCCCATTTTGTTGCACCTGTGAATGTCACTAATCATTACATACGATCTGATATTTAGACAATAAACTATTTTCAAAATGTGAAATTCACGTTTTTTACGTTAAACACCGCGATATATAAACATATTTCCTGACAATATACAATTTTCACGCCAGTAATGTTAACTATAATAACAAATTATGTTGCATTAAGATCGATTTCTCATACCTAATCTGGCATCACCCATCTTGCAATAATCTTTTTTCCATTAAATCTCTCTTCAAAAAATGAAAAAGAGACCACATCTTATGTGATCTCCTTGTTTAGCAAAACGTGTAGAACGATTCCACGACTAATTCCTCGGCGGAAGATTAAACTTCATTTGACCAAACAACGTATCGATGGCATTTCCCGCAAATTGATCGATGACATGCTCGTTGGTCGTGTCCGTATGTTCCAAAATCAACACATTATACTTCTCATCATAATGCATTCCGCCCAAAATAAATCGTACTGGAATGTTCTGAGCTGCCCCTGCCTTCGAAATGGCCTGAATAAGTTCGGATTCATGCCTTTGTTGACTTGTCGTGTAGGTACCAACAGGTATAGTTATCGTATATGACGAGTCATCTACATGAAATGTAAATGTGTTGTTGCTTGCTGTAATGGTAACCCGCCTATTGATATCTACCGATCCCCACACTTGCTGTCCGTATGTATACATCATCTTCAACTCCTTCCCTATGAATTAATGGATTGTCATAATGCTAGTATAGGTCATTCGTAAAATTCCTTAACGCACCAGCTTAATGGGCCTAAGATGTTGTATTAAAAATCAAAAAATCTCCTGTAAAAGGACGATAAGGCACGAACCTTATCCCCTCATACAAGAGATTTCATGAAATATCTCTATGAATATTGCTTTTCACCCGATACTCGGATGTTCTAACACGTGCAATTCCGTTATTGATCCCCTTGTTTTCCACTCTGCTTGCGGTAGTCTCCTGGTGTCACGCCCATAATCCGTTTAAATACTCTGCCGAAAGAGATGGCATTGGCATAACCCACTTGCAGAGCAATATCCTGAACAGCCATATCGGATGCAGACAACAGACGACAGGCCTTTTCGACCCTCAGTTTCACCAGAAAATCAACAAACTTCATCTCAAACTCTTCCTTGAACAGATAACTCGCATATTTGCCCGAGATCTGGAACCGATCACTCAGATGTTTCAGCGACAGATCCGGATCATCAAAATGCTCTTCAATATAGATCCGCAGCTCGTTGATCATCGCGCGATGACTTTTCGTTTCATTTACAGATACATAATTGCGATAAACCTCTTTAAGCCACTCCTGCAAAATCTCTTGAATCCCCTCGAGTGTCTCCACCTGCTGGATATCACTGCGAAGACGAGTCAGGATTTCCTCGGCAAATTGGCTTTGCAGCCGCTCAGACAGCTCCCCGAATTCACGGGACAACATCTGGATTAACGCCTGCAGCAACATGCGAATATCGTTATCTGTAATCTGATCTTCATTAAACGCAACAAACATCTGATCCAGCTGCGTTCGCCAACCATCGCCGGTTAGTCTGAATTCACGGACAAAGTCTGCGAGCATCTGCAAATACTTGTACGATTGCAGCTCAATACGATCCGGCAGTTGCTCACTGAGAACGATCGCATCTTTACCTAGGGTAAGTCTATGCTGCAAACCCGCATCTGCACTCGCATAGGAACGAGTAATCTCCTCCCAGCCCGGTACGGTTCGTCCAATCCCGAACGTAAACCGTAGGCGGAAGTTTTCCGCAATCCACATATGCATCTGCTTAGCCAGATCCATAAGTAATTCACGGTCCAGTCCTTCCTGCTCATCCGATGCAATCACTACAATAAGCCTGCGGTTCCCAAACCATTCAGCCCAACCGCCGAACTGGGTCTCATTCTGCACAAGTTCTTCCACTACGTTCATAAGCGCAATCTTCAGAATATTCTGATTGGTCGAGAGATCGTCACCATTCATCTCCGCAATGAGGACAGCAACACTCTTCGGTTCCATGAATCGTTCCTCTAGCGGTTGCAGATGGCGAAGTCGCTGACGGAACGAATCCATCCGCTCTCCTTCCATCAGATCAACAAGCAACTGTCTGCGATGAATCAGCAAGTTTTCATGATGTTGTTTCTCATAGTCAACCGTTTGAGCAATCAGATGTTCCAGCGCACGGTCGATGAGTGCCAGTTCATCTTTGACGGATGGAGTTGCTTCATTCTCCTCGGCACGTGGCTGTAACGCCTGAATTCGATTCATGATCAGCTGGATGGGGCGTGTATTTCTGCGAGTAATGTAGATTAGTCCCGCCACCGCACCAACAATCGTTAATAAACCAATACCGATCCACACATAAGAAACAAGGGATACCCATGAATACAGCTGTCCGGATTGAATACCACTCTCGAAGACCAGACCAAGCTTGTCCGCAGTCACACGATTAAGGATTTCACCTGCTGAAGGGTCCATTTGATGCGCGGTATAGATCAGATTGTCGCTTTTATCCCGAACCTGAAGAACAGATAACTTTTCATTGGTCATGTTATCAATCTGCCGTTCCACTGCATACATGCGGATGGTAATGACGAGCAGTCCTTCCCCGCCCCACGGTAACGGAAGCCACTTATTCATGCTAATCACCTGTGAAGGTACGTCGAAGGAACGTTCCTTATAATCACGTGGTAGATTCCAACCGAGGTTATCCCGATCTTTCAAGGCTTGCTCAATATAGGCACGATCTTCGAAATCTTCCAAACGCATCATGCCTCTGGGCGTAAGAATCTGGGAATCGGACATGCGATAGAGATAAATGGATTGAATCATATCCTGCTGATCCAGCATACGTCCCAGCCCACTTGCCGCATCATAGATGAACTGACTCGATAATTGTCCCTGTCCAGCTTCCAGAAAGCGACTATATGTTTTGTTTGCACCAATGTCTTCAAGCAACCGAAGTTCAATGTCGCTTAGCGAGCGCTCCAGTGTATCCACGATATAGCGGGTGGAGATCATGTCGGCTTTTTGTGTTTCGTTACGTGAGAGTTCGTTGACAATCAGGAAGGAGAGAAAGATCAGAATGGAAATCGTAAGCAGAAAAATAGGAAAATACGAATACATCAACTTGGTGTGCCAATTCCGCTTCAGATTTACTTTCATAGGCTCCAACTCCTTCCATCTCTATTCTAATGAGTATGCTCTTCTCTGTTCTTTGGCCTGCCTGCTGACGATATATAGAATCACTGATCCTAGTCCCACACTGATCGCGCAAGCCAGATACATCAGTGATGGACCGCCGGAATCGAGTAAATATCCGTTCAGCATATTACCAACAATTCCGCCCAGGCCAGCAAACACCATGTTAAATAAACTTTGTCCTGTGGCCTGCATTTCCCGTCCCGTAACCGAAGCCACATATTCCACTGCTGCGATATAAAAGAATCCGAAGGATAACCCATGCAGCACCTGAACGCCAATCATGACCTCAGGTGTCGGCCATAGCCATTGTATCCCCCAACGTAACATATACGCCCCCGCTGCAAGCAGCAACGTGCGTTCATGCCCCCATTTTCGGAGTATGAATGCCGCTGCCAACATGGATGGAACATTAGTAATTGACGCCAGCAACAGTGCTGTACCCGTCATGGTCACCGAACCGCCAGCCATTTGAAATGAAATAACAAAAAAGGAGTTAAACGCAGTGAGCGTTTGGTTAACCAGGAAACAGCCTGTTAGAAATAGAAGGAATGTCCGGTTTCGGAGCAATCTTGCCAAACCTACGGAGAAGGTTACCGAGGACGAGGATATGCTCGTCTGCCGGGGGAGTGTACTTGCCAGTATAGCGCTCAGAATGTTAAACAGGAGAAATGGTAGCCATAACATGTGAATGGAAAACTGGGAGAGATACATCCCTGCGGCAAATCCCCCAACTCCCGTTCCTATGCTGCCGAAGAGTCGGATCATGCCATATGAGGTGTTCGCGGCTCTCGCGGCTGTAACCGCATAGGAGTCAGCAACGGGTATTTGAGTCACTTGGAATATAGTGCATAAAGTATAAATCAATATTAATATAAAGTACACTTGAATATTGTAGAAATACGCTAACGATGCAGGAACAAGCAGGCTTATCACCAGTACGAACCGTGTCTTTTTAAACTTATCTACCAGAATTCCCCATATTGGTTGAAGAATAATGGATACGAGTGTGCCAAACGCCATAATAAATCCGGTTTCTTTACTGGAAAACCCTTGTGCTACCAATATGGGATTAATGTACGGGTTAAACATCCCCCCAGCAAGCCCCATAAACAGATATAGGCCCTGTAATTGGAGTAAAACACGTTTTGCATCATTGGAATCGGCTTTTATTTTCTCTGTGTAAGCCTTCATATGTCTACTTCTCATCCGGATCTCCATCCTTTATTTCTGTAGTTGCTTCGCCTATTCTCTATTTTTATGTGCGTGTCAGACTGGACTTGATTGCAGCCAATGCCCCGATTGCTCCTGCTTTGTTCCCCAGTTCAGCTACAGCTAAAAGTGTAGGCAGAACAGTGTAACGTTGGAGGCGTGTGCGCACTTCGTTTAGATAATAGGATGGGTTGGATGCAGCCACGCCACCACCGATCACTATAATGGAAGGATTGAGTAAAGCCGTAATATTCGCCAGACCTCTCGCCATATAACGCATGGGTAGTTCCAGAATCTCCAGGGCAGCAAGATCACCCGACTCCGCTGCTTTGAATACATGCCTGGCTTCAATCTGTTCCGCTTCCCCTCCTGCCAGACTCATGATCAGGGATAAGGAACTTCCCTTTCCAGCAGCAAAATAACGCCTCGCCTGTTCGGTAATTCCCGTACCTGAAGTCACTTGCTCAAATACGCCAAAGGAATCCGCATCCGCAACATAACCGGTATGAAGCCCTTCGTCTCCTGCAATGAAATGCCCAATCTCACCTGCTGCTCCATTCTGGCCGCTATAGAGCTGTCCATTCAGGATAAGAGCAGATCCAATGCCTGTTCCAACCGTGACCATTACGCAGTGTTGATGTCCCTGTGCTGCCCCTTGATCATACTCGCCCATTGCGGCCATATTCACATCATTATCCAACATGATATTCCCGCTGTAATACTTCGCAATAACAGGGCGAATATCTAGCTCAGGCCACTGAAAAGCCGGAGCATTTCGCAGTATCCCCTCCTCTTGCAGAATCACACCAGGGAATCCCAAGCCTGCACCTTTAAGTTGATCCAGACTGCATCCAACTTCGCGGCAGAATGTTTCTAATTCAGCGAATAACCATCGGAAGAACTCATCCGGCTGATCACTGGCAAGCGTAGGCAAGATACGTTCATGAACTTCATTTCCAGCCTGTTGTGATGACAAGAGCATTAATGTTTTGGTACCTCCAATGTCAATACCTGCAATCCAGCCGGATGGATCACCTCCAACCGTACCATTCTGATTGGTCTGATAGTTATTACTTACGTTTTTCACGGATTCTGTCATCCCTTTTCCCTCCTCACATGTTGTATATCCAATCTCTTATTCCATGGCTTCCTGCTGAAGGTTCAGCATCGTTTGTTGTATGGCTACCTGTACCGCGCCAGTGACAACAGCCTGCTCACCAAGCTTGGAACAGATTAACTGTGGTTGCACAGGGAATTGCTCAGAGATGATCTGCCTCAGTAAAGGCAATAACACATCACCGTTCCCTCCTACACCTCCGCCAAGCACAATGAGATCCGGAGCAAGCACAACGCTAAGCTGACGCAGAGCGGAAGCAATCTTCTGGCTGTATTGTTGTAGAATGTCTAACGCCTCTACTTCTCCACTGCGCGCAGCTTCAAATAACCTCTCGGGAGTCAGGTGTCTGTGAAGATCATCTGCACCCGAATCAGCAGCCTCCAATAATAGTTCATCATGCTGATCTAGATAATCTTTCGCCAGTTGCATCAGACCATCAGCGGACAGCACTTCCTCCAGACGTCGGCCATCGTCCACCAGCATCTCCGCGATCTCTCCAGTTAAGCCACCTAAACCTCGAAGCAGTTGGCCATGTACCATGATCCCAGCGCCTGTCCCTGTACCGATGGAGAAAAAAACAAACAAGGGATATCCTGCTGCTGCACCACTCCGATACTCCCCAAGGGCTGCAAGATTCACATCATTTTCCAGAATTACTTCACAGGGAAAAGCTCCTGACAACGACTCTAAAGAGAAAGCTTCTTCCAGACCCGCTAAAGGGTCCACAATACGTTTGATACGCCCTGATTCAGGCAGCACTACGCCTGGTATACCGAACCCGATGCACTGAATCTGATCCCAGTTCAGATGATTCTCATCAAGCAGTTCGTTCATATGGCTTCGAAGAAGCTCCAACATCGTCGCTTCCGCTCGCTCATAAGCTTCTTGAACAACCATGGGATATGTTCGATAGGCAATGATCTCTCCATTCAGATCGGATAATGCAATCCGAATACGAGTTGCGCCGATATCTATACCACAGACATAATAAGCCGTTTCGTTGAAACGAATGAGGGTTGCTTTTCGACCCTGAGCGTTGTCAGCTGGCCCCATTTCCCTCACCAGATTACGGTCAATCAGATGTTCGACTGCCAAAGATACTGTTGGTTTACTAAGTCCGGTCTGACGGCTGATATCCGCTCTCGACATGGTTCCCTGAGTTATGAGGGCATCCATGATAAGATTTTCATTCAGATTGCGGATATACTGCGGTGTGCCAGCCATGTTATCGCCTCCTCTTATAGTTAGCATTTTTCATAATTCGATTAAAGTCGCTCTCGGGTACAAAATATAGACGAATAACACCGTTTCGATCTATATCTTGCTGATTGTAAAACGCTCTTGGAAATTATGCTAAATGCTTAGTTAGTTAGGTTTGTTAACAAATTGATTAAATTCAATATATCATCGTGTTTGGTAGGTGTACAGCTTTTTGTCATTGCACTCTTTTAGTAGAAAGTTTTACTAGAAAGAACCAACCTTCACCTGTAACACAGAAGCCTAATAAAGGAATTATTATACAATAATAGACGTTTATACATTTCCGAAACAGTGACACGCTCATAGAATACCTTATCACGATCAGGGAGGTTTTAATATGTATAGAAAACATCATAAATGTCATCATCCAAGACCAAAGTGTTTTTACAAAAAAATTACGAAAACTTGTGTTACCAAAGTTAAATATGTCCCTACAAAGTGTAAAAAACACTGTCATGTCACTGTTGAATATTGCGGAGTCAAAAAAAGAAGACATTACTAATACTCTTTTGCCCTTCTCTTCGGAGAAGGGTTCTTTCTTATTGAACTAGATTAATACCGGATACCATTAACCTATCAAAAAAGTTGCGGTGATATTTCACCGCAACTTTTTTCTTCCTTATATACATATATTCATCAAGTTTTAGAGAGTTCAATAAATCCTTCACCGAAAACATCACGCACGTCATGAATGGTGATAAAAGCAATCTCATCTTCTGCTCGGACAATCTTCTTCAGCATAGAAACTTCCTGCTTGCTAATCACAATGTATAGAATTTCTTTCTTATTTTTTGTGTAATAGCCATGACCGGACAGGACGGTTACTCCGCGATCCATCTTCTCAATGACTTGCTTTGCGATTTCATCCTGTTTGGAAGAGATAATCATGACTGCTTTTTTCGGATTGAGCCCTTCAATAATGAACTCCATTGTTTTCGTTCCGACAAACAGCAAGACAATTGTACACATTAATCCTTGTGGTCCAATGATGAAGTATGAGGAGAAAGCCACAATCAGATCGAAGAACAGAAGTCCGTAACTGATATTCCAATCCAGATATTTGTTGGCAAGTCGGGCCAGGATCACTGTCCCCGCCGTTGTGCCTCCCACTCTAACAATCAAGCCGATACCAAGACCGGCAAATAATCCGGCAAAAATGGTATTGATCCAGAGTTCATCCGATGCAATCGTCCAACTCTCCGTCAGATGCAGGAACAACGAGTTGAATACCACTGCAATAATCGTATATACCGTAGTCGTTTTATCAAGAAACCGATATCCCACAATTAACAAAATACCGTTCAGGATCAAGTTCATCAGTCCAGGGGACCATTCAAACAGGTAATACAAAATAATCGTGATACCCGTGACGCCGCCTTCAGCCAAATCGTTCGGGATGACAAACAGGTTCACCGCCAGTGCAAACAGAAATGCACCTGCCATAATAAATAGGATATCCGTAATTCGTTTCTTCATTATGCATTCCATCCAATCCATCAGAAATCAACCTAATCGACCCGTCTCATAAGTTGTCATAATCACTCAAGGATAGATTTTACCATGCTCACAACAAAATTTGTATACATAATACAAATTGTTGCGTAATTTGTGCAAAGGAATTAGTAAAACCTGCTCTTCTGTCTTCTGCAGAGCTATTGAGTATCATACACCCATGACAAATGTCATGGTCCATCATTGATATTCATCATTACAGAAGGCTGACGTTTATGACTTACTGTCATGTTCGGATTGTTTTACAATGATAAAAACGCTTCCTACAGGAAAGTCTAGCGGGAAACGCCAAGTTGTAGCTGATTACAGTTATAACGATTGAAGGAGGACACAATTTTATGAACAGATCAAAAGAAATGGCCTTAAAAAAAGAAGTTACCCCTTACGAAAAAAATGATCTCAGACTAAGTATCCGCCAGTTAATCAATACATTGCTCCCGCTCTTCTTGTTATGGGCTGCAGCTTACTTTAGCTTATCGGTTTCCTACTGGCTGACCTTCCCGATTGCCTTGGTGGCATCCGGATTTGTACTGCGGACCTTTATTATTTTCCATGACTGCTGCCATGGTTCATTCTTCAAGAGCAAACGCGCCAACGATATTCTCGGTACCATTACTGGTGTATTAACAGTGACACCCTATCAGCAGTGGAAAAACGAGCATTCTATCCATCACGCAACAAGCAGTAATCTTGACAAACGTGGTGTAGGTGATATCTGGGTAATGACGGTTGACGAATACAAAGCAGCTTCTACTTGGGGTCGTCTCTTCTATCGGATTTATCGTAACCCGTTTGTATTGTTTTGTATCGGACCCATTTACGTGTTCCTGTTGGCTTACCGTTTTAACCGCAAAGGTGCTAGACGTAAAGAACGTATCAATACACACCTGACTACCGTATTGATCGTTGTGCTCTATGCATTCATGTCCTGGTTAGTCGGATGGCAGGCTTTTGTAATGGTTCAGGCACCTATCTTCTTCTTCTCCGGTTTCTTTGGTATCTGGCTGTTCTACGTTCAACATCAGTTCGAAGAGACGTATTTTGAACATGAAGATGAGTGGAGTTATGTAAAAGCAGCTGTTGAAGGCAGTTCTTATTACAAATTGCCAAAATTATTGCAATGGATCAGTGGTAATATCGGGTTTCACCATGTGCATCACTTGAGCCCACGTGTACCTAACTATTTCTTGGAAGAAGCACATAACGCAACACCACCTTTGCAAAAAGCAACGACTATTACACTACGTTCCAGTCTGGTTGCCCTGCGCTTCCGTCTGTGGGATGAAGATTCTAAACAGTTTATTAGCTTCAGACAGCTCAAAAAGCTATCCCGCAAGCCGTATGTTCAACCGCCTATCCGAGTAACCAATCCAGCGGGTCTGACAGAGAAGCCTTAACTCTGTCGGATTCGTTTTCTTGTGTTCAAGCCATAGTCATGCTACAGTCATGCTAAAGTTGAGTACAAGTTTGAGGAGGAGAATTCCATTCAAAAGTGGATGCAAAATTTTTATAAAAAAACAGGGTTGAACCTTTATGTATGGCTCGCGTTTTTCATCCTGCCATTCTATTTTATATCGCAATATTCTAAATTATGGACTATGGTAACCGGCATCATCATTATCCTCGTTTTCTTCGTCTGTTACCTGCTCGCCTTCATCACCAAGGGCTGGCAGGTGTACATGTGGATTGGAATGCTAATTGCCATATCCATTACGATGACGATCGCCTATGATTATGCGTATTTCTCATTGTTTCTTGCTTTCTTTATTGGGAATATTAAAAATAAAGCCGGTTTCTTCACCCTCTATTCGGTGAACCTGGGAGCCAGTTTCGTAACCATTAATTACGGTTTCATTAATCAGAGTTCTCTGTTGGTGAGCCAACTCCCGTTTGTATTCATCAGCTTAATGGCCTCCATCCTGCTCCCAATCAGTACGTATAACAAAAACAAAACTGAACATTTGGAAGGCCAATTGGAGAATGCGAACAAGCGACTTGATGATCTCGTAAAAATGGAAGAACGCCAGCGTATCGCTCGTGACCTGCACGATACACTTGGACAGAAGCTCTCTTTGATCGGTCTGAAAACCGATCTGGCGAGACGGCTGCTCCGCAATAATCCCGATCAGGCCGAGATTGAATTGAACGACCTCAGACAAACGGCAAGTACAGCTCTGAAGGAAGTCCGGGAAATGGTCACCACTATGCGTGGTACACAATTGGTCGATGAACTGTTCCGGGCGGAGCAGATTCTGAAGGCCGCTTCGATTGAATTTGTGCTGGAAGGTAATCCGAAGTTACAGGATACGTCACAATTGAATGAAAATGTGCTCGGTATGTGCTTGAAAGAAGCTGTCACGAATGTCGTCAAACACAGTCAGGCAACAACCTGTACTATCATCATTAAGGAAACACTAGCGGATAATGTAGTAACCGTTCAAGATAACGGTGTTGGAATAGAACGAACTCGCAAACAGGATCGGCGCGGAACAGGAATTTTGGGCATGAAGGAACGACTTGAATTTGTGAACGGATGTCTGGATATTCGCTCTGCGACAGACATCCCGGGTACAGCGATCATTATTCATGTTCCGAAACTCGTTCGCAAACCGATAAAGGAGGCAGAATCATGATTAGAATTGTAATCGCGGAAGATCAGCGCATGATGCTCGGCGCCTTGTCCTCCCTCCTCAATCTGGAGGAAGATATGGAAGTCGTCGGACGTGCCAGCAACGGCCAGGAAGCCCTTGCCCTTGTCCAAGAGCTTGCACCAGACATCTGTCTGATGGATATAGAAATGCCCGTGAAAAGCGGCCTTGAAGCTGCAGAAGAACTCAAAGGAATGAGCTGTAAGGTCATTATACTGACCACTTTTGCCCGGACCGGATATTTCGAACGTGCCCTAAAGGGCGGTGTCCGTGGTTACCTGCTCAAAGATAGTCCAATTGAAGAACTTGCCGAATCGATCCGCCAAGTTATGAATGGCAGACGCATCTTCGCTCCCGACTTGGTAGATGAAGCTTATGTAGAAGAAAACCCCCTGACAGAACGGGAGAATGCCGTACTAGGCCTCATGGCAGATGGGAAAAACACCAAGGAAATCGCCGGGCATCTGTTCATTACAACGGGAACGGTGCGTAACTACATCTCCATTATTCTCAACAAGTTAAATGCCAGTAACCGCATTGAGGCCATCACTCGCTCCAAGGAAAAAGGGTGGTTCAAATGAAAGTACCGCTTTAACCCATTGAAACAAAAATAAGCATGTACCCCGGCTGCATAAGCTGCGATAACATGCTCAAAATAAAAAGCTTGGCCCAGCAATTTCTTCCTGCGCCAAGCTTTTTTTAGGTGTATCGTAACAATCCCACACTCATTTCTTCTACATTGCAGGATAACCGTAGAATACTTAAGATTTCACAGATACAACCATACCAAGAGCTTCTAATGGCACTTGATCGGTCTTAAGCTGATGAATTTGGTTACCGTCCTGCCATGAGATCGTTACATGAACAGACTGTCCACCACTTGGATATTCAACCTTGATATACCCTTTATCTTTAGGTACAGGCAAGGTATGTAACTCCAGGTACTCCACCATTTTTTTCGCTATGCCCGGATTATTCATTTCATCTTCAGATACCGAACGAATTTCCAGCGTCCATCTACCTTCTTGCCAAGTCAGATATTGACTGCCTGCGGCACCTTCACTCATACCTTTGATACCATGTCCCAGATCCACAGCCATATCTGCTGGAATATCTTTCAGGTCCGTCTCAGGGAATATTTCTGGCTGATCCGGGTCCTTATAGGTCTTCACTTCATAGGAAGCCAGTACAGGTATCTTACTGTCGGATGCTGTTAAAGATTGATCATTAATGGCAACAGACTGAGTGGTAGCGTAGAAGTTTACCTTAAATGCATCCGCAGTATTGGACAGTATTGCCGCCCCCAAAGATGTACCCTTGTCCAATGAAAATGAAGTGGGTAACGCTGCATCCTTCATCTTCAACTGGTTGCGAACTTGTTTGATCACATCATTCACACCTGAATGACCAGTGGCAACTTGGTTGTCATTTGCCTTCGATCCTGATGTGTCTTCATTATCTGTTGTGCCCGTATTCTCTTTGGTTCCTGTTTCATTTTCATTAGAGAAATCAGCACCACCACTGCCAGTCTCGGTCTGCTCCCCCACTGTTGTCGTTGGTGAAGAACTATTCTCTGATGATGCTGTATTTAAATCCGGTCCGCCACATCCTGCCAGAGCAAGTAAAACCGCTGTCGTTACTGGAATCGTGATCCATAATGGCTGTTTCTTCATGATGTGTACCTCCTTCGTTGTAGCCAATCTAAAAATTCAAAAGATTAACGCTTGTCGTTCCAGAAGTTAACCGGCTGCACTTTTTTGCTTAATACTTCAAAACGATACCCTTCTGCCTTCAATGTTTTTAACACTTGCGGTAATACTTTCAGCGTTGCTTCCTGGTCGTGCATAAGCACAACTGGCGTTGTTCCGCTCTTTTGCACATTGTGGATCTGCTTCATTACACTGTTATAGACTTTCTGATGATCTTTCTGGTATTTCCAGTCTTCCGAATCCACATTCCAATCCCATAGATGGAATCCACCCTGACCCAGCAGTACATTACGGAATGCCGGTTTGAGATAAGGTTTACTGCCGTATGGCGTCCGAACAAGACTTGTTTTAACTCCGGCAACCTTGTTCAGACTTGCATTGGCCTGTTGCATCTCTTTCAATCCGCTATATGCAGATTTATAGAATTTGCCTGGAACGTGAGTCACACCATGCAGACCCAATCCATGCCCGTCAGCTACGATTCGTTTGGTAGCCTTTTGAAATTGCTCCATCTGAGGACCCAGCATAAAAAACGTTGCCTTCGCATGATATTGATCCAGAATATCCAGTAACTGACCCGTATGAGCGGTTGGCCCATCATCAAACGTCAGGTATATGATTTTCGAATTTGCTTTGCTTGCTCCATCCTTGGATGCAACAGATTTGGCAGATACCGACTGCGGCAATAATAGTGGAATGATTAATAAAATAGCAAGTGTGACCATGATAGATTTACGAATATGTAGCATAATTAAAAGTCTCCCTTGTGTGTTATATTTCCCCGGGTGTCCATGTTTTTCTACCTTCATCCCTTGGCGATTAATCCTAATACTATCAAAGATAGTGGCTCCTGTTCTCGCTCCAAAGGCTACGGTAGAGTTACACTTTTGTCAGATAAACCTAAAATTTAATACGAATTTGATAGATTTGCGCAAAATAAGATCCCGTCAGGATAGATCATTTGTGACATATCCTCTATTACCCACATTCAGAATTTTGATAGACCTTTACTCCAATTCAAGTAAATCAATACAATCATTAAATATCGTTGCATGCAAAAAAACCTGCACAAGTGCAGGCTTCTTTGTCTTCAATCAGCATATGGCATCAAACCATCATCCCTTGCAAGGGGATTGCCCCCATTGCTTTCAGGATCATTACCTCATGCTGTATGTAAATGGTGTTTTGACGCTGGAATCTTCTCGACTCCCTACGTGCAATTTATTCAGTTGGAGCAGTGAACGAACGTTTGCCAAACTCGGCATCCAGCATGTAGAAGGCATTGCTGTCTTTTTCAATGCGGCGCAGCTTCTGAATAATATTGTCAAACAAAGCTTCCTCTTCAACCTGCTCATCAATGAACCATTTCAGGAAATACATCGTTGCATGTTCACGTTCATTCAGAGCGATGTCAGCCAGATTGTAGAATTTTTTCGTGTTTTGCTGTTCATGAGCATAACCATGCTCAAACACATCCAGCATCGAAGCATATTCATTCTTCGGTTCTGGCAAAGCCTCAAGTGTGGCACGTTGCCCACGATCATTCAGGAATTTGTATATTTTCATGCCATGGAATCGCTCTTCTTCCGCTTGCACGATGAAGAAGTTTGCAAATCCATCCAGACTTTTGCTGGAACAATAGGCTGCCATAGCCAGATATACATGAGCGGAATAAAACTCAAAGTTCATCTGTTCATTTAAAGATTCTGTTAACGTTTGGCTCATAATCAAAACACCTCTTTCTTTCTCTAGGGATGGTTATATTCTAACATAACGTAAGCAGGACTTACACCGATTTTCTACAAAATTCGCCAAGGACTGAACGAACAAAAAAGCTCTGCCGCGATGGCAGAGCTTCTTTCATTCTTTAGAGATATGCAATTATACCAAGAACGCTTTGGAGATGATAACCAACAGGATGAACAGAACCAGAATGGCACCTACAGAAGTGAAACCTCCGTATCCGTAGCCTCTTGTTTCTCCACCTAATACTTCGCTCATTGACCGTACCTCCTCTGCAACAGGTATGGGTTATCTTATGCAGGAAGAACGACTTTGACAGGGCGGATGCCCTAATTATTCAGATTGCTGTTTTTTTCGTTCAGTACCGGGGAGATTGCACACGCATGATATCCAGAAAAGGTACCTTCGCTGTGAACTCTTCTTCCGTATACTCTACATGCACGAGTCGTGTACGGGAGTCCATTTTGACGATGACTCCTTGCACCTGATCTTCTTTGCCCCATACCGTCAACAGTACTTCCGAACGTTCCCGAAAAGCTTCAACCAGCTGGTTTCCCAACTCTTCGAGTTCAAACTCATCCCGTGTAGGTCTTTTTGCTACTTTTGCTTTTGCCAATGTGGCTGCCTCCTCTACTCCGACGTCCCGATTCCACGGGTTGATTGCCGAGTTCATATTCAATTAGTATACCATTCATTTACGTTCGTGTAATCTCATGGCAACCAGAATGAGCAAATTCCTCAGGCAAGTTACCGTTAACCGTGATACCTCCTATTCTTCTCTATACTCCACAATGATGCTGTACTCATTCGATCGGGTTTCGCCAGCCCGTTTTTGTCCATTCCATTCATACGTGTACCTGGCAATCAAGTCTCCTTGCAGCGTCCCCACCTTCTCAGAAGCTAACTTCGCTACATACGAGATGTTCTTTTCCGTTCCAGGCTCAATCACGCCCACATGCAGAACCCGTGGTGTGGAATACTCTGATATGCTCAATTGGAGCTCACCCGTAGCTTGACCAAGCCATCTGGCACCCTCAGGTAAAATGCTCCCAAGTTGTACACGTGCCGGCAAATTACCCGTATTCCCCACACGTACCTGAAAAGTGACGGTACCTCCCTGCTCGACCAATGTGGGTGTCACTTGAACATAAGCCTGAATTATCGGCGCTTTCAATTCGACCACAGCTTCATTGGATGTAATCATCCGCTGCACTGACCGTGAATCTGGCAATCGAAATGTATACATCAGGCTAGCATGATTCACATACCTGTAGTCATCAGGCATCGATTCATCTCGATCTGGAAGTTTCGCTTCGAACTGAATATTCAGAACCGACCGGGCTGTCAACGTCCCCAGATTAAGCCCTTTAGCCAGATTGGTTCCGGGACGTTTAACCCCATTCCAGCGCAGGCTGCCTTCGACAAATGTCACACCTGTGGGCAGTCCATCCAGGAGAGTTCCATCGACCGCATAACTGCTTGCATTGGAGACGGTAATATTATATTGGACGACATCGCCTAATGTGGCCGTTACCGGGAGCACACTTTTCACCACAGAGACCTGTGGCTGTATCACTTCCAGGGTAACCTGATTGGAGTAGACCGTCTCCTGCTGTCCTCCCGAAATATACGCCAGTACGGCTACACTTGATATTCCCTTTGCATCGCTTCCCCCAATAACCTGAACCCGATATTGTATTCTAATTGAGCTTCCGGGCAAAATCTCTCCAAGTTGTATGCCCGTATCAGGCGTTACTTGTGGCGCAAACATTTCATCTACGATGACACTCGCAGGTATAAAAACAATACCCTGTGGCAAAGAAATCGTTACTTGGGCATTGGTGGCTGCAATAAAACCCGGATTGCTCACGATGACGGTGTACATGACAATATCCCCTGAGAAGGTATAGATGTGATCCGCCTGAAAGGAGATCTCCAGCCGGGATGAGACCAGATTTGGAGGCAATCCTGTCTCCGGTGATGCTCCCGGTAACGGAATACCATCACGCAGTACACTGTTGGGAAGCAGTGCCGTCTCTGCAGATAGCTGATCCAATAGGTACACTAGGGCCGTAAGATTTCCGGTGTTAACAATTTCAACACGGTAGATAAGAGACTGCCCCAAGGCAGCCTCCGTGACATTGCAGACTTTTCTGACTTCAAGCCTGGGGCCGATCCACGGTGTTACAACCGTATTTGAATAGGATACCTGTTCCAGTTCAGTCGCACCCGAGCTGAATCGAACCAGGGACTGATTCTTTAGCCAGTGGGACAACGGACCGGAAGATTGGCTCATATCACCACTACCTCTACTCTGAATGTAACCGTAACGGAAGCACCCGCAGCAATCGAACCAAGCGTGATGCCTGTATTCGGATTCCCTGTTGGTCTTGGCACACCATCCACCGTAACACTTCCTGGCACAAATACTGTACCGACAGGTACCGGGTCAACCATGACCACATTATTAACCACTTCAATGCCGCTATTGGTTACTACAACCGTATAGGTGATTACATCACCAACAACAGCATCAATGGCACTTGTACTTTTGGCAACTACAACATTTGGTGCAGATACCGGGATAACCAGAACATTCGAAGATACGGTCCCCGTCAACAGACGGCCATCGGGTGGACTAAATGTATAGTTGGCCACCGCCTGGTTAACCAGTTGCTGATCCTGTGGCAACGTATCTACAGTCACTTCGAGGGTAACCGTTACAATAACCGTACCTCCGGACGGTATGGTACCCACAACGATACCCGTCTCTGGATTGGCACCTGGCTGTGGAACACCATCAATCAGAACACTGTTGGGAAGCAGTACGGCTCCATTCGGTATATTGTCCGTTAATGTCAAACTTGCATCAAGATTCCCGCTATTGTTAATGGCAAAAGAATAGGTGATGGTGTCACCAATCGTTGCATTGGAGGTGCTCCCTGTTTTGGTTACGGCAATAATCGGCTGATAGATTGGTGTTACAACCGTATTGGAATACGCTGCTCCCGAGAAAACACCCGATGTGAAACTTACGGAAGACTGACTGCTCACTTGTGGTGGTGTTGGAAGCGTATTGACCCGAACTGCATACGATACCGCTATCGATGCTCCAGGGGCTAAACTACCAAGGGCTATGCCCAGCGCCGGGTTTGCCAAGGCCCGTGGGACGCCGTCCACCAGAACACTGCCTGTAACAAATGTGGTGGCTGGGTTAATCGGATCGGTGATCACAATGTTGTTTACCGGGTCAATTCCTTCATTGGTCACAACCATCTCGTATACAATCGTATCGCCCACCACAGCATCAATCACCGGAGTGGTCTTCACAACGCTGACATTCGGAGCAGATACTTGAATGTTGAGTGCGTTGGACGTAATCGTGCCTCCAAGTGTTCTACCATCAGGTAATGTATACGAAAATGTCGCAGATGCCTGATTGGTAATGGACTGGCTCAAAGGTAACGTCACAATCACAACGGAGAAGGTAACCAGAGTTGTTGTGGATACGACACCAAGCGGAATACCCGAAGCTGGATCTGCACCTGGTGCAGAAGCCCCGTTAATAATAACGCTATTTGGAACAAACTCTGTTCCTGCCGGAATGGTATCCGTTAACGTGACGGATGCCCCATAGTTCCCGGCATTGGAGATGGCGATGCTGTACACAACGGTATCCCCTACCGTTGCTATCGTCTGATCTCCCGTTTTGACTGCCGACAGAATAGGTTGATAGACCGGAGTTGTAACTGTATTGGAGAATGTGGTCGCTGAGAAAACACCTGATGTAAAGCTGACAGTAGACTGATTGTTTAACACTGCACTTGCCGGGAGCGCCGTAACCTGCACACTAAATACAACGGTTACCGTAACACCAGGTGCGATGGAACCAAGCGTTATTCCCGTAGAAGGATTGGCACCAGGGCGCAAAACACCATCGACAAACACGCCGGTTGGCGCAAGAACGGTACTTGTCGGCACTGCATCCGTGAAAACCACATTGTTCACCGTTGCAATTCCGTTATTGGTTACAGCGATGCTATACGTTACGATATCACCAACTGATACCGCCGTTGAAGTTGTGGATTTGACGACATCAACATCCGGTGCCGATACGGTAATGGTCAACACATTGGATAGAACAGACTCCGTGATGTTCCGCCCATCCGGCAATGTATATGATAGAGCCACCGAAGCCTGATTCACCAGTTGTTGCGGACTTGGCAGCGTATCAACAACCACTGAAAAGGTAATGGTGGTCGTAGCTCCGGGAGCCACATTGCCTGCGGGGATGCCCGTTGCTGGATTTCCTGCTGGCAGCGGTTGACCGTTCACAATAACGCTATTTGGAACAAGGATGGTTCCGGCTGGAAGGTTATCTGTCAGGTTAATCTGGGCTCCATAGTTTCCCTGATTGCTCACGGTTATCGTGTAGCTGACTGTATCCCCAACGGTAGCATTTTGTGTACTGGCTGTTTTTTGTGCTGAAAGAATAGGCTGGTACACCGGAGTGACCACGGTATTTGAAAAGGTTGTGCTTGAGAATGTACCTGAGGTAAAACTGACCGTAGAGCGATTGCTCAACTGATCACTTGGCGGGATCGCGTCGATACGGATACTGAATGTGACCGTCGCGGACGTTCCGGGCCCCAATGTACCAAGGGGTACCCCACCTGCCGGATTGGCTCCGGGTTGCGCAACCCCATTTACTGTGACACTCCCTGTAACAAAAGAGGCTCCAGCTGGAATCGGGTCTGAAAACTGAATATTGTTCACCGGTGCAATTCCGCTGTTGGTCACCAGAATGGAATAGGTCACCGTATCGCCTACCGTAGCCGCAGTGGAAGCTGTGCTTTTGACAACAGCGACGTTTGGTGACGAGACCGGGAACGTGAGTGTATTCGAAGTGGCTGAGCCAGTCAACGTCCGCCCATCTGGAGGTGTAAATGTAAAGGATGATGTAGCAAAATTGCTAAGCTGCTGTGGGGATGGAAGTGAATCCACAACAACGGCAAACGTGACAACAGCCGTCGCCCCCGCTGCTACAATGCCTACCGGAATACCTGTTCCTGGTGTTACTCCCGGCTCTGGCACACCGGATACAACCACACTGTTGGGTACAAAAGTAGTCGCAGAAGGAATGTTGTCTGTGAGAGTAACATTTGCTTCCAGATTGCCAGCATTGCTGACCGTTACCGTGTATACAACCGTATCACCTACAGTTGCATTTACGGTATTTGCTGTTTTGACAAGTGAAATCTGCGGTTGTATGACCGGAGTCTGAGTGGTATTGGACGATGATGACCCTGAAAATGAACCGGATGTGAAGCTGACCGTCGACTGATTGTTAATCTGCGAAGGAATCGGCATGGTAATCGTCACCTCAAAAGTTACGGTAACCTCGGCTCCTGGAGCCAACGTACCGATTGGAATGCCGGCGGTCGGATTGGAGAGCGGGAACGAAGTCCCGTTCACAATGACACTTCCGGGTACAAATGGGGTATTCGAAGGAAGAGGATTGACATATACCACATTATTAACGGCTACTGTGCCGTTATTACGAATAACAGATGTGTATCGAATGACATCTCCGACTACGCCGTACTCTACATTGTCACTGTTGACAATCGTAACATTGGGCAGAGACACTGGAATAGTGATGGTGTTTGATGACGAGAGACCGGCAATCGTTCTCCCACTTGGGAGTGTGTAGGCAAATGAAGCAACCGCCTGATTAATTAACTGCCTTGCATCTGGCAAACTGGTAACCGTCGCAACAAAGGTGACCGTTGCACCTGAGCCCGCAGCAATCTCTCCTAGACTGATACCCGACTCCGGGCTGACTCCAGGTGTAGGTACGCCATTAATAATGACACTATTTGTGCTGAATACTGCTCCTGCTGGAATGGGATCTGTCAAGGTAACCGTTGCAGCTATGTTACCTGTATTGTTAATTTGGATGGTGTAATTAAACGTATCGCCTACAGTCAAACTTGTTGTACTTGCTGACTTCACCACTTGGATCACTGGCAGAAATATGGGGGTATTTACTGATATAGAAGAAGAAACACCATTAAAACTGCCTGATGTAAATGCTGCATTGGCCTGGTTACTAACCAAACCCGTAGATGGAACGGAATTCACTCGGGTCTGATAGGTCACAGTTACGCTGCTTGAGCTATTCAATGAACCCACTGCGATTCCCGCAACGGGGCTTGCGCTGGGAACAGCAGATCCATTAATCGTGACACTACCCGGGACAAATTCAGAGCCGGATGGTGCATCCGAAATCACCAGATTTTGTACTGCACTAATTCCTGCGTTTGTTGCAACAACGGTATACGTAAGCACATCTCCAACTGTCGCATCCGGTGTGTTTACTGTTTTACTAAGAGAAATATTGGGAGCCGATGCAGATATACGAACGATATTGGATAAGCTGCTGCCTGAGAGATTCCTTCCACTTGGAAGCTGGTACGTATAACTTGCTGTCCCTTGATTCTCCAGTGTCGGGGGAGTCGGAAGTGTGGTGAGTGTAGCGCGAAACACCACCGTAGCCGCAACTCCCGGCAGGAGGCTGCCCAGTGTTATTCCGGTTAATGGGCTTGTTCCAGGACGTGCTGTACCATTCACAGTTACCGAATTCGGGACAAACGTCAGCCCCGCTGGAATCGTATCCGTCACATTCACTTGAGTCGCTATATTCCCACTGTTCGTGACCACAAGTGTGTATGCAATCTGATCCCCCAGTGTCGCATTGGTTTGGCTTGCCGACTTGTTGATACCAACAACAGCTTGGTATACAGGGGTTGTAATGGAATTGGAGTTGGAAATGCCCGTGAACGAACCAGAGCTATAGGACACTACCGCTCGATTAACTAACGAACCTGAAGCAGGCAAAGACTGCACATTCACCTGAAACGTCACCGTCGCAGAACTTCCGGCCGCCAATGTCCCAATAGAGATACCACTGCTCGGATTCGCAGACGGTACAACAGTTCCCCTTACGGTTGCACTGCCGGGAACAAAAGTTATTCCAGCAGGGAGAGCATCTGTAAGTACCACATTGTTAATCACCTGAATACCGCTGTTAGTAGTAACTACGGTGTACGTGAAGGTCTCCCCGACAGCAACATCGGTAACGGATGCTGATTTTACCGTGGTCACATTGGGCAATGTTACCGGGATCGTTAAGGTATTCGACGCGATGTTTCCCGTGATCGTCCGACCATCAGGTGAATTGAAGGAATAAGAAGCTGTCGCCTGATCCACAAGAGTCGGCGGTGTCGGCAAGCTTGTTACAAGTACCTGAAAAGTCACGGTATTGGCACTTCCTGCCGCGAGGCTCCCCAGATTAACGCCGGTAACCGGATTGGCGCCAGCAATCACATTTCCATTCAGACGAAAGCTGCCTGCTACATATGAGCTACCACTTGGAATGTTATCCCTCAATGTAACGTTAGCAGCAACATTCCCTCCGTTGTTCACTTGCAGTGTATAGGTTACCAGGTCACCCACCGTGGCATTGGTGGTACTCGCCGATTTCACAATGGACAGGTTTGGCGAATAAACCGTAAGGGTGGAGTTGTTGGACGGAATAACTCCGGTAATGACCGGCCCCCCTGCTACACTTTGAAATGTAAAGGCTGCATTGGCCGAATTCACCAGTTGCAGGATGCTTGCATCCTGACCGATGAGTGCTCGATAGGTTACAACAACACTGCTGGATAAAGTTAACGAACCCAGCGGAATGCCTGCCGTCACATCAAGTGTTGGACGGGATACACCTGCAACCGTGACACTACCTGGAATAAAGGTAAGACCTGCAGGAAGTGAATCGGATAAAACAACACTGGCCGCACTCGCAGTGCCTGCATTGGTGACGGTGACCGAATATAGAATACTATCCCCGGCAACTGCACCGGCGGCGACCGTTGCCTTAGCCAATGTGATCTTGGGTGCATTAATATCAACTTGAATTGCATTGGCGTTGACAATGTAAGCATCCCCCGAGGTCGTTAATGTCAACACCGCAGATGACTGGTTATTGATCAGTCTTGCTGAAACATCCACATTGGTAATATCCCAGCCTTGACGTCCACCGATAATATTCGTACCTGGAGCTCCGTTGATCTGATTTCGTGTCCCAAACGTTCCTGTTGTATTAAGCGCTCCGGTATCTCCGTTAATCTGAGAAGCAAAAAAGTTCGCAGCTAGATTATTGGGCCCAGACAAAGCAACCGATGTAGCTGAGGTCGGCCCGAATAATGCCTGGTCACCGGTCCGGTTCGCGTCGCCCTCCTGTGCACTGAACAGTATTCTTCCTCCCAATACACCGGAAAGGGGCGTTGCAAATCCAGTCAGTGTGGTAACAACAGGTGGTGAAGTGGATTGAACGAGTACGCCCCCTGCACGCAAAGACATGTTGCGAAAAGGCAGATTGGGATTCTGATAAATGACTCCAAGTGTCCACCCCGCATGATTGGCCGTGGAATCATTTGTAATAACAATAGTCCCTACCACTGCTCCGGTGATATATGTACCTGCTCCCCCATTTTGTACAAGTGTGGTCACATTAGCGGAACGTACATAGCCAGCAGCACCGCCCCCCAGATCGAATTGATTGTAGGTAAGTGGATCAGGGGTAACACTGGAAGTCCCTGCGGGTGTAATAAACGTAACCGGATTGTTGATGGCAGCACTCAGATTGACTGTACCATTAATGTAACTTCCGCCCCAGATCAATTCTGCATACAGAACGGTACTTCCAGCAGGTAGTGTAAGAATGGCTGCTGAACTGTTGCTCTGATACAGGCTTGTCGTTCCCAGTGGATAGGTGCCGTATTGGAGGCTGGTGTTGGTTGTGATAAAACCTCCAATACTATCCTGTGTTCCGGGTACTCCCGCTGTTTCCGAACGACTCAGTCCAAGCGTATTTCCTGTAAATGTAATTGCTCCCGTAGCATTAACGGTTGAACGAACGACAAGAGGAATGAAGATCACCTCCCCTTCATCAATGATTTCCTACATATGGAACGGAGCCATGTATATAGTCTATGAGTGTATTGTTGAGTTTTGTTTGTCCTCCATAAAAAGTTTGTGACAACTCGAAACTTCTGTGAGTCTTGTTCTCTCATAACAGTTAAATACATTTGCGTTTTGTTCATTGTGATTTATAATTATCATATACGAGAGTAATTCTGTCGTACCATTATGATGCAGTCAGCGGTGATATATGAAAGGTTTCCATACGCACAATAGTCACATTCCAACAGAGTACGAGTTCAAACATTCCAAATGGATCCAAAAAATGCTCCATGCCTACTGGGTTGTTACGATTGCACATTTCGCCATTCAGATTGGCTGTTTCCTGTTTCTGGAGTACGATCGCACACCTACAGATTTCTTGATGAATGTCCTCTTCTGGCCTACGGCCGTCAGTAGTTCATGCATTTTGTTCGCAAGCTGGGTTGATCGGCGCTTCAGTTCATATTCCTTTTACACCATGTCTATAGCCAGCACGGTTATCGCGTGGACGATTATTCATGTCAATTATGACATTCGGATTATATTAGCAATCTGTCTGTTGCCCATCTTTGCTTCGGTGCTGTTCTTCAGTAAAAAAAGAGTCTGGATTGTCTTTCTGATGCAGATGACTGGTTACTTTCTGGTTTTGTTCGATCCGGCCTACCGGTTGTACCTGTCTTCATTTGACATGGTATCCATTCCTGCTTTTCTAATCCTAGGTACATATGTAGCACAGGTTATCGTAACCAGCGGCGTTGAGGTGCTCGATGATCTTCAGGCCAGCATGCTTGCCAAGCAGGACCTTATTGTGCGAAATGCCATTATGACCAAACAGTCCAAAACAGACGGTTTAACCAACCTTTATAATCAAAGCTCATTCAAGGATTATTATGAAAAAGCATTTGAGTATGCCAACAGTGGCATGAGTCTGCATCTGGCCCTGATCGATATTGATGACTTCAAATCCATTAATGATACGTATGGTCATCGGGTTGGAGACATTATTCTAGAGAAAGTGTCCCTGATCATTCAGGAAACCATTACCTCAAGTGATATTGCAGCACGGTACGGGGGCGAAGAGTTTGCCTTATTGATGTTTGAGCAATCTTTCAAGCAGGCTTATGCCTTGGTGGAACAGATTCGTCAGAAGATTGCCTTGATGGGCCATCTGGAACTTGAAGGAGCTTCCATCACCGTGAGTATCGGTCTCAAAAGCTACAGCCCTAATCTAACCAAAGACAAATTGTTCGAGGAAGTGGATGCCTGTCTGTATGCCGCGAAACGAACAGGTAAAAATAAAACCGTAACATCACTTGATCTGACTTCATCCTTGGCAGAGAAAATATAAATAAAAAAGTTGTGCTGTACACCGGAATTCCGGTTTGTACAACACAACTTTTTTTGGGTCTGAATACGATCAGCACGCCGATCTTCTTCATACATCTATGTTTTCATTCCGCCCATTCCCAGCGATGGCGATTTTGCTCCAGCATCGGATGCAGGTATTCGGACGATCCATCAATGATGAGACGCAGCTCTTTGATCCAATCCTTGAAGGAATCAAATGAAGCAAACATATTCGCCATCTCTATCGTCAAATACAGAAAGTGAGGGGCTGGATATTCCGCAGTGATATGGCGCAGCGCGCTATCCACAGGTGTATATTTCTTTCTCTTGCCCTCAAGCCCCTCCACACGTATACGCGAAGTTGGATGTTCCCGCCGCCAATCATGCAGGCGGTCTTCTCTTTTGTAATATGCCTGTATCGAATCCTTGCTCATTCGCTTAAACGTGCTCTCGTGTAAAGGATACAACACAAGCTGTATGAATGAACGGGTATCTACCGTTGCAGCGGCGCGCTCGAGTTGCTCATCAGTCACATGTTCAAACGAGTCATAAAAAGTCAGTGTGCCTTTGCGGCTGGCCGCCGGTGGCTCATAACCATAAGGTACAGATGTATATTTTCCAGACATTTCACCCCTCCTTGTTTATACGCACATTCGCACAAAGGTGATTGGGATAACCCAGCTCATGTTATTATACGCTAACGATCTTGCTTCAACTCGGAATAAAATGTCATTCTGTTCTTGCCTGCACGTTTGGACTCATACAAAGCTTCGTCCGCCATCCGAATAATCTCACTTGGGTTGTCGCTGTTGGTTGGATATTCGGCACCTCCGATGCTACATCCAATTCGAATTCGCTCGTATTCGATAATAAACGGCTTGTTCAAGCTTTGAATGATGGCTTCTGCATAAGCCATGGCTTCTTCCCTCGGATGACTTCCAACAGACTGAAGTACAATCAGGAATTCATCTCCGCCCAATCGGACTGTTATCCCCTTCACCTGACCAAGAGCAGACAGTCGCTGGGCCACTTTCTGTAACAGCACATCTCCAGTCTGATGTCCAAGTGTATCGTTGACCCGTTTGAATCCATCGAGATCCAGATAGAGAAAAGTCAGCGTGTGATTTTCACTTTCGGTCTCCAGAGACTCCTCCAGATACACTTCAAGGGCAGTGCGATTTGGCAGTCTAGTTAACTGATCAAAATGCGCCAGATTCTGCATCACGACCAGCTCTGAGTTTTTATTCATAAGAGAGGTCAGCATATCCCGAAGCGAACGGGACAACACTTCAATCTCCTTAATCCCCTTAATCGCAGGAATCTCAAGCTCTTCCCCTGCACGCAGTCGATTGGCTACTCTGGTAAGACGCACAAGTGGGGCAGAGATCAGACGTGAGACAACCCAGCCAATCAGTGCAAACAGTACGGTAACGGCGAGTCCAGACCACACATTAAACCACATCAGGTCAAACACAGACGCAAAAGCAGATGACTTGACTTGACGAATGACTACGGTCCAGCCTAATCCGGGATAATCCAGATGACCCTGGCTGTAGGCAAACCCTGTCACATATTCATTACCATCAGGCCACTTTTCAATGGACCAACTGCTTTTGTTGAGCTGGGCCTCTTCGATGCCAGGCAATACCAACGGTTTACCGACCCATTCCTTCGACCCCAGCAGCACTGTATGTTCCTTTTTGCTTACGATAAAAAACTCAATGTCTTTTTCTTCCCTTTTCAATGAGGCAAGTACGGATTCCTCAACTTCCTTCGCCCATTCCCAGCTTAAATGTGCAGCGAGCACACCTTGAATCATTCCTTTGCTATCCTTCAGCGGAAAACTGATATCGACAAATTGCAACGGCTCTCCCGTTGGATTCGGAAGCAGCTTGGCAAGAAGTACTGCATTATGCACATCTCCAATGAATTTACCCTTGATTCCCTCCTGATACACAGGTCGCTCTGATAAATTTTCCCCAAGCAAGATACCATCCGTAGCAGCTAACACTTTTCCCTTCGGGTCCATGAATCCAACCCATGAGAATGAGGGAAAGCTATCTTGTAACTGATCCAGCAGCATCTGAATCTCATCAGGTTGGAATTCATCTTCCAACGAAGCCATTCGGCCCAGCAGGTCCAGTTCACCCGCGCGAGCGGACATGAATCGATCCAGCTTGTCCGAAGCCTGTGAGGCCGTGCCTGTAAGCGAGTGACCAATCTCAGTCTCTACAGCAACAAATGACTTTTGGCTAAAAATAGACCCAATCGTCAGGGTAACCAGCAAGGATAACACAGCAAAGATGACTGTAAGCACAGTTCTAATTTTGAATGACATTACTTCCTCCATTACACGGTGAAACCATCTTGCTTCTCAACATAACTATGCTGTAAAGAGTACACGGAATGTCACCTCGGACGTGTCTCAAAACTCGCTGAAGTGCATCTTTTACCGCCTTTTCGCCCCCTGCTGCGTCACTTTCCCTTGACGTGCCCCGGCACGCCTGCGGAAAACTTCCTGGCTTGGAACGAAAATTCGGCAAAATCTGCTTCTTCGGAGTTTCAGACACGCCCTAATCGTTTTCATATTTATCGGAACTTGTGTGTTTTTTTATTATACATGCCCATACAATATTATACTGAAATCTTCACCGTGTTTCTTCCATTCAAAGAATAGACACGATTCTGTATATACATACTTGGGTTATGAATATAGAGAGCAAGCATATCCTTCAAAGGATCATGCGCCTGTATGTCACAGAGAGAGTAATCGAAATACTAAACATTGGGGGTGTTATGTTGAGCCTGCTTCATGTTGCTGTTATTCTGCCTTTTGCCGCTGGCATTCTTCTTGCCATGCTGCATCGTTTCTTCCGTAAATTACATTTGGGATGGCCGGTTCTCCTTGTCCCGGCACTATTATTTGTATACTTTGCGAGTCTCATACCCGCTGTGTCACAGCGCAATACCGTATCCGGAAATATCCCATGGATTCCTTCACTGGACATTGGATTTAATCTGTATCTGGACGGTCTGAGCCTCATGTTGACACTGCTAATCACCGGAATCGGTGTCCTCGTTGTTCTCTACTCCATCTTCTACATGGATATGAAAGAAGCGCTGAACCGTTTCTACCTGTATCTGTTGATGTTCATGGGAGCCATGTTGGGCGTGGTGCTGTCTGATAATATGATCGTGCTCTACGGATTCTGGGAATTGACCAGTATTACGTCATTCCTGTTGATTGCATTCCATTACAAACGTAAAGCCTCGACTTCAGGAGCACAAAAATCATTCCTGATTACGGTATTTGGCGGTTTCGCCATGCTTACCGGATTCATGATGATGTATCTCATTACCGGAACATTCAGTATTCGTGCAACCATTACAGGATTGGGTCAGTTTCAGGAAAGTGCACTATTTCTACCCGCACTTATCTTGATCCTGATTGGAGCTTTCACCAAGTCAGCTCAGTTCCCGTTCCATATCTGGTTGCCGGATGCCATGGAAGCTCCAACACCTGTTAGTGCCTATCTTCACTCAGCCACCATGGTCAAGGCCGGACTGTACGTTGTCGCACGGTTTACACCAATCTTCGGTGGACAGGGACTCTGGTTCTGGCTCGTTACTGGCGTTGGTCTTCTGACTTTGTGTTATGGATCATTCCTGGCGGTGAAAAAAAACGATCTCAAAGCGATTCTTGCCTATTCGACCATCTCTCAACTTGGTCTGATCATGTCCCTCTTAGGGGTTGGATCTGCTGCTCTCTACTTCGGCTATGGCGAATCCTCTGCGATGTACACAGTGGCAATAACCGCTGCGCTACTTCACCTGTTTAATCATGCAACCTTCAAGGCCGCTCTGTTCATGGTCGTAGGGATTGTTGATCATGAAACGGGTACACGTGACATTCGGAAGCTCGGTGGACTTGCTTCATTCATGCCAATTACATTCACCGTGGCATTGATCGGTTCACTTGCCATGGCGGGTATTCCGCCCTTCAACGGATTCCTGAGCAAGGAGTTATTCTTCCAGGCGATGGTGGAAGTCACGCATCTGCGAATCTTTGGACTTGGGTCCTGGAGTGTTCTATTGCCGGTATTCGCTTGGCTTGCAAGTGTGTTTACCCTGATCTATGCGCTTATTATCGTGTTCAAAACATTCCTCGGTCGTAGCCAAAGCGAGATCCCTGCCGAGAAGCTGCACGAAGCGCCCGCTGGCATGCTCATTCCGCCTGTTGTTCTAGGTGTTCTTGTCGTTGTATTCGGACTCTTCCCGAATCTGCTGGCCGGATCACTGATTGAACCGGCCATGGCCGCTGTGCTTCCATCCCTCTTGAATGGGAATGAGCGCTTCGATGTACATTTCTCCCTGTGGCATGGATGGACTCCGGAACTAATTATGACAATCGGAGTCGTGATTCTCGGAATCACTCTCTACAAGCTGTTGCCACGATGGAGGAATATTTATGAGCATTATCCACAAGGATTAACAATTAACAATATGTACCACGTCGTGCTGGATAATCTTCAGCATTATGCACGCAAATGGACGGAAGCCTATATGAATGGCTCGGTTCGTAATTATCTCGTTTACATTTTCTCATTCACGGTCGCGTTGCTGGTCTATGCCTTCTTCCGTTCAGGAGAAAATATTAGCTGGAATCTGCAGGGCAATGCACCTTTCTCATTTTATGAGGTGGTACTGCTAGTCACGCTCATCGGTGCTGCAGTTTCGATTCCTTTTGCCAAGAACAGACTGTCAGCAGTCATTATGACCGGAGCGGTTGGTTACCTCGTAACCCTACTGTTTGTACTCTTCCGGGCGCCAGATCTGGCGTTGACACAGATGATTGTTGAGACGGTATCGGTTGCACTGTTCCTGCTCTGCTTTTACCATCTGCCTGAGCTTCAACGTGGCAAATCAAGCCGCAGTTATCTCACGGTAAATATGATCGTAGCGATTGCAGTCGGGATCGTGATGACTTTTGTTGCATTGGCGGCAAGCGGAACAGCATCACTGGACAGTATTTCTACTTTCTTCCTTCAGGAAGCCTATGACTCAGCTGGTGGTAAAAATGTCGTGAACGTGTTGCTGGTAGATTTCCGTGGCTTCGATACATTATTGGAGATTATGGTGCTTGGCGTTGCTTCGTTATCTATCTACTCCATGATTAATCTGAACCTCGAAGCAAAAGATCTTGGAGCCCGCTTGAAGTTCCGTAAGAAGGACGAGAGTCAGGATTCCGAACCTGCTCTGGATGATGAAGCGGACAATACGAAAAAGTATGGTAACCGGGAACGTAGCTCATCCTCGTGGGATACTGTCCCCTTGCAGAGTAATGATGTATTGCTACAAACGACCACCAAGGTTGTTGTGTTCATCATACTGACGTTTGCCATGCACCTCTTCTTTGCAGGTCACCACAATCCGGGCGGAGGTTTCATCGGCGGCTTGGTCACAGCGGCAGCGCTCGTATTGATTGCCCTGGCATTCAGTACAGATACGATACGCAAAGCGTTACCGGTTGACTTCCGTATTCTAACAGGAATCGGATTGGGTATAGCCTTACTGACGGGTGCGGGTTCATTTATATTTGGAGTTCCGTTCCTAAGTCAAACCTTCGGCTATTTCGAACTTCCTTTGCTGGGAGAGACAGAACTCGCCACGGCCATGCTGTTTGATCTTGGCGTGTATCTCGCTGTCCTGGGTGTCACCATGACCATCATTCTACAGATCGGGGAGGATCGCTGATATGGAAATATTGATGTGTGTAGCCGTTGGCATTCTGTTTGCGGTTGCCGTCTTTTTAATCTTGTCGCGGAGCCTGCTCCGTATCGTACTTGGCATGTCCATACTAACCCATGGCGTGCATCTGCTCTTGATCACCATGTCACGTCTCAAAACTGGGGCACCACCGCTGCTTGGGGAGATGGCTGAACGTTATGTCGATCCTCTTCCTCAGGCTTTGATACTAACTTCGATTGTTATCAATTTTGGACTCACTGCGTTCTTCTTTGTTCTCTCCTATCGTTCTTATCTGAAGCTGAGAACAGACGATATGGAAGAAGTAAGGGGGCGCCCATATGAATAATCTCGTCGTTCTGCCGATTCTCTTGCCTTTGATTACAGGTGTTCTTGCTCTGCTATTTTTCCGAAAAATAAATATCCAGCGGATCATTAGTGTCATTGGACTTTTGTTTACAGCAGCGGTCTCAACGATACTCATTACGCGGGTAGCTCAGACTGGAGTTCTAACGCTTAATATGGGTGGTTGGGCACCACCCTATGGTATTGTGCTTGTTGCGGACATGGTATCGGCGCTACTTGTCGTTGCCGCTTCCATCATTGCACTGGCGTGTCTGCTGTATGCATTCCGCAGTGTGAACAAGGAGCGGGAAGAGCATCACTTCTATCCGTTCTTTCATTTTCTGATCGCGGGCGTTAACGGTTCATTCCTAACCGGAGATTTGTTCAATTTGTTTGTCAGCTTTGAACTGATGCTCATCTCTTCCTATGCACTGATCGTATTGGGAGGTACGGAAAGACAGCTTCGGGAAACGATCAAATATGTCTTGATTAACATCGTTTCTTCTGCTCTTTTTGTCGCTTCCATCGGCTTCCTCTACTCCATAACTGGCACACTGAACATGGCAGATTTGTCCGTCAAAATTGCTGAAGTGGGACAGAGCGGAGTCATTACCTTAATTGCTGTTCTCTTTCTGATCGTATTTAGCATCAAGGCCGGACTGTTCCTGTTCTTCTGGTTGTCGGGCTCTTATGCGGCACCACCTGCTGTTGTCACTGCATTGTTCGCAGGATTGCTTACCAAGGTTGGCTTGTACGCGATTGTGCGAACATTCACACTGATCTTCTATCATGATCCTGATTTCTTCCATGCACTAATCGGATGGATGGCTGGAGCAACGATGGTCCTGGGTGTCATCGGTGCGATCTCATACCGCGATGTAAACAAGATTCTCATCTACAACGTGGTCGCAGGTGTAGGGTTTGTCGCTTTTGGTATGGCTGCGGCCAGTCGCCCTGCACTGGAAGGTCTGCTCTTCTATATGCTGCATGATATGTTGATCAAAACATTGCTCTTCCTGCTCGGCGGTGCCTTGATCGCTGTTGCCGGAACATCCAAACTTGATAACATGGGCGGGCTAATCCATCGCTATCCGCTGCTAGGCTGGATGTTCTTCATTAGCGCACTTGCCTTGGCAGGTTTGCCGCCATTTAGTGGATTTCCAGGGAAGTTGCTTCTCTTTGAAGGAGGCTTGCAGGCAGGCTTGTATGGTCTTACCGGCATTGCGGTGCTTTCAAGCTTGTTGATGTTATATTCGGTACTTCGTATCTTCATACAAGCGTTCTGGGGCGAACCACCTGCCGGGGTTACAAGACGCCCTTACGCGGTGAACGGCCTTCTGATTCCTGCCGGAATTCTGTTTGTATTCATCATCGTAATGGGTGTGGGGGCTGAAGGCATGTTCCAATTGACCTCCCGCGCAGGCGATATTCTACTGCATCCCAATATTTATATTGATGCCGTATTGAAGGAGTAGATGTCTATGGCCTTTCAGATTGTACTGAATCTTATCATTGCTTTTGTATGGATGTTTCTGAACAACGCCTGGAATGGTGTTGGTTTTCTCATAGGTTACCTGCTCGGACTGCTTCTCATCGGGGGGATGCGCAGATTCTTCCCCCAACGCTTCTATGTTGTGCGAGTCTGGGCCATCTTCAAACTGATTACTCTGCTGTTCAAGGAATTGGTGCGAGCCAGCATTGAGGTTATACGCCAGATTATCAAGCCCAAGTTAGATATAAGGCCCGGTATTTTTACGTATAAAACTCAATTGTCCTCGGATTGGGAAGTTACTCTGCTCTGCTTACTCATCTCATTGACACCAGGTTCTCTGCCGCTTGAAATCTCGGGTAATCAACGTAAACTGTTTATTCACGCACTGGATATCAAGGATGAACAGAAAATGAGAGATGATATCCAAAATACATTCGAAAAAGCAATTATGGAGGTGACGCGTTAATGTTATCCTCACTGTTGTTCATCTCATTGCTCATTCTCTCCTTAGCCATTCTGGGTTGCTTGTACAGGGTGCTGCGGGGACCATCCATGGCTGATCGGATCACGGCACTGGATACCATCGGTATCAATGTGATTGCGATCGTTGCCGTTCTGTCGATGATGCTGCAAACTCAGGCCTATCTGGATATTATCTTGCTGATTGGCATCTTGGCTTTTCTAAGTACAGTGGCATTTGCACGTTATATTGAACGGGGGGCGGTATTCAAAAATGATGGAGATCGTTAAAGTAGCCGCTGAAACCGCTATAGGTCTACTCGTACTGCTCGGTGCACTACTCAGTGCACTCAGCGCATTTGGACTTATTCGTCTGCCTGATGTATATCTACGTGCCCATGCTGCAACCAAAAGTATGACGCTTGGTGTGTTCTGTGTATTAAGCGCTACATTTTTCTACTTCTGGTATTTCGATAACTATATCAGTGCCCGCTTGTTGTTAGGTATCCTGTTTGTATTCATCACGGCTCCGGTCGCCGGACATCTGAACGGACGGGCCGCCTATCGCACAGATGTACCACTGTGGGAGCAGAGCGTACAAGATGAATTGGAACCCTTGTTAAAAGGGAAAAAAGTGAACCATGAAGCCAAGGATATGATGGAGTAATCCCCAGCCTAGGCATAACGAATACCCCCGAGGATCAGCCGCCCTTTTCGCGGCATGTTCCCGGGGGTATTTTTTTTATTTTGCATATACGGATCATATCAACCACTGATTATGCAGACTGATTAAGTAGTAAAGTCAGAATCCATTCAGTCCCTGTCTTCTCAGATCCGCAGCCACAATACGCGCAAGCTCCGCAGCCCCTTGACGATTCGGATGCAGATTATCCCCTGTCATATACAGAGCAAGTGTTGCGGCAGGACCAATAGACGTGAAATAGGCAGAACTCAGCTTGTTCAGTTCAACAAGGGTAACCCCCTCTTCCTGAGCGAGTGCACGGGTTGATTGATTGTACCAGCGGTTCTCCGCTTGATGCACATTGGCTGTATTAAAATCTGTTGCCCGGCCCTGAGGCGTGGAGAGGATCACCGTTGCTCCTTTGTTCTTCGCCTTACGTACCATATCCCGCATAATCTCCTTGAACTGCGCCTCCGTTGTATTGTTCTTGACATTGGTATCGTTAATTCCGAATTGCAAAATAAAATAATCTCCCGGCTTGATATACTTGAGAATCGCTTCCATCTGACCATCATCGCGGAAACCTCTCGCAAATTGACCACTTGACGCCATATTTCGAACCTGGAAGGTGGAATTGTTCACATAGGACGGAAACAGCTGTCCCCAACCTCCTTGTACACTGCTACCCAGCGGATAGTAATTGCAAACTGTTGAGTCACCACCAATGTAGATTGTGCGGTTGGTAACAGTCTGATTGGATAACTTTCGGATTTCGAGTGCACTAAGTGTGAAGGCGGTGCCTGCCTTTCCTTCTGTAACCAGCAGGTTTAATTGCCCGTCAGTCACCGGAATTTGAAACTGGTCCGTTGCCCCGTTGCCCGTCATATTAATGATCTGGTAGACACCTTCTGCAGCCACACTCGCTCTGGCAGTATTGCCCAGGACCACTTTAACTTCATATAGGCCATTGGACAGATTCACATTGAAGGTATTGGTGCTCTTGGTGCCGTAAGTCAGAAACTGCACAGCGTCACTCTTAACCCCGCTTCCTGAGGCAGACACATTCCTCATCTGTGCAGGTGTGTTGAAGCCATAACCTTTCGTAGGCGTATAAGCATCTCCTGCGGACACGCCTGTGTAACCGCTCTCAACACCACCCGAACCAAAATCAAATCTGTAATTGTCCGTTGCCGCTTCGGCGACTTGCCCTCCACTGCTTCCCAAACCGATGCCCATTGTACTTGCAAACAGAACAAAACAGAGCAGTAGCTTTACCGATATTGACCATTTCATCACTGAATTCTCCTCTCGACTCAGAATTATATTAGTTGACGATCCTCAGTTTCACAGAACTTGGTCAAGCCAGTCATAGGCTTTCACTCCGCTAATCTCATGTCCACCGGTAAAGAAATCCGCATCCAGTGATTCTGATGCTCCCGCCTGCTCATATATGTGTGTCAAACGGGCATACGCCTCTCTCGCTGCATGGATTGGGAACACCTGATCATCACTTCCGGCTTCAATAAAAAGTGGCCTAGGCACAATCAGGCCGATGAGATCCGGCAACTCCGCTTCACGCAGGATACCTGGCACATAGTTGTCCAGACAATGGTTCCGATCCAATATGCTACCCTGGAATGTATTTGCATAACCGCTTACCACAGTTGCCCTGAACCGTTCATCCAACGCGGCTGTAAATGCAGTCACCAGCCCACCGCCCGAGATACCCATGCTTCCAATTCGCTCCGAATCCACTTCTGGCCGAGTCGATACATAATCCAATACACGTGTTGTTTCATACACCCTATGACCGGCGAGGGTCTTCCCCACCATGAGCAGATGCGCAGCAATCTTCGTACAGGAGCTTACCCCTGGTGGCGCATCGCGGTCCTCTTCCAGTCTTCGATCACCAAATCCGAGCAACTCTGGAGCCGCAACCACATAACCACGCTTCACAAGAGCTACTGCAAAGTCCTTGTGTAATCCGGGCTCGCCTGTCCGTAGTGACCCATCCGGTTCCATACCCGATATCTCTCGGCTACCGTAGCCATGCCCATGACAAGCAACGATAGCAGGTCTCTTGTTTTCGGTAATGCTTCCATCACCCGGAATTAATAAATACACTGGCATGCGAAGTCCTGCATAGGTCGTGATTTCAATCCGCTCCCGAATATATCCGTCACATGTAATGCGCTCCAGTAAGACAGGATTCAGTGCGGCCGCCATCGTGGGAAAACCTCCCAGCCGTTCTTTCACACGTGTACGTAACTGACTGCGCCATAACTCCAGGGGTTGATCTGGATGATACGCGGAACGACCACGAAGATTCGTTTGTTGTTGTAGATAGGCTTCAATATCAGACATGGGCCTGTGTCCCTCCTGTTTTTCATAGGATAACGTAGATAAAAGACTGTTATATGGAATTAATTCCATCCATTATAGAACATCTATGTCACCCATGAATTGAACATGTTTGCCTGTTTTGAATGGAATCACATGATTTCTAGCCAAAAAAAGGATATCTCCAACCTGAAGACAGGTTACGGAAATACCCTTCATTTCATCTGACCTGGCAGCCACCAGTTCCACCTGCCCATTAATTTCATCAATGCAGGTACAAGTATTAGACGGATTAATGTAACGTCAATCAACACCGCTGCCGTGATTCCGATCCCTAACTGCCTCACACCTGCGACTTCAGCAAAAGCAAACGGCACGGTCACCGCAAGCAGAATTGCCGCTGCGGAGGTAACCAGACGGCCTGTAGAAGCCAATCCCTGTTGGACAGCCACATCACTGTCTCCGGTTCGTCTATACACTTCCTGAATACGGCTCAGCATAAACACACCATAATCCATGGATATGCCAAACACCAATCCTGCAATGAATACAGGAATCATAATGGCAATGGCTGACGGCTCCATACCTAGATGTCCTTCATTGAACACCCACACCAATATGCCAAATGAAGCGGCTAAGCTGAGCAGATTCATCAGAATTGCCTTGATTGGAATGAGCATCGATCGGAATGCCGCCAGTAACACAAGATAATTGGTGACCACTACAAATACCAGCACTTTGGGCAGTTGACTTGTGACTTCCTGCATTATTTCATACTGCTTGGCAGCTTCCCCACCATAACGTAGTTTTACGTTATTGAAACCTGGTGCATGATCGCTATTCCTTATTCGTTCCAGCCAGTCTGCAACCTGTTCCGACCCAGGCTCCCCGTGGACGGTGGCTATCAATCGAATCGAGTGATCAGAGACCGTTGAACGCAGCCATGAGGCCCTTGTTGACTCCTTGCCTTCTATGGAAGGAGTGAGCTCCAACGGTGGAATTTGAAAAAGGCTCTGATAGTCATTTTGATTCGGCTGTAATAGGCCCCATGGTGAAACAATGCTCAATACGCCTGAGTCCTGCAGTAGTTGACGGGCTTTGTGGTGGGCCAACTGCCAGTGAGAGGCAGTCAACAGTTCCTGCTGTCCGCCAATCAGAATCTCGATGGCGGAGGTATTCTTTTGCCCAAAATCATGTTGCAACTGCTCGGCTGCCTGGCGGGACTCCATTCTCTCTGGCAGTGAAGAGGCATCCGGGACGGACAGTTCCAGCCGGGTCACTGGATAAACACACAAGAGCAGCACAACCGTACCTCCAATGGCCATACTGACTGGTCGTTTCATGACCATTGCTGACCATCGATGCCAGACCGAGCGTCTGGGTAACCAATGGACTAACTTTCGCCTGAATACCCGATCCGCAGACAGTGACAGCAGAGCTGGCAGCAGCGTAACATTTAACAGTAGCGACAGGAGCAGAACAATAATGGCCCCCAATGATACACTTAGAAACATTGGCAGTCTGATCCAGAGCAGACCCATCAGCCCAAGGAGCACGCACGCTGCCGAGAACAACACTGCTCTGCCTGCTGTACGCAATGTTCGCTGAAGAATCTCGCTCCGCAAAACCTCGCTCTGCATATCCAGGCTACTGCCCGTAACGTTAGCTTTGCCTTCATCTTCATAGGCCCGCTGAACCTCTTCCCTGTACCTGCTAAGGATGATCAGGGCAAAGTCTATACTCAGTGCCATGCCCACCATGGGAATCACATTAATGATAAAGTTGGACAATTCCAGATGATAACCAAGGAGTGACGTGACTCCCATCGCGGTAATCACAGCACTGATCCCCATCATGACAGCAATCAACGCGGCATATAGCCCCCTGAATGCAAAACACAAAACGATCAGGGCAATCGGTAGGCCCACCATCTCTGCACGTTCCAGATCACGAAAGCTCAGATTATTGACATCCTGCTGGACGACTGCCTTTCCCGTCAATTGCACCGTACCTGGACCGTCTGTTGCCAGCACGGCGCGCAACTGCTCCAGTGGGGGACCCATCTGATGCGCGGGCACATTCATTTTCACAAAGGCATAAGCCCTTTGGTTTTGCAGCGTCACTCTTTCGCTAACATCCAGAGGGGACGTGATAGAGGTTACCGCAGGCAACACTTGAACCTGTGTCAAACGATCCTTGATCCACTGCCGGAACTGTAACGGCGAGGTATTTTCCTTTTTCTCAAAAACCAGAATAATCGGATCAGCAGGAGATCCGAATTCGTCCTCCAGAACAAGTTCAACCGCTTGCGCATCCCCGTGAACCCGTTTTAATCCGTGATCCTGAACAATGTCAGGTAACTTCCACGCCCAGACCGCTGACATCCCGATGATAAATACCCAGCAGAGAATAATGAACCGAGGATATCGGCTGATGAAGGCAGCAAGTCTGCGATAACCCATACCTAAGCTCCTCTGCGATCAGATTAGTCATTCGATTACATTCATCGGTAAGGGTAAGATCATAAGCACATTCATACACTTGCGGTGTATATCTCCTTCACTCGGGTTCGTGAACTATTGAATGCCATGATTCACAGGTGTTCTGTTCGCTATGGGGGCAGGGATGTATGTAAAAGGAAGTAACTCTGCTGTCAGTCCCGGGCCAAAGGCCAGCGCTATCCCACTGGAATGCTCTTCCTTCTGTCTGTAATCCTCGCGGATGGCTTGAAGAACAAAAAGAATCGTCACGGACGACAGGTTACCATAATCCCGCAGGATGTTTCGGCTGTAGGAGACCTGCTCATCTGTCAACTGATACAGCTTCTGAACGGCATCCACGATGCCTCTGCCTCCCGGATGGATCGCCCATATTTCCGGTAAACCGCTCCCCTCCAGCAACCGTTCTACCTCTGGGCCGAGATGCAAACCAAGCAGCTTCGGAATCTGTGGTGACAGGTAGAGATCAAAGCCTGTATTGCCCACTTCCCAGATCATTTCTTCTGCACAATCCGGGAGCAGCGTTGAGTGCCCTCGGCCTAGTCGAAAACATTCATTGCGGTCTGTACCGGACGCACCAATAACACAGGCAGAGGCACCGTCTCCGAAGAAAGATGCAGCATACAGGTCGTCCCGTTTGGCAGATGGCTGAAAGTGAAGTGTACATAGTTCCACACACACGATGAGAACCGTAGCCTTCTGATCTGTCGTTACAATGGAATTCGCCAGTTGGATCGCCTTCAGACCGGCTGCACATCCTTGAAAAACCAGTGGAATCCGGTTGATCTGCGGTGACAGTTCAAGCTGTTGGATCAGCCGAACATCAAGTCCGGGCAGGAATTGCCCCGTGCAACTCACCGTAATGAGATGTGTAATTTCCGAGGAGGTTACGTCTGCATCCTGAATGGCCTGTCCGGCCGCCTCGAGACCAAGTGGAACAGCAGCAGCTTTGTATTTGCCCATACGCTCGGATGTAGTCGGAACCTCGTCCGCATTGGTAAAGGGTAAATATCGGCAAGAATCAACAGGCTCAAGCAGATTCGGTTCACACGTATACCGAGTCTCCACACCGCACTGATTAAAGATTCGTTTGGCCCACCTTCTCGCATCTGGCTCATGTTCCAGCGCTTGCGCTAGACGGGCAGACACATCCTTTTGCTCAATACGGTGGGCAGGCCACGCCGTTCCTATTCCCATAATACTTGCCCCAGTAGTTGCCTCAAGCTGGTTCATCGGCTTAACCCCCTTATAGTACGTGTTCAAAAGTAGGCTTTTTAACAACCTATATATAAAATAGGTTCATATGACATGTGCGCAGGATATAGTACAAGTCTATTCACTACCTGTCCTGTTTATGTTCATATTAACAAGCAAAGGCGGACAACATATGCGATTTTCGCACGTGCTGTCCGCCTTTGCTACCGGATTAAACCCGTTCCTATATTACATATTCGATCTGTCAGAACTATTCAGGTCGAATCACCGTGAATCTCTCTCCAAGCTTGGCATAATCATTACCTGCCAGTCGGCTGACTGGTTTCAAATGATCCATCAGGATATAACCCTTGTCCGGATTGTAGACTTGTTCGCTGAAATGATACTGCACAATGCGTACCAGCAGCAGGTCACTCACCGGTTTGCCCTCATCATTCGTGATGGGAATGTGCTGATACAGTTCACACTCCATCCGAATAAGTGCTTCCTGAATTCCTGGCACAGCAACCTTGGTACTTGGCACTGTAGTAAGTTTTGTCCGCTCAAGCTCACTTTCGTGGGGTTCCAGTATGGCTGCTGTCTCATTGACTTCTGTTATGATTGCTTCATCACAGATATGCACAACCAGTTCTTGATGAGCAAGCACATTACGTGCAGTATCTTTCATGATACCGTCTTTACGTGCAATGGATATGGATAACAGCGGCGGGTCCGAACTAACCACATTAAAGAAACTAAACGGCGCCGCATTAATTACACCATTCTCATCTGAACGAGTCGTCACAAAAGCAATTGGACGTGGTACCACCGAACCACTCATCAGTTTATAGTTGTCTCTTCCCGTTATTTCACGTGGATCCAATGTATACATATGTAAATATCCCCTTCCATGCTCGTGTAACAAGTGTCAATTTCACTTCAGGACACGATAACACACTCATATTTATTATATAACGTAAAATGCTGAATTAACAAAAAAACTCCCTGGTGCGATTGCACCAGGAAGTAGGAACATGTTTTTTCATACCGACTATTTCTTATTTAACAATGCTGTTCTGAATGTCTTCCATAATTTGAAGGTTCGCTTGAACTCCGCTGTACAACCAGCTACTGGACCGGGTGAATTCAAAGACATTACCTGTCTTTACAGCAGGAATGCTCTGCCATACGGCATCTTTCAGCGCTTCTGAGCCTGCTCCCTTGTCACTGTTCACCAGGAATAGATAGTCTGTGTCCATTTCCGCGATCTTCTCCAATGAAATCTCAGACCAGTTACCCGTTGCCTTCGCAGATGCTTCCTTCACAACATTAGGCTCTGCAAGTCCAAGTTCGTTGTACATCACTTCACCACTGGAAACATTGTTGCTTACAACATAAAACTTGTTATTGAACAACCACAACGCTGCGGCCGACTTTGTTCCTCCAGTAACAGCAGTTACTTTTTCTTTGATTTCCTTTGCCTTAGCATCATAATCGTCAAGCGCCTTCTGCGCTACATCCGATTTGTTCAAAAGCTCGCCGATCTTGAGCAGAGCCTGACGCGAGTCCTTGTTGACCTCATCTCCGAGTACATAAGTAGGGGCAATTTTGTTGTACTGTTCGTATTTCTCCCCTTCCACTGTACTTTCAGAACCCATAATAATCAGGTCTGGTGAGAAACTGGCCATGGCTTCAAAAGGTAGATCACTTGCAATACCAGGTATGCCATTCAGATCATTTTGCAGATAATCCTGCAAACCATTGCCGTTGTTGATGGACCACTGTGCCGCTGGCTTAACACCGAGTGTAACGAGATGGTCTTCCAGATAAGACGCGATGACACGTTCAGGGTTAGCCGGGATGGTTACTTCGTGTCCCATTGCATCTGTTAATGTGCGCTCTGTCGGGGCTTCTGTTTGTGTCTCTGTCTCCGTTGTTGTATCGTTCTCTCCTGCTGCTCCGTTCTCTGCAGGCTTCGCTCCACACGCGACCAACCAGATGGACATAACCATCACCGTCATTAGAAGCATGATCATCTTTTTATTTCTCTTAAACACTTGATATATCCCCTTTCAATTCATTATAAAAACCTTATTCGGCGTTATTGTGACAGATTTCAATGTTCAAAAATATTGACACTATTATTGATACATATAATATCCGTATGTACATTTGTCCGATTCCATTGACAATGATAATTGTTATCAGTTCACTTGTCAATTCGATTATGCTCTGCGCTATAAGTTGAACTACAGATTGTTTACACTGACACTACGATGATAGAACAACCTTCCAATCGCTGTTATCCCCAGATTTTATAGATTCCCCTTTCTCTAAGGGAAAATCCGGTGATAAATGCGAGCGCTTCGCTTTTTCAGGTTTTTTCTATCTTCTCCGTTTGGTGTAAATGATTAGTTCAACTATATAGATCATATAAAATCTTCTTGACGGCATTCACCTATAGGCGGATGCCGCCATATGCTGAATGCAGAATACGACGACAGGAAGGATGTTCTGTACATGTATTACGAATATAACACTTATCTAAGTTATGGAGAAGACCGTTCCTTTCAATTGCCTCCACTGTTCCCAGGCGGTGGCGGCACACCGGGTGGTCCGACGTTTCCTGGTATACCTGGCGGTCAAGGCTCCTATCCTCCATACATTCCAGGCGGAGGACCCGGTCCATATATCCCCGGAGGCATTCCAGGTACAATCCCGGGTACAGCACCGGGCGTACCTGCGCAACTGACTCAAGGCAATCTGCCCACCCTGCTTAGTGCCTATCCTCGTCCGGTAGGTCAGCCTCCGGCAGAAATGCTTTTTCTGTATAACCTGATCAAAAGCAGCCCGGGTCTGCTCCCGCTCTTCCTCCAGCAACAGCCGCAAAGTCTCACTCAAGCTGTGCAATTTGCACAGACTGGTGCAGCGGCACCACGAGATAACGAAGAACGTGCGCTGCCCAACTTTTGCTATAACCGGTGGTCCCTTGTCTTCACATACAATGATGTCTACCTGATGTGGCCTGCAATTAATCTGTTTGGTTTTGTGGTGGGGTACTTCTATCCATTCCTCACGCCAGGTATACTGTCCAATACACAGATTTTGTTTGCGCTCTGCTAAACCTGTCTTTACCTACAGCAAGAGCCCCACTTGGAAGCATAATTCCTTCCAAGTGAGGCTCTTTTTCGTCCTTTTATCCAGATGCACCTTTACATTACTAAGACTCCATAAACGCAAGGTGTACAGAATCAGTACATTTAACTCAACACTTGATCGTTCTGGCGCTTCCTGCCTTTACTGACCATTAGGAAGTAAATCACCAAGGCACCGAGATCCGCACACGCAATAACGATTCCCATTGGCACAGCTGTGCCTTCTCCCCCGAGACCTACGAGGGGAGCGACAATACCTCCGAACAGGAACGTCATCACACCAATAAGCGCAGAAGCACTGCCTGCCGACTTCTCCTGATTGGCCATCGCCAAGGCGAAGGACGCAGTATTGACCAACCCAACACTGGATACCACCAGAAATAACGGAATCAGTACAGAGATTAGATTACCTCCAGCCAGAATGGCGATGAGCAGAGATGTTCCTCCGAGCGCCGCGGTTAGCAGCCCCGCGATTAACAGGCGATTCTCTGATACCTTTCCTGCAAGTCTACCGGCAATCTGACTGGCCAGAATAATGCCTAACCCGTTAATGGCGAAGCATACACTGAACATTTGCGGGGATACCCCGTATATTTTCTGAAGCACAAACGGTGAACCTGATATGTACGCAAACATGCCAGCAGCTACAAATCCTTGGGTTAACGCATAACCCATAAACTGACGATCCCCTGCGATTTGGCGAAACGTAATTAATGTCTGCTTCAATCCCCCGCTTGATCTGCGATTGGAAGGTAATGTCTCTCCAAGACCGAAAATGACAGCCAACAGCGTCAGTATTCCGATGAGGCTGAGCAAAATAAATACGCCGCGCCACGACGTATACGTCAACAATTGTCCACCAATGATTGGTGCAGCAATCGGGGCTACGCCGTTAATCAGCATTAACAGAGAGAAGAACCGTGTCAGTTCCGGGCCCGAATATACGTCTCTGACGATTGCGCGTGAGATGACAATCCCTGCTGCTCCAGCTACACCTTGAATGAACCGCAGCACAACAAAAGAGCCCATCGTCGGGCTGACCAGGCAAAGTATGGAGGCGATAGTATAGAGCACAAGCCCTGCAATGAGCGGTGTTCGCCGACCACGCACATCACTTAGAGGTCCAGCAAGCAACTGTCCAACCGCAAGTCCAATCATACACGCCGTCAGACTGAGTTGAGCATACGATGTAGATGAACCAAACTCATCAGCCAGCGTGGGCAATGCGGGTAAATACATATCCAGGGACAACGGCCCGAAGGCCGACAATGTCCCCAGAATTAAAGCCATCCGTACACGAGATGTGGAGTTTGTGTTCAATGAAGCTGTTGTACTTTTCATCCAATACTACTCCCCGCTACCCAGTAGCTTGAGCAGGTTGGACGGCAGAGTGAACTGTTGATTGTTAATAATAATACGGCGCAATTCTTCTTCATCCCGCTCGTTATCGGCGTCCTTAATCTCCTGAATTTCCCGGTGAAGTCGCTCCATCTGTTGATCCAGCGCATTTGCCGAATCTGCCGCACTCTTTAACTCTCTCGTCAAATGCTCGGGAACATCCTTATTGTATTTATAAAAAATCTTATGCTCCAGACTCGCCCAGAAATCCATCGCGATTGTACGGATCTGGATCTCCACACATGCTCGTTCCTCACCATTGGACATGTACACAGGCACTTCCACCAGAAGGTGAAGGCTTTGGTAGCCGTTTGGCTTTGGATTCTCGATGTAGTCTTTGACCTCCAGTACACGCAGATCACTCTGGTTGCACAGCATATCCTTAATGCGATAGATATCCGAGATAAAGGAACATGTAATCCGTACCCCGGCGATATCCTTGATATTTTGCTTGATGCTCTCAAACGTTAACTCATGATTTTTGCGGAACATCTTGTTCATAATGCTCTCAGGTGATTTCAGTCTGGACTTTGTATGTTCAATTGGACTGTAATCATGCAAAGACTGGAATTCTTCCTTCAGGACTTCAATCTTGGTCTCCATTTGATCCAGAGCAAATTTATAGATCATCATAAATCTGGTAATTTCATATTTGAATTTCTTGAATTGATCGATTGGATGTGGAGCGTTCATCATGGCTTTCTCCCTTTCTTTCTGCACACTAAAATTAGTTTTATGAATATGAGAACAAGCGGTCAATCTACATGTCTCCTGAACCATTATAAATCATATGGAGCCAATAAACGAATTTCTCACATTTGGGCTGGCGATTCAGCCTAGAAGGTATGGGAACTTATTTTACGCGCATCCTATAGAAGCATCCCTTTCATTTGGCCCGCAATTATTAATAAAAGAGGTGGATTTTACTGCTCTATCAAGTGACGTATTCATCCGATACACTTCGGGTTAAAGCTTATTTATACCTGCCACAAGGTTGCTCATTACCTGATATCACGACATATGAAACCTCTCATCCCGGCTCTGTTTCCTCTGTCTTTCCGGAATTCGCTTCCATACATAAGCCTCTACATCTTCATCTGCAACCGCTCGCCAGCCATTACCCTGCTGCAACAATACATGATACGGATAACTTACCGGAACAGTGGCCGGTTCTGATCTATTGCCGCGGCGGACTTGGCAGCTATGGCGGGGTAAATACCGTTTGGCTTGAGCAATTTGTACATAAAGGTTATATCGTGTTCGCCCCATCCTATCGTGGAAACGAAGGAGGTGAGGGCCGTGACGAGTATGGCGGGAAAGATGCCGAAGATGTGCATGCCGCTTACCGGTTGATACAGCGTTTACCCTTTGTTGACCCAACTCGCATATCGTTAATGGGGTTCTCCCGTGGAGCCATTAATGCTGTACATACCGCAACTGCCTATAATGAGGGACCGGACAAAGTACATAAGTTAGTTCTTTGGAGCGGTGTCTCCGATGTGGAACGCACTTACCATGAGCGAACCGACCTGAGGCGCACATTGAAACGGGTGCTAGGTGGTTCCCCACGCACGGTTCCAGAAGCTTATCTCGCCCGTTCTCCCTTGTCGAAAGCGAACAAACTATCTTGTCCCGTGCTAATCATGCATGGTACATCAGATACACAAGTGAATTATAGTCACGGAACCCGAATGTATCACTGGCTTAAGCGGCGAGGTGCGGATGTCACATTTCACGCTTATGGCGGGCAGGATCATCATTTTCACGAGAAAATACATGAGTCAGCGGTGAACAATATGTTTGATTGGCTCGCTGCACCTTAAGTCTTGCGCGATGAATTTCATTTTGAAGATGCATGGGTTATGGCTGTATACTGGAGGGGCTACGTTTTTTGAAAGGACGGATATAATGAATCAAAGCACCCTCCAGAAATACGCCATGTTGCTTCTCTGCATGTCTGCCGGAATGGTGGACCTGATCGGATATCTGGGACTGGGGCACGTGCTCACAGCCAATATGACGGGAAATATTGTACTGCTCGGTATTGCCATTGCCCGTGCTCAGGAATTTGTCGTGCTGCGGTCATTGCTTGCTCTCATCGGTTTTATTGCCGGCAATGCCATTGCAGCACATATGGTTGGACCTGTGCAGACCAAAAATGGCTGGTCTTCTAAGGTCACAGCTGTATTTACTGTTGAAAGCATATTGCTCCTGCTGTTCGCGATCGCCATGATTAGTCCATTTTCAGAACAACTGTCTTATCTGTTAATTGTCATCCTTGCCGTTGCAATGGGGATGCAAACAACAGCGGCACGCCGCATTGGCATTGCTGGCATCTCAACAACCGTGCTCACCAATAATTTGGCCGCTGTGGTTGAGGATACCGTAAACATCCTCAAAAAGCTGCGACATGCCAATATCCGATCGTTAACCAAAGCCTTGTCTACAGACTCCTACCTTCGTGCAGGTGCTGTTGTCATCTATTTGATCGGCGTCATTGCAGCCGCATTGTTATTCCACCGTGTGCCCATGATTGCAGTCTGGATTCCTGTCCTGATCATTGGCGGCGTAACCCTATACGCCCGATTACATGCATGGGGAACTTCACAACAAAGCGAAAGTTAATAAAAGTTAATAGTAGAAGAAGTAACCTGTCCATGTTCAAGTGGCTGTTCAAAAGTCCGCTTCAGGATACTGAAAACTGGTCTTTTTGAACACGTACTTTAAGTTGTTTTAAGTACAATCACGCTATTTATTTCATCAAAGTAGCTTCTTGGCGGATAAGCTTGACCAGATGTTGTGCAGCAGGTGATAATACCTCCCCGGCTCGTGTACATACGGCAACCGTATTTCTCAGCTGTACACCTCGAACAAACACACGTGCCAGCCTGCCTTGCTGCACATCTTCGTTCACAACCAAAGAAGATATAAAGTTGGCCCCATAACCTGCCTTCACCGCACTAATCGTTTCGTTCAGTCCGTTGAACTGAAGCGCAATGCGGGGAGCGGCCAGGTTATTTGTTGTGCAAAGGGAAACGAGTCGCTCACGTGTAGCACTGCCTTCTTCGCGCATGATGAACGGTTCTGCCATCATCTCATGCAGCTCGATTTCTTTTCCCGCATACGGATGGTCAGGGTGCACAACAAACCACATCTCATCGTCAAACAATTCATCCCATTGGACACCTGCATGTGTGATGCCACTTCCACCATACACTGCAATCTCTGCCTCATAACGAAGTAATTGGTCAAAAGCCATCCGGGTGTTGGTTGTGCTAACAACAATCTCCACATCCTCGTGCATTTGCTTAAACCGCGCAATCCAGCCCGGCAACAGAAAATTTGAAGGCAAGTAGGTTGCCGTAAGACGGATCAGTCCTTTCTTGCCCTCCCGAAAATCCTGCACAAAATTCTCGACATCCTGCTCCAGCATGAACAGACGTTCCGCATAACCTGTCAACTGTATCCCCGCATCCGTAAGCACCAGTCTTCTTCCCTCCGAAACAAAAAGCTGGATTCCCAATTCACGTTCAAACTTCTTCACCTGAGAAGATACCGCAGGTTGACTAATATTTAGTTCCTCTGCGGCACGAGTGACCCCGCCATATCTCACGATAGCATGAAATAATCGTAATCCATGCAGATTCATGTGTTACACCTCTTCCACGTCAAATACATTTATAGTTGAAATATGAAATCCAATACAAGGAACAAGGGAAGGAACATGTGAACATGAAAAATATAAATACGACCAACCTACAGCATACCTGGACTCAAGTCGACGACTACATGAACGATCTGCTGATTCCATCAGATTCCCTGCTGGAACATACACTGCAAAGCAATGCCGAAGCTGGACTCCCTGCTCATGACGTAACACCGAATCAAGGAAAGTTACTTCAGCTCCTGCTGCAAATCCAAGGTGCATCCCGTGTACTTGAAATCGGCACATTGGGTGGATACAGTACCATCTGGATGGCAAGAGCGCTGCCTGAACACGGACGCATCGTCTCACTGGAATCGGAATCACACCATGCAGACTTGGCCCGAGCCAATCTCACACGAGCAGGACTGATGCACAAGGTTGACCTGAGAGTTGGTCCTGCCCTAACCACCCTTCCCGATGTTCAGGAAGAATACAGGGAACCGTTTGATATGATCTTCATCGATGCTGACAAACCGAGTAATCCCGATTATCTGAGATGGGCCCTGCGACTGACTCGGACGGGGAGTCTTATTATTGGTGATAATATCGTCAGGGACGGTGAAGTGATCCGCACAGACAGCACAGACCCCAGAGTTCAGGGCGTTCGATCATTCCTGCAGTTGATCGCGGATCACCCTCGACTTGAAGCTACAGCACTGCAAACGGTCGGTAGCAAAGGTTACGATGGATTCGTCATTGCTCGTGTGATTGATGCCCCTGTACCAAAATAAACAGTGGTCAATTCTTCCGAAAATTCCCCTTTCCTGTTAAACTGGAATCACTGCACAGGCAGACTGGGGGGAACCACTTGAGAGTTTTACAACATATTAATGATGAAATTCGCGGCTGGTCCCGCAATATTCAACTGTTTTTCCTGGCTAGCATTCTGTATCAGATCGGAAATGGCATGTTCTCTGTCTTGTACAATCTGTACATTCAGGGTCTGGGCTATAATGATACAATGAACGGCCAGATAGTAAGTATTCAATCACTCGCAACAGCCATTATGTTTGTTCCTATCGGTCTATGCGGTGATCTGTTCAGCCGCAAGCGATTACTCATTACCGGGGCGTTATTCAGCGGAATCTTTCTGATCGGACGCTCCTTCGATTATTCGGCTACAGGACTGATCTGGTTCGCGGTATTCTCTGGCCTTTTCGCTGGAGTATTCCAAGTACTGGCCATTCCTTATCTGGCAGAAAACGTCAAGAAAAGCCAGCGGCTGAAGATGTTCAGTTATTATTCATCTCTTGTGCTCGCTTCCCAGGTGCTTGGTAGCCTGGGTGGCGGTGTATTCGCAGATTTGTTACATACGGCAGGACTCGCCAAAGTGACCGGATTGCAGACGGTTTTATTTGTCGGTGGTGCAGCAACACTAGCTGCATTTATTCCACTGTTATTTGTAACCGAAGGCAAGGCTGCTCCGCAGACAACAATTCCGGCGCAACCCGTTCTTCAACCCAATGCTGATCTAAAAGAAAGTTTAACGAATAACCCAAGCACGGACGATTCGATCACGAAGAAAAAAGATTCCCGACTGATTGGTCAGTTTATAGTAACTCAGTTGTTAATTGGATTAGGTTCTGGACTGGTTGTACCGTATCTGAATCTGTATTTCACCAATCGGTTCTCGGTTTCTCTGAGCGGCATGAGCTTACTGATTGCACTTGGTCAGATTATGACGATTGTATCCATGCTGATTGGTCCTACCCTGGCGGCAAAGGTCGGAAGCGTAAGAGCCGTTGTCATTTTCCAGGTCATGTCGCTGCCCTTCCTTCTATTAACAGGCTTCACCAATCTGTTGTTCATTGCTTCGCTCAGTTTCTTATTCAGACAAGCATTGATGAACGCAGCCAATCCCATTCATTCAGCGATACTGGTGGATCGGATCTCGGACAAACGCCGCGGCATTGCCAATTCACTGATGCAGACCTCGTTCATGATCGGTTGGGCTACCATGGGACCTGTCCAATCCTATCTGGTCACCACGTACGGAACGTATTGGGGTTATGCAATCACATTCAGCATCACAGGCTGTCTATACGTTATTTCATCACTGATGTACTTTGTAATGTTCAGAGAACCCAAGCCTTCCGCTACGGCTCTTGCAGGATCTTGATAAGTTGAACAGAAGCAGCTTGGTTGTTCCGCAGATAACGCAACGTATCTCATCATCAGGAGTGATCACACATGAACATGAATCCTTCATTAAACCTGAATGCATACCTGAATCTCATACCACCTCATTCAACCGGTAGGCTAAACGGATGGAACTGATGCGCAAGCTTGGTTCCCACGTTGTCTTTCGGTTTTTTCTTAGTCTGGGTGTCTCTGTTCTTGGCGGATTGCTGTTCACAGTCATTCATACACCGATCCCGTGGTTGCTCGGGCCAATGGTATTTATGCTGCTTGGCTCCCAAGTCGCCAAATGGCCGCTCATGTGGCCTGCCTCCATCCGGGACTATGGCATTCTGATTGTTGGTTATTCGATTGGACTCACCTTAACTAAAGAGGCCCTGCACGGCATTTTGCAACAACTTCCCATGATGCTTCTGATGACCTTGCTGTTAATCGGATTGTGTGTAATTACGGCCTACATCGCTTCAAAGATAACCGACTTTGACTTCCCCTCCCTGCTGGTTGGCAGCATTCCAGGAGGACTGTCCCAGATGGTGTCCCTTGCAGAAGAGATGAAATCCATCAATCTGACGCTGGTTACCTTTTTGCAGGTGACCCGGCTGATCATGATTGTCTTCTGTGTTCCGTTCCTGCTGTTCAGTCCGTGGATTGGAGGTATCGCAGGTGGCGGTTTGGATCATCCGTTCATTGACGTAGCGACGTGGGGTTCCCTTTTCCCCGAGATTCTTGTCTATGCTCCGCTCTGTGTAGCTGGTGCATGGGTTGCACGCAAACTCCGATTTCCGACGGCCTTTATGCTGGGTCCCATGATCGTCATGTGTGTCGTTCAATTAAGTACAACGATGCACACGCCCAGTCTGCCAGTCTCCCTCTTAAACGTATCGCAATTGATGATTGGCAGCCACGTTGGACTGATGCTCAAGCCGGAACAGTTGCAACGTAAGGCACAGACGGTGACCCTAGCCGTGATTAGCAGTGTACTTCTCATTGCTGGTGCGCTTGGATTGAGTTATCTATTAATGAATGTGTTCTCCCTCTCCGCGGCAACCTCACTACTCAGTATGGCCCCTGGCGGGATGGATCAGATGAGTATCATGGCACATGAAGTCAATGCCGATCTTTCGGTTGTATCCGGATATCAATTGTTCCGCATCCTGTTTATCTTTTTCATCGTCTCTTCCGTACTGAAGATGATTCTTGTACATATGTTAAAAGAAAAGAAAGCAGAGCCCTCACTTCAATGATCATATTTCGCCCCGATTCCATGACAAAGAGAGTATCCATTTGATGTCACATCCTGCGGATACTCTCTTTTATTTGTACAGACTTAACTTCAGCATTTGGCTTCATTCAATTTTAAGCATAATGACTACTTATGAATAAATTCGGTTGTACATCCAGCCTACAATGCCCACCGTAACCACTGTTGCCCCAATAATAAATGCATAATAGCCAATCTTACTTTTGGACTCCGAAGTCTGATGGTCATAATAATCCGAGTTACGTCGGTAAAACCCCATCCATAACTCTCCGATCATATTCACTACAACCAATACAAAACGTTTAACAAGCCCCATGGATTCGCGTCTCCTCTCTCTAATCAACCTTCTTCCCTATTAAGTATAATTATCCCAATTCATTAAAACAACCTACTCATATTACCTTTGGTGCAGTTTCTTGCTCCAACCAGGTTAGAATATCAAATGCTTCCTGATCGGTGTTACCACACATCTCTTCCTCAGCTTGCAATCCACTGCATACCGCAGGACGATCTTTTTGGCCAAAAATTCCGCAGCGATTATCATCCGTAAGCTGCACACAACGTACACCTGCCGGCTTGCCATGAGCCATGCCCGGTATCGGTGATGATATGGAAATCGCGATACAACATGCGGCACAGCCTGTCCTGCATTCCATACATATTCCCTCCTAATTTTAATACTTATAGTCTGACAATACGTGTTCAAAAAGACCGGTTTTCAATATCAAGAAGATGGGCTGAATTCCATATTCGATGCTGATGATGCCATTAGGCATCCTTCGTAATCAAAAGCGGACTTTTTGAACTACCTCTGATATTATGAGCGATTTATCCAGGTCCAGGTTCGAGCCAGCCCCTGAGCAATTCTCCGATTCATACTTCGATTTGAAAAATACCCCCCATGACTTAGCGGATTCCAACTCATAGCCACGCCGCCAGAGTTCACTTCAATATCTTCTTTGACCGCTTTCTCATAAGCGGGATCAATGGGGCGTAATGGATAACCCAGAATATCATCCCGATCGTAGAAGTTCACCCACTCCCCTTCCAGCCCAGCATAATACTGATTCACATGGGAAGAGGGCACTTGAATTGGGCAACTAAAGTCATGGTAACGCAAACTCCATAAGGGCAGGGTTGTACCAAACGAGTAAAAATTGGTCAGCGTGTCCCCCCGCTCTAGAGCCGAGTTCACATCCACAACCTCCGGAATACGACTGGACGGATATTGCAGATCGTAGAAGAAGTTACTGGCGATTACTGCACCCAAACTATGGGCAACCACACAGAGCGGAGCTTCCGGTCCATTGCGCTGTGAAAGGGTATGCATCGCCTGATTCAACGTTCGATGTACGGCATCGTAGTTATGGCCTTGATTTTCCACCGGTTGATAAGCAACCGCATCAGCCAGGTAATGGATGACAAATCGGCGCAACGCCTGAAAGTTCAATCCCGGAGAGCTGACGAGCTGTTGAAAGAGCGCCTCTTCCCGCTCCTCAAATACATCCGCCCAATATACAGGTTCGATATCCAGCATCTGTTTGGAGGCTCCAGGCAAGACCATTACCTTGTCCAATTCCTTATGCAAACAAGCAATCAGCTTGTCCGCGTACCCATCCTTCCGCATACCCAGCCCATGAATGACCATCACCGCAATACGTGTCATGGCTCTCCTCCTCATCGATCTAGGAACTCTTTCTCCACCATATGAACGCCACGACTCGAACATGCCTGAAGCTTGCTTTGTCAGAAGAACCTTTCCAGCCACCATTATTTTAAAAATGTGATTCTTCCATTTTATATACAGTTTACCATGATCGTCATGAAAATAACGATCATACAACAAAAAGGAGCTGCACATCACGCAGCCCCTTCTTGTTGTTGTATTCAATTAACCTTTCAGATGAACCTTCAACACACCATTTTGATTAGATGTAACATCACCTGTCGTGACTTCCACCCGTTCAACCATATCCTGACCATCTGGAATGATAATCGGTGTAATCAGCGGGTATCCCGCATCTTCAATTACCTTACGATCAAACTCCAACAGCTTTTGTCCAGCTTTTACATGCTCGCCAGCTTCCACATGCATGTTGAAGCCTTCACCTTTGAGGGATACCGTATTAATCCCGACATGAATCAGAACTTGTAATCCACTCGCGTGTTCAAGAATCACCGCATGTTTACTTTTGATCACATGAGCTACCTGAGCATCAAACGGGGCAACAACCAGGTTGCCGGAAGGTTCAATCGCTACACCTTCACCCATCTGTTTCTCGGCAAAAGCCGGATCAGGTACTTGCTCCAGTGATACGGCCTGGCCTGTTAATGGCGCCATGATTTCCAGTGTATTCACGGCTTCGTCCCCTACTTGAGCTGCACTACGTGTGCGCTGGTTTGGATCTGTTTTTGCAGTTGAAGAGTTAACACCCGAAGCAGACTGCGATGTAGCCGCTTTAGGCTCATTAACAGTTTCATTGCTTGCACTCCGATCTTCTTTTCTCAGTTTGGCTCTGCCAAAAAGGACGGTCAGTACAAATGGTACAATCAGGACAATCGCCATGCCGATGAAGAAGACACCCCATTTGTTAGGGAAAATCGACAGGAATCCCGGTACGCCACCTACACCGATGGAGGTTGCCTGAACATTATTCATCGTCAGCAGCACACCACCAATCGCGGAACCGACCATACCAAAGATAAACGGATAACGGTAACGGATATTCACTCCGAAGATCGCCGGCTCAGTTACCCCGAGGAAGGCCGATACCGAGGATGTTGCCGCAAGTCCTCTCATTTTCTTCTCACGCAGGACAAGCATCATCGCAAGTGCCGCCGAACCCTGTGCGATATTGGACAATGCCAGCATCGGCCACAGGAACGTACCGCCCTGACTACCAATGAGCTGAACATCCACCGCGAGGAACGTGTGATGCATACCGGTGATAACGAGCAAAGCGTACAGACCACCGTAGATCAGACCACCCAGCGCCGCGTATGAATCGTATACATAGATCAAACCAGAAGTAATTGCATTTGCAATAGCAAATGTAACCGGTCCAATAATCGTAAATGCCAGGAATCCGGTAATCAGCAACGTAACTGGTGCAACGACCAGCAGTTTAATTGAATCATGTACCCTTTTATTCAGGAAAATTTCCATCTTCGCAAGCAGATAGGCCGATACCAGTACTGGCAGAACCTGCCCTTGATAACCAATCTTCTCAATCTCCCAACCGAACAGATTCCATGTTGGCACCGTGCCATTATTCACAGCATCAGCGTAACCATATGCACTCAGCAGATCGGGATGTACTAGAATGAGACCCAGCACGATCCCGAGCAGCGGACTGCCGCCGAACCTTTTTACAGCTGCCCAACCAATTAGAGCCGGCAGGAACGTGAAGGCTGTACTTGCAATCGTATTAATAATGGACGCAAGATCCTTCCAGGCTGGATAAACATCCACCAGTGATTTTCCATCAAAGAAAATGCCTGGACCTGTCAGAATATTGTTAATTCCGAGCAAAAGACCTGCCGTAATGATTGCAGGCAAGATCGGAATGAAAATATCCGAGAGTGTTTTGATCGCTCGCTGGATTGGATTTTGCTTTTTACCAGCAACCGCCTTCACATCATCTTTGGAAGAACGATCTCCCCCAGTAATCTGAATCATCTCATCATAGACTTTATCCACCAGGCCAGGCCCAATAACGACCTGGAATTGTCCTTGGGAAGAGAACTGTCCTTTAACCAGATCATTCTGATCCAGACTTTCAGTATCCACTTTACTCTCATCGTACAAGGCAAACCGGAGTCGTGTAACACAGTGTGTTGCAGCTTCAATATTCTCTTTGCCACCGACTGCCCGGACGATCTCCTCAACCTGTTTTTTATCGATTGCCATAGTGTCACTTCCTATTTATAAAATGTGATTAGTCCTGTTGTGGCACAAGCCACATATAGGATGCATACGGACTGAGAGAGATTTCCTGCGTCAGCGCAGGGGCTGCCTCCGTATTTCCTATGAGTAACTCTGCTGATTTGCCTGCAATGTGATCATTCCAGACCGCTTCCGGAAGCGAGAATGTGACATCTCGTTTACTGAAGTTGGATACAACAATCAGAGTTTCACTTCCATTGGTCCGTGCGTACGCGAATACATCCGGGTGTGCATCGTCCAATCGTTCATACAGACCGTCGATCAGCACGTTTACCTGTTTACGCAGGGCAATCAATTTGCGGTAGTGGTAGTAGATCGAATCTGGATCAGCCAGCTGCTGTTCCACGTGAATGGAAGGATACCGCTCATCCACCTTCAGCCAAGGTGTTCCAGTAGTAAATCCGGCGTTCTTACTTCCATTCCACTGCATCGGTGTGCGGGAGTTGTCCCGGGAACGCTCTTTTACAATGTTGAAAGCTTCTTCAGCGGATTTGCCTCGTTCTTCCTGAAGCAGGCGGTACATGTTCGTTGATTCGATATCGCGGAACTCACTAACGTCATTCCAGACCGGATTCGGCATGCCGATCTCTTCTCCCTGGTAGACATAAGGTGTACCTTGCATGCCGTGTATCGTTGTTGCAAGCATCTTCGCACTCTCGGCACGATAATCACCATCATCGGCGAATCGGGATAATGCCCGCGGCTGATCATGGTTATTAAGGAACAGCGCGTTCCAACCTCCACCGGCCTGCATGCCTGTCTGCCACTCACTAAAGAGCTGCTTCATCGCTTCGAAATCATACGGCATCAGTTCCCACTTCTGACCATTCGGATAATCCACTTTCAGGTGATGGAAGTTAAACGTCATCGAAAACTCCCGGGAAGCCGGGTTCGAATATTGGATACAATGTTCCAGTGTTGTCGAGGACATCTCGCCTACCGTCACCATGTTGTAAGGCCCGAATACTTCATCGTACATCTCGGTGATGTACTCATGCACACGCGGTCCATCCGTGTAATATTTGCGCCCGTCACCCGGTGACACGCTGCCATCATCATCAGGGAACCGCTGGTCTTTGGAGATCAGGTTAATCACGTCCATACGGAAACCATCTACACCTTTTTCAGCCCAGAACTTGATCATATCCCGTACAGCTTTGCGTACTTCTTCATTCTCCCAATTCAGATCTGCCTGTGTTTTATCAAATAAAGTCAGGAAATATTGTCCCGTCTGTTCATCGAACTGCCAAGCAGGCCCACCGAACTTGGATTGCCAGTTGTTTGGCACACCGCCATCCGGAGCAGGATCTTTCCAAATATAATAATCCCGATACGGATTATCCTTGGAAGAACGGGATTGCTGGAACCACTCATGATCGGTCGAGGAGTGATTCACCACGATATCAATCATCAGTTTCATATCACGAGCCTTCAGACCTTTCAGCAGTTCGTCAAAATCCTCCATCGTTCCATAATCCGGATTAATCCGATAATAGTCCGCTACGTCATACCCATTATCATGCTGCGGAGATACATATACCGGCTGCAACCACACAATATCGATACCCAGATGCTGCAAATAATCAAGCTTCTCGGTTAATCCACGAATATCTCCAGTACCCGATCCGGTTGTATCATTAAAACTCTTCGGATATACCTGATACACCGTTGATGTCTTCCACCAAGATGACGGAGTTGTGTTATTAGAACTCATGTTAACGCCTCCAATAAATTGTAATGCTCTTATGTGATGTTCTCGGCTAACTTCATATCTATATTACATAAGTAAACATGTATATACAAGTTGAAACTATAATATGTATATTCTCCGCCTCTTCTACACATTCCCCATAAATCTTTCCTCTGTAACATTTATTTTGGAACCTGCGTTCGTGAACCCAATGATATCTGTATTGAGACAACAAGAAACCGTCTGTTCTTCCCACCATTGGTGCGGGCAACAGACGGTCTAATTGGGTTGAACTTGGTTGAATTTTTCAAAAACGCTTCTTACGACATCTCCGGTGAAACAACGGCTTTCCCTTGTTTTTCCTGCATATTCAACTTCAATAGAGATAGTGCAGCTTGCTCTTCTCTTTCCAGTTCAGCGGCACTGATCTCACCAGAGAGTACGGCACGCATTCGCTTTTGATCCAGCAGACCTTCCCATTTTGCCACCACAAATGCTGCAACACAGTTGCCCATCAGGTTGGTGAATACACGCATTGTATCCATGAATCGATCTGCACCAAGCAGCAGAGCAACCGCTGCTACCGGAAAAGCATTGACAGCCACTGCCGTTGCGGACAGGGCCAAGAATGCGGAGCCAGGTACTCCTGCCATGCCTTTGGAACTTAACATCAACACCAGTAAAATCGTAATTTGCTGCATCAATGTCAGTTCAATCCCTACGGCCTGAGCAACAAAAACCGTGGCCAAGGATAAATAGATCGAAGCGCCATCCAGATTAAACGAGTACCCTGTCGGCACTACAAGACCCACAACCGCACGATCACAACCCGCCTTGGTTAGTTTGTCCATCATGCGTGGCATCACCACTTCTGATGATCCGGTTCCAATCGCCAGCATCACTTCAGAACGGGTATATTTCACAAATTGCAGGAAATTTAACCCGGTAATCCACCAGGCAGCCAATGCCAACATGACCAAAAACAGCAGTGCTGCGCCGTAACAGGCCAGAATCAGCAGACCAAAGGACGACAATGTGGATGCCCCATAGGCACCTACCGTGTAGGCCATGGCTCCAAATGCACCAATTGGCGCGAGTTTCATGATATAACCGATGATACGGAACACAATGCCGAGCAAGTTCTCAATCAGCGTCAGTACATTCTCTTTTGCCTTACTCTCTGTTGCTGCCAGGGCAACCCCGAACAGACATGCCACGAGCAGTACTTGCAGAAGTGCATTTTGTGCAAAGGCATCTACAACACTTGTCGGAATAATATTCATGATAAAGTCTACCGTATGCGGTAACTCGGAACCATTAGTTTTTGCTTCAATACCGCTTGTATCTATGGTTGAAGGGTCCACGTTCATTCCGGCACCGGGGCGAAGCAGATTGGCTGTTCCCAATCCAAGTACCAGCGCCACTGTAGTTGCAATTTCGAACCACACGATGGCTTTCAGCCCGATGCGACCTACCGACTTCAGATCACCGATTTTGGCAATGCCTGTTACAATCACCATGAAAATCAGTGGTGCGATGATCATCTTGATCAATTTGATGAAACCTGTTCCGAGCGGTTGCAGCAGGCTACCCAGATCCGGCCACAGAGTGCCTACGCCAATCCCGATGATTACCGCTACAATAATTTGAAAAAATAATGATTTCATAAATGACATGAACGCTCCCCCTGTTTGCGGTCAATTCGGATTTCCTTTTGGTTTCCGTGTAACTTTTTATATCATTCTAAAAGGGAGTTCAACAATGGAATTTCAATGTTTTTGTCATTTGTACCAACTCTATTGGTGAAAATTGAACCTGAAACCGAAAAAAGACGAATAACACGTCAGTTATCTTGACGTGATATTCGTCTTTATCCATAAATCCATTTATTATTGAACAGGGGTTAAATGTGCATCACAGGGTAATGGATTCTCCGGGGGCCAGCACACGGCCTTCCAACCCTTTTGCAGCCAGTTGTTGCACGAAGTGTTCCGCATCCTGACGAATTACCGGGAACGTATCATAATGAACCGGAATCGTCAGTTTGGCATTAAACCATTCGGCCGCTTGCAGCGCATCCTCAGGTCCCATGGTGAAATATCCACCAATCGGCAAGAAGGCTACATCAATATCATGACGATCACCGATCATTTTCATATCCCCGAAGAGACTTGTGTCTCCGGCATGCAAAATCGTTTTACCACCAATATTAATGATATATCCAGCAGGCAAACCTGCATACATGATCCGTTGTTCTTCTTCGAGCACAATCCCGGAAGTATGGAACGCCTGAATCATTTTGGCTTGAGCAAAATCAAGATCTACCGTTCCGCCCATGTTCATGCCGAGTGTATCTAGACCCTTCCAAGACATATATGTAGCCAATTCCACAATAGCCACAACTTTGGCGTTATTTGCTTTGGCAATAGGCTCAGCATCGAGGATGTGATCCATATGTGCATGTGTCAGCAACACAACATCGGTCTTAATATCTTCAGGCTTTGTGACGGCAAGCTCGTTGCCACGCAGGAAGGGATCAATGATCAGAGACTTTTCTTCTGTGCTCAGCTGTACACTGGAGTGACCGTGGAACGTAATATTCAACAACTTGGATTCCTCCCGACATATGTTTTGATTATTTTGAAAACCACTAATTATTATAAATCATAGCTCTTCACCAACGCAAAATTACGCTAGCCTCCGTGTCAACGTTGCTTACGATACACCCTTGCTTCATACGGCTGAAGCTGAATGGCACCTTCATCGGTAGAATAACGTCTGCTCACATTGCTGATGATCAGCTTGGCATGCTCGGAAGTCCAACCTTCCGGCCAGTGCATCTCAGGTTCATGCCCACGGAAATTCAGAATGACCAGCATCTGCTCATCTTCCAGCGTTCGGGTATAGGCATAGATATCCGGATCATCCGGTAGCAGCAGTTCATACGCACCATAGATAAGTACTTTATGTTGTTTGCGAAGGGCAATTAACTTACGGTAATAATGCAAAATGGATTGCGGATCACTTTCGGCATCAGCCACATTAATCTCAGGATAATTATCATTCACCTGAATCCACGGCTGACCCTGGGTAAACCCTGCATGTTCCGTCTCATCCCATTGCATCGGCGTGCGGGCATTATCGCGACTCTTCAGCCAAATCGCCTGCATAACTTCATGCTTTGATTTACCTTGACCAATGTAATGATTGAAATAATTTTTGGTCTCGATGTCCCGGTATTGTTCGATATTCGGGAAAGCGACATTGGTCATGCCGATCTCTTCTCCTTGAAAGATGTAGGGGGTCCCTTCGAGTGTGAGCATCCATGTCGCCAGCATCTGAGCAGAACGCACCCGATATTTACCATCATCACCAAAACGGGAAACCGGACGTGGCTGATCATGGTTCCCCATATAATTGGCGTTCCAGCCTCTACCATGCAAAACCGTTTGCCACCGGCTCATGATTTCTTTGAGATCTGTCAATTTCCATTCCTTATAGTTCCATTTACCAATTCCGGAGGATTTAGCATCAATGAACATATGCTCAAACTGGAATACCATATTAAGCTCGTCACGATCCGTCCCGACATAAGCCAAGGCCTGCTCAGGTCCAAGTCCCGAAGTCTCACCAACTGTCATGGGTCCGTAGGGTTTCAGGATCATGTTATTCAGTTTCTTCAGGATGGAGTGTACCTGTTCCAGGTTAGAAAAGAGCTGATACGCCGGAACCACCGGCAGATTATCCGGATTGTGGGCACTTGGCAGACCCTCTGCCTTGGCGATATGCGCTACTGCATCGAAACGGAATCCGTCGACCCCTTTTTCCAGCCACCAATGTACCATCTCATACATCTCTTCTGCCATCTGTGCATTGTTCCAGTTGAGATCCGGTTGCTGTTCGGAATACAGATGCAGATAATATTCATTTGTCTCAGGATCATGCTTCCACACCGAACCCCCAAAATAGGACTCCCAATTATTCGGCACCTGCCCATTTTTGCCTGAACGCCAAATATAATAATCCCGCTTCGGATTCATCTTTGACGAACGCGATTCAGCAAACCAAGCATGTTCATCTGACGTATGATTCAGCACCAGGTCCATCATGATCTTGAGACCACGCTTGTGTGCCTCTGCCAATAATCGATCAAAATCCTCCATCGTGCCATACTTGCGTAAAATGCCGTAGTAATCCCGGATATCATATCCGTTATCATGTCCTGGTGAATCGTAAATGGGACAGAGCCAGATCACATCTACGCCCAAATTCTCCAAATAATCGAGCTTCTCATAGATCCCCTGCAAGTCGCCATATCCATCCCCGTCCGAATCTTTAAAGCTGCTCGGGTAAATCTGGTATACCACACTCTCTTTCCACCAAACGATATCGCCCACCTCGCTCTCATCATTGTTCAATATATAAATTGAACGAAAGAATATTTACACTGGACACTCCGATGACAGAACAACCTTCCGATCGCTGTTATCCCCAGATTTTATGAATTCCCCTTATAAGGGGAAAATCCGGTGATAAAGGCGAACGCTTTCGCTTCTTCAGGTTATTTCTGTCCTCTCCGTTTCGTGTAAATGTTTAGTTAAATTTATATATAATCTCTGCTCACTGTATTAAGCCGTTAATATGTTTTATCCGAAATGATTCCCTTGTAAACATTTGAAAGGTATCTTATGCAAAAAGACCCGGTCATGGACCGCGATCTGCGGTTCAATTCCGAGTCTTTTTTTGTGAACATAAGATTAACTTAAATCCGGCGTAACCTATCCCGGCACCGATTGTGTTCAGAATGATGTCATCCACATCAAACGAACCTACACGTGTAATCAATTGTGTGACCTCAACACCCAGCAGAAGCAAAACAACTGTAGATGTAAATGTCAGGAACGAACGACACCTCCGAAACAACCATGGAATCCAGATACCCAGCGGAATAAACAATACGATATTGCCAAACAGGTTTTTGACCCAGGTATCTGTATTGTACCTCTCCCTCTCCATAAGAAGTGGACGAATCGTCTCGAAGGGTACGAGATTATATTGATAATACATGCTAGGTGTTCGTCCACTGACAAACAGTAAAATACCCATAATCAGTATGTAAAGCAGTGCCATGCAAGCAACAATGGTCAGCGTCCACTTGGAGTGGAGCCACGACTTTTCGCTCATTCATCCCGGCCTCCGACCTTGAATTCCGCGAAGCGGTAAGGTCTATTTTAACGGGATATAGATCTTCATGTCCAGTTGTTCAGGGGTCGATTTCCAGACATCCGTCACTTCAAAGTCTGGTCCTTCCCTCCGTTCATAGTTAGACTGCGGCAGCCAGCTGCCATAGATCATTTTCCGAATATCCTGCCCAGAGCCTTCCACGGTGAACTCTGCATACAAGCCGCCCGGAATTTCAATCGAAGTAAAACCGGTTTCAAGTACCTGCGATGCTCCACTGCTTTCTTCACCCACAATAAAAGAAAATGCTCCATCCTCTTCAAAATGACAGGCCACACCATAAGCCATATCAGGTCGTGTCCTCTCCGGGATCGCCATGAATTTCTGTTCCATGCCAAAATCGTGATAAAATCCGGGTATTTCAGCATAATGCTGATTGTCATTCAGGTTGGTCTTATATTCATAGCCGACAATCCAGTTCGGTTCCCGTGTGACCAGACGGGGTGTGTTCATGTGGAAAGTTCCATCAAGCCGAGTTCGATAATCGTTAAAATCAATGCTCTGTTGCATCTTCAGAAGAGACAACTGATCCACTTCCAGCTTACGTAGCTTCGCCGGTGTCATTCCAAAGTAGGCTGAAAATGCACGGGTAAATGCCTCTTGAGATTGATAGCCAAAGCTCATCGCAATGTCCAGTATGCCTTCCGATGTGCCCCGCAGCATCCCTACAGCTTCCGTTAATCTGCGTCTGCGCACGTACTCCAGTACCGTGAATCCCGTGATCGCCTGAAATAAACGCTGAAAATGAAACGCCGAAAAGCTCGCAGCAGCGGACGTCTCTCTGATATTAAAATCATCTTGCAAATGCTGCTCCAAATACTCAATAGCAAGCTGAATTCGTGTGTAATGATCCATAGTGACGGCTCCCCTATCTAATTCAAAATATCAAACGATTTCTTATGTAGTATGACTGAGATCCAGATCTTTTTTTTGATTTTGTGTGCGAACTTGTATGACGAAAGATACGCGAGTTCCGATTCTCTTCAAGTTGAATGACACTATGATACACTGTATGCCAAAACCCCCTTGTTCTACAAGGAGATGCTCTCTACGCTGGTTGATTTACCAACAGAGATAGCTCTTGTGAACAAGGGGACTTGTTTGTTTAACAATCTATTCTTAACCTTTCCAGTTCCCGGACACGGGATGAATATCCCAGATATCTGTCGCATACTCACTAATGGTACGATCACTGGAGAATATGCCGGAATGTGCCGTGTTTAATATCGCTTTCCGAGTCCAGCCCGGAATATCCCGATACGCCTGGTCAATCGCTGCATGCGCGTCTGCATAAGCAGCAAAATCACGCAATACAAAGTATTCGTCACCATGGGCCAGTAAGGAGTCATAAATATCCCAGAACTCCCCGTCACGATAACAGAATGCACCTGGATGCACCAGTTGCTCCACGACCTCGCGAATGCGTTCATCGTGCTGCACGATCTCATTCGGACGATAGCTGCCGGAACGATAATACTCAAGTACTTCGTCTGCACGCAGACCATAGATGAACATATTTTCTTCCCCAACCTGCTCCGCCATCTCCACGTTGGCTCCATCCATCGTGCCAATCGTTAAAGCCCCGTTCATCATAAATTTCATGTTGCCCGTACCGGAAGCTTCCTTACCTGCGGTTGAGATCTGTTCACTAACATCCGCAGCGGGAATGATCTTCTCTGCAAGAGAGACGGAATAATTTTCGAGGAAAAATACCTTCAAGCGGTCATTCACGGCCGCATCCCGATTCACCGTGTCAGCCACGTTGTTGATCAGCTTAATAATTTTCTTGGCAAAATAATAACTCGGCGCTGCCTTGGCACCAAAGATGAACGTACGTGGTACCATATCAAACGAAGCATCATTCTTAAGCCGGTTATACAGATGCATAACATGCAGAATGTTCAACAGTTGACGTTTGTACCCGTGTAGTCTCTTCACCTGCACATCAAAGATGGAATCCGGATTCACTGCTGTCCCGGTATGGTCCAGAATATACGCAGCAAGCCGCTCTTTGTTATCCCGCTTAATTGAACGGAACTGCTCCTGGAATGATGTATTATCCGCAAAACCAGCCAACTGGTCCAGCTTGCCCGGCTCTGTTATCCATTCGTTACCGATTGTATCCGTGATGAGATCAGACAGTTTCGGATTGGCATGCATCAACCAGCGGCGGTGAGTGATACCATTCGTTTTGTTATTGAAACGCTCTGGATACAGTTCATAGAACGGAGCCATCTCGCGCTCTTTCAAAATCTCGGTGTGCAGAGCTGCAACACCATTCACGCTATGACTGCCTACAATCGCCAGATGTGCCATCCGTACCTGATCGTTTGCAACAATAGCCAAATGCCCTATGCGATCCTGATCTCCCGGATACCGGTCCAGCAGCATGCCACAGAAGCGTTTGTTGATCTCTTCAATGATCATGTAGATTCGTGGCAGCAGCCTGCTGATCATGGATACAGGCCACTTCTCAAGCGCCTCACTAAGCGTTGTATGATTGGTATACGATACAGTACGGGTTGTGATATCCCATGCTTCATCCCAGCCGTACCCCTTCACATCAATCAGGATGCGCATCAGTTCTGGTATAACCAAGGTTGGATGCGTGTCGTTAATGTGGAAGGCCACTTTATCAGGCAAACGATCATACGGTAGTTCCAGTTTGTTGAACGTACGCAAAGCGCTCTGTACACCTGCCGAGCACATGAAGTATTGCTGCTTCAATCGCAGCAGCTTTCCTTCATACTGGGAATCATCTGGATATAGAAACTCCGAGATCGATTCAACCGATCGGCTATAATCCAGATAACCGTAATAGTTCGAAGGGGTGTCGAGTGAAGTCTCGCGCTTTGGCTCGGCACTCCAGAGACGCAATGTATTCACATGGGTTTGACCATAACCGATGACAGGCACGTCATAGGGAATGGCGACAACCGATTCGGCATCTTTTGTAACAAACTGATATTCTCCATCCTGCTCATGAGCTTCTACCCGGCCCCAGAACTGTACTTCCACCTTTTTGTCTGGACGGCGGACTTCCCATTCATTGCCCTTATCCAGCCAATTGTCGGGTAACTCTACCTGATTACCATTGATGATTTTTTGCTCAAACAACCCGTATTTATATCGAATCCCGCAACCATGTCCTGCATATCGTAGTGATGCGAGTGAATCCAGGAAACAGGCAGCGAGTCGTCCCAGACCTCCGTTACCGAGTCCTGCATCCGCCTCCTGTTCTTCTATCTCCTCCAAGGAGAAGCCCAGCTCAGCTAAACTGTCACGCACCAATTCCAATTCATTCACATTCAACAGATTGTTGCCGAGCAGACGTCCAATCAGGAATTCCAGCGAGAAGTAATAGACCTGTTTATCCTGGCGCTGCTTGAACCCCTGATTCGACGCTGCCCAATCCTGGCCTGCATATTCACGAATCATGCTTCCCAGTACATGGTACACGTCTTCCTGTGTTGCTTCTTCAATCGGTTTGCCCAATTTGCTGACCAGATTCCGTGTAAATATACTCTTGAACGTTTCCTTGTTGTCAAACAAAAGTAGGTTCCTCCCGGGGAAATCCTGCAGGATGGTGGCGGTTCATATAAATTGAACTAGAGAATATTTACACTGCACACTTCGATGACAGAATAACCTTCCGATCGCTGTTATCCCCAGATTTTTTTGATTCCTTTTTAAAATGGGAAAATCCGGGGATAAAGGCGAGCGCTACGCTTCTTCAGGTCATTTCTGTCCTCTCCGTTTTGTGTAAATGTTTAAGTTGAATTTATATAATCAAGGGTAAAATTTGAAGACAGCATATGCTTTCGAAGCAGCTTTCTTGCAGAAAGCTTTTAGGAGACCGCTACGCTTCTTCAGAATCGATTTCGTCCCCTTCACTTACTGCCTACGCTCTTACCAAACAACGTTCGTCCATGAACCTTAAATCCATCCTACAGGATTTTTATTTTATATATATTTATAGAAGATATCGGTTACGTGTGGGCATTAGATAATAGTACTTTTCGCTAAAATGTATGGATTTGACGGGTCACCGATCAGCGTCTGTCCTCCAGTCAGCTTCACGTCTTTATCGAGAATGACGTTCTCAAGTACCGTCCCCTCACCAATGTAACATTTCTGCATGATGATGGAACCTTTTATTTTGGCACCCTTGGCCACCTGTACACCACGGAACAGAATGCTGTCCTCCACCTCTCCACCTACGATGCAGCCATTCGCGAGAAGTGAATGTTTAACATCGGCGGTATCCAGATATTTGGCAGGCGCTTCGTATTTAATTTTGGTCTGGATCGGATCTTCCTTGAAAAGTTGTTCATATTGCCCTGTGTTCAGCAGATCCATACTGTTGCGATAATAACTGTCAATGGAATTGATGACTGCGTGATAGCCATCATATGCATACGCAGCGATATTCAATCCATCCGGATTTTTTTGAATCACATCCCGGAAGAAATGGCTCTCGCCATGATCGATGCAGCGTTGCACCTGGCGCAAGAACAATTCTTTTTCCATGATGAAAATTTCTGTATATATATTCGGGTGATTAGCGCTTTGGTGAATGTCCACCACGTTACCGTCCCCGTCATGTTCAACTTTGACACAGGCGTCATGTTCAGGCAGCAGCTGATCTACTTTTTTGCAGACCAGTGTAACGTCCGCTCCTTTACTGATGTGATACCTGTAGACATCCTGGAGATCTGCTTTGGTCACATGGCGACTGCCCGCATGCACAACATATTGTCCTGCCCCTCTGTGGAAAAAGTCCAAATTGTTATGGAAATGCTGCAAGTCCCCTTGTGATGTATCTGTTGGATCGTTCCAGTCTGGTGGCAAAATAAACATGCCACCATGCTTGCGATCCAAATCCCAAGGTTTACCGTCACCAAGATGGTCCATCAACGAGCGGTATTTTCGCCGTACAAATACACCAATACTCTCAATGCCTGCATTCATCATATTGGATAGAACAAAATCGATCAGACGGTAACGCCCGGCATAAGGCACCGCGGCTCCGCAGCGAAAATACGTCAATTCCTTCAATTCTTCAAGTTCATGGTCAAGGTTAATAACTCCGATCAATTGTTTCATCGCATGCACCGTCCTTTTGACTTCAATTAGGCCTTGCTGGTTATTCCTTGGCGAAGCTGACGTTCCAGTTCTTCCTGATCCACGAGCAATATATCACTCTCATCTTCCGGTGCAGGCGAAATCTGTGTTCCATCCGGAATAACCAATCCTTCTGCGATAATAGCTCGGTAAATGCGCACATTTTGCCCGATTTTCACTCTTGGCATGATCACCGAATCAATGACCGCACTGTTCTCACCAACTTCAATTCCATAGAACAGAACAGAATGATTGACCTCACCATGCACTACAGTACCTTCACTAATAATACAATTCCGCACCTTGCCCGAAGGTGAGATGTATTGTGCAGGTTGGTTCGGATTACGTGTGAAAATACGCCAGTCCGGATCATTCAGATTAAACGGTGTGTCTTCATCCAAAAGGTCCATATTGGATTCCCACAGACTGCGAATGGTACCAACGTCTTTCCAATAACCTTCAAATGGATACGCATATAAGGATTTTTCATTTTCAAGCAATAAAGGAATAATATCTTTACCAAAATCATAGGAGGTGGATGCCTGTTGTTCATCCTGGATCAGGAAACGTTTCAGTACATCCCACTTGAAGAGATAGATACCCATGGAAGCCAGTGTGCTCTTGGGCTCAGGAGGTTTTTCTTCAAATTCATAGATGCTATAGTCATCGTTGGTGTTCAGCACTCCGAACCGGCTGGCTTCTTCCAATGAGACATCAATGACCGATATGGTGCAATCCGCATCTTTTTCTTTGTGATACTGGAGCATTTTTTCGTAGTCCATCTTATAGATATGATCCCCTGACAGAATGAGCACATGCTCAGGATCGAATTGTTCAATAAAGTTCAGGTTCCGGAAGATCGCATCCGCTGTACCCCGGTACCAGTTGCTACCGTCTTCACGTTCATGTGGAGGAAGTACATATACCCCGCCGTTTTTTCGATCCAGATCCCAGTCACTGCCAATGCCAATATAGGAATGTAAGACAAGTGGTTCATATTGGGTCAATACACCCACTGTATCAATACCAGAATTAGAGCAGTTACTCAGCGGGAAATCAATGATTCGGTACGTGCCCCCAAAATATACAGCTGGCTTAGCCAGTGATTTGGTCAATCCTTTTAACCTCTTACCTTGCCCTCCGGCAAGTAGCATCGCTACAACTTCTTTTTTCGCCATCATTACAGCCTCCTCCACGTGCATTCGTTCTGATTCATTTCAGAGCCCATAATCGATATTCTGTTGTGTGGACACTGTTGTCTTGATTAGGAGCTTGCTGTACAGATGTGTAACCGGTGAATCTTTGTTGCAGTTGAACTTCTTGGATTGTAAAGCCTGAAATAGAGATGATGCTGGTGTAGAATTGCTTGACTGTCTTACAGAGGTGAATGTTAGATGCAGAACTTAAGGTGTAGCTCGTGAACAATGAAATAGACTACTCCTATTTAACATTAAACACGAAACGGACTGGGGAATCTTACTGGAAAACATCGACATCAAGTTGCGGGTAAGATTACCCTTTCTCGTGCCGCTGTTATTCATATTATATTCGATAATAGAGAAGCAAAATCCTTTAGTTTTTGTGCAATCATTAAGTGGAAAAATAAGTAAAAAGCATGAGTTCACATGACAAAAAAGCCGACTTTCGATCCCGGCTCATTTTGTCTGTTATTTTGGTGTATCCGTTCCTGAAACAGTCTATATAATTTTGCGAAACAGCTCCATCACCTCATCCTTGGACGGTTGATAGGGATTACCTGGTGCACAGGCATCTTTCATCGCGTTATCGGCAAGCAGTTCCACATCGGGATCTTTTACACCCAGTTCAGACAGTTTCTCAGGAATGCCGACTTCCTTCGATAGCTGACGTATGGCCTCAATGACGTAATCGGAACACTCCTCATCACTTCTACCCTTCACATCCATACCAATGGCCTTAGCAATATGACGGAATTTGCCGGGTACATGCTTGGCGTTCAACTCTTCCACATAGGGGAGTAACATTGCGTTACAGACACCATGCGGCAGATCATATACGCCACCCAGTTGATGCGCCATCGCATGGACATAACCCAGGCCCGCATTATTAAAAGCAATCCCGCCAAGGAAACACGCATACGTCATATGTTCCCGCGCTTCCAGATCACTGCCGTCTCTCACGGCTCTTGGCAAGTATTCAAAGATCAGTTCAACAGCTGCTGCAGCTGTCGCACTTGTCACTGTAAATCCACCTGGTGTAACCATCGCTTCTACGGCATGTGTCAACGCATCCATTCCTGTGGCCGCTGTGAGACTTGCAGGTTTGCTGAGCATCAGCTCAGGATCATTAACCGACAGGGAGACCAGACTGTTGCGGTCCACCATCACCATCTTTACTTTACGTTCCTCATCTGTAATCACGTAGTTAATTGTCACCTCGCTCGATGTGCCAGCCGTTGTGTTAACAGCCACAAGTGGCACAGACTTATGTTTTGATTGATGAAATCCTTCATATTCACGGATATGCCCACCGTTCGTAGCTACAATGCCAATGCCTTTGGCAGCATCCTGCGGTGAACCTCCGCCTATCGATATAATTGCGTCACAGCCATGATCCTGGAATACTTGTAGTCCATCATGTACATTCTGACATGTTGGATTAGGCTGAACCTCATCATATACTACATAGTCTAACCCTGATTTTCTTAGTATAGACAGTACCTGTTCAGCAACGCCTGAAGTAATCAATTGGCGATCGCTTACAACCAGCGCCTTGCGGATACCCATCTGTTCAATCATCTGACCTGCTTCCTGTAAACAGCCTCTACCCATCAAGTTCACGGGCGGAACATAATATGCATGTGTTGCCATTTGAACCAGCCTCCTGTAACCCCTGATTTACTATCTTCATTGTAACTGAATCCGTTTTCAGATATAGTGAAATAAATCACAATGAATCCGATAAATGTTACACTTGAGATTGATTTTTCCCCGTAATGAAAAAGACGACCCAGACACCCGAAGGTCTCCAAGTCGTCTTACTTATCCATCTTAAAGCTTTATCCACTACTTATACCTTACCGAAGGTACTTACACTAAAAGCATCCTTACGAAGGCTTACAGCGCCTTATCGTTCACGCCGTCAAGCCATGCCTCAATCTCACCAATTACGGAGGATACACAGCCATCCTCGAATGGAGAGTTCAATCCAGCCAGTTCAACCAATCCGGTGAAGGACAGGCTTCCTCCCGCTTTGCACAATGTCAGATAATCGGCCCATGCGGACTTCATGTCCTCATTGCTGCGTTTCCAGAACTGAAATGCACAGATTTGTGCCAACGTATAGTCAATGTAATAGAATGGCGATGAGAAAATGTGACCTTGCTTATGCCAGAAACCACCCTGCTCCAAATACGCATTATCTTTGTAATTGATGTGTGGCAGATAGGTCTTCTCAATGTTGCGCCAAGCCTGCTTACGCTCCGTTGGTGTTGCATCCGGGTTCGCATACACAAAATGCTGGAATTCATCCACAGCTACACCATACGGAATGAACAACAGACCGGAAGACAGGTGATCAAACTTGTACTTGTCCGTATCTTCCTTGAAAAACAACTGCATCCACGGCCATGTGAAGAACTCCATACTCATGGAATGAATCTCAGCCGATTCATATGTCGGCCAGTTGTATTCAGGCACTGCAAAATCACGGCTTTCATACACCTGGAAAGCATGACCTGCTTCATGTGTCAATACATCAATATCACCGGATGTACCGTTGAAGTTGGAGAAGATAAACGGCACTTTGTAATCGTTCAGGAACGTACAATATCCGCCGCCCTGTTTACCTTTTTTGCTTACCAGATCCATAAGCTCGTTTTCGGTCATCATCTGGAAAAATGCATCCGTCTCTGGTGATAATTCAGCGTACATTTTTTTACCATGTTCAATAATCCAGTCCGCGTCACCCTTAGGTGTCGGGTTACCCGTCTTGAAGCTGAAACCCTGATCGTAATAATACAGCGTATCCACATCAATCCGATTACGCTGACGCTCTCTGAGCTTGGTCGCCACAGGCACGATATAATCACGGACTTGTGCACGGAAGTTGGCAACCATCTCGGCGTTGTAATCCGTACGGTTCATACGATCATAACCGAGTTCTACATAGCTTGGATAACCTAATTTCTTCGCGATCTGTGTACGCACTTTAACCAGTTCATCGTAAATGCGATCGAATTCAGCTTCATGTTCAGCCATGAACGTGTATCTGGCTTCCGAAGCACGCTCCCGCATGGAGCGATCCGTGGACAGTTCAAATGGATGAAGCTGTGGCAACGTGCGCTCTTCACCTTCGAACGGAATTTTGGCCGATGCGATCAACTGATTGTATTCTGTGGAAAGTTTGTTCTCCTTCTGGAGCTCTTCAATAATTTCCGGGCTGAATGTTTTCAGTGAAAGATCCGCCAACTGGAACAGCTGTGAACCCCATTTTTGTTCCAACTCGTTGCGGAATTTGGAGTTAACCAATGCACGGTAAAAATCCGTAATGTATTCCTGCACAATTGGTGCATTCTCATCCAGAAATTCGTTCTCCGCCTTATAAAACTCATCATTGGTATCAATGGAATGACGGATGTAGACCAATTGGGCTTGTGTCTCAAAATCACTGCGCAGCGCGTTAATCTGATCCATGAACCCACTCTGTTCTTCAACCGTTGCCGCAGCTTCAAAACCGCTCAACAGCTCACGGAAAGATGTCTTGATGTGTTCCAGATTCGGACGTGTATACGTATACTCACTAAATTTCATTTATGTACACCCTTTCCTGTTTGGCAGAATTTCGGGAGTATCCCGAGTTAAACTACCCCCTATTATACAAAAGAGCAGCTAAAAAATCCCATAATTACGAAAAATATTTGTCCATCGGTCAAATTGTGCAACATGAATGGTTACAAATATTACTTACTTATGTAAGGTTAGTGCCTCAAAATTTTTCCCCACACAAATAAGCCCGCCTCGCGTTAGCGAAGCCAGCTTATAGGTTGTCTCTCTTCTTTTCACATTTAAACAATACTAGCTTTGGTCTTTATCCATAATCTGATAGAACCAGCCCATTCCGACCATGCCCACGACCATAATAACAGCCATAATAATGATATATGTCATGAATGTAACCTCCCTGCTTCCGTATATTCATCACACTACTACTAGTGTACACGGTGAAGCGCCGTTTGAATTGACCGAACATTGACAAAAATACGAAATCTTTAATTTTAATAAATGGATTATTTCCCCGATCACACTAAATCATACGTACCTGGCTGCACGGTGCAAAGTTTCATCCGCCATGCTTACGGTGTATACTATACTTCTATGAAATGGAATTTGGATTTTTACGCAGAAAGGTTGAAAGACATGTCAACTCGCATTCCCTTCCGTCAGCTATTTCTTACTGTTTTATTAGCCCTTATGTTATCTGTTTTGACCGCCTGTGCTGATGGAGAAGCCCATCTAACGGTAAATATGGATGGATCAACGGATCTGGATCTCAATCTCAACGTAAAGAACTCCGCTCTTGGAAAAATTGGACAAGACAATCTCATGCCTCTGATCGCAGATGCATTGAATCGAAATAACTTCCAGGCAGAGGTTTCGGAACAGGGAGATCAGAAGCAGCTCACAGCGACCACCCATTATGAAAAAAGCAATAAAACCAGCTTTGATACGTCCAAGTTACCACAAGGGATCAAAGTTGAACAAACAACTTCCCCCGGCTTCTTCACTTCCAAGATGCACATTACAGCAGAAGCCGATCTCATGGAGTCCATGCCCGATGGTGAGATCAAAAATCAAATTAACAAGGTGCCTAGCTTTCTTAAAAACCTCTTGTTAAAAGACGTTAACTTTGACTTTAAGTTGTCTTTGCCCATCAAAGCAGCCGATTCGAATGCGGATCAAGTGGAGGATGGCGGAAAAACGCTCATTTGGCACGTTTCACCCCTCCAGATGAATAAACTGGATCTGACTGTACAGGTTCCCAATATCCGGAATATCATCATAATTGCAGTCATTGGTCTATTATTAATTGCTGCTCTGCTCATTTGGTTTTTTGTTCGTCGCAGGCGGGCCAGACAGCGCCACAGTGCAAGATCACATCGCGGAAAAAATTAATTCTTCACACCAATTTTATTTGTGACTTGCCAAACGGTGTTATGGATAGTAGAATACATCCGTACTGTGTGAACGGTTAATTTTTTATTAAGCAAAGCTAAAGAGGTGACAGGTTTCATGAATATCCGCGAATGCCCACTACCTGGTATTGGAGTTAAGTACCAGTTTGATACAAAGGGCGGCCATCAGTTAGTCATTATTGTGCATGAGGACGGACGCCGTGAATTATTCTCCGTTGATCCACAAGACAACGAAGAACTCACTCTGATTGCAGATTTGGAAGATGACGAATGTGTGACTCTCTCCGGTTTAATCGGAGGCTGGTCGTAAATGACAGAATAACCTGTACCTTGAATTTCAAGGCGCAGGTTATTTTTCTGTTACGTTACCCTTTGAGAGCGAATATAAGGAACCCATGTATTCAGTACGCGGCTAATCTCTGTGGAATGAAACGGTTTGCTGATAAAGTCCTGCATCCCGCATTTCAGACACTCCTCACGGTCACCGGCGCCTGCAAAAGCTGTAATCGCTGCAATAACCGGTATTTCTGGGTGGGTCTGTCTGATGTGGCAGGTCGCTTCAATCCCATCCATAACGGGCATTTGAATATCCATAAACACCAGGTCATATTGAATCTTGTTCAATGAATCGACGGCCTGTGCACCATTCTCAACGATATCACATACTCCGCCAAACTTTCGCAGCATCTCCTCCAACAGATGACTGTTGACCGCTTGATCCTCAGCAATCAAAATTTTGATGTCATGGGCAAGATTCGCTCGATCCAATTGCAGTTCATCATTCGTGGTGATTTCGATTGGGTCATTACTCTCCTCTAACCACCGCTCCACTACGAGGGTGAACTGGAATTCTGCCCCCTCACCGATCTCACTCTGTACACCAATCGCTCCGCCCATTAATTCTACCAGTTTTTTGCTGATCGCAAGGCCTAGACCTGTCCCGCCAAACTTACGATTGATGGCCGGATCAAGCTGTGAGAAGGATTGGAACAACTGATGCTGCTTTTCTATTGGAATGCCAATCCCCGTATCTCTCACCTTAAAGGTCAACATCAGTTTATCCTGACCATGCTCATCTGAGAAATCAGCACCTACGCTCACCATAATACGGCCCTGCTCTGTGAATTTAACGGCATTACCCACCAGATTAATCAAAATCTGCCGGATTCGTGTCTCATCCCCTCGAATGCGTTCAGGAATATGGTCCGACACTTCACAATAGAGTTCAATATTTTTCTCTGATGCCTTCAGTGCAAACAGCTCGATCACCCCACCCAGCATCGCCTTAATATCTACAGGTGCGCGCTCAAGATCCATTTTGCCTGCTTCGATTTTGCTGAAATCCAAAATTTCGTTCAGAATGTACAAAAGGGATTCGCCGCTATCAATCATGATTTCCGCAAAACCTTTCTGTTCATCATCCAGCTCGGTTTCCATTAACAGATGGGCCATGCCCATGATGCCGTTTAATGGCGTACGAAGCTCATGACTCATGATGGCGAGAAACTCGGACTTTGCCCGGTCTGCATGCTCTGCTGCTTCCTTGGCACGTATGATGTCCTTAACAGATGTCATATCACGGAAAACCAACACTGCTCCGCGCGTTCTACCCTGATCCATAATCGGCTTCAATTGGAACTCTGCCAGGAAACTGGACCCATCCTGTCTCCAGAATACGGATTCGGTACGTGGCAGACCTCGTCCCTCACGAACAGCCTGTAGAATTGGTGTATCCTTGGATGGGTAGGGGATGCCTTCGCTCTGCATTTGGATCATCATCTGTTCTAATGGTTTGCCATTCAATTCACTTGGACAGAAGTTCATGATCTCCGCAGCGGCCGGATTGGCAAAGTTCAGATTCCCTTCCAGGTCCAGTCCAATAACACCCTCAGACATGCCATTCAAAATCAATGCCCGTTCATAACTAAGATTCTCGATTTCCTCGACGTAACGTTTGGACTCTGTAATGTCACTCGTAATCCCGTAGACCCCAACAACTTTGTTCTCCAGTATAATAGGAACATTAATCACATTTGTTTCAATCCGCTGCCCATTTTTGTGAATTAAACCTATCTCGTAGCTCTGTGCATTGCCCTTCACCGTTTCCTCAAAATGATATCGAGTCTTCTCCAGATCCACAGGATCAATGAGGTGATCAAAAGGCCGACTCAGCAGCTCCTCTTTGGTGTGTCCTGTCAACTGTTCCTGACCCATATTGGCTTTCAGCAGATTGCCTTCCAGATCAAGAGAAGCCACACCTAGGGGATTACAGTCAAATAACGATCTGTACTCCTGCATGCTTAACTGTTGTTGCTGGCTGGCTGTGATATCCCGGGTTACGGCGACCATCTCCATTAATTCACCTGAATCGTCATATACATAGTGCGTAATCGTATCTGCCCATACCGTAGATCCATCCTTATGTAACAGGCGATAATTGAGCCGTTTGGGAGCCAGACCCTTTCTCTGCTCTTCTACGTACGCTTCAACCAAAGGCACATCCTCCGGATAGATAACAAATGTTCCCGGCTTACCTATAACTTCTTCCAACTCATAGCCCAACATGCTTTTACATGCATTCGATACATATTTAAATGTACGACTTGAATCGGCATCATGTATTGCAATCAGGTCTAGTGAAGACTCCGCCAGCAGGCGAGAGATGCGACTGCTCTCTTCCAATTGCTTACGTTGCACAATGAGGATTTCCTCTGCATCTTTTTGTTTCGTAATGTCAGCAGCCTGTACCAACAGATACAATGGCTCACCATTCGTTTCATCCCTAACAATGCAAGCTCTAATGGTTGCCCACAATAACGAACCGTCCTTTCGTTTCAGACGAACCTCCGTCTCGTACATCGGACTTGTTTCATGAGTCATTTCCCAGAACTTGCTGCGGAATTCCTCCATATGCAGATCTTCTTCGTAGATCATATGTATGACCGAAGTATCGATCAGTTCATCTTCACTGTATGCAAGCATCTCGCAAAATGCAGGATTAAGCTGCAACCACCGTCCATTTACATGCGATGCGACAGCAATGCCGATTGGTGCGTGCGTATACAATTGTTCGAACAGAGATCGGCTCTCTGTAATGGATTTCGACATTACATGTCCTCCTTTATGAGAATCTGAATGTATTCCGTATGAATAGATCGACCTGAACATAACTTCATCTATAGAGTACTACCCCAAATGCCATGATTTATAAACGAGGTCAGACAAAATCCCTGCATGAATCGACATATACTACACAATACCCGTGCTCTCCCGATTATACAATGTTGAATATTCGAATAGGAACGGAGGTTATGGATCATGATCATTGTTGCTAATCAACCCGTCCAGCTGAACCGCTCGGAATGGTCTGATTTTGAATGGTATTGGTTACAGCAACTCCAGAATCGTCCAACGAGGTATGTGTACCAATCCATGGATCATCTTCGATTTGAATGGGACTTGAGGGGCTCTCTCGTGGAAGCCGCGGAAGGGCTGGATCGAAGCGGTGTGAGTTTTGCATCCTTTGAAAAATCCAGATGTAATCCTGCCTACTGGAATCGTAATGCGGAAGGTGGGTTTGAGCTAAGATCAAACGTGACCCCTGCCGACGGCATCCGGGATATCTGGAGGAATGGACACTTATATGCTTTTGAATGTGCAACAGCTACCGTTATTGTGCTGTATGGTGGAGTGCTGGGAAGCATTCGCGAAGACGCCTTTAATTCCCTGTTTCGAAATCTGTTACTCTTTGACTGGCATTATGACAGTGACCTGCGATTAACCGAAAAAAACGGTAGCGAAACCGCCCTGCCAGGAGATGTGCTGTATTTCAAAAATCCGGATGTTTCTCCGGAAACCCCCGAGTGGCAGGGAGAGAATACGTTCATGCTGCGCGAGAACTTGTATTATGGTCATGGCATTGGTATTGCAAGTGGCGAAGAGATTATACGTACCCTGAATCAGTTCCGCGTTCCAGGTAGCCGAGTCTCCGCCTACTTAATGGATATGGTGATCTATCCGGACTTCTTTTATTTATCCCGATTCGCCAAAAACAGCCAGAATAATATGGCCGCTGGTTCTACGCCTGTTTTACCCGGACAGTTATATGTACGACTTGGTGGCAGCCGTTATTTACGCAGTTGAACTACTGAAACGGAAACGGCTTTTGCATTCAATTGCGAACAATACCTCAATCCAAGTGATGACAAACAAGCCCAATACAGCAGCAGTTAGCCTGCCACCTCATTGGGCTTTCTTTACATCCAAAAGATCATTACTGCATCAACATTCGCCTTACCTTTGTACTACACCGAGGATCGCACCTGGCAGTTTACGCATTCGGGTCCAGTTGCACAACAACCTGTTTACCACTTACCTGAACACCTGTCGTTTTGCTACCGAATTCAGCCAGCGATTTGCTCAGCTGCTCAGCCCACTCCTTGCCTGCAACTCCTTCTTTGGCTCCATGCACCTGGATGACGAGTTTTACCGAATCACCCTTCTTCAGAATGCGCTCCGCCTGAGACTGCTTCGTCTCCCGGTCATGATCTTCCATCGCAAGGTTCAAGCGAATTTCCTTTACTTTACGTTTATCGGGGGATTTGCTCGCTTTTTTCTTCGCCTGCTGCGCTTCCGCTTTGGCTGCTCCTGCGCCAATCAGCTTGCATGGCGGTGGACTCGTCATCAAGGACAAGCACACCAGATCCACTTTATGCTGCTTTGCAAGTAAAAGTGCTTCCTGCGTGGACATCACACCCAGATCTTCACCATTCAGGCCGGTCAGCTGCACTTCGGCTGCTTTGATCTTTTCATTTTTGATCATGATTCTTCCTCCTCTACATCAAAAGCCTGTCCTGACCATTTACGGATCAGAGCAGGCTAGGATGGTATTGCTACTTATTTGTAATACATATCAGCGTATGAATATGCCAATCGGTTTGATTTACAGCGTGTTGAACGCTTCCGTCAGAACCGGTACAATTTGTGATTTGCGTGATACTACGCCTTTCAAGATAGCTCTGCTATCAGACAGCGTCACATTGTAAGCCTTCTCCACGGCTTTAGTGGATGTACCATATGCCAAAGCTACGGAATCGTTGTTCAGAATGTCTGTTACGACAAATACAAACAGGTCGAGACCTTTACTCGAAATGATCGCATCAATAGCTGCTTCAAGCTCAGGTTGCTTCACGAGAACATCATTCACGTCAACGGCATTAACCTGTGCAATTTCCACTTTGGATTGACCCATTACGAATTCTTTTGCATCCAGGGAAATTAGTTCAGCAATTGTTTTTTGGCTCAGATCCGCGCCAGCTTTCAGCATGTCCAGACCATAGCTGTCTGCATCTACACCAGCAATGGCAGCCAGTTCACGCGCAGCGGCTACGTCCTGCTCTGTGCAAGTCGGGGATTTGAACAACAGGGAATCGGAGATAATCGCAGACAGCATCAGGCCAGCAATCGGTGCACTCACTTCGATACCATTTTCTTTGTACATTTTATTCAAAATGGTTGCTGTACAACCTACAGGCTCTGCACGGAAATACAGAGGTCCGCTTGTCTCAAAGTTAGCAATACGGTGATGGTCGATAACTTCAACAACCGTCACTTCCTCAATATCGCTTACACTTTGCTGACGCTCGTTGTGGTCAACCAAAATAACTTTGTTTACTTCATTTGCAGCTGTTTTAATCAGACGTGGTGCTGCAATTTTGAATTGATCCAGTGCAAACTGGGTTTCACCATTGACTTCGCCGAGACGAACTGCTTCAACGTCCTGACCCAATTTTGTTTTGAGATCCGCATAGGCGATTGCCGAACAGATCGTATCCGTGTCGGGATTTTTGTGACCGAAGATTAACGCTTTTTCCATATTCATAGCCCTCCGTCAATTCTGATTTAGAATAATACATGTCATATTTCAATCATACCCTACTGATTATAGCGCTAATAAGGCTTAATTCCAATCCCTTTACAGCGAATTAATTGCAAATCATTCTCAGGCAAGTCATTTTGGAAAATAGCCAAGCTTGGTTCATTACCCTCAAGTCGATATGGTATGTATCCTATTTATTCCATCGTACAACCTTATAAATTAGCATATGAAACTCTGATACGCAACGAAAACATTAAATCTCAGGCTCTTCCGCGCTCTGCCCTTGACGTACAAAAAAGGTCTGTAGACTGCCGTCCTCGCTAATCTCCAGCAGGTTCAGTTGTGCTCCGTATGCACAACCACCATCAATGCCAATTTTGTCTCCGCTCGGGTCAAACCAAATGCCTGACTCATCATGCAAATGCTTCACGGGGGTGTGTCCAAATACGACCGTCTCTCTAATCGTCGTTGGTTTGGAATAGAATGATTCACGAATCCAAATGAAGTCCCGCTCGGACTGGCTTCTCCAATCCTCGATATCCGGGTTGATCCCGGCATGCACAAAAATATAACCCGGAATTTCGTACACCAGCGGAAGCTGTTCTAGAAAAAGAAGATGGTGTTCATAGTGTGTACGTATCCACTTTTTGGCTTCAGCATAAGCTTCCCAATCTATCTGTTGCTCATCATAAGTAAGCTCCAGATCCAGATAACTTGCCATCGTCTGTAATCCACCATTACGGATCCAGTGTTGATCATATTGCTCAACATCCTGGGTTAACGCCTTGACCATCATGGCATCGTGATTGCCTTTGATCACCATAATATCGTGCTGTTGCTGAAGCTGCATAATCTGTTCGATGACCTGTTTACTGCTTGGACCGCGATCCACATAATCACCGAGTAAAATCAATTCATCCTGCTGCGGATTATAATCTGCAAGCTTAAGCAGTGCATTAAATTCATCGTAACAGCCATGAATATCACTAATGACACATCTGCGCATGTGAATCTCTCCTCTCCCTGATCACGCAAGAGTATAACCGGAACCTTGCATGAGCAAGATTCCAGTCTGTTTAGAGTAGTTATTCCCGCTTGCTTACCATTAGTCCTGCTTGAGTCCAAAGGCTTCTGCAATCAAGCCAAATGAGCGCAGACGTGCTTCAAACGAATGGACCGCTGATGCAATAATGACTTCGTCTGCTTCATGGCGTTCAGCCATTGCGGTAATTTTGTCTTTCACCTGATCCGGTGTTCCCACGATGGAAAAAGAACGACGTTGACGAATCTGTTCCATCTCCATCGCTGTGTATGGATAGTTGTTCACCGTCTCCAGAGATGGGAATGAACTTTGTTCAAGACCTCGTCCAAGGCGTAAGAAGAAAAGCTCATTGCTGCGTGCAAGTTCAGCAGCTTCTTCCTCTGTCTCCGCGCAGAATGCCGAGACAGCAATCATTGAATGTGGTTTGTCATTCAGGATGGACGGCTTGAAATGTCTGCGGTAATGTTTCATCGCTTCTTCGCCGCCTGGTGTTCCGAAGAATTGGGCAAACGCATACGATGTCCCTTGTGCCGCAGCAATTCTTGCACCTTCGGAGCTGGAACCCAGCAACCACACTTCTGGTACCGTGGGAACCGATGGTCCGGCTACCAGGGATGCAAACCGATGATCCTCGGGCAACTGCTCGTGGAAGTATCCGCCCAGATCCGCGATCTGTTGCGGGAAGAATTGTACATTCGATGATTTCCCCTCATTCAGAGCTCTGCTGGCAATCGGCATGCCACCTGGTGCTCTGCCAATCCCCAGGTCAATCCGCCCCGGATGCAAAGCTTCCAGCAGACGGAAATTCTCTGCAACCTTATAGGCACTATAATGAGGTAACATAACGCCACCGGAACCTACACGAATACGATCAGTATGTGCAGCCACATGTGCAATCATAACTTCAGGACTGGAGAATGACAGCGCACCACTACCGTGATGCTCCGACATCCAGAACCGGGAGTACCCCAATTGATCCGCATGTTGTGCGAGTTTCACCGTTTCCTGCAACGTATCCTGTACACTTCGTCCTTCATTGATATGTCCATGTTCGAGTACACTCAGTTTCATATATATTCAATCCTCTCGTCTGTTAGGTTCATAAGTACTGTGAATATGAGATCAGCGAATATTACGCGCTTTTGCTCACTTCATTCTTGCTCATTCCATTGTAACATTAATTATTACAGTTTCAAACTTTAGTTATTCTCTTTATTACCACACTTGTGCAAGAAACATGCAAAAAAACGCCACCAGCTTTTGAACTGGTGACGTTTTTGATCTGACCTATTGCAGAAAATTGATTTATGGTGCACGTTTCGGTAGCAACTTCACATACTCGTCAGACAGTTTCATCAGGCTGAGCACATGTTCATAATCGGCACGATACGGTTCCAAATCCGTTACCGGTTCGTATGTCTTCAGCGAATAGGCTGTTCCATCGTCAAAGCCCGCACCCGGGATAAACATAATGTCATCGTTGACAAATGAACCCGTCGGCAAGTAATACCGGATACCAAAGGCATTGTGGTCCATGTTGAGTAGATCATGTCCGAAGGCAGTGAATTTCTCATTCTGGAGCGAAACTCCCATCAGATTCATAATCGTTGGCAACATATCCAACTGACCGCCTGGCTGCTCAATCACTTGTCCTTTGGTCTGTTTCGGCGTGTGGATCATGAACGGGATGTTGAATCGACTTACTTTACCGTCATACGGGACGCCCAGATTGGCCTGAATCTGCTGTGTAATCTCTTCGTCAGCAGGCAGACCAAAGTGGTCTCCGTAGAGCACTAAAGTAGTATTATCCCATAATCCCTTCGCCTTCAACTCATTAATGAGTTGACCGATGGCATAATCCGTATAGTTGATCGCTTGCAGATAATCGTAAAGCAGTTTATTCGTGATGGTCGCAGGAATCGTGATCCGTGCACGATCAGCGGGAACCGTAAACGGCGAGTGGCTCGATGCCGTTATGAACTGAGCATAGAACGGCTGATTCGCAGCCTGATGCGCAGTCATTTTTTCCACACCTACACGGTACAGCTCTTCATCCGATGGTCCAAAGTCATTGAATCTGTCGTTCTCGAAGCTGGGCTTGTCGAAGTAACGAGTGAATCCGAGTGCCGGATACATTTTGTTCCGGTTCCAGAAGGTGACGTCATTAACGTGATACGTCTCGGACTCATATCCCTCTTTTCCTAATAACTTGGGAAGACTCGGCAGTTCACGGTCACTATACCCTGCTGACATGGGAACAACTCCGGTTGGATAGATAGACGTGTTCGACATGAACTCCGCGTCTGATGTGTTTCCCTGTCCGATCTGTTGGAAAAAATGAGAGAAATAATAGCTTTCTTTGGCCAGATCATTCAGTACCGGTGTTAACTCCTGACCATCCAATGAAGCATTAATCGGGAAATTCTGAAAGGACTCCAGTTGCAGTACAATCAGGTTACTACCTTTGGCCTGACCAAAATATTTGGCTTTCACGGCTGTACCATTACTTGGTGTATCCTGATACGGATACTGGCTAACCAGCTCATTGATCTTGGCAATGGTTTCGTTAATGTTGCCATTCGCAATGGCCTCATTTTCTTTGCTCGTCAGAATCGCAGACGATACCTGATAGTTTAGGAAACCGAGATTCTCCGCTCGCACCAACTCGTTATCAATCGTTTCACCTTTGACAATAAAACTTCCAGACAGCACGATGCAGAATGCAGCCGTAAGCGCAACGCCGAGCTTGCCCCAGTAACGTCTGCGAATTCTACCAAACGTCAAACCGCTATCGCGGTAACTGCTGTGGTTACGCCCGCCAGCACGTCTACGCATAATCAACCATATTGGCAATGCCAGTACGATGTCTGCAAAAAACAGAAAGTGCTCCGGTCGTACCAGTGGTCCGATACTTCCCCGTACTTGGGCAACTTGCCCCAGCTCACTTAGCGCGGTATAGGTGGGTACCGAACTGAAATGAACGTTATACAACGTAGCCGCGAACAGCACCAGAGAAAACAGAACATTAAATCCTCCGTATACTGCTCGCTTCCAGCCTTTGGGCACGATCAGATCCAGCAGGCAAACCACAGTTAGTGCGCCTAATGCGTCAGTTAACAGACCGATGCCGGACAGACCCTGGAAAAAGAAATACCGCAACAGTGACAGCTTCAGCAGCATAAGAATGAATAACACGGCAAATAAGGTCCGTGATGAAGTTCGTTCATTTTTGGAATTATACATGGTCGCTTTCAACCCTTACCCTGAAATTTTACGTTCATTTTACAAAACGCATATTTCAGTATAACAGTTTTCTGGTTGCTATTCCATGGAAGTTCCGTGTAGGACAGGGTGAGCGTTACGCAATTGTAGAGATATCCGTGTTCTGCGTGTCCGCTCCCTCTCTCTGTTCCTTAATGGCTGCTTGTGCTGCAGCAATTCGTGCATAAGGGATCTGTTTAGGCAAACAGCTTACGTAATCGAGACCAATGCGGTGGCAGAACGTAATCGACTCCAGATCCACAACATTTTCTCCACAGATCCCTGTCTTCAGATGAGGTTTTCGAATTCGACCTTGGACTACCGCCATCTCAATGAGTTGTCCGACTCCCTCAATATCCAGCACATGAAATGGATTATTCGTTACCGTACGAGAGTCCGTATCACGTTGAAGGAGAAGGAGGCGCTTCTCAGCTTCATGGCGACTATATCCAAATGTCATCTCTGTCAGCTCATCCGTGCCAAACGAGAAAAAGTCAGCCTGGCGAGCAATGTGTGTCGCCGTCAGCGCCGCTCTCGGAGCTTCGATCATCGCCCCCACTCTATAGTGACAATGCCGCTTCTCCTCACCCAGCACTTGGTCAGCCACATGATCCACCAGATCTCTCATCACCTGAAGTTCATGCACATGACCGATCTGTGGGATCATAATCTCGGGACGTACCCACCAGCCTTGCCGGATACCTTTCACCGCTGCGCGGAATATCGCTTCCAGCTGCATATCAACGATCTCCGGGAACACCGTACTCAGCCGACAAGCCTGTTGCCCCAATGTCGGATTATGTTCATGCAATTCACTGACTCTGCGAATTACACGCTCCAGTTCCTCCAGTTTAATCTGATGGTCTTTTTGCTCCTGCCACTCCTCTGCTTGTAACCACTCACGTCGTTTCTCCAACACTCCCAGATCCGGTAACAGTTCATGCAACGGCGAATCGAGCAAACGTATCGTTACCGGATATCCATCCATCGCTTCGAATATCTGTTCAAAATCAGACTGCTGCATCGGCAACAGACGCTCCAACCCACGCCTGCGTTCGGATTCACTGTCTGCCAGGATCATTTTTTGTACAAATGGTAACCGCACAGGTGACAATAGCATATGTTCTGTACGGCAAAGACCTATTCCCTCGGCCCCTTGTAGCCGTGCTGTCATGGCATCCTGTGGATGATCTACATTGGCCAGTACCTTCAGCTCTTTCACTTCATCAGCCCAATTGAGCAGTAGTTGCAGATCTGCTGATAAAAGTGAATCTGAGTTGTTATAAGCTGGACATTCATCATTAGTTACTGGCTGGATCTGTATGGGCAGATGTCCATTGCTCGCTTCGCTGTTAGAATCTGTGTAGTGTTGCTTCAACACTTCCGTGATATGCGCAGGTTCGATGCGAAGAAGTGCATCCTCCTTGTTGAGGAGTCCTTCATGGACAAAATCCACAGTACTCCTCAGTGTGGCTGTTGAGGATAATCGTGCGGGCTGGGTCTGCACAACATACAACGCGCCGGATTTAATCACAAAGGTGATTTCCTGCACTTCTCCCTTATTCGTCTCCAGCTGGCTACCTATCTCCAGCAAACTTGTGTACAGCTCAGGTTCGTCATTCCGTAAACGCTCGAGGCTGTGATCTGTTTGGCTCGCGTTCCCGGTTGGGACATATTGTCCTGTAATTCCCTTTTCTCCTGTAAGTGGGTTACGCGTATATATTGTTCCGGTCCCGCTTGATTCTCCACATTTTCCATGCATCATCGTCTGTATAAGAACAGGAGCGCTTTGCTCCGAAGAGATGTAATATGATTTACGCATGATCTCGTCCTGAGATCTGGATGCTTTAATACGCTGTGAATGATATACCGCACGTACTGCTTCTTTGAATTGAATTTGAACATCTTGAGGAAAAGGGTTACGCCCCTCCCCTTCAATTAAATATTTAAATTCGGTAATGGATAATTCAAGTTCCGCTTCATCCTGACCCTTGACATGACTCGATATTTCTGTGAAAAATTCAGACGGAATTGCATATACCAGCTGTCCATATTCCTCTAAATAATCTAGATAACATTGGAGTGCATACAACCGATCACCGGTTTGACGTGCGAGTCCTTCCACAGTAACATCATTCAGACCAACATTGAGCAGTGATTGTGTCGCAGTTGCTGAGGCTCGATCCTGGTCCGTACGTACCGCGAGTAGTAGCGGATTCTCCGAATGTCCGAAGAACTTCCCGGTTTGCTGTTCCAGATGCCGGATCGCGTTAATAATCTCTTCCTCTCCTTCACCGGAAAGATGTCCAAGACGGGTACAGAACTCGCGACAGCATTCCGTTGTGACCACAAATCCGGCCGGGACAGACCGCCCTGCATGGATCAGCTCTGCAAGATCAGCCCCTTTACTGCCCATTAGCCCTTTCATCTCTGCCGTACCTTCTTCCAACAGAATTACCCGTTTTGTCATTACAGCTCTCCCATCCGCCATTCATGGCTATGCTTGAAGACTTCAATCCCTGCGTTACAGATCAGCCTTCACTCTAATGGTATGTCACAATCGTTCAGTCAAGGACATCCGCTTTTGCATTTTGTGCTCGTTATCCAGTTTTTTTGTAAACGCTACACTAAAATAAGATGAAACAAGCCTTTCGAGCAGTTGCATTGGCTCATTCATCACAGTGAAGCAAAAAGAAGCCCCTTCAACTAAGCTGAAGGAACTTCACATTCTATTTAGTATTCACTTACCTCAAACGTCAACACCCGATCAAACAGGATATAATCCTTCCGACTCTTAAATGGCCCTTTGTTGTTGTCGTGTTTATCAATGGCATATGATGCCTTTCCGCTTCCAGATTGTAAATCTAATGAATTAGCTATTCCCATTCACCTTTTTTGATGTAAGTTGCATCATAAGCAACAATTACATTCGTTTTATCTGTTACCTTTTGTATATCATCGAACACAACTTCTTCTTCGCCGTAATCTACTAAACTCGAATCCACTTTCTCGAAGACCCCACAATCCTTCACATAAATTATATCTGGATGGTTAGAATCATATCGTAAGCTTTCAGGAAGATCTTCACCCAAAATTTCATGCGATTCGGCAACCGTAGTCGTCGATATTGCTGTAACAGGAATCATTCCAATAACAGCTATTACTAAAAGCGAGGCCCAGATTTTTTTATTCATAGGATGTCTATTCTCCAGTTCATTTTTCCTATATTATACATTAAAATGGAATGTTATAATATTTTCCTTTTCTCCGATGTTGAATCCAGCCTGATTGTTATTCAAAACCCATCCATCAAGCCATAAACCGCTGTATATCCTCAATCTTGGGAATAATATGCGCGTCCCTAATTTCTTGAAAGGTCCGGACAACCTTGAACAATACCCGTTAGTAATCGATTTCCTTCAGCGCACATGGCTAGTCTATATTTTTTCGCAGATGGCGAACAGAAATTTCACTCCATCTACTGGCACTCGATCTGTTCCGACTGTTCCACACACAAGATATTTTTGTCATTTGTCACTCATTATGATGCCTTCATTGTTCTAATCTCTGAAACGAAAAAGACCGTCATATAAATGACGGTCAGGCTTCAAGATGATTATTGATATAGATATTTGAAAAATAAAACTACACAAAGAACACCTATTATCAAAAATATAATTGCTGAGTTCCGATATTTCTTCCACATCCGAATGGCATTAGCAATATTTAGAATGCCTAGTGCAAGCATGTTAATACGAGAATCTACTTGAAACAAGTTATATACTAGCATAATGACAACTACTACCGAGGTACACCAGAACCAAATTGGAATTTTATCCTTTATCATTGATCTGCTCCTTTAGTTTATATCCTATCTGTTATAATATATTCCTCAATCTAATTAAAATTCCTTTATTTAGTCTATTAAACAAACAGATTATAGATTAACGAAAAGGATAATACCAGTAGATTCATAGAGTGCCCGTGAGTTACATCACAAAATTTTGATAGTTTTGAAAGTTATATGGTTTTCTTGATTTTTTCGAAAAACATCTCACAGACCATTCATTATCAAGCCATAAACCGCAATACATCCTCAATCTTCTTCCCATGTGAGATCACACCGTAATTCATCCACGACATAAAGTCCACCTCATACACATTGCCGCTCTTCACCGCAGGCAGACGTTTCCATTCATCCCTATCGAGCAGTTCGCGCTCATCTCCAGGTTTGGAAGAATTTCCAGTGTCAAATGTAATCAACAAGTGATCCGCATGAAGCTGACTTAACTGGTCCAATCCAATGAAAATCCTCCGCTCGTGTCTTGTCCATTGCTGCGCACGGGAGTGCGGAGTCAGTCCAAGATCCTGATATATTACAGGGCCAACGTAACCCTGCTTATCCCCATAGAGAGTAATATCCGAAGCAGATATGCGTAAAAAAGCTACCGTCTGACCACGCATATAACGTGATAACCGACTCTTAGCTTCCATTGCCTTGTCCTCATACGCACCAATTACATCTTGAACCCGATTCACCTTTCCCAATACATCGGCGGTCGATCTCAAAATGGAGCGCCAATCTTCTCCCAGATGTTCCACGTAAAACGTAGGTGCTACCTGCTCGAAGCGGTCCAGATTCCATCGATCATATCCCTTGTCCAGCATGATAAAATCAGGTACATTGCCCAGATTAAACTGTGCATCCATCTGGCTCACATCAAATTCAGGTACGTCATCCAACCCCAAATAATGCTGTCTGCCCCAAGAATGATGCGAACATTGCAGTACAGGTTTTACGCCAAGAGCCAACACAAAGTCCTCCAGATACGGAGCAAAGACACGAACCTCTTGACGGTGATGACGGCGGTATAACCCAGGTGAAATACCAGCGTATTGCTTAAATCGGCGACCAAAATAATACTCGCTGCTAAATCCCACATTCTGTGCAATTTCATGGATGCGATCATCCGTCAGCTGCAATAGTTGCTTCGAACGTTCAAGCCGAACCGCATTTACATATTCAAGCGGGAGCTTGCCCGTAATTTTTTTGAATTGCCGAGTGTAGCTGGCTCTGGTAAGACCAATATCTGCCGCGAGCTCATCCACGGTTATGGTCTGATCATAGTGGTCGCCAATATAACGAATTGAACTTTGAAGACGGGCACGGTCATCGGGTACTTCTGTTTCGGGGGCACTCTGGCGAATTAAGGCACGGAACCACTCCTGAAAACGAAGCTGTACCTCCCATTGCTCCAGCCAATCGCCAGTGACCTGTTGACGCAGTATTTGTTCCAAGGCTTCCAGACAGGAACTCCACGGACTGTAGCTGAGTTGCATAAGCGGTAATAATGTCGGAGAATCTGGACTTTGGGAAAGTTCCTGCTGCTTCTCCGTGTTTCTTCTAGACAAAGCGTTCGAAGTCTCTTCTTTCAACTCAGCCACCATCAGATCAAGCTTATAGTATTGCAATTCACTTCCTGTCCCAGGAGAACCTTCTATTTTAACGGATGTTCCAGCCGGAACAAACATAATCATTCCTTTTTCCAGATGAAATTCCCGATCTGAGCAAGCTATTGAACCCTTCCCAGACATTACAACGAATATAGCGTGTGAAGAAGACATTCTGTATAACAAACGTTTATCGATATGAGATTGATGGTGATCTACGTATTCCATATGCTGAAGTGAGCATAGCCAGGGCTTGGGGATCAGTTGTATTATCGTGGGGCACATGTTCATCGTCCTTAACTGAGAATTATTATCATTTAAAATAGTGTATACGAAAAAAGAAAGCTCTTCAACCCTGGCTGAAGAACTTTCTTTAAGTAATCGATTCAATTATGGAGTCATTTTTTCCAAGAGATCATCAATTTTCATGGAATTCGCTGTAATCGCACCTGATTGCCAATGTGATCTTTCCATAATATATACCTGATTGTTCTTAACGGCGGGAAGAGATTTCCACAATTTGCTGTCAAGTACCTTCAAGGCTTCCTTGTTCTCAGGAGATGACCATTCTCCATTGGAAGGGAAAATAATAAGATGATCCGCATCAAGTTGCGGCACGGCCTCCTCAGACAGAATTTCCTGATATTCTTCCATCTTGCTAACCAGAGGATGAGGTGTTAGGCCAAGCTCGGAATAAATAAATCCAGTAAATCGATTCTTCAAACCGAACAGTGCCAGTGTGTCATCGTTAACATTCAATCGGACAACTGCAACGGTCTCGTCCCCGACCGCTTCCTGCAACTTCGCCTTAGCATCTGCAATCTTGGCCTCAAATGCCGCAGCAACTTCTTCACCCTTGTCCGGTTTCCCTACAACATCGGCAATGGTTTTCAAAATTTGATTCGAATCCTGCAGTACGCTCTCAGGCAGACGATATGTCGGTGCCACCTTGGAGTACATCTCATATTTCTCCATATCTACCCCACCATCTACAATGATGAGATCCGGATCATATTCCAACAAAGCTTCAATACTGCCCGTAGTATCAAATTTCGGAACATCCAGTCCTAAATAATCCTGTACACCCCACATCGGGTTATACCACTGCACTACAGGTGTAATATCGAGCGCCTTCAAATAATCTTCCACATATATTCCAGCAATCCGCTGTGGCTGAACCGGAATCGTCACATCTCCAAATTCATCCTGTACAACTCGTGTCGCAGGCTCTGTCTCGTTTCCAGAAGTATTTTCTCCAGAAGCCGCACTTTCAGTTGCAGTTGCAGGAGTCTGTTCCGCATTCGTAGCGGTATTTGTACTACATCCTGAAACAACCAGACCCATGAGCAGTAATGTAATCGCCCACCCTTTGAAACCTTTAACTAAACCTACCATGTTACCCTTCACCCCTATGTGATCTGTTGATGTAACCGTGAGAATATTTCACATATAATGATTATCATTCTCATCGATTGCTTAGGTGAATTGTACCTTATGCCTCAGCCGACCCACAATGTACATTTGATGTTGTTTTTTTATACAAACGAAAACAACCCTGTTGGTCCTCCCCCGCTTATCGCAGGGGCAACCTGCCTTGACGATAACTTTCCAACAACTGATCCACAAAGAAATCGTTCGCCGTACCCTGTAACAATGCAGCACCAATTAAACCCATATCATCACTCACATACCCCGCTAACTCAGGTTCGCCGGTGAGAGCCAAAGTCTGTTTGAACGCCTGTTCCCTGCATGCGCGCAGCACCTCTTCTTCAGCTACCGCGGTATCTTGAGCCCATCGTACAAAAGCTTGCATCCACTCGTCAGCAAATGCAGAAGCATCCCTTTCATCCAAGTAAATTTCCACATCCAATCCTTCGAATGTCTGCTGGGTTAGAATCCGTCCCTCGTTAAGATCCAACAGTAGCTTCTCCACATCCGTTTTGCTCATTGATCTCTCCTCCAGTTCCTCGTCAAGTCAGATACATCTCTGGTATAACGAAACGTTTCATCATCTGCTTTGGATCGGCTGTAAAATGATCCAATTGAAGTTCCTCATATTCGCTAAGGATACTTTCAAAGATACCAGCGATCACACCACAATCTGCCAAAGCATTGTGCCTGTGAATTCCATCTGTATTCAGATCGTAATACCGAATCAGAAAATCTGTAGAAACGACCTCGTTAATCTCAGGATGAATGTAGGTGAACATCGCTTTTGTATCGAGCACCGGGTTGGTCAACATCGGAAGCCCATACTCATCACAATGCCGCTTCAAGATGGGTAGGTCATACTCATATCCAGCTTGTGTCACAAGAACGTTATCACCAATAAATTTCTGAAATTCCTGAAATGCTTCTACGAACGACGGAGCCTCCAACATTTCCTCATTCGAAATTCCTGTTAATTTCGCCACATGTTCTGGTATTGGTTTGTTCGCGCGTGTAAGTGAAGAAAATGTTGTATTACATTGTTGACCTCTTTGGTAATGCATCGCACCAAATTGAGTCACACTCTCCACCACAGGATTAATGCCTGTACCTTCGAGATCAAATATGCAGTACATTCTATCCTGTAATGGAGATACGCTTAGATTTTCAATAAAGTATGTATCAGGCAAAAGCGTAATTTTCATCCGCCAACTCACTCCTCCCCACTATCATTCTGGCAAATGCATTTCTCATATATAACTCTGTCACTCCCACAATCGGGTGACCTGGACCAACTTGCGCGTTCCATCAAACTGCAATTTAAAAATATCCGGCATCGTAGTACTCTCCCAAAAGTCATACCCGTAGGAAGAATCATAGTGTTGTAAAATAAGTGTCATTACATCTCCATGGGTTCCGATGACTACCTTGTGACCCACATGTTTATCCAAAATTTTCTCGATTACCGCTACTGCCCTTGAGCGAGCCTGTTCACCAGACTCCCCACCTGAATACGCATACGTAGGATCACGGTACAACTGCTGCTTGGCTTCACGAAAATTAGCATGCTTCACATCTGAACTCGACAACTGGCGTTCACGCAAATCTTCCTCTGTCACCACAATTCCATCTGACCAATCTGCCAGAATCTGAATCGTATCTACCGCTCGCCTGTAGGGGCTAGAATAAAACAGTTGAATCTGCTCCCCATGGAGCAGACTGGCAACCGTTCCCGCATCTTGATGACCTTGCTCTGTCAGTCCACGCTCGCGTTCCTGTCCTTCAACATATCGAGACTCCGCATGTCTGACAAAATACAAAAACGTACTGGCCTCACTCATCATCCATCCGCCACCCCTTTTTTCTTCTCAATGACAATCAGGCAGGTACTGTCTGGCAAAGGCGCAGGCTCACCATTTTCCTTCATGAAGATCATTCGTTCTCCAAGTGCTTCCGTGTACCCCTCCTGGAGAAAATGTCGGAACGTAATAATCTCGGCTTGTTCACCCAGCGCTTCTCGAATACAGTTCTCATAGGCTGTCGGCGTGAATATACCGAACTGTTCCTGAATTTCATGCACGTATGCCTCTTCGCCCCACGTATAGGTGTAGAGAAACTCCATTGCATCGTTGATCGGCAATACGACCTCATTGTCTGAGACCCGCTCATATTGAATTGCACGCCCCTGAAAATCCTCTGCATACCGCTCCAGCCAGCGCATCCCATCCGGTTCCAGGAAACGAATCCGACGCTTCTGTGCCTCAGGTTCACTCATGATACCATCCCTGATCAGAATTCGTCCTCCAGGTGACAGCACGCGGAATGAACTTCTCAGCGCTGCTACAACCGTATCAGAATTAAATCTTCGACCGTCCAGTTCAATATATGAATACAATTCATGCAGAATGGATGAAAAAATAATCGTATCCACTGTGCCCGGCTGCACATATTGCTCCAGTTGCAGGGCATCGCCCTTCATCACTTGCCAACGATGTCCCTCACGTTGTTTTTTGCGTTCCAGCGCTTCAATGACATTGGCTGAGATATCGATACCAATCGGCTCCACTTCCGGTTTTTCCTGCTCAATCAGATCCAGCAGAATTCCTCCACCTGGACCAATATCCAGTACTCGTTTACCAACGATATAGTCGAGCAGTACTTTTTTGTAATCACCGGAGCTGTTCATATCGGACAAATACGTCTCTTCGTTGTGGAAACGATCATAGGCATCCCGGCGTAATCCGAACAGGTCAAATAACAGCAGTACAGCCTTCTCGTATAACGGCGACTTTTCCGCTTCAATACAGAATGCAATCAGTTTCTCGGCAGCCGGAGAAAATTCGAAGGTCACGAATAATGTATCCGGCAGATCCGTATGACGTTCAATGCGATGGGTTAGATGGGGATAGACGATCTGCTCCCCTGCAGCAATCTGTTCCCACGAATACTGTTCCAAATATTTTTCAATCATTCGTTTCTTGTAGATATTGAGCTTCTTGACGCCCTTGTAATCGTAATACATCGTATTCATCAATGGTTCGAAGCTGATATGGCGAACGATTTCAGATCGACTCTCCATGGATGTTGGATGCATGCTCCCGCTGCGAAGCGTCAACAGGAACACTTTCACCATCTCCTGCAACGAAAAATCCTGCATGGCCGATTCCACATACCATAATGTGCGATGAGCGAGCGGAGCCAGCGCCTGTTCTACATCCAGTTCCGTTTGGAGCTTGGCGTAAGCCGTATCCATAGCTTCTCCCTGCCGAATGGATGAACTTCTTAAGCGGGATAACCGTTCCTTCACGCTCCAGTCCTCATGATCCGGTCCAACGATAATCCAGCCTACAATGCGCTGCACCTCAGCCTGAACCTGATTCCATAACGCTGGATCAACACCTGCAATAATGCACTCATTTAATGCCATCAGTATGGTGTGCAGTTCATCTGTAGTAAGCCACCCTTTGACGATCAAGGCGTGGAGCGAAGCATTCTCGGCAAATGGAATCTCGCCCCGTATGTATTGACCAATAAGTCCATGCGTAGCAATTAGAGTACGTATAATCACATGCCTTGGTGTGTGTGAAGTCAGCGCAGTATGCTCGCTTATATCTGTACTCTTACTTTGGGTAGCACCCGGAGATCCAGGTTGATTTATACTCGTCTCCCTGCTCTTACCGATGTCATTATCCAGGTACTCTGCGCCTGCGTATAGATCATATAACTGGGCGGACCCCACATTGTGCACAAACAAGTTAACGCCCTGCTTTTGCCATGCCCGCCGCTGCTCCCATGATCCGGCCTTCGCCGTCTCTGACCAGATTAATACTTCCTCCAGAATTTCTCGCACCCAAAAAGAAACCTGCAGCTTCTCCAGCACGTGAAGTGTACGCTCGGTGTAGTCCAGCACCGGATTTGTGCCCTCAAGTTCGGCAATGGATTGAATGCGTTCGAGGTTAATATGGGGCTTCTCCGCTGCTGCCAGCAGTTGCAGCCATTGCTGCTGGGCTTCCGGCGTATTACCTGACTTGTATGATTGTATGGCCTTTAATGAATGCAGCATAAATATGTCCCCTCTCTTTCTCTACCTTTTTTATATAATATCGTTAGATTCGTCTAACCGACGGATACGTTCCTGAACAAACTTGAGCAGCTGTTCCACCTCTTGAGCGGGCAGATCCTCGTCAAGACGCGCGGCAGCAACTGGCAGCGTCCAGGACTCTATTGCTTCACGTGTAATCCCGGAAAGTTGCATATAATGATGGATGTAATATTCGACCAGCGATTCACGAGCCGTTTAAAAACCCATTCGTATAACAGGATCTGTATCTTCCGGTAATGTGGCACTCATTAATATTACCCAGCTTCGAGCCACATCACCCGCAGGATCACCCGACATACCAGTCATCCAATCGATGACCCAGTATTAGTCGCCGGCCTCACTGAGCATAACATTATCAGGGTGAAAATCGCCATGACAGATCTGCTGTTGATCAGGCAATGTTGTCTTCATTCTGGACGACTTCGAGTGGAAAATCCATTCTATGTAAGGTGTCGAATCATGAGAAGTTCCGTGTGGAAGCTCTCAGGAATCGTTAACATGATCGGATTTAATGAAGACGATTCTGTCATCGTTATACCTACTCCTCTACCTGAAATATAGAATCAATGATCAGCGGCAAATTATCCCTTACGGACACTGCACCGAATACTGAACGAGCGTGTACCCCCTGATCCCCAAATACCTCCATCATCAGATCCGAGAATCCATTTAGCACTTTATGATGCTCCTGATACGAAGCGGACGCATTGATGAATCCCTGCACTTTAACCACTCTCTTCACCCGATCCAGTGAACCCAACACATCTCGAACGACAGCAAGCACCTCCAGTCCAGCATTCCGGGCAAAATCATACCCCTGCTCTGTTGTGAAATCTGATCCCAGTTTGCCGCGTTCGGAGGTATCCGGTCCTTTCCCGGATACATACATAATTCCATTCACAATAACGGCATTGGCGTATTTCGCTGCGGGGGCACTGGCCTGTGGCAAAATGATCCCCAGTTCATTTAATCTCGCTTCAATCATCGTATGTTCTCTCCCTCTTTTATGGTCCTCACGGAACCCGATTCCTTGTATTCCTGTCTATAAACTCTTGGTGATACCTGAACGGTACGTTTGAACATCTTGCCAAAATGAGAGAAGTTACTGAACCCCGCAAGCCAGGCGATATCCGTAATGGATTCTTCACTTTCTCGCAGTAAACGTTGTGCTTCCTTCACCCGTAACAGATTCAGATAATCACTGAAGGTAAATCCCGTCGTTTGTTTGAACAATCGACTCAGATAATGCGGACTAATGCGAAACATGCCCGCCACCTCCGGTAATGTCAGTGGTTTCTGATAGTTCTCATTCAGGTAACGTACAACTGCCTGTGTCTTGGGATGAAGAACCGGCTCACGATCATCGGAGCTTAACCTGCCCAAGTGTTGATTACGATAGGCATGGAGCAACAATTCAACAGCCCGGTGACGGAGCAACAGGTTGCTTCCAGGTTGAGGACGAAGCATTTCATCCACCATTTCGCTAACCATCCGTTCTAGAACCTCAGTGACTTGAGATGGAAACCTTACAATAGGAATCTCCCAACAGAAGGGTTCCTTCAAGCCTTCAACTAACTCCGCGGAAATAGCTATGGCTGCAAAAAGCTCAGGCTTCAAATACAGCACCATCCGCTCATGGTCAGGCATACCGCTCTCCAATGTTTTATGAACCGTATTGCGGTCAACAAACACCAGATCACCAGCCTTTACCCGGTAGGTCCGGTCCTTAATGAAATAGATACGCTCACCAGACAACAGGTAATATAACTCATAATGATCATGCAGATGGTCATCCGTCATCGAAAAATATCCAATGCGACGATCATATTCGATGTGCAGTAAATCCGAGGGATCATGAAAATCTGCACTGAAAGGTTCTGTCATATCGCCCTCTCTCCTTTCCATAAATTATAGCAAAATATGCGGCATTTGAAAGCGGTTACGCATAAAATGCGGCGAAAGAAGTACTCCCTTGTTATAGTCTAGAGCTATATTCAAGGAGGCGATAGACATGAGTAACAAGAAACGTTATGTATTAGTTGGAACCGGCGGCCGCGCCGAATTTTTTTATGGTGCTTTGACCCGGGATTATAGGGATACATCCGAGCTTGTCGGCTTTTGTGATATAAATCAAGTCCGCATGAACTACGCGAATCAACTATTGAAGGAAAAGTACGAGTATCCTGAGGTACCCACTTATCCTGCAGATCAGTTTGATCAGATGATTGAGAACGAGAAGCCTGACTATGTCATCGTAACGAGTGTTGACCGCACCCATCACAAGTACATCATTCGTGCGATGGAACTGGGTTGTGACGTTGTCACCGAAAAACCGATGACCATCGATGAGGAGAAATGTCAGGAGATTCTGGATGCTGTCAAGCGGACTGGTCAGAACGTAAGAGTCACCTTTAATTACCGTTATGCACCGCACCATACTAAGATTCGAGAACTTATTCTGAATGATACCATCGGGAAAGTCACTTCCGTTCACTTTGAATGGCTGCTGAATACCCGCCACGGGGCAGATTATTTCCGCCGTTGGCATCGGGACAAGCGTAATAGCGGCGGATTACTCGTGCACAAATCCACCCATCACTTCGATTTGGTGAATTTCTGGATTGGCTCGCAACCGGATACCGTGTTTGCATTTGGTGATCTGATGTATTACGGCAGAGAAAACGCAGAAGAACGCGGTGTAACGCAATTCTACAACCGGGCAACCGGCAACCCGATCGCAAAGGATGACCCTTTTGCACTGCATTTGGATTCAGACGCACATATGAAGTCCATGTATCTGGATGCCGAATCGGAAGATGGTTACCAGCGCGATCAGAGTGTATTTGGGGATGGCATCAACATTGAGGATACAATGGGTGTTCTTGTGAAGTATCGGAACAAAGCCATTCTGACCTACTCCCTCGTTGCCTACCAGCCATGGGAGGGTTATCGCATTGCCATTAATGGCACCAAAGGCCGGATTGAAATGAACATTGTGGAGCAATCCTATGTCAATTCATTGGGTGACAAAAGTAAAGAAGGTGCTTTGATCGGTAAAACGTTGCGGGTTCTTCCAATGTTTGATGCGCCATATGAGGTTGAAGTGGAAGAGAAAGCAGGTGGACATGGCGGAGGTGACCCGGTTCTGCTGAATGATCTGTTTGGAGAGCCTGTTGAAGATCCGTATCATCGCGCTGCTAACCATGTGGACGGTGCCAGATCCATTCTGACGGGTATTGCTGCCAATCGCGCCATCGCGACGGGTTTGCCTGTCAACGTCAATAATCTGGTTCGTTTCTAAGTCTCCCAGGTCTGCACTACATTATTAATTTCATTTAAAGGCTGCGCATATCACGCAGTCTTTTTTATATTTTTATAATTAATCTGCACGCAAGTTGACTCGGTAGAAGGAGGAAATCTATGTTCTTCTCTTTAAAAAACCGCCTGATTGCCTTTATCGTTGTCCTGTTTGTCCTCGCTTTTGGCACACTCTCGTACCTGCTCTTCAAGGAATCACGCACGGTCATTCGCTCTTACATCGAATCCTCTGCTCTTGAGAAAATGGAGGAATACGGTTCATACGTAGACATGGTGCAGATGCAGATCTACGATGTCGCCTCTCTTGTTTTCAATAGTGATATGGGCAAAAACTGGGATAACGCGATCGGTGATCCGAACCTGCCCGAAGGAGAAAAGATGCTGGCCAATCTTGCGATGAGCCGTTTTCTTACTCAGGCAACCAACAGTTACACCAGTATCTCGGATGTATCCATCTATCGTCGGAATGGACTGCGAATTGGCAGCGAGAATCAGGTAACATATGACCCTGCATTTGTAAAAGAATCCTGGTATACGAATTTCTACACGTTGGGAGAACGCTGGTTACCTGCACACACCGATCAACATGAACGTGTCAGAGATCATGGTAATCCGGTGGTCAGTCTGCTGATGCCCATCGGCACCTTTCATCATGCTACAGCGCAGAATGTCATGAAGGTGAATGTCAGTGAATCTTATTTTCTGGAGCCGCTCCGGCGCATACATCTTGCGGAGAATAGCACTATTTTTCTGCTGGGCGAGCAAGGAAATCCTATTCTGTCACAGCAGGTAGAAACGTTGGGTGCTGTAGCTACCGCAGAGATCGATCGTTTTCGAAACAGCCCGCTCAAATCCGGTGTGGCATACCTCAAAAACCAGGAAGGACAGCGAGACATTCTTGTATTCAAGAAACTGGGACGTACCGGCTGGATGTTGGCGGGTATCGCACCTGAAAAGGAAATGTACCTCTCTCTCCATAAGCTCCAAAGCACAATTGTGGTGGTGACGATTGCCCTGATTCTGGTCTCCCTCTTGGCTGCTGCATGGTTATCTCATGGCGTAACCAAACCTTTGACCAGACTGGTACTGGCGATGAGACAGGTTCAACGAGGTGCTTTTGACCAAGCGGATTCACTACTGCCTCCGGATAAAAATGTAAAGAGTGAGATCAGTTATGTAATCTTCACTTTCCGTTATATGATCAGCCAGCTGCGCCAGCATATCCAGAATGAATTTGAACTGAAGCTGCTTCGACAGCAAGCAGAGTATAAAGCACTTCTCATACAGATTAATCCACATTTTATGTTTAATACCCTAGAGCTGGTGAGCAGCCTTGCCATTCAGCGCCGAACGGATGATACGGTTCAGGTCATTGAGGATCTGGGTAAAATGATGCGCTTTTCTATCAATACCAATGACGACCGTGTTCCGCTAACCGAAGAGCTGGATTATGTGCAGCGTTATATCTCCATTTTGCAGACTCGTTTCGGTCATAAACTCGACATTTCGGTAACGTTAGAAGGTACACTGAACTCCGTGGTCATCATCAAGTTTATTCTTCAACCACTTATTGAAAATGCAGTAAAATACAGCTTCCAGCATCAGACGACAGCTCAGGTACAGATACGGATCAACCGGATGTATGATCGTCTGCACATCAGCGTTTTAGACAACGGACCGGGTATTCCAGCAGAAATAATCAATAAATTGCAACATCCGGTTGCTCCCTCCTCATTGGAATCCATATTGCATAATGAAGGCTGGCATATTGGACTGAGCAATGTCATTGCTCGTTGCCGTCTGCATTATGGTGGCTTGTTCACGGTTCACATGGAGAACGATGAAAACGGAGGCGCATGTATTGAACTGACTCTACCCGTACAGGAGGAATATGATGTACAACGTATTAATCGCAGATGACGAGATCGAAGTTCGCGAAGGATTAAAATTGAAAGTCGATTGGCATGGCATGGGTTTTGTCATAACAGGAGAAGCCTCTAATGGGATCGAAGCGGATGAACTTTTGAAATCTGAACATTTTGACTTGCTGATTACCGATATGAATATGCCTGTCATGGATGGCATCAGACTATTGGATGTCTGCCGCAGTTATAATCCTTCCATTCAGATTATCATTATCACGGGTTATGAAGATTTTCAATATGCCAGAGCGGGGGTCCGCAGTCAGGTCATGGATTATTTACTGAAACCTGTAACCCGGGATGAACTGAAAGCCACATTAGGCAAAATCAAGGCGAATCTGGATGAACAACGTAAAGTTCGAGGCGATTCCGAATTGATGCAATGGCGACTCTCTCAGTATTACCAGGAAATGAAGGAACGTTTCCTTCTTGATCTCGTCAAAGGCAATCGCCTACCGCCTTCCTCCATACCAGAACGGCTCAGATTGTTCCATCTCGAATCATGGCAGGATCAGAAGGTCTGTTTCATCACCGCGAGTATAAGTCAATCGGACAAGCCGGATATTCGAAAAGATCGATTACACGAGCAGATGCATCTTCCTTTCGAAATGGTATGTTATGAAATCGCCCAGTCTGATTCAGACAATGTCCAGGTTTTTCATGATTCGGCACACGCAGGCATCATGCATTTCATAGTGCAAGATGGTATGCAGCATGAATTCATCCAACAGCTTACGGAACATACGGCATCCGTTTTTTCCATGGAACTCAAGATTGGGATGGGACTTTCTGTATCCGGACTTGAGCACTGGAAAGAAGGTTATATCCATTCCCTTCTGGCATGGAATTCAGCTGAACGGGCTGTCAGCGAGCCTAACACTCAGCCAGGAACGGACTATAGTCCATTACTACCTGAAGAAACAACACGCAAGCTGCATCGTTACCTCATTCGAGGGGAACTGGACTCCTTCCGCAGCATCATCCGCAAGGAACTTCACGAGGCATTCCAGCTTTCTCCCTCCAGAATGACACGAAGCATTTTTCAAATTTCATTGTTGATGGATTTTCCTATGGCCCCGGAATGGATACTTTGGCTTAAGACGCCAGATCAAGCAGAACGCTTATTAATGCAATGGGCTCAAGACTTCCTGAGTCGACAACTTCCTTCAGAAGATGGGGATGAGACGGTTATAGACTTAGCCAAGCGATATATCGAGGAGAACTACATGCAGGAGCTAACCTTGACGTTACTCGCTGAACGGTTTAACTATTATCCTACCTATTTCTCCGAACTGTTTAAGGAAGGTGCAGGGACCTCTTTTATTCAGTATGTGACGGGCGTTCGGATGAAACACGCCTTGCAACTGCTGAAGGAAACCCAATTAACCGTGTGGGATATTACAGAACTGACCGGCTTCAGTTCACCAAGTTATTTCAGCTCGAAATTCAAAAGAATGTTCAACATGAGTCCGTCAGACTATCGCTTGCTGCATTCCGAAAAAATCGATAGTCATGATCCGAAGAAATGAGATTCAAGCTTCTCCCCTTCCCCGGTATGATGTGGTTACCAAGAGAACGCCGTATGTTGTAAGCGGATTCATAATTGGTGACTATTATTCTTACCCATTCAGAAGGGAGGCACATGATGAAAAAACAGACCAAGCCCTTATACGGTCAGCACAATACCACAGCCTACTTGTTTCTTCTACCCTGGCTGATCGGGCTCTTCTGTCTGACACTGGGACCAATGGTTGCGTCCCTATACTTATCCATGACCAAATTCAATCTGCTGTCATCACCGACTTGGACTGGACTTAGCAACTATGTTCACATCTTTACCGAGGACGATACCTTTCGCAGGTCCCTTGGGCTGACGTTTTATTATGTCTTTCTATCCGTTCCACTAAGGCTCGCCTTCGCCCTATTGGTGGCAATGGCGCTGAACAAGGGAATTCGAGCCCTCGGCATCTACCGGACCGTATATTACATCCCTTCCCTCTTGGGTGGCAGCGTCGCGATTGCAATCGTCTGGCGGCAACTTTTTGAGGGGAATGGATTGGTTAATCAGTTTTTAAGCTGGTTTGGTATCTCAGGACCATCCTGGATTGCGCATCCAGATTATGTGGTCTACACCATCATTACACTATCCGTGTGGCAATTCGGGTCTGCCATGGTCATCTTTCTTGCTGGTCTGAAACAGATCCCGGCAGACTTATATGAAGCGTCCGATGTCGATGGAGCGGGAAAAATACGTCAATTTTTCGGAATCACTCTGCCCATGCTCTCCCCCGTTATCTTTTTTAACCTGATCATGAGCATGATCAATTCATTTCAGGCGTTTACACCAGCTTACGTGATCGGAGATGGCCGCGGGGGTCCACTCGACGCAACGATGTTTTATACCTTGTATCTGTATCTGAAAGGTTTCTCATTCTTTGATATGGGTTATGCTTCGGCTCTGGCTTGGATCATGTTGGTCATTATCGGGGTATTCACCGCAATCGTCTTTGTTACATCCCGATTTTGGGTGTTCTACGGGGACAATCAGGAGGGGAGGTAATGCATATGCCAATCAAACGACAACTGGTTCAGGCCGGGAGGCATGCCGCCATTATACTCTTCGGTCTACTGATGTTATATCCAGTACTATGGTTGATTCTCAGTTCGTTTAAACCAAACCATCTCATTTTCACCAGTGGCAGTCTATTCCCAACCAGCTTCACGCTGGAGCACTATATTAATGGCTGGAAAGGTCTGCAGGGCATTTCTTTCGGCCGTTTCTTCGGCAACTCCGTGCTGATCTCGGTCATGAGTGTGTTAGGTAATGTGATCTCCTGTTCCCTTGCAGCCTTCGCCTTCTCCAGATTAAAGTTCAGATTCAAAGGCCTGTGGTTCAGCATGATGTTGGTTACGATTATGTTGCCTTACCATGTTACCCTGGTGCCTCAGTACATTCTCTATAATGAGCTTCAATGGATTAATACGTATTTCCCGCTGATTCTGCCTAAGTGGCTTGCGCAGGATTCCTTCTTCATCTTGCTCATGGTTCAATTCATACGCGGTATACCGCGGGAGCTGGACGAGAGTGCAACCATTGACGGTTGCGGGCAATCACAGATCTTTTTCCGAATCGTAGTGCCACTGCTCGTTCCAGCACTGATTACAACCGCGATCTTCACCTTCCTGTGGAGCTGGGATGATTTTTTCAGTCAGATGATCTATCTGAGCAAAATTGATCTGTTCACCGTGCAGTTGGGCATTCGCTCTCTCTTCGATCCATCAGGACAATCCGATTGGGGCGCATTACTTGCCATGTCCACCCTGTCACTGCTTCCCGTGACTATCATCTTTTTATTGTTTCAGCGATATTTCCTTGAGGGCATTGCAACCACAGGTCTGAAGTAACAACACGTTTCTCATATCAATAGACAGGGGGATTTACCATGTTCAAACGTTTCATGATTGGTATGATTACTTCACTTTTGTTACTCGTAACAGCTTGCTCTGGAACAGACCATACAGGTGCCAATGATAATGCAGGCAATGGTAATGATAATGGAACGACCGAGGGCGGACAGGTCGAACTTCGCATCATGTGGTGGGGTGACCAGAAACGGGCAGATATTACGAATGAAGCCCTGAAGATCTTTCAGGCGAAACATCCGGATATTAAAATTGTAGGTGAATTTGCACCCTCCTCCGGATATTTCGACAAACTGAATACCCAGCTGGCATCAGGCACAGCACCAGATATCTTTTTCCTTGGCGGAAATGTCGTGGACTATGCCAAAAAAGATGTCCTGCTCAATCTGGACCCGTATGTTGGCAACGAACTGAATTTGGACGGTATGGATGAAACCATGATCGAATACGGACGTCTCGACGGGAAGTTGCAACATATCTCTGCCGGTGCGAACGCACGAGGAATTGTTGTTAACAAGGCACTCTTTGAGAAAGCCGGCGTGCCTTTGCCAGCATCCGATTGGGACTGGACGGACTATGCCGCCATCAGCAAAGAGTTGTCCGACAAGCTCGGAGATGGCTTCTATGGGACGTACAATTTTACCGTCGACGGGATGGATATTTTTCTAAAACAAAGGGGTAAACAACTGTATGACATGAAAAACGGCACACTCGGATTCACCAAGGAAGACATTCTGGAATGGTTCCAGTATTGGGAGAAGACTTCGGCATCCGGCGGTGTAGTCACACCGGAATTGCAGGTGTCCAACCCGCATGATGACACCAGTAAATCCCTGTTAATCACAGGCAAAGCAGCCATGACTCTACTACCATCCAACCAACTTGCTGCATTCCAGAGCTTGACGGAAGATCCTCTGGTGCTACTCCCTGTACCACGAGGCCCTAAGGGAACGGGTGTTGTATTTGAATCCAGTCAGGGATTATCGGGTTATGCAAATACCAAACATCCGAAGGAAGTAGCTATATTAATGGACTTCTGGATTCATGATCCTGAAGCAACCAAAATCCTTGGTAATGACCGTGGCGTGCCCGTTACGGAAGCCAATCGAAATCTTCTTCAGGAAGGTGCAGGCCCTGTGGAGGAGATTGTCTATAACTATACAAATCTTGTCTCTGAAGCAACGAAGACTGAACCATTTGACGTGAGTTACAATCCACCTGGATTTGCAGAGTTCTCCAAGTTAGCTCAGACGACAAATCAAGAGATCGGATTTGGACGAAAAAGTGTGGAGCAAGCTGTCTCCGACTTCTATAACGGGACCGTTCGAATCTTTGAATCGAATCAATAACCAGAAACCAGACACTGTGAGGAGGAACATATGACAGAAGAGATATTAAATCGGCTGCGCAACATTTCGATTATGGATCAAGTTCAGCCAGTTAAACCGGAAGATCAGCAGTTATTACAGGAATGGCATGCATCGGGTATCCGGTTTGCGGCATCGGGCGGACAACTGGAAGATACGTATTTTGCAGCGGTGGAGAAATTGCTTGCTTGTATTCTGCCCATGGGAGACAACGATCCTATTTTACAAGAAGGTGGCATCTATCTGGGATGTTGGTTAGAGAGCACAGGTACCATCAATGCGGAGCTGCTGTCTCGCCTGCTTCCATCTGTGTCCGAAACAACGTACCTCGCATTTGCCAAGCAGCAAAGAGATGATGGATTGCTCCCGTATAAACTCACGGCAAACGGACCCTCTTTCCGGCAAATCCAGTTGGTCACTCCGCTGGCACGCAGTGTATGGAACCACTATCAGCTTCATGGCAATCATGGGAAGCAATCGCCTTTCCTGAACACGATGTATAAGGCTATGGTTCGTTACGATGAGTGGATTGCACGCAACCGTGATACCCGAGGAACTGGCTGTGTAGAGGCCTTCAGTACGTTTGACACCGGACATGACTTATCCCCGCGATTCTGGCATGTTCCGGATACACCTTATATGAATGATGCTTCTGCCTATCATCCGGATTCTCCGATTCTGCCTTTTCTGGCACCGGATCTGACCGCCAATATCTATTGTCAGCGCATGTATCTGTCCCGTATGGCTGAAGAACTGGGGGAATCGGGAACGGATTGGAAAGCAAAAGCCGAGTCTAGCCTGGAAAGTCTCTTCCGTTATTGTTACGACGAACAGGATATGTTCTTCTATGATCGGGATCGCAATGACGAATTGGTCAGAGTCCAATCTGATGTGTTGCTCCGCGTAATGGCCTGCGAGGTGGGCGACCGTGAATTATTCGATAACCTACTGCGTCGGTACCTGTTGAATACAAGCAAGTTTTTCGCTAAATACCCGTTTACATCGATTTCAATGGATGATCCCAGATTCGATCCCTTTTCCTCCTATAACAGCTGGGGAGGGGCATCCAATTTCCTGAGTCTGATTCGGGCGCCACACGCATTCGAGCATCATCATCGATATGTAGAGCTAACTTGGGTAATGCAGCCTATCTTGTCCGCTCTATCCAAAGATAAGCGATTTGGTCAGGTACTAAGCCCCTGGACCGGAGAACAAGGTTTTACCGAGACGTACTCACCCTCCATCCTCTGTCTCCTCGATTATGTGGAGCGACTATGCGGAATTATGCCTGTTGGATCGAATCAGCTCTGGTTTACCGGACTGCTCCCCATCGACATGGATCATGGTGAGATCGTATCTGGCAACACGGCTTATAGCCGGAAAGTCAACGGAGTAGGATATGAATTGGTCAACACGCCTGATCGCATGACGGTATATCTGGAAGGCAAGGTTCATCTGGATGGCCCGTCAGGGATTCGACTGGTGACGGATCATAGTGGACATCTGGAAGGCGTTATTGGAATGAGCGTTCGCACGGTCGAGGGAGAGCTTTTCTATCAAGGAGAGCGCATTCCGATTCGGGTCAAAGGAAATGAAATGCAGCGTTACGCTGATGGAAGTTTGAGCACCGAGCGCGATATTGGCATCATCCATCCTACGTATCGTTAATTGTTTGTATGCAAAAAGCGCAAGTTGCCGAGGTATACTTCCCCTGCACTTGCGCTTTCCCCTTTTGCGCGTTTATATTTCTTTATTTCTTATTCATAAGGACACAAGATAGAAATTGACTACCACTGCGGAAATCATTCTCTCTCTGGTTACAGAGGAGATGAGTTTCACCTTACACCTTCCGGTTCCACGCCGGGTGACGATAAAATTCAATCGTATCAATATAATTTACCGTGAACTGCTGTTCCACATCCGACAGGTTCAACAGTTTGCGGTCGATTTGCTTCATCCCCATGACCACATCATGCCTTAGCAGGTCCATCGCAATTTTGCCTACAAATCCGCCTTCCATCTCTTTATGCTTGGTACGAAACTCTTCATTGTAGATCAGTTCAGGTGTGAATGCCGCTTCGACGAAAGCATTAACGAGCGTAAGCTCATTGCCCTCGATCTGCACTGCTAGATAATAATTGCCACGCTCATCCTTAATGAGGTCTTTATACATCTCTACGATCATGTGAATCACTCCTCTATTATAAAAGAAACCCCGTTAGCCTTAACGAACATGGGCTATCAAACGTACACCTTCCGACCCCGTTCCTTCATATACTAGGTACAAATGGCGAACGGAGGAATACTTATGAGCTGGCAGCATCTCCATACTGGAAAAACACTTCAGCAGCGCCTGGCAGAACTCCAGGGGCACCTTGCAGAACTGAATACTCCACTCTCCGGGTTGGAACCGGGACGTATTCGTCGTGTCTATCCAAGGCAGTTTATCAAAGTAAACCGGCAGTTATTCATTCCACTTAGTCTGAATTCCATTCGGGTATTCGATATTCCTCGAACACGGCGAGGCGTCAGAGTGGGAATCCGCACGACTTTCCCTTCCAGGAATGCATTTAACAATATCAGACTTGTGGGCGTGGGACTGGATTATCTTGAACTCCAGGGAAAAGGCAGAGTCCCTTCCCGTATATTATTTCCTCTCTCCAGCGTCGAGTCGATCTATCGGCCAACCACCGGAAGAAAAAACCTGAAACGGCCTTGTAGACGGAAGTAAAGCTGGTTCTTTTCGCAAGCCATACAATGGTTCCCAAATGTCTGCATACGGGTGCTCCCTTCCAATATATAATTATAACCCATGCAACCACTTATCTGCTGAAGAATCATTTTATGTCAAAAAGCGGTGAGAACAGAACTGCTTCTGTATCTCACCGCTCAGCCAGTTACGGATCAAGCTTACCCTTCACATGTGTACATCAGATGCCTGTCCATACATCCTTGGCATAACGACCTTCCTGCTGAAGCTGATTAAGCCAATCTTCTGCTTGCTTCGCGGATTTGCCATGAATATCAGCGTATGCCTGCTGGAGTGTAGCTTCCACATCAGGTGCCATCTTGCTGCCATCACCGCAGATATACAGATGCGCACCCTCTTCAAACAAAGGAATCAGATGACGGGCATCGTCTCTCATCAGATGTTGTACATAACATTTCTCCTCCCCATCTACACGGGAGAAGGCCGTATGAAGTTTCACAAGCCCTTCTTGCTGGGCTGCTTCCAATTCATTTTTGTACAGATAATCATGCTCGGGATTCCGGCATCCAAAGTACAGGTGGGCTTCGCCAACCTCACGACCTTGTTCCTTCAATACGTGCCTTGCCTGCAAGAAACCTCGGAATGGAGCAACACCTGTACCCGGACCTACCATGATAACGGGAACCTGTGCATCCTCCGGCAGTTGGAAGCCGGATTCCGGTGTCCGCGTGAACATGACGATCTCGTCACCCGGTTTCAGGTTAGCCAGATAGTTGGACGCAATTCCTTTGTATTCTCCCTGCCCACTCCATGCAGGGGCACGCACAACACTAACCGTAATACTCGCTTGATCGGGCTGAACACGTGGTGAACTGGAGATCGAATAATATCTGGCTTTTAGTGAAGGCAATAATTCAAGGAAACGCTCAAACGGCAATTCACATGCCTCATATTTCTCCAGATAATCCAGCATGGAGATCCGTTTGTTCCGAACTTCATCCATATACACAGATTCATCAAGCAGCGCTTCAAGTTCTTTCTTATGCGGTGGACATACGGTGTATGCTGCCATTTCTCTCAACTGCGCACGAGTTGCCGCCTCCTGAAGCTCAACGCTATGACTGAGCAGATCATAGAGGTTCACCGGTTGTTGCAGCGGTAGATGCGCGGCACTCCGACCGGATGCATCCAGAACAAGATGCTCCGTTCCGGTGAATCCATAACGACGCAATACACGTTCCACAAGTTCCGGTGGATTCTGTGGCAGAATGCCCAGATGATCCCCTTCCTTGTAGGTTATGCCTTCAGGCAATTTGATCTCCAGGTGACGTGTGCTTCGTTCACTGCCCGCGTCGTGAAGCTCCCTGTTCTCAAGTACTTCTGCCACATGGGCATCATACGTATCCGCAAGCGGTGTTACGGCGAGCCCACTGACAAACTGTACAGATAGGGAACTGCGTTCGCTATTGGAGCTTGTGTTCAGTTTCAGTCCCATCGTTCGTGCGAGATCTGGCCATAATTGCTCTGTCCAATCCCCCACCTGTTTCTCGAAATCTCCACTGGCATCTGACTCACCCAGCGGTGATAACCGCTCTGCTCCTCTGGAAGATAACTGTTCATCTATTAAACGCGGAATACGCTGATAGGTGCTGGCCCAGTTGTGGTCACCGCATCCAAGAACGGCGAAACGCACTCCTTTGAATTCATTCGCATCTGCATGTTCGATCCACTCGACAAACATCTTGGCATTACTTGGCGGCTGACCATTATAGGATGCACTGACAATAATGACGGCGCCCTCCTTTGGCAGTTTGCCAACACGATCATCCAGCGTAGCGACCTCACTCCGGAAACCCTGATATCTGGCGGTATCCGCAATTTCACGTGCAATGCCTTCAGCGGTACCCAGATTGGAACCGTACAGAACAAGCATCGGTGTGTGGTGGGCATTGGTTGCATCCGGCTCCGTTCTTTTGGCAACCGGCTTTGGTTCTTCTACCGCTACACCCGGAACGGCCATGACTGGCTGCCCGCCACGCGCACGTACACGAATTGTGAAGTTATCCGGTTTGAGCGTCAGCGTTTCTTTCACTTTTAACTGATAATCCGAATGATCTATGAAGTCAAAATGCTTCAACACCATGCCCAGTACCAGCGTTGCTTCCTGAAGTGCAAACTGCTGACCAATGCAGGCCCGTTGACCGTTACCAAAAGGTTTATAGGCATCATGCGGCACTTTGCTCGGATCTTCGAACCGTTCCGGGCGGAATTCCTCGACATCGTCTCCCCAGGCTTCGCGGTCACGATGCAGCTTGGGAATAAGTACACTGACGCTGTCTCCTTTTTGCAAAGGATATTGACCCGCAAGTACCGTGTCCTCTTTTGCATACAGGGAAAATGCTGGGGCCGTAGGCCATAACCGCAGTGCTTCATTCAAAACCATGCGAACATACTTCAGATTGCGAACCTGGTTGTACGTGGGAACCGGATCTTTCAGAATCTGATCCACCTCAGCTTGTGCTTTAGCCAGCGTATCCGGATTCTTCATCAGATAATAAACGGCGAAGGATAACAGTCCACTTGTGGTCTCATGTCCAGCAATCAGGAATGTAATAATCTGATAACGGATGTTCTTATCATCCAGCGTTTCTCCTGTTTCCGGGTCCTTGCCGCTGAGCATGTGGGACAACAGATCATCTGCGCCTTCCTGCGGTTTCTCTTTGCGCTCGGCAATAATGTGATCCACCAAAGAGAACATGGAACGGATATCCTGTTCAAACTGTTTCTTTTTGGTGATCATCAGCTTGTCTTGCAGACGCAGTCGCTGCAATGAACTCATGGATTCATCCAACGCACGAACCATACTCGTAATGAATGGATGTGGTTCTTCCCGATAGAAGCTGTTAAACCGATAGTTGAACCCACACAGGCCAATCGTGTCGAGCGTAAGACGTGTCATATCATCCGGAACGTTAACCGTCTCATCCGGGTTCAATCGTGACCATTTCTGAACCAGCTGCACAGCCAGATCAATCATTTTGTTGTGATATCCCTGCATCGCACGTTGACTGAAACTTGGCAGCAGTACGTTATGGGCTTTTTTCCAATTCGGTTCTTCGGTCCAACTCGTAAAGAGTCCATCTCCTGCAAAAGCACGAACCTTTGCAAGGGGTGCCCACACACGTTTGTCGAATTTGGATTCATCCGTTACCTCGGCAACCAGTTCGTGACCTGAAATATACAATTCACTTCGCCCCGGGTATTCCATACGAAAGATCGGTCCATATTCTTCAGCCAGTTTCACCAAAGATTGCACCGGCTCTTCAAAGTTCAATTGCGGCAAGTTGCCCAGTGGGCCAAATGTTTTTGGTTGAGGCACTGAAATTGGTGGCATGACGCTCACTCCTTCTTCCCAAGTTAAGAGTTCTACAACTAAAAATAATGACTTGATTTACAGACTCGATTACACTTACTCTTCAGATCAACAGATTCAAGTTATTTTTTGCACATTTTCATATTTCATCCAGATAACGATAAAACCATTCAAAGAACTAACTGACCGAAATGGTATATTGGTCATTTTTGATCAAAAAAAATGGAGGACTTCGTTATCTTCTTTTACCCTAACATTTCCAGTTCTAATCTTCAACAGTCCCAAAGTCATAGGACCTCAGGACAGGGATTAAGGTATACTTATGATTTCTTCAACAAATTCTGAATAACTGACTCCATCTCTAATGGAGCTACTGTCGTTTCATAACGGCCATGGACGTTCCCACTGCGATCAATCAGGAATTTGGTGAAATTCCATTTGATGCCGTCACCTTGATACAATTCTGGATGCTTCTCCTTCACAAAGGTGTCCATCCACTGTCCTTCCTTCGTGTTCAGATCATAACCTTGAAATGGCGCTTCTTCAATCAGATAACGAAACAACGGATGCATCGATCGCCCAACGACCTCAATTTTCTCCAAGATCGGAAAGGATATCTGAAACTGACTTCTGCAATACTCGGCTACCTCAGTGTTATTCCCAGGTTCTTTGTCGTTAAACTGGTTGCATGGAAACGCCAGAATCTCTAGCCCCTGTTCACCATATTTCTCATACATCTGCTGAAGTTCACTGAATTGCCGGGAGTAGCTACACCGACTTGCTGTATTCACAATAAGCAGTACTTTCCCTTTAAAAGCAGAAAAATCACCGTTATGTCCATCCATAAACGGAACTTGGTAAGAAAATATACTCATCAATATTCATCCTCCTCTTTCTCTTTTATATCTCATATGAATTCTCTCTTGAGATGGATTATACACCTCCATTATTAATAGGTGAAATATATAATTAATATAATTTTAATAGTTTTTAACTATAGTGAAAAAAAATAAAAAACTGCCCTCTGCAGTCAAATACTGCATCTCGGACAGTTATCAAAATCATGATGCGCCATCACGCTCAACACACCGTTAACCCATTATTAAACCATATACAATGCCTGGTCCGTGAACGCCAATGGTTAAATCATTTTCAATATCGGAAGATCGGCTTGGCCCTGAAATAAAGTGGATGCCTGCTGGAAGATTCTCTCTTCCCGCTTCGTCAAATCGATCCAGCGTCTCACCCAGTCTGGTGTACAGTCGATCTACTGGAATAATGATGATGAGTACCGTAGGCAAGAGACTGACTGAACGACCTTTTTCCGGTGAAGAAAGCACAGTGACCGAGCCTGTGTATGCTGTTGCATAATCCGCCATAACCACACCGATATCCGCCTCAGCTGCCCGAGCCTTCCAATTCTCATCAGCCTGACTATTCCAGACTGAGATCTGTACATCCGGAAGCTGCTCTTCCAATCCGAGATCCTGTAACGCCTGTTCATTCTGACGAATGATATACCTGGCACTCAGTTCATGAGATTTGTTGGCAATAAATTGAGATACTTCTTCCATGTTCTGAACCCGGGCGATGTGTGCGCCTACACTCACAAAGTTATCCGTAAATGCTTGAATACGCTTCTCTTCATCCCATTCCAGCTCAGTCCAAAAGTCGGGTGCTCCCCGAAAGGGTTGGGTCGGCGCATGGCGTTGCCTTGGTCTCCTCAATTTCGAAGCAATATCATTCATGAACTGCTCCTGTTTCTCCATGGACTTCTTCTCCAATTGCGCGAGCCATTGCTGATGTTCAGTGACCATGCTTATCCTCCCCTTCTTCTCGTTCACGAATAATCTGCTCCATACGACTGCGAACGGAAGAATCCATGGCCGATTGCTTCTGGTTCAGTTCCTGATCCAGCTTGTTCCATTGTTGCCGGAAGGATTTCTTGGCGAGGCTTGGCGCAACCCGATAATTGTTCCAGCCTTTAAGTGGACCCAATTTGAGTGAAATGCCGTTGTTGCGTACAACTGCCTTCTGCCCGATCTGTCCGAGACGTATGGCCGCACTGAAACGTTTGGAATTGGATACAACAGCGGCAAATCCCTTCATGCCCATGCTTTCCATTTTGTTTCCATGGCCGTCTTCCACTTTACGCCTACGTAGATAAACGAGCATATCATGCAATGGAATTTTAACTGGACATGCTTCATAACAGGCTCCGCACAGACTCGAAGCACCCGCAATATCGTTCCATTCATCAATGTTGCCATTGAGTGCAGGAGTCAGTACTGCGCCAATCGGACCACTGTATGTTCCACCGTAGGCATGACCTCCAATATGACGATATACCGGGCAAGCATTCAGACAAGCACCACAGCGAATACAATTCAGCAACTCCTGGAATTCAGGATCACCGAGCTGTAAGGATCGACCGTTGTCCACGATAATAATGTGCATTTCATCCGGTCCATCCGCATCCGCTGTACGGCGAGGACCTGTGATGCCTGACATGTACATCGTGAGTTTCTGACCTGTTGCGGAACGCGGCAACAAGGTTGCCATGACCTCCAGATCCGTCCACGACGGGATGATCCGCTCCATGCCCATCAGTGTAATCTGCGTTTTTGGAACAGTGGATACCATACGGGCATTACCTTCATTTTCGAACAAAACCATGGAACCCGTCTCTGCAATCGCAAAATTGCAACCGGTCATGCCGATATCTGCTTCGAGGAATTTCTCACGCAACTTTTTGCGAACAAATCCAGCAAGTACCGTTGTGTCCGGCTCCAGAATTTCGCCCGCTTCCTTCGATAACAACTCTGCAATCTGGTAGCGGTTCTTATGGATCGCTGGAATGACAATATGAGAAGGGGCTTCGCCTGCCAACTGTATGATGTATTCACCCAGATCGGTCTCAATGGCTTCAATGCCCGCCGACTCCAATACATGATTCAGATGTACTTCCTCCGACACCATCGATTTGGACTTCACCACCGTAGAAGCCTGCTTGTGCGCCGCAATATCCAGCGCAATCGCCGCTGCTTCCACCGATGTATCTGCAAAATGAATATGAACCCCGTTCGCACGGGCGTTATTCACAAATTCATTCAGGTAATAATCCAGATACGCAATCGTATGCAGACGAATCTGACGGCCACGCTCCCGCCATTCATCCCAATTCCCATGTTCTTCTGAGGCAGACTTCTTTCCGTTACGCAATCGTTCTGTCGTGAATTTGACCGCTTTACGCAAAAAATCATCGTTCAAGGCCAGTCCGGCACGTTCTTTGACCGTAGTATCCATAACTCCCGGTTGGCTCATCCTGTTCGCACCCCCTCATACAGTAGTTCCGCCAGATGCATCACACGCACCGGTTCATTCCGATAACGCAGATTACCTGCGATATTCATCAGACAGGCCATGTCCAGACCAACCAGCACTTCAGCTTGTGTCTCTTTGACATGATCAACTTTCTCCGTCACCATCGCTCCCGAAATATCGGACATTTTAATGGCAAACGTACCCCCGAACCCACAGCAATCCTCAGCGAAAGGAAGCGGAACCAATTCCAGTCCTTTCACCTGAGAGAGCAGCGCCATCGGTTCATCCTTTACACCCAGCAGACGGCTGCCATGACAGGATGGATGATAGGTTACTTTGTGCGGAAAATGTGCGCCCAGATCGGTTATCCCGAGTACCTGAACGAGGAATTGAGTAAACTCATAAGCTTTGGCTTCCAATCGTTTTGCCTTCTCCAACCATACTGGTTCATCCGCGAACAGCTCGGGATAATGATGAATCATATACGTACACGATCCCGAAGGACATACCACAAAATCACTGTCGTCAAACGCTTCAAGAATCGTTTTGGCCGCTACCCGAGTCTCATCCCAGTACCCGCTATTGTAGGAAGGCTGACCGCAGCAGGTCTGCACCGGCGGAAAATCCAGCCGAACGCCATGAGCGGCGAGCAATCTGACCATGGCCTCCCCCACTCGGGGATAGATGGCATCGCTGAGGCAGGTAATAAATAAGGAGACCTTCATAATTACACGCTCCTATTAACTGATTAGTAGATGAATTAACTAAGAATATTTACACTGGACACTCCGTTTCGTGTAAATGTTTAGTTCAATTTATATAGATAAAATCCAAAAGATTAAACCGTGATGATACCAATATCGTATCCGCTCAAACGTTCTGTCTGTTCAGCCTCCAATGGCTGATTGGTAACGATCGTATGGACTGCATTTAACCCGGATACTCGGGCAAAAGCACGGACACCAAATTTACTGGCATCTGCAAGTAAGATGACTTGATCGGATATGCCAACCATCTTCTGTTTCAGCCTTGCCTGGAGTTCATTGGATTCACTGATTCCGCCACCTTCGAGATGTACACCTTTGCACGACATAAACATTTTATCCACGTGATACGTTTCCAAAGAACGCTCCGCCAGCGGCCCAACAAAAGACAACGAGCGCGATGCCAGCTGACCCCCTGTTGAGATGACCTCAACCTTGTCACGGTTGCTGAGTTCAGTGGCAATTTGGATCGAGTTGGTTAAGACCGTCAGCGGGAAATCCGGCATATTCGCTGCCATATAACCTGCCGTTGTGCTCGCATCCAACAGAATGCGATCACCCGGATTAATCATTGCCAGAGCCGCTTGTGCAATCCGTTTTTTCTCTTCCGCATGGGTTGTCTCCCTGATCCGGTAAGGGATCTCCGGTTGATCTTCCTTCACACTCACTGCACCACCGTGAGATCGGCGCAGTCGTCCTGCCTGTTCCAGCCGATCCAGATCCCGCCGGATGGTTTCCTCCGTCACCCGGCAGCGCTCACTAAGCTCGGATACACGCATACTTCCCTTTACATTCACCATCTCCACAATTCGGTCATACCGCTCGGCTGCCAGCATGTTACACCTCACTCCCCGCTTGTGAATTAGATGAAGCCGTCACACGCAGAAATCTGCCATAAGCATCTTCCCAGATTGACCTGTCCTGCGGCTCATACGCAGTTACCGGAAATGAATCACGAATGGCCTTACGAGCTTCCCAGATATCTTTAAAAGCTCCGCTCGCCATCCATTGCACAGCCATATTTCCGATGGCACTTCCCTCTGCCGGACCTGCCCATACCGGCTTGCCAATGGAATTTGCAGTCCACTGACATAACAGGCGGTTCTGGATGCCTCCACCGACCATATGCAATCCGTTGAACGTCTGACCCGACAATTGCTCCGTCCATTCCAGAACTCTTCTATACTTCAATGCAAGACTCTCCAGAATTGCCCGGGCAATAGCCCCCTGATCCTCTGGTACCACTTGCCCTGTATCACGGCAATACTGACGTATACGGGTCGTCATATCTCCTGCTGGCATGAATAGTTCATCATCCGGATCAAACAAACTGGCAAATGGAGCTGCCTGTTCCGCCTTCGCCAACAACGCTTCGTAGCTAATTCCCTGCCCCTGACGACCCCACTCCCGCATACTTTCCTGCAAAATCCATAAGCCCATAATGTTCTTCAGCAGACGGAAGGTTCCGCCCGCCCCGCCTTCGTTCGTGAAGTTCAAGGCCAGACTCTGGCTACTTATCGCAGGATGATCTATCTCCGTACCCATCAGGGACCAGGTTCCACAACTCAGATAAGCAAATGAACGTTCCGTCGCAGGAACAGCCACAACGGCTGAACCCGTATCATGCTCCGCAACAGCGATCACGGGGATCGGGGAAAGACCCAGATCGTTACAGATACTGCTTCGCAATTGTCCAACACGGGTACCAGGCAGCACGGCTTCACCAAACAATTTCTCCGAAATGCGAATATGCGCCAGCAACTCACTATCCCACTGCCCCGCTGATGGATTGTATAATTGTGTTGTGGTTGCATTCGTGAACTCATTCACCGCTTCCCCTGTCAGGAAATAACGTAGCAAATCCGGAATCATGAGAAAACGCTCTGCTTCATGAAGTAACGGGGAACCGCTACGTTGAAGCGTTGCCAATTGATACAAAGTATTAAAGCTAAGAAACTGAATCCCTGTACGTTCGAAGATTCGCTGAGAGGTCAGCTCTTGCCGTACCTGATCCATCATGCCGTTAAACTGTGTATCACGGTAATGATACGGGTTACCTAGCAACTCACCATTACTGCCGAGCAAACCAAAATCAACGCCCCAGGAATCGATCCCCAGGCTCTCCGGCTTTTCTCCCTGCTGTTTCACAAGGGTAAGCCCTTGCAACAATTCATGATGTAATCGCAGAATATCCCAGTGCATCCGCTCGCCAACCTTCACTGGTTCATTCTTGAACCGATGAATTTCGCTCGTTTCGATCCCACGATCATTCAGATGTCCCAGTAACGCTCTCCCGCTCCCAGCGCCCAAATCATAAGCCAGCACACTCACCGCGCTTCACCAACCTTTCGAACCCATCCTATTTTCCAAACGGCATCCCTTGATTCAGTCCGTAACCCTGTACTTTATTCTGTATTTATTGTTTGTTTGTTTTTGTTTAATACTGTTTTACTTTATTTTACGAGTATATCACCATTGTAAGCGTTTGAATACCCTTCGGTTTTTCTTTCTTTTGGGTATAGCAAAAACGACTCTCTCCCACCTGGGAGGAGCCGCATTTCTTTTCTCACGTATAAAACTGGCTTTTACTTATCCCCGACTGGGGCTGTACATCTCTCTCAAAATGCTTGAAACGTGTCCCCTGATACGTCAGCATCCCTCGATCATTTTCCACCATCATACCATAATGGTTTCCGCCAACAATCAGTTCAGTGCGCTCCCCATTGTCGAATTCAAATGTAACATAATACCGGGTAGTCGCACTGCTATCGCCGCTTCCACCTGAGACTTCCGTTCGTTTAGCCACCACTGTTGAGTGCAGGGTTAACAAGGCTGCTGCGTTATTTGACATCCCTGAGCGTATGCCTGAAAAAATAACAAAAACAATGACTCCCGCAATGATGAGAAATATGGCACCAATGAAAATCGAAGCAAATGCATTCATTGCAGCAAACTCACTAAATCCCGAAAAAAAACCACCCTGATTGCCTTCAAAACCTGGTACTCCATTCATGTCGTCAAACACACCAAAGCCATCTACGCTTAATCGGCCCATCGATGAGGACACGCTTCTTAACGCCATTCATCATCGTTCCTTTCCCCTTGCAAAAATAAGATGCACCGCCCCCACGCAAGGAAGGCGGTGCATGCAGACAACCCGTTCTGCCTTGTCCATATACTATATGAACCAGATCAGGAATACAGACGTTCAAGTTCGTCGACCAGACTGCCGACATAAGCAACCGCAGAGCGAATCGGCTCAGGTCCGGACATATCCACACCCGCAAGTTTCATTAACTCCTGCGGTGTGAGACTTCCACCAGCTTTGAGTGCATCAAGCCAGCGATCTACCGCAGGCTGTCCTTCTTCACGAATCTGCTGTGCAGCCGCTGTGGAAGCCGTCAAGCCTGCCGCATAGGTATACGGATATAGTCCCATATAATAATGAGGTTGTCTCATCCACGTGAGTTTAGCCCCTTCATCAATTACCAGATCGGGTCCCCAGAATTCGGAAAGGATGTCTCCTTTGAGCTGACTTAACGTCTTCGCCGTAATGGGCTCATCTTTGGTTGCGCGCGCATACACCCTGCGCTGTAATTCACCTTCCAGCAGATGTGTAACGAAGTTATGGTAATACGTGTTCAACAGTTGCAAAATGACCCAACGACGCATTCTCGGATTATCGGAACGCTTCAATAGATGATCGGCCAACAGCATTTCATTCATGGTCGATGGTGCCTCAATGAAATAAAGAGATGGCCGTGTATTCGTGAGCCGTTGGTAACGTCCCGCAAGCATGAAGTGGCCTGCATGCCCCACTTCATGGGCAAGTGTAAATGCTCCGCGCATATTGTTTGCCCATGAAATTAAGATATAGGAGTGTGAACCATATATAGAGGAGCAAAATGCCCCTGTGGATTTGCCTGCGTTATCTGCGTAATCCACCCAGCGATCACTGAATGCGCGCTCTACGATCTCGCCGTACTCCGGCCCAAGCACATCAAGCGCTTCTCGAATGAGTATGCACGCCTCATCATATGTAATGGCAGGGCTAAATTCAGGATCAAGCGGCGCCTTCAGATCACAAAACATCAGTTTGTCCAGACCCAGCTCACGTTTCTTGAGAGCCGCCAGTCTGCGCATATGAGGTGCGAGTTCTTGCTGGATAATATCCAGAATATTATTGTACATCTCTTTGCTCACTTGTTGTGGGCTGAGAAGCATATCTGTAACATCGTCGTAACCACGCAGCCTGGATAAAACAACCTGTTTCTTCACTTCGGTTGCATAACCTTCTGCAAACGTATTTTTGTAATCATTTAATTTCGAGCTGAATGCAGCATAAGCAGAACGGCGCAGCGTTGTATCAGACGACATCTCATAATTATTTTCATAGAATGACCAGGACAGTGGACGATTATTGTCCTCTCCATCAAGAGCATCGTCAAACGTCATGTCTGCCAGTTTACCGCGCAGATAGATACGGTATGGCGAATCCAGTACCTCTCCTAATGAAGCAAGTACCTTCTCGGTCTCGGGCGTAAGCCGATGTGCTTTTTCTCGAATCAAACGCTCCAAACTGCGCGCATACGGCTCCAATCCCGGAAGTTCTTCAAGGTAACGTTCAACGGTTCCCTCCGGCAGATCAACGATCTCCGAATTGATAAAAGACAAGGACGAAGACAGATTTGATAGGATATCTCCTGCCTTGGCTGAATTCTCAATATTCACCGGATTGGTGCTGTCCTCTGACTGCTTCAGTCGAGCATAAGAAGCCGTCTTGCCGATCCGCTCCTGCAAAGCTTCACGCGCATCCAGACAAGCCAGCAGTTGTTCAGCGCCTTCGCCAAGACGTCCTTTGAACGTTTCGATCTGGGCAGCAGCCAGCGGAAGTGATCGAAGCTCCTGCTCCCACTCTACATCGGTTACAAACAAGTCTTTCAGATCCCAAGTAGTTTCTGGGTTTACCTCAGCACGTGTACGTATTTTTTCCATCTTTAGTTGTCATCCTCCTTGCATTTTCCAATATCTCTCATCGTATCATATTCCGCGCATCTATACATGACATCTGCGAACAATGAGACTTTTGGTATGGATTTATGGTAGAGCAGACAAACGGATTACTCCTTATTACTCCGCTGGCAGAATAGCCTTTCGATCGCTGTTATCCCCGGATTTTTTGATTCTCTTTTTTAAAGGTGAAAATCCGTTGATAAAGGCGAAGCGTATGCTTCCGATGTAGCTTTCTTTCAGAAAGCTTTTAGCTCCGCTTCTTCAAGCTATTTCTGTCCTCTACGTTTCGTATAAACTTTTGCTCATGTGACCGTGGTCTGAAAGTAACTAAAAAACCGCCAGGTAATGGAAGAATCCATTTACCCGGCGGTTCATTATAGAACTTACTTGTTTAGCTTTCTTTCCAAATTACATTTTCACCATAGTTTTTACCCCAGTTATACATCGCGTGCAGGACGGGCATCAGGCTTTGACCGTGATCTGTCAACGTATATTCCACCCGAGGTGGTACCTCTGCATACACCTTGCGTTCAATCAGTTTGTCTTCCTCCAGCTCACGTAACTGGTTGGTCAGCATCTTCTGGGTAATATGAGGGATTAGGCGTTTCAGCTCACTGAAACGTTTGGTGCCTTCCAGACCCAAATGCCACAAAATAATCAGTTTCCACTTGCCACCGATCACCGCAAGGGTCAATTCCTTCTCACAGTTGATTTCTTTCAGATTAATCCGTTCCTTCACTTCGGACGCCATGGCTCCGAGCCCCCTCATCTTCAATCTTATATCGCGTATATTACACATATCACGGGGACACTTCACACGAGGTAAGCTTTCCGCTCCATGCATGATGTAATAAGTACATTCATTCGATACAGCTATCTATTAATTCTACTACAGCCTGGTCGGGATGCAAAGTTTAACTGTAAATCAAGGATAAAACCTATACAGATGAATGATTATGTATCGCAGAAAAGACCAGAACCCTTCATGATCAAAGGATTCCGGTCTTTCATCTATTCACTATTCCAGGTTCGCGTGGCGGCCAAACATATCCGCTCCGGTCATACCCTTCATTTCCATCATCGTAAGGATGAGAGCATCCATGCCGATTAACAGTCCTTGTTCGAACAACGAGCCCATCGGCTGAATGGTTACTGCCGCTCCGGAAGTTGCTGTGTCCTCTTTGGCTGAAGCCGGGAGACGCACTACCGTAGTTGCCAATTTCCCAATCGTGGACTCTGGCTTAATCGTAATGAGACCTACAGGCGCACCAGCCTGACTAGCCTTTTGAGCCATGGCCACCAGACTGCCTGTCTCTCCTGAGCCAGAGCACAGCAAGAGGAAATCTTTCGAGCTGATCCCAGGTGTTACGGTTTCGCCCACCACATATACACGAAGCCCCATCTGCATCAGTCTCATGGCAAAAGCCTTCCCCATAAGTCCTGACCGGCCTGCTCCTGCTACAAAAATCTGTTCCGCAGCCAGAATGTGCTCAGCCATCGCTTGCATCTCTGCATCGTCGATCTGGCTTAACGTACGTTCCAGCTCCTTCAAGATGTCAGCTGCGTACTGTGTTTTGCTCATCTGCTTACCCTTGTTTAACGAGACGTTGCATTTCAGCTGCAACTGCCGCTTTGTCTGCTTGTCCTGTGATACCGCCGCCTACAATAACCAGATCCGGTTGTGCTTTGATTACTTCTGGCAATGTTTCCAGCTTGATTCCACCAGCGACAGCCGTTTTAGCATTTTTCACAGCAGCTTTGATCGTTTGCAGATCTTCGAACGGGCTTTGTCCTTCAGCTTGCAGGTCATAACCTGTGTGTACACAGATGTAATCTACGCCAAGCGCATCAATTTCACGAGCACGTTGTTCAAGGTTAGGCACGTTGATCATGTCCACAAGAACTTGTTTGTTTTGTTTTTTCGCTTCTGCTACTGCACCTTTGATCGTACTGTCATTGGTTGCCCCAAGCACAGTGATTAGATCCGCACCAGCTTCAGCTGCTTTCATGATTTCATAACCACCAGCATCCATGATTTTAAGGTCTGCAAGAACTTGCAGATTAGGGAATGCTTCTTTCATTGCTTTTACCGCGTGCAAACCTTCATTAATAACGATTGGAGTACCAATCTCAACGATATCAATATATTGTTCAACCTCTTTAACCAGTGCGATACCTTCAGGGATATTTACCAAGTCAAGCGCCAATTGCAATTTCATCATTTATTTCTCCTTTGTTGTTCAAGTATGATTTGTTCCTGTAAAAATAATAATCAGATATTTAGCCTGCACCAATTTGTCTGTTCAGATGCATGCAGTGTTTGTTTTGGCTACTCACTCATTGTAGACCCTGACTATCCATTCAGGAAGTACGCACTTTGAAGTGGGGTAGTTACTTGCACGATACTATTGATAATTATTCGTTGTTAGGTGAACCTATATAGAATTAATGCTCTATTCCAATCCACACGCTTACAGTTGAACAGCAGCCTAATCATCTAATTAGATATTCAATATAAAAGACCCCGCCACATGGCAGGGTCTTTATCGTTATCATTTTCAATCCAGCCAAAGCTGGTTTAGAAATTTATCATTTTACAGATATACAGGTTTCACGCATACCGGCTTGGATACACCTGTGCTGTGACCAGTGTATTTCAGACGTCCGCTCTCCTGATCTACCGTGAATGTCACGAGGTTGTTCGTATCGCGGTTAGCTGCGATCAGCAATTTGCCGTTAGGTGTCAGCGCAAAGTGACGCGGGTGCTCACCTTCTGCAGATACATGCTCAACCAGTGTCAGGTGACCTTTGTCTGCATCTACTGCAAATACAACGATGCTGTCATGTCCACGGTTAGAACCATATACATAACGTCCATCATTGGAAACTGTGATTTCTGCTGTTGTATTCTCTTTGCCATCATATCCATCAGGCAATGTGGATACAGTAGACAATTCAGACAACGTGCCCGCTGCTGCATCATATTTGAACGAAGTAATGGAAGAATCCACTTCGTTGATGACATAAGCGAATTCACCATTCGGGTGGAATGCCAAGTGACGTGGGCCTGCTCCCGGATGCGTTTTGGTTTCACTGTGCAGCACAAGTTCATTTTTGTGTGCATCAATAGAATAGATCGCGATGTTATCTGCGCCCAGATCCTGTACCATCATGTATTTACCATCCGGGCTGAAGAATGCGGAATGAACATGTGGCTTGTCCTGACGTTCAGGATGCGCACCTTGTCCTTCATGTTTCTTCTCGTCCAGAAGCGCTCCAACTTCACCGTTATCCGTCAAGGCTTGCAGACCTACCAGACCACCGTGGTAGCTGGAGAGGATCAAGTATTTGCCGGAAGGATCGCGCTGGATATGACATGGTGGAGCTGAAATGGAGTCATTCCGGTTCAGCAACGTTAATTTTCCTGTAGAAGGATCAATGCTCAGAGCTACAGCTTCAGACATTTTGTTGCCTTCAGCTGACGCTGTTTCACCAATCGCATACAGTTTGTTTCCTTCAGCATCCACGTTGACAAACGTTGGGTTTTTCACGCCCGCGATGCCGTCAAGCTTGGACAAGCTGCCTGTATCCTCATTCAATTCATATGCATAAATGCCCTCATTTTCCGCTTCGGCGTAAGAGCCAGCAAGTACGAGCAAGCGTTTTGATTCACTCATTACAGTTTCCTCCTCTATGTGTATGTAATCTTGTTGCACCTCTTCTATAATAAATCTGCCATATCAAAATAGCAATCCGCTGTCGCTGCCCATCAAGGAAATCCTCAGTTAAGCAAGGCGATTACTACACATCATCATACTGAAATCCATTCATATGAGATGCATCTTCTGCTATGATAAGATAGGTTTTTCATCCAGAAGGGACTGAATTGCATTGCTTCACTCATTTTTACTCACGTTATACCATGTGTTCCTGCCGATATCACTTCCCGTGATTGGAGGTATTCTGTTAAAACGCTTCAAGAATTGGGATACCCGGTCGCTCTCGACCTTTTCCCTTTATATTTTGAGCCCTGCGCTCATCTTCAATACATTGCTACATGCAGAGATTACCTGGACGGACGTCACCAGCACGTTCTGGTTCTCTATTATTAATCTGATTGCTCTGTGGGCACTCGCCGAGCTGTTAAGCCGGATTTTCCGTCTGGGTGCAAGCGAAAAAGCGGGTCTCACCCTCGTCTCCACGTTTACAAACTGCGTGAATTACGGGCTCCCGCTTGTACTGCTTGCCTTTGGTCAGCTTGGACTGGACAAGGCTTCTGTCTACGTTATTGGACAGATGATTATTGTTAATACGGTAGGTATCTTTTTTGCCGCGAGATCCGAATTCACGGTGAAAGATGCGATCCTGTCCGTTTTCCGCATGCCATCCATCTATGCTGCTGGCATCGCCATTGCGCTGCGTGCGTCCAATCTGAGCCTGCCTGAAGCGCTGGATGGAGGGATCTCCATGCTGGCTGCGGGATACTCTCCTGTCGTTCTCGCCATTCTGGGAGCACAGATGCTCAGACCAAAAGGTGCAACGGTGCCTTGGCTGCCCAATGTACGCCGAGCTTTCTGGACCGGGCTTGTGGTCCGTCTCGCAGCTGCGCCAATCCTGTCCTGGCTTATACTGACCGCTCTTCAGGTCGAAGGTACGTTGTTCAGTGTGCTGCTGATCCTCGCATCGATGCCGACCGCAGTGAACGCCGTTATTTTGGCTGAACAGTTCAATGCTTCTCCGCAGTTTGTATCCCGTTGCATCCTGTGGACAACCGCTGCATCCATGTTGATGCTGCCGATTATGATTGTGATGGCTTCCTGATTAGTACCGGAGGCGACACCGACGCTAGATCCGCTTGTCGGCGTTTCTCCAACCGGCGTTCATAACGCCGGTTGAGCGCTCTGACGTAGAAGAATTTTACGACAAAGTACGAAATCACACCCAGAATGACACCAAACACGGACATGCCTGCCAGAATATCCAGTCCACCAAGCAACAATTCACTCACGGCCGACCAGTTCCCGCGAAACAGCTCCATGAATGCACTCTCATGTACCGGTCCTTGTCCCATGCTGTGAGCAGGTAGAATCCAGGAACCAATCTGCTTCGCGAGCGGCATCAGAATGATAGGCAAAAACGTAAGTTTTCCAATCACGTTACCAACAATCGCTGCTGGCATCGAACCCCCAGACAGTCGCACAATTGGGTAGAATATGAGATATATCAGGGATGCGGTCGAGATCACGATCAGCTCCAGTCCGAACCCTATTGCAAATCCGGTGGATACTTTATGAGCACCTCCGGGAGCACGTAACAATTTGAGGAAATTCAGCTTCATAGCACGTGTTAAACGTACCCAGAGGTTAGTCTTGCGCTTCTGTGTGTTCATACCGAATTTCTCCTTATTTTGTACAAATGACGACTTGAATCGTCTATTCTTCAGTATATCACACCGCGTTAGCTCCAGTGATAACAATGACTGGCTGTGTCTCCATCTGGACATTACCTGCCACCGCTCGGGAGATCATACAGGAGGATTCAGCCTTATGCGCCAAGCGCTCAGCCTTTGTCAGATCCGCCTCAGAGGCATCTGCGCTGAGCACAATCCGAGGTCTATGTACGATCCGTTCGTACGTAAATACGTTATTCGTAACATCTACCGTTGCTTCCGATTCAAGCGTTAATTCATCCGGCGTAATATCCGAACGCTCCAGCATCGCTGCCAGCGTGATCAGGTAACAGGTGGAGGCTGCACCCAGCAGCATCTCGTCCGGGTTAGTTCCCGTACCGGGTCCGCCCATCTCCTGCGGAATCGATATGACCGTTTTTAATCCACCTGCATCGATTGTTCCCTCACTGTTACGCCCACCATTCCATACCGCTTTCAGATGAAAAGGATGTTTCATGACATTCATTCCTTTCTTGTTTACACACGTATACACGTAATATTCTGCTCAATCAATGCGCTAACGTGCTCTTCATCTACACCCTGATCTGTAATCACTTTGCCCACACTGCTCATCGCAGCAACTCTGGTAAACGCCTGTATGTTAAATTTGCTGGAATCTGCAAGTAAAATGACCTCATCCGCAATATGGATCATTTTCTGCTTCACCAAGGCCTGTAATTCATTGGATTCACTGATGCCTTTGGTCAGATGCACTCCTTTGCAAGACAGAAATACTTTATCCACATGATAGGCATCAAGCGAACGTTCCGCCAGCGGTCCTACAAAAGACAATGACTTCGAAGCCAGTTGCCCACCTGTGGCAATCACACGAATCTGCTCCTTGTTACTCAGCTCTGCAGCGACCTTAATTGAGTTGGTTAATACCGTCAGTGGAATGTTTGGCAATCCTGCCGCCATATACCACGCCGTTGTACTTGCATCCAGAGCAATCCGGTCGCCGGATTCCACCATTTTCACCGCTTCGCTTGCAATTCTGCGCTTCTCTTCTGCATGCGCTACAGCCCGTTCCGGATACGGAATCTCCGACTGTAACTCATCCTTGTATTTTACGCTGACTGCCCCGCCATGGGACCGTCTGAGCCTGCCCGCCTGTTCGAGCTTGTCCAGATCACGACGAATCGTCTCTTCCGTCACCCCGCAGCGCTCACTAAGTTCGGTCACACGCATGCTGCCTTGCGTATCCACCCATTCCACTATTTTCTCATACCGTTCAGCTACGAGCATATTCCTTCACTCCAAACCGTTGATTATCCAGTTAATCCTGTTCATCCATCATACCACAGAGCGATGACAAGGAGAATTTGGACCATGTGCAAAAAGAGGGAGCTTTCGCCCCCTCCATTCCAGTCTTGAAGTGTATCTTATTTATCTTCTGCCATAGGGAACCAGCCTGGCGTGTGGATGATTGCATTCCACAATCCGTCAGGGATAACCAGACGCTCCTGATCCGATTTGGTCAGAATCGTCTCAATATCTTCTTCCCGTCCGCTCTCGATTTTCTCAACCCAATCCGGTTCAATAATCAGCTCACGTCCAATGGCAAGCAAAGGTACTCCCGTTTGAAGCGCCTCAGCGGCCTGATCAGCCGTATGAATTGAACCTACGCCAATAACAGGCAGTTTACCGTTCACACGATCCAGAATGAATTCCATTCTCGAACGCGTATCTGCTTCGCCACGTCTTGGCTTGGACCAGAACTCGTTCACAGAGACATGAAGGTAATCCAAGTTTTTATCTTTAAGCGCATCCACCAGTGCATACGTATCTTCCATTGTGAGTCCCGGTGTTTCCGGTTCTTCCGGAGAGAAACGGTAACCAATGATGAACGGCAGTTTGGTATGTTCGGCAACCACTTTCTGAATCTCATCTACTACAGCAAGCGGGAATGTCAGACGTTTCTCTACACTTCCGCCCCAACGATCTTCACGTCGGTTGGAATGCGGGGAGAAGAATTGCTGGATCAGATAACCATTAGCACCGTGAATCTCAACACCATCAAAGCCGGCTTCGATTGCACGACGTGTCGCTTCACCAAAGTCTTTGATAATCGAAGTAATCTCGGCATCCGTCAATTCTCTTGGTTCAGGAGATCCTGGACGCTCACTTGCAACCGCACTAGGAGCAACCACTTGACCCGCAGGTACAGCTTGTTCAGGAGTCAGACGGCCCGCATGGAAAATTTGCAATACGGCTACAGAGCCCTGTTGTTTCATGGTATCAGCCAGTTTTTTCAGACCAGGAATGAAGCGGTCGTCATATACGCCAAATTGAGCCGGGAAACCAATGCCTGTCTCTGTTACATGCCCTACAGCCGTAATTGACATGCCCGCACCACCGGTGCGACGTGCATAATAAGCAAGTTCAGCGTCGGATATCGTACCATCAGCATTCGAGGACATATGAGTCATGGGAGCGAGCACGATACGGTTTTTCAGTGTAATGCCAGTCGGTAGTGAAACTTGTTCAAACATCTGGTTAAACTTTGGATTCATTCGTGGTTCCCTCCTGATTATAAATATCTCTTTTAATAGATATATGAATATATGCGTTCACTTACTGTAATGATTATAGTTACGTTTCACTGCAATTGCAACTTTTCATTTTCAGAAAGGAAAAAAAGAGCAGAGTGTCTCCAGACTCTCAGCCCTCTTCATTTTCTTCACATCATCCAAAAGATACTCAGAAACTCCGAACGTAAGCCAGCTTCTGATCCATCTCTTCTACGCATTCGTAACAGTCGTGTTCATCGTTAGCGACCATTGGGGTGACTGGATACAGATTCATCTCTGTACTGTTATACGATTTCAATAGCGGTAACAACTGAGTCACCCGTGTATTAGCCGGGTCAAGCCAGGTGTTGATCTCTTCTTCGGAAAGGATCGCTGGCATTTTACTGCCAAACTCACGTGTAACCATGTTTGCGCCTGTCATAAGCATCGTGCAGGTACGAAGCGGTTCTTTCCGTGTATCTCTCCACACCTCGTATAACCCAGCAATACCGAAGAGACCGCGATCCGGCATGACAACACGAACTGCATAACTTTTTTTGCCCTCTTGCCGCCAGTAATACAATCCGTTGCAAGGAATGACGCAGCGTTTGGTCTCTACCAGTTTGTAATAGGAAGGATTCTCATGTACTGTCATAAGATTTGCGTTAACGGCATCACGCCCCCAGAATGGAATGAACCCCCACCGGAACTCATCCAATACACGCTCACCATCCTGATGCAAAATAATCGGCGTATGCTGGGTTGGGCTGATATTGTATCGGTTTTTGTAATAATACATCACTCGCTGAATCTTGAAATGATCTCTGACATCTTCCAAATCGGCTGCCAATGAAAAACGGTTACACATGTTCAAGCACTACCTTTCCCTATGAGAAGTTGAACGTATTGTTTGTAATTTTAGGGAAATTATTCATGAACATTGAACAGAAAATGACTTATTTTGACACCATTAGGGTCGGATCAAGATATATTTCATGTTTTTCACGACAAAAACAACGACCTCGGACTCATTTCAACTCCAATATTACTTGTTACTATAATAGAGAATAAAATACATTTATTGGAGTTTTTAAGTATGAAAAGGAAGTTTTTGATGAGCATCATGTTGTTCTCAGCGATTGCGATGTTTGGTAGTACCATCTATGCGGCAACCTTTCTAACCTACGGTTACCCCAGCACCACCATTCCCATTCGTACGTATAATTACGCCGCCGCATGGCAGACTCCCATGGACACTTCCCTTACCAACTGGAACAATGCAGGTGCCAAAGTTAAATTCACCAAAACAAGTAACTCCCCAAACACCATCACCGCAGGAAACTTCAATAATACAGCATATGGTGTCAACTACGCCTCCGTATCCGGCAGTCAAGTCGTAAGCTTCCGCATCGAACTCAATGCATCCACAATCACCCCTGACGCAACCAACTTATCCAACTTCATTCAAAGCGTATTTGTCCACGAACTCGGACACTCCATCTGGCTCGGTGACAATCCAACAACAAGCAGTCCTTCCATTATGTCTTACTCCCGTAACCGCAATTCCATGACCCAACCCCAAACTTTTGATATCAATAACGTAAAATCCAAGTATTAATTCGCTACGAACTTATCCCAAAAATCCAAGGAGGATTCCTGTCCATGAACAAAAATCGAGTATTAACGCTGCTTCTCTCTTCCATTTTCATTTTATCTGCTGCTGGATGTTCTTCTGTTACACCTACCGCGTCCCCATCCGATGCACCCATGACCATTATTGCTTCTGAAGATTACCCGAGTTATGGCAGCATTGGCGACCTGTCCGAGAGAGCAAATACCATTGTAAAAGGTAGTGTTGTTGAGACTCGTGTGGAAGCTTTAAACGATATCGTACAAGTTACTGATGCTGCCAATGAAAACGAGTTAAACCCCGCGTCCGATCCGGGCGGAGAGCCATCTTCTTTTGACAAAATCTATACGATCCACACGATTCAGGTCGCTGAATCCTATAAGGGCGGTTACACTGCCGGGGAAAAACTTGAAGTGAAGCAACTTGGCGGACAACTAGGCAACACCGAGATTATTAATGATGACAACCTCAAGCTGATTCCTACCAAAGACTATGTACTCTTCCTGGAAACGTATGAAGACACCCCTGCCAGCCTGCTCAACTCCGTTCAAAGTCTCTACGTGATCAAACCTGCCGCCAAGTCGAATCAGCCAGGTCAGCAACAATCACAGTCAGAAGTCATTGTGAGCGCAAACCCCGAGAATGACCTCACACTGCAACTGGAGGATCTGCAAGAAATTCAGAACGAACAAAAGAGCGAATAAACTCTTATACGGTAATCACACCACACTGTTATTTCATCTCCGTACAGGCAGCTAATCCCCTCTACTGTTCAGTCCTACATAAGAATATGAAAACCGTGCTGCTCAGCAAACTGGGCGGCACGGTTTTTTGAAGTTCCTTATTTAGACGGTGTATTAAGTCCAATAATCCATTCAGCCAGATCCTGTGTCTGTTTCAACAAGGCAATAGGGTCACGGAACCAGGATTGTTCTTCCGTCCATATGTACACTTTTCCATTTTTGATAGCAGGCAATGAACCCCAGATCGGATCTGCCTGAAGGTCTTTCAACTGAGACTTGCTGGTCAGCACAATGTAATCTCCAGCGTATTTGGAGAGCAGTTCTATGGAGAATTCATGATAGGCGCCCTGCATCAACTCGGATGGAATGTTCTTTGGTGCTTGCAAACCAAGCAATTCGTAGATGTTACGCCCTCCCCGGCCCGACTGATTGCCAAAAATGAAGACTTGGCGATCATATTCCTGCATAACGGCGAATGTAGCATCAGCTGGAACAACACTCTGCACCTCCTGCTTGATTTTGGCAATCTCCTCATCAAAATCAGCCAGCCACTTCTCTGCTTCCGCTTCTTTGCCAAGGACTTTACCGAAATAGTTCACTTCGTCCTTGAGTGTCGGAAAAGTGATGGATGCGATCGAAACGGTCGGAGCAATCTTGCTATATTTCTCATAAGCCGCCTTGTCCGGATTCAGTGTAATAATAAGATCAGGTTCTAGCTCCATCAATTGTTCAACGGAATCCCCTATCGTTTCAAGACCATCCATGTGACCTTCCAGATAAGGACTGTTCATCAGAAATTGGCCTCCACCAATCGGTTTGACACCCAGAGCAAGCACCGTTCCCAGATAATCTATGGCAGCAACTCGCTCGGGATGTGCAGGAATCTCTACCTCACCAAAGGTCGTATTTACCATTTGGGTTTCCACGACTGCCGGTTGTTCGGGTTCAGCCGCAACTTCGGATGTTTCTGCCCCCTGCTGGGCTGTTCCACAAGCACTCAATGTGAGTACAAGCGCAAGCGACATAATCGCTGATTTAAAATGGTTAAACATGTTGATTTCCTCATCTCCCTTATATTGATAATGATTATCATCATCAATTAAAGGATAACGTTCATCCCCTCCTGTTACAATGGATTCATTTGTTGCATTTAATGTACTTTTTGAAACTGATTTCGAGTTTTCCTGCTGCTTCAACCGATATTGCCCCGGTGTGATACCGATCTCTTTTTTGAATATACGATTGAAATAAAACGGGTCCATATAACCCACATACGCAGCAATCTCCTGTAATGAAGCTTCTGTGGACGCAAGCAGACTCCTTGCCTCACCCATTCGTAACCGAATCACATATTCTGTCGGTGTACATCCCGTCTGTTCCTTGAATTTGCGTGATAAATATTGCGGACTGTAACTCAAGGACTGGGCAAGCAAATCAAGTGAGATGGATCCCCGGTAATGAGCTTTGATATATCGCAAAACCTGATCGGTAAGCGAAGGCTGTTGAAATTCGTTAGACATGCGACTCCGCTGTAACAAGACAAGCTGTACCAGTTGAAAAAAATACACTTTGACCTGAATTTTGCCCACTCGCTCCTGCCCTGACCAACATTCATGTATATTCCGCACAAGCTCACGCAGCTCAAGTGTATGATCCGGCACTGTCGCCCAGGACTCTTCAAACGGATTACGCTGGTTCAACATCATTCGGTACTCCACAAGCACATTGGAGGGCAAGGTTGATTTGTACAAAATCAGATGTACCTCCATAACCCCTGTCGCTTCAAGTGTTAGGCGTCTTCCTTTTCCCCCATGCAGCAACAAGAACTGGTTTGTAGTCCATACCTCTTCATCAAGCCAGACCTGCCCCCTGCCTTGAACATACACAAATGCACTCGTCGGTAACACATAATTGCGTATGAACTCGTGTGTTCCGAGTGATATAAGACGCACATCAAGCACGCGAACCTGAACCTGATCCCACAGCTTGATGTCATTCTGAATTCCCATATAAACTCCCTCTCCTAAGCGATCAAACACACACAATACCTTGGCATTGTGACTAAAAACCCACCTATAATTGATAATGATTATCAATTATAACAATGATGCAACCATCTTTGAAGCCTACCTTCGTTTTTGTTAGATGCTGCAAAATAAAAAACGGTCGAAATCCCTCATAGAGAGATCTCAACCGTTCTAAGATTATGGCCTTATTATCTTTTAATAAAGTCAGCTGCCCTTCTCTACTCGACAAAAGACAGTAAATACCCGTATCTTTCTTCCTCCATCTTGTCTAGCGGAATAAACCGAATCGATGCACTGTTAATACAGTAACGTTTGCCGCCGCGATCTTCGGGACCATCATCGAACACATGACCGAGGTGGATGTCACCTGCCCGGCTTCGTACCTCCGTGCGATCCATACCAAAGCTCGAATCCGTTGTATAGGTAACAACCTCAGGTACAATCGGTTTTGTAAAACTCGGCCACCCGCAACCGGAATCATACTTATCTCGACTGGTGAATAACGGCTCTCCCGTTGCAATATCCACATACAGACCGGGCTCCTCATTATCCCAGTATTCGTTACTGAACGCATGCTCCGTATCATTGTTTACCGTGACCGCATACTGTTCGTCTGTTAATCGTTCCTTTAATTGTTCATCTGTTGGACGTGGATATTGAGCGGGATCAATTCCAATCTCCAGGTCATCCAGGACAGTCATATCAATGTGACAATATCCGTTCGGATTTTTTTCCAAATAATCCTGATGGTACTCCTCCGCCAAATAATAATTCTGCAGAGGCATCACTTCCGTTACAATGGGTTGGTCATATTTTTCTTGCTCTACCGCTACAGCCTGCTCGATGATTTTGGCATCTTCAGGCAACCTATAATATATGCCAGTCCGATACTGAACGCCACGATCATTGCCCTGCTTATTCAAGCTGGTAGGATCAATAACTCGAAAATAAGATTCAAGCAATTTCTGCAAAGATACTTGTTGCGGATCATATTTTACATGAACAGTCTCCGCAAACCCCTGGTCCCCGCGAATAACATCCTCATATGTTGGATTCTTTCCTTCACCGTTGGCATAACCGGAAGTCACATCCTGAACCCCTGGAATACGAGCCATATATGCCTCCACACCCCAGAAGCAGCCTCCTGCCAAGTACAGGTTACTCAGGTTTTCCTCAGAGACACTCGAAGCCTTGACAGGTTTAGTGGATATCGAAGATGAAGCTGAATGGCTCTCAGCCCTGTTTCCACAAGCAGACACAACTATCGCTATAACAAGGAGGCACAGGCACAGCAGCGTCCTTTTCATGACACTTCCTCCTTTCTCACAAAATCTCTTGTAATGACTCCATGATCTGTTCATTGGATGCATGCCCTGGCTGCGATTTCGTTAAAATACCATCAGAGCCAATATAAAAGGAACTAGGATATGCTCTTACGCCAAATTTCTTGGCCCATACACCTTTCTCATCCAAAAGAACAGTTATGTTATCATATGGCTGTTGGTCAAACCATTCGGTAAACGCTTGGGAGGATTTCTCTCCTTTGTAGTCCGGCGTCACAATCGTAATGACTTGAAAATCATTGTTTTGACCAGCCAGATTGTTCAGGTCTTCCAAACCCGCAAGGCAGATGGAACACCAAGAAGCCCAGTATTTCACATACACTTTCTTGCCTTGAACATCAGAAAGTCCAACCGTGTTTCCTTTCAGATCACGCAATGAAAATTCAGGAGCCGTCTCTCCCTTGTTCATCATGGTTGACGAACTCATATCGGATGTTGATGCTGGGGCTGATGATGACCCCGTTTGTTTTGATTCAGTTTGCTGTGATCCACATGCGCTCAAGATCAACAGGGTTCCAGCGAATACGATTACAGATACCATCCATTTCCGTGCCGTCTTCATACCAAATTCCTCCAATGATTATTGAAACCAGGTCACCAAGCTGTTTAGTCGGTCTGTCATTAACAATAGTCCCATGACAATAAGAATACAGCCGGAAGTTATTTTGATGACGCCCATGTACTTGTATAAACGACGTATCCGCTTCATAACATATTCCGAAAAAACGGACAGAATCAGGAAAGGAATCGCCAATCCAAGGGTATACAGGAACATGAGAAACCCGCCATACAGTGGAGAGCCTTCTCCTGCGGCGATACCAAGAATGGCCGCCAGCACAGGCCCGATACAAGGCGTCCAGCCAAAACTAAACGTTAGACCCAACAGGAACGCTCCGACATACCCTCCCCGTTTGGCTTGATCGTTTGACAGCTTTCTCTCCCGTTCCAGCCAGGATAGTCGGATCAACCCGGTTTGATAAATCCCAAAAAGCACCACGATGGCTCCGCAGATCGCAATAAACACAGGACTTGAGATCAAATTACCAACCATGCCGGAACCAAAACCGAGTAAAACAAATACCAGGGACAGCCCAAGAACAAATAAAAATGTCCGCAAAACAAGTGTGGACCGCAACCGAACCGAATGGGTGTCAGGCTGCTGCTGATTCGTACCGTTGACCATGCTTCCGGATAGATAAGACACGTATACCGGGATCAGCGGCAGAATACATGGCGCAAAAAACGATAACAATCCTGCACCAAAAACCCCGAAAAGAAAAACCAAATCACTGGTCAAGTCATTCACCACCTGAATAAATACTACGTTTGATTAACCAAGGTTAACGACTGACGTAGATCGGAAGCGTGAACCAGAAGCAACTTCCTTCTCCTTTTGTACTCTGAACCCCGATCTCGCCACCATGGAGTTCCACAATTGATTGAGCGATGGCAAGGCCAAGCCCGGCCCCCCCATTACTCTTGCTGCGTGATTTGTCAATTCGATAAAAACGTTCAAATATACGCGAAGTTTCCTCCGCTTCAATGCCTTCCCCTTCATCCGTAACTGAAATTCGTATAAACGGCCCCTTTTCTTCGGCAGCCAGAATGATTTTTCCTTCAACAGGAGAGTATTGAATGGCATTTTGCAGCAAATTGGAAAGGACCCGCTTCATTTGTGCAGGCATCATGACCGCGGCTGGTAATTTATCGGGCAAATCGATTTCAACGTTCAGCGTTTTCTCGGCGAGGTGAAACGAAAAACTCTCCAATGTACTGAGCAGCAACTCATCGACGTGACAAGGCTGAGGGTCAAATACCTCCCCTTGCGCTTCCAGGCTGGATAATTCAAACAAGTCTTGAATAAGCCCTCCCAAACGCTTCGTCTCAAGTCGTATCGTGTTCAGGTAACGTTGAAAGGTTTCTTTATCCTTAATGACATCATCCTCCAACGCTTCGACGAATGACTGAATGGATGCCAAGGGAGTTCGTAAATCATGGGATACATTGGCGATCAACTCTCGTCTCGCGGTTTCTGAGTGATGCAGATGATCAAAGCTTTCCTTCAGCTTGGAACTCATTTCATTAAATTGCTGTGCCAGGAGCTTAAATTCCTGCGTACCGATGAGAGGGACTTCCGTATGGAAATCCCCTTCGGCAATTCGTATTGTCTGCTGTGTAATTCGCGCAATTGATTTCTCTAATGGCTTAGTCAGCAAATATTGAAGAATAAACGAAAGTAAGCCTACCCCTGCCGTTATAGCCGATAACCAATAGAATTGTTCGATCGTAAGCAGCATTTTGGAATAACTGATGAACAAACAAATTAATAATACGCCAATGCCCGTGAGACTGGACAACACCAAGTATGTGCGAAGTTTCATGAACTACCACCCGCAAACTTGTAGCCTATGCCCCAAACTGTTTTAATATATTTTGGATCAGAAGGATTCTCTTCGATCTTCTCTCGTAATCTCCGAACATGTACAGTCACCGTTGTTGTATCTCCCTCATAGCTAAAATCCCAAATCTTGCTTAACATCTGGTTACGGGAGAACACCTGACCCGGGTGACTTGCCAGCAAATACAACATCTCAAACTCTGTAACGGTCAATTCAATTACCTGCCCGCTGATATGCACTTCACGCTTGGTAAAATCAATGGTAAGCCCTTCATAATTGATCGTATATTCAGATGTTGTTACAGGTGATGCCTGCGCAGTTCGCATTCTCCGCAGGATTGCCTTCACACGCAAAACAAGTTCTCTTGGACTGAATGGTTTGGTCAGATAATCATCCGCCCCCATCGTCAGTCCCATCAGACGGTCCTGTTCCTCACCCCGGGCCGTCAGCATTACAATGGGCACATCCTCAGTTTGCCGAATCTCGTTGCAAACTTCCCAACCATTCTTATGTGGCATCATCAGGTCGAGCACAATCAAGCTTGGCGTTTGGCTGTGCCACAGCTCAATAGCCTCCAAACCGTCCTTAGCCGTCACGACAAGATAACCTTCGCGTTCCAGATACCTGCGACAAACGTCCGTAATATTTGTATCATCATCAGCAACCAGTACACATTCATTCAAACGAACCCACCCCATATTCCAGAAAATACATTTGAGCCAATCATATCATATGGTGATGGCGATGCTTAGCCCTTAAATTACTTCATTCCCATGGCTGGCATCATGTATTGTTTAATTACAGACTCAGCCGCATACGAATTCCCTTCATGGATGACAGGCATCGATTTCAAGTTAACTTGCATACCGTCTACCATGATTTTTTTCGATCCAATCCACAATTTAATCGTTTTCCCCGCAGGCATCATCGTTTCTTCCATCATCATGTCGTCTTTCATCATCTTGTCATCTTCCATCATGTTGTCGTCTTTCATCTTCATGTCGTCTTCCATCATGTTGTCGTCTTTCATCATCTTGTCGTCCATTTTGCCCATATACATCAGAGTTACAGATCTATCCTTGCTGTCCCACATAATGCTGTAATCATACATTTTCGCCGCCTGTCTCAATTGAACAAGCTCCATGCCATCCTTTTTAATCGTTTTCATATCTGCAGCACTTGCCAATCCAGAAAAGGCCATAGACATCACCAATACCGCTGCTACCATCACTTTTTTGCTCTTATTTGTTTTCATCATTCTTATCACTCTCCATTCGTTTATTACTTACATGGATTACAATAAGCAAGACAGCTTACGATTCTCTAAGCGAAGTATTACGAAACCATTACGATATATAAATGAGGTCAGTTTTCAATAAAAAAACGGTTGAAATCTCTCTTATGAGAGACTCCAACCGTGTCTTCTAGGTCAAACGAATAAAATCAATCATGGATCGAACCTTGATCGGTCCCGGATTTGATATCACATCATTAGACTGCAATCCCTCTCTGGAAGTGAACTGCACCTTCACCGGAATGCCAGGAATCAAGTCGAAGAAGTTATCTGAGAAGACACCCTCCACATCCGAAGATAGCCATACCTGTTTAGCAAGCACGTCACTTTCCAGTACCAGATGAACGCCGTTTTCATCCGCTCCTCCGCTTACATTGATGTTTGCAGGCTGCAGAGCAAGGTCTTTGGACGGTACAAAATAGTGTTCCTGTACGATAGTCGCAGCACCTTCCTGTTTCAGATCCAGGCGCAGCAACGTGTTAGCTGTATCATGACCTTCAAGCCATTCTGCGTTACGTAATGACAGCACTCGCTCACCTGTATTAGGTGCCAAGGTCACGTCATGTGTTTCATCACGATACACCGTTCCATCGAACCCGAGCAAACGAATCTGTAACTGCCCTTTAACAGGTTGTAATTGATCCGAGATGATATATATATCTGTTGTATCTTCTTTTGTTCCATCTACCGATACCAACACATCGCTGAAGCTGCGTTTCGCATAATATTGCAATGCTTTCCAACGACCAAGGTAGTCCATACCTGCCCATGAAGCCACCGGCCAGCAGTCATTCATTTGCCAGTAAAGTGTGCCCATACAGAATGGTTTGCGGCGACGGTGCGCTTCAATGGCTGTCTTCATTGCTTCCGCCTGAAGCACCTGGCTCATATACAGGAACGATGGGAAGTCCTTCGATTCATGCATGTACATATCCATGTACTGTTTGATCAGACGATTACCTGCCCCATTCTTTTGATGAGCCAGCATGACTTCCGACTCCAGAGCCAGATCCTCTTCTTCTGCGTAAGTGCGTACTGACTTGTACTCCGGGAAAGACTGGAATCCGTATTCACTCATGAAACGACCCACATGCACGTTGTAGTTCTCGAATGGTTCTACATTGTGCCACACGCCCCAGTAGTGGATATCCCCTTCAGCTGTGGATGGGTGCGCATGCTGCGTCTCATCCCCTGTCAGTGATACCAGTGGTGAGGAAGGCCAGTAATCCACACCTGGCGCATATGCTTCAACGACTTCTGGCAGCAAATCATGGAAGATGGCTTCGTAATCGGCCCAGATGCTTTCACGCTGCTCGGCAGTAAATTCCTTTTTCCAACCCCAGCCACCATTCTCAACATAGTGAGCCCAAGCCGAATCAATCTCGTTGTTCCCACACCAGAGTGCAATACTTGGATGGTTGCGCAGACGTTTCACATTATCAATCGCCTCATGTCTCACACTGTTCAGGAACGCTTCATCTCCTGGATACATGCTGCATGCAAACATGAAGTCTTGCCATACCAGGATTCCGTATTCATCACACAGTTCGTAGAACACATCCTGCTCATAGATTCCGCCACCCCACACGCGTAGCATATTCATATTAGACTCGGCTGCGGATACGATCTCATGACGATAACGTTCATGAGTAATTTCAGTGATGAAGCTATCATTTGGAATGTGATTGGCCCCTTTGGCAAAGACCGCAACACCATTTAGTTCAAAGTAAAAGGATGCTCCTGCTTCATCTTTGTCACGTACCAGCCGAATGGAACGAAGCCCCGTCTTCACTGTAGATTCAGCCACAGCTCGCTCACCTTGAAGCACTTCGGTAAGGAAGGTGTACATATGCGGATCACCAAGCCCACGGCTCCACCACAGTTTCGGTTCATCAATAGAGATTGGAATCTCCACAGTCTGAGTTCCGGGTTGTAGTGATACGGATCTTTCCCATCTCTGTCCATCTGCGCCGATACGAATAATCGTATCTACCGCTTGTGATGTCTCGACTTCCACAACAGCTGTTAATGAAGCTGAGGTAGCGCTTACTTCATTTTGCTGGATATACACATCATTGATTCGTACCTGTGTCCAACCTTCAAGACGTGCTTCACGCCAGATCCCACTGGTTACAAAACGCGGACCCCAGTCCCAACCATAGTGATACGGGGCTTTACGTGCAAAAATACTTACTCTCTTGTCGCCAAGTCCGCCAACATCGGACTGATCATTCGATGCCGGTAATGCATATCCGAGCTTCTCCAGCTTCGGCAGATCTTCCTGAATTGGTGACCGAAAACGTATTCGGAGAATGTTGCCGTTCCCCTTCAATACAGACTTTACATCTGCCTTCCATACCCGGAACATATTATCTGCTGATAACACATGCACATCATTCACATACACATCCGCATATGTATCCAGACCATCAAACACCAGCTCCAGATGTTCTTGGGAGAACAACCCTTCGGCAACGTCAAATTCCGTCTGATATTCCCAATCTATCTTATCAATCCATTGTACTTCCTTCTCGTTTGTTCCATAAAAAGGATCTGGAATCTTGCCCAGCTTCAGCAAATCTGTATGCACACAGCCGGGCACCTGAGCCGGCATCCACTCTTGATCTTCGCAAGCCTTGAACGTCCAATTCTGAAAAACATGTGATTGTATTGTGCTCATGACAGCCTCCATTGTTGTTAGAGTTGGTAAACATTATTTTGTTAGGTTTTGTTATTATAAAAACAAATAACTTACAAAACAAAATTAACACGATATGCTTCTTATAGTCAATCTGTTTTGTAATTTAATTTGTTAAACAATCTCTGCATAACAAAAAGACATGAAGCTCTAACCTCTCCATGTCTTTCACCTGATTTCATTTACCCGTATGATCATTGTTAAAATGAGCCCGTAAATTCATATCCCATTACAGTATACTGGCGTTATATTCATCACGAATAATTAATTCCGAATAGATCAGCTTGCGTTCATAAGGTTCATCCACGTGTTTGATCCGCCACAATAGCTGGTCTACTGCTCTCGTTCCCAGATTCTCTTTGTTAATATGTACCGAAGCAAGAATGGGTTCATCCGTCTGCGTATTGTCAAATCCGGTTACGGCACAACGTTCGGGCACCTGAATGCCTCGACTTTGGAGTGCCTGAATGACAATGACAGCTGTATGGTCATTTGCACACACGATAACTTCAGGGATATCCTCCAGCTCCATTTCAGCAATGGATCTCCGGATCTGATCATACTCTGGTCCCAGCAAGCCGTCTTGCTGTTCCCCCTCCAACTGTTTCTCTTCCAGCACCATACGATATCCAAGCCAGCGTTCTCTAAAACTTGCTGCATCGGGCAGTTGTCCGGCAAACTGGAACTTTCTATACCCTTTACCAACGAGCATGAGAACCAGTTCTTTCATACATTTCATATTGTCCGTAAAAACCGAGTCTGCGTATATGGCAGGGTCTTCATGATCCACCATGACAAGCGGAATACGCAGCCTGTAAATCTCCAGCAATACCGATGTCGAGATGGTACCCACGGTAATGACTCCGCTGATCGCTTCGGGATTAAGGACCGAGAACATCCGATCTGAAGAGGGTTCTGTCAGCGTTAAAATATCCATTCCCTTCTCATTCAACCTCTCAGAAATGCCATCAAATACTGGCCCCCAGTATAAGGAAGATCGATTCTGAGAACGAACGTTAGGAAACAAAATCAATATCGTGCCTTGTCGCTCCGCTTCTGGCTTCATCTCCGCTGATATCTGTGTCTCCCCCGGATAACGCTTAGGCTCAGTTCTGAAATACCCAAGCTGCCCTGCCGTTCTGACAATCATCTCGCGTGTATGCTCACTCACACCAGGCTTGCCCGTCAGCGCACGGGAGACTGCGAATTTGGACACCCCCGCAGCATCCGCAATTTGCTGCATCGTTACTCTTTTGGCCATCCTACTCACCCGTTTTTCCTAATTTTCCATTCAGTGTAGCATAAAAAACAAAAATCAACAAAACAAGGTTATGTTATTCTGTTTTTGTTAGGTAGTAGTTTATCTGTTTCACAAGGTGTGCGACATAACCAAAAAGGCCCTCTCCCCACCTTCCATAGAAGATGACGAAAGGACCCTTGTCCCCCAATTATACGCCTGATACTCCCTGATCGCCAAGTTCCGACTGTAAAACCGGGCGTTTTCTGCGCCAGAAGATAGGCTGTGGAAGTTTGATCTCTGTGATCAGAACACCGACCAACATCAAAGCTGCTCCCGCATACCCTTGCAACGTTAGCGATTCCCCTTGAAAGGTAAATGCAAAGGCTGCTGCAAACAGTGGTTCGAGTGAAAAAATCAGACTTGTTCTTGTAGGAGAGGCATGACGCTGCGCGAGTGTCTGCAGAATATACCCCAAGCCGCTACACAAAACACCTAACCCGAGAATGGCTGCCCAGGATTCAGCCGTATCGGGCATACGTGGCGTTTCCAGCATAAATGTAGCTGCAATTCCCCACATCGCTGCAACACCTAATTGAACTGTCCCTAATGTTAACGGATCATGCTTCGGTGTGAACTTGCCAGCAATCATGATATAGATGGCATACACAAGTGCTGCTAGTATGCACAGAATATCTCCCATGTGCAGACTAAGCTGATGCTGAAGCGTCAACAAGCCAAGCCCGGTAACTGCAACCAGGATACTGAGTGTCAATCGTTTATCCGGCATACGACGATGCTGGATCGTCGTCAGGATCGGTACAAAAATAACGGCCAAACTTATCAGGAATCCCGCTTGGGATGTCGTTGTTCGTTGCACACCATAGGTGATAAATACAAATGCAGCGAATAAAGCTGTCCCCATAATAGCGCCTGCCACAAGTGTTCTGCGATCCATGTTAAACAACCGCCGATGAAAAAGAAGTCCTGCGGCAATAAAGGCAATTCCAAAACGAAATGCGACCAGATTCAATTCTTGCATGGACTCCAGACCCGATTTCATAAACAGATAGGAAGATCCCCATATAACCGTTGCGAGCAGCATCTGTATGTCCGCTCTTCTTGTTGTCTGACCTTGATTAACCTGTACACCATTCATCTTGCTTCAACCTTCATTCTATGTATTCTGAGCTGTGTGATCGTGCGTCAAACTAACTCGCCTTGGCAAGTATAAACGATCTCTTTGCATTATAAAAATGAATATTTATAATATATTATATGAAATAAATTCATGCATCAAAAATGGAAAGGAACGGAACCATTCATGTCACTGATCAAATACGAAATATTAAATACTGTTGTGGAATATGGCAGTCTCACCAAAGCGGCAGAAGCGTTGAACATCACCCAATCCGCAGTCAGCCATGCCATCGCCAGTCTGGAGACAGAATGTGGTTTTTCCCTGCTCCATCGCAGCCGCTCCGGTGTGCGGGTTACCGCTGAAGGGGAACGCATTCTGGGATACACACGTGAGATTCTGCGCTGGACGGAACTGATGAACCAGGAAATCTCCCTCATTCGCGGCGCGGAGATTGGTACGGTGCGTATTGGTACCTTCGCAAGTGTCTCCACACAATGGTTGCCGGGTATCCTGAAACAATTCCGCCTGCGTCATCCCGGAATTGAGATTAAGCTGTGGGAAGGCGATTATGCTGAGATTGAGGGCTGGCTAGCTGGAGGTGCCATCGATCTCGGATTTCTATCCCTCGGCGATTCATCACCTTTTGAGACGATCCCATTACAAAAAGACAGGATGATGTGCATCCTGCCTCTGGATCATCCTCTCGCCTCAGAGGAGTCTGTTTCGTTTGATGTTTTACTGGAACAACCCTTTATTCTGCCCAAGTGGGGTGGAGATAACGAGATTGAACGACTGATCCGGCAGCATGCGGCCAAGCTCAATGTCGCCTATGAAGTAGCCGAGGATCAAGCCATTATGGCGATGGTCCGTAATGGCCTCGGTATCAGCCTGCTTCCGAAAATGGTTCTTCAAAATCATACCGATTCACTCGCGCTCGTGCCACTCTCTGGAGATCCTTATCGTACAATTGGCATCGCCTGCCCATCTTTGGGCAATCTATCGCCCGCTACGCGGCGTTTCATTGAAGAGGTGCAACAGTGGCTTGGCTCGGCTCTGTAAATTTGGAGAACTCACTTCCTCTGTCGTTAAGATCGATTTCTCCTATCCGTTACTCACAAATTGGATAACTGCGAGGGTCAGCAACAGTACAAATATAACAGCAATCGTGATGCCAAAACCAATTAGGAAGCGCATGCCAGGTGAGCGTTTGTTCTGCTGGTTATGTCCCAGGCTATCCAGCTTCTGCTCAATTTGATCCAACCTTTCATTTACCTGTTTCAGATCTTGATTGGAGTTCATTCATCCATCTCTCCCTTTTCTGTGTATTCGATCTATTCCCACACCCGATCGAGCTGATCTGCGTAGTAACGGATGGCTCTGTTATAGTCATTGATTCTCTTGTCACTTGATGTGTCCGCAAGTTGCACGAGCAGTCTTTGCATCGCTTCTGCATGTTCACCCAGATTATAGAGCACCATGGCATAAAAAACTTCAAATTCCCGGTACGCCGGGAATTCTTTCATCCCCTTTTCAAACCAAACCTTCGCCTGCTCATACTGCCCAAGCGTTCGATATGTGCTGCCCAGCCCGAGTATCGCCCCTGCCCTGTCCTCACCAGAAAGACCAAGACTTAGTGCCTTCTCATAATGCGGGACAGCTTCCTGCTCCAATCCAAGCGAATCATGTGCCCAAGCCAGCTGATACCAGACATTCGCATTCTCGGGTTCCTTGACTGTAATCTCTTGCAAAAGTTCAATCGCTTCCTGCACCTTGCCTTCTTGTCTCCATTGCACGGCCTGTTCCAAATTACTCATGCTGTCACTTCCCATCTTGCATTATAATTTCCACATATATAATTCAATTGTTTTATTATACCAAAAAAGCACTCTAGAGAATATGTTGTAACAACTCAAGGTTGTCCAAACGCTATTCCATCGTGTGCTTTTTCATTCGATCCAGCCAGCTAGCTTAAGCTGAAATCTCTCTGAAAATGATCTGTTCATCACCTAATTAAGACCATACCGTGTTCGCGACCATCACAATAAATACAAGCATGAGATAGTTCACCGAGATCAGAAAGTTCACTTTTGCCCATTTCTCATCATCCTGAGTCTTCAGTCCGCTAAGTGTATGCACAAACCAGATCAGTCCACCGACCAGAGATACAATCAGAAATACCAGACCTACGTAGTCGTAATAATACAACAGAAATACGGCAGGAAGCAGCAGAAAAACATAAGGAATCATCTGAAACTTGGTGCGTTTCACCCCTTTAACCACTGGCAACAACGGGAAACCCGCAGCACGATACTCCTCTACCCGACGAATACCCAATGACCAGAAGTGTGGTGGTTGCCACAAGAATAATAGTGCAAACAGCAACCAGGCACCTGCATCAATCTCATTGGTTACAGACGTATAACCGATGACAGGCGGCATCGCTCCGGCAATTCCACCCAGCGACGTGCTCCACGTTGAACTGCGTTTCAACCACATCGTGTAAATCACGATGTAAGCGAACCATCCAAGCAGTGCCATCCAGCCTGATAACGGATTCACCAGGAGATACAGTACTGCTAGTCCCACAACACCAAGGATAATGCCATAGCCAAGTACAAACCCTGGCTTCAGATGGTTAATGTAATCCATCCTTTTTTTGGTGCGCTCCATCTTTTGGTCCAATTCACGATCCCAATAATTGTTGATTACACAAGCTGAAGCAATAACCAAAGTTGATCCAATCACGACCATGAGCAGAGATAACCAGTTGATATCCCATTTTGAAGCTACCCAGAATCCTACCGCCACCGCAAACACATTTAACCTTAGAAGTCCGGGCTTAGTTAATGCAATCATGTCTTTAAGCATGAGGCTCCTCCTGAACTATGTAAAAACGCCATTCCAATAATGATACATGTACCTACCATTAATTACAATCGCTTTCATGAATTTGTCATAACCAAAAAGCATCCCTCACCGTTCCAATGAACAGGAGGAATGCTTGATGATGAATTTCATCTTATTTTATGGGATGTATTGTTGCACAATTTTAGTAACTTTTCCGTCCTGCACCGTCAGGTGATACGGGAATACGGATAGATCAAGAATACGGGTATTCTCATACAAAGATTCGAACTTGGATAATGTCACAGGTTCATTCCACTGAATATCTGCACCCTGCATCGTACCATCCCGATCATACAACTGCATCAATACTTCAGCATCGGCACTAACCTCAACTTGTTCCTGCTCTTTGCTGTCATTGACAATATAGTAACCATCTGGAGCACCGTCTATACCTGCTTCCGGATTGCGCTGTGCAAAAATCGCATCAGCTTCTTCACCCTGATACCAGCCAATCTTGTCCACTGTCATAAACAATTTGCCGTCTTCTATATGCATACCTTCAACATAGGCTGTAAACATCTCGGAGTTTGCAACTTGAGCTTCTTTCGCAGAAGGTTGTTGAGCGTCCGTACTACCTTGAGCATTCGCAGGGGTAAGTAAATATGTAGTCAGCACAATCATGCCAAGTAAAGCAACAACTGCACCGATCATTCCTAGTTTCCATTGTTTTGTCGCGTTCTTCATAGGTAACATCTCTCCTTAATATGAACGTTACTATTCCTTAACCGGAAGTCTTGCTTCTCAAACGCTCATGTGAACTATCGATTCCAACGTTCTTTCTTTTCCTATCATACTTGGAACAGGGATTATAAAAGTATCAGCCAGATTAAAAATAGTTACAATGTGCGTCATCACTCCTGTCTGTAGTCTCCGTAAACGGCAATAACCCCTGAAGGCATCGCCATTCAGAGGTTATTAACTTACTAATCTTAATGATTGGGTGTGGAGCTTTGTGCCAAACGAACGAGCATATGAGCCAACATGTGACGTTCATCTTCCTTGCCGACATTCCACAACTCCTGCAGCAGTTTTTCTTCACGATTACGGGGTTCCTCCCGAGCTGCCAGATAATCCGCTACTTTCTCGGCAATTTTGGCCAACTGCTCTTCGCTTAATCCGATCGACTCACCCATCGCAATTCGTTTACCCAGGTATTCTTTGAATGCATCAAAGTTCTGTAAAATCTGTTCTCTTTCTTCCGGCGCAATCTTCTCAATTGCATTGTCCACCTTGTCAGTTGATACTTGGCCATCTTTATGGATTACATGATTTTCTTCATTCATCTGAATAACCTCCTGCATAATAGTTGTTTATTGGTTTGAAGCTTTAAACTTAATACTCATTGGTTATCTATAATATAAACGTATTGCAGAAGTTTAATCAGTACGTTCAATTCTGTATATATCTTCTATATATGAGCAAGTACACGTTTCAAAAGAACTACAGCGGTTAATCGTTTACATATACGTAACGGTGTTTGGATATGTTAATGAACACCTTATACAATATCGAACCAGGAGGGATTTCCCATGCGTGATAAAACCAAACATGAGAAGACAAACGATGAACTTGAACCAGGAGTGAATACCGTTATCCATCCAGACAAAAACAATCCCGGACCAACCGATATGATCGAAGGCGTGGTTGGTGATATCGTGGACAACATTCGCAAAGATTTCTCACATAACTCGAAGGACAAGACGTCTTCTTCCAAGTCAAAGGATCCATCAGACAAATAAGCGTAATCCTCTTCTCCCTAGCAAAAGATAGCTCAAAAAGTCCTCCTGCCACATGCATGGCTTGGGAGGACTTTTTTGGTAATGAGCAATGGAATAATCAACCTCATAGTTGGAGGTGAAATTCATCGTGAATCCTTGGTCATCTGCTGTAACGCCTTATGAATCCAGATCGCGGCAATGGAACCTTCACCCATCGCAACGGTTGCTTGTTCTGCGTGCAGGCCCAGATCCCCGGCAATCCACACATTAGTCGCTGCCTGCAAGCTGCGCGGATCGGCTTCCACATGTTTATTATCTGCGATTACAGCTCCCAGCTGCTCTGCCAATTCATAGTGCACCCGATTGCCTCCAAAAGCGATAAAACCACGCTCCGACTCAAAGATCTGTCCATCTTCGGTCAGAACACCGGTGATATGGCCATCCTCAATCTGTTGTACTTCCTGAACAGCCGCTTCCAGATAACGAACTCCCGCCTCTTTCATGCTCCGATGCAGCTCTGCAGATATGGGAGCCTGCTCATGATTGATATATAACAGATCATTCGTACGCTGAATTAAAATCATCGCCATATTGGCACCTGGTTCGCCAGATCCCAATAGTACCGTACGTTGATCCTGAATCTCATAACCATCGCAATCAGGGCAGACATACACTGTTCGGCCCAGCGTAGGGGTTAGACCCGGAATGTCCGGAACTCTATCCGTGAGCCCCGTTGCCAATAACACGGTTTTGCTCCTATATTCAGATCCGGAAGTACCGAATAATTGAATATGTTCTCCCTTACGTTCCGCTTTAATGATACGGTCTTTCTCAAAAGATACACCGGTCTGCTCTGCCTGCATCCTGCCTCGTTCTCTAAGCTCTTCACCGGATACCCCATCGGGGAAACCGAGGATATTATGATAAGTCCGGCACAACGTCGATCTGCCTTCTCCCGCGTCGATTACCAACACCTGATGAGCTGAATAACGTCCAAGCTGAATGGCTGCCTGAAGCCCTGCGAGCCCTCCACCTACAATTATGCAATCAACCTCTCGCATGCTCCTTCTCCTCCTGAACTTCCATTTATCTAATTTAATTAAACAGTTTGTCCTTATATACATTAAACCGTTCAGCCAAGCTTAAACGATTCCTCATATTCCTTATCTTATACCAAAATAAACAGGCCCAAACCATCCGTAGGAATCACGGTGAGTCTGGGCCTATAAGATTTATGATTTCTTAGAAGTTATAAGATTCAAATCGCGATGCATTCGAGATGGCGTTCCATACATCCGCTGTTTCGCCGCCCATATACCAGTAAGCCAGTCCAGCGATTTGCCGTTGCTCACTCATTAACACTTTGGCCGATAAAGAACGACTGTCCTCTGCCCATATATATCTTGGCTTACCATTACTGTTGTACCCGATAATATATTGAACCAGACTTGCATCCCATCGTCTTACAGATCCCGTGGTATGCGCACGCGCTCCCTGTTCTGAAAGTGTGATGTCCCAAGAGCTGGTTGCCGGATTCACGGAAGACCAGTCCCGTGTATACAACGGAAGGGCCAAAATTGTTTTGGCACGTACCACCTCGGAGAGCATGGTATCCAAAGCCTTTTCCACCCATGGAAGAGAAGCCACTGATCCTGCTTTCGGATCACCGTTCCAGTGTTCCTCGTATCCCATCAGCACCATATAATCCGATACAGCGCCCAGTTTGGCATAATCAAATGCATCCGTCCAATCAGTACCCAGGTCGGGCGAAACGTCCACGGACACCACAGCACCGAGTGCGTGCAACGTAGCCGTCAAAGAGGTCACAAATGCCGTCAGCCCTTCACGATCCACAGGATCAACATTCTCGAAGTCCACATTAATGCCGTCCAGTTTATAGGTTTTGACATAAGCGGCTACCTGTGAGATCACTGCCGCTCGGTTGGCTGAGCTGGATAACATCTGATGGGTAAGTGCCGAATCGGAACGATTCCCAAGTAATGGCCATAGCTGCCTGTCGGTGGCGGATGCCCAGGAGATCAATGCAGGGTCCGCGTGATCTGTTACTTTCATACTGTTGTTCAGGAAAAACCAGCGTGGGACAAGCGTATTCACTTCAGACTGTTCCACTTGTTTCTTGAATTCAGTTGTAGTGGAGTTATATTGCCAGCCCAGCTGAACGCCAAGTTCATCCCCACGTTGTAACTGCTCAGACCATGTTTTCTTTTGTAAAATGGCATCGAGCATTACGGCTGCTTCTTCTCGCGTTACCTGGTCATGTGGTCGAAACACGCCTCCGCTTCCCCGCATTAGTCCAAGTTGATATACCGTCTGAACATAAGGACGTGCCCAGTCCGAGATATCTGCTGCGTCGAAATACGTTGAAGATAAGAGCGAGGTCTCTACGGGTTGTTGTTTTAACATTCGCACAAGAAGTGCAGCCGCTTCTTCACGCGTAATGGAAGCATTAGGCTGGAACGTTCCCTGACCCTTACCCTCCAGAATAAAAAGATTCGTCATGGCGGCAACATTGCCGTAATACCAAGCATTCATGCTTATATCCTGATAGGGATTAATATTATTTTTAACGGGATTCAAACCTAGTAATCTCACAGCAAACGTCGCAAATTCTGCACGAGTAACGGCTTTCTTCGGTTCAAACGTAGTCTCTGACGTACCGGCAGCAATGCCTTTTGCCACCAGATGTGTAATGGCATCCTTGGCATAACTGGTACGCGTATCCTGAAACTGTTGCTGCACGGTTGCGGCCTGAACGGTAGAGCTGTATCCAGCCACCGATCCAAGTGTTAATAACCCGCACAAAGCCATTTTCCATATCCGTTGGTTCGTTATGTCTTTTAATCTATTATTCACATCAAAAAGCCTCGCTTCATTGGATTACGATCAACTATCATCGTATCAAATTGAAGCGAGGCCGTATGTGGTTAAATGTTGGGAAATGCGAAGCTTACTTGTGTACTTTTACGCGCTCTTCAATTGGTTGGAATTCTTTCTCACCCGGTGCTGCCGTTGGTTTACCAAATGGCATCTGAGCGATCAATCTCCAGTTCTCAGGAATGTTCCATTCTTGCTTCACTTTCTCGTCAATCAACGGGTTGTAGTGCTGCAAAGATGCACCCAGACCTTCTTGTTCCAGAGCAGTCCAGATTACCAGTTGCAACATGCCGTTGGATTGGTTAGCCCAGATTGGGAAGTTATCTGCATAAGCTGCAAAGTTTTGTTGAAGCTGTGCGATCGCATTGTTATCTTCGAAGAAGAGAACCGTACCATATCCGCTGCGGAATCCAGTCATTTTCTCTGCTGTGGATTTGAAGGCTTCTTCATTACCTACCACTTCACGCAAAATTTCTTCTGTGTGATTCCACAATTTATCATGTTGTTCACCGAGCAATACAACGGCACGGGATGTTTGTGAGTTAAAGGAAGTTGGTGTATATTTCACCGCTTCTTCTACGATTTCCTGGATTTTAGCATCCGAAATTGTAGATTCCTTGCTGATTCCATAATAAGATCTTCTGTTTTTCAACGCATCAAAAAAAGTTGTCATTCTTATTCGCCTCCCAAAATTTTTTTTCAATTGCCAACATAGTAACTATAATATAGTAACATACATTAGTCAACAAACTAATTTATTTTCACTAAATATACATTCACCGAAAATATTTCAACAAGTTTGCCCAACACAGCAATTGAAATTATCCTTCGCCCGTCTTTTTACGATAATCCGCCCGGTATTTCTCTTCAGTAGACGAGTTACTTTTTGTCTGATCTTTATTCTTCTCTTCCTGAGCTTCCATATTCAGATCTTCCATCGGAATTGGATCTACAGTCTGTTCTTCTTCATGTCGGTCAAGCAGACTTTCGTGCTCTGTCTTATATTGTTCAGGATTGTCACGGGATTGTTCCTGTTGGGTATCGTTGTTATTCTGATCCGGTGTGCGCTGTTTCATTCATATTCGCCTCCTCTGGGTTCATTACCTTTCTTTACCTGTTCTGCGTGTCCTCTAAACACAGTGGGATGCATTCCTCAAACAAAAACCAACAAAAAAAGCCAACCAGACAAGCTGGTCAGCTCAAAGACGACTTCTATGATTGGCGATGCAATTGGGTACGGTACAGATCAGGCGAACATCCCACACTTTGTTTGAACATCCGACTAAAATGCGAAAGGCGCTTGAAACCGGACAATCGACTTGCTTCTGTCACGGTGATCTCAGGCTGAAACTGAAACAAAAGCTTCGCCTGATTGATACGGCGGTCATACAGGTATTTAAATATCGTCAAACCTGTCATTTCCTTGAACATGCCTGCCAGATAAGGCTTGGACAGATGTAATTCCAGTGCCAGATCATCCAGACCAATGTCCTTCATATAATGGGTATCCACATAACGAATAATGTGTTGGACATGCCGTTCCCTCTCCGATGAGGGGAGTTGTTCCTGGACATCACCTTGGCAGATCTCTGCTACAAAATACAACAGATCACACAGTCTGACATTCATTCGCTCTTGCCTGAAATTGCTCTGACTTTGAGACAGACGATGAAGATCATGCAAGAGAGCTTCGAATTCAGAGCGGTTATCCCCCTTCAGATTGACCCGACAGTTTCTGAGTTCTTCAAATGGTCTCAGGACCTCAGCCATACGGTCCGGATGCAGGCTGCTGCGGATTGCAGACGGATCAAAATGCAGTGTGCTTCGCTCATAAGCACTGCCTGGCTTCGGATGTGGTCGATGAAGGGTCAAGCCATGCATTAACACCAGATCACCCGGCTCCAGGTTATATACCCGGTCTCCTATGATGTAGGTACATTCTCCATCATGAAAATAATAAATCTCATAATGTGGATGTGAGTGGAATCCATCTGACTTGCCTGGGTTAAATATGCTGGTGGATCGGTAACTATACTCCAGTGAAGCACTAAATTGCATCATGCTCGGCACATTCATGCACCTCCTGTTCGGAAGAGGGAAACGATTTGTATCATGCCCCTGTAGGATATATGAAAGTGAAATTATAGAATCTGTTTAATACTTTCTTGAATCTCGTCGATGGAGTCGATAGGTTCGAAGCGTTTGACCACACGACCCTCTGCATCAATCAGGAATTTCGTGAAATTCCATTTGATTGCATCGCCATGTAACCATTCCGGTGCCTTCTCAGCCACCATTAATTTCAATAATTTGGCCTGTATATCTGTTTCATCAAAGCCAGCAAAAGGCCCTGATCTTTTCAAAAAGTCGTAGAGCGGGTGCGCCGCTTCTCCATTCACATCCAGTTTGGAGAACATCGGAAATTTCACACCATAGTTAATCTGGCAAAAGGACTCCGCTTCCGAACTGCTTCCAGGCTCTTGCTCTGCAAACTGGTTACACGGGAAACCAATAATCTGAAGTCCTTGATCCTTGTACTGGTCATACAGCTTCTGCATGTCATCAAACTGGTGCGTATATTTACATTTACTTGCCGTGTTTACGATGAGCACAGGTTTTCCTTCATATTGATAGAGCGGGAAACGCTCTCCACTGGTTCTGGTTACGGTAAAGTCGTAGATGGTTGGCATAAGTCTAGTGCACCTCGCGATAGTTATGTAGTCATACAGCATCATATGTCATTGTTAATTATATACGAAGTTTGAACTATTGTATTGGAGAAGATATTGATCGTTCAGATTAGACTTAGAGATATTTGAAAATATATCGATTACTCAACTGCTCTAATACTCATAACATATTTGGTTCTGGGCAGATACTTTATTTCCAGCGTTTTATCTCGATTTTCCCAGGCGATATCCCGAGTGTTAATCAATTCCATTTGATTTATTTCGATGGTTTGTTCCCTCCATTTCTTGCCCATGGATCCTATGTAGTTCGGTTTACCTGTTACTGTTTCGTAATCTTGGGAGAGATAAGGACCTATATCCTGGATACCCGACACTATCTTAGGAGCAAAAAGTAATATCAAGCCGATACCAAAAATGATGCAACAACACTTGAAAGATATTCGTTTTACGATGTTTTTTATCTGCCTCATGCCATGAAACAACCCCATACCAAGTGTAAATACTGCCATGGCTGCTCCAATCAAATTTAAAAAGATCCAACTAGGAAAAAAGGTTAGAAAGAACGAAGAAACACCAACCAATATAAAAACAATAAATATGATTATACTCATCTTCAACAACATCCTCTTCCTTCAATTAAATGTGTCCCATGAATCCCGATAAAGAATCGCCTCCAATGGATAAACTCAGATCATGGATTAATTCTCCCTTACAACAGAAAACCCTTCTGCCGCGAAAATCTCTTCGTTCAGCAAAAGGGTTATTATATGGGATCACAGTGACAGCAGCTTCAGCCCTTCACGGCACTTCCGGCCACGCCCTGAATGATATAATGCTGACCCACGAGGAAAACGATGATCATCGGAATAATGCCTGCCGTGGCAGCGGCCATCATGCCGTTGTAATCCACATTATTCTCCAGAATAAAGTTCTGCAGTCCGAGCGGAACGGTGTACAAGTCTTTGTCGATCAGGAACACAAGCGCATTCTCATAGTCATTCCAGTGCCAGGAGAAATCAATAATGGCCAGTGTAGCCAGCGCTGGCTTCGCCAAGGGTAGAATCAGCCTGAAGAATATACGCAGGTGACCGGCACCGTCGATGAACGCCGCTTCCGATATCTCTGAAGGCACGGACAGGAAGAATTGCCTCAGCATAAACACCCCAAAAATCGTGAACATTCCGGGCAGGATCAATGCCCAATGCGTATTATATATGCCGACCCATTCAAACATCAGGAACTTCGGTACAAAGAGTACCTGCGGTGGCACCATCATCATCGAGAGATAGATTAGGAACAATGTCTCCCGACCTTTGAATTGAATCCGCGCGAAGCCATAGGCTGCAAAAGCCGAGAGAAATACAGCTCCGATCGTGCTAATTAGCGATATTTTCAACGAGTTCAGATAATATGTCGCAAAAGTATCCGCTCCGCTCCAGACCTTAATATGATGCTCCCAGTTCAGGCTGGAGGGTATCCACTGGATGGGGTAGGTGAATACGTCCGCAGGAGATTTGAACGACGTGCTGATCATCCAGATGAACGGCATAATCATCAGCAAAGCAAACCCGGACATCAGAATTGTCAGTATGATTTTTCGAATCTGGCTCAAGGACTCCATGCGGACTCTAACTTTAGGTGAATGTGGAGCTGTGGGCTTCGCATTCGCGGCAATTTGTTTCTCCATAACGATTCCCTCCCCCCTTAATAGTGAACCCAACGTTTCTGACCAAGCCACTGCAAAACAGTGAAGATCATGATGATGGCAAAGAGCGCCCAGCTAATGGCAGCAGCGTAGCCCATCTCGTAATATCGGAAGGCATTCTGGTAGATAAACAACGACAGGACGGTTGTACTGTTCCCCGGCCCACCCTGGGTAATCGCTTGAATGATACCAAAGTTTTTGATGGTCATAATCAGTCCTGTAATCAGCAGCAAAAAGGTCGTTGGACTCACAAGAGGCCAAATCACTTGGCGTATGGTCTGCCAAGGCCGGGCCCCATCAATCCGTGCTGCCTCAACCAATTCCTCCGGGATTTCCTGCAAAGCGGCCAGATAAATAATCATGTTGTAACCCAGCATGAACCAAATCCAGATGATATCAATCGCATACATGGACCATTCAGTTGTTGATAACCAGCCGGGTGGATTCGTAATACCAATTCCCCGCAAGAAGCCATTAATGGGCCCCGATGTTGGCTGGAACAGCAGCATCCAGACAAAGGCGATGGCAACACCGCTTGTGATATAGGGCATGAAATAGAGGGCACGCAGCGTTTTTTGCCAGTACACGGACTTGTTCAGCGCTACAGCCACGATAAATGCCAACCCCATCGATACCGGAACCGCTAACAGAAATACAAATGTATTTCGCAGCGCCACGCCAAACAGATCATCATTCAACATTCGGCGGATATTGTCCAGCCCGACAAAATTCGTCTCCGGGCTCATGAATTTGTAATCGGTGAACATGAGATAGAACGAATAAACAGCCGGTATAATAAAAAACAACAGCACGCCAATCATATTGGGCCCAATAAACAGATACCCGAGCCTGCTCTGCCGTTTCATCCAGGATTTATGCATATGCTCCCCCACTCCTTAACATCTGTTCTGGAATTAAGCATAACAAGATGTCCTCTAACATTTAAGGAACATAACCCTGTACCTGATATCACAGATATATGTATTTCGGCAGTGCCTTTCGGGAGAGAAATAACATGGAATTGTTCTATTGCTTATATAGAAAAAACCGCCCCATTGGGACGGCCTTTGGACTCATTGCTTTTGCAACCTATTGATTCTGCTTCAGCCAGTCATTATGGCGTTTGACCATGTTCTGTACCGTTACTTCGGCAGTCTGGTTACCGAGGAAGAACTTTTCATACTCCTGTGCACGTAGATCGACCACTTCCTGCGCAATGCTGCGGACAAACGTAGGTGTCTCGTCACCGTACAACACAAATTCCAGAGACTCTTTATCATAAGAATCGGCATAATCGCCCAGCAGATGATCGATCGCAGTCTGTTGATCAACGGCATTCGATGAAGGCAGACGTCCACCCGCAGCCATCGGCATCATTCCCCCATCGGCGTACCATTTCAGGAACTCCCATGCGGCTTCTTTATTTTTCGACTTGGAATTGATCGCAATAAAGTCACCAAGTCCTCCACTCTTCACCATATCTGCTTCTTGTGCAGCCAGTCTCGGTACAGGGGCAAAGGCGATTTTCCAATCCCGCGGGAACTCGGTCATATTGTTTGATGTGCGGATCAGCCATTCGCCGATGTTGATCATGGCAGACTCACCGCCAAGGAACATGTTTTCCACCGGCATTTTAGAAGTCAGCTGCTCTCCGAGCGGAGGGGTGGTTGCATCCTCCTTCATCATTCCGTTCAACGTCTCCAGCCATTTGGTAACGAGTGGATCATCGAGGTTGGAAGTACCGTCTGCCTTAACATAACCGTTCTTCACCAGAACGGAATCGAGCGGATCTACATAGGAAGCGGTATGCTGCACCAATCCGTACTTGAAGCCAGCCGTCTTCAGTTTGAGTGCATATTCACGGGCCTCATCCCAAGTCCAGGCTGTTGGAACGCTCAGTCCGGCCTGATCAAGCGCTTTCATATTTAGTGCGAAAAAGGCAGCGTTTTTCTTGGTTGGCATCCCGTAATATTTGCCGTCCACTTTCCAGGAAGCCGCATCTTCACCCATTTTCTCATCAATGTTGTAATCGGTGAACTCGCCCAGATCGAGTGCTGTCCCACCCTTGATGCGTTTATCCAGATTTGTGAGGGTATAGTTGACATACAGGTCAACATTCTGCCCGGTGGACAGCGCTGTATCCAGCTTCAGGTTGCCATCATCATCATTCACAAACCGCACATATTCCACCTGAATATCAGGATGCTCCGCATTCCAGGTATCCACCACTTCCTGTGGACCATTCTCGGGCGGCACCGCGCCCCACATGGTGAGCTTCACTTTTCCCCCTGCCGCTCCACCTCCGTTATCTCCACCGTTCGTCTCATTTTTACCTACACAGCCGGCAAGCAAGCCCAGCATCAGCGCACCTACGATTAACCCGGTTAATCCTTTTTTGATTCTCATCTGGTCACATGACCTCCCTGAATTGAAGTGTACCTTCCGTTACATCGTAGCAGGGACCTTGCTGGGTTCATAAGAAACATATCCATGATTCGGATTGAACAAAAATGCGGATTTACTTGTGCTTGCCTGAGCACTCGATACACATATTCCTTCTACTCATCCTGTGAGTCACGAGCGATGGCGATACTGGCTGGGCGTGCAACCGGTCCAACGCTTGAATATTTTAATGAAATAATTATCACTTCCGAACCCTACCCGGTAACCAATCTCCTGTACAGGAAGATCAGTCTCGCGCAAGTATTCAGCCGCTTTCTCCATCCGTACCCCATGCAGGTAATGAATCAGGGTATGGCCGGTTTTCTTTTTGAACAAAGCACTCACGTAATTCTCGCCCATCATCACATATCGTGACATGGATTTGACGGTAATGTCCTCGTCGTAATGCTGTCCGATATACTGAATTATTTTGCTAATCTCCGGATGTTTCACAATCGGCTCACGAACAGGTGTAAATGGAAGATCCGTATCAGACGGGGGCGCAGAAGAGACCGTAAGAGAATCAGGCGGAACAGGCGTTGATGTGAGAACCGGTGTGGAAGGTGGCACTTCATGATGACCTGTCTCTGTCCGGGCTTCAGTTGAAGCTCCCAGTTCTGCACTTACTTTACGGAGTGTATCACGCAGTGAATTCACACTCATGGACAGTTTCAAAATATAATTGGAAGCCCCGTATTCCATTGCACGGCGTACATATTCGAACTCCCCCATACAGGTGAGCATGACAAACTTGGTTTTTAACCCGGCCTGACGGGTCTGTTTGAGTAATTCCAGACCATCCATACCTGGCATGACAATATCGGTCAGTACCAGATCCGGTGTATCCTGTATAATCATCGCCAGCGCTTCGGTCCCATTACCGGATTCCCCGATGACCGTGAAGCCCAGCTCTTCCCAGGAAATAATCTCTCTCACCGACTCTCGTACGAATACCTCATCCTCTACAAGTAATACTTTCCACATGCCAGATTCCCCTCTCCAGTCGTAGGGCGTTCCTCAAAACTCGCGAAGTGCATCTTTTACCGCCTTTTCGCCCCATGCTTCGTCACTTTCCCTTGACGTGCCTCGGCACGCCTGCGGAAAACTTCCTTGCTCGGAACGAAAATTCAGCAAAATCTGCTTCCTTCGGAGTTTTCAGACACGCCCTAGTCTGACCGCTTCTGTAAGTAAGGCGTCGACAATAAAAAAGGAATGCTGAACCTCACTAATGTCCCCGGCTTGGTATCAATCACTTCAAGTTCACTTTGGCCTTTGAACAATAATCGCAATCGTTCCTTAAGGTTAGACAGGCCGATCCCCGGACGTGTGCGGGTCATCTGCTGACGCCGGGATTCCTCCATTCCAATTCCGTTGTCTGCCACCTCCAGCATCAGCTTTCCTGTGTCTTGCCTGTAAATTCCGATGCGGATCTGACCAAGTTGCTCCAGTGGCCCGACACCGTGGTGAATGGCATTCTCCACCAGTGGCTGCAAGCTCAGCTTGGGCACGAGCGCATACTCAAGTTTTTCGTCAAATTCACAAGTCACCTCAAAGCTATCGCGGTAACGAATCCGCTGGATATGAAGGTAGGCTTGAACCAACTCGATCTCATCCTTCAGGTATACCAATTCGACCTGTGAATTCAGGCTGACCTCCAGTAATTTTCCCAAGGAAACACACATCTCGGAGATCTCTTCATTCCCGCTGCGGATCGCACTCCATTTCATTGTATTCAATGTATTCAGGAGAAAGTGCGGATTCATCTGGGCCAGGAGCATATGAAAATGTACCGCTTCCTTCTGGCGTTCTTCCGCCTTGAGTCTGGCGATCATCTGATTGGCATCATCCAGCATCGTATTGAACGTACGGGTCAGTTCCAGCACTTCCCCACGGCTGCGGCCTTCAGGGATACGGACCTTGAGGTTTTTGCGTACAACCTCCTTCATCTGGTTCTGCAGATGTGATAAAGGCCGAGTGAACGTCGCCGAGATCATAAAGGCCATGAGCACAAATGCTGCTGTGAAGCCAAAAAACGTTAAAAAATAACGCTGCTTAAGCCCCGATATCTCCGTAAACAACACAGCTAGTGGAATACGATTTACCATGTACCAGTCCAGTGACTCGATGTATACGTAGTTAATCAGCGTATCTGAATCATTATCCGTCAGATAGGCCTCTGCCGGATGAAGTGCAATTTCCCGGGTCACGTCTGGGGAAAGTACCGCTTTTTCGGACGAGCGGGCAATCGTTTCCCCATTGCCAGTAATCAGGAAATACTCCTGATTGCTCTGCGAATCCTTCAGCATAGACTGAAACCAGTACGAATAATCGATGCTGATCCGTGCCATTCCGTACCTTTTGCCGCCACTGTCCTTCATATACGCATAGAGGGACAACAGATACGGGCTGGAGGATAGCTCCCGCAGGACATGGTTGGTATCCCGGGCATCCCAGCGGTAGAGCAACTCTTCTGATGGAAACGAGTTTGAATCAGTGTTGCCCTTGATGAAGGTCATTTCTCCAAGATGCTTGCGAAATTGTTCCCGATAAGGGCCATAGGCCAGAGCTTTTTTGGGCAAATACGAAGTGTAAACGCTATCATGAAAATCTAACAGCGTGAAGTACACGGAAGGATTATATAGAAAAAAGCTGTTGTTGATCATCTTGAACTTCTCTTCCACCAACGACTTATTCTCAAGCGGAGAACGATTGTCTGGAGAAGTCAGGACGTTTCTTACGGCTGAATCCTGTTCCAGAAAAATCAGGGTTTTGAATGCAATACTCATCTGGTCCTCCAGAGAACCATACATCTGCACCAGTTGCTCGTGGCTCTGTTCGCTGATTTTTTGCTCAACCAGAGATTCGATCTGTCCATAGTTGTAGACATTAAGTACGCTGAATGGCAGCAGAATCAACACCACAAACGCACCAAACAGCCGATACCTGAGCTTATGCGGCAAAAAGGTCTTCCAGTCGGGCTTTGTCATCCCCTCAGCGCTCCCCCTGCAATTATTGAGATCATTATAACATCAGTTCCCCCGCTTCGGCCGGGGCCGGGCTCATTCGCATGGATATGTGATACCAGTTGCCAGGGACGGGATAGGGATACACAGATTTGTTCTATTGTATTAAAAAAACCGGAGATCTGGGATCTCCGGCTAGGCTGGGTATAACGACTTAGCAAATTAGGATATAGGCTCCACTCCCCAGACAAGCTCGCCGTTCCGGTAAAGAGTTACCTTGGTCCAATCGGCAAAAGAAGTCTGTAGCGGGTTAAAGGAATAATCATCCCCTTCGCTGTAATTGGACCAGTCTGCTTTGTGCAACCGGGTATGTATCTCCCCAGAGGTTCCTCCGACCGGGATCACGCCTGCTCCGGTACCGAACTTCAGTTCCAGATAATGGTCCGCTCCAGGAACAGGTGCAGGCAGTTTCACTATGCTGCCGCTGATCTGACTGCCTCCAAGCTGTGCATAATCACAGAAAAAGGATTGTTGTTTCTCCCCGTCCACTGTATACCAGTAACGAATTGTCAGTTCATTCAGGCTAACTGTGGAGGTACCGTTATTGTAAATAACAAACTGCGGTTTCATTTGGTTATCGAGCAGATTTGTATCCCCTGCACGATAGGCTAGAGTCAGATTACCAGCAGGCTCTGGCGGCCCTCCACCCTGGACCTTTGCGGAAGCTTGAACGGAGTTCACACTCTTCCCAACGCTGTTAACCGCATTCACCACATAGTAGTAGGTGGTTCCAGCAGATACCGCCATATCCGTATAGCTTGTTCCCGATACAGCGGCCACAGATGTATACGGTCCGGCTGCTGTCAGCGACCTGTTTACCGTATAGGAGGTCGCACTTGCAGATGCACTCCAGCTTAGATTGATGCTGTTGTCGCTAACCGCAGTGGCAGTCAGATTCTGCGGAGCGGCTGGTACTGTCTCGACCTGGACCGTCTCTAATACGGACCAATAGGCTGGCTTGGACTGGAGTCGCTCGTCGAAAAGCAGCGGCCAGTTGTTGCGGGCGACCGGGAAGGTTCGTAGCCAGGTATTGGCATCATCCTTGCCCCACAAGGTAACATTCTTGACTGTGTCCGTATGCCTCAGGAAGATTTGGAACAGGGACTTGTACAGCGCCGCCTGCTGTGTCTTCAGTTCTTCCGGGAAGATATCATAAGATTGCGAATCATTGGAATATACGCTTACATCAAGCTCAGTAATATGTGTTTCGAGGCCCAGCGCCTTAAATTTGACAATGGAACTCTCAATTTCCGAAAGGGTTGGATAAAAGAGGCTGATGTGTGTTTGATGGCCGACTCCGTCAATAGGCACACCCTTGGCTTGAAGGCGAGTGATCAGATTGTAGAGGGCCTGGCTTTTGGCCGGCTCATGGGTATTGTAGTCATTAATAAACAACTTGGCATCCGGGTCGGCTGCATAGGCGAATTCAAATGCTTTCTCAATATATTCTTCTCCGGCAATCTGGTACCACAGACTGCGCCGCAGGCCATCCGGCTCGGAGGCATCAATGACTTCATTCACAACGTCCCAAGCGTAGATCTGGCCTTGATAACGCTCCATTACCGTCTCAATATGCTGCTGCATCCGTTCATACAGCACCGTTTTGCTCACCAGATTGCCGTTGGCATCGTGAAATACCCAATCCGGAGTTTGTGTATGCCAAACGAGGGTATGCCCGCGTATTTCTTGTCCGTTCGCTGCTGCAAAAGCAACTGCGGCATCCGACCCGCTGAAATTATACATACCCTCTTGCGGCTCGGTACTGTCCCATTTCAGAACATTGCCTGGTGTCAGACTATCAAAATGCTTCGTAAGCAGCTGCTTGTCCGGTTCGGTCAGCAGTTCATTGTTCGTGAAGGCCGTCCCAATTCGAAACTTGCCCGCAAAAGCATCCTGTAGGGAAGGAATGTCTTCTTCGATCACAATGGGTCCGAGATCTGGCAGCTTCTCCAATCGGAAATCATCCATATAAAAAGAAGCTGTGGCACGGTCTGGCACTTCAAAATAAACCGATAACTGATTCGCTGGTTCCAGCATTTTAAACTGTGCAGTAAGCTTGGTCCATCCGCCTGCGGATGCGGTACCGAATGTTAAATTTTCATAATGTGTTGTATCTGGCAGGGTACGCTGTAAAGACATATTGAGGTTTGTGCTGGACGCTCCCGCCGGAAGCTTCACCCAGCCAGTGAACACATACGTCTGTCCCACCTCCAAAAGTTCTGTCACATCCAGCGCTGGCCCATGCCATGTCATAGCACGCCCGCTCACTTCCAGTCCATAATCTCCGGTACGCGCTGCAACGGCGCTTGCATGAAGCGTTTCTACTTCACCGCGTCCGCTCCAGCTCTGGACCGTGCCATCTTCAAAATCATGACTCAGAATCAAGGTATTCTCCTCTTCTGCCGCATGAACAGATGGAGCTGCCCAATACAAAGGAACTAACAAAGTTATCATCAAAACAAATTTAAGCGCTTTCAAAAATATCATTTTTCTCATCGCTTCCATTCTCCTTTATCGAATATTAGGATGAATTCCTTATTCCAAAGGCTAAGGCCATATCCACCTCCTTGGTTTTAGTTATAAAATCAGAGTCCTCATTCAAACGGATACGGGGGGCATACGTTCGGATAAGGACTCCATATGGTAAATTATAGTATAAATTGTCTATGATCTACAACTGAAATGTACTTCCCCTCTAATTTCGGTTAGAAATGTAGTATCCGTTGCTTCTGCATTCATTCACACCAGCTCCTCCATAATCTGGGCAACCCGTAACGAAGGTGTATACCTAGTGCTCCGCTGGCTTCAAAAGTTGTCTTTAAAGTTGTCTTCAAATCTTTCTGCTCTCTTCTTTCAGCTTACACCCTGTGTCTCCTGCGATACTCAGATGGACTTATGCCCAACGTTTTGGAGAACACTCTACTCAGATAAAAACCGTTCTCATATCCGCATCGCTCAGCAATTTGGTTAAGGGTCAGGCTGCTGTCAGCCAAGAGGTTCTGCGCTTTTTTCAGACGGACCCGTTTGAGATAGCCTGATGGCGTCTCCTGAAAAGCTTCCCGGAAACGCCTTGTCAACTGCACCGGACTCAAGGCCAGTCGCTGTGCCAATTCCTGAAGGCTGATCTCCTCTTCCGCCCGTTCCTCCAGCAGCGCTGCCGCTTCAGCCATTCGTGCGTCTTCGGTGAATCTCCGCTCCTTTAAGCGATTCTGTCTGCGTTCCACCTGATACAACTGCCACAAATCCATCATAAAATGTGTCTTCCAACGGGCAACTTCCCCCTTATTCTCCTCACTGTCCTGGCGTAAATAAGCGTACGTCGAGGCTAACCGCTTCGTGTCATTAATCAGCGATTTTCCGGCTGGTGGCAGAAACTCCTCCTCCTCCGGGCTACTGCTAAACTGTAAATAGTGAAATGTCAGCGGGGTAATGACTGTCCGCCGAAAAGGAACCGCCGGGGGGCACAGCACCAGATCGCCAAAACTCGCTTCTCCGATCTGACCCCCAATCTCATAATGGAATATTCCCTCTTCGACGGCAAAAGCCACCCAAGTCGTATAGATATCTTCCGTAAGAGCAAATTCCCCTTTTTGCTTCCAGTAGATGTGGTTAAGCAGCTCCATGACTTGACCACCCTTTCTGTGAAATAAAATATATGTTTGATGATAGTATAGTGCATTTAAAAAGTGAATATATAAATCTAAGATGAAATTATAGATATGTAATTGGAGTCAAGGTGGATCTAACTTCAGTTAAGGAGGTCACAGATATGAAACAAGAGCATGTACAATACGACATCACCGTCATCGGCGGAGGACTTGCTGGTGTATGCGCCGCGATAGCCGCTGCCCGCATGGGGCAGCAGGTGGCGCTGGTGCAGAACCGCCCCGTGCTTGGCGGCAATTCCAGCAGCGAGGTTCGGGTCTGGGTGTGCGGTGCCACCGCCCACGGGATTAACCGTTATGCCCGGGAAACGGGTATTATGGGGGAATTGTTTGTAGAGAATCAGTATCGTAATCCAGAGGGCAATCCCTATCTCTGGGACTTAATCATTCTGGAAGCCGTTCGAGCTGAATCCAACATTAGCCTGTACCTGAACACGGATGTACATGAAGTCGAGGCCACTGGGGATGGAGATGAACGCATGATCACCTCCGTTACCGGATGGATGATGGGTTCTGAGCGCAAAATCCGATTCGAAAGTCAGATCTACCTGGACTGTACGGGTGATGGATTAGTCGGCTTTCTGGCTGGAGCCAAGTTTGCACTCGGCCGGGAAGCCCGCAGCGAATATGGTGAAGAATGGGCACCTGAGGTGGCTGATCAGATCACGCTGGGCAGTACACTCCTCTTTTATACCAAGGATGCTGGTGCGCCTGTCCGTTATATCCCGCCTTCTTTTGCCAAGGATATTACACAGACCAGTATTCCGATTCGCCGGGTCATTCGCAGCGGGGATTCCGGTTGTCATTATTGGTGGATTGAATGGGGCGGTGAACATGACACCGTTCATGACAATGAGCTGATCCGTGATGAACTGTGGTCCGTGATCTACGGGATCTGGGACTATATCAAGAACTCCGGCAAGTTTGATGCAGATCATATGACGCTGGAGTGGATTGGTTCGCTGCCTGGCAAAAGGGAGTACCGCCGCTTCACGGGTGACTATGTGCTCACCCAGAACGATATTATCAGCCAGCGGGAGTTCCCGGATGCCGTTGCCTTTGGCGGCTGGTCCATTGACCTGCATCCCCCGCAGGGCATGTACGCCGAAGCGAGTGGCTCGAAGCATATGCATGCCGATGGCGTATATCACGTGCCGTTCCGCTCGCTGTATTCCGCAAATGTGCGGAATATGCTCATGGCCGGGCGCGACATCAGTGCATCACATGTCGCCTTCGGCACAACGCGCGTCATGGCAACATGCGCGGTCATCGGCGAAGCCGCGGGTACGGGCGCGGCGCTCTGCGCGGCCATGGGGGTATCGCCGCGCGAGCTCCACGCGAGGCATCTGGCGGTCCTGCAGCAGACGTTGCTGCGGCAGGACGCTTCTATCATCGGGGTGCGCAGCCACGATGAGCTGGATCTGGCCCGGCGTGCCCAGGTTACAGCCTCCAGCACGCTGACGGGCATCGCCCTTGAGCAGCCTGGCGAGACGTACCCGCTGGGTACAGATGTTGCCCTGCTGCTGCCTGTGCATCCAGTGCTCAGCGGCCTGGAGCTGCTGCTGGATGCATCCAGCGATACCGCGCTGACGGTAGAGCTGTGGGATACGGGGCGTAAGGAGAACTACGTCCCGCATTTGTTACAAGTTACGGCGACTGTTAACGTTACAACAGGAACTGCGCAGTGGGTGAAGCTGCCGCTCGAATGGCGACCGGAAGAACCGCAGAATGCTTTTATAATCATCCGCTCCAATAAAGCCGTCTCACTCTATCATTCGACAGAAGCACACAGCGGGGTGCTAATCTTCTTCAAAACAGAAGAAAACCACGTGTCCAAAAATCTGGAGGATCATGCCACGGATCAGCCTGTCGTATTATGGTCCATGCAGGGGTTGGCGCGTCAGCCATTCTGCTGTCGAACCCTCTCTGAGACCACGGCCTATTCATCGGACAACACGATCAACGGTTATCATCGCCCTTACGGTGGGCCGCAACAGTGGATGTCGCAGCCGATGCAGTCTGGGAAGCCTGAATGGGTACAACTGACATGGGAAGAGCCACAAACCTTGGCTGAGTTGCACTTGACGTTTAATGATGATGTGAACGAGGATCTGGTTAATTTACATCACCATCACACAACATTCCGTGTGATGCCTGAGCTGGTGTGTGATTATCACGTGGAGGCACTGACTCCTGCTGGCGAATGGACACAAGTCGCAAGTGTTCAAGAAAATCACAAAAGAAAAGTTATTCATCCCCTGGATGTCCCTGTGTCAGCTCAGGCTCTGAGAATCATAATTGATGCCACAAATGGCAGCAGATATGCCGAATTAATCGAGATTCGAGCTTACTGAAACAAAAAGGAGGATACAGGAAACTGTATCCCCTATCCTCCGTACAAGTCCGCCTGATTCTATTCGACGGTTGGAGCCCGCAAGCCCTCAATCAGGATAAACAACGTAAGTGCTTGTCCATATCCCATCGGACTGATCGCTATATCTTTATAAAACTGAGCATCCTGCCCCACAGGTGTACCATAGGACACCTGCTGTACAACGCCGTGATCATCAATCTGTTTCAACACCGCTTCAAGCGCACTCAAGCCATTCTGGCGATAGGATTCATCCAGGTATCCATACCGGATTCCCTTAAGAATGCCGTATCCAATCGCTGCCGTTGCCGAAGTTTCTTTGTAAGAGGTTGGATCATCCAGCACAGTGTGCCACATGCCATCCTCACCTTGAAGCTTGCTCAGTGCTCTGACTTGAGCGGTTGCTGTATCCAACAGATAGGCCTTTAACCCGTCTTCAATCGGAATGATATTCAGGAAATCCATAACTCCCGCCGTATACCATGCATTGCCTCTTCCCCAATGAACAGCACCATAGTTATGATTTTCATTGAAATCCCAGCCATGATAGAACAATCCGGTTTTCTTGTTATATAGATATTTGATATGCACAAGGAACTGTCGTTTGGCTTCTTCCACCATGTCGGGTTTCTTGAAGTATACCCCTGCCTTGGCCAAAAATAGCACCGTCATAAACAGGGTATCAATCAGAATTTGACCATCATTGGCGTCTCCCGTGATCATATGCTGAAACGCACCATCTCCGGTTCGCAGCAGTCCATCCATGATCCAACTGCTCCACTCCTCACAGACCTGTTCGTACTCCTTGTTTCCGGTCAGCTCGCATAATGAGATCAAAGTAAGGAGCGGAGCGCAGGTGTTCACATTTTTTTCCGGTAACCCTTCCATCAGCCTTGCATTATACCATGATTCCAGAAATTCTAGCACTTTGGGATCTTTCGTTGCCTCATGAAGCTGAAGCAAGCCATACAGACCGACACCTTGCGGCCATTCCCATAGATGTATGTCGATTAGTCCGATGGGAAACTGTTCATTGATACTTGTGTTTTTCATAGACTCCATCGCTTGGGATACCTTGCTTATTCTCTCCTGCAGCACCATTTGATTCGGCATGTTGGTTATCACTCCCTTGGTTTCTTACACACGATTCAGCGCTCCATGTCCAGTAACTTCAGTTGTCCCTTCACTCCATAACCTTCGTGTATAATTTCCTCTTCTTCAATAAGAAAAGGCTTGTTCATTCCCCATTGAATTGGACCATATACCGGGTCTGTTAGAGTGAGAGTTAAAGCTTGATTATCGAATTGCGGGCTTGCAGAACAAACTTGGTTGATAAAAGCGTCAAATGACCCGAATTGTTGCTCGCTTCCTGCTCTTATAATCCAGGCGTTACGCAAGCCAGGGGAAATAAGTTCACGCTCTCTTGTCACCCCGCTACTCTCCATACTCGTCCCGTTAGCCGCATATATAGCTGCATAACCCTTATCCAAACGGGCAAAATGCCAGTTCTCATGCCTTACCCATTCCGTGAAGGAGTGAGTAGGAAAATAAGCATGTGTCCAGTCAGAGTTGTTATCCGCAGGAATATCAAACATCATCAAAGCGATCCCTTCATGTTGAACAACATCGGGCAATATTCCATTCCCAGCCCAGAAGCAAGGTCGACCATCCCCATGCTTGTATATTTCTGCCGGATGATTCACCCAGATCAGCGCCTCAGGTGACAGAGATAAATGCTGGACATGCTCCTGATAACCTAGCTTGCCTGGACGAAAGCGAATGATTGAGGATAAGGAGTATTCCTTGGTCCGACAGTGATAGAGCTTGGCGTAACCTCCCTTGCCCTGCTGATTGGCGAACACCAACTGCTGATTGTCCCCAAGCAACAGATGCTCCTGATATGCTGCTGGAGGACTGTAATCCGATAAACTCAAGGCAACATTGCTTATTGAATAATTGTTTACATTGCCAACGCCATAAGCGATCCAGCACATTGAAGTGGTTCCCGCTGCATAACCACCCAGCAGTTCCTTCTCATAGCTGCGCCCAAACGTTGTGGACAAGACTCCTTGATGCATCTGAACGGTAATATAATAGAATAACAGGTCCATTGCCTTTTTGGCTTGCTGTCTGAGCTGTTCATTATGGGCAAATTCATAGATATGCAATAGCCCAACCGCATCAATCGGAATGTATGCACTTGAATTCCATTCTGCCAATCCTTCATCCAAAAAGCGCTCAAACCATAATGCAAGCCTCTGCTCTGCTTTTTGACGGTGTACTTCACCGGATTCACCACTGTTGCTGAACATTTCATCCCCAAACAGCTGTCCGGCTAACAGTTCATTGGTATGGAACAACAAGGCATGGTTCTCACTGAAGAACCACATCACATCATCGCCAGGTTCATCAATCCAATATCGATAGCCAAGAATACTTGCTTTTACCCGATCCCAGAACGGTTCACTGAACAGACCGCTATTTCGCTCATCTCTCCATAGACGGAACAGTCCCACCAGATAGAAGTCACTGCAATCCTTCCGTTGCTCGATACCTTCGACACCCTCAAGCAATATGTTCTCCGCTTCTTGCAGATTGCCTCCTGTTTTGAGCATGGCGATGGCCTTATGAATATTGGGACTGCCCTTCTCAGCAATGCATTGCAGAGCCAGGGATTTGCGGGCTTCAATATCCGCAGCTTGCTGAGCAGCCTCATCATAGCTCGTATCATAGGATTGGCAGCCAAACTTCTTGGTTAGTACAATATTTGAAACTGAAATGGCCAGCGTGAAATATACGTAATGATGACCGAGTTGATTCGTATGTGCCAGGACCAGGTCCGTTTCCTGCTCAGCTATGTGTATCGTCTTATTTTCGGTGCCATCAAAAAAATTGCCATACTGAATATCAATCTCTCTAACGATGTCCGGCAAGGGAAGCGGCAGCTTGAGCTTAATCTGCTCACCTCTGAAGAGATCCGAAGGAAAATAAGCCTGTTCGAGAGCTTGCTCTGCGGATTTTACAGACTCCGCCAAATGAGAAGCAATAGGCAGGGAAATCACCAATTCCTCGTCTCCCAAATATTCCACCGCAAAAGCATACATGGTATCCCGCTCAGCCAGATCCTCCCAGCAGGCATAGATCTCATTGATTCCAGCTACAAGTTCAGCTTTAATAACGATTTCCTGCTCTTTGTTACGCATGAGTGGCGCAAAATCCGTTACCATTTCCCCATTCACCCACAACGTCAGACTGCCATAGGTCTTAATCCGCAAAGAGGCGGTATGAGCAGTCGGAGAAATGAGTCTTGTCGCCGCGTAACTGCGCAGATGTGTCGGTACAAACCAAAATCCTGATTGCTCCACCCGTGGATTATTCCAAGGAGAATACAGTGCCCAAGGCATTCCGTTCTCTTCTCCAACGAAATCGTCTCCCGGGCTAGGAAACTCGCTCCATTGATCAAAAAATCGGTTCACAGGCTGCGTTCTCCTATGTTCTACAAATTCCTTTCTGCATGGATTCTCATGAATGGCAAAACCATCGATAAGCCAATCATTAATATCTCCCTCCATCGTTGTTGGAACAAAGGCAACAGGCTTTGTATATATGCCGCTGATCATCCAATGATTAATGACCTGATTGTGACCTAATTTCATAGGTTTATAATTCAAGGTATCCATCCCACTCCGGGTGGTATCTGACATTCAACTCATCCTTTCATTCCTGAAGTAATCATACCGCTGACAAAATACCGTTGGAAAACCATAAAAACAATGAGTACCGGAAGCATCGTGATAACGGACATCGCAAGCAAACTTCCCCAATCCACGTTGTATTCACCAATAAAATTAGAGAGCGCAAGCTGAATCGTATATTTCGATGGATCACTAATCGCAATTAAAGGCCATACAAAATCATCCCATCTCCACATGAAGGAGAAGATTGCGAGCACCGCAAGAATCGGCTTCGCTATCGGAAGAATAATGCTCCAGTAAATTTTCCATTCGCCCGCTCCATCCATCCGGGCAGCTTCCAACAGCTCGTCCGGTACGGACAACAAATACTGCCGCATAAGGAACACACCTGTTGGGGTTGCTGCTGGCGGGATAATAATCGCGAGTAGGCTATTATACAACCCCAGTGCACTCAGCACTTTGAATATAGGGATCATAATTACCTCAATCGGAATCATGAGTGTTGAGACAAAAGCAATTAATATGATCGCGCTTCCGCGGAAGCGATATTTCGCCAATGCAAAACCTGCCATGGAGTTAATCAATAACAGTAGCAGCGTTGAGCTTACAGTTACGATTGTACTATTCATAAAATACAAGCCAAAATCGCCTTTACTGAATGCCTCCTTGAAATGCTCGAAGGTGATTGGCTGCGGCCATAACTTGGGAGGGAAGCTGTACAGATCGCTATTCGTTTTTAGAGAAGAAATCACGACCCACAGGACAGGCAGGAGCCACACTACTGCGGCAACACTTAACAGACTGTAGATGAAGATTTTGACCATAGGCTTCATTACCATTACGTAGCCCCTCCTTTCGATAGACGGAATTGCAGAGCCGAGAATCCACCAATAAGGATAAACAGTATCACCGACATGGCACTGGCCAGACCGAGTTCCTGTCTGTTAAAACCAATCTCATAAATATATTGAACAATATAGGTAGTATCTTTGCCCGGACCACCACCTGTAAGCGCAAACATAAGTGGAAATGCTTTGAACGCGTCAATCAGAGTCAGCATAACAACAAGCAAGCTTGTGGGCTTCAAAAGCGGGAGCGTGATATAGCGGAACACCTTCATTCCCGTTGCCCCATCCAAGCGGGCAGCCTCATAATAATCCGTAGGTATAGCCTGCAAACCCGCGATAAAAATGACCATAAAAAAGCCTGCACGTGACCACACTGTCGCGATGATTACAGCCGTATTTGCCCAAAAGGAAGAGGTTAAAAAACCTACAGGTTCCACACCAACCACGGTTAACAGATGATTCAAGATGCCAAATGAATCTCCGAAAATCCACTTCCAGGTCAATCCTACGATAATGTAAGAAATCATGGTCGGCCAGTAAAATACGGCCCTGAAGAACCCGCGCATTCTAATCTCGCGTGCAAGCAGCAAAGCAATGCCTAACGCTGCTGCATATATTAGCGGGACAACAATTGCTGCATAAATCCCCGTTCGTCCGATGGTCGACCAAAATTCCCGATCCCCTATAATTTTGATATAATTATCCAGCCCGTTGAACTTCATTGGGTTCAATCCATCATAGACATGGAAGGAATAATAGAGGCCCAATAAAGAAGGAAATACGATAAAAGTTCCAAAGATCAGGAGGTTGGGTAGTATAAACAGATAAGGAGCAATAACGAGCTTCCTGTTCTGTTTTGCCAGCGTATTTTTGTTTAATCGTTGTCCTTCACTCATCTGCTTGCCCCTTCCTTATGCGTTATTCGAAAGGGAGGCTTCACAGGAATCGGTAAGCCCCCGTATACGAATTAACCAAAGCGCTTTACGTTTATTGACTGCCAATAGCCTCGCTAATCAGTTTGGCTGTTCGATCCAATGCCTCCTGCGGAGTTGCCTTATCGGATAAAACCTCAACAATATTATTTTTCAGGTCCGTTGAAATTTTGGATATAATGGTCTGTCTGGACCAGTCATTAGCTGCAAGAGGCGAACTGTTCTTCAGTTCATCCGCGAAAATTTCAAACATTTCCTTGCCGAATTCATAATTCAATACAGAGCTGTCCTTCCGTGGACTCATAAACAATGATTCTTGGTTATATTTTGAATTCACTTCTTTGGACGTTAAGTATTCAATAAATTCTGCCGCCTCCTGCTCATATCCGCTGCCTTTGAAAGCCATCAGAAACTTCCCGCCTGGTACTGAAGAACGTTGTGTTCCTTTCGGCATATAGGTGACTCCCCATTCAAAATCAGTGATATCCTTGTAATTGCTGATCATCCAGTTGCCAGCCCAGTGGGTAGCCACCGTCCCGGAACGGAACAGGTTGTTCGGATTTTCCCCTCCGAGCCATACGGATTCGGGCATGATCCCTTCTTGATGAAGCTGCTTGAACTGCTCCATGCTACGGATTCCGGCTTCACTGTTAATCGCTGCTGCAGTGCCATCCTCTGTTAAGATGCTTCCGCCATTCTGATACAAAAGAGTGGACCATCTATGCGGTGTGACATCCCATACCATGCCATAACGTGCTCCGCCTTTGTCCATAACCTCTTTTAACGCAGCTGTGTATTCATCCCACGTCCATACCTGGTCAGGAGAGGTCGGTACTTTGACGCCCGCTTTATCAAATAAGGTTTTGTTATAAATAAGCCCATTCGCTGTAACATCCATAGGCGCCGCTACCAGCTTGTCATTAATAACATAATAAGGTTTAAGTGAGTCAATAAATTGATCCTCGAATTGGTCCGCATTGTCCACGTAAGGTGTCAGATCAACCGCCTGATTAGCAAATGATCCAGTATCCGTGACCCGGCTCAGGGCAGGTGGCTTTCCACCGGATAACATTGTTTTTAATTTGGTTTGGATATCCTTGAAGCCAACTTCAATCAGGTTGATTTTAACCTTGGTATTGGTCTGCTCATAATCTTTAATGATTTCCTTGATGACTTCTCCTTCTTTTCCGTCAGAGAACCACAGGAAATCCAGGGTTGTTTGTTTTGGGTTAGCATTGGTACCTGAATTTCCGCAAGCAGTCAATACGATGAGTAACATGACCAATACCATGCTAGTGGTGAGCTTAAACGTTGTTCTTCTTGTCATATCAACATCTCCTTGGAAGGGTCTAATGAATTTTGGCTTCGTTGAGCAATTCACTTTTACGGAATAACTGTGGTGATACACCCACATATTGTTTAAACGCCCTGCTAAAATATACAGGTGTGTTAAAACCTAACGTCTCAGATATGGACAAAATCGGTGCATCCGTAGACAGCAACAATTTTTTGGCCTCTGCAACTCTTTTCCGTATAACATAGTTGCTTATGGTATATCCCGTTGTCTCTTTGAAAGAATGACAAATGTAGTATTTATTCAAATGGAGTGTTTTGGACAGTTCATCCAATGAAACATTCTCCGTATAGTTCTGGTTTAAATAATGAAGAACCCGGCTTACGCTTGTCTGCTTCTGGGAAGAACATAAGATAGGATTGGCGGATTGCTCACTAGTTGTTTTCCGGTAAATCCGCAGTAGCAATTGGGTAAGACTTAATTTGACCATTGTTTTGTACCCTGTATTTCCTGCCCCCATCTCCTCCTTGATTCCCTTAAATATAGCTGTGATATACTCACGCTCCTCCGGAGGCCAATGCACCAATAACCCATTGGGATGACGGAATATGGACATCAGATTCTCTAACTGACTGACAGCAAGCATGTCCAAAAGCAATAATTCCGTGAAATTGACAAAACTTCGCTTGTACACCATTTCTCTTGAAGGATTGATTCGGTGGGGCACACCGCCTCTGAATATAAACATATCTCCAGGCAGCGGCTTATATATTCGGTCACCGATTAAAAAGGTTGCATCTCCTTGAATAAAATAATGTATCTCATACCCATTATGCGTATGAACAGGCCATTCATCCTGAAAATTATCTGCTTCTGATCGCACATAAACTTCATTTTCCTGCAAAGCAATATTCGTCGGGGTGTGTATGGTTAGCATCAGTAAGATCTCCCTTCCCAGAATATAAAAAGCAATATAGTTTAATAATTTACAATGATAGCGCTTTACAATGAATTGTATCACAGTTATTTCGATCTAATCTGAACTATATTGCTGTATTGTTGATCACAATTGTTGAAAATGATTAGAAAGGAATTTATAGGGATTTGAAAGATGAAAACAAATAAAACCGCTGTCCAGCCCGTAGGCTATCACGCGGTCCATTAGCATTACCTTTCAAACCCATTCATCCCAATGGTTTTCAAGAAAAATGACTTCTTTCTCATAGTGGGCCAGATGCCCCTCTTCGACCATCTTCATAAAAGCGACATCTCCATCAGCCGCACGATCAGTCAGTGTTTTACACATGAAACGGATACGTGATATGACCCAATCCTTCAAATCTGCTGGAACACTCAGCCCGTACGTAGTCATGAATAAGGCAATCCGTTCTTTTCGAACAGTTCCGTGTGCCTGGCTGACGTATGGCATTACACCCTTTCCGTCCATCTCTGGTGAGAAATTTGCGAGTGGAACGGATGTATACAAGACATAGGCGATATCCCACATTCGCGGACCCGGACCCGCCATATCAAAATCAATAATGCCTTGAGGACAGCCATCCTTGTACACCACATTATACGGCGCAAAATCGTTATGACATACAACTTCATCTTCTGTTATGCCTGGATATCTGTTCGTTGAAACTGATGTTGTTGTAAATCCAACGGTCGCATCATGGTAACTTCTCAACAGTTTTGCGACTTCAATCAAAGATTCGTCTGACCACATATACTCTTCTAGATCAGGGTAGTCATCGCCTGGAACGATGCCATCGAGGTAAGAGAGCGTTTCTCTCCCCTGTTCATCTATTCCCAGAAATCGAGGAGCTTGATCATAACCAACTTTTTCGAGATGTAAAAGCAGTTCAACCACATATGGATTTGGTTTCACATGCCGGCGAACCGTCTCACCTATTCTGACGACCTGATTCACATTACCTCCCGATAACACTTCCTCCTGTTGGGCCACTTTCATCCCTCCTCAAGCTAAACTTCCTTGTTATGCCCATGATTACGATTTTTCTTATAACTCCCCGGGAATCCCGCCACCAATAGTATGAATCCAACAAAAAACATGAAGTATACGAGTAAACCTGTTGGATGCTCGTTCATCTGAGCAAACTGGGGTACGTTCGTCCCTCCTGACGCATATCCTGCTTCTACTATAGCGACAGAGACTCGTATTGAAATTCTCTCCATCGTTGAAATAAACACACTGCCAAGCATGAGGACTACACCCAAAATCTTGTTAATATTATTCATTTCATGCCTCCTTAATTAACCATCCACTTTTTATGAGGTTATCTACTTAATGTCTTTCGATTCTCTAGTCTATATTCCTGCATGTTATATTCACGGTCCGTTCTATATCATCATATCAAATAGCGGCGTCATCACTGACGCCGCTGTTGACGCTCTCTGAATAAGTTACGTAGCTACCACTTGGTGCAGATCCATACTATTTTCGAAAAAGGCTGACCGTTCAACATAATACAGATCATACATCTGTTCATTCAAATTAATCCGTTGATATACATCTGGATACACATCATTGGCTAACTTCACATAAGGCAGTTTTTGTACTGCTTTTCTGGATCTTATATTCTGCTTGCGTATCTTCATAAATACCGTTTCAATCCCATGTTCCAGAAACATTTCAACAAAAAAGGCTGATTTGGCTCTTTGGCTATACCCATTTCCAAAAAACGGTGAACCAATCCATGTGGCTAAAAAACCGGTTTGATGCTCAATATGATATAGATCAATGGTTCCAATAGGCTGCCCTGTTTCATTCAAAATCGTTCGGGAAATCACTGTCTTTTGCTCTTCTTCGACCATCAATTGTTTGGTCAGGAATAGATATTCTTCATACGATTGGCATTGATAACGAACGTAAGGAGAAACTGCGGGGTCCATCATTAAGCTGTACAGTGAAAGGCATTCCTGCAAATCACGTTTTTTTAACATTCTGTCTACCACCTAGTCCTTTTAGTTCGCTATATCAAGCAAATTAATTATATAAAAGCTATTGTGGGATTTAATGAATTCTGTATGTGGCTTATGTAAAATGCATTGGTAAATGTTGTTCATCTTCATCTCCGGTAGCACAAAAAAACGGCATGTCCCTTTTACAGGAACACGCCGTTTACACGGATACAGCCAGACAGTAATTTATTGCATACCTTGCATGATGGCATTAATGATATTTTGCTGCGTCACGGTTTTGTTTGAACGGTTAAACAATGCGAATCCATGTTGACCGTTATGCCCATTATCCCAATAAACAGGAACCATTTTGTATTTTTTAGCTTTTGCGGTAACTGCTTTGGCGTAAGCAGCACGATATACATTGTTACTGGAATCGTAGGACGTTTTATCAATGGAACCGAACTCACCAATCACTACAGGATAGCCCTGAGTCACAAATTTGTCGTACATGGACTTGAACTGCGATTCAAGATAATCCTCTTGGCCCCAAGTAGACTTCTTGGCAGGATTCGTAGAAGTTGCACCCCACTGTGTGATATTACCGTTTTCCTCACCTGCAAAATCCCACGGAGAGTAATAATGTGCCGAGATCATGATTCTCTTCTGCGAACTAGGAATAGCCGTGGATCTGTAATTATCTGTCGGAAGAGCAAAGCCATAATTACCAACAGTGTAGTCAATATTGGTATTCCAGCCTGGAATCAGCAACCATCTGGCATTGTTGTTACCTCCAGTCTGACGAACCGTATCCACGAAGATTTGATTGTATGCGTTCAGATTGGCGTAATAGGCCGAATTTGGATTGCCATAGTTACCATCGAATACTTCGTTCATGGATTCGAAAATAAGACGGTCATTGTAGTTGCTAAACTTGGTGGCAATCTGCTGCCACACCTTCTTATATTTTTCCTTAATGGCAGTCTGATTGCCACCATTCACGAGCAGCCATCCACCCTGTACGGAATTATACCCATCACCATGAATATTGATGATCACATACAGACCTTCATTGTACGCATAATCCACGACTTGCTGAATTCGATTCAGCCATGCCGCATTGATTGTATAATTGGGAGCGCTTCCAATGTTGTTCAAATAGGAAACGGGAATACGAATGGATTTGAATCCTGCCGCTTTTACCTTTTTGATTAACTCTGGAGTTACTGTAGGATTACCCCAAGCTGTCTCATTCGGTGTACCGTTCACCGCTGCTTCCAGCTGATTGCCGAGATTCCATCCTGCACCCATCTCAGCCACTACTTGCGAAGCGTCTGCTGCTGATGCTTTAGCGCTCCATCCCGTAAAAGCTACCGCAGCCACTAATACCAGTGCCAAGCTGCTGATGCCAAATTTCTTCCATTTTTTGAACATAACCATACCTCCGCTTATTCTATTATTTTTAACAAGCAGTGCAGTTAATCTATGCATACAGATTGAATGATTCGAGAATACGTGCCTCCTCTCTCTAATCGATCAAACAAATGAATTCTTCGTCCAACATCAACATAATAACACATTTATGGAAAATAAAGCGATATATTTGTTGTTTTTGTGACTATTTACTGCAAAATAATCCATCTATCCGTTTAAGTGGATTGCTTGGATTTGTTCTCTATCAAAATCAATAATCATAATGTGATCGCGCAAAATATGATCTCCGCAAGATATTGTTGCGCCGTAATCGGCTATACTGTTAAATGTGATATCCACACGATAGACTTCAATCTCATTAAACCAATTCTGATGTACCTTTTCATGAAGTTCATTCTCATAATATTCTCGAAAGACAGTCTCACACGTTGAAAACCACTTAATGTAGTCTTCTATATTATGAACAACTGAATCTAACGGTGTATTAGTAGACACATATATTCGAACGTCATTTAAATCCTCATCCTGTATGCAGTGTTTAAATATTTGCACAGTATTTTGCAGAGTGTAACACCGGTAACTCTCATCACTCTCTTCTTCAAGCTCAATGAATTCATTTAACAATATGATCTTGCTCCTCTCAATGCATATTAAAATAGCTCATTTAACCACTTTACGAATTTTTCTTTCTCTTCAAACTGTGGGTAATGCGCCGACTCGTTGAATACAATGAAGTCTTTGATCGGTGCATCCAATACGTCAAAATAATCACGTGCTGCATTTGCAGTGGTCATATAATCATATTTACCCGTTACAAAATAGGTAGGAATCTCCAGATGATCAACAATATCAGGTAAATTTTGATCAAATGCTTCCCTCAGTAAGATGTCTTGTGAACTGAACATCCCTGAATAAAAGCGAATCATATCCAGCCCATTATATTCGGGAATTAAAAGGAATCCTGAAATATAATCTCTATTCTCGTTGATGAGTCTGGCTGCACCACCGTACTTTTGCAACAAAATTCTAGGCGTAAGTTCCTTTCCTTGCTCGATCGAGCTGCGGATTAGCTCCAGTTTTTTAACATCATCTTCATTACCGGCTTGTTTCGCTTGCTCGTACGTGTACTCCAAACTTTCCAGTTCGCTCTGAAGTGTATTAGCCATCTGTCCAATCCCTATATAAGCGTGAAACTGAGCAGGTGCTTTAGCCGCAGCTTTCATCCCGATGTATGTACCAAATGAATGACCGATTAATATAACCTTCTCTTGACCTAACTCCTTAGATACATAATCCCTTAACGCTAACAAATCATCTACTAATACATCTGTTGTGAGATTCGAGTAATCTTCAAAAAAGTGATAGGACTTTCCACTCCCACGTTGATCGTAATGCACCACCGTGAAGTGTTGCTCAAGCTCTTTCTGATACTTCCTTACGTATGGAATCTCCGAGCATCCTGGCCCACCATGCACAAAAATCAGGATAGGGTTAGTCCGATCAACACCCCTGATCATGACTTCATGTCCTGTACCGTTAATTTCGACCTGTTCTAACATGCTGATGCTGTTTTCACCTTTAATTTTGGGTGTCCATGTGGGAAATATCAGAGCTACTATAACCATTAAAATAATACTGAATATGCTGTACTTGAGTGTTTTACGTATTTTTTTGCGCATGTAATGCTCCTTAAATAATAAGTTTCATTTGTAATTCTACCAACGGTTCCTTTATCGTAACGGATACAACAATTCAACAGGTTCTATCATCAGCTCTTCTTGGAAGATGTAATTGTGATCGGCTCCAACGATACAGAGGATTCGTTTTCCTGGATGAGCTTCAATTGTATTTTTGACTCTTTGAATCATAATCTGATTACGGACCACCCAGCGAAAGTTCTGTGCCTTCGCGTTTACCTGATGCAACCATTCATATTTTTGTCTGGTTACACGATCGAACTCCTTTGAATTAAAAGGAATCTCGCCAAACTGATACGTCTCCATTTGCTCTGCAAACCAATGATCATCCCGTTGTTCAAGTTCTTTGCGTTCCACGTCCGAATAACCGTTGAATGGATCAAAAGCATTCCACACATCCAATTCAAACCAGTCAATAGGGACAAATGGGATGTTATGCTCCTCGCATAAAGGGAAGACCAATTCCCAATACTCACTGGCTGGTTCTCCCCAGTATCCTCTATCATGTTTGTCCTTCAGATACCTCAACCAACTCTGCGGATGAACTTCACCACAAATGAGATCTGGTTTAAACTCAGTTATCACATTCTTGTAAAGGGAAAGAGAACAATGATATCGCTCCCTGAGTTCAGGATTATGAATGGTTCCGAGTATCCCAACCGTTGTCATGTGCCCAGCTCCTTTATCATATGTATATCGTTCGGCTCTTTGTCATAAAGTTCTTGATCAATCTCGCTTGCAATCTGACTGCCCTGACTTTTGTAAAAGGATACCGCTGATTTCGTCTCTGTGGAGGAGATATACAGATACTGTGCACCACGTTTCTTAGCCTCTTCACCTAACTCGTTTAGAATACGTTTACCAATACCTTGTCTTCTGTACCCGCGTGAGACATACATCAAGTCAACTTGTAATTGATTTCGTTCTTTTCCTCTATATTGATGTGCCAGCACACCAAATCCGATTAATTGATCGTCAGCAAACGCACCATATGCCATGCCACCTTGTTCTAATTCGTACACATATCGATTTTGAATCTCTTTCAAAAGCATCTCATCCCAGTTTGAGCATTCATGATTTTGTTCAAGTTCAACCAATCGGTTCTCCCTCATTTCATAAATGAGATCAATATGTTCCGAGCGATCTATTTCCTGCAGCTGATTCACATCATCAAGGGTCAACGTTCTATACGTTATCATGATTGTTGCATCTCTCCTTCCCCATGTTATTTCTAAGATCCTATGGCTTTATTGATCGAAGTCTGTATTTATCAAAGACCCTTTTATCGTACAAAATAGTGTATTCCTTGTTCTCTTCAATTAGTTTTGACATATCCATTGGAACGGCTATTGTTCTTTCAAGATTATTAAAATTAATTACAGTCATTTCATTTTCACTAATCTTTTGAACAGTAACTGCTTCAAAAATTGAAGTTCGAAAGGAATTCCATAACAAAATTAAAAGCAATAAAAGTAATAGTGACATGATGAGTCCCTTATTCTTATTCACTAGTTCTTTTCATCTCCTTTAGTTTCAAAACAGAGTTCCTCCAACTAAAACTAGCTTATTTTAATTTCAGGTAACTCATAGCGATCATAACTGCAAATTTGATTAACTCCGGATCAAGTTCATCTAGATCAAACCAGTGGCTCATGTTATCTCTCCCATAAACAACTATTCTTTCAATATATAATTGTTAAACCATTGAAGTGGTAACAAGCTATCATCGGATATAATCGTTGTGAATACCGCAACCAATCCTCGCTTTTGGTTAACAAAGATATATTGCCCTCTGAAATGCTGGGTCTATCATTCTATTGCCAACCTGTAGATCACTTCATCATATGAATTGGTTCTGTTCTCACTAATGAAGGACATGCTCTTATACAAATGCTGTGCTATTTCGTTATCACGTTCAACCGTTAATGAAATAACCTTGCACAACGGATGCTGTTTTGTAATGTAATCTAGAATGGCTCTTATAGCGCTCTTTCCCATTCCTTTGCCTTGATAGGATTGATCGATTTGAAAACCACCAATCCAGTAATTATCTGTACTATCTGGCGTATAACTCAGATAAAAGAAACCAAATACCTTACCATCAATCTCAAGTACGTAAGGATCAAATGCTTCATCCCACGGTTTTATATAGGCGTAAGCGATCCCCTCAATAACAGATGGAACTAATGACAATTGGTGTTCATACAAAGAGATCTTCAGCGCCTCTTCCCAATTCTCTCGGGTGACTGGTTGTATTCTTATATTCACCACTGCATCTCCTCTTTCGACAATCCTTGTTTGATTCTAAAGTTCTTTTCAATTTCACTTACAACCACTTCCAAATGATGTTCAATCAACTGTATCGCTTGTTTTTTATTCTTCGTGATTGTTGCAGTCTTATGGTTTTTGTTAATTGTACATATAACTTCTTCTATATTATATTGATGGTTCCATTTCACAATCATCTTGCATAAGTTCTTGAATGACTGCTTGTAATTCCACGGTTGCAAACCCAGTCTGGACAATACAAACCTTTTTATAATCCGATAATCTCTAATGAAAACATTTGGAGCTAATACAAAAATCAAATTCGCTTCCTGGATGGACTTAATGGTCCAATCTTTGCACTGCACTCCTTCTATAATCCAAGCCTCTGAACTGATAATAGATTGGATCGAGTCATCCCTAACACTTTCAGGATATCTCAGATTTTCGGCGCTTCTGTCCCATATGAGATTGTCTAATTCATAGGAAGGAATACCGTATTTATCCGACAATTCTTTGGCTAATGTTGATTTCCCACTACCGCAAGATCCAATAATTCGTATTCTCATACATATTCTTTCTTCAAAAATGCATAGATGACATTATCAACAAATCGATTTTTCCAATAAAAATGTTCTTTCAATATGCCTTCTTCACTGAAACCAATTTTCTCAAGCAACTTCCTTGATCCCGCGTTCTCTGGTTCTACAAATGCTTCAATTCTGTTTAATTCAAGGTTCTTAAATCCGTATTCAACGATTCTCCGAGTTACCTCGGTCATGTAACCCTGCCGCCAGAACTCCGGTGCTAACTCATATCCCATCACAGCTTTATAATGTTGTTTCATCCAACCATGAAATCCGCATGTTCCAATAATTCTGTTGTCCGATTTCAAAGCAATTCCCCAGCGGATGACCTGACCATTTTCGAATCGTTCTTTCCACCTTTGTATAAGTTCTTCTGCTTGTTTTATAGTTGTAAAACTTTGTACATCGTAGAACTTTGTAACTTCATCTGAAGAAAAATATTGAAATATGTCTTGGGAATCACTCTGTTTAATCTCTCTTAACAGCAATCTTTTGGTTTCTAGCTCAGGAAATGGAGTCATATTCACTTCACCTCAATCGAGTATACTGCTACATTTTTCCCAATTATATCTACGTCCTTCTCGTGTTTCATGCCATTCTTTTGCGCGACTTTCATAGAACCCACATTGCCATGTTGAATTAACGATATTAATCTTTTCTGCTTCAAGTGATCCATGCCATATTCTTTCCACGCTTTTGCTTGTTCATAACCATAACCCATTCCCCAGTATTGCTCTACAACCCAGTAACCAACTTCAAGCTCATCATTGCCTTCAATGATTTGAGGAATCAGTCCAGAGGTTCCAATTAACTTGTTATCCTCTTTATTAAATGCGAGGAACAGTCCTTTATCATCTTTATTCCAGTTGATGAACTTTTCCAGGCTTTGCATGGTTTCTTCCTTGGTCCAGGGTCCTCCATGTCTTATAAATTTCATCATATTTGGCTCACAAGTCATCTCAAAAAGTAAATCGAAATCATTTTTGGTATATTTCCGAAATATAAGTCGTTCTGTCTCCATCTTTCTCTCAACTCCTTCTTCATTCACTTCAAAATCGTTTGTTCGCGCTCTACTGTCGATGTGAAAAACGCTTGCCTAATCTCTTCTCGAAATACTCCTTTATACCGATGTCTTCCAATCTGATCAAAACGATCTTGAACTCGCTTCACGTGTTCTGTATCTGATTTTATCTTTTTCTCAATCTCTTCGTATTGTTCAAAGGTATCGTATTCCCACATCGCAAAAATTTCGCTAGTTTCATCATCGATTGGTGTGTGCCATCTCCCAATAAGTTTTGATCCGTATTTCAACTGGGATGGCAGCAAAATATCATTAAATAGAGCATTAAACTCTTCTACAAAAGAAGTCGCAATAATATAGGTTTTTCTCCTATATATCATCATGTGTACCTCCTTATGTGTAATAGAAGCAGTACAACTATCTCGTCACAATTTCCGATGTAATTTTCATGTTCGGAGCATAGGTTAACCAAGTTGATAATATCTACTAAATTTTCAATCTTCCATACACGTTGAACCAAAAACAAAAATTCAAGATAATCATCGTTATAGTAAAGCCACCGCATATTTCTCAGATATTCAATTTGGTCATCCCAATAGTAATCAGACAAGGCAATTCCCCTGCTTCATAAATATGTAATCGTATTCATAAACATTCAAATATCATAGGGAAACGGACTAGAGCGTGTCTTCAAACTCAGGCAAGTAAACAGTGATGAGTGCCAGCTTACCGTCCGAAAATTGCTGAAGTTCAGAGTGACTGATGCTGGCGAATCGCCAGGCAATTTTCTAAGGAACACAGGACATCTTATTCGGCCTTCACGTCCTCTTTTAAAATTGTAAGGAACATGAGACATCACATCTTATTTTCCAAAATCATCTGATAAAAACGCTACAAAAGGCTATTTACCTGGTATAGCGTGTCTCAGGTTCCTTAGATTTCGGAGGGCGTTTCAAATTCCCGAATAAGATGTGTCAGGTTCGTTAGCGTTAACACCTAAACTCATCGCTATTAATCCCATGCTCCTTTATCACCAGACCGATAGTATTGTCCTCGTATCATTATCATCCGTCAAATATTCGAGAGATTCAAATCCCTGTCTATTTATATGATTATATAATTCCTCGACTTTCTCTAAATCTTTACAATAAACCGTGACGTAGGTACTATCGATCACAAGAAGAACCATCTGACAGTCACTCTCCACATAATCTTCATAGGTGATAATATCTGTTATTTGTGTGCCTTTTGGAAATGCTTTTAAATTCGCAAATATTAAATAATACTCGTTGTTATCAATAATCTTCTGTAATTCTTCTCCATTCATACCCATAATCATATCTGGAAAAAGATCACCTCCTAACGTATCATCAACAACGAAATAGGACTCCTCCTCACCAATAAACCAATCGAAATTAGATACTTCCATTGGTTTTAAAATCTCCCCAAGAAAGCGACCATAGGCATTTGGTATTTCAAAACGTATTCCTCTGTTCATCTACTCACCCTCTTTACGCATATATATTAGTACATTAATCTTTTGATTTTTGGATCACAAACGTAATCGAAATTAATAAAGAATACAACTGCACAAAACTATTGGGATTGACTTTCAAATTTATTCCTCTTGAGACTATGACTGCTCATATTCAGTTTTCAAGATACTCATGCAAACACTATCCCAGTATTTCCCCTTTTTATATATCTTCTTTCTGTATCTTCCTTCTTCTTTAAAGCCACATTTTAAATAACATTTGTAAGCAATCTCATTATACTCGTACACTTCAAGTTCTAATCTGTTTAAATTCAGCTCTTCGAAGACAAACTTCTGTAGTAAACGGATTGCTTCACTCCCATAACCTTTACCTAGAAATTCTTTTCTCCCTATTACAATTGCTAAACATGCAAAGCGGTTTTTATAATCAATTTTGTACAAATCAATCTGACCTATATAATCTAGCGAATCCTTTAACCCGATAATAAAACTTTTATTTGAAGACTTGCCTTCAACCATTGTCCTGAAAAAGACTTCTGTCTCATAACTCGAATGGGGATACAAAAAATTATCTGATAATGTCCCTGTGATTTCTGGGTTGTTCACCCATTTTTTGATGTAATCTAAATCAGAATCCTGGTATTCTCTTAACACAATTCGCTCTCCATAAATACGAGACATCGATAATCCCCCCAGCGAATCTTTTTTCTTTTGCACCATTCTTAATAAAATCTAATGATTTTTTCTACCTCACGTTCGTGCATTTTTTCAATTCGAAGCATAATAACAGTACAGTTATTTCAATCGATACTTCTCATTATTTATAATTTCACTTACTATTTCAGGTAGTTGTTCTTCTGTAAAATGATTAGTATACAGCTTGTTGTCTACTTTCAGGTCCGGATAATTTTCAAAGTCATTCAGCAGAATTATACTTCTTTCTTTCATTTGATATTCTTCTGCTCTTAGACGGTCTCTACGAATAATGGTTTGACGATCAACCATTAATACAACATAGATTATGCCAACATGATAGTCTGCCAATTCTGTCATTAATCCATCAATGTCTTCCGGAAGGGCCACATAGTCCAGAACAACATCGTATTTATAATCCAATAAGTTTTTCACCAGACTAGATATATTTTTCCAAGTTAAGTCGTTTGTATCCTTATCAAGCCAGGGTTTACCTCGCCCTTTGACCGGAAAGTGACTAACCGTATCTCCAGAAATGTAGGCACTTTTATCTAAAGTCTGAACTAGCAGCTTGGAAGTTGTAGATTTCCCTACTCCAGGGGGTCCAGATATAATATACAGGTTTCTACTCATTTCGTATTCTCCTTACAATATCTTTTGGAAACTTCCAATATCCAGTTTTCTATCGAATTTATATCCAATCTCTTTAAACAGAGCACATTGTTCATAACCATTTCTCTCAAATAAGGATTTACTTCTTGTATTCTCCATACAAATCGTCGCAATTAAGGTATGGAATCCTTGTTCTTTTGCAATCTTCTCTATAAAGTGTAGTGCTTGTTTCCCCAAACCTTTTCCTAAAATATCGGGCTTTAGATATATGGTGACTTCACCGCAAATGTCATATGCCTGTTTACTCTTATACTGGGTGATCAGAACATAGTCCATCATTTGATCGGTTTCAAGAATTACATAAGTTTTATACCGTGTATCCTTGTTCATGACAGAGGATTTAATCTGATCAAGATCTAATTCCTCCGTATGAAATGAAATCGTTGTATTCATTACATAATAGTTATAAATCTCTCTAATTTCAGGGAGGTGTTGTTCGGTTACCTCTTCAAAAGTCACAGTCGTCAATTACGTTCCATCCTCTTCAGTTCATTTCTTCATCGTATGTATGAAATACCGCGTCTAGATTTAACTCACCGTAAATATGAGGATATTCCCTACCTTCATTATACAGATATTCCCATACAACTTTGCATTTTATTTTAGAATCCCATTGATCAACGCGGCTTCCCACTCTTTTCTTGAGAGTACATGTACAATCATCTTCATAAAACCCTCCTATTAAAAACAAATGATAATTATTTGGATAGGACCTTTTTCAATATGAGTTCTATGATTTCACTAGTCTCCAGATGATCGGTAATAATGCGAGTTTGAAATTGTTCATCCTTGAAAGCTTCAACACACTTTGGTGCTTGTTGATACTGCCAGCCTCCATATTCATCTCCACGTTTAGCCAAACGATGATAAATCGTCTCTTCTGTAGCCGTAAGGCAAAAATGATGAATGTCCTGATCGATCTCTTTCAACCCGTTATAGATGTAATGAAAGTTTTCCTCTTTATAGATGGTCATGGGGATAATTAAGTGTCTGTTGTATTTCTGCTTTACTTCTTTTGCCGTCTTTACGGTTAGAATTTTCCATAGATCGATATCTTGAAAATCATCCGTACGTTCCCTTTCCTCTCTACAATTCTCAGGGAGAAGTTTTCTGAGCATATAACCTATTTCTTCAGGATCGTAGATCATACTGTTGGCAATCAAAGGTTGAAGTGCTTCTGCTGCAGAAGTTTTTCCCGAACCAAACGCTCCATTAATCATGATGATCATTTGATGATTTCACTCCCATTCAATGAAATTTTTCAATAGAAACCAGATTCTTCACATACAATTTCATCCATTATAAATGTTTTCCTTCCACTTTTGTGTTACAAAATGGCAAAAAACATAATGAAATCCCATTGGGTCAACCCAACGGGATTTCATTATAGTGCATTATTTTTCAATCAACCTTAGCTTGTTAATGTATTTCCAAGTAATCGATATATATATCCCATGTCCCATCATCGGCTGTTACAACCAACTCAATGACCTGATTTCCCGTCCCATGGCTGATATTATTCAGGGTATAAACCGCTGGAGCGCTTCCGCCAAAGTAAAAGGTTCCCTTCGTCTGTCCGCCAATCTTCAAATCAACTCTAGCCATGTTGGCATTGTTTGAAGCTCCACGAAGCGAGAAATTATGAGTGCTCGTTGCAAAATTCTGAGTGTATTTAACCAAATCATTGTTGGCATAAAGGACCACACCATTGAAAGGAGAACTGATATTGCCGGTGTATTGTCCACCTTTGGTCATGTTCTCAGCTTCCACTTTAGTTCCGTTACTCGGGGGATTGGTAGTGTTATTATCGGGTGCGACTGCCCGACCGGTAGTTGATGAGATCATGCCGGAGCAAAGACCACGATTCTTCAGATTTTGTGCAATCTGCGGAATGGCCTGAAGTGTCGTCTGGTACTGATCATGCATTAGTATGACGTCACCACTTTTCATCGTATTCACAGCTGCTACAATTTGGGTTGCGCTGGCACCATTCCAGTCTTGGGAATCTACGTTCCACAGCACTTCCTTCAGACCGTTTTGGCTCACAACGGATTTCAAGGTCGCATTTGTCGCACCGTAAGGAGGTCTGAACAGTTTAGGTGAACTTCCGGTAATAGACTGGATCGTCTGTTGTGTCCGAGTAATCTCTGACGACATCTGAGAACTGTTCAATGTAGTCATGTTTGGATGTGTATAGGAATGATTGCCAATCCACATACCAGCTGCTACTTGTGCAGTAACCAGAGATTTATTATTTTGTGCATTTTGCCCAACATTGAACATCGTTGCCCGTAAGCCAGCCTGCTTCAACGCGTTAAGCATGTTTGTTGTATTTCCAGATGGGCCATCATCAAACGTCAGACCTACATAACCATTCGGACAACTTGCATCTGCAGCACGAGCATCAGGCACCCCCGGAATAGAAAACAAGGTACCGAAAAGAGCGAGAGATATTACCGCCTTTGCCAGCTTAACTTTGAACATAAAATTACCTCCTCATAATATATTCACAGCATAATACCTTCTACACTCCCTCTCTTTATCGAACTCTCACCCCTCGAAAAAAGCGCTTTCAAAAGTATGTAATCCGCTACGTCCTTTCTCATAGAGAAGAGCTTTTAGTTCAAGGTGAGTTCAGTATAAACGATAAGTTTATTTAAAGTAAATTGAATTTAATCCAAAATATTCTATTTTTTTCACGAATTCTAGAATCGCCTGTTGTACATCTCCCGTCTAGCACTCTCCTGTGTAAAAATGTCCTCCGGGGGCACCATGCGCTTCGGGAGTGTACGCCCTGCAATAATTTCTTTTGTAGCCTGCATAAGCTGAGGACCAAGCAGCGGGTTACATTCCACCACAGCGTTGATTTTCCCACTCGCCAGAATTTCAAGTGCTTTGCGGGAGCCGTCCACCGAGACAATGATAATGTCCTCTCCCGGCTTCAGCCCAACTTCTTCTATCGCTTGTATAGCGCCAAAAGCCATTTCATCATTATGGGCAAAAAGAACCTGCGGCCGTTTGTCTTCCGGGACCTGAAGGAATTCTTTCATGACTTGTTTCCCATTGTCCTCCGTAAAATCGGCAGGAGCACTTTGTGAGAAGATGATATCTGCTCTGGTTTCGAAAATGCTTCTAAATCCCTCGCCACGCTGGATAGAGGGTGTAGAACCACTCGTGCCTTGCAGTTCGGCAATCCGTATCAAACCCGGATGATTTCGCATCCGATCCTGAATGTACTTCCCAGCCTTCACACCTTCCTCATAAAAGTCCGATCCAATCGTTGTCACAAAAAGTGAAGTGTCTTTGACATCAACTGACCGGTCTACGATAATCACGGGTATTCCTGCATCCCTGGCCTCCTGAAGAATACCATCCCAGCCCGATTCCACGACAGGTGCAATGGCAATGACATCCACCTTTTGCCTGATGAACGACCGAACAGCCTCGAACTGTTTCGTCTGAGACTGTTCTGCATTTTTTATTACAAGGGAGATTCCCGATTCAGCCGCAGCATTGCGAATAGACGTGGAGTTTGCCAGACGCCAGGCACTCTCTCTGCCCAGTTGTGAAAAACCCAAGACAATCGGTTTCGTAGAGATATCCCTTGCTACTGCTGATTCCATCCATTCCTCAACGGAGGGAAGAGTTTCGAAGTTGTTAGACGAGATGGGAGGAGGAACAGATTCAGACTCAGGGGTTGTGCAGCCGACAAGCAGCAGTAGAATGAACAAACACAACCAGTTCAAATGTCTTCTCACTCACGTATCCCCCATCTCCATGTTACGCTCAGCATTCACCCATGCAGAGCGCATATTGTTATATCATTGTTTCGGTATCCGTGTTCAATATCATTTAATTCGATCAACTTAATGCAGTGATTTCGAGGATACTCGCCGCCCGCTAAGAAGTCGCTGGAACAAAATAAAAACAAACAGCATCAGGCCAATCACAATCTTGGTCCACCATGAGCTGAGCGTACCTTCGAAGCTAATTATAGTTTGGATAGCCCCCTGGATCAATACACCAATAAAGGTTCCCGCCACATACCCTACACCACCTGTTAACAAGGTGCCTCCTATTACAACAGCCGCGATGGTATCGAGTTCAAGACCCATGGCGTGTAATCCATAACCGGATAACATATAGAAGGTAAAGACAACACCGGCAAGCGCGGAGCACAAACCGCTGAACGTGTACACCAGGATTTTGGTACGTGCAACCGGCAGTCCCATAAGCAGCGCGGATTGCTCGCTTCCGCCGATGGCGTAAACGTTGCGCCCAAACCGGGTGTAATGTGCCAGGTAGATCGCGAGCAGTACAATAACTAGTGCAATAATCACATTAATGGAGACAAAGCTGCCCCCTGGCAGGGAAATTTTCGCCTGCGCAACTTGTGTGTAAAACGGATTCGTAATGGTAATGGTATCGAGACTGATGACATAACACAGCCCCCGCGCCAAAAACATGCCTGCCAGTGTCACGATGAAAGGCTGGATTTTGAAATAGTGGATGATCGCACCCATGACTGTGCCAAACAACGCACCCATGACAAGCACCATAGGTATAACAATCGCAGGCGACCACCCTTGCTTCTCGACCAGACTTGCGCTAATGATGGTCGTCAGCGCAATGACAGAACCTACCGACAGGTCGATTCCTCCCGATACAATCACAAAAGTCATGCCAATCGCCGTGATAATCAGAAAGGCGTTATCAATGAGAAGATTAAGCAGTACCTGAGTGGAGAAGAACCCCGTATAGCGGAAAGAGCCTATGGCAAACATCACGGCCAGCAAACCGAAGGTGACAAAGACCGGGAGATACTTACGATTAAGAAACATGGCGGTTAACCCCCTGTTCGGCTGGAAACTTCCGTTTTTTCCAACGGATCACCATGGAATTGCGGAATGAATCGGATTGAATCAAACATACGGCCAGTACAACAAAGGCTTTGACAACCAACGTAACTTCTGGCGGGACTCCAATCATATAGATCGTCGTTGTTAAGGTTTGGATAATGAGTGCTCCAACGACGGTACCCATAAGATAGAAACGACCACCATTGAGCGAAGTACCTCCGATGACTACAGCAAGAATGGCATCAAGTTCATACCACAGACCTGCGTTATTGCCATCCGCACTGGATACATTCGAGCTGAGAATAAGCCCGGCAATGCCGGCACACAGACCACAGAAGACATATACCGTAAGAATAACCGTTTTTGAACGAATACCTGCCAGTTGGCTCGCGTTTGCGTTACTTCCAACCGATTCGATAAACAGTCCCAGTGCCGTTTTTTTCGTCAACAATGAGGCAACTAGCAGCACAGTTAATACGATGAAGATGGAAAAAGGCAATGCTGCAAGCGAACCTGCCCCGATATAGGCGTAATTCGCGTTGGATACAGTAATAATCTGTCCACTCGTAATCAATTGCGCAATCCCACGTCCAGCTACCATCAGAATAAGCGTTGCAATAATGGGCTGGATTCGGGCAACCGAAACCAGCGCCCCGTTCCATATGCCCAAGATCAGTGAGAGACCTATAGATAATCCAAGTGCACCCAACACAAGCCAGAGCGAACTCTGATCCACTCCTCTGCTGATGCTCATACAAGCCACGGCACCGGAGATCGCTACAATGGAGCCCACGGACAAATCGATACCTCCGGTCGCAATCACCAGTGTCATACCGATCGATACCAGAATTAAGGGCGCTCCAAAATTGAGAATATCAATCAAGCTGCCATACAGATTCCCTTCACGCATGACGAGGGAGAAGAAATCCGGAGAGTACAGCAAATTAAAGATTAAAAGTAAACCAAGCATACATAACGGCCAAAACAAATGATGTTTACGCATCTTGCCCGCCATCTCTTTAACCTCCTGCCATTGCTTTCATGATTTGCTGTTGATGGATCTGATCCCCGCTAAGTTCTTGCACTTTTTTGCGGTCCCGGATTACGGCAATCCGGTGGCTGACACGAATCACTTCTTCCAGCTCGGACGAAATGAACAGCACGGCCATGCCCTGCTTCGACAGAGAGAGCACCAACTTCTGTATCTCAGTCTTTGCACCGATATCAATTCCACGCGTAGGTTCATCAAGAATCAACAGATCGGGGTTCATCAGCAGCCACCGTGCAAGCAACACCTTTTGCTGATTACCGCCGCTCAGATTTTTAATTAAATGCTCCGGGTTTTTCGGATGGATATTTAACAGGTTGATGTACTTTTCGGCGATCTCATCCTGTTTCTTGCGTGAGATGGGTTTGGACCAGCCTCGTGTCGCTTGTAAAGCCAGAATAATGTTCTCCCGAATGGTCAAATCATCGATTATGCCTTCGGTTTTACGGTTCTCGGAGCAAAAAGCAATATTCTGATCAATTGCATGACGCGGAGACTTGACCGTACTTCCTGTATCTACAACGAGCAGCTTGCCTACATCTGAACGATCTGCACCAAAGAAAAGGCGAGCGATCTCGGTACGACCAGACCCCAATAACCCAGCCAAGCCCACGACTTCTCCTTTGCGAATGTCCAGATCAAATGGCTCAATTGCTCCTTTGCGTCCAAGTGCCTCAGCGGTAATTAACAGTTCTCCCGACTCCGCCTGGGCAGCATCCGCTTCCTTCGGAAGCTCCTCAAGCACCTCGAGTTCCTTGCCGATCATCTTGAGAACCAGTTCCATGCGTGGAAGTTCTGCGGCTATGTACTCTCCTTCCAATTCCCCGTTACGGAGCACCGTTAGACGATCCGACATTTCGTATACCTGATCAAGAAAATGAGTAACAAAAAGAATTGCGAGACCTTCACTCTTTAATTTGTGCATAATACGAAACAGTTGCTGAACCTCGTTTTTGTCCAGACTGGATGTGGGTTCATCCAATATGAGCACTTTTGCCGAGATGCTGAGCGCTCTTGCAATTGCAATCAGTTGTTGCATCGCGACCGAGTAGGTCTGTAAAGGAGCCTTAACGTCGATGGACAGATGTAATCTGTCTCGCAAAATGTTCTCCGCATCTTTGTTCATTTGCTTCCAATTGATTTTGCCAAATCGCATCGGCTCCCGCCCGATGAAAATATTCTCAGCGACCGTTAAGTTCGGACAAAGATTGACCTCTTGATAAACGGTACTGATTCCCGCCTTTTGCGCTTCAAGCGGACCGGAGATCAAAAGATGCCGGTTATCCATGGTTACCGTTCCTTCATCAATGGAATAAACGCCAGTCAGAACTTTAATAAGTGTCGACTTCCCCGCTCCATTCTCACCCATCAAGGCATGAATCTCGCCCGGAAACAAGCGAAAGCTGACGCTGGATAGCGCTTTAACGCCAGGAAATTGTTTAGTGATGCCTGTCATTTGCAAAATGGGTGCTTGCTCGGCCATATAACCCTCTCCTTTGTTATGGAAAAAAGTCATTTAGCGACAGCCTGGTCGAAAAATGACTTTTCGGTGTTATACGAATCTGCTTTTAATATTCACGTGTTGGCAATGCTTCTTTGGCTTGCTCCGATGTGAAGGTGGTCTCATCCGTAACGATTCGGGGTTCGATGTCTTTCCCGTCCACTACCGATTGAACCGCTTCCATTAATTGAGGTCCTAACAACGGATTACATTCAACAATAAAGTTGATTTTGCCATCAGCAGCAGCCTGCATCCCATCCTTCACGGCATCCACAGAGATAATGGTAATATCTACGCCTGGTTTCAATCCTGCCGCTTCAATGGCCTGAATTGCCCCAAGTGCCATATCGTCATTATGTGCATAGAGAACATCTATTTTTTTATGTGCTTTGAGGAAAGCTTGCATGACTTCTTTGCCTTTGGCACGTGTGAAGTCACCCGATTGTGAAGCAATCACTTTAAGCTTCGAATTGGAAGCAATCAATTCCATAAAGCCCTCTTGACGGTCATTCGCTGGTGCGGAGCCTGTCGTACCCTGCAGCTCAACAATGTTGATTTCGTCTTGTGTGTCTTTGTATTGGTCACTAAGCCACTGACCTGCTTTGCGTCCTTCTTCTACAAAGTCGGAGCCAATAAAGGTTTTGTAGAGGGTTTTATCCGGCGAATCCACAGCACGGTCCGTCAAAATCACGGGAATTCCTGCATCCTTCGCTTCCTTCAATACGGTATCCCAACCGGATTCTACAACAGGGGAAAAAGCAATGACCGTCACCTTCTGTTGTATGAAGGATCGCAAAGCTTTAATTTGATTTTCCTGCTTCTGCTGCGCATCGGAGAATTTCAAATCATAACCTGCTTCTTTGGCTGAATCCTGAATCGACTTGGTATTCGCCGAACGCCAGCCACTCTCTGCACCAACCTGCGAAAAACCAAGCGTAATTGTTTTGGCGCTGGCAGGTGTACTGCCATTCCCACTCGTTGAAGTTTCATTATCGGAGCCTGCTCCTCCATTGGTACTGCTACATGCCGTGCTGACCAGCATCACCATAGCCAATGTTATGGCAAGTCCCCACTTTTTTTTGGTTCGCATGTTGTGATCCTCCCTTTTTTCGTTTCACCTTGTGGTGTGACCACATTATAGAACGCTTTCATTCCGAGCTTATATGGAGTCTCATACTTTATTTATGTAATAATTTAGTAATTTCAAAAAATGGAGTTTAAAAAGTGTAATTTCTTTGTTTAATTGTGTAGTATTTAGCGATTCTCTTACATATTAGAAAATCATGTTATACTAATGATACATTTTTGATCCCTTCAGATGGAGTGGAATACGTTGAAACTCATTCAATGGATTGCTTCAAGCCTCAGGCTTAAATTACTCAGCATGTTTATCATCCTCAGTTCAGTACCACTGATCGTGGTTGGATTGATTTCTTACCACAAATCCTATACTGTCGTATCCAATCATAACAAGGCCTCGACACAGCTGGTTGCCGACCAGCTTGCCAGGAACATTGACATCTTGTTTGAGGATACGGAACGGCTGCTCGAACTGGGCAAGAACCCGCAAGTGCTTCAATACTTGTATTCTCAATCGGAGTCCTACCCAGAAGCCAAAGCCATCCTTCAGACATACAATCTTTATCGGGAAACCTACAAGTATGACAAGGTACTTAATATCTCATTCGTGAATTTTTATGGAAAAGGCATAAGTGAACGAAAAGGCGTGTTCAAGCTGGAACGAAATCCGCTGCGTAACCCGTACTTCAAGTATCTGATACAGTATCCGGATGCCATTCTGCGCATCCCTCATTCTGCAGCCTATGCGGAATATAACAGGCTGGATGGGTTTGCTTACCCTAAACAGAATGCGCTTTCAATTATAACCACGGTCAAAGAGCGAATTACGCATGAGGTCATCGGGTTCATAGTGATTGATTTGAATGATTCATTCATTGATGATTTTTTGACGAATACCCCCATTAAGGATTCCGGTTTTTTCTATATTAGTGATCAATACGGAAATACACTCTTCAGGCCGGATGTCACCCCGGCATCCATAACCATGATGGATCAGATCCGATCGGTCCCTTTACATCTACAGCACGACAGCTTTATCCTGTCTGCAGGATCCAAGCCCCAGTTTGTTGTATACAGCACCTCAAAACAGACCGGATGGAAAATGATCGGGGTAGCTCCTTATCAGGAAATCATTGCAGAGGCCAATAGCATTCGCCAATTGATCATCATTACGGTTTTGTTAAGTGCTTTCTTTGCGATATCGTTATATTTTTTCCTGAATAATCGACTGATTCTTCCCATCCGGATTCTGATGAACAAGATGCGTAAAGCTGCAAACGGTTACTTGGAAGCCAAAGTCACACCACACGGCTCGGACGAAATTGCTGATCTGGGCAAAAGCTTCAATGTGATGCTGGATAAGCTCAAAATGCTAATCGAAAAGAGCATTCGAGAGAATGAACAGGTGAAAATAGCTGAACTACGTACGCTGCAAGCTCAGATCAACCCTCATTTCCTCTATAACACGTTGGAATCCATCCTATGGATGGCTGAAGCAGAGAAAAAAGAAAATGTAATCAAACTTGTGCAAGCCCTCTCGAAGTTCTTTCGTTTGAGTCTGAACAAAGGATTCGACTGGGTATCCATTCAAACCGAGCTTGAACATGCGCGGAGTTACTTGGTTATTCAACAGATGAGGTACCACGATATTCTCACCTACGAGATCAGCGTTGATCGTGAGCTTCAGGATTATCCCATTTTGAAAATGACGCTGCAGCCCCTAATTGAAAACGCGCTCTACCATGGGATCAAGAACAAACGCGGTCAAGGGCTGATATCCATTCACGGATATGTAGAGGACAATAGCATCATTCTCACCGTACAGGACAACGGAATCGGCATGTCTGCGGATCGATTGGCACAATTACGTGAAGAGCTGGAGAAGCCGGCCGGTTCCCGTTCACCCCAAGATGCCGAGCAGGAAGGCGGATTTGGTCTGCTCAATGTACATCACCGGATTCGACTCTATTTTGGACCAGCTTATGGCGTTGAAATGGAAAGTACCTATATGGAAGGCAGCACATTTATGATTCGTATCCCCAAAAGCAAGGAGGTTAACCGTTGAAAAAGGTGATGATTGTGGATGACGAAATTGGAATTCGGGAGAATATACGGAGCTGCATCGATTGGGAAAAGGAAGGTTTTCACTATTGCGGGGATGCACCCGACGGCGAGCTTGCGTTACCTTTAATTCATGAATGGGCTCCGGATATTCTGATTACGGATATCAAAATGCCATTTATGAACGGATTGGAACTGACCTCCATCGTTCGCACTCAACAACCTGATATCAAAATCATTATCATGAGCGGTCATGATGAATTCAGTTATGCCCAGGAGGCTATCCGACTTGGTGTGACCGAGTACTGTCTAAAGCCCATTAGTGCAGCAGAGCTAATCCAAATGCTTCATAAGGTCAGCAAACAAATGGATGAAGAACATCAACGCATGACAAACCGAACGATCACCAAAGAAAAACTGCTGGCCGATCTGTGCGGAGGACTCATCGGTACAACCGATGCGATTGAATCAGCCAAACTACTCTCACTTCCACTCTCGGCCCGGTATTATACAATTGTCATTATCGACGTTCGATTAACAGATGACTCCCGGGACCCGGAATCGCTGATGAAGAAACTGCTTCCCATACTGGAGGAAACTCGTGATCCCCACGTCGAACTTCTTCCTTATATTCGAAGCCGGACCGAGTTGGTGCTTCTGCTCAAGTATCACTCCGATGACAGCATATCCGTATATCTGGAGCAGCTTCGCGGGCGGGTTCGTATGGAACTTGAGCATACGTTCAAATGTAATATTATTCTGGGCATTGGCAGTCAACAGGAGCGGCTGCAAGGAATTCATGTCTCGTATCTGGAAGCGGAGGAGGATAAATATATTACCCGGCTCACCCTTCAGAACAGAGCTTCTCTACGTGAAAATAACCTGGATGAGCAAACGACTCTTTTTCTCGACAGGAATTCGTTTCTTGAATTTCTCAAAATCGGCAGCCCCAATCAGCGTGACCATTTTGTGGAGGAGTTTGCCGCTCCATTACAATCCTTCGACTGGAAGTCCTCCTCGTATGGCTTCTATCTGTTGAATGATCTTACGCTGGAGTCGTTTCGGCTCGCGAATCAGTTGTTCCGCATGAGTGACCATTCGGATGAGAACATTACTTCCCTACAACAGACGATTCGGAAGATTACGTGCTGGGAGGATTGCACCCAATATCTGTGCTCCCTGCTTAACTTGTTATGGCAGAGAAGAGCAGCCTGCTCCGGTAAATACAGTGATGTCATTGATCAGGTGAAAGCCTATGTATCCCGTGAATACAATAACGAACAGGTCTCGTTGAAGATGATTTCTGCACACGTCAGAATCAGTCCAAGTCATCTAAGCAAGATTTTTAGTCAGGAAACTGGTCAAACGATAACGGAGTATCTAACCCAGATTCGAATCGGCAAAGCCAAGGAGCTGCTGAAAACAACCAACAACAAAACCTTTGAGATTGCTTACAAAGTTGGTTACAATGACTCTCACTATTTTTCTAATATATTCAAGAAAACAACAGGTTTTACGCCAAGAGAATACCGCACTCAAGGAACCGAGGAATCGCAGGCCAGATCATCAGATATGAGAAAAGAGCCACTGTATGAATAAAGCCAGATTTGCACTTTTACTTACACTAATACTGCTGTTTCCGATGATCATTTCATCCGGTTCGGCACACATTCGCCCACAGCAGATGGCTGCAACACTTCCTGCAACTTCACCTGTAGAGAAATCTACAGCGAGCAAAACTTTCGGTATTATCTATCCAATGACGTATCCAACCTATGAGATGATCACGAAGGATGCAACGGAGTATGCAGGGAAACACAATATCACGTTAATTGTAAATGCACCTGATGAAGCCAATACCGAACAACAGATCCGTATCATGGAGAATATGATCAAACAGCATGTGGACGGGATAGCTATATCTCCTGTGGATGCTGCTGCACTTACACCCGTTATTGATGCAGCCCAAGCTGCAGGTATTCCTGTCATTACATTTGAGTCAGATGTCCCATCCAGTCATCGAATCGCTTATGTGGGCGCCGATAACTATCGCACTGGCCAGCAGTTCGCGATGACGACTACACGACTCCTGCATAATCAAGGCATGATTCTTGTCGAGAATGGTTTGGAGGAGATGCAAGGTTTGCAGCAGCGGCTTAATGGATTCATTGATTACATCCGCAGTGAAACAGACATCGAGATCTTGGAAGTTCGTTATCATCAAGGGAATGAAGATCAAGCCATGTCCGATATGGAGAACATGATTCAGGCTCACCCTCACTTCAATGCAATTATCGGGCTCGATTTTGTTTCTGTCTCTGCCTCTACCCTGATCTGGAAAGCAAAAGGTCTTAACCGGCATTTAATCGCGTTCGGTGATAGCCCGACTAGTGAAAACGGGTTGCTCAACGGTCAATTGTCTGCCGTTATTTCACAGAATGAAGGAGTCTGGGGTGCCAAAATGATGGAGACCCTGTTACTCGCTAGCGATGGTGTGCCTGTGAAGGAATTTATTGATACGGGGATCATTGAAATAAACCAGGAAGGAAGTAATTAAGGGGATGTCCTCGTGTCATTCTGATGACAGTAGGACATCCCCTTTTAAATTTTCGTACACGTAGTTATTACATCCGTTCATCGAGGTGTTTCTCAAGAAAGATGTCTCTCAAGTATGATGATCGCTTCTGAGAATTCATTTTTTCCATTCGTTTTCTAATATGCTCATTTCGATTAGATTCCAGAATGTATCTTCATATCTTCTCGCATCACGAATAAGTCCCTCTTGTACAAAGCCCGCTTTTTCATAACATCGGATGGCTGAGACATTAAAATCAAATACGCCCAGACTGATCCGGTGCAACTTCTCCTCTTCAAATCCAATTCGAAGTGCCTCATCGATCATTTGCTTCCCATAACCTTTACCCTGATACGGCTTGCCAAGTAGCACCTTACCAATACGCCCTGAACGATTATATCGATCGATACCGCCAAGAGCAATATGACCCACAATCTCCTGAGTTGATTCATCCATCACTTTATAAATGAACTTATTTGAAGTGTTCTTATCATTGGCACCATGCAAATAATCCGATAGTTGCTCTCTGGAAAGTGGATATTGGAACTGAGGGCCGGCCCACTGGAGCAAAAATGCTTCATCCCCACTCCATTCGATCAGTTGATCAAAATCTTCCGGTTCAAAGTATTGGAATGTAATCATGTGTATCCGCCCCTTCTTTTTTTATGTCATATCATAACCTATTTCAGTTCTCTTGTATCGTCATAATTATGAGTTTCATCAAACGCTTTGTTTCTTATATTCAATTCACGGATGGAGTTTCGGACAACATTCATTGTACTAATCAAACAGATAACTCCACCCAAAATGCATATCGCGCCTATCCAATAATTCAGTTCAAAATTCACTTGATAAGCACTCGAATCATAACTGCCAGCTGCTGCTGACTGGAATGCTGCATACCCTAGCTTGGGAATCACCTCTTCAATCATTTTCGAGAGCGTAATAATCACAATTCCTACCATGATAAAGAGTAATGAGAAAACAATGTGTACATGCTTCAAAGACAAGTTACCTCCTTTACAATCCAAATCGCGTGTGTTTTGGCACTACTTGCATCTTAGAAGCCGAACGACCTCGCCATCAATCAGCCCTTCACTTATTCTCTGAAAACCAAGTGATTCATACAGATTCCCGGCGATATCATTTTCCGGCCTGTGTCCAATCATGATGCATTTGCAATTCAACGATTCTTTCATTAGATCAATTAACTTCCTCAACGCTTCTCTTCCATAACCTCTGCCCTGATATTTTGTATCTACCATTAGAGCAAGAAGCCAGTAGTTATCCTCATGATTCGGTTGATCTGAGTACACAGCAAATCCAACCAGATCCGAATCAAAATAAATGGCCATGGGTTGAAAGTCTTCCACTACTTTGGATTCAGCAATCCAATATACTACCGGCGCGGGGAAACTTTTTTTCTGCTCTTCCGTTACATCCAGTTGAGTGCAAGCATACCAATTATCCACCGACACACGTTTTAAATGAATCATAGTTTGAAATTCCTCCTCGTGAAATTACACAGAGGAATCCCTCGGAACCCCTTCTTGGGTCCTCTGCGCTAGACAAAAACACCTCTGGCAACTTTATTTCTTCTACCCAGATTCGTATTGTTTCTCATATCACATCACTCCTTTCATGTTGTTGTGCAGGCCTCTTGCGACTTAAATCACCTCATGCTAAACCTTTGATCTCTAATAGTTCAGGAGTATGTTTTACAAGGTCAGCTATTACATAAGAAGCATTAACTGCTAATGCATCTTTAACTGCCTCAGTCCCTCTTGTCTTCCAGATCGAATATATCCATTTGGAAAAACCATATGCATTCATGTGGTGACCACGTTCCTGTATATGCATAAACAATTTCACACTTTCCTCATACTTTTCGATATCCGTTAAAATACATGCCAAATTGTTTAACGCAATGTTGATATCTCTCTGCGAATTTCTGGAGACATTAATATCCTCCCAGCTGCCGACCACTTCATCTTTTCTTGAAATAGGCATTGCTCCATCATTGATTTCATCAATCCAGTCCATCGTTTCGTTTACAAGAGCTTCAACTCCCGCAAAATCGCCGGCATGATGCATATAGGCCAGACGCTGTTTGTTATATGTAATCCGGGCAAAAAGAATATTGGACCATGTCTCATCTTCTTGTATGAGTTGGTTCATATTTTCAAGCACACTGTCCATTTCACTGTATCTCTCCAAAACCCAAAGCGAACCACCCATAGCCCGATGGCTCTCGAATCGAACACCTCGGTTGGTATCCAACTTTGGGGCATGATCACAAGCATATTGGTACCAATCCATCCAATGATCAAAGTAGTTCCCCAGAGATAACGACAACGCTTGTGTCGAATCCGAAACGATCCAGTGTAACTGCTCCGGGGCGAGATTTTCTTTTCCCCATTTGAAGAATTCCCGGTGATTGGCATAAAGCGGTTCCGGCTCCCTTAACAAGGCATAACCATCTGAAACATTCCAGTAGACCCAGCCCTGTTCATTAACAGATAATGGTCTGGATTGTTCATAGTTTTTCAGTAACTCAATCATACCCTGATGATCCCCTCGAACTACTAATTCCTGAAAAGAATGAACGATATTCATCTCCATCCTCCGTCCCTAATGAGTTTCAACCCAGCTATGTCAATGGCTTCGTGCCGCAAGCTGTAATGAAGTTCATCATGGCATAGGCTTCCGGCGAATGATTTATAGCTTCAGAAGCTTGTTGCAGCTGAGCAAATTCCTCCGAACTGATCACACCTTTTTCAGCAAAATGTACAAAACGATTAAGATTAAACTGGTGCTTAAACCCTTCTATGCCTAACAGATCACTATGTTGAAGGACAGAATCAATGTCAACATCGATGTATCCGCTCTCAGACAGGAGACGCGGCAGACTTCTGCCAATTAGGCGATTACCGCCGTGTTGTCCCACATAGTCCGAAATTTTCATTAATACCGTATGCAAAGCAGGAACATCAGGATTCACTGCTCCAAAAACGCCGTCATCCACATCAATAATGGCAAGACGGCCGCCAGGCTTCAGTACACGATATATCTCTTGTGCAGCTTCGTCAGGATTGTTCAAGTGAAGAAAGATAAGTCTTGCCACGACAAAATCAAAAGAATCATCAGGCAGATCCATCTGGTAGATGGAAGACTCTACAAATTGCAATCGCTTGGAAGGAAAATTTTTCAGCCGTTCTTTGGCTTGTGCTTGCAGTGAACGATCAATCTCAAGCGAGGTAAGCTCGCTGTCCGGCAGACTGCTCAATAGTTGCTCTGTAATGTAACCTGGTCCGCTTCCGACCTCCAATACACGCATTCCATTTTTCAAACCATACCACTCTAGATTTCGAAATTCTTTGGACCACCCCATTACCGCCTGCATCTTTAACCTCTCTAATTCCTCTTGTAAACTTAACACTGCCGTTTGGATACTGTATGTTGAACGCGGATCACTCATATATTCCCTCCTGTTCTTCTGTGGAAAAATAAAAACATATATCCTTAGACCTTTTTCTTCCCTAGAAAAAGGGCAACCTTATGATTCAATTGTTCCCCTGCTTGAGCATCTGTAGAAACGGCTTCACGAACATGCAATTTTGTCATAGATAACTTGTCTCCTTATGGTTTGGATCATGACGTAATTGATCTATTTATAGCTCAAATTTTATATAACTCTTCTGGATTAACGAAAATTCCCCTATCTTTCTATTCTTGATTTTAACATGAACAACCTTCTATATCTCAGAAGCAATAAGGATATATCGGATATATTGACAGCACACTGTCAATTAATTAAGATAAACATATGAAATACAACCAAAATATAGAAGATCCACTAAGCAAGTTTTCCCTTCACATCTTTCACATTCATGGATTATTGATGCGTTCGGGGGATATCGTTACACGTTCACTCCATCAGAGCAGTGCCCGATGGCAGGTATTGGGTCGCATTGGACATGGTACACCGACAGTAGCCAAAATCGCCCGTGATATGGGGCTAGCCCGCCAAAGTGTACAGCGCATTGCAGATGTATTAACCGATGAAGGGCTCACTATGTACAAAGACCATCCGACAGACCGACGAACCAAGTTACTTGAATTAACGGGGAAAGGAGAAGAAGTGCTGGAAGCGATCTATACACAGTACGATGAATGGAACCAGTATATTATGGCTCACCTTGATCCGAAGCAATTATTAGATATAACGAATGCTCTCGGCCAAGTCGGGCAAATTTTAGAAAAGGAAATTACACAGTTTAGCGATAAGGTGAATGAGTAGAGAAGCTTAATCTAATCCAAAACAATGATTGGGGTGTTCTTATGAAAAGTATCTTCATTAAAACGCATGCTGTGGAAATCGTAGAGCGTATTGATAGACTCAGTGCAAATTCCAAGCCTGAATGGGGAAACATGCAGGTCCCTCAAATGCTGGCTCACTGCTCGGCATTTCAAGACATTCCCATGGGGAATGCTTTTCCACCTAGAGGATTGCTAGGAAGGCTCGTTGGAAGGTTCGCCAAACCAATGTTTTATAACGAAAAGCCATTACCGCATAATATGTCGACCATCCCAACAATTATTATAGAAGACAACAGAGAGTTTATCGTAGAGAAAGAGAAACTGAAACAAAAGATTACAACTTTCCAAAGTCTTGGTCCAAGAAAATGCTCCTCTCACCCCCATCCTTTTTTCGGAAGATTAACACCTGAGCAATGGGGTATAGGCATCTATAAACATTTAGATCATCATCTAAAGCAATTTGGAGTGTGATTCGTAAAACGAACGTTTTTTTTGGAAATTATGGATTATACTTGTTATTCATTGATGAACTTCCCTAGCAATGACTCAACTTCATTAACCCAATCTCCTTCTTCGTCAGCCAGTAAAGTCCTCCAACCAAGTAGCTTAGCAGAATGTAAATTTTTCTCTTGATCATCTATAAATAGAACCTCTTCTCCAGCTGTCAGGAAGGTTTTGACCCGTTGGTATATCTCAATCTCAGGTTTGCATAAACCCACTTGATTAGAGATGGTTACACTTTTGGTAAATGAGCTTAAACGGCTCAGATTCGGCTCAATCCATTCCTTGCAATGATTGCTGAGTAGATGGATATCTGCGAACTCACTCCATCGCTCAAGGTATTGAGCGGCTGGTAAGGGAACAATTGAATTGTATAAGATGTCCTTCGCTCGGCTTATTGATAATTCGGGATACATCTCCTTCAACGATTGCCAGAACTCTTCTTCCCTCATCATTCCTGTCCAGAGCTTTCGTTTGATTCCTGCAAAATGTACTTTCAAAGATTCTGCCGATAGGTTGGTTTCCTCACTCATATCTTTCCAGCACGTTAACGACATATTACTTAACAAAACCCCTGCGATATCTAAAACGATCTGTGGTCTGCCTTTCATTTTATCGACCCCCAATTTCTAATACGATGTATAACAGGCCTTAAGTCACTTAAAAGCGTCATGCGGAAGGACAGCATGCACACCCTTAACGCCATTCACAATTTGGGTGATACGCAGGTCAATTACCGCGCTTCCAAGTGCAATCGCTTCCACTCGATCTAGTCCGTACAACTCACCCATCAGATCGAGCATCCCGTCTAATGCTTGAACCGTAGCCTCATTCAGATCTTCATGAAAACCGAAGGTAATCCAGCCGGATGGCGTATGTGCACGAGGATTGGTCAAAATCATATCATCAATCACATTAAGCGTGACATCCACCACTTCCATCGGACATTCAATGGCCTGACTGACAGCTGACTTCACCGTCCCCCTGCCGTGCATGACCATCACCAATCGCGAGATAACCCCCGTCTACGGGGATAGGTAAATATAATTTACTTCCCTGCACCAGTTCCTTGCAGTCGATGTTCCCTCCACAATAGCGAGGCGGCCAAGTCGTATGAATTCCTCCCGATTCTGGCGGCATGCCCACTACACCCATAAACGGCGAGAGAGATACAGTGAAGGACTTTCCTTTTATTTCACAGCTTCCACTCATCGTTCGGCGATCAAGTGTCCAGTTCAGCGACAGTTCTTCAACCTCTGTTAGATGTAACTTCTGGTTCTGCCAGTTCGGATATCCGCCGGCGGAAGTAAACCCGTAACTCCCGGGTACGATCTCATTAAAAACAATCTCCAACGTCTGTCCTTGCTTCGCCTCATCGATATAGATCGGACCGATTAAGGCATGACCTCCATCTTTTTCACCTTGACGATCAATAGGTTTCATGCGTTCCACATAACTCACACCTGTTCCCCAGCCCGCATCTAGCGTCTGAAAACGAATGGAATCACCAGATTTCACGCTCAAAATGGGGGTTACCTCATTAGTAAATGAACCAATCAGATTTTCCTGAGTTAATTCAATCGTATGAATGGTCATCATAACCTCCACAGTTTCGGAATTCAGCTTTTTGCTTAATTATCACGGTATCGAGTATCTTTATTTGCAATAACGATCCGCTTCCATGATCATATGAACTTCTCATCCTTTCTAATAAATAACTGTTCAAGCTCTTCTCTCGTCACTGGATGTAAAATAATATCTTGTGAATTTATCATTCGTTCTACCAGATTAGAATCTTTCACTTTACGTCCCCATTTTCTTGAAAAAGACCTCCAATCACATACCATTTCTATCAAATATTTCGTAGGCATGGGCAGAGCTTCTTTTGTATTCCTATTTACAATCCAATACTCCCAATGATGTTTGTTATGATTTTGGTGATGTAGCCATGCATTCTTCCATCTTAGATGGGTGTCTTCATCCTTCTGTTCTGAATAAAAATGAATTGCATAGGGAATAAATTCTTGCGGAAAGAACTTGGATATATCATGAATTAAACCTTGCACATACAGACCTTCTTGCCAACATTCGATCAGCACGTTCAATTTATGCTCAACAACATATAGAAAATACCTCCAGTATGCGGAACGAATGGTCACCATCCCCCATAACGTTGTGTTTAGAACAGCGCTGCAATAATCTTCTCTGCACATTCTTCCGGTGTGTTCATACTTGTATCAATCGAATACCTATAGTTGATGTTTTGGGCCATGATTTGATACTGCTCATCCGATTGCTCTTCTCTTCGATCCCCACGTTCGATGTTCCGCTGACGACAGATATCGAGAGGACAGTGTAGTTCTACAATATCCAGTGGATACCCTTCAAAAATCTGTTTGACTTGTTCATAATGCGGCGCGAGCTCCGGTCTTTCCACAAGTATGCCATCGATCAGAACATGCTTTCCATGGTCTGAAAATACTTTTGCCGTATGATACATCATTACAATCGCTTCACTCAGATACTTCCAGTAATCCGTCTGAAGATGTTTATCACCAATCGTATTTTCAAATAAATCATTAGCCACAACATAGAAAAACGGATCATCGTATGATTGCATCGCCTCTACAATTGAAGTTTTACCAGAGCTGGTTACACCGTTCAAAAATATAATTTTGCCTTTTTCCATGATGTTCATCTTCCTTTGCTTAAGTATAATTTTATAAATGTAATACAGCGTGTTCTACGTGTGTTTCATTGATTTTTTGAGCAGCATGATTTGGCCAATATGATAGGCATTATGAATACATAGATTTGATACAACTCCCCACCATGGCGCGTTGAAATAGGAAGGGATCTCACGGGTCAATTTATGTTCTTCGCTGTCTTCTAGTGCCCTGTTCCAATCACCAAAGACGGTTTTCAGTCTATGTAATGTCTTGCCCCACTCCACTTCATTCAGGTTAGACGTATCTATGTCGAATGTATCCTCATTATTCACTGAATTCTGCCCGTTGACCTGTTCGGCAATATATCTCTCAAGCCACTTCTCATTCCAGAAAATAAGATGATTGACGATCGCCCAAATGGAATGCTCTCCCTCATTCTTTACATAAGAGGCTTCCGCCGCATTGAGGTCTGTCAAAATATCATGAAGTGGAATAAACCAGCTCTTGTCATGATAACAGGCGTTTAATTGGTCTATGAGAATAGCTTTGTAACTCATCGTTGCACCTCACTCAGATTAACATCATCATTTATCCGTTCATTGACTTCGCAATCTTCATCACAAGATCTTCTGACATGTTTCTACCATTGATCTCGTATTGCAACGCCTTCCCATGCACATCCTCTTCGATCCATATCAATTGGGAAGTTTCGTTATTGAAAATATAAAATGCTTGGACGCCACGTATGGCTACCTGTTTAACCTTAGTACCATCATGATCAGACAATGCGATCCGGCTCTTTGTTGTCCCGAAAATATTAAGTTTATAACCACCGTATTCTTTATACGTTATGCTGATGCCCACAACCTTCTTATTGGGCTTCAGGTCTCGTATCACTACATTTCTACCTGACCTGTTACTTTCTTCAATCATTTCATCGATTTCTTGCGGAGTTAAATTATCAAATCCATAAAATACATGAATGGCATCTATATCAGAATCAATCGGAAATTTCGGCTGCCATGGAGAATAATGTTTCTGCAATTGTTCCAAACCGTCTTCCCATGGAATAGCTGCATAATTGGTCTGTTGCGTGAATTGGTTCTCTGTAACATCTGCGGTGTATATCGCCTTCCCTTCACCAGGCTTTAAGTCAATGACGATCCGGTCAATCGTATTATCATTGCGTAAGGATTCAATTTGAATTTTTCCAAGCACATCTCCGCTTTTGTTTTTGATATCCATTGGTCCTTCACTCCTTTGCTTTCAAAACATCTTCCTGATCCTCATACAATAGAAAGCCGAGCCCTACAGAAGATAAAGCGATCATGAGGACTCCAAATATGCAAATGGTCGGCAAGATATCCTCGTAACCATAACTTGTCGTTTAATCGTCTGAGATAAAAACCTTTTGGAAATTCATTATCCTCCGTAAGGGCTGCAGATGCTATGGTAATGGAGCCGGACGGAGCTTTGTTACCCTCTGAAATATTGGTAGAACATATCTCAGGCTGATCCAAACATTGCATTCTTAGATAAGGTCCTAACTCAACCGGACAACATTCTAGCCCAAGATCATTTGCTCTTCGAAAGAGCTGAAAAGTCGTAGCACCATTCGAAAATCCAAGTTGTCTGACGGTCAACTCAACCGTTTGCAAGCTTTGCTTTGTACCGGAAACTACAAATCTCTCATCATTTAACAACTGTTCTCCATATTTATTCAATAAAATAGAGTGTTGGTCCAGTTTCTGTATAAGCTGTGGTTTTGTTAAACCGCCAACGTCTACTATTTAATTTCAACTGCGCAATCAGGGTATACTTTTTCGTCTTCAATCAACATTTGTATCCCCCTAATCTAGTTTTCTTATAATTGACTTTATATTTAAAACGCAGTCACTCATCTAGTTCTGAATCCGTTTACATACTAATCCTAGGTAATTGATAGCAGTAAACCAAGGCTCCTCAGAAATTCAATTCACAATTTCCCATTATGTTACCTCCACACCTGAGATGTATATAAGACCCTACCACCTCTGCGATGTTATACAAGATTTAATTTGAGCAATATGATGTTGCCCGTGCCATACAAATCTTTGAATAGCGATATCCAATGTAATTGTACCTAACACTTCTGTTCGGAGTTTTCGTCTAAACCGATCGGGATGTAGCCCTTGCAGCAACGTGAGGAATCGCTTGTGCAGTATCTCCATCAACAAAATTGAATCTTCGATTGGCGTATTCCTGTAATCATGTAATGATGCCCATAAATCCTCTCGATATGAGCTTGCCATCGGTTCATCTTCAGTTAATGCTCTCTTAAACCTGATATAAGCGTTCATGTCATTGTCCGCAAGGTGGTGCACAATCTGTGTGATTGTCCAACCGCCATCACGATAAGGAGTACAAAGTTGAGCATTATTGAGATGTTCTGTAATCTCTCTTAAGGTCTTCGTAATTCCGGGAATTTGACCAATGATGTGGATTCGGTCCTCACTAGAGAATTTAAGACTTGGCTCAAAGTGTCCTATCGGAAAGCGTACATTTTCATCCAAGGTTGACCACCTCTCCATTTCTCTACTATAGAACCAAATCATATCCAATATAACCCACAATGTTCCATTTGCGAAGTGTAAAAGCAAAAAAAGAAGCAACCTGTATTCTCGGGCTGCTCCTTATATTACACTACTCTCATATCTGTATTTTGATTAGAAAACTAGCGCAATTAAACCTGAGTTACGAAGGTACAAACATATAAAAAGCGCCCCTATCTTGGGTCGAATGGTGTTTGTCTAGAACATCACCAACCAAGATAGGAGCGGCTTTAAGGTGGAGTCTACCATAATGAGTGACCTTATTCTGAAAATTCAATCAAAAAAGGATGGCTTTTCTCATCTAATGCATTATGAATTCTTTCATAGAAATTCCCCCATGTTATCATTTGCCCAGCTTCTTCTAAAGTAAAGTAGCCCACTTCTTCACTTTCATCACTGGTAGTTAAAGCTCCACCAATCGGTTTTCCAGTAAATATATTGTTGCATACACCGCGCGTTATGTTCTGATACAAACCACAAAATTTTATTAATTCAATATCAATCCCTGTTTCCTCTTTAACTTCTCTGACTGCTGCCTGCCTAATAGTCTCTCCTTCTTCAACACAACCTTGAGGCATTTCCCAACCTCTTCGTCCTTTCATGAGTAAAATCTCATTATGTTCATTGAGAACGATTACACTAGCAGAAACGATAAATTTCATTCTAATTCCTCCTATGCTGCTTTAAATAACCACTCTTCCTCGAATGGAATAGCTAAATCCCTAGAACTGAAACATAATCTTGAGTTGTTAATTGCTTTTTAATCCATACAACAAACTCTATGATTAATTCACGAAGTCTCTGAACACTATTGAGAAAATCTTGTTGAAACTCAACTTTAGAACTGCCAAAGAAGAAATACACATGTTCATTTATTAATTCAATTGTTACTTTTTCATCAAGGAGATTAGCAAACGTTTTCAAATCCTCAAGGATCACCTCCCACGTTTTCCGATGTATTTCGTTAAATGCATAATGATCATATCCAGAAAATATATTTTCTATTGATTTCTCTACAAAGCCGAATACTTCCTCATCAAAGTAAATTGAGTCCTCATTCCAACATTGCCCAAGGTACTTCCCGGGTAAAACTTCAATATAACCAGTTCCTTCAAGTTCTTCCCTATCTCTTATTATCTTCATCGTTCACCCTCATTAAATAGTTTCGTCGATTTCACATACTTTTCTGTATATAAGACCCAGCGTAGGCTGGGTGTACTGCTTATTGGGCCCAAGGATCAATGTCCACCGTTTAATTGTTATATTACCTCCTGGTCCTCTACCAAAACTTCTGCTGACAGAGGGACGTATATCCCGATGTGTAAATACGGAGTTATGTGATTTCACTGCCTTCATTGAGTAAACTTATCATTTGCCTGTTGGTTTTTATGATTATCACTTTGTCTTTATAAGGGGACAAGAAACTACAGATTTCTTTCCGATTTGTACTATTAAATTTATGATTCCAAATAAGCATTTCAATTAGTCCTCTTAATGTTTGCTTGTATATAGATCTTTCTGCGCCTATTCTTTGTTTAACAAATCTCATGATAATTCTAAAATGTCGAATCAATACATTAGTGTCTAGGTAATAAATTACATCTGCTCTTGAAAAGCTATCAGAAAGCCATTTATAATATACTCCCTCTACAATCCAACTATCATTATCAATTATTTTATGTAGTAATTTATCTCTCACGTCTGGAGAATTCTTTCCTGAAAACTCCACTTTACTGCTCCACATGACTGTATCTAGTTCGTGAATTTTTATATTTAACTTTTCTGACAAAACTTGACCAAGGTATGTTTTTCCGCTACCAGTTGAACCTATAATATGAATTCTTAAAGGTCTAGACATAATTAGCTTCTCCTCTTTAATTTATTGCAGTGATTTCTAATCACCTTCCTTTTTTTATGCAGTTCAACAAACTCTCGGAGGTGTCTGCCAAAATATCAACTTCGAAATCCATTTAGCAGACCAAGGCTCCGTTAGGAGCCGTTGCTTTATGTCATACGACGGAATCTCAATTTTGGTTAACAGCAGATGTTATCATCCCATCATTGATCTGCTATATGCTCCAATAGATCTCCAGGCTGGCATCCCAATGCCGTACATAATTTATCAATTACTTCTAAAGATACATACTCATTCGTATTGAGTTTTGCCATCGTTGCCGATGAGATCCCCGTGATTTTTAATAAATCCTGCTTCTTAATCTCCCTGTCAATCAATAATTTTTGAAATGGTTTATAACTTATCATCTGGTATCCCTTCATATCCGAATTGAAGCTTTATATAGGACCTTCTCAAAAACAAATTCATCTAATCAATTCTCATCTGATCGGAATCTTTACTTCAATGCTATACCATATCTGAAATAAACATGGCTTTAGTTCCTTCTTCTGGCTTAAATCCAAATATTCCATAGAATTTTTCTGCACTATCATAGGATATAAGTACTTTTGTTTTGACATTAGAATATCGACTAAGCATTTGTTCCATCATTCTCTTTCCAATTCCTAATGATTGATATTCTTTGTGTACTAACATGTAATGAAAATATACTGTCATCACGCCGTCAGACAATGCATTTATTAAACCAACTAATTTGTTATCATCCCATGCAGTAATAACCGTATGCGAGTTGTTTATTGCTTGTCTAAGATCTTCTGGGAAATCTCCTGATTTCCAGTCCACCGAGTGAAACAGTTCTTGAATTGCGTGTGTATCAATGTCTTTTATTTCTTTGAAAATGATTGTCATAATATTGCTCCTATGCTTGTTGTTTTGATTGGGAGTATTGGATAACGTTTCTGTATTCTTGAACCCAAAGGGGGGGCTGCTGAAATTCCTTCTCAAAATCTATCCACAGACCAAGGCTCCGGACCTTCACTATTTATTTTTCTCCTGGTACGTATTCGATCAAATCAGATAATTTACAATTAAATGTATCGCATAGCTTGAATAAGGTTTCCAGCTTTGTTGTTTCTATATTTGTTTCCCTATAGAGTTTATTGATCGAATTCCGGCTTAAGCCCGATTTTGCCATCAATTCTGTTATATCATCTATTCGATGTTCTGCCATGAGTTCTCGTATATTACACTTGATTATGTTCATCTTTTCCCCTCCGTAATTCTATCTTATCTTTCATATTAGCAATCATCAACAGAAAGCGAAGTTTTAACTCTACAAAGTCAAATATTCACCTTGCAATTAACTCTAAGAGGTCATATAATAACTTTATAGAGTTAATTAAAGGAGGAACTAAATATGATTAATACTGTAGAATCATTAACAGAACCACTGATAAGAATACGTTTAGATTTGCTCTATACTAAGCTTCTGGAGTGTCATAGAGAGTACACTCAGCTTTCTGCTGAGACAGATGAATATTTTAAAACACTTCGTGATGCTTTGCCCGATCAACTTCAACATACAGTTTTTCTTTACGAAGACGCACAAATCTCACTCCAATCCATCCTAGAAAGAAGTATCTACATACAAGGTTTCAAAGATGCCCTACAACTATTTAGTGAATTGCAGAATTCTAGTATATAGAGGGTTATATGACCCTCTTTTTCTAATTTCTTGTACTAAATTCTTGTATATATTTTTTTCTATCTTGTGCATAGTGTTCAGTGTAGTTAGTTCCTTTAAAACTTTCTATTACACTTCTCCAAAATGTCCTTGCCGGAAGATTGCTCTCCATTTGCGAAATCTTCCAATTCGCTTTGTACATCTTAAATGCTTCTATTGCTGCTTTACGACCTATGCCCGATCTTCTGTATTTCTGTAAAACCATAAAATCGTATATCACATGCGTCGGATCTGGATCAGTATCCATATTCTCAAAAAGGACTACTATAAAACCAACGAGTTTACCTGCTACTTCTATAAAAAATGGATTCCATCTTTCGTCGCCTTCCCAATAATAATTTATGTTTACTTCGAATTTTCCGTTTCTATCTATATCTCGACCTGTATATTTACTGAAGTCATACTCGTACAATTCATATAAATTGATTAGTATACTTTTATCTTCAGGATTTACTCGGACAAGTTTTAATTCCACGTTTGCATCTAACTCCTTTTTTTTCAATGCACTTCGCGGTTTCACCTAACGTATGTCCATTCCTGACTTTGATTCCCCTTAGATAGCTCTTATCTTAAGTAAAATTAAAGTGTCGTATGGATTCATTTCATCGAAACTTCGCAGGCGACCAAGGCGTGGTATCCCCGCAGCTTGAATACATTGTTATGTGCCGTTACTGCTTCGAGGCATCACCTAAAAACCTTTGATCCAGATTCCAACTTTATTTTTTACTTTGGTATAAAAACTCAACTTCACCATCTAGCAAATATCGATATTCAAATAATTGCATTGTTCTTTCCCTAATTCTCTCCCGTATAACCGTGCCTAGGCTTACCGAACCTTTTGATCCAAGGTAACCATTATTAATAAATGCCTTCTCTACAAATTTTGTTTCCTTTAAGTGATATTGTAACCATTCTTTCTGCGATTCGATTAGTGCTTCTCTTGGTTCTCTATCCAACTTAGAACAAAGCTTTTTATATATTTGATTCAACTCTTTATCCCAAATCTCTGTATATTTGCTTTCCAACGCCCCCCATTCCATTGTTGTAATAATCTCTTTTGAATTTTGAGCCTCATTAAATTCCACTTCATAATCATGATCTATAGGATTTCGAAGCATTTCATCATAAAATTCTCCTTTCAATTCATAGTTCCCAATGCTCATGGATAACACTTCATTGTTAGAAGCATCTGATCGACCTTCAGTTATTTCTTTCGGTTCTGTTCCATTACCTGTACTCACTTCATCAGGAGGCAGTTCAGAATTCATTTTTGATTTAGTTTCGCTGTTCAAGGTAGTCGATTGACTACTATTTTGGCAAGATGAAAACACTATTGTAATAAAAACTAATAAGAGTATCTTACCTTTCATAAATTATCTCCTTTAATGGCGCATAACGTTCCTGTATCCACGACCCTCCCACCAACTTAAGCGACCAATTGGAGCGGCCGCGATGCGGCTAGTCGTACGGATGTGTCCGCTGATTCTCTTCCCTGCCGATTGCTTCTTGCAGACCGAGGAGCTTTTAGGCGCCGAAGCACGGATATAATGTTAGAAACTCCCTCAACTTATGCCCTCAAAGTCCTTAATGAGTCCTGTTGCTTTCCCAATATTATTTAGTCCCCATTGAGCATATTCTTTCGCATCCCTATTATTACCTTGAAATTTATGTGTTCGTGCAATTAACAAAGCCAACCTTAAATCAAGTGGAGCTCCAAAATCTTCAATTTTCTTAGATCCAGCTATTATCTCAACTAATGAAATTGATGTAATCATCCTAGGAAAATCATTGAATTGAGAATAATAACTCATTCCTTGATGCAAAAATAACTCCGTATTGAAACCATCTTTCACGCTCCATAGTAAAAAATCTCTTCAGCCAATTTGCTTTTTTATTAAGACGTTTTCTGAATTCACAATCATAGGTCGTGATTTCATTTGAAGACTTAAATTCACCAATAGAATTAGGGAGAAAATCTAGATACACCCCCATATCCATAACACAAGATCCACCGGATTTATCTGCCTGAATCACCAGAGTGTAAATAAAGTGATTATCAGTTGTCTTAACAAAATGATGATCGGTTCCCATAAACCCAACCTCATGTAGTTTTGGAGCAAAATACACCCTAATTAGCTTTCTAAAATCTTTAGTATTCACGTTTTCATATCCTTTGTGAGATTTTCGATAACGTTGTTTTATTCACAAACCCGAGAGCTTAAAGGGCACCAGCGACTGGGTCGAAGACCTAGCATCGTAGGAGTTGTCTGTCTGATAAGACTCCCGCGAAATATCTCTAACAGACCAAGGGGCGTTAGCCCCGCAGCGTGGTTAATTTGCTATCGGATGTTTTAGTCCCATTGAGCAACCTACAAGTTCTTTCCATATTCATTAAGTACTTTATTTACAAATTCGGTCTTCCCATCCGTATAAGACTGACGATTTTCTCTATATCTAATAGCAAGTTCTTTCTTTAGATTGGCATATTCGACTACAAATTCGGGATTGCTAATTAATGCATCTCTGAAGGATATATGTCTTAATAACTCTTTGCTCTCTTTATTACAAACATATAAATGATGTTCAGGTTTCTGTATTTTTACTATACTATAAGGAACATTTGCATCTTTTCTTGCAAAAGCTTCTCTTTTCTCAACACCCAAATTCCCTTCATGATAGTAACCTAAACTTTCTAATCCTTGAATTACATCTGGAAGCAAGTCCATAGAATCAATTACTACATCAATATCTAAAATAGGTTTTGCCGCTAGTCCAGGTACTGCGGTACTACCAACGTGCTCAATTCTAAGTACTAGATCCCCGAGTCTTTGTTCTATGATGGATTTTAAATCAGAGAACATTTCAGGCCATTCATTGTTGTAATTTTCAATAATTATTGTTTTTTTACTCATCCTTGAGATGCCCCCCAAAAATAAAGTATTTACGAATATTTCAGATAACATTACTGTATCTACGAACCCGAGAGTCTTAAGTGACCGAAGCGAACGGGTCGCCAGACTTATGCTCACAGGGTTGTCAGGCTGTTTTCACTTCCCTGCCATAACTTCGGCCGGGCCTAAGGTGTTAGCACGCAGAGTGAATACGTTGTTATAAGCCCCATCTTCTTCAAATCCCTCAAGCTATCGTTTACTTAAGTGTTTAATATATCTTCCATCTGTTCCGTCTTGAAGCAACTCTAGTAACCCATCTGGTACCAGTTTTACTGTCAAGTTCCCCTTAAAATAATGAAGTGGTTTCCATACTGCTTTATAGGGTTTACTTCCTTCTATTCCATCTATTTCTTCCAAATCGTAAAGTGATCTATTCATAAGTTCAGCCTCATAAATAAAATCATTTTCGTGTCCAATTTGATCCCGATAGTTGAATATATTCTCAATTACACCAATCAAGATAGGTTCTGAAATATCTGCATCAATTTCTTCTTTGACTTCACGAATTACGGTGATTTTACTACTTTCTCCATATTCAACGGTTCCCCCTATAGGTCGATAATAAGTTATGCCTACAGCCTCATCAAAAAACTCTTCTAACAGTAGTTCATCCCCTCTTCGGATAACACAAAGTGAAACTGTTCTAATCATTAATATGTCCTCCCTGCTTCTATGCAATTAGCCCACATAAATATAATTAGAGTTTGTCGTATAAAGTTCCTGTATCCACGACGTCCAACCGACTTAAGGACCCTCAATAGTCCGGCCATGAAACGGTTAGTCAGGGCGGATGTGTCCGCTGATTCTCTTCCCTGCCGATTGCTTCTCGTGGACAGAGGAACTGTCAGGCTCCGAAACGTGGATATAATGTTAGATGAAGTCAGTTGCTTCTAGGTGTTAGCTCAATCCTTCTCTTACAATTTGCAATAGTTCTTCTTTGTGGTCTGGGTGACATGCAATTAGATAAGGTTCTTCTTTCATTCCATTAAACTTATTTCCTTCAAAATCTATAACAAGCCCCCCTGCTTCCTTAACCATTAAGATACCTGAATACAAGTCATCACCTTCAGAATTGTACAGAATAATTCCATCAATATCTCCTTTGGCCAACATACACCATTGAAGCGTTGGGGCCCATAATCTTAACATTCGTTTAAATCTAATATCAATGTGTTGTCTTAGTTTTACTGCTTGTGGGTCGTTTTGTACTCTGTGACCTTGAATCCAACCTATATTTCCTTTGAAAATATTAGGGTTACTCTTAATTTGTATTTGTCTATTATTGCAGCTTGTCCCTTCACCAATAACAGATACAAATAAACGTTCTGTTAGAGGTTCATAGACCACTCCAAGCACAGGATCTTTTTTATACATTAAGGTAATTGATATCGCAAAAACAGGTAAACCAATCGCAAAATTATTAGTTCCATCTAAAGGATCAATTAACCATAACCAATCGTGCTTAGTTCCGATAAGCCCTGCCTCTTCACTGTGTATCTGATGATTTGGAAATACGTCTTGGATTTGTTTGATAATCATTTCTTCACAGATATGATCTACTTCAGTAACCACATCCCCAAATTCATCTTTAGATCTCAGTCAACAAAGTTATCAAACTTCTCTTTAGAGATTAGACCTGCTTCGCGAATAATTCTTATTGCAATCTCTTTTGCGGTTTGAATAATCTTACGATCCATTACGCACCTCATATTGGTATTGATTTTGATTTTAACTGATTTCATCTAACATTTTGTGTTCACGACGACCGGCGAATGCCTGATACGTCTGGCTAAATACATTCTTCTGCTTATAGCTTCTATCCGACCAAGGAGCAGTAGCGACGATGCTTGAACATCTCGTTAGGCGATGTCGCTGCCCTCCATGATTACCCTTACATACTCATCCCAATCCTTACCATCTGTATTGATTTCTATTGTTGGCACTCTTGAGATTTGAGCTTGATGTCTTAATACATTTTGGATTTTTAATAATTCACTTACCGACGATCTTACATCTTCTTCTGTTTTATAGATCCATTCTTCGGGTTGTCTACTTTTAATTCTTTCTTCTACAACTTCGGGCGAGATTGTAAGCAAAATACACTTGGCGTTTAAAGACTCAAGCTGTTCTTCTATTTTATTTATCTCTTCCAAATCCGAATCTACAAATGCAGCTCTATGGTTTAAGTGAAACCTCTCCAGAACATAAAATAGTCCCCTAGATCCTCTAGATGCAGGACCAAGTTGACTTGCCCAATCGTTAAGTTTCTTGAGCATTTGAACTCGCTCTTTAAGTAACTCAATGTGTTCTTCTCGCGTTAGACTCACATATTCTCCATGTTTATTATTCAAAATTTGAGAATAATGTTCTCCAAGGATAACTACGCTCCGTTCTGAGGATTCTTCTTGTGATTGATATCGTTTAATTGCTTTTAATACTGAAGTCTTCCCGGCATTTGAGTATCCTTCAAGAATTATTCCTCTAATATGCATTTAAATCTCCTTCCACTAGCATTTATTTCGCCTAACGTTTCTGTGTTCATACGTTCAACTTAGTTGAATGCGTATGATGAAGCGTTTTCATTTGGCAGACCAAGACTCCGAAGGAGCCGCAGCGTGAATATTATGTTATCTGATGCTGATACTTCTTTTAAATACCCCAAAACATTCTTTAGTTTTTATCTCTTCAAAAGGTCTTCCCATTCTTCGATTGATAATTTATTGGATATATTCTTTAAGTTTTCAGGGACACTTACAAAACACATTAATTCTAAACTATTTCCATCTGGATCATTGAAGTAGACTGAAGCATTTCCCTAATTAGGCCTTACAAATGGATTTATTGAATCTCTTTTTCCAAATGGAACAGGCTCTATTTCAATAGTTTGAAGCCATTTCACACTGTCTTTAAGATCTTCATAACTCACTCGAAATGCTATATGCCTTAATGATGGATGATAAGAAGTGAGATACTCTGCACCTTGCCATAGACCGACCCACCTCTTTTCTTTTTCAATCCAGAAGAAAGCTGTATCTTCATCTCTCCAGGCCAGCTCTAATCCTAATTTAGAATAAAATTCGATCGATTGATGTAAGTTACTCACTGGTAAATGTGCTTCATACAACCCAAGTATCATGTTTTCTCCTTTCAATCTGACCAGTTTCAGACGTTTTGTATTGACTACGTCCCGACGTGCTTAGGGGGCTGGATCGCTTCTCAGAGTGACTACGAGCGTCAATATGTTGTTAGCCAAATGAATTTCTGGAAGCAGCCATTGTATTTAGAGTGTTCTCAAAATAGCGATATACTTCATCTGCAATTCTCAAAAACTCTTCAACAAGTACATTGCTGCTATCCAAGTAACAATCATATAGATACTCAACTAAAGCGGAGTCAATCTCACAATAGTTTAATATGGCATTCTTCATCTTAATGATTTCATCTTCCCATACCCCTGTATCTTCTAAAACCAAAGAGTATAATGCACGAATTAATCTCTTAGAGTAACCTTTAATATATCTAGTTTTCATTGAGTGATCACTAACATTAGAAAGTGAACGATGTACACGATCTACTTCCTCCTTGGTATCTGTATTTAAGTCTAAAATGAATTCTGGAGAAATTATGATCGGGGGTACTTTTTCACCAATGTCCTCCCCATGTATACAAACACAAATGATCTTAATCCAAAAACCCCATTCATTCGGTCTACTTAATACATCATCAATCGAGCAAATGATCGTATCCATCTTAGTGACGAATGGATATTCTTCCAAAAGCCTGTCTTTAATCATTGACAATCTTTCGTAATCAATATCTTCGGGATTTGCACATACAATAGTAAAGTCTGCATCTGACTTAAAAGGTTGAGCTGTTCCTTTTGGAATCGAGCCACACATATAAATGCTATGAATCTTACCTTTAAATTCGTTAAGTATATGATCTATATACTTATCAACCAAATCCTTATATTCACTTTGTATTGTAATTCTATTTATAACTTTTTCTAATATCATATAGACTCCTCCTAAAATAAGAACTTCTTTCGGCTAACGTTGTTGTATTCCTGACGTTCAAGCAGCTTACCGTAGGGAACGAGTCAATAGACTTAGCTGATTGAATGTGTCGCCTTAATCAACTTCTCCGATATCCTTCTTGGCGACCGAGGAGCAAGTGCGACGGTGTATGAATGTACTGTTAGATAAAGTAACCTTGAGTTACCCACAAAATCTTTCTAGACTTACAGCAACACCGTTTTCATCATTATTAACGGTTATTTCATCAGCGATTTCCTTCAATTCCCTAATCGCATTTCCCATAGCAATAGAATATCCCGCCATCTTAAAGAGGCCTACATCATTATGATCATCACCAAATACAATAACGGAATCCAATTCTACATTATATAATTCACAGAGTTTAGTAATTGCCATTTCCTTAGATGCCAGAAGAGGCATGATTTGTACTAATTTATTATTATCCGTAATTAGTATATTCACTCTACCCTCGAATTTTTCAAACAATCCAGAATTGTGATTATTGCCAGTCAGAAGTATCTTCGTGGCATCATATTGCTTTAATTCTTTTAAGGGTTTTACTATGGGGTTTGATTGTGTGTTCATTGAGCTCATATAATCAAGCTCTCTTAAACTAAACCACTCATCCTTCACTTCCATAGTCAGTTCAATTTGAGGGTCACACTTCAAACAGTAATCAAGAATTTCTGTAGTTACATTAGCAGGGATTGATTCATTAATTTCTATCTTGGTTTCCTTACATATCACTTGAGCTCCGTTGTAATATACAAAAGCCCCGATATCTACTAATCCTTGTGGAAGCAAACAATTAACCGCCCTGGGCGGTCGAGCTGTTGCAAATATTATTCTCATTCCTTTCTGATAACAAGATAAGACCGCATCTACGTTTCTCTTAGATACTTCTTTTTTTGAATTTAATAATGTTCCGTCCAAGTCAAGAACTACAGTTGAATACTTCAATGAATCAACTCCCAATATAAACTGCTTCGTTATTTTATTTACCGTTGTTGTATTTACGAACCCGAGAGACTTAAAGGAGCGACTGGGTCGAAGACTTATCCTCACAGGAGTTGTCTGCTGGATACTACTTCCTCGAAACCCCACTGACAGCCCAAGGGGCGTAGCCCCAGCGTGAATACGGTGTTTGCAAGATTTCAGGGGCTTCTTCGATTCAATGTGCTTGGTTCATTAAGATTGAGATATATTCTTCATCTTTAAGCCTTGTCACCTTACAGTTCTCATTGGATTCAAATTCTACTATTCTCTCTTCAATTGTTTTATTAGTACTACTTTTAAATATGTCCTCTCGATCATAGTGAGGAAAAATAAGCTTGTCGGTTACTCCTAATGCCTTAAAATCCGTTAAATTCATTGTGTTCATTTGTGGAGTAAAGAAATCGACAATGTTAATATTCGGCCCCAGTAATAACGTTCCTGCACTTACTCCAACTATAATTACATTCTGTGCGGCCAGTGTTCTGATAATTTCATCAGCACCACTTTTCTTAGCGTAATACAATAATGTAAATGGATTTCCACCATTGATATATATAACATCTCTATGTAAGAGATTTTGCGGGTCATCAAATTCAATATCTACGAAATTGATATGCTGAAATCCCATGTCCTTAAACTCTTGCATTGCTCTTTGTGCATATCTATTAGTTTCTTTTCTAGGGGATGCTGTTGTAATAATTGAGACTTTTAATTGAGAAATATCTCCATCAATAAAATCCAGAAATTGATTTTTAATATCTTCAGTATAAAAACCACAAGATGTTAGTAACAAGCTACTCATTTTAATCCCCGTCCTTTAATAATAGTATATCTAATCTTTATAATTTAATTAAGGAATCCCTTGGTTTCTGCTTAGGTCCCTGTATTCACGACGCTCGGCGAAAGCGGGTGTGTCCGCAGCAACTACTCTCCGAAGTCGCTACTGGGACCGAGGGCGGATGCCCTATGCGTGAACATTTTGTTATAGGATGTCAGCGTCTTCTACGATATAATTACAAAAGCATTCTATTTTACCTGATGTTTAAATATATTTTTTAATTCAAGTAAGTCGTCAATAATAAAATCCGCTTGTGCAAGCTCCCATTCTTGGGCAAAATCAAATCGACAACCGATAGCCTTCAACTCATTGTTTTTTGCGGCATTAAAATCAGAAATCCTGTCCCCAACTACAGTTGCATTGCTGATGTGATGTTTTTTAAGAATATGACCGACTAAGTCATCCTTATTCTGAGTCTCTATTTGCTGGATGCTAAAGGTTTCTGTCACCCAATTATTTAACTTGTAACAGTTAACGATAGCATTGAGGTATTCGTTTAGTCCATTACTTGCAATAAAAATGAAATAGCCTTCATCTTTCAAGTAATTAAAAATTTCTTTGACATGCGGATATAGGGCGCCATTGCCATTATTAATATTTGCAATTAACTTCTCAAGGAAGATCTCATCCACAATTCGTCTGATTTCATTTGAATGGTTCGGCAATAACGTTTCCCAAACTACTGGTAGAGGAACTCCCATTATTTCACGATATTTTTGGGTTGGAGCTTCACTCGACCATTCATTTAGAGACCTCAAGATAGTAAATGTTTCTTCTAACGATAGCTCTAAGATTTTGTTTGTTTGAAATAGTGTACCATCCATATCGAAAATAACCGCTTCCAGCATGATTTCACTCCTATACAAAATAAAATAATGAATTGTTATACTGTTTTTACGCTGATCACCTATAAAGTTCTGTATTCACCACGTCCCACCGAATTAAGGCTCCGTCAAAAGACGGCCGCGATGCGGTTAGTCGGTGCGGATGTGTCCGCCAGATTCCACTTCCCTGCCAATTCCCTTCGGGCTGACCGAGGGAGCGTCAGGACCCAAAGCTTGGATATAATGTTATCTGACGTAAACCTCTACTGTGAATTAGCTATAATCTTCTTCGTTAAGTTAAACTCATGGCGGCATTCATAGTAATAACTTTTGAATTTATATCCCCCTGCTTTAAATACAGGTTTATGTTGATACCACACTACAATTAGCGTTCCTTCAAAAAGGATTCTACGAAGGATATAAACTATTCTGTTAAAGAGAACGCTTCTATTTTGAGCAAATTTATGAAGTGTTTCAGATTGGAACTGAACATGTTTCTCCTCATCACTTAAAATCTGATTACATAAATCTATTAATACTTCTGACTTTGTAGATTTTTGCAAAGCTTTATAGTACAACTTAGCAATGATCTCAGCAGTTAATAGAACAATGACTGATTGTTCTAAACTCGCATATCGACGTAATCTTCTAAATACATTGTCCACCCAATGTCTACGAAGGTGTGGGATTCCCTGTACCTTCATAAATCTGCCTATATCTCTAGCGTGCCTTTGTTCTTCTTTAATGAACTCTATAAGCGCTTCATAGTAATCCTGATCTTGTGTCTGATGTACATATTCTTGTGCACGTTTAATTAGATATTTACCTTCAGAGTTTTCTCCTAATTGAAACTGTTGAATTGACTTAATGATTATTTCTCTTTCATTAGTTGTTAATTTATAGTTGTCATCCCAATGAATATATTTGAGATTTTGATTATTTCTTCGATAATATTGCACCCATTTCGAGAAAGTGATATTCATTATTTGCTCCTAAAATGTAATAGGTTTATGTCAGATAACGTTCATGTATTCACGAACCCCGAAGGGGTTGTCTGCTGAAAAGCCTCTTCGAAATCCACCTCGCAGACCAAGGCTCCGAAGGGCCGCTGCTTGAATATTATGTTAGGAGATGCCAGCCTAAATTCCTCCTCACAATTAATTCCTTGTCCATGTTGCTCGGGTATATCCTATTCTCATACCCACTCTTTCCATATTCCGATGGCTTTGCGAGCCAAATGAGCACTGACTAACAATGAGATTACAATTGTTGTAGGTATCATGAATTCGTCTAAGTAATAAATTTGTTTGAAATCCTTTATTTCGATATTCAGGTAGTGTTGTCGCAAATGTTAATGAAGCAACATTGTTCTCTATATACATTACAGCTACTGCAACTGGATAGCCCTGATCCAACCCCAAATAATAGTGCCATCCTGGACGGGAAAACAGTACTCGGTTATTTGCAGCTACGTGTTCTTTCCCATCAAGAGATAATCCTGTACCTAAACAATGAATTTCTGCATATGTATCGAACTCATCTTCGAGTAGTTCACGAATTTCCAGTTTATGATGATCAAACGAATTTAGATTTCCTGGTTCACAAAAAAGCGTTGTATGAAATCCTGATTGATAAAAGCCTTTATTATGGAGTTTTTTCATAACTTCTTGATTTATATTACCCGGGATGACTTGAATCTCAAAATTCCTCTCCCGCTCATTATAAAAGTCTAAGATATCTTCAATGACATCTTCAGAAATTCTTCCCTTTACATTATTAAATAGACCCCAGGGCATGGTTTTGCTATAAAACGCCGTGCTCTCCCCGAATCGTTTTATTTCAATCCCCTCAGGGTTTCCTCCTCGTTCTCTAATTGCAGTCATTCGATCAACCATATAATTAATTTCAGATTTTTCTAAAATATCCGCTAGTTCCAAATTCAATATCATTCAATTTATCCCCTTCCTTGATCCGCATACAATTATACAATTACTCCTGGGTGGTTTCGCCTAACGTTCCTGTATTCACGACCCAGCATATGCTGGGTGTCCGGCGAATGCCGGACCAAGGACGTATGTCCGCAGCGTGAATATTATGTTAGACGAAGTAGACTGTAGGCTCACATACTAAGAGCCTCCCTCATAAATTGGTTTGGAAATTTTTTTAGCTTTACTAAGGGAGTCGCGTTGTTCATTTTATTTAATTCGATGATGTTCATTTCTTGTATGGGTAAATAGTCTTCAATCATGAATTCAGTCATTTTAACCATGTCTATCATTGATCCAATGACGCTTCTATCATACGTTTTGATGAACTTAATGCTGTTTGCATGACTGATATAGTTGTTAATTAAAGGTTCAGAGATTCCTTCTGCTTTTAAATTTTCTATCAGTACATGGAGAAATATCTCTTTAAAGTTTTTATAGTGCTCTTTTCTTATTCCAAACAAAATAAAGCAATACCTTGTCTTATTATTCATAATAATTAAATTATTCTTTTTAGCCATTCGAAATACATTGGCATGCCACTTGTAGAGTTCGTCCTCTAATTCGTTGTCTGGTTCTTCGACAAAAGAACTAGCATCAAATAGCTTCTTGGTACATGAGATTGTTATCATATATATATGTCCTTTCACAGTCTATTTCGTCTAACGTTCCCGTATTCACGACTCGACGTATGTCGAGTGTCCGGCGACTGCCGGATCAAGGGCGTATGCCCGCCGCGTGAATATGATGTTATATGCTGCCTGTGACCTTCCAATTTGTCTTAATCTTATTTCATTATTTCCTTCTTCAATTTTATGCTTTCTTTCTATCTTTTTAAAATGATTTTTAACTCTTAATCCGTTTTTTTAGATCTATTTTCTCTTAAAACTCTTTTTCCAATCTCTCTTTCTACTCATTTGATCTGAAGCCACTTCATGCTTCCTATTTCAACCCCCGATCTCCTGATTTAATCGTCTTTTTAGCTTTAAATTTTCTTTGATTTTTAAACCCTAAACAAAAAACGCCGATAGATGATTCGGCGCTTTCTTATATTTCTATCATTACTATATATTAATTTTTTACCTTTTAATTCATGTATCACTATTAATCTTTATATATCCAAAATAAGCAATCTTATTTTTATAAATCATTACAAATATATAATTAAAACACTTAGATACCAGATCCATGACATTTTTTGTATTTCACTCCACTCCCACAAGGGCATGGATCATTTCTACCTGCTTTATATAAAGTTCTTCCTACTTTTTTAGTCTCCTGATCAATCATGTTTAATAAAGAAATAAAATCCGGATTTTTTTTACTACTAGAAAGCATATCTTCATCAACGTAAACAAAATTGTTCACTATTTTTCTTCTATCATCAAGAAACGTACATAATCCTATCCATTCCTTGGCTTGTGATTGATGCATTTTAAATACACAATGTGCTTTTAGTTTTTCTAAAATAATAACTCTATCTCTGGTATAGCCTGACATTATAGTTACTCCATAAATAGAACCAGTTAACTTATCATAATTAACAGGCTTTGAAATGTCATGCAAATTACCATCGTTTTGTGTCATTTTGACTACTCTATCATACATTTCAATGATGGTATCCTGTTCATTCATATAAAGATCTATCAATTTTAGTCCAATAGTAGTATGACCATATTGATTTAGTTGATTTAATTCCATCAAAATTATTTTGAATTTATTGTTAAACTTTCTTCTATATGGTTCTGAAGATAGTCCTACATTTTTATCATAGTAATGTCTGTTATATATTGGAGAATAATCAAGAACTTCAGAATAAACATTTTCTTGAGTACCTAAAATAATATTCTTCATCACTTTACCAATATCAATTTCCTCAACATGGTAATCTTGTCGCTCCTCCTGGTCTTGAAAAAGATACAACCCAAAAATATCAAGTTCATACGTAGATTTCAAGGCGATATTATCATTCATTCTAGTACGTAAAAAAGCATAATGTATGAACTGGGTGGGAAACTCAATAAAATCAGAAATAACTTTAAAATCAGCCAAAGATATAGACCATGGGTATTCCTCTGCTTTATATAATCCCACCTCTTTCAAACTTGTTAAAGAAGTAGTTATATCCGCAAAATAATCCAAGGTAGTATTCATTATAAACTTATTTTTATAAGTTTCTGATTGAAGTTTAAGAACTTTCTTACCACTACGATTATAGAAACAGACTTCTTCCTTGCTTTCAATAAAGTCTTTTGCTCTTTTGGCTTGTATCAATGCATATTCAATATTCTCTTGAATGTTTTTTTTCAAACGACCAAGCCCACCCTTTTTTGCCGGGGAGTGAAAACCTCTACTTTTTGATTCTATTATAAATAGATTACTGTCATACAACACTAGACCATCAAGCTCGTATCTTTCACCATTATGTTTGTAGTATAACTCAGAATGTATATCTGCTTCAGGTAAAATTTTTCTCATAACATTAATAGTCTCTTTTTCTAAATAATCACCTTTGATCTGTCCATATTCATTCCACATTTCTTCATTTTCTTGAATAACTTTTTCCATTTGTTCCTGTAAAGTCCACCTTAAACTATTAGGAAACATCAGAAGATAAGAGTCTTCATATTTGAGAATAGGTTTAGCTCTAAAAATATTATCATCGCTTGGGAAACGATATTCTTGAACTTCTTCAGCGATATTAGTAGAGAAAAACTCAAGGAATTTATTTAATTTCTTTAGTTTCTCATCATCAACTTTTATATCAAAACTCGAGAACAAAAGTTCATCTTTTAGACTCTCAGAAAATAATATATAAGGAACAAGTTCATGAATCGCTTTTTTATGATTTTTGGAATAATTTTTCACTATCTTCTTAATATTTTTATCCCTTATTTCCCCTTTTTTATAATCTTCAAGAATAAAAGGTATCATTTCATTTGCTCTTGTAATAGATTTTTCTGCTAATTTCTCAAGTTTTTCTGAATATAGCTGTGTTAGATGTTCAAAAAACTCAAAACAATCTCCTATTGTAAAACCAATAGTATTTTCTAAATACTCGTCATAGTTATTCAATAGATCTATTATTTGCTGTTGCATAGGAGTAAACCATGAATATCCTCTAACAATTCCATAGTTGCTCGTCATATTCGCTGCTACTATTGCTTTACTCAATTCTTTTTCACTTAAGTCAAAATCTATTTTTCGTAAGTAATTAGAAATCTTCCAATATGACATGAAGTGATCAATAGTTTTTATTAAGTCGTCTATTTCTAACGGATTTGGTATTTCTTCTTTAACTACAAATGTTCTATTTAGTATAATACCCGCTAAGTGTTCTAAATTAGCAGGTTGAATATATTTATATCCCTTCTCACTATCTATTGTAATATAAGAAAAATAACTTAACCTAGATAGCATTTCTATTGTATCAAATCTATTAATAAATTCATTGATTTTCATCTCTTGATTTTGTAAATCTACGACTGTTTTCTTTTTTAACTCATCCAATTCTTCAATGTTCATTAAAACACCAACCATTTCTTATGTATTATTTTAAGTTTCATGTGACCCTTTTATCTTCATAACCCAATATACTCCAGTTATTTAGCAAAGACTAGATAAAAACCGTATGTCATTTTTGGTATATTCTAATTTCTAATGGTCTTAACCAAACATTTTCTTATTTAATTTTATGCTTTCTTGCTATCTTTAAGTAATACTTTTTTAGCTTTTGTAATCCTTCTCAACTCTCTTCGTATTCTAAAGCAATTCGTTGTCCCGTTTATTGTTCCGAATCTTTCCCGCAATTTTTCTGCCTTTCTTTGGATATGCTTTGATGCTTTAAATCCTTTTGGTTGCCTCTAAAAAAAGTTTCGGATCAAGAATTGGATCCTTTGAAATTTGACCTTCTCAGATATGGCTGCCTTTCAGGTTGCATATAACGTTCCTGTATTCACGACTCGACGCATGTCGAGTGTCCGGCGTATGCCGGACCCAGGACGAATGTCCGCAGCGTGAATATGATGTTATAGGATGTCCATGTCTTCTCTGAATCACGCTAATAGGTTTTCGATTTGTTTCTTATGATGTTCATCATGGTGTACGAATATTTTTAGATATCTTTCATAGGTATAAGGTCGTTTATCATTGCCTATAAAAAAGTGAATTTCTGAATGATCTACCTCACGGAATTGGTTGACTAAATGGGTTCGAGTTTCAATAAAGGTTTTAATCATACTTTCTCTGTCTGTAAATTCTTTAGCCTTCTCTATTGCTTTTAAGTTATGGGTATCATGATCGACGAATCCTGGGAGTTTCACTTGGTCTTTTATGTGTGGGAGCATTGTATTTAAAGTATATGTATCCCAATTCCATAGATGGGTCACGACTTCCTTCACCGTCCACTTTCCAGGAGCAATCGACTTTTGCCAAGTCACATCATCAATTGATTTTACAAATTTATTGAAATGTTCAAACTGCTCTAATAGTTTCTTGTTCATCTTCTTTAGTCCCTCCTGAATTAACTTCGCATGGATTTCCTATAACATTATATCTACGAACTTCGTAAACACCTCTCTTTTCAAACAATATCCGAACTACATATATAATATAACCCATATTAATCCATCTGCGAAGTCACGAACATACTCAAAAAAGCAGCCCCAGTGTGAACTACTCCATTCGTTAGACATAACTAACCTGTTGGATGCAGTTTAACATTTGGGCTGCTCTTTCTTCACTCAACAAAAGAAGATTTACGGATAACCTTTAGTGATCAACCTTTGCTCTCCTTCACCTAAAACATTTACTTCGCTCCGCTACTCCACACCACGCGTTCGCTCATCGCTTTATGTTGTGCAATCAGACAGAGTTCTGCCGCTTTGAATGCATGTTCCTGTGTCATAGCGGTCTCGGTCCGGTCCAGACAATCGCGAATGAGTTGACCAAAGAAAGGATAACCAACCTTGCCTTTTACATTGTAGCGGTACTCCCCTTCATGATTGACCAGGTACACCTGATCCCCCTGAGGTTCCCTTGCGATGTCGATATACTTCCGCAGCTCGATATAACCGTCCGTTCCCAGAATAACTGTACGCCCATCGCCCCATGTGCCCAGACCATCCGGTGTGAACCAGTCCACTCGGAAGTAACCGGAGGCTCCATTATCACCAATTAGAGAAGCTTCGCCGAAGTCTTCCAATTCCGGGAACTGTGGGTGATTGAAGTTATGCACACGACTGAACCCTACCTCAGCGTCTGTACATGATGCAAACGTCAGAAATTGTTCGATCTGGTGACTCCCGATATCACAGAGAATACCGCCATACTGCTCATGCTTGAAGAACCAGTCGGGTCTTCCTCCGGCATTTAAGCGATGCGGGCCTGTACCCATAACTTGCACTACTTTGCCGATTGCCCCTTGTTCGATAAGCTGCCCCGCATAGATCGCACTTTCTACATGCAGTCGTTCACTGTAATACACCATGTACTTTTTGCCCGTTCGCTTCACTTCTTCTCGTGCAAGCTTTAATTGCTCCAGCGTGGTAAATGGGGCTTTGTCTGTAAAATAATCCTTGCCTGCGGCCAGAACTCTCATACCAAGCGGCGCACGATCTGAAGGGATCGCTGCACTTGCCACCAATAACACCTCATCATCTGCAAGCACTTCCGCTTCAGATCCAGCGACTTGAGCCTGTGGGAACTGCTTCCGAAATGCCTCTACCTTCGCCGGGTCCGGATCATATACCCACTTGAGGGTAGCACCAGCCTCCAACAATGCCCCAACCATGCCGTAGATGTGTCCATGATCCAGCGCAACAGCAGCAATCGTGAACTCACCCGGACCACATACGACCTCTTTTGTAACACTTTTTGGTGCATAAAACATCCCGTCTTTAGCCATGTCATCCCATCCTTTTTATAAAATGTTGATTACAATGAACTCGTCTTACATAACAAATCGTCTTCATTTAAACGTCTGACTCAAATCAGCAGGTTGACTGCCACTGAATGCCTTGTCTTTCTTCGTCGTTGATCCAGCAATGCGTTCCTGCAGATGCTCATAGAACAGATCCTCATCGATCGGCAGATCCACCCAGTTATCCGTCCAGGTGGACAGCAACATAGCGTTCGATAACGTCAATCCGTGTATACCATCCTCACCGGGAGCAATAAGTGGTACGCCTGTACGAATCGCATCAACCCAGTTACGAATCAGACCCGGGTGACCCGTTTCCACACCTGTAATCGGAATCTCGCATTTCCAGCATTCTGGCTGTCCAAAACCTCCGGTAAACCGCTGATTGAATTCAGGCTCAGATTCCCGAAGTCGCCAGAACGTAAGTTTTCCATCTTCGATCACGATTTTACCCCGGTCTCCGTTGACCTCGAATCGATTGGTACCCGGTGCTTCTCCAGTAGTCGTTACGAAGACACCCGTTGCTCCATTTTCATACTCCACATAAGCTGTTACATCATCTTCCACTTCAATGTTCCGATACTTGCCAAACGAACAGAAAGCACGCATTCGCACCGGCATCATGCCGATGGTCCACTGCCACAGATCCAGTTGATGCGGGTCCTGGTTAATCAGTACACCGCCCCCTTCACCTGCCCATGTTGCCCGCCAGCCGCCGGAATCATAGTAACTTTGGGATCGATACCAGTTCGTAATAATCCAGTTGGTACGCCGTACTTCACCCAGTTCGCCCGAAGCAATCAAGTCTCTCAGCTTAATGTAGAGTGGATTGGTCCGCTGGTTGTACATCATGGAAAAGACTTTGCCACTGGCTGCGGCCGCTTCATTCATCTTGCGTACCTGTTTTGTATATACACCGGCCGGCTTCTCGATCATGACATGCAAGCCATGCTGGAAAGCCTGAATGGCCTGTTCCGGATGATCATAATGCGGCGTTGCAATAATGACTGCATCAATCGTACCCGAAGCCATCATCTGCTCTGCATCCTGCCAATAGGTGACCGTTGCCGGAAGGTGACTGGATACCCAGCTCTCCATCTCTCTTCTTACATCACATACGGCGACCAGCTCTGCACCGGGTACTTCTCCAGCCACCAACGTTCTGGCATGTGCTGCTCCCATGTTTCCTATACCAATCACCGCTACTCGTACGATACTCATGACTGCTCCTCCTCGTCCACACGACGCTCAATTTCGGCGAAAACGTCTGCAAAATGCTGTAACATCGCCTTGGATTCCAAGGCACCACTAAAGTCCTCAATTCCGTAGTATCCGTCATACCCAACGGCACGAAGATCCCGCACCATCTGTACCCAATCGACCATGCCTTCAGTCAGCGGCGTCCAGTGACATTTCCAGGCTGTATTCAGAGCCACTCCGTTGCTCTTCTCAGTCACATTAGCCTTTTGCGAATCTTTCCCTTCTGCTTCAAACCACCCGGCATTTTTTACATGTACATGAGCCAGATAAGGGCCCAGCAACTCAAGTCCCATTCGATGATTCTCATATCCTTCATGCACCATGTTGCCTGGATCGTACAATACACCCACATGCTGCGGGTCGAGCGATTGCACAAGCCGATAGGCCAGCGATGCCGTCGGTGCAATCGTTTGGTGATGCGTCTCTACAATCGCCTTGATGTTGTACTGTTTGGCCAAATCCTGTACTTCGCTCAGGTAATCAACGGCTTTACGATACAACTCAGGATAACTGGTCTTGCGATCATATCCAGGAACACCTACACGCATCATTGAAGCTCCTAACCCAGCCGCAGCCTGAAACGCCTGTTCGGTGGCAGAAAGATCTCCACAGTTCAGATAAGGTACAAGTGCGATGGATTTTCTACCTTGCCCTAACGCTGCTTCACGAAAAACAGGAACCTGTTCTTCCCAGCGGCTCGGATCTACGGAGCATCGATTATTTCTCCAGTAAGACGGCTCTTCAGACATTGCATCTTCAGGAATTCCACGGAATCTCCACTCAATTCCATCAATCCCCGCTGCTGCCGCAGCCGATGCCAATTCTTCTGCATTCAGATCAGGGGTAGCCACGGTGAATACAGACAGTTTCATCATGATCCATCTCCTTATGTAAACGTATTCATTTTATGTCGTAAAGGCATTGTATCACTCCACTGAACGTCACCATAGGGGAAAACGCCAACAGATGAATGACAGATAACGAACAGAGCACATTCCCCATTCAGAGATAACTTCTCAAGAGAATGATGTGATCAGAAATCAAAAAAGACATCCCTGGAACAGATTTAAAATCTGCTCAAAGATGCCTTGTACAATAATCATATATATAAGATGAAATTTAAGGAAAAGGTTCCCTGTCCGTTATCAAGTCGCCACTTCAGTAGCTGGTTCTGGTTCTTGCACTCGTCCAACTTGCAACCAGCGCATATCTCTCTAATCCCGATCAAAGAAAACGTGTTCAGCCTGTATTTTCCCCTGTTCTATTGTCATGATGCCAAATGAGTATTGCTTCTGAAAACGCCGATCCGTAGGCGACCCCGGATTAAATACCAGTGTGTTGTCCACGGTATGCATCACTGGGATGTGTGAGTGTCCGTAGATCACAGCATCCACATGCTGGCCTGCAAAGGTATGAATTGCATTCTGTTCCGTACCCTTTGATCCCAGATGACCGTGCACTAGCCCCAGACGAAGCCCTTCCACTTCAACAATACGGGAATATCCCAGTTTTTCAGCGATTTCGGACGGGTCCGTATTACCCGCTACACCTTCAACTGGTGCATACTCACTAAGCAATGGGTATACACTCCAATCCGACCAGTCACCGGCATGAAGAATGAGATCTGCACTCGGCAATACATCCAGGAGCCTAGTCGGTAACTTCCGTGATTTACGTGAACAATGCGTGTCAGAGATGACTACAATTTTCATATAACAACCCACCTTTCCTTCGTCTTATTGCAATCTATTCTGTCTGTGATGGAACAGCTTGCATCTGAGTACAGGAACGTTCCATATCTTCGAGTGTAATGGATGCAAAGAACTGCTCCACCTTCGCCTCGGCAACCTGATACAGATTGGTCAGCAAGCTGTCTATATGCAAGCCCACTTCACAATCCGGGTTACAATTGCCGTGAATCGGGAACAATGGACCTTCGTCCTTGGCAGCCTGATAGATCATGGCTAATGTGATTTCACTTGATGGCTTCGCTAAGTAAAAACCTCTTGTTCCAGGAGAGGAGTTCACCAATCCCACCTTTTTCAGCCCGCCCAGAATACGTCTGACGACGACAGGGTTGGTATTCACGCTACCTGCAATGTGTGCAGACGTGATTCGTTCAGGCGCGCTGAGTGACAATAACAACAAACAATGCACACTGACCGAAAAATGAGTACTCATGATTAACCACCTTTATTTTATATAATCCAGGACATGCTGAGCTTATTCAGAGAACAGATCCTTTTCGGGACGTGCTCTGATCTTGAGCTGTCGCACACTGTATTCCAGTTGTTTCACAATATCATCCAGTTGTTTGCGATCAATCTTGGTTGGATCTTCCACCGGTTTCGCGGACGACTTGAGATCACGGATCGTTAACTGCTGTTCTTGCCATTTGTCCATCAGATCTGCAATATTGGCATAGAAACGTTCGTAATCTTTGATGACCAGATCAAGATAAGCATCTACCTCATCCGGATCATAACCACGAAGTTTATAATTAAATTGTTTTTCATGTATCGATAACGCATCTAGCTGCACACCCAATTGTTTGAACAATTGTCTCTGTTTATCCAATCTTCGTTTCATATGTTCATCCATATTGACAACCTCCATTATAAGCCAAGCCGTGTTTCATTTCCTGTGAATAACATACGGCATTTTCTCTCTCTATTTTTTATAACACATAATCCGTCAGATATAAAACGATACAGCCCTATTCCTCACGAAAATGATTGCTTTTCATCCAATTCGGGTAAAGACACACTACACCCCACAACGGGAAAGGAGCATGTCCTTATGAGTACATTAACTAAAGATCAACATCAAATACTGAAAAACGCCCTTTTGGAGCAACGTGAAAACTTACAGCGTCATTTTGAATCCAGCATGGAAGACGGTGCTCCAGTCGAGTCGCTGAAAGATTCAACCGGTGAGCTGTCCTCCTACGATAATCATCCGGCAGATGCCGGTACGGAAACATTTGAACGTAGCCGTGATCTGGCGATTGACGATACATTAACAGACGAATTCAATCAAGTGAACGATGCATTGGAACGTATGGAGCAAGGTACATATGGAACCTGTGTAACGTGCGGCGAAGATATTCCCTTCGAACGACTGGAGGCCATCCCTTATACCGCTTACTGTATTGACGACACACCTAATCGGGAGATCAGCAACGATCGCCCCGTTGAAGAAGAAGTGATGACCCTGCCTCCGAGTGGTGCTGGAGAAGGAAGACAGCAGCGGGCCGGCAAGTTCGATAACGCAGATGCCTGGGAAGCGGTCGAAGAATATGGTACATCCAACTCCCCCGCAACCGCAGCCAAACGTGATGTGAAGGGCTACGATGAGAACATGTAACTTTGTTATGAATTGAAACGGGATGCGTCAAAATTGAATTGGATTCAATAGGCTGCTCCATCACTAACCTTCCTCATCACGCATTAAAAAGCCGCCATTGGGCGGCTTTTTCTAGTTTTCTCCATAGCAGTCTCTCACGTTTGCCGTTACTTGCTTCCAGCGATAAGGCTGAACCCATATATTCCGTTCGTTTATTCTTCCGACTCACTACCAGATGATGAAGATTCCTGCCGCTTAGACACAGATCGAGACTTTTTCGTAGTTGCTTTGTCCTTATCAGAAGTAGCTTTCTTTTTCTCTTTTGCATTTGTCTTAGAAGCAGGTATTTTCACTATAGGTTTAGAGAGAGCAGAGAATAACTGAAAAACCTCATGTTCCCCTTGCCGATTCTCTTTTGTTGTATAGGGTTCACAGAGTTTTATGATGTTTTTATACAACTGCTCTACTTCCTCACGTGTTGCATAGAGCGTGATGTCCGAGAGAAACATCCGATCTTCGTTTTCCGCCTGATGCATGAATCGCTGACGACTCTGTTCGAACATCTCATTTAATAATTTGAGCGTCTCGGACCGAAACACCTGTTTCAATGGAGAGTTTTCCTTGTCTTCATCTTCGTGACGGAGATGGATCTCTCCGGTGAATGGTTCGTAGTATTTTGCGATAATCCCATTAATCTCACGTGTGGAAACGATCGTCAGCAGACCGATTTTCTCCAGCTTTTTTACATGATAGTGAACTTTGGCTGGTACCTCACCCATCTGGTCGGCGATCTCTTTGACAGTGGATGGTCTGCCCTGCTTGTTAAACATATTCATAATCTGTATCCGATACGGATCGGAGTAGATTTTAATTTCTTCAATTGTTGAAAGAACCTTGTGCGCCATCCCTGTATCCTCATTTCCGGGGTACCTGTTGTCCATCGATATCTCTATTATAACGTTGCGTCAGGACTTCGGTCAAAACGAGCGAGAAATGACTTGATACAGAAAATTGGCTAATGATCACTTCTGAATATCTTCACAGGGCACTTCGAAAACTTTTGCTAAATAACAGCATACCTGCTGACATGGCAAGCATAATACCGAAAACGATAAAAAGAACAGGCATGGTCATCCAATCTGCAAGTGCTCCCGAAACCAGACTGCCAAGTGGTGCAACACTCAAGACGAGCATACTCTGAAGGGCATAAACTCTACCCAGCATCTCCGAAGGGGTCACTTCCATAAGATAGGTGGCCAGCGGTGTTGTAGCCAGCGGAATCCCCATACCCATCAGTAGACAAAAGGCCGCTGCAACCGGCAGTTGGAAGGAAGTCATATAAGCGGGTAGTGCCGTCATCGCATAACTGAGACCCAACATGACAATACCGCTGATGACCAGCACACTTTTACGATAATTCGCTCCCCTTTGTGTCAACCATACACCACTGAGCAACATACCTCCCACCATCAGCCCACTAAGCAGACTTAATCCCCCAGCGCCAGCATGCAGCGTTTCAATGACATAGGGTGTACGAAGAACATTAAACGGCATCAGGCAGAAATTAACGAAAGCAAACAGGATGGAGACAATTAACAGTAAGGCATGTTTACGAAGAAAATGAAAAGCTTCCGCCATTTCGGAGAATATACTACTTTTGTCGGATGAAAGAGAATTCATTTCAGCTAATGTTTTATCTTCATTGTTAGCAGATGTTGAGACTTCAGGGTAGCCTACTCGGCTCATCATTAAAGCACTTAGCGCAAACAACCCCGCATCAATCAGGATCGTCCAGGCAATGCCTATTGTAGCAATAAGGGCACCCGCCACTGCAAGTCCTGCGAGTTCGGCCACTCTGGTTGCGGAAGAGGACATCGCATTACCCGAAAGCAGCATCGATGGGGGAAGCAATCGGGGGACACTGGACACTTCCGCAGGACTAGTGAAGCATTCCAGCAAAGAATTCAGAATCGTCATGACAAACAGATGCCAGACTTCAAGTTGGCCCAATCCAAACAGTAAAGCTGTAATACCCACCAACAACCCGCGACCCGTATTCGTAATCACAATCACTTTTTTGGGAGACATGCGATCAACCAAAGCCCCGGCGAACAGACCCAGAAGGATATTGGGCAAAAAATTCACCGCCAGTAACGTACCCATCAGCACTTTCGAACCGGTTAGAATGTACACCATCCAACTGTAGGCAATCGAGTCAATCGAATCACCAAATCTGGATACAACTTTACTAAGCATAAATTGCATGTACGGTCTGATTCGTATTAACTCACCCATACCTTGCTTGCCAACTGCTGTGTTATCACTCATCCCTTTTCACTCCTCAACGTTAAAATATTTTTCATGTTAATTTTATTTTAACGTAAGTTATGCAGAAATCAATACCTCCGTGAAAATAATTTTAACGACAAGTAAGTAAAGTAAAAAATCCGCTATTCTTTCAGAGAATTCGTAATCAACACAGGGACTTTTGGGACAACCTTTTTGAACAACCTCCTATAACACAAAAAAACAGACCACATGTGGTCTGCTCGGCTGGACGTATTGTATTTGAACTCTCTTTATTTGCTACCTACTTCTCAACAAGCAATTGAAATCCAGCCTGTTCAGCCTGTACCTCCAACATCAAATCACGTACCCGGTTTGCTTCATTTCCCAAGCGTTCTTCGCTGATTTTGTAGTTGGTCCATTTTAGCTCAAGTGGAAGTTCAATCGTACCCGTCAGACAATCCCACAATGCATCAAGATTACCGCCATAAAAATCCGGCAGTTTAAGCTTAACCTTTAATTGTTGATGAAGTTCAACGCTACTAGCAAAGTCTTCTCCATCCAGAATCACGGTATTCATGGCTGCTCCTTCCTCTATTTCAAACGTGTAAATGATGCATAGTGATCTGTCGTTTTGTAGATGAGTCCATCATTGGAGTACACAATCCGATCCGAATTACGGAAGCCGGAAGTATAGTTAATATCCGCTTCGCGCCATGTACGTCCGCTGGCCGAAGGCAGAAGCCCCTCCCGATTGCCAAATGTATCCCCACCGATGCTTTTGCCAGGAGCAACTACAGCCAAGTTTCCTTTTGACGCTACCCAGCCAAGTCCTGTTGCCTGTGATTTGGTAATAAAGTTACATGGCAACGTTCCGTTTGCACTCAAATAGTTTGCTACACCCGTAAACGTATTGATGATGGTACATGTTGCAGCAGATGCCTTCTGCTGTGCGACTGGAGTTAACTGTGAACCTGTGAGGAAAACAAACGTTAACAACAATGCCAGTAATGCGGTGGATATCAACTTTTTCATCAATCCGGCCTCCCGATCCCTCAAAGTAGATGAACGTTGTCACGATATGCGTTCTGCAAGCTGTAACGGTCTAGTTGTATGTTCTGCTAGATTATAGTAAACAAGTCATCTCATGACTATTTATATCACATCATTTTGGTAGAAATATCAAATAAAGACGTTGAATTTGTAAAATATTATAATGGTAACATTTTAAGACAGAAAAAAGACTCTCATCCCTGAAGATGGAGTCTGCATTTACTACTATGTTTAAACTGACCTGACCTAATCTAACCGATCAATTTCACACGTTGACGAGTTCGAGCCGATTCCAGGCACGCATCAATAACGCGCATGTTTTGAATGGTATTTTCCGGACTGAAAGGTAAGGCCTCTCCTTCAAACACAGCCGTTGCAAACGTCTCCACCTGAAGCACATAGGAATTCGACACGGATACACGTTCCTCACGGCTGACCGAATCGGTGTGCACAATAATCTGAGGTGGAATATCACTGTTCTCCCAGCCAAACACTTTTGGTAGTTCAATCCGCCCTTCCGTCCCGAGAATCTCCATCTCCGCTCGACCTGAAGCCCACATGCCACAGTCAAAAGTTAAAGCTACCGAATTCGGAAATTCTACCAGTCCCGACGCCATCATATCCACGCCATCATGCTCGTCCGAGAATAGAGCGTGAACTGTCACCGCTTCCGGTTCCTGTCCCAGATACATCCGGGCCGCCGAGATCGGATACACGCCAAGATCGAATAATGATCCGCCGCCCATCTCTCTTTTGAACCTTACATTCTCCTTGTCATCAGCGGTATTACAGGTAAAGTTACCATGGATGGCTCTGACGATACCAATCTCTCCACTAGCTATAATCTCTTGCACACGTCTGTGCTTGGGATGATATCGATACATAATTGCTTCTGCAAAAAGAACACCTTGCTGATGACATACCTCGATCATTTCTGCCGATTCATCTGCATTCAAGGCAGCAGGCTTCTCACACAACACGTGTTTACCAGCCTGTGCCGCTTTGATGGTCCATTCTTTGTGCATATGGTTAGGCAAAGGAATATAGACGGCTTCAATGTCCGGATCAGCGATGAGCTCTTCATAACTGCCATACGATCTGGCAATGCCGAGTTCTTCGGCAAGGGTTTCCGCTTTTTCCTTGCTACGGCTGGCAATCGCCAACACCTCACCACGTTCAGACTGCTGGATCGCCGGAATGACTGCATTTTTGGCAATGGTTGACGTACCGAGTACACCCCACTGTAACTGTCTGTTCATGCTCATCTTCCTTTCGTACCGTAGTTGTCCTCTTCTGCCTTGTGTAACATGCCGAGACAACGATCCAGATCCGTTTTGACCTGTTTCTTGTATAACTCAGCTTTTTCCGCACCATCATCCGTGAAATGATATAAAACGATTTCCTGAAAATCGACCTTTGGATCGTTACCCTTCAGCTTCTTCGTTCGATAAAATACACCCTGTTGTACCAATTCATGTAATGCCCGATATACCTCGCTCTGTGGTGGTACATAACCGTAGTCTTTGAATTCCTGCTTCATCGCCTCCAGCATCTCGTAACCATACCCTCTGTGCTGTTCAACCATCGTAATCAGATACAGCTTGATAAATGCCCGCTGTGCAATCATAAAAGCCACGTTCTTTCCCCTCCTGTCAGAACCTATATATCTAGTATTATAAAACTTATGTTCGGGTTCTGCCATCTTTCTCCGCTTTGCCTCCCTTTTATCTATCTTCAAGGAGGGCGAGCAAGAAATCGTGTGAATACGCGTTAACCTGGGGGAAGCACGGAAAAAGGTTTTCTGTTGTGAATTTTTCATGTAATGAAATTTTATTTTTTATTCAAAAGAATCAATTTCATAATACCTTTAGCTGCTTCAATCAAGGCTGGATATAGATCGAAACGGTTCAATTTGTCTATATCCAGTTACAGAAATTCATTTTTAGTGAGTTATGAAATTGTTCAAAAGTTGTTTATTTCAGGGCTCAGGGAGTCGTGAGATCGAATTTTAATGACAAGAAAGTCTGTGCAGAATCTGTAAAAGCTGTAATACCTGTGCTCTGTATCTTGTGTTCGTATACTCTCGTACTCCCGTACACTTCTGTGCGGCTGTGGTGATCTATTGTGAATTTTTCATATGTTGATGTTTTCATTTATTGCGGACAGATTTCGGTACGGCTCCCACAATCCATTTGCCCCAGCTTACACGCGAGATAAGCCATGTCACTACACAGGATAATGTAAGAGCCAACAACCAGGTGATGATCATTCGGACGACAGGGTTCCAACCCATAGCAACGTAAAACAACTCATCCGGAATGTAGCTATACCGCAGCATCAACATATGCATCAGATAACCGCCATACGATACACCACCAATCCATCCCAGCAATCGTGTAGCCCTGAGGTTGTGAAGTTTTCCGGCCAGCTGGTACATGACCATAATGGAAGCGATCAGAAAGAGTGCCATATCAGGGCGGATCAAGCTGACTGTGTAGAACGTAATTTTGATTCCCTCCGGCTTTTGAAACTCCAGCATTAATAAATAAGTAAACCGCAGACCCAGAACAATAAACACTGTCCAGTATATCCAGCGCAATCGATGAATCCATTCATTCCAGTGCTGGACGGATAACCCCGCTGCTGCACCAAGTATAAAATAAATAAAGAAATAGAGGAAATTACGGTCTGCATACGTTGTAAAAGCATCTGTCAGCACCGGGATATTCAGCCGTTCCATGAACTTGGCGATGTTTCTTAATTGATCCGCAAGTACAAGATACACCACACCAGAAATCAATAATGCGATCAAGCGCCCCTTGGCCTCATATCGGTTATATACATAACGAATGGCTCGCAAAAAGAGCGGAAATAACAGATAAAACTGAATCAACATAATGATGTACCAAAAGTGTGAAGTCGTTTTGCCCGTAAGCAACTTCAGGCCTAGGTCCGGGATGTCATTCCATCCAAATCCGGTCCAGCCCCGCGGTGCAAGTGTAAAATAAATGAGTGACCAGATCAGGTAAGGCACGATCACGTCGTTTACTCTTTTTCTCATAAACTTGCCGTAATGCAGCTTGTCTCCCGTGTTATAAAACAGCACCATCCCTGTTATGAATATGAATAAAGGAACTGCAAATTTGGAGAGCATCAGCAGTATGGCCAGTAACACGCCATCCTCCAGTCTCGTTTCCGGGACTAAAGAGTAATGTGCGATGGAATGCTGGAGAACCACCGCTCCAAAGGCAATTCCCCTTAAGCTCTCTATTTCTGTAATTCGTTCTTTGCGAGGCATACATTCAGCCATCCTTTCTTGGTTTTGCGATAAAAACAAAGTACAATGAAGCCGTATATTTAATGAACGGAGTTGATTCACATTTCTTTAACAGACAAAGACATAACCACTACCGATTCCAAGTATGTCCAGCAACATCTGGCTAACGAGCGAACTTTTCTGGCCTGGGTACGCACCGGTATTGCCATGGCGGGCATCGGCTTTCTTGCTGCCGGATTTGGCTTCAATTCGTCGGCGTATGATCGGCTTGCACATATTGCGGCGATTATTACGGGTATCACTTCTCTGATTGGCGGCATATCCATCATTGTGTATTCGGCAGCAGCGTATCATCGGAAGCGTACACAAATCAATGAACAGACGTTTCAGGCATCGACCGGATTAATCCGGTTTCTTACCATGATGTTACTGGTGATTGGACTCGCTTTGGCTGTACTGTTATATGTATTGTTATTCCCTGCTTAACTGGGTAAAAACACCATCCAACATTATTGACACCCACCCATATGCAACACAGGGACAAAAGCCGGCTTCCCTTAAGGAAACCGGCTAATGACCATCTGGTGGATCATATATGTCATTCCATTTTGCAGATAATAAGTCATTGGGTTCTATTTCATATCGATTAAATTCGCGGCAAGATTACAGGAATGTATTGTTACCGAATCGCGCTGCCTTGTTTTGGGCTTCCAATCTGCGTTCTTCCATATCCAGATCCGGACGTTCGGCTGGCACATCTCCGCGATGAGCTGCTTCGGCTCTGTCTCGGTTAAGCTGGCTGTTGCCACTGAACACATCGTACACATCGGAGTCCCGATCCGTAGAATCTACGAGCAACAGGATTTTACCATTCTGTACATACTCCTCATACTGTTTAGCGTCCTCTTCCGGAATACCAAGACCCACAAGTCCACCCACCAATCCGCCAGCTCCTGCGCCCACAGCTGCACCGGTAAATGCTGCTGCGATAGGGCCTGCGGCCAGAATCGGTCCTATGCCGGGTATGGCTAGTGCACCGATACCTGCGAGCAGACCGGCTACACCACCAAGTACACCACCTGTTGCTGCACCAGCAGCCACGCCCTCAGGGGCTTTGGTACCTGTCTCTTCCCGAATTGCCTTCAGTTCGTCCCGATCTTGTGTAACAACGGAGATTTCGTCTGAAGTGAATCCTTGTGCTTTCAGACCCTCGATAGCCTGCGATGCTTCACGTTCTGTATTAAACACACCTACGATTTTCTTCTGCATAGTGAATCCCTCCTCATATTATTGAGTGGTTCGCTATGTTATTACCCGCCTAAGTTTCTTTTAAACGTTTGCAAGTCAATATACTATGTGTTGATAGTAAAAAATTGCTGAAGTTCATTCCTTATTAATCCTCATCAGGGTGTGCCTTCAAACTCAGGTATGTGATACGTTATTAGGCATGTTCTACGTTGAAGCACGTCGGCGTCCAGAACATCTTGAAGTCTAGGCTGGCTGATCCTGGCGGATTGTCCCAGGCAATTTTCTAAGGAACCGAGGACGTCTTATTTATCCTTCGGGCCCTCCTAATATTTTGTAAGGAACATGAGACACGTTATTTACCAAAATCACCTGACAAACCCGTTGTAAATGGATGGTTATTCAAATATAGCGTGTTTCAGATTCCTTAGGTTACTGTGGGCGCTTCAAATCGCTGAATAAGACGTCACAAGTTCGTTAGCGCTCCGCTCCATGTTGTTTGGCTCCACGCACGTCCATTTACGCTCCGGCATTCGGCAGGTTTGAAGGCACGCTCAATGGTGTCTTCAAACTTCGAAGGAAGCAGATTGGGCATAATTCTCATCCGATTTTGCTGAATTCTCCTTCCGTGCCGGAAGTTCTCAGCAGGCGTGTCGGGGCACGTCAGGGGAAAGTGACGCAGCATGGGACAAAAAGGCAAAGTGACGTAACATGGAGCGAAAAGGTAGTAGAAGATGCACGTTAGCGTGTTTTGAGACACGTCCTAGATAAAGGGTGATTCTTTAAGGAAGAGAATGATTCGATCAGCTCCAAAACTGAAGGTTGTTCAGGAGAGTCTGAGCCTGATGAAGAGCGCCCTTGGGGAGCCAAATAGTTGATGTCTTAAAAAACGAAATAATTCATCTATTTCCCCCGTGGTTTAGCCCGATTTGTGGCGACCGCTTCAAGTGGATTATCCGGCCAGTAATGCTTCGGATAACGACCTTTCAGATCTTTTTTGACGTCAAAGTACGTCTCTCGCCAGAAATTCGCCAAGTCTCGTGTGACCTGTACAGGTCGCTGAGCGGGTGATAATAGGTGGATGGTCAACGGGACTCGCCCACCCGCTATACGCGGTGTCTCCTGTTGTCCAAACATCTCCTGTAATCTTACTGCAAGCGCCGGGTCCTCTGGACGACTGTAGTCCACAGGAATACGTGAGCCACTGGGCACCTGTATATGCGTCGGAGCTTCATCGTCCAGTTGTTGTCGTTGCGCCCAGCTCAATCCACCCAGTAATACATCCTGCATCGACAATCTCTTCAGGTCGGCTGCCGATCGCATGCCTGTCAGATAAGGGGTAAGATGTTCTGCCAGCTCTTCGGTCAGATCATCTTCGATCAGGTCAGGCCACTCAGGTAGATGGAGATGCAGGAAACGTAGCCTGTCCGCAAGTTGTTTGGACGTTTTTGTCCAGGGCAGACAATCCAGCCCTTCCATCCGTATCCCGTTTAACAGTGCTTCCAGCACCTGATCTTCAGGTGGCTGTGCAATACTGCTCTCTTTAATCACAAGGGCTCCAATACGAAGTCTCTTATGTGCCCGCACACTGCGGGTATTGGAATCCCAGGCCACTTGCACTTCATTGTGCAGCAAGTGCTGACCTGCCTGCAACAATGTCTGCTCCTGCAACGGCGCAGCCAGCAGGATGCGCGCATCTGCGCCCTGGTCGTCTGCCTCGGCTGCGACCAGATACGCTGAACGGCTCAGCGATTCTGTCGCTGCGAGCCGTACGCCGCGGCCGCTGCTCAGCAGATAGCGGCCGTCCTCCCGGCGTTGCCCGATCCGGTCCGGATAGGCGAAGGACAGCAGCAATCCGCAGCTGTCCTCATCCGGCCGCACCGGATCGGCCGCCGGGCCGAGCGCCGAGCGCAGCTGGCGGCTCTCCTGGAGCATGCGCCGCACGGCCGCGCCGTCTGCGACAGCCGCTGCCGCTTGCGGCATGGCGCTGCTGTCCGCGGTCAGCAGCGCCTCTACGCGCGGGCGGAGGTCCGTGCCCGCGCCTGCACTACCACTGCTGCGGAGGCCGGCAGGCTCCTGCAGCAGTGCCGCCAGCATGCTGGCGTAGCTGGCCAGCCCAAGCTCCGCCGCGCGGAGCAACATGCTGGCCAGTCGCGGATGCACGCCAAGCGTGTTCATCCGCCGCCCGAAGGGCGTGATGCGGCCTGCGTCGTCCAGGCCGCCTAGCTGGCGCAGCAGCGCCTGTGCCTGGCCGTAGGCGGCGTCAGGCGGGGTGTCCAGCCATTGCAGCTCTGCTGGGGACTGGACACCCCAGACGGCAAGCTCCAGCGCCAGCGGCGCAAGATCCGCGGAGGTGATCTCCGGGCGAGCTGCCTCAGGCAGTCCCCCGTGAACCTCTTCGCTCCATAGCCGGTAACATACCCCTGGGGCAATTCGCCCTGCACGCCCCCGCCGTTGATCGGCTGACGCCTTGGACACCGGCAGGGTGACAAGTCGGCTCATGCCCGTGCGCGGCGAAAATGCCGATGCACGACTCAGCCCCGCATCCACCACAATCTTGACTCCAGTTAGTGTAAGGCTGGATTCCGCAATGGAGGTGGACAACACAACTTTGCGCGAGCCCTCAGCCGCCGGGCGTATGGCCTCATCCTGTTGTTCCACCGGCATACTGCCATACAGGGAATGAACTTTCACATGTCCAGGAAGAGAACCGTTTAATAACTCTCGCTCTGTACGGTGTATCTCTCTTGCGCCAGGAAGGAAAACAAGCACGTCTCCCTCCTGTTCAGCTAATGCCCTGGTCACCGTCTGAGCCGTGAATTGTTCCAGTGGCATGGCTGCCGGTCTTGGCACATATCGTGTTTCCACCGGAAACGTGCGGCCCGGACAGTGAATTGATTGTGTGCCTTCACCTAGCAATGCACAGACCGGAACAGGATCAAGGGTCGCCGACATCACCAGCAATTTCAGATCTGGACGTAACATCGCTCGCGATTCCAAGGCCAAAGCCAGGCCCAAATCCCCGTGTAGATGCCGCTCATGGAATTCATCAAATATAATCATCGCCGTATCCTCAAGACCCTGGTCCTGTTGCAACATCCGGGTCAATACCCCTTCCGTCACAACTTCAATTCGCGTCGCCTGACTCACCCGGGTATCCATGCGTACACGATATCCTACGGTCTGACCCGCTTTTTCTCCAAGCGTAGCCGCCAGTCGCGATGCAGCCGAACGCGCAGCCAGCCTTCGGGGTTCCAGCATAATGATTTTCCGTCCAGCAATCCACGGCTCCTCCAGCAAAGCCAGCGGTACAACAGTCGTTTTTCCCGCTCCTGGCTCTGCAATTAACACACCTGTATCTTGATCCCGAAATAACTGTCTTAACTCAGGAATAACCTCTTGTATCGGTAACTCTATATGCATATAATCGCTCCTAATGAATGTACCCTACTGCTCTTCAGTATCTCTATTCGAATGTTAGCATTATAACAAAAAAAGCCGTTCCAGAGGAACGACTATCGCAGACACACCCTAAGACACACCTAAGTAAAAATGAAATTTATCCAGAATACTCACTTAGCTGAGCAATGATTCGGCACCATCAATAACGATCTCTGCTCCGGTAATATGTCTGGATTCGGACGATGCGAGGAAACTTACCAGATCGGCAACATGTTCCGGCTGACCCGGCCCGTCCGCAAGTGGCTGCTGTCCTTCCGGGAACTCCATCGGAATAATGATCTGCTGTAGATCATCCGTTTTGACCGTACTTTGATCGATATTTGTTGCAATCGCTCCTGGACAGATCACGTTCACACGTATCTTGAACTTCGCCAGCTCAAGCGCAGCCATCTTGGCAAAAGCAACCTGTCCTGCCTTGGACGTGCTGTATGCCGACATGCCAAAGCTTGAGAAGCGTTGATTGCCATTAATCGAACTCGTGATGATAATACTGCCGCCACCCCGTTTTTTCACGTGAGGCAATGCATATTTAATCGTGAAAAACGTACCATTCAGGTTGGTTGTAATAATCTGTTGCCAATCTTCAACCTGAATTTCCTCAATCGGTGCCGATACACCGTTAATGCCCGCATTGGCAAAAACAATATCCAAACCGCCGAATAACTCAACAGTTTCCAGTACCGCCTTTTCCACACGTGCCGGATCGGAAATGTCTACATCAAATGCTCTTGCCGCACCGGGGTACAGTGCATTAATCTCTGCTTCCGTTTCCGAGATCCGATCATTCACCAGATCAAACAATGCAACATGTGCACCCTCTTTAGCCAGCTTGACCGCAGTGGCCTTCCCAATTCCGGAGCCTGCTCCGGTAATAATCGCAACCTTGCCTTGGAACCGTGACTTGCCGTTATGTTGTGTCATTATCCATTCCACTCCTTCATTTTAGCAATTATGTAAGAATGTACGTTCATACTCATCGTGAAAGCCAATTCTTCACAAGATTACCCAAAAAGAGTGTCTTTTAAATCAACACCAGCAAGTTTTTTCACAGTTGATCTTCGCCGCTGTCACAGCTTCATCAGGATCGATCCACATCTTGATATCCGGCACTCACCATTCCAGCTCAATGAAAGCGGCATCATCTTCAAGACCGCCGGTATGTGTCGCATCCAGCAGTACCTGAATGTGTTCATCCGGGACATAGGCTTGAATGGCATCCAGGTCGTTCAGTCCATCCGTATATAACTGAAGACGCAGTGAATCTCCTGCGGACCCTTTCATCTCGCAGATGTGCGGCTTACCACCAACAGGTCCTTCAAGGGTAGACCAACGCTCATTTGTCTTGCAGTGAGTCTGAAATAATTCAGACTGTTCCTGACCATTACGCCACAGGCGAATACGGGAATCTCCTTGCCACGCAAGCCATACCCGACTTTTGCAGCCGCCTCCCGTGAGCTCAATCCGCCCACAGACATACATGGCCTGACTGCCCCGACTTCGCTTTTCCATCAACACTTCACGCAGCAACAAAGGGGAACTTTCCAGTGGCTGTAATTTCTCCAATTGCTCCGATGCGGGAAGGGTAAGATCATGGAGAAGACGCTCAACACCCTCTACCGTTGTGTGTTGCGTCGTTTCCAACCAATCCAGCAAAGCATTCCCTAGAAAACGCGCTGCAAAATCGCCCAGGTAACTCATGCCTACGCCATCACACAAAACAAAATTGCAGATATTCCCTTTCATACGTACCGCAGCAAAGTCCTGTCCGGTATCTCCCTGATGTACCGTCTCAGCCGCTCTGCCATAACCATATCTGCACTTAAATGTACCCTGATAGCGAGTTAGCGGCTGTTCCCCGGTCTGTACACTCACATAGCGAAAGTTGCCATGCCGTTGCTCGGCATGGCCCCCCTTATCTCCAGCAGACAATGTTGCCAAACGCATCGATCTCATGATTCCCCTCCTATCTCACAGGCGTAGCAGCGGACATCTGGAACCCGATTGATACCAATTCTGCACATGTACCTGGCAGCATCATGAGTGCACCGGGTGCAAGCAAATAATCAGCTTCAACAAGCATTTCCCGATAACTTTCGGGCAGGACGGATGACATATTCCGCAGCTTCTCTCCATGCTCATCCTGTAGATTCGTTTCCGAAGAGATTCCCTTCCATCTTCTAGGTTCAGCAATTGGTCCTTCCAGCAGATGATCCGATATAAAAATATTCTCCACCAGTACATTGCCGTCAGGTACACTCATACCCATGATTCTTTTGGCAATCGGTTCGGGATCTTCACCTGTAGCTACCCCGTCGGTCATATGGCATACAAGTGGCGCAGGACAATCCTGCATATTCGGAATTTCAGCCTGTAGAATCTTTTCCGCCTGCAGGAAAGCCTTCGCAGAATCTGAAAACCGTCTCGGTGTCAGGTCAGGCAAAGAACCAACTGCAGCGATCTCGTCAATCCCTTTGATTCCGTTCAACAAGTCATATACATCATCGCTGTAAGCCAATATGGCTATACGATAGCGAGGTGTCAGACGATTTCCCTTGGTAGAGCGAAATACCATTTGGCGGATCGCGAGAGATAAGGCATCATAGACGACGTCAATCCGTCGACGATTTTCCAGAACCATGTTCATGGAGGCGCTAATATCAATTAAATAGATAATAAGTGCAGGTGTACGCTGTGATGCTTGAATCGTGTAGTTCATCTAGGGTGAGTCACCTCCATCATTCACATTAATTTATAAGTTGGGCAACGTGTAGCTATTATTGCTCAGAAATTTGTTAATGGCACTCATTCGAGCGGCCACTTTTCCGACACCTTTGAAATAGGAAGCATCGGTATTGTAAAGATTTTTGAAATCACGGGCATATGATTCCGCATTTTCAATTTTTCTGCCTTTTTGCGCGTTATACGTTTTATTGTAATGAGCAATCAGCGTGACCACATTCTGGGCACGTTTTTTCTTCAGAGCTGCTTTCTGAGCAATCTCCTGTTGACGTTTAACTTCAGCTGCCGCTTTACGCTCCGCTTCCTGTTTTGCAAGTTTGGCATCATTCTCTTTTTTCCAGACCAGATAAGCTTCATATTTTGCCTGTTTATCGTACTTTTCCTGCTGCGCTCTCTTGGCGGCTTCTTTCTTCTGCTGTTCCTGCTTCACCAGAAAGGCCTCATATTTCGCCTGTTTGTCGTACTTGGCCTGTAACGCCTTACGTTCTTCTTCTTTTTTCTTTGCTTCAGCTGCCTTCTGCTTGGCTTCAGCGAGCTTTTTCTTTTCCTCTGCGTCCAGTTTTGCAGCATCTGCGGCCTTTTGCTTCTCTTGTTCTTCCTGCTGTTTGAGCGCAGCTGCCTTTGCTGCTTCAGCCTCTTCCGCAGCTTTGATATCTGCCAGTCGTGTGGCTTCCTGCTGTTCTTTCTGTTTCACCTCTGCCTGATCGGCGAGTATTTTGACCGTTGGCACGCCACCTGCCAGCAATACAATAAGCACAGCGGAGGAAATCATGAACTTTTTGGATCTGTAGAATGGCACAGGTACGGGCTTGTCTGTGTCTTCTTTTGGATTAAGCTTGGCATCCAGTTCCTTGATTGCAGCCTCGACTTCCATCTGCATCGCGCTGTTATGAGGAATAAAATGATAAAGCGAGCGGTACACTTCCAGTGCTGCAGCCGGTTTATCTTCATCCTCCAGGGCTCTTGCTTGAAGGAACAGACGGTTCACAACCGCTTCCTGATCGGGAGAGTGCGGCGTTTGAGGACGGTTCCCGTCTTGCGTATTCACCGGTTCACTTACTGGTTCTGAGCTCTTTTTCAGATTCACATCAGCTTCGGACGAATTGGCAGCTTCTTCTTCCGCTGTCACAGCAGCCGCCGCATTGGCCTGATCCACGTCTACCGCAGCCAATGCAACATACCACTCACCAAACGTCGGACAGCTGCTCAGATCGTGACTTTCCCAAGCTCGAATAAACAGATCGGACAGTTTGGAACCCCAACGCTTCTCAAGGGACTCCCGCATCGCAAAATACCGTTCACTCACCGTTTGCATTTCATGCTGATCAAAATAACTTTCGCCCCACGCTTTCTCTACAATCACAGGGTCGGACCAGCTTAACATTTCAGCAATGATAACAGCTCCGGCAAATCGGTCAGCATATGAACTCCACAAACCGCTGTGCACTGTTCGATGGGCTGCATAACCGGGTGACCCGGCAAGCAGGGCATCCGGACGATCCATCTTGGAACCGTACATCTGCTCGACATCCACCAGTTCTACCGCAGACATCTTCCCCAGGTTCTCCACTTCGGAAAAAAACGGAATCATTACATTGGGAGCGGACATATCGCAATGAGCCAGTCCACGTTGTTCCATAGCCGAACCTGTTCCAGCAAGCGCTCTAGCCAGCTTCAGGCTCTCCTCAGCCGTCAACTGTCTCTGATCACTGATCACATCGAACCAGGTCTGACCTTGCACCCATGGCATCAACACCGCATATAACAGATCGGGATGTTTTCCAATGAGCGCTCCGTTTCTTTCCGGAGTGAGCACATCACGCTTGCATACCTGCAAACCTGGCAGTTCACTATAAGACTCCATATGCTCAGACTGATATACCATAGCCGGAATACGGAACTTAGGAAAAAATACTTTTAGTGCTTTGGCCCCATGAATGGAACCATTTCGGGGTAACAACTGATAAACAATCCCCTGCCTTCCGGCTTGGGCATAAGCCAGACCCGGCGCAGCCGGATGTTGCCCAATCGTATAGGCAATGTCGTTAATCACCACTTCATCCCCGGGATTTGGTTGAAAAGACATGCTTATCCCTCTCTCTGTCCTAGTGTCATAGTTGCAACAAAAACCGGGTGTTGTGACAACGCCCGGTTTTTGCTGTAGTTGTACATCTTCAGCTTGCTATCCACCTATAATTCAGGACGAATTCAGACTTCACATCGGCCTGATCTATGTAAAGCAGATTAACGAGCTTGGTCAGCTGTACGGAATTTGTTAGCAATAGCTGTAAGTTCAGCGCTGATGCTGTTCAGCGTTTGAACGAATGATTGCATTTGTTTGCTAGCTTCTTGGAACTCTTGGAAGAAGCGTTGCTTTGTCATACCTTCCCATTGTCCTTCCATGCTTGTGATGGATTGAGTCAATGTAGATACGATTTGCTGACTTTGCTCACCGCTTTGTTTAAATTGGTTGGAAACCTGATCAAGCTGCTCTGGGGTAACTAAAATACGTCCTGCCATTTGTAAATTCCTCCTTGGTTTGTGCAATTAAATTTTTACTTGTTCAAATTGTACTATACCAGGATCGATCGGACAAAAGCCGAAGGACCTAATCCTATTTACCCCATTTTCAGCACTTGAAACTTCTCCTAACAGCCTATTTACAAAAAAATATTCACTTTCTGCTGTTACTTTTATTCACCCTGTTCAGGAAACAACAGGCTCGGTCCCTCTTCTTCCCCGAAAGGAAGGATCTGTGAATCTCCATGCTACAGGCTCAGGCTGCATAGCCTGCACCAGTGTAGCCGGGGAGCCATCAGGCGGAGCGGCATCCTGTACACGATATACGGCCGCCATTGCGGAAAGGGGATCGGATACTACAGCTACAGTTGCAGAATGTGCAGGCATGATTTCTCCTGTACGATTGTTCTGAAGAACATTCAGCATATTGACCGCATTACCATAGGCTGTGTTCACATGACTCAGCACGGAACGATACTCCATGTCTGCCTGCTGGAATAACAACGCTTTGCGTCCCAGCTGTACGCTTAAGTCCATTAATCGACGTAGCGCATCCTCGCCCAGTCGTTTACTGTGATTCCATTCATTCATCACCGCTGCGCGGGATTCAACCTCCCACTCCAGCGAATGAATCGCCTGATCCAACACTGTCATCTTTTGCTGTATTTGCTCCGCTGCATACTGAATCTGCTTGCTCAGTGCCCGAAGCACATCCGGTTCCACACGAATGCGCATTTACCATCACCTTTCCTCTTCCCCTGCAGGCTGTTTAAGCCAGTCCAGCAGCATCTCGTGAAACTGTTCTCTAGTCGTTAGTGCTGCAACAAGCCAATCATCTGAAGCCGCAGTGCTCATCCGGAACAACCAGTTGGATACCGCACTTGCAGCAAATGCTGCCGACTGCGACTTCCAACCGTCTTCATTCCATACAAGCAACCTGAGCTCCCCGTCTGACTCCTTACCCACCAGACAGCGTGCCAGTGCAAGTGAGCCCTCAGGATCACTTGTCTCCTGTTCGAGTTCCGCTGCTACGGTCTGTACTCCGCTGTTTTCGAGCTCATTCATGACATCATAAAATTTTTTCTTGGAGCACATTAGGGCCGGTTTCTCCGCAGGAGAATGGCCGCTCCATTTCATCCGCTCTATCAGAACATCAATGGCTTCACGAACACTTCCCAGATCGCTGAGCCGGAACGAGTCCGGTACGTCGTCAACACGGGAAACTTCAACGACCCGCTCATCCGTGCAATGTATATAACTCTCATACGACTTGCCGTTGATCGTGTAGCGAATCCAACAAGCTCTGTCGGACAATCCGGCAATGGCTACCCTGGAGAAAACGGTCGGTGTCATGATCAGCTCATCGGTATCCTGATCCCGAATCAGATATCCTTTGTCAAGCAGGGAGGTTTTGACACGCTCCCACTCCATCGCGATATCCTCCGCCATATAGCCGCGAAACGGATCTTCCACACCAAGCAGTCGGTCTGAACCGAGAATACCAGCCAGGAAAAAAAGTTCCTTTGTTTGCAACGTGACTACCTTTTGCTTAGAATCATGAACCGTCAACATTATGAGCCACCTCCCCTCAAACTACAACATGCCATCGGTCACGAATTTCAGAAATCCAATCGGTCATTTTCCAGCTGTCATCACATGGAACTGCACCTTTAACCCTGGAATATTTACGTTTTACATAATAACCTTGACCCGGAGGCAGTACCTTCAGCCCACCTGAACTACCTCCAGATTCGGAATAAGGTATACGGAAGAACGAGAGATCGTTAGGGTCTAAAGTCCCGAACAGCATTCCGCTCTGGGAAGCCTTCACATCCGTTACCCAGTCAGAACCAAAGGTTGGGAAGTCTGCCGGAACCCCGGAAAGAATCACATGTACACCGCGATCCCTTCCTTGACGAACAATCGCTCCCAAATGATCTTTTACATTAAAATCGTTTAGCTGCTTGGACAAGGTGTCCGCATCGTCGATGACGAGCACAAGTTCCGGTCCACCGGAAATCTCGCCTCTTTTCAGAACTTCATCGTACAACTGTTGAATGACAGGTGCAAGCTGTTCTTCTCGCGATACATGTCCACGGACATGGGGCAAACTGCTGATTTCCCCCAGCCCACCTGAGCCATAACGCATATCTACTGTGTATATTTGCACATCTTCCGGAGAAGCATGATAAGCCAGTGATAACATCCATGTCAATAAAAATGTCGTTTTGCCGCCTTCCATCGGACTCGTTACCATGAAATGCGGACCTTCACGCAGATTAAGCTCGAATGGTTCCAGATCATCCGTAAGCAGTCCCACAGGGACAGTTACAGACGATGTATCCCAAGCCTGACCATATGATCCTGTCCGAATGAGCAGATCCTTGAGTTTGATTTCTTCCGGAAGTGGAGCAATCCGCGGCGCTTCTTCTCCTGTCCAGCCTTGGCGAATCTCAGCAATCGTACGGCGCAGTGCCGATGAACGCTTGCCCTCATCTGCCCCTGAAGAAGGTAATGCCGCCTGGAACATTAACGGAGGCACTTGCCCTTTGACCAGACCTCTTCCTGGCGGAAGTTGGCTTGGCGCCTTGGAAGGTCTTCCCACGGCATAATAATAATCGCTTGGATCGGATAACTCAAATGAAACCGCATTGGGAATATTGCTTCTGAATTTTTCAAATACATCTGTTACCCGATTGGCGGTGAGCACAAAGGTAATACCCAGACTTCCGCCTTCACGCAGGATCGTCTCCAGAAGTTCATTTTCTTCCGGATAGGCATTGCGGAATGAAAGATAACCATCAATAACGACCACAACCTGCGGGACAGCCGCGTGAGCTGTCCGGCGGTAGGCCGAAATCGTTTTAACGCCCGCCTCCGAGATGATATCTTTACGTTGTGCTGACAGCTTGAGAATATAACGGAATAACCGCTTGATCCGGTCTTCCTCTTCAGCCATCATCACACCACCGATCTGAGGTAATGCTGCAAAGTCTTTCATCATACGGCCCATATCGATAATGTAACCATGCCAAGGTTCAGTTCTATGGGAACGGGCCAAAGACATAAGCAAGGTCTGAACAAATGTTGTTTTGCCCAGTCCTGGCATACCGTACACGATCAGATGGCCTTGATCCACAGGCAATGCGAGCGGTTGTTGGCGCTGATTAGGGAGATCATCCAGCAAACCAACCAGTGGTTTCAGACCACTCGCTCCGCCATCAAGCAGCAGATCCCGATTCTCTTCTTCCTGCCATTCCTGAAGACCTTCCCATTCCAGTGTCTCTGGTAAAGGTGGCAACCATGGTCCTGGCAAACGACGGATACCCGCATCCGCTGCAGACTGCGCAACATAATCAATAAATACCTGAAGCTGTTTCGGAACATCTTCACCTTTGAGAACGGCTCTGCGCTCTCCAGTTAACAGAGGCTCCCGCTTACCGTTCAGGCGCACTTCCATAACAGGCAATACCGTTGTTGAATCCTCCTGCTGGTTATACGGTGCACCACTCCAAGCGAATTGCATTTCTTCAAACACTTCATCACTACCAACCTGGAAATATCCACGACCAGGCTTTGTAATCCAGGCAGCATTTGGAATCTTGATCATATCCCTGCTATCTCCCTCACTCTGTACGCGAAGGCAGATCCGGAAGCGCGAATTACTCCATATTTTATCGTCCACAACACCGGCTGGCTTTTGGGTTGCCAGAATTAGATGAACCCCAAGTGTCCGGCCAATGGCCGCGATACTGATCAATTCATCCATGAACTCCGGCTGGTCCCGCTTCAATTGAGCAAACTCGTCAATGATAATAACCAGATGTGGAAGTGGCTGTTCATGTCTGGAACGCAGAATCTTGTAATATTCATCAATATGCTGGAGGTTTCCCGCATCATTTAATATTTTTTGCCTTCTGACCAGTTCGGCACGAAGTGAAATATTCGCCCGCTCGATCAAATTCCCATCCAGATTGGTGATTGTCCCTACCACATGAGGCAGATCAACAAATGTATTGGACATCCCGCCACCTTTATAGTCAATCAGCATGAAGGCCAGATCATGTGGATGGAATTCTGCAGCGAGTGAAGCTACGATGGACTGGATAACTTCACTTTTACCTGAACCAGTTGTACCTGCAATCAGACCATGGGGACCATGACCCTGACGTTCAATTTTGTCATGCAGGTTTATCGCAATTTTTTTGCCACCAGCGCGTACACCCATTGGTACAGGCAGCGTATCAGGATATCTCGTCTGTCCCCACCTGGACACCACATCCAGATCTTCCACGCGTGATGTACTCAGCATATCGAATAACGGAAGCACTTGCGGGATATCTGAAGCAGATGACCGCTTCAACCGGATCGGTGACATATAACGGGAAAGCGCCTCTGCCATCTCCTTCGAGATCACATCAGGCTTGTACGTTTGTTGAATAACATCCGCATCTTCCGTTTTTTTGATATACACCCCTTTGCCTTTGGAGGCATCCATGATCAACTGACAATGCATCGGTAGAGACTCCTTGCGATTAGCCAGTATGATGGTGCATACATCAATCTCGTGAGCCGACTCCAGCAGCAGCGGAAGCAACGGTTCTTCTTCAATTAATTGCGTATCGGAGAGAATTACAACGTAGCACGGCGTTTGTACGCTTTTCTTGTAGCGGTCTTCCTTATTGTTACGACGCCGATTCAACACGGAAAACAAGCTGTCCGCCAATTGATGCGCACCGCTGTGCCTGTCGGCCATATAGCGTTGTCCTTGGTCTTCATCCCAGATATGGGGCATCCAGCGAAGCCAATCCCATTCCTTGCTGTCCTTTTCTTCATAGAAAGCAGCAAGCTTCAGTTCATCCGGGGAATGGCGTACCGTCAGTTGTGAGATGATGACTCGCAGGGAAGCAAGTACCTCCTCCCGATCACCGACAAGTCCCATAACCTTCGATTGGAACAAAGGCAATGTAATGGAAGCATCCGGTACCGTCTGGAATTCAGCCGCAAGTTCATGGGCCGCTTCAATCAGCTCATCCTTCTCATAACCATCAATCCGCGGAACCTGAAGTTTGATTCGGAATGGAATCTCTCCCGTACCAATGCGCACCTGAAGGAAATCATCATCCTCTGGTGAACGCTCCCACAAGGAACTGTTCCGGTTCTTCACCACTTGAAGACACACACCCGGATCACCATGAATTTCGTACAGGCTCTTCACTTGCTCCGCCTGAGCTTCTTTCAGTTCTTCCCGGTGTTTGTCCAGTTGGGCAAGATACATTATTTTTCGTTCTTCCAATTTTTTGCGATATGATTTCTTGTTGCTCAGATACACGAAGAATGGAATGGTGTAAGAAGTAAGCATCATCATGACCGTCATCATCTGAAACATCATATAACTGCTGTTATTCATTTTGCCGGTCATATTGATATATACGTAGAAACCAATACTGACCATAGTCATCATGATCGGCACAATAATGGATATCATGGAAAACGTGGGTTTGCTCGGTTCTGTTGGAGGCCTGAGTATTTCGAGTCTCTCTTCCTTGAGAACCGGTGTCATTCTTGGAGAACGCTGATATAACACATTCACGAAGAGAAGACCTCCTTTAGTTCGTTCAATAATGAATGTATACGTTCAAAAGCCCTATTCGTTGCTGTCCTGCTGAAACAATGAACGTCTTCCATATACAGGCGCTTCTTCCGAAGTTGTTGAAAAAGCCCGCTGGACACGTACGCAACTGCCCTGTCGCAGCCCTGTTTCCATTAACTGCTGTGCGTTCTGCGGAGAGAACCACAGACCTTCTGGAAACTTGGCTTCAAGGATGTACTGAATGCCGTCTCCCGGTGCCTGTCCAAAAATGCGAACGCCGAGTAATGTCTTCAAATGTTCGATGGTACATTCGTCCGGAACATCGATGTCGAACCATTCTCCTTCCTCGCGGCCGGAATGCACGGTTAGAATCATCCGAATCCCTCCCATGGTCTCATATGTAAATTGTCCTAATGTCAGATTAAATCAAAAAAAAGAGAATGAATCGTTATATCAACCCTATTTTCTTACATAAACACCCTGTTTGCAATGTACCACCTGTAATTTTGTTACATATGACCCACGTATATATTAAAATATCGTACATTCGACTCAGAACTTTTGTGGCAGTTATGCAATTTAATATTGCGAGGATACGAAAATTATCGTTTTTCGTTCCATTTAAATGGTAATTAAGTTACGTTTTTCAGGACTTTTATTCCTTCGCTCACAATTGAATTGTGAACACTTTTCAAACATTACCCACCTTTATGTTTTCATAAGCTGATTTTAAGGTAATTTTAAGCATTGGAATTTAATATTAGCTGTATGAAATAACAACCGTGAGGTGATTTCAAGTGAGAACCCTAATAACCTTTCAAAACAAATCAATCCCTGTATATTTTAATCAAGAAAACAAACAACCTATGCAGAAGACATTAAGATTGCTTAGCAGTGCTCTTGAGCATAAAATTAGCAACGGTAAACGCGCCATTCAAAAATGTCTGCATTCTTTAATTAGTATTGAGATTGTTAATGGAGAAGCTATTCTCCACAGTCGAAGTGAAAACGACTCCCTTGCTTTATCGTTATATTAAAAGGAGTCAACCAAGACACATTCATTACAAGACATGAAAAAGGAAGCTGTCGTTATAGACAAGCTTCCTTTTTTGAGTTGTATACACGTTAACAGCGGTTCGCAATTATTATCAGCCATCGCTCAGTGCAGTTTGCTCAGGACATAGGCGGCATCATGTTCTTCCGCAATCTCGGCTTTACGAATACGAATGACAAACAGCCGAACCAAATTGGCACGTGTATGTTCTTCCTGACAGGTATTCAATTTCCTCAGAATAAAGCGGTCAATGGACATGAATTTAAGCCCCTTTGCCATTGGATTTACGGATCGATTCTTCCGTGTATCCATAAATAACCAGATAGCGTCACCCCCAAACAGCTTTTCCACTCTTATATTAAGCCGTACTTTGCCGAGGTGTAATATTGTGCAAAAAGCCCGTCCCACCAAGCTGGAGACGGACTTTCGCATGATTTGTCGATCTTTTTATAACCCACTCTAATCATTCATAAATGCCCCTGCTAATTTACTCTTTTTCGACTTATTTCACTCCCGGATATTCCCGATATTGGTGCTGAATGCTGATCCAACGAGTACGTGTAAACTTCTCAATCGCCCAATCCCCACCGAAACGTCCAATCCCTGAAGCTTTTTCACCGCCAAACATCACATGCGCTTCATCGTTCACAGACTGATCATTTACATGCACCATACCCGATTCAATGCGCTGGGCAACCTGATATCCTCGATTCAGATCTTTGGTGAATACGGAACCACTAAGTCCATAAGGAGTATCATTCGCCAGCCGTACAGCTTCCTGCTCATCATGAGCCTTCATGATCACTGCCACTGGGCCAAACAATTCCTGCTGCACGATATCCTGTTCAGGTTTAACATCGGCAAGTACAGTAGGAGACAGCACACTGCCTTTACTGGTCCCTCCGAGCAATAACCGTGCACCTTCGGCCTTGGTTTTGTTCACAAGCTCCAGCAATCGTTCTACCTCTTTTTCCCGAATGAGAGGACCCACGAGTGTGTTAACATCCGCCGGATCACCTGCCTGAACATTCTTCGTCTTGGCCACAAATGATTCGACGAATTGGTCGTAAATATCGGCATGCACAATGATACGATTCAGCGCCATGCAGATCTGTCCCTGATGCAGAAACTTGCCAAAGACCGCCGCTTCAGCAGCACGTTCAATGTCCGCATCTTCCAGCACAACCATGGCGTTGTTGCCACCCAGTTCCAGTGCCGTTTCTTTTAAATGTTCACCCGCCAGTTTACCGATCCCTTGTCCAACTTCGGTGGAACCCGTGAATGAAATTACTTTGGGAACCGGATGAGCGACAAAGTAATCCCCGATCTCGCTGCCACTTCCCGCAACGACATTCAGCACGCCCTCAGGCAGACCGGCTTGTTCAAACAAATCGGCAATGAGCCAACCTGCCGTAATCGGAGTGTCTGATGCTGGTTTAATCACCACACCATTACCAAGAGCAATCGCTGGAGCTACAGATCGCAGGCATAGATGCAAAGGGAAGTTCCATGGCCCGATAACACCAATCACTCCCTTCGGCTCACGAACCACACGGTTCTCTTTGCCAGGGGTATTGGACGGAATAATCTCACCCTTCATTCGATAAGGAAAAGATGCTGCTTCATCCACAATGCGTTTAGCCGCTGCAAACTCCGCCTCCGATTTGATCCGGGTACTCCCGGATTCCGTGATCAACAGTTGAATGATCTCCTCTTTTCGCTCTACCATCAGGGATGAAACTTTACGCAATACCTCTTCTTTCGCAGCAGGCAATGACTTCGCCCATTCAATCGAATTTTTCTGAGCTGACTCATAAGCCTTATCTATGTCTTTCTTATTGGAAGAGCGCCATGTGGCAATTACTTCTCCCGAATAAGGATTGATATTCTCCATTGTTTTCTCACCGGAGCCATCTACCCAGCTGCCATTAATATATTGTTTCGTCCATGTTGTATGTTCAGTGTCCATTAAAGTCATGTGAATACGCCTCCTGATCAAGATTAAATGTCACACCTGCATCACGGTGTAATACATCATTAACCTTGTTCAGAATTACGCAAACGTGAAGATCTGAATTAACTCTTCCATTCTTTAAACTTAAGGAAACAATACAACCCACACTATTCTCTCAGCATCTGGACGTCTTTCAACAGTCGGGCAGGCTCTTCTCTCCAAAGAGGCTCAAGTCTTCCCATCCGTAGCCAACTTCGATCAGATCTTGACCACCAATGCGGAGGGACTGTGTCTGGACTGGAGTGCCTCCCATCTTTTCATAGAAGCGGCAAGCTGAATTACGCTCCAAAGCCCATATGATCAAACGTTTCATATTGTGGGTCTGCAGATGATGAACGACATGTGTCGCCAGTTGCTGACCTATCCCCTTTTGTTGTACTTCCTTCAGCAAATATATAGCATACAACTCTCCATCATAAGGTAATTTTCCTTCACGCTCCTTACCCCCACAAGCAAATCCGACAATGTTCCCATCATCCTGTTCAGCTACCACCAAGATCTGATCCTTTTCGCCAGAACGAATGGTCTTCTCCCACTGGGGCAATCTTGATTCTATAGTCAAATGATCCAAAAAATCGTCAGGCACAATTCCCCGATACGTTGTTTTCCAACTCTCCGTATGTACATGGGCTATCCCCTGCGCATCCCCTTCACGCGCCCGCCTGATCAGCATAGCTATCACTCACTTTCTCTCGAAACTGCCGTAGCTTTACCATATTATATGTTCTTCTTTCTATAATTCCAAATTCATCCACTAAACTACCTCTTATAAAAGTAAAATCCGGCCCTACGGCCGGATCGTTACCCTAGTGCCTACAGATACCTTGGAAGACAGATCCAGTACATCCGAGTTGTACATGCGTATACAACCGTGGGAGACAGATTTGCCAATAGACCAGGGCTCATTGGTTCCGTGTATGCCATAATGGGGAGCAGACAGCCCCATCCAGATCACGCCAAATGGCCCACCTGGATTCGATTGTTTGTTAATAATAGTGAACTCCCCGTTTGGAGTCTGCGTGAGCATCTTGCCGGTGGCAACGGGATAGCCCTTAATCACCTGATTGCCATCCAGAAGATATAACATGTGGTCAGACAGATCTACAATAATCCTGTAATCTGGCATAATGACATCCCTCCTGACCTATCTTATGCAAGATACCGGATGATGCCCGCCTGATTTCAGGCTTCCTCCCACTCTTTCACACTACGGGAGTGCTTGGGTTTGCGACTATTGGCCGGTTTGCTGGAAGCGGTACGCCTTCTGGATGCCACTTCTTCCTTGCGCTGCTGATATTGCAATTCCTTCTGCATTTTCAGATAATTATTCAGTCTTTTTTCATCCAATGAACCATCCTGTATGGCCTCTTTCACTGCACATCCTGCTTCCCGCGTATGACTGCAATCCAGAAATCTGCACGTGGCCGCAAGTTCTTCAATTTCTCCAAATGCATGCGACAGCCCATCATTGCCCTCATCCCAGAGATTAAGCTCGCGCATTCCTGGAGTATCGATCAATACGGCTCCCTGTGGAAGTACAAACATCTCCCGGTGTGTTGTCGTATGTCTCCCACGACTATCTCCCTCGCGGACGGATTGCGTAAGCTGCACATCCTCACCCATCATCCAGTTCACCAGCGTAGACTTGCCACTGCCAGAAGATCCTGTGAGCGCAACAGTCAGCCCTGACTGCAAGTATCGTTCCAGTAAGGATTTACCTTGACCCTCCACTGCAGATATCGCAAGCACTTCAACGCCTGGAGCAATCCCTTCTACACTTCGGATCTGTTCTTCCACATTGTTGCACAGATCACTTTTGCTCAAGACAATGACTGGCCTTACGCCACCATTCCAAGCCATCATCACGTACCTTTCGAGTCGTCTAAGGTTGAAATCATGATTAAGTGCAGCCACGATTAACAGTGTATCTACGTTTGCGGCGATTAATTGTTCCTTGGTCACTGGACCTGCCGCCTGTCTTGATACCCTGCTCCGACGGGGCACCAGATTGTGAATAATTGCTTCTTCACCTGCCTGACCTGTAATGGCCACCCAATCTCCAACCGCTGGTGCCAAGCTGGTCTCCAGACTATCATGACGCATTCGGCCCGAAATTCTTCCCCAGCATTCGCCCTCTTCTGTGATCAAACGTTGCAGATGTCCATGGTCTGCGATAATTCTGGCTGGCTTTTTCTCCTGTTCTTCCATCCCTGTCTCTTGCCACAGTTCCTGCCACTTTGCAGACCAGCCGTACTTCTCAATATGGTTATCTAAAATAAAAATTCCTCCCAAAATAAGTTGTTTACTTCATTCAAGCCGAGTGAACAATCATCTCCGGTTCAGATCAAAACAAAAAACCACGAGTAGAAATACACCCGTGGCAATAGGTAGTTAGCCGAACCAAAGATCATCCCTTCTTGTAGATCTACCGGATAAAACACTTAATCCTCCGATATAAACAATTCAGGAACACCCTTTTATCGGCAAACAAAAAAGCCACGGGTGCGTCACCCGTGGCTTCATCTGAGCATGCGATACTTCACGTTACAATGGATACTGCTATCCAGCTAACGCAAAATTACATGCTTTGATCCGTTCCGGAGACGCTGTTCATATTCAAATTAACGTATACTGCATTTAAATTTGTCATAAACAATCGCCTCCCTTGTAGAATTATCCATTATGTTACACACTGAGCTTTACAGTTGTCAAGCCCAAACTTTTTTTACCACCAGCTACTCTATTTGACCTGATCCCAGCGTGTCCACATTTCCTTCGGATTCAATTCATAGATATCCTCTTCCCGATACATGAACTGATGCATGATAAATTCCCGACGAATCGTGGCAAAGTCTTCATGGTATTGCTGTATAAATGTATTGATTTCTTTTTCTGTATACTTCCGACCAAATTCAAGCTGCTCGACCAGATGACCAAGTACAATCAGTTTTTTCTTGTATTGAGCCGGAATCTGACGCAGTCGTCCATCTTTGGAGAAAAAATTTCTCATGACCGACGCTTTCAATGTTTCGTTCACATCACTCATATCCGTAACCTCCTCTCGATCAAAGATAAAATCAACCGAAGCCTGTGCATTCTCGCGGATAAACGAAGGATTGAGTGTGAAATACACTGTATTTTTCTCCCGTCGTTCCTTAATCAGCGCCGCCTCTCTCAGCTTGGATGCATGATGTGTCACGGTTGGCTGTGACAGATTCAGCCGCTCGGCAAGTGCCTGTCCGTGTAGTTCACCCTGTGCCAACAACAGCAGCATGCGAAGCCGGGTCGGGTCAGCCAACGCTTTATGATAAGCCACAATTTTCTCCAGCTGCATCATCGTTCATCTCGCTTTCAATTAGATATATATCTAATTTGATATTAGTCTTTTCTTCTCTACACGTCAACTCCTTTGGTTTCAAGTAAGCTTGTCTAATTAAACTCCACGCTCGAACTGGCATTGGCTCGTTATTTACGGTAGGATTATATTGCTTGAAATAAGGAGGATTAAGAACATGGAAGATGTCATTATTATCGGCGGAGGCCCATGCGGTCTGTCTGCTGCCATTGAATGTGAGCGGCTGGGACTGTCCGCTGTGATCGTTGAGAAATACAATATCGTTCAATCTATTTATCTGTATCCAACCCATATGCAGTTTTTCAGCACAGCCCCGCTGCTTGAGATCGGAAACGTTCCGTTCAGCACACCTAATGATAAACCGTTTCGTTATGAAGCACTTGCCTATTATCGTAGGGTAGCCGAACATTTTGGTCTGCGTGTTCATAACTATGAGGAAGCCCGTGAAATTAAACGCAAGGATGATGGTACGTTTGAGGTACATACGCTCAATCGCCGCGGGGAAGCCATCGTACATGTTGGACGCAATGTAGTTGTAGCTACCGGTTATTTTGACCATCCTAACTATCTCGGCATCCCTGGAGAAGATAAAGATAAGGTAACCCACTACTTCCGGGAAGCCCACCCGTATACCCGTACACGTGTCGCCATTATTGGCGGAAGCAACTCAGCCGTGGATGCGGCCATGGAACTGGTTCGGGTCGGAGCACATATTGATATGGTTTATCGCGGCAGTGGTCTGTCCCAGCATATTAAACCATGGGTACGTCCGCTATTCGAGAGCATGGTGACAAAAGGTCATATCACACTCCACCTGGAATCACGCGTGAATGAAATACTGGATGATTCGATTCGCCTGATACACGCGGATGGTTCCACTCGGGAACTGGATAATGACTTCGTACTGGCAATGACCGGTTTCCGTCCAGATCGTCAACTACTCACGTCGGTAGGTGTGGAGATGTCTGATGATATGGATAAACCTCTATATGATGCACAAACGATGGAAAGCAGCGTACCTGGTGTATATGTGGGCGGAGTCATCGCTTCGGGGCGTAATGCCAATGAAGTCTTTATTGAATCCGGGCGCTGGCATGGACGTTACATTGCGGAACATATCGTTAGCAAACAACGTGGACAGACTGAAGGGAAATGAAAACAATGGATATGACTTCCCTGCTGTTGCTCGTATTTGCGGCTCTCGGGATTATCAGCAGCAACACACCTGTGACCGTAGCGATGGTATTTCTGTTGTTGCTACGAGTCCTGAACCTGAATCAGGTATTTCCATGGCTTGAAAAATACGGACTTACACTGGGCATTATCATTCTGACCATTGGCGTGATGGCACCTCTTGCCAGTGGAAAGATGAGTCTGCAGACGATCGGTGAGTCTTTCCTGCACTGGAAATCGCTGCTCGCCATTGGCGTAGGATTACTGGTGGCATATCTCGGAGGACGTGGTGCTACGTTGATGGGTACACAGCCAACTGTCGTTGCAGGGCTGTTAATCGGAACGGTACTTGGGGTTGCCCTATTCAAGGGTGTACCTGTGGGTCCATTGATTGCGGCGGGAATTTTATCATTGCTGCTGGGCAAATCCTGAATCAAATTGTGAAGCTTGTGACCTTACATGCTATGCAGATTGGCTGTATTTCCCACCGTTGTGTGATATACTTCTATTCATGCAAATCATGTACACGAGTCTACAGCAGAATAATCCACATTAGAGGTTGTTCAAAAAGTCCGCTTTTGATTACGAAGGATGCCTAAAGGCATCATCAGCATCGAATATGGAATTCAGCCGAAATAAGCGGGAGGCTTACGAAGTATGTTTCCTTTGGAAACATTGCGGTTGCTCACGTAGTTTTCCCTACGCTCCGCTACTCCATTTCTAGCTTCATCCCATCTTCTCGGTACTGAAAACCGTCCTATTTGAACACGTACTATTATGGTTATGCTGTTGCATAAACGTATAGATTCACTTTGCAACTATTAATGGCGCAGGAGGATTAAGGAACCATGTCACGTCAGTTTATTACAGAAGCCGTGATGGTGGCGATTTACGGTCAATTGCTAGCGCCGCCCGCGCCTGTTGAATATATTGTTCCTTATACCACCATCCTTGAGCTATATGAATTCCAAACCAGTCCTGATCCCATGATGGATAACCCGGCAGATGATCAGCATGTGAAATCCAAAATCAATGAAATGATTTCTTATTTCGAGGAACCGCTGAATAAGAAAAAAATAGAGCGTGCGTTACTTGTTCCATGGGCCAAAAGCCCCTCCATTTTATTTGGTGACCAAGTATCCATTGCCATTATCAATGCAATAGATACGGCACAGTACGGGGAGTATTTCGATCCCATTGAGACCGAACTGCTGCTGACATCTCAGCGCCTGAGTATCCCGATTCTCACCGATCAGGTTGAACTGATTGCACGCATAATTGAGTCTGAATCACCTGTACAGGTATTCGATATTGATGATTTTGATTTTGCGATGGATGATGAACCACTGGATCAGGTGTAATTCATGCTCTGAGCACCAGAATCGGATTTTTTAAAAAATGACCTTGGCATCCACTTTATCGTGCATGCCAAGGTCATTTTTTTGCGGTCAACACTTATTTTATTCTGCAATCTCCCGCGCTAACAGGATTCGGCTAATCTGATTAAGAAGTGGTAACGACTCCAGCGCAAAAAACTTCAGACCTGCATCACTATTTACACGCGACTCCACAAGGTCATCCTGAATGATCACTGTCCGAAACATGGCAATGACATAATACTCTTCATCTCCGCTTGAATGCAGATACCGAAGGTCAGGCCCCGAATAGAGACCTTCCAGTGTCATGGTATCAGCAGTCCAACCTGTCTCTTCCCATAACTCCCGATGTGCAGCATCTTCAATAGCCTCACCCGGGCGCATCTCACCTGCTGGCAACCGCCAGTGACCATGTTCAGCATGCTGAATCAGCAGTAATTCACCTTGTTCGTTCTCAGCCCGCACCGCCGCTTTTACAACAATATGAGAGCGTTTTGCGATATACTGGGCCAAATCTCGTGGTGGCAGATTCACTGCTTATCCCCTCCTCCTACTCGGAAGCCGGTGGCGACCTGTAATCCATCTATTGCTTAGCAGAATACTTCAAGGATTAGACTTCGGTATAACGATATTCGATATCCTGACCTTCATCAACGATGTCCACATGCAGTTGGTGCCCTTTCAGATACCAATAATCGTGATCTTCCATGAAGAATTGAATCCCCGACACTTCGGTTTGATCCGCAGGATGTCTCGGTTTCTCTACAGCAATACCTAGCGAAAATCCAGGGTGAAGACCTCCGCCAGAGCTATAACGTGCAAAAAATCGAATGCTGTCTCCCTCGTTCAAATTCAGCTCTTCCTTGTACCAGCGAGCAGCTTGATCGGATACATGTATGGTACTCATTTGGTGTCAGCTCCTTCTGTATATATATGTTCCATCATATCTCGACAGGGACTTGAATACAAACCCGAGTGACCACATAAAGACAAAATAAGTTGTGAAAAATGTTTGACAGATTGTAAAAGCCGGTGTTAAGATGCAAACATACGAGGTCTACATTGTATTTATTTCCAAAAAAAGAAAGGGTGATTACGGTGTTTAACAAACATATGATAGGTCAATTCAGCACACAACTAAATACCGGAGCACACCCGAAATCATTATTCCGTTCATAAGTCGGCATGACAGGCGATCTTTCATTAGAACCTCTGTGATGTATACTCACAATCGAACTTATATATGGTGACGGCTCTGTTCTCTGAGCCATGCTGCCGTATGATTATATGAAGACATACCGCCTGCGTGCGGTATGTCTTTTTTTGTGGGTACATTTCGGCATTCATGAACGGAATTTGCATTTCTCGGACATCGAAAGGAAGGGATAACACTTGTTCTCTGTACTTAAAAACCTGGCCTGGTTCTTCCGGCTGGAACGCAAACGATACCTAACCGGTGTCATTTTGCTTATTCTGGTGGGCATTGCCGAACTGCTGCCTCCTCGTCTTCTTGGTAATGCCATCGACGAGATTGTGCGCGGTTCCATTACCGGCACCTCACTTACGCGTTATATTTTGCTTATTCTAGGAACGGTCATCATTATCTATCTGGTTACATACGTTTGGATGCACAAACTGTTTGGTGGTGCCAACCTAGTGGAGCGGCTGCTTCGTTCACGCTTTATGGACCACTTGTTACGGATGACTCCTCCCTTTTTTGAGAAAAACAGAACAGGAGATCTAATGGCTCGGGCCACCAATGATCTTCGTTCCATTGCCACTACAGCAGGCTTCGGCATGCTGACCTTAACAGACTCTACAGCCTTTCTGGCCACCGTATTGTTCGCCATGGGTTTCCTGGTTAGTTGGAAACTGACCTTGGCGGCAATCCTGCCATTACCTTTTATCGCCATTGCCATGATGATCTATGGTAAAGCTGTACATCAACGTTACACCCTGGCACAGGATGCATTCGGAGATATGAACGATCAGGTGCTGGAATCCATCGCCGGGATTCGTGTCGTGCGTGCTTATGTGCAGGAACGTCTGGACGAGAAACGGTTCGCCGACGTGACCGAAGATGTGTATCGCAAAAACCTGGCTGTTGCCAGAATGGATGCCCTATTTGAACCCACCATCCGCCTCTTCGTTGGACTCAGTTATGTGATTGCACTTGCCTACGGCATATATCTTGTATTTCATAATGAAATTACCCTGGGGGATCTCGTATCGTTTAACATGTACCTGGGGATGATGATCTGGCCCATGTTTGCCATCGGCGAATTAATTAACCTGATGCAACGTGGTAGCGCTTCGCTTGATCGGGTCAACGAGACTTTATCAGTAGAACCTGCCGTACAAGATGTGGAGCAACCTGCTCACGTTACGAATCCGGAAGAAATTGCGATGCAGGATGTTACATTCCGTTACCCAAGTTCCACTGTCGACAATCTCAGTCATATCAGCTTTTCGCTACGACGGGGTCAAACATTGGGTGTTGTGGGTCGTACGGGTAGCGGTAAGTCTACTTTGCTCAAACAACTGCTTCATGAATACCCTGCCGGTTCGGGCACATTAAGCATCTCGGGTCATCCGATTCAGGATATCGCCAAAGATGACTTGCACAGCTGGATTGGGTACGTACCACAGGAACAAGTTCTGTTCTCCAAATCAGTTCGTCAAAACATTCAATTTGGTCAACCTGGGGCCAGTGATGAAGTCATCATGGAAGCCATTCGTACCGCTGCTTTTGACGGGGATCTGGGGACTTTGTCCGATGGACTGGATACACTCGTTGGTGAAAAAGGAATCTCTCTGTCAGGTGGACAGAAACAGCGGGTATCGCTGGCGCGTGCCTTTATTGCTAATCCTGATATTCTGATCCTGGATGATGCCTTATCTGCGGTCGATGCACGTACTGAAGCCAAAATCATTGAAAATATACGCAACAAACGCTCGGGCAAAACCACGCTGATCTCGACTCATCGCCTGTCTGCTATTGAACATGCTGACCGAATCATCGTACTGGAGCACGGGAAAATTACGGAAGAAGGCACTCACCAGGAATTGTTAGCCATGAACGGCTGGTACCGTGAACAGTATGAACGGCAACAGGTCGAGTCCAATCTGTCCACGTAGGAGGTCAATTCATTGAAGTCTAATACAGGCAAAAGGCTGCTTGATTACGCCTTGAAAGCCAAAGGAACATTTATCGCTGCATTAATTATGCTTACCATTGGTGTTGCGGCCGAGCTTGCCGGGCCGTTCATCGCCAAATCCATGATCGATAATCACTTGCTCGCGATTGAGCAGCCTTTCTATGAGACAACAGCTTCTGATGAAGCCGCAGTCTACAACGGTAAGAACTACAAACGCGAAGGCTTGTTCGAACCGGATGAAAACAAAGGTTCCGAAGTGCGGGTATTACAAGCCGGCAGAAGTTTTTATTTTGTAAACGAACCGGTAAGCGCACCTGACGGGGACCGCACATATACGGATGGAACCCTCACGGTTACACGCGCAGGTGAGGTAACAGGCCAATATGCGGCAACACCCCTGTCCGCGGGTGAACTGTTTGCTTTTTACAAACCAGAGATGCCCAGCATCTATCAATTAATTGTGTATTACATGATCTTCCTCGTGATCTCGGTCATTATGGAGTTTGGTAAAACTTTCTGGCTGCAATCCTCGGCCAACAAGGTCATTCAAAGACTGCGTAACGATGTGTATGCCCATATTCAGCGACTGCCGGTGCACTTTTTTGATAACCTGCCGGCAGGTAAAGTTGTATCTCGGGTCACAAACGACACAGAAGCCGTCAAGGATCTGTTCGTTGCTGTTCTTTCGAACTTTTTCTCAGGAATCATCACGATTACAGGTGTGTATGTCGCACTCTTCCTGCTTGATGTTCGCCTGGGTCTAATCTCATTATTCGTTGTGCCGATGCTCATTACGTGGATTGTGCTCTATCGCAAATTCGCCACTCGCTACAACACGATCATTCGATCCCGACTGAGTGAAATCAATGCAATCATTAACGAGTCCATTCAGGGGATGTCCATTATCCGCGTATTCCGCCATCAGAAACAAACCAAACAGGAATTCGAAGATCTGAATGATGACTATATGAAACACCAGAACAAAATGCTGAACCTGAATGCCTTCACCTCACACAATCTGGTTAACGTATTACGGAATATCGCCTTTGCGGTGGTCCTGTGGTACTTTGGTTCCAGTGTGCTGGATGGCACAAGTATTATCTCATTAGGTGTTCTGTATGCCTTCGTTGATGTTCTGGGTCGCTTGTTCCAGCCGATTACCGGTATGGTGAATCAGCTCGCCAACCTGGACTCCTCCCTCGTATCCGCTGGTCGCGTCTTTGAGCTGATGGATGAAAAGGGAGAAGCCGTAACCGATGGCTCTATGCCAAGATACAAAGGGAATGTTGTCTTCGACGATGTATCCTTTGCCTATAAAAAAGATTATGTGCTCAACAACATCACGTTCAAAGCATCCCAAGGTCAGACGGTCGCTCTGGTCGGTCATACCGGTTCGGGTAAAAGCTCAATCATCAACCTGCTGTTCCGGTTCTATGACCCGCAAAAAGGCAAGATCACGATTGACGGTCAGAACGTCAAAGATCTGCCTAAACAGTGGATTCGCGAGCATATGGGGATTGTATTGCAGGACCCGTATCTGTTCACAGGCACAATTGCTTCCAACGTCAGTCTCGGCGATGAGAAGATCTCCCGTGAACGAATTGAACAGGCGCTGCGTGATGTAGGCGCTGAACGTATCCTGGCTCATTTGCCTCAAGGCTTTGACGAACCTGTCATCGAAAAAGGAAGTACATTGTCTGCTGGACAGCGTCAGTTGATCTCCTTTGCTCGTGCACTGGCGTTTGATCCGGCCATCCTCATTCTGGATGAAGCGACAGCCAATATTGATACGGAAACGGAAGCATTAATTCAGAACGCACTCGAAGTCCTCAAAAAAGGACGTACCACCTTCATCATTGCTCACCGTCTCTCCACTATTCGTTCGGCAGATCAGATTCTGGTTCTGCATCGCGGGCGTATCGTTGAGCAAGGTGCACATGATGAACTGATGGAGCTTAAAGGCCGCTATTATAAGATGTATCAGCTTCAACAAGGTGCGCAAGCAGCAGCGAGTGCAACCAACGGAAATCCGTCGGGTGAGATCATTCCAACCTCAACCTCCTTTGCCGGAGGCAATGCATAACAGAGTAAAACAGAAAGCTCTTTAAGTAACCGATCAAAATGATGTACTCGACGGCAAAACAAAAACCGATCTACACAGCTACCTCAGGGTTTGCGGTGTAGATCGGTTTTTGTGTATTTTCATCTGGAGGCATGTTCCGTTACTGTTTATTTCGTCCAGACAAAAAAACAATCCGCGTGCAACCTCATGGCTGCTGCGGATTGTCTATCCATCCTTTGATCGTATATCCCATATACATCACGGTCTCTCTTGCGAGAAAAGGAAACTTGCTGCGCCAGGTTCGATAAGCCGTTGTTCGTGTCGGAGAAGGTACGGCATCCATACCCAGTCCGGCAGCCAGCTTCATGGCACGTTTCATATGTAATGGATCACTCACAATCGTATAGGTTTGATAACCGGCCTGTTCACCAATTGGAATTGAATTGACCAGATTCTCCTCGGTAATTCTGGATTTGGTCTCGATGCGAATGTCCGCAGGATCTACTCCATGTGCGATGGCATACTTCTGACCCACTTCAGCTTCCGTATGTTCTCCATCATCACCTGACCCGCCTGTGAAAAGCAGATTACGAACGGTACCCTGACGGTATAATTCAATCCCGTGTTCAATACGTTCGCGAAATACAGGTGAAGGGTTATCCCCCGCCACGGCTGCGCCCAGAATGATTGCTGCATCCGATATCCTGGATGAATCCTCATCCGTATATGTAGATATACGGATTGCGGTAACCACAGTCCACAGGATTCCAACCAATACTACAGCCAGAACCGTCTTTAATATCCAGCGTTTCGTTATCCGTTTGCTTGTCATTCATCCTCTTCCAAAGCCCTTGCTTGCATACTCTCGGTATGCATACGCTCCAGCGTTTGCAGAGCTGCTGCGGATTCGGCATCCAGACCAAGCTCTGCGATCCAGGCACCCGTATATTGCTGAAGACGGATCTCCAACTCCTGTGCACGGTCTTTGAAATCCTCCAATTCCTTAATCATGCGTGATCGTCCTTCCGGACTGAATGTCTCGTGAATTCGTTCCTTGAAATAATGATGTACGATACGGTTACGTTGCTGCCATAACTCATTCAACTGGCGAGTCTCTTCCTCAGAGAATGTAAAATGATGGCGCACTTCGTGAATGAGCTGCCCCAGTGAACTGCTCATCTTTCGTTCGTACAGATCTTCCAGATCCTCTTCAGACACGGCTTTGCCCTGAGACATTTTCATTAATAAAATCAGATTGACCAGCTGCTGTTCAAGCGCCTGCCCGTAGTACACTGCCAATCCGTAATAGGCAAACAATTCCCTGGAGTGTTCGCTGTCCAGCATGTCACCATTCTGGATATCTGTATTTTGCATATGCGAGCGCCCCCTTCAACCGTACAATGTTAACTATTCCATGTCCCTCTATCCTAACCAAACCAAGAGCAACATTCAAGTTATCGGGAAGCGCGTCTTCTAACTCCGCAGATCTCTTCTTCCGGACAGCCACACATGGATGATTAGTAACCCTAATGCATAGAGCACAGTCCACAGCATAACCGAAACAAAAGAGTCCATCTTTGATTCATCAAATAACATCATCTCACGAACCAGATAAAAAGCTGGCGGAAGAATGCGGCCAAGCCATTCTAACGATTCAGGCAAACGTTCACTTAAGGAACCTTGGATAAACGATAGTAATAATACAATAATGAGAGCAGGCATACTTCGACTAAGCAAGGGAATGTACGATTTTTGAAAGAATACACTAATGCCCAATCCCAGCAACGATAACCCCAGATGTCCTAACCAAGTCATCATCCACTCCTCACCTGTAGGTTGTTTCTCGAACATTCCCGCGAACACGGGATACAGCACAGTGATTGCGGTGAGCATGAATTGCATTATCCAGGCACAGATGAGTTGACTTGTTACCACCTTACGCCTGCTTCCTGCATGAAGGACGAGTAATTGATACTGCTTTGCAGGTTCGGTATTCATCACCATTACTCCGAGCCAAGCAGCTGCCAGAAATAACAGCATAGCCGTGACACTGTAACTGTCCGCAATAGGGTTGGGTTTGTAGGAATAGATCAGCAGCATGGCGATGATATAAAAGATAACCGGTGCAAAATATTTCTGTGAGCGAATGTGATGCCTTAACAAATATCGGGTCAGATAGATCATTTGGCTTCTCCCCCCGCATCATCCATGGAAGAGCTTAAGTCCACAGATTCTGTGACACCTCTACGACTCGCATGTACAGCTGGATGTTGTCCTTCCAGCAGACTTTCCATATGTAATTGACTTTCTTCCTGTTGTACAGACACAACCGAACCTCCGGATGCCAGAATCATTCTGAGGACATCATCTGTTGATTGTTGAACCACTTTCCAATCCCACAACCAGGAATTGGATTTCTCCGAGTTTGTATTACGAACTAAAGACAGCACTCCCGGTTGTTGTACAATAGATAGATCGTTAACCAGATCCTCTCCAGCTTTCGTCAGACTTTGAATACATACAACGGGTTCGCCAGCTTGAAGTATATCTTCACGACTCCAGTAGCGGAGCACGCTGCCTTTTTTCAACACAATCACCTGGTCTGCCAAACGTTCAATTAGCAACGGTTCATGACAAGCTGTAACGATGGATGTCCCTTCATCCTTCCATTGTCCCAATAAGGATACCACTGCCTCTTGAGCTGGAATATCCAAGCCTGATAAAGGTTCATCCAGCAACAAAAGACCACCCGGTCCAGGTAACAGGGCCTGAATCAAATTCACTTTTTGCAGTGTGCCCTTCGATAATAAGGGTAACTTCTGATCGATCGCGGTATCCAGATATAAAAGTTCACTAAGTTCTCTAATCCGCCCACGCAGTACTTCGGGGCTAATGCCCCGAATACGACCCATATCCCACAAGTACTCTCCAGAGGTAAAGGGTAAACGTGGCAGACCATCTACTGCATACCCATCAGAACCCTTCATTGTGCGCTGGATCGATCCTGTATCGGGTAACAAAATACCTGCCAACATACGTAGCAACGTACTTTTGCCAGAACCGTTTCTGCCAATAAGTACAGCACATTCTCCCTGCTTCACTTCCAGATTAATTTCATCAAGTACTTGAGCATTACCTAATCGCTTGCTCACTCGTTGAAGCAACATACCTCGACCTGATGAGTCTGGTACATCTTGATTGGCTTTCTTGAAAAGTCCACGTGTACTCCTTATCACCTGGGATCACATCCGCTCTGGAGCTTGCACACCTAGCAAATGTAAACTGTACGCGAGGCGTTCGGCAGTCCGTTTGGCCAATGCCACTCGGAAGGATCTTACATCAGATGACGCATCCGCAATGCGTTCGGCGTGATAGAAGCGGTTGAACGCTTGAGCGACATCTATTGTATATTTGGCAATGACCGAAGGCTCATTCCGATGAATTGCTTTTTCCAGATACTCGGGATAATCACCAAGCAGTTTCAGCAATGCCCATGAGGTATCTCCGATAGGGGGTAGAGTGGTTACTGTGTTATTCTCACCATCCGCAAGGCTGGGGTTAGGCAGAGGGTTTTCATTTTCCACGGGGATCGCCTCTTCTGCCTTGGCAAGCACACTTTGAATCCGGGCATGGGTATACTGCACATAAGGTCCGGTCTCTCCTTCAAAACTCACCGCATCCTCCAAGGAGAAGTCCACATCGTTTAACCGATTATTACGCAGATCACCGAAGACAATGGCCCCTACACCGACCGCCTCAGCCACCTTCTGAGGGTTCTCCAGATTCGGGTTTTTCTCCTGAATAATTTGCAAAGCACGAGCAACTGCCTCATCCAACACTTCCTGCAAAAAGACGACTTTACCGCGGCGGGTAGACATTTTCCGTCCCTCAAAACGCATTAATCCAAACGGGATATGTTCACAATTCGCAGACCATTCATGACCCATCCGGGATAGGACCGCAAATACCTGCCGGAAATGTAACTTCTGCTCGCCTCCGACCACGTATAACAACCGATCTGCCTTCATCACCTCATGACGATAGACTGCCGTAGCCAAATCCCGAGTAGGATAGATTGTTGTTCCATCTTTTTTGATAATCAGGCACGGGGGCATGTTCTCATCTTCCAGACGTACCACGAGTGCTCCATCACTCTCTTCAAGTAAACCTTTTGCCTTCAGTTCTTCAACCACTGCACCCATCTTGTCATTGTAAAAGCTCTCCCCCAGCGTATGGTCGAACTGCACATTCAGACGTTCATACATCCGGTTGAATTCCTTCATGCTCACTTCCACAAAGAACGCCCATAACCGCTGTGCTTCATCATCCCCTTGCTCCAGCTTGCGGAACCAGTCGCGTGCCTCAATCTCCAGAGAAGGATCGTTCTCCGCCTCATCGTGGAAGCGCACATACAGTTCCAGTGACGTACGGATCGGGTCTGCCTGCAACGCTTCATCATTGCCCCACCGTTTATACGCTGCGATCTGCTTGCCAAACTGGGTTCCCCAGTCTCCCAGATGATTCACACTTACAGAGGTATAACCCGCTTCGTTATACAACCGATACAGTGCTGCACCGATTACAGTAGAACGCAAATGTCCGATTCCGAAGGGTTTTGCGATGTTAGGGGAAGACATATCAATCACAACACGTGAACCTTGACCAAGCTGAAGCTTACCAAATGCCGCATTCCCCAGTTCTTTCAGCAGATTCGGCGCGAGCTTCTCCCGATTAAAACGGATATTTACATACGGCCCGGCGGGATTCGCTTCAATTCCAGATGCCTGCAATCCCGTTGCGAGCTCAGTTGCAATAACTGCCGGTGCTTTCTTTAATAACTTCGCTAATGCAAAACAAGGGAATGCTGCATCCCCCATCTCCGCCTGAGGTGGGACTTCCAATAATCTCAGAACCTCTTCTTCATTCAATCCCGTTAAAGGGGCAATATCGGCCGCAGCCTGCTTCATCAACATGCCAAACACTCCTTATCCATTCATTATTGGCTGAAAATAAACACAAAAAAAGCTCTCGTCTCTAAATAAGAGACGAGAGCTGACTTAACAGTTCCCGCGGTACCACTCTAGGTGAACAGCTTACTCTTAATATGCATCAACATGCATACCAGTAGAACCTGTTCCGCTCGATGCGTATAACGGTCGCAAGCCGGGTTACCCTCAGACAGATATGGCCTATCCCCAATCGGGGTACGTACCTCTTTTCGGATAACCATCTCACGGGTGCGGTTCACTCAGGTCATGTCATACCGGCTTCCACCTCTCCCGGCTCGCTGTCATGTATGGATCTGGCTACTCTCCCGATCATTGATATTCTTCGTTTCAATTCATTGCCATCATTATACATACCACGATCAGACTTGGCAACCTGCATTAAAAATCCCCTACTGAAAGGCAACACATAGGCACATCGTCTCAGATGCTTATGTTCACTGCCTTCCCTTAGGGGACAACGGTCATTATCGGTTTTAATTATATATTCCAGTGAAATAATATTTACGCCACTGCTGCCATAAACCGGCAAGCTTCTGCACATCTGCGGCAAGCCTCTGCACATGCTTGGCAGTGATCATGGTGGTGTTTGCCACACTCAGCGGCGCAAGCTTCACAAGCTTTCACACACAATTCGCATATTTCAGCAATGAAATCACTTCCCCGTGTCATCGCTTGTGCAGCAAAACTGCAGATCTCCGCACATTCCCGATTCAAACGAATGCAATCACGCAACATCGCCAGATCATATTCTTTCAGACTCGATATGTAACATACGTTGCATGCATTCATGCACTCCAGGCAAGCATCGATACATTGTTGATATTGTTGTTGTGTCATTTAAAGTTACCTCCCAGGCAAAGTTTGCTATGCATCTTAATACCCAGTTCGGAGGAATATTGAATCATCTAACCTACTTTATCGCTTCCAATTCCAGTAATTGGTCACGAATGACAGTTTGGTCAAAATGTTCACCTATAAACACAGCAACATTAGGGACCTCTCCCTGAGGTGTGATCTTCATGTAATCCGATTCACGGTAGGCATACTGGAACCAGAAACGGCTCGCCGTGTCACTAAACGATAAGATGCCTTTTGCTCGATATACATCCCGTGGCAAAGCAGATACAAATTGTTCAAATGCTTCGCTGTTCACCGGATGACTGAAATAATGCGTATACACCATGACATGTTCGTGTGATGCATGAGGAGCGGAATGCTCGTGTCCGTGGTCATGACTATAGCTATGAGATGCGTCAGTATTCGTAGCATCGCCTTGGACTGTATGATCTGTATGATCTGTATGTTCATGACCATGATTGCAGCCATGTGTACCACAAGCTTCCGTATGCACATGATGCTCTTGGTGAGCCGGCTTACCTGCTTCAGAAGCTGAATCACGTACGTGTACGTCTGCCCCGCTGCGAAGCAACAGATCCATCTCCACCTCACATTTGACCGTAGGAATTACAGGGGCGAAGCCATTCCATTTTGCCAAAAGCTGCTCCAGATCCTTCAGTTCCTGTGCACTCACCCGATCCGTTTTGTTCAAGAGAAGCACAGACGCACAACGAATCTGCTCCTGCATTAGCTTGAAGGTCTGCCCCTTCTGCTCCTGATACAGACCAGATAGATGTGCTGCATCCACAACGGTAATGAGACTTTTCAGTTCCAACCGCATGTAAAGTGAAGTCTCCGTTACCGCATCCAGAATCTCCATTGGATTCGCCGCACCAGTTGCTTCAATGATGATAACATCAGGTGATTCCTCCTGAACGAGATCGGCAAGTTGCAATCCCAAGTCACCACGTACGGTACAACAGATACATCCACCTAACATCTCTGTCATCGGAACGGTGGAATCCACAATCTGACCATCCAGATTGACTTCGCCCAACTCATTCATAACCACTGCGGGACGCAAACCCTGCTGTTGCCAATGTTCAATCAACTGAACAAGCAGTGTTGTTTTGCCACTCCCCAAAAAACCTGACAGTATATATACAGGTATGGATTGTTCTTTTAAAATCGTTTCATTCATGCGTATACACCTCTCTGATTGTCCTTCTTGTAACCTGATCTATCTATATCTAGCGAGTGTACACCATCCCGCATTCGTTGTGCAATAACGTTCAACTCTTCCCCAGTACATTGCCTGATTCTACCGGATGGTCTATGCTATGAGGACATGTTGATTGAAGGAGGAAGTTTCATGACTAATTCAGTGGAACAACATCGCCAGGAAGCTCCAACCACGGTATCGTGCATGATTGTTACAGTATCGGACACACGCACTAAAGACACTGACACCAGTGGCCAGCTCATGCACCAGCTTCTGAATGAAGCAGGTTATCAGATCGTTGAATACATCATCACACCAGATGAAACGGAGAACATTCGAAGCATCCTGCAAGATGCAGCTGTTCGTGATGATATTGAAGCGGTGCTACTTAGCGGCGGGACAGGGATTGCACCCCGAGATACAACCTACGAAGCAGTATCCTCACTACTGGACAAGGAACTACCGGGCTTTGGTGAGATCTTCCGTTTTCTCAGTTACACCGAAGATATCGGTTCCGCTGCCATCCTGAGCAGAGCCGTCGCTGGAACGATTGGACGAACAGCCGTATTCTCCATGCCGGGTTCCAAAGGAGCCGTCAAATTGGCCATGGAAAAACTCATTTTGCCCGAGCTGCGGCATGTGATGCGTGAAATATATAAACCCGTCTGAAAGATCAGACGGGTTTTTCGGGTTTATTTTCAGCTGTATGGTAAATTACGAAGGGGTTCTCGCTCAACTTACCTTAGTTGCCCCAGCACATGTTGGAACACCTGCATAACATCCTGTTCATACTTGTCCTTTTCCCCACCAGAAGCTGTATAAACGAGTGAGACGTATCCTTTGCTGCGAATCGTTGTCCGGCCAAGCGCATTCTCCAAGACAGCCTCATCACGATTCTCACTATACATTTGTTTCATACTGGCAGCCCGGGTTGCAGCATCACTGAAAATATGGACTTTCACGATGTGTCTGCCACTTCCATTCAACAAATACATATAAGAGATCCCACCATGGCCGTCATCGGCAGACATGTTATTCATCAGCTGGATGCCCTTTGCTTCGAAACTCTTACTGATCTCACTCACCAATTCACCGTTTAATCCGTGTCCTTGACTCTGTGCCCGCACATTTCCTTCATCCGTCGCTTCGCGCGTGTAGACCTTCCGCTCCTGCTCAATGGATGATGCCGAACAAGCCGCCAGGGACCAGACACTCGTGATCAACACACCACTTACAAGTACCGACTTCATTGTTTTTCCAACCAGACTTCGCCCTTTTCTAGCAAACCACATGCCAATCCTTCCTTTCCAGCCACGTGTGCTGTGACCCAATCAGGTAGAATTAGCATGTCTAAGGACTTAGAATCTTATGCGGATGGCAGATCTGATATTGTATTGACCACCGTACGACCCACTGCACCACCTTGGAGTATAGTCTCCAGCGTAAGAGGCAATTGATCCAAGGAAATTTCCCGAATTCCCAGTTCCAGCGCGCGCTCCGGTTTCCATTCTCCGCCGAGCAGTTTCCACAATCGTTCCCGACGTTCCATCGGACAATATACAGAGTCTATACCAACAAGCTGGATGCCACGCAAAATAAACGGAAGTACCGTGGATTCAAAAGCTGTGCCTCCAGTTAACCCGGATACCGCTACCGCACCTCCGTATTGAATCTGTTTCAATCGGTCCGCAAGAGCCGGTCCTCCTGTTGGATCAACAACTCCCGCCCATAGCTGTTTCCCCATGGCTCCTTTAGCTGGAGCATCAGCTTCTTCACGAGTAATAACCTCTGAGGCGCCCAAGTTTCGGAGCAATGCCTCCTCCTGATCCTTTTTGCCTGTGCTGGCTGTTACTTCAAAACCAAGTTTCGACAGAATGGCAACTGCCATACTGCCAACACCACCCGTTGCACCCGTAACCAGAACCTTGCCCATCTCCGGTGTCACTCCAGCCTGTAACAGCGCATCTACCGAAAGTGCAGCCGTGAATCCTGCAGTTCCAATTGCCATGGCTTCTTTCTCACTGAGCCCCGGTGGCAGAGGCACCAGCCATTCACTGCGCAGACGAGCATACTCGCTGTACCCTCCGTAATGAGATACGCCAGGTTCAAATCCTGTACTGATCACCCGATCTCCTGGTGCAAAACGTCCACTGACCGACTCCTCTACCGTTCCGGCCAGATCAATTCCCGGTACCATTGGGTACTCACGAACGACGCCGCCTTTCTCAAGGGTAGCGAGTCCGTCTTTATAATTGACACTGGAATACTGCACCTGTACCGTTACATCTCCATTTGGCAGATCTTCCTTCTTCAGTTGCTCTATAGCAGCTTTCACTCCGCCCTGTTCTTCTTTACGGACAATATATGCGTTAAAATGATTTTTCATCAATAGCCACTCCTTCTTTGGATTTTATATATTTTTCCATTAAGCACATGAATTGTTCGCATTCAAGCTTAATGGCTACCTTTTACTTCTGGATTCTTCAGATGTGGATGATCAAGCTCTGTCTCTCCTGAGCGTCAACAGATAGATTAGTGGACCCACAATAGGGATGATGCCTGCCGCGGTCCAAGCTGCTGAACGTCGACTCAGTTTAGTATCCCTGTATATCGCAATCATGGAAAGTAAGGTCAGCAGCACAAAATCAATCGTCATGATATGTACAAAGGCAGATTGCTTGAATGCTTCCATATATACATCCGGATGACCTTGCGTCACGGCATAGAAAGCTGTCCCCAGCGTCAACAGCAGAAGGACTACATGCGTCAGCTTGTGGGCTGCTACCCGTCCAATTCCCGTCTCCCGCTGACGACCAAAATGCAAGCTTGCGTAACCCGAAGCTCTATTTGCGGATGATGACCATGCATAATAGGGAAGCAGGGCAAAAGCACCCAGTCCAAAAGAAAGTATGACAAACGGCCAAGCCGGAACACGGCCTCGTTCTTTCGCAGATGTTCTTAACAGCATACAGGCATAAACTGCCGGGAAAATACCTAACCACGAAAATACCGTAAGTAACCAAGGTTCTTTGCTTTGCATTGTAATCAGTTCTTTGAATATCGGATCACTTCCAGGTGACTGCCCCGGTGCCAACAACAATGCATAGGCAATAAAAGCGATCCAGACCAGTCCTAATATCCATCTCATGTCTGCACCTCCTCTTACTTTCATCCCCTACAGCTACGGGATTGAAACAATGCGATGCAGAATTTGGCGGCTCCTGCGCTTTCCCGAGAAATAATTACTGCTTTCCCCCTACAACCTCTTGAATTGGGGATGACTATTATCCAGTATAGCCTGCTACCTTGGCAGTCTGTCCATGAGATTTCTTACATCACTGGTCCATCCCATAAGGATCATATAAGAATAACGTCTATCAACTATCGACGTACTTTCACAGAAGACAGAACCCGTATAGCTGAAATTACTTCTTGCGATCATCGAATCGTTCAACTCCGCTAAGAACGTATACATTTTATAGGCAGCAAAAAGGCATAAGCCAGTATCCCTCACTGGTTATGCCTCTCTGTAATTCTTATGTGTGAACTATTCCTCTGTGGATTTCACATGTTCCGCAATGAGCTTCTGCTTCATATTCCATGCCGCAGGGCTGATGTTCACACGGTAGATCTCCGGGTTGAGCTTCCGTTGGTATTCAGGCCAGAAGAGGTTCATCTGTTCCCTGTGATACGCCCGAATCTCATCCAGATTAGGCAGTTCATACACTTTACGTCCATTCACAAAGATTGGCTCCAGCATATTCACCGCTTCGTAGCGGGTAACGGTCTTTTTCAGATAAGGGTGTAGTGGGTTGAACAGCTTGAGCGGTCCGCCCTGTAGCGGCTGCTCTTCATTTGGATAGCAGATATAATCTGCAATCGCTTTGCCATGTTTCGGATCAATGATCCGGAACACTTCCTTTTTACCTGGAGTGGACACCTTTTCAGGATTGGCAGATATTTTAATCGTAGGCAGCATGGCACCGTCCACTTCACGCTCCACCAATTTGTACACTCCACCCAAAGATGGCTGGTCAGAAGCGGTAATCAACTGTGTACCAACACCCCATGTATCAATCCGTGCTCCTTGAGCCTTCAGGTTGAAAATCGTATTTTCATCCAAATCATTGGATGCTACAATTTTCACATAATCCAGCCCAGCCTCATCCAACATCTGACGTGCCTGAATCGACAAGTACGCTAGGTCACCACTGTCGAGACGAATCGCATTCATCTTTTTGCCTTGGCTCTCCAACTTCTTGGCTGTTTTGATGGCGTGAGGTACTCCACTGTTCAATGTGTCAAAGGTATCAACCAACAGTGTAACCTGATCAGGCAACACTTTGGCATACACGTCAAAGGCCTCCTGTTCGCTCATAAAGCTCTGTACCCAGGAATGGGCATGTGTACCTGCTGTTGGGATCCCAAAGCGCTCTCCGGCCAGCATATTAGACGTTGCATCGAAGCCTGCTACATACGAGGCACGTGCGCCCCAGATGGCAGCATCCGCTTCCTGCGCACGCCGTGTGCCGAATTCGAGCAACGTATCCTGTTGTGCTACCTGTTTGATCCGCGAAGCCTTGGTTGCAATCAACGTCTGATAATTCATGAAGTTAAGTATCGCCGTCTCCACCAATTGAGTCTCCATAATGGAGCCTTCTACCCGAATGAGCGGTTCGTCAGGGAAAACAATTGCACCCTCCTTCATGGAATGAATCGTCCCCTGAAATGAAAACTGGAGCAACTCTTCCAGAAAGACCGGATCGTAATTTTCCTCTTGTTTGGATAAAAATTTGATGTCGTCCATCGTAAACCGAAGCTGGCTGATATAGTTCACAATACGTTCCAATCCGGCAAATACCGCATATCCGTTACCAAAAGGAAGTTTACGGAAATAGGCTTCAAATACCGCCTTCCGCTTGTGAGTACCATTCACCCAATGGGCGTACATCATATTGATCTGATATTTATCCGTATGTAAAGCCAGGCTAGTTGTCTGCATTTGTCTCATCCTCTCTGACTTCCGCTCGTGCCCCCAGATTTCATCTGTGAACACGGGTTAACATATGGAGACTCATTCTTCATGATTCTGTTCATCCGTATTAAACAAACAAGTCTCCCGTAAAAAACTCTATACACCATTCACCACATTCATCCGGTTCCTAACATGGAGTCAACCAAACATGACTATGGAGTAAATTAAGCCAAGACTGTCTCGCTCGCCTTAACCACCGAAGCACCAAGGCTGGAACGAAAATGTCCAAGTGCCCACTCATGCCCTGCCGGATTGAAGCTGGCAACGGCATCTTCGTATACCGTAATATGAAAACCTTTATTGTAAGCGTCCACTGCGGTATGCAATATGCAAATATCCGTGCATACCCCAATCAGTGCAATATCCGTAATACCACGTGCACGCAGCCTGAGTTCCAGATCGGTCCCACAGAATGCACTATATCTCGTCTTATCCATCCACTGTATATCTGTTTTCCGTTCTTCCATCACTTGGGCAAGACGACCATATAACTGTCTTCCCTCCGTATTTCTGATGTTATGAGGTGGGAAAAGTACAGTCTCCGGGTGATACGGATCATTCTCTTCGTGTAGATCCACAGCCATGATTACCTCATGTTTGTTCTTACAATAGGCCTCGGTTACAGCTGCAATCGTCCCTTCGATCTCTACTGCCGGCTGACCTACAGGCAAAGAACCTGTCACAAAATCCTTCGTAAAATCAATGACAATCAGTGCTTTCATCGTCAACACTCCCTTAGCCCAGAAATGGTTGATCCTGATTACGTGTAGATGGACAGGCGTGGTACGAGTTCTGTAAAACGATATAACTGCGCCGGACGCTGCGAGTACTGGTTGGAACTCGCCAGGTTCCCCTCTTCATCTCTTACTTCTTCCACAATGCCTTTACGGCTGCGGGTAGACGTAATCTTGCGAATGAAGTTTGGTTCTTCAAAATCCGGTACAACACTTTGAATAACCTGATATAATTCACTTAATGTAAAATCACGTGGCAGGAACTGACGAGCAATCGTCGTTTCCAGCATCTGCTGTTGAATACGTCGATAAGCATCTTCAATGATTGTTCTGTGATCAAAGGCCAGTTCCAGTTCTTGCAGCGCCTCCTGAATCGTGAACAACCCAACATCCTCAGCATCATCTGCCGCTTGGCGTTGATCCAGCATCCATTCTTCCACAAGCGCGAAAAATGCGTGAGAGATAATCCAGCCCCTTGGGTCACGACCCGGCTGACTGTATACATTCAAGTACTCCAGATGTCCACCATCTACACCTGTCTCTTCCATCAGCTCACGCTTAGCTGCACCATAGATGGATTCATTTTCCTGACAAAATCCACCGGGTAATGCCCATCTGCCTGCAAAAGGCCAGCCTTTGCGCTTGATCAGCATCACTTTCAGTTCCCGAATGGGAAGTGTCTTCGTCACCGTCTTGCGCTCCCGCTTGGTCAAGGTGAACATAACGATATCCGCAGGAACACCATCGGGGGTACGATATTTTTGGGAACTATAAGCACGTGCTGCTTGTTCGTCGCTCTCTGCATTGAAGTGTTCGTAGTTTTCGCTCATGGGCACCACCGACTATTTTCATTTTGATAATTTCATTATGACATAATAATATCTTTTGTCAACCGCAGGATTCGTGCGTTACGTTCTAGGGCGTGCTATGCGGAATGTCGCCGTAGCCATACATCCCAATGTGCCCGATTCATCACGAACCTCCGATTGAGTCGTAACACTGCGTCCTGCTTGATGTAGTACCGTAGCTGTCACCGTTAATTCCCCTTGTTTCATTGGTGCAAGAAAATGTACGTTCAGATTTGTTGTCACACAGCCATCCACTTCCATTGCTGCTGTTGCAACCATACCCATTGCCTGGTCCATCAGTGAAGTTAATACACCCCCATGAATAATCCCCATGGAGTTGGTATGATGTTCGCCTGCTGTCAACGCGATCTGTACTTCTTTTCCGTCTCCTTTAATATAACGACAACCTAGAAATCCCCAGAATCGTCCGTCTCCGTCTTCCACCATTTTGTCCAAAATACTCATTATTCATTTCTCCTTTATTCACTGTACGTATCAAGCTCTCTTGATGTCATGTGCCTTTATCATTAAAAATCAGCTGCGCCACACAAAATAACCCCACAGCGTGGAGCTTTGCTTGGAATTATATTCCGAGTACTTGGCGATAGCCACTCCACGTTAACGGTTATGTAATGTCAAAAAAGGCGCGGACAGCGTCCGCACCCTTCCGTCATTTAACCGCAACTGGTCGGAGGTGAATCCGTTCCAGCCTCCACGTTTACTTTTTCAGAAACCGTATCCCGGATTACAGAGATCACTAGTTGCAGTAAGTAGTTGATGTCGCTCTGGCTCTGCTGGAATTCCGTAACCAATGGAATACTGTCCAGTTCGCTTTGCAGATCTTCAATTTCCTGTTCAATTTTGCTGACCATCTCCACATTTTTGAAGCTTTCAAAAGCAACAATCTCTTTTTGTTTTTTCTTGATCGTTGCAATCAACTGCTGGATGCGCTCATGATCCCGAATTTTGGTTTCAGCCTGTTGAAACTGTCTAACTTCCTCACTCGTTCCGAGCATATCAGCCAATTCTTTGGCTTTTCCCATAATGTCGTCGCGTATGACCAGATTGCGCGTATCGTAGGTTGGCATTCCATAATGGTTGTACTGCACTTCTTCCTGCGCCACTGAAATCGCTCCATTCTATGAGATGATATAAGATGAAAACTCAATGTTGCATTAAGCTCAGTTGACTGCTGAGTGACCGCTGCGGTGTCGGATCGTTCTTTTGATCGCTGTTGTCTCCGAATTTTTTCGATTGAAATTGTTCATGGTTAAAATTTGGAGACAAAGGCGAACGCTTCGCTTCTACAGAATCGATTCCGTCACCTTCGCTACGCTCGGCCGTAACCCGCTAAGTGCAAAAAGTATTCATCTTATTGGTGTGTGTATTACTGATTGGCAGCTACCGGCTCGGAGAGCAGGTTGCCCCGAATATAAAAAGTCATCGGATCGGTGATTTCCACTTGTACGAAAGTACCGATCAAATCTTTAGGTCCTTCAAAATGCACCAGCTTGTTGCTGCGTGTACGTCCTGCCAGAACTTCGGAATTCCGTTTGCTCTCGCCTTCAACGAGCACTTCAACGATTTTGCCGCGTTGCTCTTCATTGCTTCGGTGGCTGTATTCGTTGATCGTTTCGTTCAAGCGCTTCAAACGTTGCTTCTTCACTTCCATCGGTACGTTGTCTTCCATCACCGCAGCCGGTGTACCTTCACGCGGGGAATAAATAAAGGTATAAGCAAAATCATACCCTACTTCACGGACAAGGGAAAGTGTATCTTCAAACTGTTCTTCCGTTTCCCCCGGAAAACCAACAATAATATCAGTTGTCAACACAACATCCGGGATGGCCTTTTTAATTTTGTCAGCCAGCTTCAGATAGTGTTCCCGGTTATACTTGCGGCTCATACGTTTGAGTACTTCTGAACTGCCAGATTGCACCGGAAGATGAATGTGCTCCACCAGATTTCCGCCCTTGGCCAGCACTTCAATCAAGTGGTCATCAAAGTCACGTGGGTGACTGGTTGTAAACCGTACTCGCGGAATATCAATTTGGCGAATGGCATCCATCAAGTCACCAAAACTGTAGTTCAGGTCGGTGAAGTCCTTGCCGTACGCATTCACATTTTGACCAAGCAGCGTGATCTCCTTAAAGCCTTGTCGTGCCAAATCACGTACTTCGGCAATGACATCTTCCGGACGACGACTGCGTTCTTTGCCCCGCGTAAACGGAACGATGCAATATGTACAGAACTTGTCGCAGCCATACATAATGTTCACCCAGCCGCGCATACCCTCACGTTTCTTCGGCAGGTTCTCAATAATGTCGCCTTCCTTGGACCATACCTCAACAACCATTTCTTTGCTGAACAGCGCTTCCTGGATTAGATGTGGCAGTCGATGCACATTATGTGTACCAAAGATCATATCCACAAAGCCATGCTTCTGCATGATTCGGTTGACGACACCTTCTTCTTGGGACATACATCCGCATACGCCAAGTAACAATCCCGGACGTTCGAGTTTTAGCGTTTTCAGGTGACCAAGCTCACCAAATACTTTATCTTCCGCATTTTCCCGTATGGCACACGTATTAAGCAGGATAATATCAGCTTCTTTGCGATTCTCTGTAGCCTGATATCCCATAGACTCAAGGAGTCCTTTGATAGTCTCCGAGTCATGCTCGTTCATCTGACATCCATACGTATATACAATATAATGTTTGCCTTTCCCTATGTTTTTCAGTTCATCGGGAACGGCATTTTCGTAAAGCACCTGGACGTCTTCCTTGCCCCGCTGTTTCTCCTGACGATGATTGGGCTCCGATTTGATGTTAATCTCACGGCCCCGGATTCTTATCTTTTTGCTGAATTCATCTTGCGAAATTACTTTGGCATCGGAGAAATCAAAATATTGGGAGTAATCCTTTTTTGAGTCTTTAGCCATTTCCTTCGGTCACTCCTTACAGCCTCTATTAATAAAAAATCGTTCATTCATCCCTGTTCCACATGAATATCTTGCTTGGAACATTAAAAGAGCATTACAGCAAATTATAGCATGAATTGGGCTGTAGTTCCACATCCAAAGCGCATGTCCCTTCGTCTAATCCGAAACATGCCATGCTCAGAAGAACACTCAGAAAACACAAAAACCTGAGCCTTGCCATCAGGACTGGAATTAACCGGCCCCTGTTGGCTGTGCTCAGGTTTATATGTTATTCAGACCGCCATAATTGGGGGCTGAAGCTATTACATGTAATTAATCGATGATTTCAGCAGTGTCGCCATTACGAGCGCCAGCAGCGTTAGCTTCATCTGTATCAATATGCATGTCCAGTGCGAAAGAATCGGATACACGAGCCAGTACATTTTCCAGTACCAGACCACGATCTCCACCCAGACGAACTTTCAACATTTGTTTGTCCTCGATACCCCATTTAGCAGCATCAGAAGTATGGAAGTGAATGTGACGAGCAGCAACGATAACACCTTTATCAATCGTTACTTCGCCAGCAGGACCTTTAATTGTGATTCCTGGTGTACCTTCAATGCTTCCAGATTCACGTACAGGTGCTTTAACACCAATCGCAAATGAATCTGTCATGGAGATCTCCAGTTGCGTTTCAGGGCGAACAGGTCCAAGGATACGCACTTTATCAAACTGTCCTTTCGAACCAATTACCGCTACAGTTTCGTTAGCAGCGTATTGGCCAGGCTGGGACAGAGGTTTAAATTCAGTCAGTTCATAACCTTTGCCAAACAAAATTTCAACGTGCTCTTGGGATACATGAATGTGACGGGCAGATACGCCCACAGGTACTGTTTTACTCATTGTAAATTCACTCCTTGTTTATCTATGGCCTGTACTCAGGCTCTTAACAATCCAATGGTATTATACCCCTTTTTGGAGTGAAATGAAAACGAACTGGTGAAAATTCATGAAATACACTTATTTCACCATCATTCCCCTCCTTTATTTGGAAAACAAGTTTCAATTCAACACATTCAAAGCACACACCAGTTCACTATTTCATGGAATTCCCCTTCATCTGCATCTTCGGATTGCTCTCTGGCAAGTGTTCCCCCAGATAACTCATTGCATTCCCCCACAACCAGCCGCGCACTAAATGTTCATCATAATGCTTGAGCAGGATTTCCGTCAGTCTCGGATAATGTCCTGAATGTTCAAGTCTCTGAATATACGTTGAAATTCCATCAAAATCAGACCCCATCATCAGATGATGCTGCCCGCCGAGAGAACAGATCTCCTCAATATGAGGCAGCAGATCTTCTATACGTACCTCACCCTCCTGCTTGACAAACCAGGGTACAAACGTCAGTCCAATCCGCCCTTCCCGGGCAATGATAGCCTGAATCTGATCATCTTTCAGATTACGCACATGGGGACATACGCTGTAGCTGTTGGAGTGGGAGGCGATAAAAGGACGTTTACTCAAGTCAGCCAGTTCCCAGAAACCTTTCTCTGTCAGATGTGACACGTCGAGCAGCATTCCGATTTCATTACACTGGCGCACCAGTTCCTTCCCCTTCTCAGTCAGACCTGCTCCACGTTTCTCCATTACTCCGTCAGCCGCCCAATTGGCATAATTCCACGTTAGTCCAATAATTCGAACGCCCATCTGATAACATAACTCCAGATAGAACAGGTTGCCCTCCAGGCCATCCACACCCTCCAGTGTGATTAATCCCCACAGACCCTCTGTTTGCCCCACCTGAGCCACCTGTTCACGCCATAACAACGTCTGTGTGCCGTCAGGCCGCTCCTGACTTCTCTCCACACGTCTACGATAGATCTCCAACTGCCCCATCACATGTTCAAACTTACCTCTGCCAAGTACTTCGGGTAAATAGATGGCGAATGCCTGCAACCCTACATCCCCCTCTTTCAAACGTTGCAAGTTCACATCCAGTTGTGGGGCATCTTGGAATGAAAGAGCTGGCTGCATCAAAATTTTGCTCAGTGCATCACAGTGAAAATCAGCTACACGCCAATCAGACATGGACATCTTAAACCCTCCTCCATATGTTATTGCAAAAAAACGCAAAAAAACCTGTCTACATCGTAAACAGGTTCAATGCATACTGCATGTATTATCTGGGCTCCACAATCAGCTTAATGGCCGTTCGGTCCTCGCCGTCGATCACAATGTCTGTAAAAGCTGGAATACAAATCAGGTCAACTCCGCTTGGTGCTACAAATCCCCGGGCTATCGCTACCGCTTTAATGGCTTGGTTCAGTGCTCCCGCTCCAATTGCCTGCAGTTCAGCATTTCCACGTTCACGAAGAACCCCTGCAAGAGCGCCGGCTACAGAATTAGGATTGGACTTTGCTGAAACTTTTAATACATCCATGGTAAGTACCTCCCTGGGAATGTTGAAAGTTTGTTTCCACTTACTAGATGTTATTCGCGGGAGGCAAAAAAATTCCTTCTTTTTAGACGGGTTTCCCTGCAAATTGGGACAATACCCCTATTCCATGCGCCACTCGTCCTCCGTCAGACGAATTTTTTCGATGCGTGTTGCCGCACCTGTGGCTTCATCAATTTCAACAAAAACACCATGGAAGTGCCATTTGCCATCATCCACAACAAAACGTACAGGTAGCTGAGTGTAGAACTTACGCAGCACGGCCTCACGCTCCATGCCCAATATGCCGTCACGAGGCCCTACCATGCCTGCATCCGTCAAGTAAGCTGTTCCTCCAGGCAAAATCCGATCATCATTACTTTGTACATGCGTATGTGTACCTACAACGAGAGACGCACGTCCATCCAGATGCCATCCCATGGCAATCTTTTCTGACGTCGCTTCAGCATGCATATCGACCAAAATACATTTATGGTCTTGACGCAGCTCATCTACAATTTCATCAGCTACACGGAATGGACAATCCAGAGCAGGCAGGAACGTTCTTCCTTGAAGATTGACAATCGCTAGCTCTTTCCCTTCGCCTTTGACAACCGTGTACCCTCGTCCTGGTGTGCCTGGTGGAAAGTTTGCTGGACGAATCATGCGGGGCTCATCATCTATAAAATCAAAAATATCCTTATTGTCCCAAGTATGATTACCAAGTGTAATACCATGTACACCCCAGTTGAAAAACTCATTTGCGATTGCACCGGTAATGCCGCGACCTGCTGCCGCATTTTCACCATTCACAATCACCACATGTGGCTTATACTTCGATTTCAGGTACGGTAAATTTTCCTTTAATGCCTTACGTCCCACGTTGCCTACAATGTCACCAATAAACAAAACTTTCATTGATTACTGCCTCCTCAATTCCTGCAAAGTCCTCTTACTTCAAATGTTGAACCTTTGCAGGACTCTATCTCATGCTCCATGATGTGTAGTTGCCTTTAACAGGCTATCAACAGGAAAAGTGGCCCACTACTGCGGCCACTTTTCCGTAATGCTCTATTTTGCGTATTCAACCGCACGGGTTTCCCGGATGACGGTGACTTTGATGTGACCCGGATAGTCGAGTTCATTCTCAATCATCTTCGTGATGTCACGGGCTAAGCGGAAAGCTTCAGCATCATCGATCTTCTCAGGCTGTACCATAACGCGAACTTCGCGTCCGGCCTGAATGGCGTACGATTTCTCGACACCTTCGAAGGATTCTGAGATTTCTTCCAGCTTCTCCAGTCGTTTGATATACGTTTCCAGCGTTTCGCGGCGTGCGCCTGGTCTTGCTGCGGAGAGCGCATCTGCTGCGCCAACCAACATGGCAATGACCGAAGTCGCTTCGCAATCTCCGTGATGGGACGCGATACTGTTGATTACAACCGGATGTTCTTTGTATTTCTTCGCCAGTTCCACGCCAATTTCGACGTGTGATCCTTCCACTTCGTGATCCAGCGCTTTACCGATGTCATGCAATAGACCTGCACGTCTTGCCAGAGTTACGTCTTCTCCCAGTTCGCCAGCCATCAGTCCAGCCAGATAAGCGACTTCCATGGAATGTTTCAAGACGTTCTGACCGTAACTTGTACGGAACTTCAACCGGCCCAAAATTTTGATCAGATCCGGATGCAGACCATGCACGCCCACTTCAAAGGTAGCTTGCTCACCGTATTCACGGATGCGCTCATCCACTTCTTTGCGGGATTTCTCAACCATCTCTTCAATCCGTGCCGGGTGAATACGTCCATCAGCCACCAGTTTCTCCAGCGCAGTACGGGCGATTTCACGGCGAATCGGGTCAAAGCCCGACAGAATAACAGCTTCTGGCGTATCATCGATAATGAGGTCAATCCCTGTAAGGGTTTCAAGCGCACGGATGTTACGTCCTTCACGACCGATAATCCGGCCTTTCATTTCTTCATTTGGCAGGGTAACAACAGATACCGTTGTTTCCGCTACGTGGTCAGCCGCACAACGTTGGATGGCGAGTGTAATAATCTCGCGGGACTTTTTGTCCGCTTCTTCCTTCGCTTGTTGTTCAATGTCCTTGATCATTTGAGCCGTCTCATGACGAACTTCCTGTTCTACGTTGGACAGTATGATACTGCGTGCGTCTTCCATGGTGAGGTTGGATATACGTTCCAACTCTGTCACCTGGTTTTTGTAAATCATTTCGATCTGTTGCTGAGTCTCATCAATTCGTTTCTCTTTGTTAGCCACTTGCTCTTCTTTACGTTCGAGTGATTCCAATTTTTTATCCAGCGACTCTTCTTTTTGCAACAATCGTCTTTCTTGTCGTTGAATTTCATTCCGACGTTCACGAGTGTCTTTTTCAGCTTCAGCGCGAATGCGATGGATTTCATCCTTCGCTTCCAGCACCGTTTCTTTCTTCAGTGCTTCTGCCTCTTTCTTCGCGTTCTCCACGATTTGTACGGCAGCTTGTTCCGCACTAGAGATTTTAGCCTCTGCAAGAGATTTGCGAATAAAATATCCTACTCCGAACCCAATGAATAGCGCGGCTGCAACGAGAGCGATCGTGATTGCAATTTCCATACTGTTCACCTCCTCGTTGGTTCCTCCAAGGCATTCCTTGGGTCAATTTGCAGTTTTCAAACCTTACATATGTTTGGGAATAACGAATACTCACGGCGATCCCCCGCCGATTTTCATTTCACATGTACATGTTTCCACGTACTATTCACTGTTTCCAGCGAACCCATAATTAAGAATGGTATAAATCTTAAGAAACCGAAACCGCTTTTTTGGAAGGAAAAAGGGTTGTCCATTTCTTACAGACTCATGTCCATTTTAGTATTTGACGAAAGAAATTGTCAAGAGAATGCAGTATAGAGACTCTAGTCTGCTAATCCCATAACAACGCTTCGTCATCTTCAGGGTCCCCAGCCTCATCTTCTTCAATTAAACAATTCACGACCTTGCGCACCATATCCATTGAAAAACCACGTCTCATTAGGAAGGGAAGCGTTTTATTTTTTTTCTCTTTGACGTCCCCTTTGACCTGATTCCATTTTTTGCGTCCGGCACTCAAGGCAGTCTCAAATTCCGCATCTGTACTGATCCCTTCTAGTGCCTCAACAATGAGATCATTGGCAATGCCCTTTTGACGCAGCTCTTGCCTTATCCACAGTTTTCCCTTCCGCTTGCCCTCCATACGCTGTCTTGTCCATTCCTTCGCAAATAGATCGTCATCCACCAGGTTCTCCCGCTCAAGCCGATCCAGCGCCTCTTCAATCAAAGGTGCAGCAAACTCCTTCTGACGAAGTTTCTGACTTAATTCATGGCGCGTACGTGGCTTATGCTCCAAAAAACGCAGAGACTGTGCATACGTCCGCTGTCGCTCATCAGCTACAATGATTTCCTCCAGATCCTTCTTCATAAACGTATTACCTTGAGTCATCCTGTATTTAATCATCACATCTTCAAGAACCGTAATGGAGTGGATGCCAAAAGTGATTCGATAACGAGCTTGCCTGCTCTTCGTTCGTTCTACACGTGTAATAATAAGTTCTTCGTTGTCCGGAAATTGGGATAGGCCATCCTGTTCTGCTTCTTCATATAAATCCTCGTCATGTTGATCCATTCTGGTCTCCCCTTTCATAACATTTTCATTCTGACTACGCCAAGCACATCTTCACATAAGACAAAGAACACCAATAACACAAAAGACCGGGAACTCTGCCCGGCCTTTACTCCACAGTTAGCGTGCTAACAGCCCCTGTCCATTGGGACAGGGGCTGTTAGACAGCACGAGTACTCCCACTACAATCCATTATCCAGATTGATCCAAGCTCAATCAGATAAGTTTACGGAGTCCAGTGGGGAACACCCTCAGGGTCCTCCCTACAAGAGAGGTTTTGAGAGATTACTCGTTGATTTCAAACAATTCTTGTTCTTCTGCTGCTTCTTTTTGTTGCTCTTCACTAGTTGGCGCAGGAACTGCAGTAACCAAGTTACTGGCTACACGAATTTTTTGTTCAATGATGTCAGCAATATCTTTATGCTCTTTCATGAACTGCTTTGCGTTCTCACGGCCTTGTCCTAAACGCTCGCCTTCGTAGGAGTACCAAGCACCACTTTTATTAACGATGTCCAGCTCTGTACCAATGTCAATGATACTGCCTTCTCTCGAGATACCCTCGCCATACATGATATCCACTTCCGCTTGTTTAAACGGAGGTGCCACTTTGTTTTTAACAACTTTAATACGAGTACGGTTACCAATCATGTCATTGCCTGATTTGATACTCTCAATACGACGCACATCCAGACGTACTGTGGAATAAAACTTCAGAGCACGACCACCAGGTGTTGTTTCCGGGTTACCAAACATAACGCCAACTTTCTCACGAAGCTGGTTAATGAAGATTGCGATTGTTTTGGATTTGCTGATTGCACCAGACAGTTTACGCAGCGCCTGAGACATCAAACGCGCTTGCAAACCAACGTGTGAATCACCCATTTCGCCTTCAATCTCTGCTTTTGGAACCAATGCGGCTACAGAGTCAATAACGACGATATCTACTGCACCACTGCGTACAAGAGCTTCTGCAATTTCCAGCCCTTGCTCACCCGTATCTGGCTGAGACAGAAGCAATTCATCAATATTAACACCAAGTTTGCTTGCATATTGTGGGTCAAGAGCATGCTCGGCATCGATAAATGCAGCTTGTCCACCCGCTCTTTGTACTTCAGCGATAGCATGCAATGCTACGGTTGTTTTACCAGAGGATTCAGGTCCATATATTTCAACAATACGGCCTTTAGGCAAGCCGCCTGTTCCTAATGCAATATCCAAAGCCAAGGAACCACTGGGAATAATTTCCACATTCATATGAGTGGACTCACCCAGTTTCATGATGGATCCTTTACCAAATTGCTTCTCTATTTGACGGAGCGCCATATCAAGCGCGGCACGACGGTCTGACAATAAGCTCACACCCTTTACTGTTTATAAGATAATGATACCTTGTTTTAACACGTTTGCCAAGCTTTTTTTCGAACATACATTCGTTTTTTTTGTAAAGGCCGAGGCGCCTCTTCCTCAAGGAAACTTTCCATTAAACAGAAAAAAGAACCGTAAACAAGGCTGTAAAGCCTAATTCTACGGTTCTTCCGTCTTCCTTAATTATACTTGCTTGGAACTGTAAATGCAATCGAAGCTATTAACTAATCAATCCATCGCCACAAGTTTTTGCCATAAGCGATAGAGAATCGCTTTGGCTGAACGAATGCGAACCGTCTCGCGATTACCATTAATACGCAGCTCATGAATTTCCGTCTCTTTTCCACGTTCAGCAAGAGCGATGAAGACAAGTCCCGGTGGTTTGCGTTCCGAATATCCCGGTCCAGCTACACCGGTAACAGCCAAGCCAAAATCAGCATCACCAATCATGCGGACCTGCTCAGCAAGCACTTTTGCAACCTCAGGACTTACCGCCCCAGGCGCATCTTCACCTTCCAGATAATCATGAGGCACATTCAGCAGCTTTTCTTTAATTTCATTGGAGTAACAAACAATTCCACCTTTGAGCATTGATGCGCTTCCGGGTACAGAGGTCAGACTTTGCATGACAAGCCCTCCTGTACAGCTCTCAGCAGCGCTGAGCGTCAGCCCCATGTCAGACATCATGGTTACAATCGTGTACTCTATAGGCACATCCTCGTTCGCGTAGAGATGTTCTGTCAAACGCTCCCGAATCTGAACCTCCATCGCATCCAGCTTCAGCTTCGCCTCTCCCTCACTCGCAGCCTTTGTGGAGACACGTACCGTAACTTCGCCTTCGCTCGCGTAAGGAGCAATCGTAGGGTCTGTCTGCGCGTCAATCAGATCCAGAAGTCGATCTTCAAGAGCAGATTCACCAATACCTGCGAATTTGAGCATTCGGGAATAGATCGGCATCTCTTCTGTGAGTACATGCTGGAACAGCCAAGGTTTGACTTCCTGTTCAAACATTGGAATCAACTCTTTAGGTGGTCCAGGCATCACAACATAATATTTGTCATTGTCAGAAATCGCATTTCCTGCCGCAAGGCCCGTTTCATTGGCCAGAGGTGTTCCGCCATCAATAACGATCGCCTGACGTCGGTTATTCTCTGTCATATCCACATTACGATCTCTGAAAAAGCTCTCAATTTTGTCCATTGCCATTCGATCTGTATGCAGTTTCCGGTTAAGAACAGCTGCGAGCGCATCCTTGGTCAGATCATCTTGGGTAGGTCCGATGCCACCGGAAAATAAAATAACGTCTGCACGGCTCTGCGCAATGCGAATAGCTTCACTAAGTCGGTTCAGGTTATCCCCAACCACCGTTTGGAAATATACATCGATCCCCATCGCAGCCAATTCACGGGATAGGTATCTGGCATTGGTATTGACGATTTGTCCAAGCAGTAGCTCTGTGCCAACTGCAATGATTTCTGCCTTCATTGAGCATCCTCCTGTACACGTGGTGAGTGATCAAAGGGCAATAGGATAATTTCCTATTGCCCCTGACCCAATGCTTCCTTCATGATTACCCATTTAAGAACAAACCATTATGCTTTTGTTAAATGAAGCAGGTTTTTGTTTTTGATAAAGTAATCGATACCCGACCAGATGGTAATAAGCGCTGCTGCCCATACCGCGATAATATCGACGTGAATACCCGTGTATGAAAACGGGAAATTGTTCAACAGCAACAGCACAATCGCCACAATCTGCACTACAGTCTTCAGCTTGCCCCAAGCACTGGCGGCAACAACCGAACCATCCAGCAATGCAATTTGACGCAAGCCGGTAACTGCAAATTCACGACTAATAATCACAACTGCAATCCAGGAATCCAGCTTGCCCATCTCCACAAGCGAGATCAAAACTGCAGTAACCAGCAGCTTGTCTGCGAGTGGATCGAGCAGTTTCCCCAGATTGGTAACCATGTTATTTTTCCGCGCAAGGTATCCGTCAATTCCATCTGTGCTTGCGGCGATGATAAAAATAACAGCAGCAATCAGTTGATTATACGGAAGCGACAAGCTTCCAAGCTGCAACGGCTCTGGATAAAATGGAAAATCCACGAGCAGGAACACCATCAAAAAAGGGATTAAGCAAATTCGTGCAAGCGTAATCCGGTTGGGTAAATTCACAAGACGCCCTCCCTCATATCCTCCATTACTCCAAACAATCATCATAATCCCGTTATCATCATCCGGAACATGAAATGTACAATTTCAATGTCAATCCATATTAACATGATCCCACTATGTAGAAACGCAAAAAATAAAGTCAACCGCTCAAAAGCAAAACGCTTTAAACGTTCCGGTGACTTCCAGAAGATGTACTGCTTTTCACAAAGTCAGCAAACGATGAGGACTGGACTTGATGCTTGACTGCCAGCAATGCACACTTAGTATAATATACGCCCAATACCGTGTCAAAAAACACTTTTGCTACAAAAAGGCCTTATTACTTGAAATTTGTATATTGCAAATCCAGAGGCAGGTTAGCACCATTTAGCAACTGCATGACAGCTTGCAAATCATTTTTACTCTTACCAGTTACCCGAAGTTGATCTCCCTGAATCTGACTCTTCACCTTCATCTTGGAATCCCGAATCAGGATATTGATTTTCTTGGCGATGTCCTGATCAATCCCCTGTTTAAAATTCAAACGCTGGCGGACTGTACCAGAAGACGCTGGCTCTACCTTTGCGTAATCAATGTTTTTCAATGGTAGACCACGCTTCGCCATTTTGGATTGAAGCACGTCAATGACAGCCTTGAGTTTGGTCTCATCATCAGATACGATCGTTAACGCATCCTTATCCAGTTTCAGGCTGCTCTTGCTGCCCTTGAAGTCATAACGAGCGCCAATTTCTTTCTCGGTTTGTGTAACGGCATTTGTCAGTTCTTGCAAGTCCATTTTGGACACGATATCAAATGAATTTTCTGAGCTCAAACCAGTCACCCTTTCAGTTAATCGTATGTTCTGTAACATTATAGAGGATACCTTAAGCAAAAGTCTAATTTCAAGCTGTTTTACACAAAGAAAAAAGCATTTTTGGCTTCCACTTCAAGTGGTTGCCAAAAATGCTTGCTGTTCCAGCTTCCAACCTAATAGCGGCTGCGGTTGGGCTGTCTGAACATATCGAGCACACCCAAAAGTACATGTGCAAGTCCAAAACCCAATATTCCGTAACCCCAAGCACTTGGAGTCAGGTAATAACCCAGGAGGCTGACAATGATCCCTAAACCTGTTACGATCCAGCTGACTGTCACAGCCATCCACCTCACTTCACCAAAAGTTAACTGCAAGTTAAGACACGATTATTGTCTCCTGCAGTTGACCCGGTTATTCGCTACCCGTGGTACCTCCTGTACCGTCCGTTGATCCATTTTCGACACCTGTGGAAGTAGTACTACTACTGTCTTCACCAAGCTTCAAACGAATCCGATTGGTCGCCTTGCCATCCGTTACAACTTGCCCGCCAACTTCAATCGTGGTCGCTGCAGCGTAACCAGACTTAATATACATGCCTACACTATCCAACTCAAAGGTATAGCTGTCACCTTCGGCTGTGTTACCATACTCCAACTTCTCTCCACTGGAGTTTTCGCCTTTATACACTTCCAGCCAGCTATTACCTGTTGCTTTGATCGTAACCGTTACAGGTTGCCCTGCACTACCGTTAACTTTAAAGTTCGTAATATTCCCTGATTTCCCATCTTCTGCCACAGTCACATTAGACGGTGAATTGTCAGTTGGTTTTTCCTCAGTTTCATCCGTCTGTCCATCCGTTTGGCCATCAGTTTGACCGTCCGTCTGTCCTTCAGTGTCTGTACCGCCACCATTACCCCCAGCGTCGCCCTCACCAGTCCCGTCAGTACCTGAATCTGTCGCAGGCGGATTAGATGCCTGTCCGTTGTCGGCAGGTGGATCCGGTTTATCCTCAGGCTGTTGTTGACTGTCTGTAATTTTGACTGAATCAAGCCCCGGATTATCTGATTCATCACCATTGTTATACACCACGTATACATACAACAGTACTACGATCAAAACAGGGAATGTCCACATCAACGCGACAGACATCCACCGATTACTACGCTCAACCGGACGGCTGGAACGCTTCTGAATAACCGGTTCCATCGTTGCTTCCGTCTCTTCTGCGGGTACGTCTTTTTTGTGTCCCTCCAGCAGCTCATCAGGGTTCAGTCCCACGGTCTCCGCATAGGTTTTGATGAAAGCACGCACATAGAAGCTACCCGGCAGCACTTTGTAGTCTCCTGCTTCTATGGCCTCCAGATACCTCTTGCGAATTTTTGTCATTTCCTGTACATCGTCAAGACTCATCCCTTTTTGCAGCCGGGCCTCCCTTAACTGCTGACCCAGTTCAGACATGCCATCTCCTCCTTATGTTTATCTCTTGAGTTGTTGCTAATCTATTTCATGATTCCGTACGGTTCCTTACAATTCGTCGGTGTAGCTAGCCGTAAACGTATCATAAATAATTTCTTCATTCGGATTGTTGCGAAGTTCAATAATAATATCAAAATCATTAAAATCATATTCGGATTCCTGCACAAAAATATCCGGATGTTCAATAACTTTGGTGCTAGGCATGGACATAATATCCTGCAACAAATTGTAATGCCGCTCACTGGAACGAATCGTGCTTACAATTCCGTCAATGATGAAGACATTGTTCGGGTTCAATTCGTCTTCGGACATTTGACTCCTTATCGTCTGACGAAGAAGTGTGGAGGAAACAAACGTCCATCGCTTCATTGCACATACGCTGCCCGCAATAATTGACTCCGTTTTGCCGACACGAGGCATTCCGCGCAAACCGATGACCTGATTGCCTTCCCTCTTAAATACTTCACCCAAAAAGTCCACAAGTAACCCAAGTTCATCTCGTGTAAAACGAAATGTCTTGCGATCATCCGAGTCACGGTCAATGTATCTGCCATGACGCACGGCCAGAATATCCACCAATTTAGGTTGCCGCAAAGCCGATACGGTGATGCTGTTTACTTTGCCAAGCATTTCACCAAGCAAACGGATTTTTTCATCATCATCCGATTCAAGCAGCATGCCTCGAGTTTTGCCTTCAACACCGTTAATGGTCAATATATTCACTTCAAGCATCCCCAGCATAGAGGCAATATCGCCTAACAAACCGGGTCTGTTCTTATGTATTTTATATTCCATATACCATTGTTTAGATTCCATTTCAACACCCCGTAATGCATTATTCCACATTATTCGACAGCAACAGAACGTGTCCACTGGACAACAATCTGAGACATCTTCTACAAATGGGTCACGTTAATGATATATAAAATGAAAATGAATTACAAGAACAGCTCTGTAATCCGTTTGTAATCATTAGAGAAAAGCCCCCTTGCGGGAGCTCTTCATCTGTAATCTTATGCGTTTTGTTTGGCCAATTTGACCATCAGGCACGCAATCGTACGACGCTCATCTGCATCGCCGACATCCCATAACTCTTTCAATGCCCGGTTGGAATGGTTCGCCGGATCGACTTTCTCATCAAGGAAGTCGCCGATTTCATACGCAAGTTTGTTGATGGTTTCTTCACTCATCCCCATCTTCTCTGCTTGCAGTACGCGGTCACCCAGGAACTTCTTCCATGTGTCAAAACTGGAGAGCACTGTTTTTTCTGTTGACATGATAAATCCTCCTTAGATGACGCATGAGATTTAAAATCAACAGTTGTAATATGTGCTTTCGAGACATTTTATATACGAGCATTTTGAAAATAATCCGGAAGACGGTCGCTTCTCAAGCAACCTTCACCTGTTTCGTTCACAGCCAGACAAGTTTTCTTGCTTTTTTACGTTAACCAACCGCCATTTGGACTGATGATCTGCCCATTGATATAACCCGATTCAGGGAGGGCCAGAAAATAAACCAGTGATGAGATTTCATCAGGTTGAGCAAGTCTTCCTGCCGGAATTTCCTCTTCCAGCATCCTCAGTTCACTCTGATCCAGATGGTTCAGCATGGATGTCTGAACGGCGCCAGGAGCAACGGCATTTACGGTTACTCCGGAAGGTGCGAGTTCTTTCGCAAGCGCTTTGGTGAATGCATTCACCCCACCCTTGGTTGTGGAATACAGCACCTCACAAGAAGCACCAGACAGTCCCCAGATTGACGATACATTAATGATTCGGCCATACCTTTGGGAGATCATGTGAGGCATCATTTCCTGTGTACACATAAACGTGCCTTTAAGGTTAATCGCCATCACTTCATCCCAGATCTCCTCTGTAACATCAGCCAACATCCCATAGTGCGAGATTCCTGCATTGTTCACAAGAATATCAGGCATGAGATTATGCGACTCGAGCTTCTCACGCATGCGCTCAATCTGATCCCGGCTGCGAAGATCCGCAGACACGGTCATGATTTTTCCACTGCCCTGTTCCATGCACCGTCTGGCGGCTTCATTCGCTGCTTCATGCGATTTCATATAGTGTATAACAACATTCATTCCCACTCTGGCGAAGCGTTCTGCGATAGCCGCTCCGATACCACCGCTTGCGCCAGTTACCAGTACAGTCATTTCCCCGATTGCCTTCAATTGTCCTGTTCCCCTCTCCATATCAAGGACTCACGACTAGCGATACAGCCAGTTGATCCCAGCGAATATGCTCTCTCAGTCTGAGATTTACATCTTCCAGTGTAATCGATTCATAGAGCGGGAGCATATTGAAAAAATCACCGCCACGGAATTGCTGACGTGTAAATTCATGCGCAATGTTCTCCGGAGAATTGAGCATACGCAAATATCCGCCTATTTTCTTTTTGCGTGCACGTTCAAAATCCGTGGATTCGAACCCTTTTTCTACAATGGCATCCACTTCTTCACGTATACGCGCAAGCAGTTGATCCGGGTCTTTTGTATCACCACCAATGGCTGAAAACGCATATTGCGGCGAACTGTTATACTCATGTCCAAAGCTGTCCGAGATCAGATCTTCATCATAGAGCTTCTGAAATAATCGTGTGCTTGAGCCAAACAAAAGGTCCATCATCAGCTGCGTTGTCATATCTCGCCGTAACAATTGTTCCCCAGTAAGTCCAACGTCCGTCTCCTTGAATCCAAACAGACATTTGGGCAGTGAAACAGCCAGTTTCGCTTCCCGTCTGGCTTCTCCTACCTGCTCAGGCTCCGGTTCGAAGAAACGTTGAATGCTCCCCTGTGGCTTATAATCCTTTTGCTCCTGGTTCGATCGAACCATATCAATGACTTCCTGTGGATCTACACCACCCACCACAAACAAGAGCATATTACTCGGGTGATAGAAGGTGTTATAACACTCATACAACATCTCTTTGGTAATCGTACGGATGGATTCCACGGTTCCTGCAATATCGATATGCACCGGATGTTTCTGATACATGGCTTCGATAAGCCCAAAATAAACACGCCAATCCGGATTATCAGCATACATGTCAATTTCCTGTCCGATAATGCCTTTTTCCTTTTCCACATTTTGATCCGTGAAGTAAGGATTTTGCACAAAGTTGACTAATGTTTGTATATTTTCATTCACATATTCGGTCGCTGAAAACAAATAAACCGTCTGATCAAAGCTCGTAAATGCATTAGCTGAGGCACCGTGAGACGCAAATGTTGCAAAAATATCGCCTGTTGGTTCTTCAAACATTTTATGCTCCAGGAAATGAGCAATCCCATCCGGAACCTTTACTTCTTCCTGTCTTTCAACCTGAAAATGATTATCCACCGATCCATACTTGGTTGCAAACGTAGCATACGTTTTCTGGAATCCCGGTTTAGGCAAAATATAGACATGCATTCCGTTATCCATTACTTCGTAATATAGTGTCTCCTGCAAATGCTCATACCGAATGCTCTCCACCGAATTATTCCTCCTTCTCATCCCGCAAGAAATAAATCGTATCCAGACGGAATTGTTCTGCCGCCTCACGTACATCTTCCTTGCTAATATGTTCTACCTGAGCCAACAGTTCTTCAGCCGTTCTTTCTTTGCCAGACAACTGTCGATTGAAGTCATAAGCGATCATCTCAAAAGCAGAATCCTGCATTTCCTTAAGCAGGTTGCGGATCATTGCTTTGGTCTGAGACATTTCCAGATCACTGATTGTACCGCTTTTCATTTCTTCCAACTGCTGCTTGATGATGGTGACAGCCTTCTCATAATTAGGGATTTCAATCCCGGATTGAATCGTTGCAATGCCTTTATGTCCGTCATATCTTGAAGAAGCGTAATACGCCAGGCTTTCTTTTTCACGAACATTGACAAACAGTTTGGAATGAGGATAACCACCGAGAATCCCGTTGTACATTAGTGCTGCGGCATACTGAGGATCTCCATAAGTGATAGATGTACGGAGTCCCATATTGAGTTTTCCCTGACTCACATTCAGTCGCTCAACAACGGTCTCCACTTCCTTATCTCCTCGAACCGCTGCCTGTGTCTTGTAATCAGAGGAGGACGTTCGATCTACATTGAAATGACGCTGAACAAGGTTCTCGACCTCCTCCAGTGTCGTATCCCCTACCACGTACAGATCCATACTCGCCTGCTGCAGCCACTCCTGATAAGACGCAGTCAGTGTGTCGGGCTCAATCCCAGACAGATCCTTTCGCTCACCCAATGGATGAAGACGGTACGGCTCATTCTTGCACATTTCCTCAATACTGCGTTCAGCGGCATAGCGCATTTTATCATTCACGATAGACTCCAGCTTTTTACGAACAGTCTCTCGCTCTGCTTGTACATAAGACGTCCTGAAATGTCCATTCTCCTGTGCAGGTCGGGTAAGAACCTCTCCTAAGAAGGCAAATGAACGATCCAGTAGCTGTTCATCCCCTCCAACAAAGGAATCATTAATGGTATCCATTCGGAACTGTACAATCTGGTAATCCCCGCGTTTATAAACGTCAAAACCAAAACCTGCTCCATACAGATGCTCCAGTTGTTCACGAAATTGCGTTGTTTCCGGATAGGACTCCGTGCCGCGTCGCAGAACAAAAGGTGTCAGCGCTACTTTGGTTACTGTATCTTCCCGTAAGGGAACTCCTGCATATAACGATATAGCAAACGTTTTAAAACGTTTAGTCGGAAGCACATGTATACGAAACTCTCTCTTACTACCTCGTTCGAATCCTGATGTATTCAAATGTTAAAACCCCTTTACGGCGTCATTTATCATGCAATCATATTAAGCTTAAACGTAACAACCATTTTAACCCATTCAAAAGGCAAGAAGCAACCGAAGTCACGCCTTCTGGTTGCTTCCAACATCATCACATACAAAAGATATGCTGTCCGATTGTTTTCACTTGTGGGCGGGTCCAGATCCATTTGGATGTTGCTGTCTTCGGGTTAAAATAATAGAGACATCCACCGGACGGATCCCATCCATTCAAGGCCTGCTCAACTGCCTTTTTGGCTTGTGCGTTTGGTTCCAGATAGATCTGTCCGTCCGCTACAGCCGTAAATGCACCTGGTTGAAAAATTACACCAGAAGGTGTACTTGGAAAGCTTGGTGAATTTACGCGATTCAGAATTACTGCTGCTACTGCGACTTGACCTTCAAACGGTTCACCCCGGGCTTCACCATATACAGCGTTAGCCATAATCTTGAGTTCATTCTCTGAGAGACCAAGGGCATTGGCAGATCCCATATTGTCTTGCTCTTTATCTGCCGTATTGTTGCTGCCTCCACCCCCACCTGAGGATTCCTTGTGTAGCGGCGGCTCTGTTGGCGACCATTTGGTTGACGCATTGTACAGCTTGAGCTTGGTCTCAGCTCCAACCACACCATCTGCCTTCATGCCAAACTCGGATTGAAACCATTTGACGGATTTCAGTGTGCTGCTGCCAAAATTACTGTCGATTTTACCATTGTAAAATCCCAGGTACTTCAGACGCCCCTGAAGCTCATATACATCCTGACCGTAACTTCCATATTTCACTGTATTGCTGCTAAACGTAGGCAAGGCCTTTTCTTCTACCTGCGGTGTACGCTCGGCTGAACTTTCAGTTGCTGTATTCCCAGGAAGCAAATAACGAATTCCCAATGCGGATATCAGCAAAATAGCAGTGAAAAGCCATAGGTTCATTTTTCGCATCGACTGTGCTCTACCTTTCTCTTGTGGGATTAACAGAATCGCTAAGGTTATTATGACAAGCCTGCTTGTTTCCTATGCACCAAAACATCCGATCTTTGGAGTAGATGGCAAAACTTCAGTCTGCTGAGCAAGCAAAAAGCCCTCAACCAATACGGTTGAGGGCTTAAACGATTCGTTGTAACCATTTTACATGTTAAACTACGAACTTATTTTATTCTGCTGATACTGTTCAAGTGAAACCAGTACTTCCCTTGGTTTGCTGCCCTCGTAAGGACCGATTACACCCCGGGTTTCCATGGAGTCAATCAAACGTGCGGCACGGGTGTATCCTACTCGCATTCGACGTTGTAGCAGAGAAACAGACGCTTGCTTGGCCTCCAGAATAATCTGTACTGCCTTTTCGTATAACTCGTCCTGTACTTCATCTTCAGCCTGGATAGAGTCGTCCACCTCAGGTACAAGGGACTCATCATACTGTGCTTCACCTTGACCACGTACATAATTAACAATATTTTCCACTTCTTCATCACTCATAAAAGCACCTTGTACACGAACCGGTTTCGATGCGCCCATTGGCATGAATAACATGTCTCCGCGACCCAACAGTTTCTCGGCCCCACCCATATCCAGAATCGTTCGAGAATCCACCTGTGAGGATACACCGAAGGCGATACGAGAAGGTATGTTGGCTTTGATTACGCCAGTAATAACATCCACAGAAGGCCGCTGTGTAGCAATAATCAGATGGATACCGGCTGCACGAGCCATCTGGGCAAGCCGCGCAATCGCATCTTCAACATCTCCGGCTGCAACCATCATGAGATCTGCAAGCTCATCCACAATGACAACAATATAAGGCAGAACAGCCGCAGGATTATCTTTCATCAGATTATTGTAACCTTCAACGTTACGAGTGCCTGATTTGGAGAACAGTTCATATCGTTTCTCCATCTCAACCACAATCTTTTTGAGAGCAAGTGACGCTCTCTTAGGATCAGTTACTACCGGTGCCAGCAAATGGGGAATCCCATTATATACGTTCAACTCAACCATCTTGGGATCGACCATCAGGAACTTCACTTCATCCGGCTTGGCTTTGTACAATATGCTGGTAATAATTCCGTTAATACACACCGACTTACCGGAACCTGTAGCACCCGCAACCAACAAATGGGGCATACGAGCCAAGTTACCAATAATCGTCTGTCCCGAGATATCTCGGCCAAATGCAATGGTCACTTTGGATTCTGCATCCTGGAACGTTGCTGTCTCCATTACTTCACGCATCGTTACAACCGATACTTCACCATTAGGTACTTCGATACCAATAGCAGACTTTCCGGGAATCGGCGCTTCCATCCGAATATCTTTTGCCGCCAGAGCCAACGCGATATCATCAGTTAGGCTGACAATTCTGCTGACCTTGACGCCAATGTCAGGTTGAATTTCATATCTTGTAACGGCAGGACCCCGAACCACTTCAAGTACTTTGGCACGAACACCGAAGCTTTCCAGTGTGGCTTCCAACTTACGTGCTGTTTGCATATAATCCTTCTGGTCACCCGCCTTGCCCCCATTGTTTGGCTTGGCAAGTAGACGGAATGATGGCAGCTTGTACGGCTTAGGAGGTGGCGGTGGTGGTTTCACCGGTGGTGTGTCCTGCCCTTCAGGAGTTGGAGTATCTGTTCCCTGCATTGCATCATTAGGTACTTCTTCTCCACTCTGAATCTCATCCACAGCATTCATCCCGTTTGTACCCGCATCGGATGCGGACCACTCCGTCTCTACCAGTTCATCCGTTATTTTAATGGCATGCTCGCCCTGTTGTACTACGTTTGGATCGGCCAGATTATCCGGGAAAGGATAAGCATCGTCCAGATCATCTTCAATGCTTGCCTCTTCTGTTCTGACGTGCTCGAAAAAGTCTCGAATGATCGGCGCTGAATTAGGTTTAGCCTGAACAGGAACACGTGATGAAGCTGATTTGTTAGTTACGTCTTCGGTTGCATCCAGCCACGCCTCTAGATTGTGATCTTGTTCGGCGCGGTACACAATCTGTTCTGTTTCTGCCGAATCGACCTCATCCATTTCACGTCCTGATGTCGCCTGTTCCCGTTTAGCTCCCCATTTTCCGAAAAGTTGGAAGAATATGGGCGAGTTTCGTTTTGGCAGATGCTGTTCCTCTAATTCATCCTCATACTCGTCTTCGTCATCTTCAACAGGAACAGGCACCACTTTACGAGCGTTACCTTTCTTCCTTCCATCAGATGCTGAAGCAGAACGTGCAGAGGGCCTCGACTCCAGCTTCTTGTACATCGAACTCCCGGCATCCCAAATCTTTGTTCGGAATATTCGTATCAAATCCACATAAGATAGACTCGTAATCAGCATAAAACTGATGATAAACATGACAATCATGATGAGTCTCGCCCCAAGGCTGCCGAACAGCCACAGGAAAAGAGCAAATTGCCCAGCTCCGAGATAACCACCGCTGATGTCCTTGTTAAGCATGGAGTCCCTCTCACCTGGCGCAGCAGGGGTTAGCAACTCGGTTTGCATATCATTATGTACCTGCGTAATCACAGCACCAGGCTCAAGCGCACCAACCGGAATGAGCTTCTGGTGCATTGCAGAGACAGTACTCATCAAGGTTAAGGCAAAGACCAGCAAAACAAGTCCTGTCTTGCGTGTGGTCCAACCACTCGGCCATTTCCGGTGAATCATCACCATGAGACCATAATAAATACCAACAAGTGGAATCGCAAAATAAAACTTACCAAGCATCAGTCCGAACATCTTGGAAAGCGAACGTCCAACGGTGGCTTCACCCGATAATGCTATGACAGCAAGGGTAATAAGCACAATCCCATAAATTTCATATTTTAAAACGCCACTAAAACCAGCGCCCTTTTTTTTCCTCTTTTTTCTTCTGGCCAAAATCAGGTCACCCCCAGAAGAATATTATACCATACAAATATAATCCGTACATATGTTCTTTTTCTGCTCAATTTGTCTGAATTCGTCGCGTTATGCTGATCCCAAGTTACCCGAAAGCGGAATGGTCGAACCGGGCATATTAGCAGGATTGAGATAGGCTTCAAGTGGACAATCCAGCAAACGTACGATAACGGCTTCATTGTCATTAACAGGTCTCACCTGCATCAATAAACCATTCATCTTGATCTCCTTTGTATCTTCGCCTTCTTTCCACATTCCCGACCAGAGTTGTTCCGGGGGCATCACTGTATATAATGTCATTGGGTATAACCTCCCGCTTGCAGAGTCTGTCTCTTGTCTCCTATGAGCTGATTTAACTGAGCAATAGCCTGTCCAATCCCGCCCACTGCATCCATTAATCCATGTTTCACTGCATCTGCGCTTCCTACAGCTGTACCAATATCCCGATTCAACTCACCAGTCTTAAACATCAGTTCTTTGAACATCTCTTCAGAGATATTCGAATGAGAAGTCACGAACCGAACAACCCTTTCCTGCATTTTCTCCATATACTCAAACGTTTGAGGTACACCAATGACAAGGCCGTTCATCCGAATCGGATGGATCGTCATCGTTGCACTTCCGGCAATCAGGGAATATGTTGAAGCTACAGCAATCGGTACTCCAATGCTATGCCCACCTCCAATGACCACAGTAACCGTAGGTTTGCTTAGAGAAGCAATCATCTCTGCAATGGCTAGACCCGCCTCTACATCTCCACCTACCGTGTTCAAAATGATAAGAATACCTTCAATACGCTGATTTTGTTCTGCGGCCACCAGCTGTGGAATGATATGCTCATACTTTGTTGTTTTATTTTGTGGCGGCAAAATCAAATGCCCTTCGACCTGTCCAATAATGGTCATACAGAAAATATTCGACTCACCTGCAGGCGACTGTGTCTGCCCAAATTGCTGAATAGTCTCTGTCACGGGAGAGATGGCCTTTTCCTCCTGAATCGGAATTTCCGGCGCTTCAACTTCCGGTTGATTGGATCTTGACGCCTGCTTGTCATTCATACGTTCATTCATTTCAATAATCCCCTTCTCCAGAAACATTTAATGTATTTCCTTAGTATGGGGATTTTTCCAACCGCCTTATACCCGCTGCATCAAATTGCTTCACATATTGACTTATCGCAGATCTTCCTGAAAACGCAAAAAAAGCCCCTTCTCTACGAGGAACCGTCCAATATTACTCGTAGAGAAGGGGCGACTGTGTGCCTGAATATATGTTTTTGTTTAGCCTATTTTAAACTTCCATAATGATTGGCAAAATCATCGGTCTACGACGAGTTTGCTCATACAGGAAGCGTCCCAGTGCATCTTTAACATTTGTTTTGAGTGAAGCCCACTCGTTAACGTTCTCACTCATCAACTTCTGCAATGTGCTGCTAACGATCCGGTTGGCCTCATCCAGTAGTCCTTCCGATTCACGTACATACACAAATCCGCGAGAGATGATGTCAGGACCGGAAACAATTTTTCCATCCTGTTTGCTCAGTGTTACCACAACAACAAGGATACCATCTTGTGACAACAATTTGCGGTCACGAAGTACAATGTTACCCACATCGCCTACACCCAAGCCGTCGATCAACACATTACCTGCAGTAACTTTACCTGCTCTACGTGCTGCTCCACCTTGAATTTCAATCACTTCACCGATATCCGTGATGAAAATGTTCTCAGGTTCTACCCCTACAGATTCAGCAAGAACCGCGTGGCGACGCTGCATACGGAATTCACCGTGAATCGGCAAGAAGAATTTCGGTTTCATCAGGTTGAGCATCAGTTTCAGCTCTTCCTGGCTACCGTGACCAGATACGTGGACGCCACTGTTAGCACCGCTGTAATGCACGTTAGCACCCAGACGGAACAGTTCATCAATAGTACGGCCTACATATTTCTCATTACCTGGAACCGGAGTTGCTGCGATAATGACAGTGTCACCTGGCAGGATGTCCACTTTACGGTGTGTGGAACGAGCCATACGTGTCAGTGCTGACATTGGCTCTCCTTGACTTCCTGTGCAGAGAATCACGACACGATCAGCTGCCATCTTGCCTACTTCTTCAGGCTCAATGATCATGCCATCCGGAATCTCAAGATAACCCAGTTCTGAAGCAATACCAACCACGTTCACCATGCTGCGTCCGATAACTGCAACTTTACGTCCAGTCACTTCTGCTGCATTGATCACCTGTTGGATACGGTGTACGTTGGAAGCAAATGTCGCTACAACAACACGTTGACTTGCTTTACGGAAGATATCTTCCAGAACAATACCCACATTTTTCTCCGATGGTGTGAATCCAGGTTTCTCAGCGTTCGTACTGTCGGACAACAGCGCTAACACGCCATTTGTTCCGATCTGTGCCATACGCTGAAGATCTGCATATTGACCATTGACTGGAGTATGGTCGAATTTGAAGTCACCTGTGTGAACAACTGCACCTTCCGGTGTTTCGACACATACACCAACAGAATCCGGAATACTATGGTTAGTAGCGAAGAACGATGCTTTCAGAACAGATCCAAGTTGGATCTCGGAATCAGCATCAATCAGAATACGTTTTGTATCACCCAGCAAATTCGCTTCTTTCAACTTGTTTTCTACAAGTCCAAGCGTAAGCCTTGTTCCGTATACAGGAACATTCAGATGTTTGAGAACATATGGCAGACCACCAATGTGATCCTCATGTCCGTGAGTAAGAATGATTCCTCTTACTTTGTCACGGTTCTCAGTCAGGTAAGAAATGTCAGGGATGACAATATCAATACCAAGCATATCTTCTTCCGGGAATTTAAGACCAGCATCTACGACTACAATGTCGTTGGCGTATTGGATGACGTACATGTTTTTACCAATCTCGCCTACGCCGCCCAAAGCAAAAATCATCAGTTTATCGTTATTATTTTTCTTAGACAAATGAATCTAAACCTCCTATGGTAGTTGGACGTCGTACCTTATTATTTATTGTAAGTTAAGAAAAGTAGTCCATACATCACATACCCACCTATCGGGATGAATGCAAAAGAACACCTTTATTCACGATATTTGGAAGAAGTTCTTCGAAGTTATTCCCTTTAACCAACAAGTTGGAGTTGAAATTCCCTCTTAGCCGTTCCTTCCTTTTTCACCGCAAAGCTACACCACCAAACGATGTCGCTTTCAATTTCAAAAAAATACCGCACCCAGTCACTTGACATCATTATACATGATTAAAAACAAAAAAAACAAGTCACTCTCTCGTTAACCTGTAGGTTTCCCCTTAGCAGTGGAAAAGAAACCTCACATTACTCGTAAAAAAAAGAACCGCAGCCTCTACGAAGAGGAGCGGTTCTTTTGCTGATCTGAAGGATATTCCATGATTAATAAAATAGTCCATATACAACCAAAATGATTACAAATTAAGCAAACCTTTGATATAAACCTGCTCCTCTTCCGTTGGCGGAATAAGGGGCAACCGTACGGAACCAACGTCTAGACCACGCAATGTCAGCGCATATTTCACCGCTACGGGGTTTGGTAGAGGCTGTGGACACTCAAACAGGCCTTTGAATACCGGGAACAACTGCTGATGAATCTGAGCAGCCTGAAGAGGTGCTCCGCCATAGAAGGCGTCAATCATTTTCTTCATTTCTGCCCCTACGACATGACTGGCCACGCTGACAATTCCATGTGCTCCAACCGCAATCGCTGGTAAGCCTGAAGCATCATCACCGGAATAAACTCTAAAATTTTCTGGAGCACTTGCTGCAATCAGCGTAACCTGCTCCATAGACGCACATTCCTTCGTAGCGACGATGTTAGGAATCTGTGCAAGACGAAGCGTTGTCTCTGCTGACAGGCTGGTTACTGTACGTCCAGGCACGTTGTAGAGCATAATTGGCAGCTTGGTGGAGCCTGCAATCGCTTCAAAATGTTTAAACAAACCTTCTTGGCTAGGTTTGTTGTAATACGGAACAACCAACAAAATGCCATCCACTCCGGCACGTTCAGCTTCCTGTGTCAAATGGATGGAATGTGCCGTGTTATTGCTTCCCGTTCCGGCTATAATTTTGCACCGACCGGCCGCATGTTTCACTGCAAATTCGAATAATTGAACTTTCTCAGTATCACTAAGTGTTGGAGACTCCCCTGTTGTTCCAGAAACCACAAGCGTCTCCGACTTTTGATCTACAATCAGATAGTCGATTAGACGTGCCGTTTCCTCCCAATGAATCTCTCCTTGTTCATTGAACGGAGTGACCATTGCTGTAATCAATCTTCCAAAGTCCAATTCGATTCCTCCTTCAAAACAGGTTTGGCTCCTCTAACTTCAGTTATTTACAAATGAAGTTCGAATGAGGCGTGAAGTGCCCTCAGGGCCTGAACCATATCTTCTTTTTTTACGAGTACCCAGATCGTTGTATTCGAATCTGCCGATTGCAGGATCTGAATGTCTGCCAGTGTCAAGGACTCCACGATTCGAGCCATGATTCCAGGTACACCATTAATGCCTCCGCCAATGACGGACACTTTGGCACAACCGGACAGGCTTTGTGGCTTGAGACCTATCTCCTGCAATACCTGTATGGCTTTCTCGGAATCACTGTCAAAAACCGTATAGACAACTCCCGAGGGGGTAACATTAATAAAATCAACGCTGATTGAATTCTCAGCCATGGTTTTAAACACTTTGAGTTGCAATCGATCTGCACCACCACCAGGCACATCCACCGTAATTTGCGTTACATTGCTCACGTAGGCGATGCCTGTTACATAACGGTCAACAATGCCTGTCTGCACATCCTGGAATCCTTCCGGATGCGTAACCAGCGTTCCTTCCGTGTCTGCAAAAGTAGATCTTACCCGCACTGGAATCTGGGATTGCATCGCAATCTCAACCGCACGTGGATGGATTACCTTGGCCCCGTGGTGGGCCATGTTACAGATCTCTGCATAACTCACAACAGTCAGTGGACGTGCATCCTCAACAATTCGCGGATCAGCGGTGAGTATCCCGTTCACATCTGTGTAGATATCCACCATTTCAGCACGTAATGCTGCACCGAGAGCTGTAGCAGACGTATCGCTTCCCCCACGACCCAATGTCGTGAAGTCTCCGTTCTCTGTCTGCCCCTGGAATCCGGTTACAACAACGACACGGCCAAGCTGAAGCTGCTCCAACACACGAACAGGACGGACATCCAATATCCGGGCATTCCCGAAATTGTCGTCCGTCACAAAACCTGCTTGTGCACCGGTCAGCACTGTAGTTGGAATGCCTTCATGTTCGAGTAAACTGCTCAACGTTGTCGCCGATATGATTTCACCACAGCACAGCAGTAAATCCTTTTCGCGTGCGGATAGTGCGTTTCCGTTCTGTGCAGCCCAGTCCAGCAACGTATCGGTCGCATATGGCTCGCCGCGGCGCCCCATCGCAGACACAACGATGACCAGACTCAATCCTGCTTCAAGTTCACGTTTAACATGACGGAGCACATGCTCTCTCGCCTGAACAGTGGAGAGAGACGTGCCTCCGAATTTCTGTACCATGATACGCATCTTTATTCCTCCATTTGTGTACGCAAGAAGACTGGACACGGGTCAAATCAACAAATGGATCACTCTAGGGAGCGTTCTGATGCGATAATTTCAGCATTTTATACGGCATTCCATGCCGCTCCTTATTTTCTGTAATTGTCTGGGACAATCGCAAATCAAAGGTCGCGGTTGTTATCGAGGTCATGATGCATACATTCACAATAGACCTCTCCCGCTTGCTTAACCTGTACTGCCCGCAAGCAGGAATGCCTTATAGACAGGAACGTGGACATAGTAGCTGTTCAATCCAGCATATTGTCCCCCATGATTTTCTTTGTCTCTCGAACCCTTCTTCATTTCTCCAAGCGTATAAACGTTGTCACCGAATCATTGTTCCATCAAGCCTGTGAAGAACGCTCCACAATCATCGGCTGCAACTGTTTGCCCTCAAGAGCACTCCAGCAAGCCTCTGGAATCAATTCCATTTTGGCGACTAACGAGTTTGGTTTTTTCACTGGATCGTCTTGCCCAAATGGCACAAAATACAAGTATTTAGCCACAAGCAATTTGGCGATATTCGCAGCATTCAAGCCCAGACCGTCATTCGTGGAAATCGCGAGCACAAGTGGACGCTGATTGCGCATCTGCGCTTTGGCTGCCATTAGCACTGGACTGTCGGTCATCGCATTAGCCAGCTTGCTTGTTGTATTCCCTGTGCATGGAGCAATAACCAGCACATCAAGCAGCTTGGAAGGCCCTAATGGCTCCGCTTCAACAATTGTAGAAATGATATCATTACCTGTTATATCTTTCAACTGTTTTTGCCAATTTTGCGCCGTACCAAAGCGTGTATCCGTCGTCAGAACCGAATTCGAAATAATCGGAACGACGTTGGCACCTTCAGCTACGAAGCGGCTAATTACCGGCATAACCTCTTCAAACGTACAATGAGAACCCGTAATTGCATAACCTACCGTTTTTCCCTGCCAGTTCATGATTTAACCTCCCGTGCGTTCTGTTCTTCCAAAAGCAAACGGATCAACGCGTCGGCAATAATGCCGCCAGCCGTTTTGGGAGCAACAATGCCGGGGAGGCCTGGCGCAAGTAGCGCTTTGATACCGCGTTTCTCGGCATACCTGAAATCACAGCCGCCAGGAGCGGATGCGAGGTCGATAATGACAGCCTTTTGCGGCATTCTGGACAGGATTTGTGCTGTGATTATCATAGTCGGTATCGTATTAAAAAGCAAGTCAACTTCCCCGGTCTGAGCGGCCAAATCCGTTGTCATGAAAGGCTTCCAGCCCATTATTGTAGCGCGGGCAGCATCCTCTTCCCGCCTGATTCCCACCCGTACATTTGCTCCAAGTCCCTGCAGTGTTTTAGCCATTGTGAATCCTGTTCGACCAATGCCAAGCACAATGCATTCCGAACCATGGATTGTGAAGTCCGTCTCCCGAATTGCTATGGCGATGGCTCCCTCAGCTGTTGGAATAGAGTTATAAAGTGCAATATCATCACGATCAAGTACTTCAACAAGTCGCAGCCCATTTTCAAGACTAAGTTCGCGCAAGAACGGCTTTGCCATACCTGTGAACACAATACAATGCTCTGGTAATGCTGCAATGTGTTCCTTTTTCAAATAGATCGGTGTGTCACTGAATGAAGTACTTACTTTTCCCTGCTCATCGCAACCGACAACAGGCAGTACGAGTACATCTGCGGAAGCAAACACTTCATCCTCCAGTTCCTGGTGCTCGATCCCTGGAATGGAACGCTCTATTTTATCGAAACCCACCACACTTACCGTTGCATCCAGCTCAGCGCACTTTTGAATGACTTCAAGCTGCCGCGCATCTCCGCCCAGGACTACAATCCGGACTCCGGTCAGCATCGGGACGTCACTCCTTTCACCACATGTATGCCTTATCGTATGCAGGGGCCCACAGGGGGGTGAAAACAATAATTGCATTCCACCGTCCGTTTCTCAAATGTAAAAAAGAGCCGCCCCTGTCAGGGACGACTCTAAAGAATAGGTATATTTACGCTGCTTATTTCCCGGTATGACCGAATCCACCTTCGCCACGTACCGTTTCCGAAAGTTCATTCACTTCAGTCAATTCAACCGCAGGCACGGTCTGGAAGACGATCTGTGCGATGCGCTCTCCCCGTACAATTGTGAACGGTTCCTGACCCAAATTAATCAACAGAACTTTAACTTCTCCGCGATAATCCGCATCAATGGTCCCCGGTGTGTTGAGGCAAGTAATACCATGTTTGAAAGCCAGTCCGCTCCGAGGACGAATCTGTGCTTCCAATCCAGCTGGCATTGCCATCGCAAGTCCGGTAGGAATCAGCGTACGCTGACCCGGCTGCAATACAACATCTTCCTGAAGTGCAGCTACTACATCAAAGCCGGATGCCAGCTCCGACATTTTTTGAGGCAGTTTAATATCTTCATTGCCCGGCAGTTTCTGTATTTGAACGTAATGCAACAAAATCATCCCTTCTCAATCCAGCGATCGTCTTATCTGAAGCGCCAACCATAGCAAGTGCAAAAGGTTCAGCAAACATCAGATCAAGTACCGCGTTAATATCGTCCATGGTAACTTGCTCAATTTTGGCAATCATCTCATCCAGTGTATGGTGTCTGCCCAGCATGAGCTCGTTTTTACCCAGACGATTCATGCGACTGCCTGTGCTTTCCAAGCTCAGAATCAAGCTACCTTTTAGCTGTTCTTTTCCTTTACGAAGTTCATCTTCGGACAAGCCGTTAACAGCCAAGTCGCGTAGAACCTCTTTGGTCAGATCGAGCACTTCTTTGGTCTGTTTCGGTGCTGTACCCGCGTATATCGTGAAAAGTCCGCTGTCCGCATGAGAGCTATGATAGGAATACACGGAGTACGCAAGACCCCGTTTCTCACGAATTTCCTGGAACAGCCGGGAGCTCATGCCTCCACCAATGGCGTTATTCAGAACAACCATAGCGAATTGCAGCGGATCTCCGATTTTACAGCCCGGGAACGAGATACAGATATGATTCTGTTCCGTTTTCTTTTTGTGAAAGAGCTGTCCGCTTTGGAAGGCTGGCATCGTGACTGCTTCCGATACTCCATTTACATCAAAAGCACCAAAATGCTTCTCCATCAGATCGATTACACTGTCATCAATGTTACCCGCGATACTAATGACCGTGTTCTCAATTGTGTAGTGCTCCTTCATATATGCACGCAGATGGCTGGAATCCATCGCTTTGAGACGTTCTTCCGTACCCAGGATTGGGTATGCGAGTGGATGCTCACCATAGGCGGCCAAGGCCATCAGATCATGAACCATATCATCAGGCGTATCTTCATACATCGAGATTTCTTCCAGAATGACGTTTTTCTCCTTGATCAATTCACCATCATCCATTTTGGAGCGGAAAAACATATCAGACAATACATCAACCGCAATCGGCAAATGCTCATCCAATACTTTAGCATAATAACACGTGTATTCTTTGGAAGTGAATGCATTCACGTTACCACCAATCGCATCGAACTGCTCCGCAATCGCCTTGGCATCATAACGATCTGTTCCCTTGAATAACATGTGTTCAATAAAATGTGATACTCCGTTACTTGCAGGTTGCTCATTACGCGAACCTGTCTTGACCCATATTCCGAAAGACACAGAACGGCAGGTCGGTATCTGTTCCATGACAACTCTGAGGCCATTGCCCAGCTGAATTTTTTTCATGGTTGGCCCTCCTACATCTCTATAATTGCCTTGATCTCAACCTTGAAATTGAAATCGACATTTGGTTCCAACTGTTTGATATTAACAAAAAAACAACGTTCACTCAACCGCAGAGGTGTTTACACGTTCCGAAGACAGCGTCTCACTTACTGTTCCGAGCACCAGACCTTTGGCCCGTATGGATTGAATCATGCCCTTTAAAGCTCCCGAAGAAGCAGCTGTAGGGTGCATTAAAATTAACGTTCCAGCCTCGGTATTTTTAGCAATTTTGGCAACAACGGCATCCGGGCTTGGCTTACGCCAATCCACAGTATCTACTGTCCATAACACGGTTTGCAGTCCCATGGATGAAGCAATGTCAACGGTCTTCTGATTAAAGTCACCGGATGGCGGAGCAAACCAACGATTCTCTACGCCCAGTGTTTTATGGAGCAGATCCTGGGTTTTGCTAATTTCCAGCTTGGCCCGTTCTGCGCTCAATCGACTCATGTTAGGGTGAGAATATGCATGGTTGGACATCTCATGCCCACGCTTCTGAATTTCTTTGGCCAGTTCAACATTTTTGCTTAACCAACTTCCATCCAGAAAAAAAGTAGCCTTCACTTTCTCGGCATCGAGCGTATCCAGCATCGGTTTGATGTATTCGTTCCCCCAGGCCACATTAATCATAAAAGAAACCATCGGTTTGTTTGCGTTCCCCCGATAGATCGGATGTGCACCCAAATCCTTAAGCTGGATCTCCGGCTCAATCTGACGGTAGACATACGCTATTTTGGTATTCAACGTTCCACTCAGCGCCTTACGGTATGTCGCTTCCACATCAATCTCCATGCCATTATAACCAGGAATCGCTTTCCATACCCGATCCACTCTGGCATTTACCGGAGCAATTTTTGTTTCAGCCGCTTTATCCCGAATCGCAGACAACAGCGCATCTTCTCCAGTTGCCTCCTTAAACATGTCAAAAGCATTTTGCGTACCTGGCCCATCACGGATCTCCGTAATGTATGTACGTACACTGCCAACTTGTCCGATCAATATGACCGCAGTCACACCCGCCAGAACAGCCGCCAGCTTTTTGGATTGGTTTCCCACAGCTCCATCCTCCCGCCGTCTTTGTCCCCATCATATGAGGACAAGGGCAAAAATATGAATGCTGAGCCATGGTTTCATCCTTGCTTTACGTATTTAAACGTTAAAAAAAGAGCCAGAAATTCACATTCTGTCTCTTCATTCAATCTATCCATTTATAACCTGTCGCTTCGGTATCCTAGGATTGAGCCGGAGCTTCAGCAGTCAAAACTGCTTTACGGGACAAGTTGATTCGACCTTGTGGGTCAATTTCCGTTACTTTTACCGTAATGGAATCACCGATAGCTACAACATCTTCCACTTTGGCAACACGTTCAGTTGACAGTTGCGAGATGTGTACCAGACCTTCTTTGTTCGGAAGTACTTCAACAAATGCACCGAATTTCTCTACGCGTTTTACTTTGCCGACATAAATCTCGCCGACCAATACTTCGCGCACAATACCTTCGATGATCGCTTTGGCTTTATCATTCATCTCTTGGTTAGAAGAAGCGATAAAGACACGTCCATCCTGTTCAATATCAATTTTAACACCGGTTTCTTCGATGATTTTATTGATAATTTTACCACCTGCACCGATAACATCACGGATTTTGTCCGGATTGATATGCATCGTTGTAATTTTAGGCGCATATTGTGATAACTGCTCACGTGGAGTTTTCAAAATTTCGTTCATTTTGCCCAAAATGTGCATACGGCCTTCTTTGGCTTGCGCCAATGCATCAGACAAAATTTGACGATTAATACCAGCAATTTTGATGTCCATTTGGATTGCAGTTACACCTTCAGGTGTTCCAGCTACTTTAAAGTCCATGTCACCGAGGTGATCTTCCATACCTTGAATATCACTCAGAATGGATACATGATCTCCATCTTTGATCAGACCCATAGCTACACCCGCAACTGGAGCTTTGATTGGTACACCTGCATCCATCATAGCTAAAGTGCTGGCACAGATACTTGCCTGAGATGATGAGCCGTTGGATTCCAGAACTTCAGATACCAAACGAATCGTGTATGGGAAATCCGTTTCGGAAGGAATCACTTTGGAAAGCGCGCGCTCACCCAGAGCACCATGTCCGATTTCGCGACGGCCTGGAGCACGCAATGGACGCGCTTCGCCTACGCTGAATGGTGGGAAATTATAGTGATGCATGAATCGTTTCGTTTCTTCAAGACTGATTCCGTCCAAAATCTGAACATCACCCAGTGCACCAAGTGTACAAACGCTAAGTGCTTGCGTTTGACCACGCGTAAACAGTCCTGTACCATGTGCACGTGGCAGCAGAGATGTATCACATTCGATTGGGCGAATTTCAGCAAGTCCACGTCCATCTGGACGAACTTTATCATGCGTGATCAGACGACGCACTTCTTCTTTGACGATATCGTGCAGAACTTCCTTCACGTCTTTGAACAATTCCGGACTTTCAATATATTTCTCTTCAAAGTGAGCAACGGTTTCGTCATTCACTACATCGATTGCATCTTGACGAGCATGTTTCTCGGCGATTTTAACCGCTTCGACCAGACGAGCGCTGGCGAATTCACGCACACTGCTGTTAACTTCAGCATTAACGGTACGCAACTTAACAGCCATTTTTTCTTTTCCAGCAACTTGCACAAGTTGTTCGATTACAGCAATAATATTTTGGATCTCATCATGTCCAAACATGATTGCTTCGAGCATCACTTCTTCCGGCACTTCGTTTGCTTCGGCCTCAACCATCATGATGGCATCTTTGGTTCCTGCAACGACCAGTTCAATATCACTGACTTCAAGCTGTGCAATCGTTGGGTTAATGATGAACTCGCCATCAATACGTCCAACTTTCACGCCACCAATCGGTCCGCTGAATGGAACATCCGAAATGCTCAATGCTGCTGATGTACCAATCATTGCAGCGATTTGCGGTTCGCAATCCTGATCCACACTCATAACGATATTCAGAACTTGTACATCATTCCGGAAGCCTTCCGGGAACAAAGGACGAATTGGACGGTCTGTCAGACGGCTTGAAAGAATCGCTTTCTCACTCGGTCTGCCTTCACGTTTAATAAATCCTCCCGGGATTTTACCTACGGCGTACAATCTTTCTTCATAGTTCACCGTTAATGGGAAAAAGTCCAGATCTTTCGGCTCACTTGATGCTGTCACGGTACACAATACCACGGTATCCCCGTATGTTACCTTAACGGCAGCATTAGCCTGCTTGGCCAAACGCCCGGTCTCAAGCGTAAGCTTTCTTCCACCAAGCTGCATTTCAACACGCTGTTCCATGAAACCCCTCCTTTTATTCGTTCCTAATTCAATGGATTCTGCATATTCACAGTATTTCCTGCTTGTCCTGCATTCATTAGCTATGTATGGAACTTTCAACATGCTAACCTGCACAACAAAAGCTCCTCACGGAGCCCCATCTACAAATATATGGCAACATGTTCATCTACAAAACAACCCGGCTGTAAGTTCCGCTTGTCCTTTTAGACAAAAGAATGACGGATAACAGCCAGGTTGATTTTGAAAACATGTACGATAATTAACGACGCAATCCGAGTTTTTCGATCAGTGCGCTGTAACGTTTAACATCTTTGTTTTTCACGTAAGCCAAAAGCTTACGACGTTGACCTACCATTTTCAAAAGTCCACGACGTGAGTGGTGGTCTTTCTTATGCGTACGCAAGTGGTTTGTCAAACTTGTGATGTTTTCCGTAAGGATAGCAACTTGCACCTCTGGAGATCCTGTATCGGACTCGTGAGTTTTGTGCTCGTCGATCAGTTGTTGTTTACGTTCTTGAGTCAATGCCATCCTGTTCACCTCCTTCAATATAATCGCCATTAGCCTCGTCACCGCCGGTGAGAGCAAGCAACCAAGCCAAGGTTAATGTTGCCTCAATCGACAACGTAGTACAGTATATCATAATTGCCTAGTTAAAGTAAATGTAAACATGCATTTAATCCTGAACCTTTAAGATAACAGGCGGCCGGCAGTTAATGCATCTTCACGAATCTGGCTAATCAATGCCTCAATGGAGTCAAACTTTCGTTCTGCACGAATATAGTGAACGAGCTCAACCTTTAGTTCCTGGTCATACAAGTGTCCATCAAAATCAAGCAGGTGCACTTCAAACGTAGGTTTCATCCCACTTTCGTGAAACGTAGGTTTCACACCGAGATTCATTACGCCATGCAGTTCCTGTTCGCCATACTGCACACGAACAGCGTAAACACCCTTCGACGGGGTAACGTAATGATCCGTGAGTTCAAGGTTCGCTGTAGGAAATCCAATCGTTCGTCCACGCTTCTCCCCGTGAATGACTGTTCCTCTGATGCTGTAAGGTCGGCCAAGCCAATGACTGGCCTCGTCCATCTCCCCACGCTTCAATAGGCCACGAATGAGAGAACTGCTCACTTTTTCACCATTTAACAAGAAAGGAGGAACGGTTTCCACCGTCATCTCTCCTTCTCCCAAAGTACGAAGAAGTTGTTCATCCCCTGCACCCTTGTGACCAAAACGGAAGTCAAAACCAACCACCGCTGTTCGTGTCTGAAGAGGAATCAACAAGTCGTGTACGAATTGTTGCGGCGTCAAACGTGAGAAATCCTCATTGAACTCCACCACATAGAGTACATCAACGCCCATTCCTGCCAAGATGTCTTCTTTATCTCTCAAGGGAGTTAAATAACCCTCGTAATCCCCTTTGCGCATAACTTCCTTCGGATGTGGATGAAAGGTCATGACCGCTGCCTGCATGCCCGTTTCCCGCGCAATGCGGACAGCTGATAAAATGACACTTGCATGTCCGAGATGCAGTCCGTCGAATTGACCAATCGCAAGCACTTGGGGCAGTGTGCTCAGCTCAGTCGAATGTAACGTCTGCGGATAGGTTAGCATTACGGTTTTCACAATCATTCACCTGCATTTCACTAGATAGGCCAAGCTTGAGCATCACCACAACTCCAAGCCCGAAACCTCTTTATTCCGGCAAAAAGACTTTAACTGCCCTCACCGTTGGTTTTAGTTCATCCCGTTCAAATATCCCCAGAAACGTACCATCCTGAGCATACAACCGCAATAAACCAGGTTGCTCTACAGGCGGTTCCAGAAGACGTGCAGACAGTTTCTGACCTTGTAGTGCTCCTTTGGCCTGTTCTTCTCCAACCTTGTGAGCCGGAATTGAAGCAATAGCCTCGTCAACAGGAATCAGCGCCTCCGCCAAAGTCCCGTCAGCCATAAGTTGTTCCACTTCTTCAATACGCAGACAACGATCTGCAGAAATACCTGCCGATATCGTACGCTCCAGTTGAACCATGGTGGATGGATATCCGAGTTGCCGGCCAATGTCTACACACAATGTCCGAATATAAGTACCTTTTGAACATAAGGCCCGGAAGGATATATCGGTGGTCTCACCCTGAGTCTCAATCCCAGTAAGTTCGAGCTCATAGATTGTGACCTCACGGCTCTTACGCTCTACCGTCTTACCTTCACGAGCAAGCTCATAAAGACGTTTGCCGTCTACCTTTACCGCAGAATACATGGGTGGTACCTGTGAGATCGTGCCCAGAAACTGCTCAAGCACCTGTTGAACCTGTTCCTGTGTTACTTCCACAGTCGTTTCAGCCAGCTCAATGACTTCCCCTGTCATATCCTCTGTGTCAGTAGACAGTCCCAATCTCAGCGTAGCCAGATATTCCTTCGGAAGCTCCTGCATGTACTCCACCACACGTGTCGCCCGTCCAAGACAGAGCGGCAGAACCCCTGTAACTTGTGGGTCAAGTGTGCCCGTATGCCCAATGCGCTTCATTTTGAGAATGCGACGCATTTTGGCTACAACATCATGAGAAGTAAATCCCGCCGGTTTATATACCGGAAGTACACCTTCAAATGGCTTTACCATTGTGAATTCACCTGCTTCAGTACTTTTGCGATAATATCATCAAGTCTGCCTTCCAGACGACATCCGGCTGCGAGCACATGCCCGCCTCCGCCAAAGGTCTGTGCTAGTGCAGCAACATCAATTTTACCAGCTGAACGCAAAGAAACCTTGACTGCATTCTCGTTGATGACTTTGAAAAAGATACCAACTTCCACGCCCTGAATGTTGCGTGGATAGTTCACTACCCCTTCAAGATCTTCATTAGCTGCTCCACAAGCCACCATATCATCTGGTGTAATAACAACCCAGGCTATCTTTCCATCATCTGTCATCTGCAGGCTTGATAGTGCCTGATTCAAAATCCGAACTTGCGGAAGAGTCACCTGTTCCAACAAGGTCTGGGCGAGATAGGGTCCATCCACGCCATGTTCAAGCAGTCTGGAGGCCGTTGTCATAACATTTGGGCTGGTGTTGGCATAGCGGAATCCACCTGTATCGGTAAGCAATCCTGTATAAACTGCCGTCGCAACATCTTTATCCCATGTTACTTGGAACAGGTTAAGAAAATCGAACAAGATTTCAGCCGTAGCAGCAGCATCTGACTTAATGATGTTGACTGTACCATAACCGTCATTTGTAGGGTGATGATCAATATTCAAGATAACAGCATCTTCTTCGAAATAATGACGTGTCAAACCTACTCTGGCAAAGTCTGCACAATCCACACAGATAACAGCTTTATATTTTCGCTGCGGTGGTTGTTCGGTCATGTTCACAATGTTGCCTGCTTCCCACAAAAATTGCATACGCCCGGGGATTTCACCTTCATTAATCATCGTGAATGTCTTACCCAGACATGACAGCAGCCAGCCCACCGTTACCGTCGAGCTGACTGCGTCACCGTCCGGCTGTACATGCGACACGACCAGGTAATCATCATGCTCCAGCAGAAATTGCTTTCCGGCCTGGAGCGCCTGTTCATAAGTGTGCATTGCCGTCTCCTCTATTCTGTTACTGGGATTCGTTCTTGTCGGAACCAATATCGCCAAGCAGCTTCTCAATTCGGCTGCCATAAGCGATGGATTCGTCAATCTTAAATATCAACTCGGGGACATGCCGGAACCGGATACGTTTGCCCAGCTCGGAACGCAAAAATCCATTTGCTTTTGCCAGAGCTTTGAGCGTGTTATCTTTTTGTTCCTGTTCACCGAAGACACTCAGATAAACTTTGGCTTGCGACAAGTCTCCTGTCACTTCGACTCCCGTTACCGTAATAAAGCCGATACGTGGATCTTTCAGTTCAGACTGGATGAGCAGACTTATTTCTTTCTTGATCTGCTCGCCCACTCTACCTGTACGAATCTTAGCCATTGTTGTTCACCTCATGCTTCCTTGCTTATCGTTGTACTGTCTCCATAATGAAAGCTTCGATAACGTCGCCTTCTTTGAGATCATTATATTTATCAAGTGTGATACCGCACTCGTAACCTTGTGCTACTTCTTTGGCATCATCTTTATAACGTTTCAGGGAATCCAGCTTACCTTCGTAAAGGACAATGCCATCACGAATCAGGCGTGCTTCCGCAGAACGCGTAATTTTACCCGAGGTAACCATACAACCAGCGATGGTACCCACTTTACTGATGGAGAACGTGCTCCGAACTTCAGCATGACCGATAACTTTTTCTTTGTAGATCGGATCAAGCATACCTTTCATCGCTTGTTCAATTTCTTCGATAACACTGTAGATCACGCGATGCAGACGAATGTCTACTTGCTCTTGATCTGCAGTTGATTTCGCCTGGTTATCAGGACGAACGTTGAAACCGATCACGATAGCATTGGATGCTGCAGCTAAAATGATATCGGATTCTGTGATTGCACCAGCGCCGCTATGAATGATTTTCACGCGTACACCTTCAACTTCGATCTTCGCAAGGGAACCTTTCAATGCTTCAACCGAACCTTGTACATCACCTTTGATGATTACGTTCAGATCTTTGATCTCGCCATCTTTGATGTGCTGGAACAGATCATCCAACGTCACACGAGTATGCGTACCCAGATCGGATTCACGTTGCGTGATCGAACGTTTGTCAGCGATGGAACGCGCTTTGCGCTCATCTTCAAACACCATGAATGGATCTCCCGCACCTGGAACTTCAGTCAGACCTGTGATTTCTACAGGTGTTGAAGGTCCAGCTTCTTTCAATTTGCGACCTTTGTCATTGACCATCGCACGAACACGACCGAAGCAGTTACCTGCTACGAAAGCATCGCCGACTTTCAATGTACCGTGCTGTACGAGGATACGTGCAACTGGGCCACGTCCTTTATCCAGCTCGGCTTCAATCACTGTACCACGGGCACGTTTGTCCGGGTTCGCTTTGTATTCGTTCACTTCTGCAACGAGCAGAATCATTTCAAGCAGACCTTCCAGACCCATTCTTTGTTTCGCTGACACGTTAACAAAGATGGTATCTCCGCCCCACTCTTCAGGAACGAGTTCATAGCTGGTTAGTTCTTGTTTCACTTTGTCTGGATCAGCGCCCGGCTTGTCAATTTTGTTGACAGCCACGATGATTGGTAGCCCAGCAGCTTTGGCATGGTTAATCGCCTCAATGGTCTGTGGCATAACACCGTCATCCGCAGCTACGACAATAATCGTCATATCCGTAACTTGTGCGCCACGTGCACGCATCGCTGTAAACGCTTCGTGACCCGGAGTATCCAGGAACGTGATCTTTTTGTTGTTAATTTCAACTTGATATGCACCGATATGTTGCGTGATTCCGCCGGCTTCGCCATCGGATACATTCGTGGAACGAATAGCATCCAGCAAAGTAGTTTTACCATGGTCAACGTGACCCATGATCGTAACTACTGGTGGACGAGCCTGCAAGTCAGCAGCATCATCATTCTCTTCCAGTGTTTCGAAACGGTCATCTTCAAGCACAATCTTCACTTCAACCTCAACACCGAATTCACCTGAAAGCAGAAGGATCGTTTCGATATCAAGCTCTTGGTTGATTGTTGCCATAACGCCCATAGCGATGAGTTTTTTGATAACTTCGGAAGCATCCTTATGGAGCAACTTCGCTGTTTCACCAACGGTCATATCACCACGAACGATGATTTTCTTAGGTGTGTTATCAATTTTCTCACGTTGTTGGTACTGTTGTTGATTTCTGTTGCGGTTGTTCTTGCCACCACGGTTACCACGGAAGTTGCCGCCACGGTTGTCATCATAACGACGTCCACCGCCACCGCTGTTCGAACGGTTACCACTATTGTTGTTGCTGCCAGTAGTACCACCTGGGCCGCTTCTACGTTGGCCTTGTCCTTGGCTCTGACCTTGGCCACCGCTACGGTTGCCAGCAGTACCTGTATTACCACCGCTGTTAGGACCTGAAGTTCTTACTTGACCGCCACCGCTGTTATTCGGACGTTGACCCGTTCCTTGCGGACGGGATGCAGTACTGCTTTGTCCACCTTGAGCTGGTCTTGGACGGTTAGTTGATTGTCCTCCTTGGCTTGAGCCTTGGGAAGAGTTCGTTCTGTTGCGGCTGTCTTGGCCGCTGGGTCTTTGGGTGCCATTGTTATTGTTGGAATTTGGTCTATTGTTCATACCTACCTGCTTTTCCTGTTGTATTTTTGTTTGTACGGGACTACCGGATGGGTTACTGCTCTTCGGCGTGTTCACTCCGCCGGCCGGCTTGTTGCTGTCCACTGGTTTGTCACTGCGCACTGCCGAAGTAGCAACTGGTTTTGCATCGTTGCCTTGTTTCGAAGCAGCAGTGGATTTTATATCTTTAAAAAATTGTTCCACCTTACCGACTGAACCATTCTCCATGACACTCATATGATTGTTTACGGGAATTTCCAGCTTTTTAAGAATGGTTATAATTTCTTTACTACTCATATTAAGGGACTTCGCATATTCATAAACTCGCAATTTATCCTTGTTTTCCTGTTTACTCAATATACTCCACCTCCGACATTATACCGACTTGCTTGGAGATCATTTTTGCAAACCCTCGATCCGTTACTGCAAGAACAACACGCGTGTCTTTACCGATACTTGAACCCAGACTATCCCGGTCAAATCCGATCAACAGAGGAACCTTATAAGTTCCGCATTTATCGCGAAATTTCTTTTGTGTATTGGCTGAGGCGTCACCCGCAACAATAACCATTTTAGCTTCGGAAGAACGGATCGCTTTAAGTACAATTTCTTCACCTGTTACAAGTTTACCTGCACGCATAGAGAGTCCCAAATAAGACAGCGTTTTAATATTAGTCATGTTCACGCTCCTGTGCTGCTTTGAATTCATCCTCAACCGCGATGAAGTCAGCTGCTAATTGCTCGTAAATTTCAGGTGAGACTTTGCCTTTTAACGCCCGATCCAAAGCCCGGTTTTTGAGTGCGAGCTTAAAACAGGACTCTTTGCCGCATAAATAGGCACCACGTCCGGATTTTTTGCCAGTCAAATCGATCAGCACTTCATCCTCTGGCGTTTTAACAATGCGAATCAGCTGCTTTTTGGGCATCATTTCTTGGCATGCCACACATTTGCGCAGCGGCACTTTTTTTGGTTTCATACGTCAGCGCCCCCCGTACTTTACTTTAGTCGACGGAGACGGAATCCTGATGCATTTCAGAAGAAGAATCTTTTTCTCTGCCGAATTCCTGTTCCGCCTGGCTCTCGCTCTTAATGTCGATTTTCCAGCCGGTTAATTTGGCTGCCAATCTGGCATTTTGGCCTTTGATACCAATTGCGAGGGACAGTTGATAGTCCGGAACGATAACCCGAGCCATCTTTTCTTCCTCAAATACATGAACTTCCAATACTTTGGAAGGACTCAGTGCATTAGCAACATATTCGTCTACCTGATCGGAGAAACGAACGATGTCGATTTTTTCACCGCGCAGCTCACCCACAATGGTCTGCACGCGCATTCCCCTAGGACCTACACAAGATCCAACTGGATCAACTTCCTCGTTGCGGGAGTGAACGGCAATCTTGGAGCGGAACCCTGCTTCGCGAGCGACGGAGCGAATTTCAACTACACCGTCAAAGATCTCAGGCACTTCCAGTTCAAAGAGACGTTTCAAGAGGCCCGGATGGGTACGGGACAAAATGATTTGCGGCCCTTTTGTCGTATTCTCGACCTTGGTGATATACGCCTTAATACGGTCACCATGAACAAACTTCTCGTTCGGCATCAATTCGGTCAGCGGTAAAGCCGCTTCGATTTTGCCCAGATCGATGTAGATATTGCGCAAATCCTGACGCTGCACCACTCCCGTAACGATATCTTCTTCCTTATCTACGAAAGCGTTGTAGATCAGGCCGCGTTCGGCTTCACGAATCCGCTGGGTCACTACCTGTTTGGCAGTTTGTGCCGCGATACGTCCGAAATCACGCGGCGTAACTTCAATCTCCGCAATATCTTCCAACTGGAAGTGTGGGTTGATTTCTCGTGCAGCAGGCAATGAAATTTCGGTACGTGAATCCAGGACTTCTTCCACGATCAATTTACGGGCATACACCCGAATAACTCCCGTATTACGGTTCATGTCAACACGCACATTCTGGGCCGTGTTGAAATTCCGCTTGTAGCTGGAAATTAGTGCAGCCTCGATCGCTTCAAACAGCACATCCTTGCTGATCCCTTTTTCCCGTTCCAATTCATTCATTGCTTCAATAAAATCCATACTCATGAATGTTGATCCCCCTTTCAAACATGGCATCTCATACGTAAAACGGCGAAAGGCTCTGAACTCATGAGCACCTTGCCGTTATCGTGAGATGTGTCTTTTTCATTAATAAAGTGAACAAGGCACTTAAAACAAAATAGCTAGGCGCGCACTGGCAACCTTATCATAAGAAATGGCATGCTGTTTTTTACCTGCTTCAATCACGAGTTCCTCGTCATCAAAGGAAAGCAGCTTGCCTTCAAATTCCTTCAATCCGTTCACCGGCTCGTAGGTTGTAACAAAAACATTTTTGCCTACAGCTTTGGTAACGTCCTCAGGTTTTTTCAGTGGACGCTCCGCACCGGGAGAAGACACTTCAAGGAAATAGATGGTTGGAATCGGATCGTTCTCATCCAGCTTGGCGCTCAGCTTTTCGCTGATCAAGACACAATCGTCGATGTCGATGCCACCCTCTTTGTCGACATACACCCGTAAAAACCAGTTGCTGCCTTCTTTGACGTATTCGATGTCAACCAGCTCGAAGCCTTGTTCGTTCAAGTAGGGTTGGATCATTTCTTCCACGGTAGATTTAATGTTCGTTGTGCTCAAAACCAATAACCTCCAACTTAGGTTACACCAGCAAAAAAGCACTGGCAGATTATTCAATACCCAAGATTCTTGTATACCAAAGACTAAAGAGTGGGTTTCCCCACTCTTTAGAAATTCGTACTATCTCGTTCACTTCAAAAATTATAACATAGTCTGGTAATAGTGACAAGTAAGCGATGCTTCAGGCAGTTTACTTACTAATGAAGGAAAAATTACGTTCCCCCAACAATCGCTATGGTTAGATCCAAATTCAATCCTAGAAAAGGGAAAGCTGATTGCTCTCTGGCAAGCCACGGAAACATCCCATATTCGACAGAAGTTCAACAATAGTCTTACTTGCTTTCGACTTCTGCTGGAAGTCTTCCACCGACAGGAATTCACCATGATCTCTTGCCGCAGCGATATTGCGAGCAGCGTTATCCCCGATTCCTGCCAAAGCTGAAAATGGAGGGATTAGTGATTTTCCGTCAACGATGAACTTTGTCGCTTCTGAACGGTATAAGTCAATGGATTTCAGCGAGAATCCGCGTGCTGCCATTTCCAGACCCATTTCCAGGACAGGTAACATGTTTTTCTCTTTTGGAGGTGCCTGGAAACCTAATTGCTCAATTTCCGTAATTTTGCGATAGATCGCGTCATATCCCTGACACATCAGTTCGATATCAATCTCATCAGCCCGAACAGTAAAGTAAGTTGCGTAATATTCAATCGGATGATACAGCTTGAAGAACGCCGTACGTACTGCCGAAATAACATAAGCGGCCGCGTGAGCCTTCGGGAACATGTACTGGATTTTGAGACACGAATCAATGTACCATTGAGGCACTTTACAATTCTTCATCTCGTCAATCCATTCCTGTGGTAGGCCCCGTCCCTTACGAACACTCTCGGTAATCTTAAATGCCAGACTTGCGTCCATTCCCGTTTTATAGATCAGGAATAACATGATATCATCCCGACAACCGATTACCGTTTTAATGTTACATGTTCCGTTCTTAATCAGATCCTGAGCGTTTCCAAGCCATACCCCTGTACCATGAGACAATCCGGAAATCTGCAGTAAATCGGCAAAAGACGTCGGCTGGGATTCAACAAGCATCTGACGTACAAACTTCGTTCCCATCTCTGGCACGCCAAACGTTGCGACTGGCGACCTAATCTGTTCCGGTGTAACACCCAGAGCTTCGGTTGAGTTAAACATGCTCATGACTTTGGGATCATTCATCGGAATGGACGTCGGATCGACCCCTGTCAAATCCTGCAACATCCGCATCATAGTTGGATCATCGTGCCCCAGAATATCAAGTTTCAGTAAGTTTTCTTCAAAAGCATGATAATCAAAGTGTGTCGTTTTCCACTCCGCATTAACGTCGTCAGCCGGAAACTGAACAGGTGTAACGTCTTCGACCTCGATATAATCAGGTACTACGACAATACCGCCGGGATGCTGTCCAGTACTCCGTTTCACCCCAGTACAGCCAGAGGCCAAACGATTCAATTCAGCTCCACGCCATTTCTTCTGATGCTGTTCCTCGTACTTCTTGGCAAAACCAAATGCTGTTTTCTCAGCCACCGTACCGATGGTCCCGGCACGAAAAACACTCTTCTCACTAAATAGTACTTTCGTGTAGTTATGTGCGTGAGGCTGATAATCACCAGAGAAGTTCAAGTCAATATCGGGAACTTTATCTCCTTTAAACCCAAGGAAGGTCTCAAACGGAATATCTTGGCCTTCTCCTTTAAGTGTGCCACCACAATCCGGACACTCTTTCTCTGGAAGGTCAAATCCACTCCGAACACTGCCGTCCAGGAACCACTCGCTGTGTTTGCATTCTGAATTCACACAAATATAATGAGCAGGTAGTGGATTAACCTCGGATATACCCAGGAATGTAGCAACAACAGAGGAGCCAACCGATCCCCGCGAACCTACGAGGTAACCATCCTGATTCGATTTTTTAACCAAGCGTTCCGAGATCAAATAGTTGGCAGAAAAACCGTATTTAATAATTGGAATGAGCTCTTTCTCTAGTCGTGCAACGATTACTTCTGGTAATTCCTCGCCATAGATAGACTTGGCAGTGTCATAGCAGGTATTACGGATTTCTTCGTCCGCACCTTCCAGAATTGGAGTAAACAGTTTGTCCGGGAATAACTTAATTTCCTCAAAACGATCAGATAACTCTATCGTATTTGTAACAACGACTTCGTAAGCCTTATCTTGGCCCAGGAACTGGAACTCTTCCAGCATTTCCTCTGTCGTTCTAAAATGTGCATCCGGTTTACGTTGATCTTTGAGTGGACTAAAACCTGTAATTCCGTGAATGGTGATATCCCGATATAACTTGTCACGCGGTTCCAAATAGTGCACGTTACCTGTGGCTATGACCGGTTTATTAAATTTTGCGCCTATATCAATGACTTTACGAATCGCTGTTTTGATTTCTTCGGGTGTAGCCACCAACCCTTTATCCACCAAATGCATATACATGGTAAGTGGTTGGATCTCCAGTATGTCATAGAACTCAGCGATCTCTTCCGCTTCTTCGAGCGATTTGTTAAGCACCGCTTCGAAAAACTCCCCTTTTTCACAGCCCGATATAATAACAAGGCCTTCACGCAGATTAATCAGTTTCGATTTGGGAATGCACGGTACCCGCTTGAAATGTTCCGTATGAGAGAGAGATACCAGCTTGTATAGATTTTTCTTACCGACATCATTCAATGCATAGATTCCACAATGGAAAGGTCTTGTATTCGACAAGTCGACACCTACATAATCGTTCAAGCGATCAAGCCTCGTTAAACCTTTCATCTGAGCAGCATCATTTAATAATCCGATCAGTATACCCGCGAGTGCAACCGTATCATCAATGGCACGGTGATGACTTTCGAGTCCAACCTTATATTTATCCGCCATCGTATTCAGACGGTGGTTCTTATTTTTTGGAAATAACAATCTCGCCAGTTCCAATGTGTCAAGAACCGGGTTAGGAAGTTCAGGCAATCCAATTTGCTTCAGGGAAGCCTGGATAAAGCCCATGTCAAAACGTGCATTATGCGCAACAAGCACACCATCACCAGCAAACTGCACAAACTCACGAATAACAGGCTCCAGCTCAGGTGCGTCTTTTACCATGTCATCATTAATATTGGTCAACTGCTGAATGTTGTAGGGAATGCGTTCATGCGGATTCACAAACGTTGCAAATCGGTCGATTTCTTTACCATCTTGCATCTTCACGGCTGCAATCTCAATGATTTTGTTCTGTGTTACCGACAAACCTGTGGTCTCGATATCAAATACGATGTATGTTGCTGTTTGGAGATCCAATGGCTGAGGAGCCATTACAACGGCAACAGAGTCATTCACGACATTGGCCTCAAGGCCGTAGATCATCTTAATCCCGTTTTTCTTAGCAGCCTTGGAAGCCTCGGGATATACCTGCACCCCACCATGATCACTGACTGCAATCGCCTTATGTCCCCACTCCGCTGCCATTTTCACGTATTTGTCAATTGAAGTTACAGCATCCATCGTACTCATCGTAGAGTGCAAATGGAACTCCACCCGTTTCTCTGGTGCATTATCTTTGCGAGACGGCGGTGCTTTAACTTCAATCAAATCCGAAGGAATCATGGCGAGTTCAGGAATTTGCATAAACCGGTCATATTCTACACGACCACGCACTTTTACCCATTTACCGTTAGCCAACAAACTGAGAATTTTAACATCCTCTTTTGTTTTGGCAAACATCTTCATTTGCATGGAGTCCGTGAAGTCGGTCAGGTAGAAGGTAAACAACGTATTTCCGTTTCGCAGTTCTTTACGATCCAGTCCAAACACCGAACCTTGAAGCGTGACCTTTTTCTCTTCATCCTGGATTTCCTGCATGGGTACTGCAGGTTCCTTGATGTCATAACCCATTTGCAAACGCAGATCACCCTGCTCCTCATCCACCGGGATTTCTGTGTCCACTTCACTCATCATCTTCTCGATGACCTCAAGTTCTTCTACACGTTTTTGGGCCTGGAACTGTTCCATGGCCTCTTTATTACTTCCCACTTCACCCACTTGCATCTTGATGCGAAGAGGTAAATGAAAGTATTTTTCATAGAATTTTGTAATAGCTTGATCAATCTGTTTCTTACGAGCCAATTCCATCGACGTTGCATCACTCATTGTCAGTTGTAGTAGATCCTCTTCACATTCAAAGGTTGTCCGGTTCATCCAACCATTCACAGATGGAATCTCACGGGTAACCCACTCCAGAAACAGATTCCAATATTCACTGACGATATCCCCATTTTGTACTTGGTCCGTGTATTTGAAGCCAAATGAAATTTTGGCGATATGATTCATTTTCTCTTGAATATGCAGGCAAAATGTGCGATAGATTGGAGCGGGTACCAACGTATCCTTTGCAATCAGAATATTCCATTCCCGATTACTTCGATTGGTCTCTACTTGTTCAATCCATCCATCCAAAAAATAGGGCTCTAACAGACCGGCCGGAAGCTCTGCCTGTTTCATCAACAACTCAAACCGTTTTCTTTTCTCCTCGAATCCGCTCATCGTGTTCCTCCTTGTACCCCCTTAAAGCATGAAAAGCCCCTGCATTCAAAAATGTCACCGATCCGAACTCGCACCGACTCATTTTATCCGACAGAAGCTCTCCATTCATTACTCTTACAGTCCGTACGTGCCGTTATATACATTGAACAAAAAGATATTTACACTTACCACTCCGATAACAGAACAACCTTCCGATCACTGTTACCCCCAGATTTTTTGATTCCCATTTACAAAGGGGAAAATCCGGGGATAAAGGCGCAGCGTATGCTTCCGATGTAGCTTTCTTTCAGAAAGCTTTTAGCTCCACTTCTTCAGGTTATTTCTGTTCTCTACGTTCTCATGTAAATGTTTAGTTCAATGTATTAAGTCAGGTTATCCTGACTTAATACGCTCTTGCAAACACAACCGTGTGTTCTGCCTGTTCACCACAAGCCAAGCACGTATGCTTTTCTTCCGCAGGCTGGAACGGAATGTTCCGGCTTGTTGCACCTGTAACTTCTCTTACTTTATCTTCGCAAGTTTCCGAACCGCACCATCCGGCCAGTGTAAACCCGCGTTTATTTTCCATCAGTTCTTTCATCTCATCGAGTGTATCCACGGAATAGAAGTTATCCGACATAAATGTGCGAGCACGCTCTAACATATCTACCTGGATCTGTGTCAGCATAGCCTGGATTTCCTCTACCAGGTTCGCTTGTTCTACAACTTTCTTCTCACCTGTGATCCGTGATACGAGTACACAAACGCCATTTTCCATATCACGTGGACCAATCTCCAGACGAATCGGAACACCGCGCATCTCGTATTCATTGAATTTCCAACCTGGGCGAACATCGCTGCGATCATCCATTTTCACACGGACTCCAGCTTTTTTCAACTCAGTGAACAACTCATCTGCACGTCCAACAACAGCATCACGCGTTTTCGGAGGTCCAATTGGAATCATGACTACTTGTGTTGGTGCTACTTTAGGAGGAAGTACGAGACCACGGTCATCTCCATGAACCATAATTAATGCTCCGATCAAACGTGTGCTTACTCCCCATGAAGTGGTGTAAGCCAGCTCAAGCACATTATTCCGGCTAAGATACTGGATTTCAAATGCTTTTGCAAAGTTCGTCCCCATGTAGTGAGATGTACCTGCTTGTACTGCACGTCCATCCTTCATCATGGCTTCGATCGAGTAGGTATCCACCGCACCCGCAAACTTCTCGGACTTGGTTTTCTGACCTACAATTACAGGAATAGCCAAGTATTCCTCAACCACTTCACGATAAATCTGAAGCATTTTCATCGTTTCTTCACGTGCTTCTTCTTCCGTCTCATGCGCTGTATGACCTTCCTGCCACAGGAACTCACTTGTGCGAAGGAAAGGCAATGTTCTTTTTTCCCAACGAACTACGTTAGCCCACTGGTTGATCAGTACCGGAAGATCCCGATAAGACTGAATCCACTTGGAATACATGTGACCAATAATCGTTTCGGATGTAGGACGGATTGCCAGACGTTCTTCCAGCTTCTCTCCGCCAGCTTCCGTAACCCATGGTAATTCAGGGTTAAAACCTTCCACGTGCTCTTTTTCCTTTTGAAAGAAGCTCTCAGGAATGAACATCGGGAAGTATGCGTTGCGATGACCCGTTTCCCGGAAACGACGATCCAACTCATCCTTAATATGTTCCCAGATTTCAAATCCGTCTGGTTTGAACACAATACAACCGCGTACGGGTGCATAGTCCATGAGATCAGCTTTTTTGATAACATCAATGTACCAGCGTGAGAAATCCTCACCCTGTGGTGTGATTTCAGTCACGAACTGTTTATCATTTTCCTTTGACATAAGACTCCAGCGTCCTCCCATAACGACTATCTCTGAATGTCCAGAGCGTAGTCCAACCGTAATTATCCGTTAATTAAACGTAATATATCATTGTAAGTTACTGCCAGCATCAACACAAACAACATCGCAAATCCGACGAAATGCACCATGCCTTCGCGATTGGGATCAACAGGTCTGCCGCGCAGCGCTTCAATTCCCAAAAATACCAGACGACTGCCGTCCAGTGCAGGTATTGGTAGCAGGTTGAAAATCCCAAGGTACAGACTCAAAATCGCTGCCCATCTCGTTAACTGTTCAATCCCTTGTTTAGCAATTTGTCCTGTCACTTCAAATGTGCGAACTGGACCACCGATATCATCCATGTTGAACTGATTGATCAGATGTTTAAAACCTTCAAATATTATTTTGGTTGTATCAACCATGGCCACGCCTGAGACTTTAAATGTCTCTACAAATCCAACAGATCGGGTTGGTAACGTAGGTACAATTCCCACTTTACCGCCCTCTTGTCCTTCTACAGCACGTGGAGTAATCGTTATATTAAACGTATCCGAACCCCGGCGCAGCGTCCATTCCATCGGCTTGTCTTTGGAATCGGCAATCATCGACACCATTTTTTGTGAATCCGTACCAATTGCAGTACCATTGATGGTTTCGATAATATCGCCCTTTTGCAGGTTCGCCTCATCGGCTGCCCCACCTTCAAGCACTTCACCAATTACAAGATTTTTTGGATTTTCCACTGGAACTCCTGCCATCTGCGCATATACAGCAAACAGCACAAAGGCCAAGATAAAGTTCATGAGTGGGCCCGCAAAAATAGCCAATGCACGCTGTCCAACAGTTTTGCTGCCGAATTGACGATCTTTCGGTGCAATCTGCGTTTGTTTACCACGACTTACCAACATTGCTTGAGGATGAATACGATACTCCTGAATCTCTCCATCTACATCGAGTTGAAGCTTCAGCGCTCTCTCCATATCAATGGAGATGACTTCACCACGTATTACATTTTTACGGTTATCCAGCTGGTCCAGATAGATCATCTTCACCTGGTCATCCGCTGATCTTACCGCAATGGTCTGTCCTTCCTGGATCTCTACCAGTTCCGGATCTTCCCCTGCCATCCGTGCATATCCACCAAAAGGCAACAAACGCAATGTAAACTGGGTTTCGTTTCTTTTATATGAGAACAATTTGGGACCAAAACCGATCGCAAACTCCCGTACAAGAATACCGGCGCGTTTGGCAAAATAATAATGCCCCCATTCATGAACCGTCACGATGACAAAGAACATGAGCACCGTTAGAAATACCACTTGTATGGTTTCCAATCCCTATCCATCCTCCTTCACGGCACATACCGCAGTCTGTCCCTCTAGATTATCATTATTCTCTGATGCCGCACAAGAGAATCACTTCTTCCAATTTGTTATAAAAAAAGAGATTACAGACTGGCCGCAAGCTTACGGCTCTCCTGATCACAACGTGCGATCTCCTGCAGATCAGGCTCGTCCACATTGTGGTGTGCTTCCAGCACAGAAGCAATAATATCTTCTATTTTAAGGAATGAAATCTCTTTACGCAAGAAACGGGCTACAGCAACCTCGTTGGCTGCATTAAACGCCGTTGTTGCGGTTCCTCCCATTTTACCACACTCATACGCCATTCTTAAACACGGGAACCGTTCCATATCCATATCACGGAAATGTAATTTCCCAGCTTGAGCAAGAGACAGACGCTGTGCTGGTGATGGCAAGCGGTCAGGGTAAGTCAGTGCATATTGAATTGGAACTCGCATATCCGGATTCCCCAGTTGTGCGATGATGCTTGTGTCATCAAATTCCACATATGAATGAATAACACTCTCTGGGTGAAGCAATACATTAATCTGATCATATCGAAGACCGAATAACCAATGTGCTTCAATGACCTCAAGACCCTTGTTAACCATCGTTGCCGAGTCTATCGTGATTTTGGAGCCCATTGACCAATTCGGATGTTTAAGTGCATCCTCTATAGTCACGTTCTTCAACTGTTCACGGGTAAGATCACGGAATGATCCACCTGAAGCGGTGAGCGTGATGCCTGTCAGGCGTTCTCTGTTTTCACCATTTAAACATTGGAATATCGCAGAGTGCTCACTATCAACGGGCAGTAAAGAGACTCCTTTGGCAGCCGCTCTTGTCGTAACGATATGCCCCGCTGTAACCAATGTCTCCTTATTGGCCAGTCCGATCTGTTTGCCTGCGTCTATGGCAGCAAGCGTTGACTCCAATCCAACACTGCCCACCACCGCTGTAACAACCGTATGCGCATCGGTTCCTGCCGCAACTTCTACGAGTCCTTCGTTGCCATAAAATAGTTGCGTTCCTGCTGGCAAATGTGGAGCTATCTTCTCCGCCAGTTCTTTGGACCCCACCGATACCTTCTTCGGTCGGTAACGTTTGGTTTGTTCGATCAGCAGGTCTGTATTGCCTCCGGCAGCCAGTCCCTCCACTTGAAAGAGTTCTGGATGCATGTCAACTACATCCAGTGTCTGGGTTCCAATGGAACCGGTTGACCCAAGAATCGCAATTTTCTTCATGCTGCACCTCATCTTTAATTATCCAATGCCTACGGCGAACAATGCTGTTATCTCAGACTCATGTTCTTCTTTAGTAGGGCAGTAGCATTAGTATATGTACGAATGGAAAAACAACAATCCAGCTGTCGCACCGATCAAGAATGCCTCCATGCCCTGGGAGAAGACTGCCTGAATCCTTGATATTATATACACGTTTGTATGCAGACTGGATCAAGTCACCCATCTGACCTACAACTGCACAGGCAATTCCGATCACAATCGCTCTCTGCCAGGAAAGCAAACCATCTGATACTAATGCAAAAATAACAGAAGTAACAATTGCAATTACGATGCCACCCAGTGCACCCTCTATAGTCTTGTTTGGACTGATAGAAGGCCACAGTTTGTTTTTACCAATGAGTTTCCCTACAAAATAAGCTCCTGCATCACTGGCCCATATGGAGCCCAGCAACAGGAACGTCCAGAACAACCCATGAAGCAGATGTCTGGATTCTGCAATGTAATAGAAACCGATCCCTATATACAACACGCCGAGGAAAAGCATGGCCACTGTATTCACGGGAACCTTATTTTTCGTGACAACCGAAGCTGTCATCAGTACAAGCATTACTATCCAGATGACCTGAAACAAGGATAGCGGTCTTGCCTCCCACAGCATTTCCCAAGGAAACACAATGGCAAAAACACCAGCATATCCAATCAGGGCCACACCTGAAAAAGGCATCACCCCGGTCATTTTCACAAATTCATAATAACCGATGAGAGCCATAAGCAATACCAAACCATGGTACCAGGGTCCGCCCAGCATGCAAAAACCTAAAAACAACACACCTGCTATGATTCCTGTCGTTAATCGCTGTTTCAACGGCTTCATCCTCCATCTATTTCAAACCGCCGTAACGCCTTGTTCTGCGCTGATATTCGGCTACTGCTTCAAGCAAATGCTTTTTGCCAAATTCGGGCCAGTATATATCCGTAAACCATAATTCACTATATGCAAGCTGCCAAAGCATAAAGTTGCTTAATCTCAACTCTCCGCTCGTCCGGATCAGCAGATCCGGATCGGGCATGTCAACCGTCAGCATATGTCTATCAATGAGTTCAGGTGTTATGTCCTCTGCCGATAGTTCCCCCGATTTCACCTGCAGAGCGATCTGTTTAACACAGTCCGTCATTTCACGACGACTTCCATAGTTCATTGCAAAGTTCAAAACGAGACCTGTATTATGTTCCGTAAGACGAATGGCTTCCCGCAAGGCATTAATGGTATGAGAAGGTAAATGTTCCTCTTGACCCATCATGCGAATGCGCACATTTTTTTCTATAAGTTCATCCAGCTCTATAGCTAGAAATTCTTGCGGAAGTCGCATCAGAAAATCCACTTCTTCTTTTGGACGCGTCCAGTTTTCTGTCGAAAAAGCGTACATCGTCAGATATTTGATGCCCAGTTCATCCGCCGCGATGGTCGCACGTTTGACCGCCTTCATGCCATTTTGGTGCCCGGCTATACGCGGGAGTCCCAAACGTTTGGCCCATCGTCCATTGCCGTCCATGATGATGGCGACGTGCTGCGGGATATTGTCCTCGGATATAGTCAGCGTTTCCTGCTTGTCAGCCCCATTCCACCACGACCGAACCCGTTTGATCATTCCTGTTCCTCCAAAATCCCTGAAGTTTCTTTATCTGAAGCTTGGAAAAAGAGACAAAACCCCACCGTATTGGAGGGGCTGCGCTTGTCTTACACTTCCATGATTTCTTTTTCTTTGGCAGCGAGTACCTTATCGACTTCAGCAATAAACTTGTCGGTCGATTTTTGGATATCATCTTGATGTCTCCGGGATTCATCCTCAGAAATATCTGACTTTTCCAGTTTCTTGATGTCATCATTCGCATCACGGCGAATGTTACGAATCGCTACTTTACCTTCTTCACCGAACTTCTTCGTCAGCTTAACAAGCTCCGCTCTGCGTTCTTCCGTCAATGCCGGAATAGACAAACGGATCATGCTACCATCATTGGCTGGAGTAAGACCCAGATCCGATTTCATGATGGCACGCTCGATGTCACTCATGGAGGATTTGTCCCAAGGCTGAATCATCAGTGTACGAGAATCCGGAGTACTGATATTAGCGAGTTGATTCAATGGCGTCATTGCTCCATAATACTCTACCTGAATTCGGTCCAGAAGAGCTGGAGTTGCGCGGCCTGCACGCAAAGTAGCCAGGTCACGACGCAATGCTTGAATTGCTTTTTCCATACGCTCTTCGGCATGTTGTTTAACCGCTTGTGGCATTAATCTACACTCCCTTTAACGATTGTTCCGATACGTTCGCCCAGAACAACACGTTTGATGTTACCTTGTTCCGTAATGGCAAATACGATCAACGGGATGTTGTTGTCCTTACAAAGCGAGGATGCCGTTGAATCCATTACACCAAGGTCTTTGTTAAGAATATCCATGTAAGTCAACTGATCAAATTTCACAGCTGTACTGTCCTTAAACGGATCTGCTGAGTATACACCATCAACTTTATTTTTGGCCATCAAGATAACTTCTGCTTCAATCTCCGCTGCGCGCAGTGCTGCTGTTGTATCCGTGGAAAAGAACGGGTTACCTGTACCTGCTGCAAAAATAACGACCCGGCCTTTCTCCAGATGGCGAATAGCTCTACGACGAATATAAGGCTCTGCAATCTGTTGCATTGCAATAGATGTCTGTACACGCGTAGGCACTTCAATCTGTTCCAACGCATCCTGCAGTGCCAGCGAGTTCATTACTGTCGCCAGCATACCCATATAATCGGCAGTTGCACGATCGATGCCGTTTTCGCTACCGGCAATTCCACGCCAGATGTTTCCGCCGCCACATACAATAGCAACCTGTACACCAAGTGCAACAACCTCTTTTACCTGTTGGGCAATCGACGAGATCGTATCTGCATCAATACCGTAGCCGTTTTGACCGGAAAGAGACTCTCCGCTGACCTTTAAGACAACACGTTTAAATACTGGCTGTTCCAATTATTCACCCTCCACTTTGAATCGAACACGCTTGGTGTTCAACCAACAAAACTTCTCGCGCATGGCCTCCTGCTTAAAAAGAAAGGAACACAGTTGTGTTCCGCTCTTTTAGGAAAAACGTTTAACCGGTAAGGCACTGTTTTCCTGAGATATAAGGGAGTTTACGCTTCGAAGTTTCATCATTCTTATATCTTCGAAAATCAATTCTGCTCGCCGGTTTATAGAAACCGTCTTATTTGTTTACTTGGGACATAACTTCTTCTACGAAGTTGTCTACTTTTTTCTCAAGACCTTCACCCAGTTCGTAACGAACGAAACGACGGATGGAGATGTTTTCACCAATTTGGCTGATTTTTTCGTTCAGCAATTGAGAGATCGTTTTGTCTGGATCTTTAACGAAAGTTTGTTCCAGCAGGCAGTACTCTTCGTAGTATTTACCGATACGGCCTTCAACCATTTTTTCAATGATTTTTTCTGGTTTGCCTTCGTTAAGAGCTTGAGCTTTCAGGATTTCTTTTTCTTTTTCCAGCTCATCTGCAGGAACTTCTTCACGTGTAACGAATTTAGGATTAGCTGCAGCGATTTGCATAGCTACATCTTTAACGAAATCCTTAAATTGATCCGTTTTACCAACGAAGTCTGTTTCACAGTTAACTTCAACCAAGACACCAATACGTCCACCAGCGTGGATGTAAGATTCAACAACGCCTTCAGTTGCTGCACGGCCTGCTTTGCTTGCTGCTGCAGAAAGACCTTTCTCACGCAACAATTCAGCCGCTTTTGTTACATCACCGTTTGCTTCTTCCAGTGCTTTTTTGCAATCGAGCATACCAGCGCCCGTTCTTTCGCGAAGTTCTTTTACTGCACTCGCATTAACTGCCATTATAAATTCCCTCCAACATTAAGTATTGTACGTACACTCTAAAAAAAGGGCAGTGAGAGGTTATCCACCTGCCAACCACCCTTTTCATTTAGTTTATAACATATGTTCGAATCTATTAAGCGGAAGTTTCTTCGCCTTGGTTAGCTTCGATTACAGCATCAGCCATTTTACCTGTCAGCAATTTAACAGCGCGGATCGCGTCGTCATTACCTGGGATAACATAATCGATCTCATCCGGATCGCAGTTAGTATCAACGATACCAACAATTGGGATACCCAATTTGCGAGCTTCCGCAACAGCGATACGCTCTTTGCGTGGATCGATGATGAACAGGGCGCTTGGCAGGCCTTTCATATTTTTAATACCGCCCAAGAATTTCTCCAGACGATCTTTTTCTTTGCGAAGCAAGATAACTTCTTTTTTAGGCAATACAGCGAATGTACCGTCTTCTTCCCAAGCTTCCAACTGTTTCAAACGATCAATACGTTTTTGAATAGTTTGGAAGTTAGTCAGGGTACCGCCAAGCCAGCGTTGGTTAATGTAAAATTGACCAGCACGTTCAGCTTCTTCTTTAACGGAATCTTGAGCTTGTTTCTTAGTACCCACGAAAAGAATTGTACCATTCTCTCCTGCGATTCCTTTAACGAAGTTGTAAGCCTCTTCGACTTTTTTCACCGTTTTTTGCAAATCGATGATGTAAATTCCGTTTCTTTCAGTGAAGATATAACGATCCATTTTTGGGTTCCAACGACGAGTTTGGTGACCGAAGTGTACCCCAGCTTCGAGAAGCTGCTTCATGGAGATTACTGCCATCTTCACACACCTCCTAATATGGTTTTTATTGTGTCCTCCGCCGGCATCATTTTTCGCCAAGACTCTCCATAAGGAAAGCACCCTCAACAAAATTAGCACATGCGTGTGTTTTAACACCGTTATCTAATATAGCATAACTGACTGTCCGATGCAACAGTCTTTGAAGCTAAAATCTACTTTTCGTTTTTTGCTAGTATCGAATCATTTTAAACTTGATATGTAACTCAGGCGCTAATTATTATCAAGCTTTGAAAATGTACCGTTTAATACGCAAAAACCGTCCTGTCCGAGCATGCTCAGTTTGACGGTTCTTTCGTGATTTTTGCGATAATGGATTTGAAACTTTCGCCTTTTTCAAGCGCATAGGTACCCACCTGGATTTTGGTATTGATTCGCTCAGCCTTGCCAGCCTTTATGAATGCTTGAGCATCATTTACGATTCCCGCAGTTTTTAGGTTTGCTGCAACGATCGCCAGACTGTTGCCTGAACGTACTTTAAATGATACTGTTGCGCCTTTCGGATTGCTTGGCGTTACAGGTTCTGTTGTCTTCGGCTCAGTTATCTCTTTCTGCCCTTCACCTTCACTTGCAGCAGGCTCTTGTGGCTTCTCAGGCTCGGTAGGTGTTTCCGTAGAGGTTGCTGTCTCTGGCGGTGTTGCTGTACTCCCCTGCAACTCACTGCTCTCCTGCTTTTTCTTTGCCACCCACTCTGCTTCTGTGTATAGTTCCTCTTCAGAACCGACCAACTTCATATCCAAGGTTTTCGCGGCCGTTTCAAGCTGTTCTTTGGTCATATTGGCAGTCTGCTCGGGGTCCAGATTACTATCCGACAATGCATTTTGTCCAACTGTGGCCAGTTGAAGCAAAACCGCACCAATAATCATGCCGCTCCCCAGACCAATCCATAAGGATCGCTTGTCCATGACTTAGCTTTCCTCCCGTTCTGCCAGTTGCAGTATTAACTGTACCTCACCTCGCTGAATGCCTGTCTGCTTGGATATGGCATCCATCGACTTACCTTCAGCATGTAGATTAAAGAGTTCTGCATATCGATCTTTAATCGATTCACGCCCAGGCAAAGATTCGACTTCACTGGTCTGTTGGTCTGCTTCTAACGCCTGCTGGGCCGCCTCTGCTTGTACACTTTTCACGAGCGCTTGTGCTTGCAAACCTTCGGAAGATTGTACGGATACATTACCGGAGTGTGGAACAGGTGATGCGACAGCTTCATTCTTTTTGCTCTGTTCCAGCTGATCCAACCGCTGCTGTAATTCCTGAAGTTGCAATTGCATACGTTGATCGGCTGCTGTCGCTTCTCCCTTCATTTCAGCCACACGTTGAATAAGAGCATCATTATCATTTTCGATCTCGGTCATGTAGTGCTCAAGCGTAGATTCCATCTCCTGCACCAGTTGATGCCCAGGCTCTTGCACCTTGTTTTTCCGTGGCATAATACAAGCGTAGGCGATGGCGCAGGCCCCTAATATGACAATAATGATCCATGGTGACAAATTGGGTTCTCTCCTTCTGATTCAACCATCGGTGCGCAAGACTGCATGTCCATAACAACCATTTATTATAAAGACAGATCTATGTGTTTTCCCTTGTACGGGTGCTCTGCAGGTTTGACAGTTTCTTGAGCCTGAGCCGTCTCCTGTCCATCGGAACCACTCTGCTGATCTCCATCATGGTTATGACCATCACGCACCGAAGTCTGTGAAGTTTCGTCCATTGCTTCACTTCGTTGCCTTGCTTCATTTGCTTCTTTCGACGTTTGCTCTGCCAAAAGATTCTGATCCGTAATCGGTCGCTGCTGGGCTTCACTTTGATAACGTCCCGCTTCACTTGTTCGTGGTACCGCAATCTGCAACTCCACTGCTTTGAAACTCATACGCTCACCTCACGGTTTCGAATGGATTTCTTCCTGTGCCTGAATGCTGTACTTAAACGTATGGAACCATCGTAATATCACCATCGTGATAATAAAATGAAATTCGACTCACTGGATCTTTAATAAATTTCGTGTATCTGCCGATAACTATTTTAGAGCCTCCATAAATCATCTTCAGAATATCAACACGAGCATTACTTGTATCTTCAAGTGCCTTTTCAATTTCAAAGATACGCATTTTCGTTTCTTCACTTATACGAAGAGCAGATTTCTGCGTAGCATTCAGCTTGATTCGCATCGACATCTTATCTGGACTTAGTTGTCCAGCGGCAGCTAATTGATCCAGCAATGTCAAAGCTTTCTTCGTTTTGTCCAAGGAATCCATCTGCTCTCTGACTTCCTTGCGCAAATCATTGAGTTCGTTACGCAGCTTTGGTAGCACACCAACTTCAATGGAAGTGACCGTGGACATGCTGTTGCCCACAACACGCGCTGAGACGTTCTGACCAGCCTGGATCGAGCCACCAACGATAAGGCCTTTGGTTCCCGCACAGATGACACCGTGGCCAGCACGAATATTGGAATGCATAATACTTTGGGAAACCAGAACATCTTCACCGGCATCTACGTTGCCTTCTTGAATGAAAGTACATTTAACATTATGGCCTGCTTGTACCAGTCCTTTGTTATAACCAATAATACCACCGGTAATTTCGATTGAGCCGCCTGCTTCCAGTTCAGCTCCTTCGACACCTCCGACGACACGAATGTCACCTGCTGCTTTTACTTTAAATCCGGTAAGTACATTGCCTCGTATGACAACTGTGCCTACAAAGTCGATATTACCGTTATTGTAGTCAACGTCACCATTGACTTCATAAACCGGAAACACATTCAGTTTGTTACCGTCCGTTTTGGTAACCAGCCCATCCAGTGCAGCATACATCGCAGAACCATCCGGGTTAATCACAACGTTTTTCCCAACTTTAAACCGAGCTTCTTTTCCCGGACGATAAGGAATTTCCTCACCCGTTACTGCCCTGCCTGGTATGCCATCGCTAGGAGCGATCCGCTCTGCAATGATCTGGCCACTACGGACATTGTTTAACCGGGTCACTTCTTTGTAATCGACAGTTCCATCTTCCGACTCCAGTGGTCGTCGTTCATTCGTATCGTCCATTCCAACCAGAACCTTGATGAATCCATCTGTTCCTTGAATGGGAGCGACACCTTCTGCAATCTTGTATTTATCTTTCAAATAGGTTTCAGGGTTGTTCACAAAAAGTAATAATGCCTCTCGCGATACACCTTGTTTGATGCCCTTGTTTGCCACAAATTGTTCAAGTTCATCGATCGTGCAAGCAAAGCCTTCTTCCTCTTTGGAAAATTCAAGGTAGGCTGTGCATTTGTCGTCCGATAAAACAATGTTTAAACATTGTTCCAAAGCAGTCCGCTGTGTCACCGCAATTCTTCCCCCTTTTAGACTTTCCACTCCCCAAACTCCAATGATATTACTTCTCTCTATTAATCTTTACGCATCAACAAATCTTTCTGTTTGTCCAACGTGCCGCGTAATCGTAATATTGCCTTGGAATGTAACTGGGATATACGAGACGGAGAAAGAGACATAACCTCAGCAATTTCACTAAGAGAAAGATCTTCGTAATACAAGAGTGAAACAACCGTTCTCTCTTTTACCGTCAACTTGTCAAGCCCTTGCACCAAAGCTTCCTTCAAATAAAACTCATTCACTTTATAATCAGGATTTTTGGCTTTCTCATCCACCATCAAAGACAGACGAGTCTCAGACTCTTCCTCACGAATTGGGTCCTCCAGCGAGCAAAGTGACATGACTGCCACTTCCTGAAGCATATGTTGAAAATCTTTAGTGGATACGTCCAAGTACTCGCTCATTTCCTCATCACTAACAGACCTGAGATAACTTTGTTCCAGCTGTTGGTAGGCGTCTTCAATTCGCTTGGCCTTCTCACGCACAGAACGCGGAACCCAATCACCTTGACGCAGACCGTCAAGAATGGCTCCGCGGACCCTCCATGATGCATAAGTTTCAAATTGCAGACCACGTTCATAGTCGAACTTCTCCAATGCATCAATTAACCCCATAACGCCATTGCTCTCCAAGTCATCCTTGGGAACATTTTTGGGTAAACCAACAGCCAGTCGACCGGATACATAATTTACAATATGAAGATACTTTTCAATCAACGTTTTCTTGGCTTCAAGATCTCCATGTTCTTTCCACTTTTCCCACAGATCAGAATGGTTCAAATGTGAAGCTTTACGCTCGTTCAATTACTTTCACCCTCCTTATTTGTCTGTCAGGTGACGAACGGCCTGCGCCAATTCCTCCGGATCCTTGGTCCGGACAAGTTTAGGCGGATCCAAAGGGGCGAATCCCGTTGGAGCTTTCGTCTCAGATGGCGGAAGATCGTCCCCAGATGAAGCGTTCTGTCCACTCTTGAGCAAATCATTCAGCTCTTGTCCATCGTCTTCGATTTTAATGTCCACCTGTGAACCTCTTTGATCTTGAGCACTTGGTGAATCATAACCATACCCATTTCCCTCAATCTGAGGGCTCAGCAGCAATCCCAATCCCCAGCGTAAACCATATGCAAGGACAAACCAGGCTACGAATCCGATCAATCCGCGAATTAAACTGGTCATCAGCACATTGCTGCTGTATGCTACAAAAAAAGTAAGAATAAACCCAACGATGCCTGCTCCAAGATTAATGCGGTAGTTTCCTATCATAGTCTTATAGTTCCTTTACACCCATTTGTACGCTTCGAATAGTCAAAAGTCCAGTTTCACAATCCATCTCAATCGTTCGTCCATAATTCCCACCCGTATCTTCTGCTAGAAGAGGGATATTGAGTTTTTGAAGCCACTCTCGACAAGAATCTGCATTCCTTGGTCCAATACGCATTGTATCTCCAGCGCCAGCAAAGGCAAACATCTGAGAGCCTCCGGCCATTTTAGACACAATACGTGAGTGAGAAGCGCCTAGTTTAATCATCTTTTCCAAAAGCTCAGGCAACGCCGTATCCGCATATTTCGCAGTGTTCAGTTTCCCTTCACGGGCGATCTCTGAAGTAGGAAGCATGACATGCGCCATTCCAGCCAGCTTCAAATGTGGGTCATACATTGTTAATCCCACACACGAACCCAAGCCAGTCGTACGGATTACACCAGGAAGATGAGCGATGTTTAAATCCGCCATACCGACTTTAACGACGCTTTTGTCCTCAATCATGGCTCAGTGGCACCCCTAGCGATTCAAATATCTTTGCAAAGGATGGTGGATCCGGAATGAGGAAAAACTGACCCTCAACTTGATCTTCACCTTCAAAGAAAGATGTGTCAATCAACAATGCAGCGTCACCCATCTCGCCAAATTGCAGCAAGCCATAACTTAGAATGGCACCTGCCATGTCGATGGCAAGTCCAGGGACAGTTGGATACATAGACAACTTCGTGAAATCTGCCAGAGAAGAAAGATAGGATCCAGCCAAAATATTTCCAATCTCGGAAAGCGCTGATTGTTCCATATCTGTAAAATCAAGTCCTTCTTTCAGATCAAACCCGGCAAGTCTATTTAACAACATTTTAGCAGCCTCTGGTGTCATCATAAAGAAAAGATTTCCCGGTGCTTCGCCTTCTACACGAAGAAACACGGTAACCACGATGCGTTCATCTCCGCCCACTTTTTCGGCAACTTCTTCAAAAGGAAGCATTTGTACTGTAGGTACACCCATGTCAATCGGTCTGTTGAGGAGTTGAGACAACGCCGTTGCGGCGTTGCCTGCTCCAATGTTACCGACCTCTTTGAGCACATCCATCTGGAATACCTCAAATCGGTTGAACATCTCCACGGTACTAGCCCTCAACACTTTCCAGCTGTACAATCTCGCTTTTATTTAATACTTCGTTTAGGTTGAGCATAATCAACAAGCGTGAATCTTCCAATTTAGCAACACCTCGCAGGTATCTCGCTTTGACGCCGCCAACCACTTCTGGTGGGCTATCGATCGCACTGCTCTTGATATCAATAACATCATTGGCAGAATCTACGATAAAGCCAACTTGCATGTCGTCTACACCTACGATAACAATACGAGTCTGATCCGTGTATTCCGTTTCCGGAAGGGAGAAACGACCGCGTAGATCAATGACTGGAATTACAACACCGCGTAGATTAATAACTCCTTTTACAAAGGAAAGTGTCTTGGGAACACGGGTAATTGGCATCATGCGCTCAATCGTCTGAACCTTGTCTACCTCAATACCATACTCTTCGGAACCCAATTTAAAGACGATGACTTTCAACTCTTCTTCCATGTAAAAAACCTCCCTATTAAATGTAAGACTTAGCTCTATGCTTATTTAATAAATGCATTAGGATCAAGAATCAGGGCTACTTGTCCATCTCCGAGAATGGTTGCTCCAGAGATTCCTTCAATAGCAGGAAGATAGGTTCCCATTGATTTGAGAACAATCTCACTTTGTCCAATAAATTCTTCAACAGCTACGGCTGCAAGACGGTCGCCTTTGCGAATCACGACAATTTCTGTTTCTTGCTCATCAGCGTCATTGAAATCCGGTACAGAGAATACTTCGCTCAAAGACAAGTACGGAATCAGTGACTCACGGAACGTGATCATTTTATTGCCGTGAATATTACGAACTTGCTCACGTTGTACAATGGCCGTCTCTACAATGGAGGACAACGGAACAGCATATTTCTCTGAACCAAGTCGTACAAGCATTGCAGCAATAATGGATAGAGTCAACGGAAGCTGAACAGAGAAGTTCGTGCCTTTGCCTGGAGTTGAATGAATCGTTACATTACCGCCAAGTGAAGTGATCTTCGATTTTACTACATCCAAGCCAACGCCCCGGCCAGAGATATCCGAGATAATATCAGCAGTACTAAAACCAGGTGCGAACAACAGTTGATTCACTTCATCGTCACTCATCTTGGCACCTTGCTCTTCGGTTACAACACCACGTTTGATCGCGGTTTTCAAAAGCTTGTCGCGATAGATACCTTTACCATCATCTTCAATCTCGATAAATACGTGATTTCCACTGTGGAAGGCACGCAGGTTTACTGTACCCATCTCTGGTTTACCTGCAGCTACACGCTCTGAAATGGATTCCACACCATGGTCAACCGCGTTACGCAGTAAATGCACAAGCGGATCACCAATCTCATCAATTACCGTACGATCCAGTTCCGTCTCAGCACCTGTAATCACCAGATCGATTTTTTTATCAAGTGTCTTAGCCAGATCACGGATCATGCGCGGGAATCGATTAAATACGGTATCTACCGGAACCATCCGCAATTTCAGTACAATATTTTGCAAATCTGTGCTAACTCGACTTAAATGAGCTACTGTATCGGATAAATCATTGTTGCCTGTTTCACTGGCCAGTTGCTCCAGACGTGAACGGTCAATCAACAATTCACTGAACAGGTTCATCAATACGTCAAGACGTTCAATATCCACACGAATGGTACGTGAAGGTGCAGCAGCTTGCTTCGGTGCAGCTGTTTTAGCTGGTGCCGTTGTGGCTTCTTCTTTGGGTACAGAATTCTTATCCGGCGAAGCAACCTCAGCTACAGCTGTTGGTGCGGGTGGCGCTTCAACTGTAGCTGCTACCTGATTGGCCATCTGCTGAAGAGTCTCCTGATCCAGTTGAATGAGCTTTGCACTTTCAATCTCAGAGATACTCATGATGCCTTCTTCCAGTTCGTGCGCCTCTTTAGTTGTTATGTAATACAACGAGAAACTGCGCTCAAACTTCTCCTGCTCAATATCCTGAACGGATGGGTAAGCCTTAACGACTTCACCTGAACGTTCCAGCATATCAAAGACCATATAAGCCCGTACACCTTTTAACTGGCTATGCTCGCTAACAAGCACATCCACGTAGAACACACGATGACCTTCGGCGATCGACTGATCCAGCACTGAATATTGGAATTCATCCAGCTCCACAGCCGAAGAGATTGAAGCGTTAGCCGGCTTGTTTGTTTCTGTAGCAGGTCCATTACCGTTTGTCATTTCACCATTTTCAATGGCTTGAAGTGAAGCTACGATTGACGACACATCTGCTTTACCTTGTCCACCTTCGGTAATATCCTGAACCATGGTTTCCAAAGCGTCCAGACTCTTGAACATGGTATCAAAAATGTAATCCTGCATTTTCAACTTCTCATTACGAACCAGATCCAACACATTTTCCATTTTATGTGTCAGTGATGCCAAATCTTCAAAGCCCATAGTTGCTGCCATACCCTTCAAGGTATGAGCAGAGCGGAATATAACCTGAACTATGCCCAGGTCTTCCGGATTGCCTTCAAGTTGAAGCATGTTTTCGTTAAGCGATTGCAGATGATCATTAGACTCATCAATAAACATGGATAAATATTGGTTCATGTCCATTGTGAGGCACCTCCTCCGTGAGTTACACTCCGTTATTTCACTGCTTGAACAAGTTTAGACGCAATCTCCTGCAATGGCAGAAGATGACGAACGCATTGCAGCTCTACAGCAGAACGCGGCATACCATATACAACACATGTTTCTTCATTCTCGGCAAAGGTTGATGTAACTCCAGCTTCGTATAATCGCTTCATCATACGTGCTCCATCACTTCCCATTCCCGTCAGCAAAACAAGATGCCTTTGTAAAGATGTAAACGGCAGAAGTGACTCAAACATCGTATCCACTGAAGGTCTGTGGCCATTCACTGGTTGATCTTCAGTCAGCTTCACGATAAACTTCCCGTCTGCTGTTTTGTTAACTTTCACATGGAATCCGCCGGGTGCTATATAGGCGGTTCCTTTTTTCAGAACCATGCCCTCTTCAGCTTCAACCACATGCAGTGGACTGAATGTATTCAATCGTTGAGCCAGAGAACGTGTGAAATTGGGCGGCATATGCTGCACAATAATGACCGGTGCAGGCAAATCAGCAGGCAACTGCTCGAGCAATGTCTTGAGAGCCCTCGGTCCACCCGTAGAACAACCTATTGCCACAAGTTTGTTGAATGGTCCTTCCAGCCCCCCTCCACCTTTGGGAACAGGATTAGGCTTGATTACATCCTTGGCTTTTGCAGAGGCAGAAGTTGCCGCTATTTGATCAGCTGCCACTCTAGCTGCATTAGGTAGTCGAACTTCCTTTGGAGTCTGTACTGGATTAGCTGACCTCACTGCTTTTTCTGCCTTCGTCCCCAAATTACGTTCAGCCTTTGGCAAAGGCTCCGGTTTATTCTCTACGCGACCTGGTTTTGAAGGTGACAATGGTTCAATTGGTTTCTTTGCTTTGGCCTGAAAGGCTTCAGTCCGCTCTCGAAGAGAGCGTTGAATCGTCTCGACAGGTTCGATCGTTTTTTTCACAGGCTCCGCTCGATCCCTAGCCGGCAGTTCTTTCTGCACTGGCTGAGTTGGGGGAGCAACTGCTCCTCGCAACATGTCTCTATTTTTCATGGATAACTCACGATCAGCTTTTCTTTTGATCTCATTCATCGCAGCACGCATGCGCTCAACCAAGGCTTTACCAACTTGAGCAATATCCTGGTCATGTGAAATAGATGGTTTGCGAATGAAGTCAAATGCCCCGGCTTCAAGCGCCATAATGGTTTCTTTCATGCCTTGTTCATTGATACCAGAGAGCATAATCACAGGAACGAAAGATTCCTTCATAATTGATTTTAATGCATCCAACCCATTCATTTCGGGCATCTCAACGTCCATTGTAATAATATCGGGTTTCAATTCTAGTGATTTTTGAATCGCTTCTCTACCGTTTGATGCCGTTGCCGTAACCTTGAATTCCGGATCCGCTTGGATCAAATCCGTAACAATCTTACGCATAAAAGCGGAATCATCGACAACCAATACTTGATACGCCGCCATGTTGTGTCACCCCTGTTTCCTTTATTCAGAAATCATGTTGTCCGTCTAAGCCACTTATTCATAAATCCCCTGATTCCTGTCAAGGTTCCGGATCCCGGAGTTGCAGGTACAGCCAGATAACGAAGAGCAAGTTTCTCTATATCTTTAGAGGCTTTGGCATTCGGATAAGCCAGACTATAGGGCATTTGCCTTTTAACCGCCTTGACTACCTGGGCATCTTCTGAAATATACCCAAGCAACGGAATATCCGTCTGCAAAAACCGCCTCGCCACTCCAGCTATTTTTTCTGCCACCCGTTCCGCTTCTCGTTCGTCTTCCACCCGGTTAACGATCATCCGAAAGGGCGTAGCATTTTCCTGGCCGTGCATAACTTTGACTAAAGCATAAGCATCGGTTATTGAAGTCGGTTCAGGTGTAGTTATAATCAGGCATTCATCAGCAGCACCGATGAACTTCATATTCTCTCTGGAGAGTCCTGCCCCAGTGTCAAAGATGACATAATCCATTTCCTGGGCAATATCCTCGACTTGACTGGCGAAAAACTCCAGATCACGATCAGACAATGAGAACAACTCTTTCATGCCCGATCCTCCAGCAATGTAAGGCAAGCCACTGGCACCCAGTTGTATGATTTCCCTTATGGTTTTTTGTCGGTACAACAGGTGGTAAAGATTATAGGAAGAAGACGTACCCATAAGAACATCAATATTAGCCATTCCAATATCGGCATCAAATACAAGTACCTTTTGCCCCAAAGCCTGCAATGCCAAGGCAAAGTTCAGTGTGAAATTGGATTTGCCAACACCTCCCTTACCACTGGCCACAGTAATGATTTTCGAGGATCGAATATCTCGCTCAATGCCTTCCATTTCCAATGGCGCGGAGACCATACTTCGAAGTGCAGCTGCCTGATCCTTCATTGTGACCATTCTCCCAGCAACTGTTTGGACAACGAATCTGCATCTGGTTTCAACAAATCGTCCGGAACATTTTGTCCATTTGCCACATATGCGAGCTTGAGTGGAAAACGGTGTAACAAGTTAAATAGCGGACCGCAGCTCCCAGTCTCATCCATTTTGGTGAAAATCACCTTATCCAGTCCATATTTACTGAAATGTTCAGTGATCTGCACCATATCAGCACTTTTGGAAGTCATACTCATGACCAGAAAGGTTTCGCTATTCTCTACAGGAGCAAGCAAACTTTGCAGTTCTGAAACAAGTAATTCATTTCTGTAGTTTCTACCCGCTGTATCCATAAAGATCAAATCACAATTCTCTAATCGAGAAATGGCACGTTGTGTATCACCGGGCGATTGTACAACCTCAAGTGGAACATTCAGTATAGATGCATACGTTCTAAGCTGTTCTACCGCCGAGATCCGATACGTATCTGATGTAATGAATCCCACTTTACGCTGTTTTTTGAACATTTGTTCAGCAGCCAATTTTGCAATTGTCGTAGTTTTCCCTACACCGGTTGGTCCAGCTACATAGACGATTCGCGTGGTAGGAAGAATGCCTTCTTCAATACGTTGCTCCAAAAAGTGCATAACCTCAAGCTTCACTATTTGCTCTACACCCTGTTCTTTTAATCCATCCTCAGACCGTTTTGCTTGAATTGAATCAAACCAGGATTCCCACACTTCAGGCCAAACATCTTGTTCTGTCAAACGTTCTCGGATCGTATGCAGTTCCTCTGGCACAGGGTCTGCAGAAGTACCCTGCTTTGAAAGCCTGGTCACCATCTGTTTAAGATCCTGCAATTCAGTCATCAACTTATCCTGCTGCAGGTCTGAACCTGTTGGCTTCGGACCAGTTGTTGAACCCGAAAAATCCGCCCCTTGCGGTCGCGGTTTATGATCCGTGCTCGAAGAACCTGAGCCGCTGTCTATGTTTGAACCGATATTACGCGATTCAAACACAGACGGTGCAGCCGCAGATTGGTCCTGTACACTTTGATCAGCTGTATTCGTTGCCACCGACTCATCAGAAGCCGCAACAAACGAACGAGCTGTTTGCCGATAAGCCTCAGGTACAAATGCACGAGGTACAGGTGTGAATTGATTTTGTACTGGCTTTGTTGTTTGCTTGTTTTCTTCCTTATCCACTGCAGCTACAACTTCGATCCGTTTTTTGCGAAACATTCCCATCACACCGCCCACCTTAATCTCTTTGGTGGACAGAATAACGGCATCACTTCCCAGGTCTTTGCGAATTTGAAGCATAGCTTCGGGCATGGTCTCAACAACGTATTGTTTTACTCTCATAAGTTCACCACCCCGATACTTTGAATTTCAACATTCGGCTCCAACTCGCTGTAGGAAAGCACAGGAATGTCCTGCATAGTACGTTCAATAACCTGACGCAGATACATCCGAATGGTTGGAGAAGTTAATACAACAGGTTGTTGACCTGATTGAATCAAACGGTTCACTTGTTCACTGAGCTTCTGATATACACTTTGTGTAGATACGGGGTCTAGCGCAAGATAACTGCCTTGATCCGATTGTTGCACACTTTCAGCAATTTTCTTCTCAAGACCAGGTCCAACCGTAATCACTCGAAGTGTCTCACCTTTCTGTGAGAACTGCTGAGTAATCTGACGTGAGAGGGATTGTCTGACGTATTCAGTCAGCACATCAGGATCTTTCGTATACGTACCATAGTCAGCCAGTGTCTCGAAGATGGTCACCATATCTCGAATAGATATTTTCTCACGCAATAACTTGGCAAGCACTTTCTGTACATCACCAATGGAAAGTAGAGAAGGGATCAGTTCATCCACAAGGGCAGAGTAGTTCTCTCTGAGATTATCCACAAGTGCTTTTGTCTCTTGTCTTCCAAGTAACTCATGCGCATGTTTCTTAATCAGTTCCGTCAGATGTGTAGCCACAACGGAAGGCGGGTCAACAACCGTATATCCTGCAAGTTCGGCTCTGTCTTTGGTCACTTCATCTATCCATAGTGCTGGAAGCCCAAAAGCAGGCTCCGTCGTTTCAATACCTGTCACAGACTCCTCATCATAGCCAGGACTCATGGCAAGGTAATGATTCAACAACAGTTCTCCGCCACCTACCACATTACCCTTGATTTTGATAACATACTCATTGGGTCTGAGCTGGATATTATCTCGAATCCGTATAACCGGAACGACCAACCCCAGTTCAAGAGCACACTGCCTCCGAATCATAATGATCCGATCCAATAAGTCCCCACCCTGCTGATTATCAGCAAGCGGGATTAAACCATAACCAAATTCAAACTCAATAGGGTCCACCTGAAGCAGGTTAATTACACTTTCAGGACTTCTAACCTCTTCAATCTGCTGTTCTTCTTCCAACTGTTCTTCCGCTACTTGTTTCAAATTCAGATTATTCTGCATACGCCACGCGGCATATGCCAACACACCTGCCAACGGAAGCGTAGTAATAACATGAATTGGTGTGAAGAAACCGAGCATGGCAATAACGAAAGCTACGATATAAATTAGTATTGGATATGTAAACAGTTGCCCCGTAATATCATCTGCCAGGTTTCCTTCTGATGACGCTCTGGTGACGATAAGTCCTGCTGCTGTGGAAATAAGCAGAGCCGGGATTTGGCTTACCAATCCATCTCCGATAGTTAGTACAGAGTACGTTGCCATTGCATCTGCGAAAGCCATCCCATGCACAGTCATACCGATAATAAATCCACCAATGAGATTGATCAGGAGGATGATAATACTTGCAATTGCGTCACCTTTTACGAATTTACTTGCTCCATCCATCGCTCCATAGAAATCGGCTTCACGTTCAATTTTGGAACGACGCTCACGAGCTTGTTGCTCGTTGATCAGACCCGCATTCAGATCCGCATCAATACTCATTTGTTTACCAGGCATCGCATCGAGGGTGAATCGGGCAGCAACTTCAGCTACGCGCTCAGACCCCTTTGTAATAACGATAAACTGAACGACAACGAGGATCAAAAACACGATAAATCCAATTGCAATTTGCCCTCCAGCAATCCAGCTACCAAAAGTAGCAACTACAGCTCCAGCATCCCCATCACCAAGAATTAGCTTGGTAGTCGAAATGTTCAGAGCCAGTCGGAATAGTGTAGTGATCAACAGCAAAGCTGGAAAGATAGAAAACTGCAACGCTTCTTTGCTGTTCATTGCAACAAGGAGTATCATCAGTGCAATTGAAATATTGACGACCAGCAACAAGTCCAACAGCCAGGTTGGGATCGGAAGAATCATCATCAACACAATGCCAATGATACCCGCAAGGACAGCTATATCTTTAATCTTCAATGAATGTACGGCCTCCGATCCCCTTTTATTTCGTTCTGCCCTTTAGTTTATATACATAAGCCAGCACTTCAGCTACCGCTTGAAACAAATCGGCCGGTATAGCGTCACCAATCTCGGCTCTCTGGAACAATGCCCGTGCGAGCGGCTTGTTTTCCATCGTAATAACACCGTTTTCTTTGGCAATTTCCTTAATACGCAAGGCGACATAATCCTGACCTTTGGCAATAATCTGTGGTGCCTCCATCTCGGAACCTTCATACTTTAGCGCAACCGCAAAGTGGGTCGGGTTCGTGATAATCACATCCGCATTTGGCACTTCCTGCATCATGCGCTGCATAGCCATACGACGCTGGCGTTCCCGGATTTTACCTTTGATCAGCGGATCACCTTCCATTTTCTTGTACTCGTCTTTGATGTCTTGCTTGGACATACGAATCTTCTTCTCATGGTCATACTTTTGATACATGTAATCAAATATCGCAAGTATCATTAATGCCACTGCAATCTTGATACCAAGACTTAAAGTGATCGACGCAGCGAAATGTAAAATAGCATCCAATGAAAAATGAGAAAGTGAAGCAATATCTGACTGGTAGCCTTTAATTGTACTGTAAACGAGATAACCGATAATCGACATTTTCAAAATGGATTTAGCAAATTCCACTAATGAGCGGAGAGAGAATATATTTTTGAAACCTTTAATAGGGTCCAGTTTCTCAAGTTTTGGCTTCAAACCTTCCCCTACAAGAAGAAAACCAACTTGCATGTAGTTAACGATCAAAGCAACCAGTAACGCACCCAGCAAAGCGGGAGCGATCAATAACAAAACCTCAATGCCATAGCGCATCATAAGCGCCATCACATTCTCTCCGGTGATATCCATACTCAATCGATTGATGAAGATATCTGTAAACAGACGAACTATACGTTCTTTATAGAAATTGCTGAATACCATCATGATCAAAAACACGATTAGGAGAATGGATGCGCCAGATAGTTCAGCGCTTTTTACAACCTGTCCTTTTTTTCGTGTATCCTGTCTCTTTTTCGGGGTAGCTTTCTCCGTCTTCTCCCCTGAAAACAACTGGAGGTCGAGTTGAAGTTTCATCCGTGTCTTTTCCTCCGTTTCACTCAGCCGGGCCTTTGTCCAATGGTTCCAAGCAATTTTTCCATCGATCTGAATATCGCTTCGAACAATTGACTAAATACAAAGGAGAAACTGGGAACCAGCAAAAGCAAAATAGCAAGACCAACGAGTAACTTAAGCGGCAACCCAACTGCAAATACATTAAATTGAGGAGCAGTTTTGGCCAAAAAACCCAATCCAACATCCGTCAAAAACAAAGCAACTACAATCGGAGCCGACATCTGAAAAGCCAGCATAAATGATTGACCTAAGGTCTGAATCAAAAATTCAGCAATACTTCCATCTGCCAACCGTAGGAAAAACACATTAGATAATGGTACCCACCGGTAACTGTAAACTATCGCATCCAGCAAATAATGGTGACCATTCATCGTCAGAAACAGAAGCATAGCAAATGCATACTTCAAGTTACCCGTAAGTGGAGCTGAAGCACCTGTCATTGGATCGTATACATTGGCCATACCAAAACCGATCTGTAGATCGATAAAGGTCCCCGCAGTCTGAACTGCCGTCATCAACAGATAAGCCACAAAACCTAAAAGCAGGCCAATTAGAATCTCTCTGATGATCAATAAGACATAACTCAGGTCTGTGGGTACGGTCTGGTCTATTCCGTAAATCAGATAGACAGATAATGTGACAAATGCAGAGATACCTATTTTAACTGAAGCCGGCACATTTCGAGCCGAAAAAACTGGCGCAGTTACAAAAAATGATGTGATTCGACAAAACATAAGCAGAGCGACAGGGAAACTTTGCAACAATGTCTCCATCTGCTAAAGCCTACCCTATGTATCTGTATAGATTATCGAGAATGTTAAACGTAAAATCGACCAAGATATTTAAGATCCAAGGTCCAAACAAAAGTACTGCCAGAAGTACGGCAACAATCTTGGGCACAAAAGCTAATGTTTGTTCCTGAATTTGAGTTGTCGCTTGAAAAATACTGATTGCAAGTCCTACAACCAGAGCTAGTATAAGCATAGGTGCGCTGGCCAGCAATGACGTGTATACCGCTTTCCCGGCCAGACCGATAATAAATTCCGAAGTCATGACCGTCCTCCTTTAACTTTCCGGATCAAGTGTTAAAACTCAGTAACAGTGACTTGACAACCAGATACCACCCGTCCACAAGGACAAAGAGCAGTATTTTGAAAGGTAATGAGATCATGACCGGCGGAAGCATCATCATCCCCATTGCCATGAGTGTACTCGCGACAACAATGTCTATAACCAGAAACGGAATAAAAATCATAAACCCCATCTGGAATGCTGTCTTCAACTCACTGATTACATATGCCGGCACCATAACAGTAATTGGGATATCCTGATAGGTCTTTGGTTGTTCAGTCTGATTGTACTTCATAAATAGCAGAAGATCTTTTTCTCTGGTGTGACTAAACATAAATTTCTTCATGGGATCCGCTGCTTTTTCAAGTGCCTCGGTTTGCGTAAGCTCTCCCTGGAGATAGGGCTGAAGCGCTACCTGATTTATGGAAGACAACGTCGGCGACATAATGAAAAGTGTCAGAAATAGCGCCAAACCGACCAGCACCTGATTGGGTGGCATTTGTTGTGTACCCAAAGATGTACGTATAAAACCGAGCACAATTACAATCCGGGTAAAACTGGTCATCAGTACAAGCATTGCTGGAGCAATACTAAGCACCGTAATTAACAGAATGATGGACAGTGAACTCGTGTTTGGTGTCCCTCCATCACCGTTTCCAATCTGAATATCAATATTCGGAATGGGTTCGGCAAAGGCAACCGTTACAGATGCCAGACTGATAAGTCCTAATAAACAACACGCTAACCAAATCTTTTTCTTCATGAATCCCTCGACCGATCTGTAGTATTGTCTTTATCCAGGAGCTTTTCCATCTTCTCTTTACGGTTAGGCATCTGCCGAAGTTTGGATTCAAACATTTCGTGAAAAGAAGTTGTGTCCTCTAGTTCCATTTCCCGCGGCGGTTCTTCTTTACGGAAACGTTTTGTGAGCTTGGCAATGAGAGGTGAGAGATTTCCTTGTTGTGCAGCAGCATCTCGTTCGAAGGAATCAATGATTCTTTGGGCCTCTTCCAGATCCGAAACCTTATCTATCAACTGGATGTCTTCACCTACACCAAGCAGATATACACATCCACCAATTTCCATAATTTGCAACGACTTGTTTTGTCCCAGTCCAACTCCGCCCAGGGTACGAATTGTGCCGTGCCGGAACATTTGCTGATTCCTTTTGTTTAGAAAACGGATCAGATAAACAATAAGGGCCAGGATGACGGCCAGGACAACAATCACCCATACAAGCTGTAAATAATAATTACTTCCCACGCCAGCTCCTCCTGGAATATCACCCTGAGCCATCATCATGTCTCTTAAACGCCCAGTGTCTTGCTGATCGCTTCGATAACCCGGTCAGATTGGAACGGTTTAACGATAAAGTCTTTAGCACCTGCTTGAATAGCGTCGATTACCATCGCTTGTTGACCCATCGCGGAGCACATAATTACTTTAGCGTTAGCATCAATCTTCTTGATTTCTTTCAAAGCTGCAATGCCGTCCATCTCAGGCATCGTAATATCCATTGTGATCAGATCCGGACGAAGCTCTTTAAATTTCTCAATTGCTTGTGAGCCATCCTGTGCCTCACCAACAACCTCATATCCATTTTTGGACAAAATGTCCCGGATCATCATTCTCATAAATGCAGCGTCGTCTACGACTAAAATTCGGTTTGCCATCTTGATTCAAGTCCTCCCTAAATTGTGCTTATTGTAATTTCTGAATTCGGTCCCATTGGCTAACGATATCTATAACACGAACACCAAAGTTTTCGTCAATAACGACAACTTCTCCCTTGGCGATCAGTTTGTTATTCACCAAAATATCGACAGGTTCCCCGGCTAACTTATCCAGTTCGACAATCGAACCCTGTGACAGTTCCAAAATATCTTTAATTTGCTTCTGGGTCCTTCCTAATTCTACGGTGACCTTAAGGGGAATGTCCATCAATAAATTCAAATTGTTTTCGTCTACCTGACCATACGCCCCATTTTGCAAATTGGCGAATTGAACTGGTTGTACGTTAACATTCCTATTTGGCATTCCACCGTAATGTTGAGGTGCACCATAAGGTTGCTGCGGTGGCATGCCATACGGCTGCTGTGGCGGCATTCCTTGAGGCATACCCATCGGGGCCTGTCCATATCCGTTATAGTCCTGAGCAGGCTGTTGTGGAGCCTGTGGAGCCTGTTGGTGCTGAACGGGCGGCTGCTCCGCAACCGGTGGTGGCGTTGCTGGTACAGCTGCTGGCGCAGGTTCAGGTGTTGATGCCACTGGTGCGCTGGCAGTTGACTCCTGAGCGCCTCCAATCAGCATATCTACCATGCTTTTGGCAAAATGTACTGGAAGCAACTGCATCAGATTGGAATCGATCAGATCCCCGATTAACAAACGAAATGAAACTTGGATAAGTGTCTCATCTGCTGGAAGATTACTTACACCCTCTCCACTCTCCAGATTGAGAATATCGATTCCCGGAGGGGAAATATTCACAAAACGATTAAAAATCGTGGACATTGAGGTTGCAGAGGAACCCATCATCTGGTTCATCGCTTCCTGTACTGCACTAATATGGATTTCATTCAGTTCTTCATCGACCGGATTTCCTTCTCCACCCAACATCAAATCAGCGATGACTTGGGCATCTCTCTTCTTGATAACAAGTGAGTTAATGCCTTCGAATCCATCCACGTAATTCACATGAACGGCAACATGTGGCTTAGGAAAAGCTTCTTCAAACTGCGTTCGACTAATGATAGAAACTTTAGGTGTTGTAATATCTACTTTGAGGCCTAATAGCGTGGATAAGGCTGTTGCCGCGCTACCAAATGTAATGTTACCAATCTCCCCCAAGGCATCCTGCTCCAGCTCGGTCAAAAAATCATCAACCGTCTTTTCAGCGGGTTCCGAGCTGTTTATCGATTCCGATTGCCTGAGCAAAGCATCGATTTCTTCTTGGGATAAATAATCCTTACTCGTCAAATTCTTCAACTCCTTCGGTGACAATCTTGTCTATTTGCACAGCCACACGGTCTTTGATTGTCCCCGGACTGCCCATGTATTTCAGTTTGTCACCCACTTTTATGGAAAGTCCCTCATCAACTGGTTTGTTCAACGTAATGACATCGCCAACGGACAGACCCAGAAATTCTGCAATTGAAATTCTCGATTCTCCCAATTCCGCAACGATTGGTAACTTGGCTTTGTTTACACGCTCTTTTAGAGCATCATACTCCTCCGGAGCTCTCGTTTTCTTCTCCGAAACAAACCACTGATGAGTTGACAACCGTGACATAATAGGTTCAAGAACGACATGCGGTATACATAGATTGATCATGCCTGTCGTGTCACCAATTTTGGTACTGAGCGAGATCAGAGCAATGGTCTCATTGGGAGATACAATCTGCATAAATTGCGGATTGGTCTCGAGCGCTTCCATCCTTGGGGAAATATCCAACACAGTCTTCCATGCTTCCTGCAAACTTTCAAATGCTCGGCTGAATATCCGCTCCATGATGGTCGTCTCAATCTCCGTCATGGATGCGATCTTGGTTGGAGCAATTCCGGTTCCACCAAGCAGGCGATCCAACATCGCATATCCCACGTTTGGATGGACTTCCATCACCATTCGTCCCTGTAGTGGCTCCGCTTCAAAAATGTTCAATATCGTCATCTTAGGAATAGAACGGATAAACTCATCATAAGGCAACTGTTCGACCTGAACGACATTGATTTGAACGAACGTCCGCAGTTGGGCTGAAAAATAAGTGGTGAGAAAGCGTGCAAAGTTTTCGTGAATACGAGTCAAGCTTCTGATATGGTCTTTGGAAAAACGCACTGCCCGCTTAAAATCGTACGATCTAATTTTCTTCTGAGTTTCTTCCTTCTTCAATTCTTCTGCGTCCATTTCACCAGAAGAAAGGGCTGCTAATAGGGCGTCAATCTCATTTTGTGATAATACATCCACCATGTTCTCACCCCCTTACAGGTCTACAGCGTGTTCTGTTCATTTACATTGGCGCCATTACAAAAGCTGAAAAACTGGTGCTGCTCAACTTACCTTCAGGTAAAGCTTCATTAATTAGCCCCGTCAATCTCTCATTAAATTGTACGCGGCCCTTCGCTGTAGCCAGCTCCTCAGACTTTGTATCCGCAAACGTCTGAATGATAATAGGCTTCACTGTAATTTCTTTGATTTTCTCGAAATCTTCTTTGGCTGTTTTGTCTGACAACTTGAATGAAAAGCTGACAACTACAACATGATCCGTATCAGCCAAATTGGTTTTAATTTCTCCAAGCTCAGAGGAAACCTCTACAATCTCATCCGCAGTCATCTTCTTGGCTTCTGAAGCCGCCGCCGTATGTGTGTCGTCCTTATTCCCGTTCTGTCCTTGCATAAATACAAACACAACCACCACAATGAGTGTTATTGCCAGCAACATCGTTGCAAGCCAGGGCATCATTTTTTTCATCAGGATTCCTCCGTTTGCTGCACTTTAATAGTGGCTGCCTGAACCCCGATTTCACGGTTGTAATCTTTAATCTTGGAAATAACGTCAGCGGCTTTTTCAAGCACAATCAGTCTCTTTCCAGTTACCAGAGTAATATACGTATCCGGCGTCTCTTCCACAATTTCAACCATCAGCGCATTTAACCACATGGGAGAACCATTTAACCGCGTAACCGAAATCATGCTAAGCCCCCTTAATCAGAGTGGGAGGAGCAAGCTCCTCCACGTTTTAAAAATTCATTAATCAGTTATTAACGTTTCAGGTTAACAACTTCCTGAAGTATTTCATCCGACGTTGTAATGATCCGGGAGTTTGCCTGGAATCCACGTTGAGCTACAATCATCTCAGTAAACTCTCCTGTCAGATCCACGTTAGACATCTCGAGCTGTCCAGCAATGATTGCTCCTGTTCCGTCCTCAGCACTGTTCGCTGTTAATGGTTCCAGCGCCCCATCCGGATTCGCGTTTGCTGTCATACGGTACAAGTTGCCCCCAATTTTCTCAAGGCCTTCTGGATTGACAACTTTACCTATTCCAAGCTGTGGACCCGCTTCGATGGTTCCGTCTGCCATGGTTTGGTTAATTGTTCCATCCTGACCTATCGTGAAGGAAACAACATCATCCGGTATCGTTATATTTCCACCACCGTTATCCAGAACAAACAATCCATCCGAAGTCAAAAGGTTACGTGCAGCATCCACATGGAAATCCCCTGCACGAGTCAGGTAAGGTATTTCCTGATCTTCACTCAAACGTACCAAGAAGAATCCATCTCCATTAATCCGAAGATCTGTTGGATTATTCGTTGTCATTGGGCTACCTGCCAGATGCAGCGTATCAATTGAACCTACCGTTACACCAAGACCGATTTGTTTCGCATTGACACCACCACTTGCATCGCCAGGAGCAGTTACCCCTGCCGTTGTTTGGCTCATAATATCTTTGAACATAACCCGACTGCCTTTAAAGCCAACCGTGTTTACGTTCGCAATATTGTTACCAATTACGTCGAGTTTTGTTTGGAAACCCCGCATCCCGGAAACGCCTGAGTACATTGATTTTATCATTTTTAAAAATCCTCCCAGTCTTCATTTGGTTACCGCATCAGTCGGTCAGCGGCATTCCGGCTCCCGAGAAGGGCCAGCCGGTCAAGAAATGATTACGGCACTATCAATTTGAGTGAACACATTATCCTTCATGCTCTCACTATCCATAGCTGTAACCACAGTACGATTTTTGACATTGACGATAAAAGCCATATCCTGCATTAAAATCAATGACTCTTTGGCTCCTTTGGCAGCAGCTTTGTCCAAAGCAGAACCAATCTGTTCCATTTGCTCAGTCTTGAGTTCAATACCGCGCTGCTCCAATCGTTTGGCAGCATGATTGCTCAATTTCAGAAGATTATCTTCCAGTACTTTTGCAAAAGGTTTTTCGGGTATAGCCGAAGCTTCTCCCGTTTTGGGTCTTTGAAGCATATTCGGTGTAATCGGGCCTGCGTATAATTGTCCAACCGTTATGCGATCACTCATATCGTTTTCCCGCTATCTTCCGTATCACCCGTTTCAGCGGATGATTCAACTTCCTGGCTCTCGTTCGTTTCAGGGGTTACATCCTGAACGTTCTGTACCGGAGTTTGACTCTCTTCTGCCTGTTTTGGATAATTCACCTGAATGATCTCATCCAGCTTAATCTCGTCGTTGCCCACTTTTGCGTATTGAACGCTATCTCTTACAATGATGGAATCTACAATACCCTGACGAAGAGTTCCGTTATCATCTTTATTAGAAGAAAGCCAACTTACCTCCATGCCAATCATGCCGGATACAGCACCAAGTGACTGGTTCAATGTTTTAAGCTGCGTAGAAATATTGACCAGTTGCTCCACTGAGCTGAATTGTGCCATTTGAGCGATAAATTCCTTATCCTCCATCGGCTGCATCGGGTCTTGATTTTGCAGCTGGGTAATCAGGATTTTTAGAAACTGATCTTTGCCCAATTCTTTTGTTGCAGCACTTGTGGTTGCTTTATTGGCTGCCGAATAGTTCGGCCAGGTATTATTCGTTGAAACAATTTCATTAGCCATATGCTCACCTCATTTCTATTTAAGCCTTAGCACTAAACGTATCTCTCTGTAATTCATTTCCTTCGACTTGCTCGCTACGCCAGTTACGCAATTCTTCTTGAATCCCTGCTGTAGCTATAGCATCATCCGATTGTTCCTCACGCTCACGCGAACGGCGTTGTTGTTGAGAGTTACTTCCCGGCTGACGGCCTCCGTCCTGATACATCTGTGATCCGATTGAACTGTTCTGGGTAACCTCAAGTCGTTCCACTTGAATTCCCTGGGCTTGAAGTGAAGAACGCAGCTGCGTCATTTGTTGTTCAAGCATGTCTTTAGCCATCGTATGTTCAGTCATAAACCGTGCAACCAACTGCCCGTTCTGCAAGGTAATTTGAACATCCAATTTACCTAGATGCTCAGGCCGAAGTGAGATGGTCGCCTCGGAAAATCCTTTTTGCTGGACAATATCCAGCTTGTTAACAACAAACTGTGTCATTTCCTTGGCAAACTGTGATGTTTGCATTACAGGTTCAGCCGGTTTTCCTGCTGTTGTACCTGATGAACGCAAGGACAGCTCTCCTGCAGTAATGATGGTTGAGTGTTCCACTTCTCCACCTGCATTTGAAGCAGATGTGGTAACAGCCTCATCTTTTACCTGGGTTCCAGAATTCGCCACTGCTGCAACAAGAACTTGTGGTATGACCGAATCCTGTTTGGATGTTTGAAGCGTAGTACTTGGAGCGACCTGTGCAGTCTGATCCTTAACTGCAGTCAATGTATCCAGTATGGATTTCAGTTCAGTCCATCCTTTGTTACTAGTGGTATCCACTCCAGCCTCTTGAAGCTGACTCTGCAGAGATTGTAACAAATGTTTGAATTCAGGAGCGTTCTTCGCAACGTTACTCTCAGGATCATTCATTCCAGCTACTAATTGTGTAAGCATATCTTGCAGAACAAAACGTACTGCTGCCGGATGCTGCGACAGTTCAATTGCGGGTACTGTTTTTACGCTTTCCGCTCCGTTCGAAGACTCGTCGGAACCTTCTGTGTTAGTACCTGAAGGATTACTTAATTGTGTATACAGCTGTTGAATCAGAGTTTGCAAACCTGCAAGTAGAGCTGGGTCATTTTCCAAAGCTTCGTCAAGTGAATCCAAGTCCGTGAACAACGAATTCAGTATAGCCGTGATTGATGCCGCTTCTCCTTCTTCACTTGTAGCAAAGGAAAACACCAACGGATTGGCAGTTAAGCTTCCAGTAGCGCTTGAACTATCACCTTCTGTATTTCCTCCAGATAGCGATTGTGCAAGAGTTTGGAGAAATTCACCGCTAGCACCTGCAACTGAACCTTTCGATTGTGCTCCGGTTGTCTGACCTGCTCCTGTTGCTTTTGCAGTTGCTGTGGATGCCATTTGATATACAATCGACATTTTATTTTCACCTCCTCTCGGTTAAACAGTGTAATCCGATCTACTTGTTGCCCATTAATTTGTTCAAAATTTTTGCAGTTTCAACCGAGTCCTCTGAAGACATGTTCTCAAGCAATTGAGAGCGTGTTGCATCATCTACTGAATTCAGGATGGTCAATGTTTTGTCAGGACTCAACTTGTATGTTTCCAATAATAACTTGGCACCACTTGAAGCAGACATCGAAGCAAATGTTTGACTAAGCTGGTTTTTATCCAGGTTTTTGCTTGTGGTTGTGGATGCAGTTGAAGTTGCTGCGGTTTCTTTCTTCAATCTGGATTGCAGCGCATCCAGCGCCAGATCCCCGGACGGTTTGGCATCCTTCATCATCATGGTGACATCGGCTGCCGTTTTCGGGTCCATCTTTTCAAGCACCTTGGTCCGAGCAGATGACTGCATGGCATTCAACAACAATACCATTTCCTCATTCGTCATATTTTGCAAAATCGGTGCAGCTTTGCTTGGGCTCATGTCAGCATACATTTTAGCCAAATCTTTGATTTGTTTCTGATAATCAGATTCTGTCTCCGGCGTTGCTGCTGTAGCCGTTTCAGCCGCTTTTTCCGCATCATCCAACTTCTTCTGAAGGTCTGTGGCCTTCTTCGCTTCGGTTGTTGTTGCTTCCTGTGCTGCCTTGAGCTCTGATTCTTTGGCAGTTACTTGGGATTTCAGCTTTTCGATTGTGGCTTCAGCACTTTCAACCTGCTGCTCACTCTTCTCCAGCTTCTCCTTCTCCGGATCCAGTACAGGATCAGGTACCCATTCCTTAACTACCGGTATCTTGTTGGCGAATTCAAACAAATTATTACGAATATCTACATTAAATAGCGTAAGTAGTACACCTAGCAATACCACGGTGAATACAATCGGGATAGAAATCATGAGAAACTTTTCCCAACCGCCTCCCGACTCTTTTTCCATGTCGCTATCATCTTTAACAGCCATCGTTTATTCCTCCTTCACGAGACAACTTCGCGTCCGGCTCACATCAATTCGCGCGTCCGGCTTTGGCAGCGAAGCGTACAGTAGCCATCTCGTCCAGATCGTTCTGTTCCCGGAGGAGCATCTCCTGCTGAAATTTGATCTTAGCCTTGTCTCTCGCTCCAAGCCATACTTTTTCATCAACCATCTTACCGTTCAGAAACGTCTGATTCCGTTGCACATTGACCTGAGCATGTTTAACATCACTATTTTTGCGTGAAATGCACTCGTCAAGGTGATGTACATAACGCTGCATCTCCTGCAGACTGTTTACAGACGCTGTATTTTCCGTAGCAGATTGGATAATGCCGATCAGATTACTTCTATCATTAAGAAGTTGTATCAGATGTTCTTCCTCCGTCTGAAGTTTACCGATCGCTGTGGATAACATCCACTCTGCCTGTGTTTTTTCATTACTCTTCAGGTCAACAACTTTCTGGAAATGATATCGAAATTTCATCGTTTACCCATTCATCTCCTTGCAAATTCAAGAATCAAACGTTCCTGTACTTCACTTAAAGTGACTTTCTCGTCGACTTTCTGCTTGGTAAAGTTCCATATACTATCAATCTGGTCTATCGATTCATCTATGGCTGCATTTGATCCCCGCTGGTAAGCTCCAATATTGATCAAATCTTCCGATTCTTTGTACACAGCCATCAAACGTTTCATATTATTAACGGCTTCCAACTGCTCTTCTGGAGCAATATCCTTCATAACACGGCTTATGCTGGCTAACACATCAATCGCCGGAAAATGACCTTTATTTGCAATGGATCGATTTAATACAATGTGTCCATCCAGAATACCCCTTACCGCATCCGCGATTGGTTCATTCATGTCATCCCCATCGACCAGAACGGTGTAAAAGGCTGTAATCGAACCGGTAGGCCCTGTACCCGCCCGTTCAAGCAGTTTGGGCAAACTCGCAAAAACCGATGGCGTATATCCTCTCATTGCCGGAGGTTCACCTACGGCCAGACCCACTTCCCTTTGTGCCATCGCATATCGGGTTACCGAATCCATCATGAGCATCACGTTCATTCCACGATCTCGGAAATACTCTGCAATAGTGGTCGCAATAACTGCTCCCTTAATCCGAATCAGGGCAGGCTGATCTGAAGTTGCAACAATGACTACGGAGCGTTCCAGTCCTTCTGGACCCAGATCCCGTTCAATAAAGTCGCGCACCTCACGTCCACGCTCACCCACAAGCGCGATGACATTGACATCTGCTGCTGTATTACGAGCAATCATGCCCATCAATGTACTCTTACCAACACCAGAACCGGCAAAAATACCTACGCGCTGTCCCTTACCTACGGTCAACAATCCGTCGATAGCTCTTACACCAACACCCATCGTTTCAAGTACACGCGGACGATCCATTGGATTAACCGGAGTATTGGAGGTAGAATACATCGGCATTCTGGATGGGAGTAGGGAACCGTCTAACGGCTGCCCAAGTCCGTCCAGCACTTTACCGAGCAATTCGGAGCCTACCTGAACGCCGAGTGGTTTACCCGTACCGACTACATCACAACCAGGACCGATGGATTGAAGTTCACCCAGTGGCATAAGCAGCACTTTGTTATCTCGAAACCCAACAACTTCGGCCTGAAGAGGCTTAGCCGATTTACCAGGATAGATATAACATACGTCACCGATACTTGCATCTGGCCCTTCTGACTCCACCATAAGACCAATGACCTGAGTAACTTTTCCGTTAATACGAACAGGATCGAATTGGCGCAAATGTTCCATATATCGCTGTGAACTAAGAACCTTCATGTTGATTTTTTCGCTCCTCATCCTCAAGTGCTATGCGGACCAGTTCTTTTTTAATCTCAGCAAGCTGTGTATCAATTCTCGCATCTACACTTCCAAACGAAGAACGAATGACACATCCCTTATCTTTGACCGTTGAATCAGGCAAAATCTGCAATTCTGCCTGAGAGTCAATAGACAGAGACAATTCTTCACGAGCTGCCTGTACAAATGTAAACTGATCAGGTGCCACACAGAGTGTGATCAAACCCTGTTCCCGTTTACGTGACAAACTCTGACGAATCAGTTCCAATGTATGATCGGGTTCAATGGTAAGTTGCTTATCAATGACTTTCTCAGCGATCCCGCAAGCGAGCTCCACGAGGAACGGTTCGGCTTCCTGAATGATCTGATCTTTAGCTACATAAGCTTCCTTGAGCACTCCCTGGGCTTCAATCATCATCTTTTCGATCTGCACCTGGAGATCCAGTTCAGCTTGTACTTTGCCTTCTTCAAAACCCTGTTGGAAACCTTGTGAACGAAGCGCTTCAGTCAGATGTTCATCCTGTTGTCGTTGTTCCTGCCACCAGCTGTCGATCTGTTCACGGGCCTCTTGAAGCATGCGCTCTGCTTCTTCCGAAGCTTCACGTACTTGCTTTTCTGCAAACTCCTTGGCATCTTCCAGCATCTCTGCGGTGAGACGTTGTGTTTCTTCGTCCACGCGTGCTTGAAGCGTTTCTACTTCAGAACCTTCAGCACTATCACCGTATAATTCCGTTTCAGACTCCTCAGCACCACCATAATGATGATGATTTTCAAGTTTTTTACGGTCATCAACGGGTACATACTGGAAAGATTTAATCAAATTAGACAATGATATCATCTCCTCCACCGCGTGCGATAATGATCTCACCGGCTTCTTCCAATCTGCGTATCGTTCCTACGATACGTGTCTGAGCTTCCTCAACATCACGCAATCGCACAGGTCCCATAAATTCCATCTCTTCTTTGAATGTCTCGGACATCCGTTTCGACATATTCCGGAATACGGCATCCCGAACTTCTTCGCTTGCCACTTTGAGTGCCAGCTGCAAATCTGCGTTGTCGATATCCCGAATAATGCGCTGAATCGAACGATCATCCACATTGACGATATCTTCGAATACAAACATGCGTTTTTTGATTTCCTCTGCAAGCTCTGGATCCTGAATCTCGAGCGAGTCCAAAATGGTACGCTCTGTCCCCCGATCGACTCCGTTCAGAATCTGAACGATCGATTCGATACCACCCGCATTCGTGTAATCCTGCGTTACGGTAGAAGATAGTTTCTGTTCCAGAACCCGCTCCACTTGAGAGATAACTTCTGGCGAAGTACTATCCATAACAGCCACTCGGCGAGCGACATCTGCCTGTTTCTCTTGTGGCAAGGATGATAGAATCGCTGCTGCCTGTTCGAATTGCAGGTAAGACAGAACCAGGGCAATCGTTTGCGGGCTTTCATTCTGAATAAAGTTCAAAATTTGATTCGGATCTGCTTTGCGCGCAAAGTCAAATGGTCTGACTTGCAGCGTAGCTGTCAAACGATTAATGACTTCAAGTGCTTTTGATGAACCCAGAGCTTTCTCCAGGATTTCTCTGGCGTAATTGATACCGCCCTGAGAGATATATTCCTGCGCCAGACAAATCTGGTGAAACTCGGCCATGATCATATCCTTTTCGGAAGAATCAACTTTGCGAACGTTGGCAATCTCCAACGTGAGTTGCTCGATCTCTTCGTCACGCAGATGTTTGAAGATCTGAGCCGATACTTCCGGACCTAATGTAATCAACAATATTGCTGCTTTTTGTCTGCCAGTCAAACCTTGACTGCTTGCCTTTGCCAATGCGCTCACCTCTATTCGTCAGCCAGCCATGTACGCAGCAGATTGACGAATTCGTCTGGCTTTTTCTTGGCCAAACTCTCCAATTGTTTGCGCACCTGACTTTCGTTCGTTACACTGTCCAGCGTAATGGATGGGAACTCTGTTGCTATTGGAAGAGGAATCTCTTCTTCTTCGACTTCGTTTTGTTTGCGGCGACGGCGTACTAACAAAATAACTACCGCTGCGATCAATGCCGCTATGAGTGCGCCTCCACCCCACATCATCGTTGAGGAAAGCTGGAAACCTGTATTGTCTGCAGAGGCAGTCTGGAAGCCTTGTGACATGACTGAAACTTTCTTTGTCAGATCGGCGTCACTTATTACAGTGCCTGAGTCTGCCAGTGAAGCACGAACAATGTTAACCAAAATGTTCTCAATTGCGTCCTGAACCGGTCCCTGTAATTCTGTTTCTCCATTCGGTGGTTCAACTGCAACGTTAATGGTTAAGTCTTTTACAGTATACGGACTGGAAATGATATCCTTGGCAATTCGATTAACATCGTAGTTTATAGTGCTTGATGATTCTTCGGAGGTAGAGTTACCGGTTGCATCAGATGATGGGTAACCCGGAACTTCCTCTTGTCCTGTGCCAGCAACACCACCTGTTGGATTGCTTGCGCCAGTGTAGCTCTTTTGAATCTCCTGCACACTGATCTCGATGCCTTTCATATTATCTACATCAACAGGTGTCACCAGATTTTCCTTACGTGTTTCTTTGTCAAAATTAAGCTTGGACGCTACCAAAACATTAACTTTGTCTTCGCCTACAATCTGGGAAAGGAATTGCTTTACGTTATTACGGACATCGTTTTCAAACTTTTTCTGTAGTGCCATGTTCTCTTGAACTTCGGAAGACAACCCGCCACTGCCACCTCGGGCAGTTGGAATCAATTCTGCTTCATCTGTGTTCGTAATTGTGATGTTCTCAACAGGCAGATTAGGAATTGCAGTCTTAACCAAGTTAAAGTAGCCATCTACCGCTGCCTGATTTGGGTGATAACCCGGTTTGAATTGAAGAGCTACCGATGCTGATGCTTTGTCTTGTTCTTCTAAACCAGCAAAGATGTTATCTTTCGGCATATTAACCAGTACTTTAGCATCCTGTATCCCTTGCATCCGCTGAAGTAACTGTTCAACTTCTCCGTTTATAGCGTTGTTGTACTTTACATCAAACTCTTTATCCGTCATCCCGATGGGGGATGATGACTCCTCGAATGACTTATACCCTAATGAACCATTCTGAATAATCCCTTGAGATCCAACGTTCACCTTTGCAATTGCAACACTTGTACTCGGTACGGATATGGTCTTGCCATCTGAACTTAATTTGTATGGAATGCTAGATGTATCGAGATAACTGATAACGCCCGCTGAATCACTTGCATTCAAATCTGTAAAAGCAACTTCATATTCCGTTTTGGACAATTGCATCGTGAGTACAACTGCAGCCAAAATCAGGAACAGGAAGGTGGATATAAATAATACTTTTTGCTTTTTGCTAAAACTATTCCAATACTGGGATGCCTTATCCCTGTACTGGGCGATTCTCTCATTCACTCTGTCACCCCATCCGAAACTTTGCTTAGTCTGTCCTTACTCAACCCTAGCCGTTTCATAGGTTGACGATCAGGAGCAGCATCGCAGCTGCTTTGTTGTAATGATCAGCGCTATTATCGAAGCGCAAGTAGGTTATTCTATAACTGCGTTCGCATAACTTCTTGGTATGCTTCGACCACTTTGTTTCGGACTTGAGTTGTGAGTTGTAGGCTTAACAAGGCCTGTTCTGAAGCAATCATCACTTGATCCACATTCGCTTTGCCGACCAAAAATTGATTCGACATTTCATGCGATTGAGCCTCCTGTGCTGCAACGGACCCTAATGCATTCTGTAAGTATGTACCGAAGCTCTGAATGGTTTCGGCTGGTGTAGAAGGCTTACTTTCGGTTGCACTCTTCATCTGTAGCGGTTGTATCCCCTGTGTGCTAAACATGTTGTTCTGAATCATTAATGTCCCTCCCCTTCATCCTGGTTTGTATTTTTCTTATTTTCATTTTTAAGCAGATTATCTTCCAATCTCCAAAGCTTTGGAGATCATCGCTTTGGTTGAATTCAGTGCTGTTACGTTTGCTTCATAGGAACGCGAAGCAGAGATCATGTCGACCATTTCTTTCGCAATATCCACATTAGGCATAAATACATATCCTTCTGCGTTTGCATCCGGATGAGAAGGGTCATACACAGGTTTCAGAGGTGACTGATCCTCGCGAATCTCCGTTACTCTTACGCCATCTCCTGAACCGCTACCTCTCATCTGATTTTGCAGCATCGTACCAAATGACGTTTTATTCGGCTCAAGCACAACCATTTTACGTTTGTAAGGGACCGCTTCACCATTGGATACGCTCGCGCGCGTAGTCTCTGCGTTGGCAATGTTGGAAGATATAACGTCCATCCGCAACCGTTGGGCTGTCAGAGCTGAGCTACTGATACTAAAACTATTACTAATGTTCAATTTAGGTTATCTCCCTTCCACGCCAACACGCATGATTTTAATTTGTTCATTCACTTGCTGAATATAAGCGTTATAACGTAACTGATTCTCCGCCAGAAGACTCATTTCTCTGTCTATATCGACATTGTTTTCGTTGTTATTCATGGAGGTTGACTGGTCCATATTAACTACTGGCGTGGGTACGGAAGAGGAAGGACCTATGACAAAATGCCTTGCATCAGTTACTTTACCCTTAAGAACAGGCATATCTCCATTCATTTGCCCTTGCAACATTTCTTCAAAAGAAACGTCCGAGCGCTTGAAATACGGGGTATCGGCGTTCGCGATGTTGTCAGCAATTGTTCGTTGTCTGATATTGGACGCATCGAGTGCACCTTGCAATCTTTTAAAGCTGATATCGTTTAAAAGATTCACAATCCCCCTCCTCTCTTTAGAAGTTATGGAAAAAGATTGTATCTTTTCCCTTGAAAATTCTTATGTTTTTTTCGACAAAAACATTCGTCTTTACACGGTTTTCTAGGACTTAAGTAGAATTAACTCTGATGTTGTCGTATAACATAAGTTTCTTCGAGTTTGGGATTTATTACAATAAGAAAAAAGCCCTATCTTTTCTGAAAGACGGGGCTTTTTGTGTATTTTCTGCAAATTATGAATTTTTTCGTAAATGTTGGGGCCCAAAACAAAAGTATGTTAATACTCTCCCTTATTGTTCTTATACATTCTTAAAATAAAAAAAAAATTTCGAGTCTCAACATGAGCTTATAACGCCCGTAATTATGTATAATTCCGAATATTTCATAGTTGATAATGTTAGAATTTTTTGCTGTTATACTAAGGGTTTAAGGACAATATGATAGGTATACATACAAAGCTGTATATTAATCAATTGACAAATTATCTTTCAAGACTAAAGAAAACTCGTCTTGCCCACACAACACTTTCTTAACAATTAAGTGGGGTCTATATATTTTAATTTTAAGAAAACAATTAGTGGCTTCAAACTTTTCAACAATTCATCATTTTGCGCATTTACGCAACATTTACCAATCTGTCGACTAAACCGATGACCAGACTTGGAATAAGGAAAATTCTTTTAATGGGAATAATTGGGTATGGAATGGAAGAATAACTACCACTCCGATAGGTTTTAACTCCGTATACATGCGGCACAAGTCCTAGGTTTTGTCGATCCGTATAACAACCACACATCTTTTATCGGTTGTAACATCAAAATCCTTTAGATAGAAACAAAAATAAACGATATGCGCCAAGTAAGAGGGCCTTTGTGATTCGTTAAGGATCGCGTCCCTTTGTCGATCACACAAATGTTCTCTACTCTCTTGCATACCGTTCATTTATAACATCATTTTAACAACTACATTACTAGCCGCAGCCGCATGTTACAGGATATACTGACTCAAATCACGATCAAGCGCAATATCATTTAATTTCTCCCGGACATACTCCGGAGTGATCACCATACGTTCCAGTGTAAGCTCAGGTGCCTCAAAGGATAAATCCTCCAAAAGCTTCTCAAGAATCGTATGCAATCGACGTGCACCTATATTTTCTGTATTTTGATTGACGGATTCAGCCAATTTGGCAATCTCGCGAATGGCCTCATCCGAGAACTCAATCTCAATATTCTCTGTGCGCAACAGATCAACATACTGCTTGGTCAGTGCATTTTGAGGTTCAGTCAGAATGGATACAAACTCCTCCAGTGTTAGACTGCTTAGTTCCACACGGATTGGGAAGCGTCCCTGAAGCTCAGGAATCAGATCAGAGGGTTTGGCGACGTGGAATGCACCAGCTGCCATAAACAGAATATAATCCGTTTTGACAGGACCATATTTCGTCATTACTGTAGACCCCTCTACGATAGGCAGAATGTCACGTTGCACACCCTCACGGGATACATCGGGTCCACTACCGCGTCCTTGACTGGCAACCTTGTCGATTTCATCTATGAAAATGATACCTGTCTGCTCCGCCCGGCGAATGGACTCTTGGGTAACATCATCCATATCGATCAATTTGCCTGCTTCTTCCTGGATCAACACTTTGCGCGCTTCTTTGATAGCGAGCTTGCGCTTTTTCGTACGACGAGGTAAGAGGCTACCAAACATCTCCTGCATATTCATGCCCATCTGATCATTACCTTGTCCAGCAAACATGTCCATCATGTTAGGCGCAGTGTCTTCGACATCAATCTCAATGATGTCATCCTCCAACTTGCCGGACAACAGATCAAACTTGATCTTACGGCGGCGTTCGGCAACCCCAGTATCCGGTTCTGGCTCATCCTGTTCCTGAACGTTGTTGCCATTATTACCAAAGATCATCTCAAAGGGATTACGCTGACTCTTGGACTTAGACTGTGAAGGAGCCAAAATATGTACAATTCGCTCATTGGCAGCTTCTTCAGCTTTGTCCTTCACTTTTTCAGTCCGCTCCAATTTCACCATCCGCAGTGATGTCTCAATCAGATCACGCACCATCGATTCAACGTCACGGCCAACGTAACCTACTTCAGTGAACTTGGTAGCTTCCACTTTCACAAATGGCGCACCTACCAGTTTAGCAAGGCGACGGGCGATTTCCGTTTTACCCACACCGGTAGGTCCAATCATCAAGATATTTTTAGGCACAATGTCGTCCTGAGTGTGCTCAGGCAAAAGGCTACGCCGATAACGATTACGAAGGGCTACCGCTACCGATTTTTTAGCTTTCTTTTGACCTACAATATACTTGTCAAGCTCTGCAACAATCTGTCTCGGTGTTAACGCTTGAGTATTCATATTGCTTCCCTCCTACCAGTATGTTGAATTTATTTTTCCTAACAAGGACAAAGAATCCCCTAGACGTCCTGGAGCAGATTACAGAATCATGCTCCACTACGGGAGATTTCTTTGGCTTATAACTCTTCTACAATAATATTATTATTGGTATATACACATAGCTCCGAGGCAATCTGAAGTGATTCACGCGCAATATCTTTAGCTTCCAGATTTACTGCATGACGTTTCAACGCACGCGCAGCAGATAAGGCGAAGTTTCCACCTGATCCGATAGCAATAACGTCATCATCTGGTTCAATTATCTCCCCGCCGCCTGAAATGAGCAGCATACCTGATTTGTCCATCACAATCAACAGCGCCTCAAGCTTACGCAAGATCCGATCCTGACGCCAATCCTTGGCAAGCTCTACAGCAGCACGTTGCAAGTTACCATGGTGCTCCTCGAGCTTACCTTCGAATTTCTCAAACAGGGTGATCGCATCCGCCACAGAACCAGCAAAGCCAGCAACAACCTGTCCGCGGTACAAACGTCTTACCTTCTTGGCTGTATTCTTCATCACAACACTTTGGCCCATGGTCACCTGACCATCTCCTGCGATTGCCGCCTTACCATTATGACGAACAGCACAGATCGTTGTAGCATGAAATGACATATCCATGATATCAGCATCCTCCCACGAATAATTTATACGCGTTCCGGAACAGTTAGACCTTCTGCCGCAGCAAAACTGGTGATGCCATCCAGGGCACGCTGTGCAAGAGCTTCATTTTTTTCCTTTTTGTTACGAATCTTTGTTTCAAGCTTCGGCAGCAAACCAAAGTTTGCGTTCATTGGTTGGAAGTGCTTGAAGTCAGCAGTTGTAATATACTGAGCCATACTGCCAAGTGTTGTTTCTACCGGCAATACCACCAGTTCCTGCCCAAGTGCTGCTTTGGCTGCGTTCATGCCGGCAATCAGCCCTGATGCAGCAGATTCCACATATCCTTCTACACCCGTCATCTGACCTGCAAAGAACAGGTTTGGACGCTCTTTAAACTGATACGTCGGAAGAAGCAGTTTAGGAGAGTTAATAAATGTATTACGGTGCATTACGCCATAACGAACGAACTCTGCATTTTCAAGTCCAGGAATAAGGGAGAAGACACGTTTCTGTTCTCCCCATTTCAGATGCGTCTGGAAGCCCACCAAGTTATACAGGGTTCCAGCTGCATTGTCCTGTCTAAGCTGAACAACCGCATGTGGCAACTCTCCTGTATGAGGGTTAACCAGACCTACCGGTTTCATTGGACCAAACAGAGCCGTCTGTTTCCCGCGTTTCATCATCACTTCGATTGGCATACAGCCTTCAAAGTAGATTTCTTTCTCAAACTCTTTTAATTGAGCAACCTCAGCAGTAATGAGAGCTTCATAGAAGACATCAAACTCTTCTTCTGTCATCGGACAGTTCAGATATGCCGCTTCACCCTTATCATAACGGGAAGCCAGATACACTTTATTCATATCAATTGAATCTTTTTCGATGATCGGTGCAGCTGCATCATAGAAGTAGAAATACTCTTCCCCCATTAGCGCCTTGATTTGCTCAGACAATGCAGGTGAGGTCAGCGGGCCCGTTGCAACAACAACGATGCCATCTTCCGGCAGAGAAGTTAATTCCTCATTCACCACTTCGATGAGCGGATGCTGGTGCAACGTGGATGTAATCTCACCTGAAAATCCATCACGGTCCACAGCAAGCGCCCCACCTGCGGGAACTGCATGTTTGTCTGCTGCTGACAATACGAGAGAATTGAGCATTCTCATTTCTTCTTTTAACACACCAACTGCATTGGTCAATCCATTCGCACGCAGCGAGTTGCTACATACCAGTTCTGCAAATTTATCCGTATGATGGGCTGGCGTTTTCACAACAGGTCTCATCTCGTATAATTTCACGCGTACGCCGCGACTTGCAATCTGCCAGGCCGCTTCTGTTCCTGCCAGCCCGGCACCAATAACGGTTACTTGTTGTTCATTCGTCAAAATCATTTACCCCCATAAAACAATTTCAAAATCCACTAAATTTGATTCGCATATATATTAATCCGCTGATTCGTCATCCGGTTCATCCACCGGCTCCTGATGATCACATGAAGTACACTGCAATCGTGCTCCCTTTTTGTTCCGCTTTTCAATCATTAGCGATCCGCAACTTGGACATGGTTTGGCTGAAGGTCTGTCCCATGAGACAAAATCACATTCAGGATATTTGTCACAACCGTAGAAAATACGTCCTTTTTTGCTACGACGCTCAACAACATGACCTTCCTTACACTTCGGACAAGTCACGCCGATATCCTTGATAATCGGTTTGGTATTCCGGCAATCAGGGAAGCCTGAGCACGCAAGAAACTTGCCAAAACGTCCGAGTTTATAAACCAGCGGTTTGCCGCACTTCTCACAGATCTCATCGGATACTTCGTCTTCAATCTCGATTTCTTTCATTTCTTCTTCCGCAAACTCAAGGCGTTTCTCAAAAGATTCATAGAATTCTGCGAGTACTTTGACCCAATCCTCGGAACCTTCCTCCACATGGTCAAGATCACCTTCCATGTTCGCGGTGAACTCTACATTCAGAATTTCCGGGAAAAACTCTTCCATCTGTTCGATGACCAGTTCACCCAGCTCAGTCGGCATGAATTTCTTTTCCTCTATCGCAACATATCCGCGCTTCTGAATGGTCTCCAGTGTTGGCGCATATGTACTCGGACGCCCTATACCCAATTCCTCAAGCGTCTTAACCAACCTTGCCTCCGTATATCGGGGTGGCGGTTGTGTAAAATGCTGTTTTGGCTCAATCTCCTGCTTCTCAAGCACATCTCCACTTTTCAACGGGGGCAGCAGACGATCTTCATCGGTTGTACCATCGTCGTTTCCTTCAACATATACCTTCATGAAACCTTGGAATCGTACCTTCGAACCTGCTGCACGGAAAATGGTGTCCCCCGCAGCAATATCTACAGAGAGTGTATCCAGGATAGCCGAAGACATCTGGCTCGCTACAAACCGTTCCCATACCAGTTTGTACAACCGGAACTGATCGCGACTCATGAATGACTTGATTGAGTCAGGGTCACGCAAAATTGAAGTTGGACGAATCGCTTCATGCGCATCCTGAGCATTAGCTGCTTTTTTGGAATAGTTTCGTGGAGTCTCAGGTGCAAATGGCTCACCATACTTACCAACGATATATTCTTTGGCTTCTTCTTGTGCAGATGCCGCAATTCGTGTGGAGTCCGTACGCATATACGTGATGAGACCTACTGTGCCTTCTTTTCCAAGGTCTACACCTTCATATAGTTGTTGGGCGACCGACATCGTCTTGGAAGCTCTGAAATTCAATTTACGTGCCGCTTCCTGTTGCAGAGAACTCGTCGTAAACGGGGCGGAGGGGTTACGGCTCCGTTCTTTCTCTTTAACTTCCTTGATCGTAAAGTCTGCACCTTCGATCTGTTTCAGGATCGCTTGCACTTCCGCTTCACTGCCCAGCTCTGTTTTGGCCCCGTTCAGTTTATGAAACTTGGCTTCAAACGGATTGCCGTCTGCTGTCAGTTTGGCGGTAATGCTCCAGTATTCTTCCGGCTCAAAATCATCAATTTCATTTTCACGATCTAAAATGATTTTAACAGCCACGGACTGAACCCGGCCTGCAGACAAACCTTTTTTCACTTTCTTCCATAATAACGGACTAATTTTATATCCAACGAGTCGATCCAGAATACGTCTTGCCTGCTGCGCGTTAACCAAATCCATATTGATTTTCCGCGGCGTTTTGAACGCATCTTTGACCGCCTGTTTTGTAATTTCATTAAATACTACCCGGCAATCTGCCGTATCATCCAGTTCAAGAGCATGGGCCAAATGCCATGCGATAGCCTCACCTTCGCGATCCGGGTCAGCTGCGAGATACACTTTTTTCACTTTCTTCCGTGCATCCTTCAGTTCTTTCAAAATTGAACCTTTGCCGCGGATCGTAATATATTTCGGATTAAAATCATTCTCTACCTCAACGCCGATCTGACTCTTTGGCAAATCGCGAATATGCCCCATCGAAGCTTTTACGATGAACTTGCTGCCTAAATATTTGCCTATCGTCTTCGCCTTTGAGGGCGACTCCACGATTACGAGTGCATCCGCCATAGGTTCATCCTCCTCTCAGTCATGAAACTGTCATGAAACTGTTTTGTAAGCTTATGCATAGTTAATAACTTCTGCTAATTATATATTTCCACGCACTACGTAGGTTGTAGCTTCGTCATACCCTCGCGTATTTAGTGCCTGGTAATTGGCTAATCTGCTTTTTTATGATTAAAGATAACAGAACTGAATGCAAATGTCCAAAATCCCAACCAAGCAGCTCAACCAGTTGATCCAATGATTGCTCTCCCTGTTCCAACAGATAAATCACACGTTGTTCATCTGGAGAGAGCTTAACCTCAGCGAATATCCCTCGCCCGGAAGGCTCGGTTGTTTCGGTCGAACGTCCTCTATTGTAAGGAAGTTGTTCTGCATTTGGCAAGCCCAATCGATACTCTTCCAATACATCTGCTGCACAAGTGACCAATTTGGCCCCTTGACGGATAAGATTGTGTGCTCCCCGACTTTTCGGCGATGTAATAGGTCCAGGGACTGCAAATACATCCCTGCCTGCTTCAAGCGCAGCATCTGCTGTAATGAGTGAACCACTGCGAATGTCAGCCTCAACAACCAATGTTCCCAGTGTCAGACCAGCAATGATTCGATTCCGTTCCGGAAATAATCCCTGGCGCGCTCGCGTACCTGGTGGATATTCCGACAAAAGCAGCCCCGTCTCCGCGATTCGTTCAGCGAGGCTTGTATTTTCGGGTGGGTATATATTATCAATCCCTGTTCCGAATACTGCAATCGTTTTTCCTTTAGCACGTAGTACTGCCTCATGACATACGCTATCAATACCGCGGGCAAGCCCGCTTACAATCGTCAGTCCTGCATTGCATAATTGCTCTGCCAGCTTTTCTCCAACTTTGCGCCCATACACGGTTGGCATACGAGTTCCCACCATGGCAATAGACGAATTGTGTAGCAAACTAACATCCCCTCGAGCATACATTACCCAGGGAGGCTGAACGGTTTCCTTCATTAATATGGGATAATTCTGATCCAGATAAGTAATAACCTCTATCCCCTGATTGTAAACGTGTTCTCTTTTACTCTCAATCCAGTCGATAGTAAATTGGCTAGTCAAACGTGCAGCCTGATCTTTGCGCAAACCTGCTGCGACCCAGTCGCTTTCCCCATAATTCAATAGATCGGTTAATTCATGTTGTCCCAGAATCAGTTTCGAGATTGTTTTCTTGCCAATACCCTCCATCTCATGTAACCCAAACAAGATCCATCGTTCTTCCATACCATAAACCTCCCAAAGCGGGAAGAGATCTTCCCCCATATTGTGTGTTAAGTGACCACGGAATGCAAGCGTTTACGCAGATGAGGGACAATTCCTCCCCCTTTTCCCGTAAAAAAACGCAAAAAAGCAACCCTTCGCCCTGTTCAAGGACAAAAGGTTGCTTACCTTTTCCGTAACCATAATAGTCGGTCTACCAGAAATAAATCATTTCCGAGCCGTTTCTTCTATTATAACGAAAAAGAATTAATGTGTCGTGCACAAATTCAAAATACCGCGTTCCTCAAGTACGCTCACCAAAGTCGAACCCATCTCAGCAGGAGTTGGTGCTACTTTGATTCCACATGATTCCAGCTTCGCAATTTTCTCTTTGGCTGTACCTTTACCGCCAGAGATAATAGCGCCAGCATGGCCCATCCGTTTGCCTGGAGGCGCTGTTACGCCACCGATAAAGCCAACAACCGGTTTGGTCATGTTTTCACGTACCCAATCTGCAGCATCCTCTTCAGCTGTACCACCAATCTCACCAATCATGATGACCGCATGAGTCTGTGGATCTTCATTGAACCGTTTGAGGATATCAATGAACTCCGAGCCTTTTACAGGGTCTCCCCCGATTCCTACAGCTGAAGATTGTCCAATACCACGTGTCGTCAGTTGATGAACAGCTTCATAGGTAAGTGTTCCACTACGGGAAACAACGCCTACGTGCCCTGCCATATGGATGTAACCAGGCATGATACCAATTTTACATTCTCCTGGTGTAATGACACCTGGACAGTTTGGTCCGATCAGGACAGTATCTTTACCTTCCATGAAGCGGTCAACCTTGATCATGTCAAGAACCGGAATACCTTCTGTAATACAGATGACGAGGTCCAGCTCAGCATCAACAGCTTCCATAATGGAATCTGCTGCAAATGCAGGAGGAACGTAAATGACGCTCGCTGTTGCGCCTGTAGCTTCCTTCGCTTCCTGCACAGTGTTAAACACCGGCAGACTAGCTACTGTACCGTCTTCCAACGTGATATCCACCTTAGTTCCGCCTTTACCCGGTGTAACTCCGCCTACCATCTGGGTTCCGTAGTCCAATGCGCCCTTCGTGTGGAACATTCCCGTTGAACCCGTAATGCCTTGCGTAATGACTTTTGTATTTTTATCGATCAAAATACTCACGTTGCTTCACATCCTTACGGTTATTTTTCAATTCCCGGACAGCTCCGGTACTAAGGAATGAACTTATTTTACGAGGGCAACAATTTTCTGTGCACCATCGGCCATGGAATCAGCAGGAACGATATTCAGGCCAGATTCACCCAGAATACGTTTGCCAAGCTCCACGTTAGTTCCTTCAAGACGAACAACCAGCGGTTTGGTCAGGCCAAGCTGCTTCGCGGCTTCAACAACACCATTGGCGATAACATCACAGCGCATGATGCCACCGAAGATGTTAACAAAGATCCCAGCTACTTTGGCATCGGACAAGATGATCTTAAATGCTTCAGTCACCTTCTCCGTTGTTGCACCGCCCCCAACGTCAAGGAAGTTGGCCGGGTCTCCACCGTAGTATTTGATAATGTCCATCGTTGCCATCGCAAGTCCCGCACCATTGACCATACAGCCGATGTTGCCATCAAGTGCTATGTAGCTGAGGTCGTATTTGGAAGCTTCGATTTCTTTTTCATCCTCTTCATCCAGGTCACGCAGTTCCAAAATGTCTTTGTGACGGAACAGGGCGTTGGAGTCAAAGTTTAATTTCGCATCTAGCGCGATAACGTTTCCATCTCCGGTAACAACGAGAGGATTGATCTCGGCAATAGAGCAATCTTTTTCGACAAATGCAGTGTACAGCGCGAGCATGAACTTAACAGCTTTGTTCACCAGTTCATTCGGAATCTTAATGCTGTAGGCCAGTTTACGGGCCTGGAACACTTGCAATCCAATGGCAGGGTCAATGATTTCTTTGAAAATTTTCTCAGGTGTAGCTTCAGCTACTTCTTCAATCTCAGTACCGCCTTCTTCGGAAGCCATCATAACTACACGGCCTGTGGCACGGTCCACAACAACACCCACATAATACTCTTTGCGGATATCGCATCCTTCTTCAATCAGAAGACGTTTCACTTCTTTACCTTCTGGTCCAGTCTGGTGTGTTACCAATACTTTGCCCAGAATTTCAGAAGCATAGGCACGAACTTCATCCGTACTCTTTGCCACTTTTACGCCGCCGGCTTTACCCCGGCCACCTGCGTGAATCTGTGCTTTGACAACAGTCACTGGACTGCCCAATGCCTCAGCGGCCGCGACCGCTTCATCGACTGTATAAGCAACCTTTCCGTTTGGAACGGTAACTCCATACTGTTTCAGTACTTCTTTTCCTTGATATTCATGGATATTCATTCTCGAATCCTCCTATCAACATGACTGCAACAAGGCGGGTTGGTAGACTAACAAAAGACAAATGTTGACTATTTTCACTTAAACCCAATTCATTGTAACACGTTTTTAAAACGCTTTCCTTAAAAAATTAATGTTTAATAGACAGTATTTTGATATGAGTATGATCCCATATTGTGAATGCTTGGGTATATATGGAAAAAACCTCAGCTAAAAGCTAAGGTTTCCTTGATGTAAAACTGCATTTTATTTTTTGGCTGCGTTAGTGTTGGTTTCGTGAACTTTCTCCAGCAATCCTTTGAACTGACCCAGCAATGTTTTAAACTCTGTACTGTTCAAACACGCATCTCCCTGAATGGATTCAGGTATGGATAATGCCTTGTTCCGCAACTCACGGCCTGAGTCGGTTAGTGTAATTAATACTTTTCGTTCGTCCTGAGCTGAGCGTTCGCGATTAATAAGTCCTGCTGACTGCAAACGTTTGAGAAGGGGTGTCAACGTTCCCGAATCGAGATAGAGAGCCTCCCCGATCTCCTTAACCGTACATTCTTCACGTTCCCACAAAACCATCAACACCAAATACTGGGAATACGTTACACCAAGTACCTCCAGATAAGGCTGGTACATCTTCGTAATCTCACGTGAACAAGCATATATGGCAAAGCATAATTGGTTATCCAGCTTCAAACTGTCAGTCTGCATATGTCTTTCTCACCTGCCTATTGTGCAATCTATTCCTAATAATACAGGAACTATAGATCTATACTATCACAAAATAGAAAAAAAACAGAATAATTGAGCACAAATGATTTTACTATTCAATTTAATTATGATAAATTATATTGTGTAAAATATAAATATAGATAGATAATCAGCAGTTCATCCCCATGATTTAACAACAATAATAGATAAGTCCATCGAACAGATTCACGCCTTCTCGGGCTAAATTTAATAAACATAATGAAATTTTATACGTAACCATTTTCACCAAAGCTATTTAATGATTTCCTTCCAGAAATAAAATTCAGGGATCAGGAAAGATGACTACAGCAATGATAATGACAGGTTGACTCCATGATTCCTTTTATATAAAATGTTTAGTAGAAGCTGAGGAAGCACCTTAATTCGTAGACTGGCCCGTATTATGCGGAGTCAAGAATCGAGTGAGGTGTTTCTTTGTTATGTACGGAAAATTGCATAGTGCATGTTTGTACGGAATTGATGGCGTTCTGATCGAAGTGGAAACTGATTTATCCAATGGTCTGCCACAGACGTCCATCATTGGTTTACCGGATTCAGCCATTCGTGAGGCCGCTGAACGTGTTCGTGCAGCGATTAAAAATTGCGGATATCAGTACCCTTTACAGCGGATCACAATCAATCTGGCCCCCGCTGATCTGCGCAAGGAAGGATCTTCCTTTGATCTGGCCATTGCTATTGGTTTACTTATGACAAGCGGTCAGCTTGTACTTCCTCCCCAGGAACGGACACTCGTGGTTGGCGAACTGGCGTTGGACGGTTCGATCAGGTCCGTGCCCGGCATTTTATCCATGGTGGATCTGGCCAAACGACAAGGCTTTACTTCCGTGCTCCTGCCTTTGGATAACGTGGAGGAAGCGTCACTGATTCGAGGTATCCAGGTGTTTGGCATTCGTCATTTACAGGATATTGCTCCGGAAAACCCAGATCAACCCGCTAGATCAGCAGGAATACCAAATAATTCGAATGCAGGACCAGTCGTGTTGAAAAATTATGCCCACCTCGCTGCTCCTATAACTGACAAGACTCATAAGATGGCGGATAGGAAGCCGAGACAAACACTATTATTTGCAGATGACTATAGCGATGTTCTGGGGCAGCATCATGTAAAACGCGCGCTTATGATTGCTGCAGCCGGCATGCATAATATACTGCTCGTTGGACCGCCAGGCACGGGCAAAACGATGTTAATCAAACGTCTGCCTTCCATCCTTCCTCCTTTGTCAGAAGATGAAGCGTTGGAAGTCACCAAAGTATTAAGTGCCGCTGGCAAATTGAAAGAAGCGCCTCAAGGCCTGATTGCAGACAGACCTTTTCGCTCCCCTCACCACACGATATCCACCTCTGGTCTAATTGGAGGCGGTGGTATCCCAAAACCGGGTGAAGTGAGCCTTGCCCACCGGGGCATATTGTTTCTGGATGAATTACCTGAATTCCAGCGTCAAGTGCTGGAGGTATTAAGGCAGCCGTTAGAGGATCGCACAGTGACAATTAGTCGGGCACGGGCTGCATTCACCTTTCCGGCCCAGTTTATGCTTGCATGTTCCATGAATCCCTGTCCCTGCGGATATTTGTCCGCTCATTCGGAGGAGCAACGCTGCATATGTAGTCCAGCCCGTGTTGCCGCGTACCGAGCCAAAATTTCAGGACCACTGCTGGACCGCATTGATCTTCAGGTTGAGGTTCCTCCACCAGGCGAGTGGCGCAAGTCTGCTGCTTCCCCTTCCTCTGAAGAAATGCAGGCAAAAGTGATCCACGCTCATCAAATTCAGGCTACACGTTATGCCAAAAGTTCGGTTCGTTGGAATAGCCAGCTTTCGGGCACGCTTTTGCGACGAACGATCCATCTCCCCCAAGAGGCAGAGCAACTGTTAGAGCAAACGCTGCAAACGTTAAACCTGAGCATGCGTGCACATGATCGGATTATCAAGATGGCACAGACAATTGCCGATCTGGACCATGAAGGTGAAATTGTGACAGCTCATGTGGCTGAAGCCATCCAGTATCGTCAATTGGATCTTATTTTATTTTGAAGCTATTTTAGAAGCATATGGAGGGAAGAACAGGTCGATTTACCCAAAGGCAGTGAAATGGGCATGAAACTGTAAACAGCAGAGGAAGATCGAGAAGGATTCCTTATGCAGATTTTACAATGCGGATACACCAACATGACAAAAAAACGTACAAGCCCTTCTCTTCTGTGGAGAAAGGTACTTGTACGTAGATTTCCTTGTAAACGTAAGGGGATCTTATATAGCTAAGGTCTACAATAATTTATTATTCAAAAAGAGTGAGTTTGTCCTTAGCTGGTGTGCGTTCTTTAGCAGAAGGAATAACATCAGGATATCCCATATAAATCATGCCTACAATCTTCTCTCCCGCCTCTATTCCAAGCGGTTTGCGGAATTTGGGAGCGTACAAAAATGGCTTGGTCACCCAGAACGTTCCAATGTCTTCACTCCAGGCTGCAAGCATAAAGTTCTGAACCAATGCACTAACCGCAGCGAAGTCTTCGTCCCAGATATTCTGTCTTGGATCTTCTTCCAGCACGACAAGCATAACGGATGGAACTTGCATAATATTGGGTGAGAATTTGTTGTCTTCTCCCATTTCTGCATCAATAGCCTCAGCCAGTTTCTTCCGTCCATTTCCGGTAAACAACAAAAATCTCCAAGGTTCACGCAGTTTATGGTTAGGAGCCCAGACTGCGGTGTCCAGCAATTCTATAATCTGCTGTGTAGGAACAGCTTCTTTTTTAAATTTTTTCACCGTACGACGGTTTTGAATCGCATTTCTGACTTCATTTGTTGTTTTCGTAGCTTTACTCATCGGCCGTACCTCCTGTTTATAAAATCATTTGCAACCGCAATAGTGATTCGCGGCCTTGTACATTCAATATAATTTCTTTATGACATAATAAAATACCAGTTTACCTTCTTGATTATACACCCATCTGATCACGAGATTCAAAGGGGCGGCAGAGATCATTACCGTTAAGGTCATTACGAACAGAAAAGACGACTCTGAATGTTGATTCACCACGAGGAATCATCAAGTCAGAACCGTCTTTTATTCTCATGTTATTGATTCACATATCATATCAACGAGTAATCAATCGTCATAACTCGCCCCTTCAAACGTGCCATTCCCTTCAAATGTGCCATTAACAAAATCCATTTTGTTGTACTTCTCCTGATTACCTGCAATATCTGTACTATAGTACTCTACCACCTTGACATCAGGGGCATAAAACTTGACGGGTCCTTCATAGTTTTTCCATTCTCCCCCATTGATTCGATATTGCGTTGTTTTTACGCCCGAACCTTTGACTTCGTCTGTTGCCTGAAGTCTGAATGTAAATCCTTTGATGTATATTTTCCCGTTCACAGTATCTGTAATAGGAACTAATCTGTACTTGGTTACTGGAGGTGTAATATCTGCATCCTTCTTAAGTACGATATTAAACGTATTATGATCTCCTTTTACAAGAGTAACGCTTAGGCTCGTTTTTAGATATCCTGCTGCTTCTCCCGTTATCGTTCTGGCCCCTGTTGGTACGCGCTTTATTAAATAGTTGCCTTGAGCATCTGTTGTTGCCGAACCTCCAGCATTAACTTTAGCCCCACTTACTGGATTGCCCGACTCATCTACAACTTTTCCCCGCACGTGTGCCGCCTCTGCCAAAACAACATCCATTCTCAAGGTTCCTCCCTCCCGGACACCCAAGCGATCCTGTTCATATAACATATAATCATCGGCATCTACCCATATTGCAATGTTCGGATTATAGGCGTAATCAATTCCTGTAACCGCATATCGACCTTGCTGATCAGTTTTCACTATACGATCAAAGACACTTGTTACTTTTATACGAGCATCTGGAACAGGTCTGCCTGCCTGATCTTTGACTGTTCCTACAATCGTGGATGGCTCATAAATATGAAAATCAAGCTGTATTTGCTCTCCACCGGACAATCCGTAGGAGCTATAGTGTCTGTACGTCACATAACCCTCTGCTTCAACTACAAAAGTAATGTCCGTATTGTCTTCAACGGACTCTATAATATGATACCGTCCATTCCCATCCGTCTTCACGCTTTTCTCTGACGTATCCCCACGATAATTAAGCCAATACTTGACAGTAGCGTTCTGGACAGGTAATCCCTGACGATCAATAACTTTACCTGATACACTTGCCTGTGTAGACGGATCGGCTGCATAAGAAACTCCGGAATACATGATTCCAAACAAAATGAAACATAAAGATAGTGTACTTAGTCGAATGATCCATTTGATACTTGTCTGCATCTTCTCACTACACCTCACCATTTATTTTATTGATCAAACATTCCTCTTTAACTTCTTAAATTAACTGACCATAAGCTCAAGCTTCCAGAATTCTCCGTCCCAAACATATTGCCAAATCCCCTGTCCACCGTTCATGGTCTCGCTGATATCCAGCACTTCCATCCGAGGGCACTCCCATACTTGTTTTACTGTGTTGTTCGAAGTATTCTGAAACTCTTTCATACATCCCACCAACCTCTCTTTAAATTTCAACTTTCTTATTTTATTACAAATGTTACATTTTGTATCTATAATTTTCTGAAATACAATGATTTTATTATCAACGCTCTATCCTCTGTTTTCTGATTTCATAGTTAAATCAAAAAAAGCCGCAGCTCCTGTATAAATAGGAACTACGGCTTTAGTATATTAACTAATTTTAAAACTAAAACGAATGCAAAGATAAGACATAATTAAACTTGTACTTCGAAATTACTGACCGACTCACATTAAAAAGATACATTTCGTATCAAATAATACAATAATAACTTCTAGTGTAATTCTTAAAAAGCATTAACAATATGATTCACAGAGACAGTTTTCCCTGCTTGATCAAGCATTACGGCAATTACATCAAAACGGATCTGAAGTTCCGTCTCTCCCGTCATTTGCAAATACACGGATGCTGTTGAACGCACCTGCTGCATTTTACGCATATCAACCGATTCCTGAGGTGTACCGTACTGAGCGGCTCCACTCCTGCTTCTTACTTCCACAAAGACAATCAGGCCCTCGCAGGAAGCAATGATGTCAATCTCACCGCTACGGCAACGCCAATTCTGTCTAATGATCCGATAATCGTGCTCTCGCAACCATTGACAGGCAGCCTCTTCACCTAATCGGCCTTTCTGCTGTCGTGTGAGCTTTAATCCTAGCTCCTGACCCAATCTACGTTCTACCATGACTCATTTTCCTCACGTCCTGAGGCCATGCGATCTGCACGGTAGACGTACGTTAGCACCTCTGCGACCAGTTGATACAGCTCTGCCGGAATCTGTTCATCCAGATCCAACTTGGAGAGTACCTCCACAAGTGCTGCATCCTCCTGAACAGCCACGCCGTTTTCTCTGGCTTTATCCAGAATGGCTTCTGCCACTTTGCCGCGCCCCTTAGCTACAACAACAGGTGCTTCACTCTCTCCAGGGACATACTTTAGGGCAACCGCCTTTTTGGAAAGCAGGTCCGGTTGTGACGACTCGTCTTTCATACCTTCAAGTCCACCCCTTTGTATCGTTCAGGACTATAGTCCGAGGCCCGCGTTTTTCGTTCCGCGCCCGGCTCCTGGCCCGCAGGCCACGGTTCCGCCTTGAAGGTCAACAGTTGATAGCCCAGCTTGTCCAATGCCTGATGGATCACCTCTCGTCCGCTCTCCAGAAGCGGTCCCATTCCTTCGCGATCATTTAATACACGCAGACTGACAATGTTATTAACCACATGGACATCTACCAGAGTAGGCCCAAGACTTTTCATGTCCAGATCAAACCATAGACGGCAGTTGGACGCATCCAGCTCTCCACGAGATCCACGACGTGATTGAATCTGAACAGACGCCGTTTCTTCCCCGTCCGGTCCAGTGATCGGAATAAACCAGTGCATCTGTGCAAATGTAGCACTGCGATCTGTCGTTAGCAATAACTGCTGACCTGTCAGATATTGCACGGCCTGTCCGGCGGCATCCTTAAGCGCCGCCGGTGCACCTTCGCTGCTGGCAAGCTGCAGCAGCAAGCCCTTCAGCGTGTCCGCATTTGCCGGACTCGCCGCATCCCCCACGCGCGGCTGCACTGCCGCGCCGTGAACGGCTTGCTGCTCGTGCTCCGCACCGAGCAGCTTCAGCACGCGCCCCACCCACGGGTCCCCCTCGTGGGTGACAGGCGCGTGCACTGCCGCAGCTCCCGCAGGTGCTGCGGCACTACCGCCAGCCGGCGGCGCATCAGCGCCGGCTGGCAACGGCTGCGGCACGCCTCCGGCAGCCGCAGCCGCCTGGCCGCCCTGCGATGCAGGGGCGGCCTGTGCTGCAGTGGACGCGCTGCGCAGGGCGTCCAGCAGCGCCAGCAGCTTGGGCGCCAGCTGCGCTGCCGTAGGCGCTGCTGGCGCCGCCTGGACTGCTGCGGACGGAGTCCCCGCAGCAGCAGGCGTTTCAGCGCGGCCGTCAGTCCGACCGGCCGCGCCTGTTTCAGGCTGGCCTGCAATTACACGGCCAGCCACAGATTCTGCTGCCGCCCCCGCTGTACCCGGGCGGCTCCCAGCTTGCCCCGCGTCAGCCCCGCGCGGGCTCTCGCCAGGTATTCCGGTTCCAGACGGAATACCTGCGCCTCCTTTGCCAGCCGTTTCAACGTTGCTGGCAACTGCCTTGGCCCCGGCTTCAGCATTTCCTGTACCTCCACCGGTCTGCATATTTCCTTTCACCACAGTACCTGCATCCTCTGCCCCACCATCCGTCGTGGAGATCCCTCCTGCCAACGCCGCTTGTCCTTGCTGCGTCGACAAAGCTGGTGCTCCAGTTCCGGTTCCAGTCACCTGACGACCATTGCCTGATGCAGCCAATCCTTCTTCCGCCTGTGCTCCATTTAGTACGACAGGCACACCAGCCATAACAGATGGCTTCAACGTTGCAGATTGTTCTCCAGTCAGTACCGGTTTACCTGTTGTTTGTGTCAACATCGTTTCCAACTGATCAGCCAACCCGCTTAACAACTGGTGCAGAGGGGGGCCAAACACCGTCTGGTGTAATCCTTTTACTGTTTCCGCCGTAACCGGAAGACCACGCTGAAAAGCAATCCCTGTCGCCTGCACCCATTCTTCCACAGGGACCTGTGCAGGTTTGGCAGTCATCATATTCTGGACCATAGCCACATTATCCTTTGTGAGCGGCACTCCGCTACGCTGCATGGCAAGTAACAGTTCCCGGTTCCCTTTTGTATCCGGCAGTCCTACATCCTTGAGCAGGTTGTTCAGCGAAGCTTGTGGCAGCTCAGCAAGTGTTCCCGACATAGGTTTCATTACCGTTATGCCATTTTCACCTGGAGGCTGCACTTGAAGCAACGTGGTCTCACCCGGACGGAGTGGAGTCTCCAACTTGGCGCGCACTTGCACACCTTGAATCTGCAGAACTGCTTCTCCCCCATCATCGGATACACTAACGACGGAGCCACGAACCACCTGACCTTCCTTTAATTCAAGCGGTTTGGCATTGCCGGGCTTACTGTCTCCCATTAACCCCTTTATCATGGAACCGATATTCAAATCTCTCCCCCTCCTTTCTTCAAACCTGTGTTAAAACAACGATTGCTGCTCTCCAAGCAGGTTGCCCAGAAAACTGCGTCGATGCATCGGGGTTGCCCCCAATGCCATAATTTGCTCCCGATGAACTTTTGTTGCATATCCTTTATGTATCGACAAACCATATTCCGGATATAATGTATCCCATTCTTCCTTACATAGTCGATCTCGCGTTACCTTGGCAATAATAGATGCCGCTGCGATCGATTGACTATTGGCGTCACCTTTAATGATGGACAGTTGAGGTACATTCACATCCACCTTCTCGGCATCCACCAGCATATAATCAGGAGTTTCTCCCAATGCTTCAACAGCTCGTTTCATCGCAAGTCTCGCAGCCTGCTTGATGTTAAGCCTATCAATTGTCTCTGCATCCGCGTACCCGATACCTACCGCCAGCGCTTTTTCCATAATGACGTCATATAATGCATCACGTTTTTTCTCCGTTAATTTCTTGGAGTCATTCACACCTTCCAGGATGAGATCCTTCGGTAAAATAACTGCCGCTGCCACAACATCCCCAAACAAACAGCCCCGTCCCACCTCATCAATACCAGCAATACGTTCAAATCCACTGTCCCAATACTCCCGCTCATAGAGCAACAGATCTCGAGGTTCACTGACTTCTTTTTTCTTCTTTGGTCCAATCGGAGTATCCAGTAGATTCAACCCGATCTCTTCATTATTTTCAACCATAACGCTCATCTCCTCTACCCACGCTTTTTCAGCATACGTATCACTTACAACTTTTTATAATAGACGTAGATCCTCTGTCTTTTGTTCTGTACAACCTGTCTCTCTCAGTAAAACTTATCCTTGAGATTTATAATATAAAGATAGTGATGTCTTCATTTATCGGTATTTGATGGTTTAAATTGAATATATCAGACCTCGTCTAATTTAAATTGCACCACCATTTATCATAGCACGATTTAGATGCACCTGATATATAGTTCGGCCAATTCCATAAAGCGTACTGTTCTTCAATCCTCTTCCATTTTATCGTTTTCGACGTATGTTCCAGCTCTACTTCCGCGTTTGTATACACAAAAAACGACCGCTCCCGGTAATCCGGTAACGGCCGCTTCTTTCGGCACTTGTATATATGAAATGAACAAATGAAGATAATGATCTTCATCGTGTAGAGTCCATTTTTTAATAAGGAGCTTCCATAGAGAAACGTCCCATTTTACCCGCTCGCAGTTCACGCAGAAATGCTCGTGATGCCTTTTCCAGATCAATGCGTCCACCGCTTACAATGCAACCACGTATACGGCCGACTTGTTCCATAATTGCAATAACACTATCTGAATCATCTGCATCCTTGGAGAAATCCTGAAGTCCGTATCTCTCTTCCAAAGCGTCCCAGTAATAACGCATCAGGTAACTGATTCCAAAAAAGGCGATATCCTCTGCATTCAAAATTTCCTCTTTGATCGCACCAGTTACGGCAAGACGATAACCTACATTTTGATCTTCGAACTTAGGCCAAAGAATACCTGGAGTATCCAATAACTCCATTTCTTTGCCTACCTTGATCCACTGTTGCCCCTTCGTCACACCAGGACGATCTCCTGTTAACGCAATACTCCGTCCAGCCAGTCGGTTAATCAGTGTTGATTTACCTACATTGGGAATCCCTACGATCAACCCGCGAACCGCACGAGGATTAATCCCTTTGGCAATTTGACGGTCAATTTTTTCTTTAAGAAGAAGCTTGGCCTGCACGGGAATATCTTTAACATTGGTTCCCGTCGAAGCATCTACAGGAAAAGCGGTAATTCCTTCTTTTTTGAAATATTCAATCCATTCTTGCGTCACTTTTGCATCTGCCAAATCCGATTTGTTCAACAAAATCATCCGGGGTTTATCCAGCAATATTTCGTCAATCATTGGATTACGGCTGGAGACAGGCAGACGGGCATCCAATAGTTCGATGACCACGTCGATGAGCTTTAACTTATCCTGAATCTGGCGTCTGGCTCGAGTCATATGACCTGGAAACCATTGTATCGTCAACTTGTCTTCACCTCATTATTTACTTCAATTTCAGTGGTTGATCCACTTAATCTCACCGATCGGCCAGAAAATCACATCTGCACGACCAATAATATCTTTTAACGAAACATAACCGATCATACGGCTGTCTGTACTATTTGGACGGTTATCTCCCATGACAAACACATGACCTGCCGGCACTTTGCCATCAGGGAACTGTTCATTCGGGAAATCCTTCACGTTATAGGTTCCACCATTTGCTTCAGCTGCATCAATGGCTCCTTGAATATACGTTTCATCAACCTTTTTACCGTTAACCATCACGGTATCGTCTTGAACCTCAACGGTATCACCTTCTACAGCAATAACACGTTTAATGAAATCTCGACCTTCGGATGGTACGTGGAAGACGATAACTTCACCGCGCTTCGGTTCTCTGATATCATATAAGATTTCGTTGACGATCACACGTTCACCCGTTTCAAAGTTCGGCTGCATGGACGGACCGTCCACAACAAACGGTTTGAAGAGCAACCACCGAATGAGAATGACGAGAACTAATGCGATAACAATGGCTTTAAGCCATTCAACAATTTCATTTTTGGCTTTTTTGGATCGACTGTTTTTCTCTTCGGCAGGATTGCCCTGGTCATGTTGAACTTCTTGTTCCATTCAAGATCTTCCTCTCTTCACAGTACATGTTTATAGCAGTACACACATCCAGCATTCTGTATCGTTCCAATAACTCAATGGATGGATACAAAACATTCACATCAGTTATGTAATCTTTCACCAAGCATTACAGTACATTTAATCCACAATTCAAATGTTATCAATAACTGATTTTACAAGCCTCCCGGACTATTCCCCGCATGTGTTGCCATACCATTTTACTCGGAAGTGTACCTCCGGTTCAACTTTTCCCGGACAAAAACGAAAAGGGCTTGTCTCCAAGCCCTCCCCGGTATCCGTTATATTAACGAATTTCTTTAATTCTCGCTGCTTTACCGCGTAGTTCACGAAGATAATAAAGCTTCGCACGACGAACTTTACCACGGCGAGCCACTTCGATTCTATCGATTTTAGGGGAATGAAGCGGGAAAGCTCTTTCCACACCTACACCGTAAGAAATTTTACGAACTGTAAAAGTCTCACTGATTCCACCACCACGGCGTTTAATCACAACACCTTCGAACAATTGGATACGCTCGCGAGTTCCCTCGATTACCTTAACGTGCACTTTCAAAGTGTCACCAGGACGAAAACTCGGAAGATCCTTGCGAAGTTGTTCTTGTGTAATCGCTTGAACGATATTCATCTATGACTCCCTCCTTCCATACAGGCGTTCATACTTCTTCCAGAGATCACCTTGTCTCCTTCATCATCCATAGAGGACCGCCGTATTCCACATAACAGACTTATTGTATCACGCAGCATATCAAAACACAAGAGAAATTAAACAGATGCCTATTGTTCAATCTGCCACTCTGAAACTCATCCATCACATGTTAACTTCATTCTAAAATACATTCTCCCGTATGGAAAGTGAATCAACGCTCTCATCTGCAAGTCAACCTGATACAGGAAAAAATACTGTAACTTCCAGTGTAGTAATATCGTCTATGATATAACTTATTGACCACTTTAAAAGGAGAATCCCAAGACTTATGAAATATTGGAAAAAGATCACACTTGCCCTACTCGCCATGCTCACATGCTCCATTACACTATATTCATATGCCGTAACTCACCCAACGAATGCACTGTCACACAAAGCCTGCACATCCTGGGACATAGTCAAACGCAAAGCATTCGAGCTGTCACACACTGACTTCTCTAACCAATCTGCGCTGGATCGTTCTACCTTTAGAATTGAACAAGGTACCGCTACAGAAGTTCCTGTGCTGATGTATCATTACATAGAGCCCAAATTGAATAATCAAGAGACAGATAATAAATCCATCATTAATCTGGAGGATTTTGAGCAAAATATGAAATACCTGCATGATGAAGGCTACCAAACGATTACACTGGATCAGCTTGAGCAATATGTTAGCGGGAAGATTTCCCTGCCACAGAAGTCCGTTGTGATTACCTTTGATGATGGATACCAGAACAATTATACATTAGCTTACCCTGTGCTTCAGAAATATAATTTTCATGCCTCGCTGTTTGTCATAGGCAGTAAAATTCAAGATCAACCTTCGGAATTTGAGCCCGCCATTAACAGTTTCATCTCCAAACCAGAGATGCAGGCAGCAACTGACGTATTTGAATTCAATAGCCATACCTATAACCTGCATCACAAGGGATTTATGCGCTGTGGTAACAGTGTTCCTGTCGGTCTGGACACCAGTCTTCTGGATGATGATATCCAGCATATGAAGCAAACCGGAATAGACACACCTTATTTGGCCTATCCTTTTGGTTATACCAGCACACAGATGATCTACAAGTTACAGCAACATGGATATCGCATGGCTTTTACCGTAAAGTCTGGATTTGTGCATCCAGGAGATCATCCCATGAAGCTGCCTCGCTTGACGGTAACGACAGGTACTGATTTGGCGACCTTGCTTCAACCCGAATCCAGTCCGCAGAACGAATCATCTGCATCGGAGAATGACCAGTAAAACCTAGATTTTAACTTCACCGCCCGGATACAGAGTCGAGTTATACAGCCTTTTTAGCTGTGGCTTGGCTCTTTTTGCATCGGTAAGTGATAATGTCATCGAAGAGCTGGAATAAATCACTGCTTCCTCTGCGTCATAGATGATGATCTGTTCTTTCCCCGTCTGAACCAGGTCTGCATGTACCGCATATCCCTCTTTCGGGAATTCAGTAACCGTTTTCATATCTCCATCTACCAAAGAAGGCAACACATCTCCACCTCTGCGATACGCCAAAATATAATCGAGTCCACCTTCATCCCAGTTACATACAGGCTCTATAATGGTTAACCAGCCAGGAGTCGTGCGGTTTTCTTTCCATATTTCTTGCCCTGCGCTATCCAACATGAACATTCCATCCTTACCATTCTCATCCCCACGGACAATCCGGTCCAGACCTGCAATCTGTAAACCTATCATTCCAGTACAAAAATGGCCTAATGCAATATGCTGTGATTCAATCGAATCTTCATAACGCCACTTCTCATTACCATAGCGGTCCATCATGACCGTAACACTGCCACCGATAACAATCTCGACTTCCCCATCACCATCAACGTCGCCAAACCATATACAGTCAGCATGATCATCGAGATTATGACAAGACCATAACAACGTCCCATCATGATCCAGCATGTCATATCCGGCCATCACTTCATCTTTCCCATCTCCATCGATGTCATATACCCATGGAAAATGTCCCGGATTCCCTTCATGCTTCCATAACAAATTAAAATCATGGTCGAGTGCCCATAACGTCTTATAGCGGTCTTTCAGTATAATGTCCATTTTCTGCTGGTTACCCGTCAGGTTGGTGAGAATAATGCAGTCATGTGCTTCATCACCTGGCAGATCACGTGTTTCTTTAATCTCTCCGGTCCGGCCATCCAACACGAGAAATTGTTTGTCCATGACACACAATACTTCATTATTTCCATCTCCATCCCAATCTGCTACCTGAGCGGGATAGTCTGAACCCGGACCCCCTGCATCGGGATCAGGAGTTCCGACCTGCCACAGTAATGTTCCTTCCAGATCAAATGCAGTCAAACAACATACCTGATGCGGGACATACCGATCGTCTATACCCCCATCTGCCTGTACCAGCAACATTTCAAGTCTGCCATCCCCGTTTAGATCTCCCAAAAGCATTTTGCAGCGTTCTCCGGCTTGGCTAATATTTAGTCTGGCGATTTCATAAGGCTGAATGCTCATCATCTTCCTCCTCAGCTTATCGTTGTTATTCAAATCCAGCTGAGTTCACCATAAAGAAAACCCCTGTTTTTTACAACCCTATTATGTGGTCATGCAAAAATGTTCAAAGCTGCAAAAAAGTGCCTACGTAATTAAACGATTTAAATGAATGATTTTAAGCCCACTCTAAAAACTCAAGACGATTGCCAAAAGGATCATTTATATAAAAACGTCTTACACCTTCATCTGCCCTTGCTTCGTCATCGACAATATGAATTTGGTTATGAATGAGATGATCACGCAACTGATCCAAATGTTGTACATGAAATGCCGGATGAGCTTTTGTAGCGGGAATAAAATCTTTTTGTACGCCAATATGCACTTGGTGTCTGCCACACTCGAACCATACACCACCCCGTTTTCTCAGAATTTCAGGTTTGGGAATCTCCGTCCAGCCCAGTACTTTATTGAAAAAATGACGTGCCTCCGCTTCACAAGATTCAGGTGCTGCGAGCTGAATATGATCAAGACCAATAATATTGTAATTCATTCTTACACCGCCTTTGTTTCACTTAATGAAACTAAGTTTTAAAATATATCTCCATTTTATAAAATTACCCAATGAATATCCAGCTTTCTTTACAAAACACATAAGAAAAGCCAACCTTTGGTATCAAGGTTGGCTTTTTCAAACTCTATAAAAAGATATATTTACGTGTTTATACGATACATATACTTATTCTGTGCTATGTTTACGGTTTGAGCGTATCTTTTTCAACCAAATACGTTCTTTATCCGTCAAATCAGCCGTTTCCAACATCTCCGGTCTGCGCTCCAGCGTACGAAGCAACGACTGTTCTCTGCGCCATGCCTCAATGTTCAGATGATGTCCCGACAACAGCATATCCGGTACTTTCATGCCCCTAAACTCGGGTGGACGTGTGTAGTGTGGATATTCGAGGAGTCCAGTACTGAATGAATCCGTCACAGCACTTGTCTCATTGCCAAGCACACCGGGTATAAGACGTACGATGCTGTCGATCGCAACCATAGCAGGTAACTCCCCACCCGTGAGTACGTAATCACCAATGGATAGTTCATCCGTCACGAGAAATTCGCGAATGCGCTCATCGTAACCTTCATAATGTCCACATATAAAAATCAAATGATCTTCCTGTACAAGTTCTTCTGCTTTTTTCTGTGTAAACGTCTCACCTTGCGGACACATTAAAATGATACGTGGAGCTTTCATGGTTGCCGCGGCTTCTCCGCGTTGCTCCAGTACATCTTCAACAGCAGCAAAGATCGGATCTGGTTTTAGCACCATGCCTCCACCCCCACCGTAAGGAGCATCATCGACCGTATTATGTTTATTTGTGGCATAATTACGGAAGTTGGTTGCACCGAGGGACACCAGCCCCTTCGTTTGGGCTTTACCCAGAATGCTTGCTCCGAATACGCCATCAAACATCTCCGGGAAGAGTGTTAATACATCCACTTTCATGTTACAGCAGCCCTTCCATCAGGTGAATCTTCACTTGCTGCTGTTCGATGTCCACATCAAGTACTACATCATCAATAACGGGAATCAGCACTTCTTTACCTGCTGGCGTTTTGACAACCCATACATCATTGGCACCCGGAGTCAAAATTTCAGAGATAGTTCCAAGCGTTTCACCCTCTTCGGTGATAACCGAACACCCAACGATTTGATGGAAGTAGTATTCACCTTCCTCCAGCTCAGCGAGGTTCTCTTTTAACACTTTGGCCATACCGCCTTTAAACTTCTCTACTTCATTAATATTGCCATACTCTTTCAGACGAAGAATATACATATTTTTATGCAAACGTGCAGATTCCACGTTAACAATGACTGGATGATTATCTGGTGTAAAGAAAAACAACTCTGCATTTTTCGCGAAACGCACTTCTGGGAAATCGGTTATAGGCATGATTCTCACCTCACCGCGAATTCCATGCGTATTAACGATTTTACCTACATTCATAAACTCTGCCATACGTTCCTCCTACGAAATTAAATCAAACTAAACAGCTACTTCGACTCTCGTACGGTCGTTCCGGCGACGGTTCGTTCTTTCGATCGCTGTTACCCCCTCATTTTTCGAACTTAATTTAAAAGGTGAAAATGAGGTGATAAAGGCGAACGCTAACGCTTCTCCAGAATCGATCCCGTCCCCTGCACTGCTCCGAAGTCACTCATACCCAAAATATTTTAATTCAATATCTAATTCAACATATTAAGTTCAGCATGCACGAAAAGGGGCTAGGACATGCATCCTAACCCCCTTTCGTATATCTTTAAGATATGATATCAACGGTAACCCGTTTATCCATCTTAACTGCTGCTGATGTGACGACCGTACGAAGTGATTTCGCGATTCGTCCCTGTTTACCAATTACCTTCCCGACATCGTCAGGATGAACGGTTAACTCATAAACGACAAGCCGGTCTTTCTCAACCGTCCGAACCGTCACATCTTCCGGATGATCGACTAAAGCCTTAGCAATTATGCTTACTAATTCTTCCATAGATGACCCTCCGAATCAGCACTTTATTTAGATAATTTAGACTCGTGGAACTTCTTCATCACGCCCGCTTTGCTAAGCAAGTTGCGGACAGTGTCAGATGCTTGTGCACCGTTTTGAAGCCATGCCAATGCTTTATCTTCATCGATCTTAACAACAGCCGGTTGTTCAACCGGGTTGTAGTAACCGATCTCCTCGATAAAACGACCGTCACGTGGGGAACGGGAATCCGATACCACTACGCGGTAGAAAGGAGCTTTGTGAGCACCCATACGTTTCAGACGAATACGAACTGCCATTTGAAAATTCACCTCCTTCAATGAAATCTGTATATGATCCAGCTTCGCTTAAATCAACGGAAAGGAAACTTCATTCCTTTACCCATACCTTTAAGCTGCTTCATAGCTTTATTTTTACCGCCGCCTTTAGGTCCCATCATATCCGAGAACTGTTTCATCATGCGGCGCATCTCATCAAATTGCTTGATCAGACGATTTACTTCAGCCAGAGATGTTCCGCTTCCGGTAGCAATACGCTTCCGGCGGCTATGGTTGATCATGTCCGGGTTACGTTTCTCTTCGGTCGTCATTGAGTAAACGATCGCTTCGATCCGGCCCATCTGTTTATCATCAACCTTCAGATCCTTGGCTTGTTTCATCTTGCCCATGCCGGGAATCATATCCATGATCTGGTCGATTGGTCCCAGCTTTTTCACTTGATCCATCTGCTCCAGGAAATCTTCAAACGTGAATTCTGCATTACGCATCTTCCGTTCCATTTCCTTGGCTTTATCGGTATCAATGTTTAATTGTGCTTTCTCAATCAGAGATAACATATCACCCATACCGAGGATCCGTGAAGCCATACGTTCCGGGTGGAACGGCTCCAAAGCGTCAAGTTTCTCTCCAAGGGAAGCAAACTTGATTGGACAACCCGTAACTGCTTTGACGGAAAGCGCAGCACCACCACGAGTATCTCCATCCAGCTTTGTCAGGACAACCCCGGTCAGATTAAGCTGCTGGTTAAAGTGTTCTGCTACGTTAACCGCATCCTGACCTGTCATGCTGTCTACAACAAGCAGTACTTCATCCGGATTCACTACGCTGTGAATCTGGCGAAGTTCTTCCATCAGTTCTTCATCAACATGCAGACGTCCAGCTGTATCGATAATAACATAGTCATTACCGTTATCTTTGGCATGTTGTAGACCTTGACGTGCGATCTCAACAGGGCTTGTCTGATCTCCCAGTGTGAATACCGGCGCTTTGATCTGCTCGCCAAGTACTTGCAACTGTTTGATCGCTGCCGGACGATAAATATCTCCTGCAACAAGCAATGGTCTGCTGTTTTGCTTTTGCAGCATTTTAGCCAGTTTACCCGATGTGGTTGTTTTACCAGCACCCTGCAAACCAACCATCATCAGCACCGTAGGCGGTTTGTTTGCTTTAGCCAGTTTCGCTTGGCTTCCACCCATCAAATCCGTTAGTTCCTTGTTAACGATGTCGATGATGACCATTCCTGGCGTGAAGCTCTCCATCACTTCTTTGCCAACAGCCTTCTCTTTCACCTTGGCGATGAATTCCTTGACCACTTTGAAGTTTACATCCGCTTCGAGCAATGCCAGACGTACCTCGCGCATAGCCTCGGCTACATCTTCATCAGACACCTTGCCTTTGCCGCGCAGCTTGCTGAACACATTCTGTAATCGGGTCGTTAATCCTTCAAATGCCATGATCCCACCTCCTTAAGCTTTAATACTGTTTTCAAGACCGATACGTTCCGCTCAGCCAATTATCATTCACTAAGCTGAGCAACGATATCGTGTATTTGTTTGTTGTTATCAATGGAGACGCCTGCGCGTTCCAATGCATTTTGCAAATCTTCAAGATTGCGATTACGCCGTTCATGCTTTTCTAGCAAGCCCAGCTTGCTTTCGTAATTTTCCAGCACTTGTTCGGCACGCTTGATATGCTCGTATACCGCCTGGCGGCTGATCTCAAACTCGGCTGCAATTTCACCAAGTGAGAAATCGTCATGAAAGTAATACTTTAGAAAAGTCTGCTGTTTCTCGGTAAGTAACAATTCATAAAAAGCAAACAGCAAGTTAATCCGGTTTGTCTTCTCAAGCCGATTTTCTTGACTCACATCGGGGCACTCCCTTCGTCAAGGAAAAACACTTTACACTCTTGCAACGTTCCTAATAATACCTAAAACAAATCAGGTTGTCAAGCAAAAATACTTGTCACAATAAAAACAGCTCTGATGATACGTTATTTCGATGTTTAACGGGTGGTTTATACCCTTTTTCACTACAAGCAAATTCTATCTGTGTCCCTGCGACCCACCTCTATGTAGAAGAAAAAACGAATGCGTCTCAGTCCGTGGAGATGCATCCGTTTATGGTGTTCTAACGAAGTGGTGTCAGGTACAGCAGTACCATAAAGAAATGAAGAATACTGCCTGCTAACACAAAGAGATGCCAAATCGCATGGTGGTACGGAAATCCACGCCATACATAAAAGAGCGTACCCAGTGTATACATCAGGCCTCCAGCAACCAGCAACACAATGCCGCCTGTAGGAATGGCAGCCATAAGAGGTTGCCAGGCAATAACGATCAGCCAGCCCATCGCAATATAGAAAATCGTGGACATGAATAGAAACTTTTTCGTAAAAAATGCCTTAAAGATCACGCCGAATAATGCGATTCCCCAGATTATACCAAACAGGGTCCATCCAAGTGTACCGCGAACAGCAATAAACAAAAGCGGAGTGTACGATCCCGCAATAAACAAATAAATGGAAGAATGGTCGAAAATCTCAAATAAATCTTTCACTTTTCCATCTTTCCATGCATGCACGAGTGTAGAGCTTGTATAGAGCAGCAGCATGGTGATCCCGTAGATCGTGAAACTGACCACATGCCAAGCCGTGCCTTTCATACTTGAAAATACAATCAATATCACCAGTGCAGCTACACTGAGTGCAGCGCCGATTCCATGTGTCACCGCATTGGCGACTTCTTCACGGCGAGAATAGGTATACGTATTGGCCATTTTCAACCGTCCTTTCTAACCCTTTAACATTGCCTGCTTTATTCCTCCATTATACACGTATTGCCAGTGACATTACACGTGACACTTATCACGTATATCACTGGCAATACGGTTAACATTATTAATTCATTCTATTATTAATGATTCTAGGAATTAGCTTCCTCTTCTTCAGCACTTTCCGCTGGCTGTTCCTGGATTAATCCGGCGAACAAAGCATGCACAAATTGCTCCGAGTCAAACGGCTGCAGATCATCAATTTTCTCACCCAGTCCTACGAGCTTCACAGGCAAGTCCAGCTCCTGACGGATCGCAACAACGATCCCCCCTTTGGCTGTTCCATCCAGTTTCGTCAGTACGAGGCCAGTTACGCCGCTTTTCTCACCGAAAAGTTTGGCTTGGTTTAAAGCATTTTGACCTGTTGTTGCATCCAGTACCATCAGTACTTCATGCGGAGCATCCGGAATTTCACGCTGAATGACACGATAGATCTTGTTAAGCTCGTCCATCAGGTTCGATTTGTTTTGCAGACGACCTGCTGTATCACAGAGCAGAACATCCGCACCCCGTTGTTTCGCTGCTTGTACCGCATCATACATAACCGCTGCTGGATCAGAACCAGATTGCTGTTTGATCACATCGACACCGGCACGTTGCCCCCATACTTCCAGCTGTTCTATGGCTCCGGCACGGAACGTATCTCCAGCTGCCATGATGACTTTTTTACCTTGCTGTTTAAATCGATGTGCCAGCTTGCCAATCGTTGTTGTTTTACCAACACCGTTAACACCAACGAACAAAATGACGGTAATGCCATCCGGGTTCATTTTCAATTCGTTATTCTGTTCACCGCGAAGAAGACCCGTCAGTTTCTCGGACAATACAGGCTGCAGCTCAGCCGCATCCTCAATTTTGCGTTTTTTCACCTCAACGCGCAGGTCTTCGATCAGATTCATGACTGTATTCACACCAACGTCCGCTCCGATCAAAATCTCTTCCAGTTCTTCATAGAACTCTTCATCGATTTTTTTGCGGCGGATTACGAGATCCGACACTTTTTCCACTAACCCTTTACGTGTCTTTTCCAATCCATCCTTGAACTGTTTGGTGACCGACTCCGTTTTGCTTGCAATGCTGTCTCTAAGCTTTTTAAAAAAACTCATAAAGCCCCTCCATCGTGTACATAATCTAAGCGGTTTTGCAAAAATGCTCAATCTGAATGATTTTCAATGATTACAATGAGTTCGTTTTTCTCGCAGGTTTGGACCAGATCAGGCAATTACTGCTTCCTCATCTTCCAGTTTAACCGAAACGAGCTTGGATACTCCGCCCTCTTCCATTGTAACACCGTACAGCACATCTGCCTCTTCCATCGTACCTTTACGATGGGTAACAACGATAAACTGTGTCTGTTCGGAGAATTCACGCAAGTACTGGGCAAAACGTACCACGTTAGCTTCGTCCAATGCTGCCTCTACTTCATCCAGCACGCAGAATGGTACAGGTTTGACATGCAGAATAGCAAATAATAAAGCCATCGCCGTCAAAGCCCGCTCCCCACCGGATAACAGTTGCAGGTTTTGCAGTTTCTTGCCTGGTGGCTGAGCCACGATATCTATTCCCGTTTCAAGCAAGCGCTCCGGGTCCATCAGAACAAGGTCAGCACGTCCCCCGCCAAACAGCTTGCTAAACACGGTACCGAACTCACGGCGGATGGCATCAAACGTAATCTTGAATCGCTTCGCCATCTCGTCTTCCATTTCCCGAATAACCTGATACAACGTTGTTTTAGCTTCCACCAGGTCATTCTTCTGTTCACTCAGGAACTCGTATCGCTCATTGACTCGCTGGAACTCCTCAATCGCTCCCAGGTTCACATCACCCAGGGCGGATATACTGCGCTTCAGCTTCTGTACCTCTGCCTGTGTATGCTCCACGTCTTCCGGCACAGGATAACGCTCTTTGGCCAGTTCATAGCCCAGTTCGTATTCATCCGTCAGCTTTCGCAGTATATTTTCCAGTTCAACATCCAGCCGGTTCACGGAAATTTCCGTCTGTCGCATCTGCTCTTCCACAGCTTTTAACTGCGTGCGCTGTTCCTTCGTTTCGCTCTCTGCAAGCTCAAGCTTTTTCGACAACTCACTTCGGGCAGCACGTTTGAAGTCCAGCTCCTGGGAAGCTTCCGCTTTTTTCAGTTTGTACTGGTTCAGATCTTCAATCTGCTTAACACTCTCGGTCTGTGTTTTCTTGAGATCTGCTTCCATCGAAGCCAGCAACGTGCGATTCTGACGAAGATCTTTCACCAGCGACTCCACTTCCCGCTCCAAACGTCGCAATTGTTCCCCATTGGAGAATCGCTCCTGATCAAGCTTGCCTTCGCGCACTTTCAATTCGGTGAGTTGGCTCTGCAATTCTTCCTTCGCCGATTCATTGGCTTTCCGAGCAAACTCAGCTGCATGAATGGCACGATGAGTCACTTTTTCTTCCTCTTCAAGCTGCTCCAGCTTCTTCACAGCGACGATGCGAGCCGTATCCAGCTCTTTGATCTCTTCGGTAAATCCGCTCTTCTCCTGCCCGGCAACGGCAACCTGTTCAAGCACATGGCGAAGTTCATGCTCTACCTGTTTCATTTCCATCGAAGCCTGCTGTTCTGCATTTCGGGTATCATCACCGGACTGACGAAGTTCATCCAGTTTGTCCTGACACTGCTCCAGTTGAACTTTTACATCATCCACACTGCGATGCAGTTTCACGATTTGATTTTCCGTATCCAAAATATCCTGGTCGAGTTGGTCCAGCTGCCGTTTCCGGCTGAGCAGACTCACATTTTTCTTATGCTGGCTACCACCTGTCATGGAACCACCCGCATTGACCACGTCACCTTCAAGCGTCACAACCCGGAAACGATACTGACAGCGAGCCGCAATTTTATTAGCGACTTCCAACGTTTCGGCAATAATAACATTACCGAGCAAGCTGCCAATGATTGAAGCATATTTGGATTCGAATTGTACAAGATCAGCACCGATCCCCACAAAACCCTCCATACCTTCGATCATGGAACGTTCAGCCGCTCCAATGGCACGAGGACGAATGACATCCAAAGGCAGGAACGTTGCACGCCCCAACTGGCGTTGCTTCAGAAAAGCAATTGCCTGTCTGGAAACTGATTCATTTTCCATGACCACGTGCTGCAAGGATGCTCCCATTGCTGTTTCTACCGCAAGTTCGATCTTCTCGGGAACTTTGACAAGTTCAGCCACAGCTCCATGAACACCGCTCAGCGTACCTTTACGTGAAGCCTTGAGGACCTCCTTGACACCCAGCATGAATCCGTCAAAATCATCCTGCATCTCTTTCATCGTATCGCGGCGGGAAACTTGAGCTTCACGCTTCTGTTCCCATTTACGGACCGTACCCCGACTTTCTTCGAGCAGCTTCTGCAGCGACTGGAGTCGTTCACTTTCCGTAATATATCCACCACGCAGATCACTGATTTCTTTGCCCAAACGAACAACTTTTTTCTCAATGTCCGCTTTGCGACTTTCCAGTGTCTCTTTTTGATCTTCCCATTTGCCCGATTCCTCAGCCGCGCGATTCATTCTGCGCTCCAGCGTTTCTTTCTGCTGATCCACATAACGAATTTCATTTCGTGTCTGAGCCATCTGATTCATCAGTTCCAGCAAATTTCCTTTGAGGCTTTCCTCTTGCTGTTGACTAATGCCACCTGTAACACCGATGAGTTTGGCTTCTTCCTGGGACAACTGATTTCTCACATCATTCAGTTCATGCTCAAGTTTGCCAAACTTCTCACGCAGTGCAAGCAGCTCGGTTTCCCGTTCGCGATGTCTCTCTTCACTGGCGGCAAGCGTTACTTTGAGCTGCTCCTGATTTGTTTGCAGATGGTGGGAGCGCTCCTTGAGCAATTCTCCAAGCCCTTCACTTTTCTCTGTCGCTTCACTGAATTGCAACAAAGCGGCTTGCAGTTGCTCTGTCTCTGTTTCCAGGATACGCAGCGCATTCCGATCATTTTCCAGCTTGGCATCATGCGTAGAGACAATCGCCGCCAGTCCAACCTCTTCCTGTTTTAGCGATTGCAGGCGCTCGTTCGCCTTACTCCAGGACGCATGAATCTGTTCGATCTGGTACACATACATGGAAATTTCCTGCGATTTGAGCTGAGAACGAAGTTCCTTATAGTGGATCGCTTTCTCCGATTGTTCCTTTAGCGGTCCAATCTGATCTTCCAGTTCAGTCACCAGATCATGAATACGCAGCAAATTTTGCTCTGTCTCATCCAGTTTGCGCGTCGCATCCCGCTTGCGGGATTTATATTTAACGATACCTGAAGCTTCTTCAAAGATACCTCTGCGATCCTCTGAACGGGTACTCAGAATCTCTTCGATTCGCCCCTGTCCAATAATCGAGTAGGCTTCCTTACCGATGCCGGTATCCATAAACAACTCCGTGATATCCTTCAAACGACAAGATTGCTTGTTGATAAAATATTCACTATCTCCGCTGCGATGTACACGACGAGTCACCGTCACCTCACCGAAATCCAAAGCAAGTGCGTGATCCTCGTTATCAAGTGTTAGCGACACCTCACCGAAATTAACGGCTTTCCGTGCGTCACTACCTGCAAAGATGATATCTTCCATCTTGCCACCACGCAGCGACTTGGCACTTTGTTCCCCCAGAACCCAGCGGATTCCGTCCGATATATTACTCTTTCCACTTCCGTTCGGACCTACAACAGCCGTAATGCCACGAACGAACTCCATCTCCGTTTTGTCGGCGAATGACTTGAATCCACCCAATTCAATCCGTTTTAAAAACATAGGGTTTCTCGTCACCTCCTCTTGCAAATTTCAAGTAATGCATTCCAGCGCCTAAATAAATTGAACCAAAATAAAGTTCACTTATTTAGTTAACGATCAGGCTAACTCCCCCTGAACCTCTTTACAAAAAAAAGAGCAAAAAGCAGTCCGGCCGATTACTTCCGCCGGGGCGGACCCGCGGGCTGCTCTTTGCTCTTCGTTTGTCTATGCGCTATCGGTTAAGCTCCGGCTTCCGGAAGCTTCAGTCGATCAAGTGCTGCAGATGCAGCCTGTTGTTCCGCTTCCTTTTTGGAACGTCCTGTACCTCTGCCAAGCCTTTCTTGACCCATATGGACCTCCGAGACAAACTCACGTTCATGGGCAGGTCCCCGTTCCTCAACGATACGGTATTCCAAAGCTCCCATATTGTGATGCTGAGTAAGTTCCTGCAGTTCCGTTTTGTAATCACTCATTTGCAGCTTGCTGCCCAATACGATTAATGGGAAGACATGCTGATCAAGAAATGTCCGAACAGGCGCAAGCCCCTGATCCAGATACAATGCACCAATGAAAGATTCAAACACATCTGCCAGCAGAGCCGGCCGTGTCCGTCCTCCAGTTAGTTCCTCACCTTTACCAAGAAGTACATACTGCCCAAAACCCAACGCTTCAGCAAATTTGACGAGGGAAGGCTCACAGACAATGGATGCCCGCAGCTTAGTTAATTCACCTTCCGGACGGTTAGGATACAAATGATACAAGTACTCCGATACAGTCAGTTCCAGCACGGCATCGCCCAGAAACTCCAGACGCTCATTGTCCTGATGCTGACTGAACCGGTGTTCGTTTACATAAGAAGCATGGGTAAACGCTTGTTTTAAAAGCTGCCTGTTGTCAAATTTGATTTGAAGTTTATGTTGTAACTGCTTCAGATCTTCACTCAAACGAACTAGCCCCTTATGCTTCAAATTTTTTGAGAATAATGGTGGCATTGTGACCGCCGAATCCAAATGAATTGGACATGGCAATATTAACTTTGGTTTGACGTGGAACATTTGGTACATAATCCAGATCACATTCCGGGTCCTGATTTTCCAGATTGATCGTTGGAGCCAGTGTCTGATGTGTCAGTGACAATCCACAGATAACCGCTTCTACACCACCAGCAGCACCAAGCATGTGGCCCGTCATGGATTTAGTGGAACTCACAGCGAGCTTGTACGCATGATCACCAAACGCCTTTTTGATCGCAAGCGTTTCGGATCTGTCGCCTACAGGCGTCGAAGTTCCGTGTGCATTAATGTAGTCCACTTCTTCAGGCTCAATGCCCGCATTACGAAGTGCCATCTTCATGCAACGTGCTGCTCCGTCCGGATCTGGTTCTGTCATGTGATGTGCATCACCTGTCAGACCGTAACCGATCACTTCACCATAAATGCGTGCACCACGTTTTTGAGCATGCTCTAGGGATTCCAGAATCATAACACCAGCGCCTTCGCCCATAACAAAACCATCACGTTCTGTATCAAAAGGACGGCTTGACTTCGCAGGATCATCATTACGTGTAGACATTGCGCGCATCGCACAGAACCCTGCAAGACCCGTTGGTCTGATTGTTGCTTCCGCACCACCACAGATCATGGCATCTGCATCACCATTGGCAATCAGCTTGAAGGAATCTCCGATGGAGTGTGTACCTGTTGCACAAGCGGTAACAACGTTAATGTTAGGACCTTTGGCACCAAGGGAAATAGACATTTGGCCTGAAGCCATGTTGGAGATCATCATGGGAATAAAGAATGGGCTTACCCGTTTTGGACCTTTTTGCAATAATGCATTATGTTGGTCCTCCCACGTACCCAATCCACCAATACCTGATCCGATGGATACACCGAAACGCTCTGCATCAATATTCTCGTTAATTTTCAGACCACTGTCTTCAACGGCTTTGAAGCCGGCTGCCACAGCGAACTGTACAAAACGGTCCATTTTGCGAGCATCCTTGCGATCCATATATTCTTCCGGGTTGAAATCCTTGATCTCGGCTGCAATCTGTGTCGTGTATTCACTAACATCAAACGCCTCAATCTGAGAAATTCCGGACTTTCCTGCCATTAAACTGCCCCAGAACGTTTCCAAATCTTTTCCGAGCGATGTCATTACGCCCATTCCGGTAATTACTACTCTTTGTTTCAAACCGAGTCACCTCTATATCGACTGCATTACGCAAGTATTTTGTGGGAATATCCGCAAACAGACATCTACTCAACAAAGATAGGCCTGTTTGAGTAGAGCTGCTTGCGGAATGAGAAAAACCAATGAATGATGAGAAGTCCCGCCTGTTCGAAAACATGTGCGGGACTAAAAATGACTTTAGGTATGAGATTGTATGTAGTTTACAACTTCACCTACGGTCGTGATTTTTTCTGCATCTTCATCAGAGATTTCCAAATCAAATTCATCTTCCAATTCCATGACCAATTCCACTACATCCAAAGAATCAGCACCCAAATCTTCTTTGAAAGATGCTTCAAGTGTAACTTCAGCTTCGTCTGCGCCCAAGCGGTCGACGACGATGCGTTTTACACGCTCCAATACATCGGACATCCGGTTCACCTCCTTCTTTGGTATTATACGAGAATCGCAGGCAAAATGCCATAGAAGACATATGCGGCTCCCGGCCGGGGAACCCGGCCTTTTTCCGGCATTTCGGATCGTCCAGCGCCTGTTCCCCGACTATTGTTCAAGTCCGGGAAGAATTACATGTACATGCCACCATCGACATGCAGCGTCTGCCCTGTCATGTAAGATGAAGCCTGTGAAGCCAGGAAAGTGACTACACCGGCAATTTCATCCGGCTGACCCAAACGGGACAACGGAATACCACTTAGCATACCGTCCACCAGCTCCTGGGACAACTCTTTTGTCATATCTGTCTCAATGAAACCTGGTGCAACACAGTTAACTGTGATTCCACGAGAAGCCAGTTCACGAGCAGATGCCTTTGTCAGGCCAATGACACCTGCCTTGGCAGCAACATAGTTCGCTTGTCCAGCATTACCGAGCACACCTACAACCGAGGAGATATTGATAATTCTTCCCGACCGTTGTTTCATCATTGGACGTGTAACCGCCTTAAGGCAGTTAAACACACCTTTGAGATTGGTTTCAATAACCTGATCGAATTCTTCCTCTTTCATACGCATGATCAGATTATCACGGGTAATTCCGGCATTGTTCACCAGAATATCAACGTTGCCCCATGCTTCGAGTGTAGCTTTGACCATTTGTTCAGCTTCATCCATCAGGCCAACATTGGCTTGAAGTGTAATCGCCTTGACTCCTTTGGCACGAATCGCTTCCGCTACTTCCTCAGCTGCCGCTTGGCTACCCGCATAATTCACGGCTACGTTCGCTCCAGCTTCTGCAAGTGCCAGTGCAATACTGCGCCCAATGCCCCGCGATGCCCCGGTAACGAGTGCATTTTTACCTTCTAATGGTTTAGACATAATCATTCCTCCTTTCCCCAAATCTAATCCCTGCTAATCACTTCAACGCAATTGCCGTTGCTTCGAGCGTTTCAAGACTGTTCACATTGTACAGTTTTACGGTTTTATCTGTTTTTTTAATCAAACCGGTCAATACACTGCCAGATCCAATCTCGATGAACGTATCCACGCCTTGCTCAATAAGCCATGTCACACTGTCTTCCCATAATACAGGAGAATAGACCTGAGCTGTCAACAAATCCTGAACCTGTCCATCCTCTGCAGGTCTTGCAGTCACATTAGCGACTACAGGGACCGCTGCCGGTGAGAACGTAACGGTTTTCAGTTTCTCTGCCAGCTTCTCAGCTGCACCCTCCATCAATGAAGAGTGGAACGGACCACTTACTTCCAATGCAATGGCGCGTTTACCGCCTGCTTCTTTCACTCGTTCCGCGACAGCAGCTACGCCTTCCTTCACACCAGAAATGACGATTTGTCCCGGACAATTAATGTTGGCAAGTTCAACCGCATGACCACTTTCAGATACGTCACGGCAAAGCACCCCCAGCGCTTCCCGATCCGCACCCAACACAGCAGCCATCGCTCCTTGTCCACCCGGTACTGCCTGTTCCATATACTGACCACGTGCCCGCACAGTGCTCACTGCGTCTGCAAACGAAAGAACGCCCGCTGCCACCAGTGCACTGTATTCTCCCAGACTGTGTCCAGCCGTATAGTCAGGCTGAATTCCTTTTTCTTTGAAAGCTTCCAGCAAGGCAATACTTGCTGTCAACAGAGCCGGTTGTGTATTTGATGTCTGTTTCAACTCGGTCTCCGGTCCTTCAAATACAAGGTTGCTCAGCGAGAAACCCAATGTTTCATCTGCTGTGCGAAAAATTTCGGTTGCCGCTGGCACGGACTCATACGCGTCCTTGGCCATGCCTACAGCCTGTGATCCCTGTCCGGGAAATACAAATGCTATTTTACCCATCTCATTCATCTCCCAGATGTCTATTTTACCAAACGAGTACCGATGCACCCCATGTCAAACCGCCACCGAATCCAACCATCAGAACGGTATCTCCGGCTTTCATGCGACCTTCCTCCGCTGCTTCTACCAGAGCAAGCGGTATGGAAGCAGCCGATGTGTTTGCATACTTATCCACGTTGACTACAACCTTTTCTTCAGGAAGTTCAAGTCGTTGCATCGCAGATTGAATAATCCGAATATTCGCTTGGTGAGGAACAAACAGATCCACATCCGTACGCTCCATACCAGCCTTGCGTAATACCTCAATGGTAGCCGTCCCCATGACACGTACCGCAAACTTAAACACTTCACGACCGTTCATGTTGATGTAATGCTTTTTATTTTCAACGGTCTCTGCAGTAGCAGGCAGACGGGAACCGCCGCCTTCCATCTGAAGAAGACTACCGCCAGCACCTTCGGCACCGAGATCGAACGCTTTGAATCCGCGACCTTCCGGAACTTCACCAACGACTACCGCCCCTGCTCCATCACCAAAGAGGACACAAGTGTTACGGTCTGTATAATCCGTAATACGAGACAAGCAGTCCGCACCAATCACAAGTGCATTGTTGTACATACCGCTTTGGATGAAGCTCGTAGCACTAGCCAAACCGTATACAAATCCGGAACAAGCAGCCGACAGATCAAATGCCGCGGCACCTTTTGCACCCAATTTGTCCTGCAAGATGCAGGCTGTCGATGGGAACGAAGAATCCGGAGTAATGGTTGCAACAATAATCAGATCAAGATCACTGCCTGTCATGCCTGCAGATTCAAGGGCTTTAATAGCCGCTTCATATGCCAGATCAGAAGTTGCCTGATCGGGTGCAGCGATGTGACGCTCTTTGATTCCTGTACGACTGACGATCCACTCGTCATTGGTATCGACCATTTTCTCCAGATCGCTATTTGTCAAAATTTTCTCAGGCACATATTTCCCTGTACCAATAATCCCTACTGGGCGCAAATTATTCATATCGTCACTCACTTCCCGCTAATTTCCTTAGATATGCTCTCTACCAGCTGATTCTGCACTGCAATCCGAGCTTGGCGCACAGCATTTTTGATGGCATTGCCATCAGCAGATCCATGACTTTTCACAACCAGTCTGCTCAAACCGAGGAGTGGCGCTCCGCCATGCTCCGTATAATCCAGCTTTCGTTTCAACCCACGCAGCTCAGGCATTAGTACAGCTGCAGCCAGTTTACTTTTGAGAGAAGATGAAAATTGTTCCTTAAGCAAGGCGAAAATGGCACCTGCTGTGCCTTCCAGCGACTTCAGCAGGATATTCCCTGCAAAACCGTCACATACAAGCACATCACAAGCACCAGTCAGCACATCACGTGCCTCAACATTACCGACAAAACGAATTGGGAGTTGTTCCAGTAAAGGGTATGCATGTTTGGTCAACTCATTTCCTTTGCCTGGCTCTGTTCCTACATTGAGCAAGCCCACTCGTGGGGACTCAATGCCCTGTACTTTTTGCCGATACAAACTGCCCATCAAGCCATATTGTGCAAGGTGCTCCGGTTTGGCATCCATATTCGCTCCTAGATCCAGCGCAAGCACACCTACATCATCAATCGTTGGAATCATAGGCGCAAGCGCCGGACGTTCAATGCCTGCCATGCGACCTACAACAAGCAAACCCGCTGTCATGAGCGCTCCAGTATTGCCCGCCGAGATCATCGCGTCCGCTTCGCCCTCTTTCAGCATGCGGCCTGCGACCACCATGGAGGCATCCTTTTTGCGACGCACTGCTTTGACGGGTTCATCATCCGAACCAATAACTTCGGAAGCATGCCGGACCGTAAGATTGGCAGGTCTAACACCTGACTGACTCAAAAGAGGTTCCAGCTTGGCTTCATCGCCGATCAGGACGATCTGTGTATCCGCCCATTCCGTGGCTGCGGCAATCGCACCTTCTACCGTTGATGCAGGTGCATTGTCGCCTCCCATGGCATCAATGACGATTTTCATTCCAAATGACCTCCTTCTCCGCTGTCTTCTCCACCTGAATGGTAGATTACAAAGTTGCCTTGAAACACCATTTCTTCACCTACATAAGTGAATACTTCCACTTTGGCTTTGCCCTTTTGACCCGGAATCGATCTCACATAAGCCTTTGCAATACATTTCTCTCCCAAATGAACCGAACGGACAAAGCGAATGTCTGCTGATGCAGTCAACGCGATCTCGTCATTAATAATCGCTACAGCCAAGGAGTTGGCCTGTGCAAAGACATAGTGTCCGCGTGCAATCCCTGTTCTGGAAAACACGTGTTCTTCCTTAATCTCAAACAGGGAAATCCCGCTCTTATCCAGTTGCAGATCCACAATATCACCGATAATCTCATGCAAGGGCAACGAGCGTACCTGATCATACGAGAGCTCTGCCATCAGTTTCATCCGCTCCCGAAGTTCGGGTATTCCAAGTTCCAGCCTGTCAAGACGAATCGTCTGAATACTCACCTTCAATTGGCGTGTAAGTTCCTGATCCGTCACAAACGGGTTCTCTTCTATCATTCTGGTTAACTGCTGTTGCCTCTGTCTCTTCGGTACACGTTCGATGCCTGACACCCCCCGCTGTATCGTTTACGGAACCGTCCCGTCCGGCCAGTTCAACCATTCTTTCGTGTTGCTTCTATAGTTGCATCCCTGGTCACCAGGGTCGTTCTCAAACGGATTATGGTTCATCTATATGTAACGTCAAATCTTAGAACCTGGTACTAAACTATAGTATATCTCATCGCGTGTCAAAAAGAAAGACTGGCCTAACAAAAACAATTCACCCTTCTGGTGCAAGGATTTCATGCTTGTTAGCTCACTCTACCTACACTCTCTCTAATCCAAAAAAAGTAGCACCTCATCGAAATGAAGTGCTACTTAATGTCCAACTATTATTGAGAGATGATCTCTCTTGCTTTGTACGTTCCGCACACTTTGCACACGTGGTGACTAAGTTTAAGTTCGCCACATTGTTCACATTTCACCATGCCCGGTACAGCCAATTTAAAGTGAGTGCGACGTTTGTCGCGACGCGTCTTGGACGTTCTCCGTTGAGGTACTGCCATTATTCCCACCTCCTTATCAAAATCAACCTTTGCAGGTAGTCTTAAAATGTTCGATTTTCAATCATGCTCATTTAAAAAAATCCTTGAGCCCTGCAAGCCGCGGATCAATAACCTCGTTATCACAACCGCAGTCACCTTCGTTCAGCTCATGGCCACACTTGGGGCATAACCCTTTGCATGTATCGCTACATAGCGGTATAAACGGAAGATCCAGCAGAAAAGCTTCCTCGGCATAACCCTTCAGATCAACGCTATCTCCATCCACATAGAGCGTATCATCGTCTTCGTGTAATTCCTTTGGCTGTTTTCCCTGCTTGAATTGCTCATGAAAATCAATATGAAAATGTTCATTGATTGGCTTAAGACAACGGGAGCACAACATGTCCACTCCTACAGTCAGCTTGCCATGAACATCCACAACGTCACCTTCTCTGAATTCTGCAGATAAGTCCGCAGTCAGCGGGGTAACGGCTGTGATATCTTGTCGGTTAGAAACCAGTTCCTTGATCTCCCACTGTTCGTTAAACTTCAGGGGACCATCACTGGTAGCCACTTTGCGAAATGGCATTAACATTTCCATCACTCCAAACGAAACCAATTTCATAATTCGTATCAAACGTATCACGACAGTTATACAGGTCAAGCCTGCTTTTGTAAAGCAATAAATCCTGACTGTATGTATTCTGACGAATCTTCGTTAAAAGTATTATGAAATTGACTTAACAAACAAAAATCATTATACCGATTTTTCAAGACGTTTGTCAACACTTTTAACTTTACACCCTATTTTAAAACCAATGGCCCAGAACCGTTTACTCCATCTGGTCTATTATAGACTCACTTTAAGATAAATCACAAGTCGTCATTTTAGTTGTAGTTCCTTGCAAATAGCGGTCACATTTCGTTAACGTTTGGTGTGATCTATGTCACACAGACCCGCTTGCTCCCTATCTATACTTGCTATAAACCGAAGCACGATCAGTTTCATGACCGATTTATTATCCAACTATTTCATATTATATCGGGAGGGAAAATGTATGTTAAGCGAGCACACAATTAGAGTGATTAAATCTACAGTACCCGTACTTGAAGTCCACGGCGAAGCGATCACACGCCATTTCTATGAAACGATGTTCACAGCTCATCCGGAACTACTGAATATTTTCAATCATGCAAATCAGAAACAGGGACGACAGCAAGCCGCCCTCGCCAATATGGTATACACCGCTGCCCTGCATATCGATAATCTGTCCTCCATCCTGCCTGCCGTCCGGCAAGTTGCACATAAACATCGCAGCCTGGGTATCGTTCCCGAGCAATATGCGATTGTCGGCACCTATCTGCTTCAAGCCATCAAAGATGTACTTGGAGACGCGGCAACGGATGAAATTATCACGGCGTGGGGCGAAGCCTACAATGTCATTGCAAATGCCTTTATCGGGATCGAACAGGACATGTATACAGAAGCGGAAAACCAGACGGGTGGCTGGGAAGGATTTCGTACCTTCAAGGTTGCCAAGAAAGTGCAGGAAAGTGAAATCATCACGTCCTTTTACCTCGTTCCAGACGATGGTCAGCCCATTGCCAGTTATGAACCAGGACAATACATCAGTATCAAAATCAAACCAGAGGCACAGTCATTTACCCAGATTCGTCAGTATAGCCTTTCAGATACCCCCGGTAAACCCTACTATCGCATTTCCGTTAAACGTGAGCGAGGTGTATTAGAGCGCCCTGACGGAGTTATATCCACGTATCTCCACGATCACATTGAAGAAGGCAGTCTGGTGGAGCTATCCGCTCCTGCTGGGGACTTCACGCTGAATGCAGACGATAAACGACCTGTTGTTCTCCTGAGTGGTGGTGTCGGTCTAACGCCCATGATCAGTATGTTAAATACGCTGGTTAACTTGAATGAAAATCGTACCATTACATTTTTGCATGCAAGTCCCAATGGTCAATCGCACGCGTTCCGTGATCATGTGAACAGTGTGGCCAAACGTAATCAGGGCGTTAAAGCTTATTATTGTTATACTCAACTCGAGGATGCTGATCGTGAAAATGAATATTTTCATAAGGAAGGTTATATGGATGCGCTTCGCCAAGTGATCGATGAACTGGATTCCACTTATTATCTGTGCGGACCGGTTTCGTTCATGCGGGCAGTGTATACGGAACTTCAGGCGCTTGGTGTTGCAGCGGACAACATTCATTATGAATTTTTTGGGCCCAAAGCAAGTCTATCTCCCACGCCGGAAAGTGTCTAAAGCGTGCTGATTTATTAAGTTGAAGAAGCCGTTCTCCGATTATCGAAAATCTGTAATATACAATAGATTTGCAGGCACAGTCTGACATCTGCTGATGTTGGAATTGTGCCTTTTTCTTGTCTAAATTGGTGCATGATTTGATCTAATACATGACATCCCCTATGATGGAATGGATGTTATACATACTCGGTTATCCAATCGAAAGGAGTACGTCTAATCATGAAAGCCGTAGGCGTCATTGTTGAATATAACCCCTTGCACAATGGGCATGTCTATCATTTGCAAGAAGCTCGGCGGCTAAGCGGCGCAGACGCCGTTGTTGCGGTCATGAGCGGCCCTTTTCTCCAGCGTGGCGAACCCGCCATCGTGGGTAAAAGGGCGCGCACCGAGATGGCGCTGCACGCAGGCGCGGATCTCGTGCTTGAACTGCCGGTTGCGTACGCGGTCCAACCGGCCGAGTGGTTTGCCTTCGGTGCGGTATCGCTGCTGCACCGCACCGGCGTTGTGGACTCGCTCTGCTTTGGCAGCGAGTCCGGCGACCTGGACAGCCTGCAGCGCATTGCGCGCGTGCTGGCTGTGGAGCCCGCAGGGATGCGCGAGGACATCGCGCGCCGCCTGCGGGAAGGCGCCAGCTACCCCGCCGCGTACGCAGGCGCGGCGGCGGCGCTGGCGCCTGGCGGCGTCGATGCTCACGACGCCGCTGCACTGCTGGAGCAGCCCAACAATTCGCTTGGGCTGCACTACCTGATCGCGCTGCAACGACTTGGCAGCGCGATCCAGCCCTTTACGGCGGCGCGTACCGGTGCCGCATATCATGAGGCGACGCCCGGGCCGGGGGCGATCGCCAGTGCCACAGCCGTCCGCCGCCTGCTGATGGCGGACGGACCCGATGCCGCCGCGCCATACGTGCCGGCGGCAACCCTTGCCATTCTGCATCGCGAATGGCAAGAGGGGCGCGCTCCCATACACTGGGAGCGCTTTGCACAGCCGCTGTTGCACCTCGCGGCCACCCGCCGTGCCTCCGAGCTGGAACGCATCGCCGAAGTCACGGAAGGCCTGGAATACCGGCTGAGCCGTGCACTCGCTCAGCTCCCGGAGCCTTCAGTCGAAGCACTCCTGAATGCACTGAAGACCAAACGATACACACGCACCAAGCTCCAGCGTATGCTCGCACACCTGCTCCTGAATCACACCAAAGCCGAGTGTTCACCAGAGCAATTGGCTGCCGGACCCGGATATCTCCGAGTCCTCGGATTTAATGCTCAAGGGCAGAGCCTGCTTAAACAAATGAAGAAAACCGCATCGCTTCCTGTTGTGCTGAAACCGTCGACGTTCACACACAATCAACTTGAACTGGATATACAAGCTCAGGTTGCGTATGGGCTCGCTTGCGAGCATAAGGACACACGCAAGATGTTCAGTGACTACTATGAGTCGCCTGTGAGACTGTAATCCGCTTTTGACCATAAGGCTTCATCTCTAAGAAGCTCTTTGTACCATCATCAAACAGATCATTGATATCCATTATTCGTTACTCAACTATACAATTAAAAAATCCCCTTGCTGCACGCCGCTCAGGGCACCTCGCAACAAGGGGATTTCCTTATTCACTTCTCTTGTTCTCTTAATTCTTGTTCTCTTAATTCTTTTTCTCTTAGTTCTTTTGGGTATCTCTACCACTTTGGGTCTAGTGAGTCTATTGATCTTCTCAAATCTCTTGATCACACTTCATTCCACTGTAATCAATTATTCCGATTTTATCCGTTCTTTATCCATCCGGTTCAACGTTGGCTCGATCTCTTCCCGCCCGTTTAAAATCCTATGATTTTACGGACAAGGTTTTCAAATAAGCCAGCGCATCATCCACCGTGCTCACAGGCACAAGTTTCATTTTGGTGCCGATCTGTTCAGCCTTGGCTGCTGCTTCCTTATAGTTATCCTTCGGTACAAAGAAGATCTCCGCTTCTTTTCGATCAGCGGCTACAATCTTGTGTACTACACCACCAATGGCACCCACCACACCGTCCTTGGTAATGGTACCTGTACCCGCAATTCGATGTCCCTTGGTCAGATCTCCAGGTGTTAACTGGTTATAGATCTCCAACGTAAACATCAAGCCGGCAGACGGACCACCAACCTGAGTGTCGGTGAAGGAGATCTGTTTGTCCGGCTCTTCAGCTTTCACCTTCTGAACCGTACCAATCATTACTCCGAGTCCCGGGCGGATTTCACCTGTTTTATTGTCTTTTACCTGAATCAGTTTCACGTCCCGGCTAATCGTCTCTCCACCACGTTCCAGTTGCATTTCAACCGTATCTCCGACCTTTTTATCTTTTAACTCGGCAGAAAGCACCGTATTATCCGGCGTAGCTGTTCCGTTCACTCCCAGAATGATATCTCCCGGAGCAATGTCTCCTTCCGGTTTTGGATCTTCAGACAGTCCAAATACAAAGATATGTTCAGGTACAATAGAGTAAGTCACACCAGCCTGCTCATATGCAGCCTCCATTGCGGAGGATTGTGAGTCACTCATGAACCACACCTGTTCGGCAGAGTATTCCGCTTCGCTTTTGCCGCGCAGTCGGTCTTCCTTTTTATCCACTTGAGCATTTTTATTGAACAGAGAGGTTCCTAGCAAAAACACATTGGCATATGTTGCCGACACGGTTGTCATCATGAACACACCGTGTTCTTCCTGGTCTCCGCCCTTAACGGTTACCATTGGTTTTACTTCATCTGCACTGCCAGGCATATATATGATATACGGCGTTGGCATGTACACGGCAACATAGACGACCAGAGCCACCACGATCACAAAGATCGAAGCTCTGAATCCGCCAGATTTCCGAATCCGATTCATCGCATGAGCCTCCGTTCTTTGTATCTCTATATAAACTGAACTCTACACTAATCAGCGATCGTAATTCCATCTTGTTTGATCATTTTTTTCAAGTCTAACACTCTGGTCCTTGTGCATACAATGGTACAGGCCGGATAGGCCGCTGTATACAATAGCCTGTCCGGTCAAGGCCGAACCGCCCTTCGGGCGTCATTCGGCCGTCCATAACGATTCAGATGCCAAATCGGCGTTATCTGATATGAGGTGAAACGATGACATTACAGAGCGAGGTTAGAGATTCTGGCCCTTTACGAACGATAATTCTAAGTACCGGCGCTTTAATGTTGGTCATTGCGGTAGTTGCTTCCCCAAAAGAAGCGTTTGACGCCTCTATTCAAGGTCTGGATATATGGTGGAAAATCATCTTCCCTGCCATGCTCCCGTTCCTCATGTTATCCCAAATGCTCACTGCGTTTGGCTTCACCCACGCGATCGGCGCCTTGCTTGGACCGTTAATGCAACGCTGGTTTAGACTCCCAGGCAATGCAGGTCTGGCAATTGCCGTTGGCATGTGCGGCGGATTCCCCGCGGGAGCAGATGCGGTATCCCGTTTATTTCAGGATAGACAAATTACCGCCAAGCAGGCGGTTGTCCTTGCGGCGGCATCTCATTTTGCCAATCCAATGATGATCATACTGGTCGTTGGTGCTGCTTTTCTCCACCAGCCAGCGGCCGGATATTTTCTACTCGTGGTCCACTGGATCAGCGGCTGGATTGCTGCCATTCTTGCCACGCGTCTCCTGCCAGCACCGGGTAAACAGAAAGATAGGGTTGGCTCGACAGCCTTACAAGCAGATAAGAACTCTCTTGATTCTCAGCCTGCAAGTCCTGCAAGTTTCACAAGTCGCTCATCTGCCCCCCACCATGCTACGAACAAACGACGCAGTATATGGTCTGATATGATGATTGCAGCGAGGGAAGCACATATTCGTGATGGAAGAGGATTTGGCAAACTGCTCGGTGACACCGTATCCCAAGCTGTGCAGACCTTAATGATGACTGGGGGATACATGATCGGTTTTGCCGTATTTATCCGGTTGGTCTCCCTTTATCTAACTCCTGGGTCCTCTGCTGCGCTGTGGCCAGCCTTCTTCGAGCTTCACCTCGGCACCTATCATTTGAGCCAGACTTCATTAACACCCATGCTGCTCATGTCTCTACTTGCAGCCGTTCTGGGATGGGGTGGTTTATGCTCCCATCTGCAAGTCTCTGCTGTCTTGAAAACAACTGGTCCGGGCAGCAAATCGATGTTGTACTTTGCCGGAGTTCGTCTGACTCATGGATTAATCGCCTTTTTCATCAGTCTGTTCCTATGGATGCCGTTCAGCCGTTATAGCACAGAAGTCTGGACCACATTACAGACGAATGCAGAGCAAGACCTCTCGACACCATTTGGTTGGCTACTCATACATAGTCCAGGTAACACATACACGATCAACACCATTTGGAGCATCTTCCCTGCTGCATGCATGGGACTTGCGTTACTTCTTGCAGTCATGATTAGTCTATCAGGTCTTACCTTCTGGTTTAACCGCCGGTTTTCTCGCTGATTTTCTGACGGAGCGCAGCTTCCACTTCAGGTGAGACAAGATCTGTAACATCTCCATGATAATGAGCGATTTCTTTGACGATGCTGGAACTTAAATAGGAATACTTCGGATTTGTCATCATAAATATGGTTTCCGCATCCGGGTTCAACTTGCTATTGGTCGACGCCAATTGCAACTCGTATTCAAAATCAGTTACCGAGCGTATACCACGAACGATGACCTGAGCTTCCTTTTGCCGGACGTAATTGGCTGTCAGATCGCGGAAACTGTCCACTTCGACATTCGGTAGATGGCGGGTTACTTCCGTAATCAGTTCCTTGCGTTCCTCCACCGTAAACAGCGGATTTTTGCTCATATTGTTCAACACAGCCACAATGACGCGATCAAATTGCTTCGACGCTCTGGCGATAATATCCAGATGCCCCATCGTTACGGGATCAAAACTTCCAGGATATACGGCGATCCGTTCCTGTCGATGTATCATTTCAGTCATGAGGAGCCTCCTCTTCCGGTGTAATGGATTCTCCATCTTCAACTGCTTCAGGCGCATAATAATAGATGGATACTGCCGTCTCCCCATACAAAGCCTTGCGCGTTTGTTCAAACGGGCCGAATTGCTCAGGGTAATCATGTTTGGATTCATATTCAAGCACGATGGTTGCTTCGGGTTCCAGAAGTTCCAGTTCGTGCATGGTTAACATCAACTCGTGCCCGTTCTTCATGCGATATGGCGGGTCGAGAAACACCAGATCAAACGTTGTGCCTCGCTTGGCGAGTGCCTTCAATGCTCGACCTGCATCATTACGATATACGGCCGCCTGGTCTTCCAGCTTGGTTGCCTTCAGATTCATGCGGATGACTTCAATACTTTTCGATTCCAAATCAACAAAAACAGCCTTGTCCATGCCGCGGCTCAGCGCCTCAATACCGAGACCTCCACTGCCTGCAAACAGATCCAATGCTGTGCCGCCCTCAAAATAAGGACCAACCATGCTAAATAACGCTTCCTTCACCTTGTCGGTGGTTGGCCGCGTACCCGTGCCAGGAACAGCCTTCAGCGGCCTGCCTTTTGCACTCCCAGATACCACTCTCACTTGACGAGTCACCTTTTCTCTATGTAAGTTTATTGATACGACTATCGTACCACACTCGGGTTCAGTTTGAAAAATGTGCAGTCTTCATTTCCCTTGGAAAATTGTTGACGAATTGTTGACGCATATGTATAAAAAGGAAACAATCGGGCGATTCTATAATTATCGACATCACAAGTGTCGTAGACAACCGCGGAGAAGACTTACGTTTCCCCATAAGCTCTTCGTCCGGTTTCTCCTCTCCCATGAAAAAGAAGCTCTCGAAAGAGGGCTTCTTTTTGTTGCTTATGTTTTAATTTATTTTGCTAGTTATACTTTTCTTCAAATTCACTTATTTCGGCTTCCTCTTCGGTCTGCAACCATCCAATCTCCCTCAGCCACATGCCCATATCTGCAATAAACTCATTCACTTTTAAATGTTCAATATTGTATTTCTGGATCTTTTCACTCAAAAAAGCATAAAACTCATGGCTTAAGACATACCGTTGTTTGCTTTTGCTTAATGTCTTATAACGATCCTCGCTGACCACCAGATCAAAATAGATGACATTCTCCTTCTTCACATGCCTAACGGTGGATCTTCTATCGTATTCTTCAGGAAGACACCTGAAGACAAAGAATAGTTCAATATCAACTATTTGATATTTGCTTTCTGCTTGATCAAAAACAGACTGCAACTCATCCGAAAGATTGGCAACTTGCGTTAAACCTGAAGTATCCGTTGATTTTCCGAAGATCATTATTGAAATCCTCCCGTTCATTTTCACCATTCATAATCATACAACTAGAAAAGGTTGACTAGTGATGTAATCTCCGTCAACCTTTCCTATGTTCATCCTTCTTGTGCCTTACCCCAACGTAGCAAGAGCTTACGAGTTCAGCTCTCTATGTTTCCGATTGGAAAGTCGCAAATTGATCAATGGAATGATAAGTAAAACAACCGGCAAGAGAAGATTCATCGAACCATTCTTAATCATCATGAAGGTAATAAACAACACGGCGAGCCAAGTCATAATCTCCATCATTTCATATTTGGTTAACGTCAGCTTGAATGCTTTTTTCGAAATGAAACGAATCAAGAAATAAGCGATCAAGCTATAGAACAGGATCATTCCCAAGATAGCAACTAGGATTATGAGGTACATATCCACCATAAAAATCTCACCCGACCCTTATATCTTTTCCTTAATTTTGCTTTACTTCTCTTCAACAACAATCGTTGCATTATAGATCACAACACGTTTCCCATTGAGATCAAATAATACTTTATTGCCGTATTCCGTATCTTCCACGTCAATTTTGCCATCATAGGTCTGAATCAATTCACCATTATTGCTGTACACTTTAACAACCCTCTCCAGGCCGCCCGAGTTATTGGACCTCATCGTTTTGAGTGCACGTTCACCTGAAGCGGTATTGAAGTACCATATAAAACATCCAACTATGATGCCCAAGAAGACTAACACCGTCACCCATATACCTGTCTTTGCTTTTTTACTCATCTTGAACCCCCCTCTTATGTTTCCTGTCTCGTACATTACGAGGTTGGAGAGAGAACGGTTTCATACAATGCCCTCAAGCTGTTCGTTGACATAACAAAACAGAGGCCTCCGATAGCGAAGACCTCTGTTCTTTATAGAATACATTCTTTATTCTGTATGATCCTTTTACTTACAGTGCACGAATGACAAATTCAAATGTCAGTTCGCCGTCCGAAGGGATCAGGTATTCCGGATGAACCGGAGCACCCCAGCTATCATCACCGCCAACACCCATTTGTTTACCTGCTACAGTCACGACCGTATAGTGCACAGGTGGCAATTCGTACGCATGTTGTGCGTTCTCCAGCTCAAATGCCGTATATGGTGAGACATTCAGCTCAACCGGAGCTCCAGAAGCTTCGATTTTGAAGCCACGTCCTGCATTGTCCGTCAATTTGGCCCAACGCACGCCAGTACGGTTGCCTGATTCCTGTGGTACAAGATATGGAGCTACAGTATCAGCTACCTTGCTGCCGTGGATACCGAGACGTGCGCCAAATGCGCGGTCTGCATAATTTTCTTCGGGTCCCATCGCAAGCCATTCCACGTTTTCGAAGTCAGGTGATGTTCTGAAGGATAATGCATGGATTGGCAGGTTAGGCAATCCGGCTGTACCTTTGTACGTATTATGCACACGTACACTTCCATCTGCATGAACGGTATATACCACTTTCACTTGTACATCCTCCGAAATGTTGAGCTTGTACGTGAACTCGATCCGGTATTGATCCGGTTTCTGTTCCGCTTTCCACTCTACAGAACGTGGCATCAGGCTCGCTGCATACCAGGCGCCCAGTTCGAAGCCCATCGCCATACCTTTGTCATTATCCGTCATTGCACGCCAGAAGAGCGGTGCAGGTGGTACAGCAATCGTCTCGCGACCGGACAATTTCAGGGAAACCAGTGTCCCAAACTGTTTGGAGAACAGCGCATGTGTCTTGCCAGCACGAACACCGATGTTAACGTCACCTTCGATAACTTGTACATCACTTACAAGATTCAAGTCGACTTCAACTGCATCATTTACCTGATCCTGTGTGAAAATAAACTGTCCAAATGCTACTTCCTCGCCTTTGTCAGCCCATAGTGTAGCTTCTTTTAACACAAATGCAGTGTTCACAGCGTACTCGCCGCCCGCCAGAGCTTCTGCACCAAGCGGAAGTTTCACTACAGTCTCGCTTTGGGCATCCACGTTGACTTCCAATGTTCCACGCAGCACTTCATGTCCCTCGCGCTCCAGGCTGTATACCAGTTCCAGCGCAGATGTATCTGCGAACAGATTACCGTTCACGATTTTAACACCTTCACGATCCGGGAACAGCTTGATGTTCTGGTAAAGGAATTTGACCTCCTGCATTTTCGCAGTTACTTTACGGTCAGCATGGACGATCCCGTTACCACAGAACGAATAGTCTGATGGACGATCACCAAAATCTCCGCCATAAGCGAGGAATTCTTTGCCGTAACGATCTTTTTTATAAATGGATTGGTCGATGTAATCCCAGATGAATCCACCTTGATACATCGGATATTTGTCTTCCAACTCCGTATATTTGTGCATACCGCCAATAGAGTTACCCATGGCATGCATGTACTCACAGCTAATATAAGGTTTCGTCGGGTTTGCATTCAGGAATTCCTCAATGTCCGCCGGTTTGGCATACATGCGAGTCTCCATATCACTTGTTTCATCGAAACGGCGATCATGGAATACACCTTCGTAATGTACCAGACGTGTTGGATCAGCCGATTTGAAGTATTGGGATACTTTGTAGATGACTTCACCACCATGTGATTCATTACCACAAGACCAGATCAGAATGGACGGATGGTTTTTGTCACGCTCCACCATGGATACAGCACGGTCCATAACGATATCATGCCATTCCGGTTTGTCACCTGGAATAACCCATGAAGGCTCAACGGCACCAAGTTTCTGCCAAGATCCGTGTGTCTCCAGGTTCATCTCATCAATAACATACAATCCATATTCATCACACAGCTCATACCACAGACTTTGGTTTGGATAGTGTGACGTACGTACAGCATTCATATTATTCTGTTTGATGGTACGAACATCCCACAGCATGTCTTCCTTCGTAACCGCACGTCCACGACGCGGGTTGAACTCATGACGATTCACACCTTTGAATACGATACGTTTACCGTTGATGTGCATCACTTTATCAATCATTTCGAATGTACGGAAACCAACGGCTTGAGGAACTACCTCAACCAGTGTACCCGCAGCATCATATACACGAATATAAAGGCGGTACAAGTATGGAATCTCTGCGCTCCACAGATTTACTGTACCGATATCTTCACGAAGACTTACTTGTCCATCGTTAACCTTGGATTCAAACGTCTTAACGGTATTGCCTTCACGATCACGAAGTTCAGCCTCTACTCGCGCTCCAGCAACCGCTTTTCCTTCCAGTTTCAAATCTAGTTGCAACGTACCGTTCGTATAGGACTTGTCCAGATCTGTGCGAACATGAACATCACGAACGTGTGCAGTTGGGACGGTATACAGATACACATCTCTGAAAATGCCGGAGAAACGCCAGAAATCCTGATCTTCCAGCCAACTGCCTGTGCTGCGTTGATACACCTCCACTGCGAGTTTGTTCTCTCCGTCCTGAAGGAATGGCGTCAGGTCAAAATCAGATGGCGTGAAGCTGTCTTCCCCGTATCCTACGAATTGTCCATTAAGCCATACATAGAATGCAGACTCTACACCTTGGAAAGAAATATATACCGGATTCGACTCCCAACCTGTCGGCAGGTGGAATGTGCGAATGTAACTTCCAACTGGATTTTTATCCTGTGGTAATGCCGGCGGACGAATTTCGTTCAGGCCATCCCAAGGATATTGTGTATTTACATATTGAATCTGTCCGTATCCTTGAAGTTGGATATGCCCCGGGACTTCAATATCATCCCAGCCTTCACTGGAAAAATCGGATGTATAGAAAAACTCAGAACGGCTGTCTGGACGAATCGCATAGTTGAATTTCCACGTACCATTCAGATCATAACGCATGGACATCGCGCCTGAACCTACAGCTTCATCCATTGTTTGGTAATAACGGTGATCGGAATAGGCATGAAGACGGTTCACCTCAAATACACTTACGTCCCCCAACCAGTTGATATCTGCCTTTGTAGCTTTCATCGGCTCTCTCTCCCTTTAAAACGTTATAGTTTGACTTATTCAAGGTTTACGCTGGATTTCCTTTTGCTTTACATAAACAAAAAAGACAGAGGTACGCCATAACAGCGCCCTCTCTTCTTTCCTGCATCCGTCATTTACACGGATTATGCTGTTTTCATTACTTCACGGAACCTACCATACCTGCAACAAAATGTTTCTGCATGATGAAGAAAACGATTGCTGTAGGCAGTGTTGCAATCACGATTGCTGTCATGATTACTCCGTAATCCGGAGAATAACCAGCACCCAGGTTTGAGATCAACAGTGGAATCGTTTGTTGGTCAGGTGTTTGCAATACAATGAGTGGCCACAGATAGTTGTTCCAGCTACTCATGAATGTAATGATTGCTGCCGCTGCATATGTTGTTTTCATGGTTGGCATATAGATCTTCAAGAAGATGCCGAGTTCACTCAAACCATCAATACGTCCAGCTTCCAGCAAATCTTTCGGGAACATTTTGGTGTTCTGACGGAAGAAAAAGATCAGGAACGCTGTTGCGATGGTTGGCAGGATCACTGCTGCCATCGTGTTGATTCCGATAACCGGTGCAACTCCCGAGATTGTTGCAAACATACGATACAGTGGTACCATGATCGCTGCAAACGGGATCATCATGGATAACAACAGGATATTAAACACAATGTCACGAGACTTCGTGCGATATACCTCGAAACCATAACCTGCCATGGAACCAATAAACAGTGCCAAGAGAGTGGAGACTACAGAGATAATCGCCGAGTTTCCGAGAGCCTGTACCAGATTTGTCGAATCAATCAGTTTGTTGAAGTTATCAATGAAAGCTGAACCGGGCAGCAGTCTACCCTTGGTGACATCGACTGATGCATTCGTTGAACTGACCAGCATCCAGAAGAAAGGGAAAATGGATACAAAGGCGACGATGGATAGGAACACATACGTGAAAATCCGTTTTGCTTTAGCTTTAGCCATTTTTATTATCACCTGCCACTTTAAACTGGATGATGGACAATACAATAATCAAGATTACGATGGAATACGACACTGTTGCTGCATAACCGAAGTCCGGTGAATATTTGAACGAAAGGTTGTAGATGTATTGTGAAATCGACATGGTCGCATTACCTGGACCACCTTTGGTAATATTCATGATCTCATCGAAGATTTGCAATGTACCAATCGTTGATGTGATGGACGTGAAAAGGATAATCGGTTTAAGCAAAGGTACAGTGATTTTGAAGAATTGTGTAAAAGCATTCGCTCCGTCAATTCTTGCAGCTTCATAGATCGATTGATCGATGTTTTGCAGGGATGACAGATAGAAAATCATGTTATATCCGGTCCAACGCCAAGTAACGGCGATTATGATCGTAATTTTAGCCCAGAACGGGTCTGTGATCCATTGAATTGGATCGCCAATAATGTGCAAGCCCATAAGGAATTGATTCACCATTCCATCTGGTGCAAACAAATATTTGAATACAACAGAGTACGCTACCAATGAAGTTACACAAGGCAAGAAAATCGCTGTACGGAAGAAACTCCGGAAACGTAGTGTGCTGTCATTCAGCAATACGGAAATAAACAAACCAAGAATAATCATTACAGGCACTTGAATAATCAAGTAGATAAATGTATTCGATAATGCTGTACGGAACGTTGTATCAACTAACAATCTTTTGTAGTTAGAAAGGCCCGAAAATTCAAGATTGGCTCCTACACCAGACTTGAACGATAAGAGCAGCGCTTGGATCATCGGGTAGAAGTAAAATGCAACAATCCCGACAACAGCCAGCAAAACAAAAGCCCATCCAGTCAAATTATTTTTCTTTTGGAGACTGTCTCCTGTATTCATGGCTTTCACAGTATGGCTCCTCTCTCTCCATGGAACATGGGTAGAACCCACGGAGCCTCTCGCCATATCCGGTTCGACTTGCGCCGGACATGGGAGACGGCTCCGATGTTTCCTAGGGTTCTATAAGTTACCTTGGGTATCTTAGTTTAATTGTGCTTCAGCTTGTTTTTGTGCATCAGCCAGAACGTCATCGATTGATTTACCGTTCAGGAATGCTTGCATTTCTACTACCAGAATATCTTCAATGGCATATGTGTTGATACCATAGTTTACGCTTGGAATTTCTTTCGTCCAATTTGCAAAGTCTGTGAAGATTTTTTGTCCGCCGAAGTACTCGTCTGCTTTGGCATACGCGTCACCATCAACTGCTGGTTTGTACGTACCAATTGCGCCGATGTTGTTCAACAGATCTTGATACAATTGTTTGTCAGAACCAAATGTTTTTGCTACAAAATCAGCTGCTTGATCTGCACCAGGAACGTTGTTCATAACATACCAAGAGCTACCACCCAAGTTGGATGCGTGAACAGAGTTTGCTTGACCAGCCATTTTCGGTATTGGAGCTACAGCCCATTTACCGGATTGGGAAGCTTCTTGACGTACAGATGGCGAGAACCAGTTACCTGTAGGAATTGTTGCTACGCTACCGTTATTGGCGTTGGCAACGAATTGACTCCAGTCAGAGTGCAATTTAACAATGTTGGCATCCATCATTGCTTTGTAAGTAATAAACGCTTCTTTCAGAGCAGCATTATTAGCAATGTCAGGTGTTTTACCATCTTCTGCGGAATACCATTTACCTGCAGTTTGGATCATCATACGAATCAAACCAAGGTCATTCGGGTCAAGAGAAAGAAGCTCTTTACCTGTTTTAGCTTTTACGTCTTTACCAATTTGGATGTAGTCATCCCAAGTGATGTCTTGCAGGTCAGCTGCTTTGTAGCCAGCTTGCTCCAGCAGATCTGTTCTGTAGTACAAACCAGCAACGCCGGAGTCAAATGGTACTCCGTATTGTTTGCCATCAAACGCTGTTGGTCCGAGTTTGTAATCTGCAAAATCGGAAGCCGTGATACTGGAAGACAGATCTTTGAACGCATCAGGATATGCATTCAGGAAGCTTTGTGAACGATAGTCTTCAATCAGAACTACGTTTGGAAGACCACTGGCAGTTCCGGAGTTAAGACCTGTGTTCAGTTTCTGAATGATATCAGCTTGAGCGTATTCAATGATGTTAATTTTCACATCAGGATTTGCTTTTTGATATGCTTCTTTTGCTGTTTCCATTGCAGCTACGTTAAAAGCTTTGTCCCAAGCCCAGACCGTAATTTCGTTTGTTTTTTCGTCACCACCACTAGCGGATTTACCTCCGCCACCGGATGAACATGCGGACAACAGCAGTACTGTAACGAGCATCAATACCCACATTTTTTTCAAAACATTCAACTCCCCTTCGACCTCTTTGTGTGTAATTTGTTTACGTTTTCTGAAAGCGGTTGCTTTCGATGTATTCATCTTATCATTCCCATATCTCCATTCGTTAGTAATAATTTTGTACGGATTTGTCATCTTATTGCCACAATGAAAACCTTTACAGAAACCGCTTGCATTAAATTTGGTTTTTTGTAATTTCTTTTGATTTTGTAATTTCTTGATCTTGAAATAGTACAAAAATGATTTCACCCGCTTTACCTTCGACACGTGAAAATCCCCCGACTCTGTAGAAAACAGAAGCGAGGGATCTCAATTTCGTGTGTATTCAGTTGGATTAGGTTACAACTCAACTCGTGATCAAAGGTAGTGTAACGGTGACTCTCGTTCCTTCCCCAACCGTACTCATAATGGTGACCCCATAAGGTGATCCATATAATAACTCAATACGGTCATGTACATTGCGAATACCGATCCCACTGAATAGTTGACGATTGTTCTTTGGATTGGGCAACGTTTCTCCCATGACAAGCCCTTCAATTCCATCCCCATTGTCCATAATCTCACAGATGAGAGATTCTCCCGCTCTGGAAACCATGACATGAATCGTACCCGTTTCTTTCTTGATGAATCCATGGAAAAATGCATTCTCAATAAACGGCTGGATCACCAGTTTGGGTACATGATAGTGTGTACAATCCGGAGCCACGTAGAAAGCTGCTTTAATCCGGCCACCATATCTGACGTGATTAATGAAGACATAATTTTTCAAATTCTCGACTTCTTGTTCCACTGTAACCGTCTGACTCACATCACTGATCGTATTTTGCAACAATCCAATTAATGCATTAATGGTCTCCGCAGCCCTGTCTTTGTTGCCTTGTTGCACCAGAACTTTGACAGATGCAAGTGTATTGTACAAGAAGTGAGGATTAATCTGACTCTGTAATGCCGCAAGCTCTGCGTTACGTTGTTCATGCTGTGTCTGTACTAACTGATCCACATAATCATGCAGTTCATCAAGCATGTAATTGTAAGCATGACCAAGCTGCCTGCTCTCGTAGCTTCCGCTCACCGGAATGTAGTTGTCCAGATCACTTTTCGTAATGTTGGACATCTGCTTCACAAGTCTGCGCAGTGACTTGGTAATCTGGCTGGTGATGAGAAACACAAGGATGAGTGCCCCCACAACGATAGCAGCACAGATCAGGGCAACCGTCTTCATGTCGATAAGTTGACCCATCGCCAGATCCTTATCCACTACATTGACAATATAAAACCGATAGAACGGTAAATACTCGGATAACACAACGCTATCCTGATCCATCACACGAGCATTAATACTTCTCGGAGAGTTGTTGTTCATATCCCGGGCATACGATAGCAAATCCAGCTGAGTTGTTCCGATCCAGTCTTCACGATTCGATGATACAATCTCACCTTTTTCATTCATAATGACCACATCATTGCCACGACTTGTAAAACTGCTGTAAAATTGCCGGAATATGTCTTCTCTCATCGTGACATAAAGCGTACCGTATATCCGGCTGCGTGTTCGGTCCGTCAACGCTTTCGTCGCAGAGATCATCTGCTGACTCCCAAGCGTTGCCTCGTTTTGGTAAACATCAAAGATAAGACGACTCGGCGTCTCAGCGGCTTCCATCGTAATTGGCTCCTGCTTCAATTCATCCACGGACAACTGAAGGTGAGCACGATTCGTGGAATAGCTCCGTCCATTAATTCCGATAATTGTTATCCCGACTTCGTAGGATTCTGTGATGGATTGAATTCGATCCATCGTTTCCCTCATATTATAGAAGGATTTGGCCATCGTGAGGGAATCGGCATCTCCTTCGGACAGGAATCCTCGGATCGATCCACTCTGCGTCACATTATTCGATACGGCAGCAATGGCCTCATTAAAGGATTCAAAATTTGTTTTGATCTGATTAAGCACCTTGGAGTTGGTGATACTGAACGTCTCAGTAAACAGATTGGTTGACATGTGAATGGTCGTCCATAAGATGAGTACAGAAACGAGGACAATACTGACCACCATAACCAGAAACAACTTGGGAAACAATCCGAGACGAGATAATTGGTTCATCCATTTCTTCATGATCTTATCCTTCTGACTTTATGCCCAGAATTTGCGCCGGTATCGGCTTGGTGATAATCCGGTGAATTTTTTGAATACTTTGCAAAAGTAACTATGATCGGAATAGCCTACCATACTGCTAATCTCAGAGATCGTTACATCATCGGATCGGAGCAATTCCTCGGCTTTTTCAATCCGAATTTTATTTAAGTATTCATTAAATCCTTCTTTTTTGTGAGATGAGAAATAACTGGATAAATACGATGGATTAAAATGAAAGTGCTTGGCTACTTCAGCAAGCCCGAGCGGCTGATCAAAGTGATCATGCATGTAATCCAGCAGCATCTTCATGTTGGGATCACTTCGTTTTCCACCCGCACCAACGGTACACTCCTGAACTTCCGTCATGAATTGGTCAAGCACAGTCATGACTTCGTCTAGACTCGAAGCGCCGTCCACATTTTTAAAATACGTATATTTGCTCTCTTCCAGCCCGGCAGACTGAACATCCATATCCGCGAGGGTAATGGTCACGTTAAAGATCAAGTTACCGAGAAATGATTTGATCTCAAACACGTCGGCAATATAATCCCGTCCAAGTGTTTTTGCATGATCCTGTAAATACTCCCTTGCCGCTTCGACCCGGTTACGCTTCACATGCTGCAAAAACATATTCACATTAAACTGGTAACCTGCGGGATGCATTGGAGGCAGTTCACCATACACCAGGATTGGTCGATTCTTATAATAGAAGCGATATTCAATCAGCTTAATCAGATGTTCCCGGTAAACAACACCCATCTGTTCAAATGAAGTAAAGCTTTCACTAAGCACCCAACCAGGACTGTCTTCTCCTGCTGCATTTTCACTGGCCAACTGTCTGATCCGTTCAAGCATCCATTCATCTCTCGCAGGATCGACATTAAGAAGCATCACAGGTAATGTACCCTCTGCGGGAACCATTGCACATTCTACTTCAGGCAGATCACTGCGGAGCTTGGATTCAATCTGTTCCTGATCCATCTTCAGTGGATTCCCTCCAGCACCCACGGGTTTATACACCAGCAAGCGAAAGGATTCATACGGAAAGGTATCTCGAATGATCGGCATTTCGCTATCTTCATCCAATGTAAATCCGGACAGCATCTTCTCCATCAGTTGTCCAAGTCTCCAGCCATCGTGCGACGGCTCGAACTGTAGCTCCGGAATTTTACCCGCTGTGCGTTGAAGGACTTGCAATAATTCATTTGTATCCAGCTTGGGTTTCAGTATATAATCGGCTGCCCCGTGCTGAAGCGTTGAACGTACATACTCGAATTCACTGAAGCTGCTAAGTACAATAACTTCAATCTGCGGATTACTGGCTTTTAGTGTACGGACAAACGTTTCCCCATCCATGACAGGCATGACAATGTCGGTGATCACAATATCCGGTTTTAACAGGTTCACCTGCTGTAATCCTTCTTCACCGTTGGAAGCTTCACCCACAATGATAAATCCTTCCGCTTCCCAGTTCATATGGTGCTTTATGCCCTGTCTTACCAGAAACTCATCGTCAACAATCAGCACCTTGCACAACCGGTTCATGATCGCGACCCCCTTGTCTAATCTTTCCTCTATATCTGTACAGGCTATACCAACTATTATATATCGGTTATAAACACTTTCCAGTGTTAGCGGTTACATTAATTCTAAATTAATTGTACTTCTTTTTATATCCTAAAACGATCCTTTAAGCAATGGTAACTATCTATAGTTTACACTATATTTCGACAAAATAAGAAGCCCCGACTCGCCATTTGATCATCTGGCGAATCAGGCCCCCTATTTCAATCCTTCATTTCGTTAAATCACTCACTTATGGTTCAATTCCCCATTGGAGACTTCCCGCGATATAACCAGTGACTTTGGACCAGTCCGTATAGGAAGTCTGACTACCTGCAAAAGAATAATCATCCGTTTGCGTATAGTTGGTCCAATTGTTCTTGGAGATGCGCGTATGGATTTCTGTGCTTTGTCCTGCATTCAGAGTTCCAGCGGAAGCTATGAATCCAATCTCAAGCACGTGGTCAGCACCTGTCCGAACCGGATTGAGTGCACTGAACGTGCCTGTTACATTCGCACTGCCAGCAGTCGCCCAGTCAGCGAAGAAGTTCTGAGGCTGTTCGCCGTTTATCGTGTAATAGTATCTGATCTTCACATCAGACAGATTCAAGGCTGTAGTACCTGTGTTTGTCAGTTTGAATTTGGGACTAATCGAGCTGCCCGTCGCTGAAGTGTTACTGTTAAACATCTCAATGCGTATGGTTCCAACAGGTGCAGCTGTCGTGTCTTTAATGAGCAGATTCAAGGTCGCAGGAGCACCTGCGCTGAATTGAAAGGTTAGCGTCACTGCGCCATTGGGAAGTGAAGCCAAGTAGTTTTTACTTAATACGACCTCATTGCCTGTCAACGTGTAATCTGTACCTGAAACCAGCGTTGCATTCCCGTTGCGAATGGATGCAAGTGTATTGCCGTTAAGTGTTAACGTGACTGGAATATTAATCTGATTGCCTGCTTTGCGATCAAATTCGGCTGTAACCGGTGTAATCGCAGAGTTGGTCACTGGAGTACCTCCGCCATTGTTACCTCCAACACGGTCAGCATACAAAATTCCGCGGCCATTTGTTCCGAGATATACTCTTCCATACAAACGCGGATCACCCGTAATTGTAGTTACACGAGCATACTGATGCTGATCATCATTGATACGAACCCAATTGGCACCACCGTCATCGGAGCGGAAGAATCCACGTGTTCCATCGATCTGTGCAACCGTGTATAACGCAACAACACTCTGCCCAGGGGCCGCTTTACCAAATCCGATACTGTCTGCTTCCTCTACATTGGCAAGCTTCGTGAATGTCGCGCCTGAATCCGTGGAATGCCATAATCCATAAGGACCTTCTTCCTCACTACCACCTGCAAACCAGATTTCACCTTCAACACCTGGAACGGCATCCAGATCGGCATTTCCTTCCATCGGAAGTCCGGTCGCAGATGTTGCCGTGAAAGTAGCACCACCATTCACACTCACATAGATTTTACCCGCTGCAAATCCATAAAATTTGTTTGGATTGACACGATCCGAAATCACTTTTGCCTGTGCAGGTATGCCCGTGCTTGCCGTCCATGAATTGCCGCCAGTCGAATAATGTACGCCTTTATCTGATGTGCTCCATACGAGTCGGTTACCATTCGCAGAGATGGCTACGGTCCCCCCTCCGGTTGTGCCGGCAGGTTCTGCATTAGCCTTATACCACGTAGTACCTCCGTCACTGGACAAACCCATGGATTTTGCATTTGGATCAGCAGCATAATCTGCTTTACCTACGCGAACCATCGTATTTGGACTTAACTCTGCAAAATCCAGACTTTCTGTGGAAGGATAGTTCGGGCTCGTAAATATGGTAGCTGGAGCCTGGTCCAGATTGTTATGACGGAATCCGGAGACATCTCCCAATCCGCTTATCAAATGTGCACCACTTGGCGGGCTGACCAGATCCAGCACGGCAATCTCCTCAACCCCCTTCGCCATCACTGAAATATTGATTTTTTCATCATCATCCCAGTCTGTCAGGTTCTTCGTTCCATAGATCGTAGCACCTGTTCCATACATCATGCGATCCGAATCAAACGGATCAATCTCCAGATCACCGATCATCCAGCCCAGTTTTGGGGTTGTTTCCGGTGGGGCAGGATTGGTCCCAAATGTGAGCCATGGCGCTGCCGAAATATCCTGTGTATAACGTAACTTCCGGTTCGGATATCCTTCAAATTCCCATATGCGTGTCCACGTCGCTCCGCCATCTGTACTGCGGAACAAGGTGGCATCCGGCCACCAGGAATTTAATGTCGCAACCATCAATGTACCGGGATTCTGTGCATCAACAGCCAATCCGCCATATCCAAAATAATTATCCGTGCTGCTGCTTGGAACAGGGCTGATGTTGGTCCAGACACCTGTCGACGTATTCAGTTTCCACACGTCACCTTTTGCCCCATCATAGGGTCCAACACCATCGCTGTACGTAATATAGAGGCTTCCGTCTGAATCAAACACACCATGATGTGGGATATAACCTGTAGGTTGACCAGCAACAGCTGACCAGGTCAGGCCGCCATTTGTGCTGCGATATACGCTTTGATCTTTATCCGCAACACCCACATAGATTGTCTGGGTTGCTTGCCCTGCTGAACCTGTTGTTTTGTCAAATGTAATCCATGCCAGACCTACGATGTCACTGGTATATTCATTCGAAGGGTCTTGCACATAATTTCCCGGATTCGGGAAGCTTGTGACTTCGTTCCAGGTCACACCGTAATCGGTACTTTTCCATAACCCAAGACCACTTCGTGCACCGAAATACAGAATACTGTTATCATTTGGGTCCACGGTCAGGCGTTCTCCCATTGAACGTCCCGGCATGTTGCCGCCCACTTTGAACGGAAGTGTTGTGGTTTGCCATGTATCTCCCCGGTCCGTAGAGCGCAAGATGGAGCCATTATTTTGGTCCCACGAATTCGTATACGTCCCAACTGCCATATACACCCGATCGGGATCAACCGGGTCCGTAGCCAGTGCGTCCACACCATTCTTGTTCCAGTCATCCCAGCCGACAAAATCCGTTAAGGGTATCCACCTCTCGTCTGCCGCATTCCAGCGATAGGCTCCCCCGATATCTGTACGGGCATAGATCAGATCCTTTTCCGACTCGTTGAAAATAATGCCCGGTACAAACCCGCCTCCTGCACCCGTCACCACATTTTTCCACTCATAGGCTTCACTTGGTGCCGCCGCTGTTGTTCCAGCAAGTCCTCCCAGCGAGGCGGTTACTACAGCAACCGTCAGGCTCATCATTCGCAATTTCCCCATAAACGTTCTCATATCAACTTATCCTCCTCTTCTACTTCGTTACTGCATTTCGGTCTATCCCCGCTGTCTCATCGTGCTGATGATGGCGTGCCAGACGAATCAATGCATCCCTTGATACAAGAAGCCTCACCCCCTTCCAGTCATGTTGTTAAGCGCTTACATAATTGTTCTTGATTCGCGGTTATCTGGATAATACTTTCAATAAATAACATTCGCTGGCAATCTCCAAACCCCTCTGTCGAAATTCCGATTTTTGTAAAATATTTTCAGTGTTTAAACTGGTTTATACAACAAAAAAAGATGCTGTTAGAACAGCACCTTTCGACATTATATATAAGTAAAAAATGGAATCGTTTCTTACCTGGCAACCCAGGCAGAGGTTCACTAAGGTTCACTACATAATTGGCACATGTTTATTGCTGGCTACCATAAGCGTGAGTCTCCTGCCCTTTAACGCCCGGTCTGATGACAAAAAGTGAGCCCGTATCCGGTGTCTCTTTCAAACGTTCTTCCTTAATCCCTATACGTGCTGTTGTAATGTATAACTCTTCGAGATCCGGTCCACCAAAACAGCAGGATGTTACCTGATCTGCCGGCACCTCGATCTGTTGCAACAGCTCTGATGTATGCGGGTTCCAACGAGTGACTCTTCCTCCGCCCCAGTGCGCAACCCACAGCATGCCCTCACCATCAACCGTCATCCCATCCGGAAAACCGAATTCCTCCGGTATGTGAATGATACTTGTCCGATTTTGTATCGTACCTGCCGTCAGATCAAAATCAAACCGGTCAATAGAACGTGTCGGGGTATCAATGTAATACATGGTCTGCCGATCCGGACTCCAGCCCAGACCGTTGGATGTAGACACACCTTGTACCATTGTGCGAACGGGTTGCCCTTGCTCCAAACAATACAATGATCCGGCTTTGCTCTCATTATTCATGCTCATCGTGCCTGCCCAGAAGCGGCCCTTCGCATCACATTTTCCATCATTAAAACGATTGGTATCCTTATCTTGTTCAGGGTCTTCAATAGCCTGCAGCTCACCCGTAAGCAAGTGATACGTATGGAATCCACTGCGTAAAGCAACCACAACTTCGTCACCACGATAGGGAACAACAGCCCCGACATGTTCACCGACATCATAAGCCTGATCCTGCCCTGTAGCCGGATCATACACATGCACCTTGAAGCTTTCAATATCTACCCACAATAATCGATTGTTCTCCGCATCCCAGCTTGGACCTTCCCCCAGTAATGCCGGGGTTTGTACTGCTACAGTTACGTCGCTCATGCCCTCACGTCCTTATTCAGATTTGACGCCGCCTGACCATTCGAATCCGATGGCATCCAAGAATGCTTTGGACAATACCATATGGCCCGTTGCATCCGGATGTACCCGGTCATAAGTCAGCACAGACGTATAGAAATGATCCCAAAATGGAGCAAATGCAGCCTGTGTATCCACATACACCGCATCATACTCACTCGCTACCCTGCGTACCGCTTCTCCGTAGATATCCATCGTTGCCCGCATCGGGTCTTCCGGGTTGGCCTCAAGATAATAAGGCGTCATTAGCACCAGACCTTTCAGGTTGGGACGAACCGAAGCCACCAGTTCACGCAATGTGGATTCGTATTCTTCAAGAAACACATGTGAGTCTGTTGACAATGGGTTGTCGAACTGACGCCATACATCATTAATGCCAATCATGATCGTCAGCCAATCCGGTTTAAGGTCCAGCACATCACGATCCCAGCGCTGTTTCAGATCACGAATCGTATTTCCACCATTACCCACATTCTGGACACGCAACATCAATTCCGGATAGATGGACCGCAAGAGGGCATAGACTTGCGCTACGTAACCATGTCCCAGACCGGAGCTACCTTCGCCTACAGGATGTTCCCGACCACAATCTGTAATCGAATCACCGATAAACAGAAGCTTGTCATTTTTTTGCAATTTCATCGTTATTTTCTCCTTCGCTCCAAGGCGCTAATATAAGAATAATTGATTAATCAGACCGTTAAGTTGTTATCCAATCAGTGATTACCAGCCTTGATTCTTGAGCCATGTGAGACACAGATCTGACCATACCCGAACCGCGTGGTTGTCCTCAGCCAATCCAAGTCCATGTGACCCTTTCTCAAAAACGTGCAAATCATAGGGAATGCCATGCGCACCCAATGCAAGTGCGTAACGCAAGCTATTCTCTACAGGCACTGCCTGGTCATCGCTGGTATGCCAGATGAACGCTTCAGGAGCATCCGCTCTTACCTGTTGCTCCGCACTGAAAGCCTTGATCTGCTCGGCAGACGCGTCAGAACCAAGCAAATTCTCACGGGAACCAGCATGTCCATAGGACTCCATCGTAATGACCGGATAACAGAGAATAACTCGGTCCGGGCGTGAACTCTGGCGTTCAATGAGGTCCTCATGATCCGGTTGTCCCTCGTCATACAGCGTTCCCAGTGTTGCTGTGAGATGTCCGCCTGCGGAGAAACCAAGTACTGCAATCTTGGCAGGGTTAATGCCGTACTGCTCAGCATGAGCACGAACATAACGTATGGCACGCTGACCATCTGTTATAGGTGCAGGATGCTGGTGAGGCGCCACCCGATAATTCAGGACAAATGCACTTATACCTGCACGGTTCAACAATTCGGCTATTGGAGCACCTTCATGATCAGCCAAAAATCCATAGCCGCCCCCTGGACATACAATGACAGCGCTCTCGGAACCGGGCTGAATAAATGGAATCAAATGTGGCATTTCGTCTTCATTGCCCTGGGCTGCAAAAGGTGCAGCATGATCCCATAAGGGTATAGTTGTTGTCATCTTCAATCATCCTCTCCAAGTAGAACGGATACATGGGTCCGTTTAAACGTTTTCGAATCTCAGGAATCGATACCATCATAACGGTAATGACCCTAACGCATCAATACCTTCCTGGCATCACTTTTTGATCATTTGGGTACATGTTAGTACAAATTACGGAACTGTTCAGGAGTTACCCCCTCAATCCTGCGAAAAGTTGCTACAAAATGGCTTGCATCTCGAAACCCTACCCTAACTGCAGTCTCCCTAATCGTCAGGGCGGTATCCCCGGTCATGATTTCCTTGGCTTTGCGAATGCGCAGCAAAATGAAATAACTGTAGGCTGTCATGCCAAAGGACTGCTTGAACAAGGTGTTCAGATGTCTGGATGAGATCCCCGTGACGTCAGCCATATGTTCGAGACCAATCTCGGGATTCGCATAATGCTGTTCCATGAATGCAATGAGCGGAGCGAGTCTCTCCACGGCATGAGAGATCGAAGAGCGATTGCCGGTCATGCCATGTTTTTTGAGCAAAATCAGAAATCGATATATATCCGCTGACGCCTCGAGTCCCGACAAATCCTGATCACTTCTGATCGAATCCAGCACTTCCTGGCCGTAATCATTGAACGGACTGCTCTGTTCCCACTGATGCAACGCTGCTTCACCCAGACTAAGTGACTCCAAGATTGCCGGACACTGGGAACCACCAAATGTTATGTAAAATGTCTCCCACTCTCCTTGGGCACGCACATATTCATGCGGTTCATTCGGCGGAAGCAAAATACCTGATGCTTCCCCCAGTACGACCGTGGACCCGGCAAACTTGAATTCTCCGGATCCCTTTACTGTCTGAAGCCAATGGTAACAGGGATACCCGACAGGTCTGGACACCTTCTCCTGATTGCCGTTATAACCCAGGCTCTCAATATAAAGGGGCAACGGCTGATCACGTGATGTCATGAAATATCGTTGATGTCGGGGGGAGATAAACATGGGATGCCTCCTTGGGTATACGCTGAAATACACTTCCGTATTCTTATATGAGTCATTACTTTTATTATATTTTAAAAGTCATATGTATCATATAGTATAGGATTATTCTTATACAAGAGGTGAACACATTGATTAGTAACAAACTGCCCAAAATGTTCTACGGGGGCGATTACAACCCGGAACAGTGGGATCACGAAACCCACCTTGAAGACCTGCGGATGTTCCAATTGGCAGGCATTGATATTGCCACAATCAACGTATTTTCATGGGCACTGATTCAGCCTGATGAAGTTACATACCGTTTTGAAGAACTCGACCAACTGATTAATCGTTTACATGAAAACGGTGTCTATATATGCCTTGCAACAAGCACTGCTGCCCATCCAGCCTGGATGGCAAAGAAATATCCAGACGTGCTTCGTGTAGATGCCGATGGACGCAAACGCAAATTCGGTGGGCGCCATAATTCCTGTCCCAACAGCCCGACCTATCGCAAATACGCTGAGAAGATTGCGGATAAACTGGCCGAACGATACAAGGATCACCCCGCGGTTCTCGTATGGCACATCTCCAACGAATATGGCGGTGAGTGCTACTGTGACAACTGTGAGAAAGCGTTCCGCGTGTATCTGAAAGAACGCTATCAGACTCTGGAACAGGTCAACAAAGCATGGAATACGAATTTCTGGGGGCATACCTTCTACGATTGGGACGAGATTGTATTACCAAGTAACCTGAGCGAACATTGGGGTAACAACAATTCAACGTTCCAGGGAATCTCGCTGGACTACTCTCGCTTCAACTCCGACAGCATGCTGGATTGTTATCTATTGGAATACAATGCAATCAAAAAACATATTCCGGACTCCGTTGTTACTACCAATCTGATGGGATTCTTCAAGCAATTAGACTATTTCAAATGGGCAAAATATTTGGATATCGTCTCCTGGGACAGTTATCCTGGTCTCGCCACTCCTGTCAGCTTCACGGCAATGGCTCATGACCTTATGCGCGGACTGAAGGATGGTCAACCGTTCATGTTGATGGAGCAAACACCAAGTCAGCAGAACTGGCAGCCATATAACTCACTGAAACGTCCAGGTGTCATGCGTCTGTGGAGTTATCAATCTGTTGCGCACGGGGCTGATACCATCATGTTCTTCCAGCTTCGCCGCTCCATCGGTGCCTGTGAGAAGTATCATGGTGCAGTTATTGAGCATGCTGGGCATGAGAATACACGTGTATTCCGCGAAGTCGCTGAGCTGGGCAAGGAATTGCAGATCCTTGGAGATACCACGCTGGATGCATCTGTTGAATCCAAAGTAGCGATTGTGTTCGACTGGGATAACTGGTGGGCCATCGAAAAATCAAGCGGACCAACGGTTGCCCTGAACTATGTGGATCAGATCCATAAATACTACGCAACCTTCTTCCGTCGTAACATACAGGTAGATATCGTCAGTGTGGATACGGATTTGAGCAAATACGACATTGTCCTTGCCCCTGTTCTTTACATGGTTAAACCAGGGTTTACCGCCAAATTGGAGAAGTTTGTTGAAGCAGGTGGAACATTCCTGACGACCTTCTTCAGCGGCATTGTCAACGAGAACGACCTCGTGACTACAGGTGGATATCCGGGAGAACTCCGTAAACTGCTCGGAATCTGGGTGGAAGAGATTGATGCCCTGCTGCCTGAGCAAAAGAACCGCATTGTCCTCAAAGAAACCTACGGTGATCTTCAAGGAGAGTATGGCTGCGGCATGCTGTGTGACCTGCTGCACAGTGAAGGAGCCGAAGTCATCGCGGAGTATGGAGACGACTTTTATAAAGGCATGCCTGTTGTGACACGTAATACCTTTGGTCAAGGTGAAGCCTGGTACGTTGCATCCGACCCGGATGAGCGCTTCCTGGATGGTTTGCTGGGACAGCTTGCAGCAGCCAAGAACGTAGAATCCTTGCTTGAGACACCAGAAGGTGTTGAAGTAAGCGCACGAACCAAAGACGGCAGACCCTACCTGTTTGTCATGAACCATAACGCAACCACACAATCCTATGATCTGGGAACAACTAAGGCACATGATCTGCTCACCAATCGTGAGCTTTCGGGAAGTGTTGAGATTGAAGCCCGTGGAGTGCAATTGCTCGAAATGAAATAAGCGATTTCGCTTAATTGGAATCATTCGGAATAATATAATGTGATAGAAATACCCGCGATACAAAGTGTCACATATTCATTCCATTTATACTTGTTATTGTCTTCAGCGAGGATATTGGTATAGATTTCAGACCTTTATCGTCTTCTGTAAGCCAAAAGCTGCTACTTCCCGTATCCGTCTACACCGGATACGGGTTTTTGGCATGATCTGTGGTCTTTTTGATAGAAGGAAATATCAGTATGCAAAGCGAATTGGACGAGAAACACATTTTAACAAAGCCTGCCGGAACATGCTTGTGAATCCTGATGCTGATCCATTATAAAATAATGAACAGTTGAAATATTGGTGACACTCATGATGTCACTTATTCGTTGTTACAATAGAAATATAACTACGACATCACTTTCCGGCGGCGCAGATCGAAACGGAGTGGCTGACATGAACAGAACAAATCGGCTTGCTGCCATTGTAATGGCATTACAGCATGGTCACGAAACGGCACACTCATTAGGTGAGAAATTTGAGGTTTCCCGTCGCACGATTCTTCGGGATATTCAATCCCTCTCCGAGATGAATGTGCCCATTATTGCCATTTCCGGTCCGGGAGGCGGTTTCAGTCTTATGGAGGGTTACGTATTACCCCCATTACAGCTGGACCCGGTAGAAGCAGCGACGCTCTTATTCGCTCTTGAAGGTCTAAGTCGCTACGCCGACACACCCTTTCATGAGAAACGCTGGACCCTGATGAACAAAGTTAAGGCTATCATTCCGGATGATATTATGTCGCGAATTGATCCCATGCTCAAACAACTGCATCATCATATTCCAGACCGCAATTACATTCTTCCTCATCTGGACGCACTGCTGGCATGTATACCCGAACACGGGTGGCTTAGTGTGCTGTATCGCTCCGCATCACGTCAGCGTTGGTTGCATATCTGTCCCACACGGGTATATGCTTCCTCTGGCTTCTGGTACTGTGAAGCATATTCCCTCGAACATGTTGAACAACGTCTGTTCCGGGTTGACCGAATTATCGAAGTCAAAGCGATCGAACCACAGGATGCACAGATGCTTAATGAACAGGCAGAGCAACAGCAGAGTAAGCCGATCCCTCCAGAACAGCCGCCAACCCTGGTTAAGGTACAACTGAGTTATCGGGGAATGATTGAAGCTGAACAGGACGAGCATATTGGTGAAAAGATGACTGAAATTGCCCCGGATCTCTGGGAATTATCATTCCTTTGTCCACCAGGGGAATGGGACTGGGCCGTACGATTCTTTTACCGATTAGGACGTGAAGCCGAAGTGATTGAACCTCTCCAACTTCGCAGTGAGATTCGTCAGCATGCCGAGGAAGTGAGCCGGAGATACCTTGCTTCAACCAAGTCGTAGCTTGACTAAACACAAAAAGGAGCCTACTGATATCATGACTTATGAAGCCGTTATAACGTACGAACAAGCAGTACAGCGTATCCAGTCTATAGGGCTGCTGCCTCTGGCACCACTATTTGCCGATTATCCTTCGCTGTCATCGCTAACCCCCAAAGAACATTGGCACAAGGATGATGAACTCGATCCCTGGTTATGGCGTTCACGTCTGGCTGAAGAGGGCATTGCTGCTTATGGAAAGTTTGTCAAAAAGAAAGCGCTTCTTGTCTCATCTGAGTACTTCCCTTGGGTACACCGACTGCTTGCCGACTCCAAAACCATCAAGGAACAGTATGAAGCGGGTCTGCTCTCCCGTGAAGCGTTCAAACTCCATGCGTTAGTTGCAGAACAGGAAGGCATAGATGGACGTGCCTTGCGAGCACAAGCTGGTTTCGGGGCAAAAGAGGACAAAAAAACATTTGACCGTGGACTTCTGGACCTTCAGGGCTGTGCAGCCATTGTGATCAGTGGAACCAAAGAAAAAGAGGGACTCGCCGAAGGCAAAGTCGCATGGAACAGCTCCGCATATGAGACCGCAGATCACTGGATACAGCGTCATGGCATTAAGCCATTCGAAGGCAGCGTAGAAGAGGCACGTGAACTGTTGGCTGCGCAACTACAGCAACATGCTTCACCCGCCGCATTATCAAGCATCTTCAAAGCACTTGGCATCCGTGCAATCTAAATAAAGCCAATCCCGGTTGTAGTGCAAATTTCAACCGGAATTGGCTGTGGTTCACCCTATAATGCAACCTAGACGATTAACAACATCCAGCCAGAATGAATTTATAGAATCACGCCATCCTTGAATATGGCAATCTCCCGGAATCCATGTTGCTCACTGAGTGTATGTGACCGTCCTGAAGCAATATCAATCAGCTGGCCGAACAGCTGTACTTTGACCTCATCCATCGTCTGCCCCTCCAACAACTGGCCTGCGTTGAAATCAATCCAGTGTTTTTTGCGATTAGCCAGATCGGATTGGGTCGCAATCTTGACGGTAGGTACCGGACCTCCGAATGGAGTCCCCCGCCCTGTTGTGAAGAGCACAATATGTGCACCCGCCGCAGACAGTGCCGTTACAGATACCAGGTCATTACCCGGTGCTTCTACAATGTTCAGACCGGTTTGAGTTACACGTTTGCCATAGCGTAGAACGTCAACTACGGAAGAACGTCCTCCCTTTTGCGTACATCCAAGTGACTTTTCCTCCAGCGTTGTGATGCCACCAGCCTTATTCCCAGGTGAAGGATTCTCATAGATGTTCTGGCCATGGTTCACAAAATATTGCTTGAAGCCGTTCACGAGGTCCACCAAATCGTGAAATACCTGCTCATTGGCAGCACGGTTCATTAAGATCGTCTCCGCACCAAACATCTCCGGAACTTCCGTCAGAATAGCCGTACCCCCGGCAGCAACCAACATATCAGCAACTGCACCGACCAGCGGATTAGCTGTAATGCCGGATAAACCATCGGAACCGCCACACTTCAAACCAATTTTGAGTTTACTGAGCGGAAGCGGCTGCCGTTGTTCATGTTCAACGATCTCAACAAGTTCTTCCATCAGTCGAAGCCCTTCCTCAAGCTCGTCATCCGTTTCCTGTGCTTTGAGAAACCGTACTTTGCCTCGGTATTCCGGAGCAATACACTCACGGAATTCATCGACCTGATTGTTCTCACAGCCCAGACCGATGACGAGCACGCCTCCTGCATTCGGATGCTCCACCAAGGAGGCCAGCAACTGTTGTGTATACTTCAGATCATCGCCAAGTTGTGAACACCCGAATGGATGCGGAAAGTGAAATACACCATCTACCCGGCTTCCAAACTGGGACTGACCCATACGTGCCAAAGCTTCACACACTTTATTGATACATCCAACCGTATTCACAATCCAGATCTCATTACGAATACCTGCTTCACCATTGGGGCGCAAATATCCATCGAATGAGCGCAGATGTTCCGGAGGCATGTCCGTCTGAACCTGCGCGCCCGGTTGATACTCATATTCAAGCAATCCGTGCAGACCCGTCTTCAGGTTGTGACTATGAATCCAGCTTCCCTGCTCAATCTGCTCTTGGGCAATCCCGATGGAGAAACCATACTTCATCACATCATCACCCGGTGCCAGCGTATGCACAGCAATCTTATGCCCTTTGGGCACGTCATCCAGCAAGGTAAAAGAAACACCGTCTGGCAGGGTAATGCATTCTCCTTTGGCATAATCCCGAAGCGCTATAATGACATCATCCTGTGGTTGAATGGCAATCCAGTCATTGATTGTACTTGTTGTGTTCATTTCCCTTCACCTTCCAACAATCCGATTTCACGAACAAGTGCTGCACGCAGCCCTTCTCTTGCATCCAGATTTTCGCCCCAGATCAGGGTATCTGACAACACAGCCGCTACCCGGTTATCCAGTTGGTTCTGATCCCTGTTAAGCGTGTCATAACCGTCCCAGTGTGCAGCCAAAGCAGCCAGGACATCCGGGTCATCCCGCAGCAGAATGTCCTCTCCATTCAGTCGTTGTGCCTTGTAACCTTCTGGCGTATTTACCGGACGATAGAGACACAATAATCCAGCAAACCCTTGAATTAAACGTTCTGGCCAACTTCCCTGATTTTGCTCGTAAGACAAAAGTGTTGGCAGCACACGCACCTTGAATTTTCCGATCGTATTCAAAGCAATATCTTGCAATTTGTGATCAATATACGGGTTAAGGAACCGTTCGAACACTTCTTCTGCATACTGGTCCAGCTGATGATCGGGCATATCCAGAGCAGGGACGATCTCCTGATGCACAGCTTCCCTGATCCATGTGCCAAAATGTGGATCTTCCATCGTTTCTCTCACATGCTGCTTGCCTTGCAGAATGCCTAGTGATGACATTAAGGTATGCGCCCCATTCAAAATACGAACTTTGCGTACCTGAAAAGGCTTCAGATCTTTCACCCAATGTACATTGAGACCTGCCTGCTTGAGAGGAAGTTTTTTGTCCAATGATTCATCACCCTGAATGGCCCAGAAATGATATGGCTCTGCCGTATTAATCAACTGGTCCTCATACCCCCAGCGATTCGTCATGGAATCGGCTTCCTCCTGGGTCGGCGCACCTGTTACGATTCGATCTACCAGATTGTTCAGGAAGTGATTATGGTTCTCGATCCATGAACGGAAGCCATCCGAATACCCATAATCCTCACTATGACGGAGGACACAACTGCGCAGCACATCACCATTGCCTTCAAGCAGCTCGCATGGCAGATGAATCAAACCTCTGGATGGATCACCATCAAATTTCAAATATCGCTGATGCAGGAAAACCGTTAATTTCCCCGGAAATGATTGGACGGGTTCACCCTCGATATAGTCCGCATACGTATATTTCAATCCTGATTCGGTTGTATTGGAAATAACGAACTCAAGTGAAGGCAGTTCTGCCAAGTTCAGAAAGGCATCCCATTCCTCATACGGATTAATACACTGTGAGAAAATGGAGATCAACTCTGTCCGCTCAACCGGCTTCCCTTGAGACAGCCCTCGCGTAATCATCGTATATAATCCATCCTGATCACGAATCTGCTCCAGCTTGGCTTTGCCTCCCGGTCGTGGTTGGGTAACAGCTACACTTCCATGGAATTTGCCTTGTCTGGCACTCTCATGAAGCATCCAGTCTGCAAATCCCCGCAAGAAATTACCTTCTCCAATCTGCAAAACCTTCACGGGACGTTCCATAATCTCCTTGCACTTGCGCTGACCATCGCTCCCCAGTAAATTCAGCTTCAACCTTGGCCGTTTCGTGCTTGCCGACATGGACACTCACCTCATCGATTATTTGTACTGTCGGAATGCAGCTCGAAGGCTCTGCACCCTTTTATTGTAAACGCTTTAAATTCATTGTATCATCAATAAAAGGAAATTAAATTGCTTATATTGCGGTAAATATACTCTCTCATGACCAGGTATAACATCTCGTTGAAGACGATCGTCTGGAAAGGAGTCTTTATGGAACGTTCACCTGTTCGTACGACTATTCAAGCAGAATCCGGTATTCCCTTCCGCCTGGTGTACAGCGATACCAAATCCCCTCAGAACGAATTGCCAGATCACCTTCACGACTGGCATGAAATTATCTATGTATATCGGGGTCAGGGAAGCATCTTTATTGATACGGGACTTGAGAATATGCAGGAAGGAGATCTGTTCATTATACCGGGCAGCACGGTTCATCGAGCTTTGCCGGATGCAGGCAATCCTGTCACATCTTCCGCATTGTTCTTCAGCCCGGGCTTACTGGCATCGACCGCCGGAGGCGCTGCTTCTTCCTTGCTAAGCCTGTTTGAACGTTGTCGTAAACAACGTGTGTATAAGAGGCATTTGAACACAGAGGAGCAATTACAGGTGGCCGCCCTCATTGATGATATTCAGACCGAATTCCAGCTCGGTCATCATCTAAGCGCACATGCGGCCCTGTTAAGGCTGCAACTGTTGCTCATTTTTCTGGAACGTCTGGAAGCTGCTGGACCTGCGAATCCGGGTAAATCCGCTCCGGGTCCCTCATGGCTCTCTTCTACGATCTCTCATATTGACGAGAACCTTCGGAATGGCCTTTCCCTCCCTGAACTGGCGCAGTACGCCTCTGTATCCCCTGCCCATTTCAGTCGTGCCTTCAAACGATACACGGGAATGACTCTAACGGATTACGCATTAGCACGAAGGGTCATTATGGCGAAAGAGCATCTGGTGCAAGGTGATGAGACGATGGCAGCCGTTGCCGATGCTTGCGGGTTCGACAGCCTGCCCCACTTTTACCGTCAATTCAAAAAATTAACCGGCACAACACCCGCAGCATACCGCAGAACCATGAACAGTTCTCGTTAAAATAGAACCAGACTGGAACATAGGTGCCTGGGCCTAATCATATATATCCACATATTCTTCCATATGGAAGATGTGGTATGATAATCTGGATTATTACTTGTCGGAAACATTGCATTCCGTTGTCAGAGGAGCTTAGCATTCCATGTTAAACGAATTGAATCGCAGGAATATTGGTATCTTCGCCCATGTGGATGCGGGGAAAACAACCACCACCGAGCATATGTTATTTGAGAGTGGTGTCGTCCGCAGTCCGGGACGTGTAGATGACGGAACAACAGCCACAGACTCCCTGGACATTGAGAAAGAACGTGGCATATCCGTTCAGGCAGCCATGACCTCTCTGATCTGGAAGAACACCATCATTGACCTCATTGATACGCCTGGTCACATTGATTTTAGCTCCGAAGTAGAGCGAACGCTACGGGTAATGGATGGAGCTATTCTCATTCTGTCGGCAGTAGAAGGCATTCAGTCCCAGAGTGAAGCCATCTGGCATGCCCTTCGTTCACTTCGCATCCCAACCATCATTTATATTAATAAAATGGATCGGATTGGTGCGTCTGCCCCAGCGGTAATGGAGCAGATTCGTTCCACCCTGTCCCCTTTCGCATGCGAAATCCAAACGTATCAGTTCCACGAAGATTCATTTCATGGCATCGACTCGCTATGGAACCCGAATCAAGATTCTCTGTCAGATGGCACACCTTCCATTCCAGGTCTGGTCGAGATACTTGCCGAGCTGGACGAAAAGGTCATGGAAGCCTACATCCAGGAGACTCCGTTATCACAAAGGGATCTGAATGAAGCATTCCTGCGGTATGTGCATCAGGGTGAGATGTTCCCTGTGTGTTATGGGGCTTCCGGCAAAGGAATTGGCGTCACGGGATTGCTGGACACGGTCCTTGCATTTCTGCCTCCACCTGCACAACCAGTGGACTCTCCCGTATCCGGTGTTGTGTTCAAAATTGAACGTGACCGTACGATGGGCCGCACGGCATACGTCCGTATGTATGGTGGCAGCTTACACAATCGGGATACCATCCATAATTCGACGCGGGAGCTTGAAGAGAAAGTGACGCAGATTCGCCGTATGGATGGACGGAAATGGGCGGATACCGGTGCCGTTCACGCGGGGCAGATTGCTGCGCTGTATGGACTGAGTGACACACATGTGGGTGACATTATCGGCAATCCTGAAGGTGTACCTCCTCTGCCACAGATGGCTGTGCCTTTGCTGACCGTACAAGTACATGGCAAGGACCCGGCACGTTACCCCGATCTTGTCGCAGCATTGCAAGAATTGACGGATGAAGACCCCTTACTCGACCTGCAATGGTTGCCGGAGGAACGAGAACTGCATCTCAAGGTCATGGGAACCATTCAGCTTGAGATTTTATCCAGCCTGTTGCTGAGTCGTTTTGGATTGGATGTCGTGTTTGATCCGCCATCCGTCATCTATAAGGAGACACCACGTACAGCCGGAGAAGGTTACATCGCTTATACGATGCCTAAGCCCTGCTGGGCCATCCTTCGCTTCAAGATTGAACCTTTGCCTCGCGGAAGCGGTCTGATCTATGCCTCAACCGTAAGGACAGAAGATCTGCTGTTACGTTATCAGAATGAAGTTGAACGACGAATTCCGGAAGCCTTGTCTCAAGGTATGCTCGGTTGGGAAGTAACCGATCTGCGCATCACGCTGGTGGAAGGGGAACATCATGTCTGGCATACACATCCGCTGGATTTTGTTGTAGCCACGCCTATGGGAATCATGGATGGATTGGCGAGAACAGGTACCACGTTGCTGGAACCCCTTCTTCAGTTCCGGCTGACGGTCCCGGAGGAATACGGCGGTAAGGCCCTTAGTGATCTGGTACATATGCGGGCAACCTTCGAAGCCCCCGTCATTGGTAGCGGACGTTGTATTATTGAAGGAGTTATGCCTCTTGCCACCTCAATGGATTATCCGGTGAAACTGCGTTCCGAGACAAGCGGCCGCGGAGTGCTTACGACTTCGTTTGCCGGATACCAAGATTGTCCTGCGGATGTGAATCATACTTGCAAACGCAGAGGAGTTAACCCGCTGGATCAGTCGAAATATATTTTAAGTGTACGAAACGCGATTACATCATAAATGGAGTTGAACCTGTGCTTATTAAATTTCTTATCTTTGGCCTTCTATGGCGGATTGTAGGTAATCCGTTCATTGCCATCCTCATTTTACTCGTTATACTGTATTTCCTGGATCGTCGTTACGTTGGGGTGTTCCCAAGCTTCACGAAACCTCTCAAACGTATGCGTAACATCTCACGGCTTCGGCAACAGCTTGCGATGAGTCCCAATGAAGTTTCTTCCAAGCTGGAACTGGCTCGCCTGTTAATTGAGCGCAAGCGTTACAGCGAGGCACATGCCTTATTGCTTGAACTGGAGCGCCCATACGAACAATCAGCTGAGTACTGGGAGGCATTAGGGACAACTGAGCTTCATTTGGGCAACATCGAAAAAGGCGAACGTCATATTTTGCAAGCCCTCGAGATCAACCCCAGAGTCAAGTACGGACGCCCGTACCTAACCCTTGCTGGAGCCTTCAAAGATACGCATGAGGACAAAGCGCTGGATTATGTGCATCAGTTTCAGGAGATTCATTCCTCTTCCAGTGAAGCTTATTATCTGCTCGGTTCGGTTCACCGTTCCCTTGGGCGCAATGCTGATGCAAAACAGGCTTACGAGCAATCCTTGAACGTGTATCGTTCGTTGCCCAAATACAAAAAACGCCAGGAGCGCCGCTGGGCTGTCCGCAGTTGGTTCCGCAAACGTGGATTGTAATGTCATTCGCTATACGCTGTAATCTTCATATATCACTTTTCTAACCAATAAAAGTGCACTGATCTCTGCCCTCGTATGAGCAGAACCAGTGCACTTTATTCTTAATAACGATATTAATACACCAATATCTCACGCAGTCGTTCTTCATGGAGATGCATCCAGTCAATCCGCTGTTTGAGTTTCACAATCTGCTCCACAGCCACTTCCGGGTCATCTGTACCCTCGAACATCCGACTGATGAAATGCATGACCACATCCAGACTACGCAGCAAAATCAATCGAGGTATAGCCAGCAATTCTTCCGGTTTCAGGCTGACCTGTTCCCGAAATCCCCTGATCAGTCCCTCCTGTGCCTGCCACATCCAATCTTCACTCTTGTCCATGGTAAGGAGGTCAGACATCGGAACAGCCAGCTCCATTACCCGCAAATCCCATGTCGCAAATTCAAAATCCAAAATGGCACAGATTTCACCATCCTGCTGATCTACCAATACATTCGAGGCATTCACGTCCCCATGAACCAATTGATGCGGCAGATGTTCCATACCCCGCAGGGCTTCAAACAGATCTGGCAGCGCCTCTCTCAGTTGCTTCAACTCATTTGCACATGAGGCCAATTGCTCTGGCGGGGATGTGCATAACTGTAATAATCGTTCTGGTGAACAGAGCGGATACGCATCCTGAATTCGATAATATGGTGGATACACAGGTTCAAGTGGTATATCCCGGGTAGCCATAACAGAAGACAGGGCCCCCGCCGCTTTACCGAGCCCTATCAATTGATCTGGTGTATGCCAGATGGGATTGACGCCTTCCCTATAATGAAACAGAGTCACAATTTTGGTATGACCTGTCAGGGTATCTTTTACAGGAAGGAACGTACCTCTCTCACCAGATAACCGCCTTACAAGTGAAGGTGTATCAAGCTTAAAGTTCGAACGTTGGAGGGCTGCCAGCACCTCGTGTTCAAAGGTGATTTTCATCGGATCATTATGTGTTTCATATTGTCTCATGACGTAATTAGTCCCGTCTACATGGAGCATGTAAGTAGAATTATTCATCCCACCCTTTCCCCGCTCGCCTTTCCAATCCGATGTAAAACCATATAAGGCCAACACTTCGGATATACGCTGCTGCTCTGAAGGATGGAGGGAACCAGAATCGATGTTTTGCACCAAAAATTAACCCCTTTATCTCACAAAATGGAACTGTCTTTTATTTATCTTAAAGGAAGTCCATCGCTTGGTCTAGTTCTGTTCCAAAGTGATCAAGAGAACGGATAATATCCCGTCCGATTAAGCTGCTCCGCAATGACACGATACCCTCTTGCATTGGGATGCACTCTGTCCCAGAACAACAGTTCACGTTCACGACCTTCAAACCTGTCATACACCTGAGCACACGCATAGTTGCCTGATCCCGCTCCATTCAGAAACGAATTATATTGGCGCACCCAGTACGCAGCTTCCGTCGCTTGTGGATACGGGTTGTACAATCCGATGGATCGGACCATATACTCATGGTTGCCCTTTAACTGCCGAATGTGCCGCATGATCTGGGATACATTACTGCGGGTTTCTCCGAGCACCTGTGTCATTTTGCTGGCATTTGGAATGCCATTACTTGCTTTAAACGTACGAATCAGATCATTCCCGCCAATGGATATGGTAATGATATCCGCTTCACGGAGCGATTGCCGCACTCGGGGATGCGAAGAGATCATCTGCAACATTTCCCCCGACGTCAGTCCATTCACGCCCATATTTTCCATGGATACAAACGTACGAACATTCATTTCTGCCATTCGCCGATATAAAGGAACAAAGCCGGTGCCCAGCAACGCTCCTGTACCTACCGTTAATGAATCTCCTATAGCCACATATCGATATACCATCCCGTCGCCCCTCTCTGCTGTGATTTCTCTGAACCATAATGAACTGCTCTATATCTTATGATGAGTGGCAAGACAAGGCGCGGGATGGTGTCCTTAGGCATGCACCCTTCTTTTTGCATAAAACCATATTTCTTCTTCTGTAGAGGTAAAAAAAAGAAAAAAGCCCTGCCGCATAACGCGGCAGAGCCTGATTCATTGCAATGCATTACATGCCTATGGTCCGATCCGAATCAACGGAATCTGATTGTTCCTTGTTCGGGAACGGCCACCAGTTGGCCCGGCCAAACATCTTCACCATCACTGGGACGAAGAATGGCAGGAACAGCAGAGAGTACAAGATCAGTCCGCTAAGGACTACTGTGGCAATCTGCATCATCGAGAGAACACCGGATGGATACATCGCAGCAAATGTACCGCTCAGAATGACTGCGGCAGATAGAATAACGGTGCCCATGTTTTTCATCGCGTACAACATCGCATCCTGTACTTTCATACCTTTGTTCTCATTGAAACGGTCCATCAGGAAGATGCTATAATCCACACCAAGTGCAATCAGCATAACAAATCCGAAGAACGGAGTAACCCAGCTAATGCCTGCGAATCCGAGGATATTAACAAAGATCACTTCGGTTAACGCCATCGATGTGAAATAAGCCAGTAATAAGGAAACAATCAGATACAATGGCATAATGACCGAGCGAAGCAGTACGACCAGAATAATAAATGTGCCTGCCAGCATCAGCATTACAGTACGTGTATAGTCATTATTCGAGATCTCCTGCAAATCTGCAAACGTGCTGGTAACGCCACCTATGGCGATATCTGCTTTTTCAAGCGTACTGCCTTGTACCGCGCGATGTACTGCCGCCTCAATGTCAGGAACACGATCAATGGCTTCTGTTCCGTATGGATTTTCGGCGAAAATAACATCAATCGTCATCGTTTTCCGATCTTCAGACAGATACGTATCAAATACCTGTGTGAAGTCTTTGCTGTTCAGTGCTTCATCAGGAACGTACCAACCTGCCAGATCGGAATCTGGTGAATTTTGCAATTGCGTCAGGTAGTCCTGCGCTGAATCCAGTCCCCCGGATACCTGTTTAATACCATCGACACTCTGGTTCAGTCCATCTGTCAGTTGTGTCAGCTGACCACTCAGATCCGAGAAGCCTTGCTGAATCTTCTCCTGACCACCCTGAAGCTGACCAAGTCCATCCTGAATGGAAGGAATTTCGCTAATCACTTTACCTTGACCATCCGCAGCCTGTTTGAGACCGGATTGCAACTGACCGATTCCCGTTACAATCTGGCCCAGGCCATCGGCAAGCGCCTTTTGTCCGGCTGCTGCGGAGGCAAACCCTTCATTGGCCTGATTAATTCCAGCGGCGGCTTCTCCCAGCTTGCTCTTAATCTGACCCAAACCTTGAGCAAGCTGCGCTGTGCCAGAACCTGTTTCACCAATCGTACCTTTGATACGTTGGTAATCAGCATCTTGCTGCAATTCAGGATAACGCTCTTCAAGTGCTGTGAAGGATTCGGACAGACTGGTTAGAGCTGTTGAAACCCCGTTCAGCTGTTGTTCCAGTTCGCGGGTTCCATCCCCCAGCGCAGCGACCCCTGCTCCCGCCTGACGATAGGCTTCAAGCAACTGATTGTTCGCCTGTGCAAGTTGATCTGCACTCGTTTTGGCTTGCTGAAGTCCGGCTTTCAGATCACCCGCACCTGCGGAACCATCTCGAATGCCTTTTTCAATCTGCCCAAGTCCCTCACTGAGTTGCGTGATACCCGATTGCAACTGGGAGGTTCCTTTGGTAAGTTCACCTGCTCCATCAGCAGCTTCTTTTAACTGTGGTTCATTTTTACTTAGCTGACTGCTGGCTTCACTCAGGCCATCACGGATTTTGTCCAGACCCGTCTTGCCTTCACCCAGTCCATCCGATAATGTTCCCACTTGCTGTGTAACTTCAAAATCTTTAATCTCATCACCCGTAGGTCGTGTCATACTACGGACACCAGAGACTCCGGCTACTTTCTCTACTTCCCGGCTAATTTTCTCGGCAACGGCCATATACTTTGCATTATCCATCGCTTCATCGTTCTGGATGACGATCTGACCCGGCAGTGATTCACCCGGACCGAAGCTGTCAGAGATAATGTTAAATGCTTTTACTGAATCATATTTCTCGCCAATCTCATCGAGACTGTTGAACGACAGTTTGCCATCGTAGGTTGCCAGAAGAGGCACACAGACAGCTGCAACGATGAGCAGCGCAGCCCATGGACGTTTAAGTGAAAAGCGACCAGCTGCACCATAGATCTTGCTCTCCGCATGTTCAAGTGAACCCTTAGACGGCCAGAATAATTTCTTGCCTAACACCGCCATAAAGAATGGTACGATAGTCACCAAGGCAAGCATCATCACTGCAATACCTACAGCTACGGCAACCGCAGAACGGTACAACATAAACTGGGCAAAGCCAATCGCAATGAATCCAACCAGCACAGCTAGTGCTGAGAAGAGTACCGTTTTACCGGCAGTACGATAGGTAGCAATGATGGCATCCCACGTATTCTCATGATGAGCCAGTTCTTCCTTGAACCGACTGATCAGCAGGATGCAGTAATCCGTACCAATCCCAAACATGACGGCGACCATAAAGATCTGTGTAAACGTGGATATCGGGAAGTCCATCCCATCCACCAGGAATGCAACAATCTGTTGCGATACAATGTAACTGATCCCCACCGTCAGCAGCGGTACAAAAGGAGCTACAAACGAACGGAAGACCAGGAACAGAATGAGTAAAATAAAGACAACTGTAATATATTCCGATTTCTTAAGCCCCTCTTGGGAACTTTCAATGGTGTCCTCATCAATCAGACCTTTACCGGTTATGTAGTGCTCCACATTGACGGACTTCAATGCTTCATTCAGGTCTTCCCGCATTTCCTTGACCGTACGATCTCCCTGATCAATGGATAGCGATGTTAGAATCGTTTTTCCGTCAGCTGAGATCATCTTCTCGGACAGTTCAGGCTGAGAGAAAGGTTCCAGAATGGACAGAATGCCGAGCTTCTCCTTGTCGGCCTCCAATTGCTTAACTGCCTTCTCTGCCTCTTGTTTCCCCGTGGTGCCCAGCCCATCGGGATTATAGAATACAAGGGCGATCTGGCTCCCCTGTTGTTCTCCTTTTTGTGCTGCAGCTTCATTCAGAATCGCTGCTGCCTGGGTGGAAGAGTACCCTTCCGGAACCGAAAACTGTCCCTTTTCCCGAATCAGTTCACTCATGTTAGGGGCGGTAAACATCAACACGGCAGCTACAACAACCCATAGCCCCATTAACCACCATCTTGCTTTTAGTATCGTTCTCATTCGTTCTCCCGTCCTCCTTCATGCGATAGCAAAGCTGCAAGCTTCTCAAAAGATTCAATGAAAATTTGGACTTCTTCCGGTTTAAAATGAACCAGATACGGCTCCAGAATCTGCTGTATTTCCTGTTCTGTTTCCCTGTATACCTGTCGTCCGGTATCCGTCAGTGTCAGATATACAACGCGGCGGTCACGTTCATCCCCGGCCCGATGGACCAGATCGCGATCCACCAGCTTGTTGACCAAAGCGGTAATGCTGCTCTTACCTATACACAGAAGCTCTGCAAGATCAGAGGGCGTGCAGAAAGGTTTCTCTTCAATCAGACGAAGTGCGCAGAACTGATCGGTCGTTATGGTCTGCCCCACTTGTTCACGTATCCGCGTATCAAACCGCTTATTGACCATAAAGGAAGCATCCAAATAGCGGTTCACCAAACTTTTTGCATCCGGTGTACTCATTCTTCATTCTCCTTTCCCGAATCTATATAGTTCACTTAACGAACTATTCTTCTGTGAAACTATTCTATAATGAAACAATCTTACAAAGCAATACTTTTTTCCTGCTTTTCTGATGAAAACGACAAAAAAAACAGGACGTCCGACTCAGCTCATTGCCAAATCCAACATCCTGTACTGATTATAATCCATATATTTCTTAAAGTAATAAAATGCCTCTGTGCTACTCTTCGTCTGTATCTTCCTCTTTTTCAAGCACACAACGGAATCGCTCCACACCTGGGTATAATTCACCCAGACTATATACCACAAACCCCGTATTCCGATAAAACTCGACGGCTTCCAACTCGGTCTCAGCGATCAGTCTATCGGGATTGTATGTTGCCAACAGTTGTGAGATCATACCACGTCCATAATTTTTAAAGCGGTTTTCAGGCAAAACCGAGATATGATGAATGGTAACCTCACTTGTTCCTGTCTTCTCATATCCAATCAGACCGATCAATTGTCCCTCATCTTCGTAACCGCCCATTTGCAATTCGTCTTTCTCTACATATTGTTGCAACGTACGGTTCAAGTGATCCGGATCAGGAAAGACCGAGTAGGACAACAGCTCCTGTACTTCCGGCTCCTGTATGCGTGATTTCAGATTAATTAACACCTTGATTCCTCCTATACCTTGCTTGTTTCCGTTATCGTATTGTAGTCGTTAGCCTCTAAAAGTTCAAGTCGTGTGCCGATTCAGCTCCGATACCCTCCAGCACATTTTGCTCAGCATTGGTATCGTGATAACGGTTGCAACCATTCTTTTGCACATAGGATACAATCTTCCCGTTCTGATCTGCGACAGCCACACGCGTGTGGCTCCCTCCTCCATCCATCCCTATTACATATGTATTCATCCTTAACCATCTCCCTTCAGACCACACATTAAGAGTGCCGGGTCCTTTGTCAGGTCCCGGCAGAGAATTTATTGCTTTTGCACAGCGAAACGAAGCAGTTCACAACGAAATTGTGTCGGTTCATCATACTTTTCCTCTTCAATCGTCTGTGTAACATGTTCCTGAAGCAGAATATTCCAGCCTTTGTAGGCATCCTCCAGTATAGCAATCGCCTCGGCTGTGGGCAGGTTCAGCTCAATTAATGGTTCAATCTCCTTTCCTGTATTGATTTCTTTCTCCTCCACATTGGTGCTCATCGTAATACAATGAATGCCCCCTGTACGAGTTCCGGCCTGTAACCGGTCTATCGCTTCCATAAAGGCTTGTTTATTTGAGACATGTTCCAGACAAGAACAAGCAGCGATATAATCAAAATAGTTTGGCTCCACAGCATAATGTTCAACATCTGCTTTCACTGCCTGTACGATATGATCAACCTGATATTCTTTCGCATACTTGCGAAGTCCATCTACTGCCTCATCCAGTAAATCCACACCGATGACTTCACTGTTCGTTTTTGCAAGGCGCTGTGCAATCGGTATCGTATGCCTTCCGACTCCGCATCCCAGATCGAGGACACGCAACTCCTCCTTGTGAGCAAGTAGACGTTCCAGCATATCCATCACCATGGGCATGGGCCTCGACATCCAGGTACCAGAGGCGAATAATTCATTATTCTGATAGAAATTGGAATGATAACCTGCCTCTGCTTTTCGCGCAGCCTCAAATTGTTCGTTTCCCATCAAGATACCCCCATCGTTTAGTAAATGATTTGCATCTTCTACTTAATACCCAGATTGTCACAAAAAAATCAATTAAAAGCAGGCGACAGATTTTTCTTCATAAAGGATTCCAGTGCCGCCTCATATCCGGTGCGATCGACTTGAAACGCTGTGCCATGACCCGCACGGGGGACGGTCAGCAATTCCTTTTCGGTTGGGCAGGCTTCATACAACCTGTACACCATTTCCGTTGGTACAAACGTATCAGCCTCTCCGTGGATGAATAACACGGGAACGTTAACTTTGGCAAGCTGCTTGAGAGCCGAAGCCTCTCTAAAGGAATACCCTGCTTTCCACCGGGAGATCAGACTTGTGACAGGTATAAACGGAAATGCAGGTAGCTTGTATAATTGCTTCAACTGGAACGTCAGTTCTTCTTCCACGGATGTATACGCACAATCAGATACAATCGCTTTAACCTGAATCGGCAGAACTTCACCACCTGTCATCAGTACGGTTGCTCCTCCCATGGATATGCCGTGCAATATGATTTCCCCTTGTGTACCCACTTTTTCAAGCACCCAGTTGGTCCACTGGACATAATCCTTCCGATCTAACCAACCAAAACCAATGATATCACCTTCACTCTGTCCATGACCTCGATCATCTGGCATGAGTACGTTATAACCATGCTTTTCCGCATAAAACCGGGCGAATCCAGCCATTTCTCTGCCTCTCCCCGAATAACCATGTGCCAGAATAACCGTCTGATTCGACCCTTTATTGGAACCGAGCCATGTACCATACAGTTTTAATCCATCATGTGATTGAAGAGATATCTCTTCTGTAGGCTGAGCATCCAGCCACTTCAGGTCAGAAGCACTGCTAATGATTTCATTGTCCGGTTCAGGCATCAGATTTGGATTATCTACCAAAAACGTTTTTGGCGTACGGCGAATGGCCGTTTTGAAAAAATAAAGCCCTCCTGTCCACAGAAGTGCAAGAACGATCAGTACCAGTACTGCAAGTACGTAGAATAACATGAACGAGCCCTACCCTCTTTCCTTATTAAGATATATTCAATCTTTACTTACTCGTTGCAGTGCTGCACATGCTGCTTGATAGGCGGGTAACAAAGCATCCAGCAAAGGTTCTGCTTTCCGTGATTGACCTTCCTTCGCGAACTGCTCTATCTGAGCAAACAAAGTTGATAAATAACGAATCCCCAGGCTCAAACTCCCTGATTTCAGATCATGGGCTACCTCGGTTGCAGCAACATGGTCACCGGACACAATATGTCTGCGCAGCGCCTCAATTTTGCCAGGTGTATCGGTACGATACATGTCCAACAACATACCAAGGAGTGTACGATCGCCATCGGTGTTTAATTCCGCAATCTCATGTACGATGCTCATATTTAGTACCTCGGTCGGTTCGGAGGATTGCTGCCACTTCTCGATCATCTTACTCAAAATTTCCAGCGTGAAGGGTTTGCCAATAAAGTCATTCATCCCGGCTTCCATACACTTGTCTTTCTCTCCCTGCATGACATTACCTGTCATTGCAATGATTGGTGTGGTATGGCGCATTTCATCCATTTCTATCGAGCGGATTTTGCGTGTTGCCTCCAAACCGTCCATCACTGGCATCATATAATCCATGAGAATCAAACTGTATTTTTTGCTGAGAAAACCAGCTATTGCCTCTTCCCCATTCACTACAGCATCCACTTGGTTTATTCCCAGTTTTTTGAGCTGCAACATAACCAGCTGCCGGTTGATGACATTATCATCGGCCAGCAATACAGATACAGGAGGAGCTTCATCATCCATATCCTGCCCCTGATGCTCTTGAGCGGAAGCAACAGACTGGTTACCGTCTTTCTTACCAAGTGTAAGTTCGAACCAGAATGTTGATCCTTCACCCTCCTGACTGTCTACTCCAATCTGACCTTCCATCAGTGTAACGAGCGACTTGCAGATCGATAATCCAAGGCCCGTTCCTCCATACTCACTTGAGCGTCCTCGTTCAGTCTGCACGTAGGGTTGAAATAACTGGTTCTGATCTTCTTCCGAGATACCAATGCCCGTGTCTTCGACTTCAAATCGGATCATTTGTGTAATCTCATCATCTTTCATAAGGGCGACTCGTATCCGCACTGTACCTTCTGATGTGAATTTGTTCGCATTCTGAATTAGATTGATCAGTATCTGTGTAATCCTCGTTGAATCCCCTTCAAGAAGGGTAGAGATTCTGGGGTCACAGTCTATCGATAACTGATTTCCGTTCTTTCTGACTTGGGGTTCGAGCAAACGAACAATATAGTTTATCGTCTCTTGCAGATCCACTTCTCCCAGTTCAAGTCGCATCTGACCCGCCTCAAGTTTGGACAGATCCAGAAGATCCTGAATCAGCTTAAGTAGCAGTTTGGCAGCATCCTGTATAACGGAAACGGAATTCTCCTGTTCTTCAGACAATGGAGACAGCTTCAGCATCTCAGCCATCCCCAATATGCCATTCAATGGCGTACGAAAATCATGACTGATGCCTGCAATAAATGCGATTTTCGAATCACCTGCATCTACTGCTTGCTGACGTGCAGCTTCAAGACTGTTATTGTTCTTTGCAAGCAGACGTTGGAGTGTCACCAGTTCATTATTCATATCCGAGAATTCCGTAAGTGTCCGTTCCTCTTGCTCTTTACTCCGGATCATCTGATCCGATAACTGCTCAATCGTTCTGCGTAGCCTCTGTATCTCTCCGCCCTCATTAGACATCACATCATCCCTCTCTTAATCCCTAACCATATCAAGCTGATTACAAGTAGCTGGCTGAGCCAGTAATTGTTCTGCAACCACTACCGCTTCATCGGCTCCTGGAGCATAACCGTCAGCTCCTATCGTTTTCCACAACTCCTGATCAATATTAAAGGGATATCCCCCAACCATAATCTTCACATGTGCCGTTGCCGGATGATGACGGATCAGATGAATCAACTCTTTGGCCAGATGAAGGTGATACGTCATCGTAACTGAAATCGCAACAACATCGCCCTGATGCCGCTCTATAGCCTCTATTACACTTCCATTGGGAACATTGGCTCCCAGATAGTGCGTATCCCAACCTTCCATCTCGAACACATCTGTGAGCATACGCAGTCCGATCTCATGTTGTTCACTGCCTACACAAGTAGCCACTAGTTTTTTATCCTGACCCGTATGAATCAGCCAGCGAGAATAAAGACGTGATATGAATGACTGGGTCGCTGCCGTACAAAAGTGTTCCTGCCCCACACTAATACGATGGCATTGCCACAATCGTCCAATTTCATATTGGGCAGGCTGAAAGATATATCGATAAATATCACGAATCGTCACCCCGGCTTCTAACTGGGCTTCAATGATCTCAAAGGCTTCTTTCCGTTTATTCTCAAGCAAACACTGTAAGTACGATTGCGCGGCATCTCCATATGGCATGGATTCGTTGATGTAACCCGCCTGTGACTCCATATGTGTTGTTCTATATATTCCCATCTCCAGATACTCGAGCAGAAGCGCCTTTGACGGATGCTCAAATTCTTCTTCCAATGTCTCTTTGATCAGATTGAGATTAATCACCAGGTCTTCTGGTGATACCTTATAACCCTCAAGTAAAACTTTCAGCCAGGCAATATAATGAGTAAACAGACCTGGACTCTGTACGAGCGCACTTTCTGCCAAATAGTTCAAGCTATACTCCGAATCCTGTTTGGTTCGCATTTTTCCATTCTCGCCAAATCGGTCAAGTAAATCGGGCTGTCTGAGATACTGTTTCTCCGTTATTTTATCAGCTAAGTTCGCAGATTCCTGGAGCAAACGTTCTCCTGCTTCTTGATGACTCATAGATGCCACCCTCCTCATACCCGCATCACACTCAATCTTCATTCGTGACTAATCCAGAATGAGATCGATGTTAGTTAACTTGCAATCGGGATAGGTTCTTCTACTTGATCCAATCCATCCATTCCGCTCTTAATCGTTCTGTTCCATTATACATGAACTTTCGATGATCATGTTTTACACACCATGAATGTATAGAACAATCTTCCTATATTATGGAGGGCCTTGCAAGTCAGTCAGCCAGTATATACCTGTACTTTTCGAGATCCACAAAAAAAACTGACCTGCGTTATGAACGCAAGTCAGTTTTCCCTTCTGCCGCCAGTCCCAGCTTCTTCAACATCTTAATCGCATCCACTTTCTCGGAAGGGTCAAGTCCTTCCAAAGCATCAATGATGACCTGATGGTGTTGAGGAAATATCTGTGTGAACAATTCTCTTCCTTCTTCGGTTAACTCAGCGTAAATGACACGCCGATCTTCCTTGGATGGTCGACGAAACAGCAGATTTTTATTTTGCAACTTATCTACAACGTACGTAATATTACCACTGGACATTAAGACCTTTTCACCAATCTTTTGCAATGCCTGCGGTCCCTTATGATATAACAAATCAAGCACACCAAATTCTGTCGTATTCAGTCCGTGACTCTGGATGTCCCGATTGGAACGTGAGGTCACAGAATTGTAGGCCCGAACAAGAACCACGAATAATTGTAAAGACAGTTCCCGGTTGTCCTCCGTGTTCAGCATTTCAATAATCCTCCATCAGTTGTTTACATTTCGGCTCGTATGAGGGGCAAGCTTCTGCTCCCACTCCTCACGGAGCATCCCCATACGAATTGAATCATAGTACTGCCCGCGAACGATACGACACTTCCGCATTCGCCCCTCCACCTGTAATCCGGCTTTCACAGCCGCACGCATCATACGTTCATTACCAGACCAAGTAGTCAATCCAACCCGAACCAAAGGCATCTGTTCGAACAAATGACTTGACCACATGACAAGTGAGCGTGTGCCAACCCCGCGTCCCCACTGGACAGATCTGTATATTACAATCCCCATTTCCAGCCACATGGATAACTCATCTTCTATGTAATAGCTGATTGTACCCACAATTTGTCTGTCGGATTCAATAATACGGATTGATACGGGTCTGGAATCGCCTGGATCTACGTCCATACGTTTGAGCATACCTTGTTCAAAAATTTCATAACTTTCGTGTTTAAGTGGGTAATAGGGTGCATCCCATTGCTTCCATTCAGGTACGTCATCACTGTAGATCAATTCATAGAGTTCTTTCAGATCCTGTTTCTCCACACACCTGAGTACAAGTTCACCATCAACGATTGGCAGTTCTTTCATACGATGAAAAGCACCCTCTTCCATATTAAGAACGATGAAGCTCTTCGATACTTCCATCCGCATTGGCAAGAATGACTGTACTAGCCATATCCACAAATAGTCCGTTATCAACAACACCTGGTAACATGTTCAATTGAACATTAAGGTCCGCAGCGTGATCAATCGCCTCCAAGTGGCAATCTGCTATCAGGTTTCCGTTGTCTGTCAGATAACGTTGCTGTCCATCCATCCGCCACTGTGGTTGACACCCCAATTTTTCGAGCGCCTGGAAGGTCCACTCAGAAGCAAATGGAACCACCTCAACTGGAAGCGGGAATTTCCCCAACTTTTGCACGGCTTTGCTGCCATCCGCTACAATAATCAATTTGTCACTATTGGCCGCCACGATTTTCTCACGCAAAAGAGCCCCGCCCCCCCCTTTAATCAGGTTAAATTCGGGATCAACTTCATCAGCACCATCAATGGTCAGATCCAGACGTCCAATCTGGTCAAATGGGACGATGGGAATCCCCCATTCACGGGCAAGCTTGTCTGAAGCCTCTGAAGTGGCAACCGCTTGAATGTTCAATCCATCACGTACCCGCTCACCGATCCGGCAGATGGCATAATAAGCTGTTGAACCTGTACCCAATCCAACCTTCATTCCATCTTCAACATATTCTGCCGCACGCTCTGCTGCTATCTGTTTAAGATTCATCTATAAACCCCCGCTGCTCATAATTTGAGAAATGCATATGTAGTTATTATAGATAAAACCGCTTCCGATGTATATCCGTGCCTTCTGTTGCATCTCTGCCATCATATTTTTGTTTTGTTGAAGGATGTATTTTTACCCACCATGTTATAGAATACAGAATGAAGCTAAAAAATGGGAAATTTTAAAATAAACAGTTCTAAATACCTATAAACCATCTGATATGTCCATAAATACGTAAAATATTAAAAAAAATTTAACGATACTATTCAATTTAACGACATTTTATACGACATATTAATTATAGATGTGTTTTAATAATTAGACACCTATGGTTCATACGGTACATAAGTCTCTACGAAAGCGACTGATAAACCAAGACCATGGTCGCATAAATTTCCTTTGGAGGGGATCACGGAATGATCTAGTTCACTGTACCAAAGCAACCCTAAAGTTTCTTAATTTAAAGAAGATCAGGAGTGGAATTTAGTGAAATCATTAAGTTGGAAAAGCATGTCGTTTTTCTCCAAAAATTTGTTACTCTCATTTACTAATATCATCATCATCGGGGTAGCACTTATCGCAAGCAGTTACTACTTTCAAAAAACAGTTCTTGTTGATCAGCTGCATGGACAGGTGGAACAAATTACCAAAAAGTGGGCTGAAGATATCAATCCTACCGAGGTACAAGCTGCTATTGCGGAAGGTAGCTATGATGGAGCAACACAAACGAAATTACGAGCGTATTTCGATGAGATGCAAGAATATTATCCTAACATTGCACAAGCCTACATCTTCGGTGTTGAGCTCGGTGGCGATAACAAGAGATTAACTTCCCTTGTAGCGATGCCGACCAATTTAAGAGAGGCTTTTCAAAGTGAGAACGTAAATATTGGTGACATGTATGAGCAGCCGGTCGTTGTAGCCAATGCACTGAAAGAAATGCTTAATACGGATCGCCCAACATTCACAACATTTTATTCCGATGATTTCGGAACATGGACAACCATTGCATATCCAATCAAAGACAGCAACGGAAAGATTTTCTCATATTTTGCCGTTGATGCAGATGCATCAGCTGTACCTGCGGGACTAAATTCCTTGCTCAAAAACGGAATTATCATCCTTGTGGCCTTCTTGCTGTTATTCCTGATTATCCAATACCTTGTAGTTAAAAACACACTTTCCCCTATCCGTCACTTGATCAAAGGAATTGATGACGTAAGTCGGGGTAATTTGAATGTCAACATTCCGACAGGCAAAGACGATCTGGGACTCGTTAACGAGAAGTTCAACACCATGGTTCGCAAAATCAACGATACTATCGTTAAAGTGCAAATCACCTCACAAGAAGTAAATCAGTCTGCCAAAGAGCTATATGAAGTTTCCGAGCGCAACAGTGAGAATGCAGATTCTATCAATAATAATGTTACTCAAATCACTTCCAACATTCGTTCACAGGAACAGGCAACCCGGGATAGTGCACGTGCCATGTCCGAGATGGCTACCGTAATCCAGACGATTGCCAGCAGCTCGGCAAGTGTAGCGGATGAAGCCTATGAGATGGAACGTCGTTCGCAACAAGGTAACAGTGTTGTCCGTCAGGTATCTGAACAGATGAATCTGATTACGGAATCGGTTAAGAATACCGCTTCTGCCATTGAGGTTCTGGAGAGTCGTTCACAGGAAATTGGCGATATTCTCAATATCATCTCGGGAATCTCCAGCCAGACTAACTTGCTTGCTCTTAATGCTTCCATTGAAGCAGCTCGTGTTGGTGAAGAAGGAAGAGGATTTGCAGTTGTTGCAGGTGAAGTACGCAAACTTGCCGAGCAGTCTGAACAAGCAACCAGCCAGGTTGGCGTATTGATCCAAGAGATTCAAGCTGGAATTAAACAAGCTGTACGTGCTATGGAACAAGGTACGTCAGAAGTAGATACAGGGCTCAGCGTAGCCGATCAAACAGGACAATTGTTCGAAGATATTTTAGAAGCAGCGAAAAAAGTATCTAATCAGATTCAGGAAGTATCAAGCGCGACAGAAGAAATCTCTGCGGGTACGGAGGAAATGACCGCTACAGCGGACGACTTGTCTTCAAGCGTAAGCAAGACAGCAAACAGCAGTGAACAAATTTCCTCATCTGTTGATGAGCAAAAAGCATCTTTGATAACACTGGTAGACTCCTCCACACGCCTTAACAGTATGTCTGAGGAACTCCAAGAATTGATCTCTCATTTCAATGTAAGCAAACAATAATTCAAATCCACAAACATTCGGTTTGAACCAAGGAGGAATAACTGAAGTGATTGAAAACCAACCATCTTCTTCCCATTCCATGGAATCTAGCTTGCCAGTTCTGCAGATTCCACTGGATTTTGGGCGACGTCAACAATCATTCTCTTATCAGTCTGCTCAAATCACATTACATGCTTCTCTGAGCCGTGAACTTAAACAGAAGTATGGAGAACAGATGGTGTACCCGGTACTACTCTCAGCTTATGCAGCCTTGTTATTCCGATTGTCAGCTGAACAGGAACTTGCCATAGGTATACTTTCCCCCGATCAGGCAGCTTCCTATCTTTCATTACAGATTCAGGGGAAATTGACCTTCAGCCAACTATGTCATCAAGTTTCAGAGCAGCTCAAGATTGAATACACGTTGCAAAACGGTGGATACCCTGAATCGTTTTTTATGCTGAATAGTGTACAGTTGCCTCAAGCTCCTCAAATATTAAACTGGAACGTTCGAGATGATCAGAACATGCTCATCCTCGATCTGTTCTATGATAGTTCACTGTTAAAAGAGTCTACCGTGCTGAGATATGCAGAATATTATCAGACTCTTCTACTCGCATTTGTGCGTGACGGTGAGAAAGCAATCGGTACGGTAGATATTCTTTCCGCCTCAGATCGATTGCTTTACCGTGAAATGAATGATACTTCTGTTCTCGAACCAGAGAATCAAACGGTTCATGGCTGGTTCGAAGCAACGGCAGCGGCATATCCGGATTCACCGGCGATAACATCGCCATCCAAAAGTTATACGTACAGGGAATTGAATGAACGAGCTAATCAGGTTGCACGTGTTCTGTTATCCAATGGATTGCAGAAAGGTGAATTCGTCAGTATCTTTATGGATCGAAGTCTGGAGACGATCATCTCCCTGCTTGGTATTCTGAAGGCAGGTGGTGCATATGTTCCGATCGACCCTGAGCATCCACAAGAACGTAACAGTTATATCGTGGAAGATACGGCGTCCTCCTTCGTGCTGACAACGGAGGCTTCTTATGCCCAAGCTTCCAGCTTGTTCTCCAGTATAGCTACGGTCCGTCAGATTCTCGCTGTGGATGGTCGTTTAGCCGGATTTGCAGCAAGTAACCCCAATCTGGATATTCAACCGGATGATCTTGCGTATATTATCTACACGTCAGGGTCGACCGGTAAACCCAAAGGAGCACTGATTGCCCACCGGGGTGTAACCAATCTTGGCAGTGTGGTTCAGCGTGATTGTGACATTCAACCAGGTGATGTATTAACCCAGTTTGCTACATACAGCTTTGATGCATCCGTGTGGGATACCATTGGCGCCTTGTTCTATGGAGCAGAATTATATCTGTTGTCTGCGGAAGAACGTGTATCCGTTGAAGAATTCGCAAGTGCAATTGAACGGACAGGAACAACCATCATTACGATACTGCCTACGATTTTCTTCAATCAGCTTGCTTCCTACTTATCCGATGAAGGTTTCCACAAGCTGGCCAAAGTCAGAATCATTACTGTAGCCGGAGAAGCGTTATATGGTGAACAGGTTCGTGCCTTCCAGCGCAAATTTGGAAACCAGATTGATATTGTTAATGTGTACGGACCTACCGAATGTACAGTAGCCACAACTACTCACCGCATCAGTGAGCAGGTTCCCGAACATGTGGTGAACATCCCTATCGGTAAACCGATTCATAACTACAAAGTATACATTGTAAATGAAGAACAACAGCTCTGTCCGGCAGGTGTACCTGGTGAGGTATATATTTCTACCCCTGCATTGGCCAAAGGTTATCTGAATCAGCCAGAACGTACAGAGCAAGCATTCATTGAGAACCCGTTTGCGATAGGTGAGAAAATCTACAAGTCTGGCGATATTGCCAAATTGCTGGATACCGGGTTGCTCGAATATGTTGGTCGCAGTGACTCACAGCTAAAAATTCGCGGTCACCGGATTGAGATCGGGGAGATTGAAGATCACTTTGCACGGCTTGATCAGATCCAGAACGTTGCCGTCATTCCGAAGAAAGAATCCGACGGACAAAATATGCTGGTTGGTTACTTTACATCGAAAGATGGCAGTACCCTCTCTGTTTCGGACATCAAGGCAGAACTGACGGAGAAACTTCCATCTTATTTTGTACCAAAGTGGATCTGTCAGCTGGATGAAATGCCGATTGCACCAACTGGAAAAATCAATCGCAAAGCGATGATATCTCTGCCTCATGTGGAACGACATGAAGATCGCCCTGACCGGGTCATGCCTGAGACGGAGACGGAATCCATTATCCTGGACGCATGGAAAGAAATCCTTCAGCACGATGACTTCGGTGTCGAAGACAGCTTCTTCAATATCGGTGGTGATTCACTCCGGGTCATTCATGTACTGGTCATTCTGAAGCCACATTATCCACAGCTGAAAATCGCCGACTTCTTTGCCGAGAAAACAGTCCGCGCTCTCGCTCGTCGTGTGGAAGTATTGTCTCTCAGTGCAGCAGTAGTTACGGATTCAGTGGTGACCGAAGGTATGATTACACAACTATCCGAACACCCTGTGGAGCTAACATCCCAGTTGGGTTATCCGCTCATTCGTGAACCTGAGCATGTGTTACTGACCGGAGCGACTGGTTATCTGGGCTCTCATGTGCTGCAACAGTTAATTCTGAATTCCAGCACACGAATCTACACCCTTGTTCGTCGACCTTCCAATGGAATAACTGCAATGGAACGTTTGACTAACGTGCTGGAAGGATATTTCGGCAAACAACTGACTGACCAACTCTCCACTCGCGTGGAGATTATTGAAGGGGATCTCGAACAACTTAATCTCGGTCTGTCCGATGAACAAAGGGCTTATGTTCAGGATCGAATTGACCGTGTCATCCACTGCGCTGCAGACGTACGTCATTTCGGCGATGCCGATCAGTTCGCCAAAACAAACGTGGAAGGAACGGTCGCATTGCTAGACTTGATTCGTAGCAAACCAGGTGCTTCCTTCCACCATGTATCCACGATGGGTATTCCGGAAGATCTGGCACTCAGCGGACAATGGGAATCTTCCCTGCAATATGATCGGTTCCCGGCTGACTTGCATGTGGACAACCTGTATTCGGACAGCAAGCTTGAAGCCGAGAAAGTGCTCATGATTGCGGCAGAGGAAGGTGTACCTGTCAGCATCTATCGTGCAGGTAATCTCACTTGCCACTCCGAAACTGGACGCTTCCAGTCCAATATTGATAGCAACGCCTTTTATCGTATGATTAAAGCAATGTTATTGCTCGGCAAGGCTCCTGCAGCTGACTGGATGGTTGATTTCACACCGATAAACTATGCAAGTGAAGCTATCGTTCATCTGGCCTTACGTCAGGATACCGCCGGTCGTGTATTCCACATCTGTAATCCGGAGCCCATCCGTTATGATGAGCTGATCCGTTCTGTGAATCAGGCTGGTTACGAAGTCGAAACGCTACCTTTCGCTGATTACACACGTTGGTTGTTCGATGCCAGCATCAGCAAAGAGCCGGAAGCTCTTCAGTTGGCTATTGCACAGCTTGAAGGCGACGGTGCGAAGGATTCAGCATATGTCTATGCTTGCCCTGTCACAACGGCTTATGTGGAACCTGCCGGAATCTCATGTGCCAGAACAGATGATCGCTTCATCTCCGCCATGTTAGACTACGCCGTTCAGATTGGATATTTCCCATCTGCAATCCGGCGCCATAACGGCACTTCTACAGCGATGGAGTAAGTTCACTTTATCATTAACATTTAATTAATAAATAAGGTCACACAAAGAGAAGCCATCTATCGTCATTCACTGACGATAAGATGGCTTCTTTACTTCGCATTTTTGGATCATTCTTTTAGACCCATCGGATAATTGCAATGATGGCAAGATGCGCTGGATAGAAATAACGCCAGACCCAACGTGGCCCCTTCATACGGAATCCCGCCTGGTAATACTGAGCAATAGCAATGCCGGCGGTTGCGAGCACACTATACATTTGCACAGAGCTGTTATGCAGCAGAAGATATAGTGCATTTAACACGACATGTGCTACGACAAGTACAGGACCCTGGAAATAACGGAATAACAGAACCAATAATAACCCGTACATCCCGTAATCCATTTGGCTAATTTCCATGAACCAACCTGCTCCAATTACAATCGGAATCCCCAGTAGTTTGGATGGCAATTTATCGATAACGAATAATACCAACAGGGCTGACCACAATGTCCACACCACGTTCAGAGAATAATGATTAAACGCAGCCATGAACGGCACCTGTGATATGATTGCAATCCAGAACAGCCGCCATATGTATTTTTGTACGTCTCGTGTATGTTTATAACCGATATACACTGCAAAAGCATAGATTGGAAAAGCGATACGACCTATGATCCTCAACTCTATAATATGTGGAAAAAAGACAGCCCCTATATGATCAATTAACATCGTGATCATGGCAATCCACTGCATCATGTTGCGACTCCCCCTCCCTTGTTGCCAACGACACGAGTGTGCCATTCATTCATATAGTCCATCTTTTTGAGCAACCTCTTATACATTAAGTTCATAATACATGAATTTGGTATCCTGTGCATATCCTTCGGATTCATATAAAGCTTGCGCTTGTTTGTTACTTAACTCAGTTGAGAGTGATATACGAAGAACTCCTCGCTCAGATGCCAATTGCTTGGCTGCTTGCAAGAGCTTCCTGGCAATGCCTTGCTGACGATAATCCGGATGCACATATAGATCATTAAGCACCCAGATAGGCCCCATCGATACCGAACTAAAACTGGGATATAGCTGAACGAATCCAGTACAAATTAAGCCATTCGAGAGTGGCTTTTCTGCTACCAAAATCACCGATTCATGGCCTTCCACTCGTTCTCTAATATACTGACGTGCTGCCTCAATATCAGCATTTTGGTTGTAGAACATCCTGTACTCATTGAACAAACGTCCCACTTCGTTACTATCAAGAAGACCCGCTTGTCTGATTCGGTGCTGCATTTTACTCAACTCCTCTGGTATGGAGACCATCGTCTCCTCGTTTGTATTTCTTTCAATTGTAAAACAGTTCTTTCTTTTTCCCCATTCATCATCTGCATCAAAGTTTGTAGTATCTTGAGCAGTGAGATGACGTTCGTTCATGCGTGCTTCCAGATTGCATCGTGCTTATCTAGTCCATGCCCATTCTGTACGTTTTGTTATATTGACTCCGTATTGGCAAAAATAAAAAGGCGACCAGAGCATCCACTGCTCCGTCGCCGTAATTATTCAGTTCGATTCAGCATTCTGCTGTTCCTGACCAGGATCAGCATCAGGGAAAATGACACCTTTCTTCAAAATCAGATTGGCATATTGCGCTCGCTCACCAGTTGCAACAATCACATAGGCATTCGAAGCGCGTTTATAAAAATCAAATCGCTCTTCATGATCAAACGCATCCGTGATGCCTTCATATTCTTCAATCAACCGGCGGTAGTCTTCCCATATGATCGGGATCACCTGATCCCCTTTCACAACCTGCATGACAGCAGCGGGACGCTCAGCATAGGTATCCAGTGGATATAATTGCAGGATGGCATCCAGCAGTTCAACGACTCCCAGTGCATCACAACGTACTAGTCGCTTGGCATGACTGGCTGCGGGGAAATTGCCATCCGCCAGAACCAACTCGTCTCCATGACCCATTTCGGACATGATTTTGAGTAACTCTGGAGGTATTATTGCGGGTATATTCTTTAGCATACACAGCTCTCCTTGGTCATCTCCAACATCAGTTAGAGCAAATTGGTTTTCTCCATTCTTCAAGCACGCTGGACATCGATTCTATAAAAGCGGTTTCATCACTATTCTAACAGTATTTTTGGATCATTGCACAGCGCACACGTACGTTCGATATGAGAATATTTCATTTTGACAAAAATACTTGTTTGACATATAGTTGTTGTAACAACTAATTAATTGGGACATTTTATTATGGAAGCGAGGTCTAGCAATCACATGGACTATACACTGGAACAATCTATTGGATTCATGCTGGGTTTCACACACCGTAAAGCAGTAGCTTTACTTGCGACACGATTCAAACCTTATGATATTACGACAGAGCAATTTTCTGTTCTCTTTAATGTTGACCGCGGTGAAGGTGTTAATCAGAAGGAGCTCGCTGCACGTGTCTTCAAAGACCAACCCACCACTGCGCGGATTATTGATCTGCTTGAGAAAAAAGGCTGGGTAGAACGCCGGACCAGCGAACAGGATCGCAGAGCCTATCTGTTATATCTCACCACGGAAGGCAAAGCGTTAATTGATATCCTCGTTCCGATTGAAAGAGAAATGAATAAAGAACTTGCTGAAGGTATATCCGAAGACCAGATGGAAGCATTTAAACATACTCTTTCCCTCATTAACCGCAACTTGTAATGAATCACAACTCAGGGGGAATACATCATCATGAAAGAACAATCTACACAACAAGTTAGACTATGGACCACCGATTTTATACTGCTGATGCTGTGCAACTTCTTGTTGTTCTTGCAACTGCACATGATTGTCTCTCCGCTTCCGTCCTACGTTCAGGAGCGATTTCACGCCAATGCATTTGAAGTAAGTTTATTCACCTGTCTGTTTGCACTAAGTGCCATAGCAGCCCGTCTCTATTCCGCGAAAGCACTGGAGAAGGGTCTTCGTAACGCCATGATTTATATAGGCCTGTCCGTAGCCCTGCTGGCAACGCTCGGCTATTATTTTGCTGCCGGTATAGCTGTGCTCTTGTTGCTCAGAATGTTGTTTGGTATCGGGTTTGGTATGAGCAGTACCGCTTTTCCAACGATGGCCTCGGACATTGTGCCCGTCAAACGAATGGGTGAAGGTATGGGTTACTTTGGTCTATCAACTAGCCTGGCTATGTCTATGGGGCCAATCATTGGGGTTACTCTGCTCCAGGGTGCAGGTTTTGTAACCCTGATGTTATGTACTGCGGGTGTGCTTGTTGTGATCTATCCACTGAGTTATTCGCTGACACGCAAAAAAGCAGTCAGAACCGATAACAGTACAACCATCATGCCACAAGCCACAACAAGTGCTTCAGGGTCCAACCCAAAACAGAAGACACCTTTCAACCGCAAGTTGATTCTGCCCAGTGTGCTGAATTGCCTATTATCCATCACCTATGGTGGGCTTGTCGGATTCATCGTTTTGTATGGTAAGGAAGCCAATCTGGCCAATCCTGCGCTGTTCTTTTTGTTCAATGCACTCGCCGTGTTATTGGTTAGACCATTTGCAGGACGGATCTATGACAATAAAGGTCCAAAAGCACTGCTCATTCCAGGGGCAATATTCGTTGCTGTCGGCCTCATTCTGCTCTCGTATGCAACCTCCATGTCCCTCCTGTTCATTGCTGCCTTTATCTACGGAATCGGTTATGGTTCCATGCAGTCGTCTCTGCAGACCTGGATGATTCAAGTTGTATCTCCTACTCAACGGGGTATGGCTAATGGTATGTTTTTGAACTCGCTGGATCTGGGTATTGCGACCGGTGCCCTTCTACTTGGCGCCATTGCGGCCATAACCAGTTATACCGATATGTATCGATATTCCGTGATGTTTATGATTCTGTTCTTGCTTATATATCTGATTCAGGGAAAACGAAGCGGCAGCTTCTCCATTGAACCTCATGCTCTGCTCGCTCATACGCATATTACTGCAACGGAATCACCTCAAGATCAATCCAAGAATTCAGAATCTGGAGCCGGCAACACCGAAACTAACCAGTCGAATAAGAGCAAACACGAATGATTGCTTAAAGTCATTCTGCTCATAGAAACGAGAAACGCGTTTACACCGAGAAAGCAAATCTATCCGCTTTCTTAGGCGTAAACGCGTTTTTTATTGGAACAGCTCTGAATGTTAAACTTAAGACAGCATGGATATGAACGCAGCATTCAGCACCGTCTATCTAAAATGGACTTTTCTTGCGACCTATGGGAGCATACCCTCTACTCGTCTCAATCACATCATTAAATGTTTCATCCTGTTTCTGCTTGCTTCCTGAAGTAGGTTGATCTCCCTTATCCGGTTTAACTGCAAATAAGGTTAGCAATCCGCCCACTGCGCCAGACGCAGCGAGCACACCAAAAAGCAGGAAATGATGAGAACCGATCAGCAAAGAAACGACAGGCGGACCGAGAGATACCCCAATGAATCGCATGCTGCTGAACAGAGCCGTGATTGTGCCCCGCTGTTTTTTATCCACGCCTTCTGTAATCAATGCATCCAGACATGGTAACGTTGCACCTATTCCGGCACTTCCCAATGTGAAAAGACCTACTACAACATAGATATTATCGAATAAACCTATAACGCCAAGGGATACCGTCAGAAGCGCAAGTCCTGTGAAGCCAAGCCATTTCATTCGCGTTTTGTTCTTCCCAATCCACTTCCCTGCCAGGAAAGAAGAAAGACATAACGCTGCCAGCGGAATCGCAAGGACAAGTCCTTTAAGTACACCTTTCAGGGCAAATTCGCTCTCCAGCGTCTCGGATAGATAATATAACACACCAAAGATGACAAACATGCAAATACCGCCGATTGCAAACAACGCATACAACCAGCGTCCCTTTTCTTTTAATACGTCACGAATGGAAGCCACAAATTCCGTAAAGGTGGGAGGCTTTTCTTTTTTCCTAGGAGTCTTCACCAGGAAAATAACAAGAACCAGCGAAAGCACACAAAGGATGGGAATAGCCATGAATGGCGCATACCAGAACCAGACTGCCAGCGCTGCACCCAGAATCGGACTTATGACTTTACCAAACGTATTTGAGGTCTCAATGATACCCAGACTTTTGCTTACTTCATTCTCATCATTAAACATGTCCCCAACCAACGGGATAACAATAGGAAATGCGCCAGCAGCACCTATTCCCTGCAATAACCTGCCACCCAGAATGGTCCAGTAGGCTATGTTTCCGTTCAGCATCCATGCTGCCACACCAGCGACAGCACCTCCGACGGCTGCAATAACGAGGCTGGGAATGATAACTGCTTTTCTGCCAAAACGATCCGACAAGTACCCTGCAAGAGGAATAAGCAGGATGGCAACTACAGCGTAGACTGTAATGAGCATACTGACCTTAAATGCAGATACCTTCAACTCACGTTCAATCTGTGGCAGGATCGGTATTAGCATGGAATTACCCAAGGTCATAATTAAAGGGATGGAAGCAAGTGCGACGAGGTCCCACTTTTTATCGTTCATACCACAACCACCTTTACAGATTCTACACACAACAGCATTATTGTGCTTGTTTCGGAGGTTGATTATTCAGGACACGCTACAACTACAACAATCTAAAGTGCCGTAACGCTGCTCCACCTTTGAAGACAATATATAGCTCATTCACCTTATGCGGCGCCTCGAGCGTACACTGAACTGTTGTCCACTTGATATCTTTTCCATTCACACTGCCTCCAGGTCCAGAAACTTCACACACACCGAGTAGTTCGCCCTCCGCTCCTCCGGAACGAATCTCCAGTCTGCCCTCTTCCCCAAAAGCTGCCACTCTGGCTTCAAATCCTTGTACTTCTTGAACAGCATTATGGTTGAAAGAGATCCAAGACGACTGACCCTCTCGATATAAGGGTTCCTCTGGAGTGATTGCCCGAACTGCCGAACGTCCTTCCAGACATTCATCCAGTAGAACACCTGCACAAGCATCGTAATTCTCGGCAAAGGTAAGCAAGTGCAGCGAACGATCGGGAATCGTCTCACCTTCAATTTCAATATCAGCCGACTGACGTATATCTGTGGAAGAACGCCCTGCCAGGATGGCCCAGGTTGCTGTCTCCAGGCAGTATCGATCTCGGGTAACATCCCATAGCGCCAGCTTCTGAACAGGAACCTCGAAACTTATCGTAACGCGCGTCCCTGCTTTGACATGAACACGACGGAAAGCAAGCAGTTGCTTCTGAGCGCGTTTCACACGCGAGGTATGTGAATATCCATAAATCTGAACGACTTCATCACTGTTACGTTCACCCTTATTGTGTACCTCCACCTCAATCTTCAATTGATCTGTGGTGGCGGCTTCCGCCGAAGCACTTCGACTTACACGAATCGCTTTGTATTCGAATTCCGAATACGTCAGGCCATGACCAAATGCATATTGAACCGGTCCTTCATGATACATATAAGTCATGCCATTCTGAATGATGTCATAATCCATCATGTCAGGAAGCTGTGATTCGTCTTCATACCATGTCATGTTTAATCTGCCTGCAGGGGCATAATGACCTAACAGCACATCTGCAAGCGCGTTCCCCAATTCCTGACCTGCATGTGTCATATAAACGATTGCGCGGGCAATACCTTTCAACTCCTGCAAGGCAAATGGATAACTGCCCATAATGACAACCACTGTATTGGGATTGGCTTCACACACAGCTTTGACAAGCTCGACCTGACTCGGCGGAAGCAGCAGACTTGGGCGGTCAATTTCTTCTTTGCCGTTGATGTATGGGCTGTTGCCAACAACAACGACAGATGCCTGACTGCTACGTGCAGCTTCTACAGCTTGTTGTATTCCGCTGGTCACAATATCAATTTTGAATGCAAAAGGTCTCTGGGTATTGCCTGATGATTGACTTGCGTGTCCAGAATCACCAATATCATTCGGATTTATACCTGTAGCTGTAGATTTTTCTCCTTGTGGCCGTGGTGGTGATACAGCAGATTGTCCCTGATATTCGCTCAGTCCAACAGGGATACCGTTCCACGTCCGCAAGGTGTTACTTCCATCCGTTAGAGGATCTATACGAACAACTTCCTTCACAAACCAGCCACCAATCTCCGGTGCGTTTGCCTGATATATGCCTTGCTCGGTTAAACTAACGTATCGATTATTGTTTACACTTCTCAGCGTATGACTTCCCCAACCCCAATCCTGATGTTCAAATTCGGCGGCTGTGTATGCACTGCCCTCCGGTACAGCGACGAGTGTACCTTCCACACCCAAGGTTATAACCTGACCGTTTGTTGTCTTCAGCTGAATACGGTCATTCCCATCCACATAGGTCACGTCTGCTTCAGGTAGGCGATTGCGCAATCCATCTAGGACGGATACACGATAAGGCAATGTGCCACTGTACCAATCGGTATAGACAACATCCGCAAGTGGCCCAATCACACTGATTTTCTGCAACGCTTCTGCCTGCAAGGGAAGTAATCCATCATTTTGGAGCAAAACAATCGATTCAGCAGCGGCACGATAACTGAGTTTGGCGTGCTCCGGTGCACATAATACCGACTCGGGAATAGACGCATATGGATTTTGCCCCGACTGATCCAGTTGTCCAAGTCGCATCCGCACACCAAAGATGTTGCGGATGGCTCTGTCCAAATCAACTATTTCCAACAGATTATGGTCAAGAGCCTCCTCCAGAGCAGATACAACAAGATCAACTTCATCTGTAAGACAATCCACTCCTGCCTTCAACGCACCTGCTGCTGATTCGGCATGACTGGTATGATAACCATGATAATTCACAGTCTGTGACAGGTCTCCACCATCACATACAATGAAACCTGGCATCGCCCACTCACCCTTAACCACATCATTCACATATGGACTTTCAATAGCTGGTGTACCATTGATGGAATTGTAAGCTGTCATCATGGACAAGGCTCCACCTTCCACAAATGGTGTCTCAAATGCTTTTAAATAATATTCCCGCAGATTGCGCGGATCAATGCTGGATGAACAATTCAGCCGATCTTTCTCATTATTATTGGCAAAAAAGTGTTTCAATGTCGCAACCATTTTTAGATAAAAAGGATCATTCCCCTGCATGCCTTTGACGAGAGCCGCCGACATTTCTCCCGTGAGGACCGGATCCTCGCCATATCCCTCTTCCGTTCTGCCCCAGCGTGGGTCACGTTCCAGATCAACCGTTGGTGCCCATAATGTTAACCCGTGAACTTCAGGATTACGGTGATGATATGCCCTCGCTTCATCGCCAATGACTGAACCAATCTCCCGCATGAGACTTGTATTCCAGGTACTTGATAGACCGAGCGGTTGTGGAAATACCGTTGCCTCCCCTTTCCATGCAACCCCGTGGGCAGCTTCGCCCCCAACGTTGTAGGCTGGAATGCCCAGTCTTGGTACAGCTGCTTCGCGTGTAGGAATTAGTCGGATCTTCTCCTCCGTTGTCAATCGTGCAATCAGGTCATCCAACCTTTCCTCAAGTGAAAGTGACGCGTCCCACATCGGGTATTGATGATACTCCTTCATCCTTCATTCCCCCTGCGAATTAGTTAAGTCCAAGTTGCTTCCATTGCTGCAGTAAATCCAGCGTGCGCTGGCGATACTTCTGACCATCTTCAGGTTGATTAACCTGATGTTCATGAACGTAGGCATTAAAATACGAAGACAGTATTCGATAGGTAAGCCTGCGTGCCTGTCCTTCAGCGGATGAGTCCAGTGGACGATCATATCCTTCATGAAAAGCCGCTGATTCTGACGACAATATGGCTTCAAACTCCCTGTCGGCAAACATGGAACGATCTCCGTCGATGATGGCCGCAATGTTTAGCTCACCATTTACCTGATGAACAAGTACATTTGCTTCCCACAGGTCATTATGAACGAGTACCGGACGGGTCACTTGATCAAATAAGTCTTTATTTTTGATGAAAATAGCAACGATCTCTTCTCCCACACCTGACATATAATTGACTTGTGCCGCTTTAAGTGCCGTTTCTTCTGCAAAAGAGTGCAGCACCTCGGACCATTGATCCGATCCTTTAATCGTCCCATCCCCCTGCGGCCAGCCAAACGATGTACCCTCGATCTGATGCATGATGGCGGTATAGGCGCCAAGCTGATGGTACAATCGCTCTTTGTTTATATCTGAAATCGATGCGTGATCCAGCTGCTTACTCGGGATAAACTCCATAAACATGTACGTTCTTGGAATGATCGATCCGCTGTCATCACAAGCGATAATGTTGGGAGCAGGAATGCCTGCGTTACGGTAATATTCATACACAATCGGTTCAGCCGCCATCATCGTACGTTCAAACGAAAATAGGGGATCACTCGCAGAACCAGCCGCCATCTCACCCCGCTCTGGAGCCAAACGTAAAATCACATCCGTATAGGATGTATGTTCAAGGTGAATCCGATAGGTTGTATTAAAAAGTCCACCTTGCAGGAGACCAAACTCCTTCACTTTGGTATCGCTTCCAAAATTAATTTCTACCAGATGATGCAGCATCTCTGCTGATATCGTGCAGTGCAAACCAGAATTCATTGTACTCATTTCATTCAATCTCCTATCATCGTAGACAAACAGACGGCACCTTTCGGCACCGTCCTTTTCTTTTACTATATCATTTTACAGTTGGATTGTAAGCGCGTTTGCGCCTGTTGCTGCTGTAACAACAACACCATTTGCACCAGACACTTGGGAACCACCTTCAACGCTGGATACACTTTCAATACCGCGAAGCACGATGTTCCAAGGTTTACCTGCACCTTCAGCACGAACATCCAGCACTGATCCATTACGTGTAACGTTAACTGTCAGCTCCTGTTCAGCAGCTTGGTTCACAACGACAGCTTGAGCCGTTTGACCATCAGCCAGTTCGAACAAGTGCAGGGACACATCATTTGCAAAGTCGTAATCCGGTTTACTATCCACAGCACCCACAGCGATCAGACTGTTTGGCTTAATCATCATTGGCAGTGTTTTGAAGTCATGGTTTTCACTGATCCAGCGTCCACCTTGTACTTTCGCTCCTGTCAGATAGTTCGTCCAAGTTCCTTCAGGCAGGTAGTAGCGCACATCGCCTTCCTTATTGAAGATTGGAGCCACCAGAATTGAATCACCAAACATATATTGCGTATCCAGGCTGTATGTTGTTGGGTCCTCTGGGAAGTCCAGCAGCATAGCGCGCATCATCGGAATACCTTTTACCGTCGACTCCACCGCAGAATTGTACAGGTACGGCATCAGGCTGATTTTGAGTTTGGTAAAGTCACGAACAACGTCCACGGATTCCTCGTCAAACAGCCAAGGCACACGATACGAAGTGCTTCCGTGCAGGCGACTGTGTGAAGATAACAGTCCGAATTGTACCCAACGTTTGTAGACATCAGGGCTCGCTGTGCTTTCAAAACCACTGATATCATGGCTCCAGAATCCGAAACCGGAAAGCCCCAGTGAGAGGCCACCACGAAGTGATTCAGCCATGGATTCATACGTGGAAGAACAGTCACCGCCCCAGTGAACCGGGAACTGTTGACCACCTGCTGTTGCAGAGCGTGCAAACAGGGCAGCTTCGTTTTTGCCAATCTTCTCTTCAAGCAATTCAAATACAGCTTTGTTATAGAGCTGTGTATAATAGTTGTGCATTTTAACGGGATCAGAACCATCGAAGTACACAACATCTGTCGGAATTCTTTCGCCGAAGTCGGTCTTGAAGGAATCTACACCTTGATCCAGCAGGACTTCCAGCTTGCTCTTATACCAGTTCACAGCATCCGGATTTGTGAAATCAACCAGAGCCATACCTGCTTGCCACATATCCCATTGCCATACGCTGCCATCCGCTGTTTTCACCAGATAACCGTTCTCCATACCTTCATCGAACAAGTATGATTTTTCTGCAATATATGGATTGATCCAAGCACAGATTTTAAGACCCTTTTCTTTCAGACGTGCAAGCATGCCTTCCGGATCCGGGAACATCGCTTCATCCCATACAAAATCAGACCATTGGTATTCCTTCATCCAGAAGCAGTCAAAATGGAATACAGACAGCGGAAGATCACGTTCAGCCATGCCATCTACGAAATGATTAACCGTTGCTTCATCATAATCCGTTGTGAATGATGTTGTCAGCCACAGACCAAAAGTCCATGCCGGTGGAAGCGCCGGTTTACCTGTTAATTTCGTATAATTATCAAGTACATCCTTTGGATTGTCACCGCCGATAATGAAGTACTCCAACGTCTCGCCCTCTACGCTGAACTGAACTTTGGATACATTCTCGGATGCAATCTCGTATGATACGCGTTCAGGATGGTTTACAAATACGCCATATCCTTTATTGGACAGATAGAACGGAATGTTTTTATATGACTGCTCACTGCTTGTACCGCCGTCCTCATTCCAGGTATCTACGATTTGGCCATTCTTAACAAACGGCGTGAAGCGCTCACCGAGTCCGTAAACGTATTCACCAATACCGAGATCAAGCTGCTCGCGGAAGTATGCTTCCTTGCTTGGACCTGTAATATAACCAGCAGCTCTTTGACCGCTACCTGTAATCCGTTTTCCTCCATACAGGAAGCTAATGTCCCAACCGTTTGTTTTGTCGATTTGAACTTCCAAATTGCCGCTTTTCAAAACAGCACCTTGTTCATTTTTTGAGATCTCAACGTTGGCTTCTTGTGTGTTAAGCTCAAATTCAGGCCCTTTTTTCACTCCGCCTTTATGGTGATTCAGAGTTACACGAATAACGTTAGGCATTGGTGAGCTGTACGTTGCTTTCAGCAATGTACCGTTCAACGTGTCGCCTTTGGAACGAATATATTTAGTTGCCGCATATACGGTCACAGAATTCTCTTTTTGCACAATATCACGAATGTCAGTCGGGTTTTGAATCTGGTACCCTTCACGAGTCATCCAGAATCCATCAGTAAATTTCATGTTTTCTTTCCCCCTTTGGTTATATTATAATAATATTGATATTAATAACGAATTTCTTCTCTTATTTTGACTAAATATATCACTATTTTGATAATAAACATCCGATTCTTGAACATCATCACCAATCTATGGAAACGATTACATTAATAATGATACAAAAGGAGAATCTGATATGGAACGTGAACGATTACGGGAAGACCGGATTCACGGCAATGCCATGTATCCCGTCAGTGTGTACCCGGATATTCAACAACTGAACGGGGATAGCATTCTCGATTGCCACTGGCATGATGAGATGGAGTTCACCATGGTGACCCAGGGCTGCGCCGTCTTTCAGATTGATATGAACACCGTTGAAGTTCAAGCTGGAGAAGCCATTTTCATCAATCGAGGTGAGATTCATGCGGGGTATCTGAAGGGCGATGTGCCCTGCGTATTCTCTTCCATTGTATTTAATCCCGAGCTGCTTGGCAGCCGTACCTTCGATACGGTCCAAGAGAAATTCATCGGTCCACTGATACGCAAAACGGTGATTCCCCCCAGTCATATCAAGGCAGATGAGAATTGGGGACAAGAAATTTTGGATCTCCTGAAACGTATATTTGCAGACCATGCCACCCGAACCGAAACGTGTGAAATGTCAACAAAAGCGTACCTGTACCTCATATTTGCCCGAATGTTCGAACATATGAGACCTGCTCCGCTCAAAGGCACTGTGGCTACTGGGAGTCATGACAAGGTAGAGCGCCTGAAATCCGTGCTCGGGTACATCCACAAACGTTATCCTGAACCATTAAAGCTGAAAGAACTGGCCGATGAAGCCAATATGAGCGAAGGACACTTCTGCCGTTTCTTCAAACAGATGGTGCAGAAAACCCCGGTTGATTACATTAACTATTACCGCGTTCAACAGGCCTGCGTTCAGCTTGAGAATACGGATCACAAAATTGTTGATATCGCCATGGATGTGGGTTTTGAGCATCTAAGCTACTTCATCACTACATTTAAAAAGCATAAAGCCACTACACCTTCACAGTATCGCAAAATGTTCTATGAGAACGTAGGAGTGGAGTCTGCCCTGGTACAGGTGTAAAAGGGTGTAAAAGAAGAAGGTGCTCACAGCTATTCAGCTGCAAACACCTTCTTTATCTACTTTATCAACTTTCCTGGGAACGAGTGAGGTAACGATCTAAGCCACACTGGCGCAGTTAGAACTCATCTCACTCGCTGCTATCAGCCTTATGCTTTGAACCTAACAGTGTCTCACTTTTTCAGTGTCTTCCATGAAGTGTACTCATGTACGGAGAAACCGTTAAAGGACGCATGTACTGAAGCCATTTTTTCGACCAATTTTAATTGTGCTTCCATATAAGCAGATCCCTCTTCATAAAAAGTAATGAAGTCACCTTCCTTGCTTTGCTTTGTTTCCACGGCGATTGAGATCGTCTTGCCAAGCAGAGCTGCTTCCGCAAGTTCATCCTTCGCTACACTATAGATTGCAGCAGCTGTATCGCGGTAAGCCATAATGGTGATCGAATCAAACTTGCGGATCATCCAGCTGCTAACCGCCATCGTTGAACCCGGAATTTTGTAGTTATCCAGCCAGAAAGGCAGATCAGCCGCAACCGGCATCTTCATCCGTGATGCTCGCTCAACAATGTACTCCACATTGCCTTGCCACTGGGTAATTACACTGGCTTGATTGATTTTCCATTGCGGGTGCACATGTGGCTCAATATCCAGATGAATACCAGCAAACTTCTCATTAGGCAACGCCTGCGCCTGATATGCCTCGATCCAGTCCAGGAAAGATGTAATCTGTTCCCGACTTTCCGTCAATCCCCACGCTGATCTTCCATCCATAACGTCAACCGCAATGTTCTTGGCTCTCGCCTGGCGGATAAAACTTTTATACTCAGGAATCTTTATATCCCGGTTCATCTGCAGATAGATCGTATTGATCTTGTTCGCTGTAGCGTAATTTAACACCTCTTGAGGATTACTTCGGATCTGGGTGGTATCCCACACCCAAGTCGCTCTCACCGGCACATCAAGCTCTCCATGAATCGTTGCATAACTGTCGACCGAACCATCCGCAATGGCTTTGGAAGAACAGGCTGTACTCGCACACAGGATCAAACAACTCAGTAATAAGATAAAACGGTAACCCCTTTTGCTTTTCATATTTGTACACTCCCTCTGAAGTTATCAGCTCTGACGTGCAAATCTGGATGAAATTGTGTCGTTTCATATTCATTTAATGGATACTTATTAGGTACGACGAATTTGTATTGCTTTTATATGCAATATCATCTTTAAGACTTACGACGAAAGAATCATATAACTATATTTCGGGAATTCGTAGTTCTGTATGTATAGTTCAAAAGTCACAATTATTTATTATTTTCAAATTCAATCCTTATTCCAGCATGACTTCAGTCATTATTGCCATATGTACACCAAGCTCCAGAAGACCTAGAAAGCGTTTTCTCTCAAAATACACCAAAAAACCGCCCTAAGGCGGCTTTATATGGAACCCTATTTAATGATGTCTAGTCGACATTTCCGTTCATTCATTTCCCGATGGAGCTACCGGTGTATTGTCAACCACTTCATCGAAAAGGGACACGAGTTCAATACCTTCTGCCGAGATCCGCACAAGACCCTTGTCGGACAAACGTAATTCTGGAATCACAACCAGCGCGAGCAACGAAAGCGTCATGAACGCATTATTCAATGTACATCCCGCGGACTGTAAAGCTTCACTGACTGCTGCCGATTGGGCTGCAACGACTTCAAAAGATTCAGTTGACATCAAACCTGCAATCCGCAGCGGGAATTCGGTTACACCTGCTGCCGTTACCACGGCCACCCCGCCCTGCATACGAATGACGCGATTACCGGCTTCAGCCATTAGCGCATCATCATTACCGATAATCAACAGGTTGTGACTATCATGAGCAACCGTCATCGCAATCGCTGCAGGTGATGTGAAGCCGATGCCTCCAACAAGAGCTACCGCTCGATTCCCGGTTTGTTTGTGACGTTCCAATACCGCAATTTTGCATACTTCCCCTGAAGTTGAAACCACAACCTTGCCGTTCTCTACGGTAACAGGCAGGTGTTTTTCCTTCGTATCCACATGATTCTCTGTCACATGAATGATTTTGGCACCAATCGTTCCCTCTGCAATCGGTGCAGCCAATTCCAGATCTTCTGGCTGAATATTAGCTTCTAACTTCACCGTGTTCAGCGCTTCCTCCGGGTACGTGAAGCTGTCCCAGACCGCCGTCATTTTCCCATTCTCCGCTACAACTTGCCCGGCAGCAATCGTCATGCCTACACGTACATCCGCCAACCGACCGTCCAGCAGAATAATATCGGCTATATTGCCCGGAATAATCGCACCAATGTCGCGCGCAACACCAAAGCGCTCAGCCGTGTTAATGGTTGCCATCTGGAAAGCCGTAACCGGCTTCACCCCTTGAGAGATTGCGAGACGAACAACAAAATCCATATGTCCTTCTTTGAGCAGCGATTCAGAACTTCGGTCATCGGTCACCAGCATCATCCGGCGTGTATCCAGTCCAAGCTCAGTGCAGGCTTTGATCGTCTCAGCCACATCATGCCATGCCGAACCTTGGCGCATCTTCGCGTACATTCCGAGTCGCAGACGTTCAACCACATCTTCCTTGGTCACACATTCATGATCCCCTGTAACACCACTCGCTGCGTAGGCTGGCAGACGCCAGTCATCTGCAGCCCAGGTGAAATGACCGTCTGCCACTTTACCTGCCCGGAGGGTCGCCTGTATCTCACCTATCATCGTCTCATCCCCATAGACCACCCCAGGGAAGTTCATCACTTCACCAAGACCAATCATGTCCGGACCCCAGGAAAGAGCCTCAGCTACCTCTTCAGGCCCGATATAAGCACCTGTTGTCTCCAATCCTGGATGCGTGGAAGGCACACAGGAAGCCACCTGCATATAAGCTGCCATCGGTGTGGTCCGCGCTTCATCCAGCATTAGTCTCAGACCTTTGAGTCCAAGTACGTTGGAGATCTCATGTGGGTCAAAGAAACCTCCGGTCGTGCCTGAAGGCAATACCGCTCTCGCAAACTCGGTTACTTTCATCTGTGTACTTTCGATATGGCAGTGTCCATCCAGCAGACCAGGAGCGATATACTTACCGTTTGCTTCAATAATCCGGGTATGTTCTCCGATGGTGTGGCTTACATCTTTACCGACATAAGCGATTCGAGCTCCCTGTACAGCTATGGACATCTCAGGCAAAATCTCACCCGATATCACGTTTACCAGCGTACCACCCCGAATGACCAAAGTCGCCGGCAAATCTCCCCGTGCTGTAGCGACCAGATCAGGTACACAATCGGCCATAAATGGCCGTTCAAAAGATGATTTGTTCATTTTGTTGCCTCCTTTAATAAACGATCCAAAAAAATATATTGTTACGATTATATGAGTCCGGACCTCATGTGTAAAGAAAAATCACATCCATTGTCCTTGAATACAAATTATCAAGTCATTTTTATCCATGGGACCCAATCCTTACGAATTCACGTTAGGTATTTTTATCAATACGATCACTTATATGGCTGTAACCTCATCACGTATAATTCCCTCGCTAAGCTAGCTTCTTCCCGATATATGTATCATATACAGAAAAACTCCCGTTCCATTGAACGGAAGCCTTCCTCATGCATATGAAGTGTTATGTCAGTCCACTTGCGCAGTAGACACCTTGCCAAGATCATACTGTTCTTCCGACTGGGCGGTAATGAACGGACTTGGTGTGCCCACGCAGTAAACGTGCAGCAGATGCATCGCTCGTGTGCAAGCCGTATAGAACAACTTGCGTTCATGCTCCTGAGCATACTGCTCCGCAGAGCCGTCATAGATCAGGACTGCATCGAATTCCACACCTTTGGCCAGATACGCTGGGATGACATGAACACCCTGCTCAAAAGCCAGCGTCGTTTTTTTGATTAACTTCGGTGCTGTGGGCAGCGCCTTACTCAATGTAGCATGTACGTCTCTGCTCTCTTCGGCGGTTTTGCAGATAACTGCAACCGATTCGTACCCTTCCTTAATCAAGTGCTTGAGGTCTGTCGTGATGACATTCATATGACGCTCTGAATCAGAAGAAACGATCACTTTAGGTTTCTCACCGCTGCGGTTAAATGGAATAATCTCTTCCCCACCAGGCACCATGCCACGTGTAAACTCCACGATCTCCCGGGTAGATCGATAACTTCTGGTCAGCTCAATGACTTCCGTGTTGTCTGGTCCGTACAGGTTAGTCAAAGGTCCTGTTCCACTAAGTACTGAAGAGTGGGCATAGATTGCCTGATTAAAGTCACCAAGTGCTGTTATTTTCGCCCGTGGGAACAATCTCTTCATAAATGCCAACTGAAACGCGGAATAATCCTGGGCTTCATCAATAATGACATGACGAATATTCGAGTTAATATGGAATCCAAGCATAAGCTCACGCAAGTACAAGTATGGCGTAATATCTTCATATGCCAACTCCTGAAGCTTCAATCTGCGTAAAGTCATCTTACAGATTTCATCCCATTGAGCAGGTAGCACTTCGTCACCCAGCAATCGCTCCATCTGAGCCTGATCGTTGAATAGATGTGCATATAATTGTCTTATATCAACGAATCGTAAGGACTTAATCCATTTTCGCAACGGTTTGAGTCGGTCACTGACCACCATACGTGCCAGAATCCCTCTTTCCTGCTCGAAGTCATTAAACGTATGGGTCTTTCCTTTTTGCTTGCGCTTCAACCGTTGATACGCACGTTGCAGATCCTCCGGCTCCATCAGATCAAGCTGCTGATCAACCCAAGGCGCATCCAGTTCACCTTTACCAAAGGCAGACAGTTCTTTCAGCATCCAGTCCCGTAACATCTCCAGTCGACTCACCAGCTTAACGGATGACTCGAAGCTGTAGAATTTCTCAGCCATAGCCTCTGACGTGACAATCGCTCGGCCCTGGAAGCGAACCGGCTTGAATTTCATGCCACCTGACAACATACTTTCCTTATAACGTGTAATAACCTTGAGGAACGTTTCGGACGACTTGAAGCGAATGCTGGACATGCGAACATCGTAATCGGGATCTTCCGTCCCCGTAAGTACATATTCAAGCTGAATAAACGGATCTTCCAGTTGATATTCACGACCCAAACGGCGCTCCAGATACTCCTGGAAGGTCGTTTGCAACATGTTTTCCTCCCCAAGCTCAGGCAGTACCGTGGAGACATAACTGTTGAACATTGGATTTGGTGAAAAAAGAACCATCTGATCCGCTTGCAGATGCTCGCGGTATTTATAAAGAAGATATGCCACACGCTGGAGCGCCGCGGATGTTTTGCCACTGCCGGCTGCGCCTTGCACAATGAGCATACGTGTCCGGTCATTACGGATAATCCGGTTTTGCTCCTTCTGAATGGTCGCTACAATACTCTTCATCTGTGCATCCGAAGTTCGACTGAGCACGGCCTGCAACAACTCATCACCAATCGTGACCCCTGTGTCAAACATAAACCGGATACGACCATCCCGAATGACAAACTGTCGCTTCATCTCTATATCACCGCTGATCTCCCCACTGGGTGTATGATACGTGATTGGACCCGGTGCTCCGTCATAATACAGATTGGAGATTGGCGCACGCCAGTCGTAGACCAGAAAAGATTCTTCCTTCTCATCCAGTAACGATGCAATGCCGAGATAAATGCGTTCTGCATTTGGATATCCATCTTCCTTAAAATCAATGCGCCCAAAATACGGTGAATGATGCAGTCGTTTCATTTTATCCAACGCAGCTGCTGTATTTAGATGGCTGCGCTCCCGATCGGACAATACCTGTGACTGCTGCCGCATGCTGGTTGAAGTCTCCCCAACATCATCCGCTTCGCTAAAGTTCATCGTGACTTCGTCCCAGAAGTCTTTTCTCATGCCAACCACTTCGTCACGGAAGGAACCAACTTCATCTTCCAGCGTTGTGATCTTGCGTTCAATCTGATCGGTCACGGTGTTGACCCGTTGTTGTTCCTCATTCCATTGCTGATCTGTACTCATATGTTAATAGCCCCTCTTTCCCCGGATTGTGTCCTCAAAATCCCATTTGACAAGCCCGAAAAGGCAATGGTATAATTATTAGAAAGTAAACATTTTAATTATATGTTAATTAGTTCTAATTTTCTGAAAACCATTTTTTATTGTACCAGTGACAACGTCCCGATGCAAGCGGAGGCGTTTTTTGTTGTTTTCTTCTTCATTATTACCCAATCACCGGGTCCTCAACTGACCTAGCTACTCCTGCCTACTTTCGTAATTCTTCAATTGTCTCTTTCCAGCGTGTAATTGCTCCAAGTTCATCCTTCAATTGAAAGGTTATTCCTGAAGTGATCTCCGCATATGGCGCGTGATCCACACGTACCTGAAGCACTTGTGCTTCAAAACGATCCCTCGGATGAACAGCCCCCTTCATCTCAGGCAGCCGTTCTACTTCTATACGAATATGCAGCAATCGATGTCCTTGAACCGCAATCAAGGTAGCCTTGCCTGTTTTGCTCATGTTCATACTGGTCTGTGTACCTTGCCATAAAGCCAATCTAAGCTGATGCGGATTTATCGCAATCACTTCCCCCATACTGATCATCGCCTGATGCGGCCATTGATCCTCAGATACGGTCAGCAGTTGCATGGCTTCATGCTGTTTATGCTCCAGATTTGTCCCACTCAACCATTCCATTAGTTCAGCGTCCAATTCCTCTATAATCATGTCTCTATCCCTCAGTTCGTTAATATTCATTCATGCCCTTCAGCCCTATGTATGACAAAACAACCCGGACACGATGGTCCGGGCTATGTTGTAACTACATTGTATATGATCGCCAAGCAGGTGTGCAATTCGCACTTAGAGGTTGTTCAAAAAGTCTAATTTTGATTACGAATCATGCCTAACGGCATCATCAGCATCGAATATGAAATTCAGCCGAAATGTCCGTTGCTCACGTAGTTTTCCTACGCTCCGCTACTCCATTTCTATCTTCATTCCATCTTCTTGGTACTGAAAACCAGACTTTTTGAACTTAAATTTAAGGCCACTTAAGCCAATTCAAAATTTTGTCCTGTGATTCTTTGTCTTCACTGGCGCTATGCACATGTTCGGCAAGTCGATTCAGACGTTCCAACTGATATCCATAATCATAAATGGCAGCAGCCACGATAGACAATCGTAACATCCCTTCCTTGTCGATATCAAACTGGGTGATCGCCTGCTCCATGAAACGGTCATTATCCAATACAAACTGTGCGGCCTCTTCCCCATTAGGTTTCAGCTTATCCTCGAACTTGAGCAGTGCATGCTCATGGAATTTGATAACCAGTTCAAGATGTGAGTCAAAAAACTGATCCATGGCCGTTGTCCGCGGTGCCTGGAAATAGTGGCGTTCCACCGAATCCAGCACCTCGTACCCTTTTTGCAAACTCAGCAGCATTTGTTTGTAGACCACCATCTGACGAGTTTCGCTGAATTTCGAACGTTTCATCTTTTTCTGTTCCTCTTCGAACAAGTTATACTTGTCGGACAAAGACTTAATGGAACCGCCCAGGTTACTTTTCTCCTCCCGGAATACAACTTCCTTGATCTCATCCGAGATCGAAGTTCGCAGAAGCAACGACATACCGCTGAATACACTATGGATCTGCTTCACGAACTGAACCTTCGGTTTCGGAGGAAATACCGTAATGTTGATGAGAAACGCCGATACAATACCAACCAGTGTCAACAGAAAACGATTGAGTGCAAAATGCCAGTCACCCGAGGCTTCCATAATGGATACAACCGTGACCAGTGTAAGGCCAACCGTCTCACCCATATTCAATTTAAGACAGATCATGATGACAAGTACAATAATTAATCCAACGGCGATTGGCTCATTGGACAACACCATGCCCCCCACCAGGGCGACAATAGCTCCCAGCGTGGTCGTTTGCAATTGATCCAGGAAGTATTTCCAGGAACGATAGATGGAAGGCTGCATGGCGAATATAGCCGCGATTGCGGCAGGCACGGGAGATTGCGGGTTCAAGAACAGGCTGCTTAGGTACAAGGCAAGCGTGACCGCGATCCCCGTCTTAAGTACACGCGCACCAAACGACATGGTGGTGACCCCTCCTCTTTACCGAACCTGAAATTTTACATTTGATAATCATGTTCATTATTACCCCATATTTCTTTTTTTGCCTGAATTCATTCAGGAGAACGATTTATTGTACCATGTAAGGTCTTCCGTTGCCATGTCATAAGTCAGAGGCACTGTGAAATTAATTTCTTTATGTATGTTAATACACATTATTAACCCAAAAAGAAGCAAATCTTCAAAATGGATTTCACCACTTTAAAGATTCGCCTCTGTTACTTATGATACCTCTGTGGAATGCTCATGCTTATTATGCCTGCCTAACGGTCCGTGCCCTCCCATTCCCTTTTGAACTGGTCCACAAACTGCACCATATAATCATGACGCTGTTCCGCCAGCTCCTTGCCATAGGAGGTATTCATCAGATCCTTGAGCTTGAACAACTTCTCGTAAAAGTGATTTATCGTTGTGCTGCGCCCATTGCGATATTCCTCACGGGTCATCTGCTCCCGTGGGGGAAGGGAAGGATCGTACATCTCGCGCCCTCTGGCGCCTGAAAAGGCAAAGGTTCGCGCGATCCCAATCGCACCCAATGCATCCAGTCGATCCGCATCCTGTACAACCTGTGCTTCAAGCGAGCTGACCGCAGGACGCTGTCCTCCCGCATATGAGATGGTGCTAATAATACCCACAACCTTATTACGTATATCCGGGTCAAGAGGCTGGGTATCCAGCCAGTCATTCAGTTTGGCCATCCCGGCTTCCAAGCTCTCATTCAGCTTCTCATCCGGTACATCATGTAATAATGCAGCCAGTTCGCAGACAAATGGATCTGCACCTATACGGTGAGCGAGTTCAACCGCAAGTGCGGTTACCCGTTCAATGTGCGGCCAGTCATGACCATCACTATGCTTGGATGAGTCCCCTTGAACAAAGGATCGGGCGGCGCGCAGAACAGCCTCTCCTGCCGTTATTCCATCTATATTATGCATGTGCCCTAATTCTTGCAGATTCCCACCAGGTTGAAGAGGGTTCTCTGACATCTTACGATTCCCCGCCTTCACGGGCCTGTTCACGAGGAATACGTCGAGCTACACCCGTCTTAACAGCTGCTTCAATTACGCGACTGCGCATCGATTTGACTACTTTATCATTGAACACACTCGGAATAATGTAATAACGTGTACGCTCTTCGTCGGTAATGGCCGAAGCAATCGCTTGCGCGGCTGCCAGCTTCATTTCTTCATTAATTTCGGTGGCTCGGCAATCCAAAACTGCCCTGAACATACCCGGGAAACATAACACGTTGTTGATCTGATTCGGATAATCGGATCGTCCTGTTGCCATTACAGCCACAATGTCTTCCACCAAGGCAGGCATAATCTCAGGTACCGGGTTTGCCATTGCAAACACGATTGGATCTTCTGCCATGGTCTGCACATCTTCGCGAGTTAACAGATTCCCGCGGGACAGGCCAATGAACACATCGGCTCCACGAATGACATCACGCAGCGATCCAGTCTCCAGTTCGGGATTAGTACGAGCTGCATAATCACTCCAGACTTCATTCTCATAGGTTTGTGTCCGTACAATCGCACCCTCACGATCGACACCTATAAGCCGGCTGGCTCCCGCTGACAATAATATATTGCTGCACGCTACACCTGCTGCACCGATGCCACAGACCACAATCTTCACATCTTCAATGGACTTGCCCACCAGTTTGAGTGCATTGATCAGACCGGCATATAACACAACCGCTGTGCCATGCTGGTCATCATGAAATACAGGAATGTCCAATTCCTCATTCAGACGACGTTCAATTTCGAAACAACGCGGTGACGAGATATCCTCCAGATTAATGCCGCCAAAACCAGGTGATATCGCTTTCACAGTACGTATGATTTCCTCGGTATCCTGTGTGTCCAGGCAGATTGGGAAAGCATCCACACCAGCAAACTGTTTGAATAACATCGCTTTACCTTCCATGACAGGCATCGCTGCACGGGGACCAATGTTGCCCAGTCCAAGTACCGCACTGCCATCAGATACGACGGCTACTGTATTCCGTTTAATTGTCAATGAGAAGGCTTTGCCGGGTTCTTCTGAAATGGCTGAACACACACGAGCCACATCCGGAGTGTACACACGTGACAGATCTTCCCGGTTTTGAATCGGGGTCTTTGGTGTTACTTCGATCTTACCGCCCAGATGAAGCAGGAACGTCCGATCCGATACATTAATAATGGATACACCTTTAAGCTGGCGCACCCCTTCTATAATTTTACTGTTATCTTGTGCATCTGTAACTGCGACCGTCAAGTCGCGCACGCTTACATCCTGATTGGTGGAAATCACGTCGATGGCAATGATGTCTCCCCCAGCTTCCGAGATGACCGAAGCCACTTCGCCAAACTTGATATCCTTAGTTGTCATTTCCAGTCGAATAATAATGCTGTTACCATCCAGATTTCTTTGATTCATTTCCATTCCTCCCAGACTGAAAGTCTTGAGTTACATGTTACGTGTTTGTCTTCGCTACGCGGACACGTTTATCCTTTATCTTGTCCAGAAAAAGTGGTTCAACAGCCAAATGCATAAAATTAAAAAAGATGCCCTGAACACCAATGCAGGCGTTCAGGGCACTCTTTGTCTATCCTAACTCCGTTTATAAAGTAAGGATGAACCTATATTATTTTCGAGCAGTCGGTCTGCGCAGAACACAAATGTCATATGGCTTCAAGCTGAGACTTGCTTCCACAGCATCACCACTGAGCAGATCGGTATAGGACTGTCCATCTAGTTTAACCAGCTTCTCATCTGGCGTGTAGTTCTGTACAAACACATAATCTGCTGTACCATCTGTACGCGTATGTGCCGTTGTTCCGGCAGGCAGCTCGGTTTCAAGTCCACGCTCAATGTTCAGGTCAGCGATAAGCTTCGCATAGAAATCATCATAGAATGGTGCTTTCAGACGTGTCGCTACATAATATGCTTTTCCTGAACCCAACTGGTTAACCGTCAATGCCGGACGTCCGGCATAAAAGTCAGAACGGTACGTAGCCAGGGACTTCGCGCCTTCGAGATGAATCAGATCACACAGTTCAATTGCATCATACGCTGTATTGAGCTGAAGCTCATTGCCCTTCTCAGGGATAATTCCGTTCAGATCACGATCATGCAGTCCGTCAATTTCCTCGGACCAGATGCCAAGTGTCTTACGCAGCGGGCCTGGGAATCCACCCAGGAAACACAGATCGTTTTCGTTAACAATACCAGACCAGTAAGTTGCTACAAACGTACCACCTTGTTCTACAAACTTCTCAATACGTTCCCCGACACCTTCACGTACCAGATAGAGCATTGGAGCAATCAGCAACTTATACTTGGACAGATCTGCATCCATATCAATTACGTCTACAGCGACTCCCTTTTTCCAAAACGCTTCGTAATGCTCTTCCACCGTCTGCTCATACTTCACACCGATATTACGCGGACCCTGGGAATCATTAACGGCCCAGCGGTTTTCCCAATCAAATATGATTGCAACTTCTGCCGGAACCGCTGTTCCTACAATAGCTTCCATGCCTTCAAGAGCCGTTCCTACGTCGGTGACATCTTGGAACACTCGAGTGTGTTCCGTTCCTACGTGGTCTACCACCGCACCATGAAGTTTCTCACTGGACCCACGGCTTTTTCTCCACTGGAAGTACTGAACACTATCGGAGCCGTGTGCCACAGCCTGGAGAGAAGAGAGCAGATGCATGCCAGGTTTCTTCAGTTTGCTGACATCTTGCCAATTCGTCGAACTTGGAGTACTCTCCATCAGCAAGAACGGCTGACCGCCTTTGATGGAACGAACGATATCATGCATCATCGCGATCCGGGATGCCTGTTTCGCGTCGTCATCTGCATCATGCCAAGTCGGATAACTGTCCCAAGAGAGGAAATCCAGAATATCAGCGAACTTCCAATAGTTCAGACCGCCATAGAATTCCATCAGGTTGGTTGTGACTGGCAGATCAGGATTCTGAGCTTTTAATGGTTTCGTTTCATGCACGATAAAATCAGCTGTCTGATCCGTAACGAAACGGCGCCAGTCCAGATTCATTGCGTGTACCTGTGTCTCACCGTGTGGAGCCGGAGATTCCACTTGACTCCAGTCTGTAACCGTATGGCTCCAGAATGTGGTCCACCACGAATGATTCAGTTCATCGAGTGTTTTATACTTCTTCTGAACCCAACCACGGAATGCTTCCTGACAATAATCACAATGACAGTCTCCGCCGAACTCGTTCGAGATATGCCAGCCGATTACAGCCGGATGATCCGAATAACGTTCTGCCAGTTTTGTGTTAATCGCAGTAACCTTCTCACGGTATACCGGGGAAGTATAACAATGGTTGTGACGGAAACCATGCAGATTGCGGACACGCTTCTCGGATACGCGGAGCACTTCCGGGTACTTCGCGGACATCCAAGCAGGTCTAGCACCACTTGGTGTAGCGAGGAATGCATAGATACCGTTTGCTGCAAAACGATCCAACACCTGATCCAACCATTCAAACGTGTATACACCCTCTTCCGGCTCAAGGGATACCCACGAGAAGATACCAATGGACATCACGTTACACTTGGCAAGCTTCATCAAGCGAATATCTTCTTCCAGAACTTCAGGATAGCGGAGCCATTGCTCCGGGTTATAGTCTGCGCCATGCAACATGTGCGGGGCTTTGGAACTTACAGGTGGAAATTTGTATGTCATAAGGACAACTCCCTTGCTTTAATTACTGTTTTTTTAGTTTATATACGATAACGATAACGATAACGATAACAACGACTTCACAGACGATACGTATTACGCTAGATTACACGTATGTCACGACATCTGATTCTTCAACAGTAGCAAGTGCTGTAAACGATTCCAACTTGCGACCTTTAAAATCAAACATGGTGAGGTTGCCCCAGTTATTCGGATGTCCGACGGACCATTCTTCTTTACTTGGTATCCAGGCAGGTTCCCAATAATAGAATCCGTGCCCCAAACCACCAGGAACTTCGCGAATAATCTGCAATAGATCCTTCAGATATTTGGTCTGTCCCTCTACACTTGCAGGGTATCCTGGTAACAACATATCTTCCTGATTCAAAATCCATTCAATGCCTTCCGGCTGCTCCAGCGTCCAGGGATAAGCGGTTTCAACTACATTGATAGGTTTGCCATAACGCTCAGCCAGATCATGAAGATTGTCACGTAACGCATCGAGTGTTCCATGCCACCAAGGGTAATACGAGAGACCAATGATATCAAACTCCACACCCAGTGCTTCAAAGCGATCGTAAAACTTGCGGCTCTCGGCGTTATCTCCACCACGATCAATATGTATCATAATCTGAATATCCGCGTCAACGGATTTGACCGCAGCAATTCCATACTTCACAAGGCCTGCAAAACGCTCCCACTGTTCATCCGTATCATGCTCTTCTCCACCGACACGTCCCTCATTCCATAACATGCCTGGTGTAATCTCGTTGCCCACCTGCACCATGTCCGGAAGCGCATCGTGTTCCTTCAACGTTCTCAGAACGTCAGCCGTATACATGCATACCGCACGTTGAAGCTCTTCATAGGACAGATTCTCCCATGCTTTCGGCTTCCATTGATTGGCTGGATCAGCCCAGCGATCAGAATAATGGAAATCAAGCAAAAATTTCAATCCCTGTTCCTTGATCCGTTTGGCTACCTCCACCGTCCGCTCCAGATTGCAGAATCCACCAACAGGATCATTCCAGATTCGAAGTCGTATCGCGTTAGCGTCATTAATCTTCAGGATGGACAGCAAGTCTTGTTCCTTGCCATCCACATCACTATAACTCCCGCCATGCTGTTCGATTTCATCCATAAAGGACACATCCATTCCCAGAATGAATGTCTTTTCCGTCAAGTTGCTCACTGTATCAACCTCCATTAATTTGGGGTACAGGCTCAGCCTTTAACTGAGCCCAACGTCATACCTTTAACAAAGAAACGTTGCAGGAAAGGATACACAATCAAGATTGGTGCACTTCCGATGAAAATCTGAGCTGCCCTTACCGTAGTTTGAGAGAGAGCTTCCATTTCTTTTGGATTCATGCTCATGCTACTCATATCACGTCCAATAATGACCGTTTGCATAAATGTAGCAAGTGGGTAATCCTTAGCGTTATTCATGTAGAGCAATCCATCAAACCAGGAATTCCAGTGGAACACCATACTGAACAATGCAATTGTTGCAATGGACGGCATCGAAATGGGAAGGAAGATCCTGAACAATGTTCTGAAATGGTTAGCTCCATCCATGAGCGCCGCTTCCTCCAGCTCTTTTGGAATACCGCGGAAGAAGTTCAGCATCAGAATGACAAGGAATGTGTTAACTGCTCCTGGGAGTACCAGTACCCAGAAGGAATCCATCAACCCGATCTTCTGGATAACCATGTAGAACGGCACCAGTCCCCCGTTGAAAATCATACTGAATACAAAAATCCAGGAGTAGATCGTTCTGCCTTTGAATTCACTATTCTCTTTGGACAACGGATACGCCGCCAGGAACGTAATCAGCAAGGTAATAGCTGTACCAATCACTGTACGTAGAAGTGAAATCCAGAGCGAGTTCAAGAAAATTGGATTGTTCATCGTTTTTTTGTAAGCCTCAAGTGAAAAACCTACGGGCCAGAGATTGACCAGATTGGCATCGGCAGCAGCCTTTGTACTAAAGGATACTGCCAGTACATGAATCATTGGTACGATACACATAATGGCGACCAAAATCAGAAAGCAGGTATTGACTATATTAAACACGCGATAAGGCAATGATTTATGATACATCGTGGTCCCTTCTTTCTCTGTTCATTCGTTTAGAATATGCGATATCCAGCGTATTTTTTGGCTAAGCTGTACGATACAAGAATCAAGATCATACTAATAACCGATTTGAATAATCCGATCGCGGTTGCAAAGCCCATCTCACCATTCTGCATTGCGGAACGATATACGAATGTATCAATGATGTCACCCGTTTGATATACGAGCGGGTTATACAAGTTGAATATCTGGTCAAATCCGGCATTCAGTACGTTACCAAGCGCCAGTGTTCCTACAACCATCAACATCGGCACAAGCGAAGGGATTGTAATGTGCAGTGTCTGTTTCCAGCGTCCTGCTCCGTCAATTTCCGCTGCTTCGTACAACGCTGGATTAATTCCGGCAAGGGCAGCCAGAAAGACAATCATGTTATAGCCAAATTCTTTCCACACATCTGTCAGAATGACCGTAGATCGGAACCAACTGTTGTCTCCCAGGAAGAAATATGGCCCAAGTCCAAAGGTTCCCAGAACCCGGTTAACCAAGCCGCCTGTTGACAACAGATCTATCAAAATCCCGCCCAGAATGACCCAGGACAAGAAGTGAGGTAAATATACGAGTGTTTGAATCGTTCGCTGTACAGCCATCTTGCGAACCTCATTCAAAAGAATGGCAAAAACAAATGGAACAAATAAATTGAAAATCAGTTTAAGTACAGCAATAATTAATGTGTTCCAGATGACCTGTAAGCTGTCTTCACGTTCAAACAAATATCTAAAGTTGTCCAGCCCAACCCATTCAGAACCGCTAATCCCAAGCCATGGCTTGTAGTTCTGGAACGCCATAATGATTCCGCCCATAGGCACATAACTGAAGATAATCAGAAAGATAATGGCTGGCAACAGCATAACGTGGAATGGCCAAGTGCGTTTCAAAGTTCTCATGATTGCTCCCCCTGTATTTCTTCCTACTCAAGTACTCCCTGAGTGGCTTATAATGCGATTATATCAACCTTTTACGGGGTCCAAACAGCACATAAAAGCAATATAAATGGCACAAATTCAACCACTTTGCCTCAGCTTTAATAAACAAAAAAAGAGCCCAGACGTTAGTCGTCTGGGCGCTCCTTGTAATTATTTTTTCACACTGTCATACCATTCGTTAACCTCTTGCGTAATTTGGTCACCGCCACCGGATTTCCACGTTTGTACAAAGGTATCAAACGCATCAACCGGATTTTTGCCATAGATAATTTCGTTAAATGCTTGATTTTCGATTTTGTTCAAATAGTCAAGCTTGGATTTCATCGTCTTTGTTGTCGGACCTGTGAACATGTTCTTGAAGGAAATTTCTTCTTGGCTCAGCAACACTTTCGCTGCTGCTGGAGTCTCTTTACCGTAGTTGACAGCAACATCTTTTTCAAGCTTGGTTTCCGGCTCTTTGCCATTGGCCAAATTCATCAGAGCTTTCATCTGTGCATCTGGAATACGAGCACCGTCACGAACAAGCAAATAACGTACAACGTTCACGTATCCGCCTTCGATCTCGTCAATCGGCATTTGTTTCCCATCTGCATCCAATTGATAGTCATAGCCTGCAAACAGACCGTTGTCATACTGGCTACCCGGAGCCGGGTCAGCATAATTGTCGAACAGGTAGTTCTGATACGTAAAGAATGCTTCTGGGTGCGCCATATCTTTTTTGATCAACGTAACACCATTAACGAACTGTGTCCCGTGACGCATCGCTTTGCCTTCAGGACCGGTAGGAATTTCAATCGGTTTCCACACGGCACTCGGTACATTTTTCACTGTATCGAGAAGTGGCCATCCACTCATCCAGTAAGGTCCTGGAATAATACCCGCAGTTCCTGCAACTGCTGGCTCTGCTGTTTTGTTCTCATCCCATAGAGCTGCTTCCTGCGGGATATATCCTTTTTTGAGCCATTCGCTCAATTTGGTCAGACCTTGCTTCATACCCGGATTGATGGAGCCATACTCCAGCTTGCCGTCTTCCCCCAGATTCCATTGGAACGGCAATGTTCCATATGCTCCGAAGATCCAAGATGGGTCTCCCATCCATGTATTCATGGAAGTTTTGAAACCAATGCTGAGCGGAGTGACTTTATCAGGAGCCAATCCGTCAGGGTTATTGTTTTTGAATGCTTCCATAACAGCTTCTAGTTCGTCGATGGTTTTTGGCGCCTTCATGTTCAGCTTATCCAGCCAATCCTGACGAATCCAGAGCAAGTAATCATTGTTGTAGGCATAGTCCAGAACAGGGATACCCATTCTTTTTCCATCACGACTATACTGGTTCCATACGTTTGGATCTTGTTCAATTGCTTTTTTCCATGTGTCCGAAGCATATTTATCGAACAGTGGACCTACTTCTTGATACATTCCAGAATCAATCAGATCCTGAGCAAGCAGATTATCACCTACGTTTACAATATCAGGCATTTCCTGTCCTGATGACATCGCAAGACGAAGCTTGGTTGCAAATGCTCCATTTGTGTCTGTTACTGACCACAACGATTTGATTTCAATCCCGAATTGATCTTTGGCCCACTTGGTTGCCACGTTATTTTCCATGGATTCGCCATTTTTAAATTTCAGCTCTGGATCGATTCCCCATGCTGTAGTAATAGTAACTGCCGGATCATATTTCTCTTTGTATTCGTTTTGGGTTCCAGATGTACTTGGTGTTGCACTATCTCCGCCCCCACTGCCTCCTGAACATCCTGCAAGAACGACAGTTAGACTCAGCGTTGTAGCGAGAAGCGTCAAGAATCTCTTTTTTGTTGATTGCGCTCTCATGTTGTTCCCCCTTAAATCGTTTTGGTTACCCTTTCATTATAGGCTGACCAGGCCTTTGAGCCTATGATACGAAATCAAGATTTCTGCACCTTTGCCAACCTATATTCTGGAATGTTGTTGAAATTATGCCTGATCCCGAAATTCATTTGGTGTCATACCATAATGTTTTCTGAACATTTTGCTGAAATATTGCGGATTTTGATAGCCAAGTTCACTCGTAATCTCGTATATTTTTTTGTTGCTATTCTTAAGCAGATATAGAGCACGTTCCATGCGCATACGAATCATGTAGTCCCCAAGACCTTCCCCAGTCTCTGCCTTGTAAATTTTCGATAGATATACGGGGTGTAAATATACCTTGTCCGCAATCATCTTCACCGACAGATCCTGTCCTGTATCTCTTGTCACCAGCTCCTGAACCTGCTTGATTACATGCCTGCGGCTCTGCACACCTTCCTGATCGGACAACTCTTCCTGAAGCTTCGCCAGCATCTCGGTAGCCCAACGCCGCAGCTTCTCGGGGGATTGAATCAACTGATGAGCAAGGAGCAGATCGAATCCCGCATGATCAATCTCATGCACCAGATGCCCCTGTTTATGGGCGATATACATAAATGCATTAGTTACCGACAGATACATCTCATACACATGTTCTCTGGACAATCGTACCTGTTCTGCCGCGTCAAAGACCGTGTTCAGCTTACGCGCTGCCGCTTCCCATTGCTTGGTCTCAAGCAATTGCGGAAGTACAGGTGGTTTGTAAAGCTCTTCGAGCGCCTGCGTTGCATCATTCTCCGGTCTTTTGCTGAGTGCCTGATCCATGTCCATATATATAATCTTGTGTTCTTCCGGTCCTGAAAGGACAAGCGAACCCAGACTTTTCCGATAAGCTGCTGTCAACTCATTAAAGGGAAATGACGGTGTAACTACCATGGACAGATCTCCCTGCAAATATCGAATGACATGTTCACGGAAAGTTTCAGCTGAGATTCTCAACGTCTCCAAGTTCATCTGCGGAGCTTCGATCTGTTCTTGATTCTGCAAAAACATTACCAGACACTCATGGGGTCCGCGACCAAACCACACGTTAAATTGCTCTCCGAGTACTTCCTCTGCAATATTACCTACCGCAAAATCCATCAGATCCAAAGACTGCTGGTCCATTGATGAGAAGCGTCCTGTAAGGCGAATCAGCATCATTACAGCCGGTTGTTCCGGGTCAATATGAATCTCATATTGTTGCAGTTGTTCCCGAAGTGCCCGCGCCGTGATCTCACGTCCCAGCAGCAGATCATGCATGAGATTTTCCCGTAAAATTTTATAGTCAGACTTCCGACTGTATAAAAGCCGGTGATATTTATCGAATTCATCCCACTCATCGCGAAGAGACGTAATGGCTGCCGACACCGATCCCATAAACTCATCATCGTTTACGGGTTTCAGGATATAATCTGCTGCCTGCAATTGAATGGCTTTTTTAGCATAATCAAAATCGCTGTGACCCGTTAGTAAAATACAGCGGATATGAGACCAGCGCTTGCTTACCTCTGCAATGAGATCCAGTCCTGACATGCCAGGCATGCGAATATCGGTAACTACGATATCTACTGCATTTTCCTCCATAATCTCCAACGCTTCTTTACCAGATGCGGCACGTAGCACGGTCGTTACTCCAAGCTCTCCCCAGGGGATCGTAAGTTCCAGACTTTCTGTTACATATGTCTCATCATCTACCAGTAATATATCAATCAAATGATTCACTCCCTATTTCGTTCATTCTGCAAATGGATTCCATCGCTACACATTCCAAGTGCTTATCCTTCATTCTCCAGAAGAAACTCCTGTTCGGCAGGCCATGACAGCGTAACGCGTAATCCACCAACTTCCGATTCCGTTACATCCAGCCCTGCCTGCTCCCCATATCGAAGCTGGAGTCTCTGATTCACATTCCACAGGCCACAGCCCATCTCCTGATCCATCGTTCCCCTGAGCTTATTCAGAAGCGCCTCACGTGCCTCCTGTGTCATGCCTTGCCCATCATCTTCAACCACAAGAACCATGACACCGCCCTGTTTTTCCCCGGATACTCTTATTTCTCCGGCCTCCGCGTCCGCTTCGATACCGTGAATCACCGCATTCTCCACTAGGGGTTGCACGATGAGTGGCGGTACCTCCTGTCTTAACATCTCATCAGACAGATCAATCTTGTAATGAATGCGGTCCATACGCATCCGTTGGATCTCCAGATAACAGCTGACAAATTCAATCTCTTCTGTCAACGGTACCACGTCCCGCTCCTGTCTTGTTGTATACCGATAATATCGCGATAGATTATGCGACATCGCTACAACAGCGTCCATACGCTTGAGTTTCGCCATACTTGTAATGAAGGAGAAACAATTATAGAAAAAGTGCGGGTTAATCTGCGATTGCAGCTGCTTCAACCGAGCTTCACGTACATGAATCTGTTCCAGGTAAACGTGCTCAAATAACTGCTGGATCTGCTCCACCATCAAGTTGAAACGTTCGGACAGGAAACTGAATTCATTGCGGCCCTTTGGCTTAATCCTCACAGAATAATCTTCCTGCTTCAACCGCTGGAACCCGCGAATGAGTTGTTTCACTGGCACCTGCACCTGAACATAGAACAAATACGCCACACCAAAACTCATTAACAACAAACAAATCATGGAAGAATAGAACAGCATATTGGATTGATGAATGGGCTTCAGAATATCTGATAGCGGCATATAGTCCACCAAATACCAGCCTGTTGTACTGGATTTCACAGTGTTGACCATATATGGCTCGTTCCCGATCACTACTGTACGATTATCAACGTCCTGAAGTTTATGGATGGACAGTTCTTCCATCAACTGATTCGTTAATGAACGATCTGAAGTCCGGTTATAGATAACACCCGATTCTTCACGGAAATAGAAGGGGTCATGCCTGCCATCGTCTTTGAATTTGTCGAGCATATCCCGGATGTTGTCACTATCAAACTCCAGTTTAATAATCGTTTCTGCATTATTAGCCGGGTCTTTAATACCGTATGGAGATACCGTAATCCAGCTAAACATGAACCGATCATCTTCCCCATCCTGAATTTTGCGTACATCCCAGCCGGAAATGATATTTTCCCTTAGCGCTTCTTTATCGTAAGAACGTGCGTCCCTTTCGGAAACCACCCTGCCCAGCGAAGGAGAATACAGATATAATTTCGTGGCCCAATTGGATGAGCTTTCCTGAATACTCAGCTTATTCTGAATACGTTTGACCAGGTTGATCGCATCCAGATCAAAGTAGTTACTGTCCGCATAGATTCGCCGGAAGCTGCCAATATCAGGATCATGTATGAGCAGATTCGGCCAAGAGGATAACAGTTCGATGTGTGTGTTCACTTGATTTTGGAAAAATTCAAGCTGGTTACTATTCGATCGATTCAACTCATCTCTGAGAACTGCTGTTGTTTTGTGATTGGAGTACCAGTATAAAAGCACTACAGGAATCAGCATAATCAGAATAAGAATGACCATTTTGGAAAACAGGTTTGTCCGATATGACATCTTTTCATCTCACCTTGTCTTAATTTGTCGTGACATTAATTGTAATGATGTAAGCGCTAAAGACAAACTATTTTTTTGAGACAAACCGATTCATTATCTAGCGTAAGCGTTACCAATTCAAGGGGAAAGGAGATAAAACCAATATTTCTGCACTAAATGCAACTTCCACGCACAAAAAGAGCCAGCGATTAGCCAGCTCTCTATCTAATTTCAGTATATATCTTTAATCGTTCTATTCAACTCAAACCTTATTCCACTTCTGTTTATGTAATTATTCTTTTTTTCTATAAAAATATCAACTATGGAATATCATAATCAAATACCGTATTCGCTCCATCCACGCCTACATCCAGCACAATATCCATAAGTTTCCCATTGACGAACAGAGGGGATTCCGCTTTCCCGTAAAACTCCAACTTACCTGTAAAAGTTCCTCGGCGTTCAATCTCAACATGTACGGGCCTTAATTGGACAGACTGCAAAGCTTCCAATAGTGGATCGTCCTTAAACTTATAACTGCGCGCGAGATCAGGCAATAACACGGCGGATACGGAATCTCTGCCGTAATTTTTGAGTGTCAGATCACAGGTTGCTCGGGTCTCACCCGTTTTCAGCACGTTAAAGGTACAAGAACTTGCATTCTGTACATAGGATACCGCATTAATGCCTGTAGCTCCCCACTTGGCAACATACATGAATTTATCTGTCATGTACGAATAACTGAGAACGATAGCGATAACTACGATCCATAACCCCTTTGCAAGACCGGGGAATGATTTTCCAATCTCTTTGCGAGTAAGGTAGAATCCACACGCGAATATCCCCAATCCGAGGAAAAGTGTGATATGAACTCCACTCAAGTAAGATGTAGTATACGGTGATATACCTATTGCTGACAGCATGGTATCTCCAACAGAAAAACCAAGATGATGGTTACATGTAAAGATAATAGCAAATAGCAATAAAGCCCCTGAGAACACAAGTCTGGTTCTCGACACACGAACACCCCCTAATCAACCACCTTATTATATCATATTTTTCCTATTTATGATTAACAATCCAAATCAAAAAAACAACAATAAAAAGAACGTCTTCGGTTGTTCACCGAAAACGTCCTCCATTTTCACCGCTGACAAGAGCTTGTAATAACACAGGTCTCTCTGTCATGGCTGACGATCATTTATTGCTTAGCCAAGAATGCATCGAGTTGTTCCTGTTTGGCTGCAATAATTTTATCAATTCCCGCTGCTTTCAATTTCTCCAGATATTTCGGAATCATCTCATTTGGATCAACTGCGCCCGATGTCATACCCGGCTTGAACTGTTTGTTCACGTTGTTGACCGCAGCAATTTCATTTTTGACAGATTGGCTGTTGAATGTAAAGCCCAGTGCTGGCGACTTCACACCTTTGGCGTTAAACTCTTTGAACTTCTCCCATTTCTGTGGATCTTCATTATCCCAGAGGAAGTTCAGGAATTGGTTACCAAGTTGCCATTGTGCACCTGGATTGTAGGTACGACTGTTGGCATCTACGCCATCAGGGAGAGCAATGATATTATCCTGTCCGTCTTTTTTCACATAATGTGTACCTTCAATTCCGAAGTTCAACAAGTTGTTAATTTCCTTGTCGGAATGCAGCAGGTTAATGACCTGCATCGCTTTCTCCGGTTGCTCGGAAGAACGGGAGATTGCAAGCATCGCTCCAGACGCATCACCCGTCGTGATTGTCGGCTGTGTCATCTCAATCTGAGTCAGTGGGAAACCCACATACCCTTCTTCTTCTTTATCCTTGCCTGGCTTCATGCCATCCGTCCAGAGAAACGCTTTTCCAGCCTTCGCCTGGTCTTTCGGGAACACATTGGACGTAGCAGCATCACTGTTGATATATCCCGCTTGATACCACTTGCGAGCGAGTTCAGCCGCTTCTTTGAATTCTGGGGTCTCCACTTCATTCAGCACCGTTGTTCCGCCTGCTGTTTTGGAGATAACTCCAGGTACGGAAGCATCACCGAGATAATCCCAATCCAGATTCTCTAACAGCCCGTTACCATTGGTATTGGACATATAGAATGGTGTGATGGCTGGCTCGTTTTCCTTGATTGTTTTGAGAAGTGGCTCCAGATCAGCCCATGTCTTTACAGCTGTCAGGTCCAGTTTATACTTGTCAGCCAGATCTTTACGTACCAACACACCACGTGTGGCAGCAAGTTCCTTATTCGTAGGAACGCCGTAATTCACGCCGTCTACCTGGGAACCTTCCAGAAAGGCAGGGTCCAGGTTTTTCTTAATATCCTGACCATGTGCATCAAGCAGATCATTCAAGGGCAAGAATGCGCCTTTAGCTACATTCACCGTGTAGTTCTGCCAAGCCGCTGTGAAGATAATGTCTGATTTTTCACCTGAGGAAATCATGAGATTCAGCTTGTTATCCCACTGTCCCCAGTCAATTGCATTGATCTTAAGCGTGGCTCCGATCTTTGGTTCCATTTTTTTGTTAATCTCGGCTTCCACCAGAGCGACATCCTTCTGTGGTGTCCCTGGGTAGAACAGTGTCACTTCATAGGGTTTGCCCCCACCTTCACTTGCTCCTCCGCCTTCTGCGGAAGGTGTTGTTGTTCCACCCTTGTCTGATGAGCAAGCAGCCAGCACCAGGCTCAGCGCCATAACCGTTGCCATCATGCGTGACCATACCTTTAATGATCTAACCAATTGAACCCCTCCTGTCATGTGTTGAACCATACAACCGAATTCCCCAATTCACAATTAAACCGATAACTACTTCTGTATATGCCCTTTCAGTCCATCTTCATTTACCTTGCCCACTCCGCTAACCGGTTCAGAGTTATCCCTTCACAGCGCCAACCGTAAGACCTTTGATGAAATAACGCTGGAAGAACGGATATGCCAGTACAATTGGACCAATACCGACCACAGCCATCGCCATTTGCAGAGTTTTGTTAGGCAGATTCAGCAATCCACCCTGCGACGAAATCTGTGAAGAGACGTTGGAGTTGGTTGTTAAATATTGAATATCGAGCAGCGTCCGGTACATAAGGTACTGAAGGCTGATCGTCCGGTTATCTGATATAAAAATCATGCTAAGGTACCAGTCATTCCAGTAATTCAATGTACTGAACAACGCAACGGTTGCCATTACGGGAAGAGAGAGCGGAAGCACGATACGTGCAAACGTTCTCAATTCTCCCGCACCATCAATCCGAGCCGATTCCAGAATAGACACCGGAATGGAGTTCGCGAAAAATGTACGCATGACCAGTACAAAGAATGGGGATAGCAGTAGCGGCATAATGAGTGCCAGTAGGGAGTTTTTCAGATCCAATACGTTGACATAGACCAAGTACCAAGGTACCAGACCCCCATTGAACAACATTGTGAAGAAGATGAAAAAGGCGAACCAGCCCCGGTAAGGCAGATCTCTCCGTGAGAGCGGATACGCATACAATGCGGTCAGCGCAACACTTGTGATGGTACCTACAACGGTAACGATAAAGGATATACCATACGAGTGAATGATCTGATCCATATCTCTGAACAGAAACTCATAAGCCGTCAGGCTGAATTTCTCTGGAATAAGCTTATATCCATTGGCAATTACTGTTGTCTCGTCCGAAAATGAGATGGCGAAGACAAGCAGGATCGGCACGATACAGGCAATGGCATAGAATAGAAACATCGCATGAATAACGGATGCGGAACGCTTCGATACGGCTAGTGGATCACGTGATTTCACAGCTGACTTGCCTCCTCTCAAAATAATGCATTATCTTTATCTATTCGCCTTACGATGGTATTGGATACAAGAACCAGCACAAATCCAACGATTGCTTGGTATAGACCAGCTGCTGATGACATCCCGATATCTCCACCGATAAGGAACGTACGATATACGTAGGTATCCAGTACATTCGTTACAGGGAACAGCGCTCCCGATTCCAATGGAACCTGATAGAACAGACTGAAGTCTGCATAGAAAATACGACCAATTTGCAATAACGTCATAATGACGATTAATGGGACGAGAAACGGAATGGTGATGAAACGTATCTGATGCCATTTGGTTGCGCCATCGAGCACAGCTGCTTCATAATATTCTTCATCGATACCCACGACAGCTGCCAGATAAATGACCGCATAATATCCAATATTCTTCCATGTGTTCACCAATGGCAAAATATACGGCCAATACTTCGGCTCTGAATACCAGTCGATCGGCTGACCGCCGAACATCTGCAGGACCGTTGAGTTCATGAAGCCTGAATCCTTGCCCAGGAAAGCCAGTACCAGATAACTGACCACAATCATGGACAGGAAATACGGTAATAACATAAGTGATTGATATAACTTGGACATTGCCTTGTTCTTCACTTCATTGAGCAGAATAGCAAGCCCGACACCTACTAAGAGATTTAGTGCAATAAACACCGTGTTATACGCGAGTGTATTTCGGGTAATTTCCCATGCATCACTGGTTGAGAACAAATATTTAAAATTGTCCCATCCACTCCATGGGCTACCCCAAATACCATCAGCATAGTTTACATTTTTGAATGCGATCAGAACGCCGAACATCGGCATATAGTTGTTCACCAGCAGAAACAGGACACCTGGCAAGAACATGAGATACAGCACCTTGAATTTGCCAAGATTGTGCCACACAGACTTGCGCTTTCGGACTGTTTCTCCCGGTATTTCCGATATCCGTACTCCCTTACCCGCCTGGGGTTGTGTCTTCATAACTTGTTCTCCCTCACTCCTCTTGAATTCTTCCTCAGGATGAAGCTCCGTTGCGGCTCCTGTGGTTCAAGTATACGGCGGGGCGAGTAAGACCTCTATCTGCTGTGGTGACCTGTTGACTTATCAAATTATGACTTTAGATCCAGAAAAAACAAAAGACGCAGCATGCTGCGCCCTGAACTATACGGTACGTGACTGTTTTCGAAACTCCTGTGGCGTTATACCCGTGCACTTTTTGAACATTTTGGTGAAATGCGAGTAATTGTAGTACCCCACCTTGCCAGCGATATCCGTCACTTTGACTGTGGACTGGGACAACAATGTCTTCGCTTTGGCTACTCTGCCCTGCAGAATAAACTCAGATAGGGACATCCCCTTCTCTTTCCGAAACAGACGTGATAGATAAGCGGGATTGAATCCGGCAAAAGCTGCAAGCTCCTCTCGCATAAGTTCTTCACCAATATGAGTTTCAATATAAACGCACAACTGATCCACAATAGTCATGGGGCTATGATCGTCCGGGTACAACACCGGGATAACACGATCAATCAGATCAGCCGTCCACTGCTTCAACTGCGGCAACGACCTTGTCACCATACTCTCTTCCGGCTCCCGTTCACCCGGATAAAGACTGCGTATTGACACGTTTTTCTGATGAAGCAGCGGATAGACCACATGCAGCATGGCATGATAGTAGAGATGCAGCATTTCAGGAGACAAACCCTCCTGTGCAGCAAGCAACTCAAAAATCTCATCCACACGTTCTCGCAAATCCCCTACTTTACCTGTCTCAAAAAGAATGGATAATTCCGAAAACCATGGAATAGGCAAAAAGCGATCTTCCTGATCTCTTCCCCTCTCATCATAGACAAATACTTCTTCAAGCTCCTTAATATTGCGCCGCTCCATATCCATCAGTTCATTTAACATGCCTTGCAGTTCAGTCACAGCAACCGGGGCACCAACATAACAGGACAACCGACAATAGAAATACGTACCACATTCCTGAATATACCCCTGACAACGTTGTGCCACTTCGCTCGCACTCGGAATGATGCCATCTTGCTCATAAGCAAGCACAATATTTAATCCACTTTGATCCTGAAACACCTCACCGGGCTTGTCGCCAAGCAGCATCTCTTTGGCTGCATTACGAAGGGCATATTCCAATACCTCTTCGTCACGCAAATCAAAATCACGCACCCATTCCTCTACCGAGATCACAATGGGTAACACACGAGCCTGCGGATCAATCTCAGCACCATACAGTTCTGCGAGCTCTTGCAACCGTTGTTCGGTTAACGTGATACGCTGAGAGATGGCATCTTTCCAGAAGCGTTCCGTCAGCAGCGGTTTATGGGTTTTCCAGCGTTTGTATACGGTCTCATAAACTTCGTTGGTACGGGTACGCTGCTCTCCATCCTTGATCTTCTCCACCGCCTGGGTTACTACCTTAATCAATTGATCCGCTGGAGCCGGCTTCAACACATAATCAAAGCTGCTTAGCTTAATGGCTGTCTGAGCATAATCGAATAAAGCATGCCCTGTCAGGAAAATGGTCAGTATGCCTGGATCATGTTTTAACACCCAGCTTTGCAGGTCAAGCCCTGTTTCACCAGGCATCTCGATATCACAGATCATGATATCAATAGCATTAGCCTTTAAAATCTTTCTTGCCTCTTCGGCATCACCAGCACTGTATACCTGGTCAATGCCTGCTGCTTGCCAATCGACTCCTTCCACCATTGCTTGTAATGCATACACTTCATCATCCACGATCAACAGGTTACGCATAGGCTCCCCCTTCTTCCTCTTCGGTCTGAGCGGGTAAATCAATGATGACTTTGGCGCCATGATCCACCTCATTGCCAAACTGCAAACTGGCTTGATCACCATACTTCACTAAAAGCCGATGGGCCACGTTCCATATACCGATATGCTGTCCACTCGGGTCTTCAGCGTATTGTCCATGTTGCAGACGCCCCAACAATTCCTCTTCAAATCCAACACCATTGTCCACAATCATCAGTTGAAGCACCGTCCCATCGACCTGACCGGACGACTTCTGACCGAGGCGCGCCACGATCCGAATGACAAATGCTTGTGTCCGGCGCTGAAATCCATGAATAATGGCATTCTCCACAAAAGGCTGAATGGTTAATGGCGGAATCACATAATGTCCCAGATTCGGTTCGATATCCAGTTCAAAATCGAATCTGCTTGGAAACCTCAGCTTTTGAATTTCCAAGTAATGACGAATGTGCTCGAGCTCTTCATCCAGACGAATAACACGTTTGCCTGCACGCAGACTGAATCGAAAATAATCGGCCAGATGACCAGCCATCTGCTGCACCAACTCATGTTTTTGCAAGGAAGCCAGACTATGAATAATATTGAGTGAATTCAGGTAAAAGTGAGGATTGATCTGCATCTGCAGTTGTTTGAACTCTGCCTCCCGCGTCCGGAGTTGTTCCTCATACACATCAATCTTCAGATGCCTGATCTCACTGGTCATTTGATTGAAACTTCGTGTCATAAATTCAAGCTCCGAAGAAGATGGCGGGTCCAGCTTCACATCGAGATCTCCACGGCTCACCCTTCTCATGCCTCGGATTAACGCATTCATCGGGCGGAATAACAGATGCCGCAAAAAGATCAGTGCAGTAACCAGAATTACTGCCGCACCAATAGGAAGCAGACGAATGATCTGCTGGAAAAACGGGAGGTTACGCATCATGTCTTCCTCAGGCAGCAGCACGATATAATTCATCTCGGACATGGCCGAGGCAATACCCAACATCAAATATTGACGTGCCTCTCCCTTGTTCACAACTTCAGAGATCACCTGATACGGATTCTTCAGGCCGGGAAGATGCGCTGCAGCCAGCTGAATCTGTGCAGTATTCAATGTGGAATCCGAGAGTGCCCCACCGTCTGTTCCAACAATGACTGCACCTCCCCGATCTCCGGATTCAGTGAATTGTTGTGTATGATTCAGTGCATTCATATCAACAAGTGCACCTGCATAGAACTGCTGGTTGATTCGCACCGTTTTCACCAGCGCATTCCACGTCCCGCCACGCACGATGCTCCATTCCGGCTTCTGGATATCCCCTTCCAATTGCTGCATCTGGACTGGCATACTCTCCTGCACAACCGACTTTTTGACATCATAATTGCCTGAAGTGGCGAGCAGCAGATCATCATTCACGGCATCATATAGAAAAAAAGAATCGATTAGATTATAAAAACCGATATCTGTCATGAATTTGTTCATAATCCGTTGCTTTGCAATGATATAATCGCCGCTGCCGTATTTCAGAAAAAACAGAGAGATAATATCCGGGTCCCGCTCGCCCAGACTATATAAATACCGATTCGTCTCCTGTAACACACGTTCATTCTGCTCCACACTCTTGGCGAGATGATTCATATTGGTGAGGGATACTTTGTCACGTACAACTTTCATGGCGTAGACGTTGTTGTAATAAAGCAGCATGAATAATGGCAGCATGATCAATGTAAGACCCACTATAAATTTAAAACGAAGTGAACGGATAAAGCTCATGGATTATGGATTCCCGCCCTTTTAGAGGTAGTTCAAAAAGTCCGCTGTACTGAAACCAGACTTATTGAACACACACTTTATTTCAACATAGTTTTTTTCTATTTTCTTCCTTATGATGGCATGTTTATTGTAATCACCCCTGCTTGCCACTGTCTATGGGGTCCCGTGACCTTCACATATCAATTCTGGTGACTTCCATCCGCTCCAATTTCAAGAGTAACAAGCTTCATGTAGTAATAAATTCTCCAGTTGTAAAAAAAATCCTTCATTATTACTCAGAAGCTTCTCCCTAAAAATAAATGCTGCGGCAAGCCCCGGACTCCACGAACGCCCGATCTTGACATGCATACGATATATCACTCCTCGGGTTAGTCACCAGGATGTAGGGAGGCCTGTTCGATGAATATTCAACTCACTGCGTTACACTATGTCTATCTGGCATTTATCGTCTTGATCATCGCAGTTATGATCCGGCGCAGGGACACCACCATCATTTGTGTTGCGGGTATTATGACCATTGGACTTCTGGCAACCGAAACCTTAAGCGGGTCAGTTGCCGGGATCTTCAGCAGTTTTATCTATGCAACAAAAGAATTGCTAAGTACGATCTTTATCATCTCGATTATTGTGGCGATGAGCCGTGTTCTGATCAGAACAGGCATTAATGAGGTCATGGTAACACCCGTCACCCGGTTTATCCGTTCTCCTCAGGTCGCGTATTGGGGTATCGGATTGATCATGATGGTAGTATCACTATTTTTCTGGCCATCCCCGGCCGTAGCACTCGTTGGTGCAGTACTGCTTCCTGTAGCCGTGCGTGTAGGTCTTCCTCCGATTGGAGCTGCTATTGCCATGAACCTGTTCGGACATGGGATTGCACTGTCGGGAGATTACATTATTCAGGGGGCTCCCAAACTTACAGCTGATGCGGCGGGTATACCGGTTACTTCCGTCATGACGGCCAGCATACCTCTGGTCATTGTCATGGGCACCGTATCTACACTTACAGCCTTCTGGATGCTGCGCAAAGAGATGAAATCAGGCTCGCCTGTTCATTCCCCAAACGTTACATCAGGTACCGTGAGCACGGAACCTTCTTCTTCATCAGAGGCTGTGTCCACCTCCCTACCCACTAATCAGCCTGTTCAACGTCAAGCCATGTCACTCCGTTTGCAAAAAGCATTCGCTCTGCTTATCCCTCTGTTATTCGCAGTTGATGTGATTCTGATGTTTGTATTGAAATTGCAAGGCGGCGACGCAACAGCTCTGATTGGCGGAACCGCTGTGGTTATACTGATTGCTGTCACCCTTGCCGCCCATCGACATGCCGGACCAGAGGAAACGACCAACTATTTAATAGAAGGATTTCAGTTTGGTTTCAAGGTGTTTGGACCGGTTATTCCCATAGCCGCATTTTTTTATCTGGGAGATGCTGCGATTACGGAGTTGTTCATCAACCCTCTTCCTGAAGGTTCACACGGGATTGTGAATGATCTCGGGGTCGCACTTGCTGGGCTGGTGCCATTAAATGATACGGTGGGCGCGATTACAATGACGGTAACCGGAGCAGTGACCGGAATGGATGGTTCGGGGTTCTCGGGGATATCCCTGGTTGGCTCGATTGCATCCATGTTTGCAGGTTCGGCAGATTCCGCACCTGTACTGACAGCATTAGGTCAGGTTGCAGCCATATGGGTAGGTGGTGGAACCTTGATTCCATGGGCATTGATTCCTGCTGCTGCAATCTGCGGAGTCAATCCTTTTGAACTTGCAAGACGCAACCTGAAGCCTGTACTGCTGGGACTAACGGTAACAACAATTGTAGCCATCTTTCTAATCTGACCAAAGGGTTATGCTAAACCGTTCAAAAAGACGTGCGCGAACGCGCCCAGTTCCAGAGATCTTTACGTTTCATCTTGGCCAGATGCAGCATGTCCACATATGGATCTCCCTGTAATCCAAGTACAGAAGCAAAAGCAGGCTCCGTCTTCCACCCTGCCTGTTTCAGTCTGCGGATCTCACGGTGTCCCGCGTCTCCCCACAGTTGCAACAATCTCCACTCTACGATCATATGTAGGTATGCATTCTGCCTGTAAACTGGCACGGATTGGGCAAAAATCTCCACAGGCCAATGTCCCACTTGCAAATTACAAGTCACATAAGGACGTTGGTCTGGAAGATCCCCACCACGTACACATTGAAACTCAGCAACGGCTCCGATTCGATTGTGTATCTCGGCTTCAAACACACCCAGATCCTCTGCATAACACAGCAGATCCAGATCACTGCCCGGAATATCAATATCAATTGGTACCGTTCCTGCTGGATAGGGGTGATAGTCAGCTAATATATCGAGCAATCCACTGCTCTGTAACATATGATATGCGTCCTGCTGACGTGCATTACCTGAAGCCAGATGTGCCATTACTTCTGCGGTAGTACTCATCTCCCCGCCTTGGACCACAGTTAGTTCGAGCCTCCTGTAATGACCTGTTTCACACGTCCTACTTGACCACTCGTCAGTCGTACTTTGATTCCGTGTGGATGTGTAGGTGACTTGGTTAACAGATCCTTCACAATGCCACGTGTCAGCTTACCTGTAGCTTGATCCTGCTTCAGCACAATGTCCACTTCCAGACCTGGCTTAATATTTACACGTTGTTGTCCATTCATTATGTTCACTCTCCTCTATGTCATAATTCATATCTTGTATACTATATAACCCTTAAACACAAAGCTCCATCTATTGTAGACGTTTTGGTTTCAAAACAAAAGGGACACGGCAATAACCTCCTAAGGATGGTTCCATGGTTGATATGAAGACCAAGATAAAGAAACCGCAGGTCTCTTCATCTGAGACCTGCGGTTTCTAATTGGATTAGCCATGTTCAGGGCTGCACATGCTTCAAAATAGATGAAGGCGAAGTTCCATCCTTCGCGGCTTCGCGTGCCTTTACAGCAAGCAGCTCAGACACCGTAACGAATTGGTACCCCTGCTGCTGTAATTTCGGCAGGATCGTTTTGAGTGCTGCTACCGTATGCGACTTGCCTTCCACCTTATCGTGAAAAAGTACAATATCCCCATTACGTGCGTTCTTCAACACTTTGTTAACGATAGCCGATACACCTGGAGAAGCCCAGTCCCGTGTATCCTGATGCCAAGACCAGAGTACAATGGTATACCCTTTTTGTTTGGCAGCCTGGATGACCATGTCATTGTAATAGCCGCCCGGTGGTCTGAATAACAGGGGACGCTCCGCGCCAGCTTTAATAATGGAACTTTCTGCTTCGTTCATATCCTTCATGTACTTGTCCGCACGTGTTGATCGAACTGCATACGTGTGCGCATACGTATGGTTGGCGATTTCATGCCCTTCGAGCTGTTCCTGCTTAATCAGTTTAGGAAATTTATCTGCCCATTTGCCAAGTACAAAAAAAGTTCCTTTAGCATGATACTGCTGTAACAAAGCCAGTATCTGCGGAGTCTGAATCGGATCTGGTCCATCATCAAAGGTAAGGGCGATGAGTTTATCCTGCGTGGGAACCTCCCACACGATTTCTCCTCGTTCCTCATAATACTGACGGTTCTTCTGTACAGGCTTTGCATAGGCAGAACTGCTACCTAGCAAAATAATTAGCGTGAACATTCCGATGACTCGGGCTGCCTTCAGGTTCATGTGGTGTCCTCACTTTGTCTTCATACGTAAACTCCCTGTTAGCATTTCCCGATTCACCCGAACTCATTAACGAAAGATCTGATCCACGACTGCAATTTCCTCAGCAGTTAATTCCACATTTAATGTTTGCAGATTGTTAATGACCTGCTCTGGTCGCTTGGCACCCGGAATCAATGCATCAATAGAAGGCTGAGTCAGGTACCAGGCCAGAACCAGATGAGCGACCTCAACATCTTTGGATTGTGCTATGCTGCGCAGTTGTTCAACTTTATCGAGATTTTCAATGAAAGCTTCACCTGTAAACAGCGGGTTCTTTGCCCGTCCATCCTGAAAGGTTGTATCACGATTATATTTCCCGCCCAGCAGTCCCGCTGCCAGAGGGAAGTAAGGAACAAAAGAAATGTTATGCTCAGCCGTATACGGCAACAGCTCTTTCTCCGCATCTCTTTTGAACAGATTATATTCAGATTGCAGTACGTCTACATGCCCGTCCTTGTTGGCTTCACGCAACTGATCAATGGAGAAATTAGATACGCCAATGGCACGAATTTTGCCAGCGTCTTTTAATTGTTTTAACGTATCTACCGCTTCATCCTTAGGCGTGTGTTCATCCGGAAAGTGGATGTAGAACAGATCAATGTAATCGGTTTGCAGACGTTTCAACGCCTCATCCACGGATGTTTTCAGAAAAGCAGGTGAGTTATCTATGACAATTTTGCCATCCACTAATTTATGAGCTGCCTTGGTTGCAATGATGGTATTCTGCCGCTGACCGGTTTCCTTCAGTACTTCACCAATCAGTCGTTCGGAATGCTCCGGTCCATAGATGTACGCCGTATCCACAAAGTTAATACCTTTTTTCAAAGCTGTACGAACCACTTCCTTACCTGTCTCATCATTCAGCATGTCCGGATATATATTATGTCCGCCTACTGCATTCGCACCCAATCCAATGGGATTCACGATCAGATCCGTCTTGCCCAACCGAATTTGTTGTTCTGCCATGTCTCATCTCTCCTTCACTGATCGAATAAGTACAATTTAGTTGTAACGTCTTTCTTGTCCCATATTATATCAAACCATTTAGCATATTTAAAATATCGGATTTATCGGATTAGGTGTTTTTCAGCGCAGTTGCTTCCACGTCGTTAATAAACCGGCGCAGTTTCGCAGCCACATCACGGGTGATTTCGCCGTTTTCATACAGTTGTTGCACTGTATTGCGCTGTTCCTGAATCGCCACCATCTGCAACTCCAATTTCTCCTGATTAAACGGATCTTCCGTTTTACCCTGGTTCCAGGTGCGCAATTTGGCAATTACACGCTCATACTTGGCAATGACCGACAGTGCGACGACTCGATTCCCATCATTCATATGGGCACGAATAGCCTTTATTGCCGCTTCAGAGGTGCGCAGCTTCACCTGACGGAACAGTTCTGCATTTTCAAGCATGAATGGTTGATTCGGCTTCTGGGACCGGTTGGTGAAGAGATGTCCTAACACACGACCGATCTCGCTGATCGAAGTCATGAACTGAGTGTTTGCACGATTCGCCAGCATCATTTCCTTGCGATCCAGCCAGCTGTCACATTTGAAGGCCGCATCAGAAGCAATTGCATTTTCGTCTAACATTACTTCAACTTCTTTACGCTCCGCCCGGGTGGCAATCAGGTTAATAGCCGTTTCTTGTTTCTGAATATCTTTGCGTTTATCGGCGGTGAGTTGACCTGCGGCCTGTCTGATGTACTTGGACAAGTCGGAGACAACCGCGAGTGCCGCAGCTTTGTTCTCATCGTTCATTTCGGATTTGACAGCTCGTATTGCCGCATTCAGCATAATGTCATGTGCTTTTCGTTCTGACTTCTGCGGTGTTTCTTCTGTAGATTTCCCATCGTCCTTGGCCAGAACTGGAAGAAACACGCTCGCTGCAATCAGAGAGAAGAGGATAACTCCTGCCGCGAGGAAAATAATCAGATCCCGTTCAGGGAAAGGTGATCCATCCTGAAGCACATAAGGAATGGAAAACGCACCCGCCAATGTAACAGCTCCCCGCACTCCAGAGAGGGAAATGATCGTAATATCCTTGAATCTGGGCCGGCCAATAGAAGATTTGGTACGCAGCAATTCATTCCCTTGCCAGAACAGATAGATCCAGAGAAAACGCAGAACCAGCAGTAGCACCGAGATCAAGCCCACATATCCCAACACCTGCAGATTATTAAACGAAACATTTTCAAATATGGTACTCAACACATCCGGGACCTGTACACCCAAAATAACAAACACCAGACCATTGAGTATAAATAAAATGACTGACCATGTGCTCGCAGATACCACCTGCATTTTCAACTGAACCGATTCAGCGCGGTCACGCTCAATGGCGTGGATAATACCGCCTGCCACTACCGCAAGAATACCTGATACCCCAATTTCTTCACTCACCAGATAGATGATAAATGGCGTCAGGATTTGCAGCAGCATGTGAATGGTCACATCTTCCATGCCCAGTCTACGGATCCATACCCCTAGCCTGATTAACAGAAAAGATAACAAAGCCCCGACAAGAAGTCCGCCAATCGCAATCAGAATAAAACTGAAGGTTGCATTCGCCAGGGAAAATACACCTGTAACCGTGGCTGCAATTGCGAATTTGAAGGCCACGAGGCCAGATGCATCATTCATTAATGCTTCACCTTCAAGAAGCCTATGTATGCCTTTGGGCAAATGTACCCGGCCCGCCATGGCGCCAACGGCCACAGCATCTGTCGGGGACAGTATGGCTGCAAGAGCAAAAGCAGCAGGTAACGGAATCGAAGGAATCAGCCAGTGAATGGCATATCCCGCCACGACTACTGTCACGAATACAAGCCCTAGTGCAAGCAGAAGTATCGGTGCACGCAGATTCCATAATTCATTCCTTGGCGTTCGCTTACCATCGTTGTATAACAAAGGTGCGATGAACAGTACAAAGAACAATTCCGGATTCAATGGCAGGTGAACACCTGCGGGAAGCAAAGCTATAGCTACACCAAGCACAATTTGAATGAGCGGAATGGGAATAAAGGGTACAAACCGGTTTAAAATATTGGATAAACCAATCAGTACCAGTAACACAAGTACGGCAATAAATATTTCCATGATGACAATCCCTTTCCGCTATAGAAGTGGTGAAACCTTTGTTGTATAGGTTTATTTTAACATAATCCAACCTTTATTATAAAAATGTTGTCATATTCATATACCCAATCAACTCGCCTCAGACTAGTCTGAATGAAAGATTTCTGATGGATTCTGTATATAAGATGTTACAATATGCTCAGGACAATACCCGTTTGGAAAGGAACTTGCATCTATGGCATTTGGAATTAAACGACAGGAGCTTGCTGCGTGGAAGGAACAAGTGGCTCGTGGTGAGATTGCGTACCTCACTCACTTCTGGATTGACAACCGATTCCCCGGTATCACCAGTGTCACCAAAGTTGGCTGTGCAGATCTGGAACGTCTCGAACGTTGGTGCAACGATCATGGGCTGGACCCGCGATACATTCATCGGCGGCAGCCCTTTCCCCACTTTGACCTGATGGGCAGCAAGCAAAAAGAAATTTTGATCCAAGAAGGCATGACAGATCATGTGGTTCGCTTTCATTTGTAAACCAACTCAAAAACGCCAGTCTTCAAGGTTCATCCCCCCGCAATTAGGGACGAACTCATGAGGACTGACGTCTTCAAGGAATCAAGTCATATTATGGACTACCGGTGGATCTGCTCAAACGACTTCATGTTCTCCAGCAGTTTCAGTTCAATTTTCTTCAGCATGCCAAACATCTGCTGTTGCTCCTCTTCGGAAAGTGCTTGCAACAATTCCCACGTCATTCGGCCGCGATTCGCATTAAGTGTCTTGGCAAGCTGCGCGCCTTCATCCGTTAAGGACAGCCAAACAATTCTCCGATCTTCTTCACTGCGCACCCGCTGGATCAACCCTTCCGTCTCCAGTTGATTCAGTACAATGGTGGTTGCGCCGGAAGACAAACTGAGTTGTCTGGCCACATCAACCGCCATGCAGCGTTTTTCACGTAAAATCATGCCCAATATATGACTTTTTGTCGGATTCAGTTTACAGTTGGTTTCGGTCTTCTGCTGCTGATCCAATACTTTATTTTTATATCTGAAGAAGGCCTCCAACAATTGATCCACATTTGCCAATTGAGAGTTTCGCTCCGTATCCGGGCTCATAAACGTTCCTCCTGCCTTTCATCATAACCTACCTTATATTGTAACATATTTACACTATGATGTTTGTGAAAAATGCGCTTGTATCCGACACCCTATCGTTGACTGCAAGACTCTTGTTTTATTTTGGGTTTCGCCTATTGCATTATGACAACTGGTTTGTTTATAATAACCTATATCTTTAAAGTTACTTTTAGTTACTTAATGATTTTAATAAATCTGTTGTTATAAAGTAAATAAAGCGTCACCATTATAATGCAAGGGACTTATGCACATGAATCAGAATACACAATCACAACTCAAAACGGACGTTTGCATCGTCGGCGCTGGACCTGGCGGTGCTTTGCTTTCTTATTTACTGAATCAAAAAGGAATCTCCACGATGCTCATTGAGCGGCAGCCCCACCTGCACAAGTCGTTTCGCGGGGAGTTGCTTAATGTGGACGGCGAAGCCATTTTAAATAAACACGGCCTCTATTCCCTCATTCAGGAACGCGGAGCGCTGCTCTTGGAACAGATTCAGTATTGGGAAAATGGGCAGATTATTCATACGGTACTACCGGGTAATGAAGAATCTCATGTCGGGATTCATGTACCCCAAAATCATCTCCTGGAAGCCATCGTATCACACGCTCAGCAGCACAGTTCATATGAACAAGTACTATTCAATACGATTATGACCGGTTTGTTACGAGACAAGAACGGCCATGTCGTTGGTATTAACATTCGGCAGAAAGGTGTTCCTGCCTCCATTGAAGCATCTGTAATTGTGGGTGCTGATGGCAGATACTCTGCTGTACGCAAGCATTCCGGTATGACACCGGAGATTCGCAAGCATGGGTATGATCTGCTCTGGGCACGCATTCCGGCACCCGTAGGTTGGGAACCCGCTGTTCGGATGGCCAGCATGGATGGTCAACAGCTCGCACTATTCTCACAGTTCGGCGGTTATGTTCAGATTGGATGGAACATTCCCGAGGGAGCATACTCCAAGCTGCGAGAGCAGCCGATTGCGCCTTTTGTAGATAAACTTGTATCTGCTTTTCCTTGCCTGTCTGATTCAGTAGCTGCCAACATTCAGAGCTGGAGTGATTTTGTTCTGTTATCTGTTGAAAGCAGCTATTGCCAGTCGTGGGCACAGGACAATGTCGTACTCATCGGTGATGCCGCTCATACCATGACACCAACCGGTGCGTTTGGACTTAATGCCGCGCTCGAAGATGCGGATGTGCTCTCGGAATTGCTTGTTCAAATGGCCTCAGATCAATTCAGTTCCACTGCACAACTTCAGGAACTTCAGACGATTCGCGGTGCAAAGGTACAACAGCAACTTGCTCGGCAAGTGGAGATGGAATCCTCTTTCCAACAGCGTTATGAATCCTTTCTCTAAACCCAGTTAATACGGATAAAATCCTATATGCCCAAACAGCCGATCACTTCCTCATAGAGAAGAATCGGCTGTTTGACTTGCTGGTTTATCTTTTTTTATGTAATTCCGTATCCTTCTTCATTTTCGTTTGCGTGGAGCAAACGTATCTTCTCTGGGTGCTTCTTGTACAGTATCAACATCCTTCGGATAGGATGAGATGTTATCTTTTTCATATACTGCTTTCTCCAGATTGCTTAAGCGGCGCAATACTTGTTTGCTTTTACGAACGATATATACAATACCAATAATCAGCAGGATCAACATCAGAATGAATATAACCATTTCGGGATAAAAGACAAATGACATGAATCCACCTCCTTTTGAAAACGATTTCTTTATCATTCTAACCCGAATGTGCCAAGATGTGAACCCGATTGGAAGTTTCGCTTGTGGAATAAGGACAAAACCACCTGACACAACGACAGGAACTCACCCTGCTGCAAAAGCAAAAAAGGTGGCATCCCTGATCAGGATTACCACCTTGAACCTCGAATAAGATTCGAAGTCTATGCTTATTATTTTATCCTTCTCTGCCGTTCATGGCACTAACTCGAAGTTCCGTCAGAGGCAGAGACGACTGCTCCGGATGACGAAGTCTTACTGTTCGACTCTCACCAGGGAGCAGATCGAAATAGTTGTCACTGAATCGGACACGCCCAAGGGGAAGCTCCAACTTTACCAATCGTGCAATCGCTCCACTGGCCGTAACCGTTACAGACTGTTCCTCTTCGTTCACATGTACGTTCAATTGCGACTCTGGCAACGTCACATCCTTAGGATCACGCAAGAAGTATCGATTGCTCGGTGCCGCAAATCCTTCGGATACCAACTCAACCATTACTTCCTCCGCGCGTCTACCCTGTAGCACCTCTACTTCAGTTAATTCAGCAATACACCGTGAGGATTGGGATGTTACTTCAACAGCATGTGAGCTGGAGTAGATCTTCTCTCCATTCAATGTATAGACATTGAGCCGCAGCTGGCCTTTCATGACGTCCCGAGTATCGTTCACAACCCACAACGCAAGCGGCTCACATGGCTCATGCTCCAGTGACAACAGAACAGGATGAAAGAATATTTTCCCATAATAAAAGGATGCCTTCGGCAGCAGTTCATAATCAATCATGGACCAGCTTGTTCCTGGCCAACTATCGTTCAATTGCCATACAAGAGCTCCGCTGTTGCGGTAATTGATGCGCCGGAAATGTTCAATTCCATATCGTAGCCCTTCTGCTTGAGTAAGCATGGAGTAGTTCATATACTCTTCTATATCTTGCGGAATCCCTGTGTAACCCTCCATCAGCAAAATACCTTTCTGGTGGTTGGTATCTTTGTTACGATAGGCCATCTCCGGACTGCCCCAGTAAAACTGCCCTGCGGGCATATTTTTCTCCAGTGTGTAACGATTGGCCGAGGCGTGCATACCAAATTCACTGCTGAACAGCGCATGATCCTTTTTATAATTTTTGAACGTTACACCTTCAATGCTGTAGTCCAGCAGCGGCGGCTCTCCATGCTTCCTTGGATAGACCGAACCATGCCATACCTGCCAATTGTGGCGATCCCCCACATCCGGGTCATTCGCATCCTGACCGTTACTGTCCCCGAACGGCGAAGAAGGCCAGTACGGACGAGACAGATCCAATCGCTCCAGCACTTCAGGGATTAGCTCATGATAGATCTGTTCACCGTAGAACGGGCTGGTAATATCTCCACTTGCAGACTTCATATCATAGAGCCAATCTATTTCATTATTCCCACACCAGAGGGCAAGCGAGGCACGGTTACGCAGACGTAAGACATTGTTTTCTACCTCTTGCCGTACATTATCCATGAAATCACGATTGAAATCCGGGAACAGTGCATTCGCAAATGCAAAATCCTGCCACACCAACACCCCTTGCCGATCACACTCATCGTAGAAGACATCCTTCTCATATATACCACCAGCCCAGACACGCAACATGTTCATATGCCCTTCCACCGACAGCTCGACAAGCTCACGATACCGGGAGTTTGGTATGGCACCAATCAGATGATCAGCCGGAATCCAGTTGGCACCCTTGGCATATACTTTGACTCCGTTCAGAATAAAAGTAAATGCATCTTCACCCCTTTCATTGTGAAGAGCCAGCTCAATCGTTCGTAACCCATAAGGCTCGTTATAACGATCCACTTCAACGCCATTTGCGAATAATGTAACCTCCAGCGTATACAGATAAGGTTCACCCAGATCATGAGTCCACCATAACTGAGGTGACGTAACGTTTAATGTGGTATCTGCTATACCACCCTCTACGGGTAGTTCAGTGACACCTGCCACCTCGTGTCCACTGCGATCCAACAGACGAACATTACAGGTCGCAACCACAGCCTGCTCACGTTTCTGTCTGCTACGGTAAGACAAGACCGACTTCACATCCGCTGTGACATGTAAGACTGCCAACTCTGAACTGACTGATTCCGTACGAGCATACACATTTTCCAGCTTGGCGATTGTTCGTTTTTCCAGCCTTACCGCACCCCAGATCCCCACCGTAACCATGCGTGGACCCCAGTCCCAGCCAAAATTCATCGCTGCTTTTCGCAACCATGGCCGTTCCTTCGTATACGAGGACCAGTCAAAGGTTTCTTTGTCCCGGTGATGCAGGTGAAGCGGATCAAACTTGACAGCAATCGCATTCCAGCCGCTGCGTACCAGAGACGTTACATTAAACGTATGTGACATAAGCATATTGGCCGTTTTCCCGACCTCATGGCCGTTGACATATACCGTTGCAAACGTATCCAATCCTTCGAACACCAATTCAAAGTGCTCCTCTGTCTCTGCATCGCTCACCAGATTGAAGGTTGTGCGGTACCACCATTCCTTTTGCTCAATCCAGCGACTTTTGGCATCATTATGTCCGTAATAGGGCGGATCAATGATACTGCGCTCAACCAGTGCAGCATGTACATCGCCAGGCACTTCAGCCCCAATCCAGAAACGGTCATCCAGCGCAGCTGCTGCCACATCCATTGCCCGCTTCTCTCCAACTTCAAAATGTTGTATCTTCCATTGTCCCGATAAATCCTGACTTGAACTATAGGTCTTCATCAGTATGCCCTCACTCTCCAATAACCCTGAGTAATACCATATCGAAAACGTTTGCAATAAGGCAAGACATGTTTCCTAATCTGCTCATTTCTAACTTCCCGAAGGCTTGAACGACATTGCCTCTTCGCGATATTCACTCGGGGTTTTGCCCGTATGTTTTTTGAACAGTCTGCTAAAATATTTCACGTCCTCGTAGCCGCTGATGGCAGCGACTTCACTGACCTTCGCTGGAGACACCGCGAGCATATCCATCGCTCTTCGTATACGCATATCGGTGACAAAATCTCCGAAGGTCACACCCATTTCTTTTTTAAACAGCTCACTGAGGTGACCCGGATGCAAATGAACATGTCCAGCTACCTGCTGCAGATTAATATCCTGCGCCAATGATGATTCAATATAACCGATAGCCTTCTGCACATGGGCAGCCTGTCCCTGGCCCATTCGGCTATGATAGACATGCATCAGACCATACAGATGATGAAACAGCATATCCCCGAGCTCCGCAGCTTCGGCATCCGGTTCCGGCAACCAGGGCTCGAGCCTTGCGGGTTCTTCACGCCCTGTTGCTCGCATTGTGCGAGTCAGCCAGCGATGACCTGCAATAACGGCCGAGTGTAGACAAGCACTGAACGATTCTGGTGTGATCTCCGGTTCTGTAATCAGATTAGCCACAAGTTCCCGCGTCCATGTCGTTAACGTGACTGAATCATTATCCAGCAATATTGTACCAAGTCTGGTCTCCTCTTCGTGCGTAAGTACAGTTTTACCACCTTGGCGATCCTGAACGTGCTCATAATGCCATACTTTATAATCCATCAAACCCCGATATCGGAAGGCAGCTGAAGCAGTTCTATAGCTTTCGTGCAGATCTGCATATCCACGCATAGGCAGACCTACCGCTGCGCGCAGGGTGCACTTCAGTAATTGCTCCACCCGACGTAGTGCACTCTCCAGCCTGAACGTAGTTTCATGTTCCACAGGCGGCCATGCAACTACACAGATAATTTGCTGTTTCTCTACATGAGCAATGGCACCAGGTAACATATCCTCCAGGGTATTCTGCACCGCAAATCGTAATAGCGCATCCGAGGATCGATCCCAACCCTCTGCTCGAAGAATAATGACTTGTCTAAGAATCTGTTCATCATCAAGGCCAACAACCCCTGCCTCTTTTCCAGCATCAGATCGCAAAAATGAAGGAAAATGACCCGAAGCGGTGTCACCATCAATGATCCACCCGGCAAATAACCGCTCTCGATTCTCCCGCATAAGCTGTCCCTCTCTGGACTTCTCTGCCCAACGTTCCGTGATTCGCTGTTTGGCCTGTAATACGGTTTTGATGATCTCTTCCGGTTTGCTTGTTTTGAGCAGATAATCTGTAACGCCTTGGCGAATGGCCTGTTGGGCATAAGAAAAGTCATCGTATCCAGACAAAATAATGACCTCCAGCTCAGGTAACAATCGTAGTCCCTCTTCTGCCAGTTCCAACCCCGATCTGCCTGTCATCCGAATATCCGTCATCAGGATATTCGGACGTTCCTCAGCCAAACGTGTTAACGCCTCCTCTGCCGAGGCAGCAGGTTGAAGAAGCTCAATTCCGAGTTCATGCCACGCGATAACGCTGGCAAGCCCTGTACGGATAATCACTTCATCATCAACAATTAATAGTCTCATGGTAAACCCTCCAAGATTGGAATGGAAAACGAAATCCGGGTACCTCCCCCAACCCTGCTGTCTACTTCAAGCTGTGCATCCGCTCCATAATGGAGCAGCAGTCTCTCATTCACATTGCAGAGCCCATAACCGCCTTGGTTTAGCTGTTTTTCCGGCTGTTTTCCCTTCCATTCCCTAATGCTTATCCTTAATTGCTCCAGTCTGTCCGGCTCCATGCCTACACCATCATCCAGCACCAACACATTTATCTGTTCATTATCCGGGTCCTTGCGAATCATTATGGTGATGGTACCCACACCTGCTTTGGGCTGAATGCCATGAATCATTGCGTTCTCAACAAGCGGTTGCAGCAATAGCTTCAGCATCATTCGCTTCTCAAGCGCTGGATCTACGATATAATGCAACACAAATTGATCAGGGAAACGAATCGACTGCACACGCACATAATGGCGAATATGAGCAATCTCCTGTTCCACAGGGCAGTAATCCTGACCATTATTCAAGCTGATACGCAGAAAATCACTCAGGCCCTCAACCATATCCGCAATCCGCTTCTCTTCAGACATTAAGGCAATCCAGTGAATCGAAGAGAGCGTGTTATAGAGAAAGTGCGGGTTAATCTGCGCCTGAAGCACTCGAAGATCTGCTTCTTTTTTGCGAGCTTCACCTCGAATAACCTCTTCCTTCAATAACTGAATATGTGCACCGAGCAGATTGTAACTCTCCCCAAGCCTGCCAATCTCGTCATCACTTTCAGACCGGAACAGCGGAAGAGGACGCTCCGGATCAATTCGGGACAGATGTCTGGTAAGCACACGAAGCGGTCTCGTCACACGCCGAACCGTAAACCAGACCAAGCCAGCACTAATCACAGCAGACATCGCAACGGCACACCCGGTTAGAATAAGGATATACCGATTCTCCGACTTGTACTGGTCATAGGGAACCGTTCCAACCAACGTCCAACCGGTCAGTTCTTCCGGATAATAGAGCAACGTCCGTTTATCGTCACCACTGCCATACGTGGTGGTTCCGCTACCGCCATCCTGAATTAACGTCGTAATCCCTGGTTCGACACCTTCCAGCTTAAGTCCAAGCCGGGATTTGTCCATCGAAGACAGAATCTCTCCAGAACTGCCGATGAGCTCCAGTCTGCCTTGCCCTCTGCCTAATCCCAGAGCCGCCCATCCCTTGGATATGGCCTTCTCATCCAGACTAATGGCTAACCAGCCGATGGGTCGATAATCATGGATACTACGGATTGGCCGAACCAATGTGATCACATTTTGAATACCCGCGTAATTCTGCACCGGGTATACCCCTGTCCATTGTTTGACTGCTTCACCGCTTGGAACAGAGGGATACGAAAGGTTGGATTCATTGGATACATACCAGGTAGCGGTTGACAATGTGGCATCAAAACGTCCCGGATATATGGCGATGTTGGCGATATATTTCTTGGAAGCCGCCAGATTGGTCATCCTGCCCAGGATATCCACCCGGTCCAGCTCATGATCTTCATTGTGGCTAAGATACTGCTGGATGTCCCGTTCTCCAATCAGAAAAATCGATAGGTTCTCGGCATCTTGTAACATATAACGAAGATTCGCTTCCACCTGTTTCAGCGTATCCATGCCGGACAGCTTTGTTTTTTGCTCTGTAATGCGGGAAGAGATCAGAAAGGCGAACAGACCCAACGCCAGCAATGGCACAATCATTGAAGCCGTCACGACGACCGATAGCTTCCTTTGTAACGAAGATGTGAGCCAGCGTGCCAAACGTTTCTCCTCCTCTGGATGCGCTTTCGCTTACCCTTTGACAGCTCCTGCTGTCATGCCTTTCATAACCTGTTCCTGGAATATGAGATACAAGATAATGGTTGGAATGACCGACAGGGTCATGGCAGCAAGCGTTAATCCGTAATCGGTTTGATACCCATCCGCAAAGTTCGCAATGGCCAGCGGTAACGTTTTCAATCCGGTTTTGTTGATGAATACAAGCGCAAATGAAAAGTCATTCCACGCATGCAGGAAACTCAGGATCGTAACCGTTGACAACGCAGGCACAGACATGGGTAGCATGATTCGGGTAAACAGCCCCCAAAGTCCTGTTCCATCAATAAAAGCTGCCTCTTCAATATCACGTGGAACACTTGTCAGATAAGCCGTAAGCACAAAAATAGCCGTAGGCAATGCAAAAGCCGTATAAGGTAATATTAAGGCCCAGTACGTATTTAGCAAGGACATCTGTTTCATTAAAATAAATAAGGGGACAAGTGTACTATGGATCGGAATGAGCATACCAACAACAAAGAAGGTCATGATCAACCCTTTCCAGCGAAACTGGAAACGAGCCAGGATGAATGAAGCCAGCGCTGCAATAAACAGCGTCAGAATAAGTGAACCCACCGATACGATTAGTGAATTGCCAAAAGCAGTCCCTAGCCTGGAGCTTTCCCATGCATTGCTGAAATTGGCAACATTCCAGTTTTCCGGCAGACCAAAGGGCCTGCTATAGAAATCTTCATTTGTTTTGAATGCACTAATCACGAGCCAGTAGAACGGATACAATGTTAAAATACCATAGACCGTTAGCAGCGTCCAAACAATTCCGCTACGTAAGCGACGAATCGGATGGCCCGAGCTGCTTCGAGGTGATGGCATGGATACAGGTGTCACGCGCATGATAGCTCCTCCTCTCTATTGATTCTCTTTTCGTTTGCGACTAGTTAGCCACTGGCTTGTTCCGATCAGCAGCAGGGAGATCAGTACGATGGTTGTGGAGATCGCACTACCAAAACCATATCGGTATGTTGTAAAGGTTGAATTGTACATATACGTTGCAAGCAGTTCCGTCGCATGTGCCGGACCACCCTTGGTCATGATGTAGACCAGATCAAATGATTTCAGACTACCCGAAATACATAGAATGATCGCTACCTGAACCGTACCCCAGATTATAGGCAAAGAGACCGATACCAGTTTCCGGATTCCTGAAGCACCGTCTATTTTGGCAGCATCATGAATCTCGCCTGGAATATTCTGTAGTGCCGAGATAAAGATAATCAGATACAACCCGACAAAGCTCCAGAGCAGCGGCGGTACCAATGAGAAAATGGCAATCTTGTCATCGGAAAGCCATTGCAGCTTCCAACTTTCAAGCCCCAGTGCGTCCAGCAGAAAGTTCAATATCCCAATCTGCGGATGATAGATATACTGCCAGATCATACCGATAACGACAGTGGATAACACCATCGGCAGAAATACGGCTGAGCGCAGAAACCGCTGTAATGGATTGCTTTTGTGTAAGATGACCGCCAACATCAACGCTAACGGAATTTGTCCAAACACCGATGCCAACACAAAAATAACGTTATTTTTCAGTGCCCGCCAGAACACAGGATCATGCCAGATCTCCACGTAATTATCCACACCAATATATTTGGATGCGCCGATGCCGGACCAGTTGAAGAAACCGTAGTATGCCGACCACACCACCGGTACAAATACAAATAATGCATAAATGATGACTGCCGGGGCCAGCCCCAGCATAATAAAACGCCGACTGCGCAGTGCGTTCATCTGTTCACTCCCCTTCTATAAATTCCTTTACCAACTTGCAACTGACTGTCCCATTCATACTTAAAACCCCTCCCCTGCCGGGAAGGGGTTTTAACGAATGGTTACTGACTAACTGCATTGGCTTGAGCTGCCTGAATTTTGGCTGCAATGTCTTCAGCCTTGCCGCCCATTAGCAACTCTTGTAATGCATTATTAATAACCTCAACCGTTGCCGATCCCAGCTTGGAATCGTATACTGGCGTGATCTTCACTTCCTGCATCAGATCATATAATTCTACGAACAATGGATGTGCTTTGGTTTTGTCCAGATCAATCTTGTAACTCACCAATGTGCTGCTTTCCAATGTGGCCTTCTGACCATCAGGTCCTGCCAGCGCGTAGAACAGCTCCATCGCTGCCTCTTTTTGTGCACCGCTCAGCTTTTTACTTACACCCAATCCGGTTCCTACTACACCGGATGTTGTTCTTGGTTCACCCTGACCTCCGTCCACTGGAGGAAGAATCGTAATATGTGTGTTGTTCAACACCTCTTCAGGTGCATTGTTCACCAGATTTGCCAAGGCCCATCCGCCGTTCATGACCATCGCTGCCTTACCTTGGAAATAAAGCTGCATCATCTGTGTCTCATCGATACTGTTGAATCCATCTTGGAATGCTTTGGTGTTGCCAAGCTCCTGCATCTTGTTCAAGGCTTCAATAAATTGTGGATCGGTAAAGCTAGCACCCTCTTGTGCTGCCGCTTTCAGGAACCAGTCCGTACCGGTAATCCGATCAGCCAGTGTACTGAATATCGTTGATTGAGCTACCCAGTTGGCTTTGTTGCCAAGTGCCATGGGAATGACTTTATTTTGATTAAAAGTAGCAATCGCTTGTTCCAGTTCCGCCCATGTCTCAGGCACTTTTACATTGTACTGCTTGAAAAGAGCTTCATTGTAATAAATGAAGGAACTCGGCGCCAGATTCATCGGCACGGAGTAGATATTCCCGTCTACGGTGTATCCGTCCAATGCATTCGGGATAAAGTTATCTTTCCACTCCGGCTTTGCGTCCAGCTCTGCATTAATGGGCTGTAACAGGTCCCCTTTTACAAATTCCTTCGTCATGGCATCCGGCCACATCACGAACAGGTCTGGCATCTCGTTGGCAGCGGCCACCGTGCGAAGCCGGGTTTTGAGACCATCTGTTGGCAGGCCTTCATCCACAACTTCAATATCTGGATGCGCCGCGCGAAAATCTTCAATTATTTTGCGCATCGCAACCGCCTTTGCATCCTGTCCGGTCCAGTTGTGCCAGAGTGTGACGGTTACTTTGTCATTGCCGCTGCCTCCTTCTGAAGTGTCCCCGCCAGCACAGCCAGCCAGAATAATGGAGAACAATGTTATTGCCAGGAAACCTGAAAGCCATTTTTTCAACATCTCTATAATCCCCCTCGGCGATTTGAATACACTTATTGTAAATGGTAACGCTATCATACCGTAAGGTGACGATCCACGGATGCAGGGGTGAAAAAAATCGGTTCCCCTGTTTGGAATTTACTTTGCTGACTTATTTGTTCATAACATATAAAAAGAGCCCTCACAATGAGAGCTCTTTCTTGTTGCAGCCGTCGGCTGCTTCACCCCAGCCTATATATAATGAATAAGTGCTAAATCGTATTAAATATGGATTGCGTATTATTGGATACTGTTTTTCACCAGTTCTGCAAAAGCTTCGGACCCTTGCGTAGTGAGATGTACGCCATCTTTTTCAAAATATTCGTCATGTCCCTCACTTGCACTGTTCCAGTCAATTAACGAGACATTGCTGTATTTGGATGCTGCTTCATTCAACGCCCTGTTCACCGTTCGTTCCCATGGACGAGGTACGCGCACAGTAACCAGATATACCCGATCCTCATCCTTCAGATAATCAAGCACAGCATTCAAGTTTTTGGAGTTAAAGGAACCATTCGTCCCGAGCTCCAGCACCACTTTGCTGCCCATTTGGTTGTTTTGCTTCAGACCTTCCAATACATCGCCTGCCTGCCACATCTGACGACCAACATGTCCGTCCACATACACTCCTGATATACTTTGCTCCAGATACGGTTTTGCATCCAAAATCACCGAATCTCCAATAACGGTATAATGAACCTTTCCATCCTCGGCAGGAGGAGCCGTTTCTTCATTGTCCTGAGATGAATCAGGTGCAACATCCGCATGATCCGTATTATCGGATTGATTCGCTCCAGCGTCATCTGGTGTATCATTCTCGTTAGTCACGGAGTCATCAGTCGGCTTATCTTCAGACTGACCGTCCTTGCCAGCATTCACTGAATTGTCTTGTTCGTCAGGTTTTGAATCTGGAGCAGACTCTCCTGTTGGCTTCTCATTTTTCCCCGAATCATCTTTCGTTCCTGCTTCCGGTTTATGGGTATGAGCATCGTTCTTTTGGCCAGAGCCTGACGTTCCTGTAATAGCCGGCAACACATCCTGTCCCTGTTCCTCCGCTACGGAATTCTCTCCATTTAATGTGTTGGACATCGATACCGAATGGGAATCGGAGTTCGCTGCATGGGAGACCATCATCTGAGATACTGTATAGGACAACAGCAGAATCGTCATCAACAGACCTGCCCGCTTCCACCATACGTTACGTATACCGATTGATGACCGCTCTCTTCCCCATAATCGGGACCAAGAATCACGGAATCCATTGTACCGAATCGGATTTTCAATATATTTAAGGGACAATGAGGCCAGTACAACCGTTGCAGCAACCTGTAAAATGATGCGTACAGGATGTGCTCCTCCCGTATCCACCGCGGGATTGGTTAAAATAATGACAGGATAATGCCACAGATATAATCCGTAGGATCGCTCTCCGATCCAGCGTAATGGCTTCGCGCCAATGATACGTGCCAGTAAAGACGATGGGTGAGCCAACACCGCTACCAGCAACGTTGTTGCGATAGCCTGAAGCACCATGCCCCCTTGATACAGAAACGGATCGTATTCACTGCTGTTCAGCATCATGTAGATTAACAAAGCGAGCGCAGCAAGTCCCGACACATCGAGCACAAGCCGGTTCATGCCAGACAGAGAGTTCGATAGCTTGCGACTAGGCCACACCACGGCAAGAGCAGCACCAGCAAGCAGTGCAAATGCCCGCGTGTCTGTTCCATAATATACACGGCTCGGGTCCAAATCCGGATTATACATGATGGCCATTGCGCCAGCAGATAATTCAGCTGCGACGACAATGAAAACGACCAGCCATCCCTTTCTTTTGAACACTACGATTGCTGCGATCAGTAGAAGAGGCCATATAAGATAAAATTGCTCTTCCACAGCCAGTGACCAGAAATGTCCAAACGGTGATGGAGGGCCAAAACTTTCGAAATAGGAAACGTTGTGAAAGATATACCACCAATTGCTTATGTATAATACACCCGAAACGATATCACCACGAAGCGCAGCAAGCCGGGATGGATCTGTACAAGCCAACCAGATCATCACCACAGCTGTCATGGTCAGCATGCCTGGAAGCAAACGCCTTACCCGTCTTACCCAGAAATCACCGAGTGAAATGCGTCCATGTTCCTGCCACTGTGACACGAGAATATCTGTAATTAAATATCCCGAGAGAACAAAAAATATACCTACACCGAGCAGTCCGCCCGGAATAAAATCCAAATTCAGATGATACGCGATTACCGCAAGTACAGCGATGGCTCGCAAGCCGTCAAGTCCGTTCATATGTCTCTTACGATTTAACGATTGTGACATGCATGCCCCTCCTTGTTACTGTGAGTCAACAACATCGGTGTTGGGGGCATAAAGGAACTCCTGATCGTTCTGGTTGTCATTAACATACGTATTGCACCTTCCATCTTTCATTTACAACATAAGAAAAGCTTCTGTTCGAAGCACGATCCGATGATGCGACATTCTGTGTGAATTCTATAATCTTAAAGAAGACGAGTTGCCTGTCCATTAAGTTTAATTATTAAAATATTCTTTATATTCATTCGTGAGTTCACGTTTAGCATTATACGCCCGTATTAAGCCTTATACTTTACAGGAATAGTTACAAACGATTAAACCGATGTAACCTTTCCTGCCAGCTCATATAGCTGTAAAATCATACTCTAATTTTGTCGTTAAATATAGTACTTTTCATCGAGTGGCTAAAATTACCTGTCCCGCTTGCGCAAACCAGCATACCCACGCACACATCGATTGAAACAATTGAATTCATAACAAAAGGCTGCCGACTTGCTCAGCAGCCAATATCCATTATAAACCTATGTCAGACCGGATTGAAAGTTTTGCTCATAATTGCTTCTTCTTGCCTAGGACCCTAGAGGTGGAACGGGTGAATCTTTTCTTCTGTCCTCGAATCCATGATCCGGTATGCTGAACGCCCTGTGTACATTGGGATTTGCAACTTCTCCAGATCAACCATTCCATTCTCCAGGAAGTACTTCTGATCCTGATATCGCTGCAACACTTCGCCTGCAATCCATTCATGGTCACCATATGTCGTAATCTCCATAACCTTGCATTCATAAGCAAAATAAGCGTCTGTCAAAATGGGTACACTTACCTTGATTCCTTCCTCATACGGAATGCCGAATCTTGTGAATTTATCCGTATCTCTCCCACTGAACGTTCCTGCAGCTTGAATCCACTCTGATCGATGACCTGGCAGGAAATGAACACCGAATACGCCACTCTTCTCAATGAGTTCATAGGAGTATGTTTCCTTACGAAGCGAGATGCCATATACGCCTGGTGATGACCCGATGTATGTATGCCATCCGGACGCCATCACATTCTGGACTCCCTCATGACGTGAAGTCACCACCGCTACCATTCCAGGATAAGATTAAAATATGGGTTCTTCTATCGGCTGACGCATCTAATCCCCTCTCTTCTTCGTTATAAAGACAACTTTAATTATAAAGGAAAGAAACAGGTTGAAAAAGCGTTTTGCAGAGGATTTCGCTATAAGCGACACATTCAGTATCATGTTATACTGAGATGGATCAATTTCTAAAAATACGATACTGGGAATGTGATAGGATATGGTCAAATCAGTCAAATATACCTCCTAAATAAAAGACATTATTCAAATTTAGGAGGTTATAACTTATGTTTAATTCAATCGTGTTAGATCAGTGGGATCGAAAGCCATACTTTGACCACTACTTGAATCAGGTCAGATGTACCTACAGCATAACTGCTAATCTGGATATCACTCTATTGATCAACGAACTGAAGCTTAAAGGATTGAAGTTCTATCCGGCTCTTATTCATATGATCTCTACGGTCGTCAATGCACACAGAGAATTTCGAACTTGTTTTGATGCCGAGGGGAGATTGGGCTACTGGGACGAAATGTCTCCGAGTTATACGATTTTTCATGAGGACAACAAAAGTTTCTCAACGATCTGGACAGCATTCCATGAAGATTTCGAGACGTTCCACATTCGTTATCTGGAAGATATGAAGAATTACAAAGATCACAAAAAATTTGTTGCCAAACCCAATGAACCGCCAAATACTTTTCCCGTTTCCAGTATTCCTTGGGTGAACTTTACGGGATTTAATCTGAATATTTACAATGAGGGAACCTACTTGTTGCCTATATTCACGATGGGGAAATATGTTCAACAGAACGATAAAGTATATCTTCCCTTATCCGTTCAGTTACATCACGCCGTGTGCGACGGCTACCATGCTGGTGTTGTATTTAATGAATTGCAATCACTTGCAGATCGATGCCAGGATTGGTGTTAGTTAGCTAAATGACAAAAAGGCATTCCTGACTTCATGATGGAGTCAGGAATGCCTTTCTTTTGCTCTTTTTTTCAAAAGATATTTAATTGCATTTACTGTACCCACAGTTGCTGCATGTTTTGCATCCTTCCACATTCATCAGGGATGCCGAGCCGCATGAAGGACATAAATCTCTCGATTCGATAAAGGTTTTCTGATCCTCCACTTTTGGATACGTGCTCTCCACTTGATTCTGTTTTTGTAATGCTCCAGGTTCGTTCTCCTGCACATCGCTCTGTACATGACTTTCCAATGCTTTGGCGACTGCATCAGCAATCGATTCAACCCTATTGGCTCCGAAGCCAATTGCTCCCGAACCACCGATTCCCTTGAGATGTTTGATCAACAGTTCAACCTTGTGCCCATGATCTCCGTATCGAAGGAATAGAGAGCATACTCGACCGAGTGCCTCAGCCATGGCAAACACATCCGATCCCGCTTTGCCCACGTTCAGGAAGATCTCACCCGGGGTTCCCTCCAGATCATTGATCGTAATGTAAGCCATACCAAATGGCGTGTTGATTTTGTATGTCGCACCGCGCAGTACTTGAGGACGGCTTCTGTATTGTTTATCCAGTACTGTAGAAGAGGAAGGGGCTTGATCGGAAGAATGCATTCTAACACCAACCTGGCTATTGGAAGTTCCATCACTTGCCTGTACTTCAGCATTATTCGGGTTTTCTATAGCAGATACGACTGTCTTCTCTTCAGCTTCCGCCGTGTTCTCATCTTCAGCCTGGGTCGCTTCCTTCTTCGACGTGGACAACACCTGCACATCCCTGCTGCCGTCGCGGTATATCGTTACTCCCTTGCAGCCAAGATCGAAGGCTAGTTCATATAATTCTGCTGTATCCTCCACTGTAAAATCAGCCGGACAGTTGGCCGTCTTCGAGATCGAACTATCCACCCATTGCTGAATCGCTGCCTGCACCCGTATGTGATTCTCAGCCGACAGATCCATCGCCGTCACATAATAATCTGGTAAAGCTTCACCCGGATGTTCATCCAGCCAATCTTGTGCAATCGGTACGAACTGTTCATCATAACCTAGACGGCTTTGACGGAAATACTTGAAGGCGAAATACGGCTCAATACCTGTTGATGTGCCCACCATCGTACCTGTACTTCCCGTTGGCGCTTGTGTGATCAGTGTGACATTTCGAATGCCCTGTTTACGAATGGCCTCTCCCACTTCAGGGTACGTCGCAACCATGTTTTTCATGAATCCACTCTGTAAATACGGTTCAGCTTCGAAAGCTGGAAAAGCTCCCTTCTCTGCTGCAATCTCTGCCGATGCCAGATAGGCCTCCTTCGCCATGAATCCATACAGTTTATCCAGAAAAACAAGAGATTCAGGACTGCCGTATCGAATACGCAGCTTAATCATCAGCTCTGCCAGTCCCATTGTGCCAAGCCCAACCCGGCGTTCACGCTGCTGATTCAGTCTATTTTCCTCAAAATGATATGGTGTTGCATCGATGACATTATCCAAAAATCTAGCCGAGATACGAGTGGTTTCCGCCAGTTCATCCCATGCCACATCATGATTTGTTTCATCGTAGAATTTGGACAGATTGATCGCAGACAGATTACATACACCCCAGGCAGGCAGACCCTGTTCCGCGCACGGATTAGTACAGATAATCGGATTGAAGTACCAGCTGTTGGACATCTGGTTATAGTACTCCATGAATACCACACCAGGCTCTGCCGATTTCCAGGCTGATTCAATAATGGTATGCCAGATTTCGCGCGCCTTCAGTGTACGATAGTGCACCACCGAATGACCTGCGGCTTTCCATTGCTGCATATCCCCGTTCCACTCGATGTCGTAGTCCGGATCGTTCGTATCGGGGAAAACCAAGTCCCAATCTCCGTCCTGCTTGACAGCCTCCATAAATGCGTTGCTCACACATACAGACAGATTGGCATTGGTCACCTGCCCCATCGTTTGTTTCACGGTAATAAAATCAAGCACATCCGGATGCCAGTCATTCATCATCAGCATGAGCGCACCCCGGCGGCTTCCGCCCTGTTCAATCAGTCCAGTCGTATAACTGAACAATCCGCCCCACGATACGGAACCGCTGGATGATCCGTTGACACCTTTCACCACCGCTCGGCGAGGACGCAAAGAGGACAAATTAATGCCAACACCTCCCCCACGTGCCATAATCTCCGTCATCTCGGTCAAAGTCTTCATGATTCCACCCCGACTGTCTTGCGGAGACGGAATGACATAACAATTGAAGAGTGTCAACTCGTCGCTTGCCCCCGCACCCGCAGCAATGCGGCCTCCGGGTACTAACTTCCAATCTTCCAACACAGAGCGGAACTTGGACTCCCACGTTGCCCGCTGATCGGCTGTGGATTCGACAGAAGCCATCGCTTTGGCAAGACGGTCCCACATTTCTTCCGGTGTTTTTTCTATGTTGAGTGTCAATTTCTCCACACTTGTCTCAATCATCTCTCCGCTTCGAGTCCTTACCTGTACAAGCTGACCCTGACGTTCTATGATTTCGCCCACTTCCTTGGTTGGGAACTTCGGATCATCCTTCGTTAATACCAATACCACATCTCCGACCTTGGCATGATTCGAATCAGCGTCCTTCCAAGCGTATCGGTCCAGAAATATTTTTTCGCTAAGTCCTTCTAATTGGTACGATCGTTGGTTCGATTTCATCGCTACATTCAACCTCCCCGGTATAAAGCTCCATGTTCACTATATGAGTAAATTATGATGAGACACCACATATAGTGATATAAATTCAGTATAATACACCATATATTGATTTTCCATATGACTTTTATCATAATCCATCTTCATATACTCGGACAAGCTTCTTGTAAATAAACTGTAGTTCACATTGGTTCAACTAAACTTTTTACACAAGAACGGAGAGGACAGAAATAACCTGAAGAAGCGAAGCGTTGGCCTAAAAGCTTTCTGAAAGAAAGCTGCATCGAAAGCATACGCTATCCCCGGGTTTTCCCCCTTTGGACAAGGGAATCAAAAAAAATCTGGGGATAACAGCGATTGGAAGGTTATTCTGTCATCGGAGTGACAAGTGTAAATATTCCTTATTTGAACCCACATAGTTATGAACTGACTCTCATTCGTCCATACTATTACCTACGAATAAAACGTCATCACGTATGGCAGGGGAGGAAACACCATGAACCGGAAAAACCCGCACCACATGAATCAACCTGTAGCTGAGCTGCCCGTTCCTTTGGAATTTGATCGGACCTGGATTAATCAATTGGAATCACGACTGGATAAAGGAGGTCCTTGGGGGGATTATCGACTCTTCCAACTGGGCATTCAAGCCGAAGAGACCAACCTGATTCCCAATTTTGACGAGATCCAATGTCTCAAGCATCTACAAGGCCTCACTCCACTCCCTCACCAGATGGACACTGCTCGCAGAGTATTATTTGAAATGTCAGGCCGGGCCATTCTCGCCGATGAGGTGGGTCTTGGCAAAACCATTGAAGCCGGTCTCATTCTGAAAGAATATATGGTTCGAGGTCTCGTATCCAAGGTACTCATTCTCGTGCCTGCCTCTCTTGTACTGCAATGGGTACGGGAGTTGAATTCAAAATTTGGCATCCCTGCTATTGCCCAGAAAAAGGCCTATTCCTGGCAGAATGAAGTGGTTGTTGCTTCCATGGATACAGCCAAACGTAACCCGCATAAAGATATGCTGCTGAATACCGACTACGACATGATTATTATTGACGAGGCTCATAAACTCAAAAACAAGAAAACAACCAACTATCAATTCATGCTGAAATTGCGCAAAAAGTATTGTCTGCTGCTTACAGCTACACCTGTGCAGAACGATATGAGTGAATTGTTCAATCTGATCAACCTGCTGAAGCCCGGTCAACTGGGTCGTCAGGGTGACTTTGCAGCCAACTTTGTTGTTGACAAACGGGTTCCGAAAAATCAGGAACAGCTTAAGAACGAGTTATCCAAAGTCATGATTCGTAACCGCCGCGGCGAAGGCCCTGTTCAATTTACCAAACGGAATGTCTCCAACGTGAATCTGCAACTATCGTCCGAAGAACAAGCGCTTTATGATGGCGTGACTTCCTTTGTTAAAGACCAGTACCAGGAAGCTGGCGGCAACCTGAGCAGCATGCTCTCCCTTGTTACATTGCAGCGTGAAGTGTGCAGCAGTCGGGATGCTGTATTCGTGACGCTGGTTAATCTGTCGAAGAAACTTCCGCTGGACTCTCCCCTTCGGGACAAGATTTGGGAACTCGTTGCCCATATTAAAGCGATCAAGGAGAATACCAAAGCGGAGAAAACGATGGAACTGGTTCGGAACATGAATGAAAAAGTAATTATCTTCACTGAATACCGGGCCACGCAGGAGTATCTGCTAAACTATTTCCGCAACAATGGGCTTACGGCTGTACCCTATCGGGGTGGCATGAATCGAGGCAAAAAAGACTGGATGATGGACCTCTTCCGCGGGCGTGTACAGGCCATGATTGCAACCGAAGCGGGTGGTGAGGGCATCAATCTGCAATTTTGCCATCATATGATCAACTTTGATCTGCCTTGGAACCCTATGCGGGTAGAGCAGCGGATCGGTCGGGTACACCGGCTGGGACAGCAAAATGACGTGAACATCTTCAATTTATCCACGACGGGAACCATTGAGGAACATATTTTGAATCTGCTCCATGAGAAGATCAATATGTTTGAGATGGTGATCGGCGGGCTGGATGTCATTCTGGAACGGCTGGAGAAAAAGGAGTCTATTGAGAAAAGTTTGTACAAAATCATGCTGGAATCACAAACTGATGAAGATATTCGCCGTAAAATGGATTCACTTGGACAATCGCTGAACTCTATTCAACGTGAGGTTTCAGATGAAGGGCCTGCCGTATCCGGGTTGTTAGATCTTCGCAAAGGAGGTAGCTAACTCATGACCATGACTCCCCATGAAGTGCAGGCTTATGTTCTCACCTATCTGGAAGCACTGGATTGTCAGATTATGGAGCGTTCCCCTGCCCATGTTACAGTCAAACTCTCGCCTGAGGCGGACAAAGCGTTGACCAATCGCCCCTATTATTGGGGGTTCGTGGAACGAACCGGAGCACCCGCTGAGACGATGTCTTTCACATTTATATTTGATCCTGACAGTTATCAGCAGGCCATTGAAGCAGCAGAAGCCAAAGCTGCGCAAGCATCACCTCTTGCTGGAACTAACCCTGATGGAACGAATGGCGTAACCAACGGCAGTCCTCAAGGCGAGCCACCAAAAGAAACTATTCTAGGCCGTTACTTCGGTATTACGCCATCGCTGCCACAGCTGGGGCCAGGACGAATATTGCGTGAAGAAGTGGTGTATGGCAGTCGCAGACTCCAGCAGATTTTCGGCGCTGCCCGTGAGGGCGGTGCCTTCGTGAACCTGTTCGAACAGGCTGCCAAACGGCAATTGCGGGCTACAGCTCCAGCTGTATATGAGCCTTGGCTTGGTGTTTGTTTCAAGGTGGAATTCGCCTGTGATTTGAAACGGGAGGAATTACATTTTCTCGGCATCTCCCTTCGCTCGGGTGAAATTATAGAAAAATTCGGCACTAAGCTGAACCGACGTGATCTTAGTCCGAGGCTTGCGGAGAACATGCATGTACAGACAGCTAAAGTTTCGTTATTTGATGCCGGAGCTGCTCTGGAATCTCATTTGACGAACCGCTTGCTGGAACTCGATTATAGCTGGGCAGAGAAAGCCCAAGAGCGGCTTGATCTGGAGCTCGACGTGTTGGACACCTACTATGAGGCGGTACTCCGAGAAGATATGCCTGAAGTAGAATCACCAGGTAACATAACCTCAGACACGGAGAATGTCCCTTCTAACCGCACGCCACCTGTACCACTGAAAAAAGTTGTGGATATAACTAACGCTAAACCCATTGGAGCAGATGTAGAACTGGCGGCAGAGGCCGCAGTACCGATCGACTCCGAGACAGATGCCGAAGAAGAGAAAGCAAAACAGGCGGCAATCGATCGCGAAGCTATGAAACTGCAGTATGAGACACGCCGGACCGAGATGATCTGGCAATATGAACCCAAAGTGAAAGTGACTGCCATTAGCAGCGGCATGTTTCACTTAAGATAGACGAAGACACTACTTTTCCTGCAAATGCTGGCAAAAGTAGTGTTTATTTATGATCAGCTGCCCGACAGGTTGCAGCAACCTTTGCATAGCCTGTCCCCTAGAATGAAACTAGGACCCGCTCAGGTAACGGATAAATGAAAAAGTAGGTGTAAATTTGAAACGATTCTTTCATACGTGTTGGAACAACGCTCGGAAAACAACCTATATAACCTTGGGCTTGCTCAGTTGTCTTGCCCTATTCTCTTTTTGGTCGATAGCCAATGCAGAGGAACAAAAAACCTCTTCGCTATCCCACGCATCCTCAACAGAGTATAGCCCTGAACATCATGCCATTCAGAATGAAAAGCTAGCTCCCGCTGCTGTACAACGGTTTGCAGAGCAACAAGCTGTTACACTTGGTACAGCTAACGGCGAAGTGCATTGGAAGAACGCCGACCTGGACTTCTACCCTCTGGGGCCGGGTTTACATAGCTGGCTCGTACAGGCTGAGTTTGAAGGCAAACCTATCGGATATATGATTATTACAGCCACAGAGCAAGGTCAGTTGATGCTTAGTGAATATGGTCATGGAGAACAGTCACCATACAACAATGAACTTCTTGGACAAACCTTGGATCGACAACATGTGAATCTTGAGGTATTACTTGCTGGCGGAGGAGAGCTTCATCTTGGTTATGCTCTTCCCCTACTGGCTTATTGGAAAGTGGAACAACCTAATCATCCTGCACTTTATATTGATGCTACGAACGGAGATGTACTACCTTCAGAGTTTCTGAACCTACTGGAGGCTGATTCCAAACATGCCTCTGCCAGTATAACTGATTTATCCACAACGCCATCTTTATCAGTCGATCCACTTCATCTCCGCCCCGTCTTCAATCCGGCTGACAATCTGTTGTGGATTACCTCCAAACCTGTTGCTGCCGACCGGGCACAAGATGTGATACAACACGGGGAGAATCAAGAGATTGTTTTCTCAGCGGGTGATCGTAACGCTGTATACGGTGGTCCTCTACCCGTTAGCGGTTATCAGCTATGGCATGCAGATCAGGAAGCAGAGTCCATTCTATATGTAGCGCTAGGTGGAAAATCATCCATTCAACGCTTTGTCCCTTTGAGCACATTGCAGCAAGAGGGCCATTTTTACCTCGTAAATCCTTGATCATCAGCAAATTCTTAAGACACAGTCAGATAACCTTTAAACAACAAATAAGACGCCTTCCCATTTTATTAAGGGATTGCGTCTTTTGGTTTACCATTAGTGAAATAGGTAAGCGATAGTCACCCTTTACCCGAAGAACTTCGTTTATGAGACTGTGTATCAAATTCTTTTTCCTTTTTCCCCACCCACAGGGATACAGCAAAAGGGATCATACCAAACCACTTCATCGCCCACGGCTCTTTCCTTTTGGTGCGACTTTTCCGCTCATCCTTCGGCGTATCGATATAATGAACAACACGCTGCGTAATGTATTTTACTAACTCATCACTTTTGGCCATTATTCTGCCTCCTTCGCTCCTGCACATTCGCGGAGCTTACGATAGTTCTATTGTGTGCAGGATGTGCAGTGGTTAAACATTTTTTTATTGAAAGAAGTATGAAAACCCTCAAAATGCACAGTCTAATGCCAAAGGTATCCATACAGTCTGTAATCTGCATCGAGTACCTATTTCATGAAGGAGTGTGTATTCCCATGTATAAGCTGCTGACCGCTTCGGTGGCCTTGCTCATTAGCTTCCATTGTCTTCCCATCCTGCCCCACCATGTCGCGCATGAAAAAGCAGCCCCGTCCCAGAACAGTCCATCCATGCTGCCAGTGACCGATGGAGATGCTTATCGCTCAAGTCATCATGCCTTTGCAGCACCCGTTATCCTGCTCGACGTAGGCCATGGCGGTATTGACGGTGGTACGTCAGCCCAAGGTGTGCTGGAAAAAGATATCAACCTCGCCATTAGCCAAAAGGTCTATCTCCTGCTTCGCAGCAAAGGTTATGCCGTTATCATCAATCGGCTTGGTGATTATGCACTTAGTGATGAGAACCGCTGGCTGAACAGCCGCTCCCGTCATACCAGAGATCTTGCCCAACGTAAAAGCCTTAGCGAAGAAGTAAGTACAGATATCGTGGTCAGCATTCATGCGAACTGGAGTCCCCGATCGAATGCACACGGCCCGGTGGTATTGCACCAGAAAGAAGGCAGGAGTTATTTGCTGGCCCAATCCATTCAGGACGCCATGAACGAGTTATACGAAACGGAGCACGGGGTCGTATGGGGCAAGCCCTTTTATATATTGAATTACGTGAAGCAACCTGCCGTCATCGTCGAAACCGGATTTTTGAGCAATGCGGCAGATCGAACCAGAATGAGTGACCCCACTGAGCAAAAACGAATCGCCCAGTCCATTGCCAATGGCATTATTTATTATCTGTCGGTAGTGTAGGAGCAGAATGCCATTGCCACACATCTCGAACCAGATCACCGATTCCTACAAATTGAACCTGATTTTGCAGACGGGAGACAGATTCACGAATTACTGCGGATGTGTTCATCCCTGAATGGCCGACATGACCAATGACAACACAGATATCCTTATCGATCGCACGCTGAGCAGCCAGATCCAGTTGCTTGCGAATGTGTTGCTTGGAGTTTTGATCATCAAGGAAAATGTCATTGCCTACAGGTGGCATGTTTTTGGATATGGCCAGTTCCCCCACCACAGATCGAAAGTTCGTACGGCTGTCTACAAAGAAGAGGCCCCGCTCCTTGCATACATCGAGCACAATGGACATGATGCGTTTGTCCGAAGTAATTTTGGAACCCATATGATTGTTCATGCCAATGGCGTGTGGCACATCATCAATCGCTTTCTCCACACGTTCCCGTACTTCTTCATCTGTTAGATTGGATGTGATTGCACCCGGGCCCAGCCATTCCGGTCGTCCTTTCTTTGGTTCCATGGGCATATGCACAATCACATCCATCCCCTTTTCATGTGCAGCTATCGCATCTTTTTTTGTTGTTGGCAAAAAAGGCATAACCGCTACCGTTAGTTTAACTGGCATCGCCAGGATCTCTGTCGTACCCTTCATGTCATTACCAACATCATCGATGATAATCGCTAACCGTTTGTGATTCGATGTGGACTCTGAAGCTGCCGCTGTAGGCCCTCCTGCCGAGATGCCTGCGTAAATCACAATCAATAATGCCATGATACCTGAAATGAATCGATAATTCTTTCTCTGTACCTTCATCATGATTCCCTCCCCGTAACTTCTGTGATCTCATTGTTTGATAATGAAGGGAGGAATATGTAAGCCAAAGCCTTCCTTAATGATCATATCCCCGCCATTGAAGACCTCTATCTCAAGTGAAGATCTCCATCATTCCCGTTTTCTCCTTAGCATTCAGACAAGAACTGTCATTGGATAGTTAGAAAATAGAGATTAATTAGAAAAAATACTGTAATTTGTCAGGTTTTCAGTTTAGGAATTATTTAGTAGAATCAACAAATGAAAGAGGTTCTATGCTTCATTTCTATTCTATGATTTATGGAAGGAGGTTTTGAAAGGGTTTACATAAAATAAATGCCAGACAATCCGCTATTCTTGTTTGTTTTCCTGGTCGCGGTTTCTCTATGTAACCATTTACTATTATCGAGGAGGATGAAAGTAGTGAAATTCAAACTAAAAAAGACGATTAATGTTCTTTTGGCCTGTTTAACAGCCCTGCCTTTGATGTTAACCCCGACAAATGTGTCAGCAGCCAGTGATGCCAACATTAATTTGTCCTCGGAAAAACAGCTGATCAAGGGCTTTGGGGGCATTAACCTTCCTGCCTGGATTGGTGATCTGACTCCCGCTCAACGTGAAACTGCTTTTGGTAATGACCAGAATCAATTAGGCTTCTCCATTCTCAGGATCTACGTTGATCCAGATTCCAATAACTGGTATCGTGAAGTTGCCACAGCCAAACGAGCTATCGAAAAGGGTGCTATTGTATTTGCATCCCCATGGAATCCTCCAAGCAGCATGGTTGAAACGTTCAACCGCAATGGGGACACAAATGCCAAACGTCTGAAATACGACAAATATACCGCATATGCGCAACATCTGAACGACTTTGTAACCTACATGAAAAATAACGGCGTAGATCTGTATGCCATTTCTGTGCAAAACGAACCGGATTATGCTCATGACTGGACTTGGTGGACTCCACAAGAGATCCTTCGATTCATGAAAGAAAATGCCGGGTCCATCCAAGGTACCAAAGTCATGGCGCCTGAATCCTTCCAGTACTTAAAGAACATATCCGACCCAATCCTGAATGATCCGCAGGCACTTGCCAACATGGACATTCTGGGAGCACATACGTATGGAACCCAGATTTCGAATTTTGCCTACCCTCTCTTTAAGCAAAAAGGAGCCGGTAAAGAACTGTGGATGACTGAAGTGTATGTTCCAAACAGTGACAACAACTCGGCAGACCGCTGGCCTGAAGCATTAGACGTTTCCTATCACATGCACAATGCCATGGTAGAAGGTGATTTCCAGGCCTACGTGTGGTGGTACATCCGCAGACAGTATGGTCCGATGAAAGAGGACGGTACCATAAGCAAACGCGGGTATAATATGGCTCATTTCTCTAAATTCGTGCGTCCAGGCTACCTGCGAGTCGATGCAACGAAAAATCCGGATACGAACACATTTGTCTCAGCCTATAAAGGTGATAACAAAGTCGTCGTCGTGGCAATTAACCGTGGAACTTCAGCCACAAGCCAAAAATTCGTTCTGCAGAATGGTAATGCCTCTACTGTGTCCTCATGGATTACGGACAGCAGTCGAAATCTGGCAAGCGGAACCTCGCTTAACGTATCCAATGGAGCCTTCACGGCACAGCTCCCGCCTCAGAGCGTAACAACGTTTGTTGCCAACGTTACTGGCGGAAATAGCGGCGGGAATACAGGCAGTGGCACTACGTATGAAGCCGAGACCGGAACGTCACTTACGGAAGCTGCCATTGAAACAATCTACACCGGTTACACTGGGTCCGGGTATGTTAACTTCAATGCGATGACTGGTTCGGCCATTCAATGGAACGGCATTAATAACACGACAACAGGTACCAAAAACGTAAAGTTTCGTTATGCGCTGGAAAGCGGCACTCGGAACCTCGACATTTTTGTGAACGGAACCAAAGTCATCAGCAACGAGCCCTTTCCGGCTACGGGAAGCTGGTCCACTTGGGTTGAAAAAACAATACAGGTCCCCATGAACACGGGGACCAATACATTGAAAGTGGTTACCACCGGATCGGAAGGACCGAATATTGACAGCGTTAATGTTACCGCAGCACAATAAACGTTCCGTATGGCTGATGGAAGACATTTGCTGTACGTGCAGCTAAGCACTAACCTCTTGAATACTCATCACTAAAGTTAGTGTTATATCAAAAAATGCAAAAAAAGACTCCTTAAGCGTTAGCTTAAGGAGTCTTTTTATTAGATGCGGTCGAGAGGACTCGAACCTCCACGGGGGTTAGCCCACACGGACCTGAACCGTGCGCGTCTGCCAATTCCGCCACGACCGCATATTGTATCTTCGTCATCCATATCGGCGACAAGAAATAATATATCATGCGTAATCTATCATGTCAACACTGAAAATAATAACAATAAAGCCCGAATCAGACGTCCATGTCGATTCGGGCCTTACCTTTAACTGTTGCTAATAGTTTGGTTCATTAATACGGAAGCATACTACAAATTACAGCTTGGAAGGCCAGTTGCCATACCATGCATAACCGCCTCTTCTTTCTTTATCAATATCACTTAATTTGTATTTAACTACCCCGTCACGACCAATAAAGATTGGTTTATCCGTTCCGATCTCATAGAAGCGTGCCCAAATTGGTGCAGCTTTGGAATCAGCGATAATTTTACTATCTCCATTAGCTCTTTCATACTTGTAACCCGTAATTTTCACTTTGTTAAACCAAGCCTCCGCTCCTTTAATGGATGCGGTAATTTTAGCGTTAGCAGGTCTGGTTTTCAGAAATTTAACAATCGTTACACTCTCTCCAGCTGTCAGCGATGGCACTTCGTAGATTCTTGCGCTCGCTGGTTTAAGAGAGCTGGAATCATGTTGTTGTCCCCATGCTGTCAGCTTACCACCTGAAACGACCTGTGTATTCAGAATCGCCTCCACACCTTTGGCAACTGAATTTTTACTGCGGTTAGCAAGTGTACTGTCGATAAATGAGAAATCACCTTTGCGTGCCGCTACTTCATCCAGCATGATCATTACATTAATCATGGCATCATCATTGTAAGTGATGTGCTTGTGGTATCCGGAGCTTTGGTAAACTTGTGGCCACCCGCCGTTTGAATACTGCATGTTGATCAAAAAGTTAATTCCTTTGATTGCAGCTGTGGAGTAACGCGGATCATTCGTCTTTTTAAATTCCTTCGCCAATCTTCTAATTTCTGAGTATGTAGCCTTGTTGTCTATCGTGGACTTTGCCCACTCTCCACTTGTCTGTTTATAATCTTTTCTCCAACCTCCATCCGGCAGCTGGTTCTTCAAAATATCAGAAATACTCGCTGTAGTACCCGACGCATCTGCAGCAGATACCGTCCCTACAGGGAGAACTGCCATTCCAACTGCTGAGAACACCATCGTACATGCCAGGACAAAAGTAATTATTTTCTTCGCTTTCAAATGTAACACTCTCCTATGTTCGTTTTTATAAATCTTCCACTTCTACTTTACCTATGATACGCGTCTCTAAACCTCCTTTATTTGTATTTATCGCATAATAAAATCAATTTTAATCCAATATGTGGATTGGATAATCAGATAATATGCAAAAAATCGATTTTTGTCAATATATGCAACTTAATGAATATAATCTCTCTAATTCTACATAACGGAATAGTTCTTTTAACTCATGACAAACCTATCTATTTATCCAAATTCGTCTTACACGAATCAATAATGACGTTTTTGTCATGAATGATACCCAAACTCGATCCCTTTTTTCATATAAAAACCTTAATTCCGCTAACATTGAGGTATTAAGAAAGGGTTTAAATGGGTTTGACAATTACGCATTTATGCAATATAGTTTCAAATAGTTACAAAAACTTAATTATTCATTGCCGAGTTTCATGTTTGAAAACGGGGGAACCAATTTGGGTGAATTATTCTTATACATAGGAAATATAGGGAACCTTCTACCGAACCCTTAGCTAACTCCGTAGGCATCGAAGGGAGAACATTGATTTTGAAAAAACTGATTATCTCCATTTTTGGAGCAGCTGTATTATTTACATCCGGGGCAACAAGCACAGAGGCAAGCAGTATCAACTCCGTAGTGAACAACATGACAGGTATTCCTTACAAATGGGGTGGCACAACTGTAGCCGGCTTCGACTGTTCTGGTTTTATGAGATATCTTTTCAACAAATACAGCATTGAATTACCACGTACTTCGCAGCAGCAAGCCAAAGCAGGTACTCCCGTATCCAAGAGCAATGTTCGGACAGGTGATCTGGTGTTCTTTAATACAACAGGCAAAGGCATTTCACATACAGGTGTATATATCGGCGGCGGACAATTCGCTCATGCCTCCAGCAGTAAAGGTGTAAGCATCACGAAGTTATCGAATCCATACTTCAATGACCGCTACGTAACAGCACGTCGGGTAACTGGACAGTTTATGTACGATAAAATGTTAGGTAAAATGTAATTCACATACAAAAAGGCATCGGTTATTAACCGGATGCCTTTTTTGTTTAACCATTTTTTGTCTTCAACTGCTTTCTTAAACAATGTAAAATGTTTTAGGAAATAAAAGGAGATGAGGAGAACAATTGAAAAAGTTAATGTTTGTTTTAAGTTTTGTTATTTTAGTAATAGGTAGTTTAGGTTGCAGTAGTGAAACAGTTAAAGATTTCAGAGAAGTATCTTGGGGGAGTAAAATAAACAAGGTCATTTCATCTGAAGAAAAAAACGGAAACACAAACTATGAAGAAAAAGTACATAATGATCATGAAAAAAGTATTAATTATTCCGATGTGGTGGTTCTGGGTAAGACTGCAGACGCAGAATACTCCTTTACTAATTTATTGGATAATGAAGGAATATCAGAAAAAATAGAAGATAACAACAAATTGCGTGAGGAACTTGATAACGAAAATACGACAGACGCAAGAAAAGATGAGATACGAAAGACATTGGATGAGCAATTAGAGGACATGATGAAGCAAGCATATGAATATCCTTTGGATGATTACTTACTGATTGAAGCAAGTTACGATTTTCGTACTTTAACTAATCCGGAATCTGATGAAATTTTGGAAGAGCTTACGAACAAATATGGTAAACCAGAGCTCGAAAGCTATAATAACGCTTTTATTTATAAGTGGACCAGTGACCGATCCACCATTGAATATCGGACTAAATCATCAGTAATAAATTATAAGGCACGCTATTCCGTAATGGAAAAATTTGCGGACGTGGACAAATACAATAAAACACTTAACAGTAAAACAAGTAAAGATGAACTTTAAATAAAACATGGTCATACTCCTGTGCTAACAGGGTATGACCATGTTTTATTTTTGCAAATTTTCTTAAGTTTAATGCAACGCCTTCTGCACTCGCATCGCACCCTGAGACAGGGCATGTCCGCCTCCTACAGCTCCGGCCACGGCTACGGTCTCCATGATCTCCTGATCTGTAGCGCCCTTGGCACGTGCTTCTTCTACATGATAGAAGGTACATACCTCATTGTTGGCAAACAATCCAATGCCGAGCGCAATGAGCTGTTTTGTCTTGGCATCAATCACGCCAGGTTGGAAGCATTCTCCGGTAAACTCATGATACGACTTCACCACACCTGGCAGCACATCGCTTAATGCTCCAATCTGATCCTTGTAGGCATGAACTTTATCATTCATCAATGTCATGGCTTGTAGCACACCCTCTCGGCTATAGTTACAGATCTTCCTCACTGTACCTATCTTCTCTCCCGAGTGAGCCAATTATGCCAAGAAATCATGGTAATTCCAAACATTTAACGCTCATGGCCCTGCCATAATTACAAGCTGTTACTCACTAAGTGGACTCTGGCGCGGCTCGCTGAACAGCTGATAGCTGTAACCTCGGTCCAGCTTAACTACACGTCGATTCTGACGACGGATAAGTACCTGCTCGCCATCCCAGGCAACCACAATCCCCTTCACGTCGTTCGATTCCAGCTCGTCCCGTACGACTCTAACTTTCTCACCTGACAGACGCAGGGCGTCCAATTCTGTATCACTAATCATCTTCATGGCTCCTATATTTCAAATTTATTTACAAAAAGAGACCTAAATGAAAAGTCATTTAGGTCTCACGTGACTGTATTGGACTGTCATGTCATTCGAAATTATGTCCCGACTGAAAGTTACCGCTGCGCGTGCTCTTTGCTGTCGTTCTTCTCGAACCAAAAATCAAGCACTTTGGCGGACATCACACGTTCTTCAAGGTACTCCACTTGATGCGGTGTAAATTGTTCTTTCCAAGAGAAGGACAACTCTTCGCACAAGCCTACAATCGTCAGTAATTCTGACCAGGCAACATAGCGTTTGTACCAGAAAAATTGAGGATGTTCAATCATATAGGGATAAAGGTCATCGAATTCCGTATGTTTACAATCCAGGGCACGTTCAAAATGAACTTTCGATTCCGCCAGCTTATCATTAAAAAATTGTTCTGTTGCCGGTTGGTTCCCCATGGTGTTGCCTCCTCTCCCTAACATAACCCCATTATAAATGAAATCGGCGGTCATGCAAAGGCATAGTTCAAAAAATAGGCCCTATTCCTTTAAAATGTCACATTTCGTTATCGTCAAATTGTACTGTTCCATCGTTCAGGGAACGAATGCGTACCAAGGCTTCCACCGGAATACCCTGTTCACGAATCGTGCGTGCCCCTGCCTGGAAACTTTTCTCGACCACAACGCCGAATCCGACGAGTTCCGCACCGGAACGCTCGATAATTTTGATGACGCCACGAGCGGCATCTCCATTGGCAATGATATCATCAATGAACAAAATGCGGTCATTCTCATGAATGAACTCGCGGGATACCATAATGTCAGTTACAATTCCTTTGGTAAAGGACGGTACACGTTCACAGTAAGCATCAGGATCAGCCAGAAGTGTTTTTTTACGACGGGCGAATACAAGGGGCACCCCAAGTTCATAGGCTGCTGCAAAAGCAACCGGAATCCCTGAGGATTCTACCGTGATTACCCGAGTTACTCCACTTTCACGAAAACGGGCAGCGAACTCACGTCCCATCTCCATCGTTAATGCAGGATCAATCTGGTGGTTCAACAGACCATCCAGCTTTAATACTTGATCCGAGATAACCACACCTTCTTGTAATATTCGTTGTTTCAATAATTCCATGATTTGACCTCCCAAGCCTATCCTATGAGGTAAAAGTATCATATATCTATCTATAAGTTCAAGCGAAATTGCCTGGGCGCTGTCCTTGAGACGCATTTCAAGCCAAAGCTCATTATCGATTGTCATGACTTTCGTGGGTCAAGCATACCTTGTACCATGGTACCCGCATGTCCAAACTATACAGGGGCCTGAGAGGGGAAACACATGAAACAGGCATTTCGGGTGCTGCAGATCGCATTTACATACATCGGAACGGTTGTCGGAGCCGGCTTCGCTACAGGGCAGGAAATTTTGCAGTTTTTTACCCAGTATGGCAAATGGGCCACCATCACCATAGGCTTATCCACCATGCTCTTTGTCTGGTTAGGTACCAAAATGATGCTGATCGCTCACGATACCGGGTCCCGCTCTTATGAGGATCTGAACAAACATTTATTCGGCCATAAGGCGGGCAAATGGATCACCTGGGTGACCCTTCTCATTCTCATTGGCGTGAACAGTGTCATGCTTGCCGGAGCAGGCTCCGTTTTTGTCGAACATCTGGGTTTGCATTATCAGACAGGTCTGATCGTCACACTTGTAGGGACATATCTGCTTCTCGGTAGGGGCATTCAAGCCATCCTACAAATGAATAGCATCGTCGTGCCCATGATGCTCCTGTTATCTCTGCTCATGATCACAAGTACCATCCATCATCCAGGTGCTTCCCGATTCATCACACTGACGACAGACTCAAACCCTATTCAAGTGTGGCTGTCTCCACTATTGTATACTTCATTCAATCTGGTGTTGGCTCAAGCTGTTCTTGTGCCTGTAGGTAACCAGATTCGTAGTCGGAATGTGCTGAAGTGGGGTGGAGTATTGGGTGGAATTGGCGTTGGTTTCATGCTGATGGCAGCTCATTTTGCCATGTCAGCTCAGATGCCCGGCATCATTCAATTCGAAATCCCGATGGGCAGCATTGCCTTTCAACTTGGATGGGCAGTGCAATCTGTATATGTATCCCTTATTTTCATGGAAATATTCACTACCTTTGTAGCCGATATCTATGGAATGACCTTGCAACTGAGACAACATATACGTGTCCATCCCCGTTTCATTACATTAACCATTATGCTGTTGTGTTACTCACTCAGCCAGTTTGGATTCAGTTCCCTGCTGTCCATCCTTTACCCCATCTTTGGAAGTATGGCATTAATCTGGGCTGCCAAATTGGTACTGAACCGCTGGGGCGCCTTTCGTAAACGCAACAATATATAAACTTCACGGTTATGTACTTCATGAATACGAGCATCCTTTTACTTCATAACCACAAGTCACCGCGGGTACTCTTTCCTTAAACATGACAAAAAGCCGCTGTTTGGCACAGCGGCTCGCACTTTTTGCTCTACGTTTTAGGCTTGGCTAGGAAACTGTAGATACATCTTTTTCAACTCATTGACCGATCTGCCGAGCGAGTAATGTGTCTTGGCTTTTTCACACGCTGAACGAGCAAGTTCATAACGATAAGCCGGGTCCAGCATCACCTTTTCAAGCGCTTCAGCCAATGCAGAAGGATCTTCTGCCGGTACAAGCAACCCATTGCTACCGTTCTCGATCTGTTCCGGTATACCACCTACATCCGTACCCACAAGGGCAAGACAACTCAGCGCCGCTTCAGCGAAGACGGAACCAAATGCTTCTGCCCGTGAAGGAAGTACAAAAATATCAAAGAATGGCATGAATTCCTCAGGGTGCAGTGTGTAACCATAGAAAATGGTCTCATTATAGATCCCCAATCGTTGCGCCAATTCTTCCAGATCAGGACGAATCGGTCCATCTCCAATAATATGTAACACATAATCATGACCTCGGTCCTTCAGTTCCGCACAAGCTTTGAAAAGAATATCCAACCCTTTTGCCGGGACAAGCCGACATACCGTGACCAGTTGTGGTATCGCATTATCATGAGGGATCGGCTTAAAGCGCTTCTCATCAAATCCATTGGGAATCACACCGATGACATCAGGTTCCTTCAAGTAGGGAGCGAGATAACTACGGAACGAATCCGACACCGTCAAGAGGCGCTCTGCCTGGTGTTCCAGCTCACCATATATCGCAAGCAGGAATCGATGCTCCGGTCCATCCGTTTCAATGCGTCCATTAAGGATTAATTCTCGTTCATAACTGGAGTGAATCGTCTGAATGAGGGGTGTATCCGGGAAAACCGTTTTCATCGCAAGTCCTGCAATTGGATGGTGGGCATGAATCAGATCATAGGGCTTCTGAATACGCAGTTTGGTCCACCAAAGATAATCACGATAAGTTTGAATATATTTTTGGACAACAGGACTATCCTGATATTCCGTCCAGTCAAACGTTTCGAACTGAACTTCCTCTCTGCCCTTGTTGCGAATTCGCTTTGGCAAGGAGAACAGATCCATTTCCCACCTCGGGGTTGTAAATCTCTCTTGCATATACGGAATCATAGAGGATACACCTCCGGGCTGCTCCGGAGGAAAGAAAAGCGCCTGCAGCAATTTCACCGTTAGTTTCCCCCTTTCTAACTTACTTATTACTCTACTATCCATTATGACATAGGGAAGCCGGAACATCTATATTACGATAACTCGTATATACAACATATTCATGAAACGTTCCCCTCAGAAGCAAAAGCTCTAATTCAGCAGACCATCGCTTGCAGTTGTCGTCAACATATTCATAGGATAGTCAGAATTCTCAGCTCAGTAGCTCCACGGGCTTCTCATATGTACTGTAACCATCGGTCTCTCCCAAAAAAGTATACCCGTTCCGCGCGTAAAAGGCGTTCAACGTAGCATTGCTCGCTCCGCAATCTAACCGAACAGTATGTTTGCCTTCAAAATGTATCCCGCTGCTGGACCATTGCAAAATGGACCGTCCTAAACCGCTCTGAGCATATTTTCTTCGAATCGCTAGCCGATGCAGATAAATTGCGCCATCCTCGGCATGAGCTTTTGAACCCCAAAGATGAATATCCCAAGGACTTGGCTGAACCAAAAGGATGACCATCCCCGCTACGTCCGCCCCTTTTTTGAATACAAACACATCCCCACGGCGAATCGCCCCTGCCGTATCATGTGAATCTTCACCTTTAAGCAAAGCGTTCCATTGGGAAGAACCTTGGCTCTGTAACCATTCGGCTGTCTCCACCAGCAGCGACATCACATCCTCCGTATCTTCCGGCTTCGCCTGAACCGCTTGAAAACCATCGTTAATATATTCGCTACTGATCCTGAATGAGTGCATCATTGTTCTCCTCCGCTTCCTGATCTCTTTTAAACTAATGGTACTATACCGGGAAATGGATTTTTCGTCAAAACGAGAACAAAAAAAGGTAAAAGGCGGTTGCCCTTTACCCATCTATTCTGGCTTCATCAATAATCTGATTTCGATACAACATCGTCAGGTGCAAGGTGTCAAACTCCATTTCCTTGTCCAACTCCTGCATCAACACTTCGACCAGGCTCTTTCGCTGAATGCTGGTACCAGGAACCTCGTAATCAATGTATCCTGTCAGATCGGAATGAGAAGTGTCTATTGTTGCTGTTCCCACAGGCAATCCACCTCGCTCCTGAAGAAACAGCTCATATACCCGGAACTCCCGATCCTTACGCTTCAGCATGACATAACATGTTTCTTCAGCAGCTTCCAGCTCATCCAGATCCGATTCATCGGTATCCTCAAATTCCTCGGAGAAATCGCGATGTACCCACTCTAGTGTCTCGAGTTCGTTGCCCTGATGCCACATGCGGATTGTAATCGTATCGATGATATCTTCATCCAGCTCTCTGACCAGCAACTCTGCCGCAGCTTCCAATTGATTCTCTTCCGGCTCGTCATACCAGTGTATTTCACCTTGTACATCAGCGCCATATTGTTTTAAGGAAGCTTCTGCTAGTTCCTGCCCTTCGACATCATTGAAAATATAAGTCGATATGCTGCGTCCTGCGCTTACCATTTCCATCTCCAGAACCTGATCCCGATCTTCATATGTAAACGATTCGGCTTGTGAAACAGGGATTACCTTACTTCCACTGCTACCTATATCGTCATAGCTGCCTTCGTCATGATTCATCTCTTCAGACGGCCACACTTTCTCTGACTCAGGCATATGCAGAACCGTATGTAATGAGCCACAACTAACCAGCACTTCATAATACGCAGCTTCCAACGCATCTGCAAGAGATCGGACATAGGCATGCACTTTTTCCACGATACGTTGCTCTGTATCATCTGGCAGAGACTCCTGCTCGATCTGAAGACTACCTGATAAACGATCTCCTTCTCTATACACAAGGAAAAGTGAGCCTGCATATTGACCATTGACCATCACGTCCTGTACTTCTCCACCTGATGTCCGCAGGTCTGCAACCAATTCCACATCATAATTCATCACGTGTCCTCCTCCATTCCTAACGTTATTCTCTTAGGATGCCCCTGAGGACGGTAGATTATGAGGAAAGCGTGCATTTTAAGTATAAGATGTAGGGTTAGACGGATAACACATATTTTTGGATTGCGTGTGCCACACCCTGCTCGTTATTGGAGAGTGTAACCTCGTCCGCAGCAGCTTTCACCTCGTCCGGTGAGTTATCCATGGCAATGCCTTTGCCCGCAAAGGTCAGCATCGTAATATCATTGAAGTAGTTGCCAATCGCCATAATCTCCGAAGGCATGATTCCTTTCGATTCGGCAAGCCTTTTCAGTGCAGCGCCTTTGGACGCTTCGGGATGCATCAGATCAATAAAAAAGTCACCACTCCGTGTCATATAATAAGGCAGATTCCAGGTAGACCATTCCTGGAGTACTGAATCCATCTGTTCAATCGGACCAAATGCAGTGAACTTCGCCAGCGGTTCTGTCATGTCAACCCACTTGGGTAACTTCAGCGGCTCGGCCATAAAGTTGTAATACATCTCACGCACCTGCAACCCCAAACCTTCCGGTTGATCCACATACAGACCAAATGCCGTATTGATGTCAAAATGTACTCCATTGGTTCGACAGTAAGATATAATCGGCTCCAGTCCTTGTCCATCTAATGCAAAATGATGAACTACCTCACGGGTATCGACTTGCGCGGTAACGGCGCCGTTATGCGTAATCACATATCCATCCAGTCCCATCTGCTCCATAAAAGGAATCGTGTTGGCAGGACCTCTACCTGAACACAGGACAATCTCTGCTCCCTGACGGGAAGCTTGGATCAAGGTCTCCTGAGTCCATTCGGTAAGTTCATGATGATCATTCAGCAATGTTCCATCTACATCAAGTGCAATTAATTTATAAGTCATTCTGGCTTCATCCTCATCTGTTAGTAGTCGCACCCACCCAAACCCTCCCTTCCAAGGGAGGGCCCCAGAGGGCTCTGCCCTCTGGACTCCCATCTTGCTCACCGGTGGTAGGTCGGGTCTTGCTATGTCACGGTTGTTGTTGGAACGCTTGTTGCCGAGCACACCGCTGGTCAGCGGCGGTCCCGCCCAAGCTTAACCTGGACCATTACGGGCAGGGCTTCGCTCTCTGCCCGGCTCCCTGCTTCACTTCGTGAAGATCGGGAGCTTTCTCGCCTGCGGCGGTTAGTATCGGGGCTTCGCTTCCCTCCACCACTCCCTGCTCTGCTTCGCAAAGGACGGGAGCTTTACTTCCGCAGAAGATTCAACTCATCTGCGGTTAGTTCACGATAGCTTCCGATCGCAAGATCGGAAGCTAGTTCCAGCTCACCCATGGCTACGCGCTTCAGATAGACCACACGCTTGCCAACCGCCTGAAACATACGTTTCACTTGGTGAAACTTCCCTTCGTGAATAATAAGCGAGATCGACGAGATCGTACCTTCTTCCGTCTCTTCCTGACCGAGTATAGTCAGCTGAGCAGGTAATGTCTCGTACCCGTCATCCAATTGAATGCCCGCCTTGAAACGTTGCACATCCGCTTCATCCACGTTTCCCAGCACACGGGCTTCATAGGTTTTGGGCACATGCTTGCGTGGAGATAACAGATCATGGGCAAGTGGACCGTCATTCGTAAGAATGAGCAGTCCCTCCGTATCCTTATCCAGTCGTCCCACAGGAAAAGGATTGAACACCCGATCCTCTTTGCGCAGCAGATCCAGTACCGTCTTATCTCTGTTGTCCTCGGTAGCAGACACGACACCCGGAGGTTTATGCAACATCAGATAGATCATCTCCCGATACACAATCCGCTCTCCATCGGCTTCAATGACGTTGACCTCGGGGTTCACCTGTACCCCGCTGTCTTTCACCGCTTTGCCGTCCACATGGATTCTGCCTTGTTTCACCATCTTTTTGAGTTCACTTCGTGTTCCCACACCCATATGGCTTAATATTTTATCCAGACGCAACGTTTGTTTTCCTTTTCCACTCATACCGATGTCCACCTCCAACCTGCCGGATATTCATTCTTCAGTACACCATCAAGCCATTTTCCCCAGCCAGCGGCATAACCATCTACACATACAAGAACATACCCTTTGGCAAACGTATCCGCCTTGAGCACCACTCGTTCTTCTTCAATATTTAACGTTTCACCCTTGAGGTATCTCACGGCTTCGCCATCAGCGGATGACAGATTTACGCTTCGCCGTGCTTCAGATGCATTCAAAGCACACGCAAGCGGGTGGGACGGAACAAATCGTCCATTCTTAATCGTGCCCATAAACCAGCCTGGACGAATGACTTTCAGTCCCTCCAACCGAGCTGCACCAACTGATGATTGATACACCCGATCTCCGTAACATACCGTCTCTCCAGTTAACTCAATCTCCAATTGTTCTTTCATAAACTGACTGTATATCGCAACCGGATCAATACTTGCCGGATCAGCTCCGCGTCCCTGACCTCGTTCCGATTTACGTCCACCGTGATCTTTACCTTTTTTACTCTGTCTACCCGAATTCTTGCCGCCACCAGCCTGTCTGTCATGGGACTCTCGGGATTCGATTCGCAATAAACGTTCCTTTTTACGATCAGCCTTGGTCATAGCAATTGAAGAAGCAGCAATAGAGTGATCCTTGTTCCCCTCTGCTTCAATCCTGGACACATCCACGACCTGTCCATACTCCATTGCTCCTTCTTTAACTACTCCAGGTTGATCTGTTTCTATTTCTTGCCCTGCACGATGCTGCAACACAGCGACATAATGCCCCTCTCCTTCCAAAAGGTGAGGCCACAATCTTGCGGTGCCACGCGTTTGATCCAGTACAGCTTCCGTCTCTTCTGCCTTCTCCGGCATCATCTGACGTACCCATTCCGGACGTCCTGGAGCGAACCCTGTCTCTTCAGGAATGTCCATTACTACGAAATCACGGTTTACATTCAGGAACTCCGCAATCATTGCTTCGTTTTCCTCCGGCGCAAAGGTACATGTCGAGTACACAATGGTTCCTCCCGGGGCCAGCAACCGTGCCGCAGTCTCCAAGATATCCCGCTGCATGAGCACACATTTTTCCACCGAATGATGTTCCCACGATTTCACCATGTCTTCATCCTTGCGGAACATGCCTTCACCTGAGCAAGGCGCATCAATTAATACTTTGTCAAAATAATGAGGAAATGCATTTGCGATCCGCTCTGGCGACTCATTCAAAACAACCGCGTTACGCACCCCGTACAATTCCACGTTCTTGGCCAGCGCTTTGGTGCGTTCAGCATGGATATCGTTCGTCACAAGTACACCCTTGCCTTGCAGCTTTGCAGCAATCTGTGTTGTTTTTCCTCCCGGAGCAGCACACAGATCAAGCACACGATCTCCAGGCTCCACCTGCAATAATTCAACTGGAGCCATTGCACTTGGTTCCTGTATATAATACAAGCCTGCATGATAATAAGGGTGCAGCCCCGGTTTAACACCATGAGGTACATAGAATCCTGTCTCACACCACGGAATAGGTCTTAGATCAAACGGAGCAATCTCATCGAATTGTTCCATCGATATTTTTAGCGTATTCACTCTCAGCCCCGCATGTGGAGACTGTTCATAAGATTTCATAAATTGTTCAAACTCATCACCCAGCAAACTTTTCATTCGCTCAGCAAATATCAAAGGTAACTTTACACCCATATTCCCACTCATCCTGTCTTGGTAAGATTGCAATATCGTTTTATTTTATCATATCCAAGCTTTGCTTTCCTATCATATCGTATCTATTCCACTACAGCGTGTAATGTAGTATAATGGCAAGTAGATTGATTCCTGAGCAAAAATTCGGGTGTTTATGCATATTATCCCAACCTTTATTTTTGCCCAAACTATATTTCGATATGATCGATGGGGGATGTCCAATGAAATCCAAGAAGAAAAAGAAAAGTGCTGCGATCCTTATTTTCCTGGGTATTTTAATCATTATGATTGCAGCACTGGTTGTCGTAGACCAGCAATCCAAGAAACAGATGGATTCAGTGGAAAATGCTTATGGCATCGCTGCTTCCAAGCTTAATCCAGCTACACGGGAGCTACTTAGTGATCCCAACTATCAACAAATTATTGTACCCACTGATCTCAAAGCCAAAATCGATAACAAAGACAGCTTTTTTGTTTATTTCTTTGCTTCCGATTGCTCGCACTGCCGTGCAACAACACCTCAGTTGATGCCGCTGGTTGACAGTGAAGGTATTGAGCTTCCGCAGTTCAATCTGCGTGAATTCGAAGCAGGATGGACCGATTACAATATCGAGTTCACGCCTACACTCGTCTATTATGAGGCTGGTGTCGAGAAAGACCGTATGGTTGGCGGACTGCAAGAGAATGGCAGTGACCAAGGCTACACACTGGATGATTACAAACAATTTTTCCAAAAATATAAAGGCAGTGCCGCTCCTTCGGCAAGCTAACTGCTAGATCCGTTCCCACAAGTATCTACAATCAGGCACTTGTATCACCAGAAACTGTTCTGTTAAAGGACAGGCTATACCACCTGCAATCATCTGAATATGACGCAACATTCAAAAACACCCCGATCGTTCCCTTTACAGGAATCGTCGGGGTGTTTCATATACATGGAACTTCATATCCATGGGATGCTCATTTGAATGTTAGCGTGATTACGGTTCAACTTTTACTCTGATCCATCGCCTTCATCTTCTCTTCGTATATTCGCCCTCTGGTAGGACTCCGGCGCTGCGGAATATTAGGTTTTAGCTCAAGCGATCTTCTAGATATCTCTTGTTCTAAGACCTCATCAACAATTCGTATGGACAAATCCCTATAAGTCACAGACTGAGCGTCAGGCTCAGACAGTTGCTTCACGATTGCCTTTACTTCCTGTACCAAAATCCCAAGCTCAATGCCCAGAGTCGTAGCAGGATAAGGTTCCAAAAGATCAAGTGAGCTCTGTAACATCATCGTTCCTCCGCGGAGATTGCCATTCCTGAAGTGGTATAAACCAACTGCAATTTGTAACAATCCCTTATAGAGAGAATCCCGGTTCCGTTCAAGCCACAATTCTTCCAGCACCTCATGGCACTCGAAATAATCCTGATCCCGATTGAAGTAGATTAAGTAGTCAACGTACAGTGGCTCATAGATGCTCATCCGGGTTTTCGCCCTTTCTGGCGTTGTTCAGAAGTTTCTTCACGTCATCCAGCAAGTCTTTGAGCCCTTCCATATCATGCCGTTCCCAGTAATCGTTAAATCGCTTCTGTGCTTCAATTGCTTCACTGACAAGGTGGTAGAAGTATAATTGATGAATGATATTCAATGTTCTTGACACGATATTGGAATCATCCTCGAATGCCTTCTGCGCCTCCAAAATCTGTAGACGAATTGCAGACATCTCGTTGTCCAATATAAACGCGGCCTCAGCCGTTTTTTTCAGTCTGGTTCTCATCTCATCAGGTAACCCTTCGCGAAACTTGTAACTCAGCGAATGTTCAATGGTAGCCCAGAAGTTCATGGCAAGCGTCCGGATCTGTATCTCAGCCAAAACTTTCTTTTGTCCCAGAGCCGTCTGAACAGGATACTCAATAATCATATGGAAGCTGCGATAGCCGCTCTCTTTGAAATTTGTAATGTAATCTTTCTCAATGAGTACCGTGAGATCCTTACGACCTCGAATATACTCGGCAACCCGACGGATATCATCCACGAACTGGCACATAATGCGGATACCTGCAATATCCTCAATGCCTGTTTCCACGTCATCAAGCGACACATTCAGCCGTCTGGATTTCTCCAGAATACTGGATATTTTTTTGACACGACCGGTAACGAATTCAATCGGGGCATACTCTTCCCGTTTCTTCAGTTCCGCTCGCATTGTCTTAAACTTGACTTTCAATTCCTCTACCGCTTGTTCATAAGGAAGTAAAAATGTACCCCAGTCTCTACCGTCCATGCTTATGCCTCCTGTCTCTATAGCGTCCCCTGTTCTATTCCATTATACATGATGTTTGGTGGGGGGAAGAGTCCCGAACCATTTTACGCTCTTCCCATGCTTCTATATTTTTCATTCCGGGGATTCACATTCCTTCTTAACGATGCTCCGCACCAACCGCTTCAGAGATATGACGATAACCGTCCTTGCGCAGCAACTCACGCAGTCCGGCATGAATGCGCCGATTCACCTCAGGTCCTTCATAGATCAATGCTGTATATATTTCGACCAAGCTTGCTCCGGCTTTAATTTTCTCGTATGCATCCTCACTTGTGAAAATGCCACCTGAACCGATAATCGGAAGTTTGCCTTCGGTCTGGCGATAGATCTGGCGAATAATCTCCGTTGAACGGTCACGCAGAGGTTTACCGCTCAGACCGCCAGTCTCTTTTGCATGTTGGTGGGAAAGTCCTGTACGACTGATGGTTGTGTTCGTAGCAATAATGCCAGCAACACCGCTGTCTGCAATTGTGCGAACCATATATTCAAGTTCCTGATCATTCACATCCGGTGCGATCTTCACCAGAACGGATTTGGTCGCTCCGCCCGCTCGTGCATGCTGCACGTTCATCTCGTTCATAACCGCAGCGAGCAGTTCCTTCAATTCATTCCCATGTTGCAGATTACGCAAATCCGGTGTATTTGGTGAACTGATATTAACCACGAATAGATCAGCATAATCGTATAGTGCCTGAATGCACTTCGAATAGTCCAGGTGAGCTTCCTCATTAGAAGTTGCCTTATTCTTGCCGATGTTAACAGCCACTGGAATACGCCGATCCTGTAGACGTGCCAATTCACCTGCCATGGCTTCCGCACCAAGATTGTTGAAGCCCATTCGGTTCACCAACGCCTCATCTGGAGGCAAACGGAACAGCCGTGGTTGATCGTTACCTGGTTGTGCAAGTGGTGTCACGGTTCCCACTTCCATGAATCCAAATCCGATGGAAGAAAAGCCCGTTACGGCCTGCCCGTTTTTGTCCAGACCCGCAGCCAGACCAACAGGTGTAGGGAAATGACACCCAAACATGTCAACAGCCAGATCAGACGTTTCACGAACGCCGTACATCACACGCAGTCCGGAAGGAACCGGACGGATGCTACCCATGCCACTAAGGCCGCCAATAATCAGATGATGGGCCTGTTCAGGGTCCATTTTGAACAACAAAGGTTTAGCAAGACTTCTGTATAACAAATCACTCACTCCGTTCTGGTCCGGTACGCCAAAAAGCCGTTGTCCGTCTTTTCATATGTAAAAAAACACTCTACTCACAAGTTTATCTGTTTCTTATTAAAAAGGAAAGTAGTTTGCGCATAGACAGCACAAATCGAATAATACAAAATGCTCACAAGAAATCCACCCGCCCACTGGAAATGACGAGTTGAATTCTTTACAATGAGAGCATGGTTACTCTACACCAGTTCTATTCCAAATAAGGAGGAATAACTCATGGCTCCCAAACGTAAACCACCTGCATTACAGCAAAAGAAAGAAGAAGTGAATCGCAAAGCCATTGCATGGACAGCAGCCAGTGTAGGCGGCCTGATCATCATCATTGGTGCTCTTATCATTATTGCCAACATGTAGATGATTCAGGCTGAATCCATCTGATTCTACATATCAAACAGATCAATTCAGCCAGTGATACGTTTTGTTCGGATTATTCTGCTTTGGAACAAGCGTATGCTGATAACGCTGCTTTGCTTCTGGAACAAGCGTCAGATCTGGCAGTACATCTTCTCCAATGCGTACCGGAGTGCCTTGCGGAGCAAGAGCGAATAACTCTTCTACATCTCCTGTACGCATTCTCACACATCCAAGGGACTCATCCAGTCCGATACTGTCTGGCTCGTTGGTCCCGTGGATGGCATAATTCGTATTCGAGAGTTGCATACCTCTGCTTCCAAACTCCCCGTTCGAGCGTCCATTCGGATTGACCACTTTATCTGTAATGACAAATGACCCCTCCGGTGTTCGATCACCGCCAAGTCCCACATCATACATACGAACAATGGTATCCCCACTAATTAATGCAAGTTTATGTTTATTCTTATCAATGACAATCTCCAGCGGTTCCTGCAAAAAAGGCTGACCTCCCAGCGTATCTGCAAAAGCGGCATTTTTGCCTTGAGACAAATTTGAAGATGTTGAACCATTCTCTTTACCACTCGAATCGATCTTCCCTTCCTGTGCCTTTCCTTGATGCAAAGCTAACAGCTTCGGAAACATCTCGGTCATCCCTGACGCAGTCTCTCCCAGAATATTGTTCGGAAATGGCTGAGCCATTTGCGTTACACTCTTGGGCCAAGCGTCATTTTTTTTGCGATAGGCAACGATTGCACTTGATAATGATGCAGCTGCTTCCTGCTTGGCGGTCCACGCCAAGGCCATCTTTTTGATTTTCGGTGTAATTTCAGGAGGTTCACAGTTACATTGCTTGGCATCATAACTCTGTGCAGTCAATTTCCCGCTTGTATTGGTTTGTACTATGTATTTCACAGGCATATTTCGCTTCCATAAAGACCAGTCATCCGAGGTTTGCATCCCCAGTACAGCTGAGGTCTCTACTTTTGGGCCAGACCCGGACCAGGCAGCTGCGAGCGCAGCCTCGCCATGATTACCTCCGCCAAATGCCGCAGCAGTGAACACATTGCTTGGCGCAATGGATGCAGTTCCAACCTGTTTATCCGCTTCTACAGGCGCTTCGATGTCATCTGTGGATTCCAGTGCTGCTGACAGTGCGTCGGCCGCTTCCCGACTGAAACCCGGAGCGTCCGCAGGTGGCAGACCTGCCAGCACAAGCAGCATGAGCAACGTAAGCCACATTTTGCGTCTACGTTGTTTTTTCTCTTTTTGCTCAGACATTTCCACCAGTTTATCCTGATAGTCTACCCAGATGTCCGCAGGAGCTTTACTGCGTTCAAATGCCTCATAAACCTCGCCCGCTTGCTGAAAACAATAATTGGCTTTGGCCTCCTGTCCTTCGCCCAAATACTCCTTTCCAAGCAAGTACCAAGCCATTTTATTGTCGGGATGTTTCTTGACATATGTTCTTAAATGAGTATTTTGCATCCGATCCTCCACTATTTCGCCTTTTTCCGTATATCATTATATATCGGCATAACCAGGCGTTGAATCCATAGGACTTGAGTACCCGGCGAAAAAAAGGGGGTTCGAGAATGTTCGTCCTTGATCCATAGTCAGATAATCACAGTTAAATGAATGCAAAAAAAGCACCTTCCCTTGTCGTTAGGACAAAAGAAAGTGCTCTATGTTCATGTGAGAAATACTTAGCCTTCTTTATTGAAAGGCTCGTCCGCTACTTTAATTGAATCTGTAGGGCAGCCATCGCATGCATCCTGCATATCGTCAAACAAGTCGTCCGGAATAGCTTTGACACCATGGTTAGCATCGCCGTCAAAGATAACTTCAGCCAAACCTTCATCATCATAATCGTAGATGTCTGGAGCTGTTGCTCCACAAGCGCCACATGCGATACATGTGTCTTTTTCAACCCAAGTATATTTACTCATTTACATTCTCTCCTCCTAAAATTCAAAACGTACAGTGTTTTTATCTAGAAACATATTAATACAAAGTAAGGATAATTACAAACATTTTGCAACCACAAGTCTCTATTATCCCTTATTTAATCAAGACTTTGCAAGTTATCTTTTTGCAGGGAAGTACCGCGCACTTTATGATTACGAAGCAGCACGGAAGGATCGTCTCCAAGCATGCCGGCGGTCACAACAGCATTCTCACCAAATTTATCACGTAACTGATCCATAATCCGAATCAGATTGTCCTTCTTGGGCTTCTGCTCATATTCGAACAAGTCCATCTGTACAGCTGATTCTTCTCTTGGAATCAGGTTCTGAAGTGTCACACCCAGCATGCGTACAGGCTTGCCACTACCCCAATGCTTCTCAAATAGTTTACAGGCCTCACGGTATATGACCGTTGCATCCTCCGTAGGAACTTCCATTAGACGTGATCGGGTGATTGTCTTCATATCCGGTGTCCGGATTGTAATCTGAATCCCCTGACTGAACATTTCGTGCTTGCGCAACCTTCTGGCTACCTGGTCACTTATATTGAGGAACACCCGATGAATCTCATTCATATCCGATACATCCGCCGGTAAAGTGGTTGTATGCCCAATGGATTTATTGGCCTCACGTTCCGCGTGAACTGCGGAATGGTTAATGCCATTCGCGGAATTTTTGAGCCATGCTCCATTAACTCCAAATAGTTCGGTCAACATGTTCTCATCCGACTTGGCCAATTGACCAATCGTTTCAATGCCCAATTTTTTCAACTTTTCAGCCGTTTTTTTGCCAATGCCAAACATCTCATTGCATGGTCTGTGCCAAAGAATCCGAGGTACGTCTCTCATGCGTAAAATGGAGATACCGTTCGGTTTTTCCAAATCCGAAGCCATTTTCGCCAATAATTTGTTGGGTGCAATGCCAATGGAACATGGCAGCCCCAATTCATCCTTGATTCTACGCTGAATACTCTCCGCAATCTCCATCGGATTCCCGAATTGCCTTGAACCTGTAATATCAAGATAACATTCATCAATGGATGTCGCCTCAAGTTGAGGGGTATAACTATACGCAATCTGCATGAACGCTCTTGAATATTGACGATATAAATGGAAATCAGGACGAATCACAATGAGATCAGGGCACTTTTTCATGGCTTGGTGAACAACCATACCTGTTGAGATGCCTCGATTACGAGCGGCATATGAGCAGGTTACAATTACACCCTTTCGCAGTTCACTGCTGCCCGCAACGGCCGTTGCTTTTCCTCTATATAAATCTGGTTCCTCGGCTTCATGTACAGAGCAGTAGAAAGCATTCATATCGACATGTAGAATCACCCGTCCGGCTGCAGGGTAGTATTGATCCACATTTGCTGGAGGATTGCCGTCTGAAGACATCATGAACCCCCGCCCTTTCATGCACACTAATTAATGAAACGAATTTCTTTCTTCTATAGTATATCAAACCCGTTATGTTAATTCAGTCACGAGCATTTATTTTTTGCGAGATCTGATCAGAGACCGAATAATTAACCAGCCTACACTCACAAAAAGTATCAAAGTGATCAGAGCAATAATCGTATTCTCCCATAAAAAAGTCAAAATCACCCCTCCTTTTCTTCCATATATTCCAATTAAAACTCAATAATAGATTATAACATACATCCGGATTATGATTAACATCCTTCTTTTTTCTCTAAAATACGTTAATTGTTACATGAAACTGCGATTTCTATGTAGCATTTGGCTATAATGGTGCTATAATAATTAATTATACAAATTGACGACTTTAGGACAAATCAGCGCACCCAGTTTAACACAGTGTAGCGTTGCCGAATCGAAGGATTCGTCCACTAACGTACTTAACAGCTTTTCCTAACTTAAAATCCAAACTTTTAAAAGAGCGCTTTATCTCAAAGGAGGATCTTCATGTCAAAGGCCATTTCCATCTTCGATACGACTTTACGTGACGGCACACAAGGGGAGGGTGTCAGCTTATCGGCAGACGACAAACTCAAAATTGCCAAGAAGCTTGATGACCTGGGTGTCCATTATATTGAAGGCGGAATTCCCGGCAGCAATACCAAGGACATTGAGTTTTTCAAAAGAGTCAAGGAATTAAACCTGAACGCAAAGGTTGTTGCTTTTGGCAGTACCCGCCGTAAAGGCAGTGTTGCCAGTGAAGACGCCAACCTGAAGCGCATGATCGAATCTGGTGCTCAGGCTGCAACCCTGGTCGGTAAATCATGGGACTTCCATGTGCACACCGCTTTGCAGACTACATTGGAAGAAAACTTGTCCATGATCTATGATTCCATCGCCTATCTGAAACAGAATGGAATGGAAGTGATCTTTGATGCAGAACACTTCTTTGACGGATTCAAACATAACCCGGAGTATGCTCAAGCGGTCTTGACCAAGGCCCACGAAGCTGGAGCGGACTGGCTCGTTATGTGTGATACCAATGGCGGGACGATGCCAAACGAGGTGCACGAGATCGTATCCACACTGCATAGAAGCCTGCCTCATGCACATCTCGGGATCCATACACATAATGATTGTGAACTGGCTGTGGCCAACACACTCAGCGCTGTACAAGCCGGAGCCCGTCAGGTGCAAGGAACGATGAATGGTTATGGAGAGCGTTGCGGTAACGCCAATCTCGCATCCATTATCCCGAACCTGCAACTGAAACTTGGCTATGAATGTGTTACTGATGATTCCATGAGACAACTTACAAACGTGGCTCGTTATGTTAGCGAGATTGCCAATGTGAATATGCCGATTAATCAGCCTTATGTCGGCAATGCTGCTTTTGCTCACAAAGGTGGGATTCACGTCTCTGCCATCCTGCGGGATTCACGTACCTATGAACACATCGTGCCTGAACTGGTTGGTAACAAACAACGTGTGCTGGTCTCTGAACTTGCCGGACAAAGTAACATTGTATCCAAAGCCCAGGAACTGGGGCTTGAGTTCGATCCAAGCAGTGCCAATTCACGTCAGATTATTGAGAAAATCAAAGACCTGGAACATCAGGGTTACCAGTTCGAAGGCGCAGATGCTTCGCTTGAATTGTTAATTCGTGAAGCGAACGGTGACATGAAAGAATTGTTCACGTTTGAATCATTCAAAATGCTTGTGGAGAAAACGGCGGGTAAATCCGTTGTTTCTGAAGCTTTTGTCAAAGTGAATATCGCCGGAACAAGCGCTTATACCGCTGCTGAGGGCAATGGTCCGGTTAACGCACTCGATAACGCCCTTCGGAAAGCGCTGGTACAATATTTCCCTTCACTTGCCAACATGCATCTGTCGGACTACAAAGTGCGTGTACTGGATGAGAAGGATGCCACAGCTGCCAAAGTTCGTGTATTGATCGAATCCAAAAATACAGAGAACACATGGAACACTGTTGGTGTATCCGAGAACGTAATTGAAGCAAGTTGGGAAGCACTCGTTCACAGTTTCCGCTATGCATTGCTTCAAGAAAAATTACAGGATGAGCCGGGCACACTCCCTATTCCTGCTCATGGGATAAGCAACCACTAATAACGCTTATTTCCCGGAAAATATAAAGAAGCCTCTGTACCCATGATTCATGGATGCAAAGGCTTCTTTGTTTACATGAAAATTAATTCGCAATTAACTTTTTAATCTTACGTTCCAACTCTTTCTCAGGTAATATGCCCAGAACAATCTCCTGTATAACTCCTCTGGAGTCAATCAGAACATTCGTTGGAAAAGCCACCCCATTGTATTGAGCATACACAGTCCCCTTCTCATCCAAAGGAATGGGGAATGTCAGTTGGTACTTATCCACAAAAGCTTTGGCATCCTTGAGTTTATCGTATGACGTTACATTAACCCCATACATGTCAAGCTTATCCTTGTATTTCGCAGCCATTCTGTTCAGCTCTGGAGCTTCCTGCTTACACGGCTCACACCAGGATGCCCAGAAACTGACGAACGTGGCCTTATCTTTGGCACCGCCCACACTGTACGTCTTTCCATCCATTGCTGTCAGAGAAAAAGCAGGTGCCAGAAGACCCGCACGTGGTCCCGTCTCTGTAGGCATCGGTTCTTCCTGCTTAAAGACGGCTGCAATGCCGTCACCCGCATTCTGGGCCAGTGCAATACCAACCAGCAAGACAACACCAAGGAGTATGTATATATTTCGTTTCATAACCCGCCACCCTTTTATATAATTAGCATATTGAAACTGAAACCGTAATTTCTGCACATGCTAAGTGTTTATCACGCTCTATCATAGTTCACCAGAACATGATTCCCAAATGTTCTCTTTATTATTGTACCCTTTTCCTTTAAAATTTTACAATCCGCATCACAGAAAATAAAATGAAAAAGGACTCCTGCCGTAGCAGGAGCCAAAGAGAGAGGGGTGAATACAAATGGCAGCACTTCACGGGCAGCAAAACGCCTTCTACATCCCTTCTTCCGTAGAACAAGAGATGTCAAAGCACATGTTCCTTTCGCTGCCACAAGAAGCCTGCGGGGTTATGCTGGGTGAAACCGCAGCGGGCGGTATACGAATCAGTCGGTTTCAGCCCATTCGTAACGTAGCACCTGACCCGCTGCACCATTTTACTCTGGACGATGCCGAATGGATTCGGTGCGTATTCTCCGAGCCCAAGCTCATCGGTATCTTCCATTCTCATCCCCAGACCAGGCCTGTTCCTTCCTTAGAGGACTTACAAGCTCTTCCGGCCTTCGCCGGTTTGCTTCAGATGTACCTCATCGGCTCACCTGACCTTACAGCCGGATTAGTATCTCATATGCATCTGAACGGTTATCTGATTGAATCTTCGAAGGAATCGCAGGATCCGGCACAACACGTTGTGCCTTCATACAATCTGCTTCCCGTTCCGTTATGCGTGACTTAGCTGGGTATACAGATCACCCAAGGTCTCCACATTTTTACGAGTCATGTCCTCCAAGTAGCAGGACCATAACTGTGCAGTCATTTTTGAATCTTCCAGTGCATGGTGACGTCCATAGATCGGAATCCCTCTGGATTCCAGCAATTCATCCAAACCATACCCCGGCCTGCTTGGTTCAAGCCAGCGGGCCAACATCATCGTATCGATTAAACGATGTGTCAGCCTTACCTTTGAAGTCCGCCACAGAGCTGCATTCAGAAAAGCTCGGTCATGCGCACTTGCGTGTGCAATCAGAACATTTCCACCTACAAAAGACATGAAATCATGCAACCCTTCCAGCAAAGTTGGTGCGTCCAACGTCATCTCCTGTGTAATACCTGTAAGTTCAGTAATATGTTCCGGAACTGCGGTCTTGGACTGCACCACCGTATAAAACTGTTCTCCTTCCAGTACCACACCTCCATGTATACGGACCGCACCAAATGAGATAATCTCATCCCCGTGCTGTGGCGAAAATCCCGTCGTTTCCAGATCAAATACAACTGCGTCCAGCTCATTTAGAGGTGTATGCAGAACCTCAGGTCTGCGCTGTTCTCTCATCATAGAGCGGATAAACGCCATGTGTTGCGCCGTAGGGGCTCCCATAATGGAAGCGATGGCGGAAGGAACCCCTCCCTGACGCAGCGAATTCCAGAATCCTGTATTGCCCCTTGCCGGCTCTCTCATGGACGTCTCCTTTCTGCAAAACGCAACTGTCTTTGCAAAGCACGATGCACTCGTCGTACCAACCCGAGCGTATCCCTGAGCTCATAATGAATCTGTTTTTGTTTCATCTGTTTCTCATCCAGGAACCCACTGCTATGTTGCAAATCCCCTTGGATGACAATCGGTGTACTTCTGCGAAATTTCAAAGCGGCAAAGAAGGCCCGCTGGCATGCATCCAGTAATGTAAATGGAACAGCTTCAAGTGAAGTCAGTCTCTCCATTCTTTTTAACGTAGATGACTCCTTGATCCCATGTTGCAAAGCCAAATAACGTGCACTGTTCACCAGCGGAATGTACAAGCCATACTTGACATCAAATCCGCCTGCATGTTCACCAAATCGTTCTGTGACCACACGTCCGAGTACATTTAATGTAGCTTTATGTTTAACCGTATTGCGAAGAACTGCATCCGAAAGTTCAGGAACCAGTCTGAACTGTTCATAAAAACTCGTGATCCATTCCTCCGCCAGACTTTGTTCACCTGCAACAAAACGCATGTCTGAAGCAATTATCAGATTACGAACGGGCTCCCAATTCAGATCCGAGCTCCAATCTGCTAATTGTTGCTTCCATGACGCCAGCGTTTTTCTCCAGAGTGGCTCAGAGCACATGACTTTGCCTTCGCACTTGGCGTAACCAAGCTCTTCTAACATATCCGTCATTCGCAGTCCGAGCTGAGCAAAATATTCCTCTTTACCTTCTTGTGGAGTATCGCTAATGATCATGCCATTATCCTGATCACTCCATAACGTTGCTTCTTCCCTGCCGGAACTGCCAAATACGATAAAGGCATAGGGGACGGGAGGTTGGCCGAAGCCTTCCTCAACCATCCCCTGAATGCATAACTCTACTGCTTTCCGTGCAATCCGGTCATGCAGTTCATTTACCGTTTGGTACCACTCGATCGGCGACAAGGAAGCGGACAACAATTCCTGGAGCTCGTTCTGTAATATTACACGTGCCTGGCGCAGTTCTTGAGAAGACACCGCACCATCGATTCCCTGATAAGACCAGGAATAGTTTGTATACGAGATGGGTTCCATCATGTCCAGCCTCCTTGAAGCATGATTCAGCATCATTCACCTCAGGAGCTGAACGTACCACCATTGGATTTAGAATCTACATTTTTCATTTGTTCAGGGTATCCGTAAGTACCGTGCTCACTGATATCCAGACCCATTGTTTCTTCTTCTTCAGTAACACGAATGCCCATGATCGCTTTCATTCCGCCCAAAATAATGAAGGACATTACCAGTACGAAGGCAAAAGCACCTGCCAGACCGAGAAGCTGTACGCCCAATTGGTGGAATCCACCGCCATAGAACAGACCCGCTTGACCTACACCAGCATTCTCGGCAAGTTCAGGAGTAGCGAACAAACCTGTGGAGATCGCACCCCACATACCAGCAATACCATGTACGGAGAAAGCGTAGATTGGATCGTCAATTCCTTTACGATCGAAGTACTGTGCTGTGAAGAATGTGATGATACCCGCCAGAGCACCGATAACCAGGGCTGCCCAAGGTTCAACGAATGCACATGCTCCTGTAATCGCAACGAGTGCCGCAAGCACACCGTTTAACATGCTAGGAATATCAGACTTCCCAAGTACTGCCCATGAGATCAACAGCGCAGCAACACCACCGGCTGCAGCAGCTACGTTAGTAGTTAATGCAACATAACCGAAGAATCCATCTCCCATGGCAGACAATGTACTACCTGGGTTGAATCCGAACCAACCGATCCAGAGGATAATAACCCCGAGTACGGAATACACTTGGTTGTGACCTGGAATGATGTTAGGTTTGCCGTCTTTGTTATATTTACCAATACGTGGTTTCAACAAGATCGTCGCTACCAATGCTGCAGTCGCACCAGTCAAGTGAACAACCGTCGATCCTGCAAAGTCTTGCATACCCAGCTCAGCCAACCAGCCGCCGCCCCATACCCAGTGAGCAACAACCGGATACATGATAATGGTATAAAGTGTACCGAATACAATATATACGCTCATTTTTGCACGTTCAGCCATACCACCGCAGGCAATGGCCAGAGATACCGCCGCAAAAGCGAGGTGGAAAACGAATTTAATAGTCAGTGGAACATCGGAGAAAGCCAGTGATTCGAAGGAAGCAGCCATCTTGTCACCGCTCAGGAAAAATCCTGTTGTTCCAAAGAAGCTGTTACCATTACCGAAACCAAGACCGAAACCCAAAGCCCAGAAGGCAATAACTGAAATTCCCAATGTCAGGATGGTCTTACCCGCAATGTGTCCTGCATTCTTCATTCGTGTTGAACCCGCTTCAAGTAAAGCAAATCCCCCTTGCATCAAGAACACGAGTACAACAGCCAAAAACGTAAAGGCTGAGTTCAAACCACTTTGAAGTTCAATGTTAGTCGGACCCTCCGCAGCCGCAAATGCGCTAACCGGAAAAGCGAACAAAGTAAGCATTACTAACATGGAAACCAACCATTTCTTTCTCATATACCCCACTCCCTCTTATGTTAAGTTTCTTCACACAACGTGAAACTCTTAATGTCATTATAAGCAGAAGAGAGGAAAGTTGACAAGAGTATTTTCATCAAAACTGAAAATTATTTCTGGGAATAAAGTCTTACGTCTTTTTCTTGCACTTAAGTACATAATCACATTCTATGAGTACATAGATATAGAAATGCAGCATGCTGATTGTCAAAGCATAACGTTTGACTGTACGGTTAAAGATCATGTATCATACTTATTAGTAAGAAAATTGGGCGTAGTCTAGAAATTCACAAGTGGAAACTACAATTCCCTACATTTGAACTTGCAAGCGAGGTGAATATCATTGGGGATATGAAACTTTTTCGGATTGGCGAACTTGCCAAGACCGCTGGTGTTAGTGAACGGACGATTGATTATTACACAAAGCTTGGACTAATCGCTCCCGAAGAACGTACACAAAAAAATTATCGTCTCTATAGTAATGAAACTTTAACTAGGCTTGAACGTATTGTACAGATGAAACAAGAGAAGTATAGTCTCGACGAGATTAAACAATCTCTTGAGAAGTGGCGTCTGGTTAGTACAGAAGAACAAGTTGCCAGCAAATTGACAACATTGGAACTTCACGTACAACAACTTGAGCGAGAGGTTAACGAACTCAAACCGCTACTTGGAGAGATGAAACCTGTACAAGCACGTAAAATGATGGCAGGACTCCTCACCAAAAGTGCCGGTACAATGGAGGCACTAAAAATCTTGCTTGAGAACACCATGATGTAGCTTATTCATAGAAAGCGGAGGAATGAATATGAGTTTTAATAACGGTATGTTCGTATTGATCATTATCGCCTTTTTGCTCTCTTTATGGGCGCAATTTCGCGTTAAAGGTACGTTTAGACGTTGGTCGGAGGTACCGAACCAGAACGGAATGACTGGTTACGATGCTGCTCGCCAGATGCTTGATGCTAACGGCCTGCATGATGTTCCAATTGAACCTGTACGCGGCACGCTCTCTGATCACTATGATCCGATCAATCGGGTTGTACGTTTATCAGAACCAGTATATTACGAAAACTCAATCTCAGCTGTTTCGGTAGCGTGTCACGAAGTTGGCCACGCCATTCAGCATAAAGAAAGTTATCCGATGCTGGCACTGCGTCACCGGATCTTCCCAATTGTGAACTTTGCATCCGGATTAGCTCCATTCCTGTTAATTGCAGGATTCATCTTCAATGCCATGAACCTTGTAGGTATCGGTATCATCTTCTTCTCCGTAACTGTAGCATTCCAACTCATCACTTTACCGGTTGAGTTCAATGCAAGTAATCGCGCCAGAGAGATTATGGTATCCGAAGGGTACATCCGTAATGAAGAAGAAAAAGGTGTTGCAAAAGTTCTGAATGCCGCAGCCTTGACTTACGTTGCTGCAGCGTTGATTTCACTGCTTGAGTTGATTCGTTACATCGGAATCTTCAACAGCCGCGATTAATTGGATACCTAATACAACAAAAACAACAAAACAATACCCCACCGTTAATCGGATGGGGTATTGTTTTGTTGTAAACCGAAATAATCAAGCAAGAATGAACGAAAGGACTGAGCAACCAGCGGCAGTTTATCATGCGCACGATGAATTAACCCGATAGTTCGCGTTACTTTTGGATGGGAGATAGCCACATGTGCCGGTTGCAAAGGGTTCGTCTGGAATAACGCCATCTCAGGCAGCAGACTGACCCCCATGCCCGCAGCGACCAATCCGCGGATGGTGTCGGTCTCTTCCCCTTCAAAAGCGATCTTGGGTGTAAAACCAGCTTCCAGACAGGCATGCCACACAATAGGACGAAGAGAATAACCTTTGCTAAACAATACAAATTTATCATCCTTGAGCTGTTCAAGCGCAATTGTCTCTTCACCAGCTAACGGGTGATTAGGAGGAAGGATGGCATGTAATTCTTCCGTGAGTACAATATCGCCATCTACTTGATCATGCTTCTCTGGAAAAGGAGAAATGAATGCCAAGTCTACCTCTCCCGATAACACATCACGAATCAGTGTAGGGAACATCCCCTGCTTGAATCTGAATTTCACGTTGGGGTAGCGCTGACGGAAAGCAGCCACCACGGAAGGAATGAGATGAATCCCCAGGCTATGCGGAAACCCAATTCGAATCTCTCCATGCTCCGGGTCCAGAAACTCATGAACTTCCCCGACTGCCTTGTCCAAATCTTTCAAGATACCTTCAATTCGTTTGCAAAAAAGCTGCCCCACTGCAGTCAACTGCAGGTTTCGTCCCTTTTGCATAAAAAGGTCCACGCCCAGTTCTTCTTCCAGCTGATGAATCTGACGACTCACCGCCGACTGTGCCACATGCAACTCTTCAGCAGCCTGTGTTACATGTTCCTTCTGTGCCACTTTCAAAAAGTAATGCAACTGTCTTAATTCCACTCGCCTGATCGCTCCAATCTGTTATACCCTACTTATCCTTGACTGCATTCCATCTTGAGAACGTTCTGACTACCGCTTTAAGCTGCGGGGTTTCCACAATCTGATTAACAGTCCGTAAATAAAGAATCCACCCAACAATCCACCAAGGTGAGCCATCCAGTTGATGCCTGACATGGCGAAGGAGAATATGATCCCGAACAAAAGCAATGTGTACATCGTTTTGCGCGAAGCCTCGTCCATCATCGTTCGCTGGAACAGCGCCACATACAGGAATGCACCATAGACGGCATAGATCGCTCCTGAAGCACCTACCGAGATGGTAATACTCCCAACCGAGTTGTACCACGCAACAGCAAGAATATTACCCAATACACCACCACCCAGGTACAATACACCATACCTTACCGACCCGAGCAAACGCTCCATCGGTGGAGCAAATACAATTAACGCAAAGCTGTTAAACAATAAATGACCGAAGCCCGCATGCAGGAACATGGATGTAATGTAACGCCACCATTCATGCGCGAACAGTTCATGATTCGTAAGTGCCCCAAATTTCAGCAGCACCATATTGTTCGTTGATCCACCGTTCACCGTTAACACAATAAACATGACTACATTGGCAATTAAAAAAAGCGACGTCAAAGGGAAATACTTCAAATAACCTTTCCAGTTCTCATAGCGAATAAATATCATAAATTTCTTCTTTCACTCCACCCTGTTCAGATCGGACTCACATCTCTGATCCATCGTAATGGTACATGCCCGAATTGGACAATGCCTTTCATAAAAGATTATAATGGATTTTGGCACGGATCACCAATTTATAAGGAGGAACATTATTATGACACAAGAACGTACAGGCGCAGCCACATTTAAAGGCAACCCTATTACATTGATCGGACCCGAACTGAAAGTGGGCGATCAAGCACCTGATTTTACACTGAGCAAGAACCTGGTTGAGGATGCTTCCCTGAAAGACTTCGCAGGCAAAATCAAATTAATCAGCGTTGTTCCTTCCCTGGATACTGGCGTATGCGATGCGCAAACTCGTCGTTTCAACGTGGAAGCTGGAGAACTCGGAGACAATGTTGTTGTCTTGACAGTCAGTGTTGACCTTCCGTTTGCTCAGGCTCGTTGGTGTGGAGCAGCTGGTGTTGACCGCGTAGTTACATTGTCAGACTACAAAACACGTTCTTTCGGTGAAGACTACGGCGTTCTGATCAAAGAATTCCAACTCGACATGCGCTCCATTTTTGTTTTGGATGCCGAAGACCGGATTACATATGTGGAGTATTTGCCTGAAATGACAGACTCCCCTAACTTCGAACAAGCGATTGCTGCTGTAAAAGCTTTGCTGTAGAAGTTATCATACGTTCAGAACAAAAGCGAGGAAGGTTAACCTTCACTCGCTTTTTGTTATTTATCATCTATTTCAATCATTTGCTTTATACTTGCTTAGCTTTTTATCCAGTACAGAGAATAAGTTCATAATCGTGCGATAATTGGAACCCAAGTCTCCAAGTGAACCACGTGAAGCTGAATACATATCCACCGCACTGCGAACGGGACTTACTGAGATAATGGAAACTGTAATATCCATCGTCCGTCCAAAGGTAGTCCGCTTCTCCAGAATAACTTCTCCAACAGAAGGCACTTCATGCAGCACTTTATAACCCGGAATCTTTTTGAGTGTCGAAGAGACCTCTTCCCAGGCTCTGTCTTTGGATAAGTTATAATACCGTGTTTTTAATTTGGGATCCTTGGCTCGATCGCTGGTCCCCTCCATGCTGCGGATGATACCGACGAGCGTTCTCTTTAAGGTCAAGACCCTTCCTCCTTTGATTGTAACCGTTCCATTTATGTATCTTAGTGTAACATTGTTCAAGTAGTAACAAAAGGGCAAGCATCATATTTATCATAAAACCAATCAAAAACATTCATCACAACTTAAAAACACCCTGAAATTCCTTTTGTAGAGGAAAAGTCAGGGTGCTGTACATGAAGATTTAGGAACCCGCCTATGCCGTCCGGCTACATTGTCTTATGAACCTGCTTGGCAGGTGGGTGACCGCAAAAATGCTTTTTGAAGTCCCCATGTCGTATAGACAGGGCTTTTCAGCAACATTCTGTGTTGATCTCCCGAAGACATCATCATTGGTTCAAAACAACGAATAACCGAAACGTACATCGCAGGATGTACAATTATTATATCCCTAACTGTGTAAAAAGTAAATGGCGATTCATCATGTTTTATTTTTGCAATGTAATGTTTTTGTCGTCTGATGGCTCAGGTGTTTCACCATTCTCTGCTGATTGTTCAGCCAGTGCAGCAGCTTCCTCTTCTTCCTTCTTGAGTTGCATCTTCTCCATCTGCTCCTGCATCTTGTTGAAGGTTGCGTAGAAGTTAAAGAAAGCAAACCAGGCAATGATGCTGATAATGAAGAAAACAAACAAGACCGGATAACGGAAACCGATGTAGAACAGCAATCCACTTCCCAGCAATGTGGAAAATACACGGAATGGTCTGATCAGCGTAAGCAATACCGCGTTTTTGATAATGAGTCCGATGGACATATGATAATGTACAACCATCGAGAAAAAGTTAAAGAGTGATACAAATAACAAGAGAAGCAGTACTAACATGATGATTCCCACGAGCTGCATATTGCGGAACTGAGTCATGTACACTGTATAATCCAGATACATAATCGCGAATAGCAGTGTGTAAAAAATACCCCCAATTAAACTTTGCTTGTAGTTTTCCTTGTAACCTACAAAGAAAGTTCGGAAGATCGGTACATCCGTATCACCCATATTCCATTTACGAACAACCGTAAACAGCGCCGAAGTCGCCGGGAACAGTGTAAGCGGTGCCACAATAGCTATAGCCCAGTTCATTTGCAATGATTCGTTTGCGAGGTTCTGCTGCATCACGAGCAGTTTCATAATCAAGAAAAACAAGAACGGAGACGAACAAATAGCCCACAACAGATTGGTTGCGGCCAGTCTCGTAATCCACTCTGTAAGCCGGTAGATCCCACCCATAGCTCCTTTAAATTCCAAACATTTCTCCTCCTCTGCAGCCTTGCGAATTACCTGAAGTCTAATATTAATATACCTTATTATAGATAGGAAAAGCCAGTACTTCCCGAAAAGAGATCGTCATTATCCTTAGCTAGCGCTTCTGGCCGCTTCTGGCAGTGAAATAAAATGATGCAGTCACTTTGAAAATAAAAAAAATGGAGCAGTTGCCCGCTCCATTTTTCAGATCATACGTTTATATTACTCGAAAGAAGAATCTTTCGCTGGACGACGTCCTTCGTTACTGCTTGGACGCGGTTTGCGGTCACGGTTGTAACCACCTTCTCTGCTTCCACCGCCAGTGCTGCTGCCGCTGTTACGATCACGGTTGTAACCGCCACGTCCGCTGCCACTGCTGTTGCGATCGCGGTTGTAACCACCACCACTGCCGCCGCTACCACTTGTGCGGTTGCCGCTGTAACCCGATGGTTTACGTCCGCCTGAGCGAACATCCGGTTTACGACGTTTTGCACGGATTGGATCTTCAGGAGTCAGATCAACTTGAGCATCTTTCTTGTCACCTGTCAGGAGCTTCAGTGCAGCCGACAACAGTTGAACAGAATCATATTGCTCAAGCATTTGAATCGCAATACCTTTGTATTCGTTCAGTTCGCCTGATTGTACGATTTCCAGCAAGCGCTCTGCTGTCAAACGTTGTTTACCTTCAACCGCTTCTGCCATTGTTGGCAGTGGTTTGCGTGGAATACGGTGACGTGTTACACGCTCGATGAAGTGCAAGTGATCAATCTCACGCGGTGTAACGAAGGACCAAGCAGCACCCTCTTTACCCGCACGACCTGTACGACCGATACGGTGAACATAGCTCTCCGGATCTTGCGGAAGGTCAAAGTTAACAACGTGAGTTACGCCAGATACGTCGAGACCACGTGCAGCCACGTCTGTTGCAACGAGTACGTCAATGCTGCCGTCACGGAACTTACGCATTACCGCATCACGTTGATTCTGGGACAAGTCACCATGAAGACCGTCTGCAGAATATCCACGTTTTTGCAAAGCTTCAGCCAATTCGTCAACACGACGTTTTGTACGTCCGAATACGATCGCCAGTTCAGGAGATTCCATATCCAACAAACGGCTCAATGCTTCGAATTTTTGACGCTCAGGTACTTCGATATAGGATTGGTCAATCAATGGTGCACTAACATGTTTCGGAATCACAGAAATGTGTTCAGGATTGTTCAAGAATTGTTGTGCCAATTTTTGAATGTTAGGAGGCATTGTTGCTGAGAACAGCATAGTTTGGCGCTCGTCTGGAACTTGTTTCAGGATGGATTGGATATCCTCCATGAAACCCATGTCGAGCATTTCATCTGCTTCATCCAGTACAACAGTTTGTACATCATCTAGTTTGATTGTTTTGCGGTTGATGTGGTCAAGGAGACGTCCAGGTGTACCAATGATGATCTGTGGTTTTCTTTTCAGTGCACGGATTTGACGCACGATATCTTGTCCGCCGTAGATTGGCAGGGAGCGAAGACCTTTGAAGCGAGTGAGTTTTTCGATCTCTTCAGCAACTTGAATTGCAAGTTCACGTGTAGGTGCCATAATAAGGGCGCGGATTTTCTCGTCACTTTTTGAGATTTTGCTGATCAACGGAATACCGAATGCAGCTGTTTTACCCGTACCTGTTTGAGCTTGACCAATCAAATCTCTGCCTTCGAGTGCCAAAGGAATCGCTTTGGATTGGATCGGTGTTGCTTCTTCAAACCCGAGCTCAGTGATGGCTTGCAGCACCAGTGGTTCAAGATTGAAATCTGTAAAGTTTAAATTTGTCAAAATTATTCATGCTCCTTTTATATGGTGGACATGGTGGACAATCCACTTTGTTGTCTGTATTCTTAAGTAGCGTTAATATTTATAGGGTATCCCAACGGGACGAATTATTTTCACTAACGAATATAATTCCATGAATGGGTCCCCAACATAAGACTAAAACTACATACATGTGTTTGAAACATTTCAAAATTTTATTGCTCCATTTAGGAAAAGTTTCCTACTCAAGAATATCCACAAATTATTATATCACAAAACAATTCAAGATTACCAGCAATCTGGTTTTAAATATAAATGAGGTGATTAAATTGCCCAAAATAATTTGGCACTCTTTAGTGATCATTTTGGGTGCTGCAGCTATTGCCTGCGGCTTCAACTGGTTTTTGGTCCCCCATCAGCTTTTAAGCGGCGGGGTATCCGGTATTTCAATGCTTCTGGGTTATTTTACAACGTTGAATCTTAGTATAATGTATTTTGTTCTTAACATTCCCCTGCTCATTGCAGGTTGGTTTATTCTTGGACGACGCTTCATTACATTAAGTATTCTTTCGGTAGCAGCCACTTCCTGGTTCATTGCGCTTCTGCCTGTTTTTGCTGTGGCTACAGATCCTTTACTTAGTTCTGTATTTGGCGGTGTGCTTATTGGAATGGGTACTGGCGTTTCCTTCCGAGTCGGCGGCTCCACAGGAGGACTCGACATTGTTGGGTCCATTTTCACGCGTAAACGAGACTTTCCGATTGGTACAGTGATGGCCGGTATGAACGGTACGATCATTATGCTTGCAGGTTACCTGAGTGACAATTGGAATACAGCCTTGGCCTCGATGGTATCCATCTACATTACAGGCAAAGTGCTTGATCTGATCCATATCAGTCACGTCAAAGTAACACTGTACATTATTACAAACGAAACCGAAGCCATGTTAAAAAAATTACTTGTTCGGCCTCGTGGAGTTACCAAAATTAAGACTCAGGGAGCCTACACGGATATTGAGAAGGACATGCTCATGACCGTTACCACCCGCTACGAGTTGGTTGAAATTAAACGTATTATCAAGGATACAGATCCAAACGCTTTTGTTAACATTGTGGAAACGGTTGGTGTTATGGGTTCATTTCGCAGAAGTTGAGACACCTGTACGGTTAACAATTCACAACATTGTGGTATAATAACGGTGTACGGCTCCTAAATATGTTGTATAGCAGGTTCAACCCTTCAATTTCACAGGCCATATGCTTTCCCGAATCGCGCCGAATGACTTACCATTTTGGAATTCGAGTAGGAAAGGGTGATTATTGTGGATATGGAAACGGTAAAACTGTTTGAGATTGTCAACAGATGGTGCCCGGAAATGCTCCCTTTCTTGAAACCGAATGAACTCGACTCACTGATTGTCCTCCGGGATGGGCTGGGCATCCTGGAACAGGGAGACGCAATGGAAATCATTCAGTACAGTATTTGTGAGCATCAAAATGAGATTTACATTCAATAATTTTTTTCAGATTGATCACGCCGCTTCTTGCAGGGGATTTCCTCAGCAGGAAGCGGTTTTCATTTTTTCCATGTGTTTCATTACTTGATTAATATGGTTAAAAGCCCAGAGGCTTTAATGTATAATTCATACATGGAATGCACATATAAGGGAGTGGAAATGAATGAACATGTTTTGGGCTTTAATGGCTATGGCCTTTGGAAGCTTTGGTGGTGCCCCCGCAGTGGCGGACCAGGGAAATCCTCAATTCCAATCGTTAACCAACAGTTTTAACACCGCAATTATCCAATCTCAAAAAGATCAGGTTGTTATTGATGCCGATAACCCACCTGCCAAAATTGATCCTCAACCTGATGCACCCGTGGTCAAAGGTATCTATGTAACGGCCTACAGTGCCGGCGGTGCACGTATGAAAGAATTGCTGGAACTGACCGACAGTACAGAACTGAATGCCATGGTCATTGATATCAAAGACGATCTCGGATACATAACTTATCCCACAGAAAACAAAGCGCTTCAGAAAATGGGTAAATCCCAACCTTTTATTCGGGATATCGATGCCTTGATGAAACGATTGCAAAAACATGAGGTCTACCCGATTGCACGTGTCGTTGTGTTCAAAGATACGATTCTTGCCAAGAAAAATCCGGAGCTCTCCTTCCGTAACAAGGATGGATCTGTATGGGCAAATGGCAAAGGCGACAGCTTTGTGAATCCGTACAGCAAGGAAGTATGGGACTATAACATTGAGATTGCCAAGGAAGCAGCCAAGCTTGGATTTAAAGAGATTCAATTTGACTACGTTCGTTTCCCGGAAGGTTTCGAAACTCGAGCCGATGTACTGAAATATACCAAATCTGACAAGTCACGAGTGGATGTTGTGGCTGAATTCGTGCAATATGCACGCAAGGAGTTGGCACCGCTAGGTGTTCGGGTATCGGTTGATATTTTTGGTTATGCCGCTTCTGTACCTGCGGCTGAAGGCATTGGACAGGATTTTGTTAAGATATCCGAAAACGTGGACGTCATCTCACCGATGGTATACCCTAGTCACTATTCTACTGGCTGGTATGGGGTCAAGGACCCTGACAAAGATCCTTACACAACCATCAAGGGTTCAATGGAAGATACACACAAGAAACTGGACCCTACCAAAGAACTCAAACCTGTCATTCGTCCGTGGATCCAGGACTTCACAGCAAGCTGGCTGGGCAGTGGACACTATGTCAAGTATGGCAAGAAACAAGTGGAAGACCAGATTAGAGCGATGAAAGACATGGATGTGCATGAATATCTGCTCTGGAATGCGTCCAACCGTTATACATCAGGTGTACAATATAAGTAATCCGCACTCTTTCATACTTCTCATTTCATCCAACCTCGTTCTGCTTGAAGCGGAGCGAGGTTTTTTGGTGTTCATTTTTCTCTGTTCACCCCCTACTCTGCTTCTGTCCCTATTCAAATTGAACAAAATCCACTACAATAAATAGCTGTCCAGATATGACACTTGGATGACATCTCTTTAGAATAGCGAGGCACTGCCAGTGAACATGAACACAACAAGTTTTTCCCAAAAAGTGAAGCAATTCCTGATTATATTTTTGCCCATCTTCACCACTCAAATCGCCCTCTCTGCCATGTCGTTCTTCGACACGAATATGTCAGGCAAGTTTTCTCCGGCCGACCTTGCAGGCGTCGCAATCGGCACAAGTCTATGGATGCCAGTTCAAACTGGACTAAGCGGGATTCTGATCGGTATTACACCTGTCGTTTCCCATCTGTTAGGTTCCAAACGTAATGATCAGATCGGGTATAACGTCATCCAGGCGCTGTATCTCGGGATCGCTGTCAGTCTCGTCGTGATCGGAGCCGGGGCGTTGTTACTTGGCCCTATACTGAACGGAATGCCTCTGGAGCCCCGGGTTGCCCAAGTCGCCTTCTATTTTTTGTGCGCACTTGCTTTTGGCATTATCCCACTCTTCGGATATACAGTGCTGCGCAGCTTCATGGATGCACTTGGCCAGACACGGACTACGATGTTCATTACGTTGGTTTCCCTGCCCGTTAACATCTTTCTAAATTATCTGCTGATATTCGGCCGCTGGGGCTTTCCACAATTGGGCGGTGTTGGTGCTGGTGTTGCTACAGCATGTACATACTGGCTGATCTTTCTTATTAGTCTCTTTTTTGTCCATCGGGTCGAACCTTTCGCCCAGTATGGCATTTTCCGTCAATGGACCCGTGTCTCATTCTCCAAATGGAAAGAGTTACTCAAGATTGGAGTGCCCATCGGATTTGCGACTTTTTTCGAAACGTCCATCTTCGCTGCTGTGACTTTAATGATGAGCCGTTTCGATACCACAACAATTGCTGCACACCAGGCGGCGCTGAATTTCGCTTCTACGCTCTACATGCTGCCTGTGAGCATATGTATGGCTCTTACGATCCTTGTGGGCTATGAGGCAGGTGCGGGGCGTCTGAGAGATGCCAGACAATACAGTCTGCTTGGAATTGGTGGAGCCATCGTGCTCTCACTGCTGACAGCGATCGTGTTGATTGTGTTCGGCGAACAGATTGCAGGCGTGTATTCAAACGATCGAGAGGTCATTGCACTTACGCAGCATTTCCTCATCTACGCCATTTTCTTTCAGATCTCAGATGCGATTGCTACACCTACCCAAGGAGCATTGCGTGGCTACAAAGATGTTAATCCGGCACTAATCATTACGTTCATAGCGTATTGGATCATTGGCTTGCCTGTAGGTTATCTAACTGCTACGTATACTTCACTCGGTGCCTTCGGATACTGGATTGGACTCATTGCCGGCCTTGCTGTAGGAGCAACAGCGCTTCTCTGGAGACTCTTCCTGGTACAAAAACAAGCCGCACTCCGCAAGGCGTAACATTGATATACTCACTCCGTGAAACAACAAAAAGAGCACAATCCACGTTAAAACGGGATTGTGCTCTTTGCGTATGAATCGAATTATTGGGACAAACGTTGTGCAAGCTCGTAAGTCACCATATCGAAATCTTTTTTTGTGTTAACCACTTTATCAATATCTGTCAGGGTAAGTTCACCCTTGATAATGCCACAACCTTTGTCTGTCTCGCCTGCAATCAGACTGCGAACAGCGAAGTCGCCAAGACGGCTTGCCAGGTTACGGTCGAAAGGTGTTGGCGTACCCCCACGCTGAATGTGACCCAGAACGGTTACACGTGGCTCATACGTTGGGCAACGTTCCATCAGTTCTTTTGCTACATCTTCACCCTTGCCCACGCCTTCAGCAACGATAATAATACTGTGACGTTTGCCGTGTGCAAAGTTAGCTTTCATCCGATCTGCTACTTCGTCCATGTCAAACGGAACTTCTGGGACAAGAATCGTTTCAGCACCCGAAGCAAGTCCGGCATGCAGAGCGATATCTCCACAGTGGCGACCCATAACTTCAACGATGGAAGAACGTTCGTGTGAAGACATCGTATCACGCAATTTGTTTACTGCATCAACTACTATGCTTACAGCTGTATCAAATCCGATGGTATAGTCGGTGAATGAAACATCGTTATCAATTGTTCCTGGCAGACCCATGGTGTTAATACCCAGTTTGCTCAGTTTGTTTGCTCCGTTATAGGAACCATCCCCACCGATAACAACCAGACCGTCAATGCCACGCGCACGCAGAATGTCCGCACCTTTTTGCTGACCTTCAGCGGTATAGAACTCCTTGCAACGTGCCGATTGAAGAACCGTTCCCCCACGTTGGATGATATCCCCTACACTCCGCAAATCCATTGGGAAAATGTCATTATTCAAAAGACCCTGGTATCCACGTTGAACTCCAAATACTTCGAGACCGTGAAACAGTCCGCTGCGAACAACCGCACGAACAGCCGCGTTCATCCCCTGTGAATCACCACCGCTCGTTAATACTGCGATTTTCTTTACTGCTGTCATGATGTTTCTTCCTCCTCTAGTTTCACTTCAGGCTCCGCAATATCACACCTGACTTACATATTTTTCCGTATCCAGCGACTGAAAATGAAGAAAAATATTCTTGTGATCGGACTATTTTTCAGCAGACGTTTGGATACAACGCGAACTTCCTGTTGTTCGCTGACTTTGGGATCAGACAGGTAAATGGCTATCAGTCCTTCGATGATCATCCGGTGAAAGGAGCTTCCCGGAATCTTCTGTACATCACTGCGTGCCATCTCCACAATAAAAGCAATTCGGTCCAGCATAGTCTCCACATTCTCATAATAGTTGCAGAAGTTGAGATCTCCCCCGATGCGGTCCTCATCCTGATCAATTAAATAATCGAGCATAATGTGCAATGCGCATACATGTGGGAAATAGGCCGTGTGGATCGAGGCCGCTTGCTCTTCAGTCAACTGATCGTCACTCGCAGCCAGAAACAGCATGAAAACGCCCAGTGTAGAGCCAGTTGCAGCAGCAAATTCGTTCCAACGAAACTGAGGTGTGCGATGACGATGCTCCGACCACCATTCGAGCAGTGCCGTTTCTCTCAGTTCCGGCTTGATATGCTTATATACCTGCAGGTCCGTGTATAGGCCTGCCAGATCCTGAATTTGGGGCTTGGCGGACGTATAGCCTGGTAACTGACGGGTCAGTTCCTGACATGTAGTCACCAGATTCCGCAGATATCCACCGTCATCCTGCTCCTCACGGAGGGCATAATAATTGACGGGAATTGCTTCGGGATCTACCGCATCAAGCATGGATTGATGGAGAAGACGAAAGTCATCCGGGTCCATCGACGTGCTGCGGTCGCACAGATTGTCCAAATAATCACTAATAGTTTGATATGAAACGATCAGCGGAATCAGAATGTGCCTGTTGGGCAAATCAGCCAATGCGTAGACGGTTCCGCCTTCACAGTGAAACTGTTTATCCTTCAGACTGGCAAGTGCCTGTGTACGCAACTCCTCATTCGGAATCGCCTCAGCTTGAGCACGCCATCCATTCAGTGCCTTCCGTGTTTCCGGAATGGTGTATTTGTACACCCCTCTCATCAATGCCAGCGGTCCACGCGGATATTGATGACGTTTTCGATTTGATTGGCTCAAAATAAATGTGCCTCCACTTGGTTGAATACGTATTAGAGCGATTTTTAACCATTCCTATTATAATATGATCCCCTTAATTGTACAAATGATCTGCCGCATATTCCGCATAAAAAATCGCATCCGCGCCCAAAGCTTTGTGATATACTAGGCATATTTCATCCATCAAAGGAGTCGTTGACATGTCGTCAAGTGAATCACTTTCGTGGAGACGGTTATTTTCTTTTTTTGTGCCACTTGGCATTTCCGCCTCTCTCGTCACCATTTCTCACGTCATCATAAACAGCACATTAGCACGTTCCGCTCATCCCGAGACGGTTATTGCCAGCTATGCCATCGCCGGTAGCTTGTTAACCCTCACGGAACGCCCCTCCACCCTGCTGCGGCAAACCTGTTCCGCACTGGTTCGCGATCGCCTTTCCTTTCAGGCCCTCACGTTTGTGACCAAAATATTTCTTGCCTGTGTGCTTCTCATTGGGTTTCTTATCGTATACTCTCCCGTTGGTACCGGGGTGTTCAAATACTTGTTTGGTGTAAGTCCGGATCTGCTGAACAAAGTCATCGACGTATATGAAATTCTCATGTATGTAAGTATCTTTTCAGTGATCCGAAACATCTATCAGGGGATCATCATTACGAATAACCGCACCAAGTGGTTAACCATCGGGATGGTATTCCGTTTAGCCGGTATGTACGGCCTATCCCTCTATTTCATATACACAGACAGCATTGACAGTGGACGTGTAGGCGCTATCATTTTTGCTACTGGCATGATGATTGAAGCGCTTGTCAGCTTTCTGGAGGGTAACAGCATCAAGCGCAAGATGCCAGCCAAGCTTGAGGATCATCCCGTCGAGAGCAAGGGAGACGTATTTCGCTTTTATAAGCCACTGCTTTTATCCAGCTTTGTAGCGCTGTTCATAGGACCGGTTATTAACATCGTACTTGGCAAAACGACCGGGATCGCACTAGCCATTTCATCCTTTGCCATAGCAAGCAGTCTGATGCAGTTGATGCTAAGCTTCTTTACATACATCCATCAGATCGTGCTGAATTTCTACCTTGTAGACGCCAAACTGGTACGAAAATTCGCACTTGTCACCGGATTTATTCCGTTTGCGATGATGGTGTCGATTGCCTATACCCCCTTGGGACCATGGGTACTCGAAAATGTCATGAGCGTTCAGGGCGAACTTTTGCAACAAAGTCTGTGGACACTGCGTGCGTTCGTCTTATTTCCGCTGATCTTCCCTTTTCTGGATTTCAGCAATGGCCTCATTCTGCTTCGCGGTCAGACAAAAACGATGTTTCGTTCGCAAACGGCGAATGCAATCTGCACGGTAATTGTGCTGCTTATACTGGTTAGTATTTTTCCTGCGTGGAACGGCATGATTGGCGCTGTTGCCCAATCCCTTGGCCTGCTCGCCGAACTTATCATTGTCTGGCTTGTCATCCGGCGCACGAAGCAAGAACCTACGATGTCCGTGCCTAGAGCCCGTAAATCAACATCCCTAAAAGGGTAATAAAATCATTGAATTGTTATCAGGATTGGAGTCTCTCATCATGAAATTAAGTCACAACGCCCGCCCGGACCAGAACTGGCTGCGGGCTCTCATGTTCACCATCTTTGGTTCCACCGTCCTGGTGGTATCCTACTTCCAGCTTTACTTCAGTCATCTGGGCTTCAGTCGGGCTGAGATTGGATATCTCTACGGAATTGGCCCCCTCATCTCTGTGTTCTCCAATATGTTCTGGAGCATGGCCAGCGACCGCTACCAAACGGTACGCAAAGTGATGATCATTCTGCTTGGTGGTCAATTGATCACAGGGATCATGCTCGCCAATGCAACAACTTTCGGTCAGGTATTTGTACTCGTGACCCTGTTTTACTTTTTCTATTATCCGGTCTATCCACTCTCCGATACGATGGCTATTACAACGGCCAGCAAGTACGGCCGAAATTTCACTTCCATTCGAGTCTTCGGATCGATCGGTTATGCCTTCTTTGCATTAAGTATCGGGTATTTCCTTGGATCTTTTGGTCCAGCATGGACGATTTGGGTCTGCGTTGGTCTTGCTGCAACTACACTATTGATCGGTTTTCAATTGAAGGATCAACCTTCGGGAAGCAGTAGCAAAATGGATCTATCGGGGTTATGGGCTATTTTGAAACGCAGAGATGTGCTCACCTTTTTTGGCTGTGTATTTTTGCTTGCCATGGGACATCGCATGAACGAAGCATTTCTTACCATCACGCTAAAAGATCTGGGTGCCAGCGAGGGGCTGATCGGCTGGTCTTTGCTGATCTCTTCCGTAAGTGAAATCCCCATATTTCTACTGCTCAGCAAGTATGGAAACCGTTATAAAGAACTGCCGCTAATTGCTTTTGCTGCACTGATGTATACGGTTCGTTTGCTTCTCATGTCCATATCCGATACACCTGCAGCCGTTGTTGCAATTCAGACGATGCACAGTGTTACCTTTGGTATTTTTTACGTTACGGCGGTCCGCTACATCATTCGCCTAGTTCCGGACGGCTACAGAGCTACAGGTATGGCTTTGTTCACCATTGTCTGGTCCAGTGCTTCGGGACTTCTTAGTGGAACGTTGGGCGGACTGCTGCTGGAACATGCAGGCAGACAAACCTTCTATCTCACCGCTATGGCTTTCTCCCTGGCTGCACTAATCGGTTTCGGATTGAAGTTATGGTCCAGCATGACCAATCGTGTCTCGTGAACACACAGGGAAACTTACATCGTATTCAACCGTTATATACACTGAAAATTTTAGAATCAAAAAAAGCACAGCCTCCCATGGGGACTGTGCTTAGGTTCTTAATATTCAGCTATAAATTTATAATATATAAGAAGTCCGTTAGCCGGATAAATTCTTACAGTTTGTTTACGTTAGCTGCTTGAGGACCACGGTTTCCATCAGTGATTTCGAATTCTACCGCTTGACCTTCTTCCAATGTTTTGAAGCCATCTCCTTGGATTGCGGAGAAATGTACGAATACGTCCTCGCCGCCTTCAACTGAAATAAAGCCATAGCCTTTTTCTGCGTTAAACCATTTAACTGTACCTTTCAAATGAAAAACCTCCTAAAAATATCGCCATCTATGGCGAATACCCTTATTATACTGTATGGGCTTCCATTTTGCAATTTATCTTTCCATAAATGTCGAAAAAATTTGCTTTGAATCGTAGGGTACGGTATCATTTTACCAAAACCGTTAGTTTGGAGACTACCTATGATAAAAAAACATGAAATATACAAAACAGACAAGTGGAATATGATGACCGTAGAAGTTCAAGGCAAATATCTCGTACTGCGAGAAATTTCGGAAGAGTGGGGCGAAGAATGCCATACTTTCCTAAGTCGTCCTGCATTAATGCACTGGGCTGAACGCCGTTTTCCAAAAGCAGATTTTGAGAACCGTGAGGATGAATGGCGTCAATTGATGGCTGCCTTCAAAGGGGTCTAACCCATGCAGCTTGACTCAAGCAATGTCGTCATCTTTATTATCCTTGCCTTCTCCCTTGGTATTGTGCTTATTCTGGGACGCAATTCAATCCCGGATCGATTGAGACGGGGAATGGCACTTATTGCTACCCTGCTCATTTGTTTCGCCTTTTTCCTGATCGTTTATTTTCTGTATAACATGGGAACCTAATCACAGGGACCCAGATATTCAAATATTTCAACGTGCCTAAGGTCATACTATACGAGATTATTCGTATCGTAAGGAGGAAGGCCGTTGAAATACCAGAAATCGCTATCTGTTATCCTGGTACTTAGTCTGATTCCTTCGTCTCTCTCCGCACAGGCAAGCGAGACGAAGGCAGCTTCGTCCATACATTCATCAGATCATCAAAGGAGGATTTCCATGAGTCAATTATTGAAACGTTCCGAGGTGCCGGCTGAACATAGCTGGAAACTGGAAGATTTATTTGCCGATCAGAAAGCCTGGGATCAGGAATATGAAGAAGTATCGTCTTTGACCAAGAAGGCCTCCGAATTCCAAGGCAAACTGAATCAACCTGATGTACTCAAATCTTGCTTCGAATTCGAAGATGAGATCAGCCTCAAAATAGAACGCCTCTTTGTGTACGCACGCATGCATCAAGATGAAGACACAGCGAATCCTACATATCAAAACCTGTCCCAAAAAGCCCAGAAATTAGGCGTACGGGTTGGTGAAGCACTTTCTTTTGTCACACCGGAGATTCTTTCCCTGCCCGATGATCAGTTGGACGCATTTATTGCAAACGAAAAACTTTCTGCTTATACATTTACGCTGGAAGAGATGAAACGCGAAAAAGCCCACGTTCTTAGCCAAGCAGAAGAGGCTTTGCTTGCACAGGTAGGCAACCTTTCACAAGCACCACAGACAATCTTCAGCATGCTGAATAACGCCGATCTCAAGTTTCCAAGAATCAAGGATGAACATGGTAACGAAGTTGAACTGACACACGGCAGCTACATTCAGTTCCTAGAGAACCCTAACCGTGAAGTTCGCGAACGTGCCTTCAAAGCGGTATACGAAACCTATGCCAAACAGAAAAACACAATTGCGGCTGCCCTGAATGCAAATGTAACCAAAAATATGTTCTATGCTAATGTTCGGAAGTACCCTTCCGTGATGGAAATGTCCCTATATGGAGATAACATCCCAACGGATGTGTATACCAATCTGGTAGACACCATTCACGAGAGCCTTCCGTTATTGCATCGTTATATGGACCTGCGCAAAAAGTTGCTGGGTGTGGATCAATTGCACATGTACGATCTGTTCGCTCCACTCGTAGACGAATACAAAATGGATATTACCTATGAGGAAGCGAAACAAACGGTTAAAGACGGTCTGAAACCACTCGGCAAGGACTATGCTGACGCATTGCAGACTGGATATGATAACCGCTGGATCGATATATATGAGAATGAAAATAAACGTTCAGGCGCATATGCCTGGGGCGCTTACGGTACTCACCCGTATGTCTTGTTGAATCACAAAGATAACCTAAACAGTATGTTCACACTCGCACATGAAATGGGTCACGCTCTGCATTCACATTACTCGGATACAACACTTCCGTATCGTGATGCACAGTACACCATCTTCCTGGCTGAGGTTGCATCCACAACCAACGAAGCGTTGCTGATGGATTATCTGCTTAACAAATCAACAGATCCAAAGGAAAAATTGTATCTGTTGACCTATTATGCCGACCAATTCCGTACAACGGTATTCCGTCAGACCATGTTTGCTGAATTCGAGAAAATCATTCATGAACGTGCGGAACAAGGTGACGCATTAACACCACAATTGTTATCCGAGATCTATTATGATCTGAACGTTAAATATCACGGAGAAGGCATGGCTGTTGACAAAGAAATTGAAATGGAATGGGCTCGTATTCCCCACTTCTATAACAGCTTCTACGTTTACAAATATGCTACAGGCTTCTCCGCAGCGACAAGCTTTTCCAAGCAAATCCTGGAAGAAGGCCAACCGGCTGTTGACCGTTATCTTGGCTTCCTGAAGAGTGGTGGCAGTGATTACTCCATCAACATTCTGAAAAAAGCAGGTGTGGATATGTCTACACCACAGCCAATTCGTGAAGCTATGAGTGTCTTCAAGGAACTGATTGAACAGATGGAGCAACTAACCAAATAAGGTTGTCTTTCCATGTGACCTGCATCCCTTGCCCGTTTGGGCAGGGGATTTTATCATCATTGCAAGATGCAACATACCCGAATATGGGTAATGCATATCTAGTTCTCAATTGTTCAACAAGGAGGCAACACCATGAAAATGCAATGGGCACTCATAGCAGGTCTTGTATTTGCACTGCTCACGGGAATCTTTGCGGTTATTAATGTGGATTCCGTACAAGTCAACCTGTTATTTAACACGGTACAAATCCCGCTGATCTTGCTGATTCTCGGCTGTACCCTGATCGGTGGAATTATTGTAGGGTCATATGGCATCTATCGCCAATACAGACTGCAACGTGAGAATAAACAATTGAAATTGCGTGTATCTGAATTGGAAAGCTCCGCGACAAGCAAATCTACGTTGGATTCTTTCAAATCGATGGATTCGCTTGACTCAAATGAATCCGACAGCCTATTGGAGAATGATTCGATCCAGAGTCAGCGCAAAGGAAACCCTACGGGAACACTGTAACCAATCAGAGACAGCCTGCTGGCGAGTCAGGAATGGTAGTATCACATTCTCTCCCCCAGACAGGCTGTATTTTGTTTCACACCATACCCATGATCCGAGGAGGAAATTACACAATGAGTTTTACAATTGATGAATCATACGTTCTGTCTTTCCTGAAAAAATTGCTGGACACACCAAGCCCAAGTGGTTACACACATCATATTATCGAGATGATCCGGAAGGAAGCAGCAGCACTGGGCATCGCCTGTGAGCTGAATAACAAGGGCGGTGCGGTGCTTACATTGCCCGGACAGGACTCTTCCAAGACAATTGCTTTAAGCGCTCACGTGGATACGCTAGGGGCCATGGTACGCTCGGTTACATCCTATGGCACATTGAAGCTTACCTCTGTCGGTGGCTTTTCGATGCAAAGTATTGAAAACGAATATTGCAGCATCCATACTCGGGATGGAAAGACATACACAGGCACCATTCTCTCCCTTCATCCATCTGTCCACGTTTATCCGGATGCACGTACCTTTGAACGGTCCGAGAGCCATATGGAAGTTCGAATCGATGAAGTTGTCTCCTCCAAGGAAGATGTGTTGAAACTCGGGATCTCTGTCGGCGACTTTATCTCCTTTGATGCTCGCGCAGTCATCACGCCGAGTGGTTATATCAAATCACGTCATCTGGACGACAAAGCCAGCGTAGCTGCCCTCTTTGGCATCCTTGAGTCTGCACATCGTGAAGGTTGGCAACCATTACATAACGTCTCTCTGCTTATCTCGAACTATGAAGAAGTTGGACATGGCGCATCGTATATCCCTGCGGAAATCAGTGAAATGATCGCTGTAGACATGGGAGCCATGGGCGATGACCTGAGCTGTAAAGAAACCGACGTTTCCATATGTGCCAAAGATTCTTCTGGCCCGTATGACTACGATATGACCAGTCGTCTCATTGAACTGGCCAAACAGGATGGGATGGATTACGTCGTAGACATTTATCCCCACTATGGCTCAGATGGCAGTGCAGCATTACGCGGAGGAAACAATATCCGAGCAGCACTGATCGGTCCGGGGGTTCACGCATCTCATTCCATGGAGCGTACGCATAAGGATGCTGTACTGAATACGGCACGATTGCTCGCAGCCTACATTACAACCAAGTAAAACAGAATCATTTTTCTACGAAATCATCATGGTGACATTCATATGTCTTGTCTAATCAAAAAGGCCCCTTCCAAGCACAACAATTCAGTGTGCTTGGAAGGGGCCTTTGTTGTCATATCTTTTAATCTGCCTGTTCGACATATGCATGATACTTACGATCCAATATCTCTAACTCTGCCTTATGGTCACGCATTTCATTTCTTAACACATGCATGGTTTTCCGAACCGCGCTCAGTCCATCCTTCACCTGACGTTCGGCTTTACGAATTTTGTCTTGAACCATCCAGTCCACGAAGAGGTTATCGAAGAAATAGTCTGCGAATGAAAGCAGACCCCCCAGATGCAGATCCGCATGTACTGCCATCTCTACATCCTCCAGTTCCTTCTGAAAACGTCGTAGACGCTTACCTGCATCCATGATGGCGACCTGAGCGTCATCCATTCTTCCTCGCTTGATATGTGTGGAGATGACCCCACCACCCATCATGTCATATACACCCCAATTACCTGCCGAAGCCAAAGCCTTCTCGGCACGTTCAAGGGCATAGAGCAGGTATTCCCCCTCCCGGAAAGCTTCATCCAGTTCCTGAAGCTCACTCGCCAGATGTTCCCGATTCTCAGCCATCTGTTGCAATTCCGCATCCTGGTCCAGCAGTCGACCTTCCTTCTTCCCCCACAGCGCGTTGTAATCGCTCTGCCAGTACTGATACTGCCGCCCGCCCTCTAACTCCTGCTCCACATGAATTCGTTGCTCCTGTACGTCTTGTAACATGCGACAAGCGGTGTCGTATGCAGCCTTGCTCTCCATGAGTTCCAGCTCTTCCTTCTCCAGACGCTCTGTCTTCTTGCCAATCAGTTGATAGAAAAATGCCGACAATGTCATACTGTTCAGTCGATCAACGTCCTTCTGCTCCTTCTGGAGATGCTCCAGACGACGTTTTACCTTTGCTTCCCATTCGCTTTCCTCCGTTTGAAGCTTCTCCAGACGTTTGGTCCATTTCTCGTAAATTCTCCCCTTTTCCTTGAGCGCTGCCAACTGTTGATTAATTTCTTTATACATAAGTGTGGTGTTCTCTCCCTTCTATGGAATTCTTTACTTATAAAACGTTATGAACATACAGAACGTTTCACTTTAATGCGCAAATTTGCAGACAAAAAACGCCCTCTCCTCCTATGCGACATAATGTCACGAAGGAAAAAAGGGCGATGTTTAGTTATAAATTAAGACTTGCTCTGTTCAATCTGCTCTGCAAGTTCATTCAGAACGGTCCATCGTTCCATCAATTCATCCAGATGACGCTCAGCCTCAACCTGCTCCGCCATCAACTCCTGCAGACGGGCAGAATCACTAAATGACTCTTCCATCTCTTTGTTAATCCGGACAAGATTGGCTTCAGCCTTCTCAATATTTTCATCAATCTGATCGTATTCACGTTGCTCCTTAAAGCTGAATTTCAACTTCGGTTTAGCCGCTGACACAGCAGGCGTCGTTTTCTCCGATGACTGCTTCACCTTTGCCGCTCCTGTATCACTCTCTTGATTAGCTCCAGGCGCATTTTTCAGCATCCATTCCGCATACTCACTGTAGTCGCCGACGTGCACACGTACAGCACCGTTGCCCTCAAAAGACAACACTTTATCCACAGTACGATCAAGGAAATAGCGATCATGGGATACGACAAAGACAACACCGGGAAAATCATCCAGGTAGTCTTCCAGTACAGCGAGTGTCTGGATGTCCAGATCATTCGTCGGCTCATCCAGCAGCAATACATTCGGCGCAGCCATCAGCACACGCAGCAGATACAGGCGACGCTTCTCTCCACCAGACAGACGCGAGATTGGCGTCCACTGGGATGCCGGGGTAAACAGGAACCGCTCCAGCATCTGGGATGCTGTAATCAGAGAGCCATCGGCCGTTTTCACATTCTCGGCCACTTCTTTAATATACTCAATCACACGAAGAGATTCGTCCATCTCCTGATGTTCCTGTGTGAAATAACCCAGATTGACCGTAGGACCAACGTCAACCACACCTGCATCGGGTTCCAGCTTGCCAGATATCATCTGAAGCAACGTGGACTTACCACTACCGTTCGGTCCGACAATCCCTACCCGATCTCCAGGTACGGCAATATAACTCAGATCTTCGATCAGCGTGCGGCCACCCACGGATTTGGAAAGATGCTCGATCTCCAGAATCTTTTTCCCCAAACGAGTGGAGCCAACCGATACTTCCAATGAACCCGAGCGCTGGACTCCTTGCTGGTCTTTAAGTTGTTCGAAGCGATCAATTCTCGCTTTTTGTTTCGTCGTCCGTGCCTTGGCACCACGACGAATCCATGCAAGCTCCGTCCGAAGCAAGTTCTTACGCTTCTGTTCCGAAGAAGCTTCCCGTTCTTCGCGCTCCGCCTTAAGTTCCAGGAAACGTGTATAGTTCGCTTCGTATCGGAACAAACGTCCATGATCCAATTCCAGCATGACATTCGCCACACGATCCAGGAAATACCGATCATGCGTAATCATAAGCAGTGCGCCGCGGCGCTTCTGCAAGTACTGCTCCAACCAAACGACCGAATCGTTATCAATATGGTTCGTCGGCTCATCCAGAATGAGCAGTTCGCAAGGATGAATCAGTGCAGCAGCAAGTGCTACCCTTTTGCGTTGTCCACCAGACAATGTGCCCATCAGTGCATCGAATTGACGAATACCCAATTTGAACAAAATGCTCTTCGCTTCACTCTCCATCTGCCAGAGCTGAAGCTGCTCCATTTGCTGATTCAAACGTAATAATCGCTCTTGCAACGCTGGATCGGACGAATTCAGTTCCAATAATTCCATCGTTTCCGTATATTCACGCACGGTTTTCATTTCCATGCTGTCACCTTCAAATACTTGTTGCAGTACCGTATTATCCGGATTGAAGTCCGGATTTTGCGCCAGGAACTGAATACGTACGTCATTACCGATCGAGATCTGTCCCGCGTCTGCAGGTTCCATACCCGATATCACACGCAAAAACGTGGATTTACCGGTTCCATTTACCCCAACGACACCAATCTTGTCCTGATCAGCCATACCAAATGAAGCATCCTTGAACAATATTTTTTCGCCATAACTTTTTGCAATTTGCTCTACCGTCATTATGTTCATTGCTCGTACCCACTTCTCTGTGAATTAAAATTCAATATTACGTACATCCGCGCACTTACTTTAAACTTGTAAAAAAGAACGGCATCCGTCCAGAAACAAAGCTGCTGCAAAAGCAATTCGTTTGTTCAGATGTTCCTCATTAAACTCCGGATTCAACATGATATCCATCTTCAGCCGGTCCAGAATTCCGATATATGCTTCAGCGAGCAATACAGGCTCAGGTACACTTGCACTCTCCAGTACCTCACACACCATACTCATGTATTGATTCATGAATGCCTTCATGAATTTCATCAGATCCGGATCATTATTGGGTGCCATAAAAAAGAGCTTGGTATGATTGCGACGCTCATAATAATACGTAAGGTGCGTCTTGGCTATTGCTCCAAGTTTATCACCTGTGTTCTCATGCGAGTTCAAAGCATATTCAAGACGACTGATAAAACTGTTACAATCCCGCTTGGATACTGCGATAAATAATTGTTCCTTGCTTTTGAAATATAAATAAATGGTGCCTTTTGCGATGCCGGCTTCGTCTGCAATATCAGACATTTTCGTCTCATAAAAACCTTTCGAGCCAAAAATACCATAGGCCGCATCCAAAATAGCCTCCGATTTGTCTCCCTGTACAGTGCTCAAAATGTACTCCCCCCTACAACGCCAAAATGTTACCTAAACCAATCGCCACACATCCGCCGATCACCGAGCTAAGCACGTTCACCAGGTCGTTACTCATCCATGCCCAGCCACGAGCCCGAACCGTTGGATGCCCGCAATGTTCATGTACCTCAACTTCACGGCCACACACAGTACAACGATACATCATCTGCACCGTTGCGCCCAGATAGGAATCGGCAAAAGCACCTGCCAACCCGCCTGCAAGACCGACAAAAGTCCAACTAAACAGACTAAGCCCTTCTATCCCGGCGATCCAGGAAAACAAGAATGCTCCCGCACCAATCAGAGCCCCGCCTACGGCTGCAGCCACAGTGCCAAGAAGTGAAACACCTCCTGAAGCACCTGGCGTAAGTACCTTCCACGTGAGAACAGAGCGCGGCGGCTTTCGACTGAGACTCCCAATTTCGGTTGCCCATGTATCCGATGTAACGGTAGCCATTACACCAATGAAAGCATATACCCATGCCGGATGTGGAAATATCCAGTATCCCAGACATAGGAACATGCCCATTCCACCATTAGCCATCACTTGTCCGGCATCCCGATTTCCTGACTTGGCATAGGATTTCTCCAGCTCCTGCTTCCGATCTTTACGAAACCTGGAGAGCAACGTTGAAGTAATGAAAAACAACAATAACGTGCCAAACCAGAACAGGTTACCCGCTCCGTAATATATCGTTCCCATCATGATGGCTGCCAGGCAGCCAGACAAGGTTAGCGACTTTTTCGCATAGGCAGCACCTGCCACCATAGAAGCGCATACGGCGCCAATAATCCAATCCATAATGTCTCCTGCATGCAGCGTATGTACAGCCCGCATGACGTTTATTGTATTTTTGAAATTCAATTATACCACGGTTTGATCCCAATGCCGAAACTCCTTACGCGAGCACACAAAAAACCTGTTTCGGCCTCGTGTAGAAGTGCCAAAACAGGTTATTGATCAAACGTTAAAACAAGATAACTTCCCTTTTCAAGTAACGTCTGTAATTCAATGTTCCCAGGTTCTGTTTCAGGCCCGCTTCGCTCCTCCAATGACCCCATATCGGTAGAGTACTCTGCGACCAAAGCAGTTGAATAATCGATCCGTCAGGAATCCCATAAAACCCAGGGAAATCAGCCCGACAAAGATCCAATCTGTTCGGAAAAAGAGTCTGGAGTTCCAGATTAAGTAACCCACTCCCTCATTGGAGGCAATCATCTCAGCACCGATTATGGCCATATACGAGGTTCCCATCGCCAGTCGCACACCTGTGAAGATATACGGGGTTGTCGCCGGAACAATCACATGCAGCAGAATCTGCCGTTCATTGGCTCCCATACTGCGGGCCGACCGGATTTTGTCTTCTTCAACGGAGAGTACACCTGTCAGTGTATTCAATATAACAATGAAGAAGGTTGCATACATAATGAGCGCGATCTTGGATTGCTCACCAATTCCGAACCACACCAGAAATAAGGTAATAAAGGCGATCGGCGGGATAAAACGTATAAAGTTAAGGAACGGTTCCGCGAACAGCCGGATGAGATGAACTTTGCCAATAATCAGCCCTACCGGAATAGCAATGATGCTTCCGAGTACCCAGCCCGCCAGTACACGAGTGAAGCTGATTCCGATATACTCCATTAGCGTACCGTCAGCAATCAGTTCGCGTGCTCCCAGGATCGTGTGCCACGGACCAGGGATTACGTCAGGTCCATAGATGAGGGCACCAAGCTGCCAGATTAAGATGACCGTTACCCATAGAAGCGGGATAGACACCCATTTTTTCTCCAACCATTTCATCTTACATATCACCTCAGTTATTCTTCAAAGTGGCCTTGAATTCGGTCATACAGGGTGTTGAACTCAGACGAGGCGATGTTCCTCGGGTAAGGTAACGTGTTGTGGTAAATATCCGTTATATTCGAAGATGGACCTACAGACATAATGCCTATGCGCTCACCAAGCAATAACGCCTCCTGAATATCGTGTGTGACAAAGATAACGGTTTTATGGGTTTCTTTCCAGATATTCACCAGTTCTTTCTGCATGGTTCGTCTCGTCATGGCGTCCAGCGCACCGAATGGTTCATCCATCAGCAAGATCGCCGAGTCATTCGCAAGTACCCGGGCCAATTGAACCCGCTGCTTCATGCCACCCGAGAGTTCTTTCGGAAATTTCCCCTCATGAGCACCCAGTCCAACAAGCTGGATGTAACGATCAGAGATCTCACGTCGTTGTGTCTTAGGCACCTTGGACATTCGAAGTCCGAATTCAACATTTTCCCTCACAGTTAACCATGGAAAGAGAGAAGAATCCGCCTGCTGGAATACCATTGCCCGATCCCTGCCCGGTCTATCGATCTCCTTGTTGTCTACCTTGAGCTGTCCACCCGACTTGGAGATAAAACCCGCGATCATGTTCAGTAGTGTTGACTTCCCACACCCACTGGGACCAAGCAGGACAAAGAACTCTCCTCCCTTGATAACCAGATCGACATCCTTAATGATATAATGCACATCCCCATTGGTCGGGGCATGATACGTTTTCCGAAGCTGTTCAATATGAATGGTATGCTGAGTTGCAGGTAAGGACATAACGGACACCTCCCATTTCAATAAGAATTATTTACTAAATGTCACTTTTTCCGGCAGAGCCTGCTGGAGAGAAGTCAGATCGAGTTTGGTGTCGAGATCAAAATCCTGTTCGATGATTCCGGTGTCCACCATATATTGCTTCTGACCTGCCAAACTATCATAAGCAGCCTGCGTAAATCCAACTTCCCATGGATTGATCGGAAGGTCTTTCAACGTGGCATCTTTAGGCTGTTTGGTCTCTTTATACATCAGATCCGCAACTTCTTCAGGATGCGCTTGAGCATACGTGGATGCTTCATCCAGCGCCGCAAGAAAGTCACTTATCTTTTCAGGGTTTGCCTGGATGAATTCATTACTCGATACCAGTCCCATACCAAGGCGTATAGGGGTCTGAGACATATCCGTCAGCTGATGTACTCCTTCGAGTGCATCGAATTTATCGGTTAACGCGGAACCTATGACCCAAGCGGCATCAAGGTCTCCCTGTTTCAGTGCGATGTAGGCCTCATCAAAAGCCCCCTGACCAATTTGCGTCACATCACTCAGCGCCACCCCCTGATCTTTCAAATATTCATCCCATAGATACGGAATAAATGTGCCTCGAATGAAACTCACTTTCTTGCCCTTCAAATCCGCTCCACTCTGAATATCCTCCCTTGCATACAGCTTCCAGGCGGCTGCCGCTTCATCCGTAGTCTGGCCTGCAGAAGCGACGACTGAATATTCCCCTTTAGACAAAGCATTTAATACAGGGAAGTCCGCCCCGTACGCAATATCTACCTGTTTGATAAATAGTGCATTTACACCTTCAGCCGGTGAGCCAAACGTAATACTCTCTGCATCAATGCCCCTGTTTTCAAAAAAACCTTTGGCAATGGCTACCCTGAACGTTGGGTTCGTACTTGTATCTGCGATTCGAATTTTTACATTATCGGTATTCTTGCCGGTAGCGTCTTTTGCTCCAGATCCTGCTACGTTTGAACTGCATCCGGATAATAGGAGTGCCGTAGCCAGAAATAATATCAATATGCCGGTTACTATGGATGGTTTTCTCACAATATACACCCCATTCGATCTAGTCATGATTCTTGACGTTTAACCGCCTGACTTGCCTTCATCCGACGTTGCCACACAGGCTGCACCCTCCACAAATGGAAGAGTTGTCTCTACGCTCACGATGGATGCAGAACCTTTGGGTGCTGCTCCCGGGACCCTGTAGGTAGAGACGTCAATAGCTTCGATCGCAACTTCCTGCGGCTTCTCCAACTGTGGAACCCACTGATAAGGAACTCGATACGAGCGATAGACCATATTGGTATTCCGCCCATCGGTGTAAGGAGAAACATACTCCCATACCAGCTCATGCTCCGCTGTCACTTCGAACAATCTGCCATTGGAACCCTCGGTTATTAGGGTGTTGCCGTTAGGTAAACGCTGGGCGGAACTGATGTATGGGCTATAAAATTTATAAGAATCCGTCGGAACCGAGAAACCTGCTTCTGCCGAGGTATACTGCCAGACAATCTCCAGGGTGACCGGGTTAATCTCCAGTACACGGGAGTGATCCCGAATCGCATGTTTCAATCCAAATGGAGAAGCCGGATTTGGAAGGCCGTAACCTGCCCAGCCGCCATTGTCGAATACGAGCAAGTTGCCTTCTCCTGGTAGACCTTGGGGAATGATATGTGCATGATGCTGTCCGATAATTGTGCCAATGTGTTTCGCTTCAGTTGAAGTATAGTCTGGCCCTAGTCTCCACACGATCTTTCCACTCTGTCTGTCTGTAATGGCAATAATGTTGGCCTCTCTGGCATCCCAGATAATATTGTCGGGGTGGAACCGTTCGTCTCCTTCCTCATAGAAACGGTTGGGTCCGACATAAGAAGCAGAATTAATATGTAACCAGTCACCGACTCCACCGCCAAGATGGCCGAAAGAGCGTGTATTCGGGTCACGGAACAGGACATTTCGAGCAGCTTCATCAAAACCTAATTCTTCAAAGTGTTCGTTAGGCAGCCACTCCCAGAGTACCTTCCCCTCCCAATCCACTTCGATAATGGCATCATCAAGCAATGGCTTATCTGAAATTTGCGGGTTACTCACATTTTTGTGAGCCAGAATAAGTGTTTTACCACTCTTCGTCTTTGGCGCAAGGCCAGGTGCATAATAACCTACCGGATTCCCCTCACGCTGATAATCATGATGCTGGCGGGCATACCATAGTGGCTCATACCCCGGATCTTCGATGTGTTCGTAGCTATTGTATTTCCATACAATGTTGCCGTCCCAATCCACTTGCACCAGATCGACATTATCCTGAATACCGAACTTCGGATCTCTCCGACCCGTGCTGCCCAGCACGTAGCCGCCAGGTAATATTTTGGCCGGAAAACCTAACAATCCTTTCCACAGGTGAACCTCCTTGCCATTCATATCGATCAACACTACGCCTTCCTCACCTGCCTGATAAACGGTATAACCGCCCCAAGCCTTATCCGGATTGTATAACGTCGCTCCAGTTGGATATATTGTTGAGTGTCCCATTGATCATCTCTCCCTAGAATGTTTGTGGTATATCAAATGTCGTTACATTGACCCAACCTCAATAACTGAGATAGTTCCTCTTCCCGGTATTGTCCCGCTGCTTCTGCTCAAGGTCACTTGTGGAGGAGCAATCATGTTCTTGTATCCCGTTGCTCTCCGCCAATTCCAGCACCGTGTCCGAGAATCCCTCCAGATTCGCTACTACCCGCTCGTAGAATTGACTTTGCTGCTCCAGTTCCTCACTCGTAAAACCCTCAAACAGAAGCGTGATACATCGGGCACCGATGTTGCTGTTTCTCGCATACATCTCCCGCCCGCTGGATGTGATGTCCAGTAAAACCGTCCGGCGATCGTCTTCCTTTCGTCTGCGGATGGTGAGTCCCTTTTTTTCCAACTTATCGGTTAGAGCAGTAATGGCACCGGATGTAAAGTCCAACTGTTCTGCCAGATCTCCAAGCCGCTGTTCTCCCTCCCGAATGATCTTGTGCAGGATAAGCATGCCCGGAAGGCTAATGCCCTCTACAGAGATGCGATCCCGCTCTTTTACAAATCGTCTGACCATTTTGCGGAATAACCAGTCCGTCCGCTCCAACGCTTCCCAGTCTCTATCACTCATTTCATAACCTCCCTGATCGTTTGAAACTTCAATAAAGATACGAAAAAAGGCCCCCGAGGACATTCCTTAGAGGAGTAGTCCCGGGAGCCTTTGGTGGTCCAATCAGCTCTATGCAGTTTTCAGTTCAAATTAGTTCACTGTTCATTTAATGAGTATTAAAATAATTGAGATTATCATATAACCAACTAACCCAACCTGTCAAGTGAGAATTAAATATAGATCTACTTTTACAGTCATTACCCGCCGGTTTGAAATTACTTATCCTGTTTTAAGTTTCACTTCAGGTTTCCCGTTTACACTATTCTCAGATCGAAACATCTACAACTACATCAACGACAAGCTACGATTCAGTACGTACTCAACTACAGAAATGAGGATTATCCATATGAATATGAAAAGAGTCATTATTATAGGCACAATGATTGTCACCATGTCCTTTGCCGGAACAGCATGGGGCCAATCCGCCATCTCTCCCATACCTACTGCTAAATGGTCCATCGTTGACTTGGACACTCGTGAGGGAAGCAGTGATGAGCTGCTCGACGCTCTGAATCAGGCTTCAGAAGCGGATCTGTATCAGGAACTGTACAGCGGCAAATCACTGAGGACAATTACGGAAGAAAATAACGGGAATTTGGATGAGGTCATTGCTATACAAGTAAGACAGCTCAGAGAGCAGTTGGATGAACGGCTCGCAAGTGGAAGTATCAGCTCGGAGCAACATGCTGCACAACAAGCTGAACTGGAAGAGTTGGTCATGCGGAGTGCAAATACAGCATACAGCTTGGCGTAAATTAGTAGCGTATCCGTACGATGAAGATATAAACCTATATCCACGATAACACAGCAAAAAGGAGCGTATTCACGCCCCTTTCTTGTACCCTATTCATCTCAAGCAGGTATGATGTGTAATCCTTACTGTGCTACCCAATCGTGCAGGCACCCAAGGATTCGCCGTCCCATGCCAGTTCGAGCACATCTCCTGCTTGTGTTGGTCCAACACCTTCAGGTGTTCCTGTAAAAATGACATCGCCCGGACCCAGGCCGTAATGGTGACCTACATAATCCACAATATCTTGTAAACTGAAGATCATGTTACGAATGTTACCACGCTGGACTTCCTCACCATTTTTGGTCAATGTAAAGTCTTTCTCAAGTAAAGCTGCCGCACCCGGGAATGCCTGAAATGCAGTAACCGGAGCGGAATTTCTGAACCCTTTGGCCGCTGTCCACGGGTGGCCTTTTTTCTTAATCACGGTCTGTACGTCACGTAACGTAAAATCAATACCAAACGCATACGCATCCACCAGCTCATCTACCGCCATACCTGGCTCATAACTCCGGCCGATTTGTACGACCAGTTCAGCTTCATAGTGAACTTCACCCTTGGTAGCAGGCAATTCAAGCGTTTCACCATTCAGGGGCACGACTGCATGGGAAGGTTTCATAAAGATCATTGGCTCATCCGGAACCGCGTTACCCAATTCTTCCGCATGAAGTTTATAATTGCGTCCTACACAGTATACATTGCGAATGTTAGTCAACATGGGTATATTACCACCTTTATCGGATTCATTAGTGCATATAGTAAAGTTAAGGTCTGAAAAATCGGCTACTTGTCTCCTGAAATGCCAGCTCCCACACGTCAGGACGGTTCGTACATAACATCAGTTCTGGATCAACTGCTGCCAGTTTCTTCATAATGGTCTTGTCATCCACTGTCCAAGCCATCACCCGAATGCCTGCACTCCGCATCTCGTTCATTAAGGATTTGTCTACATTGGTGTATCCAATCGAGAGGAATGTACAATTCATCTGCCGCAGCGCGGTTAACAGATCACCTGGTCGTGCATCGATAATTAGCCCCGTCTGGATCTCCGGTGCAAGTTTCTTCACTTCGATCAGAGCGGCTGGTTCAAATGAGGTGATCACAACATCATTTTGCATATGTCTTTTTCTCACTTCATGTATAACAGCCGCAGGCAGACCCGGGTACATGTCTCCCTGCGTTTTCAGTTCAATGTTCAAACGCACTCTGCCGCACGAGCGATCTAACAATTCACTTAGCGCCGGAATCCGTTCTCCTTTGTAAGACTTGTTTTTCCATGCTCCGGCATCCAGACGTTGCAGATCAGCCCAATCAGTTTCCCGAACCAGACCCTTGCCATTCGTCGTGCGATCCACTGTAAAATCATGAATGACCACTGGTACACCATCACGCGACAACTGCACATCCAGCTCCATCCACTGAACTTCAGGCCGCTCCATGGCCATCAGGAATGCAGCCATCGTATTCTCTGGTGCAATAGAAGAAAATCCACGGTGTGCTACACAAAGGTTGTTCATTCGATTCCCTCCTCAAAAAGGTTTTTAATTAGGCGAAGCGACTCCATTCCCATCATATCGAATACCCGGGGAGAGCTTTGCCATCTGTTCCAACAGCAGTTTGTTCGCCTCATCAATCATTGGAATGGCCTGACCTAGCCCGGCCTCATAAGGGATAACTTTCATGCTGCAAGCTGCATCTTGACTACAGCGAGCCTGAAATACCGCCGTTTTCCAAGTCTCTTCGGTTGTTGATCTGGAGAAAATGAAATTTCCCGTACTGTATGCAATCCACTTCCCCTTATAGTACTCCAACCCTTGTAACACATGAGGATGACCACCTATGACCAGATCAGCGCCAGCATCTACAAACTCATGAGCCAATCGGGTCTGGTCACTATTCGGAGTACTTACACGTTCTTCTCCCCAATGTGCAACCACGATCACCAGATCTGCCTTCTTACGGGCCTCCTGGATCGCTTTGACTGCTCCTGTGGAATCATAGGCTTCAGCCACGCCAGCCCGATTGCCTTCCGCCTTCCAACTCGTTTCCGGTACAACTCGGGAGAACCCAAGCAATGCAATCTTCATGCCTTTGCGTTCCAGATATGCTGGTGCATAGGCCTCATCCCTGTTCATACCTGCCCCGGTGTGAGCTATGCCATATTCCTTGAGATAAGTTAACGTATCCACCAAGCCCTCTACGCCCTGATCCAAAATATGATTGTTAGCCAAATTGACAGCATCAAAACCCGCAGAGGCCATTGCCGCCAATGCTTTGGGCGAAGATTTGTACACATAGGTTTTGTCAGCTGCACTGGTACCACCATGAGTTATTGGTGTCTCCAGGTTACCGATGGTAAGATCATCATCCTTGAATAACCTGCCGAGTTTGGCAAAGGGATAATCATAACCGTTTTTATCCAGCAGTTCAGCAACTTTGCCCGAAAATTGAATATCACCAACAAAGTTAATTGTGACATCCTTCGCTGAATTGGAAGGTTTCGACGTCCCTGATTCCTGATCCACACCTGCATTTCCCTTGGTACCGGACGGTGTCGAATCTGCCGTAGGTTTTTTCGTTCCGGATTCTACTTTCTCACTATTGGTATTGCTTGAAGTGTCAGGTGTCGCTACTCCAGATGTCTTATCTGCATCCGCTGTTGTCTCTTCATCCGTAGCTTTGGGCTCTTCTTCCGAAGTCTCATCGGATTCCGAGTCTGGAGAACTTACTTGATCCCCGCCTTTGGCATCATCTCCAATGGAAGGCTGATCCTGATCGACGATTTCTTGTTTCACTGGCTGGTCTGCCTGTTGCTGACGTGTATTAATGACATAAAAAATGCCCACCAGACCAATTGCAATGATCAATACAATATTAACTGTCCAGATGATTGTGATTGTATTGCGGGTGCGTTTACTACCTTTTTTCTTCTTTACACTTCGCTCTGATCTTGGGGGATACATAAGCAACTCCTCTTCTTCTTCACAGCCATACATACCATTATATCAGGCATATTCTGGATTTCCATCATTCCTTGGAACTGTATCGATTGAAAGGGTATGAACTCAGTTAGCTTCCAGATCTTCACATAAAAAAAGCCATCTCTCCAGTAGATAATTCTACGTTTGAGACAGCTCTCTTGCTGTACTTAATCTGCTGCAAGCTCTTGTGTAGCCTGAACAGACATTTCCTTCGCTTGTCTGATGCAATCAGGCAAACCTACGCCCTCATAACCTGCACCTGCAATGTACACACCCGGTAATTTGCTGCCAAGCTCCTCACGGAGGGCAGCAATATGTTGGAGGTGTCCCACCGGATACTGTGGCATGGATTTACGTAGCCTTGTAATCTCGGAGAAGATCGGCACTGCTTCAATACCCATCGTCTCTCTCAGATCCTTGAGAACCAGATTCGTCAGCGCTTCATCCGGAAGCTCTACGTTCTGTTCGTCACCGGAGCGACCAACATAACAGCGAAGCAGTACTTTATCATCGGGACTGGTATGCAGCCATTTCGTCGATGTCCACGTGCAAGCCGTAATATTACGCCCCTCTTTCCGCGGAACAAGGAAACCCGATCCATCGAATACATGCTCGACCTCTTTTTTCTCAAAAGCAAGCACCACATTGGCTACAGATACATAGTTAATCGCATCCAGTGCCGCCGTGTCCACGTGAGGTTTCAGCAGCTCCGACGCGACATACGTTGGCACAGTAACCACTACATCATCGGCTTCAAGCATTTCGCCATTACCAAGTTCAACACGGTATCTGGTCTGCGCTCCATCAAGACGTTGCAGCGACTTCACCGCTGTGTTCAGACGTTGATCCACATCCTGCAACTCATGGACGAGTGCATGAACAAGGCTCTGAAGTCCCTGGCGAAAGTTCAAAAAAGCGCTCCGTTTTGTTCCGGTATGCGTCTCAGCCGGTTTCCGGCCAGTCATCATGCCCCGAATCAAGCTGCCGTAATCGCGCTCTACTTCTCCGAACTGCGGGAAGGTAGCCTGGAGGCTCAATCGCCGCATATCACCTGCATAGATTCCCGCGAGCAGTGGTTCCGTCAAGTTCTCCAGCACTTCTGCTCCAAGACGGCGTTCAATCATATAACCGAGCGATTCATCCTCTGTTGTACGACGCGGCGGGATGACAAAATCCATCAACGCCCGCAGTTTCCCTGCCGGAGAAACCAAACCACTTCTCAGGAACGGTCTTAGTTCTGTCGGAATACCGAGAACAAGTCCTGCTGGCATAGGATGAAGCTTGCCACGCTGCATGATATACGTTTTCTTCGACTCCGGATTCTGACTGACCAATTCATGATCAATCTCCAATTCTTTGGCAAGGTCAATCATTGCTGTTTTGCGAGCCAGGAAAGAATCAGGCCCTTTTTCAATCACAAATCCATCCCGGTGCAGTGTCTCAATCATGCCTCCCATGGACGAGCTTTTCTCGACCAAAGTAATCACGGGTTCAACTCCTGCTTCCCGGTAATGCTTGCGGATATAAAATGCCGCGCTGAGGCCGGTAAGGCCACCGCCGACAACAACAACACGGCGTTTCTTATCACCCATTACTCATCCGACCCTTGCTGCCATTGGCTTATAATAACGTCGCTTAACGTCTCCATGTATAGAGGATCGCTATTGAGAGAATCAATACGCATCAGGCGCATGTCGATCTCTTTGGCAATCGATTTGGCCTCAATATCGAGATCATAGAGCACTTCGAGATGATCCGAGACAAACCCGATTGGTGCCACAAGTACATCCTCTACCTGTTCACGCGAAAGTTCCTGTAACGTATCCAGAATATCCGGTCCAAGCCAAGGCTCAGCTGTTCGTCCGGCACTTTGCCACGTAAATTGCCAATTGGTTATTCCTACACGAGAGGCAATCACTTCCGAAGTCTCCAGCAATTGTTGCGGGTATGGATCACCCATCTCCACAATACGTGCCGGCAGGCTGTGAGCACTGAACAACACCTTCACATCTCCGCGTTTTGCTCCAGCTTCCTCAAACGCATCCAACTTGGCACTGACACGTGTGGACAACGCCTGAATTAACTTCGGATGCAGATGGTAACTCTCAATAAAGGACATATGAACGCCCAGCTCATCTGCTTTTTCACGCGCACGTTTGATATAACTGCCTACACTCATCGTGGAGAAATGAGGAGCCAGTACAATACCAATCGCTGTCTGAATTCCATCCTTCGCCATCTGTTCCACGCCGTCCTCAATAAACGGATAGGCATGCTTCAGACCTTGATAACAACGGAATTCCACATCAGTGCCACGCTCATCGCGATTTAATGTCTCTTGTAGGGCCTTGACCTGATTGTCTGTGTTCTCCCGAAGTGGGAAAACACCGCCAACAATGGCTTCATAACGATCCGTCAGTTCTTTCAATTGCTCTGGTTCAGGCGGACGTCCTCTGCGGATATGTGTGTAATACGCTTCAACACTCTCCATATTTTCCGGTGTGCCATACGACATCACCAGTACACCTATCGTATTAGTCATTAGATACCGTCACCCCAGTCTTCAATGCTTCGGCAGAATATTCATGAATATACGCCGTTAGTTCTCTGAGCTTTTCTAGCGATGCTTCAGGAAATAATCCGTGTCCGAGGTTGAAAATATAACCCGGCTCCTTGATTCCTTCGTCAATAATCACTTTGGCTTGCTCTTTAATCAGTTCCATCGGGGCAGTCAGCAAATATGGGTCCAGGTTACCCTGTACTGCAAACTTGCCACCAAGACGTTGACGCCCTTCCGAAATGGATACTCTCCAGTCGAGTCCAATCACATCGGCTTGCAAATTATGCAGCGCTGGCAACAATTCGCCTGATGCGACACCAGGGAAATAGATCTTCGGTACATTCAAATCCGATAATTCGGTAAAGATACGGGTAATCGTAGGCAACACATATGTTCTGAAGTCTTTGGGAGAAAGTGCTCCAACCCAGCTGTCAAACAACTGGAATGCCTTACCGCCATTCGCAATATGCGCACGGACATATGTAATAACCATATCACCAAGCTTCTGCATCAGCTTATGCCACACCTCAGGCTCGCTGTACATCATCGTTTTGGTGCGGATATAACCTTTCGAAGGTCGTCCTTCAATCAGATAACTCGCAATCGTGAATGGTGCGCCCGCAAACGTAATAAGAGGCACATCAAGCTCCTTATCCAGAATTCGAATGGTTTCCAGAATATGTGACAGATCTCCTTCTACGTCGATGGGACGCAGCCGATCCACATCTGCAGCGGACCGAATAGGATTATCGATAACTGGACCAATATTTTTTACAATGTCAAAATCAATGCCCAATGAGGCAACCGGATTCATAATATCGGAATACAAAATAGCCGCATCTACACCAAGTTTGCGTACCGGCATGAGTGTAACTTCAGCCGCCAGCTCGGGTTGTTTGCAGATTTCTAGCAAGGAGTACTTTTCTTTAATTTTGCGATATTCAGGATCGTAACGTCCAGCTTGACGCATGTACCATACCGGGACACGGTCTACCTGTTGTTTGAAACTTGCCCGAATCAGTCGATCATTATAGCTCATGTAAGAAGCCTCCAATAGTTTTTGGACTCATAATTACCATTATGCCCTTTTTAAACAGCCGTAACAACCACATGCAGATGCGTTCTACGTGACAATACTATGACATTCCTTACACCCATCCCTCATATGCCAATTATGTTATAATGAAAGAATGGTGTTTTTTTGAGAATTACAGAAATATCTTTGAAAGGAAGTGAAAGCACTTTGAAAACGTGGAAAGTAAACCTCATTGTGCTTTGGTTCGGACAATTTTTGGTCAATTCGGGCATGACCATGATTACCCCATTTTTGTCTCTTTATCTCGCAAGAGATCTGGGTGTTGTTGGCGAACATGAAATTGGCATTTGGGCGGGCTTTATTTTTGCAGCCAATTTCCTCACCTCATTTTTGTTCCAACCGCTCTGGGGCAAGTTATCGGACAAGTATGGCCGTAAAGTTATGCTGCTGCGGTCGGGATTCGGGATGGCCATCGTAATTGCCCTTATGGGTCTGGCACAGAATCCTTGGCAGCTTCTCTTATTGCGTTTACTTAATGGTACCATCTCCGGTTTCAATCCTGCAGCTGTTGCGCTGATATCGGGTACCACTCCGAAAGACCGCATGGGTTTTGCCATGGGAATCAGTCAGTCCGGGCAGGTTGCCGGCACCATCCTGGGTCCACTCATTGGTGGCTTGTTAGCGGATGCGGTAGGCTTTCGCCCCATTTTCTACATTACAGGTGGACTGATCTTTGTTGCTTCCATGCTCGCCATGTTCCTGGTGAGAGAGAAGTTTGACCGTCAAGAAGCAGCCAAACTACCGGCACAATCCGTATTGTCCGGTCTGAAGGAATTGAACAAGTCACCTCAACTGCCTGCATTGTTTGCTGTGACGTTTCTGTTGCAGTTTGCGATGATTAGCCCCATGTCACTCTTGCCGCTGTATGTGCAAAAATTGCATGCTTCGGATGTAAATGTGGCCTTCTGGGCAGGACTTGTCGGTGCAGTTACGGGACTATCCAATATGGCGATGTCTCCGATTCTCGGGAAGCTGAGTGACCGGATTGGTCCTCACAAGGTGCTGACGTTCTCCCTCATAGGTACGGGACTCATGCTTATTCCGCAGGCATTTGTTCAGACCGTGTGGCAGCTCATTCTTGTTCGTTTCATGATGGGTGTGTTCATGGGCGGCCTGCTTCCGAGCGTTAATGCCTTGATCCGTTCCTATACATCCGATAGCATGATCAGCCGTGCATTCAGTTTTAATACGAGTACTCTGGCGCTGGGCAACATGCTTGGAGCGATCATTGGAGGATTTATGGCAGGATTCATCGGGATCGAAGGTCTGTTTATCGTATCTGGCGGACTGCTGCTTCTTAATATGGTTTGGGTCCGATTCAAATTGTATAACAAACCTGCTTCTATTCGGGAATCCTGATTCCTTATCCATTTCTTAATGAGTACATCTTACTGTTTCATTTGAAAAAGCCGCTTCCAGCGCCTAATTGGCCTGAGAGCGGCTTTTGTCATTCATGCGCCATTCCTCATTTATTTATTAGATTGAATTCTATCGGATAATGTTTCACACCAAATACAAAAGCACTTTGTATCGGTTGCAGAGCCGTTCCAGACACAAGTTGAATGTTTCCCATGTGCTGAAGCAATGTATGAAGAACTATCCTTGCCTCCAATCGAGCGAGTGGTGCACCCAAACAAAAATGAATGCCAAAACCAAAGCCCATATGCCTGTTCGGCTTGCGATCAGAGATGAAATCTTCCGGGTTTTCAAATTGGGCACTGTCCCGATTGGCTGCTCCAACCCAGGAAATCACCTGCTCTCCAGCTTGAATCGTCTGACCATTCAACTCTACAGTTTCCTTGGCGACCCGCCCAATCGCGACAATTGGCGGATAATATCTCAGCGTCTCTTCAATCGCAGAAGTAATCCGTTCAGGCTGTTCGCGCAACTCCTGTTGTAGCTCGGGTTGTTCAGACAGAATACGAACCGCATTGGTAATCAGGTTGGTTGTTGTTTCATTACCGGCAGCAAGTAATAGAATACAGAAGCCTACCACTTCATCTGAAGTCAATTGCTGACCATCAATCTCCGCAGCAAGCAGTAATGAGATCAGATCATCCTTTGGCTGCAACCGACGTTCTTCCATAATGCCAGTGAAATAGATATGCAACTCCTGCATATTTCTTTTTTTCTCCTCCAATAACTCCTGGAAAGCCTGATCACTATCGTCACGCGCGCCTTTCACCAACACATCAGACCAGTCTTTGAACTTTTGACGATCCGCCGCAGGGACTCCGATCAATTCCGCAATGACAATGACGGGCAGTGGTGTTGCAAGGTCATCAATAAGTTCCATATGTCCTTCTGACAGGTGTGGAGCAATTAACTCATCTGTGATTTCCTGAATACGCGGAGCCAATGCTTCAATTGCCTTGGGTGTAAACGCCTGATTCACCAGATCACGCAGCTGTTTGTGTTTGGGAGGGTCTGTCGTCAACATGCTCGTATTGGCACGATCACGTGCAGAAGAGAATAGTTTCGGATTTTTCAGAACGTACTTCACATCTTCATAACCAAAAACATCCCAACATTCTCGATGCTCATCATAGCGGACTGGAGTGTTATCACGAAGTTCTGCATACACCTTGAAGGGAGATAACCTCTCTTCCAAAGTCTCCAGTTCCCGAATCGGAATGTAATTTGCATACTTTCTCGGTGCCTGTTTCATCGTTTCTCCTCCAATCAATATTATATATTTATTTACATATGTTGATCACCCCTATTATAAACATAACTCTATAACGAAACCACTCTTTAGACCGTAATTGAGCCCCATTACCTAATATGCGTTACTATCATCCTCTCATTCTGTTACCTACTTCTGATATGAGTCCCAATTCGACATTATTTATTAAAATGCTTCATTTTATCAGGACAAAAGACTCATTATGTAATATTAACTAACATTATAAAGACGTTTCTCTCTTCAAAACTTCTAAAACCAGCTCTTATATATCTCTAGCAGAATGAATAATCTTTCATAATTCCTTATAAACAATCATTTTACTCTCATTATCTATGAATGTAACCGATTACTCTATTGTTATCTATATTTGTCATATTACTTAACATAAAATACAATCAATTTGAAATGGTATACATATTCTTCTTAACAAACTTAACATCACACTTACTTGAAGGAGAGTGCTATTCATGAGTAAAACATCCAATCTTCGTCCCTGGGCCGTATGGAGTACCGCAGCTTTAACAGCATTGACCATCTCGTTGTCCCCCATTGGAACCTACGCCGCGCACGCAGCTACGGTAGAGGTGAAAGGCACAACAGGTGCTGTTCAGACAGCAACTACTACTCCGGCTCGCAATACTTCCATTCCTGCAATACCAGACTCTTCCAAACAATCTGCACTTCCTAATGTATTGGTGATTGGAACTGGCGGAACGATTGCCGGTCAATCCGAGGATGCCACCAGCTTCCAGAATTACAAGGCAGGTACACTTCCCATTGGAGAGATGGTAGACGCCTTACCGGATAAACAGAAGATTGCCGATGTTAGCACGCTCCAATTCGGAAACTCAGGTTCAGGTTCCTATAGCATGACCGACCTCTATGACTTGTCGCAGACGGTAGACAAAGCTCTGGCAACGTATGATAGTGTTGTCGTTACCACGGGTACAGATACAATGGAAGAAATCGCTTATTTCCTCGATATGACTGTTCAGAGTGACAAACCTGTCGTGATCACAGGCTCCATGCGTCCATGGACCGTCATCGGTTCTGACGCTCAAGCCAATCTGTACAACGCCATCAAACTTGCAGGCAGTGGTCGTACCACTTCATTCGGCACAGTACTCATGTTGAATGACACAATCCAGCTTGCTCGCGGTGTAACCAAGACAAATGATTATCGGACAGATACGTTTGAAACGCCCATGCTCGGCGCTGTAGGATATATTGATGAAGAAAATATCCGAATCTACCGTGCTCCTGCACGTGCCTTGAAACCTGAAGGCACAGCAAAGCCCGTATTTGATCTAAGTAAAATCACAAAGGCAGATCTGGCGAAAGTAGAAATTGCGATCTCATATCAAGAAGCTGGCGGGGGAGCCATTGAAGGATTCGTGAGCAGCGGTGCCAAAGGAATTGTGACTTCCGGTACCGGAGCTGGTGGCATCTCCAGAGCTATGGGACAAGCTCGTACCAAGGCCATTGAAGAAGGTGTCATCTTTGTGACCACCACTCGGACGGGTTCAGGAAGTGTGTACGGCGGCGGCAAAGGTATCATTGCAGGCGACAACCTGAGTCCACAACAAGCTCGTGTATTATTGATGCTGGGTTTGTCCTTCAGTGATGATTTTGACACCATCAAAAAATGGTTTGAAACGTACGGAACACCTGAAGTATAAATAAAATTACTACAACGATATCTGTAAACACAAAGAAAGAGACGGCACATTTTCTGTCATTCAAAATGTTGTCATCTCTTTCTTTGTGTGTTTTTAGATTTTATGATTATTTTTTTAGTTAAATAAAACCTGAACAGATAAACAACAAAGAAAACTAGGGTTGCAATAAGTAAAATATAAACTGGCAATATTAAAAAGGGCGTGTATACGTTAAGAAAATGAAATACGAAACCTGAGATCAGAAGCAAAGAAAGAAAAATAAATAAAGGTCTCAATTCAACACCTCCATATATAGAAATTTATAACTTCTTATATACAATGTTACCATAAAATTATCTGAATGTTAGTTATGATCTCTTCTTCTTCACTAAAAAATCAATTCATTTTTAGATAAACCTCAATAAAAACTCATTCTCAACAATCAATATTTTTCACACTAAATAAACTCCGATGGAACACGCCCCCTCACAAATATAAAAGCGTGAGATCGTGCTCCATCGGAGTTTTATCTTTAGGAAATTTTCACTTTCACTTCACCCAGGCAAGTACCAGCCCATCGTAATCCGGCAACATGGTCGTCACCAGGCGCGGGTCACTTGCCATCTGTTCATTGAAACGACGAACAGCAAGCACGGCCGGGCCCTGCTTGTCCGGATTCAGTGTACGACCACGCAGGAAACAATTATCACCTACAATAACAGCACCTGGCCGGGCCAGCTTAATGGCATAATCGAGATATACCGGATAATTCTCCTTATCTGCATCAATAAAGAAGAAATCAAATGTGCGACCTTCCTGCTCCAATTGCTCCAGGCTGTCTGCCGCCGGGCCAATACGGTACTCTACCTTTTCGCCAAAACCGCCTTCCTCCAGATGACCACGCGCCATTGCCGCATATTCCTCTTTCAGTTCCAGCGAAGTCAGGGTTCCATTCTCACGCAAACCACGCGCAATGCAGATCCCACTGTAACCGCCCAGCACGCCGATTTCGAGCGCAGCTTCTGCTTTGGATGTCTTCGCTAGAAACGTGAGCAATCGTCCATATGCCGCCGCAACCGAAACTTCCGGCATACCGTTCGAACGGATGGCCTCTTTCACTTTCAGCAAAAGCTCATCCTCTTGAAATAATTGATTTACATATTCATCAGGGGTCAGATTCACCACTAAAATCCTCCTTGGACACTTGGACTGCTTTCCATATGGATGCCAATGTTCTATAATAAATGTTTGTTATCAACACAGGCGGTTGACTGATGCATCACTTCGAAGAGGCGTGCATACGTTCACCGCATTTCTCATTGTAAGTTTTTTCACGGAAAGCGGCAAGGCCGCACCGTTACTATACAGCAGAGAGAAGGATTTCCCTTCTCCAGCTTGAAATGGAGTTGAAATGAATCACATGGCTCAATTGCAATTGATTGCAACCTCGGCGATGGGACTCGAGGCTGTTGTTGCCCGGGAACTGAAGCAACTGGGGTATGAAGATGTTACGATCGACAATGGCCGGGTTTTCTTCACAGGAGATTATATTGATATTTGCCGTTGTAACCTGTGGCTGAGAAGTTCGGATCGCGTATTGGTGAAAATGGGTGAATTCCCTGCCACGACTTTCGACGAATTGTTTGAAGGCACCAAAGCACTACCTTGGGAAGAGTGGATTCCAGCCGATGGCGAATTCCCTGTAGAGGGTCGTTCTCAAAAATCCCAGTTAAGCAGTGTGCCTGCATCACAAGGGATCGTGAAAAAAGCAATCGTAGAGAAACTGAAGCTGACTTATGACACGGAGTGGTTCCCAGAGGATGGGTCTCGTTATGTGATTGAGGTCATTCTGCTGAACGATCGCGCCCTGCTTACTTTAGATACAACGGGACCAGGTTTGCATAAACGGGGTTATCGTAAACTCGTTACCGAAGCGCCTCTCAAAGAAACGCTTGCTGCAGCTCTTATTCAGCTCAGTCGCTGGAATGTATCCCGTCCATTCTATGACCCATGCTGTGGATCAGGCACAATGCTGATCGAAGCCGCTATGATCGGCTGGAACATTGCACCAGGACTTCGTCGGACCTTCAACTCTGAGGACTGGGCTGTCATTCCTGAAGAATTGTGGGAACAGGCGCGCGAAGAAGCATTCGATGCTGTACGTGACGATGTCCCGTTACAAATTTCAGGTAGCGATATTGATCCTGAAGCGATTGAAGTTGCTATGGCAGCGATCAAAAGTGCTGGCTTTGCCAAAGATATTGAAGTCAGCGTCCTGCCCGCTCATCGCGCAAGACCACAGGGTGACTATGGTGTTATCATTACCAATCCCCCATATGGTGAACGTTTGAGTGAAGAAAAAGAAGTTCAGAAGTTGCTCCGCTCATTAGGGCGCAGTTACCTCGACATGCCAACATGGTCCTTTTTTGCAATCACATCGACCAAAGCTTTCGAGGAGTATTTCGGTCATAAGGCAGACAAACGTCGCAAGTTGTTCAACGGACGAATTGAAACCCAGTACTATCAGTATTTGGGCCCACTGCCCCCACGAAATAAAGCACCACAATCTTCATAATTATTTCGAATCTAAAGTGCTCCTGCCATCCATGGCCGGGGCGCTTTTTTTGTGCGCTTTCTGGTCATATGAATTCACCGACTTCGGTCTTCGCTTCCCCAGAAATCAATTCTTCTGAGGCATAGTTGAAAACACATGAGGCCACGCTATAATGGATGGAGCCCTATTTTACATTCCGATAACAAAACAACAAATGCAAGGAGGACATACATATGGTTGTCACTCGGCCTACGCGCAGCTCCATGCCACGCGGGCTTCTAAATCATCCACTAACGTTATATCTTATTTTTCTTGTGCTTATGCTGCTCAAACTCATGTGGCTCCATCACAATCTTCACGCTTATAACATTACGATGGGACTGCTGGATAAAGTCATTGCCATTGGATCTTTACTACTCCTGTCCTTCTGGACCTGGTGGCTGCCACGCAGGGGCATGATCGTGTCTCTCGCAGTGCTCAATCTACTGCTTACCGCACTAATCTACGCCGATATGGTGTATTATCGCTATTTCCAGGATTTCTTGACGATCCCGGTATTGTTGCAAGCCAGACAAGTTGACGCTTTGGGTGACAGTATCGCTACATTGATCTACACAAGCGATCTCTGGTTCTTTGCCGATTGGCTTGTCGTCATTCCGTTCGCAGCTATCGTACTGTTCAGCAGACGTTACCGTTCGAAGCACTCCAGTGCGTCGTTACATGGCTACGGGAGTTATTCGCACAACGATGGCAAGGCACGCTTACGCCGCCGTCTCACAGCTGGCAGCATTGCCCTTGTGCTGGGACTTGGCCTCGCGGTCGGCCCGATTTATTTCTACAGTAAAACATGGGCCAAAGGCCTGTTTGATAACAACTGGTGGAATGTATCCATGTATAATGTGACCGGACTGCTCGCTTTTCACGGTTATGATCTTTACAACTATGCCAAAGACCACATCGGCTCCGGGCCGCAGGCTGACCCCGCTGATGTTGAACAAGCAAAGGCATTCTTCGCCGAAAGGCAAGGAACTGCCCCGCAGAATGATGCCTTGTTTGGCAAATATAAAGACAGCAATGTCATCATTGTTCAGGGTGAGGCTTTTATGAACTTCATGATTGGTCAGAGCATTGGCGGTCAGGAGATCACACCGCATTTTAATGAACTGATGAAGGAAAGTCAGTATTATAGTCACTTTTACCACCAGACCGGTCAGGGCAGAACGTCAGATGCCGATTTTGGTGCAAACATTTCCCTACATCCACTTCCGGTTGGATCAGCGTTTGTACGTTATGCAGACCATACGTATGATTCACTTCCTTCCATTCTGAAGGATAACGGGTATAGCACCAACGTATTTCACGCTTATGAGAGCGGCTTCTGGAATCGGTATACGATGTATCAGAACATGAAGTACGACAAGTTTTATAGTAAAAATGATTTTGCACAGGATGACCCGCTTGGCTGGTCCCTGTCTGACGAATCCTTTTTCCGCCAATCCGTTGAGAAAATGAGCAGTGAGGTTACCGAACCGTTCTATTCCTTCCTCATTACACTCAGCAGTCACCATCCATACGCCCTGCCTAAAGAGAAACAGCAACTGGATGTAGGCGAGTTCCAGGGGACCATGTTTGGTAACTATCTGCAATCCGTTCATTACGTGGATTCGGCGCTCGGCAAGATGGTCGAGGATCTGAAAAATCGGGGATTATGGGAAAATACCATTTTTATGTTCTACGGAGACCACGACAACTCGATTAAGGAACAATCACAATACGAACAGTTCCTGGGACGTTCACTGAACGAACTGGATATGGCACAGATCATGAACGAGGTCCCCCTGCTCGTGCATTTACCGGACGGAGCAGCTGCCGGAACCATCAACGAACCTTCGGGACAACTGGACATCACGCCTTCCGTACTGCATTTGCTAGGCTTATCCGACCAGTCCTATTATCACATGGGTAACGACGTATATGACGGGTCTGGGCGTACGGTTGTGCTGCGTAATGGCACATTCTCGGATGGTTCTGTATTCTATATTCCATCGGATGATTATATCTATGAGAGCGGTGCTTGTTATGACCTGTCCACACGCGGCAAAACGGACATCAATGCTTGCCGCCCCGGTCATGATGAAGCAACCAAACGATTGCATGTCTCGGACACGGTCATTACCTATGATTTGATTCAGCGCTTTCGAGAGGAAGACAGTTCAACAGCAACACCGCAATGAGCAATATCGTAATGACAAACTAAACAAAAACACGAAATGAATTGAATTGGATTTAAAAAGGGGAACTTGCATTACATGACATCACACACTGAACCACTCAATATTGAACAGCAATTGTTCGAAGAAGCCGCAAAATTTGTGAAGCAACGTTATCCTCAGGGATGGGGCGGTGCGGGTGCCGTCTATACCGAAGCTGGATCGCTGCTGATTAGTGTAGCTCCAGAGGTCATCAACGATGCCACGCATCTGTGCATGGAAACAGGAGCTTATCTGGAAGCCCACAAATTGAACGAACGTGTCACCCACTCCCTCTGTATCACTCGTGATGACGAGCATTCAGAATTCAAGGTCCTTACACCTTGTGGTGTATGCCAGGAACGATTATTTTACTGGGGCGAAGAAGTCAAAGCTGCCGTATACGATCCTTCTGGTCAACTGCTCTTTAAGAGACTGGATGAGATTCAACCGTACCATTGGTCCAAGGCATATCGGGATAATAAGTAATCTCCTTGCGAATTATAGAAAGTGGCTTTATAATTGTAACTATATTAGTTTCAACTAAAAGGATAATGGAGGTTTAACATAATGAATATTGAGATATGGTCTGATTTTCTCTGTCCTTTCTGTTATATCGGCAAACGCCGCCTGGAGAATGTATTGCAGCAGTTTCCACACCGTGATGAAGTGAAGCTGCAATTTAAAAGCTTCGAGCTTGATCCAAATGCTGCATTGAACCCAGGCAAAACCAATACGGAATATCTGGCTTCCAAATATAATATTAGCGTGGAACAGGCCAAAGGTATGAATGCTCAGATGAATGCCAATGCTCGCACGGCAGGACTGGAATACAATATCGATGCCATGATCCCTACGAACTCCTTCTCAGCTCACCGCTTGACACACTGGGCAGACACACAAGGCAAAGCGCTTGAACTGAGTGAACGAATCTTCCAAGCTGTGTTTATTGAAGGTAAACACTCCGGCGACACTGAAGTGTTGGCTCAGTTAGCAGAAGAAGTAGGTCTGGATCGTGACGCAGCTGCGGCAGTGCTGTCCAGTGATCAATTCACCGACAATGTCCGCGCTGACCAAGCGGAAGGCGAGCAACTCGGCATCCGCGGTGTACCGTTCTTTGTATTCGACCGTAAGTTCGCCGTATCGGGCGCTCAGCCTGACGAGGTGTTTCTGGATGCCATTCAAAAAGCATGGGACGACCGTTCCCCTTTCACCATGGTTGAATCCAACACAACAGAAACAGACGGCAGTGGCATCTGCACAGATGACGGATGCGAAGTCCCGAAAAAAAATTAAGCCACTTCACACACAAAAAGCAGCAGAATCAGGGGACACTCCCCGATCCTGCTGCTTTTTTATATGCTTCTTAATTACCCACCAAATTTAAAGATGGATTTATAATTTTCACGATAACGGAGTGGGCAGAAAAAAGCTGGAGAAGCGGAGCGCTCGCATTTATCACCGGATTTCTCCCTTGATACAGGGAATTTCAAAAAAATCCGGGGATAACGGCGATCGTAAGATTGTTCTGCACAAGTAGTGTCTTAGTGTGACCGATTATGCTTACATCTTAAACCCACGAAGAACGATTCCGTAACCGGAACAACCACAAGTAGTGCATCAAACACTTATATTCAATTAGCGTTCACCCACTTAATCCCAGAACAGTTGATCCGGATGTGGACCCGTCCGCTTATCGGAATCAAGTGCATCAATCTGTCTCAACTCATCCGGTGTCAATTCAAAGTCAAAGATGTCCGCATTCTCACGAATACGCTCCGGAGTAACCGACTTCGGAATCGTCACAATCTGATTCTGAATGTCCCAGCGCAGAATGATCTGTGCCGGTGTTTTCCCATATTTTTGGGCCAGTGCTTTGAGGGTGGACTCTTGGTTCAGCTTACCTTTCATGATCGGGCTCCAAGCCTCCAGTTGAATTCCCTGCGCCCCGCAGAAATCTTGCAGTTCTTGTTGGATCAGACCCGGATGCAGCTCTACCTGATTAACCGCAGGCACCGTGCCACCCTCATCTATGATATCTTGCAAATGATGTACTTGAAAATTACTCACACCAATCGCACGGATGCTTCCTTCGCTATATAGACGTTCGAATGCTCTCCACGTCTCCTTGTACTGATCTCTGCCAGGCCAGTGAATTAAATAAAGATCAATCACATTCAGTCCAAGTGCCTTCTGACTGACTTCAAACGCTCTCAACGTTGAATCAAACCCCTGATCCTCATTCCAGAGCTTGGTCGTCACAAACAGTTCGTTACGGGCAACACCACTGCTTGCAATAGCTTGTCCCACTTCTTCCTCATTGCCATAGATGGACGCGGTATCAATACTACGATATCCAACCTCCAAAGCGGTCTCAACCGCCTGTTGTACTTCCTTACCTTTTGCTTTATATGTTCCAATTCCTAGCCATGGCATCGTTACTCCGTTGTTCAGAATCGTACAATCTGTAATATGTTTTGTCATTCTGTACCTCCCGTATGGAATTTTGCCTGCTCTTGTTCTATTAACCTTCTCACAAAATTTTAAGCGACCATTCGACATACTGTCGGAGTAAACCCATGGACCCAGAGTCTTTGCAAAAGATATGAAAAACCCGCAAAGCATTGCTGCCCTGCGGGTTCTGATGTGACAGGAACGTTATAAATTCCCTTGACCGCGCTGACTCTGGATTGAATTCAATCTTCTCTTCTCCTCGATGAACATTTCCTCTGCCAACTCAACACCTTGCCCTCCGAGTGAAAGCTCTGCTTGTCGCATCGCCTGCTCCGTGTGTGCCAGACGTCGTTCCGCCTGTACAATGGTCTGTGCCGTCGGATGAGACATGGCCTGAGATACAGCATAATGAAGCTTGTTCACCGCATTTTGCGCCTGAGATACAGTGGTATCGGCTTGCAAACTGGAATCATAACGCTTCGGCATGAGTATTCCTCCTTGGGATTATCATGTTCCTGTTACCCCTTTAGGATGGATAACACAAGCCTTCCTTATTCTTCTTTTGTGTTTTTATCGTAACTTTAGTTGATCACGCTACGTTTATTAGATAATCATGTGAGTCGGGAGGAATTTAATTGAAGAAAATATTACTGACACTTTGCATGTTGCCCTTGCTCATTTGGGTACAAGGTTGCGCTCCTGCAACATACGAGATAGAAGGATATACAGCGTCATCCATGAACCCAGACATCCCGGTTCCAACCAATGCAAAACTTATTGAAAACATAGCTTATTCCGATCATCCCACTCTTAAAGAAGGTGTTAAGTATGAGCTGAAACATATTGGGGGTGAGCAAGGACTCTACCCGCCAATGGATTATTTTCAGAAGCTAGCGGATACAGGATGGGTGGAATTAGAGGAAGAACGGCTAGGACATGTACATTTTCTGAAAAAGGATACTACCGTCATTGCCATTGAAATTCGAGAAGATACCTTCCAAATTACTGAGTTGGTCAAAGGTGCTATGGAGTAACACATCCTTTCACTGCTACCCAAACGCAAAAAAAAGGAGAGGCACGTAGCCCCTCCTTTCTGATGTGTGGACAGTTTTCTCCACTCACCTTGTTATATCCTATTACTTCACGAACTTTGCGACTTTGGCGAGCACTTCTTCTTCTGTCGGCGCACTGATGTACCGACCGTTGATAAAGACAAACGCACGTTTCGCGCAAGGACCACAATAGGATTTGCACCCAATCTTGATCTCCGTGTCTGGAGCCATTTTTTGCAACTTGGGCACAATCGATTTCAGTCGGACATGATTACACTTTTCGCATACACGGATATCGTTAGCCATGAGTTCCCCTTCTTCGCGCCCTTAGTGGTCGCCGTGATTACCTTGGGACGGATTCGTAATAACAAATCCCTCTTCCGGGAAGTAGAGGTAGTCAATTTTAACACCGTTCAACAAAGGCTGATCATTCGCGAGAATGACATCAATCTCTTTATCGGTAGATACAACTGTATCATTTTCTTTTGGTGTGTCAATATCCAGGCCGTAGTGAGCATGGTCACCATGTGCATGTGTGATGACAACGCGCAGGTTTTTTCCTTCGTTCTCCGGCTTGTCCAATTCAAGCTTCAATACTTTAGCAGCATTACGCGTAATTTTGCAGTTCATTCTCTTCATCTCCTATATTGTAATTGCAGGTTTCAACAATTTCAGCATTCTTAAACTACAGCATCTATTGTAAAGAAAGTTACCGCTCTTCGCAATAACATTGATGCGAATTCATTGTTAAACCTCTCCATTTAGGCACAAATTAAGAAGGAGCCCCTTCCTGAAGCACAGGATATTTGCGTTCTGCCCGGCTTACAAACCAGTTCATCAGAATCAAAGTGACCCCGATATCATCGATGGGCATAAAGGGCATTACGTCAGGAAGTACCCAGTACAACAGCGCTGGAATAATAAACAACAGCTTTTCTCCCAAAGGAATCTGCGGAGCCCGGAGCAGCCGGGGGAGCCTTTTGAAAACTTGTGTCCATCGTTTGAACGACAGCAGTCTTCTCCACTTCATTTGAATCCCTCCGTATAATTATATATGTCGCCGAAAAGGCACATCCATCATTACCCGTTCGAAAACCATTCAGAACGAATGACGTAACATGCCATTATCAAAAATAATAAAAACGGAACGTCGCTCATGGCGTCCGTTCCTGTTATACGAATGATCTACTGTTAAGTTTCACACCTTCGTAATTCGGGGTCTTGCCTCATTGTCCATTGGATAAAAGTTCAGCCAGCAACATTCCCACTTCTATACAAATATCATCAAACTGTTCTACGGGAAGCGGATTAACACCCAATCCAACTTCTACCGTGAAGCCCGGTCTACCGAAATCTTGAATAAACCAGTCCTTGTATCCGGCATCACTGCCACCGAGCTTCACCGCCTTGTAGCCGGAAGCTTTGGCGAGTCTACGCGACAGCGGTCCACTCTCTCTGGGTTCCAGATCACGGTAGTTCCAATAGATCTCCTGTCCCTGACTATGCAGGGAGACAACCGCATCAAATGTATGTTGCTGCGTCCACTGCGCAAGCGCCTGTGCCTCCGGTTCTGTCAATGGCGCTGCCCCCGCATAATCCCTGGGGCCAGGTGAGGTTATACCTCTTCTCGCTGCTTCTTCATCCCAATGGGCTGGAAATTGATCATTCAGATCCACCCCTCTGATGTTGGCCTTCCAATGGGTAAAATGTGATCTGTTGGCATTCCAGGCCAACAACTGCTGTGCATGTGGATGCTGATTGACCACACCTTCCTGAACCAGTTCGACCCCGTCCGGATTAACCATCGGCACGGCCCAAAGTGTCGTCTCTTGCATCCAGCGTTCTGTCTGGTATTGATGCCATGTCCTATGCGAACTATACGCCTCGGCATACTCTTCGATAAACTTCATCAGAACTGCTGTTGTCAACCACTCATTCGCATGAACGGAAGCGTTAACATGGATATGTCTCGACCCTTGCCCAATACGCAAATAAGGCAGCGACTTCCCCATGACACTTGTTCCAATGGACCCTGTTTCAATAAACGGGTATTGATTCTCCAGCTTGTCTATATCCCTGATTAATTCTCCATAACCATACTCTCCCTGAATCTTTACAATAGTTTTTCCATTCGAAGCCGGAATATGAATACAGCGACCAACCCAGTCGGTTATATTGGTGATTTCGGGATTGGCCTGGCGCAACACCTCTTCGTCCAGACCAAATCTCCCTGCAATCTCCCCTACACGTTCTCCAGGCGGTACAGCGTATCTGCGACCTGTCCCGGGGGCAATACGCAGCATCTGACCTGCCAGCAAGTATGGCTGGGAAGCCACTTCCGGGTTTAGTGCAGCAAGGAACTCTTTGGTCATATGGTGTGCTGACGCAATTCGCGGCAACGTATCTCCCCGCTGAACAATAATCCACTGTAGATCCATGTTGTTCTCCTTTCCACAGGAAAAGACAGGTCTCCTGTCCAGTTCTGACCGATTTCGTGTCTGTACCATATGTATGCAGGTCAGGTTGTCCGTCATGTGACAAGAATCATGTTTATCTCCGGTTAATGCATAATGACGACAAAAAATCCCGGAACTTCACAGTTCCGGGATAGTCCACAACCAAAATACATTAATTAAAAGTCTTATTCATGCATAATTTGAGTATAACTATGATAATTGCGTTACCTGCCAGACAACAGGGGTCTTGGAGATCTGCTCCCCCAACCATCGACGGGTGATATTCTGGAACATTCTCGGGTCACCCGTGCAGAAAAATTGATGCACCGGAGTCTCATCCCCACTGGCCAGCTTTCGTTTGTCATATAAAATCGTACTGATTTCACGTGCCGTTTCATCTGCTGAACTGATTAACTTCACTTCCTGTCCCATAACTTCCTGAATCGTGTCCATGAGAAAGGGATAATGCGTACAACCCAGAATAAGACAATCGATTGGCTGTTGTTTGATCTCGCCCAATGATTGTTCCACCGTATGTGTCGTGTGCTCGGAACGAAATTCACCTTGTTCCACCAACGGCACCAGCGCCGGACAAGCCTGACTGACCACATCAATATAGGGGGACAACTGCTTGAGTGCCGATGTATAAGCCCCACTACCTATGGTACCCGTGGTACCAATCACACCAATACGTCCTGTACGTGTCGCTGTGATTGCGGCCCGCGCACCCGGATGTATAACACCAATGACCGGCATATTCACCTTGGCACGGATATACTCCAACGCTGCTGCTGTTGCTGTGTTACAGGCGATAACGATAACCTTCGGATCGAATTGGATCAAGAAATCAACGATTTGTTCCGTAAATTGTTTTACTTGTTCGGACGAACGGGGTCCGTACGGTGTCCGGGCAGTATCCCCAAAATAAATGATCTTTTCCCGCGGGAGCTGACGCATCACTTCCTTGGCGACGGTCAATCCCCCCACACCGGAGTCTAATATAGCGATTGCTTGCTGCACGAACACACCGCTTCCTTCTTCATTGAATTGGTTCTCAAAATGATTGTTTCTCAGAGCTTTCTTCCTACCGTATGAACATTCCGGCAAAAAGGTACCTACATCTTACCCGATTTCATCGCAGGGTTCAAATTAAATCCACGCGCTACGTCATCTATGTGTGGACACGCAACAAAGCAGGCTCTCCTCTAATTAGAGGAAAGCCTGCTTATCCCAAGCTTTGCTTAGTTGTCTTCCTTGGACTCATCCGCAGGAAGCTTCGCTACGATGTCAATTCCGGGTTCATCCACTGTTTTATCGATATCATTATCAACAATGGCTGCCGAGATGCGAATTTCTTTCCCTTCAGCGCAATTACGCCAGGATTGAATATCCTGAATCACAACATCTGCGGTCTCTTTAACTTTGGATACGATCTGCGAACTTTGTTCTCCCACGATACCAGCCAATTCCTGACCTTTCTCCGATACCTGACGAGCACCTTCTGTAATATCCTGACGAAGTTCACGCCCTGATTTCGGTGCCAGCAATAATGCCGTTACTGATCCAACCACGGAGCCAATAAGAGCTCCCCACAACAAACTTTTGTTAGAATCCTTCACGTCACATCTCTCCCTTTACTATTGTTTAAGTACCGGATCAGAAGCAACGGTCTGTCGCTCAGCCATCCGGGCGAATGCCTACTCTGTTGATGCATTATAAGCAGCACAGGCTTGACTTGACACTCCAGATGTTAAAAATAATCTGAACGCCGTTTTTGAAGGGATGCAAATGACTTGGCTTAAACTCAGTTCTGACGAGCCGGCTCGAGATCAGCCGCGGCATGCTCATCCCCCGGGTCCAAATCAATGACATATCGTCCAGGTGCAATCAATGCCGCCTGATGTTCACAACGCCAGCGACGTCCACCTGAAGAACCCAGCGTCTGTCCATCTTGCAGAACATCCCCCTGATCAAATATGTAATACGCTGCACCCAGTAAGGTCTGAGCCACCGTATCGGGATCAAGACCAACGAAGTGACACTGGACATCAGGTACACCCAGCGCAGATAATCCCACGGTATCCATGACCAACCCGCGCTGTTCCTCTGTACCTCCGGCTTGATACATTCGAACATTCATGGCTGCATACAGATGTTCCTCACGTTCCTGAGCTTGCGTATATGCTTCCGGTTCAACCAGCTTATCACTGCCATACCAATACAGCGCGTCACAGGTCACACTCTCCATGATTGCCAGTACAGTCTTCTGAAACAGCTCCAGGCGCTGTTTACGAGGCATGGCAGCCGTGAACATATCATGTATCCGAATGGAGTAACGCGCAGCTTCCACAGCTTGTCCCACTTCCGGCCAATGCCATGCTTGTTGCAGAGCACCGCCAAAGCGAGCACGATCTGCGATTTCATTCACAGGAAGCATGCAAGTCTGAGCAGGGATATCCCCTTCCTGGAAGGATACCTTGTGGTCCAGATGATAGAAGACAAGCATCTCATGCTTTTGCCCTCCGCTCTCTTGTTTCACATCCAGTCGGACTTGTCCTGTATGACGGATCATAGCTTCCTGCAAACGCAGGCGATCCACCTCTGGACGTTCCCGGAACAAAAGTTCAACCATATACACCGGATGGAATCCGGAAGGTGTTTCATTTGTTTCGTTACTTTCAGTATTTACTTCATTGAATTCTTTTGATTCATTTGTCATGCGATTTCCCTCATTCCTTACGCTGTCCCTCGGCCTGTGCCGTATTGAAAGGACCAAGTTCTTTTTCCACGTAGGCGCTAATCTGAGTAGTAAAATGTTCAAGTATACTCGGCAACTCTACGCTAAGCGGATGGAGCTCAGACCGCTCCCAAGTGTAATAATCCTGCACCAGTGGCTTGCGTAACGTGACAAGCTGACGCAATATCTCATAGGTCGGATTATCAAAAACCTTTTCTTCATAATTAATCTGAATAATATCATCATAGCTGCTTGCATCTCTCATGATGAAGCCGTCTATCAGATAACTTCCCACATCGGTAACAATCTCGATCGCCAGGTGAAGACAACGTTCCTGTACCATACCCAGCATGAGACTGCCATCCCAAGCTTCTGCTGCCCCGCGAAGCCCTTCAGCTACTTCCGGTACAGCAGCAAGCCGGCGGGCAATCTGTTCTCTGTTCACATAATACATTCGTTCACTTCCCGTTCAGTGAGTTATCGGTTCCGTTTCCCTCTTCGCTTAAGCCAGAATATCATCACAGGACAAGCGATTAGAAACACAACAAAAATATATAGAAATTCCATAACGTCTCTTAAATCGCTCATGCAGAGTCCCCTTTATCTCAACGTAGTTTGAATGAAAGATCAGATTTCGTAGTCCACTGCAATTGACTGTTCTCTGACTTCGTTCATGTACTTGATAACTTCCTGATGAAGCGGGTGTACCTGATACGCCTGGAGATCCTCCAGTGACGCAAACTCCGCTGTGAGTGAAATGTCGAACGATCTCTCCGAGCGAAGCACATCAATCCCGATTTCAAGTGAAACCAGGACATCAATTTTACCTTCCAGATTGCGAAGCACCTGAGCTGCAGCTTCAATGCTTTCTGCTGAGCGATCTTTCATTTTGAACAGGACAATATGTTTTATCATCTGGGCAAACACCTCGTTTAATATAATAGTAGAAATGAATGAATTTTCATGTATCCAAAATATATCATAACGTTCTCTATTACGAAAGGATACTTGGAAACGTTCTCTTGATAAGAAAAACTAATCCGAACCGTTTCCTTTCGATTCGGATTTCTTTTGCGATCCATCCTCCGTCTGTTTCGCGGAGTCATCCTGCAAAGTTTGTCCTGTTTCAGCCTGCTGTTTGATGTCGTCCGGGGTTTGCTGCGGTTTGGACCATTCACGATTCGTCAGATACTCCTGATCCTCCTGTTTCTTCAACACTGCAATGGCCTGTCTGAGCTTTGCAGGCAATGGAAGACCGATTTTGGCATAATTCTCGGTAATCGAAATGAGTTCATTCACCAGATAGAAATAAATAGCTCCGCCTTTGATAAAATCGGTTCCCATGATCAGATCAATTCGATGAGCAAGCAAAACAACCGTCAGCATGAGCCCTTTGCGAGCAATCCCCCAGAATCCAATGTTGCTATTCAAGCCGGTACCTGTTCTTACCGCCGCTGCCAAACCTGTTATATAATCCACAGCCATCGCGACCGCGAGCAGGCTCAGCAATTGATCCCATCCGCCAAAAGCAAACGTAACAAATGCTCCCGAGATGACAGCAAAGGTATTCACAGATAGATGCACGTTCCTCACCTCTCCTTTACACTTGAGTATCATACAATATATGTAAAAGTAAGAGATTTGACAGGTCACATGTCATGCTGAACACGCGGATTTATCATTTCAGATTTGTGCACATCCTCTTCGCAACAGGGGAACGAAAATCACATGCTTTTGGGGAATTCAGGGAAATAAACCGCATCATATCAACAAAAAACAGATAAAAGTTCTTTAGACCTAGTAATAAGTAATTAGAACTATATTATTTTTATTCCTGTTCAATTTCTCCCCTCATTTTTAGTGAAACATTGTAATCTAGGAATATACTAGGATGTGAATTGCGCATGGTCTAGTTCGTAGTTCCCTCTTTATCGTGAATTCACGCATTGATGCATTTGTAACCGGTAATCCCGGCACTTGAAAGTACCCCGTTGTTTATTGTAGTATTTGGTTAAAAAAAATCGGAGGAAATATGCCTAATCAACCAGAACAACATTCCATCCAGGCGTGGTCTCTGATCAACCGTAAATACTTGGGAAAAGGCGTCCGTGTTAAACGATTCCGAAAACCGACACGCTGTCAAATCCGCAATCGTGTTCTTCTTGCCGTGCTGATGGCCAATGATATCAAGTTGTCCCAGCTTGCTGAAGACCTCTCCATCTCTTCACGCAGTGTCAGTGCGTGGGTATATGAAGGACGGATACCCGGCAGTACCAATTTGGACAAGACTTGCCAATTACTCGGCTACCCGCGTCATATTCTCTTCAATGAAGAAGTTGTGCGTAATAGCCCTGTCATATGTCAACCCGAGTCATCTCGCTTCATGAAGCGTACGGTGACCCGTTCTCCGGTTAGTAACCGTATTTTGACAGGCTTGTGTATGGTCCATGATCTGTCGGTGACAGATGTCAGCCACTGGATCGGGGTTCATCCCGGCACTTTCCGCAAATGGCTGCATCAGGGAACACTGCCTTCTGCTGCATTTCAGGAACAAGCGGAGCAATTTTTCCGTATCCCGAAAACTATTTTGTTCGCAGATGTCATCTTGAAAGATCGTCGCAACAACTAAATAAGCGAACAGCCAAAAGGCTCTGATCTCCCCATAGGGAGGCCAGAGCCTTTTTTAAAATAAATGCATGCCTTCTCTCTCGGATTTGAAGCACTGTTCTGGCTATTCCATCAGAAATGTCAGATAACCTTCCCTTTTTCGTCTTTTGCTCCCAAGGAGAGCCATTACAGCCCGCTACAAGCGAAGTTAATGCATTTCATCATGATCATTCTCTCTAAAATGTCATCCTAGTCTCGTGTTTAACACTTCATTGATATATCTCAATCCGGTATATCGAGGACGAAGCGTATGCGCTGTGTTGAATGCATGTTCCACCATCTCCGGGGTTACACCGAGTTGCTCAGTAGTCACAGGTCCACCTACTTGTTCCAACCATGCGATGAGCTGAGAAGCCTCCGGCAATTGGTCATATATCCCAAACACCGGTTCACCCGATGTCTGTGCAAGTTCTTTATATTTCACCGTAAGCAATGCACAAACTACGCCAACTTTGGCACCATGCAGAACCGGCCTTTCTCCCGCTTGCATCAGATCCATCTCCAAAATATGGGATAGATGATGCTCACCTCCGGATGCCGGACGGGAATGGTCAATGATCAGCATGGAGATACCGGAAACAATTAATGCGTCCATTAATACAGCTACTCCCTCTGCTCGCCCCTCCGCAATCGCTTGTACATGATCTATGCAGGTATTCAGCGCTTCTTCTGTCATCCGATAAGCAACCGGACAGAACGGTTCCCCGCCCAGATCACGAGAAACAATCCAATCTGCAAGGGAAGTATATTTGCCAAGCATATCTCCGAATCCGGCAGCCGTCATCACTTGGGGAGCTTGCTCCAGGATATTCATATCAGCAAAAATGGCTTCAGGCGGAACAGCCTGAAATGTCTGTTTGATTCCGCTTACAATTAAGGGTGCACCCGCAGAGGTAAAGCCATCTACTGAAGCCGCTGTGGGTATCGACAGAAAGGGCTTATTCATTTTGGAACAAACAAATCTCACCAGATCATGAATGGTACCTGAACCCACCGCAATTACAGCCTGACTTTCGAGTCTCACACCCAACATAACCTGCACAATAGCTGCTTCATCCGCAATGATATCCCCCGTGCGATTCTCCGGTAGAGCGATCTCATCCACATGCATTCCCGCTTTGCGAATACTACTCAGCACATCAGATCCGGCGGCCCGAAACGTATGTTGATCATAAACAACCGTCACCTGACGATATCTTTGCTCAGACAAATAACCCGGTAACCTCTGAATGGCCCCAGCTTCCAGATGTATCAGCATATCCACCACTCGGTGTTGATGACCGCAAGCACACTGCTGTGCTTCCTCATTCCATGCTGCAATTCGTTCGTTCATATTCATTCGCCCTTACCCTCCCATATGAGATATCATGCATAATTAACGGGTTAAAACCACAAGATAAAAAAGGAAATAAAATGTGATGATTTTCCTGATCACACTTTACTGCCTGTACCCAATATTTGCAAATCCATATCTCACTTTTCCAAGTAGGTGAAGCAATGAAATTAACAAAAGAATTAGGAATTTCGCTCGGTTTTCTCGCCGGAACCACTTTTGGCAGCGGTATCGCTTTTTTGTTTCGTCTCCAGTCGGTTGAAGTGGTTGCCAGTGTAACGCTATTTGGTATTGCAGGAGCCATTGCCGGGATCATCACGGCAGTCATTCTGCGCCAGCGGCAACATTAGCATTAGCATGCTGGTAGCAAAATGCAGGCTTCACACGAATGATCCACAAAATAAAAAAAGGTCCGTGAATTGCCCTAGAGCAACTCACGAACCTTTTTTTGTTAGATGCGGTCGAGAGGACTCGAACCTCCACGGGGGTTAGCCCACACGGACCTGAACCGTGCGCGTCTGCCAATTCCGCCACGACCGCATAATATGTATCTCCTCATCCATCGATGAAAAGCGTTCCGGTGAAACAATTCCTTGTTTTACCGTAATTCAGAGTATACATGCTCCAAAATAAAAATGCAACTTCTTTTTTATTCATTCAAGAAAAGGACATATGTCCTTTTTTCTCAACTTCAAACACCCTATCGTAGCATTAAACAACAAATATACCATCCATAAGAATGCAAAAATGAAGGAGAGATCCACCTTGAAAACAACCCATCTGTGCTTTATCGGTGCCGGGTTTCATGCGTCCACGAATATTTACCCTTCTGTTGTTGAAGCCGGAGCGCAGATCCAGGCCATTGCCACACGCAGTATGGAACGCTCTGAAGCAGCTCTGCTGCGATTTGGCAGCAACGGACAAGCGTATGATAATGCTCAGCTTATGTTGCAGCAGGAAATCTGTGACGGAGTCGTTGTGGTCGCCCAGCCTGTAGATCAGACCGCTCTTGTTCTCGAATGCATTCGGGCTGGCAAGAATGTATACGTGGATAAGCCGCTCGGATGGAACGCAGCGGAAGCCGCCACTGTAGCAGAAGCTGCCGAGCAGGCTGGCGTCGTTGTCATGGTCGGTTTTATGAAACGTTATGCCCCCATATACATGAAGCTGAAGGAGCTAATTGATAGTGGTTCGCTAGGTAATGTACGTTCATTCCAGATGAAATTCGCTGTAGACAGTACCCCATTTTGCAAGGATGAGGAACAGTTCATGAAGCTCGCTGCCATTCATATGGTCGATCTGATGCGTTACTTATTCGGAGAAGTAATACGAGTTACAGGTACAACCGTGAAGGATGGGGAACACATTAATCAAAGCATTTCCCTTGTATTTGAAAATAACGTAGTAGGTAGCGCTTATTTTACCGGCATGAGTGCTTGGTCACGGGAGAGTGAAAGTGTACTCGTCACCTTTGACAACGGATTTGCGTCAGCTGAAGAGATCAACATACTTACTGTTCATCAATCCCGGAGCTCGACCAGCCTTCCCTGGAAATCTCTCGAGGAGCAAGATATTGTATATACACCTTCCGGATCTCCCATGTCAGGAGCTTATCGTGACCTTTATCTACGCGGGTTTGTTGGTGAAATGGCGCACTTCATCGCGTGTTGCCAGAATCAGACTGTCCCACATTCCAGTGCCAAGGATAATATTGCAACGATGGCTCTATGTGACTCCATTCTATCGTCACTGAAGTAGCGTATATACGCTCATCATCATATTTTATACATCCAGCGAAGAGCCTGAAACCGGGGCTCTTTTTTATATTATAGACATCAGCACATCTGCCTTGCCCTAGAGTTAGGGTTTATAATCTGCATCATAAGTGATATGCTCATTCATGAACTATACGTACTTTATGTAATATAACCACCCAAATAGATACTATAGAAAATCACCGTAAAGTGGAGGTGTAGTTATAATGAAAAAGGACGCAACCAAGCTATGTCCCGCGCCATACGGCTGTTCCGTGGAAGTTACCCTCAGTGTGATCGGAGGCAAATGGAAAGGTGCCATTTTGTATCATTTATTCTCCGGTCCTTTGAGATTTAACGAGATCCGAAAATTGTTTCCTGACATTACCCAGCGTATGCTCACCCTGCAACTTCGAGAGTTGGAAAGCAGCGGAATTGTTCATCGTGAAATATACCCCCAGATCCCACCTAAAGTGGAGTATTCCCTCACACCATTTGGTGAAACGTTACGGCCGATTATCTTCAGCATGCGAGATTGGGGAGAAACGTATACAAATGAGGTTCTGGCCAGATCCTCACAAGAGGTATAGTACACAAAAGAAGCTGTCCCTGGTTTTTAAGGGAACAGCTTCTTTGCTTGCTTATTTAATAACCGATTGGATCGTAACCGTACGGTTACGTCCCTCTTCCTTCGCTTGATACAATGCATTATCCGCCAGGTGAAACAGTTCTGTGGATGTTGTGGAGTGCTTGGGATATTCAGCAATTCCAGCCGAGATGGTCACGGAACGATCTATAGGCAATACGCTTTCTTCGACCGTTATTCGGATACGTTCAGCAATCTCAAAAGCGACGTTAGACTCGGAATTTCTTAACAAGACTACAAATTCCTCTCCACCAAACCGGGCGCAGACATCTTCTGGTCGAACAGACAATTGAATGATATTGGCAATGTGTTTCAATACTTCATCCCCAGCATGATGCCCGAATGTATCATTAATGGACTTGAAGCGGTCGATATCCAGAACAATAATGGAGAATGGCGCCTCATCCTGAATCCATTCCTGAATGACTTCTTCGAAGGTTCTGCGATTGTTCATGCCTGTTAAAACATCTGTTCTGGCATCATAGACAAGTTGGTTTGTCTGTTTCCTAAAGTTCGCCAATGCGCCAACAACTGCTCTTGTTAGAAGGTCTGCCTCTCTATTCCAGTGAGGTTTCATCACAGGCAGTTCTACTTGTCCCTTATCGACCTGATTCACCAAATCAGCCAGCATAGCAAAAGGACTGGCCAGCTTGCGTGCAACCCGAACCACAATAAGGGTCAGGATCAGGAAAGGCACTGAGGTGTACAGCAACAACATACGGATATGATGATTCAACTGATCGTACACCGTTTGGGTTGGAGACACGATTACGACGCCCCAATCTGTTGATGGAACTTTGTAATAACCTGCAAGCGAATCCACACCTGCCAGGTTTTTGTATTGTTCTTTACCGTGCTTGTTTACTAGCAGCTTTTGCACCACTTCATTTTTACTGACATTTTCACCAATTCGGTTGGTGTTAGGGTGAAATAACAAAGTGCCCTTCTTATCCACAATAAAAAAGTAGGACCCATTACTTGTCTTGAGCTGACTGCCAAAAGACAGACTCAATATATTATTTTCCTGCAAAAAGATATTTCCACCAATCGTTCCTTGGTACTCCCCTGCCGAATCAAAGATCGGTTCACTGACAAATACAATTCTGCGTTTGGTTCTGGGTGTCTGGTACGCTTCGGAGATATACGAAGTCCTCAAGCTAACCGCTTCTTTTGCTGCATTGGAACTAACATGGTGACCTACGCTAGCCTGTGAGTAAGGTGAGGTAGACCTAACTACTCCCGCTTTATCTACCAAAGAAACGGAATTGAAAAAATTACTGCTATTGCGAACCAAATCCAATGTGGAATTCAACTCTTTTGTATTGGAGTGATCCATATCCGGGAAATAATTGGCTGCATATTTCAAGCTCTCCTGCATGGAATAAAAAAGCGAATCCAGCGTTTGGCTCATTTGCACAGCGCTTGCATAGTTTAGGGACAGGGTGTTATCAATGAGTGACTGTTTCTGAGATGTATAAGATGAGATGACCATGAGGGTCAATGTCATTATAACTGAAATAGTGACCAACCCGCCGAGTAAAGCCGTGAGGCTGATCTTCTTGATGTTTTTTATTTTTCTTCGTAATCTTCTAGATCTCTTGATCTGTGCAATCATCGTTTACTTCCCCCGGATTTTCATGAAAAAGCATATTCCTTCTATCTTATACGAAAGTTGTTAAGATCAAATAAAGAGACTGAGAAATCTTAACAATTACATCGTAAGATTGACGATTTAATGACATTTTACTTTCCCTGGAAGAATCACTGTTCAGAATCGCCCTAATCGACAATGATATATCCTTCTTCTGGCTCTTGTTCAACAAACCCTGCCATCTGACGAACCTGAAATTCGATCGGGTGATGACTACCCATTAAAATGCGATTTTGAACTTCATCCGCTGTTTCTGTAGGTAATGCGAATGCACGTGTATAGGAAAACTGTGCCTGAAGTGTCGTATAGATCGCATTGACAAGCCGATCATTGCCCGCCCGTCCGAACACATTAAGGATGACAGCTCCGTCCGAGTCCAGCTTGTCCTTGACCATGGCAAAAAAATCACTGGATATAAACTGCTCGGGTGTACCCGTTGCCGTAAAGGCATCAATAATAATATAATCATATGACGCAGCAGGTTCCTGGCCCAATAATTCACGACCATCCCCAATGAGCACAGGCCTTCCCTCATAACCAAAAAAGGTCCGGCTCAACTCCACGACCTCTACGTCAAGCTCAGCCACTTTTAGCTGACGATCAGACAAGTAGGTTGGCAATGTGCCAATACCATGTCCCACCACAAATACGGTATCAAACTCAGGATCATTCCGTTCCATTAGATGCACCATCGCTCTTGGATACTCCAACACCATCCGGTTAGGCTCATCCAGATCCATGGCTCCCTGCACAGCTGCGTTGGAGAATTCTAATACACGAAACTGGCCCTTCTCTCCATAAAGCTTTTTGGTATCATATACCGTCAGCTCATGCTGTTCACTTTTATTCCGATACAGAACTCTCACTAACCGTTCTCCCTTCAATCTATTGCACACATTCGACATATACCTTCATTCTATTACACGGGATGACAACATACCACCCTATACTTTAAAGATCATAGTACAACAAAAAAACCGTTCCGACTCATTCGGAAACGGCCTTTTGATGAACCATTTAACACTTCTAAGACCCTATGGCCTCATGCAGAGCCTGGACATATGCTACACCCAGATTAGAGAGAGAAGTGCTCTTGTGGCTTATCCACCCTACATTAATGGACTCCTCACATTCCAGCGGAACAGGAATGATCTCGTCTCCGTTCAGATCAGCGCTAAGTACACCTGTAGAAATCGTATAACCATTCAGACCAATCAACAGGTTAAACAATGTTGCGCGGTCATTGACCTGTATGCTTTTGGGGTGAGATAACGTGCTCAGGATCTCTTCGGAAAAATGAAAGGAATTGTACTCTCCCTGATCAAATGACAAGTAGGGATAATCCTGCAGTTGCTCGATTGCAACCGACTCCTGCTTCGCCAGCGGGTTCTTCACACTGATAAAGATATGAGGCTTGGCTGTGAACAAACTGGTGAAAACCAGCCCCGCATCTTTTAACAATTTGTTAATTACCTTGGCATTGAACTCATTCAAATACAGGATGCCAATTTCACTGCGCAGGCTTTTCACGTCCTGAATAATCTCGTAGGTCTTTGTCTCCCGAAGCGCCAACTCGTATTCATCCTGACCATACTGCTGTACCAGACGAACAAAGGCATTCACTGCAAACGCATAATGCTGCGTCGATACAGAGAAGTGCTGCGGGGATGGCTTGGCGTTCAGATAACGATTCTCCAGCAATTCAGCTTGTTCTACCACCTGACGTGCATAACTCAGAAACTCAACGCCTTCTTTAGACAGAGATATTCCCTTATTGGTACGTTCAAAAATAGTAATTCGCAACTCCTGCTCCAGATCCCGAATGGCATTCGAAAGGCTGGGTTGCGAGATAAACAACCTTTTGGCTGCTTCATTCATGGAACCGCGCGTGGCAACTTCGATCACATATTTTAGTTGTTGTAATGTCACTGCACTATTCCTCTTTTCGTATCAATTGAATCTATTATATACCAAAAGAGGATCCGAACTTAAGCCATGCTTGCTGTCGGTCTCACTACAATCTCATTTACGTCCACCTCTGCCGGCTGGCTAATGGCGAACAATATACTTTGCGCAATCGCCGAGGCGGGAATGGATATGCGCCGATACTCTTTCATGAGATCACGTGCTTCTTCATCAGAAATCGTATCCGCGAGTTCCGATTCCGTCACGCCCGGTGATACAAGGGTTACACGGATATCTCCGCCTACTTCCTGTCGCAACCCCTCCGAGATGGCGCGGACCGCGTATTTGGTTGCACAATACACTGCTGCCGTTGGTGACACGGCATAGGCTCCAATAGAGGCGATATTAATAAACTGGCCGAAACCCTGCTTTTTCATGACGGGCAGTCCAGCCGCAATGCCATGCAGAACACCACGAATGTTAACATCTATCATGCGATTCCACTCATCTACTTTTAACGATTCAAGGGGAGATAGCGGCATAACTCCAGCGTTATTTAAAATAACATCGATACGTCCATAGCGAGTTTGAGCGAGGCCAACGATGGTTTGCATCTCTTCCAATCTGGTAACATCCAGCGAATGATACTCCACCGATCCGCCTTCCACACGAATGGAGGAGGCCAATGCCTCCAAACGTTCCATACGTCTAGCTCCAATAACTACATGTGCTCCATGCTGTGCAAGCAATCGAGCTGTTGACTCGCCAATTCCACTACTCGCACCGGTAATGACAACCACTTTCCCTTTTACATTGGACATATTAAATCACTCCTTATTTAGTTGTTATTGTACATTTTCTCTATACAAAACCATGCCTGCATGGTACAAAACGCCGTCCCTGAAGTCTCCATCCGCTGTAAATCCCGTATCATCCACGTATTCTATATGTTTCCCACATACGGGTGTTTTGGTTCTTGTTGGTCGCCCATTGAACTGCGCTCCATTGTCTCTCACTCCTCTCTGCTTCAAAAAGATTCCATTGCTTATCTCCATTATGTAGAGGATCAGTCGTTGTACGATAGAAAAATCCCGCAATATTCTTGCCTATTCCTCCAGAGCATTTTAAAATAATAGTAATCGTGGTTTACAAGGGGGGCTGTAATTCATGCTTATCAAAACAAATGAAACGGATACGAGCATCACGGAGCAGCAGCAACAATTGGCTCAACTTATTGAGCATTTCACCCCAAGTGACGGGATACATCCAACAGCAATTCCATCCCTTGCCTTAATCCGTGCCTCCGAGATCTCACAACCCATATATTCCGTTTATCAGCCTTCCCTCTGCATTGTCGCCCAAGGTTCCAAATTAGTTATACTCGGCCGCGAGAGCTACACCTACGACCTGTCACAATATTTGGTAGCTTCCGTAAACTTGCCTATTTCAGGGCAGGTTGTAAAGGCTACAACCGAACATCCCTATCTATGTATTCGACTGGATTTTGATTCAGGGCAGATTTTCGATCTGATTCAGGATACGCCTTCTGCACAACCCAAACCTGACCATTCAACACAAAGAGGATTGTTTGTTAGCTCAACCAAACCTTCCCTTCTTGAAGCCGTGATCCGATTGGTTCGGCTGCTGGATACACCTGAAGACATTCCTGTCCTTGCCCCTCTGTTTATCCGCGAAATTCTATATCGTATTATTCAGGATGAACACGGACATTCCATCAAGCAGTTTGCTATTCAGGACAGTCATGCACAGCATATCGCCGAGGTGATCGAAGTCATCCAATCCGATTACGCTAAGCCACTTCGGATTGAGCAACTTGCTGCCATGATCAACATGAGTTCTTCCTCATTACATCATCATTTCAAAGCCATTACCGCCATGAGCCCTTTGCAATTCCAGAAACAAATTCGATTGCATGAAGCCCGGCGAATGCTGCTTGCAGGTTCAACCGATGCCGCCGACGCTGCGTTCCAGGTTGGCTATGAAAGTCCGTCTCAATTCAGCCGGGAGTATGCCCGCATGTATGGTCTCCCTCCCAAAAGCGATATCAAACGACTTCGTCATACACTCGATATTAAAAACTAGAAACAACAAAAAGACCCGCGTCATCATGACGTGGGTATTCGGATTCATATAGGCAGCAGTGCCATCAAGAGAATAGGTTTTGTTTTTCAAAAACAGACATCTGGTTCTCCCCGGTAATAGGACATTCATCAGGATACATACTTCGTTTCTCCAACTTCTCGTCGATAAAATCAACCACCTGCTGTAGCGAAGCAATCTGTGCTTCAACTTTCTTCCGGTGATTCACCAGCATCTCCCGTTCATCCGGGAAATCTGCGAGATCGGAATCCATGGACATTTGTAAATAAGGCTTCATTTCCTCCAGAGACATTCCTGTTTTTTTCAGGCAAGTGATCAACTTCATCGTATGGATATCCTCCGAGCGATATACCCGATGGCGATTGGCCTTGCGTTCCGCTCGGGGAAGCAGCCCAATCTTCTCATAATAACGAATTGTATCTTCCGATAATCCGGCCTGTTCTGACGTTTCTTTAATGGAGAACACTTCATTCTCACTCATCATATGGGCCTCCTCCACATTCATTTCTCTCCATATTACAACTTGGAGCTGACTCCAAGTCAAGCATGATCCGTTCCATCCCAACACCCCTTGACTTGGAGTCGACTCCAAGTTATAGAATGAGCGCAGCATACAGATTCGTTCTGTAATCCCATTCTTCTGGAGGTATATATGAATATACAAAATCAACTTCGCACAGCTCTCATCACAGGGTCAACGTCAGGAATTGGTCTTGAACTGACACGCAAGTTACTGGCTGAAGGATGGCAGGTAATCGGTCTCAACCGTTCTGCTTTCCCATCCGAGGATACCGATATTCAGAACGCCTTACGTTCAGGCCAGCTCCGCCCCGTTCAGGCTAACCTGACCAACTATGACAGTCTGAGAACTGCACTGGATCAGATTAAATCCGATACCGATTCGATTGATGTCTTGTTTAACAATGCCGGGGGTAGCGCTGCCGAACTTCGTTTCTCTGATCAGGGGCATGAACTACACTTTGAACTTCAGACGGTAGTCCCTTACATCATCTACATGGAATTAGTTGAGCTATTACTCAAAGGACAGATGAAAACAGTTATTAATACTTCCACCACCTCGTTCAATATGGTCAGACAATTTGATCTGAACATCCTGGAACGTCCAGCCGAATTCAAAAAGCTGTTTGGTCCTTATGCCACCTCGAAGCTCGGCTTATCCCTATGGACACGCGAGGTTGCCAAGTCTGCCAGTGCGGATGGCATACAATTACTAAGCGTAGATCCCGGTGGAAATAACACGCTAAGGGGCAACAAAACATCCGGCCTGCCTTTCTATATCAAACCTATTATGAAATGGTTCTTTCCTCATCCAAGCCATGGCGCTTCGCTGCTCTACAATGCGGCCTTATCCCCAACCAGACACGAATCCGGTGCGTTCCTGGTTAAAAATAAAGCGGCAGCTCTTCGTTTCACAGAGCAAGGCCCTGCTGTTTTAAAGCGGGTAAACGAGATCTACGAGCAGCGTTTTCGTACAATGTAGTCTGGAATAAAGACGTGACCACATGCGGTCACGTCTTTTTTTGTCGTTTGTCCCTCATATTATCCAAGCCCTGATTCATAGGTGTAAACATAACGATACAATGTCGCGTGTGACATGTTATTGAATCTGGAGGGATTACGTAATGACCAAAGGACAGCAACCTAACGAAAAATCATTTATTATCCCGCAACCCATTCGCAGTGATGGCGCTGGTGGACCTGATCTGGGACCCAGAGACGTCATGAGAGATATACAAAACCCCGATATGCTGGTACCTCCGGCAACCGATAACGGGTTATTGCCCAATCTGAGAATGTCTTTTTCCGATACCCATATGCAATTGAACCATGGGGGTTGGTCACGTGAAATCACCGTACGGGATCTCCCTATTGCCACTACACTGGCAGGTGTGAACATGAGCCTGACACCGGGAGGTGTAAGGGAATTGCACTGGCATCAGCAATCCGAGTGGGCCTATATGATCTGGGGAACGGCAAGAATCACTTCGGTAGATCAGAACGGACGTAATTTTATTGCGGATGTCGGGCCTGGCGATCTCTGGTTTTTCCCCAAGGGTCTACCCCATTCCATTCAGGGACTGGAGGATGGTTGTGAATTTCTGCTTGTGTTTGATGACGGGTCCTTCTCCGATCTGAATACGTTATCCATATCCGATTGGTTTGCCCATACCCCACCAGAGGTATTGTCTGTCAATTTCGGCGTGCCCGAATCCGCTTTTCAGTCAATGCCGAAGGAACAGGTCTACATTTTCCAAGATACCGTCCCGGGTTCCATCGAGAGCCAAGAAGTTCAGTCGCCATATGGTACCGTTCCTCTCACATTCAAACACCGATTGCTGGCCCAGGAACCACTCATTACTCCCGGCGGAAGCGTCCGGATTGTCGACTCCACCAACTTCCCCATCTCAACTACCGTTGCAGCCGCACTCGTTGAAATCCGACCTGGCGCCATGCGTGAACTGCACTGGCATCCCAATGCAGATGAATGGCAATACTATCTGACAGGACAAGGGAGAATGACTGTCTTTGGAGGCAATGGCATTGCTCGCACATTTGACTATCGGGCTGGAGATGTCGGATATGTTCCTGTCGCAATGGGACACTATATACAAAATACCGGCACAGACACTTTATGGTTTTTGGAGATATTCCGAAGTGATCGATTCGAGGATGTATCGCTGAATCAGTGGATGGCGTTAACCCCGCAGGATCTGGTCCGTGACAATCTGAATGCGCCGCCTGAGTTGCTCAATGCCTTGCGTAAAGTAAAATGGCCTGTCGTTTAATTTAGTATGTATATCTATCATTTAAGCTGAAATGGGGTAATTGTCAGAGAATCCCACTATATAAGGAGGAATATGAAAGATGAGAGCCGTTACGTTTCAGGGAATCAAGGACATTCAAGTCAAAGAGGTTGAAGATCCCAAACTGCAACAGAAGGATGACATTATCGTTCGTATTACTTCCACAGCTATATGTGGATCGGATCTGCATATTTATCAGGGAGCCTTGCCTGCTGCCAAAGATTATGTTATCGGTCATGAACCGATGGGCATTGTAGAAGAAGTAGGTCCAGAAGTGACACGTGTGAAGAAGGGGGACCGTGTGGTCCTGCCTTTTAACATCGCTTGTGGTGAATGCTTCTATTGCAATCATGACATGGAGAGCCAGTGCGATAATTCCAATGGCAATCCGGATATTCATACAGGTGGATATTTTGGATTCACCGAACGTTACGGAAACCACCCCGGAGGTCAGGCAGAATTATTGCGTGTTCCCTACGGGAACTTCACTCCGTTTGTGATTCCTGAATCCTGTGAACTGGAAGATGAAGCTTTATTATTCCTGTCCGATGTTCTTCCAACCGCATATTGGAGCGTGGAGAATGCCGGAGTTAAACCGGGAGATACGGTCACTGTACTCGGTAGTGGACCCATTGGGCTGATGACGCAGAAGTTCGCCTGGATGAAAGGTGCCAAACGTGTTATTGCTGTGGATCGCCTGCCCTATCGACTGGAGAAAGCCAAACGTTTGAACGATGCAGAGATCTTTAATTTCGAAGATTACGATGATATGGGTGAGCACATTCGTGAGATTACACAAGGCGGAACCGACGTTGTTATCGACTGTGTAGGTATGGATGGTAAAAAAACCACGCTGGAGGAGATCGGACAGAAGCTGAAACTTCATGGCGGTTCACTGAGTGCGATCGAAATCGGCATGAAAGCGATCCGCAAATTCGGTACACTCCAACTTACGGGTGTATATGGCTCTTCCTACAACATGTTTCCGTTAGGTAATTTGTTTGAACGCAATATCAATCTTAAAATGGGACAAGCTCCTGTTATACATTACATGCCTGAATTGTTCCGCAAAATCACTGCTGGTGAATTTGATCCAACGGAGATCATCTCCCATCGGATTTCACTGGAGAATGCAAGCGATGCATACCGCATTTTCAACGATCATGAAGACGAATGTACCAAAGTTATACTAAAACCCTGAACCGTCGCTTTGATTATAAATATGCAAAATAAAACAAGCAGAACTACCTGTTCAAGGTACTCTGCTTGTTTTATTTTATCGACATTCATCCTGTTACCGTTGCATAAACTGCTCAGCCAGCTAAATGGTCTGTACCTAATCAGACATGAGTCGGTTTAGTCGCTTGGATATACACACTTTCTCCTTGGAAGCTGTCGAGCTTCCCGTTCGTTGTCACTTCAAAATTGAAAAATTTTCTGATGATGGACGGTGCACTCAACATACTTGCTTCAAGTTCCCTTCTCTCCCGTTCCGGCAGTGCCGCACGGTTACACCACTCTTCAAACTTAAAGCGCTTCTGGAAGGAAACCATCGTTTCCATTCGGAAGCCCGCATACTCCAGCATATGAATCCATTCCGTCTTGCGCCATGCTCGAACATGGCTTGCATCCCGGCACTTCTCCACTTCATTGTAAAACTGGTCATTCTCATCACGTTCAGGTGCCACGTTGTCAATGAATAACAACCTTCCACCAGGCTTCATAACTCGTAATGCCTCATGAACAAACGAAGAAACATCCGGAAAATGGTGAGCAGCGATTCGGCAGGTTACAAGGTCATAGATATCATCATCGAATGGCAGCTTCTCTGCATCCCCGGCAACAAAATCTACATTACGGTGTCCATTGCCCTGGATAAATGCTTCAGCTACCTGAAGCATTTCTTCCGTTAGATCGAGGGCTGTCACCCGCTGAACAAGTGGAGCCAATGCATTAGCGACATGCCCTCCTCCAGTGGCGATATCCAGCACGTTCATATCCGGAGTGGCTTGAGATGAAGCCACGAGCAACGCGAGATCCTCACCTTTGGCATGCCCCGAACTCGTCACATATTTACCTGCATTTTTTGCAAACTGCTTCTGCACCTGACTTTTGATTACATCAGACATTCCAATTCCTCCTGCATAAGTTTCATTAGACGAAACATAGTTTCAAAATATAATTATATTTATTTTACCATAGATGAATGTAAAAGCTAAATAAGCATTTTACACAAATCCGGAGGCAACTTTCCACTACCTAACCAAAAAGCTGAAATAAAAAACATCCCCCAAGTGAATTTCACCCAGGAGATGTTTCTTATATTTATTACTTCACAAGCGTTGGTGACTTCTTCCACAGTCCCAGAATCAGACCGGAGATCACAGAACCAATCGCAACAGCGAGCAGGAACAATAATGCGTGGTTCGCCAGTGCTGCAACAAAGATCCCACCGTGCGGAGCCGGTACATTAATGCTCCACAGTTGTGTCAATCCGCCAGCAACAGCGGAACCCAGAATACAAGAAGTCAATACACGTAATGGATCAGCCGCAGCAAATGGAATTGCACCTTCTGTAATGAAAGAGAATCCAAGTACATAGTTAGTCAGGCCTGATTTGCGTTCTTGCTCTGTAAATTTGGATTTGAAGAATGTTGTTGCAAGTGCAATCGCCAGAGGAGGCACCATACCGCCTGCCATAACCGCTGCCATCCATGCACCGTCTGTGTTACCACTGGATGTGAATACCCCAATAGCGAATGTGTAAGCCGCTTTGTTGAACGGTCCACCCATATCGATGGACATCATACCGCCAAGCAGCAAGCCCAACAATACCGCATTACCTGTACCCAAGTTACCCAGTGCATCTACAAGCCATGTGTTCAGGGAACCAAAGATTGGATCAAAGACATAGAAACTGATGGCACCTACGATCAGCAAACCAAATACCGGATACAGCAAGATTGGTTTCAAGCCATCAATCGCTTTTGGCAATCCTTTGAACAACTTACGGAGACCAATAACTACATAACCCGCCAGGAAACCGGCAGCCAAACCACCAAGGAAACCGGCGTTTGAGTTAACCGCCATCAATCCACCGACCATACCAGGCATCAGGGCCGGGCGATCACCAATACTCATCGCGATAAATCCGGCAAGTACCGGAATCAGGAAGTGGAACGCACCTGTTCCGCCACCGATCGTTTGAAGCAGTTGCACAATCGGATTCTCAGGGCTAGCGAGTTGCTCGAACAAGAAGGAGATTGCTAGCAGGATACCGCCACCTACAACGAATGGTAGCATATGCGAGATACCATTCATCAGATCTTTATAGATTTTGCTACCTACACTAATCTTACCAGTGCTTGCGCCCTCTTCCTTGGCATTTCCACCTTGGCTACGATAGATCGGTGCATCACCGTTAACGGCCTTGCGAATCAACTCTTCGGATTTACGGATTCCATCACTCACCGGTCTTTGCAATACCGGTTTGCCATCGAAACGTGCCATCTCCACATTTTTGTCTGCGGCAACGATAACCCCTTTAGCACGAGCGATCTCATCAGCAGTGAGAACATTCTGCGCGCCTTCAGAGCCGTTTGTCTCTACGCGAATATTAATACCCATTTCCTGAGCTTTCTTTTTAAGTGCATCTTCAGCCATAAACGTATGAGCTATACCGGTTGGACAGGCTGTAACCGCAACAACAAAATCTTCCGAATTGGCATTACCTACAATCACCCCAGAGGTGTTTTGTTGCTGACCAGTAGTAGAAGTGGATGCGACATTTGCTGCTTTTTCAGCTTTTGCTTTTTCTTTGGCTGCTTCCTTCTCCGCTGCTTCTGCCTGTTTGGCATCAAACAATGCACTAACTTCGGCAGGTGTATCTGTACTCATCAATTGTGAGATGAAATCGCTATCAATCAACAACCTGGAAAGAGCTGCAAGCGTACGCAGATGGGTATTACCTGCGCCTTCTGGAGCCGCAATCATGAAGAACACATGAGCTGGCTGATCATCCAACGCTTCAAAATCAAGCCCTTTTCTACTCTTGGCAAATACAACTGTTGGTTCGTTCACCGCTGTTGTTTTGGCATGTGGCATTGCAATTCCGCCACCGATACCCGTGCTCGATTCAGCTTCTCTTTTATAGATCATTTCCTTGAACAGGACCGGATCATTGATTCGTCCGCTTCGGTTCAGGCTTGCAATTAGTTCATCAATAGCCTCATCTTTGGTTGTGGCTTGCAGGTCCATGATCATCGTTTCTTGGATCATCAAGTCTGTTATTCTCATCTTGGTACACTCCCTTAAGTTCAGTCGGCCTGCATAGGCAGGCCTCACTACATTAAACAATTACAGTAAAAACCTTTTATATGGCCGTTAGACTAAATCGTCGTAATGGTTACTTGATTACGCAATTCATCAATCAATTCTCGTGTTGCCAGATCATCCGAGAACGCAGTTGCGCTTCCAGATGCAACCCCTGTGCGGAAAGCTTCCAGCAAATTTCCGCTCTGTACATAGGTACCTACGAATCCGCCAATCATGGAGTCACCGGCACCAACCGAGTTTTTCACAGTACCTTTTGGCACATTCGCATGATGAACTTCCGCTTTGGTAATGAATAATGCACCCTCGCCTGCCATGGAGATCAACACATGTTTAGCACCGGCTTCCAGCAACTTACGCCCGTATAACACCAGTTCCTCGCGAGTATTAATCGTTACACCGAACAGTTCGGCCAGTTCATGATGATTTGGCTTCACCAGCAACGGTGCATGTTCAAGAGCTTCCATTAACGCAGGGCCAGTTGTATCAATCACAAATTCGGCACCCGTTTGCTTGCACACTTTAATGAGACGATCATAAAAATCCGTTCCAAGTGAAGGAGGTACACTTCCGGAGAGAATGACAATATCTCCTTTTTGCAACGAAGACAATTTGTGAAGCAACTGCTCCGCCTCTTCGGCACTGATTGCAGGTCCAAGACCATTAATCTCTGTCTCTTCTCCATGCTTCAGCTTGATGTTAATGCGAGTATCGTCTGCAATCGTAACAAAGTCTGTCCGAATGTTATCTTCTTGCAACTTGTCATTAATGAAACGTCCCGTGAATCCACCAAGGAAACCAATAGCCGTGTTATCTGCTCCAAGTTGATTCAGTATGCGAGAGACATTAATGCCTTTGCCGCCAGGGAGTTTCAAATCCCGATTCATTCGATTCAATCCGCCAAGCTTCAGCTCATCCACTTCCACGATGTAATCAATGGACGGGTTAAGTGTTATCGTATATATCATCGTTATCCCTCAATTATTTTAGTTTTCTGGGCGATTCCAGGCCGCCAATGTTCTGGCATCTGCTCGGTAATCAAATCGGCCTCCTCCAAATCAAACAATTTGGCAAAAGTAATTTCCCCTATTTTGCTGGAATCAGCCAGCACATAAGATTTTCCCGACAATTGATGTGCACGCCTTTTAATCAAGGCTTCCTCCGGATCCGGTGTTGTATACCCCATTTCGGGATCAACTCCGTTGCTTCCAAGAAAACATTTATCAAAACGGAAATTATCCATGTTCTGTAATGCGATACTGCCAATGACTGCTTTTGTATGAATTTTCATCATACCTCCGAGCAAATAACTGCGAATACGCTTGCTTACCAAAGCCTCAACATGTGAAAGTCCATTGGTAACAACCGTTACGTCTTTAGCTTCAATAAAAGGAATCATGGCTAACGTTGTCGTTCCTGCATCCAGATAAATGCATTCGCCATTTTCGATCTCCTGTGCAGCCAAACGGGCAATCGTCGTTTTTTGTTGAATGTTTTTGAACGTTTTTTCTTCCATGCCCGGTTCCAGCGTTTTTTCATTCACCAGTGCGGCACCGCCGTGGATGCGTTTGAGCATCTGACGACTCTCCAGATCGATCAAGTCACGCCTAATCGTTGATTCAGAAGCACCCAACACATCAACAAGCTCTTGCAATTTCACAATTCCCTGTAAATGTAAGCGCTCTATAATTGCAGCATATCGTTCTTCAGTCAGCATCTTCATTCCTCCAACTGCTTCTATAGTATCATAATTCACTCAAAAAACAACCACTTTCATTCAAAATAATTTAAAAACATTCAAAAACCCGCATCTTTCGACTTATTTTCTTGTCCAATTGTCCCTTTCTTACTTCATGTTCTTAAAGTTGGAATTCCGTGCCCTTCAAATCTTCATTAAAAATCCTGCAGCCTCCAGCGCTGGATGCGCGGCGTTGCAGGATTTTGCTGTTCATGGGAACTGCATGACGTTTATGACTCTACAACCATAGCATCCGGTTTGGGTTTAAGCCATTTGCCATCTTCATTAATAAAAGCACCCTTGAAGCGGCCCATCTCCAATTGTTCAATTAACCTCTCCTCGTCCATGACCAGAATCTCAGCGAGCTGCCCCGAAGTGTAATAGTGAGCGGGATTGTAATCGAGCAGCACAGGAACAGACGTATCATATAGTTCTTTGATCAGATTCTCAAAGGAATGCCGACCCAGGTTCTCCATATCTCTATAAAACTGCAAATGTTGGGACACCATATTACGGAAAGATTTATTCTCCAGATGCATCCACAACGTATTGCAGGCCCGAACACTCATATGATTTTGTTCCACATCGTAAAATTGAACTTCTTCAATCTTCATGTATTTCTCTTGAAATGCTACGATCTTAATCAAAGGTACATTTCGTTTACGCGACGCTTTCTTCAAATGGGCTCTAAATTGTTCATAGTTCATTTCATTCATCTATTATCCCTGCCTTTAACATGTTCCAACCGACATTTTACAACAAATTAAAGGCAAGTGTAACCTTCATCATATGAAAAACGAAAAAACGTGCAGCATCAGATGCCACACGTTCACAATATTATATAGAGTGCGATTACTCAGCGAGGGCACCACTTTTCACCCACGTAGCCGTAAATTCCTGTTCTTCATACGCATAGAATTGTTGCAAAATAATCTCCCGATCATCGAGGAACAATTGATCCGCTATGGCAGAGACCAGTTTCGGCACCGCGCTCTTGGTCCCCGATATTGCCGATGCCGACAGACCACAGCTGGCAAGTGCAGAGTAGTTGAATACAAACAGTCCGTGCAACGGTTTCTCACCCTGTTCACTCCTGCTTGTCATTGCAAACCCGGAACTCAGGTATGGATGTGCGTCCAGCAACGCATTGCGATGCTCTGGTGGAGCCTGGTAACAATCCTCCCAACGCGCGATGTATGGCTCCACAAGCTTCAGTTCAGGACGGAGTGCAGGATCACTGAGAAGACCTGTGCTAATAATTAGAAAATCAAACTCATATGCACCCTGTGCGGTATGCACAATCGCGCCTTGGTCTGTTGCTTCTACACTCAGCCAAGGAGAATTCAAATGTAGTTCGAATCCTGGCCAGGCTGCCGCACGATTAAACGTATCATTGGTGGGCGGTTGATTGAATTTGAAGAAATGAGAGATCACCTCATATTTATCAGCAACCGGAAGAGCGTGGTATCGCTCAATCATACCGGATTGTTCCATCTGACGAATGGGATTAATACTTGGCAGTTGTTCCCGCCGCACAAATACATGAGCTTCCGCCACACCCGTGGCAAGGGCATAGCTTGCATTATCGAATGCAGAAGCGCCGCCGCCAAGCACAGCAATTCTTTTATCTTTTAATTGATCAAAATCAATCGCTTCCGACGTATGGGCATACCGATCCCGAGGTAATCTATCCGCAATCATGGATGGCACATGCCACTCTCCACCACCTTGTATTCCCGTAGCAAACACTACTTTGCGAGCAAGTATAACATCCATCTGAGATCGAGCCTTGTTCACATGAAGTCGATGTATTCCGTTCTCCATAGGCTCAACCAGCGTCAATTCTACCTCATTAAGCACAGGCAGATTCAATACTTCCCGATACCAGCGTAAATAATTCATCCAGTCCCCACGCGGGATCTTATCTACCTCTTCCCAACCTTCGGGCCCAACCTGTGCTTCCCACCATGAGCGAAAGGTTAACGAGGGGATCCCCAGATCAATGGAGGTCAGATGCTTGGGTGTGCGTAAAGTTACCATACGCGCATAAGTCTCCCAAGGTCCTTCAAGCCCCGATGCATTCTCGTCAATGACCACAATATTGGAGATCCGTTCACGAAGAAGTCCAAATGCCGCCCCTAAACCACTCTGGCCTCCACCCACAATGACGACATCATAGACATGACCATCCGCATGTTCTCTTGGACGTACCCAATTCGTGCCGCCAAATGACAAATAATCCAGATCATTCTTCACACGCTCATTCAAAGCTTCCAGGCTCATGATTCATCAACCCTTTCGAGATACATATATGAACTATTCTTTCTTTGATTATTTGATGTAAGTTTGTTGTTAGTTATTTCGAGGATAATTGTGCTTTTTCTTTGTGTTCCTGAAATATATTAGCGTTATTATATGAGTTATCGGGGATGAATTGAAGTTCGCGGTAGATTTATTGTCATCAACACTAAAAATAACTGACATGCTTGTTAATTCCTACGAAACTCTAATTGGATTTTTGATGCAGTTCCTGCTGAACGGATGATTTGCAGAAAAAAAAAAGAACAGACCAAGATGTAACCTCGGTCTGTCTTATTAAAGGAATGCTATTGGCCGGCTTGTTCACGGCGCTGCAATTTTTCATTGGTTAATTTCTCAGGGGTCACATCATGACCCAGTGGGTCCACAACGGATACTGCCAGCATGGTTGTCAGCACCTGACCTCGAATAGCCTGTAAATATTGTTTTCTAAGCTCCTGCTGCTCGCTTTTTTCTGCTTTTGTCAAACCGACGCTGCTGCGTTGTTTTCGACTTAATTCGTTAATGCGTCCCAAAATAGGAATCATGAAATCCACCTCACTTGTTAGTCCACTTGCCAAAAGATATTTCGAATATCTTCAAACTAACTTATTACAACTTTACGAATTTGTCCATAGGCGCAATCCGTTGAGAAGTGTTTAGGTGATCTCATGCACAGACCACACAATGCCATTTGTAGCACCACTGCCAAGGTTCAATGTAATCGTCAACCCGTTTGCAGCATAGAACAGTCCAATCACATCTCCCGCATTCAATGCGACTTCCACTGCCAAAGTCACTGAACCACTTCCCAGCACTGCCCGCAGTGTAAGTAGCGTAATCGCGACATTTAGGACGGGCAACAAACCACTGACAAGTGTCGTTACCGTAGGTGATGTTCTCTGTACAAGAAAGGCTGGGTTAACCCCAGCACCCAGAGATAGGGCAATCGCTGCAGTCGTTGCATAATTGATCGTGGCCACAATTGAGTATCTTCCGGTTACCGGGACGGTATAGTTTCCTGTGGTTGCATTGAAGTTGGCATTACCGTAATAGGGAGCCGTAGTCGTCCAGTTGGTTAACTGAGTGCTGGTTGCTGTCGAAAGTGTAGCCAGGAATGCCGAGAACCCTTGTGTTGCAAAATTGGGGCCGGTTGGGCCCGTGGCTCCTGTCAGCCCCGTTGCCCCAGTCGCACCGGTAGTTCCTGTTATGCCTGTTGCTCCAGTGGCACCCGTAGCTCCGGTTGCACTCGTTACACCGGTTGCCCCCGTAATTCCATTAGCCCCAGTTGGTCCAGTCGGGCCGGTGGCTCCTGTGATGCCTGTAACCCCAGTAGTTCCCGTAACTCCGGCAAGCCCAGTTGCACCTGTAGTTCCTGTTGTCCCAGTTACACCAGTTAGTCCTGTAGCTCCCGTTATTCCTGTTTCTCCAGTTGTTCCGGTCGCGCCAGTTATACCTGTAACTCCTGTTGAACCAGTACTTCCGGTGGCACCTGTTACACCCGTTGTACCTGTAGTTCCTGTAGCACCGGTCACCCCCGCAATACCCGTAATTCCTGTTGTGCCTGTGGCTCCTGATACACCTGTGAGCCCTGTAGCCCCAGCTGCTCCGGTCACGCCAGTAATACCCGTGGTTCCTGTTGTTCCCGTACTTCCTGTTGTTCCCGTCGCGCCGGTCGTGCCTGTAACGCCTGTTACACCCGTCTCTCCTGTAATACCCGTGGTTCCTATTGCTCCAGTCACACCTGTGATCCCAGTGGCTCCAGTCGTACCTGTTGTACCCGTAACACCAGTTACGCCAGTTGTACCAGTGGCACCAGTCGCACCCGTAGTTCCTGTCGCTCCGGTTACGCCTGTAACTCCCGTAGTTCCCGTTGCTCCAGTAGCCCCGGTTGGTCCCGTCATACCAGTCGTACCTGTGCCCCCTGTTAGACCCGTCTCTCCAGTTTGACCAGTTGTGCCGGTGGCTCCTGTAATTCCAGTAGCTCCAGTCACACCCGTAATGCCAGTTACGCCGGTCGTGCCGGTTGCTCCTGTTTCACCAGTAATACCCGTTGGACCGGTTGCCCCTGTAGCACCAGTCGTACCTGTGACTCCGGTTATGCCAGTCGTACCTGTGACTCCGGTTATGCCAGTCGCACCAGTAGCTCCGGTTGGTCCTGTTGCACCCGTCTCTCCAGTCGAGCCGGTTACGCCAGTAACTCCCGTAGTTCCGGTTGCCCCAGTGGCTCCTGTAACACCGGTTGGTCCCGTTACACCTGTTGTACCGGTGGCACCTGTTACGCCCGTCTCTCCTGTAATGCCCGTGGTTCCTGTTGCTCCAGTAGCCCCGGTGGGCCCCGTCACACCAGTCGTACCTGTGACCCCTGTTACACCCGTCTCTCCAGTGGCACCAGTGGCTCCTGTCGTTCCAGTAAATCCTGTATTACCTGTAACCCCAGTAAGTCCAGTTACTCCTGTTGTGCCGGTACTTCCGGTGGTGCCCGTTGCACCTGTAGTTCCTGTTGTCCCAGTTACACCTGTTAATCCTGTAGCTCCTGTTGAACCAGTACTTCCGGTGGCTCCTGTTACACCCGTTGTACCTGTAGTTCCTGTAGCACCGGTCACACCTGTGATACCCGTAACTCCTGTTGTGCCTGTGGCTCCTGATACACCTGTGAGTCCTGTAGCCCCAGTTGCTCCGGTCGGTCCCGTTACACCTGTCGTGCCTGTAACGCCTGTTACACCCGTCTCTCCTGTAATACCCGTGGTTCCTGTTGCTCCAGTCGTACCTGTTGTACCCGTAACGCCAGTTACGCCAGTTGTGCCAGTTATGCCAGTGGCACCAGTCACGCCGGTTACACCAGTAACTCCCGTAGTTCCCGTTGCTCCAGTAGCCCCGGTGGGTCCCGTTACACCAGTCGTACCTGTGACCCCTGTTACACCCGTCTCTCCAGTTTGGCCAGTTGTGCCAGTTATGCCAGTGGCACCAGTCGCGCCGGTTACACCAGTAAGTCCCGTAGTTCCCGTTGCTCCAGTCGTACCTGTGACCCCTGTTAGACCCGTCTCTCCAGTTTGGCCAGTTATGCCGGTGGCGCCGGTAATTCCAGTAGCTCCAGTCACACCCGTAATGCCAGTTACGCCGGTCGTGCCGGTGGCTCCTGTTTCACCAGTAATACCCGTTGGACCGGTTGCCCCTATAGTACCAGTCGTACCTGTAACTCCGGTTATGCCAGTCGCACCAGTGGCTCCGGTTGGTCCTGTTGTACCTGTCGTGCCGGTAACGCCTGTTGCACCCGTCTCTCCAGTCGAGCCGGTTACGCCAGTAACTCCCGTAGTTCCGGTTGCCCCAGTCGTTCCTGCAACCCCTGTTATACCTGTTTCCCCAGTGGCACCGGTTGGTCCCGTTACACCTGTCGTACCGGTAGCGCCTGTTACACCCGTCACTCCTGTAATGCCCGTGGTTCCTGTTGCTCCAGTAGTCCCGGTGGGCCCCGTCACACCAGTCGTACCTGTGACACCAGTTAGACCCGTCTCTCCAGTTGCTCCCGTCGTTCCAGAAATTCCAGTAGTACCTGTAACCCCAGTAAGTCCAGTTACTCCCGTCTCACCAGTTTGGCCAGTTGTGCCAGTGGCGCCGGTAATTCCAGTAGCTCCAGTCACACCCGTAGTGCCAGTTACGCCGGTCGTGCCGGTTATTCCTGTTTCACCAGTAATACCCGTTGGACCGGTTGCCCCAGTAATTCCAGTAGCACCAGTCGCACCTGTAATCCCGGTTAGACCCGTCTCCCCAGTTAATCCAGTAAGTCCAGTTACTCCCGTAACTCCGGTTGATCCTGTCACACCAGTTTGGCCAGTAATTCCAGTAGCACCAGTCGGCCCGGATACGCCAGTTATTCCTGTGGAACCCGTACTCCCCGTTGCTCCTGTAACTCCAGTCGTACCTGTGACTCCGGTTATGCCAGTCACACCAGTGGCTCCGGTTGGTCCGGTTGGTCCTGTTGGTCCTGTCGTGCCCGTGGCTCCAGTTAATCCCGTAACACCAGTTGGACCAGTAATTCCTGTTAGACCTGTTTCCCCTGTGATACCAGTTGTGCCTGCTACACCAGTAGCTCCCGTAGTACCCGTACTTCCCGTTTCTCCAGTCGTACCCGTTTCACCGGTGACCCCAGTGGCTCCAGTCGCACCTGTTGTACCCGTAACTCCAGTTAAGCCAGTCGCACCGGTTGGTCCTGTGAACCCTGTTTCTCCAGTTGATCCCGTCACACCAGTCGTACCTGTCACCCCTGTTGGACCTGTAGCTCCAGTCGTACCTATTGGTCCTGTTTCACCAGTATTCCCTGTTAGTCCTGTAGTGCCTGTCGGACCAGTTATACCAGTAACTCCAGTCGTACCTGTGCTCCCAGTTAGACCCGTCTCTCCAGTGACGCCTGTTGCTCCTGTCACACCAATTGTACCCGTAACGCCAGTTAAGCCAGTCGTGCCAGTTGGCCCTGTTTCACCGGTGACCCCGGTTATGCCAGTAGCTCCGGTATTACCAGTTGAACCAGTAGCCCCGGTGAGTCCTGTCGTGCCAGTTACACCAGCAATTCCTGTTATGCCACTAACTCCGGTTGCACCTGTAACACCAGTTGTTCCCGTCGTACCCGTACTTCCAGTTATACCTGTTAGTCCTGTCTCTCCTGTTGGGCCATTCAAACCGGTAGATCCCGTTACACCTGTAGCCCCGGTGACACCAGTGACTCCTGTTAGCCCAGTTGCACCAGTTGTTCCGGTTGCGCCGGTTACTCCCGTGGCACCTGTACTTCCTGTTTCTCCAGTCAAACCCGTAGGACCTGTAATACCAGTTGCACCCGTTGTGCCTGTTGGTCCTGTTTCACCAGTTTGGCCAGTCGAACCGGTAGGGCCCGTCACACCAGTCGGACCTGTGACCCCTGTTGAACCTGTATCTCCAGTAGTTCCGATTGAGCCGGTTGCTCCTGTCTCTCCAGTGACGCCAGTTGCTCCCGTCGTTCCAGTAATTCCCGTTATTCCTGTGAACCCTGTTTCTCCAGTAACACCTGTCGTTCCGGTGTTTCCTGTAGCCCCCGTAGTTCCGGTAGCTCCGGTAATTCCTGTGGCTCCTGTGCTCCCAGTTAGACCCGTCTCTCCAGTGACGCCTGTTGCTCCGGTCGCACCAATTGTACCCGTAACGCCAGTTAAGCCAGTCGTGCCGGTTGGTCCTATTTCACCAGTTGGGCCAATCGAACCGGTAGGGCCCGTTACACCTGTGTTTCCTGTTAGACCGGTCTCCCCAGTAACACCAGTGGCCCCGGTCACTCCCGTCAGTCCTGTGAACCCTGTTTCTCCAGTAACACCTGTCGTTCCGGTTACGCCAGTCACTCCCGAGATACCTGTAATTCCGGTTGCTCCTGTCGCCCCAGTCGATCCCGTCGGTCCCGTCGCGCCTGTGAATCCTGTTAGACCCGTTTCCCCAGTGACACCAGTCAGTCCGGTAACTCCGGTCACGCCTGTGATACCCGTGGTTCCAGTAATGCCAGTTAGTCCAGTTGTACCTGTAATTCCAGTTTCTCCAGTTGCACCGTTCAGTCCCGTCACACCAGTCGGACCTGTGACCCCGGTTAACCCCGTCTCTCCTGTAGGGCCAGTCGATCCGGTAGGGCCCGTTACACCTGTGGCCCCAGTTATACCCGTTTCCCCGGTGACACCAGTGACTCCTGTTAGACCCGACTCTCCAGTTACACCAGTTGTTCCGGTTACTCCCGTGGCACCTATACTTCCTGTTGCTCCAGTGGCACCTGTTGGGCCCGTTACCCCAGCTGTACCCGTGGTTCCGGTAATACCAGTTAGTCCAGTCGCACCCATAGCACCTGTAATACCAGTTGCACCTGTACCTCCTGTTAGACCCGTCTCTCCAGTGACACCTGTTGCTCCGGTTACTCCCGTAATACCAGTTGTTCCCGTTATGCCACTAGTGCCAGTAGTTCCGGTCACACCAGTAAGTCCCGTTACGCCAGTTAAACCAGTCGTGCCGGTTGGTCCCGTTACACCTGTGTTCCCTGTTAGACCAGTCTCCCCAGTAACGCCCGTGGTTCCGGTCGCTCCCGTAATTCCTGTAGCTCCGGTACCTCCTGTGACGCCCGTGGTTCCGGTAATGCCAGTTAGTCCAGCCGCACCTGTAATTCCCGTTTCTCCAGTTGCACCGGTCGATCCCGTCACACCAGTCGTACCTGTGACCCCTGTTGAACCTGTATCTCCAGGAGTTCCGATTGAGCCGGTTGCTCCAGTAGGGCCTGTAACTCCAGTGATTCCTGTTTCACCTGTTGGACCCGTAAATCCGGTGACACCCGTTGGTCCTGTATTTCCCGTCAGACCTGTAGCTCCTGTCTCTCCAGTGACGCCTGTTGCTCCGGTCACACCAATTGTACCCGTAACGCCAGTTAAGCCAGTTGTGCCGGTTGGCCCTGTTTCGCCGGTGACCCCGGTTATGCCAGTAGCTCCGGTATTACCAGTTGAACCAGTAGCCCCGGTGAGTCCTGTCGCGCCAGTTACACCAGCAATTCCTGTTGTGCCACTAACTCCGGTTGCACCTGTAACACCAGTTGTTCCCGTCGCACCCGTACTTCCAGTTATACCTGTTAGTCCTGTCTCTCCTGTTGGGCCAGTCGAACCGGTTGAGCCCGTTACACCTGTAGCCCCAGTTAGACCCGTTTCCCCGGTGACACCTGTGACTCCTGTTAGCCCCGTCTCTCCAGTTGCACCAGTTGTTCCGGTTGCGCCGGTTACTCCAATGGAACCTGTACTTCCTGTTTCTCCAGTCGCACCTGTTGGGCCAGTTACACCAGCTGTACCCGTGATTCCTGTGATCCCAGTCGCACCCGTAGGACCTGTAATACCAGTTGCACCTGTACCTCCTGTTAGACCCGTTTCCCCAGTGACACCAGTCAGTCCGGTAGCTCCGGTCACGCCTGTGATACCCGTGGTTCCAGTAATGCCAGTTAGTCCAGTTGTACCTGTAATCCCTGTGGCTCCAGTCTCACCGGTGATTCCGGTTACCCCTGTTAACCCTGTCGTTCCTGTTGGACCGGTAACTCCCGTTAGTCCTGTGAACCCTGTTTCTCCAGTTGCGCCAGTTGATCCCGTCACACCTGTCGTTCCTGTGACCCCTGTTGGACCTGTATCTCCAGTAGTTCCAGTTGCTCCAGTAATTCCTGTGGCTCCTGTTACACCAGTATTGCCGGTTATGCCTGTAACGCCGGTTGTACCTGTACTTCCCGTTGCCCCTATCGCCCCAGCAGATCCTGTAGCACCTGTAACTCCGGTGGTACCCGTTTCTCCATTAGTGCCGGTGTTCCCAGTTAGACCCGTCTCTCCAGTGGCGCCAGTTGCTCCGGTAACGCCAGTTATTCCTGTGGTACCGGTAGTTCCCGTTACTCCTGTATCCCCGGTGGGTCCTGACGCACCAGTCGTACCTGTGACTCCGGTTGTGCCAGTAGCACCAGTTGCTCCAGTAATTCCCGTGAGGCCTGTAATTCCAGTAGAACCGGTTACACCCGTGGTACCCGTAACGCCAGGTAATCCGGTAGTACCTGTTGATCCTGTTTCACCAGTATTACCTGTTATTCCAGTACTTCCTGTAGTTCCGGTTACACCAGTAACTCCCGTAGACCCGATCCCCCCAGTGGGGCCTGTCGTACCAGTAAGTCCCGTTTCCCCAGTGGCACCAGTTGCGCCGATCGCACCTGTTATCCCTGTCATGCCGGTTATGCCAGTATTTCCAGTTGGACCCGTACTTCCCGTTGCTCCTATCGCCCCAGTAAATCCTGTAGCGCCTGTAACTCCGGTGATACCTGTCTCACCGGTTGGGCCGGTCGCGCCCGTAGTACCTGTCGTTCCAGTTACGCCACTGACTCCTGTGATACCTGTGGTACCTGTGGTTCCAGTAATACCAGTTGTTCCTGTTGCTCCGGACGGGCCTGTGATTCCAATTTCGCCAGTACTTCCCGTTAATCCAGTCGCACCCGTAATACCTATTAGACCCGTCGCTCCGGTTGGGCCAGTCGAACCTGTAACTCCTGTGAATCCTGTTTCACCAGTAGATCCCGTTAGTCCCATCACACCAATTCCAGTTGAACCAGTTGCTCCAGTGAACCCGGTAGCCCCAGCTGATCCTGCAACTCCAGTTGGACCTGTAAAGCCGGTTATACCGGTATTTCCTGTAGCACCGGTCACGCCTGTAACACCAATTCCGGTAATTCCGGTAATTCCAGTTGCTCCTGTTGCACCTGTGACTCCAGTTATTCCGGTACTTCCCGTGGTTCCGGTTACTCCGGTCCGTCCTGTTAAAATGGTTGCTCCCCATATGCCGGGATACCCAGGGTCTCCAGTTAACCCAGTAGCACCTGTTGCTCCAGTGAATCCTCTCATTCCCTGATAACCCCGTGGGCCGCGAAGGAAAGGAATCCTGTGACTTTTCTTTTTTTTGCATTTACGTCTGCTTTTCTTACAAGACTTACTCTTCTTCTTTGGGATAGAGTGCTTTTTTGATTTTTTTGCTTTCCGTTTACCTGTACTGATTGAGGAAATTTTGCGTTTCCTTTTGGATATACCGCTCACAAGAGAATCCCCCCTCCTTGTACACCACGTCAAATCCCCGCATTTTACAATAGTACACTCTATGCCCTGGACTAGCTTTGTGCGCCCCCCTATTCAATATACCTATGAAACCTTCACAGTTAGTGATCAATCAATTACTTTTCTCCAAAAAATATATTCCCCTCTACTCCCCCTGCAACTCCAACTCCTTAATCGTCAACGCAATTCCTTCCTCAAAAGATGTTGCCACAACCGGGCCAATCCGTTCCTCATACTTCTGTCTACTCAGAATCAGGGGTTCCTCAGTCAGATATAACATTTCTACAATTTCTTTCATAACGGGTACACCTAGTCCAATCAAAGACAATCCCACTCTTCCTAACGCCATCACAGGTTTACTTCTTCCTGCAGCCTTCTGTGCCAATCGCACGATGTCATGACCCGAGATGATCCCCGATCCAGGAATGTTCCAGTTCTGTCCATACGTCATCTCTCTGCTTGCCAGCTCCACCACCATGACCGCAGCATCCGGCAAATAAATATACTCTCTCGGCACGTTCATATTCCCGATAAAAAAAGCCATCTTTCCTTTTGCTATCGCTTCAAGGGTTGAACCCAGATAGGAAGCTTGATTAGCCGATGGGCCATAATAATCTGGCAAACGAACGATCATCACCTGAGCTCTGCTCCAACTTGTGCTGAATAACATCTGTTCATAGGCAAGTCGTGTCTTGCCTTTGCGGGTATGTGGCTGTTTCGGATGTTCTTCGGTTACCTCGTTCATTTGTCTTCTGCCATAGGGATAGATTCCGTCTATAACAACCACGTTCAGACCCAAGTGTTCTGCCGCCGCCATCACAGATTCACCGAGCGGAATCAGCCTGCTCTCCATCTCGTTATAAGGGACATTCGCACTATGAAATATGACATCGGCACCCTGGGAAGCAGCAATAATATCCTCCGACCGAAATGCATCTCCAACTGCAATTAGCAGGTGATCCGGATATCCCAATTTTACCGCAAGTTGCTCCAACTTTTGACGGGAGCGCCCAAATGCGATCGTTGAAATCCCTCGTCTAATCAATTCCTCCGTAATTGCTGCACCTGTTCCACCTGTGGCTCCAATCACAATAGCTCTTTTCATCGTAGATCGACCTCTTTCATCCATTTAGTGATTGATCAATAACTAAAATATAAAAAGGGACTTTACCTCCCTCTCTATCGTTCCTTCAACTCTGGCATATCCAGTGCATTAGATACATTACACAACATCCCGATTGCCAGAAAAATCATGGTTCTTTTTAGCGGTTCAGCAATTCCTGCAACGGTGAAAGCTTCCAGTACCATGGCTCTTACATCACTAATGCCTTTTTGCATAGCCTGACGAATGACTTCCTCCCGGATCGTTTGCGCCTGCATCTGAAGCAAGATCTCGCTCTTGTGCGATTCCAGAATCTTATCATAGGCTTCAATGAGATCATTCTCTAACTGATCTGGTGTCGCCATCTCCACCACAATTCGAAACGAATCAATCACCCGTGTCCATGAGACCTCAATTGCAGTTAATAATAAAGCTTCTTTTGTTTTGAAAAAACGAAATATATACGGCTGTGAGATCTGTGCCCGTTCAGCCACCTGGGCTGTGGTGGCACGATAATAGCCAATTTCCGCGAAGACGTCAATTGCTGCAGAGATAATATCATTTCGCCGGTTAACCGACGCTGCTTTATCCTTTGCCATGATAATCCGCCCTCCAATAGTTAGTGATTAATTGATCAATAGCTTGAAGTATAACGAATACTATCCCTCAATGCAAAGGTATCGTGACCTTGTACAAAGCCAACAAACCCGCAGACGCTGGCTCAAGCCGCTGCAGGTTGTGTAACTTGTCGATCATAGATTCTATCCACTGGAAACCGAAGAGAACATGGTTTGTCTGAAACAGATTCGTACCATGCGGTACAAGAGTGTCTGTTCACTGCTGAAGAAGTTTACGCAATCGGGATTCCGAATCCAGCTTCGGACAACTGTCACAATACCCATGTGTATGACTTCCGTTTCCAACCAGATAAGCCAAACAACAATATCGGCGTAGCAGGAACGGAGGTCCCTGCCACCCGGAATGTTCGAAGCGCTGTAGCTCATTGGCAAATGTACATGCATTATCGTTTTGCCGATCCAGCCAGAGGCTTTGATCTTCTTGAATCTTTGCAAGCCGTTCATCTGTCTTCCAAATGCTCTGATCATTGATCATACGTGCATACAATTGTTGCACATTATGGGCAACCAGAGACCACATGACCTTATCGCTCGCTCTTGTAGCGACGGCTACCGCTCGCAGGACAGGTTCCAGATGTAGCAGCACTCTTTTCTTGAGCAAGCCACTCTCTGACCTGCGCTGAACAGGATCTTCACCCTCCAGAGAGGTTCTCTCCAGCAGAGTCTCATATCGCATGCCACCTGCACCATTCAATTCAAACCGCACATCATCGTCTGCAACGCTAAGTATAGTATCGTATAGACTGAATGCTGAAATTACGGACATCACGAATACGGAGTAACGTTTGGCAAAAAGTGTACCGACGGCCGCACTTCCTCTTCCGCCCAATTGAAGCCCTTGCTGCATAGCCTGTTCACGCAATATCAAGTTTCGTTTCTCTTCATTCAGCAGATCCTTCACACGGAAAGGATACTTGGAATCATCGCAGTCCACTTGGATCGTCGTCACAAAAAATTGCTGTAAAACTTCCGACATCTCTGAATAATCATGTCTTGGATAATGTCTCATCTATTGAATCATCTCTTCAACTTCGTTGATAATCTCGCTTCGCCCAATCGCTCCCCAGCCCTTAAACAACCAGAACGAGTCTGTCGTATAGACCTGATCTGCACCGACAGCCGGCACTGCCTTCCAGAGTGAGCTTGCGTTGATGTTGTTTACATACTCGTCGGCATTCGGGTCAATCTCCAGAACTACGAAATCAGCATCCACATCTGCAATTTTCTCCATGGACAGGTCCTCACGTTGTTCGGCAGGTGTCACAGTCGTTGGCACAAATCCAAGATCATGATACAAAAGTGTGTTGGTTGGATGTCCTTTTGCCGCGTAAATTTGTAAGGTCTTCTCTCTTACACGCAGATAAGCCAACTTTTTTTGATCCAGTTGTTCGATCTTCGCTTTTAATTGCTTCGCCTGCTGCTCTACCTCGGCTATCTTTTCTTTTGCCAGATCCACTTTGTTGTACATCCCGGCAATGGTCAACAGATCCTGTGTCCAATATGTTGTATCATCAACAAAATCCAGCCATTCAGTACCAAGTACAATCGTCGGAGCGATTTTCTCCAACTGATCATACGTACTCTCCGCAGTTCGACTCTCAATAACGATGACATCCGGATCAATCTGAAGGATAGCCTCCAGGTTAGGACTGTCTGCAGACCCTACCGTTGGAATGCCGGCAAGCTGATCTGCAAAGTAAGGCAAATAATCTCCTCCGTAACGAACTTCTACATTAACGCCTGCTGGTTTCTCACCAATCGTCAACATGTGATCGATGTAAGCAGCAGATAATACCACCATACGCTCTATTTTTTGCGGTACAACCGTTGTTCCTTTAAGATGCTCAATCGTTTGCGTACCACTCTCTTCCACAGGTGTATCCTGTTGCGGAGGCGTTGCTTCTGTTACTTCTGATGCCTTGCTACATGCCGTCAGAACGAGCACAAGCAGGGCCAACAGTATCATCGTTGTTGCTCTCTGTCTTACCATTTGTAGTAAATCCCCTCTACTATTTAATAATAATAATCATTATCACTATAGTAGGGAAAAGCATACAGGCTTACCATGGATTATTCCACTCTCTTCTCTTGCACAATATCACCGTAAGGTAACCCCAAGTTGCTCTGCCACATATCGCATGGCCCACATTCGTCCGGTGGGACCCAGCGTTTTGAAGAAAATATCTCCTGCATTATATACATGGCCTTCTTGAACAGCCTTTAATGCCAACCATGCACTGGATTGCTGCAATTGCCCCAGTTGAGCACGTGCCTCTTCTGTCGGGTCGACCATTACAAACACATGATCCGCGTCGTATAACTGCAAATCGCAAACTTTGCTCTCTACAGCCCACTGTTGTTCAGGAAAATCACGAGGCAAATAAAATCCCAGATCATCATACAACAGGGCCCCTGTCTGGTTGTTCAATCCATACATTCGGTAGAAATGAGAAGTCACCCGGATGAACATGACACTCTGTTTCCCCCACCTCGATTGAATGCGCCCTCGAAGAACCCGGCTCAGTTCAGCATGTTGTTCTATCCACTGTACGGCCTGTTCGGTGCGGCCCATAATGTCCGCCATATACAGAAGCCTCTCCCCAAAATGGTTGGTGTGCTCCAGCATGGTGGTAGGCGCGATACGATGCAGGGAGTCATTTGGCTCCAAACGATCACTTGTAATGATCAGGTCCGGTTGGACTCGCCTCAAATCATCATAGTTCTGATTGAAGCTATCCAGAATAAGTCCCTGATGACTGTGTGCTTGAAGCGCAGGTATGGCAACATGTCGAGCCACCCTCTGACCATAGGATAAAGCGGATACTGGCCTCAAACCAAGCGTTATCACATAATCGTCCAACCCGTAATACAAGGTGGCAATGCGATTCACTTTATTTTTCATATACAACGTTGGGGCGATTCCTTCGTTTTTCTTGAAAACTCTGCTGAAATAGTGCTCGTCCTTATAACCCACTTGCTCCGCAATTTCCTTGATTTTATCTGAAGAAAATAACAGCTGCTTGGCCTTTGCCATACGTAGTTTCAGGATATATTCAATCGGGGTCATATTTAATTGCCGTTTGAATGTTCTTATAAAATGATTCACACTAAGCCCTGCCATGCGGGCCATCTGATCAATTCGAATGTCTTCCCTATACTGATGCGTCATATAATCAAGTGCCAAATCCATCCCCGCTACAGGGGGAGTTGCTTCTTTCACGTGCATCATTAACTGAATCAACAACTGATGCAAAAGATGTTTCCTGCGCGTCTTTTCCAGACTAGTAAACGAGTGTTTTCCACTCATCAGGGTATCCATCATCTCCTGAATATCACGTGTATTGGAAGGAACATTAAGCTTGCCCGTCACAGGGAGATCAAATGCCTCGGTATGCCAAGCATTCTTACGCCGGGTAAGTGTAACACAGGAAAATAAAATGATCTGATATCGGACAGGTGCTTCCATATCCGTCTGAAACTCCACATGCATTCCTGGCTTCAACAAAAACCACTCGTCTTGAGATACCGTATGTACAATGTTATCCATAGACAAAGATCCCTTGCCAGCGATGACCCTGCAAATGGCGAACCTTTTCCAGATCCGACGCTGAACAGCCCCCGGATTGCTAGAGTAATGGCAGACGTGGACAGCAGAGAAATGTAGTTGCTCCAGTTGTTTGATCCAATCATTTTCCTCCATGCTCACGTCCCCTCCCTGTTCTGATCCGATTCTATGTGAACTGATTACACTCTATTTTTCAGCTCCCAATAGTAAATTCTTTATACTATCCAACTGCAACTCCAGTGAATAGGGATCTTCCATGACGAACTCATCCTCTGTACCATCCAAGGAACCATAGGCGTAGACTTGTCCTTTCTGCACAGCAGGCAGACGTTTCCAAACCTCGCTGTTCAGGATCTCTTTGGCGTCCTCACTACCCGAACCATATAAGAAGATATGATCTCCCATATACTCAGGCAGTACTTCAAGGGAGATCGTCTCGAATCCATCCTTCATTTCGAGTGCTTGCTGAGTTGGAGGCAGTTTCAGCATCTCATAGATCGTGGAACTACCATAGTTCCCGCCTTCTGCACCAAGTACATACAACGCTTTGTACCCTATTTGTATGATGGATACAGTCTCGCCTTCTTTAATTACACCATCAATCTGCTTCTTAGTCTCTTCGATATTCTTTTCATATGTCGTGATCCATTGCTCTGCTTCCTTCTCTTTTCCAAAAACACCAGCAATCCGGCGCAGCTTTTCCAGTGGGCCAGAAGTTTTATCACCTTCCCAATAAGGTAAAAAGACGGTCGTTGCAATTTTTTCGTAATCCTCAATATTTTTATCAATGGAACCGATGATGAGATCCGGCTCAAGTGACACTAACTTCTCCAGATTCATTGGGAACTCTCCTCCCAAATCCTCAATACCCGCTATAACATCAGTAGCAATGCCAGACTTTTCAATCCATCCTTCGTTCAGCATAAATGTTCTTACACCAACCGGTACTATGCCCAGTTTCAGCAGGTACCCCATATATTGATCTGAAGCAACACGCTGCGGATTGGCCGGGATTACCACATCTCCCCTCATTGTAGAGACGGTCCGCGTCTCCGGCTGTGCAGTCGATTTCCCTGCCTCCGTTGCCTGGTTACCCGATTGTGTAGTAGTCGCATTGGTCTCTGTTTGCGTACCACTTGCAGACGGCGCTGGACTGGAACAGGCCGTGAGCAATAACGTGAGACACAACATCATGCTTAGTGCTGTCATTTTGAATTTTCCTTGCATTATTAATTCCCCTCCAACACTCTTTTGATATTGATAATCAATATCATTATATAGAGAGGAATGTAGCGATTGAAGGGCATTTTCTTGCATTACACTGGGCAAATCTTGTTTGTTGTTCAATACCAATGGGTGTCTCGACTTGTTTAACCGTTGGCTTACTCCTTTTTTGTAGCGAATTGGAGAAAGCCCTTTTATTTTTTTGAAACTGCGGCTCAGTGAATGTGCATCCGGATAGCCGATCTGTTCTGCAATCTGTTGCAGCGTTGCACTGGTATGCACCAGAAGATGTGCGGCCCTCTCCATTCGAATCTGTCCAAGATACTGGATGGGACTGATGTTTAACTTTTGTTTGAACAGCCTCGACAAGTGCCCCACACTGCATTCCATTGCTTCTGCCATTACGTCAAGAGCTATGGGCTCATGGAGATGAGCATTCATATATTCAATAGCCTGTGTGACCGTATCCGGTTTATGTGGCTGAATGGATTGTTCGTGTAAGTCTGTCAATAAAAGATATACCCATTGATGAAATAAGGTTTTGGCATGTAACTTTGCAAGCTTAGTAGACTGCTCCCACTCCTGTTTCAATTCCTCCATACACTGATACATGTGTAGCGGACGGGTTGGTACAAGTGCATATTGGTCCTGAAACGGACGTTCATGGTCCATCAGATACTGAATTTCCATCCCACAGGGCAAGGCTAGGATGGCTTTGTACAAAATCATATAATACGCCACGCCCGAATCCGTCTCCATATTTAAATACGCCTGCTTGCCTCCATGAATGATGTGGAATCCCTCCACGATGTATCTGTGTTGATCCATTCGTATCCGTGCACTTCCGTCGGTGATATATAGATAGGTACTTGCTGGTAGTTGATAATTCTTCAACTTCTCCCCAGGATGCAAAGCGTTTTGGCGTACATCCAGTATTTTGACAAAAACATGATTCCACAACCTGATGTGATCATTCAAATTCATATCCGCTGTACTTTCCCTCCCGCCATATTACATCGACATACCTTCTTGCTACTCTTTATGAAGAGCCTGTAATTTTCGCTCAGTATGTATATTTCATTTCATTATAAATCAATTGATAACAATTCTCAATAACATGCACAATCAATATTAACTTACCCATTTGGACAACATATATGGACTGCAATGTATACGTAGCGGGATAATAACTCTAGAATCAGCAACATTTTCTAACCTGTTGCAAAATCATAAAAGGCATGATATATTAATTGAGCCATCAATGATTGACGCATCAAATATTGATACATCAATGATTCGAGAGCATCCAAATAATCATTAGGCAATGGCATTGTATACTGCAACATTAATCATTGGTTAACATACGCCGTTGTTCATGATTCAGATTCACCCGGGAGGTCTAGTCATGACACGTATTGTTTCCAAAGAAGAACAAATCATCAATCTGTTGAACGTGTTGGGTAACAAACTCAGTCCCAAGTTCGAACGCTGTACAGGTATCAGTTCCTCTCGCTTTGAAATTCTGCATGAACTGGATCAGGTCGATGAGATTAACCAATCCATGCTGCAGAAAATCATTAACATTGATAGTGCTGCGATTACACGCCACTTGAAACAGCTTGAGGCGGACCTGATGGTTACAAGACGTAAGAATCCCGATGATAATCGGGTCACTTTTGTTCGTTTGACGGACCACGGTCGGAAGCAGATTGAAGGCTACAAAGCTGAGAAGACCAATTTTATCAACCAGATTTTACAGGATTTCAGTGAAGACGAAGTTCAATCACTCGCCGATTTCCTGGAACGTATGCAGAACAATTTCTAAACCCATATATAGAGGAGAGATCCATGCATGAGTACAATTCAAAGCAAATTCCAAAAAACCAATGATTTTAACGAAATCACCTACGGTCGTCGTTCTGTTAAACTTTACGATCCTGAAGTGAAAATTAGCCGTGAAGAAATGACTGAAATTCTGTCAGAAGCTTCCCGTGCACCATCTTCGATCAATTTGCAGCCTTGGCGTTTTCTGGTTGTAGATACGACTGAAGGTAAAGAAAAGCTTGCTCCACTTGCGAGATTTAATCAAAATCAAGTGTTGACTTCCTCCGCAGTCATTGGCGTATTCATTGACATGAAAAACGCGGAACATATGGAAGAAATTTTTGGCAAAGCCGTAGAACTCGGTTATATGCCACAAGAAGTTAAAGATATGCAACTATCAAAAGTATTGCCTTATTATGAAAATATGCCTGCTTCCGCTATTCGCGAAGTTAATATGATCGACGCTGGACTTGCTTCCATGCAATTAATGCTTGTAGCACGTGCTCACGGTTATGATACCAACCCAATTGGTGGTTATGAGAAAGATCAAATCGCAGAAGCGTTCGGCATGGACAAAGAACGTTATCAACCCGTTATGTTGATCTCGATTGGTAAATCGGCCAAAGAAGGTCATCCTTCCTACCGTCTGCCAGTAGAAACAATCACAACTTGGGCATAATATTAGGGACGGTTTCCCCTTTCTTAACACATTCCAAACAAACACAATATGGAGGTTATACATTATGATTATCATTCACGCTCATCTGCAAGTTAAACCGGACCAAGAGCAAGCATTCCTCGCAGCTGCGAAAGAACTGATGGCTGCTACACGTCAAGAAGAAGGTAACATCAGCTACGATTTGGCAAAAAGCACAGAACGCGAACAACAATACACGATGATCGAGCTGTGGAAAGATGAAGCTGCTACAGCTTCCCACAACACAAGCGCGCATTTCCAAGCTTTTGTTCAACAAGCAGCAGCATTCATGGCCGCTCCAATGAACGTTGAAGTATTTGCTGGAGAACAAGTTAAAGCTTAACAGCGCTTTAACTGCCGTGCGTATTTAACATGTGAAGAAGCCGCTCTTGGTCATATGACCGAGGGCGGCTTTTTAGTTTCTTTTTGAAAATAAGTTCATTTCAACAAAAAACACGCCAATTAAGGCGTGTTTTCTTCACTCATTGAAGAGGTATTAAACAAGTGAACATGGACTACACTATCCGAGCCGGAGTAATGCTTTGCGGATTGTTAAACACATTTTTCGGGTCATACTTGGCTTTGACTCTCCGCAGTCTGGCATAGTTGGCTCCATAGTACACTGGACCGGAATTCTTGATCCCTTGGTCTGGAACGTTGATGTAGGAACCCACAATGTATGGTTGCAATTTCTTGCGAGTATTACGAGCGAGTGCGATATTTTTGGCGGCATGGGATGGTTTGAGCCACGTACTGGTCCATTCCACATAGAACTTCTCTTTACGCCAGAAGAAGGCGGTTGATCTAGGTGATTTGCGACTTACTGCTCCGCCCCAGTTGAGGAAATAGAATCCGCCTGGCCCCTCTTCCAGGTTCTCCAAGAATGCGCGCATCGATTTAATGGCTTTGTCGGGGAATGGTTTTCGTCCAAAACCGGACGAGAACTGGTTGCTATACCGTTGAGTCTCGGTCGGATCAGGTTGTAATAAGAACTTCACAACTTCCGTGTAAGGTAACAAACGAACAATGGAACTTGTCGGTGTGCCAACACTTGTAATCGGCTGCAATAGACGGAGTGCCTCTGTTTTTGACCCTAGGAACAGCCCCTCCATGACGACATTGCCACCCTTTTTCGGTCCGATGGACAACTCGCTGCCCAGTCTTGTATCCACAGAGGGAGCCCACCTCTGCCATACTTTGAGCACCTTTTCGAATTGAGCCCATGGCCAGGTAATCTTAAATACAGTTGCTTTCGCTGGAGCACGGCGCACTTTGAATTTGTAGCGGGTGTATACTCCGAAGTTACCACCGCCCCCTCCCCGCGAGGCCCAAAAGAGATCCGAATTACGATTTTTATTGGCCCGAATCACTTTTCCTTTGGCGTCCACCATCTCCACTTCAAGCAGGTTATCACTGATAAGACCGATGGTACGCTGGAGAGGCCCAATTCCCCCACCTAATGTAATTCCACCGATCCCTACAGTAGGGCTGTCACCAAAAGGAGCTATGAAACCTTGCTTGGCAAGGGTATTTGCAATTCTTCCCACTCGGTTTCCTGTTCCAACAACAACCGTTCCATTTTTTTTATCAAGCTTGATGGAATTCAGATCACTCACATCAATCACGATACCGCCATTCACCTGTGAAAGATTCACTTCAAGCGCATGTCTGCCGCTCCGCGGCCTGATCGGTACATTGTTTTCACGAGCCCATCGGATAGCATTGGATACATCCTTCGTCCGTTGGGCAAATACAAACACTTTGGGAAATTTGTCCGTATGCGGGTCCCAGTTCTTGCGCGCCGCTTCATATCCCGGATCTCCTTTATAAATAACCCGTCCGGTAAGCTTTGTTGATGATTTCACACGTCCCACTCCCTGCTGAATAATTGTCCTACAGCCTCTGCTGCATCAAGCACTTTATACTGTATGACGGACATTCGCGGAGGGAATGGGCTGTTGCCTTAAATTTCAAGGTTGCGTTTCAGAGGAATCAATTCTGATTAACTTGCGCGCTTCCTGTTCTTTTTCACCATACCAGACGAGCACGTCGGCAAACAGATCCATGATGCGAACAAAGTTCTGCTTATCCGCTTCTGAAATCTGATCTGCATACTTGAAAATCTCATCAAAGCAAAGCTCCCTTACAAATTCGGTATACTTCGCATATACCTCGCGACCTTTCTCCGAAGGTTTGACGTAAATGTCTTTGCGGTTACCGCTTAAATGAAATTTTTCGAGCAGGCCTTTTTCCGTCAGATTCTTCACGTTCTTGGAAAATGTACTGCGGCTTACACCCAGACGTGCGGCCATCTCCGACATCTTCTCTTCCTTGTCCTCGGCTTCCAGAATGTATTCCAGCGTCTGAATCTGTGAAGCCGAGAACATCATGTCTGTACCATAACTTCGCTGCAGCTTATAGGTGTTTGAGTACGCATTACCGTATTTGATAATTTTCTCAATCAGTTCCCGATGGTCGCCCATCCAATCTAATTTCATGCGTAATTCCTTTCATATTCAGATTCTCTCTCTTACTCTATTGAAATCAGATCCGTTTTTCAATCCATGTAATCGCTTCTTCAATAACATCATCACGAGTCGGTTCATTAAATATCTCATGCATCAGATGAGCATAAATTTTAAGTGTTTTATCTGTTGAAGCGATATCGCCGTAAAAGTCACGGGAATCCTTTTCGCTGACCAGTCCATCATTGGCCCCATGCAGTACAAGCACGGGATCTGTAAACTGCTTGGCGTTCTCCTTGAGCCATGTTATGCCATTTCCCAGACTGTTAAATAAATCTACAGAGATCTGCTTTTCAACCAGTGGGTCATTCGCGTAAGCGGATACAACTGCGGGATCACTACATACGCCGCTGCCCAGCTCATTTGGGAAATACGTGCCTGTAGGAAGATCCATCGGCAGTTCTCCGGCAACTTTTGTATTGTAACGAGTGAGCGCTCCGGATAGTACGATGCCTTTGACCTTGCCTGGATATTTCGTTCCAAAGGACGAGGTTGCAAAACCGCCCATACTATGTCCGATGACAAACAGCGGAAGATCACCGCTCTCTTGCAATGCCGCCTCGACAATGACATGAACATCTTCAATTAGATGATCAAATACTTTATAGAAGGTACGCTGTCCCTCGGATCTGGCATGACCCCGATGATCGAAGCGATACACGCTAAACCCGCGCTGATTCAGCTTCTCTGTCAAATAATCGTAGCGCCCTGCATGCTCAGCTAGTCCGTGAACAATGACGACAGCGGCTTTTGCATTTTCTACTGTATCCTTGCTGAAATAAAGCTGTGTACCGTCAAAGGATTGAATGCTTGTCTCGATTTTAGTCATCGTTTCCCCGTCCTTTTTGTGGTGTCCAAACATAAGTTCCGAGAGATCGTTTCCTCCGCCCTACCATGGACACGTTTATTATTGTTTTTCTCAAAAATAATATTGTTTCTTATAGAAACAATATATCATCCGACATAGCTGTTGTCTACAATAAATTTAAAGCGCTTTCAAATAAATAGTATCACTGCTATGCATCATAAAAAAACCACTAAACACTCGAGAATCCTTGTGTTTAGTGGGGGGCTTTTAGGTTACATTCTAATCATTTATCTCATCAACGGCAGTCTTACCAGCGATTCGTCCAAAAGTAAATATATCCGTCAAGGCATTACCGCCTAAACGGTTGCCTGCATGTATACCTCCTGCAACTTCCCCAGCGGCATACAGATGTGCAATCGGCTGACCGTTTTCATCCAATACGCGAGTTTGGGTATCGATCTTGATACCACCCATTGTATGGTGAACTGCCGGTTTTCTAGGCGTAGCATAGAATGGAGACTTCTCGACTTTTAAGCTAAACGTATCCTTATGGAACTCCGGATCAAAGCCCGCATCCACATATGAGTTATACTTATGAATTGTATTTCTAAGAACTTCAGGTTCCATATTGATTTTCACTGCCAGTTCTTCTATCGTATCGGCTCTAAACAGAGTACCCGCTTCTACTTGCTGATCTATCTTTTCCTGGCTTGTGTTCGCTGCCGTTTTCTTGATCTCGTCATCCGCAATCAGGTAAAATAAACTTCCCTGCTCGATAGCTGCTTTCGTTAAGACATCTCGTCCAGAGAATTCATTAACAAATCGTTCTCCCTTTTTATTAACAATGACAAAGTTTTCAGGCGGTACTTGCAGTCCACTGAAGAGTTCGCCCGTATCCGGATCGGCTACCGGCATCATTTGAGTGAAGCCCATGCCTGTCAGCGCTGCTCCTGCACTCTTACCGAGCGATATTCCATCACCAGTCATCGCATAGGAATTTGTTGTTTTGATATCATCGTCAATATGGCTCCAGTATGTGTTATATTCCTTGAGCATCTGTGTATTTGCACCAAAACCGCCGCTGGCAAGCACAACGGCTTTGGCATGAATGGTTATGTTCTGACCATTGACACCTGTTGCGATAACACCTGTTATTTTTCCATCTTCGATGATCAATTGTTTGACCGGGCTATCTGTAATAATTTTTCCTGAATGCTCTTCTACATATTTGCTAAGTGCAATGATAAAGGCAGAGCCATAACTTTTGACAGGTTTATGGCCACGACGCCAAAGGGCACCCACTGGAGCAAATACGATACTCTTATCATACTCAACCCCGATATCCTCAAGCCACCTTACACTTTCCAAGGCACGGTCTGTAAGTACTTTGACCAGATCGTATTGTCCATAGATCATGCTCCCATTCAGGTCTGTACGTTTGCCCCCAAAATACGTTTGCATTCTGTGAAAAAGTGGGGAGTCGAATAAATAAGCCTTTTCTGTGCCGAACTTATCCTGATATGCAGTAAACTCTTCTTTGAGTGCATGGAAATCATCTACATATTCTGGATGGATCAAGCTCTCATCGGTACTTAATAAATTCTCAATCGTCTGTCTTTCCCCTGGATTCTCAGTGAACTGTTGTTGCCATACAGGATCTGCAGCATTGACAGGACCACCTGAGCGGATCGTATTCCCCCCAACAGCAGGATATTTCTCAAGTACAATCGCACTTGCTCCTTGTTGTAAAGCTGTAGCAGCAGCACTGAGTCCTGCGCCACCTCCACCTACAACGACCACATCGCAAGTGTATTCTTCGTCATCTTTCATCTGGCTGCTAGCAGGTTTTGGACGTCTTTTCAGGATGTCAGGATTCACTCCGGCAAGCTTAACCGCTTTGGCTACACCATTGATGACAGCATTACTGGTTTCAGAAGCACCTGAGAGAGCATCTACATTCAGCGTCTGTCCCTCAATGATTTTATTCGGAATTCTTACAAAAACAACATCGGCGATGCCTTCGGTTTCACCCTTCGAATCGATATCGATGCTTTCAATTCTATTTTCACTAAAGGATACCTTCATCGGCAGATTGCCACTGTGACCTATAGCATTGATCTCATACACACCGGGATTATAAGTGAATTCTTCTTCTTCGTTCAGCTGATTTGAAATTTTGGCAAACCGAAGGAACCGCAGGAAACATGTTTCCAGGAAATCGATCGTTCCTTCATTGTTCAGGTTGCCTGATTCGTCAAATGCTTTATGTGCGCTGCCAAGCAAAAATTCATACCCTGGCATCACGTTAGCTTCGACACCTGGTGCATCCAGGATTTGACGAAGATGCAGTTGTGCACGCGAGGAACCTTGTGTTCCCTGTGACGCACCTATGATCATCACGGGTTTGCCAGCCAGCGGATGGATTTCAAAGCTCAACCATTCCAGCAGGCTTTTAAGGGATGAAGGGATGGAATGGTTATATTCTGGAGTCGCAATAATGACACCATCACTTGCGATAATTTTTTCATTAAACGATTGTATAATTACACTGTTTGTTTGGTTATCGGACTGATTAAACATCGGAACATCTGTAATATCGAGGATTTCAATGGCTGCTCTGGACTCAAAATGCTTTTGTATGAATTGAAGCAGCTTGCGATTATACGATTTCTTTGCATTTGTGCCAACGATCGCTATGATTTTCATTGTGATTAGCCCCCCTACTCTTGCCAGGAAAATTTTTTCGTTTTTTTCTTCAACGTCCTTTTTGATAACAGTTCCGTAGTGATCTCCGTAAACAAAATAAACTCATTGAAGATTTCGTCAAGCTCGGCCACTTTTTGAGCGTCAATGAGATTACCACTGCTATCAAATGCACTCTGGGATTTTCCCAAAAGAAACTCGCTGCTAGGCATCATTCTCGCACCAAGCTCAGGCGAATCCAGGATTTGTCTAAGATGCGCTTGTGCCCTGGAAGAACCGAGCGCACCATGTGAAGCACCCACAATCAGAACAGGCTTGTCTTTCAAGGTTTGAGTGGTATAACTGATCCATTCCAGCGCACTTTTCAGAACGGCAGGGATTGCATGGTCATACTCAGGAGTAGCGATAATGACACCTTTCGCTTTAGAGATTTGATCTAATAAGTCTTGTACCTTCACAGGAATATCAACTTCAGCATCCTCTAATTCATCTTTTTCAATAAAGGCAGGCAAATCCTTAATTTCAAACAAGTCAATCTGGGCTTCACTAGCAAAATGCTTTTGCATAAATTGAAGCAGCATGCGGTTAGTTGACACATCCGAATTTGTGCCCACGATAGCTAAATAGTTCATCGTAATCCCCTCTCTGTCATTCGAGATGATGCTCGTAACTGTCAGGCTCAATCTTTCGGCCTAACTCTAACATATCAAAGCTCAAATGATCTAATAGTTATTCATTGCAGTTTGATAACTAATTTGTTATAATCACCTCAAATTCAAAGTTTGTTACTTTTTTCACAAGGGGTGAGGAACATGTCTAAGTTAGAATCTCAAGATATCTTGTGTTACATTGACAGCCTATTAAAATACAGCAACTATAGCAGGGCCGCACAATCCCTTTACATATCTCAGCCCTACCTCACAAAGGTTATCAAAAAAATCGAAATTGAGTTGGGCTGTGAGCTAATCACTCGCAACAAACTTCCGTACCGATTAACCGAGCAGGGGAAAATATATTATCAATACTTAACTTCACTCGAAAACAGCTACGCGAAGCTTATAAGGGAAATCTCATATGTATCGGATATTGACAATAAAGTGTTACGGATTGGCATTCTTCCGAGCCTCGGTGTGTACTTAACGCCCCTTTTTTTACCAGATTTTCTCGAGCTTCATCCTGCTTATAAAATTAATCTTGTCGAGGATTTACCTGAAAAAAATGAGAAACGTCTCCAAAATAATGAGCTGGACTTCTGGATCGGGCAAAATTCAAGCAGTATCTCCCCTAACTTGAACTCGTTTAACTGGGGCAGGCACAGTTACCAGGCCATCATTCCGCGTTGCTGCGAATTATATCAAGAGAATGTTGCAGTCATCCCGGAGGGCACGATTGAGATCAGCACCATTTTGAATCAAAAGCTTATTCTAACGTCCAAGGGTTCGGCAATCCGAAAACAGATTGATCAATTGCTCAGTGTCTACAAGGTACAGCCTAATATCGTTATGGAAAGTAATGAAATCTACACTGTACTCAAGCTTGCAAAGCATAATTTAGGTCTGACTTTTGTGCCTGAAAGCATCCATATCAAGGAGTGCCCTTCGGAATACAACATCTATCCAATCCCTCTAGAGATGATGAGTCTGGATTATTTTATAGCCCATCATGGAGAAAAAAAGCTGAATAGCGTGGATCATGACCTCATCCATACTTTTCTCAATCACGGACAACAATGTGCAATATAGGAGGCTATCATGAAACCTTTTACGAGAACGATACCGCTTATGGGAACTAACATATCCCTCTATATCAAGGGGACAGATGCTGAAGAGCTTGCCGAGGAAGCCGTGAATATGCTTGTCCATTATGAACAAGTGTTTAGTGCCAACAGTGAGCAATCGCAGCTTGCCATGCTAAAAAAAGAAGCCGCATCACATCCGCTTAGAGTAGACAAGGAACTGTATGATCTTATTAAGATAGGCAAAGAACACAGCCTGAATAAAGATTCATTTTTAAATATTGCGATAGGGCCTTTGATCAATTTGTGGAGAATTGGTTTTCGCGAGGCACATGTGCCGGAAGATACCGAGATTAAAGCAGTGCTGGAGCTCTTGAATCCGGAGCATATACAGCTTGACGATGAGCTGCAAACGGTTCATTTATTCAAAAAAGGCATGGAAATCGACCTTGGAGCGATCGCTAAAGGTTATTTTGCTGATCAAGTTATGTCATTTTTCAAGAAAAACGGAGTTACATCAGCTATGGTCGATATGGGCGGCAATGTTCTGGTTCATGGCGATTCTCCCACCGGGTCCAGTCACTGGAAAGTTGGAATCCAAAATCCCTTTTTACCTAGAGGAAATGCAGCAGCACTCGTTAGTATACGCGAGCAATCCGTTGTTACATCAGGAATATATGAGAGAGTTTTAGAGAAGGAAGGGAGTCAGTACCATCATATATTTAACAGCAGAACAGGCTATCCAATCGAAAGTAATATCGCTTCTTTAACGATTATTGCGGATCGATCACTCGACTCCGATATATATACTACAGAATTATTTGGGTTAGATGCGGTCTCCATTATTCATAAAGTTAATAATATGAAGGATATCGAGGCTGCCGTAATCACGACGGATGGAAATCTGGCCTATACCGATAATCTTAGGGGAAGAATTGAGCCCGTATTAAGGTAAAGTTAACAGCTACTTCTTTAGGCCAGGATCTAACGGCTTTTCCTGCTCACTGATTAAACAGATAATAAAGTGGACGGAACAAGTTCTTCCGCCCAACTTTATGATCTGAGTGAATCAATAGCAACTGCCTTATAATTAACGTGTCTACATCAAACCCAACAAATTATAGATCATCACTGCTGCTTCTGCACGGCTAGCATTCTTCTTCGGTGCAAACTCATCGTTACCTACACCGTTTATTATGCCTGCTCCCTGTATTGCCTCTACCGCTTGCTTCGCATAACTTGCGATGTTTGCTTCATCCTTGAAGGCTGCAGCTTCACCACTTGCTAACGCTAGTTGCTTAATTTGGATCGCCTTGTATACCATAACCGCTATATCTTCTCGTGTAATGTTCTCATGAACTCCGAATCGTCCATTTGGTTTCCCGTTCACAATCCCCAGCTTCTGCGCGGTTGCGATATTTCCATGGTACCATTTTCCTTGCTTCACATCACTAAAACTTGTCGTTGCGCTCTCATCCGATAACTCAAACAACTTCATCAGCATGGTGATGAATTCTGCTCTTGTCACTTGACCATTCGGATTAAACTCGCCGTCGCCTACACCCTTTACAATGCCTCTTGCTCCCAATGCTGAGATCGCATCCTTCGCCCAATCTTGGGTCACATCCTTAAAGCTCGTTGCAACATACGCTACCGTATACTTGCTTAGATACGTTGGCTTGAACTCTACTTTACCTGTCGCTGCATTGTATTTACCATTCGTCACCACTTTTAGCTCTCCGTTGTCCTTCACATCGTATACAACGACGTTGTTTGGATTTTCGCCAGCCTTTAGTGTGTATGGCAATTCAATCACGAGATCATCTCTGCCATCAAACTCTGTAAGTTTCTTACCATCCATCGTTAGCTCGATATCGTATACGACCTCACCGTTCAGCTGAGCTTGTGCGCCAGCTGGCAGTTGATTAGCTGCTATTTTCTTAATCGACAATCCTAACGTCTTCCCTGCACTTGTTCCTGTTCCAAGCAGTTCGGTTGCCACTGTTACGACTGCAGAGCCTGTGTTGATCTCGATGCGATCTACCGTAGAAGATCCACTTGTTAAGCGCGCATCTACTGCTAGCTCAATCGTTAGCCCGTTCAAGCTTGCATCAGCTTCAACTCGCATGTGTAGCTTACCGCCTGTCGTTAGATCAAGCGCACGCCTCACCGTATCCGCACTTAACTTCACTTCAGAAGTACCGCTCTCATTTACAACCGGTTTAATGTTTATTTGGCCGTTGTTCATGACCACTGGCTCATTTCCACCTGGAGCTGTTGGCACTGTAGGTGCAGGAATGTTAACGTCACCGCCACCATTTCCATTACCACTGCTTGGTGCTTGTGGTGTTCCATCAACCAATGGTGTTACCGTTACCGTAGCGCTAGATGATAAACCACCATCCACTGTAGTTACTGTAATCCTTGCGGTTCCTGGTGCCACCGCTGTTACTTGACCTGTCGCACTTACAGTCGCTACAGCTGTATCGCTAGAGCTCCATGTTACTGCTTTTTTCGTTGCATTAGCTGGTGCTACCGTAGCTGTCAGTTGCCCTGATTGACCTTCTACGATTGACAACGTCGTTTTGTCCAAGCTAATTCCGCTAACGGGTACGTTCTTCCCATTGAGTGCATCATACTCACGTTGTGTAATTGGAATTACCGTTCCGTGACGCGGACTCGCTGGTAAGTTGTAGTTAGAAGATAATGTCCAGACACCTGATGCAAGATTAGTTGTCTCGAATGGAACATAACCTCTTCCACCAAACTCATCTACGAATAAATACCATTTTTTATCGGTATTCGATTTGAAGATCGTTGGACCCTCAACCCATTTGATGTTACCAACGCCTTGATTAATCATCTTGAAGGTTGGATCTAAGATCGAGTCACCGACCTCTTGGAAGATCATCTTGCCAAATGGAGCAGAATCTCCGTTGTTTTGCTCATCTTTCGTAAAGCGATACACTTTTCCTTCATGCTCAATCATCGTTGTGTCAATGATGGAATATCCATAATCCAGATATACTTGCGGTTCAGTAAACGTATAGAAATCTCTTGTCTTGCTATACATCATTTTTTGATAAGCATCGCCTGTATGGGATGCATCATCAAACATTCTTGATGCCCAAAATACGATATATTCACCAGTTGTGTTGTCGTACATAATTTCTGGTGCCCATGTATTACCCGCTTCTTCCGGTGCAACCTCTACCATGCGTTGATCTGTCCAGTTGACTAAATCATTCGATTCCCAAACCATAATGGAACGACTACCCCATGTGTGTGCTCTGCCCCAGTTACCATTGCCGTTAATTTTCAGATCGGTAGCGATCATGTAGAACTTATCACCTTCAGGCGAACGAATAATGAACGGATCACGTACCCCCTTCTCCCCTAAGGTAGAGGTCAATACAGGTTTACCATTATTCAATTCTCGCCAGTTCAACGGATCATTGCCGTTACTTAGTGCAAAGTAAACTTGCTCCCCTGTTGCAGTACCTTCTCCAGTGAAATATGTGAAAAAGTATCCCGCATATTTTTCATCAGCAGGCAGTTCCTTCACCTTCGCAATAAATTCCTTCGTAGTGGATGCTGAATTTAATGTAATCGTAGCTGTAAGCTTCACGTCTACATTCCCACTACCGTGTGCCGGACGTTTTACTTCTCCAGTAACTGAAACGACGTTTGGTTGTACAGAAGCCCAAGTAATCGTTGCTCCATATAGTCCAGATGTTGGTAATGATATATGACCTCTTACATCATTAATGTTATGAACGACTAGTGCTGCTTTTGCTTCATCTACAGAAGTGACATCGTTTGGCAATGCCTTAACCGTCAACTGAAAAGTTTTGTTAACTGTCTCTGTACCATCTGTAAATACTGCTGTTAACGTTACAACTTGATCACCTGTTGCGTTAGCTGGTCTGGTTACGGCACCTGTAGTTGAGATGACATTCCCCTTATCTGAAGTCCAGCTTATTGTTGTGCCATAAACACCTGATGTTGGCAATGTTACATTGCTTATAATCGTATCTTTTGATGCATTAGCAGCAAGAAGATCATGCATCGTTAATTTCTCTGTCGCAGCCGATACAAGCATGCCCTCCATCAAAGCAATCTTCTGATCTGCATGAGCCTTAAGTGATGTAATATGTGCCGCAGTCATAGCACCATCATAGATTTGGAAGTCTGCAATCATACCGCCGAAGTATGGATCAGCTGTATAGAATGACTTACCGATGGTTCCACTACTGCCTGAAGTATTTTTTATTTGTTCTAGTGTCATTCCATTCGTTGAGCCTGATGCAACAGCAACACCATCAATATAAAGCGTTAGTGTACCATCCGTGCCTGAAACAACAGTCGTAACGACTTTCCATTCATTATTCTTTAAGCCCGTGGTAGAAGTTGAAGACTCATTATTCCAAGCATTCGTCGCGATACCTAGGCGAGCTAGACCGTTAGCGTTATAACGTGGTGTGAAGTACGTATAGTGTGTATTATTGTTTGGTCTTCCTAATGCATATAACCACTCCGCAGCGTTTTTACCGCTCCAGTTCACAATGGATGAAACGGTCATATCCGTTAAACCATCGAGAACTCCTTGTGGTAGTTCTACATAAGAGTTAGTTGTGCCACCAGTAAAGCTTAGTACACCAGCATCTTGTGTACGAATCCATTCTGCTTTAGACGGATTCATCCATTTTCCGTTGAAGTTTCCTGTTTGGTCAATAACCGTTGCACCATCGATATCATTCATATCGTAGTGAAGAATGAGCTCTGCCCCGGATGGCTGCTCTACTGGAGGAGTAACGTCTTCATCAGCTAATGTTGCAATCTCTTCAACGGATAATGCACGATTATAAATACGGAAATCATCAAATTTACCATCAAATAGACTATGAGAGCTGTTTCTCGATTTCCCAATATAATTCATCGTTGTTTTCAGTAACATTCTCGGCTCAACGTTAAATGTCGAGCTACGTTTAACCTCTTGACCATTCACATACAATACTGCATCAAATTCATCCATTGTAATGGCAACATGCTGCCAAGTCTTCGTTGGTAATAACCCGGAATTTCTCACCGCATATTTATATTCTGATCCCAGTCGCGTGCTGTCATTGCTAAATTTCTCTGTAAAAGGTGTTACGACAGCAAACTCTAGACTACCTGTATCACCTTGTGTGCTCAAGTACATGGTGTTGCGGTTAACCTGTCTGCCTGTTTCGGAAGCAAAATCAAATATTCTTTGATTTGCTTGATTTCTGTCCATTTGAACCCATGTAGAGAACGTAGCCTTCTCAAGATTCAAGGATTGAATCAAGTTATCTGGCAGCTTCACATATCCTGTTGATCCATTAAGCTCTAGTGCACCACCCGTTTTACCGATACGATCCTCTTCATTAATCGTTGCTCCACCTACTAGTGTTGCGTGATGACCATTACCAGAAATGTCATTCACCGTTGTACCATTCACTGTATTTGCATCAAATGAGTAATGTACAACCGGGTCTGTTGATGGTGCCGGACCTTTCCAGGCATACTTCTCTTGCAAAGCATCATACTCTGCACGTGAGATTGGAATTACCGTCCCGTGTCGTGGTCCTGGCGGCAGTGCATATTTATCACTACTTAATACATTGTTCATATATTGCGTGCTACTATCCAGATCTGTTGTATATCGAACATGATATGGCCATGAATCAAGGAACAGATACCATTTGTCTTTATTATTATCTTTAAAAATCGTTTGCCCTTCGTTGTTTCCATTATTTCCGATCAAGCCAAGTTTATTATCACGTGTACCCGGAACAGCGTTGTATTGAAGGCCGTTTGCTGCAATACCGTCCTTGTCATAATAAAAAGTTGGTGCTTTCTCCACATACACTTTAGTATTCACTTCTGATTTGGTGAATCGGTACAACATATCATTATGCTCAATAAACGTCGTATCAATGGTCGGAAGTGACTCATCAATCATGACCTTTGGCTCAGAGAAGTTGTAGAAGTCTCTTGTTGTTGCGAAGTACATCACATTGTACTGACCTGCAGGTCTTCCGTTATAATCACCATATGTCTCTGTGTTTTTCATTGATGATGCCCAAAATACGATATACTCTCCAGTTACTGGATCATAGATAGCTTCTGGTGCCCACGTATTTCCTCCAGTCTTAGGAGCAACCTCGATCATACGCTGCTCGCTCCAATGAACGAGATCCTCCGACTCCCAAATCATCATGTAATGACTACCCGTAATTTGAGCTTGGTCGAAATTTGTACTTTCGCCCATTTTCAAATCGGTTGCCAGCATATAGAATTTATCCCCTTCTGGTGACCGAATAACGAATGGATCTCGAAGTCCTTTTTCACCCATATCGGATTGAAGGATCGACTTACCATTATTCAGCGCTTTCCAGAACAATGGATCTTCAGCTGTAGCGAAGGATATCTCTTCACCACCCTCATATTCACCTGTAAAGTACGCAAAGAAGTAAGCATCAAGCTGAACTGGCGCTGCTGCTTGTTTAATCGTAACGTTAAACGTACGCTCTTTAGAAGCTGCACCATTCGTAATTGTAGCTATTAGCGTAACAGGCGTATCCGTAGCTTGACGGCTTACCCAGCCTAGCTGTGTAGCGTTACCAGCCGCTTCAGCCGTTCCTTTCACAACTGCCGGTCTGCTAGATACCCATGTAATTGTGGAGCCTTGTTCACCTGTAGTGACAAGACGTAAGTTACCTTTAACGTTGTCAGCATTGTAGATTTCTATCTGTTCAGCGTCTAAATCAACCTTCTGCTGATCATCGAATTGCTTCAAGATCGTAACAGGAAATACAGCTGTAGTCGATACTCCTTGATACATTAAAGTGGCCGTAAGCTCCGCTTGAACATTACCTGCCTGAACAGCTGGACGCTGTACCGTGCCATGATTAGAAATGACAGTAGGATGACTAGAACTCCAAGTAATACTCACGCCGTTTTTACCGCTTGTTGGTAATGCAACGTTTCTCGTTATCTTATCGGTACTCTTATCGCCTTCACCTAAGTAACGACTGATGTTAAGTTGATTCGCTGCATCATCAACAGTGAGCTGACGTATTTTGGAGATGTGAGTTGCTCCTTCTTGTTGATATAACTCGCCTACTTCTTGCTCCGTCAACGCACGATCATATACTCGAAAATCAGCTACGCTACCTTGAAGGTATGGATCGTTTGAGAAGATTGATTTACCGATAAAGCCAGAGAAAGTAGCATCCGGATTAATAATCTCTGACAGCTTTAGTCCCTTTGCATTACCCGAAGCAACCTTAACTCCATCCACGAATAACGTTATCCTATTGCTAGCTTCGGACAAGGACACCGTTACATGCTTCCACTGCCCACCGATCAGGTTTGAGTTTGCGCTACCTGTAACTAATGCTTCGTTCGGCCAGCCATTTTTAGAGATACCTGTAGCAATCATATTACCTGATCTACTACCGTGACGTGGTGTTACGAAGAAATATTTGTTCGTTTCTGGTGTTAATACAGTACCCAAACCGAAGATCCAGCGATTCGTCCCATCATTCGTCCAGTTCACGATTGAAGATACTGTAATCTCATTCAGACCGTGTAGTAGATCTAGTCCATTTGAGCCCTTAGGAATCTCAACATGCCCACTATTAGATGTAGAGCTTCCACCATTGAAGGAAACAAAGCCAACCTCACTGTTTGAAATGAATTGTCCATTGTTTGGATTTCTAAATATTCCGTCAAATGTAACTGCCTTGTTGGCAACATCCTTCAGTACGAGTTGACCGTCTACTTCTTCAGTCGTCTTCATGTTGTAATGAAGAATAAGATCATCTTTTAGCGATTTTCCCTTAACGGTAACGGCTGATGTGGCTGTAAACTCTCCATCTTCAGTCTGTACCGTAATTGTGGCTGTACCTCCACTAACAGCTGTAACTTTACCCGTTGAATTGACAATCGCTACACTGGAGTCACTAGATGTCCAGATAATTCTTTTATTCGTTGCATTTGAAGGTGAAATAGTAGCCACTATTGTCTCGCTGTCCCCCGCTGATAAAATAAATGTAGGTTCATTAAGCAAGACATTCTTAACGGCAATCTGCTCAATAGATTCATCCTTAGGTAGTAAGGTAACAATGAACTCCTTCGTTGCCTGGCTTCCACCTAAAGAAATGGTTGCAGTTAACGTCACTTGTTGCTCCATTTCTCGTAAGAACACTTCCCCGGTTGCACTAATCGCACTCTCATCACTAGAAGTCCATGAGATCATTGCGCCATTCTTATCTTCAGTAGGTAGTTCAAGAGATTCTGTAACTGCCGATATGTCTCCTAACGTTAGCTCTATTTTGCCTTGTTGTACTTGCTTTTCATTAAACGATTGTTCATATACTACAGCGATATCTTCATTATTTAGTGCCTCTCCGTAAATTCTTAAATCTTGAAAGCTACCCGCAAAAGTAGCATCCCCTAAATAATTGGAGCGACCGATGTAAGCATGCAAATCAGTACCAAAGCTTGCTGTTGTTTTCTCTTTGGCAGTCGTGCCTATACTTACACCGTTAATGTAACCTGTAATAGAGCGTTCTGTAATGACCGTCGTATAGTGCACCCATTGACCGTCGTACGGTGTCGTTGAAGTGCCTGATACCCCTACCTCAGTCGTCCAAGGCTGGTCAACATTATTGTTATTCGTAAATACTGACTTAAAATCACCACCTGGATTCGATGGATTAAACATCCAGTAATTCGTTGGCAAGTTATTGCCAGCTGCTGGAGTACCGTAGAATAATGCTGAGTAGTTCCCACTTCCAGTGTTGCTCTTGATCCATACAGATATCGTTGTATTTTCTTGATTATCAAACAAACCAGTAGGAAGCTGAACGTAGTTTGTATTACTATCTGTTCCCCCACGTAAAGTGAGACCATCGGTGTACGTAATGTCTCCTACGGCCGTTCCATGCTTTTCATTACCTGATATATCCTGTACATCCTCAAGCAATGGATAATACGCCAACATCGTTGGTGTTATTGTGTCCGCTGAAGCTTGATTGCTAAATGGCAGAACAAGATTAAACCAGCTACTGAAGGTCATAAGTAAAACTAACATTAGGATTGTAATTTGCTTCCGCATAGCATTCTTCCCTTCGATTAATTTTCAGAAGCATACAACCCATATCTCTCACCTATAAAACCAGACCACCTCGCTCAAGGAAATAGAGATACGTTTAAAAAAAGAATGCGCTTACATTTCTTCTCATATTACGTCTTCAACACTTCCAATTCAATGTAGTATCTTGTTAATAAGGTGGATTTTTTTATTGCAATTCAAGCAAACTTCAACACTATCTCTATACTTCGAAGTAATCGTTTTCATTCTATATATACGCTATGTTTAAATTAAAGGATTGAACGCCTGATAAACATAATATATATAGTTGGGCGCTTGTCATATGGACAACGTGTCCGAATACGATGCGGTAAGCCATGGGTGCACCGCATCGAAAAATAAGGAGGATTTTCATTTATGCCAAAACGATTTAGCAGAATGCTCGCGTTCCTCTGTTGCTTGGTAATGGTGGCGTCGCTAATGCCTACCAGCTATGCCGCCGCCGCTGACAACATCGAGAACGCAGAAGCGAATGAAACACCCACCGCCATTTTTGGAACTCCCGAACTCGGGTCAAACGACCCACTCTGGGGCCAGACCATGGAGCATCACATCAACAAAAGCACTGTGCCCGCCGATCCCAGACCCCATGCCACGGGCATAGCCAGAATCCTTTGGGACCATGACTACCTGTATTCCCGAGTAGTTGTGAATGACAGTAATCTATATCAGGGAGCTGGCGGAGATCACCAGTACGACAGCCTGGAGTTTTATGTCGGCACCGGAACCGGAGGCTCAAACCAATGGCGCGTCAGCGCGACGGGCGTGTACTCAGGGCAGGCCGCTCCGGGCAGAGCTGCATGGACCCAGATCACGGAAACAGGATATATCGTGGAGATGAGAATACCCAAAAGAACCTTGACCTTGGAGGAGGGCAAGCTTACCTTTGAGGTTTATATTAATAACTCAACGGAAAAGGGCGGTGACCGCTATGAAGTCGTTTCCAGTTTCGGAGATCCGGACGCGGCTTACACCAGCGCTGCTTCTTTTACAGACAGCCTGCAGCTCTCTTTAGCCAATGAAGTGGATACCAGATTCTCAATCACCGCCACTGCGGGACCGGGCGGCCGAATAACGCCGAACCCACCCGGCGATGTTCTGAGAGTAGATCGGGACTCTAACAAAGAATTTACGTTTACCCCCGATTCCGGCAAAATGGTGGATACCGTAACGGTAGACGGCGAGACCGCGACTCTATCTGCTGGCACTTATACCTTTTCGAATATTGAGGCTGACCATACAATTCACGTAACATTCAAAAACGATCCGGACGCGGGGTTGCTTCCCTTTGTTGTATGGAATGACAACTTCGCCAGTGGCGAGTACACAACCGCTGTCATCATTGATTTAGGCGAGGGGAAGGCAGCGTTAGGCTCCGCGCTTAATCCGGACTTGTTTGCCTTATCGGCTAGGAACACGACCCTGAACGGCGAAGCAGTGACCTTTGAAGGACCACGCAAAATCACAAGGGTATACGCTAATGACGAGCCTAAAGTACGCGGCTATCTGGGGCCAGTAAGCAATTCACCGGATTATCAGGACGGACTGGCAAGTGGCCGTTACATCGTAGTTGAGTCTGAGTTTTATTCAGCGAGCGGCGGCAAAACAACGCTGGATGGCAGCAGTAACTCGACAAAGCAGGTTTACAACATCGTCCCAAACGGAGAGATCGTACTGACAGAGGGGAGTCCACTTCGCAACGTGGTTTTTGAACAGGACAAAGTTGTGAATCCGATCCTTGACAAGTTTACAACATTCACGGACAATTCGGTCAATCGCTCGCTCTACCTACACAAGGATGAAGACGGTAAAGTGATCAAAGGATTGCCGCTGTATGTTTATACTCACGGCATGTCACGCGGCGGCACAAACGCTGCGACAGACCAAAAAGCGGCCATGAAATCCGCCAACGGCTCGGTCGCTCTAATGAAAAAAATGGAGAAAAATCCTGACAAGTACGCCAGCCATGTACTGAATATTTCCTATAATGGCGTATCTGTTCCCTCAACAGAGAATGTTAAGAAGGTCATAGACGCCCTGATTGCCAGCGGCGAAGTAGACCCTAACCGTGTTTACGCGGCTGGCTTCTCATGGGGCGGCCAGTATACAAACAACTTAGTTAACAGCCATCCTGGCTTCTTCGCCGCCGCTGCACCTATGGCCCCGGTAAGCGGTTCACCGAACGCTAATGCTAATGACGCTCACAACACCTTGGCCTATTGGATGTTTTTAAATACTCATAATGTTGGAGGCTACCAGACTAACCTCAATAATTTCATCAATAACAATATGCCGAAAATGATCAACGCGAGGGCTTCGCGCTTTGAGAGTAATGAGGTCCTTACGTGGCCCTACAATCAATTTGATCAGCCAAATCTGAGGCCTAATCCGGCCAACACACCTGTTCTGGCTGATTACATAGCCCACGAAGTTGAAGCGGCGGTTCTTTACAACCAGATAACTATGGGGAATTGGAGCATAGCTCCCACGGCGCAGTCCTCTAACTTGCCGGCTTGGAACAATGACTACACAGACGTCTTTGATTGGATGTTCGCGCAGAGAAAACCGGTCGTGCCCGGTGCTCCGAGCGGCTTCAAGGCGACAGCCGGTGACGGACAGGTCACATTGAACTGGACCGCCCCTGCTGACGACGGTGGCAGTGCGATCTTGGGCTACAAGGTATGGTATGGCAACGGGACGCCGATTACACTGGATGCGACGGAGACCAAATATACCTTCAAGAACCTGACAAACGGCCAAGGCTACAACTTCACCATCATCGCGGTGAATGCAAAGGGCGACGGCGCGGAGATCAGTGCTACGACGACGCCGATGAAGACGACGACTCCCACTGTGCCTGATTCTGGCGGCAATACGGGAAACACCGGAAATACCGGAAATACCGGCAACATCGGTAATACGGGCAACACCGACAATACGGGCACCGGGACAGACGCTGGAACGTTGAAGTCGACCTACACAGTGAATACACCGAAGGATAAACCCGCGATCACAGACAAAAACGGCAACACCACCCTTCCCGGTGGCGGCGAGATTGCGACCAAAGGCGGGACGAAGATTAAGGTACCCGAAGGCACATCGATAGACTCAAACGGTAAGTTAACCATTCCGGCAGACAAGAGCGCCGAAGTGATACTACCCGGCGACAACAGCACAGTGACCATTTCGGGAGGATCGACGATAGCGAGCGACGGTACGGTTACAGTAGGCGGCAAAGACGCGCATGTGACCCTGCCCAACGGCAACCGTGTGGATATTCACGGCGGATCGAAGATACGGAGCGGCGGAGCGGTTGTGGTAGGACCGAGCGGCGCAAAAGTTAGCTTAGATAACGGCATGTCGCTGAACATCCGTGAGGGTACGGAGCTGGCATTTGATGACGCCACCCCACTGGGCTTCCTCGTGATATCGGGCAATCCTTTCAGGGATGCCAACATGGACGACTGGTTCTACAGCTATATAAATTTCGCCTACACATACGATCTTTTCAACGGCACAACGTCCACGACGTTCTCACCGGGAACCGCAATGACGCGTGCAATGTTCGTGCAGGTACTGTCTAATCTTGAGAACGTAAACCTCTCCAGTTACACGAGTTCCCGCTTTAACGACGTGACGGACGGACAATGGTACACCGCGGCAGCCGAGTGGGCGGCCGAAAAAGGCATAGTTAACGGTAAAAACGCAGACCTGTTTGACCCCAATTCACCGATGACGCGCGAGCAGATGCTGGTGATACTGTACAACTACATGAAGTACAAAGGCTATGAGCTCCCTGAAAGCCACTCTAAGCCCTTCACGGACGAGAGTGAGATCAGCTCATGGGCGTTGGAGGCCGTTCAGGCACTGCGGGACATCGGCATTGTAGTAGGCAAGCCGGACAACTTCTTTGCTCCCAAAGCCACCGCCACCCGCGCCGAAGTAGCCACGATCTTTGTAAGATTCGTCGAATATCTGGCTAACTGAAAGCGTATACAGATAAATGCAGACCCTTCCGGTTGGACAATATCCAGCCGGAAGGGTCTCCTTGTTTTGAAACTGTACTTTTTTTGACAACTCCACAGTCAGGACTTTAAAACCTCTATTTTTGCATCTAGAATATTCGTCAACAGGCTCGTCACTAATTCCAAAAATTATAATTAATTAATGCATGTTCTGATTTATTTCACGCACAAAAAAACGCCATCACAATAATGTGATGGCATTCTTGATTATGGAGCCTAGGGGGATCGAACCCCTGACCTCATCGCTGCCAGCGATGCGCTCTCCCAGCTGAGCTAAGGCCCCAGGATATGAAATAGATAACTTGTCCAGCACTGCTACGTTCCACAGGCGACTCCTATATCATATAAAATCCAGCTTTCGCTGTCAATCACTTTTTCAAGATCCAAAGTGATTGGAGAAGAACAACCGATTTCTCTGGTACACACGGACTGGAACTCCAGACTGCTCTTCTCCCTTTACCAACTTCACTAATCCTCCAGATCGTCTTTGGACAACAGGGATTTCAGTTCTTTCATGAACATATTGATATCTTTGAACTGGCGGTATACCGACGCAAAACGGACATACGCCACTTCATCGACTGGAAACAACTGTTCCATCAACAGCTCACCAATCTGGCGACTCTCAACTTCAGCATCGGCTGTATTACGCAGAGATTTCTCCACTTCAGATACCATCATCTCCAGGGTCTCTACGGAGACTGGACGTTTCTCACAGGCACGAATGAGCCCGCGGAGAATTTTGTCCCGGCTGAACTCTTCACGACTGCCATCTTTCTTAATGACGATCAGTGGAGTCTCCTCAATCATCTCAAACGTTGTAAATCTTCGGGCACACTGCTCACACTCACGGCGACGACGAATGGATTTTGCTTCGTTGGCCGGACGCGAATCAAGCACTTTGGTACCCATATAACCGCAATAAGGACACTTCAAAACAGATCACTTCCCACGTTTTACTTTTTACCACATATTCCCTGTACTGATTTTGTAATGAAAAACGCATTGCCGACACATAATACTTTTACCAACCCGCGAGGAGGTGAACAGCAATGGCACAAAGCAATGGTAACTCCAACAACTTGGTGGTAACTAAAGCTTCCGCAGCACTCGAGCAAATGAAATATGAAGTTGCTCAAGAACTCGGAATCAGCATCCCACAAGACGGATACCAAGGTAACATGACTTCTTACGAGAACGGTTCGATCGGTGGATACATCACGAAGCGTCTGGTAACAATTGCAGAACAGCAATTGGCAGGTCAATACCAATAATATCTGCATCGTAATACGCTACACAGAGGAGCATGGAGCGGCCGGTGAATAACCGGCCTGCTCTGTGCTTCTACTTATATACTAGAACGTATTATAGATCTTTACATACTGATTATAATAGTAAATGACTCTTTGTACATAGTGACGCGTCTCACCAAACGGAATATCTTTCACTGTATCGAACGAGCCATCCCATACACCATCTCTAAGCCAACTGTTTACTTTGCCTGGTCCCGCATTATAGGCAGCGATCATAACTGCTTCATTGCCATCGAATTGATCAGACAGATTCCGCAGATACCATGTGCCTAATTGAATATTTCGTTCTGGCTCGTGCTTTAATTCCTCCAGCGAAGTGTCGGGAATTTTGGCTTGTTCCAGTATCCAATTCGCCGTGTCCGGCATCAGTTGCATGAGCCCAATGGCACCTCGTTTGGATTCCTTGCTTGTCTTAAAATTAGTCTCCACCTTGATAATGGAAGCAATCAGAAACGGATCAACCTCATAACTCTGAGATTGGGCACGGATCTCTTCCTTATAATGTATGGGATAGAACCATGCCATCCAGTTTGTATTCAGAAATAACACCAGTACAAAGGAAACAAACATCAACAGCAATACACGTTTCTTACGCAATATTCTCATAACAAACCCTTACGCTGTAGATATGAGTCAATTTGCTGCTCCGTCGCAGGCCATAAGCCGCTGTTATCGATGACAATGTCTGCCAGCTGTTTTTTGCGCTCAATATCCATCTGTACATCCATTCGAGCCTCAGCCTGTGCTGCAGTCATTCCATCCCGACTTATCAAGCGATCTCGTTGCACCGATCTCGGGACATATACAACCATGACTTCCTCGAAACCGTCCTCCAGACCTGATTCGTAGAGCAAAGGAATATCAGATACCACAAGTTTATCCGGATATTGCAACGCGTATGCAACAGCCCGTTCGCGCATCTCTCTTCGGATCGCCGGATGTGTGATAGCCTCCAATGCCTTTCGTTCCTCTGGTTGTTCGAAAACAATACTTCCGAGCTTTTTCCGATCCAGTGTTCCATCTTCGTTCAGTATGGCTTGTCCAAACCGCTTAACAGCGGCGGCCAACACGGGATGCCCGGGCATCATAACTTCCCGGGCAATAACGTCTGCATCGATGAGCAACGCTCCCTTACTGGCGAGATAGGCGGAAACACTGCTTTTGCCTGTCGCGATCCCGCCGGTTAAGCCTATATTCATCGTTTCACCTCATAACAACTTCATTATTCCCATAATCATTAACATTAGCGCTGGCAATACAGACAGTCTTCGCATCCAGCGCAGAGCTGAGAATCGTAGGCCAACCTTCATGCCGAGTGACAGAAACGCCCCACTAAATAGTGCAATAATGAGTGCTGTCCATAGTGTAGGGAATCCCAGAAGTGCCGCTCCCAAACCTGCTCCAAACGCATCCAGAGACAAGGCAATACCCAGCCACATCGCTTCTTGAGCAGATATACTCCCCGAGTTATCCATATCCGCCTTGGAGGGACTGCGAAGGATCTGAATGACAACGCCCAGCTTGCGCAGCTCCAGTGTAAATACCATTCGTTCCAGTGATCCACTTGAAGCCGACTGTTCCAGATCCAGTGCAAGCACCTGATTTCTGCCCTTTGAAGCCGACAGTCTCTCTTGTGCTTCTCCCACTCCAGTTACCTTTGCTTCTGTTCCCTCACCCATTCCAGTGTCTGTTTCCAGCTGTTCTTTGCCTTGCTTCCGAATTAGTTGCAACAGTGACCATGCACCAATACCTATCAATATAACAGCTCCCACGATCGAAGCGATATCCGGTGACACCACATGGGACAACAACACACCTACTTGCATCGACAAGGCAATAACCAATCCTGAACAGATCGAAATAACAGCGATAGATAACAGGGGAATCTTAGTCCTCCGTAACCCATATGTAATCCCGACTCCAAAACCATCTAAACTAAGCGCCAAAGCAAGCGCCAGCAATGAAATAAAATGATGCAGCACCCCGGACTCCTCCTCTGTGCGGTACTCGTGCCAACTGAAGATGCCAGTATGGGTATACGCCCGCTTATTTCTGCCATATCAGTATATGGAGGGAGGAATCCAAGGGTGCTATGATTTCATCATTTCGTTCATTCAGTTCATGTTACAGCAGCTGACAGTTCGGACAAAAATGCGTTCCACGGCCACCAACCACCGTTTTTTCAATTAACGTACCACAAGTTGTACAAGGTTCTGATTTGCGTCCATAGATTTTCAGTTGATGCTGGAACATCCCCATCTCACCCTGTCCATTCACATAGGACTTGATGGATGATCCACCTGCATTCACTGCATCTTGCAACGTAGCCACAATCGCTTCATGAAGCACCGTTAACTGAGCTTCGGTCAGTGTCTTGGCGATGGTCTCGGGATGGATACCTGCGCGAAATAGAGCCTCGTCCACATAAATATTCCCGATACCAACCACATATGCCTGATTTAAAAGTACAGCCTTGATTTTGGTTGTACGCTTGCCAACCGCCTCGCGGAATGCAGTTACCGTAAAGGCGGGATCAAGCGGCTCCAGTCCCAGCTTCAGCAAAGGTTTGGACACCAGTTCCTCACCTGCATTGAACAGATGCATCGTACCGAACTGACGCACATCCTTATAACGCAATTCCGTACCATCATTAAAATGGAAGATCACATGTGTATGTTTCTCCACATCTTCATGCTGCTCGTACACACCGTACCTTCCTTCCATCCGCAGATGGGAGACAAGCACCAGCCCGTCCAGCAAAATACGCAAAAACTTGCCGCGGCGCTCCACGCCAATGACGGTATGTCCCGCGAGTTCCATTGCAAATGCATCTATGTCGTCCGGCCGCTGAATAATCCGCGGCAAGCTAACGGTAACATGATCAATCGTTTTGCCCACAATAAGTTGATTCAATGTTCTTCTGACTGTTTCGACTTCCGGTAATTCCGGCATGATGTTCTCACCTCCCCTATATTATAACGGAAGATGGCGCTCAGCGGGACCCTTTTCTTATATCTCGGACATGGAAGGGCCTATTGTAAAATACCGGAAAAACCGCGCAGCACTTGATTTATTTCGCTTCGTACCAGTTATCACCAAAGCTGACTTCGGCTTTCAGCGGAACCGACAGTTCCAACGCTTTTTCCATAACAGATGGTACTAACTCTTTCATAAGTTCCAATTCATCCGCAGGCACTTCGAATACAAGTTCATCGTGCACCTGAAGCAACATACGGCTCTTCAACTTGCGTTCCCGCAGCGCTTCATCCATCTGTACCATGGCCAGCTTGATGATATCTGCTGCTGTTCCCTGAATCGGTGTATTCATCGCCGTACGCTCTGCGAAGGAACGCAGATTGAAGTTACTGGCATTAATCTCTGGCAGGTAACGACGACGTTCCAACAGCGTTTTGACGTAACCATCCTGACGAGCTTCCTTCACAATGTCATCCATGTATCGGCGGACACCCTGGAACACTTCAAAATACTGATCAATAAACTGCGCGGCCTCTTTACGTGTAATGTGCAGGTTCTGTGATAAGCCATAATCACTTATGCCATACACGATACCAAAGTTAACTGCCTTCGCGGAACGACGCATATCCCCATCCACATCCTCAGGCTTCACACCGAATACATCCGAAGCGGTCTTTGTATGAATATCCATATCGTTGACAAACGCTTCCTTCAAGCGCTCATCGTCCGAAATGTGGGCCAGTACTCGCAGTTCAATCTGGGAATAGTCTGCTGCCAAAATGGACCATCCTGGCTCGGAAGGAACAAATACCTTCCGGATTTTGCGACCTTCTTCCATCCGAATCGGAATGTTCTGCAAGTTCGGGAATTGACTGCTAAGTCGTCCTGTTGCAGCAATGGTCTGACGATAATACGTATGCACCTTGCCATCCCGATTGGATATCTCTTTGAGCAATCCTTCCACATAAGTGGATTGCAGCTTGGCAAGCTGACGATATTGTAGAATATGCTTGACCACATCATTATAAGGAGCCAATTTCTCCAATACTTCAGCATCTGTGGAATAACCCGTTTTTGTTTTCTTCACCACTGGCAAGCCCAGTCTATCAAATAAAATCTCACCCAGTTGCTTCGGTGAATTCAGATTAAATTCCGTTCCTGACAGCTTGTAGATCTCAGCCATCAACCTGCTGATCTGTTCTTCAAACTCACTGCCCAAAGCCTGTAGATCGGCTGTATTGGCCTTGATGCCCTGTTTCTCCATGTCCGCCAATATGCGTGACAACGGCATCTCCAGTTCATGGAACAGTGAATTCATCTCATCGGTTTCCAGCACCTGCTCCTGAAGTGGAATAATGGCTGCTACTGCGGCAGCTTTGCGGCACAGGAAATCACCCAAGATCTCCACTTCCGGTACCTTGTACTTGGCACCTTTGCCCATAACCGTGTCATCCTCCACAAGTGAAGGCAGACCATACTTGGTCGTGAGTCCACTAATCGTCTGGTTGGATTCCGTTGGATCAAGCAAATACGCTGCCAGTTGTACATCAAATGACGCACCAGCAAATTCAATGCCATGCGCATGCAGGGCCAGGTCTACACGATGAAGATCATAACCGCGCTTCGGCTGGTCTGAATTACCAAGCCAAGCCCGCACTGGAGCCGCAGCCTCGGAATGAAGCAATTCGGGAGATATGAACGTATACGTTCCAGCGGAACCTACAGCAAGTCCAATCAATTTCGCTTGGTGCGGGTTATCCCCATGTGTCTCCACGTGGAGGACATCAATGGAATCGAGGGAACTGAACAACTCACTGATGTTGTCCTCTGTTGCAATGGAGGATTCAACTTCGGCAGCAGGGACCGCTTCCTGTTCAGAACCGATGCTGCCACTGAACGACAGGCGTTCGAGCAAGGATTTGAATTCCAGCTTGGCCAATGCAGGGCCCGCATGTTCTTCTTTTAATCCAGCGAATTGCATATCCTCCCACGTCTGCTCCAGCGGAACTTCCCGGTGAATCGTCGCGAGTTGTTTGCTCATCCGGGCATCTTCGGCATGGGCCTCGATCTTTTCTTTCATCTTGCCTTTCAGCTCACTAGTGCCGTTCAGCACATCTTCTACCGATCCGAACTGGTGCAGCAGCTTCAACGCTGTTTTCTCTCCAACCCCGGGAATGCCTGGAATGTTATCGGACGCATCGCCCATCAGACCCTTGAGATCAATGATTTGCAGCGGCGTCAGACCATAACGCTCTTTAATCTGAGCAGGATCATACAGCTCAATATCGGTTACCCCTTTGCGCGTCAGCCCGATATGTACATGTTCGGAAGCAAGCTGCAACATATCTTTGTCACCCGATACAACGAGCACCTGTCTGCCCGCTTCATCTGCCCGTTTGGTTAACGTTCCGATGATGTCATCTGCTTCGAATCCAGCCAGCTCAAACTGAGCAATGCCAAGTCCTTTCAACAGTTCTTTGAGCAAAGGGAATTGCTCTGACAACTCTGGTGGTGTTTTCTCCCGTCCACCCTTGTATTCCTGATACCCTTCGTGGCGGAACGTGATTTTGCCTGCATCAAATGCAACCATGACATGTGTAGGCTTATGCTCTTCAAGCAATCTCAGCAGCATCGTAGTGAAGCCATATACCGCATTGGTATGCAGACCTTTCGAGTTGGTCAGAGGCGGCATTGCAAAAAACGCCCTGTAAATAATGCTATTTCCATCTATGAGAATAAACTTGTCCATTCCAGCACCTCGCGTATTATATGGTCAACCTCTTCAAATTACATCTACTCTCATGATACCATACCCACCTGTCACATCAAAAAGAATAGCCTCTTTCACTTCACATTTAATCACAAAAAAGAACCTTCTCCACAGACAGCTGTACACAGCCTACCTGAGAGAAAGTCCTTTTCCATTCATATGATTGCATTACTTAATCAGTACTGATTCCCCAATTCCATAGCAATGCTCTTCTATTGATTCAGATCCGGACGTTTACCTGTCACCAGGTATACCGTGCTCTCACCAATGTTGGTTGCATGATCGCCAATTCGTTCAATGTAACGTCCAACCATCATCAGCAGCATAGCCTGAGAAGCCTGATTAGGATGCTCTGACATTAACGTGTAGAGATCACTGATCATGTGGCTGTACAGTTGATCGACCTGATCGTCTGTCTGAGCCATTTTGTAGGCCAGGTCTGTGTTTTCTTTCAGGAAAGATTCGATGGATTCATCAATCATGGATTTCACGATTTCTGCCATTTGCGGGATATCCACCAAAGGTTTAATTAGCTTCTGTCCATCCATACGGAGTGTCACCTTCGCCACGTCGAGCGCAAGATCTCCCATACGTTCCAGATCACTGGAGATTTTGAATGCCACGATAATACGTCTGAGATCCTTTGCCACCGGCTGTTGTGTGATGATCAGTTTGGAGCCAAGTTCCATAATTTTGTCTTCAAGGGCATTCAGATTCGCATCATTCTTGATGATGACCTGAGCTTTCTCCGCGTTCATCGTTTGTAAACTCTCAATAGCACCATCCAATGCTGCTCCTACATGTTCACCCATTTGTTTGAGCAAGGTACGCAGCTCTTCAAGCTCCTGATCAAATTCTTTTCTGCGAATCATAGATTTCATGTCCTCCTTATCCATCATCTCCGGGTATGCCGGGATCATTCCAATTCAGCTCGCTTAACCGAACCTTCCAGATATATAATCCTCGGTTCGGGAATCTTGCGGTGTGGAGAATAACGTCTCCGTATCAGCTGCCTCCACCACTTCACCATTCAGGAAAAATACCGTGCGTCCAGATACCCGTGCCGCTTGGTGCATATTGTGGGTAACCATAACGATCGTGTACTTGTGATGCAATTCCTTCACCAGTTCCTCAATCTTCAATGTGGAGATCGGGTCGAGTGCAGACGTTGCTTCATCCATCAGCAGAACGTCAGGCTGTACAGCCAGCGCCCGTGCAATACAGAGACGCTGTTGTTGTCCGCCGGACAAACTAAGTGCCGACTTTTTCAATACATCCTTTACTTCATCCCATAGGGCAGCATGGACAAGACTTTGTTCCACCAACTGATCCAGTTCAGCCTTTTGGGTTACCCCGTGCAAGCGCGGTCCATAAGCCACGTTATCGTATATGGATTTTGGAAAAGGATTCGGTTGTTGGAACACCATTCCAACTCGTTTGCGCAGTGTCTCCACTTCAATCTCATTACTGTAAATGTCAGAGCCATTCAGCATAACCTGTCCTTCCACACGAACACCCGGAATCATGTCATTCATCCGGTTTAACGTGCGAAGCAATGTCGATTTACCACAACCTGACGGCCCGATGAACGCAGTAACGGTTTTTTCCGGCAGATCCATCGATATATTTTTAAGCGCGTGATGCGTATCATAATATAAATTAAGATTTTCAATGTGAATGAGGTCCTTCATGGATGTTCACTTCTCCTTCGCTGCAGGGACACGGAAACTCCCTTTACGTTGAGACCGATACTGATAATCTTTCATCGTTGCTCGGCCATCTTTAATATCCTACCCTTTCATTGTAAAAACAGTATCACTTTCATGTTAACGGAATGTAAAAAAGACATCCTTAACCTGCATGATCTGCTTGATGGATCAATCTGATTGCTGATGCCTGCCTTATTGACTACTTTATATTACTCACTATTCGAAACCATCTCATCCAGCTTCATACGAATGTGCTCTGCAACTTCTCCAGCTTTCCCGCCTTCCATGGCGATCTCCTCTGCTATACGAGACAAACCTCTCACCGCACTGTTCAGTTGTCGGAACGTTGCTCCCCCTGCGGTGACATGCACCGAACTGTCGTCAATCTCCGCTCCGCTTGCCTTAACCAGTTCAACAGTCTGAAGGGTCAATCCACCAATATTCTCTAACAAAGAAGACATGTTCCCCGCAACCTCACGGGTCTGTTTTGCGAGCGCTCGAATCTCGCCTGCAACAATCTGAAAACCTCGTCCATATTCACCGGCATGAGCTGCTTCGATGGAAGCATTCAGGGCGAGAAGACCACTCTGATCTGCCAGGGAGCGAATGGATTGTGCCATCCCTGAGCCTGTTTTGATCGAATTCAGCATGTGATCCGCATGTTGTCCTTGACTCTCCATATGCTGATGTACCCGGTTATAGGAAGCATCAACGTGTTTCAAACTCTCTTCGCCCTGTTTGGACAATGCCATGATCTCACGGGCCTCATGAACGGTCTGATTCGCTGCATTCACCAGCTTGGTGACCGCATTATTGATTCTGGATATCTCCTGTCTGCTCTCGGTTACTGTACGTATGCGCTCTTCCGTAACAGCCTGTTGTAATCTGCGAGATAGCGACATTACGTCACGCATCGTCAGCACACCAAGCAGTCTGCCTTGGTCCGTAACCAGCAGACAATCGTAGAAATGCTGTTCATCCCGTCCAAGTGCGATATCAATAATCGTTGAGGCTTCCATATGAATATCTGCTATGACCGGAGATGTATTCACTACTTGTATGACCGGCTTACGGTAGAATAGATCTGCGGCAAAACGGCCATTTAACATCCGATATAACGTCTCTCTCATTAACAATCCAGTGGGTTTCATCTGCTCATCACACAATACGATACATGGGTGTTCCTGATCCTGATTCATCATCGTGGCAGCTTCTCCACAGGTGGTATGGACTCCGGCGACAGGTACCTGACGATAATAGTCATGCAAATGGATCACAGATTCTTCAGCAACAACCGTTACTTCATGATGCTGCTGTTCGGGTGTCGCTATTTCTTCATTATGTAAAATAACATGAGACTGGTCAGGTTTCACTTCGAGCAACATGGGCATAAATGCGCAATCTCCTTTACGTAATACCTCCGTCTTGAGGTGGGTTATGTAGGTACAAAGTATCACTCAGATAAGTCCATGCTACTCCCTCTACGTAAAGAAAAATCTTCCTTTATGTTAAATGAACGTAAAATAAAACTCCCCGATCATTGCTAACTTGAATGATGGGGAGTTTTTCTTTTGACAACCAATTTATAACCTACACCACGAATCGAATCAATGTGAACCGATTCCGGGTCCAGCTCCAGCTTTTTACGTAATGAACTGACGTGAACGTCCACGGTTCGTTGACCTCCGATATAATCGAAGCCCCACACAGCGTTCATCAGATCATCCCTTGTCAGTACCACACCCGGCTTTTTGGCCAAATATAGAAGTACTTCGAACTCTTTCGGACGCAGACTGATGGATTGTCCACCCAGTGTCACTTCATATTTCAGAGGATAAATCTCCAGCTCTCCCAGAATAATTCGTGAGCCATCCTTGTCCTCAAGCTGTGGTAAATCTTCACCATTGGAATAACGTCTTAATACCGCATCCACTCGGGCTAATAACTCAGATACACCAAACGGTTTGGTAATATAATCATCGGCACCTGATTTCAGTCCCTGTACAACCTCGGCTTCACCGTTCTTGGCCGTCAGAATGATAACCGGTGTACTAACACCCTGTATTCTTAACTTGCTCAGAATGTCCAGACCATTCATGCCCGGAAGCATCAAATCCAGCAAAATGAGATCAAATTCCTGGGACAAGGCCCGATCATATCCTGCAGATCCGTGATCCTCTGCCGTAACGTCGTAACCTTCCTGTGTCAGGTTATACGTGAGTAATCTTGATAATGTAGGTTCATCTTCAATAACTAGTAAACGCTGTGCCATGATACCCCTTCTCTCTTCATAGGTTGTCTGTTGCCACAACACTTTTTCTATCATAGCACTAATTTGTTAACGCGGTGTAAAACAATACACACTTTTTACATCTTGATACCAGACGCCTACATCTCTTCGTCTTGAATGAATGGAAGGATCACACGGAACGTTGTCCCCATGCCCAGTTCACTCTCTACAGACAATTTGCCATGATGCAATTCCACCAGATGTTTAACGATGGAAAGTCCAAGGCCTGTGCCCCCTGAATTACGGGATCTGCCTTTATCAACACGATAGAATCGTTCGAAGATTCGCGGCAAATCTTTTTTCGGTATGCCAATTCCTGTATCTGACACCGCAAAGACAACTTCATCATCATTATCCATCGTCACCTGTAACTTCACTCGTCCACCATCCGGGGTATAGTTGATACCATTGGATAACAGATTGATGAATATCTGCTTCATCTTGTCCTCATCTGCTTCAATGTACAGTTCCTCCGGAACATGCATTTCCAGACGAATCTGCTTTTTCTCCGCCACCTTGGACAAGGTGCCCAGCACCATTTCAAAGAAAGAGTGTACATGAACAGGGGAGCATTGCAGCGGCGCGCGTTTCGATTCAATTTTGGATAACTCCAGAATATCCCCGATTAATCGGTTCAGTCGATCTCCTTCATCATAGATGATTTTCAGGAATGACCGCTCTGTCTCCTTATCCTGTACCCCGCCACTGAGCAACGTTTCGGCAAACCCTTTTACCGCAGCGACTGGTGTCTTGAGCTCATGAGAGACATTTGCAACAAACTCACTGCGCATGGACTCCAATCGGCGAATCGCCGTCACGTCCTGCAACAGGAACAACATGCCTCGATATCCACCATCATCTTCGGACATCGGTACTCCATCAATACGGATCAGTTTTTCCTCCGGGTTGAACACACTTACTTCTTCATGCATCCGTTCTTTCAGTGCAACACTCTCTTCAATGGTACGTGTTAATTCGTAGTGTCTTTTCAATTCAGTATAAGGCTTACCCGTAACCTTTCCTGCCTGAATACCAAGCATACGCTCCGCTTCCCGATTGACCAGTGCAATGGATTGCCCTGCGTCGATCATGACAATACCTCCGGTCATGTTCGCGAGGACACTCTGTAACAACGCTTCATTGTCACGGATCGTCTTCAGCTGGGACTGCAAGCTGTCTGCCATTCCGTTTATGGCAAGCCCCAGCTGTCCGATCTCATCTCTACGCGTTACATCAACTCTGGCATCGTATTCCAGCTTGGTGATCCGATGGGCCACTTTTGTAATATGCTCAATCGGGGAGGTTAATCCACGTGCAACCCGATAACTGACAAACGCGACAATTAAGAACAATAACCCAAGTGCAGCAAACATAATCATCCAACCACGCTGAAGACCCTGATCAACCGCATGTAGACTCATGGAAAGGCGAATGTAGCCATCAAATTTGCCGCTAGGTATTTCAATCATGTCACTTTGATCCGAATTCACAGGTAGTGCTACATACAGCATGTCCTGTCCCAATGTCTCACTGTAACGTATGGATTGCCCGTATCCATCTCCGACGGCACCCTTAATCTCCTCACGGTTCAAGTGATTATCCATGGATGCCGGATCACTCTCGGAATCTCCAATGACCATGCCGTCTTTATTGATGAAGGTTACACGGGAATCCGTCAGACGATCCAGTTCCAGCGCCCGATCTGAATAATACTTTCGTGTGGCTTCCGAGGTTGGATCACTTGCATCATGGAATGGAAAAGTTGCTTTGAGCAAATTAATCTCGCGCACCATGGTTTGCTCCAATGCGGCTATATGCGTAGTCTTAAACACTCTGCCCATCGTATATCCAGCCACAATGACGGATACGCCGATCAGCACCATCATAATGATGGCAAGGCGAATTCGGAACGGTCTCATCTATCTCTTCCTTTATGATCAGATTAATATCTAATGAATTGCTCTACATTGAATCCAGTTCAATTCGGTCCCCACGGGTACCCGGATTGGAAATTACAAGAAACTCCACTTCTTCGTCGCTCCGATTCATCATCGCAATGCCCACCCCATATATAATGTGTTGCATTCTGTTTGCTCATTTTCATATGACTTGTCCCTCCGAGTATAATTGCTCGATCTATCATATCACAGATTAGGGGACTCCCAATCTTTTCAGTCAGTACTTTGCAATACGCTATCAACTGCAGTGAGACAAGGCTAATAATAAAATATCATAGTTGTATCAACAGAGATGCCGACTTTTGTAAACAGGTGCTATCCGCATCTTTGACATACATATTCACCTGATATAAAAAAGACGCACCGCTCAGCCATGCTGAAAGCGATACGCCTCTCTATATAATCAATCCTATCCTGAATCTAAACGTTCTTAACGTATTATCCGTTCACCACTTCGCCACCATTCACATGCATCACCTGTCCGCTTACATACGAAGAGTCATCCGAAGCAAGGTATACGTAAGCGGGAGCCAGTTCATCCGGTTGTCCTGGCCGCTTCATTGGCTGCGTTGCGCCGAACTCACTTACTTTTTTCTCATCAAATGTGGATGGAATGAGTGGTGTCCAGATCGGCCCTGGTGCAACGGCATTGACACGAATTCCCTTCTCAATCACATTCATCGATAACGAACGAGTGAACGAAGTGATTGCCCCTTTGGTAGATGAATAGTCAAGCAGGGTTGGGCTTCCGCGATAGGCTGTGATAGAGGTTGTATTAATAATCGTGCTGCCCTTCTTCAGATGTGGCAGGGCTGCTTGCGTCACATAGAACATGCCAAAAATATTGGTACGGAATGTACGCTCCAACTGTTCTGGCGTAATATCCTCCAGATTCTGCTGTGGATGCTGCTCTGCTGCGTTATTCACGACAATGTCCAGTTTGCCCAGTTCATCTACTGTCTGCTGAACCGACTTCTTCGCAAAGGCATCATCACCAATGTCACCTGCAATCAAGATGCACTTGCGTCCTTCTTGTTCGACCTGACGTTTCGTTTCCTTGGCATCTTCGTGCTCGCTCAGGTATACAATGGCGACATCCGCGCCTTCCTTGGCATAGGTAACAGCAACAGCACGTCCAATTCCGCTGTCACCCCCTGTAATAAGGGCCACCTTACCCGTCAGTTTACCTGCTGCCTTGTATTCGGGCTTCTCAAATTCCGGTCTGGGATGCATCTCCGATTCAATACCGGGGCGTTGATCCTGATGCTGTGCTGGCATTGTTTTTTGATTTTGTTGTGTGTTGGTTGACATCTAACATTCTCCTCTCAAAATGTGAACATGTTTGGATTACAGAAGACATGGACCCTAACTGTATACTTCCTTGTCTTTCGTTCTCTGAAAAAGTCTCATTCTGTAGGATGGCATGAACAGTTCAGATTATTCTTCTGCGATGAACAGCAACTTAAGCCTCGCGTCCTGTCTCTAATCGTTATTTACCACTCTCTTTAGATATCAAACAACCAATTTGCTTCAATGCCTGTTTGGCCAAAATTCGAAATTTATTCGAAATTAGACTGTTTCATGATGCAAAGTGTATTCCTATGCTGCTTGGGCTGATGTACAATGTACAGTATACTGATGTGCTTTAACTCTCATCTTTATTGGTTTAATCATTCTAACCTAACATGGAGACCTGACAATGGAATCGCATATTAATTCATATATAACACTCGTCGCTACTTCAGCCGTGCTGAATGTCTTTTTGTGTTTATATACCTATTTCAGAAGATCCGAGATTCCCAGTTCCAAAATATTCATTCTCTACACAGCAGCACTCTCCATATATACTTTTGGTTATGCGATTGAGCTAGCCAGCAACACGCTGGAACAGATGATGTTTTGGACCACCGTGGAGTATATAGGCATGCCCTTCTCCGCATCTCTTGGCCTCATGTTGATGATAAAGTACACAGGAAAAACGTTATCCAAAAAGGTAACTGCCGCGCTGTTTGTAATCCCTTCCATTACCCTAGGTATGGTTGCAACCAATGACTTTCATCATCTATTTTATAAAAAAGTATGGCTGAGAGAAGATAGTCCCGTTCCTCTGATGGATATCGCAGTGGGCCAATGGTATGTTGTACATGGTGCATTCACCTTTTCCTGTCTGTTATGTGCCTGCCTCATTCTGATCGGACAATGGAGACACACCAAGAAGATGTATCGTCGTCAATTACTTACTCTCATTACTTCACAGATTATTCCTATGGTCGCAGCTTTTCTGTATTTGCTTGGTTTGACCCCCGGCGGGATGGACCCCGTCCCCGTGCTCATGTGTATCACATCTGCCATGTATATCTGGGCCATTCTATCCTCACGTCTACTGACCATCGTACCCATCGCCAAAGACAGTATTTTCGAGAGCATGCGTGAAGGTGTAATTGTACTGGATAGTTTCAATCGACTGGTCGATTACAACAGATCTCTGCGTGACATGTTGCCAGAGCTTAATACAACCATGATTGGCCAACCCTTGGATGATATCTGGCTTAATCTTGCTGGAAAGACATTTCCCGTTGAATACGGAAGAGAAGGATTGCAAACTGATCTGTACTGGCAGTTAAATGGAGAGACCGTCTGTTATCAGGTCAGGACATCTTACGTATATAACAAGGATGCACAGACTGTGGGCAGTCTAATTATGTTAATTGATATAACGGAACAACGCTTCTTGCAAGAACAGCTGAAACAGTTGGCTTATTTTGATGGTCTGACCAAAATCTATAATCGCACTCAATTTTTGCATAGAGGTCGAGAGATTTTGAGTGAAGCTCAGCTTAACCCGCAACCTGTTTCATTCATTTTATTTGATATTGATTACTTTAAACGCATCAACGATACATACGGGCATGATGTTGGCGATCAGGCCATCATTCATGTGGTCTCTGTTTGTAATCGATATTTAAGCCCTGAGATGTTGTTTGCCCGATATGGAGGCGAAGAGTTTGTCATCGCTCTTCCGAATACCTCGCTTCAAGAAGCCGAGAAACTTGCCGAACAACTGAGAGTTGCCTTATTGAATGACCCCCTGGATGTTAAGGGAGTGCCTATTACGCTGACCTCAAGCTTTGGTATTGCCCAGTACAATGGAGGGTCAGATTCGCTGGAGTCCTTGTTACGCGACGCTGATACAGCCTTGTACGAATCCAAGCGTAATGGTCGAAATGCAGTGCGTGCGTACACTGTGAGTACAACCTAACCAATGTAGATCGCGTCTGATGGAATATGCATGCTGTTATGTATGGTAGTGATTCCCTCTAGTTCCAGTTCAAAATAAACCGAGTACTGCTGATTTCATCTTGGTAATAACAAAAAATAGACAGCCAATGAGGCTGTCTATTTTTTGTTTGTTTCAACGAAACACCATCTTACATCTCATCCGGCTTGTCCTAAGTACGTCTGCAAACGCTTAACCAACGACTAACAATACATCTTCGTAAGGTGGATTAACCGTCCGCAACGCATTTAGATCACCTGATTATTCACCATCAGGTACACCATGATTAGCAAGAATACAGCCAGAAGTGTACTGAACATACGGATCTTGCTTTGCTCAGGACCCACATCACGTTTGTTTTTCACACCTTCTGCAGCGAGTCGCAACGGTTTACCCATGATTCCTCCAATAGCCGCAATAGCCAAGAGCAGAACAACAACGACAGCCATCCAGACATGAGAATACTCACCTTTGGTCATCAGGTAACCACCAGTAAGAAGTTGGATTACAAGTCCATACTGCGCGACTTTGTTCAAAGAACGAAGTGATGCAAAGGCTCCCTCTTGTGCTGCGGCATTCAAAGTACGGATTTTACCGACCACAAATGGCAGAATCAAATAGAATCCCATCGCCAGTGCTCCAACAATATGGAGCAAATACATAATCATTGTCAAAATTTTCATCCTCCTCAACATTTTCGGTGTGCTATACATCACATCCCATTATACTGGGGAACTTATCCAAAGAAAAGAAAACCTCCGGGTTTACCGGAGGTTTTCTTTTAGCTTCTGTTCAAAAAGTTTTCAAACTTACAGGTTTACTACCGAAATGACGTTGCGAACCGAATCAGCCGATTTATCCAACCCTGCTTTTTCTTCCGCAGTCAGGTCAAGTTCGAATATTTTCTCAATGCCGTTCCCACCCAAAATGGTTGGTACACCGAGGAACAGATCATTATAGCCATATTCACCTTCAAGATAAGCGATCACTGGAATGATACGTTTCTTGTCCTTCAAAATCGCTTCGGTCATCTGAACAAGCGAAGCTGCTGGTGCATAATAGGCACTGCCGTTACCCAGCAAATTCACAATCTCGCCTCCGCCAACACGTGTGCGTTGAACAATGGACTCAATGCGGTCTGCCGGAATCAACGTATCGATCGGAATACCACCTACACTCGAATAACGAACGAGTGGCACCATGTCGTCTCCGTGGCCGCCAAGAACGAATCCACGAACATCTTCAACAGATACATTCAACTCTTGCGCAATGAAGGTACAATAACGTGCTGTATCCAGAACACCTGACTGACCGATAACACGGTTTTTAGGAAAACCAAGGGTCTGATAAGCTGCATAAGTCATCGCATCCACCGGGTTGCTTAGAATAATGACGATGGAATCAGGGCAATATTTTTTCACATTTTCACAAACGGACTTCACGATACCCGCATTCGTATTGACCAGATCGTCGCGGCTCATACCCGGTTTACGGGCGATACCAGCGGTGATGATTACAATCTCAGAACCTGCAGTATCTTCGTAGTTGGAAGTACCGACGATATGACTGTCAAATCCTTGAACAGGACTTGCTTCCATCATATCGAGTGCTTTCCCCTTCGTCGGGTTCTCCAGTTGAGGAATATCAACCAGCACAACATCCCCGAGTTCTTTTTGGGCAAGCATTAATGCGGTCGTAGCACCGGTAAAACCGGCGCCGACTACTGTGATTTTTTTGCGCTGAATAGTCAAGATTCACATCTCCCCTTACAGGTTTTTAATGATTTGATCCGCGAATTCAGAACATTTCACTTCAGTAGCGCCGTCCATCAGACGTGCAAAGTCATACGTTACTGTTTTATTGTTAATGGATGTTTCCATACCTTTGTAGATCAGGTTAGCTGCTTCTTGCCATCCCAAGTGCTCAAGCAACATTACTCCGGACAGAATAACGGAACCAGGGTTCACGACATCTTTGTCCGCGTATTTAGGTGCAGTACCGTGAGTTGCTTCGAAGATAGCATGTCCTGTTACGTAGTTGATGTTCGCTCCAGGAGCGATACCAATTCCGCCAACTTGCGCTGCAAGTGCATCGGACAGATAGTCACCGTTCAGGTTCAATGTTGCGATAACATCAAATTCGCCTGGACGAGTCAATACTTGTTGCAGAGCGATATCGGCAATCGCATCTTTTACGATGATTTTACCAGCATCTTCAGCAGCTTTTTGTGCTGCATTCGCTGCATCTGTACCTTCGTTTTCTTTGATGATGTCGTATTGTGCCCATGTGAATACTTTGTCAGCGAACTCTTCTTCAGCCACTTCATATCCCCAGTTTTTGAAGGCACCTTCTGTGAATTTCATGATATTACCTTTGTGTACCAGTGTAACCGTCTTACGGTTATGGTCAATTGCATACTGCACTGCTGCACGTACCAGACGTTTCGAACCTTCGGAAGAAACTGGTTTGATACCAATACCGGAAGTCTCAGGGAAACGGATTTTGTTAGCACCCATCTCCTGTTGAAGGAACTGGATCACTTTTTTCACTTCTTCAGAACCTTCAGCATACTCGATTCCTGCATAGATATCTTCCGTATTCTCACGGAAAATGACCATGTCTACCAACTCAGGACGTTTAACCGGAGAAGGTACACCGTCGAAATAACGAACAGGACGCAAGCATGTGTACAGGTCAAGCTCTTGACGCAGGGCTACGTTCAGGGAACGAATACCGCCACCGATTGGCGTAGTCAATGGTCCTTTGATCGCTACGATATACTCACGAATGGCTTCCAGTGTATCATTCGGCAACCACTCACCGTATGTATCGAATGCTTTTTGTCCAGCAAACACTTCATACCATGCGATTTTTTTGTTGCCATCATAAGCTTTTTCAACAGCTGCATCCAATACACGTTTGGAAGCTTTCCAGATATCACGGCCTGTACCGTCACCTTCGATAAATGGAATGATTGGATTACTAGGTACTTGAAGTGTACCGTTATCAATTTGGATTTTTTCGCCTTCAGTTGGGTGAGCAAATTTTTCTAATTTCATAGTTAAAATTCCTCCTAAGTTTCGTATATGCAGTATTCATCATACCACTAGTCTTGTTGAGAGAAGGGTCCTGAGAGCTTAAGCCAGTAAAGCCTCTGCTTTCCAACCCTTCACCTCGTCCATATTATTATACTGTTTTTGCGGCTATTAGCGAAGTTCAATAGAAACGTATTTCTGTTCTGTAGGACCAGTGTACTCCGCACGTGGACGAATGATGCGATTGTCCGCAAGCTGTTCCAAAATATGCGCTGTCCATCCAGACACCCGGCTGATGGCAAAGATCGGAGTGAACAATTCCTGTTCGATCTCCAGTTGGGTGTATACAGAAGCAGAATAGAAGTCTACGTTAGGCTTCAACCCTTTTTGTCCTGTTACCAGTTCCTCGATCTTCACAGACATATCATACAAGCGCGTATCATTGTTCATCTCGCCAAGTTCCTTGGACATCTTCTGTAGATGTTTGGCGCGTGGATCACCGTTTTTGTACACACGATGTCCAAAACCCATGATCTTTTCACGATTATTCAGTTTTTCCTGAATTGCCGCTTCAAGACGATCAGGCGTACCGATCTCATTCAACATTTTCATAACGGCTTCATTAGCACCGCCATGCAGTGGTCCCTTCAGTGCGCCAATGGCGGAAGTTACACCGGAATAGATATCTGACAGCGTAGCAACCGTTACACGGGCTGCAAATGTCGAAGCGTTTAACTCGTGATCCGCATGCAGGACAAGGGCTTGATCCAATGCTTTCACTGCGGTCTCGGATGGTTCTTCACCAGTCATCATATATAAAAAGTTCTCTGCGATGGAAGCGCCTTCTTTTGGTGCCACAGGTTCTTTGCCCTGACGGATACGGGCGATGGCTGCCACAATCGTTGGCAACTGTGCTTGCAACTTAACCGCTTTGTTCTCATTCGCTTCCGTTGTCATCTCATCCGCTTGCTCGTCGTACAGTGCAAGTGCAGAGACAGCGGAACGAAGTGCTGCCATGGTACTGACGTTTTTCGGATACAATTGGATTTGTGCAATCAACTCGCTCGGAATCGGCGCGTAATCGCTCAGGCTTTTACGAAGGGATTTCAGTTCATCCGTTGTTGGCAATTTACCAAACCACAACAAATAGGCAACTTCTTCAAAGCTGGCATGTTCAGCCAAATCGTCGATATCGTAACCACGGTATGTGAGCACACCGTCTACAATAGAACTGATCGAAGAGGTTGTCGCAACGATGCCTTCCAGACCTTTGGTAGCTGTCATATTACATCTCTCCTTTAATAAGCGAAATCAGGAACCATTCCAGAGTGTCATATAAGTGCCAAAATGCACCTATTCTCTTTTTGTAAACATTTTCATTTTAAAATTAACAAATATTTCAAACTACGGTTTTCCTATCTGTCAATCGGTATTTACTTATAACATCATACTGGATTTTGTCGTTTATGTGAACATGATGAGAGTTCATTCGCACATCAAACTTCTTTATCGGTCCGATAAAGCATTTTTGAAAGCCTTTACAAAAACAAGGTTGACATTTAATGTTTTTTAACCAATCCTGTCGTATGAGAACTTTCTATTGCTATATTCTGTAATACTAAGGCATACTCTAGGCAAAAGAAAGAATCCCCGTAGATCTTGTTCAAAAATCCGCTTTTGAACAAGATCTGGTAACATCCCGGCGTTTCAAAACCTTGTAAATGCTCTATATTAATTAAGATAGCCATCTATTTTTAATACTGCTTCATGGATCATACATAGGTCGGCTTAATTGAAATAAGGAGAGTTGATGCTTGGATAGAATAATAATGAAACGCCTGCTCCGTGGCTTATGGGTTATCATTGCGGCCGTTCTGATCGCCGTTGCCATATACTTGTTGTTCCCGCTTTTGTACCCTTTTGCGATTGCTTGGATTATCGCCTATGCCATGAATCCTTTAGTGAAACTGCTTCAGCATCGAGCACGATTCCCGCGCTGGCTGGCTGTGACTCTTTCATTGATCCTTTATTTTGGAGCCATTGCGGTGGTGCTGTCTGCGGCGATTACCCGCATGGTAAAAGAAGTCATTTCACTTACGACAAGCTTTGATCTTCATGTTGATGAGATCAAGGACACGTTTGTGCGCTGGACCCAGAATGACACCATTCAGAGTTTGACTGCGCAGATCAATGAATTTTACAAGGAAAATCCCAACTACCAGGAAACCATCAACAGCAATATTAGTAAAACAACTGAAACGGTGGGTACAGCCGTGACAGATCTGGTCACCGGATTCTTCAACATGATTCTGAGTCTGCTGACTTCCCTGCCGAACATGGGTGCGGTATTAATCGTTGTTCTGTTGTCTACATTCTTCATTAGCAAAAGCTGGACCAGGCACAACATCACCGTATCCGGATGGGTACCCTCTTCCATTCGCAAGCCGATATCCGACATCTGGACCGACCTTAAGAAGGCACTGTTCGGATACGCAAGAGCACAATTGATCATGATCTCGATTACAGCACTATTCGTCATGATTGGACTGCTTATATTGCAAGTCAATTCAGCCTTCACCATCGCTCTGATGATTGGTTTGGTCGATCTGCTTCCTTATCTGGGTGTTGGCCTTATCATGGTGCCTTGGGCAGCGTACCTCTTTATGAATGGGGATCTGTATCTGGGCATTGGGATTAGTATTATCTATTTGATCTTATTGATCGCCCGTCAGATTATTGAACCGAAGGTACTTGCAAGCAGTGTAGGGCTCGACCCACTCGCCACGCTGGTTGGCATGTTTGTGGGTTTGAAGTTGTTCGGTGTTCTGGGCTTGATTATTGGCCCTGTCAGTCTCGTGATTCTGGATGCGTTCAATCGGGCTAACGTATTACGCGACCTTAGAACGTATATCATCAACGGTCGTGTCCGATGAGGCATCATCTTATGAGCACCCAGGAAAATAGAAAAAGGCTTCGTTCAACAGAAATCATCTGCTGAGCGGAGCCTTTTCCATTTTGCATAACAACTGGTGTTTCATTTCGGACGACGATAAAACGTAATTTTGCCACTTTTCATTTTTTTCTCCAGCCACCCCAGGAAGAACAGACGGTACACCGGACGTGTTAATGGAAATACCAGTGTGAACCCGATCAGATCCGTTACAAAGCCTGGAATCAAAAGCAAGAAACCACCGACAAAAATAAAAAGACCATCGACCATTTTTCTTCCAGGTACCTTGCCACGCTCCATCTCGGATTTGGCGTCCACAAGTACCTTTCGCCCTTCAAACTGCAACATTGCTATACCAATCAAGGACGTGAGAATCATGAGAAGCAATGTCTTTCCGGCTCCGATCCAGTCACTCATCAGAACAAAACCAAATAATTCAATCACCGGAATGATTAAGAGTAAAGCCCACATCCATTTTCGCATTGACGTATTACCCCTTTCCCGAAAGCCACACCTTTTCAAGCGCGCTGTATAACTCAGAGGCTGCCTTATCCAGCCGAACTGGCTTCCAGTCCCCATTCACCCATACATGCTGTGTAGAACCTGTAACTAGCCGTTCACCGGGGAGTGATTCATCAGTTGACCATACCCGTTCTCCAATCGCCATATGCTCATCAGGTTCTTCAGACATGCGTCTTACGTCATACTCATAATTCAGTCGCAGACCACTAAATGCAGCAATACGGGTGAAAATGATAATCTCATCATCATATCGGGCAGGCTTGTGATACTTCACATCCAGTCCGGTTACGGGAAGCAGTAACCCCTGTTCCTCCATTTTACGATATGTATACCCCATTTGGCGAATCATCTCAGTTCGACCGATTTCAAACCAATTCAAATAGTTCGCGTGGTAGACCACGCCCATCTGGTCACTTTCTTGATAGCGTACACGAAGACGTGCCGCATACCAGTTACCATTGCTCTGTTCTCGCACGTTATCGGCCTCCTTCGTTCTATCATTCATACGTGTTACCTCGTTGTAAAGTGTCAATAAGATGGAAAAAAAGCAACGGGACAATAAAGCCCCATTGCTTCTTTCCTGTTGCTTCTCCATCCAAGACGCTATTAAGCGTTGTTTGGAATTTGGCTTACTTTAATCAGGTTGGTAGAACCGGAACGACCCAAAGGTACACCTGCTGTGATCACAACCAGGTCTCCTTCTTTAACAAGTCCGGATTTTACGCCGCCTTCAATTGCATTCTCGAACAAAGCATCCGTGGAATCAACCAGTCTTCCTTTGACAGGAGTTACACCCCAAGCCAGAGCCAAACGACGGGAAGTTCTGTCTTCCGTTGTCACAGCGATGATTGGAGATTCTGGACGATACTTGGAAATCATGCGTGCAGTATGTCCTGATTCAGTCGAAGTAATGATCGCTTTTGCGTTCAAATCTTGAGCTTGAAGAGCAACCGATTGGCTGATTGCTTCTGTAACTGTTGTTTGTTGAGCAACACGTTGTTTCAGGTACAACTCTTGGTATGGCAGAGCAGATTCTGCTTTTTCAGCAATACGGGACATGGTCAGAACAGATTCAACTGGGTATTTACCCGCAGCTGTCTCACCGGACAACATGATTGCGTCCGTACCGTCGAAGATCGCATTCGCCACGTCACTTGCTTCCGCACGTGTTGGACGCGGGTTACGCTGCATGGAATCCAGCATTTGTGTAGCTGTGATAACCGGTTTACCTGCAACGTTACATTTTTGGATCATGCGTTTTTGTACCAATGGTACTTCTTCCGCAGGAATCTCAACACCCAGGTCTCCACGAGCAACCATCAGGCCGTCAGACACTTCAAGGATTTCGTCGAGGTTATCGACACCTTGTTGGTTTTCGATTTTGGAGATGATTTGGATATGTCCAGCATTGTGTTTTTCAAGCAATTCACGAATCTCAAGTACGTCACTTGCTTTACGTACAAAAGAAGCCGCGATGAAATCGACACCTTGTTCGATACCAAATACGATATCGTTAGCGTCTTTTTCGGTGATACCCGGTAGAGAAATGGCAACGCCCGGAACGTTAACACCTTTTTTGCTTTTGATCGATCCGCCGTTAACGATACGGCATTTGATCTCGGTGCCTTGCACTTCCACCACAGTCAGTCCGATCAGACCGTCGTCGATCAGAATTGTAGATCCCGGTTCAACATCATTCGGAAGATCTGTATACGTAATGGAAAGACGTTCTTTGGTTCCCAGAATTTCTTCTGTTGTCAAAGTGATGTACTCGTCTTGAACCAATTCGATCGGTTCAACTTCGAGTTTACCTGTCCGAATTTCCGGTCCTTTGGTGTCCAGCAGGATCGCTACTGTTTTGTTCAATTCTTCGCATGCTTGGCGAATCGCAATGATCCGTCCGCCGTGCTCATCGAAATCACCGTGGGAGAAGTTCAGACGGGCCACATTCATACCGGCCATAATCAATTTTTTGGTGTTCTCCAGAGATTCACTGGATGGACCGATGGTACATACAATTTTCGTTTTACGCATTTTGGGTTTCCTCCGATTTTAAAGGTATTACTCTTTATCTATTTTTCTTTTTCCAACTATTAAATTTACTATACTTTTGCTCATTTGTATAGGAAATTCGTCACATTATTCAGCATTTCCCGACAAATTACTCGCAACATCGACTTTTACAAGCTCTTGAGGGGCTTCAATGGATGCTTGAGGTTCAAACGTGACCGATCCAATTTTACGGAATTTCTCATAACGATCCTGTTTCAGTTGATCCCCGCTCCAACCCTTCATATCGTCGAGATGACGGACCAACGCTTCACTGATGAAAGCAGCAGACGCTTCATAATCCCGATGAGCACCGCCGCGTGGCTCAGGGACAATCTCTTCAATGACTTCCATCTCCAGCAGGTCTTTGGCTGTTATTTTCATTGCTTCAGCCGCCTGATCTGCCTTGGATGCATCCTTCCAGAGAATCGAAGCAGCGCCGTTCGGAGAGATTGCAGAATAGATCGCATGTTCCAGCATCAACACACGATTACCCACAGCCATAGCGAGGGCACCGCCGCTTCCACCTTCGCCGATGACCACAACAATAACAGGAACCGATAGCTTCGCCATTTCCATCAGGTTGCGAGCAATCGCTTCCGATTGACCTCTCTCTTCTGCAGTATTACCCGGATACGCCCCTTTAGTATCAATAAACGTAATAATAGGACGGCCAAATTTGTTCGCTTGTTTCATCAGACGCAGTCCTTTTCGGAAACCTTCTGGATGAGCGCTACCGAAAAAGCGGGCGATATTATCCTTCGTGTCTTTCCCCCGCTGTTGTCCGATTACCGTTACTGTCTTTCCATTCAACTTGGCAAGTCCGCCAACAACCGCAAGATCGTCTCCGAACATGCGATCACCGTGCAGCTCAATGAAGTCTGTAAATATCAGCTGGATCAGATCCAGCGCCGTTGGGCGCTGCTGATGACGGGCCAGATGCATCTTCTGAGCTGCTGTTATGCCAGTGTAGATCTCTTCTTCAAGTCTATGGTAACGTTCTTCCAGGCGGGCAATCTCGTCCGTGAAGTCGATCCCTTTTTCCTGTCCAAACTGTACGAGTTCATCAATCTTTTTGCGCATCTCAACCAGAGGCGCTTCATATGGCAACTCACCCGCCATTTAGACCCCTCCTTTTTCACTATGCATATCCAGAAGCTTGCCAAGAGTGGCCCGAAGCTCTTTCCGGTGCACAACCATGTCCAACTGACCATGTTGCATATTAAATTCAGCCGTCTGGAAATCATCAGGTAACTTCTGACGGATCGTCTGTTCGATAACGATTCTGCCGGCAAAACCAAATACAGCGCCAGGTTCGGCAATGTTAATATCGCCCAAGCTCGCAAAACTTGCCGAGACTCCACCTGTCGTTGGGTCCGTAATGACCGAAATGTACAGCCCGCCCTGTTCATCTAAACGGGATAAAGCTGCGCTTGTTTTAGCCATTTGCATGAGGCTAAGAATACTCTCTTGCATCCGGGCACCACCTGATGTTGAGAAAATAATCAATGGTAACCGTTTCTCTGTGGCATGCTCAATGGCACGGGTAATTTTCTCCCCTACAACAGAACCCATGCTGCCTGTGAAGAAATCAAAGCTCATGACAGCAACAACTACAGGCAGGCCATCAATGGTTCCTTCCCCTGTAATTACCGCTTCCTTCAGGCCCGATTTCAGACGCTGTTGTTCCAATTTGTTGCTATATCCAGGAAAGCCAAGTGGATCAACCGATATCATATCAGCATCAAACTCAACAAATCCTTGATCATCAAGTACCATAGCAATGCGCTCCATAGCGTTAAGACGCATATGGTAACCGCAGGCAGGACATACTTTCAGATTTTTCTCCAATTCCTTGCTATATTGAATGGTGCCGCATTTGCTGCACTTGTTCATAAGCCCTTCAGGTATTTCACGTTTTGGGCGTTCTAGGACTTCCTGGCCTTCGCCGGGAAGTGCACGCTCGGAAGGTATGGTAGCGTACTTCCGTTTCTTCTGGAATATATCTTTGAACACAACTACACCTCTCCAGCCGTTGATTTGATGGCCGCAACCTGCAGAGCGCTGCTTGTGGCAGCTTCATCCGCGTGTTACGGTAAACCGCTTACGACCCACACGCTGCCATGGGCCTTGTCCAGCATTCACAACAAAAAAATCCGCCGGTACAGGGCAAGGATCACCGGCTTCTGTCAGCACGATTGATGTTACCTGCAAAAACCGAAAGATTGTTGCGCCGATGTTTGAATCTATCTTGGTAGGGTCTCCGGGAGCAACCAGGTCGGTCCTTGTCCTAACAAAAAAAGAAGGAAGGACAGCAGCATACAATACATGCAAGTCGATTCCTCTCTCCGCTTACGCGATTAGTCCCTTATGTACCGATGGTACTTCTTCATCTGCCAAGGCACGTTGATGTCGAACAAATCAGGAATGCAGAATGGAATTCAACACTTCCTGGACCTCTTCCAATTCCCCAGAAGGGACGCGAATCTCAAATTGCTGCTTGGATAAACTGATGGGACGGGTCTGTACCAGAAAACCTTCTTCCGAAAGCTTGGTCTTGATCTTGTCCGCAACCTTTGCTGTCGGTGCAATGTAAATCACCGTCCACATGCCTTGTCCGCCCCCTAAGCTAATGTTCAGAGCCCGTATATTGGACTAATGATAACATACCTCACTTTTTTTCTGCAAGAAAGGGTTCGGGACCTTTGGGGAGAATTTGGGATCATGAGGGACATTAGTCCCCCACGAATAACTCATATGGTTGACGAAATCTTCTTGTTCATACCTCTTCCATAAGCAGCCGCAAGCTTATCAGGGCAGCGTCAGCCGCCCTTGAAGACCTTCATATGAGCCATTAGATTGACCATAACACACAAGCATGGGAATACAGGGGGTTAAAGGTCTGAGGGGTATTTTTTGGCTTTAATATTTTTGTGTGCAATCCGGGCAGAAGCCGCAGCAGCCACCCCTGCGACCAGATCATCCAAAAAGACATGAATGGCTGTTGTGTGTTCGTTCAAATCATGAATTACACCTATTTTTTCTTTATCCAGGTAACCAAAGCTGGTTAAACCAATCATACCATACACATGAGTAATGCCGAGGGCCAGAGTCTCGTCCACTCCATACAGGGATTCATCCGCTTCCATAATAGCCTGTAACGGTTGGGGCAAGAGTTTTTTCTCCGCAAGTTCGTCGAGAGCAATACCCGTATAGAGCGTATATTGCACCTCTCGTTTCTGCAGAACGGATTTCACGCTGGTTACACAGTCGTCCAAGGTCAGTTCGGGGTGGTACCCTTTTTGCAGACGGTATACAATTGCTGCGATTGCATCAATCCGTACACCCCGCCGGGCCAGCATGGCTTCTACGATTTCATATGACATATCTCGACCTCCCGCATCAATCCCCCGAGGACCACGAGGTCCTTCGGTGTTCTCAAGTGTATGCAACAACCTGTTAAAATGTTCATAAAATGTGCGGATGGTTAAGACCAGTCGCAGCCTAAACCTGTTTCAGGATTGTACATTCCGCTCTGGTCTGTAGCTGGCCTATAACAAGTCTGCAATTTGTTTGTTTAAACCCTGTCGTCAGGGAACCGAGCTCGCACCAAAATAATCAAAAAAAACCTGTTCAGCATTGAGCCAAACAGGTTTCATACTATGGATAAGTGCTATCACTTACGGGACAGCCTCTTATTTAATTTTGACCGTGCCTTCACCCAGCATTTTCTCCATCTCGGAGAACAAGGTTGGTGATGGCTTAATCCGGTAGGCATCACTCAGCGCAAGCAGCTTCTGCTGTTGCTCATAGAAGAGCACTGTCGCCACAGGTCCGGGATGCTCCTGAAGCAACTGCTTCAGACGTGCCAGAAGCTCAGGCTTCTCCGCATGCGGGGCAATCTTCACGAACACCCGCTGCTCCACAGCCCGCGGTTCACGGCTCTGCTCCGGGCTGCCTGCCGCCTCAGCGGCACCGCCAGGCCGGGAAGCCGCCGCCGTGGCTACGCCCATACCCGCCGCATCGCTGCGCGTCGTTGCCGAGCCTTGGCTCCCGTTGCTACGCACAGCGGAAGCATCCCCGCCTGCGCTGCTGCGCTGCGCTTCGGCTCCTGCACCCGCTGGTCGCCGCGGCGAAGCCGCCTGCGCCGGGCGCGAAGAGCTGCCGCTGCCGGGCTTGACGCGCCGGTCACGGCTGCGCAGCTGCTGCTCCAGTGCCGCCGGTGACAACGGCACCACTTCCTCAGCCAGCAGCTTAAACCCTTCGTCCTGCTGCTGCACTTTGGCACGCACGACGAGCAGTTCACCTTTCCCGACATGTTGCTGGCTACGCCGCCATACCTCGGGAAAGAGAACCACTTCACAGCGTTCAATCTGGTCTTCCAGCTCCATGAACGCCATAGCCTTGCCCTGTTTCGTCGTAATCGACTTCACAGACACAACCATACCCGCGGCGACGGTCATCGTGTCATCTGCCGCCTCGGTCAGCTCCATGATCCGGTCAGCCCCACTCGATTCCAGCACATCTTCATAGTCATCCAGCGGATGCCCGGAAAGATACAAACCTAACAACTCTCGCTCTAGCTCCAGTTGCTGCCCTGAGGAATAAGGAGGAATTTCCGGATATTCAATCTCCCAGTTTGGCGTCTCAACAAAGTCGAACAATTGAATCTGCAGATCCTCACGTTCCTTGCGCCATTTCAACGCTGCTTCAACAGTCTCATCCAGCATCGCCAGCAATTGGGCCCGGTGCCCAGGTAATGTGTCAAAAGCTCCGGCCTGGATCAGCGATTCAATCACACGTTTGTTGCATACACGCAAATCCACACGACGACAAAAATCGAGCAAACTGTCGAACGGTCTCTCCTGCCTTACGATCATAATGCTTTCCATTGCCTGGGTACCGACATTTTTCACAGCGGCCAGACCAAATCGTATTGCACCCGTTAATTTTTCCTCATCCGAATTATCATTAGACACTGCAACGTTCTTCTCCACAGAGGACAGCTCCTCTTGTTCCGCGCGCGAAGAAGACGCCTCTTGTCCTTCGTCATTACCATTATCCATTGAAGAAACCGTCACCAATCCCGGTTCCTTCCGGTTGTCGGATGCCTCAGGCATGGTTGTCGTTGCCAGCCATTCATATCCACCACCGTCCTCTTCCGGTCCAGGACCGGGATCATCCGGTAGAGGTGCTTCACCATATTCGGTTTGTCCCGAATGCCCATCATGCTCATGAACGCGATCTTCCCTGAAGGAACTCACGTTACCATTCGTGGCATGTTCTTCGGCAGGGCTTCCAGCGTCATTCTCTGCATCTGCTCCCGCAGTCTGCTGCGATGCATTGCTCTGATCCCCGGCTCCTGCGCTGCCGGACGGCACAAATACAGGTGTAAACAGAATACCGCTCTCATTCACATCCGGCGGAAGCACCTCCATGTCCATACGCCGACATTCCACTACGTACTCTGCCACTTTCCGATGACTGCCCATTACGGCTGTTAACATGGATGCCATAAAATGAACCGGATAATGCGCCTTCAGATAAGCCGTCTGGAACGCAAGCACACCATATGCCGCGGCATGAGCACGCGGGAAGCCATAGTTGGCAAACTTGACGATCATATCATAGACCAGGTCTGCCTCTTCTTCGCTATACCCTTGTTTCAGGCTGCCTTGTACAAAGTGTCCACGCTCCAGATCCAGCACTTCCCGTTTCTTCTTGGAGACCGCTCTGCGGAGCAAATCTGCCTCACCCAGCGAGAAACCCGCCATCCGGGAGGCTATCTGCATGATCTGTTCCTGATACACGATGATCCCGTACGTATCTTTCAGGATAGGCTCCAGATCCACATGGGGGTAATCCACTTCAATCTGTCCATGCTTGCCCTGAATGTATTTGGATATGAACTCCATCGGACCCGGACGGTACAAGGCAAGTACAGAGATTACATCTTCAAAACTACTTGGCTTCATCTCTTTCAGCACACGGCGTACCCCGGCAGATTCCAATTGGAATATGCCCATCGTGTCCCCTCGCCCAAGCATCTCGTACGTTAACGGATCATCATCGGGGATAAGGCGGAAATCCGGAATTTCTCCATGTTCCCCAATCCAGCGTACACACCGCTCAATGATTGAGAGGGTACGCAAACCAAGAAAGTCCATCTTAAGCAGCCCAATAGACTCCAGGTTTTCCATGGAATACTGGGTTAACGCTGTCCCTTCACTGCCCTCCTGAAGTGGCACCGCATCGGTCAGCGGGTCACGGGAGATAACCACTCCCGCAGCATGGGTCGAAGCATGACGTGGCATGCCCTCGACCTTCATCGCCATATCCAACAGCTCACGTGTCTTAGGCTTGGTTTCATACAGCGCCTTCAGCTCAGGTGTAGCTTCCATAGCCCGCTCGATGTTAATACCAAGTTGCGCCGGAATCAGCTTTGCAGCCTTGTCCACTTCGCCATAAGGCACATTCAGGGCCCGCCCAACATCACGTACGGCGGCACGGGCAGCCATCGTTCCAAACGTAATGATCTGGGCGACATGGGCTTTGCCATATTTATGCGCGACATAATCAATGACCTCATCCCGCCGCTCATCGCTGAAGTCAATATCAATATCCGGCATGGAGATCCGCTCGGGATTCAGGAATCGTTCGAAGAGCAGGTTGTATTTCATCGGATCAACATCGGTAATATGCAAAGTGTACGCTACCAGACTACCTGCCGAGGAGCCCCGGCCTGGTCCAGTAACAATGCCTTGTTTATGCGCATAGGCGATAAAATCCCAAACAATCAGGAAATAATCCGAGAATCCCATGCTGTCGATTATACCCAGCTCATACGCCAATCGTTGTTCGAGTTCGGATCGAAGCTCTGCATCTGTCCAACGTGTGGACTGCGCATAACGCTCCTCCATTCCTTCTTCGCACAGCTGACGCAGATACACCGAAGGGCTGAGTCCATCAGGAAGCGGTCTGTATTCCGGCAAAATCGATTTGCCAAATTCCAGCTTCAACTCACAGGAATCCGCAATGCGGACGGTGTTTGCCAGAGCTTCCGGTACATGAGGAAACAAACGAGCCATCTCTTCTTCACTTTTCAAATAGAGCTGATTGGTTGCAATTCGGAGCCGATTCTCATCATCCACGGTCTTGCCCGTTCCGATACAGATCAATACATCCTGAAGCTCCGCGTCCTCTTCGGACAGATAATGTGCATCATTGGTGGCTACAAGCGGAATCTCCAGCTCGGCAGCCAGTTTGATCAACTGCGGATTCACCCTTTTTTGCTCCGACAGCCCGTGATCCTGAAGTTCCAGATAGAAGTCGTCACCAAAGATATTTTTGTAGCGTAACGCCGCACGTCTCGCCTCTTCTTCTCGTCCATGCAGTAAATGTTGTGGTACTTCACCACCAAGACACGCACTTAGACAGATAATGCCCTCGTGATGGGCAGCCAGACTTTCCATATCTACACGGGGTTTGTAATGAAAACCTTCGAGATGTCCAATCGAGCACAATTTCATCAGATTTCGGTAACCCGTCATATTTTTGGCCAGCAAAATCAAATGATGAATCGGTTGATCCTTGCGGCTTCCCCGCTCTTTGCGGGACCCTGCTGTCATGTATGCCTCGCAACCTATAATCGGCTTGATACCTCGCTCCATACATGCTTTATAAAAAGGAATTGCACCATACATCACGCCATGGTCGGTCAGCGCAAGTGTCGTCATTCCGAGATCTGCAGCCTTATTCACGAGATCCGGAATACGCGCAGCGCCGTCCAGCAAACTGTATTCGCTGTGAACGTGCAAATGCACAAAAGAACTCATGTTTTTTTCTTCCTTTCGCCGCAGATAGTCGCAGCATTGATCTTCTGATCCGTCTGCTACCCTATCTATCTCATATATATGAATTAAATAAATAAAAAAATGGAATCTCCTATTAAAATTCGTGACAACCTCTTAAAAGGAGACTTTATTATTCTATTTTATCATAACGTCTGGGGGCACGCCCATACAATAGAAGTACAAGCCGCTCCCCCTGTGACAGACCGAAGACAGGAGGTGTGCTGCTAGGTCTGAAAGGGGTGTTGCCAGTGAGCACATTTTTGTCCAAAGCCATTCTTGATTTCTTTATTGCGTTTGGAATCGTGCTGGGCGGCGCGATGATCGGAGGTATTGGAGCCGTGATCTCTCTTCAGCCTCCGACACAGACGATGCTCGATATTTCTGGAAAAATAAAGATATGGGCACTCGCAGCCGCTGTTGGCGGCACAATAGATCCCATCCGTGTCATCGAGAGCAATTTTCTGGATGGTAACCTGTCTCCGGCGGTCAAACAAATCCTGTATCTGATCTCTGCTTTTATGGGCGCGCATATGGGAACCGAGCTAGTGAAATGGGTGTGCGGCGGAGGCCGGAGCTAATATGAGACAGGAACAGCGTTCATGAGAGTTCCGCCATTTTCTCGTTACCGCCCGCTGATGCGAATGACCGCTGTGTTTGTTCTGGGAATGATCGCTGGATGTGTCGTCTACAACGGTGTATTTCACCTGAGTTACAATGCGTTGTGGCTGAACAATCAGGAGCTGCAGCTTCAGCTGCATCAGAATGAGGAGGATATCAAAACGCTGAAAAAATACAGTAAACGCCAAACCGTTATCAAGGAAATCAAGGTCCGTGCAGAAGAATCGGATAAGGGGCCAGACGAAGCTTCTCTGAAAGTGATGTTACAGAAGCTCGGAGACGAACTTGAGGTACTTCGGGGCAGAGATGTATTCAACATCGATGAGTATAGCAAAATGACGCGAATCATGCTGAATCAGAAAGTGTACTCGGTCAGGGAAAAGGAGTACACCGTTCAGGTCAAAACGATGCTGGTTATGGAAGGCGTACTGCAAGTTTGGGTACAGATTCGCATGCACGTTCCTGCGTAACAGCAAAAAACTGCCCTTGTCTGCATCTCTGCATGGTACAATAAGGGCAGTAAATGCTTTCCAGAAAAGGAGCTGCGTCTTTGTGTTCATTGATGTACTCAAATATGCTCTAATCGCCATCTTTGCTGTTGCCATGGTTTTTGCAGCGTTGAACAGTATTCGTTCACACAGAAGTTCGGATGCTACCAGCGCCGGTCTGTACCGTTCGTGGACAAATATCTGGATGGGTGGCATGCTTGTTGTTCTTGCCCTGATCCTGATGTTTGTCTTCACGGGCTCCACTTTATCTGTGATTGTGGAAGCGCTATTTCTGATTATGGGTGCGTACAATGTATTTGCCGGAATACGTAACCGCAGTTATTATGCGCGGCTTCAACAACGGTCCAGTAACGGATCAGGTAAAACCTCCGGACAATCAGCATGATTCGTTGAAGCGCTGTTGAAGCGCTACCGTTGTGACTGCAAAAAGAGAGTACTTCCCCTTCATTAAGCGAAGCCAGAACCGCGCGACAGCGCAACCCGGCAGAGCTTCTTGATCAGGGAGTACTCTCTTTGTTGTCTATGCCCGAGGCAACGTACCCTGCTAGGCATGGTCAATCGACTGCAATGTCATTACCGCTTTGCATACCACACTGCCTTCACGGGTAACCACAATGTCCATTTTGCACGTTCGACGACTGGTTTCCAGAATTAACGGTCGAACCAGGATCTGATCCTCAATCTGTACCGGTCGAACAAAATAAGTTGTTACATTATCCACCACATGGTCGTTCCCTGTAACATCCCACGCTGCCCGCCGGCCAGCCTGTGTCATCACATTCAACAGAACACCTTCGGAGATCGTGCCCAGATCCGTTGCCATCTGAGGAATGATGAATCCGTGAAATAACAATTCGTTCTGTTCACCGCGCTCCTCGGCAAACCCGTTCCAGATCAGATGATCAAACGTCTCTCCCAGTTGTGGCTGCTTCTGTGCATCCCGCATGGCCTGAAGTACTTCCTTGCGTGTGACGGACGCAATCAGTTTGCGATTCCGATCCACAATTGGCAGAAAATCGATGCCCTCCCAGGTCATAATCTGGGCAGCAGAAGCAAGAGATGTCTGCAATGAGGCCGTAATCGGGCGGCGTATCACACATTTCTCAATACTTTGATCTTCTTTCAGCTCACTGACATCCTTCAGACTCACAATCCCGATGACCCGGTTCCATTCATCCACGACCGGGAAGCGATGTTCACCCGTCTCTGAAACCAACATATGAAAATCTGCGGCTGAACTGGTCACCTTCAGCACCTGCAAGCGAGGTTTCTGACCAATGATATCCTCAACAAGCATAATTTTTTTCTTAATCAGCCGGTCGAAGATCGCACGGTTAATCATCGAAGCCACCGTGAATGTATCATGTCTGGATGAAATAATCGGTAGCCCAAGCTCGTCAGCCATAATTCTTACTTCACGACTTGTCCCAAAACCACCCGTAATCAACACGCCCGCTCCCTGTTCGAGGGCAAGCGAGTGAGCATCTTCACGGTTACCTACAATCAGCAGACTCCCAGCGTCAATATAACGGGCCATTGCCTGTTCCTTCATCGCGCCAATCACATACTTGTGCAGCGGTTTGGCGAGACCTTCGTTCCCCCCCAGCACATGGCCTTCCACAATGGTCACAACATCAGCAAAGGTCAACTGTTCCGACATGCCCCGAGGTCTCTTCTCGATCCGCACCGTTCCAATTCGTTCCTTGGTCACGACCAGCCCGAAGTTCTCCGCCTCTTTCACCGCACGATACGCTGTCCCTTCACTTACACCCAGCTCCCGCGCAAGTCCACGTACTGATATTTTGCTACCAACCTTCAGTTGTTCAATATGTTGAAGTAACTGTTCATGCTTCGTGACGTTCTCTTCCTGTCCGTCCAACTGTACCACCCCCGAAGATGCATCTGTACTATACTGTATCTATTATAACACGGCTTAAGGAAAATAACCCCACCCCTACCCATTCTCACAGGCAAGTTCACCATCTGAATTTAATCATCCCATTAACCTCTAATTCTATGTACCAAAAAAGACCGGGGCCCCTTTGTACCAAGGGATTCCGGTCTTCCATGTTGGATCTCATACTGTACCTTATACAGACTCGCTCCGCTCCTGCTTGTCCAGCAGTTTCATCTCCCACTGCCGCAGCTTCGCCCGGCGAACGGCTTCCAGTGCACGCTTCTTCTCTTCATCTACACCGAGAATAAAATGCAGATGTGCACCAACGATTAATAAGGAGAACAGCACCCATACGATGCCAAAAATATTAACCCAGTCCATTCCTCCAGCAAAGGAAATCCGCGGCAGTGCAATGACCAGCATCGACAACGCAATAAGCAGATAGATTACATGTTTTGCTTTTTTCAACCTCTTCACCATTCACAGCTCCTTCGTTCTTGATCGACTCTATATGTCTAGTCTATGAACGATAAGGAGCTAATATGAAAGGTTCAGGTAAAAAAACAAGACAACCTTTTAGTACGTGTTCAAAAAGATCAGTTTTCAGTACCGAGAAGATGGAATGAAGCTAGGCATCCTTCGTAATCAAAAGTGGACTTTTTGAACTACCTTTTTACGCTTCAGCGCCACCGTACAGATGACCCAGGCTGTCAGCAATAATTTTATTCACGTCTTCAATGATGACACTGAGGCGACGCTCCGCATCAAACAAACGACGGATGTTCAGATTCAAACTCAGTACTTCAAACAGCTTCTCCATTTTCTCCATCTCATCCGGAGCTGGCATATCCCCGCTCATCATACGTTGTTGCAGTTCCATTTGTTGATCACGGAAGTTATCCAGCATTGCTTTTGCATCCGGATCAGCTTCAATCAGCTTCATCGCGGAAGTAATCTCTTCCACCTCGCTGCTTTCTCTCAGTGCTTTGGCCAAATCATTGGCTTTGTCATAAATGTTCACTATTATTCCTCCTCAGATTGGTTTGTTCATCCGTGTTAATACACGCTTTTCTTCGCTGTCAAACAAGGGCGATCTGAAACAGGCCATCCATAACCTGCCTCGAAATCAAATGCATTTAATCCATATGGGTCAATCACCAAGGGTTATATGTCCTCATATGATGAAGCACATGCCATGTTCAGATGCCGTTCAACTTCGAGATCAGACATCAAGTTGCCGCCCGGAAGGAGATCCGTGATGTCCACTAAAAAAGTAACGATTCAGGTTACCGGCTCGGGCATCCTGCAGGACGACGTCATCATGCTGGGCGAAGGGGTGCTTAAGGCGCTTAAAATCCCTTCAGGAAGGCCGCTTCAGCTGCAATTTGGCTCTTTCCGCCACGAAGTCACTGTTATTCCGGTACCAAGGTATGACGGGCTGCGCATCAATCAGACAGTTGCCAGCAAGACCGGTCTCGTTCCACGTTCGGTCCTGAGGGTATCCTATCGTTCAGCCAGCCGTACGCTTCGCCTTGGACCCTACATCAGTGTACTGGTTAGCCAGGATTATCCCGATCAGCCCGATCGGCCCTTTGGCTCCATCACGATGTTCTGTCAAGAACTGGTGAACGCCTGCCGTAAGCAAGGCGCCTATGTATCCTTTTTCACACCGGAGGATATTGGAGCGGTAACGGGTTATATGAAAGGCTGGGTGTATGATGACGGCTGGAAAAAGACTGTTCTGCCTGTAGCAGACGTCGTCAATAACCGGCTAACGTCCCGCAAGCTTGAGAACAAACCTAGCGTACAGCATTTTATGAAAGAAGTAAAATCGCTCTACGGCACGCAAACCTTCAATGAAAAGTTTCTGGACAAAAACGAAGTGTTTGACGCACTCAAGTCCATTTCAACGCTTAAACGAGTTCTTCCCGAGTCTCATTTGCTCAAGACGTCTGCCATGCTCAAGACGATGTGCAACCGACATCCGGTTGTATTTCTGAAGCCCGTCCGCGGTTCTTTGGGCAAAGGGATCATCCGGGTCTCACGTCAGATTGACGGAAGCTTCCTGACTCTGGCGACTGGCGTCGGGGGGACCCGGAAACAAACGTATACTTCTCTGGATAAACTGTATGCCAGTATGTCTGGGAAAATGAAAACAACGCGTTATCAGATCCAACAAGGGCTGACTCTCATTGACAACAGTGGCAGACCCGTGGATTTCCGTGCGCTCGTACAAAAAAACCGTACAGGTAAATGGAGTGTAACCTCCATCGTCGCCCGGATTGCGGGCGGGAGTCACTACGTATCCAATCTGGCACGGGGTGGAAGTCTCAGCACCGTCAAGGATGCTGTTGCCAAAACACAGTTGTCTGGATCAGCCAAAGCTTCCGCGTATGCAGGATTGCACACCGCAGCATTGGATATCGCTAAAGGGATCGAGAGTGCCATCCCTGCTCATTTTGGTGAACTTGGTATTGATCTGGCCTTGGACACCACTGGGCGCGTATGGCTGCTCGAAGTCAACTCCAAACCATCCAAGAATGATAATACACCACTGAGTGAGAGCAAGATCCGCCCTTCCGTCAAAGCCATGCTCGAATATTCTACCTACCTGGCGGGTTTTTGAAAAGTTATTCCCTAAGGGAAACAAATCTGATAGAGGAGAGGTGCAGCGTAATGTTTCCAACATCTCAGACCAAGACACTGGCCATTCTGGTACGTGCAACCGAAGGCTCACCTCCCTTTACGGATGAACTTTTCTGCCGTCGTCTCAGTTTGGGGAGCATGAAATACGCCCTTCAGATTATTGTGATCCCGATATCAAATGATGCAGTCCATCTCCCTCTTCAATGGGGATATGTCTATCATCAAGGGAAGTGGAATTCGGTACCTGTTCCTGCAGTCGATCTCATTATGGATCGTTGTCTTCGCCCTATCTCCAGGTACGTCAGACAACAGCTTAAGGAATGGATACCAACCAACGGCACAGATCAACACCGTTATTGGTCTGCTTCCCTTCCAGGAAAATGGGAGGTACATCGTGTGTTGTCCCGAAATCCTGAATTGAGGTCACAACTTGCTCCCACAACCCGGATCGGATCGCATATTCCTTGGGAAACATGGCTGGACCGTTGGCCCAAAGGACTGTTCTTCAAACCGGTATCCGGGACTCATGGCAAGAATACCTTTCGCCTGTCTCAGGGAGCGACTCCATCAACATGGGTCGTGGAGGGGCGTAACGAGGACAATGAAAACTTTTTTCTTACATTCAACCATACCCAGGCTGTATCTTCCTGGCTAGCATTACATCAGGCTGAGCGTAAGATGATCGTGCAGCCATATCTGGAGCTTAGCCATCATGGAAGAGCATTCGACATACGGGCTCTAATGCAAAAGAATGGGCAAGGTCGCTGGACGCTTACCGGATGTATGGTACGGGAAGGACCCGAAGGTTCACTCACGTCCAATCTTCACGGTGGGGGTAAAGCATATCCTGCCCACGCATATCTGCTCCAGCGATATGGAACGAACCGCACGGAAACTCTGCTGAAGAGCATCCGGCAGACTGCTACGCTTATCCCCACCCTGCTGGAAAGCCGTTTCGGCAGGTTAGCCGAATTGGGGCTTGATTTCGGAGCAGATGCAGAGGGCCAACTCTGGCTAATTGAAGTCAACTCCAAACCAGGCCGCACCTCATTTGCAGAAGCGGGCGACCGACGCATGCATACCCTGACTTATACCCGGCCGCTTGCCTATGCCCGTTATCTGTTGCAACAACATGTTCTCACGGACGTCTTTCGTCCAATGAAATTGCCGAATACATCCAGCAAAGCTGGCCTGAAACCCATCCCGATTCACGGCGGCTGAGGCCCGCAGCGCCCGCTTGCCATGGAGCCCAAGGATCTTTTCAGGATAGGAGGATAAATCATGAGTTTGACCTTTTGCAATCTGCATTTCACCAAGCAACCGGATAAAGTGGTTTATGTATCCAACGCTTTAATGAAGAGCCTCAACCTGTCCGGCAAAAAAACGGTGCACCTTCGCTTCGGGCGTGACCGGGTACCTGCAACGATCAAACCAATCAAAAAAGCAGGTAAACATCTGTATCTCGCTTCAGGTATCCGTAATATGATGAACGTTCCCAAACGGGGCAGTATTTATCTCCGGAATTTGCAAAATGATGAGGTCCAGTTAGGTCCACTGATCGGCGTACTCTCTGATGGGCCTGCGACGAGCACGAATCCATTCGGTTCCCGTACTGGTTTCATCAAACAGTTACTCCGTGAAGGCAGCCGTAAATCCTACATTTACGCATTTACTCCCCGGGATATCAATTGGCAGAACGAGACGGTATCGGGTTTTTTCCTGAATGATAACGGAAGCTTTACCCGCAGAACGGTACCTCTGCCCGATGTTGTCTACAACCGGTTACCAAGCCGTCGTTCAGACTTCTCACCAGCCATCAACCAGCTGCGGGAACGATTTGTTCGCCGAAAAATTCCGTTCTTCAACTGGAGCTTCTTCAACAAATCGGATATCTATACGTTGCTGGAGAACGAGCCGGCAGCAGGACGGTATATCCCTGAATCGATTACCAATCCTTCTGTTGAACAGATGAAGGAAATGTTGGAACGCCATCAGTTCGTCTACTATAAGCCTACTGCAGGAAGTCTGGGGAACGGGATCTACCGTCTGACTTATTCGCCCAAACGTGGATATTTCGCACGTTATCGCAAAAAAGGCGGTAATGCACTCCTGCGTTTTGGGTCCTTCAACAGTCTGATGCGCATGCTTCAGGGAAGACATGGCAAGCAGCTACGCGGATATGTAGTTCAGCAGGGAATACGTCTAATTGAGATTGATGAATGTCCAATTGATTTCCGTTTTCACATGCACAAAAATGGTAACAATCAATGGGTTGTTGTCGGGATTGGAGCCAAAAAGGCAGGACGTGGCAGCGTCACAACACACATCAAAAATGGCGGCTCCCTAATGACTCCTGAGCAGGCGCTCAGTCGCAACTTCGGCGATCGTGCGGGAGAAGTTCTTCAGCATGCCAAATCCGTCGCTATTACACTGGCCCAGGCGATTGAAACCCAGCACCAGCATCTGATTGGTGAGATTGGCTTTGATCTGGGCATTGATCAGGAGGAACATGTATGGATGTTCGAAGCGAACGCCAAACCCGGGCGCTCCATTTTCCGTCACCCTTCACTCCGGGTGGAGGGCAAATCGTCGGTGGAGCACATCTTGGAACACTGCCTGTATTTGAGCAAGTTCCGGAAGAAGGAAGAGATTTGATGACCCTTCATGATGATTTCAAACCTGTCATTGCTGTTTTGACCATGCATGATAAACAGCGTATGTTCAGGGGAAATCATCAAAATTTTCAAGATATCTTACAGACAGGCGAGAGCATGGGATACGTGGTGTACATTGTAACTGTACGGGATCTGAACGTGAGTGGTCCCACCGTGAAAGGATATACGTACAACAAGGGGAGTGGAAAGTGGGTTTCACAACCTTTCCCCCTTCCCCATGTTCTGTACAATCGTATTCCCAACCGGGAAGACGAAGGAAAACCTTCCGTGCAGCGTAAAATCGACGAATGCATGCAATCAGGAATCGAACTGTATAACCCATTCTTTTTCAACAAATGGGATCTGTTCGAATGGCTCAGGAAATCCAAATCGACTCAGCAACTGATCCCTTATACTCGGCGGATGCGAAGTGCTTCTTCTCTGGGTGCCGTTCTACGGGCGTATCCTTATCTGTACCTTAAGCCCGAGAGCGGCAAAGCTGGTAAAGGAATCATGATGCTTAAATTTCAGGAAAAAGAACGGCTTCCCTATCGTCTCAAAATACAAACCACACGTAGAAGCACGACCTATAAAGCATCTACACTTGCCAAGTTATGGGCACGAATTCGCAAAGAAACCGGACATACGCCCTATATCATGCAACAAGGCATTGAACTGGCATCCTCTCGTAAACGCCCCTTCGATTTGCGTGTTCTTGTACAAAAGAACACCAAGGGCCAATGGAGCGTAACCGGTGTAGGAGCGAGACTTGCTGGCTCCCGTAGCATTACAACTCATGTGCCGCGCGGCGGGAGCGTAGAAGACCCTGAGAAGCTGCTGACCGAGCTTTTTGGCGAAGAAATGTCAACAACCCTGATGAAACGTGTGAAATCCACTTCATTAATGATCGCAAGACAGGTAGAACGGGGATCAGGTTACACGCTCGGAGAAATGTCCATGGATCTGGGCATTGATGACCTGGGGGAACTCTGGTTCTTCGAAGCCAATGCAAAGCCCATGAAGTTTGATGAACCACAGATCAGACGGCGGTCATTGGAACGTATATTTCACTACAGCGCTTATCTTGCCCGTCAGTCCAAACGATGATAGACAGGAATACTGCAAAAAGAAGGTGATTGTTTGTGTCCTCACCTGTTCTGGGCATTATGACGTTGTACTTAAATGAACATCGCGCTCTTGAAGAACGAAGCGTTTATCGCAGAATGATTCTTGAAGGGCGCAAGCGGGGACTCGATATCTATGTATTCACACCAGCCGACGTACACCCCGGCGGCAAACAAATTGAAGCCATGGTTTTTCATGAAGGAAAAGGCTGGTCCAGGGAGTGGCGATCATTCCCGGACCTGATCTTTGATCGTTGCCGGATTCAGCGTAACCGAAGGTTCCAGCAATTGCTTGCTTTTCGTGAGAAATATGGGCATCTGCTCTTTCTGAACAGGCCACTGCGCAATAAATGGACCATCCACCAGACCCTTTTGCAAAAAGCCAACTTTCGTGAACACCTGCCGGAAACCGCTCTATTTCAGGATATGTCCGATGTAAACCGGATGCTTAAAGTTTCTTCTCTGGTCTATCTCAAACCCATTAATGGAACAGGCGGACGTGGTATTCTGCGCATTGAACGCAGCAGTAGCGAGGCTAATACAGTGCTTGTTCAAGGGCGGGATCAGAAGCGTCGTATCATCACTCCACGTAAAGTTCATTTATCACGACTTGGCGCGTTGCTCCAGCACTGGAACATGAAAGACAAGTATCTTGTACAAAAGGGCATTCAACTTCAGCTTCCGAATGGACGTGTGCATGATTATCGCATGCTCGTTCAGAAGAACGGTGAAGGACAATGGGAGCTTACTGGATGTGCTGGACGCATGGGTGCAGAAAAAAGCGTGACCTCCAATCTGCATGGCGGCGGTCAGGCAATAGCGATGGACCGACTCATGAAGCAATGGATCGAAGATGACGACCTCCGGTCAGAAATTAACACAACTGCAGAGAAATTCGGCATTGATGTTGCTTCGTTTCTGGAAGATACGTATGGGGACCTGTGTGAGTTGGCACTGGATTTGGCGATTGACAGAAGCGGGCGTATCTACCTGCTTGAAGTTAATCCCAAACCTGCACGTGAAGTATTCGCTCGCATCGGGGAGCGGGATATCTATTATAAAGCCATCACTCAGCCGCTGGAGTATGCCTTATGGGTATATCGCAACCGACCTCCCGGAACGGCCAGAAAGCCAGCCATTCCCAGGCCCGTTACGCAAAAATCACCCAGAGTAAAAAGAAAAAGGAAAGTCAAGTGAGTGAAGAAAAAGCAGGAGTCTATGTTCGCCAAGTGCGAGCATCTGCTCCTGCTTCACTGTTTTTATTTCTGTTCTTTCGACCATTGCAGCGTGTCGTTGTCAATCACAATATACCCTTTTTCCTCACCTTGCACATAAGATAATGCCAATCTCATCAGGTCAGGTTCCAGTTGGCATGTGGTTACACGTGTAACTTGGTCTGTATGATCCGCGGGCAGGCACAACGTCAGAATACCCACTTTACCTGAGAAATCAGTCTTGCCCTGGATGACCGATGTTTCCGACTTGGAACCATACACCTCAGATACCCAGCCGGGCTGCTCCGTCAACGCGAAGGCTCCCTTCCCGATGCCTGCCGTAACCCATTGCATCGTCAGCGTTATGGAAGATGCCTCATAGCTCATATCCGCCGTCATTTCTCCAGCTTCATTGATTCTCAACGCAATATCCGCTTGCGGATGCAGGTGAAAACGTTGCTCCAGAGTATGCTCTGCTTCTGCCTCCAGCCAATCCACAATTAATAGTATAGGGATCTCCACCCCTGCCAGCATCCACCGACGATGTGTAACTGGATCTGGCAAATGTGTATATCCATCCTGTGAAGCATCAATGAAGTGATAGCTGTCATTGCTCTCCCAACGTAGCGTTGTGGCCTGAGCCTCCGGTTCACCCCATTGCTGTGTGGAGAGATAAGGTGTCTGATCCAGACCATCCACCGTGACGGTATTGTGCGCCCGCGTACTTTTGAAATACCGACGCCATTTCCCTTCTTCATACGTATAACGTCCGGTGTCCGTGAAGAAAAGTTGGTTCTTCCACATCCACTCCACATTCAGCGCATCCGCATGTCCGTGTGCTCCGCCCATGGCAGCCGCATCAAAAAAAAGATATTGATACTTGTCCCTCATGACATAATATCCTGTCTGCGGAAAAGCCCGGCTCGACAACGCCGGAGAAGAAGAAGCCTGTAGTCTGAGGCATCGCTCATATTTCTCCACACCCAACAACCAGAGACACTCCGAGCTCTCCGTTCCGCGAGCCATCAAATCATCATCGTCCAGGATCGCGCCAAGCAGGGTCAGTCGTTGTCGCCCATCGCCAACCCAATCCGAATCACCAATACCGGTAGACTGATGATCTGGTCGGATCAGCGCCTCGGTGAATGCAGCCATTTGGCGCAGACAGCGGGCATACCATGCCGAGAAAGGATGGCCTGAAATCTCACCCAACCGATAAGGTGTGCCAAACATTTCGATGCTGGCATTGTGGTAATGTGTTGTCAGTTCAACCTGTATCCCTTCTTCACCCAACTGATGCAACAAACACAGCTCAAGACGTTCCATCGCCACTTGACGCCAGTATGGACTTCGCGGGTGCTGGTGGTAGAACGTAGCGATCATGAACAACCCTTGCATATGCATAATGGCATGATTTATTTCCGTGCTGCCGAGGTAACGGGTCAAAAACTCGGCGTGCTCGTCCAGACCTTGTCGAAACTCCGCCTGAAAGCCTTCGTCTATCAGTGAACTCGCTTCCATATATTTATATGCCGATATCCAGGACTGCACACGTAGTCCCGTCTCCAGCAGGCGCCACGGACCGGGTTTTTGAAAGAACACAGCCTCGTCGTAAAACAGATTTACAGGTACCGGGTTTTGCTGTCTCCAGCTACGGAAGTGGTCAATAAATGCTGTTACATATAGCGGATTGCCCTTCATCAGATACGCCTTGCCCAGATCGAGCATATGCCAGTGTCGATTGATGCCCCATGTGAACTCCAGATCATTGGTCGGGTTGTGAAGCCAGTCCACGGGTGTCCCCATCGGAATCCAGCGATTCAGATCGTTGGTATAAGGAACGATAAATTCATTCAGGATGGCACGATTGGCAATCGTGAGTGAATTTCGGGCTTCTTCCGGAAAATGTTTTTCATAATATTGGGCAGCCCGTTGCAGGTCTGTTGCCGAAAGGTAAAAATCGCTCATTGGGACGCCTCAAGAAAATCCTGACGGAACGGCGTAAACACATCCAGAATGACGGAGTCCTCCAGTGCCTTAACCCCATGCGGGACGTTAAAACCGGCATAAAAGCTGTCCCCTGCTTTTAAGATGCGAGTTTCTTCACCGACCTGAACCTCAAAGCTGCCTTTGACGATATAACTGACCTGCTCGTGCGCATCATGGGAGTGAACTTCTCCAATACCACCTTTAGCAAAGGTAACCTCCACCATCATTAATGTACCGCCCATACCCAAGATCTTGCGGGAACTCGTTTCGTTCACGATATGTGCATTAATAGACGCATGATTAATAATCATATTGCTTTTCCCCTTTCCTTGTGAATAAGCGACCGAAGTAGTTAAACCACGGCCGCTATGAACGTTTATTAGTCTTCTGTGGACAATTTACCCTGAAGCTTGGAAGAATCAAACGAAGGATCAGCAGTTATGTTGGTCAGCCCTGCCGCTTTGGTTTTCTCCAGAGCTGCATTGTACCTTGTATCCAGATCCTTGATCACAGCATCGAGATCGCCACCCGTGAATACAAAGATTGAAAAAGCCTCACTCCATTTGGTGCCTTCCAGTGAACTCTCAGTTACCACACTTGGATTTGCCGGGAAAATGGCATCATAACGTTTGGGCAGGAAACCTTCAATGCCCGGAATGCTTGGTTTTTTGTCAGAGCTTAATACAGCAGGAATCAGTGAGATTCCGTATCCTTTTTCGTAATACTCACTCTGAAGATCTGTGCTGTACACATACTCCATAAACTTCCATGCCGCTTCCTTGTTGGCAGAATCTGCATTGATGCCGATGTAGGAGCCCCCGATGACTTGCGAAGCGCCTTTGATCGTTCCATCATTAGTTGGTACAGGAGCGGCTGCCCAATTTTCTTTTGTAGGAAACTGATCTTTATATACACCTGGTTCACCGGAGTGGTTAATGTACATTCCGATTTTGCCTTGAGCAAACTGGGCTCTGAGTGGATCGATGTCCAGACTTTCAACCCCTGGCAGCATGCTGCCATCCTGATTCATCTGACGAAGCGCCATTGCGATATCCTTGTACATCCCAAAATCAAATTGACCAGTCTTGTAGTTGTAACCATCAATACCAACATTATTGCTTGCACCTGCAATCGTATTGGCTGCTCTCCAGAAGCCGCTGCTGCTCTTGAATGGGCTGGCAAAGCCATAGATGCCTTCACTTTTACCAACTTCGGTAATTTTTTTGGCATCCGCAACCATCTCAGCCAACGTTTTTGGCGGACTCTCGATCCCTGCCTTTTTGAAAATATCTTTGTTATACACAAGCCGCCAGACCTGCCCTGTATTGGGGAGGGAATATATTTTTCCATCAATCGTGTTTTTATTTTCAATCAAGCTGTCTTTAAATACGGCCTTCATCTCATCACTCATGTATCCATCGATCGGGGCGAGATACCCCTTCTGATAATACGTCTGAAAATCATTAACTTGCAGCACATCGGGTGCCTGCTTGCTGGCAAAAGCAATATCGACCGCCTGTGGATAGTTGTCCCCCATCACGGTCATCTCCACTTCAATGTTGTCCTTGTTCGTCCGGTTGAACTCATCGATCTTGGATTTCATAAAATCAGCATCATGGCGGTCCGGTGTCCAATATATGATTTTGGTTTTCCCTCCGGCACTCTCCCCGCTGGTCCCCGATTCGCTATTTGCCGAAGTACCACTGTCAGCAGAACAACCTGCCAAACTTAGCGCCAGCAATACACTTAGCGTAGTCACCATCCACTTTTTAACCATTGATATGCCCCCTTATGCTTGTCTGGACAACCCGTTTGGTTATCCGTTAACGTAATGATAGTCGCTACGCTTTCATGGAGGTGAGGGACATTCTGACTTTGCATGGTGGGAAAAATGATGATCCGTATCTGTTTTCAGTTCTCATACATTTGCCGGAAGCAGGTTGGCGTCATGCCGCAATATTTCTTGAACAAACCGCTGAAATAAGGCCTGTCCTCATAACCCAGCCTCTGGCAGATCTCTTGCACCTGTACACCTGCAACCAGCAACTCTTTTGCCTTTTCCATCCTCATCTTAGTAATATATTGAATCGGCGTTATGCCCGTTTCCTTTTTGAAGGCATTGGCAAAGTAACTTGGACTTAAATGTACGGATTGGGCACAGGCATGCAGCGTCAGATTTTCTGCAAGATTCAGACTGATATATTCCTGCGCTTTGCTAATCGCCTGTTTGACATCGGTGAGACGTTTTTTGTCCATAATCTCGCAACCCATACTGCTAAAATGTTTGATATATCCCCTCCAGCCCTCAAACGTCAAGGAACGCATCGCCTCAAGCACTGTCAGGTCGGCCTCCAGACGCAAGCGTTCCTCTGCTGTAATCTCATCACAAAAGGCACGGTAGATGGCAAAAGCAAGTCCAGACAGCAAACGAATCATCGTGAGTGGCTCGGGAAAACCTTCGGAAACCTGCCATTCTTCGAGAATTTCATCAATGATGCGGTGACAGGTGCTCTCATTACCACATTTCAGTGCATAAAAGAGCTCTTTCTCCTTCTCCAAAGGATACACCGGAGCCACACATGCCTGATTCTCCAGTTCAGCATACTGGAGGATGCAATTTCCTTCACTGTAAAAACGATAGGATATCGCCTGATCTGCATGTGCGTAGGACGTCCAGATTTCCTGTGGTCTGTGGGCAATCGTACCCACACCAATCGAGACTGTTTTTTTGCTGAATCGCTCCACATTTTGGCGGCATTGCTCCAGTAGCTCGGAGACGTAGATCTGGCTTGGTGTGTTAAATATGGCTGCAAGCCGGTATCGGTTTTCCCGTAAAACAACGCCCTTGGTATAACGGTTTATGGTTTCTCCCACAATATTTTGGACCGCAAAAGGAACGATTTCGGCATCCAGATGCATCGTGTATCCATATCGCGTATAACCATCCACCTCAATGACCATGACGAGAAGATTGGAGGAATCGAGATCAATATGCAGCTCATTCCAGCGACTTTCATTCAGGAAACCCCCGATTTCATGACGCAACAAGCCCAGTAGATAGCTGTGACGCTCATACTGGCTGCTGCTCTCCACCTTCTGCTCCAACTGTTCCAACTGCTTGCACTGTGCCTGCTCTTCCGTAATTACCTGTCTTACCTTCAACACCGCACCGAGTATTTCTTCAGGGGTAAACGGTTTGAGTAAATAATCGGATGCACCAAGCTTAATGGCCTCCTGTGCATATTGGAAATCCGAATAACCACTGATGAAAATAAATTTGGCTCGCAGTCCGGCATCCAATGCCCGCTTCATTAGCTCCAGCCCGCTCAGCTTGGGCATCCTGATATCACTAATCACGATGTCGGGTTGCTGCTCCAGCAACAAGGACCAACCGCGCTCTCCATTGCCCGCCGTGCCTACAATCCGAACCTGATGATCTTCCCACGGAATAGTTGAAGATATGCCCTTTACAACTGCCTGGATATCATCCATAACACACATCGTCAATTGGCCCATACTGCCCCTCCTCAGGTGATCGGAATCGTGATAACAACCGTTGTTCCCACATCTGTACTGCTATGAAATACAATTGAGGCCACATCCCCGTAGTGCAGGCTTAATCTGCCATGGAGATTGGATAGGGCATAACCTTTGCGTCCCCCGTCAGGAACATCCTCAGCATAGATACTGGCTACATCCATCCCACATCCATTGTCAGCCACCTCCAGCCGTAGTGTGTCACCCTGACGATCAATGCCGATCAGGATAACGCCCAAATCTTCTTTGTCCTTGAATCCATGCAGGATGGAATTCTCCACCAAGGGCTGAAGTAATATTTTTAAAATATCAACAGCGTAACAAGAGGGGTCCCCCACCTCAATTCGATAAACGAACAGATCCTCGTAACATTTTTGCTGAAGCTGCATGTATTGTTCGACATGTTTGATCTCCTGCTCCACACTGGTGATGTCTTTCCCATCATTCAGTCCCAGACGGAATAATAAGGATAAGGAGACGATCATCTCACTTACATCCTTTTTCTCTCCGCTCTCACTTTTCCAGAACATCGTATTAAGCGTATTGTAGAGGAAATGAGGATCAACCTGCGCCTGGAGCGCCTTGACTTCAAACCGCCGTTTGTCTTGTTCCGTTGTCCGTACTTCTTCAAACAGAATCTGAATCTGGTCCAACATTCGATTGAAACGATGCCCTACAGCGCTAACTTCATCGTCATACTTGCTGCGAAACCGTACATCCAGATCATTGGACTCCACCTCAACCATCAGGCGTCGCAGTTTGTTCAGTGGCTTCAGCAGAGCGGAGGCCACCAGGCTGGACAACCCGAGTGCGAGCAAGATGCAAAACAACATGATCAGGATGATCAGCCAGCGTATCTTTTGGAGGGGGGACAACAAGTCAGCCTTGGACTGTACACTTACCATGACCCAATCCTCGTTCATCGACAATGCCGAATAGTTAACAAGCATGTCCTCCCCCTGATCATTCCTGTAGGTAAAATCCCCAGCATCGCCACGGCTAAACTGTTGGGTAAAGTCAGGCTCCATAATGAAATCATAATTTCGGGACCTGGGCCGAATGACTTCATTTCCGTTTTTGTGCAACAAAAACAGTTGAATCTGGTTATTCATGAGATCCTGCGTCAGAATGTCTCGCATCGCCTCTTCCTTCATATTGACGACCATATATACATTCGAATAGGTATGATTATCGATCACAATGGGTTTAAGCAACAGAGATAACACATTTCCTTGGGATTGGAATAACTGACTCTGATGTGAACCAAACCACATCGTATTCCAGCCTTGCAGCTTCACGTAGCGTCCGTATTCCCTGTCGAATGAGTTATTGCGATTCGGAAAATCTTTGGTCGAGAAAAAATCACCGATGGGTGTTGTCAAATATGCGGTATCAATCAGTGGCTCTACGAGCTTCAATTGAGCAAACGATGTTTGCAGCAGCGAGAGATTCTGATAATAATGAGATGTATTATTTTTTCCCACGTCCTTCATGACCTGGGTGAACGTTTCATTGAGCATAAAAGAAAAAGAGGATACAACAATGTGCCTTAGATGTTCATCCATAACCTGCACTGATTTGTTCAGAATGCTTTGTTTCAGTTCAAGTGCATTCTGCTCAATGCTTCGTGCAGCAAAGAGATAAGAGCATATCCCGGTCACACTGATGCATAAGACAACGAGAAAAATGTACAGCAGCTGTATTCTTTTTTTCAGGGACATTTTATAAAAGTCGAATATCATCGGCGCTCACTCCTTGAACACGGCTTGGCCCGTCCGCTGTGAATTAAAATGAGTATAGCACAGTGGAATAACCCGTAAAACCGTTTCCATGATTGTGCTCACGCCTATCCTTTCACAGCTCCCAAGGTCACCTGCATGAATGATTTGTTGGCAAAAATATAAACGATGAGCAGCGGCAAAATGGACAGACAGGCTCCGGCCATCATCAGTTGGACCTCAGCCGCAGCTCCGATGCCATATCGCAGATTAGCCAACCCAACCGGCAAAGTCTGCAAGTCCGGATTGCTCATGGTGAACACAAAAGGAAGAATATATTCATTCCATGAACTCTGGAATACACCCAGACCTGCAACGGCGAGTCCAGGCCGCAGGAGCGGAAGAATAATTCGCCAGTAGGTGGTGAAGAAATTACAGCCATCAATCATCGCCGCTTCATCCAGTTCGCGCGGAATGCTCTTGAAGAAACCAATCAGAATAAAGTATGTGGCAGCGTGTGCGCTGATCAGTATAATAATAACGCCCCACAACGTGGTATTCAGCCCCAGCTTGACCATGAGGTCAAATTGCGGACGCAGCACAACCGCGCCTATGGAAATAAACAGAGTAGATGCCATGAGCAGGGTGTACCCCTTTTTCCCTTTGAAATTCACTCGATCCACAGCGTAGGCAGACATCGAAGCTACCAGCAGTGTGCCAACTGTTGTACTGATGCTAACAAACACGCTGTTCATCGTAAAACCCGAAAAATTGGCGCTTTTCCAAGCCTGAGCATAGTTGGAGAACTGCCAAATCTTCGGCCAGATGGTAGCTCCTCCGGTCAATTCCTGGTTTGTTTTGAAGGAACCGAGCAATACAAGTATGATGGGGAACAGCGACAGCAGAGCGATTGCGATCAAAAACAACCAAAGTACCGTTCGTTTGGTCCAGCGAATGAGTTGGGGAGACCCTGAGGGCGCAAGTACGTTTTGAGTCATCATCGTTTCCTCCTGATTCATTTTATACGTGTTCAAAAAGTTTGTTTTCAGTTTAATAGACATCGTTGAGCTTTTTGGATATCTGGAAATAAATGAGCGTCACTGCCCCTACGATGAGAGCCGTTGTGAAACCGACTGCACTGCCATAACCGAGCTGCTGGAGTGATTGTGTGTCAGCCGACACGGGAAACAACAGTTTGAACAAATACAGATACATCACCTCTGTTTTGCCATACGGCCCCCCTTCGGTCAGCACCATAATACTCTCGTAACCTTTCAGCGCCGTGGTAATTGCCAGCATTATGATCATCTGCAAGACAGGACCCAGCAACGGAATCGTTACATTCCGCAGTTTCTGATACTCACTCGCTCCATCCAGCGATGCCGCCTCATATAGCTCTTCAGGAATGCTCTGAAGACCCGCAATGAACAACAACATATAGTTGCCCACGGCCCCCCAGATGGCGATGATGATGGTTGTTAACATGGCATGTTCAGCCCCCAGCCAGCTAATGGATTCGGAGATCACATGATACTTAAGCAGCAATTGGTTCAATATTCCGTTATAAGAGTTGAAAATAATAAAAAATACAATCGCCATGACCGAAGCGCTAAAAATAGTGGGAAGATAATAGATCGCCCTAAAGAGGGATCGCCCTCTCCATTTGCGATTCAGAATAATCGCCAAAGTTAACGACAGTGGAATCGTAACGACGAGTTTGCCCAGGGCATACACACCCGTGTTGCCTACAGAATCCCAGAATTGCCCGTCACGCAAAATGCGTCCAAAATTATCAAGCCCGATAAAGACCGGCGTCCCGATGCCTTGATAATCATAGAACATGTAACGCAGCGCCCATAACAGCGGATAGATCCCGAATACAACAGTTAAAAAAAGACTTGGAAAGATGAACATATAGGCATGTATTTTGGATGGTTTCACCAGAATCGGACCCCCTATAGCTTTTGAATGAAGTATAGAGGGAATATGGAGGAAAGCGGGATAGGGAAATCAACTTTCTACAGGGGAGAATGTGACTGCATGACCAAGCAAAAAAACCTGTATTCAACGAATTTCCGTTGAGTCTACAGGTTCATATCATGCGGTTCGTAATCTTAAATCTCAGTATACGTATGCAACGTAGAGGCTACTCTGCTTCATCATACAGACGTAGCAGTTCTGTAAAATCAGAGATGAGCACATCTGAGCCTGCAAGCTCCTCATCACGACCGAACCCGGCATAGGCACATCCGATGACCGCCTGACCGTTCATTTTACCAGCTTCCACATCAGAAGAGCGATCCCCTACCATCCATGCGTCCTGAATACGATGTTTCTCAAGCAAGATCTGCACCAGATTAATCTTGGAAGGAGTCTTGTACTGGCCTGCACTGTATACCCCTTCAAAGAAAGGCATAATCTCGTGTGCAAACGCCACACCCTTCACATAGTCCTCCAGCCCATTACTTGCGACAAAAAGACGCACTCCTTGTTGTTTTAATGCTTGCAGCGTTTCTTTCACACCCGGATACAATTGGGAACTTCCTTGATCAAGCCCCTCAATCTCCAGTTGAAGCAACAGTTCGTCTGCCCGGCGATGTGCCGCTTCCGATGCCTCAGGCATAACCACTTTCCATATATCTTCGAGCAACATGCCCAAACTTCCCAGCATCCGTTCCTCGGGTGGAGTTTCTCCTTCAAAGTGCCCTTCGGCACGCAATGTATCAAATAGTTGCTGGTAAGCTGGCAACAACAGGGTCTCTGTCTGGAACAGCGTACCATCCATGTCAAAAATCATCGCTTCCGGTTTGAGCAATACCTTCTCTTTATTCATGTCCAATGTTCCTTTCGGATTGGGATATTGTATATGTAATTGGAATCGTTCCCTTCCCATGATAAACATAACGTTTGAACGTGTAAACCAACGATTGTAAAACATCATCAACCCCAACCTTATACAGCATTAACCAAACGTTATATTGTAGTTAAACGAACTATATACAAAAGAAGTTTCTTTACGTATAATACTAAAAAATAGTGCTTTAGACACCTAATCTAAAGACCTACAATTATCACATTTCCGTTTTTTTCGACAACTACATATACCCCATAGAGAGGAATAACAAACATGAAAAAGCGAAAGACCTTTAAGATTTTTTATAAGATCGGATTAGGATATTTACTCGTACTGGCTGTACTGGCTGGTTGCATCCTGCTGATTCAGAACAGCACAAGTCAGCTCCAACGGGAACTGGATTTTCTGGTCGATCACGATATGAGGGTACATGCCCTCACCTATGAACTCGAAAGAAACATGGTAGATATGGAAACAGGTCAACGCGGATACATCATCACGGGTCAGGACAACTATCTCGATCCCTACACCCAAGGAAAAGAGCAACTTATTACACTCAGAGATGAACTTGCTGCTTTAATTTCGGATAATCCGGCTCAACTTGCACTTTTGGAAGACATACATACTAATATGGAGAACTGGGTCCAGGTCGCTGGTGAACCTATGGTCGCCCTTCGCCAAGCCAATAATACACAGGCCATTCGAGATTTTTTCGCAGATGATCCAGGTAAAAGAGACATGGACCAGATTCGGACTGCTCTCGATACGTTTCGAACCAACGAGCATACGTTAACCGATAACCGTGCAAAAGCACTGAAGCAAAAAAACACAATACTGAACTTGGAACTGTATGGGGCACTTATCGTTGTGGCCATTATCTCGTTCATCACTGCTTTGGTCCTGTCACGTGCCATTGTTAAAAACATTCGTACCGTAAAGCAGGCATTAAATGACATCGGTTCTTCCAATGGCGACCTGACACTGAGAATCGCTACGCCAATGAAAGACGAAACTCGTGAACTCGCAGAGGCGGCCAATACAATGCTCACTGGTTTGCAGCAAATGATGCTGGACGTTCAGAGCAATGCCATGATTCTGAGCACAGCTTCGGATCGATTGGATAAAGGGGTGGCCGATAGCCATCTTGCAGGAAAAGAAGTTGCCACTGCCATGGAACGTGTCGCTGAAGGCGCTGATGAACAGGTTGCTCTTACGCAAACCATGGTAGCTGCGATGCAGCAATCCCTCAACGGGCTTAATCGTGTCGCCTCCTCGGCAAGTGATGTGGCAGGCCGTGCAGTTCGTACCGAATCCATTGCTGTGGATGGGCAACAGCGCATTGATAATGCTGTAGGTAAAATGAGTTCCATTGAGCAATCCTTCCTCTCTGTACAGGAAGCCATTAATGAAATTTCGAAGATGTCTGATCAAGTGATCAACATTGCAGATTCAATGTCGGGTATTGCGAGACAAACCAATCTGCTTGCACTTAACGCCGGAATCGAAGCTGCCCGCGCTGGGGATAATGGACGCGGCTTCGCTGTCGTTGCCGCGGAAATCCGTAATCTTGCAGACCAAAGTGCAACATCAGCCAAAGAGATTACAAGTATATTGGAAACCGTGGTAGCAGGTGTTCAAAGTACGGTGCAAGTGGTTGATGAGAGCACTCTACATGTGAATGAAGGATTGCGGACCATTGAGGATGCAGGTAATGCTTTTTCAACCATTACTCAGCATATTCATAACCTCAGTGGTGAAGTTCTAGAGGTATCTGCTGTTGTCGAGGAGTTAACTTCCGGTAGTGAGGCTGTGATGAAGTCCATTAATGAAGTATCGGCTGTTGTGGAAGACACTGCATCAGCCACGGAAGAAGTATCTGCGATGACGGAGGAACAACTTGCTTCTCTGCAGGAAATGTCTGACACGTCCAAGCAGTTGAATGAAATGTCCGATGCACTTGATCAGCTGGTTAAGCGATTCAAGCTTAAGTAAAACTCTTGCTGATACGGCTGAGTTGAAAGAAAAAGATGATTTCTGTATTTACAGAAATCATCTTTTTTCATTCCATTTCAGAAGCATATAGAAACACCCTCAGAGTGAACGCTCCTCAACTCCAAGGGCGTATTTGAAGAGGAATGCTCGTTATTTTTATTTTTGCAAAACAAGAAAATCATTAAGCTTGTTATTCGTGGCTGAATCTGCAGGCTTCGTAATCCACTCGGATAACAACCCCTGTAAAGTTTCTACCTCTGACACAGTCAACCTATGCTGGTAGCGTGGATAATCTCTAAAAAATCGTTCAAGATTCATAGAAACATTGCGTACTAACGGTTGCTCACTGTAATAGGTTGTACCTGTAGCTACCGCATTTAATTTGGAAGCTTCCGCTTGATACTGGTATATTTCTTCCTCCAAACCCCGTTCAGCATTTTTTCGCAATTGATCCTGAATATTCTCCGCATACGTTGTGAAAGATTGATTCATTTTGTCCTGAAGTCGATCATATTGAGTGTTCGAATTCCAGAGCATATAGGTTACAGCCAGATTGGAGAGAATGAGTAGGATGATGATATAGAAAGGCCATTTTTTTGCCCCATCTGCTTCACTCCCTTGAAAGTATATTATTTATATTGTAGTTGAGCGAAACTATCCACTTCTGAAAACTTATCTTGTTGATTTAATGACAAAGAACCTCCTATTGGAATGGAAACGCTAATGGAGTTAGTCACATTATTTAGTTTCGCAACGCTTCCAGTACCAATTGTGCCTGATACCCATCGTTAAAATCATATATCTTAGCTGGTTTGCCTTGTATACGGGCAATGACATGTTTAAGAACCGGCAATTCACTGGCGGATTCAAGCACTTCCACTGGAGAAAGTGGCTGTCCCACCAGGCCCGTCTTCAATTCTTCCCAATTTTCCAAGGCAATCGTGCCCTTCGCACCGTACACCACCATGGATACACGTTCTTCCCCGGCAAATTGAGAGATGCCGTTCAGCTGAATTCGGGTTCCGTCTTCCAGTTCCATTGCAGCCTGTACTTCTAGTTCACAGTCACCATTCTCAGGATATTGAACCTGAGTGCTAACAACCCGGATGGCACCAAACACCTTTTGAATCATATGAATCCAGTGAATCCCCACTTCAAGAATAAATCCACCCTGTTCCCTGCTCGTAATCCATGCATTCTGTTGCCATGATCGTGGCCACTGCGGGAATTGCAAAATGAGATCTATTTTGCGAATTGTCCCAACAGTACCCTGCTCAATCATCTCTTGCAACTTTAACACGGAAGGTTCATGCGGCATCGAGAAGTGGATGGCATGAACAACGCCAGCCTGCTCTGTTGCATCCAGCATCTTTTTGGCTTCATCTACACTATTGGCAAGCGGTTTCTCGCAGAAAACATGAATTTTGCGCTCCAGTGCTTCCATGACAACCGGGTAATGAAATTTCGGCGGAACTGCAATATACAGCAGATCAATCTGATGTTCATTCATCAATTGCTTGTAATCCGTATATGTCCTAACTCCCCGATGAGAAGCTGCAAAAGACGCCAAACCTTCCTCATTCGCATCACACACCGCTACAATCTCAATCTCCGTGTCCATCTTGGTATTCTCGATTAGATGAACCATATGTAGTCCCATTTTACCCAGCCCAATCAGAGCCATCTTGATGACTGTCATTCCATCCCCTCCCAATTCCTTTCCAGTATAGCAGAAAGCAAAGAATTGCGAATGCGATGCATTGATACGAAAAAAAATAAACCTCTAGCTTTCAAGTCGCTATTAGAGGCTGAAATTCATCATTTACAGTCATTTATTTACATTATTTGTAACTTCGTTGTGATTGGGTAATTCGTTGCAGGGATATATAACCAATTATTTTTACTTTATCCAGCAATACTTAAAGCGTTACCAACTTAAGAATCAGGAATTTAGACTCACAAAAACAGGTTGACAAAAAACCACAAAAAAAGATACTCTTCCTAATAACAATGAATATTTCCTCTTACAACCTTAGACTGTAACTTGCATTCAATAAACGGAATATGCGTATGGTTCTAATAACCTATTTCATGAAGCGAGGTGTCCCGCATGAGAACAGTTGCGGACTATTTGGCAGAAACTCTGCGTAATCTAGGCGTTACTCATGTCTTTGGTATTATTGGTAAATCCATCTGTCCTGCTGTACTGAAAATGGTGGATTACGGATTAGAGTTCATTCCAGGCCGTCATGAATCCAGCTCAGGTTTTGAAGCATCTGGTTATGCATTACAGACAGGTAAACTCGGCGTTGCCTTTGCCACATCCGGCCCAGGCGGAACCAATCTGCTTACTGCAGCAGCTCATGCAAAGGCCAACAATCTGCCTGTACTGTTTATTACGGGTCATCAATCCATTCAGGAACTGGGGCTCCCCCAGTGTCAGGATTCTTCTTCTTATCTGGCTGATCTGGCCGAAATGTTCAGGCCTGCTACGCTATTCAGCAAACTGGTTGAGCGTGGAGATCACTTCGGCACACTGCTGAACCATGCCCTTTCCATTGCACTCGGCCCTAATAAAGGCCCTGTTCACCTCTGTATTCCTTTTGACGTACAGACCGAATTGTTATCCCAATGCCGGATTGTCATTCCCGAACCGGAACCTCTGCTTAGCGTATCTAATCTGAATCGCATCTTTCCTCTCATTCAACAATCCAATCGCCCTTTAATTATTGCTGGTAAAGGTGTAAGTCGCGCCAGAGCCCATGATGAATTGCTTCAATTGGCCGAATCGTTCAACATTCCCGTCATTACTACTCCTGGTGGAAAAGGAGCGATTGCGTGGGACCATCCCCTGTACCATGGACCTTGTGGTGTTGGAGGTTTCCCGCATGCAGACGACATGTTGAACCAAAGTGACCTTTATATCGTACTCGGTTCACGTCTAAGTGACATGACCCTCTGCAATCTGAAGCCTGAACATCACCCGGCACACCTCATTCAATTTGACGCTGATCCTACATTTGTAGGCAAGATTCTGAGCGCTCAAACCTTACATATCACCGGTGATTTGAAGGACAACCTGCAATATTTGCTGGGCACATTAGAAGACCTTCCTACTCCTGTGAGAACCACAGCACCCATGGATTACACTGTCCCTTTACCAGATCTCCCCCAACTGTCTCTGGCTTCTGTGCTAGATGGAATGAGCGATCTGCTTCCGTATGATCATAAGCTGTTTGTTGATGATGGCAGCCATGGATTTCATGCGGTTCAGCGATATAAAGTCAAGAAACCAGGCAGCTTTGTGTTTGACGCTTACTTTGCCTGCATGGGGAACGCCATTGGTATGGCGATAGGTGCAAAAGCCGCTTCACCCGGAGAGACCGTTGTATGCATCACCGGTGACGGATGTTTCATGATGCTTGGGACGGAGATCAATACTGCGGTATGCAACAATCTGAACGTCATTTTCATTGTCGTTAACAACAAACAACTGGACATGGCACTCAAAGGAATGGAAAAAACAACAGGCAGAATTGATGGCACATTATATGAAGTTCCTATGGATGCTGCCAAATTTGCCGAATCTCTCGGTGCGGTTGCGTTTCGAGCAGAAACCCTTGCTGAATTCTCATCTGCGCTGAACACCGCCCAGACGTTGAATCAGGTAACTGTTATTGAGCTTCTGACCGATCGAGATGAAATTCCACCCACAGCTCACCGCACCGTAAATTTGAATTAGGAGGAGCATATCATGAGTGAACATGTAGCTCAGGGACTAGACCGTTTCGCGAAACTATCTGGTGAGTACGGCGCAAGAGCTCTCGCACCCATCAAAGAACATTTTCCCGAATTGTCGGAATTTATTATGGGGACGGCGTACGGGGATATCTTTCAGCGCACCACGATTACGGATCAATGGAAGGAAGTTGCTATCATCTCTTCGTTGATCACCCAAGGACAGTATGAACAATTGGGCGTACATTACACGATGGCTCTGAGTGTCGGGGTAACTGTAGATCAGCTCAAGGGAATATTGCTACATCTGGCGCCATGTGTGGGTGCTCCACGCATTATAAGTGCATTTAATATTTTGCTTGCCACCTTGGACGAAATACAGTAATTAACTTTTCTACATTTTTATACATGATTCGACTTTTTTATTGATCTTTTTACATTCCTACCTTTATAATATGGTTAAATTATCCTTCGAACCAGCTCTCATCTTAGAAGCTTTCAGCAGAGGCCCTATGGGGCTGTGTATCCACTAACAGGATAGCCTTAACTCATTTAAAGGAGAGAGATCAAACATGGGAAATTTCATTCTGAAGACTGACGTTCCAAACAAGGTGTTAAACATTGAACTGGAGGGTTCTTTCTCTCAAGAAGACGGTTTGCGTTCCATCTCGGCCTATCAGGATACGATCGCTTCTATTAACACCAAGGAGTATGACCTGAACATCGATTGCAAAAAGTTGAATGTTACTGCTCCGGAGATTGTTCCTCTTCTGGAAGGCTGCCTTCAATTGTTCAAAAAAGATGAATATAAAAAAGTCGTGTTGACCCTCGAGAACAACGCGATTCTAAAAATGCAATTGTCCCGGCTCGGCCGATCAGTCGGTCTGGACAATCTCGAAATCATATCTACCGTTACCACTTAATAAACCAGGCGGACAAGCTGTGAATTCACCCTTCCGCTCAAGAGGAGAATGAAGATGGCCGGAATTCGTATTGTAGATATCGATATCTATCATCCAGCAACCAAGGTGCACAATGATTTTTATATTGAACATTTTGATGCAAGAGGTGTAGATATTCGTGGATTGTTACAGGCACTTGGTCGTGATACACGTTATAAAATTGACAACGATGACGAAAATTCACTAAGCATGGCCTACGAGGCAACCAGTAATCTACTGGAAAAAACCGGACTCACCGGTGCAGATATTGATCTGATTGCTTATGCAAGCCAAACGCCAGAATACATCTTTCCTACGAATTCCCTGATGATTCATCGCCTGATTAACGGAGCTTCTCACACGATCTGTATTGACAGTAACGCCAACTGCGCAGGCATGACTGCTGCTTTTGAACAAGTTAGCCGACAGATGCTGGGCAATCCTCGAATTCGCCGCGCATTAATCATCGGCTCGGATTACGTGGCTCCTCACGCCAGTCCCGATGATCCCGTGTACTTCGCCAATTTCGGTGATGCAGCAGCGGCGGTTATTGTAGAGCGGGATGAACATGCTGTCGGTTTCATTGATTCAATCTATCAGACGGATACCTGCGTGTATGGTAATTCACTCTTTCCTGCTGAAGGCCTGGCGAAACTGGGCAAAACGGGTGTGGATGCAGGTGCCTTTCATGTGAAATTCATTCCATTTGATGATTCCATCTGTGTGGATGCCGCTTCCGAGTCCATTCGTACGTTGTTGACACGTAACGAGATTGGACAAGACGAGATCAGAGCCGCCTGCTTCTCCCAACTATCCATTAGTAACATTCGGGCTGTATCCGAGAACGTCGGCATTGGTGATGATATTGCCGTCTATATCGGAGATGAATTCGGGTATACCTCAACCAGCAGTCCATTCATCGCATTACATCGAGCGGTTACAACTGGTCAGATTCATCGTGGTGACAAAGTTCTGTTCTGGACCGTTGGAGCCGGGTGGCAAAATGTTGCCATGGTAGTTGAATATTAGGTAAACACTTCAAAATCCAATAAAACCATCCCAGTAGTATACCGGGGATGGTTTTATTTTTTCCTTTTTCTCCCCTATCATTGGAGATTAAACATCTATAATTGTGAAAAGTACCACTTACATATTATTACACAATAAATATGATTTAAACGTGAAAAGTAGCAGTCCAAATTATTTTATCTTGGAACTGCTACTTTCAAATTTATTATAAATAGGTTGTTATAAGAATCTGAATACTAGAAGGTTTAATCTACCATTTCTGATTATCTGTAAACGGTCCCTTCGTATCTTGCAGCAACAATTCCATCCACAGTATGATAACTAACCAACACCAAGGTTCCTACATAGCCATCTGGCGTAATATAGTCCGTAAGATATTTCGGTACTCCAAAACCTACAGGGTAATAATGCACTACAGAAAAAGGTTTACTTTCAAGCCTAGCAGATACTACGTCTGATACACTTATACTGGTATTGGGTTGAATATTTGCCGCAGACACGCCTGCACTTGAAATGGAAGTGGTCAGAATAAAGGAACATGCAGTCAAAATAAGAACTTTACTAAGTCTCAAAATGATCATCTCCTAAATAGAGTTTTTAACTACAATTTCATTGTATAATATGTAAGTGGATTAAACAACAATATTTGTAAAATATATAATTATGTGTAATTTAACTTTAAAATTAATTATTTAATAATACTATCTTTTCAAAGCAAAAAGCAGCCCTATTGGACTGCCAGACTTCTGCTTTTATACCAAACGTTCAGAAAATCTTCTTTGTCTCCCGATCGTCTTTCAGGATCTCTACAGCCTCCCGGAAACGCAAGGAATGCACAATCTCGCGTTCCCTTAGAAACTTCAGACTATCCTGCAGATCCACGTCATCGGTCAGGTCGATCAACCATTGATATGTAGCCCGGGCTTTCTCTTCTGCTGCAATGTCCTCGTAAAGGTCCGCAATTGGATCACCCTTTGCAGCAATGTAGGCAGCTGTAAAGGGAACACCGGAGGAATTGGTATAAAACAAGGCAGAATCGCGTTGAGCATAGTTCGGCCCAAGTCCCGCTTCTTCCAGTTGATCCACCGACGCGTCCTTGGTCAACTTGTAGATCATGGTCGCAATCATCTCCAGATGAGAAAATTCCTCTGTAGCAATATCCGTCAGCAGACCGATAATCTTGTCTGGAATCGTATAACGCTGATTCAGATATCGAAGGGCAGCGGCCAACTCCCCATCGGCACCGCCATATTGTTCCATCAGCAATTTCGCCATACGAGGATCACATTTACTAACCCTTACGGGATATTGCAGTTTTTTCTCATACACCCACATGTAAGACGCCTCCCTCTACGTTATTAAAATACAGCCCTTCTTCTAACCCTCGGGCTTCCTGTCCCTAAAGTCCTGCAAGGAAGCCTGAGGCTGATGTGTCACACTTGCCATGGCCAGGGCGTCTGAGACCATTCCCACGGATACTTGGAGAAGGCATGACCAAAGTTCATCAGTGGTCCATACAATTGTTGAAACTCCTGCGCCACCCGCGTACGTTCTTGCGTGAATTTGTTATATTGCTCTATGCTTTGATAATCCCCAGGATGGGTGTCCAGGTACAGATTCAGCTCCACTAATACAAAATCCAGAGCCTGAAGCTCCTCCAGCAGTTCATAGTATTGGGTATCGCACGCTTTTGCTCCTTCAGGTTCCATCCACATCCACCTTCCTTCCCTTCGATCTGGCTGGTGTATAAGGGCTGTATAATGCAGGCCATAACGTCCCCACTCTTAATGCTTCTGCCGGACTGTACTGTGGCCAGCCCATGGGCTGAAATGGAATAAATAACTGCGGAGGTACCAGATACGTCCGAATTGCTACTGGCGGACAAGGATCAAACGGCCCCACAAAAGGGGCGTAAGCACGAAGCTGCGGATCTTTCACAAAACAACGCCTCCTTATTACATCATTGGTGCATATTGAATAACACTGAGTTCTTTCCCGCTTCCCGTCTCTATATCCATATGACGCTGTCCCCGAAGTTAATCCGAAATTCGTTTCAACTATGTGCAGAATCTCTCCAAATTCTTCTTTAAAATAAAAAAAGACCTTCGGTTCGTTCCCCTTTCAGGTAACTTCCAAAGGTCTTACATCCTGGCAGATCTTCGTAATCTGCATCATTTCATACTTTTGCTCGTCTTATCTTACTCCTGCAACGAGTTCTATTCTGCTGGTTTTTCTTCCGAATTCATGTCTTGAGGGACAGATTGCTTGTACACTCGAACACGGGTAATTCGCAAGCGAGTCGATTCTTCCACTTCAAAAACGTACCCATTCAGCTCCTGCGTTTTCCCCTTGGATGGATTGCCCCCGAGCTCTTTAAACAACCATCCGCCGATGGTATCCACTTCTTCATCCTCAATGATGGCTCCGGTCCACTTATGAACTTCTTCAATAAGCGAACGACCATCAATGGAAAATGAATCTCCACTCCGTTCCATATGCGGACGCTCATCCTCAAACTCGTCATACAAGTCTCCAACGATCTCTTCCAGAATTTCTTCCGCAGTCAGCAATCCAGCTGTGCCGCCATATTCATCCACAACCAGCGTCATCTGTGAATGTTTCTTCTGCATGAGACGCAGCACATGGCTGATTTCCATGGATTCAGGAACGTTTAAGATTGGACGAACAAGTGACGCCAGATCATGTTGTTGCTCCGGTTTAGCCAGCAACAGATCGGTGATGTGTATAAATCCAATGATCTCATCCTTGTCTTCTACTGCTACGGGATACCGGGAATGTTTGGTTGCGTTAATGATCTCCAAGTTCTCTTCCAAAGACATATGCGTGTACAAACAATCCATGTCTGTACGTGGCAGCATCACTTCACGTGCCAGCATATCGGAGAAATCAAAGATGTTGTCCATCAGTTTGATCTCATCTTTATCGATGACACCACTTTTGGCACTCTGCTTCATCAAAATACGAAGTTCATCTTCCGAGTGAGCTTCGCCTTCACTGGCAGGTTCGATACCCGCTAGACGCAGCAATGCATTGGCCGATACATTCAGTACCCAGATGAACGGGAAGAAGATTTTGTAGAACAACAGCAAGGGCGCAGATAAAAACAATGCCACTCCGTCTGTTTTTTGAATTGCCAACGATTTAGGTGCAAGCTCACCCAGCACAATATGCAGAAACGTAATGATACAAAAACCGATAATGACCGACACGGTCGAAATAAGCCCTGTATCTCCTACACCAAGTTTAAACATGAGTGGCTCAACGAGCAATTCGGAGATGGCCGGTTCTCCCAGCCACCCGAGTCCAAGCGATGTCAGCGTAATCCCGAACTGAGTTGCCGATAGATAGGAATCCAGTTTACTATTCACCTTCAGTGCATAACCAGCCATACGATTTCCTTCACTCTGCAATTGAGTTAAGCGTGTCTGCCTTACTTTCACAAGCGAAAATTCCGCTGCGACAAATACGCCATTCAAAAATACGAGCAAAAAGACACAGACCAGATTAAATACCAGCTGCCCAAGATGAAATTCGGTATGAATATCCAAGTTGAAACTCCCCTTTTCTATCTATTTCAGGAATACACCTGGAATATCAACGTGTGATTGCCTTTCTCGATTTGAAATCCACACCTTTGTAATACATATCTGCCACTAGCAGGTTTGGTCCGCAACAGGATGCAATATCGCAATGGCAATTGACCGTTTGATTCAACGGATGTTCAGCTGACCATTCATGGAACACATCATCCAGTTTACGATCACGAATATTACCAAATTCCGGGATATCGGCAAAATCGGTCACATACACATTACCCGTGAACATGTTGACGTTAACGCGGTTGCGTCCGTCCGGATCATTACGTACCGTCACATTTGGTTCGCTGTATAAACGGTTGATCAGTTCCCGATCCTGCTCTGCTGCACTGCACGCGAAGAATGGCAGAGTACCAAAGAGCATCCACATATCTTTGTCACGTGCATCAAGCAAACGATGAATCGCTGCTCTCATATGGTCCAGTGATAACACGGGCAACGACGAAGCAAAGTTCGAATTATACATTGGATGCACTTCGTGACGAACACAGCCCATCTCACGAATCAATTGATGAATACCATCCAGCTTGTCGTGTGTACGGAAGTTAATCATGGACTCGGCAGAGATAAACATGCCTGCTTCACTTAATTTGCGGGAATTTTCAATCATTTTCTCATACATCTTCACCGCGACTTCACGTTTCACAGGTCTGCCACTATTCGCAAATCCGACTTGATGGAAATCGTCAGCATTCAGGTAGTTGAATGAGATATGCATAACGTCCAGATACGGCAAAAGTTGCTCATATCGGCTGATATCCAGCGTTAAGTTGGAATTGATTTGGGAACGGATTCCACGTTCCTTGGCATATTTGAGCAGTGGGATAATCATCTCATCCACTGTTTTCTGGCTAAAGCTTGGCTCGCCACCCGTCAGACTAATCGTCTGCAGATGCTCCACTTCATCCAATCGTTTCAGCATCAGCGGTAATGGAAGAGCCGGCGCTTCACGCATCGTAAGCATATCTCCTACGGCACAGTGCTCACACCGCATGTTACACAGATGTGTCACAGTCATTTCTACACTGGTCAACACATGGCGTCCATATGTACGCAGAGAGCCAATCGGATCCCACGGATCATTCGTTGGAGATAAAGGCATCGGTTGTACCGATCCTGAGTTTAGCATGGTCATTGTTCTTCACCTTATTCCTTTTATTAACCTAAAAAGTTTTATTTACATCATACCTTGTGTTTCTCTTTTTGGAGTTATCTTTTATCATAGCACAATTTTGAATGCTCCGGCATACGTAGACCCTGTCCATTACATGACAAAAAACACTCAGGTAACTCCGGGCCGAATCACGAAACGGCCCCGATATTACGACATGAGCGCTAATCATTTCTAAGCTTGTTCAGCTTTCCAACCGTTCACTTTGGGCAGATGAAGGTGTATCCTCCAGACCCTCTACACCTGTGATCATCACAGACAGTGCTGTGGACAGGTTAATTTCGTAGGGCGAAGATAAGGTCTGGCCGTCGGCATCCTTGAGCACCCGGATAAGTGGACGTTGAGGAACACGTGGATGAATCGCTGCGACCACCCCAACCTCTCCCGTACTGAGCGTGACCGATAGGCCCACGGGGTAGATCGCTACACAATCCCTGAATCTCTCCAGCATTCGTTGTTCATAAAGCGTTCCTGAGCCCGTATACAGCACCTCTACGGCCTGATGTGGCAGCAAGGCTTGCTTGTAGACTCGATTCGTTGTCATGGCATCATACGAATCAGCAAGAGCAATCCACTTGGCATACTCATGAATCTCTTTATCCTTCAGCCCAAAGGGATATCCGCTGCCATCAATTCGCTCATGGTGCTGCAATGCACAATGTGCAGATAGAAGCGGTATACCTGGTTCGTCTTTGAGAATACGATGTCCATATGTAGTGTGCTGCTGAATGATTTTAAATTCCTCGTCACTTAATCTGGAAGGCTTATGCAGAATTTCTGGTGCAATCTGAGTCTTGCCAATATCATGCAATAAGGCACCCAGACCAATCTCCATTAATTGCTGGCGTGTGTAACCCGAAGCGACACCAAGAACCAGTGTATACACACATACATTCAGCGAATGATTATACAGGTCAAAATCACTGGAGTTCATGTCCATCAGCATAATCATGGCTTCCTTCTGACTGCCGATGTCTTCCAGAATCGCATTCATCACACCACTAAGCGCTTTACCGAAATGAGGAATCCGATTCTTCGTTTTCATTCCCGACATGCTCTGAAATTGCTGCTTGATCTCTACCAGTGCCTTCCTTCGGGTCTCTTCCTGCAACATTTCAGGAACAATGATGTCCTCTGTCGCAGCATCTTTAATATACACATAACCGACTCCGAGATCCTTAAGGCGTCCAATCAATCGACTGGTTAGCTCTACATCCTCACTAAGTAATACAAGGCCTTCTTCACTATAAATACGTTTCCCCAGCTTCATGCCAGGCTGCAATAAGTTTATATGTACTAAACGCACAGCCTATCCTCTCCCGCTCCGTAGATGTAATTACCACTAGCCGCCGCTTCAGCAGAAGGCGAGCACTTAAATTTAGCTTTGATGCCAGCGGGCTCGCAGGCTGTCGTCCAGAGCCCCTGGTCGTTTTATTTCCGTTTCCAGCAAATCGCGTATGAATTCCGGAAGATGATAGAGCGTACGGGTTCCATGAGCAAGAGGAGGATACCCCACATTGAACGTAAACATGTCCAGAGTCCCAACGATATACTCACATTGTTCGTCCATAGGCTCTCCATTGATGGATATGGTCTGGATCTTCTCATAGGCTGGCGCATCTGGATTGTATTGAACTTCCATTCCGTCCATACATAACGTGCCTAGAATATGACCACGAAAACCAAATCCCACAATGGGCTTACCTGAAAACTCGTCCAACAAGGACTGCTCAAGTGCTTCACGAATATGACTTCCACTCAAGCATATTGTACAAGCATTTATAGGAGATGGACATAGGGAATGCAACATTCCTTTTGTAATATTACCTTGTGGAAGATCTCCGAGAAGCTGACCTGCATTCACCAGAGACAGCTGTGCCCCCGTGAAATGACGAACAGCTTGTGCAAGCAAGGTAGCAAACGGGGATTCCCGGTCATACGTGATGGGCAGCACCCGATCCGTTATCACTGCCGTCTGATTGAGTGTCCTTTCAGCCTCGGCACGATTCGTAGCGATTGCCAGCGCGACCTGATCATCCAGTAATATACTCTTGGCAGCCATACAACCGCTACTTACCAGTTGGAGAGGCTCTCCCACACTTGTTCGTTCCAAAACCACTTTCCCAAGCCATTGGCCAAATTTTCCAGCTGCACCCAGCACGGTCTGACCAATGACTAAGGGTTCTTCGAGAACATGATGGGTATGTCCACCGAGAATAACATCAATTCCCGTAATCTGCTCTGCCAGTCTCCGATCCGTCGAAAGCCCCAGATGTGAAAGAATAACCACCACATCCACTTCATCACGTAATGCTTCCACTTGAGCTCTTAATGACTCCACAGGGTCCAGAACATCCCACCCGAGCAATTCGTAAAACGTGGTAAAAGGGGCCGTTGCCCCCAGCAGAGCAACGCGAAATGGACCTTTCTCCACAATCAGAGAAGGTTTCATCCACACTGGCGCAAGTCCAGTATCTTGCTCCACAACATTGCTGCATACCACAGGACACAGAAGTCCAGCGTAGGACTGTGAGAGCTGATCTGGCGTAAAGGTTAGTCCTTCGTTGTTGCCGATTGTAATGGCATCGTAGCCCGTCAGGTTAATAACATCAACATTAGCCGTCCCCAGCGTCCCTTCTGTCTCAACGGCCATACGGTCCATATGATCGCCGATATCCAATACAAGGAAGTTGCCACCTTGGTCACGTTCCTCATTGATCATAGCGGCGATGGTGCTCATGGAGCCGAAGTGGCTATGAATGTCGTTGGTGTGCAGAATCGTTAACGTTTGGTTCTCCCTGGTGCTCATCACACCGCCTCCCCTGCTCTTCAATAAACGTTCATTCTTCTAATGGATAAGCATAACATTTTCCGCGTCGTTATGATATATTTATAGGGTTTAGAGATCAAAAAGAGGTGAGTCATATCCATGAAATTGACAATTCAACTATTTGCAGGCATTGCAGAACGTTTAAATACATCCCTTCTGGAGTTTGAGTACATTGGAGACATTCCAACCGCTGCCGATTTAAAAGAAAAACTGAGTCTGGCCTACCCAGAGGCAGCTTCTCAGATAAAGACATCCTTTTTGGCAGTTAACCAGCAGTACGCTCCTGCCGATACTATACTTAGCTCAGAAGATGAACTTGCGTTGATCCCTCCCGTCTCTGGAGGCGATGGTACGGATATATCCGATGAACAACTTCGCTCTACCGTTCCAGAGCATCGGACTGCAGATGGCTTATTTCTGATTACAGAGTCCACCTTGTCCGTGGAAGCAACAACGGCGCTAGTGATTACCCCGAATCACGGGGCAGCTCTTACTTTTGTAGGTACAACTCGTGAAATGACCGGTGAACAGCGCACCGTTCATCTTGAATACGAGGCCTATGTGCCGATGGCTCTTTCTCAGATGGCAGCCATTGGTGTGGAAATCTCCGATCGCTGGCCTGGTGTGTTATGTGCAATCAGTCACCGAATCGGCAAAGTGGATGTGGCAGAGATTAGTGTAGTCATTGCCGTTTCCTCGCCTCATCGCAACGACTGTTATGATGCAAGCCGTTACGCCATAGAGAGACTGAAACAGACCGTTCCGATCTGGAAAAAGGAAATTTGGGAAGATGGATCTGAATGGAAGGGACATCAATTAGGACCATGGAACCCCATGGAGAACTAAATAATGAGCCTTTACACCTTTTAGATAGAGTGGGTTAATAGTAAATAAGTCGTTGTCAACCCATTTTTTTCTTGTTATTATAATTATATGTGTCGATATTAGTCGAGAAAAGGTGGTTTATACGTGAGAGTGCATGTTACTGATCTTAAACCGGGTGACCTGTTAAAAAATGATGTATACAACAGTTCGGGTCTCCACATGCTGATGAAAGGTTCCACCCTCAGTGAAGATGACCTATCCAAACTGTTGCAACATGGAATCGAGTACGCAGATGTAGAACACACACCATCCGACCTACACTCTGATGCACAAACCTTACCTTCCGATCAAACCCGTCTGTTAACTAATTTGTTTAACGATACGATCAAAGGTACTGAATCTCTATTTCAACAAGCGATGGAGAAGGGTTTTATTGATGAGACACAGGTCGATGAGATTTTGTTTACCCTAACAGAACAGTTGGAAAAACAAAAAGATGTTGTCTCCTTGTTGCTTATGCTGGACGGGGATAGCGATTATACGTACAACCATTCATTGCAAGTCGGAATGCTCGCTTTTTATATCGCCGGCTGGATGGGTTACAACCCCGAGGAATGTCTAACGGTAGCCAAAGCAGGATATCTTCATGATATCGGCAAGTCCAAGATTCCTTCTGAGATTTTACATAAACCTGGTAAATTGACTACGGAAGAATTTGACGAAATGAAGAAACACACATTCTATGGGTACGATATCATTAAAGAATCCACGCAGGATGAAATTCTGGCAACGGTTGCACTTCAACATCATGAGCGCGAGGATGGAAGTGGTTATCCTCATGGACTGCGAGGAGACGAGATCCACCCCTATTCCCGTATAACTGCTGTAGCAGACGTTTACAGCGCCATGACGACCAATCGGGTGTACCAGACCAAACAGGAACTGATCTCTGTACTGTGTGAACTGTACAGCCTCAGCTTTGGTCAGTTAAATGCTGAAGCAACACAAGAACTGATCAAGCACATGCTGCCTAATTTTATCGGTAAAAGGGTTCTGCTCACCACGGGTCAGACGGGGCTCATTGTCATGAATAATCCTGCGGATTATTTCCGACCACTCGTTCAGACCTCTACGGCCTTTATCGATTTAGCGAAAGAAAGAGATATTGCTATCGTTGAGATTTATGTACAATAACTGTTCATTGTACACAGCATGTATACGAAGAACCCCATAGTAACTGAAATAACCAACTTATAGGTTGGCATATGACAAAAGGGAAGCCGTAATCGGCTTCCCTTTTGTCTATTCCGATTCAATCATGTTGGATTACACACAGAATGCTTTTGTAATGATAACCAACAGAATGAACAGTACCAAGATTGCACCAGTGTTTGTGAACATATTGTATCCACCAACGCCGCCTACTCCGCCTACATTGCCACCACAGCCATATCCTACTTCGCTCATGTGATTGCCTCCTCTTCATCAGGTATACCCTAACATATGACGTTTCCGTTGGAATGAACCGGGCGAACAGGCAACATTCGATAAATGGTTGTCTGTCTGCATCTACCTGAGTGGGTTAGCCTTTTGCTACTCCCTGTTCTTTGCAGGGATCTATATATCGGACTCCGAATGAACCTGGATGCCTTTTTCCTTGCGGTACATGATAACAAGTAATCTCCAAAATTCATAACTGCCTTTGTCATTCATAATAAACGGTCGATAATAATCAAATGCTTGTTGAGCCCATGCGGGACAATCCATATTAGAAAGTTGCTCCTGTTGCTGAATCCATCCCCCTTGAATCTCCAGCGTTTTCTGCATGGCTTCAAACATTTTCTTCTGCTCAGTCGTCATCGGCGGAGCCTCCTGTTCCTGAGATGCAGTTCCGTATTCGGCCTGTAGATACACACCCGGTTCTGTCACACCATCTTCGCTGGCAGTATATCCGTAAGATGGCGCGCTGGTTTTCCGGATCTCATAATGTACATGCGGGCCGGTACTCTGACCCGTGCTTCCCTGATTACCGATAAGCTGGCCTCTCTTCACCCGCTGCCCAACGTTTACGGCAATCCGCGAAAGGTGAGCATAACAATGCAAGTAACCGCGATGATCTTGAATTGCAACTGTAAGCCCATAACCACCGAATCCGGAGCCTGTAACTCCTTCGGAAGCAAAACGTACCCTACCTTCCATAAAGGCATAGACGGGGCCATTCCAAGGCTCTGTCACGAGATCAATTCCGCGGTGGAATGTCTGTCCACCATGAATAGGATGAATTCGATAGCCGAATGAACTTGTAATCCGATATCCCTCGAAAGGGTTCACGCTCATACACTCACATCCTTTTCTATCATTAAATGCTTAAATCTATGAAATGGCTTGTGCTATTGGTCTTATTTTATTCCACAAAAATACCGCTCAGAATATCATTAAGGAAACCTTATGGTCTCTCCAACGGTATATTCCAAGCGGCGCTGTGCTAATATGAACACTCTATGAGATGTATATATTATTATTTCATTTTAACCACTGCTCACTTCTAATTCAGAGGTCTGTATATGACGCCTAGCTGATCCAATTCCTGTCCTGCTCTTCCATAAAATCCGGCAATGTACCACCCCGCTGGTGCCTCAAGTTTGATTTGTTCTGTGGTCTTTTGTCCGCCTTCTACTTTATTTCCAAGATTGGTGGACAACTCCACGTAAAAGATCCGTTTATCTCCATTACGTGTCCCCTGACCAATTGTTGCCTCGGTTAAGTACTCTCCGTCTGCCAAGTTCAGTGTGGCAATGTTGGATTGACCACCATGTACCAGGTTCGTTCCATCCCTGTACAGCGTTGAAATGCCGTCTACACGATTGCCCGAGTTAAGCACCACTGAGCTAGGTCTGGCATCGGGAATCTGATTCAGATCATTAAACCCAGTTCCTCCGGATCCTCCGATTGTTGAACTTAGTTGGTACTGAGAAGATGTGCTGTACACAAATTCCGCTGTAATCGGATAATGATCGGAGAGTTGCTTCCCACTCGGGTCAACAAATGTTTGATTTTCCAAACGGTAGCTCTGTGCATTAAGGGACAATGCTTTACTTCCGCGATACAAAATTTTGTCCACGATCTCATAGTTGGGTCCATTTAAATTGCTTGCATCCATAAGGGCGTCTCCATCAGCGGGAATACTCCCACCACGAATCAAATCGATCCACGGATCTCTTAAACCATTCTCAGACATGAGTAGCTCTATATTGTCAGCGGCACGGGTGTACCGTGTATTGGTATCCCCGAATACGATAACTGCGTTCCCGTCCGAGTGCTCCTTTATGTAATTGGAGAGTTGTCTGATATTATCTCGTCTGGCCTCAAGCGATTTATCATCGCTACCTGCGTCCGCATGCAAGTTGTACACGTCCAATTTTACCTGAGGTGTGATCTCATATGTAGCTGCTGTAAATCCTTTTGGAGTCAATTCATCACTTCCATTGTCAAAAAGACCAGATCGCTTATCCCAGGTAATACGCTTCAAGTCACGGAATGGATATTTGGACAGACTGTTCAACCCACTACCAAACCCCGCAATTCCGCTTGTTTTCGTCAAATACGGCAGAGTGACTTGGGATATCAGCTCATTATGATAATTAAAATCCTCTTGCACATTAATGATGTCATAGTCATTTAATTTTGGGGAAATCTGAACGGTGTACTCCTTTGGGTTGGAGCTGGATACCAGGTCCGGAAGACCACCTACATTGTAACTGAGTACCTTGAATGAACCCGATACCGATCCACCTTCTGCTGCACTCGCCGTTGATAAAAATAACAGAGAGCTTGTAAAGGCAACAACAGCAGACAATACCAAGGCTGCTCCTTTTTGAACTATACTTCTTCGCATCATAACCCTCCTCATATTAGAATCTATTCAAATATATGTAATATTCGTTAATGGAAGAATAACGCTGGTCTATTCATTTGTAAATATACAAATTGAACTAAAGAATATTTCCGCTTGCCACTCCGATAACAGAATAACCTTCTGATCACTGTTATCCCCAGATTTTTTGAATAAAAATACCCCCTAGAGAGACTTTTTAAAAAGTCTGTTCTAGAGGGTATTCGATCACATAAAACGATATCTACCGCTTAACATCAGCAACTAGCTTCAGCTTTACGGCTTCAAAAGGCGCTGCATTGGATTAACCAATGGAACCTTCCATTTCGAACTTGATCAATCTATTCATCTCAACAGCGTATTCCATTGGCAATTCCTTCGTGAATGGCTCAATGAAGCCCATGATAATCATCTGTGTTGCTTCTGCATCAGTCAGACCACGGCTCATCAGGTAGAAGAGTTGATCCTCAGACACTTTGGATACTGTAGCTTCATGCTCCAGCATGATGTTATCATTCATGATTTCATTGTAAGGAATTGTATCCGATGTGGACTCATTATCGAGAATGAGTGTGTCACACTTGATGTTGGATTTCGCGCCCTCAGCTTGACGTCCAAAGGAAGCCAAACCACGGTACGTTACTTTACCACCATGTTTACTGATGGACTTGGATACAATCGTAGATGTTGTATCCGGAGCCAAGTGGATCATTTTCGCACCTGCATCCTGATGCTGGTTTTTACCAGCTACAGCGATGGAGAGTACGGAACCTTTAGCTCCACGGCCTTTCAGTACAACCGCTGGATATTTCATCGTCAGTTTGGAACCGATGTTACCATCGACCCATTCCATCGTTGCATTTTCTTCTGCAACCGCACGTTTCGTAACGAGGTTGTAGATGTTTGGTGCCCAGTTTTGGATCGTTGTGTAACGAACACGAGCATTTTTCTTACAGATGATCTCAACAACCGCACTATGCAGTGAGTTCGTGCTGTAGATTGGAGCTGTACAGCCCTCTACATAGTGAACGAAGCTGTCTTCGTCCGCAATGATGAGTGTACGCTCGAATTGTCCCATATTCTCGGAGTTAATCCGGAAGTAGGCTTGCAGAGGTACTTCACATTTAACGCCCTTAGGCACGTAGATGAAGCTTCCTCCAGACCATACCGCACTATTCAAAGCAGCAAATTTATTATCTGCTGGTGGAATAACCGTTGCAAAATATTCACGCAGGATTTCGGGATGCTCTCTGAGAGCCGTGTCCGTATCCATGAAGATTACACCTTGGTCTTCCAATTCCTTTTGCATGTTGTGGTATACAACCTCGGACTCATACTGAGCCGATACACCTGCAAGGAACTTTTGCTCTGCTTCAGGGATACCCAATTTATCAAAGGTTTCCTTGATTTCGGAAGGAACTTCCTCCCATGTTTTACCTTGTTTTTCAGAAGCACGAACGTAGTACTGAATTTCATTGAAATCCAATCCGTCGAGATCTCCGCCCCATTTCGGCATTGGCATCTTTTCGAATTGTTTCAGGGATTTCAAACGGAATTCCAACATCCATTCCGGTTCATTCTTAATCTTGGAAATCTCGGTAACCACTTCTGCAGTCAGACCTTTACCGGTTTGAAAGATGGATTTGTGCTCGTCGCGAAAACCATATTTGTACTCTTCCATTTCTGGTGCTTTTTTAGCCATCTTGCTCTACCTCCCTATCGTTATTGTACTTTGTTCTCTTCGTCAATCCCTTTGCGTAATGCATTCCAGGCCAGAGTGGCACATTTGATGCGTGCAGGGAACTTGTTCACACCGGATAGGGCTTCGAGATCTTCATAATCGTCGAAATCGACTTCTTCACCTTTCATCAGTGAGGAAAAACGGTTAGCGATATCGAGTGCCTGTTCCATCGTTTTGCCTTTGACGGCCTCTGTCATCATCGATGCAGAGGACATGCTGATGGAGCAGCCTTCACCCGTATATTTGGCTTCCTGGACGATTCCGTCTTTCAGCAAAATTTGCAGTGAAATCCGGTCGCCGCACGTTGGATTGTTCAAATTCACCGTGACAGCGTCATTATCAAATGTTCCGCGGTTACGCGGGTTTTTGTAGTGGTCCATTATAACACGTCTGTACAGATCATCAAGTTGCATCGCCAAAATACTCCTTTGTCTGGATTAAGGCGCTGACAAGCCGATCTACATCTTGTTCGTTATTGTATAGATAGAAGCTGGCACGAGCTGTTGAGCTAACTTCAAGCCAGCGCATTAGTGGTTGACAGCAATGGTGTCCGGCACGAATGGCTACGCCACTCGCATCCAGCACAGTTGCCACATCATGCGGATGAACATCCCCCAGATTAAAGGTAACAACACCCACATGCCGCTTGGCTGGGCCATAGATGGTTAACCCATCGATCTCGGCCAGTCGTTCTGTTGCATAAGCTGCCAGCACACTCTCATGATGTGCGATCTCATCCATACCAATCTGCTCCAGAAAATCAATGGCAGCTCCCAACCCTACCGCACCTGCGATAATCGGGGTTCCACCTTCGAACTTCCAGGGAAGCTCTTTCCAGTTGGATTCGTACAGACCCACATCATCAATCATTTCACCACCGAACTCAATGGGTTCCATGGACTCCAGCAGCGCCTTTTTGCCGTAGAGTGCACCGATTCCGGTTGGTCCGCACATTTTATGACCGGATAATGCATAGAAATCACAGTCCAGATCCTGAACGTCCACCTTCATGTGAGGTGTGCTTTGTGCGCCATCAACAACGATGACAGCACCATTGCGGTGTGCAATTTCAGCAATTTGTTTCACAGGATGGATCAGACCCATAACATTGGATACATAAGCGATTGCTACAATTTTAGTATTGTTCGTAATCGTCTTCTCGACATCAGCCAATTCAATATGACCGTCAGGCTGAAGCGGAATGTATTTCAATGTTGCACCTGTCTCCTTGGCAACCTGCTGCCAAGGAATCAGATTACTATGGTGCTCCATTTGCGTGATAACAATTTCATCGCCTTCTTTGCAATTGGCGCGGGCGTACGATGAAGCCACCAGATTGAGGGCTGTCGTTGTCCCGCGAGTAAAGATAATCTCCTGTGTACTGCGGGCATTGATAAACTTGGCTACCTTCTCACGTGCGCCTTCGTAAGCGTCCGTTGCACGGCTTCCAAGGGTATGAACACCACGGTGTACGTTGGAGTTCTCATACTCATAATAATGTTTGACTGCTTCGATCACAGCATGAGGCTTCTGTGAAGTTGCAGCACTATCTAAATATACGAGCGGGTGTCCGTTAATTTCCTGGTGGAGGATCGGGAACTGCTCGCGAATGGATGGGTTCATTGTCCCAGCTTCTTCTCAATCAGGGACTGCAATTGGGTGCGCAGTGCTTCCAGAGGAATATCCGCCACCACCGGAGCTAGGAAGCCATAGATGATCAGGCGTTCGGCATCCGTACGGTTAATTCCGCGCGACATCAAGTAATGAATCTGCTCGGCATTGACTTGACCAACAGAAGCCGCGTGACCTGCTGTTACATCATCTTCATCAATAAGGAGGATTGGGTTCGCATCTCCACGTGCTTTAGGGCTCAGCATCAACACTTTCTCTGTCTGCTGTCCATCGGCTTTGGTAGCGCCTTTCTCAATCTTAGTGATTCCGTTAATGATTGCAGATGCTTCTTCACGCATAACTGCACGTGTAATCATCTGACTTGGTGTATTCTTGCCGAAGTGACGAGCTTCTGTGGTGTAGTTGATTTTCTGCGAACCGGAACCTACAGCGATGACTTTGGAATCAGAACTTGATCCATTGCCTTTCAGCACGGTCATCGTGTTGCTCGCTGTGTCGCCATTGTTCATTTCGCCTACAATCCATTCGATGGAAGCATCATTCTCCAACACTGCACGACGGAATGAAACATCAGTTACATTCACACTCAGTTGATGAACCGATGCGAAACGTACTTTAGCACCGGATTTTGCGAATACTTCTACAACACCATTATGGAAAACAGGTGCGGACAATTCGCCAGATACATAGTTATCAACATAAGTTACTGAACTGTTTGCTTCTGCAACTACAAGCACGTGAGGTGCAAACGTTGCAGATGCGTCGTCCGTAAGCAACACTGCTTGCAGTGGTACTTCGATTTCGACATTTTTCGGAACATACAGGAAGACCCCGCCATTCCAAAGTGCCGCATGCAATGCAGCGAGGGAATGCTCATCCGCTTTAACTGCTGTGTTCAGATATTGTTTTACCAGATCGCCATGTTCGCGAACCGCTGTAGCCAGATCCGTGAAGATAACTCCTTTTGCTGCCAGATCAGCAGACACCTTGGAGTATACCGTACCGGAATTGCGCTGGATAACCAGACTGCCTTCAGCTTGATCCTGAACCAGATCTTTGATAGAAGCAGGTACTTCTGTCAAAGAAGAAATAGCTTCACTTGTTTTATATGTTCCGTACTCGCTGACATTCCAGCGTTCGATTTTTTGTTTTTCCAGTTTAGGAAGCGCAAGCCCGCTCGCAAGCTTTAAAGCTTCAAGCCGCTGTTCGGTCAACCAGCCGGGTTCATTGTTGCTTTCCGACAAGGCGCGAAGCGCTTCAGATTCAACCGGAAGAATTGTTTGTGTAGTCATTAATTAATCCTCCTCCGTTTTGTCTTTACGCTTCTTGGCCTACAGTTTCGTCTGTAATTCCCAGCTCTGCCTTTACCCAGTCATACCCTTCCGCTTCCAGACGGTGAGCCAATTCAGGTCCGCCGGATTTCACGATACGACCTTGCATCATTACGTGAACATAGTCAGGCGTAATGTAGTTCAACAGACGTTGGTAGTGAGTGATGATCAGGAAGCCACGGTCTTCGCTCTTCATAGCGTTCACACCGTCAGCCACGATTTTCAAAGCATCGATGTCCAGACCGGAGTCAATTTCATCAAGTACTACGATTTTCGGATCAAGCAGCATCATTTGCAGAATCTCGTTACGTTTTTTCTCACCACCGGAGAAACCTTCATTCAGGTAACGGTGAGCGAACTCAGGGTTCATGTCGAGTTCTTTCATTTTACCTTCCATTTGACGAATGAACTTGATCAGGGAGATCTCGTTACCTTCGCCACGACGTGCGTTAATTGCACTACGCAAGAAGTCGGAGTTTGTAACACCTGCAATTTCACTTGGGTATTGCATAGCCAGGAAGAGACCTGCACGTGCGCGCTCATCTACAGCCATATCCAATACATCTTCACCATCAAGTGTAATTTTACCGTCTGTTACTTCATATTTAGGGTGACCCATCAATGCAGAAGCAAGAGTGGATTTACCTGTTCCGTTTGGCCCCATGATTGCGTGGATTTCTCCACCTTTCATTTCCAGGTTGATGCCTTTCAGGATTTCCTTACCTTCGATCGTCGCTTTCAGACCTTCAATGACGAAATTCGTAGCCATGTGTATTGTTTCCCTCCATTGATTAAATTGATGTTAGTTGTCGAAAACGAAAAAGCGCCTATTATATCTGAACAGGGCTTCCCCTGAATTTCTCCTGTACTCGATTCTTAAAGCAAGAACACTTTAGAATAATTCTAAACTGATTCTCAATGATAATCAAGTCATTTCCTAAGAACCTTTGTCCATTGCATGAAACCTTATTCTTTCTGATTCTATAGTAAAAGACAAATTGAATCAAATCAGAAAACATCTTAAGCACAAATGCACAGTGAGAAAAATCACAGCAATTCAAGCTTTTATGTCATCTGCTGTACACTAATCTAAAAAAAGGACTCATCCATATTATGGACAAGTCCCTCCGTTAAATAACGTTACCATTTACAATTTGAGCATCTCGTTAATCTTCTGTACCTGTTCGTCAAAATCCGCAACGTCCACCACCGGCGTCATTTCGCGCGGCACCGGACCATTCGGAATAGAAATCCATGAACGGCAACCATTATATTCAGGCAGTACGGGGATTTCCATCGGTTCTTTCAAAAGGTACACACGTAAAATCAATACATGGAGCGGATCTTTCCGTTTCCATTTCAAACGGTCTTCGGCAAAATCCGCTGTCCACATATGAAAGTCAAGAAGTCGATCCAGCATCTCCTGATCTCGTATCTCCAGGTCCTGCGTTACTTCGGCATATGCAGTAATACGGATTGTCGAAGCTTCGGGCACCCATTCGGCCAGTGATTCTTCAACATAGGATTGATCCGAGGACTTAATCAGTTCTTTACGCTGATGTTCATAAGTCGGATACAGGTAAAACGCCGGACTTTTCAGCTCAAAATGTCGGGTTTCCTCTACAATCCCACCTTTGCGCATCACCATAATCTGGCGACCCGTTTCCAGTGCTTTGATTGCAGAAGCCCATTCTTTTAAAGCCGGTATCGTTGGTTCTAACATAAGCGGTCCCCTCCCCTATCGTTCTTGTCAGCAGTATAGACGCTCAGGGCGTTTCTGACAACATGATCGGGGATCAGAAAGCTTACGCAAGAGACCCACTTGTATTAGGCGAAATCTTGGCTATATTAACCCAGGAAAGAGCGAAGCATCCACATGTGTTTCTCCAGGTCAGCCTTAAAGCCTGTCAGCATATCGGATGTTGGTTGATCTTCAGCTGCATCTGCAACTTCGATACCTTCCTGATATTCATTCGAAAGTGTAGCGAAGTCCTCGATCAGGTTTTGCACCATTGTTTTTGCGTCTTCTCCGCCTGCTGCTTCCTGGATAGAGGAAAGCTCCAAATACTCTTTCATTGTAGCCGCCGGGCTACCTTTCAGCGTAAGGATACGCTCTGCGATTTCATCCATTTGTACTGTAACTTCGTTGTAGAACTCTTCGAATTTCACATGCAACGTGAAGAAGTTAGGTCCTTTAACGTACCAGTGATAGTTATGGATTTTAACATACAATACGTTCAGGTTAGCTACCTGACGATTAAGTACTTGTTCCACCGATTTTGCTTGATCTGTTTTGTTTTTTGTAGCCATATTAATCCCATCCTTTATTTAAAATTAGTCTGTCATGCCATGATAAGCAGGTTGTCCCGCAATGCATAACAGAGAGTTAATAATGTGTCACCACATGTAGTGGAGAGGCTTGTTAACGGCGTTTCTCTCAACCGTCCGGCCTATTTGTTTTTACCCTTGAACCGGAAGTTCGAATCAGGATCGACTTGACTTGTCTCAAAAAAAAGTTCAAAAACCGCGTTATTTCCGATATACTGACATATACCAAGCAAAGAAGTGGGTTTTCCTGTTTCTTCATATATATGGAGGTGGCACCTTTGTCCCAATATCGCCCGTTTACCCCCCAGGATGCAATTGAACTGGCCAAAACATTACCGGGTCCATTTGCAGCAGATGCGAATCTGGATTGTCACGAGATCGGCGATGGCAATCTGAATTTGGTATTCCACATCACGGATCAGAACTCCGATAAAAGTATCATTATCAAACAGGCGCTTCCTTATGCGAAAGTGGTTGGAGAATCATGGCCGCTCTCTCTGGTACGTGCCCGCATTGAACGTGAGATTCTGCAGGAAGAGTATCGTCTGTGTCCAGGGATGGTACCCGAAGTGTATCATTACGATGATGACCTCGCGTTAACGGTTATGGAAGATCTGAGTGATCATGTGATCATGCGTAAAGGCCTGATCGAAGGTGTTTCCTATCCTCTTTTTGCACAGCATATCGGGGAATTCATGGCAAGAACGTTGTTCTTCACATCAGACTTGGGCATGGATCAGCAATTGAAGAAGGAACAACAGGGCAGATTCATTAATCCGGACCAATGCAAAATAACGGAGGATCTGATCTTTGATGAACCCTACCGGATCGCTGAGAAAAATAATTATGATGTTTCCATTGAGGACGAGGCTGAAGCCCTCCGCACAGATGGAGAACTTCACCTTGAAGTGGCCTTACTGCGGGAAAAATTCCTAACACATGGGCAGGCATTGCTTCATGGAGATCTGCATACAGGCAGTATTTTTGTTACACCTGAATCAACCAAGGTCATCGATCCCGAATTTGCATATTACGGCCCCATGGGATTTGATGTCGGTGCAGTCCTTGCGAACCTGCTCTTGAATTACGCATCCCTGCCAGGATGGATTCAGGATGAGACTGCTTTGCGTGAGCGTGAGACGCTTTTGCTGAATATGGTTCGTGATGTATGGACTGAATTCGAATCTCGTTTCCGTGCCCTCTGGGTTAATGACCTCGTTGATCCGATGGCAAAAACGCCAGGGTATCAGGATCTATATGTGCAACAATTGTTCAGAGATTCCATTGGCTTCGCAGGTGCCAAAATGGTTCGTCGTATCGTGGGACTCGCTCACGTGGCGGATATAGATACCATTCCAAATGCGACTGAACGTGAACATGCTCAGCGTAAATCATTGGCCATTGGTAAAGCATTGATCAAGAACAATCGTCGCTTGAATACCATCGGCGAAGTACTGGATATTGTATCCACAGCTGTTACTACTACTAAGGTTTAACATAAGGAACGGAGGAACCACCCATGACAACCCCTGAATATCAGCCTCTGTCCTCTCTCATCTGGAAAAAGGACAAGCTTGAAATGCTTGACCAGCGTCTGCTGCCCGAAACGATCCTCATGTTGAAATTGTATACACCCGAGGAAGTATGGGAATCCATCCACTCCATGAAAGTGCGCGGTGCTCCGGCGATTGGTATTGCTGCTGCATTTGGTGTTGTATTGGGTGCCAAATCATATGACGGAACAACCGTTCAAGGTTGGTTGGATCACGTAAAATCCATATGTGCTCATCTGGCTACTTCCCGACCAACAGCGGTGAACCTTTTCTGGGCACTGGATCGCATGATGCAAAAAGCAAATGAGGTCGTTGAATCCGGCCTGAGCCTGGATGAGGGCAATGATGCTCTTGAAGTAGAAGCTCTGTTGATTCAGAAAGAAGACGAAGAAGTATGCCGCATGATCGGTGAGAATGCACTGCCTTTGTTCGAAGATGGTATGGGTGTACTTACTCACTGTAACGCAGGCGGACTGGCTACGGCGAAATACGGTACGGCAACTGCTCCAATGTATCTCGCGCAGGAACGCGGCATTCACCTGAAGGTATTTGCAGACGAAACTCGTCCCGTACTTCAGGGTGCACGCCTGACTGCATTTGAGTTACAGCAAGCCGGCATTGATGTCACGCTGCTCTGTGATAACATGGCAGGCATGGTCATGTCCAAAGGTTGGATTCAAGCCGTTATCGTCGGAACAGATCGTGTTGCAGCGAACGGTGACGTAGCTAACAAAATCGGAACTTACAGCGTGGCCGTGCTTGCCAAGGCTCACAATATTCCGTTCTATGTAGCAAGCCCATTGTCAACTATCGACTTGTCCACTCCATCCGGGGACCTCATTCCAATTGAGGAACGTGCTGCGGAAGAAGTGACCGAAGGATTTGGTAAACGTACAGCACCCCAAGGTGTTAAAGTATACAATCCAGCATTTGACGTAACGCCTAACGAATATGTAACAGCTATTATCACGGAAAAAGGCGTTGTTCGCGCACCTTTCCAAGAAAATCTGGCTGCCTTGTTCGCAAAGGAAGAAGCTTAATTTAATGAGAAGCGTTCAAGAAAAAAGATCGTGTATAGAGCTAGTGGCTACTGATGTGCCCGGCTCTGTATTAGAACGCTAAGACGCTAAAGAAGGGCTTCCCACATGGGGAGCCCTTTTGTTAGTAATTAGATCATTTTCAACAAAGCCTCTACACCCGTCATGCCAACGGTAATGCCCATGGCCTCGGCTTCTGTTGTCACCGACTCCATAGGTGCATGCAATAATTGCTCCAGTGTACGCACACCAACCGCCCGAGCTGCAATAATTTTGCGATTCCCGAGCTTCTCATTAAGTAACCCCACGTCGAGTGCTCCGCACATGATATATCCTTTGGATGTGTTAATGGTCAACAACGTTGTTTTGGGCAGCTTGACTTCTACCCCTACCAATACATGCTCTCCAACTACAATGGGCTCCATCGTCACCATAATTTCCCGATCCACCTCCTCACTCCACAGGTCACGATAATTGTATGCCTCATTCTGGATTGTCGTGTGGACACCTGCCGTGTTTGAGAAAATGTAGGTACTTACAGTTCAAATATATTATTGCTAATTCTTCTCGCAGACTTAGATAGTAGAACTATGCTTTAGTTGAAATATAAAAAGCCACCTCAGAAATGAGGCAGCTCTCATAATAATCATTAATATTTTTGAGCATCTATAAGTTCATCAAGGTCATACTTTAAATTATTATCCGTGTATATTACTCTAAGCCTTACAGCATCAGTAACCCTAGCCAACATTAAACTAATGCTGGTTTTTTTCTTGTCAATTATCCAATTAGATTCAAGAGCAATAGCACCCGAGACTAAATCTTTTTCTACGTCTTCACTATCATAAAGTACTCGTTTCCCACTTGGAGTTAAACCATCTTTGAAGTTAATTGAACCATCATATTCATCAAAGAGATCACGTTTTATGCTGAAGTATTTATAGTACTTATCCATAGTGGTTTTCTTAGTATCATTAGGAAAAATCTCGTATACTGCACGTACTAATTTGTTTTTGTAGAATATGTATACTAGTTTTGCGTTGACTCTGAATCCCGTTGTTTTGTACTCCAATAACGAGATATCCTTTATTTTTGATTGATCTAGCAATTTAGATTTTTCTTTCTTTTTAACCTGATTAACTGTCATACCCCAATTTACGTTCTTAAAATCATACTTAGTAGCTGCTGTTGCTGGTTCATATGTAGTTGAAACGACAAACAATAATAAAACTAAAAACGATAAAACCAACTTCTTCATATGTAGACCTCGTCTCCTAAATTATGGAATGATTATACCATGCCAAAAGGAGCGGGTCTATGGGATTCGATAAAAGGGATTAGAAAGCAGGGAATACACACCAATAAAAGCCCCCCTCACCCAAGGTGAGTTGAATTGGGCCTACTTTAAAACGTATGCTCATCATTCTTTAATCGCCTTATCTCCGTTAAATCTCTTCTAATCCCCAGTACTCGTCTATGAAGTACACTGCGGTCTATTGATTCAGCTACCGACTTTTTGAACTGGACATCCAATTCACTTAATGGCTCCTGAGCTAGTTTCTTTTTATGTATTGGTTTAACTTGAACTTTTGTAGTTTCAGGCTTGACAGGCTTCAATCTTTTCTGCTTCATAATCTGTTCAAATACACTGTCCTCTTGATGCATGGTCTTCATTCCTTAATGTGTGATGAGCATATTGTAACATAATAACGAGAAGACGGTTGTTAAACGTCAGAGTACAAACAATTAAAGTGGGCATAAGATGAATGTTGTCTCATACGGGTTCATTATTTACGTGTAACAGCACTTTGCGACTCTACTCCAAAATGAGGTAAGGTAGTTGCTCCGTAAATGCCAATACGTGCTCTCCAACAATAATGGGCTGCATCGGTCAACAAATTGCCCGATCCACCTCCTCTTCCACAGTTCACGAATGTTGTTTTCCTCATTCTGGATTGTCTTGTGGACACCTTCTAAAAGACGTGAATAATAAGGTTTATTTGTAATATTCACCCATTTGTTTCGGCATATTTCTGCGTCTCTAGCACTATGATAATTTCCTTTTTAATGATATAGTGAATTGAAGCGTTTTTTTGAGCTGACATAATTTTTAACGGGGCTGGGATGAATGAAAGAAACCTTATCCAATCAAGAGGACATCGGCTTTTTATTTAATGTCGATATACTTATTAAGAGCCGCTCAAATGCATTGGCACTGCAGTCCCTGTTGGAGTTCATAAACAATGAAGAACAAATTGCGGACTTTCGGATTCAATCCGGCATAGAGCTAGGCAAAATTATTGAAGCGACACTCCAGTCCAAGAAGGACTCTTTCGTCACACTTCACAACGAACGCAAAAAAGCCAACGCAGCACAGAAGGCGTCCACTGCAGCTCAGACACCTGCCTCACCTGCTCCAGTCAAAACACAGAATCAACAAGAACAACCGGTTAGCGAGAAAAAGCCTGCCACCCAAACATCCAATGTATCCGATGGGAACTCGTTTGACGCGTGGATTGACACGCTCATTAAAGAGAATAAACTCACCCGTATTGTTGTCAATAACAAGAACGGTAAACATCAGAGCATTCCTTGCCGTATTCTGAATTTTGATCGTGATACCAGTATTGTGAGCATCTACCATGTCGATGAAAAACAGGTGTATACGTTCCGAACCAATGAAATCGATGAGTTTCTGTAACTAACTTCATCAGATTAAAACAAAAAGCAACTTGCGTTAGAATGACGGGACATTCTAACGCAAGTTGCTTTTTTACTTCAATGGTTCATGTAGGATTGAACCCTCCGAGATTTATTTGGACCGATCAGGAGCGATCCTTACCTCGCTGCCATACATCTAATGCCAATAACAACCATCCGGCAATGAAGGCTACCCCACCAATCGGTGTGATGGCACCCAGAATCTTGATGCCAGAAATACTAAGCACATACAAACTGCCTGAGAACACAATAATTCCGATAAACAACAGACGCGCTGCCCACTTCAGTTTTGTCGATGCTCCAAGTTGACCAGCCGTCAAACCAATAATGAGCAAAGCCAATGCATGAATCATGTGATATTGCACACCTGTCTCATATGTAGCTATGGCCGCCGGCCCAATCGTATCCTTGAGCATGTGAGCACCAAACGCACCAATCGCCACCGACAGCATGGTCATTACAGCTCCAAGCATCATCCATCTTCGTTGCATATAAGTTCTCTCCCTTAATTCAACTACACTTCACACCTATTATTGTAGCGAATCCACTCCTTCTTTACCAGTCGGGACGGAGCTTCAAAGGTCATATGTCTGTTTATACTTAACAATCCTATCCCTGCCCTATAAATTGTAGGAAACAAGCGCAAATCCTTGATTTTTATCGATATTTATGGAAAAGTAAACAGGTATGTAATCGTTGTATTTTAAGAAAGAATCATTACTCATTGATTAGGTTAATAACACTCAGTACGATGATTAAGGGAGGCAAGTCAACATTATGGATAATCGCGATTCCTATAATTCAGGTTATAACAACACGGATCAGAATCCTGGCCATGCAGATCCATACAATAACAATGGGTATGAAGCATACCCGCCAGATCATGAGAGGCAACCAATGGCACCACTGAAACATTCCGGACCTGGGATCGCCAGCTTTGTCATTGGATTGGTTGCAATCTTGGGTTATATTCTGATATTCTTTATTGCCACCATGGCTGTAAACGAATCCATCGGAGTTCTCACCCCGTTGCAGACAGAAGAGATCGCCTTGCATCCAGCAGTGGTTCTGGCTTCATTAGCCATCCTGGTCTGCCTGATTCTCAATCTGGCCGGAGGTATCGTCGGAATTATTGGTCTTGTCCTCAAGAATCGAAAGAAAGTTTTTGCCATTATCGGAACCATATTAAATGGGATCATGATTCTGTTATTCGTTGGACTTATCTTGGTAGGCATGACGCTGATGTAACGCTTTGCATCAACGTCATGTTTCCTTATAATTAAAATGAATGGGTTTACACATAAGTATAATCTATATTTTTTGCCAAAATCATTGTTTTCAAAGGAGATTGACATGTCACGAATCAAAATTTTTGCGGACAGCACAAGTGATCTGGCTCCAGAATGGATCCAGCAGCACGATATCGGTATCATCCCTTTGTATGTCGTGTTCGGTGAAGAATCACTGAAAGACGGTGCTGAGATTAAGCCTGAACAGCTATATGAACGTGTTAGCCAAGATGGGCGTCTTCCCAAAACAGCTGCACCTTCCCCCGCTGACTTCATAACGGCATTTCAACCTTACATAGATCAAGGGGATGAGATTTTATATATCAGCTTATCTTCTGAACTTTCCTCTACCTATCAAAATGCACGACTAGCTAGTTCCGAGTTCCCGGAAGGTCGAATATCGGTCATTGACTCACAGAATCTCTCATCAGGAATTGCACTGATGGTAATGAAAGCTGTTAATGCTGCTGATAAAGGACAAAACCTGACTCAGATTACACACCTGATTGAGGCGATGAAATCAAATGTACGCACGGAGTTTGTTATCGATACACTAGAGTATCTGCATAAAGGCGGACGCTGTTCGGGCATGCAGAACCTGATTGGAAGCCTGTTGAAGATTCGTCCTGTCATCCGGGTAACAGATGGCAAGATGGCACCTGCCTATAAAGTGCGCGGGAAACGGGAGAAAGCTCTGGAACAAATGCTGAATAATACGCTCAGCCAGAAGGATCAGATCGATCCAGACCTGCTGATTGTTGTGCACACCATGGCTGAAGAGGATGCGCTTGACTTGCAGAAGTCTTTGCAGGAACAGACGGGTGCCCGAGTTGAACTAACCACTGCTGGTTGTGTAGTATGCAGTCATTGCGGCCCGAAAACGATTGGAATCATCTATAATACTGTTTTATAGTATTACACGTTACATCGTATCGTATTACCCAATCCTTTCTTCTAAATCTGTATGTGGTACATCCAATACTTGGACTGGCATACCGTTATAAACAAAAAAGGGCATTCCGAGCTTAATCGCTCAGGATGCCCTTTAATATTTTTGCTAAACTTTTGAATGACCTACACTTGGTCCATTGCTCATTATGATACAGGATCAATAACTTTTGGTCCGCAGATCATCCAGACTTTTGAATGCGTATCCTTGCTTGCGGGCCTCATCAATAATGGAACCCAGAGCTTCCGTGTTATCTTTGGATACCGAATGAAGCAAAATGACAGCACCCGGATGGAGTTGTTTCAACACCTGTTGATGAGCATATTGTGCGCCACGCTGCACATTGGTATCCCAATCTTTATAAGCAACAGACCAGAACACATTCACATACCCTTGGGCATGACTCTCTGCAAGCGTACGATTGTTAAAAATTCCACGCGGTGGCCGTAAAAAGGTCGCTTGTTGACCGGTCAGCCGATTGACCTCCGTCTTGACCTTCTCAAGTTCCTCTCTAAGCTTTTCATTGGAGATGCGGGTCATATCCGGATGACTCCATGAATGATTACCGACAATATGACCTTCAGCCGCCATACGTTTGACCAACTCAGGCTGATCTTTCAGATAATGACCTGTCACAAAGAAAGCCGCCGGCACCTTCTTGGTACGCAAAACATCCAGTATGGCAGGTGTGAATCCATTCTCATACCCGTTATCAAACGTGAGATACAATTCCTTCTGTTTTGTATCCCCCAGGAAAATGGCATCGTTATGTTGTAAGATTGATTTAAAGCCTTCCTGATCAATGGAGGGCAGTTGACCGTTTTGACTTTTTTTGAAGCCAAAGTGATACGCTCCGGTAACCGGTGACGCTTCAGTCTGTGCCGGTACCATACTGATGGATAACAGTCCCAACAGTATATATAGAACCATTCGCTTCATTCTATCCGCTCCTGTTCCTGAAAAATTCGGTTAGTCGTTTGCACACACGAACACCTTCAGGTAATATGCCACAGTAACGGCTAATGTATGTAAATCATTAACGATCGAAACGTTTATTTTCAGGTTGTGACTGAGATTGATGGAACAATTCAAGTAAGGTCTGAGGTTTGCCACTGGAAACAAGCCATTCCCTCACGGTCTGTATGGCACGGGTCTGTCCATCTCCCCGATCACGCCATGTAAGCAACTCGATAACTTTGATAATCAAGGCCGACATATTGTGATTCTCCAGTTCGGACCGCTCTGCCCTCAGCTTGTGATACAAAGCCTCCTGCTCCCAATCCAGTAGAATCTCATCACCGATGGTTGGCTTCAAAAGTGTATACGCTCTGTCACAACCTTTACAACGAACCGTGCTGACCTGTTCATCTATAAATTCCGCTCGGATATCCTGCTGGCAATCCGGGCATTTAAACCCAACTTGTATGTTTTGTATGTTTTTGTTCATGACATTGTTCCTCCTGCGATGTGAGCATTTTGCATCATTCTATTCAAAATACTCCTTGGATATATGCATAATGCTTATGTATGTACTACATCTATACCCGATATTTTGTCGATTCACGCTTATTTTGAAGAAATCTGCAAGGTGCTATAATCTTGTAAATATGTTAAAATATTATACATATCATGGTAGGGAAAAGGCGGGATACTCATGTCAAAGGAAGAGCGCAATATAACCTGGCAATCATCCAGCATCAACAGGCAAGACCGGGAGAAGCATAATGGGCACCGTAGTCGTGCCATATGGTTTACCGGGTTATCAGGTGCAGGAAAGTCATCCCTTGCATTTGCCCTGGAGCAGTATCTCTCCGATCAAGGCGTACGCTGTTATGTTCTGGACGGGGATAATGTACGTCATGGACTGAACCGTGATCTCGGTTTTACAGCAGGGGATCGTCAAGAAAATCTGCGGCGAATTGGTGAAGTATCAAAGTTAATGGTAGACGCCGGGTTGTTTGTACTTTCGGCTTTTATCTCTCCTCATGAACAGGATCGGGAGATGGTTAGACAGTTATTTGAACCAGATGATTTCATTGAAATCTATGTGCGCTGTTCAATTCAAGAATGTGAGCGTCGTGATCCCAAGGGTCTATACAAAAAAGCACGCAATGGTGACATCCCGCATTTCACAGGCATTTCCGCCCCCTATGATGTACCCAAATCTCCTTCATTTATCATCGATACAGAGCAATGGTCCATTGAGGAAGCCGTGCAAGAGATCGTACAGCATTTGGAGCAGATCGGTGCTCTTCAACTGCCGCTTCCTACGAAAACAGCCCTCGTTCATTAATTCTTGCTCATTATACTAACTACTTACATGAAAGGCGCACCAATCGTGGCGCGCCTCTTTACGTTATGTCATAACCTACTTATTGTCCCACAACACCCGCTTGCATGTTCAAAAGTTTGCTGAACGTCCCTACCGGATCAGTTGATAACTGCTGGTACCCGCCCTCTTGAATCACCCGACCTTCATCAAGTACAATTACACGATCTGCCGTCCGAATCGTGGACAATCGGTGTGCAATCACGATAATGGTCACATGTCCTTTTAACCGTTCCAGCGCCTCATGAATGTACTGTTCATTCTCACTGTCCAGCGCACTCGTTGCTTCATCCAGTACCAATACAGAAGGATTACGCAGCATAGCCCGGGCAAGCACCAATCGCTGACGTTCACCCCCGGATAGACGAATACCCCGATCACCAATAATCGTATCCAGACCCTGAGGCAACTTCCGTACAAATGCTGCAGAGGAGGAAAATTGCAAAGCCTGCCACATCTGTTCTTCACTTGCATTTGGATCAACCAGACGCAGATTCTCACGAATACTTGTGTGAAACAGGAATGGATCTTGGGAGACATATCCGATTGAACTTCGCCAGCTCAATAATCGTTCTTCTGACAGAGGAACACCGTCAATCAAAATACGACCAGTTTCAGGCCTCACAAGGCCCATAATCAGATCTATCAGCGTGCTCTTGCCTGCTCCGGATTTCCCCACAATTGCGGTCATACCCCTTGCTGGAATCGAAGCTTGCACATTTCTCAATGAGTAAGCATCACTTCCCTCATAGCGATAGCAGACATCCTCACAGGTGATAGATTCCTTCAGTTCCATAGGTTGAATCCCATCAGTTCCAACGTCTCCTGCCGAAGCAATCTCTTCACTAATCTCACGACTCTTCGCCGTCTGCGCTTGTAATTCTCTGACTACCCGAAATGCAGGCAGCATGGAGCTGATGTACTCCAGATTGGACTGAATTGCCGTAAACCTTGGCCATAAGCGGGAAAAGATTAGGATGATGAGCAGCAGACTTGCGGGTGGCACCGTCATTACACGGAGAGAAAGATAGATGAATGCCGCAATAATGATTGCCGCGGACATCCGGTGAATTAGCTGTGTTCCACTGTTCAATTGGCTAAATTGAATGACATTGCGTTCTATCTGTCTGCACATGCGCTCAAACCAGTTCATGTGGGAGCGCTCAAGCATGTTGCTCTTAATATCCTTAATGCCGTTAAAATGCTCGGTAATGCCGTTATAATAACTTTGCGAGAATTCAGAGGTCTGGTCTCCGATCTGCTTGGCCCGCTTGACGAATTTTCGTAAGACGATAAATAATACCAATCCACAGACCAGCACAAGTGCCGTCAGCTTGGCGGATAACCAGAAAGCAAGACCGATCTGAATGCCCGTAAAGATCAGAGAGGCTGCCATTTGCAGCATAATGCTCGTTCCCTGGCTCACACGTGCAAGTTCAGTCGTTAATATATGGTTAAAATCGGATTTTCGTTTTTGGAGAAAAAATGACCATTGCGCCATAATAATAGCACCATAGGTTTCCATGCGCAGCGTTCGTACAAATTGCTGTTGGATTCGAGTATTACGGATCGTCTGGAGACGCTGCATCCAGGCCTGTCCGGAGACAATCAACACAAAGGTGAACAATACGAGTAACAATTGGCTATTTTCAGAAAAACGATTCAACACGTCGCCAAGCCAGGGAATGTTTAAGCCTGTGGAGCCCATCTCAAATATGCCAATCAGACTCAGCATCGGAACAAGCATGTAGATACCGATCCCTTCCATGAGACTGATACAGATCATCCCTAGCAGATTCCAATATAAAATGGGCCCCGTGACATGATGCAACTTTCGCATGAAATACCTTAATTCCGAGATCATACTTTACCCCTTTCCGTCACCGTATACCTTTTAATTCGCCGCCAGAACCAGAGAAACGGACGTAACGGAAAGTATAGAAAAAACAAAGAACGTGGAAGTGGCAATTGATCCACATCCCATGTACTTGGATATAAACGTTCAATAAAGAAAAACCATTTCTGTTTTGTACTTCGAAGTTTAAACAAATACGATTGATAAGACTTCATATCAGCCGGACTTTCCAGCATGTCGTTCATGAACTTTGCGCCTTCGTTGGCTAATCGCTTGCCTGTACGGTCACTTAAGGACATCAAGGACCTGTACTCTACATCCAGCGGCGTATTCAACAGATCTGAGGCTAAGTGAAGAGCCTGCGAACCGATCGATAAACGCCCCTCCGCTTTCAGACGTCTCTCTAATTTCTTCACATCAAGTGGCATGCTGCGGATCATCTGGTCGATATCCAGTAACCAGCGCAGTCTGAACCAGCCGTGTCGTGCACCATGGGTTACGAGATAAGCCCATAGGTCTTCTTGTTCGAGCATACGGACAGGTGTCTGTGTGTATGAACTGAACCGGCTGCGTTTCCACAGCAATTCAAAATCGGTTTCTTTGCCCGAATCCGGGTTCAAGCGCCAATGGATCTCCACTTGAGTCCTTTTGACCGGATGGGTGTAACAGATATGATGTTCCCGCCATTTCCAGCTGCGCACCGTAGGTGCCCGCTCCCCTTCCTTGGATACATATCCGAGGGTAGCCAGAATGCCTTCAGCCGCTTCCACATCATCAAACGGAATCAGGATATCCAGGTCTTTGGAGGTTCGCATCGATACATCGCCATAGAGATCATGGGCGAGCGCTGGTCCCTTTAGTGTAATATTGCGGATACCGCGTTCACGAAAAGCACCACACACCTGCTCCATTTCAGCTGTTAGATGTAACATGCGGAACGTATTGACCGTATATTGTTGTCTCAGACTCTCCATAACATCTGCAGGAATGATTGCAGAGTTGAATTCTTTCATTTTCACATAAAGGACAGAGTATAAACGGTGATGATAGACAAGCCGCAGAAAAAGTTGCCAATCGGTTCCTTGCAAACCCGCCTTGAGTTCTTCAGGGGATAGAGCCGTCAGATCACCTCTAATCATGCTCAAAATCAGCTTAAGCTCCTTCGGAAACCCTGATGAATAGAGTTCACTTTCATGTATCATAGACAATCTCCCCAGATCCCTTCTCCGGACACCGTTTGCCAAACACACCGACAACCGTATATTGGTCCATAGTATCAGCTCCGGTCACGATCAATTTACCACTTCGCAGCCAGGCATGAGCCATCATATGTCCTTGCTTATTCCGTGCAGTCCCCATATATAACGTACTCTCTATCTTGCGTCGCTCAAGCATCTTCATCCCGGCAATCGCCATTACAAGGCAGCGGCTTTCCCATAACGTATATTTGCTGGCGAGCGAAATTGCTTTGGAAATATTCCGTATAGTGATGACCTCGCTGCGTTCGAGTCCTGTCATCGGTGTTTCTACCATAGGCGTACCCAGCCCTGGCGCGATTTTGGCAAATGGCATAGCCTTCTGTATGCGTGCCCAGCCAAGGAGGATATAGGCCTCCCATACCAGTCGACGCATCGACCGCGGGAGCGAGAGATAAGCCTTTATTTTTCGCAACATCATTCTACACTCCGCGAGTAACGTCGATTAAACCTTCACGGGACAGATGTTCCAGGAATTGCACCACCTGCTCACGACATACATCTGGCTCAATCTCATACTCCGCAGCAAGTACCTCAACAACTTCACCCAGCGTGCGTTCTTCTGCGATCAGGTCCCAGATTCGTCCACCGGTACTCCCGAGATTATAGTATTTTCCAGAGCTAATGCTCATCATGACTTTCTCACTGCCCATATCACTGACCAGATTGCCTTCCTTCCGGGTTACCCGGTCTTCCACATTCATCGGCGTAGTCGCTGTCATTGTCCTGTATGCACTCCTTTACGTATATGATCTGTGATCCGATCCACCATCTCAAATGCTGTAAACTCAGCACCCGTTCTGACCAATCTGCCAATCTCCACACTTGCTGAAAGTCTTGAAGCCGTCTCAAACAACCATTGTGCCAGCCCCTGTCTTGCAACGAGTCCACCACGGAACGTATGCGAGCATAACAGATGCAGTCGTTCTAGCCCCGTCACTTCCACCAGTTGAACAGATGTATGGTTTGCCTCCGGTTGTGGAGCAAGTTCGAATATTCCACCTAGTGGTACGGCCATCTCATGAAAATAGTGCTGAACAGGTATCGCATACTTTGTAATCTCTGCGTGAACCGTTGCATAATCCTGTTCCTTCATGCCGAAGCCGTCCAGACTGGGCTGCCATAACTTCTGTTGCGGGTAACCAGGTGATACGATAGCTCTTCCTCCGGCATCCCAGGTCAGTGCAACAACATCATCGGTGAGAAGTGGATATCCGCGTGATGCCAGTGCGGCCGACAGTGTCGATTTGCCTGCTCCCGAATGTCCGACAAATGCGTAAGCCCAGCCATCAATAACCACTGCACTACCATGCAATGGAAGGATGCCACGCTGCATCATAATGACCGCCATACAGGTGCCCAGGATGAATAATCTGACCTTTTTCTCATCCGCTCCTGGCTGAGGGGATACAACAATGCGCTTTCCTTGTTCCATTAGAAACAGACCTGTATCTTCGATTTTGAAAAAAAGACTGCCCTCTCGTGCCACAAAGTTGTCGTTGCCTACATCCCAACCCTCCCACAATAGGGTCAGATCTGAAGACTCGATGTGCACATCCACGACATCAAAATCAGTCTCTGCATCCTTGGGTGCGATCTGTAGTTCAGGCATTCGAATTTGACTCGACCAGCGCAGACCATACGCCACATAATGCACAGGCAACAATGAACGACGCCTCCTTCGTAATAAAATGTAAAAAAAAGCCCTTATATTCATGTTGCTAAATATAAGGGCGGAGGCGAAAAGCTGGATTTGTTGCATTTCCGCCCTTTAAGTATGATGACACTTCATAAAACTAAACAACTTAGGAAGTTGGATCGTACAGATCCGCATCGTGAACCGTGATCCAGTCAATTTGTCTGTAGCCAGTACCGGCCATTGTTTGATTGACTTCCAACACTTCAAGAGCTGGTGCTTGCCATTCCTTTTTTTCCATTTGCATCGTATTCACCTCCTTTTCGCACTTCTAAGTATGATGGCATATGGTAAAGCTTTCTAACTTGTTCCGTAGAGATCCGCATCGTGAACCGTAACCCAGTCGATATGTTTGTAACCTGTGCCCGCCATTGTTTGGTTGACTTCCAATATTTCCAGTGCTGGTGCTTGCCATTCCTTTTTTTCCATTTGCATCGTATTCACCTCCTATCATGAGTCAATTGTAAGAAAAATCCGGGCCCACAGTTCACCGGGCTATATCAGAATTTCCGAATGAACCGATAGACAATCAGACTATGCATCATCAATCGCAGATCAGGATGTGAAGCAAGCTCTGGTCTCGGACTTGGAAAGTTGGCCAGGGCAGACTTGATACGCTCCGTGTTTAATATGCCAGCGACCTTGCTGTCAGAACACAAAGCACGTAACTCGGCGGTAAAGGCATCCCAATTTGGAATGATGCGATGTAACCAATCTGCAGGCTGCACACCCCGTACCCGTTGATTCAGTCTGACCTTGTCAGGCAACTCCGGTGAAGTAGCCCGGCGAATCAATGAACGATCCGTCCCTTGTTTCACATATTGTTCAATCGGAACGGACAGACAGAACCGGATGACTCTGGCATCACTTGTCGGATCACGTTCCCAAGCGCGGTAACGCAGAGAACATTTCGTAGCTACAGCACCGTTTTTGTTGGCGATGGCCAGGTTATTAAATTTCTCGGCACGTACTTTGAGTGCATCAGCCTGGGCACCGCCCTGCAGAACAATAATGGATTTGAGTCTTTCCAGTACACCCGTTCTCTGCGCAAAGTCAGGATGGATCAATTGTACGGATGCGGCCTGGCTGGCTCCTTTGGACTGAGCCTTGAACCAATCCGGATATGCCTTTTTCCCGGTGATCTTGGCTATACGTGAGAAAGGCATGCCCGTTCGTTCACTATACTGCTGCATCTCACGGAACCAGCGGTACCAGCGGCCACTTTTCAGTAGACTGGCGTAATAATCCAGAGCCGGTCCCCAGGAGATGGTGAAATTACCACGTGCCCCTGTGAGCAGGATGCCTGCATCTTGCTGGCTCGCTTTTTCATAGAATCCGCGAATCCAGAATGAATTTTCAAAGTATTTATAGGGCATTTCCATAATGTCGAGCCAGGTATCTACTTCACTGAGTGGACTTCTGCCTTCAAAATCGAGGTAGTTCTCTGTGATATTGCCGACATGATTAATCGTGGAACGTATGAAGGGCCGTTCGTCTGCGAGCAACGTTTTCGACGTATAATCTGTGAAATCGGGTACGGGAACATAACTATAGGCCTGCAGCCGTTTGCCCTGACTTCTCAGTGTTCCGGATGCAAAACCAACCACGGCTCCCGAGTCCAGTCCGCCACTTAATGCAGCAGCCACCTGTCTGTGCGTTCGTAATCGTGATCCAACCGCCTGCCCAAAGACCTCCCGAAACGCTTCTACATACTCGCCATCGGATTTAAGCCTTAGAGGTTCCACTTCATTCCAGCGATGATATTGCTTCAGCTCCAGTCTCCCATCCCGGAAGACAAGTGTATGTGCAGAAGGCAGCTGGCTTATTCCCCGATATACAGTTGAATTGATATCTGCTGAATCATGCATGTCAGGAATGGCAAGGAATTCGGACAGCCAGGTCTCATCAAGTTCTTTATGTACCCCTTCAAGCCCGAGCAACGGATTCATCAGTGTGCAGAAAGCAAAACGTGAACCATCATGTCGGTAATAAAAAGCTCTCATGCCTGTAATGTCTCTCGCTGCATACAGTTTTCGATTCCGCTCATCCCATATCGCGAATACAAAATCCCCCAGCAATCGGACGGCTACATCGTCTCCCCAGCGCTGATAGGCACGCAAGATCAATTCACTATCCGCCAACATAGCCAGTTCAGCTCTGGATATTTGTAATTGATCTGCCAGTTGTTCTCGGTTATCCAGAATGGCATCTGCCGTGATGGTCAGACCACTTTCCTCATCATATAAAGGCAACTTCTCGCTAACCGATTCCGGTGTAATCCATTGGGCATGACAGCTGAGGAACGCCTCATTGCCTTTCCACACTCCTGTTGTATCCGCAGGGACATGCCCCAGGCTTGCGTACAGACGCCAGCTGTCTTCCCATAGCGCCTGCTGACCATCGTTGTGAACAATTCCTGCTATGGCGCTCATGACTTGCCTCCCCGTAGAATCTTGCGCTGTGAAGCCCAGGCGCTGATCTGATGACCAAATGGTACCCATGATTTGATACGCTGTATTTTGCTTTGAGCAGAAGCCAGCTGGACTTTCAAGCGTTCTCGCTCACTGTAACCCCGTTCCAGACGATGATCTGCTGCCCGTAATGCGGCTTGCAACTGTCTGATCGTTACCAGTGCAGCTAGCGTCGGGTCTGTCTTTTCCGGTTCTTCGACAACTGGGTCATTAAGATTCCCAACCGGATCATGAACGACAGAATCTGCCGGTTGCATTCGGTATTGCGGTTGCCAGTGGCAACCGGTCGCTGCTGTCAACTGATGCGTGATTCGATCAATGACCTCTTGATCCGGACTTGCATCATAATGTACACCCGTCCATTGTTCGGCTTCTGCGAGCTGTTCACTGTATCCCATCTGGTGGAACAGATCTGCCCCCATCACACGGCAATACAGTTCAACTTCATGTGGTTCTAATATGTTTTTCCAGTTGTTAACAGAACCCTGATGTGCCTCTTGATGCGAAGAGAGGAAAGGATCACCCACGCCCATACTGTAGAACATGTCAGACTTGGCACTGTCCAGAAACTGTCCATACTGCTCCATTCCCTGTTCATATCGAATTCCCAGAAACGCACATAGTTTCTCAAGTTCTTCTTGAGGATTGGAAACCAATCGTTCATATTGCAATTCATACGCATTGGAGTGGGGTTTGGCAAAATAATCATTCAAGCGGAGCATCCCAAGTGTGAGATCTACGGATTTCATATTTAATTTGGGGCTCTGCAGACTATGAATCAGGTCGAATCCTTCTCCTGTATGGCGGTTTACCTTTTTGAATGATGCTGCTACGGCCAGAGGATTACGCTGGAGATGAATACGCTTGGACTGAGGGAACAGACGATCCAGCCATTCCAGCATGTAATAGTACCGTGGAGATTTATCAACGATGAAGTCTGCTCCGCTCCCCTCCAGGAATCCATTGTAGATTTCAAGAGCAAAACTTCTGCACGCCTTCTCAAAGACATCCTCAGATACCATGGCATTGTAGAACTGGCGCATGATGGAGCTGCCACCGTAAGCACGTGAATCAGCCTTGGGTAAATCGACAAGATTCATCAGAAACCACATTTCCTGGGTGGCAAATATACGACTATGATTTTGCAGCATTACGGTGGATAAGGAACTACCACTGCGGGGAACACATAGTAAGAAAACAAGTCCGTTACCTTGAGCATCGATCAATGGCAGCCTCTCCTCTGTTCATTAGTATAAATTGTGTAGCTGGGATAGACCAGACTCTACCTTTGTGTTTGGCAAAACGAGTAATATGCATGCTATAGGTGAGCATTTTGCAATATTCCGTCGGAAGTTCACCCGGGAATGAAGCAAAACACATGATTACATTCGACAACTCTCAGATACAATATGTATTTATAGTTTTACTCTATGATACAAAATGTATCATGTCAATCTTTTATTTTCACCTTTTCATAAATTGATACTCTTTCACTGTATTCTGCTGTCTGTCATTTAAGCACTTATTCATGGATCAATTATGTTCTGATTGCACAAACGCGAATAAGCTCCAGACATGTTCTGTGAGGAACAATGCCTGAAGCCATACGTAATCCGTTGAGAAACTTAATATGAAAACGGGTGAACAACCATCAGGTAAATCTTACATCTGAACTTTTCCCAGTAGCTCCAACGCTCCCATTTCGCTCTTCTTCCTGATCTGCCCGTGTAGCATCCTGCAACCCCTTCTGTACCTTCACGGTTAACAATACAGCAATGCCCGCGACGAAAAAGAAGATGAGCGACAGAATACCCCAACGTGTGGAACCCGTGATCTGCCCAACATAACCAAACACAAATGGACCAAAGATCGAAGAGAATTTGCCTGTAATATTCACAAAACCAAAATACTCTCCTGTTCTGCCTGCTGGCATCAGATTGCTAAACAGGGAACGCGCTGTGGATTGACTCACACCCTGCACGACACCAACCAACCCGGCGAGTACGTAGAAGTGGATCGCTTGTGTCATGAAATAACCGAGAATCACAATACATATGTAGACCGATAAGCTAACGATTAATACCTGCTTTGCTCCCCAACGCTGTGCCCATGCTCCCAGTAACAATGTACACGGGAACCCGATGAACTGGGTTAACAGTAGCGCGAGCATCAGGTCGGCTGTGCCTATGCCTATACTTGTCCCATAGATCGTAGCCATTAGAATGATGGTATTAATGCCGTCATTAAAAAACCAGAAAGCCACCAACATGCGGATTAACTGGGGAAAACGCCGCATCTGACGAAAGGTTTGCCGCAGTCTGCGCACTCCCACCGCAGCATACCCTGTCCACGTTCCGGGCAGATCCGGTGATGCAGGCCGTCTCGGAGCATGGCGGAAGATCGGTATCGAGAACAGCAACCACCACAACGAGACGGAGATGAAAGCAAGTCTTGTGCCTGCCAGTGTACTGCTCATCCCGAACCAGCCCGGTTGCTGAATCATCAGCAGGTTCACTGCAAGCAACAAGCCTCCTCCAATATAACCATAGGCATAACCTTTGGAGGATATCATGTCCCTTCGTTCCACGGGTACCAGATCCGGCAGCATTGCATCGTAAAAGGTATTACCACCTGCAAAACCAATCGTAGATATGACCAGCAACGCGGAAGCAAGGAACCAGTCCCCTTCACCGATTGCGCTGAATCCCAATGTGGCAAGGACGCCTATAATTGCAAATACACGCAGGAAGTCGCCCTTCCGTCCTGACAAATCAGCTAGCGTGCCTAGCAACGGTGTTAGCAGAGCTACGCACAACATGCCAATGGAGTGTGTATAGGCCAGATAGGAGGCGGCGGTATCCGTATCCAGCGTTGCGGCAGCCACCGAAGCATAGAATACGGGCAGTACTGCGGCAAGCACAGTTGTTGCATAAGCCGAGTTGGCCCAATCATACATAATCCAAGCCTTGATCGCCTTTTTATTCACATAAATCCTTCCTTTACATGCATCTATTAAATGATTGATGTCTTTCTCCTATTGTATAGGAAGGATATCACACTTGTTCACTGTTATTGTAAAAAATGGTGCAGTTCTGTTCTTACGACTCACCTTACCTCTGAGGTGAACTTGCGTAATTGTATCATTTTATATCCACTCTCATCACATATCGTCCTCGCCCGTGAATATACTTAATTACCGACAGGCCAAACTGTGCCGCGTAATCAATGGGGGGTGCCTACATGTCAAATTCACACCAGCCTTACTCGTTCGTTGTGTCGAAGGAAGATTGGTCGCTTCACCGCAAAGGGTACCAGGACCAACAGCGCCATCAGCAAAAGGTGAAAGATGTCATCAAGCAGAATCTGCCTGATCTGATTACGGAAGAAAACATCATCATGTCTGATGGAAAACAAATCATCAAGGTACCAATCCGCAGTCTGGATGAGTACCGTTTTGTGTATAACTACCAGAAGCAAAAACATGTCGGTCAAGGAGACGGTGACAGTCAGGTCGGAGACGTCATCGGTCGTGATCCCTCTGCTTCGCAGAAACCCGGCAAAGGCGAAAAAGCTGGCGATCAGCCTGGTCATGATATTGTGGAAGCCGAAGTTAGTATTGAGGAATTGGAAGATATGCTCTTCGCTGAGCTGGAATTACCCGATCTGAAGCAGAAAGACAAAGACCTGATTGAGACACATACGGTAGTTTTCAACGATATTCGCAAAAAAGGCATGCAGTCCAATATTGACAAGAAACGTACCATTCTGGAGAATCTGCGTCGCAATGCAACGACTGGTACGCCAGGCATCCATCACATCAGTCCGGATGACCTGCGCTACAAGACATGGGAAGACAAAATCATTCCACAATCCAATGCCGTTATTATTGCCATGATGGATACATCCGGGTCCATGGGTTCGTTTGAGAAATACTGCGCGCGCAGCTTTTTCTTCTGGATGACCCGTTTTCTACGCCGTCAGTATGAGAAAGTTGAGATTGTTTTCCTCGCCCATCATACGGAAGCCAAGGAAGTAACCGAAGAAGAGTTCTTTACCCGTGGCGAGAGCGGAGGCACCATCTGCTCCTCTGTATATATGAAGGCACTGGATATTATTGACAGTCGTTATCCACCTTCAAGCTACAACATCTACCCTTTTCACTTCTCTGACGGGGATAATCTGACCTCGGATAACGAACGGTGTGTGAAGCTGATCGGTGAGTTAATGAAACGTAGCAACATGTTTGGATACGGCGAAGTGAATCAGTACAACCGCAGTAGCACACTGATGTCGGCTTATCGTCATATTAAGATGGATCAGTTCATGTATTATGTGATCAAAGAAAAAGGCGAAGTGTACAAAGCTTTGCGCAGCTTTTTCCAGAAACGGGAAGGAGGCAGCGTTAGATGACAGATGAGATCCGCGACCTAGAATACGCTATTGCCGAGATTATGGAGATTGCCAATGGTTTTGGCCTGGATTATTACCCCATGCGGTACGAAATCTGCCCATCGGATATTATTTATACATTTGGAGCCTACGGCATGCCGACCAGATTCAGCCACTGGAGCTTTGGCAAAACATTTCATAAGATGAAAATGCAATACGATTTTGGACTCAGCAAAATTTATGAGCTTGTCATCAACTCCAACCCTTGTTATGCTTTCCTGCTGGATGGCAATTCCCTGATTCAGAACAAATTGATCGTAGCCCACGTATTGGCACACTGCGATTTTTTCAAAAACAATGCCCGCTTCTCCAAATCCAACCGTAATATGGTCGAAAGCATGGCTGCTACGGCGGATCGCATCAGCAATTATGAGATGGAGTACGGAACGGAAGCGGTTGAAGCATTTATCGATGCCGTGATCGCAATTCAGGAACATGTGGACCCACAGCTGATTAAACCCCGCCATTTGGACAAACAACGTTACATGGAGATGAAAATGCGGGAGCAGCGCGGTGAGAAAAAACCACGGCCGGAAGGTCGCTATGATGATCTATGGTCACTTGATGACGTGCAGACGGAAGAAGCACCCGCTGAAGGTATTCAGGTCCATCATTTTCCGCCTGAACCGGAGAAGGATGTCATGTGGTTTATTCAGGAATTCTCGGAAGTGTTGACCGACTGGCAGCGGGATATCATGAGTATGATGCGTGAGGAGATGTTATATTTCTGGCCACAGATGGAAACCAAAATCATGAACGAAGGCTGGGCATCTTACTGGCATCAACGCATTATCCGTGAGCTTGATCTGAACAGTGAGGATACGATCGAATTTGCGAAACTCAACTCCTCCGTGGTGCAACCATCCAAACAAAGTCTGAATCCGTATTATTTGGGACTGAAGATTTTCGAGGATATTGAACGGCGCTGGGATAACCCAACCCGGGAAGAACAGGATCGTTGGGGCCGCAAACCAGGCCAAGGTCGTGCCAAAATGTTCGAGGTGCGTGAATTCGATTCCGATACCTCCTTTATCCGCAATTACATGACCAAACAATTAACCGAGGATTTGGACCTCTACGTATTTGAGAAAAAAGGCCCGGACTGGAAAATCACCGACAAGTCCTGGGAGAACATACGGGATCAGCTCGTATTTTCACGTGTCAACGGGGGCTCCCCTTACTTGGTCGTGCAAGATGCTGATTATCTGCGGACAGGAGAACTCGTGCTGAAACATCAATATGAAGGCATCGAGTTGGATCTGAAATATATGGAACGCACCCTGCCTTATCTGTATCGCCTCTGGGGGCGTACCGTACATGTCGAGACACGTGTCGAGGATAAACCGATCTGGTTTACGTATGATGGCAAGAAACACCACCGCAAGTTTATGTAAGGTTTTCGATTATCATTATAGGAAACGAAAATATAAATGTGCTTATCATGGATGAGTTTAATGATTAATAAAAGATAAGACATAAAAAAAGCGGCAAGTCCCCGACATACACGGGGACTTGCCGCTTGGCATTTCATAATTAATATTTAAAATTACGTTTCATTGCACCATGCTTAAATGAAGTGATTACATATCGCTCACCGTTGTCCAACAGCTTGTAAGATACAACGTATCGATCCACGAAACAGTAGTACGTGTTGCGGTACTCACGAGACGGCAACATTGTTCCCATAGTAACGATCTTCTCTTCAACACGGCGAATGAGATTCATTTTGTATTCCATCGTTTCTTGATCTGTAAAATGTTCGCTTTTGATCTGGCGAAGTCGGTTCATTGCCGTGGCGGTCCATTGAACCATCAATTACAGCTCACCACGCTTCACCAGTTCAATCAAGTCATCTGTTGAATACAGCTTGCCTTGTTTTATGTCTTTCTCAGAAGCTTCAATCATTTGCCGTATCTCCGGATCGGAGTCTAGCTCATCCACCGGGTTATAGACTTCATATTCCAGACCGGCAATACGAATGAATTCCTTATGATCCTTCTCATAGGATTCAATGACAGTGCCATCAGGAGCCTTAAGACTAAAGTTCATCCTTCGCAACCTCCTTTGATGATATCGCTAAATTTGGTGAATCATACTTTTACCTGAATTATAGCATACAACTAGGTGACATCTCAGCCCAGCCATGAAACCATTACTTTTTGTCGATTACATTTGCGGAACAGGATTCAGCACTATAACACGTTCACTCTTAGTCTCCAAATGTTCCAACCATAACTCCACCAACTGTGTGCCATTAATCAGATCGATATCCAATCCTTCAGCATAGTTACGGGCGTTACTCGTAAAGTCGCTCGTCGTTATCACATAACCACCAATAGCATCTTGCTTAACCATCTGAGAGTGAATTATCGCAATCGGACCAAAACCGACTAAATTCATATCGTTATAACATTTCACTTGACCTAGGTATAGTCCTTCGTCAGTTTGCTCTTCAATATCGATGCCGAAGTCTCCTGAGCTCTTCGTCACGTATGTGTTACCGCCTCGAACAGATGACATGATCTCTGCTACAAAACGTTCGAACAATAATGGATTTTCTTCTTTCTCCTCTTCCAGGTCTCGTTTAAAGCGGTTATACAAACCGATTCGAAGAGTCTCCTTCATATGTTTATGCACTGACAAAGTATCAGAGGCATCACTGCTGTACTCATCTAACATTTGTTTTTGTTTGTAACACAGATAAACAAGGTAGCACGAAAAAATAAGCAGCATAGTGAATAACATGGTCATTTATTGTCACTCCTTTGTATTTCCATCATATCCAACGCTTTGTCGTTTCAATCAATTTGTCTCTTGTCGGGATGATACCAGATAACCCCTATCAGAATTGGAGGGAACTCATCTGACATCCTCCGATTTAATTTAACTAAAATGCTTTTTTTTCGGAATATATAATGAATTTTCTTAAATATTGGATCTAACTTTTCCTCAAAAGTATAACTGACTAACATAAGAAATAAAAAAGCAGCAAGTTCCCGACATAAACGGGGACTTGCCGCTTGGCATACATAAAATTAGGATGGTGCCGGTGGTGTACCATTACCCTGTAATCGCAGCGGCACAAAAAAATCATGCTCCACTTCACTTGCCGGCAGTGGGCGACTGAAATAATAGCCCTGAATCTCCCGGCAGTCATTCTGCATCAGAATATCCAGTTGGCCTTTCGTCTCAATGCCTTCCGCAATGACTTCCATCTTGAGATTCTGTGCCATCGATATAATGGTCGCCACAATGGCTTGATCGCTGTGACTCTCTGTAATGTCCGTCACAAACGAACGATCAATCTTGAGCTTGTGAATCGGGAAATGCTTCAGATAACTGAGTGAACTGTATCCCGTACCAAAATCATCCAGACTGATCTTGACACCCAGTGCTGTCAGTTCATTCAGGATCGCCGTGGATACGGCTGCATCCATCATCATGCTCTCTGTTATTTCCAGCTCCAGATATCGAGCATCCAGCCCTGTCTCCAAGAGTGCATTCTTGACCTGTTCTACCAAGTTGGATTGGTGGAACTGCTGGCTGGACAAGTTAACCGATACCGGAATGAGTGGTCCGCCACTGGCATGCCAGAGTTTCATCTGCCTGCATGCTTCCCGGAGCGTCCAATTGCCAATCTCATAGATCATGCCTGTCTCTTCTGCAAGCGGGATAAACACATTGGGTGCGAGCAGACCTTTGAGTGGATGGTTCCAACGTATAAGAGCCTCCACACCAATCATGCGGCTATCCTCGGTACGAATCTGTGGTTGATAGTACAGGACCATCTCATCACGTTCCAAAGCTTTACGAAGATAACCCTCCAGCTCAATGCGTTCATATAGTTCCGAATCCAGTTGGGCCGTGTAGAATTGGAAACCATTTTTGCCGTTTTTCTTCACTTCATACATGGCGGAGTCCGCATGTTTCAGCAAAGCATCCACGCCCACTCCATGATCCGGATACATCGCAATTCCAATGCTGGCGGTTACGTAAAAGTCATTCTCCTTCAGTCGATAAGGTAACTGAATGGCTTCAACAATCTGTTTTGCAAGTTCTGCCACTCTTACTTCTGTCGCTTGACCCTGGGTCACAACGAGTGTGAACTCGTCCCCGCCCATCCGGGCCAGCATGACATTTTCCATAGCCAAGGGATCAGAAGCTTCTATGGCTTTCATGATCCGGTTGCTCACTTCTCTTAGAAATACATCTCCAATGGAATGTCCCAGCGAGTCATTAATCATCTTGAAACGATCTATATCCATCACCATAACGGCAAAAGAGTTCCCTTTTTCTGCTGAATCGTTAATCGTACAAGCCAGCACATCATCCAACTTGCGCCGATTGGGCAACCCCGTCAACGGATCATGCAAAGCTTGGTGACGAATCTTCTCCTGAGCCTGCTTCTCCTCCGTTACGTCTTTGATCAAAATGTGACTTCCCACATGTCTGCCATCAATGACAACAGGAACTACAACAATACTAAGGTCCAGAAGTTCACCCTGTACATCTCTCATTTTGGCCATGTAGTGCGCCTGCTCCAGCCCATGATCATCCCAATCGATGGAATCAAATTCACTTATCCACTCTATATCGATTTGCTGAGCGATCTCATCAATGGAACGATCCATGACCTCTTTTTCAGGATATCCGGTGATTGTTGTTACAGCAGCATTAATCCCTTTAACAATACCTTCCTTGTTCACTGAAATAATAGCATCCGAATGGTTATGATACAGGGCCTGATACCATTGCTCATTCTCATGAATCCGTCGATCTTTCTGTGACATTCGCTGATTGATAAATATGCCAAACAACGTCAAACCCAAAGCAATAAATGTGCCCGATGCGATCAAGTAGGCGAGAATACCTGGCTCAATCTGCATACCTGAACTTACCTTCGAGCCATGTGAATGATGGAAATGTGCGGCTGACATCCCGGTATAATGCATGCCAGAGATTCCAATACCCATAATGAGACCGCTGCCCATCTTGTAAACCCAGGTATGTCTTGATTGATGATAACGGAAGAAAAACATGAGCCACAATGCCGCAAATGAAGCAAGCGCTGCAATCAGAATAGATAACACCACTCTGCCTGGTTCATACGTAACCGGAATTGACATCGCTGCCATTCCCACATAATGCATCGAGCTGATCCCCGCGGTCATCAGTACTCCAGCAATCATGAGTTTGCTTATCCTGCCCGATTGTCTACCCGCAATGTTCAAGGCCACCCCCGATGCGACAATAGCAAGTAGAACAGATAAAACAACCTTACCGGTGGAATAGGAGACTTGCGTAGGCAGAACAAAAGCTAGCATACCTACGAAATGCATGGACCAGATTCCCAGCCCCATCGATACTGCACCGCAGGTAAGCCATACATTCCGCGCCATCCCGCTAGCCTGACTTACACGGCCTGCAAGGTCAAGGGCAGCGTATGAAGCTAACGATGCAATAATATAGGATAAAATAACAAGTTCTAAGTTGTACGTGCCATGTAGGTGCTCCACTCACTCTGTCCTTTCAACCGGGAAATGCCTTGTATGTATGCAAAAATGTAAAAAAGAAGCGAGTGCGCTGTCTGGATGACAGGCACTCCCTCCGCATCATTTGACTCGTGACAACAGACTTAGTTGAGGCCGTTGTCATACATTGGAACCCGTTTATATGAATGTATATAGTCTAAACGTCCCAGCCTTTAAAATCAACACTTATTTCCAGATATACAATGTTGAATAACTAACATTCTCATATTCTAATTCACAACTAAATATTCTATTTACGAGTCAGTAACAGACTGCCAAAACCGGAAGTATCTTGATAAGAATTACCTGATGAATCACTCCAGATGGACACACTGCTTCGCTTGCCATCTCCCGCGCCATCATCATTAACTTGAAGATCAAACCCAATCCATCTTTGCCCTTCAGCACGAACGCTGTCTAGTGGGATTGCCACTTCAACTGTATACCCTCCGCTTGTTAATCGGGTAGCTGATTTGAAACTTTCTTTCCGTGCATTTCCACCAAAAGAAGCCTCATTATCAAAATTGACCCGGTACTGGGCGTCATCCTCCTGATAGAATGTTGTCTGATCTTTGCTAGGGTCGATAAAAATCTCGATCGAATCCTGCTCATGTGCATTAGAACTTAATTTGCTTCGCAATGGATCTTTCACATCTGCCAATACGTACAGGTATTTCTCATCCCATAACAGCTGTGCAGTCGCCGTTGCACCGGCGTTTCCGACCACCCAGACATCTGTTTTAACAGATGCAGCCTTTTTCCAGACGTTATCCTTTTTTGCATCAATGACAGGTTTGCCATAAGTGACCTTCGTTTGTTTCAAGACAGAACCGAGCTTCAGTTTGCCCCGGTTGGCTGGTTTGTCAGGCTGTTGATTGGAAATATCATTCCAAACAATGGTCGCTGTCTTTCCAGCAGCATGTTCATCCGTAATCCGAAAATCCAGAGACAAGACCTGGCCTTCGGTAAGTAAAGCAGCTGACATAGGCAGTGATGCGTATACAACATACCCGGTTTTTGTCTCCTGTACGTTGTAAGTATTTTTATCTTTGCCTTTAGCGCCATCCCGTTTAAATGTATATTGACCATTTGCAGACGGCGGATTTTTCTTCTTGGCAGACAGATCAGCTTCAGAAGTTACAGCGCCTGTCCCCTTGACTTCTTCCGCGAGGAAAACCTGGACCTGATCCCCTTTGCGACGTGTGGTATCCTTCACTTCCACTCGTAAATTCACCTTTTTGGCATCCCACATCATACGAGCCTCACCCGTAACCGCAGAAGTACCATCTGCCAGATGATTAATTTCGAGTCCTTTCACAGCACCCCAAAGAATATCTTCCTGTCCTTTGTGATTCGGGAAAGAAGGGCTGGCCTTCAATGCCGTCCATTCATTACGATAGATCGGAAGGGTGGTAGGGTCCACCAGTGCCCAAAATGCCGGTTTTGCTTTTAATTTACGATCAAATAACAATGGTGCATCTTTGCGTCCTTTGACCGGATGATTATCAAGCCATGTACCATCATCCGCAAGTCCCCATACTGTAACACTGTCCATTACGCCGCGTTCTCCCAGCTCGTCGAACAGGTCGAACAGTTCACGATAACGGTAAGCTTGTTGCAGCATTAATTCATCTGTGACAGGCATCTCCAGTTCAGAATTACTTGAATAGATTGAAACGTCCAGCTCTGTAACCTGTACATTCACACCAAGAGCGATCACTTTCTCAAAAGCCTCACGAATGAGCTTTACATCCGGTCCGTACATGGATACATGCATCTGGAATCCAACCGCATCAATCGGTGTTCCTTTGGCAAGCAGCTTCTCTACAAGCTTCACCATATCATTCACCTTGTTTCCATTGCCCTCCATTCCATAGTCATTAATCACCAGTACAGCATCGGGGTCAGCCTCACGTGCATAACGGAAAGCCAGCTCAATGTAATCACTGTCATCTCCGTCGCCATCTACATCCCCAATAATATCTCTCCACTTGGAATTACTGGCCTCATTCCGCAAGCCGCCTCCATCCGAGATGACTTCATTGACGACATCCCATGTATGAACCTTTCCTTTGTAGCGGGTCACGATGGTTTGAATATGGGTTTTCATCCGTGCAAGCAACTGTTCCCGCGTGGCAGGTTTCGAAGCATCGTTTGGATCTGTAAAGAACCACTCTGGCACCTGACTATGCCATAACAGCGTATGACCTCTGATTTCCATGTCATTTGCTTCGGCAAACTTCACCAGGCGATCTGTCTCTGACCAGACAAACTCTCCTTCCTTGGGCTGCATCGCATCCATTTTCATAAAATTGTCCGCTGTAATACTATTAAAGTGTTTCGTCAACAACTGGGAATGCTGGTTTTCCGCGTCTAGTGCAGACTGGTTGATGGCAGCTCCCATTGCGTAATTTTGTCCCACGATATCGACCAGATTCGGAATATCCTTCTCAATTTCAATTTTCTGAGCAGCCGTAATCAGAACATCATCCACGTAAAATGAAATCGTATCTGCCGGCGTCACTTCCGCTGACGTCTTCCATGGTGTCTCCACATACATGCGGAATCCTGTGATGCCACTATTTTCTTCGGGAATCACCACATCTGCCTCGACTTTTTTCCACTGTCCTTTGTTCAAGGTAGCGGAGGCAAAGGTAGCATATTCAAGACTCGAAGCGTCCTTATTGTATTCTTTCTCGAGTGCACCGTTAAGGACCTGACTGTCCGGCCCTTCATCGTACATGGCCCAAAACGAAATATGAACCGTGCTGCCCTTCTGTACATGATCTATTACTTCAATTAAGGGTCCATGGAACGTTTCGGTACGTGAAGAGGTTCTCAGGCTGCGTGTACTGTCATGACCTACTTGCGTTACGATATCAAGCTTTTCACTTGCACGTGGACGCCATTGTCCCAACACACCATCTTCAAAATCAGCCTTGAACAGTACTTTATCATCGCCAGTCTTAACGTCCGCTGCCGAAGCACGTGTCCCTCCTGTTCCCACACTTGGGAACAAACTGAAGATCAATACAGCCGACAAGCACAAGCTCCACCATTTTCTCAAATGCATCCGATCTCCTCCTTGGTTCGTTGTTGTTTGTGAAGAATAACCTTTGCTCTGCCATGTGCCAGCCCTTTACAAGATCGTTATACAGGATGGATAGATGCTAATGGACAGAAAATTGTAAGCACTTTCATTATACGATTGCCAGTAAACTTTGTTTACCCGTTAAACTATAGGACTTGCACCACTCCATCAACCATATGTTTCCAAATGAGATATAGAACGACAAAAAGCACAGCTTATTAGCTGTGCTTCGTGTAAACATCTTTACTATTTACGTTTTTAAGCTTTTAAAGGTGCTGTCGTCTGACGGATGACCAGATTGGAAGGTTCCGTCACCACAGGAGGAGAATAAGATGGATTCTCGATCATGGCAATCAGATATTCGATGGACTTAATGCCAATAGAATAGATATTCTGATTCACCGTTGTCAACCCCGGTTTGAATACCTCAGCATAATACGTGTTATCGAACCCGACAACCGAGATATCTTCTGGTACACTCAGTCCATGCTTTTCAATTTCATGAATCGCACCAAAAGCAGACATGTCTGATGCACAGACAATTCCCGTTGGTTGATCCTGAAGTGCCAGCAATCGTCGGGCAGCCTTGCTTCCCCCGTCGAAGGAATAATCGCAGATCTCCAGATATACCGTAGAATACGGGATACCGCATTCTCGCAGCCCTTCCCGATATCCTTCCAATCGCAGATTGGCTACGGCAGGTCCAAGTGTCCCTGAGATATAGGCAATTTTGCGGTGCCCAAGCTCATGCAGATGTTTGACCCCCATCGAGATTCCGTTCGCGTTATCCGTAGTAATGTAACCGGCACGTTTGCCCAACATGTCCGTATCAACAAACATCGTTGGAATCTCTGCATCCACCAGTTCCTGAATACTCGCGTTTTCTCTGCCTTCCCCGAATACCACTACGCCATCCACATTACGACTGCGGCAATGTTTGATGAACGAGTACGCCGGATCATCGAATCGAGTAGACAACCGGACCAGATCATATCCACTGTTCTCCAGCGCTGTTTTGATCCCTTCCAGCAACTCCGACACAAAAGGGTTCGTAAACGGAACCGTTAACAGCACTCCCACCGTCCATGAACGGCGTTTGACAAGTCCACGTGCGACCACATTGGGTTGATATTTCAATAATTCGATGGCTATATTGACTTTTTTGCGTGTTTTTTCACTTACATCAGGATAATCGTTTATCACTTTGGAAACGGTTGCAACAGATACTCCCGCTTCCTTGGCTACATCATGGATAGAAGCCATCTGATCACCTCAACCTCTTTCAAATCCCCTGTCTCCGGCTGCTTTTCTATAACATCGGCAGGTTTGTCTACCCATTATAGCTTAAAACAGCCTGAAACGGTATGGAAGGTTCCTAATGCTTTTAAGCTCTATTCCTGCTGTTCCAGATTCTTCAAATCCAGAGACAGTTTCTCCATTGTTGTTGCAAATACAGCGAGTTCAGCCGAGCGTGAAGCTTGGCTACGTGCTCCGCGAGAGGTATGATCTGACTCCTGCTGCACACTGCTCAGTTTCTTCATGATCTGCTCCAGATTAGACTGAATTTTACCCTGGGCGTCCCGAGAACTGGCTGCAAGCTTACGCACCTCACTGGCAACCACTTCGAAGCCACGTCCGAACTCTCCTGCATGAGCAGCTTCAATCGCTGCATTCAGACCGACAAGATGACTCTGATCCGATATCTCCCGAATGAGTTCACCCATTTTTCCGATCTGCTGGATCTCCCCTGTTAATTCCGTGAGCAGAACTTGAGCCTGATCCTGAGAAGCCGCTGTTTCTTTGGCTACACTCGATATAGCCATTGCACTCTCATTTAATTCACTAATCATGCCTGTAAGCTCTTGGGTAATCTGCGTAATCGCCTGCAACGTATGTTGTTGGTCATCGGCAAGCTGATGTAACTTTTCTTTTTCTTTCTTCTCATAGGCTTCAAGGACAAGCTGTGAATCCAGATTAAACATTTTGCTGAGCGCCTGAATGACAAGATGCCAGGAATCAGGGATAACCTGTTGGAATATGCTCGTTGCAATATCTAGGTATACCATATAGGTACCCAGATAATAATCTTCGGACAGGCCAATACGGGAATGCACAAGCCCAATTGCAATCCGTTGCTCAATATATGCGTCGTCCACGATTCCATCCGTCATCGATAACCAGTACATCTTCTGTGTTTCTTTTAGACGATCAATGGTAGAGAATCGAGCGATCAGATCTACCAATTCAGGATAATTTCCCACATGATTGTAGAAATGATCTACCACTTCATTAACGACTTTTTTAAAAACAGGCCGATGATCGGCAAGCAGTTTTAGATCCCCTGCGGTTAATCCCATGTAATCAAGTTGCTTCTGTCTTGTTGCGGAAATACTGCTCATATCTGGTTCAGTCAGCTCCTTAATAAACACTAAATTACTTTAAATTGTAAATATATGTATTGATTATAGACTAAAATACCTAAATATACATATACCATTAGAACTATTTCTCTTTAAAATTAACCTTATTTGTCAGCTTTTTTAGATTAATATGACCTTCATGTAATTAAAAAGGCCCTGACCCTGCTGTGAAGGAGCCTCACAACAGGCATCAGGAGCCTGATCCGGAATGGTTCGTTGCCGATTAGCGGTTAAGCAGACTGCCCACATAACGTAACAGTTCATTCGCGCTGGCTGCGGTGTATCCATGTTCCTCAATTAAGCGTTTAATGACTTCATTCATACGTTTCAATTGTGTTGCATCCGGTGTTTTGGTTGAGGTTGTGATCTTGACGATATCTTTCAGATCGGTGAACAACTTCTTCTCAATCGCTTCACGCAAACGGTCATGGCTGCTGTATTCGAACTTGCGCTCCTTGCGGGAGTATGCCGAGATTCGGATCAGAATCTCTTCTCTGAACGCTTTCTTTGCATTCTCGGAAATCCCGATCTGTTCCTCAATGGAACGCATCAAACGCTCATCCGGGTCCATCTCTTCATCCGTGAGCGGATCACGAATCTTGGACCAGTTGCAGAATGCTTCAATGTTATCGAGATAATTTTCAAATAACGTTCTCGCGGATTCCTCGAATGAGTAAACAAAGGCTTTCTGCACTTCCTTCTTGGCCAGTTCATCATACTCCTTGCGTGCAAGAGCAATGAAGTTCAGATAACGCTCCCGCTCTTCCTTTGTAATTGAAGCATGCTGGTCCAGACCATCCTTGATCGCCCGCAGAATGTCCAACGCGTTAATGCACTGAAGATTTTGCTTAATCAAAGCACTGGAGATCCGGTTAATGACATACCGCGGATCAATGCCAGACATCCCTTCATCCAGATACTCATTTTGCATCTCGCGCAGATCAGCTTCTTTGTATCCTTCTACTTCTTCACCATCATACATGCGCATTTTTTTAACGAGATCCATGCCTTGTTTCTTCGTTTCCTTCAAGCGGGTAAGTATGGAAAAAATGGCTGCAGTCCGCAGTGCATGCGGTGCAATATGAACATGCTTCATGTCACTTTGCTGAATGAGCTTGGCATAGATTTTCTCTTCCTCGGATACCTTCAAGTTGTACGGAATCGGCATGACAATCATCCGGGATTGCAGTGCCTCATTCTTCTTGTTGGAGATAAAAGACTTATACTCCGATTCATTCGTATGCGCCACAATCATTTCATCCGCACTGATTAAGGCAAAACGTCCCGCTTTGAAATTTCCTTCCTGCGTGAGCGACAGGAGATTCCATAGGAATTTCTCATCACATTTCAACATCTCCTGGAACTCCATTAACCCACGGTTCGCCTTGTTCAACTCCCCATCAAAACGATAGGCACGTGGATCGGATTCGGAACCAAACTCCGTGATGGTGGAGAAGTCGATACTCCCCGTCAGATCGGCAATATCCTGTGATTTCGGATCGGATGGACTGAACGTTCCTATTCCCACGCGATTATCTTCGGAAACAATGACCCGTTCCACCGGTACCTTGCTGATATCACCACCATATTCGGTACGGAGTCTCATCTGGCAGGATGGGCAAAGGTTACCCTCAATACGGACTCCAATTTCCTTTTCCACTTCAGGACGAAGCTCCAGCGGAATCAAATGCAGCGGTTCCTCATGCATCGGGCATCCATCAATGGCGTATATGGCACCTTTCTCTGTCCGCGAGAACTGTTCAAGCCCCCGCTTCAGCAGCGTCACCAGCGTCGATTTCCCTCCACTTACAGGACCCATCAGGAGCAAGATCCGCTTCCGTACATCCAGACGGCGTGCAGCCGAGTGAAAGTATTCTTCAACCAACTTTTCAATCGAACGGTCCAGCCCAAAGATCTCCTGTTCAAAAAACTTGTACCGCTTATGCCCACCTACTTCTTCCACCCCAAACGATTCAATCATCTCATACACTCTGGCGTGAGCCGTCATTGCCGGAGTCGGGTCCTCTCTCAGCAGTGCAATATAATCTTCAAATGTTCCGTTCCATGTCAAACGGTCACTCTCTGCCCGATGTTCCGCAACGCGTTCAAAAATATTCATGCTTGGTACCTCCCATGGCTCCTTTAGTGTGATTGTCAACCATTCCGAATGGTATGAAGAAATCAATAGAATTGCGGCTCCTGCTTGAATACCAATCTTGCGGTCCTGTGTTGTCCCGCCACCCTCTGTCCAAACGTCTTGTTTTGTTGTGAAAAGTGTATTACATACCTATGCGGCAATTCGGATAAGTTGACCTCTTTTTTTTCAATCAAGCGCTTCGAATTTTGGCTTTTCCCTGTTCTATCAGACATCTTGTGCCTTCAGAAAAAAAAGAACGAATATGATATAATGAGGGTTCTAAATTCAGGAAACCGGACAACACATGGTCAGAGACAGGCCACTTCTGGAAAGGAGCACGGACGATGGCAGTGAAATACGAAACCGAATTATATTCGCCTGTGAAGGCTTTTTTCGAGCAGCGTGGCTTCGACGTCAAGGCGGAAGTCAGACATTGTGACCTCGTCGGAGTCAGATCGGACCAGGACGAACCACTCATTGTGGAGATGAAAAAAACATTTAACCTCTCCTTGTTGCTGCAGGGCATGCAGCGCTTGAAACTTAGCCCGTTCGTGTATCTGGCCGTCGAGCGCAATCGCAGTAAACGCGGAGCCGTAAACCAACGCTGGAGCGAACTGACCGCACTATGCAGACAGCTCGGTCTGGGGTTGCTGACTGTCACATTTTACAAAACCAAAGCTCCCCTGATTGATGTATTGTGCGAGCCCTCCGCCCTGATCCCCCCCACTGGCCGCAATCAGGTTGCCCGTAAAAGCGGAGTTCGGCGGAAACGATTGCTCAAGGAATTCGACGAACGCAGCGGAGACTACAATACGGGAGGCAGCACACGAAGACAACTGGTCACAGCATATCGTGAGAAGGCTTTACGTGTCGCATCCGCTCTACGAACGAACGGAGAAGCCTCTCCGGCCAACCTTGCCAGACAGACAGGCGTAGGTTCTGCCGCAGCAATTCTGCAAAAAAATTATTATGGCTGGTTTGAACGCCTCTCCCGTGGAAAGTATATTTTGACGATTAAGGGAGTACAGGCGTTAACCGAGCATGCACACATGCTTGAGGATAATGATATGATTGAACGAACCATTAATGAACTCGATGTAACGTATTCTGTATCTGGTAAAAATAAGGACGACCTTGCACACATCGCTGAAACAGCGGAGCAGTACTTGAAAAATACAGGCCATATCTGATATGGAATCACTCGAAGTAAGTGTTATGAAAAATGAGAATGCAAAAACACCTGTAATCTCCAGTGGAGACTACAGGTGTTTTTATGTGTTTTATATAGAAGTTTGCTATTAGAAGCTTACTGCTACTTCGGAAGCCAATTTCAGACCTGCATCCACGATATCTTGGGAACGGTCAGGAGAAGCATTGTGACCTTCAACGATTACAAGCTCAGGGTTTTGAATACCCCAGAAGTTCAATACGTTAGTTACATATTTAACGGACATTTCAGCAGATGCCATTGGCTCTACGGAATATACGCCACCACGAGCATTCAGCAATGCCACTTTTTTGTCGCCTACGAGACCTACAGGGCCTTCAGCTGTGTATTTAAACATTTTACCAGCTTGGCTCAGGTAGGAAATGTAGTTCACCAGTGGAGCCGGAACAGTGAAGTTCCAGAGCGGGAATGCAAATACCACTTTGTCTGCTGCCAAGAATTGATCTTGCAATTGTGCAGCCAGTGCTGCAGCTTTTTGCTCTTCGGCAGTTGCTTCAATGCCGTTTGCAGCTTTGTAGCCACCAGTAATTACAGTGTTGCCATAGTAAGGAATATCTGTATTGTAGAGATCCAACTCAGTAACTGTGTCACCTGGGTGGGACTCTTTGTATGCGCTCAAGAATGCATCGTACAATTTAACGCTGACTGCTTGATCTGCAGGACGGTCATTTGCTTTAACAAATAAAATATTAGACATGTTGAATTTTCCCCCGTTAAATAAAATATATGAGTGCTTTTCCTGAACTGGCCACCATTGTAGCTTATATAAAGAAACCAACAACTCATTAATTCATATTATATATAAAAATGTTAGTGGATGCAATAACGTAATCACTTTGGTCATGAACCAATTTTAATTTTTGCTACAAAATCTATTTTTGATGTGACTTAGCTACGAGCCGTAAATTCGGAAATGGCTTCACTGATCAGGTTCATGCCAAGCAGCAATTCATCCCGGCCGGGGTGGCTAAAGTTCAATCGGATGTAACGTTGATCCTGTACACCTGTGGAGCATAGTGATCCAGGAAGAAAAGATACACCTTTGGGCAAAGCCGCTTTAAGCAGAGCGCCACTATCCAAGCCTTCCGGCAACTGTACCCACAGATACATTCCGCCCTCAGGGATGTTATACTGACACCCTTTCCAGCCCGGCCTCTTCAACAGTTCAAGCATCAGTTTGAGTCTTGTCTTATACTCCCGATTCAACATCGATAGGTGATCACTCCAACGAAATGGGGAGTGGGCAAGCAATTGATACAACAGCCGCTGATTCATCGGACTGGACTGACCATCTGCAATTCGTTTAACCGAGGCCATTGCCTGAATCAGCGCAGGATGTCCAGCGGCCCATCCGGTTCGAAGAGCGGGCGCTACCGTTTTGCTGAATGAACCAATGTAGAGAACATGTCCACCCTGATCGGCAGTATCCAGTGCAAAGAGTGAAGGATATTTACGATAGAATTCCGTTGGCTCAAGGCCATCGAAATGGAGCTCTCCATAAGAATCATCTTCCACAAGCAGTACACCATAGCGCGAACACAGCTCAAGGACTGCCTCCCGCCGCTCCATACTCCACAAAGCACCGGTCGGATTCGAGAAACTGGGTGCAGCAAAAAGCAGCTTCGGTCTAACCTGCTGCATGTGATGCTCCAAAAGGTCTGGCAGTATGCCGTCCCGATCACCCATTACGGGCACAATCTTGGCTCCTTGCATCTCCAGAACCTCAAGACAGCCTGGAGATGTGGGATGTTCAACCAGTACAGAATCTCCTGGTTCAAGCAATAGACGCATCACCAGATCGATGGCCTGCTGGGTACCAGTGGTCAACAGAATCTGCTCGGGTACCGTTCGTATGCCTTTGCGTGCATTCCAGTCTTTGTTCAACCACTCTCTTAGGGGGGGTGTAGCCTGCTGGCTCTCCATATTGCAATGCGGAGGGGCCTGAACTAAAGACCGACACGGCTGCTTCTTCCAACAATTTGAAAGGAAACAACTCCTCCGCAGGCAATTCTTCTGCCAGAGAAATGAAATAATCCCTGCCAGACATCTCACGTATATCCCTCAGTGGTGATGACAAAAGCCTGTTGGTACGGGAAGCAAAGAAATATTTCATCGATCCGTTCCCCTTTCATCCCTATTCCGAAACTGTACTCGCAGTCCGCAGCCCTACAACCTATTCCTGCTCGCCATCGAATATGACCGGATGCATACAGAACTGTTGTGATCAGGGGAAGAACAAACCTGTTTCGTCAGGATCCCGTCTTCACTTGTCTTGCATGCAAGGCATAACGTTCAATGGCCTGTGCTCTACTGCTCACTTCCAGCTTCACGTATATTTTACGCAGGTAATTATCAATGGAACGTCTGCTAACGTTGATCTCATTCGCTATTTTATCATAGGTTACACCCTGAACAATTCTTTCCATGATAAAAGTTTCGGTTTCTGTTAATTCAATGACACGCGCTTCTGTCGGAGACTCTACAGGTTGCGCCCACTCCGCACTGTTTAACCACGACAATGGAATGGACACATGGCCCTCACGTAATCCAGAGATCAGATGAATCAGCTGGCTAGGGGAAGCCTGTTTGGATAACATGCCGCTTGCACCAAGGCTCATCAGATGACGAAACAGCTTCACATTGTCTTCATCCGTCAAAATAATGATGTGACTGTGAGCTGACAGATTCTTCATCTGGGCAATATATTGATCTGCCTGACCCTCCGGAAGACGATAATCCATCAGAATCAGATCAGGCTGGTGAATATTCACCAGATCGAGCCCTTCTGTTCCGGTCGAAGTCATGCCACGTACCGTCAGATCTTGCTGCTCTTCCAAAATCAATTTTGTACCGAGCATGCTGGTGGGGTGGATATCTATGATGACCACCTGCCATACTTTTTTCATTGTTGTTCCCCCTGTTATGTATTGGACAAATAACTTCTAGCTTCTATCATGATATTTCCATTGTCTATGCGACAGTCCGAGTATAGAAGAAGCATAGGTCGGATTATGTCGAAAAACAGAAAAATACAGGAGGCAGCCGATAAAAAAGCTCTATTTTCACTGTATTTTGTTATAAAAACACCATGACGTCCATCTTCCCATCCCCGGAAAGGTCAAAATATAGTATAAATTTCCTGCATTTCTATCTAAAAAAGTCGAAAAACCTGCCCAAAGTTCCTACTTATTGCATCTATAAGAAATTGTATCCTAGGACTTCCTTCCGATGCAATCTCTTTTTACTCTATTAAGTAAAGAATTTCATTTTTGCGTAATCAATAGGGGCATGATAGAATGAGGACTGGAAATTTTTTTGTACCTATTAATGACCAGGAGTGATGATATGAAACCATCTGCCCCGTCCTCTGACATCCATCACACCCGGAGCGCCAAAGGCAAGGCTGGATCTTCAATCAAGCTGTTTCTGGTAATGTGGATTGTCCTCATTGCACTAGGAGTCGTTGGAACCTACTATTATAGTAACCATCTCCAGCAACAGATGATTAACCAGCTTCAAGCCCATAATCAGCAGCAGATTGCAGCACTAAAAACCGACTACGAAAATCAGCTAACAACGATATCAAAGGAAGTAGAAGACCTGCAGGGACAGGTTCAATCCTTCAATGAATTGCTGACTTTCACCAAGGATAATGCAAGTGACAAAACGGATAACAGCAACAAACTGTATACCCAGCTGAGCGAAGTCAAAAAACAACTGGAGACACTCCAGAAAAAGATGGACCTGCTCAAATGATTACACCCGTCAAACAGGTTAATCGTTTTTTTATGCTTGCACTCGCTCCTTTTGTTGGATTGATATTATGCCTGCTGCTGCTTCGTCCTCCACTTGAACCCGGAGGTTTGATGCCTACCGAACTGTCAGAGGATACGATTACACCCCGGACCCAAGCAATTAGCCAAGAGCTTGCGGGGGCAAAAGATGCTGCTGTCCAGACTTCTTCTTCTATTAAAAGAACGACACAGCTCTATAATAAAACAACAAGTACGATGTCTACACTTGTGCAGAAGGCTTCCACCCAAGCGGATCGTCCGGAAAAGATTTACAACAACCGGATTTCATCCAAGCTTGGCGTTCCATTTGAACGGGTAGACAGTGAACGGCTAACGATTGAAATGTACAGAGTGAATCCTGGCAGCTATAAGGGCTATGCCATGAAGATCAAGCTAAAAGACCCTACAGCCATGCAGATGGCTCTAGACAGTGAACCTGGGCGTTCTGAGACGACCATGCAGGCTGTGAAGCGTAACGGCGCTATTGCCGGGATTAACGCAGGTGGATTTGCTGACAGTGGCGGCAAACGTTATCCACTTAGCACAACCGTCATGGACGGGAAATACGTGAACGGTTTCCAGGCCAGTTTCAAAGATCTGTTTTTTGTAGGACTTAACGATGCCGGTAAACTGGTCGGAGGCAAGTTCTCCGACAAAAACTCACTGGATCGCCTGCAACCGCAATTCGGGGCTACGTTTGTTCCGGTGCTGCTACAGAATGGGCGTAAAACCACAATTCCTGCCAAATGGAAAGTATCACCCAAACGAGCACCACGTACAGTCATTGGCAATTATAAGGATGATCAGTTATTGATCATTGTAGTTGACGGATATAATGAGGGCGGAAGTTCCGGTGCTACCCTTGAAGAGTTGCAAGGGCGGTTGTACAAGCTTGGGGTGATTGACGCCTATAATCTGGATGGCGGTGGATCATCCTCGCTTATTCTGAATAATCGGGTTGTGAATAACCCTTCAGATGGCAGCCTCAGACCAGTGCCCACACACTTTTTATTTTACAAATAATAGGGTGAAGCATTTCTTTTCTACCTATAATGGTTATAATAGAAGAAAATGAGCTTGTGCAGGAGGTGCGAAGGGCATGTCATTTTCACTGACATTCTGGATTATTGCAATCGTATTGACTCTCTTCATTACAGGCATTCTCACTTCATCCTACAACAATGACAAAACAAAAGGCTTGTAAAGGCCAAGCCTCTCTCCGGAGAGGCTTTTTCTATTGCTTCATCCTCGAAATAACAAGAGACAAGGCTTAAAAGAATGATTCGATTCTTCTAAGCCTTGTCTCTTGCTGTATTCGGGATCAATAGCTAACCGCCCGGTCATTCCGCATGGATATAACCGAATCAGACGAAATAGGCCCACTCACCGACCCGCCCTCAACTAATGTGACATAAATTCGTTCATGATCGACGGGTTCTCCAGCAATAATTTTGATTAATTGTTCAGCAGCGAGCGATCCCCACTTACGCTTGGAATAATCAATGCTTGCCAGTCTCGGCTGGACGTATTTGCTCAATTCAATATTGTCGAATCCGATGACATCAATCTCCTGACCAACGCCAAGTGCACTGTCTGCCAGACGATCACACAAGCCAATAGCCATCTCATCATTGAGGCAGAATACCGCTGCGGGTCCATCATACACCTGTACAATCTGATCTGCGGCTTGTTCTCCACCACTCTTCTCAAAATCTCCCGTGATCTCAATCCATTCCACATCGGCTTCACGTTCCGCAACCTGTCTCACAGCCTTTAACCGCTGCACAGAGTCAAACGAACCTTCCGGTCCTGTCACCACGTAGATTTTCTTATGTCCCTGTTCAATAAGATGTTCCATCGCAAGTGTTGCCCCGGCTTTATTATCCAGCAGAACCTGATTAATGTTGGGATGATCCATCTCACGGTCCAATACAACGATTTTGTGCCCACGATCGGCATACTGCATTAGTTCCTCACTTGCAAACGTATGATCCAGAATGATCGCACCATCAATCATTCTCTCTGGAAGCATGCGATGGGATTGTTTACCACTGCACACGATCAGGTCATAGCCTTGAGCATTACATACGGCTTTCATGCCACTCAGCAAGTCTCCATACACATCTCCTCTAAAATCGGTCAAGAATACACCTAGAATTTTGGATTCCCTCTTCTTCAGTGTTCTTGCTGCGGCATTTGGAACATAGTTCAGTTCTTTGGCAATGGCCAAAATTTTGGAACTCGTCTCATCGGTCACTTTGTTGCTGCCATTCAGCGCATATGACACAGTAGAGATGGAAACTCCCGCCTGTTTGGCGATATCCTTGATACTGACCACATTCTTCGCTCCCCTGTTATGTTCATCAGGCCTTCCATAACAAAAGGCCTGACACATTACTCTTTCCATTCATCAGATTAAACAAGTCTGAATGATTTCTTCTGAGTATCCCGACTGTTTGCACCCACAAGAATATGGAACTCGCCTCGATCACTGCGGTAGCTTAAGTCAGAATGGTGATAACGAAGCTGTTCTTCATTTAACGTAAACGTGGCTGTACCACTCTCGCCTGGCGCCAGTGCAAGTTTCACATATCCTTTCAGCTCACGCATAGGACGAACGACTTCACCCGTTACATCACGAACGTACAACTGAACGGTCTCTACGCCTGCGCGCTCACCTGTGTTCGTTACACGTACCTGGATGCTCAGGGACTCTTCGGCAGTCATCTCGTTACTTGACACTTCAAGATCACCATAAGAGAACGAAGTGTATGAGAGACCATAACCGAACGGAAGCAAAGGTTCATTCGGGCTGTCAATGTATTTGGAGACATAACGTTCTTCCGTCTTCTCCGGGTTCAGTGGACGACCTGTATTGAAATGGTTGTAATAGACCGGAATCTGACCTACGGACTGCGGGAAGGACATCGTCAGACGTGCAGATGGATTCACTACACCTGTCAGAACATCTGCGATCGCCGCTCCGCCTTCACTACCTGGGAACCAGGCTTCAAGAACGGCATCCGATTCATCGATTACACCATGCAGATCCAATGGACGGCCGTTGAAAATAACGCTGGCAATCGGTTTTCCCGCTGCTTTGAGCTGTTTAACCAATTCCAATTGGGCTGCTGGCAGACGAATATCCGTGCGCGAGCCACCTTCTCCACTCATCTCGGAGTCTTCACCAAGAGCAAGGACAATCAGATCTGCTTTGCTTGCCACTTCCAGGGCTTCGGCAATCTGCTCGGCTGTAATCGTATGAACATTACTGCCTTGAGCAAATTGAACTTTCCCACCCGTCAGGCGTTCTTGCAGAGCTGTTCCCAATTTAACTGCATCTTCCTTAACCCCTTCACAGGACCACCAGCCCAGAATATCAGGACTCTGTGCAAAAGGACCAATGAGGGCTACATTAGCATCAGGTTGAAGTGGAAGCACGCTGCCATCATTTTTCAACAGGACAGCCGATTTGGTTGCCAGTTCATACGATACCTGACGGTGCTCTTTGGAGAATACAATCTCACGTTCACGTTCAGGATCAGCTGCACGAAGTGGGTTATCGAACAATCCCAGCTTTTCTTTCAGTTGCAGAATTCGCAGAACGGCTTCATCAATGAGCTTCTCATCCACTTCACCACTCTCAATCAGTTCAGGCAAATGATGCACATAACAAGGTGTCATCATCTCCATATCTACTCCTGCGCGAATGGCACGATATGCCGCTTCACGATCATCTTCTGCAGCACCATGCGCAATCATTTCGCGAATGGAAGCCCAATCCGAGATTAATACACCATCAAAGCCCCACTCGTCACGCAAAATGCCGCGCATTAACTTCTCATTGCCACTCGCCGGAATACCGTCAACCGTATTGAACGAAGTCATAACCATCTCCACGCCCGCATCCAATGCTGCTTTGTACGCTGGCAAATAGTACTCACGCAGGTTACGCTCAGACATGTCCACCGCATTGTAATCCCGACCACCCTCAGCCGCTCCATATGCCGCAAAGTGTTTAACACAGGCTGCAAGACGATCTGGCTCATCCTTCAAGCTGTCGCCCTGATATCCACGTACAAACGCAGCCGCGAACAAACTGTTCAGATAAGGATCTTCTCCTGTCGTTTCCATCACACGGCCCCAGCGCGGGTCACGAACCAGATCCACCATAGGTGCAAAGGTAACATGCAAACCGGATACAGCTGATTCACGTGCTGCAATTTCAGCACTTTTCTCAGCCAGTTCTGTGTCCCATGAACAACCGATCGCCAGTGGAATCGGGAAAATGGTTTTGAATCCATGAACTACGTCAGCCATGAACAAAAGCGGAATGCCCAAACGGCTTTTTTTCATATAAGCTTGCTGTACATCAATGATGGCCTGCGCACCGGACAACCCCAGAATGGACCCACTAGCATCCACGGACTGCTCCGTAATTCCCATCTCTTCCATCGGCCCTGTGATCTGACCTTCAACATTTGTTCCTTCATAGAAGTTGGCAGTCAACTGAAGAAGCTGAGCTGTTTTTTCCTCCAACGTCATCTGTTTTACCAGGTCTAACAACTGCTCGTTATTCATCTGATCGTATCCTCCACTACAAGTTGTTGAAATAAAGAACCCGGCTGCGTTCGGGGAGAGACCGCGCACCGGGTTCAAAATTAATTACTGAATGATTACTAGAATTTATCGTTTAGCTCATCCAGATAAGGTTGAACCAGGGACATTTTACTGTTTACCCATTCTTTCCAGTTTGCCTCTAGATCTCCGTTTTTGAGGATCAAGTTGGCATATTCATTCTGGTAGTCGAATGAAGCCTGACTCTTAGCTTTGGAATCGTACAGGTTGACATCCCAATCGTATGGTGCAAGCGATTTGCCTTCTGTACCAAGTTTTGCTTTTTCTTCGAACAATTTCACGGCTCTATCACGGTAATCTTTTTTGATTGCAGGGTTTACAACACTGAAGTCGTCACCAAGCAGATACAGACCTTCGAAACGTGCTGGATATTTATCTTCCAATACCGTTCCTTCTGGCAACAAGCTAACGAGTTCGTTGTTTTCATCATATTTCCAATCTTTTCCTTCAAAGCCCATGTTGATGAGCAACTGTCCTTCTTTTGTTGCGGAGTAATCGATCAGATCCATGATCCGTTCGAATTTCTCGTCACTAATGTCTGGATTGAAGATCAATGCAGACCAGAAGTTGGCTTGTTCCATGTTACGGTATTTACCGTCATCGCCTACTACGATTGCTGTGTGTACCAGTTCATCACTATCTACACCCAGATTTTTTTTCATATCGGAATCCAGACCTTGTCTGTAGGAAGCCAGTCCGCCCAGACTTGTTACAGCAGCTGTACCTGTTACTTTGAAGTTGTTTTGACCTTCATTGTTTTTCCATGTGTAGAACTCAGGATTGAGCAGTCCATCTTTGTAGGCTTTTTGCATCAATTTAAGTCCTGTCAGCGTTTCAGGATCTGCTGGTCCCCAGTGGAATTGGCCATCTTCACCTTTGTAGAACGGAGAGTCAGTCATGGCATGCACACTGTTTGGCATAATCATGTTTGTCATGGCATCTGCCGCATTGTAGGACAGAGGTACAAGTTTGTTACCCACTTTGCCTGGATCTTTTTCTTTCACTAGTGCAGCATATTCGTTCAATTCGGTCGTTGTATAAGCATCTTTCAGTTCAAAACCAACCGCTTCAGCCCAGTCTTTACGAAGCGCAATGACACCAATTTGGTTCGTCAGTGGGTCAGCTGGTTTGTTCTCGAAGTAGATTGGTCTAGGCAGGACATATGTTCCACCCGTCAATTCTTCCAACTTGTCTCCAAGACCCGTCAAATTGTAAGCTGCTGCGACGTTAGGCCAGCGTTCTTTCCAGTCATCCGGAAATTTGTAGAACAAACCTTGTTCAATGCTGTTAATGGCATCGCCATGTACGTAGTTCCATACCGCTACATCCGGCAAGTCGCCAGAGTTGATCCACAGACGAAGCTTCTCGCCCCATGAATCCCAATCGATATAGTTGTAGTCCCAAGTTACATTAAATTTGTCTGTCCAGAACTTGTGGAAGTCATTATCCAGGTTCCCGTTTTTGATTTCTGTCAGGTTAGCTACAGAGATGGTCAGGTTGTCTTTGTAATTTCCCTCTGCATCTTTTTCGTTACCACCTGAAGCTCCTTGGCTGGAACAAGCTGTCACCATCAGCATAACTACACTAAGCGTGATGGCAAAGAGAGCTCTTACTGACAACTTTTTCTTCGTTTTCATGTTTTACCCCCATGTTTTTTAGTAGAATTTTATTGCAAAATCCTATACGTATATCAGGTCTTGATTGCCCCTGTTAATACCCCTTTGGCAAAGTGTTTTTGCAGCATTGGGAAGAAACACATAATTGGTACCATGGTGACAAATACGGCCGCCATCTTCATGCCCATTGAGAAGTTGCTTGCCTGGGCAGCATCCACACTGGATGCATTGGATGCATTCGTCGTAGATGTCACGATAATATTTCGGAGTACATTCTGGAGCGGTAACTGATCCGCTTTTCGAAGGAATATCATCGCATCATACCAACTGTTCCAGTAAGCCACACCGTAGAACAACGTGATTGTAGCCATAATTGGTGTAGCCAGCGGAAGAACAACGGAGAACAAAATTCTCCACTCTCCTGCTCCATCCAGTCTCGCCGATTCCATGAGTGATTCAGGCAAGGTGTAGAAGTAGTTCATCATCAGAATCATGTTAAACGCACTGAAGCTTCCCGCCAGGATAACGGACCACAGCGTACCTGTAAGATGAAGTGATTTCATGATCAGGTACAGTGGTACGATACCACCATTAAAGATCATGGTGAACAGTACCAGGAAAAAGAGAAATTTCTTAAACGGAAATTTGTTGCGACTAAGGCCATATGCCATGCTTGTTGTCAGGAACAAGCTGAGTGGCAAGCCGATGACTAGCAATATAATTGTATTTTTGTACCCCGTCAGAATCGTTCCGTCAGCGAACAATGCCTTGTAGGAATCCAATGTCCATTCTTTAGGGAACATCAAAAATGGATTGTCAGCATATTCTTTTTGTGTTGCAAACGAAATCATGATGACATTCCAGAACGGAATCAGGATCATCAGGGCAAGCACTAGTAATACGGCAAAAATAATGTAATCGAGAAGTGTCATTTTTTCTGTACCAATTCTCGGTTTTTTGTTAGCTTTCTTGCTCATCTCATTTTTCCTCCTCTCTTATCGGAACAAACCGTCTCCGCCAAGCCACTTGGCAAATCTGTCAGCAAGAAGCAGCAAGGCCATATTCACCAGGGAACGGAACAAGCTGACCGCTGTCGAGAATGAGAAATCGGTAGATGACTGGAACGTAATCCGATAGATATATACATCGAGTACTTCCGATACATTTTTGGTAGCGGCATTTGCCAAGTTGAAGATCTGGTCAAATCCGGAAGACATCAATCCACCAACCGAGAGAATAAACATGATTGTGATGGTTGGAAGGATGTTCGGTAAAGTAATTTTGAACATCTGTTGCATACGGGAAGCCCCGTCAATCTGTGCTGATTCATACTGATCCTGATCAATACCGGAAATGGCAGCCAGGAATATAATCGCGCCCCATCCACTTGATTTCCAAATATCAGTCAACAGCAACATTGGTACAAAGTTGGATTCGGACCCCAGGAAGTTAATCGTTGGCAATCCGAGTAATCCGAGCGCGCTATTTACCAGTCCGTCATATGCCAGCACATTGATGACTACCCCGGATACGATGATCCAGGACAGGAAGTGCGGGAACGTAAGAACGGTTTGGAACAATTTTTTCCCTCTGCGCATCCGCAATTCATTCAGCAACAGCGCCAGAATAATCGGGAACGGGAACTGAATAATCAATTTCAGAATATTGATGTACAGCGTACGCCATACTGCGTCGATAAAGGTTGGATCACGGAAAACATATTTGAAGTTCTCGAATCCGCTCCATGGACTTCCCCAGATGCCCAGGTTAGCCTTGTAATCTTTGAATGCCAGAGACAGGCCACCCATCGGCATGTAGGCAAACAGAATTAGCCAGACAAGCCCCGGAATAAGCAGGGTGTATGTCATTCGGTGCTTCCAGATTTCAGTCCAGAGCGAATTGCCCTTCACGTTTCCCTTCAGCTTTTTGCTAGGTCCTTCGGCTGCAGGTTTCACATTGCATCTCCTCACTCTACTATGGTCTTGTCGTTGTACAGAAAATCAAACATCGTTCTCAGGTGGTGCTCCCAAAATCTCCATTCATGAGCCCCCGGCGTCTCCACATACCGAAAATCAAAGGCAGTCCCCTGCATGTATCTCGCATAGTCGCGATTCATCTCTACAAAGGGGTCACTATCGCCACAGCAACTGAGGATATCCGGTAAAGGAACACCCTGTTCCAGCAGCTTGGCCGACAGTGCGTAAATATCCTGATCGGCTTTCACCTGTAAACGTTCTCCAAAAACCGCTTTCATTTCCTTGATCATTGTCGCTGGCATATGGGGATCATGAAGCCGTGTCTGGATATCCGTTACGCCAGATAGAGACACTACTTTGCGATATCGCTCTGGATAAGTTAGTCCACATTTCAGTGCACCATATCCACCCATGGATAAACCTGCAACGTATGTTTTCTCCGGATCAGGATTCAGATTGAGCAGACGCTTGCATATTTCAGGTAACTCCTGAGTGATGTAGTGGAAGTAATTCAGGCCGTATTCCATATCGGTGTAATAGCTTCGATTCGCTTCCGGCATAATGATCGTACAGCCATATTGCGCTGCATACATCTCAATTGTGGTTAACCGCTGCCAGGTACTCGCATTATCGCCTGCCCCGTGCAACAGATATAGTGTACCGCCTGAAGTCTCTCCGGAGTCACTGGACACAACATGTATGCTAGTATTCATGCATAAGGTTGGCGATCCAGTTTCGATCGTTATATGTGCCATAAATGTAACCCCTCTCATCATCGCCTGCTGTCTTTACTCATTCGTTTCTCTGGCGTTGGATTGCAGGCTGTTGTAGATTCCCTTGTATTACGATGGGTTATCGAAACGATTTTCTCGAATCGTTTCAAAACATAGCCAACGTTGATTCACATGGACTTCATTACAACACTTTTAATGTGGAAGCGATTTCTTCGAATCGTTTCGAATAAATCATAAGCCCGATGAGTAAATCCTGTCAATAACCTTTTTACAAATTTCGCGTTTTTTTCTCGAAAAAATGCTCTTTTAAGTCTAAATTTGCGTCCAAAGACACTATTATTACGAAAAAATGAAAATTTAGTAAGTGCTATTACAACTTTAATTGACACCAAACCAGGTTTATACTAACATGGGTTCTGATTTTGCATTCGAATTACGGAAACGTTTCACCAACCGATTTTACTCAGGTTTCACCTGATATTAGGGAGGTTAATATGTCTGAGCAACTCAAAGGTTTCATTCATACGATTACGGAGCAACAATTGAACGTTTTTTCCATTCGCATATTACAAAAAGGGCATCTGCTTGCCCATTGGGACCGGGATAAGGATCAGCGCAGGGTACAACATTCCATCAGTAAATCCTTCACATGTATGGCCGTTGGTCTTGCGCTTGAAGAAGGTCTGATACATCTGGATGCGACACTTGGTGATTATTTCTCTTATGATCATGTACCCGTTGCACAACGCAATCTCCCATCGCCGCAAGAATTGAGACTGCGTGATCTTCTCCGAATGACTTCGGGTCATGACTCTCCCCCTCTTTGGGCTGATGAACGAGCTTCATTGACCGAAAAGGACTGGGCGAAATATTATATGTCTCTTCCTCTGGACCGGGTACCTGGAGAACAATTTACATATAGCAGCGGGGATACGTTTATGATCTCGGCCATGCTACAGGCTGCTACCGGCCAAACCGTGAAAGATTACCTGACTCCACGGTTATTTGATCCGCTTGGCATCCATGATGTAGAGTGGGAAACCTCTCCACTCGGCGTAACGCTTGGCTGTGCAGGTCTTTGGATAAGCAATGAGGAACTGAGTCGATTTGGACAGTTACTGTTGCAGGAGGGCTTTTGGGAAGGCAGACAGATTGTACCTGCGGATTGGATTCGACAGGCTACGTCCCAGCAGATCGAAACGACTGGAGACGGAGATTGGGGAAAAGGTTACGGGTATCAGTTCTGGATGTGTTCTCATGACGCTTACCGCGCCGATGGTGCCTATGGTCAGTTGTGTATCATAATTCCCTCAAAGGAAGCTGTCATATGTATTAATAGTGAGGAAGAAAATATGCAAGGCATCCTGAATGCCGTGTGGAATGAGGTTTTACCCCTTTACACCCAGCGTTAGTATACGTATTTTATCTTTTTTTCAAATTGCAATTATGCCATTCAATTGAGAATAAAACAAAAAAAACGCCACGGGGTCAATGGACCCCATGACGTTATTTCTTATCCGTGTTGTGGAAGCTGAGTCATTTCATCTAAACATTGTGCGCATATGTAACGCTCTTTGAACTCGTTGACTTCCTCGATGGATCCGCAGAAAATACATTTTGGACGATATCTCTCCAAAATAATATGGTCCCCTTGTACTAAGATTTCTACAGGATCTCCCTCATTCATTTGATACCTTTTACGCAAAGATTTAGGCAATACGATCCTACCTAATTGGTCAACTTTGCGAACTACTCCAGCTGGCTTCATAGCTACGGCACACCTCTCCTATCTTACTCTAAATTTCTAGGTACATTTGTACTATGTTTATAGATTCGCCAAGATTTTGTCGAATCCTGCTGGAAATAAACATTTTTTGTCCTTTTTTTTGAAAAATGTTTTTTTTCCGAATTCTAGCCGTCATTTATAACCAAAATTTATCCTTCTAACCCCGGGAAATTGAGCTGGCGCAACGCTTCATATACAATAATTGCTGCCGAATTGGACAGATTTAATGATCTAACATCACCAGTCATTGGCATTTTCATGCATGTATCGGGATTCGCAGCAATTAATTCAGGTGGCAGGCCTTTAGTCTCTTTACCAAAAACGAGGAAATCCCCATCCTGAAAATTAAAATCACTATATCGGTTCTTGGCCTTCGTAGTTGCATAGAAGAAACGACCTTCCGGATATTTTTCCTGAACCTCAGCAAATGAGTCGTGGTATTCAATATGGACAGCATGCCAGTAATCCAGCCCTGCACGTTTCAATGTAGCATCATCTGTTCGAAATCCAAGTGGACGTACGAGATGCAGATGGGTACCGGTTGCCGCACAAGTACGCGAAATATTACCTGTGTTCGCCGGAATTTCTGGTTCAACCAGAACGATGTGTAAAGCCATATGTGTTCAATCTCCTTTTCATTTCATGTTGACGACAACCCTCTAATCTTAAAGAAAAGCCCTCCACACGTCAATGTGGAAGGCTCTGGTAAGGCACAGGATTAGACACGAAGGTCCATTACACCGTCCTATACTTTATTATCCATTTGTCTTCTGGAAGTGGCTCATGAAGTCTGTCAGTGCCTTAACACTCTCATAAGGAGCAGCATTATAAATAGAGGCACGCAGCCCCCCCACACTGCGATGTCCTTTCAGACCTACAAATCCTTCTTCCTCCGAGGCCTTGATGAACTTTTTCTCCAGTTCTTCCGAAGCAAGACGGAAGGTTACATTCATGAGGGAACGATCTTCTGTTTCCACACAACCACGGTAGAAATCACCGGAAGCATCAATTGTGTTATAAAGCAATTCCGCTTTTTTCGTATTTTTTTGCTCAATACCAGCCAGTCCGCCCTGTTCTTCAATCCATTTCAATACTTCATTCACCATATATACCGAGAAGGATGGCGGCGTATTGTACAGGGAGTTGTTATCTACATGTGTGCTGTAACGAAGCATGGTTGGAATCGTTTTAGGCGATTCGCTCACCAGTTCCTCACGAGCAATTACAACCGTAATTCCGGATGGACCCAGGTTCTTCTGTGCACCCGCGTAGATCATGCCGAACTGATTAAGATCAAATGGTTTACAGAAAATATCACTCGACATGTCCGCAATCAGAGGTACTGAACCGGTATCCGGGAACGACTTGAATTGCGTACCTTCAATCGTTTCGTTCGAAGTCAGATGCACATAAGCCGTACGTTCTGGCAAACTCAGATTCGAAACATCCGGCAATTTCATAAATTTCTCTGCTTCCGAAGATGCAGCAACATGTGTCTCGCCGATCAACTTCGCCTCAGACAGAGCCTTCTTCGCCCAGCTGCCAGTCATCACGTAACTTGCAGTCTGCCCTGCGCCGAGCAGGTTCATTGGCAACATCGCGAACTGAGTGCTTGCACCGCCCTGCAGAAAGAGAACCTTGTATCCTTTTGGACTGCCTAGAAGCGACAACAACCGCTCCTGAGCTTCATTATGTACAGACTCATACACCGCTCCACGGTGAGACATCTCCATAATCGACATGCCTGTATTACGAAAATCTACAAATTCCGCCTGTGCACGCTCCAGTACCTCAAGTGGTAACGCCGCAGGTCCTGCATTAAAGTTATACGCTCTTTTTGTCACAAAATCCCCCGCCCTTTCCATCCGTAACTCTGACATACAAAGTGAATATTATCGCTATGATATCAGTATTCTCTATCTGCTTCAAGGGCAATATGCACTGAAGTGTTGAATTCAGGTTATTAAATTCCTTTATCACCCTGCAAAGTTAAAGCACTACATTGTTTAATTTAAGGAAAAGCCTCCGAGAGCGTGTCCCGGAGGCTTTAAGTTGGAACAAGAACTGTTCCGACCTCGACAGATTAGCAGTCGAAGTAAAGGCTGTACTCGTGCGGATGAATGCGGATCGCTACTGCTTTCGCTTCATCACGTTTGAGGTTGATGTAGTTATCAAGGAAGTCTTTTGTGAATACGCCGCCTTCAGTCAAGAACTCGTTGTCAGCTGCCAGAGCATCAAGTGCTTCTTCCAGGGAAGCTGGCACACTGCGGATGTTTTCTTTATCTGCATCAGACAGGTCATAGATGTTTTTATCGAGAGGACCATATCCAAGCTCAGTTGGGTTGATTTTACGTTTGATTCCATCCAGACCAGCCATCAACATTGCGGAGAATGCCAAGTATGGGTTAGCTGTGGAGTCTGGTGTACGGAACTCGATACGACAACCTTTTGGTGTCACAGCTGCAACCGGAATACGAACTGCTGCGGAACGGTTACCTTTGGAGTAAACCAAGTTAACTGGTGCTTCGTAACCAGGTACGAGACGTTTGAACGAGTTCGTACTAGGGTTAGTCAAAGCGATCAGTGCCGGAGCATGGTACAGGATACCTCCGATGTAGTGCAGAGCCATTTCACTCAGGTTAGCATATCCCGCTTTGTCATAGAACAATGGGGAATCGCCATCAAAGATGGATTGGTGAACGTGCATTCCGCTACCATTATCACCGAACAATGGTTTTGGCATGAATGTTGCTACTTTGCCATATTGACGTGCAGTGTTGTGCACGATGTATTTGTATGCAAGCAGGTTATCTGCTGTTTTCTTCAGTGTATCAAAACGGAAGTTGATTTCGGCTTGACCCGCTGTCGCCACTTCATGGTGATGACGCTCGATTGACAGGCCAGCTTCTTCCAAAAGGCGACACATTTCGCTACGAATATCTTGTTGTGTATCCACTGGTGCTACTGGAACATATCCGCCTTTAGTACGAACTTTGAAGCCCAGGTTTCCGCCTTCTTCCTGACGGTTGGTATTCCAAGAAGCTTCTTCGGAATCTACGAAGTAGGAAGAGCTGTTCGTGCCGCTCTCATAACGAACATCATCGAAGATGAAGAACTCGGATTCAGGTGCGAAGAATGCTGTTGTACCTACGCCGCTTTCTTGCAGGAAAGCTTCTGCTTTAACAGCGATGCTGCGTGGGTCACGCTCATAACGCTCGCCATCCGGAGTGAAGATATCACACATAACATTCAATGTAGGGTGTGCAGTGAACGGATCGACATAAGTCGCTTCAGGGTCTGGCATCATAACCATATCGGACTCTTCAATTCCGCGGAAACCTTGGATAGAAGAACCGTCAAAAGCTACTCCATTTACGAACGTGTCTGCATCAACAGCCGAAGCTGGCAACGAGATGTGATGTGCACGACCAGCTAAATCTACAAAACGAAAATCTACCCACTCGATGTTGTTCTCTTGAATTGATTTCAATACGTTTTCAACCGACATGTATTCGTCCTCCCAAATATTCCGAACATTAAACAACCCCACTAAGAAAATGTCTAAATTCGAATTTTTTTCTGTCGTCATTATAAATTTTAAAATATGACATCGTCAATACTTATGTAAGGTATTTTTTGAAGGGATGTTAGATATACTCACACTTTATAAATAACATAAATTCATATAACAACTAGTTTTATATACATTTAACTGGTTTAATGCGGTAAAGCGACCCCTATTTTAACCTAAATCATGGGAAAAACTTCACATCATAAATGTTTCTTATCACTATTGATTAATAAATACGTTCAAAACTGCAAAATATGCAAAAAACCGAGCATCTATCTGATTCCGTTGCAATGAACGAGATCAGAGGAGATGCCCGGATGATGATCCAGACCTTGACTATGAAATTCTTATTAAACGCCTACACGTGCCGGGAAAAATTCTGCCGGTTGTTTGGCTGTGCTGAATGATTTACCCACGATTGGTGCCAATTTCTCCAGATCCTGCAATAGGTTAGCGAATTGGTCAGGGAACAAAGACTGCACACCATCTCCTGTCATGGAGTTATCCGGATCGGTATGCATTTCAATGATCAGGCCATTGGCACCTGCAGCAACAGAAGCTTTTGTCATCGGTTCCACCAGTTCACGTCGTCCAGTACCATGGCTCGGATCGGAAATAACCGGCAAATGGCTCAGAGACTGCAGAACAGGGATCGCTGACAGATCCAACGTATTCCGTGTGTAGGATTCAAACGTACGAATACCACGTTCACACAGCATAACATTTGGGTTACCACCCGCAAGAATGTATTCAGCCGCATTCAACAATTCATCGTATGTCGCACTGAAACCACGTTTCAACAATACCGGCTTGCCACACTCACCCAATTTGCGGAGCAGGTCAAAGTTCTGCATGTTACGTGTACCTACTTGCAGAATATCTGCGTACTCGGCGCAAATATCCACATACTCAGGTGTCATGACTTCTGTAATGGTCAGCAGATCATGTTTCATGCCTGCTTCCGCCATCATGATCAATCCCTCTACGCCCGTTCCCTGGAAGCTGTAAGGACCAGTACGAGGCTTAAATGCTCCACCACGTAACACTTGCCCACCAGCAGCTTTCACAAGCCCGGCAATCTCATCAATCTGTGCAGCGGATTCAACCGCACATGGTCCGCCCATGACAACAAGTTCTTTTCCGCCGATGTCTACACCTTTGATGGAGATCACCGTATCTTCCGGATGGAAGTCACGACTTGCCAATTTGTAGGACTTCGAGATTTTAACGACATTCTCGACACCTTTCATTTGGCGAAGATGTTCTTGCATTTTAGGTTCAACTTTACCAATCAAACCAATGATAGTACGATCCTCTCCGCGAGAGATATGCACCTGAAGCCCTTCTTTTTCAATAACTGCAACGATATCCTGAATCTGTTCCTCCGGTGTAGCTTTGCCTGCAATAACGATCATATTAATTCCCATCCTTCCTTGTATGAGAGCACAATAATTTCCTTAACGTGCGTCTGATTAAATATAAAAACTCTGTCGCGCTTAAACGCTTGTTCGCTTTTAAGCTTTTATCCGTTAAAGTGAATATACCATAGTTATATGATTGCGTCAAGGTACACATTCCTTATCCATATACAAAAAGAATCCTGCTCCGCAGGCTCCGACATTCGGATCTGCATAACAGGATTCTTCTCATTCACATTTCGTTTTTAATTCACATACACTTAGACTTACTTTTTACATTTCCTTTGCCCTAAGGTGTACGTGTTTTTCTCTAACTGGAGGCAACAGTTTGCTCATGTTCACGGTACGTTTGATCTCCCACGTCTCCGGCTTGTCATGTTCATACTGTTCCAGGTAAAGGATGACTTCTTTCGTGATCGGTGTTGGTGTTGATGCACCCGAAGTAACCGCCACCTTATTTACACCTTTCAGCCATTCTTGCTGAATCTCGGAAACATCAGATACACGGTAGGCCGTAACACCCGCAATCTCCTCCGACACTTGTGCCAGACGGTTAGAGTTATTGCTGCGAGGATCACCCACCACGATAACCAGGTCCGATTGACCTGCCTGTTCCGCTACAGCTTCCTGACGAACCTGAGTTGCAAGGCAAATCTCATTATGAATCTCTGCGCCCGGAAACTTCTCCAGCAGACGGCTCATAATGTGTTTGATATCCCACTGGCTCATCGTTGTCTGATTTGTAATAAGGATTTTGCCTGGAGATACGTTCAGCTCTTCGATCTCTTCTTCCTTCTCGATCAGATGAACGAGATCTGGTGCAACACCAACGGCACCTTCTGGTTCAGGGTGATTCCTTTTACCAATATAGATGATCTGATAACCTTCTGATGTCTTTTCGCGAATGAGATCATGTGTCTTGGTCACATCAGGGCATGTTGCATCCACTGTTGTCAATCCTTTGTCCCGTGCCAACTTGCGCACTTCAGGAGATACACCATGAGCTGTGAAAATAATCGTGCCACTCTCCACTTGGCTCAAAATATCCATCCGGTTCGGACCATCCAATGTAATAATACCTTCATCTTCAAAGGAATCCGTCACATGTTGGTTATGCACAATCATACCCAATATATAAATAGGTCGTGGTAAATCCAGATTGCGTGCCGCTTGACGCGCGAGCACCATCGCATCCACAACGCCGTAACAATATCCCCGCGGCGAAATTCGTAGTACTTCCACTTGGTTGCCACCCGCTTTCTTTCTCGGCAACGTTGCCGATGTAATTGCAGTCCTGTCTATTATACCTTTATTCGATAGGCGGAGCAAAGACAACCGGCAACCAGATAATAAAGGTGGTTCCTTCTCCACGTCTGGTCACAACCTCAACCGATCCATGGTGTTCCTCAATAATCCACTTCGCAATCGAAAGTCCCAGACCGATGCCCGGTGTAGCCCCGCGGGATTCATCTGCCCGATAGAAACGATCAAAGATGCACGGCACTTCGTCCCGATCCATCCCAATACCGGTGTCGCTAATGCGTAGTCCCACCTGGCCCTTGTATAATACGGCATCCAGCGTCACAGAGCCTTCAGGTGTGTATTTAAACGCATTTTCGATGAAAATAAACAGCATCTGTTGCAGATAGTCCTTGCTCCCATTCACATAAATGCCGTTCAGGATGGAAAAATCTCCTGGAAGCCAGTCTGCCTGACGATCCAGAAATTGTGCTCTGCGTGCTACTTCCTGTACGAGTATCTGCAGCGGGATCGGATTCAGTTCAATTTTCTGACCCGTATCCGCTCTCGCCAGCGATAACATGTCGCTGATCAGCCTGCTCATACGTTTTCCCTCGTCAGCCATGTCTTCAATGGCTTCCAGCGACATTTGTTTGACAGTCTCCTCATCCAGATTCGGTCGGTCGCTTCCTTCCTGATCCCACAGCTTCTTCAAGAAGTCTACGTTCCCGCGAATGGTGGTCAGCGGCGTACGCAGTTCATGCGATGCATCGGATACAAAGCGGCGCTGAGCAGCATTCGTCTCCTCCAAACCACGGAATGACAATTCTGTACGTTCAAGCATATTATTCACCGTTTCAATCAGACGCCCGATCTCATCCTTCGGCCCAGCATATTGAATACGTACACTTAAGTCATCTCCAGATTGAATCTGATTGGCGGCATCAATGACAGTCACGAGCGGACGCATCGACTTGCGAGCCAAGACGAGACCTGAGGTAATAGCCAATGCCATCGCTACCAGCCAGCCAAAAACCAAAATATTAAGCAACGCTTCCAGCAAGCGCTCCTGTGAACTTACATTCGCACCAACCTGAAGAATCCCACGTACTTCATTGGTTCCCTGAAGAGAAAGGGGAAGCTGATTCACCAGAAACGGTGTACCATCCACATAGATCTTGGATATGCCTCGCTTTTCAAGAATTTCATTGGCTTTTAATACCGGAAACTGAATCTCCAGTTTTTTCATATTGCCGGAAATTATGCCTGAGCGACTCTGATAATCCCAGAGTTGAATGTAAATTTGTGCCTCCTGAAGCTGGCTCTCTGTAAATGGGTCCAGATCCAACGACTGCGAAAGAGGATTTACACCAATTTGATCCGTAATCCGGGCACTTTTCACCTTTAATTGCTGTTCGACTTCCTGATAGGAATTAAAATAAACAAAGGCATAGATGACAACGCCCCAAAAAATAAGCACGGCGGCCAGAATACCAGAATACCATGCGGTTAGTCTTAACCGAATGGACATGTCAGGAGTCACCTCTCAGAATATAACCGGCTCCCCGGATGGTCTGGATTAGACGTTTGCCACCGTATTCTTCAGTCTTCTGTCTGAGCATGGCAATGTATACTTCAAGCACGTTAGACTCACCGCTGTAATCATAACCCCAGATTTTATCCATAATCAGATCACGGGACAGTACCCGTCTTGGATTTTGCATGAACAGATTCAACAGTTCGAATTCTTTGGCAGTCAGCTCCAGACGCTGCCCATCTCGCAATACTTCACGTGAGTCATTGTCCAAAATGATATCTTCATACATTAAGCGGTTGTCCGGCGTAGCCGCACTATCTGACTTGCGGCGCAGCAATGCACGGACACGTGCCAATAATTCTTCCAGCGCAAAAGGTTTTACAAGGTAGTCATCGGCTCCTGTGTCCAGTCCGGTCACCCGGCTCTGTACTTCATCCTTGGCCGTCAGCATCAGCACAGGCACTTTACTGCCTGCTTCTCTCAATCTGCGACATACCTCAAATCCGTCAATCTGCGGCATCATCACATCCAGCACAACGATGTCCGGCTCCTTGTCCATCAGTTTGCTGAGGCCTTCAGCTCCATTGGAAGCCGTCTGTACCTCATATCCTTCAAAAGCCAGCCCCCGGCGGAGCATGGATACAATTTTTTCGTCATCATCCACAATCAAAATAGTTGAGCGCATGGTGGTCTTTCTCCTTTATCCTAACGTTTTATCCCATTGTAACAGGCAGAAGCACAATCTGCATCTTCAAGTAGGCGTCTCCAATTCGTCCTGGTCCATTGTAACTCTGCTTCATCAGGGCAAAAAAACGGAAGGGCCTTCAAACCCTTCCGTTCTGTAAATCCTTACCTGATATTTATGGTTGCTGCTGTTGTGTATCTGTTGTTTGTGAAGTATCAAAATCATTTTTATTGCCGATTTTGATTTTCAGATCCATTTTCTTACCGTCACGCACCACGTTTAATGTCACTTCACTGCCGATTTTCTGTTTCTTGATGAAATCAATCAGGTCTTGACTTGTCGCATAAGGCGTACCGTTGGCACCTGTGATGATGTCATATGCACGAAGATCTGCTTGGTAAGCCGGTGATTGGAAGATCGTGCTGGCTACAACTGAACCTTCGGTAACGTCTGTTCCCATTTGTTTAGCAACTTCAGGCGTGAGAGCCATCAGAGACGCACCGATAAAGGGTACTGGCTCTTTGGGAACTTCTTTGTTCTCTTTAAGATATTTAACAGCTTCAGAAATGACGCTCGACGGGATTGCAAAACCAATACCCTGTGCATCTGCGCTTACTGCAACGTTCATTCCGATAACTTCCCCATTCAGGTTAAGCAACGGACCACCGGAGTTACCCGGATTAATCGAAGCATCGGTTTGCAGCAAATGGCTGTACTCACGTGTTTTTCCTGTTTCTTCATCTGGAATGCTGATCGTACGTTCTTTGGCACTCAGTACACCTGCTGTAACGGTGTGTTCGAATCCTTCAGGGTTACCAATAGCTACAAGCCATTCACCGACTTGAGTACTGTTGGAATCACCCAGTGGAGCTACAGGGAACGCATCGTCACCACTGTTTTTCTCAATTTTCAATACAGCCAAATCCAGATCAAAGCTGCTTCCCAGCAATTTAGCTTCATAAGGTTTGCTGTTGTTCTCCAGCGTTACCTGGATTACATCTGCACCCTGAACAACGTGTTGATTCGTCAGGATATATCCTTCTTTGTCAAAAATGAACCCGGAACCAATGCCCATAGGCACAAGCTGATTACCGCTTTGTGGTTGCTGGCTTTGGCCTTGATTGCCTTCCGTTCCGCCGCCATTACCAAAGAAGTATTGGTACAGCGGATCACTTGTATTGGATCCACCCTGACCCAATCCTGTACGTGAGGACTGCTTCGCGAGTGTTTCGATTTTGACGACAGCCGGACTTGTGCTTGTTACTACGGAAGACACATCTTCTTTGCCAGTTGGCAGTAACGACGCTGTGACATTGTTGCCTCCGCCTGTGTTTGTAGACGCTTCCTGTCCTGAACTTTGATTGTCCGTGTTCGTAAGTGCCGTCTCCGGTGTGAACATGTTTGTTCTGTCAGCTGTGTACATGAGAACGGTAATGACCAGCATCCCGGCAATAAAGGAAAATAGAAGTGATCTTACGGAAGAACGTGGCTTGCGGTTATTATAGTTCCAGTTGCCTTTGCCGCCATTCCCTTGATCTCCATCGTTACCTGAGCCGTTTCCGCCGCCTGCTGATGATCTTTTCGCTTGTTCGGTTGATTCACTATTATAGTAAGTAGGTACGGGTCTCACCGGATCAGGTTTTGTAATCTCTACATTTCCTTCTTCACGTTGATTATTGCTTCCCATGTGATTTGCTGTATCTTCCTGATTCACGGACTGAAAAGGTCCATAAGAATAATAATAGGAGGATTCGTCCGTTCCGGAAGAATTGCGGTTCTCCGTTTGTTTGGTTTCGTTTTCCTCGTCTTGACGGTTCGATCTATAGTTGCGTTCGTCCATGCCTCTCTACCTCCCAATCTCTTATTCCCAAGAGATATTCTTTAACTGTCCTTATTTTGTACTTTAAACCTTAACCGTACCTTAAAAACAATTAAAAAGGAGATAAAAGCACGTAAGAATAGACTCTTTTACCCGTCACGACAGCATTTTACCCTTTCGTTTTCACCCAACCCTGACGATGCGCATAGATGGCCAATTGTGTACGATCATCCATCTCACATTTCATCAGCAGGTTGCTCACATGTGTTTTGACGGTTTTGATACTGATATGTAATTCTTCTCCAATGTCTTTGTTGGTCTTTCCCTCTGCAATAAGCAGCAGCACTTCCTTCTCCCGTTCAGTCAGACCTGATTCACTCTCTCTCGCTGTACGTTGTCTGATTCCCCGGGTTAACGCCTGCGACACATCACCTGTCATAACAGGCATGCCTCTATAGGCCCCTTGCAGAGCATAGATCAGTTCTTCAGCAGAGACTGTCTTCAGTACATAACTTACCGCACCCGCTTCAATCGCTTGCACAACCAGATCATCCTCCAGGAAACTGGTAAGCATCACAATTTTCATCCCTGGAAATTCAGTCATGATGGCTTTTGTTGCTTCAGCACCATTCATTACAGGCATCATCAGATCCATTAGAATCAGGTCCGGCATTTCACTATCATTTAACTTACGTAACTGATCAAGCGCATCTTGCCCGTGGCCCGCTTCTCCCATCACATGAAAAGTAGGTTCCAGCATCAGATATGTTTTCAACCCCATGCGCACCATATCATGGTCATCCACAATCATCACGTTTACTTTACCACTCATTGCGTCTCCCCCTCTGGTTCACTCAGGAACGTTCGGGAATTTCGGGATCAATACCCGTACCGTCGTTCCCGCTCCCGGTTTCGATATAATCTGAACTTGCCCCCCAAGCTTCTCCGCCCGTTCACGCATGGTAGATAACCCGTATGAACCCGGACGCTCCGCTTGCTGTAAAAATCCCTGACCATCATCGCTGATGCTCATGCTGATCTGATGTTCACTCTCCCGTATGGACAGACTAACCACTCCAGCCTCTGCATGCTTCACGACATTGGCAACCGCCTCCTGAATAACAAGAAACAGCTGGTGCTCAATGGCATCCGAGATTCCGCCATCCAGTTCCAGCTCTTTCACACCTTTAAGACCATTCTGCCTGCAATAATCAGGAAACCAACTATCCAGTGCTGCGGTGAGGTCACGCCCTTCCAGCTCCACCGGTCGAAGTTGGGCAATCAATCCTCGCATCTGACGCTGTGCAATATGTGACATCTGGATCAACTGGTCCAGTACTTTACCACCATGTTCCGGATTCATCTCCAGCAGTCGCGGTAAAGACGAAGCCGACATATGCATGGCAAACAGCTGCTGGCTAACCGTGTCATGGAGGTCCCTTGCCATTCGTTTGCGCTCTTCAATCACAGCCCGCTCCGAGGCTTGCTCCTTCTCAATGACTTCCTGCTCACCGAGGCGCTGAAGCAGTCTCATCTTTTTCTCAATCGAATCCATCATGACATTGAACTCCTGATAGACACGACCAAACGAAGCGTCATCCGCTTCAGGCATGCGTACCGCCAGATTACCCTTGGATACTTTCAACATATTGAGATCTAGCAGGTCGATCTTGCGTTGGAGTCGTAATGCAGCGATATATCCGGTGATAACGGTGGCCAGCACAACAACGGCAACATAGGTCCATGCCCTCTGACGACCAGCCCCCATCAACACCTCTCCATACAATAGATAGAATCCGCCCAGTGTAATCAGACCAGTTAGCGCAAAATACATCATCAGTTCCCATTTATTGGCCTTGAGAATTGTTCGAATCATGCATTAACCCACCTTATTCACTTTGACGTCTCCGATAAACACACTTACAATAATCCGTACCTTTTTGCTAGCTTCATGGTAATGGGCAGTTTCAGCCTGGGCACTACTCAGGAATCCGCCGCGTTTCTGGTTCAACAGTGACATATCTCCAATGAAGGAATTTGTCGTCACCGTCACACCCAGATCCATATCTTCCGGAACAAATACTTTCACATCCCCAATAAATGAAGAAATGACAATCTTCGTCTCCCCATAAGGAATCTGTGCCTTCGTCAAATCAATTACAGTATCTCCGATAAAAGCCGAGATGTTCATTGGTTTCAACGAGAACACTTCCTGCCCCATGTACAGATCACCGATGAACGCCGATTTGTTAATGGTATTGCCATTGCCATAATCCCCATAACCATTTCCGTAGCCATCATCATAATGTTCTCCATATCCGGTATCGTTAGAGTTATACGATTGATGTTTCTTCTTATATTGATGCCCTTGTGATGATGAATCCGTTGATCCTGTGAAATGAGGGCCATGTGCATCGTTCTTCTGTTCCTGTTTTGGTTTGCCAAATGTTTTCTCGAACTGTTCGTCAAACGATGACGGCATCTCCAGATCCTCCGGAGCTAACGGTTTATAAGGTTGCTCAGGTGCTGGAGGTGGCTGCATCTTGTCATGATGTTTCCGATCACGACGTCGTGGCCCAATCAGTACAAACAATCCTCCGCCAATCAGCATAACTGGGATCAGATAACGAATGAACTCCCCCATGGAGTAATCAATCCATCCCAGGTTACGGGCAAGAAAGTAACCGCCGATCGCCAGTACAATTACGGGTCCAATAAAGGCGTAACCCCCGTTGCGACGAATCTCGGATATTCCTTTGACCCCCCACCAGATTAGAAATAACGGCCAATATGTTCTGAAAATATATCCTACATCAATGTCATATCCCAATTGTCTGAACAAGATCATCGCACCAATAGCAATAAGAGGTATGCCAACCCACCAGCGGTCACGTGTCGATCGTTTCATCGCTCATGTCTCCTTTGTCTGTATTATGTATCCAGTGTAACTCAGACAAGACAATGAGAACAGCGGCGGCAGGTGGAATTCATCTCGGTCTCGAGACTGAGATCAGAGGATATTAATGTAAAAAACTTCGCATATGTAAAACACCCCGGAGCTGCTGCTCCAGGGTGCTGAATCATCATTTGATTAATGAATCTTCAATTATTTTTTGTATTTTGATGCTTTGCCTTGACCTTGGCCAGTTTGGCCTGTGTTTTCTACACCGAACTCGGCATTGTATTTTTCATCAGGTGTTTGGAAATTATCTTGTACTTTGTTTTGAGCGGATTGCTTCACTTTTGCTGCTGCATTCTCTTCTCCAAACTCTGCATTGTACTTCTCGTTTGGCGTTTGGTACCCTTGTGATTTTTTAGCCACAACGAATCACCTCTCTCTTCATATTTACGATGCATTGCTGCACCGCGGGGTTCGTCCCCAGTCAGTATTATGTGGAGAGAGCACTTCAGTTATTCATGTGACCATGTGAAATTAAATGGCCTTGTCCAACCACGAATCCGGTACGGATTTGTACACATCGATTGCATCGGCCAACTCGCTGAGCATCTTTTCTGTGCATTTCCCAGCGCCTTGCCTGATCACCTGTACCTCCACATCTTTTTTGCCCCACTCTTTGTACACTTGCTTGGTTGTCGGGAAATACAGATCAATCTTATTACCTTTGATCGCCGAACCAGTATCTGCAACAATACCGTATCCATAGCCCGGAATATACAGAATGGAACCCATTGGGAACAACTTCGGATCAGCTGCAATCGTGGAAACTGTTTCTTTATCACGACGTACTTTGACACCAGAATACGTAATTCCGTATTGAGGATGTTTTGGTCCTTTTCCTGTAGACTCCACACCTGCCGTATATCCCGTTGCTGTAACCTTTTGTGTACCCAGGATTTGTTCTGAACGCGGAGCAAGCACAGGCATAGACGGATCTGCCACTTGTTTCTCAGGAAGCTCAGGTCTTGGAATGACCATTGGTTGTGGTGACCACAATAAAGCCATATACACCATGGTCGTCAGCTGGGCTTCATCGCTGTATTGATGGCTAACCTGTTCCGGAAATTCTTGATCAGGCTTGCTCGAAGTCTCAATAATCAGACCTTCACTTCTACTGTTGTGACTCTCCACATGCAGTACTGCACTTTCCTCTTCAAATGTATAGGCATCCGCATGATTCAGGTTAATCATCATCCCGGCGAACATCACACAGCCAACCAATAAACCCCGTATATGTTCCTTTTGAATTGAGAATTGCTTTTTCATTGTATAACCTCCCCCTCACTGCAAAGGTTTTCCAAAAAGCAATTAATCTATACTTTTTACTGCAAACACTACGAAAAACGCCTGAATAACATAGGTCAATCCCATGTTATCCAGGCGTTATTCAGAGTGATCAGCGCAAATTATACACTGGTTATCTGATAAATCATTTGTTCATTTATACCAAACGTGTTGCAATTTCTTCTTTCAATTGAGCGATTATTTCATCGACCGGTTTCATGCCAAGATCGCCTTCTCCACGCTTACGCACGGATACCGCTTCTGCATTACGCTCATTCTCACCAACAACAAACATATAAGGCATTTTCTCCAGCTGCGCCTCACGGATTTTATATCCAAGCTTCTCGTTCCGCAGATCGGCTTCAGCAGAGATTCCCGCACGTTTCAGTTTCGCTTCCACTTCACGCGCATAATCGTCGAAGTTTCCGGATACCGGGATCACTTTTGCCTGTACCGGAGACAACCACAATGGGAAAGCTCCTGCAAAGTTCTCCAGCAAGAATGCTGTGAAACGTTCCATTGTACTAATTACACCGCGGTGAATAACGACTGGACGATGTTTCTGTCCGTCATCTCCCACATATTCAAGTTCAAAGCGCTCAGGCAACAGGAAGTCCAGTTGAACTGTAGACAATGTCTCTTCTTTGCCCAGGGCTGTTTTGATCTGCACATCCAGCTTCGGACCGTAGAATGCCGCCTCACCTTCAGCTTCATAGAAAGGAAGGTCAAGTTCTTCCACAACTTCACGCAGCATGCGTTGGGACATTTCCCACATCTCGTCGTTCTGGAAGTATTTCTCGGTATCCTGCGGATCACGATAGGACAGACGGAAACGGTATTCGTTGATACCGAAATCCTTGTACACTGTTTGAATCAACTCGATAACACGAGCGAACTCTTCTTTGATCTGATCCGGGCGTGCAAAAATGTGTGAGTCGTTCAGTGTCATTGCACGTACACGATGCAGACCTGTTAATGCGCCCGACATTTCATAACGGTGCATCATACCAAGCTCGGCAATCCGGATTGGCAGATCACGGTAGCTGTGCATGCTGGACTTGTACACCATCATATGGTGAGGACAGTTCATTGGACGGAGAACAAGTTCCTCGTTATCCATAACCATTTTCGGGAACATATCTTCCTGGTAGTGCTCCCAGTGTCCAGATGTTTTGTACAATTCCACGTTACCCAGAACCGGTGTGTATACATGCTGGTATCCCAGGCTTTCTTCCAGATCCACAATATAACGCTCCAGAGTACGGCGCAGCTTCGCACCGTTAGGCAACCAGATTGGCAAGCCTTGACCGACCAGTTGGGAGAATGTGAACATTTCCAGCTCTTTACCCAACTTACGGTGATCCCGTTTTTTAGCTTCTTCGAGGAAGTGCAAATGCTCGTCCAGCTGTGCTTTTTTCACAAAAGCCGTACCATAGATACGTTGAAGCATTTTGTTTTTGCTATCTCCACGCCAGTAAGCACCCGCGACATTCATCAGTTTGAACACTTTGATTTTGCTAGTTGATGGTACGTGAGGGCCACGACACAAGTCGAAGAATTCACCTTGCTCATAAATCGTAATCACGCTGTCCGCTGGCAAATCACGAATCAACTCAAGTTTGTAAGGATCGCCCACTTCTTCGAACGTTTTGATCGCGTCCTCGCGGCTAACTTCCTTACGTACAATTGGCAAGTTCTCATTCACAATACGTTCCATTTCCTTCTCGATCTTTTGCAGATCTTCAGGATTGAGCGCATGTTCGAGGTCCATATCATAGTAGAAACCATCTTCAATGACAGGGCCGATACCGAGGCGCACCTCTTTGTTACCATATAAACGTTTCACTGCTTGAGCCATCAAGTGAGCTGTACTATGACGCATCACTTCAAGTCCTTCTGGTGAATCCAGCGTTACGATCTCCACCAATGCTCCCTCATGAAGTGTTGTGGACAAGTCCACCACGATACCATCCAGCTTGCCGGCTACGGCATTTTTGCGCAATCCGCTGCTAATTGAAGCGGCTACGTCCTCAATGCTGCTGCCATCCGCGTACTCACGTACCGAACCATCCGGTAATTTAATGTTCACTGCCATTTGTCTCATTCCTCCTGTTAATGTAACCTTTGTGTCCAGATATTTATGGACTGATTATCTATTGCTATTCCAGTCATTTTGCAAAGGAACGCAAAAAACACCCGTCCCGGCAAAGGGACGAGTGATATATACTCGTGGTTCCACCCTAATTCAGCTGATTCATCCATATTCGGAAATACAGCCCTCATTGGCATGACGATAACGGGCATGACCCGGCAGATCCTTACTCGCGGATAATCCCCATTAAAGGCGATATTCTAACTCCACTTTCAAAATTGCAGCTACAAAGGGGTAAACCATACGTGATATCCGGAGGAAATTTCAGCCAAGGTTCCTCTCTCTGCACCGATCTTGCGTGTGGTTGTTGTCTTTGTCAACGCTTTTGGTTCAATGGTTCACATGAAAAATTCATGGATCAACAGTTATTATAATTGCCGAGATCACTTGCGTCAAGACCTGTCAACAATCCTGAGCGCAGCACTTCGCATTCCGGGCAATGATGACATATTTGCACTTTGTCTTCAAAGATCTGGCATATGGTCGAGATGATTGGCAGATCCGGGGTGCGTGTATGGAGCATGACCTTCTCAGGAGAGATTGAGATGAGTGTACTTACAATCATATCTTCGATATCCATCTCCAGTTCCAGACCCGGCATTTCCACAACGACCTGTTCATCCTTTTGCACGGGTAACAGATTAAGTCCAGCATCCAGTACCTGAAACTCATGCATTCCCTTGTGTACAAGATGAACCAGAGGTACTTTGGCTTCTTGAAAAAACACAAAATATTTTAACAACCCCATAAACTCTTCATACTGCCGATCCATCCAGAACTCATCGAGTGCATACTCCACTAATTCCTGAAGCTCCTGCTTGTATGGCCGTATGCGGAAGTTGATAATGCCTTCAAGGTGAAAAAAGTGAACATCCTCCAGATCCTGCCGTAGTCCACTGGCTAACGTAGTACGGCGACGCTCCCGAAGTCCGGGCTGATCCAAATCACCATTTAATAGAAGTGGCATGCAGATTCGATTGACCTTCTCCACCTCATGCTCATCCATGACAGAACACGCCTTGGCGATCATATCCTCCACCATGCTCCGTTCTTGTGTCTCCATAATGAAGTCGGCGAGTCCAAGGGAGAGCAGATCACTGATCCGGGGAAGCCATTGCTGGAAGTCTTCGTGATTCTCATTCCCTCTGCACACCCAGGTTGCTCTTCCATCATTATGTTTGAAGGTGAGCCGAAATCCTCTTTTACTTATATGTAAACCTTTGGTTTTTTCCTTGACACAACGATAAAATTGATCCGCTTCCTCTTGCCGCGATACATCGGTCCATACAGCAAACAGTTCCACAAGAATCACTCCTTTCCTTCCTGTTCAAAGTATATGGCAAGGCCGATGGGGATATACGAAGCGGATTGATGGAAAGCGTGTCATGATTTCTCAGTATATTATAAAGAGGTTTGGAGTTAAGACAAAAATGTGTTATTATTTTAATAACAGTATATTTCACGGGAAAGGAGGGAAGCCAAAATGAGACAACAACCTAGAATACTCCACTACACTATCATTATCATTTTGTGCGTTTTCCAAGCCTTGTGCTTCCCTATTCCGATGCAGTCCGAATCTGCCGTTGGGGTGTCTGTAGAAGCAACTTCCAACAAGGAAGTGCTGTTGCAAATACCCGAATCCCAGCAGAAACCTGTCATTCGCAAATATCCACAAGTTATGTCCAAGCTGATTGCGGTTACGCATAATAAGCCTGTCTTTCTTGTCCTCGCATTGTTATTGATGCTGCGAATCCCTACAACGGGTCTGTCCTTTAAACCGTGGTATTGTCTGTTTAAACGCAGATTATTTCTGCTACCTATTAAGTTTACCAGCATGTATGTATCCCTCACCCCTATAGCACCAAAATACGTGAACGCTCTTCACTAGCCGTTACGACGTATTTACAGGTTGCTTTTGCATGAAGACACCTCTGTAATTAAAGACGGTGCGCTTGTGCATAACTTATAACCCTTTTAGCACACGTTAGATAAACCCATGTTTATGACAGTACCTATTTTTGTTGTACCCACACCGACAAATTCAAATCATATGGCTGTGTCAGGAATTTCTGGCTCTGTTTACCCGCATCTTTTGATGTTCCCTTGAGCAGCAGATTAATCATTTTCGGGAAATAAGCCTGTCTTCTGTGGCCAGCCCCTAATTATAAGGAGGCAACAATCCATGGATGTACGCGAAACAGACTTGCCGGGAATCGGCAAAAAATTTCAGATTGAAACAAGCAGCGGTGATAAAATTGTCATTATTATTCACGATGACGGTCGCCGGGAAATGTACCACTTCGAGTATGATGATCCCGATCAAAGCATCTCGATGATCACACTTGACGATTACGAAGCACGTCAGATCGCTGCTATTGTTGGCGGATTAACTTACAAGCCAAAACAGCTTGAAAATATTGAAGTAACGTTTGACGACCTGATTATCGAGTGGTACAAAATCGAACCATCCTTCGGAAGTATCGGTAAATCCATCGGTGAATTGGACGTACGTCAAAACTCTGGGGCAACGGTTATCGCCGTTGTAGAGAAAAATCACAAAAAACATATCAGCCCAGGTCCGGAGGTAGTTATCAGTGCAGAATCCACGGTGGTAGCCGTTGGCGAACGCAATCAGCAGAAACTGTTTAAATCCCTCCTCCTGACTGGAAGGGGGTAAATAGATGGATCATTTGATATTCGAAGTAGGTCTGGCCCTTGTGCTCATTGCAGCAGCCGGCCTTTTATCGGCAAAACTAAGATTTTCGGTCGTTCCATTTTATATTCTGATCGGGATGGCCGTTGGGCCACATGCCATGAAAATCTGGCATCTTGACTTCCGTTTTATTGAGAGTCAGCCTTTTATTGAATTTATGGGTCGGATCGGTATCCTGTTCCTTCTCTTCTACCTTGGACTTGAATTCTCGGTAGGTCGTTTAATTAAATCGGGTCGCTCCATTGCAGTAGGCGGCTCGATCTACATCGGCATTAACTTTACGCTGGGATTAATATTCGGTTTTGTGTCCGGTTTCCCAGTTGCAGAAGCACTTATTATCGCAGGTATAACTACCATCTCTTCCAGTGCCATTGTGGCCAAGGTACTCGTCGATTTGAAACGAACGGCCAATCCGGAAACAGAGATGATATTGGGTATTATTATGTTCGAAGATGTATTCCTCGCTGTATATATCTCGATCTTGTCCGGACTTGTGCTTAGTGATTCATCCTCCATCGGAGGCGTCATCATGTCCGCACTTATTGCCCTCGGATTCATGCTTATCGTGATTATCCTTGGACGCAAAGCAACACCGCTACTAAACAAATTGCTTAAAATTCGATCGAATGAACTATTCTCTCTCGTTGTATTTGGAGCCTTGTTCCTGGTAGCTGGTTTCTCTGAAACCATTCATGTTGCCGAAGCGATTGGTGCATTACTGGTTGGTCTGGTGCTTGCTGAAACAGAACATGCGAAACGGATTGAGCACTTGATTCTACCGTTCCGTGACTTCTTCGGAGCCATCTTCTTCTTCAGCTTTGGATTGTCCATTGATCCGTTGTCCTTGGGTGGCGATGCCGTATGGTTAGCTCTGATTGCAGTTGTTATTACATTGTTCGGTAACTTCCTGGCGGGTATGCTGGCCGGGCGCAGTGCAGGACTATCACCCAAAGCATCGGCGAATATTGGATTAACCATTGTGTCACGGGGTGAGTTTTCCATCATCTTGGCCAACATGGGTAAAGCCGGGGGACTGTTACCAATGATTCAACCGTTTGCCGCGCTGTATGTCCTAATTCTGGCCATTCTGGGTCCTTTATTAACCAAAGAGTCCAAACATGTATTCCGTTTATTGGATAAAATATTCAAGTTCAAAGATCCTCGGAAAAAGAAAGAAGAACCAAAGGTGCTGCAGAAAGAAGGATAACACCTATGTCTGTACAGAACAGACATACTAACGTACTTCGCGGCTCTTACGCCGATCTTTCTGTGACTAACCCAGGGAGAATGGCTCGAAAGCCGCACTAAGGAGGATGACCTATGAAAGCACCTCTGATATCGGCTAATCCGGTGCCAAACACCGCCAAGACCAGGATATCGTCTACCCGCCGCTGGTTAAACCTGTTTCTCGTTATTGCGGGCGGAATTCTGGCCTCCGTGGGACTTGAATTGTTCTTACACCCCAATAAGATTATTATTGGAGGCATTACAGGCATTTCCTCACTCTTCGCCCACTGGACCGAAATGAGGATTGGATTGTTCCTATTTTTATTCAATGTGCCGTTTATATTTCTGTCTTACAAGATTGTGCAGAAGAAATTTGTACTGGTTACTGTTCTAGGTCTGGTTGTCTTTTCGATCGGTGCCATTGTGCTTCATCCCATGCCGCCACTTGTAGAGCATCCGCTGGCTGCCGCCATGTTTGGCGGATTATGCCTCGGACTCGGAATTGGGCTCGTCGTACGGTATGGCGGGACACTGGATACGCTGGAAATCGGTGATCCGTCTTCCCGCCCACCTGAACGTGTATTTAGCGGAAAACGGATGCTTATCGAAAAAATAATCATGCTGCTTAACTTGTTGATACTGACAGCCGCTGGTGTTGTCTTTGGCTGGGACCAAGCGATGTATTCTGTAATCGCCTATCTTATTGCTTATGAAATGGTGTACATTGCGTTCAGGGGCTTCTCTTCCAAACGCAAAGTATGCATATTGACCACACAAAGCTCTCAAGTTGAAAAAGCTGTACGCAAACGGCTACGCCGTGAACCTGGAATTCTGGAAGCCACTTCTGACTCAACACAACTCGCGATGGCGGAAGGATGGATCAGGCAAATCCCGGGTGCACTTTATTATGAGGTACATGTGCTGGAGATGATCTGGTTAAAGTCCATTGTGCGTCACATTGATCCACATGCGGGTATTGTAACGAATCCGGAAAAATAAAAAAACGCTCTCTTCCCCTATGGATGGACAGTATTGTCCACCAAGGTCAGAGAGCGTTTTTTTTCTATTATTATAATTAATTGTTATTATAGTTCAACGATGGCTTTGACTACATGTGAATCTGGCAATAACCATTGATCTATTGCCGTAGGTAGCTCATCAAATTCCACGCGGTGTGTGATATACCCATCCATACTTAATTTCTTTTGACGCAAGGTCGACAGGACTTGTTCAAAGTCTTCACGGGTTGCGTTTCGACTGCCCAGGATACTCATCTCCCGCTTGTGAAATTCGGGGTCATGAAAGGTAATATCCGCTTTCACCAGTCCTACAAAAATGAGTTGACCACTATGCGCCACATATTGAATGGCCTCATTCATGGAATTCACGTTACCTGTTGCATCGAAGACAGCTGTAGCATAGTCGCCTCCCGTAATTTCAGACACTTGTTGTACGGTATGTTCATTGGCCTGTACCAGGTCATCCGCTCCAGCCCAGGTCCGGCTAAGCTCCAGCCTGTCCAAATTACGATCAACGGCAATAACACGCGCCCCCGCCTGTTTGGCAAATGCCATCACACCCAATCCAATGGGGCCAGCTCCAATCACAATCACATGCTCACCAGGTTTAATTCCTGCTCTTCTGACGGCATGGGCTCCAATGCTTAATGGTTCTACCATTGCCGTCTCATCCAGCGTCAAACCTTCTGCTGAGAGCAGATGTGAGACAGGCACGTTGATTTTTTCTCTCATGCCTCCGTCTACGTGCACACCCATGACTTGCATGGACGCACAACAATTGGTTTTTCCATTGCGACATGCAATACAGTGACCACAGTGCAGATACGGAATAATACTTACCTGATCCCCAGGCTGTAACCCAGCCTCGTTCGGACCGATTTCTTCAATAACAGCCGCCAGTTCATGACCCAGAACACGAGGATAGGTAAAGAATGGTTGGTTGCCTTTGTACGCATGCAGATCCGTTCCACAGATCCCAATCCGCCGAATGGCAACCAACGCCTCTCCTTCTGCTCGTTCCGGTTGAGGCAGGTCCTGGAGCTTCAATTGATCTATTTCTTCACATACAATGGCTCTCATCGTTGTTCCCCCTTGGATGCTTCAGCTGTCGTGTTGCTTGGCTTCGTATTATATTCAGGTCGTCCGCTTGACCACGTCTCGTTATGCAATGGAGCCAGAATGCGCAGCACTTCATCCAGCAGGCTCTGATCTATCGATTCCTCTATCCAGGCTGCATTATTGAGGATATTGCGCTGGCTGGCACTGCTCACCAGTGTTGTCGGAATTCGTTCATTCGACGTAGAGAATTGCACGGCCAGCTTGGCAATGTCACTGCCTTGTTCTGCACAGAAGCGGGCAGCCTTCAGGCAGAGCTCTTTCACCCGATCGTCTGCCGGATGCCAGGCAGGAGCCCCTCGGGTACTCAACAAGCCCATAGAAAGAGGCGAAGCATTGACGAGGCCAATTTCTTTTTTTTCCAACAGGGGCAATAACGATAATAATGAGGTATCATTCAATGAATAATGACAATACGAGATGATCGCATCCGCATCGATCTGTGGCAGAACCTTCTCGAACAAAGGCAAGGGTAAACCACAAATGCCCGCATGTCGTATAACTCCCTGCTCTTTCAGACCCAGCAACGTTGGAAAAGCTTCTTCGATAATAATCTCTGCTGGCACAAATTCAATATCATGCAGGAACAGAATGTCGATATAGTCTGTATGCAGTCGATCCAGGCTCTCTTGCACGCTATCCAGAATCCGCTGACGTGAAAAATCAAACTCATTTTCCCCATACCGTCCGGCTTTGGTTGATAACATATATGAACTGCGCGGCAAGCTACGGATGGCTTCACCCAACACGGACTCCGCTTTTGTCAGCCCGTAGTAAGGCGAAACGTCTATGTAATTCATCCCCGCATCTACGGCTGCATGTACAGTGCGAATCCCTTCGTCCCGGTCAATGTCACGAAATACAGAACCGAGTGAGGATGCTCCAAAGCTCAATACAGGTACGTCCAGTTCCGTCTTGCCAAGTATTCTTCTCTTCATCGGTTTAACCCCTTCCAGCGTGTCTGACTACACAAGTTCCCTTTCATTGTAACAGTTCAATTTCAATATAAAATATCGCCAATTGCGTAACATGTACTGTTTGATGACCTCGAACCGCAGAAAGAAATCAAAAAACCCGCCGTCTCTCCAAACGGAGTAGTCAGCGGGCTTGGCTTCATAAATACTTATCTAACGATCAAAGTTTATAAAGAGTAGTATTGAATTAATTAGAATTAGTTCTGCATTACGAAATCTTCATGTACGGCATTTTCTTCGTCGAACATGCGCACAATCTCGTATCGGGTGTTACGTTGTGCCGGAATATAACCGGACTCTCGAATCAAACGCAGAATGGATTCAATGTTAACTTTGTAAGTTGCACCAGCAGCAGATACAACGTTCTCTTCGATCATCGTGCTACCGAAGTCATTACAACCAAATTCAAGCGACTTCTTACCGATCTCAGGACCCATGGTTACCCAAGAGGATTGAATGTTCTTGATATTATCCAGCACCAGTCGGCTGATGGCTACAGTCTTCAAGTACTCTTCCGGAGTCTGACGCTCCAGCTTAAGGTTGGTATTGTCTGGCTGGAAGGTCCAAGGAATGAATGCCAGGAAACCTTCGGAGTCATACTTGTTCGCAATACATTCGTCCTGAGCTTCACGTACACGGAGCAAGTGTAATGCACGCTCTTCCATCGATTCACCAAGTCCGATAACCATCGTTGCCGTGGTGTTCATACCGATGCGGTGTGCAGTTTGCATAACGTCCATCCAATCACGCCATGAACCTTTCAAGCGGCTGATCTTCCGACGTGTGCGGTCATCCAGAATTTCAGCGCCGCCGCCAGGCAAGGAATCCAGTCCAGCTTCGTGAATGGCACGAACAACTTCTTCCAATGTAAGGCCATCGGATACTTCAACCATTTTCATAATCTCCGCTGGGGAGAAAGAGTGCATCGTGATGTTTGGGAAACGCTCTTTGATGGCTTTCAACAGGTCTGTATAATAGCTGAAAGGCAAGTTTGGATTCGTTCCACCTTGCATCAAAATCTCGGTACCATTCACATCTTCCGTTTCCTGAATCTTCTGGAAAATCACTTCGTCCGGAAGCACATAACCTTCATCCGAACCAGGTCTGCGGTAGAAAGCACAAAAACGGCAGTACACATCACACACGTTTGTGTAGTTGACGTTACGCCCAATTACAAATGTTCTGTATGGTTCAGGGTGCATGCGTTTCATAATGACATTAGCAGCTGCCCCGATTTTGTCCACTTCATTTGATTCAAATAGCTCAATCGTGTCTTCCAAGTCTAAACGTTCGCCCCGAAGGGCTTTATCTAAGATACGGTCTACCGTACTCATCGTAAAAAAGCCTCCCTCATGAAGAGAAATTATATAACGATCCGTCCCAACTTGTTCAAGAGAAGCAAGTTCTGGTGGCAACATCGTATTTCTGTACTCCACATATCGTAACACAGGTTACATGTGAAAAAAAGCACCTTATGTACAGGTGCTTTAAAAATAAGTAAAAATTTTTACATATGGAAAGGAATTAGTTCGAACTTAAGTGATACACATCGGCGTATTCGGGCATCCATTTTTGTTAGGATTCCTGAAGTGCTTGCTCCAAATCTACAATGAGATCTTCGATATCTTCCAGACCTACGGAGAAGCGCAGCAACCCATCTGTAATGCCACGGTCACGGCGAACCTCAGCCGGCATTGCCGCATGAGACATCATGGCTGGGTAGGACAGAATACTCTCCACAGCTCCCAAGCTTACAGCAACAATGGGGAGCTTCACCCGGTTAAGAACTGCTTTTGCACGATCACCTGAACCGACGTCAAAAGAAACGACAGCTCCATATCCTGTGGACTGGCGCTCATGTGCCTCACGGCCCGGATGATCCTCCAGTCCAGGATAAAAGACAGCGGTAATATCACTGCGCTCATTAAGCCATGCCGCCAGTTTGGCTGTACTCCGTTCACTATGAGCCATGCGAGCCCCCAAGGTTTTCATCCCGCGCATCAGAAGCCAAGATTCTTGTGCCCCGAGTACAGTTCCAAGTCCATTTTGCAACTGTTTTAGTTGTACGCCAAGTGATTCCGTGCGAGCAACGGCTAACCCTGCCAGTACATCACTGTGACCTCCGAGAAACTTCGTAGCACTATGTACGACGATGTCCACACCAAGCTCAATTGGACGCTGATAGTAAGGTGTCATAAAGGTGTTATCCAGAATCGTGATCAGGTCATGTTCCTTCGACCAGTCAGTTACAGCAGCGATATCCGTAATTCGCAGTGTAGGGTTGGACGGTGTTTCCATATAAACTGCCTTGGTGTTTGGCTTGAGTGCCGCTTTTACTTCATCTATATTGGTCATGTCTACAAAGGTTGTCTCGATCTGCATACGGCTTAATATGGAAGTAAGCAAACGATACGTACCTCCATATACATCTTCCGTTACAATCATGTGATCCCCTGCGGAGAACATCATGAACACGCTTGAGATCGCAGCCATCCCCGAAGAATAGGCAAAGCCTCGTGCGCCGCCCTCCAGCAATGTGATGTAATCTTCCAAAGCCTGACGTGTCGGATTACCCGAACGACTGTAATCATGTTGAGGCGGATTGAAGATATCAAAATGATGGAATGTTGATGCTTGATAGATCGGTACACTTGAGGCTCCGGTCGTTTTGTCAATCTCATCGCCAAAATGGAGCAATTTGGTATCAAATTTCAACTCGGAATTGGGCTTATTGTTGGACTCCCTCATGAGTGCACGCCTCCTTCCACTTCCTGCTGTGCAGCTGTCAGAGCATTGCCGAGATCTGCAATCAGATCATCTGCATGTTCAATGCCTACGGAGAACCGGAGCAGACGGTCATCTACACCTACGGCGTCACGAATTTCAAGCGGAATATCCGCATGAGTCTGTACTGCCGGATAAGTCATGAGTGATTCGACTCCGCCGAGACTTTCGGCAAAAGCAATGAGTTGGATATGACGTAGCAACGGTTCAACATAACGTGCATCCTTCACTTTGAAAGAGAAGATACCTGTGTTACCCGTGGATTGTTTGTTCTGTATCTCATACCCCGGATGATCGGATAGACCTGGATGATACACTTCAACCACCGCTGGGTGCTCAAGCAAGTATTTAGCAATAGTAAGTGCATTGTGCTCATGACGCTCCATGCGAAGGGCCAGCGTTTTCATACCTTTCATCAACTGGTAGGAGTCACTTGGAGATAATACCGCTCCAATGGAATTATGCAGGAACGCCATCTCTGCAGATAACGCCTCACCTTTGGTAATAATTAGACCGGCGAGCACATCATTATGTCCGCCCAGATATTTGGTAGCGCTATGAATGATGATATCGGCACCCAGTTCAATCGGACGTTGGAAAAATGGAGTCAACAACGTGTTGTCAACAATGGTCAACAGGTTGTAACTTTTCGCCCAGGAAGCAACGGCTTTCACATCGGTGATCATCATCAGTGGATTGGTTGGTGTCTCAATAAATACAGCTTTTGTATTCGGTTGACGAACCTTCTCCAGTGCTGCAAGGTCATTCGTGTCCACATAACTAGCAGTTACGCCGAAACGGGACAGAATACGTTCCAGCAGACGATAGGTTCCACCATACAGATCCAGCGATACAATCAGATGATCCCCTTGACCAAACATGGCAAAAATCGTTTGCAGCGCGGCCATTCCCGAGCTACAGGCAAACCCTGCATCACCGGACTCCAGCGCTGCAGCGGCTTCTTCCAACACTTTACGGGTTGGATTAGTGGTACGAATATAATCAAACCCCGTGCTTTGTCCAAGCTTCGGGTGGCGAAACGCAGTGGATTGATAGATCGGAAAGTTAATGGCGCCTGTTACCGGTTCATTGATGGACCCAATTTGTGCTAAGCGGCTTTCGATTTTCAACTTGTTGTTGTCTTCCATTGCTGCATCCTCCTGTAATCTCGATTAGATTTGCGGGCCAATATCGTAAGGTGTTTCTTGATACACATAGTAATTGAGCCAGTTAGAGAATAATAAGTTGGCATGAGCGCGCCAAGTAGCTGGTGGCACACGAGAAGGGTCGTCATTCGGATAATAATGCCTAGGCAATGCGATATCCAACCCTTTGGCTGCATCCCGGTCATACTCCCACTTTAATGAGAACGGGTCATACTCGGCATGTCCTGTGGCAAAAATCTGTTTGCCGTCTTTGGTAGCAACCAGGAAGATCCCCGCTTCCTCTGATTCAGCCAAAATCTCTAAATTCTCATTCTTTTCAATATCTTCGCGTCTCACTTCCGTATGACGGGAATGTGGAACGTTGAATACTTCATCGAATCCACGCAACAATGGAACATGTGGTTTATTGATGGTATGTGGGAAAACGCCAAAACACTTTTCATCAAGTGCAACCTTGGGTACGTCAAAATGATGGTATAAACCTGCCTGGGAAGCCCAACATATGTGGAGGGTTGAAGTCACATTGGTTTTAGTCCATTCGAAGATCTCCTGGATTTCATTCCAATAGTTCACGTCTTCGAAATCCATTTGTTCCACCGGGGCACCCGTAATAATCATTCCATCGAAACGGCGGTGCTCAATCTCATCAAAGGTTTTATAGAACAGATCCAAATACTCCTGAGACGTATTCTTCGACGTATGGGATTTGGGATGTACGAGAACGACATCCACCTGAATAGGCGTGTTTCCCACCAGACGAAGCAATTGTGTTTCGGTCGTTTCCTTTGTGGGCATCAGGTTTAATATAGCGATACGGAGTGGACGAATATCCTGCTGATATGCAGAAGTTTCATCCATGACGAAGATATTCTCTCCTTCAAGTACTTCTTTTGCTGGTAGAGTATCGGGTATTTTGATTGGCATAGTAAGTCTAACTCCTCCTTGTGCATAGATAGATGCAGCCACCCCTGGCTTGATGTCTTCACATCAATACAGTTATAGACTGCCTTGAGCTTGTAAAAACATTGAATTGCTCTTTCATCCAACGTTACAAACAACCTCAAGTTCCTTAGCGAAAATCACTGCTGAGAAGTCGGGGCATATAACAAAGACCTTCCTCGGATTTCGAGAAAGGTCATATGTAAAAAAGATATGCGCCTCTCTCATCTCTCAGTTACAACAGTGCCACCTGACACTTAGTCGCTGCAAGAATTAGCACCGTGCGGTATACCGCCGGTTGCCGGGTTTCATCGGGCCAGTCCCTCCACCTACTCTTGATAAGATTTCGCTGTATTAGATTGTAATTAAATATGGTTCACCGTCTACTTTATTACATTAATGCCCTCACGTCAAGATGCAGTTCGATGTCTGCTTCCCAGATCGGAACCGTTCATCATCCGTTGTCATACACTGCCTCAGGGCGCGAAATAGACACATTTTTGCGCTTGAAAGCACCTTGTACCAGCGGTATACTAAACAAGGTGTTATAAACCCTTATGTGAGAGGTGACATATTAAATGGATGGCGACCCGAGGCCTGACTGGCAGCCGAATTCCGACAAACTGCATAGAGAATTGACATCAGCATGCCGGCAGCGGGACGTGACTTCCGTTTGATTATATAGTGAACGCAGCCCTGATCTCCAGGCTCCGCTGCCGACCGGCTGATTTGTTCTTTTTGCGCCCATAATGATAATATCCGCCAAGTTGGCGGGTGCAGAAGGAGTAGATTAACGATGAAAATCCGGTTGGTAAACAACGGTGTATTTATTCCGGTGGACGATATTCAGCAGGCGCTGACTCCACCAGCGGAAGGATTTTACTGGATTGATGCAGACGTAGACGATTTAGCGGTACTTCAGCCGCTGTTCTTGATGCATGATCTGGCTGTGGAAGACTGTCTTAGTGACGAAGAACAACGTCCGAAGATTGAAATTTATGAGAACCATTATTTTATTGTGATTAATAGCATCCGTTTTGATGATGAAGAGATATTTCTACGTGCGGTCAACTTATTCCTCGGCAGACATTTCATTATTAGTGTTACCAAGCACAAGGTCAGCGAATTGCGCACACTGAAACCCATCCTTTGGGAACAGGAAATCAGTACACCGGATCGTCTGCTGTATTTGCTGGTTGATTTGATTGTTGATAATTATTTCACCGTAGGTGACCGAATTGAAGCACGGATCGAGAAGCTTGAGGAAGACATTCTGATGCACACCAAAAAGTCACATCTGAATGAAATCATCGGGCTACGCAGTGAGATTCTGTGGCTGAAAAAAGTCCTTGGACCTCAGAAAGAGGTTATTAACACCTTGAATAAAAAAGATCTGCGTCTCATCGATGATCAACTGCAAAAGTATTTCAGTGACATCTATGAGAATGCTGTAAAAATATCTGAAACCTTTGAGACTTATCGCGACCTGATGGGCAACTTGCGAGAAGCCTACCAATCCAGTATTGCGAACCGGGCGAATGAGATCATGCGTGTATTTACCGCCATTACCACGGTCTTCATGCCGCTGACGGTCATTACCGGTATATACGGTATGAACTTTACGAATATGCCCGAGCTTAACTGGAAATACAGCTATTTTGTTGTGATTGGCCTAATGGTTACCCTGGGCCTGAGCATGTTCTTCATTTTCCGCAAGAAAGACTGGGTATGAACTCGTATGAAATAACAAAGACGAAGCGCTCCTCCGGGAGAAACGCCTCGTCTTTTTTCATTTCTGATTATTAACCAACATTCTTCTCTGTCTCTGCGTGCCGACGGAAGCGGATTCGAATCATGCGCAGTCTTTCATAGACCTGCTCCAGACTTCCTCCATCGGGTTTCTCTCCTCCATACACCTTATGTAATACTGGCTTCAGGAACGTATCTCCCAGCTCCTCATACGCACTCCATACGGCCTCTTGTTCGTTCTCTGGCATCACTGCCAGCTCCACATCAAGAAGACAATCGGTGTCATAACCTTCGTGATCCAGTGCCTCTAACAGCTCAACCAACTCGCGCCGGGATAATCCGGATCGATTAACAATCTCCTCTAACGTATACCCTTCCTTCATGCCTTCAAGCACCTGCTTACGCGTGGTGAACTTATCAAGTTCCTGCTTGTACTTCTGCTCTCTCTGCTTGTATAACCAACTCTCATACTCTTCTTCCTTTAGCGCCGTGTATACCCAGTCCAGCGGGAATGTCGTTGAACGTTCCAACCCGTTTGTAATCTCCATCCATTCCGTACCATACTCAGTCGCTTTGCTCTCTCCTACGCCCGGCAGTTGCATCAGTTCATCCAGCGATTGTGGAACAAAGGCACTGATCAAACGCAGCAGACGATTCGTTGCAATAAAATACGGTGCCTTCCGGTCAGACACAGCTCTCTTCCTGCGCCATGTGCACAGATCCGTATATAATTGCTCATTGCCGTATAACTCACTGTAACAATGGAGCCGCTGTCCACCATAACTGCGTGACTTCAGATCATCATTCTCATGAAATAACCCCTGCAACTGCGGTCGGTACCCCTCACTCATCTGTATGGCAAGCTGATGACGGTAAATATGAAGCAGCTCCTCCCAAGAAGTCCCCTCATACCAGATGCTGTCCTCACGCTCTCCTTCCTCATAGCGACTCCATCCCAGCTGCCAACTATCTTCCTCTTCCCCAATCCATAACTGTGCATACTCTGCATTCTGATCTGACATTCTGGACAATCTGTTCATGAAAATGACTTCCATTTTCGTTCCCTCCCTTTGAATATTCAGCTTATACGAGTTAGAGATGCTACCTACAGGCAGCACAAAAAAACACCCCTCCTGCAAAATGCATGCAAGAGAGGTGCTTCCTCATTAACCGTACTATGCTGTTGCCCATATCATACCACAATGGTAAAATTCGTCAATCCCTTAATGACCTACTTATTCAATGCCAACTTGGCAAGCGCCAGCGAACCACACAGCCCTGCATTGTCGCCAAGTCCTGGTGAAACAACATACTGGTCAATGTCGGACTGAAGCGCCGGATGCTGAACGTATCCAGCCAGCAACTCCTGCAGTTTGCTACGAACCATCGGGAACAGGTGCTCCTGCTTCATTACTCCGCCCCCCATGACAATTTTCTGTGGAGAGAGAATGAGAACATAATTCATCAGTGCGTGTGCCAAGTAATGTGCTTCGATCTCCCAAGCCTTATGATCTGCAGGCAGTTCATAAGCCGGTTGCTCCCAACGTTTGTTAATGGCCGGTCCTGCTGCAAGGCCTTCGAGGCAGTCACCATGATACGGACAGAAACCCTCGTATGTATCCTCCGGATGTCTGCGTACAATGATATGTCCCATCTCTGGATGTGACAATCCATGGACCATTTTACCGCCAACCACAGCACCTGCACCAATACCTGTACCCACAGTGATATACAGACAGCTCTCAAGACCTTGTGCAGCGCCCCAGGTTGCTTCTCCAAGTGCCGCACCATTCACATCCGTATCAAATGTCATCGGCACATCAAAATGCTCCTTGAGCTTGCCAATCACGTTATACTGTCCCCAATGTGGTTTAGGTGTTGTTGTGATATAGCCATATGTTGGGCTTCCTTCAATCGGATCAATCGGACCGAATGAACCTACACCCAGAGCTTCAATGCCTTTGCCTTCAAAAAATGAAATCACTTGAGCCATGGTCTCTTCCGGTGTTGTTGTTGGAAAACTTACGCGTTCCAGAACTTCTCCGTTTTCTGTGCCAATACCACATACAAATTTGGTTCCGCCTGCTTCAATTGCGCCTAAGATCGTCATGTTAGTCACACTCCCAAGTTAGTTTAAAAAGGAATTCGAATTGCTTTACTTGATGACACGATAATTACCCTGCTACTTGTTCTCCAGCTTGGACAATCGTTTCATTAACGTTTGCCTCCAGCTGTCTGACAGCGCAGGAATGGCCAGCAACGCCTGAATACCTTCGACATTTTCTTTCCCCTGATGCATGATTCGATTGGCTTCAAGAACCGTCATTGAGGCTGGATCGGTGCTGATCCGTCGAAATATCGATAAAGGCCTTACCTCACCTTCTTGCAGTACACGAAAGTAAAAGCCGGTATATCCACTCTCCTGAAAATAAACAGGCAGCTCCTTATAGTCATACCTCGCACCCAGCTTGAAGCAAGGTTGTCTGGGCTGACTGACCTGCACTGTGGCTTCGCCCAACTCGTACACATCACCAATCCGTACGTCTTCTTCGGCACAGCCTTCAACCGTCAGATTTTCTCCACAAGCTCCCCAATCCAGCTTGCGATCCATCAGTTGTTCCAGCGCCGGATAACGACTGTAATCGTATACACAAACGGCTTTGTCAGGGCCGCCATGATGCACCAGATCCGCCTGCGCGTCCCCTGTCATTCCAGTGAATGACAGGAAAACCGCGTCGGATACAGGATGTTTCACAATGCCGCTCAGCACTTCACGCTTCTGCCCAGGGAGCGGCTGCGGCAGTCCTACATTAATGGCCAGAACAGCTGTATTGCCCTCCCCTGGCTTTCGATCAGATGTGAGTGTCATTTGCGTCATACCTCCCATAATCACTTTCTTTTAACGCAAAGAGCCGCCAAATACGAGTGTATTACTCAATAGCCGACCTGGAGAAGTCAACATTTTGCCCCCGGCATACATACCCGAGGAAGCACCGCCATCCAGATTCATGGCCTGTTTGGCGCCAAGCTTCTGCATCACCGCTGCCCACTCCTTGATTGTTGCTCCGGAAACGGTAGCCAGCATAACAGAACCGTCCGCCATGATCGCAATACCACTTCTGGCTCCGGAAGCATTAAGAATCTTGGCATCCTTGAAACCTTCGCTCGTCGGATTGACAGCTACCTTGCCGTCTTTTACCAAACGGGGTCCTGCCCCAACAGCAGTCACTACATCTTGCCAAGGGATCTCTTTGCCTGCTGCGTTCGTATACTTATAATTCATTTCTACGGTCGAACCAACGGTGAAACGGTCCGAAGAAGACTTCTGATTACCTGTGAAGACCAGTACCGAGCCATTCTTAGGAATCGCTACATTTGTATTGGGCACTTTTTTGGTCACGATACCTTTCTCCATGACAACCGCAGTGCCACCTTTGAACCCAACTGTGGCACCTCGTTCAGGCGTATACAGCATCGTAATGCTTGCGTTCGCTGAAGGTGTTCGATTAATAAAGGTTGCATACCAACTCCGTGATTTACCTTTTGTATCCGTTACTTTACCTGTCAAACTCACCTGAAGTGAATCCATGATCGCCGAGCCGTCTTCCTTAAATCCGATGGATGTTCCGTATCTTCCAATATGTATGACCTTACCATTTGCTATTAACATACCGTATGGATCTGGTGCTCCGTTATATGCTTCAAAAAATGCTCCATTAATGGCTGCTTGTGCACCATAGGCTTTCACAATCGATGGCAATGTTGCCGTCTGGCCAACTTGCTTCTTCGCGAGTCCCACGGTAACCGGTGTTCCCTTTGGAATCGAAACGGTCTGTACGGTAAAATTACGTCCTACTGCTTTTACTTTCTGTACTTTGGTGCTAATTGCTGCTTTGGCATCCACTGTCTGTGGTGCACTTACTGCTCCCGAAAGAATTACGGGCAAGGCCAGGACGAGGGCCATAGCCCCTGTCCACCACTTTTTGCCTGTTCGTACGTTATTCATGTTGCTCACCCTATTGCCACTCCCATCCAAGAGCCAAGGCTCTTCATCTCAAGTTGTTCAAACTTGTCCATCACCATATCCGGATCAAGACGCAATTCACAGATATCCAGCGCACAGGCAACCGGAACAGCACAATGAATCTCTGCCAGTTTGCGGGACAGATGAAGCATGTCCAAATCATTCTCAATCTTGTTACGCACCGAAGGGGTCAGTTTATCCATGTTGCTCAGAATACCTTCAATGGAGCCGTATTCCTGTACAAGCTTCAACGCTGTTTTCTCACCAATTCCCCGTACTCCGGGATAATTGTCGCTGGCATCTCCCATCAGACCCTTCATGTCAATCACTTGACGAGGTGTCAGTTGTTTCTCTGCCATGAGCGTTTCAGGATTATACACCATGTAGTTGCCATGGCCTTTTTTCATAATAATGATACTTGTGCGGTCATTGATCAGTTGCAACATGTCGTGGTCACCCGTCAGTACCATAACATTCATATCGGTCTCTTCGGTATAATACTTCGCAAGCGTCCCGATACAATCGTCGGCTTCGAATCCTTGTGCACCTATATTCGGAATACCCAGGCTATCCATGACTTCACGAATCAGAGCAAATTGGGGAATCAGGTCATCCGGAGCTTCGGCTCGGTTGCCTTTGTAGGCTGCATATTCTTCACCGCGGAACGTCTTACCGCCCATATCCCAACAACATACGACATGACTTGGCCCAAAAGTCTGAACCGCATCCCAGAAATAACGGATAAATCCGTAGACTGCGTTGGTAGGCAATCCTGCCTTTGTACGTCTGATATATCCGCTTGCAGATGTCGCATAAAAAGCACGGAACAACACCGCCATACCGTCTACCAGCAACAAAGTAGGTTCATTACGTTGATTCACTTGAATTTGTTCTCTCCTATCTAAATCTAGCATATAAAATATCGAAACTAATTCTATCATTATAGCATAGTTCCGCCAACCATCGTTCAGCCAAAAAAGCCCTGAATTTTGAACAATTCAAGGCTGATATTCAGCGCGTTTATGCGTTATTCCATTCCTGCTCGTACGTTTCTTCCTTGAATCCAACCGTCACCTTTTCTCCATCCGTAACGATCGGACGTTTGATCAGACGACCATTGGAAGCCAATAAACGAATCTGTTCATCAGCTGACATTCCCGGAAGTTTGTCCTTCAGTTGTTGTTCTTTGTACACTTCCCCACTCGTATTAAAGAACTTTTTCACTTCCAGTCCACTCTTTTGGATGAGTTCTGTTAGTTCAGATTCGGATGGCGGTGAGTCAAAAATAGGGATTAACTCCAGCTCATGTCCTTGAGCTTCAAGCCATTTTACAGCTTTGCGGCATGTGCCGCATTTGGCATATTGATATATTTTTAAGTTACTCATGGTATGTGTTCCTCCTGTGGCTCCGGTTTCGACTTCTCGCTTCCCTTGGTTTGCTTCGCAAATCCAAAAGTCGCTCCAAATCGATACCATCGCCATGTAATTTTACTGAATTTTGCGAATGAGAAAAATAAAAACATTCGCTATATTTTTTTGGATCAAAATCTTACAGCTTTTGTATCCTTAAAAGCTTTTAAGATTTGAATTCTTGAAATATTTAACATCAAATTGGTAAACATCAATACATTAACCATAGAACCATAAAGATTAGCCTACGGCATGTTGTTCGGGTGCATTAAGCATCCCTCACAAGGGTAAGACAAACAGCGTTGAACTCCAAACAGGACAGGCCGTGCAGGAAACTGCGCTACGAGGTGCAAAACTAAGAGCCCCGTCGCAGCTTCCTACAGTTCTTCTCTCGGAGCTGCCTCATCATTCAAACGCTTCTCTAGCGCGGCCATATCTGGTGGAAAAGGAGCCTGGAACGTTATGCGTTCCTTTAGAATGGGATGTTCAAACGTCAACTCACAAGCATGTAATGCCTGGCGTTCGATCCAGCTGTCCCGTTCTTCTCGAACAGCCATGGTCTGCTCATCGATCTCGTGCACAGGTAGTGTCTTGTACATTCGATCACCTATTAACGGGCAGCCGATGGACGTCATATGTACCCTGATCTGATGGGTTCTGCCACTTTCCAGCTTGAGGCTTATCGCACTGGCGCTGCCCCCTGACCAACGTGTTAAGGTTGTGTACAACGTTCTTGCAGCGTAACCATCAGGTGTTACGATTCGGCGGTGTGGCTCTTCAGGATCGCGATCGATCGGGCCATCTACTGCCCCTTGTTCCGGGACAGGGCTGCCGTGCACAAGTGCAATATATTTCTTGTCTACTGTTCCAGCGATCATCTGTTCAGAGACATGCTGATGCACATAAGGGTTCTTGGCTATTGCGAGCACACCTGACGTTTCCTGATCAAGTCGATGAATCGGTCTGAACCGGAAACGCTCGCCCTTGGTTTTCCAGTAATGAACAACGCCATTTGCCAAAGTCCCCGTGTAATGTCCATGTGTTGGATGAACGATGATGCCCGCATCCTTGTTGACAATAAGCAAGTGCTCATCTTCATACAGAACGGTAAATGGAATAGGCTCGGGCAAAATATCATCCGATTCCTCTTGCTCCATCCGAACTTCAACGACATCACCCGTAGCTACCTTGACGCTAATGTACACGCGCTCTCCATTAAGCATGACACCTTGCTCCGTCAGCTTAATTTTGGACAAAAGCTTACGCGACACCAGCAGCCGCCGCTGAAGCACGGTCTTCAGCAGCCAGCCATCTTCTTGTTCGGTCACCGTGTAGACAATCGGCGAATAATACTGGCTCATTCTTTGCGGCGGAAGACTTTTTTGCTCCGCACATATTCAATATCCGCCACCTGTTGTCTCGCGTTGGCTGTCCGTGCAACCACGAAGAAGTAATCAGACAGTCGGTTTAGATACCGTCGTACAGACGGATTAATATCTGTATGTTGTCCAAGTGTTACCGTGCGACGCTCTGCGCGACGACATACAGTACGGCACACATGAAGAGCAGAAGACAGCTGACTGCCACCAGGAATAATGAATCGTTCCACTTTTGGGTTCTCTGCATCATACTGGTCGATCCATTGTTCCAGACGTGTGACCATTTCATCTCTCACCTTATATTTGGTCTCACTAATCTTCACAAAGGCCAGATCCGACCCGCAATCAAACAGTTCCTGCTGAACTTCCAACAGGTGTTCACGCAGATCTTCAAATTCCCCTTGAGCCGAGTCAATAAGGCTGATCGCCTGGCCTACAAAACAGTTCAACTCATCAATCGTACCATAAGCCTCAACTCGGTCATCATCCTTGATGACGCGTCCACCGATGACCGAAGTCTGTCCTTCGTCACCTGTTCGTGTATATATGCCCATCGTTATCCCTCCAATTGGTAATATAATAATGAATACGGGAATGCCATTTTTTCAGAAACCCGTCTATCGCTTTACACGTATATAAGAATTGGTGTGCTCTGCCGAGTATACGACAAATCAAAGGAAACCAAAAGTAAAGGAGACGATTATGCAAAACTGGATAACCGATTTCATGGAACAATACGGCTACATAGGCATTGCACTCATTATTGCTCTTGAGAACGTATTTCCCCCGATTCCATCCGAAATCATCTTGCCGTTTGGCGGATTTATGACCACCTATACCAGTCTCACTCTTCCAGGAGTTATTATCGCCGCAACTATTGGTTCTGTCTTTGGTGCTGTGATCCTGTATGGTATTGGTTTACTCATTGACGTCGAACGCCTTGAGAAAATTGTGGAACGCTGGGGACATGTTCTGCGCATCAAAAAAGAGGATATTCACCGTGTCGATGCATGGTTTGACAAATATGGCATGTGGACCGTATTATTCTGCCGAATGGTTCCCCTCGTTCGTAGTCTTATCTCCATTCCCGCAGGCATGTCCAATATGAAATTTGGTTTATTCCTTCTCTTTACAACCATTGGTACATTGATCTGGAATGTCATTCTTGTCTGCGTTGGTGCTGCGCTTGGCGCATCATGGGAGAGCATTTTGCACTTTATGGACGTCTATTCCATTGTAGTGTATGTCATTCTGGCCATCATTCTCATCGGATGTATCATCTGGTGGATCAGACGTAACAAAAAGCAGAAATAAAAAGAATAGCTTAATAAATAAAGCCTCCTCGCCACCAATTCGTGGTTAAGGAGGCTTCTTTATATCACCCGTTTATGTCATCTCACTATCGTTCATCTTCATTTCGCATGCCCTGACTTTTAAGATCGATAGCCAGACCAGATACCAGCAAATACATCTTTTCAGCATGTATCTGCAGCATCCGATTAACCGAAGCCATTCTCGCTGTAAATATTCGTTCTTCCTCGGTAGGATGCAATGTGCCATGCATTTCATTGGTAATCACAAGCAACTTCCCCTGATAAGACAATAATGCATCAAGCAAAAGCTGTGTCTCTGAACGCTGATGATCCAGATCCTCTGTTGCCCTGAAACCGGCAGCCATCCAGGAGGTCAGACTGTCTACAATTACAATTCGCTGGTCCGCCAAAAAAAGATTGGATTCCCGATTAATCTGGGTGATCACCTCTGTCAAATGCTGACCGTTCCCGGCATGAATGGCACGATAATGAGCGGATGGCAATTCGGGAATAACGGGATCATGATCACCGGTGGATAAATATACACCCTCCCGGCTAATCCCGGCTGCGTACTTAAGGGCAAACCGGGTTTTACCACTACCTATGCCGCCTGTGACCGTAATCAGCAATCCGCTTCCCTCCTTCCATAGCCATTCTGAATTTTCTTTACTCTGTCAGCGCCTTCAGCACTTTTTTGGATTCTTCGACATTGGAAGATGACACTGGAATGGTAGCGAACAAATTGCTCGCAGCATATTCTACATCTTTAAACATTTTCATATCTTCGAGTGGAATGCCGTAAAGATGTGATTCTTGCTTGAGATCTGACCCTCCATCTCCTTCACCCTTCTCTACCAATACTCCACCCTCAAATACACCCCGTTCAAACTTCTTGGGATCAAAAGTATCATCCAGCGGAACATTGGAGCCATTACTTCCGTATTGTTTCATGTCGGACTCAGGCAAAATGAAGATATCATGTCCTCCAGCCGCATACTCTACCATAATTTTCTGAACATCATACATCGCACTGGTGATCACTTCTACCTTGGGTTCCTCGCCCAGTTTCTGTTGCAGATTGGCCTGTAACTGTTCTGAGATTACAGATGGATTTCCTTGGTTATCAATGATGAATATGGAAAAACCATCTTTACCTCCACAACCAGCAAGCAGAAAAACGATAGAAATGATTGCAGTAAGCCCCCAAAATCTCTTCATTCCAGTTCCCCCTTTAGTCTCCTATGTCCAATATATCACAATTGTTCCACGCAAAAAAATAACCTGGCTTATCGGGGGATCACCCTGCCTTTTCACACAAAAAAAGAAGACCTTCTCAGGTCTCCCTTTCTTTACTTTCTAATTCGATTAATGAAACGTTTCAATCCAGCATAAACGTTATTTTGCTTTAATCGGGTTAGCCTTCATATATTCATTAATCTTTAAATCCAGCAAACTGCTGATTTCAATTACAATATCGGATGTGAATGATTTCTCTTCGAGGAAGATCTGTTCCATCTTGCGACGAAGCATATGAATTTCATCTTCCAAGGAAATGTCATGCAAAGATGCGTTATCGGGTTTCACCGACCATCGGTCGCCATGATCGCCTTCTGCCAGATAGTGCCCACGATTCGTCGGTAAATCATATTCAACACAAAACAAAGCTAACCCCTCCTTGGAAAAATGGTTTCCAAATTTATGAAAACTTATTTCAAATTGAAATTATATCACATTATTTTGTAAAAGAAAGTTATTTTTTCCAATGATAAAAATGTCACATTTGTAAAAAGATTCTACTTTAGTATTAACCCTCTTTTTGCAGTTTGTAAACAAAGTTTCCGATTCGTTCCAAAGCTTCATTTAATTGGGTTACAGAAGTAGCATAAGAACAACGCAAGAAGCCTTCACCCTGAGGGCCAAAAACATTGCCCGGAACAGCAGCCACTTTATTCTCCGTTAACAATCGCTCAGCAAACAGGTCTGAACTCATACCCGTCTTTTGAATGCTCGGGAATGCATAGAATGCTCCCTGAGGTTCATGACAATCAAGTCCAATATCTCTGAAGCCCTGCACAATTAAACGTCTACGCTGATTATACGATTCTACCATCCGATCTTTCTCACCCAAACCATTCGTCAACGCCTCAAGTGCAGCAACCTGACCCATGGCCGGCGCACACATTACCGTATACTGATGGATTTTGAGCATGGCTGCAATAAGCTCAGGATGACCACACATGTAACCGATCCGCCAACCTGTCATTGCAAAAGCCTTCGAAAATCCGCTTACGAGAATAGTCCGCTCCTTCATGTCAGGGATAGCTGCAAAACTAACATGTTTTTGCGTATACGTCAATTCAGCGTAAATTTCATCCGCGATCACAATCAGATCATGCTTTTTAATCACTTCAGCAATAGGCAGCCACTCTTCATACGTCATGATGGCTCCAGTCGGATTACTCGGATAACACAGAATAACCACTTTCGACTTCGGTGTGATACCAGCTTCAAGTGCTTCGGCCGTTAACTTGAACTGATCTTTCGCATAGGTATCAACACCAACTGGTATACCGCCACCGATTGAAGCGATTGGTGAATACGCCACGTACGAAGGTTCAGGAATGAGAATCTCGTCACCAGGTACGATTAATGCGCGCAAAGCCAGGTCAATCGCTTCACTGCCACCCACCGTAACAATAATCTCATCCTTGGGATCGTATTTGGTATCAAACTGAGTATCCAGATATTCACTAATGGCTTCTCTCAACTTCGGCATACCTGCGTTGGATGTGTAACTGGTCATACCTCTTTCCAGCGAGTATACACAAGCTTCACGCATATGCCAAGGGGTAACAAAATCAGGTTCACCCACACCCAAAGTGATAATATCCTTGTTGTCTCCAACCAGATCAAAAAATTTACGAATTCCGGATGGAGGTATCTGCTGCACGAGGGGTGCCAGATAAGATGTCATTTTCTTGTTGTTCCCGGTTGTCTGTTCATTCACTATCATGACACATCTTCCTTTACGGCGAGATCATGAGACGGTTGTCTTCCTGATGGTCTTCAAAGATAATCCCGTCCTGCTTATATTTTTTAAGAATAAAATTCGTTTTGGTTGAAAGTACAGAGTCTATCGGAGACAGTTTCTCCGACACAAAATTAGCGACTTCACGCAGGTTGCCACCTTCCACTTCAACGAGCAGATCGTATGCACCGGACATGAGATATACGGACTTTACTTGCGGATAGAGATAAATACGTTCGGCAATCCCTTCAAAACCACGACCACGCTCCGGCGTGATCTGCACTTCAATCAGGGCCGTTACTTTTTCATCATCTATTTTGCTCCAGTTCACGACGGTTGCGTATTTCACGATGACGTGGTCTTGTTCTAGCTGTGCCACGGCGTTCTTGATCTTGTCTTCCGACTCCCCCAGCAGCGTCGACAGCAGTGCGGGAGTCCTTCTCGCGTCTTCCTTCAGCAGATCCAGAACTTTTAATTGCAGATCGTTCAAATCTTTCATGGTTTTCCCTCCAGCGTCATCCAGGTTCCTGAAAATGAATTAATACTTATATTACATGAATTTGACGTTGATGCATAGACAAAAGACCGCCTGCCCTGAATTCAGGCAAGCGGTGGTATGGTCCTGTAACATTAGGTGCTTCAAACCTCTTTTGCAAAGGTTACATGTAATAAGGGTTACCGTAATTCGGTTGATGCTGAGGCACATTAGGAGCTTGGCTATATGAACTGTTCTGCGTATTCTTTTCCTGAATGAACTGCTGACACTTTTGTTGGGTCTGGTGGGCGGACTGAATTTGCTTGTCCACATCCTGACGAAGTGCCTTGGATGAGACAGAATACATGTTGTTTTGCTGCATCAGATTGAACAGTTCCCCTTGTAATCTTAGGGTATCGTTCGTCAGGTCTGTGAACATTCGACGTGTCATGGGGCAGGAAGCTTCCGTTGTCGCAGTCGTATATTCGCGTGAGGTTCGTCTTAAATCTGCAAGAATCGACTTCAGCAGATCTTGCTCCTGCATAAAATTTCCACCAGATGACAAAGATTGAGTGTACACGTATTTTCCTCCTATACTTTGAAATAACTTGTCATGTTTTGAACTTTACTGTGATTGCGCTGGTGCAAGAGATTGATGTTGCTGTAACGCATTGACAAGAGTATTCAGATGCTGCTCATGTGAGCGAACATAATGATTCAGCGCCTGTTGAATTTGCGGATTATGTGTGATGGAGGCTGTAGCTGCACATTGTTTGATTAACATTTCCTCATTGGAAATTGAATCCGCAATATAGTTCAGTTCCTTGGGGCTCAGTGCTTGCATTTGTGAGTTTTGCATGTATATCTGACCTCCTTAATCTAAAGTTATTGCGAATTTATTGTTACCCTAACCTGAAAAAGTATACTTCAACTATATTCAACAGAGGTGATCAATTATGGAACTTATTAACGGAAAAACATTTTGGCCAACTACCTTTGCTTCCCATCCCCATTATCCTGTTTTGCAAGAAAACCTGTCCTGTGATTGTCTAATCATCGGTGGTGGAATGGGGGGCGCATTGTCTGCCAAGCTTTTGACAGATCAGGGGATTGACACCGTTGTTATTGACAAAAGAGATATCGGTTATGGCAGTAGTATGGCTAATACGGGCCTACTCCAATATACAAATGACAAAACGCTCACCTCTTGTATCCAGACATTTGGAGAAGAACGCGGTGTTCGATTCTACGAATTATGCCGGGATGCCATGCACCATCTCGAAAAAATTTCATCGAAGCTTGAGATTGATCCTTGGTTTGTGCCTCGCACAAGTCTCTATTGTGCCAGTCACGAGGGAGATGTATCGTTGCTGGAGGAAGAATATCGTAACCTGAAACATTATGGATTTGATGTGGAGCTGTGGGATCAGGAAAAAATCAGTGCACTATTCCCGTTCAGCAAACGTGCTGCATTATACACAAGCGGGGATGCTGAGGTTAATCCGTATCGTTTGGTTCACTCACTATTCCACTCAGCCTCACGTCAAGGAGCAAGAGTCTATGCTCATAGTGAATTCACCCATTGTGATTATGATGAAAATGGTGTCCTATGTTACACACCTCATGGCACTGTACGTGCCAAACATGTTATTTTCTCAACAGGCTATGAAACACAAGAAATTAAAAAGGACAGGGGCGCATACCTTCAAAGCACCTATGCTATCGCCACCAAGCCACTACAGGATCTCAGCAGCTGGTATAAGCAATGCATGATATGGGAGACCGAACGACCTTATCTATATATGCGCACAACTCCAGACGGAAGAATTATTGCAGGTGGACTTGATGAGAATCGTCCTCGAGAAGAACAACGGGCGATCAAGGCGGTTCATAAAGGTGAGATTTTGTTACAAAAGATTGCCGAGTATTTCCCATTACCTGATCTCGAAGTTGATTACGCTTGGGAGGCTGTCTTTGGAAGCACCCATGACGGTCTTCCGTTAATCGGTCCACACCCAGACTATCCGAATTCGTACTTTGTAGAAGGGTATGGAGGTAACGGGACCGTATACAGCATGATTGCTGCTTCCTTAATTGTGGATGCTATTACTGGCAAACAAAACCCTGATATGGATCTGTTCTCTCTCACACGTACAAATAAACCATCTCCTGTATAACCAACAACTGAATCAATACAACTACAAACAGGGTACAGCACACGGAAAGTTCTCTTTTCCCGCCGCTGTACCCTGTTTATATATTGGGAAGCCTGCTAAGCCGAGGGCTCTTGTCCTTCCGTTCGGTTCAATAACTTGCGCATAAAGATCCATCCAATTAGCGGAGAAGCACCAAGGACAATAATAAGCCAGGTCAACATGCGTAGAGACGGAGCATTTAAGACCGTCACAATAAATATGGCCAACCCACATAGTCTGCCAAGCATCAGGCATAACTCTCTCAAAACGACAAGTTCAACCCTTTTCTCCACATTTTCGCCACTTGTGCCCATCATGTCGAATCCCGCTGATATCATCGGTAATACATATAACGGCATCGCAACAGCACTCCCAATCCCCATGATTAACAGCGTACCATAGGTCACTTTCCAGAGAAGAGGAAGAAGCACAACGAGCAGAATGAGAGCTCCAATGAACATTCCTTTTGATCTATACTGTGGTTTAAACCATTTCCCGGCTGCCCAATAACTTACTAATGCCACAGCAGAAGTGATGAGTGAGAACTGCCCCAATTTGTACTCTTGTGCGGTAGCCAAATATACAAGCAGTGCAATCAGGAAGGCAAAGACACCTTCACGTGCACCCTGAGCGAATAAACCCAAGCCTAAGGTCCTCCAGGGACTATCCCGCTTGGATAGCTGTATCCAAGGTTCCGACCAGCGGTATGTACCGCTCACCTTTCTTTTTTTCAGAAAAAAACTAAAAACTACTGCTATGACATAAATAACGAGTGATACCGTAAAGATGAGCCGATATCCTGTGTTGTCTGTCATGCGAGTAATAATCAGACCGGAGAACCATGGACCTATAATTCCTGTCATCGAACCAAGTAACCCGACCCAGCCATTGAATAGATCCCTGTTTTCCCGATCCGTTATTTCAAAATACACAACATTAAATGCAATCCAGAATAACCCCAAGGAACAACCTATTAGCATACCCAGAGGCCATATCCAGTCTACAGCTTTGGAACCAGCCCAGAGGACTATCATATAAAATATGCCGGACAGCGCAGTACCTAGTCGTAGTGCACTCATTTTATTATGTTCCTTGACCCATTTGCCAGCAAGCCAGAATGTCAGTCCAATGGCCAGTTGCTGGCTGAGAGTGAACCATCCCAACATGGCATAATCCGGACGGCTTTTCCACAGAAACACATTCAAAAAGGTTCCCGACAGCGCTCCGGCTAACGCAAACAATCCATTCACGCCCAAAAGCAGAATGGATTGTCGGCCTAAAGTAATCTTCATCTGCTCCTCCTTCATCCACCTGAAGTGAACTATGTACAGGTAGGTCTTAGGGTTAACGTGCCCCAAGCAAGAGGAAAACATGATGAATCTTCAGGATTGCTATGAAATTGGTTAGAATCTCCGAAATGTTTATTCCTGCGTACTCAGGTTCTTGATCAGACGCAGACGATCTTCCTCAGACAGACTGTATTGAACTTGGAAACATCCCGAGCATACATAGGTCAATACTTTAAACGGTGATGCCAATAGTGACCCTTCGCCTGAAGCTGCGTTAGCAACTGGTGTGAAGTTATCCTGCGTTGCAGCTTGTGTACCTGCGAGAATCATGAATTCGCGGCAATTCGGGCACTCTGGTACTTCTTCCTGATGATCAAGTTGCTTCTGTACACCTTGTTCATACTGAATGAGATCATTACCTTCATCCGCGTATTTGGTTAACGTTCGCAACTCCGGCAATTTGAGTTCAACTTCATCCCCCCACAGATCCGAAAGATCCGTAGTCTGTTTCTCGTTCGTTACATCGTCTACATCATAGATGTCGTCCTCAGCTTCATCGTTCTCTTCATCATCGATGTTAATGTTGAGTGTACGGTATCCTTTTAACTCATTGTGGCAATAAGGACACTCTTCTTCAGGACCGAGCTCCTCATCCCATACAATCTCCGTCTGACACCAAGGGCATACTGTTGTTTCCATATTGATCAACCTTTCTCTTTCATATAATCATGTATTCATTACATAGATGACACCGATGGCAAAAAACACGATCGATGCCGCAAACAAAATCCGTATTAATATCTTCATGACCGGTCCCCCTAGATAATGCTCGCGCCAATAACAAACGACAGCGAGACTGAAATAATCATGGATATCAATCCGACAGCTCGGTTATCCGATTCGATCTCCTTATCAATAGAGAACACGGGTGTCAGGAATTCAAACAAAAAATAGGCAATGAGCAGAAGGATAAACCCTACAAATGACCACGTCATAGCTTCATACACCGAAGATTTCGCTTGTATGCAGAACCGCAATACGTTGCAGATCCCGAAGATCTTACCTCCTGTAGCCATCGCAACGGCCACATTGCCCTTCTTGATCTCCGTCCAGCATTTATACTTAGTCACCAGTTCGAAACAAGCCAGAAATACGAGCAGCTCCATAATCGCTACCGAGAAAAAACCGAGTACCATCCCCAAGGGATGAGACAGCAATTGGTCAATGCTTTCTATCACGCACCGTTCCCCTCTCCCCATCTGCAACCTTCATGAATAAGGTCGCAGAATATCATTGATTCATGGACCGGCTATTCCAATTCTGCGACGGTCACACCGTTCCCGCCTTCTCCGTAATTGCCCAGCCGGTAGCTTTTAATATGTTTATGCTTACGCAGGTAATCCTGAATACCGGAACGTAAAATTCCTGTACCTTTACCGTGAATAATATAAACTTGGCCCAGGTTGGCAAGGAAAGCTTCGTCAATGAACCGATCTGTCTCCATCAGGGCTTCTTCCAGGTTGGTACCGCGCAGATCCAATTCACTTTTCACATTGTCATCACGTGTACGTTTCATACCCGTTACCGGTTTTTGCTTTGGTTTGGCTGCGGGAGCCGATTGCTGCAGTTCCAGGTCATCCAGGGATACTTTCATTTTCATAATCCCCAGTTGTACCATAGCGTCTTTGCTGCCCGCCATCTCTACAACATGGCCTTTTTGATTTAAACTGTAGACAAGCACTTCATCTCCAGGACCGATAGCACGAGTCTTCGGCGCTGTTGCCGTCTTCTTGACCGTTTTTCTGCGTTTCTCCGGTTCAGCCTCGTCCAGCTGTTTGCGGGCAGCAATGAGTTTGTGCTCCTTCACGGAAGCACCTTCTTCCATAGCCAACAGGCGAAGATCTGCTATAATCTTCTCCGCTTCCGCGCGAGCCTTGTCCACAATGCTGCGTGCATCTTCTTCTGCTTTTTCAATCCGGCGATCACGCTGCTGTTCCAGCTTCTCCAGTTCGGTCTGATGACGACTGCGTAATTTCTCCATATCCTGGCGCAAGCTCTCTGCCTTCTCACGCTCTTGTTCAGCCGTAAGACGGTTCTCTTCAAGAGAAGCAATCATGTGCTCAATCCGTTGATCCTCTTCCTTCACTTCGCCACGGGCGTAGTCGAGAATGTAACCCGGCAGTCCCAGTCGCTCTGCAATGGCAAATGCATTACTTCGTCCAGGTACACCCACCAGAAGGCGATAGGTTGGACTCAGTGTGTTGATGTCAAATTCCATGCTGGCATTAATGACACCTTTACGCTCATATGCGTATGCTTTCAGTTCACTGTAGTGAGTGGTTGCAACCATGCGACATCCCGTCCGGTGCATATGCTCCAGCATGGAGATCGCCAGTGCGGAACCTTCAGCCGGATCTGTCCCTGCGCCAAGTTCATCGAGTAATACCAAACTTTTTGGTGTCATGTTTTTCAGAATACGAATGATGTTGGTCATATGACTGGAGAAAGTACTCAGATTCTGCTCGATACTCTGCTCGTCCCCAATGTCTGCATAGATCGCATCAAATACACATAACTGACTGCCATCCTCAGCCGGAACAAATAAACCGGACATGGCCATCAGGCTCAGCAATCCAATTGTTTTGAGCGTTACCGTTTTACCACCCGTATTGGGACCTGTCACGATAATGGATGTGTAATCATTGCCCAACTCTATGTCGATTGGAACCACGTTTTCAATTGGAATCAGTGGATGACGGCCTTTCTTGAGCTTCAGGAACCCGCGGTCATTCATGCGAGGCAATGTTGCTTTCAGTTCACGAGCCAGACGTGCTTTGGCAAAGATAAAATCAAGTGATCCCAGCAAGTCGACATCATACAACAGCCACTCTCCCTGCTCACTGACAAGTGCCGTCAATTTCTGCAAAATAATTTCTATTTCGCGTTCTTCCCGAATCCGGGTTTCGCGTAATTTGTTGTTCATTGCAACAATGGATTCCGGCTCAATGAACAATGTCGCACCCGAACCGGATTGATCGTGCACAATCCCGCCAAAGTACGAACGATATTCAGCTTTCACCGGGATCACAAAACGGTCTCCTCTGATGGTGATGAGCTGATCCTGAAGCATCTTGGATACGGTAGAGGATCGAATCATGGAATCCAGTTTTTCGCGAATCCGCGCTTCTCCGCCTCGCAGCTCACGACGAATCTGCGCCAACGTTACGCTTGCACTGTCGGCAACCTCTGCATTATCGTCAATACAGATTTTGATGGCATCCTCAAGCGTTTTTTGCTCTGACAGTTGATCACTGATATAGAACAATGATTCGATGGGCTCATCTTCATGCAAAGTACCAATCTGACGTTTCAATCGCCGCGCTGCAAAGGTTGTATTGGATATTCCCAAAAGTTCGTGAGGGTTAAGTGTGCCTCCAATTTCAGCACGTTTGATGGAAGCCGTAATATCTACAATTCCCCCAAACGACGGTGAGCCTTTCAAGCGATCAAATGTGAAGGCTTCATCGGTTTGCTGCAGCAACCGCTTCACTTCTTCAAGTTCACTGCTTGGTTCAAGTTGCTCCGCTTTCTTTTTTCCCATGGTCGTCTGGGCAAAGCTAAGCAATGTATTTAAAATTTTGCGATATTCCAGTGTGTGTAAAATTTTCGTGTCCAAGTGTACAACTCCTTCCAAACTATATCTGTATTATAACGAAAGAAACTTTCTTACGCTATTTAACGAATCCTTCCACACATAACTTCAACAATAACACCACAAACTACAGGTGTCAGGATTGTGCAACCTCTCCATCCCCCTTGGAGTTGCCCTGCTCAGTTCAATCCGAATAAAAGGAGGTAAACACCATGAATTTCCTGGGACATGTCGTGCGATTTGTCATCGCTGCAATTGTATTAATGGTGGTCAGCTGGATCGTTCCCGGATTCGCCGTTGGTGGCTTCTGGAGCGCTCTGTTGCTTGCTCTTGTCATTGCCCTGCTCGGCTGGATCGTTGAAGGTATCTTCGGCAAAAGAGTCAACCCGTTTGGTCGCGGTATTGTCGGATTTATCGTTAGCGCACTGGTGATTTGGCTTGGTCAATATGTTGTAGATCATGTTGAAGTCAGCCTGCTCGGTGCCATTCTCGCTGCGCTGGTTATCGGGATTATCGATCTCTTCATCCCGGTATCCACCCCTTTTGATGCCGGACGAAGCTCCAAAAGTTAATCTCCACTTCACCTTAACGTCCCCATGTATTCTCCTAAACCTCTGAAGGCCCTGGGCCGGAAGGGGTTTATTTCATTCAGGCAGTGCACACGCTCTGCCGTACACGTACAATTTTCAAAAAAACGACATACGCAGCGTGTACAGGCATCCACATATTGCGGTATGATGACTGGAGCAATCATTCAAATTTTATCCATATCACGCTTTAAGGAGGCACATGATGAAGAAAGGCATAACATGGCTTGCTGCCTGTATGTTAATTCTGGTCCTCACTGCATGTGGAGGAGTGAAACAGTCCGCAGAATCTGGTAGCAATGGATCCGATGCTGATGCTGGAGTTACAGCCAGTGAAGAATTGGTCATCAAGGCGAGTAACTATGAATTCGATCAACCTGAGTACCATCTTAAAAAAGGCGTTCCCGTTAACATTGTTTATAAAAATGAAAACGGAAATCACGGTATCCTGGTGCCTGAGCTGAATCTTCAACTGGATACCAGAAATAGCTCCAAAGTCATAACCCCGGACAAAGTTGGTGAGTTTGAAATGTCCTGTTCTGTCTTCTGCGGTTCAGGACACAGCAGCATGATCTCCAAAATTATCGTTGAAGAATAGTATTCAAGACAAGGAGCCCCCGCAGCGACGGGAGCTCCTTCTTTAGTATAACAAATTGTACCAGAGTACGTTGCCCACGAGCCAGTTCTGCTACATTCATTCCGCTAGGTCTGGTCCTGTTCAATCAATTCAATCCATTCGTTATATTCCGTCTGCAATTTCGTATATTCATCATGCAACTGACGATATTCCGTGTTCAGCTGCTCTGCCTTCTCCTGCTCCATTTCACGTTCAACCTGTAACAAACGTAATTGATTGGCCGCTAGTTCGTAACGCTCCCCCATCTCAAGCAGTTCAGTTTCCATGATCTCTTTCTCTTGGGTCGCTTCTGCACGTAACTTGTCCAGCTGCTGTCGTTCTTGCTCCAGTCCCTCCAGCAACTCACTACTTGCCGCACTTTCTCTCTTCCAAACCGTCAGTTCATTCTCAAGTGCAGCCCAGCGTTCCTGCCAGGATTGTTCCTGAGCCGCCCATTCATCTGCACGGCGTTGCCACACCTGGTCGTTCTGCTCTGCTTGTTCAACACTTGAGCGAAGTTCTTCTTCACGTCTCGTCAACTGTTCCAGACGGGATGCCAACTCGGCCTGTTTGGCTGACAGCTCTTCGTATTTGATCTGCCACTCCAACGCTTCTTCCTCAGTCTGGGCTAGCCGGTTCTCTTGCTCAGAGTAACGCTCGGAAAGTTTAGCTGAAGATTGACTTGCTTCTTCAAGTGCGTTCACAATCTCCTGTTTCTCCTTGCTCAGTTCATCCAGCTTGGAACTGTAATTCTCTTCACGTTGTAATGCATCACTGTAATCATTACGGATTTGTTTATAGTTATCCTGAAGTCGATTCAGCTCTTCCCGAACAACATTTAGCTCACCTTCAAGCTGATTGCGTTTCTCTTCCAAAAGCTCTGCATCCTTCTGGTATTGCACAGCCTCTTCATGGTTGAAACGAGACTCTTCCTTCACCACGGACAATTCATCATGAAGGGATTGCACACCAGACTCCAACGTTTCATTTTGTTCAGCAACTTCAAGAATCTGATTCTCCAGGTCTCCGATCTCAGCCAATCGCTGCTCAGCAAGATCCTTCAAGGACTGCTCACGTTCCGTAAGCGTGCCGATCTCATTCTGCAATGTACGCACCGCAGCATGAGCCTGTTCAAGCACTTTATGCAGTCTGCGCTGTTCCTCTTCCGACTTCACTTCAGCCTCACGAAGCTTTTGGGCTTCCTGTTCAAGCTGTGCATGTTGCTCCTGAAGTTTGCGTAGCTGTGCTGTGAGAGAAGTTTCTCTATCCACAGTTTCATTATACTTCTGCTTCCATTGTTCCTGTGAATCACGGGATTGCTGGGCAGCCTGTTCCGTTTCACGCAGAAGCTCCTGCAACTGGGAACGGTCCTCTTTCAACTGCTCCAGTTGTTGCTCCAGTTCCGTAATTCGGCGAGTCTGAACTTCCTGCTCCTGTTTACGGACCCCATGCTCATGACGTAACGATTCCAATTGACCACGCTCGTGCTGAAGCTGCTGTTCTTGCTCTGCAACCATGTCCTGTGCACTGATGAGCTGGGTCATCACTTCTTCTAATTGCTCTTCGACATCTAATAGTCGAGTCTCCGCCTGTTTACGTTGTTCCTCAAGTTGCTGTTTGAGCTTGCCCTGTTCTTCTTGCAACAAGGCCTCTGCCGCCGCTTCGGCTTCTTTCGCTTGGGACGCTGCTGCTTCCTTGGCTTGCTGCAATTGTTCCTCGAAGGCTGCTTCTTTCTCCATCCATTCGAGTTCCAACTGCTCGGATAACGCCTTGAACTCCGCATTCAACTGATTTATCTCAGTCAGGCGCTTCTGCTCCGCTTGTTCCTGTAAGGCAGACCGTTCCTGATTCGCCTGATCCGTGAGCTCTTGTGTCTGTTGCAGCGCTTTTTCTTCAGCCTGTTGAAGACGAAGTTCCATCTGTTGCTGAAGTTCGTTATATTGCAGCGCTGCCTCTTCCTGAGCTTTCTTCAGATTGCTCTCTGCCTGCTCCAACTCTGACAAAATGGCCGACTCGGCTTCTTCCTTGGCTGTCTGGACCTGCTGCGCAGCCTTGGCTTCAATCTGTTGACGTTCTGCAACGGCACGGCTTTCGGCTTCTTTTAATTGAGCTGCAGTCTTGTCCTGCAACTCTTTGTATTGCGCCGCAGCTTTGGCCTGCGCCTGCTGCAATTCGGCTACAGAACGGTTTTGAGCTTCTTTGAGCTGGGAAGCAGCCTGTGCCTGTGCATTTTTAAGCTGGTTAGCCGCTTTCTCTTCCATTTCCTTCAGCTGTTTCGTTCCCTTGGCTTCTGCTTCCTTCAGTTGTGCTGTCGCTTGGGCCTGCAATTTCTGCACTCGCTCCGTTGCTTGAGCGCGTTCTTGCTCCAGCAGCTTATTCAACTTGGCTATCTCTGAATTTTTGTCCGATTCGGACTTTTGCAACGCCTGCTCTGCTTCAATCTTCAGCTGTTGCAAATCAGCAAGAGCCTGGTCACGCCGTTCCAATTCTTGTTGATGTTCATTTTGTATGGCGTTCAACCGATTCAATTCGTTTCTCAGTTCTGTACGTTCTCCAGTGAGCATCTTCAGTTCATTACGGATTTCCTGAGTCTGAAGAGACTGTTCAGCCATATGTACAGCCGCCAGTACCGCAATACGCGGAGTATCCAGACGGGAATTTTGCTTGGAGATTGCGCCCATACGCTCATCCACCAGGTTAGCTACTTGTTTCATATAGTCGGCACTGCTGCCAACCAGTTTATAGGAAGTCCCGTAGATCTCTACGGTGACGCGTGTACGATCAGGTGTAGTCACAGTTGTGCCCTCCTTCAAGTCTGTATGTTGATTCTAAGCTGTAATCACAAAAAAGTCACATCGATCCTCTAATGCTAAGGATTCGATGTGACTTCAAACAATTCCTGCTAATCTTTGTTCAAAAAATCTTCTTTTGTCCTATTTACGCAATTCCGCTCCGAATTGCTCTTCCAGACGAGCCACTACACGGGCATGAACTTCAGTAACTTCCTCATCGGTCAGTGTACGTTCACGATTCCGGTATACCAGTGCCATCGCCACGCTTTTCTTGTTTTCACCCAGTTTACTACCAGTAAACACATCGAACACCTGTACAGTTTGTAACAATTCACCCGCCGATTCACGAATGGTGCGCAGCATATCTCCCGCTACAATATCCTCATTCACAACAACCGCAATATCACGTTCCATGGCTGGGAAACGCGGAAGTTCACGATAACGAATGTCAGCGTCTGCTTCATTGTAGATCGATTCAAGTGCAATCTCTGCGATGTACACATCATTCAGATCATACTGCTGTTGCAGTTCCGGATGCAATTGACCCAATGTACCGATCAATGTGCCTTCCCCGCCATCCTTACCTTCCAGGTAAACCGATGCGGAACGTCCCGGATGGAATCCTTCAGGGCTGTTTGCTACCAAGCGAATGCGTTGTTCAAGCCCCACATAGGCGAACAGATGCTCAAGAGCACCTTTCAGATCGAAGAAGTCTACTTTCTCCGCTCCAACATTCCACTGCTGGCTTGCACGATTACCAGTGAGCAACAAGCCCAGTACCGGAATCTCATGTGGTTGCTTGGTCAACTGATCTTCTTCAGTGAAGAACACATTGCCCACTTCAAATACAGCCAGTGAATCCTGTTTACGGTTCATGTTATACACCGCTGCATCCAGCATTTGCGGCAAAATGCTCGTACGAAGCACACTACGGTCCTCGCTCATAGGCATCGCGAGTTTCACGGCTTTACTGCCTTGTGTCAACGCTGGGAACAGAGTCGCTTTATCCGGGTGTACAAAGGAGTAACTGATCATTTCCTGCCAGCCACTGCCTGAGAGCAATCCACGAATCGTGCGGCGCATTGCTTGAGAGCGTGTATATGCCCCTGGAGTCGTCGGCCCTTCAATCCATGTGGTTGGAATGTTGTCGTATCCGTACAGGCGTGCAATCTCTTCAAACAAGTCTACATCAAGCGTAATATCCCCTCTGCGTGTTGGCACTTCCACATCCAGCAATCCTTGATCAGCATCACCACATGCAAAGTGCAAGCGAGCGAAGATCGTTTTTACCTCAAGCAAAGACAGATCAGTTCCCAGATAACGATTCAGTCTGTCCAGCGACAATTGAATTACACGTTTCTCCGCAGCCTCTGCTCCAGCTTCCACGATTCCCTGGTGCACTTCACCTTCAGCATAACGCTGAATCAGTTCAGCCGCACGATCCAAAGCCGTAATCACCGCACCCGGGTCTACTTCCTTCTCAAAACGCATGCTTGCTTCGGAACGCAGCCCCAGTTGGCGCGACGTTTTCCGAACGGTTCCGCCATCGAACTTGGCGGATTCCAGCAACAGATTCACCGTGCCTTCCGATACCTCGGAATTCTCGCCACCCATAACCCCAGCGATGGCTACAGGTTTCACGCCGTCCGTGATGAGCAACATGTGCGGCTCCAGCTTGCGCTCCTGTCCATCCAGCGTAACAATCGTTTCGCCTTCGTTGGCCATCCGCACTTCAATATGGCCCTTTTCCAGCTTATCCGCATCGAATGCATGTAGCGGTTGACCGTATTCCAGCATGACATAGTTCGTGATATCAACGATGTTATTGATTGGGCGAACACCTGCCGCCATGAGACGGTTTTGCATCCACAGCGGGGAAGCACCCAGCTTAATGCCAGTTACATAACGAGCTGCATAGTGAATGCATTGCTCCTGTGCCTTGATCTCTACAGAGATATGATTCACGGCTGCATCACCAATTTCAACCAGTTGGTCTTTGGGACTTGGCAGCTTCACTTCACGACCCAGAATGGCACCCACTTCATAAGCTGCACCACGCATGCTGAGACAGTCGGAACGGTTCGGTGTCAGGTCCAGTTCAAGCACATGATCGTCGAGACCAAGAACCTGGCTGATTGGCGTGCCAACCTCCGTTTGTTCCGGCAGAACGAGAATACCTTCCTGCTGATCTTTCGGCAACAATTTGTCGTTCATGCCCAGCTCTTTGGCGGAACAGATCATGCCAAGGGATACAACACCGCGCAGTTTGGCTTTTTTGATATCCAATCCACCAGGGAGCTTTGCTCCAACCAGGGCTACGACTACTTTTTGGCCTGCATCCACATTTTTCGCACCACACACGATCTGCAGATCTTCTTCCTGACCAGCATCGATGACACATACATTCAGTTTGTCTGCATCGGGGTGTTTCTCCTTGCTCTTCACATAACCTACAACAACTTTATTGACGCCCTTGTTGCGGTTCTCCACTACATCAATTTCGACACCCGCACGGGTGATTTTCTCCGCCAATTCCTGTGGCGTCACACCTTCAAGGGAAATATAATCAGACAGCCAATCTGTCGATACTCTCATGGACGTTCACTTCCTTCATCTATAAATTGGTGTTCCCGGTTCATTCGCTTGCTCTATATGGTTAATCTTTCTTGACTTAAAGTTACAGCCGTCCAAATTGCTTCAGGAAGGTCAGATCGCTATTGTAGAAGTGACGGATATCATCGACACCATACTTCAGCATCGCGATACGCTCTACGCCCATACCAAATGCAAAACCACTGTATTTCTCCGGATCATATCCACCCATTTCCAGTACTTTCGGGTGAACCATACCGCCGCCCAAAATTTCAAGCCAGCCTGTTTGCTTACATACGCGACAGCCGCTGCCGCCACATTGTACACAAGTTACATCCACTTCCGCACTTGGCTCTGTGAATGGGAAGAAACTTGGGCGCAGACGAATTTCTGTGTGGGAACCGAACATTTCGCGTACGAATTGCAGTAGGGTTCCTTTCAGATCGCTCATACGAATGTTTTCGCTAATGACCAATCCTTCAACCTGGTTGAATTGGAAAGAGTGTGTCGCATCGTCATCATCACGGCGGTATACTTTACCTGGGCAGATGACTTTGACAGGCACTTCGCCCTTCATGCTCTGCATGGTACGTACTTGAACCGGAGATGTATGGGTACGCATCAACAAGTCTTCGGTAACATAGAAAGAATCCTGCATATCGCGCGCCGGGTGATTCTTCGGCAGATTCAATGCTTCAAAGTTGTAATAATCCATTTCGACTTCAGGACCTTCCGCAACACGGTATCCCATACCAATGAAAATATCTTCAATCTCCTGTACCACTTTGGTCAGTGGATGCAGTCCGCCTTGACGTCCACGACGTCCTGGCAGAGTCACATCAATTTTCTCGGATTGCAGACGCTTCGCCGTCTCTTCCTTCTGGAACTGATCCTGCTTGCTATCGATGACTTCCTCAATGGCAGCCCGAACATCATTGGCTACTTGACCAATAACTGGACGTTCCTCCGCACTAAGTGCACCCATACCACGCAAAATTTCAGTTAATGCACCCTTTTTCCCCAAATACTTCACACGCAGATCACTGAGCGTCTGCGGATCATTCACACCAGACAACTGCTCCAGCGCTTCGATCTTCAATGCCTCTAAACGTTCTTTCATGTGTAATTGCCCCCTTTTTGTGGTGTTTTTGCAACAAAAAAAGGCCTTCTCTCCCCTGAAGGGACGAAAAGACCGTGGTACCACCCTTGTTAGACATCCATTGCTGCGTGGCCCTTCTGGCCTGCAACTGGTTCTGTCTCACTTTGTACGGAATAACGACCGTTAACCGTTTGCCCCTACTGTTGCCTCTGTGTCTGCACACAAACAGGTTCAGGGAACCGCTTCGGAGTGAATTTCGGCAGCCTTGTTCTACAGAAACGCTCTCAATCTACGGCGTTTCCTCCCTGTCCAGAGGCACTGCTTACTTATCTCCATCATCACGTTTGCTTAGTTTACCCATATCGATGTAATCATCGATGATCGTTCATAATTATATGCAAAATAGATCGAAATAGCAAGCCGTCCATGTTCTAATTTATGCTTGCACCCTTATCTTTCAATTGTTTCAGGCGCTGCTGGATTTCGCGAATCTCAGCTGCCTCGACTGCTCGCTCATTCGAATGCTCGGGCTGTGTCAGACTGTCTTTCCCAGCAGTGCTTACAGGAGACAGCAATTCGGATAGGCGCATCTCCAATCGTAACCGCTCGTCATCGGATTCCCGGGTCTCCAGCGCCACCTCCCGAAGTTTGTTGGACTGCTCCCAATCCGACACTCCTCCTTCAAACAGAGTTGCTGTGCCACCAGCCTCCAGATCGCATAACCGATTCGCGAGTGACTTCGTCAGCATCCGGTCATGGGATACAAGCACCAAAGCACCTGAAGCCTGTTTTAATACATTCTCCATGACTTCCTGGGTATCAATGTCCAGATAGTTCGTTGGTTCGTCCAGCACCAGCAGATTGGCTCCGCCAAAGTACAGTCTCAAAAATGCCACTCTGCACTTTTCCCCCATGCTCAAATCCCCAATGCGCTTGAATACATCATCTCTGGAAAATAGGAAACATCCCAGAATGGTACGTGCCGCACTTTGTGTCATGGATGGAAGGGTAAGCAAGCTGTCCAGCAGCGTCAGGTTCTCGGGAAGCCCTTCCAGCTCCTGTGAAAAGTAACCGATTTTCAGCTGTGGATGCCGTGTGACCTTGCCTTGCGAAGGTTCCAGTTCACCAATCATCAACTTCAGCAGTGTTGTCTTGCCGGTTCCATTAGGACCTCGTACAGCAAGCCGATCTCCGCGTTCCACAGTAATTCGAAGATTGCGCAGCAATGATTTGTCTCCCGTATATGAAAAACTCACCTCTTCCAGCGCAAGCAGCTGGCGTGCAGCCAGTGGATTCATCTGTAATTCCATGTTCAACTTTGCAGCTTCACGAGGTTTATCCACCCGTTCCCGCTCCAAACGCTCCAGCTGTTTTTGTTTCGCATGGTAACGTGAAATATTTTTGTTGGCTTTGGCCTTGTAGAAGCTCTGGGTGATCTTCACCTCCACATCAGTCGCCGAATTATGCGCTTTATGGAACCATTCCTGATAATTTCGAATCGTTTCTTCCAGCGCCTTACGTTCCAATTCCTGCCTGCGGTAGATCGTTTCCTGTTCGCGTAATTCACGCTCTTTGTGGATCTTGTAGTCGGAGTATCCGCCCTTGTATTTGGTCAGGGCATCTGGACTGAACTCAATGACTCCTGTTGCTACCTGATCAATAAACGTACGATCATGTGATACAAATAACAGCGTACCTTCATATGAGGATAACCACTCTTCCAGCCAGCGCATGCTTCCCTCATCCAGATGATTCGTCGGTTCATCCAGGATCAGGAATTTGGGTTTGCTGACAAGCAGCCCCGCCAAACGAGCCTTTGTTTTTTGTCCACCGCTCAAGGAATGATAGGGTCTGTTCCAATGCTCTGCGGATAATCCAAGGCGAGTCAGTACTTTCTCTACCTCAGTCTCCCACATATAACCGTTCAACTGTTCATATTGCTCCATCACTTGTGTATAAGCTGCAAGCAGCTCTTCATCCGCTTCAGTGCTCATGCTCAAACGTTGTTCCAGTTCTTCCAAGTTCCGTTTCACTTCATAGATCTGACCGCTCTCACGACGGACCGCATCCAGTACATTCATCCCGGTCTCAATTTCCGAGCGCTGGCGCATGAACCCCCATTCCTGCTGAGGGATATGACGTTCAATCCGTCCACCACCATGCTCCTCACCCAAAATGATGCGTAACAACGTTGTCTTGCCGCATCCGTTGCGACCCAAAATGGCGAGTCGTTCGCCCTCATTAATCTCCAAATTCAATCCTGTAAACAATTCAATACCGTTCCATTCTTTTGATACTTCATGTAAGCGTACCAATGTCATCATGAGGCCTCATCCTTCCTGCATCCTTTTTGCCGAACAAAAAAAACCGCTGGCATCAGCCGGCGGTTTGGCAATTCAGGATTGGATCAAGCATTCAAAGACAGATCTAAGGTAAGCTACGGCATGAACAAAGAAACCCAAAATACAGGGTACACGTAAACCTCAATGGCTTACTTGCTCCATACCTTTTCCCATAGCTGAATTTGGACACACGAATCCCCTCATTGCTCAGCCGCTCTGGCTGACTGCGTCATAAAACCGTCTGCAGTTAACTGGGGTTAAATTCATGTGTTTTACTTCATGGGACGTATGGTTACCTCTCATTCATGTGTAGTATCAATTTCTCCGTTATTGTACCAGATCATTGTAAAAAAGCAAAGGGTATATAAATTAAACTAAAGAATACTTACTTACTGGCCACTCCGAAAACAGAACAATCTTCTGATCGCCGTTACCACGGGATTTCTTTTAAGGTAATAGAAAAAAGCCCCTGCATCGCAAGGGCTCCGGTACTGCTTCATTAAGCGGGTGATGGGAATCGAACCCACGCTATTAGCTTGGAAGGCTAAAGTTCTACCATTGAACTACACCCGCATGATTGAAGATTTATTGTTAAGTTCCTTAGGAATTTAACAGTGATTTTACAAATAATAATATACCATGATCCTCTATAGCATGCAAGTCATATTTCCCATTTTTTTCATTACGCATCCATCAAAAAAAGCAGGAGCACCCTCGCGCCCCCGCTGTTCCCTAGCCTGTAGGCTTATCCACATCTCTCAAAAATTGCTTTTCAAATTCAGCGGCTTTAATCGGTTTGCTGAAGAAATAACCCTGAGCCTCGTGACAGTGTTGATTGCGAAGAAAGACCATCTGATCTTCGTTCTCCACGCCCTCAGCTGTGACTTTCAGTTGTAAATGATGCGCCATTGAAGTGATGGTAGATACGATCGCGGCGTTATTGCTGTCCTCCATGACTTCATTCACAAATGAACGGTCAATCTTAAGCCGATCAATTGGCAGATCCTTCAGATAGTGCAACGAGCTGTATCCCGTTCCAAAATCATCAATACTGATATGCACACCAATTTCTTTGATTTTGCGCAATTGTTCGAATGACCGGTCTTTATCAAATGTCATGCTCTCTGTAATCTCCAGTTCAAGCCATACAGGCTCTAGTCCCGTCTCTTTGAGAATGCCATTGATATTGTCCAACAAATGGGAATGCCTGAATTGTCTCATCGACAGATTCACCGAAACACACAGTTTACGATAACCGGCTTCCTGCCACTGTTTGTTCTGTGCACACGCTTCACGAAGCACCCATTCGCCAAGTGGCACAATGAGCCCACTCTCTTCTGCCAGAGGAATAAAGTCCGCCGGAGATACCGAGCCCCGCTGCGGATGCTGCCAACGCACCAAGGCTTCCATGCCAACGATTAGCCCACTTTGCAGATTAACCTGCGGCTGGTAGACCAGGTAGAACTGACCTCGATCCAACGCCTTGCGCAGATCATTCTCAAGCTGCAAACGCTCCTGTGCCTTCATCTGCATCGCATGGGCAAAACGATTCAGTTCCATTCCTTGTTCCTTTGCACTGTGCAAAGCCGTATCGGCATTTTGAATAATCTCCAGTGGTGACTCCCCATCATGTGGGAAAATGGCCATCCCAATTCCAAGTGTCAGATGATACTCATTGCCATCAACCAAGACGGGCTTCTCAAAAAGTTGCAAAATGGATCTTGTCCGACGCAACGCTGTATCGGTTGAACTGAAATCTGTCATCGTTAATGCAAACTCATCTCTTCCCAATCCAAAGACTTCTTCTCCTGGAAGGGACAATTGTTTCAGTCGTTGACCTACCTGACGCAAAACACGGTTAGCCGCTTGCTGTCCAAGCGAATCATTAATGGTTTTGAACCGATTAATATTCAGGACCAATACACCAACAAGCTGTTCCTGCACCACGGCATCATCCATCATCTTTTTCAGCTGCTGTGAAAGGCGACGACGGTTTGGAAGTCCCGTTACATCATCATGATGAGCAATATAGTTCATCTTGGCTTCCGCGACCTGCTGTTGCAGGAAAGGTGTGTCCACTACGGACGTATACAGCCCTTTTTGAATGAAAAAATACGCCATACAATTACTCAGCAATCCTAATAACAGATTGAGATCGTTCACCCCAGTTGCTGAAACAAAATAACATTCACCAAAAAAGAAACACAGAATGCCACATAGAATGGTTGGTAGATCACCGTCTTTGGTTTTTTTCCATTGTACAAACAAAAGAACTGCAATAATGCCATAGAGCAATCCAACCATAAGATGAACTCGAGTGAAGATACCACCAAGCACTTCCCCATCAAGCATACTCGGCAACATGCTCCATTCCTGAATAGCCAGTATGTACAAAATAACAAAGGTACCCAATGTCCCACTTAAAAGTAAGAATTTGCGTGGTAATGCAAATTCTTTCTCATTTAAGGTATACACGAGCAGTAAACCTACAGAACATACCAAAGATCCCATGGTTGACATCATTAAGGAGAACTCCGATTCCATCATGGCTCCATTTGGAATCTCTTCTGCAAATGAAACGATATGAACCAGTTCAAACAGACCAATCAATAAAAAGAGTGTTGTCAATAATGTCCTCCGAAGCGTTAGCTTCTGTGTCCGAAACAACCAGCTTTGATTATAGATGCCGATACAAGCCGCTACCGCAGCAAATCCACCCAAGAGTGTCAAAACCGGGTAACCCGATATGATCAGATCAGAGCTTGAAGAAGAACGAAACCATTGACTTGCGAGGAAACATAATAAGCCGCTCACAGCGACCCAACTTATTTTTCTCTGATCTTGCAGATTAACCTTCATGCCGTGTTTTCCTTCCCGGGATCACCTATCCTGAATTACATTAACCAAACTCAACAACTTACTACATGATTCGACAAAAAACATATTAACCAACGTTCAATTCACATGCATACACATGCTATCTGGTACATAATAACATTTAATTTTGTATACGTGAACTAAAAAATAGTTACTCCTAGGAATATTTATTCACAAATATAGAGAAAAACAAGGCATTAAGAACTAAAAAAACATGGATCTCCAGTTAGAGTCCATGTTTTCCTATTTTACAACTGTATTTCAGACTATATTACTTATCAAAATTCACTTCTGGTGTTGTTAATTTATCATAGAAATCAACAACCTTATCCTTGTCTTCCGATGAGCGAATCGCCATTGCTGAACGTGGATGCTCGTCCAACGCGCCTGTAATCATGTAAGGCAGAATGTAACCCCATTCTTCTTTTTCTCTGAGTGGAACCATCAACTGTTCCAATACACCAAGTACTGGACGCAGATTGTATTTTGTTCCTTTCAGATGAGCTACGAGCAATTCGGTTGGACAGTTTCCAGCAGCACGGCCCATACCATACACAGAAGCATCAAGCAGTTCGACGCCAAGTTCTGCCGCAACCAATGTGTTAGAAAACGCAAGTTGCATATTATTATGTGTGTGAACACCAAGACGTTTGTTAGGCAAGTGAGTCTTGAACTTCTCTACCAGATATTTCACATCATTATGGTCCAAGCTACCGTAGGAGTCTACAATGTAAACAACATCCACAGCGCTTTCTTTGATCAATTCAAATGCTTCCAGCAATTCATTCTCCATAACATTGGAGAGTGCCATAATATTAAGTGTAGTTTCATATCCACGATCATGGAATGTTTGAACCAGTGCAAGTGCCTTGTCTACATCTTTGCTGTAGCAGGCAACCCGGATCAGATCCAGCATGCTCTCACTGCGAGGCAAGATATCATTTTCGTCCACACGTCCAACGTCAACCAGTGCAGACAGTTTGGTATTTCCTTTTTGAGGAATAACTTTACGCAGGAAATCATCGTTCAGGAAACGCCATGGTCCTGCTTCCTCAGCACCTTTAAGCAACTTCGGAGAGTTCTTATATCCAATTTCCATATAATCAACGCCAGCTTCATTCAATCCAGCATATAGCTGTTGAACAAAGTCCACGCTAAAGTCCCAATTATTCACCAATCCGCCATCACGGATCGTACAATCTACAATTTTGCAATGATTTGTCTTCATTAATGTCTGCTCCTTTTCTGACCAACTTGTGTATTCCTCTCATGATACTTGAACGTGACAAGAAAAGTAAAGGGATTCCGGACTTATTTACTTCGATAAGATCTCCAGATTCGGTCAATCTCAACCATATGGGAACGATCGGGAGCTTTCTCTCCATAACGAACGGCATTATACGTATCTGGCAGTCTCGCAGACAGCTCATCTTCTTCTACCTTCACACCATTCTGAATAATGGTCTGTGCAGCCTCCAGCGGAGTATGCGTTCCCTGTATTTCCACGCCTCGATGAGCTGCTCTTTCAATCCAAGTCCGATAGTAATACCGAACACGTTCAGCATCCTGTGCAGGTGGCGCCTCTTTCTTGCGAAACCAATTCTTTCGGACTTTTGCTGGCGCATCAAGCGTCTCACTGACATCGATATACTCCGTCCGTGGTTCTGCCTTCTTTTCACCTGGTTGTAACATCCCCTTGAATCGGTCCATAAGTCTGTTTATCGTTTTTTGTCCCAACCTCAGAAGCAGCCACAGAATTACTCCTGCTACAGCACACATCACTACCCATCCAAGGATGTTCCAGAAGACTGAGGGCTCGGATGGCGGCTCTCTCCAGTCATTCGGTATATTTAACTGCTGATTGGGGTTGTCCATTGGTAATCGTGGCTCCTCGCCGGAAATCGGACCAAACCATCCCCTGATCCATGCGAGCAAGCGATCACGTAGCGGTCCCAGCCAGGCAGCCAGACTTGGGAAAGCACCAATCGCGACGATAACAATAAACATCCACATGAACCGCTGATGATTCGCACGTGCAAAATCTCTTAATACCAATCTTCTCTTGCCGTCATTGAGTATTGCCTGATCCAGTTGCAGCATATATCGTCCAACCAGCCAAAAAGCAAAGCTGATCACTCCCGCAATATAGATCCATAGGTTATAGGTTCGTATCGGCTGCATGAATTCCAACGAATTCGAAGCAATCATAAGCACGATTGCACTGATTACACCCATAATCTGCAAGCGCCATAACAACACAGAATGAAAGACTGGCTGGAAGGTCAGACCTGCATAAGCCGAGATGACTCCACACAGTACCAATGTGATGATATCCGGCAACGGGAGAATAAGGCCCATCCCAACAACGAGTGCGAAGAGAAATCCTATGACGAGTGCCGCTAGTCCACGAATGAGTGTACTTTTCTCGCTAAAACCTGGAATTTTATGCTGAATGAACTGTCCCAACCAACCTGCAAAAACAACCAGGATGAATAATGTGTACGGCAAATGTTCCATTGCGTAGAATGAAGCAAGCGTAAATATCGGAAAAAGGTATATGCCAGCCATCAAGACGGCAAGCATTGCTATGAGTCCTGTGGTCGTCGCTACCGGTCTGTTCCTCATGCACTCACCGCCTTCGTATTACCCTTCACGTCCTCTACCGGGAGAATCGTTACACGATGTCCTTGTTCGTGCAGACGTGCAATCTCGTGCTCCATAGCGGCAGATACATAGGATGTAATCAGCAGATAGCTGCGGATTTGCTGTGCTTCTTCATTCAGACGTACTTCATCATTCAGGAATTGCTCCATGGGCACCATGCATTTCAACTCTGTCTCAGCCATAGCTTCCAGTAACCGTTCCAGATGGGGCGTGCCATAATCCGGTTCAATCCGAAGTGTATCGCGGCCTCCACCCACATGATAACCATTATGGGCGAAGCCTGCCGGCAACCCTCTCCCGATGGCATCCACTGCAGCCGTGGCAGCGTAACGAAGTGCCCGTTCAATCTTTTCCGGTCGAGTAACAACACTCCACATATCTGCAGATTCCTGAATATTGACTACAATCCAGGATTGCGGATCAGCCGTCCATCCCTGTTTGTAGACTTGTAATTCACCTGTACGTGCACTCGCTTTCCAGTGAATACGATTCATGGGGTCGCCTGCACCATAAGGCCGAACACCCAGGATCAAGAAAGGATCTTCAACGATCCATCGTGATACTTCCACTTCTCCCTGCCATACCTGATAAATTGCAGGAAGATCCTCTGCATTCACTAATGAAGGGTACACGATCATAGACATTTGCAAAGGAATTGGTTTGGTGGAACGCCACACACCAAAGAGATCCCCACCTGTCATCGTTGCTGTATTTAATGGATAAATCCCACGCTGAGTACATGTAAAAGGATGCTTGCGCGTAATACGAGTAAACGGTTTTAACGTAAAAATACTCTTATGGTTCTGATAGATTTCGCCTTGACTAATATCCATACCTGAGCCGGAACGAAATACAAACGACACTGGCATCATCGATTCAAGTCTGAGCCACGGTACGGAGACTCGTTTCTCATTCGATATCGTCTCCACCATCTCAAGTTCATCTCCAGCGTAACAACGCAGCTTGCTGAATTGTCTGCTGTACTTGAGTTTTCGCAGTGCAGGTCGTCCAAACCACACACCATGTATAACAACGACAATGCCTCCAACAAGGACAAGCCATAATAATGCCATAAGATTAACGCCCGCTTGTAGCGAGATTCTCCGTAGGCACTTCTGTCTGATTCAGAAGTTCCTGGATGATACGCTCCGCCAAGCCCTCTTGTTGTCTGATCCGGTTACGGAATACCAGTCGGTGCGCCAGCACAGGTTCCGCCAGTACTTTAATATCATCAGGCAAAACAAAGTCTCTGCCATGCAGTGCAGCCCATGCCTGACTTGCCTTGAGTAATGCCTGAGCCCCTCGTGGACTTACGCCAAGCGAGAGCTCTGGATGTTGCCTTGTCGCTTCGGTTAACTGAATGATATATCGTAGCAAATCTTCGTTGATTTGCACTGTTTTATACGTATCCTGCGCCTTCAAAAGTTCTTCACGACTGATCACTGCCGAGAGATCATCAACAGAACGACTGGCTACCGTACGTCTCAAAATTTCTACACTCTCTTCACTGCTTGGATAACCCATGCGAATTTTCATCATAAAACGATCCATCTGCGCTTCAGGTAGTGGAAAAGTTCCCTGGTTATCTACAGGATTCTGGGTGGCGATAACGATGAATGGCCGTTCCAGCTGTCTCGTTGAACCGTCGATACTGATCTGGCGCTCTTCCATACACTCCAGCAAGCTTGATTGTGTACGCGGTGTAGCACGGTTAATCTCATCGGCTAGTACAAGATTGGCAAACAAGGGGCCGGGTCGGAATTCAAAATCCCCTTCTTTTTGATTAAAAAAATGAATCCCTGTTAAGTCAGAGGGCAGCAAGTCCGGTGTAAACTGTATCCGTTGGAATGTGCAGTCCAATGAAGAGGCTACCGATTTGGCAAGCATCGTTTTTCCGGTACCCGGTACATCCTCCAGCAGCACATGTCCTGACGCTATGATCGCTGTCATTACCAGCTCTATCGTATGCTCTTTTCCCACAATCACTTTTCCCACGTGATCCATCAGTTGTTGATTCATTTGTTCCATTCCTTGGATTTCCATCTGCATCTCATCCTTCCGTTATGGAGCTTATGTATTCGCATTCATTACTAACTATAACCGTTATTGGCAACATAAAACAAAGGAGTTGGCAAATGGCCAACTCCTTAACTCCCCGCTTTTCTCAATATACCAAGGGTAACATAATTATAAACCGCGTGCCTTCGCCCTTTTTGCTATCCACAGAGATGGTGCCTCCATGGTTCTTGATGATCCGGTAACTCACCGAAAGTCCAAGCCCCGTTCCGCTCTCCTTGGTCGTAAAGAATGGATCAAACAGACGTACAAGCGTGTTATGGTCCATCCCATGACCGTTATCCGCGATGGAGATCTGCACGAATTTGTTTTCCGTGGCGGTAGATATTCGAATTAGACCCGTATGTTCTTCGCCAACTTCCTCAATGGCATCCATTGCGTTTTTCACCATATTCAAAATAACCTGCTTAATCTGTTTGACATCAATGGACACATTCAGCGGGGCATCCCCTTCATCCAGTACGATCTCGCATCCCTTCATCAACCCTTCGCTTTCGGTCAGCAAGACCACCTCTTTGAGCAAAGAGTCGACGGATATCACGGTCTTCTGTGGAGCTGACGGTTTGGAAGAATTCAAAAATTCGTAGATGATGTCATTCGCCCGATCAATCTCCGTCAGTATGATTCGAGCGTACTCGTCTTTGCCGAGCTGCAGCAAATGGGGCCTGAGCAGTTGGATGAACCCACGGATTGCAGTCAACGGATTACGAATTTCATGAGCAATAGATGCTGAAATTCGCCCCAGCATCGCAAGTTTGTCATTTTGATAAGCGGTCTGTTCAATTTGTTTATAATCAGATACATCTTTGACGCTGAACAAGAAGTCGCCATCCATCTGATCACCGTACGTCACAGTAACCAGCCAATGTCTTCCGTATTCATCAATCAATTCATGATAGCGCTTACGGTGAAAAATAGTTTCCCGATAGATACGTAAAATTTTCTTTTTCTTGAATCGGCTCATCTGCGGATGATGCAGCATTTGCATCAGGGTGCAGCCGCTCAACAGACTTCTTGGAAGTTCCAACAACTTTGCCATCTGAACGTTAATAAACGTCAATACACCGTGACTGTCAAACAACATAATTCCGCTATCCAGATGTTCCAGTACATTCTCGTACTTGTTGTTATCCAGATGCACAGGCGGGAAACCATCCGTTGGTTGAGGCACTGTATCCTGAAATTCACTAATCATGTCAGGTTCCTCCTTTTCACGTAAATGATAAACTTGCCATTCGGACATCATATCATCACAGAAACAGGAAGGGCCGATTTTATTTTTCATTACCGGTGCCCTTTCGTTGGGGGGCTGAGCCGAAAATATGGATGGCATGGCCGGAACTCAAGCTGGTCTATTCCCGGTAACCAACAGTCGATCCGGAAAATCATATACGTTTGTCCCATTCTGACCTTCTCCTATTCCCAAACACGAACATTTTTTGCTCCGCCTCTTTTGCAAGTCTGTTTTTATCATAGACAAGTTTATAGAAGAGAGTCAATCGGAGAAAGTGTCGAATGGAAATTATTTTAAAAAAAACCTCGAATTAGTTCCAGAATACAGCACAAAAACGAAGCCGTTTCACCCAGTTAGGCAAATCAGCTTCGTTTTTAATATCTTTAATTGGTGATATATCCGAGATCATCTATAGTCCGGTCTTATTATGCTGAATTTTCAGTCTGCGCTGACTCATCACAGCTAATCGACGTTTAAGTTCGCTTTCCCACTTCTCGTCTTTGGTTTCCTTGGCGAGCCTGAGCAAATCCAGAGCCATATCAATCTGGCGTTGCACAATGACCATGGCATCCTCGCTCTCACGGTTTACACAGTTTTCAAAAATCGCATCCTCATCTTCTGTAACATAATCTTGAAAGTCGATCTCGGATGCACCGTCTCCATGCGCATATTCAGCCAGAATTTCGTATTCGTTTTCCACTTTATAATGCACCTCAACCCGGTGACACACCGGGCAAAACAGCAGGGGAACATTATGAACCTGGGTGCGGTAATGCTTCAGCGTGCCCTTCGTTCCAACCATACTTGCCCCACAACAGTAACTCATTTTTGTTCACCCTCCTTATTACGTGCCGGGACTTTTTTTGTTAAAATGCCATCCCGTACACTTACAGCACTTCCAAAAAGGAATAGTTCCATCAGTGTATCACATTCATGTACAGATTATAAATGCAGAGCACCGGAATATTTACCGGGTTTCCATACCCTATTCGCCTTGAAGGCCATCAATTCCTCTTTCAACAGATAAAAAGAAGACTTTCTTCTAATATATTATTAACACGCTTAGCTGCTTGTTCAAACACTTTTGATTAACTTCGTGATAACTTCCGGCAAAAGGGTGCAAAAAGCCCTCAATCCCTAACGGGATGAGGGCTTGAACAAAAACCGTTCAAGTTAATCTGGCTTACAGGTTAGTGTCGCCTGGTTTCCAGTTCATTGCACACAATCCGCCAGATTGCAGTGCTTGCAGTACGCGAAGTGTTTCTTCAACACTACGGCCTACATCGTTGTGGTTAACTACTTGATATTTCAATTCGCCTTCTGGATCGATGATGAACAGACCGCGCAATGCTACGCCTTCTTCTTCGATCAGAACGCCGTAATCTTTAGCCACTTGCTTCGTGATATCGGAAGCCAGCGGGAAGTTCAATTGACCCAGACCATTGCTGTCTACAGGTGTATTGATCCATGCTTTGTGGCTGTGTACGGAGTCTACGCTCACGCCAAGAATTTCTGTATCCAAAGCTTTAAATTGCTCGGAAGCAACGCTCAAAGCTGTAATTTCAGTTGGGCACACAAATGTGAAGTCCAAAGGATAAAAGAAGAATACAAGCCATTTGCCACGATAATCGGACAGTTTAACGGAACCGAAGTCTTGTCCGTCTCCCGATACTGTTTCCATTGCGAAATCCGGTGCTGGTCTACCTACCAAACGTTCTGCCATAACTAAAAATTCCTCCTTTGGGATTATGTAAGCATCCTTGCGGATTGCTCATCATCAAGAAAAACGCGTACGCTTTTCCTGTAATTAAAATGATTTGATACTTGATAACAAGTACAAGTAAAATGTTATCATCCGGACTTCCCAAAGTCAAGATTATAAACATTATTTTTTTATAATCATTATAAATAAGGATTTTTCGTGGCAAAAATGATAAAGGAACAGCCCTCTGTACATTCCATAACTGGAAACAAAGGGCTGCCATGTTTTTGGTCCTATAATTACGCTTGTTTCTGAATAGCCGCCACGATCAAATCGCCCATTTCGGTCGTGCTGATCGCTGTGCTCTTGTCTACAGCAATATCACTTGTGCGGTGTCCTGCGTTCAATACATCCGACACAGCTGCTTCAATGGCATCCGCACCTTCTGTATAACCAAAGGTTGTACGGAACATCAACGCCAAAGAGAGAATGGTTGCAATCGGATTAGCGAGGCCTTGACCAGCGATATCCGGTGCGGAACCGTGTACCGGCTCATAGAGTCCGAAGCTGCCCTCTCCCAGTGATGCAGATGCAAGCATACCGATGGAACCTGTCAACATCGCTGCTTCATCACTCAAGATATCTCCAAACATGTTTTCCGTTACGATGACATCGAAGCTGGACGGACGACGCAGCAATTGCATCGCGCAGTTGTCTACCAGTACATGCTCCAGTTCAACATCCGGATAATCCGGTGCTACCCGGTTCACGACTTCACGCCAGAGACGGGAAGTTTCCAATACGTTGGCTTTGTCTACAGAAGCCAGCTTTTTGCGACGTCCTTGCGCGATTTCGAACGCCTGACGAACGATCCGCTCCACTTCTGTTACATTATATGCACATGTATCCACAGCCTCTTCGCCCTGTGCACTTTCACGTCTGAACTTCTCTCCGAAGTAGATCCCACCTGTCAGCTCACGTACCACCATCAGATCTGTACCTTCAAGTACTTCAGGCTTCAGAGTTGAAGCATCCTTCAGGCAATCAAATACGACAGCCGGACGCAGGTTGGAGAACAATCCAAGTGCTTTGCGAATACCCAGCAGGCCTGTTTCCGGGCGAAGCTCCTTGCTGTTGTTATCCCATTTTGGGCCACCAACCGCTCCAAGCAGGACTGCATCTGCACTTTTACATACGCTCAGTGTTTCTTCAGGAAGAGGTGTACCTTTCTCATCAATCGCGATTCCGCCAAACAACGCATGCTCTGTCTCAAAACGATAACCGAATACTTCCTCCGTACGTTTAAGAACTTTCTCAGCCTCAGCTACGACTTCAGGGCCAATTCCGTCACCTGCAATAACTGCAATTTTTTTCACGTCTGCCATTGGGTTGTCCACTCCTTATATTTCATTCATTAATTATTCATAAAGTAACGTCTCATATTAACTCTCTCTTTTGTATCATATTCCAAGGTCATTTGACCAAGATATACAATCTATGACTTTAATAGTTTTTACCTATAAGCCAATAGAGATTGGCCTTTCCAAGTTGTTCTGACCTCCCGGCTGAGTTAAAATATAGCTGAATTCAAATCAGGTACGCAGGAGGGATAAGCAACATGCAATATTCGTATTTGGGTAAATCAGGCCTCAAGGTCAGCCGAATCTGTCTCGGTACCATGAATTTCGGGCCTGCTACAGATGAAAAAGAAGCTTTCCGCATTATGGACGCAGCACTTGATGCAGGGGTGAACTTTTTTGATACCGCTAACATCTACGGTTGGGGTGAAAATTCCGGCCTTACCGAAGAAATTATCGGACGCTGGTTCAACCAGGGTGGGGGCAGACGTGAAAAAGTAGTTCTAGCCACCAAAGTCTATGGCTCCATGCATGATGATACAGATGGCCCCAACAACGAAGCTGGCCTCTCCGCCTACAAAATCAGACGGCATCTGGAGGGTTCCCTCCGCCGCTTACAGACCGATCATATCGAGCTATACCAGATGCATCATGTAGACCCTGCCATATCGTGGGACGAGCTGTGGGGTTCGTTCGAGAATGCCGTTCATCAGGGTAAAATCGGTTATGTAGGATCGAGTAACTTTGCTGCATGGCAGATTGCAATCGCTCAAAGTGAAGCCAAGAATCGTCATTTCCTCGGCCTGGTTTCCGAACAACATAAATATAGCCTCAACTGTCGTTTGCCTGAGTTGGAAGTACTGCCCGCAGCCAAAGAGCTGGGCCTCGGCGTCATTCCATGGAGTCCACTGGATGGTGGATTACTGGGACGTAACGCTCTGCAAAAGCTGGAAGGAACACGCAGCGGGGGCATCGCTGGACGGATCGAGCAGCAGCAAACTCAGCTTGAAGACTTTGCCGCACTGTGTCGTGATCTCGGTGAACCACAGGATACGGTGGCTTTGGCATGGGTTGCAGCCAATCCGGCGGTGACCGCCCCGATTATCGGACCGCGTACGCTGGAGCAGTTTGAGACCGCACTCAAATGTCTGGACGTGACTTTGGATGAAGCTGTGCTCAAACGTCTGGATGAGATTTTTCCGGGCCCAGGTGGACATGCACCTAATGCATACGCGTGGTAATAGCTTGATAGAGTAAGCCAATGCAATAAGTAAGCGTAGAAAAGGTTCTGTGTTTTACTGCCATAATCATATAAATCAGCATTTTGCATAATTCGAATTATACCGCTCACGGGTACAAGATATAGACGAACAGAATCATTTCGATCTATATCTTGCTGATTGGAAGACGCTTAGAGGTTATGCAAAATGCTCAAATACAAGCAAAAGAGTCTGGCCCTCCACAGGAGAGTCAGACTCTTTACGTACCTCACTAAACGTAACAAAGCAAGCCGAACGATCTTCTATATCCATTAAATTAAAGATAGATCATTCTAGCAGCATACATGTGCCTCAGCTAAAGTTCAGTTCAATGAAGGGTGCGTGCTTCTTGCATTGGAGCCTACAGGTTAACGTTTACACGGTTCGTATATGTCTTGCGCTTCTCAATCAATTGATTCAGGCCGTCTACATAGGCACGTGCACTTGCACCCAATATATCTGTGCTTACGCCACGTCCTTGTACCGAAACCTGATTCTGAGTCAGCACAACATGTACTTCACCCAATGCATCCTTACCATGTGTCACCGATTTGATGGAATAGTCAGACAACGTTACATCTTCCCCACTCACTTGGTCAATCGCATTGTAGATCGCATCTACCGATCCGTTACCCTCTGCTTGCTTCTCAATCGTATCCCCGTCAAGCGTTGCAATGCGGACTTTGGCCGTTGGTACCGATTCATCTCCGTACGTTACGAAGATGGATTCCAGTTTATACACCTCAGGTGCATCCTGCAATTTCTCTTCAATTACGGCAAGCAGATCTTCGTCAGTAACTTCTTTTTTCTTATCAGCCAGATCTTTGAACTGGGCGAAAGCCCGATTCAATGCTTCTTCTTCCAGCTCATATCCCAGATCAATCAACCGTTCACGGAAGGCATGACGACCAGAATGTTTACCCAGTACAAGTTTACTTTCCTTCAGACCGATGGACTCTGGGGTCATGATCTCATACGTTGTTTTTTCCTTCAGCATACCATCCTGGTGAATGCCGGATTCATGTGCGAAGGCATTTGCCCCAACAATGGCTTTGTTTCCAGGCACAACCATACCTGTCAAACGGCTAACCAAACGACTGGTCCGTGCAATCTCAGACAACTGCAGCGATGTTTTCGCCTGGAAAAATTCCTGACGTGTCTCCAGCGCCATAGCAATTTCCTCGATCGCCGTGTTTCCGGCACGTTCACCAATGCCATTGATCGTACCTTCGATCTGATCGGCTCCGTTGAGAATGGCTGCAAGTGTATTGGCCGTCGCCATACCCAAGTCATTATGGCAGTGGGCACTCAGCTGTACCTTTTCAATACCGTGTACATTCTCCTTGAGATGTTTGAAAATGTTTCCGTATTCATATGGGCTCAGGTAACCAACCGTATCCGGAATATTCACGACAGCTGCACCTTCTTCAACAGCCATATTCACCATTTCCACGAGGAAATCATACTCGGTACGACCTGCATCCTCAAGTGAGAATTCAATCTTCGAGAATGTTTTCTTTGCATAACGAATCGCGGAACGAGCTGTATCCAGTACCTGCGCTTTGTCCATGCGCAATTTATGTTGGCGGTGAATAGGTGAAGTTGCCAGGAAAACGTGAATGCATGGGTCCTGTGCACCTTTAAGTGCTTCCTTAACCGCATCAATGTCTTGCTCTCTGGAACGGGACAAGCCAATTACAGTCACATTTTTGACCGCATTTGCTACTGCATTGACAGCTGCCAGGTCACCTGGAGATGCCGCCGGGAAACCCGCTTCCATCCGGTCAATGCCAAGCCGCTCGAGCTGATGGGCAATTTCCACCTTTTCACGAGTGTTCAGATTGACTCCCGGGGATTGCTCTCCATCACGCAGCGTTGTGTCAAATACATAGATTTTACGCACGCTTCGCACCTCCTGTACTTGTTATATATGTTTCTCTGAACCAGCAATAGCGGCTCACGCATAAGCACGGCCGCTATTCCCAGTTAAAGCTCTAAGTTTACTTGAATACCTTAAAGTGCATGTTCTAGAAGTTAATGCTTACTTCTTGATCCAGTGCATCATCTCACGCAATTGTCCGCCAACCACTTCGATTGGGTGTTCAGCTTCGTTACGACGAGTTGATGTCAAGAATGCACGTCCGGATTGGTTTTCCAGAATGAAGTCGCGTGCGAATTTACCTTGTTGGATATCTGTCAGCACTTCTTTCATTGCTTTCTTCGTATCTTCAGTTACAACGCGAGGTCCAGTTACATAGTCACCGTACTCAGCTGTGTTACTGATGGAATCACGCATGCTTGAAAGTCCACCTTCATACATCATGTCAACGATCAGCTTCAGTTCGTGCAGACATTCGAAGTATGCCATTTCAGGAGCGTAACCCGCTTCTGTCAATGTTTCGAATCCAGCTTTTACCAATGCACTTACACCACCACACAGAACAGCTTGCTCACCGAACAGATCTGTTTCTGTTTCTTCACGGAAGGAAGTTTCGATAACCCCTGCGCGTGTACAACCGATACCTTTAGCATAAGCCAAACCGATTTCTTTAGCTTTACCCGTTGCATCTTGCTCAATCGCGATCAGGCCCGGTACACCAAAACCTTCCACATAAGTACGACGTACCATGTGACCAGGGGACTTAGGAGCTACCAGCAATACATCGCTGTTTTTTGGAGCAACGATTTGACCGAAATGAACGTTGAAACCGTGTGAGAAGAGCAATGCAGCGCCTTCTTTCAGGTTTGGTTCGATTTCGTTTTTGTATACAGAAGCTTGAGTTTCGTCTGGCAGCAAGATTTGAACTACATCTGCGCGGCTTGTTGCTTCAGCCGGGGACAGAACTTCAAATCCGTCATTTTTTGCAGTGTCGAAGGATTTACCTTCACGAAGTCCGATGACTACATTCAATCCACTATCACGAAGGTTTTGAGCTTGGGCGTGGCCCTGGCTACCATAACCGATTACCGCGATCGTTTTTCCTTTCAATACGTTAAGCTCTGCATCCTGTTCATAATAAGTAGTTACTGGCATGTTTATAAGTCCTCCTTTGTATTGTAAAGAACCCTTCATTAATGAGCGGGTGTCTCAAGGGACCGACTCGCTTGGAGTGTCAAAAGCATCTCTGGTCTGATCCGATCCGTTCAGACACCCGCCCATTAATGCGGGAATGTAGCTATATTTTCAAGCGTTACATCACTAAAATGTTAAATTACAACTGTTAAGGGACTGACACTCACATAAGATCAACTGTATATGTTAGCTAACCGTCGTCCCTCTTCATTCATTATAACTTTATACGTTGCCGCGTACCAATGCAGTTATGCCTGTACGGGACAATTCGCGAATGCCATATGGCTTGAGCAATTCAATCATAGCATCAATTTTGTCCGTATCTCCAACTACCTGCACAATCAGGCTGCCTGGACCAACATCTACAACGGATGCGCGGAATGTTTCTACCACACCCAGAATCTCAGGACGCTCGGAAGGCTCTGCTTTCACTTTGATCAGGGCAAGTTCCCGGGCTACCATCGGTTTCAGGCTGAAATCAACCACTTTAATAACATCGATGATTTTGTACAATTGTTTCTCAATCTGCTCCAGCGTTTTATCGTCACCAATGGTGACAATAACCATCCGGGAGAGTCCAGGTTCTTCAGATTGACCTACGGTAATACTCTCAATGTTAAATCCGCGTCGACCGAACAACCCTGATACCCGCTGAAGGACGCCTGGCTGATCGTTAACCAATATTGAAATCGTATGTCTAATCATTCGTCAGCATCCCCCATCAGCATTTGATCAATTGTTGCTCCCTGCGGAACCATTGGATACACATTTTCATCCTTGCGTACTACGAATTCTACAACGACTGGTCCTGGTGTATCCAAAGCTTCCTGCCAAGCACGCGCTGCTTCTTCTTTATTCGTTGCACGCAATCCTTTCACGCCATATGCTTCAGCCAGTTTTACAAAATCCGGACTTCCTGCCAGATCAATGTGGCTGTAACGGTTCTCATAGATGAGTTCCTGCCATTGGCGAACCATTCCAAGTACCTGATTGTTAATGATCACAATTTTTACCGGTATATTGTTAATGGCACAGATTGCGAGTTCTTGGGAACACATCTGCATTCCGCCGTCTCCGTTAATGGAGATAACAAGTCTGTCCGGATTGGCCATCTGAGCACCAATTGCAGAAGGGAATCCAAAGCCCATCGTTCCGAGACCACCCGAAGTTACCCATGAACGTGGTTGATTAAACTTGTAATATTGTGCCGCCCACATCTGATGTTGTCCCACATCCGTAGTCACAATCGCTTCACCTTTGGTTGTATCATTCAACATTTCAACAACCCACTGCGGTTTCAGCACTTCGTCTGAATCCGTATAGCTGTATGGCTTCTCTTGTTTCCACTGTTTGATCTGGTCTCTCCATGCATCTGCACGCTCTGCACGTCCAACTTCTTTGTTGGCTATTTCAAGTACGGTCTTCACATCACCAACGATTGGAATATCGGTTGCAATGTTTTTACCAATCTCAGCCGGATCAATATCGATATGGACGATTTTGGCATGTGGAGCGAATCCGTCCAGCTTACCTGTTACCCGATCATCGAATCGTGCGCCGATATTGATCAGCAGATCCGACTGTTGGATGGCCAGGTTGGATGTGTATGTTCCGTGCATTCCTGGCATCCCTGTCCATAGTTCATGCCCACTTGGGAATGCACCAAGCCCCAGAAGGGTTGTCGTAATCGGAATGCCTGTCTTCTCAACAAACTCGAACAGTTCTTCATGTCCTCCCGAGTATACCACACCGCCACCGGCCAGAATCATTGGACGTTCTGCTTCCTGAATGGCCTGAGCCAGACGGTCAACCTGCAGTTTGTTTGGTACTGTCCGTGGATTGTACCCTCTTAATGTAACAGGTTCAGTACTCGGTTCAAACAAGGTTTTGTTGGCTGAGACATCTTTCGGAATGTCGATCAGTACAGGACCTTTACGGCCGGTGTTGGCAATATGGAATGCCTCATGAATGATACTCGACAAATCCTTAACATCTTTTACCAGATAGCTGTGTTTGGTGATCGGCATTGTAATCCCGGTAATATCCGCTTCCTGGAAAGCATCCGAGCCGATCAGGCTGGAATTAACATTTCCCGTAATGACAACCAGCGGCACAGAATCCATATATGCCGTGGCTATTCCAGTAACCAGATTGGTTGCTCCCGGCCCGGAGGTAGCGATACAAACACCAACTTTGCCGCTTGCACGTGCATATCCGTCAGCTGCATGAATTGCACCTTGTTCGTGACGGGTTAAGACGTGTTTGAAATCCTCGAAACCATACATTGCATCGTAAATGTACAACACTGCGCCACCCGGGTAACCAAATACGCAATCCACACCTTCAAGCAACAAGCTTCTCAGCAGAATCTCGGAACCGCTAATGACCTCCGGCTTCATCCATTTTTCACGTAATTCATCTGTCGATCGAACTTCTGGAATTTGAGCTCCCATTAGTCATCCTCCTCTCGGAATTTACACCATTCTGACATTTAAAGTTACAAAAAAAACCTTCCATCCCCTGCAAACAAGTTCATGCTTGCGAGGGACGAAAGGTTATCGCTTCCGTGGTACCACCCAACTTTGCCCGAAATTTCGCAATAACGGACCTTACCAGGTACAACAAAACGAATAGCTCAAACGAACATAGTCGTTTCCCATACCTGTTGTCTGTAACGCAGACATACGATTTTCCCTAATACGCGAAAGGAGTGACATCCAGTGCTTTTCAGGAAAACAGCTCCGAGGTGAGCTCGTATATAAGGGATAATGGTGGTGGTTTCAGCAATTCCAGCCACTCTCTGAGCAAAAGAGCCCTTAAAACTTCGTCCTCTTCATAGCCGATGAAATATTCTCGTTAAATGTTAGGAACATTATATGATTCCTCCAACCGATAAGTCAATACCTGTTTTGCATAAAAATTCAGAGAACCTTCTTTCCTCCCTCTTCAGCCTATAAGGTTGCCCTAATCCCAGCGCTTCATTCAGTCACCTTTTATCTTGCTTCGGGCATAGGATATACGAGCAGCACGACTGGTCCTGAAAGGAGGCTCCGCATGGTGATTCGGCAACGCACATCCAAGCTGGATGATGGCGCCATCATGAAGCTGATTGACACTCAACTTGTTCCTTTATCCCATATGAGCGAAAAGGAAATTAATAAAATCCGCAAAGAAATACCCCTGCGAATGAACAGGGGCATGACCTTTGTTGTCTCGCCGGAGCCAGACAAAGCTGCTGTGGCATTCATCCATTTTCTCATGCATGGGGAATTGCTCTATGTCGATATGATGGCCGTTAGTCCGAAAGAACAACGCAAACGTTACGGGCAAACTTTGTTGCTCAAAGCAGAGAGCTTTGCGGTATCCCGGGGTTGTCGAAGATCTAAAGTGATGGTGGATGAGGGCAATACCAAAGGGCTTCAGTTTTATCAAAAAAATGGATACAGCGCGATTCGATACATCATGATAAGCCGCTGCTACGAATTGGAAAAAACATTATAGAATGTCCTAGAAAAATCCTGGTGGGCGTGGACCTGGACCATAAGGGCCGAATCCAGGACCAGGTCCATATCCGCCACCAGGTCCTCCAGGTCCATATCCCGGTCCGTAGCCTGGACCATATCCAGGCCCTGGTTTTGGTCCAGGTCCATATCCGGGACCGAAGCCGGGACCACCTCCATAAGCATAAGGCAGTGTGGCAATAGCGAGCAGATCAAACAATACCAGTGGCAGAATCGCTTTTGTACGTACTTTTTTGCCATTCAAACGCTTGAGTACCAGTTTGTTGCCCGATACTTTCAACAGCTTTCCCGTAACCCGAGTGCCGTCTTTTTTGATTGCAACAATATTTTTGCCTATTAATTTCATCGCTTCATCACGCGTAACTTGTTGTTTCATACTTTCCCCTCCTCCTCGGATCGTTCAAAACAGTGTATTCGTCCATCACTGAATTCGCCTGTTTCTTTGTCCCTACCTGAAAATATGGGTATCTGCACGAGAACCAAGTTAAGCATGGAAAAGTCGATGGGCGTTCAAGAAAACGAAAAAAGGCCCGCACAAGGCGGACCCTTTTATCAAGCTTTTGGATAGTAAATTGACATATTACAAGTTTACCTTTTACCAGGGTCATACGCTTCACCGAGTGCAGACGGAGCCGAAGAACGTCCAACCGCTGCAACGAGAACGATGATGGTAAGCAGGTAAGGCAACATGAAAATAATTTCCTGGGGAATACTTTGTGACCATTCAAACAACTGTACATAGTTTCGGATCGCTTGTGAGAATCCAAAGAAAACAGCCGCACCAAAGGCACCAATCGGATTCCACTTACCAAAGATCATAGCTGCAATGGCAATATAACCTTGGCCGGAAACCGTATTGTGTGAGAACGTACCCGTGGTCGTCAACGTAATCGCAGCTCCACCAATGGCCGCAAGCGCACCACTGATCATAACGCCAATATAGCGATAACGAAGCACTTTAACACCAACCGTATCAGCCGCACTTGGATGTTCACCTACAGAACGAAGGCGCAGACCAAATGGCGTTTTGAACATGATGTAATACGTCAGGAATACGAACAGAATGGCTAGATATGTCGTTGGATATACGTTCTTGAAGAAGGCTTCTCCAAGCAAAGGAATGTCTTTCAACAATGGCACATCAAACTTGCTGAAGCCTTGAACCAATGGTGAATCACCAGAACCTTCAAACAACAGTTTAACCAAGTACAACGTACTTCCTGCTGCCAAAAAGTTAATGACGATACCACTGATAATCTGGTCTGCCTTAAATGTGATAGACGCAACGGCATGAATCAGAGATACCAGTACGCCCAATACAATCGCTAGCAAAACTCCCATCCAGGCCGATGTCGTTCCGCCCATGCCCGATTCTTGAGCATAATGCGCCCCGATTCCAGCTGCAAAGGCACCAAAGACCATAAAACCTTCAAGTCCAAGGTTGGTTACACCTGATTTTTCCGAAAAAATTCCGCCGAGTGATGCAAAAATCAATGCCGTAGCAAAGACAAGCGTCGTATTGATAATTTGCCCAATTGTCAACAAGTCCATCTACAACACCTTCTCTTTCTTACGCTTCGAATAGAACGGTTTAAGTATCCAGCGCACGATGCCTTGTGCCGCAATGAAGAAGATAATCGAACCGATCACAATCCGAATAATCTCAGGCGGAACATCCGCAGCAAAACTCATACCTGCAGATCCGTACGTGAGGGTACCAAACAACACTGCCCCCAATAACACCCCAAACGGATGATTCAAACCAATCAGGGCAACCGCAATTCCGTCAAAGCCTGTTCCCGGTGAACCCGACATTACGGTTTGGTATTGGAACACACCAAGAACCTGGAATGCACCACCAAGACCGGCAAGCATACCACTGATAAACATCGCTTTTACGATATTCCGGTTAACATGCATACCTGCATATTCAGCCGCATTAGGGTTGTAACCTACCGCGCGGATTTCATAACCTTGTTTTGTTTTCCACATATAGATATAAAAGAGCACAGCCATCACAAGGGCAATCAACGTCCCCATGTGTACACGGGAATTGCCCATCAGCTCAGAGAGCCATGTCAAACTAATCGAAGCCGATTCGCTGATATCCACGGAACGATTCTCGCCCTTCAATAGCAAGAATTGGCGAACGATAAGGTTGGCCAGATACAGACCAATCCAGTTCAACATGATACTACTGATAACTTCATTGACCCCACGTGCCGCCTTCAAATAACCAGCAATCGCGGCCCACAGACCACCAAACAATGCACCGGCAATCAAAGCCAGTGGCGCATGAAGGTAGATCGGCAAACCTGCAAATTTAACACCAACAAATGTTGCAGCGGTCATACCAACGAGAAATTGACCTTCTCCCCCGATGTTAAACAACCCTGCACGTGATGCAAATGCAAATGCGAGTCCAGTCATGATCAGTGGCGTCATTTCCCGTACTGCTTCACCAAAGTTGTACATGTCGCCAAATACCTTGGTGAACAATGCACCATAGGCTTCAATTGGATTGTAACCACCAATCAGCATGACAACTCCACCGAGAATAAGACCCATAATAATAGCTACTACAGGCAAAATAAATGAATCTCGGGTAAACCATTTCAATACGTTATTCATGCGCAGTACCTCTCTTTTGGGTGCTGCCCGCCATCATCAAGCCGAGCTCCCTGTCATTGGTTTCTTCCGGCAGCACCTCGCCAACGATCTGGCCTTCATAAATAACAGCAATTCGGTCAGATACATTGATAATCTCATCAAGCTCAAATGAAATCAGCAGAACAGCCTTCCCTTGATCGCGCTGTGCAATCAGTTGCTTTTGCACGAACTCAATAGCCCCTACATCCAAACCACGTGTTGGTTGCGCAGCGATAAGCAGTTCAGGGTTTTTATCTACCTCACGGGCGATAATCGCCTTTTGCTGGTTTCCTCCGGACAAGGACCGAGCTTTGGTCTCGATGCTTGGTGTACGCACATCAAAAGCCTCAACAAGCCGCTTCGCCTGCTGTTTGATGGCATCGAAGTTAAGGAACCCTTTACGGGTGTATGGTGCTTTATAATACGATTCCAGAACGATATTTTCACTCACTGAAAAATCAAGTACAAGTCCGTGTTTATGTCGATCTTCCGGAATGTGGGCTACACCCGACTCCGAGATATGGCGCGGAGAATGATTGGACAGCTCCTTGCCCTCCAAAAGAATCGAACCGCTCTCTACTTTACGAAGTCCGGTAAGAGCTTCAATCAGTTCACTTTGCCCGTTACCATCCACGCCTGCGATTCCGACAATCTCTCCTGCACGTACGTTCAGGTTAAGTTGGTTCAGAACCGAAATACCTTCTTTATTCTTGGCCGTTAATTTACTGACTTCGAGCACATTGGCTCCAGGTGTAGCCGGTTTTTTGTCCACTTTGAATGTGACATTCCGCCCCACCATTTTCTCTGCCAGCTCATTCGGATTTGTTTCCGATGTTTTAACCGAATCAATTACTTTACCCCGACGAATAATGGTTACCGTATCGGAGATTTCCATGATTTCTTTCAGTTTGTGCGTGATCAAAATAATGGACTTTCCTTCAGCTACAAGCTTCTTCATGATAATCATCAGTTCTTTGATCTCTTGAGGAGTCAATACGGCTGTAGGCTCGTCAAATATCAGAATGTCTGCACCGCGATACAACGTTTTAACAATCTCTACACGTTGCTGCATTCCGACAGAAATATCATGAATTTTGGCATGAGGATTCACCTTCAGTCCATACTGTTCGGAAAGACGCTGAACTTCAGCGGCTGCTTTTTTATAGTTAATATTGAGACCCTTCGTTGGTTCAGATCCCAAAATAATGTTCTCTGTTACCGTGAACGGCTGTACAAGTTTAAAATGCTGATGCACCATGCCTATGCCAAGATCGATCGCTCGGTTAGGGCTGTCGATGATGACAGGCTTGCCATTCACTTCAATGGAACCTTCATCTGGCTGATAGAGACCAAATACAATATTCATCAACGTTGACTTACCAGCGCCGTTTTCGCCCAGTAGCGCATGGATCTCGCCCTTACGAAGCTGAAGGCTGATGGCGTCGTTGGCAACAATGCCTGGGAAACGCTTCGTAATTTGTTTTAACTCAACGACGGGGGTTGCTGCACCCATGTAATCACCCTTATAACTGATATAGTGTGGTTCCGCAAACGTAAAAAAAACGTCTATCGACGTACTTTCAAAGAAGACAGACCGCGCTTAGCTGAAGTTTTTCTTGCGATAATCGAATGGTTCAGCTCATTAAGAACATATCAATTCCATTATCTTAAGAAAAGCTCCTACCGGAGCGTTGATGCACAGTGACCTTGTACAATTGTTATGATGACTTGATCAAATGTTCCTGTTCTTGCAATCATAAGGCCGGTCAAGACCGGCCCCAATGATTATTCATTTGCGACTAAGATCAAAATTACTCCGTAGGAACTTTGATTTCGCCGCTGATGATTTTTTCTTTGTACTCTTCCACTTTTGCAAGTGTATCAGCAGGTACATTGGCAGTAGAGGTATCAGCAATACCTACGCCGTTTTCTTTCAAAGTCAGGTTCTCGGAACCGCCAGCGAATGTACCATCAACTACTTCTTTGTTAACGCGCTTAACTGCTTCGTCAACTTTTTTGATCATGGAAGTCAGTGTGATCTCATCACCAAACTCAAGAGATTGGTCTTTGTCAACACCGATAACCCATACATCTTGACCTTGTTTCTTACGAGCAATTGCTTCGTTAAACACACCGTTACCTGTTGCGCCAGAAGCGTGGAAGATAATATCTACACCTTCATTGTAAAGTGTTGCTGCTGCTGCTTTACCCAGGTCAGGTTTATCAAATGCACCTGTGTAGTTAGAAATGAATTGAGCATCAGGGTTAACTGCTTTAACGCCTTCTCTGAATCCTACTTCAAACTTTTTGATCAGTGGGCTTTCCATACCGCCTACAAAACCAATTTTGTTGGATTTAGTTGTCAGACCAGCCACAACACCAACCAGATAAGATCCTTCTTCTTCAGCAAATGTTACGGATTTAACGTTAGGAGCATCAACAACACTGTCGATGATCGCGAGTTTAGCATCAGAGTTTTGCTCAGCTACAGTTTTGATTGCATCAGCCAATTGGAAACCGATACCCCAAGTCAGATCATATCCGCCTTTAACGAATTCGTTCAGGTTAGGAATGTACTCTTCATCGGATTTACTTTGCAGGTATTTAACAGCAGTACCTGTTTCTGTTTCAGTCGCTTGCAGAGCTTCCCAAGCGGATTGGTTAAAGGATTTGTCATTAACTCCACCTACGTCAGTAACCATACCGATTCTGAGGTCGGATTTCGCTTCAGTGGATGTGCCACCTGTATCTCCTCCGGCATTTGTTTCTTCTTTCGGTTTGCTACCGCAACCTGCGAGCATAACCGATACCGCCAGCAACATTACCAAAGACAAGCTGAGCATCTTTTTCATTTCTCTTTTTCCCCCTTAATGATATATCCCTCATTCCAATCCAGCCTACAATTGAACGGTTAACAGATAGCAGGAATGACTTTTATGCAGAATGTATGGTTTCTTCGACATTAAAAGCGCATTCTCACCCTTGAAACATCCTATCATCTGTCGAAAAACCGAACATTATGACATGGAGAGAAAAATCTAGGACTAGCCTACTAGAGGTGATTATACAATCAACCAGTGTTAAAATCCAGATGTTTCATCACCAAATATCACATATTTTTGTTCTTTTTTTATTGAAAACGCTTAATAATTTAGCGTTTTAACACACTAACGTTACAACGATGTGATGTTATATAACAAAAACATATCGCGAACTTTAGTGATGAGTGGGATTTACCTGTTTTTATTTGTATTATTTCACCGTTCGTATTTTATGTATTCCCATGGATCGTTATTCACCAGTTATCTAGTTTCATTGTTCCCTTCCAGACTATAGCCTATTCGCTCTACTCATTCAGAGATTCATCTTCGAATTTCTTCCAAGCCGTAAAAAAAGCCGCCATATAGGTACGGCGGCTTGTATCATACAATTTAAGCGTTGATTTTGCCTTTAGCTACAGTAGCCAAAGAGTTGAACGCATTGATGTCGTTAACGGCCAGATCAGCCAACATTTTGCGGTTCATGTCTACTCCAGCAAGTTTCAAACCATGGATCAGTTTGTTGTAAGACAAACCATTCATACGTGCTGCAGCATTGATACGAACGATCCACAGTCTGCGGAAGTTACGTTTCGTGTTGCGACGGTCACGGTATGCGTATACCAGGGATTTCATTACTTGCTCGTTAGCTGTTTTAAAAATACGGTGTTTGGAACCGAAATAACCTCTTGCCAGTTTCAAAACCTTTTTATGACGACGACGTACTACAAAACCGCCTTTTACTCTTGCCATATTAAAGAACCTCCCAAATAAATATAAATGTATCCGTGGTATGTGTACGGCCGTAGCCGATCCCCCATACGGAATGTACTAATTAGAATTAGCCTTTCAAGTTAGCCAAGCCTTGTTTCAAACGTCTAACATCCCCGGCAGCCATAACTGGGTTACCGTTCAGAACGCGCTTAGCACGTTTGGATTTGTGGGAAAGCAAGTGGTTTTTGTGAGCTTTGTAACGAAGGACCTTACCGGAACCAGTAATTTTGAAGCGTCCTTTCAAACTGCTGTGTGTTTTCATTTTAGGCATTTTGTGTTTCCTCCTCCAATGTTATCAGGCTTTAGGAGCCAAGATCATGATCATACTGCGGCCTTCCAATTTTGGTTGACGTTCAACAGTACAAAGTTCTGCAACTTCTACCTTAACGCGCTCCAAAATCCGTTGACCAATCGCGGCATGTGCAATTTCACGTCCGCGATAACGAACAGAACATTTCACTTTGTCGCCTTCGTTCAAAAACTTAACTACATTACGAAGCTTCGTTTGATAATCGTGCTCCTCAATATTGGAACGGAACCATACTTCTTTAATATCAACAATTTTCTGGTTCTTACGGGCTTCTTTATCTTTCTTTTGTTGCTCATAGCGGAATTTGCCATAGTCCATAATACGACACACCGGCGGTTTAGCCTGTGGTGCCACATTGACCAGATCCAAATTCAGGTCAATCGCCATTTGCAGTGCTTCGCGAATGGGCGTAATCCCAATTTGTTCTCCTTCAGCTCCGACAAGGCGTACTTCCTTCGCCCGAATCTCATCATTAATCATGTGATCTTTACTAATAATCGTCCACCTCCAGGTCATTTTAAATATCCAGTTAAACAAAAATAAAAGGGATGCCGGTCAAGCTACCGACATCCCTGTAATCAACACAATTCTTCATGAGTATACACTTCATAAATTATTGGGATCGTTGACCAGCCAACATATTTGTTGATCAGGTGAGAAGTCGGACTTCTGCTTGTGATTCCATTGCTATTCGCTTTAAGGCACTTGAATACTATATCACCCATGAAATACATTGTCAACATTCTTCACAACTTTTTTTCGTGAATTACACATTTGTGATATCAGATGTCAACAAAGTATCGCATGCATGTTCCTTACCCTTGTTTGCTTTGCACCTCATCCAACCGTACAACACGTGTATGTTGAGTGTGGCTCCACTGTTTGTTGTTCTGCGTAAAGAAAGCGTAGAACGTAATCGGGTACCAAGACAGCAAGTAGATCGGGAACAAAATCAGATATAGATAAACTTTGGCAAAGGTAACCTTCTCCAGCGCCATGGACAACAGGAACGTCAGAATGTTCAAACCAATAGCCACGAACCCAACCCATAACGGGAAGTATCCATAAATATTAGCAATGTGCGGACCACTGAATATAGCCATGTCTACCCACATCACAGCCGTCATCAGGAACGTAAGCAACACCACATAGACATTGGCTCCGTAGATAGCAAGGTCAAATTTCACCAGGCTTCTTTCCTTAATGGACTGCCATAGCAACGGGAAAAAGTATCTACGCGCAACTGTAAAGTGACCTTGCATCCAGCGCAGACGTTGTCTCGCTGAAGCTTTGAATGTTAATGGCTTCTCATCAAATACTTTGGCGTCATAGTTGAAAACAGGATACACATTACGTTGCACACTGCGCATCGTAAACTCCAGATCCTCAACCAGACTTGTTGCACCCCAACCAATTTCCTTCAACAGGTTGGTCTCAAAGCACATTCCGGTTCCTCCGAGGAAATTCGCCATATTCAAGTTATGACGAGACAACTGCCACAGACGGTTGATGTACCAGTAAGAAACACCGTAAGCTGCAGTAATCCAGGAATCCTCCGGATTTTTCGTATCAATGTATCCTTGGATAACACGCGAACCATTGTTCAAGTCATCATTCATCTCAAGCAAGAAGTTACGGTCAACCAGGTTATCCGCGTCAAACATAACAACTGCGTCATACTGACGCGGTAATTTCCACAGGTACTTAAGCATCCATTCGATGGCATACCCTTTACCTCTTAAATCGGCATTGGTACGTACACATGCGTTTAATCCATGCTCTCTGACAATTTGAGCCGTTCCATCCGTACAGTTGTCACAGATGACAAACACATCGTACAGATCTTCCGGATAATCAAGTTGTTTCAAGTTCTCCATCAAGGCACCAATGACTTGTTCCTCATTGTGTGCTGCGACGAGTACAGCGAATGATTTTGTCGCCGGATAATGTTTCTTTTTCTTTTTCTTAATCAGACCGAACAGCGAAAACGTGAATTGGTACACGGCTAGCAGTGCCAGAATGACCTGCATCGTGACGAATATAGCGTCCAACATCGTTCTCTGTTACCCCCTTTTTTTCAAAACCCAGTTTACTCAAGCATTTCTCTTCCTGATTCTGCAATTTATTTTTTTTTGATCTGCAGAATATGACCCTGTTCTTTTGTGTACTACGTGAATATATCAGGCAATGTTTCAAAGCTTGGTTGCTATCAGTTGGCTGCTTTATCGATTCTGTATCCTTTTCAGTCATTTGTCAAAACCCCAATTCCACTTTCTGAAGCAGAAATGTGATCTTTAAACGCTGAATAGACACTTCGTGATACCACAACCTCGCATTCATGCCTGTTATATCTTATTTTCAGCCGTTTACTTGATTTTTATTTCTAAAGTCCCTGCTTTTTTCATCAGCATGTTATTCTTCGTCAGAGGCTCTATAACAAATAACGCAAACAGACCTCAAAAAGTTTGAAACAGAACTCACATTTTTTTACCTCATTTCAGCCATGTTGAATCATTGTATCTTTTTTGGCTGGCCCAAGTCAAAAAGTTAAGATGGGTATATATCCACTCTTTAACATGAATTTCACGTTCTTTACATGGGTTCTTCTTGAAAAGGACAACATTTAAAAATATGATAAACATATACCTGAAATAACCTCAAGTTCATGAAAAACGGTTATATACTAATCAGGACGAAACCGGATGCAGAAAATCACCGGAAATAATGCCGCCATTACGGGCGGCCTGACTGGCAGGAGGCCAATATGAGCCGTTTATTCTTAAAGTTTCAAGATTATGATCGAAATGTTTTTATGTGGATCAACGGCCGACTTCATAATCGTTTTATGAATTTTTGGCTGTATTATTTCACCCATCTGGGTGGAGCAACTTCATCTATTGCAATATCGTTGTTAATCTGGCTACTTGCTCCAGCTCCATGGAGCACAACAGGACTCCAGGCATGTATCGCCCTTGCGGTCAGCCACATCCCTGTAGCCATCGCGAAAAAATTGTATCCCCGCATTCGACCTTATCTGGCCTTGCCGGATACAATTACGTTCCGTAATCCCCTGACGGATCACTCGTTTCCTTCAGGGCACACAACTGCCATTTTTTCGGTCACAGTTCCCTTTATGACCACTGATCCGATCTTATTGCTAATATTGTTGCCTGTGGCCCTTATTGTCGGATTCTCTCGAATTTATCTGGGGTTACACTATCCTTCCGATGTTCTGGCGGGTGCCACAATAGGTACTTTAGTCGCACTTGCAACAGTTGCATTCTGGTCTTAAAGCCGATATGTTAGACTCAGAAAAACCTAGCAGGAACAGGTGAAGTAAGCGTGGAGAAAAAAAGAGTATTACTATTATCTGAAGGCTTTGGTACGGGTCATACTCAAGCCGCCTATGCACTGTCCAGCAATTTGCGAAAGCTCTCGCCAGACGTGCAGACAAAAGTGCTTGAACTGGGAAGTTTCTTAAATCCAAAGGTTGCACCTCTGATTATAACAGCATACAAAAAAACGGTTACCAACCAACCCAAACTTTTCGGATACGTATACAGACACCAATATAAAAAATCATTGAACAGGCTGACCACACTGGCGTTGCATAAACTGTTCTATACACACACACGCAGCGTTGTGCGCCAGTTACGTCCCGATGCGATTGTCTGTACACATCCGATTCCAAGTGCTGTCATATCCAGACTGAAACGTCTGGGTGTACAGGTTCCCCTATGCACAGTCATCACCGACTATGATGCACATGGGACGTGGATTAACCGTGAAGTAGACCTTTATCTGGTTTCTTCAGATGAGGTTAAGTCCAAACTAATGCTACGAGGCGTACCTGCAGACAACATTCGAGTCACGGGCATTCCGGTGCATCCAAATTTTTGGGAGCATCCCGGACGAGAAGAGATCCGAAGCAGATTTAACCTCAAGAACATGCCTACTGTACTGGTGATGGGCGGCGGTTGGGGAATGCTCAGCGACAAGCTGGTCCATCCGCTGCTGACACGCTGGCATGAAGATATTCAGATCATTTTTTGTCTGGGTCGCAATGATAAAACACGGATCAGCATGGAACAGAACCCGATGTATCGCAAAGAAAATATTCACATTATGGGGTACACCAACGAAGTGGACAAATTAATGGAAGTATCCGACCTTCTGATCACCAAACCTGGGGGAATGACATGCAGTGAAGGCTTGGCGAAAGGAATTCCCATGTTGTTCCACAACCCTATACCTGGTCAGGAAGAAGAAAACGTCCATTATTTTACAGCAAGAGGGTTGGGAGAACCCATAACTTCGCCCGACGTAGTGGTTAAATGGATGAACAAGCTGTTGCATCACTACCCGGATGTTGTACGTAAACGCAAACGTCATTTGGCGGAAATCGCCAAGGTTCATCCAATGCAGAGCGCTCAAAGTATTATCGATCTGCTGGAGGACGTTCGTCCTTCATCCGCAGAAGAGGCCCGTTTATGAATTTATCCCATTAGGATGTCGCTTCCTGTATTCTTCGTCCAATCACGCCTCTAACCAACGGCTTCAAACAAGCCTGCAACCACATTGAAAAGGTGCCTTCGAATTTGAAGGCACCTTTTCTTTATGAAGGAAAGTACAAACTATTGTATGCCTGTAGACTTCAAATACTCCTGCCACTGCTTGGTGTATTCTGCCTGAATTTTTTCCAATCCTGCTTGTTTAGCCTTCTCCATAAATGTGTTCAATCCAGCCTCTACGTCTGCCACCAAACCTACATTAAGCGGATACAGATATTGTTTTTCCACTTGTTCCAATGCAGCCTTCTCGGCTTGGTACGGTGTCCAGTCTTCAGCAAATCCGGTATAAATATCCGGCTTTTTGATTTTGTCGAGATCTTCAAACATGGTCAGCACGTCATCAAAGGTTTTGTCATAGAGCATGAATTCCGGATTACGCCATGCCCAACCATTCATGCCCTCACGCGGGAAGCCGTTTGTTTGTGCATCGCCTACCATTTTGTAGTATCCATTATCTACCTCGAAGTTTTTGCCTTCAACGCCGTATTCAGTCAACCAGTTATATCGTTTGTCTGTCACCAGTTTCTCATAAAATGCCAATGCTTTTTCCGGGTTTTTACTGCTACGCGGAATCGCAAAACCATTGTGGATCGGGTGAACCGGTTGTGCAAACCCTTTTGCATTCGGGTACGGGAAATAAGCCAGTTTCCAATCTGGATGAGTAGACTGCACCTTGATGACATCTGCATTAAATTTGTTCGGGTTCTCCCCGGACAGAACAACAGCCGCTTTTCCATTTTGCAGCAATGAGTTGGAAGTATCCTTTACATTCAGTACGTTTTTCGGGAAAAAGCCTTTATCCATCCAGCGTTTGTATGTTTTCAGGTCTTCCAGGTGTTGCGCCGATCCCCAGTAGGACGTCACGGTTGTTGGTGTGTCATACATAATATCCAGTCCATATGGAAGTTGACCTGCTGTATTAACCAGCTTGGATGTCAATTGACGAATACCATGGGTATGGTTGGCATTGCTATCCGCAATCGGAATCATATTGGGTTCGTTGGCTTTGATGCCCTCCAGATACGCTTCGAGCGTCTCCAAGGATTCCGGTTTCGGAAGATTGTACTTCTCGCGCAAGTCCTCACGGTACGCAATTCCCTCGGTTACATACTCAATCCAAGTGGATGGAACCGTATAGATTTTGTCATTGATTTTGACAGCATTCCACATGTCATCAGGTACATGAGCTTTCAGCGCTGGCGCTGCTGTAGGCAACATTTCATCCAGTGGCAGGAACGCACCCTTCTTGGCATAGGACTGGTAGAATGTCCAATCTGCTGTGAAGATCAGATCGATCGGCTGTCCAGAAGACAGCAGCAGTTTATATTTTTGATCCCAGTCGGTCCATGAGGTGTAGTTGAATTTCACATTGACGTTCAGATCAGCCTCAGCCAGCTTATTGATCTCGGATTCAATGACAGGCAGATCTTTCGGAGCATCCCCAAGCATGTAAAATTGAAGCGTGACTTTCTCGCCTTTGTTCCCGGATGTTCCTCCCTGCTCGCTTCCTTGCGTCGATCCCCCCGAACCGTTATTACATGCGGCAAGTACCCCGGCGAACAACATCAGGGCAAGTACCAGAGACAGGTGCCGAATTGTTTTGTTACGCATACGCATCCTCCCTTTTTGTGGTGAACCTTTATATGTTAGCGCAGACTCGCCATGCTTCAGACCTGAAATGATGTCAATGGCCTGACGCCCACAGCGCGTTCACGTTCTAACCTTTCACTGCACCAATGGTGAGTCCTTTAACAAAATAACGTTGTACAAACGGATACAGGAACAAAATCGGTCCCGTTACAACGATGGCCATTGCCATCTTGGTTGATTCGGTAGGCACATCCTGACTGAGCGTGATCCCTGTGCCAATCGCCATCTGGTCAATGAATGTGATCGTGTTCATCGTGTTGTAGAGATAAAATTGCAGTTGGTACATATCCGGGTTGTTAATGAAGAGGGATGAGGTAAACCAGTCATTCCAGTAACCGAGTGCCAAGAACAGACCTACGGTGGCGATACCAGGCATCGCCAGTTTCAACACAATGCTGAAATAGATGCGGAAGTCATTTGCTCCATCAATTTTGGCGGACTCAATCAATTCATCCGGCACTGCCGAGCGAATGAAGTTTTTCATCAGGATAATGAGGAATGGCGTCATCAACCCCGGGAAAATCAGTACGGTGTACGTATCTGTGAGATTGAAGTAGTTCGCCAACATAATGTACCAAGGCACGAGCCCCCCACCAAACAGGGTTGTGAAGTAGATAAAAAACGAGAACGTGTTCCGATATTTAAAATCCTTACGCTGGAGCACAAATCCGGCCATCGTGATGAGGAACAGCCCAAGCGTAGTCCCCACCACCGTTGTAAAGACCGTTACCCCATAAGCCTTGAGTACCTTTGTAGGGAATGTAAAAACCATTTTGTAACCTTCCAGGGAAAAGTCCGTTGGAAAGAGGTGATAACCATCCCTCACAATGGACTCGTTGCTGCTGAATGAACCGGATAGAATCAGCAGAAACGGTAGCAGACACATGATCGATAAAATGATGATGAAGCTGTAGGAAATCAGTTGAAACATGAAAGTGAATTCCGAATCTCTGAGACGAGTATTCGTACGAGTGTGAGTATTCATTGGCGTGTTCATGATCGTTCTCCCTCCTGCCCTGCGGGCGTTCTAGAACAAGGCGTAGTCCTCATTTACTTTGCGGATAATATAGTTGACGGTCATGATCAAAATGAATCCAAACAAGGACTGATACAGACCAGCAGCCGTTGCCATCCCGATATCAAACGTTACTTTCAGTGAACGGTACACATACGTATCAATAATATCTGTTGCGTTGTACAACACCCCGTTGTTGCCGATCAGTTGATAAAACAGGTCAAACTGCCCCTTCATAATACTGCCGAGTGAGAACAACAACAGGATGACAAAGGTTGGCTTCAGCATCGGTACTGTAATGTACCAGATCCGCTGAAATATATTGGCCCCGTCGATTCGGGCAGCCTCATAATACTCATCACTGATCCCCGTTATGGCAGCCAGATAGATGACCATGCTGTATCCAAGATTTTTCCACAGGTAAAAGATGATGATCAGGAACACCCAGATCCAGGGTGTGTTATAAATGTCGACCGGGCCGGCCTCAAAACGTTTGAGTACCGTGTTCACAAAACCCGACTCGTAGTTAAACATGTTGTAAGCGATTACACTTAATAGTACAAATGAGATGAAATACGGCAAAAACATGACGGATTGAGTAATTTTTTTGAATAACCTGCCCCGGATCTCGCTAAGCATGATCGCACAGAAGATCGCCAGACCGTTTCCTAATATAATGAAGGCGAGATTGTAACCCACGGTATTGGTTGTGAGCTTCAGCAACATTCCGGATTGCCATAGGAACTTAAAGTTCTCCAGACCGACAAATGGACTACCAAATAATCCGCCTTCAAAATCATACCGGGTGAACGCATAATAGATGCCGACCATCGGAAAATACGAGTTAATCAGAAAAAAGATCAGCGTGGGCAACAGCATCAGAAACATGATTTTGTTTTTGTTCAATTCTTTGAGCATGGCTCGATCCCTCCCGAATTTCTTGCGGTGCTGCGTGGTGGAGCTCTCTTTTTATTGTAGATGCTCTCTTCACTCACGGATACTGAAGCTTCCCTTCAGAAAATGAACGATTCTGCGAAATGAACTATGAACAAAATGAACGAACCATGAAATGAACAGACATTCACACACATCCGTTCACAAATGTTGATATCGTGCATAGGCTACACCTAGTGAACAATCCAGCGAAAGTTGAACTTTATGTAGAGAAAACAGGCAAAATGGCCTGTCCAGCATTGATGTAAACGCATACATAATATATAATTCAAGTTACTCTTGCTCTTCTGTACATCGATATATGAAGCCTCACATATGTATATGAAATTCTATGTTGTTCACCCAAAATAGGAGGTCTGAGGGGGAAACAGAATGCGTAAACGTTCAGAGGACAGTCAGAAGGTCTTCACACGGATTCTGATCGGCATTATTATCAGTACCGTCGCTACCTTACTTGTGGCTTCTTCTATTTTGTACGTCAACTATAATCGGATTGCTCTTCGCCAGGTGTATCGTACAGATATGAACAGTCTTACTCAAACCAGCCGTGAAGTGGCCAAAATGACCGAGACTGCAAAATCATTGTCATATCAGATTTATCAAGACTACACCATCTCTTCATTACTGCTCTATTCCAAACCGAATATCTATGAAATCACATCCGCGATGGAGCAGCTAGACAACTACCGTATGTCCCTTCCTTTTATTGAATCTATCTATGTATATAACTCCAAAAGCAATGAATTCTATATCAGTTCCAACGTGCGCAATGGGCAGCAGTCCATCTCGGAGATCGACGATCAGGGGATTAAAAGTATCCTCCAGAACTTCCATGACTATAAACCTTTTGTACCCATCCCGCGTACATATCAGGTCGGCTCTACCGAAGCAACAGAGGTTAACAGCTACACCTATCTCTGTTATGACACGATTAATGATAACGCAAAGCTAAACTATGCTGTCATCGTTAATATCAAGGATGATTGGCTCAGTCCAAATATGAATGCTGTGGATCAACCAGGCAAAACCTTTATCGTGAATGAGAATGGAGACCTTTTATCCGACTTTGGCGACCGTGCATTGATGAAAAATCTCTCCAGCGAAGCTTTTATGAAGCCAATTATGCAGGAGACGGAGCAATCAGCTTACTTTACCGAGAAGGTCGACGGAGAAAAATCGCTCATCACCTATACCGCTCCCGATGATCTGGGTTGGCGTTATGTGAGAATAACACCTTATGATCTGATTACCTCAGATATACGGAGTATGCGCACACATACCGTTCTGTTTTGTGTTGGACTTCTCTTCGCAGGCTTGCTGCTCTCTTACCTTGTGTCCCGAAAACTATATCACCCTATTGATAAGGTGCTTGTTCGTTTACGTGTGATGGAAGCAGAGCGACGTGGCAGTCTTCATTTGTTACGGCAGGATTTTCTACGAGGGGCCCTACAGGGCCGCGAAACAGTAACTGGAGGTATGCTGGAAGAACGGATGAAGTTCTACGGCTCCTCCATTGATGTTCACCGTGCATCCAGACTGGTATTACTGCGTATTGACCATTTTACCGAATTCAGCGAAACGTATCGTGATGAGACCCAGCTTGTAAAATACGCCATGATGAACATCTGCACCGAGACAGCCGATCTCCACTACAATGCGGAAGCTGTGGACATGGGCGGTGATCTGATCACACTCATCTTCAATGAAAAAGCGGAAAACCATGAACTTGAGCAACCTGCTCATAACCGGATCGAAGAGCTGCTACGTATGATGCAGGCAGCTGTAATGACCCATTTGAAATGCTCCATCTCCTGTACGATCGGCACGGAAGAAGATTCATTGGAAGACAGTATTGCATCCTACACCAGATCAGCCGAAGCCTCACTTCATCGTTTGTTCATGGGACCGGGCTGTCTGATCTATACCTCTGACATCATGGCTTATCACGCCAAGGAGTACGCATTTCCAGCAGGTAAGGAAAGACAACTTGTTGATCATCTAATGACAGGTAAGACGCGAGAAGCAAAACAAGTCTATGCAGATATCGTCGGCGAGACAGCCGCATATCCATTTACCGTCTTCCAGCTAGCTTTATCCCATCTGACGATGACACTGAACCATGTACGAAATACCCTCAAGAAGAATAATCAACTCACGCTTGATTCAGTCTCGGATGGTCTAATGCTGCCTGTCAAAGACGCGGAAGACATCAGTGAAGTACATGAACACTTCTATCGGATGTTTGATGAGCTTGGTTCCAAAGTCGAGGAGAAACGTACACTGAAACACGAAGAGTTAATTCGTAAAATCAATGGCATTATTGAGCGGGACTATGTGGACCCCAATCTATGTCTAACTTCTATCGCAGATGAGTTGGGCATGTCGCCCATCTATGTAAGCAGGCTCTACAAACAGCTCACCCTGAAAGGGCTCACGGACGTAATTAACGAAACCCGCATAGCCAAGGCCCAGCATCTGCTGGTGGAGACAGAAAACTCCGTTGCCGACATTGCCGAGAGGACCGGATTCACCAACAGTTCATACTTCTATCGCATGTTCAAAAAGTTCAATGGTGTTACACCAAACGATTATCGCCGCAAAGAGTTTCATTCAGAGAACTTTTGAAATCATCCCAGACTTGAGTTTATGAAGTAATGCATATGGATTGTTAATTCAAAAAAAGAGCGACCTATGAGAATGAATCATTCACCTCATGTGTCGCTCTACTTAATTGAGTTTAAATTAGATTTCGATTTATTCCTGTTCCTGATCTTCGCCAGACTCATTCGAAGCTTCACGAACTTTATACTTGTCCAGACGTATCTGCTGATACTCACGCAAGGCCTCTTCACCCACAATCACTTCAACCCGGTGAATGTTCATACCTTTACCCATGAATTTCTGCTCGTACTCCGTCATCACATGTTCTTCATTCAAACCATCACGATGCAGATTCAAAGAAATATTGGTCATTTGCAAGCCAAAGTCGGCAATGGCGTTGAGTGAGAAATCAAACAGCGTCTCCGAATCGGTTTTGAAATGAATCTGACCTTTGGGATTAAGCAATTCCGTGTATTTCTTCAGGAAGCGCGGATGCGTCAACCGACGGCGTGCATGCTTTGCTTTTGGCCAAGGATCACTGAAGTTCAAATAAATGCGCTCCAGTTCTTCCGGTTCAAAAACTTCTTCGATCTGTTCGATATTTGCCAGCGCAAGCTTCAGGTTCGGAGGTGTCTCCACATCAGCCTGACTCCACGCATTACGAGCTTTCTCACTGGCACGACGCACCAGTTCATCATACATATCAATACCGATGAAATTAAATTCCGGATATTTATAACTCATTTGGCTGATAAATTGACCTTTACCCATACCAAATTCCACGAAGATCGGGTGATCATTGCCAAACAGTTCAGACCATTTTCCTTTATGTTGCTTTGGGTCCAGTACAACAAGATCAACTTGTTGCTCCAGATTTTCTCTTATCCCTTTTCTGCCACGTAAACGCATTTTATTCCTCCGTTTGTCCCATACTTGTCTCAGACTTATTTTGCCGAAGAACTGGCAAATTGTAAAGAGCAATGAAAAGGGAATCTTCGGATCTGCCACTTTGGGCAAATCTCAAAGATTCCCTCTTCGATTTATTTGGAATTGGGGTCCAACTACTTTAGTAGTTCATAGTCTACCTTATCTTGGTGTGAAAAATCAAATGTCTTTTCGAAAGCATCGCGAACTTTTTGTCTTGCAGCCGCTTTCACTTTCGGATTTCCATTAAAACGAACACCTGTTAAAGCCAGTGCTTCTTCTGCCGTCAATTCAACAGACACATGATTCAATTCATTGTTTTTAACTTGGGAATTCATTCATATCACCTCACGGTATAGTATGGTCCATGACGTCAACGTTGATTCAAATGCTATGATGAATAATACCCATTAGATGGTGTCTGACGCTGATTTAAATATAACATAAGGTGTAAACTATAGCAAGGAGAAAACCTTGATTTTACGGCCTATTTTTGCGTTTCGATTCCCTTTTTTTTTAGTTTTTTGATACAATGATAAAAGTTCATGAAGACACCTATAATCGCTATCCATCATCTATGACGGAAATCGCATAGCGCTTCTTCTTTTGTTCACGTATGATTACGGTAATTCGACAACCAAAGGAGTACCCTGAAGATGAATGCACCTGCATTACAGTCCCCTCTCCTGTGGGGAGATAAACGATTCCATACCTGGAATTATGAGATGCGAGATCAATTTAACAATAAGGTTTTCAAAGTGATGCTGGATGCTGGATTCACCTGTCCCAACCGCGACGGTTCCATTGCCAAAGGTGGTTGCACCTTCTGCAGTGCGCGTGGATCAGGCGATTTTGCTGGCAGCAGACGTGAAGATCTGGTCACCCAATTCAATACAATTCGAGATAAACAGCACCTCAAGTGGCCTAAAGCCCATTATATTGGCTACTTCCAAGCCTATACGAATACGTATGCTCCGGTTGAGGAGCTGCGCGAGTATTTTGAAGAAATTCTTGAGCAACCCGGTGTTGTTGGTTTGTCCATCGCCACTCGCCCGGATTGTTTGCCAGATGACGTTGTTGATTATTTGGCTGATCTGAACGAACGCACCTATCTGTGGGTTGAGATGGGCCTTCAAACGATCCATGATTCCACATCAACATTGATTAATCGCGCGCACGACACGAAGTGTTATGAAGAAGCGGTTGAGAAACTGCGCAAACGGAATATACGTGTGTGCACACATATCATATATGGTCTGCCTCAAGAGACACATGAGATGATGCTGGACACTGGACGGGCAGTTGCCAATATGGATGTACAGGGAATCAAGATTCACCTGCTGCATCTGATGCGCAAAACACCAATGGTGAAGCAATACGAAGCTGGTCTTTTACGTTTTCTGGATCAGGACGAGTATATCAAGCTGATCGTAGATACACTGGAGATGCTTCCACCGGAAATGATCGTACACCGTCTTACAGGCGACGCACCGCGTGATCTGTTGATTGGACCGATGTGGTCCATGAACAAATGGGAAGTGTTAAACTCCATTGATCGTGAGCTGCGAGAGCGGGATTCATGGCAAGGTAAGTATTGGAGGCGAGCATAGATGGGCTTTCTTTCGGTTCTCAGCTGTGCGCATCAGTGGATTGCTTCCCGTCTGCAGCCAGGTGATCTGGCGATAGATGCAACGGTGGGTACAGGAGCAGACACACTATTTTTGGCACAACAAGTTGGCCGGCGTGGTCAAGTCATTGGATTCGATATTCAAAGTGAAGCCCTCACGCTGGCACAGGCCCGGATTCGAAAACAAAATGATGAAGCCAAGCTTGGCTCCATCTCCATGCTTCAACTAAGCCATGATCGAATGGCAGAAGCAGTTCCTGAGTCATGGCTTGGTACGGTTGGTGCAGTTATGTTCAATCTGGGGTACCTGCCTTCAGAAAGTGCAGATTCCTCCATCATCACCGAGACTGACAGCACGATCGCTGCACTCGAGGCTGCACTCGCTTTATTACGTCCTCGCGGAATTATTACGGTTGTGCTCTACCCCGGTCATGACGGAGGGGCACAGGAAGCAGAAGCTGTATTGGACTGGTCCTCTGCCCTTCCGGTGGAACAGGCACAGGTTGTGATCTATCGCCAATTGCAGCGAGAAACTTCTCCTTTTCTGATCGGAATCGAGAAAAAATAATTTCCTTTGTTCCCCAAATACAATAAACTAGACACAATCGCAAGGCGAGCTATTAACGGCTTTTTCTTACTGCGATCTGTGTTCTACATCTACATATGCAAACGTATTCACTTGTTTGCTCATGGCGACTACATGCCCATGACTGATTAAAGCGATCCACCATTTCATATACTAGAGGAGAGATTACTGATGTCTACGCCATACCCATTACAATTCCAACCTGAGTTCAAAGAACGTGTGTGGGGCGGTCGTGCGCTGGAGCAATTCGGCCTTACGCCCCCTGAAGGACATATCGGAGAAGGATGGATGATTGCGGATCATCCCAACGGTACAACCAAGGTATTAAATGGAGCACTGGCTGGCAAAGGTCTGGATGAAGTTCGTGAACAACTGGGCACCGAATGGCTTGGAACCAAAGGTGTCTCTGAAAAAGGCGGCCGTTTCCCCCTTCTGATTAAGTTGCTTGACTGCAACGATGACCTGTCCGTTCAGGTTCATCCAACTGACGAGTATGAGGCACTTCCTCCTGGCGAGCTTGGCAAAACAGAAATGTGGTATGTACTCGACGCAAAACCGGGCGCACACATCATCTATGGCTTGAACGAAGGCGTTGATCGGGCAACATTAAAAGAAGCATTGGAAAACGGCACGGTGATGGATACCCTTCGTCAGGTGCCTGTAGAAGCTGGTGATACGTTCTTTATCCCTGCCGGAACAGTGCATGCGCTCTGTGCAGGTGTCGTTGTCGCTGAGATTCAGCAAAACTCGGATACGACGTACCGGATATACGATTACAATCGTCCAGGACTGGATGGCAAACCACGCGAGTTGCATGTTGAAGACTCATTAAATGTCACCGCCTATGAGGGCGCAGGTGCCTCAACGATGAAAACAAATAACGCTACTCCTGGTGAATGGCTCAAGCTTGCGGAATGCCCTTATTTTGTAGTTGAAAAAGGTATTGTGAACAAACGTTGGGAACTCTCCACCAATCCTGACAGCTTCACGATTCTCGTTGTCTGTGAAGGAGAAGGAACTTTGGAGTGGGCACATGCTGAATCAGACAGCATTGAATTGAAAGCTGGACAATGTTATCTCTTGCCAGCCAATCTGGGTTCTTATACATTGAACGGGAATACCACTGTTCTTCGCTCTTATCTGCCCTAAATCAAGCTTATATGTAACCTGTGAAGGAGGAATTACACGAGATGCAGGAATCTACCTTTGCCTTGGTCGCTAGTGAAGGTACCCGTATTCATGTGTACCGCTGGCTTCCCGATCCGGAATGTAACGTTAAAGGTGTCGTGCAAATTGCACATGGCATGGGCGAGACGGCAGCCCGATACGCCGAATTTGCCGACATCCTTACCCAAAATGGCTATGCGGTTTATGCCAATGACCATCGGGGTCATGGCAAAACTGTGGAGAATGCCAAGTTGCTTGGTAATGCTGGTATCGATGCCTTCCGCTGGATGGCGAGTGATATGATCAATCTGGGCGAAGTAGCCGCCAAAGAGAATCCTGGGGTGCCCCTATTTCTAATGGGACATAGCATGGGCTCATTCTTGGTACAACATCTCATGTACGCTGGTCATGAACAGTACCATGCCTTTATTTTATCCGGGACAAACGGCAGACGTGGTCTGCTCCGGTTTGGAGAGAAACTCGCCTTTTTACAATGCGGCATTCAGGGGGCTACCCACCCCAGCATGCTGCTTAACGCGATTGTATTTGGTGGATTTAATCGCTCTTTCCGCCCTGCAACGACACCGTTTGATTGGTTGTCCCGGGACTCACAAGAGGTTCAGAGATTCATTGATGATCCCCTGTGCGGAGCCGTCTGTACAGCAGGCTTTTTCCGCGACTTCTTCAAATTGCTGCTTGAAGTCCATCTCCCACACAATATGGAGCGCATACCCAAACACAAACCCGTATACCTGTTCTCAGGTGAGAAGGACCCTGTCGGACTTCATGGCAAAGGCGTTCTTAATCTGGTCTCGCAGTATAAGAAACTTCACCTGGAGAATATTGAGTATCGCCTGTATCCGGATGGACGGCATGAAATGCTGCATGAGATCAACCGAACAGAAGTGGCTCAGCATGTTGTGAACTGGTTAGAGCGGAATACCCCTGGCCCGAATACACACTCTAGTCCGTTGAACCGTACTGAGACGGCTGACTCTATATAATAGAGTCGGAGACATATCAAAAGCAAAAAGAAACCCCTGAATCGGATGTACAGCTCACGCTGCGCACCAGTTCAGGGGTTTTCTTGTTAAGCGATATGAATAATAGCTATGTTCAAACGTTATGGATTAACCTTCAATTAACAGGGATTCCGGGTCTTCAAGCAGTTCTTTCACGGTTACGAGGAAGCGAACAGCCTCACTACCGTCGATAATCCGGTGATCGTAGGACAACGCGATGTACATCATTGGACGGTTCTCCATCCGTTCTGCATCAATCGCCACTGGACGAAGCTGGATCTTATGCATCCCCAGAATACCCACTTGAGGTGTATTCAGAATTGGCGTAGACAACAAGGAACCAAATGTTCCACCATTGGTGATGGTGAACGTTCCACCTTGCAGATCAGATAACGCCAGCGTGTTGGAACGAGCTTTGGATGCCAGGTCCGCAATGCTCTTCTCGATCTCGGCAAAGCCCAGACGATCTGCATCACGCACAACCGGTACAACCAGTCCTTCCTTCGCAGATACGGCGATGCCGATATCATAATACTTTTTGAGTACAACATCTTCGCCATCAATCTCTGCGTTAATTGTAGGGAATTTTTTCAGAGCCCCCACAACCGCTTTGGTGAAGAAGGACATGAAGCCCAGGTTAATCTCATGTTTCTCTTTGAACTTGTCCTTACGGCGTTTACGTACATCCATGATCGCAGTCATATCAACTTCATTAAACGTAGTCAACATGGCTGCTGTCTGCTGAGCCTCTACCAGACGTTTCGCAATGGTTGCACGACGGCGAGACATCCGCTGACGCTCCACTGGTTTGGTATAGGTAGAACTTCCAGTTGCCGGAGCACTTGGTGCTGCTGGAGCTTTACTCGCAGGTGGAGCAGCAGGAGCAGGCGCCTGATTGTTATGGCTCTTCACATCATCCTGGTATACCCGTCCAATCGGATCTTTGCTCTGAACCTGATCCAGTTCGATACCACGTTCACGTGCAAGCTTACGGGCAGACGGTGAAGCCGTCTTAGCACTATCAGATGACTCTGGCGCTGCCGCAACAGGTGCCGATGGTGGTGTTGGAGCTTCAGGTGCAGGAGTAACGGCCTTTTTCTCTTCAGCTGCTGGTTCGGAAGCGGGTGCACCGCTTCCTCCTCCAGAACCAGCTGAGAGTGTACCGATCGTTTCACCGATCTCGACCGTCTCTCCTTCCTGACGAATGATCTTCTCCAGCACGCCACTTTCTTCTGCGCTGATCTCAATATTTACTTTATCCGTTTCCAGTTCAAGAAGTACATCACCCTGATTAACGGTATCCCCTTCTTTAACCATCCATCTGGAAACAGTTCCCTCAGTTATTGACTCACCCATTGCAGGTACTTTAATTTCACTCACAGCTGTTACCTCCCCAGTGGAATATTATTCTTCGTCGTTTGTTTCAACGCAGATGTAATAATCTGTTGCTGTTCCATACTATGCACAAGCTGATAACCGCTGGAAGGACTTGCGTGTTCCGGGCGACCTTCGTATCTAACGGTTGTGCCTTCAGGGGCAACTTCACGAAGACGAGGCTCCATGTATGTCCAGGCACCCATGTTTTTGTTTTCTTCCTGCACCCATACCAGTTCTTTTACATTGCTGAAACGTGCGAGTATGCGTTTGATCTCTTCTGCCGGGAACGGATATAGCTGTTCCACTCGAATGATGTGAAGCCATGACCAATCTGCTTTATCTTTTTCAAAAGCATCTTCCAGGTCAATAGCAATCTTGCCACTGCACAAAATAATGCGCTCTACGCGATCCGGCTGTGTACCCAGTCCGGCTTGCTCCAGCACAAGCTCAAACTTGCCTTCACTGAATTCGACTGCCGGTGAAGCAACACGCGGATTCCGAATGAGACTTTTCGGTGACATCATCACGAGTGGACGAGCATCTTCCGTTTCAGTCAAGGAAGCTTGACGACGCAACAAGTGGAAGTACTGCGAAGCACTCGATAAGTTGGCAACCGTCATGTTGTCTTCTGCACAAAGCTGCAGGAAGCGTTCAAGACGAGCACTTGTATGCTCAGGTCCCTGACCCTCATTCGCATGTGGAAGCAACATGACCAGACTGGATTTCTGAGACCATTTGGCACGACCCGCTGATACAAACTGATCAAAGATAACCTGTGCACAGTTGGCAAAGTCACCGAATTGAGCTTCCCAGATGACCAGTGTATCGGGTGAATATACGTTATATCCGTATTCGAATCCAACAACGGATTCTTCAGACAACGGACTGTTATAGATTGCAAAGGATGCTCTTGCCTGTGGCAAGTGATGTAATGGGCAGAACTTTGCTCCATTCTCCGAATCATGCAACACCAGATTCCGATGAGCGAATGTAGCACGCTCGGCATCCTGTCCACTAATCCGAATTGGCTTCCCATCTGCCAGAATGGTTGCAAATGCGAGTGTCTCCGCAAGGCTCCAATCCACTTTTTCCCCTTCGTTCAGGGAAGTGCTCCGGCGTTGCAAAATTCGCTGTAACTTCGGATACACATTGAAGTTCTCAGGCCATTTCAGCAGATCGGCATTAATGCTGCGAAGATTCTCAAGCGGTACCGCAGTCGGAGTAATCGTAACAGCCTCCGGCTCACTGATTTTCCGCTGATAATATTCATGTACTTCATTTTTCTTCATCTGGTCATAAGCTTCTTTTAATTTGTTCGTTACTCCATCGCGAATGCTCGTAATGGATGCATCATCGATAATCGATTCCTCTTTCAACTGATCCTGATACAAGTGGCTTACCGTTGGATGGTTTTTCACCTTGTCATAAACGATAGGTTGAGTTGTTTCGGGATCATCGGTTTCGTTATGGCCGTAGCGACGGTAACCGATCAAGTCGATCAGGAAATCCTTTTTGAAACGATTGCGATACTCGGCTGCCATACGAATGGCTGCAATACAAGCATCCGGATTGTCCGCATTCACGTGTACAATCGGAATTTCGTACCCTTTAGCAAGGTCACTTGCGTAGTACGTTGAACGGGAATCACTGCTATCTGTAGTGAAACCCAGACGATTGTTGACGATAATATGGATGGTTCCGCCATTCTGATATCCTGGCAGAGCTTTGAAGTTAAGCGTCTCTGCAACGATCCCTTCTCCAGGGAATGCTGCATCACCATGCATCAAAATGGTAGCTGCCTTCGTCACGTCCTGCTTCGGATACCCAGGGTCACGACGGTCATCCTGAGCCGCACGAGCAAACCCTTGTACAACCGGATTAACGTATTCCAGATGGCTCGGGTTATTCGCCAGAGTAAGGCGTGCCTGTACAGTTTCCCCGTCTTTCACAAAACGGTTGGCACCCATATGATATTTGACATCCCCCGTCCAACCGTAGTTGATCCCAGTCGAACCTTCCGATGGAACCAAATCTTTGTTCGGAGCATGATGAAATTCAGAGAAAATTTTGCTGTACGGTTTGCCCAAAACATGAGCCAGTACATTTAACCGTCCACGGTGGGCCATACCCATCAGAATGTGGCTTGATCCGGCTTCTGCCATGATGCGAACAGCTTCATCCAGCATCGGCACAAGCACATCGTTACCTTCGATGGAGAAACGTTTCTGCCCAACAAATGTTTTGTGAAGATAATCTTCAAATTGCTCGACTTCAACCAAACGTTCCAGCAAAGCCTTACGTTCTTTCGGCGTAAGTGGAGCCGGTGATGTCCGAGATTCCGCACGACGATTCAGCCACTCACGCTCTTGAACTTCGTGCACATGACTGAATTCGTAGGCCATGGGTCCAGTGTATATCTGACGCAAACGTTGGATTGCATCCCATCCGGTTGCTGTCTGCCCATCTGCACCTTCCCAGATCAGGGAAGCAGGCAAAGCTTTCAGATCTTCTTCGTTTAATTCAAAATGCTGAGGTTCCAGCAAAGATGTGTCTGTATCTTCACTGATTCCAAGCGGATCTATATCTGCAGCAAGATGACCATAGGTGCGGATGTTCCATACCAGTTTACCCGCTGTAACCGCTTTCTGTAATAGTTGAATGTCTACGCTTCCGGAAGCCGATTGGGCGTTGCCGGAATTCAAGGTTGTGCGTGCATCCCTGCCAGACATCGGCGGTGCACCCCATTGTTCAAATAGTTCACGATAAGCCGGTGTAACCGAACCAGGGTCTTGAGTGAATAATTCATATTGTTCCTGTACGTATCCCATATTGGGGCCATAGTAACTTTCCCAGGGCTTCTTGTTGCCTTCCACGATCGTCATCGACGTTCCCTCCGTCTTGATTTAGTCATAAGTTTTTGACGGAAATCATTGACTAAGCCGTAATTTGCGTTCGTTCAACATTTTAAGCGAAATTTTTCATGAAGTCCAATAATCGTGCTGTTGGTGGTAGTAACGTTAGTCCGACGCTCCCGTCAAGGTTTGTCTGCGTTTTCAAAATCAAAGTAAAACAATGATTGTATATACCGTCGCACAGATGTCGAATACTGTCCTGATCCGTTCGAAGGTTACACTTTCTCCTCTTCTTCAAGTGAAGTCCATGTTCTACTATCTATTCTATAAACTTTTACGCTCAGGAGCATTTCCTATTTTTAGTTCAATTGATGCATAAATTAGATGAATCGAATAAATCGATCAATTTGAGCAGAACAACGAACACTTAATTACAACAAAATAGGCATACGATCTCCCATTTTACCTCCTTAATTGAATTGTGGTCCATTATGTGCAAAAACAAACCGTCAAGTTAAACATTAACCATTTGACGTCACATTCAACAAATAATTGGGGTTTTCTTCAGGAGACCCACAGCAAAAAGCTGGCCCAGACATAAATTATCCGAGCAGCTTCTTTGGATTCATCAAATTTAAGTTAACAATAAAGTTGAGGATGCACATTAAGATGTACTTTTGCTAATCATATACTCTGCAAACGGCGTTAGGGAAAGATCTCTAACTTGCTCCAGTGTAAACCAGTCCGCGCCCAACGAATCTTCACCATCGGGTTCTTTTTTGATATGATCCGGCTGACTGGCTGCGGTCAAAACAACATCATACAACATCCCGATATGGTGCAACTCTTCCGGCTCACCTTGATACACCCATTCCAGTACCGTAGACTCCGCAGAACGAATCATCACTTGTAGATGGGTCAGGCCCGTCTCCTCTTCAATCTCACGATGAAGAGCAGTCTCTGGCTGCTCGCCAAATTCCAGCCTTCCGCCTGGTAAATCCCATTGCCCCTGATATGCTCCGCGAGCCTTATGAATCAACAGGAATTGGCCCTCCCAAGCTACCAAGCCATATACCCCAATATGTGTATGCCGATTCACTTAAGGACTCTTCCTTTCGTTTTCATCCTCTGTAACAGCATCCAGATCTATGGCCATACGGATCATATCCACACAGCGGATACCATCCTCTATAATCTCTTCCTCATAATGCCTCACAAAGAAGTCACGATCAACCCCGATAATGCGAAAACCGCAACGTTGGTATAACTTCAATTGATGAAAGCTGGAGTTGCCCGTCCCAATCTCGAGAATTCGGCATCCCAATCTACGTGCAGCTTCCATCGCTTCCTTAATCATGTGTTTGCCTACACCTTGTCCCTGCAGTTCTTCCTGTACGGCAATATTAACAATCTCCGCAGTCTCTGGACGAGTCTTCAACAATACGAACTCCCCAACCATCTCTCCTTCATACTCGGCAATAAAACAAACACCCCGACTCAGGTATTCATCCACAATTGCTTTTGAAGGATCAGCCATCAACAAAAGTTCGTAGGGTCTCTCTTCTTCCCAGTCCAAAATCCGGAACGACAATTTCATGCCAATCTCCACCTTTTCATCGTACAATATTCATTTACGTTCTGTTTGCAGAAGCCTATGTATGGCAAATCTACAAATATATCATTCTTCATTTCAACAAACTAGTTTACTAAATCTATTAATCACACACTATTACCCACAGACTAGTCATCTCCTATAAAAATAGTAAACTTCATTATATCATAATATTTGGATATAAATATATAGATATGGATGATACAATATGAGGCATTATTTTTATCCTAACCCAAGCTTAAATGCTCATGGATTAATTTCCATTCCCCATCAAGCGTCGCCGCACTGTATCCTTGCAGGGCATGCTGGTATCCCATGATTTTTCCTCCTTCTGACGGTTTAACTTATCGGGTCACACTCTGTTCAAGTACGGAATCGCTATACACCATAAATGTCTCTTGCAACGTACGGCCGGATGACTTCTCCCAGATCACACTCCGCTCAAAAGTGCCTTTTTGGAAAAAACGTGGGAAACGTTCAGCAAACCAATCCTGCATAGGCAGCTCAAAAACCCGCTTCATAGGCACCCATAACAGTTCGCCTTCGGGCGGATCTTGCAATAACTGACCCTCGAATGAAGTCGCCAAATAGTTAAATACCATGTACCGCAATCCTTGTTCGGGATCACAGAACTCATCAAGCCCTTTATACGTAATTTCATTAACTACTAGCCCCGTCTCCTCCAGAACCTCCCGCATGGCACCATCCACGATACTCTCCGGAAAATCTACCTTCCCCCCAGGAGCAATGTATCCCGGAAATCCTTTGCGGTCCGGCCGATTCATTAACAACACCTGATCATTCATTTTGTCCCATACCATACACATCGTTAATATCTCTATTCTAGTATCCATATTCGTCCTCCTGCTAACGTGCGCTTCTCTGCTGTACACTAACATTTCTGGGAATAACCTGTGTTTTCCTTCTTTATTCCCACTCTGATTCATTGGTATTTTCACCGGTCTCACAGTATAGTCTATGATGATATATATGCATACGAAAGGCGGACGCCCTGTACACCTGTACATTAGAAGCCCGCCTGTTTTGTGATATTCTATGCTGCTCTTTCCTCAAGCCTGGAGTTTCCAGTTCTCAGTTCAATTCCGTAATCAACACCCGGCGTTCCTTCCATTCAGCCCGGCGATAAGCCTGTTGCATACCAAATTTGCGGATACTTGCCTTTGGCACCGATTTATAAGGCAAAACGATCGTAAAGTCCTCATCAAACGGGAAAAACGACAGGCCTACTTTTTCATTGGATAACCACTCTGCTTGAATAGGTTGTCTGGAACAGGCATCAAACGTACAACTGAGCCCTTCTGCAAAAAAATCATAACGCGCAGCAGGGGTTCCCGGTTCCTCCATACAGAGAAACAGACTGAGCTGATCACAGAAAAGCATGATCTCCACATCACTTTGCAGCCTCTGTTTCAGTGCCTCAGCATCACCACCAAGCTGTTTCTCCCAACTCAACTGACGTTCGTGTTCTTGCTGCAGATAATCTCGGATTTCATCATCATCCTGAGCATTGGCCCCCAGATTTTTCTGAAACAGTTCCGTATACATCAAGCTACACAATAATCCGGCGTAGAGGTTTTTCTGCCGAACTTCTTCAATCCCTTTATGGTAGAATACAAAACGCGGACGCAATGGAAAGTCACGAAACGAATACGGCGACTGACTGTAATCATTCCAGAACGGAGACGAATCCAGTTCAATCCAGCCACGGTCATGTTCCTTGGCCGCTAGAATCAATTCATCCCGATGCGCAGCATCGGCTAATAATTCATTTTTCCAGTGGGAAGCCATCTCTCCGGCTACTAATCCATGCTCATGCTGTGCGGTCAAAACAAAATCATGCTCTCTCTCATATACGATCATGTGCTGTCACCCTTCCGCATGGTATACGTTGACTTTAACATAAATTGGGTTAAACTTTCCTAGTAAGTTGTTTTTCGCTCCATTTTGACGAAAGGCATTATGAAATGCACAATGTAAAGGTGTTGTCAGTTTCCTGAAATTTGATACACTAAAGGTTGTGTCCACAATTATATTACATACAGAAAGCGGGATCTCATGAATTTATACTCTCCTTACATCGAGTTTAACCGCAAGGAATGGGCTGAACTTAAAGAACATCAGACCACTCTTCCACTGACGGAAGCCGAATTAGAACAGTTAAAGGGATTGAATGAAGAGGTATCGATTCAAGAAGTCGAAGATATATATTTGCCTCTTACCCACTTTATTGACCTATATGCAAGAGTTTCACGAGAGTTGAATCAACTGACGGCCTCCTTTATGAAAAAAGAAGCCCTCCCCACCCCCTACATCATTGGAATCGGGGGAAGCGTTGCCGTGGGCAAAAGTACAGCGGCCCGCTTGCTACAGGCACTGCTCGCCAGAGGTAAGAACAGCCCGAAGGTTGACCTTGTCACAACCGACGGTTTCTTATATCCCAATGCGGTGCTGCAAGAGAAGGGCATCATGAACCGCAAGGGATTCCCGGAAAGTTATGATATCAAATCCCTGATTCAGTTCATGGGTGATGTGAAATCTGGCAAACCCGAAGTGAAAGCACCCGTCTACTCTCACCTCGCCTACGATGTCATTCAAGGAGAAGAGAAGCAGATCTGTCAACCGGATATTCTCATTATTGAAGGTATCAATGTACTTCAGATCAAAAAGGAAACGCCTTTGCTGGTTAGTGATTTCTTCGATTTTTCCATCTACATTGATGCGGAAGAAGAGCATATACGACACTGGTACGTTGAGCGTTTCAAGCTACTCCGCAATACAGCGTTCCAGAACACAGATTCCTTTTTCCATCAACGATTCGCCAATATCGATGAAGAAGAAACCGTACGTACGGCCAACCAGATCTGGCAAGATATCAATGCGAAAAACCTGCATGAAAACATTTTGCCAACCAAAGGACGTGCCAGACTGATTCTGAAAAAGGAAGCCGATCACTCCATTGGGCAGATTCAATTGCGCAAACTGTAGACAACACTCGTGCAGTACACCTTGATGTTATATCTAATTACCCTTAAAAGGAGAGAAAAACACATTGCAAACCCTGATTATACTCGGCAGTATTATGATGTTCCTGGCTGTTGCATTGGGTGCTTTTGGTGCACACGCGCTCAAGCGCAAACTATCCGCTGACATGATCAAAATCTATGAAACCGGTGTTCAATATCACCTCATCCACGGACTTGGCATCATCCTGATCGGACTGCTGGCAGACCGTCTTGAATCCTCTTCACTCGTCATGCTTGCCGGATGGCTGATGTTCGCCGGGATCATCCTGTTCTCTGGCAGCCTGTACGTTTTAAGTGTAACGGGTGTTCGCAGATTGGGAGCCATTACCCCACTTGGCGGAGTCGCATTTTTGGCTGGATGGGTTATGATCATGATTGCTGCATTGTAATATGCCCCGTGGATAAACGAAAAGAGTGTTCTGGCTGATATAATATCGCTGGAGCACTCTTTTGCTGTTTAATCTGTCCAAATTCTTCGAATGGTGGACAACCCTGCATCTGGTCGTTGTCGCTCCAGCACATACACATCCGGGTTAGACAGTTTGCTCCACTCTTCATAACCAAAGGATGGTTCATACTCACGAATAAGCAGGGATAACAAGTTTCCATGTGTAACCACGGCCCCATGCTGTTCCGGTCTGCTCCACAACTCTTCCAGTAGTGCCAGCCCCCTTGCAGCCGCGTTTCTCGAAGATTCCCCGCCTTCTTCCACCCAATCCACATCATCGTATGTACGTTTCAATACATCCATCCAGTTAGGCAGATCAAGAGAGCTAAGTACCCTCTCCTGGAGACGTTCATCCGTATGTATATGTTGCAGCGTTGCTATGCCCAGTGGCATAGCCGTCTGAACAGCCCTTTTCCATGGACTGGAGACAATATACGTTATGGAATGATGAGCCAAGATATCTGCAAGTTTTTCAGCCTGCCTGATCCCTTCATCTGTAAGCTCTGCATGAGGTTCCTGCCCTGTGGCCTTGGCGTGACGGATAAGATAAATCGACTGCATAGCTATCACCTCCTATGGTGTAACTTACTTGGAGTTCATCTCAAGATATTGAAGTGCACTGTACATCTTCTCCTGCTCTTCCGGTCGGCCTGATGAACTGAGGAAAGTGACCTGTTCCCCTGTTCTGTCTCCATGTTGAGCCACCAGTCCAAGCCGCTGCTTCAGATGGTTCACTGTACCTGTACCGCCATCAATGATCTGTATATGATCGGGCAGAACCGTGCGCAGAATGGACGTATAGAATGGATAATGCGTGCAGCCAAGCACCACTGTGCCATACCCTTGAAGATCAAGATCTGCCAGTTTGAACCGGAAATAATCAGCGATTTTGCGCGGATCAAAATCCAGCTGTTCACACCATTCCACAAGTTCCGGCAACGCAATGGAATCGACACTGTGGTGATCATCAACACGTGATACCAGTTCGTTATACTTGGTTTGGCTCAAGGTGAGGGCCGTGGCAAATACAAGCACTCTCTTCCCACTGTTGCGATTCATCTCCACGGCTGGTTTCACCGCAGGCTCCATGCCAATGATCGGGATATCATACTTGGCGCGCAGATCCTTCACAGCCAGACTTGTTGCTGTATTACAAGCAATCACGATTGCTTGAACATCCTCCTGAACGATGGCTTCCACACAATCAAAAATATGTCCTCTAACCTCATCCGCAGACTTCGTTCCATAGGGGACATGCAAGGTATCCGCATAATACAGAAATTTTTCTTCTGGAAACTGTTGTGATGCCTTATGCAAAACGGTTAAACCACCGATGCCTGAATCAAAAAAAGCAATTTTCTTAGTCAAGGATTTCACCTCTATAATGTATTCTTTCGGGTTCCAAGAACCTCTCAATGTTGCTCATGCTGACTGGAGGTGAGGTTTGTACTTCCGGCTCATCACACACTACAGTGCTTGACGGCTTGCGGGAACCATTCCGGTTACGGATCGTTCTTCTGATCGCTGTTGTCTCCAAATTTTCTTGAATAACCTTATAGATGTATAAATTCGGAGACAAAGGCGAACGCTATCGCTTCTTCAGAATCGATTCCGCCCCCTCCATTACTTCCGCTAAGTCAGGTACTATAGAGAAGATAAGCCATTATTCTACGCTCATTTTATACTGTCTGAGCCAGTCCTTGCCACTATGCCACGCCTCTACAGGGTTAAGCTCTCCAAGCAGTTCAGTACTTGCCTGAGCCATGATCCATTCCTTAAGACCATTATCCGGACTGGATTCGAGCTGCTGTAACAGGAAAGGCAGTCCTGCCTCACCCGTATTCAAGATGTCGTCGTAAGCCTCCCGGTTACCAGCAATATAATCATTCGGATTACTACTGGTCAGGAGGACAGGATCGCTAACCATCTGCTGCAGGTTGCTTTCAATGGTTGTTGATAATGCTTGGTCTTCTGTCCGAATCGAACATCTGCTACCGTCAATGCTGTGCATACGGATAACAAACCCAGAATCAGTCTTCTCTGATTCACTGTACCACTCCTTTCAACAACGAGTTAACGCAACAGACTCGGCTTTCATGCTCAAGCCCCCGGCCAACTACAGAACAAGTTCCCATTGTTCTTCGGTAAGCTCCTGACCTGACAACATCTGCTTGCGGATTTCCCTCACTTCAAAGCCCACGGATTGATATAATCTACGCGCGCCGATCAAAGACTCATTGGTCCACAGGATCACGGATGTGTAGTCCTTTTCTTTTGCAAAAAGAATTGCCTGTTCGATAAGCTTCACGCCCCATCCTGCACCACGTGCTTCCGGTTCGATCAGAAACCAGCGAAGTTGAGCCGTATTTTCATTCACCTGAGTAAGTCCTATGGAGCCGGAAGCTGTCTGATCTAACTCAACAATCCATAACATCTCCCTCGAATGATTGCCTTTAATTCCAAACGAATTCACCGCATGGGTGATAAATTCAGCAAAGCTATGATCATAATTATACTCGTTTCGATAAATTCGGATATGCGCTTCAATGACATACTTCAGATCCTTTTGTACGAAAGTGCGAATCATCAGACATCACAGTCCTTCCTCAAATCCACAGTTGTGATACTGAAATCCACACCGAACTGAATTAATCCGAGTTTACGGGCAACTTGCTGTGAAGCGAGATTATCCCAAGATGTACTGTAGATTGGCATGCGCCCACGCTCCTTGACATAATACTGCCAGCACTTTACCGTCTCCGCTGCATATCCATGTCCTCTATAACCGGGTGCCGTATATAGGCTCGCTTCCGCCCCATGATTGGAGAGCCTCGCGGAGCGGCACACTGCCACAGCAGAATCCCCAATAACATAAGCGGCAACAGGGCTTTTTTCATATAAGTGATCTGTTAATTCAGGAAAATGCTCTGCCAGCAAATAACGCTGCTCCTGACCAATCAACTGAACCTTCTGATTCCACTCGTGAGATAACTCAGGAAAAGCATAGGCGGGTCCCATCCACACACGGTTAACTGGCTCAAAGGTTTCCACCTTTCGAATCAGTTTTGGAATATCCAACGGAAGCTCGCTATCCTTAGCCAACTCATCGATTAGATTCGGCGGTAACTGCTCATGGTAATAGATCAGTGAACCAGCAGAAGTCATACCGATAAAAATGGCCGGAGCTTGCCCACCACCTGGCTCGTTAATGCTTATGAGACGCTTCTGCTCATTGATTGTATACAACGTGCTCACCTGTATTTTCAACATTTCCATAGACGACAGGTTGGATTTTGGAACCATAACTAAGAAGTTAACCTTTGCAATAATCGTTTGCCTTCACTGCCTTTACCAGCTTCTTGCTGCTCCAGAAAATCGGATAATTCACGTAAATCAGCCGGGCGATATCCAGCCCCGCACCCGCAATTATGATAGGTAAAACCATGACGATACAACATCATCACTTTGGTCCATTGTTTGGTATCATTTTGCTTGGGCGCCTGGAAATCCTGTCCCATGCTGACCATAGACGTGGCACATTGCGGGCATTTATATTCAAGTTGTGCCACCACCTCAGGGCTCAGGTCATGTCTGGAAACTTGTTTAAATGATTTGCGACAAATGAAACATGCATAGATGTCTTTATATGGTCCTGACAAGGCATATCTGCACATCATCTGCACCCCCTTAATAATTTCCATTATACGGGATTTCACACACATATACGAATGGATTTTGCATATTTGCGAAAATTCCACCACTCACTCATTGACCTTAAATCGTAGCTTGTTTCCAGGCCTCACCAAGTTCCGCAATCGATGCGTACCGCTCGGACCGATCATCGCTCACTGCACGTATCACAACCTGATACAATGCTTCTCCGGCATCCCATCTCTCATAGGAACGATCCTTCTCCCCGCCAAGCAAACCAAACGCCATTGCCCCCATGTTGAATACATTGGTAACCACATCTATGGGTGCGCCTAGCTCAAACTCTTCGGGTGACATAAAGCGGGAAGATCCCCACATACGCCCCATGGTATTGGTAAAAGAACCCTTCCGATACAGATCGATATCGCAAATTTTCATGAAGTTTCTGTCAAAATCATAGATCAGACTGCCATCATACAGATCTACAGCCACATAACCTCTTCGTTCCACCTCGATATGAAAATCCAGAATCTGTTCCATCGCCCGAATGCGTGTCTCCACTGGAAGCTGTCTGAACCGATAATAGGGCGAACGCGGATCTTCATACTTGGCAGGAGGTGGAAAATACCAGTGGGAGTGCAGACACTCCCCATCCACCCAATCGAATACACAGGTATAACCCTCATCCGTTGCAAAATGATCCGTTAGTCGAATCAACGTGTCATGCGCCAAATCTTCGTAAACGGAAACAGATGATTTCAGATTACGAATGGCTTCCGGGGGACTTCCCGTATGATTCGCATGAATTGTATGTGCTCCCGCATACTTTACAAACAATCTCTTTCCATCCTTTTGCACAATACCGAAGGAGAGATTCCCTGAATCCTGCTGATCGAATACGCGAAAGACCGTACCCAAGGGCCGTAACCAATCGAAAGAATGAGACTCTTTTAAGACAAAGGAAACACCATCAATCTCAAGTTCAACATGATCTGTCATAGGACCCCTCCTGTGGTGATATCTTCATTCAATGTTGAATGCTCCGTATAAAAGTAATTCATATGCGCCTCATCATATCCCTGACCGTAGACTTCCAATGCGTTACGCTCGATGCCGTAGACTTCAAATCCATATCGCTCGTATAAACGTCTGGCTGACTCATTCGTTGTAACTACACTCAGATTAATCTGCTTGATGCCCTCCAGATGTCTTCCCCGATCCAGCACCTCGCGGAGCAACCGTGAAGCCAGGCCACTCCCCCGATATGGCGGAGCAACATAGACGCCCCAGATCATGCCTTTGTGCCTGAGCTTTAGGCCGTACTCTCTTTTGAAACCCAACATTCCCGCCAAGGTTCCTTCTTCTGTGTATGCTCCCAGAATATAATCATCCGGTTCATTATGTATGCGCTCCTGCACTTCACTCATGGGGAGTTGAATGGACAACTCCAACGATGCCCCAAAGGCTTCAGGATGTGTTTTCAGTGCTTCCAGTCGCAAAGGCCAATATATGTCTGCTTCATCTCGCTGAATATTGCGAATGGTATAGGTCTCTTGCTTTCGGCCTTCATTCATTCTTCGACCACTCCCTGCATCTCATAAGGATAATCGATCTGAAGTTTTACATTCGCTGCCGCTTCCTGTCCTGCAAGCAACCCAACAACATAAATCCCCAGGTCAATGGACGTGGCTACTCCACCGGCAGTAATTACATTTCCATCTTTTACAATCCGCTTCTGAATCACCTCAGTGACATACGGCTCAAGCAAATTATATGCACGGGGATGTGTTGTTGCTTTTTTGCCAGATAAAAAACCAGCTGCACCCAGCAGCAGAGAGCCTGTGCACACGGAAACCTTCAAAGGCACAGACTCAGCCTGTTTCAGCCAACCTACAAAGGCCTCGTCATATCGAAGCTTGCGCGTTCCCATGCCTCCGGGGATAAACACGAGATCATATTCTGATAGGTCAGGCTTCACCCGATCCACCTTCAACGTTAGACCAGACTCATCCGTGACCTGATCTGTCATTGCACAGGTTTCCCACGTCGTTCCTTTGGTAGGTTCAAAGAAATTCAACCGATTGATCACATCATAAAACCCTGCAAAATCAAGGAAAGTCAGTCCATCAAACAAAACGAATGCCATTTTCATTGGTAACCTCCGCGTTTTAATTTGGAGCATCCTGATTATGTTTCTGATTCCAATCCCGTTCCATTGCTTCCTTCACCCGGTCACGCGCTGGCAGCTTGCTATTGATATGAAAGAGCAGACCCACAATCACAAGAAGTAAAATAATGACGATGAATTCGAATATGGCTAACCCTCCCGTCTGCAAACTGTACAATTTGGGCTCCTGCCTAATCTCTATTTTAAACCAAGGGCGATAATCCGCTCCAGCCACTTCCAGGGTAGCACGGCTTTGCCTAATATCAGCACACGCGAACCTTTTCCCAAAGCATATCGAAGTCTTGGTGCACGCATCCGTGCAATTCGGCCAATCAGATCAGCTACCTCCTGTGGATCAGGTGCCGTCTCGCTCGCATGTTTGGAATAACGAAGAACCGCGTCCAGCTTATGCTTATACGGAGAGTCCTCGCTCCGGTGAATCTCACCCAAACCTTTATTCCAGATCGGTGTGCGATAAGAGCCAGGCTCAACTAATACCACCCGAACACCGAACGAAGACATCTCATGCCGCAAACTTTCCGTGAATCCCTCCACAGCGAATTTGGAGGCAGCATAGGGCGCATACCCTGGAAAACCGGACAACCCACTTACACTGGACAAGTTAATAATCAGCCCCTGCTTCTGTTCACGCATCACAGGCAGGACCGCACGTGTCACGGCGATTAATCCAAATAGATTCGTTTCCATCTGGCGCCGCCAATCCTCCATCGATATTTCCTCAATGAACCCGCCCACCGCAAATCCTGCATTGTTCACCAGCATGTCGATTCGGCCATTATTAAGAAGTACGGACCCCACAGCCTTCTTCACCGATTCAGCATCGGTTACGTCCAGTTGCATGTATTGCAAACGTTCGGTTATCCCCGCCTGTTCAGCCAGTTTAACCAACTCTTCTCTTCGACTCAGATCACGCATTGTAGCAACAACAAGGTATCCCTGCTTGGCAAGGGTGATTGCGGTGAGCATACCAAAACCACTGGATGTACCTGTAATTAAGGCCACCGGAGCGTTATCTTTCTCCTTTGTCTTCTTCACTACGTCAGAACCTGTATTAATCCGTCCCTGTCCGGCTTCTGTTAAGTGTTCCTCTACTGTCACGGCGTGACCTTCTTTCCTCGGTAAATTGCTCACTTCTTACCTAGATCGCAAGACTCCTTCTTAATCCGTCACTCCGTTATGCCGTCTCTCCACCCTGCGCAGCTTCGTGATTCCCGGTTTAAACGTATATGGAACAAATCTGATCTCAGGCAGAGTACATTCCAGACGCTCTCCCAGCTTCATCAGTTCACCACGTACATCCGTCTCGACCTGCTCCATCACTGCGCTCCCGCCAAGCCGAAGGGATACTTCCATTGTTCCGTCCCCTTGCTGCACCACACGATAATGTTCAATATCCGGCGAAGCCGCAATGACCGAACGGGTAACGAAATCCGGAAAGACCGGTACCACCTCACCCGTATGCATGTTTGAAAAATAAAGCGTGTCATCACAGCGGCCTTCAATCCGCTCAATGGCAGTAAACGGGGAACCACAGGCACATGGCAGCGCCGCCTCGGTCAGAATATCATTCAGCCGATACCGGATTATCGGCTGTGATGTTCTGGAGAAGTCCGTAATAATGGGCACGAACCGTCGGGTGGCGGGATCAATGAACTCTTTTTCAATATGCACGATATCTTCATTCAAATGCAGTGTGCCATAACGACAGGTTGCACCCAGGAACCCTTCTGTACACTGATAGACTTGATGAACGGTCTGTCCGAAGATCTTCTCCAACACCTTGCGATCCAGGGGGTCCAGCACCTCGGCAACAGAGATGATTTTATCCGGTACAGCAGTCAGATATCCTGCCACATACGCATCCGCCAACAGACGCAGCATGGATGGAGGAGCCACCCACACGGTAGGTTGGTAGGTTTCCAGCCGCTTAACCAAGGTCTCCACACGTTCCAGCAGATCAAAGTACTGAAACTGCAATTTGCCACGTTGCACCGATTCATACAGATTACTGTTGGCCCGCAGGAAAAACGCAATCTTCGCAGGTTTCCACAGTCCACCAGGCAGCAACTTGGCCAGCACCGTACCCGTCCACGCATCCTGCTCCCGATCACTCACCAGAAATATCCCCCGGTTCCCTGACGTGCCCGAAGACAGTCCAACCGTCACGCCTTGAATGGAAGGTTTGAAGTCACGCGTTTCTTCACTTTCACCTGCAAGAGCCAGCGCTTCGTCCTTGGTAATGCCCACCGTGTTCAGAGTATCGAAATGTTCCATCATGGTTGATTTGTCAATCAACGGAAAGCTTCTCCAGTCGGTTGCGTCCACGCCACCCCACCACTTCCGGTAAAACGGAGATCGGGCACGGATCTGATGAACATGCCGAATAATCCGGCGCTCTTGCCAGCGCTCAAGTTGTTCTCGTGTTTTCCATGTTCGCAGCCCACGTGCGAGTGCATAATGAACCACAATACGAAAGGTATTGCTCATCGTTTCGGCCCTCCTACACCCCAAGCGTCCAGTACATCTCGACAATGACTCGGCACAATACGAATCTGGGGAAACTGCTGATGCAGCTGAACCAGCTTGTCAAAGTTACGGTTGTATTCCTGTCGATCAGACATAATAATACCCGCGAGCACATGAGGTCTGCGCTCTTCACGAAAAGCCCGACTCGACCACACCGCGTCTGCGCAGAGAAAATAGTCATGTTCTTCTGTACACAGCAGCAGTCCCATCATGCCTTCCGCATGACCGGATACATCCACCCCCAGCAGACTGCCATCACCAAAGATATCGTAGACTTTTTCAAAAGGGAAAGATTCCCCCGCTCTTGTCCATGGCTCAGGCTGACGCGTAACAGGCAATGATCTAGCTGTAAAATCCTCGGGCAACAACCCAGCAAGAAAGCCTGCTTTTACAGCCGCAATCGGACCAAGTGAGCGCACAGCATCATAGGCCCTTGGCAGATAGATAAATTGTGCCTCCGGGAAATCTCGTACTCCCGCGATATGATCGCCGTGAAAATGAGAGAGGATGATATACCGAATATCGGAAGCTTTCAGTCCAAGCCCAGCCAGAAAATGAACGGCACTATCCTCCTCACGATAGACCACTGGTGTAATATGACGATACAGTGCGTTAGGCAAATGAGCCGTTTCCTCAAAAAAGCGTGAACTATATCCCGTATCCAGCAGGATCGGTCCATGTACGGGATGAATGATGCAGGCAAATCCTGCCGGGAAAGGCACCGGGCTCAACCGACCACCGCGCAGCGTCAGAAACTCTGGATGTGTACAGTAACCCGCCGCACCCAAATATAGTTCTACTGGAGTTGACGTCAGCATGATTCAGCCCTCCACCAGTCTGCAAATTGTTGTAATCCCTCTTCAATGGACACCCGAGGAATGTATCCCAATTGCTCCCGTGCATCCGTAATATCCAACGTCTGTGGGATGGATAAGGAGCCGACTGTATACCTTGTTAACGCAGGCTCACCCAACGTAGGAATATAGCCATGAACTCGCTCCAGCAACGCTGCCACACCATATGCCATCCGATAAGGAATGTTTCGACGACGCAAGGGCATATCCAGCATGCCAAACAGGCTGCTCACCAACTCACTGAACGCTCTCGGATCGCCATTGGAGATATTGTAAGCTCTTCCGAGCGCTTCTGCATCGACATCGCGGCACAACAACAAGGCATCCACCACATTATCCACACATGTCAGATCGATTAACGCCTGTCCACCACCGATCATGGGCACGCCTGATTTTGCGTTTGCTGCGACAATTCTGGGAAATAACGTCTGATCATACGGACCAAAAATGGCTCGCGGTCGAATCATGATCGATGGAAGTCCCTTCGCATGCCCCTCCATTACAACCTGCTCAGCGAGAAGCTTCGTGGCTGCATAATGATTGGCTGGTTTGGATGGCAACGGATCATTCTCATGTACGTTATACCGCGGGTTGTAGTTAAAATATATACTCGGAGTTGAGACATGTATGAATCGCTGAACCTCATTATGCAGGCAGCCATCAATGAGGTTTTGTGTGCCTTCTACATTACTGCTATAAAAGTCACGATATCGGCCCCATGGCGAGGATAGAGCTGCACAGTGAAACACCACATCCTGTCCCGTACACGCTTTGTTCACTGCAGCCTCATCCCGTATATCTCCATTCAGGAATCGGATTCCTGCCAACTCAAGTTCTGCACCAACCTTTGGCTGTCGGCCCATGCCAGTGACTTCCCATCCCTCTTTAGCAAGTCGTATCGCGAGATGCCTGCCCAGACATCCCGTAGCTCCTGTAACCAATGCTCTATTCATTGTTGTTCACCGTTCCATTCTATGTCATGAGTCAAAGCTTCAGTCAGCGAGCACTTCTGCGATCTTGCCAGACGCCATGCAGCTAGCACCACTTCGAATTGTTCAAATACAGGCTGGATATCCTGCCCTACATAGACCACATCCCTGGCTCCACGCCACGCAGCTATCCATGCATGGAGCTTCCTTTTGCCTAAGATCTGCTGCAACCCGCTTCCCAGCATGGGAAGCATGAGCATGGCTTTGGTGCCACGTGCGGGCGTGATCATTTTTCTTTCTTTTACCAACGTCTCCGGTTCAGTTAGTGCACGCACCAAGTCATCTCCGGGGTGAAACAGATGAATCCCGCTCGTTGCCCTCGGATTACACTCAATCGCGTACACTCGCCTATCCTGACCTTCTATAAAATCAAACCCAATCTGTCCGCTAAACCCCGTTGCCTCAACAAATTGTCTCACCCACGCAAGGGCACCTTCATGTTCCACCTGTTCAAAAAAAACACTGGCTCCCACGCTTCCTGTACGATAGCGACTGTCGTAAGTGGCATGTGCAACCAGTTGCCCTTCATGCGCTATGCTGTATGTACACAACATCTGACCAGGAATGTAGGCCTGTGCAACCCAAGGTGAAATAGATGATAGTGCTACCTCGTCCGGAGGGTCGTTACGGAAATGTCGACGTTTCTTTTCACTTACGTTTCCTTCCTGATCCGTCCCTGCCCTAGCCTCATCGTTCATGAGTGTTGGCATGCGAACTTTGGCTGCAAAGCGGGAATACACCGGTTTCCATACCCAATCTCCTACTTTTCCCAGAACAGACTGAGCTTCCATCCATTCCTGCCGACTGTGGATCAGGTGTGTATCCGGAACCGAAAGACCGAGTGACCCTGCAAGCTGGATAAAATCATATTTATGGTGCAGCTCATGCAGCTGCTCCAGAGTTGTAACCAGAACACGGCAATATGCACGCAATCTGTCTGCCCCTTGGGCAACATAAAAGACTTCTTCACACATCGGAATCAACAGGTCGATCTGCCAATCCTGTGCCAACCGTTCCAGCTCTGCCAGATACGCACGTGTGTCATGACGTGGCGACGGGACCACAGCGCACTGTTCCACTGCACGAGATAATCTGGTCAGATGCCGTACGGCACTCTCCGCGACATAGACCCGATGGCCTGCCCGATGAAGCATGCGTGCCAGATCGAGCGTTACGGGAGCCCTTCCGCCTGTAAGCAACACACGGAGAGAAGCAGCTGTACGATGTCTGGTTTCCCCAGATCTAGTAGTCAAAAATGAGTCCTCCCAATGATAATCCGGCAGCCGTGCCAATCATCAACACCCGATCTCCACGCTGAATACGCTGTTGTCTAATCGCTTCATGCAGACCCATCGGGATCGATGCCGCAATCGTATTGCCGTGATTTCGTGTGATGTCCATAAACCGATCTTCAGCAATCCCAAGCTTCTTGCGAATCAGTCTCATCGCCATGGCACTTCCCTGATGGGGAATGACCAATTGGAAATCCTCCATTCGATTCCCGGTCGCCTGCAGCATATCACCAATGAAGCCAGGCAAAAGTCTGGAAGCCATGCGGAAGATCGCCTGTCCATCCATATGAAAAAGGTAGGGTTCAGGCTGATCCGCCTTATAATTCGAAGCATGCAGCCGTGTACCTCCACCTGCAATCTCCGAGAAGCGAGCACCTCGGCTGTAGGTTTGAAGGGAAGCATGTACAATCTGAGAGGATGACCCTTCAGGCGAACGCTCAATAATAACAGCGGCCGCTCCATCTCCGAACAGGGCCGCACTTTCTTTATCCGACCAATTCAGTCCGGCTGAGGCAATCTCAGTGGCTACGAGCAGTACTCGCTGGTAACGTCCAGCATCTACCATATAGGAAATCACATCCAGTCCGTTCAGGAAACTTAGGCAGGTTGCATCCATATCAAAGGCAGGTACGCCCGAATCTTGCTGCCCCATGGCCTGCTGGATAAATACCGCCGTACTTGGCAACGGTTGTTCCTTCGTGCCACTGGTACACACCAGACAGTCGATATCACTAAATTGTAATCCTGCATCCGCCAGTGCAGCTTCCGCAGCCCGTGCGCCCATGAAAGAGGAGGTTTCTTCACCCGAAGCATAATGACGTACACCTACGCCTGTAGCTTTGCTAACCCAGCCCGCAGGCACGTCCAAGCGGCGATCCAGTTCCTCATCGGTGACTTCCTGTTCAGGTAGGTACTTCCCTGTTCCCGCGATCCTTACTCTTCTAAGTTGCATTTCCCCAACCTCTTTCTGTTCATCTGACTGATATATAAGTTCGTATTCAAAAAGACCGGTTTTCAGTACCGAGAAGATGGGATGAAGCTAGAAATGGAGTAGCGGAGCGTAGGCAAACTACGTGAGCAACCACAATGTTTCCAAAGGAAACATACTTCGTAAGCCTCCAGCTTATTTCGGCTGAATTCCATATTCGATGCTGATGATGCCGATAGGCATCCTTCGTAATCAAAAGCGGACTTTTTGAAAAACCTCTATAAGTTCAGCTAATTAGTATTTACACAGACACTGCGATGACAGAACAACTTTCCGATCGCTGTTATCCCCAGATTTTTTTGATTCCCTTCTTAAAAGGGAAAATCCGGGGATAAGCATATGCTTCCGGTGCAGCTTTCTTTCAGAAAGCTTTTAGGCGAACGCTTCGCTTCTTCAAGTTATTTCTGTCCTCTCCGTTATCGTGTAAATGTTTAGTTGAACATATATAACAAAAGGGCAGATGCCTCTGCCCTTCCTGTTGTATTTTCTTTTGTTATGAAGTGTTATTTCTTCTTATTCAAAATCTCGGCAAGAGCAGCATCTAGTGTACCGTATGTGAACGTGAATCCTTCCCTCTCCATTCGCTCGGGAATCACCCAACGACTTTTGAGAACCAATTCCGTCTCGGTCTGAATAAAACGTGCGCCCAGTTCAAGCATCCAGCGAGGAGAAGGCAGGCCGATCCGAACACCCATCTGTTCTCTCAGACGCGCCATTAGCTCCCGATTCGTCACCGGATGCGGAGAGGACGCATTGAACACACCATTCAAGTGTGGATGCTCTTGCAGATAGATTACCATGCGGAAGAGATCCTCGATATGAATCCAGCTGAACTGCTGTGTTCCTGCGCCTTGAGATCCTCCCAGTCCAAAACGGACGAGGTTCGTCATGGGCACCATCACGCCACCCTCGCCCAGCACAATCGCAATCCGCAGTGCAATCTGACGCGTAGATGGCAGACTGAATTCAAAGAAAGCCTGTTCCCATGCCTTGGCAACGTCGACCGAGAATCCGGAGCCAATCTCGCCCTCTTTTTCCGTCATGGGACGATCTTCAGCATGTCTGTATATGGTCGCTGTACTCGAATTAATCCATAGTTCAGGAGGTTGATTGCAAGCCAGGATGGCTTCGCCGAGAATGCGCGTTGTCCGGGTTCTGGATTCCAGAATGACTTTGCGATTCTCCTCCGTATAACGGCAGTTCACCGATTTACCTGCCAGGTTAATCAACATTTCTGCTTCTTCCAGTGCCCCTATAATCCCTGCACGATCCTCCCAGGCAATATGACCGGGCTGACGCGAGATAATTAACACCTCATAACCTAGTTTCTTGAATCTTTGGGCAAAATCCTGTCCGACAAATCCCGTTCCACCAGCTAATACAACCTTCTTCACGGTATCCCCTCATTTCCCATACTGGGTAAAGAATTCGTAAGATATAGATTGGAATGTTTCTATGCATGCAAAATGCAGATAATAGATTAACACCGCCGGTGACCCGTTGGTTTGATTTATTTCACACCAAGAGCTACGTACAAGCGATCCCGCTCTTCGATAGCCCATGCGTTTGCAGGGTTTTGTTCCAGTTGATATCGGAGTTCATCATGAAAATCATGGATCATGAATCCGTCCGGCAAGTTCCCAAGCATCGCTGTAAAGTTGTACTCTGGCAGTGTTCTCTTTCCTTCACTGATCTGCTTCAGCCAGTCCATCCAATTTGCAAGAGTAAGCACTTCCTCCTGCCATAACTCAGCCTGTAACCCAAGCGCATCCTGAAGTTGCTCGTACGCCAATGGATCGGCGAAGACGCGGCAGGCCTGAACAGCCAGTTCGTACAACTCGGTCACTGCACGGCGTACCTCATGTTCAAGTTCGACCTCCAAGCCTCCCATGTAATCCTGAACCTGGATGCCCTGTCCATCATCGTATAATAGCGGTGCCTGAGCTAACAGGCGTACAATCTCTTCCATCTCGTGCATTGAAACTCGCTTCTGCTCATAGAGAGCAGGTAATTGATATGCTGTAATGATCATTCACTCCTACATCGTTCTTCTATTAATGACCTATATTATAACATGGTTTGGCAATCATCTATCAGGATAACTTGACTATCCACTACAAGTTGTAGTAGTTTATACGTACTACGTAGTGTAGTAATACGATCGTTATGGACGCATAACGATGTTAAGGAGTGTTCACTGTGAACCAGATTCAAAAATTATCCGAAACAGAAATGGAGTTAATGGTTGTTATATGGTCATGCGCCCCACCGGTCACCTCCACAGAACTATTAGACATATTTGCTGAGAAGGGGAAAGCGTGGAAAGCGCAGACCATGTCTACCTTTCTGTCACGGTTAGTGGATAAAGGCGCTCTTACCGTTACGAGACGTGGACGGACCAATGATTATGAGCCTCTTCTAAAGCCCGAAGATTACAAACTACAGGAAACGCAGCACGTTCTTGATGGACTGTATCAAGGTTCAGTCAAGAATTTGGTTTCGGCCATGTATGACGGTGACAAGCTTTCAGACGATGACATTTCAGAACTGAAAAAATGGCTTTCGGAAAAGTAGGTGCAGATGATGAATATCTTTTTTGAGATTCTGTGCAGCCTGACCGTGGCGGGAAGTATCGTTTCTGTTTGTATTTTGGCACTACGACTTATACCCGGTTCTGTTTTTCCGACCAAGTGGCTCTACAGACTCGGTAAACTTGCTCTCTTGTTTTATCTGTTCCCGGTATCTCTTGGCCTTTCATGGCTTTTGGATATTACATTCCAAACGACATCAACTATACCGGGTACGGAGAATGCAGCTTCGGGCGTACTTGCAGGAACGTTTATCCCGGAACAAACCATTTCGGTAACCTCAGCCTGGTTCTTGTTATGCGTATGGGGCATTGGAGTCATTGGTTTTTCTGCATGGCAGGTGTACTGTTATCGAAGATTTTTGAATGAATTATCTCGTACACGTACCCCAGTCCTCTGTCATAGTGAAGCAGCTATACAGCTACCATTAATGAAAGAGGCTTTGGGTCTCAAAGGCAATATCACGCTTGCTCACAGCACGCTAGTACGAAGCCCTATACTGGTTGGCTTGTTTAAACCAACGATATATCTGCCACCCGAAAATACGGTGAAAATGGACATCAGCATGGTAATTCATCATGAGTTGGTACATCTAAAACATAAAGATCTGTGGGTCAAAGCTTTGACCTTGGGGGTTAGTGCCCTGCACTGGTTCAATCCCCTGATTCATATCATTCGCCGGGACATTCATACCTGGAGCGAGTTGGCCTGTGATGAAGATGTGGTGAAAGAGATGTCCCACGAAGAACGAAGACGATATGGTGAGACAATTTTAAATGTGATGGCGGGAACCAAGAAAATGCCTGCTCAATTTTGTTCGTCCCTATCGGGTGAAGGCAAACAATTAAAAAGGAGATTGATGATTATGTTTAATGTAAAGAAACTGAAAAAGAAACATTGGATGTTAAGTATGGGAGCTCTCCTGCTTATTACAGGTGTAAGTACGTCCACCGCCGTATGGGCATCAAACCACACAGTTAAAGTGGAGGCTGAGGCTTCTGAAGCTGTGACTGTTCCTTCTACGGGTGGATCTTCTGAAATCGTAACTTCTCCCAACAAGGTTGGAATTTCCGAAGCTGTAACTGCTCCTTCTACTTCCGAAACTCCTGAGATCGTGGCTCTCCCTGAGGATGAAGTTTCCGAAGCTGTGCCAGTTCCGTCTGTTACTGTACCTTCTACTACTGTTCCATCTACTACTGAACCTTCTGAGGCTAAAGTTGTAGAATCAGCCACTGTTCCTTTTACCGGTGAATCTCCTGAAATGGTAGCTCTCCCTGGGGATAAGGTTTCAGTAACTGTACCTGCTCCTTCAGAAAAATAACCTATCGTTAAGGAGCAATAGCCATCCTTATATGGAAACAGGACGAAGCATAGATCATAGATCTCCGCTTCGTCCTGTTTCCGTTTTTCTGTCATGTGCATTAGAGAAATGTTTTGATCGTAGCAAAATATTCACGGATCATGTTGACGGGTTTCAAATAACCCGGTGACGGGGCCGATATGCCATATTCTGCCGCATAACCGTTCTTGGCAGCGATATACTTGGAGCGAAACATATGATAGTCACTTGTAACAATCATGATCTCAGGGTGCTCTAACCCAGATTCAAGAATGATTTTTTTGGAAAAGGCCAAATTCTCCTGTGTGCTTGTGGAGCGATCTTCCATAATGACTTGGGAAGGGTTAATCCCCTGTTCAATCAGATAGTTTTTCATGGCGAGCGCTTCAGGAATCGATTCTCCAGGTCCCTGCCCACCTGATACAATGACGGGTGTCTGAGGGTGACTGCGAATATAGTCCAGACTGGCATCTAACCTTTGTTTTAGGGTCAATGACAATTCCGTTCCACGGATGCCTGAACCCAGAATAATGACATAGTCTGCCTCATCCGGATCATTCGCACCGAGCTGTGTGAATACAAGTGCTTCAATAATGACAAAAGAGACAGCAACCACGCCAAATCCGGTAAGAATAATCCGTTTCAGAATAACATGCTTCTGATAGTCAATCCGTCTTAGTACGATAAAAGCCACCGTGATCATTCCAAAAAACATGACTGCAAACCTTTGGCCCCAGAAGGCCAGAAATGCCACAAAACATGCCAACAGGACAAGATCAATGATCAGTCCATTTTTTTGTAAGAACTTTTTTATCAAATCCGTAGACACTCCTTCTTGTACTCGCAATTCCGCAAATCACTTATTATTCAAGATGTTATTATCGTTAGTTTCGGCCATTGTTCCTGCCAGCGCTTCTTCTGTACTCTCTGATTATAATAGTCAGCATCCGTGAAGAATGGACTTTTGCGGACTATAAGGTGATACAGATCATGTAAACCATGCGGAGCACAGATGTTCACCCGATCCTCTTCATCCAACTGTACGCCTATAGCAGTCACAACTTCTGGCCAATAGCGAAGAGCATCTTCAGTAGAATGATAAGGAACTGTGCCATTGCGCAGATGCATTCTCGCCTGATTTTTGACAGACCACTTCGAATTGCCCGTCTCCTCACGAAGCTGTTGTTCGAGCTGTATGTCTCGCTCCTCACGCAAGTCTTGCGCATCATAATAGACAACATCAATATCGCTGTGAAGTTCACGAAGATCATATCCATGCAGAACATCCCAGATATAATTACGAATATATCCTGCACCTATGTAACTTTGAGGCAAATGGAGACTACGAACTCTCCGCAGGTCACGCATTAATTGCTCGTGTTTGATGATCGTCTGAATGAATGGGTTCTCATATACCATATCTGCCTCCTGCGGTTTACCTCGCTGTCCTCTTATTGCTGTTAACCTTCGTTCCAATATATCATGTTTACCTATCTGCAATAAAATGAACAACGCTTGAACATCCTCTGTACAACTTCGAATCTCTGATTAATCACAACCAAATAACCCATAAACAGCTTCGGTTATCCGAATGTTTATGGGCTACAATGATCGAGTTTGAAACGGTTAAAATTTATTTAATCGGTATCCAGATTTGTGGCGGTTGATTGGGCCCCGGGTATACTTCCAGCTCCGGCATATATGCGTGCTCATACGGGTTGGATGGAAACCATTCCGAAATAATCCGTTTCCACAGAAGCTGCATACTCTCCGGCATCGGGCCTTCTACTTCAAATACACTCCATTTGGAAGCAGGCATGGTGAAGCTTGATAATCCTTCCGGTACTTCACCATCGTAAGTCGTAGCAATCCAATATTGCATCTGTTTCTCCTGGATTTCGCTCTGATCCACAACGACACCGAGTAAACCTGGAATATCCCCATTGTTCAGTTCAAATAAACGCTCCTCTGTACCGCTCGTCCACGCTTCCTGCCACATCTTCCCGATGCCTTGCAGATGTTCTCCATCTGCATATGAGAAAGTTTGCTCTACTCCGACCAACGTAAATTCGGGATGTTCAACAATTTTATATTTCATCGGCTCTGCTCCTTTTAGACTCACTTGAATCACCAGACGATTATACGATTGGACAGCGTTACTATTCTTTCGAGCCTCACTGGGTGCGATCCCATGTTGTCTACGAAATGCTTTGGAGAAAGATTCCGGTGTGTCGTAACCGTATTTAAATGCCAGATCAATGATTTTGTGATCACTTTGAAGCAGCTCATGTGCCGCCAGTGTCAATCGTCTGCGTTTTATGTACTCGGCTACAGTAACATCAGTTAATAAGGCAAAGGTACGTTGAAAATGAAAAGGAGAGATATGGGCCTGCGCTGCAATCTGCTCCATCGTCATATTTTCGAGCAAGTGGTCTTCCATATATTGAATAGCGACCTGTAATGCGTTGATCCAGTTCATGTAATAATCACTCCTTGATGTCTAATATAACGGATAAACCACCCAAAAACCTGTCATGTTGTGCTCTCATATGTCCGGTTAATGTGCAACGACGTTGTTCATATAACGCCCTGCCCAGGCTTTGAACTAACCAAAGACAAGGGGAGTCACAAAATTTGACAATGTCAACGAATTATTATAGCCTACAAGTATAATGATCGTTCTATCTTATTTTGAAGGGAGAGTATCATTGAATATGAGCAGCAAAAAAGAAATGCTTTTGAACGTGGCTGAAGAATTATTCTACCTCCACGGCTTCCATTCCATCGGCTTGAAGCGGATTATCACGGATGCCGGGATTGCGATTATGACGCTATACAATCACTTTGAGTCCAAGGATGATCTCATTGTCCAGGTACTCTTGCGACGCGAACAGCGTTATTTAGAACAGCTCAGGCAATATGCAGACAATAAAGCACAACCCATGTTCCTCAATCTGGCTGAAGGACATGCAACCTGGTTGAAGGAACACGAATCAAGAGGTTGCTTATTTTTACGCGCCAAAGAAGAATTCGGAGGTCATACAGACCATATCATCGTCCAGACAGTGAATGCGCACAAAAGACATATGCGAACGTTAATCCAAACATTGGCGCCTGTTGCAAGTGATCGAGATCTATTGCGATTCTCCCTGCTGCTGGAGGGTTCCACGGCACTTGCTGAGACAGAAAATGTAAATGACGTCTGCCGTGAGCTGATCCATATGACGCAGACCAGTTTCAAGTAATGCTATTCCGGGTGAGTTAATATTTCAACTCACTTTTTTATTTAATAAGAAATATAATGATCGTTCTATCTAAAAGGCGGTGGATTTAATGAAAAAAATTATCTTTCCAGGCATTGCACTTATCGCTGTATGTTATGCATTCGGGCGATTCAGTTATGGATTGTTTATGCCGGAAATTTCGGAAGCCTTACAATTAAATGATGCAGCCTCTGGCGCGATTAACTCAGGAACGTATATTGCCTACTGTCTGTCCCTTCTAACTGCACCACTGTTGATTAATCGCAAGGGACATCATTATGTCATTCAATTGGCAGGGATCAGCGCAGTGCTCGGATTAACCGGCATTGCCCTGGCTCAGAATGCATGGGTTCTTACATTTAGTATATTTCTAGCAGGTTTGAGTACAGGCTGGGCCTCTCCAGCCCTCGGTAACACGGTTAATGCCGAGCTTGCTCCCGAGCTACAAGCAAGAGGCAACAGCTGGATTAACACCGGAACCAGCTTCGGGATTGTAATATCGGGCCCACTCTACTGGCTGTTCACGGATTACTGGCGTCTAACCTACATCCTGTTTGCTGTAATCGGTGTTGTGGTTCTTTTGTGGAACAGACGTGTTATTCCGGCAACCAAGACGCTTCCTTGTACCAAATCCCTCTGGACATGTATGAAACCTACCAGCCCAGGGTCTGCTCTGCTCATGGCTTGTCTGTTGACAGGTTTCAGTTCTGCAATCTACTGGACCTTTGCCCGGAACTTCCTCACAGACGAGAAAGGGGCCTCCGATTCGGAAGCCGTGTTGTTCTGGATTGTGATGGGGTTTATGGGGATACTCGGTGGATGCGCTGGTCGCATTATTGAACGGTTCGAGATTGGGTGGTCCTACCGAATAGGCATACTTTTATTGGCTATCTCACTGGGGGTAATCCTTCTTCCATCCATGACTGCCAGTCTCATCTCTGCGATCATATTTGGCAGCACGTATATTTTCCTGACCAGTGTATTTATCGTTTGGGCGACGAGACTATTCAGTCCAAATGTGTCCATCGGAATTAGCCTTGCCTTTCTCGCGCTGGGTGTTGGGCAATTTCTTGGCTCATCCATGGCAGGGTATACGATCGAAGTGTTTTCCAATACAACGGCATTTCTGGCCTTTGCTATACTCGGTCTGTTCGGAATGTTAATTCGGGTGAAATAAATGACAAAACAACCTTCTGATCCCTGTTATTTTACCCGGCGAACACTTCCGGTCACTCCATGCTGAAGCTGTACGTCTGTAAAAGTAACCGTGGTCCCTTGCCCAATGGGGGATTGGGCCACAATGCCAACTTTGATCTCTTCCGCGCAGTCGAGTCCGAAATAACGAACCAGCTTCCACTTCTCTCCATCCTGAGAATAATGGAAAGCAAAGCTGTTGCCTGCCCGGGCTACACGTAAATAAGGCTTATTAACGTCTACAGGTGCAGATACACAATCATCCGAGTTACCACGAGTAACAACACTAAGAATGGACGGCTGTTCTTCAAAATATTCAAAGCAGACTTTAGCCCAATTCGTATCGTCTACCCTCACCATCAGGCACCCGGAGTCATACTGTTCTTTCATGTCCACCTGTACTTGAGTGACGATGCTGAAATCTCCTTTGACTATCGTATGTAAAAATGGAGCGGAAGCTTTCACCGGCTCACCACCCGGATCAATGAAAAAGTCACTGATTGGCGAAACGGTTATCGTTACTTTGCCGTCTTCAATGGACCAATCTGCTGGCTCGTTCAGCCATCCCAGGTTAGCAGATAATGTTTGACCTGAACAATGTTCGAATAGATTCGTCATGTGGCACACCCTTTGTGTTGGAGTATAAGTTCTCTAATTTCTCTATTTGTATTCGATATGTATCATGGTTAATCCTGTATGTTTTACATCAAGTTCCCATCCTTGATATCAGTTGATAGAAATCGTCACTCTTTATTATTAATAAGGTAATTTTATCCAAAATATGATAAACTGGACATACGAGATTACTTCAATAATTTGAATCACAACAGGAGGTCATCCTATATTTGGTGTTAACGTGAAAAAAGTAGAAGATCAACTGGTCATCCGGTGGCAGTTTTCCAAAATTGAAATTCCCATCACACATATCACATCGGTCACCCTGGACGATACGTACGGTGGCAGCGAACCATCCGCCATTCGGATCGGTCCAGTTAATGGCACAAGCGAAAGGATTCTGATCCGCACGGTTAATCAATCGTACATTTTATTCACTTCCAGCGTGACTTTACATACCAATATCCAAGCTATGTTACACCCGTCAAACTAAATGGTTGTTCAACTTCTAATGTTTCAGGGGTGATGGGTTCCATTAACAAATGTGCGCTACCAACAAATGAAGCGTTAGTATTCGCATGAATTCTTACAGCGAATACTAATGCTTCATTGATTCCAATTCAAGTTGGACGTGGGATTCTTATAACCAACTCCACTTCGGTAACTGATCGAGCGTAATGACCTCTTTGCTATGGTACAATTCCTTCAAAAACGTTAGTTCATTATGCGTCCCGTCTCTCAGGAATCCACCTGTCCAGGTACAGAACCAACTCCAGTGTACATCCTGTTCCTTCATCTGCTTAGGGTCAGGGATGGAGCCGTTCTCGGCCAGTGCAATGATTTTACTATCCTTCACAAGCTCTCGCAGGTTGGTGTAACGTGCCGCCAGCGGGCTGTGATCTCCCGCTTCCGGGTATACATCTACACTCACAATATCCACGATATCATCCCCTGGATACCATTCCGGTTTTTCCGAGTTCCAGACCCAGATAAGATTGTGCAGCTGATGTTCTTGAACCAATCGATCATACAACAAACGATATAACTGTTTGGCAGGTTCGGGGCCTTTCGCTCCCCACCAGAACCAGCCACCCTCCGCTTCATGAAGTGGTCGAAATAATACAGGCACACCAGCATCCTTCAACTCTTGCAAATGTGTAGCAATAACATCGATATCCCGAATCAATAACTGATATGCTTCCGATTCAGTATCAGCTATCGCGGAGGCAAGATCATAGGTTGTCGCGTCCGTATAGAACCCCCGCCACCACTCTTTACCCGGTTCATCGATCAGATCCGTCGGTGCGTTCCAGTGCCAGCATAATGTCACGATCCCGCCTTGTTTATGCCAGTCTATCGCATCCCGAATCTCTTGGGAGACCGCACCGCGCTCTGTTCTTGATGGCGAATATTCCATGAGATCAAAGCCAATCACAGCTGGTTTCCGGCCTGTATTTTCATTAATCCAGTTTAGATTGCTATAATCCTGCTGGCCTGACAACATCCCTTTTTGATAACGCTCTACCAGGAACGCCATCAGTTCTTTTGCTTCGGGAGTCGCTGCTTTATTCACCGGAACTCTGCTGATCTCACGCACTGTCATCTCTACACCTCCAATTGGATTTAACATGTTAACCCACTACACCAGAACGTTCAATACTCTCCACGAAATAACGTTGCACAAACAGATACAAAATAATCAGGGGTGCAATAGCCAGCAAAATGCCTGTATCCACAATCATCGCCACATAGTTTGGATCGGCCTTGATGCCCGAGTTCGAGCCAAAGCCCATCAGCTGCGGAATCAACTGGTTCGCCTGAGCAGGCAAGGAAGCCACTTTCAGCGAGATCAGTGGACTTTCACTCATGAATAATGCCGAATAAAAGGTATCGTTATACTGCCATACAAACGAGAACAAAATGACCGTAATCAGCGGCGAGATTGCATTGGGCAGCATGATTCGAGCAAACGTTTTGAATCCACCTGCGCCGTCAATCAATGCAGCCTCCTCGATTTCCTTTGGCATGCCCTTGAAGAACTGACGGAAAATATAGATGAACAGCCCCGCCTTCAGCCCTCCCGCTGTAGCAGCCGTGATCATGGAAGGCCAATACGTATTCAGCAGATTGATACCATTTTTCCCAGAGAACAACTGGATGATGCCCATAAAGTCAAAGCTGCGGAAATGCAGATACATTGGCACCATAAGTGTGCTTGTCGGCACCAGAATCGTCAGAATCACAAGGATGAAGAGTACATTACTACCCGGAAACGAAAACCGGGCGAAGCCATATCCGGCAAGTGCACAGGATATCGCTGTCAGAAGCGTTGTGATGGTAACAAACAATAACGTGTTCGCCAGCAGAGGCAGGTAATCCATCACTTGCGCCGCTAGCCGGATATTATCCAATGTAAAGTGCTGGGGAATCATATAGATCGTTGGATTGTAGATATCCTGTTTATCCTTAAACGCAACTGACACTTTGAGAAATAACGGGTACAAAATAATAAATGAAATGCCGATGACCAGTGCATATCTGAATATGGAATAGAGAAGGTCCGATGTTTTGTTTCGCACCCGATGCATGTGATAATTCTGCTTCGGAACTACCACCATGCGATCTGTCCCTGATGCAGCCATAATCTGAAGCCTCCCTTAATGTTAACCGTCAGTTGTAGTGAACCCGCCGTGACAATACCCAGCCCACTACGATCAATACAAGACCAATCACCAGTGTGTACAGCCAGGACATCGCCGAGCTTAAGCCAAAGTTCTGGGTTTTGAATGCGGTTTGGTAGATGGCCTGTGTGACTGGACTCCCGGCAAATGAATCAATGATCGTATAGATGACATTTGTCAGGATCAACGGACTGACCATGGGAAATGTAATTTTCCAGAATGATTCATAAGCTGTCGCCCCTTCGATCTTCGCAACCTCATACATCGATCCCGGTACCGATTGCAGTGCAGCGAGGAAGATCAAAATCTGAACGCCTGAGCTGCTAATAATCTCATAGATCCGCATGATGGCTTCTACAATGTAATCCACATAGGCCATCGGTAATCCCACATCCGCCAGCATCCGCACAATGGATACCACGTTGAACGAAGCACCGCCATCGGCTGATGCATCCACCGCACTCGCATCCCCCATCAGATTGATTAATCCCGCAGACTCAGCTGCTGCGACTGCACTCGAAGCCAGAATAACCGGCAGGAAAAAGATTGCACGTGCCATCGTTCTGCCTCTGAACTTCTGGTTAAGCAGTGTGGCCGTAAACAGACTGAAGAACAAAATCATCGGCACATTCAGTAGCATCGCTCCAACCGAGTCGACCAGAATCCGGTTGAACGTCGCGTCAACCAGAAGCGCATCCTTGAAGTTTTTAAATCCAACGTATTCCAGAACGTACCCGCCCGGAGCAACGGACAGATTACTCAGACTGAATCGAATCGATTGCAGGAGCGGCGTGGCAAAGAGGAAGATGAAACCGAGTAGCCACGGGGAAATAAATGCAAGTCCAAGCAGCGCTCTCCGTGACTTCAGCGATAATCGAATGGTTCTCATCGGTTCACTCCTCCCACCACATAGTCCGTCCCGCCAACCGTTGTTCCATCCACGGTTACTGCATCCGCATTGTAATTCACAAGGATGGATGTCCCCCCAGTATAGGTGATCCGGACAACGCCATCCTGAATGCGTTCATGCTTGAAAATCTGCTCATTCGCCAGATTTCCCAGCACTTCATTGGCCTGCTTATACAAGGCAACGGCATCATCCACCCAATATGCATACTCCGTTGCGTAGGCCGAATCATAATTCGTCAGCTTTAGCCCGGATGATGGTTCATAGGTCCATTGAAAATACGGAGCTGCCCCGAGTTCCAGACTGCGTAGCAACTGTTTGCGGAGATCCTGATCCCCCGACGTATTCATCGGAGATGCCGCATAGTTCATGTATCCATGAATGACCATCGCATAAAAAGGAACTTCTTCATCGGTAATATTGAAGCGACTTGATCCTGCGGGTACATTTACAACATGTTGCGCACTTCCCCAAGCGTAGTTATTTGCAGCAGATATCATCAGGTTCGGATAGGACTGTTCCAGCTTGCCCAGCTGCTCCTTCACAATGTTCTTCGCCGTCTCCCGATGAATCACCCGACTATCCCGATAATCGGAAGTCAGGACCTGCCCGAGATCACGAAGGGATAATCCGCCGAGATCCAATTTATTGAATTTGTCAGCAAACTCACTCACTACATAAGGAAGCTTGGCCGCTGAGAGCAAATAATAGCTGTCCCTACTCTGATCCATGCGATTAAGTGCAGGATTGTACGGATACAATTCTGCTGTCTCCTTTGTTACAAACCGCGCTGCATCCGAGGAAGGAGCAAAGCGCATATCATCGTGATAAATGTGCTGGAAAGCCACATCCGGGAACAGAGCTCCACCCGACTGCTCCAGCTTGGTGGACAACGCCTGCAGTTCGGAACGACTGCCCACTTCACTGTCCAACTTCACCCGGGTTGGCGTATGATGACTGATGCCACCGCCGAACCATCCCTGATACCGCATTTGTACGCGGTTCACACCATCCTGCTGTAATTTCGCCGCCATTTCGGTAGCCTGTTCGTACGTCGTCATAGCTAAAGTGGTCCGATAGGGTACACTCAGGAACGAAGCCTTTTTGTCCACTGCACCAAGCACATCCACATAAAACGGCAACTCCGTCTGTTCTGCGAGCGGCTTCAATACATCCTGCTCGATCAACTGCTGCTGATACAGGCGGGCCATACCCGAGTAACTGGCATCTTCTCCATGAAGGAAATGATAACGGACCTGAATATCTCCACGGTAAGGCTCTTCGCTAAGCAGCTGGATCTCCTGCATTTTCTGCGAGGTGTACATCTCCAGCTCATCCTCCCCGCGCAGGGAGAAGGTCGCATGCACGTGGTTGTAACTGTTCTGCCTGCCTCCAATATCCGCAGAGATACTGGCAATGCCGTCCCCTTTTTCAATGACTGCAAACCAGGCATTCTCCCCGTTTTTCAGACCAAACACAGGCATATACGCGGATTCACTAACCTGAGGACGACTGAGCGAATTATCATTTGGGTCTGCGCCGTATACGCGCTGTACATACTGTTCTTCCTGGGTTTTCCCATTGTTCAGGTGGATCAGGCTGCCGGAACCATCAGGAACGAGCATGTAGCCCCCTCCTTTCGTATCCGCAGCACCAAAATAAGCGAGCAAATCAATATTCCGAATGCGGTATTGCCCACTTTCCTCTATCTGGCTCAGAGGCACGGTCACAACAAGTGCTCCCTGCTCCAGTCGGTATTCCACTGAAATGACAAAGCCGGGCTTATCGGATACGCCCCCGCCTTCAACCCCGTTCTCCTGATTGTCAAAAGCGAGATCGTCCGCCGTATACCCCGCCGTCTCAAAAGCACCCAGCATCTTGTTCAGCACAAGCTGCTTCGAGATCTGTCCATCGAGCCGTTCCAAAATATCTGGATTATTCTTGGTTGGATAATAACGGGCAGACGTGTATCTTGCGACAGTAGCGTCCAGCTTGGAAAGAACCTTCTCCTCCAGTCGCTGCTTGCTAATCAGTTTCGGAAGGGCATCAATACCAAGTGATGTATCACCAAGTGTATAGTTGACCCGAATCCCTTGATCGATCTGACCCACTGTGAATTGTTTGTTGCTTATACTCGAACTGAAATTTGGAAAGTTCTCCAGTGTGCCCATCGAATCCCGGAAAGACACGTTCAACTGGGAGGACAGCACTTCTTTTTCATATGCAGAAGCAAGACCATCCTCAGCCCGTTCTTTCGGATTGCTGTACCAAACCTCTCCACTTTTCGCGTCACGTACTGCAATTTCCGTTGTCTCCTCGTTATAGTACAGGGCCAATCCCTGATCTTCAGCGACCAGTTGCATACCAGGTACACCCTGCGAAGAGTCGCTAAGGAACTGTAACGGTTCCTCTGTGACGGGCATGGCTGTGGTTGTCGTATCCAGATAAGCTGCGGCTTCTACGGCAGGAATCCCCCTGTTGTTTATATACAGCAGCCCGGCTGCAATCATGATTACAGCTGCACCACCAGCCAGCACCGTATATAATCGTTGCCTTTTGTTCACGGATGCCGCCTCCTTTAGGTCCGAAAAATCAACTCGCGGTAAATGTTATAACCGAATTCGTACAGCTGTTGCAGCATGCTGAAGACCAGTGCGCCAAGGAATACAATAATGCCCATCACAATGAGTGTCAGCACCATCGTAATGATTGTTTTAATCACCGTGTACTGGTGTACCGTCATCATGCCAATGAACAGAAGCAGTACAAACCAGAAGAACGCAATACTATTGAACAGATAATAAAAAGCAGTCTCCTCCTGCACCATAAAACGGCTGATCACGATCATTGGGGCATAGATCAGAATAACCGGAATGAGCGAGTAACCTGTCGCCAGAACGATTTCCTTGAACTTGCCTTCCCCTTCCATCAAAGTTGTTACCGCCCAGTTGGCCATGCACCATAGAAAGAAAGGTACTGCAACCGTGGCGATTTCGATGATGCTGTTAATCGTACGAGGATCGATGTAATTAACGAGAAATCCTGCGTACTGCTTTTGCAAAATCATCATAACAATGGTAAGCGCCAATGCTGCAAAAGCAACAAACAGCCGTCCCCGGTTATCTGACTTGAGGTCCCAGAATGCATCAATGGGGTGAAAAATGAGATGCAGCGGAAACTTAATGAAATCCTGCTTCACGATCAACCTGCCTCCTCCGTCTCCATTTAACCGTCACCCGGGTCAGGATCAGAATGACAATCAGCGCGATCGCAGCGGTCAGGAATGTACCAAAATGTTCCTTCATCATCTCCCGCCGATGCCTCTTGAACGCCACAGAATAACTCTTGCGGTCCATTCCAAGTTCGAAGTAACTTAGCGCTTCCTCGTTTTTCTTCTCCATTAATAAGGACTTGCCGATACCGATATAAGCGATGTCATAGTTGGCATTCAGCTTCAGCACTTCTCTCCATATATTTACGGCCTCCGTGTCCTCGCCCCGATAGTGGAGTGCCACCGCTTCATTCACACGGGCACCAAAACGGGTTGGCTCATAGACGACAAGGTTGTTCTTGCCCCGATCCAGAACCAAGTGATGCTCACCTGATTGTTCAATCGCGACAGGTGTTTTGAGCGTGCCCACCTGATTTCCTTTGCCACCGTATATGTAGAGCAGATGACCTTCATCGTCGTACGTGAACACCCGGTTCTGTGTCGCATCCAATACACTGTACATGCCGTCGCCCAGCACTTTCACATCGATCAGTTTGGATGGACCCGGATTGTTGCGGAACCGGATATCACCTTTGACATCGTAATAACCAAACCGTTTCAGTACATCTTCACCAGACGGGTTAAGCCGCTTGATCGGTTCATTCGAGCCGGGATCAATATTCGTTGCATACACAAATCCTTTGTGGTCAATATCCGCATTGGAGAACTCCGTCGGGACAAACAGGACCATCTGTGCACGCTGGGCTTTGGTGGATAACATGCGCCAGATATATTCGCCGTAGTCCCGCTCCACTTTGTTGGTACCGACATATCCGATAAATTTCCCACTCTCGTCAAACTGCATAATCCCTTCGTAGACCCCCTGCGCCACAACATACACTCGGCCTACATGGTCCACCGTCAGCTTCAAAGGCTGGAACTGGAATTGGGTCGACAGGATATCCGACTCGGGCTTCGTGATGGTTTGAATCAGTGTCCCTTCTCCATCCAGGACAACCACACGACTGTTTCCTGTATCGGCGACATATATGCGTTCTTCTTCATCTACAAACAATCCACCTGGAAGGTTAAAGGTCTCCTTGCTGCCATCCATCATGAATCCATCGATGACGCGCAGCAGCTTAAAGCCTGGGTCCAATACAACAATTCGGCTGTTGCCGCTATCCAAAATGTAGATCAACCCGGAAGGTGAAACATTCACATCACCAGGGTCTTTAAACTCACTAATGCCGAGATCACGGCCTGATATGGTACGCTCGGGCAGATAGGCATCCGGTGAAGGTACAGCCTCTTTCCAGTAGTTGTAGTTATAACTCTCATACGGCGCCGGGGAGGCCGCCGCAGGCACGGCATTCACCAGCAGCAGAGATACTGCCGCCAGGAGAACAAGCCATCTTTTCACTGTGCGTGCCATATCGTTCCCCCTTAATCCTTCATGCCCGAACTCGCCATCGTCTCAATGATTCGGCTCTGAGAGAAAATAAATAGCGTGATCGGCACACTCATCAAAATCAGTGCTACCGCAGCACCCGCTCCTGCCCGGGATATTCCGCCCTGAATAATCTGTCCTGCTGCATAATGCAGAGTCTTGAGCTGCTCGCTGTAGATGTACCCATTGCCATCACTGCCCCATAACATCTGGAACAGCAGAATGATCAATGTAAGCCAGGCTGGCTTCACATTGGGCATGACAATGGACCAGAAGATCCGGTATTCACTGGCGCCATCAATCTTGGCTGCTTCCAGCAGCGCATCCGGGATCTGCTCCATGAACTGTTTCATCAGATACAACCCGAGTGAATAGGCAAATGCCGGAATAATGACGGCCCAGTACGTGTCGATCCATCCGAGCCAAGACATGATCATATAGTTCGGAATTGCCGTTACCGCAGGTGTGAACATCAGTGACAGTACGACCACTTGGAACATGAATACTTTGCCCGGAAACTTGTGCTTGGCAAGCGGGTACGCCGCTGCGGAAGCTAGCAGCACATGGCCTACGATACCGATGCCTGTTATAAACACCGTGTTGAATATATAACGTGAAAACGGCACCCATGAGTCACTCAGCAGATTCAGCAGATCCGTAAAGTTGCTGAACGTGGGATTTTTGACAAACAGCGTTGGTGGAAAAGTGAAAATCTCATCCAATGGTTTGAATGCATTGTTGATTGCATAGATCAGCGGCAGCACCATGAAGGCACCAAATACGAGCAGAAGGGCAAACAGGGAGAGGCTTCCCGATAGCGAGCGATTCACCCGCTTTTTGCCTGTCGCAATTGCAGCCATAGCTATTCTCCCACCCTTCGAAGCAGTTTCTGTACCAGCAAGTTGGTGCCCACCATAATCATGAACAGTACGGTGGCAATTGCTGATGCATATCCCATCTCAAACCGCGTAGTACCAAAGTCGATCAAGTGGGTGACCACCGTCTCTGCCGCATAGTTCACGCTTGGGAACCCGGCCAGTGCGATCGACACATCGGCCACGGCAAACGAGGTTGTCAGCTGAATGACTGCGCCGAACATGAGCTGCGGACGCATCGAAGGCAGGGTAATGTACCATAGTTCCTGCCAGCGATTTTTGATTCCATCCACCGCTCCCGCTTCGTACAATGTCCGGTCCACCGTCTGCAAACCAGCGATAAACGCCAGAAATCCGGTTCCGAGACTCAGCCATAGCTGCACGAGAATGAGGATAGGCATAATGTAGGCTTCCGTCTTCAGCCACTGGATTGGCTCCAGCAGAAAACCCCATTTGATCAACAGCCCATTGGCAATACCATAACGATCTCCCGAGAAGATCATCAGCCAGATAAAATACACATTGCCCGAAATGGAGGGCGCGTAGAAGATCAGCGTCATGAACGCTCTCCATTTCGGTGTTAACTCATTAATGATCCACGCGAAGACGAAACAGGCAATATAACTGATCGGCCCGGTAATAATGGCGAACAACAACGTATTCTTGATCGCAATCAGGAATACATCATCCTCCAGAAACAGGCGGGTGTAGTTCTGCCAGCCAATAAAACGTGGAAATTCCAGCATGTTAAAGTAGGTGAAGCTGAGTATGATCGAGATGACAACCGGAATCACGGTAAACATGAGGAACAGGAGCATATAAGGTGCAAGCAGAACATAGGAATGTTTGCTGGCCTTCATTTCCTGGAGCTTCCAGCTCCACCACGATTTCATGCCCATCCTTGACGCTTTCTCAGGAGGACTGTTTTGTCCGTCTCGGAGTGATATTTGTGGCACGATTAACCCTCCCTCTGCTTACGGAAGACCAAATTCATTACGTTTGACTCGAATCTCGTCCTGAATATATTGGGTATAATCCATGATGGATTCCCTGGCTTCCACTTGGCCAACAACGGTTTTGTAAAATGCATTGAACAGATGGCGGCCTGTAAAATAACCACCGGGTACTTCAGGAATGCCCTTCACCGTTTCGAATTGTGCCTTGAGATTGGCGTAATCCTCCGCAGGCCACGGCAGGGAATCCAGCGCCTTGATGTTGGCCGTTGGATAACGGGCAGCGGCACCCATCAGTCCTTCCATCTCCCGTCCGAATTCAGCCTGAATCGGTGTACTGGTCCACCACTTCATGAACTCCCACGCCGCGTCCTGGTCCTTGGCACCCTCCAGCATCATGACGGCGCTCCCTCCACCCGGTACGTCCCGATTCAAGGTTCCATCCGCCTGAACGGTTCCCGGGACAGGAACGAATCCCCATAGTCCGCGAATCTCCGGTGCAAATACAGACAACTGGTTGTACATCGTGTAATCCGTTAGTCCAATAGGCATCTGTCCTGTCCGGAAACGGTTGGCAAAATCATATTCCCGCTCTAACTTGTAATCGGTATAAAACTCCGTCCACTGCTTGAACGTCTCAATTCCGATCCTTGAATCCAGATCCGACTCCTTGTCATCGTTACGATAGAAGGCGCCGCCGTTCTGAAGCAGCATCGTGGCATACTGCGAGTTCGGCGGAATATTGACACCCTGCATATTCGCCTGGGTCACAATCGGCATACCAAATTCCATATGATTCTTGCTCAGAATCGCGAGCAGAGCTTCGACATCCTCCCAGTTCTGAGGTACTTCAAGTCCGAGTTCTTCGAGCACGTCTTTACGATAAAACAGCATGTTAAAGGTTTGCGTTTCCGGCAGGGCATATACGCCTGAATCATAGGCATACGGCACGATTGCACTTTCCCTGAACTCCTGTTCCACGGTGCTATAATCACTGAATTGCGTCAGATCTACAGCCGAGTTCCGCATCGCAAAGTTCACCGGCAGATCATTGCCGATCTGCATCGCTACATCCGGTCCTTCACCGGACAAAGTCGCTGGCAGCAAGGTTCCCATATTCACCAGCTTCAGATTGACATTGATACCACTGTCTGGTGTGAAGGTCTTGTCAATCATCGCTTTCATCGTATTCGCCTGATCACGTCCGCTACCAATCCAAACGGTTACCGTACGCTGATCTTCAGATGTAGCTACATTACCAATCTGGTTATAATCAATGAAGAACGAATGATAGAATATCTTCGCTTCATGACCAAGCTTGGCAAGTGGCCCCATACCTGTTCCAGGAATATCGCGGTCAATCGAAGTGACGTACAGTGCATCGATTTCAAGGGGCTGCTCTCGTGCCTGCTGCACCCATGTGCCGAGACCGCCTGTATTGGTTTTATAAGCCGCAAGCCGTCTTGGAATGGTATCTGGCTTGTCAATCATCTCGTCCAGTTGCAGCGCCATCGTCTTGATCAAGGCTTCCTGATCGCTGGACTGTCCTGATAGAAGACGAAGCTGTGCGGCAACGTCCTTGAGACGTTTACTTTCTCCGCTGAACACTTCCAGCAGGTTCGGGATCTGCTTTTCCACCCGATAATCCCGGAATTCATCAGGCTTCGTGCCTGTAATCATCAGAATGCGTCGGTACATGGAGTTCAAGTTGTACAGACTGTCCTCCACATTGCGGATAAGCGGTGCGAAGTCACCGAGGCTGTTCTCCAGCCGCAGCACATGTTTTCCTTTGTCCAAGTGAAACTTGTATGCATCCTTGCCTCCCATGACGTCAATGCGATAGTCACTTTGATAACGGAAAGGTGCTTTCGCCATCTCTGCAAACGGAACTTCACCATCGATGGTCAGTTTGCGTGTAGAATAGATGCCTTTGACAAAATTCTGCTGTGCGGTAAAACCGATATGATACAGTCCACTTTCCGGCACATCCACTTCCCATTCAATCCATTGTCCTGGCAGACGCCAGTTAAAGCCGCCAATCGTATTGATGCGTACCTGGGATGCGCTATAAGGAGATACAGCAGAACTTGACCTTTCGCTGGTCGGGTATAACGTAGGTGAAGATTTGGCAATCGCGGCTTCTCCTTCAATGCGAATCAGTACATCCTTCGGCTGCCCAGAGGAGTCCGATTGTTGTGCCCCTGCAGTCTCTGTGTAAGGAACAGCTGTGTTCTCATTGAAAAGACGAATGGACCGAATCACCATGGGTTCACGCGATGATTTTAGCGTTAGCGTGTGTTCCCCTCTTTCCAAATAAAACTTGAATGGAGTCTGTTCGTACCCGTCGGAGTCCTGAAACGTTTCTTCCAGCCAGCGTGGTTGCTCCACTTGTCTCGGGCGAAGGTCATTGCCTTGATTGTCCTGCTCCACAACATCTTTCTCATTGGCCCATACCCGGTCAAACTGCAAATAGGCGGCTTCCGCAAAAGGAAGTTCACCATCAATGTACAATGCACGCTCAATGGCCGAACTCTTGCCTTCTACGGGAAAATAGATTGCGGACAGGTTATACAGCCCGGTCTCCGGCACATTAATCGTCCAATCGACTTGTCCGGTCTCTCCGGTATGGAGAGATACACCATCCATTCCTTCATAATTAGTCAGTTTGCGGACGTCTTCACCTTCGGCTTTTATGTAATCTCCTGCTTCAATGGTGATGTCCACATTCGGCTGTGTAGCCTGATCCGTTCCGGATCGATACTGTTCGTATCCCTTTTTCTGCCGGGTCTGCTGCAAGACTGCATCCACTTCAATGGCAGGCAGACTGCCAGGTGGAATGTTTGCACTCTTTCCATCAGCGCCGGAAGTTACATATAGAATGATGCAGGCTGCCGCCACGATGATTACTGTGGACAATATCCATGTCTTGCGTTGTAGAATTCCAGCCATCCTACGAGTCCTCCTCATCAAGGCTGATGCCAGCAATGCCGATTTGGTGGTTCAGGAAAAGGGGCTCCGTGCAACATTGCCGACACGAGCCCCCTGCCTGAATCGTTTGCTGGTGATAAGTGTTGTTATTGTTTGCCGAGTTTATCAATGGCAGCTTGTGCCTGTGCTTTGTATTTCTCGGCTGTTGCTGTCACGGAAGCATTGTTTTTGATGATATCGTTCACATAATCCCCGAAAGGGTATCCTGTGTAGGCATCATCCAGCAAGATGCGGCCGGTTCCAGCGATGTGCTCGCGAATGATCGCAATATCCTTCTCGTCGGTATAACGACTCTCCAGATAATCTTGACCTGGATACTCTTCAATCTGCGGGATGTCGAAGGTCTCTTCATAGATTTGGTAGACGATCTTTGGATCTTCCACACCTTTAGGAATGAACTTCGCTGATGCTGCGTTGTTTGCATACGTTACCTCTTTGCTACCCTGTGGCCCGTTCGGAATCGGCACAACACCAACCGCAAAGGTGAGATCGCCCAACTGCCATTCAGCAGCGGTGAACAGAGCTACATCTCCATCTTTGAACGTATTGCTTTCCTCCCAATTAGTTTTGTCGCCGGTTTTGACCTTCACGACATTTTCCACGTTATACAGGCGTTTGACGAATTCGGCAGCTTCAATCGTTTTCGGATCGGACAATCCTTCTTTGCTATTGGTATCATCCACGATTGTTCCACCATTGGCTGCGGTAAAATGACGAACGACATCAAGCGCCCAGCCAGAAAATCCGTATACGTCAGTTTTGCCATCGTTATTGGTATCTTTGGTTGCCTGTTTGGCAAGTTCCATGAATTTATCCCAATCCCATTTGCCTTGGTTATACAGTTCTTGAGGATCAGGCAAAGATAATTTTTTGAACAAGTCACGGTTATAGTGAAGTCCCAGACCAATGCTGGTTGGAGATTCGAAGGCATATTCGTTGCCTGCAATGGCAGGAAATTTTGCAATCAGGTTAGCCTCTTGGTTGATGTTATTCTCAGGTGTAGTGAATTCGGAGATGGGCAATAGTTGCCCTTTGAGGATGGCGGGTAGTGCGGATTTGTACTCCATCTGAACGATGTCGGCGAACGGTTCGCCAGCCAGTGCAGACGTTGTGAATTTGTTCATGTATTCTTCAAAAGGTACGTTAACAAACTCCAGTTTTACGTTGTATTTCTTCTCGACCTCTGCAATTTTATCAAGTCTGGCCTTATCGGAGGCCGTCTCTCCCGCCGGTTTCAAGTCCCACCAGGCCGCGACCTTGATGACACGCCCACCCAGATCAGGCACATTAACCACAGCTTCTTCCGCTTCGCCCTCTTTCTCTGTCTCAGCGACCTCGGTGCTGTTACCTGAGTTCGTTGTTCCCTCTGCTTCGGTCCCCGTCTGCGCTGTCCCCCCACCACTGCAAGCGGATACAAAAATCATCACTGCCAATAACATCAGAGGTAGAACATTCCATCTTCTCATCATGATTTTAACAACCTCCCCGAATGTGTATACCAATCATGGTTCACCCTAAATCGTTAACCCCATTCATCAACCAATCGAAAATAAACAACCACCACCATTTGTTATTTCTTTGTTTGCTTTAGACAAACAAAATTTAACACAGCAAAATGTAAGCGTCAACATTTTTGTTGTTAACATTTTCTAATTTCTCTGATAAAATGCTGATTAAGCTGTAACATGCCTGTATCACAGCTTATTCAATATCCTGGACTCTAAGTACAAACATATTAAACCATGATTCTAACTTTGTTTATTTTGTTATTTTTATAAAATAACAAAATAATAATTAAGCAGACAAATTTCGTCATACTATCTGAAAATATGCTTACCGTCACGTTGAACGTTCATCCTAAAATACTGTGCATCACTAACATTTTGAATTCTCTGTCCGTTATTAGATTAAGAGAAATACATCATGCTATACTAGAATCGTTGGATATCGCTCCAAATAAGGAATACGGCAGAACTACGAGTGTAAGGATGGTATGATGAAGACAAAGGTAACAATTCAGGAGATTGCACATTTTACGGGTTTGTCGAAATTCGCGGTGTCACGAGCTTTGTCTGGAAAATCGGGAGTTAGCGATCAAACGAGGGATGTCATTCTCAAGGCCGCTGGCAAACTTGGATATTTCAAAGATAACAGCATGTTGTCTGGTGAACTGTATAACAGCCATGAACTTCAGGAACCAAAGAACACACGTTCAAGCGGAACGATCTTGATTTTGTTCCCCAATGTTCGGTACCAAAATCAAGACTCCGTATACTGGGGCCCCGTCTTTAACGGGATCTCTTCCAAACTGAACCAAAAAGGGATTAATATTCTGACCTTGACGGAACCCTCAGCAGACCAGCTATTTACCCTGCTCAACCCGGATGCCATTCGAGGAATCATTACCGTTGGCTCTATCTCTACCCCGATTCTGCTTGAAATCAAGCGTCTCAGTATTCCGGTTGTGATGGTGGATCATCTGGACCCTGTTTTTCACAGTGACAGCATATTCACCGATAACTTCGCATCCATGCGAGAGATCATGCTCTATTTGCTCCGCAAGGGTTTCAAAACATTCCAGTTCGTTGGCAATATCGGGGATGCTCATAGCTTCTATGAACGCTGGATTGCGTATACTTCTGTGCTTATGGGTCATGGGATGGAAATACATCAGATTCCCGAGTTGAGTAATCAGGCATTGGATGAGTTCCGCCAGACGTTCACTTCGGTGATCAGTGAGGATAACCTGCCTGAAGTGTTTGTATGTGCGAATGATTTCTATGGGCTATACACCATAGAAGCCCTTGAGAGTATGGGGATTCGTGTACCCGATCAGTGTGTTGTCACGGGATTTGATAATCTATACGACAATATCCCATTACTGGCTACAGTTAATGTGAACAAGGAGTTGCTCGGTGCGCGTGCAGTGGATCAGATGTTATGGCGCATTGCGAATCCAGAGAGCAATGTCGAGAAAAAGTTGATTCTTGCTGATGTCATTATTCGTGAACAGTTTGGCAGACATAGTGGGTAAAAGTATAATACATGTTGGTGAATATGTGTGGATATACATATTCACCATATATGGAATAACGCTTATGTCCACACAGAACAGCACACCAAATACCCCTTTAACCGTATTCGTGCGGCTATAGGGGTATTTGTATTGTTGTATGTTGTGTAATGTTTATTGTTTATTTACAATAGGCCGTCACATCATCCCGTTCTACGTATCTGTACGCACATCATCCCACGCCAGATCCAGATAACAGATCAGCCAGTTCAATGCACGGTGACGTTCATAAGCCACTCCACCATTCAGGCCAGCTGGAGGTGTTTTGTCATTCACACGACTATCCACGCACATCCAGTTATAACGGTAGATCAGATCTGCTTCATCCAGAATCTCGCTTTTGTTACGCAGAGATGCATCGGAGAGAAAGTCGGTAAAACTATCCTTCTGTTGCAAATAACCGACATCCTTCCCTACGTTACACAACTCCGTTGGTGCACCCAGTTCCTTCACATAACCAAGCGCCCATAACATTACGTGGTAGGCTTCATATCCCCAGGAGAAGGAAATAATCTCCTGCTGCTCTGCTCCGTACTGGTCGATAAACCTCTTCTCTACGGGTGAGAAAAAGGATTCAGCCTCATACTTGTCGATCACTTCCTGAACCAGTGCTGCGGTATCATCCGCACTTTCGCCGGCTCCCAGACACTCACCCTTAAGCGCGGCAAGACATAGGGCAACCGCACGGCGCGCGACTTCCTCTTTACTCCGAATCGTGGTGTGTTCGTCTCCGGCCCTTGCAGGCAAGTTCGCATTATACGGAATGCCTTGTTCAGTCAACCGTTGCTCTGACCGCGCTTTACGTTGAATGCCCGACTCCGACTGCGGTCTGTTACCGTCAAGGAAACTGGTGTGCGCTGTCACCGTGTAATCCTCCACCTCAGATTCTCCATTCACATCCAGCAATAGCTGACCTTGTGCATTCAGCAGAGATCCACCTCCCCAGAAGATAACAGCATCCAGCGCATCAGCCAACCGTAATAACTCGCCGAAGAATTCTGCCGATATGTCCTCTTCCGTCTCAATACCAACCACCATATTCAATGTGGAACATTTGATCAGTACCTTTTCCTGGAGCGAAGCATTGCGCCCTTCAATCTGACTCAAAAATCCAAGCATCCCCTGAATCATTGTCGTAAATTCCTCAGGATGTGTCTGGCTGGTCATGATATTAAAGCCTTTGGTTTTCTTACTGAGCCATTTTTTCTGAGTCACTTGAATATGGGTTTTGTCTTCCCGGCCTTTAATCGTATCCTCGGGATAGATGGATTGAATCACTTCAAACAGCTGATCCAGGTCAAACTGAGAGCTATATATCGCACAATTTCTCATGAAGTTCACCCTCTTTTCTGACTAATCCTTGTATGGATCGAATTCATTACCTCCGGCCATGGCGACACCAACGGGACGCAGCACATGGTTGATCTTCAGCGTATTCGCATGTGCGTTCAGCACGTCTTGCAGTTTCTTGTACACAAACGGACTTTCGTCTGTGCCCGCTCCTCGCAGCTCGACACCATAGGCACGAATCGCCTCATGCATCTGTGCTTCGCTAATCTCGCCGCCCATGCGTGTGCGCAACTTGTAATTCATTTTGCCAGCCGCCTGGGTCCGGCTCATCGTGCGCCCTGCCCCATGTACGGTGCTGCGGAATGACTCGGTATTCTCCTCGCTGTGGATCCCTTCCACAATTACCGAGATATCCCCCATACTGCCTCCAACAAAACCGAGTTGCCCGGATGCCAGTGGCGTTGCACCTTTGCGGACCACAACTACCTCTTCACCCATGTGTTGTTCCTTCCAGGCAAAGTTGTGATGGTTATGTACGGCGTATTCAGCACTTGTCCCCAGAATTCCGAGCACCTGTTCAATAACATAGTCGCGTCCTGCATAGGCGTATCGGCCCGCCAAAGTCATTGCGTCCCAATACATATCACCCATTTCGCTGTTCAGGTCAAACAACGTAGGCGGTTGATCCATCGATTCGCCAGGAGCTTTGCCACTGAACTGACGTCCTGCCGCAAGGTTAAGGAATCCACTCGCCACTTTATGACCGAACCCGCGGCTGCCAAAATGATTTGCGATCCACACCTTTCCCGTTGCCTCTTCTACAAAAATATCCACGAAATGATTGCCACTGCCTACGGTTCCGAGTTGGTTGCGTGCAAGTGTCTTCAGCTTATGTTGTAATCCCGGTTCAATGGTATCAAACAGCTTCCAGCTCGCGTCGTCGAACAGCTCATGATCCACGGGTGTTGGATTGTTACGACCCACGCCGAAAGAAATGGTCGAATTGATGTCATCCATGATCGTTACAATCTGATCTCGAATATCTTCCCACATCAGATTTGTGCGCACAGCCTTATTGCCACAGGCAATATCATATCCGACACCTGACGGACTGATCATATTCCGATAAGCGACAACACCACCGATGGGTTGCGAGTAACCCTTGTGATGGTCGGCCATCAGAGCCACACCCAATACATCTCCATATTGCGAGCAAGTCACCGCCTGACTTACGGCGTTTTCCAGCGGCTCCCCCCAGACTTTAATGTTATCTACGATACGCATAATTGTGTTAACCTCCTATGTACTTTTTTTTGAAAATACATCTTTTATTTCTATACTGTTGTTCTCATTAGTTTAACAAAGATCAGCGTGGCTCGAAACGTCGTCTTCCTTTAGATCACCAATTATTTACGCATAAAAAAAGAGAGCTCAGCTCCCTTTTTTTCTCACGGTTGGTTCCTATTCACTTCTTGCTAATCTTAAACTTGAACTCCCAAGTTGCTGTGTTACCAGAATATCGACCTCTGTTCTCGGTCACCACCACGGAAAGTGTCTTGTTGGTTGATTTGGAGAACGAAGATAGTTTGACGTTGGTGCTTTTATCCCCGTAATCGGGAATTTTGTCCTGTTCTTCGGCGATGGCCTCCAGTTTCAATGTACCCGTGGATTTCAGGTTTAAAGTGACTGACGACCCCTCCTCCAGATCTTTGCCGTTCACACTTGCTCCGATGGCCCACTCATTACCGACAGAGTTATTCTCGACAAGCTCTGCGCTCACCAGCGTAACGGTTACCTTAACCGTTTTGGCGGCAGCATAGGAGGTTGGGGAACATACGGCGAATACCAGGCTCAGAACCATGAAAACATTAGCCCATTTTTTGAACACGAGAGTGCCTCCCTCTTATTCGTTTCTTTTGTTAAGACTATGCCTTATTCGCCATGTTCCTTAAGTAATCCTTCCACTTGTGTAAGAAATCTTCACTTGAAGTGCCTGTTAAAGATGCTTCCGGTAACCCTGAACCTTCTCATCCTTGAAACCTAACTTCTCATAAAATATATGTGCTTCCTTGCGCTGATCGCCAGACACCAGAATCATGTAACCACAACCCAGATCTTTTGCAATCCGCTCAATTTGGAGCATTAACCTCTGCCCAATGCCCTGCCTGCGTACCTGATCCGATACAATCACATTCTCCACAACCATGAACGGTTTGCATGGACCCACCAGATCCATACACTCAACCCCCATAACGGACCCAACAAGTTTGCCATTGTAAAATGCCCCAAGCACATGATAATGACCATTCTGCTGTATGTAATGAAACATCTTTTTCATCTGCTGCTCATTGGTAGGCATTCCCATCAACTCATTGTATAGCTGGCTTAGTGCCGGTAAATCTTCAAGTTTGATTCCTTTAATGGTGACCATAATAACCCTCCTGATTTTGTCCTATTTCGCACGCTTTGTCTTACGTGAGGTCCTTTTTAAAATAATAATGACTGTGTCCAGTCGGTGCATTCTCGATCGTTGTGATCAATTGGTAGCCATGTTTCTTGTAAAATTCCGGTGCTTGGTAGGAGAAGGTGTTCAACATGATAAAATCACAAGATTTCTCTCGCGCAATTCGCTCAACTTCAAGCAACAACCGGGAACCATATCCCCGATGCCGTTGTTCAGAATCCACCCAAAGAATATCAACCTCCAGCCAGTTCCAGCAAAGTGTACTAAGCACACCTGCAACAATCTCGCCAGTCTCATTTTTGATATTGAAATTCAGTTCTTCGTACCGATGCCTTAATTCCTCACTCACATGTGCAGCATTAAATGCGATAAGTTGCTCGCGAACATACTTTGAATCTTGCTCGGTACTTGGGGTTATATTTCCTTTAGACATCTCCTAATTACTCCTTTTATCTCAACAGTTTATAATTTACGATAATGTAATTCATTCCGGATAAGAGAGTAACGTCTGTTGCAACCCATAGTAATGCCACATCCACTCTGATATCAGTCAGCAAACTAAAAGGAACATTATTCAACAAAATGGCAATGATGGCTGCCACCTGAAGCACCATTTTGATTTTTCCATACCGATCTGCTGCAAGAGCAATACCCTGCTCTGTGGCTACCATTCGTAATGCAGTAATGACAATTTCACGTCCTATAATGATTACAGCAATCCATGAACTGATCATATTCTCCTGAACCATCATGACCAGCGCTACCGCAATCAACAGTTTATCCGCCAGTGGATCAAGCAACTTTCCCAGATTCGTGATCTGATTATATTTTCTCGCCACATATCCATCTAATTTATCCGTACCAGCTGCTACTGCAAAAATAATTAGTGCAATCATCACGCTTTGCTGATTGAGAAAACAGATCATAAACATTGGAATCAACGCGATTCTAGCCAACGTGATTTTATTTGCCAGATTCATTAGACATCTATTCTCCTCTCAATCCATGTTGGCTAAGTGACCTTTTTTCCATTTACGAATTCGGGTCCGAAAAGATTTAAAAGGGGCTACCGAATTAATCTGGATCCACTTCACCATAGCCCATCCGGGCTTGGTCCCCGTCCACTGTCTTATCCCTTGTACAAATAATTCCTCTTCGCTCAGCGAGTCAATCCAGTTCTGCCATTGTTGTTCTATCTCCCGAAACAAAGAGCGCAGCTCCTCCAGCGTACAACCTGAATACTTTTCGTAAAATGATTCATTTAATGACCCTAGTTGGTTCCATTTATATCCTGGTGCCGGCATATGGAATTCATTTCCCAACTGTTCATTTCGCTCCCAATCCATCACCAGGTTCGTCCATCCTAACTGGTAGGCGATCATCTGGGCAGGCGTCTTGTCCACACCTTCAACCCACTTATCTTTGTCGCTGTTATGGATGTCATTGAACTCACCCTCAAACAACTCATAGGTGCGTCGAATCGTCTCACTTAACTCTTTCTTCGAGGCATATAGAACTCCAGGCACGCTACTCCACTCCCCTCGTTTCACCGTTATACATGAATCAGAAGCATGGACTCTATCATCATTTCGACTCAATTCCATAATCATCCTTTTTTTCAGTTTGCTCTATTCATTTCTGAAAGAAAAAAGAGCAGTCTGTAAACAATACAGCTGCCCTTTACTCAATCTATTTTGCTATATCAGCATACTCCTGATCCCAATTCTACAAAGCTTCCTTAATCACTCGTTTATAGTACCACACAGACAACAGACCAAAGATCGAATATAACAATGTATAGACTATCATGACAATGACCGTAGGTGTCGCCAGCTCCGTACCAAAGAAAAACCAACCTGATTTCACGGCAAAGTAACTATGACTCAACCCCACCACAAGCGGAATACCAAAGTTAAACAACTGCTTGATCTGAATACCCCTCAACAGATTGCTTTGTGTAAATCCAAGTTTACGAAGAATGGTATAATTGCCCTTCTCCTCTTCACTCTCATTCATTTGTTTAAAGTACAGGATACATCCCGATGTAATCAAGAACGTCAAACCAAGGAAACCAACAATGAACATAATCAGTCCCATATTGTTACGTTGGTTATTTCTGAACTCAATCTGGGAGAAGCTCGGTGCTTCCAACTGTAGCTCCTTATATACGGCATATGCCTCTTCAGCCTGCCCCTCATTCAGAATACGTACACCATAGTAATCCGCCCACTCGGATTTTTGCAGCTCGGGATCGAGATCCTGCCGCAGCTGCTGGTATACCGTTTCATCTACTACCGCTACAGGCGTGCCCCCAGAATAGTATCCAGGAAGAACCCCCTTTTGGGTGGTTCCGATCAGCTGGTGGTCCAGTGTATGCTTCAATCCATGCAAGACGATCGGACCTTTCTCCTCAATGGAAATCAACTGCTGAATGGCATTTCCGTATCCCATGAAGATCACTTCACCTGGTTGCAGATCTATGTTATCTACCATGTTGTCACTCAACACACTACTGAACAGGTACTTTTCCGTCATGGACTCGTCCATCACTTCATGAGCATCAATTTCAATATAAATAGGCTGTCTATGATTCTCCTCATATGGAATCTGTTTATGTTCCAACTCCGTTACAAAGCGATTTTTCACCTCAACCTGAGCAAAAGAAAAATCCTCCGGCAAGCTTTCCTTCGCCTGAGCCTCTGCCGAATAATACGAAATGTAACTGAGTGACAGCATGCCAATAGCAAGCGCCGACACGGTTGTAATAATCGTGAGCAGCAATGCATTAGATTTCATGCGGAACATGATTGAAGATAAAGACAACACCTCATGAATGGTAAGGTATCCGTTTTTACTTTTGCGAATCAGATTAAAGATAAAACTTACCGAACCCTTATAGAACAGGTATGTCCCCAGTATGACCGAGAAAAGAATCAGGATCATCGTATACATCAACTGTTGCATATCCATTGCCTCACCGCTGAACAGCCGTGCAGACATGAAGTATCCATACACAATCAGAGCAATACCCAAGACGCCAATAATCATCTGTCCGACAGACATCTTTTGCACCTGCTGCTCCGAAGTGGCAGACACCCGAAAGAGTGAGAGAATACTCTGTCTCTTGATAAAAGTGTAGTTCATCAGCATGATGAGCAGATACATTATCGTAAAGACAATCACCGTTTGCATCAGTGCCATCGGAGAGAAGTACAGTTTCGTAATCGCATCCACACCGAGAATTTTGAACAATATCATCAATACCAGCTTGGACGCAAGAAACCCAATTAACACACCGATAGCCATGGAGCCAAAATAAAGAATACTATTCTCGGCACTCAAAATACCAAAAATTCTGCCTTTCGTCAGTCCGATCAATTGAAATAATCCAATTTCTTTGCTACGCCGCTTGATAAAGATCGTATTGGCATAGAGCAAAAAGATGCCAACAATGACGATTAATAATACGGAAGATGCGCCTATAGCCGCCGCACCTTTCGTTGAAGCAGCTACCTCATCCATGGAAGGATCATACTGTAACGTCACAAAGGAAAAATACAAGGCCACACTGAACACAAGCGCAAATACATAGAGATAATAATTCTTCAGATTTTTTCTGAGATTGCGGAAGATAATATGATTCAAGCTCATTGCTGCACACCACCCAATACGCCCTGGGTTTTGATAATATCGTTGAAGAACGATTGCCGTGACTCGTCTCCTTTATTCAACTGGGTGTATATCTGACCGTCTCGAATAAAGATCACTCTGCTGCAATAACTTGCGGCAACCGGATCATGGGTAACCATAATAATAGTCGCTTTTCGTGCGCTGTTCATATCACTTAACTTGCCGAGCAGATCCGAAGCGGACTTGGAATCCAGCGCTCCTGTCGGCTCATCCGCAAAAATGATACTCGGCTCGTGGACAAATGCTCGTGCTGCCGAAGTCCGCTGCTTCTGACCCCCTGAAATCTCAGATGGATACTTGTCTTTCAATTCGTAGATTCCCAGTTCACGGGCGATCTGTTCAAACTTCTGGTGTGCCTCCTGCTTTGGAATGCTCGTGATCGAGAGCGGTAATAATACATTTTCCTTTACCGTAAGGGTATCCAGCAGATTATATTCCTGAAAAATAAAGCCCAGATGATGTTTGCGGAACTCAGCCAGCTGTTTCTCCTTCATTCCGGTGAATTCCTTGCCCTCAATATCAATCGTGCCCTGGCTCACCCGATCGATGGAGGAAAGTACATTAAGCAGCGTTGTTTTACCCGAACCCGAAGGCCCCATAATACCAACAAACTCTCCCTTGCTTACCCCAAGATCTATTCCCTTCAGCACTTCCTGTTTATTTAATTTATTACCATAGACTTTATGAATTTTTTTGGCTTCCAGTATCCACATATCCCGCTCACTCCTCTTAGATCTTCTGCAAAATGCTCGTGTCTATATCATAATCGGGATGTGCAGTGTTATCGTGTGATTCACCGAACAAAACCAAAAAGCATGTGACATTGTTGTCACACGCCTGCAAGATGCACCATGTCGTTTTTTCGCGGAAAAGTAAGTGTGACGGTTGTGCCCTCGCCAAGAGAAGATTCTACATGAATGTTCACATGAAGCGTCTGGACCACCTGACGAACCAGATACAGCCCCATCCCGGTAGCCGCTCCATCCATTCTGCCTCGGGTAGACGTAAATCCTTTATCAAATATACGCGGCAGATCTTGAGTCTCAATCCCTCGCCCGTGATCCTGAATCATGAGTATGATGTGTCCATCCTGTTCCCGACTTTCAATGAGGATGTCCGATGAATCGCTATATTTCACCGCATTGCTCAACAACTGCCGGAGGATGAAGCCTAACCATTTGCTGTCTGTGAGCACGCGCGATACCATTAAAGACACATCAAAGCCAATGCCTTTGGAGATGCACCACGATTTCAGTGCTCGTATCTCGCTATTCAATACCGGTTCAAGTTCCGTCTCTTCGATGAACAGATCATTATGCATAAACGGAATACGCTTCTGGTGAAGCTGCTGATCCAGCAACTGATGAATTCGTAACCATTCATATGTCATTTGGCTCTGTAACTTGTCATCTGGCAAGCGCTCGATCATCAGTTGCAACGCTGTCAGTGGGGTCTTCACCTCATGAATCCAGGACAACATCTCGTCCTTCTCCTGTTCCAGAGCGATAAAATGATGTGACGACTCCTTACGATATCGCTGTGTCTGGGAACTGACGGCCTCATGTACAATCTGCTCATATGGACTTTCGGCGATATCGAGTTCTCCCAGATCATAGGTATGATCCCAGATGCTCAATTTTTTATAGAAACGGGTCTCTTTCAGGTATCTCGCCCAGATAAAAACAAGGCATACCACCACATTCAGTCCTACGATATACATCACAGATTGGAATGGAATGGACGAGTCCAGGTAGGCCACCAATAAAATAATAAGTTGCATGCTTACCAGTAGCCATAACCAACTAGCCCTTTCTCGTATGTACTTTCCGATCATGCTTCTGCCTCTTCCGTTGCCATGTACCCCTGACCTACTTTGGTTTCAATGTAACGCTCCAAGCCGATGGGTTCAAGCTTCTTCCGTAACCGATTAACGTTAACCGTCAGCGTATTGTCACTCACGAAATGCTCATGATCCCACAAGCTCCGGATGAGGTCCTCACGGGTAACAATCTGGTTTTTGTGCTCGACCAACACTTTAAGGATGAACATCTCATTTTTCGTTAACAGGACAGATTCATCCCCGCAGGTCAGTGTATTTTTCACATATTCAATAGCAGCACCGCGCCAGGTTCGGAGTTCAATATGCTCTGTATTATAGTTATACACCCTCCGCAAAGTCGCTTGGATCTTGGCAATCAATACATCGAAATGAAAAGGCTTCTGGATAAAATCGTCTGCCCCCAAATGCATGGACATAACCATATCCGCAGGATGATCGCGTGAGGACAAAAAGATAATCGGCACATTAGAGTGCGAACGAATGATCCGGCACCAATGGAACCCGTCATATTGGGGTAACTGAATATCAATAATGACCAGTTGCGGCTGAATTACGCTGTACTCCTGCAATACCTTTCCAAAATCCTGCACACCATACACATCATAAGACCATTGGGACAAACGTTCCTTGATTTCACTGAATAACGATTCGTCGTCTTCAATGAGCATAATTTTAAACAAGAGATTCACCACGTTTCTGATCTTCTAAGGTTGAGGTTGAATAAGGTAATTAGACTCCGTTGTTGCAGGATCACCTTTACCGTTACGAATCGTTCTTCCGATCGCTGATTCCAGTGTACAGGGAAGTTGGGCTTATATCAAAAGGTATCCATACTTCGTAAGAAAACGAGCTGAAAGAAGTATCGTATATCATATTAGCTCTCAACAGTGTGTATAACATGGCTTGAATCACTATTTTCGTCCATCCGCTCGATCAACTGCATCGCTACGTCTCGTGGCGATCTTAATTGTCCTGCTTCATATACTTGATTGAACATACCTGCAAGAGCGAACTCCTCTGCACTTTTGCCTCGTGCAACAGCCTGCAATTCCGTATCAACCATCCCCGGATCAAAAGCAATAATCTCAACAGGGTTCTGTTGACCCGTTTGTTCCAAAGATACGCATTGGGTGAACATGTTCATACCTGCCTTGGATGTACAGTACACTGCCATTGAAGGCGCGGGATAACTTCCCGAACCCGATGAGAGATTAACAATTTTACGTCTGGCGGACAGGTGATTTGTTTGTTGAATAAAAGATGAACTCAATATCATTGGTGCTGCGAGGCTGATGTTAAGACTCTGACTTATCTCTGCCGCACTGCATTGATCGATAGGTTTTAGAGGCTCCAGCATCGCTGCATTATTAATGAGTCCAATGAATTCAGCTTCTTGAGAAGGTATTTGGTCCAATATGCGTGTAATCAAATCATCGATCCCATTCAGGTCGGCAAGATCATACTGAACATGGCGGTAACGCCCGCTCCATTCCTCGCTTGATTCCAACAGATCCGAACCCCCGCGTGAAATACCGTAAACGTAATCCCCCTTAGCCAATAATAACTCTGCAAGTTGTAAACCGATCCCTTTGGATGTGCCTGTAATGATAAAGTGTCTTTTTCCTGTTTCTGTTCCCATTCCGATACCACTCCTCCTCTATTTTCAATGCATGTTTATTTCACTATTCTTACGAGTTTTTCTTTCTCCACAACGTGGCCCAGAGAAAAGGTACACCAAAATACGGTTCATGTTGCTCCAGCGACTTCATTGCACGGAACTCCACACATTCAAAGCCATCTTCCAGCATGTAGCGAAGCTTCTCCTCCGTGAACGCAAGACCACCGCGCATCGACTTCTCTTGATACACCTGCCAATCATTCATAACGATCTCAGGCCCACCAATATCGCCAAAACCAGGAGCAAAACAAGTCATTCCAAAGTATCCTCCAGGCCGGAGTGCATTGTGGATCATCTCTATGTAGGGAATGCGCTGATGTGGCAACAGATGGTGCAGACAACCCGAGTCGTAGACAAGATCATATTCTTGCTCTGGGGACAATTCGAACACAGATCGACATTCAAAATGCACGTCCAGTTGCTCCTCTGCCGCCCTCTCTTTAGCCCAAGCAATAGCTGTCTCCGAAAGATCATAAGCATCTACCTGATATCCTTGGCGGGTTAAATACAACGCATTTCTGCCCGGGCCACACCCCAGTTCCAGTGCCTTACCGCCGCTCAGCACACCTTCGTTCACATGCGCTACCAGATTCTCATCCGGTTTGTTTGGGAAAAAGGGAATTGGTCTGTTCCGATCCTCATAGAAAGGTTCCCAAAACTGCTTGGCAGATCTGAAATCCGTATCGAGCATATCATATAGATCCTGTACACTTTTAATCGTCTTTTCCACAACCACATTCCTCCTTAACTGCTCCATTCAAACCTTCATTTTCGACTATTCATTCCTCGGCATTTTCGTTAAATCAGCCACACTCTATTATAACATTTTTACCCAGTAGTTCTCTATTTTTCTTGTGCTTTTCTACTTAAAAAACAGAAGCTTTTTCCCAACAAAAAAACGACCGACATGAATGTCGACCGCTTGCAATGGTACTGTTAGTTATAACTTACTTCGCCCGTTCCAAAACTGCAAAGTAATTTCCTTCATTATCAGCAAAGTTGAAAACACGCCCGGTTGGCATCTCTACAATCTCTCCAACCGTTACATGTTTACCAGCCAAGTCGGCATATAACTGATCCAGATTTTCGGTGAAGAACATTAACGAAGGTGTGCCCAGATTTACACCCGCCGACATCCGCGCCACGAACTCCTTGTTTTGGAGAATAATGCTTGTCTGCGAATTTGGGGTAGGCGCAATCTCAATCCATCTCATGCCCTCGTCAAGGTTTACTTCATCTACAATGTGGAATCCTGCAACTTCCGTCCAAAATGCCAGTGATTCATCTTGATTGTTGACATACAACATAACCTGGCCGACTTTGCTAAACATGGATCAATCACTCCTCTGATCATCTAATCTCTCAACATCCTGCTTATCATTCCTCAAATTCCAATAGAGTATAACATGCAGGACAGCTTTTTGATCATCTTTCTTTGCAAGTACTAACTACACATTAGACTTATTGCGTGGCTTTTAACTTCTTCGTAAGATAAAGTACAACATCGTCGTCCATAATCGTTTCTTCACCCGGCTGAATGTAATGATCATGTTTGTGTACACCGTGACCGTCTGGTATGTACCCGCGATGGGCATATAGAACTTGCGCTTTGCCATAATCGGAAAACACACCTACACCAATGCCTGCTACATCCGTTCGTTCCAGAATAACTTCCTCTGCTCGGTCCATCAACCGTGAACCAATACCTTGGCGCTGGAACTTCATTAGTACATTAAAATCGTTAATTTCGGGAATGCCTTGTTCCCTGAAAGACGGGTAGCTGGAAGTCCACAATACATTCACGTATCCGGCAAATTCTCCATTCAACTCGGCTACCAAGGTTACGCGTTCCCCATTCTGTTGTTCAGCCAAGTAATGAAGATACTGCTCAGGGGATCTCCCCCAACCCTGCTCCTGAAACGCCTTTGATATGATTACAGGATCGTTCTCATTTAATAGTCTGATATGTACACTCATTGATGAATCCTCCTTAAAAGATATTTCTAATAGCTATATTCCCAATCTATCCCGAAGCGATGTGATGTGAGCAACATGGTGTTTGCCGTGCCAAGCATACATGCCCAGATTGTAATCCAGTCTTGTCGTTTCTTCCGATGAGGGATGATAAAATTGTTTGGCATAATCTGCATCTGTCAGCGCGTTTAACAGAAACACCCAACGACGATGGAGGGCATCCAGAATCTGAAGCGAGAATTCGACATCCAGGTCTCTTGAATCACTCAGTTCAGCCCAGCGCTCTTCATAATAAGGCCGAATCGTTGGTGTATCCTCTGTCAGCGCCAACTTGAAACGAATCATACTGTTCATATGGCTGTCTGCCATGTGGTGAATAACCTGTTTGAGCATCCATCCACCTTCTCGATACGGTAGACTTAATTGCTCTTCACTCAATCCCTTTACCGCTTCTCGTGCGCGTTCAGGCAACTCAGCAATGTCCTGAATCCACTTCTCCCGTTGTGCCAAAGTAACTTCACCCGTGTGTACAAATGGTCCTATCGGAAATCTTTCATCCATCCATTATTCCTCCTTGTTTACATGATTCAAATAACTTTAAGCAGGATCTACAGGGCATATTCCATAAGCCAACAGTCTCGCATCTGTCCTTCGTGCTGCTCATGTTTCTCCAACAGCTTAATCTTTTGGAAATCACATTTCTCGTAACAGGATATCGCTCTTAAGTTCCAGGATTGAGGGTCCATAACCACTTTACGGGCTTGTTTTTCATTAATCAGATAAGCCAGCATGGATTGCATCAACTGTGTACCAATGCCTTTATTCCAGTATTCTACCTCACCAATAAACTGATCCGTTCCATAGATGATCTCATCCGTGTCTCCATAACCATACTCCGTTCGCTCTTCTTCCTCAAGCTCATAGAACTGAATGTATCCAATCGGATGTCCTCCATACTCAACGATACAGCGAGTAGCACCATCTTTCTGATTGTAAAAATGCTCTCTCACCTGTTCCAGATCATGCGACCGATCACGCCCTTCATAGTATTGAAGAACTTCCGGGTCTGACAGCCACTTCACCAGATGTTGTTCATCTTCTGTGTCCAAGAAACGTACAGTGATTTCATTCGATTCATATACATTCATCATTCTGATTACTCCTTATTGATCTCCAGATTCTCACTCGTAACCCAACTCAGATCCTTCCCTAACAAATGCTCGTTGTGAACATAATACACCACGGGATTCTCAAGCGGCTGAGTCGTTCCATCCAAAGATCTGAGCGTTAACCGCAACTTGTAGCTCCCTATCTCATCAGGTATCGCAAATCCTATCAGATTATCAGCTGATTTCATGGTTTTCCCCTGCGCCTTCAGATACTTTTCCAGAATGACTTGATCAAGATAGGAGCTGCCAACAGACGAAGGCATGTACCACGCATCATCTTGTTCTTCAGTGAATGTGACCCCTTCCCATCCAGGGACAACGGGATACACCATATGCTGGTCCTTGTCTTCTCTTTTTCGCGTTATCTCTAACTCTACCTCAACTACATCCGTATCAATCTGCCTGATTGTGCCTGCCATCACAACATCCTTGGCACTCACACTTGGAATAACATAGCTGTATATGAGCAGAGTCACCAAGAGAATTATCGTTACTCCCGTAATCCAAAATATTGTACTTTTACGCATCTGTCTGATCCTCCCGTCTAATTAATCATACTTCTGGAGTAGCTCCTTCTCTGTTAAAGATTGAGTTAACCTATCCAATTCAGGGGATGCCGTCCAATCACTGGAGGTGTTCAATCCATGCTTGATGGTATGTATCGCTACAATAATAACTGCCATCTTCTGATGTCATTTTATATTTTTGTTCCCCGTTTGCCATCTGCTCGAAGCTGGTTTTGACACCCGTTTCACCATATTTCTGCTCTGAAAATTCTGTATTCAATCGGCTTCAGCTCCTTATGGCCTGCCAAATATACTTGCATTCTCTTACAGCAATTCTACCATCAACCTGGTTCTCCTTCAGCTTGACTTCCAGCTGTTCCCGGTACTCAGGCTGTGTATAATCCGGGTTTCCGGGGATATCGGAGAGAAAGATGGCAAACTCTTTTTCATCCGAGAAAATCATAAGTGCCTCGTTATATTCCTCAATCTTGATCACCTTAAATGCATTTCTTTCCAAACGCTCACGTACCTTTGTTATATCCGTATGAATACCAATCATAACTCCACCCTTTTGTAGCAATCTCCCATGCTCAATAATGGAAGTTGGACCTCTGCGATCATAGATCAAACCAAATTGCTTATCTTCAAATGGCATCTTTTCTTTTGTGCTGATGCAGACAAATTCCACATTTGTTATCGTGCTTGAATGAAGACTGTTTTGGGTTATCTTTATCATCTCTTCCGAATTATCAAACCCTATAATGTGATCGGTATATTCCGACATTTTCAACGTAAACTCCCCATGTCCACAGCCTGCATCGAGCACGGATGTATACTGAGGCAGAAGCTTAATCAACCACTCTTCAAAAATATCTTCAGCAGAGTTACCTTCCAGCGTATACAAAGCTCTACCCTTGTATCCCCCATTACGTTGTGCAATCATATCGTACCATTCCATGCTCATAGAGTTCCTCCTGACAAAAATTCCCTTTATTTAAACATTCGACATGGGTACGTCGATTCTCCTGTTTGGATATACGATATATCTTTGCTAAAATATGAAACGCTTCTCTTCCAGCTTCCGTATTAAGGTCGAAGCCGTATGTATCCCATATAATAAACCATCTAATCTGGAGGTCGAGTGCATGTCATTTTTCAAGAAAATGTTAGCCAGTGTAGGTGTTGGAGCAGCCAAAGTAAATACGGAATTGCATACACCAGAGGTCACGCCTGGAGGAATCATCTCGGGGGTTGTGTACATTCAAGGTGGAGATGTGGAACAGAACGTAGATCGGATCTATCTTTCAATCAAAACCCATTACATACGGGAGCACGATGATCGTAAAGTAAAAGAAACAGCCGTTATAGCCAAATATCTGCTCACCGAAGGTTTCACCTTACAGCCTGGAGCCAAATTGGAGAAAGACTTCTCATTTGACCTGCCAGAAAATTTGCCAATTACTTTGCATCGTGCAGAGGTATGGGTGGAGACGGGCCTCGATATTTCAAGTGCTGTAGACCCTTCAGACCGGGACAGACTGCATGTTGTTCCTAGCAAAGACATGAACACAGTGCTCGATGCAATTGATATCCTTGGTTTCAAACTGCGTGAAGTGACCAATGACTATGCACCAAAGCTGGGTGGCAATCTGCCATTTGTGCAGGAATTTGAATTTGTACCAACAAACAAATTCCGTGGGCATCTGGATGAGTTCGAAGTGCTGTTCTATCCGATGGGCGATTCGCTGGAGCTGCTATTACAGATCGATCGCCGCGCTCGTGGGCTCAGTGGAATATTCTCGGAAGCGATGGGCACGGATGAAAGTTTTGTCCGCCTGCATCTGTATGAAAGACACCTGGCGCGAGGGGCGCATTCTGTCGCTCAAGGACTGGAAGAAGTCATATCCAAACATATCTAATCTATAGTTTGTGTAGACGAAATAAACCGTCCTTTATCAGACAAATCTGATGAAGGACGGTTTTTCCCTTTCAAAAAAAGGAATCAAAAAAATTGGGGATACTGCGATCGGAAAGTTGTTTTGTACTCGAAGTGTCAGTGAAGTTATCCATTAGTGAACTATATATTAATACACTTCGGTACTTTTCAGACTCAACGTTTCACATACAAGTTGGGCAAAGGCATCGAAGCTGCCGCAGGATCGCAGGCTTTCCAGCTGTTCCTCCTGTCGGATCAACTCTACAAACAGATCATAGATCCCCATAGCCTGTTCGTAATCCTCTTTGCAGATGGATAACATAAATACAGCATGTACTTCATTTTCCTCATCCCACGGAATCGGCTTCTCGAGCAGACATACCGATACGGTCGTACGAGTTGAACTCAGCTCCATGGGGTGCGGAATCGCCATGCCTCTTCCAAGCGCCGTTGAAGCCATCTTTTCCCGTTCCTGCACAGCAGGCCAGAACTGCTCCGTCACAATTCCCTTCTCCAACAGTGCTCCGCTCATCTCAGCCATAAGTGTCATTTTGTCAGGCTGATCGTACCGAAACATGAACAACGCTGGATCAAAGTAACGCAGCAGCGTCATTTCCTCCTGCTCATCACTGGTTCGCACCAGATGAGTGATCGTTGCCATGTCGCGTTCCGATGGAATCGCAGCAATGACAGCCGACGGCTTGCCTTTGGACTCGCGTAACCGGATCGTGGAAATGACCAAATCTTCAGGCACACTCCTCATCTCCTCGTACTCTCTTAGCGAAACTACACGAGAGACCTCCAGCTCGGCAAATAAAGAGCGCAATCTGGATTCAAGAATACGGGCTGTGCCGTATCCTGACCCACAGACGAGCAATACGGATTTCCGTTTGCGATGAGGAATCTGGTATTTACGTTCCAATGCTGCCCCAATGTGGAGAGCCAGGTAACCGATCTCGCTGTCATTGATTTCATGAGGTACATATGTCTGTAGCTGTTTCACTGCGCTGATCGTAATCTCATAGGCCAGCGGATAATATTTACGTATATGTCCCAACAGTGGATTCCGCATATTCATGCCATGTTCCAAGCGCGTAATCATGGGCTTCAGATGGGCATACAGATCATTTGGCAAGCGGTCATCATCACGCAGATCATAGGTGTACCGATCATAGATATGATCCAGCATCTGCTGTACAGCAACATATAACGGGTCACTTCGTAGTCCATCCCAATCGGTAGCGGTCATTTTTTTGCTAACAATGTGCAGCAGCAGATAATCTCGCTCTCCAACTGGACAATGAATGGAATATAACAACTCCAGATCCTGAATAATCTGCTGCGCAAGTTGCTGATCCTGAACATTCGCCTCCACTTTCTCGAATTGCTCTAGTTCATGTCCCTGCTTAATACGTAATACCATAACAGCCAGATGCGTAATCAGATCTTTCAGTGCCACATCTGCAATACGAACATCCTGTTGGCCTACATGGCGAATGACGATCTCGCGGATGTGCGCGGGTCCGATTGGATACAACAAACGTTCCTGTGCAACGGTCATTCCTTCGGGGCCCAGTTCTTCATCTCGCGAATCGGCGTACTCGGCAAGGCAATAACGGAACCTTTGCTCGTCCCCGACAACTTTCACACCATGTCCTGGCTTGATCTGAAGCTGAAGCTGGTAGTTCTCCAGAATCTGACGAATGATTTTCAGATCATTGTTCATTGTTGCACGGCTTATAAACAGCTGATCAGCGAGGTCTTCCATCTTGATATGACCCGGTTCACCAAGCAGCTTGAACAATTCATAACGGATACGCTCATCAGGCGATCCAGGTACTGGCGCACCTTTTTGCCGATCATCCTTCCGTTCCTCCAACAGCTCATTATACCGCTTCGCATCATGCACACGAATGGAATATCCCCGTCCACGCTTGGACTCCAGGCTCCCGCCGTGTCCCGCAAGGATGTGATCCAACTTTTTCAGATCATCCCGAATGGTACGCACGGTTACCTCCAGCTTGTCTGCAAGTGCTTGGCTCGTCCAAGCCTGTTCCTGTCCTTCACCATGAATGAGGTGGAACAGCTTTTTCAACCGTTTAGTTGGAAAAATCATACCGATATCCGACCTCCCTTCTGATCAGGATTGTGTATAACTAAAGCTCACTTTATATCGATACAAGTACAGTCATCAATTTACAATGAGCAAGTTCTGGCAAACGCACGACCTCTTCTCCATCGGTTAACTTCTGCTGAGGCTCTAGTGGTTGTTCACCAAGAGATACACGCTCTGCATGTACAGGCTGATTAAAGTGTATGTTCACGTTAGCAGACTGTGACAAATACGGATTGAAGACACGTACAATGTAACCCTCACTCTGTTCTGCTTTCTTGAAGCTGCTTAACACCACGTTGGAATCGTCGCTGAACGACATCAGGCTGTAGTCTGTATCAAGGACACGTTCCTCATCGCGGAAAGCAAAGATCAGTCGACCGTTCAAAAAGTCGCATAGCTGATAACTGCTGATCGGTGTCAAATATTCACGTGCAGCACGAGCTACATTCGCTTCGTCGAATCCGGAAGCCTGGATATGCAGGCCAAAGGTAAAGGAGAGCTCGCCAAGCAATTGCGCGTCAGGTGTTGTCACAATTTTCTCACCGGAGGCCCGTCCGGGACGATACAAGAGATTTTCCTTACCCATGAAACCGAAAGTACGGAACAAGGTCAGGGCAATGGTATCCATTTGCTCGCCAATAATCTCGTATTCACGTACACCTTCCGTCAACACAGCCATACCATGGGAACCGTTGTTCAACCCAGCATAACTCTGCATCGCTTCAATGGTGATCGGTTTCTCGTGCCATTGTTCGCGCTCCCATACGTCCACTTCTGGCAATGAGGTTGGACGAGCAATCGCACCGAAAGGCTGGTCTGCAATGGATAGGGATGAAGCAATTCCTGTATCAAAAAGGACACGCAGACGGTGGCTGAACACCTCATTCTGCACCTGAACCTGGAAACGGATCAGATTCTCTCCTTTGCGAAGAGATATCTGCACCTGCATTGGCAATGCTCCCGACGTGATGCCTGCGGCGCGCTCTTCCAGATCGTAGGGGACATCCAGCGTGAAACGCAGGGATAGTGTCTGAGATACAGACGTTTGGGTGGTCGTTGCACTCATCTGGCTACCTGCCGAAGAAACAATCAGATCCCGCTCGGGAGGAGAATAATTGTAGGAATCTCCGTCATCCCCGTTATCTTCGAAGACCATTTGATCCGCATACACTTGGCCAGATCGCTTATCTGTAATTTGCAAGGTGCCGTTTGCTTGTAGCCCAATGCTGAAATGTTCATTTTCAATCGTGTCTCCGTTACGCCGCTCAATAACAGGTGTAGCGCCCTGACTGAAATCAAAAACAATCTGGGTGTAACCCATCGCCGGGACCTCTTGCAGTTCCACCAGCAATTTGGCGCGATATACGCGTTCTGGCAGATGCACTTTGCGACTTGGATTTAGGTCAATGTGTTGTCCAAGCACATAATCGGTCTGATCTGCTTTTTCTACAATGGTGTAGGCCAGCTCGCGTCCCTTCGTATCCCGAATCACAAAGGATTCTTCCGGAATATAAGCTTCGATCTCGGTAACCCCACCTCGCACATACGGTAGCGTGTTGAACAGGGTGAACGCAAATGTCTCCTTCTGCTGTATCGTTGAAGCAATCATCCGCATATGCAGGTCGAGCAGATTGAGTGCGATATCATAGGCCTGTTTGTAACGGAACGCAACGTCCTGATTCGTTGTATCACTGTTACAACCACCGATGCTGTCATGTGCCGCATTCTCAAACAACAGCTTCCAGATATCCTCCACAATACGATGCGGGTAGTCATGTCCGAGAGAATGGCTAATCGCAAGTACAGGTTCTAGCGTGTTAGCAATCAGATTCTCAATTCGGTTATTCTGTTGCTTGAGATCCGCACGGGTGGAAAAAATGGACTTGTGAATCCGCATGTGCTTGGCTTCCATTAATTCACCCCGAAGTACAGGCAGATCCTGACTATCCGCTTCGATCTCCGCCAGAAAACGTTCCGGTTCATTCATCACATATTCGCGTTCTGTATCCAGTGCATTGAACCGTTTAATCAACTCCGGCAGATTCAATCGCACAGGCGCCTGATCAAACCCATTGGGGAAATAGATATGTTTGGTGGAGGCTTTGCGTTCCAGCGCACCAATCTGTTTCTCCAAATAAGGGATCAGATCTTCTTCATTTTCCGGAATGTTACCACCGTAGTAATACCCGAATGGCATCTGTACAGCAAATACACGACTGCCATCCGACCCTTCCCACGTAAACTCGGTATGTGGATTCGTATTATCCGAGACACCACGCCAGAACAGGAAACGTTCAATGCCAAACTCCCGATAGATCTGCGGCATCTGTGCCGATTGTCCAAATGCATCCGGGACATAACCAACCTTCATCGCATGTCCGTACTTTTGTGCTGTTTTCATACCATAATACAGGTTTCGGACCATTGATTCACTGGAAATAACCAATTGATCCGTCTGTGTATACCAGGGTCCAGTCATCAGTCGTTTGGCTGAAACCAGTTGGCGGATCCGTTCCTCATCTTCGGGACACCAGCGGATGTAATCATCCAGCAGCGAGCCCTGTGCATCCAGCAGGTAATAATGAAATCCATCGATATTCTCCAGTGCATTCAATACTTCCTTGACGTGTTTGACAAGATACACTTTGGAACGGGAGGTCGTAAAATACCATTCCCGGTCCCAGTGTGTATGTGGAATCACATGTACTTTGGTACGATTTCTCTCACTCATATCTCTATATCCCTCCAGGTGCTTTTTAAAGGTTGTTCAAAAAAGTCCGCTTTTGATTACGAGGGATGCCTGTTGGCATCATCAGCATCGAAGATGGAATTCAGCCGAAATAAGTGGATGCTTACGAAGGTTGTTTCCTTCGGAAACATTGTAGTTGCTCACGTAGTTTCCCCTACGCTCCGCTACTCCATTTCTACCTTCATCCCATCTTCTCGATACTGAAAACCGATCTTTTTGAACATGTACTTTTAGTCAAAAACGAGTTCGATTTCTTCCCCGTTTTTCTTCACTGAAGCTTCCTGAGTCTTGGCAGGCTGTTTCTCTTCTTCATCGCGGAAGTTCACCAACATGGTGCCACCCGCCACGATCAGTGCGCCGACAATGCCTCCGGCAAGGTACGCGATTGGGGTACCTACTGACACAGCTCCATATAAGCCGCCAATTGGTGGCATGATGATATGTGCTCCCAGCAGTGCAGTCAAGGCAGCGCCCGTTGCACAGGCAGACATGTTGACCAGAATCATTTTGGCAGGGTTACGCAGTGTGAACGGAATTGCACCTTCCGTGATACCGATCACACCCATAATCACTGCACCTTTTCCCGCTTCCTGATAGGTTTTGGAAAAACGTTTCTTCATCAGCAATGTTGCCAAACCATAACCAAGCGGCGGAATGCAGATGGCAATATTGATGAAAATATTCGGCAGATAGACACCGGACAGGAACAGGGCATTGCCTGCCATCCATGCCGCTTTGTTGACGGGTCCGCCGAGATCGAATCCAATCATTGCCCCCAGAATAATGGCAAGCACAACGGTATTGGTTCCGCTCTGGCTCATGTTTTGAACCCAAGCAATGAGATACTCATTCAGCGCGCCCAGCGGGCCACCCAGAATGACTGCCATCAGAAATCCGGTTAAACCTACGGTAATCAGCGGTAAAATGATTAACGGTACCGAGCCAGCGGCCGGACCTGTAATCTTAACTTTGTTTTTGACCCATAAGGTGATGTATCCGGCAAAAAAACCGGAGATTAATGCGCCCAAGAAACCAGCGTTGGTCTGCTGTGCCAGCACCCCGCCGATCAGACCTGCCGCCAGCGCAGGTTTGTCAGCAATGGAGTAAGCAATGTAACCGGACAGGACAATCGTCAATAGTCCGATGCCGCTCCATCCTACATTTTGCACGAGATATAAAATATGCAAGAATCCGCTTCCATCTTTGTACGGATCAAGATCAGTAATGCCCATTGATAGTGCGATAATTTTGCAGATGGCAACGACCAGGGAACCCGCGATAATGACCGGCAGCAGATAGGAGATACCTGTCATCAAGTGTGTTTTTGCTTCACCGAACCATTTTCTCATCGTACTCTCTCCTCATGTGGAAGGTGGGGTTAAGCTTGTGCGTTAACAGCCTCAACCGCTCGGGTTAACACGGCCTCTGCCTGACTTACGGCATGACCGATTTTGACACGGACGACTTTTTTGTCACTGAACCGATCCATATCCTTCACGGTCTGATCCGCTGCAATCAATACAAAATTCGCGGCTGCGATATCTTCCTCCGTTAGCTTGTTGACCTGCCCCATAGCTCCCTGCTGTTCCACTTTGATCTCGTATCCTAGTTGCTGAGCTGCTTTCTCCAGTGCTTTAGCAGCCATCGGGGTATGGGCGAGACCTGCGATACATGACGTTACACCTACGATTTTCATTATGACACCAGTCCTTCCGTATATTGATGAAGCAACGCATATACATCTTCCGGCTGTACCGCTTCCGCGATGGCCTCTTTGAATGAATCTTCCAGCAATAAGGTGGCAAGTGAAGAGATAATTTGCAGATGGGATACGTCTACATGACCTTTAGGCACAAGAATGGCAAAAATATATTTTACCGGCTTGCCGTCATGAGATTCCCAATCAATGGGCTCCCGCAATCGAATGACCATCACTGCCGGACGTGTTACAACTTCACTCTGGGTATGGGGAATTGCAAAGTGATCCTGAAGTCCGGTGGAGTAGACACGTTCGCGTTCCCACAGATCAGCCGCAAGTTGTACACGGTTTGTAGTGATGCTGTAACGCTCTGCCTCCGCAGATATAAAATCAAATACATCCTCTTTGCTATGCAATGTCTGATCGAGATAAATCTGATTGGTTGTAATCATGATCTCTGTCTCTCCTCCTCTCTCTATCCAAAACGATAAGCGCTTACAAGATCATTGTAACGGATTCTTCCTTGACCTTGGATCTAGAAAATTTCCCCTTCGAAGCGGAAAAACATTAGCCATAGCAAAAACCCTGAGTCTAATAGACTCAGGGCAATTGCAAATGAATTTCAATTGGTATGCTGCAAAGGCAGTGTAAGGAAATGTCTTCTATTTAGACAATACTTCAGGAACGCTGTGTCCAGCGTTGCATTCCTGATCGAAGACCGTAATATGCGGCGGCGAGCAAAATAAATCCGGCAACAGCCATAATCATGGATGTTGTATCCCATTGAACACGGCTTCCAAAAGCAATCTTGGATTGCAATGGGGTAACAGAAGAAGCGGTGTTCGTCAGATCAGGTATCATGATCATGCCTTGAACGACATTCCAAGCTACAAAACCGATGATGAATAACAAGGTAACCAAAAAGGATTCCAGCGCTAATCGTTTGTTCATGATTGTCATTTTGCCTCCTCTTCCCACTCAATTAGACAAAACGTGTTGCATCTCCTGTTTCAAACGTTCTTTATTTTCGTCCACATATTGATACAGCAGATCAAAGCTTTCTTCGTTATCCGATTGCATGCTCAAATTCGCGGCTTCCAGTTCAATCTGCTGTAATACCTCATGAATCTGTTCCCCATGCGTTTGCAGGCTTGTCGTGATGTCATCTTCGGACAGGCCATTCACATTATCTCGTAATTGCCCGTGCGTTACACCGCTTTCGGACAACATCTGCTCTATCTTCTTCAGGATCACGGCATCTGCATCATTGCCGATCCGCTCCATAGCTGTTATCGTCTCACCCAGATACTGTCCGCTGGAATTCTCAAGGAAACCGGTCATCCCGTTCATGGACAGCTCGGTATCCAGATCAATGATTAGAATGATATCTCTCAATACTTGCGGAAGTTCCGGCCCACTTTCTCGAATCGTCGAAAATTCAGCCCGATAAAGGTCCATGGCAACACTCCCCACCACTTCTTCACCTGACATCTCTTCAAGCTGATCAAGTGGTAACAACTCCTGCAATTCTTCTTGTAACTTGTTCATCTTTCTCTGCCTCCTGTATCTCTCTTTCTATATATACGCCGACACGTTATTACATCATATCAGAATACGCTATATAAGTTGAACTTATGGAAGTTGGTATAGTATATCCTTTAACAATTTACAGGGAATATCGTCAAGTTAACGTGCACTTGACCTCTGGAAAATGTTCCGCTGTTATGATCTTGGCATCACGAGTCTTGGGAGGGGTAATGATGCGCCTAGCCTTGTTCACAGACACCTATCTTCCGGAAACCAATGGTGTTGCTGGCACGCTCCACCGCTTGAGTAACCATCTGAACCGCAGAAGAATTGAACATCTGCTGTTTACTCCGAACTCCATCATTGAAGGAAGCCATGAGACTCAAGTCCGATCGGTTGCCAACATCCCTTTTTTTCTGTATCCCGAATGCCGCATTGCTCTACCCAACAGAGCAGACACGCACAAGCAGCTACAAACCTTTCAACCCGATCTGCTGCATATCGCTACGCCTTTTAATATGGGGCTGCTTGGTCTGAGGTATGCGCTCAAACACCATCTTCCGCATGTTGTCTCCTACCATACCCACTTCGATCGTTATCTCGAATACTACCGGTTGAAAAGTATGATTCCTCTCTACTGGAAGTATATCCAGTGGTTCCACCGCGCCTGTGATGCAACCCTAACTCCATCGCAGGAAACGTTAAACACCCTGCAAACCCAAGGCATTCAGCGTCTGAAACTTTGGTCTCGCGGGATTGATTGCAACCTGTACTCACCTGATAAACGCAGCTCGGATATCCGTGAACGATACCACATCACCGCTCCCCTTATTCTACTCTACGTTGGACGCATTGCCCCGGAAAAAGATATCGCTACGCTCACGACTACCATGCAGCAGTTGCCCCAGGAAATGCAGTCCCGTGTACACTGGATCATCGTTGGCGACGGCCCATCTCTCCCGAAAATGCGTCTGCAATCCCCACCCAATGTCACCTTTACAGGCTATATGCATGGCGAAGAACTTGCTGTTATGTATGCTTCGGCAGATCTGTTTGTGTTTCCTTCCTCTACGGAGACATTTGGCAATGTGGTACTGGAAGCGATGGCTTCAGGACTCCCTGTGGTGGCGGCCAATGCCGGAGGTGTAAAGGATCTGGTATCCCACCACCGCAATGGTGTGTTATTCGAGCCAGGTCAGGCTGATGCACTGATTCGGGAGATATGTCTCTGGGGAAATCACTCGAACCAATTGAGAATGATGGGACTGGAAGGCAGAAAGCTGGCTAAGCAGCGGTCGTGGGAGCATATTTTTGATACACTGATCGGGGATTATGAGGAAGCGATAGAACATCGGAACAGACAAACAAAAGATCGAATTATTACAGCGTAGTCTGATGAAATCATCTTCTTCCAAGAACCCATAACTACCGTCACTGCCCTATGCAAAATTAAACCGGTTCGCTCGTTCAGGCTGCCATAGCATTTACACTCTGCTACGGTCAGCCTGAAACATGTTTCCGATACGTTTCATAACAAAATCTCCTTCTTGGAATAGGTTAAGCTATTTATTCGGTATGTAGAAACATAGAAGCCGAAGTTATTGAAATTATTTAGAGTATTTTGAATGATTGTATATATAGAAAAAGACATGACCTCATTGAACTGGATCATGCCTTTTATTGCAAACAATCTATTGGTTGAATTTACTGAACGGGACTTTGATATCTACAAACCCTTTAGCGTAGGGTGCAACCTCATAAGGATGGAATCGGATGACGATACCTTTGTCATATAAAAAGAATTCAGATGTTTGATCAAGCTGAAAATCATAAATATTTTCTTCAAAAATAGAAACTCCTGCATTATACATGGCTAATAGACTGTTGGAGATTGATTTCTCTACCTTCTCCATCTGAGTATCGTCTTTGACATACTCGCTTAGCCGCAGTTCTTTCCCCGTTCTTAAATCATAGTTATATGATTTTGTCGCATCCATTCCATGTGCTCCGCCAGTGTACACATGATCTTCATATACCACAGATAACTTTTCTTTTGCATTGTATTTTACACTGGCCATGGTAATGTAGAAATAATTTTTGTTTGATTTCTTTTCTTCTTTGTCCAGGCGAGCTGCTTTCACTGCGTGAAGTTTAAATGTCTTGTTCAGCTTATCCGTCACAGATTTATTTCCACCTGTTAGATGTATGTATGGCTGTCCTTTGTAATATTGGACCTTCGTTTTCACTGTAATCGTGCTGCCTGCCTCTACATGACTACTCGGAAGAATTATAGCCATCAGGACAGTGATCAACAGGTAATTTATCCATCTCCATTTTTTTCTTTCAGTTCTATATTTCAACATTATCGATAACCCCCTTTGGCTCAAATGATTTCGTTTCCTGCATTCTGCTCCATATTACCTGTAAAGTGCCCTTTAGGTCTGTTCCGCTCTGAACGTTGCCAATCCAGATGTCTTCTGCTCCCGGATGTTGTAAATAGTGCCTGAGCGTTGCTTTGATCAGAATAGACGAATGTAAGTCCAGTACCTCATCCATCGGTATCCAGAATAACTCTCCTTCATCCGAGGGCACAAAATGTCGATGTCTGGTCTCTCCGAAATATACAAACTGCTGCCAAATCTCACCACCGTTAACTTCCAACAGAATATATTGAAGCCGAAAGTGTTCGACATCCTCTTGCTTGAATCCGGTCTCTTCTTCAATCTCCCGATAGCTGGCGCTCATGGGTACGTTCAATTCCCCTTGTTCCAGATGCCCGCCGATGCCACCCCAAAATTCAAAATCAAATAGTCTGCTGCCCGTCTTCTTCATCATCAGCATGTCTGAGCCATTGCTCAAAAACGCTGTTGCCATCTGTCTAATCTCCATATGTTCCTCGCTTTCCAGACTGTGATTATAGGTGTTCACTTGTTTATATAACCGTCTTCTAAAGCAGTTTCTTCAACTCACTTAGATGTTCAATCTTATGTAAAGGACCCGATGTAATGCTGTCCTGCCACGGCTGGTTGACCTTCATCCAGATGGTGCTCATGCCTACGCTTGCTGCTCCTTCAATATCGTTCACCGGATGATCGCCAATGTAGATGCATTGCTCTGGTCTCAGACCGAAATGATCGAGCGCAAGCTGAAATATGCGTGGGTCGGGCTTTTTGACTCCAGCCTCTTCTGAAACAATAATATGGTCGTAATCCTCCCGGATACCGAGTTGATCGATTTTTCCATACTGAATATCGGTCTGCCCATTGGTGATTAACCCGGTTTGGTATTTCCCCCGCAGATGCTGAACGACTTCTCGCGCCTGTTCCATCAGAACTGAACTTCGCACATACTCTCTGCCATAGAACTCCATCAGTTCTGCATGTGGCGGATGTTCAGCCCAAGGCAGTTCATGCAACAACTCGTTGAACAGAAGGGGTTTGTCCTTATAACCATCCTGGTCGAGTTCAATAATTCGTTTGCTTATTTCTTCGGTTGACTCAAGGTGACCAAAATATGTCTTGATTAAACGCTGCGTGAAGCCGTCAAAGGTCATCGTTCTGTTCAGAATCGTATTATCCAAATCAAAAATAACCGCTTTAATATGATCCATCTTCCTTCTCCCCCAATTCCAGTACATGCGTTATCTTCTCCATACTCGTCACTTCTCTAAATCCCAAGTTGTGATAAAAAGATCCAGCAACCGGTTGATCCGTGTAAAGAACCAGTCGAGCGTAATGATTTTCCGCTTTTTGAATAACCGCATCCATCAGCCTGCGCCCAACCCCATGTCTTCGAAATTCTCTCATCACATAAAACCTGCGAATTCTTCCGGTATCCGTCACTTCAGAATAAGGATCTCTGTTCAAACCGCAGATCCCAACAACCTTATCGTGTATTCTGCATTCAAAAAGCGCTTCATCTTCTTGCTCAAATGTATTGATTCCTGTCTCATATTCATGGATTAATCGCTCGATATGTCTGAACCCCTCACTGGAGCTTTCGGCCAGCATCGCCACTAACTCGTCACGATTCCATACCGATATCTCCTGTATCCGCATGGTGTAATCGCCTCCATCATTTTAAAACAATGCTACACATGCAAACCCAACCATACATTGAATGATGGCCGGGTTTATCTTGTACAGCTCATTCTCATTTTTTCTTTTTGTGATAGTGATAACCCGTGCACAGACCCTTTTGTTTGGATTTGGCTGAACAGTTATGTCCACCGTTCTTATCCAGTCTGCCTGGATGAGCATAAGCGGAAGAGGATACACCAACAAGTACGACAAGAGACAGGATTACGATAACAACCTTTTTCATAAGTCACCCTTCGATCAACACCCTATGCTTTAGGGCTTAATACATGCTATATCATTCTACATGAAAATCCACAATTTGGATATCCTTCATCTTTTTAGCCGATCCATTCTCATAAAATCTTAAATTGCTTCAATGCATGGGTGACTCCATCTTCACTTGCCCGCAGGGTGACATAATTGGCGTTTTGTTTAATTCGTTCTCCGCCATTCCCCATCCCAATTCCGATTCCCGCATAATCTAGCAGATCCACATCATTCTCCCCATCGCCAAAGGCCATTGTATCCTCTCTGGATATCTTCAGGTAGTCGAGAACTTTCTCTGCGGCTATAGATTTGCTGACTTCACTCGCTTCCAGCACATTAACTACATACGGATGGAATCTCACGAATCGTAAGGAAGGAAATCTGGACTGGAATTTATCCGTCTCCGCTTCATCTGCATATAAACAGATGCAATATACGTCCTGTTCCAACGTGCTGATTTTCTGCGGGGAATCCATGAGTCCAAGCGTATCTCTTAAGGCGTCAGTAACACGATCATCTGCTGTACACAACCCGTTCGTATCAAATGACTCTGTAAAATATGAAATACTGTGCCCCTGCAACTCGGCAAACTCACTGAATGCTCTAACCATCTGTGCTGAAAGTACAGACTTATGTATCACTTCATCACCCGCTTTGATCAATGCTCCATTAGCCGAAATGATCGTATCGATTCCGAGATTTCTGAATTCTTCGCATAAATTATATGGCCTGCCTGTGACGAGTACGACTTGAACGCCTTTACGAATCAACTCCCGGATCGACTCAGCTGTACGCGGTGATAAACTCCGATCTATTTCGCTCAGCAATGTACCGTCCACATCAAAGAACACAGCTTTAATCAAATTATTCTTCCTCCTCTGTCTTCAATTAAAAAGAGCAAGTACAGAATAACCTTGTTTGGTCTTCCTGCACTTGCTCTTACAATTAACGGGTCTGAACATCTTGGGTACGTCCCATGTACCATAATTGAAATGATTTCGCCGTATCCAGGGAAATGTCATGTGCCCAATGATGCAGTACTGGTTTGGCGCGGTTTACGGTATGAATGGAAGCCACACCGAACCAACGTTGTAACACATTACGAGTGATCTGCACTTCGATGACTTTCTCACGTTTGGAGATGAAGAGTGTTGAAGTAAGTGCACCGGTTCGAAGTTGGATGAAATTCTGATGCAGAATGTATCGGGTATGGAAAAAGTCCATCACTCTGCATGTTGCAATCCACACGAGCAGAATCGCGGAAATCATCAACCAGGCATGTTTCTGCCCAAACACCACTGGTTTGAAATACCACAATAAACCCGTGATCATAATCCATCCCCAGCTTGGTTTGAGCAGGCGCAGCCATAGTGATATTCGTGGAAGTTTTTCCATCTCTTGCGTAACCCGATAGGATGGCAGGATCTCCTCAATCAGGGTATAGGCTTGCTTCACAGGCAAGAAGGGATAGAGTGAGTTCACCTCCTGCTCGGATTCTCCCAGACTACCTGCAGTGGTCAGTTCTACTTCCGCCAGTCCAAGCAGCCTTTTCATTGGCGACTGTGTAATTTTGACGGCCTGGACTCGCTCTTTCAGGATTGAAAATGACGTTTGCTCCATCATGCCCTTCGAGATATAGATCCGCTTGGAATCCGAGGTGATCTGGAAATTGCCATACTTTACGAAGGTTCTGACTATGCCCAGAGCAATAGATATGATCAATAAAACTAAAATCATCAAACTGGCAATCCACCAGGAATCGAGCCAGGTTAATAACAAACTTTCCGTTACTTCTTCATCAGGGAAGAAGTCCTTCACCCAGGAATAGAGCGTAGCCAGGACCGGAATCAGTACGAGAAAACTAAGCGAGGTAAAGGATGCTTTGAATATGTCCTTGCGGGTGGAATGATAATGAACAACCCGTTCCTGTTTTTCTTTTGCAGGTAGAGACATGACTTCATCAGTTATAACAGGTTCGGATTGCGCCTCTCCCTCTTCCATAACCTGAACTGCATCCAACGTATCATGTTCCTCTGTTGCTCCTACTGTTACTGCTTCTTCAGCCATATGACCTGCTACAATCTTCTCCAGCTGTTCCGCTTCGGAAAGTGAAACAATGTGTAACTGAAAGGTAGCATCTTCTCCCTTAATTCCGGTCTCGAATCGAATCGACGTCACCCTGAATAACCGATGAAACAACGTTGTATGACGATTCACATTCTGGACCTTCGTATAAGGTATCGTTCTTCGAGTACGGTTAAACACACCACTATAGATATGAAAGGCTGTATCGTCTGCTGCATAACGCGAGGTGAACCACTTCAGGATCATGGACAGGATGCTAAGGGAGACACCTACATAAAAAGCGATTCTTCCATAGAATATCCATTGGGACTCCGAGCCCTGACGGAAAACAAACAAAAAAAGGACGATAGCGAACCAATTCTTTACCCGTTTCCACAAGCTCCACAGCATGGTTAATGGATGATGTCGCTTCATATCGATCATTCATCCACCTCATTAATTCGCGCATAGGACGCAATCTGATGACGGAGTGCAAGTGCGACTTCCTCTGGCAATGCCGGGATTTCATGCGATGAACCCATCGTGCCAACCGATACGGAATAGAGTCCGTATTTTCGCATTAAAGGTCCCTGATTTGTTGTAACCGATTGCACTTTCGCCATGGGGATGATCTGATGTACCTTGGTTAGCGCCCCACGCTTCAGTTGCAGGAACTCCTCATTCACATCATAGTACCAATGCTTGTATAACCATGACGGCTGGATGAAAATATCCCACACCGCATAGAGCACCGATATGGCCGTAACGCCCCACAAAATCCAACCAATCCACGTCTTCCATCCATAGATGGAGTCCAGTATTAACAGTACGGCAAGGATCAGAAAGCCTATTACATTCCATATGATGGCGCTAATTCTCCACAAGTTTACCGCATGAGGGGACAGCCGTTGCTCGGGTGTATTCCACTGTATTGACATATGTTCACTCCTTTTTTCCTCGGGTACATAAAAACACACATGATACAATGTACGAACAATCGTCCACGATCGATGCAAAAAGATAAAGAGATGACCCCTATACAATACAGGTCGTCATCTCTTTTGTTCATTCATTTTACTATAAAATCCTGTACTTCACACAGCCAAACCATATGATCTGTTCCTTCGCCCCAGTAGTTCTTCGCCACCACATAGGGTTCACCGAATTTGCGTTGCCACTTCTTCTGTGCGATCTGGTAACCGCTATCCAGGCAGAATTGCTGAATTCCCAGCCGTTGCAGTTCAGTAACCAGTGCAAGAATGAGCGCCGAACCAACCCCCCGTCCTTGAACCTCGGGCAACACATACAGGCTACCCAGTTCTCCGATACCGTTCAGCCGGCCCTCTGTACATTCTGGAATCTCCTTACCACACGGTCCATACGAGATTGTGCCTACAATAACATCCCCCATTTTAGCAACGAGGAAAAATACACTTGCTTTGATGTTGTCCTTAGCTTGCAATGCCTTGTGAATCATCGCTTTTTTCTGTGTTATCTCATCCTGAATATCATCCAGAAGCGAGCCTATTCCCTCCTGATCAAATGCTGCGGGAATGGTTGTCTCAAATACCTGATACGCTCCATCTGCATCTGATTTTGTCAAAGGTTCAATGGTAATTTTGTCACCCACAGGTTCTTCTCCGTTCCATATACCTTCTTAATCTGTACGTCTCTGAATCAGTCTTCTTAGTTGATTCGAATCCTCAAGAGGAATGCTATATCCAGTGTTCGTGTCTTCAAGGTTTACTAACAGGCCTTGCATCTTGGGATCCATTCCTAATGAAAAATCATACCGTGTTATCGAGCTGTCCGCATTTGTTATGCTCAGGTCGTACTGTGCACTATAATTGAGAATACCCGGCATACGCTCGGCCTTATGTATTGCATCCATCATGATCCGAATCTCGTCAGATCGATCAAACTCAACATCTTGGCATGGTTCCAAAGTGAGGTCTGGATTACAGGTTAAGGTGATCAGCACAGGAAGCCCCTCTTCCGCGTTCGATTCATTCGGTTTACTGCACCCTGCAATGAACGTGGCAATGACAAATACGAGCAACATTCCTACATATTTCACCATACTGCGTGCCTCCCTGACGTAGTATTAAATAAACTAGTAATGAGTAGAGAAGTAATAAATACAGTATATAATGAAATGACTTAACTGCACTAACTATCTATATTCATATCAAGTTACGTAACTCCGGGTCCCATGAAGGCAACATAGAGATCAGTCGCTCTACGGTCTCTTCCACAAATACCTGAACTCTCTCACCCGTGATGAACTCAGGAGTAATTCCCGGTTCTTCCCCATTAAGAAAAGAAAACGTGTGGTCCCGCCAGCGTACAATCTCATCAGCAGTTAAACGATCCGTCATGTCATAACCCGGTGAACTGTTGAGCACTTGCCATACCTCTTCGCTCCAACTTGAACCTTGATAGAGATTAAAATCGATCTGGTCCGTCTCCTGGTAATATAAACGCGCCAGTTCATCCTTCGATCTGCTACTGTCTGTATGTTGATCTACCTTGTTGACCCGTTCGACGAATTCAGGATGCACACTCCGGAACCAGTAATAGTCTGTCAGCACATGCATAAAGTATCCTCGCACAAACCACTTCCATCCTTCATCCGTAAGTTGTTGCATATAGAATGAGTAAAGATCCTTCAGTTCACCAACGTGATCTCCATCATCTTTCGGGTTAAAATGGGTGTATTCCTTATCATCTCTAGTTGTACCTTCGCGCATATGTATGGAATCCGGGGCGATATTCCCCAGATAGAATGAACCTCGATCAGCCTGCATTTGCAGCGAGTCTGCAATTCGATTAGCAATACTAAGATGAACCATAGGTAACGGCATAGAGTTAATCTCCTTTTAGCGGGAAGTATTCTACTATACTTAGAAAAAGAAACGATATAACCTACTAGGTAACGTACAGATGGCTAGATTAGTAAGACTTCACTCTGCTCCAGCTTTTTCACCGTAGATGCGTGATTAACCCTGTATTCTCTCCACTTGCGTCCGGTCAAACAGCTGCTCCAGATCCGTATGGTATTCCGGGTGCTCCTTCACAAGCAGACTAATGTATTCCGATCCACATTCATAGAATACTAGACGATTAAACGGAGCAGTATCTCCAAAATGGTTGCTTTCCTGCCCAAATTTTGCCCGAATCAGATTCTCAATATAACGCGCGTAACCCTCGTTCCACTCCAACCAGCTCCAATACTCGGCTTGTTCTTCATTTAATGAAGTGAACAACGCCTTTCTAGCTGTCTGTACTTGTGTCAGGTCTTTACTCTTCAAAGCAGACAACAATGAGTTAATCCGCTCCACAACGATTTCATCTTCATACGGAAACTCATAATCCAGTTCCCATGTTACACGCTTCAGTTGGTCCATTTTATGCTTAATCTGAAGACGGTTGACGATTCGTTCATCATATTTCTCATATACATAACAATGAACATATTCGTGGAACAGATAAACTTTCTGCTCCAGATCTTTGAACGCTGTATCCGTTACAATCGCACACATTCGTCCGTTCATATGATGCACCGGCATTGCGGCAAGGCACTCATCTGGAATATATAAATCGTCCGGTACCGTCTTCACCCACTCATATTGTTGCGTTTTGGACGAATAATCATAGATATATAATAAAGCTTCATAGGCTACAACCACTGGATAATGTTCTGCAAACAAAGGATGTAGGCTAACCAAGTCTTTCTGAAGCTCGTTTAACTCGTTAATTTGCTCTAAAAAAGCATCCATATTCAGGAACCTCTCTTTACTGGATTGATGCGTTAATCATACTAGAATAGAAAAGATAAAACACTGAGAGAAAAATGATAATTCTGTTCGAGTATGAGATGCTGAACGTTAAAAACGCTCTCCGCGTTTTTCATACAGGTAGATATCCAGCGCCTGAATCCCACGTCGGGCTAGCTTAATAAACAGGATCAGCGCATACACGCCCAGTCCATATAACAACACATTAATCAACATTGCGAATATTGTAATGATAGAACCAAACATCATCATTATTCCTCCTAATAGACCCTTTTAAATGTTCACTCCCTATTCTAGCATATTTTTCCTTAGTTAATTTTTTGGGTAGATGTAAGGGGCATTTAGGGTGCGTATAAGTTGAAAATAAAAAAATCTTCCACACCCATTTGTGAAAGGTGGAAGATTTATAATCCGGATACAGCTAGTTAGTTCTGATATATTCTGCCTTCTTCAACACATACTCCGTAAACGGATTGATCTCAGGGATCGGCTGATTCAGATCAAAATATCGGAGTTCCAGCCCTTCACCATCCATAATGGTTGGGCTGCCCTTGATGCCTGAAGCTTCATAAACAGCCATGACGTTGTAAACTTCATCACCATGCGGATACTGATAATACATGTCCTCACCTGAAAAAACGTTAATGAGTTTGAACGATTCCGCTCTCAGTCCGGCCTCTTCAAATAATTCCCGCGCAGCTGTTTCCTCCAAAGACTCCCCGGGTTCCATCGATCCCCCAAGTGTCCCCCAATCCAAGCTATCTGTACGTTTTTGCAGCAACAGGTGACCTTCCTCATTAAACACGAGTACGCATGAGCCCGCCATAATTAGAGGACGCGGGCCCACCAGTTTTCTTAGCTCCATGGTATACCCCATTCATGCTTCTCCCCCATCTTCGAAGTGCATACGTCAAAACGTATCCTTATGATTTGGACAGGATTCCCTGATCCACGGATTTCTGAATAAGCTGCTGCGCATACTCCCACAATGTTTCGGAACCGTTCGCAATCTCACGGTTTCTGTTTATCACCTGTTCACTTGTAATGTTATATTTCTGCCACGTATCTCCCTCATTCTGATGATTGTGTATCAGAGGCTGCAACCGATCTAGAGATGAAGCAAATTGTGCTTCAGGAGTCTGCTTTGCTTCAAACTCTAACCATAATTGGAGTAGTTCTTCCGCCTGTTCCTTAGGCAATATACCAAACAGCCGATGAGCTGCTTTGAGTTCACGATCATATTTATCCGTGTGTCCCACCGTATCATAAGCGAACGTATCTCCGGCATCAATCTCGACCAGATCATGAACGAGAAGCATCTTAATGACTTTGAGGATATCCACATCCTTGTTGGCATGACTCTGCAAAACCAAGGCCATCATCGCCAGATGCCAGGAATGCTCCGCATCATTTTCAAGTCTCTCACCGTGCATAATTCTCGTCTTTCGTTCAATCGTTTTGAGTTTATCAATCTCAATGAGAAAGTGAATCTGATCCTGTAATGATTCGCTCACAGCACACCCTCCTTCATACCCATCTATGTGGATAGATCATACCAGTAAACTCTATAGTTAAAATCGAGTGACATCCCCACACCTTGTGCCAGACGAATTGAGCCTGCATTGTCCGGTGAACAATCCCAATACGGATGTATACCTACACGACTGCATTCTTCCACAAAAGCTTTTGCCACCATCGCACCATAATTCCTTCTTCTGTAGACTTCAACCGTTTCAATATCAACCGCATGTGTCTGATCTGTGATAAATGCCGAAAAGCAAACACTCGCGATATCATCGTTATGCACTGCAATATAGCCAAAGCCATGTTGTAAAAAATCATCTATTGTCTTCCAAAAGTGAGATATTTTATCTTTCAGGAATGGAGAATTGTTATATCTTTTCTCTCCTAATAATACTTCATCTATCCTGAGAATTCTGACTTTCTCGTCCTGTGAAGCACATATGTCGAGAGGTGCTTGCTGACTTATCGAATTTGGATTCAACTTGAATACATGCTGAATATCACTGGAGATATCTCTTTTCCCGGAGATGTGCCGAAGAACATCTTCCCAGGCTTCGTCCACCACACCAATTTCAACAGCATGCATATGTAAGTCCAATAACTCAGGTTCTATACGTTCCCGCATGTACTCTTTCAATTCATTCAGAAAGGGCTCACTTCGAGAGTCGCCGATCAACTGAAAACCAGATTGTCCATGTACCCAAATTAGAGCTGCTGTGATATTTTCTGCATCATCTACATAGATCCGTCCCGGGTTCAAGCCATACGCCACCGCTTTGACTTCAATATTCTTACACGAGTCCGTGAGATGTTTTACTTTGTGGAATTCATGTTTATTAATCTCGGTAATCATAGGTTCATTCCTCCCGAATTCAAGACAAAGCCATAAAGCGTGTGTAACCTCTATTAAATCTTATATTCATAGATTCTTGTCTCTTCATCATCAAGCAAATATCCTTTACTGATATAGGCCCAGTTATTTTTTTCATAATAATCAGTCAGATCAGTACACAAATACAGCTTGTCATACCCTTTTGCTTTCACCTCATTCATCGCATGGGTCTGAAGTTGTCCACCCAGATTCTGGCCCCGATATTCTGGATCAACATGAAGACACGCAAACCAGGGAAAAAGATCCTGCCTGCTATTCAGATCACTTCGCAACAAAGCGCACCCACCGATAATTCGGTCTCCGTCCAACATCACATAAAATCTTGGTACATCACTCTCTGTATCCACAGAACGCTCTATACAATCCCGATAGAAATGGAAGCTTGATTCCGAGCCCCATTGTTTCCAGAAATACTGTACTGCTTCTTGCATCACGTCCGGCTTCTGCCGAATATCAATAATTTGCAAAATGTTAATCTCCCTTCGCGCTTTTTGCTTTCGTATATGATCAAATGTCCAATTCAACATTCAGTTCACGCACAAAAGCAGCTGTCCCCTTCATTCTGACATCCATATCCTCACCATCCCGAATCACACTCACTTGAACCTTTCCATCTCTTCCAATCTCATGCCCTTGCTCTATCACAAACTGTACCTCATCAATCTCCGGTTTCACATAGGTTAAATAATAGGCACCCATCACCCCGGAGGCTGTTCCAGTCACAGGATCTTCCGTAGTACCTGAGTATGGTGATGAAAAATGTCTGGCATGCATCATCGCATCGAAATCACGGGTTTCGAAACAAAAGGGATGTAGGGAAGCTTGGGGATTCTCAATTAAAATTCCTGGGAACAGGGAAGAATCCGGTTTCATTTTCATAAAGGAGTTCAGTTCACGAATCGGGATTAATAACGTCCAGGCTCCTGTACTTCCATAAACGATTGGCGTAGAAAGGTCAACATCATCCAGAGTGAGATTGATGGCGCTTACCAGCTTCTCGATATCCCCCTGGAATGGTATAAACTGCGGCTGATCCTGTTTCATTTCCATGTAAATGGTGTCGGCATTGCGCTCAAATCGTATGGGTAATGTACCTACATTGGTTTCAATCGTGATTAACTCTTTGTCACTTAACATCCCACGCGTCTTCAATCCATACAATGATGCCATTGTGGCATGACCACACAGATTAATCTCATGGCCCGGCGTAAAATAACGTAATCTGACGTCAGCTACTTCAGAATTCAACACAAATACTGTCTCATTAAAACCAACCTTATAAGCGATCTGCTGCATCTCCGTCTCACTGAAATGATCAGCATCAAAAACCACTCCTGCCGGGTTACCTTGACCCGGAACGGTAGAGAAAGCATCATAATGATAAACCGTAATTCTCCCCATGGTTATAACCACCTTTGCCCTAATTTACGAGAAACACAACAGAACCAACGTAGTCATCTTATTTCCTCCCGTACCTATTAGACAGACTTAAATTCTCTATCCAAAATGGAGTAAAAATACTGGTCTGTCCACTGATTGTTCCACCATAGCTCTTCCTGGAAGATGGCCTCCCGTGTCATACCCACATGCTGCATCAGTGCGGCTGAGCGAACGTTTTGTGAATTGCACATGCCGACGACCTTATGATCTTGTAACTCTTGAAACGCAAATCGTAACAAAAGACGGGTAGCCTCGCTCCCATATCCGTTGCCTGCGTATTCTGAAAGTACAGCGAATCCAAGTTCCCAGCTTTTTCGGTAATCCACATAACTCCACATCTGAACAATACCAATGGGTGTATCTTCCGGATCATTCAAGCGGCGTATAACAAAATCATAGGCATACGGTTTCTCATCTGCGACAGCAAAATGGCTGCGATATTTCTCGCGAACCTTCTCCTCATCCGTCTCAACAGTTTCCTCAAAGCTCCATATGTTTGCGTCACATTCAAGTTGACATATGAAGTCGAGGTCCTGCTCTGTGACTGTTGTTATTCTTACCTTCTCTCCCACGAATTCCATATGAATTCATCTCCTTTGGATTAGGATCATTGCTTAGGAATCTCCCACTCTGTATTAAGCAAACCTCTACCAATATTCCATTTGGCGAGCAAAGCCCTCTGTCTGTTTTCCAGATCAAGATAGGGTGCTGCAACACAGGATAACGTGTCAAACATATGGATAAAATGAGGCCCTTCCTTGAAACGTCGAAGTCCGCCATATTCTTCATCATCCGCTGCCCATACAATCTTTTTAATACCCGACATTAATATGGTACAAGAGCACATAGGACAAGGTTCACAGGTAGTATAAAGCGTCAAGTCTTTCTTCTTCGAGAATTTCTTCTTCTCTACATCCAGCAAATGTTTTCCTGCCCGACGAATGGCATCCACCTCAGCATGTGCGGTGGGGTCGCAATCCGAGAAAACTCGGTTCCTGCCTTTACTCACGACAATCCCATCCACATCCACGATTATCGCACCAATCGGATACGTTCCTTCAATAAGTGATTGTTCTGCTTCTTCCAGAGCCAAAGTTAAATATTCATAATCCGATAACTTCATTTGAAAGTCCCCCTAAGTACAGTTATAGACCACCTACAAAACAGACTCCTTGTGCAATGTGTAATAGAAGAGATTGACGGAATCACCTTTAATCGTTAAACGTTTCGGATTGTGTACTGCCCGGCTTCACCCAGAAAATCACTTTTGGTTAACTCTTTTTCTCCGAGTAATATCCTGTAGTTCGATATCGTACCGTCATGTGAAATGATAAACGTATTGCCGCTCTGTTGCCTGCACCATTCAAGAAGCTTTTCAGCTAATATCTGGAACCGATCTGCATCCATCTGATTAATACTTTCTTCCCAACAATCCAACCCCAAATTAAGCATTCTTATGTAAGTATACTGATGGCTGAGTTCTTCCTTGGAATAGATCTGATCACAGACGAAAGGAACAAACTCTGGATTCTGAGGAAACATTCTTGGGCCAACCAGTGGGCTGAAGAACGCAAGATTTTTGTTAGGGGTTAGGAGTTGTGCTGTTTCAATAGTACGTTTCGTTGGACTAACCAAAATGACGTCTTCAGGCGCAAAAACCACTTGCTTACGCAACGCTATGACTTGACTTTCTCCCAATTCAGTGAGGCCAGGATGCAGAAAATTTAATTGGTTTGGATAATCCATCAAGTGTTCGCCATGACCATGACGAATAAATGTAATGTCCATAGGCACCTATTCCTCTATTTCTGAATGAAGTGTTTGATGCCTTTTGCATCAAGAAGGTTACTCAGTTCCTCTTTCAAAAACACAGGATATACTTCCATTCGCTCCAGTTCGTCCAAGGAAAACCATTGGAAAATTAACTTACCGTTATCTTCTAAACCTTTGAATTCGGTTTCACTATATAGCTTATGGGCTTCCGGCAATGTGATGAGATAATAAAAGCCAACTTCATGATACTTCAGACCATCATATTCAAAGAAATCTTCACTAACATATGCGAGCCTTTGCGCTTCTACATGAACACCCAGTTCCTCCATCATCTCTCGCACAATAGCCGCTTCTGTTGTCTCGTTTAATTTCACCCGACCTCCGGGCAGATTCCAGAAATCATCCTGTTCTGTCGTATGCAAAAGAACTCTTCCCGCATCCATCACAATACCTGCCACACGGAAGTTGAATTTGTTGTTATTTTGTTCATACGATACATTATTGTTATCTGCAGTGGTCATCTCGCTGACCACCCATCAGCAAATCCGTCCATGAATCCCATGATGAATGAGGGAATGATGAGTACGAGCAATAAAATTAAACTGGCTATGCCCCATCTAAGAATTACTTTCCGTTTGCTTCGAACACCTATAATAATTAAGATTGCGGTTGTTGCAATTAAGGCTACTCCATAAAATGTCATAAAACTGACCTCCGGTATGTATTCGTATTTCATTAAGGTTACTGCAGAATCTTTTCTAGCTTGTGCCAACAAGCCTCGCGGTCATAATCCGAATTATCCAGCCATACCTTATCCATTTGAAGTAACCCATAGATTTCGGACTCCAGCTTCTTTCTTTCCTGCAAAACCTGTACCGTACCCTCAACACCCTGATAACCCTGTGCCTGCCCCAAACCCTGGTTCGTATAATAATTAATGAATCCCTCTGACCATTCTTTTGGTCTTTCACTAACCGCCTTATCAAATGTATAGGATATATCTTTCTGGTCGATATAGATGAGAAGCGGGTTCAGAGCATGAATGATTCGCCCCAGTTCCAATACATACTGCACGTTTTGCTCTTTGGATTGATTGCATTTTACGAGACCCATGGTTAGTGGATTCTGGATAAAACAACATTCAAATATCGTGATGCAGTCATCATTCGTGCTTAACACGTTTTGGGCGAAATCTTGCCACTTCTCGGTGATCAGCTTAACATTTTGCTCAAAAGGAATTTCGTAAATATCTCGTCTGAAAATATCCTGTACAATGTGATCAGGAAGCTCTATTCCCCATTGCTCTTTCATCTTACGGTATGGAATCAGGAAACCTTCATCATGAGCAGTCGCATTGCTTTCCAGAACCTCTCTGTAATCTTCATGCGTGCCCAATAAAGCCTCGAAGTCTCCTGCATAATAAAAAGATACGCCCTCGTAATCAGCAGGGTGATCCAGGTTTCCTTCCTGAAACAGTTGTACCTTCTTGCCTTGTCCTATCAAAATTTCGGATACCATTTTGGCAACCGTTGACTTGCCTGAACCCGGTAATCCTTCAATCAGTATTAATCGCCTTGCCATCATTACATCACCCTTTATTTTGTGTGAAGATATGGATCTTCCATGTGTCAGACACTATGTGCTTAATCAATGTCTGCAAAAATCCATTGCGCGTTATCGCCATCTTCTTTCTTTTTCCAAAACACCATCGTATTGCTATACTCTTCGTCGTTCTCATTTAACTCATTAACTATCACCACTGCCTGATAGAGTTTCCTTTGCTCCTGTATAGTGATATCGCTCATGGAAGTAACCTTAAGAACTTTGTATCTTCCCATACCTGATATAGGAGATTCAGGATCAATCAAACTCATATATGCTATTTCATCCTTTTCGTATAAATAACGTATACGGGCATTCATAAGTTTGACGATTTCCAATTTGTCACCGGTATAGTTTGTTTCATCGAGATACTCTGGTGGGATGTCTTCCTTCTCATGGGATGTCGATATTTCTTCATCCTGTTGTGTCTCTTTTGCTGTGACACTTTGAGCCAAGGAATCTATTGATTGTTGTGCATCTTCAGTGTTTTCCTGGTTCTGACAGGCCACCAGAAGTAGTAATAATAATGAAACTACGGTTAACTTTTTCATAGTCAGCCCTCCATTCAATCATGGATAATACTCCCCTCGTAAAGACCTTAAATGCCTTTAATTTAAAATAGAGACTTCCTATGTATGTAAATTTTCTCTCAAGGTACATCATAACCCATAATGTGGAATTTGCGAATAAACGAAGTTAACCATCTCTGTTTCTATAGCATTTCGCGCAAAAAACCACGCTTCTCTGCACGAGTTATATCATGCAAAGCGCGTGGTTATCAGCAGAACTTTCATTCAACTTTTGTAACTGTCCACAATCAATCTAGCTACCTACTAAATAGCATATTCATTATGCCGACCGCTTCAATCTGGATCTCTTTTTCTTCATTATCCAAGAAAAGGTAACTAAATGTTGAAAAGATTCCCATATGCAGTATATGTCCACCTTTATAATGAAGCGTCTTTTCCTCACCGTCGATCGTCTGCGTAAACGTCCTGCCTTCATTCACATCATACGAAGAATGGATGTCATGTTCACTTGCGAGCCACGCAACAAAATCTTCTTCGTTTGGATTGGTCATTACTAGAATAACGAGCAGAACAACAAGAACAACAATGCCCGTTCTGAGTCCTGCGCCCTTCTTGCCACCATGCTGTGTGTTTTCACCCTTCATCCCGTTCACCCCGTTTCTTGAACAGTAATCTCTACGTTCTTCGCCAAAACCCAACCACTCAGTCCATACGAGGATGAGATCACCATGTACTTGTATTTCTCCTCGATCAGCCGGATTTGCAATTCGTCATAGGAATCATAACTGACAGGCCAAGCTTGACCCTTCCCTGACTCTAACAACTCTCGATTATAAGGGATAAAATGCTCTATTTCCCACTCATCCAGATCCAAAATAATGCTGCCATGCAGCGGTGTATCAAACGCATGGGCCATTACACCAGAGAATAAAACATCCATATTTTTCGGTACAGTATGACTTGAACGTGTGCGCATCCTGATTTTTTTGTTCTCTAAATCAACTTCGTAACTTAATATGATGTTGTCATGCAAACTTGGCATAGTCCCCCTCCTTCCGGTGTACTCATATATTAAACACCATAATATTGTTTATAGTTTGAGACCCATTCCGCGTTGGAGAAATCAACAAAGTCATACGGCTCGCAGTGTTTAAGGTAAAGCAACTCCTTGTGCGCCTGTTCCCCGTCCATATTTTCCAGATAAAATAAAGTCTGCTCATGTCCCGCACCACATAATAACTGCACATCAATATAACTGCCCGTATCCTGATTCTTTCGTTTAGCTTTCCAGATCAGCGTGGTGTCCTCCACATTTCCAATACAGAATAACATGATGCACAACAGTCTCAGAACCTCGTTATCCTCTGACTTCCGGTTCTCAATCTCTTGCTGAAGCAGCTGTCGGATGGCCTCCCGGTGTACCTCATCAGGTTCCAATCCGTACAACTGCAACAGTTCTTCCTCGTTCATACGTGTACTCCCTACCTACTTGAGAATGTTATTTAACTCTTCCGCTTTTTTCCTGCTATCCATTCTAGCATAAAAATAGAAAGCGATGATGTGCAGCACGATAGATAATAACCACATGCCGGGGAACCAGGGAGCGATGAATTGGAACATGTCTACCGAGAATAACCATACCATCGCCATACCTCCTGCAATATTGAATGTGGAAGAAATGACGATATTCCATACCGGTTTTAACGTAAAATAGTTCCACAGTATGTTATACATCATTCCAAACAACAAAGCTGCAATAAAAGCAATACCCGCTATGTTCCATAAATAGGACATCTGAATGGGCAGATCACCAAAGAATATTGTAGCCAAGAGTGTGATCCATAGCGTCATTATAGTGAATACTTGAAAAAAAGAATTTCTAAGTTGAGTAATCATGATAATTTCCCCCTAAAGTTTTTAATATAAAATCGGCTGACGAAGTAACTGGAGCTATCGCTCAGGTCTACCTTAATTCGAGCTTGGTCTGTTGCAGAGAATGCGGTGATGTACCGCGTATTGATGATCGTTTGATTATTTATTTTTACAAAATGAAGGTCATCCAGATCCTCTTCTACAAATTTCAGACGTTTATGAAGCAAGTACCTCTCACCTGAGATCACCCGGACACAGCACATCCGATCCTCTGATTCAAAGGCAACCACCGAGCTCAACTGGATCTGTATATTGCGATTATTCTTGGCATGGATGACCGTTAATTGAGTTTCCGATTCACAGATTGCCTTCTGAATACGGTCCCACTTCGACTTCTCCGCAGGATGGGTTATGACCTTGGCTAACCTTTTTTCAACTGTCGTGTCCTCTTCAAAAATGACTTTCATGTGTTTGCCCCTCCTCTCACAACTCATATTACAAGCATAGTTACGGCAATCCCACTGTATTGCGTTTTGTTGCATGATTTTGCAAGTTTGTTGCATCGGTACTGCATAAATACTAAAAAGAACCACTCCATGGGAGCAGTTCTTTTATTATAAGGAGGTGCTACGTTAACCTTACTCAATCTCCAGATACATATCCCGATTTTGCAGGATCATCTCATTCATATGTGTAATAGCTGCTTGCGCCACGGTCTGATAGGTGTCATATAACACCTCTGTTCTCTGAAGCAAGATTGGGTCCTTATCCAGATCTGTTGCCAGCACCTCAAGCCACTCTTCACCCACTTTATTTTTGTCCGTAATGAGACTTTCAATCTGTTCAAGTACATTAACCATCTCATCTAAATGAAAAAAGTGCATCCCATTTTTTATTCCATTCCAGCTTTTGATCTCAATGATGTTATATGCCGAAAACCAATAAAATTCTGCCAGACTTTTCGTGTGATTGTGATAGGAATAGAACAGAAATAAAGCTTGTTGCCCTTCGTGTAACATTCGGTATATCTCTGTTTTGGCTGCCATATCTCTGCCCCGTACCGAAACAAGAATTGGTTCAATACACAGCCAGCTAAGTTGCTTTGAATATATATCTTCTGGTCGAAGTTTAGCCTTCATAACATGCCCCTTTCTTTTTACCTATTTAAGGATTCTCTGTTACTTCCACGGCCGGGTCATTCTCTCCGCCCATTCTGCGTCTGGATGTCTCCATTTTCCCTGTCGAAGGCACATGGTCAGAAGCTTTAGCTAATCCGAATTTGGGCATGTTGGCGTATATGGTCTCGAAGGAACCCGACTGAGCCTTGTATGTTTCATGATATATCCCTACTGTTCCGTCAGTACCAATGGATCGGTTGAATTTTTTCCAAGCTTCCAAGTGTAATCCGCTTCGTGCGTATTTCTCCAATTCATCGTAAGAGCGCCAGTATTGTAGTAGCGTCACCCCACGCCAACTTATAAAATACTCTGTACTCAGAAATCCAGTCTCCGGATTCATATACAGTTCTTTAATCATCGGTCCCATGGACTTAAAGACAGGCAACCATTTGTGTATAGCCCACAGACGATTGATCCTCATTCCGATGATAAAAACAACAAATTCTCCCTCAATCTGAGCGGAGTATCTTCCCTTATGTATGTTCGCCACGTAATCTCTCCTTCTCTCAAAACATTCGATTTCATCGGATCTGGACGGCCCTTCCTATCCGCTCATAGGCATTCAAGGGAAACTCAAAACTCCACCGTTTGTGATATTCCTCCAGTCCCATTTCCTTCAATTTGCTTAATTCTCTGTAAAATAGCTTAGTCAACTTGACCAAGGATAACTCCTCAGACATAAGCAATCGCCCCTCTGTAACGGCTTCCGTGCTAAAGTTATCACTCATCTCATACACCATGAATTGAACGATTACCTGCGAACGTTTCTTGATCCAGAAGCGATATTCTCCAGGTTCGGTCTGCATGGTCATGGATACCTCCGTGGCTCCTTTGTGCAATGCTACGAATTGACGTGTTATCTCCTCAACCGCATCTGACAAAAAAGAAACCGGAATCTCAATCTGTTCTCCCTGATCAGGGAGAACCAGGATATCCAGCCATCCGTGCAGTTCAAGCGTCATAACGATGTCCATAGTCATCCTCCTTTATGTGATTCTATGATGCAAGATTAACTGGAGATCATGTCTTTCAGTATATATAGCTTCTAATTTAAAATTAGGTGAGTTGTGGAGCAGTAGACGTGCTTTCAATTTGTGTTCAAGTTCCTTATGATCGTGTTTGTTTCTCTGCCATTAGAATCCTTACAATGCTGGTCGCATTGTTAAATTTCATTTTGTTATTCTTCTGTTGGTAGTCCCACCCTTGTTTTATAGCATATTGAATAAGGTTGGATATCAGTTTGGGTTCATAGACAAATATATCCCATGTATCTTCCCAAGCAACATCGAACTCTACAAATGTAGATTTAAACGCATTCGAATAAACCCGAATGACGATATCGTAAGCTTGCTCATCCACAACGTACAGGAACAGTGTATCATTCACTACAATTTTGCGTACTTGTTTCCTGTATACCTTCAGGTATATCTCTCCCTTTCTTACACAGTGCTGCGTAAATCTTCATACACATTCCATTTTGTATACAATTCTTTTAGCGCTAACGCCGTTTTATGTATGAACTCTTCCATACCTTCCATGGATAACATATTTAAATCACCCAAAGGTTCGTTGTCAGGGTTAACTAAAAACTCAAGTTTCTCTTCTCTATACTGGTACACCTCAGATTCCAGCAATCCGCCTAAATCAAATGCTCTTCCCACATTCAGCTCATTTAACCAATCGTTGGCCCTGTTCCAATTCCGTAAAATCATAAACTCCAGCTTTGTGACATCCTGTGTATACACACTTCTTCCGTTGGGATGGACTTCATATGCTGGATAGATATCGAATGTCCACACGCGATCCGTATAGATATGGGCGATGTAACCGCACAGATATTGCAGGAATTTGGGATCACTATAAGCTAACTTCTTGTTGGATTCAAAAAATCCTTTAAGTTCTTCGTCTGTTGCGAATCTTCCTCCCTCTGGCATGAGGTGGGTTTTCGCCTTTTCTGTACGAAGATTAGTTCTTACATGGATCGAATCAGGAGCAAGGCTCCCCGATAACAATTCAGGGAATGGCTCGGATATCAACTCGGATGCAATTGCAAAATGTACCATCGGCCAAGGCAATACAAAAACTCCCTTCTTTAGTCAATTGGTCTTAAAAGAGTTAAATTTCATATCCCAAAATGCACAATGCATTTCCCATTTATCTCAGCATACTTTGCCATGTTCGCAAGCTTATGTAATTCGTTGATTAATTCAACTTTGTTGTACACGAGTTTCTCGTAGTAGCTCTTTTGTTCTTCTCCATCAACACAGTAACTCCCTGTTAGAACAATCGGATCAGTCGCATGGCTGAATAGATCCATCCAGGCCCGAATTAGTTGATGAAACTTCAACAAAACATCCTGCTCTTTAATAACGGTTATTCCATAGTTGTTCAGTCCACTACATCTCATACAGGTAGATGGATTCCATGTATCCAACCAGCAAAGGGAATCATAGATGTACGCAATGAATTCGTCTTCCAAGGTCGCATGATTCTTTGTGGTTAATCCACTCCCATGTATCACGCCGTTAGAGTCCCAAGAGTAGGAAGTATAGATATATTCGTTTACTTGCGATTTGTTTTCAATAACAAAATGATGCTTCGACATACCCGCACCTCCGTTACACTTCCCCATGCTTCAATATCTGTTCAATCCTCTTAATTCATCATAACCCATGTATTGGTAAATGCGAAGTTGTTTTGAATCTAAAAATCAAAAAGCCTCCACAGTCTTATTCGACAGTGGAGACTCTATTTGCTTCTACACTTTCATCAGAAAAGTCACTAATGAAAATGGTCTTCAAACATAAACATCACGGTGTAGCAGTAATCTCCCCTGTACCAACTATCTGCATTGCTGGGGCAACATAATTTCCTGCATCATTTCCTGTAAGAGTGTAATTAATCGTTATTACTTTATTGGTTCCTACAGCTGCATTGTTGTAAGTGGCTACGGCGATTACCTGTACGTCATCCCCAGGGATAATGTTAGATAATGCACCTGGTGTTACATTTGCAATAAGAGTTCCGTCATACACTTTGGAGAGTATTAATGTCGGAGACGAGATCATCAATTGCTTTCTAGTTATTACACCATTCACTGCAATTTCATCTGGTGCAGTATAGTTTGTTGCATCATTACCAGATAAAATATACGATACGGTTATCTTTTTATTTGTTCCTACATTTTCATTATCATAGACTCCTGAAGCACTTACCGTTACGTCATCCCCAGGACAAATACCTTGTTTATTTTCTCCACAAGATCCTACTCTAGAACCTGCTATTGCAGTTGTTGCAAAGGTTCCATCATACACTTTGAAAGTGGTGATTAGGTCTATGATCGTCCCCGTATCTGCACTAGATTGTACATAAGCAGTGTAGTTCGTATTATTAACCGGAGCAATATATTTGCCACTATCCATACCAGCTAATCTGTAAACCACAGATACAAGCGCCGCTTTAGGCGGGGAAGTTGTATCATATACCGCCTCAGCACTCACCGTCACATCCTCACCTGGAACAACCCCAACTAAGGAACCTGCAGATACGACTACCGATGAATCTCCATCTGTATTCTCAATAACAGTCAACAATGGCTCCCCGATCGTCAACTGTGCGGCTGTAATAACTCCTGTCTGGATTGTATAGTTTGCAGGCGTAATATACTTGGACGCCTCTGGTCCGCTCAACGTATAAACTACAGTGATTGTTTTACCTGTGCCTATTGATGCATCATTGTAGGTGGCTGCTGCACTCACGGTTACATGATCTCCAGTAGCAACTCCGGTTAGTGAATCTGCTATTACTGTTGCCGATACCGTTCCATCATACATTTTTTCGGTTGAGAGTACTGGAGTCGAAACGATTAACTGATTTGTACCAATAATGATCTCTGCCGAAGCCATCGATATATTGTTCGCGAGATCAACGGCATATACGACATACGTACCTGACGTTAAACCCGCTGTACTCATTGTCGTATCTACGTTTGCTGTCACCGACTGCTTCTTGCCAAACAACCCTGCAACAGATTGGTTTAGACTAGTGATTGTTTTTGGTGTTGCGGAAGGAACCAAATACAGATACCCATTTTCATTGCTTCTACCCACCACAGGATCTCCACCTGCAATATGACCACTCGTTACATTGGACAGAGTAGGAGCGATTGTATCCGTTCCTCCAGTGGAAGGTGAAGTCACAGGAGCAGTTGGAGTAGCTGGAGTCACTGTATTTATGACTTTATCCAACAGTCGAATTGTAGTTTCAAAAGTCGTACCACCTTTAGCAACGGAACTCAGCGTCACCTTTTCAATAGTACCCGTGCCTAGAATTTTAGCGACTGCATCTAAGAAAAGGTTTACAATCGTTGCATCCGTGCCTAAGTTAAGAGTCGTCCCCGTTGCTGTAACTGCTACGATAACGTCCTTAATACGGCCTTCAGGAATATCCACCTGAACCCCACTGCCTTTAATGATTAAGGAATCAAATGTTCCTTTCAAACCTACTTTTGAACCCGCAGGTAACCGCTCGGATAATGTAATCTTGCCGAAGCCATTCCCCGTAATATCCGTTTCTTGTAGCGTAGCAGGGGAGTGAATGGTTACTTCTCCAACTGTCGTTGAACCTTCTACAATAATGAGAACGGGTCCTTTTTTCTTATCAACAATAAGGGTAGATGTTACGGTATTTTTTAAATAGATGGTACTAACGCCCCCACCCTCTACCCGTGTCACACCTTTAATCGTAACATTCGTAAGGTGTACATCTCCTTCTTGGATACCTTCACTAAATAATAGGTTTCCTTTGATGATCATATTCTTCAATGTAACCCCAGCCGTGCTAATGAGCACATCCCCATCAATGGTCTGCGTCCCCGCCTCAGGGCCATATGTTCCAGCTAAGCTGTAATCCGTTGCTCTTGCATTCACTGAACGATCCAGCGCAACGACTGCTTCAGCACGAGTGATCGGTTTATTCGGATTGAAGTTATTATCGTAGCCCTGTAAAATCCCTTTAGCCACTATAGCATCTACCGAATTTTTAGCCCATAAGGCTATCATATTGGAATCCGTAAAGTGATTTCCAGTACTAGCTTCATTCGATAGATCCAGAAGATCATTGATAATAACTGCAACTTCTTGTCTAGTAATGGGTTTATTGGCACCGATTGTACCGTCCCTATAACCCTTTATGTATCCAGCTTTTACAGCTTTGGAAACCTCAGCATATGCCCAGTTAGATGAAGTAACATCCTTGAAGGATACAGATGCTGTTTCAGTAAATCCATATGAACGATTAACCAATGAGAAAAACTCTGCTCTTGTTATGGTATTGTTCGGTTTAAAGCTGCCATCTTCATAACCATGAATAAAACCTTTGTCGATCCATTTCGTAATTTGGCTTTCTGCCCAGTTTCCCTCGATGTCTGATGCCGAAGATTCGGCGGCACCCAATACTACATTAAACGATGAAAACAACATAACTGTAATCAATAGAGTGGTCACAAGCTTTTTAGCACAATTCATGATATTAGTCCTCTCACTCATAGTATGATTACTGGATCTTACTCGCTCAACTTATCACAAAGATCAGCAATAGTATACATAAAATACTGACCATGAAATATGGCTACAAAACCCAGTCTGTTAAAGAGTTTAGAGCCCAACTTTCGGTGCATACAGTATACATTTTTTCTACTCCTCCCTATCACATCAGAACTGAAATATAACAAAAAAAAGGACACCTCGTTGTCGTATCCATAGGTATCCTCGTTTATTAAATTAGGTAGTAAACTAAAATGCTGAATCACTAGTTTCCTCAATTCTCACATTCATAAAATCCTTCGTCTACTCAGAAACGCTGTTCCTTCTTCTCGGTACATCTCTATAGATTCATTGGTCACATGATCATGCCTCAGTGCTCCCATATAATCTGTTCCAGGTTTGTTCGATCTATAATCTGAATCAATCGTGTAGATATTGAAGTGCACCTCATCTTCATCCTCTGACACATCTGTTTTATCAAAAAGTGAAATCACTTCATCTTTACCAAGAAACCTAAATGGAGAATCCTGACGCTCTATAATATAAAATGGATATGTGATGTTCTCTATCTGAATGAATTCATGGTACACCTTAAGCTCCTCGGGTATGAGATCCATATACTGTCTAGCTACATCTTCTGCCTGAAATACACCCGAAACCCACTTCAAACTCCCCTTGGTTGCTACGATAATGAACATACTAATCACCTTCTAATTTAAATATTCCTATGATATACGGTTTACTGTTTGTCTAAATATTGTGTAAATACCTTTAATACGTATTCATTATCTGCATCATTCTCATTAGTATCTGTATCTTGGGTTATCTCATCATAAACATTCGACTTCAAAAAAAGATCTATAATTTCATCAGGCTCACTCACATTCTGAATTTTGCATCTGAAAGGTAGCTCCTTATTGCTATCCGAGATTAGATTAAATCTTAATTGACTCGCCATAAAATCAAACCATAGATAAAATATCAATCCGCTCTGCTTATTCGAATGATTAATCTGATTCTGACGGTTGGCTATGACGTTCATAATAAAAGCACTAAAATCACTCAAGTTCACTTCATTAGACATTTCTTCTGAAATTGAAATACACCACATATTCGTTTCTATTTCTTTCTGAAGTTCTGAATCAGAAGAACCTATATAGATCACATCATGAATAATTTCTTCGAGGTCCTTGAAATATTGCTCTTTAGACATTTAACCTACTTGCTCCCTTCATACTTCTATACCGTCATCCACGTACAAAAGTCTGAGACAAAATCCGGTGGCTACCAGCGATGTTGTCAATCTCAATGTTATATTCAGACTCAGTGTATTCAATCTGATGTTGCTCATAATATTTTTTCCAGAACGAAACTGCTGCCGCATTATTAGCAAGCTGTTCCACTTTAAATGTACCTTCAAATTGAGCAAAAACCAAGTCAATCGCTTGTGCTGCCAGCCCCTGTCCGCGATATTTTTTGACCAAGAACAGCTCTTGCACGGTATAATCCACACCTTCCGGCACATATGGAGGTGAGCAGACCAGTACGAATCCAATAACCTTTCCTTCATACTGAATCAAAAACGGATGTAATTCATCGCGTTCCAGATATAGATAGGTGTTCGTTGGATCATATTTCCCCTCTTCAAGTAGATCCTCGCCAGAAAATTCGGACAGATCATATAAGTACAAGTTGTACAGGTTGAGGAACAATTCCTTTTGTTCTGCCAAAATACTCGTAATTTGCACATTCATCTTCATTGCACATCTCCCTTAGTTAATGAGTTGGTTAGTGGTCCATACATGACATTACCGATGTCCACAACGAGTTTGCTGTGCCCTGTTCTCAATATATCCTTTCAACCACAACAGATATAGGCAAAGTTTGGTTTAAACCATGGAGTAACCTACTTTCACAGTGGACATGAACATTTGGACAAAAAAAAGACTCCCTACAGAGTCCGATTATTGGTCTTGTCTTTATTTTTCACCAAATATCCATTAGCACTTAGCTAATAATTATCGAATTATATAGGTTCAACTAAACTTTTTACACAAAAACGGAGAGGACAGAAATAACCTGAAGAAGCGGAGCGTTCGCCTTTATCACCGGATTTCCCCTTTAAAAAGGGAATCAAAAAAATCTGGGGATAACAGCGATCGGAAGGTTGTTCTGTCATTGGAGTGCTCAGTGTAAACCTCTTTAGTTGAATTTATATAGATAATCAACCACAGGATATGAGATCACATTGCGATCTCTGTACGTTGAAGTCACTGATTCGGGATGTGTGCTAAGAATTCCATTTTGCAACATCACCGGCCGGAAACCTCGCTCCATCGCTCCGTTGTAGGTGAATAGAACACATTCCTCTGCGGCAAAACCAGAGATTATCACCAATTCAATTCCATGACTCTTCAACACCTGCTCCAAGTCAGTTTGCCAGAAGGCATTGGAGGCTTCCTTGGTAACGGTGAGATCCTTCTCATTCACATCCACCTCGGGAATGATGCGATACTCATCTGACGCTGCCCCCTCCATGCCCTCCACATCCTGCACGTGAACGACCGTATGATCATTCGAGCGCAGCACATTAGCCACATGGTTAATATACTCACAGGCATGGTCTATCGAAGTCTGGTCCATCTTCTTCCGCACAATACTCTCCTGCATATCAACAATCAGCAAACCTACTTTCATCCAATCTCTCCTCATAAATAAATTTCATGTCGCATGGTTGAGTGACTTCCCTTGTTAAACTGAGAACTTAATCTTTAAATAATTCATTCAGCATCCGGTCGCGATTCTCCAGAAAGCTGCGAGTAATCTGATAGTGATCTGTCTCCTCATAGGCTATCTCTTGAATATGGCTATCGTCAAAACTTAAAATCTCTGCCCCCGGATATCCCAGCAAAATGGGTGAATGCGTCGCAATAATGAATTGTGAAGTGCCTGACAGATCATGAAGGATACGCAATAAGGAGAGTTGCCTAGCTGGAGACAAAGCGGCTTCGGGCTCGTCAAGCAGATAGATGCCTTTGGAACTGAAGCGATTGACGAACAGACTGAGAAAAGACTCCCCATGTGATTGTTCATGTAATGAACGCCCGCCATAATATTGAAGCGATGCCGGCATTTGATCGACATGTGATGCGAATTGATAGAAGGATTCAGAGCGCATGAAGAAACCATTCGTCATTTTGGGCAACCAGGCCAGCCTGAGATAATTCCCGAGCGAGGATTCCGAAGCATGTGTCTCATAGGTATTATTCCTGCCGCCCCCTGCGGTATTGAATCCACATTGATGAGCGATGCCTTCCAGCAGTGTAGATTTCCCTGAACCATTTTCACCTACAAAAAAAGTAACGTTATTCGTGAATTCCAATCGTTCCAAGGACCGTATCGCGGGGATGTCAAAAGGATATTGGTTCCGATTCTCAATCTTGGCCGACATGAGTTCCACACTTCGAAGATACATAATCATCCTCCCATATTTATTTTATATAAGTTCAACAAAAGAACATTTACACTCGAACTTCGCACACTTATCTTCAAATTAACATTAAGTTTACTCTGATTGGTCCAGCCATGGACGAATGATGTCCTTGCGGGTTATGATCTCCATCGTTTTCATAAAAAACCAGGTAAACCCCGCATAAAAACCGATATGAGGATAACGAAAAGCTGCGGGTTTATTGCCTTCATAATAGAAGTGCCCCATCCAGGATAAAGCGTAATGGATGACAGCGAGTAGGAGCGTGACTTTGATATCAATAAACAAAAAAATCCATGCCACAAACGCCGACAAAAACGCAAAGTAATGCAAAATGAGGTTGTTCCGATCCTGATGTTCTGAAGGTAATAACGCAAGTCCTTGCGCACACGATTCAACATCAGTTCACATCCATTTCACCTAAAATAAGGCTCCTTATTTCCCACTCCATCGTAACCTATTTCGGGGTAGATATGAAACCGTTTCAACCAAAAAAAGAGCAAGCCATAGGCTTACTCTCTCTTCAGAGTTAATAGACAAATCTGCGCTGTGCCCAATAGCTGAACAGGAAGATGGATACCTCGGTCAGCAGCTTGGCTGCGAGCAGCGGGAGAATTAATTTTTCATTATAAAAATACAATAAACCGTAGTTTAATAACAGCACCAGTAGGACAAGTGAGAAATATTTGGGCAAAGACTGCCGAACCTTAGAGGTTCGTCCAGCGGAAAATACGTACTTCCGATTAATCGTATAGTTGAAGATGGAGCTGCACAGCCTTGCTGCGACAACCGACAGAAACAGATTATGCGTAAAATATTGAATAACGAATAGTAATCCAAAATCAATCAAAGCAGACAGCACCGAAGATGTGCTGAACATCAGGATTGGCATATAGATTCGGAATGAATCAACCAGCGGGCGGAAATGGGAGGACTCATTGTGATCCAGATACACCGTATCAATAAACTCCTCCGTAATCTCATACCCTTCCTTGTGTGCCGTTAACAACATGTTCATCTCGTATTCAAACCGATCCCCGGGAATCTGGTTCAGCCAGTCCAGCATGGAGTAGGGAAAACCGCGTAGACCGGTCTGCGTGTCATATACTTTGGTACCTGTTGTGAGGGAAAAGACCGCCCTTGTGACTGTATTGCCAAACCGGCTACGTGCTGGAATTTTACCACTGAAGCGACGGCTGCCGAGTACAATTCCTGGTGTGGTTTGTGCGAGTAGCACTTCGAAGATACGCTTAATATCATGTGGCAGATGCTGTCCGTCACTATCTGCGCACACTATACCGCCCTGAGGTCCATACTCCTTAATATACTGAAAGCCAGTCTTCAAGGCCCTGCCCTTACCCAGATTGACGGAATGTGTCAGGACCGTACAGCCATACGCTTCTGCCGTTTCAAAAATTCCACGGTAACCGGGGCCACTGCCATCATCCACAATCACAATGGGTCCAAGTTTAAAGGTTTGCAGTTGCAAAACGAGATTCAGTAAACGCACATCGGGTTCATATGATGGAATTAATATCGTCATGATCCTTGTCCCTCCGTCAGATATAAAATGTCACTTACGCCACGTTCCTGATTACGCCCCAGCGGATTATTGACAACTCTGCCCATAAAATACATCGTGGATGAACCCCCGCCGTCCAAGTTGTAGGCTTCGGTTGCTCCGAGGCCTTTCATGACATCCGCCAGTTCTGCCAAGGTCATGCCACGGCTGTTGTCCTGCCGTCCGTCCACCACCACAAAGACGTAATGATTCGGAGCAATCATGCCAATCGCAGTTCTTGGATTTGCATCCTGAATGGAGCGGTTGCCGAAGTTATTATCGATTTTCACACTGCTAAAATCACTGACAATCTCGCCATCCTGAATCAGAATGGGCCCAAAAGATAGTGTATCGGTTGCACCTTCGGCCAGCAGTTCCGAGGAAGAAATCTCGTTCTCGTTATATGTTTTCATCGTACCGTCGTTGAACAGGGCAAGTGCATCCCGCGTGGGGCTGTCTCGGTACAGTGTTCCATTTCGGATAATGACACCATCGTCGCGGAATCCGTAATAATCACCGTTAATGGCAAAGATCGCATTGTTGGCTGCGGCAATCTCTGACGTATTTTCGGTAATGTTCGTTCCAAAGCTGTTGTCCGCCAGCGCGGTTCGCAGGCTGCTTGCATCCGTTAACTGAACATCAGCGACATAATACGTAATCTGATCCGAGCCAGAACCCGTCTGTACCTTTTCAATATTGACTTTCATATCATCACTCGAATAATTCCAATCATCTGACGTTGCATTCACTTCAGTTGTGGTGGTCGAAGTATTGTTGGAATCATTGGTGTTGCCTGTTATTGGCGTTCCTGTGTTCTCATCTGCTACAACTACCTGCACATGCCTGATCAGGTAACGGTCAGCCAGGCTGTATAAGATTCCACCTACCGCAAGCACGATGACAAGTGTGATGATGAGCCATCTGCGCTTTTTTGGAGAGATCGGCCTTTTATGTGGTTCTTTCCGGGTTGGTTTTTCATCTATCTTCATCATGTGAATCTCACCTCTTCATCTAAGTCTTAAGGCCATATTAGGCCGGGTAGCTTAAATGAATCTGAAACCACACGAATTGGACTAAAGATTATTACACTGACACTGCGATGACAGAACAACCTTCCAATCGCTGTTACCCCCAGATTTTTTTGATTCCCTTTTCTAAAGGGAAAAATCCGGGGATAAAGGCGCACGCTTCGCTTTTTCAGGTTTTTTCTGTCCTCTCCGTTTTTGTGTAAATGAATAGTTCAATCAAAAAAGGCCATCCGTTTTCCCATTGAGGAAATCAGATCACCTTGATTTTCAATCTATATAACCCTAAATGTCGCTGTTATCGTGTAACATGTTTTGTTTAGCTTACAGCTCTTCTTTAACAACTCTTCCTGTTATGCGTCTGCAAAAAGAGCATCGTATGCGAGACAAGGCCGCTTCTCCAGGAATTCCGTTAACGCCGGGGGCTGCTGAGCGTAAATATCCTTCAACGACGTTCCAGTATAGATGTTGCCAATTACGACAGGGTGGCATAACTCACAGATGAGAATATCCCCGTTACCGTGCAAATGTAGCTGTTTCGTGCCATCCACACAATTAGAGAAATACACACCGGGTTGTTCACGCAAATTCAACTGTTCAGCGAACCGATCCATACAGGTGAAATAGAGCGTTGTATCTGGCTTTTTATGTTTAATTAATTCCGTAACAGATCGAACAAGGGACTCTTTGGATACAATCTGGGTCCAGTCGGTATGCGGCATCTTAATACTGTTCTGGATCTCATGGATGCGCACACCCAGATCATACACCTTATCGCTAATGGCCTGCATGTTCGCTTGATTACCTTCAAATAGTAACGTTTCCAGCACCGTCTCCAGACCGGCTTCCGTACACAGACGGATATTCTGCTCCAGTCTCTCATACATGCGAGGATGCACACGATAATACGCAGCATAGGACTCCGCATCCGTATAATTGAACGAGATATGAATGTTGGACAAGCCCGCATCACGCAACGCATGAATCCGTTCTTCTGTCAGCAGACTGGCATTGCTGTTCAATTGTGTATCGATGCCATGTGCCGCACAATACGTCACGATCTCCAGACAATCCTGGTATTTCAAAGTAACTTCTCCCCCGGACAATCGCACGCGCTTGAGACGAGGAAGCTCACTAATAATACGGATAACTTCCTGACTACCGATGCATGCTCCATCGTCCCGATTGTAGGCGCAGCAATAGTCGCATTTATAATTGCAGTTCGATGTCACTCCCACTTCAAGCCCTTCTAGCTCATATACGCCGGGTGTTTCCAGTTCGAGTGATTTATATCTGTTTTTGGTCGTCAATTCGTTGTACCTCCTGGTTCCTTCATTCAATCCATGTTTTAATAACTTGAAGATTATAGCGGAAGGCACCAGGTTCAAGATATGACATTATGTACGTTGCTTGCTGAAAACAAAAATAAAACCCATTTCCTCAACGATCAGGAATGGGCCAAAGCTTGGCATATGATTATTGAATTAGACAATATTCAATACGATACCTTGAACTCTTGATGCAGCAATTCAAGCTATTTCTTACTTCTGCTTTTATTGTGTATCACTGATAAATTCAGGATTATAGGAAAATCCATGGCTCGCCAGCATGATAAATGACACACGACTTTTCAATAACACGTTCTTTATTTAACACGAGTAGAAGTCTTCTTTTACGATAGCATACATCTTCAGATCTTGAAACTCATTTTTTACCTTCATGTATTTCCTCAGCACACCTTCGAAATGCATGCCTGCCTTCTCCATAACCTTGGCGGAACCCGTGTTCTTCACCAAACATCTGGCCTGAATTCGCTCGAGCCCCATTTCGTCAAATCCAAATTGGATGATTCGTTTCACTACCTCGGTCATGTAACCTTGATTCCAAAATTGATCAGATAACACATATCCCAGTTCAACTCTCCTGTTATCGCTGTCACACCCTAGATAGTTACAACTACCAATCAGCCCCTTGGTGTGTTTATCTTCGATCCCCCACGGGCCTATTAGATCCGTCTCATAGCGACTCATGACAAAATCTAAAAAAGCTTTGGTGTCTTCTTTACTCTGATGCGCGTCCCAGGTCGTGAACTCCGATACAGCAGGTACAACGCAGTAACCGTACATATCCTCCAGATCATCATAAGTAAAAGGTCGAAGTAACGTCCGTTCGGTTTCCAACATGGGAAATGGTTCGAAGAAACTTTCAATCGTTCTCATAGTTTTATCCTCCCTCAGATTGTTAGGAAAAAGAAACAAACAGCAGTTCGGTCCGTGTTGCCTAACTCACCTGTTGTAATATCAAGGCCACAATCTGAATGTCTTCCACTGCCCATCTTGCTTTACATATTGGACTCGTACATGCTTGCGCTCCGAATCTCCCTGCCAAAACTCCACCTCTTGTGCATTCACGGCATATAAACGCCAATGAGGTGTAACAACACTGGGGTCACGTCTTATCTTTTCCTTCTGAGCTTCAATGGAACTATCCAGCACTTCCTCGCTATCCAAAACCTCACTCTGATGTCCTGTCATAGCAACTGCTCTTGCTCCAGCTGAACGTTTGCGGAAATCATCAGCGCCCGCTTCATCTCCCTGATCCTCGGCAATTCCCCTTATCCGAATCTGTCTTCCAAGGGAAGGCCAGTAGAATGTCAGAGCCACATGAGGATTCTCCTTCAACTGCTGCCCTTTTCGACTCTCCGAACTGGAGGCAAAATAGAACGTTTCATCAATTACGTTTTTCAAAATCAACACCCGCGCATCAGGATAACCATCTTGATCCATGGTGGAGATTGTCATAGCGTGAGGTTCTTTCACTTTGTTCTCAACTGCCAATCTCAACCACTCCAAAAATAACTTCCCCGGCTGCTCCGGCAAATGCCCCATATCCCACGTTGGAAATGGGCCGGATAAAGATTTTAAACGTTGCAACAGTTCAATTGGTTTATCGCTCATGTCATCGCCTCCGTCTTCTATTTAACATGGAAAAACAACTAATCTAGATGACTTAACACATTTACGCTGCTAAGTTTCCAACCATGCCTTCCCTTTTCAACGGTATGTACACTGGTGTTGTCCATGGGATAAAAGCTGGATTTATTGCTCCATTCCTTCTTCTCAAGCAGATAATACAGAATATTAATCACTCCGCCGTGAGTAATTAATAGAACATTGGACTCTACTGTTTTCTCCTCTAAACCTCTGAAAAGACTCTCGAAAGCTGTGCTTATCCGGTTATAAAAATCCCTTGGGCTTTCTCCTCCCGGAAACGGGGAGTCCATCTCAAGAGTATTGAAATAAATCCCTGGGTAATGTTCTTCAGCATCCTTATGGAGCATGCCTGCCAAATCTCCGTTATTCATCTCACGCCAATCTTTCATTAAGCTAGCCTGCATGTTTAACTTCTTCTCAATTTCCCGTGTAGTCTGCACTGCACGAGGAAGATCACTGCTAATAATCGTATGTATGTTGTACTCCTCAGCATGATGATGCAAATACTCTCCCAGTTTCCTGGATTGATTGATTCCCTGTTCCGTAAGTCCACGATCACTCCATCCGCCTCGATACCCTTCCTCATCCATCCCATGCCTTACCAGATAAATTTTCAAGATCTCTCCTCCTTTTCACTTCTATAATGAACACTATACCTTACACTGTATGACTAGCCCGGCATATATACAATAAACCCGATCTCAGATAGCTTCTATCCAAGATCGGGTATTTCCTGCTTACCATTTATCTTACAAATGTGTTATGAACTCGCTCGGATTTGATAAAGTAAGGAATCCAGATGGCACAAGTAAGTACCGACTTGCCAATATCTCTTAACGAGTTTCCATCCTCAAGTTCTCTCGCCATCGGAATCTGAAGCAACAATAGATAATCAATGATACTAACGGCTAGACTGACACTATAAAATATGATCATAAGACGAGGAAAGATCGATTTTCTACTATACAAAGCAATGATAGTATATATGCTAAACACTAAAAACAGTGCGTTATATACCGTTTCAAAAATAACGACCGGTCCCCATAGCGGGTGATAATATTCAGATTGCTTCGAAGTTAGCAACTCCCAAGTCTCTGTTGTAAGCATGGGCAAACAATACATAACCAATTGGAGCGCCAGGAAAATCAACGTAAGAAATAATCCAATCTGGACGAGAATCAGCCAACCACCTAAGCCCGATACGCCTAGTGGACGGTAGTCTGTCTTTTGCTCTTGAATATGTGGTTCCACCTCTTAACACTTCCTTAACTAGTTTTGTTTTTCTGAGATGAGTCTTCCTCGTAATTGTAAATTGAATCTACGGGTGATTCTTACCCCTTCATTCACGTGCGTTGTATGTATTTTCACACTCTCCTTATAGCAATCTCTCCGCCCTCCTATTATATAGAATTTTACACAACTTCCTTATTGTACTACGAGTGTCAAGGCACAGGTTACCAAACATCATACTCATCCACTGTAAAAGCCAAAGAAAGACCTTCGCTATACTTCCGCCATGTTCAGTAAAGTACACGTACGTCATAATCCTCTTATACAGATGCAGATGGTGACTCTGAATTTGACTACAAAGGAGGATATGGATATGACCAATCCCAAAGTAAAACTTTTGCCTTTTGCCGACATTTCAAACTATGTCGAGGGCTTCGATATCGTTTCCACCCAGTGGGGCGGGGATGGCCTTGTTTATGTGCTTTTGATGAATCAGATCCCCCAAAGAGAACGAGGTATGTTCGTCCAAAGTAAATTGAATCAAAGCTATACGTACAAAGTGCTTATTGTGACAGATCAAACTATCGAGGAAGTTGTCATCTGGGGACAGACGTTCAATTATCATTACGTACAACCATTGCATGATCATCTGCTGCTCGTCGGAGCACGGTGTGCGAATTACGGAAATGAACAGTTTGATCTGAACGCCAAATTGTGTGATTTAGACGGAAATACGATCCGCGAGTTTCTGTTGGGAGACGGTATCCAAAGTGTACAGGTCACAGAGAAGGGAACGATCTGGACCAGTTACTTCGATGAAGGGGTATTTGGTAACTACGGATGGAGCGATCCAATTGGATCAAGCGGTCTGCTGGCCTGGGATGAGCACGGTAATAAAGTGTACGAAAACCGCGCAGCTGACATTGCAGATTGTTACGCACTCAATGTGGTAAATGAGAAGCAGGTCTGGTTCTACTTCTATACCGATTTTGAACTCGGTTGTATCTCAGGGGGAACCAGTGAACCTAACGTAACATTTATGAATCCAAACATCTCCGGTTCCTCTGGCCTCAGTACGGATGGTTATCATTTCTTGTTCGATGCCGGGTACGGTAAACATGGGTCGTTTGTGCTTAAAAAAATGGAGAAACCCGGTAGATTGAACAAGGGGCAGAAGATTGTTTTGTTAAATGAGGAAGATCAGCCCTTCAAGCAGGCACGGCAGGATTTTCGCCAACATCGTCTGCTACTCAGTGAAGGTAACTTCTTGTATCGGGTAACGATGGAGGAGATTACTTCAGCTTCTGGTTTGGATTAGTGGAACAACATGAAGAGGGTTATTTCTTAAAAGACATTCCCTCTTCTTCCAAAGCGCTTCTTAGTTTGGGCATAGCAGACGGTCCGATTCCGTGCAGCTTCAGGATTTCTTTCTCCGTGTACTCCGCAAGTTGCAGTAGTGTTGTAATGCCTTCATTCTCCAAGGCACGTCTGGCGGGAGCTGACAGCAAGGCTAGAAATCCTTCTGTCGGTTTACGTTCAGCTTCGCACGTCGGACAGGTTGGGCAATCACTTTTTTTATAATACGAATGTCCTTGTTCGCATGTTCTGAGTGTTCCTTTATCGTTTGCCATGTGGGCATCCCCTCCTGGATTAAGTATTCAACCAGTTCTTTATATCTGAAATCATATTTTCGTATTGTTTCAAAGCCTCTAAAGTCCTAATGACTTGGGATGTTCCTACTAGCTGTTCCTCTATGTCCGTACATTCAATCCACAGTGACCGTTTAAGACTATACTCGAGCCAGTCCAACTTTCCAGCAAAACCAATATCCAGAACCACTTCCCAATTGGCTGTTAGACTCCCCACTCGCTTCTTATATCCACTTATAAAAGCCAAGAACTTTTCCTTGTTTATACTTCCAGCGCTATCTACTGACCAATACACAGCTGTTTCTACCAGATCATGCATCGGATTAATATAACCTGCCGATTCCCAATCTATAATAATAGGTAGGTCTTGTCTCCACATCACATTCTTAGGTTCCAGATCTCTGTGACTAATAACATTATTGGATGCTAACATTGAAGATGAATTCTTAGCTTTCATGCTCCACTCATACACCTTATCCATATTGGAATCCAAAATCTTAATCCATTCCGAATTCTCATTTCTTCCTTTGTTCAGATAAAACATCCAATCTATTTTTTTAGAATTAGTCGCCTGTGGACTATCCAATTCTAGTTGTCTAAAATCCGTTTTATGGATATCTGCAAGGATCGTTCCCATCAGAGAACTGTTATTGATAGTAACTTCATCTTGTTCCAAACATTGACCCTCAATCCAATCAAATATTAGATAGAATTGATGATCAATGTTATGTATAGAAGCACCCTTTAACCTTTTTGCAGGTTGAGCATGGATATGTTCAGCTGCCACGTCTGCTATTTTTTCTGAATTAATATAATTTTGCACAGCAGCAGGTCGTATCATGATCTGGGGATTCAATGCCTTAACTGCATAATTAGCTTGCGTCGTTTCAATGGCGTACATTCGATGAAGAAGTCCACCTGAAATCGGTTTGGGCGAACTGATCAATTCACCAAGCTGTAATTCATTACACAGTTTCTCAAAATTTAAATTATATTGAGTATCGTTCATATGTTATCCCCTCTCATTTTGGCTATTTGTCTGGAGCAAAGATTACATTCCGTACTCGGCAAAAACGGCTGCATATTTCTTTTCTAATATCGTCCAGCGCTTTTCGGCTCCGTATTTGGCGTGCAGTTGCTGTAAATAATGCTTGGCTTCTTCCGTATCGCCGGCTTTTAGCAGGAAGCGGAAGGTTACTTCGCTTAAATGTAGCGCTGTCTTGTCCATATAATAATGGACTATATCTCTGGCCCCTGTTAGCGAGTGCAGGAATGACATGCCCTCTTCCAAATGTGACACCAGTTCTTTCGATAAAGCGTCTGGATCGATATCAGGCGTTAGGGTATAGTGGGCGGGAGCGGAATGGGCTATTTCTCTGATTCGGCAGGTGAAATGAGATACGAACTCCAATATGTCTCCATTCAATCCAACGGAATGCAACTCCGCAAGTTCGGTGGATTGAACACCACAATTAACATAAAACTGGACTTGACGACTGGTGTTATACTTTGCTCTTTGAATGTTGAACTTGTATGCGAGGTTTCCATCCGCTTTGTAGAAATTCAGATTTTTCTTAGAATAGCCGTGTTTGGCAAATACGGGTTTGACTTCTGTATTGATGATCTTCTTAAAGAGTTCCTGCATTAGATATTACTCCCTATTCAAATATATGAATTATTAACATCACATGAAAAACCACTTTATATTTTGTTGTGTAAAAAATAAATACAAACTCTCTATTAGCTTTTCATTTGTGCTACATGTGTCACTTTAGAATAGTTCTTTACTACTAGACTATTCTATATTTACACTTCAAATCCTCCTACTTTATAATCAAATTGTATTATTATGTATATAAATATAGGATTTTCATATATAATAGAAAATGTAATATATCAAATTACATATTTGGTGTAAATATCAAAAATGGATGGTGAGTTTACAAAATGAGAAAAAAACTATCGATGCTCGGCTCTTCACTGTTATTAGGTTCATCTTTATTGTTACCTGCTTCAGTTTTTGCAGAAACCGTAGATGCTACGAGTAACAACACTTTGCCGAGTAATAACATTGAAACTAATCAGAGTAATCTTAAAGCAGCATTTAAAGACCATCTGATTACTTTTGTAACTTCTAATGAAGCTGATGCAGGTACCGATTCTTTAATTTGGATAAGCATTATCGGAAGTAATGGAAAGTCCAGTGAAATATTACTTAATAATTATAATATTGACAACTTTGAAAAAGGAAAAACAGACATCATCAACTTCAGTAGTGAAGATGTTGGACAAGTGCAAGCTATAGCTTTAAAGTCAGATGGTAGTGGTTGGAAGTCTGGCTGGTTAATCAGCAAAATCACCCTAGACGGAAAGCAATTCAATGTACCAGGACGTTTCTTTGGAGAAAACGGCCTAGATAATGTTGTGTTATTCCCTAAATAATACAATAATCATAAAAGCTTAAATCGGATAGCATACCGATTTAAGCTTTTTTCATTAGATATGAACTCCGTAAGTAAAGCATAATTCTTCTATCCATGTATATTAATCTCTATTATCATAAAATTATTCATCTTGAACATATATTCCTGATGGATACGCTCAATCCCCCAATATGCTCGGTTCAGTTCCAATTCGGGTAAAGTATCCAGCAACTCATTAATTTTATCTCGAACCATCATTACCCCCGTAGGCTATTTGGAATTAGAATACCTAACCATTGCCTCTCACTGTTTAGCTTCTTCTCGCAGTACATAAGCCAGTTTGTACATCTCCGCAATGTCATGTCTGTTCTGTTCCTGGAATCTACGGATCGCTTCATCAACCTCTACCACTTCCACTGCAACCACCTGCTCGCCATCCTCCGGATTCAGCGGATCACCGACAAGTTCAACATCTCCATATCCGATGATTCGTACGAAATTGGGATGCGGGATATGCGGTCGATATGGCTCCAACGCACTGGATGTACAGTGGAATTGACCGAAAATCTGATAGGACCGCATTTCTGCCCCAAGTTCCTCCATCAGTTCGCGCTTCAGTCCATCCATGTAATGCTCACCTGCTTCAAGCGTGCCTCCGGGCAGCTCCCAGTCTCCATTATCCAATTGAAAGACGACACATTGATCCCCAACAAATGGAATGATGCTAATATTACTCACCAGCTTTTCATCCACGATGTCGTTTAATCTAAACTCTGCCTCAATAATCCCCCAATGAATCGACGTACTCAGTGCCGGGAATTGTTCTGCATTTAAGCCGCTCATCCACATCAGTTCCTCTCTATGTAAAATTCACTATTCTTCCAATTATAGTCGCAAACAAAGAAAGAAGGCCACCTCCCCACCGGGAATATGTGACCCTCTTCTTACACTCTCCGCCCTTAAGCCTTGGATCAATATTGTCCCCAGACTTTCAGACCATGCTCCTTCTAATGCTGTACCAACTTTCCCTTTTCCAAAAAAAGAACCCGGCTGCAGAGCGGCAGAACTCGCTCATCATGCGTAACCATCACTGCACTCTTGCCCTGCTCTTTCACGAGCCGTGCAATCATGCCGACAATATCCAGCCCACGTTCCGCATCCAGGCTGGCTGTTGGTTCATCCGCGAGCAGGACAGCCGGATCGTTCATCAAGGCCCGTGCAATAGCGACCCGCTGACGTTCCCCGCCAGACAGCTTCTCCGCATACGCCTTCCGCCGATGGGTTAACCCTACCGTATCCAACAACTCATCCACTCGTTTCTCCGCCTTGTTTTTATCCGATCCGGCGAGCTTTGCAACGACCATGAGTTGTTCTTCTACTTTCAGATACGGAATGAGGTTGGCACTTTGAAAAATAAAACCAAGCTGCTGAAGCCGCATATCGGATATATCTTGTTTGCTTTTGCCCAAAATAGAAGCCCCGTCCAGCAAAACCTGTCCTTCCGTAGGTTCGAGAAGTGCGCCAGCAATGGACAGGAATGTACTTTTACCCGAGCCGGAAGGCCCCATCACAGCCACAAGTTCCCCTTCAGCAACCTCAAGGTCCAGTTTGTCCAGAATCGTGCGTTTGCTGCCGCCATCTTCAAAGGTCTGTGTAATTCCCTGTAATACCAATCGGTTTCTCATGCTGCTGTCCTCCCAATCGCATCAAGTGCATCAATTTTGCTAACCTTCCACACCGAGAATAACGAACCCGCCACAGACATGAGTATGAATAATACACAGGTCAGTGCGAGAGTGGACAAGCCTAATTGAAATGGCATTGATGCTGGCAAGATGGACTCGAACAGTCGAACCAACAGTACACTAATTATCAGACTACCAACTGACAAGACCAGAACTTGTAACGAAACGCTCCCCGCCAGATAACCATTCCGCGTTCCGATGGCTTTTAATATGCCGAACTGACTCGTCTTCTGAATTGTGATGACATAGAAGAATACCGCAAGCACAAACGCCGAGATGACATATAGAAATGCGATCATCATGAGCAACGATCCCTGCTCTTCCTTATATCCAGGAATGGCCGATACAGCATCCGACTTTGTGATGACTTCCATATTAGGCATTGCAGCACTCAGGCGGTCTACCTGATCGCCCCCATCCTTAATCGCAATAGCATTGTATATCGGAGCATTGGCATTGGTGTCTGCTGAACCTTGCGAAGTTCGTGAACCTCCTTGAAGCGTAAGCCATTCCTGTTCATTCAGGAACACCACTGGGGAGTGACTGAAGGACTCATTTTGTACAAATCCACCAACGGTCCACTCCGCTCCCGAAGCTTGATCGACGAGAACAGTGCCAATCGTGACGCCAGATTCAGACAACTTATGATCTACCACAACCTGCCCGTTTGTCTGATCTGTAATCGGAGTTCCTTCGGTAACGGTTGGAGCAAGCCAGCCCTCCGGATTAACCATGAACAGCGTGACATCGATCTTTTTTGTGTCGCCGGTTGGACTGACGGTTGTCATTTTCACACCGAGTGGCTCAGCGTTCTCTTGCCCCACTACGGAGCGAGCTTGCTCAAGCTGATCCTGATCCACTTGTGACCGGGTGAACCGATGATTCGAATCCTGCTCCAGCACAAAGTGGGTTGCTGCCATATTTTTGACCGAAGCTGCGTTATCATACGCCAGCCCCTGTGCAAGACCTGTAACAAACAGTACCAGAAATGAAACCAGTACCATGATTGTAGCAATTAAGGCATAGCGCCCTTTGGCATACCTCATTTCCCGAATAGCCAAGTACATGTTCTGTGACCTCCCTCTTGATAATCCAAGTATAGGAGGCGAAAATGAACGGCAAATGAATAACAGATTACATCTGCGGAAGTGTCACGATAAAGACCGTACCCTCAGGCGAACTGGAAACCTCGATTGTACCGTCATGAATTCGAATTATTTTCTGCACAATGGCAAGTCCAAGCCCGGTTCGTCCGGAAGAACGTTCCCGCGCACGGTCCACCCGATAGAATCGATCGAACAGGAAAGGCAGATGCTCCGCAGCAATCCCGTCTCCTGTATCCCGAATCTGAATCACACACTGGTTATCCATCTGCTCGGCATGAATCTCGATGCTTCTTCCCTGTGGCAGATGATTCACTGCATTTCCCAGCAGATTCATCCACACCTGCATGAGCAGCACTTCATTGCCCACCAGCTGGATGGAATCGGGCACCGAAATCCGAAGGAGTAGTTCTTTTTCTTCCAATTGCCATTGCAGCACCTGAACCGCTTGCCGGAATTGATCTCGCAGAGAGAACTTTACTTTGGACAGATCTTCGTTGCCTTGTTCAAGGGAAGACAGGAGAAGCAGTTGTTTGCTGAGCAAAGAGAGATGACGGCTCTCCTCCTCAATGATTGATGCATAGTGCTCCCGTTCCTGTTCAGGCAGATCCCGATCCGCCACCAATTGGGCAAAACCCTGAATCGAGGTCAGCGGTGATTGAATCTCATGCGATACATTCGATACAAACTGCTGCCGCGCCTGATCTACCCTCTCCAATTCACGACTCATGGTCATGAAATGCTGGGCCAATTGCCCAATCTCGTCACGCCGTGTGGTAGGCAATTTCAGATTATATTTTCCTTGAGCAACGCGCTTGGTTGCCTCGGACAGACGTTCAATCGGATTGACCAGATAGCGGGTACTGATCAGAAAGATCAGGATACTAATACCTATCGTCAATGCTCCAATCAGCGCAAAAAAGATCCGCAGCTCACCGAATTGCAGAATTACATCCGGACGCATAAAGAGGGCGTAATTCGCATTGCCTAGCTGTAGATGAACACCCACGGTATTGCTTAATTGATTATCAAAGAAGCCGGTAATGAACGGTTTGCTTGGAAACTGGGCGACGCCATGGTATACCTCACCATTCAACACCAGTTCTACAGCTTGTTTGTCCAAATCTTTCTCTCGAAATTCGCGGCCGTAGAATTGGTCGTTGCCTTTTCCATCCGTCACATAGATTTCGTACCCAAGTGCGGCGGCATTGTTCAAATACTGCTCCATCGTGCCGGGTTGCTGCTCCACAAATTGCTTCATATGCGTCGCGATGCCCACCAGCTTCTCATCATTGAAATCCTTGAGCTTTGTATGATAGTAGATGTTGGACAAAAGAAAACCGAGCATGCCGCTGACCATAATCACCGCAATTGTAATGAGGAATACCCGGACGTACAAGGTCCTCAAGGTGCTTTCACCTCCATCTTGTAACCAATACCCCGCACAGTCTGAATGACAAAATCGTCCGTATAATCGGTAAAACGATCACGCAGCCGCTTGATGTGCACATCAACGGTACGATCATCTCCTTCGTAGTCTGCTCCCCATACAAGCCGAATGAGCTCATCCCGCGAGAACAAACGGCCCGGAAACTGGGCAAGCTGTGAGAGTAATTCAAATTCTTTCATTGGCAAAAAGAGAATGGATTGCCCGTCAGTAACCTCAACATTGTTACGGTCAATGACAACCCGGTTCATACGGATGATATCGCTGGATGTGCGATGGTACCGACGAAACAACGCCTTTACCCGATAGACCAGTTCTTCAGGTTCAAATGGCTTGGTCACATATTCATCTGTTCCTTTCAGATAACCGTCTCTCTTGTCAGATAGCTGATCTCGTGCCGTCAGCAACATAATTGGAATGTCGTAATGCTGCCGAATGTAATCACATAACTCCAGTCCATCCATACCTGGCATCATCACATCGAGGATCGCCAGATCGATCGGCGTTTCTTGCATCAGTTTGACCGCTGCCAATCCATCCTGTGCTTCATGGACCCGATACCCTTCCTTGGTCATGACATGCCGCAGGAGTGCTCGAATATTGGCATCATCGTCTGCCAGCAGCAGATGTTTCATATGGTTGTCCGCCCTTCTATGTAACAAGTACATCTCACTTTGATCCTGCACAGATGGTAGCATAAAAGCAATCTCATTCGCCAGCACACATTCCCGGAAACACCGCGGCCATGTTTACATTTCCATGAATCTGGTTGACACTATTATGAGGCGCAACTATAATAAAACCATAACATATGAACGAACGCTCATATATTCATTTGTAGGTGATCAAACATTGCCAAGAATCATCTATATTCCACACTAGAAATCATATTACATAACGGAGCAAGGCTCCAAAGGAGAGGATTTATATGTCCGGACATCATCACGATCAGAACCATGGGCACGATCATGGACACAACCACGCTCACACAACCAATAACAAGAAAGTACTGTTGTTTTCCTTCATTATTATTACCATCTATATGATCGTTGAAGCCATTGGTGGATTCATCACCAACAGTCTCGCGCTTATCTCGGATGCAGGTCATATGTTGTCCGATTCCATAGCGCTCGGGATCGCTTTACTGGCGTTCACCTTTGGTGAAAAAGCAGTAAATACCGGCAAAACCTACGGCTACAGAAGATTTGAAATTTTGGCCGCTACGTTAAACGGAATTACGTTAATCGCCATTGCACTCTACATTTTCTACGAAGCGATTGGGCGTTTTATCAACCCTCCAGAAGTCGCAACCGTAGGCATGTTAATCATCAGCGTCATTGGATTGCTCATCAATATTCTGGTGGCCTGGATCATGATGCGTGGTAGCGATACAGAGAATAACCTGAATATGCGCGGGGCTTATCTCCATGTCATCAGCGACATGCTGGGATCGGTTGGGGCCATTGCGGCAGCCCTGCTCATGATGTTCTTTGGCTGGGGTTGGGCCGATCCACTTGCGAGTGTAATTGTCGCGGCACTGGTATTGCGTAGTGGGTTCTATGTCACCAAATCATCCCTGCATATTTTAATGGAAGGCACTCCAGCCAATGTCGATGTGAATGAACTGGTGCAGACCATCAAACAAGTCGAAGGTGTCAAAGGTGTACACGATGTGCATGTCTGGTCCATTACCAGTAACCTGAATGCGCTGACCGCACATATCGTAGTGGATGGAACGATGGATGTCTATGCATCCGAGATCCTGGTTCAGAAGATTGAACACATGCTGGAACATAAAGAAATCAAACATGTGACGCTCCAAGTGGAGTCCGAAAAACATCTGCATGACACCTCGGTGTTATGTACCGTCAAAGGCGACGCACCAGATGCCCATGCGCATCATCACCATTGAGATGGGTAACAAATATTAGTTGCTTCTAAATGAAAACAGGGCAGATTCCCCGATGAAAGGAACGCCCTGTTTTTATTTTCCTAAGTTCAGCTTTTTGGTATGAGTAGAAAATAGAATAGCCTTTACCTAACCGTAGCGGGCTCTGGACTACTTGTATCTGGAGAGTAACTTCTCTTTCTTTTGATCGAATTCATATTCTGATATGATATTTTTTTCTTTTAAGTCACCTAGCTGAAGCAGTTGTTCATGAACATTCACAGGGGTCTTTTTTCTCTTGCTTGATATGATCAAGGCTAGAATTGAGAAAAGCAGACCATACAGGACACCCAAAATCCCCAAACCTGCCGCTACCTCCGCACTTTCTTGCGAACCATCTATAAAAACTACGATTAATAAAAAATTGAGTAAGAACCCAATAAGGCTAACGATTGATAATGCTTTCAATGAATATTCCTCCTAAATGTTATGTATGTTCTATTCAAACTTCAGGAAAGGTCGGTCAGAAGACTAAACATTAACCTCGTCCCAGTTTATAATGACGTATCCAAGCTGAAACAACAGGATGACAATATAACTGATGTTGATTCCCAAACTGGTCTTAACTTTCTTGATCTGATCCAAGTAGTCTTCTTTGTTCATTTTTCCGCGTTCCAGCTTGGACTTCATCCAAGCCTTTCTCAATTCCTAGCTTAAAGCTTACATTCACGCTTAAGGTCAGAATGACTAATCCAAAACCTATAAAACTTAAATACGGTGTGAATTTGTTGCTTCGCATGTGCTCTTCCCTTCCGGCAATCTCCATTTGTCTAGTGACTGTTTCATTCAAGATTGCAGATTCACTGTAGCCCAAATACTCAACTTCATTAATCTCCGCCACCACCACAAGATGAACAGCTGGATGAGCTGCAAGAAGAGTCAGAAGATGATCCAGATCCTCCCGAGGAACTACTATTGTCTGTACATTGGTCCGTATAACAGCTGGAACTGCTCGTGCAGCCACTGCTTGACGAGGAACCATAGGCTGCCTTTTCCTGTGGAAGAATTTCCTGTTCCAGCCGCCCCATGTGTAACCCATATGTCGCCTCGTTATGCATGGAGTAATACACCATGGCGCTAGCCATGACGAGAGCTACATCACTACTTCCGGAAGATGCTGGAGATAGCTCTTCTTCACTTAGAGTTGCCGATCTACGTAGTTGATCAATCAAGTAGATAATAACCTGAGCAGCTTCAGGATCCTCCTGCATGCGTCTGGCATGAAACAGTTCATTTACCAGTTCGAATTGATCTCCCTGTGCGATCAGCTTCTGTACATCACTGGATAATGGGTAAGTGAAAAAATCACCCCATATTGCAGCACTGTAGGGGGTGAACTCAAATAATTGACAGTACACCCAGTCAAACCATGCACGTGCTCCTGGCGTTTCGCGGCGGGTGATTGCCGGCTCATGGTGTACCGTGGAACCCATTAATTCTGCACAAAAATCAGCGTAAGATTTCGTAAACATCAGCATCTCATGCCACAAATCATCAACTTCATCACTGAACATGGGCACCTGCTTAAGTAATGAAGCCATAATGAAATATCGCTTAAGTTCTATCAATTTCCACCGATACTCCAGCGTTTTCATGTGAGGATATTCCTGTTGAATTCGGATCTTGAGTTTGTTGGCAAAATGCTTATTGTAACTCTTCTCCAATTGAAGAATGGTTTGCTGATAGGAGACTTCTTCTCGAAGTCCAAGATTCAATGGTGCTTTTTTTCGTCTGTACGTAACTTTCATCTGTTTTCTGCGTCTTCCTGCTGCTGGACGGAAAATCTTGAGCTTACGTCGAACCAAATAGGCTGTTACAACTAATAAAACTGCTGCAAGGTAGTAGTAGGTCGGCATAATAAAAACCGCTCCTCTCCGTGATCTTCTCTATGTAGGGTTAAACTATCATTAGTATATATAACAATACCGATATTTTAAAGAGCCCTAGCATGTATGTTCCCTGCTCATCATCAATTAACAACAAAAAAACTAGGCTCTATTAAAAACATAGAGCCTAGTTTTGTACATCAGTAAATTATCCCATCAGTCATTCGGGTTATCAATTAGATTGGTCTCTATCAAAAACCTTTGCACTATCGCTGCAGTTTCACCTCGGGTAAGGTTCTTTGTAGGCATCAAGCCTTCATTCGATCCTTCTACAAGTCTGTTCTTCACAGCTGCAGCCATGGCCTGCTTTGCCCATAATGCAACCATTGTTTGGTCTGCGAATGGAGACAGCAGAGAGTCTGGAGAGGCTCCGTCAGCTGCTATACCCGCCAGTCTCATCGCCCGGTTTATGATCACCAATGCTTCCTGCCGAGTAATAGCTTGGTTAGGAGCAAAGGTCCGGTTCTCATAGCCTTCAATCAAGCCATACTCCACAGCCTTAGCGATAGAGCCTGCGTACCAATCACTGGACAAGACATCATTGAATGCACTCTCGGTGCCAGTGTCAGACAAGCCCAACGCACGAACCATAATGGCTGTAAGTTCTGCTCTAGTGATGACATCATTCGGTTCATAATGATTCTCATCTTTACCTTTGATAATCAATCGGGAAGCCATATCATTAACGGCCTGCTTTGACCAGTGACTTTCCACATCCGCAAAGGTCTTTGGATTCCAGATCAGGAAGTAATCGCTGTTGGTGAGACTGTTCACGGTCGCATAATTCTTCCCTTCACGAGTCGTGAGATAGGTTGGTACGTGGCGTACACGGCCATCTGAATTCAGCACGGCTGCCGTCGTCACCTTGCTCACATCGATACCAGCGGGAAGCGGAATTTCACGTTCCACGTAGCTGCTAAACTGCTCAACAGCTACTATTTTACCATTGTAAGAAGCTGTTACATTAAAAGTGACCGGCGGGGCTGCAACCTCAAAGCCTCCTTGCGCAGAAGCAGTCTCGGCGAGAACAGCTGTATCCTCATCGCTCTTAGCAATCTCCACCTGAACGACAATGTCAGAAAGTTTAACTTGTTCGCCCAGTTTAGAGGAGATATCATCGATGGTAATTTGCCCAGCAGGCAGCTTATAGGTACCGTTTGTCGTTTGTACCTCCAAGATCGATTGTTTAATTTCCATACTTTTCACTGCTTCACCGGTCAAAACCACTAATACTTTGTCTATTTTGGCGGTCACAGGAATGACCACGGTGGATTTGTCAGCCGCCTTCTTAAGTTGATCAGCTAGTTTGAATGAATCAATTGTAGCCTTCAGCACCGATTTTCCGTTCTCTATAGCCGTCGATCCTGTAGCAATTTGGTCTTTCACAACACCGTCAACAATGACTTGAAAACCGACTGGTTTATCGTCGGACGACGTACTTGGAACGGATGGCAAGCCAGAGTTATTTGTATTATTAGAATTGTTTGAGTTGTTTGAGTTGTTCGAACCATTGCTTGTCCACTTCGCATACAATGTCATATCCGAGGTGACTATATCCGTTGCAAAGTTCCAAGCATTTGTACCCGCTGCTTCTTGGTACCAACCTGCAAATGTGTAACCGGCTCTCGTCGGTGCTGTCGGAGCACTGATTGTCGTGCCACTATTCACATTGGAGATACTGGAAACCTTGCTACCTCCCTGCGAGTTAAATGTAACCATATGTTGCACTGGTCCCTCGATTACGGTTACCTTGCCAGGGGTAAGCATTTTGTTCATCTCTATCCCTGATTCATCCATGATGGAGAATAGATCGGAATCTTCTGTCTGCACTGTCAGCGCCTTCTCGCCTAACACTGCCTCGCTCTTCACTTTGAAGCTAACAGTAAACATTCTCTCTCCGGCCAGGATCGGTGTATCTCCCCCATCATTATCTACCCATACTGTTTTGAGCCAGCCTGCATCGTTATCGTAATTGGAGTCGAAGTAATCTCCAACGTTTCCCGTAACTCCCGTTACTTCCAAACCTTCTGTGTCAAAATCAAGCTGTACGCTATAGGCTGCTATTCCATAAGTTAAGTCGGTCACTGTGACTGGTACGTCCACCGTGGAGCCAGGCGTTCCGCTCACCGAGCCAACCTGAATCTGCACCGCGTGCCGCGTCCATTTCGCATACAACATCATATCAGACGTTACCGCGTCTTCTTCAAAGTTCCATGCATCCGCAACAGACGCCTCCTTGTACCAGCCTGCAAACGAGTATCCCGCCTTCGTCGGCGCTGGAGGAGCACTGATCGTCTTGCCGCTGTCCACGTTGGTCACACTCTCTACAACACTGCCTCCCTGTGAGTCGAATGTCACAGTATGCTTAATCGTACTTTTTGTCTTTACCGTTACCTTCCCAGACTCAACTGAGGTGGAAGCGAGTTCATCACCCTCGTAGAGGTCATGTTTTATCACATTAAAATCCCAATCTCCAGGCTCTGCGGAGTCCGTGATTTTGAAATGAAGAGTGAATGCCTTTGTATCTGCTTCTGTAATGAATACTGGATTAGCCTTGATATTGATCGTCCCATTACTAGAAAAATCCGATTCAAAACCTCCTTCATCAGAAATGACCCCCAACTCATCTGTCACTTCATTTCCAGGTACCAACGCCAACGTAGATTCATCAAATCCAATCGAAATATCATAGTGATTGATCAGATCCTCCGGTGTCAAATGTACCGAAATGTCAACGAAATCTCCAGGATATCCTTGTTCGCTGCTTACCTTAATCGAGTTTGAAGCTACATCTGAACTAGATTCGGCATAACCCATTGTTCCAAAAGTTAAAAATAAAACGACCGCCATCATTATTGAAATCCATTTTTTCCAAGCCATCATATCAACCCTTTCCTACGGCGATGGCAAGAATCGCTTTGACATCCTCATCGTCCCATTTCCCATCACCATTCATATCAAGCGCGTGCAATTGCTCCGGCGTAAGTGTAATCTTGCCTTTCATGTATTTGGTTAACAAAAGTGCATCAGCAGCAGTCACTTTACCGTCGCCATCTGCATCTCCCATGACAAACACCGTGTATTGTGCAGTATACGTTACATCAGCTGTTACTGTGGATGTACCTACTTCATGACTACTAAGCTTAGTGATGCCACCATCGCTGCTCCATCCTGCAAAATGGTACCCCTTAGCAGGCGTGACTGTCGGCACGTTTACTGGATGTCCGCCAATCTCTACCTGCTCGCTCGTGCCGTCGATTGTCCCATGCTCTCCTTGTAAGTAGCTAACCGTCGCGACCTTTGGTGTAGTGTTATTAATTGTAACTACCAGCTTCTGTGTAGCCCCTGTACTAAAGGTAAAGTTCAGGTCTATTGTTCCTTCTGCTTGTTTGACCAAATACTCCTTACGGATCGTCACAGTACCCGCAACCATCTTGTAATCGCTGTCCAATACGAGCTTCTCGGCTCCATTTTCAATTCCAGTGAATTCATTCCCATTTAAGACGACTTCTGTTTCAATATCCTTGTAATCTGCAGATGAACTGTTTTTGTCAAAAGAAGCGGTTGTAGGATTGATCGTGCTGTTCATAACCGATTTTCGCAAAATAAGTCCATCCAAACCTATCACTACATCCTCGCTTCCGCTTGAGATACTGCCGCGCAGATCAACCTTTGTCCCGCTTATTTGCTTGGTCCAAGTGATACCATCCGGTGAAGTAAGCAGGACTCCAGAGTTACCAGTAGCCTTAAATCCATTCATGTCATAATGTATGCCTTGAAGCACATTATTTACCGTACTCGTTACAGTACTCCAGTTTTCCCCGTTGGAAGAAGTGATGATTTTTCCACTTGGTCCAACGGCAATAAACAAACCGTTACCGTATGCGATATCATATATATACCTTGAAGAGTCACTCGGTTGTTCCTTCCATGTAACCCCATCAGGCGATGTCACAACTGTACTCCCGCCTACGGCAACATATAAACCATTTCCATAACTAATGTCAGTAAGCGGAACTGACACTCCACTTGTTCGGCTCATCCAAGTTTCACCATCCGGTGAAGTCATTATTTTGCCAAAAGCCCCTACAGTCACATATTGATGATCACCATATACGCTATCCAAGAGTGTCCCTTCATCTAATAATTGCTCTGTCCAAGATACTCCGTTAGATGAGGTCATAATAAACCCAGTATTTGAGAGTCCAGAAAGTTCTTTATACCCTACGGCTATGAATTTGCCGTTACCGTAGCTAACACTACTAATATAATCTCGTTTATACGGGAAAACTGCCTTTTTTCGGTTCACCCAATTTTGTCCATCTTCAGATGTGTAAATTGCACCTATCAGACTCGTCGATCCTATCATTTCATAGCCAGCTGCAACAAACATGCCATTGCCATAAGTCAGGCTTTCAAGACCTGCAGCTGTTCCCCTCAACTGATCTGTCCAAGTCATTCCATTATTAGAGGTTAAGATCACACCACTGTAACCAACAGCAAAAATGAGACCATCCCTAGCAAAAACACCATTAAGATCCTTTATAGTACCTGTGGTTTGAACTGTCCAGTTCATTCCGTTAGCTGAGGTCACAATGGTGCCTCCTCCACCGACTGCTACATATAAGTTATTAAGGTTGTCATAAGTCACTGTGTTAAACGTGACCGTGGAATTGCTGATTGCGGTTGTCCAACTGTTACCATCACTGGATGTGGCAATCAAACCACCTTGACCAACAGCTACAAATTTGTTATTGCCATAAGTTACTCCATTAAACATATAGGTATTGTTGACTGTTGCTGTGCTCCAAGTAGTTCCATCGGCAGATTGGATCACAGATCCTCTTTGCCCGACACCAACAAACTTATTCTTGCCGTAAGTAACACCCATATGATATGTACTGGTTACTGGCTGCCCCGTCCAAGTTATCCCGTCTGTGGATGTCATAACAATTCCATTGGCCCCTACTGCTACGAACTTCCCGTTGGCAAATACAACGCTAGTTATAGCATAAGAGGTGATATTCTGTCTCTGAATTTTCCATTGAGTTTCACTGTCTACTAGGGTTACTATCAAACCACTTGATCCAACTGCGACAAATCTACCATTACCGTAGGTGATACTTGCTAGATTGGAATTCACTGCTTGTGGATGGTCCGAGACTATCCAATTCTTACTATCAGTGGAAGTGATAATTACTTGATTTCGTCCCACAGCGACAAATTTATTGTTCCCATAGGCTACAGCACTAATCGAATTAGCCGTAGGGAATGGACTCACCTGTTCCCATTCGCCAGAAACAGCTTGCGCAGAATTTTGCGTCATGAATGCCACCATTATCAAAAATGCCAGTATAATCACTAGCCCTCGTTTGAAAGATGCCATCTTTTTGCCCCCTATGCTCCCCTTCAAATCATGTTCCTCCTCATTTACATTTAAAATTTGAAACTTCACGTGAATTATAACAAACGATTCTGAACCGATTCTGAACATGCGTTTTTTGTTTTCCCAGCCGCAAACGCAAAAAAACGCCATACAATTCATAATTATGGCGCTCAATCAAATCATACCGATTCAAATTTATCCATTTATCCCTTTTTTTCTTAGGGTCAACATTTAATTTCCCACCAACGGGTATGGAGACATGGAATCAAACTTCTCTGTGCCTGGAACGTTGCTTGAGAAAGAAAAAGAACATGATCAGGTCATAAATAATCTAAACCAGAATATTGAGCAAACTCATTCTCAAATTAATGGCAAGCCTAAAGTCATGGTCGTTAAAGTTCTGAGTAAAAACTTATATATTTTGATGAAAAATCCTACAAACCCATCAACGCGGTTAAAAACAACCACATTCTGGTTGTAATTGATGAAATATGGGCTTTAAAAGGCCCGTTGTCTGGAGCGGAGATTCTGAAGGAAGCTTTGCCGTTCTTTGCGAAATAAGCCGTGTAGTATAAGTGTTGCGTAAAAGAGACTTTCGAGGATGAAAGTCTCTTTTGCATTACATCTTTGCTTTTAACAAACAACTACTTCACTACTAATAACAAGTTATAGGGACATAATTTACCCATTAAGCTGAGTCATCATTTCTTTCATATAACGTGTTCCATAGACCTCATCATGTTGAGGGCTTACCTTTTCAATGCGAGCTAAGTCATCAGGTGTCAGTTCAATCGTTGTAGCGTCCGCGTTTTCCTCCAAATATTTAATTCGTTTCGTTCCCGGAATCGGCAATGCGTTATTAGCCATAGTCCAAGCCATAGCCAATTGTGCAGATGTACAACTCTTAACCATGGCGATCTCTTTGATTTTATCCACAACTTCTATGTTTTGAGGAAATTGTCTCCTTGGAACCTCGGCATATATCTGCGCAGATCATTATCATCCAAATCTTCGAATTTCCGTATCTCACCTGAGATAAACCCTCTGCTTAATGGACTGTATGCAATATGGGTAATATTCAGTTCTCTCGCAGTTGGTAGAATCTCGTCCTCAATATCCCGGCTCCACAGGGAATATTCGCTCTGCAACGCAGAGATCGGATGAACGGCGTGTGCACGGCGTAAAGTGGAAGCCGATGCTTCCGACAAGCCAAGGCAGCCATCGCGCCAACAGTTTCCTCAATCGGAATCTGAGGATCTACCCTATGTTGGTAATACAGATCAATATAGTCGGTGTTCAGCCTGCGAAGACTTGCTTCTACGGCCTTTTTCACGTAATCCGGATGACCATTCAACGTCTCATAGTTTGGGGTATACGCGAATTCCCTAGCAATAATGGCCTTATCGCGACGTCCCTTCAGCCCTTTACCCAGTAGTTCTTCATTATGACCATTACCATACACATCAGCTGTATTAGCAGTGTAACGCCAATCTCCAGTGCCTGATGGATGGTCCTCATTGACTCCTCATCATTGGTTTCCCCATACATCCCTGGAGACATGCCCATAATTCCCAGTCCAATTGAAGATACGAAGTGCTTCGGCAATTTCAAGTTGGCGGCGATGTAACTCCTCTTTGTATTCGTGAAGGATCGCTTTCCGTTGTGGAATCGTTGAATCCCCGTCCAGTGCCAGACTAACCATATGTTTCAGTGTAGATACTTTCATACCCGTTGCCCGGAAACAGGACATCAGTCTCATCCAATCCAGATGTTCTTCCTCGAACATCCGATTTCCATGTTGATCCCGTTGAATGTAAGGGAGTAGTCCCTCCTTCTCGTAGTAACGAATTTTATGTGCAGGACAACCCAGCCGCTCCGAAGCTTCTTTTATCGAGAAAGCCATACTGCTGACTCCTCCTTTATATTCATTTTTGGATGCATTTGGCCGGTTCTTTTACATCCTAAGGCTTAATGTTCACATTAAGGCAAGCACAAATTTCAAAAAAATCAACTGAACTGACGTTCACTATTCTAACAAATGGAGGACATAACACATGCTTCAGTACTGGGAAATAACGATTAGAGGAGATATGACGAAAAGATCGGTGACAAGCTGATATTCAGAGGAAAAGAGTTTGGAGATGCCGGGCTACTGTTTCGCTTACTTTAATCGCTGGGAGCCATAAAGTACCCTGGCATGATTACAGTTCAACGGTTCGGTTTCAGGTACTTCCAAGAAGTATTCCAGCTGCCATTGCTGCGTTTTTAGAGCCTGTTTACTTGCTGGCTTGTCCCAAGGCGGATATACACGTAAGGCGCGCTTGCCACCTTTGCCTTGATCCGATACGATATCTCGCTGCAACAATACATGCTTCGGAAATACAAATTGACCAAAATGGCTACCTGAGCGCGTACTAATGACATACATATCTGCTGGATCTGATACATCATATGGCTGTGTCGATCCATCCTCACTCCGCTGCCAGAGGGTAACAAATTGTCCGATCTTGGTTGGGGTTGTTTTGGCGACACGAAATCGAATGGACAGAGAATTTAAGGTGAACACATATGCCCCATATTCAGCATTTTGTGCTTCTTCATGTGGTTGTGAGCATATAAAGCCACACTTGTCATAGATAAGTGCTTTACTGGCAAGTAAGTCACCATGAAGTATATCGGGGGTTGTCCAAGCATTCGAACGATTCAAACTACTTTTGTTATCCAACTTGTGATATCTCTCCTGTCTTGTACAGTCTGAACTAAGGCATTAGCGATAGCAATAAAAACTCTGCTAATTCAAAGTTCCTGACATAATCGCTTCCATCCCTGCCATGCCTTCCAATATTCAGGCAGATCATCCGGATGATGCTTGTTACTCAACCCAATTCGGCAATATAGATGGACCAGAGCTTCCTCGATCAATCTGGATTTATCCATTTCCACTTGTTCCAGAAGTTCGAACGTAGCAAATAATGTTTCTCTGTTAATATCATCTGGCGAGGAGCTAAAAGCGTACAAGAAATCATAGAGGATAGGTCCAACCATTGGAGATGGGTCAATAACGCCGATGAGTTCATTTTGATCATATACAAAATTATGGACCCCCGTATCTCCATGCAAAAGAAACTTCTCTTCTTCCTCATCAAAGAGACGATCCACTTTAGAATGAACCAGATTATAATCATCTGTCGTTAAAATATTTCCGATATTCATCTTTGCTTCATGAATACTAATCTGATTGAATTCTTTCCATGTCCTCCGTGGGAACTCTATTCTGCCCCATGATTTCGTATCTGTAGAACGCACATATGTATTGAATAACTCTTTCACCAGACGAGTTAACCACTCTCTCTTCAGGCCCCGGTTGAAATGGGTCGTACCTTCCATATACGTATAAATAAAATAAGTGTTAGCCGGATCAGTGTACAAAACTTCAGGCAATAACGAAGAATTCTTATACGTATCCAAAAACTGCTGGGCGATGTTAATCTGTTCGGGTTCATCCGATTTTAGAATATAGTGTTTATTCAGGCTCGTACTCAACCGATACACACGTCCAGCTGTGGTACCTGACAAACTTTGAATTTCAGATATTTCTTTGTTGATCTGATGCATCTTGAATAAGTTATTGATCTCATTTACCGTTGGATTGATTAACATATGGTTCTCCTCATAATAACTAGGATCTGAATTCATTTGGTAAACATAAGTTAAGTTTTGATAAAAATGCACAGTGGCTTACCTTTCAAAACGGGCTCGTTCTTCTTGGTTGGAGCTAAAAATGTAATCTGGGTACTTGTTTGCCATGGGTGGAAGCTGATCCTCGGGGAAAAATTGCAGATCCTTCATCTCTTCATTATCGGGCGTAAGTTGTCCAGATCTGATCCCGCATTCAAATACGATAGTCAAATATTCAACCTGATGACCATTGCTGTATGTAAACCGTCTTGCTTCACCCCCGTATATTCCGATAATCTTCTCCGGTTCAACAACTAGACCTGTCTCTTCCAGTGCCTCTCTTACCATCGCTTGCGCCGGTGTCTCACCAAGCTCGATTGCTCCAGCAATCAGCCCCCAGGTTGATTCGTTATGTTTACGACCGAACAGAATCTCCCCTTGTTCATTTCGGATAATCCCAGCTACACCCGGCATAAAAATAAGCTCATTGCCGATCTTTTCCCTGAGGTTTTTGTAATAGTCTGACATACCCATCCACAGTTACCTCCTGTCTTCTATTTTCTGATTTCCCTTCCATCAATGATCCATTGTACGGCATCCCAAATATCCTCTGCGATATAATCGGGTTCAGTCTCCGTCCATTTGTCTCTGAATTTGGTTAATGAAGATTCCCCCCAGCCTGTTCTCACCATGATCTTGGTCGCTCCTACGGCATGGGCAGCAAGCATGTCTGTATCTCCTACATCTCCAATAACGATGCATTTGGATAAATCCAGACCGAGTTCCTCTGATGCCTGTAATAACATTCCGGGTTTAGGCTTTCTGCAGCTGCATTCTTGCTCATGCGGACATATATAGGAGTGATCGAATCCGTACTCGCGAAATTGCTCTTCAAAATCCTCAACACTTGCTTCTCCACGTGAGATTCGATATTGATTCGTAAAAGCCAGTACCATAATTCCTTCTCGTTTCAAAAGCGTAATTGCTTCTTGAGCATTGGGGTATAATCTGAAATCTCTCGGATGAATAAAATGACCTGTACCACCGATTGTTCCATCTCTGTCTATAAAAACAGCTTGTACGTTTCCCTGTGGTTTCATCATGGTCTGTTCCCTTCTCAGAAAAATTTTAAGTCTTGTCGTTCATCTATACTTTCTCATCGATAATATGCTTGCTACCATCTTGCTGTTTATGGTGTTGCAATTTTTTAATTTCAGTTTTTAGATAGTGTACTTCTTTGATCAATACATCCAGCTTTTTCGATGTTTTGGATGAATCTATCGCATACCGTACAATTGCAGCAAAGATAAGAACGACAATTAAACTTATAATTGAGATCACTAAAGTCCAGATAAATTCCAAAATGGTGTCCAACTCCTTGCTGTCAAAATAATAAGTCATAAAACTCTTCTGAAAACCAAAACCATATAATCCCCAGGATAACCATAATGGTGCCTAGTACTTTTAATATTATTTCGATATGTTTAGGGATATCACTATTGGGAGGGTTATCTTCAAACTCGTAATTCGGTTTAATATTTCGATATCTCATCAGGACAAATATTTTGTATAGAAAATCAGGAAAGAAGTAACATGCAATACCCACGACAAATACGGGAGTAGATAAATAACCAAACGTACTGGTGGTCCATTCCATCTCTATTCCCTCCATATTCATCCTCTTGGTCTCTCTCATTCTTCCTCTACGAGAATATCAGCACAGCGAACAATCAACTCAGGCATATTCTCTCCATCAAATAGAACATGAAGCTCATATCCGTTATCAATCCGGTACAGCTCCTGATACAGCCAGTAAGTGCCTACAATCCCACCGTCTTGCTTGATGATTTCTGGTGCAACCAGTGTAAGTTTATTTATGTTGGTGAAGCCCCCGCGGGTGTCAAAACGAATGAGCACTTCCTCTCCTATCAGCAGTTCCGTTACCGTACAATCATGAAATTGAACCCGGCTATGTATTTCATCGGGGATATCCTGTTCCATCATTACTTCCCTGTATTCATTGGATACACGCTCCATCTCTCTCCAATTTTCTGCACTCTGTTTCTTCAGCTGTAGCATAACTTCTTTCGTACAGTAGCCCAACGTAAACACACGGATATCTGCGATTTGTTCAAAGATCTCTTGGGGTAAACGCGCTTTCTGGTGTTTGCAATCCCATTCCAGTTTGTTTTTAAACTCTTGCTTGTAGCTCAACTCGTCAAAAGGAGGCCGTACATCATAATCTGCGATTAATTTCTCGATCCGCTCTCTTTCTTCGGCAGGCATCTGATATACTTTTTTATCATCTTCCGATATTTCATTCCCACTAAAAAACTTTTCAGCAGGGACTAAAACATGACCATTTTGCTCCAGCAAAAAACGAGGATCTGTGTTGTACATCTCACGCTGAAGCTCAATATACTCTTTTTCTTTTCTTTTATACCGTCGTAGAAAAAGTGCTTCGTTTAACTCGTAAGTTCCTCTATGTACCCTCATCCCAAAATGAAGTCCTGTTCGTTGACACAGCTCATACCATTCTTTCGTTCGATATTTCATGGGCATCTCTCCTGCTGATTTTTAGAATTTACTTTGCGATTGAAGCGTAAAGCTTTTTAATTTGTGACGAGAATTGAGCTGCACCTGGAATATGTGTGCGTTTAAAATAAGCTGTTAATTGTTTAGGATGGTTTTTGACCATATCATATTCAATGATGGTGTTAGCGATAACAGATCTCGTAAAACCTAATACCTCGACCACTTCAGATCGATCTCCTGCCTCAAGCTCCTCACCTTCTGGAAATTCTCCATCTGGATCATCTTCCAATTGTTCACTGAATGTAAAGCGAGCCAAAACATAGGACGTTATGTGATCCTTGTCTCCGTCCATCTGCTCCATGATCCACTGTATACACTCCTCTTCGGTTGGAGCCGAGACGCTGAAACCCTCCAGCACATATTTCCGTTCTTTAAATGAATCCATCAGCAACGATGCTTCAAAACTGGCATGCTCGACAAATTGGACCTGAGGTTTAAGCTGAATGATTTCTGCTGTTACCTGTTTATACCAATCACTCGTTAGAAATTGCTCTATGGTTTGCATCACTTCGCCTCCAAATCTTTAGCCTTAACGACTCCTTATACTCAACAGACGTACTGGTCTACCCCAAGGTTTGAAACAATTTGTGTTTTATTTCTTTGTCGTTTCGCGCAGCCCATTCATGAACAGCTTCTACGCCTGCGGATTCCTGACCTCGTTGAAAATAAAAACATAGATCCATCGGCACTAACCGTTTACCATAGAGTTTGATGCCAATCCGTCTGTAATTCACATAAATACACTCAATCTGAGATGCATCATACCTCTGATGTGTCGTAGAAATCACATGATCGCTTTCCAGCGTAATACTGGGTTTAGTGAAAAATAACCGCCAGATCAGGAAAACGATATACACCAGAATATAGGTCAATAGAGCGATCAGGGAGTACTTCCAAATCCCATTTTTATTGTAAATACCATCCCTTAAAAGTATAGTTTCAATGACCAACATACATAGTAGGCTCAACCATGCTCTTGGATAAATCGTCTTGTATGTGATGAGTTCCATCTCCTAATTATTCTCTTCATTAATCCGAAGCCACTCGGAAGGGGTTTTTCTGGCAAAATGTTTTTCAACAAAATCCAAAATATCATCAATGCCGGGCAATGCCGCGTTTTCTTTGGCTTCGTCAAACGTCATCCATTGGTACTCGATATGTTCATGATTTAACCGGACAACCTGGCTTTCATCCACATATCCTACGAATACGGGAGCGGTATAGATATAATCCTCTATGGGTGAGTAATATTGTTCGAATTGATTGGCAGAATACAACCGGACTTCCGTAATACCTGTTTCCTCGTGGACTTCTCTGAGTGCAGCTTCCCATGCCTTCTCGCCCTTTTCTATCCCGCCGCCAACATAACACCATTCGTTATGCAACATACGACCAGCCCGCTTCAGCATCAGTACACGGTATTGATCGAGGCTTTTCTTCAACAGAACTACAGCCACGCCTTCACAACGAATAGGGACTACCTGTTTCACGTGCTCCGCACCATTCAATTTCTCGCCCCCTTCTCTTCAGAATCGAAGTCCTCCAAAACTTTAAACTTATCTCCGTGGATTTTATCCAGATGCTCTTCTCCCCAATAACATAAATGGTCCAGGGCAGGCTTTAGTCCCCAGCCGTAGTCCGTTAACTCATATTCCACTTTGGGAGGAACCTCCGAATATACCTTGCGCTGCACAATCTCATCCTTTTCCAGACCTCTGAGCTGTGTTGTCAGCATCTTCTGCGTAATGTCGGGTATTAACCGCCGAAGCTCCGACGTGCGTTTCCGTCCTGTCATCAAATGATAAATAATCAAAGGCTTCCACTTTCCGCCCATCACTTCCAAGGCCGCTTCCACGCCTACTTTATATTTCTTTGTAGCGTTTGTGTCTTCATGTTCCGTCATTTTTGAACCCCTCCATAATCAGGCTATATCAAGGTGAATCTTAATCTTTTTGGTGCTCTTCTTTCTATTATTTGAGCCTATTTCGAGGCATCCATTTAGGGTACTTTAATGTTCCTATAGCACTTCATTCTTCCTATAGAACATCAAAGTGCGTACTTCCAGATGTTTTCATACCTGTTTATAATAGCATCAGCCACTGATTTATGGCTACAAGACTGCAATCCAGAAAGGTAGTGAAAGATAAGATGAACGTACTCGTCGTAGTATCCCACCCGCGTAAAGATTCCTTGACCTTTCAGGTAGCTGAACGTTTTGCACAGGGGCTTACCGAGGCTGGTCACAGTTATGAGATATTGGATTTGCATGGGATTGGATTCGACCCGATTCTTCGTGAGATAGACGAACCAGACTATACCCAAGAAAATCAGGTATTCTCGCCTGAGGTTGAGACGGAGATGGATCGGTTGAAGAAACACGATGCTGTGGCTTTTGTGTTTCCTCTCTGGTGGTGGCATCTGCCAGCCATGTTGAAAGGCTATGTGGATCGTGTCATGAACAACGGGTTTGCCTACGGCGCGAACAAACTTCCTCATCAGCAGATATTGTGGATCTCTCTTTCGGGTGTGACGGAAGAACAGATGCAGAAGCGCAACTATGGTCAATCGATCGCCAATTTGCTCAATGTGGGTATTGCCGATTACTGCGGCGTGTCCCAATCGAGGGTTGAGTTTTTATATGAAACGTTGGAATCCAAGCCTGAGCATTATGAGGCACTGCTGAACCATGCACATCACTTGGGACTGAACTATGCCAACGATATTCCGACTCCATGATCGTATGAGAAAAAAGGTATGACCCGAATATGTATTCTGAAGTTTTGTGGTACGTTCAATATCGAATCACAACGCTTGAACACGCAAAAAGGTCGCTCCGAAGAGCGACCCTGCTTGTGTGTCTTGCATTATTTTACTGTCGAGAGAAGAAACTTCTCCAGCATAGTGATATCAGTGATGCTATGGTTGCAAGCTGTGTTATCCATGCATACGTACTGGGCAATGGAAGAAAAGTTGTCTGGCGAATGAGCCTTGGTCTTCACGTTGAAGAATCCAAGCTCCTGATGACGATGACAGAACATACAGTATCCCTTCTTGTTCGTCGCCGTAATTCGCCCCTCAATCCCTAGGAATCTGCCTTCATACGGATACACGATGAACAAGCGATCGGTAGCAATATCGGTCCATCTCAGATAAGTTGTACGCGCGTAATCGATGGATTCCAGATCCGGCACCTTAAGCTTCTTTACCTTGGGAAACAGCTTCTGAATCTGCTTCGCGGATACTTGCGGATATGGAATCAGATATGATTCCAGCCCGTTCAGATACGTCTGCAATTCATATGTCGTCTCATACGTGGATAACTGCTCCAGCAGTTGCTTCTGCTCCGAAGTGAGTTCATCGAAGATGCTCACCGCATTGGTGCCGACCGTATAACGTACGGTTTCCAATACTTTGGGATCTACAACCGAGCGTAGCGTTTTCAGCAGGAAATCAGCTTGTTTTTGAATATAATTAAATTGATGATTCTGAATAAATGGTGTTTGCATGGCGTTCAGCCCCTTATTTTTATTGGAAGAACAAATAAGGTGCAAAGCCTGCGGGATGAACCATTATGTTGATATTGATTTCAGGGCAACAATCTCATTTTTGTCGCGCCCTACACAAAGTCCGCCCCTATTCAGGCTTTGCGTAAGGCTTTCTAGCGAACGAGCAATCCGGCATCATCCATATTGCCACGTCATAACCCCCAATGCAGTAGATATACAGGAATTATAGCAGGGCAGCATAGTGTAGGCAACGGGCTTCGTTCCAATTTCCTCTGTTCAAGAAATTATTACATCTCAGGCTTTCTTCCCATTTTCCAGAAAATGATCTACTGCTGACTGCTCAATGGCCAGCCCTTCCGTGTAACGCTCCATGAACAAGGCAAATCCATTCACGTCTGCGCTATTTGGAGAAACCTCTTGTCCTTCTGCATCAATAAACACCTTAGTAGTAAGGTACTCTGCCAAACCCTCGTGCTGCTGCTTATTAACCATGTAGGAAGCCAAAATAGCCATTCCCCATGCGCCACCTTCACCCGCGGTAGACATGACCGACACGGGAATATTCAGTGCGGATGCGCATATTTTTTGAGCGACTCGTGGGGTTTTGAACAATCCGCCATGCGCCCAAATGTGCTCAATCGTTACGTGCTCCTTCTGTGTAAGAATATCCAGCCCGAGCCTTAGTGCAGCAAACGCAGCAAATAGATGAACTCTCATAAAGTTTGCCAGATTGAAGCGGCTCTCTGGAGAACGTACGAACAACGGACGACCTTTTGCAATTCCTGTAATGTTCTCGCCTGAATAGTAGCCATAGCTCAGTAAGCCACCGCCATCAGCGTCAGCTTTCAGTGCTTCATTGAACAACACACTGAATAATTGGTTCATATCGGGCTTCTGTCCCATCGCCTCATAAAACTCACGGAACATGTCGACCCAAGCATTAATATCGCTGGAGCAGTTATTCGCAAGAACCATAGCCACAGGATTGCCATCAGGTGTAGTGACGATGTCAATCTCAGGGTATACCCTAGATAGGTTTTTATCTAATACAATCATGGCAAAAATCGATGTACCTACGGAAATGTTACCCGTACGTTTTTGGACACTATTCGTAGCGACCATGCCTGTTCCAGCATCGCCTTCCGGAGGGCACAGTGGAATATTGGATTCCAAGTTACCTGATGGATCTAACAGTCGTGCACCAGCTTCACTAAGATATCCGGCATGTTCACCGGCAGTGTACACTTTAGGTAAAATATCTTTAAGATTCCACGGGTAGCTTTTGTCGGCAATTAAATCGTCAAACTTTTTTACCATTTCTTCATGATATCCCAGTGTGGATTCATCAATTGGGAACATACCGGAGGCATCCCCTATACCTATAGCTTTACTGCCAGTCAACAGCCGATGTATGTAACCTGATAGTGTCGTAATATAATTGATGTTCGTAACATGCTCTTCTCCGTTCAAAATCGCTTGATACAAATGTGCGATGCTCCAGCGCTCTGGAATTTTAAACTGGAATTTCTCGGTTAGCTCTGATGCAGCCTTCCCCGTTGTGGCATTGCGCCATGTACGAAACGGAACCAATAACTCCCCTGTTTGATCAAGTGCAATGTAACCCTGCATCATAGCAGAACATCCGATCGAGCCAATTTTTTGTATCGTTACACCATAATTTTTTCAATCTCTTGCTTTAATTGATGATAGGTTTGTTGCAACCCATGAATCATGTCATCCATAGGGTAAGTCCAGTAACCGCCAATCAATTGATTTTCCCACTCATAACTGCTGGAACAGATGGTATTAAAATGGTGATCCATGAGTACAGCTTTGATTCGTGTGGATCCAAATTCAATGCCCAGCGAAGTTTCTCCCCTGACTATTGCTTGTATCAAGTTTTGATCCATCATCGTATTCATCCTCTCTGAATTTGGGATTCAGCCGATTCGAGAATAAAGTCATCTTAATAACCCAAGTCATTTTAAAGTTCAATACATTCGATAAAATTATCCCAAGTTATTCTTCTAAAATCCATTTTGAATTCCCTCCTGCACTTATTATCATTACTATTTTCTTCTCTATCTCACTGCACTCGTAAAACTCGCTTTAAAAATAAGATCATACACATTCGTGTAAGAATCGTAATACTCAAGTGCCTGTTTTCTCTCTTCGTAAAACGACTTCAACCTCTCTTTGTCTCCAGTATCAACATAAGCGATTAACTCTCAACTTGCTTTTTTGTATGCTTCTACACTTCGTCTCGCAGATCCAAAATCAAAGGAATTATAGTCTAGCACGGGAGTAAAGTTCTCCGGTCGGATTCCCGCATTTGATTCAGCTTCCGCTATGAACTCGTGTAATTTCGAGAAATCTACCGGCTCTTCCAGCAGCACATTGCCCAAAATGTGAACCACTTCCTGATCCATCTTGTTGAATCGCGTTGTAGAGACATGATTAAACACATGCATCTCCATCAAATTTCTGGCGTACAGAAAATAGCTATTAATCAAATGAAGCGTTGAGTTTTTATACTCTACCGAGAATCTCGCACCTCGAAGGATATTAGCCGGGATATATACTCGGCCGTCTATCATTTTCGCTTCGGCTCCTGCCTGTGTTTGGAGTTCCTTTTCATTAAAAATCACGCTGATTTTCTTAGGTGCACTTGAAACGGTGTGAGCCATGGAGCAGCTTAATAACGTTACAGCAAGTGTCAACATCATCATCTTTTTCACTATGTACAACTCCTCGATAGGAATAATCAGGATATACTTGCATTTCATTTTTCTTATCGTACCATTTTATTAAAATAAAGGTAATGCACTACATATGCGCAACGTTCTTTTTCCACAAAAAGAAGCCACCTCCCTGGCCTTCCCCAGTTCAGTGACTCCATTTTGCAATCCTATTCATTTCCTACATTCAACTACTCCTTAACAGCTCCAACCACAATCCCCGTTACAAAATAACGTTGCAGGAACGGGTACACAAGCAGGATCGGCAGTGCGCTGATAAAGATTTGCGAAGCCCGAATCGTCCGTTGGGACAGGTTCTTCACCGCTTCTGGATCAAGCTTCGACATATCGGCCTGCACGATGATCGTCTGCATGAATGTCGCGAGTGGAAGTTTTTCCGCATCACGGATGTAGATAATCCCGTCAAAATATGCGTTCCAATGTCCAACCATCATGAAGAGAGAAACCGTTGCAATAACAGGTACGGAGACAGGCAGGTAGATTTTGATAAACGTCTGCAAGTGACCTGCGCCATCGATAAATGCAGCTTCCTCCAGGTCCTTCGGAACGGTACGGAAGAAGTTCAGCAACAGAATGATGTTAAACACCGCAACCAATCCCGGCAGGATCAAGGCCAGCAATGTGTTCATCAGTCCCAGCTTCAGAATCAGGATATACCCCGGAATGAGGCCACCGCTGAACAGCATCGTGATGACAAAATACCACAGATAGATGTTACGTGCGCGGAACACCCGCGTCTCTTTGGAAAGCGCATAGGCTGCAAGCGTATTAACAATTAACGCAAGTCCAGTACCGAGTACCGTCCGCTCCACAGATACCCATAAGGAGGAGAGGAAGTTGGTATTGGCAAATGTCTTCGCATACGCCTCCAGTGTGAATCCAATTGGCCAGAACGTGACGAGACCAGCATTTGCAGGCGCAGATGCGCTAAGTGATACCATGAGCAAGTGATACAAAGGCAGCAAGCAGAGCAGTGAAAGGATGGTCAGGAACACATTGTTGAATATGCTGAATATGCGGTAAGGCATCGTTTTATGATACATTCGTTTGTCATCCTTTCTAGAAAATTCGATATCCGGCGAATCGGTAAGCCAGTCGGTACGAGATCACAATCAGGATCAGGCTGATGACCGATTTGAACAGATTCACAGCGGTAGCGAAACTGAACTGCCCACTTAACAGACCTTCTCTATACACAAACGTATCGATAATATCTCCTTGTTGATAAATCAACGGACTATATAAGTTAAAGATCTGGTCAAAGTTGGCGTTAAGCACATTACCCAGTGCCAAGGTTGCGATTACGATCCCAATGGGAATCAGTGCCGGGATGGTAATATACATCGTTTGCTTCCAGCGTCCTGCCCCATCTACTTCAGCTGCTTCATAAAGTGCAGGGTTAATGCCAGACAGTGCCGCGAGGAAGATGATTGTGTTGAATCCAAACTCTTTCCAGACATCACTCGCAATAATTGTGAATCGGAACCAGCTGCCATCCCCCAGGAAGAAGATCGGTTTGATGCCGAATACCGAAACCAGGAACTGATTGACAATACCCGTCTGAGCCAGAATGTCGATCAGGATGCCTGACAACGTAACCCAAGACAGAAAGTGAGGAAGATACACGAGTGTTTGAATTGTTCTTTTCAGTGCCATCTTCCGTACCTCGTTAAGCAATAAGGCGAATACAAACGGAATGATCAAGTTCATGACGATCTTCGTACAGGCAAAAAATAGCGTGTTCCACGTAATTTGCAGGAAATAATCATTTTCCCACATATACCTGAAGTGCTTCAGTCCTACCCATTCGGAATTAAAAAATCCAAGTGCAGGTTTATAATCTTGAAATGCCATCAAAATCCCGGACATCGGAATGTATGAAAATATAAAGACCATAATGGCCGCCGGCAACACCATGAAGTGCAGAATCCATGGCTGTTTGTAGCGTTTTTTTCTCTTTTTATCCAGCTTGTTCCCAACGTTTGCCTGCGGGATCCGCTTACCCTCCAATTTAGCCTCCATAGCGCTTCTCCTGTTCCCAAAAAAAGTTTTTGTGTGTGATCGGGTTCTCTGATATAAATAGTATCAAGCCGTTCTGAGGTCTGACTATATAACATTGTTAGGCTTGATAGTGTTTTGTTAGGGTATCATCGGAAGAGGTTGTTTACACACGAATTAGAAGGAGACTTTTCATGCATATATGGAAGCGCTTAATGCCTTTTCAAGGTACTACCAGATCCCGATTCAGTCTTTTTGCCAAAATAAACTTGTTAATTGTGGTCTTGTTCATCCCCATTCTGATCATGTACACCTACTCGAATAACGTCACCTATGATGTCGTCAGCAAAGAACTGCAGATCTCCAACACCAAACAGCTCACGTTTCTGTCCAGTCAGATCGACTCCCGCATCAATCAGATGATGGATTTCAGCCTAATTCTCTCCCGAGATCCAAATGTCAGAGCTTTCAACGGCCTTAACATGTGGGATGATCGATATGACCGGATGCAGACCCGTTATGTGATACAAGAGAAGATGACGTTGCAAACCGGCGTTACGGATATATGGCCTACCCGATATGCGGTGTATTCACAGCAGAATAAGGATGTCATAGCCAACTACAACCAAACGACAGGATATGATGAGGCGTATTTGAAAAAAAATATGAGTGGACGATGGACCTATGGGGATCAGGGAGCCGCATCACAGGACGAACTAAATTCCTTCTATTGGTTTTATACCGATTCCTTGGCACAGCCGGGGATGCTCACGGGAAGTAATCTGGTGATTGAAGCTAGCTTCAGCTACGAAAATATTCAAAATATGCTGGATACGTATAAAGCGGGTGGACAAGGCGATCCTTTCTTGTATCACAAAGGAAATTCACCCATTCTCAATCGCAGCGCGGACAAACAGTTATCAGCAGAACTTATTCAGTACTTGGATACGCATTCTCCCGAAGATACCACACAGGACGTGGTCGAACTGAACGGCAAGAACTATCTGGTTAGCTCCGTAAAGTCCACCTATCTGGATTGGCATCTGGTTGACGTGATCCCGCTGTATCAGATTTTGAAACCCATCTCGCTGAGTCAGAATCTGTTCTACACCTGTATGATATTGCTGCTGGTGGTGGGTATCTCGGCGTCAATCCTGCTGTACCGGAATGTTCAATATCCGATCAAAAAACTGATCAAAGGCTTACGCCGCGTAGAGCAGGGTGATTATTCTGTGCGACTGCATAGCAAAAACCAGAATGAGTTCTCATTCCTGTTCCGCCGATTTAACGATATGTCTCATCAGATTCAAGATCTGATCGAGAATGTATTCCATGAGAAAATTAGAGCAAGGGAAGCTACGCTGAAGCAATTACAAGCGCAGATCAATCCGCATTTCCTATATAATTGTCTTGGTTATATCATCAACATGGCCCAGATGAAGGACGAGCAAGCCGTGGTCTCCATGGCGCATAACCTTAGTGCGTATTATCGCTACACCACCCGCATGGAACGGGAGACGTCGTCGCTTCAGGAAGAGATCAAGCTGCTGATCAACTATCTGGATATCCAGAAGCTGCGTAATGGTCGCATTGAATATCACATCGATATCCCTGAGGATATGCTCTCCCAGTCGGTGCCACGATTAATGCTTCAGCCGATGGTCGAGAATTCCGTGATTCACGGCGTGGCGAAGTCCTATTCATCCGGGGAAATCCGAATTACCGGGGAGCGTTTGAATGGTTTTGGCAGAATATACATCGACGACGATGGTCCTGGCTTAAGCCCGGAACAATACGAAGCGCTAAACTTGAAGATGCAGGAACCTTTACAAGAAGAAATGGGCTGCGGCCTTTGGAATACGCACCAACGAATCACGCACCTGTTCGGCAGTCATTCCTACCTCCTATTCGGCCCATCCCCACTTGGCGGGTTCCGGACCGAGATTATCTGGGAGATACCAAAAGAGGATACAGATTCCGATAAAGGAAATACCGATACAAATTAATTTCGATACTAACGATAAGTTGATATTTGATTTTGAACGAACCATTTACACGTGAACGCAGAGGACAGAAAAAACCTGAAGAAGCAAAGCGTTCGGAAGTGTTCTCATGAAAACCAATTGGAAAGAATGCCGCATCGGAGCATACGCTTCGCTTTTATTACAAATTCAACCTTTATATAGGGCTTGTTTTAAAATAAAGGGATTAAACTTTACGTGAACCAAAGCGAAGGATTGAAGGGATTCTGGAGAAGCGAAGCGTTCGCCTTTCAAGCAACATTTTAACCATTCAATCTTCCAATTCAGAAAATGGGGCTTGAACAGCGATCGAAAGAACCCTTCAAATCCGTAGCGACCTCGTTCACAAGAAGCATCCATTGATTTTAACTCTTAAGACTTATATACCACCAAGGAGACACTACACAATGCACATGATGATCGTAGACGACGAAGCACACTGGGTCGATAACCTGTCCATGACCAAGCCCTGGCATACGCTGGGTATTGAACATGTGCATAAAGCATACTCGGCACACGAAGCACTACAAATGATCGACACCCATCCCATCGATATCGTGATCTCGGACATTCAGATGCCCGAAATGACAGGAATTGAACTGATCGAACGCATCCGCATACGGGACAAAAAAATAAAATGTATTCTGTTATCCGGATATTCCGAATTTGATTACGCCAAAAAAGCCATTCAGTTCGAAGCTGTAGACTATCTGCTGAAGCCGCCCACAGACGATGAACTAATGGGTGCTGTGCAGAAGGCCATTGATCAATTGAACAGCGAATGGGAACTTGTCAGTTCACTGACACGAACGCAGTTTACGTTGCGAGAGAATCTTCCCCATTTGCGGGGACGACTGCTCCTAGGGGCTTTGCAGGGACAACGAATCGCCGCTGCCGAATGGGATCGGAAGCTCGCTAATTACGCTCTGCCCTTTCATACCGGGGATGTTGCATTAATGCTGGTTCGTTTGGAAGAAGAATTCGGACACTATGACAGCAATGATCAGACCCTGATCGAATATGCCATCATCAACATGGCGGAAGAGATTATGGGTGAGTTTATGGAAGTGTGGGGCGTCAAGGAGGAGCACGGATATCTGGTGTTTTTACTTCAGTTGAAAGAACGGAAAGGCGATATTGGCAAAGAAACCATTCTGGAGAAGCTGTCCATTCAGCTTCAATCCAAAGTAAAACAATTTCTGAAAGGCTCCCTCTCCATCGTTATCACCGAGTGGTTCACCTTTCCGGATCAGCTCTACGATCGCTTCCGTCAGGCTTCCGCCTATTTCCGGCAGATCGTCGGCGATGAACGTGAATTTGTCATGCGTGTCAGTGATGTCGAGACACCTGCGGCGCAAGGTCCCTTGGACGTACTGTACACCCCGCCCACCTTCATTAGTTTGTTAGAAAGCGGACAGTGGGATGCCGCCGAAGAGAAAATCCTCGCGGTCTGCGCTGAGCTGGATGAGAAATGGTCGGAATCCTGGGAGCATTGCATGGAGGCTGGTTTTCTTATTACGGCTTCGTTCACCAATATTGCCCACCGAAACAAGCTGACTTTGACTACTTTAATGGGCAATGATGTCGAGGATTTGCAAAGTGGGGAAGTTTTCGCTACCATCAGTAAATTGCGGAAATGGTCGCTCAGTGTGCTTGGCAAACTCAAGGAAGGCACGTCCAACGAGATCAAGGACATCCGTTCCGAGTATGTGAAGAAGATTCAAGATTTTACGGATAAGAACCTACATCTGGATGTGTCTTTGCGTGTGCTTGCTGACCATGTCAATCTGCACCCGACCCATTTGTCCAAGATCTATAAGATCGAAACGGGTGAAGGCATCAGTGATTATATCTCGCGCCTGCGCATGGATCGGGCCTGTCACAAGCTGGTCACGACCACCAAAAAAGTGTATGAAATCAGCATGGAGATTGGTTATATGGACCCGGCTTATTTTATCAAAGTGTTCAAGCGCCAGTTCGGCGTTACGCCGCAGGAGTACAGAGACCAGCATAAATAACATGACTGAAAAACGGTCTTTTGGAACATTCACTAATAGAGTCCTATCGAAACTAAAAAACTCATATAGATGCACTCCCGCACAAGTTGGTACAGTTAAACTGTAAAGATCATACACCGTAGGGGGATTGAACAATGATCAAATTCAAAAAAACATGGTGGTCACTGCTCATGGTTATCGCGCTCATCACGATCACTGCGTGCGGCAGTGGCGAGACAGGCAGTGACAATGGTAATAATACGCCGGGAACTGTCGGCTCAGCTGAAGCAGAAGCTGCTTTTGCTAAAGGAAAATATGATCCACCCATCGAGTTCAGTTCGGTATTGATGCCGAAGAAATACGTGCAAGGAGATACCAAAGAAAATAACGTGCACGATCGCTGGATGCTCGAAACGCTGGGTATGAAGCATAAAGATACTTGGTATCCGGCCAATGACGATCAATACAGACAAAAGCTGCAACTGGCTATCGCCTCTGGCGAGAAGCTGCCAGATTTCGTCACCGTACCCACCAATGCGGTACTGACCAATCAGCTGATCGACTCCGGTCAATTCATCGCCATCGATGAGTTGTTCGACAAGTACGCGAGTCAGACCCTGAAAGATCACGCAGCAGCACATCCTGAACTGTGGTATCCGTTCACCAAGGACGGCAAGAAATACAACATGCCAATCATGGAGTACACCGATAACGACGATACACTGCTCTGGCTCCGCGAGGACTGGATGGAGAAGCTGAACCTGGAAGCTCCGAAGACCATCGCAGACCTTGAGAACATCATGGACAAATTCAAGAACGAGAACCCGGACGGCCTGTCTCCAGACAAAGTATTCCCGCTGGCGATCTCGCTGAAAAATAACACCAACACCTGGATGGGTCAGCTCGACTGGTTGTTCGGTGCATACGGCACAATCGAGGAGCAATGGAACAAAGACGCGAACGGCAATCTCGAGTACGGCTCCGTTAACCCGGGTGCCAAACAAGCCCTTGCCAAGCTGGCTGAATGGATGGATAAAGGTTATATCCACGCTGACTCCGCGCTGTGGGACGAAGGCAAATCCGCTGAAAGCTGGACAGCTGGCAAAGCGGGCATTCTGCCTGGCGCAAACTGGGTACCGGACTGGCCTGCACCTGACCTGCTGAAGAACGTACCTGGCTCAAAGTATAAAGCTTACCCTGTTCCAGCTGGCCCAGACGGCAAGATCGGTACGAAGTGGCAGAACTCTGGTGTCAACGCAAGTATCATGATCAACAAGGATGCGAAACATCCAGAAGCAATCTTCTTGTATTACAACTACCTGCTGGATAACCTTGCAAACCCGAAAGCGGGCAGTGAGTATGAATACGGCTTCGCCAAAGGTTACGACTGGGATATCATTGACGGACAACCGACCAGTGACAAAGAGAAGATCAAAGACTTCTCCAACGAATTCCCTTTCCTGACCGGCCCAGCACGTATCCCGGATCTGTACATGAAAACACTCGTGAAGCTGGCCAACGGCGAGAAGCCTGAAACACCTTACGAGAAACAAATGGCCGAATTCCGTAAACCGGAAAACTGGTATGCAGGTAAAGTCGTTATGTCCCAGATCGATGTCCGTAAACAAAACTACTTCACTGGCGCTGCAACACCAACCATGGTATCCAAATGGAACCTGCTCCGCCAGTCCGAGATGGAAACCTTCAACAAAATCATCTATGGCAATCTGCCAATTGATGCCTTTGACCAATTCGTCGCCAACTGGAAATCCAATGGCGGTGATCAGATCACGCAAGAAGTGAATGAATGGTTTAAATCGGTAAGTGCGAAGTAAGGATTAGATTTTTTGAGAAATAAAGAGTAAACAAAACAAGCCGAAGCGGTAAGATACACGCTTCGGCTTGTTTTTCTATATCTAGTTAACCCAGCTTTATTCTAAGCTTCGTTTTGGAAAGCTTTCCTTTGAGCATTTATAGCTCCTGAATCCTCTTCATTTAAGGATTGCACCTTGTTTAAGAGTTCTTTCAATTTCATTATTTTGATCGTATGTTTCTCAATAATAGCCTGATCCTCTTCTTGGAGAACTTCGTTTGTTGAGAAGGCTTCTACAATTTTTGAACTTCTTTCCAAGCTTTGATTTATTTCTTGAATTAAATCAGTTTTAGACGACGAAGTGGCCGCAAGCTCAGGTTGGCTTACTTCATATTCCTTAAAATCATGTGCGTAATAAAAAACGTCTTCATCTGAATTCGTAAATTCCTCAACACTTCTGGAAGAGATATTCAGTTCCTTTGCTCTTTTATCAAACTGCTCTCTTGGAATTTCTTCAATTCCATACTCTTCTTTTTCCGTAGCCGACATCATTCCCGGGTTCCATTCCTCATTCGTTTTAGCTGCTAAACTCCTTCCTGCACTACCAGCTTCAAGATTCCGGTATCTTACACCCGCAGATAAGAGTTCGTAACCCGGACCAAAAATCATATATTCAGTTGATATTTGGGCGGTCTGGTTAGGCTCCACATCAGCGATGAACCAGAAGTACTGACCGGTATCTGAAATATCAGATGACCAATCCCACTTTCTCCACAAACGATTATCAGTAGAAATAACGTCATCCACTGTACTACGCATTGCATCAATTAATCCAACAACTGACCATGCATACCCAGCACTTAAATTGTTAATAGCTGTAATTGCAAAACCAATAACAGCGCCCGCAAGAGAGCTATAGCCTGGTTTTGAACCTGAAGATTCTGGCGCAGAGCCAATATACTTACTGTCTGCGCTGGACCATAAAGCTAATTTGCTTGTATTCGAGGTTCCTTCTATTTCAAATGCCGCTATTCTTATTCTACTTGTCGCTTTATCGTTGTATCTACTTGCTCCTGTTCCAACCAATCTATAGTTGAATCCCCAGGCTCGGCGAGCACTTGACCATTCTGCACCCATAAACCCAACCGAATACGCGCTGTAGATATCATAATGATTATTTCCAGCTTCCTTCCAAGTCAGAGAATTACTTGCCTCTGTATGATTGACAGGTTGATCCGCTGCAAAAGCATAATTTCCAAACAATATTGTCGAAAAAATACTTGTAATTAGCAGTGCGCTTACAGCTCTTTTTAAAGGCTTTCTTAATAATGAATTCATTTAGGTCAACTCCCTTTGTATTCGTTTCCCAAAACAAAAGAATCACAATTAAGTACTTTAAAACACCGGAACTTCAACAGAATCTGTACCCATAACTCTTTTTCCATTTTTCTCTTCTGACCCGACCTCAATACCAATTTTTAATGACTCAGAGGGGGACACACCCTTTTGATCCGGACTTAAATCAATCACGATCGTTCCAGTACCTCCGCCATTTGCTGTGAAATTCCGCTCTCTCCCAATTTCGATCATCGTGCGCCAAGAAGAGTCATCAGAAGAATTCATCCAGGTGGATACATACTCAGCGGGCTTTAACTTCGATTGATTTTCAGGATAACTGCTGGTGATGCTGGAGACACTCCATTGATCAGGGATATAAAATGCAACACCACCCCAGTCAGCGGGGTCAATCTCTACATGTGCTACTATTTTGATATGATCAATATGCTCCTTCTCACCCTCAACGAATATCGACCCTTCTGTCATTGTCTTTAAATTTGTTGATTTAGCATCCAGATCAAAGTTCTTAATTTGAATAATATTGCCATTAACCACTGGCTCATTGGCTTCCTTTTTGTTGAAATTCAAAAAAAACAGAATAGATACAATTACAATAAACATAAAAAGCAAGATTAAGTATTTAGATCTTTTTTTCTTCATATATCCATACCTCACTTCTGCCTTTGTTTCTTTAAGCTTAACACATAATTAACGCCCTCCTTTCCTTATCAGCTCCTCCCAAGCCTTCGCAGAATTAAATTCATGGTGTAAAGGTGCATACATATATAACGTTACAATCTGCATTATCTAACGAAAAAAGTATGAATATGTAAAATATAAAAATCAATTGAATTACTAGTGATATGAATCAACAAAATTAAATAACTTATTATTCCATATAAGATGTATAATTAACAATGAACAGATTGTTCTGTTTCGTGTTAATTACATAAAAATTTATGGAGGACACGTATGGTTCAATGGTTTGATTTTTTTAGAGACCCACTAGACAGTGTTGATTCAACAATTCAGGAAAAGGTGTATAGCTCTTTTTACAAGTTCGTATATCCGAGCGTTTATTCCATGATACTTGATTATTCATTAACAGAAGATATTATTCAGGATGCTTTCATTAAAGCAATCACAAAGGGTCCATATATTAGATCAGATGCGAACATCCCAGCTTGGATTAAACGATTGACCTATAATACTACTTTAGATTACTTAAGAAAATTGAATAGAGAGCGCCGCTTTTTGGCACACCCCTGCAGTTACAATACTGAAACTCTCAGTGATGCACTTACTGTGGAACGAGAAGTAGAGAGAACTGAGACTAACGAAGAACTTTACAGAGCAATTGACGAGTTAAAATTAGACTATCAAGTAGCTCTTCTATTATTTTATGTGGAGGGAAAAACGTATCGTGAAATCTGTCAAGAACTTCATTTAACAGAGTCTGTATTTACACAAAGATTAGCTAGGGCCCGAAAAAAATTACTTCACAATCTCCAAAAAAACTGATTTGCTAACGTCGACTTATGCCGGGCACGCGGGCATCCTGCCAGGCTTCAACTGAGTTCTAGACTTGCCTGCATCCGATCTGATCAAAATCAAAGCCTATCCCGTTCCAGCAGGTCCTGACGGCAAGATCGGTACGAAGTGGCAGAACTCTGGTGTCAACGCAAGTATCATGATCAACAAGGATGCGAAGCATCCAGAAGCCATCTTCCTGTACTACAACTACTTGCTCGATAACCTGGCTAACCCGGCTGCGGGCAGTGAGTATGAATACGGCTTCGCCAAAGGTTACGACTGGGATATCATTGACGGACAACCGACCAGTGACAAAGAGAAGATCAAAGACTTCTCCAACGAATTCCCTTTCCTGACCGGCCCGGCACTTATCCAGGATCTGTACATGAAAACACTCGTGAAGCTGGCCAACGGCGAGAAGCCTGAAACACCTTACGAGAAGCAAATGGCCGAATTCCGTAAACCGGAAAACTGGTATGCAGGTAAAGTCGTTATGTCCCAGATCGACGTCCGTAAACAAAACTACTTCACTGGCGCTGCAACGCCAACGATGGTATCCAAATGGAACCTGCTCCGCCAGTCCGAGATGGAAACTTTCAACAAAATCATCTACGGCAATTTGCCAATCGATGCCTTTGACCAATTCGTCGCCAACTGGAAATCCAATGGCGGAGATCAGATCACGCAAGAAGTGAATGATTGGTTTAAATCGGTAAGTGCGAAGTAAGAATTGGATTTTGGAAAAGTAGAGCATAAAAACCCGAGCCGAAGCGTGTAACTTATCGCTTCGGCTCGGGTTTTTTAAGTTAAAGATCGGGGGCGCTCCCCCTGACTTATGGGTTCGCGTTAATAGGATGAACCTTTTTAACAACTCACAGATTACGTTTTTCTGTTTTCAACTCTTCTCACTTCTTATGAGACATATTTCAAACAATTAGGCATCCGGTCTGTCATTATCCCTCTCAGTCAACATTGACTGCCCTAATAAGGATACAGTGAGCTGAATCCCATCTCGTAGCCCCTGCATGTACAAACGTCCATTCTCTATGCTTTTACTGACAATGTAACGATTCTCCCATTCGGTATATTCAGGTGTCTGCTCGACAACCTCACCTGAAAACAATCCTTCGAACGCTTCGTCCTTTTCCTCACGTACACGACTCAATTCAGGGTCATGCTCGATTCGGGCAGATACTTCATCTAACCTTGCCTGGATCGCTTGTTGCAACCACGGTGGAAAATCCATTGCTTCTCCTCCCCTACGCATTATGTACCTCACTCATCATCGTACAACTCGGTTATGTCTCGCCTTCATTTCACCCACTCGGGCCACCAGTTCGTCCACCCTTCGGCTCTGTTCTTGCACTTCGGGGTTGTCCCACAACGGAATCGCTTGCTTCAAGGATGCCTCTCCAAGCTGATTAAGCTTGCGCCGTTCCTCTTCCAATAAGTCAAGCAACCGGCTCATACATCCACCTCTCTGATGGGTCTAAACTGCGCCATGTCTTGTTAAGACTAGACATGAGCAATCATTTTAATGCGATTATCTATGCCTCGATGCTAATACTAATATCTTTGTCTAATCCAAATTGTAAGGTAAACCGTTATCCCTTTAATGCGGAGATCGAATTAAAAATAAAAAAGACATCTTAATAACCCATGGTGTCAAGAAATAATATTTGTTGGCGGATTGTAAATGTCAGCAAAAGAAAGGGAATCAAAAAAGAAAATTTCTAACCAGATAGCAAGCATCATTTGATTTGGATATCAGTCAGATCAATCCTTTCTGTCTGGAGGATCAATATCGTCTTGTTCAAGATTATGAAGTGTTGGTAATTGCGAAGGCGTTAGAGGTTTCTGTGAGGTATTTACTTGGGAAAGATAAACACGAAATAAGTAACAAAACAAATAACATTACTAAAAAGTATTTTAGTGCTTTATCTACAAACAAGTTGTTTCTCTCAAATGAAGAAATACCTAGATTAAACCCCGATTATCCAAATTTCTTGGCAATCGGAGTTTGTTATGAATAGCATTAATTTTAGAATTTTAATTTCATATTATGAATTTACTAAAAATCAATAAAATCACTTATTAAAAAACTTCTTCAGTCTTCCTTTTAAGTTTTTTACAACTCTACTCTCTCTTCTATTTTTTTTAATTAATACTTCTTTAAACATAAGCATAAAACCGAAAAACATGAGAGTTCCAACAAAAATTAATATTGCATTAGGCATATTCCACCATTCAGGGACCCACGCGAGAGGACTAGCAATATGAGCCAGTGTAAAATAGACAGAAGCAGCACTGGCCCATAATAAAAATACGGATAGATGATAAAAAATCTTCAGTATGCTACGAAGAAAAACAAAAAAAGGATTCAAAAAACTATCGCTCACAAACTGTTTATGATTTTCATAGATAATATCATGAGCATCCCAATATTCATTCTCGATCATAATGTGAAATCCTTCTATTTTTTTCAATAGCTCTTTCGCATTGGTTCTGTTGTTTTCTTGCTTATATATTTTGTGAACTTCACGTAACTTATAGAAATGTTCCAATAAGAATGACGAGGCAATAAATCGAATTTTGGAATTTTTACCTGAATACTCTTCCATAAAGCAATCAATTTTCTCTATTTTTATTGTACTATTTTCTAGTTCTATAATCTGTTGCAGTTGTTCAAACATCGGAGAGTAAACCTCATTGTAGCTGTTATTAAGCTCCTTAAGAAATGCTTCTCTCTTTTTAGAGGTATGATTAAATTGATATCCTATATATGCTGTTATTAAAGCAATGATGATAACAGTTAGATCAATTCCTAAAATCTTCATTTTGTATTTTCTCCTAGATTTATTAATAAAAATTTATTTGAAATAAATACTTTTATTGGAAAATATTCAAACTTGAATACTTAGAAGCCACTCTGGTCGATGACATACAACTCATTTGGGCACTCGTTGTTAGAAGTAACTCCAATTAAAATTATTCATAGAATACTTTCTCTTAATAAGTATCCATGTATAGAACCTCTTTCAATCATGAAATCAAGAATTGGAATAATATTGTTTTTTAACCTTATTTGTTTTTTGATTTTTTGTCTGTTAATGAAAATATATTTCCTCAAAAATTTCTCCAAATAATATAAAGTATCTGATTCTAACTCTTCAAGATTTAAAGCACTATTTCTCGATACTATTGTATAAACCCATACAATACCATCATCTTTGAACTTAGTTCCGATTGAATTTAAAACTCTGACGATAGAATACAATACAGCAGGAACATTCCCAATTTCTTTCGACGCGTTCGCATAGAGAGATAAATTTTCATTTTTTAAGCTATGCCACTCTTCAATACCTTCAGGCCACCATCGCCATGCTAATAAGTAATTAATTATTATATCTTTTAAATAATACCCACGAGGATTTATACATAACTCCTTTATTTTAGGATACATTGATTTCCATATAAACCAAAATTGTTCATGATGATTTAAGTAATGTTCTGCACTTACAAGTTCTTCAATAAAAGAAGCTGTTTCTTCGTTTGTAGAAAAAAGATTAAGAAATGGTATAAGAAAATTGTCAATTTCAGCTATATCTCTTTGTAAAATGAAGTGAGCAAACCTCTTAAAAACACGTAAACGTAGTTTATAAATCCTAGAAATATCTCCTGAGTCATATTTGTGACTTCTTCTATCTATAAGCAATTGTGAAGCCATCATTGGCAAAGATTTCTCGTAAATACTTAAATGGATTTTGTCTTTTGTTTTTGATGGAATTAGTTGGTGAATTACTTCCAAGTCATGAGTATCAAGTGAATCAATATCCTTTATTTCAAATGATTTATCATCAAATGTAAAATCAATATTTCTTTTCTCTAACTCTTCTAAAATTGAACTTTTAGAAATTTCACTCCAATATCTTTGTTTCTTTCTTTTTTCAGCTACAATGTTATTCCACACAGGCTTGAGTTTTATATATCCGAGTAATATTAATTGAGCAACATTTTGATTTTCTTTCCATAATCTTGATTTTTTGATAGACTCGATAACATAATCACATATTCTTTTGTAATGACCAATAGATGTTTCATCAATAAGAGCCAAAACCATTATTAATATATAACTTTCTGTTTCTTCAGGATACTCATTTATTAATGATGGGACCGCATGAACTGAGGCTTCAACACCATCACTTATTTGGTAGCCGTAATCGTCAGAAAAAAGATTTGACAGAGTTGAAAGGATTATGTCTTTGCAAAATAATTTATCTTCCCTTGTCAGTTTATCCTTATGTTCAATTAATAATTTCGAACAAACATATGAAGGTATAGAATAATCAAATATTCCCAAACTATTTCGTCCTGACTTAAGTTCTTCAACTAATTGTTTAGTCTCTGATAAAGCTGAAAGAGGATTGCCGTCATATTCTTCGTGTTTTTTGTTTTGGTTTTGACTACTTTCACCAAACAAAAAATCCGACCACGTTCTTAGAGAGGAATATTTAAAAGCTTCTTGATATTGATCAAGTGCTTCTGCGCTTTCCTTTCTATGTCGATCTGAGAGTTCTTTTGGACTAAATTCGATTAATAGATTATCGTCATCACGTTCAGAGACTTTGGGAATTAGGTTCCTCTTATCCATTCTCGCCAACAAAATCCCAAATTTCTCACTTATTGAATCGTTATATTTGTGCTGATCAATTATTTCGAACAAATTTTCAATAAATTCAGAATTTTGTTCTTCTGTAAATCCTTTTATACCAAAAAATTGATAGTTCAAAAACAATGATTCTAAATTTAAACTTCTATGTTTATCCTCGCACGACTTCAATCTTTCATCTGCATATAAAAAGTCTTTTGTTTTATTAACTCCATAACCGATTAAATATAACGATTTAGCATCATTCTCTCTTGTCCATCTAATTGTATCAAAATGATATAATTCTATCGTTTTAAACAAAATTACCGCTACATTATAAAATTTATCAGGATTGGCAAGCACAATGCTACACACAATCGAAGTAAGAGAAGCTGACTTAGATTGAATGAGGATTTTAAAAAGAATTCCTTGAATTATTTCTGGCTTCGATACTTGAGTATATTCTAAAAGAGTTTTTTCCAATGCCATGTGAATTGATTGTAAAACGTACGGAACATTCGGGCTTCCATTTCCACGATACATACTCCAAAAAGCCCAATTCAAATATTGCGTTACTTCAGTATTATTTATATATAGTGTGATCTTTATAGTATCTTCTTTTCCATAGTCAGATTGCCTATAAGCTTCTACAGATCTGTTTGTAAAATTAATAATAAAGTCAAGTGTCTCATAGAAAGCTGTTTGCAATAGCCACTTTATTGGTGTTTGATTGGCGCTGGAAGGAAAGTAATCGAACTCATGCTTATCGGCCAAGCCATATCGGCTTTCCATAGTATCTCTTTCATAACCAAATCTGTCATGCTTTTTCGGATACTTTTGCCAAAATAAATCACATAATTTAATAACGTTTGACGGAAGGGTTTTTATTAATTCGGTTGCTAGGTATGGTTTCTCTAATATTTTCGAACAAAGTCCTTCGTATGGATCACGGTGGGCAGCCCATTTATTAGCAATGACCTTTTCCAAAATCGTTCTCAATTCAACTTTTATCTCATTAGATGCATTGAAAACCACCTTTAAAATCCTTTCTTCTGCTTCATCTCGCACGAAAAAATTCGCTTCGGTTTCAGTTTTCTGTATTATACTCAATGCTAGTAAGCCAGCTTGTCTTGTTGTTTCCCCTTTTTTATTGTAATTGCACCAATCTGATAACAAGGGCAAAACAAGATTTAAATTTTTTTCAAAAAAATCAGATTTGTTCTTATATATAAGTGAAATTACTTCTTCCCAACCCTTGCCTTTAGGTTTTATAACTTCAATCTTCTCAACTGCTGATATATCTGTACATGCAATTCTTAACAAAAATAAGTTTCTCTTTAATATTTCATAATCATTCCCAATAATTTCTTTCTTAAAAAAATTAAAGAATGTCTCCGCATAATCTGACAGAAGAACAGAAACTAAAATTTCATCTTTCCAAAATTGTATGATTTCGTTACAAATAAACGCATCTTGAATAAAACTCTCTATTTCTTTATTGTTGTCTGACAATTGGTCAGAAAGCCACAATCTAAACGCTCTACGTATAGGTAATGAATAGCCTAAATCTTCAAAAAACTGTCTTGTACTTGAGTAATTTGAAAAATTACGCGAAACTATTTTTTCCAATGTCCATTCTTCATAAATGTCATGAGTGATAAAATACCCGTTATGTGCTTCATCATAACCAAGTATTTCATCTTGCTTTAATTTGAACAACGCTGATTGTGGCAAATCATCCGCATTGATATAAAACCTCCCTGTTTCACATCTTTGCTTAGCAATATTTATAATGCACTTTTCTCTTTCAAGATGTAAATTGTCTTTTTGAATGATATTATTTTGTATTTGCTTTTTCCAGAGTAAATCAACAAAACTCTTAAAATCACTTTTCTTATCAATACTTGGATAATATTTAATGTATTCATTTAGATAAAACAAATTTCTCAGGCGTTCTATAAATTTTTGATTGTCGGGAAGTGAGAAAGTGAATTCTTCTGACATTAATTTTAATTCATCAGCACTTATTAGAGAAACGTCATTCACACTAAATGGTAACTGATAGTTCTCTTTAATGTGAAAAGTTAAATCATTAAGATAAGTGTAGCGTGTTGTAAAGATGATATTCCATCTATTTTCTTTTAAATTTTGTATTAGATCTGTAAGAATATCGTTATTAGAAATCTCTGCAAGTTTTTCAGCTGAATCAATCACAAAAATTTTAATAGGTTCATCTTTGAATGCATTGAGAAATTGCTTAAACGTGAACTTGTTGTCAAATTGAAATATATCATTAATATGATTAACATTAAGTTCGTTTGATTTGAAAACACAAATGGGTATTTTATTAAAATTAGAGTTATAAAAATCCTTGAAAATTGCGGTTTTACCACAACCACCTTCACCTGAAATAATTATATTTTTTCTCTTTTGAGAAGCATTTTCTATTTCTTCAATAATAGAACTTCTATCAATTTTAATTTGTTTGTCTCCAAAAGTTATTTCAGTTTGAATTGCCTGTAAAATATTTTCGTTGTGCCTAGAAATTTCATCAAGTAAGTCTCCTTCGTTTGGGTCAAGACTAAAAAAAATGTCAGATACATATTTATTCTCAGGCAAAGACAATTGTAATTCAAAATGACTTGGAACTCGCCATTGGATGTTTACTCCTAATGTATTAGCGAATTCCTCAATGTCTAGTTGATATTGGGGCTTCTTTTTGCTTTTAGTGTTGCTTTCGGAAAGTTCTTGGTTGATGTAAAGATATAATTCGTCTAATTGTTTGTTTTTAGATTTGGCTTTTCTAATCGAATCAAAAATATCGTTTTTTTTATCCGCAATTGAAGTTGTGTAGTATTTAGATTGAAAACCATAAAACTGTCCATCTTTTTCAATTGGTTCGGTCTCAATTCCTGTTTGATTTTTGTAACGAAATAATCCAATTTTGTTATTAAACTCTGCACAGAAAAGCAAATAGGACAATTGTTCAAATGCCCATTGTTCTTGCTTATCGTATTTTAATTTAAAAATACTCCAATTCATTTTGTTCCTCCTTTATAGATTGTTGATCTATTTTGTTTTCGCCGAGAATTGGGTATAGCGATTAACTTTTAATACATCTAACCAAATTGTATCTAAAATTTCTAAATAAAGTTCCAGGAGTATGCGTTGGACAAATTCGTGACACAATGCGAAAATATTGTGTTAGGCTATGCAATCGGTACTCTTATGAATTATTTAGTCTCTAACGCCATTAAGTTAATATCATTTAACCGAATATAAGGCTTATCATATTTATTGATATACAATGTTGCTATAAAAATACAATAAACACCTTTATTCCAATGTATCTTTTTCAATTTTGTACTATTAGATATGTTCTCGCTTAATAAAATAGAAAAATCATATCCTTTTCCATCCCATGCGCCACAATTTAAAAATTGTTTATTCGATGAAATCGAATTAACTTCTCCCCAAAATATTCTTTTTTCTCCTTTGAGTGAATGATCTACATCTTTAAAATGTATAATTAAATCAAAAGGATCTTTGTAAGACTTACCTTCAAAAATTATCGGAATATCGATATCATCCAATAGATCATGAATCGCATACTTTAATATTTTTTTCAATGTAATTTTACAGGACTTATTTTTTGAAGGATCAATTGTATATGATCGAGAATGCTTTTTTTGTGCAGTTTCAACTGAACTCATTCCCCCATTTCTTTTCTCATAAGGCTCATTGCCTTGGTCCAAGCTAAGGATCAGTTCGTTGTATACAACATTAATTTTGTTAACTTCTTCTTTAATTTCACTATCGACATTGCTAGGATTACTCATTCCCTGCCCACAACCACTTGCATGTTTTGCATAAAAGCAAGCTTGCTTTCCATCCTTAGTTTTTCTTCTATAGAATGCTTGAACCCTACACTCAAAGCAAATCAATTTTTTTTTGACAATTTCCTTTTCTCCAGGTGGAAGAATCTCAAATTTTAAAATAGATAGTTTTTTGTTGTTAAGCGAATTTATCACTAATTCCATTTCATATCACCTTAACCTTATAAATGCTTTCTCCTGATTTCCCATTATTCATACCCCAGCCCAGGTTCGGCGTATGCCCGCAACGTGAATATTATGTTATAGGATGTCATTGTCTTCTTTGAGTTTCATTTCAATATTTTGTAATGTATCAGTGCAGTTTTCTACGCGGTCTACTAGCTGTAAAATAATCGACTCCACGTCACGTTTTAAGTGATTCGAGCACTCTTGAGCTACTTGTTCGATATCTTCATAATCTAACAAGCTACTTTTCACCTCATTTAATAATCTTTCTAAAATTAAAAGATTGTTTGTTAGACTATCTTCATCTTGAAGACTTACAGTTAATCTTTCACCGTACACTTTTTCTATTTTGATAATATTTTTATCAACTCGTTTGACTATATTAAGATGATAGTTTTTCACTTTCTTTTCTACAGATTTGTACTTTGATTTTTTTGGCTTAAAGTCTGTATCTTGATCAGGCTGCTTTTTAGAATCTATCTTATCTAGAGATGCTCGATATTCTAAAAAGGTTTTTTCTAACTTGAGATATTTATTGGTAAACTCAAATCCATCTTGGGGAATCGGAACCTTCTTATCTGAATCAATTCGCCCTGTTAATATCTGAAGAAAAATAATTGTATGGTGTAAGGTTTTTGCATCTACATCTAATGTGAATTTTCCAGAATAAGATAAGCGTAGACTTTTCAAATATCTATATTGTTGTTTTCTTCTATAAAACAAATTCCCCGATTTGTTTTGCATGGCTGTCAAATATATACCAATGATAAAAAGAAGTAAGGCGTAGAATAGACTTAATACAAAAGTCAAAATATTCAGCTCATTAGATTTCAGAGTATTATTTAGATTGATATAGAAATAAATACATGCAATAGTAACAATAAAAACTAAAGAAAAAGCAATTACCTTATAAAACCGTTCATGTTTGGAGAATATATAAAATTTCATTCTTCTGTTTTCATCCTTCCACCATGATTTCCTATAACTTTCCTGTATTCATGAATCTCAGAGGAGTTGTCTGCTGATATTCCTTCTTGAAATCCATCTAGCAGATCAAGGCTCCGACAGGAGCCGCTGCTTGAATATAATGTTATAAGATATCCTCGCATACTTTGAAATCCCCACAAAATCACAAGAACTTTCGAAGCAATAAGTTTACCAATAAAATAAAACCTAAAAGAACAATTGGATGTATGACAACAAGTAGACTAATCAAAAATGTTTTCAGCCTGTAAATACATATCTGTATTTTGAACTTTTCTTGTAACTTATCGCTAGAAATCATGTAATCAATATCTTGATGATTTTCCTTTTCTAACAATAGTTTTTCGTACTCTCTATGTAATTCCTTAAGTATCTCATTATCAATTTCAATCGATTCCGATTCAATCCTATCTATTTTATTCAATAGAATATCGAGATTCTGATAATTAGTTTCGAATTCACTAGCTCTTTCCTTATAGTTTTTTGTATTTATATACATTGTAAAAAATGTAAGTGCCAGTGATAATATGAGTAATATTTTTGTGACAAATAGATTGTAATCATCACTTCCATTATCCCCAATGAACCAAATAGAAAGCACCAAAATAACAACTGAATATACATGTGTAGTCTTCTCATACAACTCATGTTTTTTTCTTAATCGTTTTGATGCATTTATTCTTGCTTTTCTAGTAGTCTTTAGCCTTCTTTTCAAATCCTGAAATACATCTTTTTGAGTCTTCTGTGAGCTATCTTCCGATGAATTCATCCAATCTTCTCCTTCTTAATATCTCTTTGCGAGGATTTCGTATAACGTTCCTATATTCACGACCCAGCATATGCTGGTTATCCGGCGAATGCCGGATCAAGGTTGTATTCCCGCAGCGTGAATATTATGTGATGTCATCAACCTTTTTGATAAATCTTTCAAATATTTCTTTAGGCGAAACAAATCTTCTTTCTATAACTTCCTTTTCTAAAGCCTGATCCCAAAATGCATCTACTTCTTCAGCAGAAATCAATCTGCAATCAACTACTCTCAATACGAAATGACTGATTAAACCACTAAGTAGAGCATAATACATTGCGATCACATGAGGAGGAACCATTAGTCCGCTTTCATATCTCCCCTCATATATCAGCCTTTTGTTACTTCCTAATGAGTAAGAAAACGCCAAGGATCTATATGTTCTATGATTAATTCTGGATAATTGTTTATAGTATCTTTGCAGTACTTCCCACTCCTGTTCATTGTTTTCTTTTATATAATTTCTATAGATGCTATTTGGTATGACTTTATCTTTATACCAGTCTCTTAAGTGCTTATCTTTTCTTGGATCGTTGGAATTAAAATAAGAGGCTATATCCATTGTTTCTACAGCATCACGAAATAGTCTACCTGCAATCCTATGCTTTTTATCTTTAAGTAAATCAAGACAATCAATTAAGGATTCTAGAGAATCAAGAGATAACATCCAAATAGCCTTTTCAGCACTTTGATCGTCACGTACATATGTACCTGATTTTTTTATCATATGTTCAAATAATAGCTTTAATAATTTACTGGCTTCTCTGTAAAACTGATTTTGAGCTTCGTATTCATAAGGGTTTTGATAAGCTTCTTGGGGGTCTCTTCCCCAGATAAAACTCGTCATCTTATACCTCCTATGTTTTGATGATTTCACATAACATCTAATCTATGTACTTCGTAAATACCACACACCCCGCCTGATATCTGAATTACGTATATGATAACCTATGCGGTGGTATTTGCGAAGAAAAAATTGCCGAATAAGGGATATTTATCAGTTTTCTTTCATTCACCCATGTCTATACGATCCAATGGGCTTTGAATACACTCATTTCATTCGCAATGAAACAATCACCTTACAGATAAAGGAAAATACCGCCAGAATATAACGGATAATGAAGTTGTCTTCATAAAACGGTATTGTTAGTAGTACAACATAAGGATGGGGTTTATTTGAATAACAAGAAGTTAATATTTAGTTTTTTTACACTATGTATTCTACTCATATTTGGTTTTCTCAGGTGGGGCCATCTTGAATCCAGCGCAGACCTTCACTATAAGTATGATCGATGGGCAGGTCAAAAATGGGTAGAGTTCTATCCGCCGCTAGCTGCTTCTTCCAATAGCATGGAGTTTCCACTTATATATAGGGATGAAATATATCAAAATGATATAGATAAATATTTAGGAAAACAAGCTCTCTCTGGAGAGTTGGTGAACAAGTGGATTGAAAGAACAAAATTAACGGATGGATATATAGGTCTATTATTATTGAATATTCTAGTGGTCATTTACAGTTCTATTAAATTATTTATTTTGAGAGACAAAAAATAGGATGATCTTGATCCCCTTCAATATGCCGAGGCACAAGTTGCCAAAGGGCTACTAAAACAAAGGCAGCAGTCCCCTATAAGGAACTGCTGCCTTTACTCCTTTTAGCTAACCACACTTATTATCACTTATATATAGAAGTCATCCGCGAGCCATTGCAATGCTTTGAATATCTATATTCAGCGTTTGCCAGTCTAAACATACAAATGCCATCCCACAATAAAAGTAGCCAAGATGAAAGCCGAGATGCCAGACATAATGTACATCACCTTTTTCTTTTTGCTGTAACTGTTCTTCCGCAGTTTGTAGATAAGTAAGCCAAGATACGCCACTGCTAGAACCACATAAAGTAGGTTAAACATTAAATTGATCCGTAACGAAGAATAAGCGGGATAATTTGGAAGTCTCGTGTGTATGATTAAAAGGTTAAGAGGAAGTACCACACCTGCAACATTAATTGCAAGATGATATTTATTAAAATCTATCCGAGGATTTCCTCGTTTATTTAGTTTGTAAAGTAGCATCCGTATAAAATAGACGAGCAAAGCAGTCACACTGAAAAGGATGGCTAGTATGACAGGAATAAAAGATATTACAATCAAGTTCACCTTTACATTCGATACAGGCAAATAATCAATGTAAGGAGTAAAGGAAATTTTCTCAACAACACCATTATGCTCGACCACATTATACAGACTACTTAACTCAGCTTTTGAAAATTTGGTTATATCAAGCTGCCTGAATAAATCAGTAAATCTAGCGGCTGGCCGTCGTGCGGATTGAAAATATCCTTCCCCATCGGAAGTAATTCTATTAGAATTGACGTTATCACCGAAAATTTCTTTAATAAGTCCATAATAATAAATTTCCTCAAAAGACTGGTTTGTCATGACCACCATCCCAAATTTAGATTCGGGATCAAAGACAATTTTGCTGGAAAACCCTTTCAGATTCCCCTCATGCATCAGTGTAGGTACCCAGTATTCCATCTCAACGAACCCATGCGCAAATCGCGGAGTAGAAGTCCCGTCATAATATAGACTTGTTGACAACATTTCGTTTAACGTATCCCTGTTCTTAAATAATACATTGCTATCATCTACTGGCATCAGCGCTGCAAGGAATTTGCCTAAATCTTCTGCTGTCCCAATCGCTGCCCCTGTAGGATAAAAGGTTACGTATACTCTGTTCTCAGGGATCAGTTTCAAATCTTTCGTATACCCTTCAATCTCATTCCTTCTTTGTACTAGGTCTGGATGATCTTGCCCCGTTGGATGAATCGAGGTGTCGTTCATATGAAGCGGTTTAAATATATGTTGATTGACATATTCATAAATAGGTTGTCCACTTATCTCTTCCACAATGTAACCAGCTAGACCAACGCCGTAGTTCGAATAACCCACTATGCTATTCGGTTTATATATCTGTTTCGGCTCATTTTTACGCAGTGTTTCTCCTAATTCTAACGTTTCATCCTCGGAGTAATAAAACACCTCGGCCGCTGTTTGATCTTCCCAACCCGCATTGTGATGCATCAGGTTCAAGAGGGTAATTGGATCATCGTATTTCAGCTTTTTGAAAAATCCCTCTGGCAGATATTCCTGGATATCCGTATCCAAATCAAGCTTTCCTTGTTCGACAAGCTGCATCACACTCGTATAGACCAACAGTTTAGAGATCGAAGCCCATTCAAACACCGTAGAGGTATCCGCCTTTCGCTGATTCTCTATATCTGCGTAACCATATGCCTTATTCACGATGGTTTCACCGTCTTTGATAGCCACAACCGAAACGGCAGCGGTATACTTCTCATACGAGGCAACATAAGCATCAATCGTTTCCTCTAACTTGGATAACGGAATCCTGGATGGTGTAGTCTCCACCTGTTTCTCTTCAGCGTGGGCAGGTACTGCTATTGCCATAAGGATAAATATGAATGACAGAACACAAGCGATTACTTTGTTAACAGTGTGATATCCACGTTTCATCTGTATTAGATTCTCTCCTTTTATTTAAATGATAATTACATAGTCTTGTTTTCACGTATGCGTTTTCAAATAAGTCCACTCGCATCTAAATTATTTTCAAATGCAATTACACTCCATTCAGGAGAGAGGTCGGAGAATTTCACCTTTCCAATTAACGATGTTTATTTCTTTATCTTTCAAGAGGCACCAATCAATAATTTCACCTATCAATTCTGGCGTGATGATCTCATCGCTCCATTTCGGTGTTAATACTCTTCTGTATCCTATATATTCTGTTGTCCAACCTTCGAATTCTTCTCCGATGATGACTATATATGGGGGCTTGTTCTTAATACTGTGTTGTCCCACTTCATAAGTGACGATTAACTTCTTATCCTCAGAAACGATATGTAATTTGATTTTCCCTTCATCGTCTATATCCGGTTCAACATACCAATAAAATAATCGATTGGAGCGAACGATTTTACGTTTATATTTTTTTCTTACGCCCATAACTCACCTCACATATTCCTTTTTCTCTGTATGCAGTACTTCAACAGTTTGCCCATCCACATGAACACTTTGTTATTCGATGTTGATGGGCCTTATGATCATTCATTTTATTGCTTTGTTATTCTTTCTTTATTGCCTAATACGACTTCATGAATTTCACCATATAATTGTAAATCTATAAATTCGTTATGAATCCATAGTCCTTCCTCAACATCTCCTCCCCCCATACCTCCACCAATTCCATCACCAGGAAAGTGTTTTTCGAAATATATTCCTCGGCCTTCTCCCTCATTACAGCCCCATGCAATGGTATCTAAATCTTTTAATAGAGTATGTAATGTCTCTTCACTGCAGTTTACTAGTTTCATAGGGCAAGACAAGTAGATTTGTCCTCCATAATCACCCTCCATAATTACATATGCATCTGGAGTATCCAGAGCTTTCTTAAAACTATCTATAAACTGATTGTTCGGTTGTCCATTTGCTTCATTAAGGATATGTCGAACAGGGCTATGGTGCTCTGGAATTACAGCCATCTCATTGTTTTCATCTTTTTTTCTTTCCATAAAGATACACCTCTTTGTTTGATATGTTTTCTTGGAGATATCTCAAATTAGTTATTGACTTCATTCATTCCTATGACTTGTTCAATTGCTAAATTAAATTCGTTAACATTAATGTTTAAATTGATTATTCCTTCTTTATCCAGCCCTTTAGTATCTAATTTAAAAGTACCTGTCAGTTCTTCCGAGCTATTACCATCAACTTTCTCATTTATGTCCAATTTAATGTCCCTATCAATTAATCTCTCCTGAATATCCTTACTCAAGATCGGTTCAACTGTTTTTAACATTATTGATTTATTGGTTCTATTTCGAAGAGCGAAATTGTATGTTACCACTGTAATACCTGCATCTTCTTCGCTCTCACCCAGTCCAAATGAAATTGAGTTTATTATGAACCCATCCTCAACAATTTTATCCGCCTTCACACTGTATGAAATGCAACCACTTAGGGCCACTATTATTAAAAGAAATAGTATAATCATTGCATGCTTTTGATTCTTCAATTCAGGAACTCCTTTAGATTTATTTCCCTATTACAAAATCACATAGATTATGTTCAAAGTCATCTGAATTACAATATGGTGGAACAGTTGGGCTATTTCGAATCGTAAAATCAATAAAATACTGATCGATTGGATACTCTTTAAAGCTCTTATAATATATAAATACTCTTACTTTATACTTAGCTGAAGGTAAGGTATTAATTACGTTATTTAAATCCTCTGATGTCAGTGTTTCATTTTTCTTTCTTAATTTAATCCAAATATCATGTCCATTATTACTCCAGTAACGAAGAGTTTCAGTCTTGCTTTCGTTATAATCAAATTCCAGTGGTGCTATTTTATCAACAAAACCTGTTTTTAAGTCATTCATATAACTTTCCACATAAGGCTTCGCGCGGTGTGTTTGATAAGTATCAATCACATTATAAGCCACATCCACAACTGGCAAAGTCAGAATAGCGGTAACAACTATGATTATAATACTTGTGCCAATATAGGAGTTGGAATTGTAAATGAGTCTGCCAAGCAGTAAAAAAACGATTGTTCCTACTATCGCCATAGCAGCAACCCCGAAAGCGGCAGGCTTGTTATCATTACTCATAAAACCACCGCCAATATTAAAAATAAAAAATATGAATGAATAAAAACATCCAACGCCGACTCCTACAGCAGATAATAAGTAGATTGACTTCAAAAATATTTTCAGAATTCCCGCATCCCTGCTATAAATTAATTATTATTTCATCCTTATGAAGCAACATAACTTTTATCTTTCTAGTATGCTCTTATCTAAATACAGTCTTTTGCTTAAGATTTAATTAACTATTTTCACTGGAGATTATGTATTTAATATTTTATCAATTATCACTCATCAGAATGTTGCAGATAACATTCCTATGTTCACGATCCAACGTATGCTGGGTGTCTGTCTCTTGCCGGACCCAGGACGAAAGTCCATAGCGTGTAATGTTATCTGATGTCCATTACTTCGAAGCGTGTTTCGAAAAATTAATTTCTTATTCTGATTCTTCATTGTATGGATTTGCATACAAATCAACATCAATTTCAGCATGAATCATATTAACAAATTCAATAAAATCAGAATCGAAATAAAGAGCAGGCGTTTCCCCCTTTTCTATTCTTATTACAATGAAAAATTTCGTGCTTAATTGATGTTAAATCCGAATCGAATTGATTTCTTTTACTTTGTTTCTTAATGTATCGACTACTTTTCTTAATTGGTGATTTACATCTAATGATTCTTCATACTCTGTACCTAATGTCCATGATGTTTCTTTTACTCGAAGCTTTTCGTTAATTATATCTCCTTTATAAGCCGTATTCGTAGGTTCAATTTTAAGTATTGAAGTTACATGATTCGGATCGAATTCATCTCCAAACAAACAAAAATAGGCCATTACTTCGGTTTTGTCTTTCAGGGGTTTCACCTCTTTAAGAATGGATGTATGGACCTCCGCTATTCCAACTCTTTTAATACAATTGCACATAACATTTGGTGTTTACGAGCCCGAGAACCCTAACTGGCCAGTAATTATTCTTTCTTCCATTGATGTGATTCGTGTAGTTTACCAGTTTCATAAAAATACTTTAGCACTTCAAGCATGGGTATTAATTCTATACAAATGTTATCGCAATAATTTCCTAACTGACCACCGATAACTAGAGAAATTTCACTATTTCCCTGCTTATCGTTCATAAGCGTATATATATGTTCATCCATTGTAATAGACACTACAAAATATTCCGGTCCGCCTCCAACTAATGCTGAACCTGTGTCTAATACCTCAAAAAAAACTAATGTAAATTTATCTCCATCGAGCTTTCTCAAAAAACGTAAACTGTCTGCCCATGTAGGATTCATAACGATCTCTTCATTAAATGTGGTCCCATTCCGTTCATCAATGCTAATAGAGTTTATCATTTTTTCCTTTTATCCTTTTTAAATCATTTTATTGGTTTAGATCCTCCACCTTAAATGCTTCACTATAGATTTTACGCAGCTCAGTTGAGTTATCTTGCCACTGAATGGGCTTACCATTGATGATCTTCACCAATACATCCAGACACCTATGCCATCCTGCGGCGGTATTCACTGCCCATGAATCTTAGATCCTCCTTCTTTCATCACACATATCCATCTTCAGGTTCACCAACATCAAAACCCAACACTTTTGTCGCTTCCAACTTAAATGTCTCTATCCACGACATCCATACATCGCTATTCATCTGTGCATAAAATGATAATCCACTAGGCTCAACGGATGCTTCAATGAAAAAATCATCCTCTTCAGTTCCAAACCAATATGGAATTCCACTTTTCTAACCAATCCACCCTGGCATCCGCTCATATACTTTAGAAACTTTAGCCCACATTTCATCAGGCAGGTCATACCTTATATTTAGGTTGCAATTATGAGAGGTTATGTTGTTCATTTACATTCTCTCCTTCTACCCTTAAAGAGTAAAGCGACTTGAAGCAACACGGCGTAGATTGGTTGATATTTAGATCTCATTACTTCCACAAACTACTTATAGATTGTATTTCGTTTTCATTCTTTCATATAACTTATATTCCGTATTTCGATTTACAATCTCTCCAATTAACTCTTTCCATTTATTTTCAATCCACTTAGGACTTTGTTCTTTCAGAATATCCTCGTTAAATTGACTATCAATATACTCCAAATCTTGTTTAAACACTCCTATATCCTTAATCAGTTGATTTCTCGATTCTTTTTCTAGCGATATCTTATTCGATAAAATGTCGTCTGTGATTTCTACACTTATATACGTATACATATCTCTAAACACATTGTAGATTAAATTGGTTGATGATAATTGATCTTCCCTGAAGTCGGAATTCAGAAAGACAAATGATTCTTCACCGACTTTCAAAGATACCGCCACATTTCCTAAGGCATGTATGACTGTTTCCTTGGAAGAGCCGTCCTCTAAGCTTTTTATCACATTATCTAAATTGTAGATGGATTCTTTTATACCCATTTGAGTTCCATGATTTAGTTTAACCGTGTATTCAACTTCTTGATTATCTTTGTACGCTTTGAATTGATAGTTGAAGTACATGCTTATTACCAATCCAACCATTAGTATGATTATTGCTATATTTTTTTTCATTGAATCACCTCGTAATCTTATATTTGAATCCATCCCACTAGTGCCTGAACTACGTATATGATAACCCATATTGTTACAATTGCGAAAGGAAATTGGCGAATAAGGGAGATTTATTAGTTTTCTCAAACCTGTATCCAATCGATCAATGGGCTTTGAATACGCTGAATATATGCAGAGTTGTAAAGGATTCGAGTATGCAGTGGAACCTTTCGTTATAGTAATAAAACAAAAAGGCCCTTCTTCATCCCATAGGGAATCCGACGACCTTCCAGTGCATTTAGAACATATCAAATTTTTTAAAAGGTAGAACGTACCGTCTTTCGCTGCAAGCGGGCTAGCGCCAACAACTACCCATCAAGCCAACAACGCCTGCTCAATCTGATCCACAATGCCATTGATGCCTGTTGGTCCATAACAACCGATCCATGTCGCGGCATCTACGGAGTGTATTTGCTGTCGCTCATCTGTATCAAGCATCCCCCAGACACGTTGCTCGGTCGCGGATATGCCCTCCTGCATGATCTCATTGCTAAGCAAAAAGTAGTGGCTCGCCTGCACAGCCGGTAGTCTGTCAACGGAGATATGATAGGCCGTGTCGGTGGTATCTGCTACAAATAACGGGACAGGCAAACCCAGATCACGGTACAGCACAGCACCTGTACGATGCGAAGCAGAATGTACGCGAACCAGAGAATCCAGCGGACGAATCAGTGCCACGCTCTTACCTGCCAGTACTGGAGCAAGTTCTTCAGAAAGCAATGTGGTTCGTCGGTGATAATCCGCAAGTATACGTTTTGCCTCTGCTCGTTTACCAGTTAATTCACCGAACAGACTAAGAATGGTCTGCCAACTCTCATTGCGCTTAAACATAAGAACTGGAGCGATCCGGCTTAACCGTTCATAGTACTGATCATGCACCTCGGTGCAAATAATCAGATCCGGGGACAGTCGTTCGACAGCAAGCAGATCAGGGTACTCATACGTTCCGAGTATCTCGGTATCCTGTAGTCCTGCCCTGATATATTGTGGGAAATGGAACGTTCCACTTCCCAATCCCACACTTCCTGCTGGAGACAATCCAAGCGCAAGCAAATGATCCGCATATTGCACATCGAGTACAGCGATACGCAGTGGAGAACGGGTGACAGGATATTCACCTCGCATATGGCATATCACTGGACCTTGGTCCGACTCGTACGAAGAAGCCATGCGATTCCGCAGCAAGGATTGAGCATAGTTTGTATCTGATTCTGTAGCGGCATCAAGCCGATAACGCAGCGGAGGAACGCCATAATATTTCTTAAAGGCCCTACTGAAATAATACATGTCGCGGTAGCCCATCTTGTCAGCAATTTCCCCAATGGACGCATCTGTATGATGCAGCATCCGCGATGCATTTTCCATCCGTAGCTGGATGACGTACTCCATCGGTCCAAGCTGCTTCTCTTGTTTGAATCGTCGCTGTAACTGCCTTACGCTGCAACCGGCAAGAGCCGCCAGCTCTTTAAGCTCCAGATTCTGGCGATAATGCGATGATATATATGACACGACCACATCCACCAGGTCGGACTCTGCTCCGCCTTGACCACGTTCATACTCCATGATCAGTTCATAGATCATCCCCTGGAGCAAAGCATGGGCATGAAACCGTTCCAGTCCTTCGCCACGACGCCATTTGACAACGATTTTTTCCGCATTCTGGATCCATTCTGCCTGAGTCACAGGGTTCTGAATAAACGAATTTTGCAGCGGATGTTTGCGATACGAGGGCATGGCATGGGAGGCTCCTTCCATGGAAGAAGCCTCGTACATGATTACGATATAATAAAGTTCGTCTGATCTGGCCGTCAGCGTAAAGGATGCTCCCTTCACCACATGACAGGCAAAAGAAGCTCCAATGTGGCAACCCTCGCCATCCATTGCAAGCTCCCCTTCCCCTCCATATGCCAGCAGCAGCACATTTGAAGTTAAATCCGTTTCGTCTAAAACGCTGCCTGTCTGCAAAGTACCGCTATACCCGTCAAGCATCTTGATCGTTGTATCACTCCATAGACTTGTCTGTTCTTGCAGCGGCATTTCTCTCATCTCCTGACAATCGCAAAGGTAAAATTCTTGCTGTTGTCATTTTAGTTGAGATTCTTTCTCATTGTCAATTTTCGGACATTTGAGACAATATTCACCTGACATCTGGTAATAGAAACAGCAGGTAATTCGCTCGCTTTTGGCAACATGCACATTGTCCTTACAATCGGTGAAGCGGGTTAACGGATTCTTCCTCTCACCAAACACCTCTCCGGATGCCACCTGCGTCAGATAGGAAAAGTCCTCTCGAATGATCTTACTTTCCTGCTCTGTCTCGGCTTCATCAGGAGCGAATAGTCGGCCAATCCGTACCATAATATTCTCCCAGAGAATGCTCATCGAAAGAGGTGCAATCGCAGCAAGTGTCTTTAACAGAGGTGTAAGCTGTACCGCAAACATCTCCTCGAGCACCTTTTCCCGCCATACTCCCCTGTCTCCCGTTAGTCCTTCAGCCTGAAGTGCATTCACCGCTAAAAAAGGAAATCGTGTGCCGCCCTCATGATCTGAGAGTGCCGGATGATAGAGAAAGCTGTTCTCCAGCTGAAAGGTTACATGCTGATGATGAAACGTCATCGCGGTCACGAGCGGAGTCGTCCATAGAAAGCCAAGCCGCTTGGCTAACATGGAGGCTGCGACTTTCATGTCAGGCGCATCGATATAGTTCTGAAACCAGCTGATATACTCTCGACACGCCTCTTCGTCATGCAACTCACTCAAAGCAATGGTACGGACACTATGTTCAGGCGGCTCACCAAGCAAAATCGAATGATCCTCTACCGTCTCTTTCCATAAGTCTGTCGAGAGATATGGGTTCATATTAGTTCGATCCGAGCAGGGCTTCCGATGCCTGATCTACAATCAGATTAATCGCAAGCGGTCCGTAATAAGCGATCCACAGAGTTGAGTTTACGTCATACGTGCGGTTATTCTTCACAGCATCGAGGGACTTCCACACGGGATTAGTCAACATAGCCTCTGCCTCTGCTGCGAACAGCTCATCCGACAGCACAAAATAACGATCTGCCTTAATATCAGGGACTTTCTCCATGGAAATTTCAACAGAAGTATCATCCTTAATCTCTTTAACGAGTTCAGGCATATTCAAGCCCAAATCATTATACAAAATGCCCCCTGTGCGGTGCTCGATGCCATGGACACGGATACCTTCTTTACGCGGACGAATCAGAGCGACTGTCTCATCTCCCATTTTCTCTGTCAGCTGTGCCTTCAGACCAGCAACTTTTTCCTCATAGGCTGTACGCACTTTTTCTGCCTCGTCCTGCTTGTCTGTAATTTTAGCAACCGTACCTAACGTATCACGCCAGTCTTCGTAGAAATCGAGTACCAGGGTAGGTGCAATTTTGCTTACACTCTCATACTGTTTCTCCTGGAAGTCGGTCATGATGATCAGATCCGGGTCGAGTGCAACAATCGCTTCCAGGTTAGGCTCATCCCGTGTACCCAGAACCTGTACATCACTCGGTTGATCGCCTAAGTATTCTGGAAAATCAGTGTTACCTCCAGCGATAACACTACCTGCTGGCTTCTCGCCAACGGCTAACATTTGATCCAGAAACTTAACATCCAGCACTGCAATTTTCTGTGGTTTTTCGTTTAGAGTGATGTCACCCTTCATACCCTTGATCGTTACGGGAAAAGCTCCGTCCGTCTGCGTTTCCGCATTCGCAGGTGTCTCAGCTGGCGTTGCCGCAGATTGCTTACCACTATCTGTACCTGTTGCGGCACCGCAAGCCGTCAATACAAGAATAAGGGCCAGCATCAAGCCCATGAGTAATCGTGATTTGTGAGCAGTGTAGGCTTTGTTACCAGCCGCTTGCCCCTTTGTTCCTTGATTCATGATGAATCCCCCTTATGTATAATACTGATAATGATTTTCATTATCGAAACATAAAGAGAGTATATACGATCTCCGTATCGTGTTACCATGTACTTTTGCGACATTTCAGCCGGACTAATGCGACATCGCGAGCCGCTTATCCGCCCTTTAACTTTTCTGCAATGTACGCTTGCAATCGGTAGATGTCTGAAAGAAGCTCTTCTTCCTCCGGTGTATTTCCATACTCCCCTAGCCAGCGCGGTGTGCGGATATGCCACTCGTTAGACATGTATTGCTGTTCATCCCGGTAGGCTATAATGTGCTCCAAGAAATACGCCAAAGAGCCGAAGGATTGTTTACCAGTATCGTTGATGATGGATTGTGTTTTTTCAATGATTGCCTGTAACATATGTTGAATATGATCTTCTGGATTCATAGCGTTAATTTCCATCAATTACTCCCCCTATCTCTACAAAAAAAATGAATTAGTATATTATTTAAATGATCCAAATATTACTAGACGTAGAATTCTGTTCTGATTAAATACAATAAATCGATGCCCAATGAGTATTGAGACATCGATTCATATCATCTAATTATGAGGTGAATCATGAGTATGCGACCAAACATGAAGTTTAGCATTATTATTAGCGCAGTTATTATTGTCGTTGTTCCTATTATCATTGGATTTTATATGTTGAACAAGGTTGTCGATCCTGACGAGACAATGGTTACGAGAACTGAAGTTTCTCCTGAGCTTATTACTATAACAGGTGGATTTGCAGACAGTATTAGCAGATATCACGGCTACTACCTCTCACATCATAACAATTCACTTTTCATTCAGATTAAAGGCAGTAAACTTCCTATCGGTGGTAGTAAAGACTTCACAATTTCATTTTCTAATACTTATGGGAGTGTTGATGAAATCTACTTATTAGGTCCTGGCAGCAACTCTAAGAAAAAGATTTGGCCGAATCCCTAACTTTCATTGGAATGGATATCATATGATCTGACACAATCAGCTTCAGCCTCTTCTGCTTAACTTCTTAAATGCCGAGTATTCCTGATGGGACTTCATATAACTTAATATCTTATCCGCACATGCAGCTGAGCTAAGCTCTTCCGTATTCACTTCCAGGTCATATTCATCATAGGAGTAGATGTAGTCGAACTGGGAATGGGCAAGTCCAATCTCACGATCTCCCCTGCTCTGCTCTCTTCTGGTGAGTTCTTCTTTCGAGCAATGCACACCTACAAACAATATCGGATAATCCGAAAGCAAATTATAAAAATCGTTAAACCACTTGTCATTGCTGATGACCGTATCCACGATGACATTCAAACCCATTTCCGAAAACAGTTTAATGGTTGCACAGTACAACGAATTGATGGGGTCGAACAGGATATCGGTCATCACATGGTGTTCCACTTCTCTTGTTGGTTTCATATCTGGATATGTATTGTCGATAAACTGATCATAATTATGCAGAAATTGATCTACAGATAGATGATGAAACGGAATATCTCCCTGATTTTTCATTTCCATCGCAATGCTGGTCTTCCCCGAACTTGACGTTCCGTTCAAAAATATAATGAGTCCTCGTTCCATATTGATCACCCTTATCATTAAATTGGAAAACACTGTTATACCGTTTACCACTCTCTCCATTCTTCCGTAATATCTTCATCCTTCTGTATGTCTAATCCAGCCAACCTAGCCGCCTTGTCTATAAAATCAGCCAATTCTTCACGTTCCATCGTCTCAATAAAGTAACCATTGGCCTCATTCATTTCATTAAACCTAAGCACAACTTCTTCTACAGCCTTCATCATGCGCTCAGAATCTTTCGTTTCTTGTAATGCTATTAATTGGTGCAAATATGTATCCAGGGCTTGATCAGACTTGAGTAATCTCTCTTCTGTGAAGAGCTCAACTCCGCCTTCAATCATTCTCTCATTCCATAGTTTCGTTGGTTTTCCATGAAACAAGTTTTGTAACGTCATTGGAATCAAACCCTTCCATATTTAAGAATATCTATATTTTACCTGTAACCAAAATTATGAACAAGCGTTCTCACCTATTCAATTTCACCCCATTCGCTGCATAGCCTTGTCACGTTCTCTAATTCCATCTCGTCAAATTGTAATCGATAAATGTCCGGTTTCTTGGTTTGATTCATAAAATCCAATCCGTAACTCGAATCAAAGTAATTCATCATCAACGTCATTACATGTCCGTGTGTGCCGATCGCCACTTTTTTACCCTTGTATTCTTCTAAAATCTGTTTCAACACGCCCACTGCTCTATTCTGGCAAACCGTGTTCGACTCGCCTCCTGGCAATGCATAATTGGGGTCATCAAACATCTTCTTCGAAGCAGGCTCGAACTCTTCATCCGCAATCATATCATCTGAAAAATGCCTTTCCCGCAGATCCTCCATGATCTGAATATCTAATTCTAACGCTGCTGCCACACCCTCTAAGGTTAGAATCGCCCTGGCATAAGGACTTGAGACGATGGAATGTATTCCTTCATTCGTTAATATTTCCGTTATTCGTTCTGCATTCATCTTGCCCTGCAGGGTAAGCCCCCTCGTTCTTTCCGTTCCTTCCGTATACGATGACTCCGCATGTCTAACCATATAAACGATGGTCTTCATAGGACCCTCCTTGAATTTCTTTTATCAAAATTTATGGTCACGTTTTAGGTCCTTCAACTTATTTTGTCTTTCCGTTCCAAAAATCAATTACATAGTGCCATCATATTTTAGATCCTGAATTAATTCAGGATTGATAATTTGCTAGACAATTTAATTTACAATAATTTTCAGATATGTGTATAGTAGAAATGAAGCAAGATGCTTTCAAAAGAAGTTAAATCTAAGATCACCAGGAAATTGTTTTCGTAATATAACCCTCGCATCGCATTATCCCGCATCACATCTCCATGCAATGGTATCTAACTCTATTAATAGAGTATGTAATGTTTTAATTTCATTAGGCAAGACAGATATATCTATCCTCCATAATTACATATGCATCTGGAGCAGCATCTATCACTTTCTTGATATCTTCATGTTTCTTTCCTATAACTTTCCTGAATTATCTCTCTAGTAGCTATACATTAGTGCAACATAAGGATGCGTTTATTTTTAATAGAAGAGTGCCCCACTACAGCATTAGGTTACTAAAATTAACCTGTAAACTGTAAGGAGCACTATATCCAAACATTATAGATTCTAAGAAGATTTTGTAGTATGGTTCCAGTTTTATTATTATTCTTTTAAACTACTAAAATCACTTATGAATTGACCCATCTAAAAAAGGATACTTTTGTATGTTGGTAAGAATTTGCACGTATCGCTGGCGCATCATAATTACTCCATTCATTAAGATTAAATGAATTAAAATCCACCTTGATTGTGGGATATTTGTACCATGAATCAAAGTACCCTCCAGTAAACTTAACATTAGGATAGAGAGCTGAAAGCGTCATTCCAATCTTCTCCTGATGCTCTTTTAACTGCTGAAACGCTAGTGATCGTTGTTCTTCAGTAATTGAATTAGTGTGCTTTAAATCATAGTATTTTGAAAAGTTGAATAACGTTTTGATATCATAATCATATGGCGATGTCGTAAACTGATTTTTAGAAATTCTGAATTCAAAATTCATTTCACCTTGAGTTTCAACAGATACTCTACTAAAATTTTGTTCAAGAACCACGTTAAGCTCGTTTACACTTGGCATAGAACTGATGTTGGTTGGAAGTTTAAGCTGACTGAGATCGACTGCTTTTTTATCACTATCAGAGGTATCTTGCAGTTTAAACTGGGCTAAATTATTAGAATCATATCTTCCTTTGTATCTGAGTATCAATTGATCCAATTCTATACCTTTAGGTACACTATAAATTAACCAGCTAGATGTATCTTTCTTAGTTTCAAAATAATAATCAAATTGCGGTGTAGGGTAAGAACGTAATATTTGTCTCACATACCCATCCCCCTGAATATTGACCAAATTGAAATCACTATCCAGTGGAATATATTTTTGAGAGTCATAATCCAAATCAACCCGCACCATTATTGCAACATACTCTTTACCATCAGAAGGGGGTGAATTATAATATGCTGCTTCAGCAACTTTCTTCCATGCCTCTTCCCCTCTTAAAACTTGTTCCACTGTGATACCTATTGATTTTTTCAGGTTAGAACTTAGAGTAGTACTTACTGTTAAGGTTTCACCAGTCGCAGCAGGGTGTTTATCTGTGCTACCAGTTGTATTGTCACCTAAAGTTTTCTCCAAATATATAGCAATGTTCTCTGCCTTCTTTAAATTATCTAGAGAACTATATTTTTTATTAAATTCCACTTGTCTTTCAGCTGCATCTAAATAACTCAGAAAAGGTTTTACTGATAAATCTGTATAAGATGTAAGTAGTTTCACAACGTCTTCGGCTGAACTCATAATTGCAACTGATAGAGGAGTAGAATATAATTTATTTAATTGATTTGTTGATACCCCCTTTTCCAAAAGTAAACGATTAATTTCTACCGATGAAGCAAAAGCGGCTATATGTAAATAGTTATCTCCATTTTTATCTCTATACTGTAAATCAACACCCATATCAACCAATTTCTTAACCTTATCATAATCATCATTCACCAATGCACGAATCATTTTAGCATAATCAGTAAAAGAAAATAGCAATGTTGTATTATTAGATGAGTCCCAGGTCTCTAATTCAGCTCCAAATGCTAATGCAACAGACTTTACTGGGATATATATATTTCCTTCAATTAGCCGCGGACTTGCATCTAAATTTATGAATTTATTATTCAATACAGCTTTTTTGCTACCAATGGTTAGAATTAACTTACTTTTTTCTTTTTCAATTGTAAGTGTCTTATTTTTGGAGTTCCAGACATATTTTGCGTTCATTTTTTTCAGAACAGGTGTATATGGAGACATAATCACACCCTCAAAAATCTCAGGTCTCTGGCTGTTATAGGAAAGCTTTACCCCGTCAATTCTAATTTCTACGCTTTTGCTTTTGGCAATTGCCATACTAGGACAAAGCATTGCAAAAACCAACAATAACAAAAAACTATTCCTCATAATTCTACTTCTTTTCATACTAAAACTCCTTTCCATTCTCAACCTATAATTTATATACTTAAATCTTACCAATTGGTATTGCACTTGGCATGATAATCCACCATAAAACATTTTAACAATCTATACCTATTACATAAATCGGCACTTGAATTGCACTCTTATAATGAGGAAGATATTTAACTACCTTCTCAAAAGATAGGGATCCTTCCCAGTTATGATTGTATAGATTCTTCATAGTTCTCTGGAAATGTTTTGTTGTAACTATGTAAATACCTATATCGATCTTATTCAACCCTGAATACGAAGCAACCTGAAATTTCAATAAATCTATTCCAATAAAAGATGAATGTCCGAATTGAACCTCCACCCCTAGTCTATTTTTTAGAAAATCCATTTTGGTTGCTGGATCTCCTGCTTCCTCGAATAATGGTGGTTGGGAAATCCACATTCTTTCTTTAAACTCTATTTCTATCAATCTATTAAATCCTGGTCTAGATAGATATGATTCATCAAAATCGCTTTGTAAGATTTCTTCTATTTCTTTCTTCAAGCTCAAATTACTATTAATTACTTCTTCGGCAAATCTATAAGAATATGTTTGTATTTTTAAGTGTGACAATCTTATCTTCTCCTAAATGTACTAGATTAATAACAAGTTAAAACTAACAGATCTAAGCAAGAAGATACCGATGCACTGTGTTCGTTAAGTTCTTCCGGCAGTCGCAGTATACATCCAACATAATGAATCTAATGTCATTCTAGCTTTTTCAGCGAACTTAGCTACGAATTTGCACAAAATCTGAGTATAATATTATTTACTTTTACTTCATTGATTTAACAGTATATTATGACACCTAATTTGGTATTTCTTCGTAACCGACGCACAGTTGTTTAAAAGCTCTTCTTGGTATTCCTTTCCTTAATAAGTTATTGAATCAAAAACAAGGAAGGGGTTTATCCTCCATTTCGGTTAGTCCCCCTTCCGATGTTCTCAAATTATACGTACTCTTAGAAGAATACAAGTATGATGCTACGTCCCATAGGCTTACCACCTATTGGGGTTGCACCGCGTTAATGATCGCGGTGCTCTCCCTAGGCCGCTGCACCTACATGGCAGCGGCTTCTTCTCCCAGCGGCAGCGTGTAATACTGCGCCTGCTGCCCTTCATGCTGCTGGTACACAACGACCAGCAGCGTCCGGCCTTTCGCGGCAAGCGGGCTGGCGCCAGCTAGCACACGCTCAAGCCGGAACGGAAGCACATCCAATACGGTGTGCTTCTGCAGTTCCTTTTCGCCGAGACCAAGGTCGGCGAAAGCACGGGCACCCATGACCGTCTGTGCGGTCATGGCCGAGGTCATCGGCAACGCACGCGAAGCGTTGCCGTCCACCATGTCCGCCGCTCCATCCGCGGCGGACCCTGTTGCGTCGCCCGAAGTGAGCGACGCTTCACCCCCGGCTTCGCTGCCGATTACACCCGCCGCATCCGCGGCAGCGTCTTCCCCGGCAGCAGCCGAACTTGCCACAGCGGCACTCGGACCTGTGCCGCTGCTTTCGAGCCATGCCGTGCCTGCGGCACCGGCAACACGTGGCAGTCGAACGTCTTCCGGACGTTCAGCCAACGTTTTCATATAACCCGCCCACTGGTCTTTCTGAAGCGGATCTTCCCACCAGATTTTGCGTGGTTTGTATTTGTGCCCAAGGAAATAATCCAGCTTCATCAGGCCGAGCACGATATCCATATGCGGCGTATTCCGCGACTCCAGGAAGCTGTGCAGACGAGTAAACAGATCCTCCAGTTGGTGACCGATCTTCTGCCAGCCCTGACCTTCCCAGTAATCCCCAAACGCCTGGAAGAAATCAAACGGCGAGTTGAACTCCTGCTCCATCAGATACTTCAGCGTATGGTCCATCCGGTGTGCGTTCCAGTATTTCTCCAACACATCCTCCAGCCGCTTCAAGCGCACGATGTCACTGAACGGCAGTACATCACTGCCCAGAATCTCATACGGCGCGTGATCCATGTATGTGTAGTTATACTTCTCCGCATCCAGACGCAGACCCGTACCACGCAGCATTTTGAGGAATCCGAGCTGAAGCTCTTCCGGCCCCAGTGCAAATACATCGTTAAACGTTTTGCGGAACGTATTGTAATCTTCCTCCGGCAGTCCGGCGATGAGATCCAGATGCTGATCGATTTTGCCACTAGCTTTGACCTTGTTGACCGTACGGCTCAGCTTGGTAAAGTTCTGACGGCGTTTCACCAGTTCATTTGTCGGATCATTCGTGGACTGAACCCCAATTTCGAACCGGAATGTGCCCGGCGGCGCATTCTCTGCCAGATAGTCCAGTACTTCAGGGCGCATAATATCCGCCGTAATTTCAAACTGGAACACCGTCCCCTGATGATTCTCGATCAGGAATTTGAACATTTCGAGCGCATAATCCCGTTTGATGTTAAACGTCCGGTCCACAAACTTGATCAGCTTTGCCCCCTTCTCGATCAGGTACAGAATGTCCGACTTCGTCCGCTCAATATCGTAATACCGCACGCCGACCTCAATACTGGACAGACAGAACTGACAACTGAACGGGCAGCCCCGGCTGGTCTCAAAATAAATCACCCTTTTCCCAAGCTCCGGAATATCCTCTTCAAATCGGTGCGGTGAAGGTAGATCGTTCAGATCCGCTTTTGGCCGTCCTGGCATGAGAATGACTTCTTCCCCTTTGCGATACGCCAGTCCATACACGAAGTGGAACTTCTTGGTTCCTTCCAGCTCCGTCAAAAGCTGATGCAGCGTCTCTTCCCCTTCACCCATCACGATGAAATCCACATTGGGAATCCGGTTCATCCAATATTCCGTGTCGTAGGACACTTCCGGCCCGCCCAGCAAAATTTTCACATCAGGCATAACCTTCTTCAGATTATCAATGACCTTGATCGTCTCTTCGATGTTCCAGATGTAACATGAGAAACCAATCACGTCCGCCCCACGCTGATACAGATCAGACACAATGTTCATCACCGGGTCCTTGATCGTATACTCCGCCAGGTCAATATCAAAATCCTTCTCACTGTACGCCTTCAGACACCGCAAGGCCAAGGAGGTATGGATGTACTTTGCATTTAATGTAGAAAGAATAACCTTCATGGTTCACAACCTTTGCCTGGACACCCAGACCATATTTTTTTGGTAAAAAGAAAGCTGCACAGCCATCCTGCCCCGGATGCTGTTCATCTAAACCTCTTTTGAACTAGCCATTCCATGTCTCATGGACATATCCAACTTTTGTCTTTCAAAGAGTGGACACTCTTTTCAAAAAGACATAGACACCTCGCCAAACCCAAACCACAACATACAGTATAAAACACGCACCTCTAACCTACATGTTGTATACGATGCGGTCAGCCATTTCTAACGCAAATGTCCACCCTTTGAAAGACATTTCGCCACCATTTGTCCACTCTACAGAGACAAAATAATCAACTTCAAACTCAACTTCAACCTGTAAAAGACCTCAATCGTGTTCCATCCACAATTCGTTATCCCCATATTACTGCCTTGAGCCTTTAATCTCGAACCTCTACTGGACACTTCACCCATATCATGGAGAAGCCATCGAATTCTTCTTGAGCGTGTCTTCAAACTCAGGCAAGAGATACGTTGAAAGGATTCCCAAGGTCCAACCCCTATCCCAGCAACTGTAGCTTTAAACTCGGCCAAAAGATCGATCATTCCTTGCACCGGAGAAGATGGAACTGTCCAACGGATTGTGGAACAAAAGGATTGCACGGAGCAGGAAGATGCTGTGAATGAGAACACAGGCTTGCTAATCCTGGCGAATTGTCCAGACGATTTTCTAAGGAACCGAGGACGACTTATTTGGCCATCCGGTCCTCCTTTTATTTTGTAAGGAACATCAGACACGTTATTGACCAAAATCACCTGACAAACCTGCTGTAAACGGCTGTTTATCCTAATATAGCGAGTTTCAGATTCCTTAGATTGCTGTGGGCGCTTCAAATCCCTGAATAAGACGTCACAGGTTCGTTAGCACTTCCGCTCCATGTTCCGCCCCTGACACTCAATTGTGCTTCGGCTTTCGGCAGATTTCAAGATACCCTCTAGATACATATCTATCATCTTTTCATACATTGAGCTTTAAGCACATGAACTTCAAAGATTGGAAAGTGAAATTTAACAATTTATACTCATTTCACACTCACTCATACTCGTAAAACGCATCGTCATCCGTATCCACTTCTTCACCCGATTGCTTCTGGAAAAACTCCAGAAACGGCAGTCCGTACTTGCGGTACTTGACCTCGCCGACCCCTTTGATATCCAGCATGTCACGTTCTGTCTGTGGACATACCACACTCATCTCACGCAGGGTCGCATCATTGAAAATAATGTACGATGGTACATGCTCTTTCGCCGCCAGATCACGACGGATCAGACGAAGTTGTTCAAATACCGTCTCATTAACCGCAGATGGCATCGCATCGCGTCCGCGACGTCCGCCATAGTTCGTACCCGAAGCCGTCGCCGCTGTCTTGCGGACGACACGCTGCATCACTTCACGCTGGCCTTTGAGGACTTCCACCGCTAGTGGCTGCAAACGAACAACCGGATACTGCCCCTCGGACAACATCAGATATCCTTCGGATACCATTACGTTGATGATCTCCGATATCTCGCGCTCTGTCCGATTACCCATCACGCCGTAGGTTGGCAGAGAGTTGAAGCCATAATCAAGCACTTTTTTGGCACGGGAGCCTTTGAGCACCGAAGCGACCAGCGATACACCATACCGTTCACGCATGCGGTGAATGCAGCTGAATATTTTCTGTGCATCAATCGTCATGTCTACCAACTCGCGGTCGTCCGTACAGGAACTGCAAGTACCGCAAGGGGTATCGTCATGCACCTCACCGAAATAATCCAGTTGCGCACTGCGCAGACAACGCGTTGTGTAACAGTAATCCACCATCTGTTGCAGCTTCCGGTAATCGTTCTGTTTGCGGTCGCCCTCCATCGGATTCTGCTCAATCAGGAACTTCTGGGTGATAATGTCCTGTGCCCCGAATAACAGAATACACTGACTGGGCTCTCCGTCCCGGCCCGCACGTCCGGCTTCCTGTACATATGCCTCCATGTTCTTCGGCATGCTGTTATGAATTACGTAACGCACGTTCGATTTATCTATCCCCATCCCAAACGCATTGGTCGCCACCATCACTCGGATATCATCGTACAAAAAAGCTTCCTGGCTCTGGGACCGTTCATCGTCCGTCATGCCGGCATGATAACGTCCTGCGGGCAATCCCGCCTGCAACAAACGCTGATGCAGATCGTCCACGTCCTTACGGGTCGCGGCGTATACAATCCCTGGCTCGCTGGCATGCTCGCGCGCATAATTCAGGACAAAATCCTTCTTGCTCTCACCGCGCAGCACGCTAAACGCCAGATTATCGCGCCCCAGTCCGGTCACATACGTCTGCGGATCCTGCAAACGCAGCAGCCGCAGAATATCGCCCATGACCTCGGGCGTCGCTGTCGCCGTGAAGGCCGCAACCACCGGCCGCTCCGGCAAGCTGTCCACAAACGGCGCTACCGCCAGGTAGCTTGTCCGAAAATCATGCCCCCACTGTGACACACAGTGGGCCTCATCCACAGCAACGCATGAGATCGGCAAATAGCCCATCTCCTCGCGGAACCAATCCAGCTCCAGTCGCTCAGGCGCGACATAGAGCAACTTCAGCTCACCGCGCTGCGCCGCGCGGATCCGATCATTCACTTCTTTGCCGCTAAGTGTACTATTAATATACGCGGCAGCAATTCCGGCGGTCGTCAACGCATCGACCTGGTCCTTCATCAATGAGATCAACGGGGAAACAACAAGTGTCAGACCCGAATATAACAGAGCGGGGATCTGATAACAGATCGACTTACCGCCCCCAGTTGGCATAATACCCAACGTATCTTCACGTTCCAGCAGACTGGCTACAATCTTTTTCTGTCCCTCACGGAAGTCGGGGTAGCCATAATATTTTTGCAGGAGACCCTGCGCTTCTTCTAATGTAGGTGTTTGCACACTCATGTAAAGACTCCTTACTTATCACCGGTGTTTTTACACCAGCTTGGTCCGATCCGATTCTGACATCCGAAAGCGGCTCATATGCCGCATCCTTGACAACAAAATGGCGTTCTCATGACTTGTCCGTCAAGCAAACGCCGCTCCCTTTAGTTTAACGGCCCAGCCCCGAATGAGCAACCGCGTTTTACTGTAAAACGTTTGAAGCTTCTTCATTAAAATAAAACAACCGTCCTGCCCTAGTTGGACAAAACGATTGTTGTAAACTTTTATTCACAACCGACACACTCATATCACGCTAGTGTACCCGTACCCATTCATCTGGTGAAGCTACTATACCTTACAACTTTACAACTTCACTTTAATCTTTCAACGCCTCAACTTCAGACACAGTTAGACCACTTGTTTTGGCAATAACTGAAACTTCAATCCCAAATGAGAGCATATTTTTTGCAATCTCAATCGTCTTTCTTTTTCGCCTTCTACTAATCCCTTTTCTATTCCTTGAGCTATTCCCTTTTCCGTAGCCCACTCAATCATAGAAGCTTCGTCATGTAAATATTTCTGCCGCTCTTCATACAAACGACGTGCTTCCCGATCCTGACTCAAGAACTCCAGCGTATCCATTGCCTTCTTCAAAATAGGTTCATTCATGTTGTACCACCGCCTCTTGCATTCATGCGATAATACAATCCTTTCCTCTGCATCAGTTGTTCATGCGTTCCATCCTCGGCAATTCGACCATGTTCCATCACAAGGATGCGAGAGCACTGGCGAGCAACCTCCATTCGATGTGTGACAAGCAATCCTATGCTGCCTTTCATAAAGTTCAGCAAGTGATTCATTACGTTCTGTTCTGTCTGAATATCCAATGATGACGTTGGTTCGTCCAGAATATATAGATCAGATGACCTCGTAAAGAGTCTAGCAAGCGACAGTCGCTGTTGTTGGCCTCCAGATAGATTGGCCCCTTTCTCATGCAACATTGCTGCGTATTGTCCTTCCTGTGCCTCTATATATTCATGCAAACCTGCCTGCTTTGCCGCAAGCTTCACTCTGTCCAATGTAACGTCTGAACTCAGACGAATATTATCTTCAATCGTTCCTGTAAAAAAAGTAGGTGTCTGCGGCATATACGTGAGTTTGGACTGGTCACCCATTTCTATATAATCTGCAACATGTTTATTTCCCAGTAATATGCTTCCGTTTGTTGGCTCGATCAACCCCGCACACACTTGGCACAGTGTAGATTTGCCAGCACCACTGGCGCCAACTACCGCAACCAGTTCACCAGGAACCAAATTAAGCGTAAGCTGATCCAGAATCTTTCGACCACTTTCTTCATCGGTTACCGTAACCTGTTGAAGACCTAGCATAGCAATTTCGTTCTCTTTTTGTGCCCCTTTTTGTGTATTCCCTTGATCTTGGTTACAAATTCCCTGTGTAAGCTCCTCGTATTTAGTATTAGATGCGTCTGTCTTCTTGTTCTCCGCCAATTTCAACCATGCAGAGATACGTCCAAATGCACCCACGCTGGCTTGCATCTGACTCCACTGGCTGGACAAGCCGAGTACTGGCCACACCACCAGTTCAAACAGCAGACTACTTGCAACAACCATGCCCGGAGACAAAGTTCCCCTAGCCGCTGACAAAGCAATAAGGAACAACGCTGCCAATTGAGCCAGACCAAACACCGCCATCGCCACGTTATCCGACATGCTCAGGGTCATCTGTAACTTGGCCTGAACACGATTCAGTGATTGCTGTTGTGTTCGAAATCGTACGAGAAACCACGGTGAAGCATTATACATCTGAATCACCGGTATCCCTTCAACATACTGTTGGATCTGTTCTTGGGACTCGCCTTCCCTGGATTCGACCTCATCGGACAGATGTACAATTCGCTGATCATATAACCTCGCCGTGAACCAGATTGCCCCTGCACTTACCAAGGCAATAACTGCAACCCATGCATCTGCTCTGTACAAGTATCCCAGCGATAGAGCAATGATGAATACAACCGTAACACCCTCTGCAATAGCCTCCACAACTTCTGAACCATGCTTCGTGTCTTCCTTGATACGAAGCATCACATCCCCGGACTTCTGTCTGCGCACCCAGGAATAGGGCATCCGGTTTAACAGTTTCAACAGATCCATGGACATATCCCGTTGCATCGATTCCTTGAGCCATACCAGAACATAACGATGCATCGCGAGCAATACGATAAACCCTGCCAGAATGGCGATAAAGATCAACGCTGTAGCGTTTAACTGCTCCTGTCCCCCATCATGAATAGCATCCACGAAGAATCCCTGTACAAAGGCAAGTCCCCAATCAAAGACCGCATCTGCGGCGATAAAAATGAGCAAGATCGCTACAGCTAATCCATAAGGCTTCATCCAGCGAAAAATAACGGGCCACACCGTTGCCAATGATACAGCTTGTTTTGGGTCATCTGGAACATCACTTTCGTTCATCTGATGATGAGCTTCATTTTCGATATTTTCTATTTCATTATTTTCATTTATCTCATATGCTCCGCTTTTCTCATGACTGCTTTTCATTTCAACGTCATCGGTATATGCTGCATCTTCGATCTTGTTACTCATGCTGTCCCTCCACTTCCGTATCCTGCTCCGCAATATAACTTCGATATCCGTTTGGACGATCCAGCAATTCACGATGAGTCCCCGTATCTTCGACGCGTCCCTTCTGAATATAGATGACCTGGTCCGCCCGTTCTATCAGCGATAATCGATGAGTAACGGCAATAACCGTTGTGCCTTTGTCAGCAGTGATTCTTGCAAAAAGATCATTCAACCGTTGCTCATGCCACGGGTCTTGAGATGACGTCGGTTCATCCAACAATAGAATATCCGGATTCCTCAGCATCGCTCTGGCTAAACTAATACGCTGAAGCTCACCACCCGACATCGTCCCGCCTTGTGGCTGAAGCTCTGTCCCATAGCCGAGCGATTGACGCATAATCGCGTCATGTGCATGTGTCATGTGGGCCGCGACCTCTACTTGATCGGCAGATACCCCCTCTTGTCCAAAAACAATATTCTCTTCCACTGTTCCTGTGAAAATAAAGGCTTGTTGCGGAACATACACCTGATTGACATGCCCTGTCTGAACTTCGTGCATATCCTTCAGTGAATTCTTCTGATTCATGACCTGGATCGAACCAGTAACAGGTCTATCTAATCCAGCTATCAATTTCAATAACGTGGTTTTCCCGCATCCACTTGGCCCCGTGATTACAGTAAGCTTTCCTTTCTTGGCCTCAAAAGAAATATCCGTTAACACTTCTTCTTGCTCCGCATACCTATAAGACACATGCTGCACGTTGATGCCAGCCGGTTTAGATTGTTTTTCAAGCTGGCCTAAATGCGTATCGGACCGTACATATGTATTTGTACCGGTATTAGCAACCGTGTTCTTTCTCTCCAAATCCAGCACTTCAAAGATTCTGGACGCATGAGAAGCCGAACCAATAAAATCATTCCACAACCCAGATAACGATTCAATCGGACGTGTTAACTGACTGCTTGCTACCAGAAAAGCTGCCAGTCCTCCTACATCCATATGTCCATTCAGGACCTGCATGCCGCCTAGATAGAGAATCAGAATCATGCCACCATACGTGGAGACCCGTCCGGCTGCTTCCGAAAGTCGTTGTAACACAGATACGGACATTGTATGTCTGAACACTTGATCCATTCGACCTTTAAATTGATGGTGTACATAACCCGCGAGTCCGTAACTTCGAATCTCAACTGGGGCTTGGATGATTTCAGTCAGTATCTCATCTCTTAACGCTGCGCTGGCATTCAACTGATCATGCCGTCTTTGTAGACGTTTACCAAGTCCTACCGTTACAAGAGGATAGATCAATGTGAATGCAATGATAGCCAACGACAGCGGCAAGTTCACCCAGCTGAAGTAAGCAAAGGCAAGAATCAGCTGAATGATATTTTTCGCGAGTTCAATGCCATGTTGGTTGATCCCCTTCTGTGCTTCCTTAGCTGAAGTCCAGATCCTAGAGGTTAGGTCACCTGTATGATAATGTGCCAGATCGCGTGTCTCTGTGTTGCTAAAGGATGAGAGCAGTAGAGACTGCACAGACAATAATGTCTTTTGCTGGAATAACGTCTCGACCCTCGTCATGAATGCGGTTACAATCAATCGTAATACTACAATGCTAACGCCTATGATCAAACCTGAGTAGAGTAACGAAAACTGTGCTTCAGTCGCGCCTTTGACCAGTCTTCGGATCGATTCCAAATAACCGACCTCAATCAGGGAGACCATACATGCGGCGAAAAGTAACAGAATGATGAACATACGGTACTTGCCCGTTAGTGTCCATAATCGAGTTAACATGCCTAACGTTGTATAATTTTTTTTGTCAGCAAACATGGATGCTTTCTCCAATCTTGTCATTAAATTATGTACTTGGTTATGATATCATCGGTGATAAGGAAAAAATGAACATTTATTGCTGTAAGTACTATTAGAAGTAAGGAGATTGATATGCAACATGATCTGCTAGACACATTGGATAAGCTATTCGACTACATAGAAGACCATATTCAAGACAAATTAACGCTGGATCATCTGGCATCTGTGACTCATATATCCAAATTCCACCTGCATCGCATGTTCAAACATGTCAGCGGACAATTGCCTGGAGAATACATTCGTTCACGCAAATTGGCACGCAGCCTGGAGCAATTGGTGAATCTGAACTGGAAGATTATCGATATCAGCGGACATTACGCTTTTGAACATGAACAATCCTACATACGTGCTTTCAAACAAGCCTTCGGCATTACACCCCTGCAGTATCGCAAACAGGGAGCTGGAAACCTTGAATTCACAGCCCGCATGACTTCGTCCATGATCACAACGCTTCCATATGGATATATTTTCAAACCAACGTATGTACGAAAACCGGCTATGAAACTCATTGGACAGCGATCCCATATTCGGTATGCAGATAATGAAGAGCACTATGAAGCCAATTCAGCAGGCAACGACTTTTTTGAAAAACACTTTCATTCGATTCCTAACGTGCTGCAACCCAACGTATATATTGGATTTACCAATGAAATTAACGAGGATTACAGTACATATCAGCCGTCTGTAGAGGTCACCAGTCTGGATCATATCCCTGAAGAACTGGACGGAATTGAGGTCCCGGCCAACCAGTATGCCGTATTCAAATTTGTCTGTGATTTCCATCCAAGTCTCATCAATATTGATCATCTGGACAGTGTCTGGACATTTATCGATGAATATTGGCAGAGCCATTCGGGGTACGAGAAGAGTGATCCATACTATTTTGAAAGAATTGACGGCAGTCTGGCTCAGGACCACTACGGAGAGTTGGACATTTATATTCCTGCAAAGCAAATTTCACTGTAAGGTGCAAATGGAGGTTCCATGCTTATGGATCAAAATACTCAAGCTAATTCAAGTTCATCCCATACAGATTCTCGCAAACCTTGGATACGTAGACACCCGTTTTTCACCACATTTACATTGTTGATTCTTATACTGTTCGTTGCCGTATTCCTGTATTTCTGGCTCCGTCCATACTTCTCCACATTTGACCGTTCTGAGAAAGGAGAATTAAGCTATTCCATGCCTTCAAGGAATGGTGAGTATACTGCCGAGATTTATGGTGTGCCCTATGGTGGTGCGGCAGGCGGCGTTACAATCTGGATCGATGTTAAGAAGACAAATCCCCCTGAGGACACCACGGTAAAAACGATCTATCGTGCCAAGCACCACGGAAATAACCATCTCGAATGGGAAAGTGAAAACACACTCCGGATTGAAAACTGGAATGAATATACGGATGAAACCATTACCCTCAATATCGATGACGAAATATATGATGGATGGGGCTGGGCTTGCAAAAGCTTACGAATGAAGGACCAGTCTGTGCGATGCCTAGCACCCGAAAAGTAAAATAACTTAACAGCTAATATGATGGCCTTGAACACTCGACGGCTCATCTTGATGAGTAATCCTCACTGCACCGCATGTCAGAAGTCTTACGCGGTGTAAGCCTTGTGAAAATTTCACCAAATGCTACTTTCATTACACCATGTAGGATATACACGCGGTACGAGAAGCGTAAAAAGCCCCGCTACCGACTCTTTCGGTTAAGCGGGGCTACGCTTGTTCTACATGTTATCGTGTAATTACTTATACTTCATTGTGATCTAATATGCTTGTTTATTAACAACTTCGTAGCTATGGAACTTTAAATATATGGCAGCACATAACTTATCTATCACATCTATTCTACCTCTTCTGCTTCTGCTTCTGCTTCTGCTTCTGCTTCTGCTTCTGCTTCTGCTTCTGCTTCTGCTTCTGCTTCTGCTTCTGCTTCTGCTTCTGCTTCTGCTTCTGCTTCTGCTCGCAATTGTGCCTTACACTCTATCTCCACTCAACCCTTATTTTCACTGATCCGCCCTATCGCATCCTACCAGCAACGGATTAGTTTTTGTGTTATTTCACTTCTACTTCAATCTATTTTCTCTATCTCTACTCCCGCTTCAAACCCTTCTGTCCTCATCTGTCCCAGTTCGTCTCCCTACTTACGCGGTGACACTTCACCACGTTCTTCCCGCTCCTTCATCTCCTTGCGTACCACCACTTCGAGCTTCTGCCGATTGGCAAGCAACCCGGGATCGTTGGGCAAGTACTCACGGGCTTTGGTGTTATGCATGAGTGCCTGCTCCCAGTTGCCCAGATGGGCATAACAAAGGGATAAACGAGCATGTGGCAGCCATGTACGGCAAGCCATAGGCACCGGGCGCAGGCCCGGATCGCGGCTGCTCACGTCCACCGCCTGCATATACCAGTAGATCGCCGAAACGGGTTCCTGCCGCTCATGGAAACAGGCCGCAATGGCACAGCAGAAATCGGCATGTGGCAGATCATACTGGAATGACTGCAGCAATGCTCCGAGCTTACGGCCCGGCTCACCCAGTCGTTCATAACATTCCGCCAGCCGCGCGCAGGCAATCAGGCGATCCTCGCGGTAACCACTTGGCTGCTCCAGCAGCTTCACATACCCGCGTGCCGCCGCCGCATAACGCTGGCGGTCATAACATTCGCCTGCATAATAAAACAGCAGGCGACCTTGGGCTACGCCCTCTTCGGCGATCCATTTGCGCAGAATGCGCACGTTTCGCGCCGAATGATGTCCCGCTTCGCGGCGATGCGTGACGGCAATATCTGCCGTAATGACCTCGCCCCGCGGGAAGCTGAGCTGCTCGTGCAGCCGGCCATGCCAGCGGCACCCGGCATCCCGCTTGACCAGGCGAAGGCGTCGGTCCGTCACAAGTGGACTTCCCTCCGCTCTCTCGGCCAGCGTGTAGTTCAAGATCACAGCTTCCGTCTTCCCACCGGACGGAAGCTGCTGCTTCAACACCTCCAGCTTCGCCCGTTCCGCGGGCAGCAGCACATCATCCGCATCCAGCCACAGGATATACTCCTGCGTGGCCTTGGCGAATGATTCATTCCGCGCTGCGGCAAAGTCTTCCTTCCATTCATACGTGTAGACCTGGTCGGTATACTGCGCAGCGATGTCCATCGTGCGATCCGATGAACCGGTATCCACAATGACGATCTCGTCCGCGATGCCGGCAACCGAGTCCAGACAGCGCGCCAGCGTGCGTTCCTCGTTCTTCACAATCATGCACAGACTGATGGTGATCACGTTTTGAGCCCCTTCCTGTCGTACGCGTATTGCGAAATGTCATAACGGGTTTGTTCTTTCATTGACCAGGTACTGGTACTAAGCCACTCCAATTTTCTCTTCAAACTTACGATTAACTTGTAAACCAAGAATCAGTGCTACCACTACAAGAGGCTGCTTTCACACTCATTCTCCCAAATCTCAAAGTTCAATAAAGAATTCATTTCATTTTCACTGTGGCTAACGAACTGAGCTGACGCTATTTGGTGCATTTCAGCCACTTGAAAAATGTAACGAATCTGAGACCCGTTATTATCGCATTTTAGGCAACCATTCGTCGTTTATCGCAGCTTTCAGATGAAATAGCGCCGCTGAGATTCGTTACATTTCTCATCTCGTCTAATTCATCAAAATAAGACGTGTGAGATTCGTTAGAATACCCCTGCCCTTGCCACTGTCCCTACCTTCACCGCTACCCTTCCCCACTCTCCTGACGACGAAGTCGTTTCACCTGCTCCACTGCACTGTCCAATGCCTTCTTGCGCTGTTTCATTACGCGGAGGTGCTGATGTTCCACCTCGGCAAAATGGACATGATCCAGCTCCATCCACTCCATCAGTTGATCCAAAGTTGGCGACATATGCAGTTGTGTACTCCGCCGTTTGCGGGCCACGCAACATAGATATTTATGATGAACTTCCAGTTTCAAGACTTCGAAATACGGCATTAGGGTCATCGCCAGACTTCCCGCATAGAAAGTCTGCTTGTGGTCATAGAACGGGTGATACCCATACGGCACGGTTACCACTAGCGTCCCATCTTCTTGCAACAGCCGATAAATCTGGATCAACAACGTCTCCGGATGAGCAAAATGCTCCAGTACTTCTCCAAGCAGCACAGTATCAAAGGTAGTCCTTACTTTCCATTGCGTAATATCCAGCATTCTAAAATCCACATTGTTCCTAACTGGCCTAGACTCTTTGGCAAGCTCAGCTTGCGCATATCGAACACTTTCTTCTTCCAGATCAATCCCTGTCACACGAAATCCTTCACGTGCCAGCAGAATGGATGTAATGCCCTGACTGCACCCGACATCCAGAATGCGTCTGCCTGTCGCCTCACGGCACATCCAGTGGATACGCGTTCTCGTCGCTTCATGAGAATCTTCCGAATTAATCTCGCCATAATAGCGTTCACTCACTCGATCATGATTGGCCATAGGTTTCTCCCGTTTTCACCCGATGAACCGGCTGACCCAGCACCACAATATTTCCCCCGAGGCATCCGGCCGTTGCATTGCGTGTATCAAAAATCAGCTTTGCATGACCTGCCATCTCCTGATAATTGAATGCCGAATGATCCGTGGTGATGATCACCAGATCAGCTCCTGTCCATAATTCTGGCACCGCTGGACAAGAGTGCAGCACTGTACCATCATCCTTACGGAAGACAGGCACCATTGGATCGGTGAAAACCACATCTGCACCCGCTGCGCTTAGCAGCCGAAAAACGTCCAATGCTGGCGATTCGCGCAAGTCGTCAATATCTTTTTTATAAGCCATACCCGCCAGTACAACACGTGCTCCCCGCACAGATACACCATTCTGCTCCAGCAGCTCCGCGGCACGCTTCACCACTCTCTCTGGCATTTGCCGATTAGTTGCATCCGCCAGCTGGATGAAATGCAGCTCCGATCCCTGACGGTTTGCAGCCCAGGACAGATAGATCGGATCGATTGGGATACAGTGCCCTCCGATGCCGGGACCGGGATAGAATGGCATATAACCAAACGGCTTGGTTGCCGCCGCATTCAGTACTTCCCAGATGTTTACCCCCATCTGTTCACAGGCCGGGGTCAGCTCATTCACGAGTGCAATATTGACACTACGAAATGTATTTTCGAACAGCTTTGCTGTCTCCGCTACCGTTGTTGAACTTACCGGAACAACTTCGTTGAGGAACGAGCCGTAGAACTGTTTACCATAATTCAGACAAGCGGGTGTGGAGCCGCCAATAATCTTCGGGGTATTTTTCACACCATAATGCACACTGCCCGGATCTACCCGCTCTGGAGAATAACAGACGTAGAACTGTTCTCCAGCTCGCCAGCCGTTTGCCGCTTCAATCGGTTGTTTTACACGTTCCTCCGTTGTGCCCGGATAGGTCGTGCTTTCCAATATAACCAGGCTGCCTTCCTGCAAATACGGAGTCATGCCATCCACCGCGGCCGAGATATACGAGATATCCGGTTGATGCTCGGCAGTCAGCGGAGTGGGCACACAGATTACAATGACATTTGCCTGTACCACCGCTGCATAATCGGTGCTTGCCGTGAATAATCCAGCCTGCATAAGCGACTGCACAACATCATCTTCTATACCTATGACATACGAATTCCCGGCTTTCAGCTTGGCTACCTTGGAAGTATCGATGTCAATCCCGTGGACTTGATAACCGGCCTGTGCTATCTCTACAGCCATGGGTAAACCAACATAGCCTAGACCAATGACAACAGCTTTTAGGGAGCGGTCATTAATATGTTGTATTAGGGTACGTTGCTGTAACTCTTCATTACCTTCGTGCTGGTTGTGCTGATGATTTTCTTCCATTCCTACCACCTCCAAACGCTCCGCCTCCCCTCGGTGGGTGTGTCTGAAAACTCCGAACGAGTTTTGAGATACACCCTAATCGATATAGCCACCTTCACGCAAAAACCGGGCAATCGCTGGTTTGTTCATCATGGCACTGTCCGAGCGATACTCGGAGAAGTTCACACGTGGCAGACTGCTGTACTGATCCGTCAGGCTCTTGTCCTTGTGCTCCGGCAGGATGACATAATACTGCGCATCATATTGATACGTACGCGGCGCTTCATAGGGCGAGATCAGGACTTCATGCAATTTCTCGCCTGGACGTATTCCCGTCACCTTATAATCGAAGGATGGACGACCTGCCTGTTCCAACATGACGGATGCAAGTTCCGTCATCTTGCAAGCTTTCATTTTCATCACAAAAGTCTCTCCGCCCACGGCCGCCTCAGCCGCCTTAAGCAGTAAATGTATAGCTTCGGTACGCGTCAGGAAAAAACGGGTCATGCCTTTGTCTGTAATGGTCGGGCTTTTGCCTTCATCGATCTGACGCCGGAACAAGGGCACAACACTGCCGCTGGTTCCAAGCACATTGCCCCCGCGGATGCAGACAAACTGGGTACCTTCACTTAGCCAGTTGGCACGGATCATCATTTTTTCACCCAAAGCCTTTGTCATGCCATATACGTTAATCGGATCTACCGCCTTATCGGTGGACACATCGATGACTTTGGCAACCTGCATACGTATCGCAGCCCGAATAATATTCTGCGTCCCGATTACATTGGTCTTGAACGCTTCATCTGGCTGGTCTTCGCAGACCGGAACATGCTTCAGCGCAGCCAGATGGAAGAGCACATCCACACCTCTGCATGCATCTTCCACTGCCCGATAATCGCGGATATCCCCAATGATGAATCGCAGACGCGGATCATGGTTGAACTCTCGCTGCATCGCAATCTGGGCGTATTCATTACGTGACAGAAGGCGAATCTCAGCCGGGTCCTGCTCCAGCAGTACCTCAGTCAGCTTTTGACCCCAGGAGCCCGTGCCTCCAGTGATCAGAATCGTTTGTCCTTGAATCATGGATGAATCCCTCCCTGATCAGATCATGAATTCGCGTAGTACCTGTGCCATCTCATCCCGGCTTAACCGGTCTTTGGGCGGTACCTTTTTGGTTGAAGTATTGCTCGAATGCACGATGTTGACATAATTGCGCGGAGCAAGCAGCTCGTGCGGCAGTTCAATGACATTGCCATGTGTACCTCTGCCCGGGAGCTTGACCCGGTATCCTGCTGCGTATTCGGCTGTCTTATATAAGTAGACATAGAACTGTGGAGAACGGTGAAACGCTGGGGCCATCTCGTTATTCACACTGTCCCACAGATATCCGTTCTGGTTAATCAGTGCCATCGTCTGCAGCTGTGGTTGAATATCGTAGAGTTGTTGAACAAAGGTTTTATGGTATAAATCATCCGAATCCAGACGAGCAATATAGAGTTGCTCTGTACCTTTGGCAAACTCCAAAATGGCACGTACACTCTCCATATTGGTTCCAAAACGAATATTGGAAGGAAGCGGCTCCTGACCCGCCAGAATCTCCTGCATTAATTCCCCGGATTCCTTGGACAACTTCACCACTGTGAGGAAATCCTGATTCGTCTGCGCCTTCAGGCAATGCAATGTGAACGTGCGGAAAATGCTCATCCGACGTTCCAGCCATTCCCGCGTTAATCGCTGCGGGTCCATCCCGTAATTATTAAAGTTAATCTCAATCACAACTTTCCTGGACATAACATTCCTCCTCATGAACGCTGCAAGTTCCGTTTGTCGGATACAGACTGTTTTCATAGTTTTGATGCCGTCTTCCTACGAAAATCATCTTCTATCTATCTGATCGCTTACAAGCGACATCTCGCTTGTGAATCCAGCACTCTATATCGTATGAAACGTTGATAGAAGCGGTACCGACAGATGTACTAACTTTCATATAAATAGATTGATATTCAACCAAGGATGGCGCCCTTTGGGTCGAACGTACATATCGTTACGGTAGTCGCAACATAGAATAGAACAGTTCAATTTTCAAAGGAGGCAACCCATCAAATGAATTCGATCTATCTTGAAATGGAAGGTGTGCTTGATCAGCTCGAAGCGGCACTTCTGGAACACCGACCGCTGTCTCTTGTAAGAGTCGGTGATGGCGAGAATATCGTCATGTCTCAAGAAACCGTATGGCCCATGGAACAGGTCCTTCAGGAGCGTTGGGCCAAGAAAGCCAACCTAGGGCAAAAGGGACTTCGTCTTCCCAACCCGAAACTACGGGATGAAGTCGCCGCTTCCTTGCAACGTGCCGATATCGTGGGCATTCTTCCTCGTGGTGACAGCACCATCAATGCTCCCGATTATCTTAAAAGACCCCTGACCGACATGGTATTTGCACACTTTGGCATCTCTCCTCCGATGACTTGTCATGCCTGTGTCAATCGGGAACTGGCGCAGAATCCGCGTTTCTGGCAGATGCTTGCAGGCAAGCGTGTGTTACTCGTTACTCGTGAGATTGAGGCTCTGCGTGTCATGCTTGAACGTGAGCCGTATAATCTAAACATTGTGACTGCCCTGCCCTTCGACAGCTATGATCAAATGGATGAAACGCTGCATTGGATTCAGAATAATCAACATACCTTCGATGTCGCTCTCTTCTCCTGTGGCGTCAACGCGGTTATCCTTGCGGAGCGAACAGCTGCACTCGCAGGCAAAGTTGCCATCGACTTTGGCAAAGCCAACAACATCATTCTGAAAGGCCGTGCCAACTGATCCACACGGGCACTTCCTTCAGATGAGTGAGCTACATTGAAATGTACAGATGCTTGTACGGCAAGAAACCCCCGACTTCTTGAGCCGGGGGTTTCTTGCTGAGCGCTAGTCGAAACCTATCGTTGCATTGTCTTGCGTTTCTGGGGTATGAAGCGAACTCTGCCGTCAACAGAAGTGATGACGAAGCACTCTGCCTGTTATATTTCGCCTTTCACTACTAACCGGTGGCTGCAATACCGTATAACATCTCCGGCCCGGTTCTTACTGCTGTGGACACGCCCGAGATGAACGAAGTATACACACTTTCCAATGCTGGTGGTGCAGACAGATCCTGAGCAGTGAACGAATGAAATTCGGCACCGCCATTCTGTCCAATCGTACCTTCAGCACGGTAGATCACATAGAAAGGATCATATAGGAATCCCCGTACTAGCTCCACAACAAAGGTATCTCCCAGTTCTCCCGTAACACCTACTGTCCCGTTCAACGTAATAATGGGGTTCACCACACCTTGGGTCTGAAGACCAATTGCGCCGAATGCTTCCGGGGATGAACTTAGAGATAAACCGGGCTGTCCTACGGTTGCCGAGTTCATCGAAGTTCTCATATCGAGAAACACGCCCATGAGTAACACCTCCAATGCTATGGGATAACATATCCTATGAATCTCACAACTCTTCGGATTGGATGTATAGCAGATTCCATGAACCTATTTTTATTTGTCGACTGTTAGTGGTATATTGAACTGCATAACGAAATGAACGGATCGTATGCACACAAGCGGTACAGGCTGTTCAGAAGGAGATTATTATTCATGAATAAACGCAAACGTCCAACAGGCAAAACATCGGCCTCGGCCAAGGGAAAAACATACGCAGGTACATCTACAGCACGTTCCGGCAAGTCCAACTTCTCATCTGCCAAAACATCAGGTGCTTCCGCATCACGCAATACGGAGGAGAATAAGAAGCCAATAGCCGCGAAATCATCGGGTGCACCCAAGAAAGCTGGAGGTAACAAACCCAAAAATGCCAGCGCATCCAAACGACCAGGCAATTCCTACTATCGCAAGCAGGAACCACCACGCCAGTACAAAGTAACCGAACCGGACGAACTGTTGAACTTCCTGTTGCAGCATCTGAAATCAGGACGGAACGCGGTGAAGTCCATTCTCGGTCGTGGACAGGTATCCGTGGATCAGAAGGTCGTAACCAAGTTTAATGAGGCGCTGACGCCAGGTCAGATTGTATATATTAGAAAAGAAGGTGCAGTCGCTGCTCCGTCCTTGACGGGTATTAACATTTTGCATGAAGACGATGATATCATTGTGATCCGCAAGGAAGCCGGACTGTTGTCCATCGCCGCTGACAAGACGGATGACCTGACGGCTTATCGCCAACTGACAGAGCATGTACGCCGCACGAATCCGCTCAACCGGATCTTTGTTGTACATCGTCTGGATCGGGATACGTCAGGTGTCATGATGTTTGCCAAAAGTGAAGAGGTACAGCAGAAGCTGCAAAACAACTGGAAAGAAAATGTGCAGGACCGCGTCTACGTTGCCCTTGTTGAAGGTTCAGTAGCCAAAGAAGAAGGCACCATCTCTTCCTGGCTGAAGGAAACCAAAACGCTGAAAATGTATTCCAGCTCTCGTCCGAATGATGGACAACATGCCATCACACATTACAAACGTCTGAAGTCGAACCGTGAGTTCTCCTTGCTGGAAGTGCGTCTGGAGACAGGGCGTAAAAATCAGATTCGTGTGCATATGGAAGATCTCGGACATCCGATTGCCGGTGACAGAAAATACGGTGCACGCACAAGAGACCTTGGCCGTCTCGGACTTCATGCACGTATACTCTCGTTTATCCATCCCACAACGGATGAGTTAATGTCATTTGAAACGGATATTCCAAAGCCATTCCTGTATCCGTTCCGTGCAGAAACTCCACCTGCGAAATAACTGCACCTCTAATGTGTGCATATATAGAAAATTCACTAATCGATTGATCATGCCTGAAAGGAGGAACGGACACTGAAAAACCTGTTAATCACCGGTTACCGGGCACATGAATTGCAGATTTTTGGACAGAAACATGAAGGTATTCCTTTTATCAAAAAAGCCATCTCCTCCCGCCTCACTCCCCTTGTCGAAGAAGGTTTGGAATGGGTGCTGACGCCGGGACAATACGGTGTGGATCTGTGGGCCTGCGAAGTAGTGATTAATCTGAAGAAGACGTATCCACATCTGAAACTGTCGATCATCACTGCCTTTCAGAACCCTGAGGAGCAATGGAAAGAAGACAAGCAGGAGTATTACCGTTCCATCCTCTCGGGTGTGGACTATTACGGTGCGATTAGCAATCAACCTTATATCGGGCCGTGGCAGTTCACTGCACGGGATGACCTGTTGCTGCGTAAAAGTGACGGTCTTCTGCTCGTCTATGACGAAGATGCCGGTGAAGGCAGTCCCCGTTTTGTGAAGGAAAAAGCCGTGAAGAAACAGCAGAACGAGGACTATACAATCATCAGTGTCACTTCAGAGGATATCCAATCAGTAGCTGAGGATGAGCGCATGAATGATATTGCAGATTTCGACGATTCTTCATTCTGAAAAAATGTAGATCATCTGAAGTCCATTCATGCATAGCTTTCTTCAGAGAGGAATCGTATTTTGAATGACGTACATATGTTTTTTTTCGAGGCAGGTTGGGTATAAGTAGTATTATAACTGCGATGATATGTCGTATGGGATAAGGGGAACTGCAACCATGACAATTACGCCAGAGCAGCGCATTCAACTGCATGGATTTAACAACCTGACCAAGTCGCTCAGCTTTAATATGTACGATATTTGTTATACCAAAACCAAAGACGAACGCGAAGCTTACATTGAATATATTGATGAACAGTATAACGCTGCCCGGCTGAGCAAAATTCTGAACAACGTCTCTGACATCATCGGAGCCCACGTTCTTAATGTTGCCCAGCAGGATTACGTGCCTCAAGGTGCGAGTGTGACGATGCTCGTTTCGGAAGGCCCGATTGTGGAAATCCCCGAGGAATCACTTGATGAATCTCCCGGCCCTCTGCCCGATAACGTCGTTATGCAGCTGGATAAAAGCCATATCACGGTGCACACCTACCCTGAATTTCATCCTAGTGAAGGTATCAGTACCTTCCGCGCGGATATTGATGTCTCCACCTGTGGTGAGATCTCACCGCTTAAGGCACTGAATTATCTGATCCACTCCTTTGATACGGACATTATGACGATGGATTACCGGGTACGTGGTTTCACGCGGGATACGAGCGGACGCAAGCTGTTCATTGACCATGAGATCGGCTCGATTCAGAATTATATTCCGGATGAGATCAAGAGCAGCTTTGACATGATTGACGTGAACGTCTATCAGGAGAACATTTTTCATACCAAGTGTAAACTGAGGGAATTTGATCTCGACAATTATCTGTTTGGATATACCAAGGATAAGCTGAGCAAGAAGGAACAACAGGAGATTACAGAATGGCTGAAGCTGGAGATGGACGAGATCTATTACGGCAAAAATATTAATCGTCCCTCTTAAAGAGGTTGTTTAACGCTGATCCATTAGGGCAAAATCTAAGACAAGATTTCATGAAGGCAGGGTTCTTCTTTTCGGGGGACCTCCGGCATGTGCTTGTCTTTTTCTTTGTTATGTTGACAGTGCGCAACTTTATTTCTTATTATAGAAGTAACTGTACAATCTACAGTGAAGGAGACTGAGCCCGTGATCGAAACGAATACGACAAGACGTAACGAATCACTGTTACAAGCGCTTACTGCACAACACAATGCCATTACCAATAACATTGCCAATGCAGACACGCCCAACTACAAAAAGAAAACGGTAGAGTTTCAGGAAGAGCTGAGACGTATCGTTGAAAATGGCAAAACAGATCAGCTCGCCATGAAGCGGACTCATGACAAACACTTTCCTATCAGTGATCCCAATTCTTCCATCGTACAGTACCGAATTGTCGAGAACAACGAAACAGCCATGAACAATAACAACAATAACGTTGACATTGACAAGGAAATGGCTAATCTTTCGGAGAATCAGCTCATGTATAACTACATGGTTGATCGGGTCAGTGGACATTACAAAAAAATGAAGAATTTATTGAATGATCTGAAATAATGAATGTACAAGCAGCCCGAAATGGCTGCTTTTTTTTGTTGTTTTTCCCTGAGTGTAGCTCGTTTGGTGCCATTTTTCGGTATCCTCTCCTGTTCGTAGTATAATGGGGAGAAACGATTGATTTCATATCGAACAAAAGAGGTGCAACATGTCTCCACGTCATTTAAATGGTTTTCAAGGTTCCAAAGTCAGATTAGCGGCCCCATGCCCGGAAGATTGCATGCGTCTCTCCCGCTTCACAGATGATTATGAATATTTGCGCAACATGGATACCGATATCGCGATCCCGTTAACGCCGGATGAAACGGGTTCTTCGTCTGTCCGCCGAGACAACGGATTTGAATTTGCATTACGTACACTGGAGGGTAACCGATTCATTGGATTCACAGCCCTCTACCGAATTGAATGGAACAATCGGTCGGCTCGTCTGGCCATTGGTATCGGCGAAGAAAATGATCGGGGTAAAGGTTACGGAAGCGACGCTCTGGCTCTGATTCTTCGATATGGCTTCCACGAATTGAACCTGAACCGGATTGCACTGGAAGTCATTGAATACAATGAAGCCGCGAGACGTGCGTACCTAAAAGCCGGATTCCGGGAAGAGGGTCGCCAGCGTTCAGCAGTTTTGCGGGATGGCATGCATTATGACCTGATCTCAATGAGTATTCTTGCTGAAGAATGGTCCGCACAGGCTGGGCTTCCCTTGTCATTCCAGTCTACTCGTACTCCTGAATCTGGGGATATGGTAGCGGGTGGTTTTTCACAACGTAATGGGAACGAACAAGCTGCGCTGTCAATGTCGGAATTAAGTTCTGTTCCAAAAGGTGAATCTGAAATTTCACCTCGCATCGGCGTAGGTGCGGTCATCCTGAATGAACGGGGCGAAGTGCTTCTCGCCTGGCGGAATCGTCAGCCTGAACAGCATACTTGGAGTATTCCCGGCGGGAAAGTCGATCCCTATGAATCACTCGAAACTGCCGTCATCCGTGAAATCAAGGAGGAAGTGAATCTGGATATCGCCATTGACAGTCTGCTCTGCACGGCGGAGACGATCCAGCCACAACAGAAGGAACATTGGATATCCGTGCTCTATTCCACCAAGGTGATTGGCGGTCATGCTCGTAATCTGGAAGAAGGCGGAGCCATCGGTGAGATCGGCTGGTTCCCATTGAATGATTTGCCCTCTCCACTCGCCTGCTTTGCCGTGCCTGGGCTGGAAGCTGTGAAGAAGCTGTATAACCAGAATTAAGCTTGGAGGTGCTTGCAAGTGTTGGAGATTCCTCTTCCTCGACCTGTACCCTTCATTCTGCATGAATCGAGTTCCCAATTCGATTGGAAAGGCAGCGGCTCGTTATCACTGAAAACATTCCGTAACGGAAAAACGCTCTATGAAGCGGGACGCGGTCACTTCGCAGTCAATAATGAGAACTATCTGCTTCTGAATGAGGCTCAGGAATATAGTCTTCACATTGATTCATCTACTCCAGTTGAATCCTTCTGTATCTTCTTCCCTCCCGGTTATGTGGAAGAGATCGGTCGGAATCTAATTATCAGTGATCTTCGGCTACTTGATGAGCCGTATAGTTATTCACCCTCAAGCAAGATGGAATGGGTAGAACGTACATACGCGATGGATAATCGGCTTGGCGCAGCCCTGAATCATTTGCGGAATTTGTACAGTCAAGACACGCTGGATTCCTGGGCAATAGCGGAACAGCTTCATCAGCTTGCTGTTCACATGCTGGATCTACACCGTAACGTTCAGCAAGAGATCAACGAACTGGATATGATCAGACGTTCAACCCGAGAAGAGTTGTACCGAAGAGTCTATATCGGGCATGAGTATATCTCCGCCTATTATGATCAGCCGTTAACGCTAGAACAGACAGCATCGGCTGCACAACTATCCGTGAATCATTTTCTACGCAGTTATAAAAAGTTGTTTGGTACTTCACCCCATCGTTATCTGACTGAATGTAGACTATTGGCTGCGAAGCGGCTTTTGCTATATTCGGACAGGTCTGTCACCACTATCTGTTATGATGTGGGCTTCGAAAGCCTCGGTTCGTTCAGTTCATTATTCACTAGACGCTTCCATAGCTCTCCTTCCCAGCTGCGGGCAAAAAGGTGATTATGAAGAAGAACCTCTGAAGAGGAACATCTATAATTACATTATCTCATCAGATGGAGGTATTCCTTTATGAATCATGCAGAACAGATGAATCAACTATTTCAGGCTGCACAGTCTGGAGATGTGGCCAACCTGCAATTATTGCTCGCTTCTCACCCGGAACTCACCAATACTGAAAATCAGGATGGGTTAACTCCGCTGGGATATGCCTCTCATTATGGACAAGCAGAAGTAGTTCGTCTCCTTCTGGAGCATGGAGCAGATGTTAACAACCTTTCTCATTCCAAGATTTCCTTTATCCCGTCCAATACTGCACTACATGCAGCGCTTGCGGGAGAACGTTCGCCAGAAGTTATCCAACTTTTGCTCGAATATGGGGCATCCACGGGTATTCTGGACAGCGATGGACAATATGCGTTGCACTCCGCAGCATTTCATACGGATCAGATCGAACTTATCGAGATGTTACTTCAGCATGGAGCTGATCCAAAAGCGCTAAACTCAGCGGGCCAAACCGCTCTGGATATTTCACTTGAACGTGGTAACACGTCTACAGCTTCATGTCTGCGAGCAGCCGTTACAGCGCATCAGCAATAATGATTAGATAACGTGAGTAATACGCGAATAACCGTCAAGACTCTTTTTGGAGTACAAAGAGAAGGTCTGACGGTTATTTGTTGTTCGATTACATACCTCTATCGAGAGGCTATATAAGTTGAGCTAAAGAATATTTACACTTGCCACTCCGATGACAGAACAACCTTCCGATCGCTGTTATCCCCAGATTTTTTAATTCACTTTTACAAAGGTGAAAATCTGGCGATAAAGGCGAAGTGTATGCTTCCGAAGGAGCTTTCTTTCAGAAAGCTTTTAGCTCCGCTTCTTCACGTTATTTCTGTCCTCTACGTTCTCATGTAAATACTTCGTTCAACTTCTATAGAAATCCCGATACATTATATTTTTTTAGAAAATAAGAACCGTTTGGAGCCTTACGCGGTCTAATACTCAACATATCCATGAAAGGAGGAGCCATGTGACCCCTCTTCAGCTCACCATCGCCGCACAAAAAGGGGATGCCGAGGCTTTTGCAGCCTTAATGGAATTACATCAGAGTCAACTGTACCGTATCGCCTATGCCTACCTGCATAACGAAGGTGATGCGCTCGAAGCGATTCAGGAATCAACGTTCAGGGCCTTCCATAAACTCAAAAAATTAAAAGAGCCCTCCTACTTTGGCACTTGGCTCATCCGCATTCTGCTCAACTACTGTGCGGACGAACGCAAACGCAAAAGTCGGTTCAGTCCCGTCACCGAGATTCATGAATCCAGCAGCTGGGATCGTCCTGCGGACCCCGATCTTGCTGCTGCCGTATCCACCCTTGACCGGGATTGCAAACAGATTATTATCCTGAGTTATTTCGAAGGTTTCTCCTTAACTGAAGTTGCCGATATTCTCGAAATCCCGACCGGAACCGTAAAATCCCGATTACATCGGGCACTCGGACAGCTCCGTGATCAACTTGAAACGAAGGGAGATGTATCCTCATGACGGATGAACAAAACTCATTCGACACATTGGAAGAACGTCTGAATGCTCGAAAGACGGAGTACGAAACAATGCCTGTGCCCGATTCCGCCGCCTATCAGGCTGTGCAGTCCGGAATCCGCCAGGCTGCCCGTAAGCGAAAGTCCCGGCTGCGCTGGTACATGAGTTCCATCTCGGCAGCGGCCTTCATCCTGCTGTTTACCGGATGTATCCGTGTCTCTCCCGCTTTTGCATCCTTCGTGGAGCAATTGCCCGGAATGGAGGGCATTGTGAGTATGATTCGCCAGGACAAAGGATTAATGATGGCCATCGATAAGTCCCTCTTACAGCAGGTCGGTGTCACCGACGAGCATGATGGTGCTTCCTTGACCGTTGAAGGCATTATCACAGACGAGTCACGTATGGTTATTTTTTACACGATGAAAGGTATGAAAGATCCGGAGAAGGGTGGATATGATATCGATTTGCTGGATGAAAACGGTAAAGATCTTCCGGTTGGATTTAGTTATTCCTCTCCTAAGCCGGCTTCAGAAAGTGGCGTTTACGAGGACAAAATCGATGTCTCATTCACAGAATCTTTACCGCCACAAGAGCTGACCGTTGTATTTAAGGAACGAGGTAAGGAACCGAATAATAAGTGGAAGGTCACCTTCCCCGTGGATCACAGCTTAACAAAAGGCATGAAAAAAATCATTCCCGTAAACCAAACAATGACCGTGGACGGGCAGCGTATCCATGTGAAACAGGCCGTTCTGTATCCCACTCGTCTTGTACTTGATATCGAATATGATCGGAACAACACCAAAAAAATCTTTGGCATTCGTGATCTGCACTTGGTAGATGAGCAAGGCCGAGCATGGAGAACCGATTCATCTTCCATCGGAGGCTCTGGAAGTTCCGTCTTTTTCGAAAGCATGTACTTCTCCACTCCGAAAAAACTGACTTTGCAAGGGTCTGGCCTTTCAGCGGTTGATATGGATGAACTGGTTATCAGCATCGATCCCTCTTCAGGTGAAATACAAGGCGGCCCATCGAGTTTGAAATTGCTGCAAAGCACGGTCCAGGGCAAAAATCTGATCCTCGAGTTTTCAATTGCAGATGCTCAAAATGCTACTTCAGGGCTATCATTTACCAACATTGAGGACAGTAAAGGAAACCCTTTCGACATTAATGAAGTAAGCTGGAGCCCTTCCGTCTTTGAAGCAAGAGTTGTCATTAAAGATGGAGCCGCAGCCAAAGGAAATCTGACAATGGAAATATTCTCTTACCCTGATCAAATTCGTGCACCGTTCTCTATTGAAATTCCTGTGACTCCCTAAAGAAAATGTAACAGCCATAATTGCAAGCCACACGACGTATTCATGCACTATAATGAAAATATTAAACAGCTGCATTAAATCGATATGTTCACAGGAAAGGGTGTTTCCACAATGAATAATCGTTCTATCCGTTATCCGCAACCACTCGCGCAAGGGGACATGATCGGTGTGGCAGCACCCTCCAGCGGTGTTGGCGAATCCCTGCACCATTATCTTGAGGAGAGCAAACGCAATATGGAGCGCCTTGGTTTTGGCGTGCTGGAAAGCCCATCGCTCCGCCACAACACCAAATGTGTGAGTGCCTCCAAAGAGGAACGCGCCGAAGAGATGAATGAATTTTTCCACAATCCAAATATTCAAGCCATTATCCCTCCATGGGGCGGGGAATTTCTGATGGATATCCTCCCCCTGCTGGATTGGGAAGCTTTGAAAACATTACCGCCCAAATGGGTCATGGGATATTCGGATATCAGTACGTTCCTGTTCGCCTATACCCTGATCACTGGAACAGCATCCGCACATGGCACCAATTATGTTGATCTAAGATCAAACGCCCTCGATCCCGTGACTGCGCGCTGGATTGATGTGTTACAGACCAAATACGGCGGACAGATCAAACAATCGTCTTCCACACATTATCAATCGGCATGGAAACCGGAATCTCCTGGTTTTAACCTGGATACACCTTCGCGCTGGAAACAGCTCGGCCACTTGGAAGATGCAGATACCGCTGTGTCGTTCTCCGGTCGGCTGATCGGTGGCTGTATGGATACGATCACTAGTCTGATTGGTACGCCGTATGCACCCGTCCAATCGTATTTGGATCAGTACTGTGCAGATGAAGGAACGATCTGGTATCTGGAAAGCTGTGAAATGAATGCGGGGGATATCTACCGTCATCTGTGGCAGATGAGACAGGCCGGCTGGTTTGCTGGTGTGAAAGGTTTCATGTTTGGCCGACCTGCGGGTTATTCCGATACAGCGGATTTTAATTTCACCGATGCCCTATCCTCTGCACTTGGGGGTCTGGATGTCCCTGTACTGTTCGATGTGGATCTCGGCCATGTTCCACCCCAGCTCACCTTTGTGAATGGAGCATTAGGCAAAGTCGCTTATGAAAATGGACGCGGGAGCCTTGAGATGGCGTTTGTGTAATCACCTTTTATAGGCAGATGCATACCTTGAAGTAAGAACTTATTTTGAGGAAGGGTTGTGCATCATGTCTGAATCCACATCCACACCATCCACACGTGTCGTGTATCAAGCCAATCAACCGATGCTTCAATCCGTGCAAAGTGTGCGGAATATGCTTCATCATACAGCCCGGCAGCATGTAGGCAAGAAGGTACAAGTCCAGAATATCGATGGGCAAGTGTGGGAAGGTGTCATCATCAGTGCAGACCGGGGAATTTTGTATCTCCAGGTTACCCCGATGCATGGATATCCTGAACCGCGCGCCTTGTTTGGACCAACGATTTTGCCGCTTGTGCTGTATGAATTGTTGGTTATCACACTGTTGATGTAGTGGTATTGTACTTCTATATCCGAACCTGTTCCAAGAAGCTTCGCTCCTGAGATCTTCAAGTCTTGGGAACGAGGCTTTTTTATCGTCTTGGCGATGGTGCGGTATGATTCCTTGCGAGCGTGTGAAATATGATACAATGGTGTCGCACCACCCCATATCTCATATGAAACGGAGCTTGATCCGGTTGGAATACATACGTCATGATTCATCACCCGTATCACAAGCCGAGACGGGTATGATTGGCAGCAATCCTACTGAACAATCACGCGTGATTGCAATCTGTCTGCTCGCAGGCAAAATCATGCTGCAAAGCGGTGGTGAAACCTACCGTGTGGAAGATACGATGAAACGTATGGCAGCTGCGCTGGGTTTACCCCATTCGCACAGTTACGTTGTTCCGACAGGCATCTTCTTCTCTGTTGATGCAACCGAACCTGCCAAGCTGATTCGTATCTCCGAGCGTACGACGGATCTGGACAAGGTGTCCGAGGTGAATGCGGTCTCCCGCCGTATCGGGCAAGGTGAGCTATCCGCTCAGGAAGCCCACGATCTGTTGGTACAGATCGAAGGCAAGCCCTCCTCCTATTCAACGACTGTGCAGCTTACGGCCGCAGCGTTATCCAGTGGTTGTTTTACCATTATGTTTGGCGGGGGCTGGAGCGACTTTTTTCCGGCGCTAATCTGCGGTGGTATAGGTTATGCTGCCGTTATTGCCTTTCACCGGTTAGTGCGGGTCAAATTCTTTGCCGAGCTTACGGCATCCTTTGTTATTGGCTTACTCGCTTTTCTCCTCATCTACATGGGAGTAGGTCATGAACGGGACAAAATTATTATTGGTTCGGTTATGCCGCTGGTTCCGGGGCTACTGATTACCAATGCTGTACGCGACCTGATGGCCGGACATCTCGTATCCGGATTATCCAAGGGAGCCGAGGCATTTCTGACTGCTTTTGCCATAGGTACTGGCATTGCAGTTGTATTTTCACTTTTTATGTAAGACGGAGGAATGCAGGATATGCTCCATTTTATTGAACAAGCCTTGACCAGTTTTGTCGCTTCAGCCGCGTTTGGGATCATATTCAACGCACCACGGCGCATGTTGCTCCACGGTGGATTTGTCGGCATGATCGGCTGGATCATCTATATCGTGCTTGAATATGCAGCGGATGCGGTTCCTGCTACACTTGCAGCGACCATAGCGGTAGGTGTCATCAGCCAGGTATTCTCTCGCATGTTTCGCGCACCCGTCATCATCTTTAGCGTCGCAGGCATCATTCCTCTCGTTCCTGGTGGACTGGCGTATAATGCGATGCGAAGTTTTGTGCAAAATGACTACAGTGCCGCTATGGAGATGGCCGCCAAGGCACTCATGTTATCTGGCGCTATTGCCGTAGGCCTGGTGTTATCCGAGGTATTAAACCAGATGATACGCCGAATTCCCGCCTCACTGCGGACAAAATCATCATCGAAATAATCGTTCTTTTCACATATTCAGCACACGTAAGGCCCGTTAGGCATACAGGATGAAATCTTGTATACTAACGGGCCTTACGTATCGCTTTTTATAGAGCATTATAAAGCAGTGAGACAATCAAAGAAGTCTATTTACTTCACAAACGTATTTTTCACACGTACCGACTTTAGGAAGTATGGAATGAAGATACAGCACGTCAGAATGGATCGTACGATCAACTGAAAAGCCGGAGTTGCATCAAGCACATGCTGTTCTCTTGGGATTTCATTGCGCGCAATCAGAATCCACGTCACGATGCTTATGATCACATTCATCAGGTACATCACCATCATCATACGCGGAAACTGTCTCTTCCGTTTATATAAAAGAATGAGATTCACGATAACGATCATCAATAGAATGGTACTGCTTATGAAACCAAACCACAGGAGTGGACGGATCATATCCGTGTAAATCTGAGGATCGACACCACGGTCTACTTCCCATCTGGCAGGGTCCATGATGACATTCACCTGCGATACATCCGAAATGAGGAACACCAACGCAAGCCAAAGACTGATCTGGATTAAAATAAGCCATCCGCCCAATCCGGAGATACCAGGCAGCTCTCCATCCGAGTTCATGTATCTATTGTTCATTTCATCCTCCTCATACCGAATATTAAACGTCTCCAGTAATAACCGATTGTGCCTAAGTTTCACTTCGCTGCCTGGCCTTAAATATAATCTTCTGATCCGGGTATACCTTAGCATAATCTGTTGGCTATGCTTTTCCTTCCCCAATTCCCTACCTGTTCAGAGTATACCACCGAGGGATCAAACTGCGAAAATCATCATGATCTTCACGGACACGTTCGATCTTGGTCATCATCTCATGTGTCTCTTCCGGCTTCACCTGCTGAATCCACACCACAGAAGACACCAGCGCCATAGCCATATACAGTGAATACAATCTCCAGAATAACTCATTCGGTTCATTGCCATCGAAATAGCCCTGAATCTGACCTATGGAATATGGAATACTGATCTCCGAAGCAAACAAACCCAGCTTCAAAAATTCATGAATGGGATCCCCTTGATCATAACGATTAAAATCAATCACTCCTGCGAGTTTATCCTGCTTAACGACAAGATTGCTCGGGTGGAAGTCATCATGCTGAAATCCATCTGGACGATTTTTCATCCAACCGAGATGGTCTGCAATAAACGTTAGAATGGCCTGATCCTCCTTCATCACGATCGGGCACTGTTTATAGCGCTCTACGTAACGTTGATGCTTCGTGCTCTTGCGTATGTACCATGATTCGGTCTGTTCCTCCATCGGCAACTTGTGAATCAGTTGTAGCTGCGCTCCTGCTTCAAAGCCAACCGCCCACTGTTGCTGTTCATTCAGTTGAGGCAGTCTCTCGGAAGCATCTTCGCCTTCAATGTAGCTAAGAATCATATATCCGTTCTTCTCATCCAATCTACCTGTGCCCAACGTTGCTGGACACAGTACACCTAATTGTTGCATGCTCTTCAAACATTGATATTCCCTTTGCTTCATCGATTCCTCAGCAACATCATATACCCTCACCAACACATGGCCTTGGCCAGGGACAAACATTTTGAATTTAGCATCCGCTGAATACCCCTTCATAACGGGTTCAATCCGTGTAGCCTGATCAAGTTCAGGAATCTGTTTTAACCTGTCAATCAACGTATTGTCCATCGGTGCATTCCATGTATTATGTCGTTCCATACCAGAATCCTCCGTTATTTCACGTATAACGTGTAGTATCGTCGGTTTATTCCCACTTTAACCCATGATGTTTCCTATAACATGCTTATATGTATTCTATTTGTTTTTATTTAAAAAGTACTGACTCGGGTTCTTTGCCCGTCAGGGTCAGCATCGTATACAATTGTCCTCTGTGATGATATACATGCCCCATAATCTCAAGCAACCACTCCAGACGACTATAGGAAGCTCCCCAGTACGAATCCGTCACATGTAATAACTCTTCCGTGTTAAACTGCCTGTAACGTTGGTATAGATACATCTGGTTATCAATCAAAGCCTGCTTGATCTCACAGAGCGAATGCACCTGATTCTCTGCATAGAATTGAGCCATCTCTTCCTCCGATGCACCTTCGGAAATATAAACATCCGCTCGGCAGATCACAGACAGATGGGCTAGTAATTCTCCAACAGGTCGTTTACCTTCAATTGGAGTCAAAGCCAAATCTTCTTCCGACAACTGATCACATATATCGATTAAAGATGTTACAGCCACGTCAATATGTTTAAACGCAGATTGAATCAACAGACACACTTCCTTTTTATCCCATTATACAGAACATATGATCGGTTATCAACCAAGATATCCCTCCCTAATATATAAACAAGCTATATACCAAATCTAACAATCTACGAACAAAAAAAGTCCTTCCTCCTTCTTATAGACGGGATTCAGGACATTTTGTTGCCTATATGAGTTCAAATCTTTGCTCAACTTGAGTATAACGAACAATACGTATGCTCGAATCGTCCAGCCTCCAAGTCAGACTTGCGAATGAAAAATTGCAGTTCCCCGCAATCCCACCATTGGAAACCAATAGCATCATGGGTATCTATCTTCAGCAGCAGCAACGTATCGGATAGTTCCTGCCATGTCCGATCCTCGTCACCGCCGTAATGTTTGGTCAGCTTCTTCTCACACTCCTGCTCACTATAATCGTACTCTTCTCCCAGTGCGATCTGTAACAAGGCACGATGCTCGGCATCCGGATGCTGCCCGTCAGGATATCCAAACATACCACCCCAATTCAGCGTACTTGGATGATTCCAACTCGACTCAAATTCAAGGTAACGGTCATACAGACTCACTTCCGCTTCGGCCTCATCGTTCTCAAGCCTCGGCGGCGAGAGCTCATTCAGCGCGTTGGCGTCAATATATGCATATGTAGGAAACTCAAGATTAGGCAGCACAGTCACCGAATGTGCAACAAACGGTGCTCCATCCAGCGCGGTATCACCCTCAGGTTCTCGCCTTATCAGGTTATGAGAACTCGGCTCAAAAATCACATGATGTTCAATGGGACATGCAGATTCATCCTTGCCAATGAAAAAGTATAACATTCCACGTTCAGGCAAAGTCCCGCGCCCATCATTCGGCGTATACGGCGACAAATCCACCAAGTTCAGTTGGGCCAGGAAAGTCATTGGAACTCCTTCTTGTGTTACGGGCCATTCCATGCGACTTGGCAAATCCGGATGTCCACCCACACGTGAGTTTCCTGTTCTGCGATATTCGTCCAGTGTGGATACATCGAGGCGAATTCCCCAGCGGCTTGAGGACAACAGCAGATCGGCAGCAACTCCCAAACCATATTCCTCAAGTGTTTTACGGGCTTTTCTGGTCAGACGTTCACATTGTTCTGGCTTAATCATATAGATCCTCCCCTTTTGACAATACACCTATGCTGAGACATATTCAGGTTCACACCTGTATATTCTTCTGCCCGGACGTCTTTCCCTGCTTCTAGCAAAAAAAGAGACTGACATCCCCTGTCAGTCTACTTCTTTATCCTATATTCCATTTAACGATTTGGATCAGAAGACTTTTCCTGGTAAGCGCGCATATGCTCCTCACCGTCCAGGAATTCATGGGCCTGATGGGCTGCCATCACACCATGGTAGCTGATATCCAGACCCAGATCTTCCTCTTCTTCTGTCGAACGTACAGGCACAATTTTGCCAATCAACTTTAACCCGATCCAGGTCATGGCGAATCCCCAGATGACCAGGGCTGTAAGGCCAAGTGCCTGAACACCCAGCAACCTCCAGCCGCCGCCCATAAATAATCCACCATCCGTGGCAAACAGACCTACAGCAATCGTGCCCCACATTCCTGATGCAGCATGCACCGGGAAAGCACCAACCGGATCATCAATCTGCCGACGGTCCAGCCAGTTAGTGGCAGCCATCATCAACAAGCCAGATACTGCCCCAATGAATATCGCTGCTACATCACCAACAAAGGCACAGCCTGCCGTAATACCGACCAGTCCCGCAAGCGAACCGTTAATGACCGAGGGTGCATCTGAACGATTGAAGCGGAATAACGTATACAACAGCGTAACCGCACCACCCGAAGCCGCAGATAACATCGTGACAATCGCAATGTGACCAATTCTTACATCCGTCGCGCTGAGTGTACTACCCGCATTGAAGCCAAACCAGCCGAACCATAACAGAAATGCACCTACAGATGCCAGTGGCAGATTGCTCGGGAGTGCAATGGCACTTACGCCAAGTGGTGTGTACTTCCCTTTACGTGGACCAATGATAATCGCAGCGGCCAATGCCGAGAATCCGCCGAGTGCATGGATGACAGCCGAACCGGCAAAGTCCTGCATCCCCAGCTGACTAAGCCAGCCGCCGCCCCATGCCCAGTGTCCACCAATTGGATAGATGACCGCCGTCATCAATATGATATACAACAGGTAGGCACGGAAGTTGATGCGCTCGGCTACCGCTCCTGAAACGATGGAAATAACGGCAATGGTAAAGGCCGCCTGGAACAACCAGAATGTCTCCAGAGATACCGGTACGTCCAGGTGAGACAAATCCCCATTCAGGAAAAATCCCGTTACTCCCGCAAAACCGCCAACGTCCGAACCATACATCAGTCCAAAACCGATCGCATAGAACAGTAACGTCCCAATCGTAATGTCAGCAAAAACCTTCATAATAATGTTCACACTATTTTTATAACGCACAAAGCCAGCCTCGAGCAGGGCGAATCCACCCTCCATCAATAAAATCATCGCTGCACTCAGTACGACCCAGACCGTATCAATCCCGGTGCTTAACGTCTCCAAAGTCATGCTTGTACATCCTCCGTTTCACTAAGCTGTCTGAGCTCACGGATTGTATCGGGCGCAAGCTCAATCTCGTCCCGCTCAATGCTGTCCGGATGCTTAATTCGTTCTGCGATCTGATCCAATTCACGGATGCGTCTGCGAATCTGTTCCATCTTGCGAAAACGTTCCTTCACCTGCACCATATACTCCACCGCCTGATGATGGGATGCTGGACGTCCCGCAAACCATTTGCGTACGGGCGACAACGATTGATAAGCAACCTCTTCCGCTCGACGCTTTTGTTCGAACTGTTCGATCTTTTTCTTGAGCGTTTCGATCTCATTTTCTTTTTTGACCTTCAGCCGTTCGATAAGGTACAATAAATCGGACGATGATATTTGCAATGCTGTATGGTGATACACCTCGTCGATTACTAACATATCATGTCAGGACTCCTTACATATCAAGTTACTTGTACCGATTATAGTTTGCCGGGGTCTGCCCGTCAATCTTTTTTTGGACTTGGAATGGATTTAAATGAACCGTTCATGGAGAACGGCTTTTTTTATTTGCCACGAATTACATCTAACAAAGGATAATGTTGCCCAGGTTCGCATTCACTCTTTCCATTCTCAATGCTTATAGAATAAGCATCCACATTTGGGGTAATGAACATACACAGACTACCCGCATCATAGAACCTATATATAAGGAGAGGATTGTACGATGTTTACTCGTAATGACGATATACGCAACCAAATCTGGGAAGCAGTCTCTGGACTCGAAGAAGAACAATTGAACCGAAAACCTTCACCCCAACAATGGAGTATTATGCAAGTACTACGACATCTGAATCTGATGGAAAATGTAATTGGAAAACAAGCCCGCCTGGCCCTCGAGAAGGAACAGACGGTGTCTGTGGACAAAAAACCATATGAACTATCGTTGGACCGCAGCCGCTCCGTCGAGGCACCACCCCATCTTCAGCCTCCAGCAGCACCTGAAGCACTTGCAGACGTACGCAGTGATCTGGACGAATCTCACCAAGCTTTAAACAACTTTGCATTGGATCATGATCCTGACCTGCTGCGTAGCAAGTCCTTTCCTCATCCCGTATTTGGTGAGATGGATCTAACCCAATGGATTGACTTTACAAGTTATCATGAGGAACGTCATCTGGGACAGATCCAAGAGATTAAACAGCAGCTTGGCGTATAAACACAACCTCCTTTTTCACATAGCGAAAAATATAGTCGAACGACAAAAAAACCTCCAATCCTATTAATTTAGGTTGGAGGTTTTCAGTGTTCTTATGTTACGAATAAGAACGACACTTATATTTTTTTGCCCAAAATCGCCAGATCTCTATTCACACCATCCAACACGGCCACTTCGGGATAATATCCCCACTGTTCAAATCCATGCTTGCGCAATAACCCCAGACTCGGTTCGTTATGCCCGAAGACAAATCCAAGAATGGTCTTAATTCCAAGTGCAGGACATGCTGCAAATACCGTTTCGAGCAAACGCCCACCAGCCCCAATTCCGCGGCATTGCTGATCCACGTATACACTGACTTCCACCGTTCCATTATACGCAGGACGTCCATAGAACGAGCTGAGACTCGCCCAAGCTACCACCTGTCCTGCCTGCTTCATCACCCAAAGCGGACGATGTTCCGGTGTATGTTCCTCGAACCAAGGCAAACGTTGCTCCACCGTCACTGGCTCCAAATCCGCTGTTGCCATACGGCCCTCAATAGTAGAATTATAAATCTCCACAATCCTCGGCAAGTCCTCCAGGCGCGCATATTCAATCTGCACATCTTCCAGTTTCATCGCTATTCCTCCATCATTCCAGATCAAACCTCTAATTATAGAAGATATTATAACGGAGAAGAGAAGTCTTCGTCATCCCTAACATTCTGACAGAGAAATCTGTAAATGTTTAAGTAAACATTTACACGACAACGGAGAGGAGAGGACAGAACCAATCAGAAGAAGCGAAGCGTGCGCCTTTATCCCCGGATTTGCCCCTTTATATAAGGGAATCAATAAAATCTGGGGATAACAGCGATCGGAAGATGGTTCTGACCGCGTAGTAGTCCAGTGTAAATTCAATGCTTTAACTTATATATAGCATTACTCTGGAAGTCCCTGAATTGTGTTCCCACGAGTGAACTGCTGACTCTGGTCTGCCCAACGAATGTTAATTGAGCGAGATGTGAACAGATCCGGGCCGTCCGATACCTGGAAATGCAGATGAGCTTCACTGGAGTTCCCCGAATTACCAAGCTCACCGATAGGATCTCCCTGCTTGAGCTTATCTCCTTTTTTGACCGAAACACTGCCTTTCTTGATGTGTCCTGTGATGCTGTATTCACTGTTGCCATGGTCGATTACCACGTAGTTACCAGCCGGTTCTTCCGGATTCATGACACCCGGTACATTGTCCGGTATATCATTTTTGATATCGACGACAGTACCATCGGCAGCTGCATAGAGCGGTTCACCAAAAGCATAGTAGTTTTCGTTTGCCGTTGCATCACCTTGATAACTGGATTGCTCTTTGGTCCGTACGATATCCAGCGCATACCGCTGGGTTTCATGCTCATAATGATAGTTCGACAACACATCATTACCTCCCCAGAATACATACCATTCTCCCTTCATCGGCAATTGAAATTCCGTTTTGGTGAATTTGGCATCCGTGTCCTCATAAGCTTGCAGCGGTTGGATCGAGAGACCTTCAATTTGATTTTCTTCGGAAAAATAGGCTCGAATCCCTTTGGTCCCAGTCTGATCCTTCCAAGCCACCTCGGTTAATTGATTCATTTTGGCGTCTACCACTTGCTCCCACGATTCAACACCTTCCAGAAAAGGATCAGCGGTCGTCTTGAACTGCTCAAGCGTTAACGTCCCCTTCAATTCCGGAGAGAACTGATTATAGATTGCATCCTTTGAACCGTTCATCAACGTATCTATGAAATTGTCCGGTGTTACCACCGCGCTCACCTCTGAACTTGAGTTCTGCTCCTGATTGGAGTTCTCGCTCGCTTCATTATTGGATGCCTGTTCGGCTGACTGCTGCTCTGCCTGGTCGGAAGTAATGGAGTTACTGTTGCCGCAAGCAGACAATATCACGCAAGCTCCAAGGGTAATCGCAAGCACCTTCCAGCCCTTTCTATTCTGTAATTTAGAATGTGTTTGTTGTTCTGATTTCAGATGACCTTCTCTGTTCATTCTCAACATCCCTTCAGTTAATCGTTATACTTTCCAGTTAAGTGTACAGAATGAGTCTTATCCTTCGTCTAACCCCATCTTACATGTAGTTAAACTTGCAACGCCTTTTGAGGTTGTATAATTAAGATTCCGTTAAGATAGCTCGTACGCTATACAGCCTTCTTGGATGGTATGATTAGCAATACACACAACGGAAGGATCAGGAGGTCATTTTTAAACTATGGATAACGTCTCATTACTGCTTGTGGATGATGAACAGGCTATTCTGCATATGCTCAAAACCGTTCTGCTCAAAGAGCAGTTTCTCGATATTGATACCGTTACAACAGGCGAAGCTGCCATCGAAGCATGCAACAACAAGACGTATCATTGCATCGTGCTCGACATCATGCTTCCTGGCAAAAGTGGACTGGAAATCTGTCCTTTTCTACGGCAGGTCACCGATGCGCCCATCCTGTTTCTAACGGCCAAAACAACCGATTATGACAAATTAACCGGATTCGCCGTTGGTGGCGACGATTATGTCGCCAAACCCTTTAATCCGCTGGAAGTCGTTGCTCGAATTAAATCATTACTGAAGCGTTATTTACCATCTAAAAGCGTAGCGATCTCGGATCATGTCCCATCTAACGTAAATACGTCATCTCCCAGCACATCGGAAGGCGTGTACGACTTTGGACGATTCCAGGTACTGGAGTGGGCTGGTGAACTTCGGGTTGAAGGTGAGTCTGTATCTTGTCCGGCACTTGTGTTCCAACTGTTACTCTTTTTCTGCAAACATCCCAATCGAATTTTCACCAAATCAGATCTATATGAGCGGGTCTGGGGCTCGGAAGCCATTAGTGATGACAATACTGTGATGGTTCATATTCACCGCATTCGGGAGCGCATTGAAGCCGATCCTTCCAATCCGGTGTTTCTTGTTAACGTCCGGGGTCTGGGGTACAAACTGATTCAGCCGGAACATGTGTCACGCCCATGAGTATTCGTCGCAGGTTAATGACCCGGTTTATCGGGATGCTTGCCGGTGCAGTCGTTCTTATCATCCTGCTTGGGTCTGTAGCCACTTACTGGGTCGTGCAAAAGGTAAATGAAGTGAATCTGGTAGATGATTTTGCTGCCAATGGTCTGGACCAATTGATTAGTACAGCAGAAATCCTGCCGGATAATACCATCCGGTATGACCCTGAATTGCTAAAGCAAGTGGATAAAAATCAAGGCTGGCTCCAAGTTCTTGACGAACAAGGCAACGCCATTGATGAATATCACACACCCGCCGATGTTCCTTCTCACTATAAACCGGGGGAATTGATTGCATACTGGGAAAGCCAGAAGCCGTTCCCTTATCAGATCGCCATGCTGATCCGGGAGAAGAACGGAAAGGATTTTACCTTGTTATATGGTGAGCGTAACCCGGCCAAGTCCTTAATGAATAACATTCGTTCAGATCTTGCTTTTACCAACGGGAAGCTTAATCTTCAGCCCAACCAACAGGAGGCCCTTCGTACTGCCAATGCTTATCTTCAAATATTGGACCCGTCAGGACGTGAAATTTCTTCCTTCAACAAACCAACCATGGGCGTACCGACCGAATACACCATTCAGGAACTCGTTCTGCAAGTTCGCTATCCGAGTCGATCTGGCCTGTCTGTTGCAACGTGGTACGACGAACAGAGTGAAACCACTTGGCTGATTAGCATCCCTGTTGATCCGGCGGTGAACAGTGATCAGAACCCCTACAATTTTATTCTGGAACCGGCATTGGTCGTATTGATTGTATCCATCATCATTCTGCTCATTTTGCTTGCCTTCTGGTATGCCAACCGATTCGGTTCACCCATGCTGCATATGCTCCAATGGTTACAGCGTCTGGAACGAGGACATTACGAGGAACCTACCGGAGCCTTTGGAGTGCCTCGCAGTCAGCGTCGTAACGGAAAGTGGAAGCGAAAATACAACGTGTATGCTGAAGTGCTTCGCTCCATGCAGGCCCTGTCTCACACTTTGAAGCAAGATGAAGAACTTCGGAAACAGACCGATTCTCTGCGGGAGGAGTGGATTGCTGGCATAACACATGACCTGAAGACACCCCTCTCCTCCATTCAGGGATATGCTCATATGCTTGAGGCGGATAAGTATAGCTGGACCGCGGAGGAAGTCAGGGAATTCGCAGGCATAATGCTCGATAAGTCCATGTACATGGACAGGCTTGTTAACGACCTTGCCATGACCTATCGATTACGCAGTGGAGGATATCAACCTGTGGTGGAAGAGACTGACGTAAATACGTTGCTCCGTGATCTGATCCAGCGCGCTGAACGGAATCCAGCATATGGAGAAGGTCGCATCCTATTCCAACCTTCCGAAGTGCCTGTGTATGGACTTGTCCATATTCCGTCGTTTGAACGAATTGTGGATAATCTGACCGCCAATGCCCTTCTTCATAATCCGCCCGAGTCCATCCTGGTTGTCAGTGTGCATTCTGGTGAACACGCTGATGAGTTCAGCATTCAGTTTGCCGATAATGGAAGAGGCATGGACTCCGAGACGGTATGGAAGTTATTTGAACGATACTATCGCGGTACAGATACAGGTACATCGGACGTTGGATCAGGGCTGGGCATGGCGGTAACCAAAGGTTTGATCGAAGCCATGAATGGTCGTATTGAGGTACAGTCCACCCCTGGTGAAGGAACGATCATTCGCTTAATATGGGATGGGCCGTCCGAAACCAATTAAAATGTTCCGCTTGACCTTTCCATTTTCAGTCTATATAATCGACACTCAATAACACCTGTTCCAATATATTGATAATGAACACAACACATTTCAGGATCATCTGATGAGTTGATCTAACATATTTGGCGATGACCAGAGACATGATTTCGTTTGCGTGCTGCCCAGAGAGAGAGGGGATTGGTGAAACCTTCTTCAGCGAACGGACCGGAATTACCCCTCTGCAGCCGTGACCTCGAACCTCAGCATTTCGAACTTCCTTCGGATGTTTGGCATGCTGCCAGTAGAGTTCACCGCCTGATCCCCGATAACGGATTCCAATGAGGGTTATGATGTTTTCTGTTCCGGCGGCTGGCCGAGAGCAGGGTGCACCATAACCAAAATTAGGGTGGAACCACGAGCCAAGCGCACTCGTCCCTTTTCCGGGACGGGTGTTTTTTGCGCTTTCATTTTAAGAAATGGAGAGTGGTTCACATGAGCAAACAAGAAAACAGTAACTCAGTAAGCAACAAATCAGGTAACGAAATAAACAACCAAGCAAATGATCTTAAACCATCCAGTCATTCCATTGAGGTCCGTCTGCAAGGTGGCGCGATACGTTCTTACGAAGCAGGCATCACTGTAGGTGCGGTTGCCTCATCTATCAGCACAAGTCTTGGGAAACAGGCTATCGGCGGTATTGTAGATGGTCAAAATGTCGATCTCGATTGGGTGCTCCAGCAAGATTGCGAACTTGTTATCGTTACTTTAGAAAGTGCGGAAGGTCTGTATCGTTATCGTCACAGCGCAGCACATGTGCTCGCACAGGCACTCAAACGCATTTACGGTGCAGAACAAGTGAAACTGGGTATCGGCCCAGTCATTGAAGATGGATTCTATTACGATGTTGATCTGGAGCATGCCTTGTCCATCAGTGATCTGGCTGCCATCGAGCGGGAAATGAACAAAATCATTCAGGAAAATCATAAGATCAGTCGCCGGGTCGTTAACCGGGAGGAAGCCCTCCGTATCTTCGGAGAAATCCAGGACCCTTACAAGCATGAACTCATTCGGGATTTGCCAGAGGACGCCGAGCTTTCGATCTATGATCAAGGAGAGTTCTTCGATCTGTGTCGCGGTCCCCATCTTCCATCCACTGGTCGGATCAAAGCGTTCAAGCTGTTGAATGTAGCTGGTGCGTACTGGCGGGGTAACTCGGATAATAAGATGCTACAACGCATCTACGGCACTGCTTTCCCGAACAAAGCCCAACTGGATGAACATCTGCACATGCTCGAAGAAGCGAAGAAACGAGATCACCGTAAACTTGGCAAAGAGCTTGAACTGTTCATGTTCTCCGAAGAAGCTCCCGGCATGCCCTTTTATCTGCCCAAAGGCATGACTGTTCGCACTGAACTGGAGCAATTCTCCCGTGAGCTACAATTACAGGAAGGTTATCAGGAGGTTCGGACTCCTCTCATGATGAACAATCGTCTGTGGGAGCAATCCGGTCACTGGGAGCATTACAAGGACAATATGTATTTCTCGGAAGTGGACGATGCCACTTTTGCACTGAAACCGATGAACTGCCCTGGGCATATGCTGATCTTCAAAAACACACTTCATTCCTATCGCGAATTACCCATTCGCATGATGGAATTTGGTCAGGTTCACCGCCATGAATTCTCAGGTGCCCTGAACGGCATGATGCGTGTGCGGACATTCTGCCAGGATGATGCCCATCTCTACGTCATGCCAGAGCAGATCGAGGACGAGATCAATCAGGCGATCTCACTGATCGGACGTATGTACGATATCTTTGGATTCGAATATAAGATTGAATTGTCCACTCGTCCGGAAGATTTCATGGGCTCGGAAGAGCTGTGGGATCAAGCGGAACGCGCATTGCAAAATGTACTAGATCGTCGGGGCGTGGAGTATCGCATTAACGAAGGGGACGGTGCCTTTTATGGACCGAAAATTGACTTTCATATCCTCGATGCGCTGAAGCGCAGCTGGCAGTGCGGAACAATCCAGCTTGATTTTCAAATGCCGGAGAAATTCGACCTCACTTACATTGGCGAGGATAGCCTGAAACACCGTCCGGTCGTGATCCATCGTGCCATCTATGGTTCGATCGATCGTTTCATCGGCATCCTGACTGAGCACTATGCAGGAGCGTTCCCACTCTGGCTCGCACCTGTACAAGTGAAGCTCCTACCTGTGTCAGATCATTATGCAGACTATGCACTCCAAGTACAGAGCCAACTCCGTGCTGCGGGCATTCGGGTAGAAACAGATCTTCGTAGCGAGAAGCTCGGGTACAAAATCCGTGAATCCCAGATGGAAAAAGTGCCTTATTCGCTCGTGCTTGGTGAGAATGAGAAAAATGCCTCATCCGCCTCTGTCCGTGCATACGGTCAGGGAGATCAAGGCATCCAACGTATTGAAGCTGTTATTGAAATGATCCAACAAGCTGTGAAGGCAAAAGTATAAAATATGTAACGACTCTATTCATGAGTCACTCATCAGCTTGTGCTGAATTACAACTTCTCGTCATCTCTTAGCCCCACCTGTTCTTCGCTCCACGTCCAGAAACGCTCAGCTGAAGCATCGTCAACGGCATGTGCCTTCAGCTGCTGCTCTTTCTGTTGATAGAAGTAACGACCGGTGATGCCGACGACTTCAGGGCTTGTGGCCAGATAAACAGCCGTTCGCGCCCCTTCTTCAGGGGACAGAAAGAATGGAAGTTTACCTGCAAATGCCATAATGCGTGTGCCAAATCCGGTATTGCGATCTACGCCAATACTCGTTCCCACCGCACCAGGGTGTAGACAGTTCACTGTGACAAAAGTACCTGACAGTTTGCTAGCCAGTGCACGAGTGAACAGCACGTTCGCCAGTTTGGATTGAGCATAACTTTTGATCGGATTATAACCTTTGTGCAGATGTGGATCTTCGAAGTGGATTTTGCCGGCCTTGTAGGCACCTGACGAAACGTTCACAACCCGTCCCTGCTTCGCAGCTTTCAGAGGTTCTATCAAAAGTAAGGTCAGCAGGAAATGTCCCAGATGGTTAATACCGATACTTTGTTCGAACCCGTCTGAGGTTTCCTTCCGCTTAACCATCACTACCCCCGCATTATTAACCAGAACGTCAAGGTGATCATGACGCTCGCGGAATGTGCCGGCAAACTGGCGTATACTTTCGAGTGAACCCAGGTCACACAGCATCAATTCAATCGCAGAAGAACCGGACTGACGCACAGCTTCCTGAAGAGCCTCCTGTCCGCGCTTCTCACTGCGGCATGCCATAATTACGCGATATCCTTGCCTTGCAAGTTCAATGGTGGTTGCCAACCCCATACCTGAGTTAGCTCCTGTTACAATTGCTGTCTGATTGGACATGAGGTACTTCCCTTCTGAACCTGAGGTTCCGAAATTAGAGGCGCGACGACGGACAATATGAGATAATGATAGGATCACATCTCGGTTTCCATGGGAGGACAAGTATGCTGACCAAAGAAGATTTTAAAAAAGTTAAAAAACAAGCCAAACTTGAAATCGCACTACTCGAACAGGAATATCAGGAAATCTTGCAGAACGTTGATTCTACGCTGTATGAAAAATACGGTGTTTTGGACAAAGAAGAAACACGTGAGCTCACCCGAAAACGTAAAAACCGAAGATATGCTTCACTGGTCATCGAACTATGCGCCATTATTGAACAAATGTTACATCAACTGTACAGAGACGTATATCAGAAAAAGTTTAATTCGACTCAGCTGATGAAAACTCCTGCCTACCGTGCACGCTCCAACATGGAGATTATTCAGGCCGAACTGAGTAAAGAGTTCATTGCTCTGGAACCCGAAAAAGAAAACTTCGCTGAAGCCCTTAGTCTGGTGTTTCAGACGAGGAACAAACTTGTTCATGATAACTTCTCGTTTGTCTCCATCGTTAAGGATGGCAGTAATGAAGAAGATACGTTCGAAGCGCTGCTCCATACGGTAAAAAAATATAGAAAACACTTGAAATATAATCGCCCTGAATAACAACAATCATTGCTAAAAAATATAAGGAGGTGTACCGGACTACGGTCCGAATAACCATGAGCCATCCAACAACTTCGATTACTGTGCTAAATCTTCAGATTCCTACGCCTTCTGGGAACAGCCCCATATTCCCCGTCATGCTTCGTGATGTAGATGGCGTTACCCTGGTGGATACAGGCATGATTGGACAATTCGCTGAACTTCAATCCGCATTGGAACAAGAGGGCGTACAGCTCTCGGACGTCAAACGTGTGATTATTACTCATCAGGACATCGATCATATCGGTAACTTGGGTGCTCTTCTGGATGCCATCCCTGATCTGGAAATCTGGGCACATGCCAATGAGATTCCATATCTAACCGGTGAGAAGCCTTTGATCAAATTCACGCCTGAACGTCGTGCTCTGCTGCCCGCGCCCGTTTTGGCACTGGCAGACCAACTGCTCTTGCAGCTGCCTGAAGTGAACATTAGCAGAACTCTGTCGGACGGAGATTTATTACCCCTTCAAGGTGGTACACAGGTCATTCATACACCGGGACATACGCCAGGTCATATCTGCCTGTATTTCGGGGAGCAACAGTTCCTGCTCGCTGCCGATGAACTTCGTGTGGTCGATGATGAACTGGTTGGCCCCGCACCACAAGCGACACCGGACATGCCTGAAGCGCTGCGAAGCCTGAAGAAACTGACCAACCTTAAGCTCAATAAGGTTCTCTGTTATCACGGTGGAGAGTACATGAATGATCCGGCTCAGCGTATTGCCACACTTGCGGAGAGCGCAGAGTAAGTAAAGAACGCGGACCTGTGAGTTTTTTGGAACGATAACGCATCCTATTAACGCTGTTTCTCTTCGTGCGGCATTGTGCGTTGTAGCTCATTCAAGATTAGGATGACACATACATTACAATCAAGGAGCTGTCCCATAAGTCATGAATTTGACGGGGACAGCTCCTTTAATTAATTAACCACGCACTTCTACTATTCTACTGCACTGGTGTTGACCGTATGGTAGCTCCTATTGTGCACGCTATTCATACAGTATGCACGCAGTATCTTATACTGAACTACGACATGTGCACAGTTTCTTTCCCCTGCCCGTTTGGCAAATCAATTCACCGGAAAATCCGTAACGTAAGTGTCTACTTATTGACTGAGGTCCGCCTCTAACGAATTGGGCACAGTCTAAACGTTATACTTGTTTTGTAACGAATCTCAGACACCCTATACGCAGTATTTTGAGTATCAAGATTTTCTAACGAACTCCAGACACCTTAGTTACTCATTTCGTTGGTTTTTCTGCAGGTTTCGAGTGAATTTTGGCTATATAACGTGGCTGAGGTTCGTTAAATTCTACGAACGCCACCAAACCTCTATTTAAGGTGCGTCAGGTTCGTTAGAAAAATATTATTTAGAGCGATTCAGATTCAGGGCACTTCAGGGCTTTAGCTCAAGATAAGCGGCAACCGTTCGTTTTAAACTTACTCCATCCACTACCTTACGGGGAGACGAGTTCGGTTCGACGTTGTCCTACAACACTGATTTTCTCTCCCCTGACCCCGACTCAGCTCTCCGGAGTTAGTACAATCAGCTTGTCATCTCCATCACGTGGCGATCCTCGTCCATCCCGATTGTTCGTAAGCACATATAACTTCCCGTCCTCGCCAGCACTCACATTGCGAATCCGGCCCCACTCATCTTCGAAGATCGGTTCCACCTGCTCCACCTGTGTGCCATCTTCCGAAAGAGTAACCTTCAGCAGCTGCTCTCCACGCAGATTCGCAGCAATGAGTGATCCAGCCCAAGGTCCTTCTTCTACAAAAGCTACACCAGACGGCGCCCATGTATCTTTCCCACTATGTGCAAGCGGAGCCTGATATGCGCCATTGTCATCGTCGTCTCCCTCCACCTCAGGCCAGCCATAATTCTCCCCGGCCACAATCCGGTTAATCTCATCATGATTCCGCTGACCATGTTCGGTAGAATAGAGGTAACCGTTGTCCGGATTCCATGCCAGTCCCTGTGCGTTACGGTGTCCCATACTGTATACAGGTGAATTCGGCCATGGGTTGTCTGCTGGGATCGATCCGTCGAGGCCTATCCGCAATATTTTACCTCCAAGGCTATCTTTGTTCTGTGACAGTTCCGGTTCATAACGCTCACCTGTTGTGATATAGAGCAACTTATCCGGGCCAATTTTGATCCGCCCACCGTTATGATTTGTTCCGCCTGGAATGTTACCAAGCAACTCTTGATCTATGACCGCTTTGCCATCATTCACCTTGAGACGTAACACTCGATTCGCAATGTCGTCGCCTTCCAGGTAGGAGTGGTATGCATACAAGTAACCGTTATCCTCGAAGTCCGGATCAGCTGCAAGACCCAACAGACCTCCCTCACCTTCTTCATTAAATGGGGCTGAGAATTCAATCAGTGGTTCAGGGGCTAGTTTTCCATCCTCAATAACCCGAATCGCACCAGGGCGTTCCGTTACAAACATCCGACCATCAGGCACACTCACAATCTCCCATGGTGCATTCAGTCCTTCAACCAGAACAGATGGCTGATACGGAATAACCGCCTCTCCCTGCGCTCCACTCTCATTTCCACTTGCACCGGTATTGCCTCCATTGGCTGTCTGTCCCTGACCTGTTCCCTGTCCCTGAGACGTCTGCTCTGTTCCTCCCGTAGAAGGTTCGCCTGAAGAACATGACGCGGTTAACAGTGCCACACTTAATAATGAAGCATACAGTGGAACAGTTACTCGATTATTCATGATTACATCTCCCTTCGTATATCTTTCTTCTGTATAAAATAAATAAGTCAAGCTTCAACGTATTGTTAATGTATTGTTCGCTATAGTTGTGGTGTTATTACTCATCTGTAAAGCGGTTTCGCCCTGTATTACCCTTCATACCAGCCGCTTAAACCGAGAATTCAAGGTATTCCGAGGATATGAAATCACCGCAGTTTGGAATTCCATCATAATCTTTTATAATAGAAGGATAGTATGAATGGAAAGGTGGACAACTACACTTATGAATCAAAACCCTTTATCTCGTCTTGAAGCCGATCTGTCCGGGCAAGGATTGGACGCCATGCTGATCACAGATCCAAAACATATCTACTATTTAACTGGATTTGCGAGCAATCCGCATGAACGCTTCCTCGGTCTGGTTCTCGCACATGGCGAAGAACCCTTGTTGATCGTACCTGCGCTTGATGCTGAAGCTGCCGCAGCCGCTTCCTCGGTATCCAACATTGCTACTCACACGGATACGGATAATCCCTACGCTTTGTTTGATCGTTATCAGGGGCGCTTGGGCCGGGTTGGTCTCGAGAAAGAATACGTAACGGTCGCACGTTATGAACAACTGACCGCCGCTCTCGGTGCTGCCAGCTTTGAAGATGTTGGCCCCCTGCTTCGCACATTACGTGTGAAAAAAACACCGGATGAGGTAGCCCGCATTCGCCACGCCATTTATCTGATTGAAGAAACATTGCGTCAAGGCCTCTTTCATGTTCGCACAGGTGTAACCGAGATCGAACTTGTCGCCGAGATGGAGTATCAGATGAAAAAGCTGGGTGCCGATGGCCCTTCCTTTGATACCATGGTGCTCACGGGACCCAAAACAGGTCTGCCACACGGTACACCGGGTGAACGGAAATTGCAACATGGTGACCTGTTGATGTTTGACATGGGTGTCTATGCTGGCGGATATGCCTCGGATATCACACGTACATTCGCCTTTGGTGACATCTCTCCTGAACTCAAAACTATCTATAACACTGTGCTCGCAGCGAACGAAGCTGCTATCCAAATCGTGAAACCAGGCATCACCTGCGCCGAAGTGGATCGTGCAGCGCGCCAGGTCACGGAAGAAGCGGGATACGGCGAGCGTTTTATGCATAGAGTAGGCCATGGACTCGGTATTGACGTACATGAGTATCCTTCTCTCCATGGAGAGAATATGGACATCCTGAATGAAGGTACCGTATTCACGATTGAACCGGGCATATATACCGCAGCAGGCGGCGTGCGCATCGAAGATGATGTAATTGTGACCGAGACGGGTATCGAAGTTCTGACGACATATCCAAAAGAACTGCAAATCCTTACCGACTAGTCCAATTGGATCTATGTCAAAAATAGCCCAGATACATCAATGCTTAGCCGATATTATGCATCATGAACTAAACTGCACGAAACTGCGCTGAACTGTTCTTCAAAATAATATACTCTTTTCGCGTACGCCTCAGGCCTGTATACAGAAAAAGTAGCAAGTACACACGCGAACGCAAAAATCCCGCAATTCCATGAATATCATGGGTTGCGGGATTTTAATTAATACAAAGCATATCCTAAATTACTCCGTCTGCATTCTACGTAATTTTATTCCTGCTCACTCATTTACCATTAGTCAAACTCATGCGTAATATCCTGCCAAGACTCCAGCTGTGGCAGCTGTTGCTTCCCCCAGTAATCCAGAAACCATTGAATAATCCCAGTCGTATCTGTTGTTCTGCAGCTGTAATGTCGGAAACCGTTCTCGCCTTCCTGCAAACGAATCTCCGCCACCATCTGCCCTGGTTCCTCAAGCGCAGCAGCCTGCATATACATACTTCCCTCCACCAGCTCCGAAGGTTGAAGTACTACGAATTCCTGCAATTCCAGATTGGAGATCAACTCCACCAATAACGAAGCATTAATGTTATCATTCTCGTAGGTTGTGCCATTGCTTTCCAGTGTATAACGCAGTGTAGAGTACATGTGCGATTCCCCTTTGTATGAAATGATCATTCCTATTGATACACGCTCATAACGACAGGTCGTTTATATTATAACTTTTTCATAAAAATGTAAAAAGGATTTTTCTTGTTTCGGGTCTTTTCTATGAAAAAAAACCCTTGCAGAGTCCGAATTACAATTGACTACGCAGAGGGGTTTTTTAAGTGATACTCTTTGAATATTGTCTAAGCCTCATCCTTAAACTTAAAGCTACGTGCAGCATACAGAAACGGCGTTCCAACCGCAGTTAATACAAATTTGATAATATACGTCGTCAGGAAGATTTCCAGCCAAACATCCCAAGGGTAGATGAACGCAAACGCGATCGTGCAGAACACCAGTGTATCCACAAATGAACTGATGATCGAACTACCGTTGGTGCGTATCCACAACTGATTGCGCCCTGGGGCCACCTTGCGCAGCCAAGAGTACAATCGAACATCCAGGAACTGGCTTATGAAGTATGCCGTCAGACTTCCGAGTGCCAGACGTGGCAGCAGACCAAACAGCTTCGCCATAGATTCCTGTGCAAAGTCCGTTGGTGCCGGGTCAAAGTACAACACCATCTGCATCAGAACCGTTGTCATGATGAGCGTGAAAAACCCGAACCATACGGCTTTGCGTGCCTCACCTGGTCCATATTTCTCATTAAGAAGGTCACTGGTCAGGTACATGCTGACATACATCGTGTTGCCTAACGTCAGTACGATTCCCATGATATCTATCGTTTTGGTCACCTGAATGTTGGCTATAACCGTAGCCACACCAATCCAGGCATAGAGACCTTTTTTACCGAACAAGCGGTAACACAACAGGAAAAATCCATAAGTTACGAGAACAAAAACTGCTCCCCACCCTAAGTTAAACATAAATACATACACTGCCTTCCTAGTTTTGATTACGCGGGATGGTTACGAACCGCGGTTTGGCTCAGGGCCAAAACATGAATACTCTATCACATTTCTCGTCCCATGAACAGAACTAAATAACTCCAAGCGTGCCTGAGTGACTACGACCCCTTCTATATTCCTCCCGCTTCCCTCTGGACCATACTAGTTTTTCCTACCTCTATTCCCCTTGCACCGTGTATAGAAAAAGAAGACTGCTTCACCACCGTGCACAGCATAGTTTGATTGCCGCAAAAAAACCGCCCTCCGGATTCCTCCGAAGGACGGCTTTTCTCACTTGATTTGTAGACGGCTCTAGTTATCTTAATGTGAGCTTCTATCTAATCCATTCTGTAGTAAGCCTGAGCCGCAGAATCCAGCTCACGGCTCTGATCGTTAAACGTGTCCCGATCGTTTTCCTTCAAAATTCTGCTCGTCACGAGTCCTGATGTCATCGACCCGTTCACGTTAAGCGCTGTACGACCCATGTCGATCAGCGGCTCCACGGAAATGAGTAGGCCAACCAGAGCCACAGGCAGATTCATGGTGGACAATACGATCAGGGAAGCGAAGGTTGCCCCGCCGCCAACGCCAGCCACACCAAACGAACTGATCATGACTACGAGGATCAAAGTCACAATGAAGTCCCAGCTCAGCGGGTCGATGCCGACCGTCGGAGCAATCATCACCGCCAGCATGGCCGGATAGATCCCGGCGCAGCCGTTTTGCCCAATCGTAGCCCCAAAGCTTGCAGACAGGTTCGCAATGCCGTCCGATACGCCGAGTTTCTTCGTCTGTGTCTCCACATTCAGCGGAATCGCTGCTGCACTTGAACGGGATGTAAAGGCAAATACCAGTGTTGGCAGCACCTTCTTCAAATACGTAACCGGGTTGAAGCCGGACAGCGAGATAATGATCAGGTGAATAATAAACATCACGATGAGGGCCACGTAGGACGCAATCACGAATTTGATGAGCTTTAATATCTCTTCCGCATTGGTTGTCGCCGTTACCTTTGTAATCAGTGCTAAAATCCCGTAAGGCGTAAGCCTCAGCACCAGTGTAACAATTCGCATAACCACTGCATATACCGCATTAACCATACCGCGGAACGTCTCCGCCTGCTGAGGTTTTTTGCGATCCAGTCCAAGTACAGCTACACCGATGAACGCGGAGAAGATAACCACCGCCAGTGTGGATGTACGACGTTCTCCTGTCATATCTGCAAATGGATTCGAAGGAATGAATTCCAGCACTTGCTGCGGGATTGTCTGATCCTTCACATCAACAAGCCGTTCCTCCACCTTCTGAATCTGCGCATTCTCCCGGTCTCCTCCTTGAATCTCAATGGAAGTCAGGTTAAAGCCAAGGCTCGTTACAATGCTGACACCTGCGGCAATCGCTGTGGTGATCAACAGAATGGCAATAATGGAAACACTCATCTTGCCGAGATTTTGCTTGCCCTTCAGATTCATAATGGCTGAGATGATCGACACCATGATCAATGGGATCACGACCATTTGTAACAAACGAACATATCCTGAACCGACCAGATTGAACCAATCGACTGATTTCGTAACAACATCAGAACCTGATGTGTACACCAATTGGAGAATAACCCCGTAAACAACCCCCAGTCCCAGACCCGCAAATACGCGTTTTGTAAAGGAGATATGTTTTTTCTGCATCCAGTAGAGGATGCCAAGTAAGGCAAGTATAACCACTACATTCAATATGACTAGAAAAGTATCCATTTCTTTAAATCCTCCTCAGGCATGTGTGTAACCGGAAAATATCCGATTTTCTCTTCTATCTTTTGTACTTCCGACAAAGACATTTTACAATATAACATATAACAAACTATTCTGGTAGGTATTAATTGATATTATGTAATATGCATGTAACAGATTCATCTATTTCTGAAAAAAATACACCAAATCGTGAAAATTGTTCTATTCAACCTCCGGTTAATTTTGTAATATAGGTATATCCGCTTATTCCCAAGTTTTCTCAATGTTCAATTTAGGTCTTTCTTCATTGGTAGATAGGTCTTAGGATTACGGAAAAGCGACAATGTTAATGAACTTGACGTGAAAGGATGATCATATGTTTCGTAATCGCACCGTTGCCGGTAAAATCAGAGGCACTTTGTTCCTCGTTCTGCTGGTTGCTTCCCTGTTGTTCAGTATTAGTTTTTACGCCGTATCGATGAATATTATTCAAAGCTACGTGCTACCGCAGTTTGACAAAGTCCTAAACACGTCCATTCAGGATATATACAAGAATACTTCAGCATCCAAAATCCTGCAGGTACAGAGTGGCGGAGCCGGTTCTGAAGGTGCTGCCATGACCGTGGAATCGTACCTGGCAGATAAAGCAAAAGAACATAATTTGGATGCGGCTTACGTTGTTGCTATTCAAGATGGCTCAGCCAAAGTGGTTGTGGCCAACCCTTCTTCAAACATGAAAGCCCAGGATGAGATTAGTGTAGAACCCGCAATGAATGCAGCTATTGAGAACAAAGAAATGGTAATCAGTGAGGTCTACTCCGATTCCTTTGGTGTACATAAAGCAGCCTTTATCCCCATTGCAGGAAGTAACATGATTATGGCTGTGAGCATGGATGCCCAGTTCATTCAAGACAAGATTACTCAGATTTTCTGGTTGTGTCTTGGAATTACAGCATTAGTGTTTGTACTCGGCTGGCTTATCTCCACTAGTATGATCAAAAGAGTTACCAAACCAATCATCAAGCTCGTTCAACATAGTAAACAAATATCCCAGGGTGATCTGACCGCTGAACTAGAGATCAAAGGTAAAGATGAAATTGCCCAGCTTGCCGCAAGCTTCCAGACGATGACGCATAACCTGAAAGAAATGATTAGCCGTGCCTTGTCCACGTCCAATGAAGTTGTATCAGGCTCCAATGACCTGCTTCAGCGGGTTGAATCGATGTCCGGTATGGTTCGAAACTCCAGCCGCTCTGCAGAAGATGCAGAAAAAGGCAGCATCAGCATTGCGTCAAGCGCATCCGAGAACGCCAGAGCTATGGAAGAAATTACGCAAGGTATCATGCATATTGCTTCTTCTTCTGCTGAAGTGTCTGACCAGATTGGTGAAGCAGCCAACGAGGCAGTTAACGGTAACCGACTGGCTCAGAATGCCATTGAGCAGATGGAGCGTGTAGGCCAGACAGCAAGCGAATCGTTGCGATATGTTGAAACTATGAATGAACGTTCGGTAGCTATCGGCACCATTGTTGCTTCCATTTTTGAGATCACCAAACAGATTAACATGCTGTCACTCAATGCCTCCATCGAAGCAGCACGTGCCGGAGAGCATGGCCGCGGATTCGCTGTTGTTGCTGGAGAAGTTCGTAAACTTGCCGAGCAATCCAAGACAGCCACGGAAGAAATATCGGATTATCTGGGTACCATTCGTGAAGATGCTGAACGTTCGGTTGATGCCATGAACCGTGTAACCCAGGAGATTGGTTCAGGCACAACTGTCGTTCAACAAGCAGGCTCAGCCTTCCAGCAACTGAATGAATTGATTCAGAACGTGAATCTGACCATTCAGACCGTCTCGGCTTCTACACAACAAGTATCAGCTGGTGCTGAAGAAGTGAGTGCGTCCGTTGAAGAAACGGCACAGATTACGACCAAATCCCGTGAGAGCATGTTACAGATTGCTTCAACAGCAGATCTTCAGCTCAGCGAGATGGATTCACATTCGAATACAGTTCGTCACCTGCATGAACAAGCTGTAGAGCTGCAATCCGCTATGAAAAATTTCAAAATAAACTAACAGGTTAACCATTAACCTATCATCACCTGTTTTAAACCTCATTTAATCATAGGATATACAATACCCCCATGTCGCTAACATTCCGTTTCTATAGAACGGTTTGTCGGACATGGGGGTATTGTTGTTTCACTCGGGTGCCTGAACACCCATAATCTCGTACACACGCTTCATATCCAATGACGAACGCAACGATTCGGCTACCCGATCAAACTCCATCTCCTTACGTTCATGCACACTATATGTCTCCTGAAGTGGAGCCAGTCCCTTTCCTGCACGCAAGGCATTCAGCCACGAACGTCGGAATTGATCACTTTCAAACAAACCATGCAGGTAGGTTCCCCACACGCTGCCATCTACTGAGCCCCAGCCTTCTTGGAAAGGTTGACCACCTGGATGCGAGATTTCAAACAACGCGGTTACACGTTCAGGCTCATGGCACTCCGTAACGCCCATATGAATCTCATATCCGTTAATGGGTAATGAAGCATCTGCTACATCTTGCTCACCATACAGACGAAGCGGGTGATCAGGCTGCACCCGTCCGGAAGCTCTGACGGTCTGCTTTTCCTGAAGAAATGTTGTCGATAGCGGGAGCCAGCCAAGTCCTTTTGCTTCCTGGATCTGATTCGCCTCCACAGCAAACGGGTCCTTCAGATGACGTCCCAGCATCTGGTATCCGCCACATATTCCTACGAGCTGAACATGCTCACGCTCGGTCTGGCTCGCAATCGCCTGTTCCAGTCCAGACTCACGCAGAAATGCCAGGTCACCTATGGTATCCTTCGTACCCGGTAGAAGAATGGCATCCGGACTGCCCAATTCCTCTGGCGAGGTCACGTAACGCACATTCACATCCGGTTCACGGGAAAGTGCGTCAAAGTCTGTAAAGTTGGAAATTCGCGGATATCGGATCACCGTCAGATCCAGCTCGGTTTTGCCGGATTTACCATGACGCATGGAGTCCAGCACCACTGAATCCTCTGCTTCAATCTGAATATCTCTTATGTAAGGCAAAACACCTAATACTGGAATGCCTGTCCGTTCTTCGAGCCAGTCGAGTCCTGGTTGCAACAGGGACAGATCACCGCGGAACTTGTTGATAATGAACCCTTTGACTCGCGCCACCTCATGGGGTTCCAGCAGCTCCAGCGTACCTACAATGGAAGCAAACACTCCGCCCCGATCAATATCGGAGATCAGAATCACCGGCGCATCGGCCCAGCCTGCCAGATTCATGTTGACGATATCCCGGTCCTTCAGATTGATCTCGGCCGGACTGCCCGCTCCTTCCATCAGCACCACATCATAGGTGTCCCGCAACCGATTCAGCGCATCCATCACCGTCTGCTTTGCTTCAGGCAGGAAATGCTGACGGTAGTCCGATGCACTCATCTGGGCAAAAGGTACACCATGTACCACGATCTGCGAATGCATGTCCCTCACCGGCTTGATCAGGATTGGATTCATATCGGTTGTCGCCTCAATACCACAGGCTTCGGCCTGTGCCCCCTGGGCCCGACCAATCTCCTTGCCATCTTCCGTCACATAGGAATTCAGTGCCATATTCTGTGACTTGAACGGAGCAGGCTTGAAGCCATCCTGCTTAAAAATCCGGCACAATGCCGTTGTGATGACACTTTTGCCCACATCGGAAGCCGTTCCTTGCAGCATCAGTACCGCCGCTGGTTGTGATAGCCTATCTTCCACACTCTCTCCCCCTGTCTCCGTGTTATATCCAGATCACCTTGCTCCCAACCTCATGCGTAACACTTTCCATACTGCTTCTTACTCAAAAGTTACAGCCAGAACAGTCCTTGAAGCACGCTCAGCACGGTCAACAAAGCCGCCTCCAGCAGCTCATTCATGGCACCATACGTATCCCCGGTTAAACCGCCGAGCCGTTCACTGATCCGGGCAGCCACGAATCGGCCGATATAATAACACGCCACAGGCAGTATAATAACTGCCGTCACCGGGTATAGCCACCATGGCAGTGTTCCCAGCCCACTCACCATCGCATCCGCAATCCCCATATCCGGCTTGAAAAGCCACACCGAGGCAAACGTAAGTGCCCCTGCGACCAAGGTCAGGCCCACAGCTGAACTTCGTGCACGCTGGACCTCCTTCCGCTCCCCGAGACCTTTAAACAATACAGCAAGTCCATCATCTTCGCGCGCATTCGGCCAGGCCGACATCGCATACACCATGAACCAGCGGCTCCAGATCATGGGCAGGATCAGCAACGCACCGTACACCCAGTGGCCCCGGGCAATAAAATCAGCGATCAGCGCAGCCTTCATCATCAGAAGCAACACGCAGGCGATCACGCCCATTGCCCCGACACGGCTGTCCTTCATAATCTCCAGCATCCGTTCACGGGTACGATAACTGAGCAAGCCATCCGCCGTATCCATCCATCCGTCAAGATGGAGCCCTCCGGTAAGCCATACCCATAACGTCAAGGTCAGGACGGCAGCCGGAAAGGCCGGAAGCACTGCACCGCTTAAGGCTCCCGCGAGCCAGACACACAGACCGATTGCAGCACCGACCAGCGGATAAAAGATAACACTTTCCCGCAGCAACGGCGGGACAAAATCGATTTGCATTTTGACAGGGAAACGGGACAAAAATTGAAAAGCGGCTGCCGCCGCATGTTTACGCTGAGGAGCAGGCGTGCCATCCTTCATAAGCGGTACTCCTTGCTTTTTAGTTCAATCGCAATGCCTACGGTCACCAGAAACACTTCACCGCATATCGCCGCAATACGCTGATTCAGTACACCGGCCAAATCCCGATATTTCCTGCCAAGGGCATATTCCGGTACGATCCCATCTCCCACTTCATTTGTAACCAAAACAAGCAAACCGGGATAGGTTCGAATCGCTTCAACCAACGCGTCTAAATGTGCCTGTAACACCTGCTTCTCGTCATGCTCATGCGCTAACAAAACATTTGTCAGCCACAGCGTCAGGCAATCCACCAGAATGGTGGGTGCAGAAGTCCCTGTATGCCCTTCACCCATGCGGCTTATCAAAGCAGGTAGATGTATCGGCTCTTCTGTTGTATGCCACAGATACCCCGATGCCTCGCGCTGATGCTGATGCATGGCGATGCGCTCACGCATTTCATCATCGTACGCCTGAGCTGTCGCCACATACCACGCCTCCGAGGAACGCTGCATGCAGAGACGCTCGGCAAAGGAGCTTTTGCCACTGCGTGCGCCGCCTGTCACCAGTACACTCATCGTGAACTCTCTCCTTGCAGGGATGAATCAACCGACGCAACGGAATCTGGAGCAGGGCTTGTTCCATCCGACACACCCGCGCTTGCAAAGGTTGCCATCTCATTCAGAATGAGACAGGCTGCGTCAATCAGATGAAGACTAAGCACGCCGCCCGTGCCTTCACCCAGACGCATGTCCAGATCCAGCATCGCTTTCAGGTCCAGTTCACGCAGCAGCGCTTCATGTCCATTTTCGTGTGAGGTATGAGAAGCGATCATATAAGCTGTACTCAGAGGTGCAAGTTGTCTCGCCACCAGCGCTGCGGCGGTAGAGATGAACCCGTCTACAACGACCGGACAATGATGAGCTGCTGCTGCGAGGATAACCCCTGTGAGTCCGGCAATCTCCAGTCCACCCACCTTGCACAGAACATCCAGTGCATCTTCCGGGTTTGGTGCGTTTACGCTAAGCGCCCGGCTGACTACAGCAGCCTTGCGCTGCAAGCCTGCATCATCAATGCCGGTTCCTCGCCCCACGGCGGCAGCTGGTGCAACTCCGGTTAACGCGCTCATTACCGCAGCACTTGCAGTGGTGTTGCCAATTCCCATCTCCCCGGTGACAAATAGCTGTGTTCCCTTCGCCACCTCTGCCGCTACAACTTCGGCTCCTGCAAGGATAGCCCGAACTGCCTCATCCCGGGTCATCGCTGCCCCTCGGGCCATGTTGGCCGTGCCTTTGCGAATTTTACGGGAAAGCAGGTCAGGATGTTCAAGATCGGCATTCACACCAATATCCACACAGATCACATCTGCTCCGGCGTGACGGGCAAGCACATTCACTGCCGCACCTCCAGCGAGGAAATTCAGGACCATCTGCGGGGTCACTTCAGCAGGAAAAGCACTGATGCCCTCTTCCACTACGCCGTGATCTGCGGCCATGACAATGACCGCTCTGTGATCAAAACGTGGACTTGCATTGCCCGTCATACCTGCCAAGCGGATCACCAGCTCTTCCAATTTGCCCAGGCTTCCCGGTGGCTTCGTCAACGAATCCACATGCGCAGAGGTTTCTGCCGCCACTTCCTGGTCAGGAGCAGTAATCTTACTTGTTAAATGCTCCAACACCTGTTCATTATTCATACAACCAGCACTTCCTTCATCAAAATATGGGTTGCCCCGCTTCATTTAATCGATGTCCCGTCGCAGCAGCAGTTGAGGTATGGCATGGTCGGGATGAGAGACAATCGCGGGTTTGACGCGAAATATATCCTGGATATTCTCATCGTTGATCAACGTATGAGGTGTACCCTTTCCAACCGCCATGCCCTCACGCAGCGCCAGAATGTGATCGCAAAATAACGCGGCCAGATTCAGATCATGCAGCACAGCCACAATCGTAATGTTATTTCTCTGTCGCCATGCCGATAACAATTCCATGAATTGCAATTGATATTTAATATCCAGAAACGTGGTCGGCTCGTCCAGCAGCAGTAACCTCGGCTCCTGAGCCATAACTTTGGCTAGTGCGACCCGCTGCCGTTGCCCGCCGCTGAGTGCATCCAGCGGTCTGTCCGCCAGCTCTGTCAATCCAAGGTCTTCAAGCACCCTGTCCACTACAAGTGTCCCATCGCCCACTTCCCGCCCCAGCCAATTCTGGTATGGATATCGCCCCATCTCCACCACGTCTCGCACGGGATAGGAGATGGCTGGTAAGCCATCCTGCTGCAATACAGCGATCATGCGCGACAGGTCCTTACGGCTGTAAGAGCCGATGTCTCGACCATCGATACGAATCTGACCTTCGTTTAACTGTTCCGTTCCGGCAATAAGCTGGATCAGGGTGGACTTGCCACTGCCGTTTGGTCCGACAACTCCCCACCAGTCACCTTCGCCAACATGCCAGTCTACATTGTGCAGTGCCTGATGATTGCCATATGACTTCCCTGCTCCCTTAATGGAGATAAGTGAAGTCGAGTTGGAACTGGTACTGGAATTCATGGCATCATCCCCTTCTGCAACTTTTTGTTCCGGTTCAGCAGGTAAGCAAAGAACGGCGCACCAACAAAGGCGGTGACAACACCGAGCGGAATCTCAGTTGGTGCCAGCAACGACCTTGCGATGGTATCGGCCCACACCATGAAGATCGCTCCACCAATGGCAGACAAAGGTACCAACAGTCGGTAATCCGGTCCCACCAGCAGCCGCAACATATGCGGGATCACCAATCCAACGAATCCGATGACACCCGATACCGAGACAGCCCCAGCAGTCAGCAGTGTGCCAACTGCCAGCACGGACAGCTTGAGTCTGTCCACTCCGATCCCGATATGTGCGGCTTGACGTTCTCCCAGTGCAAGCACATTCAACGAGCGTGCGCGGCTCCAGAGAAAGACCAGCCCTAACAGAAAATACGGGAAAAGGATGGCCGTATACGACCACCCACGCAGAGCCAGACTTCCCATCGTCCAGTATATAATTTCATTAATCGTCTGTTTCGACATGGTCGACAGGAAGGAAACAACTGCGCCCAGGAAACTTTGCATGACCACACCAGCCAGAATGAGGCTGTGTGTAGGTATTTTACGCCCTTCACGAGCCAGTGCCATAACAAACCATAACGTGATTACACCCGTCAAAAACGCCACCAGTGGCAACGTCCAGATTCCGATCAGTGCATACTGCAATCCGAAGAAAATCAGAAAGGCTGCACCCACCGAAGCACCGGATGACACGCCCAGGGTGAACGGGTCTGCCAGTGGGTTCCGAAGAACCCCCTGGAATCCCGTACCAGCAATCGCCAACGATGCGCCCACGAGCACGGCAAGCAGTACACGTGGGAATCTGACTTTCCAGATAATCTGTTCGGCTGCCTTATTCCAATCCGGTGTAATCCAATCGCCCACCCAGGGAATTTTGTGAATCAGGATGCCTGCAATATCCCGGATCGGCAACGCTACTGAACCAATGCCCGTGCAGATGAGCACAGTGAGCACCAGCAGCACCATGCCCGTCGTTCCGAACAGGATCAGCTTTTTACTCATTGGAACAAGTCAGGGTAGATCGCTTTGGCTACTTCTTTCAACCCTTGAGTTACACGTGGACCCGGACGGCTCAGCAGGTTGGCATCCAGGCCAATAACCGCGTCATTTTTCACAGCCGTAATTTGATCCCAGCCGCTGCGCGCCTTGATGATCTGATCCAGTGTTTTAGAGTTTTCGTCAATGACATCGTTGGCATACAGGATCACATCCGGGTTGGAGGCAATCACGTTCTCTTCGTTGATTTCATACCAGCCCTCTTTGTCGGAAGCAATATTGCTACCACCGGCTACAGTGATGAGTTCATCCATGAATTCGCCTTTACCTACAGTCCAGCCTGGAGAGAATTCAACGTATACTTTTTTCTTCTCTTCCGGTTTAACTGCCTTCACCGCTTCGGTTACATCCGTCACGTCCTGTTTCATCTGGGTGATGATTTCTTGTGCTTTTTCCTGATGATCGGTGATTTTACCGAAGGTTTCGATATTGTTCATCACGTCGTCAATGGATTTAGGATCCGTTTTAAAAATGGTAATGCCCAGTTCACGCAGTTTCTTCACTGCATCTTCGCTCATGGAGATACCTGTGAAGACAATGTCGGCTTCAGCGGCAATAATGGACTCTTCATTGGGCTTGGTAATACCGCCCATTTTAGCTTTGGTTGTTGCCGCTTCCGGATAATCGTCATAGTCGGATACACCAACGATTTGATCGTCCAATCCAAGGGCAAACAGGGATTCCGTCTCAGCCGGAGACACGGATACGATTTTGGCAGGTGCCTTTTCAAAGGTGAACGATTCACCCGTTGCATCGGTAACGGTAAGTGGATATTGTGTTTTGAGGTCCGTCTGCGCCTGGCCTTGGGACTGCTCCTGTGCCGGTTGCTGTGAAGTACCTGTACCCTCGTTTGTTGTTGCATTGCCACATCCGGCCAAAGCCAGTGCGAGTGCCGCTGCACTTAGCAGGGACGCTACGTTTTTCCAATTCTTGAAATTCATTCTGTTATTCTCCCCTTCTCTATTTGTACTATTTTCTTGCATCGTGCTCAAACTCTTACTCCCCATGCCTTGGTGTTCCTGTGTAAGGTTTGAACTGCAACATTTACACGCTAACGGAGAGTGCAGAACCAATCTGAAGAAACGAAGTGTTCGCCTTTATCACCGGATTTTCCATTTCAAAAAGGGAATCAAAAAATCTGGGGATAACAGCGATCGGAAGATGGTACTGCAATCGGAGTGACCTCGTGTAAAATTGGTCTCGGTTCATCTTACATGAACAATAAAAAATCCCCAATCCTTGGACAAGGATCAGGGATGACGTCTCGCATATGGCGATCTGTACATGTTCAACCAAGGGTTGTCCATGCGCATAGAATAGCCCGAAACGCTGTCCTTTCCTCGAAGGAACACCGGTTTGTACGTCCAGGGCAGGTAACCTGACTTACAGGAATCATCCTGTTTTACAGTGGCGGGACCGTGCCGGATTTGCACCGGCTTCCCCATTTCACCCTTGTGTGTTTCATGACTCGTACTAAATTTGCCATGAAAACAGCCTTCACACGCGGGACCCTTGGTCGCTGATATGGTAAACCATTGTCGTGTAATTTCTGCATGCTACATACTCGTTCAGGCTTCACAGCCTGCAGCGAATCTGCATCCATGCTGAAGTCACACTTCTGTTGTGATTATAGGGTATATTGTACATCCTTACAACCCGATCGGCGGAAAAGTCACTCTGCTGCCAAACCACTGATTCCCCTGTTGATCAAGCTGAACCTGAATCGCCTGTCCCGGTACTACATGTGTATCCCAGAACCCAAGCCCGGCAATCAGACGGGACAAGGCATACCGGATGACACCACCATGCGTAACCACAACTATGGTTGACTCGCGCCCCTCATCAACGTGCATTGAAGGACGACCCTCCAACAACATCACTTGGAGAAAGGAATCCAACCGTCCGGTAAACTCCTGCCACGATTCCCCGCCGGGCGGAGTGACTTCCTGCGGCGTATCAATCCAGTTTCGGTACACAGGGTTATCCTTAAGCTGATCATACGTCAGCCCTTCCCACTGTCCAAAATCATTCTCGCGCAGGCGCGAGTCGAACTTCACCTGTCCGATGGCATCAGGAAGAATCTGTTCCAGCGTCTGTCGGCAGCGAAGTAGATCACTGCAATATACCTCATTCCACGAAACACCGCTCAATTGTTCATGAAGCGGAGCCAGCTCTTCTTTGGCATTTGGCAGCAGACCGATGTCGGTATGCCCCAGGTATCTTTTTTCCACATTCCACAACGTTGTCCCATGACGGACCCACAGAATGTTTCGTTTCAGCGGCCCGGGTTGATCCCTATGTACTTCATTGCCTGCATTCTCTTCATTTACGGCCATAACAACGTCCCTCCTGCCAGCCACACACCCAGCGTTATGAACACGCATAGTACCACAAAAGCCCCTGCCGACCAGAACATCAGACGTGACGTTTGCACAATATCCTCGGCTTCCATCGGCCGTGTGGCTTCACCCATGTAGGCACGAAATGAAGCAACGCCGTGATACACGTTATGTCCGCCAAGCCGGATGCCCAGTGCTCCAGCCACCGCTGATTCGGGAAAACCGCTATTCGGACTTGGATGTAGTCTTGCATCCCGTGCAACCATGCGTGCTGCTCCTTTGGCGTCCAGCTTCATGACCCAGGCACCCACGATTAACAGAATCGCGGTCAGCCGGGCAGGTATCCAGTTCGCCACATCATCCAGACGGGCCGAGGCCCAGCCAAGATGCAGATACTTGTCATTTTTATATCCAACCATGGAATCCAGCGTGTTGACGGCGCGATAAGCCATAGCAAGCGGAGCGCCTCCAATGAGCGCATAGAATAACGGCGATACAATGGCATCCACGATATTTTCGGCAACCGTCTCTACCGTTCCCCGCACAACCTCGGGTTCATCCAGATGCGCCGTATCACGTCCAACAATCATGCCCAGTGAACGTCTAGCCGCCGGCCAATCCTGCTGCTTCAGATAACGATACACTTCCATACCTGCATCCTTCAGCCCTTTTGAAGCAATGGTCGTTGCAATGAGCACCACTTCAGCTGCCGCTGCAATGACAGGGTTGATTAGTCCAAGCAGATATACGAATCCCCACGTGATCGCAAAAGAACCCCCCGCAATCACAATCGGGAACAACAGCCCGGCTCTCTTCAGCCCCGAATCTGTGTTCACACGCGAGCGAATGACACGCTCCAACGCCGAGATGCCTTTTCCCATGCCAATCACCGGATGGGGAATCCAGCGCGGATCTCCAATACATCGGTCCAACAGGTACGCCAGTATAATAATCCAGGCTCCCGCCATGCCTGTCCAGAACGGCCAGGTCCATAGATGCTCCACCTCAAAAGTCATTTGTTCCTGACCCTCTCTTTCCATAACAGTCCGGCCCGAAGGCTTTCCGTTACCGTGTCGTATACCAATCTGCCAATCGCCGCCCCTGCCGTAGTTGCTGTCCCGGCATAAGTGATCATCGGATGAGTTCCTCCACTGCCTGACGTACCGCCAACACAATGGCATCGGTTGTAGTACCGGTGGCGGGCAACCCGTTCTCCGAATCCAGAACACCCGCATCCGCCAGCGCGGCCGCTTTGGCTTCCACCGCCGTCTGTACTGCATTCACCATCGCCCCGCTGGTCATGCGTCCATTCAACCAGAGCATGATGTTAATTGTACCCGGGACATAGGATGGCATCGTCAGATTCCGTGCTGAAGGAGCAGATCGCTCCCTGCCGGAAGACATCGTCTTATTTTCCGCCGCATCAAATACCGTTCTCTCCGACCCCGCTCGTGCGGCATTTGATACACCCGCAGTGGTGCAGCACAGAAGGCCAAATTCATCACTTGTATATTCCTGAATGGAGGTATGCTCCAGCCTTACGGCCGTCAATAATCCGGCACATTGATCGCGTGGCTCATGCCATTCATTCAGCGCTTGTTCGATATCACGCGGCGGATCATCACAGCGGTAATGCCTGTCCACATAGAGGTTAAATATGCGATCCAGTTCAAGCATCCCGCCGCCATATACCGCACTCGACAGCGCTTGGGCAGACCTTGGGCTCTGAGCTTTGATATGTCGTTCATGTGCGGATATGTTCAGTCCCGGCCAGGAAGAGGAAGCATATTCATTCTCTTCTGTTTCTCCATTCGTAAAGTAGTTATAAAACGGGAGTGTCATTGCCGCTTCCCTCCCTGTTCCTGTTCGGAATCTTTTGTCTGCTCCTGCTGACTTGATTCATGAATGGAGGTCTGATTGACATTCGGATATCCCTTGGTTTCCAGCACGCTGCCCAGCCCTTCCAGTAATGTAGCATTGGCATCTGCATCCTTGACCGCGAAACGTACATGCCCTTTGTCAAGCCCCGGATACATGGCACAGCTACGAATCAGAATGCCTCTTCGGCCCAGCGCCTCCTGCATTGATGCCGCTGTCCAAGGGGCCGGCACACGTGCCAAAATAAAATTCGCCTCTCCCGGTGTCACCGTACATCCGTACGCCTTCAGCCCTTCGATGAGACGCCCCCGTTCCCGCGTGATCTGTGACATGGTCTCCTGTTCGTACCGTTCTCCACTGCGCAGACAGGCTTCCCCTGCCATGAGCGCCAGACCGTTGACACTCCAGGTCACCTGTTTCTTTGTCATCGCCTGAATGTATTCGGCACGGCCCAGAGCATATCCGAGACGCAAGCCCGGTATGGCATAAAACTTTGTCATCGAGCGAATGATGATCACATTCGGATAGTCATTCAGATGTGTTGCCAGGGACTGACGCCGGTCTAACGGAATAAAATCCATAAAGGCCTCGTCAATGACAAGTACGGTTCCCGTTTCTTCCGCTTTGCGTGCAAGCCTTTGTAATACCTCAAGTGGATATTGTACACCGTTTGGATTGTTGGGCTGGCCGAGGAAGAGCAGGTCTACCTTTTCCATGAGTTGCTCGATGTCCTCGGGTTCCGCTCGCCACGCCAGTTCTTCTCTTCCCTCCGTATGCACAACCTCGGCACCGAATTGTCGTGCCAACGACCGGTACTCCGAAAATCCCGGTTCCACCGTACCCACCTTGCGCGGGGCAAGCCCCAGCAGAATGAGCGCCATGCTTTCGGCTGCGCCGTTGCCCACGGAAATCAGCTCCTGCATCACACCAAGACGCTCGCTCAGCAGTGCTTTGAATCCGCGATGCGCCGGATCGGGATACCGAATCACCGACTGCAATCCTTGCTGTATAGCCTCCAGCACCCCTCTGGGTGGACCGAGTGGATTAATGTTGGCACTGAAATCCAGAAAATCAGCGGCTTCCCTCCCAAATCGTGACGCAGCCGTCTCCACGTCCCCGCCATGTCCGAACACTTCGATATAACCGGTCATTCTTCCGTCATCCTTTCTGTATGTCCTTTTTATTATGGATGGCACGGGAGGTGTGGGTCAATCCTGTTTTCTTTGTGTCCCAACCATAATTCGTTTACAATAGAAGAGGAATTTCGGTTCCTTTTGATATACAAGGTTCACTACATAAGGGACTAGCAATCCCTCACATACATTAATGGAGGAATGACCATGCTGTTTGTAGACAACCAGGGCATTACAGATCCTTCTGTAAACCTTGCGATTGAGGAGTACATTCTGAAACATCTGCCGATGGAGGATGACAGCTATCTGCTGTTCTACATCAACCGTCCGTCGATCATCATCGGAAAACATCAAAATACGATTGAAGAAATTAATATCGAGTACGTTCAGGATAACGGTGTGCAGGTGGTTCGTCGTCTTTCGGGAGGCGGAGCGGTATATCATGATCTGGGCAACCTGAATTTCAGTTTTATTACAGCGGATGACGGTCAATCCTTCCATAACTTCCGCAAGTTTACCCAGCCAGTGGTTGAAGCTTTGCACGAGCTTGGTGTAAATGCCGAGTTGACCGGGCGTAATGATCTGCAAGTCGGCGAAAAGAAAATTTCGGGCAATGCCCAGTTCTCTACACGTGGGCGTATGTTCAGTCATGGCACATTGATGTTTGATCTGAATCTGGAGCATGTTCAGGCTTCCCTGAACGTCAATCCCGAGAAGTTCAAATCCAAGAGCACCAAGTCCGTCCGCAGCCGGGTCGCCAACATACGGGATCTGATTGACACCAACCTGACGATTGAGCAGTTCCGCGATGAGCTGTTACGTCACATTTTCAGAATGGAGCCACAAGACGTCCCGCAATACAAGCTGACTGACAAGGACTGGGACAAAATCAAGGAAATCTCCGCTGAGCGTTATAATAACTGGGACTGGAACTATGGCTTGTCTCCGGAAAGCAATGTGAAGCACACTCGCAAATTCCCTGTTGGCATCATCGATCTGCGCATGAACATCAAGGATGGACGTATCGAAGATATCAAAATCTTTGGCGACTTCTTCGGTGTAGGCGATGTAGCGGATATCGAAAATATGCTGCGCGGCAAGAGGTATGAGGAAACCGAGGTGCGTACTGCACTTGAGGGCCTGGATGTAAAACATTACTTCGGCAACCTTGAGCTGGAAGACTTTATCGGCCTTGTTTTCCTGGAAGAGTAGGTATATAAGTTCAACCCAAGAATGTTTACACCTGCCACTCCGATGACAGAATAACCTTCCGATCGCTGTTATCCCCAGATTTTTTTGATTCCCTTCTTCAAAGGGAAAATCCGGGGATAGCTTATGCTTCCGATGTAGCTTTCTTTCAGAAAGCTTTCAGGCGAACGCTCCGCTTCTTCAGGTTTTTTCTGTCCTCTCCGTTCTCGTGTAAAACGTTTAGTTGAACTGATATAGATTAAGTCGGGTATAGATACAAATAAATACAGATAAAAAAGGAGAGAAACACAGATGAGCTACAAATTGATTGCAATCGACATTGATGACACACTGATCAACGACAACAAAGAAGTAACCCCTGCTACACAGACAGCACTGGAACAAGCGGTTGCCCATGGTGTAACTGTAACGCTGGCGACTGGACGTGCTTATGCTTCCGCACAAGCGCTTGCTCGTCAAACCGGACTTAACGTTCCGATTATTACGTATCAGGGCGCACTGGTGAAAAACCTGCTGGACGAAAAAGTCCTTTATGAGCGTTACGTTCCACAGGAAGCTTCCCGCAAATTGTATGATTACTGCCTGGAGAACAATCTCCACCTTCAAACATACATTGACGATAAGTTATATGCCCGTGAGGAAAACGACAAGCTGCGTGATTATGCCAAATTAAACGGCACCCAATATTACATCGAATCTGATTTCATCAAAGTCATCGAACAAAAAACACCAAAGTTGCTTATTATCGATGAGCCAGACTACTTGGATAAGGTTGCCGTTGACTTGCGTGAATTGCTCGGACCTCAAGTCCATATCACAAAGTCCAAACCTTACTTCCTGGAGATCATGCACAACGAAGGAACTAAAGGCCACGCCCTGACCTTCCTGGCGGACCATTTTGGTCACCAGCTCAGCGAGTGTATTGCCATCGGCGACTCCTGGAACGACCATGAGATGCTCGAAGTTGCTGGTCTTGGTGTAGCGATGGGAAATGCCATTCCTGCGCTGAAAGAGCTGGCAGATTACATTACGGCAAGTAATAACGAAGACGGTGTAAAAGAAGTTATCGAGAAGTTTGTGTTGAACGCAGAGTAAATGAGATCAACGAACAGCCCAGTCGGCGAATTTCGCCGTACAGGGCTGTTTTTTTGATTTTAAAAATATGTTCATTATCCTATTTAGCGATTATATTTGGTATATTTTTCTGTTATTTTTTATGTTTTGAGAGCAACAATGCGGTAATCAAGGATAATTGTAGTGAAATCGTAATCGCCATAGATAAGATGACACGATTTGTATCTGGGACATCGGCAAAAAATAAAACAATAAAAAATACAATAAATGAGATTACAATGCTAGCTATGAAATTTAAAATTATTCGTTTCATGTTTTGCCTACTTTCACGCACCACGATTCATTGTTTTACTTGCTCATGGCATGCTGGAAAGACTCCAGCAGTTTTTTGATTTGCCCATCAAATTCCAGTTGAAATGACGGAATGATCTCATCTATTCTTTGCTGGAATAACTCCGGATCTTGGACACCAAGCTCTGCTCTTAACTCCATTTCTTCTTCGGAACCGTTGTCGTTCAGGATCATGTTCAGGATTTCACCTTTAAAGTATTCACTTGGAGGAAGGATTAGAGCATTCATCAGGAACTGGGTAAAAAAGAGATGTTTATTATTTTCCTGACTCGCCTTTTTCATCGCCTGCTTAGTAAACAAGTTTATATACTTCTGAGCAAACGCAACCCCTTTCATTCGGGAAGGCCCAACATGTTCGACCCCTTTCCAACGCAGATCGGCCACAGAACTAAGCCACCAGGCTGGTTCAATGGCCTGCTGCATACGAAGCAACACTTGGCGCTCAAACTGCGGCTCAGGATGCATTCGCTGCTCATCCAAGCATTTCCCTATGGTCTCGGCTTCAATTGCAGCGACCGTCATGCCTTGACCATGGATCGGATCGAAGCTGCAGAATGCATCGCCAAGGACAAGTAATCCGGAGGGCCAATTCTCCATCAGTTCAAAATGTTGACGAACAGACTCGGAAATACGGTATCCACGAGGCCCTTGAAAAGGCTCCAGCTGGTCTGCCAACGCTACGATTTCATCCGAAGCAAACAGATGTTTGATTTGCTCTTGGAACTCATCCGGATGGGTTGGAGGATATTCATCTCCTCCTGCGTTGAACAGTAACAGACCAGCGATATCATTTTCAATGCGCCACAACATGCCTGCACGAGTTCCTTGCACAGGATCGGACTCTGTTATCACCGTTCCCCAGTCATTTTGAATAGAGGATGGTATCTTATAATAGCGGGTGCTGTAACCAAGAGACACCTTTAGCACTTCCGGCTCAGGCACGGACAACCCTATCTGTTCAAGCCATCTGATCAATTTGGAAGAACGTCCCGCGGCATCAATAACCATATCTGCTACAAGCATTGCTTCCGGATTATCCCGGCCTCTTTCTTTGGTATACACGCCTGTAATCAAACGCTGATCTTCTGATGCCATTAAACCAGTAACTTCCGTGCTCGTTAAGAAGCTTATATGATCTATGTTCTGGACTCGCTGACGCAATACCCATTCCAGCAGAGCTCTGCTGCTCGATGCAATTTTGAATGAGGAAGCAGCATTCGCTTTATTAACTAATGTACCGTAGCGATTGGCAATCATAAACTTCTCTTCATGTGAAGGAATGGCACCAAGCGCGACCAATTCGTCATTGTATCCGGGAAAGTAATGTTCCAGAATGAGTCCGCCGCGCGGTAATACACGATGTGGATGAAAGGATTGAGGCACACCCTGCCGATTTGCCGGCTCAGAAGGCAATTCATCTCGCTCAATGATACATACCTCATCATAATAATCAGATAACATCCTTGCAGTGATTAACCCTGCAATACCTGCCCCGATCACCACAGCTTTTTTCATGTCGGACATCGCCACTTCATCCTCTCTAATCCATCATATTTTATCTACACTTGTAGCCCTATCAAAAAATTACTTATAATACCAATATACACTTGAAATCTCGTTCCATGTAAGAATCAATGTGTTGATACTATATAGCTAAACTACAATAAGGAACTGATGTAGATGAAAATGATTGATAAAAAGGTGGATTTGAGAGTTACCCGAACTCATAAATTGTTAACGATGGCGCTACTCGATCTGTTATGTGAGAAAGACCAGCTATTCAGCAACATCACAATTAATGAAATATGTGACAAAGCTATGGTTCACCGAACAACGTTTTACAAACATTTCAAGGATAAATTTGCTCTGCTGTCCTCCACCCTATCTTGGGTCCTTCGGGATTATTTACACATGAATGTAGAAGATCGATTACAGCAGCCTTTGCAAAGCATATCTAAAATTCTGTTCGGAAATGTACTGGAGACAATTGTGCAGAACCAACAGAAGGATGAGGGGTTTAACAACTTTTTCATACATTATATCGGAGAGATATTCAGAAGGGATTTTCTGGAATTGAAGAGAAGAGGTAAACAATTTTCACTTCCCATAGAACTTGTTGCCGAGTTTCACTCGGGGGTGATTCGTTTACTTGTGATGTGGTGGATACAACATTTCGAAGAAAATGTTACGGCAGAACAGATGGATGAATATTACTACCTACTGGTTAACGAGAATATCATGTTGAAATAACAAACAGCTCAACCTAAAATCAATGGCTGATTTTGAGATTGAGCTGCATACCTTCCAACTTTACCTATTTTAAAACAGATTCGGAAGCCTGCACTGTCATCCTCGCACGACTTCTTTTCTTCAACCAGCCGCTCACCTTCTCATTCATCGCCAGCAGACCTGAAACGACCAGCACTACACCGATCCATGTAACCCAGCTGACATGCTCACCGTAGACAACAGCACCAAGCCCTACGGCAATGGGTGGTGAAATGTATAACCATGTTGCTGGAAACAACGGGTTGGTACGCGACATAATCCAATAGAACAGACTATGCCCCACCATGGAGCCGATGACAGTCAAATAGATCACCGACGAGACGGCAGGCACCCAGTCCAGAGCAGACATACTCCACGATTCCGTTCCGACCGAGAGCAGGGATAACAGCAGTCCCCCATACATCATCTGCACCGCATTGATCGCTACAGGACTAGCCTCCTTGAACTGATGAATGACCTTTTTGGAGTACAATGCACCTGCTGAATAACAGACCTCCCCCACTAGTACCGCGATACAACCCCACATGAACAGGGAACCTGCACCAAGCGATACACCTGGCAACACAACCAGTACCACACCGGTGAACCCGATCAGGCAGCCCACAATCATACGGGCAGATGTTTTTTGCCGTAACAGCGCCGTCTGCATCAACATAATCATCAGCGGCCCTGTCGCTGACAGAATGGCACCCACACCCGAGCTCACATGCTGTTCAGCCCAATATAATGTGGCAAAAGTGCCGAAGGTCAGCCCCGCTCCCGTTAACAACATCTCCTTGCGGAACAGGAGCGACCAGCTCACTTTGCCCTTCATCCTCATCCATGCAAACATCAGCGCTCCCGCGATTAAAAATCGCAATCCGGCTGACAGAAAAGGCGGCATGCCTGCCTCTACTCCAATTTTAATAGCCAGAAATGTTGTACCGAAAATAAGACACATAACCGTAAATGCAATCCCCACCATGATAACCACTCCTTTATCTGTTCTCCATCATATCTCATGGTCTACAGAACAGAATGAACAAAACAGAACAGTTTTCTCCCATTAGCTGTTACAATAGAGTTCAAAAGGAGTGTGAGCCGGGTGGGCAGAACCATGATGATGACAGATAACAGCCTGAAATTATATGAGCAAGTAATCCATTATCTCGTTGTACGTATAGAAGCGGGAGAGTGGGCCGAACATGAAAAACTGCCATCTGTACGAAGCCTGTCCGAGCTACTCGGCGTACATCGTCTGACCGTATTCAAAGCCTATCAGGAGTTAAAGGAACGTGGGAGTGTTTATGTGAAGGATAAGTCTGGCTATTATGTCAGCCCAGCGACTCCATTCTCAGTAACGGATCAGGCGGATGATCCCGCCGTGTCTGCCTGGCTGCATTGGGATTCACTTGCACGGGTACAGTCCCTTGAAGCAGAATACCAATTTTCCAAATCGTTAATCGATCCCTCTTTGCTGCCCAACCGTTATTGGGGTGAACTAATGCGTGATCTGCTGGATCAATATCCCCGTTTGCTCGGAACGTATTCCACGATTCAGGGAGATCTGGAATTGCGAAGTGCGCTGGCAAGCCACCTAACGAAAAAAGAACGCTTCTACCTCTCCGCAGACGAAGTACTCATTACTTCGGGGGCGCAGCAAGCGATTGATGTCATCTCGCGGACGCTGGTCAAACCCGGGGATCGGGTGTTAATGGAACGGCCTACGTATGGACCGGCAATGGAGATTTTCCGCAAACAAGGTGCTCGTCTGATCTTTACGGATATTCACTCGGACGGGTATGATCTGGAGCAGATCGAACATCTGATGAAGAGTGAGAAGCCGCGCCTCTTTTATATGACACCGACCTTTCAGAATCCAACCGGCCTTAATGTTCCAGTAGAACAGCGTAAGCAGTTACCTGAACTTGCAGAACAGTATGGTTGTTTTCTGCTCGAAGACGACAGTACCTATGATATCTATTTTAAGGAGAAACCTCCTGCACCCATTTTCACCTACGATACTACTGGACACACTCTGTACATCCGCAGTTACAGCAAGTACGTTGCACCCGGGCTACGGATTGCAGCCATCATATGCCGCCAGCGATTCATGCCAGGACTACAGGCTGTAAAATCACTGACAGATAACGGATCGCCCCTTCTGAACCAGAAGCTTTTTCTCCGTTATTTTCAGTCAGAACGCATGCATCAGCATCTATCCAAGCTGCGGACCGCTATCCAGCTACGGATGGAAGTGATGGAACAATCTCTGCTGGAAACGGACTGGACGTGGACCCGGCCGGAGGGCGGACTCAACTTTTGGGTAGAGCTTCCTGAGGGTGTGGATACAGGGAGACTGCTTCACCGATGCATGGAACAATCCGTTGCCTTTGTACCCGGAACCGTATTTGATTCTTCGGATCATTCAGCCAGTCGCAAGCTGCGCCTGTCCTTCTCTTATGCACATGAGCAGCAGATTCGGGAAGGCATGAGCAGGCTTATTACGCTTGCAAAAGAAATGTAAGGTTTGGTTATAAATCGAAAAAAGCCCGAAAGGTCACATGACCTTACGGGCTACTGTTATGAGCTGGATATGACCTTATCCACCAATCCATATTCGACTGCTTCCGCAGCGGTCAGGAAATAGTCTCGATCCGAGTCCTTCTCAATCCGCTCAATTGACTGTCCTGTATGGTCGGCTAACAGCTTGTTAAGACGTTGACGATGCTGAATGATGCGGTTAGCATGAATCAGCATATCCGACGCCTGCCCTCGTGTACCGCCATGTGGCTGATGGATCATAATCTCACTGTTGGGCAACGCCATACGTTTACCTTTTGTTCCACCCACCAGCAAGATCGTACCAAAGCTTGCCGCCATACCTGTACAGATCGTGGAGATATCCGGCTTCACAAATTGCATCGTATCATAGATCGAGAATCCCGCAGTCACCGACCCACCAGGACTGTTGATGTACATCTGGATGTCCTTCTCCGGGTCCTCTGCAGTCAAAAACAATAACTGGGCCACGATGGCATTTGCCATCTGATCCTCAATTTCTCCGGACACCATAATGATCCGATCTTTGAGCAAACGTGAATAAATATCATAACTCCGCTCTCCGCGAGCTGTCTGTTCCACTACATAGGGTACTACATTCATGTGTGTCGCCTCCTCGGTTTAGGCAACCATGTTGACCGTGTATCCTCCTCCATACGACATCGAGTTCATGCCAGAAGTAGAGTACCCGTACATCATTGGTTGCATGGTTGGAGACGGCAAAGTATGCTGCAAAATCGTGCCCGCCACAGCCATCGGGTCATCGGTCCGGTTCAGGCACAGATCAATCATTCGGGCTGTATCCCCATTACGAAATGCCAGCAGATAGTTGCGCAGTTCCTCCCGATTGTCCTCCACTGCGCCTTCCTCATACTGCAATTCAGCGTCCGATTGTTCCAACCTGTGCCTCACTTCAGCTATGGCAGAGCGAGCACGACTTAACGCTGCTTTCACAGCGCCTTCTGTCGTATCCAGCATTTCCGCAGTCTCTGCCGCCCTATAACCCATTAATTCACGTAATACATATATCACTCGCTGCCACGGTGGTAGCGTATTTACAAGAAGTTGTACGGCAGACTCCAATTCCTCGAATCGCCTTTCCTCCTCCATTTCGTGTAGGAGCGGCTTCAAGCTATCCAGTTTATAAGCCAATCTCTCCCGCTGACGTAAGATATCAATCCAGCTGTTGCGAGCAATACGAATCAGATAAGCTTCCCAGTTTATATCTTTATTCATCCCGGAAGTTCCAACCACTCTCGACGACAACACTTTGAGACAGGTCTCCTGAACCAGATCCTCCGTGTCTGGAACTGATTTCGTCAGAGATAGACAATACGCATACAACGAACCCATCAGATCGGGTAGTACGGTATGGATGCTTGGGTTCAATTGATTTTTTCTGTCGTTGCCATTAAATTCAATATCGAATTTATCTTGTTTACCATCATCATGTGGTCTGTTGATTCTGCAATCCACGGACTTCACAAAGGCCATCTTGGGGGCCCCCCTTTGCTGGTTCCTGATTGATTTTGACTTACACTATGTAAACGAAGAACCCTTTGTAAAGGATACGCTCTTCTGAATTTATTTTTGTTACGCTAGTTAAGTTGAGTTACGCATTCGTTTCCAGCTTTAATGTTCCAAGCGGTACCTTCATCCCGGTAAGGGCAATCGTAATACGTTGATCCAGATTATAATTCTGCCGTACATCGACGTCATGAGACATATGTGTAAAATAAGTATGACCCGGCTTCAGTTCCCACAGCAGCTCCTGCGCCTCACGCATATCGTACACGGAACGTGTTGAGAATTCCGCAAGCTCATGCACAAAGCTTGTTCCAAGCACCAGCATATCCAGTCCGTGCAAAGGCTCTTTCTCGGCATCCTTCAGGTCAATAGCGTCTGAACAATACGCCCAGCTATACCCACCCTGATCCAATCGATAGGCGTACGAATACCCGTTATGTCCATGGCATACTTTCCAGGAATGTACCTTCCAGCCGCCTAGTTCAATATCATCATCCGTTTCCAGAAAGTCCGTATGACGACCCAACCAAGGAAACTGTCCCTGAATGGTGGCAATCACTTCGCGTGGTGCATACAAACGCCCCTTTACACCCAACCACCGGCATGCATCCGCCCATTCCGGCAATCCTCCAATATGGTCAAAATGGGCATGAGTGATGAGCAGCGTATGCACCATGCGCATTCCCTGATCCTCCATCTGTGATCTCCAGTCTGGTCCGCAGTCAATCATGAACTGTTCACCCGCACCATCCCCACCACCGTCAATCAGAACAGAAGAGCGTTTCCGTTTATTCTCTCCCGTAAGCCTTGCCTCTGTACATACTTCGCAATCACAATACACACGTGGAACGCCCATCGCATCGCCAGTGCCCAGAAATGTTAGCTGATTCAATCCGCATTCCCCCTGAATTAATGATATGTAGATTGTAATCGTCCACCTCCGTTTTTGCAAAAAAAAGACCATCCCGTTGCAGTTCTCCACTGCAATTCGGGACAGTCTGTGGTCTGACCGTTCACCGTCAGACTTTAATTCCATGCTTCGCTCCATTCGGGAGCGTACGCTTCGTCAGCATGTGATGCAACCTTATAAGCGGGTCGTCCGCATGAAGATCAGGCCTTACCTTTTAAACAGGCCACGACCGATTAATTCGAGTCACATCCACTCCGCGCTGGAACTATACCAGTGCCCGCAGCTTCAACGTCAATTCCTGACCCGCAGGTACATCCTTCGAATCCGTAATGACCCAGTTCGATGCAAGCCGCTTCGCCAGTACCTCTGCCTGCTCCGGTTTCAACTGTAATCCGGTGATGATTCCTTCACCCACTGTGAAGTCTTTCTCGGGCTGTACCTTGAAGGCTTTCTCCAACCAGATTCCGAGTCCACCACGCGTGTTAAAGGTAATCCGGTAGCCATCTTTTACTGCTTCCTCCAGATTTTCACCATGTTCATCCGCATACGAGAAAAATTCGGTATATCGGTATTCCTCTTCAGACACGGCGTCAAAAGCGGAAACGTCTTTCGCTTGAATAGCTTTTAAAATTTCTTCCTCAGTCATACCCTTACCACGGGCCTGCTCCAGTCGAATCGCTGTACTTTGGGATAATTTGATCTCTGTGTTCATACTATCACGCCTTCCTGCTAGTACTATGTAACAATCATGATTCAGTATACCTCTATTATAACCTTTTGGCAGTAAAAAACCTCCATCTCTACTTCCATTGAAATGAAGGTTTAGTATCTACATGCTCGGTTACCTATTCGATTACATCAGCAATACTCATAATCCAGCGAGCACCTGATACCACACGCCGCGTTTGGAGTACAACGTACTGCGTACCTCGTCCCATCCACCCAGATAGTTGATATCAAATAGTCCTTCTGGCGTTGGGAATGTCGACTCCGTCTGTGCAAATACATCCGGATCTACTGAACGAAAACCATGCTTGGCAAAAATACGCTGCGCTTCTGGTGTACGCAGATATGCGACAAAGGCTTCTGCCAGTTCGCGATTTCCATGTTTATCGGCATATTTATTCACCACAACTGCTGGGTTCTCAATCAGGATCGTATTTTTTGGAATGACGATGTCATAATCTACACCTTTGGCGATCCGGGCAAGCAATTCATTTTCATACGTGACGATGACATCACCCACACCATATTCGAATGCCGCCATCGAAGAACGCCCACTCTTGTCCAATGATTCAACGTTACGATGTACCTGTTCGAGAAAAGCCTTGGCTGCGGCAGGATCTTTCTTCCCCTCTTGCTCCTCCGACAGTTTCAATCCGGCACCATAAATGGCATTAATGTCCCATTGTGCGCCTCCGGATGTCTTTGGATTGGGGTACAGTACCTTCACTCCTGGCTTGGTTAAGTCCTGAAAATCACGAATACCGAGCGGGTTGCCCGCTCTTGTGCCCAGAACAACAATTGAACGGGTGATCATGCCCTCATTAGGGGTCTGTTTCCAATCAGAGCTAACCAGATCGGCTTTGACCAACTTCTCGATATCACTCTCCATCGCGAGCAAGGCTACATCAGCCTCGAATCCACCAACGATGGCTCTTGCCTGTGTGCCCGAAGCTTCATAGGATTCTTGAAAGTTAATCGTCTGTCCGGTTTTTGCCTTCCACTCCTCTTGGAACTTGGGTAGCAATTCGCCTACAGCATCTTTCGCTACACTATAAGCACCAATCACCAGCGTATTGGATGAATCGTTACCAGAGGGCTCGTTCTGTTCGCTTGACTCCTCCTGCTTGCTGCATCCAGCGGTCATGCAGACGAGCAGAAGCATGAGGGCGACATATAAGAGTATGGCTTTCTTCTTCCTCGTCTGCATGGGCAGCCCCTTTCTTCCACTTGATCTAAATCATCACCGGCATCGGATCTTCCTTCAGTCGGTTCTCAACCACCCAACTGTTGGAGTCATTGAACAGGTATGCACGGTGTACAAGGACGCGAATTTGTTGACCGATCTCCAATGTCGTTTTCTCCAGGGAACGATATGTGATTAACTTATGACCCTGTACATCCACCTCTACCATCCATTCACTGCCGCGGAAATGAAGATGTTTGACTGTACCTTTTTCCGTTGCAGACAACATGGTGAACTCATTTTTCAAGCCGATCTCAATATACTCCGGTCGAATCAGCGCTCGTGTACTTTCACCCTCAACCGCATGTTCGAATCCTTTCAGCTGGGAGGCATCCTCCACAACCGTAGACTCCCCGATAAATGTAGCGACAAACGGTGTCTGCGGGTTTTTGTAGATATCCCAAGGTGTGCCCTTCTGTTCGAGACGACCTTGGCTGATAATCATGATTTCGTCCGCCACTTCAATCGCTTCATCCTGGTCATGCGTTACAAATATCGAAGTAATCCCTACCCGTTCAATCAACTCACGCAACCATGAACGCAGTTCCTGACGGATCTTAGCATCAATGGCCGCGAACGGTTCGTCCAGCAATAATAGCTGGGGCTCCGGGGCAAGTGCTCTGGCAAAAGCAACACGCTGACGCTGCCCACCAGACAACTGATGTGGATAGCGCTGTTCGAAACCTTTTAACCCGGTCAGTTCAACAAGTTCCATCACCCGATCACGAATCTGGGCTTTTGGTGTCTTCTTGACCTTGAGTCCAAAGGCGATATTCTCAAATACCGTCATATGTTTGAACAAGGCATAGTTCTGGAATACAAATCCGATGCCCCGCTCCTGTGGAGGCAGATGGTTCACCACTTTTCCATGAAAGCGAATCTCTCCAGAACCCGGATTCTCCAGACCCGCAAGCATCCGTAGAATGGACGTTTTCCCGCCTCCGCTGGGTCCAAGCAGACCGATCAGATGGCCTTTGGCAATATCGAATGAGACATCTTTTACCGCATGAAAATCACCGAAATGTTTGTTCAGATCACGGACTTCTACATGCATATCAATGCACTTCCTTTCGCTTCTTGGCCCATTCCATCATAAGCAGCAGCCCGACGGAGAAGGTGACCAGCACCAATGCCACACCATTTGCGGCAGCTACATTAAAATTCTCAACATCCTGGTACACCAGCGTTGTTGCGGTCTGCGTTTTGTTCATAATATTACCGGATACCACCAGCACTGCACCGAATTCCCCAAGCGAGCGCGCAACCGTCAAGACTAGACCATACACTACCGCCCAGCGGATCGAAGGCCATGTCACACTCCAGAACGTTCTCCAGCCGTAGGCGCCAAGTGTAGATGCCGCCTCCTCTTGCTGAGAACCGAGTTCCTGGAGGACAGGCATAACCTCTCTGACCATCAGTGGAAAGGTAACAAATAACGTTGCGATCACCATACCCGGGAAGGCATAGACCACATTGAATCCAATCCCTTCAAAAAAAGCGCCCATAATGCTGTTAGGTCCCAACATCAACACAATCATCAAGCCGCCAATGACAGGAGATACGGCATAAGGCAGGTCTACAATGCTGTTCAGCAGCCCTTTTATCCGTTCACTCATCCATCCGGCACGAACCAGATACAGAGCCATCATGATGCCAAACAATGTATTTAACAGGGTGACCACCAGAACCACCAGTCCGGTCATCATCAAGGCATGTAACGCCTCAGGACGCATTAACCCTTTCAGGAATCCACCTGCCCCGTCTTCAAATGCGCCAATAAAAATGCGTCCAAGCGGGATGATCAGCAGTACAATAAATACCGCAAACGTCAGTCCGATTAACAGTCGTCTCATCGTCTTCTCCCCCGCATCTGCACCAGATTGATCAGCCAGAGGATCAGGAAGGAGAGCGTCAGGAGCAACACGGATACCGCGGCGGCTCCCGTTGGATTATCACTTTCAATCTCCCCGTAAATAAATACGGAAGCGGTCAGTGTTCTTCCCGGAATGTTACCAGCCACCAGCACAACAGCCCCGAATTCAGCCAGTCCTCTGGAGAAAGCCAACATCCCCCCACTGATCATGCCAGGTGCCATGGAAGGCAGAATAACCTGCATGAACGTGCGAGCCTTGGATGCCCCCATCGTGTACGAGGCCTCTTCCTCGGAAGGATCGATTTCTTCCAGCAAAGGCTGCACTGCACGGATAACAAACGGAAACGTGACAAAGGTCATCGCGATAACAATGGCGGGCTGGTGAAATACAATCTCAAATCCCATGGATTCTGCCAGTTTCCCGATGGCACTGACTGGACCCAAAAGCAGCATAATCATCAAGCCGCCCACCGCTGTTGGCAGTGCAAACGGGAGATCAACCAGACTGTTGAGAAACGATCGGCCCACAAAGCGATATCTTGTCAACACCCAGGCGATCATCGTGCCCAAAACCACATTAATCAGCGTGGCAATCACGGCCAGCCGAATGGTCAGCAGTACGGCTTTCCACGCGATGGGGTCCATAATGCTCTGAACAAAGTTGCTCCATCCTTCAGAGAAGGAATTGACGTACACACCGATGATTGGAAGTACAATAAGTACGATAAAATATAACAATACGGTACTGCGGAATCCCCAAGTCCATCCCTTATGACGAAGAACGGTATTCATTGCTGCGTTCCCTCCCAGCCTCCGGCTTTAGCTCCGGTCGGCAGTCTTCCTGGCTTCAATACGACATTTTTCCTAAGTTGGATGATATTACTTTAATATTATTCCCATTAGTCTACTTGGTTTTGCTTTTCTGATACTTTACCAGTTTGCAGTGCTAATCGTCAATGCTTTTATTGAATATAATTGGGCCTCATATGAGAACGATTAATAAAAATCGCACTGTACACTGCGCGGCCAGAACAACCTTCCGATCACTGTTAACCCCAGATTTCTTTGATCCCCTTTTTTAAGGGGAAATCCGGTGATAAAGGCGAAGCTTATGCTTCCGAAGCAGCTTTCCTACAGAAAGCTTTTAGCTTCCGCTTCTTCAGGTTATTTCTGACCTCTCCGTTATTGTGCGATTCACATATCCGTCTTCATATGTGGTTTGTTTGGTATGTAGTGGTTAAGGTACAATCGAGGGTAAGAAATGAGATCCTAAGGAGTGATTTAACATGTTATACAAGAAGAATATATCCACTTCCACACGAGATGAAATGAAGGATATCACATGGGACGTAAAGCAGGTTGTCCAGAGTAGCGGGGTGCAGAATGGGACGATGCTCATCTACTGTCCACATACGACGGCGGGTATAGCCATCAACGAAAATGCAGACCCGGATGTGAAACACGATGTCTTGTTGCGCCTGGACGAAGTGTACCCTTGGGAGCACCCCGAGTATCGACATGCCGAAGGCAATACAGCCTCTCACCTCAAATCGATCACAACAGGGCCATCACAGACGGTGATTATTCACGAAGGCAGGCTGCTTCTCGGCCGCTGGCAAGGCATTTACTTTTGCGAATTCGATGGGCCACGTGAGCGGGAGTACTTTCTCAAAATCATGGAAGGTTAGTTGGGTCCAATAGGCCTGCCCTACTCGTTCATTTTTGCAAACACAAACAGGCGGTCCACCCTCATTCCGGGTCGGAGCCGCCTGACTTGGTCTGCTGCGTTTACTAACTTTCGCGAGACAACGTTATAAAGAATTAAAGTTATGACAAATCACCGCCCTGAAGTGTAGGGGTGCAACAACAGCGCCATTATTGGTCGCCAGGCTGCTGACCCAGATTGCGGCACAGCACTTTGACATGAGACAGCGCAGACGATTCAATCTCCACAAACGTTAAACGGTCCTGAATGTAATAAGAAATGAATCCGTGCATAGCCAAAAATAGCGTACGCGGTACCCTTTGAATATCCTCTTCCGTACAGTTCGCTTCATTCATATACTGCCTTATAATCGATGCAAACAATTCGAAGCAACGTCCCTGTTCGGTACGACAATAAGACAATAGTTCTTCGTCCCTGATCATAAACATAATTTCGTATTGGTATGGATTCTCCAGACCAAAGCGAATAAACTCCATCATAATGTGCTCTACCTTGCTCACATCATCACGAACTGGCCTGACCATGGCTTGCAGCAGCAAATGCCCCAAATGATTGAAATCTTCAACCACGATGGCATAGAACAGCTCTGCCTTTTCCTTAAAGTGATAATACAGCGACCCATGACTATAGCCCAGATGCTGGCCGATGCTTCGCATCGAAATGGCGCGGTATCCTTTGGTAATAAAAAGGTGCCTCGCCGCCTCCAGTATCCGCTCCCTCGACAACTCCTGTTCGACTGCTCTTCTAGCCATATATTTTATTCCCCTTCAATAAAATAAAGCCGCTGTCCCTCCGTGATCCGGGATTGCCCTTGCGTCAAATCCGTGATCCAGGCTATAAAAGCCTCGGTTTCACTATCCGGCGGAAGACAAGTCAACGTAACCTTATCGGTGAATCCAGTTTCACCTGTACGGACTTCCCGGCTTCTTAACTCATTTTCCACTTTACCCAGCCACGTATAATCCAGTTCAACAAACACTTCACGATGCAGCACGTTGGTAATGGCTTCTCCGGCTTCAATGGCTGCTACAGCTCCATCCGTATAAGCACGAATTAACCCGCCAGCTCCAAGCATAATTCCCCCGAAGTATCGCGTAACCACAATTGCCACATTTTTTAATTTCTGATTTTTGATCACTTCAAGAATGGGTTTCCCTGCTGTTCCGCTGGGTTCACCGTCATCGGATTGCTTCTGGATCTCGTCCCGCTCCCCAATCATGTATGCAGAGCAGTTATGATTGGCATTCCAATGTTTTTTCTTGATCTCATCGATGAAGGCAACAGCTTCTTCCTCTGTCGTGACCGGCATAATATGACCGATAAATCGCGACTTCTTGATTACAATTTCCAGATTGCCCGGTCCTCGAACCGTGCGATAACGTTCAATCATCCTAAATCCAACTTTCTGATCTTTTCCTGAGTCCATTTTACAAGAAAGCAGTTCACCGCGCGAACGCGGACGAACTGCCCTGGTTATCTACATCCGGGAACCCTGCATCTTACACGAACAGTGATTCCCGGTTAGATTTACATTACCTTATTCAACTATATGAGCAAACTAATGAATTATTCGGAAAGTCTCGCTTCGAGCGCTGCTTTCTCTTCTTCAAAGCCTGGTTTGCCCAGCAAAGCGAACATATTTTTCTTGTAAGCTTCCACGCCTGGTTGGTCAAATGGATTGACGCCCAGCAGGTAGCCACTGATACCGCATGCTTTTTCAAAGAAGTATACCAGATATCCGAAAGAATATGGAGTCATATCTGGAATGTTCACAATCAGGTTTGGTACTTGACCATCCGTATGTGCAAGCAGTGTTCCTTGGAACGCTTTTTTGTTAACAAAGTCCATAGTTTTTCCTTCAAGGAAGTTCAAACCATCCAGATCGTCCGGATCGGATTTGATTGAGATATGCTCAGCAACTTCAGTAACCTGGATAACAGTTTCGAAGATATTCCGGCTACCTTCCTGGATGAATTGACCCATGGAGTGCAAGTCTGTAGAGAAATCAACGGATGCAGGATAGATCCCTTTGTAGTCTTTACCTTCACTCTCTCCAAACAGTTGTTTCCACCACTCGGATACGAAGTGCAGAGATGGCTCATAGTTTACAAGAATCTCAGTGCCTTTGCCTTTGCGATACAATGCGTTACGAACAGCAGCATATTGATATGCTTCATTCTCAGCTACGTTCGGATTGCTGTATTCTTTGGATGCGTCAGCCGCACCTTGCATCATTTCTTCGATGCTGATACCCGCTGCTGCGATTGGCAGCAAACCTACAGCTGTCAGAACGGAGTAACGTCCACCTACATCATCCGGGATAATGAAAGATTCGTATCCTTCTGCATTTGCCAGTTCTTTCAATGCACCGCGCGCTTTGTCTGTTGTAGCATAGATGCGTTTGCGAGCTTCTTCTTTACCATATTTCTCTTCCAGCGCTGCACGGAAGATACGGAATGCAATAGCCGGCTCTGTTGTTGTACCGGATTTGGAGATAACGTTGACGGAGAAATCTTTGCCTTCTACCAGATCCAGCAAATGAGTTACATATGTGGAACTGATATTGTTTCCTGCAAAATAGATTTCAGGCGTTTTGCGTTTGTCTTTTGGCAGATTGTTATAGAAAGAGTGAGTCAGCATTTCAATCGCTGCACGTGCACCCAGGTATGATCCACCGATACCGATAACGATCAGTACTTCGGAGTCGCTTTGGATTTTGGCAGCCGCTTTTTGAATGCGGGCAAACTCTTCTTTGTCATAAGCCGTTGGCAGGTCAATCCAGCCCAGATAATCGGAGCCTGTTCCTGTTCCGTTGTGAAGCTGCTCATGAGCCAGACGAATCGGTTCTGCGAAATAATCCACTTCGTGCTGATTTACAAATTGCAATGCCGTGCTATAGTCAAATGTCACTTTTTTTGCCATGATCTCAAAAACCTCCTGATTTCGATTATAGTGCGTGTTCAAACTTTGTAATCAAAAGCGGACTTTTTGAACAACCTCTTATATTATGTCCGTATTCCATTCTAAACAACTTGCCTTAAGGATACTTCAAATCCACGGGGCTGACAAGCTTGCAGCTCGAACTTTGTCGTTAGAATTCAAGAAGCAAAAAGGGTAAACCGAATCCGCAGGTTGCGGTTCTGCTTACCCTTCTTATGTTATTCCGCCGGGTACGAGCAGACGTAGTCAGTAACGCTGCGTATCTCCAGTTTAAATTTGGATTCGGCAGGCACGTGGAACGTAGCTTGGCCTTGAATCTCTTGCCACTCTTCTTCTCCGGGAAGCAATACTTTCAGATCTCCGGACAGAATCTCCATAATTTCACGGGAATCCGTACCGAACTCATAACTGCCTGGAAGCATGATGCCCAGAGTCACTTTGCTGCCATCCCCCAAAATAACCGTTCTGCTGGTTACCTGACCATCATAATAAATGTTGGCCTCTTTCACTACACTGACTTGATCGAATTGTGACATGCGTACCCGCTCCCCTGAAGTTAATGAAAACAAAAGGCAAAACAGATCAGGGCGATAACGAACGAATCACCGCCCATCTCTGCGGAAATAACTTACTGCCATGGATCAGGACAGCATGATGCTCTCCCAACCATAACAACGCTTATGAAGCTATTACAGCAATGCTTTTACGCGGCTAACCACGTTATCCACTGTAAAGCCATATTCTTGGATAACACGGTCGCCAGGCGCGGAAGCACCAAATGTGCTGATTCCGAGAATGTCACCTTGATCGCCAACATATTTCTCCCAGCCCATTGGATAAGCCATTTCAATCGCAAGACGAGCTTTAACATCCGGAAGAAGAACGGACTCTTTGTAAGCTTTATCTTGTTTCTCGAACAGATCCCAACTTGGCATGCTGATTACGCGAACTTGGATGCCTTGTTCTGCAAGTGCTGCTTGAGCTTTAACAGCCAATTGCACTTCAGAACCTGTAGCGATAATTTGTGCTACCGCTTTGCCATCTTTTGCATCAGAGACAACATAAGCACCACGTTTCACGTTCTCACGTGAACCTTCAACGGTACCTTCCAGGATCGGCAGGTTTTGACGAGTGAGTACGAGTGCAACCGGGTTGCTCTTGTTCTCAAGCGCGTAAGCCCAAGCAGCCGAAGTTTCATTACCATCAGCCGGACGAATAACCGTCAGGTTAGGAATGATACGCAGGGATGCCAATTGCTCGATCGGTTCGTGCGTAGGACCGTCTTCACCAACAGCGATACTGTCGTGAGTCAGAACATACGTTACAGGCAATCCCATCAGGGCAGCCAGACGAACAGCCGGACGCAGGTAATCGGTAAATACGAAGAACGTACCTCCGAATACTTTCACACCGCTGTGCAGTGCCATACCGTTCATTGCTCCAGCCATACCGAATTCACGGATACCGAAGTAGATGTTACGGCCGGAGTAATCTTCAGGTGTGAAGTTCTCCAGGTTGTTCAAGTGAGTCATTGTGGAGCTTTCCAAGTCAGCAGATCCACCTGTCAGTTGTGGCACGTTGTGCGCCAGACCGTTCAGAGCGTTACCGGATGCTACACGAGTGGAAAGAGCTTTGTCTGTTGCTGCATATTTAGGAAGATCACGGTCCCAACCTTCTGGAAGGTCGCCGTTAATCGCTGTTTCGAATTGAGCTGCCAGCTCAGGGAAAGCTTTTTTGTACTCGGCAAATTTCTCGTCCCATGCTTTGTTAGCAGAGATACCACGATCTTTCACTTGTGCAAAGTGATCGCGAACTTCAGCTGGTACGTGGAAGTTTTCTTCGTAAACCCATTTGTAATACTCTTTAGTCAATTTGGCTTCGTCTGCACCCAGTGGAGATCCGTGAGTACCGCCGTGGCCGCCTTTACCTTGTTTGTTCGGGCTACCATAACCGATAACCGTTTTAACTTCGATCAGTGTAGGACGCAGTGTATCTGCTTGACCTTCCTGAATTGCTTTTTCGATTGCAGGCAGATCGTTACCATCTTCAACGCGCAGCACTTGCCAGCCATAAGCTTCAAAACGCTTCGCGATGCTTTCGGAAGAAGACAGATCCAATTTACCATCCAACGTGATGTCATTGGAGTCGAACAACATGATCAGTTTGCCCAGGTGCAAACGTCCAGCCAGGGAAGCTGATTCATGAGATACGCCTTCCATCAAGTCGCCATCACCACAGATTGCGTAAGTGTAGTGGTCAACTACGTTGAATTTGTCTTTATTGTATGTTGCGCCCAGTTGAGCTTCAGCCATCGCCATACCTACAGCCATTGCAATACCTTGACCCAGTGGGCCGGTTGTTGCATCAACACCTGCAGTATGTCCGAATTCCGGGTGACCCGGAGTTTTGCTTCCCCATTGACGGAACTGTTTCAGTTCTTCCATTGGAAGATCATATCCGCTCAGGTGCAGCAAGCTGTACAGCAACATGGAGCCATGTCCTGCAGACAGGACAAAACGGTCCCGGTTAACCCAAGTTGGGTGGTCCGGGTTATGAGTCATCGTTTTTGCAAAAAGTTGGTACCCCATTGGAGCGGAGCCCATCGGCATACCCGGATGTCCGGAATTTGCCTTCTCAATTGCATCAATCGCCAAAGTACGTACGGTAGTAATCGACAGGTTGTCGATTGTAGTGTTCTCGTCCTTTTGAATCGCTTCGTTCTTGTCAGTCATGGTTTGTCCTCCTCATGTCTTTAGATAAGTCGGGTGCGCAAGCGAATCCCTCTCATCATACAAGCAAACCGAATTTCACAATAAGTGAATCCGCTTGAGTGTTTCATTTTGACTTATTCACTTTTGTATTGTATCACTTGGCGTGAAGCTTTTCCATAACCTTCTTTTAGAAGTTCGTGAAAAATCGGTGGTTTGTGATGAATATTCCTTGGCCTATCAAGCAAAAATCGTACTGTACAAGGTACTAAATTCCAAAAGTAGACTTAAGGAGCCTCGCAAATCCATCGCATGAAGTATAACCTTTAACCTGAAAACCATGCATTTTTTAGATATTCATCCTCAATTCACATATAATGTTCCTGAATATGGATTCGAAAGTCGGGCTGTGGTTTACTTTTTTCAGATGTACACGCGTCAATCATAGGAGGTCTCGATCATGCCAGATCCTGCTGCTCACCCATCAACATCGGCAAAACACTCATTACCCTGGATATCCGGTATTTTAACGGGAATTCTCTCGGGGGTTGTCCTGGGATTTTTCCTCAAAATGATTCAGGCCATCACAGGTGAACAAGTATATACTCTGCTGCTGAATATTGATTTTGTGCCTGGTCTTCCGCCAACCTTACCCGAATTCATTGAATTTGCTTTGCATCTCATCGTGTCCGTTGTCATCGGTATCTTCTATGTGTGGTGGGTAAGGCATTCAGGCCGCCCTATGATCAAAGGAATTTTACTTGGTGCGGTCTCGTCCTTGCTCTATATCCCACTCTCTCAATTGTCATCACGTGTGCCAGACCTGTACGATGTGTCCGCCATCCTCTACTGGATTGTAGGACATCTGCTGTTTGGTATTATGGTTGGCTTGTGCGGAAAGTATATCAACACAACAAATAAAGCGACTCCCGTTTCGTAAACGAATTGGGGTCGCTTTATTGTTAGTCTATTACGTGGTTCCGAATCAACCTTGCACAGTATTAAAGCGTGAGCTTAAAATACAACGGTTTTATTTTCGTGAACAAGAACACGGTCTTCGACATGCCATTTCACGGCACGTGCGAGCACAACACGCTCAATGGTACGTCCAATACGCTTCAGCTCGGTTACATCGTCCCCGTGGCTTACACGCTGCACATCCTGTTCAATAATCGGGCCGCCATCCAGTTCTTCCGTAACATAGTGCGCTGTCGCACCGATAATTTTGACACCGCGGTTGTACGCCTGTGCATACGGTTTACCACCCACGAAGGCTGGCAGGAACGAATGGTGAATATTAATGATTCGATTGCGGTAATGCTCAATGAACATCGGAGAGATAATCTGCATGTAACGAGCCAGAATGATCACATCCACATCGTTGCCGATGACGTCCAGTTGGCGCTGTTCCGCTTCTTTTTTCGTATCTGCTGTAACTGGGATATGATGATATGGAATGCCAAATGATTCTACATAGTCCTTCATGTCCAGATGGTTGCTGACCACAAGCGCAATATCTGCATCCAGGTCGCCTGCCTGCCATTGCCACAACAATTCAACCAGACAGTGATCTTCTTTGGATACAAAGATAGCCAGTTTCTTCTTGCGGCTGACCGCAGATAACGTCCATTCCATCTGGAAACGGCTTGCTACTTCTTCAAAATCAGCTTCCAGTTTCGGCAAATTGACCAACAATTGCGGAAGATCAAACTCAATTCGCATAAAGAACATGCCGCCAGCAGGGTCCATTGTATACTGGTCCGACTGAACAATGTTTGCACCATGCTGGTGCAGGAAATGAGATACGGCAGCTACAATTCCTGGACCATCCGGACAGGAAATAAGCATGCGCGCACGATCGGCGCGGTTTTTAGAATCAAGGCGTACTTGTTTAGCGTGGATCTCCATCGGGTTATTCTTCCTCCTTCAATTAAGCCATGACCTGCGGGATTAACCCGCAAGCCATGCAATCAAGCGATGGTTCAGTTGTTCTTCATTCAAATGCGGGAACAGAGCAGCTTCAGTCACCATGTCATAGAGACGTTCCAGCGGTTCGCGCGGATCTGCCTTTTTGGCTTTGGCATCATTTTTGAGCAACGTCCACACATCCAGAATATACGAACGAGACTCAATCTCTTTACCTTTGAAAAAGTGTTGCAACTGTTCTACTTCTGTCAGGAATTCCTGGCCGAATCGACCGGCAACATCCCCACGAAGCAGGGCAATCTCCACCTCATACATTGGACGCTGTGTCTTAGCCTCTTTACCAATCCAAGGTGTCTCCAGAATAAATGGACGTCCTTGAAGCTTCTCATGGTTGACGATGCGGTTAATCGCTTCAAACCCGATCCAGCCAGAGCCAATTGGTGTATGACGGTCCTTGTGCGCACCCACAGCATTCTTACTATCATTAATATGCATTACGGCAATGCGGTCAAGTCCTACCGTACGATCGAATTGTTCCAGTACACCGTCAAAATCGTTAACGATATCATATCCGGCATCATGAATGTGGCATGTATCCATACACACAGTCAGGCGCTCGTTATACGTTACTTTCTCGATGATCTGGGCGATTTCTTCGAAACTGCGCCCCATTTCCGTACCTTTGCCAGCCATGGTTTCCAGAGCGATGTTCACATCTGTCTCTTTCACACCCTCCAGCACTTCATTCAATCCTTCTGCGATCCGTCCGATCCCATAGTGGGCATCTTTATCTGTAAAAGCGCCGGGATGTAATACGATGTTTTTCACACCAATGGCATGTGTACGACGGATCTCTTCCTGAAGGAAATCTACAGCCAGTCTAAACGTATTATCTTTGTATGAGCCAAGATTAACAATGTACGGTGCATGGACAACGATATCTTCCATTCCACCCTCTTGCATGGCAACCTTGCCTTCTTCAATATACATGGACTCAATTGGCTTGCGACGTGTATTCTGTGGTGCACCCGTATATATCATAAACGAACTGGAACCGTACGAGGACGCTTCCTTCGTTGCACTCAATAATCCCTTGTCCGAAAAGGACACGTGGGAGCCGATTTTCAGCATTATTGATCCCCCTTATTCTGAATTATCCCTTATTCTAACGCGATTATCGAAATAAATCTAGAAATGCGCTATAATTCGGGATAGAGGCTATTTTTGACAGCTAATATGTGGAACATGGGTAGGCGGAATCCGTCTTTCCGTGAAAATCAATGAACCGAGGTGACTCCGCAATGATTTTCGACTCCTACGCGATAATACTGAACAGCTATTCCCCCAGCAATTGGTTTATGAATACGATCGCATTCTGGACTTTTTTATTGCTAGGCAGCATGTGTATCGGTGGATTTTTCATGATGCGCAAGTTTTTGAAAGTGCTACCAAAAGCAGACGGAAAGTCCAAACTGGATTGGCAGAATTATTGGGTTGAGGCCAGCCGTCACTTATGGACAGATGAAGCCAAAGCTTTTTTGGATCAACTAGTGGAGCCTGTGCCCGGGCCATTTCGTGACATCGCCAAACATTCCATTGCTGCAGAGATCGGTAAGATTGCAGTTGAAGACAATGCCACGGAAGTATCGAGAGATCATTGCATCAAAGGATACATTATTGCCACACCGAAGCGGGATAATAAGTTTTTGGTAAAATTTTTGGAGAAAAACAAAATCGATTATTCCCCTTATCAACATTTGATTAAATAAAATAAAAGATGAGTTAAGTGGCATATAGATTTGGTTAATTAGATACAGATATGCTCCGTCAGGTAAGTTGTTCCCAACAGGCATTGCTTACCGTACGGGGCTGTTTGTCGATCCAACGGTATGTATCAGCGCAGTGAAAATACAGAGAGGATGTTTGATATGAAAATTGCCATTTGTGGAGGTACCGGATTTGTAGGAGGAGCACTTGTAGATTACTGGCTGCAAGCCGGGCACCATGTGAAAGTTATTACACGAAAACTGCCTGACTTGCATAATCCAAGTAAAAATCTTACATATATATCGTGGGAACAAGTCGAAGAACAACCTCACTTGCTGGAAGGTATGGACGCTCTCGTTAACCTTGCCGGAGAAACGCTGAATCAACGTTGGACAACCAAAGCGAAGCTGGAGATTGTTGAATCCAGAGTCACGACTGTAGCGCGGGTAGCCCGATTGGTAGAATCCCTGGAACAAAAGCCGGAAGTGGTCGTTCAGGCTTCTGCCATGGCCATCTATGGAACCTCTCCTACCGAAACCTTTGACGAGAGCAGTCCGCAAAAATCAATGAATTTCCCCTCCCGGGTCTCGGAACAATGGGAAGTTGCTGCAGATGCAATCAAAAATGTAAGACTCGTTAAAATCCGGGTGAGTCTGGTGCTTGGACATAAAAGAGGTGCTTTTCCATTGATGAAACTTCCTTATATGCTGGGTGTTGGTGGCAAGATCGGCAGTGGCAAGCAATGGACCAGCTGGATTCACATTATGGATATCGTAAGACTCATTGATTTTAGCATTCAAAATAAACAAGTGTCAGGTCCGGTCAATGCTTCCTCACCAAATCCTGTTACCAATGATGAATTCGGTCGTACGGTCGGTAAAGTGTATCATCGCCCTCACTGGTTCCCCGTACCCAGCTTCCTGATTAAAACCTTGGTCGGAGAACTATCCGTTGTCGTGCTTCAGGGGCAGAGAGTTATTCCGCAAAAAGCTCTCGACCACGGATTCCAGTTCACCTTCCCAACCTTAACCCAGGCACTGGAAGATCTGAAGCACCGCGGCTTATCTGACTGATTGAACTATGTCTTATCCAACCGACCGATAAGTGTAGACTGACTCCGCAAGTGTAAATGTGTCTCCATCCGCCAATGGATACTCCTTATACGGAGCAAGAATATTGCCCTGAAGAATGGTGCCATTGACGGAACCCAGATCCTTAATCACATAGCCCGATTTGTTCCGGCTCAATTCCACATGAGCACGGGACACGCCGGTCGCTGTGTCCACCCACTGAACCATGTCTGCTGATCTTCCGATGACAAAAGATGCTCCTTGCACATCCATCCGTTCATGTTGGTCACTGCTTCCCGATCTTCGTTCAAGATAATAAGACGCCATCACCGGGCCTGCCCCTGTAACATTACCTCCACTCAGATTCTGCAAATTTACGGTTGCCTCCGCAACTGCATCCTGTCGAATTAGCTCTGAAGTTGAAGCTACCGTTTCCACATGGCGCTGAACGAACGGTGGTTCGGAGTGTTCAGGTGTCATATGCAAATTTTGAAAACGGGAATGCTCGCTACCACCTTCTGAGGCGGATGCAACCATTTGGTTTATGCGTTCCTCTTTCCTATCAGCTGTATTCCAGCGCCAACTTTCCTGAAATTGTTCCTCTTCATCTTCCATTTGCTTACCTTTGTTCTTACCTAAATTGAATGAAAAAGACCGCTTATTCTCTGAGTCATTATGAGGGCTTCCCTTGCGCTTCCACGTCCATCCTGCTACACCAAACAAGCCAAGGCTTAGTACCATGCACAGGATCATCTGCGTCTGTCCTGGTTGCTCCATGTAAATAAATCTCCATACCAATGCCATGGCAACCATACAGCCCAATATGATATAAGTTACTTTGGAAGATCCGGGCTTTTCCTCCACTTCCATATCAACACGCTCTAACGAATCATACGAGTTACTTCCTCTCTTATCCATACCGTTTGAACTCTCTAATGGAACTTGCTCAGGTGAGCGCCTGCCTGGAAAGGTTCGAGATCTCACCGGAATGTCTTCCACCTCGATTTCATATGTTTTCTGCGGCTGACGGAAATTTAGTTGCGGTCCCACAGCAGCATTTTGAATGGGAGCACCGGATTGATATGGCCGAGAAGTACCCGTGGCTAGCCTGCTATCTCGCTCAGAAATCGACGAATGAAGATCACCTCTTGGATCATTGGGTGTTTCCGAAGTTCTGGACGAGAGAAATGCTGCGCCTCCTCCATTCTCTTGCTCGTCAGCGTATAATTCCAACAGAAGCTCTCGCAACTGTCTTATATCCCAGCGTTCGTTGTCACATAACTGCAGAACACGCTGAATGCCTTCTCCCTGCAGTTCCTGTACATGTGCCATCAGCCTGATCACCAGTTCACGGAATTGCTGAGACGTTGGATCAACTTCAACTGTATCCATAATTGGTACATATACCATCCCAAGTTCACCCTGTTCGAATGAACCGTTAATGAACAAGTACTCTTCCTGGATCAATAATTTACGGGGCTCCAACATATACTGTCGGCATTCCATGAAGGCATCGGCTAGTTGGAACAACAAACCATACAGAACACGCAATTTGATTTTGCTTGACTTTAACATCTGAGATAACATCTTGTACCCTGATATGTCGTACTGCAAAGTTACATTTCGATCGACTTCCCGAATATGAACAGGAAGAAGTCGCGGAATCTGATTGGAGGACAACATCCCCATCTGTACACGGCTCAATTCCTCCATTCGTAACCCGTCTGCTTTCTCCAAAACCATGAAAGCCCCACCATTACGAATAAAATCTCTCGTTAGTCCATACATGCCAATCCTCTCTTTCCATTGTTATATAGGATCAACTAAAGAAAGTTACACTGGGTACTTCGATGACGGAACAACCTTCCGATCGCTGTTATCCCCAGATTTCTTGATTCCCTTGGTAAAAAGGAAAATCCGGGGATAAAGGCAAAGCATATGCTTCCGATGCAGCTTTCTTTCAGAAAGCTTTTAGCTCCGCTTCTTCAGGTTTTTTCCGTCCTCTCCGTTCTCGTGTAAAAAGTTTAGTTGATATAAGTTGAGTTACAATACACCACACTCTTCCACTCCAATCGCAGTGCTATCTTCGATCACTGTTATCCTAATGTTTTCCAGACTCCTGATATCAAGGGAAAAGTCCTGAGACAAGGACCGTGATAAATCCAGGTAACACCGCCAGCATAAACGGAAACTTCAATGTCTTCTCTTTATTTACCAGCTTGAGCGAACCGAGCATAAAAAAACCTGCAAGACTACCTGCCATGCCTCGAATTCTCTTCGCTGAATCTTTACGGAATAGAAGTATCACTAGACCAATTGCGCCCGCGTACAAAACGGAGTAAATAATGACATGAATGCCAAAAGCAAGTCCCGTCCATGCGCCAATCCCACCAAACAATTTCACATCTCCTGCCCCTACGGCTCCAATCGCATACATCAGAAACAAAATGCCAAAACCTGCTACAAATCCAGCGGCTGAAAACAAGAAACCATCCCAACCTTCCCATATGATATGGGCCAAGACGCCAGCAACAGTCACGGGTAAAGTCAATCGATTTGGAATTTTCATTGAACGAATATCTGTAATAAAAGCTGCAATGATGTATATGCCACAGGCAATGTAAAACCACTCCACCTCCATCATCTCCTCACTTATTTTCTGGAGGTCACGGTAAACGTAGTCTCCGTCTTGGCACCGTCCCCTGTCTCGACAACAAAACTCCATGTTCCTTCTGTTGTCCGAGTACCAACAAACCAATTCCATTCAATAATTCCATTCTCATCTGCGGTGGCCCAGCCGATGTGCTTCGCAGAACTTTCACCTGACTTGTAAAATATCGTTAAGTTGGCTGTCGCTCCTGGTTCTACCTTCACCTTGATCGTTGCATTGTTGCCTATGTATGCCGGGTCAGGCTTCGACAGTACCGTTGCTGAACCCGCAGTATCCCCGTCTCCTGCACTGCCATCTGATCCTTCTCCGGTATCTCCAATCCATACCCGTTCTGCCGCAGCAGCCTGAATCCGAAGTGGTTTACTGAGAAAGGGGACTTTTATAGGCAATTCATAACTCAGTTCAAGTCGGAAGTATGGATTTGTTTTGTTTTTGAGATCTGGTATCGAAATACCATTCACATGAACACGTTCCATATTAAGCAGCGTTGGCTCGATAAAAGGCTGAAGCAGCGGTTTTACCGTGGGATCAAGTACGGTTTCCAAGACGGATGTTTTGATCTCCTGTAGTGGCTGTTCACCACTGGCCGCCGCTGAACGTACCCAATCACTTAAAGGCTCGGGTAGAGAAGAAGCATAACCTTCTGCCCATTCCGTCAGTGATAACTCTGGTATCTTCCAGCCCCCTCCTGAACCTTCTCCGCCGGCAGAATTAGAAGGTGTGAATGCAAGCGAAACGGGATATATTTTCGTTGACAATTGCTTCACCGCTTCACCCGCCGTGCTCTGTAACGCTGTGGAGATTAGAGTCATTTGCACTATGAAGATGAGAAACATGATAAAGAATAGAAAGACAGGTAACACCAGTGAAGCTTCCAGAACCATGCTACCCTGTTCCTTTTTTGGAGAACATATCTGCTTTTTGAGAGACTTCAAACGCTGCAATCTGATTATTCGTGTTAAACGAATCTGCTTTTGTGCGCTTTCTTTTTCATAATGTTGCTGCTTATCCATAATCCCTCCACCGAAACGATCCTGATCATTCAATAGGAATAATCCGCCTTCCGCTCAATGAAAAATCGTCCATCTTCAACTTGGTCCGCACTACCCATAACTGCACCTATGCTTCTAACCACCCCTGGTAAAAACCACAACTTGATGCTACTACGCATGTTACCCGAAGCATACGTCTGTTTCTCATCCGGATTCACACCCGTATTCAATCGAATTAGCGCCAGCATTCTGGACATTTTGCGTTCATTGTTGCTATGCATCAATAGGAACAATCGGAGATGGTCCCTGTACGTCAGTTTGACTTTGATATACTTGGACAATTCCACACTGCCCTCTTTTGCTAGTTTCAACATATCCGCGATGGCGTTTGTAATCCCATATAAGATTGCCGCCGATAAAACCAGAAGTGGATTCCCAAGCTTGCTGTGCTCAATTAACCCTTCTGCCGTCCGAATAGCCAGCCGCATACCAAATATCTCCGCATATGCCGCAGCGATGTTACCCGAAGGATTATGAAACCCGTAAACGATATACTCCAGTTCCTGATTCTCCAGTTTGAAAACATCACCAGCATCTCCACTACCTTCAGTCCAGGTAAATAACTGACCAAAATCCATGGAATTGAAATAGGCTAAAGCATATTCATTCTGAAATAATTCGTCGCCAAGACTGTCCAGCAGACCGGACATCCCGCCAAACAAACTATCCATTCCCTTCATGGCATCGCCACCAGAGTCGTAGGGGTCACCCGCAATCTCTGTCTTTTTGGCTTCCTCACGACTAGCCTCATTAAAAGAAATATTAGCGTTGTAATATTCCTCCAACTGTTTGAAAGCGTCCATGGAACCCGAACTTCCATTCTTAATCTGCGACAAGATTCGTTTGACTTCCTTCAATTTCCCTTTGGATTCTTTGTCATTCGCTTTGCGCTGGGCATCCGACCCACGACCACTCTCCAGCTCCTTCTTACTTTGGAGGATGAAATTGGCAGGACCGCTACGTACATAGGTGTCCATATATCGTTCCGTAACCTGACTGGCCTGTCTGACCGCCGGTTTAATCGGAACTCCACTCATTCCCGTAACGCTGCGAAGCTGATTATTCAACTCCATGTTGTCTCTTCTAACGTTGTCGAAGTCCGAATTCTGTGAAACCACACGTGCCTTCAACTGATCAAATAGGCTATCCTCCCTCACAAGCTCCGAGGCGAGGGAGCGTGTGCTCTTAGCTTCACTGCCTGATCCTGTAGATGCAGGACTCGTCCCAGGCAAACTCGAGTTGCCCACGTTGTCATAGCTTGCATTCTGCGAACGGTTCTCCCCCTCCGCGATCACACGTTTCATTTCCTCATTAACTTTGCGCGCTTCTTCGATTTTGGACTGTGCTTCCTCCAGCTTTGTTTGATGGGCCAGTAACGCGGGCTGTACGATCATGCTGATGCCTGTCACCACATTACCAACACCAGTCCGATAACGAGCCAGTTCCAATATGTATTGTTGCTCTCTGAACGGCAGTCCCTCATCCGCCTGTTTCTTGTTCAGATAATCTGCATAACGTGCTGCTGCCTCGGCAGCTGTCTCAGGTGTTTCTTCCAACATTTCTTCATAGATGGCTTGTGAAGGCGGGTCCATGATCAACTTCGGAAGATTTTTCAGTTTCTCCGCGGATTCCGTCTGATTGGCAATGGCTTCATCCAGTAATTCTTCACGTTTGTCATATAACTTCTGTAATTTTTTCAGCAAGTCTACCGTGTGCGCGGCTTCCTTCATCTCATCTGATATCGGTTTGAACCGATTGATCACTTCAAGGGTAAAATCAACCGGAGCCCGATACTTCATATCCTCCTGAATCTGGCGATTAAATATATCGTATCTGCCCAGTTCACGCTCCATGCTCAGCGAAGTTGTATCCCACTGGATATCCAGAATGGGGAATCCATCTTTTACAGCTGAAGGCTTCACGCTATCATTCAACACTTTAGCCATAATTGCATCCCCACTGCTGTCGCCATACCCGAACAGACCATACTCCCGGAGTGATGTGTCATAGGCTGACATGACGGATCTCATCGCAGCATGATTCATGCGTTCGGTCTGCACCTTGAATGCCGCTATACGAGCGTAATCAATAAATATAGCGACAAACATATAAACTCCGGCCAATATTAATATTAAAAAAAGGGTTACGGCTCCCGACTCACCGTCTTTTTTTCTTAACAGCTCCGCCCTCCTCCTTTTCTCACTTTTTGCTTTTGCCAAAATGCTGCACAACCTGTCCGGCTTCTGCCGCTGTACTGGTCGCCGCACCGCCTTTTCCTTTAAACTTGGCTGCGTAATACCGGATTAAATCTACCGTTCGAATGAATTCAACCGGTTCAACTACTGCGGACGATCCTTGAGTGAGGACACGGTTACCTGAATCGAACAAAAAAGAAGGAAGAGGCAAAGAAATTACTTGTTCCAGCTTGGTGGTTACTTTCCGCTGAATCAGAGAATTCTGATACTCAATCGTTCCTTTCATAGCTGAGGGCATATGTTGCACCGCTTGTGCTAATTTCTGTTCCGAGAGATTGCCACCTTCACCACCAGGTATAGAGACGCTAACCTGATTATCCGCTCCCGCCCAGCCAAACAGTGCTCCAAGCATACGATCGTCCGTCAGTCTCCAGTACAGATTGTCATGTTCTCCAACACCATATTCACCTGTCATCGCCTGCTTGTGGCTGTTGTCCCAGCTATAGGCTACACGTTCGGAAGCTGCATAAGCATGTTGATTCAGGAATGTCTTTTGATACATGTACATGGTAAAGAAGAGCAACAACACAAGAATAAACAGCACAACAGGGAAGATCAGGGAGGCTTCAACGGTGAAGCTCCCTTCTTCCTTTTTGAACTTGTTATTCGAAGAATTCATTACTTTTATTACTCACATTAGTTAACAGTCTTTCTACCAATTTTTTAATTTGGTCTTTAAAAATCAAAGCAATAATGATAATAACTCCGATAATCAGAATCAGCTCCAACGTGCCGAGTCCGTCCTCTTCCTTCCAAAATGCGTTTACCTTGTTCTTCAATACTTCCATCATCCCAATTCCTCCTACATATTCATCATCATAAAAGCAGGTGCCCCGATCATGACCACAATCGTAAAAAAGATCAGTACCATTGGAAACACCAGTTTGGAAGAAGCCTGTTCTCCCTTCGCCCGACTGACAGCCTTGCGTTTCTCCCACAACACATGTGACAGATCCCGCAGCGCCAATACAAAGTCACCTCCCCCACGTCGGAAATTCAGCAGCACCGTTGTCGTAAAAATCGTCACTTCCTGTACACCGCAGCGACGACTGAACTGTTCAAATGATTGTTGAAACGAGTAACCATTATTCCAATCTCCCACCGTCTTTCTGAGTTCGTTGTACAGCGGATGATTCCGTTCCCCCTGGCTTGTCACACAGTGAACGATGGCACGCTGCACGGTCTCCCCCGCGCCAACCAGCAGTACAATTCGATTCAGCAGCTCAGGCAGTTCCATAAGAATATCCTGGTCTCTTCGCTGTACCTTTGTATTGAGGTCTTTGTAGAGCGCAAAAGGCAACGCTGCACCGAGCGCGAGCCCACCCACCATACCTCCGATGCCCATATCTCCAACTAGTGATAACAGGCAGCCCACCAGCAGCATGAGCCATGTATAAGTCAACATTTCAGCGCAATACAGCATCGTTTTCTCTCCGCTGTGCTGTATGCCGTACATTTTCTGAATGGCATGTTGCATTCGAAACATGAGCACTGGCAATCTGCGTCCAATCTCGAACTTGTCCAATATAAACAGGAAGGGACCATGCAATTTTTTCAGTCGTAATCCTTCCATATCCAGCTTGCGCAGATGCCGGTAGGTCTGTCCCCGGGTTCGATCCAGCACCAGCCATCCCGCTCCGAGCATCCCTGCGACTATAACGGGAAGCAGCATCGTTTCAGCTCCTTATACTTTGATATCCATAATGCGATTAATCCACAGATAACAGCAGGCGAGTACTACCAATGCTCCACTAGAGATGAGGTACCCCATCCCGCTATATAACGGCTCCATAAAGTCCTTGGCGGTCAGATTGAGGAATATCAGAAAAATAAATGGAGCGGCAAACATCACCTTTGATTCGAACTTTTTCTGCGATACCGCGACCATAATATCCTGCTGAATGTCCAGCTTCTCACCAATCACCGCAGAGGTACGACGCACCACCTCAACCAGATCCCCGCCAGTTCGTTTGCACGTAATGAACACATCTGCAAAGTTCGTAATATCTTCAATCTGCGCCCGATCCGAAAAATCCTGTAGTGCCTCTTCGATTGGTTGTCCATACTCCATCCGAGTCCGCAATATCGTGAACTCACGAATCAGATCGGTATCCGCTTCCGGGTTCAACATCCGCAGATCCTCTACGGATTCCTTGAATCCATTTTCCACCGATTTTCCTGCGGCCAGTGCCGAAGATAATGCATATAACGCTTGCTTAAAATGTAAACTGAGTGTCATTCTTTTTCGTTCCAACAGCACTTTAGTCCAATGTTTTGGCACCCATATGCAACCCGCAGCCAGGATCGCTCCAGCCAACCAGTGATGGTAGAACAGAATTCCAATGCCAAAAAACAGCAGACCGCTAATCAGCATACAGATCATTCGTTGTCTCCGGGAAAGCGTATATACGGTGTAATCCGTCAACATCTGTCTGGTTTCACCCAACAGTAATCACCTTCCAATGACTTTAATTCGCGTTGTTATCTGATGAATCTATCTCAACACTATATTGTTCTATGTATCCATCCAGCCATTCCCCGAGCCCAGCCATCTGAATTTTATCCACCTGATTCAACTTTCCAACCTGTACTAACCCGCCAATAATTTTGCCTTCACGCTCTTGTTGTTCATGGAAACGAAACAGTGGATTCAGCATAACCTCACCGTCCTGCATGCCAATCACTTCACTAATCTCTGTCACCCGCCGTGAACGGTCTCGTAGCCGGGACAGATGTACAAATATATCGATCGCCGAACTAATCTGCTGCCTTACAACCGCAATAGGAAGATCCGCACCGCTAAGTACCATCGTTTCGAGTCTGCTAATCATGTCGGAAATCGTGTTTGCGTGCCCTGTAGACAATGATCCATCGTGGCCAGTGTTCATGGCCTGTAACATATCCAGCGCTTCTGCGCCCCTTACCTCACCAATCACAATCCGGTTCGGACGCATCCGTAAGGAAGATTTGATCAGATCCCGAATAGATATCTGTCCCTTGCCTTCGGTGTTTGCATTCCGCGTTTCCAGTGATACCAGATTTGGTACCGTAACTATCTGTAGCTCAGCTGAATCCTCAATGGTAATAATCCGTTCATCGGCAGGGATGAACTGTGATAATGCGTTCAGAAAGGTCGTTTTTCCCGATCCGGTCCCACCTCCAATGAAGATGTTGTATTTGCTCCGTACCAACTGCTGCAATAATTCTGCCGCTTCTTCATGCAGGGCTCCCTTTTCAATCAGATCAGACATCTTCATCGGTTCACTGGGGAATTTACGAATCGTCATCGTGGGTCCTTTCAAGGCAATAGGAGGCAACACGATATTGACCCGCGAACCATCCTTTAAACGGGCATCTACGATTGGAGAAGACTCATTTACAATCCGGTTTACCCCGGACACAATCATCTGGATGATATCCTCGAGCCGTTCCCTGGACTCAAATTCAAGGGTGATCTGGCTGACTTCACCTTCCTGCTCCACAAAAATCTCCTTGTGACTATTGATCATAATTTCCGTAATATCGGGATGATCCACAAGTGGCTGCAAAATATCCAATCCACGAAAGGAATCAAACAATCGCTGTACCAGCGTATGACGCTCTCCTGAGGTCAGATCATCCAGCTTCGGGTCGGTGAGAACTTTGCGTTCTATTCCCTGCCACAGTTCATCATCTCCTGCGGAAGAGGTTAAATCGAGGCCAGCCCTGACTTCCCTGCGCATCATCTGAAACTGTTCTTCACGCTCCAGTATTCTATTGGATGAATCCGTCATAGTGCCCACCGATCCTGCTTCTGAATTCGTCCCGTCTGCTTCAATTCTTCTTCGCCATCTTGGACCAGCATGGCACATAATCTCTTCACTTCACGTTGGAAGATCGGAGAACTAAGCATGACTTCCTCCTGACTGAGTTGCTTCCAAGAAGGAATATAGGGCAACACTGCATCCAGATGCAGATCAGGGCGTGGGAGTACATTGACGACATTGTCCCGATATTTGTTAACCACAAAGCGTGAACGCTCGAGCATACTTTCATACAAATCTGGCTTCGTACGCTCAGCATGCTGTAACCATTGTCCCCAACGATGCATGGCAGATATATCATCCTCAACCAACCAGACAAATGCATCTGCTGCATCCAGCACCCCTTCACTGCGCCCATCCCAACCGGAATCCCCATCCAGAATCAGCACGTCATACTGTCCACAATCCGTTAAATAACGAAGCAGATTCGACGTATCCTCACGAGTCATTTGCAACAGTTCTTTCCGATTCGATAATGGCCAGAACACATCGGATTTCAACGCTTCATGCCGGACCACATATCCATCTACGCCCTTCGATTGTACCTGTAACTGCTTGCCGGATTCCTTCCTGCCCACCTTCAGATCGTATAACAGGCGGGACAATCCCGTCTCCGCATCCGGGTGACGCTGCCCACTTCTAGTTAGTCCCTTTTCCAGAAACGGGAGCGTACTGTCCAGCGTCTCCAGATTCAGATAGAGAACAGCATAACCTGCAAGTCCCAATTGCTTCGCCATATGCAGGGCCACTGCCGTTTTGCCACTTCCACCCGAAGCGGATACTACACCGATGGAGAGAGTCTCTTGCCCTGGATGGTGAACCTTCTTACGGCGCGGCTGCCGGCAAGCATGCATCACAGCATCCAGCAAAGCAGGCAAGGGTTGATATTTCATCAGCCGTTTAGCCTCATCCACCTCCTCCATCCCTTCACTAAGCATTAGCCAAGGTACACCTGATACTTCTCCCCCGTTATTCAGCCAGTCATTCAGAAACTCCGGTTCCGCAATAACCAGATCCGGTAATTCTCTACCTTCTTGCTCTTTCATGTGATCCTTGAACGAATCCCCTTGGGAGAATGCTGTGAAACGCACATGAAGACCAGATGAATTTCCCTGTACATAATCAAGCCAAGCGCTAATGTAATCCCTATCCTTTGAAACCAGAACAACCTTCAGTACAATCAATTTTTCCTTCCCTCCCTGTCAAAAAGCACAAAAAAGCACCGTCCAATAACCGCATGAATATGCAGTATATGGACGGTGCTTCCGTCACGTGCTATGAATGTATGGATAATATAGCATACAATTTCTGGGGGAGCAAGGGATTTATTCTAACCCTTTTTCCTTAAGAGTTGTACGGTGAATCGAACTCAATAATGTTACGGTCCGGATCAAGTACAAAAATCTGCGCGAATCCAGCCACACTGTCAGGTCTCGCTTCATACTCAATTCCCTGCTGCTCCAGCCAGGCTATAGTCCCTGAATAACTGGTGACCCAGATCGCAAAGTGACCGTCTGTAGTATCAATCCCAGCCTCACGTAACGTGTGACCCTCCGGGTGCTGAAGCAGATGAAGCTGCTGGCTGCCGATAGCGTACCATGTACCCGTGGAGCGGAAGGCTGGACGTTCAATCTCCTGCATGCCTAGTAACCCCGAGTAGAACTTCTTCGCGATTTCCAGATCACGTACAGCCAGACTAACATGGTGGATGTGTGCATATTCAATCATCTTTTATATCCCCCTCTCTACTTCAATATGACTATACTATAACACCTTGAACCCTGACCATAATCTCCGCTAAACAGAAAAACACCCCTGATTCTAATCCGGTAAACCTCTCGGCTCACACAAATCTAGTTCAGAGGTGCCCTGCAAACGGCATACATTGATGCTCGCTTACCGCATTAAATCATCTTCAGCACATTTGGCATAACCAAATTATTTAGCGCTATCCAATGCTTCTTGTGGAATCTTGATCTCTTCCACTTGATCGTGGTTAGAAAATGTACTGTTCATCTTCATGTCCATCGTCATTTTCTGTCCATTCTGTTCCATCTCCATGACCATGTTTACATCCGTACCTGCAGGCAGATAGGTTTCCTTGTTAATCATATATTTCATCTTCATGCTTGTAATATTCATTTGTTCAAGCATCGCTTGGGTCTGGGCATTCGATCCGTTTTGCTCCATCACGGCTTTGGCCAGTTCCTTTACGTTATCACCGGATACATTAGCGTTAATGACATAATTGTCGCCATCTTCTGTAACTTCGGTGTCTTCCTCAATCTTTTTGAACTGATCCAATTCACCTTCTGGATTCATGCTTGCTTTCATCTGCTCCACCAATTCTTTGGTTTGAGCTTCAGGAATTTTAACCCATTGTTCTCCCACTTGTGAATAGATCGTATCTGAAGTGATGTATTGCTTTACATTCTGCGCTTCCTGCCCAGACATTTCCATTTTCATCTCTTGGTAGATCATCATTGGATCTTTGATGATATCCATTTTGAGCGATGTTTTAACCTGTTGATCCTGTGACTGTTCACCAGCATCCAGTTTCAGATTCTGATCAATGTTTGCTTCAGTTGTGAAGCTTTTCATTTCTTTGGTTGCTGCATTCGTTTTGGTAATCAACTCATCCAGGGTAGGGATCTTTGTTTCCTGCTCCGCAGGTGTATTACCCTCGTTAGATGTTTCGTTGTTAGTCGCTGGCGGCGTTGCCGTATTATCTGTGTCGTTTCCGCATGCTGCCAAGCTTACTGCTAATAATGCCCCGATAATTAATGTAGTCCACTTCTTCAAGTTGTTTTCCTCCCAAAATAGATATGATCTGTAGTCATTACCCAATTATTTCCGCTATTAATCATCACATTTGGATAAAATGTGTCGCACGAGACTTTTTCACAGAAATCGATCTTTAATCTCCGGTGTAGGCAGCATACATGCTTCATCCTTGCCAAACCAGCGATAACGGTTGCGTGCCACCATGTTATAGACCGCATTACGAATGAATTTCGGTACAATAATGAATACATATAATAATGGATAAGGAAATTTTAGACCTTTGGCCAATCGCAGTGCGGCGGTTGAACGTGTATAGTATTTTCCATTTTCAATCAGAACAAAGGTGTCCATACTATCTGTCGACAAATTTCCCTTCGCCAGCAGTTCCTTGGCTACATCCGATTGAAGCGATGCAAAATGATATTTTCCTTCCGGGTCACGCTTGATAATCCATTTGGTTAAGCCCTGGCAGAAGTGACAGACACCATCCACCAGTACGATCGGATGTCCCTGATGCACATCTGTTTGATTTGCTGTCATATTGGCTGCCTCCTATTGTTGCGGTTAGAGTAACTTACCCAATCTGGGCCTTCTTGTTCACTAATTCTATATTTATTTCTAGAGGTAGTTCAAAAAGACTGAACACCGCTCTTTTTGAACATGCATTAATGGGAAATATAAAGAAAAAGAGCGCAGGCATTGTGCCCACGCTCGTATCTGTCCGACAATTACTCCGTAACTGCCTTTTCCATCCATTGGTCATCGATCATCTGTTGATGCAGGTCACTTGCCCACTGGTCCATACATTTGCAAATGAAATCTTTGCGACATACTGGACAAGGCGTTTTCTGCAGACGGCTGATATTGGTCATCTTCCATTCCGGGGAACGGGTGTAGAATACACGGCATTTTGTACCGTCTACCAAATTCATTTTGAATTCATACAATCCGTCTTCCTTGTTACCATAAGCTAATTCTAAATCTGCAATACGCGGTCTATAAGACATGGATATCACCTGTTTAATTCAAATTTGGTTCATGCAATGACACTACTCAGTACTAAGTTATATTAAAGAAAATTCAGATCAATGTCAACTCGCGCATGTCTACCCGCCAAACAGAATATCCAGAATCGTCCCTACCTGTCCCTGTTTTTTCCCTTTCAAGACATCCGGATCAAATACTTCAACATACCCGCAGGAAGCACAAGCCACGAACAGGTAGTGGTTATGCTGTATATCAAACATCTTGCTCAGACCTGCTCCTGACATGGAAACTTCCTTAATGTTACAATCCGTACCCCTGCATTTTGTGCACACAAATCGCCGCTCGATCATCTCTTCAATACTCATCTTCGTTCCCCCTTTATGGAATGTGTAGCATGAAGTGAGAGTGCAATTATGTAAAATAGTACGCGATCTGGCATCTAATCTCCTGCATCATGTCCTTATATGATAATCAACACAAAACCCTGCCGATTGCCAGCAGGGCTTTGTAGTCGAACATCAGGTATCTGGGATACCCTGCTCTATATGTTCCCTTTACTTACCAGGAGTCAAATCTTAAACTACGTTTAATACAACATCAATGTTGCCGCGTGTTGCTTTGGAATATGGACAGAAATCATGCGCCTTGCGGGCCAGTTCCTCTGCTTGACTGTGATCTACACCAGGCATGCTAACGTCCAGACGAACAGACAGCTGAAAACCGTCATCCGCAGGGTCTTTACCAATGGATACATTACTTGTAACGACCACATCCTCCAATTTCACACCTGCTTTGCGTGCTACATTGGCAAGGGCACTTTCATAACATGCTCCATATCCAGCGGCAAAAAGCTGCTCAGGGTTAGTACCTTCACCACCGGAGCCACCAAGCTCTTTTGGCATTTTCAGATCATGCTTGAGTACGCCATCCGAAGAAGTCACCGAACCTGTACGTCCACCTTTAACTGTCGCTACTGCTGTATATAAAGCTTCCATTAAGAATCTCTCCCTTATCCATATAGTTTTTTACTGCCTTCCTTTCAATTTAAACTTCTGGCTCATTTTGAAACGCAATTTTGTATCTTTATCAGCTTTTACAACTTTATAATTTTCATGCATTTCAATGCCATGGCTGTATTTTCCCCAAGGTTGGGTAATATACGAAGGGGCATATTCAAGCTGGAACCGGAATTTTGTGTTGATACATAAAAGTTGCACTAGACAAAAATAATTGAAGGAGTACAATGTAACAATAAACATAAAAATTTAGATATATCATGAGCGGTTTGTACCGCATCAATATTTCAAAATCAATAATTCAAAGTCAGGTGATCATCGTATGAGTAAAAAAAATCCGTTCAACGCTCCTTCAAGAGAATCATTGTCTACTGCGGGCATGGCCCCTTCCCTTGGAGAAGCACATAGTTCCATGAAAGTTCCGCAGAATGCTGCATGGTGGAAGAAATTCCTCGCCTTTGTAGGCCCAGGATACCTTGTTGCCGTAGGTTACATGGATCCCGGGAATTGGGCAACAGATATCGCAGGCGGCTCGCAGTTCGGGTATACCTTGTTATCCGTTATCCTGTTATCGAACCTGATGGCCGTTGTCCTTCAGTCGCTGGCTGGCAAGCTCGGCATCGTCACTGGACGGGATCTGGCTCAAGCCTGTCGTGAACGATTCAGCATGCCTGTTGTTATGATGTTATGGATTTTGTGTGAGCTTGCCATTGCAGCTACCGATCTGGCTGAAGTCATTGGTTCTGCCATCGCATTAAAACTGTTATTTAACATCCCCATGTTATACGGCGTTATCATCACCGCAGTTGATGTACTCCTGATTCTTGTACTGCAAAACAAAGGTTTCCGCGCTCTGGAAACACTTGTCATTGTGCTGATGGCAACCATAGCCCTCTGCTTCGGGATTGATCTGTTTCTGGCGAAACCGGATATGGGCGGTGTTCTCCATGGTTTTGTACCAAATGTTGAGATTCTGCAAAACCCGGCCATGCTCTATATTGCCATTGGTATTATCGGAGCAACCGTGATGCCGCATAATCTGTACCTGCATTCTTCCATTGTGCAGACCCGTCAGATCGAACAGACCCCACAGGGCAAAAAAGAAGCCATTCGGTACTCGACCATGGATTCTACAATCGCGTTGACACTGGCCCTGTTCATCAATGCAGCCATCCTGATTGTATCTGCCGCTGTATTTCACAGTGCTGGTATGACGCAGGTTGCTGAGATCGCTGATGCCTATCATCTGCTGACACCTCTATTGGGTACTACGGTTGCAAGTATCCTGTTCGGTGTGGCGCTGTTAGCATCAGGTCAGAACTCTACCCTTACAGGTACACTCGCTGGGCAGATCGTTATGGAAGGTTTCCTGAACATTCGAATTCCGGCATGGCTACGCAGACTGGTCACACGTCTGATCGCCATCATCCCGGCGGTAATTGTCACAGCGATTGCAGGAGAACATGGCACAGAAGAACTACTCATTTTGAGCCAGGTCGTGCTGTCACTTCAATTGCCCTTTGCTGTAATTCCCCTGGTGATGTTCACAAGTGATAAAAAAAGTATGGGTGCATTCGCCAACAAATTGTGGCTCAAAATCATCTCATGGGTCATTACAGCTATTATCGTTATGCTAAATGTATATCTGATCATTCAGACGATCCGCTTGTTCTAATCTCATTCTAATCGACTAAATACTAAAAAGGCTGATCAACTCCGGTATGCTATACCCAAGTTGATCAGCCTTTATTGTTGCAATCCAATAAACAACCATCTGAATCTAATCCTGATTTGGTATCAGTAACGGCAAGAGTTGATCCAATGAATCAACAGTCCAATCCGCACGTTTGTCATCCGATAGTTCTGGCTGGAATCTTCCGTAACCCTGCATAATTCGAATCGTACGCATGCCCAGCTTCCGAGCAGGTATAATGTCGTTATCGATCCGATCGCCGATCATGACGGCTTCCTCCGGTTCACAACCGGCCTGCTTCAAGGCCACAGCGTATAACTCAGGGTCTGGCTTGGACACTCCTTCTTCAGCCGAACATGCCAGAACATCAACATACTTCCGCAAGCCGTAACTCTCCAGTCTCTCTTCCGTTCCAGGACTCTGATTGGCAATAATGCCAATGCGATAATGCCGTGACAACTGCTGAAGAACGGAATCTGCTGAAGGAAAAGGACGTTCAAGATCTTTTTGAAACTTCAGCTTGTCCTGAATCTGTTTTTGATGTCCCTCGTCTTTAACAAATGTGCGAATTGCCACTCTCATAGGCCATTGCTCATATTTTCGGTAACAGTTCGCGAACAGTTCTCTTACCGCCTCAATCTTCACCGGATATCTCAATGCACAGGCTTCGCGGACGAACTGTCCGATAATATCATCAACCGGCTCCCATTCATCCACCAGCGTATCTCCAACATCAAAAAACAACCATTTCAATCCACCTACATCCGGCACTCCAATTCCTCCTTGTAAGCATAAAAAAGAAGACTCACCATCATGCATGAGTCTCCTCAAACTTCCGTTTATCGATGAATCAATTTCATAATACCTTGAGTGAATTCTGAAATTGATTCTAATACATTCAATTATAACAGGCACCTTACACCTGAGCAATCACAAGCTATGGCATTAACCATTGAGGAGAAAGCCAACTTCCCCATTGAGCGAATATACAATCCGGTCTGCGCCCATGCCCCGATAGATGCCCTTAGGATGACTCTGCTCCGTAATGACGCACAGGGATTTCGATGTCCATGAACGGCAGATCTGTAAATAACGACAGGTCAGATTCAGGCTGTTCTCGAAAATAAACACGTTGCCTACGCTGCCCTGCGGCAAAAACCATTTTTGAGCTGCAGCCGTATTCATGCGAATGACATGTTCTACTCCGATTCTACGGAGTCTTCGCTCTTCCCCTGCACTGTTGGTTAGAACGGCAAACGGCATTTTTTTGTACATCAGCAATTTGATAAATTTGCGTCCTGCTTCATTTGGAGCAGTCACTAAGATCATCTCAGTATCCATCATTCGTTCCTCCCTTGGCGTGAAAAGACAACAAAAAAGAAGCGTGGGGGACCAAGGCCTCCCGAACGCTTCTTAAATAACCCATGGCGAAAACACCATGAACCAGCGTACGGCTTGTTGCCTCTCCCTTTAACGCTTACGAGGTTAGCTGACGGATTCGGGCGCGAGAGTCGCCCTATTTCCGGCTGTCACCGGAAAATTCACCCCATGAATGCCCACTGTCCTGGACAGCGCATTCCGTTGGTTCCCCCGTTTCCCATTCATTAATGAATGGAAACTCAGCGATTAAAACATCGTTCGTATATCTTAAGGTAAGATCGAGCGATATTATCGTTTGTTTCGTTTTTCAAGTACAATTTAGTTTAAATTGAAATTACGTTATGAATCATACACCCCCGCCATGACGGTGTAAAGTCCTTACAGATCACCGAATCGGCAGATTTTTGCCAATACTCGTTCATAATAACGCTTACAATAAGGTTATACTCTATCCATCTCTTCAAGGCTATCTAATTCTCACTCTGACGAAAATCCCTTCGTAATTCATTCACGTATTCAGCACAACTGGCCTGTTTTGATTCTTTTAACACCATATTAGTTTTGCAATATTTAATTGCAACCAATATAATAGAAGATATAAGAGTAAATAAATGGAGGCGATTTAGATGACAGTCTACGATTACAAAGTGAATACCCTTCGCGGTCAAGAAGTTGAAATGTCCGACTACCGTGACAAAGTGCTCCTGATTGTGAATACGGCAAGCTCATGCGGCCTTACCCCTCAATTCAAAGGTCTGCAAGAATTGCAAGACAAGTTTCAAGATGCTCCATTTGAAGTTCTTGGTTTCCCAAGCAACCAGTTTGCACAGGAAAAAGGATCTTCCGACGATATTGCCGAGTTCTGTCAGATGAATTATGGCGTGAGCTTCCCCATGTTTGAGAAAATTGATGTGAACGGCTCAAGCGCTCACCCTCTTTTCCAACACCTGAGCACAGAAGCTCCTGGCCTGCTCGGCTCCAAAGCAATCAAATGGAATTTCACCAAATTCCTCGTGGATCAGAACGGACAGGTCATTAAACGTTATGCTCCCAAAACAACACCGGACAAGATTGAAGAAGATATCAAGAATTTGCTGCAAAAATAATACACAGGCCACCCGTAGCCGGAAGGTAGAGCAACATTCCTCCGGTAATGGATGGCCTTTTTTCAACCCAGATGTCATACTGTTCGAAAAAGACAAAAAAAAGAAGCTTCCCATTAATGGAAAGCTTCTTTTTAATCGTTCATATGATGCGGTCGAGAGGACTCGAACCTCCACGGGCATACGCCCACTACCCCCTCAAGATAGCGTGTCTGCCATTCCACCACGACCGCATGTCGTAAATAATCGGCAACAGAATTGATTATACCGGGTTCAGAACTAAAAGTAAAGTATTTTTTAATACTTCTTTTTCAGCTAGGCATTTTCATCAAAAATCGCATAATCTCGTCATCTTTACCCATGAACTGCATATGATTAGATTTGATCCCCTCTTTTTCGGTAAGAGCCGATCTTGTTGATTCATTTATATATAGTCCTTCCTTATATATAGTCCTCCCTGCACTTCACCACATAAATAACACAATGAGTTATATAAAATAACACAAATATTAAATTCCAGATTTAATCCATTAATTTTCACGGATACTATTGACAAAAAGCGGACATTTATGGGATGATAACTATCATATAATTCGGATTTCTAAACACAAAGCAAACAAAAAGGAACATAAATGTTACTTTAAGTGACATTTAACGAACACAGGAGGCGAATGATTGTGAACCGTGGGAATAAGCTGCTCGATTATGTCAAACTGCTTGATTCCTCTATTCAGGTTGGAGGGTTCACCCATTCCTTCGGCATGGATATCCATATCAGGGAGGGTACCATTCGTAATGCTGAAGATCTCGAATCATTCATGCGTTGTCAGTTGCATCCGAGCATCGTTCGTCTTGAAGGTATGGCTATCAAAGGCATCTATACCGCAACAGATCACAAGGATACATGGCGGATAGCTCTGATCGACAAGCTCGTCCATGTTCAGCGAACCCCTGGAGATCTCAGAGAACAAGCTGCCGCCATGGGTAAACGATTGATCAGACTCGCACGAGCTCTGCACCCCTGGATTGAATTCAGCCAGCTCGAACAGATCTTTGCCAAATACGATTCGGTTGGCTGCCTCTCCACTGTTCACGCCTGGATTAACCACCACCTCGACATCCCGGTCGAGGAGGCGGTCCTTGGTTACCTGCATTCAGCCATGAATGCCTGCATAACCGAAGCCTCCAAAGTCATTCCCCTGAACAACGATACAACCAAGGATCTGATGGTCCGCCTGGCCACAGATCTGGAGAATGAATGGAAGACCGTCAGCGCCTCGGCTGCGGATGGACTGGCACAGCCAACCTCGATGTCCATGAAATCGTTTTTCCCCAGTTTCCATATGCTCGGAGCTGGACTTCATGCCTACAGGGCCTAATCCTCTTCCTCCTCATGCCTGCTCCCCTTCATTCAAAAAAACTAAAAAACACGCGGCAACCTCCTTGCCGACGTGTTTTTTGTCATTTCATTTGTTTTATTTACGTATTTACGCCATTTATAATCACAAAATACACTTTTTTCCGTCTTTTTTAATTGTTAGATGACGAATTTACGTATATAATAAAACATACAGCTCGCATTTCTATATATTCTACATGAAGAAAGGGCGGCTGAATACTACATTCTAACCAGGGGTGAACCCTTTTGAACAAGAAAAAACCAGTTACTCCGTTCGGATGGGCCATCAAACGACGGCTAACCGAACTTCAAGTGGACCAGAAGACCTTTTGTGAACAGCATGGCATCCCACCCTATCGTTTATCCAATCTTATTCACGGCACACGCAAAGCAACCCGATTCAGGCACCTGGTCGCTGATATTTTGGATATTCCAGATGAACTGAGATAAGATTTCTGCCAAAGGAGGGTCTCATCCATGAGACATGTTACATCCGATCTGGAGAGGCTGTCGTTCCAGTCCATACGTCACCAGCTCATCATTGTTGATGACAATTGGATTATCCAAAGTTGTAACCGTGCCTGGCAACAGGGACTTGGTCAATGCTCACCAAACCCGGATATACACAGTAGTCATAGACACTACCTGCACCTGACGGAAGCCTGGGCAAAACGAGGCAAGAACGCTAACATGGCACTTGTCGCACAGAATTTGAAAGAACGCGGAATACCCTTTAATCGAAATCATACATATGACATCTGCGTGTATACTGTATACAACGAAAAGAGGTGGTTTCGTGTAGAACTCACCCCTCTATCTTATTCAAATTCAATTCTGGATACCGATCTCGCTTTAATTGCACACATGGATATTACCGAACAAAGAAAGACAGAACACCAATTGAAGAAAGCATTGTCTGAAGTGCGCACATTGCGCGGACTGCTGCCTATTTGCGCTGTCTGCAAACAAATCAAGGACGAAGAGGAACACTGGAACTCCGTTGAGAGTTATCTGGAGAAGCATACCCACGCCGAATTCACGCATGACATCTGTCCGGAATGCATCCGGCGGTTATATCCGAAATACTCAAATATCCTGGACAAGCGCTCCTAAAACCTTTCTCCACTGGCCGACTAACTACAACTATACGGAGAGATGATGTTCAAACTGCGACATATCCAGTTCTTGCGGTGTCCCATGCAGGGTTATGGTTCCTTTGTCCATGATATAGATGTAATCTGCGGCACTTCGTACAAAATCAATACTCTGCTCTACCAGCAGAACCGAGAGGTTCCCCTTTGCCTTGAGCTGCAAAATAACCTGCCGAATGTCCTCCACGATAGAAGGCTGGATGCCTTCTGTCGGCTCATCCAGTAGCAACAACCCCGGACGCGAAGCCAATGCCCGGGCGAATGCCAACTGCTGCTGCTGTCCACCACTCAGATCCCCGCCCTGCCGTCCATACATCGTAGCAAGCACCGGGAACATCGCCAGTACATCCTCCGGGAACGTTTTTACTCCCGGTGCACTTGTCTCCAGACCGAGCAATAAGTTTTCTTTCACCGTAAGCTGCGGGAAAATCTCCCGCCCCTGCGGTACATAACCAATCCCTGCCCTTGCCCGCTTGGCTGTGTCCAAGGTGGATAACTCCTGATTTTGCCACTGAATACTACCCTTGCGTGTTTTGAGCAGCCCCATTAATGTTTTCATCAACGTTGTTTTCCCCACACCGTTACGGCCCATCAGACACACCACCTGTCCAGGCGGTACATCCAGGTTCACACCACGAAGCACATTGCTTTCCCCGTAGCCGGATTCAATTCGTTGCAGCGACAGCATGGTCATCCCTCCTTTTGCCCAGATACACTTCTGCCACTTTCGGGTCTGCCTGTACCTCCGCCATCGTACCTTCCTTCAGCAGTTTCCCTTCATGCATCACCGTTACCTTGGCTGCGAACTCTCGCACAAACTCCATATCATGCTCCACCACCACAACCGAGCGTTCACGCGCAATCTCTTGCAGAAGTCGCCCGGTCTTGTGTGTTTCTTCATCCGTCATGCCTGCGGCTGGTTCGTCCAGCAACAACACCCGCGGCTCCTGTAGAAGCAACATGCCAATCTCCAGCCACTGCTTCTCCCCATGTGATAACGCTCCTGCACGAGCATCAACGCGGTCTTGCAGACCAATCTGGAGGGTAACATGCTCCATGGCAGCACTCATTTTCCCATATCGACGAATACGGATGGCTTGCAAAGGGGAACGGCGAGTCTCCGCCGCCAGCGTCAGATTCTCCTGCACCGTCAGACCTGCAAAGATCGATGGCGCCTGGAATTTGCGTCCCACACCTTTGCGAACAATCTGGTGCTCCTTCAGTCGTGTTAATTCCGTGCCATCCGCCATCTTCACCGAGCCGGACATGGGTTTTGTTTTGCCACATATCACATCCAGCATCGTTGTTTTCCCAGCACCATTGGGTCCGATCAGAAAATGCAGGTCATGTTCATGCAGCTTCAGATTCATGCCTTTGACAGCAACGAACCCACCAAAGGCCACCGTAATATCCTCGGCTACCAACACCGCTGATTCCTCAGTAGACTTTAGGTTTTTCCCGAGTGACTTGGACATGCGCACTCTCTCCTCTCCGCTTCAGCAAGCGAACGACATGACGATATACACCTACAATACCGTTTGGCATGAACAAAACTACCGTTACAAAGAGCCCACCAATGACAAACAGCCACCCTTCGGGATAAGCCTCACTTATGCCTGTTTTGGCTGCATTCAGCACCACCGCTCCGATAATCGCTCCAATAAGCGTACCGCGACCACCCAGCGCAACCCACAGGACCATCTCAATAGAGGGCACAATCCCCATCATCGATGGCGAGATAATACCCACCTGAAGAACAAACAACATGCCCGCGATGCCTGCAAGCGCACCGGAAAAAGCAAAAGCCAGCGTTTTATATCCTGCCGGATCATATCCGAGGAATCGCACCCGATTCTCCCCATCACGCGCAGCTTCGAGCACTTGGCCGAACCGACTGTTCACCATTCGACGACAGAGCATATAAGCGATCACCAGAACAGCAAGCGTTATATAGTAGAGAGCAATCGTCGTTCCAGCGGAATGAAGTGTAAAACCAAAGATCGAATTATATCCGGTAATGCCATTTGTTCCACCCGTCCATTCCTGTTTACCAACAAAGAGTGTTACCGTAATGAGAACCAAGGCTTGAGTCAGGATGGTAAAATAAACACCGGTGATCCGGTTACGGAACGTAAACCACCCCAGGGCAAAGGCAAGCAATGCCGGAAGGGCTATCCCCAATAACAGCGCCACCGGGAAAGAGCGAAATGGTTCCCAGAACCACGGCAGACTACTGAGACCACTCCATCCCATGAAGTCAGGAAGCGTTGCTCCACTGGCCTGAAGCTTCAGATACATCGCCATCGCGTACCCACCCAGACCAAAGAACACCCCATGCCCAAGGCTCAGCACACCCCCATATCCCCAGATCAGATCGAGACCGATGGCCAGGATTGCCAGTGCCAAAAACTTGGCTAACAGACTCAGACGAAACTCCGTGGAGATTAGCGGGGCAAGACACATCATGATCAGCACAACCGCCCAGATAATCCTCATTTTCAGACTGCCAGTCTTGAGTAAAGCGGACATGAACTAACCCCCTTTTTCACGTTAATCGAGACTCCGTGTGCGCATCGCGACCAAGCCGCGTGGTTTCCATTGCAGGAAAGCAACGATACATACAAACACAAGCACCTTGCCAATGGAGGCCGAGGTATAAGTTTCGAACAGCGTGTTGAACATACCAATCCCCAATGCACCACACACGGTTCCAACCAATTTTCCCACACCACCCAAAACAACCACCATGAACGCATCCACAATATAATACGTACCAAGCGAAGGACCAATCGGACCAATGAGCGTTAATGCACAGCCAGCAATTCCGGCAATGCCCGAACCAATCGCAAAGGTCATGCCATCCACCCGCCGGGTCGAAATCCCAAGACACCCCGCCATGCTCCGATTCTGCATCACAGCCCTCATTCGTCTTCCGGAAGATGTTCGATAGATATAGAGATACATACACAGCAGCACCACCGCAACCAGTGCGATAATGAAAATTCGTTTATACGGAAATACAATACCATCCGAGATCGCCAATCCCCCATTGAGCCAAGCCGGACTGGATACTCCCACATTGGGTGCTCCGAATATTGTACGGGCCAGTTGTTGCAGCATCATGCCTACACCCCATGTCGCAAGCAGACTGTCCAGCGGCCTGCCATACAGATGCCTGATCAGCACCACTTCAAGCAACCAGCCAATCAGAGCCGCTACAATGAACGCAATCGGCAGAGCCACAACAAAATAGGCACCGAACCACGCCGCTGGAGCATAGGACATGAACAGATTTTGTGTTACATACGTTGCATATGCACCAATCATGATCAGTTCACCGTGAGCCATATTGATGACATTCATCAGCCCAAACGTTACTGCAAGCCCCAATGCAATCAACAACAGAATTGAACTGATACTCAGACCGTTGAACATCTGCAGGATAAACATATCCATCGCTATCCCCTCCTCCATACCGTGACTCTCGATATTTCACATGAATTCAATTAGCGGCAGTAACATTTTTCACATCACAGTAACGCTTTACCGCGATACGGTAAGAGGATGTGTTGTCACACCCTCGTTTATGTTTCGGCTGCTTTGAAGCGAGTTGCCTGTTTTATTGCGAGGTTTCTATGTTATTTAGCGCTGAGGGTTGCTCCCCATTCATACGTTTTCAGATAAGGGTCCGGCTTTACAGGCTCACCAGAATTCCACAATTCCTTGAACTGCCCATCCTCCTGCACCTCACCGATCCGTACGGTTTTGTAGATATGCTGATTCTCTCCATCCACGGTTACCTTACCTTCCGGGGCATCAAACTCCAGACCCTTGGCAGCTGCCTTCACCTTCTCCACGTCGGTTGATCCTGCTTTTTCCACCGCCGCCTTCCAGAGATAAACCGCCACATATCCCGCTTCAATCGGATCAGCTGTCACTCGATCAGCACCATATTTTTCTTTATACTTGGCAACAAATGTAGCATTTTCAGGTGTATCCGTTGTCTGATAATAATTCCACGAAGCCAGATGCCCCTTCAATACGTCTGCGCCAATACCACGGATTTCTTCCTCCGCCACACTTACCGAGAGGGTCGTCATCTGATCCGAGGAGATTCCGGCATCTTTCAATTGTTTGAAGAAGGCCACATTGCTATCTCCGTTCAGCGTATTGTATACAATATCCGGCTTTGCAGCTTTGATTTTGCTGATAATGGTACTGTAATCGGTATGACCCAGCGGTGTGTATTCTTCACCCACTACTTCGCCGCCTTCTGCTGCGAGTTGTGCCTTAATGACCTGATTGGCCGTTTTTGGGAATACATAATCTGAACCGAGCAGATAAAACGTCTTGCCCCTGTTCTCCAGTAACCAGGTTACGGATGGAACGATCTGCTGATTGGTAGTTGCTCCTGTATAAAAAATATTTGGCGACGATTCCAATCCCTCATATTGCACCGGGTAAAACAATAGACCTTTATTCTGTTCAAACACCGGGAGCATAGCCTTCCGACTTGCAGAGGTCCATCCACCAAATACAGCAGCGACCTTATCCTGTTGCAGTAACTTCCCAGCCTTCTCCGCAAAAGTAGGCCAATCCGAAGCGCCATCCTCAATTACAGGTTCGATCTGTTTACCCAAAACTCCGCCTGCGGCGTTAATCTCTTCAATGGCAAGCATCTCCGCATCTTTAACAGATACTTCACTGATCGCCATCGTTCCGCTGAGAGAGTGAAGAATACCTACTTTAATCGTATCACCGGATGCAGCCGGCTCTCCTGTACCACCTGAACCCGAAGCTTCAGGAGGCGCAGCGCCCTCCACACATCCTGTCATCACAATGACCGCACCCAGCAAAATACTCCATAACTTGACCGACCTCTTCTTCAATAGCCTACACTCCCTTTTTTTAGTCTATTGACGAACATTAAGGTCATTTGCGTCCGAAATGTTCGTTGATCCAAATTATGGAGGGTTACTCTCTTCATGTCAATATAGCTTACATAATTTTATTTCATGCCTACCTGTTTCATGCATACTGCTAATAAGCCTTGAAGCTTATTGACAAAGAAATCACCCTGTGTGAGTATATTTAACATACAATATGATCCATGAACATATCAGACATTATAAGCGAAAGGTCGGATTGCCTTGCACTGGACTGAGCAGGAAAAGGAAAAACTCCTGATTACCGTGGCCGCTAACCTCTCCCGTGAACGAAGAGCACGCGGACTCAAGTTGAATGTTCCCGAAGCCATCGCCTTGTTGACCTCCGAACTGATGGAACGAGCACGGGATGGAATGAGTGTTGCCGAATTAATGAGATACGGAGGCACCATCCTGACACGTGAAGACTGTATGGATGGTGTTCCCGATATGATTCCTGAAGTACAGGTAGAAGCCACATTTCCTGACGGTACAAAACTGGTTACTGTACATGAACCTATACGCTGAGAAAGGCAGGAGAAACCATGATTCCTGGTGAATACCGCTTGAAGCCAGATGACGACATCATCTGTCATCCGGATCGTTTAACCCTACGACTCCTTGTCCTTAACCGCGGCGACCGCCCCGTCCAAGTCGGCTCTCACGTTCACTTCTATGAAGTTAATGCAGCACTGGACTTTGATCGCACGTCAGCTTTTGGACATCGCCTGCACATTCCGGCAGGCACCGCAGTTCGCTTCGAACCCGGTGAAGAGAAACCTGTTGAACTCACGACCTTTGGCGGCAAACGCCAGATTCACGGGTTCAACGGATTAACCGAAGGCTCTGCGGATCAAGCCCCTGATCCACTGAAACTGGAGGCATTCCTGAAGACGTTCTCCCCTCCCATACAAGATGGAGGTGAACCTTCATGAAACGAATGAGCCGTGAACAATACGCGTCCATGTTTGGACCAACAACCGGCGACGCCGTAAGACTTGCAGATACCGAACTATGGGCAGAGATTGAACATGATTATGCCGTCTACGGAGACGAGAGCAAATTCGGGGGCGGCAAGGTTATCCGCGACGGAATGGGCCAGTCCACCACTGCTCTGCGAAGCGACGGCACTCCTGATACTGTTATCACCAACGCTATCATTATCGATCATTGGGGCATTGTAAAAGCGGATATCGGCATTCGGGATGGTCACATCTGCGCCATTGGCAAATCCGGTAACCCGGATACAATGGATGGCGTTCATCCCGCACTGGTCATCGGTGCTTCCACCGAAATCATCGCTGGTGAAGGCATGATTGTAACCGCTGGCGGCATTGATACCCATATTCATTTCATCTGCCCACAGCAGATTCAGACTGCGTTATCCTCCGGGGTCACGACCATGATCGGCGGCGGAACAGGACCAGCAACAGGAACCAAAGCCACCACCTGCACACCAGGAGCCTGGCACATCCATCGGATGTTAGAATCGGCAGAGGCTTTTCCCATGAACATCGGTTACCTTGGCAAAGGCAACAGTTCCAGTACCGCACCTTTAATTGAACAGATTGAAGCTGGGGTAATCGGCCTGAAGCTGCATGAAGATTGGGGCACTACCCCGAGCGCTATCGATGCCTGCCTGACTGCCGCCGGGGAACATGATGTTCAAGTCGCTATCCACACCGATACACTGAACGAAACCGGATTTCTCGAAAACACCCTGGCTGCAATCAACGGCCGGACGATCCACACGTACCATACGGAAGGCGCTGGTGGCGGACACGCACCGGATATTATCCGGGCCGCTGGGGAGTCCTACGTTATCCCCTCATCAACCAACCCAACACGACCATACACACGCAACACCGTAGAAGAGCACCTTGATATGTTGATGGTGTGTCACCATCTGGACCCTTCCATCCCGGAAGATGTAGCTTTTGCCGATTCACGGATTCGTCCAGAGACAATCGCAGCCGAAGACATTTTACATGATCTTGGCGTGTTCAGCATCATCAGTTCCGATTCTCAAGCCATGGGCCGAGTGGGCGAAGTCATTATCCGCACCTGGCAGACAGCCGACAAAATGAAAAAACAGCGCGGCAAACTTGAGCTCAACCCGAATTCTCCCTCCGATAACGATCGGATCAAGCGATATGTCGCCAAGTACACTATCAATCCAGCTATCGCTCACGGAATCGGTCATCTCGTCGGTTCGGTGGAAGTTGGCAAGCTGGCAGATCTAATCATATGGAAACCGGCTTACTTCGGTGTTAAACCCGAGATTGTCATTAAGGGTGGCATGATCACATTTGCCCAGATGGGTGATCCCAATGCGTCCATCCCGACACCTCAGCCGGTATTTGGCAGACCGATGTTCGGAGCCTATGGTAGCGCCATTGCCAGCGGATCGATCACATTTGTCTCCCAAGCCGCAGCAGAAGCAGGGATCAAAGAGTCATTGGGCCTGAAAAAGCGGGTTGAACCCGTTAAAGGCTGTCGCTCAGTCAGCAAAAAAGACATGATTCATAACGACGTCACCCCTGTCATTGAAGTCGATCCCGAAACCTACGAGGTACGCGCCGACGGCGAGCTTCTCACCTGCGAACCCGCAGACGAGTTGCCTATGGCACAGCGGTACTTTATGTTTTGATAGGAATACGGATTAGCTGATAAGGGGGCGCTCATGATGAATAGTGGCACGAAGCTACTCCGTTACGTTCAGCTGCTGGATTCAGCCCTGCCCATCGGTGGTTTCTCCCACTCCTTCGGTCTGGAAGCTTACACGCATGATGGCACCGTGCAAAATACCGCGCAGCTTGAACAGTTTATTCGCAGCCAGCTTCACTCCAGTCTTGTACGACTAGATGGTCTTGCCATCAAAGGCGTCTATCAGGCGATAAAACAGCAAGATGCCGCTCTACTTGCCCTGTATGACAAACGTGTCCACGCCCAGCGCTCCCCTCGGGAACTCAGGGAAAGCGGCCACAAAATGGGAAAGCGACTGCTCAAGCTGGCCCGTTCACTCTATCCATGGATGGACTTTTCCCTGATTGATAAGGCCATCCGGGAACATGGCGCGTATTGCGGCATCACGACCATTCACGGTTATATCAACTACCAATTGGAGATTGAATTGGATGAAGCCGTTACCGGGCATCTGTATACCTCAGTGAACGCTTATGTGAACAGCGCACTTCGCCTGCTGCCCATCGGACAAACCGAAGCGCAGATGTTGATTCAGAAACTGCTTGATGATATCGAAGCGGAATGGGCGCTCATTCGGGAAAATGACCCGGAAGATATGCACAGCTTCGGAATCGCCCAGGAAATCTACGCCATGCGGCATGAGACCTTACCCGCGCGGCTGTTTATGTCTTAACTACAACTTTTATCTAACCAAGGAGGAATTGTTATGTGTGGAGGAGCTAATCATACGCATCATCCGGAGTGGGAACGTAAGGCATTTGATCGGAGTCGTCCGATGCGAATTGGAATTGGTGGACCGGTAGGTTCAGGTAAAACAGCCTTGGTGGAGAAGCTGTCCAAGGCACTGCGTACACGTTATAGCCTTGCTGTCATCACGAATGACATTTATACCAAGGAAGATGCCGAAATCTTGCTGCGTCAGAATGCACTGGCACCAGAGCGCATTATCGGCGTAGAGACAGGCGGATGCCCGCACACGGCTATCCGTGAAGATGCTTCCATGAATTTCGAAGCAGTTGACGAGTTAATTGAACGCTTCCCGGATCTGCAACTGATCTTCATCGAGAGCGGTGGTGACAATCTCTCTGCTGCATTCAGTCCGGAACTGGCTGATGTGTTCATCTACATTATCGACGTTGCTCAAGGAGAAAAACTTCCTCGCAAAGGCGGTCCCGGCATCACACGTTCAGATCTGCTGTTAATCAACAAAACCGACCTCGCCCCTTACGTTGGAGCAAGCCTGGAAGTTATGAAAAATGATACCGAGCGGGTACGCGAAGGCCGCCCTTATGTCATGTCTAATCTAATGAGCGGTGAAGGTGTATCCGAGATTGTCCACTGGCTTGAACATCAATATATGGATGACGATGCTTCCGCTGCACATCTGCATTCACACAGCCATGAACATGGCACTCACTCGCATTAATTCATCTTCTGTCCCCACGGGAACAGAGATAAATAGGAATGAAAGTGCAGGTGCGCCCGTCACACGCCGCAGCGAGCTTCGGGCCACCTTTGCCTTTCAAGGCGACCGGACTGTCATGACTGATCGTTATTACAGCGCACCACTCCGGTTTAGCCGATCCTTTCGACCTCCCGGAGGCGGAACCGAATTATGTGTGTACACGTCAGACGTCTCGCCCGGAGTCCTTAACGGGGATCATTATCATTCCGAGTGGGAACTAGGTGAAGGAACCCATGTGATGCTGAGTAGTACGTCAGCTACCAGGCTTCATCCTACACCTTCCATTCCCTCATCCGTTAATCATCACTTTCGGTTGGGAAAAGGGGCTACGCTGGAATACTTTCCTGAATGCGTCATTCCCTTCAAGGGAAGTTCTTCTTCGCTCGCTGTAACCTTCGAGCTGGAAGAACAGGCAATCCTGGCCTATGCAGATATCTGGTCTGCCGGACGGATTCATCGGGGAGAAGCCTTCCAATTCGAGCGTTACCGCAGCTTGACGGAGATATGGCAAGGTGAACAACTGGCTGTCTGGGATCGATTCGGACTCGAACCGGATACCGATGATCCCAAACACTCAGCGTCTCTCCTTCACTACACACATACCGCTGCGTTATGGATGATTGCCCCAGGTCTTGGTACTGCGGAGTTGGAGCAAGTCAGATCTGCGCTGCCACCAGATGGGCGAATGCTCGCAGGTGCAAGTTTGCTGGCAACCGGAGGCATCGGCGTTCGACTCCTTGGCATGGCAGCTTGGGAACTTCAGGAGCAGTGTCTTCAGATCTGGAACACACTCCGCCCACAGCTGCTGGGCAAAGAAACTCTTGTCTTTCGTAAATAAGGGCATCAAGCATAGTTAACACCAAAAAAAACCTCTGAACTGTCTCCGAGTGTGTTCGGATTAGTCCAGAGGTTTTGTACATTCAGTCTATGGATGCTGCTCATATCACTTACGCTTCGTTTTCCTCAGAATCGTTCTCTGATTTGTTCTCAGGTTTATAGCGATAGTCGCCTGCATCCTTACTTTCCTTGGATTTGCGGTAACGGGTGAACTCAATATATTCGCTGATAAAAGACTGTTCCACAGTCGATAATTCACTTTCTTGGCAATTCAATTGCCGCAAAACGTCAAAAAAATAATCCTCCCGTTTTTCCCGAACCATCGCTTCCTTCGATGGACGTCCAATCATGAGCCAGTCGAGGCTCACATCAAAAAACGAAGCAATCTCAATTAATTTATTCGTACTCGGAATAGACTTGCCACGTTTCCAATCACCCAGATTGCCTGTGCTAATCTTCAGCTGTTGGCAGAAAGCCTTCTTGGTCATTCCTCGTTCGGCAATCAGGTGTTCAATTCGCTCATAGATCGACTGCATACAAGAACCGCCTTCCAACCGTAATAATCAACTCATCTGCTTGAATTATACCACATTATTCCTGAATGCTCAGCCTTTATATGCCTGAAACAGGATGAGGTATATCGTATAACACAAAGATAGACTCCCATGAATGATCATAGAAGTCTATCTTATGTTGTTGCTGTGATGCGGTCGAGAGGACTCGAACCTCCACGGGTATACACCCACTACCCCCTCAAGATAGCGTGTCTGCCATTCCACCACGACCGCATATTCAATTGTAAAAATGGTGAGCCATGAAGGGCTCGAACCTTCGACACCCTGATTAAAAGTCAGGTGCTCTACCAACTGAGCTAATGGCTCTTGCTGTAAACTTCACCGGATGTGCCATGCTTCATTCTTGTCTATAAGAGCAATGACTTTGAGGAATACTCATCGAAAATGTAGATCTCATGAGGTGGTGAAGATATGACCCGTAGGGGATTCGAACCCCTGTTACCTCCGTGAAAGGGAGGTGTCTTAACCCCTTGACCAACGGGCCTTAATAACAAATTGTCTTTCTTGGCGACAAGAATGAGTATACCACAGGACAATTTGAACTTGCAATACTTTTTTAAAAATTTATTTTTCAAGCCTTTTTGCCCATTGCATACTCTTCTTCAGAGCCCCGTTATTAGCCACCTCCCGTTCATGCCAATGTCATCCCCGTGCAGGAACAATGTAAACCATCCATCAAAACACTTATAAAAACTTACGTTCACTTATAATATTGCAAATCACATTAAGAATACTTATAATTAAAGTATCAGTATAAGTACGGTCATCCATACACTCGGAGGTGACATGTTTGTTTCAAGAAGAACGAATGCAGCTCATTGTTGAACATCTACGCAAACACAATCGCATCTCAGCCGATGATATTGTCGCCTTGTTTGATGTATCACGGGATACTGCACGCAGGGATCTGATTAAGCTTGAGGAACAGGATGCCATTATCCGAACACGTGGCGGCGCGATTCTCCCCCCTCCTCCGCAAGAATTCAGATCCTACAAAGACCGTTTACTCGATGTATCTGAGGAAAAGAGGGCCATCGGCAAACTCGCTGCGGCCATTGTAAGGGAAGGCGAGATCATTATTCTGGACTCTTCCACGACTGTGCAGGCCTGTGCCGAGAACTTAAACGGCAAATCCTGTACCGTCATTACTAATTCGATTCATTCCGCTGATCTTCTCTCCAATCACACTGCTGTCCAGATTCGTTTGCTCGGAGGCAAAGTAGATAAGGAACAACGTTATGTCTACGGTACCTCTGTTATCGAGACCCTCTCCCACTATTATGTAGATAAAGCCTTTATCGGAATTGGCGGTATCACCATGGATGGCTTCAGTGCTTCCGAAGAGGAAGGAAAAATTAAACACCAAATGATGAAAGCTGCCAAGAAAGTTGTTGTTCTTGCAGATCAATCCAAGTTTGATAGACGTTATGGTTATCGTTTTGCCGACTGGTCATTGGTGGATGTATTGATTACGGATCAATGGCCAACCAAAGAATGGCTTGTTTTTCTAGCCGAACAACAGGTTGAGATTCTCATTCCTGAACCTACAGATGATAAGGAGTTGTAAATATATGAAATTATTTGCCACAGATTTAGATGGAACTTTGTTGAACATAGATAGCCAGATTAGCCCGGAGAATGCCGCAGCCATCCAAAAGGCCCAGCAATCCGGTATGAAAGTTACCATTGCAACAGGACGTGTCTATTCCGATGTTGTGACCATCAGCCGCGAAGGCGGAATCAAAACCCCGATTATCGGCTCCAACGGAGCGACAATTCATGATGCAGACGGTGAACGTTTATTCCATCTTCCGCTCGAGCGTGACACAGCAGCTTCCGTCATGCAGTGGCTGGAAGATCATGATGTCTATTATGAGGCTTCAACGCAACAAGGCATCTATGCCCCGCGTAGCAGTCATGAGACCTTGCTCGCCGAGATGGAACGTGTTCTTGGTTCGAACCCTGGTGAGGACATTGCACGCATGATTCGCTCCATCAAGAAACACTATGACAAAAAAGACTACCACCGCGTAAACAGCCATCTCGAAATTCCGGCAGAAGCCTACATCTATAATATTATGGCCTTCTCCATGAATCCGGACAAAGTAAAGACAGGACGAGAATACTTCGCATCCCGATCCGATGTCGCAATGGTTGTTTCCTTTGAGCATAACTTCGAAATGCAGCACCCGGACGTATCCAAAGGTAATGCCCTCACCAAACTGGCGGCTCACCTGAACATCTCCATGGAAGATACAGTAGCGATCGGTGATAACTTCAACGATGTCTCCATGTTAAAAATGGCAGGACTCGGCATCGCCATGGGTAATGGCGAACCCGAAATCCAGGCATTAGCCAAAGCCATAACGCTGACCAATGTGGAGCACGGTGTTGCCCATGCCATCGAGTGCCTGCTTGAAGGCAAACCGGTATCCCGCCCAGAAACGATTGTCGGAGAAGGTCAGTAATTGGACCCATACTGAATTAAGTACTGAACCTGCGTGGTCACCTGTTGATCCATGCAGGTTCTCTTCATTTTAACTCCGCAGATCGAACGTGAGGCACGTCCTGTAACAAAATAATCAGTTGCTCGCCCCGGTATGAACCCGGTAGTTGCAATGTGAACTCAAGCACTGTCTCTTCCACGGAGTCTGTGCTTGTTTGCTGTTCTGTCTTAAATCCGATGACTGAGATCTTCTCCTGTCCCAGCAATGCCAAAACAGTCTTCAGGGCCTCTCCCTCATTTTGCAGATGGATGGTTAATGTCTCTGTTCGGGCGGATACCAGCCAGCGTGTGGGTCTATGCAGTAACATCTGTGCCACGACAATAAGCAGTGTCACGCCTCCACCCGTCCAATACAGACCTGAACCGACAGCAAGTCCCATGCCTGCCGTAGCCCATATGCCAGCTGCTGTGGTCAATCCCCTGACCGTGTGCCGCTGTGTGAAGATCATCCCTGCTCCAATGAACCCCACACCACTAACAACTTGTGCAGCGATCCTTGAAGGGTCCAGGGACAGATTGTCCCAGCCAGCCTGATCCTGGAATCCGTATTTCGATACAATCATCATCAGGGCAGCACCAACGGCGACCACAAAATGAGTACGGATTCCCGCTTCTTTCATTCGATTTTTGCGCTCATATCCGATTAGCACACCACATATTCCAGCTATGAGTACACGCATCAAATATTCCACTTCCATGCACATCACCTCTTTCATTATGTATATGCTTACATGAGTCTATCTTTACTATTACCCAATCTTTACATGACTATATAAGTTGAACTAAAGATTATTTACACTGGCACTACGATGACAGAACAACCTTCCAATCGCTGTTATCCCCAGATTTTTTTGATTCCCTCTTCTGAAGGGAAAATCCGGTGATAAAGGCGAGCGCTTCGCTTTTTCAGGTTTTTTCTGTCCTCTCCGTTACGTGTAAATGATTAGTTTAACTTATACAATAAAAAGCCCCCACTTAGGTCAATTCTCTGCCCGGAAATTTTCCCCTTGTCTCTTGCCCAATCCGAAATAATGTCTGAAATTATATATCAGCGGATGCCATTCCTCTGGATTAATTTTGTTCGGTCCAGATATTAGTCTTGTGTGCGCGTGCACCTTCAACGCTTTCACTTCAACAATCGCCATGAACGGTGTATGTTCGGGAATACGTATGTGTTGTACAGCCGCTTCAATCTGGAGCGGACATTCAGTTATTTTATCTGGTGCCACCTGAACCGAGCATTCGGATGTCAGTCCAGCTACAGTGAATTTATCAGGACAATATTCATAGCCCATCTTCCTTTTCTCCTCAGGAACCGGTGTGACTCCCGTATAACGTCCTAATGCCTCAACCTGTTTCCACATGTTCGCATCCGGCAGATTAATTACACACTCCGGGTGTCGACTCAGATTTTCATAGGCTTTGCCCTGTGTCCCAAGACCGAGAACCAGACAATCCCCCAGTGCCCAAGACGAGGATAATGGTGACAGGTTGGTTGATCCATCCTCATTTAATGTGCTTAGCAGCACTACAGGCGTACCATAATATAAAATACTGGGATTAATCGTCTCATGTTGAATCACTTCTGGACTCGCGGACAACTGCTCTGTAGCAAAGTCCTGTTTCGTTATCTTTTTCATCCTGTACCTCTCCTGTTCCATTCCAATGCTTTATAAGCTCAATCTGACCCATATGGGACGATACAACTCGATTGTAATACAGTAATAGTTCAGGTATGATCGAAGTATGAATGTATATCCGAATATTACTGTTATTGCGTCGTTAATCGCTGATCCAAGCCGCGCTATTTTTCTGTCATCCTTACTGGATGGCCGTGCGTTGCCTGCAGGAGAGCTTGCTCATATGGCAAGTGTCACTCCCCAGACGGCAAGCAGCCATCTAGCTAAACTCGTAGAGGGAGGATTACTCGAAGTTGAACAACAAGGGCGCCATCGCTACTACCGTCTTGCAAACAAAGAAATTGCTAATCTGATTGAAAGCATGGCCAGTATTGCTCCGCCTGTACAGATCCGCTCTCTCAAACAATCCGATCAGCTTCAACAACTGAGTCATGCACGGACCTGTTATGGTCATCTGGCCGGGAAATTGGGAATCTCGCTCTGTGAAGCCTTAGTACAAAAGGGGTATCTTTCAGACCCCGAAGAGGCACACAGCAAGGATTATCAAGTTACAGAGAAAGGAATACAGTGGTTCACTACGTTCGGAATTGAACTTCAGATGAAGCCGGGATCACGCCGTGCCATCGCTCGCAAATGTCTGGATTGGAGCGAACGCCGTCATCATCTCTCAGGTATGCTTGGGGAACAACTCAGACATCGGTTAGCGGAACTAGACTGGATTCGTCAAAAAACAGGAAGTCGCTCTGTCGAAGTAACGGAAGCAGGCAAGAAAGGTTTATACGAGATGTTGAGCATTTCACTTTAGGCCGAAGCGTACACCAGGGATAAGCAAAGATGAGAACGCAAAAAATCCCCTTCACACTGACCGTTAACCGGTCTAATGTGAAGAGGATTTTTTGTGCAATCAGAACGGAGAGAGAGGGGTACTCTCACTTCGTTCGAGACTGCGAAGTATTGCTAACGAAGCTTATGCTCCGACGAACCTTTAGGGTTCTCATCCCTTTGCAGAGAAGTTTAATTCAGAACGGAGAGAGAGGGATTCGAACCCTCGCACCGCTTACGCAGTCTAACCCCTTAGCAGAGGGTCCCCTTATAGCCACTTGGGTATCTCTCCAAGAAATGGCTCCCCGAACAGGGCTCGAACCTGTGACAACTCGATTAACAGTCGAGTGCTCTACCAACTGAGCTATCAGGGAAAATTAACTTGAATAAGATTAATCTATCATGATTAATAATCCAAGTCAACATCCCTTCCAGCACTTTCTTTAATACATTGAACGATACGCACATCAGATATTCTGAAGCCCCAGTTTTCCCGCGCAACGACCACAACGATAACGCTTCGGATCTATTTTCCGCTTGCGCAAATATTCCGTACCACAGCTCTTGCACACCAGCTTATAACGATATGGCAGCGGCTTTCTGCCTTTGCCGTCAGGAAGTGATTGGCAGTAACGCGAGCCACCAACCTTCTGTAATAAAGCCTTGAATTCCGGATCACGATGCTGATAGCCGCGCCCACGAATATGCAGATGATAGTGACACAGCTCATGCTTGATGATTTTCTCAACCTCATCTCGCCCATAGGCTTCGAGTTGATGCGGATTGATCTCAATCCGGTGACTTTTCAGCATATAACGCCCCCCCGTCGTGGTCAGGCGACTGTTAAACAACGCTTCATGGGTGAACGGCACTCCGAAATGATCCAGTGATACCTGTTCAATCCATTGTTGCAATTCCTCATTTTCCATCGATATCCTCTCCTTGCACCCCCTCGGAGCATTTGTTTTTCCGGTATAATACTTGAATTTTAACCGTTTCGTAGGCTACACTGTCAAGTAGAATGTATGAGGGGAGATTATTACTCGTTATGCCTACAATGCGCTATGTCATCCTGCAGCAGGAACAACACTTGCAGTTCGTGGAAATGCCCGCAGATTACGCCTATCAACTCAGTGCGCTCAACCTGCGCCTGCACAAGGAAATTGATAAACTCACTGCAGCAGATGTCCCTGTCCTGCCTTGGGCGATCGCCGAATGTGACAGCCTCGATCTCCTAAACGAAAATCTTACTATCATCGGTGGCCTTGATTATATCAATGCGCTTGAAGAATCTTTTGCAGTATTACGTGAAAGCCATTATCCTTTGATTTCTCTCCTTACCGAGATTCGGGCTCTTCAGGCCCAACTGGAACAATGGTATGAAGAAGAGATGGAAGCCCTCTAATTCACCGCTGGTATCATTTTATAATGATGAGAACGAAAGCACATTTCCCTGAATTGGGATTTGTGCTTTTTTTTGAGTGAACAAGATTGATTTGCCGGAGGCCTCCACTTATCCCGCACAGTCCAGGCTATTGCCACATATGCTAACGTACAGATGAATTATGCAAGAGGAGGAGATACCCTTGCCTCAATGGCTTTGCAATCAACTGATGCGTGCATTTCACAAAAAGGACAGCCGGCAAATCAAGTTGCTGAACGAATGCTGGTTCTTTTATCGTAACAAACCAGCAAATGGCACACCACGCAGCGCGGAGAACGAACTTTAAGAGGTTGTTCATAAAAGTCTGCATTGGATTACGAAGGATGGCCCTTTGAACACGCACTTTAAGAAAATGCACATATTGCCCACCGTACTTACTAGAGGAATTAGAACGGATAACGGGACTATTACTGTCGACAACAAACAGCCTTCCTGGTTAGGGAAGGCTGTTCTCCAATCCTACTATTTAAGAAGACTGTTGCGCAGAAGCAGGCTTCTTCATCGTCAGGCCGACACGGCCTTTTTTGGTATCCACACTCATAACCCAGACCGTTACATTATCCCCGACAGACACAACGTCCATCGGATGTTTAACATATCCGTTGCTGAGCTGTGAAATATGGACAAGCCCATCACTCTTGATCCCAATATCAACAAAGGCACCAAAATCAATAACGTTCCGAACCGTACCTTGCAGCTCCATGCCTTCCACCAGATCCTCAATTTTCAATACATCTGTACGGAAGATTGGCAACGGCATTTCTTCACGCGGGTCACGCCCCGGACGCTGCAAGCTGTCCAGAATGTCACGCAATGTAGGCACACCTACGTCCAGTTTCACAGCCAATTGTTCTGGCTGTTGCTCTGACAGTAATACCGACAGTTCCTTGCTGCCCAGCTTGTCCAGTGCAACCTGAAGCTCCTTGAACAGCTGATCCACTACCTTGTAAGACTCAGGGTGAATAGGTGTACGGTCCAGCGGGTTCTCTCCCTCACCAATACGCATAAATCCTACGCACTGTTCATAGGTTTTGGCACCCAGACGTGGCACCTTCTGAAGCTGACGGCGGTTTGTAAACCGGCCATTTTCTTCACGGTACTTCACGATGTTTTTGGCAATCGTAGCATTAACTCCGGCAACATATGACAGTAACGAAGGTGATGCTGTATTCACATCCACACCCACATGGTTAACTGCGGATTCCACGACAGCCTTCAGGCTTTCTTCGAGAATCTTCTGGGAGACGTCATGCTGATATTGACCCACGCCAATGGCTTTTGGATCAATCTTAACCAACTCCGCCAGCGGGTCTTGTACACGACGTGCAATGGAAGCTGCACTGCGCTCCGCAACATCCAGATCCGGGAACTCTTCCTGGGCCAGTTTGGATGCAGAATATACACTCGCGCCTGCTTCGTTAACAATCAGATACACAAGACTTTCATCACCGTTCTCCTGAATGATCTCGGCAACAAACTGCTCCGTCTCACGTGATCCGGTACCATTACCAATGACGATCAGTCCGATATCATATTGCTTGATCATGCGATGGAATACTTCGGCAGCTTCACGTTTCTTGTTGTGTGGTGGCGTTGGGTAGGTCACAGCCACTTCCAGCAGTTTGCCCGTATCATCTACTACAGCCAGTTTACAACCGGTACGATAGGCCGGATCGACACCCAGCACACGTTTGCCATGAATCGGCGGTTGAAGTAACAGGTTACGCAGATTGGCCGAGAATACCGATATGGCCTGATTTTCACCCTTTTCCGTGAGCTCTCCACGAACTTCACGCTCGATGGAAGGCGCAATCAGCCGCTTGTATGCATCTTCAATCACATCACGCAGGATATCCTGCACGGCAGAAGCACCACGAATGATCTGTCCTTCCATATGGCGATGGGCCGGTTCTGCCTGTACGTCCAGGCCGACTTTCAGAATACTCTCACGTTCACCGCGATTAATCGCGAGAATACGGTGTGGAGGCATCTTTTTGGCCAATTCGCGGTAATCATAATAATTCTCGTACACGGACTCCTCTTGAGCATCCTTCGCTTCGGAAGTCAGCATCCCGTGATCCAAGGTGTATCGACGAATCCAGGCACGAATGGCAGCATCATCTGCGATGTTCTCTGCGAGAATATCTTTGGCTCCCTGAAGCGCCGACTCCGCATCTTCTACACCCAGTTCAGCATTGATATATTTCGCAGCTTCCTGGAGTACATCTCCTTGTTTCGGTTGACCCCAGATCCATACAGCAAGGGGCTCAAGACCTTTTTCCTTGGCCACACTGGCACGCGTTTTCCGCTTCTGACGGTAAGGTCGATACAAGTCTTCCACTTCCTGTAGCTTCACAGCTTGCGTAATGGATTGCTTCAGTTCTCCGGTCAGTTTGCCCTGTTCCTCTATAATACGGATGACTTCCAATTTGCGATCCTCAAGATTGCGCAGATAAACAATGCGTTCTTCAATCGATCGCAGCTGGTTCTCATCCAGCTCTCCAGTCATTTCTTTACGGTAGCGGGCGATAAATGGAATCGTATTGCCTTCGTCCAGAAGCTCCGACGTTGTGCGGACCTGCTTCAAGGACAGTGACAGTTCCTTGGCTACCTGTTTGATGATTCGTTCATGGCGTTCTGCCTTTATTGTTTCTTCATTGGGTTCCAGAACCGTTTCCTGTTCAGACAAAATAAATCCCTCTTTCCTTCCTGAATCGTTCGTTACAATCATTTCAGGGCAGCTTTGCTGCTGTAATTACAGTATAGTTGAACCATTTGTTTCTTCCACTCTACCCTATATTATCACAGAATCACGTCCAGATTTCCATCAATCCGCAAGCATACAAGTTCTGACAGAATGATGTCATCCTCCAGCCTTCCCCATTACATCAAAAAAAGACCGAAAAACGTCATCACGACGCTCCCCGGTCCTTCCTTTTTTTTTAAAGCTTTAAATAAAATAGCAATCTAGACGCGCTCGAACCGGAACATTTCGCTCAGATAGTCTCCTGATGTGCTGCCTACCGAAATACCGCCATACATGAGGGCATCGCCGGTAAAGGTCTCTGATCCGCCTTTCAGACGGTAATCCGCATTAGGGTCCAATCCTTTCAGCTTCAGGCGCTGAAGTGGCGCATTGGGCTCAGAGAGCACACGGAAGTAGAATACAACAGCTTCGCTTCCGTCCGGTGCAATAAACATCCACGCCGTCTCATTGCCTTCAAACGGACTGAGCAAACGGCGGAATGTTCCATATTGAACCGTTCCACGAATCTCCTTGTACAGCTCAACCTGGGCTTTCACGATGTCGTTCTCTTCCTCCGTGAATTTTGTCAGGTCCAGCTCGTACCCAAAGTTGCCCGACATCGCAACATGTCCCCGAATCTCAAGCGAAGTGATCCGGTTGACCTGATGATTCGGTACCGCTGAGATATGCGATCCCATCGAACTTACCGGGTATACAAGACTCGTACCGTATTGAATTCGCAGGCGGGATATAGCATCCGTGTTATCACTTGTCCACGTCTGTGGCATGTAATACAGCATACCTGGATCGAAGCGGCCACCACCACCTGAACAGCTTTCGAAGAGAATGTTCGGGAACGCCGAAGTGATTCGTTCCATAACGTCATACAGTCCGAGCATGTAACGATGTGCGGTCTCACGCTGTCTATCTGCCGGAAGCAACGCAGAACCCACTTCCGTCATATTGCGGTTCATGTCCCATTTCACATAAGTGATTGGTGCAGAACCAAGTACGTCTGTTAACATCCGCACAATCTCATCACGTACATCCTGACGAGAGAAGTCGAGTACCAGTTGTTGACGTCCTTCTGTCCGGCGACGATCTGGCACATGCAGACACCAGTCCGGGTGCGCTCGGTACAGCTCACTGTCTGGTGAGATCATCTCAGGCTCAAACCACAATCCGAACTGCATGTCCAAACCTGTTACGCGGTTAGCCAGATCATCCAGTCCCTGTGGCAATTTGTTCTTATCTACAATCCAGTCGCCCAGCGAGGAGTTGTCACTGTCCCGATGTCCAAACCAGCCATCATCCAAGACAAACAGCTCAATACCCAGCTTCTGTCCAGCACGAGCGATCTGTTCAATCTTGTCTGCATTGAATCCAAAGTAGGTTGCTTCCCAGTTATTGACCAGAACCGGACGTTCCGCATTGCGGAACTTACCACGCGCAAGACGCTCCCGATACAATTCGTGGTAGGACTGTGACATGCCGTCCAAACCTGCAGCCGAGTACACCATAACCGTCTCAGGTGTCTGGAACGTTTCTTGCGGCTCCAGCTTCCAGCTGAACTCAAACGGATTGATTCCGAGTGACACACGGGTGGTGTGGAACTGATCCACTTCAGCCTGCGCAGTGAAGCTGCCACTATAGACGAGACTGAATCCGTAAACTTCACCATGGTCTTCATCCGTGCCTGGTGTCATCAGTGCAATAAAAGGATTCTGCTGGTGACTGCTTGAACCGCGACGGCTCTCAATCCCTTGCAGGCCTGACGCAAGCGGTCTGCGAACAATATCACGTTCCCGTGTCCATGCACCTGACAACTGCAACAATTCATAATCTGCATGCGGAAAATCAACAGATGAACTGAGCACACGCGCCACATTCACTGAGGTAGCGCTCTCATTAACGATACGCATGGAGCGTGTAATCGCATTAAATGCCGTAAAGGCTGTATAGGAAAGCTCGATTTTGATACCTGCAACGCGGTCTTCCAACTCAATAACCAGCGTCTCTGCTTCTTCATCGGATTCAACATACGTTGCTGGCAAACCAGTAAGCGCTGTCTTTCCTTTGACCAATCGATGGCCTGTATACGTAAACTCCGAAACCGTCGAGCCATTCTCAAGTTCCAGTTGGATAGCCGGATTACGGAAATCACTTGTGCCATACACGGGTAGTTCCACTGCCAATGTATCAAATGAAATTGTACGGTCCTCTGGTACCGGGTTCGGACTGAAAGATGCTCGTTCTGTACGAACATGCAACCAGCTCAGATCGGTGTCGCGTAATTTTTTGCCATAATACAAATGCACCAAATATCCTGAAGGCAGTACCTGAAATACGTAACTGGCCTCGCGGGTCTGTAAATGAAACTGAAGTTTCTCCTGATTGATGTAAATGCTCATATGTCTCCTCCACCTCTATATATAGGTCTTTCGGTAAACGGTTTCTCAGGTTTCATTATAGCGAAAAGATCGCCAATGTTCTACGCTTTCATCAAGCTTTAATCAAAAGAGCGCATAACAGCCCGAAGGATGTCATACGCTCTTTTGGTTACAGTCTGAATTCAGTGTGTTCCCTTACGGGAACATCCATTGCCAACGGACGGCAGTGCAACGTACAAGACGCTGGTTGCTGCCTTAAAAATCGATTAAACCAAGGCTGATCTGTAAGGCTTCGTTGACCAATTTCATGGTCTCCTCGTCCAGATGGGTAATCTTGTCAGTCAGCCTCTGTTTATCAATCGTCCGTATTTGTTCGAGCAAAATAACCGAGTCCCGGTCAAAGCCGTGTGCCGCCGCATCAATTTCAACATGCGTTGGCAGCTTTGCCTTCTGGATTTGGGCGGTGATAGCCGCCACAATACAAGTTGGACTGAACCGGTTGCCGATATCATTCTGGATCACCAGAACCGGCCTGACTCCACCTTGCTCGGAACCGACAACGGGAGAAAGATCCGCAAAAAAAACGTCACCACGTTTTACGATCAATGTCTACACCCCGCTAACTAAGCGGTCCAGAGTGCTGTCCGCATCTTCCTCCGCATGAAAGGCTTCGGATGCCATGGTCAGATTAATTTTTGCCATCTCCATGTACCCTCGCTGCATCGTTTCACGGATGTAACGTTTCTTACGCTCCGTTAAATACAGCTTCATAGCCTGCCTAATCAATTCGCTGCGGTTGGAATTCTCCAGCGCTACGATGCCATCCACTTCCTGCAAAAGATAATCAGGTAAACTGATCATGATCCGCTTGGTGTTCTGCAAGTTGGCCACCTTTCTTCCACCCCCACAAACCTTTCGCCATTGTGAACCAGTATTACGTTTTCCCAGAACTTTTATACAAAGGAATATATATGCCCCGAGTATATCAAGTATGCTGTACTCCATTATAAACACGGGGAACAATATTCGTACAGACCAAACATCTCAATTCAGGAATTAAATCCTTACCGTCATACATAATTCGAGATGCTCCGACAGTTTTCCTTCTGTTCTGAAAAAAAGTTTATTGGGAATGACGTCCAGTTTACCTGTCAGGATGTCAAAAGTGGATTGATTCTGGCGACTGTTGCTCCCCCGCGGGTATATACCCGCGGAATGCGATGCGCCATCATGCAGATCACTTCATAAGCAATCGTACCGAGCTGAGATGCCACCTCGTCTGCGGTTATTACGCCACCAGACTGATGACCGATGAGGACAACCTCTTCGCCGACTTGAATTTCTTCCGCCTCTTCCGCGAAAGATTGTAACGACACCATACACTGATCCATGCAGATTGTACCGACGACAGGGACGCGGCGGCCGCGTACAAGCACTTGTGCTTTACCTGTCAGCATTCTGGAGAATCCGTCTGCATATCCGATCGGCAGGGTCGCTATTCGTTCGTAACCTTGCGTAAAATAACGGGTTCCGTAACTGATCCCCCAATGGGGTGGCAGTGTTTTGATCAGAACCGCTTTTGTCTTCAGCGTCAATACCGGGGACAGCTTCACCACCTGATGATTCACCTCAGCCGAAGGATACAGTCCGTACAGGCTTATTCCCACACGTACCATGTCATAGGACAATTCCGGTGTATCAATGGCAGCGGCGCTGTTCGCCGTATGTATAATCGGGATGGAACATCCCTGATCCCTGAGCGCATGAACTACGCTTTGGAACCGTCTATACTGCTCCAGTGTATAGGTTTTGTCTTCTTCATCTGCTCTGGCAAAATGGGTAAACATACCTTCCAGCATCACCTGATTGAGCGAAGCTACTTCCTGAATGAAAGCCAATGCCTCATCGCCAGGCAACAGACCTAATCGGCCCATGCCGCTGTCGATTTTAATATGAACCTTCAGTTGGTTAGCGAATGTGCTCGCATCCAGATGTCGAATGGCGTCAAGCACTTCCCTGCTGAACAGTGTGACGGTCACATCATGTTGCCATGCAACAGCGATCCCTTCAGGCGGCGTATATCCCAGTACCAGGATTGGAATCGTAATCCCATGTTGTCGCAGTTCCAGAGCTTCGTCAAGAAAAGCCACACTTAAGTAATCCACACCCACTCGTTCCAGTTCCCTAGCCGTCTCCACCGCTCCATGTCCATAGGCATTGGCCTTCACACAGGCGAGGAATTTCATGCCCTGAGGCAATGCCTCGCGGAAAGCTTCTACGTTAGTACACAAATGATCCAAATTGATCTCCGCTTGGGTCGGCCGATATTGTCCTTGCACGTTAAGTCACCTTCTCTAATCATCTTAATCCGGCTCACGTCAGACTCCATCGTAATGCTCCAGCATGTGACTGTCAAATGAACCGAAGTTTCGCATCCAAAAACAGCTGTAAGTTGCGCCTTTTGAAGAACAAATGCGAACACAGAAGAAGACCGATAAGCGAGATTAGCAGGGCAAAATCCCACTTTTCACCCAAGCAAAATCTGCTTATATCGATTATTTACCCGGTTCCCTCTGCGTAGAAGCGCATTTTGCTTTATTGAGTGTATCGGGTAAGAAAAACAGCGCTAAATGAATACCTTTCTTACATCAAAGCAAAGCACCGGAGAACAGGTCTCCGATGCTTCTTAGCATTCCTTATGTTTATGCTACTATTCGTTCATTTGTTCAAAAATCATTTGCCTGACTCTTCCTGCATCGATGTTGCAATGCGTGCCATTTCGTTCTGAGGCAGGTCGGCACTGGTGATCCGATATTCTATGCCATCTGTCATCCATGTCAGAGTCTTCAATGCATCTCCGCTGATCATCCCCAGTGTGAATCCAAGATCTACTACACTGGATGGAGCAAGTGATACAGCTCGATCCTGTGGTCTGGCTTCGAATATCGTGTAATTATATGTTCCTTCATAACGAAGCATAACCGAATAGTCTCCCGCTTCTTCCAGAATCTGATCGTCCTTGAGCTGCACGCCTTCCGGCGCATAGGTCGGCTGAATCACGCCGAAGCTGTCTGCCCCTTCCGGTTCTGCAAGTGTCGGCTCTTCGCCTTCCTGACCTGTTGCAGCACCCTCTGTACCTTGCTGCTCTGTGTCCCCACCTATACCCGTCTGTCCATCAGTGACAGCTCCGTCAGGTTCCGGCGCAGTCTGAGGATTGGCAGGTTCTTTACCGCCCTCATTACCGGTTTGTTCCACAGGAGTCACAACGGAGTCCGTTCCTGTTTTGCCGCCTTCTTCTGTAGCGGCTGTCATGTTACGTTGCATGTCAAAGGCATCTTTCTCAAACTCAGTCCCGAATTTGAAGGAGTCAAATTTCACATCGACTACAACATTGGCATTGGAGTCGGATACCTCCACCTGTTTAGGTGCATAATCGCTTTTATTCAGCCAGATCTTCTGTCTGACGAGTGCATGTGTATTATAATTGGCAGCTACATCAAATACATAGCTCTCCTTCTCGTCGGCAAACTGACGGGTTGTATCCCCCGTAATGCTCCGAATCAATGTTTCATAGAGATATACCTGTCCTTGATTATCTGGCCAATTGCTCTGAAAACGGAAGCTTTTGTTCTGGCTCGGTGTCAAAACAAACACGCCTTCATCGTTACGCAGTACAATCTGTGTTACATCCTTTTTGGCATTCGTTAACGCAATACGATAATAGGAAGGCTTCTGATGCCATACCTCGACTTTGTACTGCTGCGGCGTATCTCCGGTATGCAGCGTCATCACGCCTGCCCCCTGGTAACTTTCCATCTCTCCTACGACTTCGTTCAGATCTTTGACCACAGCTGCCGCATCCTTCTTCCCGCAGGCGGCAAGCAAGACCGATAAGACCAATACCATGGCAAGCATCCATGATATTCGGCGCATGACATCATCCCCTTTAGCACATGTTTTCACTTCAGGATTGTGCTTGCAGCAGAACCCCTACTTGATTAGTACATGTTATGAGGGACTTGTTCGATATATGCGGACTAGTTTGACAAGCAATCGGTGAAGTCAGTTAATACGGCATTACTACGCTTGCATAGTCCTACCACAACGGAATATACACCGGATAACTCGTATCCTCTTCAGCGGCCCCAGGGCTTCTCTTCACCCACAATCTGCGCAGATCAGGCAGACCATACCCCGCAAGACGATAATCTCGCAACGAATCATGATGGGCGTGTTCTTCCTTGAAGCTGTATGTCGGCAGAAGCAATGCCTCCTGAATCAGTCGATCTTCTAGCCGAATCAATCTATTCAACCGCTCCGCAGGTTCCTGGATCATGACCACTCGTCCACATTCCTGTTCCAGTTCATGTCTCCAGTAATCATTCATAGCAATCAGGAATAACGTGTTCTGGAAGGTGTACATCGTCACGAGACTCAGCACGACATTATCATTGAAGATTTCTCCTGTATAGATCAGATCACAATCCCCAAACCCATCTTGATAGACTGCGTGGACCGGATCTCCCGGCATAATGTTGATATGTAGGCCAATCTGTTTACATCTCTCTGCAAACCAGACCATATCCGTCTCCATCTTCTCGCCTTCTTCCACCCACAGGCTTAAACTCTGCCCTTGATAAGAGCTATGACGCAGTAATGCTGAGGCCCGCGCCAGTGAGGTCTCCACGGAAAGGTCAGATACAGGTGTGACCGAACATTCTATTTGTTCCGATTGCTGTTTCCATGGCTCCCCTTGATCTGAACCCACCTTTAAAGGTTGCTGTACTCGTCCTCGAATCAGACTATAAGCAGCCTGCGTGTTCGTGCTTCCGAGCGCTTGCGACAACTCCTGCGCATTCAATAGCTGTTGAACAGCCCGGCGAAAATTCACATCATGCTGCGGCCCTTCCTTTTGCATATTAAACGTCATATACATGCCACCCTGCATCTCATGCTGCACGGCACGAGGCTCCGCATCCGGAAATATATTATGCTTGATGACGGACTCCACCCTCCCAGAATGGGGAAGTTGCCATATTTCAACGCGGTCAATATAGGCTCGGCCTCGGAAGTAGGAAGGGAATACTTCCAACACAAGCAGCTTGGAATCATGACGTGTCAACCGATAAGGTCCTGTTCCAATCGGATGGAGCGGATTCATCTCCACATCTCTCGGCAAGATCGATGCAGACATACTGCTCATCAGATCCGGGAACATGAAGTTAGGCTTGTTTAACACAAAACGTACAGTCAATTCGTCCAACGTCTCTATGCGCTCAATAGATCCAAACAGAGGCCTGCACGGGTTACTATTGTCAGAGATAATGCGATCAAAGGTAAACTTCACGTCCTCTGAATCCAATATTCTTCCATGATGAAAGGGTATACCTTTGTGCAGATAAAAAGTCCATTCCCTCCCCTCTGAATGACTCTCCCATGCCACAGCCAGACTCGGTTCACAGACCTGGTGTTCAGCATTATAACGAACCAAACGATCAAAAACCTCCGCAACAATAAAAACTTCTCCCCACATGGCCGTCTGCGTGGGATCCAATGTCTTAAAAGGGATATTCCGTGGAATCCGCAATGTATCCACTCGTCCTCTGTCCTCTCCATTCGAACGCAGACCGAATTGATGCTGCATTTGCTGCATCAGATGTTCTCTCATCGTAATTGGCAAGGTGGTGGCCAGTTCATAGGCATCCTCCATCCTGTTCCCATCCAGGAGATGGTCAAACCGTTCACGCGCCACTTCAAGCAACGGGACACAAAATACCAGCATCGATTTTTTGCCTCTTCCGCGCTGCGGGTTCCACCTGACCCATCCATTCTCCTTGAATTTGTTCATAATGAGGTTCATATTGCGCATGGTACAACATAAAAGATCGGCAAGTTCACCTACCGTTGTAAGTACTTCTTGTTCATCATGTACATGTGGAAAGTTTAATCGCAGTTGAATGTAATGTTCTGATACGTCCATAGTTGCCCTACCTTCTGCTAAAATACGAAATCCATCCGGATGCTTCTACAGTTTTTCTTCAGGTTTTCCTCCATTATACTCAGTAACATCAACATGACCAGTGGGAAGGAAGAACAACGATTTATGAAATACGCCGATCTGCACCCGAACATCAGGATACGTATCATTACTGATTTTTTCACCGATCTGACCCAAAAGTCCATCATTCCATTCATGGCGATCTATCAGAGTATTCAGATTGGCGCAGGTTTGGCGGGGTTATTGCTGACGGTCAATATTGTGGCTTCCATGATTGTGGGATTGTGGGCAGGATATTGGTCTGACCGAATTGGACGAAAAAAATTAATGGTGATCGCACAAAGTCTCCAAGTCATGGCTCTACTCGGCTTGGCCATCGCCAATTCGCCGTGGATGGATTCAATCATCGTCACTTGCCTCATGTTTCTGCTCAGCAGTCTCAGTTCAGGGATCACCGTGCCGATTGCTAATGCTATGATTGTCGACGTGAGCAGTGAACATGAACGTCATTATGTATATGGGTTGCAATATTGGACAACAAACGTTGCTGTAACTTTTGGTGCACTGATGGGCGGGCTATTTTTCGAATCATTTCGTTTCCTATTGTTCAGTCTGGTATGCCTTGAAAGCCTAGCTACCTTGTTTATTTTGATCTTTATGATTCGTGAAACAATGGATAAACGCGCATTAGGTTATGGTGATGCTCCCATCCAGAGGAACATACTGAAAACGTACTGGGCGGTCTTTCAGGACAAACGTTTCATGATATTTTTCACGGCCACTGTACTTGCAGTCTCCCTGGAATTTCAGTTGGATAAATACATCGCTGTTCGTCTAAAAAATGAATTCACCGCCCAACTGTTCGGCTCAGATATCTCAGGTCTGCATATGTTCAGCCTGATCATGGTCATCAACACCGTAATGGTTGCCTTGGTTGCCATTCCATTCACCAGATGGATAGGTCGCTTCCAGTCCCGATCTATTATGACTGTTGGTATGCTCCTCTATACCGCAGGTTTCACCGTACTTGCTTTCAGCAACTGGGCCTGGTTACTCATCTCATCCGCTATATTGCTAACCATTGGAGAATTGATGTACGCCCCTGTTCGTCAGGTCATGCTCGCGGGCATGATTCCAGATTCGGACCGTGCTGCCTATATGGCTGCTGACGGGTTGAGTTACAACGCTGCTGCCCTTCTCGGCAGTCTCGGGTTAACCATTGGAGCCTTTCTGCCCTCCTATGCGATGGCTGGTCTGTATATCCTGATGGGGCTTGGAGCGCTCGTCTTTTTCCGAATGTTACTTCGGAGGGCAGAGGAACAAAATCAACATCTGCCGTGTGCAGATGCATCTTGATTTCACTTTTCTGGCAACTTTTCCGACAACAAAATAATCATCCTAGGGAGCCCAACTGGCTCTCTTTTTCATGTCCATGATCAACGTTCAGAAGTAAATTATCTTTAACATTTTGTATATTATAGTTTACATTTAGTCAAATATCATGTACATTAGGTTCATGGAGGTGAGCAAGTGGAAGAATTACACAATCACGTTCGGGAGTTACGAGCCAGAGACCGGCTATCCCAAGCAGAACTGGCCAAACTCATTGGTGCATCCCGTCAAACCATTGCCCTGATTGAGCGTGGAGATTACTCTCCGTCGGTCGTTCTGGCACTAAAAATAGCACATGTATTTCGTGAACCTGTCGAAAAAATCTTTGAACTGAAAGGTGGAGATTAAAATGAAAAATTCATCATCCTCGTCCATTAAAAAGCGGTTGCGTCTTCCCTTGTATGCAGCCGGTGGCGCTGTAGTTGGTTTTCTCGGCGCTAGCGGAGTCAGTAAACTCCCTTCTGACTTGAACTGGACGCTGTCCGTGTATTATGACTATGATCTTTTATTCGCAATCCTGGCGGCTCTTGTGGTAGTTATGACGGTGTGGAACATCTTCAGTCTCTCCCGCACGCCATCTGTCCCTCCCATGGAAAATGACGCTTATGGAGATTCCGATTCACTCATCTCTCCCGCAGAGCGCTCCCTCGGTAAAGCGATGATACTCAGCGGATTCAGCGTTATTCTTACGTTTACCTGGGCAGCACTTGCCTTGTCCTTGTATGCATCCAACCGAACCATGCCGAATTCTCCAGAACTGTTCAACCTCTTGAATTTTGTTGCTTCGTGTATCTCTATTATCATCGTTGTGGTCGTGCAAACTCTGACTGTGAAGCGATACAACCGTTATTATCCTGAGCGCACTCTGGATCTGAACTCGCGCAACATGAAGAAGGATCATTTTGAGAAGCTGGATGAAGGCGAGAAATGGATTGTCTATCGCGCAGCCTATCGTTCTTTTCAGATGATGAATGTACTTCTTGGTGTTGGAATGGTCTCTATGGTTCTATATTCGATGCTCTTTACCTTTGCTCCATTCCCAATTGTGATGCTCTCTGTGATCTGGATTGCCAACATTGGAATCTATTATCGTGAAACCTATCGTGCGAGTAATCAGTAATACATGGGTAGGTAACTATTTTGTAAATATTTTCATAAAGGAGTGTTTGCATGCATTTATCCAAACGAAAGACCCGTTTCAGGTTCACCTCCCTAACAGGAGCTTTTATGGCTGCGGTTCTGTCTCTCAGTCTGTGGGTACCCGCAGTTCAGGCGGAGACCGCGACTCCAGTAGCTGCTGAACAAGGAAAGACGAAAGCGCTGACAACTGAATCGGCTACAGCTTTTCTGGATTCATTCTTCGATTCACCTGAGGCAAAACCCCATTATGTGGGAGCCTCCGTTGTTGTTGTGAAGGATGGCAAAGTTCTGGCGGAAAAAGGATATGGCTTCTCCGATGTGGAGAGTAAAACAGCGATCGATCCGAAAAATACGGCCTTCCGTGTAGCCTCTGTATCCAAAACGTTCACGTCAGCTGCTGTAATGCAGCTAGTGGAGCAAGGCAAGGTTGATCTGCAAGCTGATTTTCAGACCTATGTGAAAGGGCTCGAATTCGATAATCCTTTTGACAAACCTGTAACTGTGGAGAACCTGCTCACACACACGACCGGATTCGAGATTCGTGATCCGCAGCAGGAAGACATCCATACTGATTTCGACAAGTACATAGCGATGGAGGATTACGCACAGCAACACATGCCTCCTGTCGTTCGCGAGCCTGGTAGCGCCTATATGTACGATAATTTCTCGTTTTTGCTGCTTGGCATGATTGTTGAGAATGTAAGCGGCGAGCCCTTTGAATCCTACATGCAACAACATATCTTCAAACCGCTAGGAATGGATAACAGCAGTTTCATGCTGGACAATAAGTTCCAAAAGCAGCTGGCCACGGGCTATGATGCGGCACACAATCCGCTTGATCTTTACACCATCTCTCCAACACCAATGCCTCAAGGTGGCATGTTGTCTACCGCTGAGGACATCGGGAAGTTCATGATTGCGTTCCTGAATGATGGCGTGAAGGACAACAAGCGAATTTTCAAGGAATCCACGGTAAAAAGTATGGAACAGTACCGTTCTTCCATTCATCCACTGTTACCAAACACGACGTATGGATTCGAAGCTGCATTTCAGCTTCCCGGAGCAGGAAGTAGTCCAAAAGTTATTACAAAAGGAGGCGACCTGACCGGATTCAGCTCTTATCTCTTCCTTATTCCCGAGCAAAATACAGGCGTTTTCCTGACGTATAATCAAAATGGAGCACTTCGTAACCTGTTCTACCCTGCATTCATCCAGAGCTTCTTCCCGGAATATGCAGAGCCTGTACAGTTCAAGGCATACACGCCGCAATCCGCAGCTGAGCTGCAACGCTTCACCGGATTGTACGCAGATCTTCGACTTAGCACAATTGTAAGTTCCTTGAAAGGTGGCGGGGATAAGCCAGGACAACTGAGCATTAACGATGTATTCCTGGGTCAACGCAACCTGATTCAGGTGGAAGATAATCTCTTCAAAGATGAATTGACTGGTCAATTCACAGCATTCAAAGAATATGCAGATGGAACCACATACATGAAAGAACCTTACCTCAACCCTATGGGTTATGAGAAAAAAGGTCAAAAGCCTATGGGCTTCCGGGATGTTCGTGAGAACAGTCCTTATGCCGAAGCCATCTATGCCATACAATCTCTTGGATATTATGAGAATGATGGCAACAAGTCCTTCCAACCAAAAACAGGTGTGACACGAGCTGAATTTATTGAGAACACCCTTAAACTGAGTGGATTGAAGCCCAGCAAAACTACGCCTCCTGCTGGCACCGACTGGGCAGATCATGCAGCAGCCGGATATATTCAACTCGGATATGAGTTGGGTATGATTACTGGCACGGACGAACAGCAATTTAAGCCGGATCAAGTGATTATCCGACAGGAAGCAATGGTCATGATGTGGAGAATTATGCAACTACAATATCCTAGCGAACTGTTCAATGATGTGAAACTTGCGGGGCACACAGATGCATGGGCTGTACCAGCCATTCAGATGATGGCGAAGCTTGGTATCCATGGACCCGAGGTGAAGGTAATGGAGGATGGTTCTGTTGATTTCCTTTCCCGCAAACCTCTGATTCGTCAGGAAGAGGCTGCGATCATGTATGCGCTGCTTACCCAACCAACAGATCAAATCGTCGCTGAACTGATGGCAGCTCAACAACCACAAGCAGAACCTGCCGAAGGAGCTGAGCCTGCAGATGAGACATCTGAAACTGCACCGGTTCCTGTACCAGTAACGGTCCCTTCTGCAACATCAGCACAATAAAAATAAAATATCTTCATACCGATTAGATTGATCATGCTTATGATGCAAGAAAAAAACAGGCTTGTTCAGAAGGATACGATCCTTCTCGAACAAGCCTGTTTCGTTACTTTTCATAACTTATTATAGCGATCGGTTAATGAGTTATATCCGTCTCTATTCGATCAACGAAGATACATGGAGGTTCCCGTTGCGCTGATCAAACTTGGCTGCAGCGGTCTGAGCATGCTCCGCAAAGTAATCGGCCAGCTTGAGCAGGTCGCCCGGATCGCCTTCATACGGGAAGGATGCTGGCAGACGCAATCGGTATTCTGGAGATTCTTCCACCCAGCGGCGAAGCAACGATGCTGCTCTGGCATAAAACAACATTTTGGCGTAAGGATCTTCATGATCAGCAGCAAACACCAGTGTTTCCTCCAGCACATCAATGCCTTTTGCCGGGTTCGTACGTGTGAGATAATCCATCTGCTCCGCAAAACTCTGCACAAAATCGTTCTGGCCTTTAATCAGGCGATATCCCTTGGTCTGATGTTTATCTGCTTCCGCAGTCCGTCCCAACCGATATAACGGCATCAAAATTTCAGACAAAGTCAGATGCGGAATCTCTGCACAGCTCATACGCCCTTTCAGGATAGGCTGTGCCGCCTCCAACACCTTCTCATCGTCTCCTTTTAACAAGAAATATCGCATAATCTCATCCTGCTCACAGGCTTCGCAGTCACTCATAAAGTCACGATCCATCGTTCTGAATCGATCATAACTGCGTCCCGCTTCCTCCAGCTCCCCAAAATCCATAAAGATCCGGAACCGATAATACCAGTAGGAGCGTTCGCTGTAACCGTAGGACTTGAAGCGCCGTCCGAAATCCTCCAACAGCTCTAGGATCTTCTCGCGTGATATTTCCGGGAAGTCGGGCATCTTGCCCAATATCCATTTGTACGACCACATTAACGTTTCTTCATCATATTCTTCGGGCTGTTGGTCGAACTTGCCCAGCTGCCAGGAAAAAGCAATCAGCGCTTTCATCGGATAACCACAGAATGTTGCTGTCTCCACAATCTCCGATCTTGCTTCATATGCCTCTTCCTCCATGCCGTTCACATCGGCAACTCTTGCTGCTTCCTCCAGCATACCAAGTTTCGCCGGACCATTGGGCAAACCATAGGCCTCGTCCATCAGTTCTTCAAAATCCATCTCTGTCTTCATCAGGCATCCCCCTTACGATCTGTATTTGCACGCAAACCCCAATCTATAAAACGAACAATGCCCTGATTTAACACTTCAAGCTCCTGCTTGCTCATTGCATAGTGCCCCATCATCAGTGCATTGACGTATAACATTTCGATGGCAATCGGCGTCATCTGGTCATCCGGTGATGTCAGTACCCGCTGAATGATCGGATTACTCACGTTCAAATACAAAGTTGAGTACCCTGCTGAACTCATGCCAGAAGACAATGAACCCAGAACAGACGAGAACAATTCCGTGCTCTCCTCGCTTGCTTTTTCAAGCGCACGAAGTGTTGAGGATTCCTGAGACAGCGTGAACAACACCGGCAGATCCGAAGGTTTAAAACCTTTCACCTCAGCCCGACAACGGAAGCGCTGTAAGGCAGAATCGGCCAGTCGCAAGGCATCATAATACTGATTACGCTCAGCGGGTGGCACATCGGTGAAACTCATCGAGACCTGATCCGGCTGTAGCCGCTCCGTGTGTACGTTGTGCACGGTCATCGGCAGTGTCGCCATCAAATCGCTGTCATAGATATAACCACCGTTAATTACCAGCATCGATTGTGCGGAAGCTACATGATGAATCTGACGGTACTCATCAACAGAGGACGTGAAATACAATGTCTCTCCTTCATCAATTAACTCACCCAATTCACGGTGCCCCCTCGTACTCTCAAATGGCAACCAGCGATGAATCATCGCGTAAAATGCTTGGTCCTGCACAGCCAGTGCCTTCATGGACAGGGCATGCAGGCGAATCAGCTTCTGTAGCCGTTCCGTCTGGCTCTCAGCCATGTCAGCCAGTCCCCTGCGAAGTGCGTCTCCGAGTTCGGAGCGAACTTCCTCCAGCTTTTCATTTTCATAAAAATGTTCCCGTGATGCCGTCGGTTGAAGCTCATCTGTCCAGATCAGACATTTCACGAAGAAAGCCCACTCTGGCAAAATGTTCTCAGCCTTCTCCGAAATCAGCATTCGCTTCAGGTAAACCCGGTGAGAACGCTTGGCATTCAGATTAACCGCGTGTGGCAGTACAAAAGCAATACCTCCGGTACGGCCTGAAGCTGTCGTCAACGGAATGAAGTCTTGGAACTGCTCACCAAGCAGACGTTCACCAAATGCCAATACCTCTGATCTGCGTGAACGTGCGAGTGCAGGGTCCATCAGCCAGATCGGTGTCTCGCTATTCACCACATGTTGCACGCCGTCATGATACAGCGTGACCGGATACGGCAATAATGCTCCGTAATAGAACAGAGCTTCTTTCACATAATCCGGTTCAAAGTAGTGCACCGCGTCCGATGTGCAACGCAGATATACTTTGGTCCCCGGGGACAGCTGTGTGTCCAACTGTCGAATCGTATAGGTGCCATCCGGCTTGCCCCGCCACTCCATCGAAGGGCCGCCCTTCGCGGATTGCGTCAGCATGACAATTTCGTGACTCACCATGAAACAGGATAACAACCCGATCCCGAAACGCCCGATAAAGGACGTCTCTCCATCCAGCAGCGCTTGCTGCCCCCTCTTCGAGGATTGTCCAATCATCGCCAGGAATTCATGGATGTCAGCTTCAGTCAAGCCGATGCCGTTATCCTCCACCATCATGGTCAATTGCTCACCTGTTCCCGTCAGTTCAACACGAACTTCACCCTGATACCCTGGCTCCGCCTCCGTTCGTGCGGTAATCGCATCCGTCGCATTCTGCATCAGTTCGCGCAAGAACACTTTAGGACTGCTATATAGATGGTTGGATAAAATCTGGATCATCCCGCTCAGGTTCACTTGAAAACGATATTCATTGGATGCTGTCATGACTCACTCACCTTCCTCTACGTCCAATACACAATATGTACCCATACGATGTATTCATATGGATGTGTTAGACGAATTCATTATGTAATCGTTAGAAACAGACGTTCCCCGTGACAGGCACGCCAAAACATCACGTCAAGCCGGCCCTGAATAACCAAGACCGGCGTTATATGCATATTTCAGGCATTCATGAGACGTAAGGCCTTATCTTTCATTACCACGTTATGAATAGCAATGAAACGGATGTTCTACCCTAAAATAAGGATACATGTTACAAGACAGAGTGAAAACAAACCTGAGACCCGATTTCAGGCAGACTTCTGGGTAAATGTGCATCCTCCATTCGGGACTATTGAAGGAGGAAAATATCTTTTTTGTCGTCCATTTGAACGATATCAGCCTACCACACGTATAATCTCCAAACTCAGATCGGACGGTGAATATACATGATCGAAGTACGCAACATATCCAAGCAATTCAAAGTGCATCAAGCACTGCATGATGTCAGTTTTACAGTTAAACAAGGCAGTGTCACCGGGTTGATTGGACCCAACGGTTCGGGCAAAACCACACTGATCCGTATCATGAATGGGGTTTTGGGCGCTTCCAGTGGACAGGTAACCATTAACGGATTGGACGCCGCTTGTGAGGCAGAGAAAGTACTGGCCATGTGTGGCACTCTTACCGAGCAAAGTGGATTATATGAAAATATGAGCGGGCGTGACAATCTGACTTTCTTCGCAGATGTTTTTGGCCTGAAGCATGCCAAGAAACGAATCGACGAGCTTGTAAATCTGTTCGAGTTGCAGGATTATCAGCATCGAAAAGTCGGCACCTATAGCACAGGCATGAAGAAACGCTTGGGCCTTGCACGAGTACTCTTGCACCGTCCTTCCATCCTGTTTCTGGATGAGCCCACCAATGGCCTGGATCCGGATGGAATTCAGATGGTGCTGCGCATTATCCGTCAGTTAAATAAGGAAGAAAAGATGACAATCCTGGTCTCATCCCATGTGCTGTCCCAACTGTCAGCTGTCTGTGATCATTATATTTTCATGGAAAAGGGGCGCATCGTGGAGGAAGGCACGGAACAGGAGATTGTTAGCCGGTACCTGTCCACTCCGAAGCTCGAAGTAGAAGCCGACATGCCGGATGGATGGCACACAGCAACCGACTACACACGTGAAATAATCTTCGCACATCAAGCAGTATTTCAGCTTACATCGCGTGAAGACATTCCATTACTGCTAAGGCAATTAACGGAGCATGGTCAAGTCTATCAGGCCCGCATCACGGGCAGTGATCTGGAAAGTATCTATTTTGCCATAAGGGAGGCACATCACCATGAATAACCGCCAAGCCATACGTGCACTGGTACGTAAAGATATCCGGTCCGTCACAGCCAGCATTCAGCTCTGGTTGCCCATGTTGATCGTTCCACTGATTATTGGAATCATCATGCCCTCCGCCCTCCTGTGGGCGGCCTCCAGAATGGAACTTCGTTCTCTGGGCAACATCAGCTTTCTACTCGAATCATTGGATGCGTTAACCCATGGTGGACAGATTCCTCAGCTTGCTTCCATGCCTACAGATAATCATCGTATTGTCTATTACTTGGCCATGTATATGTTCGCTCCCTTGTTTCTCATCATTCCGGTGATGGCCTCCAGCATTCTGACGGCCAATAGTTTCGCTGGTGAGAAGGAACGCAAGACGCTGGAAGGATTGTTGTTCACACCGATAAGTATGGACACTCTTTTTAAAGGCAAAGTGCTAGCTGCCCTGATCCCTTCCATTCTATTATCCTGGGTTACTTTCCTGATCTACGGAATCATTGCCAATATTCTGATGTACCCCATGTTTGGAACGTTGATGTTTCCCAATCTGAACTGGATCATACTTGTCGTGTGGGTTGTTCCCGCTTGCAGTCTTATGGTCATTTTATTAAACGTCCTGATCTCGGCCAAGGTCCGTGGGTTCCAGGAAGCCTATCAACTCGGCGGATTAATTGTCCTTCCCCTCATCGCCTTAGTCGCTGGTCAAGCCAGTGGCATGCTGCTGATTGGTCCTTGGATGTTAGTCATGATTGGAGCAGTGCTCCTGCTCATAAGTGTGGTTCTTCTTCGTCTGGTCACGTCGTGGAATAGTCGTCAGCAACTGGCGGAAAGTCAGATCTGAATGATGTGGAGTGTAGCGACGAAATTCAACAAACTACACTGTCGCTCCGCTATACAGATTGAGAAATAAATATACGCAGGTTATGATGTGGAGATATATGCTATGGGATGATTCTAGAGAGGAATGGAACAACTGTATGGAATCTAAACTACTTCAAAAATTAAAATATGCTTCACAATTAACGGCACAGGAGAAGCATATTGTGGACTATATCCTGAGCAATCCCGAAGTTGTATTTGATTCCACTGCCCATGAACTGGCTCAGCAGACTTATACAAGCTCATCCACCATTGTTCGCTTATGCAAAAAGCTGGGTACCAAGGGGTACCCAGACTTTCAGCTCAAGCTTGCTCTTGAATATCAACAGATACCTTCTGCGACGCAGAAGCAGGATCATGCAATTGCAGAACAAGGCAACGTGCTGGCTGCCATCGACTCAGTTCCTTACCTGTATCAGCAGGCGCTGGAGGATACCCGCCGGATGTTAAACGCTCCTGTTTTGCTACGAATCGCGAGCTGGGTCAAAGAATCCGTACGTATCGATATCTATGGCAGTGATATGAATTATTATCTGGCTCAGCAGGCTTGTGCCAAGTGGAATGAACTCGGCATATCTGCGATTGCTCATAATAGTCCCAACATGCATTACTTGAACACGATGAATCCCAACAGCCTGACGCTGTCTTTTGTTATCTCGCACACAGGTGAGAATCAATCCATGATTGAAGCTGCCAAAGTGCTGAGCAACAAACAGATGAAAGTCATCGCGGTCACGGGCAACAACCATTCAACCCTCTCCAGACATTGTGATGAAACGCTGCTGGCTTACGGATACAATGAACAGTTAAGACTGTCCAAAATGTCTTCGATGGTCTCGGTACTCTACATTTTCGACATGTTGTACATGGGGAGCATTAGCGATACATATTAACGATTACCGTTGATCTGCTGCAAATACAATCCCGGCATCCTTACGTGCACTCATAAGTACACTCATTACAGACTGGCTGTGTTCGAGCAGTTCGTAACACCGTTTGTGATCACCACTTGCATGGATGTCCCTGAACGCTTCCCACTCATAGCACAGCCAATTCAATTTGGTCTGCGCATTATACGCCACAGCAGGCTCATTCCCGATCTGAAGCTTGATCTCCCGGCAACCGTTAGCTCCTCCTACAACCTGAAGATAACCTTTCTCGCCCTGAATAAGCACAAAGTTCATGCCGTTTGTGTCTTTGGCACCTACACATTCCGCAATAAACTCCGGATACTTAAGAACCACTACACCTGACGTATCAATGCCGTTAGCATGCTGGTTCGCGGTATACGATACGGTATTCGGACTGCCAAACAGATTCATGACCAGATGCAGATTATAAATATTGATATCCATCAGCGCGCCACCAGAGAAATGTGGATTGAATACGTTCGGCGTTTCCCCTGCAAGCAGATCATTGTATTTGCGCGAGTATTGACTGTAGTTACACTGGATGAGTTTGATCGGACCAAGCTTTGGTAGTTGCTCCTGTATGACTTTAATATTGGGCAGATGAATGTTGGAAATGGCTTCAAACAGCAACAGATTCTTTTCTTTTGCAAGTGCAATCAGCGTTTCTGCTTCCTGAAGCGTGGATGTGAACGGTTTTTCACAGACGACATGTTTGCCATGTTGAAGTGCCTGATAGGCCTGTTCGTAATGCATGCTGTTTGGTGAAGCAATATATACGAGATCTACATTTGTATCTGAAAATAGGGATTCCAGGTCCGTATAGATGGTATCGACCCCATACTTACCCGCAAGCTCCTGTGCTGTCTCTCTCTTCCGAGAGTACATCGCTGTACACGTAACATCTTCCAGCTCATTTATCGCAGATAAAATGGCATCCACAATGGACCCTGTACCAATCGTTGCTATATTCATCATATCGTTTCGCTCCTGTCGTTGGTTTGTCAGTTGGCTCTCTTCGCCGCTTCGATTCCGTCATGTAAAATATCCAATACATATAAAACCTCTTCATCCTTGACCGGTTTGTCACCGTTATGTCGAATGGCTTGAAGCAGTTGATCATATAAAACGCCATAGTCCGTTGCTTCCGAAGGAACTTTCTCCGTGTGTGATGCTCCCTCATCGTCCACATAACTAATCGTACCCCAGTTATTCTCCGGTTCAGCTTCAATGGATACCCTGGTTCGTCCATCTCCATTTTTCGTTTGATGCCCACTGCTATATTTGACAAAGCTCCCTCGATCCCCGTGCACAATGAATTTTGGATGTTCGATCTTCACAAGCAGACTGCACTTAATCGTGGCCTTCATTCGTCCATAACGAAAATCAATATCGATATAATCATCGGATTCACCCGGCGCGATCAAACTCCGAACATCATAATCAATACGGTCAGCTACGCCATAGATGGAGATTAACTGATCGATCGTATGCACAGCTAAGCCATGCATCAATCCAAATCCACTTCTCGCGTACTGTGGGTGAAAATAATCATAGTGGGACTGGATTTCAACAATATTCCCCAGTTTGCCGCTCTCAATCACTTTTTTTAATGTCAGAAAGTCACCATCAAATCTGCGATTTTGATTCGCCATGGCGATGAGATGTTTACGATTGGCTAGTTCAAAGATATCTTTGGCTTCCGCAGAAGTAGAGGCAAAAGGTTTCTCCACCAGCACATGTTTCCCGTGTTCCAATGCCAGCTTGGCGTACTCTACATGGCTATCCACATGGGTGGCAACAACAATCAATTCAATCTCATCATCCTGCAATATGTCTTCGATATTCGTCGTAAAAGTAATCTCGGGATAAAGTGATTCACGCTCTGTGTCGCCAACCCGATCTTCCTCGCGACGGTATATCGTCTTCACCTTGATGTTTTCTTTTTTGTCCAGATAAGGCAAATGATAATTCACCACTGCATTCCCAAATCCGATGATCGCCACATTCATTACCATGATCGCTCACTCCTCTGCTCTGGTTGAGTGTAATGTTATCATGATCAAGTCAGGCAGAGAATGCTTTGGGATGGGATTGGCAGCATCATGCGCAATTCGATTTCAGGTTGGATTGTGTATGAAATTCAATTTCATTTCTTCTTTTTTTCATGTTTGAGATCTAACATATCTTCCATAGTTTACCGATATAACATAAGGAATTAACGACATACATATAGAAGAACGAAGGGGACGATGAACGAATGAAAACAGGGTATACATACGTACAACGCACCATCTGTACATTGCTGTTATTTACACTCATTGCAGCAGTGACATTAGGAGGTGGAAGCGCAGCCCAGGCAGCTTCACTTAGCCAATCCACAGTGTATTATGAGTCCGACGGAGTTTTGTACAAAGTTTCCGCGGATGGCAGCAATACAACAGAAGTATTAATTGATTTCCAAGGTGTAGACTTGCTCGCGGCAGGCTCTTACCTCTACTACACGCAGTCTGCTTCTTCCACAACCTTGCTTCGGGTTCCAAATGACGGGTCCAGCGATGTGGCAGAGACATTTGCTACAGATGTACTCAGCTATTATACGGATAACGGATTCATCTATTATCTGGACGCTACAGGCACGATTTATCGCGCGAATGGCAATAGTGACGCTTCAGCTGTTACCAAGATTGCTGACAAGGCTGATACCGACTTTCCATTCCTCCTGGTAACCAAAGGGCGTGCTTACTATAATGCGTTGGTTAATGGAAACACGTGGATCGTGTCCAAAACGTCCAACGGTGCTGGAGCTGTGCAGCGGATTGCCGCAGGCGCAGTGGAAGGACGTTATTTTACAAATCAAGCTAAAAACGAACTGCAACTGATGGTAAATACAGACCCGTACGAGGATTTCTATTCCACCAATGCTGTTGTCATGTATAAGGTGAACTACAACACTGGTAAAGCGACCGCTGTTAATCCCAAAGCCAAACTGGATGTGAACGCTGTATATTCCGGTGGTTGGGGAAACAATCTTTACGTGTATAACAAAGGAATCGTTCTCGACAGCAACAAGGATTACAATTATGCCAAAGGCAAAGCGTTTGCATTAACAACTTCAGCCAAAACACTTCAGCTTCATAACAAAAGCGTTCGTGAAATAAGTGCCTTAGGAACAGACAAGGTTGTCATTATTGATGCAGACAAAAAGGCTTATGCCAAAACGGTCTCGGGCAACAAAGTGACCAAGTCTGCCAACCTGAACCTGAACAATGTAACGTATGTTGCGAATCAATTGACCAATGGTACATCTACGGCTGCATACATCTCGGGCAACAATGGACTCTATTCGGTTAATACAGCTCTCAAGGTAACGAAACTTACCGGGGACGAATGGGATGCATTCCATATCAGAGATGATGTTGCGGGCCTCTTCTACATCAATGCCAAAGATCAATATCGCTTGTATCACGTGCAAACGGGTGGAACAGGGAAAAAAGTAATGAGTGACGTTTTCCTCGACAATATTCTATTGGTGACACCGTACTAACATCTCATGTTGATTCAGGCGTATAGCCCATTCAACGGACTTGTCCATAACAAAAAGGATTACCATGCAGCCATAACGGCTCTTGGTAGTCCTTTTTTGGTTGTCGAAAACTATTTTTCAAAAACATCTTCCATATGAGAATGATAATTGTTATCATTAAGAAAATAAGACAAAAGGATGGTCCGTATGACTGAACAGTTTCCCTTCATTGCTGAAACCTCATCTCTACCGCTCCTCTCCTCCATGTGCCGTGTGCGTCGTGGGGAGAATTTCCGTGTGCAAGGCAAGACGGTGTCACGGCCCATGCTATGTCTTATTTTGCAAGGAGACGGTGTTCTGGTCCTGAATGATACAGTCTATACGGCGCAAGCGGGCAGCTTGTTTGTACTGAAGCCAGGAACAACCATCGAGGCCGCTGCACGCTCGAACGTTACCGAATGTATATTGGTAAGCATGGATACGGTTTGTTTGCAGCAAGTGCGCGGTGAATGGAAAATGACCTCATCACCCGCCTTCCCGCTGGATTGGGAGACAGGCAGGTTGCTGGTTCGTCATGAGCAGCAGGCTGTATTACGTTTGGAACAACTGTATGAAACCTATCGCGGCCTTCAACCCGATCACTTTATCAGCATACATAGCCAGCTGCATGAGCTGTTGCAATTTCTCTCAGAGAACAGGCTGGAAGCCAATCATGAGAAAGTGGACCCTGCCTTGGAACGCAGTATTATGTATATGCGACGTTACATGAGTGAAGGAATCAGCATGGATCAGCTTGCCAAGATTGCTGGACTCACCCCCAGCTCTTATTCACGCAGTTTCAAGAAGGCCAAAGGCATGTCACCGACCGATTACCTGAATCGTTTACGTATAAACGAAGCCAAAAAACAGCTGACAGAGGAATCCTGTGTCCTCAAAGACGTCGCGGTATCTGTCGGGTATGGTAATGAGTATTATTTTAGCCGCAAATTCAAACAAACCTTGGGGATTGCTCCCAGCGTATATATGAAAAGAGATCAACTTCGCGTAGCTACGGCATCCATTATGGGATTCCATGAGAACTTGGCCTCGCTTGGACTGCTCCCGGTAGCTGTGCTGGAAGGTGAAGGTGTATTTGACCGAGAATCGGATGAATATGAACAAGAACGCCGATTAACCAGACAATTCGATCAACTTCGGCAGGCGAAGCCAGACTTGATCATCGGTGACTTTTACCACAAGCCCTATTATGATCGCCTGAAAAGTATTGCACCCACCATCATCTTGGAGTCCACTAATGACTGGAAAGAGAACCATATTCGCATAGCCGAACTGGTCGGACGTGAGAAACAAGCGTTGCTGAATTTCAAAGAACTTGAGTTTCGCAAGCTTGAAGCAAGCCTAAACCTGCAACCCTATTTCGGACAAAAACGGTTGGCTCTGATGGAGGTTACGAATCAATCCATTCGCTTACAAGGGACTGGCGAGCATCCATTAAATCACTTGTTGTATGCTGAATTGGGACTTCAGCCTGCTCAGCTTGTATCTCGCGAAAGTTCCAGAAATGAGTATGTAGCGGATAGTATTCCCGTGCTGGACACGGATTACCTGTTAATCCATCGTGCTTCGCTTCAACCTGCCAGTGAAAAGGTGTTCCGACGCATGAAACAAACGGCATCGTGGAATCGATCCCCTGCTGTATTGTATGGTAACGTTCACGATATTGCGAACTGGCAACGGTTATGCTGGACCCCGGGTGGCCGGTTGCAGATTCTGAACGAACTGGAACAGATTGCTCAGCAGTCTGTAGTCTTTCCTCAGGCAGGTCTGATCGGACATTAGATGTGAACATAGGTCGATACGATGGGCAAGATTATCTTTTACATCATGTTCCTTCATTAATAATTCAGTAAGATATTGCACAGGCCAAAGGGCCCTCTCCTATAACGGAAAGGGCCCTTTGCATGTAATTATGAATGTTCCTTAATCTCTTCCTTCGGAACCAGCTTGTATATCTCTTCATTTTCCATGGTATCAATCAACCGATCCAACCATTTGTAATATGCTTCCGCTTGCAAAACTTTGTGTTTGTCTTCCATCAGAATGTGGATAAGTTCAGCGTCTGCCTGCTCATCCAGACCTTCGACTAACCGATTCAGTTCTTCAATTGATTTGCGTAGAATCTGTAGGTTACTCTCCACGGCTTTTCTCCATTTAATCGCAAAATAATCCGTAAACGTCTGATGCCAGTCGTATTCTACTTCATATAGGTCTTTTCTGGAGCCCTTGCTCCACACTTTATTTACCATTTTCAAATCCAGCAGTGTTCGTACACCTGTACTCATACTCGTTTTGCTCATTTCCATTTCCCGTCCCATATCGTCAAGGGTCATTGGTTTGTCTGCAAAAAATAGCAATCCATATAAGTGTCCCGTCGACAGCGTAACGCCGTAAAGATCCATATTACGTCCAATGGCTTCAATGACGCGCTTACGAATCTTCAGCACGGTTGCCTGCTGTTCCTCTTGTAAATGGTCCAAGCCCATGCTTGCAACCTCCATTCTGAACATTCCACAGTCTTTGGCGAAATAATTGCAACACTTTAAAAGTCCTGCTTACATGGGAAAGCACTCGGCCGGACATCATATATGCCAGAGGGCTTTCATTCACCCAATGTATGAAAATGGGAACTTTACCAGGCTACAATTGCCTATGACTATCTTTTAACCAAAAAATTCAGCTTCAATTCAGCTCATTTTCTATTGTAGGAAAAGCAATGTCAAATGTAAAGCTGCCTTATTAGCCAGAATAAGGAGAATGACGGAGTATTTGGACGAAAAACTTTGTACAGTTTTTACTGTACAAACATTATGTACTGTTTATTCGGTTGATATACTGGTTAAGTATTGTTAGACTTAAAAACGTTACCCAGAAAGACGGGAAGCGAAGCAACAATTACCGGATTTCGTGGCTGGGCGCATAAGTGTATGGGCTTATGGATGCTGAAAGCCGTTCGAAGTGCACAACACATCAGAAGGGGTGAAAACATGACCATACTTGAAGTGAAAAACGTAAGTAAATTGTTTGGACCCCAAACCGAGCAAGGTCTGCAATTACTGGAGCAAGGTTGGGGTAAAGAAAAGTTGGCCAAAGAAAAACAGATAACGGTTGGTGTCAACCGGGTCAACATGGACATTAAGGAAGGCGAGATTTTCGTTATTATGGGACTGTCCGGGAGTGGTAAATCCACACTGGTTCGGATGTTCAATCGTCTGATTGAACCAACATCCGGAGAAATTCTGGTCCATGGTAAGGATCTACGCAAGATGAACAAAGAACAATTGCGCGAAGTGCGCCGGAAAACAATTAGCATGGTCTTCCAAAAGTTTGCGTTGTTCCCGCACCGTACCGTTCTTGATAATGTGGAGTATGGATTGGAAATACAAAAAGTAGATAAGGAAGTACGCCGGGAGAAGGCAAAAACCTCACTTGAGCTGGTTGGCCTTAAAGGCTGGGAAGACAAAATGCCAGATGAACTTAGTGGCGGGATGCAGCAACGTGTCGGCTTGGCGCGTGCACTTGCCAATGACCCGGAAGTACTACTGATGGATGAAGCCTTCAGTGCACTTGATCCATTGATTCGCCGTGATATGCAAGATGAGTTGATCGAGCTTCAGGATAAAATGAAAAAGACCATTATTTTCATTACCCATGACTTGGACGAAGCGCTGCGCATCGGCGATCGTATTGCCCTCATGAAAGACGGCGCAGTTGTGCAGATCGGTACACCGGAAGAAATCATGATTCAACCGGCCAACTCATATGTGGCCCGCTTCGTCGAAGACGTGGATCTGTCCAAGGTCCTCACTGCCGCTCACGTCATGCGTCGCCCTGAGACAATCACACTTGACCGAGGTCCTCGGGTAGCCCTCGAACTCATGCGCGAAAATGGTGTCTCTAATCTGTTTGTCATTGACCGTTCGAAGAAGCTGCTTGGTGTCATTACTGCAGAAGATGCAACCCGTGCAATGCGCGAAAATAAAGTATTAAATGACATTCTGATCACGGACGGGCCGACGGTGTCGCCTGAAACCCTGATTCATGAATTGTTCGAGATTGTAAGTTCAGCCCATGTGCCGCTCGCTGTTGTTGGTGAGAATGGCCGTCTGCAAGGTGTTATCGTCCGCGGTGCCCTGCTGGGTGCACTTAGCGGTGAAGTTGCAGTAAAGGAGGAACTTGAGAATGATTCCCAAAATACCACTAGCATCGTGGATTGAATCCATCGTTGACTGGATGAGCTCCTCGCTCTCCGGATTGTTTAATGTAATCTCTATTGTTATTCAGGCAGTAGTTGGATTCTTCTCCGGGCTGTTCATGCTGCCCCATCCACTCCTGTTCATTGCCATATTGGGTGTTCTTGCGTTCCTCGTAGGACGACTCCCACTGACACTATTTACGGTTATCGGGTTCTTGCTCGTAGATAACTTGGGATACTGGTCCCAATCGATGGACACACTCGGCCTGGTTATCACTTCAGGATTGGTTTCGATCCTGCTTGGTGTACCTGTCGGAATCTGGCTCGCATACAGTAAAACTGCGGCGCGTATCATTACACCGCTGCTTGACTTCATGCAGACGATGCCTGCATTTGTCTACTTGTTGCCTGCGGTCACATTCTTTAGTCTAGGTGTCGTTCCAGGTGTTATCGCTTCTGTTATATTTGCGATTCCGCCAACGATTCGTCTGACTCACCTGGGTATCAGACAGGTATCTGGCGAATTGGTTGAAGCAGCTGATGCATTCGGCTCAACTTCCATGCAAAAGTTGTTCAAAGTACAGCTTCCACTCGCTTTGCCTACCGTGATGTCCGGTATTAACCAGACCATCATGCTATCACTGTCCATGGTTGTTATTGCATCCATGATCGGTGCACAAGGTATTGGTGCGGAAGTCTATCGTGCTGTAACACAGCTTCAAATCGGTAAAGGTTTCGAAGCCGGTCTGGCCGTTGTTGTACTCGCGATTGTTCTGGACCGTTTTACACAAAATGTATTTATGCCAGGTCGCAAAAAAACCTCACGCATTACAGCCAAGCAAAAAGCATGGATCACTGCTGCGGCAACATTCCTTGTGCTTGTAGCTGGTTTCTCACAATACTTCGTTGGTGGCACAACTTCGGCTGGTGGCAACAACTCAGCAGCCAATGCTGTAGGTCAAGAAGTGAACTATCAGATTATTGGTATCGATCCAGGGGCTGGTATCATGAAGTCCGCTGCAAAAGCGATCGAAGACTATAAATTGACTGACTGGACTCTGATTGAAGGCTCTGGTGCAGCCATGACGGCTACGCTGGACAAAGCCATCAAAAATGAAGATCCAATCATCATTACAGGTTGGACTCCACACTGGATGTTCAACAAATATGATCTGAAATATCTGGAAGATCCAGAAAAATCTTTCGGTGATGCTGAAGAAATTCATACCATCGCCCGTAAAGGTCTGAAAAAAGATCACCCTGTTGCGTTTGAATTCCTGTCCCGTTTCCAATGGACATCGGATGAAATGGGTGAAATGATGACTGCTATCCAAGATGGCACATCTGCAGAAGAAGCAGCTAAAGCTTATGCTGAGAAACATGCCGATCAGATTGCTGAGTGGACCAAAGGTCTGACTCCAGTGAACGGTGATGCATTCAAACTCAGCTATGTGGCTTGGGATTCCGAAATCGCAAGTACGAACTTGCTAAAATATGTGATGGAAAACAAATTGGGTTATAAAGTTAACGCTCTGCAAGTCGAAGCCGGACCAATGTGGACGGGTGTTGCCTCAGGCGACGTAGATGCCTCTCCAGCAGCTTGGCTGCCATTGACACACGCAGACTACTGGGAACGTTACAAAGACCAGGTGGACGATCTGGGGGCTAATATGACAGGTGTACGTACAGGCCTCGTGGTTCCTAAGTACATGACTGAAGTCAATTCGATTGCAGATCTGGAGACAGGTGCAGCTTCTTCCACTCCATCGGCAAGTGCTAATGTGGGCGAAGAGGTTAATCACCAGATTGTTGGTATTGACCCGGGTGCAGGTCTGATGAAGGCCACAGCAAACGCCATTAAACATTATGAATTGTCTAACTGGAATCTGATTGAAGGTTCTGGAGCAGCAATGACTGCATCATTGGACAAAGCTTATAAAAATGAAGAACCCATCATCGTTACGGGTTGGACTCCGCACTGGATGTTCAATCAGTATGATCTGAAGTATTTGGATGATCCCGACTTAATTTTCGGCGATGCAGAGGAAGTTCACACGGTTGGACGTAAGGGAATCAAAGAAGATCATCCCGTTGCCTATGAGTTCTTCTCTCGTTTTAATTGGACTGCAGATCAAATGAGTGAAATCATGGTAGACATTCAAAAGGGCGTTTCGCCTGAAGAAGCTGCCAAGACTTATGCAGAAAAACATCCGGACCAAATTGAAGAATGGACCAAGGGGTTAACCCCGGTTAAAGGTGACAATTTACGTCTCGGTTATGTTGCATGGGACTCTGAAATTGCGAGTACCAACCTGATGAAGTATGTGCTTGAGACGGATCTGGGTTACACAGTCAAAGCACTGCAAGTCGAAGCTGGTCCCATGTGGGCAGGCTTGGCGGCAGGTGATATCGATGCTTCTCCAGCCGTTTGGCTCCCGCTTACACATGGGGACTACTGGAAGACATATGGAGACAAGATTGAAGATATCGCTGTCAGCATGACAGGAGTTAAACAAGGTCTGGTTGTTCCGACTTACATGGATATCAACTCTGTTGAAGACTTAAAAGATAATTAAACCAGATTGAGATGGATAAACCTGAATTTGGTAAAAGACCACCGAAAAATTTCGGTGGTCTTTTTGTTATGGCTATGTTTTTTTCAGGCATGCTATTTGATTAGATATTGTATGCTGGTGTTACTGCATACTGCTGCTTTAAGCATTCAAACGCTTTTTTCATTTGACTCTTCTCACATATCCTCTTATTTTGCCTTCGCTCATGAACATCGTATGTAGATGATACTTGGTTAGTTCGTTTATTTCCCAATAACTATCCGATCAGTAACAGTAATACACCAATGACAATCATGACTACACCGAGAATACCATATACCACTCTTGCGCCCTGCCGTCCAATGGTCTTCACAAAAATTCCTGCTCTAAAGCTCTTCATAAACCAATCCCAATTGTTGATACCACCGAGCAAACTAAAAATTCCTGCCGCTATGGCAAATAGTGCGATTAAAACGGGTTGATCTTGCATTACGTCAACACTCCTTCAATATAATCCTGTCTACTATACCTTCACTTGGTGAAAATTAACAGGCATTAATTAGTAAAAAAACAGCTTGCAGATGGGAGTCTGCAAGCTGTTTTAAACCGTCTTTTATCATGCGTTTATTGCTTTTGCAACTCGCTTGCTGACAATAACAAGGTTACCACTTCAGCACGTGTTGCTTCAGCGAGGGGGTTAAACATATTTTTGCCTGTTCCCTTCACCAGTCCTGCATCATATGCAGCAGCGATATACGGAACGGCCCATGCAGGTACTTTATCTGCATCCGCGAAACTCAGTGCCGGATCGGACTCCACTGGAAGGCCGAGTGCTCTGACGAGCATAACCGTCATCTCTACCCGAGATACTTTGCCCGATGAACGGAACGTATCATCCGTATATCCACTAATGATGCCTTGATCCACTGCCTGAGCAATAAAGGATTGCGCCCATGCAGGTATCCCAGCAGCATCCTTAAACGTCAATGCCTTGTTGCTGGCTGGAAGTTCAAATGCTCTTCCCAACATCACAATGAACTCGGCGCGTGTCGCTGGTGCATTCGGACGGAAATTACCATCCCGATATCCGTTCACAATTCCCCGGGAAATGGCCTGCTCAATGGCAGCAGCCGCCCAGTGATTTCCGATGTCCTTCAGGTCCACAACCGGTGTGGTTGGATTAGGACTTCCTCCATTACCCGGAACGGTTGGCGTAGTTGGGTCTGTAGGATTGGTTGGTGTAGTCGGTGTGGTTGGAGTTACAGGCGGGGTAGGTGTTGTAGAACCTCCACCACTGTTACCACTGCCCGGATTACTTCCATTATTCCCGCCACCATTACCAGGATTGCTTCCATTTCCTTCCCCCGGAAGTGGCGCTCCCTTCAAATCCATACTGCGTCCTTCTGTCTTTTGATCAACTGTACCTACACGGTCCAGATGTTCATGGAAGATTTCATAATCGACCAGATTTAATTCGTAGAATCGATTGTCATCTTTTGCCGTTCTCATAGCACGATAGAAGTCTCCACCGTTAGCCATGAATGAATTGGTAGCAACGATATAATACCCGTTCGGATCAATATCCGAGTACGCACCATCTGCATTCTTAATCTGAACTTTGACCACACGTTGACCCACTTGGGTCACGGTATTGGTCGTTGCATTAATTTTTTCGCCTGGTTTCGTGGAATCGTAGTAGAAACGCATACCCGCTACTTGCGGAAAACGTCCTTCTCCCGTTTCCACACCACTAACTCCATTTTCCAGCGCGGCTGTGATTTCCTTACCTGTCATTTTCAACGCAGACAGGTTATTACCGAATGGCATCACAGTCAGGAGATTACCCAGCGTAATATCACCTGTCTGGAATGAAGCTCGAATGCCACCACCGTTCTGGATCGCGACGTATCCTTTGACATCATTCTCCTGCACAATGGATTTCACTTTCTCCAGCATGCCATCTGTCATCAGATTTCCTAGATTGGTTTCCTGTTTCCGCACAGTGCCCCGTTCTCCATCCAGAAAGACATTTGTTTTACCGATAACCGTTTTCTTGAATTGTTCCAGCTGAGGCGCATATTCTTTCAGCTTGTTTGCGGCTTCCACATCATCAGCATAGACGAATTGGCCGTTAGCATCTTTGGCATCCAGACTCAATAATTTGCCGTTCCACTTCTTCAATACGCCTGCTTCATCAAACGTAACATCCAATTGACCAAGAGAAACGTCATATTCCCCAGTCTGCACAACCAAAGTTGGGTCCGCATGGGTATCCACCAAAACTGGTGCGTTCAGAATGGTGTGTGAATGACCACCTACTACAATATCGATCCCTTCTACAGCTTCTGCCAATTCGAGATCCTCTGAGTAGCCCAGGTGAGTCAAAGCAATAATTTTATTGATACCTTCATTTTGCAGCATTTGTACAGTTGCTTGTGCACTTGCCTTATAATCGATAAACTTCAAGTCATCTCCCGGTGAAGAAAGAGATACCGTGTCCGGTGTCGTCAGTCCGAAAATACCGACTCGCTCACCATTCACTTCCGTAATAATCGCCGGATAGATTTCGGCTTTATCACCCGGGTTACCGATGCTATTTCTGTACAAACCACTCAAACTCGCATCCTTTGAATAATCAATATTAGCACTCACAAACGGGAACTCTGCTTTTTCAATAAATGCTCTCAGTACGCTTGGACCTTTATCAAACTCATGGTTACCAAAGGTCATCGCATCATATCCGATCATGTTCATGAACTCCAGGTCAGCCAGACCATTAAACAGATTGAAGTACAATGTACCAGAGAATACGTCCCCTGCATCCAGCACCAGGGTATTATCATTGCGCGCTTCCTTAATTGCCGTTACTCGGCGCGGGATGTTATCCAGATGCGCATGCGTGTCGTTTGTGTGCAGTACGCGCAGGTTGAAGTCGCCTTCTTCCACTGGATCTCCAATACTCAATTGTGCAAGCAATGGATCATGGTCGCTCACTCGTCCATCTGCTGTCTCAAAATCGGCATTCACATGTACCACTTCGATGGCTGCCGTCTCAGTTAGATTTTTACTCACCAAAATGTGATCCAGTGTCTGGGAGTTTCCATCATAGATGTAGGAATACCGCTGATTTTCTGGTAGTTCGTTTACCAGGTTGTCCAGTTCATTACCTTCAACAATGTTCAAAGTATCCGAGAATTGGAAGTCATTAAAATCACCGAGAACGGCGACATTCACCTCAGGGTCTTTGTTCAGTAACTCTTTCACAAACCCATTCACCAATGTAGCTTGCTTCGCACGTTGAACTTCACTGCTCCGAGTGGCAGGTTGTATACTTCCAAAAGGTTTCAGGTCTCCACCTTTGGAATTGAAGTGATTGGCAATCACCACTACACGTTTACCATTGAATTCGAATTCAGCGGCGAGCGGTTTGCGGGAGCTGGCGAACGCCTCGTCCCCTGGTGCAATACGACCCGGATTATTGGAGAGACTGCCGTCAGCTTTGACTGTGATCGCTGTCGTAGCATTTCCTTTTCCGATACCATTAGCCAACGATACACGGTTCGGCTGATAAAGGAACCCTACACGAATATTGGCACCAGGTGCCCCGCCATCCTTGTTATTTTCCGGAGAAATCTCACTATATCGATATGTTGGTCCGTTGTTCGTTTTGATTGCATCAATTAGCGTCTGAAAACTCTCATTGGACGCTGTTGTGCCCGTGTCGGCATCGCCATCGTTATCCTGAACTTCCATTATGCCAATGATGTCTGGCGTGTTCAGATTATCCACCATGATTTTACCGATTTTATTGGCTCGTGTTGAATCTTTTTTGCTGAAGTTCTCCACATTAAACGTAGCAATGGTCAGTTTATCTGCCGCTTGTTCAATGGAAGTAGTCGCTTGTTTCGTTTCTCCCGGGATAACTGCTGGTAAATTCCCTTCAGGACTCACCTTGAAATTTCCACTAGAGTAGGTCATTACTCCGACTACATTACCATCCAACTTATCGCCTGTTTTTACTGCTTTGGAAGGTTTCTTGCCGATAAATAGACGCTGCGGATTGAGATCACTCTCATTCATATCTTTCTTGTTATCGGTCAGAATAACACCACCGTTAGGTGTGCGAAGTGGATTATTCTCACCATTATCCACAACAACGGCCAGACCCGGTTGACTGGAGTAAGGACCTATAATTTCAGGCTTTTCCAGTTCAACACGCATGCCTTCCAAACTTTCAAAAAAGTCTACAGCATCCGTCTCGGGATTAAATTCTGCAAAAGAGTCTGAGTCAATGACGGTTGGAATTACACGTCCATTGACACCCAACTTCACAGGTGCAGGTAGATCTACCTTATTTATTACTTTTACAATGGCACTCGCCGTAATCTGCGTGGTGGTTAATTCGTTAACCGCCCCATATTCCGTAACTTTCCCAGATACCTTCACCTGATTGCCAACGATAACTCCATGACTTGGTTTATAAACCTGAATGGCTTCGGATGTCCGGTTATCATCGTCCATCTCGCCCGGAAGCTCTTGCATGTAAAAACTGCTTGTACTGACAGAGGTAACAATACCTTCAATATCCTTAACATCGTATCCGTTAAAAACAGAGGTATGTCCTGCGCCCTGAATATCATGGATACGCACGTTTTCTTTATCAGGAAGTATTTGATACGTAAAGGTGTACACTGCACTGGATTGTCCATTAAGAATGGCAACAGCCTTGATTACGATGTCTTGATCAATCACTATTGGACTACTATACACGGCGGAAGAAGAAGTAGGCTCTGTATTATCCGTCGTGTAATGTACAACTGCACTCTTGGCTGGAGAGGTTAATGTGACTTCATTGTTCCGGGGAATCCCGCCAGATGGAACACTTGCCATCACAGACAGGCTATTTTCTACAACATCTGCGGCTGTTCTAGGCAAAATCTCTAATCCGTAATTACTGTTGAATGTCAGAACACCCTGCACATATTCGTAGGTTTTGCCGACAGTTAGCGCGGTAGGAGAGTTTTTGGCATAAATCGTCATCTCAGCACCATGACTATCCGTAGCGTAAAACGTCGAACTACTGCCCCGTATTACCTGAATATCTCTTACTTCGACAAACATTCCCTCATACTTTTCGCCCGGACCTTTGTTACTTTGGTCTGCTGGTCTGACAAAGTCTGTGGACACCATATTTTTGGGTCCGGGGAGTGTCACATTTTGCTCAGTGACCTTCATGTATCCTTCGGTAAAACCTGACTTATCCTTCTCGATCTGGACGAGTCCGCTGTAGTGGGTAATTGGACCATACACTTCAATGCGATCCCCCACATCAACCTGATTCTTCGCTCGGACTACAATGCCAGCTTCTTCGTCTTGAATATAATAATTCGTGAATTCTCCGGAGAGTTCACTGTACGTTACGACACCTGAAACGGCTACATTTGTATTTGGTGCAAGGACTCTCGCATCAGCAATGGATATGATTCCAGTCTCGTCTGCTTCCTGTACTTCTGAGTTATCCGTCTCAGCTGGTTCTTCACTTTCAGTTCCATCAAAATCACCATCTTCGTTAGTTGGTGACTCTGTCCCCTCCAGGTCTGACGATTCTTCAGTTGGGACAGTATTCGGTATGGAAGTCTCCTGATCACTTGTGTGCGGCTCTTCCGTTACTACACTTTCCTCATCAGCATATGCGGTGCTACTTAATCCACCTATTGGTGCCGCACCTGTAACGACAAGAACGAAAACCAGAAACCCTTGTGCCCAACGTTTCACTTGCTTGTTGTTCATTCGTCCTACCCCCATGTTTTCAACTTGGCAATCATTTGTTCAGCCAGCTTGTACATTAGTTCAAATATAAGATAACTGAATAACAGACTTGTGTAAACAATATTTCTTCGTTATGAAAGAAAATAGAACACTCATATCACATTTTCTAAACTAACCTCTATAATAATGAATAAATAGTACTAACTTTTAACTAAAAACACGTTATTAAGCCTATTAAAGTTATATAAATGTTAGATATACAGTTACTTAACGTCAATTAAATTGACATTTATACTGAATATATATACGAATTCGACATTTAGTAACAGTACTCATTTCTTTAAACCCACTAAAACCTGAGTCTTGAGACATGCATTTTCACATGATAAAACGATATGTACGGATCACTTTAGATCACCACATTAACTGAGTATAAAAGAGAACTATTAAGCGCAAAATCAGTATGAGTTAATAGAATGTTAAAAAAAAAACCACAAGAACATCTCCAATTACTCTCAGAGACTTTCTTGTGGGATAATATAAAATATGAAAAATGATACTAATTTCACTTTTTCGAAATGTTACAGACGGTTTTCAATACACTTCTGTGTCTGGTGTCAAAGTAATATTACTTCCATAGGGTTCAATTAATCCTTGTTGCTCCAAGTATTGGTCAACGTATCGATCTGCATTCAGTGAAGTTGACCCGATCCAGTCTGAATATGTTTTTCCAAACATTTTATATAGTATGTCACTAGTATATTCATTACTTAATTCCCCAAAAACAGTATATAACTGTTTTACCGTATTCGTGTGTTTTTTCCCCTCTAAATCGGTCCATGTTACTTTTTTATTCAGATCTACCTTCCTTATATCCTTAGTATATATTTGTACATTTGACCCATTGATTTTGAAGTACACACGGATGCTTTTTTCGTAAGGATGACCCTTGAGAATGCTCCACCCTTTCATATCTCCAGTAGCTGGCACAGCATAAAGTTTCCCTTTTGTTGGAGTTGTTCCTGTTACACTGTTTTGTTTTTGAGGTTGTTCAATATTAATAGTCATTTTACCTTTACCAATGGATACTTGCATCTGCTTAGCTTTAGAGTTATAAGTCACAGTTCCATCCAGAGCATCTGAGAGAACAGAAGCAGGAAACAAAGTTACGCCATTTTGAACAAGCAACGGGGACTTGAGAGTTAATGGCTCTCCATTTAACGTTGCTTTTGTTCCCGTTTTCGGGAGAGTTAGTTTGGTAGAACCAACTTTAATCTCGAAGGCGTCCTGTTGAGCAATGTAACTAACACTCCCTCCCAGTGCCTTAAATACCTCTTTCATCGGAACAAGAGTCACACCATTTTTTATGTATCCTCCATCAATTGCTTCATCCAAACTACCTGAAATAGTAACTGATCTTTCAACATTTTCGACTTTAACAGTAATTGTTGAAGAACCTACACCTATTACCTTTACCATCCCAGTGCTCAGCACTTGAAGTATATGAGGTTCACTTATCGTATAATCTGTTTTTGTAAGACCTGTATTTCTTCTGTAGTATGGATCGTTATCGCTATGTATTGAATTTTCGTCATCATACACAACAACTATATTAAGATTAATCTTACCACCGACCGAAACTGAAGTATTAGGGATGAGTTCAATATCTTTAACTTTAAGTTCTTCCGCATAAACACTTGAAACAAACAACAACATAAATGCCATCATTAGAACCGTTACTCTTTTCATTCACTTGTACTCCTTCTTATTTTTAATATTGTCCATTGCTTTTCATGAATCCATGTATTGGGATACCCCTTTCAGCTTCCTATTCTATTTTCGGAATCATTAACAAAAAATGTTAGTCTTTCTTTTTAGTAAAACAAAAAAATTGAATGCAGCTTAACCACTGCATTCAACATGGATATGAATTAAATTATTTCTTCACCGTGCTGTTATATTGCGCAATCTTGTCTGTAATTTGTTTAGCCGCTGCATCCAGTGCTTCCTGTGGTGTACCTTGTCCATTCAGGACCGTTTCAATCGCTCCTTCGACAAGTTGTCTGGCTTCCGGGAATACACCCATTAACGCCCCGGATGTTGCTGTCGAATCCGCGGAAGCGTGCAATTGGTCGACTGCTGTCTGGAATTGTGGGTACTTCGCCATATTATCCTTTAATACTTGCTCATTGTAGGCTGCTGTCGTAATAGGGAAGTATCCTGTCGCAACACTCCAGTTCGCTTGTACCTCTGGTGTAGCCAAGTACTTGATGAATTCCCATGCCGCTTGCTGTTGCGCTTCCGATTTGTTGTTCATGATGTACAAGCTCGCTCCACCCACTACAACGCCGCCTTCTTTGGCATCCGCTGGACGAGGGAGGAAGCCTGTTCCCAGTTCAAACTTGCCACCTGAACCTTCTACGATTTTACGCAGGCCAGCTGTGGAATCAAGAGTCATACCGATTTGCTGAGCGGTAAATGCTGCTGTTGTATCGTCTGTGCTACGTCCCAGATTGGAGAGGGTCTTCTCATCAATCATCTTTTTCCACCACGTTAATGTCTTCACTCCAGCTTCGGAGTTCAACAGAGACTCTGTGGCTGCCTCAGTTCTTCCGTTTCCATTGTTTACATAATCTGCATTCTGGTTTGCAAAGAACTGTTCCATAAACCAGCCGTAGATCGCCATGGATGCACCTGGCTTACCGTCTTTCGCCAATGCTTTTGCTGCTTGTTCAAACTCTTCATACGTCTTGGGCGGGTTCTCCGGGTCGAGACCTGCTGCTTTGAACATATCCTTGTTGTAGTACAGGATAGGGTTGGATGTGTTAAACGGCATGGCGTTCAATTTGCCATTGATGGTGTAGTATCGGATGATGTTTGGCTCCAGTTGGGACAGGTCGAACTGATCCTTGTCGATGAACTGTTGTACTGGCGTAATCATGCCCGAATCAATCATGAACTTGCTACCAATCTCATAGACTTGGATAATGTCTGGACCGCTGTCTGAGCCCATGGATGCTTTGAGTTTGTTCAGACTTTCATCGTACTTCCCTTGATAGATGGGCTTCACCTGAATGTCGGGATGGCTAGCGTTAAAATCGGAAGCGAGTTGGTTAATGGCTTTCTCCCCAGCGCCAGACATGGAATGCCACCACGTCAATTGTGTTGTTTCAGCTGCGGCCGCTTCTGCTTGTGCTCCACTTGCCGGGCTGCTTGTTTCAGCTTTTGTTCCGCAAGCGGCAATGACCAACATGAGTGCAGCCAGCATTAATGCAAATGTTCCTCTTTTTTTCAAACGAAATCGCTCTCCTTTTATATGGCTCGCGTACAATAAAATCTTGGGGATGACGCGGTGTGGCCGTTACGGTTACGAATCGTTCTTTTGATCGCTGTTATCCCCGGATTTCTTTTCATTCCCTTTCAAAGGGGGAAATCCGGGGATAAAGGCGAACGCTTTGCTTCTTCAGAATCGAGTTCGTCCCCTCCACTACTACCGTCGTTCATTTCAACATTTTATTTGAAGCACGAGCCTCATTTTATTCGCTCCTGGTATCCAAAACTTAAGACCTGATACATGTTTTAATTCAAAACCTCTAAATTAAAATCTTTAGATCAAAACCTTCAGAGCTTCCACTTCAATTAAATAGTTGTAAAACTTTCATTGCCTACCCCTTCAGCGCGCCTGCGGCCATTCCGCGGACAAGCTGTTTCAACCCGAAGATCAATAGCAGCAAGGATGGTAGAATGACCATCGCTGTTCCGGCAAATACCAGATTCCACGCTGTGGATTCCTGGAACTCCAGCATCGAGATGCCGATCTGTGCGGTTCTCATTTCCGGTGTGTTTGTCACCAGCAGCGGCCAGAGATACGAATTGTACATGCTTAAGAATGAATAGATTGCCAGTGTACCCAGTGCCGGACGGGACAAAGGCAAGACATGCGATATGAAATAGCGAATATGACCACAACCGTCGATCCTCGCTGCCTCAAACAGTTCCTTGGGCAGTTGCATGAAGAACTGTCTTAGCAGGAATGTACCAAACGCCGTTGCCAGAAACGGCACCGTCAACCCCTGGTAACTATCCAGCCAGCCCCAGCTGCGAACTGTCAGGTAATTTGGGATCATCGTCACTTCCCATGGAATCATCATCGTTGCGACAAACATGCTGAAGATGACGTTTTTGCCTTTGAACTGCATTTTTGCAAAAGCATAGGCTGCCATACTCGCTGTAATCAGTTGACCAAGCGTTGTGAGTCCTGCGACAAGAAAGGTATTGCCGATAAATCGACCGATCGGAACAATATCAAATACTTCGCTAAAGTTGGACAGATCGATTGAATTTGGAATGATATGCGGCGGATAAGCGCTCGCATCTTCCGGCGTCATCACGGCCATGAAAAAGGTGTACATCACCGGATACAGCACAAGCGCTGCACAGATCGTCAGTAATACATACAACAGCGTTTTGGTCCATGTCGCACTCATTGGTAATGCACTTTCCTTTCTACCCATTTGAACTGGATCAGGGTCAACAGCATAATCACCACAAACAGGATCAGTGCCTGTGCACTACCTGTACCAAAGCGGAAATTAACAAAGGCTTCCTGATAGATGGAATATACAAAAACATTTGTACTGTCCATCGGGCCACCCCGGGTTAGAATGTTGATCTGACCGAACGATTGAAAAGCACCAATGATCGATACGACCGTGACAAAGAATAACGTTGGTGACAGTAGCGGCATCGAAATTTTGCGAAACGTCAGCAATGGTCCTGCACCGTCAATCTTGGCGCTCTCGTAGATCTCATCCGGGATGCCCGCCAAACCACTGGATAGAATAATGTAGTTGAATCCAAGGTTCATCCAGATCGTCATGATGGAGATTGAAATCAATGCCCAATCCGGGCTGGTAAGCCAGGGAATTGGATCGATACCTACTTTGCCAAGCAGATAATTCAGCATGCCCAGGGTCGGATGGAATAGAAACTTCCAGATCACCGCTGACGAACCAACGGATAACACCACGGGCAGAGAGAATACAAATTGGAACACACGCATTCCCTTGAACCGGTTGTGGGTCAGTGCAGCCAGAATCAGAGCAGCCAACATACCTGTGGGGACTGTAAACAGCACAAATAGTAACGTCACTTTCATCCCTTGCATAAACAGTCCTGATTGGAACACAGCCTTGAAGTTATCCAGTCCTACATAAGCCGCAATCTGTCCCGTCGGATCTGTGGAATGCAGACTGAGGTACACGGACTTAAACATCGGGTAAAACAGAAACACTGCAAACAAAAGCAGCGATGGTGCCAGGAAACCATAGGCCAGCAGATTCTCCCGCATTCGCTGCACACGTAGCGAGGCTGTCCGGCGCGCACTCGTACCGGATACGCGCCGTTTGGCGGCGGGCAAGCTGATCCGGTTATCAAGCTCACTCATCGGATTTTCTTCCCCCTTGTTTCACGCATTCAGTGTGTGTGAAATGTTAGATCAACTTCAGCACCACGTTATCTAGTGTAAGAGTCAAATGTCACAGCAAAATTCATTCTGAATCAACGTAACGTTAATCATGGACAAGGGACTTTACGGAAATGTGCATCCATTCGAAAGCGGTATCCAGACCGGATTTCACGACAAAAAACCGCAAGAACTCCCCTGTTTGGAGATATCCCTGCGGTTTGATGTGTAAATGGAATATGAACGTTTGTCTATTAATAAAAGTGACTCATTTTACAATAATCTGTAAATATTCCAAACGGGTTAAAGCGATTAACCGTTCGAGTTAACGATTAAGATGATATGGCACCGTTGTGACAATCACGTCTTTGTAATTAATCAGATAAGCACGAATCATAAAGCTGGTCTGGTTGTGCAGTACATTTTGCCACCAGTGCTTGGTGATGAATTGCGGAATCAATATAGTGATGTGATCGGTCTCAGCCGTTTTCCACTCTACTGTATCAATGAATTTCTTGAGCGGCCCCATAATGCTACGGTATCTCGATTTGATCACGACCAGACGAACACCTGGATTCCACTCCTCCCACTTCTGCTCCATCTTGCGTATCGCCTCATCATCGAAGCCAATATAAAGTGCGACCACGTGATCCGACATCGTCTGGGCGTAACTGATCGTATTCATGACGACCCGGGTAATGCCTGCAACAGGAATGACAATGGTATTACCTTTTTTGGCTGGCTTATCAACCTGAATATCAATACGTAGTTCATCGGCGATGTTGCAATAGTGACGGTGAATACGCATGAATACATAAACAACGACCGGCAAAAAGATAAAGATGACCCATGTCTGCGTGAACTTGGTGAAAATAAAGATCAGGGTAATCGATAATGTAGTCAGCATACCGACGGTATTGACCAGCAACTTCATCTGCCAGCCAGACGGTTTGACTTTGATCCAGCGAATCATCATACCGAGCTGTGACAGCGTAAATGGAATGAACACCCCTACCGCATAGAGCGGAATCAGGCTTTCCGTATTCCCTTTGAACCCGACCACCAGCAGCGCAGACATCACACTAAGAAAAATGATCCCGTTTGAGAAACCAAGCCGGTCTCCTCTGACCATAAATGCATGCGGCATGTATTTATCCTTTGCCATCATGAAGGATAACAGCGGAAAAGCCGAATAAGCTGTGTTGGCTGCGAGGAACAGGATCAGTGCCGTTACACCCTGGATGATAAAATACATCGTGCCCCTTCCAAACGTCGCTTCAGCAATCTGGGAAATGACCGTTGCTTTGGGATCAGGCTTCACTCCGTACCCATAAGCCAGTAAGGTGATACCGATGAACATGGCTCCCAATATACAACCCATGAGCAGTAATGTACCCGCGGCATTTTTCTCAGCAGGCTGCTTGAAGTTCGGGATCGCGTTACTTACCGCTTCCACGCCAGTCAAGGCCGAACAACCGGAGCTGAATGCTTTTAATAACAGAAACATACTCACATGGGATAGACTTGTTCCGAATTCAGGTGCAGCTGCTTCCATCCCCCCGGCAAGAAATTTGATTCCGCCCGAGATAATCAGAACCGCAATCGAAAAGATAAACAGATAGATGGGGATCGCCAGCACAGACGCTGACTCCGTCACTCCCCGCAAATTCATAATGGTTAGAAAAACAATCATAATCAGAGCAATCACAACACTGTAGTCATGCAGCATAGGAAAAGCCGACGTAATCGCATCCGTCCCTGCGGACGAACTTACCGCAACGGTCAAAATATAATCGACCAGCAGAGATCCTCCGGCAATCAGACTGGATGTTGTACCCAGGTTATCCTTGGCTACGATATAAGCGCCGCCCCCTGTTGGATAAGCAAATATCGTCTGGCGATAGGAAAAAATTAAAATGACGAGTAATCCCAGCACGGCGATGGAAATCGGAACGGAGTACCACAGGGCGGCGAATCCGGCCGCAACGAGCACCAGCAAAATCTGTTCCGTACCGTAGGCAACGGACGATAGGGCATCCGAGGACAGGATGGCGAGTGCCTTCCATTTCCCCAATTTTTCTCCATCCAGTTCAGCCGATTTCATGGGCTTGCCTATTAAGATTCTCTTCATTTTGCCAAGCATGATCATAACTTCCTTCCGTCTCTCATCTGTGAAGCATTGTTATTATGCAAAATCGCAGAGCCGTTGACAATACGTCATTTCACCCGAAATTCGCCAGCGCGTGATAATGCATTCTACGATTCAATAATCGATAACAAAGCCATTCTTGTTCAGCAATTTGAACTTTTTTGAACCAAAATGACGATTGTTCGTCAAAAAAAAGGAAATGGCCTTTGGTTCAATGAACCAAAGACCACTTCCTTGATCTATGCGTTAACTATATTAACTTCCCAGAATTCCGGGACGAGGGGTAACACCAAACGCTTGCGCCAGTGTGGTCAGCTGTTCATCCGTAATTCTCTGCCGGATCTCGTGACCAGCGACCAGCATATACACTTGGGCTGCCTTCTCGATCGTCTCAATCAGACCAAATGCCTCGTCAATCGTTGTTCCTGTTCCAAAGATGCCATGTTGCGGCCAGATGACCGCGTGGTATTCTTTCATTTTCTCAGCCGTTTCGCGTCCAATCTCGTTTGATCCAGGAATCATCCATGGAATAATGCCGATCCCATCCGGGAATACAACCACACACTCCGTGCACATCTGCCACAGCGTTTTCGTGAATTTTGCTTCATCCAATTCGTGGATAAACGTCATAGCCAATACATGAGTGGCATGGTTGTGCATGACAACCCGGTGGTTCGGGTCCAGTTTCAAACGTTCGATATGGCTCATGAAATGTGTAGGCAACTCACTTGTTGGATTCGCCCCCGACTTCAATCCCCAGAGCACTTCCAGCTCCTGTCCATCCTGCGATACACGCAGCACCCCTAGATTACTCTCCGGATCAGCGAGTACATTTTTGAAATATTTGCCCGATGCGGTCACGATAAAATACTTGCCTGCCAGCTCCTGCACCGAAAATGCTGGTTTGATCTTGCGAATCACATGATGGATATCGATATATTGGGCAACTTCCTCTTCCTCCAGCAGATAGCTGACATTACCGCCATTACGCTCATCCCAGCCATTTTTCCACATATGTTGTGTAATCTCAGCCATCTCACGAACAAATGGGATATGGAAACCTACAACCTGCGTTGTTTCATTGGTAAGGGTCACGTTCATGATCAATCTCTCCTTATATTGAAAATCAAATGGCTTGCCACGTACATAGTAAGTTCTTTATTTCACATTCATTATACCTTTGTTTATCTTTGGTAGTCAATAATAAACACAGATATATTCTTTTATTTATTTTTGTTTATTTTTGTTTATTTGAAAATAAAACAAAAAAATACCCCACCGGCGCCCGGCGGGGTCAGTCACACATCTATTTAACACGAGAAGGGGTTTACAAGACTTATCTTACCTCTGCTACCTTAATAGAAGCTGAAAGCGAAATAAAAAAAGCATGAAAACATATATCTCCTTGGGACAGAAGATTCAGTTCCTCCTTTTCATTCAGTACATATCTCTCTCTGTCCAAACGCTTTTGTGGATTCTAACATATGCTATTCTAGCTTTTCTCTGAAAAAAACATTCATAAAAAAGGAGTTGGACCTATGGCAGTCCTTTCTACAGGCCCGATCGAGAACAACCTCTCCGGTGGCAGCAGACCTACACAACAAGTCACCATCAAAATGGTCAACACCGATTCCATCAATACGTCCAATGTACTCATTGAAGGTTATTTCCTGAATGGAACGAGGACCTTATACGTGCTGCAATCCGTTAATCTGACCCCCGGGCAAGTCTTCTCTCAAACCTACTATGCCAACCTGGATGGGTACGAATATGTATTCACAACGGGTGGAGGCGCAGCTGCATTAACTGAAATTTCAGTGTGGGGAAAAGACAGCAACGGGCAAATCGTCACCGCACATCGCATTGTTTCGAATGAACTAACTCTATAAAAAAAGGGGAGGAAATCAGATGGCCACAATCTCATCCGGGCCCATTGAGAACAATCTGGTATCCGGATCAAGACTCACCCAATCGGTTACTGTCAAGATTGATAACGAAGATCCAGTCAACTCCTCAACTGTTCTTATCGAAGGATATGCGCTGAACGGAACCCGAACCTTGTATGTACTGGAATCCATCTCGCTTGCGCCCAATGAAGTCTTCACCAAGAGTTATTATGCAGACTTGGATGGCTTCGAATTTATTTTCACTACCAGTGGCTTGGCGGAGAGCTTAACCGACGTTTCCATGTGGGGCAAAAATGCCACAGGACAATTGGTCGCTGCCCATCGACTGGTAACTTCTGAATTGCTGGGTGCCGAAGGTGGCACTCCCGACTTCGAGTGGGGACAGACGATCTACTGGGCTGACTCCAGCGCTCCAGGACCAGGTACCGGATCACCCTTTGATCCATTTAATTCTCTGCAGGCTGCTATCGACGCAGCTACGAACAGCCCTCTTGCGGTTACTTTTGGCATGAGAGCCCGGTTGATTATTCTTATTGCCGGCAATTCATCCTTCAATGAAGACATCGTTATTCCTCCTGCAAGACATGTGCAAATTCTGGGACTTGGCCCTTGGCAACTCGGAAATTCGGATCTGGCTAACTTCGTTTCTTCCATTCCCCGGAATGTCACGATCCAGACAAGTCAGGCTGCAGAAGATGTCTATCTGGTTCAAGGACCCGCATTTGATGCTCGTCCTGTTACGGTTATAGGAACGTTTAATGACGGCACGTCCGTCAGTACGCATACCAACTACACGGACGGCGCCATTATAAGCGGTGACGTCACTTTTCAGAACGTGGCTGTGGGTGACCCGTTCACGACCATTGAATTTCAACTGCTCAATGCCAGAGTCGTAGGAAATATTGTACAATCGGGCCATATGGGTAATCTGAATGCGTACCTGTATCACAGTCGCATCAACACCATGGTTCATAACGGTTTGAATATTCAAAGGATGGTAGATAGTACTTCAGACAGCACCATTAATGTAAGAGGATACTCACACATTACCAATTCCACGATCAGTGGCAATGTGACCGTCACACTCGCCTTAAGTGATGTCCCTCCAACAGGCATATTTAGTAGTCAGTTTGCTACGATCACCTGGACAGGACCTTTAACGCTGGATGCCGCCTCCAACTATTATTTTGTTAACAGCGGATCTATACTTGTGGGAACCAAAACCGTATTATTCAGTATCGCCTAACACGCAATCCCTGTCCTTCATTGGTCGGGGGTTTCTTATTTTCGCAGCACATATGATGGATGCATCTTTCCTGTTGGTTCATAACGTTCATCACCTGTATACTCAAATCCCAGCTTGATCAAGATGTGACGTGACACTTCATTCTCCGGATGATGCCCGGCAAACAGTGCCTTCACATTCATTTTGTCAAAGGCATAAGCAATCACCGCCCGCGCCGCTTCCTGGGCATACCCTTTGCCCCAGTGATCCCGGGTTAGATGGAATCCCAGTTCATACATATCCTCTTCTGAAGAATACGGACGCAGGCCACAACAGCCCACAAACACCTCGGACTCTTTCTCAAAAAGGGGCCAATATTGCACACCCGCTTCCTTCTGCCTTTGAATCTCCTGTGTTAATCTCGCTTCTACTTCATCCTCGCTCAGAAATCCCTTGCCGCTAATCCACTTGGCAACCTCATGATCGCCCCACAATGCAAACGCCAACGCACGATCTCCTTCGTTCCAAGTCGCACATTCCAACCGTTCCGTTTCAAATAAGATTGTTCTATTCATCATCCACTAACCTCCTGTATGCCAACACCAATCTGCGTGCCGCCTATACCTTAAATTAATCGAATGAATGCCAAAGTAAACAAACCTGTATAAAGGCGCTGTTAAAGTTTAAAGGTAATACGCATTTTATTATTTACCAAGAAAAAATTTTAAAAGCATATCGAATACAGATGTAATCGTAAACCAGCCACTTAATTACTTTAAATCTATGTATATCCATAAAAAAAGAAAACCCCCTGCCGACAAGATGTCCGACAGAGGCCGTTCCAATCCAGTTCACATCAATTACAAATCTGCTACGGCGAATTGAATTGTTCCGGAAGCTGCGCCTCCAAGGTTAGCTAACAAAGCAAACACCAGAACTCCACCAGCAGAAATGGTAAGGCTGCTGTTTACAGGAACAACGTAAGTGACTACTGGTGCATTAACACGTGTGATCACGAGAGATACCGGAAAAGGTCCAAAGTTGTTCACTGTAGCGCTGGCATTTGTGCCTCCAGCCAAATTTTCGTAGTAGGACTTGCCTACTCCGGCAGGAAGGTTGTAATTTTGTATCGGTAAAAGGATGGCCATTGAATTCACCTCCTTTTTGCTTTGATACGGTATTCTATGCTTGAAATCTATTAAAGCAACGGTGAATTACCAGGGTCATAATGTCCAATTTTGATAGACTTCATAGATTGATAGACGAATGTACGCAAAAAAAGCCCCACCGGACCATCCGGTGGAGCCAACTAAGCTTACTTTAATATTACAGGTTTAATTACGCATACAGCATGAAAAAGTTCAGTTCATGGCCCTGCTGCTTGAGATAGTTATACAGCTGCGAACGGTGATGGAATACGTGTGTTACCGTTTCAATCTGCCATTGAACCTGCAAGTGACCATGTTCCATATAAAAAGCTTTTGTTGAACGATTCAAAAAGTCGTCTTCGCTCAATCCCGTGATATAAGCTTTGTAGGATTCGAAATTGCTCCATAATGTTGCTTCAAGCTTCTCGATATCCTCAATCCCGGACAGGCTATTCTCCACCAGCCCAACCTCAGCTTCACCTTTTTCCTGCATAATGGCAAGATCGGATGCGGTAATCTGGATAAAGTGATGTACTAGCTCCACCAATGAACGCATATTCCCCTGTGGACGATACGACCAATCCTCCGAACGGATCAAGCGAATTAACGAAGCCCCCGTCCGTACCCCTGTTTCCAATTCATTTAACAAGTGATCCCGAATCTGCAATGTTCCATTCATATATGATGTCTCCCTTATCTTTTATTCTCACGACTTCAGTATAACCGAAGGTGCTACAGATCTATTGTACAAATCGGACAACATTCTGCCATGCTCCCTAGCTGCCGTCAACGGAGTCTCTCCATAAAACTTGCGAAATTGCCGAATCAGATGGGCTTGGTCAAAAAATCCATGAATCTGGGCAAGCATTGCCCAATCTGCCGTGTTCCCCTGATGAATATCACTCAACACACGATGAAAACGAACCACCTCACTGAATCGTTTGGGACTGATTCCGACCCACTCCGAGAACTTGCGATGCAGCTGCCGCTCACTGATCACTTCACGCATCGCCAGCTCTTGGACACTCATACGTCCCCCATCGATAAAGATGCGGTGCAGCACGTTTTTCATCACATTGTTCTCCGATGTGCTTGCCTGCACGGGAAACGGACTCAAGTACGCATTCATAACCTCTACTCGCTCTGCAAAATGATTCGTTTCGGCCATCCGTTCCTGAAGCCCGTTCAGCTTCTCCGGCCAACATTCCTGAAGGGCAATTCGCTTATCCGTAAACCACTCCAGTGGCATGCCATGGAAGACATGCGCTCCACCCGGGAAGAACCGGACACCAAAGGTGTAGTCTCCAGCAGGGGAACCATCATCGGCTGGCTCAGGTACAGCGAACGGCTGTGTATAATTGCCACAGTAAGCATAGGAGTGCTTTGAACAGACCGGGTCGTATGTAATCAGCATGTCCGTGCAACCATCCGGTAATACCCGGGCAGGTACCGTCATCATCGATCGCTCTGGACCTTCTCTCTTAGCAACATCCGCATGTGTGTTCGGAAGAGATCCTGATTCCCAATAACAGGCCACATAAGCCATCAGGCCGGCAGCAGGTATTTTCTCAACATAATAACTGTTAGGGTACGTTCCATTCATCTGAATAGGCTTAAACAACGGGTGCAAACTGTGATCCACAATTCCATCCTCCGGTCACTAGAGTTGGTTACACATTATGTATTCATCTATCATACCACCAACCGCAGAAATGAAGAAAAAAAAGTGCCCTACCGGAGGACAATCCGATAGGGCCAGTCACACATCTATTTAACACGAGAAGGGGTTTACAAGACTTATCTTACCTTCCCAACCTTAATGGAAACTGAAATTGGGATGAATAACAGATCAAAATTCAAAATGAATAATAGTATTCGGACTTTCAATTCAGTCCATGCAGTTTGCGAAAACGCTCTGGACTCATGCCTGTATGCCTTTTGAACATCGCACAGAAATAACTGGCATTCTCGTAACCCACCCGATCAGCTACTTCATATATTCGAAGCTCTCTCTCACTGAACATAAGTTGTTTGCTTCGATTGATCCGTTCCTGGTTCACGTAAAATACAGGTCTGGTATGGAGTGCCCTCTGAAATAGCCTGCACAAATATTGGGGAGATACCACAGCCACATCGGCCAGTTCCTTCAGGGAAAGTGAACGATCCAGATGCTCTGCGATATAACGCAGCACAGGCTTCAAGCGCTCCAGTTCATCATTATAATTGGCGGATGCGATGAGTAGTGGCTTCAGATCCAGTAGCAGGGCATATAATTGTTTGGAACACTCCACATCGTAATCTGCGTAATCCGTATCACCGCCATTCTCTCCTCTAACCAGAAGTTGCTCCAGGCCACGTAGCAGCGTTGCTGTCCTGAGTCTGCATACGCGTGAACCGGTAATCCCCGCATAAGATAATAACTGGCTAGCCTCTCTCCCCTGAAACGAGACCCAAGCCAGTTCCCAACGGTCACTGATGGGCATATATCGATGCGGAACATCGGGATACAGAAAGAAAACGTCACCCGGTCCGACGATATACTCGTCTTCTTGTATAATCAGCCTCCCCTGACCATGAATAATCTGGTGGATCTGATAATCCGGGAATCCCTCTGGACGCTCGGTTTCATATTGGTGTTCCCAGTAACCAACCGTGGTCATATAGATCGGCAGGCGAGCAGCTTCTTCTGTTTTACCAAAAAAAATCCGGGTATCCATCCAGTACACCACTTTCTTCATCGTTAGTTTCATATTGTGATATATATGGGCAATATTCTTTATTCTCTAAGTATCAATTCAATTCTATAATGACAATATTATAACATTTCAGAAGGAGTTGCTGTTATGCGAAAGAAACTGGTACACACCCCTCCGGCAAATGGATACCCGGAATGGAACAATAATCCCGAGACTTTTCAAGTAAACCGTCTACCCGCACATGCTTCTATGGTAGCGTTTCCATCTATAACAGAAGCATTGTCCAATGATTCCAGCGCATCGCCATGGTACGAATCACTGAATGGTCAGTGGAAGTTTGCCTTTGCGGAGACACCGGAGCAACGGATTACATCCTTTTATGAGAACAACTATGATGCCAGTGACTGGGACGAGATCGCTGTTCCTTCCAACTGGCAGCTGCAAGGTTACGATTATCCCCACTATACAAATATGACGTATCCGTGGGTCGAGCGTGAGCCTGAATTGAAGCCACCATTTGCACCAACAACTTATAATCCGGTGGGTTCGTACATCCGCACGTTTACTGTTCCTGCAGACTGGAAAGACCGGCCTGTCCTGCTTCATTTTGAGGGCGTTGAATCTGCCTTTTATGTATGGGTGAACGGGGAGCTGGTCGGTTATAGCGAAGATACGTTCACGCCCGCAGAATTTGATATCACTTCGTATCTAACGGAAGGTGAGAACAAGCTCGCTGTGGAGGTATATCGCTGGTGTGATGCGAGCTGGCTGGAGAATCAGGATTTCTGGCGGTTAAGCGGCATCTTCCGTGGTGTATACCTGCATTCACCTTCACCGGTTCAGATCGCCGATTTCTTTGTTCGTACTGAACTGGATGACGCGTATCAGGATGCGGAGCTACTGCTGGATTTGAAATTATTTAATCATAATGACGCGCAGACCCCTGCCGGATTGTCCGTTCAGGCGCAGCTCTATGATGCACAACAGCAGACAGTGCTGAAGCAACCACTTACTGCGGCCGTTACTTTCCAGGGCGAGGATGAACTTTCATTACAGTTGTCAGCAGAGGTTATGAAGCCGCTACTATGGAGCGCTGAGTCCCCTAACCTGTATACACTTGTGCTGTCCATTCAGGACGAATCAGGCGAAACACTGGAAGCAGTCCGTAGCCGGATCGGATTCCGCAAGTTTGAACTGAAGGACGGCCTGATGCAAATCAATGGCAAACGCATTGTGTTTAAAGGCGTCAATCGTCATGAATTTTCCCCGGATAAGGGTCGAGCCATTGGACGGGAAGACATGATCCGTGACATCGAGTTGATGAAGTCCTATAACGTTAACGCCGTGCGCACATCCCATTATCCAAATCAGTCTCTCTGGTACGAACTGTGTGATGAATATGGCCTTTATGTCATTGACGAAACGAATCTGGAAACTCACGGCACCTGGGAATATGGGCAAAAGGAAATGAACGAGAACAATATTCCCGCGAGCAAGCCGGAATGGCGTAATAACGTAATAGATCGCTGTAACTCGATGTTCCAGCGGGACAAAAACCATGCGTCCGTGATTATATGGTCTCTGGGTAATGAGTCCTTCGGCGGCGATAACTTCATCGCCATGTACGATTATCTGAAACAAGTCGATCCAACCCGTCTCGTTCATTATGAAGGGACCTTCCATTATCGCCCTTCCGATTCAGCAAGCGATATTGAATCAACGATGTATATCAGCCCACAAGATGTGGAGCAATACGCGCGCATGAAGGGACCTAAGAAGCCTTACATCATCTGTGAATACAGCCATGCCATGGGTAATTCTTGTGGAGGTCTGCATCTGTATTGGGATTTGTTCGATAAATATGATGTGTTGCAGGGTGCATTCATCTGGGACTGGGTTGATCAGTCCATTCGTACCACTACGGCAGACGGTGTAGAATATTTTGCTTATGGTGGCGATTTCGGTGAATCTCCTCATGATGGCAATTTCTGCGGGAACGGATTGATTCTGGCGGATAAGACGGTTACACCGAAGCTGGAAGAAGTGAAGAAATGTTATCAGAACGTTCGTATGGAAACCGTTGATGTCAAAGACGGCCTGCTGCGCATCAAAAACCAGTTCCTGTTCACGGATCTGAGCGAATATTCGCTCGTATGGACAGTAACTCACGATGGCAAATCTGTAGAGAACGGTACGTTGGATATCGCGGTACCTCCTGGCGAATCGGTTGAAGTCCGAATCCCTTATACGCCATCTTCCGATCTGTTCCAGGAAGCGGTGCTGACTGTATCTCTGGTTACAAAAATCGCAACCAAATGGGCAGGAGTAGGTCATGAGATTGCCTGGGATCAGTTCGTGGTATCTCCGCGATTGCGTCCAATCCAACAGGTACACCAAGGGCAAGGCAATACACCGCAGGTACAGGATCTGCAAGATGAATTGAAAGTGACTACAGGCCAAGTCACGTTGAGCTTCAATCCAGCCACTGGCGCGTTAACATCCTATCAGATTAACAATCAGGAGCAATTGCTTGCACCTGTCCGGCCGAATTACTGGAGAGCCATGACAGACAATGATATGGGGAACCGCCTGAATGAGCGTTCTGCCTTCTGGAGAGATGCTCACGCTACCAGCAGATTAATTCGCTTCGAGCACCATGCAGACGAACAAGGTATTCTTGTAACGACCGATTATACGTGGGATCAACATCCGGGATGTACGCTGTCCATCACATACCGAATTGATGCGGATGGTGTATTGGAAATCAGTCAAACCCTTATTCCAGGCGTAGGCTTACCTGATCTACCGGAATTTGGTATGCTGCTACAACTGAATAACCGCTTGGATACAATCTCTTGGTACGGCAGAGGCCCGCATGACAATTATGCAGACCGTCTAACCAGTGCACGTCTCGGTTATTACACAGGTGCGGTTCGAGATCAATTTGTTCCATATCTGAAACCACAAGAGTGTGGTAACAAAACGGATGTACGTTTTGCTGAAGTTACATCAGCGGATGGTCAGCTTGGCCTTCATGTTGAAGCCACCATACCATTTGAAATCAATGCGTTGCCGTGGACACCGGAGGAACTGGAAGCAAACGACCATGTGTACAAATTACCTCAGAGCACACAGACTGTCGCCCGCATCAATTACAAACAAATGGGTGTTGGCGGAGATGACAGCTGGGGCGCACGTACCCATGTCGAATACACCTTGCCAGCCAACCGCGCGTATCACTTCACCTTTACGGTAAGACCTGTATAACATCAAGCAAGCACTGCTGGCAGCATGCCGGCAGTGCTTTTTTTGTTGGGGCAGTGAATAGTGGGAGTTTGAACTTTGTCATCGGAACATTATAATGAATGAGGTGCAAGAAAGATTTGTACCAGCTATTACTCTATTACGAGGTGAGACTTTGCAATATCTGTTTACCACTCTCTTCATTCTTGGCTTGATCGCTTTCTTGGGATTTGTTGTTGGGATGATCTTATCTATTCGCAAAGGCAATAGGTTGCCAATCAGATATATCTTTCTAACAACGGCCTGTTTTGCGATTGCTTCAATAGGTTTGTATGGGATGCTGACTTTATCTTCGAACTCTACTCAGTCTGAAGTAGATCAGACCCCTTCATCCCAGATTGAACTTTCTGGCCTCCACATGACTACAGATGAATTTAAAAACAAGTTTAATGGCGCCGTAGGCAAATACCGACTGAATGGGTTGAGTATTACCCGCTTGAATATACAAGACTCTTCCGAGCAGGGCACTGGCACTTTCGAGTATGTATTCAATGACGAATTACGCTTGGTTGGTGCAGTGAATGCAGATGAGAGCATACAGGAAGTCAGGTTGTACGGAACTGGTGATACGCGTAAACCAACAGGTGGAATTTTTTTGACTGCTATCGCCACACTCATTCTCACAACCAATAGTGAGTACACGTTTAACGATGCACAAGATGTCATCCAGGATATCGGTCTATTGGATCGTGATGTGAATCAGTCTGATTTTGATGGAGCGACTATTCGCAACGGATTAGAATATCGCTTCAGCGTACAGGATTCTGAGCACTCTACTTTTGAAATAACTGTTGCGAGATAAGATGCGATTGTGCAAAAAGGCCGCTCCATGAAGGAACGGCCTATCGTGTAAAATGTACTATTGAAATGATTCAGTAATTGTGACCAAACCAATGATGAACACCTCCCGCATGCGAGAGTTACTCAAAAGTTACAATCTCGCTTTGATTGTTCCAACTCATTTTAAAAGTAATTGGGTCTTTCGTTTTCTCCGCCTCAGTAGCCGTTCCCGACATACTGAATGGTACCCCTTGTTCTTCAAGCGCTTTCCCCTGTTGTTCTATATTATTGCCGGTAAGGTCAAACACAAAATCCTTTATACGCTTTTCATCACCTATATAAGTAATACTATAGCTCCCTGTTGATCTCTGTAGAGAAACATCCCAGTTATCGCTCTTTCCGTGTAGTCTATCATCCGCACCACAAGCTGAGACAATAGATACAAGCACTATAACACAAAGAATCATTGGCAGTTTAAATAATTTCATAATATCCCTCCTTTTAGGAATATACCCAAAAATGTGAGTTATGATATTTGCTAATCATTCCTGATATCTAATCTATATAAGTTGAACTAAAGTTATTTACACAGACACTACGATGACAGAATAACCTTCCAATCGCTGTTATCCCCAGATTTTTTTGATTCCTTTTCCGAAGGGGAAAATCCGGGGATAAAGGCGAACGCTTTGCTTTTTCAGGTTTTTTCTGTCCTCTCCGTTATCGTGTAAATGATTAGCTCAATTTATATAGTTTAATGTGTCTTACCTTTGAATGATATGATTAACGATTTTCTGAGCATCGTATTTAACCCATCCCAACAGTGCTGAACCCCGTGATGTTTGCCAAGGTAGCCCTACAAAGTACAATCCAGCAACCGGTGATACGCCTCTCTCGTATATAATTACACCTTGGGCATCAAAAGCAGTATTGATATCGATCCAACTATCATTTCGCTTAAACCCAGTCGCCCAGATAATATTGTCTATTTGTGTCTCACTACCCTCCTCATATAGGATGCGGTCATCTATTGCATTAATGGCACGTGGGCGCAGGTTAACTTTTCCCTGGGTCATCAATTCTTTTAACTCATAGCCATATACGTACTCAGGCTGATTTCTCAACCATTTTCCAACCATACGATCTGCACTTGCACGTAATATTCCGAGCTTTTCAAAATACCAGAATATACTTCGTCTCATAATATGCAAAGGCCTAAAGGTAATATTTCGAGCTATGGATATGTATACGGTTTGTTGTTCATCTGATGTCAACTCTACGGCGATTTGGGCACCTGAATTCCCTCCGCCTACAACTACTGTTGTTCCAGGAAGCAATTGAGAGATATTTTTATATTCTGATGAGTGAAGCTGAATCACATGCTCGGATAATGCTTTCGCAAAATGAGGAACATTTTTGGTCTGGAAAGGCCCCGTGGCAACGATAATATTGCGCGCTTCAATCGTTCCATCATTGGTTTCAGCATAGTACACCTCATCTTGCTTCGTGAGACGAGAGATTAAACAGTTTAACTTTATTGGAAGATCCATTTTTTTAGCGTAACTTTCAAAATAATCTGCAATTTCATCTTTGCTTGGCAAGCTATTTTTATCTCCACTAAGAGGCATTCCCGGTAAGCCATCATACATTCGTGGGGTGAAAAGACGCAAGGAATCGTACCGTTTACGCCAAGATTCTCCGATAGATGAAGCAGCGTCAACGATTAAAAAGGTTAACCCCGACTGCTGAAGATAGTAACCTGCTGCCAAGCCTGCTTGTCCAGCTCCGATAACCAATACATCGTACATATGTATCATCTCCAATATCGTCTATATATTAATATATGAGCACTTATTCATATGTTTATTTTACTTAACAACTGTCTGTTTAGCAATAGAAAAACATCACTACTTCCTTTTACAAAATCAGCCATTAAAAAGACTCCCTCACGGGAGCCTTTTAATCATTTCAGTGCAAGTTTCTTATAACTTCTCATGTATGCTACGTGCTAAGTATGATAGGTTGGTTGAATTCTACCTGGTGTATCTATCGATGTCATCGTTCGCAGACTGATGCTCTCTTCTATGGTAATCTTCATGCTGACGAACGTCGTTCTTTAATTTCGCTAAGAAACCCCACCCCATAAAGGCAAGTATAAGCACAGTAATCAACGCATAAGCGAAACTATATAGATTAATAAAGAAGTTGATAAAAATCGCAGCGATCATCAACCCCAGTATCCATAATGTCCACTTTGTACCCTTTCTCAAATCATTTCCTCCTCAAGTCGTTACTGATAAGCTCTCTATGTATCACAGTACATACGAAACCATAGGAACGAGGTTTCAATCACAGGGCTTCAAATCTACATTTAGAGCGAATTACCGAATCTTTAATTAACATCAGTTCCAAGAGAAATATCCAATATGCCCGACATCCCTTGCGCAGAAGAGGTACTTACATAATACGAATCCGTCGACAATGCTTTGTCACTATAATATATATACTCTTTTCCATCTGGTGGAACACTGCCAGACGTTATCGCGGTTCCACTAGTAGATCCTTCATTGATCGTGAACGTGAAGTGTTTTGAACCCATGTTTTTGAAACTTACTTTCACATAACTAAATCCTGCCGGAATATCAAACCGATGCGTGTTAGCAGTACCTGCGAAATCTTCATTATTAATTACTGTTAATGTAGTTGATGGAGTATTTCTAGGTTCATTTGCTTTTACGAATTTTCGTTCGGAATCAGAAGTGAAATTATAGATTAAGATGATAACAGCAGCAGACACTAAACCTGCCACTATCATTTTTCTAATATGTTTCATGATATATGCCCTCCATATCTCTTGATACTAACTATGATTATCCGAATACTCAACAACACAAAAACCACTCCTTAATTAAGAAGTGGTTTTTGTATTATTTATAGTTTGTATCAGTGACTGCTTCACAAATTCTTGTCACATCGTAACGAGAATTCACTCTGCCAGGCACATGATGCTTTAAAGGTTTTTACACCTTTATTACATCATGCCGCCCATTCCACCCATACCGCCCATGTCAGGCATTCCGCCACCAGCACCTGCTGGTTCTGGTTTGTCAGCGATAACTGCTTCAGTAGTCAAGAACATTGCTGCTACGGAAGCCGCGTTTTGCAATGCATAACGAGTTACTTTCGCAGGGTCAACGATACCAGCTTCGATCATGTTAACCCACTCGCCAGTTGCAGCGTTGAAGCCGATGCCTGTTTGTTCTTTTTTCAGACGTTCCACGATTACGGAACCTTCTTCGCCAGCGTTAGCTGCGATTGTGCGGATTGGTGCTTCCAGAGCACGCAGGACGATGTTTACGCCTGTTTGCTCGTCACCGGACAGAGCTACAGCCGCAACCGCGCTATATACGTTCATGAGCGCTGTACCACCACCGGATACGATACCTTCTTCAACCGCTGCGCGAGTTGCGTTCAGGGCATCTTCGATGCGAAGTTTGCGTTCTTTCAATTCTGTTTCAGTAGCCGCACCAACTTTGATTACTGCTACACCGCCGGACAATTTAGCCAGACGCTCTTGCAGTTTCTCTTTGTCGAACTCGGAAGTTGTTTCTTCCAATTGTGTACGGATTTGGCTAACACGTGCATCGATATCGGATTTGTTACCAGCACCGTCAACGATGATTGTGTTTTCTTTTGTTACGCGGATTTGACGAGCTGTACCCAGTTGTTCCACAACAGCGGATTTCAGGTCCAGACCCAGTTCTTCCGTGATCAATTGGCCACCAGTGAGGGCAGCGATGTCTTGCAGCATTGCTTTACGACGGTCACCGAATCCTGGAGCTTTAACAGCTACAGCATTGAATGTACCACGCAATTTGTTCACAACCAGCATAGCCAGTGCTTCGCCTTCGATATCTTCAGCGATCAATACCAGCGGTTTGCCTTGTTGAACGATTTTCTCAAGCAATGGCAAGATATCTTGCGTGCTGGAGATTTTTTTGTCTGTGATCAAGATGTACGGATTGTCCAAAACAGCTTCCATTTTGTCCGTATCAGTGATCATGTAAGGAGAGATGTATCCACGGTCGAATTGCATACCTTCAACCACTTCAAGCTCTGTAGCGAATCCTTTGGATTCTTCTACTGTGATTACGCCATCTTTACCTACTTTTTCCATAGCTTCAGCGATCAGTTCGCCTACTTCTTCGTCAGCTGCAGAGATTGCTGCAACTTGTGCGATGGATTGTTTGGAATCAATTGGTTTGGAGATGGATTGCAATTCAGCAACCGCAGCTTTAACCGCTTTGTCGATCCCTTTACGGATACCGATTGGGCTAGCGCCTGCAGTTACGTTTTTCAGACCTTCTGTGATCAGCGCTTGCGCCAATACAGTTGCTGTTGTAGTACCGTCACCGGCAACATCGTTGGTTTTTGTCGCTACTTCTTTAACCAGTTGTGCACCCATGTTCTCGAATGCATCTTCCAGTTCGATTTCTTTAGCAATGGTTACACCATCGTTTGTGATGAGCGGGCTTCCGAATTTTTTCTCCAGAACCACGTTACGGCCTTTAGGACCGAGTGTTACTTTTACTGCATTAGCCAATGCGTCCACACCACGAAGCATGGAGCGACGAGCGTCTTCACTGAATTTAATGTCTTTAGCCATGTTAAGAAAACCTCCCTAGTTTTTGTTGGAAAATGGTAGTGCTATATGGTTCGGTTATCCGATTAAATTTGAATTAGTCGAGAATCGCGTGAATATCGCTCTCTTTCATAATCAAATATTCTTTACCTTCGAATTTGATTTCTGTACCGGCATATTTGGAGAAAATAACGCGATCTCCTTCTTTCACTTCCAGAGCTACACGTACGCCGTCTTTCAATACTCCAGCACCAACTGCAATGATTCTACCCTCTTGCGGTTTTTCTTTGGCGGAGTCCGGGAGTACGATCCCGAAAGAAGTTGTTTGTTCTTGCTCCAGTGGTTCTACCAATACGCGTTCACCTAAAGGTCTGATCATGAAAAATAGCCTCCTTTTGAAATTATATAACGTTACATTGTAGGTTGTAGCCATATGTATTAGCACTCGACAGTGTTCAGTGCTAACAACCAACTTTATGATACTCAACTTGAAGCATGATTTCAAGTCCTTTTGACGAATTCCTGCGAGAATTTACGTTGAATTTACACAAACATAGCCAAATTACACCCGCTGTGCCTGGTTCTATGTTGCAATTCACTAATCTTATTCTACGAAATTGTTTAACCCTTCTGCAACGTTAACAGACAGTCCCTTCCCCATTGTATCCATTGTTGAACATAATATGCCTGCTTGTCCTGTCGTGTTGGTCGGCAGTCTACAGAAATAGCCCGGATAAGAACATACCGTCTTTTCCGGGCACATCACAGCTTATCCTCATTCAGCCCGCATGTTTCTTATCCTCGGCACGAACGTAGCGGGATTCGATCTCTTCATCGGCTGCAAGCTGCTTGCGATATACGATTGCGGATAATAACACACTGATCTCATATAACAGGAGCAAAGGAATCATCACCAGCAGATCGGAAATAAAGTCTGGAGGTGTAATGACCACTGCAATGAAGATCAGAACAAAATAAGAGACTCTGCGCATCTTGCGAAGACGAATTGGATTCAGAATCCGCAGTCCTGTCAGAAACATAATAAGTAAAGGAAGTTCAAATAACAGGGACACAGGCAACACAATGCCAAACAGGAAGCTGAAATACTGTTTCATCCCGTAGGTCTCCACAAGCCCCATCTTCTCCGTAATCGCTGTTGTGAAGGCAAGTGCCATCGGAAAAATAACATAATACGAGAAAGCCATACCTGTCAGAAATAACAGAAACACATAGGGCACATACTTCAGCGTTGCTTTTCGTTCGCGCGGCTTTAGCCCTGGACTAACAAACTTCCAGATCTGATACACCGTAAACGGCAGTGTAATAATAAGTGAGAACAACCCTGCAATCTTCATATAGATGCCAATCCCGTCCCAGAACGAGAAGGCATGTAGCACAAAACCTTTTGCCGACTCTGACTTGGTCAGATATTGGTATACCGGGTCCGCCACAAAAAATCCTGCAATCAGTCCCAGCACAAAAATGCTTAGTACATAAATCAGCCGCTTCCGCAGCTCGCTCAGATGTTCCGTAATCGACATTTCTTCCATTTGCTGCGTCATGCCTGCCCCCCATTATTGCCAGCTTAAAATACAAAACCCTTCCTGCCGGAAGGGATTTCTCTTTCATTGCCGTCAAGATTATTCCGGCAGGCGTTTATCAGCAGGCTTGTCTGCAGGTGTGCTCTCAGCCGCCAGCGGTTTCGCTTTCTCCTGCTCTTTGCGATTGGATGAGTCATCCTCAGAGATAATCTCGCGAGCGCCCTCTTTGAATTCACGGAAGGTACGCCCAACTGCACGTCCCAGTTCCGGAAGTTTGTTGGGTCCAAACAACAACAATGCAATCACGGCCAGCAAAATAAAACCCGTTGGTCCAATGGAACTAAACATTGATATTCCTCCTCGTCTCAAGCTTCGAAGATGCGCATACTCGGCCAGATGTTCATAGATGTCTCTGCTGCGTTCTTAATTTAAGCCCATCATACCATAGATGTAACCACTTACATAACCCGCAAAATTCACAAATAAGAGATGTCACTAGAACAATCTAACAACGGTCATGGCTAATCGGATATCTTGCCCCAGAGTCCATGCTCGATTATTGCTTGAACTGACCCGTAACCATCAGCAGCGCTTCCGGAAGCTGATCCATAATGGCAGCCAGATGTTCATGCACACCCTTTGGTGTACCTGGCAGATTAACAATCAGCGTGCGTCCACGAATGCCACATACCCCACGGAACAGCATTGCAGAACGGTTTTTGCTCATTACACTGTACCGCATGGCCTCTGCCATCCCGGGAACTTCCCGCTCAATTACGCGCCGGGTCGCTTCCGGAGTAATATCACGAATGGCCAGCTCCGTGCCACCGGTAGTCAGCACCAGATCGGCGTGAAAATAATCCGTCATCTCAATCAAAGCCGCAATAATCTCATCGGGTTCATCCGGAACGATACGGTACTCCACGATTTGACCACCCAGCTCTTCTTCCACCAGCTCCCGAATGACTTGTGCACTCGTATCCTCACGTTCCCCGCGGGCTCCTTTGTCACTGGCTGTCAGGATTGCTGTTCTCCACACCATAAAGATCACCCTTCTCCTCTATGAAAATAAATATTGCCTATCGGCTGTAATCACCGTTTTTGCCACCACTCTTGGAATTCAACATGGTTGGACCGATAATCATATCTTTTTGCATGGCCTTGCACATGTCATAGACCGTCAGTGCTGCAGCTGAGGCAGCCGTGAGCGCCTCCATCTCAACACCCGTTTTGCCTTCGGTTTTGACAGTAACTTCAATGTGTAATTCATCCACTCCGTTATCATGAAAACGAATATCCACACCCGTCAGTGCCAGCGGATGGCACATCGGAATCCAGTCCGACGTTTTCTTCGCGCCTTGAATCCCGGCAATCTGAGCCACAGCCAGAACATCACCTTTGCCAATTCGGCCCTCCCGAATCGCTTCCAGTGTATCTGGATTCATCGTCACTTTGGTTACAGCCACAGCCGTACGTACGGTAATTTCCTTACCTGAGATATCAACCATCCGGGCCCGCCCCTGTTCATTAAAATGGGTCAGTTTACCACCGGAAGCCTGGCCGTTGTTCACTTCTGAACTCAATCACATCACAACCCTTTATTCGATATGTAATATACCTTCGGTTGTTATCAACAGATCAATCCGCAGATCGAGCAGGTCCATCGGGATCTCCTCCTGTAGCTGACCCGGCAACACCATCGCAGCCATCAACGGTTTCTTGCCCGTCATCACACATGTTGCTGCAAGCGTCTCGGCAAAACGATCATAATAACCGCCACCATAACCAATACGCCCACCATGGAGATCATAACCAAGCCCCGGTACCAATATGAGATCGATATCCGGCCAATCATCAGGCGTCAGGACTTCACAGGAATCCTTGGGTTCCGGTATCCCCCATATGCCTGGCTCCAGATCTTGTTCTCCAGTCACTCGCCGTAGCTCCATTCGAGGTGGATTCGCCAACACTTTTGGTGCAAACATCACATCTCCATGATTCCAGCCCTCTTGAAACAGAAAAGCTGTGGACGCTTCGCTTCCATAGGACAAATAACTGAATATAACGAGTGGTTTGTTCACAACCTTGCTCTTGGCCTGTCTAAGGCGCTCCAGCTCCCGCTTCACTCCAGCGTTAATCTTAGTCATTGCCTGCTGACGCATGTTTGCATCCATCAGATCACGGCTCTGTCTCAGTCTGGATCGAAGCTGACTTTTCAGTTCCGCATGATCCTGCATATCCTTGAATAACCTCCTGTTGATAGGGAAGGTAGAAAAAAGCTCTCATTAAAAACAATTTATATGTTATGACCAGTTGTCATCTTGTTGAAATGGTTAAAATGATTCATTTTCTGCAAAATCCTCATGTAATAACATGCCTTCTTTCAGTTTATCATTGATTGATCAAAAAGACTACATGCCCCATGCGTTCCCAATCGGTGCAATTGCTCTGTATTTCATGTAAACTGGGATATAGTTGTCATATCAAGAACTGGACCTATGGAGGAACTTAATTTTATGCTGCTGCAAGTATCCGGAATTATCAAACGTTTTGGTGTCGATCCAATCCTGGACGGCGTGAACTTACAAATATTAGAACGCGAGCGCATCGGCCTCGTTGGTGTAAACGGTGCAGGGAAATCCACTTTGCTCAAAATTGTAGCCGGTGAAATGTCCTATGACGGAGGACAGATTTTCAAGTCCAAAGAAACGACGCTCGGTTACCTGGCTCAGAACAGCGGGCTACAATCCGACCGTAACATCTGGGAAGAAATGATGAACGTCTTCGCTCACCTGACACAGGCTGAAGCTGATTTGCGTCAGATGGAACGCGATATTGCCGACCCTGCCCAGATGGAAGACGAGAAAAAGTATGCTGACCTACTGGAACGTTATGCGAAACGCTCCGACTGGTTCAAGGACCATGGCGGTTATGAGATGGAAACCCGCATTCGCAGCGTACTGCACGGAATGGGATTCGGCGAATTTTCGCCAGACACCCCCATTGCTACTCTGAGCGGCGGGCAGAAGACACGCCTTGCCCTTGCTCGTATTTTGCTTCAGGCACCCGATCTGCTCATGCTGGACGAACCTACCAACTATCTCGATATCGCCACCCTTACTTGGTTGGAAGATTATCTGAGAGGTTATTCAGGCGCACTGCTCGTGGTATCCCATGACCGGTACTTCCTTGATCGACTCGTAACAACCATCGTTGAGATCGAACGTCACCGCTCCAAAAAATATACGGGAAATTACAGCCGTTATATGGAGCTCAAAGCTGCCGAATATGAAACTCAGATGAAGCAATATGAGAAACAGCAAGGCGAAATCTCCAAGATGGAAGATTTTGTCCAGAAAAACATTGTACGTGCTTCGACGACCAAACGGGCGCAAAGCCGGCGCAAAGCCCTCGACAAAATGGAGCGTCTTGATAAACCAATGGGAGATTTGAAAAAAGCCCATTTTTCCTTCGAAACCGCCGTTATGTCAGGCAAGGAAGTGCTTCGAGTGGATCAGCTGTCTGTCGCTTATGACGAGGCTTCTCCATTATTCCGCAATGTATCCTTCGATCTGCGGCGTGGGGAAACGGTTGCTCTGATTGGACCAAACGGTATTGGTAAATCCACCATGCTGAAGTGTCTTACGGGAAGTTTACGTCCGGTAAGCGGGGAGATCCAATGGGGAACAAAAGTGCAGATTGGCTATTATGATCAGGAACAGACTGGGCTCAATCCATCCAACACGGTTCTGGAAGAACTGTGGAGTGCCTATCCCGGGATGGAAGAAGCACGCATTCGGACCGTACTGGGGAACTTTTTGTTCAGCGGTGACGATGTGCTCAAGAAAATTTCCTCCCTCAGCGGCGGTGAGAAGGCACGTGTCTCTCTCTCCAAGTTGATGCTGAAGGAAGCCAACATGCTCATTCTGGATGAGCCTACGAACCATCTCGACCTGTTTGCCAAAGAAGTGCTGGAAGCGGCATTAATGGATTATGAAGGCACCCTGCTGTTCATCTCCCATGACCGGTACTTCCTCAACAAAATGGCTGAACGCATTGTTGAACTTCATCCAGGCGGCACAGAGCAATATCTCGGTAATTACGATGATTATGTGGAGAAAAAACAGGAGCTTGAGGACATCGCACGTGAAGCTGCTGAGGCACGTCAGGCTTCGTCCAAGAACTCGTCCAAATCCGATCTGAACACAGCCACAACCGAAAAATCCGGAGCGGCTTCATTCGAAGCGGAAAAACAGGCGAAGCGTGAAGAGCGCAACCGACAACGCAAGCAGGAAGCTCTGGAACAACAGATTGCGGAGTTGGAAACGAAGATCACCGAACTTGAGGCACAGATGGCTCTGCCTGAAATCTATCAGGATTATATGAAGCTGCAAGAACTCCAGCAACAATCGGAGGAACACAAAGCAGAACTCACCAAAGCCTACGAGGACTGGGAAGAACTAGCTATGGAATAGTACGAATAGTACAGACTCAGACCATGGCTTGATCGCGTCATACAATTATAGTAGTACCACCGGCTGATTCCTTATTGGGATCAGCTTTTTGTTTGTTGAGGATGCGTATTGAAGCTATGCACCCTATCTTCTTTATGTTCCTTGAGATTGAACTCTAACATACGGAGGTTGGGAGAGCTGTTTTGGCTTTTGTCAAATTTACTCGAATGAAGAAAAATATTTTTATCCCCCTGTTCCTCAGACTTATCCACAAGAAAGCAAGATAGCAAGCACATTAATAAGCTTAATTATACAGCGGTAGAATAGCCTTTTGCACACAAAAACCATATTTATCCACCAAGTTATCCACTTTATCCACAACTTTGTGGATAGTAAGGAGTCATTCTATCCCCTAAACCATTTTCGTTTCGAAAACTATGCTGGTTTGGCTTTGGGATAGTTACCCACAAATTACACTGGATATGTGGATAACTATAATAACACCTTGACAAATGCATCATTCCACTCCTCAATGTACCTCCATAATAAGACAAAAGCAGACCTTTGTCGTTCAAGGCCTGCCCGTCATTTATTTACTATATGCCATGCATATTTACAACGAATTGCAATTGCTACTATTGCCGCTGTAGATGCGATCTGGCAAAAGATGTTTTACGCATGTGCTTCTTGTTCATGATGTTCGGAAGACTCGGCCTTCAGCCCAGCAGCATTACAAGCCGCTACATAAGCCAAACCGGCAGCCATGACGATATCATTATGTGTTGCTGTTCCCCGGAACTCACGTCCTGCACGCTCCACGGTAACTACAGCTTCTGCACTTGCACCCTCTCCACCACTCAAGGCATGCATCTCCATATCTACAAATGCAATATCATCGGAAATGCTCTGACCAATCGCACGGATGGTTGCATCCACGGGTCCACCGCCAACAGCGGAGTAAGATTGTTCTCCAGCGCTTGTGCGAATGCGAACGGCGGCCATTCGATCCGTCATACTGCCCGCCGTCACCTGCAATTCAACCAGTTCATAGTCCTGTGCAGGAATATTCATGGTCTGGCTAACCATCTGTAATAACTGGTCGTCACTGACCACTTTTTGCTGGTCTGCGGTTTCTTTGAACACCTCATACAATTGCTCCATCTGTTGCTCATCCGGCTCAAAACCGTATTTGCGAACCCGATCCTTCAGGGCGTGACGACCGGAGTGTTTGCCCAGAATAATCATGCTGCGTGGGATACCCAGCGCTTCCGGGTCCATAATTTCATAGGTGCTCCGATTCTTCAGCAGACCATCCTGATGGATACCGGATTCATGCTGGAATGCATTACGTCCCACCACTGGCTTGTTGTACGCAATCGGGAAGTGCATAGCACGGCTAATCTGACGTGAAGTCTCATACAGCTGATTCAGCTTAATGTTCGTCGTTGCACCAATTGCGTCTCCCCGAGTCTCCAACGCCATAATCAGCTCTTCCAGTGCACAGTTCCCCGTCCGTTCTCCGATACCATTGATGGTCACTTCAATCTGGGTAGCTCCATTGGCAATCGCAGCCAAACTATTGGCTACGGCCAGGCCCAGATCATTATGACAGTGGGCACTATAGCGAACCTGATCGCCGCCTCTTGCACCCTCACGCACCCGGCGGAACATCTCACCATACTCATGTGGCAGGGCATAACCGACCGTATCCGGCAGATTGATAATGCTGGCCCCTGCTTCAATGGCAACTTCAACCATTTCAATCAGATCATCCATCTTGGTACGAGCAGCGTCCATCGCTGTGAACTCTACGATGTCCGTGAACTGGCGGGCATAAGATACCATCTCACGAGCGGTAGCCACCACTTCACTGCGCGGACGGCGCAGTTGATGCTCAATATGAATATCCGAAGAAGAGATAAACAGGTGAATTCGGCGACGTGCTGCATCCGCTGTTGCTTGAACTGCTGCATCGATATCACCTTTGACCGCACGCGCGAATCCACAGATCTCCACGTTCTGCAACTGTCTCGAAATCGCCTGAACCGCCGCGAACTCACCTGGACTGGAGATCGGGAATCCAGGCTCAATGACGTCGATACCCAGAGAAGCCAGTTGGTGTGCCAGTTCAATCTTTTGCTCGGGCTGCAGACTTGCTCCCGGTGCCTGTTCTCCATCACGCAGTGTTGTATCAAAAATCTCAATCATGCGTTTGTTATTAGTTGTTGTCATACCCATCAACCTCCATCAAATTTTTATAATCGTTTCGTGACGTATCAACTAACACAGCACACCCGTTGATCGCCGTCCCTGTTGTTATATATTTTGTTTGTAAACGTGTATGTTGTTTGTAGCTTAGTCCTTGGTGATCACTAATACCTGTTGAATGTTTAGTGCCTGTACTTGTTGTTCAATGTTCACTACTCGTTCGTTGTATATCCTGCTTACCTTCATGACAGAGTGTACGTCGACTTACACCCTGACCTTCTGATTTTTCAATCTCCATATGGTTCTTCCCATGCCCACCCTGCTGCCGGCAGCAAACACAAATAACCCGCCATCTCATATAAGAGACGGCGGGTTATTATCCCCTCCGCGGTACCACTCTCGCTTGATGGGCCAGGCTTGCGCCGGACTCCATCCACCTCGTCGTCTCCGATTCGCTGGATGTACGTACACGCACGACACCACTGGAATTCGGAGAAACACCCTATAACGGGGGTTAACCGTTGCTGTGTAACACATGTTGTTGTCCATCAGGACAACTGGGCGATTGATATCGTCCCCACGCTTCCACAGCTCCGTTCCCGGGCGAGATTCGAATGATTCCAGCCACTGCGTCGCACCACCCCGCAGCTCTCTGAGCGCTTTATCATTCTACTGCTCCCGTTCATCACATTTATAATATGACCTAACTTCATTCAGCCTTATTTTGAAAATCAAAAAAACCTGCCACCTCATGCAATAATGCAAGAGACGACAGGCTGTTCACCTTCGCGGTACCACTCTTGTTGACTTCCTTCCTGTTCATTCAAGACAACCCCTGAATGCTTTCGCATATCCGGATCACTTAAAGCAGCCTGAAAGCCCCCTCAGTTATCGTCAGTTGATCCTTGTAATAACGTCCTACCGACAACGGCCCATTCACGGAGGCAACCCGTAACCATGTACTTTGGGCCATTGATCGGCCTTCGGATTCTCCCAGGGAGTCACCGTGTTCCATCGTTCCGCTTCCAGGTGAGTTTCAGGTTTCCTTCGACTGCGTTGCACCATACCGCAGCTCTCTAAGACCGGGAATGACCTTACTATTCCTGTTCATCGCGTTTATCAGTTCAGGAATCTGAATTCCTGTTTAAATTTGTAACTAAATATACATTCTTTACATCCCTGCTGTCAACTCTTAATCTCAAACTGCTTGCCTATATAAACTATAAGTGCGTGTTCAAAAAGATCGGTTTTCAGTACCGAGAAGATGGGATGAAGCTAGAAATGGAGTAGCGGAGCGTAGTCAAAACTACGTGAGCAACGGACATTTCGGCTGAATCCCATATTCGATGCTGATGATGCCGCTAGGCATCATTCGTAATCAAAAGCGGGCTTTTTGAACAACCTCTATAAGGACTGAACGGACCATTCCTCCAGAGAAAGTCCCGGATCTGCCTTCGCATCAAATTCAGCAATTTCTCCCCGCTGCCATTTCAGATACGCAGCCGCTCCAATCATGGCCGCATTATCTGTACAATATTCCATTGGCGGGATTAACAGTTCAAGCCCTTCCTTCGTGCATCGCTCCTGTAATGCCGAGCGTAACCCCCGGTTAGCTGCAACACCACCGCATAATAACAGTTGACGTGAACCATATTCACGAACTGCTCTAACCGCTTTCTCCACCAGTACTTCAACAACAGCTTCCTGGAAACCACGTGCAACCGCAGAAGGCTCCAAGGTTTCTCCGCGCATTTTGGCCTGGTTGAGCACATTCAGTACAGCAGACTTCAGACCACTGAGACTGAAATCGTACGAACCTGCTTCCAGCCATACCCGTGGTAATGGCACTACATCCTCCGCTTCAGATGCCATCCGGTCCACATGCGGGCCACCCGGATAAGGACAACCCAGTGCACGTGCTACTTTGTCATACGCCTCACCTACAGCATCATCACGTGTACGACCAATTAGTTTGAATTTGCCCTCGGATTCCATATGCACAAGTTCTGTATGTCCACCAGATACGACCAGTGCCATCGCTGGATATTGCAGTTCATGAGTAAGTCGGTTGGCATAGATATGCCCGGCAATATGATGTGTACCAATGAGCGGTTTGCCCAGTGCCATCGCCATCGTTTTGGCCGCAACGATTCCTACCAAGAGTGCACCGACCAGCCCAGGCCCCTGTGTTACGGCAATTGCACTTAGATCACGCGGACGAATGCCGGACTGTTCGATCGCTTGTTCCAGCATCAACGTAATGACTTCAACGTGTTTCCGTGAAGCCACTTCAGGTACAACACCACCAAATGCCTTATGCGTCTCGATCTGACTTGAGATCAGATTGGACAGCACTTCCCGTCCATCTTTGACTACTGCTACCGATGTTTCATCACAGCTTGTCTCCACCGCCAAAATATAGGATGGTGCAGAATTTATTTTTTCATTGAGTTCGTTCATGAATCCAGTACGCTTCCTTCCTCTTCGCCGCTCCGGCCTGCAGACGGCAAGTTCGCCCACATAATCATCGCATCTTCCCCATTATCGGAGTAATACCCTTTACGAAGACCCGCCGATTCAAACCCTTTTTTCTGATATAAACGCTGAGCAATGCTGTTCGAGACTCTGACCTCCAACGTCATTCGTTCCATCCCGAGATAAGCCGCTGTGCTCATTAATTCATCCAGTAACTTTTCGCCAAGCTTGCGTCCACGGTACGCGCCTCTGACTGCAATATTGGTAATATGGGCTTCATCCATGATTGTCCACATACCTGCATAGCCGATGGCTTTTCCTTCTAATTCCATCACCATATATTTAGCAAAATGATTGTGTGTCAATTCATTTTGAAATGCTTCTTCCGTCCAGGGCAGGGTAAAGGCCTCATGTTCAATCTCCATCACATCGGGAATATCCGCGAGTGTCATGAACCTGAACTGAAGCGTTGCTTCCTGCTTATTATTCGCCACATTGTCCATCTGCTTCCCCTCCCCTTTAGTGCGTGTTCAAAAAGACCGGTTTTCAGTACCGTGAAGATGGGATGAAGCTAAAAATGGAGTAGCGGATCGTAGGGTAAACTACGTGAGCAACCACAATGTTTCCAAAGGAAACATACTTCGTAAGCCTCCCGCTTATTTCGGCTGAATTCCATATTCGATGCTGATGATGCCACCAGGTATCCTTCGTAATCAATAGCGGACTTTTTGAACAACCTCTTTTAGCCTTTGCGCAGCAGATTGGCTTCCGCTTCAGACAGCTGGGTGTAGTTCGGCACCAGCGCATGCACGTCATCACGCTGACCTGCAAGCAGCGCGGCGGCGCCAAGGCGCCCAACCCAGCGGCCTTCCAGCTCATAAGGTACGAGCTGGAGCGCCGTTCCTGCGGGGCAGCGAAGCTCCGCCGCTGCCGCAGCATGAGGGCCCGTCTCGCCGACGATCCAGACGGCTGCGGGCCGCTCTTCCGGCGCCGCCTCCGCCATGCGGGCGGCGAGGGCTTCCAGCCATCCGTCCATCTTGCGGATGGCATCAGGCGCCAGACGCCGGGGCGCATCGCTCCCGGCGGAGGCAAACAGCGCGGTGCACGCTTGACCGCGCCGTGCATCCACAAGCGGAACGATCCAGTGGACAGGGGCAGCACCTGTGCTGCCCTGGTCCGCGGATGGCGTTCCGCCAGCCCCTGCTGCGGCATCTTCTGCCGCAGCTTCTGCCTTGGCGGCGAGGCCGCTGTGCCAGCCGCCCCAGGCGATGGCCTGAAGGCTGGACACCCCGGCTACGGGGATGTCCCACGCCCAGGCCAGTGTCTTCGCCGCGGTCACCGCAATGCGGATGCCCGTGTACGAGCCTGGGCCAACGCCAACGGCAATGCCGTCAAGTTGCCCAGGCTGTGTGTTGCTGGCGGCCAGCAACTGCTCCATCACCGGTACGACGTGTACCGAATGGTTACGCTCAGCCCGTTCATTGCGTTCTTCCAGAAGCGCATGATCTTCCATCATCGCAGCTGCCATCACTGCGGTGGATGTATCCAACGCCAAAAACCGCTGACGCGGCTCTTTTTGTAAATCTTCCATCATCATTTGACCCCATTCTGTCTGAACTGTCGGCACATAGCTGCATAAATCTCGCCGTACCCATCCAGTGTAATCGTTCGATCCTCCAGGCCCGTTGTTTCAATCTGCACATGCAAGTGCTCTTGCGGCAGCAATTCGGGAATGATACTCGACCACTCCACCAGACTGACTCCGGCTCCATAGAAATATTCATCAAGTCCAAGCTCATCCGCTTCTTCCAGCGATATGCGATATACATCCATGTGATATAAAGGCAGACGCCCTTCGTACTCCTTGATTAGCGTGAATGTGGGACTGCTTACCACATCACGTACACCCAAATGCCAGGCAAATTTCTGTGAAAATGCCGTTTTTCCCGCCCCCAGATCACCATCCAAAGCAATCACCATGCCGGCGTTTGCCTGTCTGGCGAGTGCGGAAGCGAGTGCTTCTGTATCTGCAATGCCATGGGATTGATACACCCACTGCTCGTGCGTCTGATTCAATATTCGCCCCACCTTTGGCGGTCCAGCCGCCTGAGTTCACTTTGAACCTTATTATATCGGTCCCTTTCTTCCCCCGCAACATCCAAGGAGGCGAGCGGAAATATAACGTGCATTATTAGACATGTTTCAAAACTCGCTTCCTTCGAAGTTTCAGACACCTATTAGGAAAAACCAAAAAACCGGCACCTCCCGGTACCGGCCGTGTTATACATATATTTCAGCTTTTATTCATTCTCGAATGCCTCAATAACTAAATGCATCTTGTATCTACTCCTCCAAACGATCCACACGAACCGTCTGGGTATTTCCAGGCCTGCTGCCAACCTGAACGGTTGCCATACCATTGGCTTCATCCACATTCTCGATCCAGACTGGATCTCCCTCCAGCGTAACGGCAATGGTATCCTTCGAATCATAGATCGCTTTGGCGCGCTTTGCATCCATCATCTTATTCATACTCCCCTTCTGGATCATCATGTGACTCTCGAACCATGCTATCTGTTGTACTTTCACCAATATAACCGTTATCTTCCGTAACCTGTCCCCCGCCTAACCCTTCATTCACCATCCGGTCAATGTCGAGCATGAACGACTCCCGATCAAGGGGCAATTCTTCCGAAGTGACCGCTTCCCAGTTTACAGCTGTAGCAGGTGTATAGAATTCTTCAGCACTTTCGGCTTTGGCAAGAGGATACGGAGAAAATGCATGCTTGTGAGCTTCTTCCTCATCACGTCTGTTCTTCAATATTGCACCTCCCGGCATATGTGCTGCGAGAATAACTACTTTACTTATCCCATGCTCATCTTCCTGTTGGAATCCGAAGCATGTTTCTGTTATCATCCCCGAGTCTCGCCGAACCATACGAATTCGTTCGTCTACAAGACGATTATCCCTCGCGCCAGATGCCCATACTATTAAATATAAAGGTACCTCAATGAAAGGAGCCGACCTATGCATACCGTCTGGAAAGGTGCAATCAGTTTTGGCCTTGTGCATGTCCCTGTCAAAATGTTCTCGGCTACCGAAGACAAAGACATCTCGATGCGCTATATCCATAAAGTCTGCGGCAGCCCGCTCGCTTATGTTCGTCAATGTCCCTCCTGTGAAGTGGACGTGAAGTGGGAAGAGATCACCAAAGGCTATGAATATGAAAAAGGAAAGTTTGTTCTCTTCGAGAAAGATGAATTGGAAGCGTTAAATGATTCCACCAGCAAAACCATTACCATACTGGATTTTGTCGACTTGACTGAGATTGATCCGATTTATTTTCAGAAAACATATTACCTATCGCCCGATCAGGCTGGTGGAAATGCCTACCAACTGTTGATGAACGCCATGCGGGATACCGGCAAAATTGGCATCGCCAAAATCTCCATTCGCTCGAAAAGCAGTCTGGCTGCCATACGTGTGCTGGAAGATTGCCTCTCCATGGAGACGATTTTCTATCCGGACGAGATTCGTCCTGTCTCCCAGGTGCCCAACTTGCCGGAAGTGCAGAACGTGAATGAAAAGGAACTCACGATGGCAAAGTTGCTGATTGATCAATTGTCCACGCCTTTTGAACCCGGTAAATACACCGATGACTATCGCAGCAAACTGCTGGATCTTATCCAGCACAAAGTGGCGGGCGAAGAAATCAAGATTGCTCCAGCCAAACCTGAAGCCAATGTGATGGATCTGATGGCTGCCTTGCAGGCAAGTATCGAGGCCGTGAAGCCTATTCCGGCTGACCCTGGGACAACAACGGCCAAGCCTAAGAAACGTGCACCGCGCAAAACGCCTGCGCAAGCGGTTGCCGGAGGAGAATCGGATACACCTTCTGCACCAGCCAAAAGAAAAAAGGCCACACCCAAACCAAAAGTTTGAATGTCGCTAAGGCAAGACCGATATCGTTATATGCGTGTGTAATGCGTTCAACTCAAGTCCGGCTTTACAGTCGGATTTTTTTGTTTTACAGAACTATTGAAGCAGTTCTTGTCAATAAAACTACAGTTATAATCGCAAAATACGATTGACGAAAGCTGATTTATATTTTATATTAACTTATGAAAAGTAACTTATTTATGAATATACAGTCACACTGTAATTCGGCTTCAACAGTATGCAATTAAATAATCCGTTTTCAACGCATATACACAATTAAACGAGCACCCATATTATCTATTATCAGGAGGAAACAATCATGAATACAACATATCAAATCCCTGCCACAACCCATCTGGGTGAAGTGAGTCTGCGAATTATGAACCTAGACCGTTCAATTAAGTTCTATACCGAAGTGGTTGGATTAAAATTACTGAAGCGTAGTGGCAAAGTGGCCACGTTGACAGCCGACGGAAAACAGTCCCTGCTGCGATTGGAAGAGCTCACGGATGGAATTACCCTGCCGGAGCGCTCACACGCTGGCTTGTATCATTTCGCCATCCTGCTGCCTGACCGCAAGTCCCTGGGTCTTGCTCTTCGTAATCTGGCTGCATCCGGTATCGATATCGGCCAAGGCGATCACTTGGTCAGCGAAGCCTTCTATATCTCCGATCCCGATCAGAACGGGATTGAGATCTATGCGGACCGTGCACGTGATACCTGGAAACGGGATAGCGACAATAACTACGTGATGGCAAGTGATCCTGTTGATGTGGAAAGCCTGTTTGCCATCTCGGAGAATGAACTTTGGCAGGGTCTGCCTACTGGCACCGTTATTGGTCATGTACATTTCCACGTCCGCAGCCTGGAAGAAGCTCGCAACTATTACACTGGCATACTCGGTTTTGATATCGTGGGTAACTTCGCCAACATGTCAGCACTATTTGTATCCGCAGGTGGCTATCATCATCATCTGGGACTTAATATCTGGGCGGGAGTGAACGCACCTGTTAATCCAGATAACGCTACAGGAATTGACTACTTCACCATTGTGTACGCCACACAGGAACAATTGGATCAGGCACTTGAGCAATTGCGTCAATCCGGTGCAGTCGTTACCCAAGTGGAGGATACCTGGTTTACGGTAGACCCACAAAATATTCGTATACGTCTGACAACTGCGAACTGATTTTGTTTAGGCGTTACAATATGTTTGCTTAACCTCATTTTAATAAGCCCGAGTAACTGATTTCTCTACATCACAGAGAGATCAGTTACCCGGGCTTTTTGAGTTGGCTTTTATAAAACTGGCACAATTGGTGCATTCTAACCAATACATAGACAAGATATGTTAAGGAGATACCTCATGATCGAAAAGGGACGTTTGACAGTTAGACAGCTCGCTTCACTCATGTTCCTGTGCACAATTGGGGAGCAGATTCTGGTCTTCCCTTCCATGATCACATCCTACGCTCATCAGGATGCCTGGTTATCAGCCTTATTGGGAGTCGCAGGGGGCTTGGGAATACTCTTCATTATGCTAGTTGCCTACAAACTGCATCCCCGGTTAAATCTGATTCAAAATGCTCTTCGAACACTGGGACCCTGGATCGGAACCTTGTTTGGCTCTTTTTATCTCTTTTATTTCCTGATCAGTACCTCAACGTTCATTAGGGAGATTGGCGATTTTATGTCTACTCAGATCTTGCCGGAATCTCCATTACTGATTCTGCATTTGGTTTTTATGTGTGCGCTTGTCTGGGGGCTTCTGTCGGGTCTGGAGAGCATTGGTAAAACTGCTGAGGTCTTTCTTCCTCTGATCGTGTTGTTTCTGCTTATTCTGACGGTGTGTCTAATCCCCCATGTACGTTTGGCCAACATCCAACCTGTGCTGGCACAAGGGTTTCTTGATCCATTCAAAGGTTTTGTTGCTGTACTCACCTATCCCTACTGTGAGCTATGCATCTTCATGATGTTTTTTCCCTACACTAAAAATGAGCCCCATCTGGAGAAGGACATTCTGTTAGCAGGGATGATTGGCGGATTGTTACTCACACTGACGCTAAGTATGTGTCTGCTTGTTATGGGACCATGGATGACCCAGCATCACTGGTTCGCTTCATTCAACCTTTCACAGAAGATCAATATCGGAAACTTTATGCAACGCATCGAAGCTTTCATAGCATCGGTCTGGATTATTGCAGTTTTCTTCAAAGCCGCTCTGTTCTTCTACGGTTTTGTCCTGGGCATCGCTCATCTGTTTCGCTTGTCCAGTCACCGTTCTCTGATCCTGCCGGGTGCCATGCTTATTCTCGCCATGTCAATTCTAATCTCTCCAAACGAGAACTTTTATCTCAAGGTCGTTATTCCCTATTGGATTGATTGGGATCTGACCTGTGGTATAGCACTTCCATTACTGCTCATTCTGGTGCATCATATGAAGTCCCGCTTCAAAAAATATAGTAAAATTCCCAATTAACCTGAGCTAATTGGTGTACGAGAGAGGAGTTCCCCATGTTCAAACCGCTGATTCCGTTCGAACCCATATCCAGAGATACTTTGCCCACAGGGCCGCAATGGATTGCCCAGGTCAAGTGGGATGGAGTCCGCATGCTTGCCTATGAGGATGGGCATGAGCTGCGCCTGGTGAATCGCAGATTACATGATCGAACCGCACAGTATCCCGAACTGGTAACACCACGCAATCTGTGTTCAGGCTCCTCCTATATCTTGGATGGAGAAGTTATTGCGCTGGACCCGGATACCGGAAAACCTTCGTTTTATCACGTTCTGCGGCGGGATCGGATGAGCAGACCCGAAGGTATCGCCCAAGCCATACATCAGATTCCGATCACATATATGGTATTTGATATCCTGTTCTATGAGGGGAAATGGGTGACGGATCAGCCTTTGGCAGATCGACAGCGCCTGTTGCACGAGGTGCTTAACACCGCTCCCCATGTTCAGGAGGTCACCAATACACTTGATGCCGCTTCCCTGCTTACGGTCATGAGACAACATCAGATGGAAGGCATTGTCTGCAAAGATCTCACCAGCAGTTATGGCATACAGGGCAAAGACCAGCGTTGGCAGAAGGTCAAAATCATGCATGACGTATATGCCATGATCGGGGGAGTCACGTACCGGAGCGGTATTGTGAATGCCGTCGCGGTCGGTGTATATGACGGGCCTGATTTTGTCTATATTGGTCATGTTGGGACTGGCAAACTGAACTCCAATACGTGGCGGGAACTCACACATCAAGTCGAGCCTCTGATCAGGCAGGACAGACCGTTCCATAATGTACCCGAGCGCAGTGCGGAGACCACCTGGGTGGAACCGCGAATAGGAGTCAAAGTGCAATATATGGAGCTGACTCATCATCACACCCTTCGCCATCCCAGTATTCAAACCTTCGCGGATGTAACCCGCGAGGATTGCCTGGCGAACCAACTTCTTCCATGATGAAGAGTTCGCTGCACTCGTGTTTCGGCCCATGTTTCAATAATTCATTAAGCATATAGGAGGTATTCCATATGGCCCCCAAGATCCAGGGAACCATCATAATAGAAGGCACAGAGCTGACGGTCACCAACCCGGACAAGCTCTTATGGCCGGAAGCGGGCGTTACCAAAGCCATCTATCTGCAAAAGCTGGCCGCTCTGGCTCCTTATCTGCTCACGTATACGAGCAATCGACTTCTCACCACGATAAGGTATCCCCACGGCGCTGGAGGAACATTTTTCTATCAAAAGAATGCCCCTGAGCCTGTACCAGATTATGTGCGCACTGAAGTTCACGACGGCATCCGCTATGTGGTCATGAATGGACTTCCCGAATTGTTATGGCTTGGTAATCTGGCTGCACTTGAATTTCATCCTTCTCTGCATACTGTGGGAAGCCATCTGCCCAGTGAATGGATGATTGATCTGGACCCCTCTCAGGAACATGAACCCCGGATCATGCAGGCCGCACTCATCGTTGGCGAAACCCTGACTTCCCTTGGTCTGAGGTCCATTCCCAAAACTTCGGGCGCAACAGGAGTTCAAATCATCGTTCCCATTGTGCAGGGAGTAACCTTTGATGAATTGAGAGAGGTTGGTTATTTTGTAGGCAAATATGTTACTCAGAAGCACCCGGATCTGTTCACACTGGAACGACTCAAAAAGGACCGTGGAGACCGCATTTATTTTGACTATCTCCAGCATTATGGAGGCAAGACCCTTGCCGCTCCCTATACACCACGTGCCAAATCCGGCGCCACTGTCTCTACACCCCTTACCTGGGATGAGGTTCGAAGGAACGTCTCCATCCAGGATTACCATCTGATGAACATTATTGAACGCTTGAACCAAACCGGTGATTTAATCGCAGCTGTTGAACCCCAACCGGTAGAGCTCATTCTCAAACATTTGAAGAAAAAATAGCCGACTCCCTCATCACAAGGGTGTCGGCTATTATCATTCATGTATATATCAATCGCTAATGGATACCTTTTTTCTTGAAACGTCCGCCCTTCACGTCATGAATGTTACCGATAGCCACAAAGGCTTGCGGGTCCCAATCTTCAACGATGGTCTTCAGCTTCGCTTCTTCCAAACGGGTAATCACGACAAAAATGATCTTTTTCTCGTCCCCGCTGAATCCGCCCTCTCCATCCAGGAAAGTTACACCACGACCAAGACGGTCTGTCAGGGCTGAACCGATATCACGATATTTCTCACTAATGATCCATACCGATTTGGACTGGTCAAGTCCTTCATTCACAATATCAATCATCTTCATCGCAATATAATATGCAATCATGGAATACAGGGCATTCGGCCAGCCGAATACAAATCCTGCACCTGCGAAAATAAACACGTTAATGAACAATACGATCTGTCCTACAGACAAAGGTGACTTCTCACTAAGCAAGATCGCCACAATCTCCGTACCATCCAGTGAACCGCCAGACCGAATGACAAGTCCAACACCCACACCCAGGATCAATCCGCCAAATACAGCTCCGAGCAAAGGCTCCCCTGGTGTTAATGCAGGCACATGGTGCAATAATGATGTCCCGATGGACATGACCACGATCCCCAGCAGCGTGGATAACGCAAATGTTTTACCAATCTGCTTGTAACCCAGAATCAGGAAAGGCAAGTTAAGCAAGGTCAGGAACACTCCGAGTGGCAGATGTGTAAGTTCTGACACCATAATTGAAATCCCCGTAATCCCACCATCAATAACACCATTCGGTACGAGAAACACTTCAAGCGATACAGCCATTAGTGCAGCACCGATCAGAATCATCACAATACGTTGCAGCAGCTTTAATGTAAACACCGAGCTTTTGACCCCGCGGTCAGCTTGCTTGGCTGTTAGTTCTTTCACCGTTACATTGGACATGGTATCCCCCCCGTTAAATCAGTGTGTGAATCCATTTTATAAATCATTTAAATACTCAGGGTGAATCTCCATATGGAGAACAGCAAATTGCGTTCTATATGTGCCCTGGCTATACAGCGCAAGCATCTAAAGGCGATATAAAATGGATTCAAAATGTTATTCATCCCGGTTTGCACTTTCAAAAGAGAGCAAAAGGGAGCCTGTTTTCCCGCAGACTCCCCTCCTTCGCCAAGACATGATTTATATATCTATTATATCATAAAAGATCAAATTTGCGCAAAATACTTAGCAAAAAGAAGATAAATTCACAAAAAGTGAACTTATCTTCAGAAATCTGCCCTAAATCGGCTAAAGAAGCGGAGAAAGCATCCGAGAAAGCATTTCTGCACCTTTTTGCCGTCGTGAACGCTTCTGAAATACCTCCCCATCGATCTGACTGCATTCCCCGAGATCACGTTCAAAGTCAGTGATTAAACGACGAATCGGAGAGGACTCGAATAGAACAGCCGTTAACTCAAAATTGCAAAAAAAACTGCGCATATCCATATTGGCCGTGCCCACTGTTGCAAGCAACTCATCCACAATCATCACTTTGGCATGTACAAAACCTTTGCGATATTGGAAGAACTCAACACCTGCTCGCAGAAGTTCCTCTACATATGAAAGGGATGCCAAATGAACAAGCTTTGAATCGGATTGATACGGAATGATAATTTTCACATCAACGCCACTGACAGCAGCTGTTTTGAGTGCCTCATACAGGGCAGGATCAGGAATAAAATAAGGTGTGGTAATGTAAATTCGGTCACAGGCTACCGAAATGGCCCCAAAACACATCTCCTGAATGGCATCCCAGTCCTGATCCGGCCCACTGGCCAGAATCTGAATTCGTTCTTCCCCGCTACAGATATGGGGTGGAAACAATTCCGCAAGCTGGGGTTCGGTAATTCGCTCACCGGAAGCTAATTTCCAGTCGTTCAGGAACGTACTTTGCAGGAAGTACACGGCATCTCCCTCGATCTGCACATGTGTATCCCGCCAGAAACCCACCTCTGGATATTGCCCAAGGTAATCATCGCCTACATTAATGCCACCCACGAAGCCAACCTGTCCATCCACAACAACAATTTTACGGTGATTCCGGTAGTTCACTCTTCGGTCAATCGTTGCAATCAGTGGCGGTAGAAAATAATGAAACTCCACACCTGCATCTTGCAGTTTGCGGATAAAACTCCAGCTCATCTTGTGACTGCCGAGACCGTCACAAATAAACCGAACCTTCACGCCCTCCTGAGCCTTGCGAATCATGACATCCTGAAACTTGGTGCTGATGACATCATCACGAAAAATGTAAAATTCCACATGCAGATGGTGCTTTGCTTTTTCCATTTCCCTCAGCATTGCCGCAAATGCCTCTTCACCATTTGTGAGCACCGTACTGTGGTTACAACCTGTAATCGGGCTCTCCGACAGATGGGATAACAGGTTAAACAATCGATGCTGGTGGCTGAAACGATCGCCAGGCATCTGTTCGACATCTCCAATGATGTGGGCTTGTTCCCAGATCGTTTCCTTCATTTCACGGAAGATGCGCGATCCACCCTTACGGAGTTTTTTTCGTTTGTTATAATCCTGCGCCACGAAATAGTACACTACAAAACCGATCAAAGGCACGCAGAACAAAATAAACAGCCAAGCCACAGCTTTAGCCGGATTACGAAATTCCAGCAAAAGAATTGTGGCTGCTTGGAAAATAAATACGAGTAAGATAATGACCAGCCAGAACATTCGGCTTCCTCCTCAAGTGGCAAGCTTCATGACCTTGCCTTTCTCTCACCTACACATCTTTGACGATTATGTATACAGCTAATCATAGATACCCAATGTACCCCCTATTCGTAACGTTTGCTTAGATAAAACTTTACATAAGCAGACGGAATACTTGATTCTGGAAATTCAAATTTGTACTTCGTTCATTGTATATTCTGACTGTGTTACCTTCTACATATCAGTTTAATGATTGAGCAAATTCGCATTGTGACGCCAATCTGCTCATTTCACCTTCCAGACTCTTCCTCATTTCTTTGTCTGGAGGTGGTCTTCTTACGTAAAATTAGATATAATAATCGTTAAAAACTTATTACCTAAAGGAGAAGAGCAGTGAATGGAAAGTGAGAGGTATGCGTTAAATTTAGTATTGGTTGCTTTTTTGATAGGACTTTCGGCGTTTTTTGTCGCAGTGGAATTCGCTCTGGTACGGGTTCGTCCGAGCCGGATCGATCAAATGATTGCAGAAGGAAACAAGCGTGCGCTGGCTGTTAAACAAGCCGTTGCCAATCTGGACGGATATTTGTCTGCCTGCCAGCTTGGAATCACGATCACATCTCTGGGACTGGGCTGGCTGGGTGAACCAACGGTAGAGAAGATTCTCCACCCTGTGTTTGAAAGCTTGCAAATTCCTGAGGCGGTTTCTTCATTCTTATCGTTTGTAATCGCGTTTGCTTCCATCACGTATCTGCATGTTGTGGTTGGTGAACTCGCTCCAAAAACGATTGCAATCCGGAAAGCCGAGACTGTTGCACTGCTGACGTCTACACCTATCATCTGGTTCAACCGAATTATGTATCCTTTTATCTGGCTGTTAAACGGCTCAGCGAACCAACTGGTGAAACTGTTCGGAATCAAACCTGCTTCTGAACATGAAGATGCACACTCCGAAGAAGAGTTGCAGATCATCATTAATGAAAGCTTTGAAAGTGGTAAAATCAACCAAGCCGAGTTCGGTTACGTAAGCCGGATCTTTGCTTTTGATGAGATGTTAGCCAAAGAAATCATGGTACCCCGGACCGATATGGTCTGCCTTTATGTGAATAGAACAAATGAGGAAAACCTGGAGATCATTCGTGAAGAACAATATACACGTTTTCCAGTAGTGAATGAGAGTAAAGACGATATCATCGGTATCATTAATACGAAACAATTCTTCCTGGAACTATACGGAAACGATGAACCTGTTGATCTATCCTCCCTGATTCAGCCTGTATCGGCTGTTCACGAAACAACTCCTGTGAAGGACTTGCTCAAGAAAATGCAGAAGGATGGCGTACATATCGCCGTGCTTGTCGACGAATATGGAGGAACTTCCGGAATTGTAACCATCGAGGATGTGCTTGAGCAGATTGTTGGTGAGATTCGCGACGAGTTCGACGCAGACGAAGTGGAAGATATTCAAGTCATCAATGAGAACTATGTCATTATGGATGGCAAGGTTTCCTTATCGAAGGTGAACGACATGTTTATGTCCAGCCTGGATGCAGATGAGTGGGACACCATTGGTGGATGGCTCTACAGCCATCGTCCCGAGATGAACGAACAGGAAGAATATGAGTTCGAGAATCTAATCTTTGTTTTGCTGGAAAAAGACAAGAATCGGTTCTACAAAGTGGCCGTTGTTCCCAAGGAACCACTGACCATGTCTGATTATACAGATGAAGACGAAAAAGAGTCCAATTGGTCTAAATAAAGCCAATTTATAAATAAGAAGAGGAGCACTTGCCTATTTGGGTAAGTGCTCCTCTTCTTATTATATCTCGCCCTATCCGTCACTTCTCCAAGTTGTCATTCAACCCAAGAATGGAACTCCCGTTTTTAGTTTGATTTTAATACCCACTTCGCAATATCATCGATAATAGCTTTGGAGACATTAGATGGCTCAGCGTACTCTTGACCGATTGAAAGCCCATCATAGCTGGATAAAAGATGATTTACCTTTGGATAGCTATTGTACGTAACATTGGAATGATCTTGAAGAGACGATTTCCAGGTTTGGAATTGATTCATAGACACTTGCACATCGTTTTCGCCTTGTATAACAAGCATAGGTGTATTTTGTGTTTTAGCCAGTTCCGCAGGCACATAATCTCTCTGCTCAAACCACCAATAAGCAGGTTGAAGTGGAAACGCCTCAGGAAGATGATCTACAGAATATTTTGGATCTTTAACCATCGCAGCCACATTTTTATAAAAATCAGCTTGCCCTTGTATGACATCCGTGTCTAAACCAAGCTGCTTCATCCGCTCTACCAATTCGTCCTGCTGCTCGGTAAGCACATCCGCAAAGCTACTACTTGGTGCAGCAAGTAAAATACTTCCTGCAATATCATGTTGCTTATCCTCAGCAATGATTAACGGCATTGCAAACCCGCCTTGACTATGTCCAGCTACAAAAATCGCTGTAGAATCAATATGTGTATTCTTTTTAAGCAATTCCACTGCATCGTTTACCTGAACTACGCTCTCTTGTTTTAATGTGAATTTAGGCTGTGAAGCCACCTTATAGGTATGCTCATATGTGACCTTATCGTATCTTAATACAGCAACTCCTTGTGAAGCCAAACCTACCGCAAGATCGCGAAACGGCTTTGCACCACCAATGGCAGCATCTTGATTGCTAGGCCCAGATCCGTGTACCAGAATGACAACCGGGAAAGGTCCCTCTCCCTTGGGCAAAGTTAATGTCCCTGGCAAAGCTAAATCACCCTGACCAACCGTAATGTCTTGTTCTGTATAGGCAGATGGGTCGTCGTAGCTTGGTTTTTGATACACATCTGGCGTAGCGGCGGCAATATGCAAATCATCTACAAGTCCGTTATGATTCATTCTGACCGTAATATTTAAACGAGTCAGCTCTGTTTTGAACGTATAGGTAACATTGCGATGCACTGTATTATTTTCTACATGCTTAGCTATGGCTTCACTTGTAATTTTGCCATTTTGTCCTTCTAAAGCTCCCCACAGCTGACTCAACAACGTGGGTGACAACACTCCACTCACAGAGGTATGAACATACTTGGCAGCCTCCTTGCCATCGCCCTCACTAATAAGGGAAATGAATATATCCTCAGGTGCTGCCTTCAGCGTCTCGGAAAGAAATGCCCCTTCCATATAGGTAGTTCCTTTCGTTAACTGAACAGGATTGTCTAAGGATATGGCTTGCCCATTCACCATCGCCTGTTTCTCTCCAACCTTAACTACAATAGTAAGCTCACTTTTTCGTATTGTGATTTCTCCTGTCTTTTGTTGCCAAGATACCTCTGCCCCATTCTTTTCTGCAATCTCACGAATAGGAACAAGATTTTCACTACCAGCGGATTTTTCAGCAGCTTCTGAGATGGATGTTACCGGAAGGATGAGACCTACGAAAGTAAGAGAAAGTAATAGCTTTTTCCAATTGTTCATTGTGATAACTCCTCCTAATAATTAATTTCATCTATTATATGCATAGAATTCTGAGCCTTTATTGGCTCAGGACTATGCTTATAACAACAATAGCAATGATGAATAACAGCAGGACCCAAGATAGTGGACGAGCGAAGTTAATTGTCCAGCCTATTCCATAACGCTTTTCTATGGTTAAAGAAGGATCATTGGCATTGAAGTAAATAAACCCAAGTTTCCAATAATCATCGTCATTCACAGGCTGCTCCTTAGATCGTTCATGATCCTCTTGTTGATTACGAATTTTCCCACCGCCTTGTCTGCCTGTGAGAGACAGCCATACAACACCTAACACGATCACCACAGGAGTGATGAAGCTAATAGCTGTTAACAAGACCAGATTAGGGACGAACATATTGATCTGAATGAAGGCAAATAAGATGGTAAGAAGTAATCCTGTTACAAGCGTAAATAGGGACCATTTACGGCGGAATTGAATATTTTCAGCAGCAAATTGGCCCGGATTAGACGTAGTAAGCTGTTGTTTGCTTGATTTAATACTCCAGTTAACCAACATCATAAGTGCAATGATTCCTAGCTGTACAAGATTAATAGCCAGTACCGAGAAGTAGGTTTTAGGCACACTGGAAGTGACATGGCCCTGAAGATCATATTTTATTGGGATGACGTTAGGTAGTGCCTTATAATTCAGGATCGAAATAATCGCAATGGCTACAATAATAGCCATGTGAATGAGAAACCAATAGTTGGAATAAGTGAGTTTATTTTGGCGGAAGGTGGTATCGATTTTAACTCTTTGAGGTGCTTCTAAAGTTGTAAGTGTTCCTTTTATCTTTTTCATCTTGAAATGAAATAAGATGTGTAGCGCTGCCCAGTACACAATAAATATCATTGTGCTAACACCGGTAATCATTGCGGTAGCATCTTCATTAGCAGATCGGAGAAAATACAGACAGACAAGTATAATCATCCCGTTTCCGATCAGACTTACTGTAGCAAACGTACTTCTTAGCTTACGTAAGATGGGTGTGTAGTAATTATATTGACTTACCGTAACCCCAAAGCTAATGGTTTCCCTTGTCAGATATGGTGTAAAAGATAGAAGTAAGGCTAATGGAGCAAAGATTAAAATGATAGGTAATATACTAAATAGCTGCATACATAACACACTCCCTTGATTCTTTACTCTTTGTTGTGACCCATCTTCACATCATCATACATTTGGTCTAACACCGCAGATAATTCTTCTTTGGTCATTCCTCGACAGATCGCTTCCGCAATAATCGGTCTTAATTCTCTTTGCTGCTTTTTCAAAAAATCATCCGTTAAACCAGGCATTCCATCAGGGTTCACTACAACTCCCTTTTGTCTATGAACCAGAATGTATCCATCTTGCTTGAGTAGTGTATAAGCCTTATTGACGGTGTGAAGGTTAACACCGATATCTGCGGCCAAATTCCGAACCGAAGGTAACGCCTCACCTAGCTGTAACTCACCACTAGCAATACCTTCAATAATTTGATAAACAAGTTGCGAATAGATGGGAAGTTCGGATTGCATATCCAGTTGAATAATCAAGGGCTCACCTTCTTTTGTTGTCTGTTATATATCAAGTATAACAGGTATAACAAGAGTGAGCAATATGTATGAAAAAAAGCCGCCTACCAATGGCGAGGGCAAACTTACCTGACCCTTCACCATTGATATGCGGCTTATCCTGTTGAGCTTATCGATGTGACAGCGTTGTATTTCAAATTCCATTTAAGTTTCAGTCTTATCTTCGACAATCCGATAATGGATTTTGCGAACTATAATTTTCAGAATCATATATAGGGGAATCACGATGATCATACCCAAGATATTTCCCAGGTCAGCACCCACGAGCAAAAGGATAACGGTAGTCAGTGGATGAATATCGAGCTGTTTGCCATAGACATACGGTGAGATCAGGTTATCCTGAATTTGCTGTGCGATTACAATGATGACCAGTGACCAGATCGCCATCGAAGGTGATTCGATAAACGCAACAATGACAACCGGAATAGCTGCCAGCAAAGCACCCACATAAGGGATGAAGTTCAGAATAATGGATACAACAGTCAGCAGCAATGCGTAAGGCAAACCTAAGATGAGAAAACCGATGTACATCAGAATCCCCAAGGCTACATTAACAATAACCCGGCCAACAATATAGTTGCTTAATGCTTCATCGATCTCATGGACGGTTTCTTCCCCATCCTTCCGATAATGTCTTGGCAACAATAAGGTCAGATTCGTTCCAAACTTGCTACCTTCCTTGAGCATGTAGTACAACATAATCGGGAACGTTGCCAGAATAATAACCAGATTGGATACCACGGAGAATAACCCCGAGACATAATTGGTTACCTGAGTGATCCCTTGGCTCAGAACATCGGATAATCGTGAGAATAGATTGGAATCATCAGGCAGGTATCTGGATACAACATTGCTCTTTTCAAGTGCATTCAACTGATCGCTGAGTGAAGTAACCAACGCTGGAGCATTTTCCACGAAATTCATCAATTGTTCACGCAGGGAAGGCCATACAAGCACACTAAAACCTGCAAGTATTAGTGCAATTACGACATAAATAATCAGAACTGATAATGCACGTTTGATCTTATGCCTTTCCATATAATCGACAAGCGGGCGCAGCAGATAATAGAAGAAACCAGCAATCAGCAGCGGAATGATGATGATGTGAATCAGTGAGGTCAGGGGGCTGAAAATAAAGTTCACTTTTTCCCCCAGATACACGATGAGCAGCAGCAGAATAATCGCTGTACATATGCGGTAGAACTTGTTATTTATCAAGAAACGTGATCCCTCCATGCGCTGCTCTGCCAAAGTGACTGCGGCGTTCATATGTATATCTAGTCATTTACTTATGATACTAAGTACCCTTAAATGACAGTCATGCCACAGGCGATGCTGAATATACACTTATTTTCTTTCCAAAACAAACATTGGAGCAAAAAAAAGAAGCAGGCGTTAGCCTGCCACATCTCTTTTGCTGAATACAACCCAGGAAATCACCATGAAAATAACGTAATACACCGCCAGAACTGCAATGGAGAAACCCAGTGTCATTCCTGCACTCGGACCACCCATTAGCGCAAAATCTGCCCCGGAGGTCATGTATTTGCTAAGATCCATGTTGTTGAATAGAACATACTTGGCCCACTCATAACGGACCGGATTGAATATGAGTGAGAAGATACTCTGTGAGAACATAATGAACAGGGATAATCCAATCGCAAGTGCACCTGAACGAAATACGGAGGACACCATAAAGGCAATCGCAAGCGTAATGAACAGATCAACGTACAAATATCCCCATAACGTCAGAGCATTCGTAGCCGGACTACCGCTTCCTCCCGGAGCATCATGGGAGAAAAGGATATAAGACATCAGCATGGCCATCGCGATGACCAGCAATGTACTGACAATACTGAAGCCAACGACGGTCAGATATTTGGAAGCAAGAACTTTGCTTCGTGACCATGGACGGATCAGCAATAGCTTAATGGTTCCCCAAGTAAATTCGCCTGCAACCGATTCCGCTGCAATCACGACACAAAAGATCGTGTTCAGGAAAAATGTAACCTGGATGGTCGTTACAGCCGCTTCCCAGTACAAAACTTCATTGGACCCCATGCCTTCTCGCAGTAACACTGGCATTAATAGCGAGATCAGCGCCAGAATTGATAACATGATCCAGGTACGGGGACGACGGAAAATTTTCATATTCTCGTTCAATATCAGATTACCAAAACTACCCAATGCCTCCACCCCCAGTGACTTGCAAGAATTGTTCTTCCAGGGTGTGAGTCACGTTACGAATACCGTACACCTGAAACCCTTCGCTAACCAGCTTGGCATTGATATCCGGAATCTGCTCACGAGACACCCGCATCACCAGGACATTGCCCTGTACGACAGCACCCTGAATCAGATCCGCAGCACGGTCTGCATCATTCAGCTCAAAAGCAACTTCGATTAATGCATCCGAACCGGCTTCAGCCCGAAGGTTTCTTACATCAATCAACTTGCCATTCTGGATGATGGCCACCGTATCACACATCAGCTCCATCTCCGACAATAAATGACTGGATACAAAGACCGTAATGCCTTCCTCTTGGGTGAGCTGACGCAAATAATCTCTCAGTTCCCGTATACCCTGTGGGTCCAGACCATTGGTCGGCTCATCCAGTACAAGCAGCTTCGGTTTATGTAATATCGCTTGCGCGACACCCAGACGCTGGCGCATGCCCAGTGAATAGGTTTTGACCTTATCGTGAATACGAGCTGTGAGCCCCACACGCTCAATTGTTTCCGCAATACGTTCCTTCGTAACTCCCGGCGACATGCGGGCAAAGTGAACGAGATTTTGGTACCCGGTCAGAAACTTGTACATTTCCGGATTTTCCACAATAGCTCCTACCTGGGCTACCGCCTTCTCAAATTCATTCTTTACACTGTGTCCGGAAATGAAAATATCACCTTTACTGATGGACATCAGTCCAACCATCATTCGAATCGTCGTTGTTTTTCCCGCGCCATTGGGTCCTAAAAAACCAAAAACCTGCCCCGGAGAAATATCCAGAGTCAGGTCGCTGACCAATGATCGGGAGGATATGATCTTGCTGACGCCCTGAATCCGGACGACCGGCTCCTGCTGCATTCAATCCCCTCCTTCATGGACGAGCACATCATTCATGCCCGTTTCTCATATGCACATAGTGTATCATAATCTTTAGTATATTGTCCCGCAAACTGGGATTTCCCCTGACGTTTCGCTTCAACTACACACGCTTCACAGCATCCAAGCGGCATTTCACTCCGGTAGAATCCGGTGCGAAATACGTGATTGCCTCCATTGCCCTCTTCCTTCATTTCGACAGAGCTTCTAGTGACCGACACAATCATCCCACAACTGACACAGTAAAAGCGGCCCGTTTCGATCAATGATATTCCTTCCCCTCACAAGGAGCTTAGAAGTCCTTGTTATTTGTCGTTAGACGCTGAAAATTGATACATTTTGTATCTATCTCGTAATTTACTTGACACCGGGACTAATGTCAAGGCTTTAAAGCCATAAAAACAAGAAAAACACAAAAAAAGCTCCATAAATGCGACAAAAGTCTCGCATTTATGGAGCCTTATGTTAGGTAAATGATACAATTCGGTTCAATGTATGGGTTAATACTATTTCCTGATTAGTCACTATTGTCGACCTGAGAGGTATCCTCATTTTTCTGATTTGGATAATACCAGAGTAAGGTCCACTCATCGCCATCCTCTACCAGATAACAGGTCTGCACAATATCGAATTGGCCAAAGGTACCTGTGTACTTCTGGGTGACCCGGATTCTGTAGGCTTCAGAAAATGGCTTAACGCCATCAATCACGGTTACATCGAACTCGCGCTCTGGTTTCTCCATCTCCAGCTCAAACGTTTCCACGCCAAAATGCTGCATAAATATATGTGCTCTGTTCTGTACGTAAGCACTCTTGGGAAACCGCTCTTTCATCAGGGGATGAAAGAGTTCCCACGAACTGCCGAAGTCACCTGTCTGCTCATATTTGTAAAACTCTTCGGCAACAGCAGCAGCTTCATCCGATGTATCTGCCTGAAACAAATACGGAATGGTTCTGGCAATCAACCACAGCAATAATACAATGATCGCGATGAACCCGATCTTTTTGAGCAAAGCATTCCGGTTCCTTCTTCGCAGCATGTCCAGTCCTCCTTGTCCTACTCCATACTTATGATGGATAGCAGACAAGTAGAAGTTGCGATACATCTAATTTCCTGGGAAATCACTCGCTGTGAATGGAAGTACGCTTTCCCTTTCTGATCCTTCGGATCATGGACTGAAGTGCTGCATATATGGCAATCCCACAGCAGCCGCCGAGCAAGTCTACTCCAACATCACGTATCGAGCTTGTCCGATCCGGGCTGAACTGCTGAATATACTCATCAATGGAGGCTATAACAAACACCACAGCCAGAGCAGAAACGATACTGGTCACAAGGGAGGTTCTTCTGTACCGCATCCCGCCGTACACAAGCACGGCGAGCACAGCGTATACAAATAAGTGCGCACTCTTGCGAAAGATGAACTCTGCAAAATCATACGGCCGCTGCTTCAGCGAATACTCATACTCCCCGTAAGTGAATTGCACATCAGGAAGTGTAAAACCGATGTGCAATTTTTGAGACCATTTATGAAGCCAAGGCTGAATGTCTTGCTGTTGAGAGGATTGCGTGGACATGGACCAGATGACCAGAATCCAGATCACAATCAACAGCAGAGCAATGAGAAATCCGTACGTTCTTCGTACATGCTTTTGTCTCGTGCGCCCGGAGCCCTCCTCCATCATTTTGATCTTCACCACTTTCATATCTCTCTCGTTATTCTATTGATCCAACATACATGCCTCTGCCATTTGTACCTACATATACCTGACCATAGATTTGACGGTCTGCCGCCATAATTTGCGGTTCATTGCCCAGCCCGATTCCATTACCTAAAGGACCTATATTATTCCAGGTTACCCCCATATCATCGGAACGGAAGAATCCACGCACGTTATTTACGGTGCCATATACATAGACAGCTGGAACCAATCTGCCGGGCTGAGCTTTACCAAAGGCAAATAATTTGGAATTCTGAACACCCTGGATCTTGGAAAATGTATTTCCCGAGTTCGTTGATGCATATAATCCATCGGTTCCCAGACTCACCCATACATTATTCGCCACGCCAGGTGCAGCCTCGACTTTAATGAAGCTTGTATTGATATCCGTATTAATCGGAAGGCGAACCGTATTCGCTTTGGACCAGTTGGCACCTGCATCCGTAGACCGATACAGATAACCAGCAGCATACATATAAAATTTATATCCATTGATGCGATCCGCAGCCAGTGGATGATTATAGGCAAAGACCATATTCCCCCCGATGGCCTGAAAAGGGGCACCATTCATATTTTGCCATGTTGCGCCACGATTCGTGCTTCTGACCGGATTACCGGTCTGGGGGTAATAAACAATTACATTTGGATTGATGGCCGAGTAGGCGACCCTCCCCAGTTTGGAGCCAGCCGGAACATTCATTGGAGTTACCGTAACCCCGTTATTGGAAGAGACAAATAAACGTGTGGTGGTACCATACCAGTCACTGCTTCCCAGAAATATCATGTAATTCGGATTTGCCTCGTGATAGTCAATACTCACAATTTCTCGCATACCTGAGAGCGGGATTTTATTAAGAGGAACATCGGTTACATTTTCATGTCTAAATCCGACTTGATCCGTTAAACCACTGAAGAATGAAACACCCTGAGGTGGTGTGGATGCCGTGAGTGCGACGACTTCTTCATGACCATCGGTAATGGCTTCCCAAGTACTCGCTGTATTGCCAGTCAATCCATTGGTACCATTGATATTTTCCGTCTTGTACACGCCAAACCAGTCTGTAGCGTATACGGTGCCCGGATTATGTGGATCAAACTTGATACTGGATGTCGCTGAGAAAAACATGTTGGGTGTCCACCAAGACGGTTTGGATACCAGCGTTTTGCTAACTGTTGTCCAACTCTGTCCGCCATTAACGGAACGATACAGTGGCAGATTATCTCCGCCTGTTCGAACGGCTGCCAGGATGTGATTATCATTATTGGGATCAATCGTGATTCCATAATAAGATGAGTAACTGGAGCTGGGTGTTATATTCGTCCACTGCACACCATTGAACTTGTAGACGCCCTGATTATCCGTGGTCACATACAACGTCCCGTTCTTCGCCACAGTCATACGTGCAGGATATTCGGGACTTCTCCCGGTAAGTTGCCAAGTGGTCTGCCCATTGCTTCTTGGTGCTTTGCTATACACACCAATGCCGCGAACCCCCGCATACACAACTTGACCTTGCTTTGTCACGGGATTCAATCCATAAGCTACACTCCGAATTCCCTCACCGGACAGTCCGCTAGGTACATCCCATACCTTGCTCCATGTGGCTGCACCATCACTGGAAGTGTACAATCCATCATATCGTGTACCCACATGCAGGTAATTGGAGTTCGTGGGATTAACTGCGATGCTCTCTCCCATGGCTCGATGGATATTTCCATTCGATTCATTCCGAAGATTAAGTCCGGTTCGAGTCCAGGTCTCTCCCCGATCCGTGGATTTCAGAATATCACTCGGTCCCACGTTACCGTACTTCCCAGCAGCGATATACACGACATTGGGGTTTTGCTGATCCAGCGCAATTCCATCCACGCCGTACAGATTGCTGTCCTCATCTCCAAAATGATCCAGTAGTGGAACCCAATCTCCTGAAGCTGTATCCAACCGATATACTCCTCCAACGTCAGTTCGAGCGTAAACCAGATCAGGCTCAGTCGGATGAATAACCAACCCTGTAACGTACCCCCCACCACCAATAGGTATATTATTCCATTGATAGTTTTGAGCTGATTGAACATAATTTGTACTTGCCGGTATCATGAGCATATACATTAGTAGCACAATCAGGGACAATTTCATTAGCCTGGAGATACGCATCTGGTTCACCGCCCTATCCGATCATTTTGAATGTTCTTCAATCATCTGATGTATCCTGTCTCGTTCCGACTGTTCCACGATATAGTAATACACTCCGTCTATTTTCTTGCCCGTGCCTTTAATCTCAACGGATTCAATATGATCCAGTACCGAACGATAATTGGAGAACATCTGCTTCATCTCATCAAAGGTAACGTCGGTTCTGACGTGAGCACTGACTTCGTCCAGCAACGTCTCCAGTTGCAATACGTTGGATACCTGGACCGTATTTTTCAGCACTTGTTTGATGATCTCCCGCTGGCGGTCATTCCGCCCGAGATCTCCCTTCGGATCATCATAACGCATCCGCGAAAATCCCAAAGCAGCTTCACCATCCAGATGGATATTCCCTTGCTCGAACCGGTAACCCTCATAGTCAAATGCAAACGGGTTATTCACATTCACTCCACCCACCATGTCGATGACTTGTGCAAAGCCCTCCATATTCACTTTCATGTAGTAATGTATGGGAACGTTGAGCAATTGTTCCACGGTCTGCACAGACATGTTAACGCCCCCAAAAGCATAGGCATGGTTGATCTTATCCTCCGTGCCATGACCAACAATATTCGTTCTGGTATCTCGGGGAATGTTAAACATAAGTGCGGATTTTTTCGCAGGATTAACACTTAATACAATCATGGTGTCGGAGCGCCCCCGATCATTGGAACGTTCATCCACACCCAGAATCAAAGCATTAAAAGGTTCTTCATTCTCCATGTCCACAGGGAAATCTCCCCCACCCCGCTGGTCTACAATAGATACCTGCTTGATGGGTTCCCGGGGTTCATACATTTGATCCGCCGCTGATTTAACATGCGAATACAGATACACAGAATATCCAATCATGACAACTGCAACAAGGGAAATGGCACCTAATGTTATTTTGATCCCGCGTCTCATGTTATGGCCTCCGTTAGATGACTGCCGTTTTTCTTCCATCAATATTGGTTAGACCTGGACGACCAACGGAGTAGTATTGGAAGGACGTATCTTTAATCTGATCTTCTCCGTAGATGTTTCTTCCATCAATCAGGATGGGTTGATTCATATGCGCTGCCAAATCAGTCAGATTAACCTCCATGAACTCTTTCCATTCTGTCAGAACACAGAGTGCATCAGCACCTTCCGCCGCTTTCATGGCACGCTCTTCCCACGTAATGGATGGGGAATCCACCTCTTTGCGGAAGTTCTCGGTAGCGATGGGGTCATATGCCCGAATCACTGCTCCCTGCTCAAGCAAACGTTGAATGATCTCAATCGCCGGAGCATCACGAACGTCATCGGTATCCGGTTTGAAAGCGAGCCCCCAGATGGCAATCTCCTTCCCTTCGAGTGAGCCTAGTGCGTCTTCCAGTTTACGAATGACGTTGAAGCGTTGATCTTTGTTCACTTCCACCACGGACTTCAGCAGTTTGAAGTCATAATCCACATTACCTGCAATTTGAATCAGAGCTTGTGTATCCTTAGGGAAACAGGAACCTCCGTAACCAATGCCTGCCTTGAGGAAGGAGGCACCGATTCGTCTGTCATAGCCCATGCCTTCGGCAACACGGCTGACATCTGCTCCTACTTTTTCACAGATGTTAGAGATTTCGTTGATAAATGAGATCTTGGTTGCCAGGAAAGCGTTGGATGCATATTTAATCATTTCGGCCGAGCGAATATCCGTAACAATAATCTGATCGGTTAATGGCTGATGCAGCTCTTTCAACGTGGCGACTGCCCGCTCACTATGTGTCCCAATGACTATCCGGTCAGGATAGAGCGTATCCTGGACAGCGGTACCTTCTCGCAGGAACTCCGGTACCGATGCCATGTCGAATGGATGATTCGTCAAACTGCTGATCCATTCCTGAATACGATCATTAGTTCCGACAGGAACAGTGCTTTTAGTCATTATTATTTTATAATTATCCATATAAGAACCTATTTCTCGCGCGACAAGCTCAATAAAGCTCAGATTTGCTTCGCCATTAGGCAGGGATGGCGTACCCACCGCGATAATGATGATATCCGAACGACTGATAGCATCCTGAATGTTGGTGGTGAAGGACAGCCTTCCTGCTTTCATATTGGCATTCATGATATCCTTCAGACCCGGTTCATAGATCGGAACATGACCGTCCATTAACATATTCACTTTTTCCACATTGTTGTCGACACAGATCACGTTATTTCCCAGTTCCGAAAAACATACGCCCGATACCAAACCCACATACCCTGTGCCAATCACCGTAATATTCATTCCATAATCTCCCCCATGTCCTAATGTGTTGGTTACGCGTGCTTCACATATGTCTGAACAATGTCCTGCCATTCGGTAGACACTCTAACGATATCTTCCTCAATCAGCTGACTGCCGATCTGTACTTCAATGATCTCCAGTTCCGTAACGGCTCTGACGGAATGAAGCATACTCCGGTCAATGATCACCGTATCTCCTTGCCCGATCATTCGGCTCTGCCCATTCAGAATCAATTCCCCTGTTCCCGATACAACCGTCCATACCTCATTGCGAAGCAAATGGTATTGATAACTCAGGTTTTTCCCGGCACTGATGCAGATTCGTTTGGTGAGAACCTCGCCGCCAGCTTCGTTTCTTGTGTAATCCAGAACCCGGTAGCAACCCCACCTGCGCTCCTCATACATGGGGCGTTGATCCTCGTTCTTCAAGATTTCCTTGATCCGTGGGCTGGCTTCTTTGTCACTGACCAGAATGCCATCCGGACTCACGGCGACCACCACATCCGACAAGCCCAATATGGCAACCGGAATGTTCAATTCATTGACCAGGTGGGTATTCAGGGAATCTCCCGTAATCCACCCTTTTCCTACAACCGAGCTTCCCATCTCTTCCGTGAGTGTGTTCCACGTGCCTAGATCTTTCCAGAAGCCGTTATACGGAATAGCAATAATCTGATTTGCCTTCTCGACAACCTGGTAATCAAAACTAATCTTGTTCAATCTTCCGTATTGCTTCAGCATCTCGTCATACTGGATCGGCAGTTCCATCTCAATGAGCAGATTAATCAAATAACCAAGTTTAAAAGCAAAAACCCCGCAATTCCATAATGCGGCCTGCTCAATCATGAGGACCGCATCGGATTCGCAGGGTTTCTCCTGGAACTTCGCTACATTCACGTATTCATTGTTATTTTCACTGGAAGATTGGGATTGCGGAATGATGTATCCGTACTTCTCTGACGGGTATGTGGGCACAACTCCCATTAAGGCCAGATCAGCACCAGACTTATCAAGCATCTCCGGTAAGGTTGCCAGCACTTCGAAGAATTCTTTCTCAACAAAGGGATCTACAGGCAACACTGCAATCGTCTCATTCAGACTCACACTCTCTACGGAATACAGATAGGAGGCTGCCAGCGCAATCGCAGGAAACGTATCTCTGCGCTCGGGCTCCACAACCAGTCTCACATCGTCTCCCAGCTGAGAAGTCAGAATCTCCACCTGTGGCAAACTGGTCGCAATAAGCGCCTCTGATGCAAGTCCGGCATGATTCAGCTGTCCCCATACCCGCTGTACCATGGATTCCGGATTTCCCTCTGGCCCATGAAGAACTTTAAGAAATTGCTTGGATCTGGAATCGTTGGATAACGGCCAGAGACGCTTGCCAGAACCGCCGGATAACAGAATACTTCTCATAGGGCTGCACCATCCGATAACACAACCGTACTTGCTCCCTTGCCGGTCTCGGTTGGTTTGTTATATGTGCTGGTCTGATTGGATTCCAGTCTGCCTGCCGGATTGCTCTTGGTCCAAGCTGCATAATAATTCGAGTTCTTGCCGTATGAATTATCCAGCAGGATGTTCGGTTGATCCAGGAGACAGGCCAGAATATGTCCATGCAGACGGGATGTCGTGATGGTTTGGTATTGATTGAATTCCTTAATGGCCGTATGTACCATCCGATCAGAGTATTTGTACCACAACCAGCGGGCAAAAGAGCTGCCTTTCCCTGACTTTAACCGGGATGTAATCATGCGAATGATCTTCCGGTCTACCCGGTTGTACAATGTCTCCCAGTCTTTAAACGTGGCCTTAGATCCACTGACGGATTCGTAATGCACCTGATTCTGAGTTTTCTCAATGTCTTTCCGGAAGAAATACAACATCTCTGCAGTAGGCTTGCTCTTGGACTTAAGAGGCCATAACTGATGCGCCATATCCGGAGATAGATACACATTGGTTTGTTGAAATTCTTTACTGGCTATCTCATAAGATAAGGTATCCCGGACAAAAAAGTGTACATCCTTATGACGATTGAATACTTGTGCTGTCTTTTTCAATTCAATATCACTCTTGTAAAACATCGTCTGAGGCAGAATGACAATCCGGTGATTCGGATGCTGGGCAATCATGCGCTCTCTCAATTTCTGATGGGCAGGGTACAGATCACCAAAGTTACCTCCCCCGTGCAACACAATCGTTATACCTTCCGGTACCTTGAGGGACAAAGGGCAATCCAGAATGCTGTATCTGGCACGTACATGAATATCATTGTCCCGGAAGAAAGCCTCAGTACCTTTCATAATCAACAAGTCGCCACCATTGCTATGCACCGGGTAATCCAAATAATAGATTTCGGTACGCGGTGGAATGACCTTCAAAATCTGACGTAAATGTCCCTTCAACTCTTCCATTGGATGAATATTGTTAGTGCCCAGCATCTCCATCTCCTCCTTGGGTGACTCTTCTTCTTTTTTTATTTAACCGTTCATAGAGAAACGTCAGATCTTCCTTGTCATAGAACATGGCGGCAAACTTCACCTTAAATACAATCTTCATCGCAGCCACAGTAACCACCATTCGTACAATGGACCCGATCAATAAAGCAATCGCAATTCCGTTGAGCCCCCACAGCGGGGTGAATACAAAGAACAAAGCCACCGTCACCGAGAGTGCAATGAGCTGTCTGATCATCACAAGTCCAGGCCGACCAAGTGCATTAAATGCGGATGCCAGAATCCAGGAGCCACCACCAATAATGCATTCCACAGCCAAAATATAAAATGCTACGCTCGCTTCCAAAAATTCGGAGCCAAACAGAAGACCCATCAGGTAGTTCCCCACAAACATGGTGGGTATTACAATGATCATCATGACCATGAGCGAGATGCGGAAGGCTCTGCCAACTGTTCGAATAATCTGCTCTTGGGGCAATCCAGTCACTTTTGGAAAAACAACATTGCTAATCGCCGTCTGAACCGCATTGTAGATTCGGGATAACGCAAATACGACGGAATACAGTCCAAAATCACGCGGGGTGAGCAAAGCCAAAATAATGATTTTATCAAACTGGGTATACAGCGTTCCTAACAATTCAACACCATACACCCTGCTGCCATAACCAAAAAGCTTCTTGGCCGAACTCTGATCCACCCGATCCTTGAACCATCTCAGTCTCAATTCATTACGGTTGGCATAGATAGCCCACGCCACCACTGAGAAGCTGGTTACAAAATAGATCGCAGCCGCGAGCTGAATGCTCAGCATGCCCAGGCCCCATAACACAAAAAGCCCGCCTACATTAAACAGGGGGATCATTAACCGGATACCATTATATACAGCGAATTTCTCCCGACTCTGCGAGAGAGCTGATATGAGATTGATGACAATAAGTACAGGAACGGTAGCAATCGTATACCATCTGGATATCTGCACGACCTCCGGCGGAAAGCTGGAGAGCCAGAAAGGTAATCCAAACCAGGCCACAATGCCAATGATGATGCACACCGGAACTTGAAAAAGAAAGCTTAACCGAACATACTGTGCACTCTTCTCGGTTGCGCTCTGTTTGATGTTATAAATGATAGAAGTTGGTAGTCCGAATCCGACCAATCCGGTTAAGAGTGCTGGCCAGAACAGGATGGCCGAGAATGCACCCTTTCCCTCTACGCCGAACATGCGTGACGTCAAAATGGAAGACAACATCGTCAGTGTCATGACCAGCAGATTGGTTCCACTTGTCTGAAATATGGCACTCATTAAGCCGTTTCCTCTGAATACTTTGCGAAGTGCAACTTGCGCCATAGCGATCCTCATCCCTTACTGTTTTGACGAAGCGACCCAACAATCATGCCGTTTCGGTAACATACTTTGGCAAGCTGACGTGTGAACCGATCTGCATTATAAATGTAGATCAGTGAGGTTGTGATCCCCTGTGCAAGCTTGATGCCATGTTTGGCCGTACGCACAACACCACGATCCTGATCCCGAATAGCATCACTCACACCTTGCCAATAGATTCGGCGCAGAAACCAGTTCTTTGTCGTTCGCTCTTTGGCTACTTTATGTTGTACCGCGCCATACGGCGTGTAATATACCTTGAACTTTGTCCGTATTCTTGCAATTAACTCACTCTCTTCGCTGGAGAGGAGGTTGTTCCCCACTCTTCCAAGATCTTCACGGAAGGGAGCCAGTTGATCAAAGACGGATAAACGAAAAGCCACATTTGCACCAAATGGAATATAAGGACTTTTCATTTCAGTGACTTCATCTGCAAAATCCAGAATGGTGAACAGCGACCTGTTCTCCGGTGGAATCCACATTGGCTCAGGCACTTCCCAGATCGGGTCAATCTTGCCACCAACACAACCGATATTTTCATTCATCTCAAACACACTAACGATCTGGTGAATCCAGTCCCTGCAAGCAAAGGCATCATCGTCAAGGAAAAGGATATACTCGCCACGTGCCTCGTGAATGGCCCGGTTACGGGCGACAGACAAGCCTTGCTTTTCTTCCAACACATAACGGATCGAATGGTTCTCATGCTGCAAGATGGTTTGAAGCACGACTTCCCGTGTATTGTCTTTTGAATTGTTATCAATGAGTATGATCTCATAGTCGCTGCTTGCGTAATTCTGTTGTATTGCACTTCGTATGGCCTCTACCGCATCCTGTGCACGGTTATACGTACAGATCGCGACGGTTACCTTCATCATTTCATCCCCATATTTTTCAATTAGGTCCACCCGTTCATCTGCACTAACTGGAGTACAGGGTAAGTGTCCTTTGGGCAATCACTGGCCAATCCAGCCGCTCCAACGCTTTGACAAAACCACTGCCTTCCTGAAACTCCGATTGTTTTAACCGGATCATATTCATCGCTTTAAGCAATCCATCCGGATCGGAAGGTTCGTAGAGCACGGCACAATCTTCAGGCAGATATTCCTCCAACAATCCAATCCGTGGTGCCACCACCGGTTTACAGAAGGTCAATGCCAGAATCGCACTGCCTGAAGTGGCAATTTGCTTGTATGGAAGAATGATCGAATCGACTGCATCAAAATAATCCGAATATTCATCATCTTCGATGAAATGAAAATGAGTATGAATATGTCCACTCTTGAGAAATTCATCTCCAAGGTCATAATCCTTTACCTTTTTGCCGGCAATCAACAGATGGGCTTGTTCGGAATCCAGATCCTTGAATGCCTCCAGCAAATCATCCACGCCCTTGTACGGCGACACCTGACCGAAGAACGCATACACATAACTATCCTCCGGGATGCCAAACCGGGAGCGGATATTCACGCCTTTACCCTGATACACTCCCTTGTAATGTCCATGCGGAATGACCTCGATCCGGCTGGAATCAATCCCGAATGTTGAACAGATCTCCGAGATCAAGGGTTTACCCATGACAATCAGCTTGGAGCAATTTTGGACCAGTATTTTTCTCATCCAATAATCGAACCGCGTCTTGCCGCTGTTGTGTGGCCAGATGTTATGCACCGTCCAGAACAATTTGGCCCCGCGCAAACGTGCAAAACAAATCATCAATACATACAGAATGGATTTGATCACTGTTGCCAGCAGGGATGAACCTCTGTAATAGAAGCTGGGCCAATGAAAATGCAGCACATCATTTTTTTTCAGTTTGATTAGATCTCTTTTGGTAAACTGTTTCACTTCCCATCCCTTGTTCTCAATGGAATCGGATAACAGCTCATTGAATTTATTGTTTTCAATCATCTTGGGCAGCATATACACCGTCGGATTTTCCATCCAGGCACCTCTTACTTTAGTTTCATTCGCACAGGTTCCTCTGTATACGTTCCAACTGCGCGCCTTGCATGAAATCTCATTAGAAATCCTTGCATCATAATTTTGGTATTACGCTTGAGCAGTACCCAATCTTTCCACCAAGGGTACAGCGATAGTGCTTTTTTCAAATAAACGTTATTGCGAAGTGTATTTCTCGACCATTCGAGCATTCGATAATGGTGTAACTGACGGCGCTTCTGTTCCTTGGACATGTCATTGTAGTATTTCAAAATAATCTTGCGTTGGCCCTTGTACTTGGCCGTTGTAGAGGTTGAAATTCGTGGACCACTATGGATGTTGATATCCACCAGCGGTTCTTTCACATTCACGGCGATGTAGCCTCGTTTCAATATACGCAGATAAAAATCATAATCCTGAGCGGATGTCAGATTTTCATCGAATCGAACTTCACGGGCCAGTGAGGTAAGTACCATGATTTTGGACGTTTCCCCAATCCAGTTGAATGTAAGCAGATCCTCATACCGGATAACATCGCGAGGTTCCACTGACAATTTCCGTTTGACCACCTGATGCTGCTCATTCGTGTATGCGAGATACTTGCTGCAAAAGGTGAATGATTCCTGTGAACGCTCCAACACTTCCGCCTGGGTTTTTATTTTGTCAGGCATCCATTCATCATCATCATCCAGGAAGGCAATGTACTTGCCATTGGCTTGGGATATCCCTACATTCCGTGCATGGTTGGCTCCTTTGGGATATGGAACTCGGATGTACCGAATCCGTGAATCTTCCCGGGTCCAAGCCTGACAGATCTCTGGCGTCTGATCTTCTGAACCATCATCCACAATGAAAATCTCCAGATACGGATGTGTTTGCTCACGTACACTTCTCAACGCATTTTTCAATAAATCGGCCCGGTTATGGGTCGTAATGATGCAAGATACCAAGGGGTTCATTTCATCACCTTTTCCTGTTCACTAGGATACCTTCACTTGAAGTGCATCATATATTCCTGATAATCTGCCCACGAGAAGATTCATATCGAACTTATCCGATATAATCTCTCTGTTATGTGAACCCATTCTTGCTCTAACCTCTTCATCCGTGATGAGATATTCCAGCGCTGATGTCAGCCCGTGCACATCTCCCGGCTCGATTAACAGCCCATTATGACCGGATGTAATCACTTCGGGGATGCCTCCGACGGTGGTCGATATAATGGGCAAGCCACAATTCATTGCTTCAAGTATGGCCATAGGTAATCCCTCATGATAAGAAGGCAGGACCAGTAGATCCGCTTCCCGCATCAGCTTTTCCTTTTGCTCTCCGTTAATCCAGCCGAGTACATTGACACGATCCTCTATTCCATACTGCTGCACGATTGCTTTGACTTCTTCGACTTCGCCATCCCCTGCCAGATTAAAGGTAGCTGTAACGCCTAGCGCCTTCAATTGCTGAATGGACTGAAGCAGATCATAGACTCCTTTTCGCTCACCCAGTCTGCCCATGAACAGAGCATTAACGGCTGTTTGTTGTTCTCTTACAAACGGTTCTTTGACAAAGACCCCGTTATAAAGAACCTCAATGGCTGTCTCCGGAACAATCGTAGCAAAGTATTCTTTCCACGTCTGGGACAAGACAATCAACTTGTCTGCCTGATTCAGAATGTAATGACAATAATTGCGCTGCAGAGCAAATTGATTGTAGAAATCATCAAAGCTGGCCGCATGTATATGCAGAATGACTGACTTTCGAAACAACTTTCGTGCGGTTAGCAGAAATAGAGACTTCCGATAAAAGCTCCCATTGTTCGCCATATGAATATGCACGATATCCGGCTTAAACGTGTACAGTTTCATCCAGAATTGCATGAATCCCCGTATAAAAATAAGCAGCCGTGATAACACGCTGCCCGTGATGTACGTTTCGACCCGCTGCATGGCATACATTTCCGAGATGGAGGAATCCTCAATGTTTTTGATGACACTCACAATTCCGCCCATATCCTTCAAGGATGATCCAACAACCAATACTTTTGGTTTCATGATAGACTCCTTTTTTTCATGGTTAATCTTCATACCTCTTATAGACTATTCACGTAATTTTTAATGGATAAGATCAGATCAGACTGTTTTCTCACATAGGGCTGGAACGTCAGCTCCTCTATGCAAGGAACCAAATTTTGCAATTCAGCCCGACTCTCCGCGACGGCCACATAGCCGTTTTCCTGAAAAACTTTGGAGATCTCAAGCTGATGGTCATCCACATGCTCGCCCCATTCTTTCCGGCGTGGAATGACAATAACCGGCTTGCCACGTTCAAGACAATTTGTGATGGAGCCAACACCCGCATGAGAAATAATGCATCTGCTGCGCTCCACATATTCATTCATCTCTTCCTGCGTGAGGAAAGGAATCACAGTGAAATTTCGCGGCTGATACTCGGTATATCCGGATTGGGCAACAACCTCTTCTTCAATAATTCCTGCCTCAATCGCCTCATCAATAAGCTCAAACATCCGATTGAAGGGAAAACGCTGGGTTCCAACGATAGCAAATATCAAAATAAAGCCCCCCTGTACTTCGCATTGGGATAGCTATCCTGCAACGTTTCCCATTGGATGAAGAACTCATCCGAGATTTTGTACATCAATCTCCCGGTTGCGCTGGAGGAATAGATTTTGGCATAACTTTCGATATAAATCAGCTTGGCACCGAAGATTTTACCAATGAGGCAAAAAGGGTATGTGGCTCCCGCCCCTGTTGTAATGATCACCTTTGGACGCTCACGCAGATATAGAAAAAACGATTTGATAATATTAGCCACAAAGATTAGCAAGAACATCGCATTTTTACGCTCTTGCTGCATTAAGAAGTATACTTTGCCCTGAGACGATTCTACTTTTCTGCTTTTATTTTTCTCGGTAATCAGGAAATAATCATGTTCTTCAACCGCAGGTATAATTTTGGTTAATTCATCAAAATGGCCGCCTGTAGAACTGATCAAACAGACCTTCATGTTCTAATCTCCTTTGAAAAGGATACGTCCTTGGCTCGCTGTATCTGTATATCCACTTCTGCTTCAGCCCCTGACTTGGAATGGACTCCATTTCCCGTAGCATATAACACGTTCAGGAAGATACAGAATGGAGCAATCAGATGAACCGTGGACAGGGTATTGTCAAAAAAGGAATAGGTCAGGAAACCGATAATCATACCGGCAAAATACAACCGGATCATGCCGCCCAATCGGAAGTAAACAGCCCGAAACACCAGCAGCAGCGATAGAAACAACAGGATGGCTCCAACTAACCCGCCATCGTAATAAAAACGAATGTATTCATTATGCGGAACAACGAAGCCGGAAAAAATACTTCCATCATTCGCTACGAGAGTTGAGCCGAGTCCACGTCCAAATATCGGATACTCATTTGCTTTGCCAATAAAATAATTCCAGGCTACATCCCTTCCCGACAGGCCTTTGCTCTCTGACCTCATCTCATAATTGTCCCACTGCGCAATCACCATATAGGCCACAGCGACAACGAACAGAATAAGAGGAATAATGGCACTGACTCTGCCTTTGATGAAGGCTTTCAGTTGATCAAAGAGATAGACCAGAATAATCGGAATAAGCGCAATAAGGGGCCCCCTTGTTCCCGTCTGGACCAGAATGACCAGATGTGTCAAGGTAAGCATGTAATACAGAACAACCTGATGGCCTTGCTTGATCTGAATCAGACAGACGCAGATGGAGATAAAACACAACATGGCCAGATGCGCGGCGATGTTAGCACCCTGTAACCGGGTTACTCCCGACATCTCCAGGTTAGTAATGGACAATATGCCGGCGAGTTGCAGAATATAACCACCAGCAAGACTGAACAGCGGCAACCATGCGAGTACACGTATAATTCGTTGACTGATCTCTCTTGAAAAATGGGGCATCAGCAACAAAAAAGGAACAATGACTCCCAGAAAGGCCTTGAATGGATCGAGCGGACTAACCTTACTGGGCAGATCAGATAGAAAATAACTCTCCACAAATAAAAAACCAATCGCCAGTGCAGGATATATCAACTCTTTGCGAATACCAAAGCGTAGAAAAAGAGAGACGACAAAACCCAGAATCGCCAGCTTGTAGAAGGACAGCGAATCCAGTCCTGCCAGATGAATGCTAAATATTTTGTCAATGGACAATGAAAAACTTACGATGAGAATCATAAAAATCCAGCTGGGCTGTTTAATATAAACGCCCAGCAGAATCACAGCTATAAGTGCAACAACCGAGACTAGCGGAAGATAGATTGCTGCGAAGACAATTACCAGCGAAAAAAGAATGATATTAAACGACTTCATATTTAATGCAGCAAGTATACCGGTCTTTTGCATATCTGCTATGCCACCTCAAAGCCAGAATCGTGTTTCAAAACGCATCCTTCGAACCTACCAGCACCTTGAACGTTCTGAAGATAATTTTGATGTCCACCATCATGCTGCGCTCACGGGCATACGTCAGATCCAGCTCCACCATTTCCTCAAAACCAACACTATTTCGACCGCTGACTTGCCATAATCCCGTACATCCCGGGATCATCTGAAGACGTTGTCTGTCATAGGAAGTGTAGTTCTTCACTTCTCTGGGCAGAGCCGGTCTGGGTCCAACGAGACTCATCTCTCCTCTGAACACGTTCCACAACTGAGGCAGCTCATCCAGACTGGTTTTCCGAATGAACTTGCCAATCCGGGTAATGCGGGGATCATTTTTCATTTTGAACATATTCCCGTTCACTTCATTCTGATCAATCAGTTGTTCCAGCAGATCTTCTGCATTCGCAACCATGGACCTGAATTTGTACATATGAAACTCTTTTCCATTCTGTCCGACCCGTACCTGACGAAAAAAAACAGACCCCTGCGGGGCCTCAATTTTGATCAGTAATCCGATGACCGCAAACAAGGGGCACAAAATGATCAAACCTATGAAAGAACCCAGCAAATCGAGCATTCTTTTCATAAATAGATACACTTTATCCGCATTTTGTCCTGACATCGTTGATGCATTGTACCCCAGACTTGGGTCCATAACGATCTCCGCTTCCTTCGTTTGGGGAGATGGACTCATTCAAACTCCCCCCCGGCTACATGTTCTACCGACTCTTTTTCCAGAATCTGTTGCAGAGCTTGCAGCATTGGAATTCTAAGTTCCTGTTTTTGCAAAGCGAAGTCGATGGTTGTCAAAATGAATCCCAGTTTCTCGCCCACGTCATAACGTACTCCCTCGAAATCGTAAGCATACACTCCTTGTGTCTCATTTAAGCGCTGAATCGCATCTGTTAATTGAATTTCTCCCCCTTGACCAATCTCTTGTTGCTCCAGATGTTCGAAAATCTCTGGACTCAGTACGTATCTCCCCATGATCGCCAGGTTGGAAGGCGCTGTGCCTTGGGCAGGTTTCTCTACGAACCTGAGAACCTCTGTCAAACGGCCATCCGATTGAAGCGGGTCTACAATGCCGTATCTGTCTGTTTGTTCAGCAAGTACGGTTTGTACGCCAACAATGGAATGTTGAACCTGATCATATTGATCAATCAATTGTTTGGTGCATGGAACTTCCGATACGACGATGTCATCTCCGAGCAACACGGCAAAAGGTTCGTCACCGATAAAGTTACGTGCACACCAGACAGCATGACCAAGTCCTTTGGCCTCTTTTTGTCTTATGTAGTGGATATCCACGTTAGAAGATTTGCGGACCTCTTCAAGCAAGCCCAGTTTCCCTTTTTCCAGCAAGTTATGTTCCAATTCAAAAGCGTTGTCGAAATGATCTTCAATTGCCCGCTTCCCTTTACCCGTTACGATGATGATGTCTTCGATTCCAGAGGCAATGGCTTCCTCAACGATATACTGTATAGTTGGTTTGTCCACAATAGGGAGCATTTCTTTGGGCATCGCTTTTGTGGCTGGCAAAAATCGTGTACCTAGTCCAGCTGCAGGAATGATTGCTTTTCTCACTTTTTTCATAAATACCACCCTATCCTCTTTTTTTTTAGTTTGATAAAAGTTGAACCAGGGCATCTAACCCGTCCTCACGTCATACCTTCGACGATTAACGTCTAAGGTTCATTGAACCCACAGCATGACCGAGTGCCTACAGTGATAAAGGTGCAGTAGACATTACCTGTTTACTTGGGAGCATTGGATGGAAGGTTTACTTCTCTCCGTAGCCCACCGGAACTGCAGCGTTTTTGATATTGTTCAGGATTGCGCCCAGAATTCGTGCATTCACATGCTCTAGAGCAGCCTTGGTCTTCTTCACCAATTCCTTCTTGACCTTGCCCGAGTTCACGACCAGCAGCACACCATCACACAGCGAACTCACAATGAGTGCATCCGTTACCGCGAGCACAGGCGGTGTATCAAACATGATGACATCATATTGATCCTCTAACTTCTCAATCAGCCTTTTCATCCGGTTGGAACCGATCATCTCGGAAGGGTTCGGCGGAATTGGGCCAGAAGTGAACAATTGGAGATTGTCGATATAACTCTCTCTAAGCACGTCTTCCACACTGTACTGATTAGACAGCACACTACTCAGACCGATATGATTGGGTACGGAAAACACCTGGTGCAATGAAGGATTACGCAGATCCGCATCGATCAGCAGAACTTTTTTGCCTTCCTGGGCATAGGTTACCGCCAGGTTGCTAATGGTTGTGGTCTTGCCTTCGCCGGATTCAGCGGAAGCCACCATGATTTTTTTGATATGACTGTCGATTGAGGAGAACTGGATGTTCGTCCGTAATTTACGGTATCCCTCCGAGATTTGAGATTTGGAGTTAAAATAGGTCACCAGACTGTTATTTTCATTGGTTTGCCGCGACATATTTGCCATCCCCCACTTTCTGTTGAGATACGTAATTTTTCGTATTTTTCAGATCATCTTTTTTCATTTTGGATATCACTGTAAGCACAGGCAGGCCCAGCTCTTTTTCAAGTTCAGCTTCGGATTTGAATGTGTCATCCAGATAATCCAGCAGGAATACGAGTGCAATCGCGAGCACAAGACCTGCGAACAGACTGACAATGATGCTTAATGTGGTTTTCATATTAATTGGAGATGCGTTACTATCCACTTTTGCTTCACTGAGGATAGCCACATTATCGATTTTCATGATTAGGGGGATTTGAGATTGGAACACGTTGGAGATGGCATTGACCGTTTTTGCGGCTTTTTCGTAGGTAGTCCCTTGTACAGTTATGCTCATCACTTGGGATTCGCTGGCTGTAGAGACGGAAGTGCTATTCATGAGCTGAGCAGAGGTTAAGCCTAGGTCCGGATACGTGGTAGCGACTTTATCCATAATGGCGGAAGATTTAATAATTTCTCTGTATGAGTTAATGAGTTTGATATTGGTTTGTATCATGCTGAAGTCCATCATCGCCTGGCCTTGAACGTTAGAGGTCTGGTTCACGATCAGTTTGGAACTTGCCTCATAGATGGGCTGGGTGAAGAAAATGCTTTTGACCCCTGCACCCACACCGGCTATCAAAGCAATTGCAACAATCAACCACAGTTTCTTTTGTAAGAGTCGAAAATATCCTTTCAGTTCCACTTTCATTCCTCCTATACGTTGTGATCTATCCTATGTAACTACCAGATGGACAGTAGCCATTTGCGAGGTTTCCAGCGTTCTGTGACCAGACACGAATTCGATAGAATATGCGACGCATTCTCTGCCAGCCTTTTAACGGCTTCAGCTCCAAATCGACGCTCGATGGCCCGCTCTCCTTCACTTATGGCAAATGTCCTTTTGCACGTATCATGTGCATCTGATGAAATGAAATGAAACCCGTTTTCTTTGCAAAAATGAAAACACCACTGCCGAACTTTCCGTCCGAAAAGCCCAGTGAAAGATTGAGCGGTAAGCTGACATAGTCCGCCTTGACTCAAGTAATCAGCCAACAACTTTGGCTTCTTCAAAATGACACGATTACGTTCCGGATGAGCAATAATAGGGGTAATTCCCGCTATTCGTAATTCATGCAGTATCCTGGGGAACTGTGAGGGAATATGACCAAAGGGTAGTTCCAGCAACATGTAACGACTTCCGGCGAGTGTGCAGCACTTTCCTGCATATAAGTCTCCAATCAGGTTGTCATGCACCCTGATCTCCTGTCCGGGACGGATCTCCAGGCGAATGTTACGTTTGCGAAGTTCTGCATGGAGCAGGTTCACGGCCTGATTGACCACCATCGGTTCATTGTTGTATTGCCCGTTCAGGTGATGCGGAGTAGCAATAATGGAGGTAATTCCTGAGGCTGCCGCCTTCTCAGCCATCGCAACGGACTGCTCCATTCGAACAGGACCATCATCTAGGCCCGATAATATGTGGCAGTGCATTTCAACCATATCCAAACTTCCTGAAATAGTATGAGCCCCCTCGCCCCTTTATTCATTGCGCAAATGCTTTTGGTGTTAAAGAACTAATGCATAACGCTATGAAATATAGTAAAATGGCGTTAAGTACATGTTTTGTTCAGAAAATGTTAAGAATCGACTTGGAATTATATGGTGAAATCAATGTAATGATAGGGTTCTTGCAGAGCCTTTTGTTCTGTTGCCTTTTCATACTGAAAACGGGAAACCGCGGGAAACTGAACTTCAGTAAGCATTGTGTTTAACTGTCCAGTTATATATAGTTTCTGTTCGTGCTGAATATGCAAGTTTGAATGATACATTGTGAGCTCTCCGAAGGGCTGTTTCCATTGCAACCTTGCGTGAAGTCGTACACATACATGTTGATCTTCAACATCCAAACCAATGAGCATTTCTGATGATACCGGCAAGTTCAGGTCGCTCAGGAAGGTGATTGCTTGAGTGTCCATTCCAAGTAACAGAACAGGGCGTCTTTTGCGGTCTACCATTTTCCCGTGAAACTCCTGAATGTACATATGGACATTTAATTTCATATCAGCCCATTCCTGAATTATTGAATACATGGTTTCATTCCTTTAGAATGGATTAGCCTACATGGACTGCCTCCACTTCCTTCTCACAGGTATATGGTCCAGGCAACAAGGAGATACTTAAAATATTCCAAATGATACATTTTGTAACTCCATACGTCCAATTTACGATACAATACGTATCATGTCAAGCGGTATTTGGACATGGTTCTTTTGATTTACGACAATTTGAGATGTCCTTAGACAGACCTATTTACAAATTGAAATGGGTTAAAGGAAACACATGAGGAGTTACTCTTTTGCAGGAAAGCTGCCCTGATCAAACACTTGGCTCAGGATTGTTTCAATATATATTTGATGTCGTTCAGGGGGAAATAGCTTATGAGCTACGGAAATCGCATTGCGGAATTACGGGAACAGCGGGGACTTACTCAAGAAGAACTTGCGAGCTCCATTCATATTACAAGAGCTGCTCTCTCCCACTACGAGAAGAATCGACGTAAACCGGATTTCGAAGTGTTAACGAGACTTGCTGACATCTTTGATGTGTCTATCGATTATCTTATAGGACGTACAAAGCAAAGCGATGTTGTGATGGATGAAGACGTACGTGAATTCGTTGATACCTTGGAGTTGTCGGATAAGGAAGTGTTGGAACGCTTCGATCTGATGATTGATGGGAAGTCCTTAACAGAAGAAGAAGCACGTCGTTTTATTGCGTTTGTCCGAATGGAACGCAGTATGGACTAAACCCGAAAAGAGGACCCAGTTCCCGAGAGATAACATCTCTGGCTTCTGGGCTTTTTTTGTGACTTAATTCCCTTTCATTCCATGCTTGTCTATTGTGTCAAGGACGCTTGTTGTTGACGGAGGATACGAAATGGTTCCAACGCTCCGGGTCGATTCCGCATTGCAGTAACACCTTCATGATGTCCATCTGGGTTGCTTCGACTTGTTTACCTGTCGGCCTACGATCGTCCCTGTTTGGATGCTTCATATTCATTCCGCTAACCTCTCTTATCTTTATACTTTCCCTGCCCTCCAAAACTAGCCTTATTATACTTGAGAAAGTTCCTCGATGTTGTCGTCTCATGGCGATAACGTTTTTTGATGGGGTTCTAATTTTGTCGAAAGCAAAATAGGAGCAATATGATGCCGGAATGGCAACCATATTGCTCCTATTATTCTTAATACAACCTGTTCATGCAACTCCACCTTGGAACAAGGAAGTTATTAACCTCCAGCACGTGCAAGTTCACGCATATTCGCTTCAAACGCTGCAAGCAGCGCTGCTTCTCCCGTCAAACCTGTTGCCTGAATCCGTTCGATCTGTTCTGTCATACGTTTGAAGTCCTTCGGAATAACCCGAACGAACTGATTCAGCGCATCTTGCCAGTTATCCAGAACGCGCTGACCGACAGCACTTCCTGTGTTGGCAACATGACGTTGAATCATGCCTCGCAGATCTGCACTTTCGGCCACATCTTCGATACGTTCCAAAAGAACCATTTCCAGATTACAACGTTTCAGGAATGTGCCTTCCGGATCATACACATAAGCAATACCTCCGGACATCCCTGCTGCAAAGTTACGACCTGTATCGCCCAGTACAACGACACGTCCACCTGTCATATACTCACAACCATGGTCGCCTACACCTTCAACGACTACTTTGGCGCCCGAGTTACGTACAGCAAATCGCTCACCCGCAATACCACGGATATACGCTTCACCGCTTGTTGCTCCGTAGAGAGCCGTGTTACCGATAATGATGTTATCTTCCGCCTCAAACGTTGCTTTCGGAGAAGGCATCACGATCAGTTTACCTCCGGACAATCCTTTACCTACGTAGTCATTGGAATCACCTTCAACGGTCAAGGTCATACCTTTAGGTACAAAGGCCCCAAAGCTTTGTCCGGCAGAGCCGACAAATTTGAATTTAACCGTATCTTCCGGCAATCCTGCGAGTCCATATTTGCGTGTGATCTCACTACCCAAAATGGTACCTACTGCACGGTTAACGTTTGTAATTGGAAGCACCGCTTCAACCGGTTGCCCGGATTCAATAGCAGACTGTGCCAGTGGCAGCAATTGTTGCATATCCAGCGTTTCTTCCAATTGGTGATTCTGATGCTGTGTGCGGTAACGTGCAGAGCCTTCCGGCATTTCAGGCACGTGCAGCAATACAGACAGATCCACACCTTTTTTCTTCCAGTGATCTACGGCTTCTACCGTTTCGAGGCAATCTGTACGTCCGACCATCTCCTGAATAGTACGGAAACCAAGATCAGCCATGATCTCACGCACATCTTCAGCAACAAATCGCATGAAGTTAACCACATGAGCTGGATCACCCATATAATTTTTACGCAATTCCGGATTCTGTGTCGCTACACCAACCGGACAGGTATCCATCTGACAGACACGCATCATGATACAGCCAAGTGCAACGAGCGGTGCTGTAGAGAATCCATACTCTTCTGCTCCAAGCAAGGCAGCAATCGCCAAGTCACGGCCGTTAAGCATTTTGCCGTCTGTTTCGAGGACAACACGATCACGCAGATTGTTCAGCATCAACGTTTGATGTGTCTCTGCAAGACCTAGTTCCCAAGGCATACCTGCGTGGCGAATCGAACCTTGCGGTGATGCACCTGTACCACCGTCATAACCGCTGACAAGGATAATATCGGCACGGCCTTTGGCTACACCAGCTGCGATGGTACCCACGCCCACTTCCGATACCAGCTTCACGTTAATCTCAGCACGCGGATTGGCATTTTTCAAGTCATAGATCAGCTCTGCCAGATCCTCGATCGAGTAGATATCATGATGCGGTGGTGGCGAGATCAGACCTACACCCGGTGTAGATCCACGAACTTCAGCAACCCAAGGATACACTTTACGTCCTGGCAGCTGTCCGCCTTCACCTGGTTTAGCTCCCTGAGCCATTTTAATCTGAATCTCGTCGGCATTAACCAAGTAGTTGGATGTAACACCAAAACGTCCGGATGCTACCTGTTTAATCGCACTACGACGGGAATCCCCGTTGCTATCTTTAATGAAGCGAGCCGGGTCTTCTCCACCTTCACCGGTATTGGATTTACCTCCAACACGGTTCATAGCGATGGCAAGATCTTCATGCGCTTCTTTACTGATCGAACCGAAGGACATTGCACCTGTTTTGAAACGACGCATGATATCTTCTACGGATTCAACTTCTTCGAGTGGAATGGAAGCTCCAACCGGTTTCAGCTTCAACATGGAGCGAATGGTCAACAATTGATCATTCTCACCTTGTACAAGTTTGGAATATTTTTTATACAGCTTGTAATCCCCAGTGCGTACTGCATGTTGCAGGGTATGAATGGTTTGCGGATTGAACAGATGCTCTTCTCCGTCGTTACGCCATTGATAATCCCCACCGGAATCCAATACTTTATCGTTACCGTCTTTTTCCGTAAAGGCACGGTTATGATGTGTCAACGCTTCGGCTGCCACTTCTTCCAACCCAATTCCACCGATACGGGAAGGTGTCCAGGTAAAGTAACGGTCAACGAAATCTGATTTCAGACCTACCGCTTCGAATATTTGAGCTCCCCGATACGATTGAATCGTAGAAATCCCCATTTTGGACAACACTTTAGTAACGCCTTTGGTAGCTGCTTTAATGTAGTTTTTCACTGCTTTCTCATGCGAGATACCACGCAGCAATCCTTGCTGAATCATGTCATCCAGCGTTTCAAAGGCCAGATAAGGGTTCACCGCACTTACACCGTAACCCAGCAGCAACGCGTAGTGGTGAATATCACGCGGTTCTGCCGATTCAAGCATAATGCTGACTTTGGTTCTGGTTCCATGGCGAATCAGATGGTGATGCAGACCTGCTACAGCAAGCAATGCAGGAATGGCAGCATTCTCTGCATCCACACCGCGGTCAGACAGGATCAGAATGTTATGACCTTTGTCGATGACACGATCTGCAGCTTCGAAGAGCAAATCCATCGCTTTGCGAAGTCCTTCTGCTCCTTCCGCAGCGGTGAAGAAGATTGGAATCGTCATGGAGCGGAAGCCTGGGCGACGCACATGGCGAATCTTCGCAAAGTCTTCATTGGACAATACCGGTGTATCCAGACGGATCTGGCGACAACTCTCCGGTTCAGGGTTCAGCAAGTTGCGCTCAGGACCAATGGTTGTTGCTGTAGACGTTACAATCTCTTCACGGATTGCATCGATTGGCGGGTTGGTTACCTGGGCGAACATCTGTTTAAAATAGTTGTACAGACGCTGCGGACGATCCGACAGCACAGCCAGCGGTGCATCATAACCCATCGAACCCGTAGCTTCCATACCTGTTGTTGCCATCGGCTCCAGGATTTTACGCAGTTCTTCAAATGTATAACCATATGCCAGCTGAAGCTGGGTCACGTTATCATGTTTTGGATCAGGAAGTTCCGGTGCTTCCGGCAACTCGCTCAGATCCATCAAATGCTCATCAAGCCAATCCTGGTACGGATTCTCGGCTGCAATGATTGCTTTTACTTCCTCATCCGCGATGATGCGGCCTTCTTGTGTATCCACAAGCAACATCCGACCTGGACGCAGACGATCTTTGTACAGGATCTCTTCCGGCGCGATATCAAGTACCCCAACTTCGGAGGACAGGATAATACGGTCATCCTTGGTTACATAATAGCGAGCTGGACGCAATCCATTACGGTCAAGTGTTGCACCAATTTGCAAACCATCTGTAAAGGCCATTGCTGCTGGTCCATCCCAAGGCTCCATCATTGTGCTGTGATACTCATAAAATGCCTTTTTGGCAGGGTCCATTCCCTCATCCGTGCTCCAAGGTTCAGGAACCATCATCATGGCCACGTGTGGCAGAGAACGGCCGCTCAGATACAGGAACTCCAGTGTGTTATCAAACATAGCTGTATCCGAACCGTCCGGATTGATGACTGGTTTCACTTTCGCAATGTCGTTACCAAACAACTCGCTCTCAAACAAGGACTGTCTAGCATGCATCCAGTTCACGTTACCACGCATCGTGTTGATCTCACCGTTGTGGATCATGAAGCGATACGGGTGGGCACGTTCCCAGCTTGGGAAGGTGTTGGTACTGAAACGGGAATGCACAAGTCCAATGGCCGATTCCACGAGTTCTTCCTGCAGATCCAGATAGAACCCGCCAACTTGTTCAGTTGTCAGCATGCCTTTATATACAATTTTGCGACAAGACATGCTCGGAAGGTAGAACGAACCACCTTCTGCTTCATCTGCCGAATAACGAATAGCCAGCTCAGCACGTCTGCGAATAACATACAGCTTACGCTCGAATCCAAGCTCATCCTTCACATCTGCGGATCTTCCAATGAACACCTGACGTACATAAGGTTTTGCTGCAAGCGCAGAACGGCCAAGCATTTCATCAAAAGTAGGAACATCCCGGAAACCCAGGAACGTCTGACCTTCTTCTTCAATAATCTTCTTAAGGCTCTCTTCATGCGCACTGCGAATGGCAGGGTCCTGGGAAAGGAACAACATCCCTACGCCATAGAATCCCTGTTCAGGCAATGCAAAACCAAGGCGTTTCGCTTCCTCTGCAAAAAAGCGATGTGGAATCTGAATCAGGATACCTGCTCCGTCACCAGAATTCGGCTCACTTCCCTGTCCTCCACGGTGCTCCATGTTACTGAGCATGGTCAGTGCCTGACTAACGATATCGTGTGAAGGTACTCCTTTGATGTTGGCAACAAAACCCATTCCGCATGCGTCTTTTTCGAACTGCGGGTCATACAGACCCTGTTTTGGAGGTAATCCGATGTGTCTCATGGAACGCAACCTTTCTATAATGAAGTATTTCGGAAAGATCAAGAACATAGGCAACAGGCAACAATGAAACGGGAGGAGCTGGCCTTTCGCTTGCGATAGAGCCTGCTAGATAGAAGAGGTGACAGCATGAGACTGTCAAAAATAATGCCTGCATTGGGCAGAAGCCATTAAATGAGATGAGATGAGCTGATCCGGACGATCCGGCAAACAGCCTGTATAAATCAACACGCAGCCGCTGGCACGGCTACTGAAATGGAGCGACGTTTTTTTGATATAGTTCTATTATTTTAACACCGACCTAACATCAGCGCAATTTAAACTTTTTAATACCTCTGATAAGAAATGTTTTGCAGTACAGCTTTACAGTAGTGACGTTTAAATTCATCTCTTTTTCGAATAATTATACACTTTTTAAGCCAGAGTACAACTGAATTAAATTGCTGACAGAAGAAAATCGTTCCATGTGCCGCCTACGTTTATCCATAATTCCACCAAATTTTCACTGCTTAAGCCAGCGAAACTTTACTTCTCTATGCATTTGTATACAAAATAGCCTGCAACCCCTTTTTGGGGTCACAGGCTATTTGCACTATTTGACTACTATATTGCATAATTCCACTACAAGAAAATAAAGTTTTTTTTCAAAAATATGACCCTGCTGAAGATCAGGTTCGACTTATGCCGTCACAACTTGACCAGAATCAGCCTGTTCGACTTCTTTTTTCGGACGTCTGCCATTCCAGAGGAAGTAAGCAAGCGTCAGCAGAATGGATACACCTGCATAGATGCTAAGAATACCTGCCTGATGCCACATCACATCCAGATTACCACTCGATACTACGGCTTTGAAGCCCATAATGCTGTGTGTCATTGGCAACCAAGGGCTAAATGCCTGAAGCCATGATGGAATCAGTTCTACCGGGAAGGTTCCTGCACTAGCCGCAAGCTGGAAGACCAGAAGCAGAATGACAACATAACGTCCAGGCAGATCCAGCCAGGTTACAAGTGCCTGAACAATCAACATGAAGGTCAGCCCCGTAATAATGGTAAACAGATAGAACAGCCCTACGCTGTGCGTCTCCAGTCCAAGACCATATAACATGAAACTTGCCACGATAACTGATTGGAAAATACTTACGGAGCCAAATACCAGTGTCCGGCTGACAAAACGATTCCAGCCTGTTGCACCAGGTACGGACGTTTCCCGCATTTTCAATACAATCGTGGAAATCAACGATCCCACAAACAGACCGATCGACAGGAAGAACGGTGTCAATCCTGTACCATAATTGCTCACATTCTCTGCTGTATTCTCCGAGGAGTTTACCGGTTCAGCGAACATGTTCACTACATCATCCGTTTTCTTAACTTCGGATGTTTTCTGTGCGGCATCATTCAGCTTGGTTTCCAATTCACTCGAGCCATCTTTTAGCTCAGTAAGGCCGTCAGCCAGTTTGCCCGCGCCATCACCCAATTGCTTGGAACCATCGGTTAGTGAACTAACGCCACCACTGAGTTTACCTACACCCGTTTGCAAAGCTGTTGTTCCTGAGCCCAGCTGCTTGGCACCATCTGCAAGCAATGTACCGCCACTTGCAGCATCACCCAATTTGCCGCTGAACTGCTTCAGACCATCGGAGAGTTTCGCTCCTCCTTGACTAAGCTGCCCTGCACCAGCCAGCAATTGTTTCTGACCATCCACCAGCTGGTTCGCACCAGCAAGAAGTTGCTCCTGACCTCCATGAAGCTCGGTTGCACCCGCAGCCAGTTGCTGGTTGCCCTGATGTAGCTGATCTGCACCTTGTGCCAGCTTCTGCTCGCTCTCATGCAGTTGTGCACTGCCATCAGCAACAGCTTCACTTGCTGCAAGCAGCTTCTGTACATCCGCATTTTCAGCCAGTTCGGGGTTCGATGCAGCAAGCTGTTTCAATCCGGCGGCTACGCCCTGTGCACCATCAGCCACCTTGGAACTGCCATCTACAGCCGATTGCAGGCCTGTTGCCAGTGTACCGCTGCCCTGAACTGCACTTTGCAGACCATCCGACAGCTTTGCACTGCCCTGTTCTGAAGATTTCAGGCCAGCCTGCAACTTACTTGTGCCATCCAGTGAAGACTGGAGTCCGGTTTCCAACTTGGCGCTGCCATCCTTCAACTGATCTGCTCCGCTCTGAAGCTGGCTCGAAGCAGCTGCCTGAAGCTGTTGCAGACCGGATACAAGATTCGATGTTCCACTTTCAAGTTTGGTTGCCCCTGTATGCAGCGCGTTAACACCATCACTTAATGGAGAAAGTCCTTCCTGAAGTTCAAGCGTTCCGGATGCAAGCTTCGCCAGGTTATCCTTGAGCTTAACAGCACCATCATCCAGTTTGCCTGCACCGGTATTCAGTTCACCAGCCCCATCGCCTGCCTCAGCCAAGCCATCCGATACTTCGGAGAACTTGTCGAGCAATGTCTCTGCATAGGATTCCGTTACTTTGGCTGAGACTTTTGCTTTCAGGTCCTTAATAGCGGTCTTACCGATCTGTGCACCAACAAAACTGTAATTGCCATTCGGTTCATAGATCAGATCAGCCGGCTCCGGCTTGTCATCCAGCAATGTTGTTGCTTGGGATGAGAAGTTCTCCGGAATCGTAATTTGCATATAATATTTGTCATTACTCATGCCTTCTTTGGCTTGACTGGCACTGACAAAGTCCCATTTAAAATCGGCATTTTTCTTCAGCTCATCCACCAGATCACTACCTACATGGAGGGATTTGCCCTCCAGCTCAGCACCTTTATCCAGATTGACAACGGCAACCGGCATCTCATCCACATGACCATACGGGTCCCAATAGGCCGCCAGATAGATGCCACTATACAGGATCGGTATAAACATAATTGCAATAACAGGGATCAACACCTTTGGGTTTCTCACGGCCGATCCCACATCCTTGAAAAACACGGATAAAGATTTCATGTCATTTTCTCCCCTTAATCTCTCTGCTCCATGAGCAGGAATAACCATAATGAAATACAATGTCGCATTCCAGAAAACATACTGAAACACGAAGTGACTACTTTCCTCAAACGGTCACTTTAGGACAAAAAAACAACCTGTCTTCCGACAAGCCTCCCTGCTTGATACGCGTGAAAATCCTTATATTATAGTAGATTAAATTTGGATTACGTTACAGCAGCAATTCCTTCCATTAAGAAAAGGCGAAAGTAAGTCTTGATTTCCTCTTTGCTCAGCGGTTGATGTTGTTTGCTCCAGTCTGAGGTGAGTGCAATATACAGGCGAATCATCATAAATGCGACGACTTGCGGATCACAATCTCGAATCTCTCCATTGTCTTTTGCTTTCTCAAGCTCCTTAGCCAGAAAGTCGGAGATTACTTTCTCCACCTTGTCCAAACCTTCCTTGGCCTGCAGCGTTCCAAAGTCCTTCAGCTCCTGAGATAACTTAACGAGCAGATCGTGATCACGACGAAACTCCAACAAGGCATCCAGTACCCGAAACAGATTATCAAAAAATGCACTTTCCTGATGTACTTCACGATGCGCGATGTTCTTCATTTCCTGAATCACTTCTACCAGGATCTGATCAAACAATTGTTCCTTATTGGTGAAAAACGTATAGATCGTTCCTTTGCCAACGTTCGCAATCTTGGCGACCTGATCCATCGTCGTTGCTTTGTATCCAAACATGGCAAACGACTGGGCTGCTGCATGAATAACCTGCTGTCTCCTGTCAATCGGAGCCATCTAATCCCTCCTTTAATCACATTCATTGTTCAATCGCTCTACATAAATGACCAGAAATACAATTCGGTCATTCGGTCAAAAACTACAATACCACCTTCTAAAACAGATTGCAACCCTAACATTTTAAAAATTGTGTTAATATTTTTTAACCTAAATGCAGTGGAAACTCCTTCTGTCGTCGTCTATAGTGTAAGATGACTCAGATAATACGTGTATATAATGAAGTCTAAGTTGTCTCATTGTATGATATATGGTGTAAATATTCATAGAAGAAACATGATTTTGTGCTTCAATGTATATTCATGTAGTAACGCATTCCATAGCTAGAATAAACAATGAATATCTTCTTTTTGAATTAAAACTTATGAATAAAGGTGAACTCATGCGAAAACCAAGAGTGCTCTTATTATCGGAAGGTTTCGGTACCGGTCACACTCAGGCCGCTCATGCGCTGGCACATGGCATCAAAAAAGTCAGTCCACATGTTCACAGTCGTGTCATTGAACTAGGCAAATTTTTGAACCCAACGGTAGCTCCACTAATTTTCTCTGCATATCGAAAGACACTATCGGTTCAACCCAAACTGGTCAGCCTGTTGTACCGCACACAGTACAATAAATCATTAAATGGTTTTACCAAGCTGGCGTTGCACCGAATTTTCTATACACAGACGGCACAGGTCGTATCCCAACTGAAACCCGATGCGGTGATCTGTACCCATCCTTTTCCGAATGCTGTCATCTCCCGGCTCAAACGACAGGGTCTGAATATCCCGCTCTATACGGTCGTGACGGATTATGACGTGCACGGAACATGGATTAATCCGGAAGTGAACAAATATCTGGTCTCTACCCCTCAGGTCAAAGCATTGCTTGAGATCCGGGGTGTCGATCCCTCCCATATTCAGATCACGGGAATCCCTGTGCATCCAGACTTCTGGGAAGCTGGAGATAAGGTGAAGCTACGGGAAGAGATGGGGCTTCAGAACATGCCTACAGCGCTACTTATGGGTGGTGGATGGGGACTTTCGTTTGATGAGGATCATATGAAAGCTCTCACGTCTTGGGCAGATCGTGTTCAATTGGTCTTCTGTCTAGGAAGCAATGAAAAAATGATCGCAAAAATGAAGGAAATGCCTTGCTTCCAGCACCCGAATATTCGTATTCTGGGATATACACGGGAAGTAAGCAAACTCATGGATGTATCCGATGTGCTGATTACGAAGCCAGGTGGCATGACATGCACTGAAGCGTTGGCCAAGGGTCTACCGATGTTGTTCATTCCTCCGATTGCAGGTCAAGAGGAAGAGAACTGTGAATACTTTGTACAAGCCGGATACGGCCACGTCATTCACTCTGCCGACGTGATCACCAATCGTTTCAGACAATTAGTGGAGCAGGCATCTACTCAAACTGAAAGCCCGCTGAACGTAGCGCATCATTCAGGTAACCATTCGGTCTATGATCCGAAGTGCTGTGCTCAAGCTGTTCATGACTTATTGTTTCCGACGACAGCCGAAGTCACAACAACCTCCTTGGAGCGCTTCACAGCCGGAATTACTGCCACGTCCTTGTCAGGTACCAGAATACCATTCTGACGCCTCTATGGACCTTTAGAACAGCTCTCACGAGGTGTTAGTGGGGACAAGACAATTGCTCACGATATACAAAGAAGGTTCCCTTCCGAATTTTTGGAAGGGAACCTTCTTTTATTTTCACTAATTCCACCGTATGATTTGGCAGAAAAAAGGGTAATTTAGAGTATAACGATATTTTTAAATAACGAAATAAAACTACGATTCAGGCTTTTTCAAGGGCCGTGTGAAGCACACACAGTTAACTACCCTGCCTGTTTGCAGAATTTACGGGTCAATTACTTGTAAAAAGTATGATGACCGATCGTTTTTACTTTTTTCTGCGAGCGGGCAACTGTCAGATCGTCAGCAAGCGTCAATGATAAGAAATAATACGTATCATCGGCAACTTCCTTCTTCCCGTTCAACGCAGCATTCACTGCTTTGATGCTGTCCTCGTTGGGAACCACACGTTTCATACGTCCGTTCGCTACAGGACTAAACTGGGATTTCTGATGGATGACCTTGTAAATGGTATCGGGAAAATTGGCTGACCGCAGCCGGTTCAAGACAACATTGGCAACTGCCACTTTGCCTTCGTACGGTTCACCTTCCGCTTCTGCCATGACGATTTTTTGCAGCAGATGCAGTTCTTTATCGGACACACTGTATGACCAGGTTGCAAGTTTCGAGTCTTCCTGGTTCAGAAGTTTGGTCCGTGTAAAGTATAGTTTTTGGGGGGGAGTTGTTACAGCAGCGACTTCTTTGGCACGTTTCACTTTAGCCAATTTCAGTGCAGCTTCTTTTTTGGCTTTGGCCGCAGCTACCGCTCTAGCTTTGTTCTTGGCCTTGGCTTCTTGCAATTCCTGCTCTTCTTGAGCAGTCGTAAGCCAGTTCTTCGCTGGCAGAGATTCAGTCCACGCTACGGTTTGGGCAGACAGATTAGAGGACAGACTTGTCCCATCTTCCATCATGCGCCTCTCTTCTTGCGTAGATGTTTGGTTATTTTGCCCAGAAGCCGCAAGTTCGGTCATCTGTTTACTATCACTAGCTTCATTCCACTTCCCCGTCGCCTGAACGACATTTACCCCCACTATACATACAAGCAGCACTGATAACATCGGTGCTACCCAACGATTTTTGCTTATAATGTTCATTCGAAGATTCCTCCTGTCGAAACAATTCCCTTAACTAAGTAACCCAAAAAAAAGAATTTGAATAACGATGGCTAATATTACATAGGGATAAACGTTATGTCAATGTGATTTTATGGCATAAAAATGATTATCAGGAAAAAGTGAACGTATCCACGGCCTCATACATTGGCGATTGTCCCAGCCTTGTCACATAAAGTACAATGTCCTCCACCATCCATGAATTAACACCTGTGGAATGTTCCGGAAGCACTCCAGATATCCCTTTATTTTCATTACCTGGAAGCTGTCCCAGATATTTTCTGGCAATGGTAATGTGGGGAGCATAAGGTCTTAATTCAGCTTCATACCCCAGGGGCGAAGTTGCCTGCACGATTTGTTTTTGCAATGAAAACAAGTGCTCTATCTCTCCGCTAACACCTTTCCAAAGCACCTTAGGTGCTTCTTCAAGTCCAAATGTGCCCCAGTCGGAAAGCTGAAGTTCAAACGGCTGAAATCCGCTTGCTGCTGAGCGCAATGCTTTTCGCAGGTGCCCAATGTCACTAACTAACGTATCCCCCAGAAATTGCAAGGTTATATGATAATCTCTATGATCTGTCCATTTACGAAAATCTAGCTTGTTCTGTACAAGCCTCGCATCCATCTGAAGAGACTGCTGAACAGCAACAGGAAGACGAATGGCTACAAACAATCTTTCCCGTCGGGATGAATGATCCTGATGTGATTGGTTATTCATTGCATACACCTCTCTAAAGTTCGCTCTATTATTTCATAACTATACATATCGTTTCAAGTTGGGTAAGTATAGAGTGACACAAATATAACCATTTGCAAATAAGGCTAGATTCCTGCATTTCCCACCTTAATGCACATCCAACACCAAATCTGATACACTTTAATCATCAAACTCATCAAACTATTTATCTCAGGAGGACCACACATTATGGGTAAAATTGTATGTTTTCCATCTCTATCCGAAGAACAGCAACAACGAATTCAGAATACTGCACCAGGATACACCCTGAAATTCGGAAAAGCCAAGGAATTGGACCCCGCTGAGTTGAAAGAAGCTGAGATTATTCTCGGCTGGTCCCCACTCGTCACAGAACATGCATTGAAACAGGATAGCCTGTTGAAGTGGGTTCAGGTCTGGTCTGCTGGTGTGGACAATCTCCCCTTCGCAGATTTGCAACAAAAGAACGTTCAGGTCACCAGTGCAAATGGAGTTCACGCGATTCCAATCACCGAAATTATTCTGGGCATGATGTTATCCCACAGTCGCTGGCTGAGACAAGCTATGCTGCATCAACAGCAGGCCGAATGGAAAGCTCCTGCCAAACCACTGCCGGAACTGCATGGCAAAACAGCGGTCATCGTTGGTGTAGGTGAGATCGGTACGGAAACAGCCCGTATTCTTAAAGCACTCGGCATGCGCACGATCGGAGTTCGCCGCTCAGGTAAGGATGTCCCCAATGTGGACCAAATGTACGACATGACCGGTTTACATGAAGCCTTGAGCCAGGGCGATTATGTAATTAACATTTTACCGCTAACTGATGAAACCAAACATATATATGATCAAACTGCATTTGAGCAGTTCCGATCCGGTGCCTGCTTTGTCAATGTAGGCCGTGGCCCCAGTGTGAAAACGGAAGCCTTGCTGAATGCACTCCAAAACGGCCAAGTTGCCTTCGCCGCACTCGATGTGTTCGAAGAAGAACCTCTTCCTGCAGACCACCCGCTATGGGGCATGGAGAACGTGTTAATTACGCCTCATATCGCAGGAAGTACAGAGCAATACGCGGATCGAGCAGTCGATATTTTCGTCAAAAATCTGGAAGCTTACGTCGCTGGCGATACCCTGCCGGTGAACCTTGTGGATTATAGTCATAAATATTAACACAAACACCCGTTCCCATGCAATATTGTGCAAATTAGATCAACGATATCAATTGATATGTAACCAATAAAAAACTCTACCTCTGGAAATTTCCTCAGAGGTAGAGTTTTTGTTTTTTCACGCTTACATACACAGCCAAATATGACGTATAAACGTGCCTTTGTGTACTGTTCGGTACTCTTTTACAGTCCATCCCGCTTCCAACAAGTGCTCTTCTACCCACTCTGTGGAAACAATCACCGCCCGTTTTGCCAATCTGCGCAAACTCTCCAGCATGGCTCGTTGCTCAGCATCCGGAAGTACAGAGCAGAGATTATAGGGCATGTCCAGAATTGCCGCATCATACAAATCTTGCAGTTCATTCATATCCCCCAGTGTGATTCGATCTGAATCATATCCATAATGCGGCAAATTGATACGTGCACCTCGGACAGCCAGAGGATTGAGATCGTTACCTTTTGCATCAATTCCCATGGATAAAGCCTCAATCACAACCGTTCCCATACCACAGCATGGATCAAGCAATCGATGATTATCTACTCTCGGAACAGCAATATTAACCAGCGCTCTCGCAAGCGTGATGCCAAATCCAGTTGAGTAATTTTGCGGCTTCTGCCGATGAATCTGCCATGATCGATCCGCTTCTGTCCACTGGCCCAAGATCCATTTTTCTCCTGTTCGGATTAGGCCGAAAGTCACCTTAGGTTGTTTCATCTGTGCCTTGCCTTTAATGCACATGCCAACTTCTTTTTCCAGTTGACGAGACTGTGCATAATCAGGGGCTTGATCCCCTTCTTTTAGACAAACTACCTTGAATGTCTCATCTGGCAACAGGTGAATATTTTTGGCAAGAGGAAGCAGATCCATCACAGTCTCCCCTTCGCCGATCACGTCCAGTCTGCCATGGATAAAAGGACTGCGTCCAGGTGGAATACATCGTTCAGACCACACATACGACCCCATATCCATAGGGATCTCCGAACTCGGTTCAAGCAGCGTATTCAGCTCCAGCATGCATAATTCTTGCTCGTTCTCGTGGCAAGCAAAGGTATAGAGGTGTTTCCCAGAAGTAGCGTACATACCAAGTGTTTCATCAGGCAAAATTCCCCTCTCCTTCCTTCATTAATCATGTTTCTTCTATATAAATAGTAAGCTCATTGAAGACATATCAAATACGACTCATACGTTTGCTTCAGGTAGTCATTGTATACAATGTTAGACTGCTAGACAACTACCCATTTCCTTGCACGTATCTATTTGGACAGAAAAAAAATAAGGTGTTCCCATTGTTGAGGAACGCCTTACTTTATTTTGAGATTATAACATTGGAAATCCAATCATTCTTGCCAGTAAACGTTATAGGCCAACAGCTCATATATGATACTGATTTCTCACCATTAGCCGCCTGCGTGATTCCAGCTTCTTCTATTATAAGAAGGTTATATTTTTAATTTTTCAATGGATGTAAGCAAATCTTCCGATAATTCTTTCAGACTTTGAATGTTGCCGCTAATCGTTTCCATAGAACTTACTTGCTCTTCCGCCGATGCAGAAACTTCTTCCACACTCGCTGCCGATTGTTCCGAAACAGCGGAAATCTGCTGACTGAAATCATTCATTCTTCCGCTTGCTTCCTGCATGCCTGCGAGACCATCTGTCATCGTGCCGATGACACCAACCATGCCTTCCACCGATTCATTAATTGTACGGAAGAGTTGACCTGAAGTAAGCACATGTTCCTGACCCAGTTCGGTCTCCTGAACGTTCGTACGTAATTCCGCAACCACCCCTTGTGACTCCTGCTGAATATCCTCGGTAATCGCAGTGATCTCTTCAACCGAAGTCTGCACAGCCTCAGATAACTTCCTCACTTCTGATGCCACTACGGCGAATCCGCGTCCACTCTCTCCCGCACGTGCTGCCTCAATGGAGGCATTCAATGCCAGCAGATTGGTTTGGCGTGCAATGTCATGAATGACTTGAACCAGCTTGGAAATATCTTCATTTTTACGATTCAATCGTTCCATCTTGTTCATGGAAGCAGAGACCGAACCGGAAATCTGTTGCATCTGCTGCACGGATTGTTCCATCACCTTGCGACCATTCAACCCTTGCTCCAGTACAAGATCCGACATGACGCGCAACTGGCTGCCTTGTTCCGTATGATTCTGAATGTGATCATTCAACACTTCAACCGTACGGGCTGATTCCACGGCTGTCTCTGCCTGGCTCTCTGCGGCCTTGGCTGACTCTTCCATGGTCACAGCAATCTGGCGACTACCAATCTTAACCTCTTCTGAGGATATTGCCAGTTCCCCACTTTGTAGATTAACAGCTTCCGCAATTCGTCTGACGCTCAGAACCATGGAAGTCAGGTTACCTTTCATGTCATTCACCGCTTTGGCCAGAACACCAACTTCATCCTCATGTTTGGTATGTATGTCCTGAACATTCAATTGTCCTTCTGCAATCAGTTTCACCGCACTAATGACACGTAGCAGTGGTTTCACGACCTGTGAACGAATAATCGGAATGCTGATCGCTGTAATGGCAATCATGACAAGAACACCGATAATGATGATTAATCTACCATCCTGTACCGATCTAATCGTTTGGGCCGCCGCAAGATTGGACTGTTCCTGATTGTATTCCACGAGATAATCAAGATCGACTTGCATGGTGTCAAAGGAATCAGCACCTTTATCAGCCACTTCCTTCGCCAGCTGTGTCTGACCCTCATCACTCAGCTTGATCGATTGCGTATTAATCTTGAGATACGCTTCCCATTTGTTCTTGAACGCATTCCAGTGTTCGAACTCTTCCGCAGACTTCTCCTGCTGATCATAGATTTTAATCGCCTGCGTCGTTTCACGAATATACTTGGTACGCTCTTCTGACAAGAATGCCTTGTCTGTTTCATCCGCGTCAAAGTGACGATAACTTAGTGACAGAACATGTTCTGTGGTATAATTTAACCGGTTAATTTGCTGGATTGATGGCATCCAATTGTTCGTAATTTCATTAGTGTTGGTTTCAATTGAATTCATCCGGGTGACAATCGTGACACTCAAAATAATTAAACAGAGGATTAACAAGTAGAACGCGATGCTGATACGCAGACCGATACTCTTGATCTTAAATCTGCTGAACATATGATTTCCCCCTTGACCTCTTCGGTCATCCCGAATTCAGGTGCTTATGTCACTGTTTTCCCTTCTTTTGACCTCTTGTCAAAAGAACTTCTCTATATTATATCGATAGGAAAATAGACGTAAAGTATTATAACATTATTTTGTCATTAAGATGCTTGATTTTGTAAAAGATTGTTGAATCTTGACAAAGTCCAAACCGAAGAGCTGCAGCATACGGTAAAGTCCCGATCTGCAGCTCTTCGGTTTGTTCGGATTTCAACGGCTAACATCATAAAGCGATCAGCCTAGTTCAGTATTGCTGTCTTATGCTCAGCCAGCAATCGATATGAATCCAACCTGCGTTCATAATCTGGTCCTGCCGTAACCAGAAGCAACCTCTCCGTATCCAGCCTGCGACTCACCTGTTGCAATCGAGCCCATACCTGCTCAGGTGTACCTGCATAGTGCCGTACCGATTCATTTTGATCACTAACGGCTTCATCATTCGTGTCAGAGCCCGCGATACCGCTTGAATTCGACTCGGTTGAATGTTCTTTCCCATCCAGCTTGCGCCTCTCCGCCATGTCACGACTCCAGGCCATAGCATCCGTCTCTGACTCGGCACACAATACGCTCACTGCCACCATAACCTCAGGCTCCTTCATCGTTGCACTAGGCATAAATCCTTCTCGGTATCGCCTTACAGCCTCTGTACCATCGGCATCACTCATGAATTGACCAAAGACATATCCCATGCCAAACCGTGCCGCAAATTCTGCACTCTTCACGTTAGTTCCCAACATCCAGAGTGATAACGGAAGCTTGGGAATCGGACGAGCTGTCACGGAATGATCCTCGTACATGTAACGGTCTTCGAGCAGTTCTGTGAGTGCTGCAAGTGATTCAGGCAGCTTGGACACATGCTGCAAGTAATTGCCACTGAGTGCCATCGTGGCATGAGGTCCACCGCCAGGAGCACGTCCGAGCCCAAGCTCAATGCGCCCCGGATAGAGCGCAGCCAGCAGGCGGAATGACTCCGCAACCTTGAGCGGGCTATAATGCGGCAACAAGACCGCACCAGAGCCAAGTTGGATCGTTGTTGTCCTTGCTCCGATGTGCGATAACAGTACTTCGGGAGAGGCCGATGCCAGTTCAGCCATATCATGATGCTCTGACGTCCAGTATCGGGCGTATCCCCAAGCCTCGGCATGTTGCGCAAGTGTCACTGATTGTTGAAGTGCCTGTTCCGCTGTGACATCGTCTAACCTTGGAACAAGGTCAAGTACGCCCAGACTGAACGTCTCACTCATTCGCTTAGCCATGCGTCTCATCTCCCTTTATATCGGTTAATTTTAATCCAAATCGTAGATCGAACCCACCTTCAGACCATATAGTTCATTATATATTTTCTCGGCAAATGCATCCGTCATTCCTGCGATGTAATCGATCACCATGTGTTCCCAAGTCCAGATCGGCTGGGCTTTGGCTTGATCCTTCTCATACCGCTGCAGCCAGTCGGATGGAATAATGGATTTGGACGTTTCAGGATCCAGGAATGCATCCCATAATCGCTTAATCATCCACTCACTGCGCTTCTGTAGCCGCTGCACACGCAGGTCACGAATCATGGTTACCCAGGCAAAACTCTTGAGCACACTCACCGTACGCAGCATGTCGAGGTCTTCAGCCCCTTCACGGACAAAGGTTACCTTCTTCCAGTCACCGTCGTCAATAACGCCCAGACTGCCTACAAAAAAGCTCACCCAGTAGGCTTTCACCTCACGGCGGGTACGCGAGTAATCATGCTCGCAGAACGGCATCTTTTCATTCCAGATGCGCAGGAACGAAGCGAGGACCTCTTCTACCTTTTGCCCAATCGCTTCTCGGGTCCATCCGTTCCAGAACAGATCCTCCAGCGTTGTAATTTTATCCACAATCAGTCGATTCACATGCGGATCTTGCAGGAAATGCTCATGTACTTCAATTTTACCTGCTTTGATGCCATCCTCCAGGTCATGTGAGGAGTACGCAATATCGTCGCAAAGGTCCATCAGCTGTGCTTCCAGCGTCTTCTTGCCTGCCGGCACGTTCCAGCGATCACGGATCTCCCGAATATATTGCCACTCATGATGATACATGCCTTTTTTGCTCTCTGTCCCAGGGTACGGATATTTGTTTATCCCTAGTAATACCGCATCAGACAGGTTCAGTCCGTCGATATCTTCACGCTTCTCCAAGTGCATAATGAGACGGAAATTGTGCGCATTGCCTTCAAAATGCTCGTATTTCCGTTTTAACTCGGAACGTACTTCAGACTCGACCTTGGGAACTTTGGCGCTGCGGCTTTTTTTCATGATTTTCTTAGCCTCGGTGTTAATGAGGTCATCCAGAATACCATCCAATACTTCTTCACCTTTATGTCCAAACGGCGGGTGACCAAAATCATGTACGATTGCAGCGCACTCCACCACTTCTGAATCAATAATAAGGCCGGGGTTGTCCGCGCGGTCCCAGTCTACCTCTGGAAAACGGCGAATCAGACTTCGGGCAGCCTCTCTTGCAATCTGTGCCACCTCTAGGGAATGGGTCAAACGAGTACGATAATAATCACCCGTTCCTGCGCCAAACACCTGCGATTTGCCCTGTAACCGACGGAAGGTCGGTGAATGAATGAGTCTCGAATAGTCCCGCTCATACGCTGCACGAGATCCATCCAATTTGGTTAATTCAGGATATTGTCTATGTTCTCTCAGATCGTTCCATTGCATGGGGATCACTCCTAGCCGACTGTCTCTATTTTGAGTGATTATACACAACATCTGTGGTTTCGAAAAGTAAAACCTGTCTGCGATTGTCATCTCTTCTTACATCAACTTGTGATGAACAGTCATCTTCTCTTATTATACCCTGCCAGACTATCATCCGTGCATCTAAATGACAATGATTCATATTGAACTCATTATTCACATATGCTCGCTCCCATAGCAGAACAACCATAAGTACTCACTGTGCCACCAGGTAGCCGTTCCGGTTACGGATCGTTCTTCTGATCGCTGTTGTCTCCAGGTTTTCTGAATTCCCTTTACTAAGGGAAAAACCCGGAGACAAAGGCGAACGCTTCGCTTCTTCAGAATCGATTCCTTCCCCTTCACTACTTTTGCTGTCCTTAAAATACAATAATGGTATTCACCATCCAGTTCGCTAAAATCGAGTGTAAATCAAGTTCAACTTAGAATAATATCATCCATCACTACAATGATAGTCTGCCTTCCCCGCGCCCTCCCCGTTGTAGGTAAAAAAACAAAAACCGACAGGACGGAAATGCCCTGTCGGATGAATATGGTGGATGCAGCAAAACTTAATGTTCACGTAGTCTACTCTCGAAGCTGCGTGAGTTTTTACATCAAGGATATTATCGCACGCTTGTACGAAAGTTCACACCATAACCTTACAGATATCGTTGGTGAACTCTACTGGGTCCTGAATTGGCAGTCCCTCGATCAGCAATGCTTGATGATACAGCAGGCTTGTGTAAAGGTTCAGCTTTTCCTGATCCTGCGCGAAAGCGTCTTTCAACGATTTGAAAACATCGTGATTCACGTTGATTTCCAGCACTTTGTCGGCTTGTACATTTTCGCTGTTCGGCATAGCTTTCAGGATTTTCTCCATTTCAATCGTCAGTTCACCTTCGGTGGACAAACATACCGGGTGGCTTCTGAGGCGTTTGGAAGCTTTAACCGCTTTGACTTTACCTGCCAATTGAGCTTGCATCGCTTCAAACAACTCTTTGTTGTCGTTGTCCTGTGCGTCCGTTTCTTCTTTGTCTGCGCTATCTTCGATGCCCAGGTCACCACTGGAGATGGATTTGAATTCTTTCTCCTTGTAGTTCGTGATCATCTTGATTGCAAACTCGTCGATGTCATCGGTAAAGTACAATACTTCGTACCCTTTTTCAAGAACACCCTCGATCTGCGGCAGCTTCTCAATACGGCTAATGGACTCACCAGATGCATAATAGATGTACTTCTGATCTTCCGGCATTCTGGAGACGTATTCGTCCAGGCTCACGAGTTTGCTCTCTTTGGAAGACGTGAACAACAGCAGATCCTGCAATGTATCCTTGTTCACACCATAATCGCTGTATACACCATATTTCAACTGACGCCCAAACGCTTGGTAGAACTTCTCGTAGTTCTCACGCTCGTCCTTCAACAGGCTTTGTAGTTGGCTCTTGATTTTGTTCTTAATGTTCTTCGCGATCAGGCTAAGCTGACGGTCATGTTGCAACATCTCACGCGAAATGTTCAGGGACAGGTCTTCCGAATCCACCATACCTTTAACAAATCCAAAGTAATCTGGCAACAGATCCCCGCATTTATCCATGATCAATACACCGTTGGAGTAAAGCTCGAGGCCTTTTTCATACTCTTTGGTATAGTAGTCAAACGGCGTATTCTCCGGAATGAACAGGATTGCATTGTATACCACAGCGCCATCTGCGCTAATATGCAAGTGTTTAAGCGGTTTGTCAAAACCGTAGCGTTTTTCCATATAGAAGTTATTGTAGTCTTCTTCGGTCAATTCGCTTTTATTTTTACGCCAGATCGGCACCATGCTGTTCACAGTTTGTTCTTCTTGGTATTCCTCGAACTCGTTCTCCGTGCCCTCTTTCGGACGTTGACCCGTTACATCCATCTTGATCGGGTAGCGAATGAAGTCGGAGTATTTCTTGATGATGGATCTCAGACGGTACTCTTCCAAAAATTCGTCATACGAATCTTCTTCGGTATTTTCTTTGATCGTCAGGACGATCTCTGTACCTACTGAATCTTTCTCAGCTGGTGTGATCGTGTAACCATCCGCGCCTTCGGACTCCCATTTCCAAGCCTCGTCGCTGCCCAGCGTTTTACTTGTTACGCTCAGCTTGTCCGCCACCATAAATGCCGAGTAGAAACCAACCCCGAATTGTCCGATGATGTTGTGACCGTCTTTTGCTTCATTTTCTTTCTTGAACGCCAGGGAACCACTCTTCGCGATAACCCCCAGATTATTCTCTAGCTCTTCCTGCGTCATACCAATACCGGTATCTGTCAGTGTGAGCGTGCGGTTTTCTTTGTCAATCGTAAGCTTGATGAAGTAGTCCTCTTTGTTGAAAACGAGCGAATCGTCGGTAAGTGCTCTGTAATAAATTTTATCAATGGCGTCACTGGAGTTGGAGATCAATTCTCTCAAAAAGATTTCTCTTTGGGTGTAAATGGAGTTGATCATCATATCCAGCAAACGTTTGGATTCTGCCTGGAATTCTTTTTTAGCCATGAATGGTTGGACTCCTTTCAAATTGGGATATCGAATGATTTGATTGAAAATAGAAAGCAACTGAGATAATCCTGCGGCCATTAGTAGACTCAAAAACCTTTGATCGCTCTAGTCCACAGATATTGTGATTCACTTCTAACTGGCTCATTGTAAAAATAAGTGCACGACGTTCTGCAATATAGCCGTTCCGGTTACGAATCGTTTTTCGGATCGCTGTTATCCACAGATTTCTTTGATTCCCTTTTAAAAAGGGAGAAATCCGGTGATAAAGGCGAACGCTCCGCTTCCTCCAAATCGATTTCGTCCCCTGCACTACTTTTGCATCTGATCAGCGACTGATTTTTTAGGATAAAGAATATCAATGAAGTGATATCTCCTAGACGTGGAATGTAGCTTCAATTCTGTTGCACACCTTGGCTTCGCATGTTCTATTCAGGTTTAATATCTATTTCCCAAAACAGAATCATTCCATATGTAAGCTTATAGTAAAAACATCATCTGTTAGCACTCTGATGATCGGAGTGCTAAACCCTTCCTTTTATATAACATATGGGAAAATTGGGTGTCAATACGTAGGCGGTTATTTTAACTAAAAGATCGAATAACTCTTTAACTTTTGCACATCACCAATCATTTTACCGTAATCCCGCAGGTAAAACAAAAGCCGCCTCGAACCAAAGTTCGAACCGGCGTAATGAAAGATTGTAATGTGTCTGTTGCTATAGTAGATAGGATTAAAACATATTCATCTGATGTACCTTGTAGTATCCTCGGTCTTACTGTGTTGAGACTGATGTATGTTGTATGGGTACTTTGGTATGTTGATATGTTGGTATCTTGGTTACTTGAATGTCTTGAGCAGTATGACAGTCACGCGCTAACGAATCTCAGAGGCGTTAATTGGCCTTTTTGGGAGGTTTTTGTAAGCTAACGAATCGTAGACACGCTATTTCTCGACTTTAGCCAACCTTTTGAGACTTTCTGCAGGTTTTTGCAAAATAGAGTGTGTGAGGTTCGTTAGACTGGGAAATTGGCTGGAAATCGTAAAATAAGGGCTCCCGGGTTCTTTAGAGTTGAAGCAAGTGTTGGCGTTACAGCTTCAGATAGGATTGTGATAAAAATTAGTGCTTACGGTTAGTGTTAACGTTGCCTTTGGCACGCATGCTGCGTTACAGAAAAAGTTAGGCTTGCAGAGTTAGGGTTTCAATCAAAATTGCAGTTTGAGTTCGAGCTTGGGTTACAAGTTATGGTTACGGTTACGGTTACGGTTACGGTTACGGTTACGGTTACGGTTACGGTTACGGTTACGGTTATGGTCACGGTTTGAGTTTGAGTTTGAGTTTGAGAATTCTACTTTTTCGCCATTTTAGGATCAAGGGTGTCGCGCAGGCCGTCGCCCATTAGGTTGAAGCCGAGAACGGTCAACATAATGGAAACGCCAGGGAAGATCAGTGTCCACGGTGCTTTTTGTATAAACTGACGGGAGTCCGACAGCATTTTACCCCATTCCGGGTCGGGTGGTTGCGCGCCCATGCCTAGAAATCCAAGTGCAGCAGCTTCGATGATCGCAGTCCCAATTCCGAGTGTACCTTGCACGATCAGAGGAGTAAGGCTGTTGGGCAAGATGTGGCGAAACAAGATTCGCCCATTGCCCGCTCCAAGTGTCCGTGCCGACGTAATGAATTCCTCCTGTCTCAAGCTGAGTACCCGTGAACGCACCAATCTTCCGTAGGTTGGAATGTTCACGATGGCAATGGCGAGCAGTGCATTTTGCAAAGACGGGCCCAATATCGCCACAATGGCGATGGCGAGCAATATCCCCGGAAAGGCGAGCAAGATATCAAATAGACGCGAGATAAGCATGTCCGCCCATCTTCCATAAAATCCGGCAATGAGACCAAGCAGCGTACCCGCGATAATGGAACCAATGACGGAGAAAAAGCCCACCCACAAGGAAATACGCGCCCCATGCAGCACTCTGGAAAACACGTCACGCCCCAGATCATCGGTACCAAACCAATGCTCTGCCGAAGGGGACTGAAGCCGATCCACCAGCACCTGTTCCTTGTAATCGTAAGGTGCGATGTATGGCGCGAGGAAGGCCAACAGGATAAAAAATACGATAATGATCAAACCCGCAAGCGCAAGCCGATTTCTCCGAAACGTTCTCCACGCTTCCCGCCATGGACCGGATGTGCTCGCCGACGCAGCGTCAATGGATGGTCCGGTATTGGTCGATAATTTGGCCATGCGGTGTCTCCTTTCTTGAACATGAATATAACAAAAGATCAACGCGTTCTATTACACTCAAGCCCTACGATTGCAGTATCATCTTCTGATCGCTGTTATCCCCAGATTATATTGATCCACCTATTTAAAGGTGAAAATATGGTGATTCATGCGTAGCCTATGCTTCCGATGTAGCTTTCTTTCAGAAAGCTTTTAGCTTCGCTTCTGCAGATTGGTTCTTGATGGAGTTCCTATTTATAACTGATACGAGGATCAAACACGGCGTAGAGCAAGTCCACAATCAGGTTGATCACCACGAAAAAGAACGCCACGATCAGAATGCCACTCTGGATCACCGGATAGTCCCGCGAACTAATCGCTTCATATATATAACGTCCCACGCCCGGCCAAGCAAAGATAGTCTCGGTCAACACCGCACCCCCGAGCAACGATCCGGTCTGGATGCCGATAACCGTGAGCACGGGAATAAACGCATTTTTGAGCGCATGTCCATATACGACAAAAAACGGCCCCAGTCCCTTCGCCTTCGCTGTACGAATGTAATCGGAACTCATTACTTCCAGCATGCTGGAACGAGTCATCCGAGCAATAACAGCCATCGGAATCGTCCCCAGTGCAACACTTGGCAGAATCAAATGTTTCGTTACGGTCCACAACTGATTCCATTGTCCAGCAATCATCGTATCCAGCACATACAAGCCCGTAATGGCTTCCACCGGATCACGTGCATTCATGCGACCAATGGAAGGCAGCCACTGCAACTTGTTCGCGAACAACCATTGTTCCATCAGACCGAGCCAGAAGATTGGCATGGATACACCCACCAAAGCAATGACCATACAGCAATAATCAAACCAGGAGTTGTGCTTCCATGCACTGACAATCCCGGCATTCACCCCAATAATGACAGCAAACAACATACTTGCCATCGTTAATTCAAGGGTTGCTGTCAGATAAGGCACAATTTCCTGGGCAATAGGCACCTTGGTGCGGATGGATGTTCCAAGGTCACCTTTGAGCAAATCGCCCAAGTAGGCAAAATATTGCTGGAACCAAGGTTTATCCAGACCGAGCTGGTCACGAAGGGCCTGCTTGGATTGTTCGGTTGCCTTTTGCCCAAGTATGGTCTCGGCCGGGTCACCCGGAATGGCGTGGATGATGGAAAAAACAATCAGGGTCATGCCCAGAAGTACGGGCAGCAACACAAGCACACGTTTGACAATATAGCTGTTCAATCCTGTTCACCTGCCTTCGACATATCGTGCAAAATAAAAAGCGCCGGCAAAAACGCATGCTTTGGATAGTTACGTCCGGATGTGGGTTCTGCCAAGCATTTCGTCTCACCAGCGCTTTGATAGAAAGAATTAAAACGTAATCACTCCGAACTGTAGTGCCATCTTCAGATCGCAGTTATCCTGAAATGGATAAGTTCAGCTTACAGCTTACTCGAAATAAGCACCGGCATAGGATTCGGTGCCCAGTGGAGAAGGAACGAAACCTTTCAGGTTTGCTTTACCCGCCAGAATTGGCGTCGTGTGTACCAGAGGAATCCACGGTGCGTCTTCCTTGATAATTGCCTGCGCTTGTTTGTAAAGCTCCGCACGTTTCTCCTGATCTGTTTCTTTCTGCGCATCCGTCAGCAACACATGCAACTCTTCGTTTACATAATAACTGCGGTTGTTGCTTGGAATGGCATCTTTATCCAGCAGTGTATACAGGAAGTTATCTGGGTCACCATTGTCACCTGTCCAGCCGAGCATGTAAATGTCGTCCTTCTCCCCGGCCTTTGTATCTTCGAGATACGTTGCCCACTCCGGTGATTCGATGGTGACGGTCACTCCGATTTTCTCAAAATCGGCCTGGATCGCCTCGGCCACCTTTTTGCCATCAGGCATATACGGGCGGGATACCGGCATTGCATAGAAGGTTACTGGATCAGGCAATCCGTCAGGGAAGCCAGCTTCGGCCAGTAAAGCTTTTGCTTTTTCCAGATCATATGGGTAATCCTCAATGGTATCGTTGTATCCCCACAGCGTTGGCGGCATCGGGTTCACAGCAGGTTCAGCTTGCCCAGCAAAGAACGCATCAATAAGGGCCTGCTTGTTCACCGCATGATTAAGGGCTTGTCTGACTTTCACATTATCAAATGGTTTCTTCTTAAAGTTAAAGCCGATATACGCCACGTTGAACGGTGGACGCTCGATCTTCTGTAACTCGCTGTTGCCCTCAAGAATGGACAGATCGTCCGGGTTCAGGTCTTCCATGACATCAATCTCGCCGTTTTGCAGGGCATTGAAGCGAGCGGTATTATCCGGAATGGAACGCACGATCACTTTGTTCAGCTTTGGCAGTCCTTCTTTCCAGTAATCCGCGTTTTTCTCCAGGGTGATGGAGTCGTTACGCTTCCACTCTTTGAATACAAATGGGCCGGTGCCCACAGGCTCGCTCTTGAAGTTTTCTTTTTTCTCCTGAATCGCGGTTGGGCTGGCAATGCCAAATGGCGTCATCGCAATATTTTGCAGGAAAGGGGCTTGTGGCTGGTTCAATGTGAACTCCACCGTAGTTTCGTCCGTCGCCTTCACTTCCTTGATCACACGTCCGTCCTCTGGACCAAACATGGAATCGTAATAATCGAAGGAATCTCCCTCGAATTTATATTCACTCGCCGGATCGCCCCAGCGGTTGAAGTTAAACACAACAGCCTCTGCGTTGAAGTCAGTTCCATCATGGAATTTCACACCGGACTTCAGCTTAAACACATACTTGAGCCCATCCGCCGAAATCTCCCAGCTCTCTGCTAGTCCAGGAATGACCTCTGTTCCGCCTTCCTTGTAATCCAGCAACGAGTCAAACACCTGATGTCCAATCTTCAGAGACTCTCCATCGGTCACAATCGCCGGATCGAGTGCAACGGAATCCCCGCCACGCCCCATAATCATCGTATCTTGCGCTTCTGTCACCTCGGCTGGTGGCTCGCTGCCTTCCGCCGGAGCAGGTGAATTCCCAGCCCCCTCATTGCTCGAACAGCCTGACAACACCAAGACGGTACTCAAAGCCAGAGTCAAAAAACCGGACATCCATTTCTTTCTCATTCGCATACGTACAACACCCTTCCCTGTCTCATAATGTGTGTGATGCTGGCATGAAAGATCTCCAATGTTGGCAATTGGTTTGGTGCTATGTATCATATAAAAGGCTTTAGATGCCTGCGATACCTTAATTAAAGTTCTGGGAAAAGTACGGCATGTATATGAAATGTAAAAACAGCATGGGACACGTATGGAATACAGGTAAATTTCAGATCATGCACATGGATTGAGGACGTCGTTTGATTACTTTTTATAGAAAAAGAAAAAGGTTCTACAACGTATCTTGTGAGATGAATCTATGAAATTGAATGAAATTGTTGCGTTTTATTTGAACTTAGGTCAATTAGCAACAGCCAGTGGGTATGGACTGGTAAGAGTAAGTTTAAGTTGGTAGATTAAAAATACTGATGGGCATATGGATACTACGCTGCTGGCTACGCAATCAAGTCTGTTCCTTGAGCGTGTCGTGTTGAGTATGAAGTGTGGAGACCGGATTAGGTATCGTTATCGTTCGTTAGCAATACGGATGAAAGAAACTCAACATAGGCTAGGTTGTTTGGATGTGTAAGTTGTTTATTACGGTGGTTTTCTCTTGCAAATTGGATGTGTAAAATGTATGAACGAGTCATCTTGAGATGTTGGATTGTACAACAGGGAGACATTACAATAACTTCATATGTTATGGTTTTGTCATGATGAGGAGGATTGTGTAAATAAACTGTGGTGAAAAACAATTTCGTGTAACTTACTTTACATCACATTAATCAATTAGACAAGAGATTTACAGACATAAGTCTTCAACTTTATTATATGTGTTAATATCACTTACACAAAACACAAAAAAGGAACACAGTTCGACAAAAAGCATCCCGTGTCCCTTCTCTTCTCAATCCACATTCAGATAAGATCAATATTTTAATTTGCTAAGAATCAGCTCACTTTTTAAACAAACCTCTGCGATGCATCACGGTAATAAAACGGTAAAAATCATAACTCGCCCCATTATCGATGCTGAACAATGGATTTTTGGTGTCATATGCCAGTGCTGCATCCACAGCTGCCTTCGCCCATACTGGAACTTCCATTTGCTGACGCGCCTGCAGTTTGTCGACCTGGGATTTGAGCGCATCAAACGCTGCTTTCTCTTCGGCTGTCATCGGTTCGCCCCCTTTCGGTGGTTCAGTTGGTGGATTCGGATGACTTGGATTCGTCGGATTGGATGGCTCCGGGGGTTTCGGAGTGGCTGCTGCGTATCTTGCTCTGAGCTGTGCCGCTGTTCCCTCGAATTCATTCATATCCACGTTGCCACTAATGCCATTCACCTTGCCTGAATCCGTATACTGCCAGAACGTCCAACGCTTCCATGCCGGTTGGTCTTCCGGTACACGGGTGTTGCTGTAACGCGCGATCCAAAGATCGTATGAGCTGAGTGATGTGTCAAAATTCCCGGCAAATGAATTGCCCGTGTATATGATCGGTTTTACACCTGTCAGACGTTGTAATTCGGTTAAAAAAGCTTTGGCAACTGTATTCATCTGCGCTTTGCTCAGGTTGCCGGGGTTGTTCTCGTAGTCCATAACAGGTGGCAGCTGTAACGCTTTGGCGCCTCCAACTTTGTTAAGTGTATTGGCATAATGTACCGCTTCTGCCTTGGCACCATCGGTCGATGTCGCGCGGAAGAAGTGATACGTTCCCACCATCAAGCCCGCCGCCAGTGCTCCTATTACATTTTTCTGGTAATTCGGATCGGTATATGTCTGTCCCTCAGTTGCCTTGATGAATACAAATGTCATGCCACTCGCCTTCACCTTCGCCCAGTCAATATTGCCCTGGTAACGAGAGACGTCAATGCCCTGTGTGTTGCCTGAACTCCTCGTTTGCATGTTTCTCACACCCTTTATGCGGCAAATTGCCGTTTGTATATATTTAATGCGGTTGGATTAGGGGTTGCTTGTGTGCGTGTCCCTGATGTGTTGAGTTATGTGTAGTTTCACGTGCTAGTTTGCTATAGTCGCATTACTTCTTACTATCTCCAGCCTGTGAATCTAAGTCATCTGGATCTGCCTGTGAAAAAGAGTCTTTGGCACTCGGGGAGAAATTACCGGGGAGTTCCCCGGTTCCCCCTTTGCCCTTGAGCACTTCAATAGCTTGCCGAATCACTGGCGGAATTGGAGCGCCCAACTTACCCCCGTTTTCGATGATGGACAACAACTCATTTGCGATATAAAAAAAGGCGACCGCATCCCTGAACAAATGTCCGTCTCCCAGAACACCGTCCACCAGATGAGCCACCGATACCATTGCAAATATAAACACCTTTCTGGCGATGCCGAACATCCCAACATTACTTTCTAACTTGCCACTCATGCCCGCAGCCGCGAAGCCGGTTAGGTAATCGAGGATGACGAACACGAGTAGTACGCCGAGTACCCCTGACCAACCTCCGAAGAAGTAGGTTACTGAGCTGCTCATTAGTGCAATTCCCCATTTCCATAGAGTGTCCCATCTTTCCATGGTTTCACCTCCTTGAGCCTATATTACCCTTATTCAAAAGCATAAAAAACACCACTAGATGTTCCTCTATTTGTACCCGGTTTTACTCTAACACCACCTGTTATAGGCTCAATCCTGAACATACTACCATTAATATTCGAATAAACAAAAAAACTAGCATCGGTAGGATTATAGGGAACTGCGTGCGCGATTCCAAAGCTTGGCGTGAAACCAATTTGAAAATCACGATAATTACCTTCACCTAGAGCAGGAACACTACCTGAAGCAAATTTCTTACCTGTGTTAATCTGTTTAATTTTAGCAACCATTTGACTAAATGTATCGCTGCCTGATGCCACTACTCCCTTGCCAGTAATGGCGGCAGCGATAGCCGATTTCCCATCACTGACAGAGGACTTTAAACTCTCAAATTCCTCTCTGGACGGAATCTGGACCCAAGCTCCCCAAGTATCATATAGATTCCGCTGCCATGTCGTAAATCCTACTGGAAGAAATGTTATTAAAGTTTGTGTTACTCCTGGAATAGACTCTTTATATTGCGTTCCATTTTTACTAACTTTAAGACTGAATGCCACTCTAACAGGACAATTTTTAAGTGTTTCAGCAGTCAGACTAAGTTGACAATAAAATTCTCCCTCAAACACAAAGTTATTTAGATTTTCATTTTCATTGATGTTAGATGATTTTCTAAGATAGTTTTTGTCGGCATACTGCTGTAACTCCATTTCGTTATTTTTGTTTTCCATTACAGATAGCTGCCTCGAAATATTGGAAGAATCGTTTATAAATTGTTCTATAATAGATTTCTCACTCACTCCTATCGTTCCGTTAATCGATATTGGTGAAAATTGATCAAGAACCTGATATGTTACAGTATAATAAGCCGATGGATCATATTGAGAGGCTGGCATGGAAGCTAACTCTAACCCATAAACTTCTGACTCCGGATTAAATCGTAGGATCTCCCAGTAATCTCTGACATCATTTTTATAAACGGACAGTATTTTTTTAACCTTACTATTTAATTTAGCTGACAAATTATAGTTATTAATGTTATATGATTTATGCACATCTGAAGTATATACTGGATTAACACTCTCTCTAATTATCATTCCTGTACCTACTTCAACCTGATTATCTCCCTCAAAAAACGTTAATTGACCCTCTGACGTGATCGGATCGATAGTTGGGGATGCCAGTTGGTATATCAGTTGATATGGCGTCCATTCAGAATATCTTGTATATGCTGACCGTATTATAGGAGAACCCGGCAATGTTGTCGTAAAGTGAGTCGCAGACCCTCCTGACATATATATTGAGTCTAATGGACACCAAGCTTTGCCAACTGTTTCACCATTGTATGGCTTGCTAACATCGCCTTGATTACCAAGATACATCTTCCAGCCCATAAAATACGCTTTAATCTCATCCGCTGTCGGCGTATATGAATCTCCCCATCCACTATCTGCATTAGCAATAGATACATTAAAGTCTGATAAATCTGCAATTCTGAAGTAGGCGTTATCAAATTCAGACATATTTCCGTTTTTAGTGAGCACATTACCATTGTACTTCGTAACAACCAAGCTGTTAAAAGCAGCTACTGGTTCTGATAGAGTACAACCAACTATTTTGTAACCAGACGATGATGCTATTGATCGGTAACGAAGACTTTCATCCAAAATTATCTTGCGCCACTTGGTCATCTTGTAATATTGGCCATTCTTTTCAAACACTTCGTCAGCATTCAATCCTGTCACCGGGTCTGCATATAAATTCGTTTGAAGTGCAAACATAGAATCTTCACGTGTTTTAAACGGTTTCACCACATTACCAAGAGTCATGATTGGATGTGCAAAACTCGCTTTATTCCCCGTAGACCATGTCCATTTATTCACATCAAAATCTTCTGTATATTGCGTAACACCACTTAGATTCACACCCATTTTTATAGCCTTTGAGACTGTTTTAATGGTTTTAGTCTCTCCCGGATTGATGAACATACCTTGTAATCTTGTATATGAATCGTATACACTTACTCGAATTTTGCCTGTACTTGCTGCCGGGTTACTAATCGTGTAATCTTGATTTGCTAATACACTTAAGTAAGTCACGGCATATGCATCAGTTCCAATAGAACCAGATACTAACTCACCAGTAGCCGTAGTTGTAGACGTTTCTAGAAAAGTGTGTCCTGTGTTCTCCCATTCGTAGAATGGCGGCAACAGATTCTCCCCATACCTAATCACGTATGGATTTAGCACAGGTTGCACACTATCAATATAAGGATACTTAAGAGCTACCTGTTCCGGATTCATGCTGTCAAGCGCATTGTACTCGGATTCGCTGATTTCATAAAGGCGACCAGAGTCAAAGTAACCATACTGATTTAGATTTCCAAAAACTGCAAAATCAATAATGCCACTCCCCTGCGTAGAAACTTTCTTTTTTGCCCATACCGTAACAAATTTATCAGTTGTCTGAACGAATGTTGAATATGGCCCGCCAAATTCTCCACCGAATCCAATAGTTGCCCCTTCTATCGAATTTCCGTTTTTTACATTTGCAACTAATACGTAAAAGCTATTCGCTTTAAAATTAGGAATAGACACTGTAGCAACACCTGCCGCGCTAGGAGAAGCAGCGGAGTTAACCGTAACCTTTAGTCCACTGCTCCCGTCTACTTTATTCATCAGATCCAACGAAAGATTAGATCGAATGGCGTTCAAACCAGTTAAACTCTCCATACCTCCACAACGCCCCAACAAATTCACAAGCGTACGGCCCTTCAAACCTTCCAATTTAAACGCCGAGGCACGTTCAGCATGAACAACTTGCAATCCTGGCTCCAACGTCACTGATCTACGCTTCTCCGTATCCAGCCGCTCTTGAATACTACTCACCTGTGCTGCGATTTCCTCAGCCTGTTCTTCGACTTGCCCCACACCTTTATCAACCTTCTCCCAGTTCTGATCCAGATACTTGTCCAGATCAAAATAGGTTGTCGAGGGCGAGGAACGGTCAATCTTATTCAACCCCAAATTTGGTGTTTTTGGTTCATTCATTTAAGCTCCACCTCCTGCAAATTTATCCTGTCGGGTCTGTTCGATCTCATCCAGCGTCATGCTTTCAACTTCCGCAATCGTCAAATACCGCAGACGGTACTCCACGGTCATATGTGCCGGTTTAATATCCTCAATCGCTGCCTTCAGGTCGTCCAGATTGGGCGGCAAGCCCCATGTGTCAATGAAACGAATTCGGATCAAGTACTCCTCTGGCGTAACGGATACATCAATCCCGCCACTTTCGTAGGCCTGCGCCACGTTTTTGAGCATGGAGCCAGAGACTTTGCCGCTGCCGCGCATTTTGGAGATGATTACGGATCTCCGCTGGTCGTCTGGCTTGGCTTGGTTCGTCGGAATCTGCAAATCCCGCTCATAACGTTCCAATGCCCAGGTCGCAGACTCCGGGTAGAATTGGTCCAGCACACTTTCCAAACCCACCGTAAGCTTGTCCAGCTCTACACCTTCGGTCTCCGTGAGAAGCTGCATCTCCAGCACATTTTCATACAATGGGGGCAAAAGAGTCATTAACATCTCTGCTTTACTCATGTCACCTTCACCGTCCCGAGAACGGCTACTGCGCCGGGGGCGATCTCCAGATTGGACATACCACCATTCACCAGCAGATCGCTATAATCGATCACGGGTGGGATATCCAGAATGACATTGGCAATACGTGTCCAACGAACCAACGGATCGGCAAAAGCCAGTTCTTTCAGATACGCCGTAACTCCCGTTTCAATAAGTGTCTTCACGCCCTCGTAAGTTGAACCAGAAGCAAGCGTGACCTGCACCTCCACATCAATAGGTACTTCTTCTGCTCCCACCACCGTAACCACAGGTCCGATTGGAGCAGCACCTTCGCCCATTCCATCCTGGGTTGGATCGATATACTCCTGCACCGCCTTAATGACCGCATCAGCAGGTGTTTGCATTTCATTATTCAGCAATGCCACTTTGACTGTACCTGGACCATCCCACAGTGGAAAAGCCTTTGCTTTGCCCACACCGGAGTTTTCCCGTGCCCATAACTCATACTGATATTTGTTGGCACTCGTAACCGGACGGGAAACTTTGTCCTGATAGCGATCATATAAGGCCTGATCCGTTTCCTCGTCTTCGCCAGGAACCAGCAACTGTGTCAATTCAGCTGTCGTCAGGCCAGCAATATAATCGATGGGCAGCAGCGCCCCCGTATATTCATTACCTTCCGCTCCCGCGACCTCACATTCCAACACATATTGCCCTGCCGCGATGCGTTCCACAACAACATACACCCGATCCCCAGTGGAAAAACGACTCTCCAAAGGAACCTCAACAGGCTTCCCTTCGTTATCCCGAAAACTACCAACCCAACGTGCCTTCGTGGCCGCTTTTCGACTGATACCAGACCAAGCCACCGCGCGATCCAAGTACTCTCCAGAGGCTGTATCCGCAAACTTCAGATTGGCGTTCACATCCAGCTCGATATACATCTGAGCCATTTCCACTGCCGCTGGCGCAAGCGCATCATAGATAATGCTGCCTTCACGTTTATCCACACCATCTGGTACCCTATCCAGCATTCGGTTTAAAATAACTTCAAACGTCTGCTCTTCATACATCCATGTTCACCTCCGTCTCTTCCCTGAAGCTGCCAAAATCTGTTTCCACGGTAAACGAAACCCTTACTCCATCGGCCTCGTGGATAAAATCGAACTCCGTTACATCCGATATACGATCGTCCGGAAGCAACGCTTCGCGAATCCAGCGTTCCAGTTCCGATTCAACCATGGATCTCCCGGCCATTCCTTCCCAGGACCATTCCATACCATAATCCGAGGAATAGATTAGATGCTCGTAGCGGCGTGTGGACAACGCTTTATACACCGCCTGTTTTACCGCATCTTTTCCATCCAGTTGCAATCTTCCAATTCGTTGTCCCGAAGCTTGAAATACATAAGTTAGACTCGGAAGCACAGTAGCTTCTTCCTGATCTTCTGCGCTAATCTGCGCACCCTGTGGAATCATGGATTCACCAGCCGATCCAGCACAACAAAGCTGTCTCCACCTTGAACACGTAACAACAAAACATGGTCACCCACGGTCCAAGTTTTGTTCACTACGGATTCCGGCAGTACCAGAAAAGGCTCAGCCAATGCCAGCCGTTGTTCAACGGTGATCTCCAGAGGCTGAGTGTTTGTCACGCTTCCGTACATTACCTGAACGGGAGACTTGGCATCTACAGCGGCCACCGCCGCCTTTTTAATCACGTCCAGCATCATTTATCGTTACACCACCTTCAAATCCAGCGACATCGTGTGCACGCCTCCCTGTACCTTATGCGTACATTCGTCTACCAGAAAATATTGATTAATCTTCAGTTCATCGATCTGGATGTTGACAAAACTGCCTGCCCTCACCTTGAAATCACCAAGTGCATCCACTTTCAATGTCTGCGTCTCACGATTGCGAAGGGTCATCAGAGTTTTCAGCATGTCATCAATCTGTCCTTCGTTCAGGCCATCATCCGCTTTTTGGTACAAAAAAAGCAGCCCCCATTGACGGATGCTGCCTGAATCCTGATGAACAAACGTTTCTCTTTTTCCCGTATCCTTGTTATCCCGATACAGCTTGATTTTGTTATACGTCTGGTCATCAATAGACCTTGTATAGCTGTAATCTGTGAGCAGACTGTTATCCCCGATGACAAAGCCGTAAGGCATCTCTTCCACATCCCGAAGCACAAGTTTGCCGAAATCATCGTAGAAGATATAGTTTTTACTGCCATAGATCAGCGTTCGGTCCAACGCCTCACAGATCATGTCAATCAGCTTTTTGTTATCGAATAACATACGCGGAATAACATATTTCGGCTGAATCAGATCACCAGTCTTCAACAGGAAATCCTTTGAAATTCGTTTAATTACATCCGCAGCAGTGGCATTAACGAACTTGTACGTCTGATTCGCGGTTAGATAACGAGTCTGGTCGTAGGCCTTGATTTTGACACTTTCGTCCTTACCGCTATCCACCGAGAAGATATATCCGTAAAATATGCCTACCTCGTTGCTGATATATTTCACGACATATCCATTCTCATATGTGAATTTCTTATTCTGGTACAGACTGCCCTTGATCAACGTGAATTCCAGAGAGGAAGGTTTGCCGATGCGGGAGGTTTTGTACGTAATGTCACCGGCAATTTCGCTAATGTCCCAGATGTTGCCCTGCTTGTCATCCAGCAATAACCGTTCCTTCATGTTTGCCAGCTTATCATCCAGCCTGATCTGCTCTTGCATATTCCCTCTCCTTTCACGGAAGCTTGATCACAAGTCCAATCGGCAGCTTCTTCAGTTGTGCATCTTTGATGCTATTCAGCTTTTGCAACTCTTTCCAGCGAGATCCATCTCCCAGATGGGCTTTAGCTACAGACCACAAGGAGTCTCCGGCTTTGAGTGTGACAGTCTTCGGCTGGATTTTTTCATTGGGCCGGGAGGCTTTGGTTTTTGTTTTCGAAGCAGCCGTATCCTTGCTGTCCTTGAGTGGCACTACTTTTTTGGCGGCATAAAAAATGAACTGCTTCAGCTTGATATCATACTGGATATCCCCCACCGTACCCGCTGTCTCCTTCCAGTCGAAGCTCTCAATGGAAACAGCCATATTAATGGTGTACCTTGCACTGGAAAAGAACAGTCTGACGGGTCTGCCCGTCTGCATCCAGCGGATGATCTTTTTCACATATTCATAGGGATCACGGTAAAACTGCTTCTGAATTGCCGGATGTCTTGCATCGTAGTTCAGATGATACGGGCTGTAGTCTGCCGGAAAAATCCCGCTGAAACTGACTTCACGCAGCTTCGGCGACTTGATCACGTTAATTTCACCCAAAGCGCTAACGTTAAACGTACTGCCGTCTCCCGAATCCGAAAACTCAATGCTCTCTGGTGTGACCGGGAAAAACATGTATTCAGAGCGGTTATTGAAGCTTAGTTGAATATAATATTCCACTTATCCATACACCCCCTGAGCACTGGAGACGATCTGACTGTTCAGTCCATCGGTGATTTTGCTGATGATGCTGTCCACATCATGTCCGCTGTTGATATCACCCGTGGTGACCTGAACGGTTGGAGTAAGGCTGACGAATCGCTGAATCGCCTGCATCTCTGCAAGCTCACGCATCAGTTTCAAATCCTCACTGGTTACATCAATCGTTCCCTCAACGCCGCCAATTTGATCTACTTTCCCCACATTGTTGATTTGGTTGATGTTGCTCATATTGTTGGGAACGACCGTGGGAGCAGGAGCCATTGGCATAGGTGGCATGGGAGGTGTTTTCGGCATTTCGGGTGTGAAGTCTTTGCCAAAATTACCTGGTAGACCTTTATCCTTGGAGTCATCCTTCGGGTTGGAAGAGAACTTAGAAACCCACTCCTCAGCCTTTATCTGACCCTCCCCATATACACTGGGATTATATTCTCCGTCCATTCGCATAGACTCAAATACATTTTTGTCGCTCTGTGGCTCCATAGACTTCAGAGTGTCCATCCAACTCTTAATGTTCTTGCTGCCAATGTTAATATCCGATTCGGACATCACACTCAGGTTCGTACCAAAGGTATCATTGATAAATGAAGCAACATCGCTAATGGCCCCTACAGCTCTTTTAAGAAAATCCTCGATACCTACCATAACATTGTAAAGAGTTTGTAAAACAAACATGCCTAGGTCATAGAACAACTTTTGAATTGCGTAGACAGGATCAATAAACAGGTTAATCAAGAAATCTGCCAATGAAGCAAATATGTTCCACACGGTAGCAATTACCACTCTGATGATCTCGCCAAGCATCATAAATGTACCAATAATAGCCCCGAGAATATCGGTACCGGTTGCTCCGAACGTTTGGAAAATCATAATCATTGCAGCAATTGCTGCGATGATCAGCAATATAGGCCAGTTTACAGCCAACCATGCTACAGCAAGCAAAAACACTTCAGCGATCACAATGCCAAGTGAGATAATCATGTTGTAAAGCAGCACCATAGCAATAGCAGTCAAAATAGGTGCTATGATAGCCCAATTTTCTTGCACAGCTGTAGCAAAATTGATGAACCCATCCACGATAAATGCCACCACTTGAGCAATAATTGCGAAGGCCCCACCAATCCATTCGATGAAAGCACTGAACTGACCTGAGCTTATTGCTTCGTTTAATCGGTCAAGCACAGGAGATAAAACTTCCAAAGCTCTTGTCCCGATTTCAGATAGTATTCCATTGAACTGATTCACGAGAGCCGTCCATTTTTGCAATGGAGAATCCAGCATGGTATCAAAGGCTTCTTGTGTGTAACCTTGCATTTCAAGAACCGTCTGCAAACCCTGTATAAAACCATCAAGGTCTTTAGTCTGAATAAATTCACCTAATCCAGCCCCGGTCAATGCACTTTCCGGGATGTTAAATTGACTAGCCAAATCTCCGTTATCGCCATTCATGGCACTAACAATGGCACCAGACGCATCTGACAGACTTTGTCCATCCGGTGACAACATACTCAAGCGTTGAGTTAGTTGATTTAGCTGATCTACCTGCCCTGTATTTTGTGCCAAAGGCAAGAAGCCTAGAGAAGATTTTAGCGAATCATTAACATCCTGACCGCTCTTGGAGGCTTGATCTCGATACTTATTATAGATGCTTTCCCCGAGCACCGGATCTTCTGCGGCAACCATGTAACGATATTTGAAGTCTTCTTGTTCAGCAGCAGCTTTTAACACAACACTTCCAGCGGACTTTACCATTTGCACCCACTTGGAGAGTTTGCTCAGATTATCACCCAAAGCATTGCTTGTATCATCAGCCGTATCCTCCAACTTTTCCATCAGATTAATCGTTACATTCATTTGCTGGTTTATTTGATTAAAGTGGTTGGATATGTTCGTTTGGTTAAATTGATTCAAATTAACATGGTTAATCTGATTGAAGTTGTTCAAAATTTCGGTTGTTTTTACCTGAATTAGATTTAAGTTATTGATCAGATTATTTACGGATGGAGGATTAATTACATTGATACTTGTATCGGACATTCATTTCTCCCTCCTTTCCTTTTATTTCTTCCGGGCGCGGCTCTTGGACCGTTCTTTCTTCTCTTGCTCCACCCGGATGGAGATCATAGCATAGATCGCTGCTCGTTCTCGCATGGAGAATGCCATAAGCTCATGCGGCAAAATGTTTAATTCATGGAGAGCGTAATAAGCCAGATTGGCTTCGGAATCGCCCTCTTTAATTAGTTTTTTACGTCATCCACCAGTTCGTTCATATCCTGATTGAAGCCGTTCAGCTTCTGGACCTGTTCGCCGAGCGAAGCAAATTCCCCAGGCAACAGCATTTTCCGCAAAAGCGATTCCGCCCCCATCACGCCATATGAACGCTGGAGTTCTGCGTTTTTCAAATCGGGGTAAACTACACTTGCGCTCATCAGGCGAGCCATGTAATCATTCGCATCGATGTCGGGTGTGTAGACACCGTTCTTGCCCTTGATTTTGCGGGTAGCTGCCTTGCGACATTCCTGGTTTTCGTCCTCGGTCATGCTGCGCAGTTTCCAGGCAACGTGCTTGCCTTTCTCATCTTTAAATCGGGGGGATACGATAAACTCCTCCGTTGTATCTGTTGCTGCATTTTGGGCAAAAAACATACTCAATCCACTCATGTATTGTTCCTCCTCTAAAGTTAGGTCCCCCGCCGCATGAAGCGGCGAAGAACAGTATTTTGACACGCCAAATAGCCCGTAACACAGGCAAGTTGAACAGGTTTCTTTTACAAACCCGCTGCTAAGTTATACTCTTTATGAATCTCAAATCATTATGCTTTCACGCTAAATTACTTCGGCAGATTGAACGATACAGGCATATCGACATCTTCAAAGGTAAAGCTCACTTCTTCCTCCAACGCCTCGGCCTCGGTATCCAGGGATGCCATGATTACACTGTCGAGGTTGACGCCTTTGAGGGTCACGGTCTGTTTGCCAATTGTAGAGGAAGGATCTTCGTTGGTCACTTCAATGTCGAAGTACGTGTCCACACCATTCTGCATGTACTGGAGCATCAGCTCGCGGAAACGGGAAGTGGTATAAAAGATTGTCATGGAACCCGAACCGGACCAACCGGTTGCTTTGTGCTGTACACCGCGGCGGCCCAAGGTTTTGACCTCTGCTTTTTGTTTCTCCACTGTTGCTTCCAGCGTCTTCACATAGAACATTTCTTCCGTCTGTCCGTTAATCGTTGCGTATGCGCGGCCTTCCTGGCCAGAAATCGTGTCACTTGCTTTCAAAAATGCCATCTTAAACCACCTTCACTTTCATATATACTTTTTCAACGGAATCCACAGGTTGGACCTGAATCTCAATCAGAATACTGTCGGTTTCATTGCCCGGAGCAACAGTGATGTCTGTTTTGGAATCAAAATTTTGGATGGCACCAATATCCTGAAGGTGCTTTAGATAAGTGACACATTGGGATCGGAACAGGCTGCGCCCATCTTCATTGTTGTTCACTTTGCCGATGTAATAGGACTCGAAAATGCGTTTCATATCGTTAGCAATGCCATCGAGAACACGGACAACACGGTTTTTGGCAAAATGACGCGCCTTATCCGGTGTCACCGAACGGAACGTATTTACATCCTGTTCCACCACCGCACGGTTGCTGCTCGCCGTGAATACAAACTCGCCATTACGCAATGCCGCTTCTGTCTCGCTATGTGTCAGTCGTCCGTTCACATCCACAGCATCGTCATATGCACGGAACGTCAGAGATTCATTCAGGTTAGCTCCCGCTGTTGCGCCGGCAGTCCATGCTACGGTTTGTTTCGGCGTAAGAACGGTACCGTCTGCGAGCACAACACCATTTTTGACACTGATAATGCCTTCATGATCTGCAGCAGGATAATCGGACAGAACCAGTTGCACCTTCTTGCCCTCGGTATCACGCAAACGCTTGATGTAAGCTGTGTAGACTGACTTGAGTGTGGCATCATCTGAAATCAGACCGACCGTGTTAAAATCCAGCACCTCTAGCTTGGTGAGGAAATCGGAATGCTCCTGGTTCGTTGCTGTACCATCCAAGCCACCTGTTAGTGGAAGTGAAGCTGTAGCTGTAAGTGCACCTTCACCAGTAAATGTGACGTATGCGTTGGATTCCAGAGCTTCGATGGTAGACGCGGTTTGTTTGTCCACTTCTTTACCCGCAAGCAAAGTGGAGACATCCAATTGGTCGGGATCATTAATATTCGCGGAGACTACAACAGCCAGATCATTACCACGTACGCCGCCGTGTTGGGCTGTCACAGTTAGCTTGTCCAAGGTTGCCTTAGCTTTGGTCCCTGCATTGAGTCGATACAGAAGCAATGTCTGCGCTCGTTTCAATGCCTCGCGCATCAGTAGCATTTGCGGTGCTGTCCAGTCATAGCCCAATTTTGCTTGTACATCTTCACCTGCTTGTACCGTCAGGATTGTGCCTGCTTGCCCCCACGACAATGGAAGTGCCAAAGCCACCGTTCCTCGCTCTCCTACCGTTCCCGGCAATGCGCCCTCTGATGCAAAATTCATATATACGCCGGGGCGTACCTTGTTTTGTGTCTTCCATGTTCCTCCAGCCATTATTGTGCCTCCCCATTCATAAATTGTTGGATGTGTTGCTGTGCTTCTTCCATGGTGTATGTTTCTTGTTCCAGCAGAACTGCTGCCAAAATATCTTTCTCCATGCGGCTAAGTTGCCGGGATTCGGCGAACTGTGCTTTGCTGTATTTTTGATTGTTTTTCTGTTGAACTTCCGGTTTTTTAAGGTCTGGTTCTTTTTTTGTAAACATCGCCAATGCCCCTCCTATTCCTTTCATACTGATCCCCTCATTCAGTTAGTTAAGTTCAATAAAAAAATAGCTATACTGACCACTACAAGGACAGGATAACCATCGTTATGTTGAACTAATATAGTTATTATCTTGTGGCCTTAAGTGCGGTAGGTCGCTGTTCCAGTTGTTGCATGGTAGTGGCGGACTCCGACACTTTGGTGGTTCGCATGGTGTAGTACACCAGCATTCGTGGATTATCGTTCTCCGTCTCCCAACGTAGTTCCGTTGCGCGATAGGGCGTGCCCTCCACGTCGATGGTCTCCAATGCTTCGAACAACTCGTCCGGTAGGGTGGCTGGGATATCGTTTGGATCGAGCCACCGGATTTCAAAGGCGTGAGATTGCACGAAGCGATCGCTGCGTTCGCGGGTAAGTTGGGCCGATAGCAGGCGGTAGGTGATGCCTTTTTCGGCAGGAGTCGAGTTTCCACCTACTGATGCTGAGTGGATCGGAATGTTAGGGAAATGTTGTGTGAGCGTGTTTGCGATGGCAGTGGTTAGTTGGTTTGTGGTCATGGTTCACCTCCTTTTTATTGGTGAGAACTGAAATTAAGTCAGGTCTCCTATTTAATAAGGACTAGCATCCGATCTTACGTGTTATAAATATACGTTCAGAGCTGATCCTGTGAGAGACTTAATCGGCGCACCCAGTTTGCCTCCATTTTCAATAATGGACAACAACTCATTTGCGATATAAAAAGGCGAGCGCATCTTACGTGTGATACCGAATAATCCAGTGTTACTATTGGTGTGCCTGTCATGGCTGCCGCCGCAAACCCTTCTTTGTAATAGGAAAAGCCTCCTGACCGCTCCAGAGGACATAATAAAAACGCCTTGCGGCGCTTATGCTGTTGCGTTAATAACATCCGACACGACTGCTTTAAGGTTATATAGATTAAGTACCTGTTCCAGTTTATACGTGCCGGTCATGACCAAACTGACCCAAACTTTGACCAGTCCGCTGTTAGATGTAGATGTCATCGCTTATCCCCCTCATGCCTGACCTGCAGCGATCATCATAGTCAGTTCTGCTACTGCAGTTTTCAGCTGGGCGTTTTTCCTCTTTCAATGCGGCATTGTCAGCAAGAAGCCGCGCCGCCTGCGGGTTGTTCAGGACTGAATAGTCTGAATCAATAACCCCCTTTTCAATATCTACATTCAATACCGTTATGGTGTATGTGAACTCGTCGCCCGGCTTGCCCTTCTCCGTTTTGGCCACCGCGCACCCATCCGACGCTGGTGGTTCTGTCGTCGAGATGGTCACAACGTTACCGGTTTCCTCGTAGTATTGAACATGATTGTATCGGACATGATCGTGACTCCTTATTAGACGTAAGATCCGCCCGCACTGGCGTTCCAAATCTCTTTGCTGTCCAGCAAGATGCGGTAAAGACGCACACGTTTCCATACGGCTACGCCGCCGTTGTTTGAAGCGTGCGCCCGCAAATAGTAGGGCCCGGACAGACTGGACACGCTTAAGCTGACTGTAGTCCTTGTCGTCAGTGAACCACGATACGTTCGAGCCTCGAATGTTCCAGCTCCACCCATCTGGGAAGAGGAAGCAATAAAGATTCCGTCTGATTGGATGTCAGATGAACCTTCTAGAGCGTAATCGAACACCACATAAGAAACGCCAGTTAAATCCACTGGTATGTTTGTCACCACAGCTGCCTCGCCGCCGCCCGTGCTTGAGTTATATGCGTAGCATTCGACATGGTCCGATTGTTTGACCACATATGAATTGCTACCCCATACGTAACCCTTACGCATAGTCGGTGCGATTGACCAAATGGGCCGCCATACTCCCCCGGCTTTCGCATAAATTTGTTGGACAGCCCGCCAATTCCCTGAGACCTTGACTGATAACTTATTAGGCGTTTTCCAAGTTCCGCCAACCTTAATGCCTAAAGCCATGCATTATACTCCTCCCCTCTATCATGAGTATTGATACCAGATGTCACCGTCATTGCCGCCAGAAGGCGCTGCAGACGAGATAATATGCCTGTTTTTAGCATCAGCCACAGCCTGAAAAAGATCAGGACTCCAAGACGACCATACATTATTTTCTTTGGTTCTTTGATATAAAGTCTGCACCCCTCCATTAAGCCGACTCGCTCTTTGGAGTACATAACCTGTACTGTTTGTATGGCACTGAACTTCAATGTACCACCATCCGTCAGCACTTGATGGTAAGGGAGAATTCACCAGATTATAGCCGTTGTACTGTCCATTTGCCGTCAAAGAGTTAAGGTTAGTCCCTGATGCTAGTACTTGGTTTTTACCGTCATCAGCCGTTAACTTGTGCTTTTGGAATAAGTCACCCATGTGAACAATTCGTGCTAGATTTGGGGTGAAAGTAGCTCCAGCTGTGGTTGCGACTGGGCCTGTATCAAACATGTAAACTTCCGTCGCAACAGCGCCTGAATACCGCATGTAAATACCACGAGCGCCTAAGTTAGAATGATTGTTTTCGTACTTGAATGTATTCCCATCAAGAAAACAGTTACTACCGTACAACACCGAACCATTTGAAGAGCCAGAAAACGTTCCCCACTGATTCATAATCAATCGTCCTGTCATAGCTCCGCCTGTACGCAACAAGCTTGCTGCTTTAGCTGCTGTCAACGCATCCCTTACCGCCTTCTCCGTCGCCGCCACCGTCTCAGACGGGCCATCCGTCTTACTGGACAACTGCACCTTCCCTTTCTGAGTCAAAGACGCATCGGGAATATCCATCTGACTCACCGCTTCACGAAGCGCATCCAAATCCGCTTGCGTTGCAACACCAGCATCAATCTTTTCGAAAATCATATTAATACTATCCCGGGTCACTCTTTCGTTCCCCAAGGGAAGAGGCAATTTTAGTCGATCTGTTTCCTGTGGCATTACGCCCACACCTCCAGTTCATTCCACGTCAAGGACGCGGCGTCCAGTTCATCCCATGTTTTCTGCTTCTTGTCCAGATCATCCCAGACCAGATAGCGATACTCATATTCCACGGCCATATGGGCCGGTTTCAATTCTTCAATCGCTCGTTTGAGATCATCGATATTGGGCGGGATGCCCATCGTATCCACAAAGCTCACCGTAAAACTCCACGCTTCCGGCTGAAAAGTTACATCCACCTTGCCCCCGGCATACGCCTCAGCCACGTTCGCCACCAGCCTGCCAGAAAACTTCCCGGCCCCACGCAGCTTCGACTCCACCACGGCACGCCTTTGTTCCACGGGTTTGAGACGATCTGTCTCAATGCCAAGCTCCTGCTCCCAGAAGTCCAGCCCCCACGTCGCTGTACGGACAAAAAACTGCTCCAATGTCTCATCCAGCGCCTGATACAGCAGATCCATCTCAGTGCCTTTGGCCTGCATATCGGCTTGCATTACACGAGAAGTCTCATAATACCTGGGCAAATACGAGAACAGCTCCCGCCCTTTCTCACTCGTCAGTCCAACATCTACAATAGAAGGAGCACTCATGCCCTGTCCCCCTCCCTTCCTTGCACATCAACATGGAGCGTCTCGCTTACCAGCTTCAACTCAGATCGGCGTACTTCTCCCAATCTTCCTTGGTCTCCGCACTCCAAAACTACTTCCTCGTCCACCATCTGCCCAACACTACTCATGCACATCCACCGTCCCCAGCACGGCCACCTGGCTCGCAGTCATCTCAATATTCTGGTCACTCACACCATTCACGGTCAGGTCCGAATAGTCGATAATGGGTGGAATGTCCAGCAGAATTGCGGCAATGCGAGTGTAACGAACGAGCGGATCGGCAAAAGCCAACTGCTTCAGATACGCGGTCACCCCGCGTTCGATCAATGCCCGCACATCAGCGAGTGTCGCATCACTGGCAAGCGTCAGTTTCACCTGAATATTCATCGGCACTTCCACGGCTGGCATCACGGACACCACTGGCCCCGCCGGTGCCACTCCTTCACCCTGTCCATCTTGCGTTGGGTCAACGTACTTCTGCACCGCTGCCACCAGATCGGTACCCGCAGCACGTTTGTCTGTGTCTAACAGATACAATCCCACCGTGCCCGGCCCCTGCCATAACGGAATAACACGCGTTGCACCAACACCTGGCACTTCACTGGCCCACTGTACATATTGTGCTTTGTTGCCACTGGTTCCTTGGTTGCGCACTTTGGCATAAAAGCGTTCCAACAGCGCCGTATCGGCCTCAACATCCGCACCGCCTTTAATCACATTAACGTTCGTGACAGAAGTCACGCCATTTACAGGTGTAGACAGTACAGTTACCGTGCCCGCAGGCACATTGCTCTCTTTTCCGGCAACAAGCGCTCGCACCCCTACCACCCCGGAACCCTCTTCATCCAGTTCCAAACGTCCCACTGTCTCATATTCGAGCGAAGCTTCAGCAGATACTTCATCCGCAAGCGTAGCCACGACCGTTCCCGCAGGCACCACTTTCCCCGGCGTACCCGCAAACCTCACCGCACCTTGTGCCGCCACCGCAGCTCGCCGCGTGATGCCGTGCTCTCCTGCCCGCAGATCCAGCTCTTCCGAACGAAAATTCGGATCACTGCTCGCCGCAGTACTTGCAAACCCCCGTCGCAATAATTCCTGCGCCCACAAAGCCGCCTCAGACAGCATAAACGCAACCGGAGCCTCCGCATCCCACAGAAACGATCCTTCCGACTTATCCAGATCCGCGGGCAGACGATCCAGCATACGCTGCATAATCTGTTCCTCCGTCTGGTCCTCCAAATAACGCGGAATCTCAGCCATCCCGTCAGATCACCTCACTTTCCAGAATAAACATCTCTTCCTGCACACTCGCCACCCGACACGAGAACATGCACTGCTCCCGATTCCAATCAAACGTGAACTGGTCTACCGAATCCGTGCGTGGATCAGCCAGCAACGTCTCCGTCACCATCCGGGTAATCTCACTTTCCATCACACCCCGGCTGTCACCCTGACCCACCAGATCCTCCAGCTCCGAACCGTAGTTTCGGGAATAGATCACATGTCTGTATCTTGGCGTTTTGACGGCCTTAATGCACCACTGTACCCACGCTTCATGCCCACCAGCCGCAGCGACTTTACCACTTGGGGTCAGTACAAAATCCCCTGCATCGTAATCGAATCGCCAGCTCCGTCCAAAGCGTACCTCTTCTGAAACCGCCCCCGACAGATCCTCCTCATCTCCCCATACCACACCCGTTTCCGGGAACAAACTAGGCATGCGCACTCACCACCTTACACAGCACCACAATGTCGTTACCGCCATTCACCCGCATCGCCAGCACGCGATCTCCCGCTTTTAATCCTTTACCAAGTGACCACACCGCTTCTTCCACTTCCTCTTCTTGCAAAAGAAACCGTCCCGTGCCCGTCGTTCCGCCGTTTGCCACGTCAGATATACCGGAGATCGCGCCAGCAGCCTCGCGCTCCGGCAGTCCAAGCGTGCCCGGCAACTCGGCCACGAGGTAATCCTGCACTTCGTGCTTGAAATCATCCAGCTTCACGCCGGTTGAGGTCATCGTACCCAGTACTGCTCCCAGCCCGCTCACTGCCTGACGGGAATGCGTGCTCATCGCGCCCCGCATGACGTCGGCAAAATGCCCATACGGATCATCTTTATTCAAGGTAATGCCTCCTTTTCACCAGCTCAGCCGTCCCCAACTCTAACGTCATCGTTCCAGGTCCGGCAGACAGATCACGGCTGACCGACATGACGATCAGCTTCAGTCCTTTTAACAACACCGCGTCCCCAGCACGAATCGTATTCACATCCGGTGCGGATATCGTAAAGGTCTCCTGAATACCCGTCAGATGACTTTTGGCCAGTTTTTTCGCGGCAGTTGTCGATTTCACCTGATCGTCCTCTACCAGCTTTTGCAATGTGCCCAGTTCTTCCACACCATTCTGCTCAATCGCCAGCACTTTGGAAGGAACTTCTTTGCCACTCGGTGACTCCGACGCCGCCATGACTTTAACTTTGGTAACCGCCCCTTCGAGCGTACGCATCTGGGTCAGATCAATTAGTCGATCAAGTTCATACACCTTTGCATTACTTCCAACCTGGAAGAGCTGCAACCCACCGGGCGTCATCCGTGGATGGTACATTTCCCCGCCGGACTTCGCCGTTTCTTTCAGATCGGCAAACATCATCGAGAAGATCGTCTGTGACCGATACACGGCTTTTCCCAGCTTTGTCTTGGTTTCTGGCAATGTAGCGTATGGAATCTTCCACTCTTTGGCGTAGGTTTTGAGTCGTTGCGTAGCGGTCTGATCCTTAGGCAACAGGAACTCGTCCTCTGATTTTTCCAGATATATCATTCGGTCGTACACCGTGAGAGACAGCCGCTTGGTGCCGCTGTTCGAGCTTTCCACCTCCCAGATGACCGCAGGATGCAGTAAGTGAACCATTGATTTTTCGCCAAAAGGAACCCCGCTAATCCGCACCGCCATGCCCGGTGAGATCGAAGGCAGACCGGAAGACGCAGACACCGCCAGCCGGATGTTGGCCTGATAGGCAATCTGGTCGAGCGAGTCCTTCAGCGTAATCGTCTCCACCAGCTTGGTGATGTCATATTTGTCGTCGACAATAACCTTATAGGTCATGGCATCACCAGCTTTTGCCCGGGCTTGATCCGGTTCGGATCACTCCCGATGATCTTTGCGTTGAGCTTGTAGATCTCGTTCCATTTGGAACTGCTACCCAGCTCAAGCTTTGCTATTTTGGACAGGGAGTCGCCAGATTTGACGGTGTAGGTCTTGCTGGTTTTTTTCAAATCGGTACGAGAACCTGACTTGCTCCCGGATGCAGAAGAACCGACCTTCTCCACCTTGGAATCCCGCCATGTGCGCAGGGTCAGGTCGAAGTAAATATCTCCTGTCTCCCCCCCACGAAAGCTCGAATTAAGCGAAACAATAAAAACAGGCACGTTCACGCCCGTCTCTGAAATGATGAAACGCAGCGGCTTTTTCGATACCAGAAACGTATTCAGCATATTCATCGCTACCCTCGGATCTGGAAAATCTTCTTTGTCCATGCAATAGAAGGCATCATACTCTTTGGGAAAAAAAGAAGAGAAGGTGATCTCCTTCACCTTCTCGCCTTGCGCAAAATCAAACTCGCCATGCTCCAGCATATTAATCGTTTCATACCCTTTGGACCTGGAAATACTCACCTCTTCCGGGTTCACCGGGAATTGAAATGAAGTGCCGCCATCTTTCAGAGTAAAAGCCATATTGTTAGGACCTACTTCATCTTTAAGTACAGACATACACGGCCTCCTTTCTGCTTAGGCCATAATCGTTTTTCGGTTTTCCATCGCACGGCGGAACTCGCCCGTAATCCGTTGTCCGACCTGCTTGGTGACAGCGTCGTAATCAATCGCATTTTCGCGCACAGTCACCTGCACCGCACCTGTTGGAATATTTATCGCAATCTGATTGGTAGTTTCTGTTTTGAAATCCTTCAAGTATCCGGACAGACTGCTCATCTGGTCTTCAGATATCTGTACCGTCATCGTGGACGATTTCCCATTCGTCTGCGCACCGTTACCAAGCGCCATCGCTTGGCTCTGCATCATGCTTGTTCCCATGAATCCAGCAGATGTAGGCTGACCGACTTTGCTGTTCATATAAGCCGTTGGGCCTGTCATGGTCAGTGCCGGTGGCATATAGGCAGGTGCCATCTGCGGGCCTGTTGCAACTGGAGACGGTGCAGCCACCGTTGCTGCCGAGACAGTCTTTTCTTCTATTTTAGAACCAAATCCAAAGAAGCCGGATATGCCATCGGTGATTTTTTTTGTTTTCTCAGAGACATAATCGGCTGCACCCGACAATGCATCACCTACACCTTCGGTAGCACTAGACATAAAGTTTCCAATATCCTTCGCTTTGTCTCCAATCCAACCGCCTGCTGTACTTCCCGCCCAACCACCTACTGCACCACCAACCCATGTCCCGATGCCAGGCAAAAGAACGCTACCGATGGCGCTACCAATCGCAGTACCTGCTGTGCCGCCAATCATGGAACCCACCGCTCGGCCACGCTCTTCCGGGGGTGCTGTCGCTACATTCGCCACATCAGCAAGCACGCTGATGGGTCCGAGCAACCTTTTGGCTCCTTTGGCAAAACCACTACTTAAATTATCCATCAATCCGTTACCAGCCAACATGTCGGTTAAAGATCCCAATCCACCATCCGCAAATCCTAAACGACCGCTTCCTCGTATTCTTCTTCCTCCTCCCCTATTACGGTTGCGATCGGGCGGAGGAGTTGGAGTATCAGGTACAGGATTGGGTACTGGTGATGGGCCCCGGTTCGAACGATTACTAGACCTTCTACCACTTCGGTAATTTCGTCTTCCACGATCTGATCCACCACCATCCTCATTCGGTGAACGAACTCTACGGTTTTTGCCCATCTTTCCACCTGTGCAACAGCAGCATTTGGATGCTGGACTTCTGGTTGGATCAGATGCAGGACTTTCTTCTTTTTTCTTTTTGAATTTATCAAATATTCCCTTAACGTTATTAAATACATCAAACAAACTATTAATCTTGTCGGCAGGGTCAAAAATCCATTTATCCCACCAACTCTTAGGATCTTCTTCCTTCGTAGCATTAGTGATATTTTTGTTATTTTGAATCACGACAGCCATAGTTGGACCCGAAGCCCCTCCTTTACCCATCGCCACTTCAATCTTCTGCCGAACCTCAAGCGATACTGTGCCCGAAGCCGTAACCATCTGGTCCCTGAATCTATTCAGTTTAGCCCATGCGCGATCCAGTGCCGGACTCAGCTTATCAATCAACCCAATCGTCGGTGTGATTCGCAGCCTGCTGATTCGCACAGCCATACTATAAATATGCTCCAACCTGCGTCCTGTCGTTCTCAGCTCATTGTTCACCTTGATCAGACTCTGGTAACGAACTCTGCCCAGACGTTCGGTTGAGCGTTGGATCTGATCCAGATATCGGAGGGTTGTCCGCATTTCCGCATTAGATTTGGATAAACCTACAATCATTTCTGCCATTTTTTCACCTCCTGCCCTTTTTCGTTATCGATTCATTTGCGAAGTTATCGCTGACATTTCCTCTTCCGAGAACGCAATTAACAGCGAGCGCTCCCCACGTGGCAAAGACCAGAACTCTCCGGGCCGGAGATGATGACGCACCCACATGTGATACAGGAACGTGGTCATTCCGCCGGAGTGAATCAGTTTTTTAGGTCTTCAATCTCCACACCAAAGCCGGACAGCTCCAGCACTTTATCGCCTACGGCATCCAATTCACCAGCCAGCAACATACGACGTACCGCCTGTTCGCCACCGGATAGCTTCATACGGCCAGTAATACGGGTATCCCCCCAGCCGGACAACTCCAGGCTGCGGACTTTCAATTTCACCGTTGCTTCGGAAATGAGCAGCGCGTTGAACGTTTCGGTGTCCACCTTTTCCTCGGTGCGCCCTTTGGTCGTTTTTCGAATCGTACAGCGTTCGCGAATGTGATCCACTTTGGAAGACGTCAATCCACGCAAGGTCAACAGCAGATCCAGACGCTGAATGCGTACATTCTCCTCTGGCAAACGTTCTGCTGCTTCAAACAACTGATCCAAAATCTGTTCTTCGGACATATTTTCATTCATACTCATTGGGCGTTATCTCCTTCTTATTTCAAAAATGGGTTTATCTATGCCAGATTTCAAGCCTGTAGAGACAACAAAGAGACCGAGATCATCTCGGCCCGCATTGGTGTCCATACTATACGAAGTAACTATGCAATCACGCTTGAGCAAACCAGCTCAATAACGTGCCTATTCCAGAGCTTAGTTCGCCACAATTGGATTCAGCAATTCAAATCCTTCAAATGTAAAGCCCGTTTCCTCCGGTACTTCCTCACCCGCTGTCCAGTTGGCAAGCTGGATTTTGTCCACCATGCAACCTCTCAGCAATACACTCTCATGTCCATATGATTCTGGGTCGTTCAGCTTGGAAATGATCTCGAATTTGGTGAAGCCGCGCTGGATCATATCCGAAGTGACTTTGTAGCCGGTCATCGTGCCTGTTCCTTTTTTCGCGCCATTTTTGTGCACCTTCCAGTCGTTACCGACCAGATTCAGCTCACGCTTTTCAATCTCCACACTCGCTTCCAACTTGTTAATGTTTGTCTGCCACACACCATCGATATGCAGCTGACCATGGGTACCGAGAATTACTCTTGACGCATCCAACATATATTTTCCTCCTTGGGTTCATTGAACTAATAAATATTACACGGTATAACTCCGCAGTCAGAACAATCTTCCGATCGCTGTTATCGTGTAAACCATCAGTTCAACGTGTAGTAATTATTCTAGAAAACGGTTCTTTCCTTTCACACAACCTTATTGCACGTAAAATGTACCAAACAACTGCTCCATTACATCCGTCAGCTTCACATTCCATTGCAGGAATACCTGATCTGCTTCCGGTTTGAGAACTGGTGCCGTACCATAATACGCCGGGTCAAGAATGACATCATAACCGTCAGCTTCAATCACATTACTCTGTGCAAGCAACGCCAAATAGGCCTTCATGGCACTAATCAGTGCTTGACGACCCTCTTCAGTATTGTTCACTTTACCGATATACGTATCTTCCGCGGAGCGCTGCAAATCCGTGTTGATCGCATCCAAAACACGAATGGAACGGATTTTTTTCCACGCATTATTCTGTCCAGCGGCTGGCGTTACCAGTGTGTTTACACCACGAAGTGCTTTCACCTGGCGTCCATCATGGAAGAAAATAAATACGCCATTCTGTACCGCCTGCTCCTGTTCTGCACGCGTCCAGCGACGTGTCACATCATCGAACGGAGTAGCTGCATAGGTTGTGGATTGGTTCAGACGTTGTCCGGCGATCAGACCTGCAACATAGGCGGATGTTTCCGCCGAGCTGTAGAATGCATCTCCAAGGCGTACGCCTGTACCGACATTAATCACACCTTCATGGTTGAGCGCAAGCGAACGTGCTGCCGCTTTTTGTGCTGCTGTAGCAGAAGTGTCATCCGCTGAGGAACCGCCAAATACAGCCACCACCGGTTTACCTTCACTACGCACACGTTTCACCCATGCCGCAAAACTCGCAAGCAGAGGTGCATCAGCCGCCTGATCCAAAGCCAAGACGTCGAATTGCTCCCCTTCCAGCGCGCCCTGTACAGCAATGTACTCTGCATTGGTCAGGTCATCGTTGCCACTTACGCCGCCTTTGAATGCCGCACCCGCAATTGTTGCAACTACACCTGCATCATCGCCAATCGCCTGAGCCGTTAACCAGACATTTTGTTCATCCGCGTTGATCTCTTTTGCCAGAGAAGCTGCTGTAATATCCGCTGTCAGGAGCGCATACAACATCCGGTTACCTTCAAAAAGGCGCACTTCATGTTTCGTATTATCAATTACACCCGGCTGGATGGTGACGTAGAATCCATTCGCACGATCCCCCGGATACTTCGCATCCAGTTGCAGTACATTGGCATCACTGCTGTCCTTCAAAGTAAGCGTGGCTGTTTTGGCCGCAGCACTTGCCACCCGATAAGCGAGCAACTTCTTCGGTCCACCCAACAGGGCGAGCTTCAGGGACGTATAAGCCGTACCGTTGTCCAGCACATTCGACGCATAGATACGTTCAATCGCCGCTTCGCTCCCTACTTCAACAAAAGTCCCTACTGGACCCCAGTTTGCCTTGATTGGCACAACGACCGTCCCCCGCGTACCCGCTTGAATGGCCGAAGATGCTGCCGCCTGAAAATTCATATATAAGCCCGGAAGGACCGGACGATTTGTTTGCTCCCAAGTTCCACCTGCCATTATCCCTTCACCTTCGCTTTCATAAATTGGTTAATTCGTTCTTGCGTTTCTTCAATGGAAAACGTCTCTTGCGCCGCTTCGTACAGCGCACCATACAGCACCTCTGCCTTAACGGCAAAGAGGGCTTCTGCATGATTCATCAGTTCTGCCCGTGTATACCGGGAGGCTGTCTGTTTTCTTTTTTTCACTGAGCTTGCCATTGCCATCTCACCTCATTTGTTGGACTACTGATTTCGTTAAACGATGAACTTTAAGGTTGACCTATGAATTTTTGATCCTATGAACCTATGAATTTGAAGCTATAATGTTGAAGCTACATCTATCATTTCAAAGCTATAATCTGGAACCACTCTTAAAAGTGCATGTTCAAAAAGATCGGTTTTCAGTACCGAGAAGATGGGATGAAGTTAGAAATGGAGTAACAGAGCGTAGGGAAAACTACGTGAGCAACTACAATGTTTCCAAAGGAAACATACTTCGTAAGCTTATGCTTATTCGGCTGAATTCCATATTCGATGCTGATGATGCCGTTAGGCATCCTTTGTAATCAAAAGCGGGCTTTTTGAACAACCTCTAATAGAAGGTTCCTCTCGACTAACGTTTACTCCATACCTTTGCTATGGTGAATCTCACGAATGAACGGTACATTCGTACCCGGACGACGAATCCGCTGTTGCAACGTCAGGCGAATCTGACCATTCAGATATGCATCCGTCTGTAAATCTGCCGTGACTTCATCCACTGTGATATATCGCGTGTTACCTGCGTGCTCTTCGCCACCCGTTTCAGTGATGGCAAGACGAGATTGCACTGCAAGTTGCTCTACCAACCGAGTAACGGTCTGCCGTGTTAGCACCGGATGATCGGTGAGCACATGCCCAATCCACTGTTGTCGAACCTCCAATGCCGAAGTCCCCGCGACAGAAGTGCTGCATCCGGCCAATCGCCACAAAACAGACGGCTTCTCGTACCCACCAGGCCAGATATCCCCATATACCGACCAGCCCGAACCAAGCTCTTGCTGTGTCCAATCTTGAAGCGCAGCTAGCCATGCGTCGCCTGTTTCAGCGAGGACAGCTCCCGAGCCTTCGGGAACATACACTCCGAACCGCAGACTGCGCGTAAGCATGCCAGACCCTGCATCCACCCGATCACTATCTGAAGAACCCAGATAGATACATATGAATGCCCCACCTGCTTTATCCACCAGCCTTACCTGGTGCAACCCTTCGATTAGATCAGCTGACCAAGCTTCTACCTTTTCAGCGCCACCATCTTCCGGACGAGCGTATGGTGAGATTTTAATAATCCTTCGGTATCCCGCCCAGGCAGACTTCGGCACTTCTTCGGCAAACGCAACGACTGCACAAGGCCCGGCCAAAACTTCGCCTGACGCAGGTACATCCAGCACACGACCGTTCCAATCTGGAACAAGTACCGCAAGCTTCTGTTTCAGCGTTTTTTTAATGAGCTTACTCATTTTACTGGTGCTCATGGCAGTGCTAATCTCATTTCTCATAGACACATTCATTTCGCCCCCTTTAGCTGCAAGTTTGAGATCTGCCCACACCGTGCAGCGACAATGTAGCAGCAGTAGACTCCCCCTTTTAACTCAGAGTCTGTATTGCTATCGAACCAGTAACGGGACTACATTCACCGCATCAAAAAGACCGGCCACCTGGCCGGTCTGTACATTAGCGTATGTGCTTTCGGTGCGTCCCTTGTTATTGATCCGATAATACAATCTTACACCCTTTCATTCCTAGCGCGGATGGTGTTCCGTACGACTTCGGTGCGATTAAGGGAGTCGTTCGGGTGGAAAAAAGACGATTCTGGAATCATCATTTTAACGAATACCTAAGTAAGCTTTAAGATCAATTAATTGATAAATTTATCCAAATATATTAATATTTCATTATCTAATTCATTGTCGCTTACGTAAAAGAAGGAGAAATAACTATGAGTAAAACATTCAAAATCACTTCACTGGTCATCTTAGCATTTATACTCGGGATATCCTGCTGGGCTTACTTCGGACTGCTTGGTAATCCGCTCAAGAAAAATGATGCTGAACAACAGGTAACCACTTACCTGATTGAACAGAAAGGTTACTCACCCGAACAGCTTATCGAAGTACAAGGTACTTACTCCTCAAAAAGTTCTGAAGCACCTTACGGTGCCTCAGTAACATTCGCGGATGAACTCGAAGCGAAGTACCAATATATCATTTTTAACAACGGCGAGATTAAGCAGTACAGTCATACCAGTGATGATCCCAAACATGAGGAGCCCATGGTAAGATAACAGTTTAGTTCAGCGTAACTTGCGGGTTCAACGTAATTTCAAATGCACGGCCCCAGATGAAATCAGGATTCCCATATTCCAGCAGCGCACTGCCATACGTCGCATAAGACAATTCGTCATCACAGATCTGCTTAATCGCCACATTGCCTGTCTGGAAGGCTGTTTTATTCGCAAGTGCCGTTGTGTAAGTTTGCATCAAGTCACGGAGCAATGTTTGCAAATGGGCATAGTCTTCCTCTGAGTTGAACAGCAACATATTTTGATCCGAAAGGGTAGCCACGTTGGTATACAGCGCATGGGCTCGTGAATACGTGCGAATTTCTGCAATCGCTACCGCTTTATAGTAATAATCCTTCAGGAAACGCTTAAACAACAACGAGCCATGCGCATTCATAGCATCTCGCAACTTATGCTCATGCTTCTCTGTTGTGATCAACGCGTACCTCGACTGCCCCATACCTACAGCAATACCGATCTTGTTACCTGGTGTATTCCATGCACTGTATCCCAGAACCCGTCCGGTATATGGACTGTTGAGCAATGCTTCAGCAACCTCAACATTCGCTGGTCCTTTACCCACAAAATCAATCAATACCGAAGGCAGACCTTGCTCACTATTCAGCGTCAACTGCTCCAACGCAGCCTGCACCTGATCCAGAGCCGTAATGGCGATAATCTCAATGTCGATGCCAGTGTTCTCTCCGGAATTTCCCGGATGACCCTTGGTCATACGATCCAGTTCGGAGGTCATGTCAAACGGGACAACTTGATCGGCTGCTACAGCCACTAGCTGTTCATTTTCCAAGCCAGCACCCACATCCGTCACCACCTCCGGTTCAGGATATGCCGAATCCGCTACAAGCACACCGCCCACAATATCCACATGACGAACCACATTCTCGTGTACATCCATGTATTCATACGTGTTAATAATGGTATTGCCGTGAGGACCAAAATATTTCACTCCGTAACGTGTCTTCGCACCGCCTCGGAACAACTGGTTCGCCATGCGAGCGACCAAAGCGTGCCCCAAACCATCTGCATCCGGCAAGATGATAGCACGATCCGGATTTTGCCCATTGGTTCCACCCAGCCATTCATTGATCCGCGCTTCTACATATTTGATTTCATTGATCTGAACACCCTGCGTGTTAGCATCGTCGACTCCAACCGCGAGGAAATCGATATAACCTGTGCGAGCCAGCTGATCCAAAATGTACAGATTGGTTTTAAATTTATGCTGTCTTGTATTGTAATACTGTTCTTTATCAAAATAGGTCGTTGTCCCATATTCCACTCCATCCGGGGACAGGTTATAACCCTCGATAATGTCCTCAAACTCAGTGTATGTCTGACGTGGCTGCTGCATCAATGCACGGGACTCATTATATGCATCAAGCGCCAAGCCATCTGCAAACGAAGTTGTAGCCAAACGCATGATGGTGTCCATTACAAATACGGGTTTGCGTGGATATTTCTGCTTGATCACGCGGATCACATCCAGCAAACGCGTCGTCTCATCATCGTATTCTGGATAGGCGCCTCCTCCATCTTCACGGAGCTGACGACTGCCAATCAGACCGCCATAAGCGAGCATATCAGATGAAATAATGAATCCGTCGACCTTGGCAGCATGTTTCAGAATAAAGTCGTGAATCTTGGACGGTTTGCCATAAACCGGCGTTGAGGTGCCGAGCAGCGTTGTGCCATCTACGGTTTTCTCCGAGTCCAGACGATTCTTAATATCACTCAGGTTCGGTGTAACGATATGGATACCGGCTGCTTTCCCTTGCACAATCACATCATCCAGATTCGCTGGACGATCATCGAGTGGAACATACAAAACTGTTTTCATATCACGTAGCCTCCTGTTATCTGTTTAGTCTTTAATACCCGATCAGGGCAAGGATGCAATCACCGAATTAAAAAACCGGCCCCCTAGCCGGCTGTACGTTAGCGTATGAGCTGTCGGTGTGTCTTCCTTGCTGCTGATCCGATAATACCATTTTACCGCCTTTCCCCACTCGTGCTGATGGTAATCGGGATGAATTACGCATGAATGTAGTCGTGTCCGGGGCGGACAATTGTCGGTTTTAATCTGGATAAAACTAATGTGTGCATTTCAATTCAAACAAGCTATACGATGATGGATTTTTGAATTATGGGTGCCCGTGTCCAAAAAGCTTGAAGTCCCAGCCCGCTAATTCCGGCGAATGGATAGATGATTTTCTGAAGAACACAGGACGTCTTATTTGGCATTCAGGTCCTCTTTTTAAATGATAAGGAACATCAGACACGTTATTTCCTAAATGCCCTGACAAAACCGCCGAAAACAGCTGTTTATTCTAATATAGCGTGTCTCAGATTCCTCAGATTTCTGTAGACGCTTCAAATCCTTGAATAAGACGCCTCCGATTCGTTAGCTCTCACTCTTTCAAGCTCTGGCTCCAACCGCAAACCGGAGGGGAGACCTCGAATCCGTCTGGAGCAGAGCTCTGCATGAGAAGGGAGACAATCCGCCTTTTACGATTTCACGAGCGTTTCTCGCACATGAAGGACATGGGCTCGTAAATGAAGGGTGCATTCTCGGACATGAAAAGCTTAGTCTCAGATTCAGAATACAGTGAGCTTGCCAACTCCGGACATTCGGATCCGCTTCGGCTTTTAGTAGCTTGGAATATTAACGTTAGAACACCAAAAAGCACCTGCCAGCTTTGGCAAGTGCTCTTCATTTTGATTCTATATCGTTGATTCCATATCGTTGGTTCCATATCGTTTGTTCCATATTGTTGGCTCTATCTCACGCGATGATATAACGAAAGTTCTCCCACGTTTCCGGTACGGGCTCCCCGTTCTTCGCATGATGATAGAAGCTGAACGGGAATTTAAATACATGACCTCCGTTCCAGTCACGAGAGCGTCTATCGGTGAGCCAATATTCCAGTTCATGAGGGAGCGCCACTGATCGTTCCGCCCGTTCTAGTGGCAGCAGGTCTACGGGTGATTGCAATGTCGGCATCTCCTGTTCAATATCCACATCTCGGCTTAAGCGTAGTGCCTTCACCATGGTAAGGAAAGGCGGAATGCCTTTGTGGAATAATGCAGGATAACCCAGTTCATATAATATGTTAAGCGCATGTCCGTAGGTGAGCATATGACCGATTAGATCATGATGCGCTTCCGCGTGATAGATAGTCTGGAACGCACCAAGCTCATCCAGAATCAGGCGTGACAACTGAACTGGATTTTCAATCTCGGGGAAACCATCGCTTTTTTCCGGCTTCAGACTGCGAATTTCTTTCATCGTTGTGTTCATCCAGGATCTTCCCGGAATGGTTCGATCGAATGAATCGATCAGTTCAACCAGCCGACCAATATCCTCCGCAGTGCCCCATCCATCCAGTTCGCGAATAGCTTTCAGACTGATTGCCCCGTAGATGGCCTGGTGTCCAACCCAGTGCAGTTCTCCAATCGTTCGATCCAATGCGTCCGTAATACACGCCTCGGCATCTTCCCTGGGCATCATTTCACCAATCGGAGAGGTCTGGCCAGGGCTGATTCCATGCTGGCGAAGCATGGCTTTTGCTTCGGCCGTAACACTGCCGGCGGCAAGGGCAGTGAGACGATTTTCCCGTAACCAAAAATATGCCGCAATCGCACCCGCCCCATAATGGGCGTGCCACAGATCTCCTGTACGTTCCCGACTGGAAACGATAATCGCTAGTCCTTCTTCCAACAAACGTCGATCCAAGCTTGCCACCACCCTTCATCATATGTAAACCCATCAGAGAAACTATATAAGTTGAACTAAGATCTGTCCTCTCCGTTATCGTGTAAATTTAGTTCAACTTATATATCCTAATTAATAAATAAAGCGTTTACTTCTATAACATGATGGAAATGCTCCACATATGCCCGTTTTGCCCCGGAATGCAAAGTTTAGCCAATTCGAAGCTTGCCCACGCCAAGGATGGATACTTCCAACGGATAGATCTGTGCTTTTTGCTTGGAGAAAAACCATGTCCGATCCTTCCTCACCACAATAAACAGACCGTGCACATCTCCTACAGGAGCAAAGGTATCACTAACCTCACCCCAGCGCGTGAGTCCAATCTGCTGAAGCTCATTCACCGTAGACAGAACATCCTCCGTCACCAGTCCAACTTCATACACCTGTAATATATCTTGAGTCGAGAAGTCATGGTCACTCTCGTTCTGAATACGATGATGAGCAATCAGCTCAATAATATTGCCTGCCGGATCTTCAAAATAGAGAGAATGAGAGTCCCAATTAGTAGAGTACGTTTCATCCTGATTTTCCTCCCTGCTTAAAACAACACGTGATGCAGCCCACTTCTTCGCTTGCTTGAACCGATTCGTTGGAATCAACCAAGCCACATGATAAAAGGGCTCATGATCTGTTTCACACGGTTTGAAAATCATCTTTGTCCCTCCAACCTGCAGGTTGAAGGCCTGATCCGTCGCATTGGACACCTCCATTCCCAACGTATCACGATAAAAATGCTTGAGGTCCTCCAGCCGTGTTGTATATAACTGTAATTCTTCAATCATCATACGGTCTTCTCCTGCATCTCCTCCCACTGACTCCACGGCACCATGCCAAGTTCAGGCTTCGCTTCATCCGGGAGCATGGCGATGAATTCAAGCATATGACCATCCGGATCGTTAAAATATACAGATACCGCAGGCATCCAGCCAAAGACGTACAGTTCACCGATATCATCATTCAGGAAGTTCTGTGTCTTGATCCCTTTGTTCTCCAAGTGAGCCACCGCATGTTTCATATCCTCCAGAGATACATGAAAAGCAAAGTGCTGACGTTTCACCTCGGAAGGTTCCTTTTGCCACAATCCCAGCATGGCATTGCCTTTTCCACCAATCCAGTAGAAGGAGTTCCCACGTTCTTTCTGCCCGTAGGCATGAGGTAAACCCAGGACCGTTTCATAGAAATGATGGGATCTCTCCAGATCCGTCACGTTTAAATGTGTTTCAAATATGCCTGTAATCATAATGCTCAACCTCTTTTCCTTTTCCGATTTTTCATCTTCCTTGGTTCTCAACTCATGGTTGAATTCCGCGCATTCGTTAACGTCTGTGCCAGATTTAAAAACGATCCAATAACCCGCTGCACCCGGTCCTCTATATCCTGACTGCCTTCGTACTCTTCATATCCGTCAAATGTCGCTTCGAATCGTCTGCGCTGCGCACCACCAATGGATATCCACTCCTGGGCATTAATGCCATGCAGATTGCGAACAATCGCTTGCAGTTGTAAAAGTGAACTTACCCCCACCGCTCCACCAGAGGAGCTGATGGACAGGACGGGCTTGCCGCTGAAATGAGCCTGACTCAGGTGATCCAATGCATTTTTGAGCACACCGCTAATACTGCCGTGATACTCTGGTGTAGACAGGATGATCGCATCAGCCGCGAGCATACGTGTATTCAGGTCTGCCAGATGTTCATGATCCGCCTGTTTTTCATCTGGCGCGTAGAATGGAAGTGGTGTCTGATACAGATCAAACAGGCTTGCCTGATGTCCCTGACCGCGAATAATCTCCACAGCATACTCTCCCAGACGTGTACTGGTTGCATTGTTCCGATTGCTTCCTGCCAAAATAACAATATTCATTCATGTCACTCTCCTTGGTTTTTTAATAATTCAAACTCTCATGTTTCAACCGATCTGTTATTTCTACTCTTATCTTACCTTTCTTTTGCATCCAAATCGTCAGCAGATAGACTTAACTTGAAATGCCAAAAAACTCAACCTTTAGGTTGAGTTTATACGACTTAAGTATGAACATATGTCGGAATTGGTCACACGACCCAGCCATTTCTTACGGCATGAAGAGCCGCTTGCGTCCGATCCGCCAGTCCCAGTTTGTCGAGCAGATGACTGACATGTGTTTTGACCGTTTTTTCGGTGATGACCAATTGAACTGCAATTTCCTTGTTGCTCAATCCTTGAGCAATCAGCCCCAAGACTTCTTGTTCACGGCGAGTGAGCATATCCAGTCCGCCAAGAGACGCTTCAGTTGATTTACCCTTCTGCTTTGGCTCCTGATGTTGACTGTCTGCTGACTGATCTGTCGGTATATCCTGTGGTTGCTGTTCATTTATAGACCAATCGGATGAAGCCATCACATGCATCAATTGACCTGCTGCGGCGGGATGCAATTCCACCTGACCTGCATGCACATTACGAATGGCTACGGCCAGATCCTCCGGTTCAATATCCTTGAGCAGATATCCTTTCACCCCTGCGCGAACAGCAGGAACGACATGATCCTGATTCGAAAACGAGGTGAGCACAATGATTCGCGTTGCTGGCAATAACGTGCGCAGCCTTCTGGCTGTTTCGATTCCGTCCATGACCGGCATATGCAGATCCATTAATACCACGTCAGGTTTTAACACTTCCGCCTGAGCCAGTGCTTCCTCTCCGTTCGATGCTTCGCCCACAACCTTCATGTCTTGCTGTGTCGTCAAAAAAACGTGCAGCCCCCGTCTCACCATCGCATGATCATCTGCGAGCAAAATCGTAATCGGCATCTCTTCTTCCCCCTGACTTTATACAGATTCGAACGGAAGTGGAATGACTGCCGTTACTGTCGTTCCCTTACGGGAAGAACTCACTATTTCTAAGCTGCCTCCGAGCGATTGAGCCCGTTCCTTCATAATGGACAGGCCAAGGGAGCTTTCAGACGACGCTTTTGGCCTGTTCGCACCACCTTTTCCCTGATCTGTGACAGTGAGCACCACTTCATGATTACTTAACTTGAGGGTGACCTCAGCAGAAGGAACATCCGCGTGTTTCCGTACATTATTCAGCGCTTCCTGTCCGATTCGCCACAATGCTTCTTCTATATTACGTGGTAAAGACCGCATTCCCGTCCGATTCGTCACCACTTGAAGCCCCTGGCTTGTGCCGTATTCCTGTAGTGCATGGAGCAGCCCTGCTTCCAGTCCCGAGGGACGGAGTTGCATAATCAATGCGCGCATTTCCTTGAGAGCCTCCTGAGACAAAGCCCGAATATCCTTCAACGCTTCCGTTGCCGGGAGCAACTGCTCGGAGCCAGATAACATACTTTCCGCGCCTTTAGCCGTTAACGATAGTGAAAATAAAATCTGATTAACCGAATCATGCAGATCGCGAGCCAACCGGTTTCTCTCTTCCAGTCGTGCAAGTTCGCGGCGATTCTCCGCCAGCTTCAGACTCTCCCATGAGGCCGCAATATGTTCGGCCAATGCCTCCAGCACTTCACGGTCCGCCTGCGCAGGACCTGATGTTCCTATTCCGATCACCAGAATTCCCGTTTCCCCTGGCGCATGGTACGGAAGGGGAGCAGCAATTCCCGAGGCAATGGAATTCGTAGTCTGGTCAGGCTTGCACAGGGTAAATATCTCAGCGATCTCTGTCCCAGACAGAGATGTTACACGATGACTATTGATTACATGGTTAATGTGGCTCGTCACTTCGGAAGATAACGGAGTACCTGATAACGTTCGAACCGTATCATTTGCATAGGCTGCCTGCAAAACGAACATTCCATTTTTCTGCTGAATGATTGTAGCAAAAGGCCAATCATAATGCTGCCGAAGCAGCTGTACAACTTTTAAACAAAAAGCATCAGAATTGCTGCACTCGTTCACTGCAAGACCCAAAGCCGTGCTGAACTCTCCCAGCTTGGCATACAGATCAGCTCTTCGCTGCTCCGCACGATACAATCTCATCCGTTCTACCGCACTACCAATCTGGTACGCCACGCCCTGTAAAAGTGCCAGTTCACTGTCGCTGAAATGTTCCTTGGCTGGCGCAGCCACGTTGAGCAGGCCGAGCATCTTCTCCCCTGACCTTAATGGAACGGTTGCATGGTGGGTAATATCATGAGTATCTCCCCATCGGAATTCCACCGCATCCTCCAGCCGTTTACAGTTAATGATGTTGACCGCATGATTGAGCTGACCGTCCTTAAAGCGGTTCACACACCAGCAGGTACCCGTTCGCATGGGCTCTTTATCTTCACGCAGTAATGCCGGGGGCAGATTATAATCCGAAACACAGGTATAGTCTCCACGTTCATTAATCAGAAACATCCAGCCTGCCGTTAATCCGGTCAACTCCAGTAATTTGCCGACCACGGTATCCAGCATTAAGTTCAGATCATTGGACGTATTGAGCGTTTCCGCGATTATCTTCAACGTGACCATTTCCTGCATTCCGACTTCTTCCGACATCGCAGAATTCTCTCCTTTGGCTGTACCAACTGTGGTTTGTTCAACTATTGTAACCAATCCACCTTGGATATTAAAGGATCAACTTCTTCAATCGCTCACTCAGCCCAGCTTCTGTCGCTCTTTGCGGGACACAGACAAAGGCTCCATATTAATCAGACCTCGATCTGACAGAGCCAGCGCCATTTTGTAGAAAGCACGTGTACGAATCTTCGTATACGTATCCTTGCTGACAGGTGGATCAAACACATGGTTATACACTTTATAGTCAAACACATCATCGTCTTTCAAATATCGTTCACAGACAAGTACACGTTCCTTTTCACTCAGCCGGGACACAACAAAATCAATCGTATCGCAGTATGCCTGACGCGCGCGCTGCACATCCACATTGTAGATCGCCGTTCTCGCCGTGGAATCCCCCGTCACATTGGTTGCACCGTGGAAACGCTCGGCATAACTTGCCGTCACCATAACCTCTCGTTCTTCAAATGCAATGGTTTTATAAATTCGGTATTTTTCCAGCGCAGCTTCAACAGCTGTTTGCGTTTTGCGTCGGTCCAATTCGGGCAGCATCAATTCCATATTTATCTTCCTCCTCTAATATTTTTTACTCCATTCATATCTCTCACTCTATCGTTCACGTCATGTTGTTTTGCCATCATTCTTTGCACGATGGAAAAACGCTCTTATTCATAGAGTTGTCCAGTTTCCTAAATAAATAACGACATGTCTTCAATTTCCCGCTGTTGCCTTTTGGAATCACTCCAAATCGGTATAATCCGGGGAATTACCTTCTTCAAAGAGTCATTTCTAACATCCAACCTGTGTCATTGTTACATTTTGTTCGTATAGTGTTCGTATTTCTATTTGAGGATACCACTTTCTGGAGATCGGAGTAAACCTTCATTTTGGTTCATTTTGACGATAAAATAAAACCTTCGCTCTCATTTCCTATGCCTTTTGGCATAATTGTTTCATATCTCTTTACCTAATGGTATATATACGTTATAGTACTGTTTAATTAATGAACTTCCGTACAAGTCATTTGATTTTTATAAAGAAGCCACCGAGATTTTTAGGGAAGGCACTTAGGTGTGTATCACGCGCATACGCAGTGAAGGAGACGGAATCGATTCTGAAGAAGCGAAGCGTTCGCCTTTATCCCCGGATTTCTCCCTTTAGAGAGGGAAATAGGAAATCTGGGGATAACAGCGATCAAAAGAACGATCCGAATCCGAAACGGGCATTGAACGCACACCTACCTCCCCCATCCAACTGTCTTCTTTATAACTCAAGCACTTGTACGAATCGAAGGAGTTGGCATAATTGTGGAGCACGCTTTTGGTCCTTATATGAAACAACTGCGCGAGCAACAGGGATACAGCATCAATCAGCTCGCCGAAGCAGCCGGAATAAGCAACTCACAGATTTCACGTATTGAGAATGGGGTCCGGGGTGTGCCAAAACCAGCGACCATCCGCAAGATTTCAGATGCACTCTCGGTGCCCTACACAGAGATGATGAAGCAGGCCGGTTATATTGAACCAGGGAGTGCTGCTGAACTTCAGGACGTACCGGAATGGGCTACATACAAAGACCGTCGTGATTTCAAAAAGATGCTGGAGGACGATGATGATCTGATGTTTGACGGCATTCCACTCGATGAAGAGGACAAGAAACGAATCAAGGATGTGCTGACAGGTCTGTTCTGGGAAGCCAAACAGATGAACAAACGCAAAAAGACAGACGAATCGGACAATCGCCCATGAGGCATGACCCACTGAATTTAATAAGGCAGCAGGTGAGATCATATGGATGACATCGTAACAAAGCTGATTCGAAAACACCGGACCAACTGCCCGTTCAGCATTGCCCGCGCGGTTGGAATACAGATTCGTTTCACCAATTTGGGGAAGTCCACCAAGGGACTGTACTTTCGCAAGCTCCGGCGCAGGTTTATCGTCATACACAATGATTTGCCGCCGGAGTGGCAACGGTTCGTGTGCGCCCATGAGCTTGGACACGACCGACTTCATAAAGGGATTAATCGATTCTTTCTGGAGGAACATTCCTATTTTGCTCCAGGCAAGCTGGAAAGACAGGCTAACCGTTTTGCCATTCAATTGCTGACCTCCGGAGTGATGCCTGAACCGGATGAATCTTTGGAGAAATTTTGTTTGCGTACCGGACTGCCGCGTGAAGCGCAGCATTTTTTTTACACTCTTTAAGAACATACGTTCTTTCCGATGATTATATTTTCCAACAGCAGATTTACATGTCACTTTCAGGTTACTTATTTTTACGTAATTCGCGAGATTTCCTAATAATAGTCTGTTAAAATACTATTTGAGCTGTGTAAACGCTCAAGTAATTATTATTATGGGAGGTTTCGGATTCATATGAAAATCTGGAAGAATTACGTTTCACTTCTGCTAACGGTCTGTTTGCTGTTTGGCAGTGTAGGTATTGCCGCAGCTGCAACGGATACCACTCCGGGCACAGGTAAACACATTACCATTCTACATACGAATGATACGCATGCCCGTGCAGTTGAATCTTCACCTGCTATGGGTTTTGCCAAAGTAGCTGGAATCGCTGACAAATATCGTAGCGAAAACCCGAACACACTCTTGCTAGATGCTGGAGATGCTGTGCATGGTACAACATTTGCCACTCTTGTGAATGGTGAGAGCATCGTGAAAGTCATGAATGAAATGGGATACCAGGCCATCGTACCGGGTAACCACGAATTCAACTATGGTTCGGATCGCCTGATCGAACTGGCAGACATGATGAACTTCCCCATGCTGAGTGCCAACGTGAAGAAAAAAGACGGAACACGTCTCTTCGATCCTTACCTCATTAAAGAGGTGGATGGCGTGAAGATTGGTATCATCGCTTTGACTACACCTGAAACGTTGTATAAAACGAATCCTAAAAACGTAGAAGGTCTTGATATTACAGATCCATCTGCGGAAGCCAAAGTTCTGGTAAACGAAATCCGCAGCAAAGTAGATGTTGTTGTGGTATTGGGACACCTTGGACAAGATGCATCCAGCACGGATACTAGCTTTAAAGTTGTTAAAGAAGTTCCTGGCATCGATGTATTCATCGATGGTCACAGCCACACTGTACTGCAAGATGGCCTTGTATCCGATAACGGAACATTGATTGCAAGTGCAGGAGAATACACTAACTACGTAGGTGTCATCGATCTGTGGGTAGATGGTGGTAAAGTAACGAAGAAACAAGCAACATTAATTGATGAAACTGAAGCAAAAGACATCAAACCAAATGAGAAAGTCGCGACTCTCGTAAACTCCATTCAAAAAGAACAAGAACCTATCTTGAAAGAAGAAGTAGCCAATACAGCTATTCTGCTGGATGGTAAACGTGAACAGGTACGTGCAGGAGAAACTAATCTGGGTGACCTGCTTGCAGATGCCATTCGTGATGTCAGCAAAGCCGATATTGCACTGACAAACGGTGGGGGTATCCGTGCTTCCATCGAAAAAGGGATCGTAACCAAAGGTGATATCATCACAGTACTTCCTTTTGGTAATCAAGTGGTAACGCTTGAAGTGAAAGGGTCCGATATTCTGGCAGCCCTTGAAGTCGGTGTAGCTTCCTACCCTGAACCAAGCGGTGGATTCCCGCAAGTATCTGGTATCAAGTTCAAAATCGACACTTCCGCTGCAGAAGGTAGCCGTGTACATTCCGTAACCGTGGGCGATAAAGCCCTTGATCCGGAAGCAACGTATACACTGGCAACGAATGATTTCACAGCTGTTGGTGGTGACGAATACACCATGTTTGCCAAATATCCAACTACGGGTATGTATGGCGCGCTGGACGAAGCATTGATCAATTACATGCAGAAGCTTGGCGCTGTAGACATCAAAACAGATGGTCGGATCAGTGAAGCGAAAAAACCTGCAGTAGAGCCGGAAACTCCGGCAACAGAAACACCAACTCCAACCAAGCCAAAACCAGAAACACCAAAACCGGAAAAACCGTCTAAACCAACGCCAAGTAAACCAGCTCCAGCCAAACTGCATGTTGTGAAATCCGGAGACTCCCTGTACTCTATCTCCAAACAATACGGCACAACTTGGCAGGCATTGCAAAAGCTGAACAATATTAAAAATCCACACTGGATTTATCCAGGTCAACAATTGAAATTGCCTGCAGCTTCTTAAGCTCAGCAAAGCAAAGTGCATATAGGCATGATCCGCTTATAAGGCGCAACAACATAACGAATCAATCTTGTCATAACCAAAAGGGTGTCCCTCAGGCCAGATTACTGGTTAAGGGGACACCCTTTTGTATCTCCGTTCTTAAACATCAATCCATATCAGATAATTGAACATTTCCTGTGGACATATCCTGCTGATCCTGACAATCATCTGAGGCAAAAATAAACCCCAGCCAGGCCTTTACGGACCAACTTCATCATGTGCCTTCCACACCGAACTATATAAAAACTCTCCGGAATGACCGTGTTCATGCGGTTATTGTACTTTTATTTCGACATCTCTATCTTCTCAAAATTGCATACTTGCACATAAATCCACCTGAGTATGATCATCTTCAAATCCTTAATCATAAAATCATGTGTATACTAAATACAACTATCCAAATATAGTTATTTCGTATGATATCACTCATAAAATCCTGCCAAATTGCATGCCTATAGCCCTCTTTTTCATGCTCACATTGGAATTTCAGCAATCAAAATCAGCTACCGCATCATATTCAGTACTATTATATGAACTCATATAATTAGAAAATCCCCTGAATTTAGGAAGTGAGCTGTTCCTTCACATAAAGCACAGCCTCCTGTGCAGTCAACCCGATTCGTTTCGATTCACCTGTTGCTGCAAGTGCGTGTGATCCCAATTCAACCTGTCCTTCTGCTGCTCCTCGGCCAATAACGATCTGCACAGGCAATCCGATCAGCTCCGCATCCTTGAATTTCACACCTGGACGTTCATCCCGGTCATCAACCAATACCGTGTAACCGCCATCGATCAATTGTTGTTCCAGTTCGAGGGTGAGTTGACGCTGCTGCTCATCCTTCCAACTTACTGTAATCAGATGCACATCATATGGCGCCACAGCGGCCGGCCAACGAATGCCCTCATCTCCTGCATACTGCTCAGCTATAGCGGCCATCAGGCGGGATACGCCAATGCCGTAACACCCCATGACGGGCGCACACTGGCGACCATTACGATCCAGGAATGAAGCGCCCATGGCATCACTATATTTCGTTCCCAATTTGAAAATGTGTCCAACCTCAATACCTTTGGTAAACACAAGTGGTGATCCACATGTTGGACAAGCATCCCCTTCCGCAGCAAAGCGGATTCGTTCTACTCGCTCCAATGCAAAATCAATCCCTGGGCGTACACCGGAAACATGCACATCCACTTCATTGGCTCCTGTAATTGCACTCTTCATCACTGCCACGTCAGCGTCCACCACCATCGGCAGATTTAGTCCAATCGGACCCAGGAATCCTACCTTCAGATTTGGATGAGCCGCAATGGCTGCATCGTCTGCAAGGATCAGTTCCTCTGCCCCCAACACCTGCTTCAATGCGATGTCATTCAGTTCATGATCTCCACGCACAAGCGCAGCGACGAGCTGACCATCCGCCACATAAAGCAGCGTTTTGATCATATGTTCAGCACCTTTGCCCACAAAAGTGGTTAACTCTGCGATCGTACGAACGCCAGGTGTCGAGATACGTACTACGGTTTCCACTCCTGAATGTTGATCCGTTTGAAGCGCGGAGTCTGCACTCGCAGAATCAGCTGGAACTTCCAAGCTTCTTTCTTTTTTCTCCATATCTCCAGAAGTCTGATAATCCGCTTTCTCCAGATTTGCAGCATATCCACAATGTTTGCAGGTTACAATTGTGTCCTCACCCACATCAGCAAGAGCCATGAACTCATGTGTTTCTCCTTGACCGCCAATGGTTCCTGCGTCCGCCTCAACACGGATATAGTCCAGACCACAACGCTCCAGAATGCGACTATACGCCGTGTTCATCGCCTGATAAGTCCGATCAAGCTCTTCCCAGTCCGAAGCAAAAGAGTACGCATCCTTCATGATGAACTCACGTCCACGCAGCAATCCAAAACGAGGACGGCGCTCATCCCGGAACTTGGTTCCGATCTGGTACAGGGTGAATGGCAGCTTACGATACGAGCTCACCTCGTCCCGCGCTAAAGCGGTTACGACTTCCTCATGTGTTGGTCCAAGAGCAAATTCCCGTGCATGACGATCCTTCAGACGCATCAATTCGGGACCATACTGTGTGTATCTTCCGGATTCTTCCCACAACTCCGCAGGCTGCATAATCGGCAGTAACACTTCCTGACATCCAGCACGATCCATCTCTTCACGAACGATCCGTTCAACATTTAACAATATACGCCGTCCAAGGGGCAGGTAACTGTATATCCCTGCTGCCAGTTGGCGAATCATGCCGGAACGCAGTAACCAGCGATGTCCCGCTGCATCTGCCTCCGCTGGCGCTTCACGTAATGTTGGGACAAGCATTTCACTTTGACGCATCATAACACACTCCTAATCTTCCTTTTTTTGTCATCAAATACGGCGCATAAACAGCAAAAAGACACCTCCGTCAAGGGACGAATGTGTCGTGGTACCACCCTTATTTAACTGCAAATTAATCCGTTTGCAACCTATGCGATCTGTAACGTGCAGTCCTACGGGGCATAACGGGCCCTGCCGGCGGAGGTTGCAACCCTGTATGGGCATTCTCTTCCGCAGCTCGCGAGGTAGGAATTTATGAAGCAGCTACAGGAACCTTGCACCACACTATTCCCTCTCTGTTGAAGCTGGCTTGCACAATCATGTCCTCGTTATAACGCTGTTATCATTTTTGACCACATTAGTTCATTTACAAGTAATTGTCAACCAATTAGTCGAATACAACTCCAGAATAATACTCCACTACATCACGAATGAGCATAAACGCATCCCCATTTGTAAGATTGTTCTTGTCAGCAATGCCAGCAAGCGTGTCGGCACTTATAAAGTTTTGTGTTTGCAAATGAGCGAGTGCCTGTTCAAGTGAAGTTTCCGTTTCTGAAGATCCCATTGCCAGACATAACATATACGCAGCCTGATCCAACGTTAAAGGTAGGGTTACGGCATTCTCCATATTTGCTAGAGCTTGGTCAGCACTACCTGTGTAGGCTTCTGGAAACATCGCTTGCATTCTTTTCAATTTACTTAAAAATCGTTCTGGATTCATTCCTTTATCCAGTTCCCAACCATCGTTATTATAATTGCCTGAAGTCATATACATACTCGCTGCAGCCAGCAATCCCTTGTAATCCTTATGCTCCATATAATCAGGCTGTTCGAAACGATGTACTTTCAGATCCATCCCCTGATTCTCCAGCATCTTACGTAATTCAGATGCTCGCTCTTCGGAAGTTGAGAGTTCGCGGAAGGACTCCTTATGGATATATGCCAGCTTGACCGCCGCTCCTGCTGCTTCTCCCTCTGCCATTCCCAGTGGGACAACTCTTGCACTACCGTGTGGGATTGTATCAAAACTTGCTGCACGTCCAACGACGAGCAAACCATCAACCTTTAGCGGTACAAGCGAGCGAAAAGGTACACCATATTGAATCGGACTCAACATAATCGTGCCGGGATTTCCAACACTCGTGCTCTGAATATCAATATCGTATGAGCCGTATCCAATGGCATCCCAATGATCACGATTTTCCATGACATCAGCTAATGTTAATCGGTACTCGCCATAGATATGACGTGATTCTCTCACGTAAAGCTCGTCTGCTGTTCCAGCATATTTTAGCCCTGCAAATTCATCATAATTTTTCTTCAGAAAATCAACAATTAGTGGGGCTTCTTTACGCCCGATTTCCAGACCTTTTTTCACAGATATCGGATCTAACGGATCTACCCCAAAGATTTGCATCGTATTAATCAAGATTGTATCATCATTTTGTCTTCCGATATTCAGACTGCGAATCTTAATATGTTGTGGATTGGAGGATTCATATTTTCTAGCATCACCGTACCCCCAAGCACTCATCTTATCAACCCCTGTTCCCTCTCTTTCCCTAAACTTTTGCCATACCTCATCAGTAACACCGCTTAACTTGAATACAAGCGTAGAGACCATTTTGGATTTACCATCTCCAATATCTTGTCTGCCTATGGAGTATGGAACTCCTGCAGCGGCTGCAATATCCGCATCTTGCGTTGCATCAATGATGGAGCGGGTTGAAATCTGAACAGTTGTTCCATCTTCTTTAGTTATGCTCATACCCGTTATTGTCGTGTGATCTCCCGTAGATTGTTCAGTAAGGGGGACTAATTCCTTAACATTCATCAACAGGTCAATATTAGGTTCAGAACGAACCATCCGATAGAAAATGTTAGCCGCTGTATTGGTATCAAATGAACTACCCTCGATCTGGTCGAACCATTCCTGGAAGATACCTTTGTTCAAAAAGTCAGGCTGCCGCAAACTACTCAATAACTGCGGTTGTTCAGGGGAATAATTTAGATCCAGCGTATTAAGACCTCCCTCGGTCAACAATCCTCCCAACATGTTGCGATCTCTTGCTTCCACCAGCAATACACGCATCCCATTACGAGCAGCTGATAAGGCAGCAGTAATACCTTCCGGATCCGTTCCAGCTACAATAACGTTATAGGAATCTTTCAGGTTTAGTGTAGATTGCACTTCCTCCAAAGGCTGCCATACATAATTATTATTAAATTTATAATTCTTGTTCCAAATATAAAATGCACCATATGCAGCGCTCATTAAAACAATAAACACACTGGCTGTAATTGCTGTTATTTTCAATTTTCTACTAATCAAAGAAACAAACCTCCATATGTACTTTAAATTCAATAATACTAACTCGTGAAGTAGTTTTATTACTGTTATACCAACAACCGACTAACTTTTCCTCCTTTCCTGCATGAGCATGCTATAAATAATAAAAAACTCCCCAACACTTCAAACGGTGTTAGGAAGTTCTGATAATAAGACGGAAAATTCTACTTTTATGTTGCCATAAATACAAACAAAACATAGGAAAGTCCCTAACTTTCCTCATTATAACGACCACTTTTTGCGAAGTAAAGACTTACCAAAACCGGAAATGCATTAGAAAGATCATTAAACACTCAGACTGTTCGTTCATCCTGACTACAATGAATTCTCTGGCGATGGCTGACATGGCAGCACGTTCCCTGTAATATAGAGAAATAGAAATCTATCACAGGTATTAATCGATAAAGGAGCTTGTCCTATGCCATATATCATATATGATCTTGAATTCACGGTAAGTCGCAATACTCGCTATTCTTCTGAAATTATTGATATCGGTGCCGTCAAAGTTACGGAAAGTTCAGATGGATTGGTCGTAACGGACACGTTCCATACGTATGTTCGTCCTTCCAATAAGTCTGTGCTGTCCACTGACACGATTCAGTTTACAGGTATCACACAGAAAGATATTGATGCAGCCCCCCTTTTTCCGGCAGCACTGAACCAATTCATTGCCTGGATGGGAAGTGACCCCTATTACATGTGTTCCTGGGGACCCGATGACCGCAGCAAACTGATCTCTCATTGTCGCACCCATCAACTTGATGTAGCCTGGATCACTAATCATAACGATCTCCAACAACAATGGTCCCGCACCGTTCGTAAAGAAGGCAAGTTCCGTCAACTCGGACTCGCTCAGGCTCTTGAAATCTGTGGAATTGAATTTGATGGTACCCAGCATCGTGCCTTGGATGATGCCATCAATACAGCCAAGGTGTTTATGCATCAATTTGACCGTTTCACTTTGGAAAACAACTGTGCAGCCGATGATGAGGGCATTACATCCAAGGTTGTTTATTCCAGCTCCACAGAAGATGAAGAAAAAGAATCTCCATTTGGCAATCTGGCAGGCCTTTTCAAAACCAAAGAGTAACCGTCCACAGCACAGTACTTAATGGTGTTTTGGCTTAGGATAGGTGGCATTCTAATCTCAACTTTTATTGTACATTTGTTGCCAATAGTTTAGACGTTCTTTCATCTTGATGCGGCAGATCTCCGGTTCGAGAATTTCCGCATCAGGTCCATATTTAGATATCCATACAAGAAATTCGTCAACATCACTTAATATGGCTTCAAATAACAGGCTACCTTCCGGTTCAATGGTTAGGATGGGTCGTATAAAAAATTGCTCCTGCATCACACGCTCCACAGCATGGGGTGCAAATCGAATTTTGAACGCAGTCCAATCCGTACTTCCCTCGTATGCCCAAGGAATGCGGAAGTGCGATTGCATCAGATAATCCTCTTTGCGAAACGTGCGTGGCAATATCCGTATCTTTTGCAGCCGGCTCACCTGAAATATTCGAAGTTTCTCCGACAGGTGACAATACCCTAACAGCTCAAATCTGTATTCACGAGGGATAAGACAGTAAGGATCTATACGTATGATCCCTTTTTTACCTTGAGACAGATACTCCCCTTCAATGGTGTTCTGTGAAATGCCAGCCTGAAGCAGGGTAATCATGGATTGATTCTGCGAATCGTTGTTTTTATTTTGCCATGCGGGCAATCCCGCTTTGAACAATCCACTAATTTGCTCCGACCATTCCACTCGTTCTGTTTTGTTTTTCTGACTCGCAGCAACCACTTTCTCATAAGCGCTCTCAAAAGCAGGTTTCAGCAAAGGACGAATATTCTCCATAACTTCAGCAAGATGCATGAAAGCTTGGGCTTCTTCATCAGACCAATTTAGGGGATACATGGCAAATTGGCTGATAAACATGTACCCTTGCCCGTGTCCCATATTGGCGATCGGGATATGCATTGCACTGAGGGCCTCCATGTCGCGGTATATCGTCCTTTCCGTCGTCTCGCATCGCTGGGCGAGCTCACGTGCCAGTATGCCTGGCTTGGCCTGCACCAGCGTTATAATGCGCATTAATCGGATTAGTCGGTCTGTCATTTTGCCGGACCCTCCACGATGTTGTTTCAATAAATTTGATACAACTCCATCCATTGTTTAATATGATATTGATACATACATTCGACCTTCTCCTAAACTTCACCTTCAAATATGTAGACTCTCTCTATACCGTTACCACCTGAAATCAACCCTATTCCCCTAATATCTTTTTTTCACGGTCATGATATCCTGTTGTAAACGTGATCTCATAGTGATAACGCAACTTTTCAACGATCTCGGCTTCCGCGTAATAGTCCAGATCTTGCTTCCGCGCAGCTTCAATTAACAAGGCATCAGCATGACGACGTAACATATTACTTCCCTCTTGAACCCGGCCTCTTTCGTAGGCGCGTAAGGCTTGTTTGATCAGGGGCACGGTTTCACTTAATTTGATCGTCTTCTCCACCTTGGGATCTTCTGGCTGTCGCAGCATGCCCAGATGACTGGTGTACTGAATATACAACTGTTCTCTTCGTAACAATACACGTTGACTTTGCTTCAACTTCCTTGTGCTCCAGTAGGCTGAACATACGGCAGCTTTTCCTGATACACGGGGTCCCATGACGAATTCAAGCAAAATTTGTTTACTTTCTCCCTTGTACATATCCCCAAGCCTCAATAACCAACCAATATCCGTTTCTTTGGAACGACATCCATAGATGCCCTTTAGCTGTACTCCATATTCCGGTTTGAGCAAAAGTTCCAAATCTCTTGATACAATTTTGGGTGCTATTTTCCTAAGTCTTTTGGCAGGGGCACCGTTACGCCACTCTACCATCATATATACGGGGTCGGCTCCCCCTGTCGGTATGGCCTCTTTATTCCACGAATAAGATACTTCAAAGACTGAGTTCACTGGTAGTCTCTCCCCCGATTTATGTGTATTATCTTCTAAGTTATCAGGGTGAATGGACACTATATTGTCACGGAACACATGTTCTCATTAAATTTTTCCAATATATTAGTTTTATATCCCTAAATCCGTCTCAATACGACAATAAACGACGAAAAAGCCTGGCACTAGGCCAAGCTTATCAATCACTTATCTATGACAAGTCCCAAATTAAACAGTAGGATGATTGACTCCCATTTTGTGTAAATATTGTACGCCATCTGCTTCGTTTACCGGTGCATAGGTGACACTGTCAATGACCAGCTTACGCCCTACTGGCTCTCCATTAACAGTGATCATAATCGTTTTGGTTGATGTGTTCTGATCTGCTGTGTACATATGTTTCTACTCCTTCATGTTCACGATCTTATATTCAATCGGATATATTGGTATCGTTCATTAAATTGCGTATTTGTGAATAGCATGCACCCGGAACTGAAGTAAAAGATCTGTAAAACGGTCCGGTGTGCTTGCCTATCGTTCTATTACCCCGCAGATTTGTAAGTTAAACAGCCCTGTTCCTAAATAATTTTATATATTTCGGGTAATAAAACGATATCATATTGAACCCATCGTCCCGGTTTTGACGTATAATGTAAGAGCCGTATTTCAACAATAGACGACGAATTCGGCGATTGATCTATCTAACCAAAAAAAGAGGTGTTAACGATGCCAAAATCCATTCAGGGTTATTTCATTCGGGTGTTATTCACCACATGCATTCTATTTACCGTATCGATCGCTTCGACAGTAAGTGCGGCCAGTGCCAATATTTTTACGGATATATACAGCGGATGGGAGCGAGTCTCCGAACTGCCCGGAGAAGTGAACGCTCTGCAGGAAAGTTATAAGCAAACGATGGAGCAATTAAATCAAACGTCTGCTCAGTTGGGACAAGCCCAGGCCAATGTCGAAGCATTTAAGACCCAGAATGAACAACTGCTGGCTCAGAACCAGAAACTCACTGAAATGGTAAGTAAATTACAGGACGACCAGAATGCCAAAGCAGCTACCACCAAACGAATTCAGACGACGATCATCATTGTCGTTTCTCTCATATTGGGTTACTTTGTTCTGATTCGTGTGATGCGCTGGGGAATGCGTCGCCGTTCGGGCCGAGTATAAAAGAACAGGAGCAACTGCATGAACATACACCTGAACAATGCTGAAGCAGGCGGAGCAGGACAAGTCGTCACATTTTCACTCATTAAAGATGACCGCCTTCATATTTTGCATCCGCAGCAAATTGTGGCCTTCCGCGGTCCAAGTGGGAGTCGCAATGACAAATTCATGAATATCACGGGCATATATCGCAAAAAAAAGCTGATTAAATCCGAAATCACCGGACCTTGCCAATTTGTGGCTGCCCTTCCTCCCGGATTCACGATGAAGGAAGTGGAGCTCACGGAGGACAGTGATCTGCTCTATGACTTCCGCCACCTGTTCTTCTACTCTGATGGTGTAACCATGCATACCAAAATCCAGAAAATCAAAAACATGCTGATCACCCGTGATGCAGTGAAAATGAAATTTTCCGGCAAAGGCAAAATCGGATTGCTCACTCAAGGTCAGGTCTGCCAACAGGAACTTCATCCAACAGCGCCACTCTATGTGGATGCTGGCAGTATTATTGCCTATCCTGAAAATGCACATCTGGAACTCACCGTATATGGTAACAACCTTGCCAGTCAGCATATGAATTATCATTGGAAGATGACAGGACATGGATCTGTACTCTTTCAGGCTGGACGTGAGAATCACCGCTTGGAACAGGATCTTAACGATGAGGGACTGTTCAAACGAATTCTGAAAGAAGTGATCCCTTTCGGCAATGTATTGATCAAATAAACTGTTAGTTGATGGAGCCGACCAATTAGCTGCCACTATGCTCCAGTGGGGTGGTCACCACACCGTTTCATGTTATAATGGTTCAGACAATTGAAGAAGAAAATCCATGCCTGTGGCATGGGAGAGGTTCGCGAACTCCCTCTATAAGACTTGACCATGTGATGGTCAGTATAAGTCTTGCGTACACGTTGCGGTCACCATGCAATCATGTACGTAAAAAACTAAGGACACTTACTCTTGCCTGCTTTTTTGAAGCGGTTATCGAGAAGGTGTGTTTTTTGATGGATGCCAGTTCATGAACTTCTCTGTTCTTCCGACACTCTATGCCTATGTGCATGGTTTGATCTCAAGAAGATAGAGAGGTTTTTTTATGTTGAACGAAGAAAAAGCAGTCGTTGTATTCAGCGGCGGTCAGGATAGTACCACGTGTCTGTTCTGGGCCAAACAACAGTTTGCCGAAGTCGAGGTTGTTACGTTTGATTACGGACAACGCCACAAGCTGGAGATTGAATGCGCAGCGGAAATCGCACGTGATCTGGGCGTACAGCAAACGGTCCTCGATATGAGCCTGTTAAATCAGCTTGCACCCAATGCGCTCACTCGCACGGATGTGGAGATTACACATGAAGAAGGCGAACTGCCAAGTACATTTGTGGATGGACGGAATCTGCTGTTCCTCAGTTTTGCTGCCATTATGGCCAAGCAAAAAGGAGCACGTCACCTGGTTACAGGTGTATGCGAGACGGATTTCAGCGGATACCCGGATTGCCGGGATTCATTTGTGAAATCGATGAATGTGACGCTTAACCTGTCCATGGACTATCCATTTGTCATTCACACCCCGCTCATGTGGCTGGACAAAGCCCAAACGTGGAAGATGGCCGATGACCTTGGTGCTTTTGATTATGTCCGTGAGCGTACTCTGACCTGTTATAACGGCGTGATCGGCGATGGATGCGGAGAATGCCCTGCTTGCAAACTGCGCAAAGCCGGACTGGATCGTTATGTACAGCAACGTACTGCTGCTGAATCTACGGGAGTGGATGTACGATGAGAGAGCCAGGAACATTCCGTATTGTAGAGCATCTGCAACGCATCGGAGAAGATATTCTCCCCACCCAGCTGCGCTACCACCGCAAACGTGTGCTTGTAAGCAAAGAATTCACCTTTGACGCAGCACATCACCTGCATTGTTATGAAGGCAAGTGCAAGAACCTGCACGGTCATACGTATAAAGTTATTTTTGGTATCAGCGGTTATCCGGGTGAAACCGGGCTGACAGTTGATTTTGGACATATCAAGGATATATGGAAAACTCAGATTGAGGGATATCTGGATCATCAGTACCTCAACGAGACACTTCCTTTAATGAATACCACGGCTGAAAATATGGTCGTTTGGCTGTTCGAACAGATGGAACATGCGCTCCAGACGGAGCCCTATGCCGGGCTGACCGATGGTGGGCGGACAGAGTTTGTCCGACTCTTCGAGACACCCACCAGTTACGCGGAAGCGAGACGGGAGTGGATGATCGATGAGTAGTGTGACACAGCAGGTGAATGAGACGGGATCTCGCAAAGAGGCTCGCATTCCCGTGATGGAGATTTTTGGTCCGACGGTTCAAGGCGAAGGCATGGTCATCGGGCAAAAAACGATGTTTGTTCGCACCGCGGGCTGCGATTATCGCTGCTCCTGGTGCGACTCGGCCTTTACCTGGGACGGCAGTGGCAAGGACCAGATTCGGATGATTACGCCAGAGGATGTATGGGAAGAATTGCGCCGCGTTGGCGGCACCCGTTTCTCCCATGTGACTATCTCTGGCGGTAATCCCGCCCTGCTCGCTTCGCTGGGCGGGTTGGTTGCCCTGCTACGGGAGAACGGCATCCGCACCGCGGTGGAGACGCAGGGCTCCCGCTGGCAGCCTTGGCTGGCGAACATTGACGAAGTCACCCTCTCGCCCAAGCCACCGAGCTCCGGCATGGACACCGATTGGGCCGTGCTGGATGATCTGATCGAACGGTTGGCCGCTGGCCCGGTAGAACGAAGTCATAGTCTGAAAATCGTGATCTTCGATGAGACAGACCTGGACTATGCCCGCCGTGTGCATGCACGGTATCCGGGCACGGATTTATTTTTACAAACCGGGAACCCGGATGTGACTTCCGCCGATACACCAGATTTGGCATCCTCACTGCTTGCTCGGTATGAGTGGCTGATTGACCAAGTCAGTGCCTCCGATGACCTGAATGATGTTCGTGTGCTTCCACAGCTTCATACGCTGGTATGGGGCAACAAACGCGGCGTTTGATGGGCAGTATTGGTGGAATGATGTAAGGATGAGGACGAAATGTCATCAGATAAAAAAGAGAATTATACAGGCAAAATTGCCTATTCATATATACCGCTAGGCTTTGGGCTTGGCGGAAACAAGGAGCGTTTAATAACCGATGAGACAACCTGATGAAATGCAAGATGTGACGTTGCTGGGCAACCAGAACGTAAAATATACGTTTGAATATGATCCAGGAATCTTGGAGAACTTTGATAACAAACATCCGTACCGCGATTATTTTGTAAAATTCAACTGCCCGGAGTTCACTAGTCTGTGCCCGATTACGGGTCAGCCGGACTTTGCAACGATCTATATCAGCTACATTCCGGATGTGAAAATGGTCGAAAGCAAATCACTCAAGCTGTACCTGTTCAGCTTCCGTAACCATGGTGATTTCCACGAGGATTGCGTGAATATCATCATGAACGACCTGATCAAGCTGATGGACCCCCGCTACATCGAAGTATGGGGCAAATTCACACCGCGCGGCGGCATCTCCATTGACCCGTATACGAACTATGGTAAGCCTGGAACGAAATACGAGCAGATGGCCGACCACCGCATGATGAACCATGATATGTACCCGGAGACGATTGATAATCGTTAAACTGGCGGGTAAATAAACTCTGCTATAACTAAAATAAATTATAGGACACAGAAAAGCCGAACTCTTCAAAACCTGAAGAGATCCGGCTTTTTCTTTGGTTAGTATACACCTGTATGAGACTAAGTGTCTCAACGCAATTGGATCGCAGCGCATTCAAGTAGACTGATCTTCCTTTAGTTCTCTGACTTTTTTGACGTAATGTCTCAACATCAGCACACCAATCGATTGAAAAATGATAAATATGACGATGGCAGCAGCTAGAGATTTTGGTGCAACATAGACAGCCTGAAACGTTATTACAGCCATATACAAAATAGTCATCACCAACTCACGTTTGGCGGATTCATAAGGTGATAAGGATTTCATATCCATCCCTCCTCTATCCTTCTTACACATAAATATGGGTCTTCTTACAGTAGATGCTAAAGTAATACGTTTATTTTGTAAATGTAATGCTATTAATAAACACCTCAGAAATAGAGTTGAATTCATCAACGTTTTCCCTTGTTCCCCTTGTCGGTCCAATCAATCTATCCTATTATGTAACAATATGCTTACACGCATATATTACAACATCAGGCGCTGATCCCTCGTGACCGCGACCAAAGGAGAATTGTACATGTCTACACAAACCTCATTAACCAAGGACGCCACAGCGCGTTCGAAAGCCCCACCCGGATCGGATGCCCAAAGCACCGTTTACCGGATACTCATTGCCATCAGTTTGGTTCATCTCTTCAATGATTCGATCCAGTCGGTTATTCCAGCCATTTTTCCGATTCTGAAAGATTCCATGCATCTCACATATACTCAGATCGGATGGATCTCATTTGCTATCAACTTTACCGCTTCCATTATGCAGCCTGTGGTAGGCTGGTTTGCTGATAAAAAACCGACACCATCTATCCTGCCCATAGGCATGGGTTTTACATTTACCGGCATGTTGCTGTTGGCTTTCGCCGACAGTTATATGGCTGTCCTGATTTCCGTTATCTTTGTCGGTCTAGGTTCCGCCGCTTTCCATCCGGAAGGTTCACGGGTATCCCATATGGCTGCTGGTCAACGACGTGGACTGGCACAGTCCATCTTCCAGGTTGGTGGTAACGCCGGGCAGTCCCTTGCCCCATTGCTTACACGCTGGATCTTTATCCCGTTTGGACTGTTCGGTGCCATTGGATTTACAGGCATTGCTGCCATGGGAATTGCAGTTCAGATCTACATAGCCCGTTGGTATGGACGCATGCTTCAATCAGGAGGATATCTGCGTAGACAGGCTGCTGCCCGTCGCGCACCCAATCCTGCTTTGCGCAAAAAGATTACTGCCGCCATTACGCTATTGATTTTGCTCGTCTTTGTTCGTTCCTGGTATATCGCTTCCATCGGCAGCTTCTATGCGTTTAATCTGAAAGATACTTTTGGATTGTCCACAGAGGACGCGCAGATCTATATCTTCTTGTTCCTGGCTGCTGGAGCACTTGGTACATTCTTCGGAGGACCTCTTGCGGACCGATTCGGCAAACGTAACCTGATCTTCCTGTCCATGGCTGGAGCTGCTCCTCTTGCTCTGTTGTTGCCCTATGCGAATCTGTTCTGGACAGGCGTACTGCTAACCATTATTGGTTTTATTATGTTATCCAGCTTCTCGGTTACGGTTGTGTACGCACAGATGCTGATTCCGGGCAAAATCGGAACGGTTTCCGGTCTAATTACTGGTCTGGCATTTGGTATGGGAGGCCTGGGCGCACTCGTGCTGGGCAACTGGATTGACGTTTTCGGTGTATCACCCGTAATGCAGATGTGCAGCTTCCTGCCCCTGCTCGGGATCTTCACGTTCCTGCTTCCATCCGATAAATTACTCAATATCTGGGCGAAAGAAAACGGTAGTGAAGAGTAAAAAATACATCAATAGGTGCCCACTTTTTATTCTATATTAGATCCAATCCTTACGTGGCAGCATTGCCCTTATAAGACGTTATCTTGCGCTAACGAACCTGACAGCACTTATTTGAACGAATACTGCCGATTTCGCAATCTAAAGAATCTGAGGAACGCTATTCCCGAGAAAAAGGCCGAAAACCTTGGAATGTGCGTGTGAAATGCAGAAATAACGTGTCTGAGATTCTTTAGAAATCGGGATTAGTGAAATATCGCCCAGTAGCGTCTGCTGAGTTCGTTAGATTTCACTTTAGTCACCTGCATTTACAGTATGAATAAAAAGTCCAACCATAACAAAAAAGGTTCCCGCCATCTCTGTATATACAGAACGGCAGGAACCTTTTTGTTATATATGTTTTTCTCGTATTTAGCTTCAACCGTTTATTCCACGTCACACATGACAACGCTGCTACCTTGAGCTGTAATCAGTTCCTTCACATCTTCAAATTCAAGGAATACCGTTGCCGTATTTTCCATGGGATGAATCCCAATTTTCTGACCAACTAAATCCTTGTCAAAAACTACGGTCACGTTTTTCTGCATGTTATTAAACACTCCCATTGGATTTACATGGCCCTTTTCCAATCCGAGGAATTCCAACAAATCCTTTTCACTGGCAAAACTTAATTTGCGGCTAGGTATCTTTTCGCTTAAACTTCTCAAATCAACGGACTTTGTCCCAGCAATCGTCACCAGATAATAGTTGCGCTTCTTGTCATCACGCAGAAACAGATTTTTAACGATACGTTCTGTATGTGGAATCTGATAAGAGAATATTTCCTCCATCGTGTATACTGCGGGATGTTCAATACTTTTGTAAACGATATTATTGCGATCTAAAAGATCATAGAAACCCTGTTTGTTTAACATATCAAATTCATCTCTTTCAATATAAATATTCTTCTATATTATGACTTCTTCTGTAATATTACTTCAAACGCTGAAGGATCAGCCGTTTTTTGTACAACATTTTGCCTGCTTCGGCTACATCTCGAATTGTATTTTTGTTGCTCACCGAACCAAACACCATGCCAGCAATCGGCACAAGTTGGAACAGCTTCTTCCAGCCAAAAGATTCACTGTAGGAGTTAAACACTTCCCGCCACCCCTGCATCTGCGATACCACTTCAATGGGTTTGTCGGGATCATCATAAGCGGCCAGTTCTTCAATGATCGCTTTCTTACCTACAATATCAGCGGAAGAGAATTGCAGACATTTGACAATGAAGATGCGCTCCAGCGGTTCATCCGGATCATAACCATAACATAGAGCCATCTCTTGCAGTACCTTCAGAGAAAGCCCCATCACCATCGGAATATCTGCTGCTATGGTTACAATGCCACCAAACCCTGTAGCTGCTCCCTGAGCCGCGGCAAACTTGGTTCGACTCTCTGTGATGTTATCGGCCACCCGGTCCAGCACCTGAAGTGGCAGATTCTCTACACTATGAATCTTTGCTGTCCCCTCCGCTTCAGATTCCTGCTCCAGACGATAGGTCGTATCCATCATGGAATAACCGGACCTCCCGGCTTCCTCTTGCAACAGCTTGGCTACTTTTTTCTTCTGTACGAGGAACTTGCCCCCATTCTGCACATACTGACCCACGTCGTTCAGGGAATCTCCGATCTTCTGTTTCAGCGCTTTAGGCATCACTTTATCCAACATCGCAAAGGGCAAACGCCCGATTTTATCCCAAATAAACAAGTCTTTCTGTTGTTTCTCCCATTTCAAAATCTGTTCAAGTTCCTTGTCCAACGTCTCGCGTGAATCCATATGTGATCCTCCTAATAGGTTCTGCATCGTATTCTGTATCTCTCTCATACGCAGAAATCATCGTTGTGGTTGCTTTGTTTTGTGTCCAGGACACATATGTTCAGGCCACTCTATCTTATCGTTCACACACAGAAGAGCCCTTAATCAGCATCACTCGCTAACTAAGGGCTCTCATATTAAGGTTTCACTACCTCTTATTTTGCTTCTGCTACTGCGCTGCCATCTGGGACCGGAACACCGAAATCAGGTGTGCCATCTTCACGCCAATGAATCACTTGAGCACGGGCATGGCGGTTCGGATCATACAAGGGATCACCCTCGATGTCTTTGTAATTACGTGCATGGTAGATCAGAATATCGGTTTTGCCATCTGGTGACACGGTAAAGCTATTATGACCTGGGCCGTATTGGCCGTTCGCTTCACAAGTCTGGAATACCGGCTCGGGTGATTTCACCCAGCTGGCCGGATCAAGCAAGTCGGCATTTTCATCTGCGGTGAGTAGACCCATACAATAATTGTAATCGGTCGCGCTTGCCGAGTAGCCGATAAACAACCGCCCATTCCGATGCATCACGGCTGCTCCTTCATTGACCTTAAAGCCGATGATTTCCCAATCATACTCTGGGGTAGAGATCATAACCTGTTCGCCGCGTAGCGTCCATGGGTTCTCCATTTCGGCAATGTACAGATTGGAGTTGCCCACAATATCAGGATCTTTCTGCGCCCAGACCAGATAGCGAATCCCCTTATGTTCAAAGGTTGTTGCATCCAGCGCAAATGATTCCCACCGTGTGTGTATCTGTCCCTTTTCTACCCACTCTCCTTCGAGTGGATTCGCGGAATCGTTCTCCAGGACATACATACGGTGATCAAACAGTCCTTCGTTGGTCTCACTGGTGTGAGCCGCAGCGTAGTGTATGTACCATTTGCCATCGATAAAATGAATCTCCGGTGCCCAAATGTTGGCACTCATGGGCCCTGTGTCACGCTTCGTCCAAGCCGTTACCGGCTCAGCATCTCTTAACTCTTCCAAAGTCTCTGCTCGCCGGATTTCGATCCGGTCAAAGGCTGGCACGGAAGCGGAGAAATAATAGTAACCATCTGTATGACGGTACACCCATGGATCAGCGCGCTGCTCCAGGATAGGATTAGTAAATGTAATGGAATCAGTCATGGGAATGCTCCCCTTTCAAATGTTGTTTGGCTCGAAGTTTGGGGATGTAACCCAATTGCGAAAAAGCGAAAACCCTTTTGGGGTGGTGCACAGCGGACGTTCGGGGGTGGCAGGGCCTTGGTGCTCTCTTGTCCTCCGATTTCTTTTACTACCGCTCTCTGCGGTTGAAATCGGATGCCAAACTCGCTCCTGCGGCTCCTTCCTCCCCCTCACTGCTTGTGCACCCTCGGAGCGGTAGCTCGCTCTTACCGCGCTCGCCGGGTTACAACCTCACTTCGAGCCTTTTTGGTGGCTCGGTCTTATGGGGTTGACCACTTCGCAGGGTCAACTCTCCCCATATTTAGTGCATGATTGGCCTCAGACATAGGCCAGCACAGATGAATCTCGAGTGTCTAAAAGCTGCAACACCTTGGCGTTAGCGCACCTTAACATGCCAGCTTTGTCATACACAGCAGGCGCTCGGGGGTGGTAGAGCCTTGGTGCTCTCTTGTCCTCCGATTTCTCTTTCCACCGCTCTTGGCGGTTGAAATCGGATGCCAAACTCACTCCTGCGGCTCCTCCCTCCCCCTCACTGCTTGTGCACCTCGGAGCGGCAGCTCCCTCTTAACGCGCTCGCTGCTCGCCCCCTTACTCCTCCGCTGCGCTAATTTGCTTGCCCCAGACCGCCACGCCGTGGTCATCGAGACCTGTCACCACCAGCGTGGGCTGGCTTCGCTCCCAGTCCCAGGACGGGAGCAGCTTCAGCTCTTCTGTGGAGGCTCCGCCCCATGGGCTTTCTTTCCACTTCAACATCAGTGTTTGTTTGTCATCAAATGTCCAGGTTCCTGAACCTTTTTCGCTTTTAATTTTACCGTTGCTTGTTAGGGTATAAGGCACGGCTTGAATCTGCCCGTCCACGGACGGATCAAGCGCCATACCTTCCCACTCCCCGGCAATCATGGATTTCGGAATATCCTGTGCAGTCTCACCTGCGTAACGTTCAGGTGAAACCACAGGCCAGCCATCCTTCGTCCATAACATTTTGCGTACATGCAGATATGGCCAGTTTTTATCCGTCTCGCCCCGTGCATGATGCACGATGTAATAATCGCCTCCGTCCTTCAGAACGGAGTTATGTCCGGGCGCAACCCAGCCCTCGCCTTCTGTGAAGCGATAACCGCCGAGAATTTTGGTGCCGATCTCATATTGCGGCAGATACTCTGTATCCAGCATGTTATTGCCGTTTATGTCCGTGTACGGTCCTGTGATTGAATCAGCACGCGCAACCCGCACGTTATAATCTTCGAACAAGGAATCATAGGAGACAAACAGATAATACTTTTTGAACTCCGGGTTATACACAATGTATGGACCTTCGACTGCACCTTCTTCGGTAGCACGATCCCGAGCAGCAATGCGAGTACCATAACCCTCTTCCTTGAATTTCCCGGTGTCGGGATCAAGTGGCGCAATGTAGATTCCGTCAAAGAATGAACCATATACCATCCACGAATTACCCTCGGCATCCACAATGGGATTGGCATCAATGGCATTTAATTTGTCCTGTTCATTCGCAGAAGTTTTCACAACCAGTCCTTCATCTGTCCAAGGACCTTCGGGAGATGGAGATGTCTGAAGACCAATAGCCGACTGGGTACTGCCAAAAGAAGAAGCCGAATAATACATCCGATAGGTATCACCAGCCTGAATAACATCCGGTGCCCACAGATTGACCGCACCCGTCCAGTCCAGCGCTTCTTGCGGAATACCCGGGAGAGCTTGACCTACCCACTTCCAGTGGATCAGATCATCTGATTTACGTACCATGACGCCGGGTTTCGCTTCTCCTGCTACACGAACGTCTGTGGAATAGACGTAGTATCCCTGGTCTGTTTTGATAATGGCCGGATCATGCGCATTGTTCACCGTCCAGCGTGATTCATCGTCCAAAATGGAAGTGTCATACAACTGAGCATCTTGAGGAGCTTCAGGAAAGACGGGACGGGACACCGTTTCTCCTGCTCCTTCTCCAGAACAACCCGTAGCTCCAACAACCAACAATAACAACATGGAAGCAACCACTCCTTTTCCTGAATTCGACCACCGTCGGAATTTCTTCCGCTGGTTCATCCCTTCACTCCCGAAATGGCAACCGACTCAATAATCTGTTTCTGGAAGATCAGGAAGATGATTAATACAGGTAACAGAGCCACAATCGATGCCGCCATAATAAGTGGATAATCCGTCTGGATCGCATACGTGGCATTAAAGTTTGCTATAACGAGCTGTAACGTCTGCTTCTCCGGTGAATTCAGATAGATAATTGGTGCCAGATAATCGTTCCAGATGCCCATGAACCAGAGAATCAACTGTGCAGCAATCGCCGGTTTGATGAGCGGGAACGTAATACTGGAGTACAGCCGGAAGTAGGAACTTCCATCGATTTTGGCCGCCTCAATAATCGCATCAGGCACACTAAGCAGGTATTGGCGCAGGAAGAAGATCATGATTACGTTACCGAACAGTCCTGGAACGATCAGTGGCAACAGCGTATCCACCCAGCCCAGCTTTGCAAACATGATGAATTGCGGGATCATGACTGTTGGATAAGGAATCATCATGGATGCCAGCAACGCGAGAAACAGTTTGTTTTTGTGCGGGAATCTTAACTTGGCAAAAGCAAAGGCTGCGATACTGGACGTAAACGTACCCACCACCGTTACACTCACCGCAACGATGAGGCTGTTTTTGATCCCGCTGAGCAGCGGTCCTGCTTCCCAGATTTCTTTATACTTTCCAAATTGGAACACTTCAGGTATCCATACAGGCGGAAGCGCGAACACATCCTGCTTCTCCTTCAATGACGTGGACAACATCCAGATCAGTGGTGCAATCATTGCAATTGCCCCAATCGCAAGTACGATAAAAATGATCGAGTTTGTTAATTTCCTCTTTTGACTGTAAGACATCTCCGGTTCACTCCTTTCCTTGACAATCAATCCCCATCATAGGCTGATTTTTCGTTCATTTTGAATTGCACCAGGGTAATGACAAAAATGAAAATACCAAGAATCATGGCCATTGCTGAGGCATAACCCATCTGCAAGTTACTGAAAGCTTTCTGCCAGATGTAGAAAACGATCGATGCCGAAGAATATTCAGGACCACCCGTCGGTGTCATAATGTTCATCTCGGTGAAGATCTGGGAACCGCCAATGATATTTGTAACAATGAGGAAAAAGGTAACTGGCTTCACCATAGGCCAGGTGATATTGCGGAAGATTTGGAACCCGTTCGCTCCATCCAGCTCAGCCGCTTCGTAGTATGTACGTGATACACTTTGCAGTGCCGCCAAGTACAATAACATCGTGTATCCAAGACCCTTCCACACCGTCATAATAATCAGAGCCGGTTTGACCGTGTCTTTGTTCGCGAGCCAGTTAGGCCCTTTAATCCCAAACAGATCAAGGAACTGGTTCACCAGACCGTAATCCCCGTTATACGCCCAGTTCCACATGATGGACACCGCAGCGAGGGAAGAAATAACTGGAATGTAATAGATCACACGGAATGTCGTTGTGCCGGGAATTTTACGATTCAGACCCATTGCCAGCAACAATGCGAGCAACAATCCAATCGGAATACCAAGCATCAGGAAGAATGTATTAAACATCGCTTTGTAGAAAAGGTCATCCGTGAGCAAATCCTTGAAGTTGGCCAAACCGATAAAGTTCATCTGTCCCAGTCCGTCCCAATCCGTAAAGGAACCATAAAGGGAGTAGAGGAACGGGAACATGACAAAGATCAGCAATCCAAGAATCGGAGGTAAAATAAACAGATATCCGTACAGCATCTCTTTGCGATACAAACTCGATTTCGTAATCACGGCGTTCACCCCTGTTTCTAGTATCAGCATGTGGCATTCTTCGATTGAACCTTGTCGATCAACGAATGCCACATGCCCGTATGGAATCCAATAAGTTCCAATACGAATGATGCCAGCAGCATGATTGCAGGCTGCCGGCATCACCCTTTCCTATCTACTATTTCTGAGATTTCTTTTCTTGTTCAACCGCTTTGTCGAGCAGTTTTTGCATTTTCGGTTGTTGCTGCTTCACATAGTCTGCGGCTGTAATCTTGCCATCCAATACCGGCTGGATGTCCGTGAAGAACAGGTCATACCATTCCGCATTGTACGTGTAGTTACCTGGCAGAGCCCGGCCGTAATCTTCAACAATATCAATGAATTCCTGTTTGTTGGCTGGTTTCGTGGATGTATCTTTGGCCCACTCGTCTGCCATATCAAGCAAGTTCGGAATTTGTACCTTGGCATCTACCAGTTGTTGCATGCCTTCCTTCGAAGCCGTAAGGTAGTTCACCAATGCTGCTGCTTCTTCTGGATGTTTCGTTTTCGCGGATACTCCGATTCCCAGAGATCCGATCCACGTTGCCGATTTGCCAGTTGATCCCGCAGGGAATGGCAGCAAATCATAATCGAAAGGCAATTTCTCAAATGTACTCATATCCCATGGGCCTACAGGGAAGAAAGCCATTTCACCTTTCATCCAGCGTTGATACGTATCCAATGTTTGCGCTTCCTCAATGGAAGGTGTAATTTTGTATACATTCTGCATATCAGCGAAGAATTGCAGTGCTTCAGCGAATTTTGGATCATCAATCGTTACTTTTGTTTTGGTCTCATCCAACCAATCCCCACCGTTGCTCCATACAAAGGATTGCAGTGCCCACTGTACGTTGAATCCAGTACCGTATACATCCGGTTTACCATCTCCATTGGTATCCTTGGTCGCTTGCTGATTCACCTTGATGAACTCTTCCCATGTGTATGGTTTATCCTTGTCAGGGAGTGGGATCCCCTCTTTTTCAAACAACGTTTTGTTGTAGCCCAGTGCAAATGGCCCCAGATCCTTCGGCATACCGTAGATATCACCTTGACCTGCCATTTGGCCGTCATAACGATACAGGTCCACGCCGTATTTCCAGATATTATCGAGATCAACATCCGGATTGTTTTCAATATACGAAGTGAGGTTCATCAGCACATTGCTGTTCACATACGCTTTCACGTCACCCGGATTGATATAAAATACGTCAGGCAAGCTGTTGCCTGTAATTGCCGCTCTTAGTTTGGTTGCATATTGATCCGCAGCCGTTACGATAATTTTGACTTTCACACCCGGATGATCTTCTTCGAATTTCTTGACCACTGCTTGGTATGCTTTCTGCTCATCAGTACCGCCGCGGAACATAAACGTTAACTCCTTGTCCCCACTTGCACCGCTGCTTCCTCCGCAACCTGCGAGTACCAGCGCACTTACCAGCATAAGAAGCATAAATGTGACCCAATTCTTTTTCTTTACCATCTGAACCCCTCCTGATCTGGACTTGTAACCGTATTCAATTGGATGAAATAAGATTTCTGTTGTTAAATTTATCAAATCCAGATCACTTTAGTCAACACTTTTATAAAACATTTTATATTTATATAAAACAAATCAGTATTTCGGCCAGCCATTCGAGTCCCAAAGCAAGTCATTAATCAGCAATTTAGGATTGCCATTATCCTCTGCATCATAGGCATGTCTTGCGATGACATTGCCGTTGTACACGTCCTGACCACCTGGACCTTTCCACTTCACATTGCCTGTATCCAATATCGTTCCGCCACCATTCAGCATATTAACTCCGTTTTTGTCCACATAAGGGCCTGTTATACTGGTCGAACGTCCATAGACCATTTTGTAGGTACTGTTCACCCCTTGGCAGCAAGAATCGATGGAAGCAAACAGGTAATAGTAGCCGCCACGATATACAATACTTGGTCCTTCAATAGCACCTCCGTTATTCGGGCGCGCAGCAATGGAAGTTATACTTCCCGTCGGTTTCATCGTGTTTTTGTCCAGCTTGACAATCTTCAGGCCACTCCAGAAAGAACCAAAGGCCAGCCACGGATTGCCTGAAGCATCAATGACCAGATTTGGGTCAATGGCATTATAATTATTGGCGGTCGTGGTTTGAAGCACCAATCCTTCATCCTTCCACTGCCCTGCTCCAATGCTGTTCGCAGAAGCAAGACCAATCGCAGACCGATTGGAGCCAAAGGTGGAGATCGAATAATAGAGCCATACTTTTCCGTTATACTGCTCTACATCCGGTGCCCATACATCCAATCCGCTTTGTCCCGGAACGGCAGAAGCCCACCAGGATGGCTTACTTAAGAAGATTTGTGGAACACGATACCAGGACGAACCATTATCGGATTTCAATACTTGAATACCCGGGCCGGTTGAAAAGGTGTACCAGGAACTGCCCTCTTTGATAATCGATGGATCATGAACAGCGGTATCTCCGGTCAGATTCCAGAATGCCGCCAAAGCTTTTGACTGACCTGCTAGCAGTAATACCATCACAAGTAATGCCGGTAACGCCAACCGTTTCCACTTAAACCTCTTCACATTGCTTAACTTTTCCAAACCAAACTCCACCTTTCCTGTTCAAATGGTTAATTAGGTTCATGAAGTATTGAATCAATTTAGGTATAATAGGATTATAAAAGCGGTTACATTACATTTCAATGGTATATTTCAAATATATGTGAACTGATTAACACTTATTTTAACCGGAATAGTGGACAAAATATAGATTATATTTTCGTATTTGCGCTATATACAAGGGTTTTGGCTTCTATTTCTCCACCCTTCCCTTCCATGAGGGAATGATTTATAATTATCTGAAATAAAACATATAAATGTGCAAATGTCTGTGTCGAAGACTTTGTTCAGAACGGGGAAAGGAAATCCACCTATGATTTATATTAAAGATCTGATGTCGGGTGTGAATATCTTCAAAGCGCTCAGTTCGGAAATCCGGATTCAGATCATCGAGCTGCTGGCCAAGAACCAAAGCCTTAATCTCAATGATCTCGCAACCAAGCTGGGACTGAGCAATGGCGCTATCACGATGCATATCAAGAAGCTTGAAGAGAGCGGATTGATCGAGATCAACACCGCCGTTGGCAAACATGGAATTCAGAAGATATGTTATCTCAATGAGGAAAAATTGATGGTTGATCTGCGTTCACAGGAGATTAACAACCGTTATGAGGTGGAAATTCAGGTCGGTCATTACAGCGATTATCAGGCCGCACCTACATGTGGTCTCGCTACCCGGGACAGCATTGTTGGAGAGTTCGATGATCCGCGGTACTTTGCTGATCCACTGCGAATTGATGCGGAGATGATCTGGCTGGCTGAAGGTTATCTGGAATATCGGATTCCCAACTATCTCAAACCCAATCAGTCCTTTAGCGAAATTCAGTTGTCGATGGAACTGGGATCGGAGGCCCCTGGCTTTTGTGATAATTACCCTTCGGATATTTACTTCTATGTCAATGGGATTGAGATTGGCTGCTGGACAAGTCCGGGGGATTTTGGCAATACACGCGGTACCTTTAATCCGGAATGGTGGCCTCCGCACTTGAATCAGTACGGCATGCTGAAGCTGATCCGGATTACACAGGAAGGCAGCTATATCGACGGATGCCGCATCTCGGACGTAACGCTGGACCAGATTGGGCTGGATTACAAAAGCGATATTCACTTCCGCATTGCGGTTACGGACGAACCTTTGAACAAACGGGGCTTAACGATCTTTGGTAAAAATTTCGGAAACTATGGACAGAATCTGCTCGCTCGGGTTCTCTATAACGTGCAAGAAGAGTAGAGCCGGCTCTGACTATTCACTCGATATGAAGTTCGACCGATCTGCTAACGTAACTGTTCAACACAACAACAATCATGTTTCTTCGAAAGGGTGCTATCCAGCACTCTTTTTTGTTTCCTCTCACCGAAGAACTTGTCCAATTATGTTGGAACAAAACATACTGGATGGTATGACTTCTATAGACCCTCTGTAATCCTCCATGTTGTTTACCCTGGCGTGATATAATAATGGCCTGTAATGACAAAATGGAATAACGGGCGGGGATACCTTTTGAAATTGGAGCGATTAATCTCAATCATATACAAACTGCTGAACCACGAAGTATTGTCTGCTTCCACCTTGGCTGAAGAGTTTCAGGTGTCCCCAAGAACGATCTATCGGGATATTGATGTGATCTGTGCCGCCGGCTTCCCGGTCGTCTCCCATCAGGGACTCAAAGGCGGCTACGGCATGATGGACGGATACAAGATGGATAAAAGCTTGCTCGGTTCTTATGATGTGGATTCCCTGATAACTGTCCTGAGCAGTCTATCCACAGTATTCGAAGATGCACGTGCACAAGGCACGATTGAACGTCTGCAAACGATTGGACCGGAGCATCAAACCTCAAGTCTATCGGTGGATCTGGAGACTCGCCGAACAGAACCTGATGCCCTTCCTCATCTGCGTAAAGGTATTACGGATCATCAGGTTGTCCGTTTTGACTACATCAATACAAAGAATGAACATACACCCCGCCATCTGGAACCGGTAAGACTTCATTTTAAATATCGTAATTGGTATGTACATGGATTTTGCCAGACACGGCAGGATTATCGCGAGTTCCGACTGTCCCGGATGATGAACGTGCAACTGACATCGGAACACTTCCAACCCCACCTTGAGCTTCCCCAAGAGACGGTTGTCTCAGATCCGTCATGGCAAGATCAGGTAAGTGATGTGGTATTTCGGGTGAACCCGGAAGCGCTCGCGGAAGCCATGGATCATTTTCAACAGGCAGATAAGCAATTTCACGAGGATGGAAGTATGACGATGCGTATCCCGGTTCATCAACCGTTACAAGCCAAGTGGTTATGGTCGTTTCTACTTAGTTTGGGAAGTGGCGCCGAGGTGCTTGAACCGATTGAATTACGAGGCATTCTGAAAGAACAACTTCGAAACGCACTTAAGCTCTATGAAGAAGTATGACACGCTGTTGTCATACTTCTTTTTTTATAATCATCTCAGTAAGTTAACCTAATCTATAGCCAAATTAAAGGAGACGATCATCAATGAATCATCCGGAACAAATGTATAACTACCACACATGGGCCAACCAAACAATCCTGGGCAGAATCAAGGAACTGCCCTCCTCTGTCCTGAGTCAGGAAGTGAACAGTTCATATCCAACCATTGCTCATGCACTCAGCCATATCTATACAGTGGATAAGATGTGGTACCTGGTGTTAACTGGCACCGGTATGCCCGAGGCACTGCAAGCATGCATACCACTCAATAGTGAAATTCACGGTTCTGTGGATGAGTACATCCAATGTTTTACCGACCTGTCGGCACAATACAGTGAGTGGTTACGAGGCCAAGCTGATTTGGAGCAAACCATTCTACTCGATAATCCATTTGCAGGAGTTCGCGAAACCAGCTTATCGGACATCGTAATCCATGTGGTTAACCACGGAACCTATCATCGTGGCAATGTTTCTACCATGCTGCGTCAATTGGGGCACGCCTCCATCATGAATGACTATTCTCTCTTCTGGTATCAGGAACCGGCTCAAGTATAGTTGACAATCGGATGGAAAATGTACATTGTATCCCCGTGACGTCGAGGGATGAATTGAGAAATTGGTTGCAGACGCATGGAAAAGTCGAGAAATCTTGCTGGGTAATGATAAGCATAAAACCCGTGCCAAATACCCTGCTGTATTTGGACGTGGTTGAGGAGTCGCTGTGCTTTGGCTGGATCGATGGAGTCAAAAAGAAAATATCCGAGACTCAATTAGCACAGCGATTATCGCCTAGAAGGAAACGTAGCTCATGGACTGAATTGAACAAGGAACGTGTCCGTCGTCTTGAAAAGTTGGGCTTCATGCATGACGAGGGGAGAAAGGTTCTTCCTGTTATGGACCCGAGTGCTTTCATTATTGATGGTGTGATCGAACAAAGGCTGAAAGAAGATCATCAGGTTTATGCAAATTTCATGGCCTTCCCTACCCTGTACCAAAACGTTCGGATCGATACGATCCAAAGTGTTAAGAATCAGCCAGCATTATTCCAGAGCAGATTGGATAAGTTCATAACCCACACAAAGGAAAATAAAATGTACGGTCAGTGGCATGACAACGGACGGCTCTTGAACTATTGAACTCCCCCTTTTCCCTGAGACAGCAGACAGGACCTCCATATGAGGAGGCCCTGTTTTGGTGTTTTATATTCGGTCATGTATTAATGAGTCTGCCTGTATGTTTTGGGAGACTTGCCAAAGGCTTTCTTAAACTGGCGGGTGAAATAATTACTGTCGTTAAATCCACATTCATACGAAATTTCCGTGATGGACAGATTCCCGTTTTTCAACAAATGACACGCCTTCTCCAGACGCAACTTTTGCAGATAAGAGATCGGGGTCATCTGATAATAGGATCGAAAAATCCGGTTCAGATGCCTTATTGAGATATTCGACTTCCCCGCAATATCCTCTAGCGACAGTGGCTCCAGATAATGATCTTCAATAAATGAAATGGCATTTGCCAGATGCATCAGATTATTACCTTCGATCCCTTTCTCCTGTGTATCATATTGCCTCGACAAATAAACAACCATCTCCGTAAGACGTGAGATCAACATCGTCTGATACCCTTGCTGTTTACTCTGATACTCCTCAATCATGAACGATATCAGTGATTCTACATACTCCAGACTGGAAATGGATAACGCCAATTTACTCGGAAAGGAGTGAATATTACGATAAAACGGTTCCAAAACAAACAGCGCCTGGAAGCCGTTAGATTTTCTCAGATCGGGCCCAGCCGAAGCAAGCATCTCGGGACTGAACATAATGTTACAGATCCTAAAATCATGAGGGTCTTTATACGCATGATGGGTGTCGCCATTAATCACAAATGCGTTCCCTTTTTTAATAAAAAATTCCTCGGTGTTCACCACATGGGTTGCATGACCATTCAGAACAATCACAAGTTCCGTAAAATCCATATGATTATGAAGCTCCATGTCCTCAACATGTCCACCGTACTGGATAAAAAACGGAAATTGTTGATGGTCCGAGGTAAACCATCTCAAATATGCATTACTCAAAAGCATTCCCCTCCGCGAACATAGTTGGGTTGAATGTCTATATCATGCTATTCCAAGACCGAAAAATCAAGGTTCCATATACTTATAAGCGTTATAATTCGCCTTGTAGCAGGGATTTTCAATGTGTCCAGATTCATACTAAACTCTCGAAATGAATAGGAGCATAAATGATGAAATATACCAATCCGGTCATTCCGGGGTTTTATCCAGATCCAAGTATCTGCCGTGTAGATGAAGACTATTATCTGGTAACCAGTACCTTTGAATATTTCCCTGGTGTGCCCATCTTCCACAGCAAAGACCTTGTGAACTGGCGACAGATCGGCCATGTCCTCACAACAACTGAGCAACTCCCTTTAGCGAACGCAGGCAGCTCTGGCGGTATTTTTGCCCCAACACTCCGGCACCATGATGGCTGGTTCTATATGACAACAACCAATGTCAGCGGCGGCGGAAATTTTTATGTACGTAGCATCCAACCTGAGGGACCATGGTCTGCTCCAATTTTTGTTGATCAGGGCGGCATTGATCCCTCTTTTCTCTTTGATGATGATGGACATGTGTATTTTCAAACGGCCTGTAACGGCGATGAAGGCGAAGGCATCTATCAGTGCGAGATAGACACCACGACCGGAGCCAGACTAACCGATAGTCGATTGATCTGGACTGGAACCGGAGGAGCAGCCCCCGAAGCTCCCCACATGTATAAAATAAACGGCCTCTATTATCTGATGATCGCCGAAGGTGGAACCGAGTATGGTCATATGGAGACCATCGCTCGGAGCACAGAGCCATACGGACCATTTGATCCGTGTCCTCATAATCCGATTCTGTCCAATCGGAGCATGAAATCCAGCATTCACGCAACCGGTCATGCAGACCTTGTCCAGATCCAGGATGGAAGCTGGTGGGCCGTATCTCTTGGTATTCGTCCAGCTGGTTACCCTATGCGACACCATCTGGGACGTGAAACGTTCCTGGCCCCTGTCACGTGGACGGACACTGGTTGGCCGATAATCGGTGTGGACGGACATATTGAACCAGAGATGACCGGACCTTCATTGCCTGAGCATCCTTGGTCACCTCGGGCTATACGGGATCATTTTGACGAACCAACTTTGGACATGAACTGGATCTTCTTACGGAACCCGGCTCCGAATAGTTGGACACTCACAGAAAATCCCGGGCAACTCATCCTGCGGGGTCAGCCGGTTTCACTCGATGATGGACAAAATCCAGCCTTTGTTGGGCGTCGATTGAGCCATTTCTTATGCAATATGGCCACCGAGCTGTGTTATGAGCCATTTGCGAGCGGTGAGGAAGCCGGATTAACCTTATTTATGAATGATAAATATCATTACGACTTGGCTGTAACACAGATCGACGGTCAGAAGAAAATCGTATTGCGGCGAACCGTCGGCTCTCTGCGAACCGAACAGGTGCTTGACTGTGACACGGGGCCGGTTGTATTACAAATCAAGGCTGACCGTAATCACTTCACGTTCCTCTATCAGCAAGGTTCATCCGATGCCATCGAAGTGGGTTCAGGAGAAACACATCTGTTATCTACCGAAGTGGCAAGTGGTTTCACAGGTGTGATGATCGCCATGTACGCTTATGCTCCATCGGGGGAGTTTACACCCGCAAGTTTCGATTGGTTTGACTATGAACCTCTGGACGAATAATCGTTGTAACTCCTATATTCAGTAATAGAAAATATAATATATGATCAGCTAGAATTATCCCCTTAAAGTAGTTACTCTTTGAAAAGCCTTGTGTGGTAGCATAAGGAAATGAGTGAACTTTGAGGGGATTTTGCTATAGCTATATCTTTCTTACGGATTGCACTGGAATTTATAAAAGAACCATTGCTTTATTAGAGAAGTTCTCCTAGTATTTTTAGAAGGAACACCCCAGCAGCTCCCATCTTGGCAATAACTTCACTGCCCATATGAGAGCGCTATCGCTGCAGCACGAAAGAAAAACGGGAGGTTGCAGATATGAAATGGAATCACTTCAAGTCCAAGCTTCTGTTTAAGTACACCCTATCCTATATCTCCATTTTTCTTATCCCTCTTGTTATTTTAACCATCATTATTTATCACAACGCTGTGGACACGCTCCGTTCAGAGATTGAACAGACCAATGTCAATCAGCTCACTCAAGCCAAAACTGTCATTGATGATCGCATGAAGGAACTCCAAGACATCGCTTTTCGCATCGCCTACGATGAGCAGTTAACGCGGTATTGGACCCACCATCCGTACTATAGCCGGGAATCCATCGGCGCATTGGTCAAATACAAAGCCACCAGTTCCATTATCGATGAGTTATTCCTGTTCTTCCGTGAAGATGATAACATCTATTCTTCTCAAGGTTCTGAGAACCTGGATGTATTCACTGGCCGCTACAAATTTACTACGTGGAACAAAACAGACATGATCCGGGATTTGAATAACGTACAGTCCCCCACAATACGTCCAGCGGAGCAGGTCGTCCAAGGAACCAGAATACCCAATTCCATGCTGGCATACCTTGTACCGATTGCACCTAACAATACGCCCGCCCATGGAACCGTCATGTACTTGATACACGAGTCCAATCTGACGGGCTTAATTGATTCCATCCTCAGCGACTATCACGGGATGACTTATATTTTCGATAATTTCGGGCAAGTCCTGGCAGCCAATTACAAGGGAGAAATCATATCCGAACAGGAAGTTAACGCTCTGTTTGCTCTTGAATCCGGCACGCACAGCATCTCCTTAAATCAAGAACCACATTCGGTTGTATCCGTTAAATCGGATGCGGGTTGGACTTATGTAACCGCTATGCCCAGCAACCAATTTTTTAGCCGAATCGTTCATATTCGCACCTTTGTTGTTCTCGTTTTCTCCTTCATGGTGGTGATGGGCACATTCTTCGCCATTATGTTGGCCCGAAGACAGTACCATCCGATTTCAGACTTAATGGAGTTCATTCGGTTGAAAAATGATCCTGCTCCATCCTCCACCACCAACGAGCTGGAATGGATCAAGAAAACACTGCATGATTATAGTCAGCGCGTAGATCTTCAGGAGCCCTATGCTCGCAATCATATTTTGCTCATGTTGCTGAAGCACGGTCACACCGGAGATTTTCCCTCTGAGTTTACGGATAAGCTTGGCATACGCTTTAACCGGTCCCATTATTTTGTCATGATCATGGGCTGGGAAATGCATGCTTTTCCTATCGGTGATAACCCCGAGCAACCTACTGTCATGCAACTGATGAACGATGTGGACCTGCCGGAGTTGTCTGCATATGCTTACGGCGTAGAGCTGCCACAGGCAGACCAATTGGCCCTTATCGTGGGATTCGATGCCGAAATTGGGCATGAAGGTAGCCTGAATATCCGTATGGAGCCTATCGTTGAAAAACTGCAATGGATGGTGACAGAACACACCGGGGTCGCGCCCGCAATCGGGATAGGCAATCGGTACACTTATCCGAAACAGCTGAATCAGTCCTACATTGAGGCCTCGACCGCTCTGGAAGCATCGATGCTACATGGACAGGGCAGGAGTACATACTTTAACGACCTCTCTGGTTCCGATGTACAGGATTCCTCCTTCTGGGTCCCTAAGGATGTGTTATTAAAGCTGGTTCAGAGCTTAAAACAAGGCAGCTATGATGTGGCGGTTCAGATGGTGTCAACTGCGTTGAATACCCTGAAATCCGAAATGCCATCTGTACCGCTGCTGCGTTGCATCTGCTTTGATATTCTGAATACAATGCTCAAAACCGCTTCGGAGCTTGGAATCCATCATGTGGTTGATCAACTTCCAAGGATCACTTCCTACGACTCGTTAGAGGATTTGGAGAAAAAACTGACAGGCCTTGCCGCCGAAATCTGCGCCCATGTCGAAGCGAAGAGTGAGACGGAAGAAAGCTCTCTTATGGATGAAATTGTTGCTTATATCGATGCTAATTTCTCTGATTATGATCTCAGTTTAGGTACGATTTCATCGAAATTCACGATCTCTTCATCCTATTTCAGTCGTTCTTTCAAAGAAAAGATCGGCATGAACTTTACCCAATATATCTGGCAGAAACGGATGGATGAGGTCATTCGACTACTGCTGCATACTACCGATCCGTTAAAAGATATCATCACGCGTGTCGGTTACCTGGATACACCAAACTTCATCCGCAAATTCAAAAAAGAGACGGGTTATACCCCAGGGCAATACCGTAAAATGCACCGTCCCAATGGCTCCGCCGATTCTCCTGATGATGATGACGAGGAATGTATTGGATAAAGGGAGACATCGTCTAACATGTGCCTGATTCATTAGACCAAAATAACGCAAACAAGGGGCCGTCCTATACGTCATGCTCATGACGTATAGGACGGCCCCTTCGTATGTTTTTAGTCCGTAGACATAATCTGATTCGTCGCGGCCAGCGACCTTATCCGATTTTCCCAGCCGAAAGATCCTTCAGCCCTTGATGCACTGCACTCAGCAAACGGTGAGTTGGATCACAGCCGTACTCCCAGAACATGATTCCGGCCAGACCTTGATCCTTTACGTAATCACATTTGCATTGGATCGATTCTTCATCATCATAAGATATGAAACTAGACCCATTAAACAGAAATGGTGCACAGGCTTCTTCATCCCAATAACGAGTGTAACCATTCTTGTTAATGTACTTCGCTTCCAGCTCGGCAAATGACGGACCGTAGCCGCCTGTGCTGCCGGCCATTTGATGGAGTCCGTGGTTTCGGTCAGGAACCTCAGTCCAGATCCGGGAATAGAAGGCAGCTCCAATCACAATTTTCTCCTTCGGAACGCCTGCGCAAATAAACAGGTTCACGGAAGCATCCGTACTGATTCGAAACAGATCTCCTGTTGGCGTGTACAGATTCGTATGATGTCCGGTCAGAACCTGAAAACCACCACGCATATCATAGGTCATCAACTGCACGTAGTCCAGGTACTGCTGCACCTCAGCCATCTCTGTACCATCAACGTAGTATTGATCAGCCCCTGCTGCAATGGTGAGCAGATAATGACGGCCATCCTCTTCTCCCTTGGCACTCAGTGCCTCCCGCATCGTCTTGAGAAGTAAAGTGAAATTCCGTTTATCATCTGGGCTGGATGCGATACCAGCTTCACCGTAACAAGGATATTCCCAGTCCAGATCGATCCCGTCAAAAGGATATTCCTCCAGCGCCTTAACCGCTGATTCAGCCATGCTTTCCCTCCCCGCCTGGGTTGAGGCGGCTTCGGAAAAACCGCCAGCGCTCCATCCGCCTACAGACAACAGCACTGTAAGATTTGGAAGCTCCCGCTTGATGTTCTGGATCACATGACCGTTTTTTAGATGCTCGGTTGTTATTGCATCATTCTTGACATGTCCGAAGGCTACGTTCAGATGTGTTAACTTCAAGAGATCCTCATGTGTCATGTCGGGGAGAACTGAATCAACAGCATAACCGGCAGCAATATATTTCGTCACTCTCTTCACTCCGATCTGTTCGATGATTGAGATATCGCAGCAGCAATCTGCAAGGCTTCCTTCCCAGTACCAATCTTGTACCCGGAAGCCGAATAACGAACTTGATGCTGAGTATCCATCACGAACAGATGTGGATAACCCGCTTCATAAGCCGCAGGCTTCGAAATGAAGCCGGACAAGGAAGCATAACTGGAATCTCGTACAAAAACCGTGCGCACAGGCAGCTTCGGATAACCAACAGGATCAAAGGAAGCGTTCCATTCTGCATCTCCGATTATGAGTACGATTGGTATACCCACCTTATCCAGCGGCTCTGCCAGCTCGCACAGTTCACGAATCAGATGTTTGGTCGGTTCCCGCTCCGGTTCAATCCAGGAAGCAATGGCACCCTCCGATCCCAGAAGTTCCTCTAGTTCTACCTCTGAACCATCAAGACGGGTCAGTATACTTCCTGGTGCCAGTTTACCCAGTACAGGAATCTCAACCTCAGTCTCGCGATAAGACAAGACAACCTCAGTGGTATCTCCAGCGCTCACGGTAAAGTAAACGAATCGTACTTTTGCCGTTCCATCGTTCAGCCTAACGCCTGTCGTTAAGCGATAAGCTCCTGCCTCAACCTCATATGGCTCACTATAGACATCCGTACTGCCATAAGGATAAATCAACGTCTTGTAGACGCCATCTTCCAGACGGGCAAACGTAAAGTTCTCGAAATAAGATGCTTCAGGTGTATCCTGCGGAACTTTTATATCCCTATGAAGTTGGAGCATCCCCCAGCTTGTGCTCTCCTGAGTTAGAGGTGAGGTGAGACTAAACACTGCATCCTCCCAGCCTCTATCACTTAGATACTGTGGTTTCTGTGCGCTGGGATGTAATCGGGCCGGAATACCCAAACTGCGACATACAGCCACAAACAAAATATCCAGCGACTGAGAGTCTCCCTTCATTAGACTAAACGTCCCTATTGGATTCCCTTTGCCTTTTAGATTAGGAAGATCTTCATAGTATTCATATTGCTGTTCCAGCATTTGGGCAATTGTCGAGGGGTTCTCCCTGAAAGTTGCCGCCTCATCTGCCGAAAAGGCATTCTGGAATACACCTCGATATGGGACCAGCATCTCATAGGAGATCCGCGGACACAGGATGTATCTCACAAACGTATCCTCCGCCCAAGATCCTTGCTGCGAGAGCGCACCAATCAGATGATCATCCAGCGTCTGGCGAAAAGTATCAATTAAATCTTTTTCATTCATCGACTCCAGCAACCGGAGCGGCCACTCATCGTATGGATTGGAACGTTCCTCTAGGAAAGTTGCAATTTCCCGGCTGTTCCCCCGTGCCTTGCGGAGAACATCCCACACACGTACCGAGGGCAGTCCAACCTTTTTAGCCAGCGAGACAGCTTCCTCCTCACTCAGGAACATGTCCTCATACTCGCTCCGGGTCTGCGCTCCTTCCTCCAGACGACGATTATGAATCTCAATCTTCTCTTCCGGTAATGCAACCACGACCTCTCCCTCCCTTTCCGGAGGAGGAACCATATCGAAATCTACAATCTCTGTAGGCTGCTCTGATGAGTTCAGCACAAGCTCTACATCCTTATTTTCCTGAGCCTTGAATAGGATCTCACTCCACTTACCACCGCTAACGGCACGAATCAAAAGGTCACCACAGCCAGTCTTAAAGATCGCTTCCCCTTGTGCATCCGTCCTAATCTCGGCAATCGGATAGAATTCAGCCGTATTGTACAACTCAAAGCGGACACTCGCGCCGGGTACGGGCTCTCCCTGTCCATTTTTCACCTTCACATAGATGTTACGTGTGGGCGCATAGTTCTCAAGTAAATTAATTTCCGTAAATCCCTTTTCGGAGAGCGTAATATCCTCTGGTCCGGGATAGTCGGCATAGATCCTCGTATTAATCAGCATGGCCCTGCGGGCTGGCGGACTGAACCACCCTTGGTTCAGACGGGCTTCAGGCTCGCATGCCCCGATGTAATACCATTGACCATCTGCCCAGGCTTCTACCCAAGCATGGTTACTGTCACAGTGAGCCCAGCGCGGTGTGTAGACCTGGCGGGCAGGTATACCGATGCTGCGAAGAGCGGCTACCGCCAGCGTGGATTCTTCGCCGCATCGACCACGAGCATTCCGGATCATCGTCAGCGGTGATATCGTACGCAGATCGCTGCCAATATAGGTCGCTTTCTCATGACACCAGTAATTGGTCTCCAAAATGGCATCCGCCATGGATAACTTTGCTGTCCGCTCGGCTAATTCGTCATACATCAAACCGCGGAAATCTTCAATATTTTCCGTATTTATGCGATAAGGCAGTACAAAATGAAGGAACAAATGATCAGGAACGCGTTCTCCCCAAGGCACACGTTTGCGGGTGTCCAAAGCCCGGCGCACATGACTCAAGAACAAGTCCCCGTTATAATCAGCCAGGTCGTTTACTGGCATATAGGCATATATATACTTTAATGCCCATGTCTCTTCTTGCGTTAGCTCCTGCTGAAAAATATGAAACAACTCCGATTTGCGGGCCTCTGCAAAACGTACCTTCTCCCGGAACTTCTGCTCGATCCTCTCCAATGACTGTGCATCAAGGGAAAATACCAAGGTTTGGCTGGTCATAGCGTTCTCACTCCTTCCACAGTTTTCCGTCTTCCCGAATACAGATCAAGGCCGTGCCATCCGAAGAAGGCGCAGTAATCTGGAACAGGCTGCGAGTCGTTTCAATAACAGGATTACAGCTCAACAATTCCTCACCCATAAGCAGCTTCACATCCTGTGTAAATTCACCATGGGTTTCATAATAATTACGTTCACGGTAGTAGAGCCTGCGAAGCTCCCATTTGATTCGTTCGTCTTCCGGCAACTCAAACGACTGACCCGTTCCGTCACCATCCGAGAATACAACATAACCCCATAACTCCGGGTAATGCATGTTGATAATACCCATAGGTGACCAAACCCAGTTGTCCTCCGGATAAGATTTACCCGTATCTGGATTCAGCACCTTGCGGTACTCACCGTCCTGTACCTCGGTTTGCCACTCCACACGCGAGAAGTTGACACGCCAGAACTCACCCGGCGCAGGTGGACGGTTTCCTTCGGCACATTCCTTTAGACTGGCCCAGGGAATCGCGACTTCCACGCTCCATTTCCGGTTCTCTGCACCAGGTCTGTTCAGTTCCCCATCGATATATACGGCCGTCTTGAGACCGCTGATATCCCAACCGTTAACCGGAGGCCCACCATCCCGATAAGGCTTCACTAATAACAGGTCCCATACCGTATTGAGCGCATTGATCTCGAACTCATAATATTGATGCGAATCCCCGTCGGGATCGATAAAAATCTCAAAGTCATTGTCATAGAAAATAACGGAATCACGCTCGGTCAACGTAGCCCAGATCTGATCTTCAACCAGCTCGGCAGCAAAGTAGAAATAGTCGTCATACCACAGCATTTTTACCCGTGTCTGTTTCCCTGGCTTCGGACGAAGATCCCCTTCGATATCAACGAAATCCTCCGTCCAATGAGCCGCATTCCAAAATGCCTTATCCACACGACCGTCTAACACCAACGGTTCCTGCGCACGTTTGCATATATAATGTTTGGGAGCATACTCAATCCTGGGTTCTGGCACTCCACTTCTGTTCATGTCACTCTCTCCAATTCGTAAGGGAGGGCATGCATCTACCAGCACATACCCTCCCCGTAATGGTTAGTTATGGGTGACAACGGCTCCAGAGCCGCCGTACATTTCCAGCTCCTCATCAAATTCAAGCTTAAGAACGGTCACCTGTTCATGCGTGTCCTCCGGGGTCATCTTGATCCACGTTGTCCCCGGGATATTGAACCAAGGCACGCCCCCATGAATCTCATGATTAAGCTCTTTGCCCGAATGGAGCACGGTAATTTTCTTGATCGGATTGCAGAGACCTTTGATGCACACATTCTCTTTTGGATCGTCATACACAAACAGGTACAGCGTCTTTCGATCCTCGGATACGGTGCTTCCCCCCAGATAATAGCGAGGCATAATGCCTTCACCCGTACCGAAGACGGCCTCTTCATGGGTTCGGATCCATGCTCCCAGCCCAAGCAGAATATCCTCCTGCCTCTGATCGATGGTGCCATCTTCACGCGGACCGATATCCAGCAACATATTACCGCCCATCGAAATGCAGTCACAGAACATTCGAATGATCTGATTTAGGGATTTATATTTATGATCGGTTGGCACATAACCCCAAGATCTATTGATCGTGGTGCAGAATTCCCAGGGTCCCTCCGGTCTTGTGATCGGAATGCCTTGCTCAGGCGTTTTGTAATCCCCATTACCTTGAAGGCGGGAGTTGATGATGATATCCGGGTTAAAAGATTGCAGATAATGCTTGAACTCCGGCAGATTCCACTGCTCGGCACTCCGTTCCCAGTCCCCATCAAACCACAGCAGATCCACCTTTCCGTAATTTGTTAAAATCTCTTCCAGTTGATGGTTATTAAATTGCAGGAACTTCTGCCACTTTTCCTGAACTTGAACGCCGTCCACAGGACTTGAGTGCCGGTTGACACTGCTGAGATCCTCAGGCACTTTTCCACCTTCATACACGCTAGGATAATCCGGGTGTGACCAATCAATGAGTGAGTAATACATCCCTAGATGAATGCCCTTTTCCCGAATCGCTTCCGCATATTCCTTCACAATGTCCCGATTCGCTGGTGTCTGTTTGACAACATTGAGATCACTATATTGCGTATCCCATAGAGCAACGCCGTCATGATGCTTCGTTGTTAATACGGCATACCGGGCACCAGACTTCTCAATCAAGTCCGCCCACTTCTCCGCATTGAATTCCGATGCCGTAAAACCATCCAACTGTTTCATATATTCTTCATAGGATATCCTGCCATTATAGAAGGACCAGGATTCCGCAACCCCTTCCACCGCATAGATGCCATAGTGGATGAATATCCCCAGTTTGGCTTCTTCAAACCATTTCTGCATAACGGTCCACATCTCCCCCGAGAATTCTTATATGCGAAAAATTTAATGCAGTTAACAATATTGAAGCTAATTGCTGTCTTTCTGCATGGGATGTAACTCGATAGGCTTTATTGCCCCGAATTCCAGCGGTCATATGCCCCCTGATACAGTTCGATGATACGGTCACTGCCCATTTTTTTCATCTGTGCAATGTACTTATCCCAGTTCTCAAGTGGTTCCTGGCCGGTCACAAACTTCGCTTCCATCTGTTTAACGTACGTATCCAGGTCAGACAATAGAGCGGTTGCTTCGCTTTGCTCTTCATTCGTCAAATAAACGTTAGGAAATGGTGCTTTTCCGATAGGTACCAACTTCTCTTGATTTTGCTTGTCAATCCACTCATCAAATTCGGTGCGAAGACCCTTCGCTACATCCGGATCATTAATACCCGGTGTCAAGATACCAAAGTTCGGCGTGATTTTACCCCGGTATTCCTCACGATCCCCGCCGCCAGGAACGGGGAGCCACTCTTTCACGTGATTTTCCTTGTCTTTGAATTTCCACAGCACACCTTCCGGACCTTGATTGAACAGTGTCGCACCGTCATAACTGTATAAGTAATCGATCCATCGCATCGTTGCCTCGGGTGACGGGTTGCTGCTTGTAATAGCAAAGGTACCGCGAGCCGACATGCCCGGATGCTTGCCGTATACCGGAGAGTCTGCCACCTCGCTCTTCACGGGTGTCATTAGCGGATGATCCGTGCTAGGCTCACCGCCGAGTGTGAAGTATGGATGGTAATCGTTGAACAGTGCAAGTTTGTTGCTTTCACCTTTTGCTTTTTTCTGATCACCTGTTTGAGAGAAGGTCTCATGATCCAGCAAGTCTTCCTTCCACAAGCGGTTCATGAACGTCAGATAACCTTTGTATCCTTCTTCTTGATAAGGATAGTGAACCTTTCCGTCTTTATCGGAATAGATGCCTTCGTTGTACATTCCCCAGAAGCCGAAGAAAAACATGCGAAGATCATCCAGTTTTACAGAAGTAAGCGGAATTTCATCTTGCTGGCCATTGCCATTAGGATCTTCTTCTTTTACACGCTTGAGATACGTATACAATTCTTCCGTAGTCTTGGGCTCTTCTACGTTAAGTGCCTTCAAGAATTCCCCGTTGTACCACATTGGGCCTCTATACCACACGGCCGCTTTATCAATGAATGGGAGTGCATACATATGCCCATCAGGTGTTGTAAATGATTTGCGGACATCCGGGTTCTCGTCGAGAATCTTTTTGATATTTGGGGCGTAACCTTCGTCAATGTATTTTTCCAATGGGATCAGTATGCCCTGGCTGCCATAAGTCACCTGTTCGGCTGGCTTGAGGTCCGCAGCATAGAACATATCCGGCAAGTCTCCGCTCGCGAAAACCAGATTTTTCTTCGTTTCAAAGCTGTCGATTGGTGAGAGCTGGTATTCCAGCTTGATGCCCGACAGTTTCTCCATTTCTTGCAGCACAGGCATGGTGCTCCAGTCGGCTACGCCCGCATCCTGGGACATGACCTTTAACGTTAGCGTTTTGTCTACAATGGGGAAACCTTCCTTTTTGACCCCCTCTACTTTGGAGGTCGTGCTTCCGTCTTCATTGGTTGAACCACAAGCTGCAAGCAATGTTGCGAATAAGGTGAGACAGAGTGTAATGGATGAAGCCTTGCGAAGCTTTTTCATAACAACAACTCCCCTTGTTTAATGTGGTATATGGATTAAGATCATCCCTTAACGGAACCGATCATAACACCCTGTACAAAGTAACGCTGAAGGAATGGATAGACTGCAATAACCGGAAGGGTAGCAACAATAATGACGGCATATTTAACCAGCGCAGCGATCTCCGCTTTGGTATTCATCGCCGTGGCTGAAGACGTATCGATAGCGCCTCCCCCTTGAGCCGCCATTTCTTGAAGCACCAGAATCTGGCGCAGAAAGAGCTGAAGCGGGTACTTGGAGGAATCATTCAGATAGATCATGGCACTAAAATAGCTGTTCCAGTGTCCGACTCCATAGAAGAGCGCCATCACTGCAATGATTGGCATCGAAAGCGGGAGCACAATCTTGATGAACAACCGGGTGTTGGTACACCCATCAATATGCGCCGCTTCCTGTAACTCCTTGGGAATGGTCGATTGGAAGAACGTCCGGCATACGATAATATTCCAGATGGATGCAGCCCCGGGCAGAATAAGTGCCCACATGCTGTTCACCATACCAAGATCCTTAACCAGCAGGTAACTTGGGACAAGCCCTCCGCCGAAGAACATCGTTACCATAAACATCGCCATGAAGAATCCACGTCCCACAAAGTCCGAGCGGCTGAGCGCATAGGCTGCCGGTAGTGTAACAATCAGGTTAACGACGGTGCCTACAACGGTATAGATGATCGTATTTTTGTACCCAATCCAGATGTTGGTGTTCTCAAACACCCGGGCGTAACCTTCAAACGTAATCCCTTTTGGAAGTAGCCACATCTCACCGGAAGCTACATATTTGGGATCACTGATTGAAGCACTGATGATGTATAACAGCGGATACAGCACAATGACGAGCGCTACCGTCAGATAGATGTAATTGCACAATAAGAACAATTTATCACTTCTGCTTTCTTTCACAGCGGATGACATGTGTATTCCCTCCTTTTACCACAGGCTGTTTTCACTGGTGCGGCGTGCAATCTGATTCACGGTAATAAGCAGAATCGCATTCACTACGGAGTTGAACAATCCCACCGCCGTAGAGAAACTGTACTGCGCATCGACCAGACCGGATCGATAGACAAATGTTGAGATGACATCGGACGAGCCCATGTTCAGCGGATTTTGCAGCAGCAGGATTTTCTCGAATCCGACGCCCAGAATACTGCCCATATTGAGAATTAACAAGATGGTGATCGTAGGAATAATCGCTGGGATGTTAATATGTAAAATCCGTTTAAACCGGCTCGCTCCATCCACCACAGCCGCTTCATGCAGTTGCGGGTCCACACCCGATAGAGCGGCAAGGTATATAATGGTGCCCCAGCCTGCACTTTGCCAGACTCCTGACAGTACATACACTGTCTTGAACCACGCAGGGTCCGTCAGGAATTGAGGTGCCTGGAATCCAAGGGCCTGTACCAAATTGACAATCATGCCTGACGAGGGTGATAAAAAGGTAATGATCATCCCCGACATCACCACGACCGAAATGAAATGCGGTGCATACGTGACGGTCTGCACAGTACGCTTGAAAAAGGAATCTTTCACTTCATTGAACGCTAACGCAAGAATAATCGGCAGTGGAAAACCTATAGCCAGCTCATACAAGCTGATGCTAAGGGTATTCCATAATAAATCCCAGAAATAATACGAATTGAAGAAACGGATGAAATGATCGAATCCGACCCATGGACTTCCTGTGACACCAAGCGTTGGGATAAAGTTTTTAAATGCAATTTGTATGCCGTACATCGGACCATAATGGAATATCAGAAAGTATAAAAAGGCTGGCGCAATAAACAGATACAACTCCCAGTTCCGAATCGTCCTTCTCCATAATTTATTTTTCTTACTGCTCGGATTGGTGTATACCGATAAGTTTTGCGTCGAGGGAGACTCCCCATTTAGCTGCATCAGTTGTTTCCTCCTTTTCTAATGAAAATCCGGCCGTTTGTGAGGAAGAGCGAAGCACTCCTGTTTTAATATAAGAAGGAGTTCCGAACCGCGTCTCCATAACGAGCGGCTCTGTTCCCCCTCTTAATTGGTAACGCTTACACACTGAGTTTATGGATCATTTTCGAATCCGTAAATATGCCATTTCAATCTTCACTTCTAAAATCACGGAATATACTGTTACAACAGGGGTTTACACTTTTATTGCCAGCTTGTCATTGTCATTTCGGGGGTATAAAACATGTAGAATTTGACCTATTTCCCTCCTGTAGTTGTCATTGAGAGTTTCATCACATGAACTTGAAAGATGTCAGATCCGAACTTAGGTTAGAAAACAGACCTTAAAGTCAAAACCCACATATACGCATGGGACATGGTATTGATGTCTACAGCCATCATACTGAATTCTAAGGTTTGCAGGTTTCAAGTTTTTACCGATGTGATACAATGTAATATTATCTATCATACATCTCTCGCACACTACAAGCCTGTAATGGCTTGCCTTTATTCTATATTTCTCCTCCCTCTTTCGTATATATGTTGTTTTTATCTTTGCCTCCAGGATACATAAACGCTTATAAACACTGGAAATATGGAATCATAGTATGTAGATTTTGCACAAGGTGTGGAATCTGAAAACAGTAGATATTTCGGAAAAGACCATTAAAAAAAGCCATTCCGCTAACACGAACTGGCTTTACATCCTAAGTAGATATCCATTTTTTTATAAAAAAGCGACAGGATTAATTACACTACATGTAATATAAATAATCATATAAAAACCTGTGTACAGTTTCAACTCAAATAAAAAACCACTCTCCATACATGTATGGAGAGTGGTTTGGAAGATACACATCCGTTTTAACCATGTTCAGTTTGTAGGTTTGCAGTGAATTTACTTACCAGAAGGTTGAGCTTCTGCTGTATACCCTGTTGGGATATCCGTTTCTGCAGTCACATTGGTGATAACCATTGGATACATCATGTCTGGATCAGGTTGAATAATGGAATAGAGCACGATAGCGCGTCCATCCTTCTCCAATTTCACATCATCAATCTTCAATCCATAACCAGGATGCGGCATTTCAGCACTGAGTTTAACTTTGGTTGTTTTGTCATCAACCTTCGTCGTTGTTACTTCAGGTACAATCGCTTGTTGGCCTTCACCTGGATTGGTTGGAGTTGGCTCTGCTGAGCCGCCATTGCCGTGTTTATCCACAAATTCAAGTGCATTGAAAATCATGCTTGCAGCCTCCATACGGGTAAGCGACTGATCTGGACGGAAGTTACCGTCCTTATCCAGTTCAATGATGTTCATGTTCAGCAGGTTCTGGACTGCAGATATGGCGTCCTTACCGATTTTATTTTCGTCCTTAACAAGATTATACTTCATGATGACCGGATAATTCCCGGTTGTGTTAATCCCTTCATTCAGCAAAATGACAAACAGTTCACGTGTCATCTTGCCCTGCGGGTTCACTTCAACCGGAATGGACAGTCCATTCTGAGTAGCGGCCTGCACCGCATCGGCATACCACGTATCCGGACTGATTTTATTCTGAGCGGATGCTTCCGCAAATTCATTTTTCAGACCAAATGCATTTACAATCAGTTGAACACCCTGTGGCTCGGACAATGCAAGATCTGGACGGAACAGATCCGCTGTTACTCCGTTAACAATGCCTTTTGATTTCAATGAATCCACAACCGACTTCTGACCTTCATCCTTCACATCTGTGAAAGCAAATACCGATGCACCTCCTGCTGTCAAAGAAACGCAGAGCGCAAGTGTTGCAGCCAATCCCTTTTTATGTTTCATTTCCTGGCACCTCCATATGATTAGTAAAGCCTATTTTTTACCTCTTCATTCCTACAGACGGGGCATCCCTAGAAAATGTTTCAGTAATTTCGACATCTGGTGAATACAACACGAGAACACTGCATAGAGCTCCTTTCCGACGTCGATAATCCGATCACCTGCTTTTTGCTAACTGGCTTCGTTGACATCCCATCGGATTAGCGCAAAAATAAGAATAGAGAAATCTATCGGATGACGGATAAACAACGAACTGGATCGCATACAGTAAGAGGGCACGACGCGCTAATAACAGGTGTCGGCCCTTTTCTTGACTCGACCTGCCTGAACTGACTTCACCTATAACAAAAGGAGAACAACGCTTATGTCCAAGAAAGGATTACTTCGCGGTTATGTTGTGTCGAACTGGCCTGTTTATCTGGTTGCTGTTCTTCTGATTATTGCCTCCAATGTCGGGCAAGCATCCCTGCCCCGCATACTCGGCAGCTTCACGGATCAGTTGATGCAGAACTCTCTTCAGATGCAGACGGTCGTAAGGTACAGCCTGTCCCTTCTGGCTATTGCCATCGGGTATAATCTGCTGTTCGGTACTGGGCAATTCATGATTATGAAGCTCGGTCGACGCTTTGAATTCATGACGCGTGAGCGTATATTCAGTAAGTTTTCCGAACTTAGCGAACATTATTTCTCCAAACAGGGGAACGGAAAACTGCTCAGTTATGTCATGAATGACGTTACTTCCGTACGTGAAGCGATCTCCAATGGCGTGACGCTCATGACCAATGCCACCTTCCTGCTGTTATCCTGCATTGTCATGATGCTGCTTAGCGGGATTCCGTTGACACTCATTCTAATCAGTGTTGTTCCATTGCTGGCGATTCCATTTCTGGTCGTGTTTTTTGGTCCGCGGATTCGCAAGCGCTCTCGCGACGTGCAGGAAGCTCTTGCAACCATGACGGAATCGGCGGAAGAGCAGCTGGGTGGCATTCGCGTAACCAAGACATTTGCCATCGAAGACAGTGCTCGTGCACGCTTTGGAACTACCGTCGATGCAATCAAGAGCAAACAGCTTCGTCTGGTTCGTCTGTCTTCGTTGTTTCAGGCTTTGCTCCCGCTGCTGGGAGCTATCTCATTGGTCGTTTCTCTGCTTGTCGGAGGTATTATGACCATGCAGAATTCTATTACACTCGGGAGTTTTGTCGCCTTAACCTTATATCTGCGCATTATTATGGGACCGCTTCAACAGATCGGCAATGTTATTAATACCGTTCAGCGCTCAGGCGCATCACTGGAGCGGGTGAATGACCTGCTCAGCGAAGTAGCGGATGTACGTGAACTTCCTGAAGCGACAGCTCTCCAAACCGTACAAGATATCACCATGGAGAATCTAACCTTCTCCTATCCTGGCAGTTCATCTCCTGCTCTCAAAAACATTCAACTCAATATCCGTGCCGGGCGAACGGTCGGTATTGTAGGCAAGACCGGCTCAGGTAAAAGCACCCTCGTTAAGCTATTGCTGCGTACATATGAACCACCTGAAGGAACGATTCGCATCAATAGTACCGATATTCGGCAGCTGTCGCTGGAAAGTCTAAGATCGCGCATCGCCTATGTCCCTCAGGATGGATTCCTGTTTAGTACCACCATCCGAGATAACATCGCATTTAGCGACCGGGAAGTATCGCTGGATACAGTGGAACATAGTGCACGGCAAGCCATGATCTATGATAATATTGTCCGTTTCCCTGATCGCTTCGATACACTGCTTGGCGAACGTGGACTCACCTTGTCTGGTGGACAACGTCAGCGAACCAGCCTTGCAAGAGGACTGATCAAACAAGCACAGTTACTTATTCTGGATGACAGCATGAGTGCGGTTGATGCTGTCACCGAGAGTGGTATTCTGCGCAGTTTGCGCGAGATCGGCAAGGGCAAGACTACATTAATCATCTCTCATCGCATCAGCGCGGTCCGTCATGCGGACGATATTATCGTTCTGGATGAAGGGCGAGTCGCTGAACAGGGAACACATGCGCAGTTGATGGCTGCCAAGGGGTTATATGCGGCCACCTACCGTTTGCAGGAGGAGGGATTACATCATGTCTAACGCTAACCCTGAACTTCAAAAAGACGCAGAAGACGATCAGAGTAAACGAACTTCGTTTAAGGCCATGATGGCATACGCCAAACCGCATAAATGGGCTTTTGCCGGTATCTTCTTCTGCTCACTGCTTGGCATATCGGCAGATCTGCTGCAACCCTATCTGGTGAAGATCGCCATCGATGATCATCTGGCCGTGGGCCAGACCAGTGTGGGCTTTCTCGTTCAGCTCGCAGCCATCTTTCTTGGGCTGGCTGTCATCAGTTTTATTTTTACCTATATCCAGAATAATCTGTTGCAGCATGTGGGTCAGAACATTGTATCCCGGATCAGAAAGGACCTGTTCAAGCATATCTCCAAAATGTCCATGTCCTTCTTTGACCGTTTTCATATCGGCAGTCTGGTCACGAACGTATCCAGTGATACGGAGACCATCAGCAGCTTTTTCACTCAAGTACTGCTCAGTCTGATTCGGGATGGTATGATGCTGGTGCTCATTATCGTCTTTATGTTCCAACTTGATCCTGTGCTGGCGACATACTCCCTGATCGTTCTGCCTGTCATTGCGGTAGTTGCGGTATTATTCCGTAGTCGACTGCGGAAAGCTTATCAAAATGCTCGTACCCGGCTTTCCCGTTTGATCGCATTTACGGCGGAGAACCTGTCCGGTATGTTCTTGATTCAGGCTTTTCACCAGGAAGAAGAACAGAAGAAACGTTTCTCGGAACAGAATGCGCTTCATCTGAAAGCCAATATTGCGCAAGCCCGCTCCAATGTCATCTTCAACCGAACGTTTGATATCCTTGGCAATGCAGCACTGGTCATGATGGTCTGGCTTGGAGGTCGCGCCGTTCTTGGTGAATCCCTGCAAGTCGGGGTATTATATGCGTTTATCAGCTATATTCGTCAGTTCTTTCAACCGATTAACCAGATTACGATGCAATGGAATACGTTCCAGTCTACTACCGTTTCGATGGATCGCATCTGGAACATTCTGAATACACGGCCCGAAGTTGCTGATCCCAAACCCGGGATGGCCTCCTCGCTGGAACCACAAAATGTGATGGGCCAGATTGATTTTAATGATGTGTCGTTTGGTTATCGGGCAGACCGGCCCTTGATCCAACAGATGAACCTGCACCTCTTTCCCGGTGAAATGGTAGGTATCGTGGGAACAACAGGCGCTGGTAAAAGTACACTGATCTCCCTGCTCAATCGTTTCTATGATGTAGACAAGGGCAGTATCGAGATTGACGGTACCGATATCCGGCATCTGCCGCAGGCTAAGCTTCATCGGATCGTGGGTCTGATTCAACAGGAACCCTTCCTGTTCTCCGGTTCCATTATTGATAATGTGAGGATGTTTCGTGAGGATATTACGCGAGAGCAGGCGATTGAGGCCTGCCGGTTTGTCGGGGCACATGCGATGATTTCACGTTTGCCACAAGGATATGATACACATCTATCCGAACGCGGAAGCGGACTATCCGCTGGGGAGCGGCAGTTGATTTCATTTGCCCGGATCGTGGTGTTCCAGCCCCGAGTGCTCATCCTGGATGAGGCAACCGCCAATCTGGACTCACACACGGAACAGCTTGTGCAGCAGGCGCTGGAATCGGTATCCCAGGGACGCACCACCATTGTCATTGCTCATCGCCTGTCCACAGTGATGCATGCCGATCGAATTCTGGTGATGGAGAATGGCGAGATTGTGGAGGAAGGACCACACCAAGAACTAATCGCAGCCAAAGGTGTATATGCAGACTTGTACACCCATGCGCGTGATGCAGGTAAAAATTCAGCTATATCAGGGTAATGAAACTGAGTTATAGTAAATACAGAACGTTGAACATGCCGCTCTGCTTATGCAGGCGGCACGTTTGGCATATCGATCAGCATTGTTGATTAGGAGGAACATCCATGCAACAACCCGAAACACCCAAGCGTGACCATCAGCAGATTCGTTACCAACGCAGCACAGCTCTATGGAAGGGAAGTTTATGCTTCCTTTTCCTTCTCTTGTGCGTGAGCCTGTTATGGATCATCGTGGACGGACAAGCCGAAAGACTGGAGACCATATACTATTCCATTGCAGCCGTGCTGGGTATGTGGTTGATCGGACCGCTATTCTTCATGTTTGTGTCACGACTAACCAAAACCCCTGCCGTGTTGTTATCCTGGGATGATGATGCGTTAAGCACGGGCAAACGTAAGATTGCTTGGAGCCAGATTCGCAAAGTCGAACTCGCCTCACCTGCCCGCAGCAAGTGGCTCCTGTCCGCTTCTCCCATGTTTGTCCTGTACTTAAAGGACGGCACACGGTCTCATATTCAGACAGATCATCTGCTGAGCAAAAAAGAGCTGAACCAGGCTGTGACTTTGCTTCAGGAGACTTTGCAGGAACAGCAGCAGGATCGTTGAGTACCGGGATGGATGAGGACAAGCTCCCCACTCATCACTGTGATTTCTCTACACCTATGGACAGGCTGACTTTGTAATTGCCGTAGGGCAGTAATGCTTCAAGCAGTTGGCCAAGCTGCTCTGTGGTGCCTGTCTGCACTCTCATCAGATAACAGCCTTCTCCGCTGACGCGATGGACTTCAACGATGTCCTCACGTTCAGCAATGAATGTACGAAAGGCGGCATGTCTGTCGCCGGAGTTCAAGAAAACTGTGACAAAGGCCTGTAGGCCGAGGCCAAGGCGTTCCGGGTTCCATTTTACCGTATACCCTTCAATCACACCCAGATCTTGCAGCTTGCGCACTCTTGCACCAACGGCCTGTCCCGTAAGATGAACCTCTTCACCGATCTCTTTGTGAGAACGTTTGGCATTCTGAATCAGAATCTGCAAAATACGTATATCCGTGTCATCTATCATTTCATTCATGTTGCTTCAGCAATCCTTTCACGGTGAAATTAGCGTGGCCTAATTCCATTCATCATGTTATGTACGCCGTTAAACGGGTTGTATACCATATAGGGTAATACTATTAAACAACTCGAAGGAGTGCAAATATAATGAAAATTCAACTGATTCGCAATGCTACACTGTGGCTGGAATACGGAGGGCTGAACATTCTCGTTGATCCGATGCTGATGGACGCCGAAGTCATGCCTGCATTCCCGAACACACCGAATGAGCTACGTAATCCGAGAGTCGGTCTGCCCGAAACCGAAACGGATTATCTGAATCCGGATCTGTTGATTGTGACACACACCCATGTGGATCACTGGGATGAAGCCGCGGCGAAACAACTTGGCAAAGACATTCCCCTGATCTGCCAGCCTGGGGACGAGAATGTATTTCTGGGTGCCGGATTCACGAATGTAACAGCTGTAGATGAAAAACATGAGCATCACTCTGTCCGATTCGCCCGTACATCCGGGCATCATGGCACAGGTGAAATCGGTGAACGTATGGGCAACGTGTCCGGTTTCGTACTTGAAGCAGATGGAGAACCTGTCACCTATATTGCGGGGGATACGATCTGGTGTGAAGAACCTGCTGAGGCCATTCGCCAATATACGCCTGAAGTCATTGTCGTGAATGCCGGAGGTGCACGCTTCGTGGAGGGTGATCCCATTACGATGGACGGGCCTGACGTTGTCGCCGTGAAGCGCCATGCGCCGTCTGCTCATGTCATCGCTGTGCACATGGATGCGATTAACCATTGTGTGATGTCTCGTACGGATCTTGCGACTTATCTGGCATCCGAGCAGATGGATGGTCAGGTGCTCATCCCACGTGACGGTGAAAGTTTTGAATTTTAAAAAACACAACGAAAAAAGCTGGATGCGATGAACTCGCATCCAGCTTTTTTGATTGAAAGAACACGCTAATCCGCTGTTCGCTGGCTTCCCTCTCAGGCATCAAGCCTGCCATTGCGCTCCAACGTGTCCTATCCCTTTATGCTAATCCATTACTGAACTTTCAAACGGATTACGTTCCATGATGCTTTTGCCAAGCTCGCCGTAATCAGAGTATCAGATACAACTGCATCCCCGCGATTATGAGGAGCAACGCGGTTTGGTTGTGCTGCCGTATTAGATGCTTTGAGATCATCACTCTCCAGCACGATATGCTCGATCACGGTACACTTCCCGAAGCTGCGCAGATCCACCTCGAGCGGAAGGGATTCTTCCAGATGACGGTTAACTGCGAATACAGTCACTTCACCCTGCTCTTCGTTATGCACCGCAATAGCTTCCAGATAAGGAACATCTGTAATTTGTTTTGTATCGTATTTTGGAGACTGAATCAATGGCACCAATGCTGTTCCGCGTCCGAAGAGGGACGTATGCATAAATGGATAGAAGATTGTCTGTCTCCATGAACCACCACCCGTATCTGTCATGATCGGTGCAATTACGTTAACGAGTTGTGCCAGACAAGCCATTTTAACCCGATCCGCATGTTTGAGCATACTGATCAACATACAACCAACAAGCAGCGCATCCTCATGATTGTAGATATCCTCCAGCTGTGGCGGAGCAATCTGCCAAGGGTCCATCTTCGAATCATTTTCATTGGAGTGATACCATACATTCCACTCATCAAAGGACAGATACATCGTCTTTTTGCTACGTTTCTTCGCTTTGATATAATCACAAGTTGCCTTCACGGTATCGATAAAACGATCCATTTCAAGCGAGCGTGCCAGGAACGTTGGCGTATCTTGCTCTTGATTGCCGTAGTATTGATGCAAGGACAGATACTCCACGTGATCATACGTATGATCCAGCACCGTTGCTTCCCATTCCGGGAACGATGGCATATTCAGATTCGAACTTCCGCAGGCTACCAGCTCAATCGTCGGATCCGTCCACTTCATGACTTTTGCCGCTTCAACGGCTAACCGTCCATACTCATCTGCCGTTTTGTGACCAATCTGCCAAGGACCATCCATCTCGTTGCCCAGACACCATGTTTTGATCGCATGTGGCTGCTTGTATCCATGCTTGATGCGAAGATCACTATAGTACGAACCTTCCGGATGGTTGCTGTACTCTACAATGTTGCGAGCTGCATCCGTACCCCGTGTTCCCAGATTGACCGCCATCATCACTTCAGAATTAGCCTGTTTTGCCCAGTCCACGAATTCGTTGAAGCCAAATTCATTGGTCTCAATCGTTCTCCAGGCCAGTTCCAGTCTGCGTTTGCGTTCTGACACAGGTCCAACCGAATCTTCCCAATTGTAACCGGATACAAAATTACCTCCAGGATAACGTACAATCGGTACATTCAACTCCTTGACCATCTCCAGCACATCCGTGCGGAAACCCTGTTCGTTCGCTGATGGATGCCCTGGCTCGTAAATCCCGCCATAGACGGCACGTCCCAAATGCTCAATAAATGATCCGTACAAGCGCTTATCCACTACACCAATAGTAAAATCTTTATCTACCGTCATTTTTGCTTTTTCCATAATGAATTTCAACTCCTTAAGATTAATATAAAAATTAATTGATATTCTATGGATCAACGTTCATATTTATATTAAAATCGATTATAGCCTTAATTTCAACCTGAATTTTGCAAAATGTTATTCTTTTTACTGAATTTATGTTTAACTTAATTCTATACAGATAAAATGGAGGAACAACTGTGATCAGAGCAAATACCGATGCCGAATGGCTACCCCTATATGAAGCACTTGCCAGTGAAGTCCGTCTACAGATCATCCGCCTTGTTGCAGAGACTCCGATGAATGTGAAAGACCTTGCTGCTTCACTGGGTCTGAGTAGTGCCATCGTGACCATGCATGTCCGCAAACTTCAGGATGTTGGCATTATTCAGTCCAAAATGATACGCAAAGACGGCGGCACACATAAAATGAACAGCCTTGCTGTAGACTGGATTGGCATCTCCATGCCGCAGGAAAGCGGGACAGCCCGCAAGCTTCACGAGGTTTCCGTCCCTGTGGGACACTACACCCACTTTGACGTCTATCCGACATGTGGTCTGGCTACATCCAATCATGTTATCGGACAGTATGATGACCCTCGTTATTTTCTCGACCCCGAGCGGATGCATGCGCATATTCTGTGGTTTGGCCGTGGATTTGTGGAGTACAAAATTCCAAACTATATTTTATCCGGACAACAGATCAATGCGATTGAATTGTCCCTTGAGATCGGATCAGAAGCACCTTCGGTGAATCCGAATTGGCCCTCGGATATTACATTCATGCTGAATGGCATCCGATTGGGGGAATGGACCAGTCCTGGAGATTCAGGCAACGGACGTGGCATGTTCACCCCTGAATGGTGGAGTGACAGTGTCAATCAGTACGGCATGCTCAAGGTACTGCGAATTACCAATGAAGGTACGTTTATTGATGGACAACATCTATCCGACATTACACTCGCAGATATCCCGGTCGAACGCAACCAATGGACTCTTCGTCTTTCGGTGGAGGAAGATGCTCAGCATGTGGGCGGGCTTACCTTATATGGCGAGGGATTCGGCAACTACAATCAGGATATCCTGTTCCGGCTGTACTATCACGATTGAGTTCTTCAAAATAATAAATAACACCAAAACACCTCCCAGTCGCCTGTCAAAGGCAGAATGGGAGGTGTTTTGTATGCATATGAACATGCGTAGATTATTTAAGAAAGTTCTTGTTCTAACTTACAGCGCACTGCCACCAAACAGGAAGCGATACTCCCAGTGTTTGCCGGAGATATCACTAGTTGTTACACCACCGCCAGCGTTGGAATACGTATGTAATACCTTGCCGTTGCCCAGGTAAATTCCTGTGTGCGTAATGGTTGCGCTAGATTTATTCACGCCCGAATACGATGATGCAGAGCTGCCTTTATACGACATGAAATACATCAGATCGCCGCGTTTCAGGTTTTTCCAGTTCGTCTGAACTGTACCCTTGGCTTTTACATAGTCTCCCTGTTTGCGGGAATCCGCTGGAAGCTTGATGCCCAGTGCATCAATGAAGGCCTGGCGTACAAAGCTGGAACAGTCAAAAGTAGCTGTGCTGTTACGACTGGCTCCGAACTCATAAGGTGTTCCCAAATATTTCATTCCGGCTGCAATCACTTTTTCTACAGATGCATTGCCGGTCACCGATGTACCACTATTCGAACCCGATCCGCTTGTGCCGCCACTAATCGCTTGTGTGTATTTGGATGAAGAAGATATGTAACCTGTCCGGTTAGCAGAATCCTTAATCTTATACCAATCCGAACCGGATTGCTGAAGCACCGTTACCGTTTCCCCTTTAGCGACCAAGCGAACAATCTTCGCAGAAGAAGAAGGTGTTGTGCGTAGGTTTACGCCCCAAATTACTTTTACTTGTGAATTGTTAACAGCAGCTGCCGATACCTGTGCCGTTAGTGCTCCTGTCGTCAGACTTCCCATCAGCATCGTTGCTGTGACACTTGCCGTAATAATCGTTTTTTTCCAGTTCATGATGTCGAGTTCCCCCTGATGTTACAGAATTTTAACCTGGCTTGGTTCTCCCGGGCTTGCCCCATTGTAAACGGGCTCTCCATAACGTTCATCAGTCGAAAGTCCTGTATTGATATAGGCGAACTTGAGCACTAAGTATCAGGGTGCGTCCATAATCTACTGGAAAAATTCACTGCTGATCCCTTCTTTTTGAAAGGTTAAATTATTGTAACTATTTGATATACTTCATTTTACCGCGATAAAAGAGTTAGGTCGTTTCTCATTCAGGGCATATGCCATATGACCTAGATTTTAATGTTTAAAATCGCAAATATGGTAAACATTACTATGATTCATTTGCCGATTACCGTTCACCGAATTCACATTTTTGCCTCCAGCCCCAATACGGATCGATTTATCAGCAGTGTCCGTTTGATTATTTTGTATTTCATTTATGCTTTCCATAAAAAAAGAAAAGCCAGGGATTTCTCCCCGGCTTAACCTGTATGATGAGTAACATCACTCTACAATTGGTCGATCAACTCATTTAAGGTTCAATTCCCCATACCTTGGCGCCATCCTGATAAGCCGTCACTTTTGTCCAGGCACTGAAGGCCGATTGGGTAGAATCAAAGGAATAATCATTCGTTTGATCAAAATTCGTCCAGTTGTTTTTCGAGAAACGTCCCTGGATGATTCCGGTTTCAGCACCCGCGGCCAAACTGCCGGCACCCGCTTTGAATCCAATCTCCAGATACGTATCTGCCGTGCCCTTGGCCGGATCTATCGAAACAAAATGCCCTTCCACGTTACCACTGCCAATCTGCGCATAATCACACCAGAAACTCAGATCAGCGGCACTATCCTTGGTGAAATAATACCGGACCTTCACTTTGCTCAAGTCCACAGCAGTTGTACCTGTATTCTTCACATTGAACTGCGGAGTAATCGCATTGACCGAAGCCCCTGAACTACCATTACGGTATTGTACTTCAAGCGTTCCCGTTGTAACTGGAGGTACCAATGGGGTCAACACCAATACATTTGAATTCGTCTGACCACTCGTATTAATGGCTACGACTCTATAATTATAAGCCGTACCATTCACCGCTGTAGCGTCGGTATACGTCAGTGCGGTCAAACCTGTTGCCAGATCAGCATATGCCCCGCTGCCTACCGAACGTTGTACCTTATAACTCGCTGCTCCAGTTGATGCAGTCCATGTCAGTACCGCCTGGGCATTGCCAGCCGTTCCAGTAAGGTTGAAAACGCCTGGCACAACGGTACCTGCGAGTGGTGTTGCAGATGCCTGTGTCGACGGTGCAGACTCACCTACGGCATTCACCGCAGTGATGACATAATAATACGTTGTGCCGTTGGTCAAGCCTGTATCCGTGAATGTCGATCCTGTGACCCCTGTCGCTACAGACGTATAAGGACCACCATTCACTTCTGCACGTTTCACGTTATACGAGGCTGCACCAGCGGCTGCGTTCCAATTCAGAACCACTTGCTCACTTCCTCCAGTTGCTGTTACGCCAGCAGGAGCAGCGGGTACTTCCACTTCCGGACTATCGGAATCTCCGAGGAGACGATCATACTCGCCATACGCTGTAGCCATATCCACCTGTGACCAGAACCGGTGATACGTAAAGGTAGGTGCACCGTTTTCCCACTGCTTCGTGGTTGTGTTATATGACGTTTTGTACAGATTATCCAGGTAAGCCCATGCCGGATCTTGCTTGATGGCCGGACGCAGATCGGAGTATCCAATGTATACGCCATTGCCACCTTTCGCCGGATCGGAAGGTACACCTGCTGTACCTGGAATCGTATTGCCTTGACCAAAGGTTCCAGACCAGTTCGCCGGGATATAGATCTCTTTGGCAAAGAAGCGGAAGTAGTCTTTACGCTCTTCTTCCGTAACAATCCCCACACCATCATTGTAATCCCAAGCTGTATCCAGCAAAGCCTCAGCCAAATCCTTGGCTTCTTGGCCTTCCGCGCTAAATGTACCGTTCTCTGCCTGTGTTCCGGCTGCGAAGAAGGTCAGAGCTTTAACGTAACTTCCCAGAACTCCTGTGTCCTGCACTGGATCTTTGGTCGTTACACGGAAGTTCGGATTTTCCGTAAACGAACTGAATCCATTCCATTTGTCCGGTTGACCCTGCCATTCCTGACCACCCGGAATCCAGAATTCTCCCGGAGCCGGCGTTGTAGCTACCTGAACATTAGTTCCACCCAAAATGCGCTGTCCAGCCGCATTCAGATAATAGCCTTGCGCATCCGTCACCGGACGCTCACCTACAAATACATAATCCTTACTCCAGTCGATCCACTTCGTGATTACCTTCTTGGCCATCTGGAAGTTCTCAGAGGTCAAATCACCGCTCTCCGCAAGAATATAGTACATCTCGGCTACACGCTCCAGCGGCCATGCCTGGAATCCAAACCAGGTGTTGGAATCCGGATCACGATACACTGGTGCTTCTTGATAGGCCATGTCATAGAATGTGCTTACGCCTGCCGGATAGGCTTTGTATGAACCATCCAGACTGTTCGTTGCTCCCCCGCCGATAGCTCCTTCATGGGATTGTAGCCAAGTGTAGAATTCCAACTGACGTTTCAGCGTAGCATTCCAATCTGCCTTCGCTGTTGCTGATTCCGGAATCAAGCCGCCAGCCGGATCAGACAAAGCATACGCTGCAACCGGGTTTTGATAAGCCTGATGGGTATGGCTCGCTCCAATGCGCCAAGCCCAATCCCCACCTTGACCCAAGCCACCGCCCCAAGACGTATACCAAGCCATGAGATACATGTTGGAATCCTTACCTGTACCCGGAGTTGGTGTACCGCTCTTTGCACTTCCAATTTTCTGGAAGTATTTATCATACATGCCATAGCGCAGATAGTCCCCCATCTTCTTCGCTTTATCCAGATATTCCGGATTGTTGTATCCCATCTCCTTTGCCCAATACAGCACCTGTACAGCACGTGCATCGGCATCCGTTGCATTTGTGTAACGCCATTGTGCTGACGGTACCTGATTTTCCTTTGTGAACAAGCTCATGAAACCTTCGTTTGCCTTACCAAAAGATTTATCATCCTGGGATGGATGCGGAATGGCTTCCCACACAGACTCCTGCTCCCCACGTTGGAACGTATTCACATAGGTAGCTGTATGTGATGGATTCAACAGGTTGCCATATCCATACCAGTTATCCACATCGACCAGCCAGTGCATGAGATAGGTCTGATTGTCACCATAGGTCGCCTTAAGTTCGGCATCAATCGGGTCTTTACCCGCTGCATATTGACCATTAAGTTGCGATGGATATTGATCAGGAAAAGGTTTTTCCGCTGCATACGTAGCAGGGCTGTTCGGGTTGTATGAGCTCATCGTAGGCTGCTCTTCCTTGCCGTCACCTTCATTGACCGGGATAATGTATTTCTCCATACTGTCCCAAGCTGCTTCCAGTTGGGACCAGTCTCCCGTGTAGTGGCCATACATGGTTTCCAACCACAGCCAGTAACTGTATGCCTCGGACGTCGTCATATGACCATAATCCGGTGCCTCACTCAGCAGGGTCTCAATGGAATGATACGGCAGACCCTCTGGCGAAAAATATCCGTTCGCCGGATCTTTCAACTGATCATATAATTGCAAAAACCGAACTTCATTAATGCTGTCTGTCTGAATCTCGATGGCCTGATCTGCGGCATGTGCTGTTTGCGGCCCTGCCCAGAGTCCGGTGTATCCGGTCAACATGACGGTTCCCGCCAGCATGGCTGTTAAACTTTTTTTCGCAGCTGATTTCAACATTAATATATACCTCCCTGGAATAGTGGAAATTGAATATAAACGCTGTTGGTCTGCCCATGCTGCTATTCGGCCAATGATCTTGAGCTAGTTACGGCTCCAAGCCCCATACTTTGGTGTTTCCCTGATACCCGGTTACCTTGTTCCATGCGGCAAAAGCCGTCTTGGAAGCATCATAGGAATAATCATTACTTAGATCGAAATTGCTCCAGTTATTTTTGGAAAAGCGTGCTTGAATCACGCCGGTCTCTGCTCCAGCGGCCAAACTGCCTGCTCCAGGCTTAAAGCTAATCTCCAGATACGTATCTGCGGTACCCTTCGCCGGATTCACTGCGACAAATGTACCTTCAACATTGGCCGTGCCCATCTCGGCATAATCACACCAGAAGGTCATTTGATCCGCACCATCCTTGGTGAAATAATATCGGATCTTCACGGTACTGAGATCAATCGCCTGTGTTCCGGTATTCTTCACGTTGAACTGCGGAGTCACCGCATTACTTGAATTCCCGGACCCTCCGCTGCGGTACTGCACTTCGAGTGTACCGGTCGTCACCGGAGGTGCAGAAGGCGTCAGTGCCAGGACATTGGACAGTGTCTGTCCGTTCGCATTCACAGCTGCAACCCGGTAATTGTACGTGGTGCCATTCAGCGCTGTTGTATCGGTGTAAGTCAACACGGACAATCCGGTTGCCACATCTGCATATGTCCCGCCTGCCACCGAACGTTGTACCTTATAGCTAGACGCGCCCGAGGCTGCTGTCCAGGTCAGGACCGACTGCGCATTACCAGCTGTCCCACTTAAAGTCAGTGCTCCCGGCACCGTCGAAGCTGCTTGCGGGGTAGCCGACACCTGTACAGAACCCGATGATTCCCCTGCTGAATTCACAGCAGTCACTACATAATAATAAGCCGTCCCGTTGGTCAGTCCCGTGTTTGTGTAGGTCAATCCATTAACCCCTGTCGCAACAGTTGTATATGGTCCTCCACTCACCTCGGAACGCTTCACCGTATACGATTCGGCCCCGGATACAGCGGCCCAAGTCAGGTTAACCTGACTGCTTCCCGCTACAGCCTGCACGCCAGCAGGTGCGCCTGGAACCGTGACTGGTGTAACACCAGGCTCCTGTCCATACACCTTCACCCCTGCATCATAGACTGGAAGGTATATGCTCTTCACAGGAGTGCCTGTGGTCAGCGTCTGGAACGAATGATCATTGCTGGCATTCCATGCACCCTGTGGGCCTGTAATGCGGAACTGTACTTCTTTACGATAATTTCCTTCCCCACCTGGATAGATCTTGGTATTACCGAAGTTCGCCGTAATGGCATAGATATGCTGGGCTGCATTCACCACAACTGGTTGGGATACCGTCGCCCCCTCCGTATAGGAGGTTGTCACTTGCACGTCCGATACCGTACGTCCGGCAGCATACATTTCACTCAAATCCAGGAAATACTTAAAAGAAAGTTGATCTCCCATTCGGGCAGGCCAAGCGGAACGATTATTAAGCTGTGCTCTGATTTCCGTATAATTGGCACCTGATGATTTGATCGCAGCCTCCACAAAGAACTCATCTCCCTTCACCTCAGGTGCAGGGAAGTTCGCCAGGGGCTGATGATTCTGACCAAATAGCAAATTCATCTTTGCCAGTGCGCCGGTAAAACCAGCATTGTAATCGGTTGCGACCTCATTACTCACGTAATCCCCGATATCATCGGTATATCCATCCGATGCATCCGGGCCACCGACCATGGCACCATACAGAATGTGGCGATGGTTAGCCGGGATATCTTCGTTATTCAGCCATGAACCGTGAGCGGTCCGATGATGCGGATGTTGAGGTGCATTTTGCCCATATCCGACCACATAACTGCTCTGACGCGGATTATCGCCCAGAATATAATTCATCTGTGAGACAGCAAAATCCTGATATCTTGACTTTTTCACAGGATCACTGACCCAGTCGGAGTATACAAAAGAAATAAAGGATGCATTCGCTGCATATCGGAGCGATCCCCACTGATCCAGCCACGCCAGACCTCCTGGCGTATACTTGACTCGTGTCCCATTGACTCCAACCGTCCAATAATCCAGATTGCGCTCAGTCGACTGAATAAATCTCGTCGCCTCCGGCATGTTCAAACTGGACGTAATTCGGGCAAGCAGGATCTGGGCACCATAATGTTTACTGTCCCAACCTTGTGTCCAGGTATAGGGCCAATTGGCTGAGCCTCCGCTAGAAGACCACCGGTCCGTAGCTGCAATGGCTTTGGACAAGTAAGCGCTATCATTAGTAGCTAAATAAAGCCATGCGCCACCCCATGCCAGCTCGTCTTCGTATCCTGTCCACGAATTATAAAACGCTGCAGCATCAGTGATACAATCGGTGTATTCCCCCCGATATGTATCTGCGAAGTTGTACAGCTCTTTCGCATGTTGGAGCAGTCTTGCCGAATATGCCGGATCATCATCTGCAAATACAATCGATGACGCTGCCAGCGCTGCAGCCGTTTCTGCCGCCAGATCACTGCCCGGGCATGAAGCATCTATCTTGAACGAAGGACGGTTCATCTGCATGACTTCTGCAGGACCCCACCAAGCATGGTCGGTATTGCCTGCCCCCACTTGTCCCCATAATTCATTTGGTTTCGTATGCGCTTTCATAAAGTAGTCGGTCGCCCATCGGATATTATCCTTGATCTCCTCCAGTTGTCCGGCCTGTTCATATCCGTCGCCGTATTCCACGACAGACCAGGCGAGCATCGTTGCGGAAGCAGCCATCGGAAAACCAAACTTTACGTGATCTCCGGCATCATACCATCCTCCGGTCAGATCAACGCCTACATCAGCTCCATCCTGCATGCCCGAATTACCACGCCATTCGACCCGATTACTGGCTGGCAACGGACCCGAACGCTGTGCCTCATAGAAGTAAATGGCCTTTTGCAGTGCTTCAGCATAGTTTTGATTTCCGGCGGCCGCATCCGCCTTACGAATTCCTGTGCCCATCGATAAACTCCCTGCCAGTAGTCCTGCCGATAACGCGATCATAGCGACTCGTCTCCACCAGCTCCCCTTCATGTTCAACTATTCATCTCCTCTTCATCAATATTCCGTATGCATTACTCTGGACTGCAAGTTTATATCGCTCCTCCCCATGGTGTATTTCAGTGTAAGTTCCACCATTAATTACCATTATAACCGTTTGTTTCACCAGCTATATAAGCGTTGGTGACTTCTGAAATAACATTGTTGTGACCTGCTCTGCGTCATGTGACAAAAAAAGCTGTTTCTCTAACGCATATGCGCGTTAGAGAAACAGCTTCTCGCCCTTGTTATCATCAACAGTACAAATCGAATGGCATTCTGACCATCCTGTCAGTATGTTTCTCTACACCTTAGGTATCAGAACATCTCATTGGTTACACTTTGAACTTGTTAATCTGCTCCTGCAGTTCTTCGGCCATTTTGGATAATGAACCCGCGGATGATGCAATCTCTTCCATCGAAGCCAACTGCTGCTGAGTTGCGGCAGATACATTATGAACCCCGCCCGCTGCCTCTCCAGCAATGTTGGAGATTTGACTTACATATCCTACAACCTCAGTTGTACTCGCCGACATTTCCTCTGAACCTGCAGATACTTCCTGGATTTCACCCGCTACTTTGTTGACCGCATCCGAGATCTGCTCGAACGCTTGTCCTGCCGCAGTAACCATCTCGATTCCTGCTTCTGTCTCACTGCTGTTCACTTTCACTGCCTGAACAGCATGATCCGTATCTTTCTGGATCAATTGAACGAGATCCGTAATTCTTTGCGCAGATGTAGAAGATTCCTCAGCCAACTTACGCACTTCTCCCGCAACTACGGCGAAACCACGTCCGTGCTCTCCTGCTCGTGCGGCTTCAATGGCTGCATTCAGTGCAAGCAGATTGGTCTGCCGGGCAATGTTGTTGATTACCTCGGTAATGGTTCCAATCTCTGCTGAACGTTCCCCCAGCCCTGTAACCAATTCAGTCAGCGAAGCAATGGAATTCCGAACAGAACCCATCTGTTCAACCGCTTGCTGAATAATCATATTTCCTTCGGAAGATTGATTCGCCGCATCTACAGCAGATACGGATACACTCTGAGCAAGCTCGGCAATCTGCTCTGATCCGAGAGCCATCTCATTCATCGCCTGTGAAGAGCGCTTCACAATATCAACTTGATCTGACGTGCCCACGGCCAGTTCCTCAACGGTTTCGGAAATCTGTTCCGAGGCTTGAGTATTTTGCTCTGCACTTGCAAGAAGCTCTTCCGATGAAGCCGCTACCTGTTCAGAAGTCATCGATACCGATTCAATCATGGAGCGCAAATTACCACTCATGGTATTGAAGGAAGCCGCGAGCGTTCCCAATTCGTCTTTGTTCTTAAGTACAATCGTCTCACCCGTCAGATCACCATTGGCAATAGCCATGGCCGCTTCATTCATCTTTTTGATTGGACGTGAGATGATGCTTGCAATGAAGAAGGCAATGAACACAGCTAGCAGGAATGCAAAAATCGTCACTGCCAAAATCACATTAAATGTATTCTCAGCCAACTCGACAGAATCATTCGTTGCTGCATCCGATCCTTTATTCCCAGATTCGATCAGCTTGGCAATCGTGTCGTTAGCTGTATACCACAATGGATAGGCTTCAGTGTGCAGTCTACTTGCTTCTTCATAGTTATTTGCAATACCGAATTCTATGAATGCAGGCATTTTCTCCACATAAGCATCATAATTCGTACTGAAATCATTGTAGAGCTTCATTGCTTCATCATTGCTCTCAATGAACGTTAGCAGCTGTTTACGCTCATCTTCAATCTTCGTGAGGAGCAACTTTAACGCTTCATTCACCTTGACGTTTTCTTCTTCGTCTTGTTCAACGATAATCGCCAACGCCAACCGCTCTACATCCGAAACATCACCATTCATCATACCTAGCAGGCTTACACTCGGCATCCAGGTCTGGTCTACATCATTAGCTTTGTTTGACATTTGATGGATCTGAATTAACGCATAAACGCTTACAAAAACCAGCAGAGCCACGACGATTAAAAAACCAGTCAGTAACTTGCCTCGAATCGTTAACTTCAATATCCCCAACTTATTCCCCCGCGTGTCTTCCATGTGTCCCACTCCTCAAAATAATACATATTTATAATATATCGTCACCTATCGCCGTGAATTGTAGATGTTAGAATTCAATTTCTATAAATTTCATGTAACTTCGAACATAACACAAAAGAAGTCTCCCATCTTTGGCAGAACCAGAGATAAGAGACTTCTTTCATTAAACGAAACTACCAAAACTTCACTAGACATTGCGATTAGCGCTATCGGAAAACACGTCGGTGTATGTTAATGAAGAAGTCGGGAATCGGCTTGGTATAATTGCGGGTTGTAATCAGAACCACACTAAGCAGACTTCCGAGAATGAATCCTCCCAGAATATCTCCTGGATAATGCACACCAACATATACACGCGACACCCCTGTCAACACAGCGAGTAACATCATCCATGACCCGAAGCGACGTCCAATAAAAAATGAAGCAGCCGCTAGAGCAAATACAAAGGAAGCATGTTTACTTGGAAAAGAAGGATCAGGTACATGGGCAACCAGCTGATGCACAGTCCCTTCCACAAAAGGTCTTGGATGACCGACCGCTGGTGATATCCCCCATTTGGCCAGAACTAGCGCTACAATGGAAGCCACACAGGCATAAAAAACAATTCGCTGTTTCGATGGATCGCCGAGAAACCATACGATAACGAGCAGTGCAATCATGACCCAAACCGCATACTCGGATGATGTGATCATAAACCAGTCCAGAAACGGTATTTGGTCTGCAAACTGATTAATCCAATTAAATAGTGATTGATTCATAACTGGCTTTTAATCCCCCCATTACACAAAACATGATTATTTTTTACATATTAAATATACACTAACTATTTGTCAAACAATCCTCAAATTGACCGAAGTTACGAAATCAAAGAGGACTTTTTGCTTTCTTTTTGTTAAACTAGTTTGGGTTACATATCAGTTCAATCATAGAAAGGTGAAGATTATGCTTAAAAAATGGTTATGGGGTACAGCCCTGACCCTGGCACTTGCGATTACAGGTGTCGTTGTATATTACGGATATTCGATTGTTCATTTTGCCAATAGCATCTCCACGGCTTCCGGGACTTCATCCAACTCGTCCTCTTCCGGCACAGACAACGATTCAGACACACCAACGACAACGATTCCCCGATGGGAGGGCCAGGAACGGGTGAACATTCTGCTCCTTGGTGGAGACTCAAGAGGCGACGATGCAGGACGCTCGGACTCGGTCATGGTCGCTTCCATTGATCCGGTCACCAAGAAAGCCCATCTATTCTCCGTACTGCGTGATACCTATGTAGCCATTCCCGGGCATGGCAAAAACAGACTTAATGCAGCCTTTTCCTACGGGGGTGCGGAGCTGACCAAACAAACCGTCAGTGATCTGCTCGGTATTCCCATTCAGCATTATGTCTACACAGACTTTACAGGTTTCATGGCACTTGTTGATGCGGTAGGCGGCATTGAGATCGATGTGGAGAAAGACATGTATTACACCAGTAAAGCAGATAAACATATGTACGACATTGACTTAAAAAAAGGATTGCAGCATATGGACGGCAAAACCGCCCTGCAATATGTTCGGTTCCGGCATGATGCCACCTCGGATTTTACCCGTACCGAACGGCAGCGGATCTTCATGACCGAGCTGGCCAAGAAAATGCAGAGCACCACGTCACTTTTCAAAATCCCGGATATCCTGGAAGCCATCGCTCCCTACATTGAGACGGATCTTAGTCCAACCCAGATGTTAAAACTCGCATCACTCGGCTTCGATATCCATGTGAACGATATCGATCAGCAGCAGATTCCACCGAACAAATTGCTCACCAATGAACTGGTCGGCTCAGCTCAGGTACTGGGTGTTGATGTGAGCAAACTCCAGTCCTACATTCAGAAACTGTTTGAAGAAGATGCCGCATCCTCAGAGACTCCATCATCAGAGGAACAGAACTAAAACAAGCATGAGATATATCAACAGAAAAGACGGCCAAAGCCGTCTTTTTTAGTACCTATTTTCTCCATTTAATGCAGTCTTAATGTTTAACAGGTACCCTTATATGATGAACTCCGGTTCCTGGAGGGAGGATTACAATGTGAAAAAACCGCGAATAACGGAATGGACCGAACTGCGGGGCATTGCCTTTCTGGCAATCGTCATGCAGCATAGTATAGCTGAATATATCTATCGCGCTGATATTGAACAACCGGATTCCATTATGTTGACCATGATTTATCATCTGACCCGATTTGGTACGCCAACGTTTGTATTTTTATCGGGTGTAATGTTGTTTTACCATCATCGTAACACCAAACCGGACTATCCTCGCTTCATTCGAAAGCGATTTGGCGATATCTATATGCCGTTTGTCGTATGGACACTGATCTACTGGCTTTCTGTCCGTATCTTCATCCCCGCGTTCTGGCTTGCAGGCATACCTGATTTTCGCAGTCTGATTCGTGAACTGTTTGTCCCACAGACGGGATATCATCTCTGGTTTGTCATTATGGTGTTTCAGTTCTATATTCTGTTCCCCCTGTTCTGGACAGGAGCAAAAACCATTCAGAGACGTATCCAGAACACCTCACGCTTCACACCCATGCAAGTCATTATCGGACTAATTCTCTTTGCAGCAGCACTATATGCCCTGCTTATGCAATGGTCCTACTATAATATGGGGGGCTGGACAGAATCCATGTCTGAGCCTTGGTCAACGTTGCTGCAATATCGCTCCTATTCATGGGTGATGTACTGGTTCTACTTTTTACTGGGTGCCGTATGTGCCTGGTCAGTGGATAGCTGGAGGAGTTGGAGCACGAAGATACTGCCATGGACGATCTGTCTGTTTATAGGGATGTACATTTGGCTTGGATACGATGTGCTGCGTGGGTCCGGGGATGTTGTGAATTTGAATATCTCTACTTATTTGAAACCAACTACATTCCTCATCATTATGGCTCAGATGCTCATGTTGTATGGTTTCCTCGTACTGATGCAGGGCAAAGATACACGGTTTCAGCGTCTGTTATCCTGGATTGGCCGCTATTCATTTGGTGGATATCTCGTTCATGCCCTGGTGATCTACGCGATCGCTTATGTAACCAGACCGCTTCAACTCAGTGGGTGGCATCTGCCTGTAACGTTGCTATCGTTCCTTGTAACCGTTGGTATTGCTCTTGCAATCAGTTGGGTGCTGTCCAAGCTTCCTGGCTCCCGCTTCACCGTAGGGTTAATGCGCAAACCACGTTCTGTACCTAATTCATCAGCTGCTGTGGACAAAAGAAATTCATCTGAGCGAACTCCGTCACCCGGCCCAACTCGCAGTCCGGGAACGAGTGAGCCGTTTTAAAAATAAAGAAGAGCGTCCCCTCACGGAGACGCTCTTCTTTATTTCACTTCGCTCGAAGTTGATCGTCCAGGAACAGGTTCCTGGGGACCCGGGGCTGGATGTACGTTGCCCTTCTGATTCACAAATCTCTTCAGATCACCCGTTAATTGTTCCTTCAGCTTGTCCACCAGCTGCGTTTCGCTAATGCCTTTTGCCTGAGCAATCTCAGCCAGAGATTTCCCTCCCTGAAGCTGCTCGTGAAGTTGAGCAGGGGTGACTCCAATAAACCGGGCAATTTCGCCTTTATCTACCATGGAACGTTTGCCATGGTGGGCAAATTCACGCCGCAAGTCACGCAGCGGGGTATTAATGACCTTTTTCAACTTGGTATCCATGTCCGCCTTCGTCGCTGCAGCTTGTTCCTTGGTGAGACAACCTTCGTCTACAGCTTGATCCAGACGTTGCGCCAATGTAGGCTTCAACTTCTGCAATAACTGCTCCTCACTAAGTCCCTTACGCTCTTTCGCAATCTGGGACAACGTCTTGCCAAGTTCCATCTGTTCTTTCAGATCCCGAAGTCCAATCCCAAGCAAGTCTGCCGTCTCACCAATCATAAACAGACCGTGTCCTGCCTGCATGCATGGCTTCCCTGGTTTGCCGGAGGAAGAAGCTTTTGACGCATCGTCATGTTGCTCAGAACGAACGGCTGGATCAGCAAATGCCACATGTCCTGTTGCTGCTGTTATAACTACGGCTACCAATCCGGCTGCCATCCATGTTTTCCATTTCAAATTCATTTTTTTGCCGCCTTTCCGATGTCGAAATCCTGTGCCTTCCTAGTTTGAGCCTAAAATCCACTTTTTTATGCCATAAAATACAAAAAGTCATCATTTTTCTCACAATTGATCACAAAAAATCCTATTTTTTTCAGTTTATTTCCGCTATACTAAGTATAACTTCATGATCTATATCAGTTGAACTACATATAATTTACACTGACACTACGATGACAGAACAACCTTCCAATCGCTGTTATCCCCAGATTTTTTTGATCCCTTTTTCAAGGGAAAATCCGGTGATAGCATATGCTTCCGATGTAGCTTTCTTTCAGAAAGCTTTAGGCGAACGCTTCGCTTTTTCAGGTTTTTTCTGTCCTCTCCGTTATCGTGTAAATGATTATTTTCAACTAATATAGTTGAACAGTCCTGGATTACCTTATCGCAGGAAGGACGATATGTAATAATGCGGAAAGATTGGTTAGATCCGTTTAGATCCGATCTGGAGGTCGTGTTTTCTTCAGCGGAGCAACTCGTACGGGAATATCCCGAACCCTTGTCAGGACATGCATTAGAGCAGCTTCGTTCGGTTAATCCGCTGTTACGAGATTCGGGACACAGCTACATCGGGTACATCACTCCACTTTGGATGCAACACTCAGATAAACTACCCCCAGAGAAAGCACACCAATTAAGTACAGCCTGTCTCATCCATATGTTATATTTTCTGAATCAGGACGACGTGATGGATGAACAACCGGAGAATGCCACATTGAAGTTATCCCTGGGTAATCTATATTACATGGATGCACTTCAATCTTACTCGGTATTATTCAATCCTTCCTCCACGTTCTGGGTCTATTTCAGACAATATGTAGTGGATTGGGCCTTGAGTGTTACGGGTGAACATTCCATTGATTATTTCCAACAGAACCCCTTGTTGATTGCGCAAAAGGCTGCCCCTCTGCTCATTGGAGCTACTGGTGCACTGCTTCTGCTGAATCAGTCCGACCGGATCATCCCGGTGTGTTCTGCCATCAACATCACACTCATGACACTTCAGATGACCGATGACTTCACAGACACGCAACAAGATGCTGTGCATGGAAACTACAACAGCTACCTCTCCCACATATCCGCAGCACTGAATCACAACTATCCAGTTCAACCTCTAAGCGAACGTATACATGACAATGTATACAATACACAACTCATGAACTCTTACGTAGACATTGCTTATCACTATAATCGTACACTAACATCGTCTAACTTAGGAATATCGCATCTTGAGGCGTTTGATTCTTATTTATGCAGCACTTTAGTACAAGCTGTTCAGGACATTACACAACGGAAGAAACAGCTTCTCCAAGGCGGGTTTCATCACTGGATTAGCGAGCAACAGTTGGGATTCTGAGCATAAGGACTAAGCTGATTCAGTTTAATTTTAAATATGAAGGGAATGTTGACGATGATGGTATCAGAGAAAACGTTGCATGAGGATATTATTGAAAAGGCTTGGACTGACGAGCACTTCAGACAACAATTGCACTCCAATCCGAAGCAGGCGCTTCGTGAAGCGTTTGGCATCGTAATTCCGGAGCACATTCAGGTACGTACTGTTGAGGAGCAGCAGAATAACTATGTACTTGTCATACCTCCCAATCCTTCCAAAGTAAATTATGATGTGAATTGCGGACCTTGGAGAAGTTAATTCGGGTGAGCTAATCTTGTAGTGTAAGAAATTAGGGGTAGGAACAAAAAAAGCCGCTGTATCCTTCTGTGAGTTCGTCAATCGACGAACTCGACAAAAGATACAACCGCTTCTGTTCCTACCCCTTTGGTGCTTGTAAAGCTGATCTGTCCTTGCATCGCTTCAACAATTCGGAATGTCACCATCATGCCGAGGCCTGTGCCTTTGATTTTATTGGAGAAATAAGGCTCACCTAACCGGGAGAGTGCTTCCTCGTCCATTCCTTCTCCGTTATCCCTGACATGCACCTTAATCATTCCATCCTGCTTATACGCCCAGATATCAATCTGACCTTGTCCCTGCAGAGCTTCAATACTGTTCTTAATAATATTGATAAAAGCCTGCTTAAACTTCGAGGAATTGCCTCGAATATATAGATCCGGCGGAATGTCGGTGGTGATTTTTCCACCTTCCAGGTTAGCCATCGGTACAAGAATGCCTTCAATATGATTGAACTCATCCGAGATATTGAGCGAGATAATATGGTCAAACTCAGGTTTGGCAAAGGTAAGAAAATCCGTTATGATGCCCGAAGCCCGATCAAGTTCTTCCAGTGCAATTCGCACATACCCCTTATTTTTGTTGTCTTCCTGTTCCGTCATAAGTTGCAAGAATCCTCTTGTCACCTGAAGTGGATTACGTACTTCATGCGCAACGGAAGCTGCCAATTCACTAATAATCTCCATCTTTTCGGATCGCTGCAACTCATTGTTGAACAGCTCCAGTTCCTTAGAATACTCTAGAACTTTAGTATGTTTTTCGGCAAAACGACTTCCGAGAATGGCAATCAACGAGATCACAAATGCAACCATGGACCATTTCCACCATAACAGATGATACGTCCCACTCCGCTGATAATACCACAACAGTTCAGCCACACTGATCAAGGCAAATGTACCAAATCCTGTCGCAAGCAGCATAGCTTCCCGATTTCGTTGCAGCGCTTTGGCGATGGTACCAACCAACAGGATTGTCAGCAGAATGACCAGCACAATGCCAACCACACGCTGTACGAGCAGATTGTAGAGGATCTCCCATTGCCCACCTGAAGTAACATAGATAAATAGAGAGAATACTGCGATAACTGAATATATGAATAGTATTTTTCGCAGTTTGGTGAAGATTCCATGCAGTCCTGGCCCGATAATCTGTTCAAAAAAATAACATAGCGCTGGCATACCCAGCAGCATCGCCAGATCAAAGACTACGGAATACAGGTCACCATATACCTGATAGAACGTATACAAAAATTGCGAGTACGTGATGATCATCGTTCCGATGGAACCCATCACGATGCATAGCGAGATCCATAATCCCTTATGGAATTTGCCAAGGAAGAACGTACAACTCAGCATCGTAATCGCTGTGAAAACAAAGGTCGCGCCCAAAATTACATCAATAAGTCCGTTATGAATATATTTCTCCTGTAACGCGGCATAAGGTCCAACCTGAACAGTACCTTGTATCCCCAGACGGCCTTTTTCATTTTGCGACCATACATAGAGCGTGTCACCTGAATTTTCGCTGGATAAGGGCAGCAACACAGCATTATTATCATAATTGTAATGGTAGTTCTCGTAGACCTTGCGGTCTTCCAGATAAACAACAATATGATTGCCTTTAATGTTCTCAAATCGAATGGCTGAACTTTCCTCACTCAACTCAGGGATGGTCAGGCGAGTCCACAAAGAATTCGATCGATCCGTATTGCTATACTCTAACTTATCGCTGCCCTGCTTTTCCCATATTTCGTCTGCTCCCTTAACCTCACTGATGAACCCTTGATCGTCAACGTTCCCCCATTTTACTTCCCATCCTGTAATGGATACAGGTTGCTGAACCGCTCCTGTAGTTGCAAAGACTATCCCATGTGGCATGCCTAGAATAATCAATACACTCATCCATAAGATGACGATAGCTTTGGGCACATTTTTCATTCACAGCACCTCAAAGTTCTAATTTTCCCTATCTTAGATTCTCTCATTTATCATTCGCCACCGTTTGTCACGTCACCTTCTTGAGATAAAATGAAATTTCACATTTAAGTCGATTTATAGTCTTATTTCCATTTTATTGTTAAAGTTATTCGATTAATCACGCAGGTCTTCGAACTGGTTCACTATCATTTCCCGTTCTTTCTGTTCAACTTGACTGCGAAATTCAAGCCACTGCTCTGTCTCCTCATCATCATAGATGGTCCATATGTCGGAAAAAAGGAATTCCCGTAATTGGACAACTTGCCCGGACCATATACCGCCTACCCAAAACAAACCATCCGGACGACGGATGACGGTACGGGAGAACCCGGGTGTGGACGCCTTTTGCCCGATACGGATGCGTGTGATCATATTACCCAGTGTATACCAGTCCACATGAATCCCTCCCTTACATATTCAAGCTTCATCATAACATAGGCAAAACAGGAAAAGCTGTAAAAACGGTGGCTGCGATTCAATCCTTTGCTCCGGGTGTAATGGTTTCTCAAAGCAAACAAACACGCTAAGGAGATGATTACAATGAATGAGCCCCATCGTACGGTTGAGGTAGAACATAAGGATGTTCAGCATAAATCGGATTCAAGTATGGTCGCTTCCACATTTATTAAATATGCCGCATATATCATTATCTTTTTCGGATTCTTATACTTCTTGGTTAAATATGTATTCCCCAAATTCTAAGGCATTCATATCGTAGTGAACACCCGGAGATAATAACCTGTGCAAGATTACAACACTAGCCCTTTGGGTAACTACGGAGTAAGAAGCTTAGGACAACCGACAATGAAAGGAAGTGTTACTCATGTCTGACAAACCAATTAGTAACGAAGAGAGTGACCGCTATTATGACCGTTATCAGAGGTCCCGCGATATTCCGCCAGAGACGGAAGTCCCCGAAGGCGATATGGATACCTTTGATGAAGTTTCCGGCAGACGGATTGTAACGGAAGATTCGGATCTGGCACCCGTAGCCGCAACTGCTGTGGACGAGCCGGAATTGGATTCACGTTTGGCTGAGACACCGCTGGAATCTGTACCTGATGCAGATCTTCTGCAACCGAACAGTCCGGTTGATCCTGCTGCACCCGATCCGGATGCGCTGCATGGTACCGATCTGCTTAATGGTGCTGGTGCAGATGCCAAACCAGAGAACGACATTCCACCACGACATTAACAGCTGTTATGACATCCTGAATGAGGAGGTGCATACATGATGAAGGAAGATCGCCAAAAGCATGAGCATGAACCGGATAATCTCGTGACCGAACGGGATATTGACCCGGACTTCGGACTGTTCACTGAGGACTCCTTTCCCGAAGCACTTGAGGATGAAGATCAACGTGATGCGGTCGAGCATGCCATTCCCAAAGAGAAGGCTTCTCGTAAGCCCTCTTCGGATGACTAACTTATATAGATCCGTAGTTGACTTAAAAAAGATGACGTCTGTAATTTCACAGCGTCATCGTTTTTGTTACCTGTAAGTTCACTTTCTCTTGGTGATTTAGCATCATCGCTTAGCGGAAACCTTACTTGCCACGGGCAGTTTGTGATCCAATCCTGACCACTTCGCTACAATCGCAGTGATGATCAATGCCACTCCATTAATAATAAATATCCAGCGTATCGGCAGCCAGCCCCCAAGTACACCACCAATAATCGGTCCCGCCATCGTCCCGATCTGGGCAGCGGATTGATTCAGACTAAAAGCCCTGCCCCGGAAACTTGATGCGGTAGCCTGCACAATCATGGCGTTAATTGCCGGAAATACAGCGGCAAAGAATAAACCATACACAAATCGTAAAATGCCGAATGCGATATAACCTGTTGTAAAGAACTGCAGAAGATTCCCTACAGCCCCACCAACAAGTCCAATGATCAACACTTTACCGTATCCAATCCTTGAACCAATCTTGCCCCACCGCGGCGCCATAATAACTGTTGCTACCCCCACCGCTGAGAAAATAATACCCGAGCTGAGTGAGGCACGATCCGGCTGAACGCCCATTTCCATCACATAGACCGTCAATAGTGGCTCCAGAATCATGACGGAGAATGTACATATGCCCATCATGCCAAGCACCGTCATAAACAAACGATTCGCTCTCGCTTCACGAATGTCATCCATGACGTGGGAACGAGCTTTGTTCCGGTTGAAGTTCTCTTCTTTTACCCAAAAGGTTGCGATGATTGCTGAGACTAACACAACAATAGCCGAAAACAAAAATGCATTCCGGTTGCCATAATAATGACTCACCACGCCACCAATTAACGGTCCGATAATACCACCAGTGGCTCCTGCAGTGGACATAATACCAAGTGCATAACCAGTCTTCTCTTCAGGTGTATTTGTACCTACCAGAGCAATCGCTGCTGGAACAAACCCTGCAAGCAGACCCTGAAACAATCGAACAACAATCAGTGAATACGGGTCCTGCACGAAATAATTGATTAAATACAAGACGGCAAGGCTGTATCCCGACCGGATCAGCATGGGCTTGCGTCCGTATTTGTCAGCCAGTGATCCCCAGAACGGAGACACGAGTGCACTCGCAAGAAACGTAATGCCAAATGCCAGTCCTGACCATAACTCCAGGTGATCACGAACCCCCAAGTCAGCACTTAGAAACAGGGGCAGAAATGGAATCGAGATCGAATACGCGGTGCTGCAAAAAAATACACCAATCCACAATATGACCAGATTGCGCTTCCACGAGAAGTTCATATACCCGCACGCCCTTTCCGTTACTGACGACGGGACTGCCGTGTATTGGAGCGGACGGAACAGACCCGTACGTCCCGATGCGGAAGCATTTTCCTTATTTTACACCCATCATTCCACGAAGACCATCCCTTGTTCACCACAAACACATGTATTACATTGCCATCCTGTCCACAAAAACGGTATGATAGTTGGGTAAATATCCAAATATGATTTGGAGAAAATATATAATGCAGAGATGCAAGGAGGAACGTTTTCATGTCTTTACGGTGGAAAAAAACAACCGCAGTATCGCTCGTTCTTGCGATGCTGCTTATCGTCATTAGTGGTTGCGGACGCCCTGCAACCAGTGCCGAGCAAGCGCCGGTCCCGGCCGCACCTGAAGGTCCAAACCCGGTGGCTACCATTGAGATGCAGAATGGTCAAAAGATCGTTATTGAGCTCTATCCCGAGATTGCGCCCAACACGGTGTATAATTTCATCTCCCTTGCGAATAAAGGGTTCTATGACGGCCTGATCTTTCACCGGGTCATTCCGGGCTTTATGGTTCAAAGTGGTGACCCAAATGGTAACGGTTCGGGCGGCCCGGGATACACGATTAAGGGCGAATTTACATCCAACGGTCACAAAAACCACCTGAATCATACTCGCGGAGTTATTTCCATGGCACGAAAAGATGGAGATCTGGATTCCGCAGGCTCCCAATTCTTCATCATGTTAGCTGACGCGGATCATTTGGATAATGCCTATGCTACTTTTGGAAAAGTGACCGAAGGTATGGAAGTTGTTGATAACATTGCAGCTCAGGAAATAGGTGAAGGTGACAAACCCGTTAAGGATCAAGTTATGAAAAAAGTTACGGTAGATACCCATGGTCTGGAGTATCCAGAGCCGGTAAAAGTGCCTTAATTAACTTCCTTGCCAAATGGATGATAATCACATGGTTATGACTTGTAAGGAACTCTAAACAAACAAAAGCTCTGTCCTGCGCGTATCTCGCAAGGCAGAGCTTTATTTTTTGATTTTAATGATAGCGGTTACATCTATGACTTTATAAAAAATGACCTCTTCCGGCATCATCCTCAATACATCCATCCCATCAAACGTAACCAGCCGATAATCGCAATCCATAACGGGCAGCTAAAGGCAACGCCCCATGCAAGCCCTTTCAGTAAACCACGGTTTACTTCCACGAACAACGACTCCTTTCTCCAGGGAATAGTCGCAGTATCGGTAATAGTATATGATTTTATACCCGATTTCATTCGTCACGCAACCCTCGTTTTCCTTCTTTTGTGCCGCAGATTCATGGAATGCTTTACGGGAACCTGATATACTATGACTACTGTACGATAAATGGAACCTGATTCATGTTTGGAAAGGAGATTTTCCTATGGCAAAATCCAAAAAACGCATTCCTGCTCCCAAAACAGCAGTAGCACAGGATAAACCCACAACACTGAAGGATCTGCTTAGCAGTGATGTGCTGGAGAAGCTGAAAGCTCAGGCGGATGAAGCCAAGGCTGCCGAAGCGGCTCTTAAAGAACAGGAGCGTCAGAAGGCAGAAGAAGCTCGCCGAGCGGAGCAGAAGCGCCGGGATAACGACTTCGAATATTTGCTCAATAACAGTGCAATGGACTGGAAGAAACATAAGTAAGTATCGGACATGACTTGAATGAGTTTCCCACCATTCACATGCCAAAATAAGTTCACAGCAGACAGATGATGAAGTTGATCTGTTCCAGAACAGGGCCGCGTTGCGGTCCTGTTCTTTTTGATATATACACATATGATTCACGCGTCTTGAGCCGGGTATGTTAGAAGTAGAGCGTACAACGATAATCTAACTCATGGAGGGATCAGAGATGACAGAACAACGTTTGGAAGGCAAAGTGGCGATTGTAACCGGAGGTGGATCGGGTATTGGTCAGGCTACTGCTATTCGATTCGCCGAACATGGGGCCAAAGTGTACATGCTGGATCGCACACCCGAAAATGCGGAGGAAACCAAGCAGACGATTGAAAAGGCTGGCGGAGAAGCGTATGTGATCGAATGTGATATCTCCAAACCGGATAATGTGCAGAAGGCAATCAATCAGGCTGCGGCTGAAGCGGGTAAACTGGATATCATATTTGCGAATGCTGGCATCAACGGAACGATGGCCCCGATCGAAACGATGGAAATCGAGGACTGGGACCAGACGATGGAGATTAATATGCGCGGAACCTTCGCAACCGTCAAATATGCTATTCCCCATCTGAAAGAACATGGCGGCAGCATCATTATCACCAGTTCCATCAACGGTAACCGGGTCTTCTCAGGAATCGGATTCTCTGCATACGCTTCCAGTAAAGCGGGACAAACTGCGTTTACGAAGATGGCTGCCCTGGAACTGGCTCGTTATAAGATCCGTGTAAATGCCGTCTGCCCAGGTGCCATCGATACCAACATTGATGATAACACCTACCCGTCGGATGATCTGAAAGAAGTACAGATTCCTGTTGAATTCCCTGAGGGTCACGAACATCCGCTCAAGGGCGAACCTGGGACGTCGAAGCAAGTGGCAAACCTCGTTCTGTTCCTCGCTTCCGATGAAGCCTCTCATGTTACAGGTACACGAATCTATGTGGATGGTGCGGAATCTCTGCTCCGTGGATAAACATATAAATACAAGTTGGCCCCTTTCAGGGACAACGCCAAAACATCCCGTAAGCAATCTGATCCGTTCAGGTTACTGCGGGATGTTTTAATTTATAAAGAGTTTATAATGCGGCGCAGGCGCAACTACTAGGATTATCCCTATACCGCGGAGCTTTTACCTTTTTTCACACGATGCTTCAACCGATCTGGAATGGCAAAAAGCAAAATGTACATTAGCGAGAACAAAACTAGCGCAAGTATCTCTTCCCCAAGGATGTACATGGGATACGGACCCAACATATCAAGCACCGAGGGTGTACTCGGCTTGTGTCTCAAAAACATGTAATTCGCGTCAAGCATGACATCTACAATGTATACGATTAGTGCTACCACATTCACAAATATCATCGAACCTGCTACAGATCTCCAGCTAGGTCGCAGCTGTTCCACCCAGGTCATGTAGAGTAAAGCCAGAATGATACAGGCATGAGCAACGAAAAATTGAATAAATCGAAAATGTGCATAACCATAACCCAGATTAGGAGTCAGGATCGCCATAAGGGCTCCAGCAATACCTGCAAACAGCAGTGCAGAATGTAACAGTCGACTGCGTGTCAGTAGTAACAACGCCGATAATAGCAGAGACAGACTGCATAGTTCGAGTGGCAGTGACGTCTGCAGGCTCCATATCCCTCCATACACATACCAGAGTTGCAGCACGATTTCACAGGCAAACATGATACAAGCCAGAACAATTCGCAGTATGCGGCGTGCCCTCTCTGACCATGATCGAAGATGGTGTCGAAGCAAAAACATCAGTACAATCAATGCTGTAATTACGCTAATCGAAACGATATGTGAACGGGAGAACAGGATAAACGGCTCTGCATCATACGGGTCCAGCCATGGTTGATACGCCATGAATCTCTTCTCTCCTTTACAAGGATCTCACCAACATTATCTCTCTTTAATGTTAACTTTTTCATTTTGCCATTGAATGAAAGTACTGTCCAGTTGGAATTCTAAATAAGCATTGTAATTTAAATATCTTTATGTTAAGATAAATTCAGAACCAAAACAAACGAAAAGTTAGTAACTTTCTTAATCGAAATACAATATACCGTACTTAACAAACGTTCAACTGAACATTTACACTATCCCATTTCATCTAGGAGGAATTATTTATGCAAATCAAAGGACTTCACCACGTATCCGCTCTAACAGCACATGCCGATCAGAACTATCGTTTCTACACCAACATCATGGGTCTGCGCCTCATTAAAAAAACAGTCAACCAGGACGACGTGTCCGTCTACCATCTCTTCTATGGCGATGAAAAAGGTAATCCGGGTACCGAACTTACCTTCTTCGAGATTCCGATGGCCGGACAGACTCGTGAAGGGGTGAACAGCATATCCGGAACGTCACTGCGCGTTCCAAGTGATGCGGCACTTACTTATTGGCAGCAACGTTTTGACGAATTCGAAGTGCCACATGGAGAGATTGTTGAACGGGGTGGTCGTGCCACGCTCTCGTTCACAGACTTTGAAGGACAACGTCTGATTCTGGTCTCGGATGAAAATAATACAGGTGTCGCTGGTGGTAAACCATGGGATCAGAGCCCTGTGCCTGCCGAGTATGGCATTGTAGGCCTAGGCCCTATCCATCTTACGGTAAAAGATGCTTCCCTTACCTCTCCGGTTCTTACCGAACTGCTCGGTTTCAGAGCTAAAGGAAGTTACCCTGCCTTTACTCCAGGTCAACCTGATGTACTCGTTTTTGAATCCGGTGAAGGTGGCAGCGGCTCCGAGGTGCATGTTGAGGAACGGAATGACCTTGCCCAAGAGCGTCCTGGACGTGGCAGCGTACACCACGTTGCGTTCCGTGTAGATAACGAAGAAGAACTGAAACAATGGGTGGAACGGGTTCGTAACTTCCAATTCCCTAACTCCGGTTTTGTAGATCGCTTCTACTTCCGCTCCCTATATTTCCGTGAAGCAAACGGTATTCTGTTCGAACTTGCAACCGATGGTCCGGGATTTGATACAGACGAAGAATTGGAGCATCTGGGTGAATCGCTTGCTTTGCCTCCATTCCTTGAAGGTCGCCGCGCCGAGATTGAAGCCAATCTTAAACCGCTGGATACCGTCATTCGTTAATATTCGTAACAAAAAGAAAATAAAAAACGATGTTCACCAGGCAACTCTGAATACCGGATACGGTTCAGGAATCGCCTAGTGAATCATCGTTTTTTTATGTTTATGCTTGTCTTGCCCCTTCTGTAAGGTCGCAAACTTGCAGATTGTGTTTTACTTCGTCAGATACGATGTTGTGAGCGGTACAAACAGAGCCGAACCCGGATCTTCAGATACAATCTCTACATAGACAGCATCTGTACCTTTAACATCCACATCTAGACTCATCATACCGCTTTCTGGAGTGATATTGAACTTTTTGAGTGTCGCGAGATCCTGATCATAGATATGAATCTCCTGATTTCCTTTCAGCGCGGCAAGTTCCAAGTGCAGAGAAGAATACTTTTTACCCGTATTAATCTGGATATCATCCCCCTGTTTCGTAGGATCATTATGCAGATAAACATCCTTGTAATCCTTGCCTTTATATGTGGTATCCTTAGGATCTTTGGTGTGCCAAGCGGTAGATCCCAGTACGGATGTTCCAAGTGCACTCAGCGTTACTTTTCCGTTGGTTACGGGCGCAGATCCATTCTTTCCGCCAATCAGGACGGATGAAGTTGCACTGTCATAAGTGATCTCTGTCCCAAGCAAAGATCCCACAGCACGCACAGGCAAATAAGTCGTTCCGTTGTAAGTGATAGGCAACACTGTTTTACCATTGGCATCTTTGGCTGTCACCGTGGCACCATCCATTTTTAGCGTAATCTTGCTGTTTAGATAGGCTTTAATCTGCTCCAACCCTGTTGCTGCGAGTGCACCTGTTCCGATCCCAAGCGTTAGTGTGCCTACCATCAAACCCAGTACAACTTTTTTCTTCATCAAAATCCCTCCTGAATGTTAAAATGATTTGTCCTTTATACATTTAAACGACTAAAGTGATAATGTCAATTGTTTACTGCATTTTTAGTACACATTGCCTATTTCCGGGCAGCACAAAACGAGGCTGTATGTCCCCATTTTTTTCAGCCTCGCCCTGTTTCCCATTGTCCGTATACGGAGAAAGGAAGATATTCTTGTCAGTTGTTCACTTAACTCCACAATCGAGAACTTTTAATTCCCACTGCACTATGATATCAACAGGATGATATCAATCAAAAGATTCATAATATTCTTCTTCATACACTTCCATGCTGTACTTCAAATCTACGGCCTTCCACTCGCCATCTTGATACTCATAAGTGAATGTCAGATCACCCGCATACAAAGCCGCACCGTAAGATCCTGCTGCTGATACGACAAGCTGACCATCCTCTACACTGTAATAGGTTACTCCACCGAATCCTAATTCTTCGTTATATACGCCGCCACTCGTATCTTCCTCGATCCGTAAAGGTTCTGCTTGAACGCCATCAACGGCGACATCAACATCCACACGGTCTGATCTAACCGTAACTTTTGACTTCACATGCTGTTTCGCAATCTCATCCAGAGATTGCATCTTCATCTCTTCCAGCGTTACTGGATTAATGATACGTGCTTGTCCCAAATAAATACCTGTTCCATGACCTTCCGTGTACAAAACGATAATTTCTTTCTGGCCGTCTCCATTCAGATCCAACTCGTGCACTTCGGGTTTGTAAGACCCGCCTTCTCCCTGCCAATCACTAAATTCTCGCGTTTTGCCGTCCACTTCCAAAATCATTCCGTTATATATATATCCTGAACCCTCAACTTTCATAGGGTATAATCTGACGTTCTCATTCTCTGGAGCTACCGAAACGTATTCCTCTTTCACAGGAATGGATTCCTGTGTTGTCTTCGTTGTGTCATGCAGTTTATCTATATTGGAAGCCTCGACCACTTCGGTCTGGCTGGATTGATCATCTATGTTAAGCTGTTTTTGCGATTCATTCATGGTTCTGGCAGCCGAAGTTGTACTAATCGTAGCTACCGCCAAAATAATCATCAGCAGGATACCTGTCCAAGTTTTCAATATACTGGGCTCCTTTATCTGTTGTGATAATCCTATTATATCTTCATTTATCGCCTGCAAGTTGCGAATTTGTTAATCTTTCATAAAATAATCTTTACAAATTTTCGTTTTCACGAAAGAACGTTCGGCTTTAACCAGAATAAGCAAATTATCATGCCAAAACTGTGCTCCAAAAACAAAAAAAATCCCGAACACAGCTTAAGGCTGCATCCGGAATGCTTTGGTTTTGTCCAATAACCGATCGGTTAATTGTCTCAGTTCTTCAGCCGAGGATGAAATCTCCTCCATGATGGCTGTCTCTTCGTGTGCGGCATCCATAATTCGTCTCGCCTCATCCGAGAACGATCCAGCTTTCCCTTGGATCTTCTTCACATGACCGTGCGTTTGCTCCACGCGACCGGTCTGTTCTGCAATCTTGGAGCCGATATCATGTGCACCCTTCATAAATACTTCCACTGTACCTGTCAGTTCATGCAACGTCTGATCCACAGAGACGGTCCGCTCCGATTCATTAACCACGAGACCATGCTGCTCATGAGACAGTTGGGCTGTCTCCCTGATCCGCTCTTGCACACGACTAATCAGCTCATTAATACGGTGTACCGATTCCTTACTTTCGTCTGCCAGCTTGCGGATCTGCTGCGCCACGACTGCAAAACCAGAACCCTCTTCGCCAGCTCGTGCAGCCTCAATGGAAGCATTCAAGGCAAGTAACCCAGTTTCCTCTGCGATGTTTTTGACAGACTGGGTAATTACCTCGATATCGGAGGCTTCCTTCTCCAGCAACAGCATAATATCGCGGGAACGATTGTGCGACTCGGCCAGCTCGTCCATCCCTTTCATCAACGATGAGAAAGTCTGTTTTGTATGATCCACCGATCGTTCCATCTGACCGGACATCTCTGTCATGTCCATTGACTGGCTATGCATACGTTGGAAATCGTTCAGCATCTCATCCGCAGTGATCAAAGATTGATGGGAAGTGACCTTCTGCTCTTCTACGCCTACTGCAATATGATCTACCGCATCCGACATCATCTCGATCTGTTCAGCGGCCTGGGTAATCGCTTCACTCAGAGACTGTGCGTTCTGTGAAGTCGTTCTTGTACTGTCTGCAATATCATTTACAATGCTTCGAAGGTTAGAAACCATTGCGCGAAAAGCATCATATAATACAGTAAGTTCATCCTGCGTGCGTCGCTGCGGAATCTCGGTTGTCAGATCTCCCGCTGAAACCTGCTGTGCAGCCCGGGACAGGTGAACGATTGGACGAGTCAGCCAGCGTGAGGCAAACCATCCCAGAATTCCGTTCCAGCATACTCCCATGATCAGGATAATCGATATGTATACCCAATTCGGAATATCTAACGTAACCCAGTCTTTGACAAAAAATATAAAAAAGCCGCTAGTTCCGTAGGTAATAATCGAAATCAGTACCAGACCTGCGACAGTCTTTGCTCCTAAAGTCCATTTCATGTGCACACCCCGTAGTCCTTTTTTCCTATTTTACCAATCAAGTACCAAATTTCATGTGATATACATCACTGAAAACGTTCTATTTCCCCTCATACTTGCCGTTCATGCATGACTTCTCTACCATATAGCGCATAATGTATAAGACAAGCTTGGCCACTCCTCCCTTTCTTAAAAATTGAATAATATTCCATTTAATATCCCTAATTTTATTTATTATCGGCACAAGAGGCCAAATGATTTAGATTGGCATCCATTTTGCTTAAATGATATACTGAGTGCGCTTCAGCAACGCTGAAGCCGAACTATTTTTATTGATGCCACTGGAGGCGAACGAGATGTCTACTATGTCCACACGGACGGAAAAAGATTTTATCGGTGAAAAAGAAATCCCGGCTTATGCTTATTACGGAATTCAGACGGTACGGGCCGTGGAAAACTTCCCGATTACCGGCGTTCCGGTACACCGGGAGCTGATCACGGCTCTGGCTGCGGTGAAGAAGGCAGCAGCGATTACCAACATGGAGTTGAAGATGCTGCCGAGCAAGATTGGCGATGTGATCGTCATGGCAGCTGAAGAAATGATGAAAGGCCATCATCTGGATCATTTTATTGTAGACTCCATTCAGGGCGGTGCAGGCACCTCCATGAATATGAATATGAATGAAATTTTGGCCAACCGCGGGCTGGAACTGTTAACCAAAAGCAAGGGAGACTACTTCCATTGCAATCCCAATAATCATGTGAACATGTCCCAATCTACTAATGACGTGGTTCCTACAGCACTGCGCATTGCGGCGTACCAACTGTCGGAGACGTTACTCGCTACCATGAGAAGACTACAGGATGCGTTCCGTAAAAAAGAAGTGGAATTCAACGATGTGGTCAAGGTTGGCCGTACCCATCTTCAGGATGCCGTACCTATTCGCCTTGGACAAGAATTCGGAGCTTATGCCCGTGTCATCGGACGGGATATTGAGCGTCTTGAATTCGCCAATCGTCGCTTGCTTACCATAAACATGGGTGCAACTGCGGTAGGTACAGGACTCAATGCCAAACCCGAATATATCGTCAAGGTTACAGAGCACCTGTCAGCTGTTACCGGACTACCACTACAAACAGCTGAGGATCTCGTGGATGCAACCCAGAACACAGATGCCTATCTGGAACTTTCAGCGGCGCTGAAGGTATGTGCGGTTAGCCTTTCCAAAATCTGTAATGACATTCGATTGATGGCTTCAGGCCCGCGTGCAGGATTCAATGAATTGCGCCTGCCACCGCGTCAGCCAGGTTCGTCCATTATGCCGGGCAAAGTCAACCCCGTTATGGCGGAAGTCATTAACCAGGTATCCTTCCAGGTGATGGGGAACGACCATACGATCTGTATGGCGTGTGAAGCTGGTCAATTCGAGCTGAATGTCATGGGCCCAGTTATTGCGTTCAACTTGCTGCAATCGCTGAAAATCATGAATAACGGCATCGATGTTTTCACGCGTTATGCCGTTGAAGAGATGGAAGCTAACCGTGAGCGCTGCGAATTAATCATGAATCAAAGTTTCAGTATGGTTACGGCGTTGAACCCACACTTGGGTTATAATGTGGCAGCTTCCATCGTGAAGGAAGCGCTCAAGACTGGACTTTCCTTGCAAGAGATTATTCTCGAACGCGGATTGCTGACACCGGAAGAACTGGAAGAGATTCTTCATCCGGAACAGATGACTACACCAGGGATTGCCGGAGAACACTTCCTGCGTAATATGGAACGTTTGTAGGTAATCAGGAAAACTAATGCAGCAACCCAAACACAAATAATTAACAAGAACCCTCGCAGACCGTTCATCCGGTTTGCGGGGGTTCTTATATTCAGAGATGATAAGAAGCCAGCTATTCGATTAAGCCCACCGTTTACGCTCAAGGGAAGGCAGAATCTGAAGTTCCTCCCTGTACTTGGCAACCGTTCTGCGGGAGATGACAATCCCCTCCTCGGCGAGCAGTGTGGCCAAATGACTATCCGAGTATGGACGCTGAGCCTGCTCCGTGCGAATGATTTCTTTTAATCTACGTTTCACCGCTGATGCTGATGTTTTATCCCCTGACGTTGTACTGATTCCCGAGGCAAAAAAAGCCCTGAGTTCATATACACCATGTGGTGTCTCAATGTATTTACCGTTCACCGCACGACTTACCGTTGATTCATGCATGCCAATCTTCTCTGCAATAACAGCCAGATTAAGTGGTTTTAGCGCGGATGGGCCTTTGACCAAAAAGTGCTTCTGCTCTTCCATCACTGCCGCCAGCACACGCACTAAAGTCCTGCGCCGCAAGTGTACACTCCGAATAATAGCCCTCGCCTCTGCCACGCGGGTAGACCAGATTGTGTCCGGAGCCTCTTCCCTGATCCAGCGGAAGCACGCTTCATTCATCGATACCCGAGGGTTACCTGCTGCATGCAAACTATAATGGACCTCACCGTTACGCAACCCAACAATGGCATCCGGAATAATGTAATGTGGCCGTTCTATACATCCGATCGATCGACAGGGCTTGGGATCGAGACGTGTAATATAGTCATAGGCAGTCTGAGCTTCCTGCGAAGTCATGCCTAATCGTCTCCCTGTTCTACCTGGGTGAAAAGGAACCAGTGCTTCCAATCCTGCTTCCACCATCCATTCCGCATTCAGCGAGGCTGATGGATCACGTCTAATCTGGAGCAACAGACATTCTTGCAGATTCCGCGCCCCTACACCAGCAGGGTCCAGCGATTGGAGAAGCTCCAGTCCCGCTGCAATCTTGCTCATCGGAAGCTCAAGTGTTGCTTGCACCTCTGCCAGTTCAACCGTCAGATAACCATCATCATTAACGCACCCTGCCAAATATACGGCCATATTTTCCAATTCGTCTGGAATTGTCATCACTCGAATTTGCGCAATCAGCAATTGTTCCAGAGTAGGTTCGGCACCTTTGGCCTGAAGTAACGGGTCATAGGAATCATACCTGCGCTGATCCATTCGCCGCGGAATCCGGGCGAGAGGCGCAGCTTGTTCTTCCAGTTCAAGTACTGGATTTTCCTCCGCTGCATCCAGCAAATAACGGGTCAGATCCTGACCAGACATGGTTAGCAAATGAAAGGATTGTTTCATCTCCGGCGTGATGGACAGCCGAATACGTTGTTCCTGTACCAACTGAACACCTAACATCCGTTACCCTCCTTATGCCTTAGGCAATAAGCATCTGTGTTTCTTATACGAACAAAAGGATTTGCAGGGATAATAGCATACTATTCAAGTGAATGTAAGAAGTTTTTAGTTGGATCATGAGTTCCTGTCTAGTATTTCTCCGACACCAGCTTCGCCTGGGTAAACAACAGCAGATAGTCTCTTCCACCTGCCTTGGAATCCGTGCCTGACATGTTAAATCCGCCAAATGGATGTGTGCCTACCAGTGCTCCGGTACATTTCCGGTTGAAATACAGATTACCCGCAAAGTATTCGCGTCTTGCCTGTTCCAGATGTTCACGATTACGTGAGATCACCGCGCCGGTCAGACCATAGTCTGTATTATTGGCGATATCCAAAGCATCCTGGAAAGATTCTGCTTTGATGAACGCAAGCACAGGTCCAAAAATCTCATCCTGAGCAATCCGGGCTTTGGGATCCACATCGGCAATTATGGTTGGTTCAATGAAATAACCTTCAACGTTCCCTGTACCGCCACCGTGCATAAGCCGCCCCTCACCCTTGCCGATTTCAATATATTCCGTGATCTTTGCATATGCCTTATCATCGATAACTGGCCCAACCTGACTGCCAACTTCAAGCGGACTGCCCATCGTCAGTTTCTGTGTCCGTTCAATCACTTTTTGCAATACTTCATCATATACATCCTTATGAATAATGGCACGGGAACACGCCGAACATTTCTGTCCTGAGAAACCAAATGCCGAAGCGGTAATGGACTCTGCCGCGAGTTCCAGATCACTGTCACTGTCTACTACGATGGAATCCTTGCCACCCATCTCTGCAATAACCCGTTTGATCCACTTCTGACCTGGAGCTGTACGTGCTGCACGTTCATTAATTCTCAGCCCTACATCTCTGGAACCGGTGAAACTGATAAACCGGGTGAGCGCATGATCCACGAGATAATCGCCCACTTCACTGCCTGGTCCTGGTAAAAAGTTCACAACGCCATCCGGCAGACCAACTTCTGCGAGCAGCTCCATAAACTTGGCGGCAATCACCGGAGTTGTACTTGCTGGCTTTAACACCACCGTGTTGCCGGAGACCAGTGCAGCAGAGGTCATACCTGCCATAATCGCCAGTGGGAAGTTCCAAGGTGGAATAACAACACCAACGCCCAGCGGTATATAACTCAGTTCATTATCTTCCCCTGCAATCCGCACGAGGGGCTGCGGTTCACTCAGTCTCTGCATATCACGTGCATAGAATTCCATAAAATCAATGGCTTCCGCTGTATCCGCATCGGCTTCAGGCCAAGTCTTGCCGGCTTCATAAACCATCCATGCGGAAAATTCATGCTTGCGACGCCGCATAATAGCAGCTGCTTTGTATAGATAACGGGCCCGTTCATTCGGGTCAGTATGTTTCCATGTCTGGAATGTCTCCGCCGCTGTCTGAATGGCTTTTTCGGCCATTTCCTGATCTGCCTGATGGATCGTTCCGACAACTTGATTCTTGGCTGCGGGGTTCACGGAAGTTAACGTGCGGCTGCTTGTTATTTTTTGCCCACCAATAATAATCGGGTATTCCTGCCCAAGTTCAGCTTCTACCTGACGAAGTGCGTCTTCAAATGCTTCCTGGTTCGCCTGGACTGCAAAGGGTGTGAATGGTTCGTTAACAAAAGGGATATTCATCAATGATTCCTCCTTCAGGATGTGGGATTCGCTGGCTGCTCGCCTGAATTATTTTGCATGTTACTCATCACCAAATATATGTAGCAAAATCCGTGCCAACTCCGGTTGAGACCGAAATATTTTTCTCGTTAAATTTAACTAAAGAAAATTCACACGGGCCACTCCGATGACAGAATAACCTTCCGATCGCTGTTATCCCCAGATTTTTTTGTTTCCTTTTTATAGAGGGAAAATCCGGGGATAAAGGCGAGCGCTCCGCTTCTTCAGGTTCTTTCTGTCCTCTCCGTTTTGTGTAAATGTTTAGTTCAATTTAAATAGATAATTTCCATGAAAAATAGTAGACCATCGCCAAATCTGGCACGTTTCTTGCTTGAATTAAGGATGCACAATGCTGAAGGAGGAAACGAAAATGAGTGTGGGAACGGAAATATATCGCAAAACCTTATTAACCGTGGCAGGCAACAAAGCTGTAGAGAACCTGTCCATTAGATATGGTAAGAAGCTGGCAGGCAAATTTATTGCAGGAAACACCTTGGAAGAAGCTCTCGAAGAGATCCGCATACTCAATAACAAAGGCATTATGGCTACGCTCGATCATCTGGGTGAAGGCATCACCCGCCTGAGCGAAGCGGCATTGTACAGGGATGAGTATGTACGCCTGGTAGAAGGCATTGCACGTGAAGGCGCAGAATCCAACGTCTCGCTAAAACCAACCCAGATGGGCCTCGCACTTGACCCGGAAGAGGGTTACCAAAATATCCGTACCGTTGCCGCACAAGCCAAATTACATGATCTATTTGTTCGAATTGATATGGAGGATAGTCCATTTACTCAAGCGACGCTGGATATTGTCCGAAGACTGCACTCGGAAGGACTGCATAATACAGGCACAGTATTGCAAGCCTACCTGCATCGCACCGAAGAAGATACACGTGATATGATTCGGGAAGGTATTCGGCTTCGGCTGGTTAAAGGTGCTTACAAAGAACCCGGATCAGTCGCCTATCAGAATACTTCTGAAGTCATTCATCAATTCAAAACGATGATTCGTAATCACCTCGATCAGGGTGTATACACTGCGGTTGCCTCGCATGATGATCACATTATTAACTGGACGAAACAATACGCCAAGGATCGGGGAATCTCGCCGGATGCCTTTGAATTCCAGATGTTATATGGTCTGCGCATGAGCGAACAGGAACGTCTCGCCAAAGAAGGTTATCGCATTCGCTGTTACGTACCTTATGGCACCATGTGGTATCCGTACTATACCCGCCGTTTGGCCGAAAAACCGGCTAATCTCTGGATGGTCGTTAAGAATATGTTCCGATAGTTATTTTCCAGCTGGATCAATATTTATGAAAAAAGACAAAAGAAAACCATGTCGCCTCTTTTTTTCTGGGCACATGGTTTTTTGTGTACGAACACTTTACGAGAGCATCCAACTTGACGAATGGTCTAAACAAAAGTTGACAACTATATAGTTAGGCACCATACTATATGTATGGACAATCAAAACAAATCAACAACTGATATGTACCTCATCCCTTCGTTAGTACAAACGAAGCGTCAGGTTGATCGCTATCAATTAGACGTGGATGCACAAGCCGTGCTTGTCGCATCCAGACTGATGGTAGCAGGAGCCAAACTTGGGCATGCTGCAGAAATCCATTTCTCCAGATTTGGTTTATCGACAGGACGATATCGTCTGTTGGCAGATCTTGAAGATCACGAAGGAGAAGAACTGCCCTCCCAACTGGCGGAAAATCTGGGTGTAACCCGTGCTACCGTAACTGGTCTAATCGAGATTTTAGAACGCGACGGACTGGTTGCTCGTCGGACGAGTTCCGTTGATGGTCGTCAGAAGTCAGTCATTTTGACCGCCAAAGGTGCGAAGAAACTAACGGATATGGCTGCGGAACATTTTGCCAGACTGGAAGCGATGGTTGGATTACTTACGATCGAGGAAAGGAGTGTGTTTCTCAACCTGCTGGGGCGTGTAACACAAGGTATTGCTGCACTTACAGATGAGTCACACGACTTCTCCGAACCAAAATCCTAGGAGCATAACGAAGAAAGGTGAACCGGGCTAGTTCAACTAGCCCATTTCCATCGCCATATAGTTAGGCTCCTAATTACTTATAGATGAAAGCAAATCAGTGATTTCTAAACAAAAAAGGAGTAGTGATATGGTTAACCTTAATGACCCCATTCATTCCGAGGAAGCTTATCCAAACCGAGCTGCTAATCCTCCCCCAAAACCTTTTGTACTGTGGCGTGAATTAATCCCGGCCTACTTGTCTCCTGCCATCATGGCAAGCATCGGGGGAATCGTTACCGCTGATGAAGTCCTTCAGTTACGAGCTTTAACAACGATTGGAGGGGCGTCTCTGCTTATGGCTCTATGGGCCGGACTCTGGCTTCGTAACCGTAAGAACCGCACACGGTGGGTGGCAAAAGCCCCCCGAATCATTGTCGTGGGCTGCTTGGCACTTGCAGGCGCAGGGTTTGGCTTGGTGGCGGCGTGGGGGATTTCTAATGTATTGCAGATCGTAAACCCGAGTTCTTCATGGGCTTGGTTGGATCATATTGGGTTCGATTTTCCATTGTCCGGTGCAATAGCTTGTACGATCATGACATGGCGCTGGCGAGCTTACATTATCAAATAAACAAGTTCATTATAAGGAGAGATTGAAACATGATTACTATTATTGGAGCAACAGGCATGATTGGAAATGTACTTTTGAGACGTTTGATGGAAAGAGGTATTCCCGTTCGGGCAGTAAGTAGAAAGCCGGATAAGCTTCGTCAACAAATGGCGGACTTGGCGTTGTCCGGGATTGAAATCTGTGCTGCCGATGCAAATGATTCCGAATCCATGCGCAGAGCTTTGGCGGGTACCAGTCAACTATTTCTAGCGTTATCCAACAACCCTAAACAAGTGGAACTAGAGACATCCATTATTCAGATGGCTGCGCAAGAGGGAGTCAAGCATGTCGTCAAAATATCCAGCCCAGCATATGACGAACGTTCACCAGTAACTGTAGCAGGCTGGCATGAACAAATCGAGCAAGCTCTAGTGAAATCCGGGATGACATATACAATGCTGCGGCCCTATGCTTTTATGCAAAATCTGCTCCGACTCGCACCAACCATTACAACTCAAGATGTATTCTTCGGCTGCATTGGAGATTCCCCGTGCAACTTCATCGATTGCCGAGACATCGCAGATATTGCCACAGAAGTGCTGACTAGAGACAAACCAGTGAACCGCATCTATACGCTTACCGGTTCCGAAGCATTCACTTATGCACAGATTGCAGATAAAATGTCCACCCTGTTCAATCGTCCGATCGGATTCTTCAACCTCAAACCCGAGGAGCTTCGAACGGATCTGATCGAACATGGACAGATGCCTCCTTGGCTTGCAGACCACGTTGTGGAAATTCAGACGATGTCTTCCGTTGTGCCAGAGAAGCCGACGGATACGGTCCAACGCTTGCTTGGCAGAGCGCCGCGTTCACTTGATGCATTCCTGAGAGAACATCGAGATGCATTTAAACCAAGGCTGTAAACCAAGTTATACAATAACGAAAAGGGGCTCTCTCGCTCCAAGCGCTAACGACCCCACCGCATATTAAAGCGATAAACAAAAATGCTAAGTTTAACGAACTTCAGCGTTCTAGAGGATGGTTATGAGCTCTACAGGAATCCTAGCCGGTAATAATGTTTTTAATGAGAGAACTTAACTATTAATTAAGCTAAAGTCTAGCCACTCAAAAAGAGCGGCTAGACTTTATATTATGACTCTTTTAATGCGAAAATTATTAAAGTGAGAACTTCCCATGATTTGCGACCGAAGACTGTCAACCACTAATTATGAGATAGGACCACAATTTTAAATGTCTATTTTTCTGGACACACCCATTTATTATTTAAAAGTTAACCACTTAACTGTTGAATAAGAATAGAAGCATTAGCATTGGTCTGTGTTCCACCTGCTAGTGTTTGCAGACCAACAGCTGATGCGCTGGAATGATTCCGTAATGTCAGCACATCACCGGGAGCAGCCGTAATAATGACCATGCCTGGATTCGGTTGAGTCCCAGCTCCTGAACCATAGACACTGCCACCTACAGGGGCTCCGTTTTGATAAAGGGTGAATTGGTTTGCCTGCACACCTGCAACGTTGAAAAACACCGCATAGTCCCCGGCATTACCAATAATAATCGCAGCGGTATTGGGCGCATGAGTAATATTAGTAAGATTTTGGTTGCTGTCGAAGATTACATCCGCTTCAATAGCTACAGTTTGAGCTGAAGTATTAAAAATATAGGCATAAGAGGACAACCCTTGCCCTGCTGTACCGGTTGCTCCAGTGACACCTGTTGTTCCGGTAACCCCAGTGCTTCCTGTTACTCCCGTAATACCCGTGGCTCCTGTTACTCCGGTAGCCCCGGTACTTCCCGTTGCTCCTGTAACACCAGTCGCTCCTGTCACTCCAGTAGCTCCAGTGCTTCCCGTTACTCCAGAAATGCCCGTGGCTCCTGTCACTCCGGTAGCCCCGGTACTTCCCGTTGCTCCTGTCACTCCAGTAGCTCCAGTGCTTCCCGTTACTCCCGTAATACCCGTGGCCCCTGTTATTCCGGTTGCCCCTGTAACGCCAGTGGCTCCTGTCACTCCAGTAGCCCCGGTGCTTCCCGTTGCTCCCGTAACACCAGTGGCTCCTGTCACTCCAGTAGCCCCGGTGCTTCCCGTTGCTCCCGTAACACCAGTGGCTCCTGTCACTCCAGTAGCCCCGGTGCTTCCCGTTGCTCCCGTAACACCAGTCGCTCCTGTCACTCCAGTAGCCCCAGTGCTTCCCGTTACTCCCGTAACGCCCGTGGCTCCTGTTACTCCGGTGGCCCCTGTGCCTCCCGTTACTCCCGTAACGCCCGTGGCTCCTGTCACTCCGGTGGCCCCGGTGCTTCCCGTTGCTCCCGTAACGCCCGTCGCTCCTGTTACTCCGGTGGCCCCGGTGCTTCCCGTTACTCCCGTAACGCCCGTGGCTCCTGTTACTCCGGTGGTCCCAGTGCCTCCCGTTACTCCCGTAGCTCCTGTCACTCCAGTAGCTCCGGTGCCTCCTGTTACTCCCGTAATACCCGTGGCTCCAGTGGCTCCAGTTACACCCGTTGTGCTCAGCGTTTCTCCCAATAACTCCTGGGATACCAATCGGTGAGCCGCGACTAATTCGCCTGCGGCATTTTTACCCCATACGGATATTTGTGCTTCTGGAGCAGCCGTGTCTGAGGTTGAAAATACAAACTCAAAAGCATCAAAATTCCCATTATAAACTTTGGTTATGACCTGATTAGGTGATACATTGAGCAGTTCTTCTACATATAATGTTCTGACTCCATTAAGGTAATAGCCCCGAAGAAGCACTGTGAACACATCTGTCGCATTCCGGTTATCGATTTTGACCGTAACGGATTGAGTTGGTCGGATCCCCGTTATTCCTGAAATATTATTCTCAATGGGCCCAGTTGATAGAATCGCCATTTCATCACCCTCCTTCGATTGAATTCATTCATTTCAGTCCTTGGTATAGTATTATTCAGACGATACTTAATGGTGTGGACAAATTGAGAGTCAACATATAGAATCACTTAACCTGCCCAGTGAATGTGTTGAGATTAACGAACTGATACTGTCATGTTCATGAATGCTTCACTTTCGCTTCAGATTGAGAGCGTATTCTAGTTGTACAAAACAAAATTAACCACTATTTCCGATTGTCTTATGTATGATTCATGTCAAAAAATCTATACACACTTCACTTTGAAAGCTATAATATGGATAACTATCTCACTCAAATATTTCCATTTACTCCGATCATAAAAGTTCCTTGTAACAGGTACAGTTCTGAAAGTTATGCCCTAACTGAGGTGATATCGATGAAACATTTACTTCCAGAATTAATGTCTTTATTGCGTACGGATATGGATGTTCTGGATACAGACCTCCCCACACTTACCATTCCGTCATCAACATCGTTGGTAGATGCCTTCTGCTTATTCGACACATCTTCTTATTTATTCATTCAGGATGATGGCCCTCTATTGGGATATATCGCCGTATCCGATGTTTTGCATGCCATGATGCATGCGCATCGCCTAATAGAAGCTTATTTTGAGACCACACTGGAGACAGCGGGTTCAGCTCTGACATTAATTAATGAAGATGCCAAAGTGGCCTACTGGACAACTGGCGCGGAGCATGTTTTTTCGATCAGCAAAAAAGACATCATCGGACAACCCGCAGCGGACTTTTTCCCTCCAGATCGGCTACAGTCTCTCAAAACGTTGTATACCGGTGAAACGGTCTATCGCAAACAGCATCAGCCACGGCCCGACCTCTTCGCGCTGATTAATGCTCGTCCTGTCCAACTGGATGGACATATTGTAGGTGCAGTTGCTGCAGAAGTGGATATAACAACCGAAATCCGATTACATCAGGAACTATTACATATGACCTCCAAAGTCCAGCACCTGGAGAAAGCCGTTGCTCGGCTACGTCCCGAATTAGATCCATTTGCCAGAATCAAGGGCAGCAGCCCGGTCATCAAACAGTGCATGGAGACCATACGCAAGATCAGTACCACCTCAGCAACCGTACTTATCCTCGGAGAGAGCGGCACAGGCAAGGAGTTATTCGCCAAAGCCATTCATGATCTTCGTGAATCGCAGACTGCACCGTTCATCGCTATTAACTGTGGGGCAATTCCTGCTTCCTTGTTTGAAAGTGAGTTGTTCGGCTACGAAAAAGGTGCCTTCTCCGGAGCAGATCCCAAAGGCAAAAAGGGCAAGATTGAGCTTGCCGAAGGGGGTACTCTTTTTCTGGATGAGATCGGTGAGATGCCATTGGAATTGCAAGTGAAACTGCTTCGGGTGTTGCAGGAGAAGAGTTACTTTCCTGTGGGGGGAACGCGTATGAAACAGGCCGACTGCCGGATTATCGCAGCAACCAACCAGAATCTAATGAGTATGATTGCCCGTAATCAATTCCGAGAAGATCTCTACTATCGGCTGAATGTCATTAACCTAGTCATCCCTCCTCTGCGTATGCGCAAGGAAGATATATATGAATTAACCCAGACGTTCCTTCAAGAATTCTCATTGCTCTATAACCGTCATATTGAATTGGTTCCACCTGAAGTGTTCAAGTTGCTGTTCCAATATGATTGGCCAGGCAACGTACGTGAATTACGAAATGTGATCGAACGCCTGACCATTCTGACGACAGATGGTGAGGTGAAGCAGGAATATCTGCCCGATACCCTCACTTCCCTCATCATGCAAGAACAGTCCGAAGTTCAACTGACATCCGGAATTCATTCATATGCCAACAACGAAAATCAGCAACGTCAGGATTCGGCGGGAGCAGAACCAGAAAAAGAACCTCGATCCGTTGCAAATGTGGACGAATTAGATCCCTCAGATGATTCCGAACTTGTCTCAGGTGTTACCTACCAGCAAAAATTGGACACCTATGAGGCGCAGCTTCTAATTCAATATCTGAAAGCAGCAGATGGCAACAAACGAACACTCGCCAAGCAACTTGGCATCTCCAGGGCAACGCTCTATAACCGCATGAAGAGGCTTGGTCTATGACCAGCCTCTTCTTGTCTTCATTATCGGTATGACGAACGAATAGAACCCTACAAAATCCGCGCCAAGCGAGTCAGCGCTGTTCTGAGATGGCGATAAAATGTCGCCCGACTCATGGAACACGTCTGGGCTGCGGCAGTTGGATTGCCAGCATGCGTCCAGTAGGCCGCGCATAACAGCATCTGATCCTGTGGAGATAGGCCATGTACTCTGCCTTCCAACAGATCCATGACATACAGCTGTAACTGGATTCCATCCTTTACTCCTCTAACCCTGTCAGCATATTCATGCAATTCTCCCGGGGAACGAAGATCCCCCAACATCTTGCGAACATCCTGTTCAGTCCAGATGACACCATCCACTTCTGTTGTTTCCGGCTGTATACGATCTTCTGTTGATTTCGGATCAAGCAGAGACATGACCCACTCTCCGAAATGCCCGCTACGCAAATCCAAATCAAGTATGTCCGCCTGGTCCTCGAATCTGTCACAGACACGAGTGCGGGTTCTTCGCATCTGGAATCCAATACTTTGCAAAAATAGTTTCAGGTGAGGATTCGTTGCAACGAGTATCGCTCGCGCACCATCACCCAGTAGAGACAGTCGGTCCAGTGCCATATACCCCACCAGTTCTTCTCGTGTGTAACCAGGCACGTCATCTCTTGCCGCAGCCAGCAAAGCAAAGTGAGTATCACTCTGATCCGGATCATTGCCAAGCTCCTGTGGTGTGAAGCATTCATTCATCTCATTTGGAAAATACTTCAGTAGCAGCCCGCTACTTTCCCTATGTACTAGCACTGTAATGAACATGGCGATTGACTCTCCAAGCTGGTCACGCATCAATACGATCCCTTCGGGATAACGGTGCGCCAGCTCATCCAGGAACGGGCCATAGGACACAGCCTGCCATGGTTCCACGCTGTACTCGCACCATTGCTGTAACAAGCTGTGCAGAGCGGGCAGATCCTCTTTTCTCATCGTCTCAAGAGGGGAGAACAGGGAATCACGAGACACGTCTGCGTACTTGCGGTATTGAAGCATCGATTCCTGACAGAGCAGCAGCATCTTTCGGGCGATTTGACGACGCTCATGAGCCCCTGCGTGTTCATGTAGCGGTTTCAGCAGCTTCGCAATCTTGATACGCAATGTCTGCAACCGATGTGGCTCACGCTGTCGAAAATCCCGTAGCAGATGTACCCTGGCCATGTCATGCAGTCCAAGACCATCCGGACCGGAACGGATAAACGACATCTGTCTCAGCATGTGGTAGTCTTCTTGCGTCACAGTCATGTCCAGGACAGATGATAACAATTCCTGATTGGCTGTCTCAATCAGTGTCAGTACCTCCACCATGGGATGTAGACGGGAATTCGTCAGTTCCAATAACAATCGTGCACTGATCATATGTGACAGTTCAGCCCATTCGGACTGTGGAAGATTCCTCCTCTGATCCGCAGCTTCTACAGCAAGGGCCAGCCCCAGCGGATGTCCATCGGTCATTCGCGTAATGGTACCCGCCATCCCCTGATTCAGAAAGCCTGCCACCGTGATGTATTCCGTAATCTCATCAACTGTAAAATGTTGAAGCCGCATCTGTATAAATCTCTGATGTAATCGGGGATGTGTCCGCCAGGTGGACGCCAGTTCCGGGCGTGATGCAAGAATGACAAGTATCCCTCTTAACGGAAGTTTGGATACAAAGACTTCCATGAACCAGCTTTCTAACAGAGCAAGCTCTTCATAATTATCCACGGCCAGAACCAATCTCTTCTCGATCGATGTGTCTCTCAGCAGACTCAATGGTCGCGGGTATCCTTCACTATCCATTGTTTCCAAGCCTAATGTAGAGGACAAATAATCCATAAAAACGGAAGGAGTTGCCCCACATGATCGACCATCCATCCATATTGCCGTCGCACCTCGATCCCGAGAGACAGATAACATCTCTGAAAGCAAGGAAGATTTACCAATGCCTCCCATACCCGTAATTGAAAATATGGTTAATGGGGCTTCCGGATGATTGAACCACCGCTCCAGTGTCGTCAGTTCCTTGGTTCGACCAATGAAACGTTTGCCATCCTCAAGATATTTGTCGTATTGAGCCTCACTACTGTTTCCCATATATGTCCTCCGTACTAGATACTGGTACTTTTAATATACTTTTTTCTCTCACAAAATTGAGACTATATTGAGACGCGCAATTGCATGTGAAGTGATAGAATCTTGTTAAAAGCCAATTTAATGGAAATATTCAAAACAGCGGACATGGAAACGTATAACAAGGTATACATAAACGCCTCCGCATTATTTCTTATCATAATGGATCATTCCGCCGATCAAACTGCAATCAACATGTTACATGAGCATTTACTGATCTCGAATTCATGCTTCCCTTTCATACCCTACTACCAGCCCGATATTCCAGGAAAGGCGGATTTGTGTGAGAATAAACCTCGATATCTGTAATCTGAGCGGACAACTCGGAATCAATCCCAAACGACTTAATGAATGGCTGCACCAAAGTGGCATTTCAATGGAGGACAACGTCGCAGAACCGGAAGGACTCCCTGACCGGTCATCCCCCCCGTATCGGCTGGCTGCACCTTCTTCCTTATCACTGGCACCATCCTCCGGTCAAGTGAAGCTTTATCGGGGCCGACGCTCCACTTCCACTCTGCAACGCCTGCCTGCTTCATTACAACATACCCGGCGGATTAGTAGAAACTGCTAGACTGTGCTCAAGGTAGTGTAAGATGGGTGCACAGTCTGTGTTGCATCCCTTTCACCTCATCAAGAGGATTGCCACTGCCCATTCTCAATCATCGCGTGCGCGAGCAGCGCCATCTCCAGACAGATTCTTCTCCCTTGATCCATGTAACCTGGACCCATCAGTTCTTCCAGCTTCTCCAGTCTGTTGTACAACGTTTGCCGATGAATAAATAACTGGGCAGCTGCATCCCGTTTGGAACCAAAGTTCTGCAGGTAAGCATCCAACGTCTCCACCAATCGCAGGTGATGCGTTTGGTCATGTTCAATCAACATACCAAGGTGATCCTGGACAAAGGGTTGCAGGAAGGATTGGGGTAACGCCTTTAACATTTGATATATACCCATACGTTCGTAAAAGTGAACATGTTCCATCGAATCTACCGATCTCGAAACTTCGATCACCTGATAGGCCTCCTGAAGGCTCTCCGGCAGGCTGGTCAAACGGTTGCGTAACTTGCCAAATCCCACATGAATCATAACCTGTTTCAAGTTACGGCTCGCAAACCGCTTCACGTCCAGAGCGATTCCTTCCAGCAATCGTAGCAACTGATGACGTGCAGCAGTCGTTACCACTTCCTTCGCACAGCACAGATATACCTGGTTGTTCTTCAGCATAATCAGGCTAGGCAGATTGTTCTTCTTGAGCAGGGAACGTAGCAGGACAAGAACATCCTGATGATTCGCTTCCATTCGCTCCCGGCCTGTACCCTTCAATCGATGCTCAATCTCGATGACCCCTCCTGCAAACCAGTACTGTCCCTTCACCAGCAAACGAAGCCCCATTCGAGTCTGAGCCTGTTCCTCCTGATGGATGTTGCCATTCATCAGATCCTGGATCAGTTCATTCTGATTGCGGACCATCTTCTCCTCAAGAAACTGGGAACGAAGCGTGAGCGCTGCCGCCGCCTTCGCCGTATAATCGAGCAACAGCTTGAGATATTCCACTGGAGCTGCGGGATGCACAATCATGCCTACAGCCGAAAAAACCTGGCCAAAACAGACGACCGGATGACACAACAGAGCCTTCTCTTCGTCGATGTGGAACCATAATTCAGTATCTGAATCATTCAAATCCAGATGTTCTACCTCCTGCTCATACCAGGTATAGATGGCCTGTTCCATCTCCGGAACAAGTTCGGGCACAAAACTGCCCGGCTCCATGGACGAAATGTACACCACCGGTTTGGTAGCGTACTCATACAGCAGGTTCAGCACAGCAAACATATCCGTACTCTGTAATGTTCGTTGCTGAAGCTGACGGGAGTATGCTTCCAGACTTTTCAGCAACTGATGTTGATGATTAATGAGCAGAGAGTGAATATCCTGTGTAATCTCGACAAAACGGACCGGTTGCTCAAATACGATCAGCGGAAACTGGTGTCTGTCCGCCAGTTCAATCAGCTCTTCCGGGATTCCGTATATGCTGGTACCAAACTCCACACATAGCCCCGCTGCCTCACTGCCAATGAGCTGAAGCAGATACTCTTCGCGCCCTTCTTCCGATTGAAGCCACAGTCCAGTGGATAAAATAAGATCATGGGGGCTTACGAATGGAGATACATTGGTAATCTCCAATACATGAACCCAGCCAACCTGACGGTTCACTCCATCCTTCCCTGCCGCTAGTCGTGCTCGGCCAAATACCGGACGTGCAAGGATATCTTTGATCGTAAACACACGGTCATTTCGCAATGGCGATCCCTCTTCGTGTTATTTTTTCTTACATTATAATCCATGGACAAATGTCCTGAACAGTCTTTTTCGACAATATGTTGAGTTAAATTCCTAAAGATTAGACATCAAGTAAGGTGCAAAACGATTATCCAAGTCATAAACTTGTAGTATAATCTAACAACCAATAAATGGACGAGGTGCATGGTGATGAGAATCGGAATTCCCAAAGAAATCAAGAATAATGAGAATCGTGTAGCAATGACTCCGGCCGGGGCTGCTGATTTCATCAGAGCCGGTCACCAGGTACTGATTGAACAAGGCGCGGGGATCGGCAGTGGATTCACGGATCATGAATATCAAACTGCGGGCGCCGAGATTCGGATGGATGCCAAGTCCGTGTGGACCGAAGCCGATATGATCATCAAGGTGAAAGAACCGCTTGCCAGTGAATATGGATATTTTCGTCCGGGACTGATTCTGTTCACCTACCTGCACCTCGCAGCGGAACCGGAGCTTGCCAAAGCCCTTATTAAAAGCCGGGTAACGGCTATTGCGTATGAGACGTTGGAGGTCAACAGTGCCCTACCCCTGCTCACCCCTATGAGTGAAGTTGCAGGCCGCATGGCCTCCCAGATCGGAGCACAGCTACTGGAGAAAACAGAAGGTGGCAAGGGCATTCTGTTGTCAGGTGTACCCGGCGTCAGTCGGGGGAAAGTGGTCATTATTGGTGGCGGAACGGTGGGAACAAATGCAGCCAAAATTGCTATTGGTCTTGGCGCCGATGTGACCATCCTTGACCTGAATCTGAATCGTCTGCGGCAGTTGGATGATATCTTTGGCAATCAGATCCACACGCTAGTATCTAGCCCGTCTAACATCGCAACAGCTGTTGCGGCGGCAGATCTGTTGATCTGTGCGGTGCTGATTCCGGGCGCCAAGGCGCCAACGCTTGTCAGCGAGCAGGTGGTGAAGACGATGGCACCGGGTTCGGTCATAGTGGATGTCGCGATTGATCAGGGCGGGATCGTTGAGACCATTGATCATATCACAACCCACGATGAACCGACCTATGTGAAACATAGCGTCGTGCACTACGCGGTGGCGAACATGCCGGGCGCCGTGCCGCGTACTTCCACGGTGGCGCTGACCAACGCCACCATGCCTTATGCGCTGCAGCTGGCCAACCACGGTGCAGCCGCCGCGATTCGCGGCAGTTCGTCCATTCGCAGCGCGGTTAACGTGCTGAATGGACACATCACGTATGAGGCGGTTGCCCGGGATCTCGGGCATGCCTATGTTCCTGCGGGTCAGGCGCTGGAGAATACCGCCGCTGTCCAGTAATCTTGATATGATCGTTCCATCCGGCGCCTAGCCACCAGGCCTGTGGAACGCAATAGAAGCGCAAGTCGGGCAGATGATGTTCCCGGCTTGCGCTTCTTGATTTTTTTCACATATAGGATAGCTTGTTGGTTGGTATAAGGCCTTTTGGTTCCTCCGGTTTTGGTGCTTCAAACCGCTCGCTCACTGCACACTTCGCGGAAGTTGCAATCCCGGCAGGACCGGTGCGATGGCATCGCCGTAAAGTAGGTGACGTCCTTGGGACGGTTGTAATACTCATCCTCCACGCAGGATCGCATCTCCTCGATGTAACGCCCTACGTTCTCTTCTACCTTCTGTATATCCTCTTCCGTTGCGGTAAACTCTCGGTGCTTTCCGGTTAACAAGTACTCCACTCGCAGCTCAATCTGCTCCAAGGGAACCCGGTAATGCTCTCTCACATAGGACGCGTACAGCATTAGCTGATCCGAGAAGTCATCTTCCTTGCCCGTCTTCCAGTCCACAATGACAATATTGCCGTTACTGCGTCGATACAATAAATCCATCTTCACATACACACGTGTATCGTGCAGCATCATGGTATCCCATTTCTCGATCTCCAGAATGTCCGTACTTGCTCGGGACAAGTCCTCCCACGTAAGCGTCTGGTACAGGTTACCGACACAGGCCGAAGCCCGTTCCTTAATCGTGGCGATCCGATCATTCAACGTGTCATCCCCGTAATAGATCTCGGACAGCATCGTGCGATTCTTGGGGTTCAGTCGCCACTGATCCGCGTCCATTGATTCCACATACGCCTGATTCAGCAGCTTGCGTATCGTCTGTTCCAGGAAGTGTTCACGCGGTTTATCTTTGCCCTCTTCCCTGCTGCGTACCGCCGACTCACACATCCGATGTGCGAGATCCCCGAAGACAAGATACAGATTGCTGAGTTGCTTCAGACGGTACAGACGAACCTGCATCTCATCAGCAGAGTCTGTCTTCCAGCCGTTATGGGCACCGTAATAATGATAATAATATTTGCGCAGGCACTCATCGAACATACTCGCCCGCGACTGCGAATAAGACCACTGCGGGTATTGTGCCATAAGTAATCTGCCTTTCTGTATGCCGGATCTGCATGAGATCCCTTAATGCTCACAGTATAAAGCCCGGGCAACCTTGTCGCAAGCGCGCTTCCGTTATTTTCTTCTGACGCAACCGTTTCCGATTCGATCCGTATCGTTTATATAGTAACATCACCAAAAGATGAAATTGCGGAGCAGAACGCATAATATACTCTATAGAGGGCACGAATTCGGGACCGGGATGTTAGTACGGGTCTAGCCTGGGGCCAGTGCGGGCCCGGCGCTAACGAATCTCACACACCTTATCACGTGGATCACGAGGTTTTACGGAATCTAACGAACCCCAGACAAGCTAATTAGTCTTATTTCGGTTGTAGAACGTGTTTATTGCAAGCAAATGAGTCAATAGCGTGTCTCTGATTCGTTACATTTTCAGATCTGCCGATTTACGTGAAATAAGACTTACTCGGTTCGTTAGAAAATGATTATATGAAAAAAAATTGTACAGGCATATCCTAAAAGGAGGCACCACCCATGAATCGACCGGATTGGTTCCAGGCGGAAGAAGCACTACAACAGATCCAAGTCATCGGAAGCGACCGGAATGAGCTCGTGAACATCATCGGCGATGTAGAAGGATTGAATTGCATTGGCACAGGTACGGATGCGGCTGTATTTACGTATGACGGCTTGCCGCAGTATGCCTTCAAGATGTACTCGGATCATGCCTTGGACAAACTCGAAAATGAAAAACAGGTATACGAACAGCTCAAAGGTCTGCCATACTTCCCTACCTATTACGGCAGCGGCCGGAATGTACTCGTGATCAGTTTTGAACCCGGGGATACCTTGCTGGAATGTTTGGAAAAAGGAATCCCCGTCCCCGAGCAGGTGATGCTCGATGTGGACGCAGCGCGAGAAGCCGTTCGCAGCCGCGGGCTGAACCCTCGCGACATTCATCTGAAAAATGTAATTCTTCAGGATGGACGCGGGAAAGTGATTGACGTATCCGAGTATATCCAGGAGGGCAATGACAATCGCTGGGAGCATCTTGTCTGGGCTTATCACAACATCTATCCACGGATCAAAGGAACGCCCATATCTCCACGCATGCTGCAAACGATCAAATGGGGATACAATCAGTTCGATCATGCCAACGTCAAAATGGACGACCTCGCCAAGAAAGCCAATCGTCTGTTCTCTAGGTTTATGAAATGAGCACGTTGTACACATAGATGATTGTCTTGATATTATTGAATCAAAACCACCCGGATAACAGCCTTGAAGAGGCCTTTATCCGGGTTATTCTTTGTATATGTGCGTATGCGATGATTATGGTTACGGTAATCATTGTTGTGTGCTTTACTGCTACTGCTACTTCTATTTCTACTTCTGCTTCTGCTTCTGCTTCTGCTTCCACTTCTGCTTCTGCTCACAATTGCGACTGCGAGTTACATAGGGTCAGAACCATCTTTATAGACCTTTTATTCGAGACTACTGCTAAACTGGTCGTGCTCAACCTTCTTTTCTCCCCCGTCCCTGCGAGGGAGTCATGCCCTTGTATTGTTTGTATAACTTCGTAAAATAGTTAGCGTTGTCGCAGCCAACTCTGGCGGCGATCTCCGTAATGGTCAGACTGCTGCCTTGCAGCAGCCGCTCTGCCTCACTCATCCTGCACCCGTTCACGTATTCCACAAAGGTACGTCCGGTCAGCTTTTTAAACATTTTGCAGAAGTGATACGCATTTAATCCCACATGACTCGCCGCTTCCGTAACAGACATCTTACCTGTGGGGTCCGCTTCAATCTGTGCGATCAACTGTTTGAAACGTTCGCGGTTTGGAAAATACGATCCGACCGTTTTATCCGGTAGCTGTTGCGGCATAAAGGTTCGCGCAAGCAGGGTGAACAAGGCATGCAGCTTGGATTTCACCACGAGCTGATAAGCCGGGGGCTGTAACGCCATTTCCTCCACAGCTTCATTCAGCAAAGAATAATAGCCTGTGCAGGCTGTATTTTCCTCTGCCGGTTTGACCGGAAATCTCACTCTTCCTTCCAAATACGGCGCGACATATTGCTCATGCACAGGATCATGAGTGAAATCATGGAACAGTGCACGGTTGACCACAACGGAATCATAATGCACATCCCCCTCATCCAGAGCATATCCGACATGCAATGTACCTCCAGGAATGATGATGACCTCACCTGCTCGAACCACATAAGGTTTGCTATCAATATGAAACAGCGCACTGCCCTTGCGCATGATAATCAGCTCAAAATGTTCATGCCAATGCAAATACAAAATGCATTCTTCAGCTTTCATATCTGAACACCGATTTTGGAACAGCTGAAATGGATGTGATTTATGGTCAATTCGGGTATTTTCGTGAAGCGCTTTCAGATCCAGCACGACTTCTTCCCCCTCTTCACAAGATCCGACTATTATTACACAAGATTGTTTAGAGCCATCCCTTTAATCCACGGCTATAATGAGTGTGTCACGAAGTACTATAAGCCAATATTGGAGTGAAATACAACCATGAATAAATCATTACGCATCGGTACCCTTGTAGGCGGGCAGGACGCCGTCCGCGTTATCCCGCAGATCATGCAACACGGCTTTGAATCATTTAACCTGACCTTCTGGCAAACGACTGGTGATCTGGACCTGGCAGAGACAGCTAAACGTGTCCGTGAAATCGTGGACGAACAGGGTATTGTCATCTCCGCGGTGAGTGTATTTGGTAACCCGCTCACCGGAGCCGGAGACAACGCCGATACACTGGCAAGCTGGGAGCGAGTGATCGATCACGCACAGCTCTTTGGTGCAGATATCGTCTCCGGGTTCACCGGACGTCTGACCGATCAACCCATTAATGAGTCCATCCCCCGGTTCAAGCAAGTATTTGGTGAACTGGCACGCCGGGCAGCAGACCGGGGTGTACGGATTGCTTTTGAAAACTGTGATATGGGAGGCACCTGGCAGACAGGTGACTGGAACATTGCCCATAACCCAACGGCCTGGGAGATGATGTTTGATGCTGTTCCGGATGAAAATGTAGGTTTGGAGTGGGAGCCTTGCCATCAAATGTCCAGCCTGATCGATCCTATTCCACAGCTACGCAAATGGGCACACAAAGTCTTCCACGTACATGGCAAAGATGCCACGATTGCCTGGGATATTGTCAAGGAATATGGCGTGCATGGCCCACGTGAATTTGTCTGGCACCGCACACCCGGCTTCGGGGATAACAACTGGGCAGACATTATCACCATTCTGCGCCAGAACGGTTATCAGGGTACGATTGACATTGAAGGCTGGCATGATCCTGTCTACAAAGACGAACTCGAAATGACCGGACAGGTGCATGCATTGCGATATTTGAAACAATGCCGCGGCGGCGATTTTGTGCCCAATCCGGTATAGGAAACCATGCGAGCTGTATAACACAATTCCATGCAAAGGAGATGAGAACATGACTCATCCTTATCGGGTAATTATTGCTGGCTGCGGTGCCATGGCAAACACATGGGCGGATTATGCCTTGCAAAGGCCGGATACAGAAATCGTCGGACTGGTCGATCTATATGAACAGACAGCCCTTGCTTTTGCTACAAGACATGGCCTCACCTGCCCTACGTTCACCGATATCCGTGAAGCCATTCAAGCGACTGGTGCAAATATCGTATTTGATGTCACAATTCCGGCGAGTCACTACGGCATTGCCATGACGGCGCTGAAGGAAGGATGTCACGTATTTGGCGAGAAGCCACTGGCAGAGTCCTTCTCAGACTGCACAGATATTGTGCAAACCGCTCGCAGCACAGGACACATTCAAGCCGTCATGCAGAATCGCCGTTTCGATCCGCGTATCCGCGCCTACCAGCACCTCATTTCCGGCGGAGCTATAGGGCAGGTAGGTTACGCAGGGGCTGACTTTTTCCTCGGGCCACACTTCGGCGGATTCCGTGATCTGATGGATAGTCCACTGCTGCTCGATATGGCGATACATACATTTGATCAGGCACGGTATATTCTCGGAGCCAACCCGGTATCTGTGTACTGCCATGAGTTCAATCCTCCAGGTTCCTGGTATCAGGGCAATGCGATGGCGTTATGTATATTTGAGATGTCCGACGGGTCCGTATTCAACTATCGCGGATCCTGGTGCGCAGAAGGTGTACCCACATCATGGGAAGCAAGCTGGCGCGTAATCGGTGAAAAAGGAACCGCCATCTGGGATGGTCATGATGACATCTATGCTGAAGTAGTTACCTCGCAAAGCCTGGATGCTGATGGAAAACCATCCTTTTTCCAGCCAAGTGAGCGGATTGAAGCGGAACTGCCTGTCATGGACAAAACAGGTCATCACGGCTGTCTCGAAGACATGTTCGCTGCACTGGAATCAGGACGACTACCTGAGACCGATTGCAGTGATAACCAGTTCAGCATGGCCATGGTCCTCGCTTCCCTGGAGAGCGCCCGCACAGACCAGAAAGTCTTCATCGCCGATCTACTGAAAAACACATAGCAAAGCGCCTGTGTTTTTCATATTAAACAAAGCCCAACTGCAAAGTTCAGCAGTTTGGGCTTTCTTGTTTTTTACCTACTCTCCTATTCTAAAAATGATATCGTTCAAAAACAGTCGCGCTCGATAGTGAAAGTAGTGCAGGGGACGAAATAGATTCTGAAGAAGCAAAGCGTTCGCCTTTATCACCTGATTTCGACTTAAAAAAGTCGATCAGGAAATCCGGGGATAACAGCGATCAAAAGAACGATTCGTAACCGGAACGGCTGCTTCACGAGCAGTGAGCAATTTTTTTGGAACTTTCATCATTTTATAGAATTCCTTTTTTCATTGCCTTATACACCAACTGCGAGAACAGGCTGTTGGACCAGGCAAACCATGGTCTGGTGAACGTGTTTGGATCATCGGCGTGGAAACCCTCATGCATATATCCAGTACCTGCATCCGTGTTCTCCAGTAGTTCAATCATCGCCAGTATTTCCTCGTCATTGTCTGCAGTCAGACCCTGCATGGATAGCGCCATGTGCCAGATATATCCCGGAGGGGTATGAGGGCTACCAATACCTTTGGCTACCCGCCCTTCATAATAAAACGGATTTTCCTTACTTAAAATGAATCGCCGTGTGTTCTGATACACCCTGTCTTCAATCGAAGCATACTCCATATACGGTATAGACATCAGTCCAGGTGTGCCCGCATCATCCATCAGACAAAAGTTGCCGTAACCGTCCGTCTCATAGGCATAAATCTGCCCATACTCTGGATGACGGTAAGTACCGTACAGGGCAATACCATGTCGTATTTCTTCTTCCAAACGAGCCATCCGGCTTACCAGTTGTTCATCCCGGAACACCCACTTCGCGATCTCCCCCATCTGGCGCAAGGTTACCGCAGCGAACATGTTCGCCGGAATATTATAATGAAAATCACAGGCATCATCACTCGGACGAAATCCGGACCAAATCATCCCCGTATAATTCACAGGCATACCCAATCCTTCATTACGTAGCGTATCATGGGCGGGACAATTGCGCCGCATGAACCGGTAAGATGAACGCTCTGCGTGATGCTGCTCCGTCTCCCATAGTTGTACGATATTCTCCATCACTTTCTTGAAGCGCTCGTCAAATATATCCGTAAGTTCAGTCTCCCGCCAATATGTATAAGCCAGCTTCATGGAGAAACAGAGGGAATCCAATTCAAACTTCCGTTCCCACACCCAGGGCGACATCTCCGTCTCATCATTGGCATCCCAATGCCATCCATTAGCCGTTTCATTGAATGCATTGGCATAGATATCCATATCAGCGTAGAACGTATGACGTTTGATCAGCCCTCCGATGATACGCTGTAACTTCTCGTCATCCTTCGCAAGCGGAACATAATGCATGACCTGCTCTACCGAATCCCTTAACCACATGGCGGGAATATCCCCTGTAATCACAAAGGTTGTCCCATCCTCCAGTAGCTTCGTGGTCGTTTCCAGCGTATTGGGAAAACAATTGCGAAACTGAGCCAGCAATCTCGGTCGATGTTGCAAACGCTCGTCCGCCTCAGTCAGAATATCCTGCACAGCTTGTGGCAATTCCAATTGTGGTATAGGGATTTTCGGTAATCTGAACTGTTCCATGGATGTTGTCTCCTTTGAATTGGTTTATTTAAGTTCAGCTAATAATTTTTTACACCAGCACTCCGATTGCAGAATAACCTTCTGATCGCTGTTATCCCCAGATTTTTTCGATCCCCTTTCTCAAGGGGAAATCCGGTGATAAAGGCGCACGCTTCGCTTCTTCAGGTTATTTCTGCCCTCTCCATTATCGTGTAAATATTTAGTTGAACATATATAGATTGGAGCTAACACTCTAATTATATTGTTATTTTTGTTATGATAAATTATAATAACATTATTATTTGTAAGTGTACTGTGTCAGAAGATGATCGTCAAATGAAGGAGTAATGATATGTCACGCAAAGTATCCATTCAGACGCTGGCTGACCAGCTCGGATTATCCAAATATGCCGTCTCCCGCGCACTCAGTGGCAAGACGGGTGTCAGTGAAGCAACACGCGCACGGGTACTGGAACTCGCTCGGGCTTTAGGATATCGCCAAAGTACTCCGGGTGCTAACAATAGTCCTGCTACTGCAAACCATGCAGATCCGTCCGATCCACCGTTTGCTCTCATATGCATGAATCAGCTCAACCGCGGTGAACCTCACTACTGGCAACGTGTTCTGTCAGGCATGATCTCCGCCTGTAATGAGCGTGGTTGGCATCATGCCATTGTATCTCCCTCACTCGGAGTGACGGACGAGAACACCTCTCCCGAAAAAGCTATTGCTCCTCACTTGGACTGGGAACGTTGTGCCGGGATTATTGTCATGGGGGCTTTCCCGCATACGGTTCTGCAACGACTCTCTCAGACGGGGCGGCCTATTATTTTGGTAGATCATCAGGAACCCCTGCTGAATTGTGATACGATCAGCCATGATAATCTGGAAGCTGGCATCACCGTGGCTAGATATCTAATGTCTATGAATTGCCGAAGGATCGGCCTCATCACAGATGATGGTCGTGCTGCCAGCTTTGCGCAGCGGAAGATCGGGATTGAGTTGGCCCTGAACCATTTCCATGTGGACACCAGTCATACGACCAGCTTCAGAGAATGGAACATTCCGTATGAGAACGGGGAATGGGTTAACCAATTGGCCACCAAAATTCAAAACATGCCAGATGACGAACGTCCTGACGCCTGGATCGGTGTTAATGATGATATCGCCTTGCAATGGATGCACAAACTACAGGAGATAGGCATCTCCACACCTAAAAATTGTCTTGTCATCGGTATCGACAACGTACATTCTGCCGTTACGTCCTCCCCACCCCTGACCACAGTTAACCTGTGCAAAGAGGAACTTGGACAGCGCGCGGTCGAGGCTTTGCAACGCCGAATCGAACGCCCGGGGACACCAAAAGAAACCGTCATGTTATCGACCACGTTGATTCCAAGGGAATCGGCATAATTCGGAAAGGGTAACCGCTCTTTTTTGAAGATGGATTCGTTAGGTACTTGCTGTCCCGTGAGTCTGGTGCATACGAAAGAGGCCCCGCATACCATTATGCAGGGCCTCTTTCGTATATTAGGCTTATATTCTTATATTCCTGTACATTCACACTTAAATCTACTGATCCATCCACCCATCCTTATATCATTCATTCGAAGCTTCATTTACTTCATGTCTGAGAATTGTATTAGTGGTTATTTTAGCCAAGGCAAGCTATTGTACGACGGAAGATCCACTTCCCAATTCACATCGCGATACTCTCTATTGACTACGGTTCTTTTCAAAGTGAATTTTGTACCCTTTTCTTCGTTAAACCCCCGAATTTTTAATTGCAGATCATCTTCAACGTATTCACCGTTATTATTAGGCTGATCCGGATAACCGATCACTTCAACAGGATACTCTTTTCCATCCGAATCTACTGCAACCCAGCGATCACCCATGAAACTATTTCGGAACGTCCCTCTTCCCTTTAGAACTAGCGAAGACCCTTTTTTTACATCAACCTGCGGAGGAACATACGATTCCATCACTGGCTCGTAATCAAAATCATAAAACAATATTTCATCTCCAAGCTGTTCAAAATGTACAAAAGTATAAAAATCAACGTCCTTACGCATCTTACTCAGATCAACTTCCACTGATTTCTCTTCCTTCACCGGGAGGGTGTAACCATCCAGAACAAAGCGAATGTTCTTCGCATCTACCGTAACAAATGCAGGGTCCCATGTCTCCGACAACTTCAACGGTCCACCATTTCTTAACTCACTCAGATCTTGGAGTCGAAACTTGGCTTGACGGGCATCTGGTCTTATCCCATTGAAAATTCGATATTCATTTGTTTCAGGGATTTCAAGATGGTAGATGATGCTCATATAGTTCGCCCAATCTTCATTAACATTGGCACGAAGTTCATCTTCCAGACTCACATTCAGGTCAAGCCGGGTTCCGTTTGGGGTGCGTACAAGCTGTGTCATATCAAGCTTTAGTCCTTCTGGCGACGTATATGTGTTATCCATAGAATTTTCAACAGCCAATGATTTGGCTTTGGTCATATCGATATTGAATTGGAAGCTCCAATCCACCGTAACATCTCTATCTTCGTAGGATTTCTTCTCGTAATCATAATATCTGCCCACATTTAGATTACGCAGTTCACCCCGCACGACCACCTGATCCGGAATTTCATCATCAAACTGGAATAACAATCGTTCAGTTACGGAACCCTTAGTTCTGGTATCTCTTGCAAGAGTAGCAACCTGTCGTCCCTCTTCATCCGTAACATGAATTCTCCCCATCGCAGACAGTGACCGTGATGACCCTAATCCATCAGGTGTTGTTTGTTGCATGGTCATTACCATATGAGATCGGTCTACAAGCACGTCTTCAATTTTAAGCGTGTAGCCCTGGTCATTGATATTGATATCCGGATTAACTACAAGTCCGAGAGGTTTAAGACGCTTGTAATCATCCGCAAAATAGGAATATTTCAATGCTTCAGGCACAGGTATGTTAGGCAATGGCAGACGATCTACAGCATTTACCGCGGGTTGTGCTGGCTCTGCTGTTCGTTCGAAAGCAAACCAGGCCCCTCCCGCAAGAATCACAACTGCCGCTGCGGCGATTCCAGTCCGGCGCATCCAATGCGCTCTCTTGGATTTTTTCACGAATGGATGCTCTTCTTCTCCATTTTCCATAGACACGCCATCCAGCTTCTGCATGACCTTAAGCGTAAAATCTGCGTCCGGCTCCTCACGGTACAGGTGCTCCTCCCATAACCGATCTTCATCCCTTGAAATAGGCTTCATACGTAGCTAAACCTCCTTTGCGTTCCATTTGCTTCCTCAGCGTTTTTTTCCCGCGATAAAGGGCGTTGCGCACTTTGGTTGAACTCATACCTGTAATGTCTGCAATCTCTTCATAGCTCAACTCGTTTGTGTACTTCAGTAATAACACCAGGCGATACGATTCAGGTAACTGTTCGAGCTGTCGATATATCTCACGCTGCATCTCTTTATGCAGCACACGTTTTTCCGGTGTTTCATTACTGACAGGTTCGATCCTCTGATCGACCGGAGACATGACGGGTTTCTTTTCCCGTATAAAATCCCGCATCCGATTCACCGCAATGGTGTACACCCACGACGAGAAACTGCTTCCCTCCCGCCGCGACGGGAGATAACGATAGATACGAATGAACGTATCCTGAGCGAGATCCTGTGCATCCGGATGACTCGCGCCCATTCCGCGCATGATGCCGTAGACTTTATTTTTATATCGATCCACTAGCACGGAGAACAACTGCTTATCCCCTGCAACAATGCGCTGAATAAGCTCCTCCTCCGGTATCTGTTGAGTCATGTAATCCCCCTTCTCTACAGCTTCCATGCATGGTTCTGTACTATATAGACGGAAGCCGTTCCCGAAACCTCTCACTTTATCCAAAAAAAAAGAATTCGCCCTTATCGACAAAGCCGACTGGGTGAACTCTGTGTACCAACATTCTGTGATTACCGTTGTACATTCTCTACAGGTTTCGTGGTGAACTTTATGGCAACCCGAATCACACATTCCGTGGCAGTATATTCTTGCTATCTTTCTCTCTCCTGTCTTACTCGCCTCTTAATCTTCCCTGTTCTTCTCCGCAACAAAATCAGCAAGCTGGGAATAGATCGCCACAATTTCATCCATCGACATGCGCACGAGTCCACTGGACGACGGAGCGACGAACTCCTGAATTTCCTTGACGACCGGGTCGTCCTGGAATCCCCATTGCACTTTGGTACGTTTGCTGTACTGGGTGTACACTCCTTTTCCAACAAAACAAGCGATGTCCGGTTGGTATTTCTCCAGCTTTTGCCGTAAAATCTGTCGTCCTTCTGCATATTCTTCCTTCGTAATATCTTCCATACCTTTAGTGGGCCGGGCCACGATATTTGTGAATCCGTACCCCAGCTTCAGCAACTCTCCATCCTCTTGTGCATCATATAAACGCGGGGTTATTCCCGACCGTTCAAGAATGCGCCAAAACCGGTTTCCTTTGTAAGCATAATGATGACCCGTCTCTCCAGACGTAATGCTAGGATTGAAACCAATAAACAATATCGATAAACCAACATCCAGATGATCTGGAATCATGATGCAACCCCTCCTGATCTTTTTTAGCCTATTCCCACATTCGGTTGTGTATAAAATGATATAATGAGCAAAGCATTTTCGAAATCGGATTGAAATTTTCATGAAAAAGGAAGCTGAACTAATGATTGCAGACATCATGCTTGAAGTCGTCCTGCCCGTCTTTCTCCTGATCGCCGTCGGGTCCTGGATGCAAAAGGTGTTCAAGCTGGACTTGTACACACTCGCCAAAATCAATTTCTATTGTATTACCCCCGCAGCCGTCTTTATGAGCATGTACCACTCGGATATGTCGGGCGAACTGCTTGGGACCGTGACACTCTTTTACGCGATATATGTATTGATTCTCTATATTGTAGGTTCTGTAGTTGCACGCTCGCTTCGGATGAATAAAGGCATGAAGGCTGCCTTCAACAACAGTATTATGCTAGATAATGCAGGCAATTATGGACTGCCTATCAATGCACTGGTATTCCGCGGCGATCCCCTCGCCTCTTCCATTCAGGCGCTGGTCATGTCTTTACAGGCATTACTGACATTCACCTATGGCGTGTTGTCCATTCAGGGCGCGAAGCTCAAAGGTAATTACCGTGCGGTGATTATTGGTTTTCTAAAAATGCCTGTTCCATATGCGCTCTTGCTGGGGATTCTGTTTCACATGTGGAAGGTTCCCTTGCCTACGTTCCTGTCCATGCCACTAACCTATGCGCAGCAAAGTATGGTCGCTGTAGCGCTGTTGACACTCGGAGCACAGATTGTAAAATATCCAATTCGACTGTACCGTCTTGATGTGTATATTAGCACATTTTTGCGTCTCCTGATTGGCCCGGCTATCGGCATTTCAATTGTGCTTCTGCTTGGGTTGGAAGGTATCGCTGCACAGGCACTCATTATCGCTTCGGGTATGCCGACCGGTGTCAACGCATCCATCCTGGCGGAAGAATACGATAACGAACCCGATTTTGCAGCCCAGACGGTGCTGATCTCAACGCTCTTGAACATCATTACGATTACGGCACTGATCTCTTATGCCAAAACGTTCTGAAATTTAGATATGTAACGAATATATACATCTTTCTTGGAAAGACCTGTCTTCACATTGTGGAGATGGGTCTTTTTTCATTCATTATATTAAGCAAATGCCACAGCACCCTTTTTAGAATAGATAAATAGTCCCTTTATTCCCTGAAATAAGTATACGCTCGAAATTTATTATGCTAAGATTTAGGAGTTTCCAAAATTTGAATCTACATTTAGAAAGGAAGTCAGCATGAAAAAGCTAGTTATCATCATGTTCCTCTTGTCATCTCTCATCGCAGGCTCTACAGCTGCCAGTGCCAAAGGTTCCACCTTCAAGGATGTCACCCAAAACAAACACTCTTGGGCTATCGAATCCATTGAATTTATGAGTAAGAAGGGAATAATCAAAGGTTACCAAAATGGCACATTTAAACCCGATAATAGTGTGACCAAAGCAGAATTCATCACGATGTTTTCACAGTTATTTAATAAATACATAACGAACGATGACATGCCAACTCGAAAGTTTAAAGATGTTCCTGCCAGTCACTGGGCTTACAGTTCCACATCCAAAGCACTCTCACAGTTTACATATTCAACATATGCCATTAAGAAGGGAAACAACTACTTCTATCCTGATAACAAGCTCACTCGTATCGGAGTAGTAAACCTGCTACCTGTCTTATACGATGAGATTGATGACAGTCAAGAAGTCTATGACATTCTACACACGATGAAGGATATCCCCAAACGCGAGTATAGTGATGAACATTTGAAAGATGGACGCTTTAACTATGAAGTTGATGGGACCAATAAGGTCTACCCGTTACTTTTTGAAGGACTGGAACTTAGTGATGATCACTCAGCTTTGGTTGGTAGCAGTCTCGCAGCCTTACAAAAGAAAGGTATAATGACAGCAAATGAAGGCCTGTTTAATCCCAGAAAAACAATAACAAGAGCAGAAGCAGCAACTATTCTTCACAGGTTATATCTCGATTTACAAGCAGATGGTACACTTAAAAAATATTCAAGCAAATAGAACTTAAAAACACTCTGTATCCAGTCTACAACATGGGATACAGAGTGTTTTATTTTAACGAGTGTGTACTATGATTCAAACGTCGTTCGTTCCGGGAACTTGCCGCCTTCCCTGAATAAACATCGTACCAGTCGCTGCGCGGCTCGGTTAAAGAAAAAACTCGGGCTTACCCCATCCACTTGGACAGGTTCCAGTTCCCTCACACTTTCCTTGATCTTATTCATCTCAATGAGCCCCATCTTTCGCTCATTCGGTCCGAATCGATAAATAACCTTCTCATCGTCCTCCGTCTGTTTCACCAGCAGAATCACGGATGCCATACAGGTTACCCCCTATCGTTACGTTATGAGATTCCATTAATCACTTGCCTACTATAATTATTACCCAGATTCTAGGGGAAGGATATAGGACTTAAGTTAGTTATACCTAAATTAAATATCCTGATATAAAGATTCTCCGAAATGAGTCGTTGGGCTTACTAACACCGTGTTCACACTATCCTTATGGATAGTCACTGTCATGAAAGTGCGTACTGCACAAGTCGTTTTTCTCCGTTTATACTAACCTTATCTTGAATTTCAAAGGAGAGAAACTTATGACTACAGCTCAAATATATAGCCACGGTGTGCCCTGGGAAGAAGCATTTAGCGTTGCTCAGGGATACAGCATTAACGGTACGATCTACATTGCAGGACAATTTTCGCATGATATGCAGGGGACGTTTATTGGTGTCGATGATATTGAAGCACAAGTCCGCCAGACACTGGATAACTTGGATCGCGTGCTCGCAGGATTTAACGTGACCAAGTCGAACATTGCTGAACTGGAGATTTTTTTGGTTCACCCGCAGGAGCATCTTGAGCCATGTGTTGCCGTGTATAAAGAGTACATTGGTACTCATCGTCCGGCTGTTACGATGGTTGGGACATCTGGTCTCGCCTTCCCTCATCAACTGATTGAGATTCGCGCCGTTGCTCATAACAACTAACTGATCCAGGTCATCTCAAAAGTTACAGCACCACGCACACAGGCATGATAAGGAACTTGCTTTAACGAAGTTCATACGCCACATAAAAAAGCAGGTTGGGATTAGGTCCCAACCTGCTTTTTTATAATCTCTTAATCTTATTCTTTCACCTTCACTGTCAGCGTATTACCAGATGAAGTGAGGGATGCCCCAAGCCCTTCTACCAAAACTCTGATGGGAATGTACGTCGTTCCCTTAATTTCTTTGGGTGCTGCCTGTAGGGTGACTTCTTTCCCGTTAACCTTCACCTTTTTACTGCCCAAGGTAAAGATTAGCTTGTACTTGTCTTTGGTAATGGTAATGGTTTGAGTCTTACTGTCCCAAGACGTTTTGGCTTTCATTGCTTTGGCCATCTCACGCAGGGGTACGAGATTTGTGTTATTCATTACAATTGGAGATTCAGTGAAAATAACCTTGGAACCATTCACCTTCACCTGAACAGAAGACGTTATATATTCTGGTTTAGGAGTGGCTTTCTTTTGGGTTGCAGTTGAAGACTTGTTACTTTTCTTGGTACTTCCTGAACTGGATGAACTTGAAGATGAAGATTTGGAACTCGAAGAGGAACCTCCGTTGTGATAATGATATTCCCCTTGTTTCAGCCCCCATTTTGCACAGTTGGTACGACAGGTGTGCCCTCCACTCGAATCTGTTCTTCCTGGATGAGCAGACGCAACAGTAGCAAAAATCATGAAAATGGCAAGCAAACTGCTTATTACTTTGATACGCATACGGATAACCTCCAGCAATTAGTTTAGCCAGAGTATCATACCATATTTACCCATACAATATAGGTGAATAACAAAATTTATTTTCACATAACAGTTCACAAACGCGGGTCTACTCGCTCTGACTCCAGCGAAAGCGTCGCCAGCACGCATTCATGAATTCGTTCCACTGGCTCTCTGCGTATAAAGCGCTCAATACCCTCCATGCCCAAAGCACTCTCCATTAAGGCGTGACGTTCTTTTTTGGATGTTTTGCGTTTACGAAGTCGGGACAAATTCTCGGGTGCCAGGTAATCCATCCCATAGATGATGTGCAAATATGCACGTCCTCGTACTTTAATCGCAGGTTGAATCATTTTGTTGTTATTCCAGGCGCGGAACGTTTCAGGTTTGATGACAATGCCTTCATGTCCTTCCGCTGTAATCTCATCCCACCAACGAATGACATCCGCGTCATCTGCCTCACTTGCGATCACACGATATTCTGTCTCCATCATCAGGGTCGACATGCGAGCGAACTCACGGTTCTGCTCCATATGCCATTCATGTGTTTGCTCCCAAAATGCTCCCGTGCTATGGGCAAGTGTGTGGAACGGCGCAATCCGAATGTCCCCGATATCATGCACATCCCAGCAGTATTTCTGGAAAACATTGCGGAACGTCTCTGCATTAGCGAGTTTACCTGCTGTCTCCTGCAACCAGTCATCTACATTACGACCTGCCGCTTCAGCTTCGCGCAGTTTGTCCAGCACCGTAGAGCGATCCATGAGCGAAGCTTCGGCCACATGTGCATATTGTGAAGCAATCAGCTCACGCGCCTTCAGATTCCAAGGTACAATCTCCGCATCGAGCAGTACGAACTCCGTCTGATGACGATCAAAATACCCATCTGCAGTCAAGTCCGTATGTAACCTTGACAGCACATCTTGCTCTGTTGAAGGGTCAAAAAAGGATCGGCCTGTCCGTGTCACAATGTTCCCCAGCATAGGTCGGCCCACTCGCTGCACCGCAGCTTGCTCATCGCGGAAAAGAAGTAAAATGGCCCGGCTGCCCATGTGTTTCTTCTCGGCAACCATACGGGTAACGCCCTGTGAGCGATAATACTGGAACGCATCCTGTGGATGCTCCAGATACCCCTCTACAGAACAGACACCCGGGGGCGGACTCATCGTAGGCGGGATGTAGAGCAGTTCTTCCAGCGGCACAGTATAATGGGAAAACGTATCAATCGCCGTCTTCGCCACCTCACCGTGCACAGACACGTCGAGTTTGGATGCTGTCTGAACCGTGAAACCCTCCTTGAACTTACGTATGTTTGGCGGAGCAAAACGCCGCTGTTCCCAGCGCTTTAATGGACTATCCGGATCTCCAGCATAATCCTGCTTCGCCGGAACACTGACTGCCTCACGTTCTGGCATTCGCCAAGCAGTGAGCATGCCACCAAAAACGACACCTTGATCAATGTTGACCGTATCATTCACAATCGTAGGATATGGACGGGGATCATGTCCCCAGACGATGCATTCACCCGAATTGTGATCCACATACCAATCCTTGCGCACTGGCCGACCCTGCTCATCCGTACCTTCCACATCGCCATACCGGCAGTAATCCTGAATACGTTTGGACTGTTTTCCGATAAAATGATCTCGTATCCCTGCGTGTGCCACAACCACCTGTCTTACCCCATTTCGGGAAAAGACCAGATGAGATGGTGCATCAAGCAGAAAGGTCCTAAGCTCTGCACGTACTCGCTTTGCTGTCTCTTGGCCGTGCTCCTGCTCAAACTGTAGCAGTTCCATCTCCACCCGTTCGTCACCATGACTCAGCGTAACGTCTCGACCATCCAGATAACGTGCGATTTTCCAGCCGTGATTACTGTCAATCATGTAGGCGAGCTCGGCGGTATAATGACGTTGCCAGAACAACAGACATTGTAACGATTCTGGCCCACGGCTCGTTACGTCACCAACGGAGACCAATTTGCGTCCTTCAGGGTGACGGTACAGGCCACTTCCGTCCTTGTCCACATATCCGAGGCGCACGATTAATTCCATCATTTCATCATAACAACCGTGAATATCTCCGATGATATCAATACCTGTACCCATGTCAGTCACCAGCGGATTGGATGTGCAGACAAACGTAATCTCATCTGGCCGCTTCAGCACATAACTGGCATCAAAGCCATCCTCACGGATCGAGCGTAATGTGCGCTTGAACTGCTGCACCTGTTGTTTCACCCGTTGACGGCCACGCGGATACTCCCGCTGGGCATCACGTTCCAGTAGTTCTTTTTCCGGAATATCCAACACGACAGCAATCACAGGCACATGAGCCTTTCTCGCCACCTGAATCAGGCGCTCGCGATCCTCGGGATACAGATGTGTCGCATCCACCCAGGTCAGCTTGTTCAGGCGGCAGCGGGTTGCCAGCATCGCCTCCATCGCTTCAAATGCTTTTGCCGATACTTGCTGATACTCCGCATAGATCACATCCGCTTCACTGCGGGGACGGTGTTTCCAATCCACATACTCATCATCTCCAACCAGCATGCGGAATTGATCGGATGAGACGGCTTCCGTGCGGCGAATGACGCTTTCTGCAACAAGACGATCCAGCAACGTACTTTTGCCACTGTTGGACGGGCCGACAAGAACGACAATGCCTGCGTTGGGTAGATGAATCTCACGCTGTCTTTCCTCCGTCCCACTTTCCCTATCCTGCTGCCCTCTGCCTACATCCGAGATTTCGTTCGGTCTTACTATTCTCCTCATGATTGGCTCTCCTTTCTCCGCTCAAAAATGACCAGTTGGGTAGGTTGTCCATAACCTTCTGCATGCTCACCGATACCTTTAATTTCATAGGCATAGTTCCCTTGTTGCGTCCATTCCTCACACCGGGAAACCAGCTCCGCACGGGTCCACTCAAAGCGATGATCATGGTGGCGGAAGCTTTCCTGTTCCATTGCATACACTTCGTTATATTCCTTGTTTGGTGTAGTGACCAGCAGTACTTCTGGCTGATATTCGTTCATGATTGTATCCATAATTCCGTTCAGACGATATTCCTCAATATGCTCAATCACTTCGCACAGGATCATGAAGTCCTGGTTTTGCATCTGCTCGTCAAAATAAAACAGTGAACCGATGATCGGTTCCGGCATAGCCACCACTCCTGAACGACCCTCCAACTTAGCAAAGCGCTCCATGGCCCGGAGCCGCGACTGACCGGAAGGTTCAACGGCCAGAATTGCCTCCACACCGGGAATGTACGCCAAACGGGCAGACAGCTTGCCTTCACCCGCTCCCATATCAACAATGCTCCGTTTGACTGGCAACGCTGCAACCACATCTGTAATCGCACGATAACGCAACTCGTTTAACCTCACAGGAGGTTCAGATTGTCCGCCATCTGACTCGGACACCCTTAGCTCTTCTTGTCCTTCTTCCTGATGTCCCACGTTATTCTCCTGAATAACCGTATCCAAGACTTGAGCTATTCCGCTCTCCTGTCCAAGAGACGCAGACAATGTACCTTCTTGACGCTCATACTGCCGGATCAGTTCGGCAAAACGCAGAGTACGCTTCACGATGAGTTCTTTCAGTGGGTGAGCATCCAGCCACCCTTCACCATATCGTTTGATTTTATCGATCTCATCTTCACTGATGAAATAATGTTTGTAATTATCCAGTACTGGAATCAGCAGAAAGAGCTGGCGCAGTGCATGTTGTACTGTGTTACGTCCACGCAGGATGATATGGCGAACCGTGCTTCTATTTTTCAGATCAAATGAATACGATAGCTCTCCACGTTCCACCGAAACGGCGTAACCTAATGGCGAGAATAATTCCTCTACAACCCGATCCGGCAGATCGGAGGCCACCGGTCCAAAGGTCAGTTCCAACTCGAAAGCGTGTCCTACCCATTGCACATAATCTTCCTTGGGCTTACCATTCAGGGCTGTTCCTAGCGCCCCACGTATGTAAGAGCAGAACAGACTGCTGGTCACAAACTCACGATCATTGATATATTGCGTAATGTCATACCCATCCGGTGTACCTCTGACCAGATCCACAGGATCAGGCTCAGCATGAATCAGCACTTCTGTTTCGTTCTCTGTAGCCGTGGTGTACACCATTCTTACACGTACGCCTTTGTCTACCCGGTCATATATATTCAGCGGATTCTTCGCTAACAAATGGGATACAACCCCCGCGTCAGCGCCGCTTGCTTTCAAGATCAGATGCATCGGTTCTCCTCCTTTGATTCAATTCCACACCTCTTGCAATGCAAAACGGAAAATCCGGTCCAATTCTTCAAATTGAATAATCTGCTCATTCTCCATCTGGCCAGCCAGTCGTTCAAAATGCTCGATCTTCTCCGCCAAAAAAGCCTGTATTGCGGGCAGCTGCGGCTCCAGATCCAGTTCCTCGCCCGCCTTTTTCCGGCGTAGTAACTCATGAATCTCCGTATATAGCGGTGTAGTCGCAGGTACAAGTTCTTGCACTAGTTCTTCAAATGCCATCGGTGGCATCACATCATAACGTTCGATCCAGCCACAAGCCAGTAAGGGGCGAAGAACATAGAAATACTTTTTAATCCTCACTCGCTCACCTTGCAAATAGTCGCGGAAGTTCCCCTTTGCCATATTCAGATAATGATACATGCAGGACTTGGGCGAGAAGGTCAAAGGCGACAGTGCACGGATATGCTGTGCCACGTTATACTGTTCATCATACTGAATCGGGGATTGCAACCATTCCAGCAGTGGTGGATTTGATTTGCGAAACAGCTTCAACGCCTTGCGCAGATCCCAACCATTGATATCGAGCTGGTCACTAATTGGGCGTTCAATAACATCCCTTTTATCCTCAATCGACAAGTACCATTCTAGCGGTCTTACATATAAGAAACGCACATCATAATCACTATCCTGGGAAGGAAACCCCCACGCCCGGCTGCCCGATTCACAGGCATAGATGATCTGTACCTGCTCCTCCTGTTCAATCTGCTTCAGCTGTTGTCTGATCGTATCTTTCATTTCTTCATCAACATAGGTCATGGTCCGTCCCCTCCAAATTTCCCAATTCTAAATCTCTAGCTCTCTCACCCGGTTCGCGAGTGTATCATATCCTGCTACAGTCTCAGCAATATACGTCAATACCGTTTCACTCCAACCGTAGATGTAAAAGGTTTTGCCATCCCGTGGCGGTACCATTGCCTGCTGATAAGGTGCTATATCCACAATAAATGCCTTCAACTCCTGATTCATCATCCGGCGATATCGCTCAAGCTCAGCATATAACGGGCTGCCTTCATTCTGCTGTTCATCGGTGATCATAATGATCTGATCCACTTTTTCTCCGATATCCCGAAGTTCCCGCACCGGTCGACCGGTGTTTGTTCCACCTTGTGCGCGAATACGGTGAGCTTGGGAAAGGATGCTCTCATCCATCTTGGGACGAGCGTCCTCAACCATATGGTCGAATAACCAGAACAGTGCGTTACCTCTTGTTTGTTTATAAAGCGCCAGTGCCAGCACCGAACCAATCCGCAAATAATCCCCTTGCATGGAACCGGAGCGATCTAGGAAAATAGCCGTTCTTCCCGGCAGTGTTGGCAGATTGCCAATGGATAGTTCCATTGCTTGCCGCAAAGCATCCCGCAGCTCTTCCCTCGCAATCATTTCATATGCACTGGCGAATCGGAAAGGTAAGATGCGCGACTTACGCAGGGCTTCTGCATCCGTTAGACGACCTGTTACGTAATCGATATTTTTCGATTTTTCAAAAACTCCCGCACGATCCATTGCATTCAGATGGCGCAACAACGCAAAAGTCGGCATCTGTGACATTAACGCCTCCCACACCGTACGTGTCGGTTGCATGATCGAGGTGACCACCGAATACGGGAGTTTACCTTTCTCGATCAAATGCATCCGGCTTGCCGGGTTTGGGGTAGCTTTCAGCTTTTCAAGCGCCTGCAACTGCGGAAGTTCCGTAAGATCCACCTCATGCCCGCGCAAATAACGAAACAAGGCTTGTTGCTTCGTATCTATCGGCTTGGGATGTGCTGTAGCGATCATATCGCCCAGACTGTATCCACGCCCACGCCCGTTGTATTTGATCGCCCAATATTCAGTAATGCCGTTCAAAAATTGACTCACCTGACGCTTAACCGCTCGACCACCCTGTCCCCGACCAGTTCCTCTTAGAATCGTCAGAAAATCAGCCAAGTCAGCCGGTGTCTGTACGACTTGGGAGAACACCTTTGCAAAATGATCCACATCCACTTTGGACAGCAGTGCCAGCCCGTATAGAGGCTGTAACCGCATCAAACCTTCATTACGAGCATAGACCAGCGCCCGCGCCATAAACCCTGCATCGACCTCAGCCATCTCCTGATGACTGACCATCGCATCGTCCATCAGTTGCTGGGTATCTGCATAGAACGTATTGTTCAAAGTATTGGTCATCAACATCTGTATATATTGTTCCTCCACCAATCGCTCATAGGCTCCGTAGCCCCCATGATTACGTGTCGTTGGCAGAGGTTGATTAAATAATTGTTTCGCTCTGCTCATCACTCATGACCTCCCGGTGTGAGTCTATTTGCTGTTCTTTCATAATAAAATGTTCCGAGGAAAAAGGTGGGAAGGTATAATACCCGCTCTACCGCTGAGCTACACCGCCATAAACGGCGGCGATTGGATTCGAACCAACGACCCGGTCGATTAACAGTCGAAGTAACCCTCCCTGGCGCCTCGGAAACTTGATCCGCAGAGTTTGTTGCTGCTCCGCTTCACAACCTCATTATGCCTCACACATCTACACGCGAACATGGCGAAAGTATGGCGACGAATCATTTTCTGAAATGGAGTCAATCTTCATAAGTTTAAAATGAAACCTGCCACCCATCCTGCTACAATGAAGGGATAACAAGGAGTGAATGTTCATGGCAAGAGAGAGTTTTGACAAAGAAATTCAGTTCTTACGCATGTTATCCCTAACAAGCGGTGCATATAACCGCAAACAATATGCCGAGCGGCTTGGCATATCCGTACATACCTTTGATAAAACCAATCGCAGATTAAAAGAAATCATGCAGACCGTCGCCGACCAACGCTCAGGTGCCGAAGCAGGCCGGGAAATGGCGGATCTCGTTCGCTTCCAGTATGGAGAATCGGCCGAACCCCTGCTGCTCTTCCTCTTCCGCGCCAAGTCGATGAAAGAGACTGAAGTTCAGCGGCTTTCTGTCCTTTTGCATACCTTACAACATAAAACCCTGACCGCGATGGAACTGCTGGACGCCTGCTGTGCTGATCTGCCGGAGGATCTGGCGTTACCTGACGAGAAAACCATTCGTTCCGACCTGAAGTATTTGGAAGAGGTTGGGGTTATTCGAAAAGAGCCGGGTGGCAGACCGTATCGATATGCTTTACAACAGGACGTCCTTACCGAATTGACAGTGGAGGAACAGCTGGAGTTGTATGATTTTGTGGATATGATGGCGAACACCCAGGTTCCTTCCGTACAGGGGTACTTATTGCGGGACAGTTTAAAAAAAGCCATTACGGCAAGTTTCCCGCAAGAAGAAGCTACCGAGCCCTATATCTATAAGTATCACTATTATTCTCGTATCCTGGACGAAGCTCATCTCTACACGCTGCTTAGTGCGATTCGTCAACGTAAACGTGTGCAGTTCCTATACTATTCACCGAAAAAACCATCCAGCTACAGTTCACAGAATACGAATCCACGTTTTGAACGGCAAGCAGGTGGTCGATCCAACCGGATCGTGCCCCTTGAAGTGATCTATGACCATCAGTATGGTCGTTGGTATGTAATTGGATATCAGGGTCGCCGCGGCTTTGTGAAATTCCGCATGGAAGGCATAACACAGTTGGAGGAACAAGATTCAGTAGAAGAGCAATACATGCTCGAACTGAAGCATCAGTGGACCGACATTAGTCGCTACAGTTGGCTCGTGGATACGGGAAATACCGTGACGGTTCAAGCTCGCTTTTTCCACCCGGAGCGTGGTCAGCGCAACTTTATTCTGGATCGGGTTCGTCTGCAAGGTCAATGGGGCAAAATTATACCCGAAACGGATCATACCTTTCTCTACGAAATCCAGGTCAACGGTACCACCGAGATCAAACCGTGGTTACGGAGTTTTGGCTCAAGCTGCGAAATAATCGCACCTCAGAGACTACGCCAGGAGATGATTAAGGAATGGAAGGAGATTGCCGAATATTATGAACCTGTTCGAGAAGATGTTCAATTACCAGATGATGACACGACTGAATGAAACCGGACTGTTCACCTGGACCTCACAGGAACGGGCCTGGCTTCGCATGATGCTGAATCACCCTGCTGCGAGAGAAGCACTGAGCGCTGTAACATTGGATAAAATGTACAACATGCTGAATGGTGAGCAGGACCTGAACCTTCAAGATTACCTGACTGAAAAAGCCAAAAGCGAAGAAAACAATGTCTCTCACCCACTGCTTAGACAGTTACGGCTAATCATTCTGCATCATCAGGGATTTCGCATGACGGGTCGCGTCCGCAATGGACGCACGAGCCATGATGAATTTGGCTTCCCGTATAAACTGGAGTATTCCATGGTCAAAAAAGAATGGTACGTGCTCTGGTATGCTCCTCGCTTCGACAAACTCATGTCGACCAAGCTGCACAGCATCGTTACCGTGGAAGCCCAACCGGTTGAACCGGATACCGCCTCGGGTTACACTGCCCGCATTGCTGCGATAACAGAGAAGCGTAAAACGACCATCACCATCGAGGTACTGCCCGAGTTCAATCAGGAGCTGTCCCGAATCCTCTATGCCTTCTCCTGCTTCGAAAAACAGGTCGAGTACCTGGAAGCCAAGCAGACATATCGGATCGAGCTGACCGTTCCGCGCAATGAGATGGATTACGTCTTATCCAAAATGCGTTTTCTCGGCAAACGGGTTCGAATTGCTGACCACACAGTGCTGCGGGAGCGAATGTCGGAAACAGCTGCGAAGGCATTAGCCCGTTATGCGGAAAAAGATCCTGATACGCATTCCGAATGCTCCAATGAAGTTCAGCACCGCCAACGTGAGGAAGGCTCTCTTGCGAAAGCCGATGGTCAATGATTTTGTAAGATTGGGTTAACCATAACTATTGCTCAAAAGCCAAATCAAATCCATATACGAAAAAAAGGTCTGGATAATTTCATCCAAACCTTTTTGGTATACTTGCTTGCTCGTAAAAATGTCATAAACTTATCAGCGGAAGTAACTCTATTCGTTCCACTTACGTCGCTCCACCACTGCTAGCTGCCGAGTTCCGTCTTTTGTTAATCGCGTGCACGCCCATGACCACTGCAATTAATTCATACGTGTCCAGTTGTTCCGACTGGTTATCTAATACAAATGCCCCTGAACTAAACCAGCCGCTGGTGCGACGGAAACTGGCCACGATGCGGCCACCACTGCCACTTATATCATATTCCTGCGAAAATGCTGGGGCAGACACATCATACGTACCGCGTGATCCCGCATCATATTCATACTTTTTGTTAAAGAAACTGAACCTGGCCCGAAGCACACCCAGATGTCTCCCATCTGCTGCAGTGATATCCCAACGATTCGTTAACATGCGAAATTTGCCGCTGCAGACCAATCCCGTGTTATCCGATACATCGAGCGAAGAACCAAAGACACTTTTCAAATCCAGATGCCCTGCCTGTTCCTGATTCGGATTCATAATCTCGGTGTAACCCGCGTTAAAAAAGTTATCCCTGAAGTATAGTTCCATAACGCTTCCTCCTTTCGCTTACATATCCTTTTGTTCTCTTTAACCTATTCTCGCCTCAAGCACACAATATATTTATATATACGTATAATTAATGGTAATGGATTCAAAAAGTGGATTATTACTGGATGTAAAAAAACGAGCAACCCTGGTTGCTCGCATCACGTTCAAATTATCCTGTCATCAAACTTCGACTTTTTTGTTGTTCAAGTAAATGGTAGCCCATACCAAGATGACCGCCACAATGACTTCAAATACAATGCTTCCCCACATGCCGTCCGACCATAGTACACCATTGGCTGTGATTGCAATACCTGTACTTTCTTCCGTATACCGGAACATCTCATTTGGACTGAAGCGTCCTGTCGTAATGATATTTTCCAACCAGCCAAGCAGATTAACGAGGACAAAGAATGCAACGATTCCAATCCATGGCCCCGTTCTCCAACGGAAGCTGCCTGCAATCGAGATCGAAAGGAAGATAATGACGGTCATGAATACCATAACCCATGCGCTAAACAGCAACAAACTAATATAATCCGAAACATGCAGACCCGAAAGATCAATATTGGTAGCCATGTTCATTCGTAGCTTCATTGAGATATAGATGTAGGCATGAGTCGCGAATATAATGACTAACCCCAACCCGCAAAGTAGTCCAAAGATCAAAGGAGACAAAACATGTGATAGGCCCGTTACGGGTAACAGACGGCGATTATAAGAGCGGATATTGGACGTGTATGTTTTGATCATTTTCACATAAATAGCCACACCAACTCCAACATAACCCATAATGCCAAGCACAATCCCTGTGACCTCAGACACGAAAAGGGAAAGCCCCACTTGAGCGATAATCAAAATAACTAGCCCAGCCAGCAGTGTATTCCAGTTCCTTCTAAAGTCATACTTCAATAATGTCATCATTCCGCATAGACCTCCTTGAACATCTCATCCACACTTTTCCCATATTTCAGACGGAGCGTTTCCACTTCTTCCCGCATCACCAGCTCACCCTCGCGAATAAAGACAACTTCATCAAAAATCCGTTCGATATCATTCACAAGATGCGTGGAGATAATCAGACTGCTGTCTTCATCATAGAATTTGACGATCGCATCCAGAATCTTGCCACGCGCGACCGGATCTACTCCGCCAATCGGTTCATCCAGCAAATACAGACGAGCCTTACGAGAAAGTGCCAGTGTTAGTTGTAGTCGTTCATTCATACCTTTTGACAGATGTCGTACCCGGTCACTCTCGACAAGGTTCATGAAGTCCAGCATCTCCCGCGCCTTCTCCTCATCAAAATCAGCATAGAAATCGCGATAATACGCAATCGCATCCCGCACTCTCATCCACTTCTCGGTTAATGGACGATCCGGCATAAATGAAACCAGCGCCTTTGTCTCCAGCCCAACAGGCTTACCTGTGACTTGAATCGTTCCGCTGCTCGGATGTAACAACCCTGCAACCAGCTTCATGAGCGTACTTTTTCCACTACCGTTGCTACCCAGCAGACCTACGATTCGTCCTGGAGCAATATCCAATGTAATATTACTGAGCGCTTTCTTATTGCCATATGTCTTATTGATCTGGTTCAGTTCAAGGATGTTACTCATGCGTTGTTCCTCCCTTTCCTTCCGCAACGGCATCGGCTACGATGGATAAGATATCCTGCTCTTCGATCCCCAGTTCCTGCATTCCGGTCAGAAAGCGTTCCAGCAATTCACCGGCCATCTCTTTTTTGATCGTCATAATCTTCCGCTCCTCACTGGTCACATATCTGCCCAAGCCCCGTTTGGTTTCGACCACTTCTTCCCGCTCAAGCTCCTGAAATGTCCGTTGTACTGTATTTGGATTGATCTGTAGTTCAGCCGCCAGTTCACGAACCGAAGGAATTTTGTCACCTGCTTGAAGTGTCCCGGTTACAATCTGTCTCTTGATGTACTGCATGATCTGCAGATAGATTGGTAAATTGTTATCAAATTCTATAGTCACAAAGCTCTCGCTCCCCTCTGTACTGGTGTGTTAGTTACATAGTACACTAGTGAAATAGTGTTGTAAAGCCCATTTGTTAAAATATATATTCGCTCAATTGATGGGCAAGCTTCTGCTATCGATATCCATACAAAAAAAAGAGCAGATCGTGAAGATCTGCTCTGCATAACATTATTAATCGTATTGTTATCTTTTTCATATGCTTATCCAATAAAAAAGAGCCAGCTACACGATATCTAGAGGTACTTTGCCTTTAGGTGCAGGGAATGCCTCATCCAAACGGGCGAGTTCCTCTTGTGTCAAAACGATACTCACTGCTGCTGCATTGTCTGCCACATGATTCAGCTGTACCGCCTTCGGAATCGCCAGTACATCTCCATCCCTGATCACCCAGGCTAATGCGATCTGCGAAGTCGTAACTCCTCGATCCTGCGCAATCTTCTGAATAACTGGATGCTCCAACAATTCACTTCGAAGTCTGCCACCCTGTGCCAGTGGACAATACGCCATTACAGGAATGCTCCGTTCCCGCATCCAGGGAAGCAGATCATGTTCAATACCACGCGAAGCTGCATGGTAGAGCACCTGATTCACCATGCACTGAGCACCCTCCGGCAGGCTCCATTACTCCTGCATATCCCTTGTATCCAGATTTGATACACCCCAGCGAAGAATTTTACCGGACTGCTTTAATTGCTCCAAAGCCTCAACCGTCTCTTCGAGTGGTACTCCCCCTCGCCAGTGGAGAAGATACAGATCCAGGCGATCTGTACCAAGACGCGTGAGACTACGCTCACAAGCGGTAATCATCTGCTTGCGATCCGCATGATGGGGATACACTTTGGATACGAGAAAAACTTCATCACGATAGCCCGCGATGGCCTTTCCCGTAACAACTTCTGCCCCACCTTCTGCATACATCTCCGCCGTATCAATCACGGTCATTCCCTGTTCAATACCGGAACGAAGTGCTCGTACTTCTTCTTCTTGGCTAGATTGCTTCTCTCCCATGTTCCATGTGCCTTGTCCTATCGCAGGCAGGGCAGTTCCATCCGGAAGTAGAATCGTGCGTGTTGGATTACCATGCATCATCTATATCCCTCCATTCTGAAGACTTATGGACATTCTGACCTCTCTAACGACGATTATACGAATCATAAATCATGTTATCACTCACATGTCTCCAGTGGCTCATCATCATGATATACAATTGATCAAGTGGCACTGTGAGGCTACTTTGGGCAACGCTGATGGTCGCATCGACCATATTGCTGTTGACCGTCATTAATTTGCGTTTCATCCCGTTCTGGCGATCCAGAAAGGCTTTCTCGTCCCGCAATTTGACCCCGATCATTTTCTGTCCCATCAATTCATACATAAAAATATTCTCAACGTCTTTCCAGGCCACTGCTCCTCCTGCGGTATAAGAAGATGCATCTACAAACCCATCCTCATCGATTACAAAAGAAGGTTCCTTCTTAATCATCTTTACCAGACTGTAGCAGAAACATAGCCCAAAAAACAAAATGGATAGAAGTCCAATCACATCCGAAAGGATGGAATCATTCGTAACTGAAGAACTATCAAAAATCAAAAAAAATCCGGCTGCCACAAAGAGTGCCGCCCCTGCCGTAAGCCACGCCATTCGATTCCGGCTTGGATATTCCACATGCTGCTCATAGGATGTGCTCAACGTGACGTTCCTCCTCCATTGTGACTGAATCATACGAGTTCTATATAAACGAATGGCTATGAACCAATTACCTGAATGTAGAACAGGAATTGCATTGTACATTAAACCAAATTAACCAATGTTAAACATTAAATTAAGACCATTTTTCGTCATTTCTGCGCTTATTCAACATTAGGATTCGTCATCCTTCGAGCAAATCCTTTAACACACCTATATGAATTGAACTAAAGAATTTTCACATGGGTCACTCCGATGACAGAACAACCTTCCGATCGCTGTTATCCCCAGATTTTTCGATTCCACTTTTTCAAAGTGAAAATCCGGGGATAGCCTATGCTTCCGATGCAGCTTTCTTTCAGAAAGCTTTTAGGCGAACGCTCTGCTTCTTCAGGTTATTTCTGTCATCTACGTTACGTGCAAATATTTAATCCAATTAATATACATTGTTAAATGTCTTGCTCCTCCTTCATTACGCTTATTGTCCTGTCCCTAGCTTTCCGTTAATATAAATGGAAAGGTTAGGAAATTAACCGATTCTAATTCATGGTGGGAGGACAAACAATGATGAGTCAGCGCGGCATAACATCGGAAGATCTTTATCAGATTACATGGGTTAATGATCCAACTCCGTCCCCTCAAGGCGGACAACTGGTATATGTAAGCCGGAAAACGAATGAAGCACGTGACGGTTATTGTTCTCACCTGAGACTGCTGCATCTGGGGAGTCAGAAGGACAGGCCCTTTACCTCTGGTGAGAAGGATCATTCCCCTGCCTGGTCGCCCGATGGGTCTCAGTTGGCCTTTTTAAGAGAGGTTGATGGGAAATCCCAGGTGTGGATTATCGCATCAGATGGTGGAGAGGCACAGCAAATCAGTCACCTGAAACATGGCGTCAGTTCCCTACTCTGGTCACCAGATGGTCATACTTTGCTTGTGAAATCATCCGTGGATATGAGCGGAGATGAAGAGTCAGAACATACAGATCCTATAAACGATAAACCCAAACTGCTGCAAGAACATGTCGTAGACCGGATTCGCATGAAGTCAGATGCCAGTGGATTATGGAACGGTCGACGTTCCCACCTCTTCGCTCTCGCACCAATCGATGCGGAAGCAATTCCTGTAACTACAGGTCATTATGACGTTGGAGACTACGCCTGGTCCCCGGACGGAACATCCATCGCTTGGATCACGCAAATGCCTGAAGAAGGTGAGGACCATAACGATTACACCCTGACTAATCATGTGTACCTTGCCAAAGCAGACGGATCGGATGTGCAGCAGTTGACCCCGGAAGGGTATACGTTCAGCCGGCTGGCCTTTGCACCAGATGGACAATCTCTTGCACTGCTCGCCAGTGACCGTTCCTATGGAAATGCCACACTTGTGAAGTTGTACACCCTTCAGATATCAGGTGGTGAACTCGTATGTCTGAGCACAGATTGGGACGTACAGTTGAATCACAGCATTGTTGGCGACATGCGATCACATCTGACAACCACGGGGCCTGTATTCAGCAGGGATGGTTCTTCAATCTTCTGTCTGGCGACCATCCATGGTAGTGTACGCATCGCCAAATTCGCTCGAGACGGCAGCAGTGCCGACTATATATGGCCTGACGAACGGGAGATTTATCAATTTGCCGAGTTGGAAAACGGGCAGATCGTTGCCGCTGTAGCCGATACACTAAATCCTGGTGATCTCTATATATATGAACAAGCGGAAAATCCCGGGGTAGAACCGATTCAGCTCACCCGCAGCAATCCACAGCTTGAGGATGAGATCCATCTAAGTACACCTGAGACCTTCTGGTTCAATTCCTCAGATGGCCTACGGCTGCAAGGATGGATCATGAAACCTCCTGGCATGGTCGACGGGGTCAAAATTCCGACCATTCTGGAGATTCATGGCGGCCCGCACATGATGTATGGTTTTACATTTATGCACGAGTTCCAGATTCTCGCCGCACAAGGCTACGCTGTTGTGTATATCAATCCACGCGGTGGCCTCGGATACGGGCAGCAGTTTGTAGACGCCTGTCGCGGAGATTATGGCGGTGGCGATTATCGCGATCTCATGGAGAGTGTGGATTATGCCCTGTCCCAGTATGAGTTTATCGATGAATCACGATTGGGCGTAACCGGGGGCAGTTATGGTGGCTTCATGACCAACTGGATTGTTGGACACACGGACCGCTTTAAGGCGGCTGTTACCCAGCGTTCCATCTCCAATTGGCTATCCTTCTACGGTGTAAGTGACATTGGATATTTCTTCACGGAAGACCAGATTGGCGGTAACGCGTGGGATGACACGGAAAAACTATGGAAACATTCCCCGCTCGCTTATGTCGGAAACGTCAGTACTCCGTTGCTCATTTTGCATGGCGAACAGGATCTGCGGTGTCCAATTGAACAAGCCGAGCAGTTGTTCATTGCATTAAAACGGCGCAAGCAGACCACAAGACTTGTTCGTTTCCCAGGGGCAAACCACGAGTTGTCCCGTGGAGGTCACCCTCACTTGAGGGTACGCCGTTTGGAGCATATTGCCGGATGGTTCAACGAGTACCTGTAAGGACTGTTAGTTCAGAGTATAGAACCAGATATGGATTCAACCCTAAAAGCCGTCCAATGAAATCTGTTATGATTTCAATGGGCGGCTTTTGCTGTTCACCTTTTATAGAAGGAAAGATTACTCTTCGCCCCACACTACGGTGATTTCATTCAGATCCTTGTTGGTTGCAGACACCGAACCTGTGATGGTTACGGCATATTTGCCATCTTCACGACCCACAATGCTGAAGCCATCTGCCTGGATATCCTGAGTGTTCTGGCTCAAGTTTTTGGTCTGGTAGTAGTCTTTGTAGGATGTTCCAACGGTTAGCAACGTTTCTTTGGTTGTGTACGTGAGCACTACTTTTTTGTCACCATCCATTATGTTCTCAATGAGACTTGTTGCCTTCGCATCCTTCGGTAATGGGAAATCAGCCGGAAGATACTTGGACTTTACTCCTGCCGCCTGTGTGTTTGTACCTGTTGAGGGCGATGTCGATCCGCTGTTGCCTGTGGATGTTGACCCACCAGAAGAGCTTGAAGAACCGATGCTTACTTTATTGTTCTGGGAATCATACTTCACTTCGGTCTTTAACGCATCGGCAATCGAACGAACGGGGAGATATGTACTGCCTTGATATGTAATTGGCGCAAGCTTTTTGCCCTGGTCACCTGTCGGTGTAAATTTCTGTCCGTTCACTTCGATGGCGAGCCCATGGTTCAGATAAGCTTTGATTGTCTCCAGTTGTGTACCTGCATATACACCTGCCGATCCGGTTAACACCATGCCAAACACACCCGCAGCAATCAACCACTTTTTGCTTTTCATCCCTAAACGCCTCCTGAGTTCAAATGTCAGCCTTATGCATAATACGATTCAAGCGATCGCTCGATGTACGCGAAAGACTCATGTAGTTATGCTCATCATGTATGGGTACGAGCTTATTCGGATAACAGCCCGTTGTTCCACCAAATGTTAGCAATATAATAGCATCTGACAAGAGGTTGTAAATAATATATGAACAAAACAGGACCAAGGGCGTACAAAAATAGTCTTTGTCGTATTCCCGCTGTACTCTCGCTCGTTAAGTTGTTCTTATATGAATAAAGTCCTGAATTCCGGACCATACATATGAAGCTAATCATACATGCACAACAGTTGCGAAATTAACCAATGTATTAGATAATTATTTGTCGATTTGTGGTCGAAGGAACGGAACTCAAGGGGGATTAAATACGATGAATAACAATACCAGTACATTTGATCAGTCTATTAACCGGATCTCTACCGGATCAGAAAAATGGGATGCGCTTGAGGATATCTTCGGCGCTGCTGATGCGCTTCCGATGTGGGTGGCCGATATGGATTTCGCTGCTCCACCATCCGTCATTCAGGCCCTGCAAACACGGATGGAGCACGGGATTTTTGGTTATACAGTGCGGACTGAGGCGTATCATGCAGCTGTTGCAGGGTGGATGGAACGGCGTCACAACTGGAAAGTTAACGATGACTGGATCGTATTCACTCCAGGTATTGTGCCCGCACTCAGCATTGCTGTACAACGATTCACCGATCCTGGAGATGCTGTAGTCATCCAAACCCCGGTGTATGCTCCCTTCTATGAAGTAGTACGTGGTCAGGGCCGTGAACTGATCACCAATCCTTTGGTAGAGAATAACGGTCATTATACGATGGATCTGGAACAACTGGAATCCAGCTTACAGACCGGTCGGGTCAAAATGCTGATTCTGTGCAGTCCTCATAACCCGGTTGGACGGGTATGGACTCGTGAAGAGCTTGAAGGGCTTACGTCATTGTGTCTGCAATACAACGTACTGATGGTTTCAGATGAAATCCATGCCGATCTTGTTCATCAGCGCGGAACTCATACACCACTGACCCTGATCTCGGACGCCGTCTCTGATCTAAGTATCATCTGTACGGCTCCAAGCAAAACGTTCAACATTCCTGGCCTCTGCACATCCAACATCATTATCCCCAATGCTAAGTTACGGGAATCGTTCGCGCAGGGTGTAAAAACGATGGGACTTGCCAATATCAGCACACTGGGGGCTGTCGCAACCGAAGCTGCTTACAATGATGCCGAGGAATGGCTGGATGAGTGCCTTGCCTATATCCGTGGAAATATGGCGTATGTACAGCAATATGTTGCGGAACATATGCCTCAGATTAAGATGCATCTGCCCGAAGCGACCTATCTGTTATGGATGGATTTCCGGGAGCTGAATATCCCACATGCACAACTATGCAATATGCTTCTTCATGAAGCAGGGCTTGCTTTCAATGACGGGAGCTTCTTTGGAACAGAGGGCACAGGGTTCATGCGCATTAATGTAGCCTGTCCACGTTCCACGGTTGAAGAGGCGATGCGCAGGTTATCTGTGTTGTTAAGCAATGTGTCGGGCAAATAAGCTGTCAGTTACATCTATGTACGTTGCGAACAAAACGTGTACTGTTTGTTAAATGGTGAATATTTGTCAAAATAGAAAAAGGGGTGCCCCGTAGTCAAGTCCATGACTCATATTCATGGTCAATGACTTCACAAGGGGCACCCCATTTGTATTCGATCATTTTATTTATTCGAATATAATTAAAATTACAGTCACATCGATATCGGCATCGGTGTAATTCTGTCGCACAACCTGTTCAACAAATCCCGATCATGGCTTATGATCAATAGCCCCAGATCACGCTGGCGAGCCACGTCCATCACGGTATGCCAGATTTGTGCCTGAGTGATCGCATCCAGCATCGTTGTCATCTCATCTGCAATCACATAACGTGTCGCTGTACCAAGCGCCCGTGCCACACAGAAACGTTGCAGTTCTCCACCGGATAATTCACTCGGCCTACGGTCCAACCAGGTCTGCTGAATACCCAATGCTTCGAGCAACTGTTCATCCTGCACAGACGCCTCCTGCAACACGCGGCGCATTCGCCAGCGTGGATTCACAGCTTTCTCCGGATGCTGGAATACCAGCTGAACCGGAAATACTCCTGTACGTGGGAGTGGTTTCCCATCCAAAAGGACTTGTCCTGCCACAGGTTCGGCATATCCTGCCAGGATGCGACCAAGGCTTGTTTTGCCACAGCCACTTGGTCCCCACAAGCCAACCACTTCTCCTTGTTGCACCTGCATGTTCATCTGTCTGAATACCCATGATTTCTGATCATAACGATAACTTACCTCCCGTGCTTCAAGTGACATGGAAACACCTCACTTCTCCGCCCCGTACCTTACGAAGCTCTGGACGTTCGCGGGTACATACAGCGGTTGCTGCATTACATCGGGGAGCAAATGAACAGCCTGTGGTGATCTCTTGACCTGCCAACGGCTGGGAGCCTGGGAGTGGCTGAAATCCGTTCTGCGGCAACGCATTCCAGAGCGCTTTAGTATATGGATGACGCAGACGTTCTCCATTCCCTTTAAAATCATCCACCTGCGCCGCCTCTACATTGGTACCCGCATAAAATACAGCGATGCGATCCGCTGCCGTCAGGGCTGTCTTGACATCATGGGTGATCCATAGAATGCCTACGCCTTCATTCGTAAGCTCGCGAAATTGCTTCATCGTCTCGGCCAGCACTTTGGGATGAATGCCTGGTGTCGGCTCATCTGCAATGATTAGCTTGGGCTGACCTGAGGTCGCTGTAGCCATCAACACCCGCCTTGCCATTCCTCCGGACAACTCAAACGGGTATTTCCCGGCTGTTCCTTGAGGAAGATGATAACGATCCGTCAGCTCCTGCTCCGTCTTTTTCAAGTGGATTTGATTCATGAATCTACGCTTCCTTCCCACATCTCGGGTTACCGGCTGAACTTGCCTCCCCACCTTCATCAGCGGGTCCAAATAACTAACGGATTGCGGAATCAACACCAGTTCGTCTCCACGCAGATGAACCTGCCGCTCTGGAGTCAAAGGCTCGCCATTATAGCTAATTCTACCTTCCAACTTGGCGTTGGCAGGCAGAATGCCCATAATGGCCTGCGCCAGCACACTTTTACCCGATCCACTTGCGCCTACAACAGCCACGATCTCGCCCTCGTTTATGGAAAGATCCAGATTCTGAATGACATAAGTCTGTTCGTGCCCAAACCAACCACGAGCGCGCCGAAATGACACCGACACTTCCTCAATATCAAGCAGAGCCATATTTACCTCACCTCCCTTGAACTACCTGTACCCGTCAATGTCTTCAGACTGTTGCCCAATACATCAAAAGCACGAACAACCAGCAACAATGCCAGTCCGGGGAAAAAGGCGAGCCACCACATGCCAGCAGATAAATATCTCATCGACTCTGATAAAATAATTCCGATTGCCGGTTGTTGCGGGGACAACCCCAGCCCCAGAAACGTAATGGCTGCCTCATGCAGAATCGCATGGGGAAAGATTAGCAGTACGCCCACGAACAGTTGTGGAACCAGATGTGGCAGCATATGTTGCACCGCAATCTGTAACCTCGATTGGCCCAACTTGTGTGAAACCTGAATGTATTCTGCGGATTTCAGTTGAATCATCTCCGCTCTTACAATCCGGGCCAGATTCGGCCAATGCGTCAGCGCAATCGCTGCCGCCACTCCTGCCAGACCTCCACCGAATACAAAGGCCAGCATAACTAGCGATACCAGATGAGGTACACTCAGGAACAGGTCGATAATCCATGAGATTACCCGGTCAGCAGCCTTGCTTGAAGCGGCAGCCAAACCCAATAGCAGTGCGATCAATCCGCCACCACATGCAGCAAGCAATCCCACTTGAATGCTGGTTGCCAATCCTTTTAACGTACGCATGAACATATCTCTTCCGAGCCAATCTGTGCCAAATGGATGCGCCCAGGTTGGAGCCAAATTCCGATCCATTAGTGAAGTCAGCGTAGAACCAGCCGGAAGCAACCTGCCCGTCAACCACACAACGGCAATCCAGATCACCGCGAGGCTTCCCCAGATCACCGCTCTTTGGCGAGGGTTGCGGAAATTTTGGTCTCTGGCAGCCGTATAATCTTTTCTCGTTGGGCGTGAGGTTCCTGTTCCATTCCCAGCTTGTAGAGACCCGGTATTAATGTTGTACCGTACCTCTTGATTCGCAGTTTTCACTTTCTGTATTTTGGCTGTTTCTGCCGTCTGCTCGGAGGAGCGTTCTACCGTCTGTTTCATGACATCAGCTCCTCCTTCATCCGTGGATCAATCAAGCGATACAGAATGTCGGCAACCATATTACCTGTGAAAACAAAAATCGCACTGCACATCACAAGTCCAAGCAGCAGTGGAACATCTCCACGCAACCCCGCCTGAACCGTCGCCTGACCAAGGCCGGGGTATGAAAATACCTGTTCTGCAAGCACAGCCCCACCAAACAGTTCACTGAACGAAGCAAACTGCAGCGTGATGGCTGGCAAAACAACATGTCTGAACCCATGTCGACGGAACAGCTGAAATCCACGCTCACCTCGCGCTCTCGCAAACAGAATATAATCTGACTCGAGCACATCTGTGAGCTTCTGCCGGGTATGCAAAGCAATAGAGGCTACCCCGGTCAGGCTGAGAGTCAACGCTGGCAAAATCATATGAATAACCCGATCTCCCCATGTAACCTGATCAGCTGACATCCCGGCGGGTACTCCAAGCCCAACCGGAAGCCATCCAAGCCACACACCAAATACCATCAGCAACAACAGCGCAATCCAGAATACTGGCGTGGAAGCCAGCGTATAACAATACCAACAGATCAGGCGATCCAGCTTCGAATCCCGTCTCATGGCGGCAACTACACCAAGAGTGAAACCAATGATGCCGGATAATATCCAAGCTACAGCCATAAGTGCGACAGAATTCATGAATCGTTCCTGGATAATATCCGCTACAGGTTGTCTGTAGATCATTGATGTCCCCAGATCTCCCTGAATCAGCGTTTGTCCCCAGGTTAGTAATCGTTCCACGGGAGATTCATTCAATCCCCAACGTTCTTCGATTAAACTGCGCTGTTCGGCGCTTACCCTGATCATGTCTCCACCAATGTAGGCTTCGATCGGATCAACAGGAGAGAATTGCATTAATATAAAAGACAACACACTGACTCCAACCAATAAAGATACAAGTCGCAACATTTTAAAACCAACAAATCTCGCCCATCCATTCCTGCCTGTCATCCAATCTCTCCCCAATTCAGGCTAAAGCTACCGGTACGTTTCCTACTTTGTACTGTTATCCCAGGACCATTCCTCCAGATTGGTTGTCACCGGCCAGCCGTGACCATGGGGGTGGATCTGCTGCTCACCAATGTTCAGGCCATTCGTAACCAGATACAGATGATCTATATTTACGAGCCATGCCCATGGCGCATCACCCTGATAACTGAAACCTGTTGTTCCATCCCATTCCGCTTTCTGCCAGAACGGCAATGCCTCTTCTTCACTTGTTGCCTTAAGGGCTTTGTCCATCCAAGAATCCACGACAGGATTACTGTACAGCCCAACATTGTAATACCCTTCTCCTTTATGAGTACTGCTATAGAGGTTATAGGTTTCCAAAGGATCATGACTGCCCCACCCAAACAATACAGCGTTGGAGTAAGCCATCTTTTTTGTCTCTTCACGGCTTTTGCCTTCAACATTGATTTTGATTCCCGCCTGAGCTACCATATCCGCAGCAGCCAGTGCCAGAGATTGTCTTGTTAAATCACCTGCAAAATAAAGCAGATTGAATTCGGCCTTAACGCCGTTTTTCTCGACGATACCATCACCATCCGCATCCACCCAGCCACCAGACGCCAGAATGCGCTTCGCTTCTTCGAGATTGGCATCTGTAAACACAGCTTCTGCATTGCTCCAAGGCAGATCATCACTGACGGAATACGCTGGACGACCGTACCCTTCCAGTACACCCTCAACCAAAGCCTCACGATCAATCACAACATTCACCGCTTGGCGAATCGCCAGATCAGATGTCACATCACTCCCTGCGGGAAGACCCTCGCCCGACTTGGCACCAGCAGGTTGCATAGGGAACATGATGCCACGGTTATCTACGGTTTTCACGGCCTCCAATGTCATGCCATTCACCTGTTGTTTGCTAAACGCTGCCGGTATAGCAGCGATATCCACCGTACCTGCCTGCGCAGCGGCGTAGGCCGCATCTTCATCCAGATAGAGGAAGGTGAGTTTGTGGAATACAGACTTGTTACCGTAATATTCTTCATTGGCCTCAACGATAGCCTGTTGTCCTTTGTCCCACTGAACCAGCTTGTACGGTCCTGATCCGACCGGATGTTCTGCATAATCAGCCCCATAGGCGTGTTCAGGCACAATGCCAAGTGTCGTCAGCAGACTGATGAATGTAGACTGCGGCGACTTCAATGTGAATACAACCGTGCTATCATCAGGTGCCTGTACATCAGCCATATTGGTCAGATCAATCACGGACCCACTCTTGGCAGCTGTTTCAAACGTAAATTTTACATCCTCAGCCGTCAGGGGTTCCCCATCAGAGAATTTCACATCGTTCCGAAGCGTAACCGTCCAGGTCAGCCCATCTTCACTAACTGAATATGCGGTAGCCAGATCGTTAACCAGTTGTAACTTGGCATCCCTCTTCAGCAAGGTACTCTGGAAAAGTGGTGACCCATATTGCCCCCATCCGGTTGTTGGATCAAACCCACCTTCCGGCTCGGCGCCTACGGCCAGCACCAATTCGTCTTTGGTTGAGGTTGTTCCTGATTGTCCATTCTCTGCTGATGAAGCTGTTGGCGCTGTGCTCTGTGCACAACCAGATAAACCAATGGAACATACAAGCAAAATGCCTAATCCTGTTCTACCTTCTCGTTTTCCCCATCTCCATGAAAATCTGCCCATTCTGGTCGTTCCCCCTCTAAATATGTGCTGCACTCACTTGTTTCGTGTTACTTATTAGAGAAATTGTAGCACAAAAACTAAAAAGCATGTCAATAAAGTTGACTTCATAATCCATATTTTTTCATATTTTAGAATTAATAATTAAAAAGTTATATAATCGAGCATTCGTAGCGCTCTATAAAGTCAGGTATTATAACAAACAACAAAAAAACAGACGCATTCGGCTTCTAACCAATGGTCTGTTTTTTTAAGTTCGCTTTATTTTTAATCAAACTCGTATTTGTCTTACTCCGTAGAGCGATGATAATGATGGCTGTGACCATACTGACCTGCACTTTGATTGTAATCCAGACTTTGATTCAGATTGCCATCCTGACCGCTACTCTGAGCATGAGCCAGTTTATTAAGTTCATCCACATAAGTCACAGACAGCTCCGCATACAATACCCCTTTTTGTACCTGGATCTGTTGATGCAAATGACGCAATCGTCCCAGGTTACCCCGTACGGCAATAACCTCCAGGCACTGGTCATGGTTCAGGTGCACGTGCATATTGGAAATGATGTCATGATGCACCTCATGCTGGAGCTCCATCAAACGAATGGGAAGATCACTGATATGGTGATCGTAGACCATAACAATAGTGCCGGCCACATCCTGATCGGATTGTAATGCAGAAGGTTGCAGTAATGTTTTGCGAACAAGATCACGGAAAGCCTCAGATCGGTTTTTGTATCCCTGTTCCTCAATATACTGGTCAAACTGCTCAATTAGAGGTGTAGGAAACGCCACCCCGAACCGGGTCAAATCTTCTTTATCTGCCATACTTCTCCTCCTGCGCCCTCATTTGCTTCGAGTGTACCACAGACTTGTCTGCTCATCGACTATACTGTTGCATGAATCGTACTGCCGAATGTATCGCCTGTTGTCCAGCGTCACTCTCCAGATCAAATTGATAATCATGTCCCAGCTTCTCTGATGAGTTTGAGAAAAACAAGGTTTCCACCTCAACATCAAGGCGCTTCAATACTTGTGCCAGCTCAATCGATTGACTGGTCAACGGGTCATAATTGCCTGAGGTAATGAATGCAGGCGGATACGCTGCTGTGGCCTGAAGCACGGTCGACATTTCATGCAGACGTGGATAGTCTTCAAATGTTTTGACTCCCGTATATGACCAGAGAAATGTCCGTATGAGTGGAAAGCCTGTATTGGCTACCGTGCTTAGATTGTATGGACCACAGAATAGCAGAACCCCACGCAACTCTTCCGGCTGGGCGGCTGGTGTTATGTTCATCAGCTTGGCGAGAGATGGATTGGTCACCACTGCCGCAGTCTGACTTGCAATCTGGGCACCTGCCGAATTGCCTGCGAGAAATATGTTTTCCGGGTCACCGTGATACTCACTGACATGGTTCTTCACGTAAGTCAAAGCCTGATTCGTCTGGATCACGGGAATGGGATATTTCGTATCCGGTGCGAGCGCATAATTCATACTGACCACAACGTAACCCTGTTTGGCTAATTGTACGGCATAATCTGCGATATCCTTTTTGTCACCCAAGACCCATCCACCACCATGAACCCACAACACAACAGGCAAAGGTTCCGATGTTACGGAAGGATAATAGATATCCAGCGTACTGTCATTACGCCCTTCGTCTGCATAGGGTACATCCGCAACACGAGTTATCCCATTTGAGAGCATAGTGTCCTTGCTATTTGTGTCTGTATTAGTAGTTTCAATTAATGATTTTAATAAAAATACCGTTATTTTGGGTGTCCATTGTGTACCAATCCCAATAAAACCTATGATCAAAATTAGTACAACGCTGGGAATCCAGTAACGTTTACGTTTAAAACCTTTTGCCCCCGTACGTTTCGTTTCCAACTTGGACTGCAATAGCTCCACCTCGTTCCATCATCATCGAAGCGTCTTTACATCTAAAGTTGTGTACGTTGCAGAGAGGACCGGGTTTCCTCTTATTTGGGTCTCTTGGCGATTTCCTGTCTGACTTTCACATACGTAGTGGATACGTTTTGCTCCAGTGTATGAATACTTTGTTTTGTTCCTGCCCACTTCTCTGCTGCAGACGCCAAGGTATTCAATGAGCTGAGTACACGTGACGGTTGGCCTTGCTTCGTGCTCTGTTTGAACTGTTGCAGGGCGTTTGCATATCGTTCTTTCGCCAGACTCGTCTGTTTTTTAGCCGTTTGAATCTGTTTCTTCGCGGAGTCGGCCCCTGCTAGCATAGCTCGTAAACGTTTTATTTCAGCGCTCTTCCGTTTGCGTGCTTCAGCAAGTTCCTTTTTCTTGATCCGAATGTCTTCTCTGGCAAGTTTCACAACGGGTCTCAACTTCTCTGCCTGAGTGCGGATTGTTGCACTCCATTCCTTATTTTTGATAGCTTTGGCTGCATCCAACTGTCTATTGACTGAACTATAGAGGGCGAATAGTGGTTCATATCGGGCTTGGGTTTGCTTTACCTTTTCAGCTAGAGCTGCGACCTTCGCATCATCGGTTTGTCTTATTTCTACACGTAATCGCTCCAATTCCGCGGTATTGGCGGCATGAAGTGTCTTTATTTTTTGTTCCCAAACCTGCTCTTGAGCCTTCCAGTTCCCCACTTTATCGTACGCTTGCTTCAACGTTAACTTGGTTTGTGCATCGCCTTTGTTCAAAACGGAGTCCCAGGCTTTCTGCGCTGTTACGCCAAGATCTATGCCCGCAGCCTCCACTGAAGAAGCAAAATAGATCGTGCCTGCGCTGAACAGAATCACAAGCCCTATAAGCAGGCGTGATCCGAAAATAAGATGAGCGAATGATGGGAATTTACCAGGTTTGCCTTTACTTTGACATATTACGTGACTACCGCTATATCCTGTCAGAACATGAGATGCACTTACTCTTGTCTCCATTGGATCTATGTCCTCTAAAGCTAAGTCTTCGAGATGCTGTCGCCCCTTCTCAACTTTGATCAAGCCATGATGATCTATGAAGTTATGAGAGCTTGATCGTTCCAATAGGGAACAACATGCCATGGCCTCCTGTTCATTTATCGTTTCCTTCCATGCTTCTGTTTGCATCCATCTCTACACCCTTTCTTCTAAAATATTTAGCAGAATAGCCAACGAAATCAGCGAACGACAAAAAAGCACCCGCAAGTCAGGCATTTGCCTGCTCTTACGGGTGCTTCCCTCATAAGCCGTTCCATATGAGATTCGATTGAACGAGTCGCTCGAACCTTTCCTTTTTCTAATATATTCCATTCGTTGTATCTGGTCAAGTAAATCTGGTTTCACTGGTTGAATAAAACTTTCGATTAACGGGAGAACCCTTCCCGCTTATAGTTAACAGCTTACAGCTCAGTTTTATTGATTGACCAAAATAGCTTTCATTTCCTCGGTCAGATCCTCTTCTTTCAGCATCATATAGATGTCCTCGCCACGAGTTACATTCAACTTGATCTGATAGATGGTATCTTTCTCTGTTAGATAACCCGACCGTTGACGTTTGAGCAAATCACTAATGATTTCTTTGTTTTTAGTCGCTATCTGTTTGTTAACACTTAGACTCCCATCGATATATTCTGGCTGCGGAGCAGTCCACTGAAGCGAACCCGGACTGTTAATCTCCTGCTTCGCAAACTGAGCGGAGACAATCTCATCTGCCTGGACAAGTAACTGGTCGTATAACTTGTTCTCCTTCAGCCAAGCCAATACCCGATCATAGCTAGGTTTGATCTCAAAATTCCACATCTCCCTCGGTTGAAATGGATCTTTCGAAGTAGAGTCCTGATTCATCTCCGCGTAAGCAAACGACTGCCACGGGGAGCGCTGTTCTTCATAGGTCTGATCAAAAATGTCCTGTTTCAACAATGCTTTGAACTCACGGACTTGCTCCGGATTGCTAATATAAACCTTCCGGTATGAACTTATGGCAGAACGAATGCCGAAACTTAACGCATCTTCATCCAGCTTATACGTTTCAAAGGCGACTCTTTTGTAATCCTGGGACTGTTTCAGAGCCTTTAATTCCTGATGGAATTCGGCTTCTGGAATGTAGTATTTACGTTTCATCACTTTGCCGTTATCCAGCTTGTAGTTAATTAATATAGACTCATCATTACGCATACCTGTATTGATCGGATCATCCAGTAAAGGAAGATCGGAATTCACAATTTTTTGATGAAGAGCGATAACTGCCCCCATGTATTCCGGATCATTAGAATAGAGTTGAGCATCGTCCTTTTTCTGACTGACACCGTTACTGTAGGTATAACTCTCCCCACCAAGCTTGATGCTATTCACCTTGCTCATTTCAGGCACTCGAGCGGCGTATCCATTCCAGTCGGCAATAGGTACGTACAGTATCAGACCAGCGATGATACCATATAGAATCAGCTTGGGTAGCAGCCTGCTGCTCCAGATCAGCCATGTTTTGCGAATAATCATCTCGGCAACGATATAACCTACAATTCCGCCGAGGATATATCCGAAGATTCCCCATCCAGCTGATCCTCTTGGAGCAATCATTGTAAAGTAACCTCCGCCAATCAGAACCAATGTAAACATCAATCCAAAGCGAAATATAGGTTTTATAAGCTTAAACGTAACTGCTTGGGTAGCAGATTCAACCTGTCTCTTCGCATAAAGTACATAGGTTAGAGGAATAAACAGGATTGCAAATATCGCATAGATAATTAACTCCTGACGGATTACAGGGAGGTTACTGATCGAACCCACACGCAGGACAAGTGAGAGTTTCTCCGCATTAAAGCCCACTTCTTCAAAAGCATATCCGAGCAAATAATGCTGGAGATGAAGTGACATAATGAACCATACGACAACAGGTAACAAGACGAGTGCGTACACGGTGAGTCCCTGCAATACAGATTGACCAATACACATGCCCACCGCCACAGTTAGCATGAACATAAACAGCGAGTATATACTCATGCTCAAGCCCCACATCCAGATTGTACTGCCATCAAACAGAAACGCAGGTTGATCCAGTACCGCCCATACCCAGCCGGTAATCGCAGTTGTAATCCAGATTGGAATCAGGATCATGGCAAATCCGGTCAACAGATTCACCGTTAATAGATGTTTACGACGTAACGGCAAACTATGGAACAGATCCGAAGGTGCACCAGATTGAATGTACCGAAAAAGAAAGATTCCAGCCGCTACGGGCAGTGTGATAGCGAACAGAATCTGCACTTCACCATTGGCCTGAAACAAACTTGTAATCTGCTGTGGCACGTCCCTGTACTCGGTAGCGATATATAACGGAAGTGAGAACAACAATGTGATGAGAAATAAAATGCCTATCCATCCATGCTGTCTGAAATTTTGGATCAGGATGCCCCGTTTACAGAACAATCGGTTGAATATCATACCCTGCGTCCTCCATTTCGTAAATAAAGATTTCTTCGAGCGTCAAAGGCAGTACATCCAGCAGATACGGATCATGTACACGGAATTGATCCGTTACCTGTTGTCGGTTGCCTTTGACAATGTACAGGGATACACTTCCCCGTTTCTCCTCATGCAAAATATCAATCTGCTCATCCATGGCTTTGGCATGGTCCGGGTGGCGGAATGCGACTTGGATTTTATGCGTATCGGCCTTCAGATCATCAAGATCCTTCTCTACAATAATTCGGCCTTTGTGCATAATCGCTACATGGTCACACAGATCTTCGATCTCACGTAAATTGTGAGACGAGATAACAATAGTTACTTGACGCTCAGCTGCTTCCTGGAACAGCAAGTTTTTGATCTGCTGACGCATGACCGGGTCAAGGCCATCAATCGGCTCATCCATCAGCAGCACTTCAGGCATACAGCTAAGTCCCAGCCATACGGCTGCTTGACGGCGCATGCCTTTGGACATGCGATGCAGCTTGCGTTTTACATCCAGTTTGAACACGGTAGCCAGTTGCTTGAACCGTTCCTCATTCCAGCGCGGATATACCGAACGATAAAATGCAGCCATCTGAGTTATTGAAGATTGCGGGAAAAAGTAGGGTGAATCGGCCATAAAAATTGTGCGGCCTTTGAGATCCATATTTTCATAAATCTCATTATCTTCGATACGAACAGTCCCGCTGTCCTGACGGTAAATGCCAGCCATCATTTTGAGCAGCGATGTCTTGCCTGCCCCGTTGGAACCGAGCAAACCATAGATCGACCCCTTATGTATGTGCATCGTTACGCCATCCACTGCCTTTTCCTGTTCAAATGCTTTGACGACTTGATTCAGCTCAATCATGAGGCTCCTCCTTCTCTATACGGGCCATCGCTTCCTCAAACAAAAGCGTCATATCCGCTTTGGTCAAACCGGAATACGAAGCTTCTGCAATCAACTTCACCAGAGACTCTCTGATCTCATCTCTCATGGCTTCATTCGGATGTTCCACTGACGATGATACGAAGCTCCCTTTTCCCTGCAAAGAATAAATGTAACCTTCACGTTCAAGCTCACGATACGCTTTCTGAATCGTATTTGGATTCACGGTCAGCTGCGTGGATAACGCACGAACGGAAGGAAGCTGCTCGTCGGGCTTTAGAATACCGTATACGATCATTTCTTTGACTTTGTCCACTAGTTGCTCGTAGATCGCCTTACGGCTGCGTACATCTAATTCGAACATCCCGCACCTCCTTTCTGTAAATGTGTGAAATAACCTATGGGTTTTAAATGACTGTATCTGAGGTGTATGTGTAGTTATCTAGGTGAAAAAGGCGTTACCTAAGCTGTACAGCTGTAGTGCCGTACATATTCAACTCTTAGGTGTATTAACTGTACTACTATTATTAATACAGTTAAATCAGATTGTCAACTGTTGACTTTGACTTCTTGTTTTATTGGGAGTACGTTAATAAAGAAAGATTATATGGTTTAAATGACATATATAATTTTTGGAAGCAGGTTCATTCTTGCTTATGACGGGGCTCGATCAGGGTGGCGTTCACATGGGGTGAGGCAAAACGGCTATCTGAAGCGATGTGGCTACTCGAAGTGAGACGGCTACCCGCAACCTTTGCTTGACCGCTTTTGACAGAATTACATGCAATGGTTGTTCAGGTCTTTCCCCTTCCGTTATGATGGAGATGAAGTGTTCGACAATCACTGTATCTTGATTACTATTTTGTGCGAGTTTAACCTGATTGATTGTTAGGTCTGTTATGCGTTAGATGTGTTGTGTTATAGACCTATTGTCTGCACAAACGGTTGGCCTTACAGCAGACAGCTATATTAGAGTAAACAAGACTGTGTATTTACTTTAAATTCGGGTTTGCACAAATAAGCTACTATGCAGTGGTCGAGTGTAGACTGGACCGTTATTCATTTGGCTTGTTGGTCTAAAATCCTAAGGCTATATATGATTCGCGTTGGATGGGTCGGGCAGACTCCAGCCTTTTCAATCGTTTATCTGTTCGTTTGGAGGGCCAACTCGTGCTGTCCGCACTGAGCATACATATTGTAGATATGTCTTTCAAAGAGTGGACACGGACATGAGAAAGCACCTCGGAATTGATATTCTACATATAGATTATTTTTAATTTTATATCTGAAAACATCTATATGTAGTGTTTTATATTCATGGATGGATATAGTATCTTTTTAGAAAAAGTGTCCACTCTTTGAAAGACAAAAAAGATAAATGTCCTTTTGTAGTGGACAAATATATGCCCGAATTCCATTTATATAAGCTGAACTATACATTTACACGAAAATATAGAAGTAAGTAGTAACCCTAAGAAGTGTAACTAGAAGCTTGCTGTAAGAAAGATGCTATGGAGGCATATGTTACACTTCTAATACCTCATAAGGAGAATCCGAGATGAATGAACATAGACAGGATAAAGATCAGAATAATAAAGCGAACGCCTCATTCGAGACTAGTGACCAACAGGGAGAATTAAGCGGGGCAACAACGACTTCAGATACTAGTCCGGTACAAGCAAATTCATCACAACGTGTGTTAATTGTAACCGCGGTTGATGCGGAGAAAGATGCGGTCCTCCGTGGTTTGGGAAATACGGCCACGGAACGATTTGACGTCATCGCTGCGGGTGTTGGCCCAGCCTCGGCCGCAGCAGGAACAGCCGCTACATTGGCATATGCCGTAGCGGCTGCAAGCACTAGGGCGTTGGCGCAGGGTTCCACTGCGCCAAGCCCATCCGATGTGGCACAGACGTCTGCCCGGCCGGGGCCCCTTGCCGGGACCGGATCTTCACCAGCCTACATGCTGGTGATCAGTGCCGGCATCGGCGGCGGGTTCCCCGGCCGGGCAGACGTCGGCTCCCTCGTGGTAGCCGACGCCATGGTTGCTGCCGATCTGGGCTCGCAGACGCCAGACGGCTTCCTTAGTGTGGACGAGCTCGGATTCGGCTCGTCCATTGTGGCGACGGACGCTGAGCTTGCCGCTCGCCTGCGCCATGAGCTGCAGCGGGCTGGGCTCGCTGTCAGCGGAGGCACTGCGGTCACCGTGTCCACGGCGACCGGAACAGCGGAGACGGCCGCAGAGCTATTGCGCCGCGTGCCGGATGCCGCCGCCGAAGGCATGGAAGGCTTCGGCGTGGCAACAGCTGCCCAGCAGTTCGGCGTGCCAGCACTCGAACTGCGGGCCATATCCAACGCGGTCGGTCCACGCGACCGCGACGCTTGGCGCATCAAGGACGCCCTCGATGCGCTCCAGGCCGCAAGTTCCATTTTACGGGAGGTTATTACATCATGAAAATTGCATTTTCCCCTTGTCCAAACGATACATTTATCTTTCACGCGTGGGTGCACGGGTTAATCCCGGGCGCACCTAAGCTGGATGTCCGTTATGCTGATATTGATATTACCAATGGTCTGGCAGCAAATCCGGATGGACCCGACACACCTGAAGTGATGAAAATATCTTATGCAGCACTGCCATACGTGTTATCTGACTATGCTCTGCTTCCTGCTGGAGGCGCACTTGGCAGAGGCTGTGGTCCTTTGGTTCTGACCGCAAATGGCACGACCGATCCAGCATATCTGTCTGGACGACGGGTTGCTGTCCCAAGTGAACGCTCGACAGCATATCTATTATTCCGTCTGTGGGCAGCGCAAAATGTTCCTGGCGGTGTAGGCGAGATTGTTGTCATGCCATTCGACCAGATCATGCCTGCTGTTCGTGACGGCAAGATCGATGCCGGACTTGTCATCCATGAAGCACGCTTCACGTACCAGAATTATGATCTCAAACTAATGACAGATCTCGGGAACTGGTGGGAAAGCGACACAGGCCTTCCGATCCCGCTTGGAGCGATCATCGCACGTCGCAACATGGATGCTCATGCCCTCGCCGGATGGGCACGCGCCTCCGTTGAATATGCATGGGCGCACCCCGATGAGTCGAGAGCATACGTTATGGAACATGCCCAAGAAATGGACCCTGACGTAGCTGCACAACATATCGGCCTGTACGTTAACGAGTTCAGCGCCAACCTGGGTGATGATGGTTACGGTGCAATCACTGCACTGCTTGGCCGCGCCATGAAAGAAGGACTCGTTCCCGAGTTCGACCTTGATCTGTTGCGAATCTAACTTTGATTTAATTTGAGTTAGTTTCTCTTCGCTCTATATCTAAAGAACACAGCACATCTTATTTAGCCGAATAACGTGGTATGAGAATTCTAAAGAATCTCAGACACCGTATTCGGCTAGAATTCGTTCATATCGTCGACCAACTCGCTTAATTTCGCACAATAACGATCCTACGATTCGTTAGAAATTGGTGTGTGCGGATTCTCGGCGAATAGCGTGTGCTCGATTCGTTTGAGTCCGTTCCAAGGTGTTCTGAGGAGTAAGCTTCGGAGAAGTCTATTCGTGGTTTTCGTGGATACAAACCACTTAGCTAGCCAGGATGATGGCGGTGTCCTTGCGTCTTGTTTTGTAAGAGCTTAGTTACTTAGGGTTAGTATAGGTTGTATTCAGAAGCTTAGAAGGCTCACGAATCGGAGTCTATCCTTAAACTCCCCCGCACCTATTTCGCTGAATCCCTACTCTCCAGCAAAAGTTATATAAGCCTTACCGGGTTTCGGGTTTCGGGTTTCGGGTTTCGGGTTTCGGGTTTCGGGTTTGCGGTTCTTGATTTGTTGTTTTTCGGTTTGCTGTTTTAGAGTCTAATTTTTAACTAGGCGAGATACTTGCAACAAGATACTTGCTGCAAACTAGTGGCCTCACTAACCATGTTGGACTACACTACACTACACATGACACACGAAATAGAAAGAGCTGTCCCTAACGTCAGACTTATGACGATGGGACAGCTCTTTTTTTCACTCTATGTTCAACTTCATATCTATCACTCTACTCAACCCCAGATCGAAGCGGAAGGAAACCCATGCAACTCCAAGCTCTCCACGTCATCTTGAACCCTACTTTACCCTGTCCCAACCCACTGCTCTCCCTCTCACAACTGCGGTCTATGAATCCAACCAACCGTCACCTACGATCTGCTGCAACCGCAGCCGAACGATCGCAACCATCCCCTACGAATCAGCCACAACCGTGCGAATCATGATCCGCAGCGCATCCAGCATCATTGGAATAGGAAGCGACGGAACGGAAGGCTGCAACACAGCCATCTCTGTGGAGGCAGGAAAGTGCACAAATCCTGCACGGATCGGAAGATGCCCTATACGAATGTGATCCAGTACCCGATACATCGTGTTGTTGCAGATATATGTACCTGCTGTATTGGACACGGTAGCGGGAATACCCGCTGCGGACATGTCCTTCACCATGGCACGTATGGGCAAAGTGGCAAACAAGCCGTCCGGGCTGCCGTCTACAATTGGCTCGTCCACAGGACGCTGTCCTTGGTTATCCGCGTAGGAGCCTGGCGGAATATCTTTGACATTCACGGCGATCCGCTCCGGTGTGATGGATGTTCTGCCCTTGGCCAGCCCACAGGCGATGACGACATCTGGCCGATAGGCTTCCATCTCTGCGATCAGCAGGTCTGCACATTCATCAAAGTTCACGGGCAACAGTACTGTTTTTAGCTCAGCGCCCTCGATGACTTCGTTCGCAAGAGCTTCCATTAACGCCCCCGTCGGATTCACCGCATCCCCGCCAAAAGGTTCAAACCCGGATATCAGAATCTTCACCATCACACGTCAGCTCCTGTCTGTTTACTCCGATTTGTAACGCAATCCCCACTGGCCCCGAATCGTGTCCATCAGCTTCATGATTTCCAAGGATTCGTCCAGTTTAATGGTGTTGCTCTCCGTCCGACCTTCGAGGATACAACGTCCCGCTTCTTCTGCCTCAAAAGCATAACCAATACATGTTCGATCATCCGTGAACTTCTCCGGCTCGTCCTGACCATTCACATGCAGAAAGGCTTCTTTACCCGCCAAGAATAAAGGAAGACGAATCTTGCCTTCCGTACCGTATATGACCGCTTCATTGCTGAGGTTCAGACGAATGGCAGCACTCAGTGATGCAGAGCGTCCCTCAGAATAGGACAACAACACGGAAAATTGCTCGTCCACACCCGTCTCACCGATATTGGCCGTACTCCATACATGCTGGGGCTGTTCACCAAAGATCATCGATGCAAAGGAGATCGGGTACACCCCTGCATCCAACAATGCGCCTCCACCCAGATCCGGATTAAGCAACCTACCTTCCGGCTCCCAGCCGACACGGAATCCAAAGTCTGCCTGGAGCAAACGTACTTCACCAATTCGTCCTTCTGCAATCCATGCTCTGGCTTGAGCGATCGGCGGCAAAAAGCGTGTCCACATCCCTTCCATCAGGAAAAGGTTACGCTCCCGTGCCGTCTCCACCAGTTGCTCCAACTGACGCGCGTTCATCGTAAACGGCTTCTCACATAGCACCGCCTTGCCTGCCTCCAGACAAGCCATTACATTCTCCTTATGCACAGGGTGAGGTGTTGCCACATAGATAATATCTACCTCAGGATCTTGCAGCATTTCATCATAAGAACCGTAAGCGCGTGCAAAACCATATTCATCTGCAAACTTCTCCGCACTTCCCGCTGTCCGTGAACCTACCGCTGCTTTCACAGCGTTTCCCGCATGCTCCAAATCCCTTGCAAACTGGGATGCAATCCATCCCGTGCCCATAATGCCCCAGCGTACTTTGTCCCGTCCCACTACTTCTGTCATATTAAAGCCTCCCTACTGCAATTTGAGTTGAAAAGGTTCATGATTCAGATCAGGCCAACATGTTATCCCCTTTATTTTACCAAAAAGAAACGCGTACGTCAGAAAACGATTTCGATTATGTGCTTTCAATAGACTTCAAGCTCATCAGGGCCTCGAACATATCTGTGTACATTTCAATTCTCCAGTAGATTTGCTAAGATTATCAGCAGACTAGGGCCAAGAAGTCTTGTCCGTAAACATACTTGTAACTAGCGACAATCTGGTTAAACTATCGATCACATCTGATAACGGGATCATATACCCTGTGCTATTCATAAAACATCTGGCTATACTGCAAACGTGCTTTTGACAAGGCAGCCAGTATTCACTACATCATGCCAAACGTATCAATAGACGTTCAGGTCCGAGAAAATATGGTACGTTCCAGATTCAATTATTACCTAAACTGTTCCAAAGAGAGGAGGTCGCATAACACCATGACCACCATCCCCGGTACCGCCCACAGCGGCATGAATCCACACACGTTACATCAGCAGACGAGTCCCAATTCAGAAAAGGAATCCTCAACCCGAGCAGACCTAGATGCATTCTTGAATGATACCCTGATCGAACTTCGTCAGGCAGAACATATTATAACCCGTGGGAAATGGCGCTGGTTCACAACTGAGCTAGCTCATCATACTTTCATATACATGCACAAATTCACAGGCCAACTGATCATGAATGGGATCCAATCTCACGTGGTTCGCAAATCAGCTTGTCTGTCCCTACCAGGAACTGCAATTGAACTGATTAGTGATGAAGACCATGATATTGAACTGTATATCATTCACTTTGATATGTATCGGGCTACGGAGAAAACAAAAGCCAGACGAATCTACGAACGTGAGCTCAGTTCACCTGTTACAGGCTGGATTCAGGGCCCATTTTATGGTATACAGCGCATTGCCGCACAGCTTACACAACTGACCAACGAAGGCTTGGAAACAGGCCTGAAGGCACAGCTCTTCCTGACCGAACTGTTACATATGCTCTGGCCTCAAGAATACCAGACTGACATAGGGGCTGTGCAGGATGAACCCGAACAGTGGCTGAGGTCCACCCTGCAATACATGCGTGAAAACTATATGCACGAGATCAAACTGGAAAAGCTGGCTGAACTGGCTGACATGCACCCGTCCTATTACTCACAGCTATTCAAGAGCCGCATGCAGAAAAATCCGATTGAATACATTACTCATCTGCGTATGAACCGGGCCAAGGAATTACTGCTCACTTCCGATCTGCGTATCCGTGATGTCGCTCGTGAAGTGGGTTACCGTGACGAATTTTATTTCAGCCGACGTTTCCGAAACCATGCCGGTTATGCGCCAACTTCCTATTCGAAGCAGGTCCACCGAAATATCGTGTCGCTCTCCTATCCATACACGGACCACCTGATGACACTTGGTATCACGCCATGCGCAGCTCAGATTCAAGGCCATCTTCCTCATATGCCCAAATCGCTGACGCTGCCCTTCCACGCCTATGAACCTTGGGAACAGGGACGTCAGGCTTTCCTGGATGTGAATCCTGAATTGATTCTGACCAAGGACAATGCAGCTGCCAAAGCGATGGAGCATATTGGCGATGTCGCCCCCATCATCACGATTCCCTGGAACCAGACAGACGTCTTTGGTCATCTGCATCAGATTGCATCCATTGTGGATCGTACCCAAGCAGCCACAGATTGGCTGGATCGACATGAACGCAAGGCAGAGCGTGCACGCAAAAAAATCAAGGAATTCGTCGGGGACATCACCGTTGCCGTTGGCACGTTAACACCTAAAGGTCCACGGATGTACAGCCATCGGAACTTTGGACATGTCTTTTATCGAACCTTGCAACTTGCCGCTCCTCAGCGCATTCAGACCGAACTGGCTGGCAAATCTCCCGGCGTTGGATTCAACTGGCTGCCCTTTACACCAGGAGAATGGGACGGACTGGAGGCAGATGTGCTGGTACTGGCGATTAATTCTATGCATGAAAAGGTAACACTGTTGAAAGAGATGGCTTCGAATCCACTGTGGAACAGCCATCCTGCGGTAAAAAACGGACGTGTACATCTCATCGACTGGAACTCATGGGTCGTATATGCTCCATATTCCATCAACATCCAGCTCGATGAAGCGCTCTCTATGTTGACGAACAAACCTTCACTTTTGTAATCTAAAAAATGTCCATCTCCAAAATCTTAATTTATGCCATGTACGGGCCTGAATTAAGATTCTATAATGATCACTAATTGATAATGATAATCAATAACAATGAAATACGTTGTTGGTACCAAAGGAGTGACCCGTATTCAACATCCGGGACTGCCAAATCGTCCGTCTAATTCAAGAAAATCTGCAGTGACCGTTGGGCTGACGTTTTTGTCTGCCATAGCCATACTGCTGCTAAGTATGTTTGTCGCAATCTCTTTAGGTGCCAAAGGACTAACTCTGGAAACCGTATGGGCTGCCATATTTCAGTACAACCCAGCTTTGACACCACATCAGATTATTCATGAGCTGCGGCTGCCTCGTGTCCTTGCCGCGGTTATTATCGGCGCTGCTTTTGCCGTTGCAGGAGCTTTAATGCAAGGCATTACGCGTAATCCGCTGGCAGACACGGGCATTCTGGGCATCAATGCTGGAGCCACTTTTGTCGTAGCATTGAGCTTTGCCTTTTGGCCCGGACTGCCATACAGCTGGATTATGTTTTTATCATTCGTGGGGGCTGTTCTGGGCACACTGCTTATCTTCCTGCTTGGAATGGCTGCACCTGGTGGTCTGAATTCCATCAGACTGACCGTTGCTGGAGCGGTTATTGCAGCCATGTTAACCTCGCTCAGCACAGGTGTTGCCATTTATTTTGACCTGAGTCAGGATCTGGCCTTCTGGTATGCGGGTGGTTTTGGCGGAATTGAATGGCGGCATCTCAAGTTGATTCTTCCCGTGCTACTCGTGACGCTGTTGCTGATCATGCCACTCGCCCGACGTGTATCCCTTATGTCACTCGGTGAAGAAGTAGCGATTAATCTCGGGATCAACTTGCGCTGGACGAGGTTTCTCGCCCTCGCAGCGGTTGTTGTGCTGGCTGGTGTGTCCGTGTCGGCAGTAGGCTCGATTGGATTTGTCGGACTTGTCATCCCTCATATCTCCCGCAAACTGGTGGGTGTGGATTATCGACTCATCATTCCGATGTCTTCTCTGCTTGGAGCGATTTTACTGGTGCTCGCCGATCTGGGCTCACGCATCGTGAACCCGCCCGAGGAGCTCGCGGTAGGCATTATGGTCGCTTTTGTCGGTGTACCTTTCTTCCTCTATCTGGCCCGTAAAGAAAGGAGGGCCTTGTAGCGATGAATTTTAATACACCTTCACGAGGTAAACGTTCGATAGTTGTCAGTATCACACTGCTCTGCATCGCCATTGCCGTTATTGTGATCAGCCTGAACACGGGAACCATTCGTCTCTCCCCAGCGGCTGTGTTACAGACTCTGCTTGGTAATGGCAGTTCGGATGATCAGATTGTACTGTTTGATTACCGACTGCCTCGCATCCTGGTAACTGTACTGGCCGGAGCGGGACTTGGTATTGCCGGAGCAGCCTTGCAAGGGATCACCCGCAATCCATTGGCGGACCCGGGCATTCTGGGATTACATGCAGGGGCTGCATTTGGACTAATGGTGTTTGTTAGTCTCTCCTTTACGATGGATGGTTCTGTGGCCTTGCTGATCCCGTTGTTTGCTTTTGCAGGCAGTGTTGCTGCCGCCCTGATCATCATGCTGTTATCTTATGATCGGCACAACGGCGTATCACCCATTAAGCTGATTCTGGTGGGAATCGCGGTAGCGGCCGGGTTCCATGCGTTGACACTCTACCTTTCCCTGCGTCTGGATGAAGACACCTATTCCTTTGCCGCTCGCTGGTTGGCAGGAAGCGTCTGGGGCCGGGATTGGATTCATGTGCAAGCGTTGCTTCCTTGGGTGGTGTTATGTATCTCGTACATCTGGAGTCGATCCAAAACGCTTGATGCCTTCAACCTTGGTGATGCTGCCGCAACCAGTATTGGGACGCCTGTTCGATCCCAGCGTGTTATTTTGCTGCTCTGTGCCGTGGCCTTGTCTGCCGTCAGTGTATCGATGGCTGGTGGGATCGGCTTTATCGGTCTGGCGGCACCACATCTGGCGCGTAGACTTGTCGGTCCGATGCATCGGCATCTGATCCCTGCTGCCGGGCTCATCGGTATGGTTATTCTGGTGAGCGCCGATACAATCGGGCGAACGATCTTTCAGCCTAATGCCATTCCGGCAGGCGTGGTGGTTGCTGCGATTGGTGCACCTTACTTTTTGTACCTATTAGTACGAAGCAAGTGATCTTTTTTTCAAAAAACAATAAAGACATCCAAGAGATGTTCAAGGAGAATGTGATTACCCATGTTAAAGAAAAATCTTATGCTTGTCATGAGTATCTGTCTGGTGCTTGTGCTTGCAGCCTGTGGAACGACCAATAATTCATCATCTGCTTCTGGTGGTTCTTCTACGGATACTTCAACCAAGAATCAAGACAACAGTGCAAGTTCGGGAGAGCAACGTATTGCCTCCATGTCGATCCATCTGACCAATGATCTGCTGTCTCTTGGCATTACTCCGGTTGGTTCCGTTATCGGTGGCGAAGCCAAAGGTTTCCTGCCCCATGTTGCTGATCAACTTCAAAATACAACGCCACTTGGTCCGGTTAAAGACCCGGATATGGAAGCTTTGCTTGCCCTGAAACCCGATGTGATCTATCTGGACGAAGAATTCTCCGGTGGTGATATTGCCAAATTCGAAAAAATTGCTCCGGTGCATGTCTTCAATCTGGATGACGGTACATGGCGCGACCATCTGAAAGACATTGGCAAACTCGTGAATCGCGAGAAGGAAGCCGAGCAATACATTCAGGACTACGCGACCGAAACGGAAGAAGTGAAATCTCTGATTCATGACACGATTGGTGATGGTACTGTGATGGCAATCCGTGTTACTGCCAAAGAATTACGTGTATTCAGTACACGCCGTCCCATGGGCCCCATTTTGTATGAGGATCTCGGTCTGACTCCTGCCAAAGGGATCACTGATATCGATTCGACTAAACCGTATCAAGTCGTCTCCCGTGAAATATTGCCGGACTATGATGCAGATGCGATCTTTGTGGTTGTGAATTCGGATGATGAAGCCCAGACCATGTTCAAGGAGCTACAAAACAATCCGATCTGGCAAGGCCTGAAAGCAGTCAAAGCCGGCCATGTCTACCCGATTGGTGCACAACCTTGGCTGGATTACTCATCGATCGGTAATAAAATGGCCATGGATGAAGCCAAAGAAATGTTCTCCAAAAAATAATTTCCCTTACACTCCACACTTAACGTGTCACAATACCAAAAAACCTCTCTTAGAGACCGGAACAGAGTTAGTTATCATACTCTCTTCCGCTCAAAGCAGAGGTTTTTGTTTTTTTCTTATCTACTCAACTTTCGCAGCTTAAATCTACAAACAAGCCCTTGATATAACTGGATAAACCAGAGATCTATTCCTGTAGTTGACAAAAAACAGACGTTTAGCTCTTTTTCGTTATCGCTTGAGAAACGAGAAATAAACTCATCAGATGCTGAAGCGTGAATTGGAAGTCCAGGTTGCAAACCTCATCGGAAAAGAGAAAAAAGACTCCTCCCGGTATCAAGTCATCACTGGTTTCGTGCCATTCAGATTCCATCGCTAAATAAAGCCTGAATACAATTAGTTGGTCAAAGGAGCGTCCTTGAAAATCGGTTCCCAGTTTCAAATAGCTCTTGGTCACTTAAGAGGTCTGTCGGGTTAAAGACTTGCGCGATGCGGTTAAGCCCGTTCCCAGTATTTTACCCGACAAAACCAAGCTCTTAATATCGGTAATGAGAAAGGCAAAAATTCGATGGCAGCAATGCAATGAAACTGACCATTCGAATCGCTTTAAAAATACGCCACGACTTCAAATCTGAAATCGATTTTAATGTGTATTCGATAGCTGGAGCGATTGGATTAACTACTCCGGCAACCCTGTAGCCATGTTCATCGAGCATAAAGTGCCTGTTTATCAGGGAGAGCTTCAAAAAATAAGGGACCGACCTTGACACCGTCGGTCCCTTATTATATTTATTGCTTTAATCATTTGATTATTTCTGCTAATGCTTACCCAGGCGAAGGAACTGATGCCACCCCTCTACAAAGCAGGCACTTTCTCGGGCACTTTACCATACCTGACCAAGCTTTCCTGAAGCAAGTTCACCACCTGCACTAACCTATAGCCCTTTCCATCTCCTAGAGACTGAAGCAGTGCCGCATTCAAGTATTCGAACTCCTCATTCGTCCCTAGCTGATGATTAAATTGATGGTGGTGATCTACAAACAGCTGATTCATGCCCTTGCTTGGCACCAGCTCTAATAATCTATCCAGTTTTGGCTGGATCAGACGCTCTTCAATGCGAATCTGTTCCGGCTCCTTCCCAAAACACTTATACCTATGTCATTATCATGCATATTCTCCGGCTGTTAATCTCATATGGCATTCCGTTAACATTCACAGCAGCCTCTGCTCCTTTAATTCTAATTACAAGAAATTTTCGTTGGGACAGAAAACTTATCATTGTAAAGTTATCTGCTTCCCGCAGGAACAGCTTCTTTAATCTTAGGAAAGAATGTTCTAGCATGCTTCTCCTGATCTTGCGTCCGGAAAACCGTAATATCCAGCTTCTCTCCATTCAGCTCTGTAGGAATGTCCTGTCTTCCATCTAGGAAAGCCACCGTACCGAGAGCCATCAAGCCTTCCGCGCTCGTACCTACGAAAAAGCCACCGACTTTTTTGTTCAGCTTCGTTTTCCCTCCGGATTGATCTTCTTCCTCCAACGAGTATTGAATCGTGATGACTTCTGCCAATTGACTAGCTTCAATTTTATTAACCTCTACATGTCTGATGAACACGATAGAATCTTCCTTTTTCAATTGCACGTATGGACCGTCATTAATCAGATAGTGATACCAGAAATGGTGTCCACCCAATTTTCTCCGTTGACCTCCCTGCTCTCCCAGGAACACATGTTCAAAATACGAAGTGCTTTTGCCTAAAATTAATTTGAACCAGAGAGCTTTGAGCATATTCATCCACTCTTCATTGGAGCTGCCTGCGGCCAGATGTCCGTTAGACTCGGCATACTCACGAGCTAGCTGCATCGGCTTCGTTCCAATCGCAAACCGCAAGAACGTGTCAACCTCTTCCTGTTCCTCCGGCGTATTATCCTCTTTGCCATTCTTTCTCCAATCATAGTTATCGTGCAGCTTGATGAATAAGTCGTAGGATTGTTGCTTGGACTGCGGAATAAGAGATTCTTTAAACACGGAAATCTCATCCTTCTCGCTTCCTGACGTTGTAACCTCATTCGGCATTGGATCCATATCCACAATTACATAGCCTTGCTTAGCATCCTTTTTGTTATCACTAAGCCCATCAATCAACGGAAGTAAACCATTCCCCTTCATGTCTGCGTCCCAAATTTGCTGAAATATCATCATTATCCGTCCTTTCCAAATTCGTTTTTTTGAAGCTTTATCATCTTTTACAAGTCAAATTGTATTTATGTTGGAATTTAGTGGGAATACAATGGTTTTTTGTGAATTAAATTATTATTCACTCAACTTTCGCAGCTTAAATTACCGAACAAACCCTTGATGTATAAGGACAAATCAGCCATCCACTACTGGAGTTGAAACGATGCCGTTTGTTTGCCAACTATCGGCCTGAAGCTCCAGCTCGCTGCTATCGCCCTGCACCATATAATGTCCCAGATAGGGATGGCCACCTCGCCGGATCAGCAGTATAAGTTTCCAGAAACTGTTGTTCACTGATACGTACCTGATCCTGATACCCAGATGAACCTTCGTAAGTCATTATTTACAAACTCGATTCTGTTATTAACATTATGTTATTAACTATTAGATAGTATTAATTTATCTCAGGTCAATATTTCCAATCCAAAATAAATGATCTGTATTCACTTGACGATATGTCAAATTGAACTTAAAATTTAGTTAGTCGACTAACTAAATGGATATGAACGGAGTAGATGATATGAACCCAGTCCAAAATGATCGGTTAATGGGCCAGCTATCCGAACTGGTGAAACTGAAACGCTACAAGGTACATGAGAAACTTGTGAACCACCCCGAGTTATACCCGGGGCAGCCCCCTTTGTTGTTCCAGCTTGAACGGGAAGATGGCCAATCCCAGAAAAACCTGGCCGAACAACTTCAGCGCAGTCCCGCAACGGTAACCGTGATGCTCAAGCGCATGGAATCATCCGGTTATGTGAGACGTGAAGCAGACCCGAAAGATATGCGCAGTTTGCGGGTATACCTGACGGATCAAGGGCGCTCTGCGCTACAAGAATTGAGAGAAGTGATTCAGGAGTTGGAACAGCAAGCCCAGAAAGATTTTACACCGGAAGAATCCGAGATCATGGCTGCACTTGCACACCGTATGCTCCAAAACCTGCGTGAATCCTGAGGTGATGCAGATTCGCGATTGAAGCAGCTAAAGGTATTATGAAATTGATTCACTTATGCTATGAAGATTGAGGTGATTCCCTATTGTGGACGTTAAAACGATTCTTGACCCCATATAAGTCGGCGGCAATCGTCGCTCCGCTGCTCATGGTACTTGAGGTTACCATGGACCTGCTCCAGCCCAAGCTGATGTCCAGCATCGTGGATGATGGTGTACTTGCAGGGAATCTGCCCCATATCGTGACTACAGGTCTGATCATGCTACTTGTTGCGTTAATCGGCTGGGTTGGCGGCGCAGGCTGTACACTCTATTCAAGCAAAGCTGCCGTTGGATACGGCACGGATCTGCGCCAGGAACTGTTTGACCATATTCAAACCTTCTCTTTCCGCAATCTGGATACGTTTCAGGAAGGATCTCTGATCACTCGTCTGACGAGTGACATTACCCAGATGCAGACCTTTGTGCAGATGCTGCTGCGGATGTTTATCCGTTCGCCGATGCTGATCATTGGTAGTATCATCATGGCGTTTACGATCAGTGTAAAGCTGGCTTTAATTCTTATTGCGACTGTACCGGTGCTGTTTATTATTTTATTTATTCTGATAAAAGCTTCCTATCCGCTGTTCGCCAGTGTGCAGAACAAACTTGATCAGGTCAACGCCGTGCTTCAGGAGAATCTTGCCGGCATTCGTGTCGTCAAGGCATTTGCACGTGCACGTCTGGAGAAAAAACGGTTCAAGCAATCCAACGAAGATTACACTACAACCGCCGTCAAAGCTTGGCGGATCGTCACACTGAATGCACCCGTGCTCAGCCTGATGCTGAACGCTACCATTGTAGCGGTGCTGTGGTTCGGAGGTTTCCAGGTAGTGGGAGGCGATATTGCTGCCGGAGATCTGATTGCTTTTATCAACTATGTCACGGTTGTACTCTCTTCCCTCACGTCGATCGGCATGATGATGATGAGTTTCTCCCGCGCCAAGGTATCTGCTGCACGGATCAACGAGGTGTTACATACACAGCCGGATATTCAATCGGGAACCGATAACTCCGGGAATGTACAGTCATCCCCGTCTACTCGTGATCAGTCCCGAAACCAAACGTCTTCTCTTTCCTCGCACACAGGCGGTCAAGTGGAGTTCAGAGACGTATCTTTCCGTTATGACGGAGACCATGCACTCACCGGAATTAACCTGAAGGCTCGCCCAGGTGAGAAAGTTGCCTTGATCGGTTCAACAGGTTCAGGCAAAACCTCGCTGGTGCAGCTGATTCCCCGTCTGTATGATGCTTCCCAGGGTGAAGTGCTCGTGAATGGAGTAAACGTTCGCCACTGGGCTCTTCAGGCTCTTCGCAGCCGTGTATCCATTGTGCTACAGGAATCCATCCTGTTCAGCGGCAGCATCCGGGATAACATTTGCTTCGGCCGGCCCGGTGCAACGGATGATGAGTTGCGTAATGCGGCACAAGCTGCGGCAGCGGATGATTTTATTATGAAACTAAAGGATGGCTATGACACGGAGCTGGGTCAGCGCGGGGTCAATCTATCCGGTGGACAGAAACAACGTATATCCATTGCACGCGCCCTGCTCATGCGGCCAGAAGTGCTGATTCTGGATGATAGCACCAGTGCTGTGGATCTGCGTACGGAAGCGAGCATTCAGAAGGCTTTGCAATCTTTGATGAAAGACAGCACGACCTTTTTGATTGCACAGCGGATCTCCTCCGTGAAGGATGCAGACTGTATATATGTTATTGATGAAGGACAGATCGTTGCCAGAGGCACACATGATGACCTTATGGCTCATTCATCACACTATCAAGCCATCTATTATTCGCAGCAACGGAAGGAGGATGTTCAATTTGGCTAAACCTGCATCTTCCTCCATACAACAAACGGTCGTGCCTCCCATCGGAAGACCCGGACCAGCGGGCAGAGGACCTGTTCCCAAAGTCAGAGCCAAAAATGCTCGCCACGCCCTGATTCGGGTATGGTCGTACATGGGACGTCATCGCAAAGGAGTTATCGCTGCATTAGTGCTGACGGCTCTTGGAACACTGCTCAATCTGGCAGGACCTTACTTTCTCGGCCGCGCCGTAAACGAACATATTGTGCCCAAAGTAACAGCGGGTTTGCTGAAGGAATGTCTTCTTTTGCTGAGTGTGTATGTCCTTGGCTCACTCCTAATGTGGGCTCAATCCTATGTCATGATTGGTGTGTCCCAACTGACCGTTAAGGATCTGCGACATGCGTTGTTCTCCCGACTACAAGAGCTGCCTGTCAGCTTTTTTGATAAAAATCAAAGCGGGGATCTGATGAGCCGGGCGACCAATGATATCGATAACGTATCTACAACGCTGAATCAAAGCGTAACCCAATTGATGTCCAGTGCCATCCTGCTCGTTGGTTCCTTATCGATCATGTTTGCACTCGATGTTCGCCTAACATTGCTTAGTCTGATAACGGTACCGTTGATTACCATCGCCACTCGCCTAATCGCGTCAAGAACACGTAAACACTTCACAGCCCAGCAGAAATTGCTTGGTGAGCTTAATGGGTATGCTCAGGAAACCATTGCTGGACAAAAAGTCGTAGCGGCTTATAACCGTCAGGATCAGGCACATCAACATTTTGAGAATTTGAACGAGAAACTGCGCACATCCAGCACACAGGCCCAGACCGTTTCGGGTTTGGTTGGACCTACGATGAACGTGATGAATAATATCGGGTTTGCCATACTGGCTTCTGTAGGTGGATGGATGGCTTATCATGATCTGACGTCCATCGGACTGATCGTCAGTTTTCTCGCTTACTCCCGCCAGATTGAGCGGCCGCTCAACGATCTTGCCAATCAGTACAATCTGATTCAGGCTGCAATTGCAGGTGCTGAACGTGTGTTTCACATTATGGATACGCCTAGCGAATACGTAGAGGAACAGAAGAAACAACTGGACCAGATTCAAGGTAAAGTGGTATTTGAAGACGTCTCTTTCGGATACAGTGCGGAGCGAGACATTTTGAAGAAGGTCAGTTTTACTGCAAAACCTGGTGAGATGATTGCACTTGTTGGACCCACCGGCGCAGGCAAAACAACCATTATCAACCTGTTACCCCGTTTCTACGAGATTACAGGCGGACGGATTACCATCGATGGATGTAACATCTCGGAACTGGAGAAGGATCAACTCCGTCGGCAACTCGGCATTGTACTTCAGGATGCCTACCTGTTCTCGGGTACCATTCGCGACAATCTCGCCTACGGCAAGCCCGACGCAACCGATGAACAGATCAGGCAAGCGGCTGAGCTGGCGAATGCACATTCGTTCATCCGCAAACTGTCACAAGGTTACGACACCCCCATCATTTCCGGGGGAAGCAACCTCAGTCAGGGACAACGACAACTGCTGACCATTGCCCGGGCAATTCTGGCTGATCCGGCCATTCTTATTCTGGATGAAGCAACAAGCAGCATTGATACGCGCACGGAGATGCACATTCAGGAAGCGATGCGCACTTTAATGAAAGACCGTACCAGCTTTGTCATCGCCCACAGACTGAGCACGATTCGTGAAGCCGATCAGATTCTCGTCATTGATGATGGACAGATCGCTGAACGGGGCAACCATGATGAGTTGATGCAGCAACAAGGATTCTACTATCAGTTACATCAGGGACAGCTCAATAAGTCGAACTAAAGCGACTCTGCAAAGTTACTCCATGCCGAAGTGGACCTTAGCGCGTACGGAGCAAGCGAATGTGCTGTATCCCGACTGTGGGGAGAACATTTCCTTCTTGTGCGAGTAAACGATCAGGACGCCGTAAAAGGAGATTTTCTCTATGCCAAATGAAAAGCTCCACTCCGTGCCGGGCGGGCTTGAGGACATCGTCCAGCTCACGGTTGGAACAGAGCAAGAGCGTAAGCTAACGAATCTGAGGCGGCTTATTCATGCTTTTAAAGCTCCCTCAGAAATCTGAGGAACCTGAGACACGTTATATCCAAACAAACAGCCGTTTTCAGCGTTTTTTTTCATGAGATTGGGGAAATAACGTGTCTGAAGTTTCTTACAAATTAAAGTAAGGACTTGAAGGCTAAATAAGACGTCCTATGTTCCTTAGAAAATCGACTACCCATTCGCCAAGATCAAACGGCTTGAACTTCAGACTTTTATACGCTGACCTCTATCATCATATCGCTTACTTGAATTTGAAGTCACACTCTTATATAGCTAAAATGATCGGAACCGATGTGGACTCCACACATTAGCTAATCGAAATATTAAACGCCGCACGGGGTTCTTCTGGACCCATGCGGCGTTTTTATGTTTTTGTCTAATGACTATTTAATTGCTATCTCTGGGTCAGTTATATGATTTATGTCTCCATTGGCAGATGAAGCGTGAAGGTGGAACCAACCCCCATTTCACTATGGACGGTAATTTTACCATTGTGATCCTGAACGATTTTCTGGCAGAGCGCAAGTCCCAGTCCCGTACCTTCTTCTTTGGTTGTATAAAATGGATTAAAGATTGTGGATAGCGAATTTTCCGGAATGCCGCTTCCTGTATCTGTAATTGAAATGAGTACTGCGTCTCCGTCCTGCAACAAATCCATATGGACCTCACCAGGGTCTGTCATTGCTTCAAAAGCGTTACGAATCAGATTGATCAATACCTGCACAATTTTATCTCGATCCATGATGATCACAACTGGCTCATTAGTCATTTCAAGCGTAATTTGATGCCCTCGGGATGCCGCATCTGACTCGGTCAAAGACATCACTCGTTCAAGGCAGTGACCCAAATGTTCAGGCTTCATGTGATTGGCATGTGGTTTGGAAAACTGCAAAAATTCAGCTGTCAGATCGGTTACTCTCGTCACCTCACCCATAATCACTTCATACCATGGCGCGATATTAAACGCTTGTCCACGTGACAACTGCAGGAATCCCCGAATTGCGGTAAGCGGATTTCGAATTTCGTGAGCCATACCTGCGGCCAGTTCACCCACAGCCCTTAGTCTTTCGGAACGAAATACTTCTTCTTCATTTTTCAGCCATTTGCTACGCTGTTGTTGAAGAAGCCTATCTTCGGCAACCGTCATAAAGTGCTGCAACGAATCCGACATTTCCGGGTACAGGGAGATGCTATAGCTTACCTGGAGTCCTTGAAGCTGCACGGATAACAGTGACGACATTCGTTCTTCCACATCCTGTATCTCTGGCAAAACGACCGCAAATCGGTCTCCTGCATACCGGGATATGCCATAGGCCTCGGTGAAATGATTGCTGATCATCTGGCCTGTACCTGTGATTACCGTACACCAAGGATCTTCTGACTCTTTTTTAAAGCCGCTAAAGTTATTGACGTTCAAAAGGACAAGCAAAAAAGACCGTTGCTCTTCTACTGTCTTATGTAACACCTCCATGTAACCTTCGTAATTCAACAGTCCGGTAAGCGGATCATGCAGGGTCAAGAACCGATTTTTTTCCCGAAGCCTGCGCTTCTCGACCTCACTGTTGATTAAGGTATGATACAAAAAAATGATAACAACCGAGGTTAACAGGTCAAATAACGAAACCAGCAAAGCATATGTATCTACAGGCACATACGAAAGCCGAATCAACGTATATTGCAACATAAGCAGCAACGAAATCGGCAAGGTCTGCGCCAACCTTGGTTTGTCCTGGATCATTGAAATAATGAGCATATAATACAGCATGTTGCACCAGTTCAGTTCACTGAAATAGTGGAATATCCCTAGAAAAATCCACTGAAATTTTCGCAACACAGGATATCGTCTCTCCCCATAAATACTTGCTACCAATAATGTCGCCGAAAGTGACATTATTGCCATATTAGGGGTAAGCCTGAGAACATAAGAGGACAGAATGACAAGCAGACAACCTAGCGGGAATATCACCATTTTCATCGTGTAACTAAGCAAACAGCCTCGCCCCCTTTGACATAAAACTCACATCAAACAACTTATGTACATGTATTATATCGATTATGATTAGCTGATGTTGTCGATTAGTGGAGGCTCGCCAAATTCGCACGAATGTATAAATTATGAAGGCAATAGGACATATGATGTAATTGTAATCAACAAAAGTGAAACAATTCCTCTTCGCATAGATCAATATTGTGGTACAATACATTAATGGATTAATTTAGGATAAATACTTTCTTATGGAGGATATCACATGACAACACAACGAAAACCTTTCGGTCTGGGTACTCTATCTCTGCTCATACTGGCTATGGGATTCGCTTTTAACTACGGGTGGGGAGAAGAAAATTTCAGGTTAGGTTATCGACTATTCGAACTATTAAACTTGCCTATTTATAGTAACGGAGATCAAGGACTTCATATCCCCTTTGTAGCCACAGCAATCTTCTGGATCCCTACCATCTGGATAGCCAAAAAAAATCGTTCACATTATGGCTCAAGTGTTGCCTGTAACGTGGCTGCGTTTATGCTAGTGTTTTGCATTATTGGCCCTATAATTACTGTCGTAGATTGGTTTGTAAATGCATAACAATTAAAGCCAGCTCTCTATATCCCGAGGGCTGGCTTCTTTGCTGCTTTTCCATATAAGATGAACAAATTGTTTACACGATAACGTAGAGGACAGAAATAACCTGAAGAAGCGGAGCGTTCGCCTTTATCCCCGGATTTTCACTTCTTTAGAAGGGAATTAAAAAATCTGGGGATAACAGCGATCAGAAGGTTGTTCTGTCATCGGAGTGACTGGTGTAACCTCTTGAGGCTCATCTTATTTTTTCGCCATATACTTACGGATATCAAAAGCCACCGCAGCAACAATGATCAATCCTTTGATAATCAACTGCCAGTATGGACTTACACCGATAAACGTCAGACCATAGTTAATGACCCCGAAGATCAGCACACCCGCCATAACCCCAGGTACCGTTCCAATACCTCCTGCCGTTGATACGCCGCCTACCACACATGCGGCAATTGCATCCAGTTCATACATGTTACCGTAATTGTTTGTTGCTCCACCTGTGCGTGCTGCCTCAAGCACACCACCCAGGCCATACAACGCACCCGCAATGGCATACAGCGCAACCAGATTGCGAGCCACATGAATCCCGGATACATGCGCTGCCTGAATGTTGCCACCGATTGCGTACATGTTTTTGCCGAGACGTGTTTTGTTAAAGATTACCCAGCAGATTAATGCCACCGCAATAGCAATGAGGACAATATACGGGATGGAATAACCTCCGCCCAGATCAATGTATCCAGAGCCAATGACGGTAAAATCGGGTCTCAATCCTCCGATCGGCTGTGACTGGTTGGGTTCCGTATCAAAATAAATGGAGTTCAGTCCGTACACAGCAACCATTGTGCCCAGCGTTGCGATAAATGGGGGCACATGTAATTTGGCGACAATCAGTCCATTTACCAATCCCACGAATAGACCTGCGGTAATCCCGACAAGGATCGGCAGACCCACCCATAACTGCGGCAGATCGGGGAAGAAGCGATTGGCATATTCATCAATTTGCAACATCGATGCTGATACAACCGCTGTCAGACCAACCACCCGTCCAGCGGATAGATCGACCCCGCCCGTGACAAGGATAAAGGCTGCACCGAGCGCAATAATGGCCCGTGTGGAGGACTGCTGTAAGATGTCCCGCAGTGTGGAGAAGGCCAGAAAATTCGGATCAGCAATCGCAATACCAATAATGAGCAGGATCAGTACGATAAAGATGGCGCGCTGTGTTACATATTGTTTCACTTGATTGATCATCTGTGTGTTCATCTGTTTCCCTCCTGACTAAGCCATCCGCTGCTGCGCGGCCAGCCTCATAATATCCTGCTCTGTTGCCTCGGCTCCGTCCACGATTCCGGTGAGACGCCCTTCGCTCATCACCATAATGCGATCCGACATACCCAACAGTTCGGGCATCTCTGAGCTAATCATGATAATGCTTTTGCCCTGACGAGCCAGTTCCGTAATAATGGTGTAAATCTCAAACTTGGCTCCTACATCAATTCCACGTGTCGGTTCATCCAGTAGCAGAATCTCCGGGTCGGTCAGCAACCAGCGCGCTAACAGAACTTTCTGTTGATTGCCGCCAGACAGGTTTCGAATCAGCGTGTTAACTGAAGGTGTTTTGGTTCTGAACTTCTGCGTCTGCTCACGTGCCTCTTCGCGGCCCTTTTTCTCGTCCAGCAAGCCCACACGATTTCGGTAGCGCCCCAGACTGGCAATGATCGTGTTCTCATACACCGACAACACGGGGAAAATCCCAGTGACCCTTCGTTCTTCCGTGAGCAACGCAATGTTATGACGCTTTGCTGCTGCGGGGGAGTTAATCTTCACCTTGCGCCCATGAATCGAAATCGTACCTGAAGCGAGTCCGCGCAGTCCAAACAAGGACTCAATCAGTTCTGTCCGCTGTGCTCCAACCAGGCCGCCAATGCCAAGCACTTCACCTTTTCGCAGCTCAAAGGATACATCACAAAACGATTTGGACTGGCTTGATGTCAGACCCTCGGCTTTTAATATCACTTCACCTGGTACGTTCGTCCGTTCCGGGAAACGTTCGTCCAGATCACGGCCAACCATACGCGTAATGATCAGATCTGTCGTTAGATCAGCGGCATCCCATGTCCCGACAACGAAGCCATCACGCATGATTGTCACTTCATCCGAGATCGTCAGGATCTCCTCCATCTTGTGTGAAATATAGATAATGGATACGCCGCGACTGCGCAGTTCATTAATAATGGCAAATAGCTGATCCACTTCCTTGCCTGTCAGGGAAGAAGTTGGCTCATCCATGACGATGACTTTGGATTGAAAAGAGACCGCCTTGGCAATTTCCATGGATTGAATCTTGGAGACAGACAGTGTTCCCGCCTGAGCCTTCGGATCAATATCCAGGTTCAAGTCCTTGAACAGCGCCAGCGTATCGGTATACATCCGTTTCTCGTCCACCAGTATTCCCCTCATCGGAAAACGACCCAGCCATATATTCTCCATCACCGGACGATGCGGGACCGGATTCAGCTCCTGATGAATCATGGATATGCCTTGCTGAAGTGCCGCTTTGGAATTCGGAATATCCACATCCTTTCCTTCGATACGTATCGTTCCTTCATCCGGGTGATACATGCCGAACAGACATTTCATAAGTGTGGATTTCCCCGCTCCATTCTCTCCCATCAAGGCGTGAACCGTCCCCGGCTTTACTTTCAATGTGACCTGACTTAGTGCCTGCACACCCGGAAATGCTTTGGAAACTCCATTCATCTCCAGCAGGTAAGGTGACTCCATCTTGGTTCCTCCCTTCCATATGACCGTCAAAAAAGGGACGCTACCCGAATGTCGGACGTCCCTGTCTCGTGCTGTTATTGGGCGTCGGCGATGTTGTCTTTTGTAATCTTTTTGTATGCAATCCAGACGTATTTACCATCTGTAATGTCGTATTTGGTATTTTCCTTTGTTGGTGTCTCACCTTTGGCAAGTACGGAAGCCAGTGCCACCGTGGCTGCACCCTGATTCTTGGCATCATTAAGCACCGTGCCCAGCATTGTACCATCCTGGAGAGCCTGAATGGCTGGAGCTGTTGCATCCACACCTACCACCGGCATGGATTTGCCATCTTTGAAGTATCCGGCTGCTTTCAATGCCTCAATGGCTCCCAAGGCCATGTCATCATTGTTTGCGAGAACGGCTTCAATCTTGTCACCATGGGAAGCCAGGAACGCCTGCATTTTCTCCTGACCTTTCACCCGGTCCCACATCGCCGTGTCTTCCGCCAGTGCTTCCACTTCGATTCCGGCATCCTGAATCGCCTGAACCGAATATTTGGTTCGAAGCTCTGCATCCTGGTGACCCGGTTCCCCTTTCAGCATGACGTATTGCAGTTTGCCATCGCCGTTTTTGTCCGCTTCCGGATGTGCTTTCCAGTAATCCACAATCAGCTGACCGGAGATCGTACCGGACTCCTCCGCTTTTGCTCCTACGTAGTACACTTTATCCCATTTGTTCATATCTTCAGCCACTGGCTCACGGTTGAGGAATACCACTGGAATGTTCGCTGCCTTAGCCTTGTCAATGATGACACCTGCCGCCGTCCGGTCCACCGGGTTCACGGCCATTGCATTATATTTCTTAGACACAAACAGATCCACTTTCTCATTCTGGGTCGGCTGTGCATTCTGGCTATCCACGATATCCAGAGTCGCAACGCCTTCCGCTGCTGCGGTCATGGCATTACGTACACCCGTCATGAATGTATCGTCAAATTTGTAGATGGCAACACCAATCTTTGGCGTTTCCGTACCGGCTGCTGTCTGGCCTCCTGTATCTGTTCCCGTATTTCCACCTGCGCTGTCTCCGCCGCTACTACACCCCGCCGCCACAACCATACATGCCGTAATCAACAGTGTCATCCACGTTTTCTTCATATTCTTCATATCCTAATGACCTCCCCCAAGTTCATTCGGCTTCACCGATGTCTTTATTATGAAAGGGTTTACATTAAATTCGAATACAATATCTTCACCTGTTCTATCGAAATCTTCCTCAAGTTAACAAACACCTTAATTTCGTCATTCAGTATTCGTTCCGGCACTCGTTCCAGCATTGGTTCATTGAACAAAAGGAAACAACAGCTTCTGGTTATCCATCCAGAACATATTGTCTGTACTAACCAGCTTGGTCTCAAGTAACACTCTCGCTTGCACCTGTTGATTGTTCAGCCGCGCAACGGCTTGATTCAATCCCAGATAACCTGCACTGTATCCATTCTGGACGATGAGATGATCAAAGACCCCTTCTTGCAATTGCTCCAGTTGCTGTTGTTCACTGCCAAACCCAACAATCCTTACCTTTTCCGCCGATTTGCGTCGATTCAGTTCATCGGCTGCTCCCAGAGAAGCAGGTTCCTGAAGAGTAATGAAGCCATCCACCTCCTGCTGGTCCAGCAATTGCTTCGCAGTCTGCCAACATCCATCCCGTGTATTACATATCGATTTGGGTTCCGCTTGAATATTAGGATACTGTACCAAGGCTTCCATAACTCCCTGCTCTCTCTGAATAAGACCAGAATTAAGAGGATCGGGGCCCAATAAAGCCACATGCCCTTTCCCTTCCAGAAGCTCCGCCATAGCCTGGCCGGCCTGTCTTCCCGCCTCAACATTATCCATCGAGATGAAACTGGTGATGCCTTTCACGGGAAATTCATCGTTAAGCACAATGACAGGAACAATGGTTCCATCGGAATTTGTTGTCTGTGCCTCCTGAATGATGTCACTAAGGGCCTTCTCACTTAGGGGATCAACCAATAGAGCTGATGCCCCCTGCTTCAGAGCCGATGCTGCGGCCTCCACTTGAGCCTGCTCTCGCGCACTGCGAGACAACGTTCCACGGCCTGCATTGGCCTGCTTAACCTGCATCTGACTTCCAGCAGAGTCCAGAATGGCAGGCGTGTACACATCACCATCGGAAGGGTATGCTTCCACAGTAATCAGTTCGGCTCCGTTCTCTTTGGCAGCCGCTTCGGCGCCAAGCCGGATAGCTTCCGCAAGTTCCCCTGTCCCAGCTGGCGTAATCAGCGCGATACGTGGCGGCACTGCCGTAGCATCGGGACTCGATAAGCCACAGGCGCTGCATATGAGCAGACAGCAGCTTGCAGCTGTCTGGGTTACTAACCGACGTTTCCGGATTCCAGGAAAGATCGCAGCAACCTTTTTCCAAAACGTACGAATGTATGACCCTACAACTCTGTGGCTGTGGATATCGCCCCTATTCTCCTTATTGTCTGTCATTAGGCTCGCCCTCCTTCTGCTGCGATTGAATGGGAATCCGAACCCAGACCGTGGTGCCTTCTTCCAACTCACTTGCAAATTCAAGGCCATATGCCTCCCCATAATAGAGCCGGATTCGGTCATGGACGTTGCGTACAGCTACGCCTGATCCTGCACCGCTTTTGACAACCGGACTGCCACTCAATAATCCCGACATCTGTTCTTCCGTCATGCCAACCCCATTATCTGTAATGCGAAACACCAGCTTGTTGTCCTCACGATAAACATCAACCTCAATACTTCCTTCGTCCATGTGGTACTCGATGCCATGAACAATGGCGTTCTCAATCAGGGGCTGGAGCACCAGCTTTAATGTCAGGCAATCCAGAAGCGTATCATCGGCCTTAATGGTAAAGTTGAATTTGCGCTTGAACCTCATCTGCTGAATCGTCAAATAATGCTGCGCATGCTCCAGCTCTTCCCTGATCGTGATAATCGTTTTGCCTTGACTGAGACTGATGCGGAACAGGCGCGAAAGAGACGTGATCATCGTAATCACTTCCTCATTGCGGCTCATGCCTACCATGCGCACTACTGAATTCAGAGTATTATATAGAAAATGTGGATTGATCTGGGCCTGCAAGGCTTCCAGCTCCAGACGCCGCTTCTGCTCCTGTTCATGGATGATCTCATCCATCAAGGTTCGGATTTTATTGACCATCAGGTTGAAGCGACGGGATAGTCGTTCCACCTCCAGCGGCCCTTCAATAGGCAACTCCACGTTGAAATCCCCGCGCTCCACGGCCTTCATCTTACGTTCCATTCGCCGGATCGGACGAGTCAGACTGGAGGAAAGAAACAGGGATACGAGAATGACCAGTACCAGTACAACGACCAATACACGAATGAGATATCCGTTCACTTCCTGACGCGTTGTCATAATCTCATCCAGATAAGCAACACCGACGATTTTCCACCCGATATTGGCAACGGACTTTACGGTATTCAGCCTTTTCTGCCCATCTGCTTCATCTTCGTAACTGCCGGAAGCCACCAAAGCCTGTTCGATATTCTCGCTTTTGAGTCCCATATACATCAATTGTTGCTGCGGATGGTACACGATATTGCCCGCACTCTCATCGATGATATACACGTATCCTCGTTGCCCCAGACTGACCCGACGGCTCAGTTCATCCATCTGTTTGAAATTGATATCGACCAGCAGGATAACCTGCCGATCCTGACCATTTTGCCGTATCGTTATACCTTTGCTCATGGAAACGACCCATTTATATGGGCCTGTGTATATGTTCTGAATATGAGGTAACGAGAAACTCAGGTGATCCGGCACACGAAGCGCAGACTGAAACCACCCTTGCTGTGTCACATGGGCGCTGGTTTTTAATTCGGCTGTAGGTCGGTTCTTGAGCAATTTCCCCGTGGAATCAAGCAGAGTAATCGAGATGATATCCTCACGACTGCTGAGCAGTGTATCAAGCTGTTTGTCCACCAGTTCCCCTTCCCATGTCCCGTCACGCAACATGTGTTCCTCAATGGCACGGTACAGATGCGACATACTGCGGACGTAATCCTCCAGGTTATAACTGACCTGATCCACAATCTGTCTCGTCGTGAGTTCCGCACTTCGCTCGGCAGCCTGCGTGAACTTGTCATGCAGAAGCATCGCCATGATGGTTAGCACCAAGACGATGAAAACGGAAAAGGACCACGTAATAATAAACCGGATACTGCTGACTCTGGACGAACGCAAACGAGAGCGTAATTGAGGTCCCATGGACTTTACCCATCTGGACAACAACTTCATCGGATTGAACCTTCACTTGCCGCCTGGGAAGCCTGTTTACGATATTCTTTGGGCGAGACACCAATATGTTTTTTGAAACAAAAACTGAAGTAGTTGGGTTCGGCAAAGCCAACCTGCTCCGCAATTTCAAACGACTTCAGCTCGGTCGAGCGAAGCAGTTCACGCGCTGCCTCCATTCGGATCTGCATCAGGTACTGCAGGAAGGTAAGTTGTACTTCTTTTTTGAAAATGCCACAAAAATAACCGGAGCTGATATGCAAATGCCCGCACACCTTCTGAATGGACAGGTCCGGGTCGGCATAATGCTCTTTCGTGAAGACTAACGCCTGCTCGACAATATCTTTGTATACATGCTGGCGTCCGCTCGCAATGCGATGTTGCACGAGTAGACAGACCTCCTGTACCTTCTTCTGTGCCTCAGTGAGTCCCGGCAGTCGGAACAAATCCGCATACAACTGGAACCCTGCACCAAAGATGTCTTCCATCGCTTCTCCTGATGCCTGTGCTGCCTTCCATACTGTTGTTAATATTTCAATTAAATAGAGCTGAATATCACTTCGCCCGTGTTCCACTGTAATTTCCCGGAAAATGATCGCCAGTGCTTCCTCCAGCTCTGCTTGTGTACCTGCCTTCAGGCATCGTGTCAACGTCTGCTGCTTCAACTCGTCGAACCGCAGCTTGCCCGCCGTCTGTCGCTCCACGTCTGCAATGTATATGATTGAATCTGTCCCAGGCACAAGCCGATAATCCAACGCCAGCAAGGCATCTTCATAGGCATGATTCACATCCGCGAGTGTATCCACAATCTGACCAGAGCCTACTGTAGCCGGGATACGTAAGTAGTGATTGATGCTGCGCATCACATTTTCCAATGCTTTCTGTTGCCGTTTCGCTCCATCTGTACCGCCCGTGCGATCCACATAGAGCAGGACAATCGTCTCCTGATGCATAAAAGCATGACCAGCCCCATGCTCCGCCCAAACTTCTGCCGCAATGTTAAGTGCCGCAAAGCGTTTCAGCTCAGCATCCTCAGATTGACGCAAGGAACCTCCAGGAACGAATATCTCAGACTGATCCGCTTCCTCGGATGTTGTTGGGTTATGTCGCTGTGGGGGCTCGATGAATACTCCCTCAGACTTCTCCTTATGTACATCTCCATCCATATGCAGTGTCAATACGGACACACCATAACGTTCTCCTGTCAGATCCAATCCGCATTGTTTGGCTTTACTATGAATATATGTCGAGGACTTCTGCCGATGGAGCAAGGTCGCCATCAGATCTGCCTGTAATAAAGGCAAACTGGTATGATAGTGCTCACGCAGCTGCTGTACATCTTCACGCTCAGCCACTTCAGCCGCCATCTGAGCGCGCAGTCTTGTGAGCAGTTCGGTGAGATGTCCTGCCGAGAACGGCTTCAGCAGATATTCATCCACACTTAACGAGATGGCTTGCCTCGCATAATCAAATTCATCATATCCAGTCAAAATGACCACCTTCACGAGTGGATTACGTTTCCTCAATCTTTGAGCGAGTTCCAGACCATTCATGAATGGCATGCTGATATCCGTCACCACAATGTCCGGCTCCACCCGCTCCGACATCTCCAATGCTTCACGCCCATTCTCAGCCAAACCGACAATCCGCAGATCGAGCGCTTCCCAATCGACCTCTACAACAAGTCCTTCACGCACATCTTCTTCATCATCCACCAGCAGTACCCGGTACACGTTTGGATTCCTCCCTTTTGATGCCGGCCTTAGCCCTATCAACGAATATATATGTAGCATTGTGAATCATTTGATTTCTTATTGCTCACCGAATTGAAGCAAAATGCAAAGGCTCATGTTGATCTGTTCCAAGGTTGCCATCATAATATACAATATTATCAGGGATATGTAATCGCTTTCTTTGTTAGAGGTAAGGCAACCCTGTCGGGCAGTGCCTAAGTGAAATGTGAAGGATCGTATATGAATGCTAAAGGTAGGTTAAAGTAATACAAACACTTAAAATTTCGAAGTACTTCTAATAAGAGGTGTTTTCATTCTGACTATAATTCAGTCTTCATTCTTGTTCTTTACGATGATTCGTACTTAATGCTTTAAAATAAATCATTGTTGTATCTGGGTTGGTGTGTCCCATTATCTCGGCCAAACGGTGCAGTGGCGTATGCTCAGCCATGGCGTAGCCAAAACGATGACGCAGGTCGTGTGAACTCAGTCCTTCCAGCCCTGCTGTTATCATTACTTTTTTAATCAGATGACGCAATGCTCTCTCCGTTAAACGATCATTTGTCTTCTCTGAAGGAAAAAGGTACGCACGATCGGTAGCAAGATCAGATAAGTACTGATTCAACATGACAACACACTGCATATTCAGAGGGATCTTACGTTGCACGTTGCGTTTATCTGCGCTCACTGTCAGGTGACCGCTTCGTCTACCAATTTCGATATCATGAGGCTTGAGGTTGCATACCTCCATCGTTCGCAAGCCTGTGTGAAACATAAGGGTGAGGATGGTCTGATCACGAAGGGAATTACCGTACTCCACTGCCGCGAGGAATGCCTGCTCTTCTTCCAATGTCATTCGACGTGGACTTACTTTGTCTTCCGGAATGAATTTTAATGGTTTGGAAGGGTCATGACTGAGCCTGGATTCCAAGACAGCCCATTTGAAAAAACGCTTCAGCGTAATCAATCTCCGGTTAATGGTGGCTGGTTTCAATAACATAACTTTGTGAGCATCTTCACGATAACTGACTAACGTGGATGTATCCACATCTTCAATTCGCAGTGAGAACTCTTCGCTGAGCATGGTGCTTTCCTTGTACCATTCGATAAAGTGCTTCAGATCACTTGCATATTCCTTCACGGTTTTGGGATGTAATTCTCCCTCTTTAGCAAGCATATGTATGAATTCCTCTACTGTCGGTTCCCGCTGCACCGAAACCCCTGATGACTGATTCATTAGAAAATACCTCCAAATCTTGACTTATATTAGCGGACATGGTATTATCATATTAATCGATACATTAGCGGACATCAAGTTCGTGGTTTAAATGCACCAGGTGAGTGTCAATTTTAAATTATACTCGTCATAATGATCGGCTAAAAACTTATTTTTTGGAGGAATCACATGCAAACAGGTACAGTGAAATGGTTCAACGCGGATAAAGGATTCGGCTTTATCGAAACTGAAGAAGGAACAGATGTATTCGTTCATTTCAGTGCAATTCAAGGTGAAGGTTACAAATCTTTGGACGAAGGTCAACGCGTTCAATTTGAAGTAACTCAAGGTAACCGTGGACCACAAGCTGAGAACGTTACTAAACTTTAATTATATGAAAGCTGCCTTATTAATAAGGCAGCTTTTTATTTACACATATGTGTCACAGCAAAGTTTCCACATCCCAAGAATGAAAGCGAGGTATTCCCCATGGATAAAGAACAATTGATCACAGAAGTAGCCAAGGCTGGCGGTTTCTCCAAGAAGAATGCTGAAAAAGCTGTAACCGTTGTATTGGATTCGATTCTCGAAGCTCTCAAAGAAGGCAAAGAAGTTCAACTGGTCGGATTCGGGAAATTTGAAGTGCAGAAGCGTGAGGCAAGAACGGGAAGAAGCCGGAAAACAGGCAAAGAAATTCAACTACCTGCAGGTAAAGTTCCTGTATTCACAGCAGGTTTAAGCATGAAAGAAGCTTTAAATTAAACAACGCAACAACTTATTGAAAAGAGGTTTTTATTCAAACACACAATGATAATATGGATTTAAATGTCGTGTTTACTACCGTTGATGATATCATTAACTTTTATTCAGGCAAACAGACAAACTCGGATCATACAGAAAATCACACTCATTTGAAGCCCCCATCAACAAAGTCTGATTGTACCCTACGACCACCCACCCGTTAAATTAACATTTCATCTTGGACAACAAGAGGCCCTGATCCGCTCAAAACGGTCCAGGGCCTGATTTGCTTGGAAGCCGGCTCCATCAGGAACCAGCTTTTTTTGTCTTTTAAGCACAATGCACATCCATCCTATTTGCTGTTCAGAAGTTCGCGCAAGATCTGTAGATCATATGTAGAGACAAGACGTTCCAAATGCGTATCCAGCCATTCCTCATCCTGATCCCACCACTTCAATTCCAGCAGCAGTGCAATCGTCTCTTCGTCAAAACGCTTTTTAACAGTCTTGGCTGGATTACCACCCACAATCGTATAGGGTTCAATGTCCTTAACAACGGTTGAATTGGAGGCAACAATTGCCCCGTCTCCAATCGTGATACCAGGCATGATCGTTACATTTTGTCCAAGCCATACATCGTTCCCCAGTACCGTGTCACCCTTATATGGAAGTTGTTCCAGTGTAGGTGTCACACGCTCCCATCCTCCACCAAAAATGTTGAACGGATACGTGGTCATGCCCTCCATCCGATGATTCGCACCATTCATAATGAATGTCACACCTTCCGCAATTGCACAGAAATTTCCAATGATCAAGCGATCACCAATAAAGTCATAATGATGCTGTATCCGGTCATAGAATTGCTCTGGCGGATTTGTGTTGTCACTATAATACGTATAATCACCGATGTCCACGTTGGAACGCGGCGGCAGGTTTTGAATGTAACATACCGTACGGATATTCTCATTCGGGAAAAGTTTTGTTTTATCAGGGGCCATATGAAGTCCCTCCTTTTCCCTATTGTAACAGATATTAAATCTTAAACGGACTAAGTGAGGTCTGCAGCTCTGTGGACACATCAGACAAAATAGCCGCAGATGCCTTGATCTGCTCTACCGACTTGAGCTGTTCATGGACAGAATCGGCAGCCTGTTGTGAATTGGTACTAGCCGTTTGCGCATGACGAGCGATCTCATGCACAGAAGCCACGATCTGTTCCACGCCTGCGGACATCTCTTCACTTGTCGCAGCCATGTCCTCAATCTCTGTAGCCATACGCAGGTTTGTATCCCGGATCAGGCTGAAGTTTTGCTCCGTTTCCCGGGTCAAGCGCAGTCCTTCCTGTACTTCGTCCTTCACTCTCGACATGGCCGATAGCGATTGCTGCATATCTTGTTCCATGGCTTCGACCAGTTCTTCAATACGATCTGAAGAGTCTCCGGCTTGTTCAGCCAGTTTACGAACCTCGGTAGATACAACGGCAAATCCTCTGCCATGCTCCCCTGCTCTTGCTGCTTCAATGGATGCATTGAGGGCAAGCAGATTCGTTTGATTTGCAATCTCATGAATGGCGGAAACCATCTGGCTAATCTGTGCCGACTTCCCTTCCAGCATACGAATGACTTCATCCGTTGTGGTAACGGAAGATTCAATGGTAGACATCTGCTGAACGGTAAGTTGCACCGCTTCACCTCCGGTTTCAGCCTGTTTGCGTGAATACAAAGCAGAGTCCGAGATGCTGGAGGCCTTGTCCGCCATGCGTTGTACGGCTATCGCCACTTCTTCCATGGCCTGCAGATTTTTTTCTGTACTAATTGTCTGACTCTCGGCTCCTTGTGCGACTTGTTCAACGGAGGATGCAATCTGCGCCGATTCTTTGGACGTTTGGTCCGCAATCTTCAGTAGCAGCCCAGTCGATTGCTCTGCTTTCTCCGCAGCTTGAAGTCCTCCTTGAATGATGACCTGGAGATTACTTCTCATCTCATTGTATCCCATGCCCAGCATGCCAATCTCGTCTTGGACGTTGTCCACAACTGGCTGTGTGAAATCGCCCGTACCCGCACGTTTAATCGCTACGGATACCCGTTCGATTCTTACTCTCACCCTGCGAACGTACAGCAGGATCAGGGTAATTGCGACTAACATTGCAAGCAGGAATACGATCAGGAATGTCTTGAGGAACGAGGAGATAATCACATCAATTAACGATTGAGAAGCGCCAACATAGAAAATTCCGATAATCTCTCCGGATGCGTTCTTGATTGGTTCATAGGCCGTCTGATATTTCTGACCCACAACCACGGCTTCACCGAAGTATTTTTCCCCTTGCTGCAAAACGGTCTGGGCGACCTCGTCCGATACCTTCGTGCCGACAGCACGCTTTCCGTCCACCATGACATTTGTTGCAACACGTTCGTCACCTCGGAAGATCGTCACTGTGTCCCCAGACGCTTGTCCAATCTCATCCACCAGTTCGAAATTGCCTTCCAGCGGGGTATCTCCCTTGAATAATTGTCCGTTCTTAATGGCCCAATCTCCTGGATGCTTATATGTAATGATACTATTCGCCATCTCCAAATCTCGCTTTGCCTTCTCTGTAGCAAATGTCGTGATCCCCTGCTTCATCTCCAGGATTACACTTACCGCCACGGCTGATGAGAAGACGATAAATATACTGATAACGATCAAACTGATTTTGGTACCGATGCTCATGCTTCGCATGTGTGTGAGCCACCCTTTTCCCTATGTAATTGTGGGGATATTCAAGCCAATTTCGATTCCGTTTCGAATATCACTATAGTCTTATCGGTAGGAGTGATCACAATATTTATAATATTTCAGTGACTTTTATCACAGTAATCAAAATTAAAAATCTAATATTTTACGCATTATCCGTAATCATGTAAGAATGTTCTGCTGTCTGGAAATTTAGAGGAGCTGTATAAGTTGAACTAAAGAATATATACCTGGATACTCCGATGACAGATGACAGAACAACCTTCCGATCGCTGTTATCCCCAGATTTTTCGATTCCTTTTATAAAGGGGTAGATCCGGGGATAACATATGCTTCCGATGCAGCTTGCTCAGAAAGCTTTTAGGCGAACGTTCCGCTTCTTCAGGTTCTTTCTGTCCTCTACGTTTCATGTAGAAGTGTTTAGTTCAATTTATGTTGCCAACCACATATTCAAGTGTTATATTTATGTTGCCAACAACACAATTAAGAAAGTTGAGGTACATGATGACAGCCAAAGATGATTTCAAAAAGCCTGATAATCTCCAGGAATTAAATAATGAGGAATTCAGTGCAGTAGCGCAGTATCCCATCAGCTTTAGCATTTTTGCTCTGGCACGCTCTCACAAGGGTCTTGCTGCGCAGTTGATTCGGGATACCGGGCTTTTTCCCGGTCAAGAGATTATGCTGATGCAGTTATATGCACAAGACCATCAATCCCAAAACTCATTGGGTCGCACACTTCGCCTGGATCACTCAACCGTAGCCAAGTCTGTTCGCCGTCTGGAAGATGCCGGTCTCGTTACTCGGAGTCGTTCCAAAACAGATGGACGGGTGACCATTGTATCCCTAACAGAAGCCGGACGCGCACTGGAGGATCAAGTGAATAACGCCTGGCGCCAAGTGGAGCAGATCACCACAGCTGGCCTCTCCGAGGAAGAAAAGAACTTACTGTTATCTCTTTCACAGAAAATTGCTGCACAGATTGATTCATCCCTATCCTAAATTTGCTTAACGAATGGAGCGTGTGCACAATGCATACATCTAAAATGAAAGCTATTCAGATTCATCAATACGGAGGACCCGATACATTACAGTTCGAACAGGAAGTCCATAAGCCCCAGCCAGCTGCCGGCGAAGTTCTGGTACGCATTCAGTATGCTGGAGCCATTCCACTGGACTGGAAGATTCGTAACGGCTGGTTGCAGGACGTGTTTGTCAAAGAGCTGCCTTATACACCCGGAACGGCCATGTCAGGCATCGTGGAATCCGTGGGAGAAGGCGTCGATACCTTCAAGCCGGGAGATCGCGTTTTTGGTAATGTGAACGGAAGTTATGCCGAGTATGGTATGGCTCCTGCTACGGATTTGGTGCATATGCCAGACAACCTGAGTTTTGAGGATGCTGCGACCATTAAAGGCGGAGCTGAAGCGGCATGGAAAGCACTGTTCACCGAAGGTGAGTTGGAAGCTGGGCAAACCGTTCTGATCCACGCTGCTGCGGGCGGTGTCGGACAATTCGCAGTGCAACTGGCAAAATGGAAAGGCGCTCATGTTATTGCTACCGCGTCTGGTGCCAATGTTGATTTTGTTGCTTCATTGGGTGCTGATCAAGTGATTGATTACAAGACAGCCTTGTTTGAAGATCTGGTAAGCAATGTAGATCTGGTTGTTGAATCGGTCGGTGGAGAGATCGAAGATCGTTCATGAGGTGTTCTGAAACCTGGGGGTAAACTGGTATCATTAACTCAACTGCCTTCTGCCGAAAAAGCAGCGCAGTATGGTGTTACAGCCAAGTTTAATTCCAAATTCCCGACATCAGAGGATCTGTACACAATCGCTCAGCTAATCGCTAACGGTTCCCTCCGCTCAGAGATTGATTCTATCTTCCCTTTAAGTGAAGCGAATCAAGCGCATGCCAAAAGTGAGGCCAGACATGGACGAGGCCGGATTTTGCTGGATGTTCGCTCCGTCTAACCTGAAAAGCAGAACAAAAAGGGATTCGATCTGACCATCGAATCCCTTTTCTCGTTCCCCATACAATAACGTTGATCTGCAGGAGATATTTCTTATTTGGATGTAAGGCTTACTTGTGCAGCGGTTTGATCCCAGTCCACGGTAAGTCCCAGTCCTTCTGAGATGAAGCGTACAGGCACAAGTGTGCGACTGTTTTGAATGATCGCTGGTGCATCAATTTCGAGTGTATCTCCATTTACGGTTGCGGTGCTGCTCCCGATCTTGAGCACAAGGGTCTGGTCATCCAGAACAGCTGTTACCGTCTTCGCCGTTTTGTCCCAAGTCACTTCTGCACCCATTGCTTCGAGGATTGCGTTCACAGGCACCATCACTCGGCCACTTTGCTGCAGCGGGTCCTGATCCGGGAATGTGATCAATTTACCATCGAGAGTTACGGTAATGGTTTTGTCAGTTGTTCCGGATGAGGTATTCGAACCTGTCTCTTCTGGAGTCTCAGGCAAAGGCGTTACTTCACGTCCGAGTTGCTCTTGCAGATTCGCAAGACGGTTCATTGCAAATGTCGTCAGTGATCCGGCTGCCATGGAGCCCATGCCTCCGCCCCCACCGCCGCCAAAGTTACCACCAGGGCGTGTCTGGGTATTATCTCTACCCGTTGTTGCATCTGTTGTACCGTTTCCAGTTGCGGCACCCGGCTGAGTTGGAGGTGTCATTCCTTCGAAACCTTCAGGCGGAGTCATTCCTTCCATGCCTTCGGGTGGGGTCATGGCTTCAAATCCTGCTGGTGGTGTACCGCCCATACCACCAGCCGCGTCTGCATTTGCAGAATAAGCGATGTTGGATTCAAACTGTTCTGTCGTATAAAATTTCGTTGGATCTGCTTCTACGTAAGGACGAATCTCATCGGCAAGGCCAGTGATACGATCCTGAATGCCTTCCATGTAGTCCGTCAGTTCATTGACGTAGCTCAAATATTTTTCCTTATACTCTGGCACAGCAAGTAGGTTGTTAATCATCGGTACATTTTCCATGTTAATGCCTAGTACCGGCTCGTCCACAGATACGTTCGTTGCGTTGGTGTTGGTCGTGGTTGATCCGGTTGTTGTGCCACGTCCACCTCCACCCGAGTACCCGTTGAAGGACATGTTAAAGTCCCAAGGAACAACGGTGAACTTGCCAGCGGCATCACTGTAGAGCATGTAGTTGTGTCCTTTGTCGCCGTTATAGCTGTCATAGTTGCCAAAAACAATGTTGCCTGCAATATATTGAAGCGCTGAATCCACGTCCAGTACACTTTCAATATCACCTTTTTCACCTTCTGGCATCTCGTTCAGCGTTTGGATGAAGGTTTTGAGTTTGACTTTGTCCTTATCCGTACCCAAGTCCTTGGTGATTGTACTGTAGTCACTGCCCTCTTCATATTGAAGATAACTCTTCTCATCCGTATCATAGAGGACACCTTCTTCGTAATCCTCACCGTAGTTGCGCTCCAGATAGCTATCATCTACTGCTTCAACGCCAGTATAGAAACCCACCAGCTCGCCGTTAACATACAAATTAACATAGTTCGTCATTGGTACATCCATGCCAATGCTGCGCAGTGCTTCATAATGAAGAACTTCGCGCATATACGACGGATCGGCGTAGTTATTGTTTAGTACCATTTTATCCAGTCCAAGCAGGGTTTGTGTTTTGTCGTATTTATCAAACTTCAGTCTGAAGCTGTAACGGTCCGAATCTTCCATTGAGGCTACAGCTTTCAGGGTCAGATTGCCCTTGGTGGAGAAACCGACATTGTCCAGCTTGTTGCCGTCCACTTCCACACTAACATTCTTATAATCCTTATCCAACGGACTTTCGAGCATGCTCTTCCAGTCTGCATCATCAATCGTTACATTCACATCAATAACGTTATCCGTCTGGAACAACGATTCATAAGCTTGCGTCACGCCTGCACTCGTGGTTGTCGCTGTACTTTCTGCTGCAAATGCCGCATTCGGACTTGCAATCAGACCAAAAGATGACGTTACCATCGTCACGGACAATGCCGTTACTGCAACTTTTCGTAATAAAATATTCAAATGATGAATCCTCCTTCTTGGTTTCTCTGTTAAGCAACTGAGGCTTATGTAACCATGGTAGGGGACGAACCTTTAGTGAATCTTAAACACGATCAAAAAATGATATGTATCACTATGAAATTTTCATGGATATACAAGAAATATAATGAAAAAAAGCGCAATTATAACCTTGGAACCGGTTCATAAGTCCTATTTTGTTGCAAATATCTAATATTAATATGCCTATATAACGATATATCTGAAGAGTAGAACTTACCTGGAGTTCATATACGTGAATAGCAAAACCCATTACGAAAAGCTTTTAGAAACAAAAGAGAATTTGATCAGACAGGATATTAAGGGACGATTTCACAGTTTTTAAGTCAACAATTACATAGCGTGTACAACACCCAGGGTAAGTCCTTCGTCACAATCGTAGAAGGAGTGAACCATCTTGTTTAATAAGCTTCGCTGGAGTACCATGCCTTTCTTTATCAAAAATTTGGTGATTTCATTCGGCAGCATCATGTTGATCGGTGTAATTCTGATTACTGCCGCGTATCAATTGCAAAAAAATATCTTGGTTGAACAGTTGCACGACCAGGCTACCGTCATCACCCAGAAATGGTACGATGATCTCGACACTGCCAAAGTAGCAGAAGCGGCTAAGGAAAAAAGCTACTCCGGTCCTGTACAGCTGGAAATGAAAACTTATCTCGATTCCATCCATGAATTCTATCCAAACATCGCGCAAGCGTACATTTTTGGTTCAGAACTTGAGGAAGGAAACGGAACGTCCATCATCGCGATTCCAACGAACCTGTTGGAACCATTCGAGGAAGGTAACCTGCCCGCAGGTGCCATGTACCCGTTGCCTCAGAATAACGTCGTAGTGCTGGAACAGATGAAAAAGGACGGAAAGCCTGCCTTCAGTGATTTCTACACGGATGAGTACGGAACTTGGACCACTCTGATCTATCCGATTAATAACGCAGATGGCTCGATGTACGCTGCTCTTTACTTCGATGTAGATGCAAGTGCCGTTCCAAAAGGCCTGAACAAACTGCTTACGTACGGCTTGATGTTCCTGATCGGTTTCCTGATCCTGTTCATGGTGTTGCAATTCATTTTGCTGAAAAGAACGTTGCTTCCGATCCGCAATCTGATGAAAGGGATCGAGGAAGTCAGCACGGGTAATCTCGACGTAACCATCGATACCGGACGAGATGATCTGGGTATCATCAACGAGAAGTTCAATGCGATGATCCATCGATTCAATACAACCATCTATAAAGTACAGAATACTTCGCATCACCTCTCGGAATCTTCCAAACAACTACTGGGCATTTCCGAGAAAAATAATGTGAACATTCAATCCATCAGCACCAATATTCGAGAAATATCTACTGGACTGGTGTCACAAGACAAAGCCACTGTGGAGAACGCACGTGCCATGACAGAGATGTCCACGGTAGTGCAGACGATCGCCAGCAGCTCAGCCGATGTGGCAGATGAAGCACTCAGCATGGAGCAGCGCTCCAGCACAGGTAATGTGGTGATGCAACAAGTTATTGAACAGATGCGCCTGATCTCCGGTGCGGTGCAAAATACGTCAAACTCGATTCAGTCTTTGGAAAATAACTCGAACCAGATTAGCAACATTGTTAACGTGATTACGGAAATTGCCGGACAAACCAACTTGCTTGCACTTAACGCTTCAATCGAGGCAGCCCGCGCAGGTGAAGAAGGAAGAGGTTTTGCGGTGGTTGCAGGTGAGGTACGTAACCTGGCAGAGCAATCGCAGGAATCAGCGAAGCAAATTCGACAGTTAATTGAAGAAATTCAACGGGATATCATGCAGTCTTCCGAAGCGATGCAGTTGGGTTCCAAGGAAGTTACCAAAGGCTTGGAAGTTACCCAAGAGACTGGTGTATTCTTCGAGAATATTCTGAATGCTACGAATAAAGTTGCAAACCAGATTCAGGATATCTCCAGTTCTACTGAAGAAATCTCAGCAAGCACACAAGAAATGTCTGCCACAGCCGATGAACTGTCTGCCAATGTCAGCAAAGCAGCAAGCAGCAGTAAACAAATTGAGCAGTCAATTGATGAGCAGGAAGCCTCCATGGCAGCCATTGTGAGTGCCTCCGATGAGCTCTCGGTTGTATCCGAGCAACTTCAAGAACTGATTTCATTCTTTAAAGTACGCGCAGAATAGAATTAATACGAAACAGCTAACAAGAATACGACACAGTAAAAAACCAAGGCTCATGAGTGACTAACTCGAAGCCTTGGTTTTTTGTTGTTATCAGGTGTTTTATTCCTTTTGATCAGCATCTACTTGTTTAAACAGTATGTCTTCCCCACTTATAATCATCTTTTTCTCGTCATTGTAGCCAGATTGTTCGGATCGAAATCCAGCATTAAGAATAAGATCGGCCTCACCATTCGATATATATTGAACCTGCTCCGGTGTAAGGATTATTTCAACTTCTTCTGAATACCAGCTATCTTTCTTTAATTCGGTTGCCAATTCTTCACTGGTACTTGACCTCGGTGGGAGAAGCGTCTTTCCATCCATTTGAAGATCAATATCGAAAAGCTGTTTCGAATGGAAAATCTCGTGGTTGGCATCTTGTCCCCTATACCTTATCCCCGGTTTAAAAGTGAAGTCGTGATCACCAAATTGTTGGACATTTAATCGGAGTTCATAATCACCCAATTGTCTGGTTGCCGTCATCGTCTGTCCCTCTCTTTGAATTCGGTCTGGTACTGTATCGTTGCTTTCCAATGATGAATCGGAACAACCCATTAGGACAAGACACATCATCAGGAGGTAGGAGAAATATTTCAAGGTAGACCTCCTCTCACTCTAATATATAATCTGGCTCTGAAAGTTTGGACGCAGAATTGTACCATTAAGTTACATTATTAATAAAATATATAAGAAGTTCTCCACTTAAGAGAAAGCATATCTAAACAGCCCATAGTATAGAGGTCCAATCGCGATAACTAATGTTATCAACATCCAAACTCTCCTCGTCATAATTGGTAATCCATCCAAAATCTCTTCCCCTTCGTTATCCTTTAAAAGCATTGCGAATAATACATCCCATAACAGAGCTGTCACAGTAATAAATTTCCACAAAGAAGGATTTAAAATAGCTGTTTCCGTTACATATCCTAGCAACCCTATCCATGTAATAACGGATACGACAAAATCGATTTTGCTAAGTTTAGACTTATACTTTCCTTTAATAAGATACGAGAGTGATGCTGTGCCAAGCAATCCAAGATAGATCGTCCATAAAACGTGTTCCATACGTACTCCTCATTCTTTGCTGTATTTTAATATTTACTGTTTCTTCGCCACCCTTTGCTATTATAGCTATTCAACTCTATAACTGATATATATAGCACTTTTCCATATTATAGTAACTCCTCATCCGTACTTTCCTCTACTCATTTATTGTTTTCATCCCCCAGCCCACATTATGACAAAGATCACATCCACCTTCCCTGCTCAAGTGCTACAGTTGTTAACGACCAACTGACTATAATAGTAAATTGGTCAAAAAAATAGGGTTACCTTACCCATTACCTTTCAACATATAAGGAGGTGTATATGCGATGAAAACGATAGATCGAAGGCAACAGGTGATGGATTCTGCCGAGAAATCCTTTGCCTTGTTTGGCTACAAAGCCACAACGATGGAGCAGATTGCGAGACTTGCCAATGTGGGCAAGGGAACGATCTATACTTTTTTCGATAATAAAGAAGAACTGTTCAGCGAGATTCTGCGCTCGATCATTGCTGATATGAGACAGATTACGGAGCAGACCGTGAAGGAAGAGAACTCCTTTCTGGATAACGTGCATATGAGTATGGATTCTTTGCTGGAGTATCGGGAGGAACATGAGCTGTTGATCAAACTCTTTCAGGAGGTTAACGAGTTCGGTACACCGCAGGCCAAGGAAGGTTTGCAAAAAGTGGAGACAGCCATTCTCGAATATTTGGAGCGTCAAGTGAGCCGTGCCATGGAGCTAGAGCAGATTCGCAGGGATGATCCCAAGTTGGATTCTTTTGTCCTGCTGAAGCTGTATGTCACCTTAACCTCGGATTGGAACAAAGCGCATCCTACGTTGCACAAAGATCAGATCAAGGATTTTGTGGGCCTCTTTCTCAAGAATGGCTTATCCCCCATCTAGAGATAGGTATGCCACTAGATTCAACACATAATAGAGATAGAACACACGGATTAGCGTAAGGATAGGGAGAGAACATGATGAAATCATTCCACGTATTTGGGCAGGATCTGAAGTCCGCCTTCAAGAAACCAAAAGTATTTATTCCGATTCTCGTTGTACTGTTCATTCCGGTATTGTATAGTGGCCTGTTCCTGAACGCATTCTGGGACCCCTATGGCAAAATGAACGAGTTACCTGTAGCCGTGGTCAACACGGATCAGGGTGCAGTCTACAACGACAAATCACTGGAGGTCGGTCAGAATCTGGTCGATGAATTGAAGAAAAGTGATGATTTCGATTGGCAATTCGTGACTCGTGAACAAGCAGAACAAGGTATGGAAGACAACACGTATTATATGACAATTGTGATTCCGGAGGACTTTTCCACCAAAGCAACAACCCTGATGGATGAGCACCCCGAGCCGGCAGGTCTGATCTATGAACCCAATGAAGGATACAACTTCCTCGCGGGTCAGATTGGCGGCACGGCGGTCAAACAAATTCGTTCCAAAGTCGCTGCCAAAGCCACAGAATCGTACACTGAAACGCTATTGGATCAGGTCGAAAAAATCTCTGGTGGTTTGGCAGATGCCGGGGATGGAGCAGGTCAGATTCATGTTGGTGCGATCACGCTGGATGAGGGTGCTGCTACATTAAAAGAGAACCTGTCCAAACTGGCGGCAGGCACCGACAAGCTGGAAACGGGCGTAGTTCCGTTAAAAGAAGGTACGTCTACTCTCGCCCAAGGCATAGGTGATCTTCATACTGGCGCAAGCGCCCTGTCCAGTGGGCTATCCCAATTGGCAGCAGCAGGCACGAAGCTGGGTGATGGAGCAACCCAGGCTGAAGCGGGTGGAAAACAGTTACAGGCAGGAATTCAATCCGCTCAAGAAGGTGCAGCCAAGCTGGATGCAGGACTGACAGCTTCCGAGGAAGGTAGTGCAAAGCTGACTGCTGGGCTGCAAAGTTCTGTTGAGGGCAGTGGCAAAGTTAGCGAGGGTGCCAAAGCGGTTGCGCAAGGTCTTGCCCAATTAGCTGAAGCGAGTCCGGAACTTGCCGCAAGTCCTGCTGTGCAGCAACTCCTGGCAGCCAGCCAAGCCGTAGCTACGGGCAGCGAACAGCTGTATCAAGGCGGACAGCAATTGGTCGCAGGCAGTCAAAACCTGTACGCTGCACAGCAACAACTGCATCAAGGTAGCAGCCAGTTGGTACAGGGTGAACAACAACTGGTACAAGGAGCCACGCAATTATCCGTCGGACAAGAAAAGCTTGCGACTGGTTTACAACAGTTCAATTCCAAATTATCTGAGGCAGCTGCTGGAGGAGCCAAACTTGCGGACGGTTCAAGTCAATTGGATGCTGGTGCAGGCAAGCTGGTTGCGGGTGTAAGCCAGTTCACTGATGGAATCTCAACCCTTGCAGATGGCTCACATAAGCTCGATAACGGTGCTGGTCAATTAAAAGAAGGTACGCTTAAGTTAACAGATGGCTCTGGTGAACTTGCCACCAAGTTGAATGAAGCGGCTGAGCAGACGGGCAGTGTGAAAAAGACGGATGAGCTGGTAACCATGTATGCAGAGCCTGTTCAGGTCGATGAACATAAATATAATGAGGTACCTAACTACGGTACAGGATTCTCGCCATACTTCCTGTCACTCGGGCTATTTGTCGGCGCATTGATTGCCACACTGGTTGTACCCACACGTGGCAGCACAGTTAGCCAAGCAAGTGGCTGGAATCGTTTTGTGAGTAAAACGCTGGCTTTCACACTCATGAGTGCAGCGCAGTCCCTGCTTGCTTCATGGCTGGTCTTATACGGCTTGGGTCTGGATGTTCAGAGCGTTCCATTGTTCCTCTTATTCAGCTTTGTTACCAGTCTAAGCTTCATGTACATCATTCAGGCACTGGTGACTTGGCTGGAGAATCCGGGTCGTTTCCTTGCCATTCTGATGCTGATCTTCCAGCTCACCACCAGTGCAGGCACCTTCCCGCTCGAACTGATTCCAAATTGGCTGAAAGTGTTTAATCCATGGCTGCCTATGACCTATTCGGTAACAGGTTATAAAGCAGTCATCTCAAGTGGACAGTTCGGTGTAACTTGGGATCAGATTGGTATTCTGTGCATATTCGCCGTGATTGGGCTTGGAGGAACCTTAACTTATTTCCTGATGCATCGCACCACGGAGAACGCAGACGTCAGCAGTGAAGTCGCACTTCCCCTGTAAATTCGTAAATTAAAAAGCAAAGGCATGTACCTAAACCCCACCCTCTTCTAGATAACAAGAGGTGTGAGTTAAAGTACGCCTTTGCTTTTTTAGTTTGAGATAAAATCTAAGTTTGCTAACTTCATATTTCTAGTATGTAGAGTAAATTTCAGAACTTGAGATAGCGAAACTAAACAATAGCACGAGCAAAATAAGTAATACATACATCGCTGTACCGATGATTCCACAAACTAGACCAGCAATCGCTAACCCTTTCCCCTGCTCCATGCGAACTCTGATCTCTTTGAAGGCTAAAGATGCAAATATAATCGCGGCGATTCCGATTAAAATTCCCACGTAAGGAATCGTGACGGACAGAATCCCCAAAACTAGTGATACAATCGACTTACTATTGGTCTTTGGTACTACATAAGGCGGTGGTGGCAATGTGTCGTTATAATAACGATCTACATCATTTTCGCGATGTTCCAAGGTAAATCCTCCCTGTTTATTAAGTATGTTCATTATAATCGATTATTAGGAAAAACAATATCCATATTGTGTTAATTATAAATTACTATATAAATCCATAATCTTATAGATTGTACTTCAAGGATATGAATTTAAGAACCATTTATCCGTGTGATGATATAAATCAAGAATACCTCTAACATATAGATAGTATTATAGACGTAATACTTTTCTGAATATCTTTGGGGGATCACTACGATGAAAATCGATAAAGTAATGAACATACTTATGATTGTGATGCTTCTACTTATTGCTTTTTATCAAAATAATGTAGCTGTATTATGTTTTAGCATTGTTTTGTTTGGAATCATGAGTTACACCACTTATCGAATTCGAACACGTTGGAATGTAGTAACTTATATCGTGTTGACCCTGGTATTGATTATCTGGAACATATACCTGTGGACATAAGCTATTTTTTCAAAAAAAGAACGCAATCCCTTATTACTTATAGGATTGCGTTCTTTCCACATTTCTTAGATTTGAAGTTTCTTCTATCCTTCCACTTCCACCCGCTGCAAAAACGTCCGCGTACGTGCAAGCTTTGGATTGCCAAAGATCTGCTCTGGCGGACCTGCCTCTGCGATCTCGCCGTTATCCATGAAAAATACACGATCCGCAACGTCACGGGCGAAGCCCATCTCATGCGTAACAATCATCATCGTCATGTTTTCCTGTGCAAGTTGTTTGATTACGCGTAGTACCTCCCCGGTCAGCTCTGGATCGAGTGCCGACGTCGGCTCATCAAACAGGAGAATGTCCGGTTGCATCATCAGTGCCCGGGCAATAGCTACACGCTGTTTCTGTCCACCGGACAGATTACCAGGGTAGACATCGGCCTTGTCCGACAGCCCTACTTTGCCGAGTAATTCCAGACTACGATATCGAATGACGCTGGAGCTTTCTTTTTTCAAAGTTTTCGGTGCAAGTTCCAGATTATCTTGTACAGTTAGATGCGGGAACAAATTGAAATGCTGGAACACCATACCCATACGATCCGTCATCTTGCGAATATCTGCGGCACCCGCGTAACGGCCATTATCAACCAACGTTTGATCCTGAATGCGAATCGTTCCACCCGAAATATCCTCCAGATGAATCAGGCTGCGCAGCATCGTACTTTTCCCCGAACCCGAAGGTCCGATGACGGCAATTACTTCGCCTGGTTCCACGTTAAAAGATACCTGTTTCAGTACATCAAGTGCACCGAATGATTTTCTCAACTGATTTACTTCTATTATATGTGTCATATGCAGACAGTCCTTTGATTGATCAGATTTAATTTATTCAAATGAAAACCGCTTCTCCAGTGCCTTGAACAGCACGGTGAGTACGAGTGTCATGAGCAGATACATAACCGCCGCCACGAAGAAAGGTGTCAGCTGTAAGTCGCGATTTACCGCCGCTTGGGCGTAATACAACAGCTCAGGTACAGCTACGGCATAGAGCAGTGCCGTATCCTTGATGAGCGTAATGGATTCATTGGCCGTTGCGGGCAATACTACACGAATCATCTGAGGAATAATGACTTTAGTCATCGTTTGCCACTTTGTTAACCCCAGTACCTTCGCTGCCTCATGTTGCCCTTTATCAATGGAAAGCAGTCCGCCCCTGAAGATTTCAGCGAAGTACGCCGCATAGTTCAGGATGAACGCAATCCCCGCTGCAACAAAACGATCAAACACCAGATACTCTCCAATCACCGGAAGCAACGGTAAACCGAAGCAGAAGAATAGAATTTGGAGCAGTAGCGGTGTTCCTCGCATCACATATACATACGTATGGGCAATCCACGCCAGCAGTTTAATCTGGCTTCTCATCGCAAGCGTGACCGCAAATCCAAGCGGTACAGATAACACGATCGCTAGCAAGAACATGAAAATGGTGGTCTGTGCACCCTCTAGCATAGGTTTTAAAATGGTCGATAAATAATCCCAACTCATTGTGTTGTCTCCTCTAATCTGTTAACCCCGCATTCCTCTGGGGCATAAATCGCTCCAGCATGGAATACGGGGTCCGTTTTGTTTCTAACTATATAACAGGTGTGTAACCTGCCTATTTCAGAACCTTATCTTCACCCAACCATTGGGTGGAGATTTTAGCAGCTGTTCCGTCTGCATTCAGCTCATCCAACGCTTTTTGCAGCTGATTCAGAAGCTCTTCATTGCCTTTTTTGATACCAATGCCATATTGTTCCGGTGCAAGAGATTCATCCAGCAGTTTGAATGTTCCCTCTTCTTTGGACATGTAGTATCTCGCTACCACTTCATCAATGATGACCGCATCCAGACGTTTTGTCTTCAGATCCGTTAGTGCAAGCACGTTATCCTTAAATTCGGAAGCTTTCACTTTATCCTTCAAAGGACTTGCTGCCAGTGCATCTGCCGCGGAGGACAGCGCCTGCAATCCCACATTTTTACCATCAAGTTCATCCAGCTTTGTGATTGGCGAGTCTGCCAAGGTAATAGCTACTTGACTGTTTTCCAGATACGGCTTCGTGAAGAGCACTTTCTCTTTACGCTCATCCGTAATGGTGTACCCGTTCCAGATCATGTCGATCCGGCCACTGTTCAGCTCTGACTCTTTGGAAGACCAGTCGATCGGCTGGAATGTGATTTCTTTACCCATTTTCTCCGCTGCAGCTCTTGCGTAATCAATATCAAAACCAACAATTTCATTTTGCTCGTCCCGGAAACCCATTGGAGCAAACTTGTCATCAATTCCTACAACAATCGTGTTATCGTCTTTGCTTGCGGAACTGGAACAACCAGCCACAATCAATACACATATGCTAATGAATAATAGTAGAATCGCTTTTTTTCTCATCTCTCGAACCCCCCCATGTCTATAACCAAAACCCAAACGCTTTAGTTCGTTACCACGTTATCAGAGATTTATAATAACATAGCATGGGAGAAGAGTCGAGTCTCTTGCCTATTTCCTTCTATTTCATGCAGTTTAATTGTCAACAATCTGTGAAAAAGCCTCTTTCACTTGTGCCGGTTCTACCAGCTTCTCGCGTACAGTCGAATTCCATAGCTCCGGGTTCTGAAGTTCCTTTAATTCCGTACCTGTCCATTGTTGGGCAGATTCACGACGTAAGGTATGGCTGGTATTCTCAAACTGGTAGACGATCTGCTCCAGATTATCGATCATAACAAAGTTCGAAACCGCATTATATACAAGTATCCGCTCAAGTTCCTCTGCATCCATCTCACGCGTATCCAAGCTATAATTCACTTGGACCGTGAAGGTCTCCGGATACAGTTGGTAACCATTCAATCTTTCACGTAAAGGTAAAGCCTGATTCAGATGACTAAGGTTTGAGTTATCACCCATGTAGGGACTGCGATATTTGGCTAAAGTGGCAAAATCATGTGTCAGCGGATTCTGCTGCTCTTCCTCGTACCGAGCCTGTTTCGCCTCGATCTTCGGATTAACGAAACCTTCAACAATCACTAAGCCACTGATGCCCAACACAACAAGTGTTATAATCCATATGTTTCTAATTCTCATAACGCATCACTCACTTCATACTTACTAACGATCCGATACGCCCGATGCACAACCAAAGGAATAATAACACTCAGTAATGGGATGGCAAAGGCAATGACGATCACAGCAAACTGATAGGGTCCATCCACCTGAATGGGTCGATTAAACCAGATGTTGCTTCCGAATCGTAACGCTGCCTGCGTTCCCCATAGTACGAGTATTAATACCGCCCACAACCACCATATTCTGCGATTCCACTGCACTAAGGCAGGGATTCGAATAACCGTGGTTTTCACGGAAGTTGCAGAATCGTTCGTCTTGTTGATCAACAGATACAATACATACATGCCACCAACAATGAGACTCACGATCATAAGCAGATTGTTTATGGCGGAGCCTTGCATCAGCACTCTCATTGGAATGGTAATGATCCAGGCTATGAGGCTATAAATCAGAGCAGACTGCAACAACGCTGTCCAGTAAGGAACACGTTGTACCCTTCGATGGTCACTCATCACTTCATCCATACCAGCGATATGCTGAATGGCGGTCTGGAACGCCTTCTCTTCACTCATACCCTGCGAGATATAATCGTCAATCCGCGCAGCGAGATTGCTGTGAATCTCTTCTTTTAATTCTCGATTGTCTAATGTATCTTGTGCGTGAGCGAACGAACGATTCACATGGCGAGTGATGCGAGCTTCCAATCTCATAGGTCTTCATCTCCTTTTTCTCCAGTGACAATCATGCAATCAATCAGTGCCTTGGCTGCTTGCCAAGCATGAACCTGCTCTCTATAGGCTTCGAGGCCTTGCGTTGTAATTCGGTAATATTTGCGTCGTCCTCCCTGCGTCTCTTCCCCCCAGTAGGACTCCACATATCCACTCTTCTCCAGCCTCTTCAAACTGGAATAAAGCGTAGGTTCCTTCAATTCAAACTGCTCTCCGCTCTTGCGATAGATCTCCTTAATAATGCTGTAGCCATAGTTATCTGCGGGTATAAGTACACTCAGAATGATGGGGTCAATATTGCCCCGAATCAGATCACTGTTAATCACTTGCACATCCATCTACGAGTTTCACCGACTTTCTTCCGTCCTGTGTATACTATAAGACATATTACTATGTCTGTAAAGGTAATATGTATCACATGGTAAATATGCATCGCAAGAGTAACACTAGCAACATTCCTCTCTTGCAAATAAAATTCTTCAATACGATAAGAACATTGACCACATTGGTATTTCTTTCAACTATGCTGATATTATCCGGCTGTAATCCTACTCCAAGTCATGGTACAAACAAAACTGCCTCACCCTCAACTCTTTGCGAGAAGGTTCATTCCAGTTAGCGCAGGAAAAAGGTACTCATTATTATGGAGCCTTTGCCCGCTGGATTTCCTCTCAAAATTCGCAGGTTTCCTTGGGTGATACCTCTTTTGCCTTTGTTATCCGTGGTTTCGAAATAAAATAGAAATAAACAGGGCCCCTCCAATTTTGGAGAGGCCCTTACGCATTTTTATCTATTGCTGCACTTTCTCGCGATCTTTCCCTTTATCGGATTCACCCGCGTTTTTGTTCGCAGCATCGCGATCCTGTTTCATTTCTTCCACCGTTTTCACCTTAAGACGTGCTGCACCTTCATATTCCTTTGTTGGAATCAAGTCACCTGCAGCAAGTCTTGCTTCTGCAGCTGCAATCGCATCTCCGTACTGCGGCAACCACTCGGCCTGTGCAACGAGCATCTCGTCGACCATCTGCCAAATTTCTTTTGGATTACACACGGCACCCACCAGCGGATCCATCATGAACGCCTGACGAAGTAACTTGTCGTCTCCGTTCACCGCGGCTTCAACCGCGAGCCGTTGCACGGAAATGCTCACATTACATACCGCAGCTGGGCCAAGTGGCAGATCCCCTACATGCGGCATGGAGATACCGTTACGATCCACATATCCCGGTGCCTCAATAATCGCATCATCCGGCAGGTTGGAGATGACTCCATTATTAACGGTATTGAAATGTCCACGATAGACACGTCCCGTCTCAAGCCCTTCAATAATGTACGAACCGTGCTCCTCGCCCCGTTTTTCCGGAATGAATTGCATCGGTTCGTCCTTCATCCAGTTAGGAAAATCAGTCTCAAACCAGTTGCGCCCCTCGGTACACACCCGCAAATATCCACCCGTCTCTCCGTTGATCCAGTTGCCCAGGTCGATCCATTCGTTAATCTCTTCCGGACGTTTGCGGTACCACGGCACATATTCACTCAGATGACCATTTGATTCCGTGCTGTAGTAACCGAAGCGGCGCAGCATATCGATCCGCACTTTCTCGGTGCGGCTGTACTCGGGATGTTTTTCGAAGGCTTCGAGCAGATCACCTGTAAGATCCTTACCTTCATGAGAAGCCTGGATATACCAGGTCTGATGGTTGATGCCGGCACAGACAATATCCACTTCACTCTTTTTCAATCCAAAAGCTTCCGCAATCTGATGATGACCATGCTGTACACCATGACACAGTCCGATCGTCCGCACACCGCCGTACTTGTTGCAAGCCCATGTCAGCATCGCCATCGGATTGGAATAGTTCAAGAGCAGTACGTCGGGTGCACTCTGTTCACGAATATCCTTACAGATGTCCAGCATCTCGGCGATTCCGCGTTGTCCATACATAATGCCGCCTGCACACAGCGTATCGCCGACACATTGATCAACACCATATTTCAGTGGAATATCCACATCCGTTGCAAATGCTTCCAGTCCCCCAACACGAATCGTACACAGTACATACTTCGCATCTTTCAACGCTTCTTTCCGATCCGTTGTTGGCTGAATCTGAATATTCAATCCATTCTCACGGATATCCCGCTGACACAGCTCAGTCACCATGTCCAGATTGTGCTGGTTAATATCGCAGAACGCAATCTCGATGTTGTTAAACTCTGGTACCGTCAGCAAATCCCTTAACAAACCCCGTGTAAATCCGATACTTCCTGCCCCGATAAACGCCACTTTAAACGACATGCCTATGTCCTCCCCTAAATCCGAATCTTTCGCTTCGGTTAATGACCCTCTTCATGAAATCATTGTACCAACCGCAAATAGGGAAGCGTTATCAAAATCATGACCTGTTCAAGATCTTGTTGTCAAAAATCCTAACTTTTACGCGCCAGTCCCACTGATCGATATGTCTTCGAAAATAAATGCAATCGGCTCATTCATCCGACGGGTACTGACTAACATGTCGTTCCATAGAGGAGCGAAATTCGACCGGAGTCATGCCCGTCGTCTTCTTGAATAACATATGAAAATACTGACGACTGCCTACTCCAACATAGTCGGAGATTTCCGAAATAGGAATATTCGTCTGCTGAAGCAGCATCTTGGCCTTCTCCATGCGAAGCATCGTCAGGTAGTCGGTCGGTGTGCGCTGCGTGTGCTGACGAAAAATACGATGTAAATAGCCTGGATGCAGATTAACTGCTGCCGCAATATCCTTCATCTGAATGTTGCGATCCATATTGTGATGCATGAATTCAATGGTTCGTTTGACGTACAGTTCCGCCTGATCTGGCGCACTCCGGCTCATTTCTCCACGCAGACGTGCAACACGGACCAGCAACTGGATGAACAATGTACGCACCAGCATGCCCTGTTCTGGAGACGTTAGATTTCGGGCCTCGCGGTGATGCAACCTTTCTTCTGGCGGAATGATCTTCATCGGCACGTTCGATCTTCCTTGCTCCAGCAGACCACGCTGATCGAGTTCCAGCACCAGACTTTTCATAATATGGTACACCTCTTCCGGATCAGGCAATACCAGATATGGCGAAGCATTAGTAAGTAGAGTGTGAACTTCTTCCTCCTCCAGCGCTAGCTGACGGATGGATAACTGTCCGGGAGGTGAGCCTGAGAATCCAAACTCCACATTGAGCATCCGGCAAGGGACACCATCTTCCACCAGCAAACGGTGCGGGACACCGGCATCGAGCATAATGAACTGTCCTTTTTTCAAAACAGCCTGCTCCGAGCCCCCATCCGGCATCTGCACATCCACCCGGCACATTCCCGAAATAATATACATAATCTCTGTGGAATCATGATGGTGATAGGACATACGATAGTTGTCCCATTGCTTGTAGTAGTACGCGTAAAATCGCGGCCCGCAATCCTCTGTTCGCAAACCCTCCTGATACAGGCTTCCTGTCCAAGGCTTTGTGATGCTCATGTCGATACCTCCATTCCTTCAACGATCGATCCTCACTTTTCTCCATTGTAGCAATTCTATAGGTTGAATATAAACTGTCTTGCTTAAAAGCCTCATTGCAATATTTAATTAGATGAATATATAATTAGTTTATTATCTAATCATTTATGTGAACTGTCTATAACTAAGGAGGTTTCCAATCATGAGTACCACCTTTCATTTGGTGAGACATGGTCTCAAAGAACGAAGAATCGGTGATGTCTCCCTCACTTCCGAAGGGGTTTTACAAGCCGAAGCCACAGCACTTCATTTTGCCAGAGCTACCTTTCCCGTTACTAAAATCCTTACCAGCCCACTTCGACGAGCCCAAGAAACCGCCAACATGATTGCCCGCCACACCCATTCCCATACAACCGAAGATCCTCGCCTGCGCGAACGTGCCAATTGGGGCGATTGCCCGGATCAGTCATTCGAAGAATTCATTGCGATGTGGGATCGATGTACGTCTGACCCAGATTACATTCCACCCGTGGGTGACTCGGCCAAACAGGCTGGTGAACGGCTGGCCTCCCTCCTAACCGAATTAGCTAATGAAGAGCCAGAGAACAGTAACATTATTGTGGTTGCACATGGTGGACTCATTACTGATTTTCTGGTGCAAACCTTTACCGAGGGCGAGCTTAACGTCTGGCATTCCGATTTTATAACTATGCAGAACCAACTTATTCCCGAGTGCTCCATCACCACCTTGATCCATGATCAAGGTAACTACACGATTGGAGCGTTCGCTTCTACCGTGCATCTATATAAGTTGAAATAAAGATTATTTACACTGACACTACGATGACAGAACAACCTTCCAATCGCTGTTATCCCCAGATTTATTGATTCTTTTACTAAAGGGAAAATCCGGGGATAAAGGCGAACGCTTCGCTTTTTCAGGTTTTTTCTGTCCTCTCCGTTATCGTGTAAATGATTAGTTCAACTTATTTAGACTTAACATATGAAAAAGAATGATGTAACACGGATGGATTGAATCATGCCAACCTCTACCCGCAGATCCTAATGTAAAAAAAGCTCTGAAACCTCCATGTGACGAGACACATGGGAATTCCAGAGCTTCCAAGCTTCGATGCCAACGCTTAAAACTAACGACGCTGCGTTACGTTACATCCTGATCATGAACACATATTATGTTGCTATTGTTAGCTATTATTACTCCGGCCTGCTTACTTTCCGCCCTTACCTGGCGTGTAGAACTTAGGCAGCGTTACTTTGGACCAGTCCATATCCGATGCCATGTAGAAGGACGGATAGGACGGCTGGTTGTATCCACTGTTCTGTCCGGCAATGCCCACGCGATACATCGCATCATGCATCAGCGTGTACAGCTTGCGGTCTGTCTTCTCGGTACTCAGATAGATACGAATCGCTGAACTGTCGGTGGTTCTCACCAGCATCTCTTCTCTCCAATCCCCGAAGATATCAGCTACGAGAGACGGCGTACCTTTCGTGTGATTGTTGGTCAATGTGCCTGTTGCGGTCAGCAACGTGCCACGACTCCAATCCTTAATGGTTGGGGTAACATCAATCGCACCATCTACGATCTGTGTCGTCATATCGGCAGACCAACGGATATTCATATTCGTTCCCGGCATCTGATCACTGATTTTCTCACCCTTAGCTGTCCACAAACCTACAGCCCATGTCTCCAGCCCACGGCGAGTCGGATCAACATCACCCACCATGCCGCGACCGGTATCTTTCCCCGTGTACCCACCATAGATTACTTCTCCGGTCTTCGCATCACGCAGGGAATAGCCGTATGGCGCCCACGGACCACCCTCGTGTACCATGAAAATCTCAAGTCCCGGACGATCCGGGTCAATATCTGCCACATGAAGTGCGTCCCCATGACCCAGACGGGCAATCGTTCCCGGTGCAGCACTCTCGGCTGGCATCAGGTCTGTGGAGCTGTACAGCACGCTGCCGTCATGATCAATTGTAGCGGAGCCATAGATAATCTCCTGTTTGCCGTCGCCATCCACATCCGCCACACTGAAATAGTGTGCACCTTGAGTGGTGATGGAACCATACTGCGGATCTGTACCATCTACGCCGTGCGGTCCGTCATTGAATGGGTTCTTCATCGGCGTCCAACCGCTGTCCACTTTCCATTCCTTTTTCAGTTTCTTGCCGTCCCAATTGTAGGCAACCATCGTCGAACGTGTGTAGTATCCGCGTGCAAAGATTGCAGACGGCTTCTTGCCGTCCAGATAAGCCACTCCGGCTAGGAAACGATCCACCCGATTCCCGGGTTCGATCCGTGCCATCGCATAATCGCCCCACATCAGGCCATCATCATGACGCTCAGGTTCATATGGAATGGTTTCCAGCTCTTTGCCTGATTTACCTTCAAATACCGTAACATACTCCGGTCCATCCACGATAAAACCTTCAAACTTGCGCAGCTCATTTCGGTTACTGCGTTCTACTGCGTACACATCAATGAAATAGTCGGCCAGGCTCTCGGCATCTTGCTGAGATAATGGGTAGTTATATTTTTTCTCCATTCCAAAAGCCTCTTCCAATGTCGCAGGCCAGTTCCCCTTCACAACCTCATCGTGTTTATGCCAGTTTTTGAACATATCCACCACGTGATCATAGTAACCATCCGCACTTAAACGATAATCATCTTCGTTCGAGTACCCTGCCTTGCGATCCTGCTTCGGAAGCGTGATGTACTTCTCGGATGTTACTTTTCCTTTTTTGTTATATTTGATAATCTTCGTGCCCGGCGCGGTCTTGAACATCATCTCTGCCTTGCCATCCCCGTCAAAATCGTAAACGAGCATCTGTGTATAATGAGCACCTGCACGAATGTTGACCCCAAGATCAATTCGGTACAGCAACTGACCGTCCAGGGTGTAAGCATCAATGTAAGTTTTACCGGTGTACCCTTTTTGCGATACATCCTTGGCGTTGGAAGGGTCCCACTTCACGAAAAACTCATACTGGCCATCCCCGTCCACATCACCCACACTCATGTCATTGGCGGAATACGTATAAGCTTCTCCCGCAGGCGTCACACCATCGGCGGGTTTTTGCAGTGCAATGTCCACATACCCGTTCGCCCAAGGTTTGACTGATGCACTGCGTTTGCTCTCCTTGCCCTTCTTGTTCACCGCTGCCACTTCATAACGGGAAGACGATTTGCCCGCGGTATCTACATAGTTGGTGCTGTCGGTGACGGTAGCGATCTTTTTGCCATCACGATAGACGTTAAAGTCCGTACCTGTCAGCCCTTTGTCGCTATACCCTGTGGCCTCGTCACCAAGCAATCTCCAACTGAGAAAAACACCTTCAGATGTCGATGCAGCCACCAAACCCCGATTCAGATATTCCAGTTGAATCTCTTTCACGTGACTGCCCCCCTTATGTGATTGCAGGCCAGCCTCCGTCGCCCCATTACCGTTCGAAGCTTCCGCTCCCGTAACGCCAGCCGTTCCTCCAATGAGCAAAGCTACGCTAAGTGCCGAAGAGAGCACCTTGGCTGCAAGTGGCATACGAGCCTTCCTGCGACCTGATTGCCGACCTGACACCGATCCCTTATGTACCGGCGCTGTTGTTCCTGAGTTCATCCACCTTCACGCTCCTTGAGACAGAATGGGTAACGCTTGTACACATCGATGATGATTAGACGTTCGATAATTCATAGAGGCCTTCTTCGAAAGAAGGTTTCAACCCGAAATGATTACGCTTACAAAATTAAAAAAGAGAAATCAGCTTGCCCGACTACCAGAGTTCAGTCCCCCTTCCATTCTCTTTCCAATCCGAGCGAGGTGATCCCGCCCATCGGGTTCTATTATAGACATCCTGTCTGCCAGACCCTAGGCAAATATCCGTCCAAAACGATTAATAATCAGTGTTTTTAGGAGTCATTTAGGAAATAAGTACTTGCAACTCTGAGGGTTATCCGTTCCGGTTACGAATCGTTCTTATGATCGCTGTTATCCCCGGATTTTCTTCCATCCCCTTTCCAAGGGAAAAAATCCGTTGATAAAGGCGAGATGATGCTTACGAAGTAGCTTTCTTACAGAAAGCTTTCAGCTTCGCTTCTCCAGAATCGAATTCTTCCCCTCCACTACGTTTCTCAGTTGATCAAGAACTTCAATCTAGAATGACTCTTGTAATGCATAGCAAAAAACCGCAATCCTCTAACACACAGAGGATCGCGGTTAAGACAGTTACAAATAAAGTTTAAGGCTCCATGCCCCATACCAGGTTTCCACCTTGGTGGAGTGTTACCTTGTTCCAATCCTGGTAGGATGTTTTCGTTGGATCGAAGGAGTAGTCATTCGTCTCGTCAAAGTTGGACCAGTCTGTTTTGTACATGCGAAGCTGGATGTCTCCAGTCTGTCCACCAGCCTGAATGCTGCCAGCGGCAGATGTGAAGCTCAGCTCTACATACGAGTCTGTGAAGGTCCGCTGGATATTGGCTCCACCAACTTGAGCGTAATCGATGGCAGAATCCATCGCAGCCGAGCCTTCTTTGGAGAAGTAATACCGGATCTTCAGATCACTCAGATTCACAGCAGTACTGCCCAGATTTTTGATGTTGAAATACGGTTTGATCTGGCTATCTTGAGCATTGGTATCTCCAGCACGATATTGCACGACAAGATCACTCGTTGGTACAACGACACTTTGAGGTGTCGCAGAAGCTACAGCAGAATTGGCACTTTGCCCTGCTGCATTCACTGCACTTACCACATAATGATACGTTGTGCCGTTCGTCAGGGCAGTGTTGGTGTAGGACGTACCACTCACATTCGCCGCGATCGTTGTGAAGGGACCTGTTGCACTCAGTGCGCGTTTCACATCATAACTTGTTGCACCTGTAGAAGCTGTCCACGTCAGGCTCACCTGCGCATTGCCTGCAGTTGCTGTGAGAGCAGTCGGTGCAGCTGGCGCCGTTACACCTGCAACAGGTGTAGCTGTTGCTGTTGCAGAGTTAACACTTTCACCTACTGCATTTGTTGCCGTTACCACATAATAATAGGTTGTACCATTGATCAGGCCGGTGTTGCTGTAAGATGTTCCACTTACATTAGCTGCAACTGTTGTGAATGGACCTGATGCACTCAGTGCCCGCTTCACACTATAACTTGTAGCCCCTGTAGAAGCAGTCCACGTCAAGGAGACTTGAGCGTTACCGGCAGAAGCTGTCAATGCTGCTGGTGCTGCCGGAGCTGTTGTTCCGCCCGGAGGGTTGCCTCCACCGTTACTTGCAGGAAGTACAGGGAATGCGTTTTTCACCAGTGCCACGAATTGATCATGGAACCAGTGACCCGATACCGGAGCATTAGGCAATGCACCTGTTAATACACCATCCCGAGTTGTGAAGGTTGGATCACACATCCGGTCAAAACCTTTGCCTTCGTTATTCGGAATTTCGGAGCTGGAGCCATCGGATTCACCCGGAGGTTTCACCCATACATAAGCATCCAGATGCGCTGGTCCTGGTGCAGCCTTAGGTGCTTCACCAATACCTGCGCCACTGGCATTACACCAGTTCCCCCGATGCTCCCGGCGATCTACACGTCCGGAATTCACATAATCGTTGATGTTGCTGCCCGTAGCAGATGCTGGACGGTCTACCCCGCCCCACCCATTCCGGCTAGTATCAATCAAGAAACCTGTGCTGCTTGGCCAGCCAGCTTGTACGAAATCGGCATACAGCGCAGCGGTGAAATCGGTTTCGTCAAAATAAGGATTCCACTCATAAAACTTGGCAGATTTAATCGGTTGTCCACCGATATTGAGATCAGGGTTAGAGAGGTTCGGCTCCCCCAGCGGTGTAGTGTTCGCTGTATTTGTAATGAAGCCATCTGCACTGCTCAGACCTGCGGCTGTCCCTTGCACAACACTTGTATACAGCGCAACTGCTGCAGAACGGTTGTTATCCCATCCAAGCCAGCCGGAGTGGCCGATATCCAGATAGTTGTACACATTTGGAATGGCGTGCAGCTTGTCCAATGCATACTTCACACCCGCCTCATAGATACCTGTTGAGCTGGCTTGACCACAAGCTGGGGTACTCAGGTTGGTCACGAGGTTAGGCAGACTGTCCGGTTCAATGACAGCAATAATACGAATATCCTGATACTTCGGATCTGCGAAGATATCTGCGAGCACATCAATATAATCCGTTTTATATGTCTGCAGTGCTGCCTGTGTTAGTGGAAGTTCACCATTCGATGCGAGTGCATGACAATCCCGTCCAGGCAAGTTATAGATAACAAATGAAGCCGTTATAGGCGTACCCGGTTTCTTTTGAGCGAGAACGGCATCAAGATGTTGCTCTACACTTTTGCGACCAGCGTTGTCCGTCCCGCCATAGATTGCAGCAATCCGGTCAACCCATACTGCGGTTGGATACGATTTGACCGTCTCCATCTTGGCCTTCAACGACGCATCGTTGGTCAATGCAATGGACGTATCCACGAGAGCTGAATAGTCCTCGTTCAGATACGCGGTTGCCCCTACAAATGGATTATCCACATGTGCTTCAGCCGCCTGAGTCAAGCCTGGAGACAGTCCAGGGAAAATCCCCGCCGCGAGCAGCGTTGCTGCAAGCATTTGTTTTACACCTTTGCGCAGGATCTTCTTACCTCTCGATTTGGTTTTCAATTTAGTCTTCATAGTTCCACCTTTCCTTTAGTTAGATTGGGTTGTACTCATGTCTGATCCTCTGTGTCATTATGATGCTTAGCACGAAGAGAACGTTCGGATGAGTTGGTTGTATCACCTCCAAAAGAAATGGTTGTATCACTGGAATCTTGAGCAAACAAATGGTGTGTGAGGGCGAATCATGTGAATGAGTATAATATGGTGGGTGTGGTTGAACGTGTGTTAGACATGAAGAAGTGTGAACAATGACTTATGGGATGTCTGAATCCTAAATTGGGTAAGCGCTTTCTTCAAACGGTTAAAAAAAAGGCCTTCGCCTATCCATCTACAAACATGATGTTCGGTGTCACCTCCTTATGTTCTGATTATACGACATGTAAATTTTACTGTAAATTGAATTATATAAATTTAATTATATTTTTTTCCATAATTCAGGCAGGAATCTGGACATCCCTTGCTCCAAAAGACACACGAGGTCCATCGTGGCAATCTGCCACAATGAACCTCGTGTTTTTCAATGCCGAATTAACCGTTCGTCTAGCTAATCATTACATATATGCCTTGTTCTTATATTCCTACATCTAAGGCAAAACGACAATATCTCCCGGTTTCAAGCCACTAACCACTTCCGTCTTGTCCCCCGATTCCATTCCAGCCTGGATCGTCAGCGGCTCTGTTTGTCCATTGCCCTTGTCTAACAGTACGTAAGGCTCGGTCTGATCCCGCATGATCGCGAGACTGGACACTACCGTCACTTTATCCTTCCGCATCGTCTCGATATCGCCTTCCAGACTCACGCCTCCATACATTCTGGCGTCCGGCTTCAGATCAATGACCACGTCAAACTGTGAAGCTTGCTTGAGGTCCGTATCGGTACTCTTGCGGGCGAATTTGGACACCTTACTTACCTTCCCGGTAAATTGCAGGTCTTTCTGCGCTGTCATTCGCACCTTAACCGGCATGCCCACCTTGAGCCTGAACATTTCTTCCTCACCAACAATCGTCATAAATTTCAGTTTGCTGATGTTTGTAATGGACCCGATCAGCTGTCCTTCCGTCACCGCACGTGTCTTGCTATCCTCTTCATTCATCTGAAATATACCGGAAGCGGAAGCATACACAACAGACTTACTTATAACTGCCTGCTTTTTCTGTATCTCCTTCTCCTTGAGGACCAGCGCTTTTTGATTCAATTCATTCGTCAGGCGTTTACCTTCCCGATCTGCAAATGCCTTCTTGCGCTCCTCTTCCGTCACGCCAAGGGACTCACTCATATTCGCCTGATCCAGGGTAACCTGATTCATCTTGTTTTCCAGCTGAGCTTTCTCCAGATCACTCTGCAACTGTTCTACTTCCGTTTGTAACGTGGAAGTATCGAGGGTAAACAGGATATCACCTTTGCTCACCTGCTCACCACTTTTCACATGCCACTGCTTGATGTTGGAAGCATACGGAGCAAAGATATCCGTCTGATCGGTGTATACGGATTTCCCCTTCACCTGTATCGTTTGCGTCATCGTTTCCTGTGTCACATCAAAGGTAATCGGGGGCGGAATCTCTATAGGTGCCTCCGGTTTTGGCTTGTACTTTTCATACAGCCAGTATCCTGCACCTGCCAAAAGTACAACAGTGATGATGATTTTAATCCATTTCTTCATGTGCCCAATTTCCCTTTCGCTGATAAAATTACATTGATTTGATCACAGTTAATGCATTGGTCCGAGATGCGCTGATTGCCGGATATATACCTGATACAATGCCAACCAGAATAGCAAAAACGATGCCAAGTGGCAGAGCCGACTGCTGAATAACGACGGTCATCGGACCATTCATCTGATCTGCCATCTGACTCGCCAGCAGACTGTTCACCCCGCCGAGGGCAGCAAAGGCAATCCCCACACCAGCCACGCCGCCCATTAATCCAAGCATCGCTGCTTCCGTAATAAACATCTGACGGATCTGCCACAGATTTGCGCCCAGCACCTTCATCACACCGATCTGTTTACGACGCTGATGCGTAGACATAATCATCGCTACAATAATGGATAATGAGGCCAGCAGCATGATAAAACCACCGATCCCCAATGCCGCTTTTTGGTACATCGCCAATTGACCTGCCATCGCTTCCTCCTGGAACAGATTACTCTGTGTGTTTAACGTCAGCTTTTTAATCTGTTCTTCCACCTGGGATACATAACGTTTGTCCTCAACCTTGACCAGAGCCGAGTTAAGATGCTTGGCCGCACTGCTGTCGGCCTGCTGTAATCCAAGCTCATCCTGCAATGCACGAGCTGTATCGAGCGGCAGATATACTTTTTTATCGTTTTGAGCGCTCATCTCATCCATGTTGGAAGGCTTCGTCAACTCTCCAGACACGCGTATAGAACCACTCATTTTGGTTTTACTCGCATTCGCATAATCTTCATATCGGAACTGAACCAGCTGCTGAACCAGCTGATCCTGCTTCGCAGACATTTCCGTAAACTGCTCCAAAAGCTCATTGTTATATGGATCAGCATTCAACTGCTCGAATAACTTCTGAGTTACTTTGGGGTCCACGAGTCCAAATGCAGCCCCATAACTGGTTACCGCCATACGACCATCCTCTGCCCCACGTCCCTCAGCATACTTGTATCCAAACCCGCCCAGGGTCTCCAGCTGGGTACCAATGACCTCAACATACGTGCTGCGACCATCCGAAAGCACCATTTCCAGCGAATCCAGCTTTAACATGGGAGCCACGGCAACCACATGGGGAAGTCTTTGGATAATCTGAATCTTTTCCAACGTCAATGCTCCCCGTTCAAACTTCGATGTCTGACCATTCCCCTTGCCGTTGCCGGTACGAATGCCCTCATTAGGCGTAATCGTAATTTCATCCATCTTGTAATTGTCGTTCAATGTTTTCTCGCTATAGGTCTGTACGGACTGCCCCACGCTAAGAGCAATGATCATGGCGGCAGAGCCGATGGACAGCCCCATCATACACAGCAGTGTGACCATTTTTCTGCGAATGATCTGTCCCCAGGCCATACGTGCTACATCCCGTATTCTCACATTTCCTCTCCTTTTGCCTCAAACTTCCCTTACAGCCTCTTCAACCAATATTCCATGTTGCAGGGTAAGCACAACTTGCATCTGCTCCGCGACCTCTGCTTCATGTGTCACAATGACAAAGGTTGTATTCATATCCCGGTTAAGCTGCTGCAAAATCGCAATGATCTCTTCCTCCGTCTCGGTATCCAGATTCCCGGTAGGCTCATCTGCAAAGATCACCGAGGGCTCTGTAATGAGCGAACGTGCAATACTGACACGTTGTTGTTGACCGCCCGACAACTGTGACGGGAACAAGCTTGCCTTTTCACCCAGTCCAACCTGTTCCAGCAGCTTCAATGCTTTTGCTTTGCGTTTCGAAGGACTTATCCCCATAAACACCAAGGGTAATTCTACATTTTCCCGGATCGTAAGATTGGACAGCAGTTCATAGGATTGAAAAATAAACCCGATATGACTGCGCCTGAACTCAGCCAGGCGATTTTCACTGAAACGTACAATATCTTGTCCCGCAATTAGAATCTTGCCCTGATCGGGTTTCATCAGCCCCGCCATCAGATTCAGCAGTGTGGATTTACCCGAACCAGAACTGCCCAGCAGGGCTACCATCTTACCTTCTCCAATCGTCAGGTTGATATCCTGAAGCACCGGCACGGTTCCCTGGCCATTGCGGAACGAATGGGATAATTGTTCAACTTGAAGCATTGCTACATGTCTTCCCTTCTACTTGCTAAATATGTACAGAGGTTGTTCAAAAAGATTCGCGTAGCACATTCCCTCTTCATTATAGGGTGGAGATGTATCCGGGCTGGCCCGAGTTGTATCCAACTTGTAACATGTCATAACAAAAAAAAACCTTGTCCACAGAGCAGCTATCGCTCCATCAGACCAAGGTCTTATATTCGTATACTTTCCGCAGCTTACCAGGCTCTGAAACTAAAGCGGTACATTTCACTTTTATCCACTGAGCTGCTTACAGCAAATAATTCATCGTCATTCCATTTCAGACTGATGAAGTTATCAATATTGCGATAGATCACCGTATCCGACGAAATCTTGCTGTCATTCAGGTAGGCAACATGCAACTCATTCTTCTGATTCTGACTGTCCATCGGGAAAAAGTAAGCTATTCGGGATTCATCTGCATCCAGATCGAAGCTCCAGATCGAACCTTGTAATAACAGATCATACTGCTCCTCTGCTGCGTGATACCGATACAGCCCCTGTACCTTATTCATCGTTCCCTGGATGAGCATGTCACCATTTTTCAGCAACTTGTACTGTTGGATGTCTTCCATTGCAGCATACGCCTTCACTTCATGCTCATCCTCAAGCGATACACGATAGATAGCATACTTGTCTTTCAGCATCACCAGTATATAAAACTGTTGGTGATCCTCACTGACCTGCAACACATCCATAACGATAAACGTATCACTCGAACCTTTCCCTTGTTTTGGTCCTGTGAACATGCTCATCAGCTCTTCATACGTGTAGATGACATGACTCGTCCCCTGGCTCAGATCAACTTGTTTAAATAACAGATCATCCTGACCGATGTAGGATTCGTTCCCTACAAACACTCGATAATACGAGTTGTCGTACGGAAGCTTGCGACGTTCCCCGCTCTGTATTATATACTCATACGTTGTCTTCTGCGTCTGACCTGCCCGATACTGGGAGTAAATGATTTTCTTGTGATCCGGGCTGATCGTTACACCGTAATCCGTATTAGCCGCAATGTTTTTCACTTCCTTATCATCCAGATGCAGGAGAGACAACTTGAGCCCTGAATAGGAAAATTCCGGCTGATTAAATATAATCGTATTCCGGTCTAACACTTCAAAATCAAAGATCGCAAAGTCATTTGGAATCTTGGTAGCCGACTCGATCTGAATCGTACTGCTCGGTGGTGGTGCCAGACGGCTGTTGAACTGCTCACTTGGCAAAATCACCGTTCTTGGTTTGAGATTTCCGAGACTGAACAGGCTCCCAATCCCAAAAATCCCGCTGACAAATGCGATCAACAACCCTGACAGCATCAATCTATCACGGTTTTTACGCCAAAATCCAGAATGTCTCATGCGTTCATTTCCCCCGGAAGACTGATATTCACTTGTGTCCCTTCCCGCATGATGCTCTTCATCTCCACTGTTCCTCCATGACGCTCAACGATGTTCTTCACAATAGACAGCCCCAGCCCGGCACTGCCTTTCTCGGCCCTGTTGATTCCTTTATCCTGGTAAAAGGGTTCAAATACATGTTGGAGCGCTTCAGCACCGATTCCTTCCCCCTGATCACGGATCACAATAGCGATAGAATCACCTAACCGGAAGGATTGTACTTCGATAATGGAGTTCACATCACTGTACTTGACCGAATTATCCAGGATGTTGAGGAAGACCTCTTTCAACTTATCCCGATCTCCCTGTAAATACTGATGTTCCTCCAGCTCATAGTGAATACCTATATTGTACTTGCTCGCCTTAATCGACATGTCCTCACAAGCTTCGCGAATAATATCTGATATATCGATACGTTCGAACCGGTATGCCTGAATGACCGCAGAGGAGACCGAGACCTCCAGAATATCCGCAACCATCGTGTTGAGACGCTGGCTTTCCTTGATGATATAATTCATGCCCTTGTCAAAAAAGTCCTGGTCGGTAAATCCGTTATCCCGTAAAATCTGGGCGTATCCCAGAATCGTCGTTAAGGGTGTCTTCAATTCATGTGTCACATTGTCAAAAAAGACTTTGCTTCTGGCCTGTACTTGCTTCACTTCGTCCCGCTCTCGCTCAATCACATCAATCTGCTCCCGAACCCGATTAATCATGACGGTGAAGCTTGAAGCCAGTTCACCGATCTCATCCTTGGTTGTAATCTGAATGTCCGCATTCAGACTTCCTTGGGCCACTTCCGCAGAACGTTTCGTGAGTACACGGATGGGTTGTGTAATTTTCCGGGAAATAAAGATGGATGCGATAAATACAAATACGAAAATAACCGCTGCAAACAGCTTGATCGTATTCTGGAACCGGAGATTGCGTTTGTACAAGTCGGTGTAATCCTTCTTCATCTGTACGATTCCAATCAATTGTTGATCCATCTGGAGAGGGAAGGACAGACTGGCTGTGACCCGACCCTTATCCACAACTGTGGTGTAAGCAATTCGGGAATGTACGGCTTCCTCCACATCAGGATGGTCAGACCGCTTAGCAACGTTAACCTCGCTGCCAACAGATTCGTATGGCGAAGCATCGGGGCGATATACTATAATCTCCCCACCAACGGCTGATCCAATCTGCTCCGCGAGCTCGCGACTCCCTGCTTCGAGCGAGTCTCTGCTCATGCGTTTGTTATGTATCAGAAAGTACTGATTCAGCGCGATGTCCAGATTTCTTTTGGATTGCACCATATCCTCATGCACTTCCCGGTACATATTCTCCTGAGCTACCTTATTGGACAGAATCAGCAGGACGGAGAATCCGATAAAGACAATGACCGAGAATAGCACCACCATTTTGAACTGGATCGTCCACTTCATGTCTGTACCTGAATATTCAGCTTGTACCCCACACCGAATACCGTTTCAATCATCGAAATGCCTTGCACACCACTATCCAGTTTCTTGCGAATCCGTTGCACGTGAATATCCACCGTTCGAGTGTCCCCTGCAAAATCAAATCCCCATACCTTGTCCAGTAGTTCAGAACGTGTATGCACCTTACGATGATGGGTCACGAGAAATAACAACAGATCATATTCTTTATTCGTGAGTCCTGCCCGTTCCCCGTCTTTCCACACTTCCCGTTCATCCTTGCGGATCTCAATATGCTTGCCTAGCCTTACCACCTCATAGGACTGATTCTCCAGTGTCTCGCTGATCAGATCAATCCGGCGAAAAATCGCCCGAATGCGCGCAACCACCTCACGGATATCAAAAGGCTTCGTGATATAATCATCCGCCCCAAGCTCCATGCCAAGTACCTTGTCCAGCATGTCCGACTTCGCAGTGATCATGATGACAGGTATCTTGGAGTTCACAGATAGTTGCCTGCACACATCAAAACCGCTCATATCCGGCAGCATCAGATCCAGCAGGATCAGATCCGGCTTCGAATCCCGAAGCAGATCCAGACCCTCTTTTCCCGTAGCTGCTTCCTTGATCTCAAATCCTTCCTTACGTAACGAATAGGACAAAATATCGCGAATGGACTCCTCGTCCTCAATGATTAAAATCTCTTTTTGTCTCATGATACTTTCGTAATCTCCCTGCTCTATGAATTTCCTTCATCTGCCTTTATTTTGTATCCCAAGCCGTATGCTTGAATAGAGGGAAGCACGAAATGTTACAACTCCGATACAACTCTGAACCTTTTGGAAACAACCACCCGATATACTTGGATCATAAAGAGACTCATACCAGACCGGACCCAAGCCTGATCTGTATCCAAGGGGGATTCACATCATATGAACAGCACACAAATTAATGATGCTTATATCAACTATAAATCAGAAATCACAAGGTATCTATCCCATATCGTCAAACAACCGCAAGATGCAGAAGATTTGGCACAGGATTGTTTCATTCGACTAATGAACGTTACCGTGGATATCCCTGAAGATCGCATTCTCTATTATCTCAAACGCATTGCCCGTAACCTGGCGATGGACAGCTTCCGCAGGCGAACCCGTACACTCAGACGAGACAGTCGTCTGGAGGTACCTACCCATCACGTCGATACATCCCACCTTGAAATTAGCGAAGGTGTTCATGATCTTGTTTCCCATATTAACAACACCGAACATCGTAAAATATTAGAACTTCGCCTCATCCATGGATACTCCATTAAGGAAACGGCAGAGCTGGTGAATCGCAGTGAAGGCATGATTAAATCCTCTGTCTTCCATGCCGTCAATCGAATTCGGGCCAAAGTCATCTCATAAGAGATGGCTTTTTATTTGCGTAAAATCAATATGCACGCAGAAATGAATGGATTATGACGGGACCGAAATACCTATGGATATGTCAAAAGACCCAATTTTACAAATATCGAGTTAATTTTTACAAATTGTTATGACTATGTGAGATTTTCATGTGGTAGAATATGGACGAACTCATGAATCAACTAATATTTGGGAGGGATTTGGTTGGGTAAATTAACAGGTATGCGAGGAGTAGTTTTAAAATCACTCCTGGCATTGTCCATGGCTTTGCCGCTTCAGATCGGATTATGGAACGGAGATGCATCGGTTCATGCGGAAGGACCGACAGACCCGGCACCGTTCATCCAGGCAAAGGTTGTGAACCAAAATGCAGGTAAAAAAGTATTGTTCGACAACTCTCACGGCCAGACGGCTGGAGCTGCAGACTGGGTCATTGATGGAGGTTTCTCCGACTTCGGGAATGCACTCGCCAATGATGGTTACTATGTCAAAGAACTTCGCAAGACAACTCCATTTACCTATGATGATCTGAAAGAGTATAACGTATTCGTTATTGCAGAGCCTCAAATTCCTTTCAAAACATCCGAACAAGCAGCACTGAAACAATATGTTGAAACGGGCGGCAGCATCTTCTTTGTTGGAGATCACTATAATGCAGACCGTAATAAAAACCGCTGGGATGGCTCTGAAGTCATCAACGGCTATCGTCGGGGAGCATTCGAAGATCCGGCCAAAGGTATGAGCACCGATGAGCGTAATTCTGAAGCGATGCAAAATGTAACCGGCTCGGACTGGTTGTCCGATAACTTTGGCGTACGATTCCGCTATAACGCACTTGGCGATATCAACGCCAATATCGTTGTACCGGCAGATCAAGCCTTCGGCATCACAGAAGGCGTATCGGCTGTAGCCATGCACGCCGGTTCAACACTTGCAATCACCGATCCGGAAAAGGCAAAAGGTATTGTGTACCTGCCAAAAACCAACGCAAAATGGAATAACGCGGTAGACCAAGGTGTCTACAACGGCGGCGGGATTGAAGAAGGTCCTTACGTGGCTGTATCCAAGCTGGGCGCAGGTAAAGCTGCCTTCATCGGTGACTCCTCTCCAGTAGAAGATGCATCACCAAAATACTTGCGTGAAGAGACAGGCACACGCAAAACAACTTATGACGGTTTTAAAGAAGCCGATGATGCCGTGTTGCTCGTGAACACCGTAAACTGGCTTGCTACACAAGAGAACTACACAAGCCTAACTGAAGTGAACGGACTTGAACTGGACACAGCTACAGCGCTGTTGCCATTCGAAGAGCCGGCTGCTTCCACAGAACCACAGGCTGAACCTTGGTCCGCACCTGCTGCCGGATATAAGTGGTACGATCGTTCCACGTTCAAGGCTGGTTCTTATGGTGGCCCTGCATCCAGTGCAAACGCTGCTTACAGCTTCGTGAAGCAGGATACACTTCCAAATGCAGAAGACTTCCAGATTCGTGTAGTTGTGGAGAATATGGCTCCAAACACAACCGTATCCGGTTATAGTGCCGGTATCTATCTGACTGGCGGAACACAGGTCGCCATGATCCAGAATGAAAGTGGTACTTGGCCAACTTCGTACGGGTATAGCTCCACATTCAGTGTAACCTCGGACAGCCAAGGTCGCGGGATCAAAGATCTGAACGTCCGGATCAAACCAGGTACAACTGGCGCTGCCAGCTTGCGTCTGCGTCTGAATGGCAGCAACCTGATCACCAATGCCGTGACTGTTGGCAATGTGCCAGCAGAACAGCTTCCGGAAGAAGAAGGACCGATTCCAGCGGCTATCACCGTTGCTGAAGCACGTACCAAAGCTGCTGGCACTACCGTAACCATCGAAGGTGTTGTGACGACAGAGCCAGGTGCATTTGGTGGACAAGCCTTCTATCTTCAAGATGAAACTGCCGGAATCTACGTATTCCAGCACACTAGCGGCTTCCATGCTGGTGACAAGGTGAAAGTAACAGCAGCAACAACCATCTATAACAGCGAGTTCGAGCTTACCGATATCGTTGCGATTGAGAAAACAGGTACGGCTTCCGTACCTGCTCCAATCGAGATTACTGCAATTACAGATGCGAACCAAGGTCAACTGGTTCAATTGAAAAATGTAACGATTGAGAATATCATCAGTGCTACACCCGTTGGATCTTTTGAATTCGACGCGGTAGCAGCAGATGGAACGAGCACACACATCCGTGTAGACACCCGTACAGGTGTGACGGAGACTGCCTTCCCTTATGCTGCTGGTGACAAAATCGATATCACAGGCGTTTCCGCTATTTTCAAAGATGTATATCAATTGAAACCTAGAAGCTTGAATGATTTTGTACCTGCTGAAGAGCAAGGTGGCGGCGAAGTGCCTTCCACTCCAGCTGCAGGAGCACCGGGTAAACCGGTGCTTTCTTCTGATAATGGATATACCACTGGCCTGTTCGAAGGTTCGTACAACGTAAGCATGAACCTCTGGTGGGGTGAAAATGGTTCTGAGTACAAACTGTATGAGAACGGCGTTCTGATTGATACACAGAAGTTGACTGCAGCTTCACCATCGGCTCAGTCTTCCAAAACAGCTATTACAGGTAAAGCCAACGGCACGTATACCTATGTAGCCGAGCTGACCAATGACAAAGGCACAACACGCAGTGACGTGCTGACGGTACAAGTAACCAATGCCGCTCCAGGCAAAGCTACGTTGTCCCAAAACAACTGGGATGGTGACGGCAACTATAACGTATCCATGAACCTCTGGTGGGGTACAAATGCAACCGAATACCGTCTCTATGAGAATGATGTATTGATTGATACACAAGCGTTGAACGCGGCAACACCAGCTTCCCAAAGTGCTACAACTGAATTGTCCGGTCGCGCTAACGGAACGTATACGTACCGTGCTGAGCTGATCAACGCCGCAGGCGTAACCAGCACCGAGACAATTACGGTTCAAGTTACTAAAGCATTGCCTTTGGCTAGCTAAGAAGATTGTAAAGAAGTCTAACGTTTAACCAAGCAACTAAAAAACCGAAACCAACATTGCCTGATTCACAGGGTAACATGGTTTCGGTTTTTTAGGTTCATTTCAAACGTTCCAGCTCATTCCATTTCTTCCAACCTAGAATACTGTTCCATACAGCAGCATAAACAGCCACGGCGATAACACTGATGACAAAAATCCAGTTTATGTGGGGATACGGATAACTTCTCCCCGTGAAAACGATCTGGATTGCACTGAGTCCAATATTCTCTATGTTATGCTTTTTAAACTTCTGAAAGAACATTCTGTAGAGTAATAGGAGTACCATAAACCCAATCCATATAAAATAAAATACTTCCATAGGTCACCTTCCTTTTAAAGCTCACTTCTTGTATCGGTATCTAAGAGGAGTATTGATTAATATCCTTAATTCCCTTTATATAGAAACCTATTAATCTTACATGTATTTGGAAAATAATTCAATCTTCGTTATGCATATTCTTGGAATACTCTGATTCCTGAGCGGTTAGCCGAGCAACAAAACGCTACTTTGTTTATTGGCAGACACAAAAAAAGACTATCCCTGCCAATATTCTGGCACCGAATAGCCCTCTCTTCTTCCGCTATCATCTAATCTTACTTTATCATCTAATATATTCGTAACTCCACATTAACACTACACCAGCTTCTTACGAATATAACCCGAGATCAGGTCAATAATCGTGATCATCACGATAATACCCAGCAGGATAATACCTACTCGCGGCCAGTTTCGGGTACTTAATGCAAAGATCAGCGGTGTACCAATCCCCCCTGCTCCAATTACACCCAGTATGGTCGCGGAACGTACATTAATCTCGAACCGATACAACGTATAGTTCAGGAAACCAGGCATAACCTGCGGCAGGATGGCAAACCACAACTGCTGCATGCGATTGGCTCCGGAGGCAAGCAACGCCTCAGATGGGCCATAGTCGATATTTTCAACTTCATCCGCGTATAATTTGCCTAACATGCCGATGGAGTGCAATCCAAGGGCGAGTACCCCTGCAAATGATCCGGGACCTACTGCCTTAATGAACAACAAGGCCATGATAATCTCAGGGAACGTGCGGATAAAGCTGAGTACCATTTTACCTGCACCCGAGATGGAACGATGCCCACTCATGTTACGGGCAGACCAGAATGCAAACGGAATACAGAGCACAGCCGAGATCACAGTACCCAGCACGGAAATCGCCAGTGTATCCAACAATCCTCGCAGCAGGTCTTCTCCCTCAGGCAAATATACAAACTCCCAGTCCGGTGAGAAAATTCCGGCTACAATGGCTTTCATAATCTGAGCGGCAGTTTCCTTAAACCCAGTAAACGGTACACCGGCAAGCGCCCAGACATACACAAGGATCAGCAGTAACACAATGACCCAGCGTAGCGGATTCTTCCGTGGTTTTGGCCGGATGCGGCTTGTTTCATTTTTCATCATAGCAATTTCTCCCGCAGCTTAGTACTTACATAATCAATGACCAAGACAATGACGAGGGTAAACAGAATGATTACACTGGTCTTGTCATACTCCAGGAATCCAAGTGTTGCCTCATAGTAGAGTCCAATTCCTCCGGCTCCCACCAGTCCCAGAATGGCAGCGGCACGTATATTAATTTCGAAGGCATACAGCACATAGGATGTGAACTGGGCAGCCAGTTGCGGCACCACGCCATATACAATGAGTTGAATCCGGTTCATACCAACAGCCGTCATCGCTTCCAGCGGCCCCTGATCAATGGTTTCCAGCGTCTCATACGTCAACTTCGCAATCAGACCTACCGAGAACACAGCCAGTGCCAAAATTCCGGGGATTGGCCCCAGACCAAACACAGCAACAAACAAAGCAGCAAGCAACAGATCCGGCACGGTCCGAATCAGGTTCAGCAGAAAGCGCGCCGGATAGTAGATCCAGCGACTTGGCATCAGATTACCGGCACAGATGATCGAGACCGGAATCGCAATAATGGCACCAATGGTTGTTCCAATTAGGGCCATTCGGATCGTTTCCAGCATGCCTTGCACGATATTATCAAAGTAACTCCACCGGGGCGGAAACATCTCCTTCAGCAGATCCAGCATGTTGGGAAAACCTTCAAACAACTCCGTAAAGCTGGCATCGGTCTGTTTGGCACTGGCCCACAGAAGGAGCAGAATGATCACTAAGGTGAGCAAATGTTTCGTACGCCCAGGCGGTTTCGGGCGATTCACAACCTGAGCCGGGCTGGAACCAGGTTCCTTCCCCACTCCGCCTGAATTCTGAAGTGGAACGTTGGACTGCCCCTTCATACCACAACTTCTCCCTGCTCATGCACAGCCTGCTTGTCCAGCAATTCGTCAGCCAGAATTGGTCTGCCGTATATTTCTGCAAAGCGCTCATCCGTTGCCTCTTCCACTGGACCATCGAATACCACCTCACCTGCTCGCAATCCGACAATACGGGTCGCATACTCTCTCGCCAGATCAATAAAGTGAAGGTTGACGATGGTCGTAATCCCAAGGTCTTGATTGATGCGTTTCAGGTCATCCATGACCTGTTTTGTTGTAAGCGGGTCAAGTGAAGCAACCGGTTCGTCGGCCAGAATGATTTTTGCTTCCTGTGCCAGTACACGAGCAATAGCGACACGCTGTTGCTGTCCACCAGACAACTGATCTGCACGGGAATAAGCTTTCTCCGAAATATTCACACGATCCAGCGCAGTGAATGCCAGTTCAATATCCTCTTTTGGAAAACGACCCATAATGGTGCGCATGGTGGAATGATATCCAACCCGTCCAGCGAGTACGTTACGTAGTACACTGGACCGTTTTACCAGATTAAAACTCTGGAAAATCATGCCGATGTCACGTCTGATCATGCGTAGCCGTTTGCCTTGTGCCTTCGTGATGGAACTTCCATTAATCAGAATCTCGCCCTCACTAATGTCGTGCAGTCGGTTAATGGAGCGTAAGAGCGTTGATTTACCCGCACCGGACAGACCCACTACAGCAATGAATTCACCCTGCTCAAATTTCAGATTAATATTATCCAGGCCCTTGGTGCCGTTAGCGTAAGTTTTGGTAACGTTATGAAGCTCAATCATGACAATATCCTTCTTTCATTCATAATGATCAACCATACATGAGTCCTTGTTATAATGGCACAAGCCAGCGCAGCGTAGATCACGCTGAACTGGCCTGTCCATTGCTACGATTAAGCTGTTCCCATCCAAGAAAGCTACTACAATGTGAACAGATCCCGAACTACTTTTGGATCAAAATTATTCACCTTTCACTTTTTCGCCATACTGACGAACGATCTCAAACTTGCTATCATCGGACTCTACATAACCTTCATGCGTATAGATTTCTTTGATGATCTGGTGACCTTCAGTATCTTTACCGATATCGATGAAGGCTTGTTTGATCTTCGCAGTCCAATCTGCATTCATGTCTGTACGAACGGCAATGGTATCGTTAGGAATAGGCTCAGTGAACGCCAGTACTCGTGTATCTTCAAATACAGTCGGATAGTCTTTAGCTACCGTGTTGCGGGCATCTTGGAAAATAGCTGCTGCATCAACGTCACCGTTTAATACAGCGATAACACCTTGGTCATGACCTTTCAACGTTACAGGTGTTACATCTTTTAATGGATCAATGCCTCTGTCCAGCAACAGACCTGCTGGCCATACATAACCTGCGGAAGACGTTACGTTTTGGTAAGCCACTTTTTTACCTTTAAGGTCCTCGATGGATTGAATCGGAGAATCTTTTTTTACAATGAACATGGATTTATAGGAATCCGCCAACTCTTCGGTTGGAGCACCTGTCTCATCATTTACACCGAAACGTTGTGCTTGCAAAATAACCTGCGCAGCGCCTTTTTCTTTAGCCAGTACATAAGCTGTCGGAGGCAAGAAACCTACGTCTACTTTGTTGGAAGCCATTGCTTCAATAATAGTGTTGTAATCCGTGGATACGCTGACTTTTACCGGAATGCCCAGTTTGTCACCAAGCAGCTTCTCCAGCGGTTTCGCTTTGGCTTCAAGTGTATCTGCATTCTGGGAAGGAACAAATTGAACCGTCAATTCAGTTGGCACATAACCTTCGACAACTTTCTCTGTCTCTGCCGTAGACGTACCGGATGCATTAGAACTCGAATTATCCCCGTTAGCCGAACCTGTTGTACTACTACTAGACCCACAAGCACTCAGAAACAGAACCAAAATCAACAATGGTAAAAATAAAGCAGACTTCTTCAAACGAACACCCTCCAAAGAGTTTCTATTTTTCAGTACTTATCTACTATAGTTGCCAAATATTAGCGCGATGTGAAACGAAATTTGGAGTTTTGTAAAGTTTCCTGTCAGGCTGTCAGCGGGACTTGTATCTGTTAGAATAGGCTCATTATGGTTGAAGATATAGGAAGAACATCGGAGATAACGGCATATACTTCGGTTCTTGAGCCTATTCAGTCTTCTCCGTTTTATAGTAATTCCATATATCTGAACTTATATATTAGAGGAGATTGTAAAATGACATCCACAAACCATACGGCAAGCTTCGACATTCTGTTCACCAGTGATCTGCACGGGGCCATCCGTCCCATTCATTACAATACCAATGCCTACCGCCCAGCTGGGCTTGCCCTGCTGGCTTCCCTGATTCGTAAGGAACGTGAACGTTCACCAGAATTGATGCTGGTGGATAACGGGGATCTGCTGCAAGGATCACCCTTGGCCTCCTATGCAGCTTCACAGGTTTCCAAAAACGAAGTGCATCCATTCATAACAGTACTGAATAAACTGGGTTATGATGCTGCGGTGATGGGCAATCACGAGTTTAACTATGGTCAGAATCTGTTGCGCGGAGCAGTTGAAGCTTCCAATTTCCCCTGGCTGTCTGCCAATATTGTAAAAGATGAGCAACCAGACGTACCTGCCTTCGGTCCTCCGTATCTAATCAAAACCTTATCTACGGGTGTCAAAGTAGCCCTGTTGGGCGCAACTACGCACTACATACCGAACTGGGAGCATCCAAAAAATATTGAGGGGTTACAGTTCCTTGATGCCTTGGAGACGATTCGTGCATGGGTTAGCTATATACGCGAGCATGAACAACCAGATGTAATGGTTGTCAGTTATCACGGCGGATTTGAGAGTGATCTGGAGACAGGCGATCCCACCGAACGGTTAACTGGGGAAAATCAAGGCTATGCCATCTGTCGGGACATCGAAGGCATCGATGTGTTGCTTACCGGACATCAGCATCGTCAGCTTACCGCTAATATTCATGGTGTAACCGTCATTCAGCCAGGCTTCAGTGGAAATGGTGCGGGGCATGTATCCCTTCAGTTGGAACAATCATCGGGCGGCAAGTGGCAGATTACAGATAAGCAGGCTCGGTTGTTACTTCTGGATGAACATCATGAGGTTGAACCTAATGCAAGCGTCTTGAAACTGACGGAAGAGCTGGAAACTGAGGCACAAGCATGGCTTGATCAACCCATTGGCGAGGTGACTGGGGATTTATCTATCACCAACGCTACGGCTCTGCGACTCAAGGCACATCCATTCATTGCTTTTGTACATCAAGTGCAGATGGAAGCGACTGGAGCGCAGCTCTCCAATACCGCCATGCTGAGTGAAGAAGCTCGCGGTTTCGGGAGTCACATCACCGTTCGGGACGTATTATCCAACTTCATCTATCCTAATACTCTGACGGTACTGGAGTTGAGTGGTCAGGATATCCGGGAGGCACTGGAACAAACGGCACGTTACTTTGAAGTGAATGCTTCTGGCGAGGTGGCAGTTAATCCGGCTTATATGCAGCCCAAGCCACAACATTATAATTACGATATGTGGGCTGGCATGGAATACGAGTTGGATATCTCCCAACCTGTGGGCAGTCGAGTTGTGAAGTTGGAACGTGAAGGCAAGCCAATGGACATGAATGGCATGTACTCTGTGGTGATGAACAGCTACCGCGCTGCTGGCGGCGGGGATTATGCAATGTACCCGGGCAAAAAGGTACTGCACGAGGGTGCCACGGACATGGCCGCACTGGTGGAAGATTACATCCGCAGACATCAACCGTTAACGGTGGAGCAGGCGGATAACTGGAAAGTTATTGGAAGTTAAATGAGAAAGAGCAGGTCCTGTGATCAGGATCTGCTCTTTTGTTTTCAACCTATTGCTTACTTGTTCTTGTTGAATTATCCTGTCCTGTACTGTCCCGTTATCCGTTATATTGAAGGATTAACTGATATAACGCTATTGAAAATCCTAAGATACTCGCTTTCATTTTAGATGGATGATTTCTTTCGCTGCGAATCAAATAAAAGAAAATCACTATAAATCCTGCAGGGATCCATAGCTCAAAGACACCTTTTGTTGTACTTTGAGAATAAATTGGCGTAATGAACGTACTAATCAAAAAGTAAAAGAAAACCGTAAAACGTCTTGTTTCTAATTGCTTGCTCCACCTTACTAGAATGAAAATAATAATGATTGCGATAATCGTAATGTGTAAAGGGGGAAAAAGAAGAGCAGCAATCCCAAATTTGAATTCCATTCCGCATTGCCCTCCTCTCTTTTAATGCATCACATGACTGACTACAGGCATACGTGTAAAAATTCATTCTCATGCTTCAAAACCGCTGGCAACCGTCCAAAAACGGACCTATTCCAATATATCCTTATTTTAACATACAATCACAATTCAATTTCCCACGTTTATTCAATAAAATATGCAAAAAGAGCAGAATTGAGGAGCATCGTGCCCTCATCCCTGCTCTTTTTACATACCTACAAGTTTTCTAATACATGTCACTTATTATCCAAAATGACTACTGCGCCTTTTTACGTAGCTGACTGTAATACAGCTCGCTGTAGAAACCGCCTTGTTCCAGCAGGGCATCATGCGAGCCTTGCTCCAACAGATGCCCATCCTTCAGCACCAGAATCCGGTCGGCCTGACGGATCGTGTTCAGCCTGTGGGCAATAACAAAGCTGGTACGGCCTTGCATCAGGCGTTGGAGCCCTTCCTGGATTTTAATCTCCGTGACGGTATCAATACTGCTCGTCGCTTCGTCCAGTACAAGTATGGATGGATCTGCCAAGATTGCCCGGGCAATGGCGAGTAATTGCTTCTGCCCCTGACTAATGCCACTCCCGTCAGCTTGGAGCACTTTGTCGTATCCATCCTTCATTCTCACAATGAAGGAATGGGCATTCGCCAGCCGGGAGGCTGCTTCCACCTCTTCATCCGTTGCGTCCAGACGGCCAAACCGAATATTTTCCCGAATCGTGCCCTGAAACAGAAATGAATCTTGTAGTACAAATGCCATATGTGACCGCAGATTCTCACGCCGAATGGTGGTCATATCGCGTCCATCTACCGTTAATGTGCCACCTGTTGGATCATAGAAACGGGATAACAGCTGAATTAATGTTGTTTTCCCCGCTCCGGTCGGACCCACAAGGGCAATCATCTCCCCCGGTTTGGCTTCAAAGCTGATCTCATGCAAAATGTTACGCCCTTCATCGTATCCAAAGGATACTTTGTCAAAGCAAACGGCTCCCTCTACCTTGTCCAGAGATACCGCTGCCCCTTCATCCTTCGCTTCCTCATCTTCGTCTAGCACCTCGAATACGCGCTCAGCCCCCGCAATCGCGGACAATAACGTATTCCACTGGTTCGCCAGATCATTCAGCGGACGAGTGAATTGACGGGCATATTCCACAAAGATAATAATCACCCCGACCGTAACCGAACCCTGAATCGCCAGAATACCACCGATGCCCGCCACAATCGCAAAGCTCAGGTTATTCAATCCATTCATCAGTTTCGGGATAAAACCAGAGATCGTCTGTGCCCAGAAACCGGAGATCCGGATGCGGGTATTTCGTTCCTCAAAACCGCGAATCACTCGCTCCTCTTGGGAGAATGCCTTAATGATCCGCTGCCCGGATAAAGTCTCTTCGATGTAACCGTTAAGTTCACCGAGATTGCGCTGCCGCTCCTTGAAGAGCGGTCCCGTTCTGCGCGTAATCCAACGCATACCGATGGCCATCAGAGGCACAACGATAAAGGTAAGCAGGGTCAGTAACGGGCTGAGCCAGAGCATAACCCCAAACGTTCCGAGCAGTGTTAATACACTCGAAAAAATCTGGATCGCCGAGCTGTTCAACGTACCGCTGACATTCTCGATATCATTGGTCACCCGGCTCATAATCTCCCCCTGCTGGCGTTTACCGAAGAATGGAATCGGTAATTTGTGCAGATGGGAGAACAGATCATACCGCATGCGGAACACGGTTTCCTGTGCAATTTCGATCATCCATATATTTTGTAACCAGGATGTAAGAGAGAACAAAACATACACTGCGGTTAATCCAATCAGAAACCGAGTCCAGCTTGCGCCGGCTTCGCCCGCGATGAAATCATCCACGGCCACCCCCACCATGTAGGGGCCAAGCAAAGCGAGTGCGGAACTGGCAAACACCATCAACAGTACCATGGACAGCTTAACCTTGCGACGTGCCAGATAGGCCCAGATACGACCTAGCGTACCTGACCAATTCTTCGCCCGTGCCTTGGGTTTACGACCAACACCTGATCGTAACGTCTCCGGATCAATCGGCGGTGGCGGCTGACGGAAAGGCTCAATGAATGCTTTGAACATGCTGTGCACCCTCCCCGTATTGTGATTCATGGATTCGACGATACAGCTCTGACGATTCCATCAGGTCTTCATGTTTTCCCTGTCCAATGAGTTGTCCATCATCAAGCAGCAGAATCAGGTCAGCCGAAGTGGTTGAACTGATCTTCTGGGTGATGATAAACGTGGTACACGACAATTCCTCCAGCGCATCGAGCAGTCTGCCTTCTGTAGCCACATCCAGCGCACTTGTGCTATCGTCCAGAATCAAAATTCTTGGTCTACGTACCAGTGCTCGTGCAATGGAAAGTCGCTGCTTTTGTCCACCGGAGAGATTCACTCCCCGTTGACCCAGCAATGTATCATAACCGTTTGGTAAATTCTCAATTGTTTCATGGATCTGCGCGCGCTTTGCGGCTTCCACGATCTCATCCAAGGTAGCATCTTCCTGACCCCAGGCAATATTCTCCCGGATGGAACCGGTAAACAGGACAACCTCCTGAGGCACATAACCAATCGCACCACGCAACATGGACAGATCCAGCTCTGATGCATCGGCACCATCAATCCGTACCTTTCCTTGATCTTCTGTGTATAACCGCGGAATAAGCTGTACCAGCGAAGATTTGCCTGAGCCTGTTGCTCCCATAATGGCAATGCGCTCCCCCGCTTTTGCCGTGAATGTGATGTTATCCAGTACTGTAATTTCACTATTCGGATAACTGAAGCCTACACTGCGGAATTCAACCGCTCCCTGAACAGCGCGCTGTTTCTTCGCCCGGTATACAGATTGCGGAAAATGCGAAGATTTCATAGATCCAGCAGATGGTGCAGACGTTGATATCGTCTGTTCAGTCTCCGACGTGTCCTCTGTATTAAACACTTCATTCAGCCGTTGCGCCGAAGCGCTTGCTCTGGAGAAGGTTACCAGAATCCATGACAACGCAGACATGGCACCAATTGTGCGAAGCAAGTAGTTAATGACGGCGACCACTTCACCCACGGTTGCATTACCGGAGGCAATGTCGACTCGTCCAAACCATAACACGGCGATGATACAAACGTTCATCATCAGCAACATGAACGGCATCGTGGTCTCCGTCAAGCGCAGCGCGGAGATTGTGCCTTTCATCAGCTTGCCGCTGAATCCGGCAAAGCGTTCGATCTCATGGCCCATCCGTACGAAGACACGGATCAGCCGAATGCCTGTCAGATTCTCCTGGATGACTCCATTGACGGCATCCAGTCTGCGCTGCACATTGCGGAACAGCAGCGCTGCCTTTTTGATCATCCACACCACAACAATGAGCAGTACAGGCACCATGACAACCAGTAGCAGACCCAACCTCGGGTTCACGATTACTGCCATAATCATGCTACCAATCACCACCAGGGGCACACGTGTCATGAAGCGCAGACTCATGAAGACGGTGTCCTGAACCTGGGTCACATCCCCCGTTAATCGGGTAATCAGGGACGATGTCGCGAACCGGTTAAAGACGGCATAAGAGAACGTTTGCACTTTCTCATACAGCTTCTCCCGCAGATCGTATCCAAACCCCAGACTTGCATGGGATGCAAAGAACGAACTCGCAATTCCGGCAGCAAAAGCCACAACAGCACTAGCAACTAGCACACCGCCCCACAACCAGACGACAGATAAGTCTCCCTGCTGAATCCCGTTATCGATGATCTTGGAGATCAGATAAGGCTGAGCCAGCTCCACCGCAAGCTCAATTAACATCATGACCAGGGCTGCAATCGCGGCAACTCGGTACTTCTTCAAGTAGTACAACAGCTTGATCATAAGCATTCCTCCGGCTCGGAGCACCCTAAACCGATAACATGTTCCAGCTCAGAGCCTCCATTAGACATGTTGTTTTCTCCACAGCGTCCAATATGTAATCATTTCTATGTACACATATGGTTATTATAGCGTATTTTACAATGCCGCTTCTATTCTTATTACCCTACTTTTCCCAATACAATAAACTTCTCTTCATTTTGGCAGTAAAAAAAGGAAGGTCTCCCTTCCTCACACTAGTTAAGTGCTTACAGCTGACGTAGTTTTTCACTTAGATACTCCCGACGTTTCAGCACATATTCGCGAATTCTTTCCGGTTCACCTGCAAATACGTCCATAGGCCATTTCATGTAAGGATCTTTGTTGACATCTTCACGAATCCCATTGTGCAATCGATGGACTAGAGGCATAATTCGCTTCTCTGTAAAAGCATTCATCAGATGCTGCCGCATCAGCTTTTTATATTGTTGACGGAAACTACGAAATGCCAGCAATCGTCCGGTAAGTCTGTTATACCCCTGAATACGAACAAGATTGGGATCAACTCGTGTTCCATAACAGTTCCTCCCCCAAGTACCCTCATAATCCCAAGGCAGGATGCCATATTTACCGCTTTTGATTTTCTCATACCATGTGTAATTCTGATGAAATCCGTCGAAGTTCCCTGTAAGCACAGCTCCACTTAACCAGCGTAAATAATTGTCTGTATCCACCCTCGACTGTAAAAAACGAAACAATTCCAGCCTGGACTTTATGTTCAACTGCTGAATAAAGTTACGTAGTCTTGTGCGATCCACATCTTTGCCACGAATTAAGCTGTACCCGGACAATAGATCGGTACTTGTTGAAGAGGAATCCGAATTCATCGTAAAACCAGCATGATCATTCACCGCATAGAAGATACTTCGCACAGGGATTTTCCTTTGGCGAAAAAAGAAGGATTTCACCCCTTCGATCCGCAGGTATACACCCAGAAGCTGCCCGTTCAGATAGAGTACGCAGTGTTGTGTAGACGGTGCGGGTACACGAATCGACTCAAAAAAACGAAAAGAAAGTGCATTACGCAACAACGAAGGATCATCATACTCCGCATTAAAATGATACGTCCGGCTGGATGTACGAATCTCAAATGATTTTTTGGGATAACCGCGTGTATGTCCTCCACGGTATCGAAGCCGGATCGGAAACGGCTTGCCGTCCATCTGCATCGTGCTGTTCACAAACGTCTCTGACCATATATTGGACGTTAACTGTTGATATTCGGTTGGAGACAAGCTGATATGGTAGACAGGTAGAGCCATTTCCATCCGCCTTTCGAATACCTGTAAGATTCGCCCGTAGGCTCTTACACCATCCTATGCAGATGCACAGAAAGTCGTACGGGCGAATGCACAGTCCTGATACTTATCACATCCCAATTTACTTGTCATAATGCGGAATAACCGGGTTATTAATCTATAAATTTACATCATTTTCATAGATTATAGCTGAAATGGTATAAATATAGTTAACTGGCTAGTCCCTCCAAGAGGCATGTCACATATGCTTAAACTACAGACAGACACGAATGACGAATGGAAGGGATCATAATTACATCCACCATTTTTGTCCATCTGAACTTATATCATGGAAGGGGTCAAACACAATGTCTATGAATGGTCAAGGAATGAGAGGTTTGTTGGGAAGAGAGATTAAGATTAACCGGGGAGGGCCTGATTCAGTACAAGGTACACTCACGGACGTACGCTGGGACTATATGGCGATGAACTGCAAAGAAGGGATTGTCTACGTTAATGAATCACATGTCAAAAGCATAACAGATACAGGCCGTTCCGGTGGTAACCGAAATGCAGCCATGGGGAATCCTATTCCTTCCAACACGTTTTTGGGCGTTATGCAAGCACTCCGCTTCCGCCGTGTTCAGATTAACCGGGGAGGACCTGAAAAAGTGGAAGGCATCCTGGCCGATGCCAACCAGAACCAATTGATCATGACTTTGAAAAATCAGGAGATTGTTCGTATTCCGATGCAACATGTGAAATCTGTATCCCTCGTACGTGGTGGTGGGAACAACAACAACAACAGTAGTAATACAAGTCAAGGGAACCAAGCAGCCCAAGGTAATCAGGCGGCTCAAGGCAACCAGTCTCGTGGCAACCGTTCTCAAGGGAACCAAGCAGCTCAAGGGAACCAATCCCAGGGTAATAAGTCCGGCGGCAACAAGTCACGGAACAACCAAGGCAATCGTTCTCAGGGGCAACGAGTTCAAGGCAACCAATCCCAAGGAAATAAATCTGGTGGTAACAAGTCGCGAGGCAATCAAGGCAACCAGTCCCGTGGCAACAAATCCGGCGGTAAAAAGAAGTAACTGAAATAAACTGACAACTTAAGTTATCTACCAGCTTAAAGGGGGGAATTATCATGTTGATCTTCGTCGCATTAGTCTTGATTGGTGTGCCTTTTTACTGGATCGTTGCACCCGGAAGGCCCACTCCATCCCATGAACATCTGCTTCAGGCTTCGTCAGGACTTCTCCCCCTGGGAGGTGAATCACAGTAAATGCCTGACTACCAGTTGTGGTTAACCTTCGGGGTCTTTATCATCACTGTCATTTTCCTGATGTGGCGTCCTGGCGGATTGAATGAATCTATACCCACCTCGCTTGGCGCCCTTCTTCTTATTTTAACTGGAGTGAGCAGCTATGCTCACATTGTTGGAATCTTCGGGATCGTATCTGGTGCAGCCGTAACAATCCTCTCTACCATTGTCATGTCGATTATTTTAGATAGCATCGGTTTTTTTCGCTGGATCGCTTTGAATATGATTGAGAAAGCAAGAGGTTCCGGCTTTCGATTGTTCTGGCTAATTCTATTACTTTGTTTTCTCATGACCATCTTCTTCAACAATGATGGCAGTATTCTGATCACAACTCCGATAATTATTCGAATCTGTTCTATACTTCGTCTGAAAATGCATCAACAGTTGCCCTACCTGATCTCCGGTGCCCTCATCGCTACGGCTTCCAGTGCGCCAATTGGACTTAGTAATCTGGCTAACCTGATTGCTTTGCAAATGGTTGGCTTAAATCTGAATACTTATACTCAGATGATGTTTGTGCCATCCATGCTTGCGATTATGGTGATGACCGTACTGCTATTCTATTATTTTCGCAGAAGTATTCCCAAAGTTATTCATCATTTCCCTGTATCCCTGCAGCCTTCATCAGGTTCAGGATATCATCCGCTACAGACAACTGAATCCGAGAATAAAGTAGACTGGTGGTTGTTCCGTGTCTGTATTGGTATCGTTGTCTTTATCCGTGCAGGATATTTTCTAGCTGAGCAAGTCGGTATACGCATGGAGGTAGTTGCAATCACTGGTGTTATTCTCATGCTCGCTGTGCGTTGGTATCGCACTCGGACTGGACTCAAAGATGTGATAACACAAACGCCTTGGCACATTCTACTCTTTGCTTTCAGCATTTATGTTATTGTAGATAGTCTTCACCGCGCAGGCATGACCGCATCGATCATTCAGTGGATGAAACCTATAATAGAAGGAGGAAATGCCAGCATCATTGCTGTGTCAGGGTTAATGCTCACTCTGCTTTCCAATCTATTCAACAATTTGCCCTCCGTCATGATTGGGACCTTTGCTGTTACAGATCTTCCACTAAGTGAATCTCAAATGCATCTTGCATATCTTGCGAACATTCTGGGAAGTGATATCGGAGCCTTGCTGACGCCTATTGGCACCTTGGCAACGTTAATTTGGATGTATATATTAAAGACCCATCATATTCGAATCTCCTGGAAACAGTATATGAAAGTTACCTTTATTGTGATACCAATCAGTCTAATTGTTAGCCTAATTTCACTATATATTTGGACATCTATTCTCTATTGAGAGGAGGAATACTGTGGAACTTCTTACGCATTGGCTGGGTAAATCCGTCGAATTGGAGCTATCTGGCTGTAAACTACCGATCCAGGGTGAGATCATTGATGTAGGCCAGGATCTGATTGTAGTCTACGGAAACCAGCGATTTGTTTATATTCCACTTCATCATGTTCAATCCATGCATGTCGGCACAGCAGATGATTCAAGTATAGTTTTGCCAACACCTGACCCCGAGATGGATCACACCAACATCTCTTACCGCAAAATGCTGATGAACGCCCGTGGACGTTTCAGTGAAATCTCCATCGGAGGGAAAACATTGCATGGTTATATTACAAATATTATGAATGACTACTTTATGTTCTACTCTCCGTTATATCATTCTATCTATGTTTCCATTAATCATCTGAAGTATATTGTTCCTTCCCCTACTAACAGCACACCCTATTCTCTTAGTAAGCAACATTTCCCTATGCAACCTTCGTCCATGTCACTCTCCCGTACACTCGATCAGCAACTTCATAAAATGATAGGTGAACTTGTTGTACTCAACCTCGGTTGCAAGCCTTACCGAGCAGGGTTATTGAAAAATGCAGACAACCACTTGCTTGCATTGGTAGAAGCAGATGGGACTTCTTTAATTATGCATACCGATCATATCCAAACCATTCATCTCCCTTGAGTATCAGAAGAACACAAAGGTTCATCTGCCTATGGCTGATGAACCTTTTTTCACCTTTACACTTACTACCATCTTCTGCGTCCACGGTCACCCCGGTAGTCATCATTCAACTCACCAAGACGATCGTATGTCTCCTTATATATCCGAATCACGGCCTGAACTTTGATAAAATCAGTATCTTCCGGTCCAAGCCCCTCCATAAACATTCTCTGAATGATCTGTTGGAAGAATTGCACTCTGGCCTCAATCTGTTCTTGCTCAAGCTGTAATATGTCTTCGAAACTGTGGTTCCCTATGTAATCCATCAACTCATCATCAGGACTGGAATAATCTGCGTTTCTCCGATCTGCTACCCATTCATCTGGCTCATCGGACTGGAGGTTAACACTGGTGCGTAATTGGGATAAGATGATTTTCTCTTTAGCCAACATGACATGAAAATCTTTGTTACGGAGCAGTTCCGATACAATCAGACTGCACATTTCACGATTTTGGATCAGTATGCCGTCAAATGGATGCAGCGTCCACTCCCCGTTTGCATAATACAGGTTAAAGTTAAAGAACTCACTGCCATATTTGTATTGAATATTAATCTTGGTCTCATCAATAATCTCAAATGAAAAGTCCAGCATGTTCAGCAAGCTCCTTCGTATAACCCCAGATTTTAGCTATATTCTATCAAATAAATGAAACAAAGAGACGCACTCGGCGTCCCTCGTAGAAAATAAAACCATGTAGTGATGTCCATGCCATATGCAGCGAGTCTTACCCTAATCCAGGAAAGATCCTAATGCACTGGAATCCGGTTTGTTTTTCTCCGGAATGGCAGCAGCCTTCGGCCCTTCCAGACCCAGTCGATCACTCATTTTGGCGTTAAGGGTTGTCATCTTGTTGGTATAGTCGTTACAGCTCTCGATGATCCGGCGATTGGACTGCTCGGACAGATCCAGCGCAGACATCAGATCACCCATCGCTTGATTGACCGCTTCAAGGGACATAGCCGGTTTGGACAACAGTTCATTCGTTTTCTCTGTTGTTGTCTTCAACAATCTGGCGTTCTCCTTGAATTGATCTTCAATCGTCTTATTCGTAGCTTCCACAGCGGAAATGACCTTCTCCTGATCATTAAGAGCCATAGCAATCATGGCCGAAACTGTGATCAGATTCGCTGTTTTATCAATAGCGTTATTAACGGAATCAATCAGCTTGTCATTGTTATCATTAATGATGTCGGTAGCTGCGATTGCCTGATTGTAAAGCATGATCATCTCTGTCATGGATTGGGTACGTGTTACCACTTTGCGCAACCCACGCTCCAGATGTGCTTTGCGATTCTCGTTCTCAGGCTTGGCGATCTCGGTTTCAAACAATGCTTTCAATTGATTACCAAAAGAAATTTTGGTCTGCAGATTGTAGATCTCCTGAATGGAAGAACGTTTCAATTGGCGCATATTCACGATGCTTTCTTCCAGGTTGTCCTTGCCGTCCCGCAACCCGTTAATGATGGCATCAATGTTCGTACGAACAGATTGATAACGGTATACATAGTTTTTCAGCGGGCTTTTACGTAACAACTTCCCGACAAAACTCACATTTTTACTCTGCTGCAAACTCTCACATTCATCACGGAGCTTCAGGATCATGTTGGATACCTCTGCCCGATTCCCGGACATCAGTTCATTGACTGGACGATCAAGCAACTTGAGGGTCTGTCCTGCTCTCTCTTGTGTTTTCACGCCCAACTTGCCGATATCATCCATTAAGGTATCCAGGTGAGCAGGATCACTTTGGGACACTTTCTGAATAAGCTGCGTTGCTTCCTGGTTAATCCGTTGCTCATCTTCCTGCTTCAACTGAGCCCATTCCGTTGCCATGCCAATCCCTCCTATAATTCAGAGCTGTTATACCGTTGATGTATTAGTTCCGCTTTGTTCTGAAGCTCCATTAAGTCTTTATGTTCAATCGTTGATACAATATCCGATATCTTGGAATCTACGTCGCGAAGACCATTCAGCAGCATACGCCGATTATTGCGTTTGGCTTCTCCGCTTAAACGCAGAAATGGATTAATAAAACCGTTCAGGTCTTTCAAAATAAGTCTGCGCACCGTATGGTTGATATCCCCGTTGTTTAGCTCCTGAAGGGAAGGAATCACACGCTGCAAACGGGCAAACAACGCCAGTGATTTCTCCACGATCTCATTATCCAGCTCGTTCTTCTGACCTTCGGAGATGATCATGTCCTCCAGAACTTCCAGGTATTCAATCACCGGATCAAATACAGGATCTGGTTCAGTCCGGGAAGACTTCGCTTGTTCTGAGCCCGCATGTTGTGCGGGAGTAGAACTCGAATGGGGCTGTGCTGGAGAAGCATCTCTTGCCCCTGTTGGCACTGCGCTCGGCGCTTGTCCCCCATTCAAGCGAGATGGTTCATTCCCGATATCTGTGATTGGTACAGGGGCAGATGACGAACCATCCACCTGTGTGCGTGGCGTGGAACGTGAAGGAATCAATCCCCCGACCACAGTTGCCAGTGCCGGAATTGCCCACGTGATGACATCCGGTAGAAAAGGACTCGAGATTGCCGCGAGACCATAACCGACCAATGCGCCTATACCTATCTTCGTTTTCCGTAACATTACTTATCCTCCTGCCTTAACAACACATAAAGTGCATATTCAAAAAGTCTGATTTTCAGTACCGAGAAGATGGACTTTTTGAATAACCTCTCATCCGTATTGTAAAAAAACCATCCAGAAGGTGTCAATGTTGAGGAAAATTCTCAGCTAGACGTGGTGTACTCCGCTTACCTTCTGAACGTCGATTATAAATGGCTGTTCGATATGACTTCCCAGTATGCCAAACTTCGGATGAAGTGGTCCAATATCATGGCCAAGTGCAGACTTGACCGCCAGATACGGGAAGTTCACGCCGGACAGACAAGACATGTGCAACCCACCCGACATACGCGGATTGATCTCCAGCAGCTTCGGTGTATCCTTGCGATATTTCATCTGTATATTAAAATTATAAGGAATCCGATATACCTCTGCCACATTGCGGGCAATCGCCAGCAATTCCTCGTTTTCTTCAAGCAAACGCAAACGTCCTCTTTCTTTTCTACGCGGAATAGCCGTTAATAGTTTCCCATTGCGGTCCGAAAGACAATCAATGCTGTATTCATATCCTTCCAGTACCTCCATCACCATGACGTTGGGAAAGGACGGAGCAGAAGAGAACGCACGCAGGGCATCTTCATACGAAATGGAGTTAAGCGCGTATCCGAACAACTCCTGCAACGGATCACGTTCATTGTTGATCACCCGGAATCCCATGCCGCCCTCACCATTACATGGTTTGAAACATACATCGTGTCCACGCGCACGCAGCGCCTCATAGGCTTGCTGGAATTGTGCAGCATTACTGACCGTGAAATAATCCGGAATCTCCATAATGCCTTTCTCACGCACCGATTCATAGAACCGGTCTTTCTCCATCAATTGTTCCAGCAATTCCGTGTCCGAGCATACGATAACCCGTGTACCGATCTCTTCGAACAGGGAGATATGTCTGCTGATGTCCAGCATGTTCCAGCGTGGAATAAACACATCAATCTGATGACGACGGCAAAAGTCGAGGCAAAAATCAACATACTCCCGGCCCGTTAGACGCGGTTCAACTTCTGCAACATCACAGCCCTGTAATGCCATATGTCCAGGATCAGGATGAGTACCGTAGATCTCAAATTCCATACCGTCCTCATTGTCCCGAATCGCATTCATATAATGATACGTTACAGAGAACCAACGGTTGAAGTAAATCTTCATTTTTTTCATTTATACGGTCTCCCTTATCTCGGCATGGTCTATCTGGGTCTGTTGATCGTTATGAATACGGTGAACGTAATCGAGAATCTCATCTGCTGCAAAAGCACCGAATTGTTCCGTAAATTGATACGGTACCTGCTCAGGTACACGCTGTCTCTCCACATGTAACTCTCCGTGAGACGGAGCAATGGCGTAGTGCGCAAAGTCCAGCAAACAACGATCCAGCAAGGAATCACCCGAAGCAATCACAGGCACATCGCCAATGCGTTGCCTAATATGCTCCACTGCAGCTCGTTTGTTCACGGCCGAAGGCACCAGATAGAGCTTCCGCCCCTGAATCGAACTCTCCCATCCCAGCGTCTCTAACACCCGAATCTTTTCCGCAATATGCTCCATTGGAAGCTTGTCACGTTCGATTAGCAATGCAAAGAACAGCTCATCACACAATCGCTGATTAATTACCCACTCCGGGCTCAGCACATCGTCAAATAAATTCAGGATCTCTTCGGGAGTAGCTGCCTGCTGACGAAGTAAAGAACGAATATGCAGATTCCATTCATCGTCTACCTGACCGTCAACAATGATGTTGCCACCATTACTCGTCACCGCATATTTCGGAATACATTCGCTCTGAAAAATATGAATGCGCCGGTACTGCTCCACGGTACGTGTCGTCACCGGCATAAATACAATGTCTTGTGGCAAAGACTGCAACCGCTCCAGTGCATATGCCGACATAAAAGCGGACAACTTGCCGTTAATCCACTCTGCGGGAACAAGTCCCGGTGTATCTTCGGGAATACGGAGCGCACGACGGGAGTACACCAGCGTCTGGTCCAGATCACTTGCGTAGATCATCATTCTCCGCCACCTCCCAGGGATTGAATAATGCCGCAACAGGAATAGGTTAATCCCGGATATACCTCAACCGGCACATTTCTGTCTCTGGCGAGCATCATGATATGTTGCAAATCCGGATTATCCAGACGGTCCACAAGAATCTTCCAGGGGACCCGTCGCAATAACACTCGGGTTGTTTCTCCGATTCCAGGTTTGATCAGATTGATGTTCGCAATGCCAAAGGATTGCTGGATGGACTCGATATCCTGCCAACCTTTCCAGGTAATTTCCGAAGTACCAGTAGCATTGTCCTCCGTTTGAATCTCCGCCAGATCTATCATTTGCGGAAAATGCTGAGCAATAGTATCCACGTATTGGGTCGACACATCCGCAGAGGACCATTCACGATACCATTTGGCCCCGTGAAAATCTTCCGGCCCAATCAGATCATCGCGAAGTACTGTACGGCTCACGAGTCCCGATACCGTGGAATTCAGACAAGCGCTAGGAATGAGATAATCTTCCCTTGTCCCAAAGGTGCCTGAGCATTGCCCCGGATCGGCCAACACGGCAAGATCATCATCGAGACTTATGCCATAAGTCCGTTCCATTTGGTCACAGGATTCATTCAGCACTTTGCGAATAGCCCCTTTTCCTGTCCAACCATCTACAAACTGAATGGCTGTTTCCAGACCATGCTGCTGTAAAATATATAAAATTGCGTTCTCGTCCATACCCTTGCCACGAATAATCGAAATGCTATAATGCGGAATCGTCACCTTGTATTTCAATTCAATATAACGTTTGATCAGGATGCCCACAGGTGTTCCGGCTCGAGCCAGAGATACCAGCACCAGATTCAGTCCCCTGCGCTCTACAATCTTCTCAGCCACAATGGCGGTATGACGTGCGATTCTTGCAGCGGATTGTTCCAGCGTCTGATGGAACAGCTCGATGTATTCTGCTGTAGGCTGATATTCCACAGGCAGCATCTCCGAATAATGAACCCCGGATTGGATCGCATGCTCCCGTTCACCCGTTCCCTTTTCCAGATCCACATGGCTGATATCCTTCAGTAGGAAAACAACGTCCGATGCAGCATAACTGCCCATCGGTTCGGGAGACGGAATCTCACGTTGTCTGATTAGCTCCAGTGTAGTTAAGTTCATTGCTCGTTGTCCCCTGTCTTCTCTGGCAAGCCGCAATATACGATATGAATGTATCCGCATCCCAACTGCCCCAGTACCTTCAACATCGGTTCCATTCGTTCTTCGGACATCTGTCTCTCCAGCAGAACAAAAATCTCATCATATTGTCCTGGAGCGATGTTATAGATAAAGTTACGAACAGATGCGTCTTCCGGTGAGGCATATCCGGCACCACTACGAACAGCATATGCTGGAGCCGGATGTGTATGGATTGGACTGCGGGTAGTCGATTGATACAACACGCCTTCTCCCATCTCGGCAGCAACACGCATTGGAATGTACATGAACTCCCCTGTTCCCATCACCAAAGTCCGTTCTCCCGTACGCTGCGTCCGAAGCCGTTCTGCAATCCGACTAATCTCCTGGCGCAATTCGCCATTATGACGGGATTGCATACCAAACCTGCCCGTATGCTGGACATAGCTCGCTGTGCTGCGTTTACCTTCACCATCCTCCGAAGTGGCATGTAGCTGTTCGAAGTCATCGGCAACGGTAGAAGTCTGAAGCGTTACGGCAGGACGGGATAGCTGCTCATCTTGCTGTGTTGCTTCCAACTTTGGAGTACCCACTACTTCAATACGGCCCTTCAACAGGCTTAACGGTGTAATAGTAATTCCAAGTTCAGCTTCCAGCTCGGCAAATCGATTCTCGTCCGCTTCCGTACGCCAGTCTAACAGCGAAGCAATCACATATTGCTTCCTAGGATATCTGGCCTGAATATCCCGAATGATATTCAACGTCGTTTTGCCCGTCGTAATCTCGTCGTCCACCAGAACAATCGGACCCTCTCCTGCAAAGGCTTCATGATCCAACGCATAACAACGATGAGCCATCGCATGGGAATGTTCTTCTTCAAATTGAATATCTGGATGCATCGCTGGAACATATTCGCGAGTGGTGTGAATATAGGAAGCTTGATCAGCAAACATCTCGTACATGCTGTGACCCAACGCTGTAGCGGTCTCGGCAAAACCAACAAAACGAATCGTTTCCGGCAAACTCAAGCTTTCTTGCAACAGCATGTTGTACACTTGCCGGGCTTGTTGGGGATCAATCAGCCCCTCGACCATTTCCCGTTTCCACTCGGTGATCTGAACTTTCGTCTCTTCCGTCTTTTCAGTCAGGTGCTCATATAACAGAACAGCCAATGCCGCGCCACTCAGAAGCGAGGTATACGGGTTAACCGGGATGTGCTTGCCCAGCAGTTTGCTTACAAACAGAAATGAACGTTTCTTATTGATGCGTGCAGCCATGGAAAATAGAGATTCTAGTGGAAGTTGCAGCGGGTTATGTGTAACCTGAACGTTCAGACTGAATTGATCAAGAATTGGGAACGTAGTTATGTTGTTGTTCGTGCTTGGGCAAGAGCCCGACAAAATGCTGCTGTTCATGTAACACCCCATATATTTGTGATCGGATTAGAATTCGATTCGCCCAGCTCAAGTGTGGTTTAATCTCATTCATTTTGTTATAGTAATTACTTTTGAACACACCCAGGCTACCGTCATTACGGGCGATGATGTCTTGGGCATCGGAATATTCCTCATGTGTAACAACGTACATCGCTTGTACGGGCTTAATATGAGAAGGATGAATGATCGTTTTGCCTACAATTCCATTTTCCTTGTCCATCATGACTTCACGCATCAATCCATCCATTGTGTTCGTAATATATTTCATTCTCAGATGCAGCCCTGACTTGCCAAGGGTTTCTTCGAATGGAGTCTGTCGTAATTGAGGTTTGAACACGCGCTCCCGCTGACTGAAATATTCCCAGACAGGACCTGAGATCACATACGGCTTGTCCATCCGTCCAAACAGATTGATAATATCCGAGATGCAGTCACGGATCGTGGCGATATCGTATATGGTCAATTCCGGGCTTCGGCGTAGTCCAAACAGGCTGGAGAAATCGGTCGCACCTATGCGTACATTGAGCACATATTCAACATTTTCATCGAGGATGTTACGAAGGCCCAGTAAGGTCTCCCAACGTGTCTCCCGATATATAATTGAAGCCGTTTCCAATATAGGCATTCCATAGAGAACAGGATAATGTTCCGGTTTCCGTTGATTATACTTGCGGATCTGGTCAAAATAGGCTCTTCCATTCCCCACGCAAAACTTGGGCAAAGCCACGCCTGTCAGCATGGACACCAGTTCTCCCAACGTATCAATGAGACGTTCCAACTGTTGTGGTGAACGTACACGAGCAAACAGAAGAGGCATTTGATCCTGACTCAGCATGCCTGTCTCCATATAAGTCATCAGTTGAGTTAGATGCTGTACCAGACACTGCTCGGCAAACTCTACTTGGTCGTCACCCACAGCGTCCTCCAGATCAATAATAATGGTCGTCAGACCTTCATGTTTACCATTCATAATGTCGTCCGCGATATGTGTGCGCGTCGCGGGCATATATAGAGCAGCCCCAACAGCATATGCCAGTAGATCTTTGGAAGTCCGGTGATTGAACGAGACGGGTGAAGAGAAAAATAAAGTATCTTCTTCTTCCAGACTCAAAAAGTTAAAATATTTCAGGGGTGTCTCCTCCTCGCACCTTTGGCAATAGCCAATCTGCAATAGTTGATTCCAGCTGTCGGGGCATAAAAACCAATCCCTCCTTAGTCTGGAGGGATTGATGGTCTATTATCGAGGATAACGTTGGTCAACAGTATCCTTGCAATGGCGCTGACCGATACAGCGTTTATATATTGAATAAATACAAATGATTACTTTCTTCCCGCAACCCACTGCATTCCCCAATCATGAGCCTCGTCCAACGCCTGATGCCCATTATAGAACTGCACGATTCGTTCAATACTGAATGTCTCATTGTTCACATTGCGTAACATCGCGATGCCACACATGCCAAGCGGGCTCCCGTATTCATTCATTCGAACGATGATATCGGGACCGTCCTTCTGCTGAATGGTTACCACACCGTCTACTTGAGACCAGTTGGCCACACCACCATAAATATAGGTGAATACCAAGATGCGCTCAATTTCCGAGATACGGGCACCATTAATCCGCAGATTCTCTCCCGTCTTAACCGATCCCGTCCGGTCATCCCCATCCAGTGCAATATAAGGGAAACGATTCAGTGAACCAAACGTCTGTCCCAATGCCTGAATCACATCTCGTGTACCATCCTTCATCTCGAACAGGCAGCCCAAGTCCAGATCCACACTCTTGCTGCGACCAAATAACCCTTTGCTACCCTGTTGATTCCAGTTCAGGTTAATCAGGATTTCCCCAAGTCCCCCCGCATTTTTCTTGAGGTTAATGGTGTCCCCCTTCTTCTTCAATTCAATTTTGCTGAAATTGATCGAATTCACAGGAGCAGGCGTCGGTTCTGGTGCGGGCACCGGGGGTGGCGGAGTCGGTACAGCTGTCGGAGGAACGGTTGAAGTCGTTGGTGCGGGGTCTGATCCACCATCCACATCCACACCAAAGTTAGCGCAGAGTGCATTCAAACCACCTGCAAAACCCGACCCTACTGCATTGAACTTCCATTCTCCGTTATGACGGTACAATTCACCGATGACAATCGCGGTCTCCACTGTAAAACCGCTTCCCAGATCATATCTCATTACTTCTTGACCTGTAGCTGCATTGGCAAACCGTAGAAAGCCATGCTGAACCTGTCCAAAATGATGGCGTCGTGCTTCACCGTCATGAATCGTCAGGCTGAAGGCGATTTTCTCAATTCGGGCAGGGATTTTGCCAAGATCAATGGCGAATTGTTTCTTCTCGCCACCAACCTGTCCACCATCCATATACGTGATGAACGAGGTAGAGGGTTGATTATAAAAGATAAAATCCTCATCTCCAGCCACTTTATTGTCTGAACCCAGAAGGAATGCTGATGTGTCCAGCTCTACACCCGAGGCTGCCTCCCAACCAATGCCTACCGTTAGCCGGGACAAGCCCGGATTGGTTTTGGTCAGATCACTCTTCTGGCCTTTCACGACAGAAATCGCCATAGCAGAATCACCTTTCTATGCCAAGTTATGTTATTGTGCATCCAGTCCGTAATTTTTGCATAAAGCAGATAGTCCACCTGTGAAGCCACTGCCTACCGCCTGGAATTTCCAGTCCGCACCTGCACGGTAAAACTCACAGAATACCACAGCTGTTTCTGTAGAGTAGTCTTCTCCGAGGTCGAACCGAAGCACTTCCCGATCACTTGCAGCATCTACAACACGAACAAAAGCATTGGAGACTTGTCCAAAATTCTGCCCTCGTCCATCTCCATCATAGATGGTTACCGTAATACCGATCCGGTGAATGTGCGCAGGGATTTTGCTGAAATCAACGACAACTTGCTCATCATCGCCGTCACCTTCACCTGTACGGTTATCACCAGTATGTGTTACTGAACCCGCACCGCCGCTTGGATTGTTGTAAAAAACAAAGTCATCCGTACCTTTGGCTTTTCCATCTTCGTACAACAAAAAAGCCGAAGCGTCCAGGTCAAAGTCGACTCCACCACTATATTTGTTTGTGTCCCAACCCAAACCAACCACCACACGGGTAAGGCCCGGATTCGTTTTAGTCAGGTCGATACGTTGTCCTTTGGCAAGACTGATCGTCATTTGTTTTTCCACCTTTCCAAATATGTGATTAAATGAAAAGGAGAACCGTCCAGGAGACGGTTCTTCCCATCCTGTAAGTCGTACTGTACGTCCTATTGCAAACCGTAGTCGCGTGTCAATCCAACCAATCCATCTTGGTAACCACTACCGATGGCACTGAACTTCCACTCGCCGCTATGACGATACAATTCACCAACAACTACACCTGTTTCGATGGAGAAGTCTTCTCCCAGGTCGAAACGAATCAGTTCTTCGCTGTTTGCTTCGTTGACGATTCGCACATAAGCACGGGAGACTTGTCCGAAGTTCTGGCTACGTTCTGTAGCTTCGTAGATTGTAATGGAGAATGCAATTTTCTCTACATTCGCGGGTACGTTAGGCAGGTCGATATTGATCTGCTCATCATCACCATCGCCATCTCCTGTACGGTTGTCACCGGTGTGAACAACAGAACCATTTTCATTTTGTGGATTGTTGAAGAAGATGAAGTTTTTCTCGCCTTCTACTTTACCGTTTGCATTGGCACAGAATACCGATACATCCAGGTCAAAGTCTTTTCCGCCATCATACTTATTGGTATCCCATCCCAGGCCTACTGTGATTTTTGTCAAACCTGGGTTCGTTTTAGTCAGATCGATTTTTTGACCTTTAGAGAGATTAATTGCCATCGTATGATCATCCTCGCTTATTTAAGTGTATTGTAGTTATCGTGACATATGAATATCAGGATTATTGTCGATTTAGGTTAAATCTTGTACTTAGGAGTACCTGCGAGCGAGTTCGTTGATATGTACCGCATGGGAACCCTCTCCAATTGCCGAGAATTTCCATTCGCCTCCATGACGATACAATTCACCACAGATCAACGCCGTTGAACCTGTGTAGTTTTCGGATAGATTGAACTTCACGAGCTCACTGGAATTTTTACCATCCAGAATACGAATATAAGCCTTCTCAATCATGCCAAAATCTTGCTTGCGATTGACACAATCGTAGATATTAACAACGATTAATACTTTATGAACATCAGCAGGAATACGGGACAGATCCATTTTGATCTGTTCATCGTCGCCGTCTCCCTGTCCTGTTAGATTGTCACCTGAATGGATAACCGAACGACATGCACTTTGCTTGTTGTGGAAGCAAACCAGGTTGGAGTCCTTGACCAACTTGCCTTCCTCATTCAACATGATCGCCGATGCATCACAATCGATATCCGCTTGTTTTTTTCTTCCAAAGAAACCTTTGGCAGTTACCGGGTCCCAACCGAGACCAGCAATCACCTCAGTAAGTCCTGCATTGCCTTTGGTTAAATCAATCTTCTGTCCTTTGACCAAATTAATGCTTGCCACTGATTTTCACCTCCCTTCATATGTAAAATAGCTACTTAGAGATTGAATTCACTCGGGTTCAGTCCAAGTACGATGCATATCTCAGCAACGACTCTTTTCTCCTGATCATCAAAGTTGCCGTCAGCTGAACCAATCGCACTGCATACACCCACAATAACGCGTCCTACATCCGGCTTGGCTTTGAATTTCCCAATAGCTTTTAGCGCTTCCTGCTTCCCGATCTCTGGAGAGAACTCAAAGTTCGCGACATAATGATTAAAGCGTGTAATCACTTCAGCCATATCAAATACTTTCAATTCCTGACTCAGGTTGATATAACCGGCCATCTTGTTCTTTTCCGCTTCATCAATGGAACCATCTGCAAAAGCAACCAGTGCACAACCTGCAACCACGGCATCCATAAAATCTTTATTTTTAAACTTTTTGACTTGCTCTTCAAGTCCTTGTTTTGTTGAATTTAACCAGCTTTTAAATGAACTCATACTCAACCTCCAATAGTTTCAACCTGATGTTCCGTACATTCTTTTCAAGATTTTTCAGTAACTTTCATGTCTACATCATGTTGAATATAAGTTAAATTATTCCTTAACTATACTCTGAAATACGGCAATTTTCTACATTAAAAAACAATTAATACCTTATGATACGCATCGTTCTGGATATAGTTTCAAGCAAGATGCGAGAACTTTCTATTCACTTCATTTTTCAGGCAAATATTCCCCTATTTGAAGCCCAAACATAAAAAGGCTCTGATCAGGGGATCAGAGCGCTTATTTCTACCAACACCAAAATTATAAATTTCATGAATGATTTGAATCCGTGAATTTATTCCGATTTTTCAAAATCAGCCTGTTGTTGTTCATAGATTTCATAGAAGTCGTCCCAGACTAGTACATTATCCTTTTCCTTGCTCCACCAGTCTTTGTACCATGCTTCAATCTCCGGGCCCCCGCCTTGCTCCCACTTCTGCTGTGCTTCCGTTGCAGCCTGTTCGACTGTATATTTGCTTCCGCCAATGATGGAACGGGTAAAGATATCGTTGATCGCTGTTGTCACATTGGTCAACTTGACCTGAAGCTCCTTGGGTAGCTGCGGCATATGTTCTGAATGGGTAACACCCTCTCCTACCGGAAGATCCGTCATGTATACCTCACGCGCTTCCTTGAATAGTCGAAGTCCTTCCTTCTGCGACGGAATCTCTTCGCTGAACAGCATTTCTGTGTACCCGCATTTGCCTTCCTCCAGACGGCTGTACAACATGGCGTAATCGCCTGCCCAGCTGATCTCCTGTTTGTATTTCTCCTGATCCGAGATGCGCGGACAACCTTGATCGTTCAGCGTATAATGCGTGTTTTCAAATCCATTTTTGAAGGTTCGGCCTGACTCTATTTTGGTCAGAAAATCGATATATTGCATAACTGCTTCCGGATTTTTGGCTCGTGCATTCACAGCTGCAGTCATCTGAACCGGGTTATTCCACACCATCGTGTGCTGTCCTACGGACGTGGTTGGCAGAGCGATGACCTTTAATTTGGCCTCAGGAACATTCTGCATAAGTGTATCCAGTTCCTTCGCTGCAAACCCGGTATAATCCGAAGTCATGGCCGCGTACATACCGATTTTGCCATTCAGGAAATCCTGCTTCGCCTTAGCCCCGTCCTTGTCGGTCAATAAGTCCTTATCGACCACACCTGCTTCATATAATGCACGTTTGAATGCCGTGGCTTCTTTCATGTTGTTGGGACCAACCACCATCTCCCCGTCCTCCACATTCACCCAGTTGGCGTTGTACATATAGCGGAATAGACCCGCTGTATCGCCGAACTGAAATCCACCGATGCCGTATGTATCCTTAGCTCCGTTTCCATCGGGATCATTCTCCGTGAAGGCCTTGGCTACCGCCAGCATCTCTTCTTCATTGGTCGGTACCTCCAGATTCAACTTTTCCAGCCAGTCTTCCCGAATGAAAAAGCTCGTTAGTGGAAACACCTCGTTCATACGTCCCACTTCATAGAGCTTACCATCGCTTTTGATGCCGGCCTTCTTGAGCTGGGGATATTTCTCCATCAAGGCTTTGTATTCCACACTCGAGTTCTCGATCAACTCATCCAGTGGCATCAGCTGTTTTTGATTAAACAGAGTGTTACGGATCGGCGTACCGAATTCAAAAATGATATCCGGTGCACTGCCAGAAGCGAATAATACGTTAAGTTTCGACTGAGATTCCCAGCGGGGAACTGCTGTATATTTTACATTTGCCGGGCCATTCTCGTTAATCCACTTGGACCACATATTATCTTCGATCGTACCCATGCCGCTTGGGACCGCGCCACGATCATAGATCGTTGACGTAATGTTCCCCCTGTTGCCTTCGCCTTCCGCCTGTTCGCTACCGTTACCTCCTGTACATCCCGCCAGCAAACCACCGATCAAGCCCAGAACGAGACCCGACTTCATCCATGCCTTCATCGTTAACGCCATAGATAAGACCCTCTTTCTCTCCTGTAATATGAACCCATGCGGGTTAACCCACAGCCTGCTTTAACCTTTAATTGATCCAAGCATGACCCCTTTAACGAAGTACTTCTGCAAGAACGGATACACTGCCAAAATGGGTATGACCATCACAATGACAGCTGCTGCCCGGATGCCTTCCGGGGTCAGATTCGATATCATCGTTGGATCAGTAAAATCCTGTACATTCAGATTGGACATAATCATATTTTGGACAAGCACGGTCATGTTGTATTTGGACGTATCATTGATATAAATCATCACACTCATGAACGAATTCCAGTAACCCACGCCGTAAAAGAGAGCAATAGTCGCCAGCAAAGGTTTGGATAATGGCAACACGATTCGAAACAAAAGCCCCAGTTCACCACAACCATCGATGCGCGCAGCCTCGTCCACTTCCCCCGGCAGATTTTCAAAATAAGATCGCATAATCAGCATGTTGTACGTGCTTACCAGACCCGGTAGCCAAAGCGCGCCGTAACTGTTCACAAGACCGAGATTTTGCACAACCAAATAAGTCGGGATGAGTCCACCGTTAAAAATCATCGTGAACACCATCGCCATCGTAAAGAAGCGCCGGTGATAAAAATGTCTGCGTGACAGCGGATATGCCGCCATAATCGTCACCGCCATGCTGAGCCCTGTACCGATCAATGTGATCTCCACACTGTTCCAGAATGCATTCAGAATCGGCGTTCCCGTAATTAGGCTGTGATAGGAGAACCAGGTGAAATCGACGGGCCATAACCCCACTTGACCTGAAACAACCGCTCTCGCATCACTAAATGACAAGGCAACAATGTTGAGTAAGGGCAGGATACAGCTGACGGCAACCAATGACAACAATACATAATTGATTAGATAAAAGACTTTTTCTCCTTTGGTTTTTCTCATGCTGTTCTCCCTCCCTACCACAAACCTTCGTTGAATCGACGCGCGATATAATTTGCACTGAAAATGAGGATAAATGCAACCAGTGATTCGAACAATCCCATCGCTGTTGTCAGGCTGAACTGTGCTCCCTGAAGACCGGTGCGGTAGATATAGGTACTGATTACATCCGCTATCTCATTGACATTGGAATTCTGAAGCATATACACCTGGTCGAATCCGACCTCCATCACCCGCCCCATCGACAGAATCAGCAGGAGAATAATGGTGGAGCGTATACCCGGAAGGGTGACATGCCAGATCTGGCGCATTTTGCTGGCCCCATCCATCTGTGCAGCCTCGTATTGGCTCGGATCAATGGTCGTTAGTGCCGCGAGAAAAATGATGGCATTGAAGCCCATGTCCTTCCAGATCCCTGAGCCAACAAACACCGCAACCCACGAACCCTTGTTGTACATGAACGGATAAGGTGCTCCCGTCCAGGCCTCGACCCAGCGGTTGACGATCCCATTTTCCAAAGAGAACACCGTCATGATCATCATCGCAATGATGACCCAGGAAAAGAAGTGTGGCATATAGACCACCGTCTGCACCGTTCGCTTAAAGGCCATGTTTCGCACTTCATTCAGCATAATGGCCAGAATAATCGGAATGGGAAACCCGATAATGATGCTTAACAGACTGAGGAACAAGGTGTTGCGAATAATCTCCACCGTGCGCGGATCACTGAACAGCGTCTGAAAATGCTGAAAGCCCACCCATGGACTGTTCCACAGTCCATCATAGAAGTTGTAATCCTTAAAGGCCATGACCAGCCCTCCGATGGGTGCATAACGAAAGGTAAGGTAGAACATAATCACCGGAACAAACATCAAGATTAACGGTATATTCATCTTGAATCGTCGAAGCCGCTGCTGCCGAATCCGATGCTTCATTTCACTGTCCGGCGGTTGTAATCCAGACGGCGGACCTGCGGTCAGTTCTCCCTTCACATCCATCACTCCTCTCTGCTGTTGATGTACTATAGTTGTATTTTAGATAAAAATGTAAGCGTAAACATTTGTTATTTAACGATCCTTTTATAATTTTCTACGCAAAAATAACCCCACATGGTGGGGTTGACCTTGGAAACGAACAGATATTAAGAGGAGGCTTCTCTTTAATTGTGACCCTGCAGCAGTTCGAGGGGGATTGCTACCGGGCACTTCACTTGGCTACTTGCTTGCGATATTCGCGGGGCGTTACCCCCGTCATCTGTTTGAATACGGTTGTAAAATAACTGGAGTTATCGAACCCGGTCAGTTCCGCGATATCTGCCATACTCTGCCGAGTGCTGTGCAGCAGCAGCTTCGCCTTATCAATTCGGCGCTTGCTGACATATTGGCTGAAGCCTTGTCCTGTCTCTTTTTTGAACAAATGGCTCAAGTAGTTGGGTGTCACATGAACATGGGCAGCCACGGCCTGCAACGTACATGTGCTGGAATAGTTCATTTCAATATACTGTATAACTCGTGTAACGACATGATCCTGCTGTTCCTGAGTTAGCCGCATCAGCATATCCACCCACTCTTCGCTCTTGCATCTGGCCCAAGCGATGACTTCAGGTATGGTATGAATCCAGAGCAGTGGATCTGGGGCAGTTGAGTCCATACCACTGGATTCCTGAGGCTGAAGCTGTTGTACCAGTAAGTCCGTCATGACCTTCATAAGCATATGAATCTCCGCTTTGCCTTGTGACAAGCTCATCCCGGACGCTTCTTCTAGCAACATCTCGATCCGATTCATTATCGATCCGAATTGATGGTGGAGCAGCAACAAAGTCAGTTCCTCTCGCAGTCTCTCGGTACGGTCCACCTGGCTGTATTGTTCCCTGATCCGAATGTCAGACTGTTTTCGGCGATATCGTTCATGTGCCTTTTGTAACACCTGACATGCTTCATCGAGCGAGAACGGCTTTAACAAAAATTCAATTGCCCCATACCGGATGGCACGCTGTGCATATTCGAACTCACGATAACCTGTCAAAATGATAATCATAATGTCCAGTCCACTCTCGTGTATGCGTTCGGCCAAATCTAGACCATCCATCACAGGCATGTTGATATCCGTAATGATCAGATCAGGTGTGCAACTGTGTACAGCCTGTATCGCTTCTTCTCCATCGGCCGCTTCCCCAACGACCTCCCACCCGAGGGGGTTATTGCGAACCAGATGAATCAGACCCTGACGAAATAATGCTTCATCATCCACTACGAGCATACGTCCATTCAACAGAACTCACTCCTCTCAGTCACCTGAATTTCCCGGCATAAGTCCTCACCGATCTGATAAGGCAAACGAAGACGTACTAGCGTACCCTCTCCCACAGTCGACTCGATCTGTACACCGTAGGGTTCACCGTGAATCAACTCAATTCTTCGAAGTACACTCCGCATGCCAATGTGCTGACGTTCCTCATCGGCATGTGCCACTGGCGTCATAATGCGTTCAATGACCGATGCGTGCATGCCGCAGCCGTTATCTGAAATTTCAATGATGAGCAGATCCGGCTCTCCTTCATGCCCGTTTTGCCGCGAGCCACGAATCTCCAGATGGCGGTTGTTCCTTTTGTCCGAGAAGGCATGAACAAAAACATTCTCCACGATGGGCTGAAGCAACAGCCGGATCACCTGACAGCGAAACAATTCAGCAGGAACGGCAATTTCAATCGACAAGGCTTCCTGATACCGGGCCTGCTGAATCTGCAGGTAGTGATCTATTTGCTTCATCTCATCCTGTACGGTCGTCAGTTGCTGCACGGGTTCCAGCGTATACTGCAGCATCTCGGACAAGGCAGTGACCAGGCGAGCCGATTTCTCATCGCCAAGCATATAGAACTTCCAGAAAAACATGCTCAAGGTGTTATACAGAAAATGGGGATTCAGCTGGGCCTGAATAGCTTTGAGTTCAGCTTCTTTTTGACTGAGTTCGCGCTCGTACACTTCATGTATAAGCGTATCAATCCGGGAAGCCATTGCATTGAATCGTTCACCGATGAAACCGAGCTCATCCCGTGTCTCGATCCGTACCCGTGTATCGAACTGTCCATCACGCACTCTTTTCATCGCGTTGACTAGACTCGCAAGTGGACGCAACAGTCTGCCGCTAATTACGGTAATGATGAACCAGGAGCATAATATGCTGGCTACCGCAGAGAACACAGCAACTTTTACAATAATCTTTCCCTTGTTCTGAATCTGAGCCAGTGAGACCTTGCTGACCAGGGTGAAGCCCGCTTTGTCTGACGTTTGCTTCGTATACAATTGGGTTGTTCCCTGCTCGTCCCTGATCTCAGTCGCCCCTAGGCTTAGCTCGGTAAGTGGGGGTGGATCCGCATCCTGATTATGAAAGGCATATAGAAGCTCACCATCTGCGTCAAACAAGTAGACAGCAACTTCCTCATTCAGTCGCAGATCTTTGAGATACGATTCGAACAACGAGGTGTTAAACAGAATTAGCATGACGCCATAGGTCTCCAGATCAACAGACCGCATTAATCGTCCCGCCAGAATCCAATTGGATTGTTCCTCCTGCAAGAAGGCATCCGGCCCCAAACGATTCCAACCATATTCGCCGCCCGTTCCTTCCAGTCTATGAACCATCTCTGCCAGATAGGAAGGATCCATCTGTTGAAATGAGCCAGCAAAGGCGCCGAGATTAAATATGTTATCCTTCAGGTCATATATGCGGAGCCCCATGATCTCCGGTGCATCCAGCCTTACCTGATACAACTGATCATCCAGTTCATCTTCTAGCTTCATCTGATCATAGGACGAGATGCCAGAGGTCTGTGCTTTGATGGCATTTTTTACGGAGGGATTCAGTGTGATATAATCGGTGACTTTATACATGTCGTGTACCCTGGAATCCAGACGTGCAAGAATCTGTTCTGCGGTAAGACTATACTGGCGACTGACCTCTTCATTGAACAGGTCGATATGGATGCGATAGGTGATCAACCCTGTGATTCCGGAGATTAAGACCGTTGCGGTAGATAAAAACAAGATTAGCTTCGTTTTAAATTTAAAGCGTTTACAAAAGTTCATCCACCACATCTTTCACACACCTCACCTATATTCCGTACATGTCTTACTCCTAAAAACATATCATACACCTATTGGAAAAAACCAGAAAAACCCTGACCCCGCTTCAAGCGGTAGTCAGAGTTTGAAGGCATGTGATCCAGACATGTTACCGGGATGTTCCAGATTAACTCTGGATCACGGCATTTTTATTCCCCGTAAATCTCTTTGACCCGTTCTTCTTCATTGGTAGACAAGAGAACATTAAGCAACCCCATGGCATTATTGGCATCGGTTCTCGTCGTCTTGTACATCTCGGCAAACGCCGCTTCATCCTGCTCCGGGTCCATCGCAGCAAGCTTGCCCCATGACGTGCGTGCTTTGTCGTATAGCGTACTCAACGTAATGTCACGCGGATGCTGTGCAACAGGTGCCATGGATTCAAATTTCGCTGTGACCCTGAAGAAATCCATCGAATCCTGGAATGATGTACTGCTATAATCCTTATTTTTCATCGCATCCTCAGTAATTAGCAGACCTTCACGGGCGATAAACAGTGTTTTCACCATGGCACGCTCCAGATTGGTTGCTTCTTCCCAATTTATATAAGATTCATCAGGTGCTTGTACGGTTGTGAAAAATGGAAAGGCATCATCAATTAACCGCTGCGAATCGGAATGAATTGGAACCTCTGCATTCATGTCCACAACGGCATCACTATAGTTGGCCACATTAATATTTTTGGAACCTTCCTCACTGACTCGACGCACCGGATGATCCGTAAGCGGGATACGGATATAACCAAGTTTATCGGCATACTGCTGCTTCAACTCTTCCAGTGTGGAGTCCTTTCCAATCTTGCCGTCGTCCGTTGAAGAAGATTCTTCTGTAGTTGAACCTGTCTCCTCACTCCCCTTCGAACCGGTTGCTGCGGTTTCTGTTACAGCAGCATTCGAGCTGCTTGTTTCTGATGAAGCAACTTCTGTACCGGAAGCAGACTCCGGCAATGACGTCTCTTTAGCTCCGCCACCACAAGCTGTCAGAATCGCTGCCAAACCAAGCATAACTGTGAACGTCTTTATCGTATAATTCCATTTCATCGTATAATCTTCCCCTATCGTATGTATATTCCTGAGAACCATTAACCTCTGGCTCCAAGACTTGAACACCTACTTACAAAAATATCCTTTCATATAACATGCTTGATTCACACAATTGGACATGGTCTACATTCTATCATAAGTTAAAAATCGGTTGTATACGACGATATACCTGTGTCTAAAGCCTTTTACTATGCGCGAATTAACTACCACCGCAACACAAAAACACTGCCGCCCGTATGGACAACAGTGTTCGTGGAGCGTAATTATTTGATACCTTTAGCCTTCTCCATATGCTCTGACCGAATCTGAGGATCGGTGGAATTGACCGATGATAACAGAGCGTAGATCGCCTGGATATCCTTCTCTTGAAATACGGTTTCGGGAACCTCTGTCTCAAGTCGTTCCGTCTTGCGCTGAATCGTTTCCACCAATTCATGATCGTAGATGATCAGTTCATCCGAATTCACATACCTCACAGCAGGATCAACACTGATGCGGCAACGGTTGGTGAAGGTCACCATGGAGACGAGACGTACTCTTTTGTAGTCTCCGAGGTGTGCATGAATGGCTTCAACATGGGCACGATGCTGCATGAGTGGATTGTACATTTTGACCCGGCTGCTGCTGACTGACCAATTAGCCTCTCTTCGTCCGCCGCGAATCTCACCTGTCGTCAGATTTCGGGTTTCGATCACAAAGATTGCCCGAGGGCCGATCACGACATGATCAATCTGCGAATAACCGGAGCGTGACTTTGGATTGGTAACGAGCAGGTCGTTCAGCACTTTATATTGACTTGGAAGACCTATCAGCTGATCTGCTGTGCTAGGCTCCTCCGGCTGGCGTGTCCAATCCCCTTCCGCTTTTTTCTTGCGCTTACTACGGACCATACGCGGGGGAATGGTTGTCGTTGATGGTAACGCTGAAGCGGAGGCTGTAATCTGGTTCGCAAGCTCTGGTTGTGTCTTGAACAGAGACAGGATTTTCTTGAACATGGGCAAGCTCCGTTCTATTATAGTGTGGGTTACGGGTGACCATTACAGGAGGAATAACATCCTTTGACACATTCATTATGTAAACTTCTATTACTTATGTCGGATAAAGAGGGGTAAAAATAAAGGGAAAACGATCAAAATCTCTCTAAAACGCAAAGTACATATGAACATTTAACCAATTCCGTGACTTTAGACGCATAAACAAACCGCAAAATTGAAAAAAAACAGCGCAACCCTTTCCTGAATAGAAAAAGAATACGCTGCTGTTCTCTTGGTTGTTAAGCCTGAAGATAATAGGTGTAGAGCACCTGTGTACCCTTCTCTTCCAGACCATTATTCGCTATTTCCTGATACAGAGATTCGGCCAGAGCCAGCCCGGGCGTTTTCATGCCCATCGCTTTTGCAGACTCCAGTGCAATTCCCATGTCTTTGATAAAATGTTTCACATAGAATCCAGGCTCATAATCGCCTGCGATCATGCGCGGACCGAGATTGCTGAGTGACCAGCTTCCGGCTGCACCGGTAGCAATGCTCTTCAGCACGGTCTCCGCGTCCAGACCAGACGTCTTGGCATAGGCTAGTGCTTCGCATACGCCCATCATGCCAGAGGCAATGGCAATTTGGTTGCACATTTTGGTATGCTGTCCGGCTCCCGCCTTGCCTTGCAGCACAATGTTGCTGCCCATCTGCTCAAAGAGCGGACGCACGGCTTCAAAGGCCTCCGAACTACCACCAACCATAATGGACAGCTTCGCGTTCTGCGCTCCGATATCACCGCCCGACACAGGCGCGTCCAGTGCATGCAGTCCTTTAGCTTCCGCAGCTTCAAAGATTCGTGCAGCCAGTAACGGACTTGAGGTCGTCATATCAATCAGATATGAACCCGGTTTCGCATTGGCTACAAGCCCATCCTCACCGAGATAAATCTCCTCCACATCCTTCGGATACCCCACCATTGTGATGATGACATCACACGCAGCAGCCAGTTTGCCTGGTGTGTCATGCCATATGGCACCTTCCTTCACCAATGCTTCTGCTTTGGCAGCAGTTCGCGTGTACACATGCAGCGGATATCCCGCTTGCTGGATGTGCCCAGCCATGCTTTTACCCATCACGCCTGTACCAATAAAGCCAACTTTTGTCTCTCCAGGTGCCTTCGTTGTATTTGTCATCGCAGGTTTCCTCCCTATTTCTCTATGCTTCGCTCAGTGCTTGTCTTCGACATGCTATATCTGTATGTTAAAGCTTTCTGTCTGGCTCGTCCATCTCGTTTGCCTCTTTCTGTGAAAAAATCTGAAAAAGGAATCAACTTCCTGTATGCTGTACAACCTAACGGAAACTTCCTTCATTGGAAAGGAGGATTCGCATGAGTCGTGAAAAAGGTCAAATTACCATCTGGTTATCCTTTTCCATCATTTTATTAAGTGCCGGACTGGTCTGCCATGTCTTGTCCATCCCAGCAATTCTCGAAGCTGGCGGCAGAGACGGATGGTTGTCTGTCGTGGCGGCTGGCCCTTTTTTCATGTTGTTTCTATGTATGATGTACATCATTATTCGCCGTGTACGTGGACAACGATTAACAGATTGGATTACCCGAGAATTCGGGGCGGTACCTTCCTGGATCTTCCGGATCTCCGCTTCCATTCTGCTATTCACGCTTGGCACGCATACGCTGTATGAGACAACCAACTGGACCGTATCCACGTATCTTCAATTCACACCTCCTTATGTTCTGGCAGGTGGCGGAGCACTGGTTGCTGCGTGGGCAGCGGCTAAAGGCATACGCTCCATTGCGATGACTTCCAGTCTGCTGCTGCCCTTTGTCATTTTGCTTGGTTATTTTGTAATGTCCGCCAATATGAAATACAAAGACTACAGTCTATTGTTCCCGATTATGGAGAACGGCATGGGTCCCGTGTGGCGGGGCATGATCTACTCTCTTGCCGGGCTTATGGAAATTTGGATTCTTATGTTGTTCCAACATGAAGTCAAAGGCAAAATTCGTTGGTGGCATGTTCTGATCCTTGGCGTGTTTATGCTCAGTATGGCGATCGGTCCCACGATCGGAGCCATCGTGGAGTTTGGTCCCGAAGAAGCAGCCAAACAACGAAACAGTCCCTATGAGCAATGGAAACTTGTGAATATCGGCAAGCTGCTGCAGCACGTTGATTTTTTGTCCATCTATCAGTGGCTTAGTGGTTCCTTTGCAAGGGTGGCCATATCCATGTATCTCATCGTAGATCTGCTGAATTTCCGCAGACCGAAGAAACGATATATCGCCATCCTTACCATTACCGTCATCATGAGCTTCATGGCGATGCAATGGTGGCGCATTGATTACGTGGATTATTATGTGGACCATATTCAGTTCCCGGTCATGCTCGCTTATGTATCCATCGTTACCGTAATATTGACCATTGCCGCATTAATCCACAAAAAGGACAAGGAGGCTCCCAAACGTGCCGATCTCAACCCAACCCAAGAATAATCCTGACGTTGAACCGTTCCGAATGAACGAGCATAACCTGAACACCTTTTTTGCCGGATCTGATGATGTCATCATCAATAGTCATATGATCGGAGAACCTCCGATGCAACTCCTTATGACCTATTGCAGCGGTATGGTAGATAGTGAAGCGATCTACGATATTATTCTCCCGGAACTCAAACGAACATATGAAAATACACACTTTATCCGTACATCCGACATTGAAAAGTGCATCAGCCTGGATTGGACCCTAATGGATCTGCAAGATCCTGCATTTGGAACTGAACTGATGTCTCTCCGTGTTTTTGAAGGCCATATGTTGATCTGTATTCCTTCCCTGCAAACCATGTGGAGTATTGATATATCTAACATCCCTACTCGAACACCGGAGGAATCGACCACCGAAGTTTCGATCCGCGGGGCAAGAGATGGGTTCATTGAACCACTTGCCGTCAATGTTGCCTTGATACGCACCCGTCTGCGTACGAACCAACTGGCCTGCAATATCGAACTGATCGGTACACGTTCTGCAACCAAGGTGGCATTGATGTATATCAAAAATATCGCCAATCCGGAGCTGATCGAAGACGTCCAGGATCGGTTGCGTAAGATTGAGACGGAACGCATCTTGACCGCCAATGAACTGGAAGAATTGCTGTCGCCTTCGAAAATCACTTTGTTTCCCGTCACCCATTATACGGGCAGGCCTGACTTTGCTGCAGAATGTCTCCTGAATGGACGTTTTATCCTCATTGTAGACGGTAATCCCAGCGCCATTATTGGGCCAGTCAATCTGTTTCTTTTGCTCAAATCACCGGAGGATGCCAGCTTTCCCTTCTTGCCTGTGAACGTAGGACGGATGCTGCGCTTTCTTGGCCTGATGATCACCGTGTTCCTGCCTGGCTTTTATATTGCGCTGACATCCTTTCATATGGATCAGATCCCCTTTCCTCTAGTCGCGACGATCTCGGTTGGACGCATGGGACTTCCAATGGAATCGGGAGTGGAGATGTTTCTCATTATGCTGCTAATGGAGCTGTTCCGAGAGGCGGGGGTACGTTTACCAAGTGCCATCGGCCAGACATTAACGGTCGTTGGCGGTTTGATCATCGGGGATTCCGCCATTCGAGCCGGCATGGTCTCTCCCCTCATGATTGTCATCATTGCAGTTACCGTCGTAGCTGGTGCAACCATTGTGAATCAGGTCATGACCAGTTCTGTGCTGATCCTGCGGTTCCTTTGTTTTGTCCTGGGGGCATCCCTCGGCATCTATGGGTTCATCCTGTCGTTGATTCTGTTCCTCATCTACCTGACCGATCTCAAATCATTTGGCATTCCGTATCTCACGCCGTTAACACCGCTTCATTTCAAACAAGCGATAGCTTCATTATTCAAACTGCCAAAGGGGTTAGGTAAACGAAGACCCGTCTATCTTGAGACTCAAGAACCGCGTAAGAAAGGAAACGGACGATGAAACACTTGTTACAGCGATGTTTGCTGGGTCTGTTAAGCCTATCCATGTGCGTGATGACAAGTGGATGCTGGAGTGCCTTTGAGATTCAACAGGTGGACTACGCCAAAGCCTTTGGGATTGATTATAAGGACGGCATGTACCACCTGTATGTACAAACGCTGGATTTTGCCAGTGTCGCCAAAAGTGAAAGTTCGACCAAAAGTGCAGATACACCGCCTGTATGGGTCGGACATGCCGAAGGGAAAACCATGAGTCTGGCGCTGAACGAGCTGTTCCGCACGGCTCAATTACACATGGCTTGGGGGCATGTGACAGCCATCGTTATGGCCGAAGGTGTGCTGACTAGCAAACATATCAAAGAAGTGTTCGACATGCTGGGACGATTTCCAGAATCCCGTTATACAACCTGGGTGTATGGAACACGAGAGCCTCTGGAGAAAATTCTAAGTGCAACGTCCATCTATAATATGTCGCCACTGGACAGCATTCTTCACAATCCACTTCCCACGTACATGGAAGAATCGTTGTACCCGCCTGTGCTTAGCTTTAAGCTCATTGCAACACATAATGATCCCGCTACCACGACGTATCTGCCAAGTATTGCATTGAACGATACTCAGTGGGCTGAGAATGAGAAGAAACATGATTTGTTTCTGGTGGAAGGGGCCTTTTTTGAAAAGACTGGCTATGACTTTGAATACTTTCCACGCAGTCAGCTTCCCGGTTATCACTGGCTAATCAAGGACATGCGGCGTGCTCCCTTGCTTGTGCAGAAGGATGGAACGATCTACGGGGCGCTCAGTGTAGGATTACCAAAGATCAAAATTAAACCTGTCATTCAGGGTGAAGACGTTACGTTCAACATTGACGCCCACTACCTCACTGCCCTGTACGAATACCTGGTGCCCACCTCTTATGAAGAGATGATCCAGATCAGTGAAGTGAAGTTACGTGAGCAGATCATGCAGACCTATCGTCATGGCCTTGAGCGTGGTGTCGATATTTACGGCCTTCAGGAGAAGCTGTATCGCAAAAATCCAAAGCTCTGGCGTAAGTTATCAAACAATGGCAGCAAGATGATGCTTACCGAAGACTCGATTCAGGATCTGAAAATCCATCTCACGATTCCGTATACAGGGAAATATAAACGGAAAGTGTAGGAAACGCGTAAAACACCCCTTGTCCGTCTGGAGCCGGATAAAGGGTGTTAAATTTATGATGTCGTTCGTTTGCAATTCGAATCATGCGGATCTGTTACTGCGAAGTTTCCATTCCATTAGCCAGCCTGCTTCCTAATCCTCACTATCGAGAGATGAGTAGATGACGTGACCTTCGTCGTTCAGTCCTTTTATGTCCCATATCATCTCGTGAATCGGCTGCTGGATTACCGCATACCACAACCTGCCGCTGGATTGATCGGAAGATGATTTCACGATTTCCGCTTCCAACCGCGAAGATGCCAGATTTGGTTCGTAACGAATATGTACCTGGGTAATGTCAGCATCATGGAGATACCCGTATATAATATAGATCATTTTGCCTTTAGACTCCTCGTATCCTGATATATGAGAAGAAAGCGGCTCGACCGCATTATCTTGCAGACCACCGCCTATTCTGGCCAGTTCGGGGAACCACATCTTTTGCTGGATCAAAGCAGGAGTCAGGTTATTCGTAGTGAGATCTTGATATAAAACCAATTGTGTTCGCGGTTCAATAGTTGTAATTAGCTTCACCTGTTCGGAATCAATACCATTTTGGCTGAGCACTGAATCGATGTCCTGAGGACCACAAGAGCGGATCAAAAACAGAGCGACCAATACAAAGAACAACACGTACGCTACGCGTTTACGGTTGCTTGTCTTGGGCATAGATTAACCTCTCCTTAAAATTGAATCTCTATAAACAATTAATTATCGTAGAAATGGTATGGCAGATAGTGCTGCCCCGAAGTAATTTACCAGCATCCATGCAGCGATCCATAACAATGGCAACTGCATGATCCAGTAAGGAAAGATGTATCTTTTCTCATGGTAAGAAACCCATCCCGAAACCAAGGCCGCAATAACACAGAGTGGGTATGACATCAGTATATTGCCCTCCAAACGACTTGCCACCTGATACTCAGAAGGAGTGGGTGCAGCGAGCGACATTCCCATGGCAAATGCGATCAACGGCCAGATCAGTAATGTCAGACCATATATTAAGGTGAAAATCATGATATATAAAAAACTTCTTTCTTTACTTCTTGTTATATCTTTGCTCAACAATTGAACTCTCTCCCATGCGTTCATTTTATTTTAAAAAAACGGCCAACGGCCGCCTATTCTCTACTAACTTTCACTTCTTATAATAATGCATCACCCGCAACCGAGTAGTCAGGATTAAGGTCTGAGGAATGAGCACAAAGACAATATACATAAGTACAATTAACCATAGATGTGCCGCAAAATGTTCTGCACCGAACGATGGTTTCGGACGTTCAATCCAATACCACCAACACGGGATGGCAATAATCCATGTCAATCCTGTCGAGAGGAACAAGTCTTTCACATCGCTCCACAGAAAGCAGAACACCGCGACGAACAAAATAGGACCTGTCCAAGAATCCAATATCGGTCCCCAGCTCTGGAAGACAAAGATAATGGCAGGATATAGAAGATTGATGGTCCAGCGCCATATGTTATTAGTATACAGATTCATTATTTTCCACCTCGCTACGTACCGTTGCAATTTCACGTGAAAATACAGGCTACAAAAATTTGCGAAGATATGTACTCTCGATTTTAAAAGGTTATTCAACTACATACTGGGAATGAAATGAAAAGAAGAAGCATGATTTTGGATATTATTGCTCATACTACCTTCAGGAAATTATCGAAGGAGTGACAGCATGAGGTTAAAAAGTATCATCGCCGTTGGAGCCGTGTTAACCTGCTCATCTCTGTTATGGGGCTGTGGCAATGGCACTGCGAATAATGCATCACAGCAAAAGAATAACACCGTTCGATCGGAGAGTTGGAGCGATCCCAAACGACTGGAAGCTTCCCATCTTGAGGCGCTTGAACGTATGGAGAAAGACCATATTCACCGAATGGTCTCGCTTAGCGCAAGTACAGATGGAGACAAAGTGATGACCACACTTGAACGGTCGAGCCAAAAGTTGGAGGAAATGCGACCGCTCGCCGAAATGCTCCAACATGAAGGACATCCGGCATTATTACAACGAATCCAGGACATGTCCGGCGATATCCAAGGTTCCAAATCCGTCATTGCTGAGATGAAAAATCTGCCTCAGGACGGTAAAATTAAGATCCAGTCCGAGAATTCTGATTCTTTGCATCACATCAGCAGCTTCCGCGATTACCACCAGTATATCCAGGGACAAGTGCAATCTTTAGACGGTAAGTCTACACAAATGTCCCACTAACCCTAAAGATAGTTCAGAGAATCGTTACAGTCGGAATACGAAAATCCGATGGTTAACGGTTCTTTTTATTAACTTCATATTGTTATCCCTCTACTACAGCTTCATTCCACCCACAACGATACCCAGATGAACATGCTAAATAACAAAACTGGTGCCAGTGCGCCTGTGGCTAATATGATCCAAAGTGTCGCGGGCTTGATCCTTTGGCAGTATGCATCAACCTTGCGCATCCGATCTTTGCGCCACTTGGCGAACCTGAGCTGTTTGATCATCCGACTCAGAACTATTTGCCGCTGCTCGCCCTCTTCGAATTCATCGATCGCACGCCGCAACTCCTCGTATAATTGAGCCTCTTCCTGCCCAGCCACTGTAGGTGTAATCATCTGATCCTTCCTCCCATGAGAACATTATTGAGATACAGCCTCTCACCTAATCGAACCATCATTAATACGCCTGTATTCTAGTCACTACCAACCTAACTAACCACTACTTAAATAACACATTACAGACCTTCAAGGTTTGAAGTTTTTTAAAAAAATGGACAACCCCAAAAGCCCGGGCATAGCCCGGACTTCGTTGAATTATGCTAGAACTATTTATTTAAGTGATTTTTAGCTCGCGTTAGCAATCAATGTATTCAGGCATACTGCACCCTGTGCGCGCACATTAACGACAATAATCGGCGTTTCCAGCATGTCGTGCATCCAGGACATATACTCTTCTACTTTTTCGTTCGGAAGGATCGTCAGAATAACCCCTGCGAATCCACCACCATGAATACGACAAGCGCCATCACCCAGGTTTTGCAGATAATTCTCGGTCAGTGCCAGCGCGATGCCAATCTCCTGTTCCTTCACAGCACCACTCTGATATACATTCTGCAGCCACTTCCATGATGAGTTACCGGACGCCGTAATCAGTTTCAAGAAATCAGCAAAACGTCCATCACGCAACGCCTGAACCTGACCATCGACACGATTGTTTTCCTCCAGGAAATGAAGCGCACGCAGCACGGCACGATCCCCAGCAGCTTCACGAACCTTCTTGAGGTTGGCGTAGATTGCGTCAGCTGTAATTTCCCGAACATACTCACTACCCAGCGCCTGAGCAACCGCTCTCATCTCATATGGCACAGCAGCGTAATCTTCCGTCAGATCGGCGTGGTTACCACCTGTATTCACAATGACCAATGAGTAACCGTTCTGTTGGAAATCCCATTGAACAGGCTCGATAACCGGCTGTGCAGGATTCTCAAAATCAATGGCAATCAGTCCGCCGTACGCACAAGCCATCTGATCCAGCAGACCGGAAGGTTTGTTCCAATAGTGATTCTCCGCATACTGACCTATTTTGGCCAAGGTCACAACATCCAGTGCTCCATCATTATAGAAGTGATTCAAAATCGTACAGATCAGCATCTCAAATGACGCCGATGAACTGAGTCCTGATGCCGAGAATACGTTACTGGAGATGTACGCTTGGAAGCCGCCAACCTGGTGTCCAAACTCTCCGAATCCCGCAGCCATACCGCGAATCAATGCTATTGTGCCATCGTCTTCCGTATTTGGCGTGAGATCCGTGAGATCGATTACATATTTCTTGTCATAACCTTCTGAATAAAAGGTAATAACCGATTCTGCCGTTGGCGCAGCCACCGCAAGTGTATCCAGCGTAATGCTGCCCGCCAGCACTTTACCATGGTTATGATCCGTATGATTGCCGCCAATCTCGCTGCGTCCTGCTGCGCTGAACAACTTGCTTCCCTCTTGCGGGCCGAAGTACTCTTCAAACGTTGCGTTCAGCTTTGTGTAACGTGCAGTCTGTTCCTCTACTTGTGATTGTCCATACATTTGGGCAAGCAACGCTTGGCCCTCCGTGGATTGGATCAGATTCAATGGTTGTGTCGTCATTAATAATCCTCCTATGGATATGCAGCTTTTATTTTTAGACTGTTGGTGAACATGGTTGTTGTGTCTGTTTCATGCCTTATTCCTCTCCCATTATCTCAGCTTCGTAGCGGAAAAGGTAGGGTAGAATTGAAAGTTTGTAAGCGTTTTGTGAAGTTATTTAATGTAAAAATAGCATTGAAAACTATTTTAGAATAACTTAAATTTGGTTTAAGTGAAAACACATTATTTTCCAACCTCAAAGTTGCTATGCTTAACATCTTATTGGTGGAGGGAACGATGAAAATCAAGTCGAATTATACCAAGTTATTTGGCGCATTTTCGCTTACATTTTTGGGTGATGGACTTACACTTGCTGCGGTTCCTTGGCTCATATCAACACTAACGAGCGATACGTTGTATGCCTCCGTCACCATGACGGCACTTCGTTTACCCTGGCTACTATTCAGTCTGCCAGTAGGTGTCCTCATCGACCGTTACTCACGCAAACATATGCTGATTGGGGCAGGCTTTACGCGAATGATCCTTCTGCTTGTCCTAACGTTATGTATCTGGGGTGGATGGGTGAGCATTCCGATTCTGGCTCTGTTCATGTTTGGGATTGGCCTGAGCCGAGTTGTATTCGACAGTACAGTGCAGACGGTCATCCCTCAACTGGTAGATGAAAGTAAATTGGAAAAAGCCAACGGGCAGTTTACCGCAGGACAGTTAATCACGAGTGATATTCTGGGCGTTGCTCTGGGAGGGTTCATCATAACCCTGCATATCGTTTTTCCTTTTGCCATAGACGCTGTAACAGCTGTTATAGCTCTGCTTTTTTTAATTAGTTTAAAGGGAAACTTCTACCCGGGGGATACGGAAACAACCAAGAAGGAAGTTCGCCCGATGAAGAATTGGAAACGCGAGATGTGGTCCGGTATTCAATATGTCTATCGTGATCGTTTTCTCCGCGGACTAGCCATTCTGTCTGTCACCATTACGCTGATGTATTCGATCATTCTGGCTACTCAGATCTTTTTTGTACGCGATGTGCTTCAGTTGGATGCTTTTGCATTCGGTATTCTCATCTCCATTGCAACAATCGGCAGCATTGTAGGGAGCCAGGCTGTGGCTTATATGCGTAAGAGATGGAGTACAAAACAATTGATTATCTCCTCCATTTTGTGCATGGGAATCATCTACGGTGTGGTGGGGTTAACCACGAATGCTTATATGGTAGGTGGACTGTACTTCTGTGCTGCATTTTTCATTATTTTCTACAATGTTACCCGTTCCTCCATCCTGCAACGTTCCGTTCCTAATGAGATGCTCGGCCGGGTCGGAAGTGTGTTTCGCTTTTTGTCCTTTGGAATTAGTGCCATCGGTACGCTTCTCGGCGGATTATTGGTGCGGGTTAGTGAAACGACTTTCGATCGCGTATTCTCGCTTCAACTCCCTTATCTCTTGTTAAGCCTGATCTATATCCTGTCTGCTCTGATATTCGCAATGAAGATGCAGAATCATTCAGAGAGCCAGCAGCGTGACATCAACGCTTGACTGTTACGTTAGGTCATACTTGATAATGATCTCAAGCTTACATGAAGGAGAGATTAAGGATGAAAATTACCGCTTTACGCTCAGATCAAATCTATGAGGAGATCATCCAGGCTGGACCCGATGAGAAATTAGAGTTATACCGCGAGCGAATGATGGGTCCTTTTATGAACAAATGGAACATTCAACAGATCCCGTTTCGTTCTCATGAGCCTCACGGCTTCGATGTGATTATGATGAATAACTTTATGAATATCGCTCCCGCAGATATCACACCTGAGATTAACGAATCGTTAGCAGCGATCTCGTCTGAAGCATTTTGGCAACAGTGTCATGAAGCTGTTTGTACAAGTCTATCCACCTTTATAGAGCACGGAATTGAGCTATCGGTCTCCGAATATCTATATACGATTTTACTAGGCGATAAGAATAGCCCTTCACTCACCATGAACGAAGGTATCAGCGGAGATGGTGGAATCCCCGGTTATATTATTGCGAACCTGATCCCGAGTAGATATACTCTACCTCGTATCCAATCCGTGTTAGCCCATGAATGCAATCATAATGTGAGATATCAATATATCCAGTGGAATCCACAGATTACGCTTGGCGAGATGGTTGTTAGCGAGGGGTTGGCCGAGAGCTTTGCCACATCCCTGTATGGAGAAGAATTGTTAGGCCCCTGGGTAGCTAAAACGGATATGGAGACTTTGAATAAAGTAATTAAACCAAAGATAAAAGACCAGTTGCATGTCACCGGTTTTGACCAAATTAATCCGTATCTATACGGCGATGAACTTGCCATCATGCAAAACTTCACGCCCGTAGGTATGCCCTATGCGGCTGGCTATTCTTGCGGTTATCACTTAATCCAATATTATCTGAACAAAACAGGTACACCGATTACCCAAGCAACCATCACTCCGGCAAGTGTCATTCTTGCTGAAACAAAGGACTTTTGGAATGAAGACACCCTATTTCACCGTTAAAGATATCATTCAGATTACAGGCATCACCAAACGCGCATTACATTATTATGATAAAACGGATCTATTGAAACCGAGCAAAGTCGAGGACAACGGCTATCGGTATTATGATCAAGAGGCACTGGGGAATCTGCAAATAATTCTGTTGTTCAAAGAAATGAATTTCTCATTAAAAGACATTGCAGCCATGATGCAACTTTCCAAAGAAGAACAAAAAGATATCCTAAGAGAGCACCGCAGTACACTCGTTCAACGCAAACAAAAGCTTGAAACCATCATCGACCAGTTGGACGAGTATGTAGATGGGACGGATATCTCTCATCTTCATCTGTTTGACGATTCCCCCATTCTGTCCATTCAAGAGCAATATGAATCCGAGGCAAAGTTCATCTACGGAAATACCGAGAAATATCAGGAATTCGAAGCTAATGTGAGCGAGCTGTCTGCGGAAGAGCAAGAACAAGCCTACCAGCAGTTCTCGGTCAATATGGAGCAGGTATTTCGGGAGTTGGCGAAACATCAGGATCTATCTCCTGCTTCTGGTGAGGTGCAGGCGCTATTGCGTGAATGGAAGAGTTGTCTGGAGCAATTTATGAGTTGTGATGCTGAGATTTTGAGATGTATTGCGGAAGCCTATACGACGGATCGTCGCTATGCGGGTTATTTCGATCAGTTTGGCGATGAGAATTTTTTGAGGTTTTTGTATCAAGCGATTATGGTTTTTATACAATCGGCATCGAACAGATAAGCTTTCGGGTGAAAAGAAGTACCCATACTTCGCCACAAACGTGTCTCAATTCGTGGATCAACCTCACAGAGCGCCCGTAGTCCTTCCGGCTGAGTGATATACAAATAATCTCCCGCGAGCATCCGCACCCCGGACTGCATGATAAAGGACGTCATAATATAGATCCCGGATGCATGCTGCATCCGGGCAATCAGTTCGTCTGCCAAGTTATCTATAATGAGTTTAACGTTAAGCTTCGTCGACATCGATCAGATACACCCGTTCCTGGAATCCACCGCGCGCCTCGGCTTTGTCTGCCCGTAGCTTATCCAGCTGCCCCGCATTCGCACCATGCACCTCCGCCAGCGCCCGAATCACTTCGAGCATGTCTGCCAATTCTTCCAGCGCTTCCTGATCGCTTGCTGCTTTTACATACTCATCCGATTCTTCTTGCAGCTTCGTTCTTAACTCTTGCTTATACTCCTCCGGGTCCAGAATGCGTGTGCGGCATTCCTTACCGCTGGATGTGATAATATGCGGAATCTTGTCCCGTACCAATTTGTTATATGTAGGCATGTGGCATAACATCCTTTCTGCTGTGAGAGCCTTCGAGCCTCGCGCCAGAATCTCCCTTTTTGCCATCATACCACTTGCTATTGGGAGGGATGGGTTGATTTTACAAAGCAATTGGATTGAAATGGGCTTTCTGCCATTATTAATGTCTATTTTTCTGCATCAAACTCTGGTTCAGAAGGGTTTTAAGCCAACAGTTTCGAGACAATAACATTCGTATCCATCATTTCTTTATCAATCTCGACCAAGCAAGTGTCATCATCCATAGCTGGTTCATAACCGATTCTAACTTTTTCAATTGCATACTTCTTCTTAATATCAAGAATATACTCTATTAACTTCTGAGCATTTAACGTTGTCTCTGAATTTTCTCCGCTGAACAACTCCTCTTCAGGAAAATTCATAACGATATCTCCAAATTCCTCATCGAATGAAAATACAATCATCACGTCGTTATAGGTATGACCTAGGTTAAGCTGAGAAAATAATATATTCCCCGTTCCCTTAGGAGAAAGAATCTCTTCAAGGCTCTCTATTTGCTGAAATTCAATATCGTTTTCACTACGGTTATCATAAAAGTGAGAACTTTTGATCCGATCCACCTGAATGTTCAAATCATTTTTAATGAATCGATCTAGATTGTTTTTGTTAAAATCAATTAAAATAATTTCTAAACTTTCCATAGCCAAACCTTCTTACATCATATAATTCTTTCATTCTATCCTAATGTTTTTAATTCGGTATTGTAGGTTGATATTGTTGTTTATGTTTCAAGTCGAACCATTGCTCAATATGATTATATAACAATGGAATGTCCTGGATGGCTTGCTCACAGATTTCTTTATATGAATCTTGAAGCACTTCTTCAAGTTCCAAATTCACCTGATATGCCTCAGTTTGTTTAGCATAGTGTACATCCGCCGGCTCAATAACGTAATTTTGGTTATTGGTTGACGGACTAACATGGATCATCCACTCAAGGTTGCCCTTAAAGTGCTGAATACAAGGCTTTAATTGCTCGTAAAGCTGATCAGAGTTGTGGAATCTAAAATAAAAACCTGCAGGATTCTCATAGATCCTATTCGGATTATACATCTCTGTTCTATTCCATTCATACGAACCTAATTTGGCCAAGGTATAAGCCATAAGTTCCGGTGCAAGCACCTCTTCTTTGTTCTTCATATAAATACTTTTTGACATCATGCCACCCACTTGAGAGTCCATTTATTCATTTGTTGAAAACTATGTTTTCCTGATTACTTTCAATGATCTTATTCTTGCTTACCTGCCAGCACATTTTTATTCTCCATCATGATTAACAATAAAAAAAATTCCTGTTACATCTGAAAAAGTAACCATCTCAAAAAGTTTCTTCTTAAAAACAAAGATGATATTCTTTAAGGTCTGCCCCATATCCACTCACCATATCTGTTATGAGGCAAAGTAATTACTCACGATCTCTGTTAATTCATCATTTCCAAGCTCGATGTTGGTCAAGTAGTATATAAAGAATTCATTGATATGTTCTTCTTGAAACAAACTCAAATATTGAAATGCAGCCAATAACATGTCGTCCTGTGAGTAACGATTTTCTTCCAGCCTCTTTTTGGCAACCTGGATCATGTCGTTCGTAAACGTGTCACACTTCGTCCTGATTAACGTATTTAAGACAAAGTAAATCTCTTCCTCTTTGTTACTCTCCAGAATATCTTTGATTTCGGTATCATCTAACTCTTCAAGATATAATCTAGCCTTAGATTGATTAAACGCCCGTAGAGCCTTGGGTTCATCATTGTAAAACTCTTCCCAAAATGTCATGTATGCAATCTCTCTTGGCAATCTGGCTGATGATTGATTAGGCTTATCTAAGATAGTCCAGTCACCATTTAACTTATCTGAAACTACATTAAATAGTGACGAATCATAAGGAACAACCCGCATAGCATCATTTTCAATCCTGTAATACGTATCTCCTGAAGGAGCAGACTCTATTTCAAATACGATATATTTTTGATCAAATGATAAATTGGTTTGTAATGCTAATGTATCTTTAAGCTGAACTCTCATCATCTCACTCCAATTATGTTAAAGTCACCATCTATATCTATGATCCAATACAAATCATCTTCGTCTGCCCTAAGCTTCTTGGGCTTGGATACTTTCAACTGAAGGGATGGGGTGATTTTGTAAAGTAGTCGATTGGATTGAGGAGATAAAAATAGCCCATGACTACTCCGTATAGGAGTTGAAATAGGCTTATGTTTTTAACATTATTCTTCAATGGATTGAATCGCATATTCTATATCCTGCTCCATATCCAGATCAGGATACTTCTTTTGCAGTTGAATGAGACAATCTATAAATGCTGGACTTTGGAATTCAGAAGATAGATCTTCAAATATCTCACTCAGCCAATATAAATTTTCTTCTCCGCATTGATTTAGAAATGATATGGCGCTCTGCTCATTCTCTTTTAGAATGTCTACCATCTCATTCCATATCGTTTGAATAGCTGGATCGTCGGGGTGTAAATCTTTTCTCTTCTTTACTAATGAGATAACTTTTTCACTGTAGTCTACCAAGTTTTACTCTCCTCACGGTTGTCTTGAGTTATCTGGAGTAATCGTTCCGATCTGTCCATCGTTCTTGATCACTCCTACTCTAACGTTATTATAGTTTCCAAACATCCATTCACCGTCACCCTTAACTCTATTCTCAGGCAGATTTGCTACATGCTCACCTGACTTTTTGATATCTTCCGATGTCCATTCCTTAGGGAACCATGCTTGGCCCTCTCCACTTCGCTTTGCTTTATTTTTGTGATTAGGTATATTACCAACTCGTACACCGTTTTCATATTCTTTAGTAATGTTAAATGCGATCTTATTTTTAAGTAAGTAATTAATATTATCTTGACCGTGACCACCATTGATCAATCTATTTTTAGAATTAAAATCTCCAAGTGAAGCATGGTGAATTCTCTCATTACTTACTGTAATTCTTCCACCGATCATACCTTTTGGGAATCCTAATCCTTCTTTCGGAACCTTATAACCCCTATTATACATTCCAGTAAAAGCCAATACGAGCTTAGCAGTCTGTAGACCTCCTATAGAAACTGCTGCTTGCCATGCTGGTATGGATTCTCCAGTTACGGGATGATGACCTTCCTTAAATGCGCTGATCTGTTCATCATATATATCCCCACCACTTGACACAGGTTGCTTCGGTCCAGCTCTCATTTCTTCATAACTGCCACCATTTTCCCAATACTTAACAAACTCTTTTTGCCCTGGCATCCCATCCTCCGCTTCACTGGCAGGCATGTTAACTCTAAACAAAGGATTGTATACCATTCGTATTTCGTTCTCTATGTTACCTGTATTGTGGTTCATCATTTTATGGGCAGCAACCTGCCCGGCAATGGCCCCCAAGCTCACCTGTTCCTGATCCGCTTGTTCGAATCTCTCGGCAATCGACATTAGATCCTGAGAGGACTTCACCATACTTTCCAGTGCTCGATCCAGTATAAAACGTGACTGCTGAAAATCATAAAAAAATCGTTCCTGCGTTGCTCCCGCCCACTGAGAATGGATGAATCCGATCCTAGCAGTCAGGTCATTACGTATACCTTCCAACTGCTGCCTGCCCTGCTCAATCTGTTTAGATACATGCAACAGTTGCTCTGGTGTTACTTTAATTGTACTCATATCATTCTCCGCCGTTAGAATTAGGATTTTACAATGTTAGCAGAAGTTTGTTGCAAATACATCCACCTATTATCCTGATTTCCCCTTTCTTCAAATGAGTACCTTTCAGTACTTATAATCCTCCAGTCCCATTCCTGTGAAAGGAACCTCCAGATCATCATGGCATGCCTTATATCAGAAAAATTTTGATGAATTATCATTCATTCGAGGGGCTAACTCCTCCAAAATGTCTTCCGTTCGTTGAAGAAGCTTTTCGATGTTATCAAGGTCTAAATATTGATCCTCTTGGCGTTCCTCTAAAGATGACATATGTTGCATCGTGCCGATGAACAAAGCGATATCCAATCCGGGTTCAGTGTCCGTATGCACTAAAGGCAAGATTTCGTTCATGGTGAGTTCCTTGGGTGGATGAACTGAATGATACTTATGGATATAAAGCGCCTTAATCATGGAGGCTAGAGCCCAATCGCAGAGAATCAGGCAGGTTTTGAACTGATTGTGATTACACATGATGGCGGCAAGTTTGAGATGATATTTAGCATGTTGGTGATAGGCCATTATTGTGGTACGTAGCATATGATAAGCAGGAGTGTGTTTGGACCTAGGTTGTGTGGAGATATCATGGTCTTGCAAACGTGGGGTAAGTTCTACTTGGTGATTACAATGTGCTTCGATTATGGACCAATTTCTTGCCATTGTCATCCCTCCAAAGAGTAATACCAGTATTATACAGCAAATACATACTTAAAGATATAATTCATTTGTTATTATACGATTTAAATAGTCATGTTTAGCCCCCAGAATCTTGTCTACACTTTTACATAGAGGGGGTGCATAAAGTGGAAGACAGAGAAATTTTAAATTTAGTCGGCGCTCGAATCAAGGTTTTAAGGAAAGAGAAAGGACTATCCCAGGAGGCACTTGGAGAAAAAGGTGGATTTCATTTTACATACATTGGACAAGTTGAACGTGGAGAGAAGAATGTGTCTTTGGTTAATCTCGCTAAGATTGCTGAGGCCTTGGAAGTTAATATATCGCAGTTGTTTACTTATGTTAATAAGGCCCCAGAGTTTATAAATAAAGAAGTTATTATACATGAAGTCCTATGTATGCTGAGAGAATCGGAAGAGAATGAAATCTCCATGTATAAGAACATACTGCAGGAGATAATTAAATATAACGCACAAAGATAAAAAACATCAGGAGAACCTGATGTTTTCTCAACTAAATTAAAATCATTCTTCTTTTATTATTTTAAATATTCAAGAATAGTATTGAGGTTAACTTTATAGTTACTCACATCAATTTCATGTATTTTATAATCACCCGAATATATTTTTTTTTCTCTTGTTATACTTCTTATCATTTTTTCAGTTAACACGAATGTTTGATTTTTGGATGTGTCTATAAAAACAACGTACCAAGGTAATACCTCTTCTTCCAAATTTTTTAGTACATTCTCTGTAATTCCCCAAAAAGGCTCTTTCAAATTGTTTGATTCTTTAACGTATACTACTATATTAATAATTCCTGTGAGCTTAACTACACTTGAACTGATACCATTAAGTACTTCATATTCTATTTTAGATTCTTCAAAAAAAGACATTAATTCTATTTTATTCATCTGTATGAACTCCTTTTTTCAATTGGGAAACTCGCTTATCAATGACTGTCAGCAGTGAGTATAACGAATCTCTGTAATTTACATTATTGAAAAAAATCAAAAGCTGATGCGCATCAAATCTATTTTTTATTAAATATTCAACGACTATCTCTCTAAATTTGTATAATAGCATCTCATTTTCAATGATACTTGAGGTGGATTCAAGGAGGGTACTAACGATATCATCTATTGAATTATTTAATTGGTCTTCATCATATAGAAGTTCACTACTAGGAACCAAGTCAAAATAGATTGTTCTTTTATTTTCTAATTTTTCGTATTGTGAAAAGAAATAATTATTGAATATTCTCCCTATGGTACCATTTGCAGTGTTTCGTCTCAGGAAATTTGAGAATTCCTTGTCTTCCATTGTAAAATCAAATGATTCATCAAAAAACTTAACTCCTATATAATGAAGGGAACCAACTATAGAATTAATTTGATATTCGAAGCCACTTGTATTTTCCATAACAACAAATGCAGTTTCCTTTGAATACGCTCCATTGAGTAATAAAAAAATTACAAAAGTCATTTCTTTAGTCGACAACCCATGGGGAAAAAGTTTATCTATCTTATTTTGAGCTACTCTCAAGTTACCTTGACCAATAAAAGAATATGCTTCTAAAATGTAATTATTTATATCTTTGAAATACCCTTTGTCCCTTAAAGATAAGTGGTGTACAATTATCCCTAATTCTGTAACGATCAAGAAACTCTGAGAATCCAGAACTAGCTTTTTCTCTTTTAATTGTTCGATATCTCTATTAGCATCGTAAGAAGAACTTTTTTGGATAATGTTAATAATTTTCATATCATCATTAAACATATCTTTTTTAACTCGTCTAACAACAAACGCACTCATCCAATTTCCGAAATTTTCCAAATTATCAAAAGTACTAGGCTTTATTTTCCCAATATAAGTACTGTTCACACTATAAATTTCTTCTAATGTATCTAGTATAGTTCCCATTTGATCCCCTCATTTACATTATGGAATTGATACTTATTTTATCTTTCTCATGATCCACTTTAACAAATATGCCCATTCCAAAACAATCTACTTCTTCTAAAGTTTCATATGTTTTTTTGGCAAGACCCTCCCCAACATCCCCCCATTCATCAACTAATAGAATTATTCCAAATTTAGATAAACTACTTTTCGATGCAAAGCTGACTACTGTCATAGCCGAATCCGTACCTCCACTAATGCCCTCTCTGGTACTTACTTTTGTTGTTCCAATATCAAACTCTTTTTCCTCGTAGTCATAATCTATTAGAGGAATTTTTCTTATATTGTTCTGAGTAATCACTTCAAAGTAATATTTACATCGTTTAGCCATATAATTGTTGAATAATTTTATAACGGATGCATGCAATCCAGTTTCTTTCGAAGCTTTCACAACAGATACTTTCTCTTTTTTTTCTATTAAAGAATCTAATGATAGATAATTATATACTGCTCTTAAATCTTGTAAAATCTTAGACATTTCCTTGGTATCTTGAAATTTCTTTGGAAAAAGAAGTACATTTTTCCCCATTTGCTTAGACTTAATCAATTCCTGTTCATACATTATTATATCTTTCATAAGATTTTCTTTGTCACTATTTTCATAATCTAGATCAATCTTGCTTAAGCATTTAAATAAATGTTGGGATAAAATAAATTGTTCATGTTTATAAAACTTCTCAAATATATCTTTTAATAACTCTTCTTCAGAACTTATATCTACATAATCCAAAAGAGCTAATATTTTTTCTTGATCTTTTTTATCTTTTTCTATTTCTTTAATCTCATTTAAAGTTGTAGAAATATACTTTCCATTGATATTCAAATATTCAACATTAGCGAACAGCTCTTCTTTATAGAACATAATTACTCTTTTCAAATCAATAATTTTACTATGAATTGAAGATAAAATTTCCATTGTATTAATATAATTCTGCACTGTTGTAACGCTTATATTAGAAAAAAAGGTACTAGATACATTAAACGGAACTATTCTACCTTGAAAATCACCAGGGTATACGTTAGAAAGCCCCAAGTTCGATTCTGGAGTTAGCTCATCCCATTCTACTTCAAATAATTGTATTTGTTGCTTTATACCATTAATAGAAAATTTCATTGGGAGATCTTCGGCGGATTTATTAATTATTTCAATTATTGACACAATCTTTTCACTAGCATCTAATTTTGAAATTTCGTATTTTTTATATTTCTCTCTAAGATCAACTAAACTAATTTCATTTTTTATAATACTCTTTCTCAAGAAACCTACTGTAAAATTATTATACATTTCAGGAATAATCTGATGTTGCATAAAATAAATAACATTAAGTGGAATGTATATTTTATTTAGAATTTGCACAGCTTTTTTTACATATACTAAATGACTGGTAACCTCAGCCTCAGTTTTTATTCTATTTTTCTCGCTTGTAGTATTTAGAGCTTTTATGACAACCTCAGATAGTCTGCTCTCAATTGATTTTAAAGTATTTAAAAATTCTTCCCTTATCTCTTTGTGGACATTCCCTACAAAATTTCTTCCCTTTGAAATAAACTGAGGTTCAGCTATATTCATTGGAGAAATAAACGATATGAACGTTTTATAGGCACTATCAAATTCGGTTTCATGTAGACTGATTGTAGTAACCCATTCATTAAACCTTATGTTTATCTCACTTTCAGTTTTTTCGAAAACATAATGATTCTCTTCATTATTAATCTCAAACAGCACTTTTGTTTCATTTTTACTGAAAAGAGTGGACGTAAGTTTACCAACCTGAGTCTGAATTTGATTAGATGATATTACGTCCGTTGCATCAATAAAATTATACCCTAGCATCAGAGCAACTAATATTAATGAAGTTGTTTTAAATCTTTGATTAGTTCCAGTGACCTCGAATACTTTTCCTTTGGAATCGGTTGTTAGAGTTATTCCTTCCCTATTCTCAATGTTATTAATACTTAAGTTAACAAGGGAAAGTTTGTTTATATATTTGAACCTCTGCTGGTCATTTTCCTGAAATATTTTCATGGTATATTCGTTGGAAATACTAGAAACTGTAAAGTGATTTTTTATCTCCTCAATCAATTCTTTATTTAGTATGACGTTCTCATCATGCCACGTGCTCATCGTTTATTACCGCCTCTCTATTCTTTATCACATAAATTACATCATTTGATGTAATATAAAGGGCACCGTAGCCGCAACTCAAATTATATCCTTCAGAATTATAATCTAGATTTATTTCAGTAGTGGCCTTAAACTGTTCACCAAAACTCTTCAATATAACAAATTTATTATTTTTTGTTATCATCGCCAAAAGACCATTACAGCTTATTAATTCTTCAATAGACTCATCTGACTCACCTTGGTATACAACTCTATGAAATGCTGCAGAATCATTAAATATGACTCTTAACATTCTTTCATTAGATGCAAATATAAGAGTGTTGACTGACTCAACTACAATGGGTTTACTCTTAATATTATCTGTTAAATCGTAGGTAACAACATAGTTGCTCCCTTTTGTTAAATCCAATCTCGATATAGAGCGAGATGTGATTATATAACATATATTATTTATTCCTATAACTTTTAAAATATCAGTAGTATCAATTTCTTCTATGAAATCTCCCATTTGATTGTCAAGTTTTTTGAAAATTATTAGACTTTGTTCTGTCACAAAAACAAAATATGAATCAAATATTAAAAAATCTTTATACTGATGCTTCCTAGTAGAGGGTATCTCAGAACAAAAAGAGTACTTCTCATTTAAAGTTATAAAATTACCCAAATTTGTTAAACCCCATATTTCATTAGTATCTGTTTTCATAGATACAACTCTCTCACCAATTAAAAATTCAGTTTGTAATAACTCACCTTTCAGATCATACAAGCAAATTTCATCATTTGTTGCACAACCTACGTGATCTGTTGCTATAATGGGGCCCATATTTACATTGTTAACACTATCAATAATTTTTGGCGATCCACTTTCTAAATTGATAGTCATGAGTTTTCTGTCTGCTGATAGAATACATCCATATTCCTTTCCTATTATCAGCCTTGAGTTAATATAATCTCCTTTATTAAGTATCTCTGGAGTGCTAACTTCTTCGCTTAAAGGATATATGCTGTTAACAGAATTAGAACCATCATACAGAGGGCTTGTCCACAATGATGCCATTTTATCTTTAATAATTATTGCTTCTTGATTTATTTGTTCGATAAAATGACTTAACTCTGGTTTAAATAATTTGGAGTCAAGTAGATCCATATTATTCACATCAAATGTTAATATACATATCTTTAGATTTAAAATGTCTCTTATAAAGCCTGTTTCGAAGAATTTTGATAGAGTAGCAAGTTTGTTTTTGTTAGAACAGCTTACAATAGATTTTGTTATATAATATTCAAAATCCTCAGCATCTTTATTTACATATATAGTAAAAAAATTCGATTCAAAAAACTCCATATCAATTACATCATGCTGTAAAATCAAACTGAACATTCTTAGTTTTTGGTAATCATTCGCAAAATCAAATAACCTATGTATTGCATCTTTCGAATCTTCAATGGGCAATTCAGTCTCAATTAACAAATTAATTAAAATATCAACTTTTTCAATCGATATTTCTTTTTCTCTCTCAATTATTCCCTTCATAAATATTGAAATTATATTATTGGTTATACTTTTTTTAAAATCTCTATTAGGCATAAAAACTTGCTCATAATATCTACATAACTCAACTCCTTGTACGAAAGAAATATTATTAAAAATATACCAATAGTTTTTATGATGAAATTGAGAGAATAATATAAGATAACTATATCGTTCAACGTCATATTGTATCAAATTAGATCTTTCAATCATTTGTATTGTTACTAATTCATTAGGATATTCTTTGTTTTTACCTAGCAAGTTATTTATTGAATCTTGCAAATATCCATTTATTTGGTCATCTTTGTTTTTTTTTTTAAATTCATCTACTAACTCCTCTAAAAAAACACTACTTTTCAAAGCAATATGCTGTATATTTATTTTTTTGCTCAAGTATTCAATACGCCATTCATTTAATCCTTCTTCTGGTATAACTAAATAATGTTTTAAAAAAGTATTATCATCATTTAATTTTCTTATATTAAATAATATATCTATTAAATCTTGATCTTCCATACTAAAACCTATAAATACACAACTATGTGAGCGAAAAACTGTATATAAAGTCTTCATTAAATTTTCATCAGATTTCACATTATAATAGTCCTCTGAAGTGAGCACAAATTGACTCTCCGAGGAGATACAACCATGAATTTTATAAAGATTTTTTTTAGAATTATATGGCTCTCCTCTCTTCCAAACTTCTAGATCTGTTCCAAATTCATCTCTGTAGCAAGACTCTAATAAATTGTCATAGTTAACAGTAAAAATCAGTTCATTCAATTCTCCTACTTCATTTATCAATCTTGCCATGTGTCTATGGCTATCTTGTACTACAAGGTTAGATTTTATATACCTTTTAACCGAATCTATAAGTTCCGCCTTTCCATTAACCACTTCATAATATTCAGATGTTCTTTGCAATGTTTCTAGCTCACTCATACAAAGTTCATCTCCTAAATATTTAGATAATTCCCAACCACTTCCTAATCCTTTGGAGCTAGGGTCATCTTTATCTCTCATTGAAAAACCAGCGCCAAGTACAAAAACAATACCAGTCCCAGTTCTATTTTTTTTATTAAGAAGTAATTCTGCAATTTTCTTTATATTCAGATTTGAACTATTCATAATAATCACCGACTCCTAATTTTTATGGCCAAAATAATTTATATGTGATAAAATTGCTGTGAGGATGTGAGAATCAATGCAATCAAGTGGATATTCTAAGCCTACAAAATCACCTTTAAGATTCCCAGGGTCTAAAAGTAAAGTATTAAAAAAGTTTGAAACTTACCTTAACATTGAACACAGCGAGTATCGTGAGCCCTTTGTTGGAGGAGGGGCTATTTTTTTTGGAAAGAAACAATTGGTGGAGAACAGTTGGCTCAACGATAAAGACATAAATATTGAAAGTTTTTTACTTTCTGTTAGAGATAATCCAATTCAACTGTGTGAAATGATATGGAATATTCAGCCTACTCTTGAATTATGGCACTATTATCGATCTCAAGAACTTAGCGAAAGTAGGTTAATAAGAGCATTTAGGTTTTTGTTTTTTAACAGGACAAACTATTCAGGTATTTACAATGCAAATCCTATTGGAGGACTTAAACAACTTTCTGCTTGGAAAATTGATTGTAGATGGAGCAAGGAGATGCTTTGCAAAAGAATTATAGAATGCTCAAACAGACTTCAAAAAACTTTGATTACATCAATTGATTACAGCGAAGTTATTACGGCTCCAGGAAATAATGTCCTATTAATGCTAGATCCCCCATACTACGTTAAGGGGAGTAAGTTATACCCTGTTAGTATGACACCTGAAGAACATAGCTATTTAGCATATCTGCTCCAAAATACTGAGCATAAATTTTTCCTAACTATAGATGATTGTCCTGAAGTACGAGAACTTTACAGTTGGGCTAATATTATTCCAGAAACTTGGTACTATACTGTAAATTCGAAAAAAAAAGATAATAAAGGAAAAGAACTATTTATCACTAACATATAATTTAGTAATTTTATGACAATATAATATACCAGTTCTCTTACATTATATTGTCTTTGGAATTTTAATAAAAGCAAAAAATATTTTGCTGCAGATACCCATATTTCAAACAATACACTTATTTGCTACCGCTATCATTTTCGCAGGCATCTCTTCCCGCAGTCGCCATACAAAGCTCATAGGTTTGTTCCCTTCATGACTCACATAATCGGCTTCACCCAGAAATACAAATGGAGACGTATAGTTATGTTCCTCTTTATATTCCCTCACGAACAGCACGATCCGGTTACCTGTCTCTCGATGATGAATATACCGCTGCGCGGTAGCCGTATGCTCTGACACCCGGCTCTGAGTCTGCCAGTGGAATAAGCGCTCGTTAATCGCATAGTCCTCGTACAGTGTGGAGGGTGAGAAGTCTTTGTCCGATTTGTTCAACGTAATGAAGAAAATATCAGTCTGCTCATTGGCAAAATACTTCACGCCTTCACGGAAGGCGGGTGATTGCTCAGCGTTCCAGTAGCCAAAGGCGGCAAGCACTTGGTCTATTGAGTACATACAGTGGATATCCAGTGGACAAGTGTACGGAAACGAATTTCTTTTATCCACAAATCGTAGATGAGCCAGATTATATTTGAAAATATCCACAAGCTCTGCTCGGAATGCCTCAGAAGAAAGCACACGCTGCACACCCTCTTCGATGCTGCTCAGTCCTAGCTTCTCGGGCGCAGCCCGATGGAAGGTGTAATAGAACATGATCAACATTCGCCGTTCATCGGCGGTGGTTGCTTCTTTGCCTTTTTCAACAAAGTCGATCAGGAACGTCAGCCAGCTTCGGGAGTTGATCGTTAACACAGATGGCAATCTGCGGATGTACTCTTCGTGTTCATCTTCTATAGGTGCTGTTAATCCGGCTTCGGCCAACATGCCACGGAAATACCTTTTGCCCGTGCGTCCACCATACAATTCATATAGTGTCATCCCGTGATGCTCTACAAAATGAGCCAAGGTCAGTGGCAGTCCAGTGTCTTGTTGGAAGGTTTGAAGCTTCTGGATCAACGCTCTGCGATTACGACTCATCTGCTTGAGGTTGCGCATGACGTATTCCTTCGCTTGTTTTTCCAATTGAATGAACGTCCCACGAGGTAGGTTCGAGAAGCCATTCTCGACGTAGTACGAGATGGAATGTTTGGTAGCGCCGATCAGGGCGCGGAATTTATCCTGGAACCTGTACTCCTGGTGCGCTTGCCCGATGAAGTCGAGCACGGTCAGGCACTCTTTGCCTTCCGCCATCCGTAGTCCACGTCCCAACTGTTGCAGGAATACGGTCAGACTTTCGGTAGGACGCAGGAACAGAATGGTGTTCACCTCAGGGATATCCACGCCCTCATTGTACAGATCCACGACAAAGATCATGCGCAGTTCCCCGTTCACCAGCTGTCCTTTCGCAGAATGACGTTCCTGTTCGCTCGACCCGCCATGCAGGGCTATGGATGGAATGCCGACTTCGTTAAATATTTTTGCCATATACATCGCATGATCCACCCCTACGCAGAAACCAAGTCCCTTCACCTCGTCCAGATCGGTTACGTATTTGTTCAGACTTTGGATGATCTGGTTGGCACGGATTTTGTTATGAGTGTAGAGCTTTTCCAGCTCGTTCAGATCGTAGCCTTTACGCGACCACTTCACCTGAGATAGATCGACAGTATCGGTGACGCCAAAATATTGAAAAGGACTCAATAACTTCCGATCAATCGCATCGGTCAGACGGATCTCGGCGGCAATCGTATGATCGAAGTAGGCGGTAATGTCTTTGCCATCCATCCGTTCAGGCGTCGCGGTGAGTCCCAGCAAAATCTTCGGTTCGTAATGGGACAACAGCTTCTGGTATGAAGGTGCAGCCGCATGATGGAATTCATCCACAATGATGTAATCGTAATAGTCTGGGCTGGTGATCTCCGTCAGCTTCATGGAGTTAAGACTCTGAATACTAACAAACAAGTGATCCAGCGTCTCTGCTCGGTAATTCCCGACATGCAGCTCACCAAAGTTCATATCCTTCAGGATATACCGGAACGTGTCCCGACTTTGCTTCAAGATTTCTTCCCGATGGGCGACAAAAAGAAGCTTAGCTCCCGCATGGCTTGCCCGGAATCGCTTGTAGTCGAAGGCAGAGATGACTGTTTTGCCAACGCCTGTGGCGGCGACGATCAGGTTGCGGGTTCGTCCATACAGCGTACGCTCGGCGTCCAGCTGTTCCAGCACTTCCTTTTGATAATCGTAAGGCTGGATGTCGAGGTGAAAGTGGTTGGACTGATCTTTTTTACGATTCAGAGCCGCCTTCAACTGTGCCTCATGCCCTTCATCCTCAGCTACATATCGCGTGAATTCACGGTCATTCCAGTAACTCTCGAAGGTCGCTTCAATCTTGCGCAGCACGTCGAGTGAATCCTTCTCCGTCACCTTGAGGTTCCACTCCATACCACTGGTCAGCGCTGGGTTGGATAGGTTAGAGGAGCCGACATAGGCTGTGGTGAATCCAGTATCACGGTGGAAAATGTACGTTTTGGCGTGCAGCCGTGTCACTTTGGTATCATACGAAATCTGGATTTCTGTGTTAGGTAATTTGCTGAGTTCAGTAATGGCCTTCAGGTCGGTTGCTTCCATGTATGTAGTTGTGATGATACGCAGCTTGCCACCGCTCGCCGTGAATTGTTGAAGCTGTTCCAGAAGTAGGCGAAGCCCGCTGAATTTGATAAACGATACCAGCCAATCGATCCGATCGGCTGTCACGATCTCCTTTTGCAACTCCAATAACATACTCGGCTCGGACTTGGCACCTGTGAACAAAGAGCTTTGGGAGATCGGCGTATCTGGACGAACGATTTTGGTATCCCGGACCGCACGAATGCTGTTCAGTTTGGAATACACATGAGTCAAGACTTCCCCCTGCTCATCCAGTTGCAATTCGTTGTATTCTTCTTCCCCCAGTGTGCCTTTCAGGGTAGCAATAATCTCATTACACGTTCGGATCTGCGCCAACACTGCCGTCTTATCTTCCGTCTGTTCCCGCACAATCTTGAGCGCTCGCCGCGTCACCGCCGCCAAATATGTGGACATTAGCTTGCGCGCTTCCTCTGCATCCAACTTCTCGGTCCCAATGTTATACACATCCGGGTCCAGCGCCGAAATCTCCTGTCTGGTGATGGTGTTGATAAGCTGTTCATATATACCTTGTTTCATGAATATACCTCTTGTGGGTGTAGGATGGTTGTGGATATGTAAGGGATTCAGCTAATGATTTGGAATAGGTAGAATGTTCTCTAATCTATTATCGTCCAGTATGGGGATATTTTCATTAGTTGTTCGAATATAAGAGAAAGGAGCACTCTCTATTGCCTCTGAACGGCGGGAGTACTCCACTTTTAATAGAGCTATTATGAAATTAACATGATCAATCGGCTTCCTGCCCAAAGTAAGTACCCAACTTGAATCGTGACGTACATGATGTATTCTATAACCGTTAGTTTCCTTTGCCTTTTGATTTTACGTAACTCTAGAAAGTAAAAGAAGGTACCAATGAGTAAAAGAACCACTGCTAATTCATTAAATATTTCTAGGATGGCTATGCTCCTCATCTCCTTTCATACCAAAGAACCTCTTAAATTTATTAGACATCAATCACACTCATAATTATCATTGGTACCTTGGATTTAATGCGTCTCTCCAAACGTCATCACCAACAAAATCCACATTAATCTCTTGAAAATAATTTCGGGTCTTTAACTCCAAATCATTCAAGATTTGGGGCCAATCCTTCTCGTTAGTTTCCTTGGATTCAAAATCCCCAACAATGTTGAGCCATCGATGATTTAACTGCTGATACTCCTCGACCTTGGCTTTAAGTTCAGCTGTTACAGGATAACTGGTTAAGTCCAGTCTCTCGAACGTCTTTTGCATGCGGTAAAGTGTAGGTGGCATTACATCCTCTTGACCTAGATCGTTTGTGAAAAAAGATGCGGGTTTTACCAGCCAGTTAGCTTCTTCACTGAAATTTAGATTCATCAAGTTATACTTATCTATAATCTGCGTCATATTTGTAAAGTTGTGATAGAGCTGGCTTGCTTGTTCTCCATCCTCAACCATCTCGTTTGTTATTTTCTCATTCTTAAGTATTTGGTCAAATAAAATATCATTATTTATAATCGCACTTTTCATATCAACCATATCTTGTCGTACATTCATCGTTAGATACTGTTCATACATTCTTTTTTCTTTATAAAAGCTATAGGTTAGAACAAGTAAAAATACAAAGCCAATGCAGCATCCGATTATTAAAGTTCGTTTTTTTAGTATCATAGCGAACCGTTCTCCTAGGATTTTATAGTAAGAAGCACCTCTACGTTTGCCTGGTAGAAGTGCCTTTGAGTAGTATCATTATTTCATTACCTGCTGCTTTTTTTAACTTGATAATTCCTTTTCAATATAAGGACGGTCAAGTAAAAGAAGAAGGCTTGGAGTTAGGTATTTAGTTTGATATTCATCCAACCGATTATTAACCACCAACAGACCATTCTCCATTCTAAGTAGTTGAGTAGAACCATCTTCTAGGAATAAAAGATTTCCCTCAGTATGTTTTATTAGCTTACTAATAATGCTGAAAATATGCTCTATACCTTCAGAAAAAGTACTGCCAAACAATTGAGTTCTAATGCATACATTCACATCTAAGTTATAATGCTGTCGAACAAAAGTGATATCAGAAATATCCTCAATTTCAAGATGCAACGTAAAAAATCTACTGCCAATTACTATTTCCTCTGCATTACTTTGGAATGAAGCTTTCTCAACAACCGATTCAGTGACATATTGCTCGATCAGTTTCCCCAAAGAATTACGATCGAGCTTACTTTGTAAAAATATTTCATAGTCCATCTATTAATCCTCCCCAAACACCCGTGTTATGTTACCATCCTTAACGAATAAAATCTCTTTCAGATTTTTCAAATCTCCGGTTGGATTTGCTTTTCTGATAATTCCTTGACTAAGTTCACTAACTTTTTCAGTGGGAAATTCATCTAGGTTAACAACGATTCTTTCCGCTTGCGTTTTAGTTTTCGTTGCTATGTTTCGAAGAATATTATCTACGTTTGCATCTTCCTTAGGCGAGTAACAGTCAAAAACCTTACCGTGAATTAAAAAGTCAGGATTAGAAGTTGCCTTGATTCCATAGCCATTTCCGCCATTTATTTCGTCTAACATTTTGATTTCATAACCTTGTTCAGCTAAGAAGTCAGCAGTTTCATTTTGTTTCTTTATCCCATGAGAATCACCTACTCCATAATTTCCCGTTGGTTTGCTTCCCGAGGGTAGGGTAGGCTCAGTCATATCTCTATTACCTGTCCCGCCTTTCCCCTTCTCCGACTCCGGCTTTCCTCCGCCCGACCCAATGTCGTCCTTCGAACGTAAAGCTTTGCCAAACAAAACATACGCCAAAGCCTGCCCAGTCATCGCTCCACCGTAATACCCTGCACCACTCTCATCGATCTGTTTCTTCTGCTCTTCTACAAATTGCTCTATATCTGACCTCGCTGTTCCTGTACCCCAAGCGGTATCCCATGCAAATTGAATACCACGCCCAACGTCTACAACTTTGCCCACTGTCATGGCATATGCCACACTGCCTATTGTACTGAACGGGTTATCGAAGAAAGCTTCTGCCGTCTGCCCCATTCCCGTTATTGTTTCTCCTACTGATTTATCAAGCAGCCCTACAGCGAAATTGCGCTTCAGCTCTTCTGGGATGTACAACGCCACCTCGCCTGAGCCGTCCGTTGTTCTAAAGTTCTTTGCGATAAACGTAAACTCTTTCTGGATTTCGTCCAACAGCCCGAGTGTAGTCGGGAACACTTCTTTTGCCTGCATAAAATCCCAGAAGAAACGCTCTCCGGTCACACCCGACCAATCGGATTGCAACATATAGATGGATTTCTCTAGTTCCCAGACCATTCGCTCCAGTTCCTGTTTCTTCTGCTGGACCAATCGAGTTTTATCGTCTAACACATCGGGATGTACCTGAATACGTTGCATCCTATCTTCACCGCCAACCTGACCATAGTTTATGTACCTAAATTTTAACAAGTAAGAAGGAAGATTGGAATCAAACGGAAGGATCATTTCCTCAGAGGTTATCCGGTAGTTGGGCAACATCCTTGGGTAAATATATTTGCACATTAATGCATAGATGAATGCCGTTGAGTCGACTGGGTATCTTGTACAAAAAGAACGACTTCTATCACAGATAGAAGTCGCACAAGATAACGATACAGTAGGATTAAACCTTCTTTAAGACACTACAAATTGTACAACAATTGGAGTTCCATCATTTAATGCATCTCCACCGGGAATTGTAATTGTAGTCGTCGTAGCCGAGGAGGTATCTGCTGTTTGCATAAGGCCATTAATATAAAGATTGTAGTAGTTGTAGGTGCCTGGAAATGCGGTTGCAGCTACACCAGCGTCGTTTGTAAAAGCAGTCGCAGCAATAGCAAACGTTGCCCCAGTGCCGGTCCCATCACCAATGGTTGCAACAAATCTTAAACTGTTCTGAAAGGGTGTCACAAGTGGCATGTTTCTCACCTCCTACCTAACATAGTATATGTGGTAGGTTTGGGAGTAGTGAAGGCAAAGGAACCAGCAACTAAAACCAATTTTAACCATTTGTGATATTGACTGTTATTATAATTATCTCGATAGTGATAGGTGTCCCTGCAAAGATCACACCGTTTTGTGACGAAAAAAACAACCTCTCCGCACTTACACTGTATGAGTTTCCTGGTTGGACAATCCCGTTTATATAAAGATTGTTGAAACTAGTAAGTCCACCCCCGGCAAATTCGGTTATGCTGTCGCCATCGTCATTTGTGAATTCTGTGGCAGGAATTACAACCGATGCCGACAAATCCAGATCGGTGTCCGGAAAATAGAAGTAGCGGTTTGCCGTAGGAATGATTTCAATTCCGGGTACGGTGCCCGGCGGACCTTGCTCACCTGGGGGACCCGTTGGTCCTTGGACTCCGGGAGTTCCCGGTTGACCTGGCTCACCCTGAGGACCTGCCGGACCCTGCGCTCCGGGAAGTCCTGCTTGACCCGGTTCACCTTGAGGCCCTGCGGGACCTTGCCCGGGAACTCCGGGTTGACCCGATTCACCTTGAGGGCCTGCGGGGCCTTGCGCTCCGGGAACTCCCCGTTGACCCGATTCACCCTGAGGACCTGCCGGACCCTGCGCTCCGGGAACTCCCGGTTGACCCAGCCCGCCGTGAGGACCAACAGGACCCTGCGCTCCGGGAACCCCTTGTTGACCCGGTCCGCCGTGAGGGCCTGCGGGACCCTGCGCTCCGGGAACCCCTTGTTGACCCGGCCCGCCGTGAGGGCCTGCGGGGCCTTGGGCACCTGCCACACCTTGCGTTCCAGGGAGACTCACAGTCTCCAATTCATGTTGTCTCAACGGAGCGAGCAGAGGGCCGGGCTCACAACATACCGGGTTGCTGCCTCCCCCTCTCGGTAATGCAATGACTTTTTTGTCACGGGCCATTTTCTGTGATCTTAATGGACGCTTCGGTGAGCAGCGCTTTCTCCGATAAGACCTACGGATAATATGGCATCTCTTTCGCTTTCCCAAGTGTTTGTTTCTGCATTTCGACGTAGAACGACTGGGCCTTAATTTGTTGAGGGTGGCTGTCCTCTTGTTCGGATACTTCAAAATGGTCATCTCCTTAGGCCAAGGCACACAGTATATATGCCCTATACTATGTCCTTAGCACATTCGGAGAGTGTGCGAATAACTATGAGGGAAGCCCAATAAAAAAGACAAGAGTCCTGCTATAGTTGTCCTTTGTTTTGCCAGCATGGCTTCATTGTTTCCCCAGTAGGACCTCACTGTATGTTTAACTCAGACGATCCATCGGGATCAAACTTCTTTTTAGTAGACTCTCACCTCTTCTTAAAATGCTGAACGATCTCTTCCGGTTCATGCGTCTCCAGTGTAATCTCGCCTTTCTCGAACAGGATCATGTACGGATATGATTTCAGACCAAAAATCTTCTCATAATTAAACTTATTTTCATCACGGACATTATAAAAGGTTACGTTAGTTATTGGGCCTTCTGCCCTCAAATTCTCGTTATTCACTTCATTTAATTGCGTCTGTAACTCAACAATAAATAGTCGCTCCGAAGGTCGGTCGGTAAATACAATGAGTGATGCATCATTTCTTTGATTTTGCGTTAGATAATCAATGGCTTTCTCTCTATTGTTCTGACCACACCCTGTCACTAAAAGTATCAAAATACATAACACCCAAAGCCTCTTCATTTATATCACCACCCAAAATATGATATAATTGGTTATTAATCACTAAATTCACTTCATTAAAAATCTATTCGCTGAAAGGAAGATGCACATTGAGCAAAAGGAATATCATCATCTTTATCATTATTGCTCTTATCATATTGATACTTCAACTTGTGCTTTATTTTTCTGTAACTAATAAAGAAGAATCCGAACTTCCCGATTCAAACATCCCATTTCAAACCAAAACAGTAGATGAGCTTACCATCACAATGCATAATGCAACCTATACAGATCATGAAGTGCAGTTGGATTATGAGATTCAGGGCGATGGACAGTAAATGCTTTGTACAGATAAAATTTCGATTTTTCACCTTTCAAATAGAAACAAAAACCTGCATACCAGCCTCGGCTTCACAGTTTTTATTAAGAATTTGCATGTGGATACATCTCATTTACAACTTAGGCATCCAAAAGGGGTTCTCTTCCTTCTCACACCCGGTTAACACGTAAAAAATATGTCCCTGCTCACTCTTCATTGTCCCGATCCCTTTGCAGGTGTCAGTCTTCATTCCCTGTTTGGAGCCATAGGCATCCCTTGAGTTATCGTAAGTCGATTGAATAGCTGTACCATCATAGATCAATTCCTGAATAATGGGCCCACCTTCAATGGTATACATCGTTACACGAACCTGATCCTGCTGTTTTTTCTCCACATTCTTCATAAAAGTGTTCCACTTATCTTCGTTCCGTATGCCTCCATGAAGCACAACCACATCCCCGCTTTGCTCCGCTTGCTCTGGATTATGGGGCTCGATAATTTCTGGAAAAGCTTGCGTAATTCCGGAAGCATTCGTTGTTGGATCATTTGCTTCACAGGCAGTTAACAGCATTAAAGCTAACGATAGGATAAGCATACTTTTTCTCATTCCATCACCTCATGTATGAAACGGTTCAATACTATCCTTTGTTGCATGATTATGCTTAATTTGTAATTTATCTGTAACTCCCTCGTTGTCCTAAACGTTTAGAATCATAGAAATGTATAGTTAACAACAACGGAAATTTTAGTATTTTATCATTCAGCAGGGGGGTTAATTTAATGACGTTAAAAACAATGCTCGGTGTAGCACTGGCTCTATCTGTACTCATATCCACCCATTCGGCCAATACAGCTACTCTAGCTTTAATAAACGAACGGCAGTCAACCGGTTTTGCCCATGAAATGGAGCAATCCTTTCCAACATCTACACCTGTTCTACTCATTGCCCCAACTCAACATGAAGGTCGTTCCGCATACAACGGCAGCTTCACAATGGTTGCTTCGAATGGGACACATGCCAACATATCGATTGAAAACAACAGCAACCACATGGTATATGTGAAGATGTATGTAGATGAAGTAAGTGAACCTATGGAAACATCTATCAACGGAAATAGTGATAAAACGATCAATCTGCTTGCATTACAAGACACGGATATTAAGTTGTACATTTATAGCAGAATAGGTCATCACTTAGATCTCTCAGTTGAAGCAGAGCAGTTTCATTGATGTTTTCTCTCACACCTACATACAAGAAAAACCCTTCACGCAAGCGATTCAGATCCACGTTCCCATGAACCGATGCCTGCTTGAAGGGGTTTTATATTTCGATCACATTTATTTCTCGAATCGGAACCAGCCAAAGTCAAACTGACTGCCTGGCAGGAAAATAAAGCTTACTTTCTGCACACCTGTCACTTGCTCAAGCTCAAACACCCGCTCCTCATATCCACTCGACTGTGTGAACTCAACCAGCTGGTTGCTCTGTCCGTCCGCACCTGCGAAGCGAATATGAATCGTATTCTTATCAATCGGTGAATGGCCGTAGATCACGAGCTTGGACGTGCCTTCTGCCGTAAAGTCCATATTTTCAAACTCCAGCGACACGTTGTTCCCGATACCTTCAACACGGTCACCCTCAATTTTAAACGTATCTCCATAGAGATGGTCACAGGATGCAGCCGCATTCTGCTCGAAGGCCCGACTCTGACGTTCGAAAGAAAATCCTTTAATATGAATCTTCTGTTTCAGTACAAAACAGATCGACGTAATCCCGCTAAGGCGTTTGGACAATTGATACGTCTCCTCCTGGTATACATTCCAGATGGACTCTTTGTCATACACCACATCTGCGATCATCGTACTTCCTTCTTCATCCGGCATACCTTCCCAGATCTGAATGAAGTAATCCTCAGTGGATAGCGTGAAAATAGGAATCGTTATGGTATCAGAGCCGTACGGTCCGAAGTCAATATTACGGAAACCTACGTGCGTCTCTCCATCCCGACTTGTCGCTACCCCGCGCTCATTGCCGTTACCTACCTCACCTTTGGTGTAATCGTACAGTCCGCCCGTGATGAAACCGTATGGATCTTTGTAGGCTGTGCCGAGACCGTCCGCCTTAAACTCCAGCTGAGAGATGAGTTTCGTTTTATCCGTACCGTTGGTACTGGTTGCACGAAGTCTGAACTCCCCGTCACCTATAGCCGATACCTTCACCGCATGTTGATGCCCACCGTTATCGCCCGTTTCTGCTTGAACAGCTTCCACTTTGGCAATGTTGGATTCAATTCCTGCATCGTTCACAACAGCCCACTCTATGTCGCGGTAGGAGGTGTTCTCTGGATACAGCTTGGCGGTTACAGTAAGCTCTGGGTTGGACGGATCGAGCAACTGTCCTGCAGTACTGATGATCTCAATCTTCCGCAAAGGAATCTCCTGAGCATTCCCCGTTAGCACCGGACGTTCTTCATTGTTCATGAAGACAGATTGCACTTGTTTCTCATCATTAAGTTCAGCTGCCACAATTAGAGATTCAAATTCAGCTGTAGCTCCATCCAACCCTTCAGAAGAAACTTCAATCCGCACCGTTCCAGGTTCATTTGTCGCTCCGATGATGGCCATCAGTTTGCCACTGAACAGTCTTCTGCTCAACCCTTTGTATGGATCGTAGTCCGTGCTGTCCCCGTTATCCAGACCCAGCAATCGTCCTGCACCACTCACCTGAACTTGCACACGGTTGTTTGCATTGTGAACCGGATTACCCGCTTCATCTTCAACATCAATTTCTACAAAAATCAGGTCTGTGCCACTGGCTTGCAACTGCTCCCGATCCGCTTGCAGACGAATCTTCTTCGCATCCGTATAGGATCTTTGCACATCAGTTGCAATGATCTGACCGTTCTCATCGTAAGCTATCGCTTTCAGCTCGCCCTCTTCGTACGGCACTTTCCACCAGCCTGACAGCTGTGTTCCATTGGCATGATCGATATCGTACGTGCCAATGGTTTTGTCGTTGAGTTGCAGCTCAATCTTCGGTGCGTTGCTGCACACGCGTACATCAATGATCTGACCCGGGCTGAAATCCCAATACGGGAACAGGTGAACCATCGGACTTTTCTTATAATCCGTCCAAGCCGCTTGGTAGATGTAATAAGAGTCTTTCGGGAACGTTGCTGTATCCAGCTGTCCAAAATACGAATTCTTCGTATGGTATGGTGTCGGCTCTCCGATATAATCGAATCCGGTCCACAGGAACTGACCCAGCGAATACGGTGTATCCCGCTCTGCCAAGATGCAGTATTCTGCCGACTTCGCGCCCCAGCTCGTCGTACTGTTACCCAAAGCCGAGCACTGCTCGTCATCATCTGCCAGAATCGGCTGTTCGAACGGGAAGTGATAAATGCCCCGACTCTGCACCACAGAAGACGTTTCACTACCATAGATAATCCAGTCCGGATGCTCTTCATGATGTTTGTCGTAATATTTTTCCGCGTAGTTGTAGCCTGCCAGCTTCACGATATCCGCGCATTTTTGTGCATTTTCCCAAGGCATGTAGTTCGAACCAATCGTCACGCCAGCATTACCTTTTGGATCAAATTCCAGCACATAATCCATCAGCATCCGAGTTACTTCCTGTCCACGCTCATCCGCATGGGTATCATAGATTTCGTTCCCGATACTCCACATGATCAGACTGGCATGGTTACGGTCACGCTTCACCCAACTCTTCACATCGGTATGCACCCACTCCGGGAAAAATCTCGCATAATCGTATGGCGTTTTGGCACGTTCCCACATATCAAAGGCTTCAGACACAACCAGCATACCCGTCTCATCCGCGAGTTCCATGAACTCTTTGGCAGGCATATTATGCGCGGTACGGATGGCGTTAACGCCCATTTCTTTGAGCAAAACGAATCTTCTGCGCAGTGCCGTCAGGTTAAACGCCGCTCCCAGCGCCCCAAGATCATGGTGTTCACACACACCGTTCAGCTTCATCTTGACTCCATTCAGGTGGAACCCTTCATTGGCATCCAGCTTGATATCCCGGAATCCAATGCGCTGTGACACCGATTCAACTGTCCGTTGTTCCTGATCATCTGAGGTCAATCGCAGCTCTGTCACCAGTTCATACAGATGCGGTGCATCCGGGCTCCACAGGTTTGGATTCTCCACAATGATCTGTTGGCTATCTGCCGATGCGACCGCATTCTCACCCAAAGAAGCCGTAACATTCGCCTTCGTCGATGCCACCATCTGACCTTCATACCGGATCGTATGCACCAGCTCTGCTTGCTGATTCTGTTCCAGGTTCAGCTCCGTATCTACTTCCACCTGCCAGCCATTCGGCTGCTGATTAATGGATACATAGATCCCATCCGTAACAATATGGTTGCGGTCTCTCGTCTTCAGCCACACATGGCGATAGATTCCGGCCCCGGAATACCATCTGCTGTTCGGACTCTGATGCACTACTTTGACCACAATCTCATTGTCGCCTTCCACCATTGCATTCGTGATCTCATGTTCAAAAGCAGAATATCCATACTTCCACTCCCCAACCAGCTGCCCGTTCACATACACCGAAGAGTCCATGTATACGCCATCAAAACAAAGCAAAAGTTGCTGCTCATCCTTCGTGTAATGGAACGTCTTGCGGTACCATCCAATGCTGTCCTCATACAGTTCAAGCGTATTATATATCAGCCAATCATGGGGAAGCTCCACAGGTTCATACACCAGACCCTCAGGTTCCGTAACATCCAGCTTACTTTTCGCAAATTGCCATCCATCATTAAATAGTCTCTTCTGATTCATGTTAGTTTCTCACTTTCTTGAAGTAAATTATGATTGCGGTTACAACAGTAGATGTCTCTTTTTCCGAAAACCTTTTCGGTAATACACAAGTATGACTATAACACATAACCCGATTATACCATCAGTCTCTTTCCTGTAACTCCTTTTCATAAGATTTTTTAGCCATAATGATGAACGTTTTACTCCCTCCAAGCATTGTAACTTTCGATGTCAACATACCAAAAAGGCAACCCGTCAGCCGAGTCACCTTCTCTGTTCTGTCCTTTAGTAAGCTACTTCTTCTCTATACACTCCTGCACCAACAATACTTAACCTCTATCCCTTGTAAAAAGGGTTCCACCCTATGCCTTTGCCCGATGGCATCGCGCCAGGCACCCCCTCCGCTTCAAGCAGCGGACGGACAACTAACTTCACGGGCCACTCCTTGCTCTCGAATATCGCATGAGCAAGCGCGGCCCGGTCGGATTCGGGAAGCTGCACATGTTGCAGCGCTTCCTTCCAAGCCTGCTCCGTGATCTCCCATAACTTCGTTTCCGGGATGTGATACACCTCGCTAAGTGCCTCCATGATCGCAGCCAGATTCACCTGCGTCCCCAAAGACTGCACATAAAAGATCAGCTTCTGGATCGTCTCGTTATACAGGCTGTTCGAGTAGCCAGGTCGAATATGGTAGGCAGGGTCTGCAATGCCATGTTTGTCCAGATAAGGCTGATGCAAACGCACCGAATCATGATCGCGGAACAAGAGACCTTTTACCTCATTATCCCGTAACACCAGACAGCAGTTCTGACCATGAATCTCAGGTACAACACCCACCTTGAACAGGCGCATCACGATATCATAAAACGTTGTAACTATGCTGGTATAAAAGTAGAGGACATCCGTGCTACTCAGGTTATCCCCCAGAATCTCCGTTAATAGATGATGCCCTTCCAGATTCACACCCAGTGTGGCCATTGGGATTACTTTGTAAGCATCACCCAACAACTCAGTGGGATACACACGAATCTGTGCAGCCAGATGGCGGGGATGATCATCGAACAGTCCCATGGATTCTGGCATAAAGCCCCACCAGTTCTGCTCTTCACACATATACACCTTGTCCTTCAACGTCTCGTCACAAGCAACGGCCTGTCGTAGCATCCGTTCACCAGCAAGACCATTCAGAAGCTTGACCACCGGAAGATAGCGAGCAGCCCCCAGAGACAGGACGCTAACCGGTAGCTTGAGCATTAAGGTGGATTCAGTTGATGGAGCCATCGAGCGTAGAGAGGATGTTGCCTGTACGTCGCCCACTTCTACGTCCAATACGACAATGCTGCCTTCTTCGATCTCTCCCGTGAAGCGAGGCAGAATCACATGCTGCAATTGCCATGGATGAACAGGCATCGGCAGATATTCGTACAACGTAATCCCTTTTCGAGCAAACTCGGCTTCCATCACTCCGCGCTGAACATCATCTAACACATCCAAAATGGACAATCCCTCTCCACACCCTTGCTGCACGGCATCCAGCCGTATAGCCACCCAGCGCAGCGAAATCGCCTTCCCGAATTCTGCTGCATACCGTGTTACATCTTCTGCGCTGAATCCCACCTTGGCTTTGGACGATGGGTGAAATGGACGATCCCGCAATGCAGCAACCCGCTCACCTTTGATAAACCATTCATAAGCAGACGCCGGGACGTTGGCCGACAGATACTGGACTTGTTCCCAGCCCAGAGCATACTGCTCCACAGCAATGTCCAGACTAACCAGGAATTCCGCCACCCCAGGCTGCGCATAGGCCTTATCCGACAAAGCCCTCTGTAACACCGCACGTCCAACTTCTGCCGGAGTATCAAGGAGAACCCAGCTTCCATCAGTTTTCTCCTCGTAGATCGGTGAACCCTGAACCCACTGAGTCCCCTGTCTTACTCCTGTTTCAACCAGACAGAGTATACCTTGAGTGTGCAATCTATAGCGAGAAGCTACATTCTGATTATGCTCTTCGCTGTCATATCCCTTGTACAATCGACGGAACGGTGCAGGTGCTTCGGCAAAATCAATGAATGGGTGATCCTCCAGTGGGAATAATTGCTCCGACAAAAATGAATTCATCAGATCCGCCATAATCCGGCGTTCAGCGGCTTGCAGACTGGAACGTTTCATCAGTGTTGACATGATTATTGTCCTCCGTTAGATAATGGAATGCCGGGTGCGGATGCCCCAGAAAATCATGATGCGAGATGGTCCAGCAATAAGCCCCAGACTTTTCAAACAAAACAATATCTCCTACCCGTAGCAGCGCTACCTCCGCATCGGAATGCATGCGATCCTTGGGTGTGCATAGCTCACCTACGATATGGACTCGACGACCTCTTACCTCTGGACGGACAAACGAGTGTTTCCAACGGTCCGTCGCCATAATCTGGAACGGGTGGTTATGCCCCCATGAAGCAGGCAGACGATTGTGGTGCGTACCTCCCCTTAACACGGCAAAATACTGATCATGAGAGGTTTTGATGTCCGTAACCTCTGCAGCGTAATACCCGTGGTCTGCCACCAGTAGTCGACCCGATTCAAAATACAGCTGACCTCCGTGTGAAATAAGGCGCTGTCTGGCTTCACTTTGCTCCAGCAGGGAAGTGAACAATGGCCAGTCGAATCCGGGGCTGCCGTCGTAAGTCACGCCGAACCCGCCTCCTGCATTCACCACTTCCACAGGAAGATCATACTGCTGCTGCCACTGCTCCACCTTTTGCAAATACAGCTCGATCATCTCGGCGTGCAGCCTTGCATCCATATTGTTGGACAAGGAGTGAAAATGGAACCCGCTTAACCGAACCACACCCGCGCCTTCCACACGAATGAGCTCAATGGCTTCTTCCACCGCCTCTTCATCGATTCCAAATGGACTAGGCCCACCGCCCATGACAATCTTCGTCCGGGGTAACGTACTGCTTCGCAGATTGATTCGGAGCAGAATGCGAACCTCCTGCGCTTGACCCTGTTGTTGTTTGTGTTTCGGCTCATGTTCTTGATTCAGGCCTTGCATCAGTTCCTCGCCGTATGCTTGCGTATATCTCTGCTCCGGGTACTGCTCCCATTCTTGCTTCTGCCTGCTCTCCTGCTCCTGCTCCATCGCCCTCTCTTTCGCAATCGCAATGATGCGCCGAAGTTCCAACAGACTCTCCACATGGATGTAGCTCACGCCCTGCTCGATCGCCAGCCTCAGTTCGCTCTCCTTTTTACCCGGACCTCCAAACAGAATTGGAACCTCGAGACTTACCGCTCTAACCTTCAGCAGCTCTCCAATTGAAGCCACTTCAAAACCCTTCACCAATGGAAGCAATGCCTCAATGATTCGCGGATCAGGATTCGCCTTGATGGCGTAGAACAATTCTGTGTTTCCAGGCATGCTGTCCAACATCTGACGTATCTGTTCCTGAATGCCAGCCAGATCGTATACATACGCACATACCGGTTCTTCCATCCCTCGTTGCAGTTCATCTATTGCATGCCATACACCAGGTTTCATATCTGCCCACCCGCATTCCTGTAGTCATTCCGTTTTTGGGCATACGCCCGAAACGCCGTATTCCGATCATCACCAAGCACGTATATATGTACTCCCCGCTCAGTCCAGAGCGACATATCCTCCACACCTCTGGTGACCGTTGCATAAGGTACTTCGCACTGCCGAGCGGTAGTATGCAATTCATCCAGTGCACGTCTCACATCCGGGTGCTCTGTCTGCCATGGCACACCGAGGGATTGCGACAGATCCGCTGCCCCTTCCAATACAAAACTCACCTGAGGGTGAGACAGAATCTGTGTACTTTGCCGCACGCCCTCCACACTTTCGATCATGGGTACAACCATCACTTGTTCGTTCGCTTCCTCAATGTATCCAGTGAGCGGATATTTCCCAAACACACCGGGACGACCGCTATTCAAGCTCCGCATACCAACCGGATGATAGTAGGCGTAACGAACCGCTTCCTCCACCTGCTCCAGTTGCTCGACATGCGGAATGACGATGCCTTGTGCGCCACAGTCCAGCACTTTAAGAATCTCCGCTCGCTCCACCTTCGAGATACGTACCAACGGGGTTAGGCCGACCAGTTCCGCCGCCCTGATCAACTCTTCCACCGATTCCATCGATGTTGCGGCATGTTCCAAATCAATAATGACAAAATCATATTCCGCATGTCCGATCATCTCGATGATAACCGGGTGAGGAATCGATACAAAAAGGCCATAAACCGGCTGTTTACGTGCAATTTTTTCCTTCAGCGTGTTAATTCTCATTTGGCGATTCCTTTTAATTCGGGTGTTCCCTGTGATTCAAGTGCATCCCTTGATATCTTGAGCGGATTGCTCGCCTTGCGGAAATATAACTCTCCATCCCCATACAGACGGCGCTTGGTCATCTCTTCGATCAGTGCATCTTCGGCAAAAAGGTCAAATGCAGCGAATCGATCCGTGTACTCCGGGTGCTCTCGCTGATAATCCACAATTACACCTGCGCACAGCTGCCAGAGCGCTTCCTCCGACAGACCAAACTTCTCCAAAGCCAGCGCAATATCTGTCATACAGATAAAAAAGAATGCGTCATACGTATAGTCACGAACTTCCGACACATCTCCCGCATAGATGAAGGAATACCGATTGAACTTGCGATGGGTTTCAGGCTCGGGGTTCAGCTTCGGTGCCCGTTCCGGATACATCAGTTGATCCGGTACGTAGCGGACACCATCATGCAGATCCTTGATAATGATTCGTTTGGGCAGATCATCTTCCAGTACCAAAATGATATTCTGGGCATGAGATTCCAGCGCAATCCCGTGTGCATAGAGCAGATGGATAATCGGCAATGTAACTGTGCGAACAAGGGCCTCACTCCACTTTTCCACACCATGTCGCTCTACAGCATCTTGGATAAATGGAACACCATCCGGCTGCACCAACATCAGCGCATTCAGCGGCCACGCCGTCTCACCTTGCTTCAGATGAACCGATACATTCTCTCGCCAGATGGCTCCGAGTGTACCGTAGGCCCGTCCATACTGCGTTGCAGGCAACTGCTCATAACGGAACGACAGTCCCATGATTTCTTTTAAAATGCCAAACTGCACCCGCTGCAACAGCTCATCTTCACGAACAAGTTCATCCAGCCAATCGCTGATCAGCGGTGCGTTCTGGGTCGTATGCTGTGCCAGAATACGTGTGCTCGACGTATTGGTGATGCTGAGGGCCAGTTTGATGTAAGGGGCTTCTGGATTCATCCGGTTCGAGAGTGAACGAATCGACTGCTGCGCGCGATAAGGCGAAGACGATGGGCCGAGGTACACGATGTCCCCATCCATCAGCTGACGGGCATATACCGACTCCAACTGATGCTCCCACTGCCATGGATGAACCGGAATGAATACATATCGATCACCCGACTTAGAACCTATTTTCCCATCAACCTTGCTGTCATTGCTACCAACGCTAGAGCCTATTAAGCTATCTTGAACAGCTGTTATTTCACCAACCTCGGCACTGCTCCCAAGCTGATCTACACTCGCCGCATATACGTTGACGTTCTCGCCCATGTCCGTTCGAACTTGTTGTTGCAGGATCTGTTGAAATCGCTGCATATCCTCTGCGGTCAGATGTTGCCCTACCAGTTCTTCAGAGCTATATCCTGCGGATACAGCGGTCTGAGCCAAATCTTTTTTCACAGCAACCCAGACTAATGAAACCTCCGAGTTAAATTCAGGGCCATAGGCCAGATTGTCTTTCAAAGAAAATCCCAACCTCGACTTATAACTCGGATGGTACAGATGACCGTCGGTCATGTGACTTTCAAGCGCATCATAATGCCGATCTTCATTCGGAATGTTCAAGAGCAATATAGCTTGGCACTGGCTGTCCTTTGCCATCGTTTCGAGTAGTTCCTGGATAAAAGCCGTCACATTTGCACCCTTCAACGCGTTCAGCACAATTTCCTCCAGAAACAGATCCAGATCGGTGCAGGGTACACCTTCCCTTTGAATCGAACCCTTCTTCACCTTCACCCGGCCAAATGAAAACTTCCGTTCGGCTTCACACGTGTACGCCACAGAATCGCCGGAAGATGTAAGTCCCTCGGTTCGCCATTCGCTCCCACTTACATGACTGTCCAGAATGCCTTCGAACCACATTGCCTCCAGTGTCTGCCGCATGATCCGTTCCTGTACACCCACGTATACTGCTTCTGTCCTGCCGCCTGCTTCAGCCCTGTATCCCACGACTCCCACGCACTTCACTCCCCATTCGTTTCATTACATTGCTCACCGGCACGTAGGCCGGGGTCTGGCTGATCCCCCTTAGACAACTCACCAAATTTTGTTTGGCCAGAAATGCATCCGTTGTCAGCAGATATTGCACATATGCATTGCCCGTTCGTTCCAGTTCCTCCACAAGGACCTCACGTACCTGTTTCCAGAAATGCTCCTCCGGGACGTTCACATCTCGCGCCATGGCATGAATCAGAGACCCCAGATGATTGACGATAAAATAGTACGATGTCCGCGCCCAAGCTTTCTCTCGCGAATAAAATAATAAATCGGACGTTGCACGATCCTGCTCACTTATAAGTTCCTCATCCACACTGACCCCTTCCAGATCGCGGACGATAAACTCAACAGGCAACCCATCCTTTAAGGTCACAAGGGTATTCTGCAAATGGGCTTCAAAATGAATGCCTTTCTCTCCCGCCGCCTGTACAATCGGTAGCAGAGAACATTTCAGATAACGTTCCAGCCAACGCTCGGCAATGTCACGTCCACCACCCAGCATCGTCATCAGTCTCGACCGCATCCCAGGAAGCGGCGCTTCAACCAGACTGGATAAGACATACGTATTCTCGACATCAAACTCAATGGGCCGATAAGCTATCGTAAACAGACTGGTTAACTCTTCATCTTCAAAAGCACAAGTCGCTACGCCTGTCTCATACGCAATATGTGTGTTCGGTTCAGCACCGAAGCAGTCATGCTGCCTGACGTACTTGGAGGCATCCAGTGTTCTGCGCATCTGCTCAGCACTGTTAGTGCGAATCATGTTGGTGATCTGCATGTTCAGTGACAGCTTGATATTGCAGTTCCATTCGGGAACATAAACTGTACGGACCGAAGAAGTTGGATAGACGATAGGCCCCGCACTACCGAGTAGAATTAATTTTTCATCTCGAAAATAGGACTGTACCCCGGACAATCGTGATATGTACGCGTATTGCCATGGATGGACAGGCAGCAGCCCATACATTTCACTCTTTTCTTTTAAAATAGGCTCCACATGGCTCCACAGTAAGTCTTGCAAATCCATTGCCGCCTCGTCATCGACCCATTCCTGCACGTAGACATCCTGCCTCACGGCGATATAACAGAGTTGAAATGATGTCCGTAACTCCGGACTGTACTTCTGCACATCCTGCTCGCTGAAGCCTTTGGAGTTCTTCGGAAACGGATGGAACGGATGACCATACAACAGTGACTGTTCCGATGTGCGATAATCGTGGATGTCGAGACCGGCTGCTTGTTCGATATACAACGTAAGGTTGCCCACACTGTTATCAACCTTTTGTGCAAAATCTCTGGCATACGCCAGCTCTACACGATTCATATTCTCACCCAATGGATGTACATTCTCCAGCTCAAGTGAACGCTTCATTTCCATCACACTTTTCATCATTCCATGTTGATCCGAACTCGCTCCCTGTTCCCCATTCCCGCTTAGCTCAGATGTGATCCAGCGAACCAGGTCGCGATAATGAACGGTTTCCCCGCCAGATTCCATGCTGAGGTATTCATGCTCCCCCATGGCAGAGTAATAAGACAAGCGTCCTGTCACCTTCACCCTACTAGCTTGAAAAGTAACAGTGTACGACAGCGTGTTCGGATTGATCCGAATATCGCTTTCCTTCTCTAGCGCAAGCTCACGGATGTAACAGTTCAACAGCAGTTTGCACGAATGTTCATGGGCCTGCTGCTCAGCCTCAGACCGGAGCTTGTTTTCCATCTCGAACAATGATGCCAACCTTCTTTCGGGTTATAAGTAAGACCAGGGGAAGTGTAAGCAGTATGGCGCAGCCAAGTCCGATACAGATCTCTTTGAGTGCTCCCCATTTTGCCATCTCCATGGACGTTCCTGCCCCGGCAAGCCATTGCCAACGCATATCGTAATACAGGGTCAAGCCCATCACCGCAAACGAAGAAGCCAGACGCTCAATCGTGGTTGATAACACCGACCCTTCGTGCATGTCTTCGTCTGCTAATGCTTGCAGACCAATCGCAGAGATGCTCATACCTGACAGGCCAACGCCAATTCCCCGGCATGCCATGAGCATCCCTATGATCCAGATCGATGCTCCCAGGGGCAGAACCGCAAACGACAAGATCGATATCGACACCAGCAACGTCCCCCATGCGATAAAATGTATGGACCGACCGCGATCCAGCAAGCTGCCGCCAATCCACATGAACAGACTTGTACAGATCGATAAGGGAATGAACAGTGCACCGGACAGGGCCGGTGACAGGTGGAAGACGTCCTGGAACAATAGTGGCAATGTAAAGATCACGCCAAACATGACACAATCCTGAATGGTCGAGATCAGCACGGTCAGCGGAAAGACGGCATTACGCCGCAGCAACTGGTACCGGATCAGCGGTTCCTTGCGACCGTTCTCTGTCTGGACAAAACGAATGAGCAGCACCACACCGAGCGCAATCAGCATCCAAGGTACCCATACTGCCACGACAGGACTTGCGTACAACTGTACCCCCAGACTAAGGGCACCTACCGCGCAGATGAGCAGCATGACACTGGTTGGATGCCATTTTTTCCTGCGGGCAGGGATATAGGTCTGAATGACTCGACCGCAGCCAATCAACGAGAATATAGCCAGTGGCACATTGAGCCAGAACAGCATTTCAAGCCGTCCATACTGAATGATGAATCCACCCAGCGTAGGCCCGGCAGCCGGAGCCAACATAAGCAGCAAGCCCCACGCTCCGGTAATTCGCCCTCGTACCTCCGGTCCGTATACATCAAACAGCAACACAAGTGATAACGGAATCATCAGCCCCGCGGCAACGCCATGCATGAAACGAACCAGCAACAGTACCTCAATAGAGTGATAAAACAACGCACCTGCTACCGAGAACAGTCCATAGATACTGATCCCCAACATATACGTCTGCTTACGCCCCAGTCGGTCCACAATCAGGGAAGCCAGCGGCATCGTTAACGTCATAGCCAGCATGTACAGCGCGATAATCCACCCGCCTGCTGTCGTAGAGATCTGATAGTATTGCACAAAATAAGGCAGCAGCAGGTTAAATGCACTGTTGGTCAGCACCAGCGAAAAAGCACCGATCAGAATCGCGAATAATACTGCATGCCTCTTCATCAGAGAAAGCTTCAGCATGCGGCCGTTGCTAAGGCAATCGCTTCAGCTACCGATTTCTCAAAGATCGCAAGGATTGCACTCGTTTCTTGCTCCGTAATATTCAGCGGCGGCAGAAAACGAACAACAGCTGAATGACGCCCGCCCAGTTCCACAATTAATCCATTCTTGAAACATTCACGCTGAATAGACTCAGCCAGCGCACCATTAGGCAGATAATGTCCCAGACGATCCTTGCGTCCCATTGGATCAACCACCTCAACACCAATCATCAGTCCTCTGCCTCGCACGTCACCAATCTCTGCATACCGCTCTTTCATTGCATTCAGTTGATTCATGAACTGATCACTGCGCAGATGTACATTGTGTAAAACATCCTGTTCCCGAATATATCGAAGTGTAGCAAGTCCCGCAGCCATGGCCAACTGATTGCCACGGAACGTGCCTGTGTGTGCACCAGGCTGCCATTGGTCCAGCTCTTCTTTGTAGATGACAACAGACATCGGCAAACTTCCGCCAACTGCTTTGGAGCAGACAATTACATCGGGTATGATTCCGGCATGTTCAAATGAAAACATCCGGCCTGTCCGTCCAATGCCTGTCTGCACTTCGTCGATGATGAGCGGAATATTTCGCTCTGCTGTGATTCGACGCAGCTCCCTCAGCCATTCAATGTCTGCCGGAATCGCCCCGCCTTCACCCTGCACCGTCTCCACAATGACCCCACACGGTGCCGCAATACCGCTCTCGCAATCATCGAGCAGGTTCTCGATATACTGTGCGCTTAACCGGGCCGTCATGCCTTCACCAACACCAAATGGGCAACGGTATTCATAAGGAAACGGCAGGAAATGAACATCGGGCAGCAGGCTTTGCAGATGTTGTTTCTTGCTCAGGTTGCCACTCATCGACATTGTCGCTTGGGTCGAACCGTGATAACCTCCCTGAAAGGCAAGAATAGACTTGCCACCTGTTGCATGTTTGACCAGCTTAATGGCTGCTTCTACCGCATCCGCTCCGGTTGGACCACAGAACTGGATTTTGGCTTTGTCTCGCATCTCTGCCGGAAGAATGGAGAATAGTTCTTGCATATATGAAAGCTTCAGCGGTGTTGCCAGATCCAGTGTATGAAGTGGAATCTGCTGATCGAGAACATCGCGAATGGCGTTGACCACCGTGTCATGGTTATGCCCCAGCGCCAATGTTCCTGCCCCAGCCAGGCAGTCGTAGAATACGCGGCCTTCCGTATCGGTAATCTTCACCCCATGGGCCTTGTTAATGACAAGCGGGAAATGTCTCGGGTACGATCTTGCATTGGATTCCTTCTCATTTTGCATCTTCAGATATTCCGTCTGCACCTCTACTGACATAGCCCTCTAACGCTCCTTATAATCGATTCAGGCTGAACCTGCTGCCTGTGATTCTTGTTCTACATTTTGCATATGACCTGGTATTGGTTCAAAATCATGGTGAGGTCCGAATTAAATGATGGTATCCGTTATCCGTCATATATTGTCATCTATACGTTGTTATAGGCTATATTTATTTATATTCAGGTTGCTCCTGACACAGGTATTCCAGGTATAACCGAACCACATCACGAGTTGTTCCACCATGGGGAAAGACGTGGTGTGTCAGATCTGGCAAGGCGTTCACTTCCAGGATGCCTCCCAGATCTCTGGAGATCGGGGTGCGGATATCACGACAACGAACATCGACTCCTGCTACATCGATCTGAAGAGTCTTTGCCGCCTGAATAATCATCCGGGCATTTTCGGGATGAATGATTTCGGTACAATCCTTGTAGAATTCACTGATTTTTCCGGCGGCAGAATTGCGGAGATTGTATAACTCGATTTCTTTTCCCGCGGCAGGAACTTCATCCAGTGTTGTCCCTTGTGCATGTAATACCTCCAGCAGTCGTTCCGTTTCTGCATTAACCTCGGGAAACGCTTCATACTCGCCAATGGGTGTCATCTCGATTCGTTCCTGATTCAACTGCTCAATTAACGCCCGAACGGTTGAAGTTCCGTCTCCCTCAACATAGACAGGCCGATACTGGTTCACAGCCGCCACTTCACCGTTAATGATCAGCACTCTGTAATCGATCCCGGTCACATATTGCTGCAACATAATGCTGCTGCCGTGGACACTCGCAAGATGAATGGCTGTCTCCAGTTCTTCTTCAGTACGCACATCCAGCGTCACGCCCATGCTGCTGCTCGCATCCAGCGGTTTCACTACAATAGAGCCGTATCTATTCAGAAAAGCTACTGCTTCACTTCCCATCTCCGGGATCACGATAAATGATGGTACAGGCATGCCCTGTTCATGCAACAACATATTACATGCCTGCTTGTTCTTCGCGAGCAGTCCAGCGATTAACGGCAGACGATGAGATCTGGTTTTGTTAATGATGATCTCTTGGTCCCCTACAGACAGCTTCAGGAAATCTTCGCATCCCTCAAGAAGTGGCTCACAGGTGATGCCCATTTCTCTCGCTTTGCTTATAATGAGTCGGTTTTGCAGATTATGAATCCCTTTCGGAAACACTGAAAATCCTCCTCGATCGAATGAAGGTACTCGCTCCTATATAAGTTGAATACTGTTTTTACACGAAATCACTGCGCGGTCAGAACCATCTTCCGATCGCTGTTATCCCCAGATTTTTTTGAATCCCTTTACAAAGGGGAAATCCGGTGATAAAGGCGAAGCTTATGCTTACGAAGCAGCTTTCTTGCAGAAAGCTTGTAGCTCCGCTTCTTCAGATCTGTTCTACCCCCTCCGTTAACGTGTGAAATTTGAATTCAACTTATATTGCTCATACCTTCATCAATTTTTATTGTAATTCAATATTGATAATGATTATCAATATCATATAAAATCTATTTTATGGCAATTCGAGTTATATTGTCAATAATAAACTTTTAAGGAAAAATAAGATTTAATTCAGTGTAGGTTTGAGTCTATGCAGGTATGCTTTTATCGAATAATAGGCACAACAAACCGGGCAAGCCTGGGACATGGTTTTACCAACGGCTTGCCTAATTTGTCATCTGCATGATCATACAATGGAGTTGATGTGGAGTTTTGAATAACTATTAAACGAATCAAAAACGGACTTTTTGATCCTCAAGCCAGTTGTGTATAACGCTGTTCTCCATTCAGCTTCCTTCCCCGTCCATGTGGGATACAGGTTGGTGTGCCAAACAGTGGATCAACCACAATCTCACACTCCATCTGGAAGACTTTACGGACCAACTCCTGTGTAACAATATCTTCCGGTTTACCTTCTGCGTAGATCGACTTGTTGTGAACAGCCACAATGTGATGCGCATACCGACATGCCAGATTCAGATCATGAAGTACCATAACAATCGTGCGTCCTTCCCGTTCGTTCAACTCAAACAACAGATCGAGGATATCAATCTGATGTGTCATATCCAGATAGGTTGTAGGTTCATCCAATAGCAGCGTTTCGGTACCCTGCGCAAGTGTCATCGCAATCCAGGCACGCTGACGCTGTCCACCGGACAATGCATCCACAGGTCGATCCGCGAGTTCTGTCAGATGTGTGGATTCCAGTGCCAGCTTGACCATACGCTCATCCTCACGAGACCATTGCTTCAGCCATGTTTGATGTGGATAACGTCCTTGCTTAACCAGTTGTTTCACCGTCAAGCCTTCCGGAGCGGTCGGGCCCTGTGGCAGGATGGACATGCGTCTTGAAATTTCCTTGGTTGGCAGCTTTGCAATCTCTTCGCCATCCAGAAGCACCGAACCGGAGCTGGATTTCAGCAACCGGGCCATCGTACGCAGCAGCGTAGATTTACCACAGCCGTTGCTGCCAATCAGGACGGTAATCTGTCCCTTGGGAATGGTCAGGTTCAAATTTTCAATAATGGGATCTGCTCCATAGGAGATCGTAAGCTCCTTGGCTTCCAGAATACTCACAGCTCTCTCCTCCTCAAAACTGATTTCTATTCTTGAACAATAGATACAGGAAAAACGGTGCGCCTACGCCTGCGGTGAATACCCCTGCGGGAACATCCAGCGGTAGAAAGGCAGTTCGGGCAATCAGATCTGCCGCAAATACAAGCAGAGCACCAACCAGTCCAGACACAATCAGCATACTGCCAAACATCCGTCCAACCAGCTTTCGGGCAATATGTGGAGCGATCAGGCCTACAAAACCAATGGTTCCGGCAACCGCAACGGCGATTCCCGCCAGCAGTACACTGCATAACAACAACGCTGAACGATGTCGCTGTACAGTTACACCCAGCCCTGTGGCCAGATCATCCCCGAACTCCTGTGCATTCAGGCTACGGGCGAACCAGATCGCCAGCGGTATAACAATTACGATAACTGGCAAAATCGTTTGGACATCGGTCCACGATGCTCCGTATATACTTCCTGTCAGCCAGATATAGGCTTGACCTGCCGTGTAGAACGGACTCAGGATCAGCATAAAGGTCGTTCCAGCTCCGGTAATGGCTGACACTCCAATCCCGATCAGCACCAGACGGATCGGACTGACTCCCTTTTTCCAGGCAAGCACGTAGATTATCAACGCCGTCAAAAGCGCACCGACAATGGCGAACAGTGGTAACAACTTGATGCTCACCGCTCCGCCCAGCAATGTAACAAAACCTACAGCTGCAACGGCCGCGCCGCCGGTGATGCCGATGACATCCGGTGAGGCCAGCGGATTACGGATAATGCCTTGCAGAAGTGCGCCTGACATACCGAGGGCTGCTCCTACGAGCAGAGATAATAACACCCGTGGCAGTCTTAAGGTCAGCACGACGAAGTCATGCTCTCCTGCATTCAGACCAAATATCGTTCTGAGCACATCCAGCGGAGAAATAAAGTCACTGCCTACACTGGTACCGACCACTCCTGCCATCAGGAACAAGAGGATACATATACCGATGACAAGTAATGATTTGCGTTCCATTTGCACTGAGACAGTGTCTTTTTTGTTGCGAAAAGTCAACACCTTCCTCATATCTTCGTCACCCCCTTGCGGGCAATATACACGAAGAAGGGTCCGCCAATCAGTGCAGTCATGACACCGAGTGGAACTTCCTGCGGCATGATCACCAACCTTGCCACCACATCCGCGGACAGCAGCAGAATCGCTCCCCCTACAATAGAGTAAGGAACGAGCCAGCGGTAATCATTTCCCACCAGTGCACGCATGATATGCGGGACAACCAGTCCGACAAGACCGATCGAACCGGCTACGGCAACCGAACCACCCGCCAGCAATACCGTAACAATTCCCATGAGCACCTTAACTAGAAGTACATTCTGTCCCATGCCTTTGGCGATATCGTCACCCGTCAACAGCAGATTGATGGCTCTGCCCATGAACAAAGAGACAATAGCTGCGGCTGTCATGTACGGCAGAACAGGATATAACATATCCAATGTCCGACCACTTACTGAACCGGCAAGCCAGAACAGTACATCCTGCAATCCGGTTCCATCCAGCACCAGAATGGCCTGTGTGAACGAGGCAAATAACGCGGAGATTGCCGTCCCCGCCAGTACAATCTTGATCGGTGTCAGGCCATCACGACCGAGGGAACCTAGCCCATATACAATTGCCGCGGCTACAGCAGCCCCTGCAAAACCAAACCACATCATGGTGGTGAGCGAAGATACGGACAATACAACAATGGCAATAACAATAAAAAAGATCGCACCAGAATTAATTCCGAACACACTCGGTGATGCCAGCGGGTTACGTGTCAATGCCTGCATCAGCCCACCCGCCACGGCCAAACTTGCTCCTACAACAGCAGCAATAACTGTACGTGGCAACCGTTCCGTCAGCAGAACCACATGTTCCACAGAACTCTCGTCATAGAATTGCAGTGCTTCCCATGCCATCTGAAACGTGATATGCGTACGTCCCAGAATCATACTGGCTAGGCAAGCAAGTAGAAGTAATATGAATAAACCAACCAGTCCATAGATCTTGGCGCTTGCCTTTGTAAAAAGGGGAAACATACTCTCACTCTTTCATCTGTAAAATGATAAAAGACCTGCCAGCCCATACACTTCGTTAACGAATGTTCTGGTGCATGGCAGGTCCTGCTCCTGTTAGTTAGTTCAGGTTGAACTGCTTATATAGATCGTCCAGCATCATGTTGGCCGATGTGTATCCACCTGCCATGTTCCAGGCCACTTCATCGACCTGAACCAGTTGGTTGTTCTTGACTGCATCAAGGTTTTTCCACAGTGGACTGCTGGTCCAATCATCATAATTTTTCTGAATGGCATCTGTTTCTGTGCCTGAATTGAAGTTGAAGATCATGTCTGCATTCATATCTGGAATGTTTTCTTTGGAAGTCAATTCAACTCCCCATGTGTCTGCGTCATGTCCGGCAGGTCTGGTGAACCCAAGTTCATTCAGAATCTTACCTGCATATCCCATGTAGAAAATACGAACTTGATCAGCTCTAAAGTTCGTGATGGTTGCTTCAATTGGCAGACGATCCCCCATTTTCTCTTTAAAATCAGCTACACGGCCATCCCAATCAGACAACAATTTATCCGATTGCTCAACCCTATTCATCGCTTCCCCAACAGTTTTCACCGTTTCTTTCCAGTCAAAAAGCGTCTCCGTCACTACCGTTGGTGCGATCTGCGACAGTTGCTCATAGATCTCTTCATGTCTGATCTTCGTAGCAATAATCAAGTCGGGTTTCAACTTGTTGATCTCTTCCAGATTGGGTTGCGATTCCTGTCCTACTTGTGGAACTCCGTCCAGATCTGCTCTCAGATATTCATAGACTGGCTGCTGAACCCAGGATTCCACCACGCCTGTCGGTTTCACGCCAAGTGCAACAACGACATCATTCGCACCCTGGAACAGTGTCACGATCTTTTGCGGGGTTCCCTTGATAGTGGTTTCGCCCATGGCATGTTTGATCACTCGGGTCTGATCTTCAGTCGCACTGGCAGTTGTATCACTTTCATTATTGCTCTCATTGCTGCTTGCAGCTTGGCTGGACGTATTCGTTGTCTCGGCACTTCCACCCGAAGCACAACCAGCAAGTAATGAAATCATCAGAATAAGTGCTGCATAAATGTATAGCTTTTTCTTTACTTTATACATGAAATCCGTCTCCCCTTTTTTATCTAATTGATATTGAATCTCATTATCAATTGTATTGTAATGGAGATGAAATCATTATACAAGCATTTTATTTGGAAAAACTTCTCACTTCCTGTCGAACTCTGTAACTTCATAAAACAACATTAAATAAAGATAAATTAACTAAACCAATACAATATATATCGATACAATACGCCTCCACACAAACCATATATGTAATTTTTTTCTTACCTACGAAATATACAAATCTCTCTTTTTACTTTTAGTTTCATCTAATACATGTCCTTTTTGCTAGTGACTCATTATTCATTCATATGCGTTTGACTGATGAATTTACTGTAAAACAATTCCTGTAATTTCTTGTTGTACTATGTTAGATTATCCATTGGAATAAAATCACATCTATAGATAGGGGATATTAACACGTGAAGAAATCATGGGTACTATCAATCATTATGAGTTTTGTCTTGCTCGGCGGGGTGTTCGCACCTGTAGGGTCCTATGCCGCTGCTGCGGATGACTCAACCACTACATATTCGGAAGACGAATACTATGAAGAAATTGACACGTCAGAACAAGAACCGATCCCTACAGTCGAAGAAGAAGATTTCCTGGGCTACCTTGATCAGTTGGATATGGCATCGGTATATGAGGAGAGAGCCTTCAATGCTTTGGGAGGTGGATTTTACATCACATCATCCAATCGCAAGTCCGTTTTCCTGAAACTGACCAATACAGCGATTCCTAACTACACCAAATATGTATCCAAGCTGAAGATGATCAAACCGCAAAATGCGGAATTGCAAAAAATCCATGCCAACTTGATCAAAGGTAGCTATACACAGCTGGAAGGATTCCAACTCGCTAAAAAATCTGTCTCCAAAACAACGGTAAACAGCGCTGTCCTGAAACAAGCCAATGCCAAAATTGCTACCGGCAAGAAAAATATCGAGAAATTTCACAAAGAATTCTCTGCATACGCCAATAAACTTGGATTTGATTTATAAAAAACAGTAATTGCAGATATGCGTCCTACATTTCGAATAAAACAATTTGAAATTTAAGGAAAAAAAGTGTTTTCTTTTGCTGCGTTAGTTCGTATAATAGCACTATAATCAAAAGGCTATGCTGCCGAAAGGTACAACCTCGTGAACAATTGAGGTTGTGCCTTTTTTTGCGTTTAATGGCCACTTTTATCTGAATTTCATCATCTGACGAGGAGTGATTTACATGATTCTTGAAGCCGTTTACCATCGCCCCAAACTCAATTGGTCCTATGCGTATGACCGCTCGACCATGCACCTCCGACTTCGGTCCAAACGTGGGGACCTGGATGCGGTGATTGCGATTACGGGAGACAAATATGCCTGGGATCGGACGATCACACACATCCCTATGCAAATCTTTGCCCGGGATGAAATGTTCGATTATTGGGAAGCTGAGACTTCACCTCCCTATCGCCGATTACGGTATGGTTTCCAACTGATTCAAGGAGAGGAATCGGTCTGGATGACGGAGCGCGGATTCGAGCAGGCGCTGCCTGATCATCCACTCGAATTCTTTGATTTTCCATTTATGAATCCGGTCGACATTTTTGAACCGCCTGCCTGGGTTAAGGACGCTGTGTTTTATCAGATTTTCCCTGAACGTTATGCCAATGGCGATCCATCCCTCAGTCCCAAAAATGCTGAACCCTGGGGAGGAGAGCCTACACCAGTGAACTTCTTTGGCGGCGATCTCCAAGGTGTGCTGGATCATCTGGATCATATAAGTCAGCTTGGCATCAATGCCATTTACTTCTGTCCGCTGTTCGAAGCCACGACGAATCACAAATACAATACAGGCGATTACATGAAGGTTGATCCTCACTTTGGAACCAATGAACAGTTCAAGGCGTTCGTGGACGCCTGTCATCAGCGCGGCATACGCGTTGTTCTGGATGCGGTATTCAATCATTCCGGCAGAGAGTTCCCTCCTTTTGTCGATGTCATGAAGAATGGTCCCTCTTCCCCCTACGCAGATTGGTTCTATATCAAGGACTGGCCACCGCGTGTGGAGGATGGCATACCGACTTATGACACCTTTGCCTTTGAACCGCTCATGCCGAAACTGAACACGGAACACCCTGAAGTGAAGGCATACCTATTAGAGGTAGGACGTTTCTGGATTGAGGAGATGGACATTGACGGATGGAGGCTTGATGTAGCCAACGAGGTGGATCATCAGTTCTGGCGCGAATTCCGTCAGACGGTAAAAGCCATTAAACCTGACGCCTATCTGCTCGGTGAGATCTGGCATGATTCGCTCATGTGGCTTCAGGGAGACCAGTTCGATGCCGTGATGAATTATCCGTTTACCAACTCGGTATTGGACTATACGGTGCATGGCAAGCTCGATGGACTTGGATTCGCAAATGAGATCGGCAAACTGCTCGCAGCCTATTCACAACCTGTGACCGAAGCGGCCTTCAATCTGCTCGGAAGTCATGATACACCCAGACTGCTGACCTTGTGTGATGGAGACGAACGCAAGATGAAACTTGCCGTTACGTTGCTGCTTACGTATCCAGGTGTCCCATGTATCTATTATGGAGACGAAGTGGGACTTGATGGGGTATATGATCCGGGTTGCCGCAAGTGTATGGAGTGGGATGAGAGCAAGCAGAATCGCGAGCTTCTGGAATTCTTCACCCGTACGATTTCCCTTCGCAAACAGCACCCTGCCCTGCGCAGCACGGAACTGAAGATTGTATATGCAAAAGCCGGAGACCCTTGTCTTGCCATCGAACGATTGGATTCGCATACGGGAGAGCGCATGCTTCTTGTTCTTAATGCGGGTGATGAACCATGCACCCTTGAACTCCCCTTGGGAGATCGTAACATCTGGCGAAATCTGTTCACATCAAACACCGTGGAAGCTCGGCAAAACAAACTGACCCTCGATCTGGAAGCATACGGATTCTCCCTGATGCAACTTGAGGTTAAACAGCCAGCTGAGGCCTGAGATAAATACAGCTAACAAGGGAAAATAACTTCAAAGAGGCTGTCCTCCAGGTCATATTTACGACCAAGGACAGCCTCTTCTGTATCTTATACCTCATATCCTAACGAACCCAGCACACCTTATTCGCTTCATTATACCTGGGTTAAATGCCTAACGAATCAGAGAGACCTTATTTCGTCCAATAGGTCGATTTTCGAGACCAGAAGCCGTATTTTTGAAGCAATAACGTTACTGAGATTCGTTAGGTTTTACTTTTCTTGATTATCCCCTCAATACGATGTCTGAGGTTCGTTAGCGATACCGATTAAAGCAAGGTGAAACTCTTTGAGGCTGCGACCTATTTCCCAGCCGAGGCGAAGGGTGTCGAAGTCATTGGTTTTCGTATTTTCTTCATTCTTGAGCTTACAAGCGCTCCCTGTGTAATTACGATTTTCTGCGGAATCTTGTATGAAGGTAACTTGTCCCGACAATATTCCCAGATGGATCGCCGCAGATCGGTGAGAGTACACTCTGTAGCCAGCCGGATAGTCACCTTCACCCTCTGACCCGTGATACCACTCTGTTCTCCCGAAACTACGGCCGCTTCGATACATTCCATCTCTTCCAGAACACCCTCGACCTCGGCAGGATACACTTTCCGTCCCCCTACGTTAATGATCTCGGAACGACGTCCCAGAATACGAATGTAACCCTGCTCCAGCACAGCTTCATCGCCTGTTCGCAGCCACCCGTCCTCTGTAAAAGGTGAAGGTGCATTCAAATATCCAATCATCGCGGTTTCCGTGTGAATCTGCAATTCTCCTTCCACCACCCGATACTTGACCCCTTCGTCTTGAATGGAAAACAGCAACGAGCCTGGCTCTTTGGAGCGGGTTGGCAGAATGCCAAGTTCAGACATACCATAGGCTTGTATCGTCCTTAGTTGTGGAAATCTCCGGTTCCAGGCTGCCAGTACGGATTCGGGCATCACTTCCGATCCGTATGATACAACTTCGAGACTCGACAGATCATACCCCTCATCATTTCTGCCCAGCAGCAACAGATTCATGAATGTTGGAGAGACCGGAAGAGCCTGCACACGAAACGTCTCAATCGTTCGGCACACTTCTTCGGGAGATCGATCTGCAATGATACAGAGACAACCCCCACTGGACAGAGATTGCAGCATGGTATTCACACCGCCGATATGATCAAACATCATAAAAGGAATCGTTCGCAAAGGCCGAACCTGCCGCCGAAAACCATGTAACAGCCGATCTGCACGATGCACAGTCGCTTTACTCACTCCGGTTGATCCGGATGAAAAGAGTACAAGTCCGCCTACGCCTTCTTGTGCCAGCGAGGATAACAACACAGGAACCTCTCCAGATAATTCACACGTTTGCCGAATACACAACTTGCCTCCTTCAACGTCCAAACGCCACTTCACCTGTGCCAGCTGGATATATTCCTCTCGTTTGGCTTCAACCAGGTTCCGATCCATGGGGAGCACGATACACCCTTGTCCGAGCAAAGCAACCAATGCTGCCGCTGCATAGGGAGAATAATCTTCCTCCAGCGTTACAAGTTGCCCAGTCAGCTTTTCTGCTGTAATCCACTTACTCATGATGCCAACCTGTTCCAGCAGCCACCGATAGCTGTACTCCTGATCTTTCCAGATCAGCGCAGGTTGCTGTCCCTGTTCCGCGAATCGTTCAAGCAAGAATTGGTTCAACATCTTGCATCCCCCTTACCGGCAGGCGCCCATTGCTGTGCGAGATAATCAACAAGTGAACCCACGGTCTGATATGGGCTTTCCGGCATGGAAGCAGCAGCCATCTCCGCCAGTGCGGCTCCCATCCCCGTCCCCCATCGATCTTCGATTCCCTGCTCTACCACTGCAAGCAATGACACGAGTTCCAGCGAATCCAGTTGCCCACTTCGTCCGTACAGTGGAGCGTTACCACCCTCACCAAGTGGAATCGTTGTATTATGGTACGCGTTTAACTCCCGGCAACTATCCAATACGATACGGAGCAAATCCTCCCTGTGTTCTTGTCCAATCATCAACACGGCCTGACGTGGGAAGCAATCTGCCTGAGGTATGGACTGTCGAAGTGACTCATACCATTGCCATTCATCGGTGACCAACATTTTAATTACACTTGTTAGCTGTACTTTCCACTGCTCACGCTGCTTTATCCGACTGACCTGAAGCATATTATAGGCCTTCTCCCAACGTACAATGATCTCGCTGAATTCTCTCGCATATTGATCAAGTGGAGAACCTAGCCATAAGGCAGACTCCTGAAGAAGATCTCGAAGAAAATATCGACTCCATCGCATATCAAACAGCAGACCCGATATTAACATTTCATTGGCCAGATCCCCTTCATTCGCTCCATGCAATGCACCTAAGAGCCGCAGAGACACCGCATGTCCAAAATGATAATTGCGATCTCCTTGCGTAATCGTCCTGCCTGTCAGAAATTCCTCAATCTGCGTTGTTAACGCTTGGATCAACATGTCTCGGTAACCGTCAGAGTCCAGCTTCACAGTCGCCCGAATATCCATGGTGCCAAACGTTCGGAGTTCTTCTTTGCGCTTCGCCTGAGCAAGCTCGGGTATGCTTTGGTTTCCTTTCCAGAAATCATGAAAGGCCCTTTGAGTAACCTTTCCCTTATACTTGGAGGGCACGGGATCGTAGACGTGAACATGCTCATCTTCCAAACCATATACAGCAATCCAATGGTCTACCAGATGTAGTCGAGAGCCCTGCTTCACATGTTTGCGAATGTACTCGGGATTCTGATAATCCTCACAGTAAGGCAGGTGATAACTGGTTCCTGTAGCCAAAAAAAGCCCACCTTCGCCAATATGCTGCCGGATCTGCGTCTTGCCTTCCTCGAAGCTGTCCAGCTGTCGCTGACCATACATCTCCCAGATCGGCTCTGCATAATCCAGTTTGTGAAAATAAGGCTTCACCAGTCCGTTATCCCCGCACGAAGGAAGGCTGTACAACCGACTTGCCGCCAGCAGTGCAAGACTTGTGATGGATCCTTGTCGATGGAGCACTTCATGAATCAGAGGAAAATTGCAGGGATAATAATAGGGAATGTCCAGCACTGGAGCGAATGAAGGAATGATCATTTTGGGCCTCCTGTTCCCGTTTTGGCTGACGTACTGCCCCAGGATTGGATTAGGTAATGCACAGACATATCATCTGTCGCTCGAAATACCCGATTGGCAATAGGTTTGCCATCCACATCGGTCTCGAAACGACGGAAACCACGTGTAAACCGGAAGGAGAACCCACTATCACGCGGGACTCGGTAACTACCTTCATATCGGCCTTTACCAGAACGGACAAGCTTCATGCCCATCCCACCATATATCGTTTCCCCCGAGTCTTCGTCTGGAGCTACCTCTGCACGAATGCAGACTTCCACATGAGTGGACATTTCAGGAACGACAGTGTAGATGCGTGTAGCAGACAGTTCCCCCACAGTAAGCGTGATGGATGCACTTCCAATACCGACAGGAACCAACTTTCCACTCGCATGAACCTGAAGTATATTCGGGTCACTCGAAGTATAATTCCCATGCAGCAAACTCTGAACCAACCCACTCTCGTAGTGCATTTGTGCATTTATACACACAGTCATTCCACCCTGTAGTCCGATGACATCCCTTCCAAGCAGTTCGAGCGAGGAGGGCTTACCCACGTGGCCGAACATGTACAGTAACGGGAGGTGAATGCGCGCTCCCCAGTCACCTTCCTGATGACAGGCACCCGGCTGTTCCAGAAATGCCAATTCCTCATCCGATCCTACTCCGCGTTCAAGTAATTGATGAGCTACCCTTCTGACCTGAGAAGGCAGAAACAGACCTTCCGTATCTCCAATATCCATCCATATTCGAACGGCAGGTACCCCCTCTAGCAAGCGATACATGTCTTCTTCCAACAGCCCGCTCTCCGATGTTTCGTCCAGCTGCACATCCACATAGAATGGCGACATCATGATCAGTTTTCCGAAAACCTCCGGATTTCGCATCCCCATGTGCAATGTACAAAGCGCCGCGGCAGATGAACCTAACAGCCCGGTATTCGACTTATCCGGTAGCGTCCGATATCGATGATCAATGATCGGCTTGAGCTCATGAATGATGAAATGTTCATAGGCGATGCCTGAGCACCCCACACTCACGGCCTCTCTCTCAGGAGTAATGAAGTGGTAGAATTCGTTGTGCGTGACTGGACGGACATGCGTAATGCCGACAATAATCAGTGATTCAATCTGCCCGGAGGAAATAAGACCGTCTGCTGCCTGGTCGATATTCCATGTTTCATTGCCTGGCCCGGATGGACCAAAAGCCCGTTGCCCCGCATGAACGTACAAAACCGGATAATGCCGAGCTGTCTGCTCATGGTAACCGGGCGGGAGGTACACATAAATGTTGCGGATATTGTCCAGCCGCGATGCCTGAATGCCTTCCAAACATTCGATGACAGAATGGGTACTCAACGATCATCAACCGCCTCTCTTCTCCCAATTCGACTGCATAATACAAATAACCCCGCCTCAGAAGAGACGGGGTTGTCCTAGAACACACGTAAGTGTTCAGGGATACATAGCCCTTATATTGTGAATCTGCGAATAGTTTAAATCCCCGGACGTGCTTTTGTAAACATAAAAATAGAAAATAAATGCTCCCAAAAAAGTTATTGACATAAGATCCAATATTTCTTACGATAACGTTGTGATCATAACTCGAGGGCCATGCTTTTAAACCTGAGCGGTTTAGGACAACCCCGGTAACTCCCGAAGGAGATGCCGGGGTTGTTGGCGTGTCAAAAGGAGGGAAGTCTTCAATCCACTGCGTAACACTTCGCTGTATTGAAAGCGCTATTATTCAAGAGCCGGGTTGGTTGTTTATCTAAACTACTACATTCACGAGAAGGGTGGATTACTATGTTTCAAATGGCCAAACGTGTACTCCTCAGCACAACACTGACACTCAGTTTACTTGCAGGGGGCGCACTTCCCTATCTGCCTGCTTCAGCGATCTATGCCGATGCGGATACCGCGGTTACCAACAAGCAGAACTTTAGTACAGACGTCATCTATCAGATCTTTGCGGACCGCTTCCTGGACGGAAATCCTTCCAACAATCCTACCGGAGCTGCCTACGATGCCACTTGTAGTAACCTGAAGTTGTATTGCGGAGGCGACTGGCAGGGTTTGATCAACAAAATCAACGATAACTATTTTAGCGATCTGGGCGTTACGGCACTGTGGATCTCCCAACCGGTCGAAAATATCTTCGCTACCATCAACTACGGCGGCGTAATCAACACAGCGTATCATGGTTACTGGGCACGTGATTTCAAGAAGACCAATCCGTATTTCGGAACGATGGCTGATTTTCAAAATCTGATTACAACCGCTCATGCCAAAGGTATCAAGATCGTCATTGACTTTGCACCAAACCACACATCTCCTGCCATGGAGACCGATACCTCCTTTGCAGAGAATGGCAAGTTGTACGATAACGGTAATCTTGTTGGCGGATACACAAATGATACAAATGGATATTTCCATCACAACGGCGGCTCCGATTTTTCCTCCCTGGAGAATGGTATCTACAAAAACCTCTATGACCTCGCTGACCTGAATCACAATAACAGTACCATTGATCAATATTTCAAAGATGCAATCAAGCTATGGCTTGATATGGGCGTGGATGGTATTCGCGTTGATGCGGTGAAACATATGCCTCTCGGCTGGCAAAAGAGCTGGATGTCCTCCATCTATGCACATAAACCTGTATTCACTTTCGGTGAATGGTTCCTGGGATCTGCTGCATCTGATGCGGATAACACGGAATTTGCCAACGAATCCGGGATGAGCCTACTTGATTTCCGCTTTAACTCTGCCGTGCGTGACGTCTTCCGGGATAACACATCCAACATGTATGCTCTGGATTCGATGATTACTGGCACAGCCGCAGATTACAATCAGGTGAATGACCAAGTCACGTTCATCGACAACCATGATATGGATCGGTTCAAAACAAGTGCCGTCAACAACCGTCGTCTGGAACAAGCGCTGGCCTTCACCCTGACTTCACGCGGCGTACCTGCCATCTATTATGGTACCGAGCAGTATCTGACTGGTAACGGGGACCCTGATAATCGGGCCAAAATGCCTTCCTTCTCCAAAACAACCACTGCTTTCAACGTGATCAGCAAGCTGGCCCCTCTGCGCAAATCCAATCCAGCAATTGCCTATGGCTCCACTCAGCAACGCTGGATCAATAATGATGTGTACGTCTATGAACGCAAATTTGGCAAAAGTGTAGCTGTTGTTGCGGTGAACCGTAATCTTTCCACACCAGCAAGCATTGCGAATCTAAGCACTTCACTGCCAACAGGCAACTACACCGATGTACTGGGCGGTGCACTGAACGGTAATAACATCACTTCCACCAATGGCAACGTCTCTTCCTTCACATTGGCAGCCGGAGCAACCGCGGTCTGGCAGTATACAACGAGCGAAACAACACCAACCATCGGGCATGTGGGTCCGGTGATGGGCAAACCGGGTAATGTCGTTACCATTAGCGGACGTGGATTCGGCTCCACCAAAGGTACCGTATACTTCGGTACAACATCTGTTACCGGTGCTGCGATCACATCCTGGGAAGATACGCAGATCAAAGTAACGATCCCAGCGGTAGCCGCAGGCAATTATGCTGTGAAAGTAGCTGCGAACGGCGTTAACAGCAATGCGTATAACAACTTTACCATTCTTACGGGTGATCAGGTCACTGTACGATTTGTCATTAATAATGCGTCCACCACACTGGGTCAGAACATCTATCTGACAGGTAACGTGGCAGAACTGGGCAACTGGAGTACGGGCACAACAGCTATCGGCCCTGCTTTCAATCAGGTCATCCACGCCTACCCAACTTGGTACTATGATGTGAGCGTGCCAGCCGGGAAACAACTGGAGTTCAAATTCTTCAAGAAAAATGGAGCGACCATCACGTGGGAAGGTGGTTCCAACCACACGTTCACCACACCAACCAGCGGTACAGCGACTGTAAATGTAAACTGGCAATAAGATAATCCGTCTATAAGCTAACCCGGAGTTACGCTAACGAGCGTATGCTCCGGGTTTTGCTATTGGATTATGCTATATAAATTGAACAAATGACTCTACACTTGACCACTACACGGTCAGATCCATCTCCCATCGCTGTTACCCCCAGTTGTTTTAATTCCCTTCTATACAGGGAAAATCTGGAGCTAGCGTATGCTTCCAATGTAGCTTTCTTTTAGAAATCTTTTAGGCGAACGCTTCGCTTTTCCGGATTGCATCTGACTACTCCGTTATCGTGTAAATGTTTATAGTTCAACTAACATAGATTGGATCTATATCTCACATTTCTAATGATAGGTTCGAATCGACTTCAATGTTGTAGCGGCCAGAATACCTGTCGCCAGCAGTAATATGCCTACGCCTTGCAGCACAGAAGCTGCCCCCCACTGATCAGCCAATACGGAGACAACCGTCAATCCCAGAATAGGCGCTGTACTGGTGATTGTTCCAACCACACCATAGACCCTTCCTTGCAGCTCGTCCGGAACGGCTGTCCTCAGCATAATCTGGGTGAGCATCGTACAGCACGCGAACATCGCACCTCCGCCCACGATTAACGGCAACGCCATAATTGGTGAGGATACATTCGCCAAAAAAATATAAATCGGTCCTAATACAATCAGACCGATAAATACCCATCTCCCTCTTCGCTTCAATCGTTTCCCCGAAGCAATCAACAATGCAGAGCCAATCATGTATCCCAGCGGAATACAGGTCTCAATTAATCCAAACTGTACCGGATTCGCCTCCCATACCTTGACCGCCATCACTTGAACCAGCATCATAGCTGACATGAAAAATAAAATCAGCAACGGATTGAGCAATACGATGGATCGGATCAAAGGATTCCGATAGATGTAGCCAAACGAACTACGCCATTCCTGAGCAAACGTGGTCTGCTGACTACCGGATCGCTGTACCTCAGGAAAGCGACCCGCCATCAGCACACAGACTGCAGACAACAGGAAGGTTGCTCCTGTAATTAATATGGCAACGAACCCGCCAAAAGCAGCAACAGCCACTCCCGCAGCGGCTAGTCCACTGATTCGGGCAAGATTATCCACCATATGAATGGTTCCCGTCGCTTGTTGAATATGTTCTCTGCCGACCATACTTGCTACAGAGGCGTGGAATGCAGGGGCCTGAAACAGACTTGAAAACATGGAGAGTGAGAGCAACAGCAGCACTACCGGAAACGGAGCATGCCAGCCGAACAAGCTTACTGCAATCAGTACAGCCATTACGCCCCGAAATACATCCGAGGCCAGCATCAGCTTCCTGCGATCCAATCGGTCTGCAACCGTACCCGCCACCGATCCAAATAGAAAACTGACGGCCATATTGCAGATCTGTACAGCCGCCATGCTCTTTGCACTGCCTGTGGTCTGTAACACCCACAGGCTGATCGCAATCCCATTGAAGCAATCCCCAAAGACCGAGATGCCGTAGCCGTACAAAATCCTGCGAAAGGTAACATTACGCCAAAGTGTTGGGGGAGCTTTAGTATTATGCAATACAGCTTGTCCATCTTGGTATCCGATAATCTCGGGCTCACTGGACGGGTTCATGCCCATACATCACGTTCCTCCCTAATCATGATTCGAGCCCATGCAGAACCAGGCACTTCCGCAGCATTGCCAGTCGATAAAGACATGACATCACGGAAGTGCCTGGTTGGCGTGCCGCAGGTATCGCGGCTGACTATGCTGTTATGGCACAGGATTACCCTTTCGAAGCTCCTGCCGTCAGACCCTGAACCAGGAATCGTTGCAGGAAAACAAACAGCAGGGTAATTGGAATAGCGATCAGTACCGCCCCCGCAGCAAACATCGTAAAGTTACTGTCCTGATAACGGTTGACCAGATCCCACATACCCACCGCAAGCGTCCAGTTCTCTTTCGTCCGCAGCACCAGCCGGGCGAAGATAAAGTCCATCCATGCACCCGTGAAGCTGGTCAGCGCTACATAAGTTAACATTGGCTTGGATAAGGGCAGGATGATGCTGGTGAATACACGCAGGTGACTTGCACCATCCATGCGGGCTGCTTCGTCCAGACTGCGGGGAATCGTATCAAAGAAACCTTTGACGATAAATCCGCCCAGTACCGCTCCTGATGAATAGACCAGAATAAGCGCAGCGTGGGTGTCGAGTAATTTAATTTGCAGCAAAATGATATAGATTGCAATCATGCTCATGAAACTCGGGAACATGCCAAGGATCAGCATGGTGGAGAGGATCGTTTTACGTCCACGGAAGCGGAAGCGGGACAAGGCATACATCCCAAGTGTCACCATCAGCGTAGAGAAAATCATCGTGAAAAAGGCAATTTTCAGCGTATTCATATACCATCTGCCGTACATAAAGGACGGGTTATTGAACAGCTCACCGTAATGAGTAAGGGTGAATGCTTCCGGCCACAACCGTTCACTGAACAATGCCGCACCAGGTCTCAGAGAAGAGAGAAAGATCCAGAGCACCGGGTAGATGGAGACAACGGCGATGATCAGCAACAGCACATAACTCAGGGCCAAACGCAGCGGATTATTACGTGTCTTCATTGAATCATGTCCTCCTCCTTGAATGATTTGGAGCGACGGAAGTTCCAGATAGAGAATGAAGCGATAATGAGGAAGATGATGATACCTACCGCTGAAGCCATGTTGAATTTGTTATTGTCGAGTGTGAGCTTGTAGAGCCAGGTTACCAGCAGGTCCGTTGCCCCTGCGTACTGGTAGTCTCCCCGTAATGGATTCCCGTTGGTCAGTAGGAAGATGACATTGAAGTTGTTGAAGTTTCCGGCGAACTGCATGATAAGTACCGGAGTTGTGGCAAAAAGAATGAACGGCATCGTAATGATCCGAAACTTCTGAAACGCGGATGCTCCGTCCACTTCGGCAGCCTCGTAGAGATCACGAGGAATGGCTGTCAACACACCCAGAATCAGCACCATACTGACCGGAATACCGATCCACATGTTGACGACAATGACGGTGACTTTAGCCCAGAAGGGATCTGTTAGCCAGGGTAATCCCTCCAGTCCAAACGCTCTCATGTACGTATTGATTGGACCAAACTGACCATTGAACAGATTACGCATGAGCAGCAAGGAGATGATCTGCGGGATGGCATAAGGCAAAATAAAGATCGTCCGCCACAGCTTCTTAAAGCGGATGCCCCGCTGTTCAATCAACAGTGCTACTAACACGCCGCCAAAATAGGTGGTGACTGTAGCCAGAATGGCCCAGATGACTGTCCAGGTCAGCACACCGTAGAATGTCTGGCTCCAGGATTTCAGCTGGATCAGATCACTGAACGTCTTGAAGCCTACCCAGTCCACGAGTTTGGCTGGCGGAATATGATCTGGAGCCGAATAGTTGGTAAACGCGATCGTGATCGTAAACAGGATGGGCATAACGGTGAAGAAAAGAATGCCCAGCGCCGGGATGGACAGGAACAGATACGGGAAGTTTTTGTCCATCATGTTCCGAAGCGAAGCCGCTGCGCCCAAAGTCTGCTTGCCTTCTTCCCTCGCAAGTCCCGTGACGTACGCATCCCGAATATTCAGGATGTAGATCAGAATAAACACAAAAAACACCAGCAGTACGATAATGCCATCAAGCAGCAAAAAGATGGAATGGTCTCCCCTTTGAAGTACGGTGGATCCATTCACTTTGACAAAACGCTGTGTATTTTCCCCCAGTGTCCATATGCCCCATACGGCCTGTGACAGGCGAGGAAGCAGGTACGCAAGCCCCGCTCCCTCCAGTAACAGTAGACAAATTCCCTTAATCCATTGTCGATTGTACAGCTGTCCAAGACCTTGCAGTATGATGGAACATATGGCCGCTGTCATCCGGTGCTGTCTTTCCCTGTTCGGTCCAACAGGCACCGGGACATGCTGCTGTTGCATTCGCTCTCTCCTCCCCGCCTATTGCTAACCTGTATACATTGAACAAAAGTGTACTTACACTGACCACTCCGATGACAGAACAAGCTTCCGATCGCTGTTATCCCCAGATTTTTTGATCCCTTTTCCAAATGGGAAAATCCGGTGATAAAGGCGCACGTTTTACTTCTTCAGCTTCCTTCTGTCCTCTCCGTTTTGGTGTAAATATGAAGTTCAATTTATGCAGCTCTTATGCAAATCTTCGAATTCGTCGTTCGTTCTTATTGGACGGTTGCAAGGCTTTCCTGGATCTGTTTCACGGCATTGTCCAGCGATGCCTTCACGTCCTTATCGGTATCCCATATATCCGTAATGGCCGAAGTGATTGGTCCCCATACGCTGTCCATGGCAGGAAGCGAAGGCATCGGTGTTGAGTTATTGAACTGTTCCAGGAACGCCTTATTGATCGGGTCCTCCTGCAACTTCGGATCAGCAGCCACGTTTTTGTTCGCAGGAAGTGTACCGTTCAGGTCAAAGTTCTCCATCTGAGCTTCTTCATTGGAAAGGAAAGCTGCCAAGAGCTTCGATGCATTCGGGTACTGCGTAAATGCATTCACATAATAGGCCTTAACACCTGAGAAGGAGGTCATCGGTTTGCCATCGATTGCTGGAAGCGGAGCAACGCCAAAATCAATACCTGCATTGCGATAATCGGCAATGGTCCACGGACCGTTAATGTCCATAGCCAGCTTGCCGCTGGAGAATAATCCTTTTTTGATATCATAGTTCACATCACCCATCTTGAGCGGCAGCACTTCCGACTTCAGCGTCTGCAAGAACTGTCCACCCTTCTGGGCTCCTTCGTTATTTAGACCGAGATCCGCGCTATCCATCCCGTTGTCCCCAAAAATATAACCGCCCTGTGAAGCCAGGAATGCATAGTTATAGTAAAATTGCTGCAATTCCCACATCAGCGCATACTGATTGGACTTCACATTATTGAACGTCTTGGCGAAACTGATAATCTCATCAAAGTTTTTCGGAGCTTCTGGATAGAGTGCCTTGTTATAGAAAAGGGCGTAGGTCTCCACGCTGTACGGATAGCCGTACAGGATATCCTTGAACGTCACTGCCTTCAGCGCGTTGTCGCTGGTGTTCTCTGCGGTCTCTGCTTCGAATATGTCATTGGGCAGAATAAGTCCCGCCTCTGAAGCGCTACCAATCTTATCATGCGGGAAAACAACCACATCTGCCGCCAGACCCGCTGGGCCATCCGTCGTCAGCTTGGTTACCTGATCGGTTGGAGGTAATTCCTCCATTTTGACCGTTACCCCATATTTTTCTTCGAATTTTTTGACCCTTTGCTCAATAAAGGTACTTTGATTTTTATCCTCCCAGATCACCAGGGTTGCCCCTTCTTCCGGTTGAAGGTTCTCGGCTGTCAGCTCTACAACTTCCTCCGGATTCTCACCTGCCGTAGTTGGAGATGGACTTCCACCTCCAGCCCCGCACGCAGCCAGTGTAAAAGCCATCATGACGGACAATGTTGCCCCTTGCCATTTTCTCATGTAAAATGTCCCCTTCCCTCTGCTTGGTCCAACAAAGTTCGCGCTTTTCACCCTTTTGTCTGCGTATGTTGTCAGGTTTTGCATCCCATATTCCATTTTGTACAAACGTTTGCTCAAATGGGAGACAAGATGACCTATCCGTTCAATATGTAGGGGTAAACAAGTCAAGAAGTATGTAAACCCAACGATGTAAGCGCTACAATAACAATCACATCATACAATAACGATCTTTATTTGCACAAACGTTTGCACAAGCCATATTTGCTCAATTTTAACCAATTTCCTTCTTCTACCTACAGTAATTTCCTGTTTCCTTGTTCTGACTCTTTCTTCCTTAATTTCACTTGGCGTGCATCCCTTACTCGGCAGTTAGCAATTGATTTCTCGTATCCTTTGGATTACCATAGGAGAATATTTATACGATTGTTCAGAAGGGATTTTTTCACATGATTACGATCAAGGATATTGCCAAATTGGCGGGTGTTTCCCCTTCTACAGTGTCAAGGGTGATTTCCAACCATCCTAGAATCAGCACCAAAACGTCTCTCAAAGTGAAGCAAATTATGAAAGAATTGAACTACCATCCCAACATCATCGCGAAGAGCCTGGTTTCCAAAACAACACATACCCTTGGCATTATGCTTCCGCGTCCTGCAGAAGAGTTGTTTCAGAATTACTTTTTCGGGGAACTGCTGCGAGGTATTATTACACATGCCACCCGTATGAATTATGAATTGCTGCTAACAACCGAAACATCATCAGACAATGAATTGCATGCGATATCACGCCTTGTGCATGGCCGTAGAGTCGATGGTATTCTGTTGCTTGGGTCCAAACGAGATGATCCCATCATTTCATTTTTGGAAGCGGAAAAGTTTCCTTTTGTGCTAATCGGTCGCAGTGAAGCTCATCCAAATGCCCCCATGGTGGATAACGATAATGTGCAGACCGCTTATGATGCGACTCATCATCTAATCGCTCAGGGACATACTCGAATCGGATTTGTCAGCGGTCCTCCGGACATTACGTTATCGCATGATCGTATGTTAGGATACCAAAAAGCGCTTGCCCAAGCCGGGCTGGATGCGGATAGTGATTGGATTGTGGAAGGCGAATTTCTGCAGGAAAGTGGATTCAGAGCGATGTCGCTGTTCATGTCCTTGCCGGACAGACCCACCGCAATTGTTGTCATCGATGACAACGTGGCCTTTGGGGTATTGAGAGCTCTTGCCGAGCTTCATTATCTGGTGCCTGAAGATATCAGTGTGGTCAGTTTTAACAATATTGCATTATCGGAACTGGCTTCTCCACCCCTAAGCTCTATCGACATCGGGACTTATCAGCTTGGTTATACAGCCGTTCAGGTATTGTTAAAAATTCTTAGTGGGGAACCACAGCTTCATAATCCGGTCATTATCCCCCATCGTCTGATCGTGCATGAATCCTCACTCTTTTCCAAGCCAAGGCCACCCTCAGATTGATTCATTTCGGGTATCCTTGTAGTAATGCAAACGTTTGTCCTACACGGAATATGATGCTGTTATCCACCGTACGTAGGTGCATAGGTGCAAAAAAAGAAGCCGCATATACTTATGCGGCTTCCTTAATTCACACAATATTTCCGTACTCCATGCTCAACTGCACATGAGTGGATTAGTAAGAGCTCCAGCCAGCATCTGCTGTAACGACAGTTCCGTTCACGAAGCTGGACTCGTCAGATCCGAGGAACAGGGCCACTTTGGCGATCTCTTCGCTCGTCCCGATGCGTGGGTTGATTGCCATGCCCAGCTGTTGCCGACCTGCACCGTATGGGCTAATACCAGCCATAGATGTGCTGATGTTGGTTGCTACGGCTCCTGGAGCGATCGCATTACAACGAATGCCTTGCTCAGCATACATGTATCCTGTATTTTTGGTGAATCCTACGACCGCATGTTTTGAAGCTGTATAAGCTGCTCCCGCACGTCCGCCGTGCAATCCACCTGCTGAAGCAATGTTCACGATAACACCTTTTTGTTTTTCCAGGAAGATCGGCAATACTTTACGTGTTGTCCGCATCACACTGGTTGTGTTTACAGCAAACAATCTCTCCCACTTCTCATCCGTTATATCAGCTGCCGGCTCCATACCATCCATAATTCCCGCATTGTTAATTAGAATATCTACTGTACCATATGTGCTCACCGTCGTATCGATCAGATTTTGCACATCTTCTTCTTTAGCCACATTGGCCATAACGACAATCGCTTCTCCGCCCTGTGCTTTAATATCATTGACTACCGCTTGTGCGGATTCTTCGTTAATATCCGATACGACGACTTTCGCGCCTTCTTGAGCATACAACGTGGCAATTGCTTTCCCCATACCTGAACCAGCACCTGTAACAACTGCAACTTTATCTTGAAGTTTCATTCCATGTATCCTCCTTTGTGTCTTCGTTTACAATAAGTTAACAAACAAATGTTCATTAACTCCTCTCCTTAGTATAATAAGTCATAGCGTTTCACTTCAATCAGTAAAAGCTTGTCCAGTTGTACGTTAAACAACACTAACAAGCCCGAATGTACTTTAATTAATAAAGTGAACTATATAAATTGAACTAAACATTTACACAAAACGGAGAGGGAAGAAATAACCTGAAGAAGCGGAGCGTTCGCCTAAAAGCTTTCTGGAAGAAAGCTTCATCGGAAGCATATGCTATCCCCGGATTTACCCCTTTATAAAAGGAATCAAAAAAAATCTGGGGATAACAGCGATCGGAAAGTTGTTCTGTCATCGGAGTGACCAGTGTAAATATTCTTTAGTTCAACTTATATAGCGAGGAGGAAAATAGATGTCTGAAACTATGAATTCAATGGACCGAAGAATCAAGAAATCAAAAGCTGCACTGAAGGATGCACTCATCCATTTGATGCAGAAACATCCCTTTAAAGAAATATCGATTACAGATATTGTGCAGCGAGCCGACCTGAATCGGGGAACTTTCTATAGGCATTATCAGTACAAAGAAGACCTGTTCAACGAAATTATCGATGATGTGATTCAGGATCTGGTAACTTCTTTCCGCAAACCTTATCAGGATGAGGAAGAGTTCGAGGTCAATCTAATGCCCTCTTCGGCGATCACTATATTTGAGCATGTACACCAACACGCACAATTCTACACACTGGTTGTGAAATCTGAGGCCTCCTCCAACTTCCAGCGCATGATCTGTGATGTTCTTCGGGATCTGGCCTTACAGGATCTGAACCACATCTTCCCTCCACACATCAACCATGAAATATTGGCAAGTTACCAATCTCATGCGATATTTGGCATGATCATGGAGTGGATCAGACAGGATTTCAAGCACAGCCCGGCCTACATGGCTGAGGAGTTGTTCAAGATCATCCATTACAAGCCAGATAATATCGTGTTATAAAACTGAAATTTTGAATCATCTTACTTCCCTTTAGTAGGGTGATTGAGATTAATTTCAAGAAAGCTTCCCACCAAAATTATGTAAATGTATTCCTGTAATTTCTGGTAATGATATGTTAGGTTATCCAATGGAATACAAACAAAAGGAGGATGAGATTACATTTGAAGAAGTCGTGGATTATATCATTGATTACCAGTTTTGTTTTGCTTGGTGGGATGCTTCTCTCCCCAGCCGCTTCTGCTGATGCAGCCAAAGTAGCAACCTCTACATATTCAGATTCAGATCAGAGTTATGCAGAATTTAAAGAGTACACTAATCAGTTATTTGCTCTTGAAACTTATGAGGCCAAAGCCTTTACCGCTTTGGAAAGTATCGACACCCAGGTAACTTCAACCAATCGCAAGTCCATGTACCTTAAACTTACGAATACGGTGATCCCCAATTATACGAAATTGGTATCCAAGGCAAAACAAATCAAGCCTGCCAACCCGCAAATCAAGAAAATCCACGCCACATTTATCAAGGCAAGTTACACTCAGCTCGAAGGGTACCTGTTGTACCAAAAGGCAGTATCCAAGAACAAAGTAAATTACACGTTACTAAAACAGGGTAATGCCAAAGTAAACACCGCTAGTGTTCTAATGGATCAATGCGAACAAAAGTTATACGCCTATGCAAGAAGCTTGGGGTATGACAGTTAGTACCTACCTTCATAGAAACCCAAAAAGTGACCGTTCCTCATGTTTAATGAGGAACGGTCGCTTTTTCTAATTATAGAAATAAAGATAACAATATAAAGCGTATTTATCTCTCTCTCTTCTGATCACAGCCCTAGCTTCTGCCCTTTCTCCAACCGTTGAATCTGCTGCTCTCCGGTATCCGCGAGTTCACGGAACTGGTTAATCGTCTCGCGCATTCTTGGCAGAGCTTCCTGCTTATAAAGACTGATCGAATCCAGTGCCGACAGCACATCGGTGAACGCCTGTTTCATCGTATCCACGGAGATGCTGGCTTCATACGCCTGCTTCTGGATGGCAATCCCCTGATCCTTGAGCATCTTGGATGTTCCGGCGATCAGATCATTGGTCGTCTGGTTCAGCAACTCAATTTTCTGCAATACAATCTTCTGATTATACAAAGCACTCGCTACAGTTACGGCAATTTTCAATGCAGAGATGGTTACATTCTTCGCACGGTCTACGCCTCGGATCAGTTCCTTATTATTGCGGATGACTACTTCAATCGCCATGATACCCTGCTGGTTCACGACTAACATCTGCTGCAGATCCATCACCCGCTGACGGAGCGGAAACAGCACTTCTTCGGTAATAAATCGGACTTTCTCAGGGTCTTCATTACGGACCTTGGCGGCTTCAATCTGCGCGTCGATGGACTCATCCATGAGCATGCCAAGCTGGATTTCCTTTTGCAATCGCTTTGTGAGTTCTCGCAGGTTCTGTTGTTCGATCTCCAGCGTTGTATTATCGTTACGCAGGGTGGATCTGCCTTTATCCAAAGAGGTTACGATGTCAGCGATGACTGCGTCAGCCTTCTGGTATTTCAGGAAATAGGCGCGAAGCGGATTGAACAATTTCCCAAGGAAACCGGTCTTGGCAAAGTCGACCACGCTCGGGTCGAGATCCTTCAGTTGCATATGCAGCTCGGTCAAACCTTTGGCGACCTGACCGCCCTCGTCTCCCGTCTTGGACAGATGTCCAACGGAGACTTGAAGCAAGGCGTTTTTCTCAGAAGAGGATCTCATCGTGTTCATGCCAAAGCCGTCAATGGATTGCAAAATCTCTTTGCGCTTCTCCAGGGATTCGAGATCCAGTGTCATGATCATCTCTACGTTGGCATTTGCCACTTGTTGAAGCTCCGCGACCTCGGCGGGCACGGGTTTCACCTCTTCCTCAATCACCTTCTGAATTTCCTTCTGGCTCGGTATTTCCATTGAAAATGACATCTACAGTTCCCCCTTTAGATTACATCTGTACGTTAAACAGGTTACCAATCTTGTACACGACATCGTCGGTATCGGCATTGATGCTTGCGGCTTCGTTAATGCTGGAGATACTCTCCAAAGCCTTGATGTCCGCGTTGTACCCAATCGTATAGATTGGCACTTTGTACGTCTCGACCAGATCCCGGATATCCTTGAGGGTATGACCTTCGTTGGTCTCGCCATCACTCAGGACAAAAATCAACGGCTTCACGTTCGGATTAGCAGCCCTATAATCTTCCAGCATCTTCATTGCCACCACGATTCCATCAAAGGTCGCTGTACCACCGCCAGCTTGTAGACTATCAACTGTTCCAACAAACATGGACTGTTGGTTCGTATCATACTTGGCAATCGGCAGATTCACAGTTACCCCGCTGGAGTAAGAGACCAAGCCAATACTGTTCTCTGTACCCAGGTACTTCTGACCTTTGCGCAGGGACTCCTTCAGTCGGTTAAGCGGTTCGCCGTCCATGCTTCCGGACACGTCTGTCACGAACACGGCGGCAATGGGTTTGCTGCCGTTCTTCTTCTCTTTCCATACTTTCTGTGCGGACAGCAACGTGCCGCCATCCACGGTAGCCAGTTCGGATTTGTAATCCTGTAGCCCGTTGAAACCGAATTCCTCCGCCGATTGTTGGTACTTCGCCTGGGTTACGAATTCCGCAAACTTTTGGACGATCTCCTGTTTGTTCTGCGGCAGTTGACCGAGTGCATACAGCGGACTGTCATGTCTCACGCCAAATGGTGTAAAGACGTAACCACTCTTCAGATCAGCGGTATTCACATACGTCTGGTATTCGAGTACAAAGGCATCCAGTCTGCCGGACTTGGCAGCCTCCCTCATCTGAATCGTTGTCGACGCTGTAAACGGTACATTCGTCTGGAATTTTTCGAACCCTTCAATAGCCTTCTCGCCAAGCGGGTTGGCGCTGTCATACGTATTCAGTGCGGTCACCAGGAAATTCAGTCCTGTGGAGCTGGCAAATGGATCGGTATATCCCATCGCGAGTTCATTGTTGGCAATCGCTTCGGTTACGGTTTTTACATTAACGGAGCCGTACGTATCAACCAGTGCATCATATTTGGCTTTGGAGATGACAATACCCGGAACATTCCCGACCAGTCGCTCGGATACCATCTCTGTCTTCACTCCACTGGCCTCAACCATCTCGCCCCACAGTTCATTGGAAGGTGTGAAGGCATCCGGCATATACTTACCGGACTTGATATAATCGGTGGCTGTTCCGGAGGCAATGTTGCGGATTTTGACCGATACCTGTTTCCCACCAACGGTAATATTTGCTTTGTTGAACTCCTCGCCCACTTCGGTTAACCAGCCGTCTACCCCGCTGCCCGACTTCTCCGTGGAAGAGAAGATTTCAACGTAATCATTTGTTGTATTCTCTACGGCAATTGCAAATTTGGAGATATCCGGCAGTGATTCTGCCACATCGACCGGGTCGAGATCAATCTGTCCTTTGACCGGTTCCGCCGTCGCTGGCGCAATGTCCGCGTACAGTTTCCCCAGTTCCTTACCTGCATTCTCTGTGCTCACCTGTGTGGTCGACTTGCCAAAGTTCGACGTCAGTGTAATCCCTGCATAGACCAGACCAAATACGAGTACCAGCATTACAATCGATATGAAAAAAAACTTTCCCTTCTTGGCCATACGAGCAACCCCTCACTATCTGTATAATTTGGTGTGCTTGATTAACTGATCGATCTCCTGCATACAAGGCATCTGTTCAATATCTCCGGCTTCAAAGCTGTCGAGGCGTGAAATCTCGAGTAACAACTGATCGAGCTTGAGCAAAATTTCCTCATTGGTGTGTAATGCATTTTTCACATAAGACAGATAATCGTTGTATACCTTGGTTTTTTCCTGAAAAAGCTTCTGGGGAATGCTTTCGGATTTGGATTTCATCATGTTGGCATAGTCAGCTTCATCAAATACATTCAACCGGTTCAGCACACTGCGGATGTTCAGGTACAACAGCTTCTCCACTTCCAGTGTGACCGAAGCAAATTTCTTGTAGCTCAGTTCTCCTGGATCAAACCGCTGATGAAGCACGTTCAGGAGGGTTTCTTTTTTCTTTTTCATTCGACTAAGTTGGGACAGCCCCAGCGTAATATCTTCTTCGAGAACTTTAATGCGTCTATAAAAAGATAGTGCTTCCACATAATCTTCATGCGTTTCAATATGCTTCACGGGCAGGACTACCGGTTGTCTGAACAGCGAGGTGTAACTTCCATACAAGAGTGCCATTGCACTGCCGAACAGAAGGGTAACGGATAGCGCAGTTGTGAATGCACCCTCCTCGAAATTCAGCCCGATAAAGCCGGGTGAGAATGCGAGAACATTCACAGCCACAATACCGAGGATTAATCCCAACAATTTTATGTACTTGATCATGTTCAATCATCCGACCTCCTTTCATGTTATATATTGGTGCTTCATGTCGTAATTTTCCTGTTCAACTTATTCTTATTGTACATGATGTTAACGCTCTCAGGTGGATATGATTGGATATTTGAATACTCATAATATACGTGGTTTGGGCTTATCCCATTTCATATTTTCAGGGACAACGTGGAACTTGGCAGGAAATTTTGTGGTCAATCCATAAAAAGTGAGTTTTACGAGACAGCAGATTGTGGAGAAGAAATGTTATCAGGTAATACGTGGAAAATAGCTATGCGTGTCATTTTTTATATAAGACTTGTCTGAAAAAAAGAGCAATGCAAAAAGGACGAATCGGAGATCATCCGCTTTCGTCCCTTTTACGTTGGTTCATTATTTTTCGTGTTCTTATTAAAATTTTGATGCCGTGTTCTACATCTAACGAACTGAGGTGACGTTATTAGGTACATTCCAGCTCTTCTGAAAATGTAACGAACCTGAGACACGTTATGTTCCCGTTTTAGGCGAAAAGACGTTGTTTATCGCTTATTTCGAATGAAATAGCATCGCTGAGATTCGTTACATTTTCCACCACATCAATATTGCCCATATAAGACGTGTACGGTTCGTTAGAATAAAAAAATGGCCGCCTTATTGCTTCGTCTGTAGCAGACAGATTGACGCTTCGCACTACCTGAACTTGAACAGCGAATCCAACGGAATTACCAATTCAGGATATATAACCGATTGAATCGTTTCCTGCTCTGTATACAGATGACGGGTCTGGTAGCTGCCATCCTCCAGCGTGTACACATGGACGGTTTGATTACCGGGGTCAACAATCCAGTATTCGTTCACACCATATTTCTGATACAAGTTAAATTTTTCGTTAAAATCCTTTAACGCAGTCGAAGGTGATAACACCTCAATAATTAAAGAAGGCGCACCGTGACAGCCACTTTTGGATATCTGGTCTTTGGAGCACACTACCGATAAATCAGGCTGTACAACTTGATCTGGTAGGTCATATTGTTCATTTTCGCTAAAATACACATCAAAAGGGGCAACAAACACGAAACATTTCCGATTCTGAAAAAAAGTCCGCAAAGAGAAGTGCAGCTCACCCACAATAAACTGGTGCGATGAAGTAGGTACTGGCGAGATATTAAAAGCTCTGCCGTTAATTAATTCCCATGATCCTTCCCATGTTAACCAACCCTGAAAGCTATAAGTACCTTTATTGTCGGGTTTTGCCACACTTCGATCCTCCTCTTCCAACTAACCGTATTTTTGTTTTCATTATAACATTGTGTTTGCGCCTTTACACACCATGCCTCTTATCACGAAAAGATGGATTCCGGTTTGCTTCGCGTGGTGCGCACCTCTACAACTTTCCCGGCACAGCCATTGTCGCCCTTCGCCTGGAACATTACCGTAACGCTGTCTTTACCTGATGTTACGGCCTCAGGAATATCGTAGGTCACATAGAACACGTCGCCAATCTTGTTCATATGAATTCGCTGCTCACCAATGAGTGTTCCATCCACGGTAATGGCGAATTGTCTGTCATATAACGTACCTTCCCGTCCAAACGTGGAATGATCTCCGCCCCAATAGGCCACACATAGATAATTGGTTGCCTCACGATCCACTGCCAGTTGGTAACTGAAGTAAGCCCCACTGACACCATAAGCCTCTCGCCACATATGCAACTTCTTACGGCCATCTGTGGTTGAACCGTTGTGGTGCTCACCACGGCAGTTGCTATCCAGTTGATGTCCAATCTCATCCTGCTGACCGTCAGCCTGGACCCTGTCGATCGTGATATCGTTCAACTCTTTCTCCAGCGCATCTCCTTCATCGTTAAACGGCCAGTACACGGTATAAAATTCGTGATGCACATCATAGAACGGAATGAGCTTCACGGCTTCGCCTGTGGAAGTAACATCTTTGCTAAGTTCAAATGTTAACGTGTCTGCATCCACAACCTTGATCCACTCTCGTACATCATCCTGCTCCGTCCAGATCACAGGTACAGGTGCAGTCTTGGGATTCAGCGCTGTTTCGTCTACAATCGTATCCTCCGGAAGACCCTCGTTTCCTAGTGCACCAGCGAGTACTATCGGGCCGTACAGGAATGCCACTTTGTGGGAATCATCCCGGGCAGTGTACTGGCGGAGTGACATCGGCAGTGTGATGGTGATGACATCGCCCGCTGTCCATGTGCGGTCGATGGAAAGATAACCGGGTTCCATCCGTGTATACGGATGTTCCATATCCCCGTTAACTGTTGCCGTCATTGGCTCTTGCAGCCATGACGGCACACGTAATCTTAGATGAGCCGAGGCGTTGCCTCCGGTGATCGTCAGGGTTACCTTTTCCGAATAAGGAAAGTCGGTTTCGAGCTTCAGGGATATTCCCTGAGACGTCCAATCCAGCTGGGAAGCGATATACAGGTTGACGTACAGGTCCTGTTCATCTTCAAAATAGATCGCCTCGGCATATTTGCCCGGGTTCTCCATACCTGATCCTGTGCAGCACCACCAGGCGGTGTCGTGAGTCCCATAGATTTTGTAGTGGCCTTGCAGCGTTGATGCAAAATACGTTTTGTTCCCCGTATCCGGGTCCTGCGTGCCAAGGATGTGATTATAGATGGCGTTTTCATAATAGTCCATGTAGGCGCTATCATGATTCCAGGCAAAGAGTTGCTTCGTTAGATGTAACATGTTGTGAGTACAACAGCTCTCTCCTGTTTTGATGCCCAGACTCTCCATACCCTTTGCTTCGTAATGCTCTGAAATGCTCGTCGCACCAAATACATAAGAACGATGATGCACCGTGGTGTTCCAGAAAAACTCTGCCGCTGTCCGATAACTCTCATGGGTATGGTCCTGGTTGTAGATTTCGGCTGCACCGATCACTTTGGGAATCTGGGTATTGGCGTGTTTGCCTTGAAGATCATCCTGCTTGTGCTCCAAGGGTCTCAGGATCAAATGATGAGTGAACTTGTCAGCGATCTCAAGATATAAGGCTTTGCCTGTGATTCCATACAAATGTGCAAATACTTCATTCATGCCCCCGTGTTCACTTTGAAGCATTGTCTGCATCTGTTCTTCTGTCATCGGGAGCAAACCTTCTACCGCCCAGTCTGCAAATCGAGTAACTACATCAAGTGCCTGTCGGTTGCCAGTGAGTTTATACGCATCAATCAGGCCGCGATAGATTTTGTGCACACTGTACCAGGGAACCCAGTATTCACCGATATTGAATCCACCGATATTCTCTGCTCGAAAAGCCATGTGAAAAGGTTCTTCGGACAAACCACCGATATACCCGCTCCCCGTGGTCTGCTGGATTCTCGCCAGTTCGGTAACCGCATAATCCAGTCTTTCTTTTAACGTGATATTCCCGGTTGCCTGATACGTCACAGCCAGGGCAGACAGATAATGTCCGAGGGAATGTCCGCTGATGGTACGTGCCTCCCAACCCGCGTAACGCTCTTTTCGGGCAGGTAAACCATGAGCTTCGAAGCATGGAGCCAGGAATCGATCAATATCCAGCGATAACAGGTAACGCTCCCCCACCTCTTGTGATGTTTGGAACACACCATTTAACAGATCTACATGTTCCGGTCCCAGAAATCCTTTTTTCGTATCAATCATGACACTCACTCCTTCTCGGGATGTAATATATAAGTTGAACTAAAATTTATTTACACTGACACTACGATGACAGAATAACCTTCCAATCGCTGTTACCCCCAGATTTTTTGATTCCCTTTTCCGAAGGGGAAAATCCGGGGATAAAGGCGAACGCTCCGCTTTTTCAGGTTTTTTCTGTCCTCTCCGTTATCATGTAAATGATTAGTTCAACTTATATAGATATAGATATCCATTCATTCTTGAGGGGTAAAATCCGTGTTCTGTTCCATATGACTAATACTCATCAATCTACTTTAGAGCTTGAATAACCCCATAATATCAAATAAAATACAATTACATCAGACTCATAATCCAAGAAAAGGTGGATAAATCCGTCCTATGCAAAAGCCACTGGAACATTACCTGTGCGGCAAGTTCATATCCGAAGGCAACTGGAGCCACATGAGACGCAGCATGCCTGTGCATGAGATCATTTTGATGCTGGAAGGTGAGATGTACATCGCGGAGGAAGAGGAACAATATGTAGTTCGTGCCAACGATCTGTTGTTTCTGCGCGCCGGTCGCACCCACTATGGCTACCAGATCAGCGACGCCCCCGTGAGCTTCTACTGGGTTCACTATGATGCCATGTTGCCAGAATTCAACCGGTTTAGGACACATGCCACCATCCAGGTACCTTCCATGGCCAATCAGTTATTCAAGCAGTTGCTGCATGTGTCAACCTTCTCACCAGAAGAAGCCGACGCTGCTTTGTTACTGTTGTTCAAGGAGCTGGAGCGCAATATAGAGGCGGATTATCGCCCGCATAATGCGATTGTAGACCATATCTGCAAGTGGGTGGACATTCATCTGCATACAAACATCACGGTGAGTCAGATTGCGGAAAATTTTAATTTTAACAAAGACTATATCTCCAAAATGGTGAAACGTGAGAAAGGTACTGGACTCAAAACCTATATCCTCACAGAACGTATTCGCCGGGCAAAACAATTGCTGCTGAACACCAATGCCAGTGTAAAAGAAATTGCCGGACAGTGCGGCTTCTCCGACTACAAGCTGTTCCTGCGCATGTTCAAGCAATACGAAGGCAATACGCCAACCGAATATCGCAATCATCTGTATTCCACACAGCTCAATCGCTGATGCGCTTTGATCTATAGAAATGACTGAGTTAACTATAGAAAATTTGAATGAATCGGATTGAATCCGTTATGGTAAAATGCAAGAAAACTATATTCCATACTTAACCCATAAGAGAAGAGGAATTATAAGATGACAACGGCTGCCGTTACGATTCACCCTGCCACAGAAGCAGACCATCCAGAGATTGTAGATATCCTTATTGCAAGTTATGCCGAGTATCGGGAGACTTTTGAGCAAAATGAACGATGGGAGGCCTACCTAAAAGATATTCGAGAGTCTGTGGTTAATCCGTATCTGACACAATTATGGATCGCAAAGATTGATGATCAAATTGTTGGTACAGTCCAATTATTCGAAACAGCGCACAGGGCATATCCAAACTTTGAATTGCCGATCGATTATCCGTTTATTCGGCTGTTGGGTGTTGATCCAAAATGGAGAGGTCACGGGATTGCCAGAGTATTGCTCCAGCAATGCGTAGATTCTGCCAAAGACATGGGCAAAAATACGGTGTATTTATATACGGGCGGTCAGATGGTCAATGCCATCCGGTTATATGAGCGTTTTGGATTTACAGAGGATAAGGAATTCAGCTCCGAGAGTGACGGGGGCAAGGCGATCTGTTACCGTTATGATTCCTAGTGGAGGTTAACAGCTACACGGGATCAGGGAGCAGAGAATGAAATGTAAAACAGACCGATCATCTTCATGACGGTCTGTTTTACATTTATAAATGATCAATCAACATTTGAAATGACACTTCGCTACTGATTTTTTAACCGCCAATCTCCACCAAAATCTTCGCATGGCTCTTGTCGCTCATTAACAGCTCAAGCCCTTCCTGCACGATATCGTCCAGTTTGATTTTCTTGGTGATGACCTGTTTCACATCGAGCGACCCTTCAGCAATTAATGAAATCACTTCAGGGAAAATGTGGCGATATGCCAGCGTTGCCGTTAGATTCGCTTCTTTGACCAGAAGATCGAAGAAGTTCACTTGAAGCGGATTTGGAATCGCTGCGATGACAACAACTTCTCCACCTTTTTTGACAACCGCAATGGCGCTATCCATCGTTGGCTGCACACCTGCTGCTTCATAAGCCACATCAATACCGCCCGATTGTTGCAGGATCACCTCTGTTGCATTGACTTTGGCACTGTTCACCGGAATCGCTCCCAGCTTGGCTGCCAGGTTCAAACGTTCCTCAAATACATCGACTGCATAGATCTCAGAGGCTCCTGCTGCTTTGGCAGACAGAATGGTCAATAATCCAATTGGGCCCGCTCCGTATACGGCTACTTTGTTCCCCACTTTCAGCTTGCTGTGACGAACCGCGTGAAAAGCTACTGCTGTAGGCTCTACGAGCGCGCCTTCTTCGAAAGTTACGTTATCCGGGATGGGATGAACCATGTATGCTTCAACAACAACATACTCCGCAAAACCACCATCACCATTCAGTCCAACGAATCCAAATTGAGTACACTGGTTGTAACGTCCCTTGATACAGTACTCACATTTTCCGCAATGGTACAACGGCTCAACCACAACTCGATCCCCTACACTGATACCGCTTACATTACTCCCCAATTCACTTACGGTTCCTGCAAATTCATGACCCAGTGTCAACGGTGCTTTCTGTCCTGAGAGCGGATGATTCTCGCCTTCTTGAATCCCCACACCATGATGATAGGCATGCAAGTCACTGCCGCAGATCCCTGCATATTCCACTTTGATTTTGACCTGACCCGCTTGAGCGACCGGAACTTTCCGTTCTTCTACACGAACGTCTTTATGGCCGTACCATACTGCTGCTTTCATGAAGTTCATCCCCTTTGTATGATTGTCTATATATTATATCGCTGTTCATGTATTATTCATATTTATAGATACTAATGTTAACATTAGTTGTATTAATGCTAAACGGAGATGAAATCATGAATCTGGAACAGCTCGAATATGTCGTTGAAATTGCGAAAACGAAATCATTCTCCGCCGCCTCGGAACATCTACATGTCACACAATCGGCGATCAGCCAATCGGTGCATCGTCTGGAGAAAGAATTGGGTATCATCCTGTTCGAACGCTCGCGGCAGGGAACTCATCCCACTCCCGAAGGCAAACAATTCATTGCCAAAGCACTGGACATTTTACAGCGGATTGATGAATTAAAATCCCTGAACGCCGAAGCCTCCTCTCTTAGCGGAGAGCTTCATGTGGCTACCTTTCCAAGTGTCATGCCTTATCTTGTCCAGTCTGCTGCGGATATGAAGCGTGAGCACCCGCAACTTAACATCTCCATTGAAGAGAAAGGGTCCATGGAAATTATCGAAGATATTCGCAATAACAAAACCCATCTGGGCTTTATCGCGATCTATGCGAAACAATTGCGGGAATTCGATGGACTTCACTTCAGTCCCATGTACTCGGGTAAGCTGGTCGTCGGTACTCATCACCTGTCTGAACTTGCCAAGCACAGCCGTGTTTCACCTGATCAATTAAAAGAACACAAGCTGGCACTGTATCGAGATGGTTTCATCGAAGACTTCATCAAGGAATTCACCTATGATCATGGACCTCTGTCCATTCTGTTTAAAACAAATAATTCAGAAGCCATCAACATGGTGTTAAGAAACGATATTGCCGCCACGATTGGTCACGACTTTTCCTTTCACCAAAATCCCTTATGGAAAGAAGGTCTGGTGAAGATGGTAGAGATCGCTGGAATCGATCAACCGAAAATGCAAATTGGCTTCGTGCAGACGGAGTCCAAGGAGTCCGCCGTAGCCGCAGAACGATTCGCCCAACGCTTCAGACAGGCGATAGAGCTGGATCATTTAAAAGTTTAAATCTAAAAAAGTGCTCCACCCTTTGAAGGAAGTTTGGGATGAACACCAACTTCTCCAAGAGTGGAACACTTTTCTGACTATCTCTTGCGTTACTATTACTACACCTTACTCAAACTATACTTTAACTTTTCGTACGGCTTCACTCATCTCGTTCGTCTGCCGCTCCAGCATGGTGGAGGTTTGCGCCACCCTGTTGAACATGGCCGACTGTTCACGCATCAAGCGATAGATATCATCCGAATGATCCGACACCCCGGCTGAGATCTGCGAGATCGTATTGACGGAGGCTGCGGCCTCTTCCGAACCTGCCGAGATTTCCTCTGCCGCAGCGGAGACTTCCTGAATGCGACTGGTTACCAGTTGGAACGCGTCAACTACATGAGCGAAAGCTTGCTCCGCTTCTGCGGTAATTGTAACCCCTTGTCCAATCTCGGTTGCAGTAACCCCCATCTGTGAGCCAATCTGCTGTGATTCTTGTTGAATACGAAGCAGCAAGTCGGAGATCCGTTCCATGGATGTGCTTGAGGCCTCAGCAAGCTTCCGAACTTCATCCGCCACAACCGCAAAACCTTTGCCGTGTTCTCCTGCATGTGCTGCCTCTATGGATGCATTAAGCGCAAGTAGCTTCGTCTGACTCGCAAAGTCACGAACCGTGTGCAGGGCACCACCAATTTCCTGGGAGTAGTTGTTCAGCACCTGAACCATCGCTACAACTTCACTTGAGACATTTGAGATGCTCTCCATCTGTGTTTTCATCAGTGTCATGCTCTGTTTACCGCACTCCGCCGTAGAAAGCGCACTTGATGCCGCATCCGATACAACCATCGAGGATTCGGATATATCCGTTATGCCTTTTGCGATCTCTTCCATCGCATGCGCGCTATCGCTTGCACCCTGCTTCTGCGTATGTGCACCCTGCCTAATCTGTTCGACAGATTGATCAACCGTCTTGCCCATCTCAAGCATCTCTTCGGTACTACGATTAAATTCCTTCGTTGATTCCGATAAAATATCTGTGGTTACTGCTACGCCTTCAACCATGTTACTCACAATCTTATTCAAGTTACCAGACATATGTATCATCGCTTGATATGTTGTTCCAATCTCATCTTGGCTGCGCAAACGATACGACGTCAGAATTTGATTCGCTTCTGCAAGCTCACCCTGTGCCATTTTTTCCACACTCGCCTTCAGCGGTTGAAGTGGTCGCAGTCCTCTTACGATAAACCACGTGACAACAGCAATGCCTATAAGTGTAATCAGTAGCAATAAGGCATAGAAGGGAATACTCGATTTCATTATATTTGACTCAATGCTTCCGATCACCGATACTGCCGTATCGATACCAATTACACCTGTTACAGCGCCATTACTATCCAGCATGGGAGCGTAAGAGGAAATATAGTCGCCGTACTCCTCATTGTTAATAATCGAAGAACTGGCTGTTTGCCCCTGTAACAGCTTCTGCACAGCCTCCTGAGGGACATCCGTAACTTCATTAATCGGTGAGGCTTTATCTGCATCCTTCATACCATCCACCATAATAAGTGGCGTACCTTTGTCATCTATTTTGACGAAATACACATACATTGCACCAATGCTTACGCGAAAGTCATCCAGTTCATCACGAATCTTCAAGAATTCGTCATTCTCCTTGGGGTCCTTGGCAAACTCGGCATAAGATGCTGTATCCAGCTGATTCACATAACTCTGAGCAATCTGGATGTTGTAACTCGAAATGGCCTCCTGCGCAGCTAGTTTCATATTGGCCACCTGTAACAGCATGCTTCCAATGGCTATAATCGTAATGACCAGTGTGACTACTGCAACAATGCGCACAACCAAACGTTTTCTAAAAAAACCAATCATCCGCTCCTCTTCCTCTCCCGTGAACCCAAGCCTTTTTGACTAGGCGCTACCCAAAAAACACATGCTTGAAGCACTATGTATGGGAAAATAGTAAACGAATATGTCGAATTAGGCAAGAAAATATTGGGTTTACATAAAAACGCTATCATGGCCGTGGTACCTTTGTTCATTGGATCAGTATTAGGAGTTTTGTGTATACACTACTGAGTTAATAGGGATCTCGGATTGGCTTATTGATTTACCAACACATATACCAATACTTTTTTTATTCATTAACGAACTTGAGATTTGTATTGAAACCACTTCTATTGAAAATTCTTTATTGTCAGGTGTTCGTACAAAAATATAATTATTGATTCGCTTTTTAATTTGATCATGGCTCAGATTATCAAGATCAGGATTGATTCCCACTAAAATAGTGCCATGTTCTGACGATTCAAAAATATCTCCAACATTCATTAATTTATACATAATTACAATCCCTTCTCCTTCTATCTATGTTGAATATAAAGTTCGTTTTTTACATCCTTTACACGGAGATCTGCATTTTTCAATCTCGTAATCGCATCTCTGAGTAGTGTCATTCTCTCTACAGAAGTTAACTCTGGGGCAAATCTCGCCGCTCTTATACTGGCTTGTGCTTCGTCCAACGCAAAATTTCGCGCATACGTTGCATCGTCAAGATTATATAATTCGAAAGCTTTTCCGCTTTTAAACGCTTCATAATGTCCAATAATCTCATGAGCTATAGTACCATCCCACTGTCTTTCGATTTCGAAAAACTGTTGTTTCAAGATGTTATTCATCAGAAAAACATGATTCTGAGCTGCTGCAAATTGTTTCGAAACAGATATCAACTGTTCAGGGAAATATAACAAAAACAGATCTTCCAGTTCCGAAATAAGATCGTTCCCTTAGTGCATACAAAAAAACACCCCGGCGCAAGCGCCGAGATGTCATGTTGTTCTACATTTGTATACTACCCATTCATACTAAACTGTTTGTTTATTCGTCCTTCTGAATCGAATTAGGGACCAGATAATCAGCAACGCAAGCACGGCAAGACAGATACTAATGCTGAACCGATTACCTTCATCAAACACAAACATCACCGCAATTACACTAAGACATAGTACAACAACTCCGGTTATATAAGGGAATCCCCAAACTTTGAAGGTCGGTTGAACCGGATATCTCTTCCGCAGTTTCAACTGTGATGAGGCAATACAGATCCACACAAGGATTACGACAAACCCCGGAACTGCGAGCAATACGCGGAACAGTTGATCCTGCGCGAACAGGCCAAGCAAGGAACCTCCGAGCAAAACCACTGAGCACACCAGAAGTGTGTTAACAGGGCTACCATTGCGATTGGTCTGTGACAATGCCTTCGGAGCTTCCCCACCCACTGCCATGGAGTGCATCATCCGGGATGCACCATAGATCCCTGAATTCGCAGCAGACAGAACGGCAGTCACCAAAATAAAGTTCATTATGTGTGCTGCTCCCGGCAGTCCCGTGGATGCAAGCACCTGAACAAATGGACTGCTCTCCGGCCCGATCTCATTCCATGGGATAAGACCACAGATGATGAGAATCGGCAAGGTGAAGAACAGAATAATTCTGAGCATGAAATTACCCACGATTTTGGGCATAACCTTTTCTGCATTTTCCGTCTCGGTCAGGGTCAGACCAATCAGCTCCGATCCCCCATAGGAGAACATGACCACAAGCAGTGCCGAGAAGATCGATGACCATCCGTTCGGGAAGAATCCGCCTGCTTGCGTATAATTTTGCAGATATGGCGTGTTATCACTCGGGATAATGCCAAAGATCAATCCTGCACCCAGGAAGATAAAAATAATGATCATGGCAATTTTGATCCCGGCCAGCCAAAACTCAAATTCCCCAAACACACCTACACTTAACAGATTAACCAGTATAATGAACGCCGCACAAGCCAGACTCAGCATCCACAGCGGTACTTCACTGAACCAATACTGCAAAAAGCTCCCGGCGGCAATCACCTCAATGACACACACCGATAACCATAGAAAGCAGTACATCCATCCCATAACAAAGGATACTCTGCTACCAAATGCCTCCTGCACGAAGTCTTTCATATTTTTGTTCTTGTACACCGTAGCCATCTCCGCCATCGCGGCCATAACAACCAGCAGCAATAATCCGGCAAAAATGTACGTGACAATAACGCCCGGACCTGCGAGTCCAATCGTCTCTGCACTGCCTTTAAAAATTCCCGTTCCAATGACACCACCCATAGCCATAAAACTGATGTGTCTTGGTTTAAGCTTCTTCTGTAGTGTTCCTTCTGTCTGAGCCAATTCAAGTCCTCCTGATGTAAAAAACGTCTGTAATGCTGTCTTGTTTCATAGACATAATGTCCAGTATACCCTATTGTCCATCAATCAGCCCAGAAGTTCCTCATGGCCAATTCATCCCAAACATATATGGACATAACCTATGTTTTATACCCCACAATGGCACGAAGCAATCTGTGTACAATCCAGGTTAGCAAAATGTACCCTGCCCCATAGATGAACCAAGCGCCTATGTTACTACCCCATGTTGAAAGATCACTCGCGATATACAACAAAGGCAGCATAAAAGATATAACCAGCGCTACCCAGAGTCTAAACCAATTGGCAAAATAACTGCATACTCCAAGCATCACAGCAATGATGGGACATAACACCAAGACAGCAAACAGCGGATTCATATGATCGAACCACCAGTAAATCATGTACGACTCCCTCCACATTCTTCGTCACAAGGCCACGTTGTTTTAATGCGTATTATTGAGTTTATTCTACTCTTTTTCCATCTCTTAAAATGTACGATATGTTGCAAAATTAAAAAACCAGCGTCCTGTAAAAAAACAGAATACTGGTTTGTCATGTGAATTCATTTAGATTTTTTTCGTCATAAACGTGCTGTTCGGGTCCAATACATAATCTGCGAATGGTTCGCAATATTCAAATCCGAAATCTTCGTACATCTTCCTTGCCGGGATAAATGAATCCATTGAACCCGTCTCCAGACTGATTCGCTTATAACCACGGTCTGTGGCAACCTCCATAATATGTGCCAAAATTTTTCTCGCTACGCCTTTTCTCAGATGAGCCGAAGCGGTACGCATCGATTTCAACTCTGCATGCTCCGGATTCAGTTCTTTCATTGCCCCACAGCCCATCAGGTCTCCCGCTTCCCATGCGCACCAGAATGTAATTTCGGGCTTCTTGAGTCCATCCAGATTCAACGCATGAATACTCTCTGGAGGCGAATCTGCTGCCATCCCTTGCAAGTGCTCCGCAATTAAAGCCTTAACTTGGACTCCACTCAAATCATCCACTTTGATCTCCATAACGTACCACTCCCGCCGACATTTTTATTGGTTTTATCACTGAATGTATATCAATCATTTCATCTTACTACCGTGTTAGGTTTTATGACAAGAGGTTACTTATATCCACTGAAATACGCTATTGTGATTCACCTATAATTTCCAGTATGATGAGGCTATCATATGCCAAAGGGGCGAGGTCTATTGCGAAATATACATAGAGTTAAACGTGGAACTAAGGTGAAGCAAGCTTAACTTAATTTAAAGGAGAACCCTATGACACTCACTACGGATAACCTGTTTTATAGCAAACGATTAAAGATGACGCCACCACGCTCTGAAGACGTGCAGACCATGCTGCAATGGAACGAAGACCCGGAGTACCTTCGGAATGTGGATACTGACCTGGCCATTCCCTATTCGGAGAAACAGTTGGAGGATGAGGGCGAAACGAAGAACAAGGAAGTTTACTTCAGACTTCGCACGCATGAAGAGGATACGCTGATTGGTTTTGTCGTCATTCATGGCATTGAATGGAACAACCGCTGCGGACAGCTTGCCATTGGCATCGGACTTGCCAAACATCGCAACAAGGGATATGGCACGGAAGCGTTGAATCTTATTTTACGATATGCGTTCCATGAGATGAATCTGGACCGAGTTGGTCTCGATGTCATCGCCTACAATGCCAAAGCAATCCGTTCCTATGAAAAGGTTGGTTTTCAGTTGGAAGGTCGTGCACGCTCAGCTGTATATCGTGATGGTAAGCGTTATGACCGCTTGATGATGGGAATCCTAAGACCAGAATGGGAAACACACAATCAGATCCATACGGAGGGTGAACAAGTATGACCAAGAATGCAGAAGTTACTGCGTTTATTGAACAGATTCAGATCCCCTGGCAAGTAGAAATCGCTGAACAATTGCGCCAGTTAGTGCATGATACCATCCCTGACGTACAAGAACGCGTACAATACAAGAAACCTCATTTTTTGAAAAACGGAAAGTACGCTGCGGTCATCTCGCCTTCCAAACAAGCCATGTCTTTCACCATCTTCAATGCAACCGGACTCGATCTACCCGATGGGATATTTGAAGGCCCGGAAGAACGAAAAACGATCAAACTCAAGGAAAAAGATACGCCGGACTATGAATGGTTGGCTGATTTGTTAAAGCAGGCATCTGCGGAATTGTAGACGGGTCTAGTAAAGAGGCACATACGCCGAAGTAGTAACTTAGGTAGTAATGTGTGAGTGGTAATGTGCGGTTGGAGTGTATGGGGTGAGTTTGGGTTTGGGCCAAGCGCTAACGAATCGGACACACCTTATATCGCCGTTTTAAAAACATATGAAATTCTAACGAATCTCAGCAGTCTTAATACAGAAACCCCCTTCGATTTTCTTCGAAAAACCATGACAATTGGAGAAATAGAGTGGCTAAGATTCGTTAGAATCCTACACTGCTGGAAATTCGCCTAATAAGATGTGCTAGATTCGTTAGACTGTGTTAGTACGACAAGCCGCCTCTGCACGTAGATAAAAAAACACCCTAATGTCTCTTTGGTTGACCATATAGCATAAACGACTGGCTGTAGCAAAGATATCTCACATCCATCCTGCGCAGGGCAAAGGGGCATCCCATGAAGTTCCAAGAACTTCGGGATGCCCCTTGGTTATAGTCTGTCTACTACTGTCATTCCAACCTTAAAAGCGGTGTAATATCATAATAAGATGACTGCTTATAATTGCTTTTATTATGTTTTATACTAGCTTCCACCATCAAGATTGCTGGTACGATACGGCGGTCATCTGACACGGCTCACATATGAACATGTAATACATACCCTCACCATATTTCTCAACCTCGCCCCAATCCAGTTGTGCGACAGCCTTCATTCTCGTGGAACAGCGTGGACATGTTGGGTACTCCGCATCTTGAACCCATCCTGGATGGCCGCCGACCTGAGATAACGATGGCTCCATCGCCCACTCACTGGCATGGAATGCATGACGCGATGCATTCGCAATCCGAAACTGCCGGCCAACATCCGGTGCAAGTTTACCATAGTCGTCCAGGTCAATCTCGTCCATTCCCATAGGCATGACATTATGTGAACTCCATAACGGTTCCCCTGCCGCGTCCATCTCCATGTAAACCACACCGTAACTGCTGCATATCACGCAAGTCTGTATCTGAAGTTGCTGGGCATGCCAAGACACGTCCTTCAGAGCGGGATGCTTAACATCCAGACTAATTAAGGTGGTTAACGCATTGCCACACCATGGACAGCAATTGGTGCTAGGGTTCAGCATCGATAGTGAACTTCCGGTTAACTCCACGTTAGGTCCTTCATTCTCTTTTACTTTATAGAGTGAATAACTTGGGGTGGTGAATAATTCCCTACGCTGCCCGTCTTTTGTAAGCTCCCAACCAGCTTCAGTGGTGTAATGCTCAGGTGCCACGTATAATTCGTTCGCCCAAGATGGCGGAGACTGTCTCCACTGCCGTAACTGCTGCACGACAACATCATCTCCGATATGGGCCAGCATGAGCAATATGTGGTTCCGATTCTCATCATCTGTGTTTACCTGCTGCAAGAGATGATCACGAACCTCACCCGAGGCACTTTTATACAAAATGGCAGGATAATAGATCTCCTGTTCCAGCAGCTCAGGAATTTCGGCAGTCAACGATATATCATGGTAGCAGACCAGATATACCAGAATGTCTTTGCCCGTATCTTCATCACCTGTACGAATCCGTTGCATCGCGTAATCCTTCATCTGATCTTGTTGCTCTACAGACAAAGATAGATATACCTGTTCCTCGGATTGTTCATAGGGTGTATAACGAATTAGTGGATCGCGAACCTGAGGTTTGTGAATGATTTTCAAAATTTCGACCGGGTCTGTGATACCTGCATACAAGTTCACGTCACGTCGATTCGCTTCAATGTATCTCTGGCGCTCCTCGCGTTCCATCTCCTGCTTGCAAGGCATGCAATAACCACCCGTTTTCGCCGCTGTTGCTGGTAAAATGGTATTTGCACACCCTTCCCGTATACACGGAATTCGTTCTGTCATGTTCCAACCCCCTCTACTATCTGCTCGCTTCATCATGCCATGGAAAACACGCCACAATGTGACGTGTTTGTCCCTTACTCATATTTCAATACTGCCTGTCTCGAAAAGGAAATGCGAATCAGTGATGTCCCAACTGGTCCTTGGTGAATTCGTAAAAAGCAAGCGCATCTTCACTGCTGGCAAAGCCTGCCTGAGCCATCTTTTCACTGCCCCCACCTTTGCCTTGATAGGCTCCAAGATTACCTTTGAAGAAAGGTCCACAAGCCCATTCAGGCGGTTGGCCGTTCTGTGCCAGAACTACTTTGGCCTCCGAGATGCTCACAAAGAGTACAAGCCCCTCATGGTCTGCCGTCAGCTTGGTAGCAAGACTCTGCATATCCTTGAGCGATTTGTCTTCAAAGACCTGAGCAATTACCAGCCCTTGCCGAGCGGCCAGAAGTTCCTCCGCATAATAGGCATCATTGGTTGTTTTCACTGCATTCAATTCGGTTTGCAGCTGCTTTTGCTCCAGCTCCATTTTCTCAATGCGCTCCAACAATTCGTCCTTGCTGGTCTTTAATTTAACCATGATGCTGTTGAGCACATTTTGTGTAGCTGCGAATTCATTCAGCGCCCTTGTTCCACATTTGAAATAAATGCGGGTGCCGCCCTTCACTTTTTCGGTTTTCAACAGTTTGATGATCCCAATCTCACCCGTCGCCGACACATGCGTTCCACCGCAGGCGTTATACTCCACACCCTCGATCTCGACGATGCGAATGTCCTCCGTTACCGTAGGCTGCTTCACCAGTGGCAATTGTGCCGCCTCTTCTGCTGTAACCCAGGACGTGTTGATGCGAGCGTTACGATAGATCTGACGATTCACTTCTTGTTCAATGGCGGTTAATTGACTCGCTCCCAGTTCAGCCGAAGCCACATCAATCGTGTCATACTCCGTACCGAGATGGAAACTGAGGGTCATCGCTTCAGTCAGATTTAGAGTGATTGCCGATAACAAATGCTGACCCGTATGCTGCTGCATATGATCGAATCTTCGCTCCCAGTCAATCTCACAATGTACCTCGTTCTGCTCAGGGGCGCGTTCCAGCTTATGCCACACCTCGCCATCTTCAATGTTCACATCCAGAACAGCGATGCCGCCAATTCGTCCCAGATCACAAGGCTGTCCGCCCCCATGCGGGTAAAAAGCAGTCTCCGCCAGCGTGACATATACGCCATCTTCCTTGTCCACTCTGCCTGTAATCGTTGTATGCCACTCTCTTGTGTAAGCAGAGTCATAATAGATTTTTTGCGTCATTGAATCATCCCGATCCCTTCTCGTTCAAATGAGTTTTCATAATCTCAAGATTACACTATCTGGAACCTTCAAGCCAATTTATGGCATAGGGTATCCCCTTTTCATATCCAAAAGACTACTCTGTGAGCGAAAATAGCTATTAATCGAGAAAGGAACGTTTGCAGGAAGATGCTTCTGGTAAAGGCTTATCGTTCTATGATGTTTTTAAGATAAACATTCAAACTGTCTTGTTCGACTTTAATAAAAAAAAGCAGAGTGAATAATCACTCTACTTTCTGAAAGCCATTTAAACAAACAACTTTTCATTAAACTCTTGTAGCTAATAGATCGCTATCGGTCCATACGGACCATCAATAATTTCAATTTTTGTTTCAAAAATATCTGTTAAAATTTCGGGGTCCATCACTTCATCTACGGTTCCAAAAGCGGCGATTTGACCATCTTTCATGGCACATATTCGATCCGAATATTTGGCGGCAAAATTGATATCATGCATAACCGTCAGAATGGTTCTTCCGAATTCATTAGCAGCATATCTCAGATGCTCCATCATCCGAACAGAACGCGCAACATCCAGATTGTTCAAAGGCTCGTCCAAAAGTACATATTCCGTCTCCTGACACAAAACCATGGCGACATAAGCTCTTTGCCTTTGACCACCAGAAAGCTCATCTAAATATCTATTTTCCAGATCAGTTAAGTCTAGAAAATCAATATATTTAGAGATTATAGCTTCATCCTCATCCGTTAATCTTCCCTTAGAATAAGGAAACCGTCCAAATCCAGCAAGTTGTCTAACGGTAAGCCTTGTGACAAAATGATTTTCTTGTCGTAAAACCGTTATAATCTTGGCCAGATCCCTTGATTTGGATGTGGAAACATCCATATTGGCAACCTTGATCTGACCTTCGTCCAAATCCAAAAGTCTTCCGATCATCAGAAGTGTCGTTGACTTCCCCGCACCGTTGGGTCCAATTAAAGAAGTAAGACCGGCTTTGGGTATATGAATATTCAAAGGGCCTATCTCTACCTCGGCTGCATAGGTTTTTTTGACATTATTGATCTGTATCATAAAGAACCCTTCCTTAAAATCACAATTAAAAATGTTAGTCCGCCAACCAATTCTATAATAATGGAAACAACACCTTGGGCATTGAAAACATGATTCATAACAAAGTATGCACCGGTTAAGATTACAAACCCTATCGCCAGTGCCATTGGGAAAACATATCTGTGATCATAGGTTTGCGCGGCCTGATAACTCAAAATCGCAACTAAAAATCCATAGAATGTAAGTGGTCCAACCAAAGCCGTCGAAATGGCCATCAAAATGGAAACCAGGACCAGCGTATAAATCACACTACTTTGATGTTTAGTTCCCAAGGAAGTCGAGACATCCTTACCCAGCGACAGTACATTTAACCTCTTGGCATTAGCAAGCAGCAGAATTGCTGCAATGATGACAATAGGAATCGCAATCGGGAAATAGGCAGAATCCGCATTATTCACGGAAGCAAACATTCTTGCCTGCAAAATATCAAACTCAGACGGTGCAAGAAGTCTTCTCATAAATGAAGATACGGATCTCAGCCCGGTCCCAATGATAATACCGACTAGAAGCAGAAGTTGTAAATTTCCGTATTTTCCGGAAAGCAGCCATCCATAAAGGATTAAACACATGATGACCATTGCAACAACTTGATATAAAAAGGAATCAACACCGCTAAAATTCACAAATACCGTAGCACCAAGGAAAAATATAGTACTCGTATGAATGGTTGAATATATAGCATCAAAACCTAAAAGAGACGGAGTTATAATTCTGTTATTCGTAATCGATTGAAAAGCAACCGTGGATAAACTTTGGCAAATTGCAGCGATCAGCATTGAAACCAGAGCAACTACCCTTCTTGTAACAACAGGTATGAAAGAAGGCGAAGACACCGGGACCGGATTGTTATAAATCAGTAGCCCAACTGATGCAAAAACGCCCAGAATAATTAATGTTATCAGCAAAATCCAATAGCGCTTTTCTTCTTTCTTGGTACGGAAGGCTCTAGCTGATCTTTTTTTAGGACGACGGCTAGAATCGATTTCGATATTTAGTGGATTTCTACTTGCCAAGTCGCTCATCTTACCCTCCTTGTTGACCGCCTTTGTCTTAACAAAATGACAATGAATACGACGGCTCCCACTGTTCCAAGGATCATCGAGACAGGTATTTCAAAAGGCATAATAATGACACGAGAAAGGATATCACACACAATGATGCTGCCCATCCCTAATAAGCACACCCATGGCAAATTGCTCCTGAGATCGTCACCCCTAAACATGGAAACAATATTGGGGACAATTAACCCTAGAAAAGGCAAGTTCCCAATGACCGCTGCAACGATTCCAACGGCCAGTGAAATAAGCGCAGTACCCAAAAGAATGATCCTGTCATAATTTACGCCAAGACTGGTAGCGACATCTTCCCCTAGTCCGGCTAATGTCAGCCGATCAGCAAAAACAAATATAAGAATAGTCACCAATACGATGAGCCATAAATATTCATACCTGCCAATTTGCACAGATGAGAAGGAGCCTGCAAACCAGCTTTCGATATTTTGAGTCATTTGGAACACAAGCCCAACGAAAGTTGAAAATGCAGAAATGACAGCTCCAAGCATCATCCCAATAATCGGGACAACTAAAGACGAACGGAGTTTAACTTTCTTCAGAAACATAAAAAAAATCATCGTTCCTATAAAAGAAAAAATGATTGCACCAGTCATTCTTAGCGTTAAGCTCGGAGCAGGAAAGACCAGATAAATAAACATGATCCCCAGTCCTGACCATTCCATTGTTCCGGTGGTGGTAGGTTCCACCAAGCGATTCTGTGTAATAAGCTGCATGACCAGTCCTGCCATTGCCATGGCGGCACCGGTAAGCATTAATGCAACAGTTCGTGGGACACGAGTAATGAAGAACATCTCCATTCCATCCACTTGTCCTCGTATGTCATAGACTCCAATAAGCAGTGATGTAATGCCTAAAATAATAGTGGCTAGAATCGCAATGATAAAAGGTATGGTCCATAGCTTTTTCGGATTATGACGCTGGGGTTGAGAATTCTCAACCCCAGCTAATTTTGGTATTAAATTTTTCTGCACTGCAGCATACTCCTTTTTACTGTTTAGCTAAAGCTTTCGTAAGGTTGTTAATCAACTCCAAGAAAGTTTCGATGGATTCATTGGTGTACGTATCGTTTGGAGCATAAACGATTTGTTTTTGAGTAATAGCAGTGGTGTTTTTCAGAGCAGGTGAGTTATCAATAACGTCTTGAGCCGGAACGGCACCTTCTTCAGCAGATACAGCTGCATCCCGATCCAGTACGAAAATCCAATCCGGATTACTTTGGGCAATCGCTTCAACAGAAATATCATCACCTTGATGATCAGAAGATGATTTGTCCACTTCTAGTGCCGGAACCCAGCCGAAAATGTCATACAATGGTCCCCACACACGTCCAGTTAGAGGAGCCGAGAAACCGATGTTTCCACCAGAAACCACAACACTCATAATTTTATCTTCACCGTTATAAGCGGCCTTAGCTTCTTCAATAGCTTTATCAAAATCAGCAATCAGTTGGGCAGCTTCTTCTTGCTTCTCGAAAACCTTTCCCAGATTGGTTGTTGCATCTTTAAGGCCGTTAACAAAGTTTTCTCCAGGTGATGCTGTTTCTTCAAGCTCAATATTAAGGTCAATCACTGCTGCATTAGGTACTAATTTTTTGATGTCTTCATAGTAGCTAGCAAACCGTTGACCAACAATGACAAGGTCAGGCTGTATTGATGCCAATAGTTCAAGGTTTGGTTCGCGGTGATTCCCAATATTTTGTACCGATTCATCTGCCACATATGGTGAATCCGCAGGCATTACATCCTTCGGCGCTGCTGCCAATTTGACGCCCCAAGTGGACAGAGTCTCAAATGTTCTGTTATCCAGAGCAACGACCTTCGTTGGATTTACAGGCACAGTTACCGTTCCATGAGCATCCGTAATTTCAACTGTTGTGGCTGTAGCTGTAGTAGCAGCATCGGAAGTTGTAGCCTCTGTATTCGCAGTATCCGTCGTAGCAGGTTCATTACTTGAACAAGCTGCCAACACCAAAGTTAAAGCTGCAACCATGATAAACATTAATTTTGAAGAAATAGACTTTCTCATTTAATTTATATCCCCCTAGATTTAGAAAATTTGGATTCCCACGCAGCGTACTGTGTTGGATAAACTCAGTATCATATACCTCCTCAGACGTAAATTTAGAGAATAAACTTAACCCCTTTTCACTGTAGTGCTGAGTAACAAAACAACAAATGATAGTGATTATCAATATCAATAGGTTATATTATAACAAGTTAGAAGGCATTTTCAACAACCTAATTGTTTTAATTCATGGCGAAATTATGAACCAAATATTCCATTCTATGTATTTATATGCATAAAAATCGACATTTCAATACAAAAAAAGAAGCATCACTGTGTGATACTTCTTTTGCAGTAAGAACACTTTATACAATTATATTTCTCATCGAAATGTGTTAATTTTTCACCAACATTCTTATTTCATAGACTCAGATAATTCTGTGAAAATAACACCCAGCGCATACGCGCCAGCATCCGGGTAGCCCAGACTACGATCGCCGACGGCACCTGCACGTCCCATGCGTGCCACGATGTCTTCCGTTTTCTTCGCACCTTCAACGGCTGCTGCTGCACCTTTGGCAAATGCTGTTTTAAAGTCATCGCCAGACTCCGCACTTTGAGTCCAGGAATCGGCACACGGAACGAGTGCATCGATCAAGGTTTTATCACCTACAACGGCACCACGTCCGAAGGAACGTTCTCCTGTGGACTGAATCCCTTGCACGGCTGCATGGATCATCTCAGCAAATTCAGCAACGTTTAATTGCTGTTTATCCCCTACTGCTTTGCCAGCTGCACGGAATGCTGAACCCCAGATCGGGCCGGATGCGCCACCACAATATTCCATGATGACCAAGGAACATGCATCAAGGAATGATCCGATGTCTTTTTTATCTTCGTTAATGATGTGATTCCATTCGCGTTTCAACTGGCGGAAGCCTTTTGCCACACTCATACCAAAATCGCCATCACCGGCATGTGAATCCAGTTCACAGAACGGTACCTCGTTCTTGATGATGATCTCACCCATTTTATCGATCAGATAGACGACATTGTCCAGTGAAAATTGATTGCCTTCGATGACCGCAGCTGATGCATCCGTCTCCACTTCGTAAGATACAGGAGCGTCTTCACCCACAACGGCTTCCAGCGCTTCGGAATACGCCACTTGTGCTGCTGGAGGGCCGGATACTTTAAATGCAGGTGTATCACTTTCCTTGAACAACAGAGTTTTTAGTTCCTCATCCAGTTTCAGGATCGTAACCGATGCCCCCGCCATATCGATACTTGTCATGTAGTTGCCTACAAACGTAGTAGCGACCTTCAGACCTGCATGTCCAGCAAGCTCACGCTGAACGGAATTGTTGAGCAGATACAGTTCTTGCAGTGGCGTTGCACCAAAACCATTCACGAGCACCGCAATCTCAGCGGATGCATCCTTATCCAGCTTCATGTCTGCGAGCAATGCTTCGACCATACGTCCTGCCAATTCATCAGCCGATACGATTTTCTCCCGGCGAATCCCTGGCTCACCATGAATCCCTACGCCGAATTCCATCTCATCTTCAGCAATTTCGAATGTAGGCGTGCCTTTGGCGGGCACCGTACAGGATGTGAATCCAAAACCAATACTGCGCACGTTCTGAGCTGCTTTCTCAGCAACGGATTTCACATCAGCCAGACTGCGGCCTTCTTCGGCTGCTGCTCCGGCGATCTTGTGAACCAGTACAGTTCCGGCAACGCCGCGACGTCCAACGGTATACAAGCTGTCTTGTACAGCGATGTCATCCTCAACACGCACATACTGTACGTCGATGCCATCTTCTTCAGCCAGATGCGCTGCATTCTTGAAGTTCATCATGTCGCCGCTGTAGTTCTTGATGATCAAAAGTGTACCCTTGTTGCTGGCTGCTGCCTTGATCGCTTGATACACCTGGATTTGGGAAGGAGATGCGAATACATCTCCACACACCGCTGCATCCAGCATGCCTTTACCCACATAACCAGCGTGAGCCGGTTCATGTCCGCTGCCTCCGCCACTGATCAGGCTGACTTTATCGGCCTGAATCTCTCTGCGTTTGATGACTTTATATTTTTTCAGAAATTCAAGCTCCGGGTGTGCAAGCGCAATCCCGTTGCACATTTCCATAACAACATGTTCGGCCTGGTTAATAATTTTCTTCATTATTTTACCTCCCGGCGAGCTGCTTTGTACTCACGGCCCATGCGGTCAGCCGCTGCAATGGCAGCAGCTACTTCAGGAACGGTGATTGGGAACGGCATGGCGTGAATGGATTCTTCCGGAATACAAGCGATCTCTGCCACTTTCAACAGTTCTTCCTGACTAATCGTATCTACACCGATATCCGCCAAGCTGATCGGCAGTCCCACTTCGAGACAGAAGTCCATGACTTCATGCAGCTCTTCAGTTGGTGCATTTTCAAGGACGAGCTGTGCGATTGTACCGAAGGATACTTTTTCACCGTGGAAGAAGTGATGTGTGCCTTCCAGAACAGTCAAACCGTTGTGGATTGCATGTGCTGCGGCCAGACCGCCACTTTCGAATCCAAGACCAGACAACAGAATGTTGGTCTCAACGATATTTTCCAGCGCCTGAGTCACGACGTTGCTGTCACTGGCTACTTTTGCTTTTGCACCATCAGTCAGCAGCATTTCATAACACAATTTTGCCAGTGCAAGTGCCGCATTGGTACCTACAGCAGAAGGTGTATATCCTTCGCGGGAACCCATTGGCAGACTTGCGTTTACACGGGAATAAGATTTCGCTGTTGCTCTTGCTTCGAAGTATGTAGAGAGCGCATCTCCCATACCGGATACGAGGAAACGTGTTGGTGCATTAGCAATTACCGTTGTATCAACGAGTACCACACTTGGGCTTTGTTTGAAGTAAGCATAGTCATCAAAAGAACCATCCGGTGTGTACAATACAGCGGAGTGACTTGTCGGTGCGTCTGTTGCCGCAATCGTTGGGCAGATAATCAGTGCTTCGCCTTCAGCTACACATTTCGCCGCATCGATCGCTTTACCGCCACCAAGACCGATGGTAGAGTCACATCCTTTTTCCTTCGCGATCGCTTGCAGACGCGCAACTTCCTCACGGGAACATTCCCCTTTAAAACCGCTTTCAACAAACGTAATATTAAATTTCTCCGCTGTTGCATCCAGCTTTGCTTTGACACGCTGTACATCATCCGGATGTGCAATCAGCAAGGCAGATTCTCCAAAGGATTTAACAAAGTACCCCAGGTTCAACAACTCGTCTTCGCCTTGTACATATTTGGTTGGGCTGATAAATGCTTTTCTCATAATAATATATGCCTCCTAAGGATATGAAATCGTGTAGTGATTACATCAAATTTTAATTTCTTACAATTGACCTTAATATAACGCATGAGCAGCAGGTTTACAGTGGACTTTGATAACAAATTATTATAATTTACAATCGTAATTTTTTGCTTTTTGACGCAATCATGGTATCTTATTGTCATGAGATGGTTGAATTTTGACCTCCCATTATACATTACCCGTCATCATTACATCTTAATATGTACAACTTGCTAACTTTTAACGGCCTAAATTATGAATCAGGTTAGCCTATGGAGGTTGCACCAATGATCAAAGAATATCTGCATATCAATAAAATTCTCGACCTGAATAAATGGAAGCGCCTACAAGATTCTCTCGCAACAGTAACCAAACTGGCGATCCTCACCGTTGATTATAAAGGCATTCCCGTAACCAGTCACAGCAGCTGTCAGGCTTTCTGCCAGAATGTGCGTAAAGACCCGGAGCTTCTCCCCTACTGTCAAAAATGTGATTCACGCGGTGGTCTGGAAGCCGTTCGATTGAACGAGCCTTATGTGTATTTATGCCACTTCAATATTATTGATATCGCGATTCCGATCACGATTGATGGCAAATATATCGGTGCCGTCATGGCAGGACAAGTGAAACTCGCCGATCCGGAAAAGGGTAGCGACTTGGAGCAAATTGTCACGTCCAAAAACGTACCCATGCATGCAGCCAAGTTGGAGGAATTAAAGGATGATTACGCCCAGCTACCTGTGATGACCTATGAAGAGATTGTGAAAATCTCCAACATGTTATCCCTGCTCTGCAACTACATTGTGGAAGAAGCGCTAAACAAAAATCTGTTAGTTGAAATGTTCGAAAAAGCTTCAGGCAATCAGGAGACTCTAAACCTCTCCACCATTCTGCCGGGTTACTCCATTCGTAATATCGAGTCGATCAAAAAAGAGATGACCAATGCGATAGCGGATGCTTATCTGAAGAACAGCCCAAGTGACACGGAAAGCTCCAGCCCGGTGCTTCAGCCTGCTTTTGAATACATTCACAGTCACAAGAGTGAACAAGTTTCACTCAAACAAATGGCCGATCTATGCCACCTGAGTCCGAGTTATTTCAGCAGACTGTTTGCCAAGGAAACGGGCGAGAACTTCACCACCTATCTGGCAAAACTCAAGATAAAGTGGGCCAAGCAATTGCTGGAGGTCACCGACATGCCTGTCTCACAGATCAGTGATGAGCTGGGATTTAATGAATCGGGATATTTTATCAAAATATTCAAAAAGTTCGAGGAAATTACGCCTGCTCTCTATCGCAAATACCTCCAGGAGAAAATGTAGATTCACTGATACTATTTTCGTATCAAAGATAAGGTTAAAAGATATTTCACCTATTAATCTGCCATTGTTACAATGGAGTCCAGATGACTTAGGGAGGCGACATGAATGGAATATCGCAAATTAGGAAACAGTGGATTAACCGTCAGTGAGATTTCACTCGGCAACTGGATTACGCATGGAGCGCAAGTCGAGGATGGAATAGCAGAAGCTTGTGTGCGAACCGCATTGGATGCAGGTATTACCACATTTGATACCGCAGATGTGTACTCCAATACCAAGGCAGAATCCGTGTTAGGACAGGCTCTTAAGGATGTACGAAGAGAAAGTATTGAACTATGCACCAAAGTCTGTCACCCAACCGGCACAGGTCATAATGACCGCGGACTTTCACGTAAACACATCATGGAAGCCTGCAATGGTTCATTACGGCGGCTACAGACGGATTATATCGATGTCTATTACGCTCACCGTTATGATTACAACACTCCGCTGGAAGAGACGTTTCTGGCATTCTCCGATTTGGTGCGTCAGGGCAAAGTCCATTACATTGGCGTAAGTGAATGGAACGCAGATCAGATTGCAAGAGGAGCCGCTTTGGCGCGGGAACTTCATGTCCCCTTCATTGCAAGTCAGCCGCAATATTCGATGTTGTGGCGTGTGATTGAGCAAGAAGTGGTGCCTGCAAGCGACCAAGCAGGACTTGGACAGATTACATGGTCTCCTCTTGCTCAGGGTATACTATCAGGCAAATATGCGCCTAACGCAGCATTGCCCACCGGATCACGTGCAGCTGCTGAGGCAGGAGCACCCTTTTTCAATAAACTGGCTGGTCAGTGGTTACGTGAAGATGTTCTTACCGCTGTGCAACAACTTGTTCCACTCGCTAAAGAGATTGGTCTAACTCTCCCCCAACTCGCTGTGGCGTGGGTTCTTCAGCATACGTATGTCAGTTCCGTCATTATCGGTGCATCCCGGCCAGAGCAGGTACTTGAAAATGTAAAAGCTTCTAGTGTGAAACTGGACCCTGCGATCATGACTCGTATTGATGAAATATTGAATCCATGGATTGAGCGTGATCCAGCCAAGACGGGATAGTTTCTTTTTTTACTACTCACAACATACTAAGTTGTACTAATCATTTACACGATAACGGAGAGGACAGAAAAAACCTGAAAAAGCGGAGCTAAAAGCTTTCTGCAAGAAAGCTACTTCGGAAGCATACACTTCGCCTTTATCACCAGATTTTCCCCTTGAGAAAAGGGATCGAAAAAAATCTGGGGATAACAGCGATTGGAAGGTTGTTCTGTCATCGCAGTGTAAGTGTAAATAACCTTTAGCGCAACTCATATTCCCCATCAACAAAGTTCATAAAACGGGATACCACTTCCTGATTCATATCCGTCCGCCATGCCGTGTACAACGGTACGGAGGGCGGATTTTCTTCTAATGGAAGAAAGACTACACCCTTACGCTGGAACACATCCACCGATGACGGAACAATGGAAATGCCCATGCCCGCCGCAACGAGATTCACAATCGTATACATCTGGATCGCTTCCTGCGTAATTCGAGGATCTACGCCATGCTCCCTGCAATAATCCAAAACGAGACGATGGAACGGGGAACCCAGATGCCTTGGGAATAAAATAAAATCTTCATCCGCCAGTTCTCGAATTGAAACTTGAGTCTGAGAAGCCTTCGGGTGATGATCTGGCAATACAGCAATCAACGTTTCCATCTGGCAGGGGCGGAACGAGACATGACGAGTATCTTCCTGATATCGCAAAAATCCAATATGGATCTGTCCGTCTTCCAGTGCCTGCAATTGTTGGGATGAAGTCATCTCACGCAGCGTCAATTCAATCTGAGGATACGCAGCGCGAAATTTCCTAAGAACATCCACCATAATGCTCCCCGAAGCCGAATCCACAAAGGCTATGGTTATATGCCCGATGATGCCCTGATCTGCTTTTTGCGTAAGCTGAATGGATCGTTCGAGCTGGGCCATGATTAGCCTGGCCTGTTCCAGAAATACCGCACCTGCCGGGGTGAGACGAACCATTTTTCTGGTGCGCTCCAACAACTTCACGCCAAGCTCATCCTCTAAATTCTGAATCTGCTGGCTCAGCGGTGGTTGCGTCATATTTAATTTTTCCGCTGCACGGTGAAAATGAAGTTCTTCTGCCACGGTGATAAAGTATCTTAACTTCCGAATATCCATAAGCCAATTGCGCATCCTTCCGTCTACCTTGTTAATTCATCTGTTCCTGAACCCAGATTGCCGACTCAGCCAGCATCGTCATCAATTCATTAAAGTCCACAGCAATTTCCCGCAGAGGAGTTTCCCCTGCATCGTGGATCAACATCAGCACCTTGCCTGAATTTTGATCCAGTATAGCCATACTTCCTTCACCAAATCCACCAATCGGGAAAGGCTGGAGGTCAGCTGGCAGCTCGTATTCTTTCTCATATTCACGGTATACTTCCAAAAAATCCGGATAAGCCCAGCTCAGTTCTTTCACCGAATACAAGGCAGGGTCGCCGAAATTACATGCACCGAATTCAAGCAAAAGTGCGCGATATGCTGCGGGCAGTTTTACATTATGCTTTTGTTCAAAATCCTCAATGCTCTGTTGCGTTTCAGGAGTACACCCTTCTCCCATTGTTGTATCGTAGGCTTTTACCAAAAGATCACGAATCGGTTCCAATTCTATCGACTTCACTTGAACTCCCCCTTAAGATACCTTTCCCCACTGATCAGCCGTTGTGAATTCAATAGTTCTCCTTGAAGCGCAACACCTTACCCAAACAAGAGTCGAGCATTAAAATCAACTTCTTATCTCACCTGTTTACGCAACTCTTGATCCAGCCATTCCAGTGCTGCACGCAGCTTGTCCTGAGGAACTTTCTCATAACGATCACCCGTAGACAGTTCAAAGGCACAGCTGTTTCCACTTGTTTTGTTCAGATATGAAGTCATTCCTATGCCATACTGCTGAGCCATTTGCACAAGAATTGGTTCAACTTCGGCCGCAGCGAGCGCAAAGTGCACATGGAACATATTTGATACCGGTACCTCGGGTAAGGTATGTATCCCGTGACACGCATTCAGTAGGGAAGCGAGTTCTTGACCCTGCTCGTAATACAACTCCATTTTGCCAATCCGTTCATTGAAATAATATTGAGAACTCAGAATATACGGATACAGACCGATCAGATCTCCGCCGTGCCGACGTTTCCATACTTTCGATTCTTGCATCACATCCGGATCACCCGCCAATATAGCCCCCGCAATACCTCCAATGCCTTTATAAAAGGAAACATACACCGTATCAAACAAACTGCAAATCTCCGCAGGTGTTTTCTGATAATAGGGAGTGATCTCAAACAGGCGTGCCCCGTCCAGATGTAGCTTAATCCCGCGTTCACGGCAATAGGCCGAGATCGCTTCCAGTTCTTCATACGCCGGTAATTGCCCACCAATCTCACGTTGCGGAAGTTCCAACAGCAGACAGGCAATGTCCTGATCAAGCGCTTGTACATCTTCCAAACAAATCAAACGATCCTTGTCCGCAAGTAAAATTGTTTCAATCTGATGCAACTCTTTCAGTCCGTCTTCCTCATGGATTTCAAGATGACACAGAGGGTGGTAAGCTACTCGTTTTACACCTTTGCGGTCACACCAGATTCGTAATGCTATCTGCTGCGCCATCGTTCCACTTGGAAAAAATACCGCCGATTCCTTGCCAAGAACGTCAGCCATCTGTTGCTGAAATTCTTCAATGAGTGGGCCGTTCCCGTAGTGGTCACTGAACAACTCCCCATCGATCTGGTCCAGTACGTTCTGAAGTACCTTCACTTGGCGACTGCCATGACCACCTACAATAAAGTCTGCCTGATTAAATGCATCACCCAACGTTAACGCAGTTTCTTTCAAGATCACTCACTCCTTTATAGTGCATGTTCATAAACGGACTTTTGAACAACCTCTTATAGGTCTGGTTCTGTAATAATCTCAACCAAAGCGCTGAGCGCACTAGATATATGTTCACCACGGGGATACACAAATCCTACTTCCAACCGGCAATAAGGATCGGGCAAAGATAACACTGTAATCTCACCTCTTGATTCTGCTTTGGTAACCGAGGAACGTGGCAGCAATGATACACCAAGCCCGGCAGATACACCATTCAGAATGGTGTCCAGTGTTCCATATTCCATGATGTTAAGCGTGTGGACACCCTGATCGTTCAAAAAGGATTCCGCCTGAGTGCGATGAGTGCATCCGATCTCAAAAAACAACATCGGCCTGGACAATAACGTGTACATCTCATGTACTCCAGGTTCAGCGATCAACACCAATTCCTCGTCATACATCTTCATATAATTCAGCTCAGGATGATCAATCGGCCCATATATTAAGGCTCCATGCAATTCATGTTGGATAACCTTCTGGTTCAGTTCATGGGTCCCACCCGTGACAAGCGAATGCTGTACTTCCGGGTAGCATGAAGTATATTCAGCCAAGAGCGGCGTCAGAAAAGTAGAAGCTGCTGTCTCTATGGCACCCAGACGAAGCATGCCAGCTGGTGGGTTACCCACTTGCGTGGCCTGCTCTGCTTCATATAATAATTCCAATATCCTATCCGCATACCCAAGCAAGTTCTCGCCTGCTGGTGTAAGCGACATCCCCCGATTAGAACGATGAAATAGCGGTACTTGCAGTTGAGTCTCCAACTGTTTAATTCTTGTGGTTACATTGGACTGCACATAATTGAGTGCGAGTGCAGCTTTACTGATACTACCTTCGCGGGCAACCGCCTGAAATATTTTTAAATCACCTGCATCCATATCCTGATCACCTGCTCGTCGTTATATCGGCATTCTGCATCATCCGATTCATGCAAAGTACTTATCTATTATTTTCAATGATACTGACAATCATTTTTGTTCATTTTACGTGAATCTGCTCCGTCTGTACAATGAGGCTCAGTAGTGAAATCTGGCTACACAGACAGGAGGAATATCGAACATGAAAGCTATTGTCCATTCGGCCCAGAGCGGCCTTTCAGGTCTTCAATATACAGAGTCAATCTCTCGGGCACCAGAAGCCGGGGAAGTGCAGATTCAATTAAAATCCGCTGGTATCAATCATCGGGATCTATTCATCATGGCAGGACGCGGCCCTCAGGACATCCCACTCGTTCCCGGTTCCGATGGAGCAGGTATTATCGTAGCGATTGGCGAAAGCGTAAGAGGGTTCGCGATAGGAGATGAAGTCATTATCCATCCTACACTCGGTTGGGAACATGCATTTGAAGTGCCGACCGTACCCGATATTGTTGGTGGCCCTACGGATGGAACACTGGCTCAATATATAACGTTGCCTGCTGAAAATGCCCTGCCTAAGCCAGCCCACCTATCCTGGGAGGAAGCAGGCGTATTACCCCTTTCAGCGCTGACGGCCTATCGCGCCTTATTCACTCGCGGTATATTGAAGAAAGGTGAACATGTGCTCATTCCCGGTATTGGCGGTGGTGTTGCAACCTATGCCCTGCTCATGGCAGTAGCGGCTGGTGCCACGGTGACCGTCACCTCCAGAAGTGAAGCCAAAAGAAATGAGGCACTGCGCTTGGGTGCTACCCATGCATTGGATAGTCATGCCGATTGGAGTACGCAGAACGATCTGGAACCTGTGGACATCATCTTGGATAGCATCGGACAAGCCATGTTCCCAAAATATTTTGATATAATCAGACCAGGTGGACGTATCGTGATGTATGGTGCAAGCTCGGGGGATGATCTGACTGTACCCATTCGTTCTATCTTCTTCCCGCAGATCAGTCTGATCGGCACCTCTATGGGCAGCCGTGAGGAGTTTATCCAGATGCTGCAATTCGTGGAGCAACATGACATACATCCTGTAATTGATGGCGTATATCCGTTACAGGACGCAGCGAAAGCGTTCGAACGTATGGAAAAAGGCGAGCAATTTGGTAATCTGGCTATCCTTATGGAGTGATATCTATTTTGAGATGGGCCTTCATGAATTGTTGAAAATTGATTTAGATAATGGGGTGAATCCATCTGACCCGTCTCGCTAAACGTATACTAATTGTCCTTATTGCTATTATCATTGTGGCCCAAATTCCTATGTTAAAAGAAACCTTAGCCCGAGGAGTTACTACGTTATATGTGAAGATAAAGTATCCCGAACATTCCTTTCAATTCCAAGACTTCATCTACGAGTCTCATTTCGGAAACTATATCATTTCTTATACTGATCAAGACGAACAACGCATTAGTCTGATGCTTGAGCCCAATTTTTTTCCGGCGCTCATTACGTATGATCCATTGAATCAACCCATGAAATGACTAGTTTGTTCACACTATGAATCATTCAGGAGGTATCGATATGGACAATAGATTACATTTGGTAGAATTGGTTCGCAAACTGATGGACTCTGAAGGATCGGAAGCCGAGTTGGATGACATGTTAACGGAGCTACAGCAGCAGGTTCCACATGCGGAGATCAGTAATCTGATTTTCTGGGATGATCGAGACCTGACGCCTGAACAGATTGTGGAAGAAGCCTTGGCTTCCCGTCCAATCATTCTTCCACCCCAATCTTAATATTCTTCAGGAGATGAACGATAGGATATGTCTGACATGTCTGATTTAAATCATAATAACAACAATGGACACCCTGATTTTAACGAAATCAGCGGAGAAGAAACATATTAGTCAGAGGAGCGGCCTTTGCTATTCTTGTTGCACATCAACAAGTTAGTGGTGCAGCATCTGCGTTAGAAGCGCTTCAATCCGGTCCTGATTTTGGCTCTTCTGCAATCCGGGTACTGCAATTGAAACAAGGAAGTAATAATCAATAAACCAAGTTTGCCCTCCCCAATTTCCATAATTTCGTTATAATGGTAAGCAAGACACCATGCTATTGGAGGAGAATTATGGAAACGGAAGCTTTACGCAACGTGGAACAACTAGCTCTGAAGAAACACAAGATTTACAAACAAAGTTTAATCAGGTACCTTGCACGCTCCATGCTGGCCAGTATGTTTATCGGATTCGGCGTCATCGTGGCGTTTAAGACAGGTAACTTCTTTTATATGGAGCAGTCCCCGTTTACCTATCCGATGGCGGCAATTACGTTTGGCGCGGCCATCATTCTGATCGCCTATGGCGGGGGTGACCTGTTCACGGGCAATACGTTTTATTACACGTATGCGGCGCTGCGCAAGAAACTGCGCTGGTTCGAAGTGATCAAACTGTGGATTGCGAGTTATAGCGGTAACCTGATGGGTGCAGCCGTGTTTGCCTTGTTAATCTACCTGACCGGATTGTTCGATTCGTCTCAGGTGAATGGTTTTCTGTTAAGCGTGGTAGAACACAAGATGGAAGTTCCAACCATGCAGCTCTTTTTCCGCGGAATTCTGTGTAACTGGCTTGTGTGTATGGCGTTCTTTGTTCCGATGTTCATGAAGGAGAATGGAGCCAAAATGTTTGCCATGATGCTCTTTGTGTTCTGCTTCTTCATCTCGGGATACGAGCACAGCATCGCCAATATGTGTACGTTCGCGATTGCACTTGTGCTGAATCACCCGGGGACGATCTCATTTGAAGGTGTGCTTCACAACCTGGTTCCCGTGACCTTGGGTAATCTGGTGGGTGGTGTGCTGCTGATGGGCTTCATGTATTATGCGGTGAACAAACCGTTTCTGGATGAAGAGACGCATTAATCTCTGGCAAAAAAAGACTCCCTTCCGGCCTGTCCCCCGTCAATTTTACATTAACTAATATCATATCTCACTTCTATAAATAGATACAAAGAGCCTATCCGATAAAAGATAGGCTCTTTGTTTTACATAATAAAGGCATACCCTACATCACCTGACACATCTACAGTACAAGGGAGATCTTCGGCTCCTGCAACCCTTGGTTTGACGATGGAAAGCAGGTCGTTTAGTTGTTCTCCACGTACCTGTACTGACCCGCGGATGTCTGTGTCTGTCTGAACTCTAACAGTCACTGAGCAGTCTATGTCACGGTAGCCTAATGCCCTAACGGTGACGGAACTTTTGATCTCGTGTTCTCCGCCGTACCTGACCCCAACGGAAGAAGGGATATCCGAATCCAGCCATGCACGAACGGTTACGCTGGATGACAAGTTAGACGCGATTTCAACTTCTACGTTGGATGGGATATCCGATGCAGTCAAAATACATGGAATTACCGACCCATCTAAGTCATAGAATTGGTCATTTCGGATTGCCACGGATGAGGGAAGGTCACTGTCTTTCGGAACCTTTGAGATAACACTACCATCCAAATCCGTTTTGTCTGGTACACGAGGGAAAACGAATGAAAGCATGTCTGACACATCGGACTGCCTAACAATGACTAACGAGTTAATGATCTCTGAAATTACGAAGACGCTTGAAGACAACCAGTCATCGCCCATAATCCGTGGATTAACAAAACCATCCAAGTCAGTGTACGACCTTACGTAGACCGATCCTTCACGCTCAGGGACGCTTACAATGACTGAGCCATACAATTCATCGTAATCTTCCGAACGGATCGTTAAAGTGGTACTCAGGTCGCTGTATGGCCTTACGTAAACACTACCTTCTCGATTAGGGGCATTGACGATGACTGACCCGTATGAGTCATCCTCCATCTTCCCTTTGACGACTACAGTAGAGTCCATATCCTCATGAGGCTTAACGTATACTTCACCATCAATATAACGTCTATTTACAATGACGGATGAAACGAGACCATCTCCGTCTCCTACACGAACAGATACGGAAGCGTTGATCTCCTTCTCCCCTGTGCCCATGACGAATACTGACGACGGAAGGTAGTTTCTATTGACAGCCACCGATGAAGGTATCTCATGCCTAACTGGAGTCTTCGGATCTCTGACAGTTACGCTGCCGTTAAGATAATACTCCCCTGCATACCCTGCAACGACTATGGAAGACACGAGGTCGTAGTCTTTCAATCCAACAACGTATACACTGCTTCGCAGTTCACTCCGGTTGTAACTGTACACAGTTGGATCGAAGTATGTAATCTCCAGCACTGGTGTTAGGTCGCTCTCGCGGGTTCCATACTGCTTGAAACGTCCAGGCATTGCTTCGCTGAGTGCTCGTAAAGAGAAGCCATTATGCTGACGCTTGCCTTCATACCATTCGGTCACATAGGTCAAGAGATCAACATCCGTCTCACCTGCATACGTTCCTCCGTCATAAGTCTTAATGAGGTCCCTTACTGCTGGTTGGTTATCCCATGTCAGTCCGTACTCGTTCCACTTTTCCCCCTTAGCCACGTCATACATGGCTATCGGAATGGCAGGTAGCGAGTTGAGAAGGTGCAACTTCAACTTCACGCTCTTGATCTTCTTATCCTTCGGAATCGAACTTATGTCGTACCTCATGAACGTGCGATATAGCTGGCCATTAGATTTCGCGCCCACAAACGTATCGTGATCGTATCCATAGTTCAGCTTTGGCATGTCCTGCCTTGCGTATGTGTCCTCAATCGGTGACAACCTTACCGTAATTGCAGGAGGTTCCATAATTTCCACGAGACCTGACATCTTGCTGTGTGGTCTAACCTTCACAGAGGATAACAAGTCATTGTAGAGTCGAGGTTGTACTATTGAAGGCATGTCGTTATCTGTGTTCCCGATAACGAGTACCTGTCCAGTCATTTTATTATGAGTTCTGACTAAGACGCTGGAGAGCAACTCATTGTGGATTCGCGGGGATACACTTGACGCAAGATCATCATTTTTAAGTACATTGAGGATGACCTTACCCTTCATTCTATTCCTTGCCATAGATACCACGACCATTCCATTGTATTGGAATCAAGATTATCATGCTGGATCACCCTTAACTAAGATGTCGAACTCCCCGTATCCAGTTCGTGCTGTATGAGCCGTTACGATTCGAGCAAAAAACGGAACAGCTTCATCGTAGTTCAGCATCTCAGTGTAGAAGAGTGAATCCTGTGGAGTGAAGGGATCTTCTATCTTGCTTATCTCCAGATTCACCCCCTCTGGCAGAGTTTTATTGTTCGGTGTCAGAAGTACATTCGTTAGTGCATTAGATGTCTTGTTAGTAAGCAGTATAGGGTAGGTCTGCGAAACCTGACCAACAATGAGGACACCTACCTCCAAGTACCTAAGCACATTACCAAAGTCATCGGAGTAGTACTCTCCATTGACATCCGAAAATATGAGTCCCGCATACTTGCCCACAAATGTAAAAGATTTGACACTTTGATCACCGTAGGAGTCGATGGCTGTTACCTCTACTACATTATCCGCGTCAATGTTTACCTGAGTGCTCAGGTACTGCTTCTCCCATACGATTGGAGTCTCCCCCATGTCTGCAAACAGAGGGACATACTCGAACCTGATCGCATCAGCGATAACGTAGCCATTAGCGCCATCTGAACGAATCTTTACGCTTCCCACAGTTCCTACGTCAAATGTGTAAGTGCCTATTAGGTTCCACAGCCCCCCGTTTACCTGCTGGTTGACGACCAATGTCTCCTTACCGCCCACAAAACTAATGTCAATAGGAGTATTCGTAGCACGGTTATAGTGACTCGGCCACATCATGTACACTTTGTACTGGCCGAACACTGGAATCCCAGGAACATATGTCGCACTAGCTCCGGTGTCTTTGGCAGCGTAATGGAAGGATGCGCCACTGAAAGGTGATTGACCCACCGCCCCCTCTGAGGTTTTAGTCCAAGAATTTACTAAAGAAAAACCTTCTGCACTATCGTTATCTATGATAATGTCCTGCGGAACAGCCCCCATATACGGGTACTCCTGCACTCCATTCACTAACACCCGGTACTTTACCTTATCACGGTCATTGATGACGACTCTTACATTGAGACCTTGTTCATGGATCTCAATAGCAGGAAGATCGTTGATTACATTGATCGGGGAGAACAAGTAACCTGATCGCCCATCCGCCGACTCTGCGAATACCTCTACGATGTTTCCATTGCCAAGCTGGTACTTCTCAGCATCGTAGAAGATTGTCTCATTTAAAGTGGAAGGATTACGGTATGCCGACCAGTCTACATCGACGCTGTTAAGAAGGACCTTGTACCGAATCGGGGAGTTATCTGGGATATCTCCGGTGATCGTGATGTCCTCCCCGCTAATAGTCGTAGGAGAGATGGTCAAGCCGTCAATGTAAAGACTGCTCCCTGTGATTCCTGCAACGTCACGTAGCCGAACAACATAACTCTTACCAGATCCACCTGCACCAGAGTAATAATTTTTCCCTGGGTATCCAATGTTCGACGCTCTGACTCCACCAGTGACTTCCATTGACGGGGTGTCTCCGCTCTCCTTGATAACAACTATAGTCCCGCCGGCACCTCCAGCACCGGCCCCCGATTCACTCAATGCTGTGATACCGTTCTCTCCGTTGGCGACGAGTTTACCATCGGCTCCCACATTCAGTTGCTTAGTAAGGATAACAATGACACCACCACCGTTCCCCCCTTTACCAGAACTGGTACGACCATTGTCAGATCCACCTGCACCGCCCCCTCCACCAAAAGGAGCACGGTAAGCGCTCAGGCTTGGGTAAGCTGTACCACCTGCACCACCAGTGGTTCCAGAACCACCAGCGGCAGCATTCGCGCCACCACCTCCAGGTGTACCTACGATGTATCCGTCATTGTAGTTGTTCCTACCTCCACCGCCACCATTACCTTGCTGTGCTGTGCTTCGGGAGTTCCATCCTCCTGCGTAATACTCGCCACGCATACCGACCTGAGATAAAGCAGTAGCTGCCGCTCCCCCCCGATAACCTTTTCCTGTTACGTTGATAACGCCGTCAAGGTTGAGTTCTTCGCAAATAATGGGGATAATTCCTCCGGCAGACCCGCCGACAAGATTATTACTTGTTACAATACTACCCTGGGTGATATTAACCTGCTTGTCGCTAATACATGCATGAATGGATACGGAGGTGGCATTCAAAATGTGTCCATTCTGCACAGAGACTGGAGGACGAAGCAATGTCAACTTCGCGTCATCCTCTACGGCTGTGATGTACACGAAATCGTAAAGGCCTGCTTCCGTAGCTGCTCCATAGCGGACATGTACTAATGCCCAAGTGTTTGGCTGGATAGCTACTTCACCTGTCGCAGCAACGAGAGTAATTGTATTCCCCTCAATAGCCGATACCCACCGCTTCCAGTAGTTATCGTCGTACACAAAATTTCCTGAGATGTCCATTACGCTGCCACCTTCCATTAATAGTCAACTGCTATTTCAAATTCCCCAACGCCCGTATCTCCTCCTGTCCCTGCGGCCATCCTGACGTAGAACGTTGCAACGTCTTCGTGAGACAAAGCTTCTGAGTAAGAGATATATCCGGAAGGTGTAAATGGTTCATTGCTTAGTGAGAACTCAATTGCTGCGCCAGCGGGTAGTTCGTCCATATTCGACGAGAGAGCGAATCCCCCTAGCACGGTTCCTGTCCGGTTAATGACATTTATTGCATGTACTGCCGACGTCTCTCCGAAAGCCAGCCATCCGATGTTAAGGTAGTTAAGTACATTGCCCAGGTCATCCGAATAAAAGACTCCGTTTTCATCCGAAAACATGACTCCTGAGTAGGAGCCTGTAAATGTCAGAGAAGTACTTGTCTGTGCCCCATACGAATCCATAGCAACGACCTCAATCGTATTATCCGCATCAACTACAACTTCGTTACTGTACAGCGTTCTGCCGTACACTAGCGGGGATTCAGTAAGTTCGGAGTACCCGCCCTGCTCAGGGTAGATAATAACCCCATTTAGAATTACTTGAATTCTAACTCTGTCCGTCTCAGGATCTTCCACAACAACATCCAGTCGCATCCCTATCATTGAAGCCGTAATACTTGGCTCTACGCTTTCTAGAGCGACAGTATACAAGTAAACTAACTCTCTGCCGTTGCTGTTTCTTACGAACAATCTGACCGTATTCATCCCATAACGGAGTAAGCTATTCGCTATGTCATACCTAACATGCAGATCTCTTGGGGCTAAGTCCGTAAATCCACTTTGAGGAAATACTTGGTCATCGTTTACGGTGATTCGGTACTGTACATCTAGCCCAATGGTGTCATTAATGATGCCTGAAAGAAGTACGTCATTAGTGTGTGTAGATGTCACGTCCAGACCGCCATCAAATCTTGTTGTATTCTCCATGAGAGAGAAGGTAATCGTCCCTGCTCCACCTGTACTACCAGCAGTAGCCGCTGCTCCCCCGTTAGCATTCGTGGTTCCCCTGTTAACCAGGGTTGTGTAGAAGACGTTGATCGAGCCACCTCCTGACGAACCACCGCCCCCGTTACCGCCAGCCCCTCCGACCGATCCTATAGAAGAAACGGTGCCTGTATTATCAAAAATAGTTGCGTAGATGATTAGGAGACCTCCCGTCCCTGCTCCACCTACTAAACCGCCGAGAGCTGCGCCTCCTCCGTTACCTGCTCCGCCACCAACAGGACGAGAAGTTCCGTAGGTTGATGCAGCGTTACCGCCAGCACCGCCTATGTCTGAACCCGCTCCTGCCCAAGCGTTGCCACTGTAACACCATGCTCCACCGCCACCTGCTCCACCGGAATAGGATGTTCCAGTACCGCCCCTGCCTGTAATGAAAGTACCTGTATGTGGGTTTGACATTCCTCCACCACCAGATCCCCCACCGCCGGTTCTTCTTGCCGTGCCCGCTACACCTGTCCGGCCAGCGTTAGTAACCGATTGTGCTCCACCTGTAACGCTCGTACCGCCGACAGCCCCCATAGCTGGAACGTACTCAAATGACCCGTCATTGTTCTGATAAAGGTAGACGTTCTGTCCGGTTGCTATAGCTCCCTTGGCCGTCATACTTATCGTCCCTTTGTTGGTTAGCTTGCCTCCTACGTAAACGGTCATGCCCTTCTTTCTAACCCTCGGTATGAGGGTAGCGCCAGTATTGACCGTTAGGTTTTTATGGAACTTAAGCACGAGCATTTTAGAGTCAAGGGTCTCATCTCCAAATGAGTCAATCAGTTGCATAGCACCAATGGTCAGGAAATTGGTATCCCCGTTGTTGGCTGTCACATTGAGCCTATACATTTTATACAGCCCGATATTTTGAACAGGTACAGCGAAACCCTTCCAAGTATTGTCCACCCAACCTGTAACATGTTCACGGGTGTCTATCACAGTCCATTTCTCCCCATCGTCAGATGCTTCAAATGTCCAGTTTTTAGGACTACCCAGGGGTCTACCTGTCTGCCCACACAGATAGTAGAGAGACACACGTCTAGCTGTAACCATGGTCATTTGAAGCCAGCCCGTAGTATTGAACTGCGCGGTAGCCCAACAGAGTGTCCCATTAACACCGTTAACGAATGCTCTCCATGCTAGGTAGCCAGGGGATACGGTATATTCTGAACTTGCAGATGCCTTGAAGTTTACGTTGGCAGTGTTGCTGGTTAGCACGGGTACGATGTTTTCCACCGCCTGAGTATCTACTTCAAAGTCATCCAAGTAGTTGCACATCTCAATGTCTATATTCACGCCATTGACTTCAAGTACATGAGTACCATTTGGGATGTCTTCCCCCACCAAGTAGTCGTGGAGTGTAGACTTACCTGAGTAAATAGCCATTCGTTACCACCTCACATACCACATGACTTGCCCTCCCATACCCTTTCTCAGGGGAGCATCGAACTCAGCGACCTGCGTTCCGTTACGCTTAATCACCAACCTACCGTCAAGATCCGTGTCGGCTACAATCCTTACCGTCAAATTAATTGGTACGTTGTTGCACGGGACACTAATAATGGCCTTAAAGTTGAAGTTGATCCCATCAATTTTAAGGCTCTTTTTGTATCCAGTGTTGAAAGCAGTAACCCTGCTTGGGAAATTCGTATTATCTCGCTGATTAAAATTCGCCCACGCTTCCGCATCCTTGTACGTAATGATATCGTTATAAAGCTGGCTTTGACCTGTCAGGTAGTATTCTTTATCGCCTACCTTGTAGACAATCTCGTAAATCTGACCTCTTAGATGGAAGAAACCGCCAAGCACTTCGTGATAAAGTCTCATGCCGTTTCCGATAAGACCGAAGCGAATGAGCGACTCCTTTCTAATCGTGTTGAAATCTCCTCGTTTTTTCGTTTGATAGTGGTACTCAGAAAGGTGAGTACCATCGGAATACTCACCCATCCAAATATAGTCTTGATCCACAAAAGAGTATGGATTAATTTTTGTCAGCATAGGGTAACCTCCATTGCATTGGATGTTTTCTTACACGTACTGGTAAGTTATCCGAGTACGAAAATTAATTAGACCAGCCGAAGCATTACCTGGAATTCGGCAGAGGAGTTGCACTTTGACGTAGTTACCTTTGGCGTTGATTAGATCTCCGTCATTCTTGACTCCGAGCAAGCTGACTTCACCGCTCGTTGTTGTGTGTGAACCGACATTAGGTGTAAACGTACCGTCTACATTTGTCGTGCTACCGGTGGTCTTAATTGGCCGAGAAACTGCAACGTTTTCGATGGAGTCCCACCCAATTTTGTTGAATCCAGTATCTATCTCGTCAACTCTGACTTCGATCCACTGACCTTCTACCAATTCTCCGGTATTTCCGCCATTCGAGTCTTTCGTCATGATTGCCGCATTCTGCATGTCCGGTACATCTTCGAGACCCTTACGGTTGTTAAAGATCAAGAAAGTGTCAATCTCAGATGCTTGGGAAGCATCTACAACGCCAATATCCCAACGGGTAAGCTGATCTTCATCACCGTTGGTCGGCTTGTACCACGATGCCAATGGCACTGGCACTTTAACGTCAGCCATTACAATCACTCCTTATATTTGTTTGATGACCACTTGGACTGTCCACCAGTCCACCTCAAATCCAATTGAGATAACATTCACTCGGAAGTAGTCACAATGATCACAGGTGCTATGGATGTCCTTCTCAACGTGATCACCTTTCTGAACATAGAAACACCTACTAAACTACCTCTCAATATAAGGAGTTACGGAGTGTTTTTAACACTAGCAGAGGACAGCAACGGAAAATAATTTGTCGTACCTGCTTTCGGGCGAACTTAACTCTGGTATTTCTCGCATTTTCAGGAATGTAGATCTGTCCTCCGTCGCGTAAATGAATCCAGTCGCCGCAGTTGTAAGGCAAGTGTCTACTATACTCTTGTAAACTGCATCAACCATCCGTATAGAATACGATGAACGCGTTATTGTCCGGATCAGACCGCTCTATCCCCGCCAGGCAGTCCTACCTTATTAAGCTGATCCACGTTGTTCAGTTCATCAAGTCTGTCGCTGACCTGTCCGCATCATATCACCGCTGTAGAACATGCCCTCAGCAAGAATAATCTTTGTCTGCTGCAAGTCCTCAGCTACTTGATACATAGACTTGTCCAGTGTACTGAACCACTTGGGAACCATCTCGTTTGAAGGGGGGGGATCCATAACCTGGTTCCTGTGACGCTCGGTAATCTGGTAGGTGGTGTGCTGCTGATGGGCTTTATGTATTATGCGGTGAACAAACCGTTTCTGGATGAAGAGACACATTAATCTCTGGCAAAAAAAACCTCCTTCCGGCCCGGTCCTTCGACCGTGGCGAATCGGTAAGGAAAACACAAAACACCCCGGCAACCTTCCCATCTCAGGGAGAAGGTTGCCGGGGTGTTTCTCTATGGGCAGGCTCATGGATAAGCCGCCTGCCCTCCACACGCATAGCCATGTGATACACAACCACATGGCTCCATGCGGTGGGTCGGCAAGCAGGCCGCAATCAGGTAGCCCTGTGTTGCCCGCTTGCCAACCCCAACCGTGGCTTAGAAGTACTCCCGCCACGGAGTATATTCAATATCGTTGTCGCCGCGCGTGACCACGATCATATTCTCAATTTTACCCGTGTCCTTATTGGTACGGTAGATCATCGTACGTGTCTCGCCTTCTTCCGGCACAGAGAACAGGAACTTGTCCGCAACGAACGAAGAACCAAGTCCAGTGGCATGTTCTGTAAAGGCAGAGCCCGTCTTGCTTGTGAGCAGCAGACCAATCCCGTAGGCTGTAGCCGTTTGTGCTGCTTTGCCAAAGAGATGCTCGCCTTGACTGGTCGTGTGCGTTTGCTCCGAATACCTATACTTTTCCGTATCCTTGCTATAGTCCACCACATTGCCCTGTTTATCCAGACTGATGGTGGTCGTTTCGCCCTTGTCGCTTTTCACCTGATACGTACCTACGATGGAATCCTCGGTAATTTTTACCGTCTTGCCAGTATTGGGGTCAGTCTGATAGATTACATCTTCATACTGAAGCCGAATGATGTTCATGCTGGCCTGAATCTGCTGCGCCAGTTCTTCGTCACCCATCTCTTTGGCTTTCTTCAGCATTTCCTCATAGTTCTGGTATTTCTCGGCATCCTTCTCATCCCATTCATCCATGTTCTTTGGTGGACCTGGCGTTTTGTCCAGATCATCGCCTTTATTTTTGCCCATGGTTGATAGCGCCCGCGCTGCGGTCAGCGCCGTCATGATTGCCTGGCTCACCGCCTCTTCATCTGTCGTGCGGAAACGCTCGGCAATCTTCTTAAGCTCCGACTGAATGGACAGAACCAGTTCCAGAACAGATTTCATCGTGCCTTGAGCCGTTGAATAATCGTTATAAAAACGCTCACGCTCCATGCCATCCCAGTTGCTGCGCATGACACTCATCTTGCCGTCCAATGTGGACATGAATCCCGATAATTGCTGATGTGCCTGAGCGAACTGCCCACTGACCGTCTCCAGTTGTTCCGGTGTCACCTTGATCTGTGTCATCCTGCACACTCCTCATCCTGGTCATTTATAACTCATGGTCTATCCCTTACGACAATCTCTCGGCCTCTTCCTGTCTGATCTCCAGATGCAACAGCGGAAACGGATTACCGGAACTATCCAATTCGGAACGACCTGTCTGTACAAATCCCATCTTTTCATAGAATCGGGCTGCTCCAGTATTCTGCTCATTAACATCTACCTTGAGGTGACGGCCTTTGATTTTGAAGGCATGGTCTATTAGCAGACGTCCCAGACCCTGTCCGTGTTGGCTCGGATCTACAAACAGCATCTCGATAAAGTTATCATCCACACCAATAAAACCCACGGGTTGTTGCTTCGTATTGAGCACTTCCCAAACCTCGACTTGTCTTTGTTGCAACACATCACTCACCACTTTTTTGTAGAACTGAATGTGATGCTCTTCCAAAAACGTATGGGTTGCCCGAACAGCACTCTCCCAGATCTCGACCAACTTGTCATGATCCTGTTCCCGATATGCAGCGACTAACATGTCCAACGTATGCTCCTTCTCTATTAAAAGTAAATGGTTATGTAAAAGCCCGATCCTGGGATCGGACTTGTTTAATACATCAAATTTGAAATAACTCTACGTTTATTTTATCATGTTCATCATTCAATCTGTACCCATAATTTCCAAGCTTGAGTCAACGTTCTACCTCCGTTTTTGGCTTCCAACGGAAGGTTGCTGCCGATTGGGAAGGCAGTATATATCGAAACGAATCTCCGCTCATGACTACATCAAAGGAAACTTCTGCCTCACCCGTGTTAGCTGCAACCAGCACCATCGTTCCATCCGGATTGCGGAAGGTTACGTTCTCGATCTTGCCCTGTTCTTGCGTGGAATCAACTCTCACAGCTCCCGGACGTACATAACGGCTGATGTGGCCTAACGCATAATACTCCACATTTCTGGTGATTTCGTCACTGTCGGGGTCAATCGTCACAACCCCACGACAGTTCTCACAGCCACCGTTCGTGGGTCCACCTTGCGGATCGAGTACGATGTTCCAGAACAGCACATTTTTTGCCCAGTTGCGAGGTGCACCAATAATGAGATTGGACATCTGCCAGCTCAGATTCTCGCCAAAATCAGGACTCCACTCCCCACCACTACATTCGGTAAAATAGATATTTTTGTCCGGGAAGCGCTCATGCACTTCCGACATGGCAGATGGATTACCTGCATAACAGTGGAAAGCAGATCCATCGATATAAGCAGCAGCCTGCTCATCACCAAGCACCTTGTCGGTATATTCAACCGCCTGATCCCAGTTATGATCATACGCAATGATTCGCGTGTCCAGTCCCGCATCCTGTAGAGCCGGGCCGAGATAATCCTGAATGAACATCGCTTGTTCTTCAGCTCCCATACTCATACTCGGATATTTGTCCGAGGTGAACTCCGGTTCATTTTGCAACGTGATCCCGTAGATGGGAATGCCCTTTGTCTGATAAGCTTTGATATATTTCACAAAATATCTTGCGTACGCTTCGTACACCTGAGGATCGTTGTAATCCAGATACCAACCGTTAGTGCTCTTCTCCCCATACTTCATCCAGCCCGGGGCCGTCCACGGTGTGCCCAGTACGTTAAGATCCGGTTTCAAATCAGCTACACGCTCCAGCATGTTCACAACTTCCTGATCCTTTTCGATCGAAAAGGATTCCATGTCATAGTCCTTGCCAGACTCGATATCATCATAGGTATAACTCGAAGCCACACCTGTTTCATCTACCGAATAATCGGAGGCACCAATCGTATGACGCACCATATCCATGTTCAGCCCTTCTGTTGTAAACAGTTCCTTCAGCAGTTGCTCTTGTTGTTCCTCTGGGAGCTCGTTGATCAGATGTGCCGATGAACCCGTCATCGCTGCGCCAAAACCATCCATGGTCTGATACGTCTTGTCCGGGTCAATCTGTATGGTGAACGCCGACGAAGAAATGTCTGGCTCCTGCGTTGAAGAAACTGAAGAACTTGTGTCTGCATCATGGTGATCGGTAATTGGAATGGGCTTCTGTCGTGCAAGCAGATTTTGCTGATCTCCCGTGGTTAACCAAACTTCGGCCGTTCTCTGTTTGTCCACAACCGGTGGCGGAGCGGGTTGTTCACTTCGGTTGAAGATAAGCCAGATTCCTATACCGACAAAACAAACAGCAGCGATCAACAGGATCATCCATCGTTTGAGATATTCTCGCCAACTTATGTTTATCATGCTTCACTCTCCTTCCATTGTGGAAAAAGCCGCGGCCACTATGCCACGACTCATTTTCCTAATCTATATGAAGTAGAACAAACTGCATTTAACGAAATAACTTCACTGGGAGAACAACCTTCCAATCTCCCTTATTGAACTTTTATTTACCGGACTTGCTTCCGATATTCACACTGCCTGTCAGACGGATATCATCCGATGCACTGCCGACATACACCTGGACTTTACCCTTAGGCATTACCCATTCATGCGATGTTTCATCCCAGTAGGACAATGCGCTGCGATCCAGTTGAATGTTGATCCGCTGCTGCTTGCCTGCCTTCAGATCAACCTTTGCCCAACCAGCAAGTTGTTTCTCTGGTGTCTCAACTTTGGTTGGCAGATTGCCAACATAGACCTGTACAACTTCTGCACCGGCAACTTTACCGGTATTGCGCAGATTCAGGGATACTTCTACGGTTTCCTTATCACCTTTGCCAGTGTTTTTCACATGTAGATTACGATAATTAAAATCGGTATACGACAGCCCGTGTCCAAAAGCAAACGCCGGTGTCATGCCTTCTTTGTCATATCCTTTATACCCTACAAAAATACCCTCGGAATAGTTGCCCACCCCGTTAATACCCGGGAATTGTTCCGCAGTGGATACCGGGGTCTGGGAATCATCTGATGGGAACGTCACCGGCAACTTACCGGATGGATTCACATCACCAAACAGCACACGTGCCACTGCATTACCTTGTTCCTGACCTGCATACCAAGCCTGAACGATGGATGGCACTTCTTTTTGCCAGGAATCCATTTCAACAGCGCGACCACTCATTTGCACCACGATCGTTTTGGGATTGGCTGCTGCTACCTTGCGGATCAGCTGCTCCTGGTTATTCGGCAGCTCCAGGTCGGAACGGTCGACGTAACCTTCACTGTCATACGTACGAGTTACCACGACGGCAACATCGGATTTTTTCGCCAGCTCAACTGCTTTTTGCATTTTAATATCCACAGCGTCGTCTGGAGCTTCCCAGCCGAAACGAACCTGTGCACCCATATCATGATTGGTCTGTACCGGGAAATCCGTACGATACTCAATTCGAATATTGTGGGACTCACCTTCTTTGAATGTGATTTCTTTCTTCGTTGTACTCAATGTTTCACCTTGATTGTCTACGAGTAATTTATCATCCACATACAGTTTCGCAGAACCTAGACTGGTCAGGGACAGTTTATATTCACCCGTTTGAGGTGCTGTTATCGCCCCTGTCCAACGAGCAGACATTTTGGCATTGAATTTCGTTGGTGTCACTGGAAGCTTGGAAGACTGTGCGTTAAAACCTTCATAGTTGTAGAATCCAAGATTCATGTTGACCTGATGATCTGTACGGACCAAAGAAGGATTACCCTCCATATCTTTATTCGTCCAGTATTCAGCACGCAGACCGTATTCCGCACGATCTGTACCATAGTCTCTTTCACTTTCCTGAGCATCCGCTGGTGATAAAAGAGTAGAAGGTACGGCGGATGGTCCATTAAATGCATCTCCTGCGGAGATAGGATCGGTTCCTGCAGCATATTTTACATCCACACCGTTACCGGCACGGTTACGAATGCCTTGAAGTGGACTTACGGTATACGTCGGATTAACCAGACTGCTACCTCCACCAGCAGCAGATGCGTTATCTGCATCCGGACCGATGACAGCGATGGATTTCACGTTTTTCTTGGACAGCGGCAGCACATTATCGTTGTTTTGCAAAAGAACCATGCTCTCTTCTGCAATTTCACGTGCCTGTTTGCCGTCTTTCTTGGCATTGATTTGTGTATTCGTTACAGGGTTATCGAACAGCCCTTTATCGAACATTTGAAGCAAAATGCGTCTAACCTTCTCATCAATGGTTTGCTCGCTGACTTCGCCATTGTTCACGGCTTCCAGCAATTTGTCTCCCCATTTGCCGTAAGGCTCTCCCGGTGTCTCCAGATCCAGACCCGCATTGGCGGAATTGGCTGTGCTGAAGTTTGCACCGTAGTCACTCATGACAAACCCTTCGAAGCCAAACTGATCCCGAAGGACATTGGTCAGCATCTCCTTGTTCTCACAAGCATATGTACCGTTCACCTGGTTAAATGAACACATTGCTGAACCAAGATCCGCTTTTTCGACCATCGCCTGGAACGGACGTGCATAGACTTCCTGAATGGCACGTTCGCTGGCTGTTGCATTGGTCGTGAAACGTTCCGTCTCCTGGTTGTTCAGGATATAGTGTTTCGCTGTAGCGATAACTGGATTACTTTGAATCCCGTTCACATACGCTGCACCCATGCCGGAAGCCAGTAGCGGATCTTCCCCGAGAGATTCGAAGTTCCGGGAACCCCATGGTGTACGTGCAATATCCAGCCCAGGGCCGAGCACTACATTATGTGTTGTATCATGTGCTTCCTGACCGATCAGATCGCCATATTTCTTGGCCAGATTGGTATCCCAGGAAGCGGCAAGCGCGATGGGTGCAGGCAATGCCGTGGACTTTTTGTCCTGCACATCCGGGTTAGCCACACGTACTCCTGCGGGTCCATCTGCCATCTGTAATGCCGGAATGCCGAGGCGCTCCAATCCATCATTATAGAAACCATAATAGTTATTGACTTTACCGGTTACGAATCCAACTTTCTCCTCCAGCGTCATCTCCTTGAGCAGCAGCTCGGTGCGTTCTTCCGCTGATAGAGATTTGTTCATCCAAGGCCGATTGGCCCCAGATTCCGCCTCCGCGGCGAAGGCGTGCAGCGGCATAGCCGCAACCGCCACGATGATTAATAACATAAACCATCGTTTGAGGAAAATCAGATTGAGTCTTCTGTTCATGTTGTAAGTTCTCCTTCTCTCTTGATCATTTTTCTTGTGCACATGTTGAATACATGTATACAAGGGAATGCGAACTGGCTTGATCCCAGTCTTTCAAGCATTCAGGTCGTCCTGCACATGGCTTCTGAAACTGCAGCCTGCAAGCAAGTCGGCAGATTTCGCTTCCTAACGATAGCCGACATGATCATGAATTACATCCCCTTAAATTTGGTAAATGACCGTTTAGAATAAGCCTAGTTCTTTGGAATCACCATATCAATAATTCAGATAACAAAACAAGAAAACGAATTATTTACATTTCCGTAACTACTTTCGAACAAATTCTTTACTTTTAAAAACAGTCGGTTCGACCCACTCCCGATCAACCAATTAATGCAATTAATTATCAGATTAAGGAATATGTCGACACACTCTGGGTCCTAAGTCTATTTGAAAACGGAACCAATCCGGTCCATTGAAATATCCAAAAATATAAAAGCAACTGAGGTCCCTTTTAACAGGTTCTTCAGCTGCCTTTATGTTGGAATTGCTCCATATTGTTCACTCCGTCCATGATTCTTGTTCTACACTCGTTATATTGAGATTTGAAGTTACTTTAAAAATCGGAGTAACAAATAAAAAAACCGCCCCACGGGGCGGTTCAATTCTAGTTCGTTCACTTCTAATTCTGTAACTGTGCAAGAATCTGCGGGTCCTTGATCTTTTTATCTTCGGCGAGCAACATCACCTTGGACAGAATTTCAGCTGTTCTCGGATCTTCATCGAGGAATGGCAGGAAGATTCGACCCCGATGCTGACTGTGCACCGGAACAATATGAAGTGCACCTGTGGCTTGTTTAAACACATTACCACTCCCCAGATGAACAGCATACTCACCCAATTCACCATCAATTCGTGCGTAATTCCCGTCCAGACGTACATTGTCGATCTTCAGCAGACGCAACGACTCGTTCACAATGACGTGACGCATCTCGATGGTTGTCAGGCTGGCTTCCGGATCTACGCCTCCCACATGTGCAACGCTGACCACCAGATCGATATCACGCATAACTTCCGAGAAGAACGTCAGCGGCACATCTTGCAGCGCTACAGGTTTGTAGTTCTTGCGATCGTAGAACTGCACCGTCTCCAAGGTAGGTGCTTCGGTATCTGCTGGTGAGAACCAATCTGCCATGGCATAGAGATTCGCGATCAGATTATGCTCATAACTTACCTTCTGCAGACCTTCCTCATAACTGACAGTCCATTGGCGTCCTTTAAGCAGAGCTACTGCTTTTTTCGGTTGAATCTGATACCCCGCATATCGGCGGGACACCGTACCATTAGCCAATTCGTCCTCGTTAGGAAGATACAGCTCACGGAATACCTGCTTGAACGGCTGACGCTCCTGACGGGTGAACAGATCCCGCTGGAATTCACTCCAGCTTCCGCTCTGATACAGATGAAGCGGATGAGCAATCAACAGTTGATCCTGTTCCGCTAGTGCATGGACCGTACCCTCCGGTCCTGGTGCAACCAAACCATTGGATAATACATCGAATCTTCCCGTCTTGTCACCTGACTGGAATACAAGTGTTCTTACCAGCGGTTGTATAACCGGATTTTGCATCAGACTGGCAATTTCCTGACGTGTAAAGGATGTTCCAGCAGTCATCGAACGTTCCAGCTCCTGTCGTGCCCGGCGATACTGATCCACCAGATCCGATTTCAGCTCTTTCAGTTCAGCGATATATCCATCTTTTTTGAACCGGGCAGGTACAGATTTGAGTGTCTTACCTTTACTAACGATAACCATTTCGGGTTGACCTTCCTCATCGATGACCAATTGCGCTGTCGTATCAGCATCCAATGCATGAGGTTCAAAAAAGGATTTCATCTCATCCAACTTACGTGCTTCCATGTCCCACATCAGCCGCGTAACATCGGCATAACCTGCATTACGAGCAAGATTGCCCAGTGCAATCTGCGATGCCACACCTTCACTGGCACGGCGTTGCGCACCGAATTGTTTGCTCTGCATCAGGAACTTCTGAATGAAGTCGTATCGCTCACGCAGATCCTGTTCGCGATTTACAGCGAATGGAATCAAACTGTAGGTTAACAAATGATCCTTGTTTCGCTTGTCTGACACGGACTCACGCATATCGTCCAATCGAAGCTTGCCCAGTGCAGCATCTGCGAACAATTGGGATCTGCGGTGGTTAGATCCCCCGGAAATGTACTTGGCACAATCGTATAACAGATTGAACCGTTCCTCCCCGACAGCAGCATAGGCTTCTTCAAACCAAGCGATATCAAACGCACCTTCATTAAAGTCCTGTGGTGAGATTGGAGAATAGTGGGCCACGATGGTTTCTTTCTCCGCAGTAAAGCGTTCATTAATATGAGCATGGAAGTACCAAGCTGCACTGCGTAGACCTTCCCATCCCAGATGTTTCGCTACAATCTCCATCCACTGCGGGGCGTACATGGCTGCTTCCAGCAATTTCTTCTCATTCACCGGATACTTCTGGAGCAATTCCCCAAGACGCTTCTCATCTTCTCCATCTCGTGGATGACAATTCTGAATTAGATAGCTAAACGTCTCTTTACGTGTTGTGTTGTCCCCATAACTATAGATATATCCACGGACAAATGTATCCTGATCCATCGCCGAGACCAGATGTACCCAGTGTTCCATGCCTTCAATTCGATCCAGTTTCATGGCAAGTGTGCTTACTTCTGTAGAGAGTTCTCCCCGGGTCAGCTCAATCTCCAGAATGCGATCGACCACCGCATCTCGCAATTGAACAAGCTTCGGATCACTCGCGATCATTTCTGTACGAGTGGATGTTAAGTCCCGAATAAACAACTGACGATTCCCACCGACCAGCACCTGTCGATATATCTCTTGATCATCAATCAGGTTCAACTGGTACGCACGCAGGAAATCTTCAAGTGACAGTAAAGACAGCGGTTGACTACTCTCTACAAGACTGGTGAACTGGTAAGCTGTCTGGAAGAAACGTTTGAAGCTGTTATCGTCATGGATTTTGCCCCGAACTACATAATTCCAAGGTCCAGTCAGAATATGAAGCATGCCTGACTCTTGTTCGAGTCGATCAGCAGGCATACTTGCGATGATGGAGGCCCAGGTTTTCTCAGCTATCTCAAACGTGTCGATCGGATCGCTATCCAGAAATGCCGCCGATATCAGTGCCACTACCTGATCCTTATACGTTAACGAATCCAGCATCTGCTGCAGCTTTTCGATGTCATCCAGAGGATAGATCTGTTGGGCAAACGACTTGCGCCAGCCTTCCAATAACGGAATCTTATGCAATTCGTCATAGTCATACTGCTCACGGAAATAGCTGTAATGGTCGCTCAAATTGCCATTGAACTCCCGGAGCTGTATAGCCATGTATAGCTGCATCAGTTCCACACTGCTGAACCCGGCATGTTGAATATAGTTCTCCCATACGTCATGAAGTGGGAACTGTTCCATCTGCTTCATTTCATTCCGCTCTCCATATGGAACCTTGGAGCGAAGACTCGCTCCGACTAACAATGTGTCTTTATAGCCAGCGTAGTATTCCACTTGATACTCATAATCCCTGTGTTCATGCACTAATTCACTAAGTCCCTCCAGAAATGGTCTGGTCTTATCCAGAGAGAGTGTAAAGATATCCTTCGGATTATGGCCCTTGAGATCACGCTTCTCATCCAGCAATGGCTCACGTCGCTTCGAATCAAATAAACCAAATCCATTAGAAACTGTGTAACGACTCCCCTGATCAGTCAGTTTATCCAGTAGTTTCTGTTCCTTGGCAGTGGGTGTCTCAATCAGCTGCGCCAATGGCTGCAATTGCTCCTGCTGATCTATCCGCTCTGGATCTGCCGCAATCTCGGTCAATAATTCTAGCGCACCCAAGCGCTGCAGTTCACTCTTGGCCTGCAAAAGTCGCTTCAGCGAGATCGCCAATTGGTCCACGGGTTGCAGTAACAATACATGAATGACCTTCTGACGAAGTGAGCCTGTTTTGAGCTTCATCAACGCCTCCATCTGTTTCATCTCATCAACCGTCAACGTGAGCAGCTTCGCTTTGGCGAGTGCACTCTCCCGATTACTGATGCTTTTATCAGACAAACTCTCAAACACAAACTGTCTTTGCACCTCATTATCGGGATGCTGAACAAACTGGGACAACAGTTCTCCGCGCAGTTCCGGGCTTAAACGGTCCTTGATTGCGATGACCTCCCCGATCCATTCCGGGTCCATATCATAAGCGGCCAAATATAACATTTTCTTGACTACATCATCCGTATCAATCCGGTAGTGAACATACTCAAGTACACCCGATGGTCCACCTGACCCTCCTTTTGGAATGACAGCCAGCATCTGTTTGAACCGATCAAAATCCTGACGCCGCAAGCCCTTTTCTCCAAGAGCAGGCAATGGCCACACGTAGACGCTACGCTGGTTCTCTCCATTCTCGAAACTCCAGTTGTACATATACATCGCATCATAGTTGGTCACAATCCAGTGCATCAACTCGGTATCCTGCGCCTCCAGATAACGACGTGCAATGTCCAAACGAAGCTCCCTGTTCTGGCTGTTAGCCAGTACATATTGAGCAACAATCTTCTGATATAACTGACCTTGATCCATAATCTCGATTATCTTGCTCTTCAATTCATTCTCTTCAATGACCGCTGTCGCCCAAAGACTGATAAAGAGTTTGTTGGCGTTAGCTTCCTGCTGCCAGGCCTCGCGTACTTCTGGTTGCACAAGCGCCTGATAGGCCTGTTCAATCAACTGTGCGGCAACACGCTGGTTGGCTGCTTCTATACCGATCCCCGTCCATACGGCAAGCGCTCTTACCACGGAACTGAAGCGAATCAGGTTGTTGTCGATAATGATTTTTAATATGTAAATATAGGCTTCCAGTGTCCCTTCATCCATCCGCTCCACAATGCTTTGGCGCAGCCCTTCCTGCAACCTTGCTGCAACTAGCAGCTCACCCACCATCTGATAGGCATCCGCCTGATCACTCATGAATATACCTTTGATCATTTCATGGGTTAACAGCGCCGTCTGATTGTCACCATAGATAACATCATGCAGCGCCTGCTTCATATCTCCGCCCTGATGATCCAGTTCATAAGCGATACAATCTGCCAGAACCCAACGGATCTCATGCAGATAATCCAGCTTGTACTCACGAAGTGACACATATTCTTTCAGGGAGAAATTTTTCATTTCCATACGGAACAATCCCATCAGTTTGCGAATGACCTGTTCTACATGCTGCTCCGGATCGGATGTGCGGAAAGGGCGGCGTTCATAGTTGTTACTGTATGGGAAACGAGTCGCACGCTCTGCAATATAACGGAATCGTGCAACCAATGAATCGCTCGTCAGATGCTGGAGCACATCCAATAGTGGCTGGAATAATGGTTTCTGCGTTTCTGCAGCCAACCTTCCAAGCAACTTATCAGTATTCAAAAACATCTTTTCGTCTCCACGCAAATAGGTAGACCCGGCGATCTCCACAACATAGCCTGCCAGCTCAAACTGTACCCCTGTTAACGACTTGGCTCTTTCCTGCAATCCATCCATATACACCTGTACTTGCTCTTCCTGATTCATCCTGTTCTCCTCCTTCATCGCGCTCTACCACAGACGTCCGGCAAGCATTGTAAAACGAATAAACACCACGTTATCTCCGTCTTTTACAACAAGTGACTCATCCAGCTCCTGCAATTCTTCATCGTTGAGAAACACTTTGTACAACCCATCCTCATATGCGGTTATAGCTGTCTCCATCGCAACATTCAGATCAGGAACACCCTCATTGTATACTGCGCCAAACCCAACTTTCCCCACCGCTCCTTGTGTCTCAATCTCATCCGGCATCAGGTAGGCGAGCAATTCTGCCTGTTGTTTCTTGTCCTGAAGAGCTTTTACTTGTAGAGCCACCATGTTCTCAATGAGCTGCCTTAACGTATGAGTTGTTTCCGGAAGTTCGGCAGCTTGCTTGGCAAGTACCGGCTTGCGCTTGCCCAGACTTTTTACCGTTATCCATACATTCACTGCATTACCTCCCTTGTCCTGCTCTATTTGAAGAAGCTTCCATAAGCCCCGATATCTATACCACGATGCGGAATAACCTAAACTCGAAATGATTATCTGTCTCTAAATAAAATATAAAATACGTACATATGTACCCCTAATGAACATCATAACTAAAATTCAATCCATATTCATGAGCCAATCCTCATGTTTACGTGGAACCACGGAACTAGGGCCTACTTGCGTACATATACGCAAAAAAAGCCGCACAGTGTCATATAAATATGGACTGTGCAGCTGCTAAGCTACCATTAGAACAGCTTATGATGCCTGAGAACCTTTATAAACTGAAACCTGTATGAATCATCTCGCCAGACGCAACGGTCGAATGGTTACAGCTGCTGTCTTGAACCCAGGCATCCGGCAGAACGGATCTAGCTCTGGTCTGGTGGCCCGATTCACATTCTGAATGCCGCCCCAATGCATCGGCACGAACAAGGTATCCTCTCGAATGGAATCCTTGATGCGTGAACGAACCGTGAAGCTTCCGTACGTCGATTGAATCTCTACCCACTCTCCATCGTGAATACGATAACGGGCAGCGGTAGCCGGGTGAAGCTCAACAAAGTTCTCCAATTCACGAGCTGCCAGTGCCGGACTGCGATGTGTCTGCACCCCTGTAAGATAATGAGGCAGCACACGCCCATTGGTGAGAATTAAGGGGAACTCCGAAGATATATCATTCCAGCCCGGGCTGGATTCAAATGTGAACGCCGCTTTGCCGTCCGGGTGAGCGAATCGTTCACCGAACAGCAGTCCTTCTCCCTGATCTTCGAGGGCAGAACACGGCCAGTATACCCCTTTCTCGTTACGCAAACGCTCATAGGTAATGCCATAGTAATCAGCGACTCCGCCGCGGCTCGCCACCCGAAGCTCATTAAAGATATCCTCAGCAGTGTCATATTCAAAGTAAGAAGCTTTACCCAATTGCGCGGCAATCCGGCATAATATATCCCAATCATCAAGCGTTTCTCCCGGTGCAGGCCGCCCCTGTTCACGGAGCAGAACACGCCCCTCCAGATTGGTCAGTGTACCTTCATTCTCCATATAAGATGTAACCGGCAGAATCAGATCAGCCATGCGTGCTGTCTCCGACAGGAACATATCTGCCACGATCAGAAAGTCCAGCTTGCGCAGACCTTCTTCCACCAAACGCACATTGGGGTTGGATACGACCGGGTTGGAGCCCATTACAAGCAACGCCCGAATCTCCTGATCATGGACCTTCTCCATCATCTCGTAGGCGGATACCCCTTTGCCTGGCAAACTTGCAGGGTCCACACCCCAGACGGATGCCACATAGGCACGATCGGCTTCATTTTCAATGGATCGATAGCCCGGCAGCTGGTCAGCCTTCTGCCCATGCTCCCGTCCGCCCTGCCCATTGCCTTGACCTGTGATGGCACCATATCCGCAGCCTTCTCTACCAATTTTGCCAGTTGCCAGCACCAGGTTCAAAAAGTGTCTCACTGCCATATGTCCATCCGTCTGCTGCTCCACACCACGTGCTGTCATGATCATGCCTGTCTCTGCCTCACCGTATGCCATCGCCGCCTGACGAATCAGCGCCAGATCAACCCCGCACGCTTGTGCCGCCTGTTCGAGTTGCAGCTCAGCCAACCCTTGTATCAATTGCTCGTAACCATGCGTTCGTTTGTCTATAAAATGAGGGTTCACCAATCCGGCATCCATAATCACCTTCAACATGCTATCTGCCAGCAGAGCATCCATGCCAGGCTTCACCTGCAAATGAAGGTCCGCAATGGCAGCGGTTGCCGTTTTGCGTGGATCAATAACGATAATGAAGGCCCCGTTCTCCTTGGCCTGATTGAAGTAGGGCAACAGGGTAGGTTGGCATTCTGCAATATTGGTACCTGCGAGTACTATACAACCTGTCTTGGGAATATCGGACAGTCGGAACGTCAATCCACGATCCATCCCGAACACTTTACTTCCAGCTGAAGCCGCAGCTGACATGCAGAACCGTCCATTATAGTCGATATATTTTGTCCCCAATGCAACCCGGGCAAATTTTCCGAGCAGGTAGGCTGTCTCATTGGTCAAAGATCCGCCTCCGTAGACTCCAACCGTATCTGCTCCGTATAAATCTCTCAAGTTCTGAAACCGCTCTGCGATGGTCTGAATGGCCTCCTCCCAGGAACAGGGTTCAAGCTCACCGTTGCGACGAATGAGTGGATGCATTAATCGTTGACCACTGAGTGCATGTTGATGAGCATTCATACCCTTCACACACAACCTGCCCTGAGAGGCTTCATTCGGGACACCCTGAACCGTATACTCACCACGACGCTGGCCTGGAACAGGTGCAGCCAGTTCTTCAACAGTCATCTTGCACTGCACACTGCAATACGGACACTGGGTTTCCTTTACATACAGCTTGGAGGCTGTTGGTTCTGAACTCACGGATAATCCCATCTTTCCATCCCCGCCTTTCATCTATATATCAGCTTGAAGTGTAGCTGCAAGTTCCTTCTGTAACTGGTCATCCAACATCGTTTCCCGAATCGACATGAATCCCAATCGTTCCGTCCATGCCCATAACGGCTCATCATACCAAGCGGTTTGGCGATACCATTGAAGACAGGCTGATGCGAGTGTGGCCGCTTGCACCTCTGTTTCAGCCACCCCAATCAGGCCACCTTGTTTGACTGGATGCTCTGCATGACCGCCTGCGTAGATCTCCCACCCAGCTGGTGAAGCCAACAAGCCGATATCCTGCACCAGTGCGCTCACCAATGATCCCGGCCCTGGTGCGACTCCTACATTCACGGGCGACGGCATTGCTGCGCCGATCCAACTCGCACGAAGCTGTGCAGCCAGCCCCCTGGCATCTCTTGCATAGGATGAAAGCGGGATCTGATCATCCCAGCGTACCTGAATCTCTGAGTGACCTTCCAGCTCTCGAACAACCATCGTTCCACCGGATACCTGTAAGTAATAATGAATTACGGGGCGACATACCGTGCAACCAAGCTCCGAACCCCAACCCAGCTTCTGCAAGATCAAAGATATCTCTGGTAGCCCTGTCGCCAGAACATCGATGTCAGCCAGTATTTCCTTCAGTTCTGCATGCCCAAGCGCCGTACAACTGCACACAGGCATTGGAGCAGGTTTGTCTGGTGTGGCTACCACGCCAGTACCCCCGTTATTTTTCAGGTTATGCGTATGTTTCAACAGAGCAGCCACCATCGGGCGACAGCCACCGCATGAACCTGACGCCTTGGTCTGCTCCTTCACCTGATCTGCCGTTTCGAGACCCTGTTCCTGAATGGCCTTCATTATCGCAGCCTTGGTCACATTGTTGCAGGCACATACGGTCTCCTGAGCCGGTAATGCCGCAGCAGCCATCTCAGCCGGGTCCCGAGCCCCTTCACGCGGAGCCAATTCCGCCACATCCGCACCTCGTTGCACAAGTCCAAGCAACGCCGTTCCTTCGGTTGTATTTCCAAATAAAATGGCTCCACGCACTTTGCCAGCCTGCATCAGTACTTTTTTATATGTGCCTTGAATGCCATCCAGATGTTGAATTGCGGTCTGCATGCCTTCACCACTGATCTCGCCGGCCGAGAAAACATCAACCCCCGATACCTTCAACTGTGAGTAGGGAATAGATCCTTTGTATTCAGGCGTTTCCTGTCCACAGAGTGTACGTGCGAGTACCTTCCCCTGTTCGTATAAGGGGGCCACCAGACCATAACTGATTCCCCGATGTTCAGCACATTCCCCAACTGCGTAAATACCCGGTACACTGGTGCGCATATAGTCATCTACCATAATTGCCCGATTGGTGGCGATTCCACTTCGTCTGGCCAGGTCCACATTTGGCCGAATTCCTACAGCCACAATGACAACCTGTGCTTCAAGCTTGGAACCATCTGTGAACTGAAGGCCCTGAGCCTGTGATCGTCCGGTAATTTTCTGCGTATTTTTAGCCAAAAGAAAGGACATACCCTGCCCTTCAAGTTCCTGTTGAAGCATCGCGGCAGCCTTCTGATCCAACTGCCGGTTCATAATGTAATGTGCGTTATGGACCACCACAGCTTCCATGCCCAGATGCAGCAACCCGCGTGCAGCCTCCAACCCAAGCAATCCACCACCAATGACGGCGGCCTTGCGATATGTTTTGGAATAATCAGACATGCGCGCACAATCGTCAATCGTTCGGAAGGACATGACCCGCTCTTTATCAATTCCCGGAATCGGTGGGATAAAAGGTGAAGACCCTGTCGCCAGAATCAGGACATCATAGGTTTCTTTTAGTCCGGATTCCGTCTCTATATATTTTCCACGGGTATCAATGCGGTGTACCGTTTCACCTGTACATAGCCGTATATGATGCTCGGCGTACCAAGTCCAATCATTGATAATGATATCCTGTAACGAATGCTCACCCTGCAACACTTTTGATAACATGATCCGATTGTAGTTGGGACGGGGTTCATTGCCGTAGATTACAATCTCATACGTATCAGGCTCCAGTGCGATAATCTCTTCGACACACTTCACTCCAGCCATGCCATTCCCGATAATCACCAGTTTGCTTCTGCTCATGGGCTGCCCCCCTATCTCTCTCACCTGAAAATAAACAGAAAAATCCCTTCTCCATGATTCGGAAAAGGGCACCGTTGCCTCCGGAATCCACACGCCTTTGTGTGGATTCATATTAGATTCAGATTAAGGGAATCTCAATATAATGTCAACTAAATTAACATTAAAATTGCGAATAACGCTTAAAAAATGAATTATTTAAAATTACATGTAATTTTTATTGACATATACATTTTCGCTTGATTATAATTTGAATCAAAATCACAGTGCTGTGATCAACTCAGATGCGGGAACACAATGACGTGTACCGCCTGTCGGCAACGGGGCCGCAAATCGTTCAGATCTGGACGAATTGCGGCCTTTTTCTGCCTCAACACGCACATAGACAAATCACGAAGATCTCAATTGGATGAGGAGCGATGATGGATGATGGAGAGCAAAAGTTTTTGGAAAAGCGGGCATAAGCCCACCCTCTTCGGGGCGTTTATGTATTTTGACATCAGTTTTATGATATGGGGGATGCTTGGTCCACTCGCAGTTGTCATTGCATTGGACTATCCGATGACTCCACTGGAAAAGGCCAATCTGGTCGCATTGCCTATTCTCGGCGGTTCCATCCTGCGCCTTGTGCTTGGCTTCATGTCTGATTATATTGGTCCGAAACTGACCGCACAGATCGGGATGCTCGTCACCTTAGTTCCTTTGTTACTCGGCTGGTTATGGGTCGACTCTTTAAGCCAACTGTACGTGGTGGCACTCTTGCTTGGTGTTGCAGGCGCCTCCTTTGCTGCTGCGCTACCTCTGGCAGGCCAATGGTATGGCAAGGAGCATCAGGGTCTGGCCATGGGTATTGCCGGGGCGGGTAACAGCGGAACCGTACTCGCGACGTTGTTTGCCAATCGCTTGGCTACGCATTTTGGCAGCTGGGAAGTTGTGTTCGGACTTGCTATTATACCGATCGTTATTGTATTCATCCTCTTTTCTATCTTTGCCAAGAATAGCCCTAACCGGCCTGAACCCAAGAAATTGTCCCAATATGGAAGTCTGCTTAAACAAAAAGATGCTTGGGTATTCTGTGCCTTCTATTGTGTGACCTTTGGTGGCTTCGTTGGATTATGTAACTATCTCACCATCTTCTTCAACACCCAGTATGGGCTCTCTCCAGTTCGTGCCGCTGACATTACCACCTTCTGTGTAATCGCAGGCAGTTTCTTCCGGCCTGTAGGGGGTTATCTGGCGGACAAAATTGGCGGAACCCGCATGCTGACTTTCCTGTACACTGGAGCCTGCATCATGTTGATCGGAGTATCCTTCATGCCACCGCTTCCTGTGGTAGTAGTCATGCTGTTCCTCGGTATGATGTGTCTGGGAGCCGGAAATGGCTCTGTGTTCCAACTGGTTCCCCAACGTTTCGGCAATGAGATTGGCCTGATGACAGGTATTGTGGGTGCCGCTGGCGGATTGGGCGGGTATGCACTGCCGCTGATTCTCGGTCAACTGTATAGCAGCTATCAATCCTATACACCAGGTTTTGTCATTCTTAGCCTGATTGCAGCAGCTTCCCTGTTCCTGGTTCTCTTCATGCAATCCCGCTGGCGTGTGAGCTGGTTGAGCCGAGGTAACAAAGGCATGGCGGAATCGACATCCCTTTCTTCCTGAGCAACCACTCGGCCGTTAACCAATGGTACGGTGTATGTGGATGATCCCGAAGTCAAAGTAAGCAAAGAACAGCGCAGCCCGATGGGGCTACGCTGTTTTTTCTGCTTAAAGCTGCTTTTTTGCTTAAGATGAATACTTTTGAAGAACAATAACCGCATTATGACCGCCAAAACCAAAGGAATTAGACATCCCAATCCGCAACTCTGCTTTTCTTGCCTCGTTTGGTACATAATCCAGATCACATTCAGGGTCCCTCTGCTCCTGATTGATGGTTGGAGGAATGATGCCATGCCGCAGACTTTGAATAAGTGAGATCGCCTCTGCTCCACCTGCTGCACCAAGCATATGTCCCGTCATGGACTTATTCGCTGTGACCGGAATATCATAGGCACCTGTCCCGAAAAGTTGCTTAATCGCTCTTGTCTCAGACAGATCACCTGCTTCCGTACTGGTGGCATGAGCGTTAATCACATCAATGTCCTCAGGTCCAATCTGAGCTTCTTTCAGTGATGCTTTCATCGCCAGATATGCACCCCGCCCTTCCGGGTGGGTAGCTACCATATGATACGCATCTGAACTGGCACCATATCCAATCACTTCGGCAAGAATATTCGCCCCTCTTCCCAGTGCATGAGACAGTGATTCCACGACCAGAATTCCGGCGCCCTCCGCCATGACAAAACCGTCTCTCCCTGCATCAAATGGACGGCTGGCTGCTTGGAACGCTTCATTTCGTGTAGACAACGCTGTCGCATTACCGAAGCTTGCCAGTGACACTTCGGTTACAGCCGCTTCTGTCCCTCCAGCAATAATGACATCGGCTCCGCCATGACGAATTAACCGGAAAGCTTCTCCAATGGCTGTATTTCCAATGGAACAAGCTGTTACTGGCGATAATGTCGGTCCCCAGCAACCAAACCTCATACTGACCATAGCTGCCGCCATATTGGAGATCATCATCGGTACCAGTGTTGGGCTGACTCGCGCAGGTCCCCGATCTGACAGGACCTTGCCTTGTTCCATCAATGTCTGGATGCCGCCTATGCCTGAACCAATATATACACCTACCCGTTCACGGTCCATTTCATCCATCACAAGACCCGATTGTGATACAGCCTGATCCGCAGCAGCAACAGCAAATTGAACGAATCGATCCATACGTCTTGCTTCCTTGCGTCCAAAACGCTCTTCACCATCAAAATCACGGACCACTCCTGCCATTCTGGTTTTGTACGAAGCTGTATCAAAATGTTCTATAGGTGATACACCTGATCTACCCTCAATTAATCCATTCCAGAATGTATCTACATCATTTCCCAAAGGAGAGATAACTCCCATTCCTGTAATCACGACTCGTTCCATGTCCATCCTCCTTCAGCGCTGTTGTCTACCTTACTCTTACGCTCTGCCACTAATAGTGCACTTTTGAATATCCTATTACAAGTTGTCAATTATAATAGTATAATGACTACCATGATAACGATGATTGAAGGTGATGGATTGAACTACGATGTCAGGTTGCAGGCATTGTCCACTTTTCTGAAAACACAGCGTTCCAAAATTTCTCCCGAATCGGTCGGTTTACCCACTGGAAGTCGGAGAAGAACGCCTGGGCTGAGGAGAGAAGAGGTTTCCCAACTGGCAGGAGTGAGTACAACATGGTATACCTGGCTTGAACAAGGTCGGGATATTCAGGTATCCCATTCCGTGTTGGATAACATTGCTTCGGCACTGAGGCTTACTGCCGATGAACGAAAGTATCTGTTTTCGCTCGCCATGGAGCATCATACGGAGCTGCCCACACTGGAAGAAGAACCGGTTCAACTTCACCCTTCCTTACAGAAAATTTTGCAAGAACTTCATCACTGCCCTACCGTGATCTCGGATCGGCGTTGTTACATTGTCGGCTGGAATGATGCAGCCCGGCATGTTTTTATCGATTTTGAACAGATTGCCCCCGAACAGCGGAATATGATCAGTCTGTTATTTGATCGAAAGGAGTTTCGCAGGCTCGCGGTAAACTGGGAGGATTTTGTTAACGGATTTCTGGCGATTTTTCGTGCTTACTATGGCCAGTATGTTGATGATGAATGGTATAATTTATTTTTGGATGACATGATGAACAGACATCCCGATTTTCATACCTTTTGGAAACAAAGCAGCGTCAGCAGTGCCCCGGACGTATTAATCGAGTTCAGGCATTCCAAAGCAGGCAAAATGTTGTTTGATCTGACTTCGTTGCAGGTTCAGGGTAGTTCCGATCTGCGATGCAGTGTCTACACCCCTGCGCCAGAGAGCGCTACCGAGCGCAAACTGATGCGCCTGATCGAGCGTGAAACCGATTCACATCTTGGCAAACATTAAATCGGAGTCTCTCACCTTCTTGGAGTCATGTTAGAGTCTTGACATCCTCATGTTGCATGTTTTAAATATCAGGTATATTAAGTAATCCATGGATCTTAGTCCTTCTACAAGAAGGGGGTTCAGAAAGGAATATCATGACGAAAGTGCTTATCATAGAGGACGACAACATGTTAGGCGATACATTATCCTTGTATTTGCAAGGTGAAGGGTATGATGTTATCCGTGTCGATAACGCAAGAGATGGTCTTCTACAGCTTCAAGCGCGGCCTGATATCCTGCTTCTTGACTTGATGCTCCCTGATTCGGGTAATAAGAATCCTAGTTCTCTCATGCGCCAACATACGGCAATCCCCATCATTGTCATCTCTTCCTTAACCGAGGTTTCTGAGCGGATTCGATCATTAACAGACGGGGCTGATGACTATGTATGTAAGCCTTTCAGTATGCAGGAGCTGAAGGCACGTATTGAGGCCGTATTGCGTCGTTACTCTATATTGAACAGCTCTGTTGTCACTGAACAGGAATCCGGAATATCTCTCGATCTGGCCCGAAGAACTGTTCTGTTAAATAACCAGCGCGTGGAGATGACGTTCTCCGAATTTGAGATCATGAAGCTGTTTATTCTCAATCCTGGCAAAGTCTACAGTCGGTATGCCCTAATTGAAGCCATTCGTGGTATTGATGCCTACATTAATGATCGCACCATCGATGTGCACATTACCAAACTTCGCAAAAAAATTGAGGTCAATCCAAAAAACCCCCAATACATTCAAACCATTTGGGGGGTCGGATATAAGTTCACACCTTAAAACAACACAGCTTCATTCCGATCACCATGGAAGAGACTCGGTAATTTTATCAATTTCCTGTTGTACCTTCTCCAATACTGAACGCTGTTCCTCTTCTTTGAACAACGGACGGAACAAGAGCGATTCCAATTGGAGAACTGCACACATCAGGTCCACTGCATGCAGATTCGCAGCTACGCCTCGAAGAGAATGAACACTACGAATGACATCAGCAATCTGCTGTTGCTGAAGCTGAATCGCCAGTTTTTTTTGAAACGAGCCATACTCCATTCTGAATTTCGTGAGCGCATATTGCAGAATATGTGGCTTGCCGTCCATCTGTCTAATCGCCTTATCTGCATCAATTCCATTGATTTCTCTTATGCCTTTTAGATCAATCCATATCTCCAAAATGTCTGCGAGCTGCTGTTCATGTATGGGCTTAGTCAGTATGGCATTCATGCCTGCTTCAAGATATAATTCATGGTCGCTTTTTAAACTATTCGCTGTAAGCGCAATAATAGGTGTACGATCATATTTCCTCATCTTGCGAATGTGTCGCGCTGCATCAATTCCGTTCATATCTGGCATATAGAGATCCATCAGAATCAGTTCCCATGTTTGTTCGTCCAATTTCTTCAAAACCTCTGTGCCACTGTCTGCCAGTGTCACCTTGAATCCGGTATGTTCCAGCATGGCCCGAATGACCAGTTGATTGATTTCATGATCTTCAGCGATCAGAATGTGCCCTTTGGATTTAAGCAAGTAGGATTCATCGCCTTCTATCATCCGCTTTTTCTCCAATGGCCCTTCACCCTGAAGTGCAAGTAATACTTCGAACAATCCCAGACGTGTAATCGGTTTGATCATCATGAGATCCGGGCGAAAGGATCTCTCCTCACTCCACAGGGCATTTTCACTAAAAGCATGGGTATAACCCACCATTTGAAATTTGGTTTGATTCATTCGCTTCATGAAACTGTCCCATGACGATCCGTTGACGGTCTCCTCTGCATCCATATCCAACATGATCAACATCGAACTTGCCCCATCTACATGATGGACATACCAATCACTTTCCATCATATGGTTCAAGGAAGTATACAGCGTCGGATTCATCCCGAATGAATAGAGCAGCTGCTTCAGATTTGCGCCCATCCGTTCATCATCTTCAATGATAACCACATCATTCGCACCATATAGGAGAGGGTGTGTCTGCAGGGAGAAACTCTCTTCTTCTTCTGAATCTGCAAGTTCAAATATCAAGTCGAATGAAAACAGACTGTACTCTCCCAGCACACTATCCACCCGCAAGCTTCCTCCCAAAGAGGTGACCAGAAGATAACAGATGACCAGCCCAAGACCAGAGCCACCATATGTTCGATACGTCGAGGGTTCCGCTTGAGTAAACGGGACAAAGAGCCGTTCCAATTGTTCGGGTGACATTCCGATTCCCGTGTCCTGTACCTCAAAACGGACATGAACTCGCTCCGCCTCCAATGAAAGAACCTCTACCTGCAACGTTACATATCCATGCTCCGTAAATTTAATCGCGTTACTGAGCAGATTCAATAACACCTGTTCAAGTCGGAACGGATCACCAATCACCGTTAATGGCAGATCGGGATCGGTTGTAAAGATCACTTCGATATCTTTGTGCCCGATGGCCACACCGATCTGATCTGCCACACGTTTGATCACATCCTCTGGTGAAAAAGAGACCTTCTCCAACATCAGCTTGCCTGCCTCAATTTTCGAAAAATCAAGAATATCATTTACGAGGGTAAGCAAGGTTTGGGAGGACGCATTGATTTTACTCAAATAATCCTTTTGTTGTGGAGATAGATCTGTTCGTTGAAGCAACAACGAAAAGTTGATAATACCGCTCAGTGGGGTACGAATCTCGTGGCTCATGAATGCGAGAAACTCACTCTTCGCCTGGCTTGCTTTGTCAGCCTTAACACGTCTATAGTGATCCGAAATGTCTTGAATGACTGCCTTGATTTTCTCACTCGAGTTTAATACTTTAACAGGGGATAGGTGAACCCGAACATGCTGCTCACGACCTTCTCCAACAATGAAACTCAGTTCCGTATCCAGTGCTATATTGTGATGTAAGGCTTTTTGGAAAACGAACAACCAGTTCTCCAGCTGCTCAATGAACAACAATTCTTCAAGCTGACGCCCAATCACATCCTGCCTGCCGAGACCGAGAACATCGAGAAATTTCTGATTCACTGAAACAATACATCTGTTGTTATCCAAACCGACAAACCAGTCTGCCGACACTCGCTCAAGTGTTCGATATCGCTCTTCACTTTCTTGAATCCTTCGTTTAACCGCTCTGTGTTCCGTAATATCAAGTCCATATCCCACGACATATTTCACCACACCCTCTTCTCGCAGAGGGCGAACGTTCACCAGCGAATAGTAACCTCCATGCTCAATCTCGTAAAAAAAAGATTCCCCTTCCCATGCCCGGTTAAACTGCTTTCGCAGAAATTCTACCTTTTCCTGAGGTAAAATATCCAATGTGCCCAGTTTGTAATCTTGCTTCAGACTACTCATATCCAAGCCCAGTCGGGAGAGCATCTCTCCCTCAAGCACAAGATACTCGAATTTTCCGTTCTGTTTTCGGATTTTAAAAGTAAAACCCGGCTGCATACGAAGCATCTCCAGCATTTCCTGATCCCTCTGAATGACCAATCTCCTATATCGATGATTTTGGTTCAGATAATACAGGAATAATATGACGGACAGCAGGCAGATACATTGAAAAAAGAGAATCTGCCCCATCATTAGCAGAGAAGGGGAATTTGTCTTTAGTGCAGAAAACTCATACACAGTAATCAACAGCAACGCTCCGGACAACCACTTCTGTATAAATCCCCTGATATACTTAAAGATCAGACATATGGCTACGACAAATAACAACTCTGTCAACGCATACTGCCAGTTCTCCAACAAGGGATTACGCCCCATATTAATCCGAAACATCCACATGAATGCAAAAGTAACGAAAGCAGAGCCACTCCCACCAAAATAAGCAGCAAGCAGATACACAATGGCCCGGAAATTCAACAATGTACCATCCTCAAGCACAATAGAGAAATAATAGAGCGCCGTGCCCAACATGCTCAGCGTAATACCAATAATGATTCGAGTCGTGATGGATGTTGAACGGGTAGCATTTGTATGGTTCAAATAGTGATGAATTAGGAAAACAAAGATCAAAATTAGCGTGAAATTTAATACAAGATCGCGTAGCAAATGGTCACCGTCCACATTACGACTTCAGGATTTCATGCATTCAATGAATGTTGTCAGATTCATGGTCGCAGTTCCTCAGTACACAAATCATAGTATGCCGTGCTCCCTTATTCAATTGACGATATTGACCATTTTTTCGAAAATAATTACTGCTTTCAGCTAACATCCCCTTATCACCAAACAACGTTTTTTTTCATGAAAATTCATCATTAAATATGCTGATATAAAAAAGAGAATCATCCAAATGAACCGATGTAATCGTAACTTGGGCTTCCCACACTTCCTGATCAGCCTTCATCAGTTTGGCTACGCCGGACCAGGTCTGATTGCCTCTCCAGTGGGTATCCATTAGCAATCGGGCAGGCTGACCTATAGTGCTCTCCCGTGAGAATCCTGTTTTGGTTACATAAACGGAATTCACATCCAGAATCACACCCTCCTCATCTGTAATCATGACCGCATCCGTTAGCAGTAAGAAGGCTTTGAGTTCCAGTTGCATGGTTGTCCACTCCCTCTAATGAAACATGATGTGATGCTGTCCCTGTGTGATATCTCTCTTCTACGATCCCGTTAATACTTAAACTGTCTAATCAGGCGCTGCAGTTCTTCAGCCAGGGTAGACAAGCCACGAGCCGAGGAAGAAATCTGCTCCATCGCTGCCAGTTGCTCCTCTGAGGAAGCGGCCACTTCTTCGGAAGTTGCGGCGTTGCCTGACGCAATACCTGCCAACTCATTGGATACAGCAGATACTTCCTGCACACCTGCTGTGATCTCTTGCGACGTGGCAGCAATCTCTTCAATCTGAGGTGTCGTTTCCCGCATGCTATCCAGAATACGTTCAAACTTCCGAATCGCTTCTGTAGAGATGTCCATGCCCTCTCCAACCTCTGAAGTCACCTTCTCCATCATGCGAACGGAAGCAGCCATATCTTCCTGTACCGCCGTAGTCAGCACGGTGATTTCATTGACGGACTGCCCGGATTGCTCTGCCAACTTGCGAACCTCTGCTGCTACAACGGCGAATCCATTGCCATGTGTACCTGCACGAGCAGCTTCAATGGATGCGTTCAGCGCGAGCAAGTTTGTCTGTTTGGCTATATTTCCGATTAACTCCGTGATCGCTGAAATTTGGTGTGATCGTTCATATAACGCCTGAATCAATTGGTTTGTCTGTTCTACCGTCTCTTGAATCGATTGCATCTGACTCACCGTCTGTTTGACGGTTTTGCCGCCTTCTTCTGCTTGTACGGTTGTATGTTTCGCCAAATCAGCGACATGTATGGAACGTTCGGCGATTCTTGTAATACCAATCGTAATTTCATTCATGGCCTGATGGTTATGTTCAATACCTTCGGTCTGTTTCTCCGCACCACTCGCAATTTCCTGAATGGCTCGCGCTACCTGCTCACTGGCTACACTGGTTGACTCCGCACTCTGAGTCATTTCATCCGATGAGATGACTACCTGACTGGCGCTGTTCTCCACATTTTGAATCAACACACGCAGATTGCTCTGCATTTTGCCAAAAGCCTCACTCAGTTCACCTATTTCATCATTACTTGTGCTTGTAATGGTCTGGGTTAGATCTCCTTCGCTCACCTGAATCGCCTGATCCTTCAATTGACGAATCGGTTTAACAATCGATCGCATAACGAGCCAGATGATCAAAATTCCGATGACAAGACAGGAAACGATCACCATAATCGTTCGATTCAGAATAGGCGCAGCGGCATCCTCTACTTCAGAAGAGAACATCGTACCTGCAACCTTCCATCCCGTGGATGCATTCGTGGCGTAATACATGACCTTATCAACCTGATCATAGGTATAGTTGAAGTTACCGGATTCATTCGTATACACTTGTGTCCAAAAATCTTCTGTTGCATCTGTTCCAGGTTCCATCGTCGGATGATAGATATACTTTTCGCTGGCATCCAGCAGAATCAGATGTCCCTTTTCTCCTACTTTAATTCCGCTAACCAATTGACTAATGTCCGCCAGATTGAGATCCAATTGGACCACACCAGATTGGTCTGCCAGTGCCTTCGCAATCGTAATGGTAATCTCTTTTGTCTCGGCAGAAACATAAGGGTCTGTAACAATGACCTGCTGTGGAGTACCCATCGCTTCTGTGTACCATGGTCTTGTTCGCGGATCGTAATCTTCAGGCATCTCCGCATCAGAGGACATCAGATACACACCTGCCTCTGTGCCTACACCTATGGTGATGATATCTTTGTTCTGTGCGGCATACCCCTTCAATTCGTTCACAACCCGAACCTCGGCATCTTCTTGTCGTAATTGCTCTGCAAGTGTATTCGCATAATATTCAATGTGATTCCGCTTGGCATTGACTGAAAGATCTATCGTTGCACTGGCAAGGTTCACATTTTCCATCGCACTATGTAAAATTTGCTTCTCCACTTCATCTTTTGCACTGTTATACGATAAAACTCCAATACTGAACGAAGGAATGGCCAGGAAAGCAATAAAGGACACCACCAGCTTGGTCTTAAAGTTCTTATGCATCTTGTTGAACCAGGTCGATTTGCTATTTTTTCGGGACAAATTTCTCTACCTCTTCCAGATTAATTTTAGTTTTACTTGATCTACTTATAAGTTGAACTAGTGATTATTTACACTTGCCACTCCGATGACAGAACAACCTTCCAATCGCTGAATGATTCATACAACTTATATAGCTCTTGTATAGCTCTCATAGATTGTAAACCATCTTTTCAAAAAACTAGGTCTCACTTCTTGTGAAAAACACTCTTTACACTAAAAAACTCGAACAAATCTCTTAATTTATAATCCAAAAGAACTATTTTCAAACAAATTATACGAAAAAACTATTAAATAAAGTGTTCCGGGGATATGACCAAATTGTTAACTTTCTAAATACTTGTTAATAAGCACGCGGACGACAAAAAAAAGATCCAAGCGTTATCGCTCAGATCTAAAGGTTATTTACATTGGACCAACGTATTCTCTATTTAAATGCCGGGATCGCGATATCTGCATATTTCTCTTCGAAGAAGGCTTTGACCTCTGGACCCGCCATGCGTTTGGCCAGCTTCTGGATCGCTTCGGAGTCCTTGTTATCCTCACGGGCAACCATGGTGATTGCAAAATGGGAATCATCCTTCTCGGTTAACAATGCATCCTTTTTCGGTGTAAGACCGAGCGGACTGGCATATGCCGGAGTCATGGCTACCAGATCAGCATCATCCATCATGCGAGCCAGCATCAACAAGTCCACTTCCTCAAACTTGAAGTTCTTTGTATTCTCGGTGATGTCTGCCTGTGTGGCGTTAAAACCTACACCCTCTTTCAGCTTAATCAATCCGTTCTGCTCCAGCATCACAAGAGAGCGACCAATGTTGGAAGGATCGTTTGCAATTGCAATCGTTGCACCTTCTGGCAATTCCTCAATCGTTTTGTACTTTTTGGAGTAGCCGCCATAAATGGCATTATAGATAGGCTGTACAGCCACCAGATTGGCATTGTTCGCTTCATTATACTGGGTCATGTAAGGCACGTGTTGGAAGAAATTTGCATCCACTTCCTTGTTCGCCAGTGCCGTATTCGGCTGTACGTTATCTGATAACACAACAACTTCCAGGTTAACGCCATCTTCCTTCAATAGCGGTTTAACAATATCGAGCACATCTGTCATCGGTGGAATCAACGTGGCTACCTTCAGCGTAACTTCTTGTGCAGCTTGTGTATCTTCTTTTGTTCCTTCAGCCGCAGGTGTTTCTTCTTTTTTGCCACAAGCAGCTACAACCAGCATTACTGCAAGCAACATAAGCATCATTTTCATTTTCATTTCATGTCTACCCCTCATCGTATAATCTGTATTGGTTATTCGTAATAATGCACGGTCCAACCGTTCAGGATCTGCGATCCAGCCAGTGGGACAGTCTGCTGCCTGTGAATTGGATCATCTGTACCAGGATAATCATAATGATGATCGTAAATACCATAATCTCCGTTTCGAAGCGCTGATAACCGTAGCGAATGGCAAAATCGCCAACCCCGCCGCCACCTACAATGCCCATCACCGTCGAGTAGGAGATGAAGCTAATCGTAGCTGTCGTGAGTCCCAGTACAAGACCAGATCGTGCCTCCACGTACAAGAATTTCACCACAAGTTGCATCGTCGATGCCCCCATGGAAGCAGCCGCTTCAACCACTCCCCTCGGTACATCCAACAACGCTTGTTCCACCAGTCTGGCGTAGTAGGCAATTGCAATGACCGAGAGTGGCACGGTTGCCGCCAGCGTACCTATGGACGTTCCCACAACAATCCGTGTGAATGGAATCATGAATACAACCAGCAGTAAGAACGGAAACGAACGAACGATGTTAACGACACTGCCAAGTACAAAGGACAGCGTTTGATTCTGATACCGTTGTCCTCTCCGGAATAAGTACAGCAGTGTACCCAGAGGTAACCCGATCAGAACAGCTGCCGCAATGGAGATACCCACCATGACAAAAGTCTCTCCGATCGCCTGCCATATCTCATGCTGATATTTCAGCACAGACTCAGGTAACCTCATGACTTGTCCTCCTGTTCTGCCTGACGGAACAGAGACGAACCTGTCATCCCGTATTCGTCACCCGCAAGCAAGGAGGTCAGCAGATCAGGCTGCGGAGCAGGGATACTGCTCACTTCCGCTTTAGACAACGTACGAACGAGTCGCCCATCCTTCATGACGGATATCCTGTGACATAGTCTGCGAGCCACTTCCATCTCATGCGTTACTACAACAATGGTCACGCCCAGCGTTTCATTGATATGACGCAGCACATCCAGGATACCGTTCGTGGTCTGTGGATCAAGCGAAGAGGTCGGTTCATCACAGAGCAGCACATCCGGACGACTGGCCAGCGCTCGTGCAATCGCCACACGCTGCTTCTGTCCTCCGCTAAGCTGAGCAGGATATTGACCCGCCTTGTCTTCCAGTCCAACAAACCGCAGCACCTCAAGTCCACGTTCAACTCGCTGCGCACGGGGCATACCCGCAAGCTCCAATGGCATGCAGACATTGCCACTCACCGTTCGGTTACTGACAAGATTGAAGTGTTGAAAGATCATGCCAATGGATCTTCGTGCCTGACGCAGACTCTGTTCATTCATCTGGGTCAAGTGCTGCCCATTCACAACAACTTCACCATCATCCGGTTTTTCCAATCCGTTGAGCATCCGCAGAAGCGTGGATTTGCCTGCACCACTTGATCCGATGATGCCATGTATTTCTCCTTGTCCCACTTCGAGGGACACCGAGCTTAATGCTTCGAATCCCTGATCTGCACGGGAACCGCGCTCGTTATAACGTTTGCTTACACCATATAATGAGATCATGGAGAGTCCTCCCGTGAATGATCATGCATGGTTCTTCAAGAACACATGAAGAAAGCCCGCACAGCCGATAACCGGAGCGCGAGCAAGCCTGTTCATTTATAATAAATCAACATCCCTTACGAGACAAGCTTTTAAGGTGAGATTGCCTCCTGCAGGCGGCTGGCTTCATATACACGAAAACGTCCGTTGGACGAACCCACATACACTTCATTACCGATCCGGTTAATCATTCCATTCTTCGCATCCCGGTCCCGGTGCTCCGGGTTTCCCATCACAACGTCATGTACACGACCTAACAGTGCTCCATTCTTTTTATTCATCACGAGAAGATTTTCGTCCATGGGCAACAGCAACTGATCATCAATGACCAGATAACTTCCCTGATTCGTCGGATGCCTTAGTGTTGCAATCGTATCTTTGGCATTCCAACGCGTCTCCCCCGTTTTATAATCCACAGCCGCTGGATAACCGTTCTTAATCACATACAACTGATCCTCTTCCACCAGTCCTCGTTCAATCTTGCCCTTGATCGTCCAGCGTGTTTTGCCTGTCTTGGCATCATACAGGGTGGTTGTAAAATCTTCATATTCGCCGTAATGATCGCCGTTTTTGTTCTCACGGATCAACAACATGCCATCATTCAGCTCCTCAAATCTCTGTCCTACCCGAGCAGGGAATTGGGCAAGCTTTTTCCCCGTGTTCAGATCAAGCAGAAGCCACTGATTATCTAGTGATAACCATCTTTCAGCATTCGTGGTTGTAAAGGGATCAAGACGTTCAATTCCACCAGTATATGGATCATTCCAAAATTGTTCTATGGTGGATCGTTTGCCCTTTAAGCTCCATACGGTTCGATTCGATTGCGGATCGACTGCAACCAGCTTATTCTTTTCCCAATACAACACATAGGGGTCATCTGCACTCTTGTTCAATAATTCATAACCCGTAGCCAGTTTTCGCGTCCACAATGTTTTTCCGTTTGCACTGTCCAGAACCGTTAACCAACTGTTGCTTGAGCTCTCAACAACCGGGTTATCCACAACCACAACGTTCTTCGCAGCGGTGATGCCATTTAGTCTAAAATTTTGCTTAGGAGTGTACGTCCACGTGACCTTTCCGTTCTTCAAGTTCAGATGACGAATACGATCCACGTATTTTTTCTTATCAGGGTCATAATCGGTGTAGATTGTAACGTATTTGCGCTCTGCATCCATCTCTGCCTGCTGTCTTCCAAAACCCCCGTTGATCTCCCATAATTGCTGGCCGGAATGTCGGTCAAGGGCATATATGGAACCTTCGTAGTAATCCCCGCTAAATCCACCGTCATCCCCTTTCATCATGAGCACATCATCCGTGGCTGCTTGTAAAAAAGTGTAGTTAATATCCCCCTGGTTGGTCCATACCGGTTTCCAAGGGATTGTCGTTGGCAGTGTTGTGCCATAGATTTTTGTTGTGAACCCATATTCATCCGCCCGACTGATGTTCCAATCGGAAACGACAGCATTTCGATTATCCTGTGCTAAATTCCAGCGTGTTCTGACCAGTCTGCCATTCTTGTTGAATGTGACCAAAAATTGCGCATCTTCCCGCTCATATCTCCAGGTCTGTCCAATACTCATTGAATAACCCGTGAAATTTAGATTGCTTGAACTCTCTTTCCAATCCGGCTCGCGTAACCACCCAGCCACTTGTTTGGAGGTGGTTGCCTTGTTCAGCTTAATATCTGTCAGATGGCGTATAACCGAAGTTGGCAGCGATGCATCCCGTTGGAACCAACCATCCGCCACATTCATCCGCTGTTCTATAGCCTGTGCCTTGATCCAGAAGAGTCCTGGCCGATAGGTGAAGGATTCTTTATTCCAGACTCGTGGGGCAATGGAGACCCCATACCAGCCTTTCCACTTTGCAACAATAACAGCCTTATCTGTTAGCGCTTTCTCAAAAGACCAAGTTGTAGAACTATCCGGAGCCAGATACAGCTTGCTGCCTGATTGGAGTGTGAAGCTTTGGGGAGCTGTTTCCGTCATGCTTCTGCTCTCCTTCAGGGCATACCAACTTGGCAGCCAAAAGTCTCCATGCTCGGTTGACTTAAGTTGCACCCACTCACCTCGAACCGAGGCCAACGTATACTTTTCGTCTTTTGTTGTATAGTATTCAATCCCCATCTGGTCAGCAGCCACACTGCCGTCCCTTCTGTTTTTGAACAGAGGGATGTCATTAATAAGCGTAACGGTGTCTCCTTGTTTGTAAGCTAACTTTGCAGTTAAGACTTGGGAACTTGCCCCCAATGCTTGTGGCGTTGTAGCCGAAGCTTGTCCTTCAAGGGCGACCATTTTGGAATCCAGCAGCATCCAGCCCGTCAACAGCACAGCTGATAATCCAGTCATGGTAATCCATTTGTACCCCGTTCTCTGCCAGTCAGGACCCGTCTTCACTCTCGTTCATCCCCATTCATTAGAAGTTATTTCCAATAGAGACGCAGAAAAAAGGAAAAAGTTACCGTTTACCTCAATATATTTCTATCTATCTCCCAATATTACCTTACGTCCACCATCGCAGCATGATAAGGAAAGGTAACCCCGATGTAATAAGCAGCTGTTAAGGTGAGGATATAATAAAATACAAACCACAGATCAGCTCGCGAATAGCCAATCTGAATGTAATACGTGCGGCTCGCGCCATCTGTGAACCCTTTCGCTTCCATCGCTACCGCCATTCGCTGTGCACGGCGAATACTCTGTGCCAGCAGCGGAATAGCGTAACGCTTGAGCGTACCATACACGTTCCAGCGAGAACCCCGCTGCCTTGTTCCACGTATACGAATCGCATAACGGAGCGTCTGGAATTCATCCAGCAAAATCGGGATCATGCGCATCGCGGCCAGAAAGCTATAGGCATATTTTGCGGGAAGCTTCCACTGCTGCATCAGGGAATAAAACAGCCTTACCGGCTTCGTTGTCAGTCCAAACAGCAAGCCAGCCGCTGCCATGCTCAACGAGCGAAAACCCAAGTGTAGACCTCGATAGAAACTCTCTTCGGTTATGTGGATCAATCCCCACTTATACCATGTGGTCTCGCCCTTACCAAACATCATCATGCCTGTAGACGTGGAGATAAACACCAGAATGAATGGTGATGCGTACAGCATCAATCTGTACCACGGATGACCTGTCCAGCACAGTAACAGCATCATCGCCAACGCAACGTTGGCCATTACATTCAGATTGTGAATGAGGATAACGATGACAAACATCATCGTCAGAATGATCATCTTTAATCCCGGGTTGACGTTATGAAGCCAGGTTTCACGGTGAGGAAACGACAGTTGCATCAGTTAACCTCCCCTCATCTACCGTCCAGATTCGGGTGCAATATCTTTTTACAATTTCACGATCATGGGTAACCATAACAATAGCTGTTCCCTCTCTCCGCAATTGCTCCAGTTGTGCTAACATGGCAAACGTATTGCGGGCATCCTGTCCAAAAGTAGGTTCATCCAACAGCAGTATTCGCTGCTCTCTCACCAGTGCAGAGGCAACGCTTAAGCGTCGTTTCTGCCCCATCGATAATTGGTAGGGATGACGCTCGGACAGGTCGATTAGTCCAAATTGATTCAACATATGATCAGTCCTGACAAGTCTTTCTTCCGTTGTATGCCTGCCCCCCAGCAATGAGAATTCCACTTCTTCCGCGACCGTGTTGGTCACAAATTGAAACTCCGGGTTCTGAAATACAAACGCAATTCGATCTGCAAGCTGCTCCGTTTTGCCAGAAGGCTGACCTTCCACCTCATAATGACCTGTTGTTTTCAGGATATTCATCAGAGATAACAACAATGAACTCTTGCCAGCTCCATTAGTTCCGACAATACCAATCCAATCCCCATGCCATACTTTGGCCTGTTCTACCTGAATGAAGGGTGTTTTCCCACGCCATCCGGTGAACTGCTGCAAGTCCAGTGCAGGCTGATAGCCGGGTGATACAGGTGATAAGGATGAGACGTGAGAGATGAGGGATATACCCGGTGTATCGGATAAGCCAGAAAATTGCTGTGCTTCCAAACTTGAGATGCCGTGGTCCACACACACTTGAAGCTCTCCAGAAGTACTTCCCTCTTCTTCCTTAGCTGCCTGCTCGTGCTCATCCCACACACCCGGATACCAGATTCCATAAGCCTTCAGCTTGCCCCGTTCATCTGTAAATACCTGCTGTGCTGGCCCATCCGCCACAATCTTTCCTTCAGGTGATAACACAATGATGCGGTCGACCATATCCACAATCTTGTTTATTTTGTGTTCAACGATGATTATCGTTTTGTCACTGGCGATCCGTTTGACGGTATCCCATACCTGGGAAGTCCCCTCATCATCCAGCAGTGCAGTGGGTTCATCCAAAAAAAATACCTCCGGGTCCATGGCAAGCATCGAAGCAATCGCAAGACGCTGCTTCATCCCCTGAGACATGGACTGGATCAATACACGATTCTGTTCAAAGGATAACCCCACTTGTTTCAGATAATATTCAATCAGAGCAGGCATCTCTTCACGCGGAATATTTCGGTTTTCCAGAACAAATGCGATCTCTTCATCCGTAAAGGACATACAGAACTGGGTATCCGGATCTTGAAAGACCACTCCTGCTTTGGCGGGAACCTGAATATCATCACATTTCATCGGAATCTCAACCGAACGTGGAATTAAACCGCTCAAAATTTGCAATAACGTCGATTTACCGGAGCCACTCGGGCCAAGCAACAGCACTTTCTCTCCTTGACGCACAGAAAGAGACAAGCCTTGAAATACCAAGGCTTTCTCTCCTGGGAACTTGCATCTTAGATTGGTGACACTTACCGCTTGCGAATTCCCTTCCCCGTTCATCTAATCCAGTGCCTCATAATCTTGTTTGGATACCGGTCTGAGTGAACGCGTTACACCGGTTAGTTCCAATGCTTTGGCAAGATAATAAGCAAACACTCCAGCAATCAGAATACTTCCAATGAAGCGGAATCCGATAAATAGCGTATAATTCCACGCCGAGAGTGAATCAATATACCCGTACTGATAATCCAGCAAAAGCGAAGCCGCTGCAGCTCCTATGGCTGCAAGACAGGTGACAAACAGATTGGTTTTACGATACAAAAATGCGGCGAAGAATATCTCGGCTCCCAATCCTTGCAACAGACCGTATACAAGTGTGGACATGCCCCATTCACTACCCAGAAAAGCACTTACCGTTGAAGCCGCAACTTCGGCAAGAATAGCCACACCTGGTTTACGAATGATAACAAAAGCAAACGTGCCCGCCATAAACCACATGCCGTAGATCATCTGCTCCGCATGAACGCCAAATGGTTTCATCAAGTCATATGTAGGTCCCCATATCTTGTAAATCACCCCAAACACTACTGCGATCACGATGGTTACCAGAATATCCGTTAGTTTCAATCGCTTGTTGCCTGCTGTTGTTGCCATGTTCTCTACGTCCTTCCTTTGTTCCCTGTGGGGGTTGTAAAAATAAACGAAAAAGCCTCCCCGGTTCCGGGCAGGCCTCACGCACAGTGGACAATCTTCACAATGATGTATTGGATGGATGTCGAAAATACGGAATATTAACCAGCACCCCTCCGCCCTGGCAGATACACCACCACAGTTCAAAGAGGTCTGTTGTTCATCCACGTTCATTCCCACAATTCACCCTTACATATCGCAAATCCATGTTCTCTACGCTGGCATTACCCAGATCAGATGTACGGTCAGCAGCACAAGGCCACTCTCTCAGCCCAACTTCATTGAGCTCCCGGTTCACTTATTTCATTGCTTCTAATGTACATCAGATGGGTATTTGTGGCAATCCCTAGAAAAATCATCATGCTTCATCTGGGGTAACAGGGGAACGTATCTGATGGTTCACTTTCCATAATATGAAACATTTAGGTTATGTAGTCCGTCTTAAACATTAGAAGGGAGATTGATAGTGATGAAAGATTACAATTCTGTTTGGCAGCTTAAAACATGGAAAATGGTCCTTGCCGCTTCGATACTCACCGCAGGCACGGCACCTGCCTTACTCTCATCCACTGTGGCGGAAGCCGCAACAACTAAACCTAAACCGACAACTTATATTAACAATGTTCAAGCTCAATATGATGTTGTCATACGGCAGGGTATTACGTACGTGGCATTGACGGAGCTTCAATTCCTCGGCAACTATACGTTTGGTTACAATAACAAAACAAAAGAGATCAGCATTAGCACAGGCAGCGATAAGTATGTCCTTACACCTAACAGCAAAACAATGAAGAAAAACGGTCAGAATGCGACATTATCCTCAGCGCCGATTCTGGTGAATGGTAAAGCGATGCTTCCGCTCCGTGCCATCGGTGAAGCTTTTGGTGCCAAGGTGCAGTGGAACCAGAAGGCCAAGGAAGCCTACATTTACACTACCGATGCTACGATTGTAAAAGAATATAACAGTTCCGATCTGACTGTGGCGCGTGAAGCCGCACTGCATCTGCCACGCTTCTCTGAACTGGGACAAGCACGTCTGGACATTCGCAATCCTTTGGGTCCGGTGGATTCATCCATTGAATACATCTTTGAGCAAGGTAAAAAAGATCGTTTCTTCGTTGTTGAGGATAACGATCTGATCAGTTATTATATCCTTAAAAATGGAAGTGCACTGTTACAATGGCAGGCTAACATCAGCAAAAATGCCGGAACCATCGGTGACCTGTTCTTTATTAAAAACAAAGCCGTTGCTGAAGCAGGGACTCGTCCTTCCGTAACAGGTCAAACACTCGTATCATTCAAGTACTCTCGCATGCTTGAAGAAACCTCTTACGAGATCATGAACAAATTGGGCTCTATTGATACCGGTTCTGTTGTCCCCGAGAAAGGCAAAGTCATCGTTGAAGTTCCGGGAGAGAAATAGTCTGAGCATCCTCTATAAGACATTGCTCAGCAGAAATATATTATCACATCTGCATTACAAAGAGCGCCCTCAAAGGCATTGTGGCAATGACCTTGGGACGCTCTTTTTGGCGTTATATTTTAACTTCAAATTACAAGCGGAGCTTAAACTTTTACCAACTCCGGCGATTCAATCTCCTGTCTAATATTGCGTGTTCCCAGACTGGCTCGTTTTTCCTGAAGCAAACCCCTTGAACAACGTTGGTACTTTGGAATATCGGGTATTCGTAATTTTGCCTTGTGATGTACTGCTGTCTGTACGCATAATCGAATCTTTCACATTGGAAATGTTGGAGTTATCCAGCGTCATGTTAACTGCGAAGGAAGTTCCACCATTTTGGCGAACCAGTTTGCCAATATCATCTGCACGGAAATTTTTGATGTTAATTGTTCCAGCTGCATTCATCTGGAACACTTTATCATAAGCCTTATACGCTGCCCCACCGGTAATGTTAACCGTTCCGGCAGACTTCAATGTCAGTGCATCCTCGCCCACGTCTTGCCAGACCACATTCGATATATTACAGTTGCCATAACAGTGAACACCATCAGCAGCTGGTGATCCGATATTTACATTTTTGAGCGTAGCCCCTGCCTCCAGACGGAAGACTGGCTTCTGATTTTCTGCTTGAGATCCGTCGCCCAGTGTGGAAGGATTAGCTACAAATGTTTTGCCTTGACCATCATAGGTCGTGCCCTTTGGAACAACAATAGTTGAATTTACAACCGTAGGCGCAGCCGCAGCCGGAACTGCACCAAATATAGAAGCAACCAAACCAGCGGACAGTAACAACGTCAACATTTTTTTCATAACTTTATTCCTCCCTTATTCTCTCGTTTTTTGGTAGTGTACAGCCTGGGCTTGTACTGGAAGTTCGTCAGAGGTGCACCTCTGTCCGACCCACAACCTAATCCTACCAAATAAGGAAGGTAACTAGAATAATCATTAGATCACGTTTGTATTTTCCGGCATAGAGCCTGATGTTTCAGCATGCTTAACGTTATCGATCTACTTGTAATGTACCGATATCAACTTCGGATATGCTCTATTTAAGCCTCCAAAAGATTTAGACACGAAAAAAAGAAACCCTTAGTCTTTTTAAGACAGGGTTTCTACATGATACATTTAAAACTAATCTAAATCCTCTATTTATTCTAGAGGTTCCAATTCATCTTCGTTAATTTCATCCGATGGTTGAAGTAAAGTCAGTGGGTCAACATTGGTAAATTCATTTACTGTTTCATAAGTAACCACGCCCTCTTCAGAAACGATCATTCTGAGAACGACCCAGTATATTTCATTACCACTGGCATCTGCTACAGTATACGTTGCACTTGGAGTAGCTACAGCACCATGGAAAACATCAATTTTTGCACCAGATTTCTTGATTGTGCTTGATCCAGAAAAATGATGAACATAGAATGTATACGTTCCAGGAAGTAAATGACGAATGGTTGTCGTTTCAGGTCCATAAGACGTTACATCATCCAAATCCAAATCAACCATAAGTTCGCCATTATTATAATATTGTTTATCAGAGTAGTACGTATGGAACATTCCCTCATCACCTGCTGGACCTACGAGGTGTGAATCCAGATCCACTGGATCTTTACCCCAAGTTAACACGAAGCGTGTTTCATCTTGTGTAGGTATTTCAATAGCAGTTTGATTCTCACGTTTATTCTCCACATTTACTGCCGAGACACCAATGAGATAAGTTGTAATATATTTTGTATCTCCACCTCCAAGTTCACCTGTGTAGATGCCTGGGGGAAGATTGATATAGTAGTTTCCTTGAGTATTCGTTTTGACAGTACCGACAATTTCACCTGTTTTGTTATCCAAGCCTTTTCTAAACGAAATACTTAAATCTGCAACCGGTGCTCCAGCTACATCCTTGATGTGACCACCGAATCCTGTAAGTTTGATTGCACCACTTTGGCTTCCTGCAAAATGTGTTTTATTAACATCTGACTCCACAGTGATGTACAGTGTAGCTCCATAGCTATCAATAGCATCAAAAGTAAATTCGCCATTGCGGTACTGCAAGTTATTCAATTGTTGTTCTGCCCCATCAAAATAGGCACGAACTATGAAATCATTTGCAGTCAGTTCAGAAACATCCAAACCCTCAGAAAAATTCAACTTTGCACTTCCATTTGTAACTTGAATCCCTTTGAGTGTCGGATAGACTGTTCCTTCGTTATAGACTGCAACGGTTACTGGAACATTGATTTCGAAGTTTCCGTATTTGGCTTTTACCACTGTCGTACCGTTGCTTTTAGCTTGAATCTTTCCTGAGTCAACAGTGGCAATAGCGCTATTCTCAACATCCCATCTTGCAAATGAAGTGATATCTTTCTTCGCTGGGGAAGCGATCCCCGTGAATACGATCTGACGGGTCGAATCAATTGCCGACAACTCTGTTACTTGAGGAGCGTAAACTACACTAGTAACTGTAGGATCTGCCTCAATAGTTGGGAGTTGACTAAGTTGACTGAAATCGATGCCTTCTGCATTGACCAGAGCCGAGGATAACGTTCCAGCTCCAGAAAATTGTACAATTGCATTTAATATAGCGCGATTCACTACAGCACCATGGTTAATTTTAAACACGGTGTTCAATGCATCTTGGAACACTTCGAGATTACCAATGGTGGAGTTACCTCCAAATTCCACTGAAACTTGCTCTGCATGAACCATAACAGAGTCGAAGCTTCCACTGAGCACTACCGAAGAATTATGGGGAATCGACTCTGCTATTTCAATCGGTCCGACATCACCTGTGGAGCCATTCTGTACGATTGCACCAGATCTAATCTCAATCTGCTGAACATCACTTCCACCTTCAAGGACCAAACGAATACTGCCGTCCGCTTTGTCAACAATCACTGTTGCAAGAATCGAGTCCACTGCATGAATACTATTTGGTCCTCCGCCTTGAATCTCAGTAGTTCCCGTGACATTAACATTATCAAGAGTCACGTCACCATTTCCTACGGACTCAAGTATCTTTAGCTTACCATTTATTTTGGTGTTTTTTAGAACGACACCTTGAGAACTGATGGTTACATTTCCAGTTACATTACCAAGAGTATATGTACCTGGAGCAGAGAGATTATTACTAGGGGCTTGTTCCCCGCCTCCACTATTTCCACCATTGTTACTTCCGTTCCCTTTATCTCCGGAGCTGCTACCGCTATTTCCCTTACTGTTACCTTCAGAAGGTTTTGTTGTTTCAGGTTTTACTTCATTTGAATCTTCAGTATCAATCTCTGTCTTGGTAGGAGCCATGTAACTATCATATGTAGACTTATTTATCACAAACTCATATGCAAGTCTAGCTAGCGCCTGTCGATCTGCTATGCCTGATGGATTAAATTTTACTGTTCCATCTTTTTGGACTAATCCTTTGATAAAACCAGATTGATAGGCTAGTGTTACAGAATCTTTCGCCCAGTTGGATACTTGACCCAAATCGGAGAGTTGTGGTTTGGATGTTTGACTCGTTACATCTTGATTGTCCCAACCAAAGGCTCTAACAAAAAATACAGCCAACTCTTCTCTTGTCACTTTTTTATTAGGCGAAAAGCTATCTTTGGAGGTACCTTGAGCAATTCCAGATTTGACAAGTGCACCTACATATCCGGCATACCATTGATCTTCCTTTACATCTCTGAATTGACTTGCTTCGACATTATCAGGCTTTAAATTAAGCGCACCGACCATAATTTTTGCTAATTGAGCTCGTGTTACCGAATCGGAAGGTTTAAATGTCCCATCAGTAAATCCTGTGAGTATTCCTTGTTCTACTAATTTGGTTATTTCCGTTTTGGCATACGAATTATCAATATCAGTAAAAGAAGTTTTAGATGTAGCCACTTCTGCCGATACAGATAAATTGATAGATAACATAGAAACAATCAGCGACGTAGAAAGCATTAACGATAGTTTGTGATTAAACTTTTTCCATTTTGAATTCAAAACTAAAACACACTCCTCAGTAGGCTTCTGGTAGGTAAATCCACTAATATATGAATCTTTAGAACTAATACACCTCCTAATCAATAGGATAATAATACCATGCAAATTCATAAAAACAAGATTAATAAACTATGATTTTACAAAAAAGTTTTTATCCTGAATTGATTTCAATTCTTATTATCTAAATAATTTCGCAATAAAGACAAAACGAACCTACCGAAACAAATATTTTCGGTAGGTTCGTTTTTAAGTAAATTTATATATTCTAGGCTCCAAATCTCTGACGATAACCGCACTTTCGACACAACTCTTCCACAGCTTCGCGTTTGGAGAAGCCATATACCAGATTGTTCGCTCGCTCACCCTCAATAATCTCCGAGAATGACTTCTCGTGCACATTACCCAGGTTAATCACACCCTCGCCATCGAGACAGCATGGAACCACCGTTCCATCTACAAGCACAGCTGCCTGACCGCGAAGTGCATGGCAAAAGCCTTTACCGTCATCTTCAGGTGCATCCAGACTTGGCCACTGGAACTCATGGTCCTGATTCAGGTATACATTCGGGGCAATTTTGACCCCGCTGCCTGGAACTACTTTTTCCTCAATGCGGAAATCCAGATTGAATTCACGTTCCAATACTTCAAGGGTCTCCCGATTTCGATTCATCTGAGCATTTGTGAAGTTATCCTGTGTCAGATTCCACAACCGAAATGAGATGATGACATTGTGCTTAACGGCCTCGTGTACAAAGGACAAAATATGACGCAGGTATCCGTCACGGTCTGTTGAACCTTCATGCCCATCGAAGCTGTGCAGAGAGAAATTCATCTGCCGCAGCGCTGGTTTGCCAAGCAATTTATGCTGAGTCTTGGGTAACAGTGTACCATTCGTTGTAATGTTCACCTTGAGTCCCTTTTCATGTGCGGAATCGAGCAACAGATCTATTTTGGGATGCAACAAGGGTTCGCCTTTGACATGTAGATAAATATGATTGGTGTGTGGTTTAACTTGATCCAGTATATTGTTGAAGACTTCAGGGTCAATGAATCCTTTGGCACGCTGTGTCTGCGGACAGAAGCTGCATGCCAGATTGCAGATACTCGTGATCTCAATATATACTTTTTTGAACGTTTTCAACTCGGGTCCCCATTCTGCTTCGGAGGGAGAACAATCCCGCCTGCATTTGTGATCCGGCCAATATGCGCCACCACTATTATATCGGGTTAGGGAGCCCAGGTAAATTGTTCAGTTGTTCGGGTCTGACTCCACGCTCATCTCAAGAAATCCATCATGCTGCCTCTTTACAGTTCATGTTCAAGTGATATATGCTGAACACACAACTGCATATCTTGAACTTTTGCACTAGGGGAGCCTTGCGGCTGAGACGAATATGACTATTCGGACCCTTTGAACCTGATCTGGATCATACCAGCGGAGGGAAGTGGAGCGGCCTTTTAGTAAGCGGATTTTTTTCATGTATGTGAAGATAAATTGCGGATTTAACTTACAGACCCACTCATTTCTCCGGAAATGGGTGGGTCTTTTTTGTTCCTTTTGCAGAGTATAGGATGCCGTTGTTATTCCAGCAGTCTGACATCAAGGGGGTGAGGATCAGATGAACAACCATGTAACCATTGAGAACGTTAGCTTCGCTTTTCCTGAAAAAAAGGATTCACCCGTGCTCGCCAATGTGTCGCTTCAGGTCCAACAAGGAGAATTTGTCTCGCTCATTGGCTCCAGCGGGTCAGGTAAAAGCACGCTCTTCAAGCTGCTCGCAGGCTTGCATGAGCCAACCGTTGGCACCATCGATATAGCTGATGTACCGCAAGGACAACGGCTCGGACGAATCGCCTATATGCCGCAGAAAGATCTGCTGTTATCCTGGCGTACCGTCATGGAGAACTGCATGCTGCCTGCCGAGCTTGCACCAGGCCGACAGGACTGGGACAAGTTACGGGCAAACATCCTAGCTGGGTTGGCAAGGTTCGGCCTGTCAGGTTATGAGCAGGCCTACCCGGATGAGTTATCCGGCGGCATGCGGCAGCGGGTGGCATTGCTGCGTACCTTGCTTACAGGCGGGCAGCTCATGTTACTGGATGAACCCTTCGGTGCACTCGACGCCTTAACCAAACGAGAAATGCATCGCTGGTTGTTGGAGCTGTGGGAGGACTTTGGACAAACCGTGCTGTTCATTACACATGACATTGAAGAAGCCCTGCTGTTAAGTGACCGTATCATTCTGTTAACTCCAGGGGGGCAAGGTCAGCAGTTGCGGGAGATGACGGTTCCTTTACCACGCCCAAGGCATTCGGACATGATCTACGAACTGGCTCTCGTGCAGATGAGGCAACAACTGGAGGAACAATTGCATGCAAAATGATAGAGCTGAGGTTAGCGTCTGGACGTGGTGTTCGAAGTGGCTCTCGAAATGGTTTTCCCAATATGGTTTGTTTATTATGCTCATGTTCTTATTACTGGCGATCTGGGAAGTGAGTGTGCGTATGGGTTGGGTGCCCTCCTTCATCATTCCTGCACCCAAGGCCATCATAGGCTCACTGGTTGAACATCGTCGTCTGCTGTTGACCATCCATCTGCCTGCTACCTTTATGGAGGTTATTGTTGGTTTTGGCTTGTCCATAGTGACTGGAATTACGCTGGCAACAGGCATGCATATGAATCGGTCGATTGAAAAGGCCCTATATCCCTTCATTGTAATTAGTCAGACCATCCCGCTGATCGCCTTGTCCCCCGTATTTATCTTGTGGTTTGGTTACACGTTGTGGAGCAAAGTCGCGGTGGTATTTTTAATCGCATTCTTCCCCATTGTGGTCAGTACCTACGATGGACTCCGCCAAGGCGATCCGGAGCAGCGTGAACTACTGCTCACCATGGGCGCCAACAAGTGGGATATTTTTTGCAAACTCCAGGTTCCGCTGGCACTTCCCTCTTTTTTCTCGGGGCTAAAGATGTCTGTGGTGTACTGCGTGGTTGGGGCAACGATTGGCGAATGGCTTGGTGGTAGCAAAGGTCTAGGGTACTTCAGCCGTCGTATGTCCAGCAACATGAACACGGATGCGATGTTTGCCGCCATTTTGCTGTTATCCCTGCTTGGGATCGTTTTGTTTGTACTGATTACCTGGCTGGAGAAACGGTTTAGCATACGGCGTCATCGTCATGGAGGCAAAAGAAAGGTTGGATAATACTTAGACAGAAATTAGATGTAAATACAGTAGTTACAATCTTCAAAACAAAACTTATCTTATGCACAATTTCAGCAACATCTTCAATCAGTTCATTGTCACATTGTCGTTAACATGCTGTTGCCCATTTTCTACAAATCAAAACGATGAAATGAGGAACTTCATTTATGAATAACAAAGGTATATACTCCCTGCTTCCCATCATGCTCATTAGCCTTTTCCTGATCATTAGCGGATGCAGCACCATGAATACTAGCAAAAACAAGCCAACAACAGACTCTGCAACTAATGTACAGCAAACAGATCCGTCTGCAACCGAACCAGCATCAGACACCAAAGATAAACTGTCTATCATGCTCGACTGGTACCCGAATGCAGTACACTCCTTCATCTATGTGGCTCAGGAAAAAGGATACTTTGCAGACCAAGGTCTGGATCTCGATATTCAGATGCCTGCGGATACCAATGATTCGCTCAAACTTGTTGCTGCCGGAAAAATTGATCTGGCCCTAAGTTATCAGCCCCAAATCTTGCTCGCGCGTGGCGAGAACATTCCTGTACGTTCCATTGCTGCTGTTGTTCGGCACCCGCTTGTGCATCTGTTGACCGAAGCGAATGGCAACGTAAGTTCACCCAAAGATCTTGAAGAAAAGACTGTTGGTTATTCCTCCATTCCTCTGTACGAAGCGATGGTACGCACGATGATTAGCAAGGATGGCGGCAATCCCGACAACATGAATCTGGTTGACGTTGGGTTCGATCTGATTCCTTCGCTGGCTTCCGGACAGGCGGATGCAATTATGGGTGGTTTCATTAACCATGAACAATTGATTTTGGAGAAAGAAGGATATGCCATGAAATCAATTAACCCCACCGATTATGGCGTGCCTGATTATTATGAATTGGTCCTGACTGCGAGTGAAGCTGGCATTAAAGCGAAAAGAGACCAACTTACCCGGTTCGTCAAAGCGGTCCAGGAAGGACAAAAATATGTGACTGAGCATCCAAAAGAAGCCTTGAATATTCTGCTCGCTCATGAGAATGAAACATCACCGCTTGACCCGGAGATCGAAACCAAAAGCCTGGCTATTTTACTGCCACTCATGAATGAAGAAGGCCAACCGTTTGGTCGGCAGGAAATGGAATCGTGGGAAAATGTACGTGCATGGCTCGTTGAACAGGAGTTGATTCCTGAATCGGTGAAAGCCGAGGATGCTTTTATTACTCTGCAAGGAGAGTAACTGATTTAGATTTTACGTTTCTGCTTTTCCCGCATTAATGATCTGGCTGTTGTTAGACTCTGCGCCCCAACTCAACAAGGAGACTCATATCCTATTATTCTGCTGAGTGACCCTTCATACCGGTCTTCTACCGATGGTGTTACTTCAAAACAAGGAGGAAACTATATGTCTTATTTGGAACGTGTTCGTACGCAAAATCCGCTCGTCCATAACATTACCAACCTTGTCGTGGCTCCCTTCACTGCCAATGGTCTGCTTGCACTCGGTGCGTCCCCTTTTATGGCCTATGCTCATGAAGAGGTCGCTGATGTCGCCAAGATGTCAGGAGCTGTAGTACTCAACATTGGTACTCTCGATAACAAAGTCGTTCAGGCGATCCGTCTGGCTGGCCAATCGGCTAATGCGCATCACGTACCTGTAGTGCTTGATCCCGTTGGCGCAGGCGCAACCGCCTATCGTACAGAAACCGTGCAGATGCTCGTTCGTGAAATTCGTCTTACGGTACTGCGCGGTAATGTGGCGGAAGTCGCCAATGTCATCGGTGAGAGCTGGAGTATTAAAGGTGTGGATGCAGGATCAGGTGAGGGCGACCGAATCGGCATTGCGGAGCGGGCAGCGCATAAACTTGGCTGTGTCGTGGTCATTACCGGAAAAGAAGATATCATTACTGATGGACAATCCACATTTCTCACGAGTAATGGTCATGCCCTGCTCACTCAGGTCACAGGTGCTGGCTGTCTGCTCAGTTCGGTGATTGGTGCTTTTACAGCCATAGCGGAATCAGGAGCCGATCTTCTAGGCAGCGTTGTTGAAGCGCTCGCTTTTTATGGTGTAGCGGCTGAACTGGCAGCAGAGCGTACGGCTCACCTGGGACCCGGCAGCTTCCAGATTGAGTTGTTGAATCAACTGGCACAAGTGACACCTGATCTCTTGGCAGAACGCGCACAGATCCGTCAGACCCGTGGAGGTGCAGTATGAGCATTGCTCAAGCGCTAACCATTGCAGGCTCTGATAACGGGGGCGGTGCAGGCATTCAAGCCGATCTGAAAACATTTCAGGAGCTTGGGGTATACGGTATGACGGTTATTACCGCTATTGCTGCCCAAAATACAACAGGTGTGCAGGGCGTTTTTCCCATCCCTTACGATGGCATTGCCCAGCAATTGGACTCGACCGGCGAAGACTTTCAACCAACCGCAACGAAGACCGGCATGTTATATAGTGCCGAGATTATTCGTCTAGTGGCTGAGAAATGGCAGCAATACCGTTGGTCAAATCTGGTCATCGACCCTGTGATGGTAGCCAAAGGTGGCGCCCCCCTTCTCCAGCAGGAAGCTGTAAAGGCGTTGGTTACGGATCTGTTGCCCCATGCCCTGATCACAACACCCAATATTCCGGAAGCGGAACTGCTTACCGGGATGTCTATCACCAATCTGAGCCAGCGGGAAGAAGCCGCAAGACGGATTGTACAGATGGGCTCAACGTATGCTTTGGTCAAAGGTGGTCATGATGAAGGAAGTGGCATGATCGTGGATGTGCTCTACGATGGGCAGTCTTTTCATTATCTGGAGAATGTTCGTGTGGTAACACGTCATACACACGGAACGGGGTGCACATACTCTGCTGCCATCACCGCAGAGTTAGCCAAAGGTTCACCTGTTCTGGCTGCCGTCACGACCGCGCGAGCATTCATTCAGGCAGCCATTGAAGATGAGCTCGGGATTGGGGCCGGACATGGGCCGACGAATCATTTTGCGTATCAGCGCAGACAGCGGGGTGAGCAGTGATGCGCCCTTGGGATGCAGAAGCGGTACGACGCGCGATGCAGGTGTATTTGGTGATGGGCAGCGTCAATACAACGCAAAACCCTGTGGAAGTGCTGCGCCAGGCCATTGCTGGCGGCATTACGCTGTTCCAGTTTCGTGAAAAGGGAACTGGCGCCCTGGTTGGCGAAGCTCGCATCACGCTTGCGATGCGGCTTCGCGAGGTGTGCAGCCAGCACGGGGTCCCGTTCATCGTGAACGATGATGTGGAGCTGGCTGTAGCAGTGGAGGCCGACGGCGTGCATGTCGGCCAGGAAGATGCGGACGCGGCGCTGGTACGCGCCCGCATTGGAGATGGGCGGATGCTTGGCGTATCCGCCCACTCTGTGGATGAGGCGCGCCGTGCCGTGCAGGCGGGCGCCGACTACCTTGGCGTCGGGCCCATGTACCCGACGCCCTCCAAAGCGGATGCCCACGCTGTGCTGGGCCCCGCAGTGGTGGCGGAACTGCGCGCCGCAGGCATCGCAGTTCCGATTGTGGGTATCGGCGGCATTACGCCCGATACCACGGCCGCCGTGATGGCGGCTGGAGCCGACGGCGTAGCCGTCATCTCCGCCATCGCGGGCGCGGCCGACGTGCGCGCAGCGGCTGCGCAGTTCGCTGCGGCAGTGCGCGGGATGCAGGCGTAGCCCTGCTCTCCCTGCACTGCCAGCCCCGTGGGCTGCACCGAATACATGGTGCAACCCACAACTGCTCACGCTCCTCTCCATAACAGAGGAGCCTCAAAACACCCCCGCGGCGCGGCAGCAACCCATGTCTTCGACATAGAAGCACAGCCGCTCCCCTACAGTGACTGAATGTTATAATAATCCAGTCACATCCTGTCATCAATCCATGATCAAGATGCAGCTTCCATGCTCGCATCTTGTTTTTTCATTTTCAACGGTTGACTCTCACGTAACGTGACACTGTACAATCGGTGTTGTAAGGAGGTTTCACACATGGCCATGAAGGTAAAAGAAGTTGCCGAACTTGCCTCAATCAGTGTGCGCACACTGCATCACTATGATGAGATCGGATTGTTAACACCGGACGAAGTAACTTCTGCCGGATATCGATTATATTCAGATGCCAACCTGGAACGGTTGCAGCAAATATTGTTTTTCAAGGAACTCGACTTCTCTCTGAAGGAGATCAAAAGCATTATAACCAACCCCTCCTTCAATCCGGAAGAAGCACTTAAAATGCATCGACTTATACTACTGGAGAAGCGCCAACGCTTGGACCAGATGATTGCTACCATTGATAGAACGGTTTTACACGTGAGAGGAGAAATTAAAATGACAGCCAAAGAACAATTCGAAGGATTTGATTTTAGCCAGAATCCGTATGAACAAGAAGCGCGGGACCGTTGGGGAGACCATGCCGTCGATCACGCAAATCAGAAGCTGCACAGTAAATCAACCACAGAGCAAGAGGCTCTATCCAATCAAATGAACGAAATCTACAAGCGTCTAGCCGCACTTCGTCACACAGAACCAGCATCTGCCGAGGCACAGGCCGGTATTCAAGAATGGTACACCTGGCTGAATCAGATGGGAAGCTACTCGCCTGAAGCCTTCAGAGGACTTGGTCAGATGTACGTGGACGATGAACGCTTCACACGCAATATTGATCAGTTTGGCGATGGTTTGGCAGTATTTATGAGAGATGCCATGGCTGTATTTGCTGACCAAAACAAATAATATAGCCCTGTCTTCGACCACATACAGTATTATTCAATTCTCATTGTCCTCAGATGTGTACTGTAAACGATAGTCTTGAACTTAGAGCTCTGTCCTCTAGTGATAAAAGTAATCTCTCGTCATCAGCTTTATTCGCAGTAAACGACCCTTCGGATAACTGAACCTACCTTTTGGGGTGAACATATCTTTCTTGTAAATAACCTTATGAACATGCTGGATATTTACTAGGGTTATGTGGTAAGTAATTTAAATCGATCCGAATTGTTGCAAAAGTTATGAGCAATATCCCCCTACCTGGTGTATACACAAAAGGGACGTACACCCTCAGGCGTATCGTCCCTATGTATGTAAGTATCTCAGCCGCAATGTGAACAAGCCTAACTGCTGCTCACTCTGAGTACTTTATAAATATCTTTTAAAGTAGATGCTCTTTACTACGTTTTTCTTCTGCTCCCAGCCCTTCGATATAATCGTTTCACCAGATGCTTAGGATGATGAGCATTAAGTTTCTTCTGTCAAACGTTCTTCATTTTACTGCCAAGCGTCCACTGTCTATCCGATTAAGCTCTTGGTGCGTGATCCGATGAAGATGCATCCGTAGCTAGACTGGTTCTCGCCATCCGGCCAGGAATCTGCCATGCAGACACAATCGCAAGCACGATGAATAACAAATCAATCGGTTGACTGAAGTACTCCTGGAAGGTTTCCACAAACGCACTGATCATCTCGCTATCAAACACAAGTTCCATCACGCCTACATCACCAAACAGTTCGGAAGTAAAATAAACCACCGTCAGATATTTCCCCAACAAAATGCCGACAAGTGCAAACAGTACGGCAATAATCTTATGTACCGTCGCAATTTGTTTATTGGAGAACAACACAACTGCGTAACCTGTGAGCGCTCCAATCAAAATCGCAATTAATCCCACCTCATAATCGGTCATTGCAGCAATAGCTGCCCATACGATGCCTCCCAGAATGGCTGCAATTAAGCCACCAATGATCGGCATACCGATTTTAACTCCTTGTTTCTCTTCCACGTTGTCTTTCCCTCCTGAGTCATGCATATGCTTCTTTTCCAGAATTCACCTTTCCTATGAAACCACAAAATGTCCTATTATTCAACATTTTTCTACTTTTGGTGATCATGTATTTATATAATAGAAAAGATATATAAAACATCCTTTCCCTTATTCACTCGAATATATCATTTTAGTTTTGTCTACATTCATCTCATCATCATTCCCTTGGCACATAAAAAAACATCCCTCCAACAGCATAATAGCCGTAGAAGGGATGTTGTCCATATCTGTATCATAGATATAACCAATGTAACCGAGAAAACTACATTGAAAAGCTCTCTCTATCTTACCTTTGCACTTCCTTGGAAGGCTGAATGACAGCTGCAATCTGTGCCAAAATGGCATCCACCGATGCCGGATCATGCACATCATACTCATCAATGTTCAGACGCAGCACAGGGCAAGCTGTAAACTGATCAATCCACACGGAATAGCGCTCGTGCATGTGTTCCCAGTACGAACGGTCCGTCTGAATCTCCATCTCGCGTCCGCGTTCCGTAATACGGTTTAAAATCGAAGGCAGACTGCCTTCCAGATAGATCAGCACGTCTGGATGTGGGAAATACGGTGTCATTACCATCGCTTCAAATAAACTGCTGTATGTCTCGAAATCTGTAGCAGACATGGTTCCTTGATCTGCATGCATTTGTGCAAAAATGCCCGTATCTTCATAGATAGAACGATCCTGTACGAATCCGCCACCCAGTTCAAAAATCTTTTTCTGTTCCTTGAATCGCTCTGCCAGGAAATAAATCTGCAGATGGAAGCTCCAACGCTCAAAGTCATGATAGAACTTCTCCAAATATGGATTATGATCGACTTGTTCCAGAGAAGTCTTGAAATTCAAACGCTGTGCAAGAGCAGCCGTTAACGTGGATTTACCCACTCCAACCGTACCTGCTACCGTAATTAATGCATTCGTTGGAATGCCATAGTTATTCATATGATATACTCCTTTACGTGATTAACAATTTGCCTGAAGTGTTCAGGATGTTCCACAAAGTCGAGTTGCTCTGCATTGACCTTAATGATTACTGGCGGATTTGAGCTATTTGCCAGATAGTCCATGCCTGTTTTGTAATCAGCAATGAGTTGTTCCATATATGCCGGGTCCATGTCCTGCTCAAATGAGCGTCCACGCTTGTTAATGCGGTACATCAACGTATCGAGTTCAGCTTCAATATAAAGCACCAGATTGGGCTTTGGCAGATCATCTGTTAACAGATGATAGATTTGACGATATTTATCCCGTTTCGTTCCCTTTAAGGTACGATCGGCAAAAATCATATTTTTATAGATATGATAGTCTGAAATGACTGGGGTATTCTGCTCTACATAATGAACGCCCGTGTCTTCCAGTTGTTTAAACCGATTACACAGAAAAAACATTTCCAATTGGAAACTCCACTCGTCGATATCCTGATAAAAGGAAGCCAGAAATGGATTCTCTTCTACGATTTCTTTAACTAACGGAAGATTCAATTCATGGGAAAGCATCGTTGCCAGCGTTGTTTTCCCCGCTCCGATTGGACCTTCCACGGCAATAAACGGGGCTGATTTCATCGTGTTCACTGTTCCTCCTCGTACTTATGCGTGTTTCCGTTTTCTATATAGACCTCACCTATTGTATCACAGCTTTAAGGATTGGAACGCCAGTATTTTATGTATATAACAAGTCAAATCTGAACTAAGGAATACATTAAATGAATTACATTAAAATAAAAAAGACACACTCGATATCATCAAGTGTGTCTTCCTGTTGCTTGGCGGCGTCCTACTCTCCCAGGACCCTGCGGTCCAAGTACCATCGGCGCTAGAGGGCTTAACGGTCGTGTTCGGGATGGGTACGTGTGGAACCCCTCCGCCATCGCCACCAAACGCGTAGCTTACATTTCAGAGATCGTTCTCTGAAAACTAGATTCGAAACGAAACATGCGAATTACAACTTGCTATTGGATAAGCCCTCGACCGATTAGTACTGGTCAGCTCCATGCATTGCTGCACTTCCACCCCC